>NZ_CP050854.1 GCF_017569925.1 Brenneria izadpanahii | reverse complement strand
GGCGGACTCCACTCGAACAAAGAACGATCAAAAAAGAAAAGAATAAGAAACGATATTTATATAACTCATGATTTTGACATCTGCCCCCGTCCACAATCAAAGACGACAGATGCACCGCGTTACCGATGCGGCTTACCGTGGCGATCCCGAAGAAGGATCGCTAACGGGACGGCGGATCATAACCTAAACCAGAAAAGAGATCCTCCCCTTCTGCACAGTTTTGATCCTTTTTATCCACAGGCTATTCTTATAGCAGCTACAGGCCCTACGTCAAAAGATCGGAAGAATCTTATTCTCTGCGCGCCCGCGAAATTCATCTAAGAATAGACCAGTCTGCAAACAGGTTACGGTGATATTGATCATGATCTCGCCGGGAGGATCGCAGTAGGATCCTTGCGCTTTATGCCAGAGTCCGTATAATCCTCAGCCCGCGCGTCGACGCCTGTTTCTGTGCTCAGCCAGACAGAAATCCAAAAAATAATTGGAATGGCCGACAGGTAAAGTGTGATGTTAATTGACTCGGGACTGTACAATTATTACAATCCCGCCTCTTTGTTATATGCGATTGAGGCGTCGGTCATTGTCACGCCGAGTAGCCAAACGCGTTTACTGTGAAGTCGTGTTTATTCCCCGCACCGGCAGGGATAAACCGTTAATTATCCAAGTTTAGGTAGAAATCGCCATGAAACGCACTTTCCAACCGTCCGTATTGAAGCGTAACCGTAGCCACGGTTTCCGTGCTCGTATGGCCACTAAAAATGGTCGTCAGGTTCTGGCCCGCCGTCGTGCGAAAGGCCGTGCTCGTCTGACCGTTTCTAAGTAATAAAAGCTAACCCATCGAGTGGTTAAGCTCGCTTTTCCCAGGGAGTTACGTTTGTTAACTCCCAGCCATTTCACTTTCGTCTTCCAGCAACCGCAACGGGCTGGCACGCCGCAAATCACTATCCTCGGCCGCCTGAACACGCTGGGGCATCCCCGCATCGGTCTTACCGTCGCCAAAAAGCATGTTAAACGTGCTCATGAACGCAATCGGATTAAACGCCTGACGCGCGAAAGCTTTCGCCTGCATCAACATTCATTGCCTGCAATGGATTTTGTGGTGATTGCGAAAAAAGGGGTGTCTGAACTGGATAACCGGGCATTGACGGAAGCGTTGGAAAAATTATGGCGTCGGCACTGTCGTTTGGCTCCCGCCTGCTGATCGGGTTGATACGAGGTTATCAACTCGTTATCAGCCCGTTACTTGGACCACATTGCCGGTTTCGGCCAACGTGTTCACAATACGGTATTGAAGCAATTCGCAGGTTCGGCATGATAAAAGGCAGTTGGTTGACGCTTAAACGCGTATTAAAATGCCACCCTTTGAACCCTGGTGGTGATGATCCCGTACCGCCAAAAACCGACAATAACAGAGAACATTAACGATGGATTCGCAACGTAATCTTTTTCTCATCGCTCTGCTATTCGTAACCTTCATGATCTGGCAAGCCTGGGAAACGGATAAAAATCCGCCAGCAACCACTCAGGCCATACAGCAGGCGACGAATGCAGTATCCGGTGATACCAGTAACCAGGGCGTACCCGCGAGCGGCCAGGGTAAACTCGTCACGGTTAAAACCGACGTACTGTCTCTGACCATCAATACCAGTGGCGGCGACATCGAGCAGGCTAAACTGTTGGCTTACCCGGATACGCTGGGTTCCGATACCCCTTTCCTGTTGCTGGAAACCACGCCCGAATTCGTTTATCAGGCGCAAAGCGGCCTGACGGGCAAAAACGGCCCGGATAACCCGGCCAACGGCCCTCGACCGCTGTTCACCACCGAACAGGATCACTTTGAGCTGGCCGATGGTCAAGACGAACTGCGTATTCCGCTGACCTATACCACCGCCGACGGCGTCACTTACACTAAAACGTTTGTACTGAAACGCGGTGATTACGCGCTGAACGTTGATTACAGCATCAACAACACCAGCTCGCAGCCATTGGAGCTGACGCTGTTCGGTCAGTTGAAACAATCCATTGACTTACCCAAGCACCGCGATACCGGCAGCAGCAATTTTGCGCTGCATACCTACCGTGGGGCGGCGTTCTCCTCCAGCGAAGAGAAGTATAAGAAATACAGCTTCGGCGACATGGACGAGAACCTGAACATCACCACCAACGGCGGCTGGGTAGCGATGTTGCAGCAGTACTTCGCAACGGCCTGGATCCCGACCACCGCAGGCGCCAATGCCTTCTATACCAGAAATCTTGGTAACGGTCAGGCCGCCATCGGCTTTAAATCCACTCCGGTCGTTGTACCGGCCGGCGGTCAGCAAAATCTGAACGCCACCCTGTGGGTCGGTCCGGAAATTCAGGACAAAATGGCCGCGGTGGCGCCGCACCTGGATTTGACCGTTGATTACGGCTGGCTGTGGTTTATTTCTCAGCCGCTGTTTAAACTGCTGAAGTTCCTGCACAGTTTCATCGGCAATTGGGGCTTCTCCATTATCGCCATCACCTTTATCGTGCGCGGCATCATGTACCCGCTGACCAAAGCGCAGTACACCTCAATGGCGAAAATGCGCATGCTGCAGCCGAAACTGCAGGCAATGCGCGAACGCATCGGCGACGACAAACAGCGCATGAGCCAGGAAATGATGGCGCTGTACAAGTCAGAGAAAGTGAATCCGCTGGGCGGCTGCTTTCCGTTGATCATTCAGATGCCAATCTTCCTGGCGCTGTACTACATGCTGATGGGCTCCGTTGAACTGCGCCATGCGCCGTTCGCCCTGTGGATCCATGACTTGTCCGCGCAAGACCCGTACTACATTTTGCCGATCCTGATGGGCGTGACGATGTTCTTCATTCAGAAGATGTCGCCGACCACCGTTACCGACCCGATGCAGCAGAAGATCATGACCTACATGCCGGTCATTTTCACCGTGTTCTTCCTGTGGTTCCCGTCTGGTCTGGTGCTGTATTATATCGTCAGCAACCTGGTGACCATCATTCAGCAGCAGTTGATTTACCGTGGTTTGGAAAAACGTGGCTTGCATAGCCGCAAAAAAAGCTAACGGTCCGGCTGACTAGCGAGACAAGATAAGGCGGTCAATGACCGCCTTATTTTTTATACCATCTGAGAGAAAATCATGAGCCATTCCGACACCATCGTAGCCCAGGCCACGCCACCAGGACGCGGCGGGGTAGGCATTTTACGTGTTTCCGGACCGGCGGCATCGGCGGTGGCGCAGGCCGTATTGGGTAAATTGCCCAAGCCGCGCTACGCCGATTATCTGCCGTTTCGCGATGCCGGCGGGATAACGCTCGATCAAGGCATCGCCCTGTGGTTTCCCGGCCCCAACTCGTTCACCGGCGAAGACGTTCTGGAGCTGCAGGGACACGGCGGCCCGGTTATTCTCGACATCCTGCTGCAACGCATTCTGACTTTGCCCAATGTGCGCATCGCCCGTCCCGGCGAGTTTTCCGAGCGCGCATTCCTGAATGATAAGCTCGATCTGGCCCAGGCGGAGGCGATTGCCGATCTGATTGACGCCAGCTCTGAACAGGCCGCGCGTTCCGCGCTTAATTCGTTACAGGGGGCTTTTTCCGCCCGTATCAACCATCTGGTGGAAACGCTGACGCACCTGCGAATTTACGTTGAAGCGGCGATCGATTTCCCCGACGAGGAAATTGATTTTCTCTCCGATGGGAAAATTGAAGGCCAGCTCAATAATGTGATGGCCGATCTGGACGCGGTCAGAGCCGAGGCCCACCAGGGCAGCCTGCTGCGCGAAGGCATGAAAGTGGTGATCGCCGGACGGCCCAACGCCGGGAAATCCAGCCTGCTCAACGCATTAGCCGGGCGGGAAGCGGCGATTGTCACCGATATCGCCGGCACCACCCGCGACGTACTGCGCGAGCATATCCATATTGACGGTATGCCGCTGCACATCATCGATACCGCCGGTCTGCGCGACGCCAACGATGAAGTGGAACGTATCGGCATCGAACGCGCCTGGCAGGAAATCGAACAGGCCGACCGCGTGCTGTTTATGGTTGACGGCACCACGACCGAGGCCACAGAACCCGCGGCTATCTGGCCTGAATTTATGGCCCGCTTACCCGGCACGCTGCCGATTACCGTGGTGCGCAATAAAGCCGACATCACCGGAGAGCCGATGGGAATTGAGAATGTGAACGCTTACTCACTTATCCGCCTATCGGCCCGCACCGGCGAAGGCGTTGAGACGCTGCGCGAGCACCTCAAGCAAAGTATGGGCTTCACCAGCAATACGGAAGGCGGCTTCCTGGCGCGCCGTCGGCACCTGCAAGCATTAGAACAGGCAGCCCGGCATCTGACGCAGGGCAAAGAACAGTTAGTGAGCGCTTACGCCGGCGAGTTATTAGCCGAGGAGCTACGACTGGCGCAACAGGCGCTAAGCGAAATTACCGGCGAATTCACCTCAGACGACCTGCTAAGCCGCATTTTCTCCAGCTTCTGCATCGGCAAGTAACGCTGAGTCTGTAAGCGTCCACTTACTTCCACTCATCCCGCATAGCGCCTTGTTATGCGGGATTTTTTGTTCCATCAATGTCTATTCGTTTCCATCGAGAGCCAGTGATTTTTGTGTCCATAGCTGTGTCCATCGTCATTTTTTCCTTGTGTCTATGGTTGTTTTTTGAGCAATAATTCGCGTATTATGGACACACAGTGCAGTACAAAAAACAATCAAACTTCGCAAACCATGGACACATCAGGCATGTTTTACTCTAAAAAGCCATACATAACATAAAGATACCATCATCACATATGGACACGTTAAAGAGGTACATATGGCGCTTTCAGATACAAAAATCAGAAGTCTGTCAGCAAAAAGTCGGGCATACCAGGTTGCCGACAACGGCGGGCTGGTCATAGAGGTACTGCCCACGGGCCGCAAGGTCTGGCGCTTGCGCTACCGTTTCAACGGCAAGTCACAGAAAGCGACGCTGGGCGAATACCCCGCTTTCTCACTGGCGGAAGCGCGCCTCTGGCGTGAAAAATGCCGCTCGATGATTGCCCATGGCGTCAGCCCGGCACAGAAAAAGCAGGAAGAGAAAGCCAAACAGAAAGAGCCGACCACCGTCGAAGCCTTCGCCAAACGCTGGCTGACCGACATTATCGAAAAAACCACCCGCCAGCCGCGCAACGTTGTCCGCGTTATCAATAAAGACATTATCCCGGTTATCGGGAACATCCAGCTTGAAGCGCTTACCACTGCCGACATACAGACGGTGATCGATCGCATCAAACTGCGTGGTTCGGACCACGTCGCCCTGCTCACCCGCAACGTTCTGAAACGCATGCTGGCCTATGCCATCTCGCGCGGCATCATCTTTAACAACCCCGCTGCTGCCATTGAGGCTCGTTATATTGCACAGGCTACCAGCCGTGACGTGGCGCTGACGCCGCAAGAGCTAGGCATACTGCTGCGCGGCATTTATACCTCAGGCATGAACCGGCGACATAAGTTAGCGTTGCATCTGCTGATTTTGTGCATAGTGCGTAAAAGCGAGCTTATTGAAGCGACATGGGATGAAATCAATTTCGTTACCGCCGAATGGCGCATCCCCGCCGAACGTATGAAAATGGATAATCCACACATCGTCCCGCTCTCCGGCCAGGCATTGGCAATGTTTGAAGAACTTAAATATCTGGCTGGCGACTCACCCTATGTTTTCCCCAGCCGCAACGACCATCGCCACCCTATTTCCAAAACCACCTTAAATACCGCCGTGCGCACGCTGAATCTCGACGTTCGGGATTTCGTTATCCATGATTTCCGCCGCACGGCCAGCACATTACTGCACGAACAGGGCTACAACTCTGATTGGGTGGAAAGATCTCTGGCTCACAAGATTTCAGGCGTGCGCGGCGTCTACAACCGCGCGGAATATCTCGGACAGCGCCGGGAAATGCTTCAGGCATGGGCGGATTTTGTCGATACGCAGATTGAAGAAGGCCGCAAGGTGATAATCGGCCGGTTTGGGAAGGCGTATAAAGCGGATACAGATTAGTAATCCTTGACCATTCAAAAGCCCTCAATACAGAGGGCTTTGATTAGGTATAGATAAGCGATTAGCCCTTTGGCGGAAAGGGATCTTTTCCATAAGTATTACGCTCACGGATTTTTCCATTTTCACCATGGATGAAGACCTCACTCGCTTGATTTTTCGCAATACCGCGCGCGGCTTCAAAAGCTTCTTGCTGCGTATGATGATGCGAAGTATCACGGGTATTATTCTCTCCCCGTACAGCCCATCCGTCTTCACGTTTGACAACATGCTGATTTTTACCGGTCATGGATCACCTCCTTAATAAGTATTCATGACACTGTATAAATTACCACCACAGAACAGAAAAAATCAACATGTTGATCGTTTTTTAATTTAAAAGCACTACATGTAGTTTATTCATACCTCAGTGATAGTGATCATTAAAGAAAAACTACGATGTTCGTAGTATCTGCAACTCCTCATAACTACGACTATCGTAGTTATGAACACACCTCGATCACGCAGCGATATTTTCAGCAAACGTTTAAAGGATGCCCGGCAGTTGCGGGGGCTGTCCCAGAAAGGGCTGGGTATCGCCGCCGGCATTGATGAGTTCGTTGCCAGCGCGCGCATTAACCGCTACGAGAAAGGCGTCCACGAAGCCAATATCATGACAGCCAGCCGTCTGGCGCAGGCATTACATGTCCCGCTGGCGTACTTCTACGCGGACGACGATAATCTGGCGAAGATGATCCTGAAATTCTCCGAACTGCCTGCCGCGCAACAAACCAGGCTACTTGCTTCGCTCGATAGCCAATGAACAAAGTAACGCGATCGCGTTACTCAGGCCGCTTCCCTCTGATTTTCACCTTTCGGTCGATGAGTTTCCCCACCCCATCGTAGTAACGGCTCGGCCAGATCTCGGCAGGATGAATGCCCAAAGTATCAGCGATTAACCATTCGCCTTTCGGCCACGGGCGCGTCAGCACATTTGCCAGCGTGGATGAACTTAATCCGGCGGAGCGGGAAAGCGCAGCCATTGTTGTGCCCTGTTTGCGCAAGGCGGCGATAATATCTGCCTGATGCCAGTCGTTTTTCATGTGACCCCCTAACCTTTCGTCGTAAAAGGAACATGCACAACTCAATACTACGTTATTCGTAGTATCACGCTCAAGCAAAAACTACGATTCTCGTAGCTATGAAGAGCAAACCCAATTATCACGACATTTTCTGTCAGCGGCTTAAGCAGGCGCGTCTGGCGAAAGGGCTATCGCAAAAACAGCTCGGCATTGAGGCCGGGATCGATGAATTTGTCGCCAGTCCCCGCATCAATCGTTACGAAAGAGGTGTGCATGAAGCCAACACCGAGACGATTCAACTGCTGGCGGACGTGCTGGGCGTACCGTTGGCCTATTTTTACACCGCCGATAATGAACTAGCCGAACTGATACTGGCATTTCAGGCTCTGTCGCCTGAGGAGAAACCAGAAATTCTGGCGCTGGTGAAAAGCCGGGCTGAACGGCCTCGTCAGGCGTGATTTCCCCCATTTTCCTTTGACCCGCCAGCGCCACACTTTTGCCCCCACTGAAAACAGACATATCCCTGCTCAGGCTAGTCATAGCGCAGCATTGAGCGATTCCCCCCACCTGGGCGTCGTATACAGGCGGGAAGTGGGGGGATCCGGTTTTTTTGGGCCGGATCCCCCCATCAGTACCACCATGTTCCCGTTTATTCCCCCAGATACCCGGCAAGGCGGATCGTTTCTCCCTCCAGCTCAATCAGGCCGTCTTTCTCCAGCTTGAGCAGCCAGCGGGTAAACTTTTTATCCACATTCATCCCTTTTACGCGCAGATCGTCGCGCAACTGCGATCGGGTACAGACTTCGCGCGCCTTAAGAGCCTGCCAGACAGCGATGTGATTGACGGTCAGATGGGGGATACCGGCCAACTCCGGGTAAGCATCGGTTCCGTCCCGGAGTTCCCTCGGCTGGTCGTTCAGCACCAGCGAATCAACCGGCTCGCCGTCCTCATCAACATAGACCGTAACCGGCGTCAGGTCGTAAGCCGCCGGCGCGGGCGGTTCGGCATCTTTCATTTTGGTACAGCTCAATACCAGCGCATTGCCGTTACTTTCCCGCCGGACGTTGAACTCCGCATCCAGCGCGGCCTGAAACGCGCTGGAGCCGCGCGCGCCCCGCTCCAGATCTTTGCCGGAATGATGAACGATCAACACCGATGCCTGCGTAGCGGCCTTGATGGCATCGCACCCCTGAATAAATGCGCCCATATCCTTAGCCGTGTTCTCATCTGAACCGCCAAAGCAGCGGGCCAGCGTATCGAGAATAATCAACCGGACCGGCATTCCGGTCTCTCGTTTAACGTCATTCGCCGCCTGTATTACCTGCTTTACACTCTCGCTACTGGCCGGAAATACCGGACAATCGACCCGAAACAGGGTATCAACAGGGCTGCTGCCGTTCAGCGTCTGCTCCCAGGCGCGGATCCGCCGCGGCACACCGATACCGCCTTCACCCACCACATAAATCACTGCGCCCTGATTGACCAGCCGGTTGGCCCACGGTTTACCGGTGGCGATATGGCAGGCCCAGGATACCGCCAGAAACGATTTATACGACCCGCTGGCCCCGTAGATGCTGCATAGCGAATGACCGGCGAGATGCCCCTTAATCAGGTAATCCTGCCGGGCATCGTAGCCCTCAGAGCCCCGGCGCAGCGGCAGCGTGGAGGTAAAGACGAGCTCATGGTCATCGGGAGTCATAATGGGCATCTCCATGGAAGAAAGCTGGCGGTAAAAAGTGCGCCGGGCAACGTCACGGCCGTTATGACGCAGATAATCGTCCCAGTCGGCGGCGATATCGCCGGGCGGCAATACGGCAAAACCGTTCACCTGTCGGGCGGCATATTCGGCCTGTTTCCGGCCGGTATTTTCACCTGTGCCATTGTCGTTATCGCCAGCCAGGATAAGGCGGGCATGAGGATTTTTTTCACGTAAGGATCGGGCGACATGCAGCAGGTTATTCGCCGACAAGGCTGCATAGGTTGCAGCTCCTGTCAGAGACTGAACCGCCAGCGCCGTAGCGTAACCTTCGGCGATGGCGATGTCGGAATGATCTTCACCGGCAGGCAAAGCAATAAAACAGCCTTTTAGCCGCGAACCGGGCAGCAGACGTTTATCGCCTGCGGGACTGATAAGCTGCGCGCCGGTCACATCACCTTCGCTATCCCGAAGCGTTAACACCAGCGAACCCGGCCCAAAAACGGCATCGGCAATATGCACTGGTGCGCCCTCTGTCAGTACGTGCTCACTTCGTTGATACCCCTTAGCCTGCAAATAAGGCGACTCACCACAGGCACAGCGGGACAGCAACGCTGAAACCTTCTCGCTGATATCTGGCGGTGAAGATTGCGCTTTTCCCCTGGCTGGCGATATTGCCTGCCTGTCTTCCACCGAGGCGACCAGCTTTGCCGCCTCCGTCAGGGAGCACTGATGCACTTTCGCCACCAGATCCAGACCGTCACCGGCCCGGCACTGATTGCAGAACCAGGTGCCCCGGCCTTCAAGGTCATCGAAACGAAAACGGTCTTTACCGCCACAAATCGGGCAAGGACCGTGTCGATGGTGGGCCGGAACGCGGATATTTAACGCAGAAAGAACGGCAGGCCAGCGATAACAAGCGCTATGGGTTATCTCAGTAACAAACTTACCCGTCATTGCGCCACCTCCTGCCCGTACACCTGCCGGATGTAGCGCCCGCGTCCGTCGCCATGGCCTAAATCCATTGATGTCAGCGCATAGGCTTCCCTGCGGCTGAAGCCCTGCTGCCGGTAATGGCGAATGGCATCCTGAGCCCAGGCATAACGCAGACTGTGCGGGGAATATTGTCCTTTCAGACCGGCCGAAGTGGTTTGGTAATGCCATCGATTCATGGCGGTTTTCAGGTCGGGTTTGTCAATCAGGCGGCCGTTACGCGTAGCGGCAATTGCTAACGCTTCACGGACAACCTGCGTCACGGCCTCACGGTTCAACACCATGGTCTGGCGCGGACGCCCGCCTTTGGTGCCGTAGACAACCGGCAGACGTTCGTCGCCCCTGGCCAGCGCCGCGGCCCAATAGGATAGCGACTGCGAGCACTGCACCGCCTCCTGCGAGCGCAGGCCCATTAGCCGGGCCAGTTGCAGCGTGACGGCTACGCCGGCATCTTTTTGCCGCAGGGTGGTCAGAACGACCTGATAATGCTCCGGGGTAATGGCGGCGCGCGTGCCGCTCCGGCTGGCACCACCTAATCCCAGCGCTTTATTGCTAATCCGTTCGGATCCCGCCAGTATTTCCCGCCCGGCCTCACGCAGAATAACTCGCACCGCCGCCATCTCATTGTGCAACGTACGCAGCAATATTCCCTGCGTAAGACGGTCGGCGATGTAACTCTCAATATGTTTCGCTTTCAGATGCTGTACCGAGCGTACCTGAATATTCAGCGACAGCAGATGACGGCCGATCCGCTCGGCCATTTTCAGCCGATCGTGAACGGTTTTGTAACTACCAGCGGCCCGCCGGGCCAGTTTCTGCATCTCACGAGTTAACTGTGACATAGCGTTTACCTCAGTCTTCGGCGCGCGGTTGCCTGCGGCACAGGGCGAACCTATGCCGTGCTGAACAATACCTGTGCGCCGGAGTGTCTGGGGTTTGGGTATCACGGGAACCGGTTATGCACTCAGTGCAACCGCCTGCGTCAGCAGGAACGTTCCCCAGGCTGAAAGCCTGCCTTCAGGTATCGGTTCAGTCCTCCTTAGTTGAATGGTTGATAAATGTTGACGCAGCCAACAGGGCGTCAGATGACAGGTCGCGTCGGAAAACGAGACAGCACAAGCGCTGGCGCGGCGGCCGGGGCAACGTCACTTCGAGCCGCGCTGCGGACGAAGTGACGTTGCGGCCTCATGGATAAACTAAGCTGAGGCAATAAAAGGCCACGGCCACCGGCTGCGCCAGTTCCGAACGATTGGTAAAAGCAGGTCATGCGCTAGAGATAACGCAGCATTGAAATAAAACAGGACGATTTCAGGCTGACGAAAGCCGCGAATACGCTAAGAACAAAACAGAGATGCAGCTATGATGGCGCAGGGAAAGAAGGTCGCTACCACCGCCGAAGCGGCCACCCGCGCTGCCGGTAACGTTAGCGGGTTGGGCGTCGACCACACAGGTCTAGCCTGTGCGTTGCCTGGAAGGTCGTGGCAACGTGGGATGCTATTGGGAGACTAGCTGTACGAAAAACGAGCATAGTTCGTGAGTTGGGAAATTGCAAGACTGAAGCGCCGTTGCCCGTGAATTTTGGAACATAGGAACGACACTGTTCGCGCCTTGATGTACATTTCTGATCGACGATGATTAACACACGCTGATACAATTATCAGTAACATGTCATTAGACTAGCGATCCGGAATCGCTGCATTGTCGGTATGTGAAAATCGGATGGCTCACTCTCGCGGGGGAGTGAGATGCAAAATATTTGGTTTCCATCCTTGGCATCTCTGTTTGCAGTACTCCCGGACGACAACTACCGTCTACCGAATCTGATTGATAAGAGAAAATCAACTCACTGACGGAATTGGGCGAAATCAACGGTTGGCAAGGATATTGAACTGACCACGTACCCTACGCCTGATGGCAGAATACGGGCTAGTCTCACTGTAACGTAATATCAGAGGTGTCCAGCCCATGACATTAACGGCTGAATTTCTGGTCGTACTGGATTGATGACAATGAACACAAGAGGGAACACCATGGCTCGGATGTGGATGGTGCGCGGCGAAGGTGGCAGCCTATATGAGGTTTTTCGGGAACGCGGCGTGGCCGCCGTTGGCTGGAGTCAGTTGGCCGCTCATGCCAAGCCAGGAGTCAGACGCAAGCAGTTGATCGCTCTATACCAATCCGCCGAGCCTCAAGCAAAACAAGGGACCGTGGTATCGGGCGCATCCCAGGTCTGGCGCTTCGTCAACGACATTCAAGATAGCGATTGGATCGTCACCTATTCGCCGGCCAATCGTCTGTACTCGTTCGGTAAAGTGTCTGGCCCGGCCGAGCACCACCCGGAGTGGGCCGAACAAGGCATGCCGCTGGCGCGCAAAGTGCAATGGCAAACTCAAGAACTGACACGCGACTGCCTGAGTACCAGCACGAAGAACAGCCTGGGTTCGACCCTGACCCTGTTCGAGGTGCCGTCCAGCGCGGCAGCCGAAGTGCTGGCGGCGCTGAAGGGTAAACCAGCTCCAGCCGTGGAAGATGAAGCCGAGGAAGTCATCGCCGATCCACTGGCTGACATCGAGTCCCAGGCGCTGGAGCGCATCAAGGATCGGGTCAACGAACTCGACTGGGACGACATGCAGCAACTGGTCGCCGGCATCCTGCGCGCCATGGGCTACAAAACCCAGATTTCGCCGCCCGGCTCGGATCGGGGCAAGGACATCGTGGCCTCGCCGGACGGCTTTGGCTTCGAACACCCGCGCATCGTCGTGGAGGTCAAGCACCGCAAGGGTCAAATGGGCAGTCAGGAAATCCGTAGCTTCCTCGGCGGTCGCCACAAGGATGATCGCGGGCTATACGTCAGTACTGGCGGCTTCACCAAGGACGCCCAGTACGAAGCAGATCGAGCATCCATCCCGCTGGCAATGTGGACGCTGGATCATGTCGTTCGTGCCCTGATCGAACACTACGACGCTACCGACGCCGAAACCAAACGCATCGTGCCGCTGAAGCGGCTGTACTGGCCCGCTTGAAGCCATAGGAATAATAAGTGACATCTACTGAACAACTGGTTGAACGCTTTATCGCCACGCTGACCTCCTTGGGCGGCAGCGCGGGCAATCAACGCCTGCTCGAAGCACTTGGTTGGCAGGACAGCATTTACCAACGCATCAAGCAGCAACTGATCGAAGACGGCCGAGTTCGCCCAGGGCGGGGACGAGGCGGTTCGGTTGCCTTGAGCACAATCACGCAAGTGGCGGTCGAATCCAACGATTCCCCCAAACCTAAGTCTGCACAACCCAAAGCCACACCAGCCGCTTCGAGTCAGACACCCGTGTCCGAAATCGACTACGCCGACAAGCTGTGGAAAACCGCCGATAAGTTGCGCGGCAACATGGAGCCCAGCGATTACAAGCACGTCGCGCTCGGTCTGATCTTCCTCAAGTACATCTCGGATGCATTTGAGGCTCGCCACGCTGAGTTGCAGGACGAAGATCCGCTGGCAGCGGAGGACAAGGACGAATACCTTGCCGACAACATCTTCTGGGTGCCCAAGGAAGCGCGCTGGTCTCACCTACAGGCCAACGCCAAGCAATCGAGCATAGGGACGCTGATCGACGACGCAATGCGCGCCATCGAGAAGGACAACGAATCCCTGAAAGGCGTGCTGCCTAAGGACTACGCTCGGCCTGCCCTCAACAAGGTGATGCTGGGGGAACTGATTGATCTGATTTCCGGCATCGCGCTGAACGAGAGGGGCGACAAATCCAAGGACGTGCTGGGGCGCGTGTACGAGTACTTCCTCGGACAGTTCGCTGGTGCCGAAGGAAAGCGCGGCGGCGAGTTCTATACGCCGCGCAGCGTGGTGCGCACCCTGGTGGAAATGATCGAGCCGTACAAAGGTCGCGTGTACGACCCATGCTGCGGCAGCGGCGGTATGTTCGTACAAAGCGAGAAGTTTGTGAACGAGCATGGCGGGCGTATCGGCGATATCGCCATCTATGGCCAAGAAAGCAACTACACCACCTGGCGCCTGTGCAAGATGAACCTTGCCGTACGCGGCATCGACAGCGACATCCGCTGGAACAATGAGGGCAGCTTCCACAAGGACGAACTACGCGACCTGAAGGCCGACTTCATCCTCGCCAACCCTCCGTTCAACATTTCCGACTGGGGCGGCGAGCGCCTGCGCGATGACGTGCGTTGGAAGTTTGGCCCGCCGCCGGTGGGCAATGCCAACTATGCATGGTTGCAGCACATCTTCCACCACCTTGCGCCGCACGGCTTTGCCGGTGTGGTGCTGGCGAATGGCTCCATGAGCAGCCAGCAGAGCGGCGAGGGCGAAATCCGCAAGGAGATGATCGAAGCCGGCGCGGTGGATTGCATGGTTGCTCTACCGGGGCAGTTGTTCTACTCCACGCAGATTCCGGCATGCCTGTGGATACTGGCCAAGGATCGCAGCAATGGGCTGGTGAAGAACAGCAAGCTGCGCGACCGTCGCGGAGAAATCCTATTTATCGACGCACGCAACATGGGCGTGCTTGTTGACCGTACCCGGCGAGAGTTGACCGAAGACGAAATTTCCAGGATTGCAGAGACCTACCATGCATGGCGGGGCGAAAAGCATGTGGGCGTATACGCCGATGTACCCGGCTACTGCAAATCTGCGTCGCTTGCTGACGTTCGCAAACACGGTCATGTGCTCACACCGGGGCGCTACGTCGGCGCTATGGCGCAGACGGCCGATGGCGAACCATTCGATGAAAAGATGCAGCGCCTCGCAGCGCAGTGGTGCAAACAGCAATCGGAAGCGGCGAAACTTGATGCACTCATCGACGCCAACCTGTCGGAGCTTGGCTATGGCGGGTGAATTGCAAAAAACGTCTTTCGAGAAACTACTTTCGGAGCCTGTTCGAAACGGCATCTACAAAACTAAGGAATTTCACGGTCGCGGAGCAAAGATTGTGAATATGGGCGAGCTATTCGCTTATCCAAGATTGTGCTCAGTTCCGATGAAGCGGGTCGAATTGAACGAATCAGAGAAACGTCGATTTCTTCTCGCTGAGGGCGACTTAATTTTTGCACGCCGTTCTCTCACAGCGGAAGGCGCTGGGAAGTGCAGCATCGTGCTCGAACTCGACGAAACGACAACATTCGAATCATCAATTATTCGAGCACGCCCGGACAAATCAAAAGCAGATTCGCTATATCTTTATTATTTTTTCAATTCGCCAAGCGGTTTTCATGCATTGGATACGATCCGCCGGCAAGTGGCAGTAGCCGGAATTACTGGCCACGACTTGGCAAGACTCGAAATACCAACACCGTCCCTTAGGGAGCAGCGTGCCATTGCACACGTACTTGGCACATTGGATGACAGAATTGAACTGAACCAGCGCATGAACCAGACGCTGGAAGCGATGGCCCGAGCCTTGTTCAAGTCCCGGTTCGTGGATTTTGATGGTGTACCGCTAGAAGACATGCAGGAATCAGAACTGGGTTTGATTCCGAAGGGGTGGCGTGTTGGGGCGCTTACGGATTTGGCTGTACTTAACCCTGAGACGTGGACAAAGCAGACGAGGCCCGATGAAGTCCGCTATGTCGATTTGTCGAACACGAAGTGGGGACGTATCGAGCGTGTCACGCCGTATGCGGTAGAAGATGCGCCAAGCCGCGCTCAGCGCGTGCTGCGACCGAACGACACGATTGTCGGTACGGTGCGGCCCGGCAATGGTTCCTACGCACTCATAGACGAAGATGGCTTAACCGGCAGTACGGGCTTTGCGGTGCTTCGTCCAAAGTGCGACGAATACGCAGCCCTTGTGTATCTTGCCGCAGTTGCGCCGGACAATATTGAAGCCTTGGCGAATCTTGCCGACGGTGGAGCATATCCAGCCGTACGCGCCGAAGTCGTCGCAGCAACGCGCGTCGTTATCGCAGATGAAGGAACCATTGCTAAGTTTGCACAGTGCGTTTGGCCATTTCTGGAAAAAATCGCAAAGAACGAACGCCAGTCCCACACCCTCGCCCAACTTCGCGACACCCTGCTTCCCAGGCTGATTTCAGGCGAGCTTCGCGTCAAGGATGCAAAGCGCTTCCACGGAGAAATAACATGAGTCTGGACTGGTGCCCCGGCATCCGTGAGGCTTGCGTGTATTGGCGTGATGCGCCGATGTTGCAGCAAACCTTCGAGGTACTGGAGCGCACATTGGATCAGGATAACGATGCGTGCATCGACTGCGCGAAATCCATCGTCGAAGTTTTCTGCCGCATCATCGTGGATGAACTGGATTCACCTACCCAACCCGTCAAGCCGAAAGCCACGGCTCCGGATTTCGGTGAGTGGGTCAGCGCTGCAGTACGCGTGCTGAAGCTTGGAGAAAACCAGAACAACAAATTTCTCAAGCTGGTATCGCAACATCACAAACTGACAACAGCATTGGGCGATCTACGGAACGAATCTGGGCCAGTGAGTCATGGGCGGGATGGATTTCTTGCCAAACTGTCCATCCATCATCGCCGCTCAGCAGTCTTATCAGCGGATGCGCTTGTGATGTTTCTGCACCAAGCCTATCTGGAAGCGCAGCGAGACCCGGTCAATTCGCGTGAGCCATGGGAGCGGTTTGAGGAATTCAACCAGCTGATTGACGCTCATGTCGGGTTGGAACTGGTGATGGATGATGACGGCAATCCTGAGTTTCGTATTCTTCTGCCTGGCAATGATTCCTTTCCCCTCAATGTTTCCGTTAGCCGTTTGCTCTACCAGCTTGATCGTGATGCTTATATCGAAGCATTAAACGCCGCACGTGATGCTCCTATAGCGGAGCAAGACGCGGAACAAGGAGAACCCTGATGGCCTGGGACTGGGCAGTAATCGGAACCGCGGTGGGTGGGTTTTCCACCCTGATCTATACAGCATTCACTTATGCACTGCTGCGCGAAAACCGCGCGCTGCGAAAAGCGGGCAGTTTGCCGCAGGTCGTTGCCCATTTTGAGCCACATCCAGACGGTAATGGAGCCTTGCAACTCGCACTTTCCAATGTGGGCTCGGGCCCAGCCTTGGATGTCTGCTATTCGTTCGAGCGTGAAGCCGGTGATTTCGAGAATTATCACATTCTGTTCAAGCACGCCGAAGAGCGCCCAGCGCTGACCATGATTGGCCAGGGTGAGAAATTCAGCTTTACCTTTGCCATCGGGTTCGATCTGTTTAGGCCCAAAGATGCGAACGTCAGCCGGCAACTCAAGCCTTTTTACGTCAAGGTTAGCTGGCGTGCTGCTGGGGAAAAGAAGATACACAATGAAAAATACCTTTTGGATGTCTCGGCTTATGCCGGACTCCCGGGGCTTGTCGAAAAGCCATCCATTGCCAAGATCTCTGATGCGCTGACTGACATCAAGAAGCACATGGGCACATTGGCTAAAACCGCTGACGCACAGATTCGATTTGTTGATGCAACCTCAATTGAGGAGCACATAAGGAAAGTCGTTCCGGCACGACAACCACCTTCCGATGAGGAGCAGAGCTGATGGCATTTCTATCCGAATCCGCAGTCGAGCAAGCCATGCTCGAACAACTACGCAGGTTGGGCTATGCCATTACCTCGGATAACACCATCGGCCCGGACGGCAGCGCGTCGGAGCGTGAAAGTCATGATGTCGTCATTCTGAAAACGCGACTGGAGGACGCTGTATTACGGCTTAATCCGCAGTTGCCGCCGGAGGCGAGGGCGGACGCCATCCGCAAGCTCACCCAGAGCGAACTACCAAACCTGCTGGAAGAAAACCGCCGCATCCACAAGCTACTGATCGAAGGTGTGGATGTCGAATACTACGCAGACGACGGCGTACTCACAGCAGGCAAGGTATTGCTGCTCGACTTCGAGCGGCCCGAGAGCAACGACTGGCTTGCCGTTCAGCAGTTCGTGGTCATCAGTGGTCAATACAAGCGCAGACCGGACGTGGTGTTGTTCGTCAACGGTCTGCCACTGGCGGTGATCGAGTTGAAAGCGCCCGGCAGCGCGGGTGCGAACCTGGTGGGTGCGTTCAATCAGCTGCAGACCTATAAGCAGCAAATAGCCGCGCTATTTCACACGAATGCCGTGCTGGTCACCTCCGATGGCATAGCGGCACGGGTTGGCTCGCTGTCGGCCGATCTGGAACGTTTCATGCCATGGCGTACTACCGACGGCAAGGACGTGTTGCCCAAAGGCCAACCCGAGCTGCCGACACTGATAGAAGGTGTGTTCGAACCTCGACGCCTGCTCGACCTGCTGCGTTGGTTCACTGCTTTCGGAGAGACTGGGCGCGGATTGGTCAAGATCATTGCTGGTTATCACCAATATCACGCGGTCAACCATGCCATCGAATCCACCATCCGAGCCTCCAGCTCAAGTCAAAGTGTGCACGAAGAGCCTGGACACTACGGATTGCCCAGCGTGGAGACACAGGCACATGGCGACCGACGCGCAGGCGTGATCTGGCACACTCAGGGCAGTGGCAAGAGCCTGCTGATGGCCTTTTACGCCGGTCGTTTGGTACAGCATTCGGAGATGAAGAACCCGACACTGGTAGTGCTCACCGACCGTAATGACCTGGATGACCAGTTGTTCGCCACCTTCTCTATGTGCAAGGACTTGATCCGGCAAACGCCGGTGCAGGCCGAGAGCCGTGAGGATTTGCAGAAGTTGCTCGCACGTGCTTCCGGGGGCGTGATCTTCACCACTTTGCAGAAGTTCGGTGAAGTGAGCGAACCGCTGACCGAACGCAGCAATGTGGTGGTCATAGCCGACGAAGCGCACCGCAGCCAATATGGGTTGAAGGCCAAGGTGGATAGGAAGACTGGCGAAGTCTCCTATGGCTTTGCTAAATACATGCGCGATGCGCTGCCCAATGCCTCTTTCATCGGCTTCACCGGTACGCCCATCGAAGCCACTGACGTGAACACCCCGGCGTTGTTTGGCAATTACATCGACATCTACGATATCAGTCGTGCAGTCGAAGATGGGGCAACAGTACCGATCTATTACGAATCGCGGCTGGCTCGTATTGAACTGGATGAAGACGAGAAGCCCAAGCTGGATGCCGAGGTCGAGGCCCTGTTGGAGAACGAAGGCTCGGATGAAAAAGAAAAGTTCAAGGGGCGAGCTGCCGCCGTTGAACGGCTGGTCGGCAGCCAGAAGCGACTGGCCTTGGTGGCACAAGACTTGGTGACACACTTCGAGGAGCGGGTCGCTGCGCTGGATGGCAAGGCGATGGTGGTGTGCATGAGCCGCGAAATCTGCGTTGATCTGTACAAGGAAATCATCAAACTTCGCCCTGACTGGCATAACGCTGACGATACGTTGGGAGCTGTCAAGATCGTGATGACCGGCGCGGCCAGCGATCCGCCGGAGTGGCAACCGCATATTGGCAACAAAGCCCGGCGCGATCTGTTGGCCAGGCGAGCGAAAGACCCTGACGATCCGCTGAAGATGGTGATCGTACGCGACATGTGGCTGACTGGCTTCGACGCACCATCCATGCATACCATGTATGTAGACAAACCGATGAAGGGTCACGGTTTGATGCAGGCCATCGCAAGGGTCAACCGCGTGTTTCGTGATAAGCCTGCCGGCTTGATTGTCGACTACATCGGTATTGCCCAAAACCTGAAATCCGCACTGGCGCAGTATTCACCACGGGACAAAGAAAATACTGGTATCGACGAGGGACAGGCCGCCGCACAGATGCGGGAGAAGTACGAGGTGGTACGCGACATGTACCATGGCTTCGACTATCTCACCGCTTTGGGCGGCACACCACAGCAGCGTTTGGTGATGATGGCTGGCGCCATTGAGTGGATTCTGGATAAGCAGCAGCAATGGGCCGCGACAGAAACTACCGACGAAGGCAAAAAGAACGCACAACGTCGTTACCAGGATGCGGTCCTCGCCTTGTCCACGGCCTATGCCCTGGCTTCCGCCTCGGATGAGGCACGCGCTATTCGCGAGGAAGTCGGCTTCTTCCAGGCTATCCGCGAGGCATTGGTCAAAAGCGCCACAGGGTCGGGCATCAGCACACAGGAGCGCGACCTAGCCATCCGACAGATCGTCAGCCGGGCGGTGGTCTCCACCGAGATCGTAGACATACTCAAGGCGGCCGGCATCCAATCGCCGGACATTTCCATACTGTCTGACGAGTTCCTCGCTGAAGTGCAGCAGATGGAGAAGAAAAACCTGGCGCTGGAGGCATTGCGCAAACTCGTCAATGACGGCATCCGCTCGCGCAGCAAGAGCAACATCGTGCAGACCAAGGCATTCTCAGAACGGTTGGAAGATGCGATTGCGCGCTACCATGCCAATGCCATTACCACCGCCGAGGTGTTGCAGGAACTGATTCAGATCGCCAAGGACATCCGCGCTGCGCGTGCGCGGGGCGAGGAGCAAGGCCTGAGCGCGGATGAAATCGCTTTCTACGATGCACTGGCTGAGAACGACTCGGCAGTGCAAGTGATCGGCGATGACAAGCTCAAGGTGATTGCTCACGAATTGCTAGTGAGCCTGAAGGGCAACATTTCAGTGGATTGGGCACGCCGCGATTCAGCACGGGCGCGAATGCGTGTGCTGGTCAAGCGCATCCTGCGTAAATACGGTTACCCGCCAGATTTACAGGACGCAGCGGTGCAGACGGTGTTGCAACAAGCTGAAGCACTGTCGGCTATGTGGAGCATGCCCAATTCCTGATCTTCACCAGTCATAAGCTCGCGTCTGAGGCAACTATCCGGAAATTCCGGATAGCTCTACAGGAGGCAAACGAAAAGAGCACCTGGCGATGGATTTCTACAATCTGTCCGCCATTATTTTCGTTGGCTGCCAAGCCAGTTATTATTACTGGACAAGATCATTTTTCTGATCTCGACATCCACCGGTAAATTCGCAGCACCAGCGAATTGTTCACCAAATAAGGACTATGTTGCCAATGACCGAAGCCGAACTCCTGCACCAACTGGCTATCGGCGAAGACAGCCGCCACCAGTTCAAATGCGACGCCACCAACGCTGACAGTATGGCCGCTGAGTTGGCGGCTTTTTCCAACAGTGGCGGCGGCCAGTTGTTTATCGGTGTAGCGGATGATGGCTCGGTGGTGGGGTTGGATGCTGGCGCCGTACGACGTCTGAATCAGTTGCTAAGCAATGCCGCTTCGCAGCACACGCGCCCGCCTGTGCATCCTCTCACTGAAAATGTGCAGACGGCCAACGGCATCGTAATGGTTATCAGCGTGCCCGATGGCCTTGCCAAACCCTATGTGGACCACCAGGGCCGTATTTGGGTCAAACAGGGAGCGGATAAGCGCCATGTGACAGCTCGCGAAGAGATGCAGCGCATGTTCCAACTTGCCGGCTTGGTCTACGCAGATGTGGTGCCAATAGCCGGTACGTCGCCAACAGATATCAATAGCAAGGCTTTCCATGACTATTTCAATCGCCGCTACGGTCAGGATGTGGAGTTTGCCAGTCAACCGTTGGAACAACTCCTGCAAAACCTCAGCCTGAGCGATGGCCGCGAGCTAAATCTGACCGGATTGTTGTTATTTGGTCACCAACCGCAGCGCTGGCGGCCCGCTTTCGAAGTCAAAGCCGTCGCTTTCCCCGGTACAGCGCTGCACGATACCCGCTATCTGGACAGCGAAGACATCGGTGGCACATTGCTGGAGCAATACCAGCGCAGCTTTGCCTTTATTCGCCGCAACCTGCGCCATGTACAGGCCGGACGAGGCTTTAATACGCTAGGGCAACTGGAAATTCCGGAACAGGCGCTGGAAGAGTTGTTGGTCAATGCGTTGATTCACCGAGACTACTTCACCAGCGCGTCTATCCGTCTGATGGTATTCGCCGATCGGGTAGAAATCATCAGTCCCGGCCACCTGCCCGACAGCCTGAGCACCGAGGCCATTCGTCGCGGTGCCACTAACCGGCGTAATCCCACGCTAACCGAGCATGCCGTACATATCCTGCCCTACCGCGGCCTGGGCACCGGTATTCCCCGCGCATTGCAGGATTGGCCAGCTATCGATCTTATCGACGATGTAGCGGCTAACCAGTTCCGTGTGGTTATCCGGCGACCACTGACAGAGGCAGTCACCGGGGAAGTCACCGGGGAAGTCACCGGGGAAGTCACCGGGGAAGTCACCGGGGAAGTGTTGCGGTTACTGATGGTAATGCAAGGGGAAATGAAGCGGTCTGACATCCAGGCCGCTCTGGGATTGAAGCATGAAGATCACTTCCGCAATACCTATCTTCTCCCAGCGCTGGCGGGCGGATTCATAGAAATGACGATTCCGGACAAACCCAGAAGCAGTCGACAAAGGTATCGGCTTACATCGGCGGGTAAGAGCTGGTTGGCACAGCAGAATTCAGGAGGAGATCGTGAATGAGATGGTCATTTAATCGAACCGACCCACTAATGAACGGTTCATATCATTACTGAGCCAATACTGTTCTGCCAGGCAGAACGCCCATTCTGAGTTAAACGCACTTGCACTGGGGCAGATAGCGTAATCAATAGTGATAGGAATATCATATTGCTATTTAAATTCAATGTGTTATCCATAATATGTTTTTTGTGTCCATAAATGTGCCCATCGCACAAAAACGCACCAACAAACATAATGATAAATCAAACAGATAAAACAAAATTCCAGCTTCTGCATCGAACGCTGAGTCTGTAAGCGTCCACTTACTTCCACCGATCCCGTATAGCTGATTGTTATGCTGATGGTGAGCGATGCCGCGGATGCCGCCAGCGCTCAGCGCTGGCTTTCTGGTCGGTGATGAAAGCCCTTCTCAATTCAGTCGCGACTATGCCCGGATATTCGGCATGCCTTCGGCCAGGCATGCCAGCCAGACGAGACGGCAAATTGCGCCGAATACGCGCAGGCCTGCGTGACACGCCGCACGTCTCAGCGTGGCTTGACGGCGGGCGAAGATTTGCGTAGAGGCATCGACGGAGCCAGGTCGTCGAATTGATGGCGCAGCGCTTGGATCGTATCGATCAAGGCCCGCAGGGTCGCCGGAACGTGGCGATTGCCGGGGAAATACAGCGACAGCCCCGGTATCCGGGGACACCAATCTTCCAGCACGCTCACCAGACGCCCATCATCCAGCGCGGCGCGGGCATAGGGTTCCGGCATGTAGGCGATGCCAAGACCCTTGATGGCGGCTTCCAGCATCAACGGGTTGCTGTCGAGCGTCAGCGTACCGGGCACGTCGATCTCCATCATCTGTCCCCGCTTGCTGAATTCCCAGCGATAGCGCTTGCCGCTGGGCAGACGCTGCCGAATGCACTGGTGCTGGGTAAGCGCATCGGGCACTTCCGGTGCGGGCCGTGCGGCCAGGTAGCGTGGCGAGGCCACCGCCAGAAAGCGGATGTCCGGCCCTAGAGGGATCGCCACCATGTCCTTGGGCACGGTTTCGCGCAAGCGGATGCCCGCGTCGAACCCCTGCTCAACAATGTCCACCAGGCGTCCCTCGGCGACGAGATCCAACTCGACGCCGGGGTAGCGCGCCAGAAATTCCGGCACCACCGTGCGCAGCAGCAGACCGATCGCGGCATCGTTGCCGTTGATGCGCAGTTGGCCTTGCAAATTCCCTTGTTCGCCGGTGACTTCTTCCAACGCCGCATCAAGATCGCGCATCAGCGGATCGAGGCGGCCTAGCAGGCGCTTCCCTGCTTCGGTCAGGGACACGCTGCGCGTCGTCCGGTGAAACAGGCGAACTC
The DNA here is from genome assembly GCF_017569925.1 of Brenneria izadpanahii. NCBI lineage: Bacteria > Pseudomonadati > Pseudomonadota > Gammaproteobacteria > Enterobacterales > Pectobacteriaceae > Brenneria > Brenneria izadpanahii. The sequence continues at coordinate 5,307,163 of NZ_CP050854.1, read as the reverse complement.
CCAGGCTATTTTCCAGATTCTGAATGGTATGGCTCACGGAGGGGCGGGCGATCCCCAGCAAATCGGCGGCACGCCGAAAGCTGCGGTGCTCGGCGACCGCCATGAAGGCTTTGAGATCAGATAGCGTCGGTTTGCTCATTGGTAGTTTTTATACACCAACCCATGCGGTTTATTCACTCTTATCGTAACAATGATATGACCCTATGATCTAATCCTGTCACCCACTTTATTTCTCATTTTGGAGTCCGTCATGAGTAAAACCTGGTTCATTACCGGAACATCGGCCGGCCTCGGCCGCCTTCTCACCGAACGTCTGCTCGCCCGCGGCGATCGAGTGGCCGCCACGGTGCGCCGCCTTGATGCACTCGACGATCTCGTCGCGACTTACGGTGACAGGCTGTGGGTCGCCAAGCTCGACGTGACCGATGCGGACGCGGTGCGTACCGTGACCGATCGCGCCTTTGCCGCTCTCGGCCGCATCGATGTCATCGTGTCCAATGCCGGTTATGGCATCCTCGGTCCGGCGGAAGCCGTGCCTGATGAACAAATCCGCCAAATCATCGATACCAACCTCATCGGTTCCATCACGCTCATCCGCGCCGCGATCGCGCACTTGCGCAATCAGGGCGGAGGGCGCGTGTTGCAAATCTCCTCGGAAGGGGGGCAGATCGCCTATCCAGGGTTCAGCCTCTACCACGCCACCAAATGGGGGATCGAAGGCTTCGTCGAGGCGATGGCCAAGGAGCTGGAACCCTTCGGCATCACCTTCACCCTCGTGGAACCGGGGCCGACCGCCACCAATTTCAAGGCCGGCCTGGTTCGTCCCGTCACGCCGCCGGTCTACGACGGCACGCCTGCCGGCGACGTGCTGCGCGGCATTGATTCGGGCGCGTTCGCCGTCACCGGCGATGCGGACAAAGTGGTAGATCGGATGATCGAAATGATCGATACGGGGACGACGCCGTTGCGTCTGACGCTCGGAGCATCCGCCTTCGACAATATCCATGCGGCGCTCCAGCAGCGGCTTGCGGCTCTCGACGCGCAGAAGGATATCGCGTATTCGGTGGAATTGGATCGATAAATGAGCGCGGTGATGGAGGAGGACCGCATCCCACAGTCGCTCCTGGACCTTTAAGTAGCGCAGAAGAGTCAGACTGGCTTATTTCGTACCTTCAGGCAGGCGCGCGACCACCTTGATCTCGAATTGAAAGCCATAAAGCCATGTGACGCCGACCCCCGTCAGGGCTGGGTATGGCGCATCGCCCCAGAACTCCGGCAGCACCTTCCAGACGGTGTCGAGCGTGGACTGAGGATCAACAAGAAACACGGTGACATCGACTACGTCATCGAAAGTGCAACCGCCGGCCTCAAGCACCGAGTTCAGGTTATCGAAGGCGCGCCGGATCTGCGCTTCCAACTCGGGCTCCGGCGAACCATCATCCCGGCTGCCGACTTGGCCCGAGACGAAAAGAAAGCCGTTCGAACGGACGGCGGGTGAATAACGGTTGCGTTCGTACAGGGCTTGTCGCCCGGCGGGAAATACGGCATCACGGGATACTGTCATGGCTGGGCCTCTCTTTTTGCGTGCTCGGATCGGGATAGCGACCAGGCAGAAAAATCAGAATGTTGGCGAAAAAAATCAAGGCGATAATGTCGGGAGAATGTACCGATAGCTTTTAGCTTCCGAGGTGGAGTTTAGGCTGTCGTCATTCTCCTGATGTGCTGACATCAGCGATGTTAGCACCGAAATTGATCCATGATTAGCCGGACAGTCGCGGACAGCCCGTACGAGATGGAGAACAGCGCGCGCGCCTACTCGCAGATTGGCTCATAGAGAAATCGGCATTTGATCGTCCTCGCGACCGGGCAGCCTGGCCGCCTAATGGGACGCGGTTGTCGGCGCTTACGATTTCTCCTCGGCGTTCAGCTCTTTGATATAGTCAACGAAGGCTCGCAAAGGCGATGGCATGTGCCGCCGGCTAGGGTAATACAGGTAAGGGCCATCGAATTCCTGCCACCACTCCTCTAGCAGCGGCGTCAGCTCTCCGGATTCAAGATGCGGACGCAAAAAATCCTCGAAGGTATAGATGATGCCCGCGCCGGAGACGGCGCAAGCGAGTTGAAGATCGATGGAACTGGAAATCAGAGGGCCGTCCGGCATAATGCGCAGCAGCTCGCCATCACGCTCGAACACCCAGGGCCATATGGCTCCGCTGGGAAATCGGTTACCGATGAGACGATGCTCGACCAGCAATGTCCGTGGGTGATCGGGCAAGCCGAACGTTTCGATATAGGACGTCGACGCCGCGGCAACAAAGCGCTGACGCCTTGGCCCGATGGGGACGGCGATCATATCCTTGGCGATTCGCTCCTCATAGCGGACACCGGCGTCGAACCCACGACCGATCACATCGCTGAAGTCATTCTCCATGACGACATCCAGGCGGATGCAGGGAAACCGTTCGAGAAATCCCGTGGCGATGCCGGGCAGAACATGGCGGGCAATGGGAACGGGCACGTTTAGCTTTAGCGTGCCTAGCGGGCGGTTGGCATCGTCCTTTAGATCGTTGAAGGCCGCTTCGATCTCTGAGAATGCCGGCTTCAAACGTTCGATCAGCCTGGCGCCGGCCTCGGTTGGCGTGACGCTCCGGGTGGTGCGATTGAGCAATCGTATTCCAAGGTCGGCTTCCAGCCGGCGGATCGAATCACTGAGGGAAGAAGCGCTTGAGTGCCGCACCAGAGCGGCGCCCCGGAAGCCGCCGGCTTCCACGACGGCGATGAGATCGCTCGCGTCTTTGAGATTTGGTACTGATTTCATGATCGCCACCGAAAGTCTCGTCTCCCGTCCAGTCCGGGAACTCACGCTTACCGCTTTAGGGCATTTTTCAATCTATCATGCGGCAATATATCCGACAATACAGCCCAAATCGAATAGGCTGTACGGCTGCCCGTACAATCAGAGTGAACGAATCCCGCCAGGCGCGGGATGAAGTGGCGAGATCCAAGACCGCAATTGAGTCCGGGAAGCGAGGATCAGTTCATGCCGCCGTTCACATAGATCGTCTGTCCATTGATCCAGCGGGCGGGACCAGCGAGGAACGAGATCACTTCAGCAATCTCAGGCGGCTGCCCAATCCGATTAAAAGGATTGAAACTGGCGATCCGCTCGACAAGCGCCTCATCCTTGCCATTGAGGAACAGCTCGGTAGCCACAGGACCGGGGCCGACCGTGTTGACGGTGATATCGCGGCCTTTGAGTTCGCGGGCGAGGATAAGGTTCAGACCCTCGACCGCGCCCTTCGACATGGCATAGGGACCATAAGCCGGCATCGCCTGGCGTTCGGCCGCCGTTGAAATGTTGATGATGGCGCCTCCCGCGCGCATCCGCCGAGCCGCTTCGCGCGATACGAGGAAGGTTCCGCGAACGTTGATGGCGTGCATCCGGTCGAACTCTTCCACGGTGAAATCGACGACGGCTTTGGTAATCATGATGCCCGCGCAGTTCACGGTGACGTCCACGCCGCCGAATTCCTGCTCGGCGAAGTCGAAGAGCGCCCCGACCTGCGCCTCATTTGCGACGTCCGCTTTGAAAGCCTTCACGTCGCCGCCGGCAGCCGCAATGGCATTCACCGCCTCACTGGCTGCGCTCTCGCTGCTGGCATAGTTGATGATGACGGCGAACCCGTCCCTGGCGAGCCGCTCAGCCGCGGCCCGCCCGATCCCCCGCGAAGCGCCCGTAACGATGGCGACTTTCTTCTCGTTAGTACTCATAATTGCTCCTTTGTCGAAGATAAAACGGACCTATGGAGAACGCCAGGAGCCGATGACCGCGCTTTTCAGCTCGTAGGCGAAAGTTAGGCTCGGTATCCGTATAAAATGATAATGGAAGACGCCGTATACGATAAGCGGGCTGACTTCGAACGGGGCGTGCGTCATTTCGCACAATCGATTCGCGGCAAACAGCCAGCCGCTTAGCATATTACCCGGCGTCCCGGCGATGCCGAATACCATCAGCACCATGCCCAATGTGTTCTCATCGGCATGCAGAGTGCTGGCAAGCTGCGGCCCCATATAGATGTAAACCGTGAAACCGGCGGTCATAGCCAAGGCCGTCACCGCCAATATCCCCGGTACGCCGGGAATAAGCAGGGATTGTATTCTTTCCTTAAAATCAATAGCGGAAGGCATGCGCAAGGCCGGAAGCCAGAGCGCCAACCCCATTATCGCCACTAGCCCCAAAACGGCGACAAAACCAAACGCCAGACGAAAGCCGCCATAGTGGCCCAGCCAGATTCCCAGCGGTACGCCAATGATGGTCGCGACGGTAATCCCGCCCATCACCATCGATAATGCCTTTCCTCGTTGCCGAGGCGGCGCTAAAACGTTATCTTGAGGAACTGCCGGTTTAGGCCCCCTAAGCCTGGAAAACATGATTTGCGCCATTAAATCTATCAGCAATCGGCGGTAGTCATCTCCAGCGAAATCCTGCTTCTGGTCAGGTATTGATAAAAAACGGCTTCCAGTTCATTCGCAGCGCCCTGATGAATACGGGAAAGCGCGAATACGATGAAGCCGTCGATTTCTATCAACTGGGAAAAGCGGGGAAAGTCCCATCATCACAGGGATGACGGACTAGCGGCGGCAGGCGGCGGAATATCAGCCCGCGGCCGGACGATTACGCCATGTGATAACCGTTATCCAATAAGGTAAAGGCGAACTGGCGCTGCGAAGAAAGAATGACCTGCCGGTCTCTGGTGACGAAGATGGCTTCAATATGAGGAAGCCCGGACAGATAGGCGAGGCCGTTTTCCACGCCCATGCCGTAGAGCAGCGTGGTATAGATATCGCCGTCGATGGAGTCGTCGGAAATAATCGTGATGCTTAGCAGTTCGTTATCCCGCGGGTAGCCGGTTTTCGGGTCGAGGATGTGGTGATAGCAGCGGCCGTCCAGCTCGAAGTAACGTTCGTAAATACCGGATGTGACGACCGACTTATTTTTTACATTAATAACGCCAATCAGCGCTTCAGGATTGGAAAACGGCTTTTTCAGACCGACCGTCCAGGAGTCCAACCCGCTGTTTTGCGGCACGCCGAGCGTTTGTACATTGCCGCCAAGATTGATCAAACCATGGCGAATCTGCCGCTGGCGCAGAAAATCCCTGACCAGATCGGCGATGTATCCTTTGGCTATCGCCCCCAGATCGATCTCCATTCCGGCCTTTTTCAGGAACACCGAACCATCCTGTTCATTGAGGATCACGTCTCTGGGATCCGTCAGCGCCAACAAAGCCCGCAATTCATCGGCGGGGGGAACGCTGTCGCCGTGGAAGCCGATCTTCCAGCGTTTAACCAGCGGGCCGATAGCGAAGTTAAAACAGCTATCGTCCAACAGGCTGACCGCTTTGGCGCGCTTGATCAGATTAAACACCAACGGGCTAACCGCCACCGGATGTTCGCCCGCCGCATGGTTAACATCCATCACTTCGGAATGCGCCCGGTTAACGGTTAACCGGTTCTCCTGCTGTTTTATCAGCCTGAATACCAGTGAAGCCAGACTCTCATCATGCTCAAACAGCTTAAGAAGAATGGGGGAACCCATCAAAACAGCGGAATAAGCATAAACCTGAGAGTCCGACGGCATAGCGAGTCACCTGAAAATTATGGAATTCATCGGTCCTGAGCCCCGGACGCCAAACGCCAGGGGCTCAGACGGGTATCGGTTACCGCAAAGCGTGGGCGGCGGCATTACGGCCCGCCAGGATACCGAAGATAATGATATCGGCAACGGCATTACCGCCAATACGGTTACCGCCGTGGATCCCGCCGACAACTTCACCGGCGGCGTACGCGCCCGGAATAACGCTTTCCTGGCAATCCAGCACCGCGGCATCGGTGTTAATCGTCACCCCGCCCATGGTGTGGTGAACCCCAGGGGCGATGCGGATAGCGTAGAACGGACCTTGGTTGATAGGCTGACGCAAGGCGGTCTTACGACCGAAATCCTCATCGTTCTGTTTCTCAACAAACACATTGTAGCGTTCCAGCGTCGCCAAAAACGCATGGTAGTCCATATCCAACTTGCTGGCCAGTTCGCGCGGAGAATCGGCGCTGATAACAAACCCGCGAGCAATATACTCATCCGCGGCCTTGTTTTGCATTCTGATCTGCTCATCGAAGACAACGTAAGCGTATTTCTCCGGCAGGTTGATGATCTGAGCCGAAACCTTGTCGCGGGTTTCCATTTCGTTGAAGAAGCGTTTGCCCTCCTGATTCACCAGAATCGCGCCGCCGCCGCGGATTGATTCGGAAACCAGATAAGACGTGGTCTGTTCCACCGTCGGGTGAATCTGGATTTCGCCCATATCAACCGTACCCGCGCCAATTTTCTCCAGAATGGCGATACCGCCGCCGGTGGCGCCTTTATGGTTGGTGGTGACGAACCCATCCAGATCCGGGCGATACTGTACAACCATATCCCGGTTGGCGCTGAATCCGCCGCTGGCGACGACGATGCTTCTCGTCAGGATAGTCAGCGTTTCACCCTCGTCATTGACGGCTTTCACGCCGGTTACCGCGCCGCCCTCATAGATGATTTCAGTTACGGAGGTATCCAGCATCACATCGATATTGCGTTTATTGATGTTCTTCGTCAGTCCGCTAATCAAGAAACCGCCGACGGCGGAGCGATCCGCCGGCCGGTGAGTACGGTCGATACTCATTCCGCCGGTAATGGTGATATCGTTCAGCTCAATACCGTGATCGGCCAGCCATTCCACCGCTAACGGCGCATTTTCAACAAAGCATCTCAGCAGTTCCGGGTTATTTTTGTTTTTACCGCCCTTCATGCTTTCCTGATAGAACAGCTCTTTGCTGTCGACAATGCCCTTTATTTTCTGGAAACGGGTTTCCGCCGCGTTCATACCAACGGAAGCCTTGATGGTGTTGCCGCCAATCGTCGGCATTTGCTCAATGATCAGAACGCTGGCGCCTTCATCGCTGGCCTGAATCGCCGCCGCCAGACCGGCGCCGCCGCTGCCCACAACCACCACATCGTAGCTTTGCGGCGTGGCCGGGTTACCGCCTTCCTCCAGAATCTGCGCCTTGCAGGATTTCGCCAACGCTTTGGAAACGGCCTTTTTCACCGCTTCGCTTTGCGTCGTGGCGCCGGTGACCGCATCCACATGCGGGCTGTTGGCGTCCAGAATACGCGAGCGAATAACCTCAAAGCTGGTCGCGAAGGAGACATCCAGATTGGAGCTGGCGTCCAGCTCTATATCGGCAATGCGATCGGTTTCGAGACTGACGTTGATGACCAGTTCATTGGCGTCATCCTGCGCCTTTTCCTGGAATACGCCGGGCTTGAATTTTTTCGACGACAGGCTCATATCGCGGATCATCGCGTCAACCAGCGAGAAGCGCCACAGCGGTTCCGGAATGATCAGATCTTCACGCTTGGTATTGTCGATAAACAGATCGATTCTTTCATCCTTGGCGATGCGGTCGAACCAATCCGGATACGCGATACAGGCTTTCCCAACGGCGACCATGTCGTAACCGTGTTCCAGCGCCAGTTCGATATCTTCTTTGTTAACCACGCCGCCAACGCCCATGACAGGGACTTTCGCCAGCGTTTCGGAACGCATGGCGATGTACTTATCGATCAATGGCGTGGGATCGGCGGTATCGACGATCGACGGACGCAGGGTATAACCCATGGAGAAATGCAGATAATCCAGCCCGCGTTCGGCCAGTTTTTCCAGCAGATACATGGTGTCGTCAAAGCGAATGCCGGGCTCTTCAATTTCTTCCGGCGAGAAGCGATAGCCGATGATGAAAGAAGAATCCGCATATTTGCGCGCCATTTTGTGGGTGACGTCCAGCACCGCGAGCGGGAATTTAGCCCGGTTGTCACGGCTGCCGCCCCACTCATCGTCGCGCTGGTTGGAGTTCGGCGAGTAGAATTGCTGGATCAGATAAGTGTTGGCGCCGTGGATTTCCACGCCGTCGAATCCGGCCTCAATGGCGCGGCGCACGCCCTCGCCAAATTTAGCGATCATGCCTTCCACTTCATCGGCGGTTAAAGCCGTCGGCGTCGGCGCGCCGTCACGGGGCGCGGCGACGGCGCTCGGCCCGACGGGAGACTGGCCGCCGATCAGTTTAGGCTCCACCATTCTGCCGCCGTGATAGATCTGCAAAATCGCTTTTGAACCTTTGGATTTAATGGCATCGGCGACTTTTGCCAGACCAGAGATTTTATTGTCATTATCAATGCCAATGGCCCCAGGAAATGCCAGGCCTTTATCATCAATAAAACAGCATTCAACAATAACAGTACCGATATTACCGGCGCGAGCCCGATAATATTCCACTAATTCACTGGTGACGGAGCCGTCATAAAAACCGGTGCAGGTTGTCATCGGCGCCATCAGAAGGCGGTTTTTTACCTGGGTGCCATTTGGCAAAGTAAATGGACTCAGTATGCGATCGTTACTGTTCATAATAATCAACTCCAAATTATAAATATTCTCTGAATCCGTTATCGGTTTATTATTTATTGGTTTTAATTCATAGCCGATGTCATGCTATTAATATAACTTTATATTTAGTTTAAAAATCATTAATTTTACTTATTTAACTATTTGCCAAGTATCAAATTACTCGTTTTATCCAAACATCATTACTTTTAAAAAGAAAAGATCACATTGTGTTAAATTAAAATAACTTTTTATTTACCAAGATAAAAAATAATTAAAATCTCACCCACCAATAGCCCTACAAGCCGCGCCGATACTGAGGTTGAAAAATCAACACAGGTGGAAAGGTTATGTTGACAATACCCATAAGAAATCTAATGAAATATTTCCTTACGTATAAACAACATCTGAGAAATAAAAAAACGAATAAATACGATAAAAAATAAAATACTGAAATATGAATTTTTAACTTTCAAAAAGCGATGTATCACTGTGGTTTATTGATCAAGATCAACGGCAACAAATACGAAAAACGCATTATATAAATCATTCTCACTCTGCGGATTGTATAATTTACCTGCGATAGATGGCGATAATAAAACACTCAAAATGTCATCGTTAAATAACCATATAAATTTAAAAAACTAAATAAAGCAGAATTATTTACCCGTAAGAAATGTAAGAAAAAGATTCTTAACTACTTAATAGACAAACGAAATGAACGTAATAGCAAAAAGCGATACTTCACAAATGGCTAAAAAAGCCTCATGTGGAAAACAGAAAAGCAATCTAAAATATATATTGGCGACGGTGGCGATTACAGTTTTACTGCTGCTAACTCCCGTACCCGATGGATTGCAACCCTATTCATGGCACTTCTTCGCCATCTTTGTCGGCGTAATCGTCGGCTTAATCTTCGAGCCATTGCCGGGCGCCGTCATTGGTCTGACCGGATTGGTGATCATCGCCCTGGGCAGCCAGTGGTTGCTATTCAGTCCGGAGCAATTGGCCGATCCCGGCTTCAAACTCGCCGGGCAATCTTTTAAGTGGGCGGTAAGCGGGTTCGGTAACTCAACCGTTTGGCTGATCTTTGGCGCCTTCATGTTCGCCGCAGGCTACGATAAAACCCAGTTTGGCCGTCGTCTGGCGCTGATTCTGGTGAAATACCTCGGCCGCCGCAGCCTGACGCTGGGCTATGCCATCACCTTCGCCGACTTGCTGCTGGCGCCGTTCACCCCCTCTAACACCGCGCGCAGCGGCGGTACGATTTACCCGATTATCGCCAACCTGCCGCCGTTGTACGGCTCCAAGCCCAATGATCCCAGTTCCCGCAAGATCGGTTCCTACCTGATGTGGGTGGCGATTACCGCCGCCTGCATCACCAGTTCCATGTTCTTGTCGGCGCTCGCGCCGAACCTGTTGGCGCTGGCGCTGGTCAAAAGCACGGTGGGCATCAGCATTTCTTGGGGAACCTGGTTTATCGCCTTCCTGCCGCTGGGCATCCTGCTGATCCTGGCTATGCCGTTACTGGCTTACTGGCTTTATCCGCCTGAAGTGAAATTCAACGATGAAGTGCCGCGTTGGGCCAGCCAGGAACTGGAAAAACTCGGCAAACTGTCTCGTAATGAAATTCTCCTGCTGGTGTTCGTCTGCTGTGCGCTGGTGATGTGGATTTTCGCCGCCAACTGGATTGAACCGGCGCTGGCCGCCCTGCTGGTGATCAGCCTGATGTTGTGGACCGGCGTACTGGAATGGGGCGATATTACCGGCAACAAGGCCGCGTGGAATACCTTCGTTTGGTTCGGCACGCTGGTGGCGCTGGCCGATGGTTTGTCCGCCACCGGGTTTATCGGCTGGCTGGGTAAAGAAGGCGGCCTGCTGCTGGGCGGCATCTCCCCCGGCATGGCGTCCATCGTACTGTTGGTCGCTTTTTACCTATTGCACTACCTGTTCGCCAGCACCACCGCGCATACCACCGCGCTGTTGCCCGCCATGCTGACCATCGCCTCCACCATCCCGGGCATGAACATGCAGGTATTCTGCCTATTGATGGTAACGTCGTTGGGTATCATGGGGATTATCACGCCTTACGGTACCGGTCCAAGCCCGATTTACTACGGCAGCGGTTACCTGCCGACGGCGGACTATTGGCGTCTGGGCACCATTTTCGGCGCAATCTTCCTGGTCGCCTTGCTGGTTATCGGTTATCCGTGGATGTCGATGATGTTTTGATAACAGGTTGCCGGCCCCCGTTTCGCCGGGCCGGCAAATGTCGTACCGAACAAGATGCCGCAATAATATTTTTTGCTGATACCCACTAACAGCGGCGATAAATTATTAAGTGAGAAAAAATGTCGAACAAACCTTTCCATTATCAGGAGCCTTTCCCCCTCGCCAAAGATGAAACGGAGTATTACCTGCTAAGCAGCGAATATGTCTCCGAGAGCGAGTTTGAAGGACAATCAATACTTAAAGTTGCCCCCGAAGCCTTGACGCTGCTGGCCCAACAGGCCTTTCACGATGCCGCGTTTATGCTGCGCCCGGCCCACCAACAACAGGTTGCCTCTATCCTGCACGATCCCGAAGCCAGCGAAAACGACAAGTATGTTGCGTTGCAGTTTCTGAGAAACTCGGAAATCGCCGCCAAAGGCGTGCTGCCGACCTGCCAGGATACCGGCACCGCCATTATCATGGGGAAAAAAGGCCAGCGCGTCTGGACCGGCGGCGGCGATGAAGCGGCGCTGACGCGCGGCGTGTACAACACCTATACCGAAGACAACCTGCGCTACTCCCAGAATGTCGCGCTGGATATGTACAAAGAGGTGAATACCGGCACCAATCTGCCTGCGCAAATCGATCTCTACAGCGTGGACGGCGATGAATATAAATTCCTGTGCGTGGCCAAAGGCGGCGGTTCCGCCAACAAAACCTATCTCTATCAGGAAACCAAGGCGCTGCTTAATCCCGGTAAGCTGAAAAACTTCCTGGTGGAAAAAATGCGCACCCTGGGTACGGCAGCCTGCCCGCCGTACCATATCGCCTTTGTGATTGGCGGCACCTCGGCGGAAAGCACCCTGAAGACGGTAAAACTGGCGTCAACCAAATACTACGACGGCCTGCCGACCGAAGGGAACGAACACGGCCGGGCATTCCGGGACGTGGAGTTGGAGCGGGAACTGATGACCGAAGCGCAGAACCTGGGGCTGGGCGCGCAGTTCGGCGGTAAATATTTCGCTCACGATATCCGGGTGATTCGCCTGCCGCGCCACGGGGCATCCTGCCCGGTCGGCATGGGCGTATCCTGCTCCGCGGATCGCAACATCAAAGCCAAAATCAACCGCGAAGGCATCTGGATTGAAAAGCTGGAGCACAATCCGGCGCGCTATATTCCAGAATCCCTGCGTCAGCAGGGCGAAGGCGAAGTGGTGCATATCGACCTGAACCGCCCGATGAAGGAAATTCTCGCCCAGCTTTCCCAATACCCGGTATCCACCCGCCTATCCCTGACCGGAACCATTATCGTGGGCCGCGATATCGCCCATGCGAAGTTGAAAGAGCGTATCGATAATGGCGAAGGTCTGCCGCAGTACGTTAAGGATCACCCGATCTACTACGCAGGTCCGGCCAAAACGCCGGCGGGGTATGCTTCCGGTTCACTGGGCCCAACCACCGCGGGACGCATGGACTCCTATGTCGATCTGCTGCAATCCCACGGCGGCAGCATGATTATGCTGGCCAAAGGCAACCGCAGCCAGCAGGTGACGGACGCCTGCCACAAACACGGCGGATTCTATCTGGGCAGTATCGGCGGCCCGGCCGCGGTATTGGCTCAGCAGAGCATCAAGAGCCTGGAATGCGTGGAATATCCGGAACTGGGCATGGAAGCCATCTGGAAAATTGAAGTGGAAAACTTCCCGGCGTTTATTCTGGTGGATGATAAAGGCAATGATTTCTTCCAACAGATTCAGCAGAAGTCGTGCGCTAGCTGCATGAAATAACCGCGCAATCAACCGCGCGAGGGCTTGCCGCAACCGGCGAGCCCTTTTTTATGCCCGCTCTCCTTTCGTCCGCCGGATTTAACATCGATCCGAACGAAATGTTCGCCATGCGTCATGCGCAATAACGCCACAAAGAAATCAGCTTAAGCCGGCCATCTCCGCCGCCAGCTTCGCGGCGGCCAGATCCCATAACGCGGTGCCAACGGTTTTAAACATTACCGGACGCCCCTGACGAGGACGCGGGCTGACGATACCGCCGATCTCCCCGACGCGGATCCACTCGACGCCGGCCTGCATCAGATCGCCCGCCTCTTCCCGTGCGCCTTCCAGCGTATCGACGAACAGGTCGCAGCGATGCACCACCGCCGGCGCGATCTCCGCCATCTCCGGCTGATAAGCGCCGACAGCGATAATGGTGCTGTCATCCGGCACCGGAACCGAAAGCACCGGCGTACGGCTGGTGGTCGCCGAAACGATCAGTCCGGCCTGCGCTTCACGTTCATCCACCGCCTCGATGGCTTCCGCATCCAGCCCCAGATGCTCACGCACATAGTCCGCCAGAGCCTGAGCGCGCGGCAGACGCTTGGACAAAATACGTACCCGGCGTAGCGGCCACTGCCGGGCAAAAGCCTGAATATGCTCTTTGGCCTGTACGCCGGAGCCAATCAGCAGCAGGGTATCGGCATCCGGGTGAGCCAGCTTGCGCGCCCCCAGCAGCGAGAGCGCCGCCGTGCGACGCGCGGTTACCGTCGGCGCATCCAGCGACAGCAGACGCTCGCCGGTATCGGCGCGCATCAGCACCAGTTCGCCCTGAATCGCCGGCAAGCCGCGATTCGGATTGCCCGCGTGTACGGTAAGCAGTTTTACGCACAGATGTTGGGCATCGGAGGCCGGCATCATCAGCAGTACGCCGCCGTCCTGGGCGGGCACGCTCTGGCGCACCGGCGCTTGCGCCTGCCCGTTCAGGGCTTGTTGCGTCATCAGGTCCAGTGCGTCAACCAGACGATCGTAAGGAAGTAGTTTGGCCGTAGCTTCGGCATCGAAGAGTTTCACGAAAAGACTCCTAAAATAAGTGACTCAGGCGGGCCAACCAGGATTACCATCCATAGCTATAAGACACGCCGATTATGGCGGCGGAAACGACGAACATCAGCCCAACGAAGCTGCGGTTCCATAGCAAGCCGACTTTTTGCGGCTTCACCCCGCACAGCGCGCCGGTCAGTAAAGACATGGCGCTAATGGGCGATATGGCGATGGCCATCGCCCAGCCAAAGGTCAGGGCCAAAGCCAATGACATCGGGTGCGCCATCCCCAATTCGCTGGCGCCGAATATCTGGGCCAGCAACACCACGAAAATCGAGTGGGGGATGAACAGGCCGCCAGCCAACGGAACAATCAGCAAACAGGCCAACAACACCGCCAACGCGGGGAAATGGGCAGACTGCAGCGCCTGCCATCCCGGCTGCTGCTGGATGGTCAACGAGATGGCCGCGCCAATCACATTGGCCGAAAGGAAAATGGCGCTTTCCATCCGCATGGAGCCGATGTTTTTAAAAATATGCTGGGCATCCTGAGCCAGGTCGGCGCGGGGAGATGACCGTTCCAGGCATAGCCAGGCCAGCGCGAACAGCGGAAGCACCAGCACAGTCGAAACCACGAACGACCATTGTAACCAGATATGGATACCGATCACAGCCGCCAGCAGCACCGCGCAGGCCAGCAGCACGCCAAGCAGCGTGCGCGCGGAGCCGGCCGATCCCGCGCCGGAGGCGTGAGTATCCGCTTCCGCGCCTTCGTAGCGCATCGCCCACAGGCAGGTGACGACCATAATCAGCATCGCCGAGGCGAACGCGGCGGCGATAAAATACGTCGCATTCAGCGCCGTCAGCGCGGTAGTGACAATGGCAAAACCCAGCCCCATCGGCGACCAGATGGTCATCAGAACCGCGCCGCGCATTCCCGCCAGCAGCATGATGCGGTCTTCGCCCTCGGCCGGTTTATCTTTGGCGCTCCCCAATTGATCGGCAATCAGCGGAATGATGCCGACGTTAAATAGCAGGCTAAGAAAATGGCTGCCGGCATTAACCGCCGCATAGCGGCGGCTAATGGGGAAAGAGAGCAGATATCCGGCCGCCTCGCGCACGGTGCCGGAGCGGCTCACCGGATAACGCAACAGCCCCAGAACGATCAGCAGGCATGAAAACGCCACCCCTTGCGCCAGCGCTTGAACCATAACGTGCAGTTGCAGAGGATAGCGCCAGGCCACCCACGCAAAAGCCGCGATAGCGCCCAGACAAAATCCCCGAGCCAGCAGCGAGAGGGCGTTAAACCGTAATAAAGTCGCCAGCACCGTGGCGCCCATGGCAATCGCCAGCAAGGGAGTGTCTGGAAAAACGTTAGCCAAAAGCAGTGTGATGGCCGCCAATAAATGGGCGCATCCGGCAAGCAATTCAAACAAGCTCAAGCGATCACCTTTTGTGAGTAAGTTCGGAGCCGTCGTAGGTTTTTTTCATCTATTTGATAAATGGCAGGATATCACACGGGATTCTTATGGGAAATTTTTACTACAATATGAAATATATATTCATGGGGATTTAGCTACGGGCGGATAACTACGCCCAAGATCAGGAAAAAATATTTATAGGCAAGCTCCCAATATAGGAGCAGACCGGCAATAACCAATTCCGTCGTACATTATTGTGCAAGTGCATAAACAGCAAGTAGCGTCATACTTTTCCTTATCAGATTCCGCGTTTTTAAAGCGGATGGAATGGCGTCTTCCTGATTGAAAACCTTACCAAAAATACGTTAATTGCATGATATATATAAAGTAAATCAAAAACCATGAATTACAAAAACGCCGCCGGCGGTTTTTAATGTGATTCATAATGATTAAATTAAATTTAAGCCGCCGTTATTTACGGCGGGCATAATAAAAGCAATGGATGAGAAATAATTAGAAGCCGGCTTGCTAAAAGTAACCGTGTTAAGAAAACTGATATCGCAATAAAGGTTTTACGCTGAACTTAGTTTTACTATTAGCCTGCTGGCCGCTAACGAACTTTAGCATTTACATCCGTCTGTCCGACGGCATTATGGCTGATGCGAAACGTCACACGCTGTGGATGATTGATCGACACCAGATATTCCACCGGTTGGTTAAGGCGATCGGAAATAACCCCGCGGTACACCAGCGCCGGACTGTCTGGCGGCGCATCCAGAAGCGCCTGTTCTTCCTCGCTCATTACGCCAACCCGAATCGTTCCCTCATCCGCGATCCCCTGAATGTGGTAACGCTCGGCCAACAGGCGATACAAGGAGCCGTTGGCTTCGAGCATCGGCGCGCTTAAATCAGGCACGCGCCGGCGCGGCAGATAGCTGGTTTCAAGGCAGAACGGCACCCCATCAGCCAGCCGCAGGCGTTTTATCATCAGCAAAGGCGCGCCGGTTTCTATCTGCAATAAACGGGCGATACGCTCGCTGGCGGCCGCATCCTGAAAGTAGATCAGACGGCTGCTGGGCACCGCGCCGTTATGTTCGATGATTTTGCTGATTCCTTGCTCTATCGCCTGAGTTAACGGACGCTCAATGGCGGCGGCCGTAAGCCAGGTTCCCTGATTGCCGCGCCGCTCCAGCACGCCCTGGGCAACAAGTTCATCAAGAATTTTTCTCAGCGTCATCCGGCTGATCTGTAAAATCGCCGCCAATTCGCGCTCGGCGGGAATTTGATCGCCCTGGTTGTATTCCGGCGTCGCCAATAGCGCCAGCAAAGATTGCCGGGCCTGCAAATAGGCTTTGCGCGGGCGCCGTTTTATTTCGCCGATCTGCGTCATGGTCTATTTTTATTCACTCAACATCGTTAAATTTTGTACCAAGTATACTGATGATTGCTTGATTAGCTAGCAAAAAACCGCCGCCGCGATGATAAACAGCCACGATAAAAACCAGACCACATCACCATAAGCAATTATTATAAAAAGAAAAAAACAAACAATACCTTGCCTTTAGCCAAACCGGTGAGTATACCTAGCATGGTATACTTTATGGTACACATTACTAATGTGGAGCAAACAATGAAAAAAGCGCTTTCTCTTTTGTTGCTTGGCCTCGCGTTGCCGTGGCTGCCTTTAAACGTTCACGCCGAACAGCAGATCCGCTTCGGAACGGACCCCACGTTCCCGCCGTTTGAATCAAAAGCGGCGGATGGCTCATTGCAGGGCTTCGATATTGATATCGGCAACGCGCTGTGCGCCAAACTCAACGCCAAATGCGTATGGGTGGAAAGCAGCTTTGACGGCCTGATCCCTGCGCTGCATGCGCGCAAGTTCGACGCTATTCTCTCCTCTCTGTCGATTACCGACGAGCGCAAAAAGGCCATCGACTTTACCGACAAGTTATTCAACACGCCCGCTTTTCTCGTCGCCCCGGCATCCAGCGGTTTAAAACCCACCGCCGAATCGCTGAAAGGAAAACGCCTGGGGGTGCAGCAAGGCTCGGTATTTGAGTCTTACGCCAAAAAACACTGGCAAAACCACGGCGTGGAAGTGATCGCCTACCCCAGCGCCGACGACGTCTATGCCGATATGATCGTGGGAAGGCTTGACGCCACGCTCGACGATGCGACCGTGGTTACCGAGTCCCTGCTCAGCAAGCCCCAGGGTAAAGGCTTTGCCCTGATTGAACCGCAGGTAAAGGATGACGTGATTTTCGGGCCAGGAACGGGTATCGGCGTCAGCAAGCAGAACGACAAACTGCGCGAACAACTCAACGACGCGATTGCCGAAATCCGCCGCGATGGCACCTATGACCGGCTGGCGAAAAAATACTTTAATTTCAATGTGTATGGCGATTAATTCATGAATACCGCTGCAATCATCACCTCGTTAATGGAAAACCGTTTTCATCCGGCAGGCGGCCTGCGCCAGATTTTTCTTGTCGCCTGCGGCGGATCGCTGGTGGATATGTACCCCGCGCACTATTTTCTTAACTGCGAATCCGCCACGCTGCGCAGCTTTATGATGACGGCGAATGAATTCGTCCACGCTACGCCAAAAACGTTGGGCAAACACTCCCTGACCATCGTCTGCTCCCACGGAGGCAATACGCCGGAATCGGTCGCGGCGGCCAAGCTGGCGCAGCAGCATGGCAGTACGACGATTACCCTGACTCACAATGCCGAAGCCGAGTTGATCGCCTGGTCCGACAACAATATTCTCTATGCATGGGGCAATGACAGCCAGGTCGTCGACAACCCGATGGCGCTGATCCTCAATCTGTGCGTCGAAGCGTTAGCGCAAAGCGAAGGATTCAACGGCTATGCGGATTTCCACAGCGGGATGGCGCAAATCGATGGCGTCATCGCCCGCGCACGGATGCAAGTAAAACAGCGCTGCGCCGAATTCGCCGATCGATATTGTGACGAATCGCTGTTCTATGTGCTTTCCAGCGGCGCTTCTTACGGCCACGCCTATGGTTTCGCTATCTGTTCGTTAATGGAAATGCAGTGGCTCGATGCCGCATCAATTCACAGCGGCGAGTTTTTCCACGGCCCATTTGAAGTAACCAATAGAAACACGCCCTGGATTGTGATGGTGAATGAAGGCCGCACGCGCCCGCTTGACGAGCGCGCCGTCCATTTTCTGGCCCAATATGGCGATAAAATAGAAATCGTTGATGCCAAAGAACTCGGCCTGAGCGTTATTCCGGAGCCGGTGGTGGATTATTTCAACCCGGTGCTGTTCTATAGCGTGATGTGCGAATACCGCGCCGCGCTGGCCCTGGTGCGGCAACATCCGTTGGAAACGCGCCGCTATATGGGGAAAGTCGCTTATTAAGGACGCTATGATGAAAGTACTCGGCATCGGCGATAACGTTGTTGATCGCTACACGCACACGCATATTCGTTATCCCGGCGGCAACGCCCTCAATTTCAGCGTCTATGCGAAAATGCTTGGCGCCCAGGCCGCCTACCTTGGAGTGTTTGGCGATGACGACAACGGCGCGCATGTGCAGCGCGCGCTGGCCGCCCGCGGCATTGATACGTCCCGCTGCCGCATGGCGGCTGGTGAAAACGGCTATGCCGACCTGACCATTAAACAAGGCGAACGGATTTTCCTTGGCTCCAATGCGGGCGGTATTCGGCAACGGATACCGATGGATTTCGCCGTAACGGACACCGCCTGGTTGAGTCAGTTCGCGTTGCTGCACACCAGCGCTTACAGCTATCTGGATAAGCAGTTGCCGGCGCTGAGCGTATTGCCGGGTCGCCTGTCGTATGATTTTTCCGATGATTTCAACATCGAGGCCGCACTCGCTTTATGCCCGCTGTTGGATTACGCGTTTTTCTCCTGCGCCGAACGCAGCCTGGAGGAGACGCGGCGGATTCTGCTTGACGCCCATCGCCAGGGGAGCAGTTACGCCATCGCTACCCGCGGCGCGGCAGGCGCCGTGCTATTTGACGGCCAACACTGGCTGGAGCAACCGCCGCAACAGGTGGCGGCGCGGGACACGCTCGGCGCTGGCGATGCGTTTATCACCGCGTTTTTACTGGCGCACCAAGCGGGAAGATCGTTACCGGACAGCCTGAAAAACGCAGCCGCCTTCGCGGCGCAAATTTGTCTGCTGGACGGCGCATTCGGCGAGGGCGAGGAGTATTAGATCTCCGGTTTTCGCGTACGACGCCGAAAGCCGCTTTTCGCCGCGGAACCGCACTTCCCGCGTTTAGCAGGAATCAGCGAAGCATAGAAGGGATTTGTGCCCGGATCGCCAGGATCATGGGGCGCTGGCGTAAAATAACGCCGGCGCCCCATGATAACCCGTCTTACGCAACCGGTAGTGGGCTTACTTAATTACCGACTTCACCACGGCCGCCAACGGTGTGGTTGAGCGCCCGATCAACTGGCTCAATTGATGGCCGTCGTCAAATAAACCGCCCTTGGATGCGCCGACATCGGAGTCGGCGATCATATCGGCGATAACCGGGGGGAGACCAGCCGCCACCAGCGCCGCGCGGAATTCCGCTTCGGGCAGATTCTGGTAGCTAACCGTTTTACCAGACTGAAGGCTGATTTCAGCAGCCAATTCCGTCAGGGTGTACGGTTCGTCACCCGCCAGTTCATAAACCTTACCCGCCTGATTATCCTGCGTCAGCACGGCAACGGCGGCGGCGGCATAGTCAGCCCGCGTGGCTGAGGCGATTTTCCCCTCGCCGGCGCTACCGATAAAAACGCCATGCTGCAAGGCAGCCGGTATGCTGGCGGCATAGTTTTCAGTGTACCAGCCATTGCGCAGCAGCACATAAGGCAGGCCCGAGGCGGTGATGAGGCTTTCGGTTTCACGATGCTCTTTCGCCAGCCCCAGCGGGGAGCGATCGGCATGCAGAATGCTGGTATACGCCAAGAGTTTGACCTTGGCCTGCACCGCCGCCTCAATCACATTACGATGTTGCGCCACGCGTTTACCCACTTCGCTGGAAGAAATCAGCAACAGTTTATCCACGCCCTGCAACGCGGCGATCAGCGACTCTGGCTGAGTGTAATCCGCGGCTTTCACCTGGATACAGCGGGCGGCTAAATCAGCAACCTTGCCGACATCCCGCGCCAATCCCAGGATTTCACCCGCGGGGACTTTTTCCAGCAACTGTTCAATAACTAAACGCCCCAACTGACCAGAAATACCTGTAACAGCAATCATCATTAAGCTCCTTTTTTTGACCGTCATTGACAGGTAGAATAGTCAATAAACTAACTTTAAGTAAGTACGCACATAAAGGTAAGTGTCATGCCGGAAAAAGTAAAAGCCGCTTCGTTATTATCCGCCATACCGTTGCAGGGCAATCTGTTCGCTGAAAAATGCCCTTCCCGCAAGATACTTAACCACGTAACCAGCCGCTGGGGCGTGCTGATTTTACTGGCATTATTGGATGGAACGCTTCGTTTCAGCCAGCTACGGCGCAAAATCGGCGGCGTCAGCGAGCGGATGCTGGCGCAAACCCTGCAATGGCTGGAAAGCGATGGCTTTATCCTGAGAACCTCGTATCCGGTGGTGCCGCCGCATGTTGAATATAGCCTGACGCCGATGGGCAAAGAGGTCAGCGAGCGGGTCAAAATCCTGGCGGACTGGATAGAGGAAAATCTGGCCGTGATATTAGCGGCGCAGGAAAGCTATCAGGATAAATAATCCGGATACGCAACCTCAGGGGAAGCAATAGCGTAATCAGCCCTCTTATTTGCCGCCTTCAGCTTAACCCGTTAACGCGCCTCTCCGCATTAGTGCCGCCGCCTCCGCCGAGGTTTGGCGGCTGCTCAACCGCAGCGCCTCCGTTCCACGCCAACGAACCGGATCTGAAATCAGTCACGCGAGCTTTTTTCACGCCTATCCGCACGACGTCGTGTATATGTTATTTTTTGATAAAAAATAGCATTTCGGAAGATAATTGTGATTAACAAACAATTATCGCAGATTTATCCACTTATTTTTCTTTAGATCATATTTTTGTCTGGTAATATGCGCCCATTAGTCAATGAGTTTGAAAATGCCGGAAGGCGGCGAGCGGGTGAATTCCCGGCGCTTAGATTTAGATGACTAAACGGAAGGAGGGCCAATTCGCCAGACGCAGATTCAACTCGGCTTGCTGCGGCCCTGGGGTGAGAACGGGTAATTAAAAACACCGGCAGCTTGAAAGAGAACAAGCATCCCCTTTTTAAACATGTCTCAAACGAGACGTTCTGTTTTTATTATCATCATGGAGTGAACGATGTCCTGCCATTTTGTCCGGTGGACCAGCACGGAAGCGCTTCCCAATCTACAAAGATTGCCGGATGAGCTCATTTCATCAACAAAAGGGTTTTCGACTAAACGTCGCGAACGTTACTTGAAAAGCCGAGCGTTGTTGGCTGAAATGATGTTCTATTTTTTCGGCTACCCGCTGCTCCCCAAGCTGCTTGTTTCCCCGGACGGCCGCCCCTACTTCGCCGATCCTGATCTGCCTAATTTCAGCCTGGGTTATGCCGGCAATACTATTGCTATTCTGCTGAGCGAAGAAGGCAGCGTCGGCATAGATATCGAGATCGTTCACGTCCGGTCAAACAATCAAACGCCTGCCGACATGCAGCCGCAGACTCAGGCTGAAAAAGCCTGGATTGAAGCGCAGCGCGATCCGCTGGAGGCCGCCACCCAACTATGCACCATTCGCCACTCCCTGATGAAAATACCAAGATCGAATGAGTGCCGTGCGGAAAATTTGCGGCTTCACCCCGCCTCCGGGCGTTTGCGCTCCAACTGCCTTCCGGCGGTTGAGGTGATGAGCGATATCGACGACTATCTGGCCTGGGCATGCGCTCATGTGCCAACGCTTAACCGATTGATTATGTGGACCTACGCGACAGACGCGGGTATGAAGAAAGCCGGTGAAATCGTGCATCGGCAGCGTCAATCCCTGCGCTACATGAAGCTCACCAGCCATACCGCAGAAAAATCGGCATAGGCGGCTAGGCGGCCCCGATCGGTAAGGTAGCTGAGAGACTCGGACTGGCGACAAACGCAGAACTCCGGGGCGAATGCCCCGGAGCATGATGAAATTAATGCGCGTCGATAAAGATGATTTTTAGCAGGAACAACAGCGCAACCACCACCACACAAGGGCTAATCTCGCGCCAGCGCCCCGCAGCCAGCTTCATCACGCAGTAAGAGATGAAGCCCAGGGCGATCCCTTCGGTGATCGAGAAACTGAACGGCATCATCACCGCCGTAATAAAGGCTGGAACGGCTTCGGTCAAATCATCCCACTTCACCCGCGCCAGGCTTGACGTCATCAACACGCCCACGTAAATCAGCGCGCCCGCGGCGGCATAAGCCGGCACCATACCGGCCAGCGGCGACAGGAAAATAACCAGCAGGAACAACAGCCCGACGACGACGGCGGTCAACCCGGTACGCCCGCCGACGGATACGCCGGAAGAACTTTCGATATAGGCGGTAACCGAAGAAGTGCCGATAAACGCCCCGGCGACCGAACTGATGCTGTCCACGTACAGCGCCTGTTTCATGCGGGGAAACTTACCGCGCGCATCCACCAGACCGGCTTTATCCGTGACGCCAATCAACGTACCGGACGAATCAAACAGATTAACCAGCATGAAGGAAAAGATAACGCCGGACAGCCCCAGATTCAGCGCGCCCGCCAAATCGACCTGTCCCACCACGGAAGTGACGCTCGGCGGCATGGAGAAAACGCCGTTGAACTTAACGTCACCCAGCAGCAAGCCGATAGATGTGGTAATCACGATGGAAATCAGCACCGCCGCATGAATGCTTCGCGAAGCGAGCGCCGCAATAATGAAGAAGCCCAGCGCCCCCAGCAACACGCTGTGTGAGGTTAAATTCCCCACGGTAACCAGCGTTTCGGGGTTGGAAACGATAATGCCGGCGTTCTTCAGCCCCATCATGGCAATAAACAGGCCGATACCGCTGGCGATCCCCAATCGTAGACTCACCGGTATATTGGCAATCATCCAGTAACGGATCTGGAAGATGGTCAGCAGCAGGAAACCGACTGCGCCCCAGAAAACCGCCCCCATCGCCACCTGCCATGGAAGCCCCATCGCCCCGACGACGGCAAAAGCGAAAAAGGCGTTCAGGCCCATGGCCGGCGCCAGCGCAACCGGCAAATTAGCCAGCAGCCCCATAAAAATACTGCCAAAGGCGGCGATCAGACAGGTAGTGACAAACACCGCCTGGGTATCCATACCCGCCACGCCCAAAATCTGCGGGTTAACAAAAACGATATACACCATCGTCAGGAAGGTGGTGAAGCCGGCGATCATTTCTGTCCGCGCTGTGGTGCCGTGCTGTGTCAGTTTAAACACACGCTCCAACAGTCCTTGCTCATCGGCATGACCAGATTGCGATTTATTCATTGTCAGAGTTCCAAAAAAAAAAGAGTGTGATGATTTTCGGGTATCCTATAACAAAATGATACGCATTAACGCGGTTCCGCCATTTTTTTCTTTCTATAAACATAACTTATGCTAATAGATTTCAAGAAGTCGAAAAGGAGCGAGCGGATGCCAATAGCGCTGTCCCGCCCGGCGGTTACACCTTCAACCAAATCTATCTCGGCACAAGCGCTCCAGATTTCGCCGAACGCGCCTGCCTGGTTCAACGTCGCGGACGGCGACGAATGGGTTATCTATACCGGCGATGCAGAGGAAGCGTTTCCAGACAATATTTCAAGCTGCATTTATTTATATAAAATAAAAATATAACCATCTGGCTAACGCAATAAAATCTTATATGGAAAACAAATAAACCATAAAAATAGAATTTGAAGTAAATTTATTTATCAGTATAAAATGCATTTCATTATCATCTACTGCCAGTATATTGCTTTAATCTTTTTTGATAAAAATCAGGTCACGCTTTAATCACTCTATTATGTGATTAAAGCGCCAGACAATCTTTCGTCATAAATTAATTAGCATTAATATTAATAGCCGGATATCAAAAATGATTTATATAAAACAAAAATTAGCACGCCGATTAAATTCATCCTAAAACACGCCTAATGATATTTATTATCCTGGTGATTACTGAACTTACTGAGTAAATTGAATAAAAACAGTATGTAAATACGTTACATTAAGGGAAAGCCAAAATGAGTAATAAATTCCTTGTGAAAGCGTTCATCTACCTCAGTACGATCGCCGTCATGCTAATCCCTGTGCTTTTTATTACGTCCGCCTTCGAATCTGATTGTACAGTCAGCACAATACTCCAGATAGAAATGAAAATGCGATTTTCTAAAACCGAACTTGCATCCGTTCGCGCAGGCAAGGGGATATGTCCAACTTTATATTTTTTCCGTAGAGACGGTAGCAACTCTGATGAATGCATTATCGGAAGCGACGATCTATTCCGTGGACCTGAAATATCAATTGGTGGATGTGGGTAATAAACAACAGGTGTTATTAAATAAATCGTAACGCTGATTAAATTAATTATCCAATCAATAAATAGCAGGTAAAAATGATTCATAAAATACAAAAAATAAAAATTAGCACGTTAATTAAATTTATCCTAAAAATACTAATGTTAATGTTTATTACTCGGACGATTGTTGTAGTTATTGATATTGCCTATACCGACACACGCAACTATCTCGGCTACTGTACCAGGGATAATCAGCAAATGGGAAAGCGTTATACTACTCAAGAACGGTTGGATATTGCCATCGCCAACTATCTGAAAAATCAAACGACGGATGACGATATGGAAATAAGAAAAGCCGAACGAATCATTGATAACCCTGATAAGACAGAGCAACGTTTCACCTTAATACATTACAACAACAAAGCGGAATTTCTAAAGGAGAATCCGACATGTTGCAAACGTACCTGGGGACTAGAGGAGGGAGGTAAGTCCTGGTTCTGGGTACGCACGAACGGCGCAGGCGACGGCATGTTCGATTTCCAACATAAAATTCGCTATATCGACAGAACAACCGGCGTCCGTAAGGAAATAATATCTCAAAATACGTATTACCTGGTTAATAACTGCGGTTATGCAAGTTAATTCGGCCAACGTCGATATCGTTGAAAAACGCTTTAATATCAATATACCACCCGGCACTTATACCAAGAGCGAAATTCAACAGCAACTCGATTATATCGGCTCACGGAATTGAGAGAGGAACAGATATGCTGGTTATAACGTTAATCAGATCTATCTTTGTGCGGACTACGCCGAATGCGCCTATATCTGGGGCACCACCAAGTTCAAAATTGCGGATGACGCTGAATGGGTTACCCATGCCGACGGCTCGCGGGAAATCCATAACGTCGTCATTGTGCCTGATAATAATCATAACGTTGATTTCGATGGGGGGACGGCATCGGAAGCGCTTGAGCCTGTTATCGCCCCTTCCCATATGGGCAGGATCGTCGAATTAAGTGTCGTAGGCTTCGAATCCATCCCCGACCTCATCTCGCCTATTGTCATCGATCTGGACGGCGACGATATTGAAACGCTGAAAACCGGCGCGACGTACTTCGACCTGGATGGTGACGCGCTGAGCGAAATGACCGGCTGGGTTAGTCCCGACGACGGTCTGCTCGCGCACGATCGCAACGGCGACGGCCGCATCAGCAACGGCGGCGAACTGTTCGGCAACCACACACTTCTGGGCAACGGCAAGACGGCCGACAACGGCTTTCTGGCGCTGGCCGAGTATGATGATAACGGCGACAAAACCATCGACGCGCAGGATGCCGCCTACGCCACCTTGCAAATCTGGCGCGACCTTAACGGCAATGGCATCAGCAATAAAAGCGAGCTGCAAAGCCTTGCCGACGCTGGCGTGGCCGCCATCAGCACCGACTACAACAATTCCAGCCGCGTCGATGCCCACGGCCACCAACACCGTCAGACGGCAAGCGTGACGCTGAGCGACGGTACAACTTCCAGCGCGGCAGACGTGTGGTTCAAGGTGGATAGCGCCCGCCGCATCAACAGCGGCGATATCAAGCTAACCACCGATTCACTGTTTCTGGCTAACGCCAAAGGGTTTGGCAAGGTGCACGATTTGCGCCAGGCGATAATACTCGATCCTGGGTTGAAAGACCTGCTGGACCAATATACCGCGGCCGCAGACGGCGCGGACCGCGATGAGCTGCTTGACGATCTGATTTACCGCTGGACCGACTCCGCCGGTATCGATCCCCACAGCCGCGCCCCGTGGAAGGGCGCGCATTTTATAGATGCACGCCAGCTTGTCGCGCTGGAAAGTCTGACCGGCCGTCCTTATGTAAGCAAACAACGGAGTGCTTCCCCTTCCAATCCCCGTCCTGCGGCCGCCTCCATCCTCAAGGACGAGTATCAGAAGTTCAAACGCTTTACCGCCGCACAGCTTCAGGCGCAAACCAACTATGCCGAAGAGCTAGATAGCATTCGCTCGGCGTTTGGCTCCGACGCGCACAGCATTACGGTTGACTGGGCCGCGCTGGAGAGCAAACTGCAAGCCCTGTACGCCGAGGGCCGGATTGAACGAATCCCCGGTACATTGACGATTCTGACCGATCTGGGCGCCTATTCGCCCGGCTACCGGAGCAGACGCGCCGCCGCCTTCCAGACTATTGCCGCCACCCATCCCGCCCTGACACCTTTCTTTAATAATTCCGTGATCTTACTTGGCACCGCAGGCGACGATACTCTGTCCGGGGCGAATACTCCCTCCGCTTTTTTTGGCTTCGTCGGTAACGACCGGCTCCAGGGGCAGAGGGGAGACGACAGTTACCATGTTTTTCGTAACCAGGGCGACGATACGCTCTCCGATCTCGGCGGTATGGACCAAATTGTATTCAGCAATGATATCAGCCAGACCGATCTGGTCTTCACGCGTGACGCCGCCACGGTCCACATCCAGATCAAAAATGTCGACGGCAGCGATGCTGGTTCGCTACGCATCGATAATTTCTTCAACGCCGATGACTCGGTGGCGGCCGGCGCTATCGAGCTGCTTCATTTTATCGACGGCGGCAGCCTGAGCCAGCAGCAGATACTGGACGCGCTGAACGCAACGACACGTACAACCGGCGACGATACGGCGTTCGGCTCCGATAAGGGCGACATCATCGACACGCCGGCGGGCAACGACACGAGCCGCAAACCGCGGGCGGCAACGGAAAGTCTGCGGGAAAGATAAAGCGCGCGCCTGCCCCGGCCTTTATGCTCTTCATCGGCAGATAAAGGTTGGTAGTCGTTTCATTGCACATATTATACTCTGGTCGATACAAAGGACGACGAATGCCATCCGTTCGGCCGCCGCTCAGCACCCTGAACCCGGTCAGTATGTTTAAAAGAGTTGCGGCCGAACATCAGGCAAAGAACGGACAGATAAAACAACGTATTAAAAATCATTATTTAATCTTTAATTTCACCAGTAAGGATCCTTCATGCCCCGTATTGAATGCGTCTTCTTCGACTGTGACGGCACGCTGGTCGATAGCGAGGTACTGTGCTGCCAGGCTTATGTAAATATTTTCGTTCCCTACGGCATCAGGCTATCGCTGGAAGAGGTGATAAAAACCTACAAGGGCATGAAACTGCATGAAATCATTGCCCGCATCAGCCAGAAACACGGTCTGACCGTACCGATGGAGAGCGCCGAGCGCCATTACCGGCAAGAGGTAACACGCCTGTTTAACGAATCACTGCAACCGATCAAAGGGGCGCGTGAACTGATTCAGTCGATTAAGGTGCCGATAGCGGTGGTTTCCAACGGCCCCGTCAGCAAGATGCAGCATTCACTGGGGCTGACGAATCTGCTCGAATTCTTTGGCGACCACCTGTACAGCGGCTACGAGCTGCAAAAATGGAAGCCCGATCCCGCCGTAATCTTCTACGCCGCCGAGCAAATGCAGGTGCCGGTTCAACACGGTATTCTGGTGGATGATTCCACATCCGGCGTTCAGGCGGGGATTGCCGCCGGCATTCCGGTTTTCTACTACTGCGCCGATCCGCACAACACGCCGATTCACCATCCGCTGGTCACCATGTTTAACGACATGAACGAACTGCCGCAGATATGGCGTGAAAAAGGTTGGGATATTACCGGGTAATATCCTCACGCAGCCGTATTGCGTCTCCATAGCCACGCGCGTTTTAGCGGTTTTTCCTGGCGGCTAAAACGCCTGTTGACCCCGTTCGCCAGCAGTTCCAGCGACAGGCAAAAAACGAAATAGACCAGCGCGACAAACAGGAAGACCTCCATCGGATAAACCATGCTGCGGTTGTTCACCTGCGTGGCTAAAAACGTCAGTTCGCCGACGCCTACAATGTACGCCAGCGAGGTATCTTTAATCAGCGAAATCCATTGGTTGATGAAAGACGGCACCATCATTCTCAGCGCCTGCGGCAGGACGATATACCACAACACCGTCCAGCGATTGAATCCTAGGGATAGCCCGGCCTGCCACTGGCCGCGGCCAATGGCGACGATCCCCGCCTTCACGCCATGCGCCAGATACGCCGATGCAATCAGCGCCAGGGCGCACACCACCGTGGTAATTTCGGGGATATCGACGCCGAAAAGAATCGGCAGCAGAAAATAAGTCCAGAAAATCAGCATGATGACCGGGATCGCGCGGAAAAAGCCGAGCGCCATCGACAGCAACGCCGCCCACCAGCCGCGGGACATGGCCAGCGCCACGCCCAGTATGGTTCCCAGCACGGCGGAGGCGGCGCCCGCCATCAGGCTAATCGCCAGCGTCAGCGCCGCGCCGCCCAGCGGGCCGTCAGGAAAAGTGCCCCACATGAGATAACCGAAGTTATCGTAAATGATATTGAAATCCATATTCAGCGTTCCCCGGCCAGATTACGTTGCTGACGCCACATTCCCCAGCCTTCCATCAGCGCAATGATCGCGATATATAGCACGGTCGCGACGCCAAACGCCTGAAAAGTGCGCAGGGTTTCCGTTTCCACCTGACGGGAGGCATAAGAGAGTTCGGCCACGCCAATCGCCATTGCCAATGAGGAGTTCTTAATCACGTTCATGTACTGGCCCAGCAGCGGCGGCAAGGCGATTTTCAATGCCTGCGGCAATACGACATAGCGCATGGATTGCCATCCCGTTAACCCCAGCGCCAGCGCCGCAAACTTTTGCCCGCGCGCCACGCCGCCGATACCGGCCCGGATCTCTTCCGCAATAAAGGCGCTGGAGTAGAGCGTCAGCCCCCACAGTCCGGCCAGAAACTCAAACGAAGGCCACGCCGCATTCATCCCCAGCAACGTGAAATCATGCGGCGTATTAAGCCATTGCATCATGGCCGCCGGGAATAACTGACCGGCGCCGAAATACCAGAAAAAAAGCTGGATCAGCAAAGGGGTATTGCGAAATAGCGAGCTGTAGGCGACGACCGGCCAGCGCAACAGACGCAATTGGCTATCCCGCGCCGCCGCCAGCAGGAATCCCAGCGACGTCGCCAGAATTATCGTACAGAAGGAAATCCACAACGTAACCAGAAAGCCTTGCCAAAGCCAACTGAGATAGTGGGGAGCCAACAGCCACGTTTCAACGAATTGCAGTGCCGTATCTGTCAGTTTCATAGTTAACTAATTTTTATAAACAACAATGCCCCCTGCCGGGCAGAGGGCCGAAACAACCAGACCTATGAGCCTACATCAGGCCTTTGGCTGTTGATCCAGGGGTGCGAAGGTAAAGTCGCCGCGCGGCTGAGCCGATTTGGTTTCCGGACCGAACCAACGGTCGTAGATAATTTTCGCTTCGCCCTGTTTTTCCAGATTCAGCAGCGTTTCATTCACTTTCTCTGTCAGGCGCTCTTCGCCTTTGGGAATACCAATCCCCTGATACTCTTTGGTAATGCTGAACGGCGAAATTTCGAATTCGGCTTTCTGGGCTTCCGGCACATTGCCCAGCAAACCGACCAGTTTGGCGTCATCCTGCGTGATGGCCTGGACGTTGCCGTTACGCAGAGCGGCAAACGCCAGCGGCGTATCGTCATACGAGATCACTTTCGCGGTGGGATAGTGCTCGCGCAGGGTGATTTCCTGCACCGTGCCTTTATCCGCGCCGATGCGCAGCGCTTTAATATCGTCCGGGGTTTTCAGCACGCCTTTGCGGGCAATGAATTTTTGTCCGGTAGCGAAATAGGGAATACTGAAGTTTACCTGCTTGGCGCGCTCATCGGTGATGGTGAAATTGGCGGCGATCAGATCCACTTTTTGCGAGCTCAACAGCGGAATACGGTTGGCCGGATTCGTCGCCCGCAATTCCACCTTCACCCCCAGCGCTTTACCAATCGCTTCGGCAATATCAACATCGTAACCCACCAGCTTTTTGCTCTGCGGATCGACGAAGCCAAACGGCGGATTGCTATCGAATACCGCTACCTTAACCACGCCGGCTTTTTGAATATCATCCAGCTTATCAGCCTGCGCGACGCCAGAAACAGAAGCTAAACCCATCAATAACGACAATGCCAAGATACGATTCTTCATTCCCTACCCCTAACCAGTCAATATATTGGTTTCAGGCTATCAGAGCAGTGGAAAAGCGGTAAATAATATAAATAGCTATAATATAACCTTATGTTACATAGGGAATACCGTAGATATCCAATTGAAAATAAAAAGCATTTAATCTATTCACCTCCGCCCGTCAACCGCCGCTCTCGCCGTCTAAAAAACAGGAAACAAGCCAGCAGATATGCAAACGCCATTAATTTCTCATAAAGATAATTTCTTATAATTTTTTATGGAATGAGGGCCATATTTCTATCGTTTAATTGCAAAAAATACCTTCACGGCACAATTATTGTATTGTCATAATGCGATATCGGGCGCAGAAGCGAGGAAACCCAGCATGAAAGCCAAATCCCCCATCGTTACGCCTCCCCCGGAGGAAAAGAAATCCTATGAGTTGGACCGCTTCGATATCGCCATCCTGCGTCTTTTGCAGTCGGATGCCTCGCTGTCCAACGTGGCGCTGGCGGAAAAGGTCAATCTCAGCCCGCCGGCCTGTCTGCGGCGGGTTGAACGCCTCAAACAGATCGGCCTGATTAAAGGCGTGGTCGCGCTGCTTGACCCGGAAGCGCTTAACGCCGGTCTGGTGGTGTTAATCGGGGTGGTGTTGGATCGCTCGACGCCGAGCTCATTTGAAGATTTTGAAGCGTCGGTGCAGCAGATCAGCGGCTGTATGGAATGCCATGTGGTCACCGGCGAGTTTGATTATATTTTGAAGATTCGCACCAAGGATAATCAGAGCTTTAACCGGCTACACGCCGAACAACTGCTGTTTCTGCCCGGCGTGCGTCAGATCCGCTCTTTTATCGGCCTGCGGGAAGTGCTTTCCACCACGCAATTGACGTTCTGAAGTTGACGACGAAATCACCGTCATTCCCGCTTACGCGGGAATGACGGCCACAAGATTACTTAACGGTCTAGAACCTACTGGTGGGTACGGCAGTTAACCATTGCGGAAAATATAGCTATAGGCGCTCAGCGCCGGCGCGCCGCCCAGATGGGCATAAAGCACTTTAGAGCCTTTCGGGAATTCGCCGTTTCGGATCATACCGATCATACCCTGCATAGATTTACCTTCGTAGACCGGATCGGTCATCACGCCTTCCATGCGGGCGCACAAACGGATGGCCTCCAGCGTGCCTTCGTTCGGCAGACCATATTCCGGGCCGCCAAAACGGGTATCCAGCACCACGTCTTCTTCGGTGATTTCCCGGCCAAGTTCAACCAGTTTGGCGGTGTTCTGCGCGATACGCAGGATCTGCGCCTTGGTTTTTTCCGGTTTCGCCGAGGCGTCGATACCGATAACGTTACGGGCGCGGCCGTCGGCGGCGAAACCGACCACCATACCGGCCTGGGTGCTGCCGGTCACGGAGCATACGACGATATAGTCAAATTTGAAGCCCAGCTCTTTTTCCTGCTGGCGCACTTCTTCCGCGAAGCCGACGAACCCCAGCCCGCCGTAAGGGTGTTCGGAACAACCGGCGGGGATCGGGAAGGGTTTACCGCCGTTTTGCGCCGCTTCTTCCATGGCGTTTTTCCAGCTTTCGCGAATACCGATATCAAAACCGGCGGCATCCAGACGAACATCGGCGCCCATAATACGCGACAGCTCGATATTACCGACCCGGTCGTACACCGCATCGGCATAATTCACCCAGTTTTCCTGCACCAGAATACATTTCATACCCAGGTGCGCGGCCACCGCGGCCACCTGACGCGTCTGGTTTGACTGAATACCGCCGATGGAAACCAGCGTATCGCAACCCTGTTCCAACGCTTCGGGAATAAGATATTCCAGCTTACGGGTTTTATTACCGCCAAACGCCAGACCACTATTACAATCTTCACGCTTGGCATATATTTCTACCTCTCCGCCCAAATATTCACTCAGCCTTTTCATT
Organism: Brenneria izadpanahii; assembly: GCF_017569925.1. Lineage (NCBI taxonomy): Bacteria > Pseudomonadati > Pseudomonadota > Gammaproteobacteria > Enterobacterales > Pectobacteriaceae > Brenneria > Brenneria izadpanahii. Next base: position 5,274,751 of record NZ_CP050854.1, on the reverse strand, counting down.
GGCGTAATGGGGGAAGGTCCAAAAGTTAATGGATAACGTGGAAATTTCTCCAGATTCATAATAGCGCTCCGGTAAATAATGAGAAATGATAGCCGCAGGTTGTCAATATTCCATTGAGAAATACCGTCACTCCATGCCCATCATATTACCTGCAAACAAATGAATTTAAATTGCTAAATTCATCATTATTTATCATGAAAATTTCATCAAAAACCATTAATCAACCTTTTACCTTTAAGAAATCGCCACATAACGAAATAAAATTAACACCCCATTGTTTGCTAGGGCAAAATCATACCTTCCGGCGGCAAAGGCAGGGTGGTCTTATAGCGAACTTGCTTAAGCGCAAAGCTGGAGCGGATATTGGCAACGCCGGGAATGCGGGTCAGATGATTTAGAATGAAATGCTCTATCTCATTGATATTTTTGACCAACACTCGCAGAAGATAGTCGGCGTCCCCGGTCATCAGGTAACACTCCATCACCTCCGGCCGCTCGGAAATCGCCTGCTCAAAGCGCTGCAAAACTTCTTCTATTTGCCGATCAAGGCTGACATGAATAAACACGTTCACATGCAATCCCAGCCGTTCCGGCGACAGCAGCGTCACCTGCTGACGGATAAGGCCGAGCTCTTCCAGCGCCTTCACCCGGTTAAAACAGGGCGTGGTGGAAAGATTGACCGCTTTCGCCAATTCAACATGCGTGACTTTCGCATTTTCCTGCAATTTATTGAGGATACCGATATCGGTTTTATCCAGTTTACGCATAAAAGAAAACCTTTCCTGTTAATAACAAATCAGTTGGAAAAATCGCCCTGCAAACAAAAATATCGCGATTGATAAGGGAAAAATTTTCCGACGAAAAAATAATAAACTGGATTTATCCAGTAACCGTCGCGAAGAAATATAAAATGATTTCTCCCTCATTAAGAAATAAGAAAATAATCTGGCTGAAAGACAAATCCGCCAATGCATTACCAACCGGATTACCATTGCGCCAGGTTGGGGGAATCATTCTGCTATTACTGGCGATCGTCGTCTGGGGCGCCAACTGGCCGGTCATGAAACTCGGACTGGAACACATTACGCCGCTCTGGTTCTCCGCGCTGCGTTTCGCGCTGGGCGGGCTTTGCCTGTTCTTTATCCAGATTGTCACCGGCACGCTGAAACGGCCGCAACGCCGTGATGTCCCTCTGCTATTCAGCGTCGGCCTGCTGCAAATGCTGACGTTTACCGCGCTGGGCGCCATCGCCATGACCGCGATACCCGCGGGCCGATCCGCGATCCTGGCCTACACCACGCCATTGTGGGTTCTGCCGGGCGCTATTCTGTTCTTCAAACAGCGCATAACCCGTCAGGAATTGATCGGCACGCTGCTGGGGATCGCCGGCGTCGCCATCCTGTTTAATCCGCTGACGCTGGACTGGAAGGATACCAAAGCGCTGCAGGCCAATACCCTGCTGCTGATCGCGTCATTCTGCTGGGCCATCTGCATCCTGCATCTGCGTCACCATCGCGGCGCTTCCAGCGCCTACCATCTGGCGCCTTGGCAGATGCTGATCGCCGCCGTCCCGCTGATTATCATCGCCTGGTATAAAGAGGGACCGTACACCGGCGATAATTCGCTGCGTTTCTGGGAGATCTCGCTGTTTGTCGGGCCGATAGCCACCGCTTTCTGTTTCTGCGCCGTCAACGCCGCCAGCCAATGGATCTCCAGCACCAGTATGGCGTCTTCCATGCTGGGCGTGCCGGTCGTCGGGCTGTTTATCTCGATCCTGTTTCTCAATGAATCCCTGAGCGCCGGGCTGGTCGCCGGCGTTGTCGCCATCATCGCCGGGATGCTGGTGGTGACCCTGAATAAGCCGCGTCCCAGGACGGACTGAAAGTCCGCTAATGTTTCAGGTGTCATCACCCCTGAAAAGGATATTCCTGCCGAAACAGCGCGTCCTGCGTTTCCAGTTCGTAGCGCAGAAAGGCAAAAAAATCCTCCATCACCTTGGTTGCCGGTTTCCCCACCTCGGTTTGAATTTGCAGCATCCGCTGCCCTAATTGATCCATCTTGATGGACTTCACCTGCAAACCGTCGCGTTTGGCGCTATACAGCACGGAAAAGTGGCTGCATATGACAATGGCGTCCGGCGTATCCAGCAAGAAGGCGTACAGCGTTGAAAAATGGTTACAGGTAAACACCGGATCGATGAAAACCCCCTTCATCCGGCATGAGAGATCAAACAGCTGGCGTACGGTAGCCGCCTGGTCGGGCAGTACAATCGGGTAAGTATTTAGATCGTCGAGCTGGAAATCTCGTGCGGCCAGCGGATGGTCGGCCTGCATTACGGCCAGAAACGGAGCGGGAAAAGAGGCGATGACCTGAACGCCGTGTTCCGGCGCCAGACTGAATTTCAGCGCCACGTCGCTCTCGCCGTTACGAATCAGCTCGGGAACCTGTCTGGCGCTGCCGACCGTCAGTACAAAGTTGACCTCGGCGCACTGCCGCCGAAACTTCGCCATCAGCGTCGGCAGCAGATTAAACCCGATGCCGTCGGTACACACCACCCGGATGGTGGTCTGACGGGCGGACTTCAGCCCTTCAATTTCAGCGACGGCCAGCTCCATGTCCGCCATGCTGCGCCGGACATGATTCTCCAGAATATGTCCGGCGTCATTCAACACCATGCCTCTAGCATGCCGCTCAAACAGCGGAACGCCGAGGCGCGCCTCCAGCCGCTGGATCTGTCTGCTGATGGCTGAAACGGCGACAAATAGCTGCTGGCTGGCCGCGCTCAGCGACCCGGTGCTGGCCACCGCCATAAAGTAACGAATTTCGTTGCTATGCATTGTCTCTCACACATGTGGCATCATCAAAAGAAGCCCGTAGCGCCCATGATACCGGCTATACGGAAAGAGTAAGCAAAACACGGACACGTCATTCGTCGCGTCATTTATCCAGTCTAGACCGTTGCTGCAGGTTGCTTCGCTTTCATCTGTGAACGACGATGCGCCACGTCGGCTCCTTGCTCAGCCAGATCCCAGAACAGGCCGGTCATGATTTTAAGCGCCTGTAGCGTCATATCAGCCAGAATATGTTCATTGGGCGCATGTTGCGAACAGGCGGGATAAGAGTGCGGCACCCACAGCGTCGGCAAGCCCAGCGTTTCCGAGAAGCAGGCGTTCGGCAATCCGCCGCCGAAGTTCGGCAGCACCGCGGCCTTGGCGCCGGCGGATCGGGTAATCGACGCCTTCCCCCACTCCACCCACAAATCGTTGGGATCGAGCCGGGTAGCGGCATAATTGCTGATGGCGTTAACGATCTCCACGTCTTCAAATCCGTTGGCGTCCAGGTGACGGCGGATATGTTGTTCGAAGTTCTCCACGTCGCTGCCCAGCACATAGCGCATATGGCAATTTGCTTTGGCGCTCGGCGGAATAGCGTGAGCCGGTTTGTCCGGATTACCGGTGACAAAGGCCAGCACATCCAGCGTATTCCAGCCATAAAGTTTCTCCGCCGCCGTTAGTCCGGGTTCGCCCCAACCGGGATCGATGGCCGGATCCGTCGCTCCGCCGCCCAGTTCGATATCGGCAAGAATACGGCGCATGGTCTCGGATATCGCCGGCGGCCGCAGACCCGGCACCAAAATACAGCCGTGCGCGTCCACCAGACTGGCGAGGGCATGGGACAAACGGATGCCGGGGTTGCTCAACAGCCCGCCCCAGTTGCCGGAATGGTGCGCGCCTTCGCGCAGATTCACCCGTAGTTCAAAATTAAACACGCCGCGCGAACCCAGGAATAGAGTGGGGCGGACGGCGGATATTCGCGGCCCATCGGAAGCGATAAACAGATCGGCGGCCAGCCAGTCGCGGTATTGCTCGCAAATTTCGTTCAACCCCGGCGAACCATCCTCTTCTCCCATCTCCAGAATGATTTTCACGTTGTAGCCAAGCTGGCCGTCGCGCGCCTTCAGAACCTGCTCCAACGCCGCCAGATTAATGGAATGCTGCCCTTTGTTGTCAGCGGTGCCGCGCCCATACCAGAGGTTGCCGTCCTGAATCAGCTGCCACGGCGATAATCCCTCGCGCCATTGGTCATCGTAACCCCGCACCACATCGCCATGACCATAGGTCAACAGCGTCAGCGCGGCTTCCGGCTCCAGGCGCCGCGCCAGCAAAAAAGGGCCTTTGCCGCCGATGGGGTTATCCGCCAGCAGACACTCGAAGCCCATGGCCTCAAGCACCGGGATCATTTCATCCGTCAGATAGGACATCAGAACGGGTCCGCTGCCGGCATCCTGACTTTCCGTCCGGTATGCCACCCTGCGCGCCAGGGTTTCCTTGAATTTTCCTGAAGCAAAATAATCGACGGTTGCCAGGATCGTCTCTTCACGCGTCATATTCTGTCTGTCCTCTTTTTCTCAGATATTCGTTAACCAGCAACACGGCCCCGCAGGCGTAATGCCGATCGTTTAAGAAACGAGATACCGGGATCGGTTAATACTGTTCGATATCCGGAATGCCCAATCCCGGCTCCGGCGTCAGCACCGAAGCCAGCAGCGATTTGGTATAAGGGTGCTGCGGCGAGTGAAAAATCTGTTCGCGCGTCCCCTGTTCGACAATCGTCCCCTTCTGCATCACCGCCACATGGTCGACCAGATGTTCCACCACCGACAGGTTGTGGCTGATGAGCAGGTAAGTCAGCCCAAACTCCTGTTTAAGCGCCAGCAGCAGGTTGAGAATTTGCGCCTGAACCGACACATCCAGCGCCGATGTCGGCTCATCGCAGATCAGAATGTCAGGCCGCATAATCAACGCGCGGGCAATGGCCACCCGCTGACGCTGACCGCCGGACAGTTGACCGGGATACTGACTGTGCGTGCGGGCGGGCATGCCGACCACATCAAGCATTTCTTTGACGCGCGCCTTACGCTCTTCAGGCGTACCGATACCGTGCAGACGCAACGCGACTTCCACGATATCCGCAACGGTGCGGCGCGGGTTCAACGATGAATAGGGATCCTGAAAGATGGGCTGAATGCGGGACGCCATCTCCTTACGGTTGCCGGAATCAATCTCACGCCCTTCAATCAAGACGTTGCCGGAAGTCGGCGGCAGCAGACCCAGCAGCATTTTCGCCAGCGTACTTTTCCCGCATCCCGATTCCCCCACCAGCCCCAGCGTTTCTCCCCGCCGGATGCGCAAGGAAACCTCATTCACCGCCCGGATCTCGCCGGCGCGCGAGAACAAACCGCGATTAAGGCGAAAAACCCGCGATAAGGAACACAGTTCCAGCGCAATATCATCATTACCGGGAATATGCGTCGGCAGCGCGGCAGGCGCGACGTCATGGTTTACGCTCTGATTCATGCGACCTCCGCATTCCGCACCGGTAACGCCCGAATGCAGCGCACCGCATGCTGGTCCGTGACCTCGATATAAGGCGTCTCCTGGTTACAGGCCTCGGTGCAATAGGAACAACGGTTGCTAAACGCGCAGCCCTGCTGTTCGCCAATCAGGCTGGGAACAACGCCGGGGATGGCGTTCAACGGCTGCCCCGGTATGGTTTTCCCCTGAATGGGAATACAGTCCAACAGCGCTTGGGTATAAGGATGCCGGGGATGGTTAAATAGCGTCATTACCGGCGCGGTTTCCACGATTTTTCCGGCATACATCACCGCCACCCGATCGGCGATACGCGCCACGACGCCCAGATCGTGGGTGATGAAAATCACCGCCATGCCGAACTCCCGTTGCAGCTCACGCAACATGCGCAGGATCTGCGCCTGAATGGTGACATCCAGCGCGGTGGTCGGCTCATCGGCGATAATCAGCTCCGGTTCGCACATCAGCGACATGGCGATCATGATGCGCTGCCGCAGGCCGCCGGAAAGCTGATGGGGATACTGATTCAGGCGATCCGCCGCCATGGGGATGCCCACGCGCTCCATCAGGTAAACCGCCCGATCGCGCGCCTGCGACTGGGAAACGTTGCGATGGGCCAACAGCGTCTCGCATAGCTGGTTGCCCAGCGTGTAGGAGGGATTGAGCGACGTCATCGGCTCCTGAAAAATCATCGACATCTTGTCGCCGCGCAGCGCGGTAATTTCCCGCTTTTTCAACGACTGCAACTCGGTGCCTTTAAACAGAATATGGTCCGCGGTGCGCACCGCCTTACGCGGCAGCAGATCCATCAGCGCCAGCGACGTCATAGACTTACCGCAGCCGGACTCCCCCACCAGACACAGCATTTCCCCGCGCCGTACCGAGAAATCCAACCCGCGCACCGCATGCAGCGTGCCCCTGGCGGTCGGCAGATCGACGCGCAGATTTTTTACATCCAGCAAAATGTCATTATTCATGGCCGCTTCCTCAGTTACGTCCGTCCAGCGCGGTAACATCGCGCAGGCCGTCTCCCACCAGATTGATCCCCAGCACGAGGATTGCCAGCACCACGCCGGGGATGAGAATGACCCAGGGTTGAAAGAACATATATGCCTTGCCTTCCGCCACCATCAGTCCCCATGACGGCATCGGCGGCTGGACGCCCAGCCCAAGGAAAGAGAGCGTGGCCTCCAGCAAAATGGCGTGGGCGATCTCCAGCGTCGCCACCACCGTCAGCGGACCGAGCAGATTAGGCAGAATTTCCCGCAGCATAATGAACAGCGAAGAAGCGCCCAGCGTCTTGGCCGCGGCGATAAACTCCGCCTCGCGCAGTTGCCGGGTGACCGATCGGGAAACGATCAGAAAGCGATCCCATAGCAGCAACCCCAGCAGCAGGATCACCACTTTTACCGATCCCCCCACCAGCGAGGCCGTCGCCAGCGCCACCAGGATGATCGGCATGGATAAGCGAACCGTCAGAATATAGCTGACCACCGCATCAACCCGGCCGCCGAAATAGCCCGCCAGCACGCCCAGCGTGATGCCGATGAAGCCGGCCACCAGCACGGCCACCAGCCCGATGGTTAACGACACCTGAGCCCCGAACAGCAGCCGGCTCAGATAGTCGCGCCCCAGCTTGTCCGTTCCCAATATGTGTTCCCAACTGCCTTTCTCATGCCATACCGGCGGAATCAGGCGGCGGCTCACATCCTGCGCGTAGGGATCGTGCGGGCTGATTAACGGGGCGAGGATCGCCGCCAGGACGATAACCGCCAGAATAATCAGGCCGAACGTCATACTGTGATGGCCGAGGATACTGCGAACCCAGCGCCGCCAGGGAGCCGGCTCCGGAATCAATCCCGGCTCAGGCATCATCGGCTTGGCGGCCAGCGAGGAAGAGAGTGATGGAGAGGTTTTCATGCAAGCTCCCTATGAATTACGCAGACGCGGATCAAGTGCCGCATTAAGAACATCGGCCAGAAACGTCAGCCCGATATAAAACACCGAGATAATCAGTACGATGGCCTGCACGACGGGAAAATCGTTGCGGGAGATGGAATCCCATGCCAGTTGCCCCAGACCTTGCAAGGCAAACACCGACTCAATCACCACCGATCCCCCCAACATAAAACCCAGTTCGACCGTCGCCAGCGCCACCACGGGTATGATGGCGTTGCGCAGGCCGTGCTTGACGATCACCTTGAAAGAACTCAGCCCCTTGGCCCGCGCGGTGCGGATATAGTCCGATCCCAGCACGTCCAGCATACCGGAGCGCGTCAGACGCATCAGCGACGGCATGGCGTAATAACCCAGCGCCACCGCCGGTAGCACGAAGTTTTGCCAGCTGCTGTTCCCCGCCACCGGCAACCATTTCAGGCCTACGGCAAAGATGACTATCAGCAACAAGGCAAACCAGAAATTCGGCATCGCCTGACCGACAACGGAAATGAAAATGGAACATCTATCGACCCAGGTATCGCGGAACACCGCCGCCAGCACCCCGAGCGGAATAGCCACCACCAGCGCCAGCAGCAGAGAAACCGCCCCCAGCTTCAGAGTGACCGGCATTCTCTGACCAACCAGCTCCATGACCGTATTTTCAAAATAGAACGAACGGCCGAAATCAAGATGCAAAGCCGACCACATCCAGTGCATAAACTGCGTGGTTAATGGCTGATCCAGCCCATACTGCGCCCGGATACGCTCAACAACCTCGGCGGTGGCTTCCGGTCCGGCAATAGCCGCCGCTAAATCGCCGGAAAGATGCAAGAGAGAGAAACTGACTACCGCCACGGTAAACAGCACCGCCAGCGCGACCAGAAGCCGATGTAAGATATAGATAATCATGAGCGGTTCCTCATTCTCACCAGATGTCTGCGGGAACCGGTATCGCTACCGATCCCCGGCAGCTTGTTACTTCCAGCTCGCCATGGCGAAGCGCGGCAATTCATCCGGCCAACTGTCAAAGTTCAGATCGGAGGTAAAGGCGTAATTGGTTGAATAGGAAAACAACGGCGCCAGATAAGCCTGGGAAGAGATGCGTCCCAGCAAATCCGCATACATGGCGCTACGCTGTTTGGTATCGATGGTTTCATCCGCTTTGGTCAGCAGGCTGGTGACTTGCGCGTCTTTCCAGATGTCATCGCCCTTGCCGCCGAAGTAAGGCGTAACGAAGGCGGAAGCATCATTGATGGAAAAAGATCCCCAGGTACGAACCGCCATCGGCGCCTTACCGGAAATCAGATCGGCGGCCAGCACCGGATACTGCACATAGTGCAGGCGCGCGCGAATCCCCACCTTACGCAAATCGCCGATGATCGCTTCGGCATAATCGCGTTCACGATAGGCCCAGATATCGGTATCGAAACCATTGGCATAACCCGCTTCCGCCAGCAGTTGTTTGGCCTTTTCCGGGTCGTACTCATACTTAATCACTTTGCTGGTGTTGCACGCCGCCTGAGTATAGAAACAGGCGGAATAGACCGGCTGGCTGCCGCCGCGCACCAGATTATCGACCATTCCCTGACGGTTAATGGCGTAGTTCACCGCCTGACGGACGCGCAGATCCTTGAACGGCTCGCCCCCGGCCCGGAGGCGTTGATGTTCAGCGCCAGGAAACCGATTCTCATGGTTTCGCCGCTTTTCACCGAGATGTTCGGCATGCTTTCCAGCGAGGTCATCTGGTCGGCGGGAACCCGCCAGATCCAGTCAACCTGACCGGTCATCAATTGCGCCAGACGGGTTTCCGGATCGCGGATCACCACAAACTGCAATTTGCCGATTTTCGGCTGACCGATCGGGCTGTCTTTAAAGTAATCAGGGTTTTTCTCCATAGAGATGCCCTGCGCCGGGGTCACGCTGGTGATCTTATAAGGGCCGGTGCCGATCGGCGCTCTACTGAAGCCGGCCAGTTTCACCTGTTGATAATATTTGGCAGGAAAGATCGGCGTCGGGCCGGATAAATATTCCAACGCCGCCGGGAAAGGTTTTTTCAGCAGCAGTCTTACCGTGTAGTCATCAACTTTTTCAGTTGTCTTAATCCAGTCAACGCTCTGTGGAACCACTGAATCCGCCGCGCCGGCGATATCATTGAAGGTGTAAACCACATCATCGGCGGTAAAATCATCGCCGTTATGGAACTTGACGCCTTTACGCAAATGCAAAACCAGTATTTCCGGCGAATCCCACTCCCATGATGTCGCTAACAGGGGTTCATATTCACCGGTTTTGGGATCGCGATAGACCAGCCTGTCCCATACCAGGTTGGAAATAATCACCCCTTCGCGCATGTTATTATGATAAGGGCTGATATTCTCGACCTCGTTATCCGAGGCATAAACCAAAGTATCATTCTGTTTGCCTGCATAACTATAAGATGCGCATCCAATCAGTAATGCAGATAAAGCATATTGTTGTATCCGTCTAGCCAGGGAACGAGTCATGCTATTTCTCCATGTCATTAATGAATAAATTAAATAGCCACCATGTATGCCCAATAAATTTCAGGATGCAGGAAATCGGCAATTGAACGAACGCCCAGAGGCTTGGCAACGACCTAATAAACCGGGATAACAAATCCGCCTGGAGCAGATTTGAACGTTGCTTGCCGGGGCCCCCTAATGGGCGAGTTTCCAGGAAGGGCCGAATATTTTAAATAAGCCGACACGCCTGCAGCGTGAAAGATGACAGGTATATTCATTGCAAGACTGAAGCCAATAGCGGGTTTATAACCTTACAGATTTTAGGTAAGAGATTTCTAAAAATAAGAAACCGTAGGCGTGGCATACACTATTTTTGAATAGTGCGGGGAATAAATTAAGTTACGCTTTTATCTATAAGCGTTTCATCTAGATAGTTAGCGCGGTAATAGTGCAGTTCCGCTCTTTTTTTGCACTGTTTAAAAGCAAAACGCCCCGCAAAAGCAGTAATACTGTTCGTTTAAAGATCGAGATACTCGGGGCGACCACGACGAGAGGCGTCCCTGCGGGAACCTCATCGCCGTGTTTCCCCTAATATCAAGCTTAAGTGAACGGCATTACCGCAAAAGCAGGGCGTTTTTTTCTACTCAATTAACGATAACCAGTTATTCAATCACCAGTTTTACTCGCTTACCAATTTTCTCCGCCATTCCAACCAAAGAATCGAGGGTAAACTTCTCTGTTTTCTGATTCACGACATCAGATACGCGTGGACGGGAAATATGTAAAAAGTTTGCAGCCTCAGATTGGCGGTATCCTTGTGATTTTATCCAGGCAGCAATTGAAACCATCAGCGCTTTCTTCATAGCTAAAGCCTGCTCAATTTCTTTATCGGATTCTGATAACAACGCTTCCGCTTTCTCTACAGAAAAGCCGAGATCTGAAAAAATATTATCGGTCGCCGCCGTGATATGACGAGACTTAACGTCGATATGATTAGTCATTTTTTCTTTCTCCGCTCAATGATTACTTCTTGATAACGCATTTTTATGAGATCAACGTCTTTTTTTGGAGTAGTCCGGGATTTCTTTTTAAAACTATGTAATACATAAATTTTCTCTGGAAACTTAGCGACATAAACCACTCGGTAAGTACCATCTTCATCATCAATACGAATCTCGATAACGCCCGCACCCCAATGATTAATTGGTTTAAAATCATTTGGTTCGAGGCCATATTGAACACGCCTCAGCTGGTGGCCTGCGGACGCCCGAGCCTTTTCCGGGAATGCTTTCAGATCATCCAATGCGCTTCCACGCCAATCTATCTCTTTTCCAATCATACATTATCCCTCACGTATGTATAAAATTTTATACACCGAAAAAGAGAGCGCAATAAGAATTGCCGTATTGAGAAAGACGAAATGGAACATTGGGATGGAGGTCGATAAATTCTGTAACGCCGAACGACAAAAACAGCAGGTAGTGGAATCAGACAGAAAAAACAGCAAGCTACATACACAAGGCTATCACGGGGTGGAACTCCCTATCCATCCCCGTGTTTTTCCTAAAACCAGGTAAAAACAAACATCGTCAGCAACGTTATTCCTCTTCTTTATTATCTTTCTCGACCAGCAGTTTTTCCAACGCATCACCGCCCAGGTGGCGAAAATCCTGCCCTTTGACGAAATAGAAAATAAATTCGCAGATATTCTGGCAGCGGTCGCCAATACGCTCGATGGAACGAGCGCAGAACAGCGCCGTCAGCACGCTTGGAATAGTGCGGGAGTCTTCCATCATGTAAGTCATCAACTGACGTACAATGCCTTCGTACTCTTTATCCACCTTTTTATCTTCGCGGTAGATACGCACGGCTTCATCCAGATCCATGCGGGCAAACGCATCCAGCACATCATGCAGCATTTGCACCGTATGACGCCCCAACGATTCCAGGCTGACCAGTAACGGCTGATGCTGGTGAGAGAATTTCTCCAGCGCGGTGCGGCAGATTTTGTCCGCCACGTCGCCGATTCGCTCCAGTTCGGAAATCGTTTTGATGATCGCCATCACCAGACGCAGATCGCTGGCGGTCGGCTGACGTTTAGCAATGATGCGCACGCAGGCTTCATCAATGGCCACTTCCATCATATTGACCTTGGCGTCCGCTTCAACCACGCGCTGCGCCAATTCAGCGTCCTGATTGTGCATCGCGGTGATGGCGTCGGTCAGTTGCTGCTCCACCAGCCCACCCATGGTTAGCACCTGGGTACGGATGTTTTCCAACTCGGCATTAAACTGCCCGGAAATGTGTTTATTAAGATTCAAATTATCCATGATGCTTCCCGTAATCAACCGTAACGGCCGGTGATGTAATCTTCAGTCTGTTTCTGCCGTGGCGCAGTAAACAACGTGTCGGTATCGCTGAATTCGATCAGTTCACCCAGATACATAAATGCAGTGTAGTCCGAACAGCGCGCAGCCTGCTGCATATTGTGGGTGACGATAACCACGGTGTAATCATTCTTCAGCTCAGAAATCAGCTCTTCAATTCTGCCGGTAGAGATCGGGTCAAGGGCAGAGCAGGGCTCATCCAACAGCAGCACATCAGGACGAATGGCGATGCCTCGCGCAATGCACAGACGCTGCTGCTGACCGCCAGATAAACTGTAACCGCTCTGATGCAGCTTATCTTTGGTTTCGTGCCACAACGCGGCTTTGGTTAACGCCCATTCCACCCGTTCATCCATATCCGCCCGCGATAACTTCTCAAACAACCGCACGCCGAAGGCAATGTTGTCATAAATGGACATCGGAAACGGCGTCGGCTTCTGGAATACCATTCCCACCTTGGCCCTGAGCAGCGAGATATCCTTTCTATCACTCAGAATATTATCGCCATCGAGCAGGATCTCGCCCTCGGCGCGCTGTTCCGGATAGAGCTGATACATCTTGTTCAGGGTACGCAGCAGCGTCGATTTACCGCAGCCCGAAGGGCCGATAAAAGCTGTAACCTGATTGGTGGCGATATCCAGCGTGATGTCTTTCAACGCATGGAATTTCCCATAAAAGAAATTCAGATTACGAACCTGGATCTTACTGGTGGATGTCTCAGTAGCCATACTCATTAAGACTTCTCTCTTTTACACGGATGCTGCGAAGCGGCATCTTAAATTTATTAGTGTTTCTTGGCGGAAAAAATAACGCGCGCCAGAATATTCAGCAGCAGGACACACAGGGTAATCAGCAATACCCCAGCCCAGGCCAATTGCTGCCACTCAACAAACGGACTCATGGCAAACTTGAATATGGTCACTGGCAGGTTAGCAATCGGATGCATAAGATCCGTGCTCCAGAACTGATTGGACAGCGACGTAAACAGCAACGGCGCGGTTTCCCCGGCAATACGCGCTATCGCCAGTAAAATCCCCGTCATAATGCCGGAAACAGACGCTTTCAATGTGATGGCGGAAATCATCTTCCATTTCGGTGTTCCTAACGCGTACGCCGCTTCACGCAGGCTATCCGGCACCAGCTTAAGCATATTTTCCGTCGTGCGGATAACGATAGGCACCTGCAGCAGAGCCAGCGCAATCACCCCGGCCCAACCGGAGAAGTGCTCCATTTTCGCCACTACCAGGGTATAGACGAAAAGCCCGACCACTATCGATGGCGCTGACAGCAGGATATCGTTAATAAAGCGGATAATTTCGGCAATAAACGATTTCCGGCCGTACTCGGCCAGATAGATACCGGCCATAATGCCAAGCGGCGTGCCAAAAATGGTCGCCCACAGGATTAACAGACCGCTGCCGACGATGGCGTTTGCCAGCCCGCCGCCTTCGGTATTCGGCGGCGGCGTCATTTCGGTAAATAACGCCAGCGACATCCCGTCAAACCCTTTGCTAACGGTTGAAACCAGGATCCAAACCAGCCAGAAAAGACCGAACGCCATGGTAATCATGGATAAACACAGGGCAATACGGTTTTTTTGTCGCCGCCAGGCCTGCATTTTTTGCCGTGAACGTATCAATTCCTTTTCTTGTTCCATGCCTAATGTCGCCATCAGCGCGCCCCCTCATTTTTTGTCAGACGCATAATCATCAACTTAGAGAACGCCAGAACAATAAAGGTAATAACAAACAGGATCAGACCCAGTTCCATCAACGCCGCGGTGTGCAGACCTGATTCAGCCTCGGCGAATTCGTTCGCCAGCGCCGATGTAATACTGTTACCGGGCATATACAGCGATGCGCTGTCCAGTTGGTAGGTATTCCCGATAATAAAGGTCACCGCCATGGTTTCTCCCAACGCACGGCCTAACCCCAGCATAATGCCGCCAATCACCCCGTTCTTGGTATAAGGCAGAACGATACGCCAGATAACTTCCCAGGTAGTACAACCGATACCGTAGGCGGATTCTTTCATCATCACCGGCGTTTGTTCAAAGACATCGCGCATTACCGCTGCAATATAAGGAATGATCATGATCGCCAGAATCACGCCTGCGGCCAGAATGCCGATACCAAATGCCGGACCTGAGAACAATGAGCCCACGATTGGAATACCGGACAGGACATTGCCGACCGGCTGCTGAAAATACTTGGCGAATAACGGCGCAAAAACAAACAAACCCCACATACCGTAAACGATACTGGGGATCGCGGCCAGCAATTCGATGGCTACACCCAAAGGGCGTTTCAGCCACCCCGGAGCCAGTTCAGTTAAAAACAGCGCAATACCAAAACTGATGGGTATCGCGATAATCAGGGCAATCAGTGAGGTAACGATGGTGCCGTAGATCGGTACCAGCGCGCCGAATTCCTCGGCGGGAGCATCCCAGTTTTTCGTCCACAGAAAGGAAAAACCAAATTTTTCGATGCTGGGCCAGGAAGCCACGATCAGGGAAACAATAATGCCCCCTAATAACAGTAGCGTCACCAACGCGGCCAATTTCACCAGCGCACCAAAAATGATATCGCCATGCTTTCCGGGGGCTTTGATAGTTGGCTTGTACTCAGCCATGTGTCTCTCTTCTTAATTTAACGATGCTTGATAACAAACAAAAGTGCAGCGAAGGATGGAGAGGAGAGTCATTGCCTCTCCATCCCGTTTATCCTGCTGCACTCAGCGAGATAACCTTGCTACCAAACACAAGGAACGTAGTACAATTTTAGTACACTTAATTTTTAACTAAATTATTTTTCTAATTATATTAATACAATGCTTTACCGCTGCTGTCCTTCACATTGGTCTTCCAGGCGGCACGAATCTGTTCAACCACTTCGGTCGGCAGAATGGCGTAATCCAGCGCCGTAGCCTGAGAACCGCCTTTTTCGTAAGCCCAGTCAAAGAACTTCAGGACTTCAGTGCCCTGCTCGGCTTTCGGCTGTTCTTTTTGAATCAGGATGAAAGTCGTTGAGGTGATAGGCCATGCATCATCGCCTTTCTGGTTAGTCAGATCTTGAGCGAAAGATTTGCTCCAGTCTGCGCCTTTGGCCGCATTACTGAAAGTCGTACCTGTCGGGCTGACGACTTTACCGTCTGCGGACAGCAGTTTGGTGTAAGCCAGGTTATTCTGCTTGGCGTAGGCATACTCAACGTAGCCGATGGAGCCCGGAAGACGCTGAACAAACGCGGCGATGCCGTCGTTACCTTTACCGCCCAGACCGGTCGGCCAGTTAACCGTAGAGCCGGCACCGATTTTTTCCTTCCATTCCGGATTCACTTTCGCCAGATAGCTGGTGAACACGAAAGAAGTACCGGAACCATCGGCGCGACGCACTACCGCAATATCCTGATCCGGCAGCTTGGCGTTCGGGTTCAGTTTGGTAATGGCCGGATCGTTCCATTTTTTGATTTTACCCAGGTAGATATCACCCAGCGTTTTACCATCCAGCGTCAGATCGCCGGATTTTATGCCCGGAATGTTCACAGCCAGCACCACGCCGCCGATAACGGTCGGGAACTGGAACAAGCCATCCTGTGCCAGCTTATCGTCAGTCAGCGGCGCATCGGTCGCACCGAAATCGACGGTTTTAGCAATAATCTGTTTTACACCACCTGAAGATCCGATGCCTTGATAGTTAACTTTATTACCGGTTTCTTTCTGATAGGAGTCAGCCCATTTGGCATAGACCGGTGCGGGAAATGTCGCACCAGCGCCAGTGAGATTGGCAGCGGCAAAAGCGGAAACCGCCGTCAGAGAAAACGTTGCCGCGACAATACTGGCAATAGAGGTACGCATAAGTTTCATAATCCCTCCTGTGGGATACCAAAACAAAAGTTGTGTCGACCCGGAGTCGTGATTAATCAGAGTGTAGTTTGCAGGAGGAAAAATAGGACAGTTGAGTGACAGTAAAATGTACGAAATGTGACATTTTTATGACAGAAGGGGAGATTCTGGCGCTTCTGCATGGAAAGACCGATGTAACTGACTACATTATGCATATAAGAAGTACGAGGATACAGCAAAATCCAGCATAGCAATCGCCCCCCTTTTTTCTATTGTTATGCGAAAATCATCCATGATAAACACGCTCTTATCGACAAATTTACGTTTTACTTATTTTTCGCATTCTGACTTGTTTAGAAGCATGAGCAAGGCGCTTCGTCCTACAATACAATGCAAATATAAGAAAAGCCTGGCTATTCATCAACCAACGACTAATTATCAAACTCCCTAAGACGATAAAAGCAAAAACGAACGTGGATAACGGTAGTTGGCCGTCAAATATAGCCTCCCCTGACAAATACAAGATATGAAACAACCAGATAAAGGTAACAAATAAGTAAAGTCCTTTGTAAATCAAAAGCCCTCTATTTTTGCCTCGGGCCACAAGATAACTGGCTGTAAGAATAGAAATACCGAAAACCATCATAGGAATAGCAAAAGAGATAAAATCCTCAAAAGGCCCCATATCAACCAATTGACTGACTAGAAAACTGAAATTTATGGCGCAGGAAACGACCAACAGCATGGTCAGAAGACTAAGTGCAAAGATATTTTGTCGTGGTAACTGCGCCGGAACTTCAGCAATATAACGCTCCATCTTTAGTGTTGAATGGGAAAGTAATGCTTTTTTTCCTTCATCAATGGCCGCATCAGTTTTTCTCCCGTGTTCAATAAGCTCAGAGAAAGCAGTGCCGCAAAGAAAAGCTATGATTTTCATTTTATGATCGCCAGCGACTGTATGGTTCCAATTACATATTGTCCTGACCGCACGACGTTACCAGGAGCAGCAACAATGCCGCTTACTGCGCTGCCAGTGAAGGCCATCATGCTGGTAATGGTGTTCGTTAACTGCTTTTTTAATTCCATCTGGACAGGTTCAACCGGAAATCGTTTTGGATAGATTCCCGCACGAATAGCCGCTTTTATTTCTTTATTGGAAATACCGGGGTTTTGAATTTTGATGATTTGCTCTGTAAGACGGGCACGATCCTGGCGCGGGTAGCCTTTCAGCCATTCGGTGGCTTTAAGGATCTCATCGTTCTGTAAGTCCGCTTCTTTTAGCGCACCGCCATTTACGTTTTACTTATTTTTCGCATTCTAACTTGTTTAGAAGCATGGGCAAGGCGCTTCGTTCTACAATACAACGCAAAGATAAGAAAAGCGTGGCTATTCATTAACCAACGACCGTACCAAAGCACCGCGAATTCGCCAATGAAGAAAACCATTTTTTTCGTATCATGCAATCCTTCAACAAAGACGGTGTATCCTGATGTCGCAATCAACATAAAAAAAACAATAATAAATAGATAATTAAAAACAACTAATCCCTGCACCAGCCCACGCGAGATAAGACGAGCGGCAGAAAGTAAAATGATTAAGAAAATCGACATAGCGCCAAAATATATCGATATAAAAACGGCAGGCACCAGATGGAAGAGGTATAAAGTAAATACCATATTTACTGAAAACGCTATCAGTAAAATGAGATAAACTCCACCAGCAGCAAAAGGATGGGGAATCGCCTGTTCATAAAAGGGTTTATCAAAATAGTCTTCCATTCCCCGCGTCGAGCGCTCGGTCAGCGTATCTCCCCCTTGCCGGATAGCCGTATCAATCTCTTTCCCATGTGCGATGAGATCCTGAAAAGTGCTGCCAACAATGAGCTCTATCCACTTCATTTTATTGTCGCCAGAGATTGAAGTGTACCCAAAACATAATTTCCTGTACGTCTCACATTACCAGGCGCGGCCACAACACCGCTAACGGCGCTTCCAGCAAATGCCATTGCACTATTAAGCGTATTAACCAACTGTTTCTGCAATTCTTTTTGAATGGGCTCAACAGGAAAACGCTTCGGATAAATTCCTGCGCGGATCATCGCCTTAATTTCCTTATTGGAAATACCAGGGTTTTGAGCTTTGATAATTTGCTCTGTAAGACGAGCGCGATCCTGACGCGGATAGGTTTTTAACCAGTCACGAACTTTCAGTGATGAAATAGATTTCATGGTGTTATACGTTCTTAATACCTCCCTCAGCGCCCCACCCGCTGCCGCAAGCGAGATCAAATCCAAAGCCGTTGAAGTCGCTATATACCAATCCTCTGAATCCAACCAGCTAACAGTTTGAGAATCTAATAATCCGATATCTACTACGCGCAATGTACCGTTAATACATTGAGCCCCCGTCGCCATCGTGCCCGCATAAGCAAGAACAGCTAATGCACCACTGGCGCCAGCAGTGATAGGCATAGCCGAAGATCCGAAAATAAAAACAGCAGCAGTTAGTAACGAAGCGCCACAGGATAAAGCCGTTGATGCAATTTCAACCCCCAATGAAGGTGAAGATACAGCCTCTTTGATGCACTTTCCCGTAAAGTGACTATTAAATTGAGGCACTTTACTAACAACCACATGCGTTACCTGACTATGCGACGGATTGGCATAGCGACGAGAAGGACGAACCAGAAAACTGCGGACGCCATCATTGAAAATGATTCCGGCCTGATTGAACGTGCGATGGCAATCCATTGCCTGCCCCAGCGCTTTAAAATCAAAGTCCGCACCAGCGCTATTTCCCATCCATCGGGAAAAATCGTAATTCATTAATCCTTGTTCAGCAGAATAATTCAGCACAGCCATTATATACCTCCATCCGTTGGGGAAAATTAACGACAATCCATTCTCTTATTACTCACAATAGATTTCAAGGTACGAGAAAAAGACTATGACTGTTCGCAGGATATCACTCGCTGACTGCGGCGATATCCCGACGATACAACGCTTTATTATTATGCCTAACGGACCCGATACCCTGTCATCCCAACTCACCGCCAGCGGCGGAAAACCAATGACGTATTAATACCGCCAAAGGCAAAGTTATTGGACTAGCCGGCACGGCCGCCATTACCTATACGTTCTAGCATAGGCATAGCACCCGTTCGCGGAACGTATGTCGGCGGGCAGTAACGCCAAACCCGCGCTGATTTCGCTTCAGGCAGATTGGCGTTGGTCAACACTTTTAATGGGTCTGGCCATTGCCGCCCAACAGTTTATAGATGGTATCCGGCGTATATTTATCATCCTGGTAATAAATCGCCCAGTCGGTAATTAACCCCAAATCGAGCGGATAAACGCCACCCTCTTTCATCTTATCGATATAGAAAGGATGATTTATTAATTTGCCGCTAAAAGCGTCGCCGTTCATCGACTCAGGTATAAACCACATATGTTCACGCTCTTCCTCTGCCGGGTCGCCGTAGGGAATTCCGCATTTGACCAGAAAACGCCATTCGTTTTCCTGCTGCGGCGCGGCTGATTTATTGAGCAGTTTTGCAAAAAAGCCTTTTTTAATCGGTTCCGCGGGCACGGCATAGTTTTCGAACATCCGGCCAAAGTAATGCCAACGCAGCTTAGCCTTGCGCGACATTTCATACGTCTCGGCGTTGGTCCGCCAGAACATGATGGCATTCTGCTCTTCAAATCCCTTAAAAAACGTCTCCAGCGCCGAATTTTCTTCCGTTGCGCGGAATAGCATACAGGATGGCGTCATGTGAACGTCATCACGATCGGCCCGATCGCCAAGAAACTCGCCTTCAGGCGCATCGGTCAGGTCGTAATTCATATCTTCAAGCGGTCTAAGCTGAACGACGGGTATTGGTTTATTAACGTGACGCAGGCCTTCTTCAAAAGGCAACGCCACCACATATTCATACCCAGCTTGCGTTTGCCCGCACAAAATCGGTTTGTTAAACGTAACCTGCTGGTTTTCAATACAGTTATTAGCAAAGTTTCTGAACAATTCAGGAATGCCGTAATAGGAATTCAGCGTATGCGGAATAACCAGCTCCACTTCGGTTATGCCGCAACGGGTAAGCCCGTGGGTATGGAACCAAAACGCGGTCGGTGGGTTGTTGTTCGGGTCGTAAATGGCGTGAATCGTGTATAGATTCTCCACATCCGGCAATACATCATCTTCCAGCTGGAAGCGCAGCCATTCAGGCGTAAACGCTTTGTCAGCGGCGGAAATATCGATGCCAAGTAATAAATCCGGCACCAACAAGGACAGCATCCTCAGTTGATAACGATAGGAGATCAGCGGATGCTGATTAAAAACACACTCCACGAACACGGCCTGCGGCGAAGCGTTGACTTCGGCAAGCCGTTCGGGCGAGAGAGGATCGGTTGAGTAATACGGCTTAACCTCATCTTCCTCTGAACGATCAAAAAGTTGAATACGAAACGCCAGAGCATCGTCGCCGTGGCGGCAGGTGTAAATAAAGCCGCCCTGTTCATCTTCCGCGTAGCTCACCTCTCCGTCGGTGAAGAAACGCTGCGCCTCTAAATTCTTTTCCAGCAATGGGTAGTTCAACGCTTCAGAAGGAAAAACAACCATGGTAGAGGGCGCGGCTTTACCTTTTCCTGCGGCAATATCCAAATACTGTTGTTTATTGTTCATAATGATCCGTTTTAATCATACCGGAAATTAGCGGGCATTCTAACATGTTAATAGCGCTATAAAATATACGTTTCACGTCCGGTCGCCACGGGGAAATAGACGCCGAATTTTCGCTATTAATTATTATTAAGCAGGCCGCGCGGCTAAATAAATTGAACTGCGCGCCATTTTTATACAGAATCTTGCCTGAACCGGACCAATTAATGAAATGGACAACCTAAAGCAAGGAGCGGTAGTTAACAATGAAGAAAGTACTAATGTGTTTTTTGGTGATCGGTATGATGATTTTGGGCGGGAGCGGGTATCTTTTCATCAAGGATTACAAGTTCAAGCAAAGCGCCGTCAGTGCTAAAGGCGTGATCGTCGACCTCGATCGCAGCGTAAAGAAATCCTCATCTTCATCAGAGTCCTCATCTTATTATCCTATCGTCGGTTTCTTTGGCCCCGATGGAAAAAAGATAACCTTTCGTTCCGACATGGGCAGCAGCAGCTATGCCGACAGTTACGGTGAAGTAGTTGACGTACTGTACGATCCGGACAACCCCGGTAACGCAAAAATTAATCCTCAGTCGACTTTCCTGTTTTATTTCGCCCCCTTTATGATGGCTATCATGGGGCTGACCTTTATACTTGTCGGGTGCGTGCCGCTTTATCTGATCCGCAGAAAGCAAGCCATGGGCGAAACGCTCAAGCGCACCGGCAACCCCATAACAGCGAAAATAACCGAAGTACGGCAAAATAGCATGCTGAAAGTGAACGGCGTCCACCCATACCGGATCGTCGCCCAATTTACCGACAGCGCCAATCAAACGAAAACCTTTTACAGCACCAATATCTTTTACAACCCGGAGCACGATATTAACCGCGATACCGTGACCGTTTACGTTGACAGAAACAACGAAAAAAAATACTACATGGATATTTCTTTTCTGCCGGCCAAATAAGTTATCAAGCCAATAAAAAAAGTCCGGCGATACTTTGCCGGACTTTTTATGTATTTTCGCTTATCGGCTTATTCCACCGTTACAGACTTGGCCAGATTACGCGGCTGATCGACATCGGTACCTTTGATCAGGGCGACATGGTAAGCCAGCAGTTGCAACGGCACCGTATAGAAAATCGGCGCGATCACTTCTTCAATGTGCGGCAGCGGAATAATTTTCATATTTTCGCTACCGGCAAATCCGGCGTCTTCATCAGCAAAGACGTACAGTTCGCCGCCGCGGGCGCGAACCTCTTCAATATTGGATTTCAGTTTTTCCAGCAGCTCATTGTTGGGCGCCACCACCACCACCGGCATATCGGCGTCGATCAACGCCAGCGGACCGTGTTTCAACTCACCGGCGGCATAGGCTTCAGCATGAATATAAGAGATCTCTTTCAGCTTCAGCGCCCCTTCCATCGCGATGGGATACTGATCGCCACGTCCCAGGAACAGCGCATGATGCTTATCAGAGAACCCTTCCGCCAGGGATTCGATGAGTTTATCCTGCGACAGCATTTGCTCAATCCGCGCCGGCAATGCCTGCAAGCTATGCACAATGCCGTGCTCAACCTGAGCGTCCATGCCGCGCAGACGGCCGATACGCGCCACCAGCATCAGCAGCACGGTCAGTTGGGTGGTAAACGCTTTGGTGGAAGCAACGCCGATTTCAACGCCCGCTTTGGTCATCAGCGACAGATCGGATTCGCGCACCAGCGACGATCCCGCCACGTTGCAAATAGCCAGCGATCCCAGATAGCCAAGTTCCTTGGACAAACGCAACGCCGCCAGCGTATCGGCGGTCTCACCCGATTGGGACAGGGTAATCATCAGGCTATTTTGGCGAACCGCCGGTTTGCGATAACGAAATTCAGAGGCGATTTCCACATCGCAGGGAACGCCCGCCAACGCTTCAAACCAATAGCGTGAAACCATACCGGAATTGTACGAGGTGCCGCAGGCGATAATTTGAACATGCTGTACTTTCGATAGCAGTTCGTCGGCTTTCGGGCCTAATTCGGAAAGATTGACCTCGCCGTGGCTGAAGCGCCCTTCAAGGGTGTTCTTAATCGCCATCGGCTGTTCATAGATCTCTTTTTGCATGTAATGACGGTAAGCGCCTTTGTCACCGGCATCATAATTAACTTTTGATTCAATCTCTTCACGTTCGGCAAGGTTACCGGATTTATCAAATATACGAACGTCGCGACGGGTAATCTCAGCAACATCGCCTTCTTCCAGGAAGATGAAGCGACGGGTAACCGGCAGCAGCGCCAACTGATCGGACGCGATGAAGTTTTCCCCCATACCGCGGCCGATAACCAAGGGGCTGCCTGAACGGGCGGCAACCAATACGCTTGGATCGCGGCTATCCAGCACCACCATGCCATAAGCGCCACGCAGTTGCGGAATGACGCGTTTAACCACTTCAACCAGCGAACCGCCCTGTTTCTGTTCGAAATGAATCAGATGAGCGACCACTTCGGTATCCGTTTCCGAAACAAAATGGTAGCCGCGTTCAATCATCAGTTCGCGCAACGGTTCGTGGTTTTCGATAATTCCGTTATGAACGATGAGAATGTTTTCAGAAACATGGGGATGCGCATTGGCTTCTGAGGGCTCGCCGTGCGTTGCCCAACGGGTATGGGCGATCCCGGTGCCGCCGTTCAGCGCATGTTCTTCGGCCGCCTGAGCCAGAATCTGCACCTTTCCCAACCGCCGCAAACGGGCAACCTGCCCTTCACTATTTACCACAGCCAGACCGGCAGAGTCATAGCCACGGTATTCAAGACGGCGTAAACCTTCCAACAGGATTTCTGCGATATCACGCTGCGCAACAGCGCCTACAATTCCACACATCGATTGTATTCCTATAAAAGCGACATATTGTGTCACCAGGGATGTCTTTGACCTGATTATTCCGGCTTTTTCCGGGTTCCCCGAGCCTTGTAGAGAGTGGGGATTATTATGTTTTGCCCTGCATTTTTTCTGATAGATCATCAAAACACAGAGCAAAACAGCCTCCGCCGCCGGCGAAGGCTAAAACCGGTTACTTCTTCTTCACCGGCCGTTGCCAGCCGGCTTTGTGGTTCTGCTCTTTACGGTTATAGACCAGATCCGCGCTATTTACGTCTTTCATCACCGTAGTGCCTGCGGCGATAGTCGCGCCTGCCGCCACCTTGACCGGCGCCACCAGTTGGGTATCAGAGCCGACAAAAACGTCATCGCCAATGATGGTTTTATATTTATTGGCGCCATCATAGTTACAGGTAATGGTTCCCGCGCCGATATTAACCCCCGCGCCAATATCCGCATCACCGAGATAGCTCAGATGGCCGGCTTTCGAGCCTTTGCCCAGTCGGGCTTTTTTTAGTTCGACGAAATTACCGACATGAGCGCCTTCTTCCAACTCAGCGCCCGGACGCAAACGAGCGAACGGCCCGATGGTACAGTTAGCTTCCAACACCGCGTCTTCCAGCACTGAGTATGGACTGATTTCACAATCATCACCAATGACGCTGTTTTTAATCACGCAGCCCGCGCCGATTTTTACCCGATGGCCCAATGTAACCTGACCTTCCAGCACCACGTTGGCATCAATAGTAACATCACGGCCGTGGCGTAATTCACCACGCAGATCAAAGCGGGACGCATCAAGCAACATTACGCCTTTCAGCAATAATTTTTCCGCCTGTTCACGTTGATAAATACGCTCCAAAGAGGAAAGCTGCAGACGATTATTCACCCCCTCCACTTCGCTCAAGCGCTCGGGATGCACCGCGACGACACGGCGCCCTTCGGCGGCCGCCATCGCAATAATATCGGTGATGTAATACTCGCCCTGTGAATTATCATTATTCAACCGGCTTAACCAGCGCTTCAAATCTTTGCCGCCGGCAACCAGAATTCCGGTATTGATTTCATTAATCCGACGCTGTTCATCGCTGGCGTCTTTATGCTCTACGATCCCGACGACCTCGCCGTTTTCACGCACAATACGCCCATAACCTGACGGATCGTCCAGCTTAACGGTAAGCAATCCGATGCCGCCCTGCGGCTTAGCCTGCAGCAAACGCTGCAGCGTCGACGGGGAAATTAACGGCACATCGCCGTACAACATCAGGATATCTTCATCATCGGCGAAATAGGGAGCGGCCTGCTGCATGGCATGGCCCGTACCCAATTGCTCCGCCTGCAACACCCAATTCAATTCCCGATCGGACAGCGCGCTCTTCAATAAATCCCCCCCATGCCCATAAACCAGATGAACATGCTGTGCGCCAACGGTCATTGCGGCATCAATCACATGCCGGACCATCGGTTTCCCGGCTAACGGGTGCAAAACTTTAGGAATATCGGAATACATGCGGGTACCTTTACCTGCAGCAAGGATAACCACACTCATAGCGCTGTTCGACATAAGCATCCTGACAAAAACTGATTGGCAGACCATCAATGGATAAAAGTAAACCTGTTATAACACAGAATTACTACCTATTTTTATAGCGGATTCATACTGAGAAGTCCGCTATCAGAGGGATATTTCATTATCACCGCAATATTATCGAAACTTATGCCGGATACAGGCGTTTTTTCTGGAAAACGCATACTGAAGCGCCAGATTGATCAAAGCAAAAAAGCCAGACAACTTTCGTTGACTGGCTTTTATCTATCAAAAGCTTATCTGTTACATCGCTTTTCTGGTCAGCTCGATAACGCGCAGCTTCGCAATTGCTTTCGTCAGTTCAGCGGACGCTTGGGCATAATCCACGTCGCCATGCGAATTACGGATATGATCTTCCGCTTTGCGTTTCGCTTCCAACGCACGCGCTTCATCCAGATCCTGCCCACGGATGGCGGTATCTGACAGTACGGTAACCATGTTCGGCTGCACCTCAAGGATGCCGCCAGACAGGTAGATATACTCTTCTTCACCGTGCTGTTTAACAATACGAACCATACCAGGCTTAATGGCAGTAAGCAGAGGGGCGTGTCCCGGATAAATACCCAGTTCGCCTTCGCTCCCCGTCACCTGGATCTTCTGCACCAGACCGGAGAACATTTCCTGCTCCGCACTAACTACATCCAGATGGTAAGTCATAGCAGCCATATCACCCTCCTACAAGGCGTTACAGTTTCTTGGCTTTTTCCATTGCTTCTTCAATGGAACCAACCATGTAGAACGCCTGCTCCGGCAGGTGGTCGTATTCGCCTTCCATAATACCTTTAAAGCCGCGAATGGTATCTTTCAGCGAAACATATTTACCCGGAGAACCGGTGAACACTTCCGCCACGAAGAACGGCTGCGACAGGAAGCGCTGGATCTTACGGGCACGGGATACGACCAGTTTGTCTTCTTCCGACAGTTCGTCCATACCCAGGATCGCAATGATGTCTTTCAGTTCCTGGTAACGCTGCAGAACAGACTGCACGCCACGAGCAACGTCATAGTGTTCCTGACCGACAACCAGCGGATCCAACTGACGGCTGGTGGAATCCAGCGGGTCAACCGCAGGGTAAATCCCCAGAGACGCAATCTGACGGCTCAGTACCACGGTTGCATCCAAGTGGGCAAAGGTGGTGGCCGGCGACGGGTCAGTCAAGTCATCCGCAGGAACGTAAACCGCCTGAACGGAAGTGATGGAACCGGTTTTCGTGGAGGTGATACGTTCTTGCAGCACGCCCATTTCTTCCGCCAGCGTCGGCTGATAACCTACCGCAGAAGGCATACGTCCCAGCAATGCGGAAACTTCCGTACCGGCCAGGGTATAACGGTAAATGTTATCGACAAACAGCAGCACGTCACGGCCTTCATCACGGAATTTTTCCGCCATGGTCAGCCCGGTCAGCGCCACGCGCAGACGGTTACCCGGCGGCTCGTTCATCTGGCCGTACACCAGCGATACTTTATCCAGTACGTTGGATTCGGTCATTTCGTGATAGAAGTCATTACCTTCACGAGTACGTTCACCGACACCGGCAAACACGGAATAACCGGAGTGTTCGATCGCGATGTTACGGATCAGCTCCATCATGTTTACGGTTTTACCTACACCGGCGCCACCGAACAGACCCACTTTACCGCCTTTAGCGAACGGACACATCAGGTCGATAACCTTGATGCCGGTTTCCAGCAGTTCTTGCGAACTGGACAGTTCTTCGTAGCTTGGCGCCGCGCGGTGAATCGCCCAACGTTCTTCTTCACCGATGTCGCCTTTCATGTCGACCGGGTCGCCCAGCACGTTCATGATACGGCCCAGCGTTGCTTTACCAACCGGTACTTCGATCGGGTGATCCTGGTTAATTACATCTAACCCACGACGCAGGCCGTCGGAAGACCCCATTGCGATACAGCGAACAACGCCGCCGCCCAACTGTTGCTGAACTTCCAGCACCAGTTTTTCAGCACCGTTTTTTACCTCAAGCGCATCGTACACTTTCGGTACGGCATCTTGCGGGAACTCGACGTCCACCACGGCGCCGATTACCTGGATAATCTTTCCAGTAGCCATCTTGAATCCTCTACGTAATTCGACAATACGTAATTCGTAAACCTGGTTTAAACCGCGGAGGCTCCCCCGACGATTTCAGTGAGTTCCTGGGTGATGCTGGCCTGACGAGCCTTGTTGTATACCAACTGCAGCTCTTTGATCAGACTACCGCCATTATCAGTAGCGGCTTTCATCGCTACCATTCGAGCGGCTTGCTCACTGGCCAGGTTTTCTACGACGCCCTGATAAACCTGTGACTCCACATAACGGCGCAGCAGGGTATCCAGCAGCGACTTAGGATCGGGTTCATACAGATAATCCCAGGATTTTTTCTTCAACTCGCCGTCATCCGCTGGCGGCAACGGCAGCAGTTGAACCACAAGCGGTTCCTGAGACATGGTATTGATGAACTTGTTGCTCACAATATACAGCTTGTCCAGGCGGCCTTCGTCATAGGCTTGCAGCATGACCTTCACCGGGCCAATCAGTTCCGACACGGAAGGGTTATCCCCCATGCCGGTGACCTGAGCAACAACGTTCCCGCCTACCGAACCGAAAAAAGAGACCGCTTTGGAGCCAATCAGCGCCAAATCGATCTCAACGCTTTTCTCGTTCCAGGCTTTCATTTCAGCCAGCAGTTTTTTGAACAGATTGATGTTCAAACCACCGCACAAGCCGCGGTCGGTAGACACCACCAGATACCCAACGCGTTTAACATCACGCTCTTCCAGGTAAGGGTGTTTATATTCCAGATTCCCCAACGCAAGGTGACCAATCACATTGCGTATGGTTTTTGCATAAGGACGGCTGGCCGCCATACGATCCTGCGATTTACGCATTTTGGAAGCGGCGACCATCTCCATCGCTTTAGTGATCTTCTGCGTGTTCTGGACGCTTGCGATCTTACTACGTATCTCTTTTGCGCCGGCCATCTTAGCTTCTCCTCAAAGCCTTGCGGCCTGCAGTAAAGCAGGCCGCCGGGCGTTACCAGGACTGAGTTGCTTTAAAGGTGTCGAGGATGCCTTTGAATTTACCCTCGATCTCATCGTTATAAGCGCCAGTCTGGTCGATTTGTTGCAGAAGTTCGCCATGCTCGCGGTCGGCATATGCCAGAAGCGCCGCTTCAAAGCTACCGACTTTCGCCAGATCAACGTCTTCCAGGTAACCACGTTCCGCAGCGAACAGAACCAGAGACTGCTGAGCGACCGACATCGGCGCGTACTGTTTCTGTTTCAGCAACTCGGTCACTTTCTGACCGTGGCTTAACTGCTTGCGTGTCGCATCATCCAAATCGGATGCAAACTGGGAGAATGCCGCCAGTTCACGATACTGAGCCAATGCGGTACGAATACCGCCGGACAGTTTTTTCATCACTTTGGTCTGTGCGGAACCACCAACACGGGATACGGAAATCCCTGGGTTAACCGCAGGGCGGATACCGGCGTTGAACAGGTTGGATTCCAGGAAGATCTGACCATCGGTAATCGAAATAACGTTGGTCGGAACGAACGCGGAAACGTCGCCTGCCTGAGTTTCAATGATCGGCAGTGCGGTCAGAGAACCGGTTTTTCCTTTAACTTCACCCTTGGTGAAAGCCTCAACGTAGTCGGCGTTTACGCGCGCGGCACGTTCCAGCAGACGGGAGTGGAGGTAGAAAACGTCGCCCGGATAAGCTTCACGACCTGGCGGACGACGAAGCAGCAAGGAAATCTGACGATAGGCAACGGCCTGTTTGGACAG
The DNA here is from genome assembly GCF_017569925.1 of Brenneria izadpanahii. Taxonomy (NCBI): domain Bacteria; kingdom Pseudomonadati; phylum Pseudomonadota; class Gammaproteobacteria; order Enterobacterales; family Pectobacteriaceae; genus Brenneria; species Brenneria izadpanahii. The sequence continues at coordinate 5,245,840 of NZ_CP050854.1, read as the reverse complement.
GTCATCATAAATAATCAGCGCGTCTTCGCCGCGGTCACGGAAATATTCGCCCATGGCGCATCCGGCATATGGCGCCAGATATTGCAGCGCGGCGGATTCCGACGCCGTAGCAACCACCACAATGGTGTTTTCCAGCGCGCCGTGCTCTTCCAGTTTGCGCACCACGTTGGAAATGGTGGACGCTTTCTGGCCGATAGCAACGTAGATACATTTGATGCCGGAATCACGCTGGTTGATGATGGCATCGATAGCCAGCGCGGTTTTACCCGTCTGACGGTCGCCGATGATCAACTCACGTTGACCACGGCCGATCGGGATCATGGCGTCGACGGATTTATACCCCGTCTGAACCGGTTGATCGACGGACTGACGCTCGATAACGCCAGGCGCAATCGCTTCAACCGCGGAAAAACCGTCGTGATCCAACGGACCTTTACCATCAATCGGCGCGCCCAGCGTATTGACGACACGCCCCAGCAAACCGCGGCCAACGGGCACTTCAAGAATACGGCCGGTGCATTTTACTTTCATGCCTTCGGCCAGATCCGTATACGGACCCATAACCACCGCACCAACGGAGTCGCGCTCCAGGTTCAGTGCAATCGCATAACGGTTGCCAGGCAGAGAAATCATTTCCCCCTGCATAACTTCGGCAAGACCGTGAATACGGATGATCCCGTCACTGACGGAAACAATAGTACCTTCATTGTGAGCTTCGCTCACTACATTGAACTGAGCAATGCGCTGCTTGATCAGTTCGCTGATTTCGGTGGAATTCAGTTGCATGCTCCAGTCCCCTTAAGACTGCAAGACGTCTGCCAGACGTTCCAGACGACCACGAATGCTGCCATCTATCACCATATCGCCCGCGCGAATAATCACGCCAGCCATGACAGACTTATCAATTTTGCAATTCAGCTTCACTTTGCGTGACAGACGTTGTTCCATCGCGGCAGCTATCTTCGATAACTGCTGCTCACTCAACGTATCGGCAGAAACAACATCGACATCGACTGTCGAATCCTGCGCCGCCCTCAGTTGAATAAATTGTTCCAGTACTTCAGGAAGCACCGGCAAACGTCCGTTCTCGGCCATGACCTTGATCAGGTTCTGACCGGCTTCATCAAGTTGATCACCACAAACGGCAATGAACGTTTTCGCCAGTTCATCCGGCGCCATCGCCCCGGACAACAGATCGGAAATCTGTTCATTACTCGCTACCTCAGCCGTGAACGCCAACATATTCTGCCAGCGATCAACGGCCTGATTCTCAACCGCAAAGTCAAAAGCTGCTTTGGCGTAGGGGCGAGCTACCGTGATAAATTCAGACATCAGCCCCTTCCTCCTTACAGTTCAGCGACCAGTTTATCAACGATGTCGCTATTAGCAGCTTCATCCACGGAACGTTCAATAATTTTCTCGGCACCGGCAATAGCCAACATAGCGACTTGCTTGCGCAACTCTTCACGAGCGCGTTTACGTTCGGCTTCAATTTCAGCCTGCGCCTGCGCCACAATTTTGTTACGTTCAGCTTCCGCTTCAACTTTAGCTTCATCCAGGATTTGAGCGCGGCGTTTGTTCGCCTGCTCAATGATGACCTGAGCATCAGCTTTAGCTTGTTTCAGTTGCTCCGTCGCATTGGCCTGCGCCAAGTTCAAATCTTTTTTGGCACGTTCGGCAGAAGACAAACCGTCAGCGATTTCTTTCTGACGTTTCTCAATGGCTGCCATAATCGGCGGCCATACATACTTCATGCAGAACCAGACAAACAGGACGAACGCAATGGCTTGGCCGAGGATTGTTGCGTTAATATTCACAGCACAATGCCTCTTTCAAAGTTAAATAGTTTGATGTTTCAACCCCAGCAGAAAACATTCCCGCTTAGGCCACCGCAAACATCACATACAGACCCAGACCAACAGCAATCATCGGGATGGCGTCGACCAGACCCATAACGATAAAGAACTGTGTACGCAGCAGAGGGATCAGGTCAGGCTGACGCGCAGCACCTTCCAAAAATTTACCACCCAGAATGCCGATACCGATCGCAGCACCGATTGCCGCCAAACCCATCATTAACGCGGCAGCCATGTACAGCAGATCCACACTCAGGTTTTCCATGACAGTCTCCAGTTTGTTTCAGTTAAAACGTTATTGTGTTGAAAGAAAATCAATGCTCTTCAGATGCCATCGAGAGATAAACAACCGTCAGAACCATGAAAATAAAAGCCTGAAGCGTAATGATCAAAATGTGGAAAATGGCCCAAGGCACATTCAACACCCATTGAGACCACCACGGCAGCAAGCCGGCAATCAGGATGAAGATCAACTCACCCGCATACATGTTGCCAAACAGTCGCAAACCAAGGGAAACAGGTTTAGACAGCAGGCTGACACCTTCAAGAATCAGGTTGATAGGAATAAATACCGGATGATTAAACGGCTGCATGGTTAGTTCTTTCACAAACCCGCCGACACCCTTCATTTTGATGCTGTAAAACAGGATAAGAATGAAAACGCCGAGCGCCATCGAAAGGGTGATGTTCACGTCAGCAGAGGGCACCACGCGCAGATAGGCGTGCGCCGGATCGTGGCCGAGAGCGCCGTAAATGGCGGCCCAGACCTGCGGCAGAAAATCGATGGGCAGCAAATCCATCAGGTTCATCAGGAAGACCCAGACGAAAGTGGTCAGCGCCAGGGGGGCAATCAGCTTACTTTTGCCGTGATACATATCGCGCACGCTGCCATCGACAAAGCCGATAATCAGCTCGACGGCCGTTTGCAATTTACCTGGCACGCCGCTGGTCGCCTTTTTAGCAACCCGGCGGAAGATAACCAGAAAGAGGATCCCAAGAGCGATAGAGAAAAACATCGAATCAATGTTAATCGACCAGAACCCCGTTCCCACCTGCAAGTGTGTCAGGTGATGACCGATATACTCTTGAGGAGTAGAGATTTCTCCTGATGCAGACATGATGTCTCTTACCCTTTTGTTGTTAATTACGGTAACGATTAACGATGGCCGGCGCCACTATCTGCATAACCAGCACCGATAAATAAGTCAGGCCAAGCGGAAAAAAGGCCGCTTTGAACATCCCTAACGCTACCACCAATAGTGCAATGGTGAGCAATACCTTAAGCGCCTCACCAATAGCAAACGACCAGGCAACGCGTCCATCCGCTGGTTTATTTGACTGATGACGCAAGGTAAACAGCACAAACAAGACGTTTGGCAACCAGGCCGCCAGCCCCCCGCCCAACGCGGAACTCCCGGCCTCAAGACTGCGAGCCGTAAACACCGCGCTCAGCAGAATAAACGTGGCTAACTGCAATAACAGCAACCTCAGAGCCGTTTTTCCGCTGTAAAGGGACACAGACATACGTTTGTTTTCTCCGTACCTCTAGAGGCATGCTGAAGACGTATAAAACTGCCTTTATCCCCTTGAGTCAAGCAGCAAAAAACGAGCAAATTATACGGGTCATACCTGCGAATTCAATCGATAAGTAGCGAAAAGGTGAACAATTATTTAAATCTCTTGCCAGAACCTCATTTTCGCTAACAACCATACTCGCATCAATGTATTGCAATTAATTTCTAACGCCCTCTAATCTGTGATACGCCTCACATAAACGCGCCTTTTAACATTTTATAGCGGATGGCGTCGTTTCTTGTCTTTAGCAGAGAGAGCTATTTATATTATTTAAATTCAATTAGTTAAAAAAACACTCATCAAAAACACGCGATAAACAGCGCATAAACCATTTGTTGACATTATTAATGTTTTTACTTTACCAATTTAACAAACAAATCAGCATGATTTTTGCGAGCGGGCAATTTTTTGATCGATGAACATTCATCTTGAAAGTAAATTTTTCAAAAGTAAAACAGTCATATGTGAAATATTGGTGATCGCTAACCATCAAAGCACACATAAAACGACCAGCAATGTGAATAACCGATAACAAGATATTAGTTATAATTTTTTTGATAAAACGCAAAATTAGTTTGGTTTAAGCACAATCAGATGACGCTCGCCTTCCAATTCCGGCACCGACAAGCTAATGGCCTGCTCTAGCCCAATCCCTTGCGGCAACGCCGCAAGCTCTTCTTCAGGTAATACGCCTTTCAAGGCATAGAAACGGCCGGACGGTTTGGCGGGAAGATGGTGACACCACTTAACCATATCCTGCAGAGAAGCAAATGCGCGACTGATAATACCATCAAAGGGAGGTTCGGCGGGAAAATCTTCGACGCGGCTTTGTACCGGTGAAACATTCTCAAGCTGTAGTTCGTGCTGAACCTGACGCAGGAAGCGAACGCGTTTTCCCAGGCTGTCGAGCAGCGTAAAATGCGACGCGGGGCGGACTATCGCCAACGGGATCCCCGGCAGTCCGGGCCCGGTTCCCACGTCGATAAAACGCTGCCCCTGCAAATGGGGCTCGACCACGATGCTGTCCATAATGTGTCTGACAAGCATTTGGCGGGGATCGCGAACGGAGGTCAAGTTATAGGCCTTATTCCACTTATTCAGCATCTCAACATATTGTATTAATAATATTTTTTGTTTATCTGAGATCACAATGCCGGCTGTTTTCAGCAGATTATCGAGAGTATTGTGCACAATAAGATCCTGGAATTATTTATGTGGATATCAGACTGGTGACAGGTATCCCCGCCTACCGCCGCAGGGATGGCGAAATCAGTAGGCAGGAACGACGGAAAACGCGCGAGAACGACTATCGCAAAGAATACGCGACCGATAGCCCCTTCGTCACCAGTTCAGAATGATAATGCAACCTCAACTCAGGCGCTGCGGCGCAGCAGACCTTGTTTTTTCAGCCATACCAACAGGATAGAGATCGCCGCGGGCGTAATACCGGAAATTCGGGAAGCCTGGCCGATCGAACCGGGTTTATGATCGTTAAGCTTGGCGATCACTTCATTAGACAGACCATTGACCTGGCGATAATCCAGCTCGGCCGGCAGAAGCGTATTTTCGTTACGCAGCTGTTTCTCGATTTCGTCCTGCTGACGGGCGATATATCCTTCGTATTTAACCTGAATTTCAACCTGTTCGGCGGCCTGTTCATCCGTCAACGCCGGGGCGAATAACGGCAGTTGGGTAAGCATGGCATAGTCGACTTCCGGACGACGCAGCAGCTCTTCGCCGTTTGATTCACGTGAAAGCGGCGTTTTCAGCAAGGCATTGACCTGATCCAGATGTTCGGATTGCGGATGGATCCGGATATCACGTAAACGCTGGCGTTCTTTTTCAATGCGTTCCAGCTTCTCATTGAAACGCGCCCAGCGATAGTCGTCCACCATCCCCAGTTCGCGGCCGATTTCCGTTAAACGCAGATCGGCATTGTCTTCCCGCAGCATCAGGCGGTATTCGGCGCGGGAGGTAAACATCCGGTAGGGTTCTTTGGTTCCCAGCGTGCAGAGATCGTCCACCAGCACCCCCAGATAGGCCTGATCGCGGCGTGGCGACCACCCCTCCTGTTCGAACGCCAAACGGGCGGCATTCAATCCCGCCAGCATTCCCTGAGCCGCGGCCTCTTCATAGCCGGTGGTGCCGTTAATCTGGCCCGCAAAGAACAGCCCGTGGATAAACTTGTTCTCCAAGGTATTTTTTAAATCGCGCGGATCGAAGAAATCGTACTCAATGGCATAACCGGGACGCACAATACGGGCATTTTCCATTCCGGTCATGGAACGTACGATCTGCCATTGCACATCGAACGGCAGACTGGTTGAAATCCCATTGGGATAAATTTCATTGCTGGTCAGCCCTTCGGGCTCCAGAAAGATCTGGTGCGAATTGCGATCGGCGAAGCGCATAACCTTGTCTTCAATGGAAGGACAATAACGAGGGCCGATCCCTTCAATGATCCCCGCGTACATCGGACTGCGATCCAGATTATTGCGGATCACGTCATGCGTTTTTTCATTGGTATGCGTGATATAGCAAGGCATTTGCGCCGGATGCTGGCTTGCCTGCCCCAGGAACGAAAACACCGGCATGGGATCGTCGCCATGCTGCTGCTTCAGTACGCTAAAATCGATGGTTCTGGCGTCGATACGCGGCGGCGTACCGGTTTTCAGGCGATTAACCCGCAACGGCAGCTCACGCAGGCGTCGCGCCAGCGGAATGGAGGGCGGATCCCCGGCGCGTCCGCCGCTGTAATTATCCAGACCAATATGAATTTTGCCATCAAGGAAAGTTCCCACGGTCAGCACGATGGCCTTGGCCCGGAACTTTAACCCCATCTGAGTCACCGCGCCCACAACACGATCGTTTTCAACGATAAGATCGTCAACCGCCTGCTGGAAGATCATCAGATTAGGCTGGTTTTCCAACGCGGTGCGGATCGCCTGCCGGTAGAGGACTCGATCGGCCTGAGCGCGTGTTGCGCGGACCGCCGGGCCTTTACTGATGTTTAGTATCCTAAACTGAATGCCTGCCTGATCGACGGCGCGAGCCATCAGCCCGCCCATGGCATCGATCTCTTTAACCAGATGACCTTTCCCGATGCCGCCAACCGCCGGGTTACAAGACATTTGCCCCAACGTATCGATATTGTGCGTCAGCAAAAGGGTTTGCCGTCCCATACGGGCTGAGGCCATTGCCGCTTCCGTACCGGCGTGACCGCCGCCGATCACGATGACGTCAAAAGGATCTGGATAAAACATGGTACTGCTCCTCGCATAGTTGCGAATGATCGTTACTGGCTCTGGGGAGGTGGATTCTACTCAACTTTAAGCAAACGACCAAGTAGGTTGGATCGTTGCTAATTAAAGAAAGATCTTTTTATTTAAAGATCTCTTTATTAGATCTCTTATTAGGATCGTCCATCCGTGTGGATAAGTGCTTATTCATGCTAAGGATCAATGAATTAATGAAGATCGTTAGCTGTGAATGATCGGTGATCCTGCAACGTATAAGCTGGGATCTTAATGGCTACTTGTGCACAGGGCAAAAAACGATCAGCAGTTGTTCTTTGGATAACTACCGCTTTCACACCTGAATTGAGCATAGTTATCCACATTCAACTGCTGAATATTTCACCTTAATTGAGTAAATTAATCCAGGATCCCAGCCACTCTTCTGCGGGATCCTCCGGGATTTCGTGTTGGGTGATGTCAATTCGCAGTATCTCGCCGATCCTTTTTGCGCCTAGCTGGCTAAGAATTCGATCCACTGTCAGGATCGCGCCGCAAAACGTATCGTACTCTTTACTGCCGATACCGATCGCACCGAAACTCACCTGGGAAAGATCGGGTTTCTGCTGTTCCAACTGTTCAAACAGCGGCTGCAGATTGTCCGGCAGTTCACCCGCTCCGTGAGTCGATGTGACCACCAGCCATAAACCGCTATCCGGCAGCTCATTCAGTTCGGGACCATGCAGCATTTCCGTGGAGAAGTTTTTCTTTTCCAGTATTTCGGCTAAATGCTCCGCCACATATTCGGCGCTGCCCAAGGTACTGCCGCTGATTAGCGTAATATCTGCCATACACCATCCCACCTGATAAAAGACGGGACATTGTACGCTGTGATCAGGCTGGGATCTACCTGTGGATAATAGGGGTATAGAAAAATGAGTTAGGGCGCGATCGTCCGCATAATGGGGTTTTGCAGGGAGATCAGCGTTTCAGTGGACTGTATCTCATCAATTGTTTGGATCTTGTTGATAAGTACGTGTTGCAGGGCGTCAATTGAGCGGCACATAACCTTAATAAAAATGCTGTAATGGCCTGTGGTGTAATAAGCCTCCACCACTTCTTCCAGGTTATTCAGCTTTTCCAGCGCCGACGGATAATCTTTGGCGCTTTTCAGAATGATGCCGATAAAACAGCAGACATCATACCCCAGCTGTTTCGGACTCACATCCAGCCGCGTGCCGATGATGATGCCCGCCTGTTTCATCTTTTCCACCCTGACATGGATGGTTCCGGGACTGACGGAAAACTGCTTCGCCAGTTCGGCATAGGGCGTTCGGGCATTGTCCATTAACGCAGAAAGAATGCCGCGATCGAGATTATCGATCTGATAGGTTTCCGACACGTTTTCTCCTTAAATCTTCATTTAATCGCGTTATAAGGTGATGGATTGACTCTTAAAGGGCAACTTACCAGGAAGAATCTCAATCAAGAAGATAATTTATACGCCGATTCGGATAGTCCCGCCATCTCTTGAACAACGGGCGTGCCGGCGTCTTTCAGCCATTCGGTCGGGTAGGGATGGGTTTATACGTGCTGCCAGCGCCGCATTAATCGGCTTTTTAAGCCGGTATCAAAGCGCCAGATATGATCGAAGATGCGCATGATGCCGGGTTTGCCGTGATCGGACATCGCTACGGCATGAAAGCGGTGCTGTAACAGTTTCTGACGCTGTTTGACTTTATTGATCACCTCATCCGGCAAGCGTTGGGCAATAAAATCTGAAATAACGACCGCATCGGCATCGTGCCATTGTCCTTCCTCCATTTTATCTATCAGGGCGGATAAGCAGGCGCTTAAGTCTGTCCCGCCGCGGAATGTCTGGCTTAGGAAGCGAATCGCCTGTTCGAGCCCGTTTTCGCCGGTCAGCTCATATTTCACTATGCCGGTTGAAAACAGCATGATGTAACAACGGCGATTGTCGGCCAGCGCGACGCGCAGTAACGCCAGACAGAAGGCTTTCGCACAGCGCTCGTTAAATCCGCCCATAGAGCCGGAAGTGTCAACGCAGACGATGAACGGCCCGCGCGGCTGTTGTTCGTTTTGTTGATGAATAACCGGCCGCTCGCTGATTTTTTCGCGCCAGTTTTCGCCTTGCAAACGGTAAGTTAACAGGCGATGTTCCAGTAATCGGCGGTAGAATTCATATTCAAGTTCGCCGATGTTCATTGAAGCCATTTCCACCGGCAACAGGCGCAGGATGTCATCGCTTTGGTGAATGCCGCTGACCTGTTCCGGTACGGTTTCCGGTTCACGAACCATCACCCGGAATGTTTCTTTCGGCGCGTCCTGGCTAAGAATGGATTTTGTTTCCCGGCTGCGTCCCAAACGTTCGGCCAGGCGTTGCAGCGCGGGCTGTCGTTGCAGGAATGCGCCGAAATCCAGCAGAATCTGATGATCGGTGCGAATCAGCCGCCCGGCGCTGAGATCCCACAACCGCCCCGCCGCATGTTCATTCTCCGCCAGAATAGGCTCCAGCTTGCCGCTCAGCGTCAGTCTTTGCTGTAGCTCATCCAGCAGGATCTCCCGTTCCTGCTCCATGATCTGATGATGCAGGGAAACGGTTTGCAGCGTCAGGCTTAGCCGCCAGCGCTGTAAAAACAGCGAGCGTAATCCGCTGCTTATTTTTTGCCCTAGCGTGAATTCTGGCTGGTGTATCAGCCGATCGGCCTGGGTTAGAAACGGAGACTCAACCGAACTGAGCATTTCCATTATTCGCGGCAGCCGCGTCTGAAATGCCTGCTGGTTCGCCGTCTGGGAACGCTGATAGCATTCGAACTCCGTTTCCAGCTCTGGAGGCGCCTGAGTGCTGTGCAGGCGCTGCTTTAACGTTTCTTTCCAGATCGGGATATCGTTAAGCAGCGCGGACTTTAGTCTGGGAGACTTCTCAAAGAAAACCGCCAACTGCGGGGTAGACAAAAGCGTCACTATCATGTCGTCCAGTAGTTCGTTTTCGTCGATCGACAGCAGCATTTCCAATGATTCCAGCGTGATCATCGGCGTTTAATCCAGTTCTGATTGCTGAATTTGCTCAGCAACGTGTTGCAGGCTGGATTCGATCTTTGCCAGCCATTCTGCGGGAACGAACAAACAGGGCTGATGTTGATTGAATAAACGCCGTTGTTCACTCGATTGTATTTTCAAATTTGCGTATTCATCCATGAGTTCCGCCGGTAAGGTGACGTCGCGCTTTTCCGGCAGTGAAAGGATGGATGATTGCAGGCTGATATCGCGGATGGTCAGATGATGGCGATCGTCCACCACCAGATCCAGCGGTTGAGTAAAACCGACGCCATTTAGTTTTCCGCGTATTTCTCCCCCTTTTTGCAGCCAGCTTTGCAAGGCGTTTTTATCAATGACCAGATGGGTAACCTCTATGTCGTTGAGTACGAGCGGCCGTTGTAAAACCAGACCGATGGAATCCTCGCTCAACGTCTCCGGTAAGGAATAGTGGAATTTCCGGCCTAAAAAGTGGCCGTGTCTTTCCAGCGTCAGCGCCTGTAGCTCGCTCTGCTGCATCTGGTATTGCTGACGCTTCATGTTTAACTGTTGTAAGCGAAACAGCTGATCCTTTTGCTGATAAGCCTGCTCGGTTACCAGCTGTTCGAGCTGCTGCTCTACCAGAATCAGGGTATCCCCGTCGTGCCACAGACAATCCTTCAGCAAGATAATATCAACCGGGGTAATGCTTTCCCGCCCGCTGAAAAAGGCGCAGGCCTGGAGCAGACGCAGCGCTTTTTTCCAGCGCCGGTCGGAGATATAGGGCGCCTGCTCCAGGGTATCGAGCTTCTGGCGTAATTGATAAATCAGTTCGAAGCAGTTTTCCGGCAGTGAAACCTGGTCAATATCCTTTTGCCACTGCTGATATTCTTCATCGCTTACGCTGACGGACGGGCTGACTGGGTTGTCATGGGCGCCGCCGTTATTCAACAGTAGGGCGCGGAAATTATGTTTTTCCTGCACCCGATCCAGCCACAGACGAATGAGCATTCGGTCATACAGGGCTTCCAGACTGCTGTCTGCTTCGGGGAGTTCGTTGGAAGCGGTGACCAGAAGACGCATTGGTATGGGGTCTTCGCTGTTGCCGTTGCGGAAGCGGCGTTCGTTAATGGCGGTCAGTAACGTGTTTAATATCGCCGGGCCGGCTTTCCAGATTTCATCCAGAAAGACTATCTCCGCTTCCGGCAGATAACCTTCGGTTAATCGCTGGTAGCGTCCTTCATCTTTTAGCGCCTGAATAGACAACGGACCGAACACCTCTTCGGGCGTGGAAAAGCGCGTCATCAGATATTCGAAAGCATTCGCATGACGAAAAGCGAATTTAAGGCGTCGGGCGATCATGCTTTTGGCTATGCCCGGCGGACCCAGCAGAAAAACGCTTTCTCCGCTTAACGCGGCCAGCAGGCACAGGCGAATAGCATGTTGCCGTTCATACAGGCCATGCTCTAGTGCATTACTGAGGCGTGAAATTCTCTCAGCCAAAGCGGCGGATTGAACCATAATTAATCAATCGTTCCCGTGGTTTCGCTAGCATAAAAACAATACTAATAATAAACGGCAGATCACAGATTTTTCTTAGCTGGAAAGAGCTAATTATCAATCCTTCCAGGTTGGTTAATCAATAAACGACCTTTTTCAGGATGTTTCATAATCAATATAAAAATAGGATTTTGCGGTTATTTGTGCATACTGTGCGTTTTTGGGCGGATAGAAATTCAAAGCCAGTATTCGCTAACAGATTGATAAAAGAAGATAAGTTTTATGAGCTCAGAACATAAACGTTCGCTTCCGGCCGTCACGCTGGCAGCGATAGGGGTGGTTTATGGAGATATAGGAACCAGCCCGCTTTATACGCTAAGGGAGTGCTTATCTGGGCAGTTTGGTTTTGGTGTTGAACCAGACTCGGTATTTGGTTTTCTTTCTTTGATCTTTTGGCTATTGATCATTGTCGTCTCTCTGAAGTATCTGGCTTATGTCATGCGGGCCGATAACGCCGGTGAAGGCGGTATCCTCACGCTGATGTCGCTGGCCGGGCGTAATACCTCTTATCGAATGACGTCGATATTGGTGATTATGGGGCTGATTGGCGGCAGTTTTTTCTATGGCGAGGTGGTCATCACGCCGGCGATATCGGTGATGTCTGCGATAGAGGGGATTGAAATCGTCGCGCCGTCGATGGATCACTATATCGTTCCGGCATCGATTGTCGTGCTGACATTACTGTTTATTATTCAGAAGCATGGCACCGGAAGCGTAGGAAAACTGTTTGCGCCGGTCATGATGCTCTGGTTTCTTACGCTGGCGGTGCTGGGCGCGCGGAGCATCATTGCCAACCCGCAAGTGCTGCATGCGCTGAATCCGATGTGGGCCATTCACTTCTTTATTGAATATAAAATGGTGGCGTTTTTTGCGCTGGGGGCGGTGGTGCTGGCTATTACCGGCGTCGAGGCGCTGTATGCGGATATGGGGCACTTCGGCAAGTTTCCTATCCGTCTGGCCTGGTTTACCGTCGTTCTTCCCTCGCTGGTGCTCAATTATTTTGGTCAGGGCGCGTTATTACTTAAAAATCCGGATGCGATTAAAAACCCCTTCTTTCTATTGGCGCCCAACTGGGCGTTGATTCCATTGCTGGTGTTGGCGACGCTGGCGACGATCATTGCGTCACAGGCGGTCATTTCCGGCGTATTTTCACTCACCCGCCAGGCGGTGCGCCTGGGGTATCTTCCCCCCATGCGTATTGTGCATACCTCTGATATGGAGTCCGGTCAGATTTATATCCCGTCGATTAACTGGCTGTTATACGTTGCCGTGGTGATCGTGATCGCCAGCTTTGAACATTCGAGCAACCTGGCCGCCGCCTACGGTATCGCGGTAACCGGGACCATGGTGTTGACCAGTATCCTGTCCTGTACCGTCGCGATACATAACTGGCACTGGCACCGTTATCTGGTGTGGATACTGCTGATCGGGCTGTTGCTGATCGACGTGCCGATGTTTTTGGCCAACGTGGTGAAAATCTTCTCAGGCGGCTGGTTGCCGCTGACGCTGGGAATGGTGATGTTTATCATCATGACCACCTGGAAAAGTGAGCGGTTCAGGCTGTTACGCCGCCTGAACGAGCATGGTAATTCGCTGGACGCCATGATCGCCTCGTTAGAGAAAAATCCCCCGTTAAAAGTGCCGGGAACGGCGGTTTATCTGTCGCGGGCCACGCACGTTATTCCGTTTGCGCTGTTGCACAACCTGAAACATAACAAGATATTGCATGAACGGGTGGTGCTGCTGACCATGAAAAACGAAGATGCGCCCTACGTGCTTAATGCGCGCAGGGTTTCGGTGGAACAACTTTCGCCCACGTTCTGGCGCGTTATCGCCAACTATGGCTGGCGTGAAACGCCTAACGTAGAAGAGGTGTTTCATCGCTGTTGGCAGGATGGGTTGACCTGCGAGATGCTGGAAACCTCATTCTTTATGTCCAACGAGTCACTGACGATGGGCAAACGTCCCTGGTATCTGCGTATGCGCGGCAAACTATTTATGATGCTTAGCCGTAACGCGCTACGGGCGGCCGATCAATTTGAAATTCCGCCTAACCGGTTGATTGAACTCGGTATTCAGGTAGAGATTTAAGCAAATTCATTGCGGTGGCGGCGCGGAGCGGGTAAAACCCGGCCCGACGGGGTTGGAACGACGCCCCGCCGGCCTTCACCAGCTTACCGATGCTTCCAGACCGCCTTCGGGACGGTTGGCCAGATTAACCCGCATGCCATGCAGCCGGGCGATATTATTCACAATGGATAGCCCTAAACCGCTGCCGGATTTCTCCTGTCCGGGGGGGCGATAAAAGCGTTCGCCCACCCTGGCCAATGCCTCGCCGCTAATACCCGGTCCATCGTCGATAACCTGGATTTTCCGCGCCGAGAGCTTCAGTTTTATTGTTCCGCCCTTATGGCTGTAGCGAATGGCGTTATCAAGCAGATTACGAATCAGTACCGTCATCAGCAGCGGATGGCCCTGGATAACAACCGGCTCTTTCGGAACATCAAGCATCAGTTCGATGCCCGCCATATGTGCTTTATGGTAATGATCGACAACCATTTGCTGTAGCAGATCCCGTAATTGAACGGGCATCAATCCGTTAGCGAAGGATTGAGAATCCAGCCGGGAAAGCGTTAACAGTTGATCCACCAGCCGCGTGGCGCGATCTATTCCTTCGTCCAGATTATTCAGCGCCCGACGACGTACGATCTCGTCGTCATCGGACAACTGCGCCAGTTCCGTCTGCACCTTCAGGGCCGCCAGCGGGCTGCGCAACTCATGGGCGGCATCGGAGGTAAAGCGACGCTCGCGCAACAGCATGTCGCTGATGCGGGTAAACAGGTTGTTCAGCTCATTGACCAGCGGCAGAACTTCCTTGGGTATCGCACGGGTATCAAGCGGCGCGTCCTCTTCAGGAGGACGCCGGCTAAGCTGTCTGGCGATGAGCTTAAGCGGCGACAGTTCACGGGAAATCAGCCAGAACATCAGTAGCAGCATAACCGGCAGGGCAAATAGCCAGGGCATGAGATTAGTCTTTACGATATCCAGAACCCTATCCCGACGGTATTCCCATTCCTGCCCGACAACGACGATATAGCGGTTATCTTCCGTCGCCAGCCATACCATACGCCATTTATCATCATCGTCGCGCAGCCTGCCGTCGGTAAACCCATTTTGCGAGTAGTTAAAGATGAAATCTTTACCGTTCTCGCCATCATTCAGCACCATCCGGCCATCCCGGGTGAATAGCGCAAAGGCCAGCGCATCTTCTTCCTGATTGCCTCGATGATGGCGCGCCAGCTTTTTGGTTTTCGGCAGTGACTGGGGATTGGCGCTTAACTCTTTGGGATTTACAGTGGCCAGCCGTTTGGCAAATAGCATTTGCTGGGTATCGAACAGTTCATTAATCGTATGGCGTGTTTGATGCCAGGACAGGAGTCCGGCTATCCCCCAACAGACCAGCGTCAGCAAAATAAATCCGATAGCCAGCCGCAGGCGCAGGCTGAGAGACTTCATGACGCCTCTCCCAGAATATAGCCGACGCCGTGTACCGTGCGGATGAAGCCGCTGCCCAGCTTTTTGCGTAAATGATGGATATGCACTTCGACAGCGTTGCTGGATACGTCATCATCCCAGCCATACAGTTTTTCTTCCAACTGCGCGCGCGTCAATACGCGGCCGGGATTCATCAGAAACAGTTCAAGCAGCGCCAACTCGCGGGATTTAAGTACCTGCGGTTCGTTGTTTAAAGTTACGGTACGAGATCCCAGCTCAAGAGATACGGCGCCATGCGTCAGTACGGGCTGAAGCTGTCCGTGCCGACGACGGATCAGCGCTTGTAGGCGCGCGGCGACCTCCGTCAGGGCAAAGGGTTTACTCAGATAGTCGTCAGCGCCCTGTTGCAACCCCTCAACGCGCTGCTCCAACGCGTCTCGGGCGGTGAGGACCAGTACCGGTTCATCGTGTCTGGCCTGGCGCCATTGCCGCAGAATATCCAACCCGTCTATTTCCGGCAGGCTGAGATCGAGCACCACCGCATCATAAGGTGCCGCGTCTATGGCCGCGGCGCCTGCTTTACCTTGCGTAAACCAGTCAACATTAAAACCAAGTTTGGTTAGTCCGGCTTTAAGCCCGTCGCCAATCAGACGATCGTCTTCGATTAACAAAATTCTCATGGCTGCTCCATGCATTCTTGTCTTGGGTTTTTATACGAAATAGCGTGACGGCATGTACAGGTAAAATCGCCAGAATCGGGCAATAACGACAAGATAAACAAATAAAATCACCGGCGGCCATTTCTTAAGATGCTGTTAAGAACCATTTGTTTTAATGCTGCCTGAAAACCGAACTACGATGAAAATACATGGAATAAGGAAGGTAGAGCATGAAAAAAACAATCGCACTTTTCGCCATTACGGCCCTGATTTCCGCACCGGTCTTCGCTGCCCAGACTGGGGGCTTGGTAAGCCCTGATTCTTCGGCCGTCAGCGCGCCGCAAGGCGGATTTTCAGGCCCGAACAGCAGCGCGACCACGGTAGACAAGGCTCTGGAGATGAAAGATGACAGTTGGATTACTCTGACAGGTAATATAGAACAGCGCATCGGCAATGACGATTACCTGTTCCGTGATGCAACGGGCACGATAAGAGTAGAGATCGATCATAAGCGTTGGAACGGGCAGAACGTTTCTCCCACGGATAAAGTCGAGATTCAGGGCGAGCTGGATAAAGATTTCAACTCCGTTGAGCTGGAAGTAAAACATATCCGTAAACTTTGAACTCCGGGCTTGAATATTGGGCCAGGCGAGCATAAATCCTGATGCCTTGCGTTTAAGCCGGGATCACGGCGCGGGGTATCCTAAACGTTAACCCCGCCGCTGTGTTCCCTTACAAAAACGCGTGCGTTTTTACACGCCGCAAGCGGCGCCTGTTAGGTCGAACCGCGTAGAGGCGGGCAATATCAAACTGGTATTAGGCATGTTCCGCCTTTTGCATCGGCCTAGCTTTTTGTGCGTTGCGTTTATTCGCATTTCTCCGCGGTTTTTACCGTCGGTATCTTCAATTTTACTTCACGTCAGCGAAACGTTTCGATAACGATCACAATTTTACTATCTCTCCTTTGCCTTTCCGTATTCTCTTTTCCTACAATCTTTACCAGCGAAACGTTTCGCTGGTGGGGTGAATCAATGAAAAAAGCCGTATTGCTGAATGCAGATATATCTTCCGTAATTTCCCGTTTGGGTCATACCGATCGGGTGGTGATTGGCGACGCTGGCTTGCCTATTCCCGATACGACAACGCGAATCGATATGGCATTGACTCACAACATCCCCACCTTTTTACAGGTTGTGGAGGCCGTCACCAGCGAGATGCAGGTCGAGGCCGCGATTCTTGCGGAAGAAATGGCGGAAAAAAATCCAACACTCCATAACGCGTTACTCGATCAATTGAAACAGCTTGAGCGACATCAGGGAAACTCAATCGAATTGCATTATGTCAGCCATGAGGATTTCAAAATTCAAAGCGGAAAAAGCCGGGCCATCATTCGCAGCGGAGAATGCTCTCCGTATGCCAATGTCATTCTTTGCGCAGGCGTAACGTTCTGAGGCATCAATGCAACCTTTACTGCAACTGCAAGGCATTACCAAAACTTTTCCCGGCGTTAAGGCGCTTTCCGGGGCGGCGTTGAATGTTTATCCGGGCAAGGTGATGGCGCTGGTGGGCGAAAATGGCGCCGGTAAATCCACCATGATGAAAGTGTTGACCGGTATCTACCAGAAAGACGCCGGCAGCGTGCGTTTTCTGGGAAAAGAAGTGGAGTTCAGCGGTCCGAAAGCCTCTCAGGACGCCGGAATTGGTATTATTCATCAGGAACTCAACCTTATCCCCCAGCTTACTATCGCCGAAAATATTTTTCTCGGACGTGAGTTCACCAACCGCTTTGGCCGTATTGACTGGAATAAGATGTACGCGGAAGCGGACAAACTGCTGAAGCGTTTGAACCTGCGGTATGACAGCCGGCGTATGGTTGGCGATCTGTCGATTGGCGATCAGCAAATGGTGGAGATCGCCAAAGTGCTGAGTTTTGAATCAAAAGTCATCATCATGGATGAGCCTACCGATGCGCTGACCGATACCGAAACCGCATCGTTATTCAGCGTAATTAAAGAGTTACAGGCTCAGGGGCGCGGCATTGTTTATATTTCTCACCGTCTGAAAGAGATCTTTGAAATATGCGATGACGTGACCGTATTTCGCGACGGCCAGTTTATCGGCGAATGCCCGGTTAGCGATTTGCAGGAAGATCGGCTGATTGAAATGATGGTCGGCCGCAAACTGGAAGATCAATATCCTCGCCTGAATCAGCCGCCGGGACACGTTCGCTTACAGGTGAAGAATCTTTCCGGGCCAGGCGTCGATAACGTCAGCTTTACCGTACGCAAAGGGGAAATTCTTGGCGTTGCGGGGTTAATGGGCGCCGGGCGTACCGAATTAATGAAAATACTTTACGGCGCACTGCCGCGGTCCGGCGGTTATGTGGCGCTGGATGGGCGGGAGGTCGTGACACGTAAACCGCAGGATGGTCTGGCCAACGGTATTGTCTATATTTCTGAAGATCGAAAACGCGACGGTTTGGTATTAGGCATGTCGGTCAAAGAGAATATGTCGTTAACTGCACTGCGTTATTTCAGCCGTCGCGGCGGTCAGATTAAACATCCGCAAGAGCAGCTGGCCGTCGGCGATTTTATCCGCCTGTTTAATATCAAAACTCCGTCTATGGAGCAGCCTGTCGGGCTGTTGTCCGGCGGTAATCAACAGAAAGTCGCCATCGCCCGCGGATTGATGACCCGCCCCAACGTGTTGATTCTTGATGAGCCCACACGCGGGGTCGATGTGGGCGCCAAAAAAGAAATCTATCAGTTAATCAATCAGTTCAAACAAGAGGGACTGAGCATCATCCTGGTGTCATCCGAAATGCCCGAAGTATTGGGAATGAGCGATCGCATCATTGTTATGCACGAAGGCCGCTTAAGCGGCGAGTTTCCGATTGAGCAAGCAACCCAGGAAGCGCTGATGGCTGCGGCCGTTGGTAAGCAATACGGCGTAAAGCAGGAGTAAGTCAGACATGAATTCCCAATCCATCACGGCAAAACGCTGGTTCAGTAAAGAATGGCTACTTGAGCAGAAATCGCTGATCGCCCTGCTGATCCTTATTGCGGCCGTTTCCGCTATGAGCCCTAATTTTTTCACCTTGAACAATCTGTTCAATATTCTCCAGCAAACGTCCGTCAATGCCATCATGGCGGTGGGAATGACGCTGGTGATTCTTACTTCCGGCATCGATCTTT
Organism: Brenneria izadpanahii; assembly: GCF_017569925.1. Classification (NCBI taxonomy): domain Bacteria; kingdom Pseudomonadati; phylum Pseudomonadota; class Gammaproteobacteria; order Enterobacterales; family Pectobacteriaceae; genus Brenneria; species Brenneria izadpanahii. The sequence goes on along the minus strand of NZ_CP050854.1, from coordinate 5,227,232 downwards.
CCGTTGGTTCTTTACTGGCGCTGACCGGCGCGGTGGCCGCATCGATTGTCGGTCTTGAGGTCAACGCCCTGTTCGCGGTGTTAGGCGCGCTGGCGTTGGGGACGTTTATTGGCGCGGGAACGGGCGTTATTGTCGCGAAAGGAAAAGTTCAGGCGTTTATCGCCACGTTGGTCATGATGCTGTTATTGCGCGGCGTCACCATGGTTTATACCAACGGCAGCCCGATGAATACCGGCTTTTCCGATGCCGCGGATGCCTTCGGCTGGTTCGGCATCGGTCGTCCGTTGGGGGTTCCGACGCCCGTCTGGATTATGGTTATCGTATTCGCGGCGGCCTGGTACATGCTGCATCACACCCGGTTAGGCCGTTATATCTATGCGCTGGGCGGCAATGAGTCCGCCACCCGGCTGTCGGGCATCAGCGTTGATAAAATTAAAATCATCGTCTATTCCCTGTGCGGGCTGTTATCCGCCCTGGCGGGAATTATCGAAGTGGCGCGTTTATCTTCGGCTCAACCTACCGCCGGAACAGGCTACGAGCTTGACGCCATCGCGGCGGTAGTGCTGGGCGGAACGAGTTTGGCCGGCGGAAAAGGACGTATTATCGGCACGCTGATTGGCGCGCTGATCCTCGGTTTTCTTAACAATGGACTGAATTTACTCGGTGTTTCTTCTTACTACCAGATGATCGTCAAAGCAGTCGTCATTTTGCTGGCGGTTTTGGTAGATAACAAAAGCGGTAAATAACCCTTATTCACACAGGAATTGAGCTATGAATATGAAAAAACTGGCGACACTGGTTTCTGCTGTTGCGCTAAGTGCGGCTGTCAGCGCCAATGCACTGGCCAAAGATACGATTGCTCTGGTGGTATCAACATTGAATAACCCGTTCTTTGTATCAATGAAAGATGGGGCGCAAAAAGAAGCCGACAAGCTGGGATATAACCTGGTGGTGTTGGATTCTCAAAACAACCCGGCCAAAGAGCTGGCGAACGTTCAGGATCTGACGGTTCGTGGCACGAAAGTACTGCTGATTAACCCTACTGACTCCGATGCGGTGGGTAACGCCATTAAGCTGGCCAACCAGGCGAAAATTCCGGTAATTACCCTCGATCGCGTGGCAAGCAGCGGTGAAGTGGTTAGCCACGTCGCTTCTGATAATGCCTTTGGCGGTAAAGTCGCCGGTGATTTTATTGCGAAAAAAGTGGGTGAAGGCGCCAAGATCATCCAGTTGGAAGGGATTGCCGGAACCTCTGCGGCGCGTGAGCGCGGCGCGGGTTTTATAAAGTCCGCCGAAAACCACAAGTTTACTATTCTGGCCAGTCAGCCTGCCGACTTCGATCGCACTAAAGGGCTGAATGTAATGCAGAATCTTTTGACGGCGCACCCTGAAGTGCAGGCGGTATTTGCTCAGAATGACGAAATGGCGCTTGGCGCGTTGCGGGCGTTGCAAACCGCAGGTAAAACTGATGTGCTGGTGGTGGGATTTGACGGCACGGAAGACGGCGTGAAAGCCGTTGAGTCCGGCAGATTGGCCGCAACGGTCGCGCAGCGCCCCGATCAGATTGGCGTTATCGGCGTTGAAACCGCCGATAAGGCGCTGAAAGGCGAAAAAGTGCAGGCTATCATCCCGGTTGATCTGAAACTGGTAACAAAGTAGTCAATATAAAGAAGAGCAGGGCGAGCGCCGCCGTTAACACGGCGGCGCATGATAAACGTATCGGAATTCAGCATCATGAAAATGGGTAAGCTGGTGGTATTGGGCAGTATTAATGCTGACCATATTCTCAATCTGGAGCAATTTCCCTTTCCGGGGGAAACGGTGATCGGTAAGCAATACCGTGTCGCTTTCGGCGGAAAAGGGGCTAATCAAGCTGTTGCCGCTGGACGCAGCGGCGCGGATATCGCCTTTATCGCCTGTGTCGGCGATGATGACATCGGTACAAAGATCCGCCGGCAGTTAAGCGAAGACCGTATTGATATTTCGGCGGTTGAAGCTGTTTCAGGCCAAACGACCGGCGTGGCTTTGATTTTCGTCAACGGTGAGGCTGAGAATATGATCGCGGTTAACGCCGGTGCAAATGCGGCCGTTACCCCAGACTACCTTCGCCGTCATCAACGGCAAATTATCGATGCTTCCGCTTTGCTTATGCAGCTTGAGTCGCCATTGGAAACGGTAACGGCGGCGGCCAGACTTGCTCATGAACATCATACCCAGGTTATTCTTAATCCCGCGCCGGCCTGTGAACTGCCTGATGAATTGCTGTCGCTGGTGGATATCATTACCCCCAATGAAACGGAAGCTCAGCGCCTGACGGGGATCGCCGTCAAAACAGAAGACGATGCGGCTCGCGCTTCGCAGGTATTACATGATAAAGGTATTGCAACCGTACTGATTACCTTAGGCAGCCGTGGCGTCTGGTTGAGTGAAAAAGGCAATGGGCGACGTATTCCAGGCTATCGGGTTCAGGCGGTGGACACCATTGCCGCCGGAGACACCTTCAACGGCGCGCTGGTAACGGCGCTGCTGGAGAATCAGCCGATGTCGGCCGCGGTTAAGTTCGCTCATGCCGCCGCCGCGATCGCCGTCACCCGTCCAGGAGCCCAGCCGTCCGTACCGTGGCGTGAAGAGATAGATGCTTTCTTGCAATCCCAGAGGTGAGCTTTGACAACCATGAAAGATGTCGCCCGTTTAGCGGGTGTTTCCACCTCTACGGTTTCCCACGTTATCAATAATAACCGCTTTGTCAGCGATACCGTCCGCGACAGGGTGATGGCTGCCGTTGAGCAGCTTAATTATGCGCCTTCTGCATTGGCCCGAAGTCTCAAAATCAATCAGACGCAAACGATAGGCATGCTGCTGACGGCCAGTAACAACCCGTTTTACGCCGAGGTGGTGCGTGGCGTTGAGCGCAGTTGTTATGAACGGGGCTACAGTCTGATCCTGTGTAATACCGAAGGTGACCGCGACCGAATGAGTCGCAGTCTGGAAACATTACTGCAAAAACGCGTCGATGGCGTACTGCTGATGTGCACAGAAAGCCATCGGCCGCTGCCTGATATGATGAATCGCTATCCTTCTATACCGATGATAGTGATGGATTGGGCGCCGTTTGATGGGGGAATTGACGTCATTAAGGATAATTCCCTGTTGGGCGGCGAGATGGCGACGAATTACCTTATTTCACGTGGTTATCGAAAAATAGCCTGTATTGCGGGCCCAAAAGATAAAACCACAGCGTATAACCGGCTCGAAGGGTATCGTCAGGCCATGCAGCTTGCCGGGTTATCTATTCCAGCAGGGTATGAAATTTTTGGTGATTTTGAATTTGAAACCGGTTATCGGGCAATGCGGCAGCTATTGTCGTTAGAAAATAAACCTGATGCGGTGTTTGCCGGCAATGACGCCATGGCGGTCGGCGTTTATCATGCGCTGTATCAAGCCGGACTCACCATCCCCAAAGACATGGCGGTTATCGGCTATGATGATATTGAGTTGGCCCGCTATATGTCCCCTCCTCTTACGACAATCCATCAACCTAAAGATGAACTCGGCGAGTTGGCCGTTGATACCTTACTGTATCGGTTGGAACATCCCGATACTGAACCGAATGTTCTGGTGCTTACGCCGGAATTGATGGTGCGTAAATCTGTTGGGTAACTAATTTCACCAATGATTCGAGCCTTTTAACGTTTAAATATCCTACATAATGCTGCCTTTCCCGGCGAGTTGCCGAAAAAAAACGCACTCAACTATTTTTTTTCATTTAGCGCTTGTCAGCCGCCGAGAAGTCCCTATAATGCGCTCCCACTGACACGGCAACGGCGCTCGCGCTGTTGTGCGGTAAGTCGGAAGCCAGGCAATAATCGCTTGACTTCACTGCGGAAAAGCATAGTATATGCCGCCCGCGCCACAGGATATTGTGGCACTGCTCTTTAACAATTCAATCAGACAATCTGTGTGGGCACTCACAAGACCGTATCGGCAACGATATAAAAAAGTCTTGAAGAGTGACAACAGTAAATTCATTACGAATAAACAGTTATTAATTCTTTGAGCATAGCTTTTAATTAAGCGAATCAAACAAATCTTAAATTGAAGAGTTTGATCATGGCTCAGATTGAACGCTGGCGGCAGGCCTAACACATGCAAGTCGAGCGGCAGCGGGAAGAAGCTTGCTTCTTTGCCGGCGAGCGGCGGACGGGTGAGTAACGTCTGGGGATCTGCCCGATGGAGGGGGATAACTACTGGAAACGGTAGCTAATACCGCATAACGTCGCAAGACCAAAGTGGGGGACCTTCGGGCCTCACACCATCGGATGAACCCAGATGGGATTAGCTAGTAGGCGGGGTAATGGCCCACCTAGGCGACGATCCCTAGCTGGTCTGAGAGGATGACCAGCCACACTGGAACTGAGACACGGTCCAGACTCCTACGGGAGGCAGCAGTGGGGAATATTGCACAATGGGGGAAACCCTGATGCAGCCATGCCGCGTGTGTGAAGAAGGCCTTCGGGTTGTAAAGCACTTTCAGCGGGGAGGAAGGGGATAAGGTTAATAGCCTTATTCATTGACGTTACCCGCAGAAGAAGCACCGGCTAACTCCGTGCCAGCAGCCGCGGTAATACGGAGGGTGCAAGCGTTAATCGGAATGACTGGGCGTAAAGCGCACGCAGGCGGTCTGTTAAGTTGGATGTGAAATCCCCGGGCTTAACCTGGGAACTGCATTCAAGACTGGCAGGCTAGAGTCTCGTAGAGGGGGGTAGAATTCCAGGTGTAGCGGTGAAATGCGTAGAGATCTGGAGGAATACCGGTGGCGAAGGCGGCCCCCTGGACGAAGACTGACGCTCAGGTGCGAAAGCGTGGGGAGCAAACAGGATTAGATACCCTGGTAGTCCACGCCGTAAACGATGTCGACTTGGAGGCTGTGGTCTTGAACCGTGGCTTCCGGAGCTAACGCGTTAAGTCGACCGCCTGGGGAGTACGGCCGCAAGGTTAAAACTCAAATGAATTGACGGGGGCCCGCACAAGCGGTGGAGCATGTGGTTTAATTCGATGCAACGCGAAGAACCTTACCTACTCTTGACATCCAGAGAAGTTTGCAGAGATGCGAACGTGCCTTCGGGAGCTCTGAGACAGGTGCTGCATGGCTGTCGTCAGCTCGTGTTGTGAAATGTTGGGTTAAGTCCCGCAACGAGCGCAACCCTTATCCTTTGTTGCCAGCGATTTGGTCGGGAACTCAAAGGAGACTGCCGGTGATAAACCGGAGGAAGGTGGGGATGACGTCAAGTCATCATGGCCCTTACGAGTAGGGCTACACACGTGCTACAATGGCGCATACAAAGAGAAGCGACCTCGCGAGAGCAAGCGGACCTCATAAAGTGCGTCGTAGTCCGGATTGGAGTCTGCAACTCGACTCCATGAAGTCGGAATCGCTAGTAATCGTAGATCAGAATGCTACGGTGAATACGTTCCCGGGCCTTGTACACACCGCCCGTCACACCATGGGAGTGGGTTGCAAAAGAAGTAGGTAGCTTAACCTTCGGGGGGCGCTTACCACTTTGTGATTCATGACTGGGGTGAAGTCGTAACAAGGTAACCGTAGGGGAACCTGCGGTTGGATCACCTCCTTACCAAAAGCCTGATACAGGTTAGTGCAGTGTCCACACAGATTGTCTGATGAACGTCATGAGCAAAAGCGTCAACAAAGTACGGTGTCGTGTCCCCTTCGTCTAGAGGCCCAGGACACCGCCCTTTCACGGCGGTAACAGGGGTTCGAATCCCCTAGGGGACGCCAGCGCATCCGACCAGTCCGGTGAAAGCGGGGGTCATCCAGTAAGTCATGAAATGATTACTTACGTCATATCCTAAAGCTGATTAGCAATAGTCAGGTTTTATGATATTTGCTCTTTAACAATCTGGAACAAGCTGAAATTTGAAACGATGCGGCTGAACCTGTCTCGTAATGGGATGTGGTTTGGTTGTATCAGAGTCTCTCAAATAATCACGGCGCGAACGTGTTTTACGAAACACCTTCGGGTTGTGAGGTTAAGCGACTAAGCGTACACGGTGGATGCCTAGGCAGTCAGAGGCGATGAAGGGCGTGCTAATCTGCGAAAAGCGTCGGTAAGGTGATATGAACCGTAACAGCCGACGATACCCGAATGGGGAAACCCAGTGTGTTTCGACACATTATCATCACATGAATACATAGTGTGATGAGGCGAACCGGGGGAACTGAAACATCTCAGTACCCCGAGGAAAAGAAATCAACCGAGATTCCCCCAGTAGCGGCGAGCGAACGGGGAAAAGCCCAGAACCTGAATCAGTTTGTGTATTAGTGGAAGCGTCTGGAAAGTCGCACGACAGAGGGTGATAGTCCCGTACACAAAAATGCACAGATTGTGAGTTCGATGAGTAGGGCGGGACACGTGATATCCTGTCTGAAGATGGGGGGACCATCCTCCAAGGCTAAATACTCCTGACTGACCGATAGTGAACCAGTACCGTGAGGGAAAGGCGAAAAGAACCCCGGCGAGGGGAGTGAAATAGAACCTGAAACCGTGTACGTACAAGCAGTGGGAGCCCCACCACCAAAACACTTCCGGGCCGAAAGGCGATGCGGATGTCGAGGTGACGGTTGTCATCGCGTGTTTTGCGATGACCAACACACAAAACAAGCAGTGAGTGTTTTGGGGTGGGGTGACTGCGTACCTTTTGTATAATGGGTCAGCGACTTATATTCTGTAGCAAGGTTAACCGAATAGGGGAGCCGCAGGGAAACCGAGTCTTAACTGGGCGTTAAGTTGCAGAGTATAGACCCGAAACCCGGTGATCTAGCCATGGGCAGGTTGAAGGTTGGGTAACACTAACTGGAGGACCGAACCGACTAATGTTGAAAAATTAGCGGATGACCTGTGGCTGGGGGTGAAAGGCCAATCAAACCGGGAGATAGCTGGTTCTCCCCGAAAGCTATTTAGGTAGCGCCTCGTGAACTCATCTACGGGGGTAGAGCACTGTTTCGACTAGGGGGTCATCCCGACTTACCAACTCGATGCAAACTGCGAATACCGTAGAATGTTATCACGGGAGACACACGGCGGGTGCTAACGTCCGTCGTGAAGAGGGAAACAACCCAGACCGCCAGCTAAGGTCCCAAAGTCATGGTTAAGTGGGAAACGATGTGGGAAGGCCCAGACAGCCAGGATGTTGGCTTAGAAGCAGCCATCATTTAAAGAAAGCGTAATAGCTCACTGGTCGAGTCGGCCTGCGCGGAAGATGTAACGGGGCTAAACCATGCACCGAAGCTGCGGCAGCGACGCTTAGGCGTTGTTGGGTAGGGGAGCGTTCTGTAAGCCTGCGAAGGTGGCCCGTGAGGGTTGCTGGAGGTATCAGAAGTGCGAATGCTGACATAAGTAACGATAATGCGGGTGAAAAACCCGCACGCCGGAAGACCAAGGGTTCCTGTCCAACGTTAATCGGGGCAGGGTGAGTCGACCCCTAAGGCGAGGCTGAAAAGCGTAGTCGATGGGAAACAGGTTAATATTCCTGTACTGGGTGTTGCTGCGAAGGGGGGACGGAGAAAGCTAGGTTGGCCGGGCGACGGTTGTCCCGGTTTAAGCGTGTAGGTGGGTGTTTTTGGTAAATCCGGAACACTGTCAACACTGAGGCGTGACGACGAGTCACTACGGTGACGAAGTAACCGATGCTACGCTTCCAGGAAAAGCCTCTAAGCTCCAGGCAACACGCAATCGTACCCCAAACCGACACAGGTGGTCAGGTAGAGAATACTCAGGCGCTTGAGAGAACTCGGGTGAAGGAACTAGGCAAAATGGTGCCGTAACTTCGGGAGAAGGCACGCTGGATTTGGTGAAGTCCCTTGCGGATGGAGCTGAGACCAGTCGCAGATACCAGCTGGCTGCAACTGTTTAATAAAAACACAGCACTGTGCAAACACGAAAGTGGACGTATACGGTGTGACGCCTGCCCGGTGCCGGAAGGTTAATTGATGGGGTCAGCCTTTGGGCGAAGCTCTTGATCGAAGCCCCGGTAAACGGCGGCCGTAACTATAACGGTCCTAAGGTAGCGAAATTCCTTGTCGGGTAAGTTCCGACCTGCACGAATGGCGTAATGATGGCCAGGCTGTCTCCACCCGAGACTCAGTGAAATTGAACTCGCTGTGAAGATGCAGTGTACCCGCGGCAAGACGGAAAGACCCCGTGAACCTTTACTATAGCTTGACACTGAACCTTGAGCCTTGATGTGTAGGATAGGTGGGAGGCTTTGAAGCGTGGACGCCAGTCTGCGTGGAGCCGACCTTGAAATACCACCCTTTAATGTTCGATGTTCTAACGTGGGCCCCTGAGCGGGGTTGCGGACAGTGTCTGGTGGGTAGTTTGACTGGGGCGGTCTCCTCCCAAAGAGTAACGGAGGAGCACGAAGGTTAGCTAATCCTGGTCGGACATCAGGAGGTTAGTGCAAAGGCATAAGCTAGCTTGACTGCGAGAGTGACGGCTCGAGCAGGTGCGAAAGCAGGTCTTAGTGATCCGGTGGTTCTGAATGGAAGGGCCATCGCTCAACGGATAAAAGGTACTCCGGGGATAACAGGCTGATACCGCCCAAGAGTTCATATCGACGGCGGTGTTTGGCACCTCGATGTCGGCTCATCACATCCTGGGGCTGAAGTAGGTCCCAAGGGTATGGCTGTTCGCCATTTAAAGTGGTACGCGAGCTGGGTTTAGAACGTCGTGAGACAGTTCGGTCCCTATCTGCCGTGGGCGTTGGAAGATTGAGAGGGGTTGCTCCTAGTACGAGAGGACCGGAGTGAACGCACCACTGGTGTACGGGTTGTGATGCCAATTGCATTGCCCGGTAGCTACGTGCGGAAGAGATAACCGCTGAAAGCATCTAAGCGGGAAACTTGCCTCGAGATGAGTCTTCCCTGGGACTTTGAGTCCCCTGAAGGGCCGTTGAAGACGACGACGTAGATAGGCTGGGTGTGTAAGCGTTGCGAGACGTTGAGCTAACCAGTACTAATGACCCGAGAGGCTTAACCTTACAACACCGAAGGTGTTTTGAGAGACAAAATCGTCGGTAACGATTTTGAACGGTGCGGAGCACTGGCCCCATGGGGGTGAGTATCAGGATGATACGAATAGACTCAGAGAAGTTCAGCTTGTTCGAAGATTGGTTCTGATGGTTGCAGAGAAAACTGTAACGGTTGGGATGAAACAGAATTTGCCTGGCGGCGATAGCGCGGTGGTCCCACCTGATCCCATGCCGAACTCAGAAGTGAAACGCCGAAGCGCCGATGGTAGTGTGGGGTCTCCCCATGTGAGAGTAGGGAACTGCCAGGCATCAAATCAGGCGGAAGGCCCAGTCGAAAGACTGGGCCTTTTGTTTTGCGCGCAGTCTGGTGGGCGAACGCTCGCCGGCGCGGGACCGCGGGATTTAAACGTTGCGCGGCAACGGCCGGTAGGGACGGGCAGGACGCCGGTCATAAACGGCCGGACATCAGATAAGATAAGACGGCCTCATGCGCAAGCTGGGAGAGTTTTGGCTCGATAGATAGCAGGATACTGACAGATAGTTGTTAGGGCGTCAGAGTAAGCCACCGGCGGATAAAATCAGCTACCTGCTGAGGTTGATTGATATCTAGCTGCGGCAGTGGCGTAGAAAGGGGGCTGTCTGCGCCAATAGCGATAACATAGTCATCCAGTAAATCGCTCAACGGGCGTCCCAATGCCTGACGAAACAGTACGATCTTGTTAATTTTTTCCTGCTTGAACCCCTCCACTAAAATGAGATCGAGCGCGGAGGCATCCATCTTTTTCGTCAGTTCATGTAAATCGGGCGGCTGTTGCGCCGGTGTCTCCGTCATTAAGGCCCATCGTTGGTTGCTGACCACCATAGTTTGCTCTGCTCCGGCCTTCCGCAACTCATAACTGTCCTTACCTGGCGTATCAACATCCATATGATGATGCGTATGTTTGATTAATCCAACCCGAATACCATCGCGCTTAAGGATAGGAATGACGGCTTTTAGCAACGTTGTTTTTCCGGTGCCGCTATAAGCTGCGATAGCAAGCAGGCGAGGCTGGTCAGGATTCATGATGGCCGCCCTTGAAGAAGTGTCAGATCCTCGGGAAAATTCAGGTTACGGAATGCTTCAGGCTGATCGGCAAAGGAAACGGCAGTCGCACCGATCTGTTCCATAAAGATCATTAGTTTACGATCGCCACGGCTAAGATAATCCTCCAGTGGCTTCATAAAACGCCGATTTATTAACAGTAATGTGGGATGTTCTCGTTTACCATCAGTGGCATAGGCCGCGTTTTTTTCTTTTCGACCTTCCCATAATCGTTTTACCAAGTCCTGAGGCAGGTTGGGAACATCGCAGGGAACGAAAACCAGCCATTCTGTGTTGATGGCGGACATGCTGGCGAGTATGCCGGCCAATGGCCCGGAAAAACCATTTTGCAGGTCGCTTACTACTCTACATCCACTTTGCTGATAGACAGGAATATTTCGATTGGCATTAATAATAACCTCATCGACCTGTGTTTTCAGTCGCGACAGCACATGTTGATATAACGGCAGCCCGTTTAACTCCAGCAGGCCTTTATCACATCCGCCCATGCGGGTTGCCTGTCCGCCAGCCAGAATTACGCCAGTGATCATTTCTCGCCCCGGTTGTCTAAACCATAGGTTATTTTCTGAAAATATTTGCTGAAGACCAAGTTCTTTTCACATCTTAATAAGACTGTTATTTTTGTCATTGTATTTACATTTGAGGGTAAAAAAATGAAATGTCATCGCGTTAATGAACTGGTTGAGCTGTTGCATCCGGCCTGGCAAAAAGAGCCTGATTTAAATCTTGTACAATTTTTACAAAAACTTGCACAGGAGGCGGGGTTTGAGGGGCAGTTTAGTGAGCTGACTGATGATATCCTTATTTATCATCTGAAAATGCGTGACTCGGATAAAGAGCAGGCTATTCCAGGGCTTAAAAAAGATTATGAAGAAGATTTCAAAACGGCATTACTTCGTGCTCGTGGGATAATTAAGGATTGATACAGGCAGAAGCGTAAGTAGAACCCGGCTTACATAATCTAGTTTTGATGTCGATATCCGCACGCGTTTGTCTTACATCGTACGTTACTGGTAGTGGTTGTTATGAACAGTTCAGTTTTTAATTTTCAGACGTTGTTTCCTGAATTGATAATGGATGCCTTGTTAGACGCGGGAATACGTGTGGATTCTGGTTTAACAGCCTTAAACAGTTATGAAAACCGGGTGTACCAGTTCACGGATGAGGACCGAAAGCGTTTTGTGGTTAAATTTTACCGCCCTGAGCGATGGAATAGCCCACAAATTATGGAAGAACACGCGTTTGCGAGCGAGCTTGCCGACGATGAAGTGCCCATTGTCGCACCGTTAGCGCTTAACGGTCACACGCTCCATCTCTATGACGGATTTTATTTTGCGGTTTTCCCAAGCGTTGGCGGGCGGCAATATGAGATGGATAATGAAGATCAGTTGGAATGGGTTGGGCGTTTTTTAGGCCGAATTCATCAGGTTGGTCGTAGATCTTCATTTACGCAAAGACCAACGATAGGTTTGAATGAATATCTGCATGAACCTTATAAGCTATTGGAGGGGTGCCCGTTAATACCGGCAACTTATCGTAATGCTTTTTTACAGGCAACCAGTAAGTTAATAGATACCGTTGAGGTTTACTGGAATACTGATTGGCAATCTATTCGTCTGCACGGGGACTGTCACCCCGGTAATATTTTATGGCGTGATGGTCCTCTGTTTGTTGATTTGGACGATGCCCGTAATGGTCCGGCCATACAGGATTTGTGGATGCTGCTGCATGGCGAACGCCATGAGCAGCGGATCCAGCTAGATATTCTGTTGGAGGCTTACAGCGAGTTTGCTGAATTTCAGGACAAAGAGTTGGCATTAATCGAGCCTTTGCGAGCTATGCGGCAGGTGCATTATTTAGCCTGGATTATACGACGTTGGGAGGATCCTGCTTTTCCCCGAAATTTTCCTTGGATAAAGGATGCGGATTTCTGGCTTAAACAGACATCAATATTTACCGAACAGGTTAAGCTGCTGCAGGAACCTCCTCTGCAGCTGATGCCAATGTACTGAAATTGAATGGAGAGAGAGCGTCTTATGAAAAAACTATGGTTTGCGCTGGTTGGCCTGGTCCTGGCATTTAGCGCATCAGCGGCAGATTTTTCTAACGGTAAGCAATATGTAGAATTAGATAAATCCGCCACTCAGGAACCTCAGGTTATCGAATTTTTCTCATTTTATTGTCCGCACTGCTACCAATTTTCTCAGGTTTACCATATTCCGGAAGCGGTAGAAAAAGTGTTGCCGGCGGGAACAAAACTGACGCGCTATCATGTTGATTTTCTGGGGCAATTAGGAAAGGAGTTGACCCAGGCCTGGGCCGTGGCGATTGCGCTGGGCGTAGAAGATAAAGTAAGCCCATTGATGTTTGATGCGGTTCAGAAAAAGCAATCCGTACAGAATTCTGAAGATATTCGTAATGTATTTATTAGCGCTGGCGTCAGCGCTGAAGAATATGACGGCGCATTAAATAGCTTTGTTGTGAAGTCATTAGTGGTTCAGCAGGAAAAAGCGGCGGCGGATTTACAATTACGCGGTGTTCCCGCTATGTTCGTTAATGGAAAATATATGATCAAGAGCGATGGACTTGATACCAGCTCAATGGATGTTTATGTAAAGCAGTATGCGGAAGTTGTAAAGTTCCTGCTTGATAAAAAATAATCTATTTACGATGTAAACCACGCTGGCTATATCGGCGTGGTTGTATTCATCTATCGCAATCATTCGTTTAGACGATGAAACTGACTTTGCTTTAATATTTGTCAGATATAATTTATATCCACAAATATGAATTGTCTCTCATCGATCATCAAAAATAATATTTTTATTATAAATGCATGAAAAACATAGATATAAAAATAATGCGCCGATCTATGAACATCATGGATAATTAATTTGTTATTTCTATTCACAAACTTATCCACAGGCTGATCTTGCGGATATCCTCGCAAAAAACGACGAATATCGTGCGTTAAGGATCGTCTCTTTGCCTCAGCTATGGCATGCTTAGCAGCATGGCAGACGACAAAGATCACGACAGGCTATGACTCAGATTGCAGAAAACCCTTTAATTCTGGTAGATGGTTCCTCCTATTTGTACCGTGCATATCACGCTTTTCCTCCGTTAACAAACAGTGCCGGAGAACCAACGGGTGCAATGTATGGCGTATTGAATATGCTGCGAAGTTTGCTGGTGCAATATCATCCCACTCATGTCGCCGTGGTCTTTGATGCCAAAGGCAAAACGTTCCGCGATGAGTTATTTGAAAGTTATAAGGCCCATCGTCCCCCGATGCCGGATGATTTACGCGAACAAATAGAACCTTTGCATCGCATGGTTAAAGCGATGGGATTGCCGCTATTGGCCGTTTCCGGCGTCGAAGCCGACGATGTTATCGGCACGCTTGCGCTGCAGGCCGAAAAATCGAGTATTCCGGTTTTAATCAGTACCGGTGATAAAGATATGGCTCAGTTGGTAACGCCAAACGTTACGCTGATTAACACCATGAACAATACCATCCTGGGTCCGCAGGAAGTGTGTGACAAGTATGGCATTCCCCCTGAATTAATCATTGATTTTCTCGCGCTGATGGGCGACTCGTCCGATAACATTCCCGGCGTGCCCGGCGTGGGCGAAAAAACGGCTCAGGCTTTGCTGCAAGGGCTGGGAGGGTTGGATACGCTGTATGCCAATCTGGATAAGATCGCCGATCTGTCGTTCCGAGGATCCAAGACGATGGCGCCGAAGCTGGAGCAGCATAAGGACGTCGCCTACCTTTCCTATCAGTTGGCCACCATCAAAACGGATGTCGAACTGGAGCTGAGCTGCGAGCAGTTAACCGTCGCTGAACCGGATGTGGATGAACTGCACCGCTTATTTTCCCGCTACGAATTCAGACGTTGGCTGTCGGATGTCGAGTCCGGTACTTGGTTGCAGGGTAAAAAGAATAATCAGCCGGCGCAGAAAGTTACGGTAGCGGCTAAAGAGCGTTCCGATAAAGAGGAAAGCACCGCCGTGCTCTCTTCGGAAGGCTACGTCGTCATCCTGGATGAGAAGACGTTGCTGGAGTGGGTTGAGCGTATCAAAAAAGCGGGGGTTTTCGCTTTTGATACCGAAACCGATGGGTTGGACACGCTTACAGCCAATCTTATCGGGATGTCGTTTGCCGTGACGCCGGGCGAGGCTGCCTATCTGCCGTTGGCGCATGATTATCTGGATGCGCCGGAACAGTTGGATCGCGACAGGATTCTGGCGTTGTTTAAGCCGCTGCTGGAAGATGAAAAGCTGTTAAAGGTCGGCCAGAATCTTAAATTCGATAAGGGCGTGATGAAACGCTATGACATCGAATTACAGGGCATCGCCTTTGATACCATGCTGGAGTCTTATGTTCTGGACAGCGTCGCGGGGCGTCACGATATGGATAGCCTGGCGGATCGTTATCTTGGCCATAAAACCATCAAATTCGAAGAGATCGCCGGCAAAGGTAAAAATCAGCTTACCTTCAATCAGATCGCTCTGGAACAGGCCGGTCCCTACGCTGCGGAAGATGCGGATGTCACGCTGTATCTGCATCAGAAGATGTGGGCGAAATTACAGCAGCATGCGGAACTATGTAAGGTGTTCCAGGCAATCGACATGCCGCTGGTTCCGGTGTTATCCCGAATGGAGCGTACCGGCGTTCTTATCGATCCCAATATTTTGGCGGAACACTCGCAAGAGATCACCATTCGTTTGGGGGAATTGGAAACACAGGCCTATGAACTGGCCGGCGAAGAGTTCAACCTGTCGTCAACCAAGCAGCTACAGGGCATTCTGTACGAGAAGCAAAAACTGCCCGTGCTGAAAAAAACGCCCAAAGGGGCGCCTTCCACCAATGAGGAAGTGCTGGCTGAGCTGGCGCTGGATTATCCGCTGCCGAAGCTGATTCTTGAATATCGCGGCCTGGCAAAGCTGAAGTCGACCTACACCGACAAACTGCCGCTGATGATTAATCCGTCGACCAAGCGCGTTCATACTTCGTATCATCAGGCGGTAACGGCGACCGGGCGCTTATCCTCCAGCGATCCCAACCTGCAGAATATTCCGGTGCGTAATGATGAAGGCCGCCGTATCCGGCAGGCGTTTATTGCGCCGGAAGGGTATAGCATCGTAGCGGCTGACTATTCGCAGATTGAGTTACGCATCATGGCGCATCTTTCTGGCGATAAAGGGCTGCTGCGCGCGTTCTCTGAAGGGAAAGATATCCACCGGGCTACCGCGGCGGAAGTATTCGGTCTTGAACTCGATAAAGTGTCGTCTGAGCAGCGTCGCAGCGCTAAGGCCATTAACTTTGGTTTGATTTATGGCATGAGCGCTTTCGGGCTGTCCCGCCAGTTGAATATCCCGCGCAGTGAATCACAGAAGTATATGAATCTGTATTTTGAACGCTACCCTGGCGTTCAAGATTATATGGAGCGAACCCGCCAGCATGCCGCCGAACAAGGCTATGTCTCGACGTTGGACGGCCGGCGCCTCTATTTGCCGGATATTCAGTCGCGTAACGCCATCGCCCGCAAAGCCGCTGAACGCGCTGCGATTAATGCGCCCATGCAAGGGACCGCCGCCGATATTATCAAGAAGGCGATGATCGCTATTGATGGCTGGTTACAAAAAGACAAGCCATTAGTGAAGATGATTATGCAGGTTCACGATGAACTGGTTTTCGAGATTCATGATTCGGTACTGGAAGAGTCTAAAAGTAAAATCAAAGAGTTAATGGAAGGCTGTATGCAGCTCAATGTGCCGCTGCGGGTGGATATCGGGACCGGACGGAATTGGGATGAAGCGCATTAAGCGCCGCCAACTCCTGTAATTAAACAACAGGATCGTGTGACCAGGTTTAACTTTGTATAGTTGGTCGCCATTTTTTATGAAAGTAAACAACAAAAACCCCTTTTTTATCGTGAAAAAATAGGGTAGAGTTAGAGACGTAGGGTACAGAGGTAAGATGTTCTATCTTTCAGACCTTTTACTTCACGTAATCGGATTTGGCTGAATGTTAGCCGCCCCGGTCAGTTTTGACTGGGGCGTTTTTTATTGCGGCTATCTAACCTATAGCCTTTCGGACCGCCGCCGCGCGATGTTGAAAAACGCTTTCGGCATTTTTAATCGTACTGAGCGGTTATTTGGTAAAACCATCTGAGAAGTTAAAAGGGATGGGCGGCGTTTTTGCACGCCACATAATCCGATTATTCGCTTTCCTGCTCGTTTCCCTCTAGAGAACTGAACCAGCTATCAAGCTTCTGGCGTAGCTTATCCACGCCCAATTTTTTCAGTGAAGAAAACGCCTCCACCTGAATATCACCCATAAATGGCAATACCGCTTCACGCACCATGTTGAGTTGCGCCTTGCGCGCGCCGGAAGCCAGCTTGTCTGCTTTGGTCAGCAAAACCAAGACCGGAATTTGCGATTCGACCGCCCATGAAAGCATTTGCTGATCGAGATCTTTCAGCGGATGGCGAATATCCATCAGTATCACCAATCCTTTCAGGCTATTCCGTTTCTGGAGATATTCCCCTAAGGCCCGCTGCCATTTGAGCTTCATTTCCTCTGGAACTTCGGCATAGCCATAACCGGGCAGGTCGACCAGACGCACGCCTTCCGCAACTTCAAACATATTGATGAGCTGCGTTCTTCCAGGCGTTTTACTGGTGCGGGCCAGATTTTTTTGATTGGTCAGCGTATTTAATGCACTGGATTTTCCGGCGTTAGAGCGCCCAGCAAAGGCAACTTCAATACCGCTATCTGTTGCCAGGTGGCGAATATCCGGGGCGCTGATGACAAAATGCGTCATGTGGTAATTATATTGCTGGGTCACAATGATTATCTCTGTCTGGATCTATGTCTGGTTGGGGATTATACCTGTAACTGACGGTAAAGGCGGTTTTATCTGTACCTTAGGACTATGTTTATACTTTATATCGCCAAACCTATTAGGCGTAGCTTGGATTGTCCCTGAAATGACGAAAAGCATCATTGGTCGATGTGTGCTCTTTTTTATTGCCGGGCTTTCTGCTAGATTCCGCCGCAACTACCTTCACCTGTGTACCTGAGAGCGCCATTATGAACCGACCAGTTAAGGGATCTGGTGGTAACGCCACCAAACCGAAAATGAAAAGAAAAAGCCGAGAGGAATTAAATCAGGAAGCACGCGATCGGAAACGGCAGAAAAAACATCGCGGTAATGCGGCGGGAAGCCGCGCTCAGGAAACCGGACAAGCAAGTAACGCCGCCGGGCAGCGCAAGGTCGCCGATCCCCGTATCGGCAGCAAGAAGCCGGTTCCGCTTGGGATTAAAGAAAAAGCAACAACCAAGCCGAAATTTTCCGCGCCTGAAGCGAAAGCGGCCGCCCTGTCGCCAGAGGAAGAGCTGGCGCAGCTGGAAAACGACGCTCGGTTGGATGAGCTGCTGGACCGTATGGATAATGGAGAGACGCTAAGCGCCAAAGATCAAACCTGGGTCGATGAGACATTAGATCGCATCGATATATTGATGGAGCAGCTTGGAATTGAACTGGGCGACGATGACGAAGAGGAGCAAAAGGAAGATATGCTGCAACTTCTGAAGCGTAATAGTTCGAAAGACGATTTTTAATCAATGAAGTTGTTGTTCCTGCTGCTAACATTACTCGTCGCGTTTTATCTTTTTTGCCTGCTGGGCAAACTATGGCTCCTGTCGAAACGAAAGGCTCTGCTGCATCGTACGGTTTTTAAAGGGCGGCAGGCGCCGATGCCGGCGCGCTCGGCCAGAAAAAAACGCCGGGAGCATTTTTAACGTCACTATGTGACGCCCTGAAGGGGCGGGCGGGACGCCCGATAATAAAAAAGACTGGAAGGAGTGAGCATCATGTCTGAGCAGGCCGTCGACTGGGATCTGGCCCTGATCCAAAAATATAATTATTCCGGGCCTCGTTATACGTCTTATCCCACCGCGTTAGAGTTCAGCGAAAGCTATGATGAACCGGCTTTTCAGCAGGCGATCGCACGTTACCCGGACCGCCCGCTTTCGCTATATATCCACATCCCTTTTTGCCATCGGCTGTGTTATTTCTGCGGCTGTAATAAGCTGGTTACGCGTCAACGGCATAAGGCCGATGAGTATCTGAATGCGCTGGAGCAGGAAATTCGCCGGCGTGCGCCGTTATTTGCCGGACGAACGGTGACGCAGATGCATTGGGGCGGCGGTACGCCCACCTATCTGACTAAAGCGCAGATCGGCCGTTTGATGTCGCTGTTGCGCGATCAATTTTCGTTTTCCGAGCGGGCGGAGCTATCGCTGGAGATCGATCCGCGGGAAATTGAACTTGATATTATCGATCATCTGCATGCTGAGGGATTCAACCGTCTTAGCATGGGCGTGCAGGACTTTAATAAAGAAGTGCAAAGGCTGGTAAACCGCGAGCAGGATGAGTCATTTATCTTTGCGCTGATTGAGCGGGCCAAGTCGCTTGGATTCACGTCAACCAATATTGATTTGATTTACGGTTTGCCGAAACAGACGCCGGAGAGTTTTGCTTTTACTCTGCAACGCGTTGCTGAACTGAGTCCGCATCGTCTCAGCGTTTTTAATTATGCCCATCTGCCCAGCCTGTTTGCCGCCCAGCGGAAAATAAAGGAAGCGGATTTACCGACTCCGGCGCAGAAGCTGGATATTCTGCGAGAAACCATCGCCACCTTAACCCAGTCCGGTTACCAGTTTATTGGGATGGACCACTTTGCCCGCCCGGATGATGAACTGGCGATTGCTCAGCGGGCTGGGAAATTACATCGCAATTTTCAAGGCTATACGACCCAGGGAGATTGCGATCTGCTGGGCATGGGCGTGTCGGCGATTAGTATGATCGGTGATAGTTACATGCAGAATGAGAAGGTACTGAAAGTCTACTATGACAAAGTGCGCGAGCATGGCGACGCCCTGTGGCGGGGATTGCGCCTGACGCACGACGACTGTATCCGACGCGACGTAATCAAAAGCCTGATTTGTAATTTCCGACTGGATTACGCGGCGATCGAGGCGTTATACGGTATTGATTGCCGCCTCTATTTTGCTGAGGATCTACGCATGCTGGCCCCATTGGCGCAGGATGGGCTGGTCGAGATTAAGGACGCCGGCCTTGTGGTGACGGCGAAAGGGCGTTTACTGATTCGTAATATCTGTATGTGCTTCGATATCTATCTGCGGGATAAAATGCGCAAGCAGCAGTTTTCCAAAGTGATTTAAAAACAAACAGCCGCTTTGTGCGGCTGTTTTATACAGCTTTAGTCAAGATTCAGGCCTGAGATATGGCCTGAACATTAACTAAAGAAGTTAATCAGAGCGGCACACAGTATTGCTGCGATAGCCGTCTGCGGCGTATGGCTTGCCGCTGAGCCTATTTCAGCGCCGTGTGTCACCACGGAAATTAAAGAATCCAGCATAGTACTCCTCCCGAATCAGCGACACGATCATACTGCTGACTTCAGGCATGTAAAGTATAAATTAACGACAATTTCGTGCGGTAGTTTGCGTTTTTGTCATCGCCTGATTTTTAGCTAATACCGATCGTCCACGCATCGAAATACCAGGGCGATCACGGTGCGAGGCGACCTCATCACCGTGTTTGCCTGCCAAGCGGGCGGCATCGCCGTTGCTAAGACATTTACCGGTATTCTGGCAAAAAACGCAGTATGGGCTATTCCATGCCCAGTTCTTTCAGCTTCCGCGTGAGGGTATTGCGCCCCCAGCCCAGCAAACGCGCGGCTTCCTGCTTATGACCCTGCGTATGACGCAATGCCGTGGTGAGCAAGGTTCTTTCCATTTCCGGCTGCGCTTCCGCCAGCAGGTTTTGATGACCGGAGCGTAGCGCTCTGTCGGCCCACTGCGCCAACAGGGTTGCCCAACTATCCGGCAGCATATGTACTGTGGCGTCCGGCGCGGTTGTTTCAAAAAGCTCAGGAGGTAAATCCTGAATTAACACCTCTTGCCCGGCGGCCATCACGGTCAACCAACGGCAGGTATTCTCTAACTGGCGCACGTTACCCGGCCACGGCAGCCTTGTCAGCGCCGTTTCCGTTTCCGGATGAAGGTTTTTGGGTTCAACGCCCAGCTCTTTGGCGGTCGCCTGTAAGAAATAGCGCGCCAAACGAGGAATATCTTCGCGGCGTTCACGCAACGGAGGCAAATGGACGCGAATGACATTCAGGCGGTGAAAGAGGTCTTCACGGAATTTTCCTTCCTGCACCCGCAGTTCAAGATTCTGGTGCGTGGCGGCAATAATTCGTACATCGACCTTAACCGCCGCATAGCCGCCTACCCGATAAAACTGACCGTCGGCCAGCACCCGCAATAAACGCGTCTGAACATCCAGCGGCATATCGCCGATTTCATCAAGAAACAGCGTACCGCCGTCCGCTTGCTCAAACCGACCCTGACGGATTTGATTAGCGCCGGTAAACGCCCCTTTCTCATGGCCAAACAATTCAGATTCGATTAAATCTTTTGGAATCGCCGCCATGTTCAGCGCGATAAACGGCGCTTTGGCCCGCGGGCTGTGGCGGTGTAAAGCATGGGCGACCAGCTCTTTACCCGTACCGGATTCGCCATTGATTAATACGCTAATGGAAGAGCGTGAAAGACGGCCGATAATCCGGAATACATCCTGCATTGCAGGCGCTTCGCCGATGATGTCCGTTGTCGGGCCATTCATTGGCTGGTTGCGGACGGGCTGCTGTTGTTCCAAATAGTGACTGATTGCGCGTTCGACCAAGGCGACCGCTTCATCAATATCAAATGGTTTTGGTAAATAATCAAAAGCGCCCTGTTGATAAGCGCTGACGGCGGCGTCAAGATCGGAATGCGCCGTCATAATAATGACCGGCAGCATCGGATGCCGTTGTTTTATCTGCTGCAATAACGCCAGTCCGTCCATTCCCGGCATACGGATATCTGACAGCAGTACGTCCGGCGTTTGCGTCGCCAGCGCGTGCAGCGCCTGATTCCCGTTATCGAATGTGGCGCAGGTTAAGCCCGCGCCAGTGAGCGCACGCTCGAGTACCCAACGGATGGAGCTATCGTCATCGACAATCCAGACTATCCCTCGTTGCATTGTGAACCTCACTGGCGAATGGGCAGGTAAACCGAAAATTCGGTATGGCCTGGCCAACTGTTAAATTCAATTTTACCGGAGTGTTGATCGATAAGGTTGCGGGCAATCGATAATCCCAGACCGGTGCCGCCCTCGCGTCCGCTTACCATGGGATAAAACAATGTATCCTGTAATTGCGCGGGAACGCCGGGCCCGTCATCTTCAATATCAATGCGAGCGGCAAGGCGATAACGGACACCATGTAAAGTGAGCTGAAATGCGGTTCTGGTTCGTAAGGTAATGGTGCCGCCTTCCTTTCCTAAAGCCTGCAACGCGTTACGAGTGATATTCAGCAAAACCTGCTCTATCTGATCCGGATCGTGAGTAAGTTCCGGCAGGCTTGGATCGTAATCCCTTACCAGCGTTACGTTATCTGGTTTTTCCAGGGAAACCAGCTGGCATACGCGTTCCGCAACCTGATGGATGCTTTGCGTGACGTGCAGGCCGGGCTGTTGCGGGCCAAGCAGCCGGTCGACCAGATTACGCAGGCGATCCGCCTGTTCGATAATGACTTTGGTATATTCGGTCAACGTTGGATCAGGCAATGCTTTCGAGAGCAGCTGCGCGGCTCCGCGTAATCCGCCAAGCGGATTTTTAATCTCGTGAGCCAGCCCTCTGACCAAATCGCGGGCAGCTTGCTGTTGAGCCTGCTGAAGTTGTTCCTGGCTAAGGCGGCGTTGGTTATCCATCGGCGCCATCTCCAGCAGAATGAAACTGTTGGGCATCCGCTGGGCGGTGAGCGACATGATGTGCGCTTTGCCGTCTACAACAATGGTGACTTCGTTATCCGTAAAACCTTGCCCTGAATCCAGACTCTCACGCATCAAATCTATATTCAGAGAAAAATATCCCAGCAAATCTGGCAGAGGCGTACCTGATAATTTACGGGAACTCTGGGCCAATAATTGTTGCGCCGCCGGGTTGGAATAATGAATAGCCAGATCGTTATCCAATAACAATATGCTGTTTATTAAAGAATTTAGGATCTGCCCAGCATCGGGCAGCGTGCCTGTTGCCATAACGCAGACTCCCGCACCATATGAGTGCATAGTATTGTAGATTATAGATATGATGTAGCAACTTCAGAGCCCGTGGAGAAAAAAGCCCATCATAAGATGGGCTGAAAAGTTTCCACGGCAACAAAAAATTTCCAGGAGAAATTTTTAACGTCGCGCCGCGACGGCCCTCCTGATGCGACGGGCATGAACAAAACCCATCACAAAAACATAACATCAATAAATTAGCTGTCTTACGGCAGCCCGAACGTCAGCGCGATCGGACTACCGGCGGTTAAGCGCTTAGTAATTAAACGCTGTAGTACAGTTCAAACTCAACCGGATGCGGAGTCATGCGAACGCGGTCGTCTTCTGATTTACGCAGCGCGATATAAGCATCGATCGCATCATCGGTGAATACGCCGCCGCGGGTCAGGAACTCACGGTCTGCATTCAGCGCGTTCAGCGCTTCTTCCAGAGAACCGGCTACGGTTGGGATTTCGCTCGCTTCTTCCGGCGGCAGATCGTACAGGTTCTTATCCATGGCATCGCCAGGATGGATCTTGTTGATGATACCGTCCAGGCCGGCCATCAGCAGCGCGGAGAATGCCAGGTATGGGTTGGCTGCCGGATCCGGGAAGCGAACTTCAATGCGGCGCGCTTTCGGGCTGGCGACCACCGGGATACGGATGGAAGCGGAACGGTTACGAGCGGAGTAAGCCAGCATGACCGGCGCTTCGTAGCCAGGGACCAGACGTTTGTAAGAGTTGGTGGTCGGGTTGGCCAGCGCGTTGATCGCTTTGGCGTGTTTGATGATACCGCCGATGTAGTACAGCGCGGTTTCGGACAGGCCGCCGTATTTGTCGCCGGAGAACAGGTTTGCGCCGTCTTTGGACAGAGACATGTGGCAGTGCATACCTGAACCGTTGTCGCCGAACATCGGTTTCGGCATGAATGTTGCGGTTTTGCCGAAAGCATGAGCGACGTTATGGACAACGTATTTGTAAATCTGGATTTCATCCGCTTTTTTGGTCATGGAGTTGAAGCGGGTTGCCACTTCGTTCTGACCAGCGGTTGCCACTTCGTGGTGATGCGCTTCAACAACCAGGCCCATTTCTTCCATGGTCAGACACATGGTGGAACGGATGTCCTGTGATGAATCGACCGGAGGAACCGGGAAGTAACCGCCTTTGATTGCCGGACGGTGGCCTTTGTTGCCGCCTTCGTATTCTTTGTTGGAGTTCCAGGCGCCTTCGATGTCATCGATAGTGACGTGAGAGCCGGAGATGCTGCTGCCGAAACGAACGTCGTCGAACAGGAAGAATTCAGGTTCCGGCCCAAACAGTACGGTGTCGGCGATACCGGAAGAACGCAGGAAGTCTTCAGCACGTTTAGAGATAGAGCGCGGGTCGCGGTCATAACCCTGCATGGTGCCTGGTTCCAGAATGTCACAGCGGATGATCAGCGTGGCTTCTTCATAGAAAGGATCGAGGACTGCGGTGCTGGCATCTGGCATCAGTACCATGTCGGATTCGTTAATACCTTTCCAGCCGCCAATCGAGGAACCATCAAACATTTTGCCTTCTTCGAAGAAGTCGGCGTCAACCTGGTGAGCTGGAATGGTGACGTGCTGTTCTTTGCCTTTGGTATCAGTAAAGCGTAAATCAACGAACTTTACTTCATGTTCATTCAGCATCGTCAAAACGTGTTCTGCGGACATACTTGGTTCTCCCGATTGTCATTTATCGTCGTGGAACGAATATCGTTGTAGATTGATGTTGTTACCGTGAGTAGACTAAAGCTAAAAGTGTGCCAACTTTTTAAATTAATGCTATGTGTTGCCACTTGGGGCTTTCCCCTCAAGACACGCTGCACCATTATAGCTTGTAGCACCAAAATGGTGCTTTATTTGCGAACTAATGCACTAGTGTGGTGCATTAATGATCGCTTGTAGCGTTTTTGCACCGTGAAAGGGATCACAAAGTAAGCAGTATCGGGTTGTTTACGATTGATGCTTGTGATCCTGTTTAGTCTCTCGATTAATACGTGTACAATAGCGCGCTATTTCTAAATGCCTGAGGCAAAGCTGTGATCGAAAATTTGCGTAACATCGCCATTATTGCGCACGTTGACCATGGGAAAACCACCCTGGTCGATAAGTTGTTGCAACAATCCGGAACTTTCGGAGAACGTACAGAAGCAACCGAACGTGTAATGGACTCCAACGATTTGGAGAAAGAGCGTGGAATAACCATTCTCGCCAAAAATACCGCCATTAACTGGAAAGACTACCGCATTAATATCGTGGATACCCCCGGACACGCCGACTTCGGCGGTGAGGTTGAACGTGTAATGTCGATGGTTGACTCGGTGCTGTTAGTCGTTGATGCAATGGATGGCCCGATGCCGCAGACCCGTTTCGTGACCAAAAAAGCATTTGCTAATGGTCTGAAGCCGATCGTGGTAATCAACAAAGTTGACCGTCCTGGCGCCCGTCCAGACTGGGTTGTCGATCAGGTGTTCGACCTGTTCGTGAACCTGGATGCAACGGACGAACAACTGGATTTCCCCATCGTTTATGCTTCCGCATTAAACGGCATTGCCGGTCTGGATCATAACGACATGGCAAGCGATATGACGCCGCTGTTTGAAGCGATCGTCAAACATGTTGACGCGCCGAAGGTCGATCGCGACGGTCCTTTGCAGATGCAGATCTCCCAGTTGGATTACAACAGCTATGTCGGCGTTATCGGCATCGGCCGTATCAAACGCGGCGTGGTCAAACCTAACCAGCAGGTCACGATTATCGACAGCGAAGGGAAAACCCGCAACGGTAAAGTCGGTAAAGTCCTGGGCCATATGGGCCTGGAACGTATCGAAACCACGCTGGCGGAAGCGGGCGATATCATCGCCATCACCGGTTTGGGTGAGCTGAATATCTCCGATACCATCTGCGATCCCAATACGGTTGAAGCGTTGCCGGCGTTGAGCGTTGATGAGCCGACGGTAACCATGTTCTTCTGTGTTAACACCTCTCCGTTCTGTGGCAAGGAAGGGAAGTTTGTGACTTCTCGTCAGATCCTGGATCGTCTGAAAAAAGAGCTGGTTCACAACGTGGCGCTGCGCGTTGAAGAAACGGAAGATGCGGATGCGTTCCGTGTTTCCGGCCGTGGCGAACTTCATCTGTCGGTACTGATTGAAAACATGCGCCGCGAAGGGTTTGAACTTGCGGTATCTCGTCCGAAAGTTATCAACCGCGTTATCGACGGCCGCAATCAGGAACCGTTCGAAAACGTCACGCTGGATATTGAAGAACAGCACCAGGGCGCGGTCATGCAGGCCATGGGCGAACGTAAGGGCGATGTGAAAAACATGGTCCCGGATGGCAAGGGTCGTATCCGTCTGGATTACCTGATCCCGGCTCGCGGCCTGATTGGCTTCCGTACCGAATTCATGACCATGACATCCGGTACCGGTCTGCTGTACTCCACTTTCAGCCACTACGATGACGTACGTCCGGGCGATATCGGCCAACGTCAGAACGGCGTGCTGATTTCCAATGGTCAGGGTAAAGCCGTCGCGTTTGCGCTGTTCGGTCTGCAAGATCGCGGTAAACTGTTCCTGGGTCACGGCGCGGAAGTGTATGAAGGCCAGATCATCGGTATCCACTCCCGTTCCAACGATCTGACGGTAAACTGCCTGACCGGTAAGAAACTGACCAACATGCGTGCTTCCGGTACGGATGAAGCGACGACGCTGGTTCCGGCAATCAAAATGTCGCTGGAGCAGGCGCTGGAGTTTATCGATGATGACGAACTGGTTGAAGTAACGCCGCTGTCGGTTCGTATCCGTAAGCGTTATCTGACGGAAAACGATCGTCGACGCGCTAATCGCGGCGGAAACTGATTTTTCTGCCGTTTGGCGTATAACAGGGCACCTTCGGGTGCCCTGAGTTTTATTGATACACTTCGCTTTGATCTCCCCGCTGTTCAGTTTTGCCATTTCCCGTTACAGTAAAAAATCCTACGGTTACAGCAGAAGGAAAGTGCCATGCTTTATATCTTTGATTTGGGCAATGTTGTCATTGATATTGATTTCAACCGTGTATTAGGCGTATGGAGCAGGTTGAGCAGTGCGCCGCTGGCCACTCTGAAAGAGCGGTTTGTGATGGGCGAAACCTTTGAACAGCATGAATGCGGTGAAATCAGTGATGAAGCGTTTGCCGAGCAGTTATGCCATGAAATGGGCATCGCGCTGAGCTTTGAGCAGTTTTCCGCAGGCTGGCAGGCTATTTTTGTCGCATTGCGTCCCGAAGTCATCAATATCATGCAGTTGCTTCGTAAAGAAGGGCACCGGGTGGTGATCCTTTCCAACACCAATCGTTTGCATTGCGGTCATTGGCCCGTGTTGTTCCCGGAAGTGGAAGAGGCGGCAGATCGTCTTTATCTCTCTCAGGATATCGGCGCGCGTAAACCTGAAGCGGCTATCTATCACCACCTGTTGGCGCAGGAAGGGGTTACGCCGGATCAATCCATCTTCTTTGATGACAACCCCGCCAATATCGCCGCCGCTCAGGCGCTGGGTATCCGCAGCATTCTGGTTAAAGACCGTCAGGTGGTTCCGGACTTTTTTGCCGCGCAAACCGCCTCTGTCAGTGAGTAAAGTCAAACCTGGAAGGAGCGCATATTCGCTATGGCTCTTGCAGAATAATGAAAACAGGAG
This sequence comes from Brenneria izadpanahii, assembly GCF_017569925.1. Taxonomy (NCBI): domain Bacteria; kingdom Pseudomonadati; phylum Pseudomonadota; class Gammaproteobacteria; order Enterobacterales; family Pectobacteriaceae; genus Brenneria; species Brenneria izadpanahii. Next base: position 5,200,203 of record NZ_CP050854.1, on the reverse strand, counting down.
CGGTAACATTCGATGATCGCGTTAATTCAACGGGTTTCCAGCGCTAGCGTTACTGTAGAAAATGCGATCGTTGGAGAAATAGGAACCGGACTGTTGGTGTTATTGGGCGTTGAGCAAAATGATGACGAGCCAAAAGCCGCGCGCCTTTGTGAGCGGGTTCTCGGTTACCGTATATTCAGCGATGACAATGGCAAAATGAATCTCAATGTCCGCCAGGCCGGGGGCAGCGTATTGGTGGTATCGCAGTTTACGCTGGCGGCCGATACCCAAAAAGGAATGCGCCCCAGCTTTTCCCGTGGCGCGCACCCGGCGGAGGCCGATCGCCTGTACCAATATTTTGTCGGACAGTGCCGCGAACAAGGTATTCGCACTGAAACCGGCCGTTTTGCGGCGGATATGAAAGTGTCGTTGGTTAATGACGGGCCGGTGACATTCTGGCTGCAAGTATAAAAACGTTGCGTAATTAATGTGTTGGAAGGCGCCAGAGGATGAGGTTATCGTAGGAAGCCTCGCCCGTGGCGGATTCAGGTATCTCGATATTTAAAATTAAAAACTAAAAGCCCCGTCACTCTTTTTTCATGAGGCCTGTTTATGTATCACCTGAGAGTACCGCAAACCGCAGAAGAACTTGATGCGTACTATCAATTCCGTTGGGAAATGTTGCGTAAACCGCTGCATCAACCGCTGGGATCTGAACGCGATGCTTATGATGCTTTGGCGCATCATCAGACGGTGGTGGATGAACAGGGGCGGCTGGTGGCGATTGGCCGATTGTCCATCAATGCGGATAACGAAGCGTCAATCCGCTTTCTGGCGGTTCATCCCGATGTCAGGGGAAAGGGGCTGGGAACGTTGCTGGCGATGACGCTGGAGTCCGTAGCGCGCCAGGAAGGGGTAAAACGCGTCGTCTGTAGCGCTCGCGAGGATGCGATGGAATTCTTCGCCAAATTGGGCTTCGTTAACCAGGGCGAGATTGCCGCACCGCAAACCACGCCAATACGGCATTTTCTGATGATCAAACCGGTAGAGACGCTGGATGATATTCTGCATCGGCCGGATTGGTGCGGACAGTTACAGCAAGCCTGGTATGATCGCATTCCGTTGAGTGAAAAAATGGGAGTGCGAATCAGTCAGTACACCGGGCAGAAATTTATCACCACCATGCCGGAAACCGGCAACCAGAATCCTCATCGTACCCTGTTTGCCGGCAGCATGTTTTCTCTCGCCACCCTAACGGGATGGGGATTGATCTGGTTGCTGCTGCGAGAAAGGCATTTAGGCGGCACGATTATTCTGGCCGATGCGCACATCCGCTATAGCACCCCGGTCACCGGCAGGCCGAGCGCCATCGCCGATCTTGGCTCATTGAGCGGCGATCTGGATCGCCTGGCCCGCGGACGCAAAGCTAGGGTTCAATTAAAAGTCGAGCTGTTCGGGGATGGTAAAAAGGGCTCGTTGTTTGAAGGCGTCTATATCGTATTACCCGTTACGCCGGAAACGCCTCTGGAGAAGGGCGGTTCCGAAATCAGGTGACGCCGCCCCATCATCCGATGCTTTTTACGGCGATGTCTCCGTTACCGCGCCCTGCTGTATTTGCTGTCTGATTGGCTGTCCATCATGACCGACGCCTTGTAATGAGCCGTTTAGCGTGGGTTTCAGCGGCGTATTGGCTGCGAGTTGTCCGCTTAGCTGCAATTGCAGATTGGTGTTGTCTGACGGCGCAATTTCAGCAGGCCATCCCCAGCGGGTTAAAACATCCGAGGGCACCGAGCGCCCGGTCATCGTAATTGAAAATGCCCGGCTGGGGCTTTGAGCGATAGTCGCTTTCGCTTCCAGCAAGCCGTTTTGTGTAAAGGCGCTGAGATCGGTGAATGAAATTTGGCTGTCGTTGGCGGTTAACGCCAATGATGGACGACGGACGTCGACCTTATTGAAGGTGGCATCGCTGGCGTTTAAATTCAGCGAGCCGCCCCAAACGCCCCACTGATGGTTTCGGGCCAGCAGCAGATCGCTGCCGTACCCATCAAGCGCGGTAAGCTGAAATGGAAAATCCGGGTTGATATCAATCAGTAGATTACGGTTCGCGGTGAACTTTTTGATATCCACTTCCGCCAGCCAGTTCGGCAACGTTGTTTGCCAGCGCTGAAGCCAGTCGCTCGGAAGCGTGTATTCCATCCCCGCCACAACAAATTCATTTAGCTGCAAGCGGTGATCGCTGCGTTGCCAGTTGCCGTTGGTGCGTAGCAGGCCGCCTTCCCAGCGGGTGGTGAACTGTTTGATTTCAACGCCATCCGGGGACAGCGCCAGGTTAACGATAGGGTCGATCAGATGCATATTGCCGTTAACAATATCGGTGGCGTTGAACGCTAGCTCACCCCCATCGCTTTGCCAGTCATCCTGCTTGAACGTTACGTTCTGCAGGGTGACGTCAAGATCGATAAATGCCCATCCCGGCCCTTCGATACGGGCATCAATCAAATCAAAACGGGAGACGGAGACCGACGGCAATGTGGTGATCGGCTGCCAGAATTCCTGTATGGTTCTCGGCGTTTGCAAACGGACCTTGCTAAGGCGCAGGTTGCCGATCTGCCAGCTTCCATCTTCCGCCCGGCTGGCGTTGCCGGTTAACTGGCCTTGCGCCACGTCCGCGCCAAAATTACTTAAGGTAAGCTGATTCTGATTAATCTCGCCCTGCACCAGAACCTGGCTGGCGGGGACATCATTGAGCCGCAGTGAGCGGGCGCTGAGTTGAAAATGCCCCTGTTTGCCTAATAAATATCCCTCTTCCGGCCGCCAGGGGGTGATCCCGCCGTTGACCTGCTGACCGTTTAAGTTCCAGTTATCGTCCTGTGTCTGAAGCGCCATCGTTCGCAGTTGTAAAACGTCGGCTTCGATCGGTAACGTTGCCGCCGTTGGCGACAGATTCAGCGAACCGCCTTCTAATTCCAGACTGGAGAAATGACGGGGTTCGGTTATCTGGCGTGCGCTGAGCCCCGCGGAAATCTGTTTGGCGGTGAGCGTCGGCGGCTGGTTTTTATGACCGAAGATAACCTCTTTCAGCAGAATATGATCGGGTTCAGACCAGTCATGGTCGATTTTCCCCAACGACACCTGATAGTCGGTGTTTTGATTCACCCAATTGCTGATCCGGCCAGAGGCCCAGGTGGTTTGCAGTAATACATACAATATAACCAGCGCCAGCAATGCCAGCAGCAGTATAGTCAGCAATAATTTCCCGATAAATCTCATCGTGTCAGTCCATGCCAATCGTCAGGGATATCTGTTTTTATGCCGCAATTACCTTAACGGCTCAATAGATAATGCAGTTACAGACAGTAAAAAGCGACCGCTGTTGCATCCTCGGTCGCTTTTATCCATGCGTATCAGAAATTATTGAAGCAATAAGTATTATTTTTCGTCGTGCGGGAAAATCAGATTCAGCACAATCGCCGTGATACCGCCGGCGGCGATACCCGATGAGAACAGCGTTTTTATCCAGTCAGGCGCGAATTGCAGGATCAGCGGCTGCTGCGAAACGCCCAGTCCGACGGCCAGGGAGAGCGCGATAATCATGATGGCGCGGCGGTTCAGCGGTTCGCGCGACACAATACGTACCCCGGAGGCGGCGATGGTGCCGAACATGACGATGGTGGCGCCGCCGAGCACCGGCTCTGGAATATGCTGTACGAAGCCGCTGACGGCAGGGAACAGCCCCAGAATAATCAGCATCAGCGCCACGACAAAACCGACGTAGCGGCTGGCGACGCCGGTAAGCTGGATTACGCCGTTATTCTGGCCGAAGCAGGAGTTCGGAAAGGTATTGAAGATAGCGGACAAACACGAGTTCAGCCCGTTTGCCAGTACGCCGCCTTTCAACCGTTTCATATACAGAGGGCCGCTGACCGGTTGTTCCGATACGTCGGACGTCGCGGTGATATCGCCGATGGTTTCCAGCGACGTCACCATAAAGACCAGCATCAGCGGGATCAGCAGATTCCAGTCAAAACCCAGACCGTAATACAGCGGCGTGGGCACCATGATTAACGAACTCTGTTCCGCCGGGGCGCTATTCGGCAGCATATCCATCAGCCAGGCTGCCAGATAACCGATCGCCATGGCAATCACCAGGGATGCCACGCGCAGGTAAGGGTTACGCTGGCGGTTCAGCAGGATAATGACCAACAGCACGATCCCCGCCAGCAGCAGGTTCTTCGGCGCGCCAAAGGTATTATTATTCATTGCGGCATAACCGCCGCCGATGGAGGTCAGGCCGACTTGAATCAGCGACAGGCCGATTATCATCACCACCACCCCGGAGACCAGCGGCGTAATAATCCGCCGGGCAAGGTGCAGGAAGCGGGATAGAATGATTTCCGTACAAGAGGCGAACATCAATGTGCCGAACAGCGCCGCCATCATGGTGGGGACGTCGGCGCCGCCGTTTTTCAGCGCCAGCCCGCCCATAATCAACGGGGTGACGAAGTTAAAACTGGTGCCCTGGATGGACAGCAACCCCGATCCCACCGGCCCCCAGGTTTTTATTTGCAGAATAGAGGCCAGTCCGGAGGCAAACAGCGACATGCTGATGATGTGTTGCGTGTCTTGCGCCGGCAACCCCAGCGCCTGACAGATCAGCAAGGCGGGGGTTATCACCGCGACAAACATCGCCAGCAGATGCTGGCTGGCGGCAAATAGCGTTTGCGGAAGGGGAGGTCTGTCTTCCAGGCGGTAGATCAATTCACTGCGGCGCGGCGCGGCGGCAGGCGCTTCTGTCTGGGGAATATCCGTGGTGGTGGTCATAATAGTTGGCGTTCCAAAACGACAAAGAGGGCATTTTAATGCGCTCCTTTATAAAAGCAAACGTTTGCGGAACACTGTTTCTAATATGAAATTTGTTTGGCTGATAATGCCTTATTATTTAGAGGGATATTAAACGGCGTCTGCGTGCGGCGGGGGCGCTGTTAGGCATTGGTATAACGGGTTCGCTCCGGCAGCCAGCGTTCGATCAAGGCGCGGGCGTGCTCCGGATAGCGCTGGTGGAGATGGCGGGCGACGCGCTGTACCTGCGGGATCAATGCCTGATCGCGAAGTAAATCGGCGACTTTAAATTCAGCATTGCCGGTTTGGCGCGTACCTAATAATTCACCCGGTCCGCGGATTTCCAAATCACGCTGTGCGATAACAAAACCGTCGTTGCTGTCGCGCAGCACCTGAAGCCGCTTTTGCGCGGTTTTGCTTAACGGCGTTTTATAAAGCAGCACGCAGTGGGAAGCCACCGCTCCCCGCCCAACGCGCCCGCGCAGTTGGTGAAGCTGGGCCAGCCCCAGCCGCTCCGGGTTTTCGATAATCATCAGGCTGGCATTCGGTACGTCGACACCGACTTCAATCACCGTTGTCGCCACCAGCAGTTGGAGCTCGCCTTGTTTAAAGGCTTCCATAATGGATTGTTTTTCCTGCGCTTTCATTCGCCCGTGAACCAACCCGACGTTGATGTCCGGTAATGCGGCTTTCAACTCCTGGCAGGTTGCTTCGGCCGCCTGGGCTTCCAACAGGTCGGATTCTTCAATCAGGGTACAAACCCAGTAGGCCTGACGCCCCTCTTGCCGGCAGGCATTGTTAACCCGCTGGATCACGTCGTTACGGCGCGAATCCGCTATGGCGACGGTGGTGACCGGCGTTCTTCCCGGCGGCAGTTCATCGATAACCGAGGTATCCAGATCGGCGTAAGCGGTCATCGCCAGCGTTCGGGGGATTGGCGTGGCGGTCATAATCAACTGATGAGGATGGAAGCCCTGCTCTTCGCCTTTTTCCCACAAGGCCAGACGCTGATGTACGCCGAAGCGGTGTTGTTCATCAATAATCACCAGCGCCAGGCCGTTGAATTTGACCTGTTGCTGAAAGATGGCGTGCGTACCCACCACCATGGATACCTGGCCGCCGGCAATGGCCTCCTGCTGGGCCTGGCGGGCTTTTCCTTTCTGTTTGCCGGCCAGCCAGCCCACTTCAATTCCCAATGGCTCAAACCACTGGCGAAAATTATGGGCATGCTGTTCCGCCAGCAGCTCTGTCGGCGCCATCAGCGCGACCTGTTTGCCGTTCGCAATCGCGCGCAGGGCGGCTAGTGCGGCAACCAACGTTTTCCCTGACCCGACATCTCCCTGCACCAGTCGCATCATGGGGATATTTTTTGCCAGGTCGGCTTCAATTTCGTCAACCACCCGCGCCTGCGCCTGCGTCGGCGAGAAAGGGAGAATCGCGAGCAGCCGTTGCTTCAGCGTGTCATTTACCGGCAGCGGTAACGCGCGATAGCTCTGCGCCCCGGCCCGAACGGCCAGCATGCTTAAGTTGTGCGCCAGCAACTCTTCCATAATCAGCCGCTGCTGCGCCGGGTGCTTCCCCTGCTCCAGTTCGCCGAGCTGCATATCCGGCGGCGGACGATGCAGGATGTGCAGGGCTTCAGGCAGGCTGATCAGCGATCGGCTTAGCTCTTCCGGCAGCAGTTCATCGATGGGATTGGCGTCCAGCAGCGCCAAAGCCTGATCGGTAAGCTTACGCAGCGTTGCCTGACGCACGCCTTCGGTGGTGGGATAAACCGGCGTCAGTGATTCCTGTAATTCGATCTGGCTGTTATCGCCCTGGATGCGGTATTCCGGGTGAATAATTTCCGCGCCGATTTTACCCCGCTTGATTTCACCATAGGCCGTAACACGCTGGCCGGGCGCCAGGCTGTTTTTCATCGCCGCGTTGAAATTAAAAAAGTGCATGGTCAGTACGCCGCTGCCATCGCTAATCTGGCAGGTCAGCATGCGGCGACGGCCAAAGGTGATATCGTTGCGCAGGACTTCGCCTTCTACGGTGGCATACATGCCGGGGAGAAGATCGCCGATGGGGTAAAGATGGGTGCGGTCTTCGTAACGTAACGGCAGATGAAACAATAAATCCTGTACGGTTTCCAGCCCGATGCGGGCAAGTTTGGCGGCCTGACTGGCTCCCACACCGGCAAGCGTGTTCAACGGTTGGGTATCCAGCAGACGGCTTTTCATCAGCACTCCGAGGATTGCATTGACGCCCACCAGGACGTATCGGCAACGATTTGACCGCTGTTATCGATATAAGGACGAGGCAGACCTTTACGTTTGGCGACACGGGCCAGCACCGGGTAGCCGCCCTCAAACAGCAACCGCTGCTGATCTTCTTCATCCAGCGGGCTGTTTTCGCGCAGATACATGCCCGCTAGCTGACGCTGGCGCTGCGCTTCATACAAAATCAATGCCGAGGCAACGGAGACATTCAGCGACTGCACCATGCCCGTCATCGGGATAATGATATCCCGATCGGCCAGTTTCAGCGCTTCCGCGCTAATACCGCTCTTCTCCTGACCCAGCAGAATGCAGGTCGGGCGGGTGTAATCAATTTCGCGAAAATCGACGGCCTGTTCGGAAAGATGGGTTGCCAGAATCTGCATGCCCGCCATTTTCAGGTGGCTGACCGCATCGCCGATCGTGCGGTGCGTTTTAACCTGTACCCAACTATTGCTGCCGGCCGCGGAGGAAACCAGCGTTCTCATCTTTTTGGTGGGCCATATGGCGTGAATCTGATGGACGCCCACCGCATCGGCGGTACGAATAACCGCGGAAACATTATGCGGCTTATGCACCTGCTCCATGCAAATGGTCAGATCGGGCTGACGGCAGGTCAGCATCTCTCTTATGCGTGCATAGCGTTGAGGCGTCATAACGTTTAATTTCGGTTACGGTTAACTTTTATTACATCCGGCATTACGCGCAGCTTGCGCATAATATTCGCCAGATGAACGCGGTCGAGCGTTGTGAGACGGATAAACGCGCTATACACGCGGCCGTCTCTTTCTTCCGTATTGATACTCTGGATGTTTGAGTTGGCGGCATTGATGGCGGACGCCAAATTCGCCAACGCGCCCTGATGGTTGAACATATCCACCTTGATCTCGGCGATAAATTCCTGCTCGGTCACCTTATCCCATTCTACCGCCATAAACTTCTCTGGCTCTTTCTGGTAACCGCGAATATTGCGGCAGGATTCGTGGTGGATAACCAATCCCTTGCCGGGACTGACATGCGCGATAATCGGATCGCCCGGAATCGGGCGGCAACATTTGGCGAACGAGATCATCACGCCGTCCGCGCCTTTAATCGGCAATTTGTGCGGCCCGGCGTTATTCAACTGAGCTGGTTCATTCAGCAGGTTTTTCGCCACCACGACACTCATCGCGTTACCCAATCCGATTTCCGCCATCAGATCGTCCAGCGTAGCGAGCTTCATTCTATCCAGCTCAATCTGAATATTCTTTTGCGGGATCTCTGAAAGTTTACGGCCGCTGCCCAGGGCGTGGCTAAGCAAGCGCCGGCCCAGGCTGACGGAGTCGTCGCGCTTGAGGTTTTTCAGCATCTGGCGAATTTTAGCGCGGGCTCTGGAGCTGACGACAAAGTTCAGCCAGGCGGCGTTGGGTCTAGCGCCGGGCGCGGTAATGATCTCGACGGTTTGACCGCTGCTTAGGGATTGGGACAGCGGATAAGGCTGGCGATCGACTCTGGCGCCGACGCAGGCATGGCCGATGTCGGTATGCACGGCATAGGCGAAGTCGACCGGCGTGGCGCCGGCCGGCAATTCCACGATTCGGCCTTCCGGCGTGAACACATATATTTCGTCCGGAAAGAGATCGGACTTCACGCTTTCGATGAATTCAAACGAACTGCCCGCGCTCTGCTGCAACTCCAGCAGGCTTTGCATCCAGCGTTGCGCGCGAACCTGAGCCGTGGTGCTGCTTTCGCCTTCTTTGTAGGCCCAGTGCGCGGCCACGCCCATTTCCGCCATCTGATCCATATCTTCGGTACGGACCTGCACCTCCACCGGCACGCCGTGCGGGCCAATCAGCGAGGTATGCAGCGACTGATAGCCGTTGGCCTTGGGAATGGCGATATAGTCTTTTACCCGTCCGGGGCGCGGCTTATACAGGCTATGAACCTGGCCTAACACGCGGTAGCAGGTATCTACTTCTTTAACGATCACCCGGAAGGCGTAAATATCCATAATGGAATGGAAACGCTGCTCTTTCAGGTGCATTTTGCAGTAAATAGAGTACAGATGCTTTTCGCGGCCGCTTACGCGGCAGGCGATTCCGGCTTCGGTCAAGCGGCCCTCGATCTCGGAAAGGATTTTCTGGATCATCTCCTTCCTGTTGCCGCGAGCGGCCTTGACCACCTCTTTGATTACGCGGTAACGGTTGGGATAGAGCGCTTCAAAACCCAGTTCTTCAAGCTCGGTTTTCAGATTATGGATACCCAGCCGATGCGCCAGCGGACTGTATATTTCCAACGTCTCGCGGGCGATGCGACGGCGTTTGTCCGGGCGAAGCGCGCCCAGCGTGCGCATGTTGTGAGTACGGTCGGCCAGTTTTATCAGAATAACGCGAATATCCTGCACCATCGCCATAATCATTTTGCGAAAGTTTTCAGCCTGCGCTTCTTTCTTATCGCGAAATTTCAGCTTATCCAGTTTAGAGACGCCTTCCACCAGTTCAGCGACGCTCTTGCCGAAGAGCTGTTCTATATCCTGATAGGTGGTGGGCGTATCCTCTATCACGTCATGCAGCAAGGCGGCCATCAGCGTCTCATAGTCGAGGCGCATCTCGGCCAGAATACTGGCCACGGCGACCGGGTGCGTGATATAGGGTTCGCCGCTGGAGCGTGTTTGCCCCTCGTGAGCATCACGCGCGACGACATAAGCTTGCTGTAAACGTTTAATCTGCTCTTCGGGCAGATAACGCTTAATCAGTTGATTCAGGCTTTCAAAAAGGTACAAGGGGGACTCGTAGTCTAATTAACGGCGGCCTTCAGCAATTGCGGTGACCGCTTGAATTTCCGCGGCTTCCTGCTCTTGCTGCTCCTGACGGTCTCGAACGTCCAGAATTTGGGCGTTGATCAGACCTTCTTCGATCTCGCGCAGCGCGATCACCGTGTATTTATCGTTTTCTTCCGCAACCAGCGGCTCTTTGCCGCCCGTTTGGATTTGGCGGGCGCGACGAGCAGCGACCAACACCAGGTCAAAACGATTACCAATTTTCTCTACAGCGTCTTGAACAGTTACGCGTGCCATAATGTGCTACTCCACAGGGATATAAAATGACTGGGCATCATACTGAAAGAGCCGTCAGTCTGCCAATAGTTTGGTGATTAATGCATCATGCCGTACTTTTTGTCTGCTTAAACGCAGACGTTCGGCGCGAATAATGGTTTTTAAATCGAGCAATGCCAAATCGAAATCATCATTAACAATCAAATAATCATATTCGGCATAATGCGTCATTTCCGCGACGGCCTGAGCCATACGACGCGCGATGACGTCCTCGTTGTCCTGGCCGCGGCCGCGCAGGCGGCGTTCCAGCTCTTCTTTCGACGGCGGCAAAATGAAAATGCTGCGCGCCAGCGGCATTTGGGTACGGATTTGCTGGGCGCCTTGCCAGTCAATATCCAGAAATACATCTACGCCCGTTGCCAATACCTGTTCAATCGCAGTGCGGGATGTACCGTAGTAATTACCGAAAACTTCAGCATACTCCAGAAATTCGTTTTCCCGGATCATACGTTTAAATTCATCAACCGAGACGAAGAAGTAGTGTTCGCCGTGGCTTTCTCCCGGCCGTTTGGCTCGCGTGGTATGAGAAATCGATACCTGAGTGTCGTAAAGCGGCTGTGTTTTTAATAGCGCCTGGATCAAACTGGATTTTCCTGCCCCGCTGGGGGCGGAAACGATATATAACGTGCCTTGAGCCATAATTGAAGTTTTATTAATTGCGATTAACGGGTATATACCCGTCGTACTTCAAGTTGCCGGTGCGTTGGCTTTCCTCGTTCATCTTAGCCGCTTACTTGAGCAAGCCGCCGGGGATTCACCGCGTCGCCGCCTTCCCGAAACTCGAATTATTTAGGGTATGGATGCAGCAGAGTGTGCATTTCCTCACATTATACACGGCGATGCCCCATCAGTCGCGTTACGATAAATATCGCCGCAGAATGTTTTATCGTTATGCCATTATAAATGCCGCTTGCCAAGTCTTTCCACCTGCGTTTCACCGCCGGTTCCCATTGTTTTTCATACGGTTTGCAAACGATAAAAAACTTTGCGAAGCGTTTTGCATTCCCCGGTTTTCTCCCTCGTTTTGCGCCGGCGACTGCGCTGTACTGCCTGCATTCAGTCCGTATTGATGGGAGAGGCTACATGAATTTCTGGTTCAGACGGTTTGTCGTCATGGTATTGGCGGGATGGGTCGGTTGGCCATGCATTGCGATCGCCTCCTGCCCGGAGTGGTCGAACGACCGGGCCCTAAAAGAGATGGCGATGCTGCGCCAGCAGTTGGCGCAGTGGGACGACGCCTATTATAAAGCGGGCGTCAGCCTGGTGGAGGACGAGGTTTATGATCAGCTCCGGAGCCGGTTGAACTATTGGCGTCGCTGTTTTCAACCGGATGGGGAGGATTTCGCCGTCCGCTTGCCGAACGGCGGTAAACAACGTCACCCCGTGGCGCATACTGGTTTGAAAAAGCTGTCTGAACGCGAACGGCTGTCGCAATGGATAACGCGGCATAAGGATTTATGGATCCAGCCCAAAATTGACGGCGTAGCAGTAACGCTGGCGTATCGGCGGGGAAGGCTGGTATCGGCAACGAGCCGGGGCAACGGCATACGGGGCGAAAACTGGACGGAGAAGGCTCTCGCTATTGCGGATATTCCCAAACGGTTGATGAATGCGCCCCCAAGCGTGGTGTTGCAGGGGGAGCTATTTCTTAAGGTGGACGACCATCGGCAGGAGCGGCAAGGTGGCATCAATGCCCGCGCGGCGGTGGCGGGGGAAATGCGTCGCCATGCGGCCTCATCTGTTTTGCCGCGCATCGGAATCTTTATCTGGGCATGGCCCGATGGCCCCGCCGCATTGCCTGAGCGTCTTGATGCGCTGCGGGCGATGGGATTCGCTTTGACGGCCGACTATACGCATCCCATTTCATCGCTGGGAGACGCCGAGCGCTGGCGGGCGTACTGGTATCGCCATCCCTTGCCTTTCGTTACCGATGGCGTGGTGATCCGTCAGGATAAGGAGCCTGCGGGACGCTACTGGCGAGATACGCCCGCCGATTGGGCTATCGCCTGGAAATATCCGTTGGTTCAGCGGGTGGCGGAAGTGAAGGGGGTAGATTTTTCTATTGGTCGCACCGGTAAGGTAAACGTTGTCCTGAATCTCAATCCATTGCGGTTGGATGATAAGTTTGTTCACCGGGTTAATGTCGGATCGCTATCGCGCTGGAGGCAATGGGACGTTCTGCCCGGCGATCAGGTCGGCATCAGCCTGGCGGGGCAGGGGATTCCGCGGTTGGATAAGGTCGTCTGGCGGACGGCTGAGCGTTCACCGGTCACGCCTCCGAATGCGGATGATTTCCATAACCTTAGCTGTTTTCAGTACAGCATTCCCTGCCAGCGGCAAATGCTCTCGCGTTTAACCTGGCTAAGCGGGGAGCATGGACTGAATCTTAAAGGCATCAGTGAAGGCGTGTGGCGGCGCCTGATACAGCACGGCGCGCTGAGTGACGTTTTATCATGGTTGACTCTGACCAGAGCGCAGATAGGCGATGTCTGGGGCGTGGGCAACAAACAGGCCGATAATATTTATGAGAGTTTGCAACAGGCTCGTCGGCAACCTCTGGCGCGTTGGTTATTGGCGCTCGGGCTTCCCTTACCCCGTTCAGCCAGCGGCGCGCTGGATAATATGAACTGGTTGCAGCTGCAACAACGTACATTGTCGCAGTGGCGACAGTTTCCGGGGGTTGGCGCTAAATTGGCTGAAGAGATTATGGCTTTTTTGCACCATCCGGTCGTTGTTGAACTTATAGCCAGAATAAGCCGTGAAGGGATCAAAACGTAGTTTGCAGAAAAGCGCCGGCGGCTTAGTACGATGAAAATTAACCATAATTAAAATATGGATAGCAGCATCATGTGCTAAATGAGAGACAGGTTATGCTGTGACGCATAAATAAAAATCCGACGGTAATCTTGTAGATATGAATATCCTGATTGGTTCTGGAGGGGCAATGGGGAATAAATTTCATCATTTATCGTGTCGAATGAATAATACTCAATATCCACAAAATAACGGTGGTTTATTATTTGGCGGATGAAAAACAGAAGGCCGCCGCATTTGCTTTTAGGGTTTAATTTTATGATTTGAAAGGAAAGTATAGCGTTTTTTCTTCTTTGGATATGCGGCTGACCATGTTTAATGCGGCTCTCGGTGGCTTTATGACGCAATTACTTCTTATTACAAAAATAACTACTTATTTTCCGGGCCTGAACTCTGGCATTACAGTGTTGTCCTATAGCTTCAGATAATAAATAAAGTTCTGTCGGAGCATTTGCTGCAATGAAGTTGAGCCCTTCTGTTTCTCAAACCAAGTTATCGTTCATACTGGCAGTATACATCGGTTTTTTTCTTAATCTTTCCGTTTTTCATCGCCGTTTTGATTCTTTCTCATTACTTGCGGGTACCCAGGTATCAAAGTTCATTCCCATGATAATTGAGCTGGCCGCTTGTATCCTTTTTACCTTTTTTCTTATGCGCATTATCTCTCTGGGGGGGCGCTATTTTTATCGCGTTGTCGCATCGCTACTGGTGCTTATTTCTGTCGCAGCCAGTTATTACATGACATTTTTTAATGTCGTTATCGGTTACGGCATTATTGCCGCCGTCATGACAACCGACATCGATCTTTCTAAAGAAGTTATAGGGATGCGTTTTATTCTATGGATGGTGGTGGTGAGCGCGTTACCTTTGCTGCTGATTTGGAAAAACTCGTTACGTCATACGTTGATTGAGCAACTCAAATCGCCGGGGAAACGCCTGACGCCGGTTCTTGTGCTGCTGGCGGTGGTCGCCCTGGTCTGGTTTCCGATCCGCTATATGGATAAAACCCAGTCTATCTCTGAAAAGTCTTCTAACGTTGATTTGCCGAGCTACGGCGGGGTGGTCGCTCACTCTTATCTGCCGTCAAACTGGCTGTCTGCGCTGGGGCTGTTCGCTTACACCAAATATGATGAAAATCAGGATGCGGAGAACCTGTTCGATCCCGGCAAACATTTTACCTATATTCCGCCAAAAGGGATTGATGACACTTATGTGGTTTTCATCATTGGCGAAACCACCCGTTGGGATCACATGGGTCTGCTTGGGTATGGCCGCGATACCACGCCAAAACTGTCGAAAGAAAAAAATCTGGTGGCTTTTCGCGGGCAATCCTGCGACACCTCGACCAAACTTTCCATGCGTTGCATGTTTGTACGGGAAGGCGGGACGGAAGATAACCCGCAACGGACGCTGAAAGAACAGAATATCTTTGCGGTGCTAAAGGAACTGGGGTTCACGTCCGAGCTCTTTGCGATGCAAAGTGAAGTTTGGTTTTATAACAGCATTGAAGCGGACAACTATTCTTTCCGTGAAATGATCGCATCGGAAAGGGATAACGATGGTAAGTCCGTGGATGACATGCTGCTGGTGGACGAAGTTAAGGAATCGCTGGCTCGCTACCCGAAAGGCAAGCATTTGATTGTGCTGCATACCAAAGGGTCTCACTATCTCTATTCAATGCGTTACCCGCGCAGCTATGCCCGCTACCAGCCGGAATGCATGGGGGTAGACGCATCCTGTTCCCGCGAGCAGTTGATTAATGCCTTTGATAACAGCGTGTTGTACACCGACAGTTTCATAGACAACGTTATCAATCAGGTGCGGGATAAGAAGGCGCTGGTGTTTTACGCCTCCGATCACGGCGAGTCCATCGATGAAAACTTCCATCTGCACGGTACGCCGCGCGAAATGGCGCCGCCGGAGCAGTTCCGCTCACCGATGATGGTGTGGGCGTCGGATAAATTCCTGGCGGACGCCAATAACCTGAATGCTTTCGACCGGCTAAAGGCGCAACAGCGAATAGGGAAAACGCATCGTCACGAAGAGCTGTTTGACTCGATACTGGGATGTCTCGGCTATACCTCGCCGAATGGCGGCATCAATCCTAAAAATAACTGGTGCAACAAGGGAAGCTAACGGGGAAGCCCGGTATTGAAGGCGTTATTCTGGTTGGGGAATGGGCCGGGATGGCAACCTTGCGGTGCCTGATTGACGCTGTATCTGCGAAGAGTATCGGGCCATCCCCGCCTATACTTCGCATTCCCGGCAACAACCATCGTTATCCCCGCGTTAGTTGGCGGGGATGCTGCCGCTGAGACCGTGAATAACCATTAGACTAATTCGCGCCAGCGCGGGAATGAAGCAGAAGCGTGGTTTGGTTTCCGGTAATCAACGCAGCATTTATGTCGATGGGGATCCGCTTTCGCTGCGGTTTGGCGTCATCGGAAACGGCCCGGTACATCGGCCGGGCTTATCCCTGTTATCAACGGATTATGCTGTCTTTTGTTTGTGAATACGTTTTTCGCGGCGGATTTTACGTTCTTCCATTACCGCCACCATCGCCATCAGGCAGATGCAGGCGATGGCGGCCGTATCCAGCGCGGCGAAGGTGCCCGCCCAGCCGGTCAGACCGAAGATCGGCGTACCGTCGGCAATCATCCCCAGCCCCAGTTTTGCGAAGCTATCGCCAATCAGATACGCGAAGGTGCCTTTAATGCCGTCGGCGGCGCTGATGGCTTTTTTCGGCACAAAGCCCACGGCGGCGACGCCAATCAGCAGCTGCGGGCCAAAAACCAGGAAGCCGAGCGCAAACAACGAGGAGAGATAAATGTACGGATTGCTGGCGTGCTGGTAGATGCCCAGCGTTGCAATGATCAGCGCCAGTGCGATACAGGCGACCAGAGCGCGGCGGCCGTTGGCAAGGTCGGAGAGATAGCCCCACAGCAGCGTGCCCACCAGCGCGCCGGCTTCAAACAGAGTAAAGCCCTGAATCGCCACCTCTTTTGACATCTTCAGCTCTTGATAGGCATAGACCGTGGACCATTGGTCGATGCCGATACGCACCACATAGAGGAAGACGTTGGAGAAACACAGCAGCCAGATGACTTTGTTCTTCAGTACGTATTCGACGAAGATCTGCCATTTCGTCATCGAGCTGTCTTCCGCTTCTTTGTCCTCATCGCTGATCTCTTCGCCAAACAGCTCTTCCGCCTTGCCCAGGCCGTAAGCCTCCGGGGAGTCGCTGCCATAGCGCAGCCCGATAAAGCCGATAATCAGCGCGATAACGGAGGGGACGATGAACATGCCGATCACGTGGCCGTTGAACACGTAATTCGCGCCGAATAACGCTACGCCCGCCGCGCCGGCGCCGCCCAGGTTATGAGAGATGTTCCACATGCCAAGATAGGTTCCGCGTTTACGGCGCGGCGTCCATTTGGTGATGGTGGAATAGCTGCACGATCCGCCGGTGCTCTGGAAGAACCCGCTCAACGCATAGAAGGCGATCATCAGAAACAGGCTGACGGAGCCGGAGCCCATACTGGCGCTGAAGCCCAGCATACAGATGGCGGAGAGAATCAGCATAAACGGCAGGAACTGCTTGGTATTCTTACCATCCGCATAGTAGGAGACCAGCGTTTTCCCCACGCCGTAAGTGATGGAGAATCCCAGACCGATCATCCCTAACTGAGTCATACTCAGGCCGTAGGTGGAGATCATATCATTCTGGGCGATGTTGAAATTCTTGCGGATCAGGTACATCGTCAGGTAGCCGATAAAGACCACCAGGTAGGACTGCATAAAGGGTTTGAACCACATTTTGCGCCGCTCTTCGAGCGGCAGGTTCAGGGTCGGCTTGCGCACCTGATTAAGAAAGGCCAGCATGGTTGTCTCCTCTTACAATGCGAACGCTGGAAAATGGCCGCATTGTAAGAAACCGGGGCCGGAACTGGCTTAAGACATCATCCAGTCAAAACTAGGAAATTTTCTCGGTTTTGGCCTTCTGTGTGAAAAAGGGTGAAGCGGGTCACGCTTCTGCGCGCGTTTTTTCCGGAGCGCGCGGAGCCTGGGCGTTTAAAAACGGCAGTAGCAGCAATGCGGAAACGCCCGCCGCCACCGCAATAACCGCAAAGAAACCGGTCCAGTGCCAGATATCCATAATTTGCGCCAGCGGCCAACCGGAAAGCGACGCGCCCAGATAGGCGAACAAGCCGACGAAGCCGGTCGCGGCACCCGCCGCGTCTTTGTGCGAACACTCCGCGGCCGCCATGCCTATCAGCATTTGCGGGCCAAAGACAAAAAATCCCGTGGTAAAGAAACAGGCCGCCTGCATAACGTAGCTGGCGAACGGCATGAGCCACAGCGATCCGACAGATAGCAGGATGCCGGCGGCGAAGATCAGATTCATCGGCCCGCGGTTGCCGTTGAATAGTTTGTCCGATCCCCAGCCCGCAACCAGCGCGCCAATAAATCCGCCCAATTCAAACATCGTTACCGCCGAATTGGCCGTGACCAGATCCACGCCGAGCGTCTCCGACATATACAGATTGCCCCAATCGTTGATGGCCGCCCGCACCAGGTAAACCAGCACATAGCAGAGCGCCAGCAGCCAGATGTAGGGGTTGGCGAGCACATACTTATGAAGGATTTCCCGGTGCGATAGCCCCGTCCCCTCATACTGTTGCGCGATTTCCAGCGCGTCGCGCCGCCACTCTCCCACGCTCGGCAGCCCAAGCGTTTGCGGACGATCGCGCAATCGCCTGCATAGAAACAGACCGGCCAAAATCGCCAATGCCCCGGCGATAACCAGCCCGGCGCGCCAGCCGTAGTGCAGCGCCGCCGCACCCACGACTATCGGGATTAGCGCGCCGCCCACGTTATGCGCCGTGTTCCATACCGCCCACCAGCCGCCGCGTTCGGTACGTGAGTACCAGGTAGTGAGTAAGCGCGCGCATACCGGCGAACCCCACCCCTGAAAGAACGCATTGGCGACCCACAGCAGGGCGAATACCCACAGCGATGATGAAAAACCAAACAAGATATTTATCACGCCGCTGGCCATCAAGCCCAACCCCATGAAGTAGCGGGCGTTGGACTGGTCGCTGACGATACCGGAAAAGAACTTCGATAGCCCATAGGTGACGTAAAACAGCGTGGCGAGCAGGCCGATATCGCTGCGCGTCAGAATGTCGTTGGCGAGAATATCCGGCACCGCCGCGCTGAAACTTTTACGCGTGAAGTAAAACAGCGCATAGCCCAGATAGATGGAGATAAGGATATGTCGCCGCCAGTAGCGGTACGTATCGTCGATCGCTTGCCGGTCGGTGAGCGGCGGTATGCTGGGGGGGATTTTCAGAAAACCAAACATGACGATCCTTATTGATTGCGCAACGGCAGACTGACGGCAACGCGCGTTCCGCGAGTGCCGGAAATATTCAGCGAACCGCCAAGGGCCGAAACGCGTTCGCGCATTCCGGTCAGTCCCATACCCAGTTGCCCGGAATTCGGCGCCATGCCGCAGCCGTCGTCTTCAATCACCAGCAGGATCTGGTTGTCTTTGCAATAGCACTGTAGCGTTACCATGTCGGCATTGGCATGCTTGACGATGTTATTCAGTCCTTCCTGGCAGACGCGAAACAGCGTGACGCGCTGGCTTTCGCTAAGTTGCGTTTCATCGATTAGCCAGGTAAGGCGGCTTACGACGCCGCGCGATTCCAATTCCATTTCGCGCATCAGCGAACGTATCGCCTGCTGAAGGGAAAGGTCGTCCAACTGGCGCGGACGCAGCCGGCCCAGCAAACGGCGAACCGAGTCATATACGCCGAGAGACAATGTCTCTATCAACGCGCCGCTCTGTTTCACCCGGTCATTTTCCGGCGCCAGGCGTTGTAAAATACCGGCCTGGGTACGGATCGCGGTAATCGTTTGGCCGATATCGTCGTGCAACTCGCGCGCGACTTCCCGTCGCACGCTCTCTTCGGTTTCCAGTAACCGCTCCGCCAGGAGGTGGTTGCGGGCGAGCTGGTTTTGCAAAGACTGGTTAAGCTCTCTTAACCGCTGAATCCCCGCCCCCAGGAGTAATCCCGTCAGGCTTTGCGCCAGCAGCGATAACAGTAAATCCACGGGATGATCGTGCCATGTCTGGCTGGCCAGCAGGGCGATGGCATTCATCAACGTCGCGATTAACGCCCCTTGCCAGCCATAATGCCAGGCGAGGGCGATGATCGGCAGCGCCAGGCAGAATGGCGTAAAACGCGCCAGTTCATTCGGCAACCCTAACTGTAGCCACAGGCTGATGACAAACAGCAGCAGATACCAGACCAGGTGGCGGGTGCGCCAGTTGATAGGCTGCGAAACCAGGGCCGGGCCAAGCGGCAGCCAGGTGGCGCTGGTAAGATAATGCCAGATAACCAGACAGGTGGGCGCCAGCGTGAGTCCGCCGGTCAGGGTCAGCAGCAGTACGGTAAACGGATCTTCTCCCGCGCCAATCCACGGCAGGGATTGTAATAACGCGGCCGCGATCAGCGCGCCGCCTTGCAGCAACAGGATGTGCCAGTCATTCCGGCGTGGCCGGCGGCGGCTAATCAATGTGACCGGCAATAGCGACAGCAGGCTTCCGATCATCAATAAGGGTAAATGAAGCAGGGGAACTTCCTGCGACAGCCAAACCAGCAGCAGCCATTCGCTGCCGAGCAATACCGGCCAGTAGCCGCGCGGACATTGCAACATCAGGCCCAGGCGTAAACCGAATGGGAAGAGCAACGCGGCCAGATCGGGCCGCTCCACCAGATGCAGACTAATGCCCCACAGGCAGAACCACGCGGCGGAGAAGATAAAGAAGCTGGCGATAATGGAAATCAGCCGGGTAAGTAATGGACGCATCACCAACCATCAAACATACGTCGGGCCAGCTCGACATCGTTGCTGATGCCGAGTTTTTCCATCAGGTTGGCGCGGTGAACGTGTACCGTTTTGGGCGATAACCCCAGTTCCGCGGCAATCTCTTTTACCGCCATCCCCTGCGCGAGCTTTTCCGCTACCTGATGTTCGCGGCGGGTTAGCGGATCCCGCTTGGACGAGGCCAGCTTCAGCGCGACGTCCGGCGTGAGGTAACAACCGCCGGTTGCCACGGTGCGAACCGCCGCAATGAGTTCATCGGGACTACAGCGTTTGGAGAGAAATCCGCGCGCGCCGGCATTTAGCGCTTGTTCAATCAGCGCCGGGCTATCGTGAACCGACAGCATCACCACCGCCATTCCTCTCGGCAACTGGCTTAAGAGTTCGAGACCGGAAATATCGGGCATTGAGATATCGCATATGCAGACTTGCACGGTGCGTCCCGGTAGACCGGCCAGCGCTTCGCGGCCGGAGCCAAATTCGCCGACCACCTGCATATCCGGCTCAAGCGCCAGCAGTTGGGCAAAACCGGAACGAACGATGAGATGATCGTCAATGAGAGCAATAGTGATCATGGGAAAACCAGGCGTTATAACAGGCGAGTACCTTAACGTCACTGATTGCATCGTTCAAGTCTTGTTCGTTTGTTCCGTATTTAACACGTTTAGCGGATCGTCTATCCGCCTGATTCACCGTGGACGTGAATACGGGCTAGGGATGAGATCGGCGAGTGGATACTTTACCAACAGCCGGAATCGTTTTTCTAAAAAGGGATTGACGCTTCAATAGGGTAGCAGTAATATGCGCCCGCATTCGGTGAGTGGCGCAGCCTGGTAGCGCACTTCGTTCGGGACGAAGGGGTCGGAGGTTCGAATCCTCTCTCACCGACCAATTCCTTTCTTTGCTTTTCTCTCTGTTTTCCGTTCCCTTTTTATTACATCTGATAGCTGATGTGCCGATGTCATCATCGTTAATCGTGATCGGCTCCGTCATTTCGTAATGGTGATCTTTTCAGTCATAAGACATTTCTCAAAAAACAGTGGATTACGCTGGTATTTATTTTTTATTCTTTATTAATCAACATCTTAAAAACTTATGTTAAATTTAAGTTAATAGTGAAATGTAAGTCTGTTTACAAAATCTTTGTTAAATGTAATTTTGTGTGCGAACAAAATAGGTGCGGTGTTTAACTATCACGTAGTTTACACATTGCATTGTCACGATTATGCAAACATGGAAGATGTCTCAATGATGAAAAAAACGACGCTGTTGATTTCTGCTTGGTATGGGAATGTCGGTTGCAAATGCAACTCAGACGGTATCATTAGGTTATGCGCAAGCTAAGGTTGACGATTTTAAAGACCTGAAAGGTATTACGGCCAAGTACCATTATCAGGGTGATTCCGCCGTCGGTATTATCGGTTCTTTCACCTATTTAGGGGCGAAACAGACCGATTATTATCCAAATTCCAGCAATGACACCTATAAGTTTAAATATTACTCATTGATGGCAGGGCCGTCTTACCGCTTTAACGACATTGTCAGCGTCTATGGTCTGGCTGGTATTGGCTATGGTAAGTCGAGTTGGGAAGAAGGCGACGTAATGCGTCAATCCGGCAGCGAAAAGAAAACCAGCTTTGCCTATGGTTTTGGCGTGCAGGTCGCGCCTGTCGAAAACTGGGTGATTGACGTTGGTTATGAAGGCACGAAAACCTTTGATGTCCGAGCCGACAGTTTCAACGTTGGCGTCGGCTACCGCTTCTGATTTTCTGTGTTTGCAAAACATAACCGGCAGGCGTTGATCCCCGCCGGTTATGTCCTAATCTTCTTAACCTATCATCCTCTCCAGCGATCTGTCGCCGTTGTAATGAAGCCAGACGATAAGGGATTCGTTGCTCATGGGTCTGGCGTAAAGGAATCCCTGAATGAAAATAACGCCGCGCTGTTTTAGGTAGGTCAACTGTTCGATAGTTTCGACGCCTTCCGCCACCATGCCCAGCTTCATGCGATGGCTGAGGTTAATGATGGCGTCAAGGATAGGCGCTTCCTCATCCGGCGACGAGACGGTGCGGATAAACCCCCGATCGATTTTCAGGAAATCCAACGGGAAATTTTGCAGATACGAAAGCGAGCAGTGGCCGGTGCCGAAGTCATCAATGGAGATGAGAAATCCATCCTTCCGCAGCTGATGCAGACGCTGTATTACGTCGGAACCGGTGCTGATCAGGGTTCGTTCCGTGAGTTCCAGCGTAATGTTCAACCGGTATGATGCGACCCTTGCCGCGAAGCGGCGGACATCCTCGACAAAATCCGGGTGGTGTAAATGTTCCGCGGCCACATTGAGGCCAAGATGGAACCCCGGTTTTATCTTCCAGCCCGCGATGTCTGATGCGACAAGATCAAACAGGTGGCGGGTGATGGGAATAATCATGCCTTCCTTTTCGGCGATCGAGATAAAAACTTCAGGCTTGATCCACTCTCCATTGCTGCGCCGCCAGCGCAGCAAGGCTTCAACCCCGGTGCAGTTTTGCGACTCGGAGTTATAAATCGGCTGGTAATAGACGGAAAATTCGCCTTTGGCGATCCCTTTGCGCACTTTATCCTGGAAAAAGTGTTTACGCTTTAGCCTGCGCCATGTGATGGCGGTGAAAATCAGCGATAGGGCGACCGTAAGCGGAAGGAAGATAAAGCTCGTTTGTTTCCATGCCCTTATCGATTCCGCCGTTGGCGCGGTTACGCGTATGGCGATCGGATACCGGCTTGATTTGAGAATCAATTCCATACTGGGGAAGATGCCTGAAATGGGGGGGATTGGCTGGCCAACCTGAATGGAATAACCCTTGTTTACCGTTAACGTCAGCAGGTATTTTCGCATCTGACTGACCGCGCGCATCAGATCGATAAGATACCGGGCATCAGCCACGACATAAGAACCATAACCCTTGGGGGATGACTGAGCGAAAATGATCGCCGGCCGGTCTTTTGGGCTGAGCCCCCCTTTAATGGATCGGCTCCATCGTTCATATATTGGCGCGGATAGGGATTGTTGAATGGCGATATCCATTGGTGTTGAGATATTGCGGGGTCTCGACGAACAGTAAATCTTGCCGCCTTGCGTTACGCCTATCACGCGAAAGTAGGAGAATACCGAGCTGAGGTGCTGTAGATCGGCGCTGATTGCGCTACACGGCCGGCCGGCAAAATGATTGAGTTCGGCAACCATCGTCCATGCTTGTTCTGCGATGTGTTCCGTATGAAACATGACGATTTGCGCGGTAGATTCAAGGTCTCGTTTCACCATCATTCGGGATTCAACGAAGGTAAACAGTAGGCCAAGCAGTAGCGGCAGCACACCCGCTATGAATAATAGGAACCAATGATTTTTATGCTTCTTGCCATGTTCGGAAATCATCCGCCTCTCCTTTTTCGCGGATCCAATGCCTTGGATGAGGATACGTGAGTTGGCAGCGGTGACAAGCCTGCAAAGGCAGTAAAATACATTGTTTTTACTGATAATTTATT
Organism: Brenneria izadpanahii; assembly: GCF_017569925.1. Classification (NCBI taxonomy): domain Bacteria; kingdom Pseudomonadati; phylum Pseudomonadota; class Gammaproteobacteria; order Enterobacterales; family Pectobacteriaceae; genus Brenneria; species Brenneria izadpanahii. The sequence goes on along the minus strand of NZ_CP050854.1, from coordinate 5,176,800 downwards.
ACTAGGCGCGAATTAAATCGTTTCTACGAATGTTCTTTTGTTTCAATGTCATGATGGTGGGATGTCATAGCCAACCGCTACTATTATTTTATTTATTGTTGCTAGCTGGCGGGAGGAAGCGCTTGCGCGCAGGCCCAGGCCGAGCTCCAGGCCCACTGAAAATTATAGCCGCCAAGCCAGCCGGTTACATCAACCACTTCGCCAATAAAATACAGCCCCGGTACTTTACCGGCCTCCATGGTTTTTGACGACAGCTCACGGGTATCTACGCCGCCTAACGTGACTTCCGCCGTTCGGTAGCCTTCGGTGCCATTAGGCTGCACCCGCCATTGCCCGATGGCTTTCTCGATTTGCAACTGCTGAGCGCCATTCAACTGCTTTAGCGTGACATCAGGCAATTGCCCCAGCGTTTGCAGACACTCGACCAACCGTTTGGGGAGCCACTGCGCCAGGGTGTTTTTCAGGCTTTGATTGGGGTGGGACTGCCGTTCATCATTAATCAGCGCCGCCACGTCCCGATCGGGCAACAGGTTAATCGTTACGAACTCGCCGGCCTGCCAATAGCTGGAGAGCTGGAGCACCGCCGGGCCGGAAAGTCCCCGGTGGGTAAACAGGATATTTTCACGAAACGTTACGCCATTCTCTGCGGCGATCGCCGCCGGTACAGAGACGCCAGCAAGCGTCTGTAAGTGCTCCAGCAGGGGTTTATGCAGCGTAAAAGGCACCAGGGCGGCGCGCGTGGGCAAGACGTTCAAACCAAATTGCCGGGCGATTTGATAACCGAACGGTGTCGCCCCCAGACCCGGCATGGATAGGCCGCCACTGGCGATCACCAGCGCTGAACCGCGCAGCGTCGTTCCGCCGGCTAACTGTAGCGTAAACGCGTCGCCCGATTTTTCCACTACGGCCACTTCGCTGCGTAGACGGATCGTAACGTTAGCCCGTTCGCACTCTTTAACCAACATATCGACGATCTGTTGGGCCGAATCATCACAAAATAGCTGGCCAAGGGTTTTTTCGTGATAGGCGATATTATGGCTGTTCACCAGGCTGATGAAATCCCATTGGCTATATCGCGCCAGGGCGGATTTGCAGAAATGAGGATTCAGAGACAGATAAGCGGCAGGTTCGGCATATAGATTGGTAAAGTTGCAGCGTCCCCCGCCGGACATCAAAATTTTACGCCCCGGCTTTTTGCCGTTGTCGAGCAGCAGCACGCGTAGTCCCCGTTGTCCGGCCTGTGCGGCACAGAACAATCCCGCCGCGCCGGCGCCAATGATGACAACGTCAAACTGTTCCACGATAAATTCTCCGGTTATATCTGCTCTGATTATGAGGGTCTTCGGCCTTCAGGGCGGCAAATTGTAGTGTTCGTTTCAGTCAGATACTAGCGTAACAATTTACGTTGTTTGGTAAAAAATTATAATCATTTGATTTTTATTAATTAATCGTCGTTTTTGCCATATGCTGTAATATGCTAAGTCAAAAAAATGTCATATTTCTCTTTTCCCCACTACCTCTTGTCGCAGATAATGCGCCGCGTTCATGACCACTGAATGGCCTAACGATTATGCTACATTTATTTGCCGGACTGGATTATTACACCGGCCTGATGTTGATTCTGGCTTTGTTGTTTGTATTGTTTTATGAAGCTATTAATGGCTTCCACGATACCGCCAACGCCGTCGCTACCGTTATCTATACTCGCGCAATGAAAGCGCAGTTCGCTGTTGTTATGGCGGGCGTATTTAACTTTCTGGGGGTGCTGCTGGGGGGGTTAAGCGTCGCTTACGCCATCGTTCACCTGCTCCCAACCGATTTATTGCTGAATGTCAGTTCGGCCCATGGTTTGGCAATGGTCTTTTCCATGCTGCTTGCCGCCATTATCTGGAACCTCGGCACTTGGTATTTCGGGCTTCCCGCTTCAAGCTCGCACACGTTGATTGGCGCCATCATCGGCATCGGTTTAACCAATGCCTTGCTGACGGATACGTCCGTAGTGGATGCGCTCAATATTCCCAAAATGGTCAGCATCTTTCTGTCGCTCATTCTGTCGCCGATCGTCGGGATGGTTATTGCCGGCGTGATGGTGTTCCTGCTGCGCCGTTTCTGGAACAACAGTAAAAAGCGCAAACGCGTCCACCTAACGCCTGTCGATCGTGAAAAGCAGGATGGCAAACGGAAACCGCCGTTCTGGACGCGCACCGCACTGATCTTATCGGCCATCGGCGTTAGCTTTTCGCACGGAGCCAATGACGGTCAGAAAGGTATTGGTTTGATTATGCTGGTGTTGATCGGCGTGGCGCCGGCCGGGTTCATCGTCAATATTAATGCCTCCGGCTATGACATCAGCCGTACCCGCGATTCGGTGATTAACCTGCAGGAATATTATCTGCAGCATGGCGCCGCGCTGGGGCATGTTATCGACCTGTCGCCGCCGTTGATTCCGACGGAAGAAAAGAGTATTCCCGCTGATGAGAACGGCGCGACGGAATTCTACTGCGATAGTTCCCGCGTCATGATGGCTATCGAGCAGACGCAGAATCTGCTCAATAACCTGAAAAGCTATGAGCAGCTAAGCGCATACGATCGCGGCAAGACGCGGCGGTTGCTGATGTGCATTGCCGATACTATGGATCGGGTTATCAAGCTGCCGGAAACGCAGTTTGATGATAAACGCTACCTGAGCAATCTGCGTAAGGATCTGCTGCAGACTGTCGAATATGCGCCGATTTGGATCATCGTCGCCGTAGCGCTGGCGCTTTCGCTGGGAACCATGGTGGGCTGGAAGCGAGTCGCCACCACCATCGGCGAGAAAATCGGCAAGAGAGGGATGACCTACGCGCAGGGCGTATCGGCGCAGGTAACGGCCGCGTTGTCGATTGGGGTCGCCAGTTATACCGGGATGCCGGTTTCCACTACCCATGTATTGTCATCCGCGGTGGCGGGAACGATGATCGTTGATGGCGGCGGCGTTCAGAGCAAAACGGTGAAAAACATCCTGTTGGCCTGGGTACTGACGCTGCCGGTCTCATTGTTATTATCGGGCGCCTTGTACTGGCTGGCATTAAAGCTGATCTAGCGATAGGCAAGGCCGGTTGATTACGGATGCTTAACACGGTATCCGTGGCCGCCGGCGGGGATCTGCGAAACATAAAAAAGGCGATTCTTAGCGGATCGCCTTTTACTATCGATAACAGTTCATGTGTTCAATACCAAATCAGCATCGCTATCAGGCTGATAACCACCAATCCACACAACGCGGTTGTAAGCAGAAACTGACCCCGCACCCTTTCACAGCGGCGCACAAACTCGGGATCGTGGTGCTCAAGATAGCGCTGAGCGTAGATATAGCGTACCAGCCGGATTTGTTTGCTTGGCTGACCATGCGATGTAAAGAACCCTCCTCCATCCACGTACTGATAAAGCAACGGATCGCAGTCACGTAATACCAGAAGTAATACGCGTAATGAGGAATAATACCGCGCCATATTGATGATGCAGACAACACATAAAGCCCAGAAAAGCGCAAATGTACTGATCATGCTCCCCTCCCGGTAGGTGTCATATTCGTCAGTAGCAGTTACACGCCTGCGAATATTTATGCCACACGTTATGCACGTGATTTTATCGTGTGACCGGATGACCAACGCATCACGGTTAACCCCATCGTTGTTTCTCCCCTGAGGAGGCGGATGTACAGTACCGACGCCCCTCATTTTCATTGTAGAAGAGGAACGTCTTTTTTTTCTACAGTTACGATAAAATCGACGCATTAGGCGACTTTCTCTGCCGTAATGCCCGGAAGAGAAGCATAAACTGCATGCTTTAAGCGCAAAAAGGAGCGCTTTCTACTAAACTAGCGCATAATATTGACAGGATTTAAAATAGGTCTTTAATGGAAGAATCAAGATGTTAGCTTTCCATTACTGGGTAATCTTGTGCGGTATTTGCTAAAGCATTGCGTTGTGATCTGCTAAACATACCGTGAGGCAGCAAAGTGCTATCATATAAATCGCTATTAAATGTCAGATTGGCAGCAGAAAATCTGCTGAACCAATATTAGCCTTTACGGAAGGAGTCTTATTATGGCTTACAAACATATCCTTGTTGCTGTTGACCTTTCTCCGGAAAGCAAAGTGTTAGTGGAAAAAGCGGTCTCTATGGCCAGACCGTATAACGCGAAAGTTTCTTTGATTCACGTCGATGTGAATTACTCTGATCTTTACACTGGGCTTATCGACGTCAATTTGGGTGATATGCAGCAACGGATCTCTGAGGAAACCCAGCATGCGCTGCTTGAGCTTTCTCAGAACGCCGGCTATCCCATCACTCAGACATTGAGCGGCAGCGGCGATTTGGGCCAAATCCTGGTTGATGCCATCAAGAAATACGATATGGATTTGGTGCTCTGCGGCCACCATCAGGATTTCTGGAGCAAACTCATGTCTTCCGCGCGTCAATTGATTAACACGGTGCATATCGATATGTTGATTGTGCCGCTGCGGGATGAAGAGGAAGAGGCAGAAGAATAAAAGGCGGTTAATGGGATAGGTTAAGGCGGGCGTAACGTCATAGCGATCAATCCTCGCGTAAGCGAGGATTGGGTATTATTCTTCGTCCTGCGGCAGATAAAAATCGAAGCGGTGGCTTTTGGTTTCAAGCATTGACTGTGCGGGAACGCCGGCCAGCGGCGGCGCATAGTCCGGCCGTTTCACTACCACGCGTTTTTTGGCAAGCCGCCGGGCGGGGGCCAGCAAGGCGTCGGCGTCGTTATCCGCTCCCACCAATGATTGAAACACCCGCATCTCCTTTTTCACCAACGCGCTTTTTTGCCGATGCGGAAACATCGGATCGAGATAAACAACGTCCGGCGGCGGGGTTATGTCGCGTAATGCATGCAGGCTGGAAGCATGCAGCAGCGTCAGCCGCTCGCGCAGCCACGGGCCGATCTCCTCATCCTGATAGCCGCGTTGCAAGCCGTCATCCAGCAGCGCCGCCACAACGGGATTCCTCTCCAGCATTCTTACCCGGCACCCCAATGAAGCGAGCACAAAAGCATCGCGCCCCAACCCCGCGGTGGCATCGACCACATCGGGCAGATAATCCTTTTTAATGCCAACCGCCTTGGCGACGGCCTCGCCACGCCCGCCGCCGAAGCGGCGGCGGTGCGCCATCGGCCCGGAGATGAAATCAACATAGATCGCCCCCAGACGGGGCTCATCCAGTTTACGCAACTCCAGACGCTCCGGCGTCAGCGCCAGAGCCATGATTGCGGCGGGATCGGATATCAGCCCCCAGCGCTCGGCCAGCGAGGCCAGGGCGCCGTTATCGGCGCCTTCTTCTGCGATCAGGCGGATACTCATCCTTTAACGCCGTTCACTCTTTAATGCCATAGTGGCGCAGCATGGCATCCAGACGCGGTTCACGGCCGCGGAAACGTTTGAACAGCGTCATCGGCTCTTCGGAACCGCCGCGCGACAGGATGTTATCCAGGAAAGACTGACCGGTGGCGCGATTGAAAATGCCTTCTTCCTGGAAGCGGGAATAGGCATCCGCCGCCAGCACATCGGCCCACAGATAGCTGTAGTAGCCGGCCGCGTAACCGCCGGCGAAGATATGGCTGAACGCATGCGGGAAGCGTCCCCAGCTTGGGCTTGGCACCACGGCGACCTGCGCTTTGACCTCGGCCAGCGTCGGCAGAATTTGCGCGCCCTTGGCCGGATCGAATTCCGCATGCAGACGGAAATCGAACAGCCCGAATTCGAGCTGGCGCAGGATGAACAGCGCCGCCTGATAATTCTTCGCCGCCAGCATCTTATCGAGCAGTTCCTGCGGCAGCGGCTCGCCGGTTTCATAGTGTCCGGAGATAAAGGCCAGCGCTTCCGGCTCCCAGCACCAGTTTTCCATAAACTGGCTTGGCAATTCGACGGCATCCCACGGTACGCCGCTGATCCCGGCGACGCCCGCGGTATCGATTTTGGTCAGCATATGGTGCAGGCCGTGACCGAACTCATGGAACAGCGTGGTGACTTCATCATGGGTGAACAGCGCCGGTTTGCCGTTGACCGGACGGTTGAAGTTACAGGTCAGATAGGCGACCGGTTTTTGCAGCTCGCCGTCGCCTTTGCGCAGGTTGCCGACGCAGTCATCCATCCAGGCGCCGCCGCGTTTGTTTTCGCGCGCATAGAGATCAAGGTAGAAGCTGCCGCGCAGTTCGCCGTTTTCGTCAAACAGATCGAAGAAACGGACTTCCGGATGCCATACATCCACATCCTTGCGCTCTTTGGCGGTAATGCCATAGATGCGTTTAACCACTTCAAACAACCCTTCGACGACGCGCTGTTCCGGGAAATAGGGGCGGAGTTGCTCATCGCTGATAGAGTAGAGATGCTGTTTCTGCTGCTCGCTGTAGTAGGCGATATCCCACGGCTGTAACTCTGCGACGCCGTAGAATTTTTTGGCGAAAGCGCGCAGCTGGGCCAGTTCCTCTTCCGCCTGGGGACGCGCGCGTTTGGCCAGATCGGACAGGAAATCGATCACCTGTTGCGGGTTTTCCGCCATTTTGGTCGCCAGAGACTTATGCGCGTAGCTCGCAAAACCGAGCAGTTGCGCCTGTTCATGACGCAGCGCCAATTTTTCCGCCATGATGTCGCTGTTATCCCACTTGCCGGCATTCGGTCCCTGATCGGACGCGCGGGTGGTATAAGCGCGATACATTTCCTCGCGCAGCGCCTGATTGGCGCAGTAGGTCATCACCGGCAGGTAGCTGGGCATATCCAGCGTCAACAGCCAGCCGTCTTGCCCTTTGGCTTCCGCCTGCGCTTTGGCGGCGGCCAGCGCGCTTTCCGGCATCCCTTCCAGCTCGGAGACATCGGTGATCAGTTTGCTCCAGCCCATGGTGGCGTCCAGCACGTTGTTGCTGAACAGCGAACTCAGTTCGGACAGCCGGGCCGCAATTTCACCGTAACGTTTTTGCTTTTCGGGCGGCAGGCCGATGCCGGACAGTTCGAAATCACGCAGGGCGTTGTCGACCGCTTTCTTTTGCGCCACGCTCATGGCGGCGTAATGTTCGCCTTCCTTCAGGCTGCGGTACGCCTGATATAGCCCGGCATGCTGGCCGACCCAGGTGCTGTGTTCGGACAGCAGCGGCAGACACTGTTCGTAGGCGCTGCGCAGTTCCGGGCTGTTTTTTACCGCGTTCAGATGGCCGATCGGCGAAAAGATACGGCTGAGGCGATCGTCGCTGTCGGCCAACGGCTGACAGAGGTTATCCCAGGTAAAGGGGCCTGGCTGCGCGACAACGTTTTCCACGGTTTGACGGCACGTTTCCAACGCGGCTTTTACCGCCGGGACGATGTCTTCCGTTTTGATTTTGGAAAAGGGAGGAAGGGTAAAGGGGGACAGTAATGGATTCGTCATAACGCAGTCCTGATGTAGTGGGGCCGACAAGGCTGATATAAATTGCTGATTAACCATTAAGATGAGGTCAATTATAGTTAAAATCAATGGCGGCGCGCGCGATAGGCATGAATTGATTGCCAGCCGGCCCGATTGACGCTCCGTCTTTCCCGGCGAACCCATCGCCCTCTTTCCCCGGCATGCTTACCGCTCGCTCGCCCGCCATCATGAAAAAATTTCAAGTTCGTTCTTTCTGGTGAAGAGTTTTCAGCTCAAGGCCGGAATGTTACGTGGTAGTCTCTTTTTATCATCCTAAAATGAAAAACAGAGACTGAATCAATATGGGCACATCACAACTGCAAACCCCTCCTTTCCGCGCGGATGTCGTCGGTAGTTACCTTCGTCCCCAGTATCTTCACGATGCGCGTACCCAGTTCGCCAACGGCGAACTGTCCACCGAGCAGCTTAAAAGCGTTGAAGACAAAGCGATTACCGAGCTGGTTGAGAAACAAAAACGCGCCGGATTACAGGTGATCACCGACGGGGAGTTTCGTCGCAGCTGGTGGCATCTGGACTTTATGTGGGCGCTGAACGGCGTTGAAAAAGCGGCTATCTCCAAGGGATACGTGTTTGCCGATAAAGAAACCCGCCCAGAAACGGCCCGTCTGACCGGTAAAATTTCCGGCGAGAACCATGCTTTCGTCGAACATTTCAAATTTCTGCTCCAGTTTGCCGAGCCGGGTATCGTGCCCCGGATGACGGTTCCGTCGCCGGCTCAATTTCTGGCGGAACTTCAGCGCCCGGATAACAAGGCGCTGACCGCCGAAATCTACCCGACGGAAGCCGAACTGGTGGCGGATATCGCCAAGGCGTATCAGACGTTCATCAAAGAAATTTATGCCGCTGGTTGCCGCAATCTGCAACTGGATGATTGCACCTGGGGGATGCTGGTCGATCCGAAATTTGCCGGTTCGGGCGCGGCGGATACGCCGAAATCCACCGACGGCTGCGGTTGCGGCCATTCCCACGGCGAAGCGCCGAAAGACAGCAAGGTCGGCGCGTTGGCCGAGCTGTATCTGAAGGTGAACAATGCCGCGATTGAAGGCGCGCCGGCGGATCTGGCGCTGACCACCCACGTTTGCCGCGGCAACTACCACTCATCCTGGGCGGCCAGCGGCGGCTACCAGCCGGTGGCCGGTGTTCTGTTCGCCCGTGAGAATGTTTCAGCCTACTACCTGGAGTTTGATACCGAACGTGCCGGCGATTTTTCGCCGCTGGCGCAGGTTTCCGGCAACAAACAGGTGGTGCTGGGGCTGATCTCGTCGAAAGTAGGCGAATTGGAAGATAAGCAGGCGGTGATTAACCGCATCAATGAAGCGACCCGTTATATCCCTCTGGAGCGCCTGTGCCTCAGCACCCAGTGTGGTTTCGCCTCCACGGAAGAGGGCAACATTCTGACGGAAGAGCAGCAGTGGGCGAAAATCGCGCTGGTGAAAGCCATCGCCGATGAAGTCTGGGGTTAATCCGCAAGTCTCTCTTCGCAGAAGGCGGCGCTATTCGCCGCCTTCTACGTTTTGCGCCAACGCCGCCCGCCGCCACGGCGCACTATCACTTCTATTCTTGCCTATCCCCTATTTAACCGCCTCCTGCGGCGACAATGAACGGTTATATCCGAGTAAAAACAAGCGCAAAGATCGCATTCATTGCCCGGTGGTTTATAATGCCGGCCTGTCGCCAGGCTGGTTTAATGTAATATTCAACTTTGCCGCTCCCGTCGTCGGCCCATCCCTGCGCATCGGTTTAATAGAATTAAAGAGGAACAACAGCATGACTCATTCCCAGCATACTTCTCTGGCAATCGGGATCGATCTGGGAACCACCAATAGTCTGATTTGCGTCTGGCGGGACGGGAAAGCGCAGCTGATCCCGAACGCGCTGGATGAATATTCCACGCCGTCGGCGATCAGTATCGATGATGACGGCAGCATACTGGTTGGCAAACCCGCGCTGTCTCGTCTGACTACGCATCCCCATCTGTCGGCATCGCTGTTCAAACGCTATATGGGGAGTCAAAAAACGTTCCGTCTGGGCGATCAGACCTTTTCCCCCGCCGAACTTTCAGCAATGGTATTAAAATCGCTCAAGGCGGACGCCGAAAGTTTTCTTGGGTGCGCCATCAAGGATGTGGTGATTTCCGTTCCCGCTTATTTCAGCGATGAGCAGCGCAAGCAGACGCGTTTTGCGGCGGAACTGGCTGAGTTGAATGCGGTGCGGCTGATTAACGAGCCGACCGCCGCCTCGATGGCCTATGGTCTGCACACTCAGGATCTGGGCCGGACTCTGGTATTCGATTTGGGCGGCGGAACCTTTGACGTCACGGTGCTGGAATACGCTTTTCCCTTGATTGAAGTACATAGCTCGGCGGGCGACAACTATCTCGGCGGCGAGGATTTCACTCAGGCGATAGTGAAAGCCTGTTTGCATCAGTGGAAACTGGATGAGCGAGATATTCCGGCGGAGGATCTGGCTGGTTTGTATAGTCATGCCGAAGCTCTGAAGTGCCAGCCGGGTTATCCTGCCGCAGGAAACGCCATGCTGTGGCGCTGGCGGGAGCAAGACTGGCCTATGGTTTCGGATGCGCAATCGATAGAAGCGGCCTGGCTGCCCTTGCTGAACCGAATACGCGCGCCGATTGAACAAGCGTTGCATGATGCGCGTCTGAAGCCCGAACAGCTGGAGCACATTGTGCTGGTGGGCGGGGCGTCGAAAATGTCCGTTATTCAGAAGCTGGTCGTCAGGCTTTTCGGCAAGCTGCCGTATCAATATCTGGATGCCGACACGGTAGTTGCGCAGGGCGCTGCGGCTCAGGCCGCCTGTCGGCTGCGCGAGCAGGATATCGAGGAAGTTATCCTGACCGATGTTTGCCCGTACACCTTAGGCATCAAAACGGCAAATGATACGCAGAACGGTCTTTTCTCGCCGATATTGGAACGAAATACGGTCGTGCCGACCTCGCGGATAGAAACGTTCAGCACGTCTTCGCCCGGTCAGGATTATATCTGTATCGCCATCTATCAGGGGGAAAACCCCTATGTCGCCAATAACGTTTTTATTGATGAATTCGATATGCCGATAAAACCACAGGCATATCTCCAGTCTATCGATGTTCGCTTTAGCTATGACATCAACGGATTGCTTGAAGTGGATGTCAGCCTGCCCGATAGCGGAGACTCATTCAGCAAGGTGATTGACCGCAGTCCAACGGGACTCAGTCAGCAGCAACAGCAGGCCAGCCGTCAGCGCTTAAAGGCGTTGAAAATTCACCCCAGAGATAATCTGATCAATCGTAATTTACTGGCTCGATTGGAGAAGTCCTGGGCGCAATCCCGGTCGGATGAACGGGCGTTGATCGGCGGCTGGCTGCGTGAGTTCGAGCAGAAGCTGGCGGCGCAGAATACGCAGGCGATTGAAGAGACGCGTCGGCGTATTGAGCGGAATCTGGATGAAATACAACGGTGAGCCAGTAAAGCGGTACATCGTAGTACCGCTTGCGGATGTTTAGCCGTTTGCCCGTTACTGCGGCGGTCCAAATTTATTCCAGCCCTTCGAACCGGGCCCGATTAACGGTAACAGCAGCAATATAGGCAACAACATGGTAACGATCGCCCCTTTTTGTGGCGCGCTATGCCCCATATCATTAAATCGCCGGCGCGTTGCGATAAAGACATTGCATACTATCAGCAACAGCGGCACAAGGTGGTGATAGGGAATGGACGGGGGGATCCAGCGGCCTGCGTAGTGGATGATAATGCTGCCCAACCCCGCCTGAAGCAGATAGCCAACCCGGTTAATGCGGCTATTGAGGCGCCAGAACTGCCATACGTGGCTTGCCTTGGCCGGAGCCGTCGCTCTGAAATGACGTTCCCGTTGTTCGGCCAGTTGCAGTAACGTTTTCGCGATCAACCGCAGGGTGATATTTTCATACGGATAGTTGACGTATTCGAGCAAACAATCCTCTTCGCTACTATCGGGCAATTTGCTGTCCTGATTAGATAAATCGCAAAGAATGCTGCCTGTCTCGGTGATCCTTTTATCATTGGAAAGCTGTGTTAACAGCTTGGTCAACGCCCCAGACGGCCCGTTGAGCAGTTCATTCCTGATTTGCTCCTCCAGGTCAGTGTTGACCTCCAGTTGTTGCAGATGTCTGCGATGCCGCTCGGCCGGTTCTCCCTCGCTCAGTAAGGCGTAAAGGGCATGAAAGAACAGCTGGTAAATCATGGGGGATTGCGCCAGCGTTGCTTGCCATTGCCGGTTGTTGCGATAGAAATCGTCGGCGGCTAAAAAGCCGACGCTTTCCGGATTATCGACGTACTCTTCCGGCGAAACCGGCAGCTTCAGCCAACAGCGGTAATGCAACGGATCGCTCAACGTTAACCGCTGCTTCAACACCGTGACGGCGTCTTCCCGCCGCGTATCCACCCCATCGAATAGCGTAAAGAGCGAATAAGCCGGGTGCGCCGGCGTCGGCTGGGGCAGCGTCGGCAGGACGTCGGTGATGGTGTCATCCAGCGGATCGTCCAGCATGATGGTTAATAGTATGGCTTGCCGTAGCGCATCCCGGGCGCTGATGTTTTCTTCGGCGAGGGCAAGATCGATCTCGGCATAGGGCAACAGATCGGCCAGACAATCTTTTATCGGTTCAATCCGCTGCTGCGGTAATTCCGCGTTATAGAGTTTCCGCAGGCTGTCCGGCGGCAACGGACGATATTGCCGAAGCCAGGCCCGAGCCTGTTGCCAACTCGCGGAGTCTTCCTGACTGAACGCCTCAGGCAGCGGGGATGCCGGATCCGCCAGCCATTGGGTGAAAGATTGAATAATCGCCGATGACGTCAGCCACGACAGCCGTTGCGCCGCCTGCGTTTGTAATCCCTGGAGAATCAGGGCGTACAGCGGATCTTCCGGTTGAGGCTGGTCGAGTATGTCTTGCAATAGGCGCTCATCGCCCAGCGTCAGCATACAGGCATGCCAGTAGAGCATCTGGGGGATGCCGCCGTCGTCGTTTTGCAGCAGGTGGCGGTAGATGACCGACGCATCCTGTTTACCCAGCCTCCACAGTATATAGTCTTTCGCTTGCGGGGCGGGATCCAGCTGTAGCGCCAGTCCCCAGCGCGTCAACATTTGCGTATTGTGCTGCGAAATAAAGAAGGATTGTTGCGGCGCATCAACCGGCAAACCTGCCAGTTCGGGCGCCGGCGTGTGATTGAGCGACTGAATCAGCACCGGCAGCAGATCGTTCTGATAGCGGAAGCACCAGTTTAGAATCCACTGTTCGGCGTGAGGATGGCCGTTACGCTGATAAAGCCTTAACCAGAGCGTGAATGCCTGTTGCTGGTCATCGCACAGCGAACAGTGACGAGCGGCGAGGTATAGCCAGTCATCATCTTCCGGTTTTTCCGCCATCTGTTGCAGACAGTAATCGCGCAGTTGGCTGCTGGGTTCTTCCGCATAGCTGTGCCAGCGGGCTAAGCGCGGCATCAAATCCGGCGTATCGGGCCAGTAAATGGTGGTGGCGCCGCCCAGCAGGGCTTTCAGCATAAACGGCAGACGGTTCCAAAAGAGTGCGTTGGCCTGCTGAAAGTAGTCGATGGTTTGCAACTGCGCGGGCAGGCTAAGGTGCGATAAGACGGAAAAATCGAACAGGTCGTCTTGCTCAAGCGAGTCCAGAAAGTCTTTGATTTCCTCTGATAAGTCTTCGCCGATATCGTTCAGGCGCTGTTGCCAACGCATACGTTCGGCCAGTATCCGGGCGCAGTGGTTTGAGAGTCCGGGCTCCTGATAAAGACGCTGAAGCATAGGCCAGCGAATGCGGTCAATGACGTCTACGCCGTACTGGTTCAGTAAATGAATATAACGGTGCCAATATTGCGGGTCGCACCGCTGCGCCGGGTTACTCAACAGTTGATCAAAGGCGGTCTGTAGCGGCGTTAATTCACTATCGGCTTCCGGGGTATCGGTATCCGTTTCGTCTGCAGCGCTGTTTTCGGGCGGCGGGGTTTGCGCCAGTTTGCAGGCGGCGTCATACGCCTGACGCAGCAGTTGGAAGCCTTGCGGATCGGTTTCCGGGTGGAATTGCGGAACTTTTTTCCGGTAAGCCTGACGAATAATATCCTGATCTTGTGTTGGCGGTATGTCCAATATCTGCCAGCAACGCGCGTCCATTATATCTCTACTCCTGACAGCGACTCAGGCCTGTCTATTTGAAAAACATCAACATCCCACTCAAGGTCATGAATCGGGCTGTCGGGATGGGTGTAAAGCGAACTGATTTGATTGATGTAGCTTGGATCTTCGGTGTAGTGACTATAGGCATAGCGTTGCAGCGTCGGATCTTCTTCATCCGAGGCCAGCCAATAGGTGCGGCCAACGAAAAAGGCGGCGAAATAATTCTGCCAACTGCGATAGTAGTAGCGGGCGCGGTCGGCCAGCCGGGTATGGATCCACAGGCTTTCCGTCTCGTTAATCCACCCGTTTAACAGGCCGACCCGGCTCAGAAAGCTCATTCTTCCCAGATCCCAGGCGCGTATTCCCCCTTCGCCGCACAGCACGGCTGTTTCGCCAATCAGGGACATCACCGCCTGCTGTTCCGGCGGTTGATGGGCGCAGTAATCCTGCCAGTCGGCCAGTGAGATGTGGTGCCACAGAAAATAGTGGTAAGCCAAATTTTCCGCATGGCCGCCATCGGTCATTCTATTGATCATGTCGATCAGGGTGTCGCGGGAGTCGATCCCCCAGGCGTTTTTGAGATTTATGGAGGTGTCGTTCGGATAAAACGAATGCTCGCGGAAGCTGGCGCCATATTCAAGATTGAGCGCAGCCATTGGGGCGGAAAGCGCCAGTAACCAAAGCTGGTGTTCGGATTCCATATCAGTAAGGTCCCGTTTCATCGCACGTGGCGGAAAATCGTACTTGATGTTGGTTAATATCGGTAGTCTTCTATGTGTTAAAAGCAGCAATGCTTAAAAAACAATATGATAAAAATTATAAAGATTATAATGAAGTTAGTCATTCCCCATCAGACAGGCGGCTGGCGCCGCATTGTGAGGATATTTTTCCCGGCAGAGCGTTTATACTGTGCCTCATGGCTTTTCTTTCCTGTTTTCTTCGTTTCCCGCCACGCTGAGATGGTTGCGGATCGGTGCAGGGGAGTAAAAAGCATTAACTGATTTTTCTCATAAAATATCTCACCGGAAAGCAAGAGAGCCTAATGCTAAGTTACCGCCATAGTTTTCACGCCGGCAACCATGCCGATGTGGTGAAACACACCGTTCAGAGCCTGATCATCACCGCGCTGAAAGAAAAAGAAAAACCCTTTCTGTATCTGGATACCCATGCGGGAGCCGGGCGTTATCAGTTAAGCGGCGAACATGCGGCGCGTACCGGCGAGTATCTGGACGGCATCGCCAAAATCTGGCTGCGGGATGATATTCCCGCCGAGCTTGAGCCTTACATGCGGGCGGTGCGCACCTATAATCATAACGATCAGCTGCGTTATTATCCCGGCTCGCCGCTGATTGCCCGCCAGCTACTGCGCGAGCAGGATAAAATTCATCTGACGGAGCTGCATCCGAGCGATTTTCCGCTGTTGCGCAATGAATTTCAGAAAGATGCCCGCGCCAAAGTATTGCGTGAAGACGGCTACCAGCAGTTGAAATCGCAGCTGCCGCCGCTATCGCGCCGCGGTTTTATACTGATCGATCCGCCGTATGAGTTGAAAACGGATTATCAGGCGGTGGTCAAAGGTATTCAGGAAGGCCACCGGCGCTTCGCCACCGGGGTGTTTGCCCTGTGGTATCCGGTGGTGCTGCGTCAGCAGATCAAACGGTTACTGAAAGATCTGGAAGCCACCGGTATTCGCAATATTTTGCAGATCGAGCTGGCGGTGCTGCCGGATAGCGATCGGCACGGCATGACGGCTTCCGGCATGGTGGTGATCAATCCGCCGTGGAAGCTGAAAGCGCAGATGGAAAGCGTACTGCCCTGGCTGCACAACGCGCTGGTTCCGGCGGGCACCGGACACGTCAGCGTTGAACAAATCGTACCGGAGTAACGCGGCCGGTCAGCCGGCGGTGGGAGATACGCAAAACCATCGCCGCGGTTTTTCCCTATCGCAATCATAGGCATAACCTTTGCGGTGCGCTGGACGCTGGCGCTACACTTTAAAAAAACTCTATTTACCAAGCAATGGATATTCTGATGACTAAACACTATGACTACCTGGCGATTGGCGGCGGCAGCGGCGGGATCGCCTCGGTTAACCGCGCGGCGATGTATGGGAAAAAATGTGCGTTGATCGAAGCGAAATATCTGGGCGGTACTTGTGTCAACGTCGGTTGCGTGCCGAAAAAAGTGATGTGGCACGCGGCGCAGATTGCCGAAGCGATCCATCAATATGGCCCGGATTACGGTTTTGATACTACGGTCAACCGCTTTGACTGGAACACGCTGATTAAAAACCGTAGCGCCTACATTGACCGTATCCACCAGTCCTACAATAACGTGTTGGGCAAAAACAAGGTGGATGTGATTCACGGCTTTGCCCGCTTCGTCGATGTGCATACCGTGGAAGTCAACGGCGAGAAAATTACCGCCGACCATATTCTGATCGCCACCGGCGGCCGTCCGGTACGGCCTGATGTTCCGGGCGCCGAGTACGGTATTGATTCCGATGGTTTCTTTGCGTTGGACGCCCTGCCGAAACGCACCGCCATCGTGGGCGCCGGCTATATCGCGGTTGAGATTGCCGGGGTCGTGAACGCGCTGGGCTCGCAAACGCATCTGTTCGTGCGTAAACAGTCGCCGTTGCGCAGCTTCGATCCGCTGATCGCTGAGACGCTGGTTGAGGTGATGAACAGCGAAGGGCCGACGCTGCATACCGAATCGATCCCGAAAGCGGTGGTGAAAAATGCCGACGGCAGCCTGACGCTGCAATTGGAAAACGGCGGCGAACAGACCGTTGATTGCCTGATTTGGGCTATCGGCCGCGAGCCAGCGACGGATAACCTGAATCTGAGCGCAGTCGATGTCGAACTGGACGATAAAGGCTATATCCAGGTCGATCGGTTCCAGAATACCAACGTGCCGGGCATTTACGCCGTGGGCGATAACACCGGCGCGGTGGAGCTGACCCCGGTCGCCGTCGCCGCGGGCCGCCGTTTATCGGAGCGCTTGTTTAACAACAAACCCGATGAACACCTGGATTACAGCAATATTCCGACCGTGGTCTTCAGCCATCCGCCGATCGGAACCGTCGGGTTGACCGAACCGCAGGCGCGCGAGCAGTACGGCGACGATAAGGTGAAGGTTTACACCTCTTCCTTCACCGCCATGTACACCGCCGTGAC
The DNA here is from genome assembly GCF_017569925.1 of Brenneria izadpanahii. Taxonomy (NCBI): domain Bacteria; kingdom Pseudomonadati; phylum Pseudomonadota; class Gammaproteobacteria; order Enterobacterales; family Pectobacteriaceae; genus Brenneria; species Brenneria izadpanahii. Next base: position 5,159,998 of record NZ_CP050854.1, on the reverse strand, counting down.
GCAGCATCGTCAGCCGTGCCGCATGAAGCTGGTCTGCGTCGGCAAGGATGAGAAGATTGTGGGCATCCACGGCATCGGCTTCGGTATGGATGAAATGCTGCAAGGCTTTGCGGTGGCGCTGAAAATGGGCGCGACCAAGAAAGACTTCGACAACACGGTCGCCATCCACCCGACGGCGTCGGAAGAGTTTGTCACCATGCGCTGACGGGTAAGAGACAACCCGCCCGGTCAGAGAGGCGTCCTGATGATATGGTCATCTGGGCGCTTTTTTTATGGGAAATTTGAGCCTGATTAGACGCAGGCGCGGGATTCGTCAGCGCGGTGCGGTTCATACCGATGCGTGATAGACAAACCGCCCCATCGCCGGACAAAAAAATCCCGCCCGGCGTGGCGACGGGCGGGAGATAGGTCAGTTCCGATCTTTGGTATTACGCCAGGTCAAAACGATCCAGCATCATTACCTTGTTCCAGGCGGAGACAAAGTCTTGAACAAACTTCGTTTGGGAGTCCGCGCAGGCATACACTTCCGCCAGGGCGCGCAGCTGCGCGTTTGAACCGAACACCAGGTCGGCGCGGCTTGCGGTCCACTTCAGTTCTCCGGTCACGCGGTCGCGTCCTTCATACAGGTTGGCGCTTGCCGGATCCGTTTTCCACGTCGTCCCCATATCCAGCAGGTTGACGAAGAAATCGTTGGTCAGCGTACCGGGCCGGTCCGTGAAGATGCCGTTGGCGGAGCCGTCGGCATTGATGTTGATGGCGCGCAGGCCGCCAATCAGCACGGTTAATTCAGGCGCGGTCAGCGTCAGTTGCTGCGCTTTATCGATCAGCAGCACCTCGGCGGGCGTCGTCAGGCCGGCCGCCTCGTAGTTGCGGAAACCGTCTGCGGCCGGTTCGAGCTTGGAGAAGGAATCGACGTCGGTCTGCTCCTGCGAGGCGTCCGTGCGGCCGGGCGTGAAGGGGACGGTCACCTCATAGCCGGCCGCTTGCGCCGCCTGTTCGATCCCGGCGTTGCCGGCCAGCACGATCAAATCCGCCAGCGACACCTGTTTACCGTTGCCGGCCTGCTGATTGAACTCGCGCTGGATGGCTTCCAACGCGCTCAGCGCCTTGGCCAGTTTTTCAGGCTGGTTAGCCTCCCAGTCTTTCTGCGGCGCCAGGCGGATGCGCGCGCCGTTGGCTCCGCCGCGCTTATCGCCGCCGCGGAAGGTGGAGGCCGAAGCCCATGCGGTGCCAACCAGTTCGGATACGGTCAGGCCCGCTTCCAGCACTTTGGCTTTGAGTGCCGCGGCATCCGCCTCGTCAATCAGCGGATGGTTGACGGCAGGCAGCGGATCTTGCCAAATCAGCGCTTCATTGGGGACTTCCGGACCGAGGTAGCGCGAACGCGGCCCCATGTCGCGGTGGGTCAGTTTGAACCAGGCGCGGGCGAATGCTTCGGCAAAAGCCTGCGGATTTTCCAGGAACCGGCGCGAGATTTTCTCGTAGATCGGATCAATGCGCAGCGACAGGTCGGTCGTCAGCATGGTCGGCTTGCGCTTTCTCGACGGATCGTGCGGGTCGGGAATGATCTCTTCGGCGTCTTTGGCTTCCCACTGGATCAGGCCGGCCGGGCTGCGGGTCTGGACCCATTCATATTTGAATAAGTTTTCGAAGAAGTAGTTGCTCCACTGCGCCGGCGTCTGTGTCCAAATGACTTCCAGGCCGCTGCCGATGGCGTCTCCGCCGTGGCCGGTGCCGTAATCGCTGGCCCAGCCAAGGCCTTGCGCTTCCAGACCGGCGGCTTCGGGATCCGCCCCTTTATGGGATTCCGGCGCCGCGCCGTGGGTTTTGCCGAAGGTGTGTCCGCCGCCGATCAGCGCAACGGTTTCTTCGTCGTTCATCCCCATGCGTCCGAAAGTCACGCGGATGGCGTGAGCGGCGGCGACCGGATCGCCGCTGGAGTTCGGACCTTCAGGGTTGACGTAGATCAGGCCCATCTCGGTCGCGCCGAGTTTTTCGTCGAGTTTATCGGCCGGCCGGTGGGCAAGCCATGCGGCTTCGGAACCCCAGTTGACGTCCTGATCCGGTTCCCATGTGTCTTCGCGGCCGCCGCCGAAACCGAAGGTGCGAAAACCCATGGTTTCCAGCGCCACATTGCCGGTCAGGATAAAAAGGTCGGCCCAGGAGATCGCTTGGCCGTATTTCTGCTTGATTGGCCACAGCAGGCGCCGGGATTTATCGATATTGACGTTGTCCGGCCACGCGTTCAGCGGGGCGAAACGCTGTTGGCCGCGTCCGCCGCCGCCGCGTCCGTCCGCGGCGCGGTAGGTGCCGGCGCTATGCCACGCCATGCGAATAAACTGGGGACCATAGTGGCCGAAGTCGGCGGGCCACCACTCTTGCGAATCCGTCATCAATTTACGCAGGTCGTTTTTCAGCGCCTGATAATCCAGCTTTTTGAATGCTTCGCGGTAGTTGAACGCCGGATCCAACGGGTTCGATCGGGATGAGTGCTGGCTCAGCAGATCGACGCGCAGTTGATTCGGCCACCAGTCACGGTTGGTGGTGCCGCCGCCGGCGGTGAGTTTGGCGGCGGCGCCATGGGCAAATGGGCACTTTGCTTCAGTTGACATAATATCCCCTACCTTTAATTATTGGGTAATCGGCTATCCGGTTTTGTCGGGTTCTGCAACCGGACACGAAAAAAGTTTTTTTGCTGAAGGTTGCGGTAATGCATCCGCTTTTAGCGTATTTCCGCCACCCGGCAACAGTATCAGGCTTTAAAGGTTCGGCCGTCGATATGAATCATCAGAACCGACCGTGATGCGCTTCATAAACCGGCGCGTATCGGCACTTTCAAAGGTTGCCCATACGGCTGGCGATCCGATTAACGTCTGATTTATCTTATGGATTATTGAGATATAGATAAAATCGAATAATATTAATATTGCGATAGCCTAGGGCTATCTTGTTTTATCGGATAAGGCGGCGTTAAAAAAACCGCTTACTCACATCATCCCCGCATCCCAAACGGCCCATTGCTGAAAGAGATCTGTCGTACCTAAGATTGCGCCGATCTGTTTATGTCCGTCTTGATATTTTGCGTGTAGCGTTGTTACCCATGCACATTTTTATCAGGAGATTATCGCCGGATGCGAGGTGACGGATCTTCCTGCTATGTAATCAAGGAATCATTATGTTAGTGACGGATAGGTTGCTCGCGCTTTGCGTAGTGATCTTATGGGGCGTGAATTTCGTGGTGATCAAGGTCGGCCTGCATGGCATGCCGCCTTTTCTGCTTGCCGGGCTGCGCTTTTCTCTGGTGGCGTTACCGGCCATCTTCTTTGTGCCGGCGCCCCGCATTCCTTTCCGCTGGCTGCTGGCCTACGGTATGACGATGAGTTTCGGTCAGTTCGCTTTTCTGTTCTGTGCGATTAAATTGGGGATGCCGGCGGGTATCGCCTCGCTGGTTTTACAGGCGCAGGCGTTTTTTACGTTGCTGATCGGCGTCGTGCTGCTGGCGGAAAAACTCAGATGGAACCATATCGCGGGCATCCTGGTGGCGGTGGCTGGGATAGCGGTGCTGGCCGAAGGCCGACCGGCGGCGCAGACGGCCGGCGGCATGACGCTGGTTACGCTACTGCTTACGTTGGGCGGGGCGCTGTCCTGGGCGTTCGGCAACATCAGCAACAAGGTGATTATGAGCCGGAACGGCGACGTGAAGATGATGTCGCTGGTGGTGTGGAGCGCGCTGGTCCCGGTTCTGCCTTTCTTCGCCTGTTCATGGCTGTTCGAGGGGAAAGAGCAGATTATTTCAAGCCTGGCGAATATTCAGCTGCCGACCATTCTGTCGCTGCTTTATCTGGCTTTCATCGCGACGATCGTCGGTTACAGCATCTGGGGAAAACTGCTGACGCGTTATGAAACCTGGCGTGTTGCGCCGCTCTCGCTGCTGGTGCCGGTGGTGGGATTGATCAGCGCCGCGCTGTTCCTTGGCGAATCGCTGACTGAGTTACAGATAGTGGGCGCCCTGATGATTATGCTGGGGTTGTTGATCAATGTATTTGGTTCCCGTTTGTGGGCCGGGCGATTGACAAAACAGGCTTAGCCTTTGCGCTTAAATAGGGCGTATTGGCTGTGCGGTCTCACAAAAATGTATCGTTTTTTCGCAATTCCCCGCTCATTTTCTACGCTTTTATGGTTCCCTGCGGCGTAATGAGCGCGTTTTTTGTTCAATATTCTGTTGGCGCGAACTTTGCTAGGCAAACTCCGTGACTATTTCAAATATAATCAACAGAATTAAAGGAATTGCTATGACAAGAAGGAAATGGTTTGCGTCCTTGGCCGCAGGAGCGTTATTGGTCTGCGGTACGGTGCAGGCCGCGCCCGCCCCGGCGGTGGAAGCGAAAAACGGCATGGTGGTCAGTTCACAATATCTGGCTTCGCAGGTAGGGGTGGACATTCTGAAGATGGGGGGCAACGCCATCGACGCCGCCGTCGCCGTGGGCTATGCCCAGGCGGTGGTTAACCCCTGCTGCGGCAATATCGGCGGCGGCGGGTTTATGACCATCCATCTGGCGAACGGCAAAGACACGTTTATCAACTTCCGTGAAACCGCGCCTGCCGCCGCCAATGCCGATATGTATCTTGATGCCGGGGGCAACCTGAAAAAAGGGGCCAGCCTGTACGGCTATCTGGCCGCCGGCGTGCCGGGTACGGTGCTGGGGCTGGATACGGCGCAGCAAAAGTACGGCAAACTGAGCCGTGAACAGGTAATGGCGCCCGCGATCAAACTGGCGCGTTATGGTTTTGAATTGACGCGGGCGGATACCGATATTCTGGATACCACGGTTGCGCGTTTCAAAAACGATCCCGAAGCGGCCCGCATCTTCCTGCGTCCTGACGGCAGCCCGTTGCAGCCCGGCGATAAGCTGGTGCAGCGCGATCTGGCGCATACTTTGCAGGCCATTGCCGATAACGGCCCGGACGCCTTCTATAAAGGGAAAATTCCTCAGGCGGTCGAGCAGGCGGCAAAGCAGGGCGGCGGTATTCTGACGGCGGCCGATTTCGCCAATTACCACATTACTGAAACCGCGCCGGTGAGCTGTGATTACCGCGGTTATACGTTCGTTTCCTCGCCGCCGCCCAGCTCCGGCGGCATCGCGATATGTGAAATTCTGAATATCGTGGAAGGTTACGATCTCAAAGCCATGGGCTTTAATTCCGCGGCTTCGGTGCATGTGCTGACGGAAGCCATGCGTCACGCCTATATGGATCGCAATACCTATCTGGGCGACCCGGAGTTTGTGCGCAACCCGGTGAATCGCCTGTTAAGTAAAGATTACGCTGCTGAAATCCGCAGCAAAATCGAACCGGAGAACGCCACGCCGTCGCAGCAGGTGGAGCCGGGGATCGGACCGCATGAGAAACCGGAAACCACTCACTATTCGATCGTTGATAATCAGGGAAACGCCGTTTCCACCACCTATACGGTCAACGGCCGCTTTGGCGCGGTGGTGATTGCGCCGGGCACCGGCTTCTTCCTCAACGATGAAATGGATGACTTCACCACCAAAGTCGGGGAGAAAAACCTGTACGGGCTGGTGCAGGGAGAACGCAACGCCATCGCTCCCGGTAAGCGCCCGCTCTCATCCATGAGCCCGTCATTGGTCACTAAAGACGGAAAAATCTTTATGGTGCTCGGCTCGCCGGGCGGTTCGCGCATTATCTCGATTACGCTGCAAACGGCGCTGAATGTCATCGACCACGGCATGGCGCCGCAGGAGGCGGTTGACGCGCCGCGCATCCATCATCAGTGGCTGCCGGACGAGGTGTACTACGAGCAACGCGGCCTGTCGGCGGATACGCTGGCGTTGCTGAAACAGCGCGGATACAAGATGGTCGAGCAGACGCCCTGGGGCGCGGCGGAGCTGATTCTGGTCGGTTTGCCGGGCGCTGCGGGGGTGACGCCCGCCAATTCCGGCAATGACTCCGCGCTATCCGGCAAAGTGCGCGAAGGCTATCTGTACGGCGCCAATGATATCCGCCGCCCGGCGGGCGCCGCCATCGGTTATTGATTCAATGTGAAGACGGGGTGCCTCTATGGAGCTGAGGGATCCCTACAAAATCCATGTCGACTCGCCAGCGCCATCCTTCGATTGGCGCTGGCGAGTTGCGTTAAAATACTCTTTCTATAGTGACGGACGGCTTACCTGTTTGTGATATATCGCCGATGGGGCTTGCTTGCGGCCAAAGTCTGGCCGCTGCTTAGTGACGTAGACAGTATTGAATAAGCGCCTGCCTGATACTTTGCTTGGTACTTAGAAATAGCAGCGGATAAACGATGCCTTCCGCCTCAGAAAAACGGTAAATAGCTCTTAGCTGGAGTTTGGGGTCAACATAATCGTGATAAGTGGTGAAACCAAGATCCGCAGCCTCCAAACATAATGGCGTACTTCCGGGATTGTCGTTTACTCTTCTCTCGAACCCAGCAATAAAGCTATCAAGGCGCTCTTGGGTAGCGGCTTGACCTATATGTCTTGCCAAATAGTAGAACCTGTCATGAAGTTGGTTCCGAAACGCAAAAGAGTACTCAAACCTCATCAACCAATCCTTTCAGCCCGGCCCTGAGGTCGGCTGATGAAACCGTTCTGCCTGCTTGTACGTCCTTTTCAGCAAAAGACAGCAGTCGTAACAGAGCCATCTGTTCCTGCTGCATTTCAAACTGAGCGGGATCTTGAACCACGTAGAGCGGCTCTCCATTTTGCGTGACGACTACAGGGTCAGAAACATCCATAGAAGCCAGTTCTTTCTTAAATGCTGAGACCGTCGTTATGCGCGGCGAAGTAGATTGGGTCATGGCGTTCTCCAATAATGAAATACAACAGCCAATGAAAGAGTATATCCAAATCATCAATGAGTCCATATATGGTCTGTATATGGACATGACTTTACGTTCAGATATGAACGTGTTGCTCAACGTCAAATTATGTTTCAGCAAATGCCCCATAAACTTGAGGGATCCGCTACAAAATCAATGGTAACAAACCAGCGCCATCCTTCGGTTGGTGCTGGCTCGTAGCTCAAAGCCAAATTGCGGCGCGGTTTTATCCCGCATCAGAACTTATCGTAGGTGACCGGCCCTGGGTAGGGCGGCATGGGTTCCTCGCGCAGCGGCGTCTGCCCCGCGGCATGGATCTGGTTCACATGGGCGGCGATCTCTTCAAGCGGCGCGAACCATACGCCGCCGCGCGACTGCATATACTCAATAAAACGCACCGTTTCATGCCAGCGGGCCAGCCGTCCGGTAACGAACGGGTGCCACACCGCCACCAGCAGACCGCCGTACTCCCACATGGCGTCGAATTCGGCCTTATACACGCCGATCGCCTCCTGCGGCGAGCGGATCGGCATCACGTAGTCGATATCGCTCATATGCACATACGGCGGCCAGTCGTCCATCGCCCAATGGGTGGGCAGCTCCACCAGATGCCCTTTTTTACCGCGCAGCAGATAAGGCACATCGTCCCCCATCAGCGAGGCATCGTATTGAAATCCTTCTTCTATCAGTAAATCCGTGGTGGCCGGGGAAAAGTTATACAGCGGAGCGCGGAAGCCGCGCGGCCGCTTACCGGTGTGGCGCTCGATAATCTCAATGGATTTGCGCAGCCAGAAACGCTCTTCGGCTTCGCTAAGCTCGTTGACGTGTTCGTGGATATAGCCGTGGTGGCCGACCTCATGGCCGTCGCTGACGATGGCTTCCACCATCTGCGGATAACGCTCAATGCACCACGCCGGCACGAAGAACGTCTGCTTAAGACCTAGTTCGCGGTACGTTTGCAGGATCCTCGGCACGCCGACCTGCGGATCGTATTGCAGGGTTGAAAGCGTGCTGACCCGTTTATAGCTGTCGGCCGGACGTTGCAGGTGCAGAAAGCTGTCCACGTCTACGTCAAAGGTGATCGCCACGGCGCAGCGCGCGCCGTTGGGCCACGGAATGGGGTTTTTGATCATACTGTGTTTTGTTGTCATAGCATTGCCTGGCGATAAAGTGAAAAAAGGGCGCGGGCGTTATTTCCCCCCGCGCTGGTAATGTTCTCCGGCGGCGGCTGGCGGCTTGATTTTTCCGGCAAAGATAATCAGCGCACCGATCGACGCGACATAGGGCAGAACGACGAACAGTTGATACGGCACGTCAGGGTGGCTGAATTGCAGCCGCAGCTGGAGCGCATCCGCCAGCCCGAACAACAGGCAGGCGGCCACGGCGCCGATCGGATGCCAACGGCCCAGTATCAGCGCGGCCAGTGCGATAAAGCCTTTACCGGCGCTCATGTGTTCCGTAAACATAAACACCTGCGAGAGCACCAGGTAGCATCCGCCCAGACCGGCGATAGCGCCGGAGCCGATCACGCTGATAAAACGGATACCAAATACCGACAGGCCGGCGCTGTCCACCGCCCGCGGGTACTCGCCGGTGGCGCGCAGATTCAGCCCCCAGGAGGTATGGAATAACAGCCACCAGGCCAGCGGCGCCAGCGCATACATCAGATATAGCAGCGCATCCTGATTGAACAACAGGTTCCCCACCACCGGCAGCGAGGAGAGTCCGGGAATGGCGACGGCGGTAAAGCCCGTCAGGCTGTCGGACGCGCCCTGGCCGCTGAAGGCGATGCGCGAGAGAAAGGCGGTGATGCCGATAACGAACATGTTGATGGCGATGCCCGCCACCATCTGATTGATTGACAGCCAGACGGTCATCACCGCGAGCAGCAGGCCGGTCAGCCCGGCGGCGAACAGACCGACCGCCAGCCCGGCCCAGGCGCTATGGAAGTAGAAACTGCCCACCGCCGCGCCGAAAGCGCCGCTGAGCAGGCTGCCCTCCAGCGCCAGATTGAACACCCCGGCGCGCTCCGACCAGATGCCGCCCAATGCGGCGAAGATCAGCGGCACCGACAGGCGCAGCCCGGTTGAGACGATCGCAAGATAGGTGGCATCCATCACTTTTGGCTCCGGGATGAAAGGGAAGAAAGTACGGGGCTATTAACGGCAGCGGGCGGTTTTTGCTGGCGCATCTTCCAGATCAGGCCGGCGGCGACAAAAATAACGATAAGGCCGCGCAAGGCTTCGATCGCCGTGACGTCCAGGCCGATAGCCCGTTGCATATACTGCGCCCCGGTGCTCAAGCCGGACAGGAAGAAGGCGGATAGCGCGGCAAGCAGCGGATTAAGGCTGGCCATAAACGCCACCACGATACCGTCATAACCGTAGCCGGGGCTGAACAGGTGATACAGCCGGTATTTAACGCCGACGACCTCAATCGCCCCCGCCAGACCGGCCACCGCGCCGCCGGCGATCATGCTGCCGATTAAATGCCGTTTGATGGACATACCGGCATAATGCGCCGCTTTCGGGCTTTTGCCGACCGCCGCCATGGAAAAGCCGACGGTGGTGTAGCGCAAAATCCAAAACACCAGCAGGCTCAGCGCGATGGCGATGAACACGCCGACGTGGGTATCCGTTTGCGGCAGGAAAATCGGCAACCACAGGTGTTCACTGATTTCGTAGGAGTAAGGGTAGGGCGCGCCTTCCTGCATCATCGGGCCGCCGGCGAAATAGCTGACGATATTGATGCCGATATAGTTCATCAGCAGCGTGACTATCACCTCATTAATGCCGCGCGCGGCGCGCAGGTAGCCGGGGATCGCGCCCCACAGTCCGCCGCCCAGCATCCCGGCCAGCAGGCACAGCGGCAGATGCAGCCAGGCGGACGTCTCCGGCAGATAAAGCGCGACCGCCGCCGCCGCCAGTCCGCCGATATAAATCTGCCCTTCGCCGCCCACGTTCAGCAGGCCGCAGCGCATCGGAATGATGACCGCCAGCCCGGCCAGCAGCATGGGGCACATTTTGGTCAGCGTATCGGCCAGACCGTAATAATCGAAAAATGCGCCCTGAAACAGGGCGCGATAGGCGCCGATGGGGCTATGGCCGCTCGCCAGAATCAGCAATGAGCCGACGGTAAACGCCGCCAGCACGGCCAGCGCCATGCGCAAGCTGTAGAGTATCCGCCATAGGTTAGTCATCATTGCCGCCCTCTACCACGTCGCTGGTCATCAGTTCGCCGATGCGCGCCGTGGTCGCCTCGGCGCGCGTCAATATGCCGGTAAGCTGACCGGCGCACATCACGCCGATGCGATCGGAAATGACCATGATTTCATCCAGTTCGGTCGAGATATAAAGTATCGCCTTGCCCTGCATGCGCTGTTCCCGCACCACGCGCTGTACGGCTTCAATGGCCCCGACGTCGAGTCCTTTGCAGGGTTGCATCACCACCAGCAGCGCCGGATCGCATTCCACTTCGCGGGCGAAGATTAACTTCTGCTGATTACCGCCGGACAGAAAACGCACCTTCTGATTTACCGTATGCATACGGATATCGTATTTTTCGCACCAGTTACGGGCGATCTCCTGAGCCGCGCGGGCGTCGATCAGTCCGTTGCGGGCAAAGGGCGCGCGCCGGGCGTCACGCAGCATGGCGTTCTGCCACAGGGAGAAATCCAGAATCAGGCCGGTGCTATGGCGGTCTTCGGGCACGTAGGCCACGTTGAAGCGCTGCCGGCGTTGGCCGACGTCATAACCCAGCACCGATTCTCCGCGCACCCTGACATCGCCGGACGTGGGCTGGCGCAGCCCGGTAATGGTTTCGGCCAGCTCCGACTGGCCGTTGCCGTCGACCCCGGCGATGCCCAGCACCTCGCCCGCGCGGATCTGGAACGAAATATCGCGCAGCGCCGCTATTCCCCGGTCGTTATTGGCGTTGAGCGCGGCCACCGTCAGCACCACCTCGCCCGGCGGCGTTGGCGGCAGATCGGGCGGTTTGGGGAGTTCGCGGCCGACCATCAGCCGTGCAACCGCCTGCGGCGTGGTGTCGGCGATCTCCTCATTCCCCGCCACCTTTCCCCGCCGCAGCACCGTCACCCGGTCGCAGACCCGGAACACTTCATCCAGCTTGTGGGTAATGAACAGCATGGTTTTTCCCATGCCGCGCAGTTTTTCCAGAATCTGCAAAAAAGCGCCGATCTCTTCGGGGCTGAGCACGCTGCTGGGTTCGTCGAGAATGAGCAGATCGACGTTGCGGTAAAGCGCCTTAAGGATCTCAACCCGCTGGCGCATGCCGATAGGCAACTGCCATATCGGATGGTCGGGGTTGATGTCCAGGCCCACCTGCTCACTCAGTTCGATCAACCTGCGGCGGTGCTCCGCCAGCCGTAATCGCAGTCCGCCGGAGGCGCCGAGAATCACGTTTTCCAACACGGTCAGGTTATCCACCAGCATGAAGTGCTGATGGATCATTCCGACGCCGTTTTCCAGCGCCTGTTTGGGCGAAGCGGCTTTGAACGGCGCGCCCGCCAGGCTGATCTGCCCGCCGTCGGGCTGGTACAGGCCGTACAGGATATTCATCAGCGTGGTTTTACCTGCGCCGTTTTCGCCCAGCAGCGCATGGATGCTGCCCTTGTCGACGCTAAGCGAAACCGTATCCAGCGCGGTAAAATCGCCGAAGCGTTTGCTCAGGCCTTCAATACGCAGGTAATTCATTATGGCTGAGCCGCCGCCGCGGCATTGCGTTGCTTGATCTCCTCAATCAACGCGGCAACCTCGGTTTTGGTCTGTTCCGATACGCCTTTGCCGTAGCTGCCCAGACGAAACGCCGCCGGCGTCTCGAAGCCGTAGACATAGGTTTTGCCCGCCAGCGGCGCTTTTTGCGCCTGCGTCAGAATAGCCAGCAGCGCGCCGCGCATATCCAGCACCGCGGATTGCAGCAGGTTATCCGGCCAGTCTTGCAGCGCATCATAGTAAATGCCGAAGCCCTGCTTGTTTTTCTCTCTTATCGCCTGAAGGCTGCCGAGCACCGCATTATCCATGGTCGGGAACAGGGCGTCCGCCTGTTGGTCAATCAGGTTCAGCGCCGCTTCTTTGCCTTTCGCCAGATCGTCCCAGTCGTTGGTCCAGGCGCTTAGCACCTTGCCGTCCGGGCGGGCGGCCATAAAGCCTTCGACAAAACCGTCGTTCAGGTCGGTGTAGGCTTTGATTTTCTGCGCGCCGATAAATCCGCCGACGCCGGTTTGCGAGCTTTTACCGCCGATATAGCCGATGACGTAGCCCATATCTTTCATGTCAAACGCCAGCGTGGAGACGTTGCCGCCGCTTTTCGTTCCGTTGACGATCAGGAATTGCGTGTCGGCGTTGCGTCTGGCGACCCGGTCAACCGCGTCCTGAAACTCGCCGCCGTGACCGATCACGATGTCATAGCCGCGGCGGGCATAGTCCGACAAAGCCTGCGCCTGATCGGGCTGGGGCACTTTCTCGCTGTAGGCGACTTCGATCCCCAGCGCCTTGCCCGCCTGCATCACGCCCTCGTAGCCGGACTGATTAAACGAGTGGTCGGTGATATTACCGGCCATCACGATGGCCACTTTCAACGGCTGCGCGTTGACCAGGCCGGCGTAAGCCAGCGTTATCGCAACCGCGGCGACGGCCGCCATGCGATGGAGTACGGCAAAAGGACGCGGGGTATGCAAGGTGGCCATCTTTATTCTCCTATTCAATTAAATTAACTTTCTTTCAAGTAACTTGATTTTAATTAAAGCAAATTTCATGCCTGCTTTTTGTTTGTGGCTAAAGAAAGGAGAAACGGCGGCTGGGATGCGTGGTTCGGCTATGGCGCCGAAGAGGGTGAAAACAGCGCTAGGGCCGCACCGGCCGGGCATTCGCCGTGATTCGCGATGGTGGAGAAACGGAAAAGGCGGCGGATAAAACCACGCGTATTTTCCGGCCGCCGGATCGCAGCCGTCTTAATGCGGCCGGCCGCCGGAATCGGCTGTGCAGAAATGGAGCAGGTTGTTGAGATTTCGCACTAAAAAAGTTCAAACATTGACCGTGCGGCGCAGTGGATTGGTTAAGTGCAGGCCGGCTTTAATGCCGAGCGCCCGGCTATTTCTATTCTTAAAACAAACGTCCGTATTACGCGCTGGCCGCGGTATGAACATCGGCCAGGCTGGGGGGAAGAAACGGCATGCGGCTAACGCGATTCAGAAGGTGACCGGGGTATTGACCCACAGCACATGCGCCGGCGTTTTACCGATGTTGCAGTAACCGTGAGGGATGTGGCTGGGAAAATAGAAAGAGTCGCCGGCGGTTAAACGGTGGGTCATCTCGCCCAGATACAATTCGATATCGCCGGATAGCACATATCCCATTTCTTCGCCGTGGTGCTCAATCAGGCCATCGCTGGCGACGCCAGGCTCAATGATGTGGATATTGCCCTGCAACAGGCCGCCCTTATGGTTGTGCGTCAGGTTTTCCAGTTCAATGCCGCCCTGTTTATTACGTTGCAGGAAACGCTTGCGCCGCCGCTGTTCCGGTTTCAGCACCGGAGAGTCCGCAACCCAGTTTTCAGCCATCAGGTCTGATATGTTGGTTTCCAGCGCGTGGGCCAGGCGGTGCAGCATGGCCAGAGAAGGCGTCGCCACCTCGTTTTCCAGTTTGGATAGCAGGCTCTCAGAGCATTCCACCTTCTTCGCCAGCTGTTTTAAGGTCATTTCCTGCGCCAGCCGGGCATGCCGTAGCCGCATGCCCAGATTGGATAATACAGTATTGCCGGTATCGCCGTTTTTTTTCATAACGAGTTGTCGATTGTGAAAGTAAGCGCTGCCCGTCGTCCGCCTGACAGCGGGCAGCATGGCTGATTATTCAATTACACTAAAATGAATCGGCTGAGGATTACAACCATTGATTGGCACGATGTCCTGCGGACAGGCGGACATGACCACGATGCAATCTAGTTCGGCGCGGATCTCTACATAGTCCCCCGCTTTGCTGACGGTAGGCAGCCAGGAGATGGTGTAGTCGGGATTGACCGGGGTGTTCATCCACAGGTTGAGCGGCTGCGGCACTTCGCGGGCGCGCAGGCCGATGGCGTTAAGCGCCAGACGCATGTTGTCGGCGCAGCTGTCGTGGTATTCGGTGATCCCCATATTGCTGTAGCGGAACAGATCGCAGGCGGCAATCATGGTGTCGTGAATGCCCGGCGAGGTATCGGTCAGCAGCGTGCCGATCGGACGGCGATGGTTGGTGACCAAGACATCGCCCGGCTGGGGGATGATTTTGTCAATGAACGCGCGCGTATGTTCCATGGAGGAGAACTCGCTCAGATCGTCGCTGTTGAACAGCCAGGTATCGCACACCTGGCTTCCCGGCGTGTTGATAATGCGGATAACCTGCCCCTTTTGCAGACGTACGGCGCGGCCGCAGCGGGCCGGTACGGTGTAAAGCTCGCCGGGCGTCGGCGTGCCGTCGGCGGAAATCGGCGAGGTGGCGGTGGCATTGGTGCCCAGTGCGGTGCCGTTATCTTTTTCACAGCAGGCAGGGTAGTTGATAGTGCTCATGAATGGACTCCTGTTAATGGGTTTGCCAGTTCTGTCAGACAGCAGGCGAGTGCCCTGGCGCCAAGCCAGAGCGAATGGGGATCGGTATATTCAGCCGGGTTATGGCTGATGCCGTTGCGGCTTGGAACGAAAAACATGCTGGTCGGGCAATGACGGGCCAGATACATCGCGTCGTGAAACGCGCCGGAAACAAGTTTAGCGGTCGGGATATCCAACTCGTCGCAGCACGCCTGTTGCTGCGCCAGCAGACGCGCATCGAACGCGATCGGCGGCTGGCGCAGCGATGGGGTGACAATCACATTCTCGGCGGCAAGCCCGGCGATCAGCGCATCAAAGCGGGCTAACGCATCGTCGTCGGGGGAGCGGAAATCGATGGTGAAGCTGACTTCGCCCGCCACGGTATTGATGGCGTTGGGGATCACCTGCCAGCAGCCGAAGGTTAAGCGCAGCTGGTCGGCCGGCGCGTCGGCCACCGCGCGTTCGATACGATCCGTCAGACGGCGCGCCAGCGTCATGGCGTCTGCGCGGCGGTTCATCGGCGTGGTGCCGGCGTGGGCGCTCCGGCCGATACAGCGGATCTGATACCATCTGACGCCCTGAATGCCCGCTACCGTGGCCAGAGACAGTCCCGCCTGTTCCAGCACCGGCCCCTGTTCGATATGCAGCTCGATAAATGCCGCCATCGGGTAGCTGTCGCGGCGCGGCAGATCGGCGAAGCGGCGGTGGCAATCGGCCAGCGCCGCGCCGACCGTAACGCCGTCCCGATCCTGGTTATTCAGATAGCCGGCCAGATTCTCCGGGTCAACGAAGGCGCTGGATCCCATCGCGCCGGGGGCGAAGCGACTGCCTTCCTCGTTGGTCCAGACCACCACTTCCAGCGGCCTTTGGGTCGTTATCCCGGCTTCATTGAGCGCGCTCAGGCATTCGATGCCCGCCATCACCCCGTAGCATCCGTCCAGATTGCCGCCGCACGGCTGGGTATCGATGTGACTGCCGGTAACCACCGGCGGCAGATCTTGCAGCCCCGCGCGGCGAATAAACAGATTGGCGCACGCATCGGTGGATACCTCGCAGCCCAGCGATCGCGCCAGCTCGATCAGCCAGGCGCGCGCGTCAAGATCGTCGGCGGAGAGCGCCTGACGGTTTACCCCGCCGGAAGCCAGCGCGCCGAAGCGCGACAACGTGGCCAGATTGTTGAGCAAACGCGCCTGGCTGACGCTGTTTGCGGCTTGTTTTCCTTGTTCACTGACCATCGGCGCATCCTGGCTCATCAAGTTGTAAAGGGCGTTGAAACCACGGCGCGAGAAAGGCGCGCAGGCGTTCGGTTTGCGGATTGCGAAACAGCGTAGCGGGCGGGCCGCTTTCCACCACGCCGCCGTCGGCCATAAAAACGATGCGCGACGAAATATGGGCGGCAAACGACATTTCATGGGTCACCATCACCATGGTGATGCCTTTTTGCGCCAGCGCTTTGATCACATCCAGCACCTCTTCGACCCGTTCGGGATCGAGCGCCGACGTCGGCTCGTCCAGCAACAGCAGTTCCGGCTCCAGCGCCAGCGCGCGGGCAATGCCTACGCGCTGCTGCTGCCCGCCCGACAGGCGGGACGGCCAGGCGCCGGCTTTCTCGCTCATGCCGACCTGCGCCAGCGCGGCGGCGGCCCGCCGGCGCGCCTCCTGACGCGGTAGTTTTTTCCCCAGCACCAGCGGCGCGGTCACGTTCTCCAGCACGGTCATATGCGGCCAAAGGTTGAACTGCTGAAACACCATGGCCAGCGGACGGCGGACTTCCGCAATCAGCGCCGGGCTATCGCGGTGCCGCGGTTCGCGCCCCGGCCCGCTGTAGCCCAATAGCTGGCCTTTAATCCAGATTTCGCCTTCGTCATAGGCTTCCAGAAAGTTCATGCAGCGTAAGGCGGTGGTTTTCCCGGAACCTGACGGGCCGATCAGCGTGACGATCTCGCCCGTTTCGACGGTCAGATTGATATCTTTCAGCACCCGGTTGCCGTCAAATGATTTGCCGACGCCGCGCAGTTCGATAAGCGTTTCTGCCATAGGGTTATCCTTTCGAGGTTTGCCAGCGGCCGAGCAGGCGAACGCTCAGACTGACGCCCTGCGCCAGCAGCCAGTAGCTCAGGATCAGCAAGGCGTAGGGCAGGACATAGGTATAGGTATTCGCGACGATCTGTCCCGTCGTCATGGTGAGTTCGGGGACGGTGATCACCGATGCCACCGCGCTCTCTTTAATGGTCAGAATGAACTGATTGCCGAGCATCGGCAGGCTAAAGCGCATCGCCTGCGGCGTTTGGATATGCCAGAAGCTCCGCCACGGCGAAATATTATGCGCCGCCGCCGCTTCCAACTGGCCGCGGGTAATGCTTTGCCAACTGGCACGGAAAATTTCGCTGAAGTAGGCGGCGCTGTATAAGGTCAGCGATAAAATGGCGGCTTCGACGGCGCTCAGCATGACGCCGACCGACGGCAGACCGAAGTAAATGACCGCCAACTGCGCCAGGTAGGGCGTGCCGCGAATCGCCCAAACATAGAAGCGCCACGCCGCATAAAGCCCCGGCTGGTTGCGGCACGCTCCATGCAGCGCGAAGCCGAGCAGCGCGCCGAGTACGGCTGAACAGGCGCTGATCCACAGCGTGACGCCCATTGCGCGCAGATAGTCGGGTAGGTAGAGAAGCAATTCGTTCATGTTCTTTCCTTAACCCAGCGGCGTTCAAAATAGCGGCCCGCCAGCGCCAGCAGGCTGGTTAGCAGCAGGTAGACCAGCGCCGTGGCGATATAAACTTGCAACGGCTGATAGGTCGACGAGGCCAACTGTTGGCCCACCCGCATCAGATCGGTAATGGCGATGATCGACACCACGGCGGAGGCTTTCACCACGTCGATCAGTTCGGAGATCAGCGACGGCAGCGTCAGGCGCAGCACCTGCGGCACCTGAATGCGCCACAGGGTTTGTCGAGCGCTCAGACCGCAGATCGCCGCCGCCTCCAACTGACCGGGCGGGATGGCGGCGAAACCGCTGCGCAGGATTTGCGACTGATAGGCGGCGGTATTCAGCGTCAGGGCCAGAACGGCGGCCAGGTAGCCGGAAATTTCCAGCCCCAGTTCGCCGGGCAAATAAAAGCACAATAGCATCTGCGCCAATACCGGCGTGCCGCGAAACAGGCTGATCCAGGCGCCGGCGATCCCCCGGCAGAGCCGCAGCCGGCTGCGCTCCATCAGGTGAATACCCACGCCGACGAAAAAACCGGCGACGATAGCGGTCAGACACAGCGATGCCGTGGTGACGGCGCCGCTAAGCAGAACGGGAGACCAGGAAAGGAACTGTGCGAAAAAGTCCGCCATGCGCGTCCCTTACAGACTCGGCTCAGGCATCTGATCCGCCGGAACGGTCATCGTGAAGCCAAACCATTTCTCCTGCAGCGCTTTCATCGTGCCGTCGCGGTTGGCTTCGGCAATGCCGTCGCTGAACATTTTTACCAGCCTGGCGCTGTCTTCGTCTTTACGTCCAACCCAGCCAAAGTAGGTGGTAGGGCCAAGCATCGGCTCCAGCGTGCTGAATACGCCGGGGCGGCTTTTGATTAGCGGGCCGAGATTCGCCAGCGACTGTGCGACGCCGTCAAGACGGCGGTTCGCCAAATCCGCATAGGCTTCATCAAAAGAGACGTACTGCTTGATTTCCTTGATGCCGGGTTTGCCGCTGGCTTTTAATTGCTCGTTAAACGACTGCAAAATCTGCAACTGGCCGGAGCCGGCCTGTGAACCGACCACTTTGCCGTTGAGATCGTCCAGCGAGGCGATGGAAGCATCGTTTTCGCGCTTAAGCAGGGCGACGGTGGATTCGGCTATCGGCACCGTAAAGGCGAAATGGGCGACGCGCTGTTTGTTAACGGTGACGGCGGTCACCACAAAATCAAACTTTTTCGCGTCCAGCCCCGGCAGGATGCCCTGAAACGGCAGGTCCAACTGCTTCACCTTCACGTCCGGCAGCTGTTTTTGCAGAATATGGTTCATCAGGTCAACGTCGTAACCGACGATTTTCCCGTCCTGCACGTACTCAAACGGCGCATAGCGGGCTTCGGTGGCGATGGTAATGGTTTTACCGGCGCTGATCCTATCCAGCAAATCGGCGCTGTGAGCGGGAAAGGCAAGGGCGCTGGCAACACACAGTGCGGATGCGCAAAAGGCGGTGGTGAACTTGCGTCGTATCATGGTATTCCCCTGGTGAAAGTGGCATTCATTTCATTCAAGTAACTTGCATGAAATTACATAAGCATGATGCGTGCCAGTCTGTCAGATAGGGAAATACACTAAAGAGATAATAATTATCTTATTGTTATTAAAGTAAAAATTAATGGGTTGTGGATCGGGGCCAGAGAAGTAAATCCTCAGCGCAGGGGGATAAACGTTATCCGCTTTGTTTGTCGGTAGTGCGCCGGTGCCCCTTTATTGTGCAGAAAAAATTGTGCTAAAAACGGATTTGCCGGACGGCCAGGCGGGACGCGGCGTCGGCTATGCCTGCGGGTGAGGACTGAATTCCCGCACGATAAAATCGACAAAAGCGCGCAGGCGCGACGACAAATGGCGTTCACCGTGAAACAGCAGATGCATCGGACGTGAAGGCGTTTCATAGTGCGGCAATATACGCACCAAATCCCCGCGCGCCAGCGCCTCGTTCAGCAATACTTCCGCGCCCAATACAATGCCGAAGCCTTCCAGCGCGGCGCTGAGCATCGCTTTGCTATCGTTGATTTGCAGGCGGCTGTTGATATGCACATGCTCGGTTTTGCCCTCTTTGGCGAAGACCCAGTTCCCGGTTGGCTTATTGGCCCAGTAGGTAAATCCCAGGCACTCATGCTCCAGCAAATCCGTCGGCTTGAGCGGCATGCCCCGTTCGGCAAGATAGGCGGGCGAGGCGCACGCCACGCAGCGGTAAGGCCTTAACTCGCGCGCAATCAGCGGCGAATCATCAAGCTGACCGATCCGCAGCACGGCTTCATAGCCGCCTTCCATTAGATCGACAAACTGGTCCGAAAGCGTCAGCTCCACCTGAACCTGCGGATACTGCCGCATATAGCGGGTGACGGCGGGCATCAGGCTGCAGGAGCCGAAAGTGACGGGCGCATTGACCCGCAACAGCCCGGCGGGTTCGGCATGAATTGACGCCATCAGCCGGTCGGCGTCTTCCGCTTCTTGTAAGACCCGTTTACAGCTTTGATAGTACAGGCGACCGGCCTCGGTCAGACTCTGGCGGCGGGTGGTGCGGTGCAGCAGCGTGCTGCCGACCTGCGTTTCCAGCGCCAATACATGCTTACCCACCATTTGCGGCGAAAGATTGAGTTGGCTACCCGCTGCGGCGAACGAACCGCAGTCGACGGCCTTAATGAAAACCGCCATGCTGGTGAGTTTATCCATTGTGTTTTCTCCGCTAGCGATGCCCGATTAGAAACATATCGTTTCTTCTGTAATAAGAAAAGGTCTGTTTATCCGTTATTCGTAATCAAATATTGTCATTACACCAACCGATCGTGGATTTATCGAACGTATTTATCAGAGGTGAGATATGAACATTGGAATCATCGGCGCTGGATTTATTGGTCGTGGCGTGGCGGAACTGGCGATAAAAGCGGGGCATAAGGTGATGCTGAGCAACTCTCGCGGCCCGGAAACGATTTTCAGCACGCTGCGTACGTTGAAGTGCGAAGGCGGCACGGTAGAGCAGGCTGCCGCATTTGGCGATCTGGTGCTGGTGGCGATCCCGTTTAACCAGTTGAAGACATTGCCTGCCGATGCCTTGCAGGGAAAAGTGGTGATGGACGCCAACAACTACTACCCGGATCGGGACGGACGCTATCCGCAGCTCGACAATCATGAAACCACCACTAGCGAGATGTTGGCGCTAATGCTGCCGGGGGCGAAAGTGGTGAAAGCGTTTAATGCCATCTATGCCAAAGATCTGCTGAGCGACGCCAGAGCCGCGGGAGCAGCCGATCGCCGCGCGTTGCCGATTGCCGGTGATGACGCGCAGGCGAAGCGGCTGGTGGCCGAGTTTTTGGATCAAGTCGGTTTTGATAGCGTGGATGCCGGCGCGCTTGCGCAAGGCTGGCGCTTTGAGCGCGATACGCCCTGTTATTGCGTGCCGTTGAATAAAACGCAATTGGTGGAAAAACTGGCGCAGGCGTGAGCCACTAACCACGCTTGATGTTGAGCGGGGATGGGATGCCCCGCGTTATGAATTCCTGCCGCTTAATATAATGAAGACGTCGCATTCGCTGAGATGATTAGTTCATTATTGGTTTGCACCATAATTGATCGTCCGCGCACGATTTTTGCGCTTTTCTCCTCCTTTATTTTCCCTTTATTCCCCTAACGTACCGCCAGCGCGTCCTTTTCGTCTCGTATCAAACTTGGCACGCACCCTGCATTGTTACTTGCATAACATCATTTTGATAAATGACAGACAAATAACATCGGGGCGGGAAATGGCGGAGAAAACGGAATTAATCGCAAGAATTGAAGCGAGTTTTAGCCAGCAAACACCCAGCGGCAAACGTATTGCCGGTTGGCTGCTCACGCATATCGATCAGGTTCCGTTTGAAACCGCGGATAGCATCGCCAAAGCGACGGGGACCAGCGGCATTACCGTGGGCCGTTATTTGCGTAAACTGGGCTACCGCAATCTGGAAGACGCCAAAAGCAGTTTGCGCACTGCGCCGGATATTCCTTACAAGCCCTGGGGCGTAATCGACCGTCTCGATTCATGGCAGCAACAGCACGCCCTCCCCGATCGTTTCTCTCAGTCGCTCCAGCTTGAGCTGGATGCCATCGCCAAAGTTTATCAGCTAGCCCGGAGTGAGGTCTTTGACCGGGTCAGCCGGCAGCTTGCCGAGGCGGAGGCGGTGTTCGTTTTAGGCATCCAGTCTACGCGGGGTATCGCCAACGCGTTTTTCAGCCATCTGGAGTATCTGCGCCCGCGCGTCAGCTATGTCGACGGCCTATCGGGCACCTGGGTGGAATCGCTCAACTCGGAGTTTGAACGGCCCTATCTGGTGGTTACCGATACCCGCGCGTACTCCGCCGTGGCCCGGCAGTATTGCCGCGCCGCCAGTGAACGCAATCTGCCGCTGGCGCTGGTTACCGACATCTGGTGCCCGTGGGCGCGCGATTATCCGCTGGACTTGCTGCAAGTTCATACCGATACCGGCCATTTTTGGGATTCGCTGGCGCCGCTCAGTTGCCTGTTCAACCTGCTGCTTTCCGCGGTCGTGGATCGGCTCGGCGATCGTTTAGGCCCACGTCTGGCGTTGAACCGCCAACTGCAACAGGAATTTGGACAATTCGAACGTTAAACAGGATTGGTTATATGAATCAAGAAATTGAATTGGTTGATGTTTCCGCTATTTTGCCGCAGCTGGTCATCGACATGAAATATGCGACGCCGGATAACATTACGGGACAGACCATTTACAGCGAAAATCGCTGCTTACTGCATCCGGACGCGGCCAAAGCTCTGATGCGCAGCGTGGAGATCGCCGCGCTGGCGGGCGTTACGCTGCTGGTTTACGACGCCTATCGGCCGAAGAAAGCGCAAGAGTATCTATGGCTGGCCTGCCCGGATCCGAAATATGTGGTGGAAGTCTCGTTAGGCTCTAATCACAGCCGCGGCACTGCGGTGGATGTCACGCTGATCGACCAAAACGGCCAGGCGCTGGATATGGGCACCGGCTTTGATGAGATGAATGAACGCTCTCACCCTTACCATCCCGATGTGCCGCCCGCGGCGCAGCGTAATCGTCTGTTATTGAACGCCATCATGTTCGGCGGCGGTTTCGTCGGCATCGCCAGCGAATGGTGGCACTTTGAATTGCCGGGTTCCCCGGCCTATCCGCTGTTGAGCGACCGGTTTAGCTGTATCGCGCCACAAAATATAACGACACCCGACGTACACCACACCCCACTTACTTTGAAACCAGGAGCACTGTCATGAAGATAACTACCACCGCAGTTTCATTGTTTCGGCCGGCGTTGATCGCCGCGGCGATCGCCATAAGCATTACGCCAGCTCTGGCGGCGGTGCCGAAAGATATGTTGGTGATTGGCAAAGCCGCCGATCCGCAGACGCTCGATCCGGCCGTTACCATCGATAATAACGACTGGACGGTCACTTATCCCGCCTATCAGCGCCTGGTGCAGTATAAAACGGAAAATGGCAAAGGCTCCACGGAGGTGGAAGGCGATTTGGCGGAAAGCTGGCAGGCTTCCGACGATCAGAAAGTCTGGACTTTTAAGCTGAGAAACGACGCTAAATTTTCCGATGGCGCGCCGGTCACGGCGGAGGCGGTCAAATTCTCGTTTGAACGTCTGCTGAAGATTGGGCAAGGACCATCGGAGGCCTATCCGAAGGACTTAAGCGTCGAGGTGGTTGATCCCTATACCGTACGTTTCACGCTTAGCACGCCGTTTGCGCCGTTCCTGTATACGCTGGCCAATGATGGCGCCGCGATCGTCAATCCCGCGGTGATGAAAGAGCACGGCGCCGATGACGCCAAAGGCTGGCTGGCGGAGAACACCGCCGGTTCCGGCCCTTACATGTTGCAGCGCTGGCAGAAAGGGCAGCAGCTGGTGCTGGTTCCCAACCCGCACTATCACGGCGCGAAACCGGCCTTTAAACGCGTCTCCGTGAAGATCATCGGCGAGAGCGCGTCCCGCCGTTTACAGCTCTCCCGCGGCGATATCGATATCGCCGAATCCTTGCCCGTCGATCAGCTGGCGGCGCTGAAAAAAGAGGGGGCGGTGGCTATCGATGAATATCCGTCGCTGCGCGTGACCTATCTCTATCTCAACAACGGCAAAGCGCCGATGAACCAGGTCGATCTGCGGCGCGCCGTCTCCTGGTCGACCGATTATCAGGGCATGGTAAACGGCATTCTCGGCGGCAACGGCAAACAGATGCGCGGTCCGATCCCGGAAGGGATGTGGGGCTACGATGCGCAAGCCATGCAGTACAGTCTGGATCCCGCGCAAGCGAAAGCCGCTTATGACAAGGTTGCCGAGAAGCCGCAGAGCTTGACGTTCCTCTATTCGGACAGCGATCCCAACTGGGAGCCGATCGCCATTTCCACGCAGGCGAGCCTCAAAAACCTGGGCCTTAACGTCAGGCTGGAGAAGCTGGCTAACGCCACCATGCGCGATCGCGTCGGCAAAGGGGATTATGACATCGCCATCGGCAACTGGAGCCCCGACTTCGCCGATCCCTATATGTTTATGAACTACTGGTTCGAATCCGATAAGAAAGGCCTGCCGGGCAACCGTTCTTTTTATGACAACAAAACCGTCGACGATTTGCTGAAGAAAGCCGTTGCGACGTCGGATCAGGCCGAGCGCACCAAAGATTATCAGGCGGCGCAGAAGATCGTTATCGACGAAGCCGCTTACGTTTATCTGTTCCAGAAAAATTATCAGGTCGCGATGAACAAAGAGGTAAAAGGCTTTGTTTACAACCCGATGCTGGAGCAGGTGTTTAACGTTGCGACCATGAGTAAATAAGAAAAAGCAAGGAAATTGCTGACAACGCGGCCTGTGAACCTGAGATACGCAGGCCCGCCGCGCCGGGGCCGGCGGCTTATCGCGCCACGGCCCTTCGGCGCGCTCTTCTTGATAACCGGCGTTGTTAATGGACTGAAGCGCGATTTTTATTACAGGGTCAGGCCGCTGGCCCGTTTTTAACTGGGGGCTTTAACATGACCTTCTGGAGCATTTTACGGCAGCGCTGTTGGGGGCTAATACTGGTGGTGGCGGGGGTTTGCGTCATTACCTTTATTATCTCCCACCTGATCCCCGGCGATCCGGCGAGACTGCTGGCGGGCGATCGCGCCAGCGACGAGATCGTGCGGCATATCCGCCAGCAACTGGGGTTGGATCAGCCGCTGTATGTCCAGTTTTATCGCTACGTCGGCGATTTACTGCATGGCAATCTGGGAACGTCTATTCGCACCGGCCGACTGGTGCTGGACGATTTGCGCACCTTTTTCCCCGCCACGCTGGAGCTGGCCTTTTTCGCCCTGCTGCTGGCGTTGATGCTGGGCGTGCCGCTTGGCGTATTGTCGGCGGTGTACCGCAACCGCTGGCTCGATCATCTGGTGCGTTTACTGGCGATCACCGGTATCTCCACCCCTGCGTTCTGGCTGGGGCTGGGCGTCATCGTGCTGTTTTACGGACATCTTAATCTGCTGCCCGGCGGCGGACGCCTGGATGACTGGCTCGACCCGCCGCCGCATGTTACCGGCTTTTATACCATCGATTCACTGCTGTCGGGGGACTGGGAAGCGCTCTGGAACAGCCTGCAACATTTGATTTTGCCCGCGCTGACGCTGGCGTTCGTGCATTTAGGCATTGTGGCGCGCCAAATTCGCTCCGCCATGCTGGAGCAACTCAGCGAGGATTATATTCGCACCGCGCGCGCCAGCGGCCTGCCCGCCTGGCGCGTCATCCTTGGCTATGCGTTGCCCAATGCGCTGATCCCATCCGTTACCGTGCTGGGGCTGGCTCTGGGCGACCTGCTGTATGGCGCGGTGCTGACGGAAACCGTTTTTTCCTGGCCCGGCATGGGCGCTTATGTGGTGTCGTCGATTCAGGCGCTGGATTTCCCCGCGGTTATGGGTTTCGCGGTGGTGGTTTCACTGGCGTATGTGGTGGTTAATTTGGTGGTGGATCTGCTCTATTTATGGATCGATCCCCGCATTGGACGTGGAGGGGCGCAATAATGTCCATCAACGAAACTATCGCCGCGCCGCGTAAAAGCGAACGGCGACAGCGCTGGGGCAAACGCTTCTGGCTGTTGAAAAGCAGCCCGCTGACGCTGATAGGCGGCGTCATTATGCTGTTTATGCTGCTGATGATGATCTTCTCGCCGTGGCTAACGCCGCTCGATCCCAACGCCATCGACCTGGCGGCCCGGCTGCAACCGCCCTCGGCGCAGCACTGGTTCGGCACCGATGAAGTGGGGCGCGATCTGTTTAGCCGCGTACTGATCGGCAGCCAGCAGTCGGTGGCCGCCGGCCTGGCGGTGGTGCTGTTCTCCGGCATTATCGGTTCGCTGCTGGGCTGCTTTTCCGGCGTGCTGGGCGGCTGGGCCGATGCGCTGATTATGCGCATCATGGATATCATGCTGTCGATCCCTTCGCTGGTTTTGACCATGGCGCTGGCGGCGGCGCTGGGGCCGAGCCTGTTTAACGCCATGCTGGCGATCGCCATCGTGCGTATTCCCTTTTACGTTCGCCTGGCGCGCGGACAAACCCTGGTGGTGCGCCAGTTGGCCTATGTTCATGCGGCAAGAATTTTTGGCGCCACACGCTGGCATCTGATTAGCTGGCATGTTCTGCGCAACGCGCTGCCGCCGCTGATTGTGCAGGCGTCGCTGGATATCGGCACCGCCATACTGATGGCCGCCACGTTGGGATTTATCGGCCTGGGCGCGCAGCAGCCGACGGCGGAGTGGGGCGCGATGGTGGCCAACGGCCGTAACTATGTGCTCGACCAGTGGTGGTACTGCACGTTCCCCGGTCTGGCGATTTTGATTACCGCGGTCGGATTCAACCTGTTTGGCGATGGGCTGCGTGACCTGCTCGACCCGAAAAGCGGAGGGCGACACTAATGCATGACGACGTTCTGAATATCGATAATTTACAACTGAGCTTCCCCATCTATAACGGCGAGGTCAGCGCGCTCAATCAGGTTTCGCTGCATGTGAAACGCGGCGAAATTGTCGGGGTGGTGGGGGAGTCCGGTTCCGGCAAGTCGGTGACCGCCATGCTGGCCATGCGTCTGTTGACTCCCGGCAGCTATCGCATCAACGGCGGCAGCCTTACCGTGCTGGGTCAGGATGTGCTGAACGCCAGCGAAAAACAGATGCGGCAACTGCGCGGGGCGAAAGTGGCGATGATCTTTCAGGAGCCGATGACGGCGCTCAATCCCACGCGGCGCATCGGGCAGCAGATGACCGACGTGATCCGCCAGCATCAGCCGATCTCCCGCAAGGCGGCCATTGAGAAAGCCATCGGCCTACTGAATGAAATGCAGATTTCCGACGCCGCCAGGGTGATGGATCGCTACCCCTTTGAACTGTCTGGCGGTATGCGTCAGCGGGTGGTGATCGCGCTGGCTTTCTCCTGCGATCCGGCGCTGATTATCGCCGATGAGCCGACCACGGCGCTGGATGTCACCGTGCAGCGGCAGGTGTTGCGCCTGCTGCAACGCAAAGCGCGCGCCAGCGGTACGTCGGTGCTGTTTATCAGCCACGATATGGCGGTGGTGTCTCAGCTTTGCGACCGTCTGTATGTGATGTACGCCGGAACGGTGATTGAAAACGGCGCCACGCGGGATGTGATAGCCCATCCCGTCCATCCTTACTCCATCGGCCTGCTGCGCTGCGCGCCGGAAGAAGCGGAGCCGCGCGCGCCGCTGCCCGCGATTCCCGGCACCGTGCCCAATCTGGCGTCGCTGCCGGTCGGCTGCGCTTTCCGCGAGCGCTGTTTCGCCGCCGACGAGCATTGCCGGCGGCAGCCCGCGCTGACGCCCTGCGGGGCCGGTGAACAACACGCCGCCTGCTGGCATCCGCAACTGGAGGCAGAACATGTCTGATATTTTGCTTGAACTACAGGACGTGCATGTCAATTTCCCCGCCCGCAAAAACTGGCGGGGGAAAGTCACGGAACAGGTGCACGCGTTAAATGGCCTGGATTTGCAAATCGCCCGTGGCGAAACGCTGGGTATCGTGGGGGAGTCCGGCTGCGGTAAAAGCACGCTGGCCCAGTTACTGATGGGGATGCTAAAACCCGCGGCGGGAGAGTGCGTTCGCGCCCGCACCCCGACCTCATGGCTGGGCAGCGGCATGCAGATGGTGTTTCAGGATCCGCTTTCATCGCTGGATCCGCGTTTACCGGTCTGGCGCATTATTACCGAGCCGGTCTGGTTACAGAAACACAATAGCGAACGCGAACGCCGTGAATTAGCGGTGCAACTGGCGGAGCTGGTCGGCATTCGCCCGGAATATCTGGATCGGCTCCCTCACGCTTTTTCCGGCGGCCAACGCCAGCGTATCTCCATTGCCCGCGCGCTCTCGTCGCAGCCCGATATTATCGTGTTGGATGAGCCGACGTCGGCGCTGGATATTTCCGTTCAGGCGCAAATCCTCAATCTATTGGTGAAACTGCAACAGCAGCGCCAGCTGACCTACGTGCTGATTTCACACAATGTGTCGGTGGTGCGCCATATGAGCGACCGCGTCGCGGTGATGTATCTGGGGCAAATTGTCGAGTTGGGCGCGGCGCAGCAGGTACTGACCGCGCCCAAACACCCTTACACCAAACTGCTGCTTGATTCGGTGCCGCGCGTGGATCGTTCGCTGGATGGCGAGGTAGAGGACCGGAAAGGCGAACTGCCGGGCAACCGCGTGTTGCCGCAGGGCTGTTTTTTCCGCGAGCGCTGCCCGCAGGCGACCGCCGGATGCGAGCAACGGCAGCCGATGTCGCCAACGGCGCAGGGCGTTGAGGTTCGCTGCTGGCGCGCCGGCTAAAATGGCGGCGACGGGGCGAACGGTCATTCGCCCCGTTATGATTGCCGGGATTTTAACGTGCGGCGTTAAACCACCGCCATACCGGCGTCAAACCCTTCACGGATAGCCACCAGCGCGTTGCTGGTTTTCACCGCACCGCCGATTACCGCAACACTTTCGCCGCCTTCATCCAGCTGTTTCGCCAGTTGGTTAACGGGAATATAACCCAGCGCCAGCACCACGGTGTCCGCCGCAATATTCATGCGTCCTTGCTGATTTTCAACCACCACGTGCCGCTCGGTGATTTCGGCGACCGTGGTATTCAGATATTGCTTAACGTTGAATTCATCGAGCAGCTTTAAGACGTGTAATTTACTCACGCCGTCCAGCTCCAGCAGGAGGGTATCGCGCATTTCAATAATGGCGACGTTCTTTTGCTGCATGGCGAGGTGCGCCGCCGTTTCACCGCCCACTTCGCCGCCGCCGGCGATAACAATGTTATTTCCGGTGGTCACGTTGCCTAATAACACATCCTCCGCTAAAACAACGTGGGGCAGATTGACGCCTTTAATCGGCGGAATAGCCGGTTTGCCGCCGGTCGCCACAATCACGGCGTCGGGTTTCTCCTGCCGGATTATCTCTTGGGTCAGCTCGGTATTGCATTTTATCGTTACGTTCAGCTTTTCCAGCTCCTCAATCATCCATGCGGTATAGGTCGCCAGTTCGCCTTTACCGGGAGGATAGGCCGCGGAAAGAAATTGTCCGCCTGGCCGGCCGCGCTTTTCAAACAGCGTTACGCGGTGCCCGCGCATCGCGGCGGCTCTTGCCGCCTCCATGCCGCCCGGCCCGCCGCCGGCGATAAACACGTTTTTGGGCGTCGCGGTTTGGCTGTAGTCCAGCTCGCCCTCTCTTCCCAGCGACGGGTTGACCAGACATTTCAGCGGTTCCCCCAGATACAGGCTGCCGGTGCAGCCCTGCATGCATCCGATGCAGTAGCGAATCGACGTCAGCGCGCCGGCTTTTGCCTTGCGGGGCAAATGCGGATCGGCCAGCGAACCTCGGCCCATGCCGACAAAGTCGGCTTTCCCCATCGTCAGCAGGGTATCCGCCATTCGTGGATCGTTGATGCGGTTAGCGGTAATCACCGGGATGTTCACCAGTTTTTTTATCTCTTCCGCCAGCGGCGCCGTCCAGGCATGGCCGACGTACATGGGGGAAACGGTGCCGTATTTATTGTGATCGCCGTAGGCGCCGACGGACACGTCCAGCGCATCTAGCCCCCATTCTTCAAATAGCTGCGCCAGTACCCGCGCTTCGGAAATATCGCGGCCGCCGATGAAGCCCTCGTCGGCGGAAAAGCGCACGATCACCGGGAAATCCGGGCCGACCTGATGCCGGACTTCCTGATAGATTTCTTTTAAAAACCGCACCCGGTTTTCCAGGCAGCCGCCGTACTTATCGACGCGTTTATTGGCATAGGGAGAGAGGAACTCGGCGATCAGATAGCCGTGAGCCGCATGAATTTCGACGCCGTCAAAACCCGCCTGCCTGACCCGCCGCGCGCTCTGGCCGAAATCCTTGACCAGTTGCCGGATCTCCGCCGCCGACAGTTCGCGCGGCATCTCTCTTAGCCACGGACAGGGAATGGCGGAAGGCGCGACCGGCTGCATGCCGCCGTTGACGGCGCGGCAGCTCTGCCGGCCGGCATGATAGATTTGGGCGAAAATTTTGCTTTCATAGCGGTGCACGGTATCCGTTAATTTTTGGTGGCTCGCGATTTGATCGTCGTGCCATAAGCCGGCAATGTATTGATATCCCATCGCATGTTCGTTGACCGCATAGTCTTCGGTGATAATTAATCCCCAACCGCCTTTCGCCTTCTCCTCGTGGTAGGCGATATACCGATCGGAGGCGGTGCCGTCCGCATGACAATAGTTGGCCACCATTGCGGTAACAATCAATCGGTTGGGAATAACACACTGATTTATTTTCTTCGGCTCAAATAAAGTTTTAAACATGATATTTGCTCCAGTAATGTTAATTAAAAACCGTTTAATTTATTTTTAGTATTCGATTAGTATAGCGAGGGATTGGTCTTTTATTTTGTGACTCAACTCATGGAAGTTATTTTGATAGGTTGCTGTTTAATCTTGAATTATATGCTTGTCATACTTCAATTTGCATGTACGTTGGCTTTGTTACTCGGCCCATCCATGAGCCTCGTAACGCGGCAACCGGATAATTAAGCAATTAACGTACCCGCGACTCGAAAGATAAAGGATATAAAAAATAGAAATAGAAGATGCGGTAATGCATCAAAATAAGAGTTAATTTATCCGATGTAATCTGTTTTTATTACGCCTATCCAATAAATCACGCATCTAATTCCGCAACGGAAACGGAAACTTCATAGCCGAGTAAATATAAAGCCTGCTCTAATGTCTCAATTTTTGACGCATGATTCACATCCAACAGGCGGTCTATCTGCGGCCCTTTCTGATTAAGCTTGCGAGCCAAATCCGCTTTTCGCGTACCGGTCTGGATCATCGCGTTATGTAACGCCGCTTTCAGGTTGACCAGTACGGGAAGGTGAATGCGTATTTCGTCGTGCTGCAACGCTGACGGCTGCGGAATCGGTATTCTTGAATCAATGTATTCTCCAATAATTTCCGTTAACCAACGGGCCGCTTCCAGAACAATATCTTCTTCTGTGAATGCGGTGGATGTTAAGTTTTTGAAATCCCGATAAAGAATTTCATACTGTCCTGAGTCTTCATCAAAACTCACTAATGCCGGGTAATTGAACATATAACACCTTTGCGTTATGGAAATCGATAACAGAATAGCATGAAAGTTGTGTAATACAACATTTTTGTTATCTTTTAGGGCGACAGAGGAGGAAGTTTTCGCTTGGGCGTATCGTAACGATGAACCGCCAGGCGTTCCGGGCTGCGCCGATCTGGCTCCCGCCCTCTGTCAACGCGCTACCTAAAATCGGCATACGGGGTCAGCGGCTGGGGCGGGCTGTCCAGATCGCCGTGCCAGCCGGCGGCGGAGTAGCGTATGTAGATCATGCCGTGGCTGGGGGGTAGTCTTTGGCTTTCTGAATATCGACGCCGGCCCCCAGCGTCCAGTGCGCGCTAAGCCGGCGTTCGACCACCGCTTGTACGGTATAGCCAAATCCGTGGCTGCCGCCGCCCGGTTCAACGTAGTTCCTGTCACCGTCCGTCAAGCCGGCGTTAGCGGGCAGACTGGATAGCGGATAACGCCGCTGGTCTTTGGTGGAGGAGTGCGACCAGGAAACCGAACCACCCACTTCCCATGACCAGTTATCGGTACGTTGGCGGTAATTAACCGGTATGCTGGCGGAGTAGTATTGCTGCGGGCTGTAGTATCCGCCCTGGCCGAGCGAATAACCGCTCAGATCCTTTTGATAATGCATCCACAGGTGGTTGAGGCCGACGGTAACCCGGCGGTTGTCCTGATTGACGACTTTGTAGTAATATCCCGCCATGGCGCGCAGGCGCAGGTTATCGGCAACGTTTTTCCCGGTGATTTGATGGGCGCTGAAATTACTCCAGACGCCGTGTTGCGCCCCCCGGTCGTAGCTTAGCCCCAGGGAGACGCCGTTTGCCCGGACGCCGCCCCAGGAGACGCCCGTTCCCGGATCTTTGGCGCCGGCGAATGCCAGCAATGAGCTGGAAATAGGGCGGCGCGAGGCGGTTGTCGTCCAACCGATGTTCTTCCAGTTACCGCTGTAGCTAATGCCGCCGACGATATCGACCACCTCGAAACCGATCGGCGTGGTGCCGATGTCCGCTTCCCAGCGATCGTTTTTCCAGCCCGCGGCGATGCTGGTGCCGGTGGTTTTCTGTTTTTTCCCTTTGGCGCATTGCAGATCCGCGCAGGTGCCGAATCCGGCATCGTTGAAACCGTGTTTGTTTAGCGCGAACGAGCCCGCATTCATGCGGATGGTATCGGTGCGCAGAAACGCCCGTCCGTCATACCAGGGCATGTCCGCCTGCAGCATAGTGTCATGCGCTTTCAGGTTGGATATGCCGCCGGTGCCGCTGGAACGCCAGTAATCGTGGCCGAGCGTGACGTTAATATCCTGCTGGCGATACAGGTCGGCGGCGTCGGCGCGAACGCTGCGTTTTAGCCAGTCATCGCTGGGGTCACTACGCGTTAGCCTGGTGTAGGCGGCGTTATCCTGCGGCACCACCGGCGTGATGCCGCCGGCGACCATCGCCCGGCGATAATCCTGTTGCGCCTGTTCCGGCTGTAACCGCCGCCGTTCAAAGCGGGCGGCATCGCGGTAAACCAGCGCCTGGTCTGGTTCCGGCGAGTCTTTTTGCGCGTCGATGCGCAGCCGTTGAAAAAGCGCCGCCGCCTGTTCGGTGTTGCCGACTGCCTGCCAGGCGTTGGCGACCCGGCGCCGGCTGTTGAGCGTGTTATCGGTTTGCCCGGCGGGCTGCTGCAGGCGCTGGCGGGCTTCGTCCAGCCTTCCCTGCGCGATAAAGGCTTCAACCTCGCCCAGTCGCGCGTCGGGGTTTTGTGGTTCACGCGCGATGACCTGTTGATAAGCCGCCAGCGCTGCGTCGTATTCGCCACGTGCCAACGCCCAGTCCCCCAGCTCAAGATCGATTTGCGGGTTGGCGGGCTGCCGGTTCAGGTAGGCTATCGCGCCGGGCTCGTCGCCCGCATCGCGCATCGACCGGGCGCGCTCCAACGCGGTTTGCAGCGTCAGGCGCTGCGACAGTTCGTGCATGTTGCCGTTCCACTGTTCGGCGGGCAGCGTATTGAGCTGCGCCAGCGCCTGCGCGTTTCGATCGGTAGCGGAGAGATACAGCGCGTAGGCAAAGTTTTTCTCGGCGCTGGCGGGGGGCCGAGCGGCCGCGTTCTGCAACATGCCGTCAGCCTGCTCGAATTGCCCCAGATTTCGCAACGTTTGCGCATAGCGGTAAGCCATCCAGATATCGTCGGGATCCCATTGCCGCGCTTGACGATATTTGTCGGCGGCCTGCGCCCATTGCCGCTGTTCGAAAAGCTGGTCCGCCTGCTGTTTCATAATATCTCGCCGCAGGCCGTTGAGCGTATCGCGCAGCGTATCTTGCTGGGCGCGCGGCAGTCCGTTGATATAGGCCAGCGCGCTTTCCGGCGACCGGCGCAGATGGAGGTTTACCAGCCTGCGCAACGCGCTGCCGTTGCCGGGCGCGAGATGCAGCGACTGCTGAT
This sequence comes from Brenneria izadpanahii, assembly GCF_017569925.1. Taxonomy (NCBI): domain Bacteria; kingdom Pseudomonadati; phylum Pseudomonadota; class Gammaproteobacteria; order Enterobacterales; family Pectobacteriaceae; genus Brenneria; species Brenneria izadpanahii. The sequence continues at coordinate 5,126,779 of NZ_CP050854.1, read as the reverse complement.
AAGCGACTTCGGCGGCGGCGTCATTTTGAGCGGCGACGGCCACGTCGCCCAGACCGATAAGCGCGTAAGCATCGGTATTATCCAGCCGCCGGGCCTGATTATATTTTAGTTGCGCCAGCATCAGGTTATTGGCCTGCAGCGCGTCGTCGCCCTCTTTTATCGTCAGCCAGTAACGCGTGCTTTTGATCAGCGTTTCCCATTTTCCCGCGTTAAGGTGGTTGATATCGGCCTGTAACGCCAGTTGAAACTGGGTCAGCGCTTTTTCCCGATTACCGGCGCGCAAATAGGCTACGCCGATGGCGCCGATCAATTCAGAGTCGTTGGGCGATGCGGCCAGCGCTTTGGTCAGTTGGCTGATAACGGCGGCGCCGCTATCGCCTCTGCTGATTTTCTCCAGGCCGTCGAGGCGGGCCTGATAGGCCGGATCGGCCAGCATGGCCTGCTGTTTTTTCAGCATTCTACGGCCGGTTTCAGCCTGATTGCTCTCGCCGAACACCGTCATAAAACGCTGCAAGGCGTCGACGCTCTGCGGCGTAACGTCCATTCTGCCGACGATTTCCAGCCACAGCGAGCCCGCCGAGCCAGCGCCGGCGGGGTCCGACGCGAGTTGCCGCAATATGTCGTAAGCCTGCTCGTTATGGTGTTGACTGAATAACAGGCGGGCCAGCGCGACGCGTAGCTGCACGTTGCCGGGATAACGCCGATCCAGCGCTTCCAACTGTTTAATGGCTATCGGCTCCTGGTCGGGCAAGCGCGCCGCCAGACGCCAGTATTCAACGGCCAGTTCTATCGTGGGCGGTTCGCCGTGAAACAGTTCATCGTACCGGGCCTTGGCTTCGGCGTAGCGGCCCGCGCCTGATAGCAGACGGGCCTGCTGCAGCTTTTGCCGGACGTCTTGCTGCGTCAGCGCCAGATTCATCTCCGCCTGACGATAAATCTCAGAGTCCGGCGCGATCGCCCGCAGTTTTTCCAACTGTTGACGGGCCTGCGCTTGATCGCCCTGACGCAGCGCCAGGCGCATTCGCGCCATCATAATCTCAGGATTATTCGGGTCGATCAGCGCCAACCGGTTGAGCGACTGGCGCACCAGATCGTCTTTGTAACGCGCTTCCCCCAGATGTATCTGTTCTATCAGAAACTGCTGCGGCGAAACCGCCTCCGCGCTCTGCGCCAGCGGGATGACGGCCAGATACAAAGGCAGCAGCGCCATCGCTGGTCTGGAGATTAGTTTTTTCAGCATCCTCATGAGGTTTAATCTTTTTCAGCAGGCGACAGACGGCGGCGGCTGATTATCTTCAGCGCGCGCCATAACAGCCAGGCGATGATGACCACGGTCAGCGTGGAAATGAGCGCCAGCCATACCGGGTGCGTCGCCAGCGTATGCCAGAGTCGCTCCCACCAGGGCAGATGGCCGACGTAATAGACGTCGCCTACCAGCAGGCTATTGACGCCGGAGTCGCGGATAACCGCCGCCGAGCCGAACAGCGCGGCGCGTTTGCCGTCGTCGCTCAACGCATTATTCAACAGCGCATAGCCCTGCGGGCTGTCCGCCAGCAGCGCGACGATACTGCGCTGATCGTGATAGGGAGACTGAATGCCGATAATGGCGGACATCGGCGCGTCAGAACCGATGGTCGTTTTCGTGTCCGGTATGATGTCGTCGGCCGCCGCGTCCGTATCCGCTGCCGCGACCTGGCGGGTCGGTTGTTTTACCCAGCTTTGTGCCGTATTCACCAGCAGATTGATTTTTTCATCATCACGCAGTTCGGGAGGGATGGAGCCGATCAGCAAAATATCAAGATCCTGCCGGCCGGCCTGGACCCAGTCATCGCTCAGTTGCATGGCCAATGCCGGGTAACCGGTGCGTGCGCCGATACTTCCCAACGCATTAAGTAACGTACTGACCTGCGAGGGGGTGGGTTGTTTGTTGATGAGCACCAGCGTTTGCGATAAATCGGCCAGCCGGCTGAAAGGGTAACCCGCGGTAACAAAGGCGCGCAGATCCGGCATGGACATAAAGTGACGGTAACCGGAGAAGTCGATTGTCGAACTGCCGTCAATCATTGCATGGTTGACGACGGGGGTATAGGTTTCGCATCGTCCGGCCGCGCCGCTGGCAAGGAGCGTCGTGTAGGTGAAATCGAAACGCAGTTGATTGATGGTTCCCAGCTTTAACGCCGGGATCCTCAGGTTTTTATCCGAATCCCACAACCCCTGCGTCAACGGCAAACGCAGCAGCAATGAATCCTGATCGTGCTCCGGCACCAGGGAGAACGCCTGAACAAACTGATTATTCAGGTGCACGCTCAAGCGGGAGCCGTCTTTGAGCTGCGGCGCGGTATAACGATATTTCAGCTTCATATCGATGCCCTGACTGCGGATCAGGAACAGGTCGGGCGGCAGGTTCAGGTTCAGCGCAATCGGGTAGGGCACCGTGCCGCTGGTTTGCAGCTGTCCTTCATATTGCTGGAGTTCGGAAAAGGTCATCGGACGGTTGGTTCGTACCCAGTTCGGCGCATCGTAAGGCTGCCGCGGCGCCAGTTGCTCAACCTTATCCACCGTGACGCTTTGCCCGCGGAACAGAATGTTGCCTTGCACCATGCCTTGCACGGCGGTGATCAGATCGTTGTCATCCCGGCCTTGTACCAGCAGCAATTTGGTATACGGATTGTCGGGATGGTTGATGATGGAAACGGTCGGGGCATTGACCGGCGGCATATCATGCAGGAAGTCCGGGCGTTGCTGGTTGGTGACGAACACGATGGCGTGCCGATCCGGCAACTGGTTAAACAGCGCCGGGAATGATTGCCCGCGCCATTGGGCTTTGCTGCCGAACCAGGATGCCAGGATCGCCGCCGCCCGCTGCTGCGTCAGATCCGGCCGCTGGGCGAATACCATCGGCAGCGTCAGCGGCCGGTTGTCCCGGTTATCAAAAAAAGGCGCCGGGAAGGGAGATAGCTCGTTTTTCAGAGGCAATGCCTGGAATTGCAGGTTAAGCGAACTCGATTTGCTGATGTCCAGCCATAGGGATGTGCTGGCCGGGCTTTCGCAAATGTTTGAATAATGGCCGATAAATTCCAGCTGTACCCGGTTAAAGTCGCTGATATAGCGAGGGTCGAGCGGCATCAGAATATGGCTGGGTTTCCCCAACCGATCCTGGGTGATGGCGGCGACCCCCATCAGTTCGTCATTCAGATAAACCTTGAGGTGAGATTCCACGGGCGTCAGCGACGGGGATGGGGTGAATTCCAGATCGAGCGCCGCCTGCGTGACCACTTCATCGCCGCGTACGCCGAATTCGATCTGCCCATACGGACTGGTGCCGCGTAGGGAAATAGAGCCCGGCGAGGGCGCAATCTGCGCGAACGACAGCTTCACGCTGCGTATGGGCTCATGGTTTTCTTGTGGTATCTCCTGCGCTATGGAAGTGCTCACGGCGGGCTGGAGATCCGTCTCAGTGGTCGGCGTAACGGCGGCCTGAGACAACGAACTGATGCCTAAAGCAAAGGCGGTAAACCAGGTTGTTTTTTTCGTCATCATGTCATCATCGATATTAAAAGCCTATCTCGCGGCAGCGAGAGGGAGAGTGAGAGTTACAGCCTTGCGGGGGGCGTGTATAAGTCTGGCGGCGTTTCGTCGGGCTGTTTCCCGACGTAACGCGGAGTGAACGACAGCGCCCAGGCAATCAAGGTGGTGAAAGCGACGAAGACGCTGCGTATAACCGGGGGAGCGTAATCCGTCATACGTAAGTAGCCACGGAAGCCCAGCGTCAGTACGTCACGCAGGCTTTCGATCGGCCGGTCTTCGGGGACGCCGTCCTGCCATAACGCCCAGGTATCTGCTCGTGCGAAGGTGCATTGAATAAAATCAATATGTTGCCTGGTGGTTAATCCCATCATTCGCAGGCCGATTTTATTGCCGAGGATTCTGGCGATTTTAAAAGGGAAGGCGAACTCCTGCCGGCCGCGATGCAATAACAGGGAAATGTCGTCGCCTTCCCGCAGCCGTCCGGGTTCCCGCATTTCTATGCCCACGCCGCCGTCGGAATAGTCGTTCATCACACAGGGGAAAAGGTGGCCGTCGGCACAGAGAACCGCGGCAGGCATCGCCATCGCCACCCGGTGCGATTGGCGCACCTGTTTCGTCTCTATGGCAACCGCTACGGCTCCGCCGAGAATCGTCATGTTGTAGACAACCCACAGCAGGCTGATGATAACGGTCATCATTTCTTCGGGCGCGCCATAACACAGACGCCATATTCCGGCTATCAGCCCGGCGATGTTCAGCAGCACCAGCAGCAGGTAAGGCTGGGTGATTATCCAGTCGACGTGCTGCTCCTCTATCAGCCCCCCTTTGGCGGTAACGTTAAATTTGCCTTTATGCGGGTTGAACAACGCCACGGTAGTGGGTCTGGCGATGTACCACGCCAGCACGGTTTCATAGATTTCACTCCAGAAAGAGTGACGGTAACGCCCCTGAATACGGGAATTCGTCAGGCTGGCGTGAACCATATGCGGGAAAACGTACAGAGCGATGGCCTGCGCCGGGGCGAAAATTATATAGGCGTGCAGCAGCAGGAAGGCCAACGGCGCGGTAAGGAAGATCAGCCGGGGAATGCCTGACAAAAAATGCAGCATGGCGTTGGCGTAACATAGCCGTTGTCCCAGTTTCAAACCTTTCCCCAACAGCGGGTTATCCAGCCGGAAGATCTGCGCCATCCCCCTGGCCCAGCGGATACGTTGCCCGATGTGCGCCGACAGGCTCTCTGTCGCCAGCCCGGCGGCCTGCGGGATACGGATATAAGCGGAGGTGTAGTTGAGCCGATGAAGCCGTAATGACGTATGGGCGTCTTCGGTGACGGTATCGGTTGCGATGCCGCCGATTTCATCCAGGGCTTTACGGCGCAGAATGGCGCATGAGCCGCAGAAAAAGGCGGCATCCCACATATCATTACCATCCTGCACCAAACCGTAGAACAGCGTGCCTTCATTGGGGGTGCGGCGGAAACGGCCAAGATTGCGCTCGAAGGGATCGGGCGAGAAAAAGTGGTGAGGCGTTTGTAACATCGCCAGCTTTTTATCTTTAAGGAACCATCCCATGGTTAATTGCAGAAATGAACGGGTGGGCACATGGTCGCAATCGAAAATGGCGACAAACTCGCCTCGGGCCTGTTTCAGCGCGTGGTTGATATTGCCGGCCTTCGCGTGTTCATGAGTCGTGCGGGCGATGTAGTGTATCCCGACCTGTGCGGCGAAAGCGCTGAACTCGGGGCGGCCGCCGTCATCAAGGATATAGATATTGAGCTTATCCTGCGGCCAATCCATCCCCAGCGCGGCGTAAACCGTTGGTTTTACGATTTCCAGCGGCTCGTTATAGGTCGGCACCAACAGATCCACCGTCGGCCATTTTTCGCTCTCCGACGGTAAGGATACCGGGGCGCGGTTAAGCGGCCAGATGGTCTGAAAATAGCCCAGCACCAGCACGACCCAGGCATAGGTTTCCGCCGCCAGCAGCAGTACGCCGCAGAGCAGGCTCAACGGATCGTCCCAATTGAGCGTCGTGGTATAACGCCACCATATATAACGACAGGAAATGGTTAAGGAGAGCGCGATCATCATCAGCGTCGGCATGCGCCCCGGAATGCGGCGCACCAGCAGCGCAATGCCCCAAAGCAGCAGCATAAAAATAAACTGTGATAAAAGGTCAAACGGTTGGGTGATGCACAGTAAGGCCAGGGCGGCGCATAACAGACTGATTACGGCAAACAACAGTTTCCGTAGCCCCTTTGCCGCACGAGGGGCGTTCGCGTCGCGCTCTGTTTTCGTATCCGCGCGCGGAATATGCCGGGAAAAACCTTGCAACCCATTGATATAACGCGGCAGCCGGCCGGACCATCCGGAAAAACGGTTTTTGCCGGGCGCCGTTATTGGGCCGTTCTTGACGATCAGCAGCCATATCCCCTGCGTAAGATAGCGAAGCAGATCGGCGGGGCGAGGGCTTCGGGACGATATATGCGGGAACCAATAGCCGTGAGCCTGCCGAATTTGTTTCCAGCTATCGGATTCCAACGTCAGAAACGTCCAGCCAAGTATCGTCAGAAGCGTCGTCAGGAAAGCGGCAACGGCGCAAGCGCCCTGTCCGCGATAGCCGGCATAGCGTTTCCGCGCCGCCTGATAGGCCGAAGGCGCGAGAAAAACGCGTAGTATCTGTTTCATACCGCCTCTTTCGTCAGATGAATCAGACACCAGTTCGCCAGCGTAACGATCTCTTCCGCCGCAACGCTTAGCGAGCTGTATTCTCCCAGAGGTTGCTTCGCCGCCAGCGATTCCGCCAGCGCCTCGTCGCGGTGAATAACCAGCGGCAGCAAGTGTGGCAGCGTATGCAGCCATAGCTGATGCAGATCCTGCTGCAACACGCTGGTGGGGGTAAACTGGTTGATCAGAAAATGGCGCTTAGCCGGCAATTCCTGCTGGTGTAACCGCAAGTGACAGTTCGCATCGGGCGTGAGAAGCAGCAAAACGGCGTCAGCCGCGGCCAGCGCCTGGCGGGCCAGCGGGCTGTTATCCGCCGGGGCGTCAATCAGGATCCATCGGTGCCTGCCCTGCGCGTTGATCTGCGCCAGGTTGTCCCGCCAGAAGGCAGGGGCGTGAATACAATGCTGTTGCAGCGCCGTAATTTCGATCTGATTGAGCTGGCCGAACGGCAGAAAATCAAGCCTGGGCACATATTGCATCGCGCTTTGCCGCCAAGGCGCGCCATCCGCTTGCGCTCGCGCCCAGCCGGATGATTGCGCGATGGGCGTATTAAAATGGAGGCGCAATAAATTATCCGACGAGAAATCAATGGCAAGCACGGTTTCGCCCAATAGCTGCAACGCCCACGCCAGCCCCGCGGCGACGGACGTTGTTCCTACGCCGCCCCGCACGCCTTGTAATACGATTACCGGCATATTCAGCGGCTCCCCGTCGATTCTTTCAGCTCCGCCAGCAAGGGCCAGCGCTTCATCATTTGGGTTAACCGCGTTTGGAGAGATATGTCTATATAGTTTATTTTCGGCAATGAAAAAGCCTGCCCTAATACACGCAGATCGTCGTGCATCCCGGCATAGGCTACCGTTTGCGAATAATCGATTTTATCATCCATCTTAATGTCTCTGAAAACGGGATTATTTTATTGATAATAGTTTTGGGAAATAACAACCATATCCGTACATATTTCAGGTACGGATGTATTGGCCTTAATTGCGCCCGGCGCTTTGCCGGGACTAAACCTTACAGGAACCGCTACAGGAGGCGTTTAAAACTGTCGCTGACATATTTATTGCTTATCCCAATCACTGATTTAGTAATATTCTTATAGAAATTCTCAATAATAACGCTCTCCCTTCGGTTGGGTTAATTAAGATATAAATAGGTTATTAGAGAACATTCCTATTTATATAACCGAAGGTTGAGATTTCAAAACGTGGTGTTAAAGTCTACATCTCAATTATTATTGATGATAGATCAGAATGGCTTTCTCAGAAAAGAAATTTATCATATGACACAGTCATTTTCATTAGGTGTCCGAAGGCTTGGGAATGAATTGTCATTACTACAATCGCCCGGTTTTTATTGGGTTAATATTGAACGTGAGTCGGATGCCACATTATTTTGTCAGCAATTAATTAGCGCTCAAACAAATGATACGCGCATGGCGCTAATATGTTGCGAAGAAAACAATGAACCGCTATTCACACCATTATTTTTAACCAAATTAAAACAAACGCCTTACTATATTTTACCGGAAAAAAAGGCGGCGTTATTTCATTTCACCAATGATTTGATGCGCGTATTAAAACCGAAAGCTCGGTTATTGGTCTTTTATACGCCGGCCGGTCTGTGGAGCGGCATCGGTCGGGAAACAATGCAACGCTGGATGAGCGAAACCGGTGAATGGTTGCGGCGGCGACAATGCACGCTAATCGTTCTTAACCATGGCGACGATATCGCTAAACTGAACAATACGCTTATTTCCCAGCATCGCGCATTGTATGGTTTAGCCAGCCTGTACCGGCGGCAGAATCGCGTACAATATTCGGCGTCCTGGTGGGGCACGGAAAATGGCATCACGGCCAATCAGACGCGGATGCTGGAGCCGGAAACGGAAGGGTGGCGAGCCGTTGATGACGGCGAACGGCCGCCGGCTCCTTTACTGAGTGATGAAGGGTGGTATCTGGCGGAAAAAAGCGTTTTGGAAGGCGCGCCGGCATTATCGGAAAATTGGCGTGTTTTTAATGAAAATCAATCGATTATAGAGCAAGGCATGTCGGCTTATGCCGCCACCCTGATTTTTGCGCTTCACAATCCCCGTCAGGTGGAGAACCTGGCCAGACAAATTCATCGTCTGCGCCGCCGGCGTGGCGAGATGCTGAAAATCGTGGTGCGGGAAATGAAGCCAGCTCTGCGATCCAGCGATGAACGCCTGCTGCTGGCGTGCGGCGTCAATACTATCGTGGCGCATACCGAGCCGCTTTCCCGTTTTCTTTCCCGCCTTGAAAGCGTGCAGGGCCAGCGTTTCACCAAACATATTCCCGCGGATATCGAGCCGTTGCTGATCATGACGCGCCCGTTAAACGTTAAAGGTTATCTGCCGCCGGACCGGTTCGCCCAATCCGTTAAACAGCTTATGAGCAACACGATGATCCCGGCGGGAAGCAAAGGCCTTTTGGTCGCGTTGCGCCCGGTTTCCGGATTGCTTGCCGCTCAGGCATTGACCCTTTGCAGCTTAAGACGGTTCGGCGATGTTATTACGATATCCCAAGGGCGTTTATTGCTATTTCTTTTCACCTGCCGCATGAACGAACTGGATATGGCGCTGAAATCAATTTTTCGTTTACCGGTTGATGAAATATTCAGTAATCGAATAGCGTGGTCGCGGGATGCGCAAGTGCTTTCCGCAATTGATCTATTATCCGCAGACGGCGGAGGCGGGGACATACCGCCGATTAATAATTATGTTCCCGCCGGAAAGGAAACGCCGTTACAGAAAGAACAGATAGTTCGCCGTCGGCCCGTCGCTATTTCTTTATTCGCCGAACAATCGAGAGAAAATACATGCTAAACCTGATCGATATAGTTCAACTGGTCATGTTGAGCGCCGTAGTATTTTTTACGCTTGGCTACGTTGCTCATCGTTTTATTCCCCGCTGGCTTGAGTATTGGGAATGCCGGTTATTATCACCGAGATATCTGAAGTCCGCAGACATTTGGCTGCGTGACGGTTCTTTATCAAAAATTAAGAAATAAAATGGACGAGAAAAATATACACACGCAACCAAATCAGAATGCGTGGCGCTACTGGCGCGGGTTAGGCGGCTGGAATCTCTATTTTTTACTTAAATTCGCCTTGCTGTGGTTTGGCTATCTTAATTTTCACCCATTGCTCAATCTGGTATTTCTGGCGTTTTTATTGATGCCGATTCCCCCGCTCAGGCTGCACCGTTGGCGGCATATTATTGCTATTCCAATCGGCATCGGGTTGTTCTATCACGATACATGGCTGCCTGGAGTAAATACGATCTTTCATCAGGGCGGTTATCTCGCCGATTTCGACGCGCTATATTTGCTGGAGTTAATCAACCGGTTTATTAACTGGCAGATGGTCGGCGCCGCGTTGGTGATGGTGGTGGCCTATCTGTTTTTTTCCCAATGGATTCGCATCACGGTATTTAGCGTGGCTATCCTGGGATGGTTGAACGTGGTGCACCTCACCGGGCCGATGGTTTCTTTGGCGCCGAATGCGGCGGCGGCCGCCGGCAACTCGTCAGGCTCGGCCGGCGGCGCGACGCTATCGTCGCCCGCCGATAACCTTCCGCCCACCAATGAGAATCTGACCGCTTACCTGAATCAGTTTTACGCGCGGGAAAAAGAACGGGTATCGGCTTTTCCCGAATCACTGTCTGAAGACGCGCAGCCCTTTGATCTGTTGATTATCAATATCTGTTCGCTTGCGTGGTCGGATATGGAAGCCTCACAGCTGATGGATCATCCGCTGTGGCGTAAGTTCGACATCCTGTTGAGTAACTTCAACTCGGCGACGGCTTACAGCGGGCCTGCGGCCATTCGTTTGTTACGGGCAAGCTGCGGTCAGGAATCGCATCACGATTTGTATCAACCCGCCAATCAACAGTGCTATCTGTTTGATAACCTGGCCAAGCTGGGTTTTGAAAAGCAGTTGATGCTCGATCATTCAGGCGTATCCGGCCTATCCGGCAACTACCTGAAAGGGCTCCATGATTACGGGAGTTTGCCGTCGGCGATGATGTCTCAGGCGGGCATCAGCTATCAGTTGACCTCATTTGAAGGCGAGCCGATTTATAACGATCTGGAACTGCTTAACCGCTGGCTGGATAACCGTTCAGAGACGGGACGCAGCGCGACTTTCTTTAACCTGCTCCCGCTGCATGACGGTAACCGTTTCGTCGGCACCAATAAATCGGCCGACTACAGGCCGCGGGCGAAAATTCTGTTCGACCAGTTGGATACCTTCTTCGATGCCCTGCAAAGATCAGGACGAAAAGTGATGGTTATCGTGGTGCCGGAACATGGCGCGGCGCTGGTGGGCGATAAAATGCAGATGTCGGGGCTGCGCGATATACCTAGCCCGGGCATTACGCATGTCCCCGTCGGCGTGAAGCTGTTCGGTTTACAGGCTCCGCCGCAAAGCAGCCCGTTAGAGGTTAAATCCCCAAGCAGCTACCTGGCCGTTTCCACATTGGTCGCCCGCATGGTGGATGGAAAAGTCTTTTCCGCGCCGGTGATTGACTGGCCGGCTCTGGCGAAAGATTTACCGCAAACGGAAGCGATTTCAGAGAATGAGAACGCGATCGTCATGCCGTATCAGAGCAAACCTTATATTCGTCTTAATGGCGGAGAATGGGTGCCTTACCCGCAGTAAGCTGTGTTTTTCCGGGCGGAGGCCGGCTTCCGCCCCTTTCTTTCCCCTCCCGCTGATACGGCGGGAGGCGCGCCATTTTACTCCCTCGTCGTATCGCTCAAGTTTTGCCTTCATCAATCGTTCATCCTGTCCCATTACTTTTTGTTCATTCCCCGGCGTGCGATGGGATGCCCCATATTCCGCGATGTAAAGGTGGATTCAGCATTGCCAGGGGCTTAGGATTAAGATGAAATCCTGAAGATACAAGAAGAAAACAGCATTGGGGCGAAGGGCGGCTGCCTTATACTAACCAGGATTTATCAGACGCCGGCAAAGCAAGGCGCGATTTAACTATTATTTTAAGCCCATAACCGGGCGCTCGCGGCAAATTTGATAACACAGCAGCAGTATGGAATTGACGGAGAAAGTGTTTGCGGCTCAGACGTTCGTTAACTATTAAGCAGATGACAGCCGTGTCCGCTGTGGCGCTGGTTACCATCAGCCTGTTTATAGTGATACAGCTTTTTCACTTCGTGAATCAACGTCGTGACGATTATGCCAGGCAACTGGAGGTCATCGCTTACTCTGTGCGCCAGCCGTTAACGGAGGCCGTGCTGCAGGGCGAAGTGCAGCGGGCCGAAGATATTCTCAACGGCTTATTGCCGGTCGGCTTTCTGAGCCGCGCCGATGTGATTTTGCCCGATGAATTTCAGACGCTGCATGCCAATTTCCCGACTGAACGAACGGTGCCGGATTGGATAGCCAGGATCTTTGAGCTGCCGATACGCATTTCCGTGCCGCTATATTCGCCGCCGCAGACGCAGAATTCGACGCCATTGGCGCACCTGGTCTTGCAGGCCGATTCTTATCGCATGTTTCAGTTTATCGTCAGCACCTTTTCGACCATGCTGGCGACTTATCTGCTATTGGCGCTTATTTTATCCATCTCCATTACCTGGTGCATAAACCGGCTGATGGTGCATCCTCTACGGGCGATTATTGCTGAATTACAGAGTCTGACGGGGGAGGAGATCCCCCGCCATCAGTTGATGTTGCCGGAATGGCATAAAGATGATGAGCTGGGCATGTTGGTTCGCAGCTATAACCGCAATCAGCAGTTGCTGGAGCAATATCTGGCTTGTGCCGCCGCGCGGTATGGTCTGCCGGATCAAGCCGATTTTATGGTTCGTCTGCAACAACGGCTGGCGGAAAACTCGCCCCTTAGCCTGATGGCGATAGGTTTTGATCCATTGCCGGCGGATAACGGCGGTCAGGAGGGCGACATTTTCTTTGATCCGGTCAATCAGCTGAAAGCGGCTGTTGATGAGCTGGGGGAAAAAGAGTCTGTTTTGCTGGCTTGTCTGGACAAAGACGAATTTGCGCTATTGGGGGATCGGCAATTGGCCGGGAAACCGGCGCAGGTCTGGATCCAGAACGTTATGCGACAAATAAACGCATCATTTATGTTAGCCAACGGTCAATCTTCCCCGTTTGCCTGCGCCGGCGTCCTCAACCTTGATGTTCACGATATAAAAGAAACGAAGCGCGCGGATTTTCTTCTTTCACAGGCCCGTTTCGCCATGCAATTGGCCCGCCATGAAGGGAAGGGCGGCGTTCACGTTTTTGTAAATAAATAGGCAGATCATTATTTTAAATACTGACTATTATGGTTTTTTTGTACGCAAACTGATTGTCCTAAGTGACGTTTTTTTGACGTCATGTGTTGCGCTATATGACGCTTTGTTGCAAATAAATTGCGCCAATGTTTAATATTCATATTTGCTGAAGCGATTCCTCTCTTATTTTTAACCAATCGTTCACAAACTAAAGTTAGAAAACATTTCCAGACTATTATTGCGGTGTTATTTTCCGGCGCAATCACAGGTGGTATTCCCTACACATATTCTATTTATTCACCTGTGTTTCCCTACCATAGGACATAAGTATGAAAACATCTATTTTTAAAAGTCTTTATTTTCAGGTGCTTACTGCTATTACGATAGGGATACTGCTGGGCCATTTCTATCCTGAACTTGGTGAGCAGATGAAACCTCTGGGTGATGGATTTGTTAAATTAATCAAAATGATTATTGCGCCGGTTATTTTTTGTACCGTGGTGACCGGTATTGCCGGCATGGAGAGCATGAAGTCCGTGGGTAAAACCGGTGCGGTCGCTCTGCTCTATTTTGAAGTCGTCAGCACTGTCGCCTTGATCATCGGGCTGATAATTGTGAACGTGGTGAAACCGGGGGCGGGCATGAACGTTGATCCCGCCGCGCTGGATGCCTCCGCCGTGGCGGTTTACACCCAGCAGGCCGCTCAACAGGGGCTGATTCCGTTCTTGATGGACGTGATCCCGGCAAGCGCGGTCGGGGCGTTCGCCAGCGGAAATATTCTGCAGGTACTGCTGTTTGCGGTCATGTTCGGCTTTGCGCTGCATCGCCTGGGCGAAAAAGGCAAAATGATATTTGATGTGATCGAAAGTTTCTCCAAAGTCATTTTCGGCATTATCAATATGATCATGCGGCTGGCTCCGTTGGGCGCGTTCGGCGCAATGGCGTTCACCATCGGTAAATACGGGCTGGGCACGCTGGTGCAGTTGGGCCAGCTGATCGTCTGTTTCTATATCACCTGTCTGCTGTTTGTCTTCCTGGTGCTGGGCAGTATTGCCAGAGCGACGGGATTCAGCATCTTCAAGTTCATCCGCTATATCAAGGAAGAGCTGCTGATTGTGCTGGGAACCTCCTCTTCCGAATCGGTGCTGCCCCGCATGCTGGAGAAAATGGAGAAAGTCGGGTGTAAGAAATCGGTTGTCGGCTTGGTTATTCCCACCGGTTATTCCTTCAACCTGGACGGCACCTCGATTTATCTGACGATGGCCGCCGTCTTTATCGCCCAGGCGACCAATAGCCATATGGATATCTGGCATCAGATCACGCTGCTGGTGGTGTTGCTGCTCTCTTCCAAAGGGGCGGCGGGCGTTACGGGCAGCGGGTTTATCGTGCTGGCGGCCACGCTTTCCGCGGTAGGTCATCTGCCGGTGGCCGGCCTGGCGCTGATTCTGGGTATTGACCGCTTCATGTCGGAAGCGCGCGCGCTGACCAACCTGATTGGCAATGGCGTAGCCACTATCGTGGTGGCGAAATATTGCCGTGAACTGGATGAAGATAAGATGAACGCCGTGCTTTCCGGCGATAAAGGCGATACCGATAATAAAGGCGATAAAACGGCGGAAACGACGACGTTGTCATAATCCACGCTTTCCCGCCCGTACCGCTTTTCCCCACTGTACGCTTGTGCAGTGGGGAAAGTTTTTTTCAGCGCAGGACGTCTGGCGCACCGCGCGCCGAATCACAGTATGGAAAACGCCGAACGCCGCCGGCGCAAGCGCGGGTTTAGCGCGGTATGCAGCGCATCGCTCAATAAATTCAGCGCCATCACCGTCAGCATAATGGCGACGCCCGGAATAGCCGTCATATACCAGCCGGTTCTCAGCGCATCCCGCCCGGTGCCGATCATCGAACCCCAGCTCACCACATTCGGATCGCCCAGACCGAGAAAAGACAATCCGGCTTCGGAAAGAATCGCGTTGGCGATCAGCAGCGCGGTGGAAACCACCACCGGCGTCCAGGCATTGGGCAGGATTTCACGAAAAATAAGATGCATATCGCTGGCGCCCAGTGAAATGCTGGCGCGCACGAATTCCCGCTGGCGCAGAGACAGAAACTCCGTGCGCACCAGACGGGCGATACTGGTCCAGGAGGTGATGCCGAGCGCAACGGTGATGGTGGCGATGGAGGGCTGTAGCACCGCCACCAGAATAATCGCCAGCAAAAAAGCCGGGATGGTTTGAAACAGCGTGGTGATGCCGGTCAGCACCCGATCCACCGGGCCGCGATAAAACCCGGAGAGCACGCCGACGGCAATGCCGATAAACAGCGCGATCAGGGTCGATGTCACGCCGACCAACAGCGACACGCGCGCGCCGTGCAGTAAGCCCGCCAGCAGATCGCGCCCCATCAGATCGGTTCCCAGCGGAAATTGGGCGTCTTGTCCCGGCCAGAGATAAGGCTCCGCCACCATGTTCATCGGATCGTCCGGGAAAAACCAGGGCGCCAGGCATGCCGCGGCGACAACCAGCGCCAGTACGGCCAGACCAATCAGCGCGGACGGCTGTAATAACCAGCGACGCATATTACCTCTCTTTCCTTATTGCTGTTTTTCTCCGCCTGCCGCCGGTAATGCGCACCCGCGGGTCAAGCCCGGCGTGCGCCATATCCACCAGCAGGTTGGAGGCCACCACCAGTACGCTGCTGAATAGCAAGACGCCCAGCAGGATGGGGATATCCCGGTTCCTGATCGCCTCGAACGATAGCTGTCCCAGTCCCGGCCAGGCGAAAACGGTTTCCACCACGATGGAGCCGCCCAGCAAGGCGCTGCTTTGCAGGCCCAGCATGGTGATCACCGGGATGATGGCGTTACGCAACGCATGGGTGAAAATCACGCGTCCTTCGCGCGCGCCCTTGGCCCGCGCGGTACGGATAAAATCTTCGGATAGCGTTTCAATCATTGAGGCTCTTGCCAGCCGGGCATACACCGCCATGTAGTAAATGGTCAGTGTCAGCACCGGCAACACCAGGTGCGCCGCAATGTCCCGCAGTTTATCCACCCCGGCGTAGCCGGCATTGATATCTTGCCAGCCGCCGGCGGGCAGCCACTCCAGCTTGACGGCGAACAGCACGATCAGCATCAGCGCCACCCAGAACATCGGCGCCGAGTAGCCGATGGTGGAAAGCATCGAAATGGCCGAATCCGCGACGCCGTGAGGACGGCGCGCCGATGCGACGCCGAGCAGTACGCCGCCCGCCACCGACAACAACAGGGCGCCGCCCACCAGCAGCAGGGTCGCCGGCAGCCGATCGACGATCAGATCCAATACCGGCTCGCCAAAGCGGAATGAAAAGCCCAGATCGCCCTGCGCCAGCTGTAGCAAATAGGCGGCCCACTGCGCGACGATATGGCGATCCAGACCGTAAAGTTCGCGCAGCTGCTGAATATATTCCGGCGTCGCGCTGCCGCTTTCACTGGCGATGACGTCCACCAGGTCGCCGGGCAGCGCCTTAAGCAGAAAGAAATTCAGGGTGGCGATGCCGATAACCACCCCGGCCAGTTGCAGCAACCGGAGAAAAATACGTGCCGTCATGGTGTTACGCCCCTCGCTCAGGCGCTTTTTTTATCCAGCCATACATGGGCGAAATTATTCTGACTGTGGTTGAAGGTATCCGTCACGTTGCGCAGGTTGCGGGCCCAGATGCCGAACCATTTGAATTCAAACAGGTTAATCTGGGGAAGATCGCGCTGCACGATGCGTTGCAGATCGTGATAGAGCGCCAGCCGTTTTTGCGGATCGACCTCGATCTGCGCCGCTTCGATAATGGCGTCAGCTTCCGGGCTGGCGTAGCCTGAGGCGTTGGTCCAGGGCGTACCCTTGCTTTCCGCTTTAGACCAGTAGAGCTGCTCGACGCCCAGTTGAGGATCCGTCCAGTTTACCCCCCAGGAGCTGGCAAGCTGATAGTCATAGTTCTTGAAGACATTGGTCGTCCAGGTGGCCAGATCCAGCGCGCGCAGCGTGACGTCGATGCCGATGGCGCGCAGCGCCTGACGGACGAACTCGCCGGTGCGGCGATAGTCATCGCCAAACGGAATGAAATCGTGATTGAGCTTAAAGCGCCAGCCGTCGGCTTTCTTCGGATATCCCGCTTCATCCAGCAGCGCCTGCGCCTTTTTGGTATCAAACGGATACTGCTGGGTGTCGGCGGTATAAAAGGTGCTGAGCTGCGAAGATACCGGCCCGGTCGCCGGTTTGGCGTAGCCGCCCCACACGGTTCTGACCAGCAGCTCCTTATTAACCGCGTGGGCGATGGCCTGGCGCACCTTCAGATTGCTCAGAATGGGATCGCGCAGATTGGGCAGCAGCCAGAATGAGGTGGCGAAACCATTATAGCCGTCGGTATCCAGCGTCAGAGTCGGCAGCTTCGCCAGACGGGCGGCGTCGGCGAAGGTGACGGGATTGCGTTCGCCGTACTGGATTGCGCCGGTTTCAAAGGCGGTGGCGCGTCCGGAAACATCGGGAATGATTTTGAACAGCAGTTTATCCAGGAACGGACGCTCAGGCTGCCAGTATTTATCGAACCGCTCCAGCGCGATGTGGCTGCCGCGCTGCCATTCGCGGAACACGAACGGCCCGGTGCCGACGGGTTTGTTGTTGTAAGGGTTGTTGGGAATATCCGTGCCTTCATACAGATGGCGCGGCAGGATAGGAGTGGCCACCACGTCCAGCGCGTTGAGCACTACCGGCGTGGGTTTGGTCAGCGTCAGGATCACGGTATGTTCATCCGGCGTTTCCACGGCGGACAGGTATTGGAACACCCGGCGGGCGAACGGAGAGTATTGTCTCCAGACATTTTCCGCCGAGAATTTTACGTCGGCCGCGCTGAAAGGCTGACCGTCGTGCCACAGTACGTTGCGGCGCAGAGACAGCGTGACGGTCAACCCGTCATCCGATACCGCCACCTTTTCCGCCAGTTGGGGACGCGGCGTCAGATCCGGCGCGTAGTCGAACAGGCCGTCGAAGATCTTGCTGACGACGGTGCGGCCGGGCGTCGAGGTGTTGATAAAGAACGCCAGCGTCGGTGGTTCGGGATGCACCACCGCCTCCAGCGTGCCGCCGCGTACCGCGCCCGCCACGGTATTCGGCAGGCTGCCGACTTCCGCCGCGCTTTCGTTCGGCCAGATGCCGCCAAATACCCCTGACGCCAGAATAGCGCCGGAGATGCCCAGAAACTTGCGGCGGTTGAGCTCGTACTCGACCAGCGCGTCGATATTGCTGTCTGATGGAGGTTTATTCATTATTTGTTGCCCCTGTGCCTGTCAATAAAATCGAAGTAAGTCAACCGCTCAACTTAGCGCGGAAGCGAATGACGGGCTGGCGGATGGCCGCGGCCCGCGGTTTTTTCTTCCCGGCACGGCATCCAGCAGCGTCCGGGTATAGGGATGCTGGGGATGATGCCAGATACGTTCATGATCGCCTTCTTCCACAATGCGTCCGCCGTGCATCACCAGAACGCGGTCGGCGATATAGCGCACGACCGCCAGATCGTGGGAGATAAACAGGTAGGTCAGTCCCAGTTCGGCCTTTAAGTCCACCAGCAGATTGATGATTTGCGCCTGTACGGAAACGTCGAGAGCGGAAACGGGCTCATCGCAGATAAGCAGCTGCGGGCGCAATACCAGCGCCCGAGCGATGCCGATGCGCTGCCGCTGTCCGCCGGAGAATTCGTGCGGGTAGCGCTGGCGCGCCGACTGAGGCAGGCCGACATCGTCAAGAATGCGTACGATGCGCCGCTCGCGCTCGCGCCGATCTTTGATGCCGTGGATCGCCAGCGCATAACCTAAGATCTCATCGATACTTTGGCGCGGATTGAGCGAACCATAAGGATCCTGAAAAACCATCTGGATACGTTTACGCCAGGGCAGCAGTTGGCGGCGCGACAGCGTCAGCAGATCCTGGCCGTCAAAGACGATCCGGCCGCTCTGCGCCTGCTCCAGCCGCATGATGGCGCGCGACAGCGTGGATTTGCCGCAGCCCGATTCGCCCACCAGACCCAGCGTTTCCCCGGCGTGCAGCCGTAAGGAAACATCGTTTACCGCCGTGATATCGTCCTGTGCGGATTCATAGGCCACCGTTAGATTGCTGACCGTCAGCAGCGGTTGCGGCGCGATTGCCGCCGCAGCAATCTCCGCCGAGCGCGCCGGGGGCTGGAACAGGGTGAAGCCCTGTTCGTCGTTGTAACGGATCTCCGCCAGCCGCGACCGGCGATAGTGCGCATCCTGTTCCAGATGCAGCGACGCGTGCAGCAGCCCTTGCGTATAGGTATGTTGCGGATGGAGCAATATCCGATCAGCGGGGCCTTCCTCCAGCTTGCGGCCGTTATGCATTACCGCCACGCGGTCGGCCCACTGGGAAACCACGCCCAGATCGTGGGTGATGAGCAGCACGGCCATATTCAGCTCACGCCGCAGTTCGTCGAGCAGGGCCAGTATCTGCGATTGAATGGTGACGTCCAGCGCCGTTGTCGGTTCGTCGGCAATCAATAGGTCGGGCTGACAGGCGATCGCCATCGCGATCATCACTCGCTGGCGTTGTCCGCCGGATAGATGGTGGGGGTAATCGTCGAAGCGGCTTTCAGGGTCGGGCAGCTTAACCTGATGCAGCAGTTCAAGCGCGCGGGCGCGCGCCTGCCGCCGGGTTAACGTCAGATGCAGGGTCAACGCTTACTCAACCTGCCGCCCGATGGACATCACCGGGTTGAGCGACGTCATCGGCTCCTGAAAAATCATTGAGATATCGTTGCCGCGCACATCGGCTAGCTGCCGTTCTCCCAGACGCAGCAGATCTTTGCCGCCGAGGGTAATGGCGCCGCTGATTTTTGTCTGTGACGGCAGCAACCGCATAATACTCAGCGCCGTGGTGGACTTGCCGCAGCCCGATTCGCCCACCAGCGCCAGCATTTCTCCCTTTGCTATACGCAGGTCGAGATTATCCACCGCCACATGTCCGGGGAAGCGAACGCTCAACCCCTGTATATCCAGTAATGCCGCCATCCCGATACCCTGAACCCGTTTCTTCAGACAGTAATCGGTTACTTTAATCGCGACGGTAGATTGTTTTCTATTATGGTTTCTTCTTACTTATATTCATTGGATATATATAAGCGGCTAATTTTTTCCTGCGCGTTTTTCTTCAGTTTTTTTAAGGTGTTACTCCGCCTTCGCTTTCAGCGGGAAACGTCTGCGCACCACAACAAAGAACAGCGGTACGAAGAAGATCGCCAGGATAGTCGCGGAAACCATCCCGCCGATGACGCCGGTTCCCACCGCGTGCTGGCTGGCGGAGCCCGCGCCGTTGCTGGTGGCCATCGGCAGCACGCCGAAAATAAACGCCAGCGAGGTCATCAGTATGGGCCGCAGCCGCTGGCGCGACGCCTCCAGCGTTGCCTCAACCAGATCCCGCCCCTGTTGATTCATCTCGTTGGCAAACTCGACGATCAGAATGGCGTTCTTCGCCGCCAGGCCGATAACGGTCAACAGCCCGACCTGGAAATAGACGTCGTTCTCCAGCCCCCGTCCCCAGGTGGCCAGCAATGCGCCCAGCACGCCGAGCGGCACCACCAGCATCACCGAAAAAGGCACGGTCCAGCTTTCATACAGCGCGGCCAGACACAGGAACACCACCAGCAGCGAAATGGCGTACAGCGCCGGCGCCTGTGAGCCCGTCAGCCTTTCCTGGTAGGACATCCCCGTCCATTCCAGACCAATGCCCTCCGGCAGTTTTTTCACCAGACTTTCCATAAGGTCCATCGCCGTTCCGGTGCTGACGCCGGGCGCGGCTTCCCCGACGATCTCCAACGAGGAATAGCCGTTATACCGCTCCAGACGAGGCGAATCGCTTTCCCAGGAGGTGTGGGCGAAAGCGGTAAAAGGCACCATTCCGCCAGTACCGTTGCGGACGTACCATTTGCTGATATCGTCCGGCTGCATGCGATATTTGGCGGCCGCCTGCACATAAACTTTCTTTACCCGTCCGCGATCGATGAAGTCATTGACATAGGTGGAGCCCCAGCCGGTTTGCAGCACGCTGTTGATATCGTCGACGGAGACGCCCAGCGCCTGCGCTTTGCGTTGGTCGATATCAATCCTCAACTGCGCGTTGTCGTCCAGACCGTTGTGACGCACCCGGGTCAGCGCCGGATTATCGCCGGCCATCGAGAGCAGTTGGTCGCGCGCCTGCATCATGGCGTTGTGGCCCAGTCCGGCGTGATCCTGCAATTCCATGGTAAAGCCGGCCGCGTTGCCCAGGCCGTTGATGGAGGGCGGACTATTGGCGATGACCCGCGCTTCGTTGATACTGCGGAAGGCTTTGGTGGCGCGTTCGATAATCGCAAAGGAGCTATTGTCCGCCGATGTGCGTTCATCCCAGTCTTTCAGACGGACGAACAGGCGCGCGACGTTCTGCCCGTTTCCGCCGGGGCCGGAACCTACGGTGGAGAATACCGATACCACGTTGTCTTTTTCTTTGGTGAGGTAGTAGCGCTCAATCTTATCCACCACCTTCAAGGTCTGTTGCTGCGTCGAGCCGGGCGGCAGTTGCACCTGCGTCATAAACACGCCCTTGTCTTCCAGCGGCAGAAACGAGGTCGGCAGTTTGATAAACAGGAACGCCATGATGCCGATGATGCCGAGATAAAGCAGCATCCAGCGGCCGCTTCTTATCAGGATTTTCGCCACCCCCCGCTCGTAACGCGCCGCGCCGCGGTTAAAGCTGCGGTTAAACCAGCCGAAAAACCCTTTGCGTCCGTGTTGATGGCCTTTGGCGATGGGTTTGAGCAGGGTGGCGCACAGCGCCGGGGTGAGGATCATCGCCACCAGCACCGACAGGATCATGGAGGAGACGATGGTAATGGAGAACTGGCGATAAATCGCGCCGGTCGTCCCGCCGAAAAAGGCCATCGGCACAAATACCGCCGATAACACCATGGCGATCCCCACCAGCGCCCCTTGAACCTGGCCCATTGATTTCCGCGTCGCTTCGCGCGGGGAGAGCCCCTCTTCGCTCATCACGCGCTCGACGTTTTCCACCACTACGATGGCGTCATCCACCAGCAGGCCGATCGCCAGCACCATGGCGAACATGGTGAGGGTATTCAGGCTGAATCCGCAGGCGTAAAGCACCGCGAAGGTGCCCAACAGCACAACCGGGACGGCGATGGTGGGGATCAGCGTGGCGCGGAAGTTTTGCAGGAACAGGTACATGACCAGGAACACCAGCAGTACCGCTTCAAACAGGGTTTTCACCACATCGGTGATGGAGGCCTTAACAAAAGGGGAGGTTTCAAAGGCGATTTTGGCTTCCAGCCCGCGGGGAAAGTAGTGCGATAGCTCCTCGATACGCGCGCGCACCAGTTTGTCCGTCTCCAGTTCGTTGGCACCGGAGGCCAGCGTTACCCCCAGCCCGGAAGCGGGTTGGCCGTTATATCGGCTGAGAAAGTCATAACTTTCCGCGCCCAGTTCGACTTCGGCGACGTCGCCCAGGGTGACCGCGGAACCGTCCTGATTGACCCGTAGGGTGATATCACGGAACTGCTGCGGCGTTTGCAGCAGCGATTGGGCGTTGATGGCGGCATTCAACAGTTGGTTATCCACCGACGGCGTTCCCCCCACCTGACCGACGGAAACCTGGCTGTTCTGCGACTCGATGGCGGATACCACATCATCGGTGATGAGCGAGTAATCGGCCAGCTTCAAGGGATCGAGCCAGATACGCATCGCATACTGCGATCCGTAGGCGTCCACTCCGCCGACGCCGTTGATGCGGCTGAGCGGCTCCTGAATATTACTGGCGACGTAGTCTGAAATGTCCTGTTTATCCATACTGCCGTCGGTAGAAACAAAGGCGATCATCAGGATATTGGTATCGCCGGTTTTATTGACCGTGACCCCCTGCTGTTGCACGGCCTGCGGGAGTTTTCGCAACGCCGATTGCAGCTGATTCTGCACCTGCTGGCGGGCTTCGTTCGGATTGGTTCCGGCCTCAAAGCTGAGCGTTATCCGCGCCTGTCCGGTGTTGCTGCTGTTTGACGCCATATACATCAGGTTATCCAGCCCGGTCATGCTCTGCTCGATAACCTGCGTTACGGTATTTTCAATGGTTTGGGCGGAAGCGCCGGGATAGTTGGCGTTGATTCGTACAGTCGGCGGCGCCAAATCGGGGTATTGCTCAATGGGGAGCGAAACTATCGCCAGAGTACCGCACAAGCTGAGTAAAATTGCCAATACCCAGGCAAAAATGGGGCGATCGATAAAAAAATTCGCCATTGAAATACAGCTCCTCAGCAGAGTTTATACGCTATGTATGAACCGTCGGAATCGGTAACGGGTAACGCCGTTCTACAAAAAACACCAACCAGTCGGCTAATTTGGCGACAAGGATAAAAACGAAAACACAATCCCCCGCAGGAAGGCCGCTTCATCTGGCCATCCCGGCTTCTCAATGCTTAACCGAATCGTGTTATACGCGTCATACTTTAAATCGCATGGGCGTCGGCTCTGCCGCTCGAATTATTTAGGGTATATACCCGCCGGCGTTCTTATCTGCTCCGGGCGGATCCGCCGGCCCGGCCGCCGCTTTCCTGTAACTCTAAATCCATTGGGTATAAAACTTAAATAGTTATTACAGCATGCGCCGCAAATTACTTTATCCGGTAATGTTTAACGAATCGTGGAAAAATTAAGGAGAAAATGTAAATTATCGTTGTCAAATGTCGGGCTGTGTATGTCCGCGGGCATTCATCGTTCCCACGCATGAATACGGCATGAATTTCTATGCCGAAAGCGCCTTGCGATTTGCCGACCATCATCCATAACGTTGTCTTTGTCCGATAGCGGAATGCGTAACATGAGTTTCATATCGGATCGGTTAAATCTCAATATTTTCCTTTTTTGCGCATTATTTAGTCTGTTGAAGTGACATAGATGAAAGCGTGTGGTCCAAGGGAATGGTACACTGCGCCTTTCCCATTTTCCGTGATGCATTCATGAGAGTGTTTGGTGGCAAGCGCAAGGCCACTATTTTTATTATCAACAATAATCTGGA
This sequence comes from Brenneria izadpanahii, assembly GCF_017569925.1. NCBI lineage: Bacteria > Pseudomonadati > Pseudomonadota > Gammaproteobacteria > Enterobacterales > Pectobacteriaceae > Brenneria > Brenneria izadpanahii. The sequence goes on along the minus strand of NZ_CP050854.1, from coordinate 5,103,150 downwards.
TAGTTATTTAAGTAGGGGTTCACATGCAGGGCACCAAAATTGGACTTTTAGTTGGTGGAATGTTGCTGGCGGTTGCCGGCAACAACGTGCAGGCTGAAACACTACAACCCGATCCCGCCTGGCAGCAGGGCAAACTTGATAATGGTTTTTCCTGGCAGTTATTGACCACCCCGCAACGTCCGGGCGATCGGGTCGAGTTACGTCTGATGGTGAATACCGGTTCTCTGGCAGAGAATACTCAGCAATCAGGATTCGCCCATTTTATTCCCCGCCTGGCGTTAACGTCCGGGGAGGATTTTTCGTCCGTGCAACTGCCTTCTTTTTGGCAACAGGCGGAAAGCGGCGAGCGTACTATGCCGCCGGCGGTCACGTCATATGATTTCACCTTTTACAATCTGAGCTTGCCGAATAACCGACCGGATCTGCTGAAAGAAGCGCTAAATTGGTTATCAGAAACGGCGGGGCGCTTGGATATCAACGATCAGCGCATCGGCACGGCGTTAAGCACGCCCGATCGGGTGGCGACTTTTCCGCTTAATCCACAGGATCCCAGTTGGCGCTACCGGCTGAAGGGATCTACGCTGTTGGCCCACGATCCCGGTCAGGCGGTCGTTACGCCGTTAAGCAGCGAGCAATTGCGGCAATTTTATAAAACCTGGTACACCCCGGATGCCATGACGCTCTATGTCGTCGGCCATGTTGATCACCGCAGCATCGTTGAACAAATCGGTAAAGCGTTCTCATCGCTGCAAGGCAAGCGACAGGATCCGGCGCCGGTGCCGACGCTAAGCCCGTTACCGCTTCAGGCCATCAGTCTGATGGACAAAAACGTTCAGCAGGACACGCTGTCGCTGGTATGGGATATGCCGTGGCATCCCATTCGGGACGCTACGGCGTTGGCCCGTTACTGGCAGAGCGATTTAGCCAGGGAAGCCTTGTTCTGGCATGTGCAGCAGGCGTTGAAGAAAAGTTCGCAGAAAGACAATAACCTCCGGTTTAACTGTAACGTCTTTTATACTCGCGCGCAGTGCGCCATTCATATGGATTTCCCCGGCGTTGACGGCGTGATGCCGGCGATGACGTTTTTGGCCCAGGAGTTGGCGGCTCTGAGGGATAACGGACTGACGCAGCAGGAATTTGATGGGCTGATCGCGCGTAAAACCGACGAACTGAGCAAGCTGTTCGCCACCTATGCCCGTACCAGTACGGATGTGCTAATGGAGCAGCGCTTGCGGTCGCAACAAAACGGCGTGGTGGATATTGCCCCGGAGCAATACCAAAAATTACGGCAGACTTCTTTATCCGAATTGACGCTGGATGCGCTGAATCAGGAATTGCATCAGTGGCTGTCGCAAGACGCCGCGCTGATGCTGATACAGCAACAGGGCGAGCAGGAAGCGCATATGAAGGAGCTTCAGGAAGCCTATAGCCGGATTATGACGCCGACGGCGGACGCCGAGGCGGAAGAGGCCAAACCGCAGGATGAAGCGGCGGCGCCCGCAGCACAATAGTTCGTAATCGCGAGCCTTACCGCCGTCGCCATGTCGGCGGTTTCGACGCTCCCTTTACTCGCCGGGCCGTAGTCCCGCCTGCTGTCGCGAAGACGGCGGCGTGAGATATTCCTGCAAACTGCGTCACCGTATTTCTCTTGCTGCGTAAAAACGTTGGGCGCGTCTTTCACCATAACGGCAATAATCCATTGCGAGGCGGAATTGACATCCATGTCGCACGTATTATGTCTATCCGCTGGATATATTCAACTTTGGCGCGCCGGAATTTAACTAAATAATATAAAGCTAATCTATTAACCATTATTAAAATAATCGACTAGCCTGTAATCATTTATTTTATATATAATGTATTTGTTGAATGAAATGACTTAACGAATAATTTAATAGAATAATAATTAATACGGTTGGCAACAGGCTTGATAATTTATTTGAGGTTTATTTCCTGGCCTGTATATATCCATCGATGACGAACAGGCCGTTTGGACGGCCTGTTATAACGGCGGGAGATCAATCGCCGTTAAGCCGGCATCGCTTCCTGCGGGATGATGGCTCCGCGATACTGAATAACCGTGCCGGCGGTCAGATGGCCGCGCTGCGCCGCCGCCGCCGCGCTGCCGCCGTTCAGACGGACGGCCAGATAACCGGCGCTGAAGGAGTCGCCCGCCGCGGTGGTGTCCACCACTTTCTCTTTTGGCAGCTTCACGGCGGGTACATCGATCAATTCTTGCCCCTGTTGCGAAATAAGACAGGAGTCTGCGCCGCGTTTAATCACAATCTCCGTTACGCCCAAACCGTGGGTGCGTTCCAGCACTTCGGCGACGGGTTTGGCTCCCCACAGCATATCCTCATCATCCAACGTCAGGAATGCGATATCCGTGCAGGAGAGCATGTCGGTATAGGCCTTTTGCGTCTCTTCTTTGCTTTGCCACAGGCGCGGACGATAGTTGTTGTCAAAAATAACTTTACCGCCATTGGCGCGGCAGGTTCGTAATAAAGTTAAAAGACGTTGACGGCTTTCGGCATTCAGAATCGCCAGGCTGATGCCGCTCAGATAGAGATAATCAAAGCGTGCCAAATCTTGGCAAATTTTTTCCGCCTCGGCGCTGTCAAGCCAATAGCGGGCGGCGGCATCATTGCGCCAGTAGTAGAACGTGCGCTCGCCGCTGGCGTCGGTTTCGATAAAATACAAACCGGGCAGCTTATCATCCAGACGTTGGATCAGATCGGTTTGCACCCCTTCCTGTCGCCATGCGGCAATCATCTCTTCGCTAAAGCTATCGGTGCCGAGTGCGGTAACGTAATGAACCGCCAATGCATCGGGCTGAACCTGACGGGCAATATACACGGCGGTATTCAGGGTATCGCCGCCAAATCCACGGCTAAGATCCGTGCCTTTTTGCGACAGTTCGATCATGCATTCGCCGATTACGGCAATGTTGTTAGTTGTCATCAACGCTGGCCTGTTTGAAAAATAAGGAATCAGTAAAACGCAGAAATTACTGCCAGTCTCAACATAACGGGACGCCGAGTCAATAGTGTTGAAATGATGTTTTATTTTTTTATGATATGGATCGGAAAACAACGATGCTCCGATCCATTTTGCCGGCGATGAACTGGGCGGGACAGCTATTTTTGGCGCAGATGGGTGACGCTTTCCCCGCCGATCCCCCAGTTGTCGGTGTCTACTTCGTCGATTACCACGACGGTGGTGGCGGGGTTTTTCCCCAGCGTATCGGCAAGAAGCCGGGTGACGCCGGAGATTAGGGTTTTCTTTTGCTCGGCGGTTGCGCCTTCGCGGGTGATTTTAATATTAACGTACGGCATAGAGGCTCCAGTTTATGGTTGTGATGACATCTGTTGAGACTATGTTTTTACATCCTCTTCATCTTTCAAATGGCAGGCCTGTTTGCTGCCCGCCGCTTGAATGAGTTAAGGGCGGCGCTTTACTGCCGCACGTCGTCTTGCCGTTCGTTGCGATCTGTCGAGGTATCGCCTTTATAATTCGCCGTGGCGATCCAGGCGGCGCAAAAGAGCGTCAGGCGGGCGAAAAAGTAGAAAAACGCCATCAATCCGATAACGGAACCGAAGGCGGCGCCAGACGGGGAGCTCGCCAGTTTGGGCAGTGAGACTGTCATGGCGAACTTAATCGCTTCAAAACCAATTGCGGCAAGCAGCGTTCCCCGGAATAGCGCCTTACGTTTAGGCTTATGCCGGGGCAATACGAAAAAGATCCATAGAAATAATAAGTAGTTGGCTAAAATCGAAATCGACAACGCGATCAGGGTCAACGCCGGACGCAGCCACTCAATGTCCTGCAACCCTAATGCGCTGACGATCATATTCTGCGCGGTGCCTGCAACTGAGGTCAGGAACAGCGTAATAATCAACGCGACCACCAGCCCGGTCAGAGATAAAAAATCACGGGTGTACTTAAAGTAGATTTTCTCTTCATCTTGCGGGTTGCGTTCCCAGACATCGCGCGATTGCGCACGGATCGCCTCACGTAAATTCCCCATCCAGCTGACGCCGGAATAAAGCGCGATGAGCAACCCCGTGATCCCAACCGTGGTGCGCTGCTGGATCGCGGTATTCACCGTATTTTTCAGCGTATTCGCCAGGTTGGGGTCGCTGATGCTGTTGACGATGCGGTTAATCAATTCCGTTAGAAGATCTGGATTTGAAGCCAGTACAAAACCGACGGCGGCAAAGGAGACCATTAAAATGGGAATCAGGGACAGAAAGGAAAAATAGGTGATCGCCGCGCCAAACTGGTTCCCCATCCGGTCATTAAAACGCTCTCCTGCGCGGATCATATGCGCCACGCTCGGAATGGCCTGAATGCGTTCCGCCCACCTTTTGCTGCGGGTTAAAAGGGTTCGTGATTGTTGTGATGATTTGCCCTCTTTTTTTTCCGTAGGGGCCGGCTGAGAGTGATGGGCTTTGTCTGCCGGTACTGGCATTGAACTTCTCCTGTGCTTGGATTTTGTGTTGCGCGGCTAGCTTAATTATAACCAACAAGATAAGAACGTTACGATTTCTGTGGTTTATCGCCAATTCGCCTTATTTTGCCTGCGCAGGTTAATAGCGTGGGCGCGGCTATTTAGCTGAGAACCAAACCGCCACGTTGGATTGTCGGGCGGCGCTATGGCGTCTTTTTTGCTTAAAATGAGGGCGCCGTTTTTCTATGCCATTACTCAATGACCTGCTCAGTTTTAATGAACAGTTTTTGCTACCGCCGCCTTGATGCAGCTCGAAATCCATTGGGTATATATCAACTTACCAATTCGCATCCTTTTGAATGTACAAACTAATAATAATCCCCGTTACTTTTTAGCATTATTTGAGCGTGAAAGGCGGGAATAGCTTGTTTATACTCAGAAGCTTCAATTCGAGCTGTAGTTAATGTTGTTGCCGTAGCAATAATGTTTAGTGAGTAAAAAGGCCTCATGTCTGTTTCATCTCCACCTGAATCCGCTGTCGGCGCATTACGTTTGAATTTGCGTATCGTGTCTGTCGTTATTTTCAACTTCGCCAGCTATCTGACCATCGGTTTGCCGATCGCGGTATTACCCGGTTATGTTCACGATCACATGGGCTACAGCGCGTTCTGGGCGGGATTGGTGATTAGCCTGCAATATTTTTCCACTCTGCTGAGCCGGCCCCATGCCGGGCGGTATGCCGATGAGAAAGGCCCCAAAAACGTGGTGTTATTGGGTCTGACGGGCACATTGCTGAGCGGCGTGTTTTATCTTCTGGCGGCCTGGAATGATGCTTCTCCCGCCCTTGCATTGCTGCTGCTGTGCGCCGGACGCCTGATCCTCGGCGCCGGGCAGAGCTTTGCCGGCACCGGCGCAACCTTATGGGGCGCGGGTATCGTCGGGTCGCGCCACATCGGGCGGGTCATTTCGTGGAATGGCATCGCCACTTACGGCGCGATGGCGATTGGCGCGCCGCTGGGCGTGTGGTTAAGCCATCTTGGCGGCCTGAGGCTGCTGTCGACCTTCATTATCCTGGTGGCGGCCATCGCCATCGTTTTTGCCCTGCGGCGACCGGCGGTGAAGGTGACGCCGGGCAGGAAAATCCCGTTTAAGGAAGTGCTGGGCAAAGTCTGGGTCTATGGCATGATCCTCGCTCTCGCGTCGGCAGGTTTCGGGGTGATCGCGACTTTTATCACGCTGTTCTATGCCGATAGAAACTGGCAGGGCGCGGCGCTGACGCTGACGATTTTTAGCTGCGCTTTTGTGGGCGCGCGTCTGCTGTTTCCGAATAGTATTAACCGCTTTGGCGGTTTACGCGTGGCGCTGGCCTGTTTTGTGGTGGAAATTACCGGCTTGCTGCTGGTGTGGGGCGCGACGCAGCCGCTTATGGCCGAATTGGGCGCGCTGCTGGCGGGCGCCGGATTCTCACTGGTCTTTCCGGCGTTGGGCGTGGTGGCCGTTAAAGTGGTATCGCCGCAGAATCAAGGAAGCGCATTGGCCACCTATACCATTTTCCTCGATCTCTCTTTAGGGATTGTGGGCCCGGCCGCCGGCGTGCTGATGGGCTATACCGGTATCGCTTCGATATATCTGGCGGCCGCTATGCTGGGAATCTGCGGCCTGTTGCTGACGTGGCGTCTGAGTCGCCGTAATGCTCGGTGAAGGCTCCTAATATTATTCGTTATTCCCCCTCTTCTTGCGTTCCATGGGGCTTCCTAGCCCTGTGAACGCCGTCTGTTACGGTCAATAACGACAGTGCGAGTGGACTCACGTTTAACCCCCATGCTTTGTGTTGAAATGTAAACAGGTGCTTAGTCTTGTATTCATCACCTGCCTCATATTTTGCACTATTCCAAATATCTTCCGCTTTCTATTGTGATTTACGGTTTCTGGACATGGAGATAATCCAATGAGTAATAAGCCAACACGTGATCCTAAAAGTCGCCGTCATTTTCTGAAATCGACCGGCATCGTTATTGGCGCGTTAGGGGGAATGGCGCTGTCTCGGACGGCGCAGGCAGTGCCTGTTCCCGCTCCGGCGCCGGAGAAGTGGGATACGACCGTCGATGTTCTGGTTATCGGTACCGGGTTTGCCGGACTGGCGGCCGCCATTGAGGCACGTAACGCCAAGGCTAGCGTGCTGGTGATTGACAAAATGCCTCTGTTGGGCGGGAACTCCGTGCTTAACGGCGGAGATCTTTCCGCCGCGGGCTCCAAAATGCAAAAAGAGCTGGGGATCCAGGATTCGCCGGAACTGATGTATCAGGACATGATGAAAGCCGGTAACTGGCTCAATTATCCGGAACTTGCCAGAACGGTGGCCGAACATTCGGTGGAAGCCCTTGAGTGGGCGCAGAGTATTGGCGCGGAATTTAACGTCGTCAACTATCACGGCGGTCATTCGGTGAAGCGCGCGCATCAGCTGGCGCAACGTTCAGGTTCCGGTCTGATCGTGAAACAGCAGCAGAAAGCCAAAGAGCTGGGCGCGGTTATCGAGCAAAGAACCAAACTGCTGCGCTTGATTGTCGATCGGGATGGCGGCGTGATTGGCGCCGAGGTCAGACGCGGATACCGCTTCCCGGACGAAGAGTCCGGCAATATCGCCTATATTCGGGCCACAAAGGGCGTGGTGCTGGCATCCGGCGGTTTCTCGCAGGGCGTGGCGTTGCGGCAGATGTACGATCCCAGACTGACTGAGCAGTTCACATCCACCAATCATCCGGGGGCAACCGGCGAGGTGATTATGGCTGCCTGCATGATTGGCGCGCTGGATACTCAAATGGACTGGATCCAACTGGGGCCCTGGACCAGCCCGGACGAGCAGGGATTCGGCTATGTGCCTCAGTTCGTTGAGCGTGTCGTCGGTTATGGCCTGATGGTTGATCCCGCTAACGGGAAGCGCTTTTTTAAAGAAACGGGGAACCGTAAGGAGCGGGCCGATGCGATTATTCAGCTGGGCCATCCGGCCGTTATCGTGGCGGATAAGACCAACACCGCCAATATGGTTGACCCCGGCCAGTTGGAAGGGGCGTTAAAGAACGGATCGTTAAAGGCTTATGATACGCTGGAAGACGTGGCGAAAGCGTACGATATGCCGGTAGCGGCGTTTGTCGAGCAGGTTAATCGCTGGAACGGATTCGTCAGTCAGCACAGCGATCCCGACCTTGACTGTATGATTTTCGAAGATGCGGCGCCAAACGTCACGCCGCCGTTTTACGCGGCGCGTCTGTGGCCGAGGGTACACCACACGATGGGCGGTTTGGCGATCAACAAAGAGGCGCAGGTTATCGGTTTTGATCTGAAGCCGATACCTCACTTGTATGCCGCCGGAGAAACGGTCGGCGGCGTACACGGCGCGGTCAGGCTTGGCAGCGTCGCCATGACCGACTGCATCGTCTTTGGCCGCATCGCCGGGAAAAACGCCGCGCTGAGCGCCTGATTCAAAGGGGTGGTGGCCGCGCGTGCGGCCACGTTAGAAAAGAACGCGTTGAAACGGCGACATTAAACGTTATTGCGGCTCTCGCTTCATTTCGGCTAGCGCTCCATTGCCGTCGATGTATCGGTACTGTCCGTTAGACTGCGAAAATCGATGCTACGCTGGCGTAAATGTTTCCCTGTTCAGACAAACGACATAAATCCTAATCAGGATCGTTATATATTCGGGCTTATCTGAAACCTTGATAGGGTGAGTATTCATTCGTCGAAAGAGTTAAACCCATTTGCTATATCGTATGTATACATAAGCCACGATAATAATCCAGAGCACAACGAAGAGCCCCGGATAGAACGGAACGAAACGAACGATAACATATGCCCCAATCACACTAATTATAATAGGGACGAGGTAAAAGAAAGACTGCAATAACCATAGAATAAACCGCTTCATTTTTTTAATATCTCATACAATGCATCAGCTATTTTTTCCGGATTGTTATCACCTGTTTCCAACCGCGTGCAATTGCTTGTAATCGCTTAATAGGTGGTTATTTTAAAACGGTTTACCCGGAAAACCGCCAAAAAAAAGCCCTCCGTCATGGAGGGCAAAAGACAGGGATGGTGTCTATGGCAAGGAAAACAGGGTATATCTACTACAGGTTATTACTCGAACTACACACTACTCAGGATTGCTCGGCGATGCCTGATTATTGCGCAGACATCTGATTAAACATTGAAACCTGCTGGCTCATCTCTTTCATTCTTTGCTGATGTTTCTGTTCTAAAACCTTTTTTTGTTCCGGCGTCAGCAGGTTATACATCTGGTTGCGAACGCGGGTCATCTGGACCTGACGCTCAATCTGCACTTGCATCATCTTGGTTATCTGATCGCGGACGGCGGCTTCATCAAATTGGCCCGCGATAACCAGCCTATGCATGGCCTCAACATCTTCAGCGTTAAACTCCGGGGAGTCCTGACGGCCCTGATGCATCAGATCGCGCATCTGCTGCCGCTGCTGCTCGCTTAACTTCACACCGTCAAACATCCCCGGCTGACCGGAAAATGGTTTCGTGGCAGAGTCATTATGATGACAGTTACTCACAGACACACTCTCAAAACCTGCTGCAAACGTGGTAAAGGAACTCAGCATCAGCAGTGAAGCAAGAGATAACGTTGTGACTTGCGGCATCAATAACTCCCCGGTTTGGCGTGCTGTTTTGTGAATCAATGGACATGAGTCTAATCGTCTTGCTGCAAACATGCGTCAGAGGATGTAAAACTACGTAAAGTCATGGAATAGCGCTAATCTATGACGTATTTTGCCCCCTGGAGGTAAAGAATATATGAACAAGATCCTGTTGGTTGATGACGATAGAGAGCTAACGTCTTTATTGAAAGAATTGCTCGAAATGGAAGGTTTTAACGTCGTTGTCGCCTACGATGGCGAACAGGCGTTAAGCGTATTGGATAGCACCGTTGACCTGTTATTGCTGGATGTCATGATGCCGAAGAAAAACGGTATCGATACGTTAAAAGAGCTGCGCCAGCAGCATCAGACTCCGGTGATCATGCTGACTGCCCGCGGCAGCGAGTTGGATCGTGTTCTCGGCCTGGAATTAGGCGCGGATGACTATCTGCCGAAGCCTTTTAACGACCGTGAACTGGTGGCGCGTATCCGCGCCATTTTGCGGCGTTCAAACTGGACGGACCAGCAACAGTCTGGTGAAAACGGCGCGCCGACGCTGGAAGTTGACGGGCTGCGGCTGAATCCCGGCCGGCAGGAAGCCAGCTTTGATGAAACCGTGCTGGATCTGACCGGCACCGAATTCACGCTGCTGTATCTGCTGGCGCAGCGGCTGGGTCAGGTGGTTTCGCGCGAGCATTTGAGTCAGGAAGTGTTGGGGAAACGGCTTACGCCGTTTGACCGCGCCATTGATATGCATATCTCTAACCTGCGTCGTAAATTGCCGGAGCGGAAAGATGGCTTGCCGTGGTTTAAAACGTTACGCGGGCGAGGTTACCTGATGGTGTCTGCTGCATGATTAATAGCCTGACTGCGCGTATTTTCGCTATTTTCTGGTTGACGCTGGCGCTGGTTCTCATGCTGGTACTGATGGTGCCCAAGCTTGATTCACGCCAGTTGACAGCGTTGCTGGAAAGCGAGCAGCGGCAAGGGATTATGCTGGAGCAACATATTGAAGCCGATCTGGCGAACACCCCGGCCAATGATTTACGCTGGTGGCTGCGGTTATTCTGGGTGATTGAGAAATGGGCTCCGCCGGGGCAGCGTCTTTTGTTGGTTACCAGTGAAGGACGGGTGCTTGGCGCTCAGAAAAATGAAACGCAAATTGTGCGTAATTTTATCGGCCTGTCCGATAATGCCGATCATCCGCAAAAAAAGAAATATGGCCGTGTTGAGCTGCTGGGGCCGTTTTCCATTCGGGATGGTGAAGATAATTACCAGCTTTATCTGATTCGCCCGGCCAGCAGCCTACAGTCGGATTTTATTAACCTGTTGTTTGACCGGCCGTTATTACTGCTGATATTCACCATGCTGATCAGCTCCCCTCTCTTGTTATGGTTAGCCTGGAGCCTGGCCAAACCGGCCCGTAAGCTGAAGTATGCGGCGGACGAAGTGGCGCGCGGCAACCTGCGTCAACATCCTGAGTTGGAAGCCGGTCCGCAGGAGTTTCTGGCGACCGGGGTCAGTTTTAACCAGATGGTCAGCGCGCTGGAGCGGATGGTAACGGCGCAACAGCGGCTGTTGTCTGATATTTCACACGAACTGCGCACGCCGCTCACCCGTTTGCAACTGGCCACCGCATTGCTGCGCAGACGCCAGGGGGAGGGCAACGAGCTAAGCCGCATTGAAACCGAAACGCAGCGGCTGGACAGCATGATTAACGACCTGCTGGTTTTGTCCCGCAATCAACATAAGAACGAGCTCACCCGCGAATTTATCCGCGCCGATGAGCTGTGGAGCGATGTGTTGGATGACGCCCGTTTTGAAGCGGAGCAAATGGGGAAAACGCTGGATGTGCCGTATCCTCCCGGTCCGTGGACGTTGTATGGCAATCCTTCCGCGCTCGACAGCGCGCTGGAGAATATTGTCCGCAATGCGCTGCGTTACTCTCACCGTCATATTGAAGTCGCATTCTCCGTTGATAATCAGGGCATCACCATCAAGGTGGATGATGACGGCCCAGGCGTTAGCCCGGAAGACCGGGAGCAGATTTTCCGGCCTTTTTACCGCACGGACGAAGCCCGCGATCGGGAGTCTGGCGGCACCGGTTTGGGGCTGGCCATCGTGGAAACGGCGATTTCGCAGCATAAGGGCTGGGTGAAAGCGGAAGATAGTCCGCTGGGTGGATTACGATTGGTTATCTGGTTACCATTACATCAAAGATAAATGGCAACAACGTCAGGCTGTTGGTAAAGCCCTGGCGTTCCGGTTTTTGCGCCACGGTATTGTCGTTAACTTCACGTTAATCTTTTCCGCTGTATCCTCTCCGGGCGCTGCGTATCGGCGCCAGCCATATCTTTTTGATAATAGGCTACTCTTATTGGCGCCGGGATAGAGCGATACCCCGGCGATGATGGGAACAATAGCCGACCGGCAGCCATATGGCCTGAAATTGAATCCAACAGGAACATGTACATGAAAGGACTAACTTTGCTGGCGGGTCTACTGAGTACGCTTTTTAGCTGCCACGCTTTTAGCTCTACTGATGGTATTTGCGGTTTTTCTGACGCGGAGTGCGGAATGCCGGCGTTTCCTTACCTTTTGCCGGATAACGATACCAGAACCAATTTGATGCTGCTCCAGAGCAGCCGCCAGCATATTGCTTTGCCGGTGCCTCAGCCGCTCCCCGACCAGACACGGTCGCGTACCGACCCCTTTACCGCATATCGCGTTATGGGGCTGGCGGCGACGGAAGGCCCGGCTCCATCGGCGGATGAGGCTTCAGCGCAAACCGCCGCCGGCGACAGCGCGCTGGTAAATAAGGCCCGTCAGTTGAAGCTGCCGTCTGACGTGCAGGAAAAATTCGCTACGCTGACGTCCAACGACGGGGAAGGCCGGCAAATATCCAACGATCTCTCGACCGTCGAAGACTTTTTTGATGTGCTGTTGGCCGACCAACAGTTAACCGATGCTCAGCGCACGCCGCTTGCTCTGGCGCGTTTAATTATCCTGTCCCCGGATTATTCCCCGTCTTCGTTATCCGACGAGCTTGAGCGTCTGCCGGATGAGGGACATGCGGCAGATCTTAAACGCTATCTGATCAATAGCCAGGCTTTCTATCAGGGGGAATTCAAGCAGGCAAACAGCGGCTTTCAGGAACTGACGGAAGCCGGACAACCGTGGGTCGCTGAAACCGCGCGTTATATGCTGATCCGCGTGGCGATTAACGAAGCGATGCAATCCGCGCTGGATGAATACAATATGTTCGATGCCGGCAAAGCCGATAAAAACGCGGCATCGTCAGCCATAGGGCGCATTGATGATTATCTGCGGCAGTATCCGCGGGGTTTATATGTCGGCTCCGCGCAAGGGCTCTACCGGCGGGCATATTGGATCCTCGGCGATCTGAACGCGTTACCCAAAATTTATCAGCAGGTATTGGATCGCGCCGATAATGCCGGCGATCTGCAGGTATTAAGCGATGAGATCGACAACAAACTGCTGGAGCGGGAAACATTTACCGCGGCGGCGGATAGCCCGCTGTTGGCGCTGGTGCAGGATCTTAAACGGCTGCGCGCGGTTCATGGCGGCTGGGGACGTTTCCCTGAATTATCCGCCGAAGAGTTGGCGGCCCAACAAACCCTGTTCGAGCAGGTGGCGATGCAAAACGAATACCACTATCTACAGACCGCCTATCAGTTTTATCGGCTGAAAGATTATGCCGCCGTCGTGAACGGGGTCGCGGAAACTCACGATCGGAATCTCACCGATACCACGAGTTTCAGTTTGCAAGTGTTGCGCGGTCAGGCGCTCCAGCAGTTGGCGCGCTGGGATGAAGCAGAAATGCATTGGCGCCGCCTGCTCTCCTTGAATACCGACTATACCCAGCAGCAGTTCCTGCAACTGGCGCTGGCTGAAACGCTGGTTAAGGCCGGTCATCCGGAAAGGGTATTCACGTCGGATAGTCCGGTTAAAAATCTGCGTTTTCGTTCCGCGGTGCTAAAAGTCAGCGCCAGCGCCGACCTGTTGCGTCAGCAAACGGGACCGCAACAAACCCATGAAGAACGGGCCATCGCCCTGCATACGTTGTTAACCAAATCGCTGCTACACGCGGACTATGCCGGTTATCTGAAAGATAGCGCGCTCAGAAAAGAAATTCTGCCGTTGGATGATGCGGAAAACATGGACTGGAGTCTGGACGATCTAGCCGTTTTTAACTGGGACGGCGGCGATACCGAGGAGGGATATCAATGCCCTGCGCTGGATAGCGTGGTTAATACGCTAAATCAGCGGCCGAACGATGCGCGGTCCATTAACTGCCTCGGCGAGTTCTTTCTGCGAACCGGCGATACCGTCGGATTTGACTGGGGAGAGAGTAATATGCTGGATGAGTTAATCAATGCGCCGACGCAATTCAAAGGGACGGAATATAATCGGCTGGATGGATACATGCGGGTTATCGCCGATCCTGACGCGCCGCCGGAAGATAAAAGCTATGCGCTCTATCGGGCGGTCTACTGCTATGCGCCCAGCGGTTTTAACGACTGCGGCGGACAGGACATCAGTAAAGCGACGCGTAAGGCCTGGTTTACCCAACTGAAAACCGAGTTTAAAGGCAGCCTGTGGGCAAACAAGCTCAAGTATTACTGGTAACCTGGATAGCGCTCCTGCTCTGGCCGTGGAGCGGCGCGGCGGCTCAGGCCGGCAGCGTCAACGCCGCGCAATATCAGGCTTTCTGGCTGTGGGCGGCCGTTCGGCCGCAGAGCGTGCTGCATCAGGCTCAGACGCTCTATCTGCATCAGGGCGAGATCGCCCGTCGGCAGGGGCAAACGGTCTTTCTGCGCCAGGGGATCCCCGCCAGTAAACTACGCGTTGCTTCTCTGTGGCTGTCTTACCGGCTGACGACGCTGTCGCTGTCGGATGAGCACCTCAACCGCATGTTGAAGCTACAGGAAGCGTGGCGCCGCCACGGTAATCAGGTCAGGGGAATTCAGATTGATTTTGACGCCGAAAGTTATCAACTGGCGGGATATGCGGCGTTTTTACAGCAACTGCGGCAACGGCTGCCGAAAGATTGCCTGATCAGTGTCACCGGGTTGCTCGACTGGTCGAAAACCGGCGACGTCGCCGAGTTGAACCGGTTGCGCGGCAGCATTGATGAACTGGTGATCCAAACCTATCAGGGGCGCAGCACCGTAACCAACTACGCCGACTACCTGCCGGCGCTGCAAAAGTTGACGATCCCTTTTCGGCTGGGTTTGGTGCAGCACGGTAAGTGGGATAAGAAATGGCAACGGCGGCTTGCGGCTTCCCCTTATTATCGCGGGGAGGTCGTTTTCCTGGTTAATCCACCGCGAAAAAAGCCTTAACCGGTTAGGTTCGTCCCCCAAAGCCGTTCTGCCGCCAGGCTTCATAGCTGATAATGGCGACGGCGTTGGACAGATTGAGGCTGCGGCACTCCGGCTGCATAGGAATGCGGATGCGGAAATCCGCCGAAAAGCCGTTACGGATATCATCCGGCAGGCCCGCGGTTTCCGAGCCGAACAGCAGTACGTCGCCGGGCCGATAATCGGGCTGGTCGTAAGGGCGGCTGCCTTTGGTGGTGCAGGCGAAAATGCGTTGCCCTGCGACCGCCGCCAGAAAATCCTGATAGTTTTTATGGCGCTTGACGCTGGCGAGATCGTGATAATCCAGCCCTGCCCGGCGCAGCTTCTTCTCTTCAAAATCAAAACCCAGCGGCTCAATCAGATGAAGCGTGCAGCCGTTATTGGCCGCCAAACGGATAATATTGCCGGTGTTTGGCGCTATTTGTGGCTCATAGAGCGCAATATGAAACATGAGATAACTTCAATCGCAAAGAAAAATTCCGCCGCAGTATATAACATTCTCCGCGGGCGGCCCAAAGCCTGGCGGACGCAGAATGCAGATAACTCTGCACGACGTTTCCGTTTGCAGCGATTACACTGTATATCAACGGGACCGGGAATATATGCGGTTCCGAATAGCGATACGGTTTGGCACATTCCGTGCCGTGGAGGACCGAATGAAACACGCAATTACGCTGACGGCATTATTGTTTGCCTTGTTTTCACTGCCGTTGGTTACACAGGCCGACGCCGCGAAAGCGCCATCGACGCAGCAGCAACAGTATGAAAACGGCATCAATAGTCAGAAGCAGTTACAACAACGTATGCAGCAGAATCAGCAGTTGCAGAAACAGCAGTTGAATCAGCAATTACAGCAGCGCAATAGTCAGTTGCAGCAACAGCAGCAGCAACAATTGCAACAGCAGCAAAAGCGGATACAGCAGGCGACGCCCTCAGTTCAGCCGCCGTCCGCCTCTTAGCGGCAGGGGATGAGCCTGGCGTCGCGCCGCTTCGGTTTAGAGACGCACGCCCATCAGCGTCAGGATAAGCGGGGTGGTCAAGGCGGCCAGCGCCGTCGAAACCAGCAGGCTGGTGGCGACCGGGCCGCCCAGCACATTGAACTGGCGCGACATCAGATAAACGTTTACGCCCACTGACATTGAGCCCAGCAATACTACCGCCCGCGTCTCTATTTCCGGCAGGCCGATCGCAATCGCGATGCCCCAAATCACCAGCGGCTGCACCAGCAGCTTGATGACGCAGATAGCGATGCTGATGTGCAGGCCGTCGCGGATCTGGTATTCCGCCAGCCCCATCCCCAGGGCGATCAGCGATAACGGCATGGCGATCTGCCCCAGCATATTTAGCGGCTGGTCGACATAATACGGCAGTGGAAACCCGGTCAGGCTGAACGCCGTCCCGGACAGGATGCCGATAATCAGCGGATTTTTCAGCACCCCCAGCGCGGTTTTGGTAAAGCCTTGCAGAGATAGCGCCCCATTGCGCGCCCACTCGACCGAGACCGTCACCAGCGTCCAAAGGATTAAACCGTTAAACACCACCACCAGCGCGACGGAAGGTATCGCCTCTTCGCCCAGCATCAGCGAGGCGATCGGCAACCCGAGCACCACATTGTTGGAAAAGATGCCGCTGAGCGCAAAAATCGATCCGGATACGCCATCCAGTTGAAAAACCTTACGCGCGACAAGACGGCCCAGTATAAAAACGAGCAGGCAACTGCCGAAAAAGGCGATCAACAGGCGGGCATCAACCATCGGACGTTTGGAGAAGTCGCTCATCAGGCGAAACAACATCGCCGGCATCGCCACCGAGAAGACAAAGCGGCTCATGCCGTCGGTAATGGTTGACGGCCATTTCCCGTAGCGGATCAGGCCATAACCCAGTGCGATCAAAATAAATAGCGGTAAAGATAGAAAAATCTGGTGCCAGAGCGAACTAATAAATGGAGGCATTGAGCCAATTCCTTAGTAACCGGCACCTAGCTGAAAAGAGATAAATGGGTTGATTTTAGCCGGTAGCAAAATCCGCCCCGATTAAATCTATCCGGTCAGTACAGATACAGTCAACGCCCCAATTAAGCAACGTTTTGGCCCGCTCTGGTTGATTGACGGTATAAACCAGAATGCGCAGCCCGGCCGCCTTCAGTAATGCAACCCGTTCCGCGGTGAGTAAATGGTGATTGAGATGAATGGACGCGCACTCCAGCCGGCGGGTCAGGTTTCGCCAGTCATCGTCCCATTCATCCAGCAGCAGGCCGCGCGGCAGCTCGGGAACCGCCTGCCGGGCGGCCTCCAGCGATTGCGCCGAGAATGACGATAACAATGGCGTAATGGGGTGATCCTGCCACAGCTGACGCGCCGCAAGGGCGACCAGACGCCCGGTTTCCTGCTCATGGCCCGTGGTCGGTTTAATTTCGATATTGGCGGCCATGCCATACTGTTTACAGCGCTTTGCGACTTCCGATAACAGCGGTAACCGTTCGCCGGCGAATTTTTTGCTGTACCCGCTTCCGACATCCAGCGCGGCCAGTTTGTCCCACGGCAGATCGCCGGCGATACCCCAGCCGTTGCTGGTGCGTTCGAGCGTATCATCATGGAGTAGGAAGATTTGACCATCCTGCGATAGCTTGGCGTCAAACTCGATCATCTTATGACCGAAACCGGCGCCTACATCAATCGCGGCCAATGTGTTTTCCGGCGCCAGTGAGCCGCCGCCGCGATGGGCGACGATAGCCGGATAAGGCCATTGCGTTACCATTATTCCACCCGTAATCCGCTTTGCGAATCAAACAAATGCCATGCCTGTTCAGGCAAGTGCAGCCAAAGTGTCGAGCCCGCCGCCGGACAGTGTTCATAGGAGAGGCGCACAATCACATTGTGTTCGCCCCACCGTCCGTGCGCCAGATTATCCGCACCCAGCAGCTCCAGTGTCGATACCTGTAGCGGAATGCCGTCCGCCTCGCTGGTCGTCAGTTGAATATGCTCCGGTCTTACCCCCAGCGTCAACTCGCGTCCGCGCCATTGCGGTTTCGCCGCCGGCAGCGGCAGGGCTAAGGCGTCGCCGATTTCAAACCGGCCGCCGTCATCGTTGATTCTGCCCGGCCATAGGTTCATGGCGGGCGAGCCGATGAAGCTGGCGACAAACAGCGACGCCGGGCGGCGATAAATGTCCGCGGGGGCGCCAATCTGTTCGGCGACGCCTTTATTCATCACGATCACGCGCTGGGCCAGCGTCATGGCTTCAATCTGATCGTGCGTCACATAGAGGCTGGTGGTTTTCAGCCGCTGATGCAGCTGTTGCAATTCCAGCCGCATCTGTACCCGCAGTTTGGCGTCCAGGTTTGACAAGGGTTCATCGAATAAAAATACCGCGGGTTCGCGCACGATCGCGCGTCCCATCGCCACGCGCTGACGCTGTCCGCCCGATAATTCGCGCGGTTTGCGATTCAGCAGCGGAGCCAGCTCCAGAATTCGCGCGGCCTCTTCCACCCGCTGGCGAATTTGTGTTTTACCGAAGCCGCGAATTTTCAGGCCATAGGCCATGTTGTCATAAACGCTCATGTGAGGATAAAGAGCATAGTTCTGGAACACCATCGCAATGCCGCGATCTTTGGGTTCCAGCTCGGTGACCCGCTGGTTATCGATATAGATATCGCCGCTGGTTGTTTGCTCCAGCCCGGCAACCATTCTCAGCAGCGTGGATTTACCGCAGCCGGACGGGCCGACCATTACGATGAATTCGCCATCGTTCACATCGAGATCGATGGGATGAATAACCTGTGTTTTACCGTCATAGGATTTGGTAACGGCCTGAAGTTTTAAGCATGCCATAACGTGTTATTTCTCACTATCAACCAGACCACGAACAAACCAGCGCTGCATCAGCAACACGACCATCAAGGGCGGCAGCATCGTCACCAGCATCGCCGTCATAACCTGATTCCATTGGGTGGCGACATCGCCGGAGGCGATCATACTTTTGATCCCGGCCACCGCCGTCCCCAGGTTCGCATCGCTGATGATCAGCAGCGGCCACAGATACTGGTTCCAGCCGTAGATAAAGGTGATGACGAACAGCGCCGCCAGATTGGTTTTCGACAGCGGTAGAACGATATCGAAGAAGAAACGCATCGGGCCGGCGCCGTCAATGCGCGATGCTTCCAGCAGCTCGCTCGGCAGCGTCATAAAAAACTGCCGGAACAGAAAGGTTGCCGTCGCCGATGCCATCAACGGAAACGTTAGTCCGGCGTAGCTGTCTATCATGTGCAATTGGGAAATGACTTCCACCGTGGGAAAGATGCGCACCTCTACCGGCAGCATCAGCGTGAGAAAGATCATCCAGAAAAACAGATTGCGGAACGGAAAGCGAAAATAGACGATGGCGTAGGCGGATAATATGGACACCGTGATTTTGCCCAGCGTGATCGCCAGCGCCATGACGAAACTGTTAAACAGCATCAGCCCAAAGGGCGCGGCGTTATTCGCCACGCCGTGTTGCCAGATATGGCGCAGATTCTCCCACAGGTGGGTGCCGGGTATCAGCGTCATCGGCGTCTGAAACACCTGCTCGTTATCCAGCGTGGCGGTGACGATGGCGACATACAGCGGGAAGAGTACGGCGATGATGCCGACCACCAGCATTAGATGGCTGAAAATATCCAGTCCGCGGCGATTTTCGATCATTGGTAGTTCACCCTCCGTTCGACAAAGCGGAACTGAATCACCGTCAATGCGATAACCAATAGCATCAGCACCACCGACTGAGCCGCGGAACTGGAAAGGTCCAGACCGGCAAAACCTTCCCGGTAAATCTTATAAATCAGCGTGGTGGTGGCCTGTACCGGACCGCCGGCGGTGGCGGCGTCAATAATGGGGAAGGTGTCGAAAAAGGCGTACACCAGATTGACCACCAGCAGGAAAAAACTTACCGGAGAGATAAGCGGCAGCACCAGATTGAAAAAACGGCGCACCGGCCCGGCGCCGTCAATGGCTGCCGCTTCAATCAATGAGCGGGGGATCGACTGCAACGCGGCCAGAAAAAACAGAAAGTTATAGCTTATCTGCTTCCAGACCGAAGCCAGCACCACCAGAAACATCGCCTGTCCGCTGTTTTGCGCGTAGTTCCAGGAATAGCCCAGCTTCGCCAGATAATAGGTGATCAAACCCAGTCCGGGATTAAATAGAAACATCCACAGAACGGCGGCGACGGCGGGCGCCACGGCGTACGGCAGGATAATCAGGGTTTGGTATAGGCGGCTGAACCGCAAAACGTAGTCAACCAGCGCGGCCAGAAACAGCGAAATCAACAGGCCGAAACCGGTCACCAGAAAACTGAATACCAGCGTGGTGTAAAACGATTCCAGATAATAGCCGTTGCTGAATAGCTGCCTGAAATTCTCCAGCCCGACAAACTCGCTGGATAGCCCAAACGGATCCAGGCTTTGCACCGAATACCACAGCGCCTGACCGGCAGGCCAGATAAAGAAAATGATGGTGATCAGCAACTGGGGAAGAACCAGCGCGTAGGGTAACCAGCTACAGCCAAAAACAGGACGGGATGATGTCATACGTTAACTCATTGCTGATGACGGAAACCTGTCAATCCCGCCTTGTATCTCCTTCTTAAGGGACGAAATCAACGGGGTATTCCGGTTACCTCCCCCCCTGAGAAGGGGAGAGGCGGGGTAGGTCTGTCAACTACTTGGCCGACTGCTCAAAACGGCGCAGCAGGGCGTTGCCGCGCTCGACGGCGCTGTCCAGAGCCTGTTGCGGGGTTTTCTTACCGGTCCAGACGCTTTCCAGCTCTTCATCCACCACGGTACGGATTTGCGGCATATTGCCTAAACGCAAACCTTTGGTGTACGGCAATGGCGGTTTGTTCAGCATCTGGCGCGTTGCGATATCCGCGCCCGGATTCTTATCGTAAAAGCCCTGCCGCTGCGTTAATTCATAGGCGGCGGTGGTGATAGGCAGATAGCCGGTTTTCTGGTGCCATTCCGCGGCGATTTCAGGCTGCGCCAGGAACTGCATAAATTCGGCGACGCCTTTGTAGGTCGCGTCGTCTTTGCCGTTCATCACCCACAGGCTTGCGCCGCCGATGATGGCGTTCTGCGGCGCGCCTTGCACGTCGGCGTCATACGGCATCATGCCGACGCCGTAATTGAATTTGGCGTGCTGGCGGATATTCGCCAACGAACCGGAAGAAGCGGTGGTAATGGCGCACTCACCGTTGTAGAACTTCTCCGTTGGCTCGTCTTTACGTCCGTAGTAGGTGAAGTCGCCTTTTTTATTCATATCCTCAAGCAGTTGGATATGTTTGACCTGAACGGGCTTATTGAATTCCAGTACCGCGTCCGTACCGTCAAAACCGTTATTTCGGCTCGCTATCGGCAACCCGTGCCAGGCGCTGAAGTTTTCGATTTGAATCCAGCCTTGCCAGCCGCTGGCGTAGCCGCATTTCATGCCTGCCGCACGCAGTTTAGCGGTGTATTCGGCCATCTGTTGCCAGGTTTTAGGCGGTTGCTCCGGATCCAGCCCGGCTTTTTTGAAGGCGTCTTTGTTGTAGTACAGCACGGGGGTCGAGCTATTAAACGGTTGCGACAGCAAATGTCCGCTTTTCCCATCGGCGTAATAACCGGAAACCGTGGGGACGAAAACCGACTCGTCGAAATTGATTCCGGCCTGGTTGAACACTTCATAGACGGGTTTAATGGCCTTGCTGGCCATCATGGTGGCGGTGCCGACTTCGTAAACCTGTAAAATCGCGGGAGCGTTGCCGGCGCGGAAAGCGGCGATCCCGGCGGCCAGACTCTGTTCGTAGTTGCCTTTATAGACCGGGACGATTTTGACATCGCTGTGCGATTGGTTAAAACGGTCCGTTAGTGAATTAACCGTGGTTCCCAGCTCCCCTTCCATTGAGTGCCAGAAAGGGATTTCGGTCACTGCCTGCGCATTGGCGCTGCAAGCCAGCGCCAATGCCGCACATATCATTGTTTTATTAATGCCATGCGTTTTGCGAATAATCGGATTAAGCATGCCTGTCTCCTGGAATTAAACCTGGCTTGAGCAAAAAGCGCTTCTTTTATTCAGGAAGTAACGTGACATGACTACATGACAGAAAAATAACCGTTAAATGACGGTGTGATGACGGCGCGGCGATCGTGATCCTCGACGATAACAGGGAAAATCGCCTGGTGAAGCGTTTATATCCAAACAATAGCTAAAAGCGATCAATAAATTAACATATAAAGTTTTTTGCTATTGTATGGCGACAATCGGGCCTGTTTTCGCTCATTTATCCGACAATAGATTTATTCGCTCCCCCATATACTACTCGTTCACCCTCTTGCCGCGGCATCCGAATTTATCAGGCACGGGAGTGAATCCTGCAATAACAGGCATTTAATAACAGCTTGTTTAGCGCCTCATTGAAAAAAATCAAACAAACATATCGCGGCGAGCGGATTTGTCGGCAGATATTCAATACCAAGGAATAATATGAACACTTTAAAAAACATGAAACTGGGGACCATGTTGGGGGCGGGCTTCGCTTTAATCATTCTGATTGGCTGTCTTGTCTCTTTGTTTGGCCGTATGCAACTGGCCGATCTAAGCGGCAATATCCAGTTATCACAGGTACGTATTAATAACCTGCTGTTGATGCAGGAAGTTAAAGACAACATCAATACCATGTCACGCGTGATCAGAAATATTGCCTTGCTGGAAGATCGGCAGGAAATGGAAGGGGAGCAGAAACGCATCGTTCAGTTGCAGGCGCGCAATAGCGAATTGTTCACGCAGATTCGGGAGCGCACGATTTCACCGGAAGCGCGGACGCGGACGCAGAACCTGGAAAAACTTATTCCGTCCTATCTTGAGACGGTGAAGAAATCGATCGATGCGGGGATGTCGGGAAATATTGCGCAGGCGCGCGCCATGCTGTTCGGCGAATTGCGTGATGCGCAAAACGGCATTTTTGATGCTCTGGATGCGATGATCGATTACCAAACCTCGCTGACCATTGAAACCGCCAACGCATCGCAACACCAAGCAACTACGGCAGGTTCATTAATGTTGAGCATTGCGGCATTGGCGGCGCTGTTGGGAGGGCTGGTCGCCTGGGGCATTACCTACCGGATTAAGAAGCAGCTGGGCGGCGAACCGACTTATGCGGTCGAGATTGCGCAACAGGTGGCGCAGGGCAACCTGGCATTGGACGTTCAACTGCGCGCGGGCGATACCACCAGCGTTTTGGCGGCGATGGCGGCCATGCGCGACGGCCTGAGCCAAACGGTCAATCAGGTGCGCGAGAGCAGCGAATCTATCGCTACCGGCGCCGGTCAGATTGCGATAGGCAATACCGACTTGAGCCAGCGGACGGAAGAGCAGGCGTCCAATCTGCAACAGACCGCGGCTTCCATGGAGCAGATGAACACCACCATCAAACAGAATACCGATACCGTTCATATGGCGTCGGAGTTGGCCAATTCCGCCAGCGCGACCGCCGCCAAAGGCGGGGACGTGGTGAACAATGTCGTCACCACGATGGGGGATATTTCCGCCAGCTCGCGCAAGATTGGCGATATCATCGGCGTTATTGACGGCATCGCTTTCCAGACCAACATCCTGGCGCTGAACGCCGCCGTGGAGGCTGCGCGCGCCGGTGAGCAAGGACGGGGATTCGCCGTCGTAGCCGGCGAGGTGCGCTCTCTGGCCCAGCGCTCCGCGTCAGCCGCCAAAGAGATCAAGGATCTGATCGGCGAAAGCGTGGAGAAAGTGGAGAACGGCTCCGCTCTGGTAAACGAAGCGGGAAGCACGATGAGCGAAATAGTGGAACAGGTGCGCCATGTCGCCGAACTGCTTAGCGAAATCGGCGTGACGACCCGCGAGCAGGCTCAAGGGATTTCCCAGGTAAATGATGCCGTTAACCAACTGGATGAAGTGACGCAGCAGAACGCCGCGCTGGTGGAGGAATCCGCCACCGCCGCAGACAGTTTGAGCGATCAGGCCAAACGTCTGGTCGAGCTGATGAGCACCTTCCGCTTAAGCGCTTCCTATGTGGGCAAAATCGCCCCGCAGGCGGCTTCCCGCCCGGAGAAAGCGCTGAGGCTGGCGGGCGAAACGTCGTCCGGCGCGCAGAACTGGGCGTCATTCTAACGCTGACGGACTGATCTACAGTAATAAACAGAAGGCCGCATCCGCGGCCTTCTGTGCGTTGACTATCCCTGCCGCTTCTCCTCTTGCCGGGCGCGGCGAAGATCGTTGTCTTACATCATCTGTAAGAGCCGCGGCCAATCAGAAACACTGTCATCAAACTCCGTTTTTTTCCCGTTTTTCCCTAATGCGTAAAGTTAAATATTTATGCCTTTAACCTTGGCTATTTTTTAATTTATTGATTTATAAAAATAAAATATCGAATGCCAATAAAATCATATTTTTAGTTTATTAACTTATTAAAAATAAAGCGCGCAATTAACCAACCGATAAAGTTTGCGAATCATTATTTTAAATAATATGCAACATGTTGCCTTATCTCACATTCCCTATGCGTCATCATTAATTTTCAGGGCGTGGCTTAAATCAACTATTAAGGGAAGATCATGAATATGTTAAAAAAAATGAAACTCGGCACTATGTTGGGCGCCGGTTTTACGCTGTTGATCGTTATCGGCTTTCTTGTCGCGCTGTTTGGCCGTATCGAGCTGGTGTCTGTTGGCAATAACCTTAACTATCTGGCTAATACGCGGCTAATCAATCTGCTGTTGATGCAGGAAATTAAAGATAATATGAATATCGCCGCACAGGATATCCGCGATAGCTCGTTGTACAGCGATCCCCGGCGTGTGGAAGAGAAAATCCATCATATTGAAAGTATTATGGGGCGTAACGGCGAGTTATTAAAACAGCTGGATGAAGCTATAAAGCTGAAAGAAACGCGTGAGCGGTTTGAAAACTTTAATGCGGTGCGCGTTGAATATAGAAATTCCATCAAAAAGGCGATCGACCTTATCCGCGCCGGCCAACAGGATAGCGCCCGCAATGTCATTCTGAACGAAGCGATAGGCGCGCAGGAAAAGGCGCTGTCGGCCATAACGGCCATGATTAATGAACATAGGAACGATACGGTTTCCATGTCTCAGCGTTTCATGTCGGATGCCAATTCCGCCGGCACTCTGATGCTAATTCTCACCGCCGTCAGCGCCTTGCTGGGGGCGCTGATCGCCTGGGCGATCACCCGTACGGTGAGGGGGCAGTTGGGCGGCGAGCCGGCCTATGCGGTACAAATCGCCCGGCAGGTGGCGGAGGGCAAGCTATCCATGCCGGTCGATCTGCGTCGTGGCGATAGCGGCAGTCTGCTGGCCGCCATGAACGGGATGCGCGAACACCTGCAGGGCATTGTGCAGCAGGTGCGCGAGAGCAGCGAATCCATCTCCATCGGCGCCAGTGAAATCGCCGCGGGCAGTACGGATCTCAGCCAGCGGACCGAAGAACAAGCCGCCAGCCTGCAACAAACGGCGGCCTCAATGGAGCAAATGAGTCAGGCCATCCGCCAAAATGGCGAAACAGTCCGCTCTGCCGCTCATTTGGCGAATGCCGCCAGCGATACCGCGGCTAAAGGCGGCGACGCGGTTGGCAACATCGTGCAGACCATGCAGGAAATCAGCGGCAGCTCGCGGAAAATCGGCGATATTATCAGCGTGATTGACGGTATCGCCTTTCAAACCAACATATTGGCTCTGAACGCGGCGGTCGAAGCCGCCCGCGCCGGAGAGCAGGGGCGGGGCTTTGCGGTGGTGGCGGGAGAAGTTCGCTCTCTGGCTCAGCGTTCCGCCTCCGCCGCTAAAGAAATCAAAGATCTGATTGGCGAAAGCGTCACCACCGTGGATAAAGGCGCGGCGTTGGTCGGCGATGCGGGCGCCACCATCAATGAATTGGTAAGACAGGTGCGCAACGTCGCCTCGATGATCACCGAGATTGGCGTCACGACCGAAGAGCAGGAGCATGGCATCAGCCAGATTAACGATGCCATCAACCAACTGGATCAGGTGACCCAGCAGAATGCCGCGCTGGTGGAGCAATCCGCCAGCGCCGCCGATAGCCTGCGCGATCAGGCCGCCAAGCTGGTGGAACTGATGAGCGTATTCAGTATTGCTCAGGCGCGTAAAACGCTGGCCGCGGCGCCGGCATTCAACAAGCCCGCCCAGCCCAAACTTGCGCTCTCATCCGGCAACGACTGGGAGCAGTTTTAAATAACGGTTTTGAATGTTTTATGAAGGGCGGCGCTAACTACGAAAAGCGCTGGATCTCACCCCATGCCTTCACAGGGGAAGGGAAAATCCGGCGTTTTTAATGCGTTAGCTGCTTCCCCAGACAAAGGGGAGGACGGGTAGGGATCGCCAACGGCAACGTTTCGAATTTTGTCATTAAACTTAGGCCGTATCCGCGGCCTTTTATTTTATCCATACTTTGATAGCGCGGGCTTACAGCGCGCGGCGCAGCCGAGCCACGGCTTCATGCATTTGCTCTTCCGTTGCGGTCACATAGGAGAAGCGCAGCGTCGAATAGTCCGGCTCATCAGGGAAAAAGAACTCGCCCGGCACAAACACCACGCCCTGGTTCAGCGTCTGCTTCAGCCATTCGGTGGTATTAAACGGTTGGCGGAATTTCGCCCACAGGAACATACCGCCTTTGGGCTGGTTAAAGGTCATCACATCACCCAGTTCTTTGCCGATCAGACTCGACAACAGCTCGCTTTTTTCCTTGTAGGCGGAGCGGATTTTTTTTATTTGGTCTTCCAAACGGCCGAGGCTCAGATAGTATTCCACGATGCTCTGCGATAACGAACTGGCATGCAGGTCGGCCGCTTGTTTAATGATGGCGACTTTATGCAGCAGCCAGTCCGGCATGATGGCCCAACCAAGACGTAAGCCAGGGGAAAGGATCTTTGAGAACGTGGAGGTATAAAGCACGTGTTGATTGTTGCCCAATTCTTCCTGCGCCAGTTGAAACAGCGTCGGGCTACGTTCTTCGGTAAAGCGCAATTCGCCGTACGGATCGTCCTCAAGGATGACGAAACCGTAACGTTCCGCCAGCTTAATCAATTGGTTGCGCCGTTCATAACTCAGGGTTACGCCGCTGGGATTACCGAAGTTCGGCACGATATAGACGCCTTTGATACGCTGTTTTTGCAACAAGGCTTCCAGATCGTCGATCACCATGCCGTTTTCGTCCGACGAGACGGACATTACCTGAGCCTGCGCCAGTGCTAGCGTCTGTAATGCGGCAAGGTAGGTGGGGCGTTCAACAACGATGATATCGCCTGGATCAATCATCGCGCGCATTATTAAGTCCAGCGCCTGCTGTGAACCCGCGGTTACCACAATGTCTTCGGCCCGCGTTTTCACGCCGCGGATGGCGCATAGGTCGGCGATGCGCTCACGCAGCACCGGGCTGCCTTCGGTTAATCCATATTGAAAAGCGTTTTGCGGTTGTTCGGTAACCGCTAACTGAATTGCCTGATTCAAACCTTCAAAATCAAACAATTTATCCGACGGTATGCCCCCGGCCAGCGAGATAATATTATCCATCTTGCTGTGCTTAAGCAGTTCACGAATAGCGGAGCTTTTCAATGGCGCGATACGCTGCGCCAATAAATTTTCGGTTGCCATTTCTTTGCCTTTGTTTTAGCGCGACAGGCCGGTGAACCGGCCTGAATTTGATTAACCGCCCAGATAAGCTGAGCGTACTGCTTCATTTGCGAGTAATGCGGCGCCGCTGTCTTCCAGCACCACATGGCCGTTTTCAAGCACATAGCCGCGATCGGCCAAGCGCAATGCCTGATTCGCGTTTTGCTCCACCAGGAAAATGGTCATGCCTTCTTCACGCAGTTGTTGAATAGTATCAAAAATCTGCAGAATGATGATCGGAGCAAGCCCCAGCGACGGCTCATCCAGCAGCAATAAACGCGGCTGGCTCATCAGCGCGCGGCCGATGGCCAGCATTTGCTGTTCGCCGCCTGACATGGTGCCGGCCCGCTGAGCGCGGCGCTCGTACAAACGGGGAAACAGGTCGTAGACCCGGGCGATCCGCTCTTGGTATTGACGCCGATCGGCAAAGAATCCGCCCATAGCCAGATTTTCTTCCACCGTCATGCGGGAAAATACGCGGCGGCCTTCGGGCACAATGGCGATTGCTTCGCGCATAATCTGCGCGGTCTGCCAGTTGGTAATGTCCTTTCCATCGAAGGTGATAGTGCCTTCAGTGGCGCGCGGATCGCCGCACAGCGTACCCAGCAGCGTGGTTTTCCCGGCGCCGTTGGCGCCGATGAGCGTAACGATCTCGCCCTGCTCGATATGCAGGCTGACTTGGTGCAGCGCCTGGATTTTCCCATAGTGGGCGGAGACCTGATTTAATGACAGCATAAACGTTATCCTTCACCCAGATATGCACGGATGACATCCGGGTTATTACGAATTTCAGCCGGGGTTCCGTGGGCCAACGGCGTTCCCTGATTGACGACATAGATCCGATCGGAAATTCCCATGACCAGCTTCATGTCATGCTCAATCAACAGCACAGAAACCTGATGACGCTCGCGCAGTTCGGCGATCAGTTGATTCAGTTCTTCGGTTTCTTTTGGGTTAAGCCCGGCGGCCGGTTCGTCCAACATTAACAGCTCCGGCCGGGTCACCATACAGCGGGCGATTTCCAGCCGGCGCTGTTGGCCGTAAGCCAGGTTGCCGGCTTGACGGTTGGCCAATTCAAGCAGGCCGACGCGCTCCAGCCACTCCGCGGCGCGATCCTGCGCATCGGCTTCGGCGCGGCGAAATCCCGGCGTTTTCAATAATCCGGCGAATATGCCGCTTTTGAGATGCTGATGCTGGGCCACCAGCAGGTTTTCAATCACGGTCATCTCACGGAACAGGCGTACGTGCTGGAACGTCCGCACCACGCCCATACGCGCGATTTTTTGCCCAGATAAGCCTTCCAGATGCCGGTCGCGCAGCATGATGGTGCCGCCGGTGGGGCGATAAAAACCGGTCAGGCAGTTGAACACCGTGGTTTTTCCCGCGCCGTTCGGACCGATCAGCGAAACAATTTCTCCCGCGTTTAAATCCAGTTCAACGTTATTGACCGCCAGCAGACCGCCGAAACGCATCATCAGACCTCTGACGGATAATAATGGCTGCGTACTCATGCCTGCTCTTCCTTATTACTTACTTTCAGCTTCATCTGCGGGCGCTTCATCGGCAGCAGACCTTGCGGGCGCCAAATCATCATCAATACCATCAGCGCGCCCAGCAGCAACATGCTGTATTCATTCAGATCGCGCATCAGTTCGCGTGAAACCACCAGCAACACGGCGGCCAGTATCACCGCAAACTGCGAGCCCATCCCTCCCAAGACCACGATCGCCAGCACAAATGCCGACTCGGCGAAGGTAAAGGATTCCGGGCTGACGAATCCCTGACGGGCGGCAAACAGCGTACCGGCGAAACCCGCGAACGCGGCGCTGATGGTAAACGCCGTCAGTTTGATGCGCGTCGGGCTGAGCCCCAGCGAGCGGCAGGCGATCTCATCGTCGCGCAGCGCTTCCCAGGCGCGGCCCAGCGGCATACGCAGCAGGCGGTTGATGACGAACAGGGTCAATACCACCAGCAGCAGCGCCACCAAATACAGGAAAATGATACGGTCGCTGGGGTCGTACTTCAGGCCGAAGAAGTTATGGAATGTATCCCAGCCGTCACGCGCGGTGCGGCTGAATTCCAGGCCGAAGAAAGTAGGTTTGGGGATCTGGCTGATGCCGTTCGGGCCGCCGGTGATCTCGGTATTGTTCAGCAACAGAATACGGACGATTTCGCCGAATCCCAAGGTCACGATAGCCAGATAATCGCCCCGCAGCCGTAATACCGGGAAGCCGAGCAGGAAACCGGACAGGGCGGCGGTTATGCCGGCCAGCGGCAGGCTTTCCCAAAAGCCCAGACCGTAATAGTTGTTCAGCAGGGCATAGGTATAAGCGCCGATGGCATAAAAGCCGCCGTAGCCCAACACCAGCAGGCCGGAAAGTCCGACGACGACGTTTAATCCCAGGCCCAGCATCACGTAAATCAGCGTGAGCGTGGCGATATCCACCGTCCCGCGCGAAACCAGGAACGGCCAGGCGATGGCGGCGATGATCAACAATGCCGCCAGCAGTTTTTGGCGCGGCGTGCTGCCGTCAAAGCTCGGCAGCACCAGCGACGGGCCGGAAAACTTCCGCATGCTCTGCTGGATGAACGGACGGATTAACTGGAAAAAGAAAACCACGATGCAGCCTGCGCCGATCCAGTGCCATCGAACCTGATCGGCGCCCCGGACAACCAGCTTGGTGCCGTCAAGCCCTAACTGCATTCCCATGATGAAGGCGGCCAGCACCAGCAGCATCAATGCGGAAAGACACGCATTGAGAAGATTGAGCTTTTTCATACTTTCTCAACCTCCGGACGGCCAAGAATGCCGGTCGGCATTACCAACAACACCACGATCAACAGCGCGAAGGATACCGCGTCTTTATACTCGGTGCTCAGATAGGCCGACGTCAACGCTTCGGCCACGCCGAGAATCAATCCGCCGATCATCGCGCCGGGAATACTGCCGATGCCGCCAAGTACCGCGGCCGTAAAGGCTTTCATCCCGGCCATAAAGCCGATATAGGGATTAATCACGCCATAGAACTGCCCCAGTAAAACGCCGGCCACCGCAGCCATTGCCGCGCCGATCACAAACGTCAGGGAGATTACCCGGTCAGAGCTGATGCCCAGCAGGCTGGCCATTTTCAAATCTTCTGCACAGGCGCGGCAGGCGCGGCCCATGCGCGAGTAGCGAATAAATAGCGTTAGCGCCAGCATGGTCAGGAACGTCACGACCCAGATGGTCAACTGCATGGTGCTGATCGTCGCGGCGAATCCGTTGTTTTCGCCCAGCGTCCATTGCCCGGTAACCAGACTGGGCAGGGCGACATCGCGCGAGCCTTGCGTCAGGCTGACGTAGTTTTGCAGAAAAATGGACATCCCGATGGCGGAAATCAGCGCGATCAGGCGCTTGGAGGTGCGCACCGGTTTATAGGCGACGCGCTCGATGCTCCAGCCGTAGGCGCTGGAAATCACTACGGCGGCGATAAAGGCGACGCCGATTAATAACCATCCCGCATCGATGCCCATCATCATCAGGGCGGCGATCACGATAAAAGAGACATAGCTGCCGATCATATACACTTCGCCGTGAGCAAAGTTGATCATGCCGATAATGCCGTAAACCATGGTGTAGCCAATGGCGATCAGCGCATAAGTGCTGCCCAACGTCAGGCCGTTGAACATTTGCTGAAGAAAATAGAGGAACTGCTCGGACATACCTTTACCTTAAATACTGCCCCCGCGCCTTGCGACAACGGGGGCATCGGTATTGAGGATTAATACAGATTCGGTTGAATACAATGCGGTTTATCGCCGTACCGGCGAAATGCAACGTTATGCTATTTCGCCGTTTACCCCATTACTGCGGCGATCACTTCACTGCGCTGGAAGTACCGTCTGCATGCCACTCAAACACACCAAACTCAAACCCTTTCAGGTCGCCTTTTGCATCCCAGCTCAATGGCCCCATAACGGTATCGACGGCTTTGGCTTTCAGATCGCTCGCCAGATCTTCCGGCTCCATGCTGCCGCTACGCTGCATCGCCGTGGTCAGAGACTGTAATGCGGCGTAGGTGGTCCAGACGAACGGGCCTGTCGGGTCCAGTTTTTTCGCTTTCAGCGCATCAACGATAGGCTGGTTCGCCGGCACCTGATCGTAACGTTTGGGCAGCGTGACCAGCATCCCTTCAGACGCTTCGCCCGCGATGTTGGATAGCGATGAGTTACCCACGCCTTCCGGCCCCATAAATTTGGCGTTCAGACCGGCCTGACGGGCCTGACGCAGAATTTGCCCCATTTCCGGGTAATATCCGCCAAAGTATACGAAGTCCACGTTTTCTTTCTTCAAGCGCGCAACCAGCGTAGAGAAGTCTTTATCGCCCGCGGTCACGCCTTCGAATAGCACCACATTCGCGCCGGTTTTTTTCAGGTTATCCTGAACCGCGCGGGCCAAACCTTCGCCGTATTGCTGTTTATCATGAATAACGGCGATACGCTGAGGTTTAACCGTATCGACAATGTATTTTGCGGCGGTCGGCCCCTGATCGGAATCAAGACCGGTGGTGCGAAGCACCATGTTGTAGCCGCGCGTAGTCAAGTCTGCGTTGGTTGCGGCCGGCGTAATCATGATCACGCCTTCTTCTTCGTAAATATCAGATGCGGGCTGCGTGGAGGAAGAACACAAATGGCCGATCACATAGCGAATGCCGTCATTGATGACTTTGTTGGCGACGGCGACGGCCTGTTTAGGGTCGCAGGCGTCGTCATACTCAACGCCAACCAGTTTATTTCCGTCAATACCGCCTTTGGCGTTGATATCGGCAATGGCCTGACGCGCGCCAATGAATTCCATGTCGCCGTATTGTGCGACAGGACCGGACATTGCGCCGACAACCGCTACTTTGATATCCGCGGCGTGTGCCGCCTGAGTCAATGCGATTGCCATACATCCCATCAGCAATGTTTTACCTTTACTAAATTTCATCCGTTTACCCCGTGTATCATTATTATGGATACTGTCTAAAAATTGACTGTCCTATGCCATAAGATAACCTTTTTCCTGATATATCAGAATAGGTTAGGTCTTTTATTAGTGATTATTTCTAATAAGGCGTTATTTTTCATATTATTAAACAGGAATTTTATGCTGCAAATCAACTGACGCCATTAAATATAAGCTGTTTGCGCAGCATAAAATACTAGCTTTAAACGCCAATGTTTATTTTATTTATAGTTACTTGTGCTAGGTTACGGGTTAATCGATGATGTTTTACTCGAAAATTGATAAAGCGAAAAAACATTTTCCCCATTAACCGTAATGAATAAATTATTTAACTATTAGGCTGCAAACAAGATACATTATTCTTCACTCATTTAATGGAGTGCTAGTAAATGAAACTAACCGTTGAGTGTCTTACCGTATTCAGCCCTCAGGATAAAATTGATCTGGCTAAAATATGGCCGCATCAAAATATCGATCTTCTGGAAAATGGACTTACACCGGAACGGCGTTTGTTTGCTGCCCGTTTTAACGATCGGCTGTTGGCGGGCGTGCTAGTGGAAATCAAAGGGGAAAATGCTCAACTGAGCGATCTTATGGTGCGTGTAGAGACCCGAAGACGCGGCGTGGGCCTGTATCTGGTGGAAGAGACGCTCAGAATGTCGCCTGAGGTCAAAGAGTGGTGGCTGGCGACGGCCGATCACGCGACGGTGGATGAGTCCGTGCTGGGAAGATTTATGCTCGACTGCGGCTTTTCGCCGGTATCCGGCGGGTGGCGCTATATCAGGAATGAAAGGTTTGCAGTAAAGCCGGGGTTGGATCATTAAAACAAAACGACCGGGAAGATCCCGGTCGTCGTTTATCGTTTACCCGAATTATTCAGGGTAGGGTTTTCAGGCTTCTATCGCGGCCCGCAGCTTTTTCATGGCGTTCTTTTCCAACTGACGTACACGCTCTGCGGATACGCCATATTTATCGGCCAGCTCCTGCAATGTCGATTTGTTGTCATCGTCCAGCCAACGCGCCCGGATGATATGCTGACTGCGTTCATCCAAGCCTTCCAGCGCATAGGTAAGTTTATCCGCCGCATGGTTTTCCCAGTTGTCTTCCTCAATGCCATCGGCAAAGTCGGATGACTTATCCTGCAGATAAAGCATGGGCGACATTGCCTTGCCATCGTGCGTTTCTTCGTCCGGCGTCGGATCAAACGTCATATCCTGCGCCGCCATGCGGGATTCCATCTCAAGCACGTCTTTACTGGTTACGCCCAATTCACGGGCTACC
Source organism: Brenneria izadpanahii (assembly GCF_017569925.1). Lineage (NCBI taxonomy): Bacteria > Pseudomonadati > Pseudomonadota > Gammaproteobacteria > Enterobacterales > Pectobacteriaceae > Brenneria > Brenneria izadpanahii. The sequence continues at coordinate 5,069,702 of NZ_CP050854.1, read as the reverse complement.
AGCTCGACTTCATCCTGGTTAAACCAGCCAAGACGCTGTTTGGATTTGCGCAGGTTAAAAAACAGCTTACGTTGCGCTTTGGTGGTCGCGACTTTCACAATACGCCAGTTACGCAGGACGTATTCGTGGATTTCAGCTTTGATCCAGTGCACCGCAAAGGAGACCAGACGAACGCCTACTTCAGGATTAAAACGGCGTACCGCCTTCATCAGGCCGATATTGCCTTCCTGAATCAGATCCGCCTGCGGCAGGCCGTAGCCGGCGTAATTACGGGCTACATGAATAACAAAACGCAGGTGCGACAGGATGAGCTGCTTAGCGGCTTCCAGATCGCCCTGATAATGCAGCCGTTCAGCCAGAGCCCGCTCTTCCTCCGCCGTCAGCATCGGATAGGCATTGGCGGCTCGAATGTAACCTTCCAGACTGCCTTGGGGAACTAAGGTGAAAGTTTGCATATCTTTGGTCATTCAACCTCTCTCATGACTACGGTTTATGCGATGCTCTTTTAAGAAGCTCGCTCATGCGATTGTTAAAACTATCGATTAAAACGATTCTTGTTAAAAACAATTCGCGATATTCATACTGCTTACTCTGATATTTTGCGGCAATTCGAGTAAACCATTCCGCTAAAAATCCGTCGCAGTATCCAATGTATTCAGACTGTGATTTTTCTCACAAGTTCCCCAATTTTATCCATCTTATTTAACATATCAAGACGAAATTCCTGAGAAAACCGTAGGTCGGCGGAGACGAAAAAGAAACGCGATGGCCGAGATAAATCCCTTGTGCGCACAGCCTGTTGCACAAGGGAAGATTATAGCAAAAAAAGATTACTGTGGTGTAAAACGACGTAAATGTTGAACGGTCGCCAGCCATGCGGCCAGCCAGCCGATCATCGCGGCGATAAGCAGCAATAGCAGGGATTCGTCCCAGCTTAGCCCTTTGACGCTAAACGTGGTGCCAAACACCGAAGCGACCTGGTCGACCACCGCGTCAAGCTTCCACACCAACGCCTGAGACAGGATCAGCGACAGCACGGCGCCGGCAAATCCCATAACCGCGCCGCCGTTGAGGAAGGGCCGCAGAATAAAGCCGTCCGTCGCGCCGATCAGCTTCATGACGTTGATGGTTTCCCGCCGGCTAAAGATACTCAGGCGAACGCTGTTGCCGATCACCAGGAAGACGGCAATCACCATTAGTATGCCAATCGTTGCGGAAATCTGCCCGACCAGGCTGGTTAAGGCCACCAGACGGGCAAACCAGCTATCGTCCATGCGCACTTCATCCACGCCTTGCGTAGCGGCCACCCGATCGCGCAGCGTCGTGAGCGTCTCCGCGCTTTGGAACGTCATTTTCGGGGTGATGATGGCCACCGCGGGCAATGGATTCTCTTCCAGCATGTCCAGCGCGCCGCCAAAACCCGACCAGTTACGGAATTCGCCCATCGCCTCATCGCGCGACAGATAATTGACTTTATCAACGCCGTCTTCCGACTGGAGCTTGGCGATCACCGCCTGGGCGGCGTTGTCATCCAGGGCTTTATCCAGATAGACGGTTAGCTGCGGCGTGGGATACCACTGCGCCGCGGCCTGACTGACGTTTTTCCACACCAGATAGCAGATGCTGGGCAATGCCAGCGAGATCGCTATCACCATGACGGTTAATAACGTCGCCAGCGGCTGACGCAGCATATCGGCCAACGTATTTGTCCAGGCGTAGCGCCACTGTTCCTGCCAGCCGCCACGCAGCGATCTGTTCCGCTTCTCCGGCCTTTTCGCATTACGGGTATTATTCGCCATGATGGTTTCCCCCAATCATGCGGCCGTTGGACAGCGTCAGCACCCGGTAATGCCGCCGGGAGATCAATCCGGTATCGTGGGTTGCCATCAATACCGTGACGCCCACCCGGTTGAACTCTTCAAACAGGCGAAGAATGCCTTCGGACAGGGCGTCATCCAGGTTGCCGGTAGGTTCATCCGCCAGCAAAACCGAGGGTTTGTTGACCACGGCGCGCGCAATGCCGACCCGCTGCTGTTCCCCGCCGGAAAGCTGGATAGGGTAGTTTCTCGCCTTATCCAGCAGGCCGACTTTATCGAGCGCGGCGGAGACCCGGCGGCGAATGTCTTCGCTGCTGGCGCCGGCAATGATCAGCGGCATCGCGACGTTGTCATAAACGGTACGCTCCATCAACAGGTGGTGATCCTGAAAGATCATGCCGATCTGGCGGCGTAGAAACGGCACTTCGCTCTTCTTTAAACGGCTGATGTTATGTCCGCCAAATAGAATCTGGCCGGCGCTGGGGCGTTCAATACCGCAAATCAGCTTCAGCAGGGTGCTTTTCCCCGCTCCGGAATGACCGGTCAGGAAGGCCATTTCCGCCGGACGCAAATGGAAATCCACCCCCTGCAATGCCTGACGTCCACCGAGATAAGCTTTACTGACCTGTTCAAAGCGAATCATCCGTTTTAATCCTCACGGGCAAAAAGTGCCTCAATAAAATCGTCAGCCTTAAACGGCCGCAAATCTTCTATACCTTCGCCGACCCCGATATAGCGAATAGGAATGCCAAATTGGTCGGCGATAGCGAAAATCACCCCGCCTTTGGCGGTGCCATCGAGTTTGGTCAGCGAAATTCCCGTCAGACCGACGGCCTCGTTGAAAAGCTTAGTCTGACTTACCGCGTTTTGTCCGGTACTGGCGTCCAGCGTCAGCATCACTTCATGCGGCGCTTCGTCATCCAGTTTTTTCATAACGCGTACAATTTTCTTCAGTTCTTCCATCAGGTGGGCTTTGTTCTGCAAGCGACCGGCGGTATCGGCAATCAGTACATCCACCCCGCGGGCTTTCGCGGCCTGGATGGCATCGAAAATGACGGAAGCGGAGTCGGCGCCGGTGTGCTGGGCGACCACCGCGACATTGTTGCGCTGCCCCCAGACCTGAAGCTGCTCAACCGCGGCGGCGCGGAAAGTATCTCCCGCCGCCAGCATCACTGATTTACCCTGAGCCTGAAACTGGCGCGCCATTTTGCCGATGGTGGTGGTTTTACCCACGCCGTTGACCCCGACCATCAGGATTACATAGGGCGTCTTGCCTTCGATATTCAGCGGTTCATCAACTTTAGCAAGGATTGCCGCCATTTCTTCTTTCAACTTGGCAAAAAGCGTATCCGCATCTTTCAACTGTTTGCGGTTGGCGTGTTCCGTCAGGCTGGCAATGATTTTACGCGTGGTTTCAACGCCGACATCCGCAATCAGCAGCTGTTCTTCCAGCTCTTCAAACAGATCGTCGTCGATTTTCTTGCCGCGAAACAATCCGATAAATCCTGAACCCAGATTCTGGCGGGTTTTTACCAGACTGCGTTTCAGGCGGGCAAAGAATCCCTCTTTGGTCGGCCGCTCCTGTTCGTGCATTGGCGGAACGGTATCCTCAGGCGGAATCTCTTCCGCTTCGTCTTCAACGGGCGTTTCTTCTTCGGCGTTATCCTCATCGGCGGATAGCGTTTCAGCCGTCGCCGCCTCTTTCGCCGGCGAGCTTTCCTGCGTCAGCGTCTGCGCCCCGGCATGAGTTTCTTCCGGCTGTACCTGTCCGGCAGGCGCGTCGTTTTCCAGAACCGGGGATTCCGGGGACTCTGTTTTCTGTTCGGATACCGGATGTTCATCGGCGTCGGTTGTGGATTCGGCCGCCGGCGTATCAGGAATTTCAGATTTATCTTGCGGTTGCTCTTGTTGTTTTTCTTCCTGCCGGCCTAATCCGAACCAGGAAAAAAAACCGCGCTTTTTCTCTTTTGTCATCTTGCAATCGCGCTCCACGCCGCTCACTGCGGCGAATAAATAATTAAAACCAATCTATTTTGACGATAAACCACGAGTTTAACACTTTCCTGTCAACAGCAACACGCGGCCGGAGGGGGCAATGGCGGACAATCTCGGTAACGAAGTATGTCAAACCCGTTGGTTTACACCGCCGCAGCCGGTTTTTTGCCGCGCGTTACGCGTCTTCCTGGCGGTATCCTGAAAAAACGCGGAGCGGCGGACGGGATGGATAGCCCGCCATAAATCTGTTGGGTATATAGCTTAAGCGCCGTTAGAATAATGTTTAAATCTTCCTGACAGTACTGTGCTGGCCATCCGGCGTAGTAACCAATATGTGATCTATGGCTAAAAAAAATGCATCGTCGGCCGCCGGGCAGATCCGAATTATCGGTGGTCAGTGGCGCGGCAGAAAACTTCCTGTTCCCGATAGTCCCGGCCTAAGGCCCACCACCGATCGCGTGCGTGAAACGCTGTTTAACTGGTTGGCGCCGGTTATTCCGCAGTCGCGCTGTCTGGACTGCTTCGCCGGCAGCGGCGCGCTGGGGCTGGAGGCGTTATCGCGCTACGCCGCGCACGCCACGTTGCTGGAAAGGGATCGCGCCGTGGCCCGGCAATTAACGCAGAATCTGATGCTGCTCCGGGCGGAGAACGCCCGCGTCGTTAATACCGATACTCTGCAATGGCTGGCCCAGGTCGGCGAACCGTTTGACGTGGTGTTTCTCGATCCGCCGTTTCGCCAGGATTTATTGAACGATACGCTGGCGCTGTTGGAACGGCAGGGCTGGCTAGCGCCGGAGGCGCGGATCTACGTGGAAACCGAGGCCGAGAACGCGCAGTTGGTTATTCCGGATAACTGGCAACTGCATCGTGAAAAAATCGCCGGTCAGGTGGCGTACCGTTTATACATCCGCCAATAATCATCGTAGGGTAGGGAAAAGAAAATAAGGGGAACATGATGATATGGATTAATCTTGGCCGGTTATTGATGCTGGGAATATGGGGAATTCTGGTCTTTAACCTGATTCAACCTTTCCCCAGGCCGCTGAATATCTTTATGACGGTGGCGATGATATTCACGCTCCTGATGCATGGCTTCCAACTGCTGTTGCTGAGAGCCAGCCAGCCCAAGGATAGCCCCGCGCTAGGTCCGGCGTTTCAGGCGCGCATTTTTCTGTTTGGCGTGTTCGAGCTGCTCGCCTGGCAGAAAAAATTGCCGAAGCAACCGAAAAAATAACGATTATTCCTGCCGGGGCGCAAAGCTGATGAAGCGGGTGCCCTTGAGCTGCAACATGCCCCGCATATCTTTATCGAGCTGGTTATAGTCGGTTTGGCTGAGCCGCAGCGTTATATCGGCGCCGCCGTTGACAGGCCGAAACGTGGCCTCGTAAAACATATTTTTAAACCCGTCTTCATAACCGCGGGAGCGGTTGCGAGTCTGCGGAAATTCACGTTTGGCTTTTATCTCCGCCATTATCGTCCGTAGCGGAGCCGCATCGTTGCGCGCTTCCTGATTCCGCTGGTGCTGGTATTGACGCCAGGCCAGCGCCAGAATGAGCGCTACGGCCAGTATCAGCAGCGGGGGGAAATCACGCATGCGTCAGGGCTTCCGGCCGGGAAGATAAGGGAAATGCGTGACGTTATCCCCTAATTCGGAGATACGCGCGCTGCCTTTTTCCGTCACCGCGTCAATGCGTATCACGGCCTGTAGCGGAATGAAGCTGCGGCTAACGCCTGAAAATTCGGTTCTCAGCTTTTCGGTGGAAGGATCAACCAGTACCGTCGATTGGCTGTCGAACACGAAGTCGGCAATTTCAATAAAGCCAAACAGATTGCTTGGTACCAATTCACGCACATAAAGCTGGTAATTTTTACCATTGTTCATGAACTGAATACGATAAAGCGCGGGTTCATTGCTCATTCAACCATACTCTCCTTCAAGATAATCACATGCGCTAATCAGCAGCCCAGACGGGTCGATAACATAGCATGAAGCACCGGTATGCGCATCTGTCTCGCCTGATGTTGTTGATCCTTACCACGATCCCCTACACTGAAAGAATAAGGCTACGGATGCTGAGAAAAACTTAATCATTCAGGAGGGATGTGTAGCTGATTCCGGGTTTTTTGATCCGGCATGTTTAATACAAATAAGGATAATCTATGCTTTGGTCATTTATTGCCGTGCTCTTTTCCGGTTGGTTATATGTCGACGCCAGCTACCGCGGACCGGTATGGCAGCGCTGGCTGTTTAAACCCGTTACCTTGGTATTATTACTGGTTCTGGCCTGGCAGACGCCGCTGCTGAGCGTGCCGGGCTACCTGATCGTGGTTGGATTATTGGCGAGCCTGGCGGCGGACGCCCTGATGCTATTGCCGACACAGCGGCTGCTTTATGCGTTCGGCGCCTACTTTCTCTCTCATTTGCTTTATACCATAAGTTTTTTCACCAGCCAGATGACGCTCACGTTTTTCTGGCCGTTGGCGCTGGCGCTTATCATTGCGGCCGCAATCCTGATCGCAATCATCTGGAGCCGCCTGGATGCGCAGCGTTGGCCGGCGTGCGCCTTTATCATCATGACGACCCTGATGGTCTGGGTCGCCGGCGAACGCTATTTCGCGCTTGGAACGGATTATAACTTCTCGTTGCTGGCGGGCAGCGCGCTGCTGTTTATCGCTCATGCGGCCTGGTTCATCCACCATTACCGCATCAATTTTCGCGCCCATCAGGCCATTGTGGCGGCGTGCTATTTTGGCGGACATTTCTTAATCGTCCGCTCGTTGTATTTTTAGTGCTGACCGGCTATGCGAAACGCTGGATTGACCGGGAACGACGTTGTAAAGTTTCTGATGAGAATTACTCGCATCAAAACAGGAGGAAGGTATGCATTCTCATCAGCTTCACTCATGCAGCGCCGGGAAATCGGCCTGTTGCCATGAACATGCCCGTCATTCATCACGCGCCGAGAAAAGCTGTTGCGCCGTGAAACACGCGCCGGATTCCCTTGCCGATACCGGCCGGGGGCCGGATAGCCAACAGTCGGAGAGCGGCGATAATGCCGATTCCGGCGACCCCGACGGAGGAGAGGGCGACCGACCGGCGTTATGTCAGCGCTTCAGCTGGAAAATCAGCGGGATGGATTGCCCCAACTGTGCGCGTAAAGTTGAAAACGCAGTAAGAAATCTTACTGGAATAGAACAGGCCAACGTGCTGTTCGCCACTGAAAAACTGGTTGTCGATGCCCGTAGCGATGTCCGCTCACAGGTGCAATATGCGGTTCAGCAGGTCGGTTTTACCTTGCAGGATCTCGCCCCGCAAGCCCCCCTTTCTCCTGATTCTCATCGTTTTAGCCATGAATATGGTTTTTTGATCCTCTTTGCTTTGTTGGCGGCGGTAAGCTGGGGACTTTCGCTGGCGAGCGAATCCGGCGGACAGATCGCTTTTATCGCCACCACCGTGGTTGGGCTTGTTCCGGTGGCGAAAAAAGCGGCGCGGCTTATTCGCTCCGGTACCCCCTTCGCGATTGAAACATTGATGAGCGTGGCCTCTATCGGGGCATTGTTGATCGGCGCCGCCACGGAAGCCGCCGTGGTGCTGTTGCTTTTTATGCTGGGAGAACAGTTGGAGTCTTATGCCTCCAACCGAGCCCGGCGAGGCGTTACCGCGCTGATGGCGCTGCTCCCTGAAGAAGCCACGGTGATCCGCAACGGACGGCGTATCAGCGTGCCGGTCGCCGGCTTGTCTCCCGGCGATGTGATTGAGGTCGCCCCCGGCGGCCGATTGCCGGCCGATGCGGAACTGCTGGCGGCGGAAGCCAGTTTCGATGAAAGCGCGCTGACCGGGGAGTCGGTGCCGGTTGAACGAGGCCCGGGCGAGAAGGTGGCGGCGGGCAGCCTGTGCGTTGATCGAATAGCGCAGTTACGCGTCGTGTCGCAACCGGGCAATAGCGCCATTGACCGCATTCTACAGTTGATAGAAGAAGCGGAAGAGCGCCGCGCGCCGATAGAGCGTTTCCTTGACCGCTTCAGCCGTTACTACACGCCGGCCATTATGCTGCTGTCTTTACTGGTTATTCTGATCCCGCCGCTGTTGCTGGCTCAGTCCTGGCAGGAGTGGATTTATCGCGGGTTGACGCTATTGCTGATTGGCTGTCCCTGCGCGCTGGTGATCTCCACCCCGGCCGCGATTACCTCCGGCCTGGCGGCGGCGGCCCGTCAGGGCGCGCTGATTAAAGGCGGGGCCGCGCTGGAATCGCTGGGGGGATCCGCGCAGTGGCTTTTGATAAAACCGGCACTTTGACCGAAGGGCGGCCGCAGGTTACGGATATTTTACCGGCGGCCGGCATTAGCGAAACCGCGCTGTTGACGCGTACCGCCGCGATAGAGTCCGGTTCACACCATCCGCTGGCTAAAGCCATCGTGCGCCGGGCGCGGGAAGAGAGCGCGTTTTTGCCTGTCGCGGAGAATCGCAGAACGCTGGCGGGGATCGGCGTGGAGGGGACGATCGGCGGCCAGCGTATTCAGGCCGGTTCTCCGGCCAAACTGCCTGCTGATACGCTGGATGATGACTGGCGGCAGCGTGTCGCGGCGTTGGAAAACGAAGGTAAAACGGTGGTGGCGGTGCATGAGGACCGTCGCGTAATCGGATTGCTGGCCCTGCGCGACTCGCTGCGCGACGACGCCGGCACCGCGCTGGATGCGTTACAGGCCATGGATATACGCTGCATCATGCTGACCGGAGACAATCCCCGCGCCGCGGCCGCTATCGCGGGTGAGTTGGGGATTGATTACCAGGCCGGTTTACTGCCTGAGGATAAAGTGACGGCGCTCGGCGAGCTTAATCGGCGGCAGCCCACGGCGATGGTGGGGGACGGTATTAATGATGCCCCGGCCATGAAGGCGGCGACTATCGGTATTGCGATGGGAAATGGGACGGATGTGGCGCTGGAAACCGCGGACGCCGCGTTAACCCATAGCCGTTTGAATGGCCTGGCGATGATGATCCGGCTGTCGCGCGCCACGCGGCGCAATATCCGTCAAAATATTACCATTGCCCTGGGGCTGAAGGCGCTGTTTCTGATCACCAGCGTGATGGGCATTACCGGTCTGTGGCTGGCGGTGCTGGCGGATTCCGGCGCTACGGCGCTGGTCACCGCCAACGCCCTGCGGTTGCTCAAAAAACGGGATGAGTAGCGGCGGCCGGTCGTCGGCGAAACCTCTGATTCTGACTCCAACCCTCCCTTTCGCCGGGGAGGGATCGCCTGACAAGGGGGGCGGGGGAAAGCGCCGGGTTATCGTCGGCGCGCTGGGGTTAGCCGCCTTTACGCAGCAAATAACGGTAAGGTAGTTGCTCGGTCACCTGCGCCAGCAGGTGATGATCCATATAACGGCAAAATCCGGGAATATCACGGGTCGTCGCCGGGTCGTCAGCCAGGATCAATAAGGTTTGGCCGGGCTCCATTTGGCGTACCGTTTTGCGCACCATCATCACGGGTTCCGGGCAACGCAGCCCCTGTGCATCAAGGGTTTTATCGGGGTTGGCAAAAGGATTGGTCATCAATATTCTCTTCGATCTGGGGGTAATAAAAAAGCCATCCTAGTTTACGCTGGGGATTTTTAGGCGCAAGCGACGACATCGTTTGCATAAAAAACAGCCATTGCATTGTGGGGAGAAATGCGTATCATGCGGCGCGCACGTCCAAACGTGCGGCTATGCCGAATAAAATGTTTCTTGGGTTCCCTCACCCCAATAACCAAAAAGGTCACATATTATGTATCGATTTACTCCCCAACAGCGGCTGACGGCGCTGCTATGGCTTTCGTTATTTCACATCCTGATCATTACCTCCAGTAATTATCTGGTGCAGCTTCCGGTATCGATTTTCGGCTTTCATACCACCTGGGGCGCCTTTACCTTTCCGTTTATTTTTCTGGCGACCGATCTGACCGTGCGAATCTTCGGCGCGCCGTTGGCCCGTCGCATTATTCTGACCGTTATGATACCCGCGCTGTTGATTTCCTATCTGGTATCCGTCCTGTTTTATCAGGGCGAATGGCAATCGTTCAGTGCGTTGGGACAGGTCAATATCGTGGTCGCCCGCATCGCCAGCGCCAGCTTTATGGCGTATGTATTGGGGCAAATTCTGGATGTCCATGTCTTTAACCGTCTGCGCCAGCGTAACGCCTGGTGGGTCGCGCCGACCGTTTCGACGCTGTTCGGGAATCTCAGCGATACGCTGGCCTTTTTCTTTATTGCGTTTTATCGCAGCACCGACCCCTTTATGTCCGCCAATTGGGTTGAAATCGCGATGGTGGACTATACTTTTAAATTGTTGATAAGCATGATCTTCTTTCTGCCGATGTATGGCGTGATGCTGAATATGGTGCTGAAACGCCTGAGCGAGCAGCAACTCGACATGCCTTATCTATTAGTTGAAAACCGCCGCTAAACCGCGTTTCGCCGACCGGATATGGCGGCGAAACGCTGCTACGCTACGCGCCTGAATTTATGGTTTGTGACAACAATCCGCTTGTTTTTACGCACAGAATAGCGTGCGATAATGTTTTCATCTGTTCTAAATAAAAAAGAAAAGGGACCCCCTATGCCGAATGTAGTGAAATACCTCGGAATGAGTCTGCTGGTTGTCATGCTCGCCGCCTGTGACGGCAAAACGGAAGATAGCGCGGCGGCTCCAGCACAGGATAAGCCGGCGGCTGAGGCCTCAGCGGGCGTGGCTATTGAACTGATGTCCGGCAAAATCGCATTCACCCTGCCCGCGGATATGCGCGACCAAAGCGGTAAATTGGGTACTCAGGCGAACAATATGCACGTTTACGCTAACGACAACGGGCAAAAAGCGGTGATCGTGATCTTGGGCGATAACACCACGGAAGAGTTATCCGTGTTGACGCAGCGTCTGGAAGATCAGCAGCGTACCCGTGATGCCAACCTCCAAGTGGTGACCAATAAAGCCATTGATGTGGATGGGCAGAAACTGCAACAGTTGGATAGCATTATTACCAGCAGCGGGCAGCAGGCCTACTCATCCATTGTGCTTGGCAAGGTGGACGAACACCTGTTGACGCTGCAAATTACGCTGCCGGCGGATAACCAGCAGCAGGCTCAAAGCGAAGCGGAAAGCATTATTAGTACGCTGAAGCTGAAATAGTCCGTCAGACCATAAAACTTCCCGTGCGCTGATATCACGTTCGGGAGGTTATTTGTAAGTTAGAAAAAAATGGGATCTTGATTACAGATTTGACATCTCAGCGCTATACTCTCCCGGCAGTATTGATGCTTCGCGTAATCCCCTCCTAGTAGAGTTGATTTTCGCATTTTTCCATCATTTTAACTTTGATATCAATATATGACTCGTTCTCCCCGATCGATTGCATGGTTGCGTGTTATCACCCTTGCTCTGGCAGCCTTCATTTTTAACACCGCCGAATTTGTCCCCGTAGCGCTTTTATCCGATATCGCAGTCAGCTTTTCCATGAGCGCTGCTCAGGTAGGACTGATCATCACCATCTACGCCTGGGTGGTGGGGGCTATGTCGCTGCCTTGTATGTTGCTTACCAGTAAGATGGAGCGCAAAAGCCTGTTGATTAAGGTGTTTATCCTGTTTGCCGTCAGCAATCTGTTATCCGGCGTGGCATGGAATTTTGGCGTGCTGGTGATCGCCCGCATCGGCGTCGCATTGTCTCATGCGGTTTTTTGGTCGATCACGGCATCTTTGGCCGTTCGTCTGGCGCCGGCGGGCAAGAAGGCGCAGGCGTTGAGTTTGCTGGCTACGGGAACCGCGCTGGCGATGGTGCTGGGGCTGCCTTTGGGCCGCTTGATCGGCCAGTATCTGGGATGGCGCATCACGTTTGCGATTATCGGTCTTTTGGCCTGCATAATTATGCTGGTCATGATGAAACAGCTGCCTCTATTGCCTAGCAGCCATGCCGGATCGTTTAAGAGCCTGCCTGAATTGTTTAAACGTCCTGCTCTGCTTTGTGTTTATGGCTTAACGGTAGTGGTTATTACCGCGCATTTTACCGCCTACAGTTATATAGAACCTTTCGTTCAGGACGTGGCGATGATGAGCGGAGACTTTATTACCGCGCTGCTGCTGCTGTTCGGCGGCGCCGGGATTATCGGCAGCATTCTCTTCAGTCAATATAGCAGTAAGTATCCCTCGGGCTTTTTGACCGCATCTATCGCGCTATTGCCCCTGTGTCTGCTGTTGCTGTTGCCGTCTTCTTTCAATCAAATAGCGCTGTCGTTGCTTTGTTGCGTCTGGGGCGCTGCGATTATGGCGATAGGGCTGGGTACGCAGGTCAAAGTCATGGCGCTGGCGCCCGATGCGACCGATGTCGCTATGTCCCTGCTTTCCGGTATTTACAATATCGGTATCGGCGGCGGCGCGCTGCTGGGAAATAAGGTTATTACGCACATGAGCCTGTCGGATATCGGTTTTATCGGCGCGGCATTAGGCGTGATTGCGCTGGGATGGTGTATTTTTATCTTTAAACGTTATGCTCAGGATTTGACTAATAGCTCTATTAGTTAAACCTGAGCGGCGGATTGTTCTGGTTTTAAGCTGGAGTGTTATGAATTCACGGTATCGGCGTCTAGTCACCATGGCGGCGTTTGGGGCGACGGCGGTTGCGTTGCTGCTGTTTACTATGAAGCTGTTTGCCTGGTGGTTTACCGGGTCGGTGAGCCTGCTGGCGTCATTGGTGGATTCTCTGGTGGATATCGCCGCATCGCTGGTAAACCTGCTGGTGGTGCGCTATTCGCTGCAGCCTGCGGATACCAAACATGCCTTTGGCCATGGGAAGGCGGAATCGCTGGCCGCGTTGGCGCAGAGTATGTTTATCTCGGGCTCCGCGCTGTTTCTTATTTTAACCGGGTTGCAGCATACGCTGACCCCCCAGGAACTGAACGCCCCGGAAGTAGGGATCTGGGTGACGGTTATCGCGTTGCTGTCGACTTTGCTGCTGGTGGCGTTCCAACGCTGGGTGGTCAAACGTACGTATAGTCAGGCCGTGCGGGCGGATATGCTGCACTATCAGTCGGATCTGCTGATGAATGGGGCGATTCTGGTTGCATTGGTATTAAGCTGGAAAGGCGTGGCGCATGCGGATGCCCTATTTGCGCTGGGCATCGGTGTTTATATTCTGTACAGTGCGTTACGTATGGGGTATGAGGCCGTGCAGGCTTTGCTGGATCGCGCATTACCGGATGAAGAGCGCGCAGCTATCGTCAATATTATTTCGGGATGGCCGGGCATCAAAGGCGCGCACGATTTACGCACCCGCCGGTCCGGGCCGACCCGGTTTATCCAGCTTCACCTGGAGATGGATGACGCGCTGCCCTTGGTGCAATCGCATCAGATTGCCGATGATATTGAGCAGGCGTTGCTCAAAAAATTTCCAGACTCCGATATTCTTATCCACCAGGACCCGGTTTCGGCGGTGCCGGAAGAGCAGCGGGGAATGTTGAATGAGTAGGTCGGCGTTTGCACGGGATGATTTTTAGCCATATTGTCTTGACCTGGCCGACTGTAAAAATTATTGCGCAATTTAGTCTGACCTGAATCAATTCAGCAGCGGGTATTTGTTATAATATGCCTTTATTAAAAATTAGAGGGATGCTGTCGATACTAACCAGTAGATTTCAGTCGCTGCCATATCGCCGGCGTCTGAAAGACAAACGGTAAAACAAACGACAGTCGGTTTTTGATAGAAGAATCCTGCGAATTTACATCTACAAGTCCAGAGGTTGTCATGATTAAAAAGATCGGAGTATTGACGAGTGGTGGTGATGCACCCGGCATGAATGCGGCCATTCGTGGTGTGGTACGTACTGCGCTGACAGAAGGGTTGGAAGTTTTCGGTATTTATGATGGCTATCTGGGGTTGTATGAGAATCGGATGGTGCAGTTGGATCGCTACAGCGTATCCGACATGATCAACCGTGGCGGCACTTTCCTGGGTTCGGCCCGTTTCCCTGAATTTCGCGAAGAGGCAGTGCGCGAAGTCGCTATTCAGAACATGAAAGCCCAAGGGCTTGACGCGCTGGTGGTTATCGGCGGCGATGGTTCCTATATGGGGGCTAAACGCTTGACGGAAATGGGATTCCCTTGTATCGGCCTGCCCGGTACGATTGATAATGACGTTGCAGGAACCGATTACACCATCGGTTATTTCACCGCGCTGGAAACGGTGCTGGAAGCCATTGACCGCCTGCGCGACACCTCTTCGTCACACCAGCGTATTTCCATTGTTGAAGTGATGGGGCGTCACTGCGGCGACTTAACGCTGGCCGCGGCGATTGCCGGCGGTTGTGAATTCATCGTTCTGCCGGAAGTGGAATTCAGCCCGCAAGATCTGGTTCAGGAGATCAAGGTCGGTATCGATAAGGGTAAAAAACACGCCATTGTCGCGATTACCGAACACATCTGCGATATTAACGAACTGTCGAAATATATTGAGAAAGAGACCGGCCGTGAAACGCGCGCTACCGTGTTGGGACATATTCAGCGCGGCGGTTCTCCGGTGGCGTACGATCGTATTCTTGCCTCCCGCATGGGCGCGTATTCAATAGAACTGCTGCTGCAGGGCTACGGCGGCCGCTGCGTCGGCATTCAGAATGAAAAACTGGTGCATCACGACATCATTGACGCGATTGAAAACATGAAGCGTCCTTTCAAGAAAGACTGGCTGGAAACGGCTAAGAAACTGTTCTGATCCATCGCGATGGCGCTCCGTGAGTCGTAAATTCCGCTCTCAGGCGGAATCGCCAATCGTTAACCAACCCCCGTTTCCGGGGGTTTTGTTTTTTTAGCGCTCGCAGGCAGGAACGCTAACGCTTTTTTTGACACTAACCCTATAGGCGTTTGCCGCGCGCGGGCCGTGGCGACAGACAATACGGATGCGTTTTAAATCGTCAGGGGGAGTGCATGTCTGAGTCGAGCTATGCCAGATCGCTATTGATACGTTGGATTGAAAAGCAGACGAAAGTAAACGGAACGCTTGATGTCGAGACGGGCGTTCAGGTGGTGTTTAACGGACAGACGTTTTTTTTAAAACTGCCCCAAGCGCGGGATCACCTGTTCATTTTTATGCCGGTTTATTCGTTGGATTTCAATCGGGACGGCGATTTGCTCGCGCTGGGCATGATGCTGAATCTGGAGCATGGATTGATGTGCGGCGCGGCAATCGGTCTGGACGCGCATCAGCATACGCTGATGTTGACGGCGCACCAGGATATCCGCGCGTTTGACGATCGGGGGCTGAACGCATGGGTAGAAAACGTAGCGAGTCTCGGTCTGCGCATCCGTGAAGAGTTCGCTTCGGTTGTGAACGGCCGTAAAGCGCCGGCCAACGTTAAAACTTCGCCGCTATCCAAGGTTACGCCGTATCGAGCGCCCCCGATTCCTTCCCAGTTTTAATCATTCAGCACGATGAGATAGTAACTATGCGTATCCATCAGACTTCTTTACCGGCGATGACAGCTTCACTGCCGCAGGCCGAAGCCGCGAAGCCGGGGACTTCCCAGTTTGAAATCATGACGGAACAGGCGGTGTTTACGCCGTTAAGCCAAAAAGAGGGACACGCCAATTTCTCGTTACTCGGTTTGCTTAATAAGCTGCCGTCCGTACCGCTTGCCATTTCATTGCCGCTAAACTCCATTTTTTCAGACAGGAAGGCCGCGGATATCGACGCCTTAGGCAAGAAACCAAGGATTTATGAGTCGAATCTGGAGATCGCTTGTAATGAGTATTCGGGACAACCCATCCTGATGGAACAACGTGATTATCTGCAAACGATGAAGACGCACTTGCCCGACATGCGGAAAAAGATACAAAGCATGGAAGACGGCGCCTGTCTGGGGATGACGGCCCTCTGGCTGTTGGGGCGTCACAGCGGTTTGGATGACAGAACGGTGATCGGTAATTTACTGGGTTACGATGCGGATGACGACGAGATGATATCGGCAAGCCGGGCGAGAAGCGGGGTTGAGAAAGTCTATGTCGTACAAGAACAGTTTCAGAATAGCGCGCGTTTTGACGGACAAATGAAAGACCGGCGCTTTGACGCCGCCGCGCCGGTCGTCCGGCGTTATGATTTGATGCAGCGTATTGCCAATCTGGCGAAGATGTCCGTCGTTCCGGTGGCGGGGGAAACGCCGTTTGTGCTGCTCAATCGCAGAGAGGAATTTGGCGACGGGCTGGTGCGCGATGTGCTGCGTGAAGGCCGGGAGCAACTTTTATCGGTTCACTCTGACGGCCATGCCATGGCGATCTACGCCAACGGCTGCGATCAATATGCGTTTTACGATCCTGACAACGGTATATTCAGTTTTCAGGATAAAGAAAACTTTGTCTCCTTTATGAACCGGATAGGAAAGATGATCAGCGATTTATCGCCAAAGCTGGGGAGTGGCGATGCGGATCAACTGATGCTGATGGAACTAAAGGTTCATTGAGAATGTTTTCGCGCCGGCGGAGTACGGCGGCGTGTCAGTTAAACCCGCCAATCCCGCCGTCAGCGCGGGATCTCTTTAATTTTATTAACGTCAGCCGATTAACTGGCATAATGAGGATGTCATTTCGGTGAATGCCTGATCAGGGGGCTAAACATTGGACGGCGTGTTGACCTAAACTCGTTATGGTCGCGCCTGTTGGGCGCAGATGCGTGCTAGCGCTCGCTGCTGATATTCGTCTGATGAAAATGGCGAGTATAAATAAGAGATTATTGAGGTTTTCGCATGAAAAAAGTTACCGTTGCCGCAACACAAATGGCGTGTTCCTGGGATCTGCCCGGAAACATTGAGAATGCCGAGAAGCTGGTGCGACAAGCACATGCAAAAGGGGCGCAGGTTATCCTAATCCAGGAACTGTTTGCCGCGCCTTATTTCTGTATTGATCAGAGTCCGGAACATTATGCGTTGGCGCAGGAGCTGGAAAGTAGCCCGCTGATTAAGCATTTTTCTGCGCTGGCGGCCGAACTGGCGGTCGTTCTGCCTTTGAGCTTTTTTGAACGCGCCAATAACGCGTATTACAACTCGCTGGTGATGATCGATGCCGATGGTTCCGTGCTCGACGTTTATCGTAAAACCCATATTCCTAATGGCCCGGCGTATCAGGAAAAGCAATTTTTTATCCCCGGCGATACCGGCTTTAAAGTCTGGCAGACACGCTATGCGAAAATCGGCGTGGGTATCTGCTGGGATCAATGGTTCCCGGAAACCGCGCGCTGCCTGGCGTTGCAGGGAGCCGAGCTGATTTTCTACCCGACGGCGATCGGTTCCGAGCCGGCCTACCCGGAGATCGACAGCCAGCCGCACTGGACGCGCGTCCAGCAGGGCCACGCCGCCGCTAATCTGGTGCCGGTGATCGCATCCAACCGTATTGGCACCGAAGCCAGCAAATACATCGACGGTTTGGAAATGACCTTCTACGGCTCCTCTTTCATCGCCGATCAGACCGGGGCGTTGGTGGCGGCGGCGAATAAAACGGATGAAGCCGTTTTGGTTCATGAATTTGATTTACAGGCTATTGCTGCTCAGCGTGCGGCATGGGGGCTGTTCCGCGATCGCCGCCCGGAAATGTATGGCGCGATCGCCACCTCCGACGGCAAAACCTGGAGATAATCGATGTCACAGCTGACCACGCCGCATCAAGACGGCTTTACGATGCCTGCTGAATGGGCGCCACAGGATGCCGTATGGATGCTGTGGCCCTACCGCAGGGATAACTGGCGCGACGACGCCTTGCCCGCGCAAAAAACTTTTGCCGCGGTGGCTGAGGCCATCTTGCGGAAAACGCCGGTGATTATGGGAGTGCCCGCCCATTGTATGGCTGATGCCAAACGCATTATGCCAACCAGCGTGACGCTGGTTGAAATGGAAAGCGACGATGCCTGGATGCGTGATACCGGTCCCACCATGGTGTTGAATCAGGCCGGAGATCGCCGCGGCATTGACTGGCGGTTCAACGCCTGGGGCGGAGAATTGGGCGGGTTGTATGAGGATTGGCGTCAGGATGAAAAAGTCGCGGCGCAGGTTCTGGCTTATCATCGGAATAGCCGTTACGCGGCGCCATTGATTCTGGAAGGCGGGTCGATTCATACCGATGGCGAAGGGACGCTGTTGACGACGGCTGAGTGCCTGTTGAATCCCAACCGGAATCCGCAGTTGGATAAAGCGCGGATCGAACAGTTGATGCGCGACTATCTGGGCGTCTCGACGATTATCTGGCTGCCGGAAGGGGTCTATAACGACGAGACCGACGGCCATATCGATAATATGTGCTGCTTTGTTCGTCCCGGTGAAGTCGCGCTGCACTGGACGGATGACGAAAACGATCCGCAGTATGCCCGCTCGGCGGCGGCTTATCAGGTGTTATCCAGCGCCAGAGACGCGCAGGGGCGTCCGCTTAAGATCTGGAAAATGCCGGCTCCCGGCCCGCTGTATGCAACGCCGGAAGAGGCGCGGGGCGTGGATGCGGGGAACGCGATTGAACGCAACGCCGGAGCGCGTCTGGCGGGGTCGTACGTGAACTTCTTAATCAGCAATCAGCAGATCATTTTCCCGCTGTTGGATGCCCGTACGGATGATATTGCGCGCGATTTACTACAACGGATGTTCCCGGACTATACGATAAGCGGCGTACCCGCCCGTGAGATCCTGCTGGGCGGCGGCAATATCCACTGTATTACCCAGCAGATTCCGGCCGCGCAATAAATAAAAGATCGCCTGGAGCGATTTTTCATGTAAAAAAAATGCCTGCGCGAGCAGGCATTTTTTCTGACGGCAACGTCGGGCTTAGCCGCGTTTGGCTTCTGCCGCGGCTTTGACGATTACGGCGAAAGCGTCGGCTTTCAGCGATGCGCCGCCAACCAGCGCGCCGTCGATGTCCGGCTGAGTGAACAGCTCTGCTGCGTTGGAAGCGTTCACGGAGCCGCCGTACTGAATGGTAACCTGTTCGGCGACGGCTTTATCCTGTTTGGCGATATGATCGCGGATGAATTTGTGAACCGCCTGAGCCTGAGCCGGGGTCGCCGATTTGCCGGTACCGATAGCCCAGATAGGTTCGTAAGCGATTACCGCGTTTTCAAACGCTTTGGCGCCCAGCGTATTCAGCACCGCGTCCAACTGACGGGCGCATACGGCTTCGGTTTGTCCGGCTTCGTTTTCCGCTTCGGTTTCACCGATGCACAGTACGGGGATCAGACCGGCTTCTTTCAGCACGCCGAATTTCTTGGCGATGAATTCATCGCTTTCTTTATGATAGGTACGGCGTTCTGAGTGGCCGATGATGATGTATTTGGCGCCGATATCTTTCAGCATTGCGGCGGAAGTATCACCGGTAAAAGCGCCGGAAAGATTCACGTCCACGTTTTGCGCGCCCAGCG
Source organism: Brenneria izadpanahii (assembly GCF_017569925.1). Lineage (NCBI taxonomy): Bacteria > Pseudomonadati > Pseudomonadota > Gammaproteobacteria > Enterobacterales > Pectobacteriaceae > Brenneria > Brenneria izadpanahii. The sequence continues at coordinate 5,050,485 of NZ_CP050854.1, read as the reverse complement.
CGATACGGCTGCCGGCTAATAAATGCTGAGCCATATCCAGGTAGATTGCCGGTGGAGCGATGGCTATGCCGCAGCCGTCAACGTCGCTCAATTCCTGGCGCAGGCCGGTAATCAGGCTGTTGACCATGCTGGTGCTGCCGTTCAGTTTCCAGTTACCCATAACTAATGGATGTCGCATTTTTTTTCCTCCAGACGGAATAGCGAATGAATCAAAATTTTACTGCCTGCCGGCAGTCGAACCTGCCAACAGTATAAAGATGAAATGTGATCGTGGCTCTGTTTTTCGTCATTAATAGTGACTGTATTGATCACGGTTCGGATAGCGTTAGCTTAATCGGTTCAATAGCAAAAGTTAGCCCCTTTTCGCTGTTATCCGCCACAACATAGCGTAATGCGCCTTCGGTTTGCTGGTAAAAGTGCTGGCCTTTGCCTTTTTCCAGTAACTCCGTGATCTTGCGGATACTCTGCTCCTCCGTCAGCGAGGGCGCGAAAACCCGCGACAGGGCCGCCATATAGCTGATGGCCTGCGTGCGTCTGGCCTCGGCTTCCGTATCATCCGGCTGCGGAAGGTAGGTAATTTGCAGCGTTTTGATTTTACCCGTCCCTTTCTCCAGCGCCGTTGAAGCATACAGCCGATCGTTGATCCTGCTGGCGGCGCGGGTCAGCAGACTGGAGTTATGACCGGTATCGACGACCCGGAACTCGCCGATCGGCAGCGTTGGGTTACTCAGATTATAGTGCGTGCGAAACTGTACGATCGTTTGGTCGAACGTAGGCGCGTCTGCCAGCAGATAAGGCGCGGCGGCCGGTGTTTTCGCCGGAAAAACCGGATCGGACCAGGCGCCGGGAAGGTATAGCACCAGCGTAGACAGAGCGAACAAGGGCGCGAGATATTTTTTTATCATGGGTACATTATCAGATGAATTTTACATTGAGCCAAGCGCGGCGATAACGACGATACGTTTGATTAAAGCGGCATTGGTTAGCGCTTGTCAAAATTCGCATAAAGATTGTCGGCGTAGCGCCGGGTTAGGGTAAACTCGGCCAAAATAAAACGACAATTCAGGGCGCAGTGGTTAATGACGTTACAACAATGGTGTTTTTCGTTTAAAGGCCGGATTGGCCGGCGTGATTTCTGGGTTTGGATCGGCGTTTGGCTGGCGCTGATGATGGCGCTCTTCACGCTGGCCGGACAGAACTGGCTGGATACGCAATCCACGGCCTTTGGCTTGGTCGTCCTGCTGTGGCCAACCGCAGCGGTAGTGGTGAAACGCCTGCACGATCGTAACAAAAGCGGCTGGTGGGCGCTGTTGTTGATCGTGGCGTGGATGCTTGCCGCCGGCAACTGGCATATGCTGCCGGGCGTCTGGCAGTGGGGAATCGGCCGTTTTATTCCGTCGCTAATCTGTATGATGGTGTTTCTCGACTGCGGCGTTTTTGCCGGCGTGCCTGGAGATAATCGATTCGGACCGCAAGCGAAACCGGTTAAATTCCACCCCTGATGCCGGTTTACCAATAATGTTCGCTGGTGATATGACCGGGCCTGCGGCGCAGATGTTTGGTCATTTGCCGCTCTTCTTTCAGTATTTGCTGAGTATCGCGCACCATTTGCGGGTTGCCGCACAGCATGACATGGCTGGTCGCGCTATCCATTGGCAGACCGACGGCTGATTCAAGCGCGCCGTTAGCGATCAGCGCCGGGATTCGGCCCGTCAATGAGCCGGCCGATTCTTCACGGCTGACCACCGTTTGAATATGCAATTGGCCGTTGTAGCGTTGTTGCAACTGCTGCATCAGCGGCAGATAGCTTAGGTCTTGCGCAAAACGGGCGGCATGAACCAGTACGATGTTCTTAAACCGATCCAGATCTTTGCCCTCCTGCAGAATGGAAAGATAAGGCCCAATCGCGGTGCCGGTTGCCAGCATCCACAGGGTTTCGCAATCCGGAATCTCCTCCAGCACGAAAAATCCGGCGGCATCTCTGGTCACCATGACCTCATCGTCGGGGCGCAGCGCGTGTAAGCGCGGGCTTAGTTTCCCTTCAGGAACATTGACCAGGTAGAACTCAAGATTATGGTCGCTGGGCGCGTTGACATAGGAGTAGGCCCGTTGAATGCGTTCGTTATCCACGTCCAGCGCCAGTTTGGCGTACTGTCCGGCGGTGAAGGCCGCGGTGGGGGCATGAATTCGAATGCTAAACAGACTCTCTGTCCAGTTTTCTACCTGAATAACTTTGCCTGTTACCCATTCAGCCATCGTTCTGTGCTCCTATCTATATTGATCTGGCAGTCATATCCTGAAGTGCAACACCTGGCGGTATTCTTGTTGTGTCGGTGTGCGGCCGTTGAACGGCCGCATCTAAGATACGCTATTTATTAACAACTGTGAAACAATCAGTCGCTTTCGCGTGTTATGACGAAATGGCGGCGCGAGGCTCGCCACCGGGCTCCCCGCGCCGCGGCCAATCCGCTATCCCGCTTATTCAGCCAGCAGCGTCGCCCGCCATCGCGTTAAAGCAGGAAGTCATGTAACGCCCGATCTTTACGATCGAGGTAGTGCGTTGACTGGATACGGCGGATGGTGCGCGACTTACCGCGGATCAGCAGCGTTTCCGTCGTCGCGATATTCCCTTTGCGCGCGATCCCTTCCAGCAGATCGCCCTTGGTGATGCCCGTTGCGGAGAAAATCACGTTGTCATTACGCGCCATATCGCTGAGTTGCAGCACTTTCCCTGCTTCGATTCCCATTTGCCGGCAGCGTTCCAGTTCATCTTGCCCGATACGGCGGTTCTCTTCGCTGTCGCCTTTTACCTGATGGCGGGCCAACAGCCGGCCTTGCATATCGCCGTCGAGCGCTCGGATGACCGCCGCCGAGATGACGCCTTCCGGCGCTCCGCCAATGCCGTACAGCACATCGACTTCGCTGTCCGGCATACAGGTAAGGATAGAGGCCGCCACATCGCCATCGGGAATGGCGAACACCTTCACGCCCAACTGCTGCATTTCGGCGATAACGGCGTCATGGCGCGGTTTGGCCAGCGTGATAACCGTTAACTGGTTGAGCGGTTTGTTCATTTTCGCCGCGATATTGCGCAGGTTTTCCGCCAGCGGCCGCGCCAGATCGATGACGCCTTTCGCTTGCGGGCCGACGATCAGTTTTTCCATGTACATGTCGGGCGCATGCAGAAACGCCCCTTTTTCGCCAACGGCCAGTACCGCCAGCGCATTGGCCTGACCCATCGCCGTCATCCGGGTGCCTTCGATCGGATCGACGGCGATGTCCACCATATCGCCCCGACCGGTGCCGACCTGTTCGCCGATAAAAAGCATCGGCGCTTCATCGATTTCGCCTTCGCCGATAACAATCTGACCATTGATATCGACCTGATTGAGCATAATGCGCATTGCCTGTACTGCGGCGTTATCCGCGGCGTTTTTATCGCCTCGGCCTAACCATTTATAACCTGCCAGCGCTGCCGCTTCGGTAACGCGCGAAAATTCGATGGCTAATTCACGTTTCATGGATACCTGTCTGTTATTGAACCGGGAAGGGAAAATTTGGGCGAAGATTTTATCACACCCGATGGAGGCGCTTGCTGATATCAGGTAGAAAAATTCATCGAAGCGGTTGACGCCGCGCCAGCCAATCTCGGCTTTGGAGCCTGATTTAGAGCGTTCCGCCAAGCGAAAGCCGATAGTGAAGATCGACATATTCAATCGTCGGTAATTTATTGATTTTTTTTATCAGAATCTCGGTTGCGACCTTGCCCATCTCAAAGCGGGGCGTGACGACGCTGGCGACCGTTGGGGTAGTGGCCTGACCGATATCCAGGCCGTGAAAGCCGGATATCGCCATCTGCGACGGTATCGCGATGGATTGCCGCAGGCATTCCTGCAATACGCCGACCGCAATATCGTCATTGGTGCAGAAGATGGCGTCCACCTGCGGATACATTTGGCGCACCAACGCCAGCATACCCGCGCCGATCGATACCGAAGAAACCTTATTCGGCGTGATCTGCATCGGGGATAGGCCCGCGTCTTCCATCGCCTGGCTATAACCCCGATAGCGCTTGCGATCGCGGATATCCGACATGGAGCCAAAATAAACGATATGGCGTTTCCCGCTGGCCAACAGCGCGCCCGTCATATCGTAAGCGGCCTGATAGTTGTTGAATCCCACGACGATACGGCCGGGAAGCGGTTCCAGATCCATCACCTGAGCAACCGGAATTTCAGCCGACTCCAGATATTTGTTGGCGCGCAGCGTATGTTCGGAGTCGGTGAGAATCAGACCGGATATCCGGCACGATAGCAGATTGATGATCTGTTCTTCTTCGCGCGTCTTGTCGTAGTTGTAGTTTACTACCAGGGTTTGGTAGCCATTCGCCGAGGTTATTGACTCGATGCCGGTCAGCAAATCAGAAAATATTTGGTTATTGAAAGAGGGAACCAATATGCCGATGCGGGGCGACAGGGAGGCGGGCCGGCCTTCTTTATGATTCTCCGCGCAATAATCAACTTCAGCCATAACCTTGGCGATACGTTCAGCGGTTTCAGGCGCCACTTTATCAGGGGTACGAAGATAACGGCTGACCGTCATTTTGGTAACGCCAGATAACTGAGCAATGTCCTGTAGCGTGACGCGTTGATTTTTCATGCAAAGCATACCTGAAGGAATGACGCCGGGGGATGACGCAATTATGCACCGTAGCTTACTGAAAGGGAAAGCGTGTTGCCAGGGAATCAGCGCGATCGCATAGCAGGATGAATTGGTTATCCATGCGGCAGTCATCTTTTATGGCGAGATAATTTTATTATATAAATTTGCTTATACCTAGGTATTAACCAATGGAATGGAAAGAATAGGAGAAATTTTTTCTATTATTTCATCGAGTGACGACGAAAGTTGAAAAAAATTTCTATCCAACCTGGAATATGATTATTCATAGCAAAAGCCGGCAAATATCGGCCGATCTCCGTGGGCTTAGGGTATGAATGATGAATAAGCGCGAAAGCAATCCGTTGTGGAATGAATTTATCCGCGTCGTACAGCAGGAAGTCAAACCGGCGGTAGGATGCACCGAGCCTATTTCAGTGGCGCTGGCATCTGCGCTGGCGGCCTCTTATCTGCCGGGGAGGGTGGAGCGAGTGACCGCCAAGGTGTCGCCTAACCTGATGAAAAACGGGATGGGCGTGTCGGTTCCCGGCACCGGTATGGTTGGTCTGCCCATCGCCGCCGCGGTTGGCGCATTCGGCGGCGATCCGCAGGCCGGGCTGGAAGTTCTTCGCTACGCCGAACCTCAGGCTATAGACGCGGGGAAAGCGCTATTGGCGCAAGGCGGCGTTAGCGTCAGCATGATGCAGCCCTGCGAGGACATTCTTTACTCACAGGTAACCGTGTACAGTCAGCAGGCGTCCGCTACGGTCACCATCGCGGGCAGCCACACCAACGTTATCCGCATTGAAAAGAATGGCGAGGTGCTTTTCGATGAGCGCTTGAACGGCGGCTGCCAGGCCGATGCGCATGTTGATGGCGGCGGTCTTAAAAAGGCAACGACGCGGGAAGTTTACGATTTCGCCACTCAGGTCGAGTTTGAGCGCCTTCGCTTTATTCTGGATTCGGCTGAACTGAACGCCGCGCTTTCCCGTGAAGGGCTGAGTAAGCATTATGGATTGCATATCGGCGCCACCCTGGCGCGTCAGCGCGAGCAGGGATTGCTGTCGCATGATTTGCTCTCGGATATCATGATCAGAACCGCTGCGGCTTCGGATGCGCGTATGGGCGGCGCCGTACTACCCGCGATGAGTAATTCGGGATCGGGCAATCAGGGGATTGCGGCGACCATGCCGGTGGTGGTGGCGGCGGAATATTTGGGCAGCGGCGAAGAGAAACTGGCGCGCGCGCTGATGCTCTCTCATCTGACGGCCATTTACATCCATAGCAAGCTCCCCGCGCTTTCGGCGCTGTGCGCCGCGACGACGGCCGCCATGGGCGCGGCGGCCGGTATCGCCTGGTTGATTGCCGGCCGTTACGAACCAGTGGCGATGGCCATCGGCAGTATGATCGGCGATGTGAGCGGCATGATATGCGACGGCGCGTCCAATAGCTGCGCGATGAAAGTTTCGACCAGCGTCTCCGCCGCTTATAAAGCGGTACTGATGGCGCTCGATAACAGCGCGGTCACCGGCAACGAAGGCATCGTGGCCCATGATGTCGACCAGTCTATCGCTAATCTGTGCGCGCTGGCCTGCGGCTCAATGCAGCAGACGGATGTCCAGATTATAGAGATCATGGCGAGCAAGGCTCAATGACCGCTTAATCCCGGATGGTTATCTTTCCGCGCCGGCGGGAATCAGCCGATGGTTGTTTGCGGTCTCAGCGGGAGCTCCCCGCCGACTGCCTGCGGGGACGATGAATATGGGATCCGCCGGCCGAGATGGCGGGGATGGCGGCATTGTTATCAAATCCAAGGGCGCAGTGATGCGCCCTTTCTGCGTCTGACCGGGTTACTCGTCGTGTTCTTCCCACTCGCGGGCGCGCGCGACGGCCTTTTGCCAGCCTTTATAGCGGAAGTTGCGTTCAACGGTTTCGATACTGGGGCGGAATTCGCGTTCAATCGTGGCTTTGCTTTTCACTTCATCCAGATCGTTCCAGAATCCGGTCGCCAGACCGGCCAGGAAGGCGGAGCCCAGCGCCGTGACCTCACGGACTTCCGGACGTTCCACGCGAGTGCCGAGAATATCGGACTGGAATTGCATCAGGAAGTTGTTGGCAACGGCGCCGCCATCCACCCGCAGAGCCTTCAGGCGAGTATTTGCGTCCGCCTGCATGGCGTCCAGCACGTCGCGGGTTTGGTAAGCGATAGATTCCAGCGTGGCGCGAATGATGTGATTGGCGTTCACGCCGCGGGTCAGGCCGAAGATCGCGCCGCGGGCATACGGATCCCAGTAGGGGGCGCCGAGCCCGGTAAAGGCGGGGACGACGTAGACGCCGTTGGTATCCTTCACTTTGGTGGCGAAGTATTCCGAATCCATGGACTCGCCAATCAGTTTCAGTTCATCGCGCAGCCACTGAATGGACGCGCCGCCGACGAAAACGGAGCCTTCCAGGGCGTAATTGACTTCACCGCGCGGACCGCAGGCAATGGTGGTCAGCAGACCGTGTTTCGACAGTACGGCTTCCGTACCGGTATTCATCAGCAGGAAGCAGCCGGTGCCGTAAGTGTTTTTGGCCATGCCGGGGTGAACGCACAGCTGACCATACAACGCCGCCTGCTGATCGCCCGCGATGCCGGCAATGGGAATACGCGTGCCCCCTTTACCGCCAATGTTGGTTTGACCATAAACTTCCGAAGAGGAGTGAACTTCCGGCAGCATCTCCCGTGGAATATCCAGCGCCTGCAACAGGCGGTCATCCCACTCAAGCGTATGGATATTGAACAGCATGGTGCGGGATGCGTTAGTGTAATCGGTGACGTGGACGCGTCCCTGGGTCATTTTCCAGATCAGCCAGGTATCGACCGTGCCGAACAGCAGTTCGCCGCGCTGGGCGCGCTCGCGCGATCCTTCAACGTGATCCAGGATCCATTTAACTTTAGTGCCTGAAAAGTAAGGGTCGACGACCAGCCCGGTAGTGTTACGGATATACTCTTCCAGACCGTCTTTCTTCAACTGTTCGCAGATTTCCGCCGTGCGGCGGCACTGCCAGACGATGGCATTGTAAATCGGTTTACCGGTATCCTTCTCCCAGACGATGGTGGTTTCACGCTGGTTGGTGATGCCGATACCCGCAACTTCATCGGAATTGATATCGGCTTTGGCCAGCACTTCCACCAAAGTGGAACTTTGCGAGGCCCATATCTCCATCGGATCGTGTTCCACCCAGCCGGCTTTCGGATAAATTTGGCTGAATTCACGCTGTGAGACGCTGATGATGTTGGCGTCGTGATCCAGCACCACGGCGCGGGAGCTGGTGGTTCCCTGATCGAGAGCGACAATGTATTTTTTTTCCGGGTTCATAAATCAAATCCTGTTATTAAACCATATCAAGAATAAACACCGTGGCGTTGAATCTAATGGCTCTCGGTGCGTACAGTGGTTTCGTTGTCGGCTTTGCAGACATCGCAAGGCAGATTACGGGCGATAACGGCGCGGTAGCCAAATGCTCCCAGGCAGGCGCCGACTATGGGACCGAAAATCGGCACCAGGAAATAAGGAATATCGCGTCCTCCCGTGAAGGCGATTTCTCCCCACCCGGCCAGATAGGCGAACAGTTTGGGACCAAAGTCGCGCGCCGGGTTCAGCGCAAAGCCGGTAAGCGGCCCCATAGAAGCGCCGATGACGGCGATTAAAATACCGATCAGTAATGGCGCCAACGGCCCGCGCGGGATGCCGTTGCCATCGTCGGTCAACGCCATGATCAGACCCACCATTATGGAGGTGATCACCATTTCGATCAGAAACGCCTGCATAACGGAAACCAGGGGGTGTGGATAAGTAGAGAAGATACCGGCGAGATTCAGGCTTTCTACGCTGCCGCGCACCATGTTATGCGTCTGTTCAAAATTCACGAACAGGTTGTAATACAGGCCGTAGACCAGTGCGGCGGCGCAGAATGCGCCTGCTATCTGGGCCAGGATGTAGGGGATGACTTTTCTGCGTTCAAAGCAGGCAAACAGCCATAGGGCGATAGTGACCGCCGGATTGAGATGGGCGCCGGAAATAGCCGCGGTCAGGTAGATGGCCATTGCCACGCCCAAACCCCAGATGATGCTGATTTCCCATTGCCCGAAGCTGGCTCCTGCCAATTTTAGTGCGGCGACGCAACCGACGCCGAAAAAAATCAGTAGGCCGGTGCCTAGGAATTCGGCGATACACTGGCCTTTAAGGGTTGAATTTTCTGATTGGCTCATAATTATTATCCTGCTGGTTGTAGGGTACTGCCGGGTGGAAAAGGTGCCTGAACAGCGACACTCTCTGCTTTAAATGTATTTATGATGTGAATTTATCGTTAATGTTCGAAAACGAGAAATATCGAAATCAAAATGTGTGTTGTCCGTCAAAAAAATGAGCGTATTCGCTTAATTTATTGTCCTTTGGTGATTGATGACCCTGATCGATGTTAACTTCCGCGTTAAATTTATTAACATAAAACATAAAGCGACAAGTGGCTAACGCTCTTTTTCAGTCTGCGCTGATAGAGGTTGTGACGAAAAGATGTCACACTCGGCGCTGTATGGGATGTCTGCTAGACAGGGATACATTGGCTACATACAATTCTATTATGGTCAGTCCTGTCATCAGGTCAGTCCCACCATCGGATTACGTCTATGGGCGTATTAAACGGACACCGCGTCAGGTGTGCGGTTGTATAGTGACCACAGCGGACGCTATGGGCTAGCGTTAACCGATTTTTATGCCTTGCGATTAAAAGGGGTTTGAAGAATGTCATTTGAAGTGTTTGAGAAGCTGGAAGCGAAAGTTCAGCAAGCGATTGATACTATTACATTGTTACAAATGGAAATTGAAGAGCTGAAAGAAAAAAACAACGCCTTGTCGCAAGATGTTCAGGCTGCGGTAAGTTCCCGTGAAGCGCTGGTGCGTGAAAACGAGCAACTGAAAGAAGAACAAACGATGTGGCAGGAGCGTCTGCGCGCCCTGTTAGGGAAGATGGAAGAAGTCTAACGCTTTCAGAAAAGGGCGCGTCGCCGCCCTTTTCGCCACGGGGGATTTGCGGCTATCGATGCGGATTATTCGATATCCAGCGGATCTTCCGCCAGAATGATCCCCGTATTATCCGCGTAGAGATGATCGCCTGAGAAGAAAGTCACGCCGCCGAAATTAACGCGAATGTCGCTCTCGCCGATCCCTTCGCTGGCCGCGCCCACCGGGATTGCCGCCATTGCCTGGATGCCGATATCCAGTTCAGCCAGATCGTCCACCTGGCGCACGGCTCCATAGATGACAATGCCTTCCCATTCGTTCTGGACGGCCAATCTTGCCAATTCCGCGTTGATTAACGCCCGGCGTACCGAACCGCCGCCGTCGATCAGGAGTACGCGCCCGCTGCCGTTCTCTTCCAGCAGGTCATAAAGCAGGCCGTTATCCTCAAAACATTTCACCGTGGTGATTTGCCCACCAAATGAAGTACGCCCGCCAAAATTAGAGAACAGAGGTTCAACAACATTCACCTCTTCGTGATAAATATCGCACAGTTCGGAAGTATCGTATTTCATAGGATTTACGTCAGTTTGCCACCGGGATAGTGAGTATATCCCTTTCTGACGGATGTTGGCAAAATCATCAAATGTTAACTTGATGCGTATCAGTAAACCGTTATGTCAGACCGCGGATAAGTCCGTCAGCTCAGTATGACGCCCACGGCAAACAGAATATTGGTCAGCAGAGCGCCCTTGACGGTTTTTTCCAGCATCGGACGCATGCTAAAGGCGCTGGTTTCACGCAGAACGTAAATAGCCTGTTTGAGCAGCAAAGGCAGGGCCAGGATAAAAAGCCAGCCCGCCAGACTATGCAGATAGAAAATGGCGAACAAGCCGAGGCAAACCGGCGCCAATAACAGCAGCATGGTGTGGTAGCAGCGGGCCCTTTGCGCGCCGAGGCGTACCGCCAGCGTGTTTTTCCCGCTGATGCGATCGTTGTCGATATCGCGCAGGTTATTAATGTTCAACACGGCGGTGGCCAGCAAGCCGCAGGCGGTGGCCGGCAGCATGACGATACTGTCGAAATGGCCGGTTTGCAGGTAATAGGAGCCGGCCACGCTTAGCCAGCCGAAAAATATCAGCACGGAGATATCGCCCAGACCGATATAACCGTAAGGTTTGCTGCCTACGGTATAGGTAATGGCGGCCAGAATCGCCAGCAGACCCAAAATCAGGAACCCGATGATATCGGTCGGTTTTTCACAGGCGACGATCACCAGGCACACGCCGGAAATAATGGTTAGGGCAATGGTGACTATCAGCGCGTTTCTTAACTGCGCCAGGGTGATCGCGCCCGTCTGAATTCCACGCAGCGGGCCGATACGCTCTTCGGTATCGCTGCCTTTTATCGCATCCCCATAGTCATTCGCCAGATTGGAAAGAATCTGCAGTAACCCGGCCGTAAGCAAAGCCAGCAGCGCGATGCCCGGTTTAAAACTGCTATGCCAGCTCGCTATCGCCGAGCCGGTGACGATGGAGGCGAAAGCTAACGGCAAGGTTTTAGGACGCAAACTGTCCAGCCAGGCTTTGGTTTTGCTTTTATGGGTTAATAAAGTCATGGTGTGCTTCATTTTTATTGGCGATTCCCGATAGGAATACATCCGTTGTTTATGAATATACCCGCCATCTTAAAATCTATTGGGTATAAAAAGTTTCTAACGACAGCGCCATAAACACAAATGGGAGGCCTTGGCCTCCCACTTAACAGTTAACAGGACGATCCGTGAAAACGGATTATAAGATAAATCGGCTCAGATCTTCATCTGCTACTAATTCATCCAGGTGACTACGTACGTAATCTGCGTCAATGGTAACGTTTTGACCGCTCATTTCACTGGCTTCGTAAGAGATATCTTCAATCAAACGCTCCAGTACGGTATGCAGACGACGGGCGCCGATATTCTCAGTGCGTTCGTTGACCTGCCATGCAGCTTCCGCAATCCGGCGGATACCGTCTGCCGAGAATTCAATATTGACGCCCTCCGTCGCCATCAATGCCTTGTATTGTTCGGTCAATGATGCGCTTGGCTCCGTCAGAATACGCTCAAAATCTTCCGTCGTCAGCGCCTGTAATTCAACGCGAATCGGCAGACGCCCCTGTAACTCGGGGATCAGATCCGACGGGCTGGCAACCTGGAAGGCGCCGGAAGCGATAAACAGGATGTGGTCGGTTTTAACCATACCGTGTTTGGTTGAGACGGTGCAGCCTTCCACCAGCGGCAGCAGGTCGCGCTGCACCCCTTCACGGGACACATCCGGGCCGGAGCTCTCGCCGCGTTTACAGATTTTATCGATCTCATCGATAAACACGATGCCGTGTTGCTCAACCGACTCGATTGCCTGTTGTTTCAGCTCTTCCGGATTAACCAGCTTGGCCGCTTCTTCTTCCACCAGCAGCTTAAAGGCTTCCTTGATTTTTACCTTGCGGGCCTTCTGTTTTTGGCCTGCCAGGTTCTGAAACATGGATTGCAGCTGGTTGGTCATTTCTTCCATGCCCGGAGGAGCCATAATTTCCACGCCAACCGGTGCGGCGGCCAGATCGATTTCGATTTCTTTATCGTCTAACTGGCCTTCACGCAGTTTTTTGCGGAAGTTCTGACGAGCCGTTGACGACTCTTGATGCTCGTCGGGTTGGCCCCAGTTGTTTTTAGCCGGGGGATCAGTACGTCGAGAATACGTTCTTCGGCCAATTCTTCGGCGCGATTACGGTTTTTCTCGATGGATTGCTGGCGCACCATTTTGATCGCCGAATCCGTTAAATCACGGATGATCGAATCGACTTCTTTACCAACATAGCCGACTTCGGTGAATTTGGTGGCTTCAACCTTTATGAACGGCGCATTGGCCAGTTTGGCCAGACGACGGGCGATTTCGGTTTTACCTACCCCGGTCGGGCCAATCATCAAAATATTTTTGGGCGTCACCTCGTGACGCAGCGATTCTTCCAGCTGCATTCTCCGCCAGCGGTTACGCAGCGCGATGGCTACGGCGCGTTTGGCGTTATGCTGACCGATGATATAGCTATCAAGTTCGCTGACTATCTCGCGCGGGGTCATTTCAGACATAGTTGATCCTTACGCCTTTGAGGCTAGTTCTTCAATCGTGTGGAACTGGTTGGTGTAGATGCAGATATCGCCAGCAATACCTAACGATTTCTCGACAATATCCCGCGCGCTTAGTTCTGTATTCTCCAGCAGAGCGCGAGCGGCAGCCTGCGCATAGGGGCCGCCGGAGCCGATCGCGATCAAATCATTTTCCGGCTGCACGACATCGCCGTTACCGGTGATAATTAATGACGCATTCTCATCCGCCACGGCGAGTAACGCTTCGAGACGACGCAGCATACGGTCCGTTCGCCAATCTTTCGCCAATTCTACCGCGGCTTTCACCAGATGGCCCTGATGCAATTCCAGCTTGCGTTCAAAGAGCTCGAATAGGGTAAAGGCATCCGCCGTGCCGCCGGCAAAACCTGCAATAACGCGATCGTTGTAGAGGCGGCGTACTTTGCGCACGTTGCCCTTCATGACTGTATTTCCCAGCGTCGCCTGTCCATCACCGCCGATGACCACATGACCATTGCGGCGTACACTTACAATTGTTGTCACGAGTAAGTCCCCGTTACCGAATAAAAAGACCCCCGCTGACTGCGTAATGTCGTTTGTTTAAAAAGCCAGATAATCGGGCGCGGCCACGAAGAAAAACCTCCCTGCGGGAACGTTATCGCCGTGTTTCCCCTGATATCAGACTTAAGTGGACGGCATTACCTGCTGACCACGGGGCATATTGGTTTTATAAATGGGGATGGCGTGGTTTTTTTCAACCCCCACTGGCGAGCGGAATACAACTGGAAGTACCGATCTCCTTGAGACGCTGTATCATTTTGTCGGCGGCGGCGCGGTTATTATAGGGCCCCAGCATGATCCGGTTCCATCCGCCGTTGGAGGATATCCGGCTTTCAATACCGGCAAACGCCAACTGCGCCCTGACCGATTCGGCGGGCTCCGCGCTCTTGAACGAGCCGCACTGCACCATCCAGCGCTGCGTTTTTTCTGTTTTTGCCGCTTCCGGCTGTTTCACCGTTTCCTGTTTCGGTAATTCTTGCTTTGGCGCGGTCGGAGCGACGGCCGTCGGCGCCCGAACGGCCGGCGGCGGCGTTATCGGCCGGGTTTGTTCCGGCGGCTTGATGGTGACCTGCGAGCGCGGTACCTGCGTTTGATCGTTGTAGGGCACTTCAGAGAGCTGCGTCGGCTGGCGACGCATATCAGACTGCATCTGTTCCAATAGCTGACGTTGTTCATCGGTCAACTGCGCCGGCGATTGGATCCCGCCTCCGGCGGAAGGCTCAGTGGGGGAAACGACGCCCAGTTGACGGTTTTCCAGCTCTTTAATATAGCGCCAGCGTTCTTCTGGTTTAGGCGGCAATCCATTGCTTTTGCCCGTATTTTGATGCGGCAACACAGGTGAGTCCGCCGGTTTGTTGTGGGCGATAAAATATAAGCCGCCCGCAAAGGTGACCAAAACAGCGACAGCCAACGCCATCATGGTTTTGGACATTCCTGAAGAACTGCTTTTTCTCCGGCTGGTTGTCTTTTTCCGGCGCGTATTGGAACGCCCCCGGCTGACATAGTCTCTTTGTGCCACTGTCGTTTCGCTGTGAATTAAATAAAGTAATTAGGATGCCATGTTACTGAACACTAAAATATTTGACCAGTTCCTGAAATCTTAAAGCCTGTTTCGTGAATAATTTAGCGCCGCAGTGCTTTCGCGTATGACCAACTCGCTGGCCAGCAGCCGAGAGCCGCTGTGTACCATGTGTCCGTGTAGTTGCTCTAGCAGCAACTGCATCGCCTCTCGCCCAAGCTGATAGCGTGGTTGCGCCACCGTGGTTAAGGGCGGAGAGCAATACTGAGCCTGCACGATATCATCAAAACCGACTACCGAGATATCGCGCGGTATCTCCAACCCCATTTTTTTTGCCTGCGCAAGCACGCCGATCGCCATGATGTCGCTATGGCAAAAAATGGCGCTGGGGGGCGAAGGATGCTTCATCAGGGCAATCAGACCGTTCGCGCCGGTTTCATAAGTGAACGCGCCCCGAATAATATATTGATTATCGACGGTTATTCCACTGCGGCGCAATGCCTGAATATAACCTTGTAGGCGATATTGGCTCAGGTACACGTGCTCCGGCCCGGCGATACAGGCGATACGCTGGTGGCCTAACTGCTGTAAATAGTGCACGGCTTCAAACGCGGCCGTCAGATTATCAATATGTACGGTCGGTAATTCCAGTTCCGGGGCGAACTCATTGACCATAACCATTGGCGGCAGGTTACGCTGCTCTTCTTTGCCTGCATCGAACGGCAGGTTTGAACCAAGCAGCAGCATGCCGTCGATTTGTTTGGTAATAATTAAATCGACAAACGTTTTCTCTTTCTGATGCTGGTGAGCGCAATCACCGATCAGCACCAGATAACCATGTTCAGCCGCGGTCGATTCGATTCCCCTGAAAATATCGGAAAAGAAGGGATCGCAGATGTCGGGAACAATGGTCAGGATGGTCCGTGACTCATTACGTTTCAGATTTCGGGCCGAGGAGTGGGGAGAGTATCCTACAGCAATGACCGCCTGTTCGATTTTTTGTCGTGTGGCCGCGGACACTTTTTCCGGATTCATTAACGCGCGGGACACTGTGGCCGTTGATACGCCCGCCTTATCCGCCACGTCTTTCATCGTTGCTGTGGTGATGCCTTTCTTCTGCTCCAACGCTCTTCTCCTTGCGTCAGCCTAAACTGGCGTTGTAGCCAGGGGCGTTTTCAGCCTTTAGGCCGTGGTTACTACCATCATTTATCGATGACGGTGTTCATTGTGTTGTACGGCATTGTGTTGCAATTCCTTTCAGAATACCGCTTTCGTGACTAGTCTAAGCAGATTGCGCGCAATTTTTACTGCTTAATTTGCATAACAAGTGTGATAGATGTCAGTTTCTCGACCAGCCTCGCAATGACGGCGACGCTAAAAGCGCTAACTGTCCGTCGGGTCGACATCCAGCACCCACTTCACTTTTCGTGACTGCGGCAGGGTGCCGATTAACGGTATTGATGTTCTTATCAACCGTTGCAGCAAAGCCCGGGAGGGATGCTGCAACAGCAACTGCCAGCGGAAACGTCCCGCCCGTTTGGGCTGTAGTGCCGGCACCGGGCCGAGCAGCCAGAGCGATTCATCCCGTAGCGGGCTGCTTTCCAAAAGATTCTTCAACTGTTGCAGGAACAGCGCGGCCTGCTGGTTATCATGATCGTCGGCGCGAAACAGAATGTGGCTGGTATACGGCGGCAGAAAAACGCTCTGCCTTTCTTTCAGCGTCTGGCGGGCAAAAGCGTCATAGCCTTGTTGCAGCAGGATTTGCAGCAGCGGGTGCTCGGGATGATGCGTCTGCAGCACCACTTCCCCCGCTTTGCCGGCGCGTCCGGCGCGTCCCGACACCTGCGTATAAAGCTGGGCGAACCGTTCGGCGGCGCGAAAGTCGGCGGAAAACAGCGAACTGTCGACATCCAGCAGCGCGACCAGCGTCACATTGGGAAAATGGTGGCCTTTCGCCAGCATTTGGGTGCCGATCAGAATGCGGGCGCCGCCCTGTCTCACTTGGGATAGCTGCTGTTCGAGCGCCCCTTTGCGGCTGGTGGTGTCGCGGTCGATACGGGTTATCGGTATGTTTGGGAACAGCGGCGCCAGCACCTGTTCCAGTCGTTCGGTTCCCATTCCGACCGGAACCAGATTGGTTGAGCCGCACTGTGGACACTGATCCGGCACCGGACGGTGGCTATCGCAGTGATGACAGCTCAATATGTGCTGTTGCTGATGCAGCGTATAATAGTGATCGCAGCGCGGGCATTCTGCAATCCAGCCGCACTCGTGACACATCACCACCGGGGCGAAACCGCGACGGTTGAGGAATAAAATGACCTGATTGTCCTGAGACAGGTGGTGGCGGATGCGGGTAATCAACGGTTGCGACAGTCCGGCGGTAAGCGGTTGTCCCTTTAAGTCCAAAAGATGCTGGCTGGCTAATCGGGCGTTTCCGGGACGTTTGCTGAGAGTTAACTGCCGGTATTTACCGATCTGTACGTTGTACAGCGTTTCCAGCGCCGGCGTCGCCGTGCCTAGAACGATCGGGATATCCTCTTCCCTGGCGCGAAACACCGCCAGATCGCGCGCATGATAACGCCAGCCGTCCTGTTGCTTGTAAGAACCATCGTGTTCTTCATCGATGACGATCAACCCCAGGCGGGCAAATGGCGTAAACAACGCCGAACGGGTGCCGATGACGATAGCCGCCTCGCCGCTGCGGGCGCGGAGCCAGACGGCAAGCCGCTCGCTGTCATTCAGGCCTGAATGCAGCACTTCGACCGGGGCGTTGAAGCGCTCGCGAAAGCGCGCGATGGTCTGCGGCGTCAGCCCGATCTCCGGCACCAGAACCAACGCCTGTTTTCCCTCGGCCAGCACGTTTTCTAATACGCTGAGGTAAACCTCGGTTTTCCCCGACCCGGTGATCCCGGCCAGCAGCCAGGCAGCGAAATGTTGATCTTCGCTGCGAATCGCGCCGACGGCGGTGGCCTGTTCGGTATTTAACCGCAGGCGATCGCCCGCAATGCTGAAATCTTCACGCCAGTCGCGGACGGCTTGCTCGGCGGCTTTTAAATCGCACAGCCCCTTTTTACGCAAGGATTGCAGCGCGGTTTCCGTCAGCCCGGTTTCGCTGACCTGATGGCGATAAAGCGGAGCCTGAAGTAACGCCGCCAGCGCCTGTTGCTGCTTGGGGGCGCGTTTCAGCGAGTCCAGCGGCGTGGCCTTACCCTGTTCGGTGGCGAACCATTGCCAAAGCGGCGCGCGGTGCGCCGGCTTTCCCTGGCGCAGGAGTATTGGCAGGGCATGGAACAGCACCTCGCCGATGGGATAGTGATAGTATTCCACCGCCCACATTAAGATTCGCCACAGGCTGGGCGGAAATAACGGCCTGTCGTCAAGTATGGCGTGTATCGGTTTTAGCTGTTCGACGGGCAATTCGCTGGATTCGCTGATAGCGGCGATAATGCCGACGGCCTTGCGGTTGCCAAAAGATACGCTAACCCGCACGCCGGTCTGAGGGGCGACGCCCGCAGGCAGTAAATAATCGAACGTACGTGCCAACGGCACGGGAAATGCGACCTGAGCGACAGACATGACCTCTCCGACTGGGTTCAGAATATGGTGATTTTAACCAACCGCGGCATAGGCGCGAATTAATGCAAGGCGCTAGTGTACATGTTGCGTATGATAATGTGTTGATGCGATTGCATCGGGAGGTTAGTTTCTGTATGATTCGCCGCCATTATACTGCGTTGTATAATGGTTGATTGACTCAACTTCTTTAACTCACTTTCGTGTGGTGTCTGGCGGAACAGGGCTGGATAGCGACACGGCCTTAACAGAGGTTTCCCATGAAACAAGGTATTCACCCGAATTATGTTGAAGTTACTGCAACTTGCTCTTGCGGTAATGTTATCAAAACCCACTCTACCGTGGGCCACGACCTGAACCTGGACGTGTGCAGCGCTTGCCACCCGTTCTACACGGGTAAACAGCGTGTTGTTGATACCGGCGGTCGTGTTGAGCGCTTCAACAAGCGTTTCAGCGTACCGGGCGCTAAAAAATAAGTTTTGCCCGTTAGCGGTTAAGATAGCAAAGGCGCCTTCCGGCGCCTTTGTTCGTTATTCCCCATCAGTATTCCCAAGTATCAGGATCGATACCCATCTCCCGCATGATGATTTTGGCGGCTTCGGGAATTTCATCGCTGCGTTCTTTACGTAAGTCTTCATCGTTTGGCAGCGGCTGTCCGGTGAAGGCATGCAAAAACGCTTCACACAGCAGCTCACTGTTTGTTGCATGACGCAGGTTGTTTACCTGACGCCGGGTTCGCTCATCGGTTAATATTTTCAATACCTTAAGAGGAATAGAGACGGTTATTTTTTTAACCTGTTCGCTCTTTTTACCGTGTTCAGCGTAAGGGCTGACATATTCGCCGTTCCACTCAGCCATGGGATACCTTAAAAATAGTCGTAATGAAGATATACCAGTCATCTTTCACGTCGCAGGAAGTTGGCTTTCTGCATTCTGAAATCTATCGGGTATAGCATCTGTCATGAAATACTACGATTCTAGCGGTTATTATGCTTATGCTCAATCTATACGCAAAGAAGTTTAGAAGTCTAGATGTATTGACGTCTATGCTGACTGGGTTTACTCTTTAACCCTTATCTCTCAGTCTCTAGCCAGGAAAAGATCCGATGACGCGTAAACAGGCAACGATCGCAGTTCGCAGCGGGTTAAACAATGACGAGCAGTATGGCTGCGTTGTTCCCCCCATTCATCTTTCCAGTACTTATAATTTTACCGGATTCAATCAGCCAAGAGCCCATGACTACTCCCGCCGGGGTAATCCAAGCCGCGATGTCGTGCAGCGGGCGCTGGCCGAACTGGAAGGTGGCGCGGGGGCGGTCATGACTAGCAGCGGCATGTCCGCCATTATGCTGGTGTGCACCGTTTTTCTGCGTCCCGGCGATCTGCTGGTCGCGCCTCATGATTGCTATGGCGGCAGTTACCGTCTGTTCGATAGCTTAAGCAAACGCGGGGCGTTTCGCGTCAAGTTCGTCGATCAGGGGGATGAAACCGCGCTTAAAACGGCGTTGGAAGAGAAACCCAAACTGGTTCTGATTGAAAGTCCCAGTAATCCGTTGCTGCGCGTGGTGGATATCGCGGCCATCTGTCAGGCGGCGAGAGAAGCCGGGGCGATCAGCGTGGTGGATAACACCTTCCTCAGCCCGGCATTGCAGCAACCGCTGGCGTTGGGCGCGGATCTGGTGCTTCATTCCTGTACCAAATACCTGAACGGTCACTCCGATGTGGTCGCCGGGGCGGTAATTGCGCGCGATCCGGAAACGGCGACCGACCTTGCCTGGTGGGCGAACAATATCGGCGTAACCGGCGGCGCCTTCGACAGTTATCTGCTGCTGCGCGGTTTGCGTACCCTGTCTCCGCGTATGGCCGCAGCGCAGCGAAATGCGCTACAGTTGGTGGAGTATTTACAGCAACAGCCGCTGGTGAAAAAATTGTATCATCCTTCGCTGCCGCAAAATCCCGGTCATGATATCGCCCGTCGCCAACAATCCGGGTTTGGGGCGATGCTGAGTTTTGAGCTGGACGGCGACGAAGAGACCTTGCGCCGTTTTCTGGCGTCGTTGGAGCTGTTTACGCTGGCGGAATCGCTGGGCGGGGTGGAAAGCCTGATTTCCCATGCGGCGACGATGACGCATGCGGGGATGGCGCCGGAAGCGCGTGCGGCTGCCGGGATTTCAGAAACCTTGTTACGTGTATCAACCGGGATTGAAGACGGCGACGATCTGGTTGCCGATCTGGATCGTGCATTTCAGGCTGCGGCGAAGGGGTAAGAATGAGTGCATCAGGAGTAGCGGGAACGGTAACCGGCCGGCAACTGCATAAATTTGGCGGCAGCAGCCTGGCCGATGTGAAGTGTTATCAGCGCGTTGCCGGCATTATGGCCGAGCACAGCCAGCCGGGCGATTTAATGGTGGTTTCGGCGGCCGGCGGCACGACTAACCACCTGATTAGCTGGTTAAGACTGAGCCAAAGCGATCGTCTTTCCGCGCATCAGGTTCAGCAGGCGTTGCGCCGTTATCAGAGCGATCTGATTGTCGGGCTATTACCTCCAGAAGTGGCCGAACCGCTGACGGCGCAGTTTATTCGCGATCTGGAGCGTTTAGCCGCACTCCTGGACGGTAAGATCGATGACGCCGTGTATGCCGAAGTGGTCGGTCACGGAGAGATCTGGTCGGCTCGTCTGATGGCCGCGCTGCTTAACCAGATGGATATTCAGGCTTCCTGGCTGGACGCGCGCGATTTTCTGCGCGCTGAGCGGGCCGCGCAGCCACAGGTGGATGAAAGCCGTTCCAGACCGCTGCTGCAACAGTTTTTGGCAAAATACCCAGGGCAGCGCTTGGTCGTCACCGGGTTTATCTGCCGCAACGAAGCGGGTGAAGCGGTGCTGCTGGGACGCAACGGCAGCGACTATTCCGCTACCCAGATCGGCGCGCTGGCCGGCGTTGAAAGAGTGACCATCTGGAGCGATGTCGCCGGGGTCTACAGCGCGGATCCGCGCAAAGTCAAGGATGCCTGTCTGCTGCCGCTGCTGCGGTTGGATGAAGCGAGCGAACTGGCGCGGCTGGCCGCGCCGGTGCTGCATACCCGTACCTTACAGCCAGTATCCGGCAGCGATATCGATCTGCAATTGCGTTGCAGCTATCAGCCAGAGCAAGGTTCTACGCGTATTGAACGCGTGCTGGCGTCGGGTACGGGCGCAAAAATCGTCACCAGCCACGACGATGTTTGTCTGATTGAAATTCAGGCGCCATCGGAACACGATTTCCCGCAGATCCAAAAAGATGTTGAACAGTTACTGAATCGCTCGCAAGTGAAACCGCTGGCGACGGGGATCCATCACGATCGCAATCTACTGCAACTGTGTTACACCACGGAAGTGGTCGACAGCGCCTGGCAATTGCTGAATCAGGCCGGATTGTCCGCGCAGTTAACCCTGCGCGAAGGTTTGGCGCTGGTGGCGATGGTGGGCGCGGGCGTCTGCAATAATCCGTTGCATAGCCACCGTTTTTACCAGCAGTTGAAAGATCAGCCGACGGAGTTCATCTGGCAGTCGGAAGACGGCATCAGCCTAGTGGCGGTATTGCGGGTCGGGCCGACGGAACATCTGGTGCGCGGGCTGCATCATTCATTATTCCGTGCGGAAAAACGCATTGGTCTGGTGTTGTTTGGTAAAGGAAATATCGGATCCCGCTGGCTGGAGCTGTTCGCCCGCGAGCAGTCGCATATTTCCGCCCGTACCGGGTTTGAGTTTGTTCTCGCCGGCGTGGTGGACAGTACCCGCAGTTTGCTGAACTATGACGGTCTGGACGTCAGCCGGGTATTGGCGTTTTTCGACAGCGAAGCGCAGGAGCGGGATGGCGAAGATCTGTTTCTGTGGATGCGTTCCCATCCCTATGATGATTTAGTGGTGCTGGATGTGACGGCCAGCGAGTCGGTCGCTGATTTATACCTCGATTTCGCCAGTTATGGTTTCCACGTCATCAGCGCGAATAAACTGGCGGGCGCGTCCGGCGGCGATAATTATCGTCAGATTCGCGACGCTTTCGCCAAAACCGGCCGCCACTGGTTATATAACGCCACTGTCGGCGCGGGTCTGCCGGTGAACTTTGCCGTGCGGGATCTGCGGGAAAGCGGCGACAGCATTCTGGCGATCAGCGGTATTTTTTCGGGAACGCTGTCGTGGCTGTTCCTCCAGTTTGATGGTTCGGTACCCTTTATGGATTTGGTGGATCAGGCTTGCCAGCAAGGGTTGACCGAGCCGGATCCGCGCGTTGATTTGTCCGGGCAGGATGTGATGCGCAAGCTGGTTATTCTGGCGCGTGAAGCCGGGTATGAGATTGAGCCCAGTCAGGTGCGGGTTGAATCGCTGGTGCCGGCGGGGTGTGAAGAAGGCTCGGTCGATCAGTTCTTTGAGAATGGCGAATCGCTGAACGAACAGATGCTGCAACGGCTGGAGGCCGCTCAGGAAATGGGGATGGTTCTGCGCCATGTCGCTCGTTTTGATGCTAATGGCAAGGCTCGCGTTGGCGTTGAGGCGGTCAGACCCGATCATCCTCTGGCCTCGCTGCTGCCGGGCGATAATGTATTTTCGATAGAAAGCCGCTGGTATCGGGATAACTCTCTGGTGATCCGCGGACCGGGCGCCGGGCGAGATGTCACGGCCGGGGCGATTCAGTCGGATTTAAACCGTCTGGCGCAGCTGCTTTGAGCTGACGCATGCGCGATGCTGAAGGATCGCGTTCGGAAAAATAGCGTGCGAGGCGGGATCGTCTGCGCACGCGTCGACCGCGTTATTTTCCACCATGCTACTTTGCATCCTCTGTTGCGGCACAAGCCTGCTTGGCGCATGGACAGCCATAAACAGGGTCCGACGGGCCGAACCCATCGTTACGCTCGAACCTTGTTATGAATATTTTTCACGTTTGATGAATAATCATCACCATATAGCCGAGCAAAAACATTGACTCTTCAGGCAGATTGCGTCATTTTCTATATGGACGTCTAAACGTATAGACGGTTATGAAAAACGATAATAATCGCATTGGTTAATAGGATAGGCAGGTATGAGTTTTTTTCACGCAAATCAGCGGGAATCGCTGAATCAAAGTCTGGCGGAATTACAGGGACAGATTAATGTGTCATTTGAGTTTTTTCCGCCGCGTACCAGCGAAATGGAAGAAACGCTCTGGAATTCCATTGACCGCCTGAGCAAACTCAAACCGAAGTTTGTTTCCGTTACCTACGGTGCGAATTCCGGCGAACGCGACCGCACCCACAGCATTATCAAAACGATTAAAGAACGGACCGGCCTGGAAGCGGCGCCGCATCTTACCTGCATCGACGCCTCCCGCGAGCAGCTACGCGAGATCGCGCAGGATTACTGGCAAAGCGGCATTCGCCACATTGTGGCGTTGCGCGGCGATTTACCCGAAGGCGGCGGTAAACCGGAAATGTATGCCGCCGATTTGGTCGCTTTGCTAAAAGAAGTCGGGGATTTTGATATTTCCGTCGCGGCCTACCCCGAGGTACACCCCGAAGCAAAAAGCGCTCAGGCCGACCTGATTAATCTGAAGCGTAAAATTGACGCCGGCGCAAATCGGGCGATCACCCAGTTCTTTTTTGACGTGGAAAGCTATCTTCGTTTTCGCGACCGCTGCGTTTCTACCGGCATTGATGTTGAGATAGTGCCGGGCATTCTGCCGGTTTCCAACTTCAAACAGTTACAGCGTTTCGCCACCATGACCAACGTTCGTGTGCCAAACTGGATGACCTCAATGTTTGACGGGCTGGATGACGATCCTGAGACCCGTAAAATGGTCGGTGCGTCTATCGCCATGGATATGGTGAAAATCCTCAGCCGGGAAGGCGTGAAAGATTTCCATTTCTACACCCTCAACCGCGCCGATCTGAGCTACGCGATTTGCCATACCCTGGGTGTGCGTCCGACCGTTGCCTGAACAAGAAAAGCGAAGATTGTCTGAAACCCTGCCGACGCAGGGTTTTTCTGTTGTATCGACTTCCGAAATAGCCTCAATCGAGAAATAACATCCTCAGGCATCACATCAAAAAGCAGAGTTTTTCACCCATATCCCTGTATAAACAATAAATTATCCGCTCTTATAAGGAATGGCCGCAATATCGTCTGTACCTGGATCGGAATCCTAAGCATGTAATATAGATGTGTCGTTAATATAGCTACACAAAATGCGATCGGCGCCAAATCACTTGAATACGCCGGCTCACTCGTTATAGCGTGGCAGATGGCTAAGGGATCTGGCTGCTAAAAGCCTCCGGTGAAGAAAGACGATGACAGTTTTATCATTAACGTATTTGTTAACCCCACTCCATTGCTCGCCTTGGCGCGTATGGAAAGCTTTCTATGTAATTTGCTTACTTTTCTGGCTGATAATATGTTCTGGCTGATAATATGGACTCGAACTGTTAATGGTGAAAGTGTTGCTTTATTTAGGTTAAATAAACAGATGCGCTTCGATGGATAATATTATTCGCTTAAATATTGATAGGAATAATCATTCGTTGCTAATCTTTCTATCGTTAATTGCTATCATTATAAGGAGAATAATAAATGAATATTCGGGATCTGGAATATCTGGTGGCGCTAGCAGAACATCGTCATTTTCGACGCGCCGCAGACTCTTGCCATGTTAGTCAGCCAACGCTCAGTGGACAAATCCGTAAGTTGGAAGACGAGTTAGGCGTGATGCTACTGGAACGAACCAGTAGAAAAGTTTTGTTCACTCAGGCGGGTTTGCTGCTGGTTGAACAGGCGCGTACGGTATTACGTGAAGTTAAAGTATTGAAAGAGATGGCCAGCCAGCAGGGAGAAACCATGTCTGGGCCATTGCATATCGGTTTGATCCCGACGGTCGGGCCTTATCTGCTGCCACAGATCATTCCGATGCTGCATCGTACGTTCCCCAAACTTGAAATGTATCTGCATGAAGCGCAGACCCATCAGCTTTTGGCCCAGTTGGACAGCGGTAAGCTGGATTGCGCTATCCTGGCGTTAGTGAAAGAGTCTGAAGCTTTTATCGAAGTGCCGTTGTTCGATGAGCCGATGAAGCTGGCGATTTATCAGGATCATCCCTGGGCGAATCGTGAGCGCGTGGCGATGTCCGACCTGGCTGGCGAAAAGTTGCTGATGCTGGAAGACGGGCACTGCCTGCGCGATCAGGCGATGGGGTTCTGTTTCCAGGCGGGAGCCGACGAAGACACTCATTTCCGCGCCACCAGTCTGGAAACGCTGCGCAATATGGTGGCGGCGGGGAGCGGTATCACGCTGTTGCCATCGCTGGCGGTTCCCCACGAGCGCGAGCGCGATGGCGTCTGCTACCTGCCTTGCCACAAACCCGAACCGAAGCGCACTATTGCTCTGGTTTACCGCCCCGGTTCGCCGTTGCGCGGACGCTATGAGCAACTGGCCGATACCATCCGCGAGCATATGCAAAGTTATATGGAAAACGTGTCAAAACAGGCGGTTTAACCCGTTCAATGCCGCAACCCGATAGGCTTCCGCCATTGTCGGGTAGTTGAAGGTAGTATTAACAAAGTATTCGATAGTATTACCTTCGCCTTGCTGTTCCATAATCGCCTGTCCGATATGGATAATCTCGGCCGCGCGTTCGCCGAAACAGTGGATACCCAGTATCTGTTTCGTTTCGCGGTGGAAAAGGATCTTCAGGCTTCCCACGTTCATTCCGACAATCTGCGCGCGCGCCAGATGTTTGAACTGCGCCCGACCCACTTCATAGGGAACTTTCATTGCCGTAAGCTGCTGTTCGGTTTTCCCCACCGAGCTGATTTCAGGAATGGTGTAAATCCCGGTGGGAATATCCTCGATTAAATGGGCGCTGGCATCCCCTTTGACGATCGCCTGCGCGGCAAGACGCCCCTGATCGTAGGCGGCGGAAGCCAGACTGGGATAGCCGATAACGTCGCCGACGGCGTAAATATGCGCCAGTCCGGTTTGATACATGCTATTGACCTTGATTTGTCCGCGGCTGTCGGTGCTCAGGCCGATATTCTCCAGACCGAGCGTTTCCGTATTGCCGGTGCGTCCGTTGGCGTACAGCAGACAATCCGCCTTCATTTTTTTGCCGGATTTGAGATTAACGATAACGCCGTCCGCCAGGCCTTCAATGCTGTCAAACTCTTCGTTGTGGCGGATGACGACGCCGTTGTTCCAGAAGTGGTAAGAGAGCGCGTCGGACATTTCCTGATCGAGAAAAGCCAACAGACGATCGCGGGTATTAATTAAATCAACCTTGACGTTAAGGCCGCGAAAAATGGACGCGTATTCGCAACCAATGACCCCCGCGCCATAGATAATGACATGCCGGGGTTCGTGGTCGAGCTGCAGAATGGAATCGCTGTCGTAGATGCGGGAATGATTGAAATCGACGTTCGTTGGGCGATAGGGGCGCGAGCCTGTGGCGATAATAATATTGGCCGCCGTCAGCGTGTCGTGGCTGTTGTCTGGATAATGAACGGCAACGGTATGCTCATCGACAAAACGGGCTTCGCCGGAGAACAGCTCGCACTGATTACGCTCATAAAATCCCTGGCGCCTCCGGGTTTGCTGGCCGATAACGCTGTCCGCGTGGCGCAGGATATCGGAAAAAGAGGAACTGATAACGCGGGCGTTGTCGCTATATAGCGGGTTCTGGTTAAACTCAATAATACGGCTGACGGCATGGCGAAGCGCCTTGGAAGGGATGGTTCCCCAATGCGTGCAGCCGCCGCCGACATTGTAGTGCCGTTCAATCACCGCGACTTTCGCCCCTTGTTTGGTTAATCCCATCGCGGCGCCTTCACCGCCGGGGCCGGAACCGATAACGATGGCATCATAATCGAATGGTTGTTTTGTGGTCATAGTAAGTAACTCATTCCATACAAGGCGATAACGACATTGTAACATGCGCCAGGGTGCAACCCAATAACCCTTGTATTTATTATGGAAACCTATGATCACATTTTTAATGTGGCAGACTTTGTCTCAGTATGCTGACAATAAAGTTTGCTATAGTGCTTTTCTGGAGAGAAATACGGATGGTTTGGGCAGGATAATGGGTGTCAGAGCACAACAAAAAGAACGGACGCGTCGTTCCCTCATTGAAGCGGCATTCAGCCAGTTAAGCGCGGAGCGCAGTTTTGCCAGCCTGAGTTTACGCGAGGTCGCGCGTGAGGCCGGCATCGCGCCGACGTCTTTCTATCGTCACTTCCGTGATGTGGATGAGCTCGGGTTAACGATGGTCGATGAAAGCGGCCTGATGCTGCGCCAGCTGATGCGCCAGGCGCGGCAACGAATTGCCAAAAGCGGCAGCGTGATAAAAACGTCGGTCTCAACCTTTATGGAGTTTATCGGCAATAACCCTAATGCCTTCAGGCTGTTATTGCGCGAGCGTTCGGGGACTTCCGCCGCGTTTCGCGCCGCTGTCGCGCGCGAGATTCAGCATTTTATTGCTGAACTGGCGGATTATCTGGAAGTCGAAAATCATATTCCACGCAGTTTTGCGGAAGCGCAGGCGGAAGCGATGGTCATCATTGTTTTCAGCGCCGGGGCGGAGGCGCTGGATGTCGGCCTGGAGCAGCGGAAACAACTGGAGGAGAGGCTGGTATTGCAACTGCGCATGATTTCCAAAGGCGCCTACTACTGGTATCGCAAAGAGCAGGATAGCCACGCAGGTATGTCGTAAATTTTTGGTATATACCCGATAGATTTCAGCGCGCCGGAAGCCGGCTTGGAAAATGGAAGGGTATAAACAGCTATAGAGAAGAGAAAAGCTATGACAGAACAATCCTACCATTATGGAGAAAAAGGTACGCTGATTTTAGCGTTGGTCGCGGGTTTATCCATTAACGGTTCATTTTCTGCGTTGTTTAGCGCGCTGGTGCCGTTTTCGATATTTCCCATCATTACGCTGATTTTATCCATCTATTGCCTTCACCAGCGATATATGAGCCGCAGTATGTCGGAAGAGGCTCCCCTGCTGGTGGCCGCCTGTTTTTTACTGGGGCTGTTGCTCTACAGCGCGATCGTGCGCGTTGAGTATCCCAGTATAGGCTCAAACTTTGTGCCCTCAATTCTGTGCGTGGCATTGGTGTTCTGGATCGGCTTCAAGCTAAAAGCCCGGAAATCCGCCAAAGAGAATGACGCCCCGGAGGTATGACGTACGGCAGGCGAGTAAAGACCACCTGCCTTGCCGCATGATTACTGGCGTTTCTCAAGCAGCACGCCGCATTCCATATGGTGGGTGTAGGGGAATTGGTCAAACAGCGCCAGCCGGCTGATTTGATGAGTTTCCGTCAGCGTTTCCAGATTATGGCGCAGCGTTTCGGGATTGCAGGAAATATAAAGAATACGCGGATAAGCCTGTACCAGCTTGACGGTTTCCGTATCCAGCCCGCTACGCGGGGGATCGACGAAAATGGTTTCGCAGCGATAGTCTGTCAGATCGATGCCTTGTAAACGCTTGAACGGGCGAACGCCATTCATGGCTTGCGTAAACTCTTCCGCCGACATACGGATAATTTGCACGTTATCAATGTGATTGGCGGCAATATTGTATTGCGCGGCGGCGACCGACGGCTTGGCGATTTCGGTCGCCAGCACGCGATCAAAATTACGCGCCAGCGCCAGTGAGAAATTTCCGTTGCCGCAATACAGCTCCAGCAGATCCCCCGTCGAACCTTTTGTCGCGTCCAGCGCCCATTCCAGCATTTGAATGTTGATGAACGCGTTGGGTTGGGTAAAGCTGTTCTCAACCTGCCGGTAAATCATATCGCGCCCGGCGACGGGCAGACATTCGTCGACATAATCCCGATCCAGGCAGATCTTGGTTTTTGTCGCGCGGCCAATCAGTTGCAATTGAAACCCCTGCGTACGCAGTTCATCGCGCAGCGCGCCGGCATGCTGCCGCCATTCATCATCCAACGCCCGGTGATACAGCATGGAAACCACTACTTCGCCACTCATGGTGGAAAGATAATCAATCTGGAACAGTTTGCGACGCAGAATAGGATTGGGCCGCAGAGCGGCGATCAATGCAGGCATCAACCGGTTTATCAATTCGCTGGCCGCCGGAAACCGATCGACGCGAATACGCTGCTTGGTCTGTTGATCGAACATGATGTGGTAAAGATCGTCGCCGTCATGCCAGATGCGGAACTCTGCGCGCATTCGGTAATGGCTGGCGGGGGAACGAAAAACAGCAGGTTTAGGCGCATTAAATGATGCCATCATGTTGCTAAGACGTTCTGTTTTTTGTGCTAACTGGTTGTCGTATTGTTCAACGGGCAAGTTCTCTGGCGTCATGGTTTTCTCATCTGAACGGCATCAAAAATGGCTATATTGGCCGGAAAATCCAGGTAATCCGGCTGGGAAGTCCAGCTTTACAATGTTATTACTCTGTAATGAAATAAGAGACTAGACCTCCGAGTAGCGCGATCGTAGCATGAAAATCCGGCCTTTTATTACAAGTTAAAAGGGAATCCAGTGTGAATCTGGAGCTGACGCGCAGCGGTAAGGGTAGTCAGAGCGATAGCATGATGCAGACACTGTCTTGTTAAAGATGGGAAGTCATCGCTCTTTGTTGTTACGAACGGTTGTTACCAACGTTTATTGCGAATCATGGCGATCACGAACGATGTTTCGGGAATCAAAGTAACAGCGGCCCCAAGCCCGAAGACCTGCCGGTATACGTCGCAGTGACCATGATCATCGCGTGCTATTCATCATGGTAGTGCGGCATCCTCTATATCGTTTGGATGCTCGATAAATGCTTAATAAAAAAATATTGCTGTCGACAGTGTTCTCTGTCACGGCCTTTCCCGTCTGGGCGCAAGACAATACGGATTCATCTCAAGAGCGTGACGGTGATATCGTCGTTACGGCTAACCGCGTTCCTCAACCCGTTTCTTCTGTTCTTGCCCCGGTAGATATCGTTACCCGCGAAGATATCGACCGCTGGCAGGCAAAAAACCTGACGGATGTTATGCGCCGTCTGCCGGGCGTGGATATCGCGCAGAACGGGGGGATGAGGCAAAGCGCGTCGATGTTTATTCGCGGAACCAATTCCAGTCATGTGCTCGTCTTGATTGATGGGGTTCGCATGGCCTCGCCGGGAGTGATCGGTAGCGTTGATTTTAATCAGATACCGATGACGCTGGTGCAGCGTATTGAATATATCCGCGGCCCTCGCTCGGCTGTTTATGGCTCGGAAGCCATCGGCGGGGTAATTAATATCATTACTCAAAAAGAGACGGATGGCGGAAAACTGGAAGCGGGCATGGGTTCGCATAAATATCAAATCTATGATGGCAGCATTCGTCAGCATATCGGAGATAATACCGCGTTAAGTTTGGCCGGATCTTTTGAGGAAACACAGGGTTTCAATGTCTACCCTAGGTCATCCGTTCCAGCCGATAACGATGACGATGGCTTTCGTAGCAAGGCTCTTTGGGGAAGCATAGAACAGCGATTCAATGATTCTGTGTCCGGTTTTGTGCGCTCCTATGGCTACGGCAATAAGACCGATTACGATCAAACCTCTGCCGGCAGCAGCGATACGCGGCAGCTATACAGCCGGAATTTTGATGGCGGCCTGCGATTCCAACATAACGATTTTTCATCGCAATTTATTGCAAGTTATCAGACATATAAAGATTATAATTTCGAATCCGACCAAGGGAACTATGCCCCCGGCTACTCATTGAATGAAGTGACGCAGCGCAGCGTATTATGGGGCAATACGTTACAAATAGCGCATGGTTCGGTGAGCGCCGGTGCTGACTGGCGGAGGGAAGAGAACAAGCCGGGCACGGGCAATGAAGGACATGCGCGTGAAAACACTGGGTTCTATCTTACCGCCCAGCAACAATACTTTGATCAGGTAACATTAGAAGGCGCCGTACGGACGGACGATAGCAGCCAATATAATCGCCATAATACCTGGCAGGGCGCCGCTGGCTGGGAATTTATACCGGGCTATCGCTTCACCGTGTCGTACGGAACCGCGTTTCGCGCTCCGGCTTTTGGTCAGATATACGGCACCTGGGGTAATAGAGATATTAAGGCAGAGGAGTCGTCTCAGTGGGAAGCCGGATTGGAAGGGCTTACCGGGCCGTTGTCATGGCGTTTATCCGCTTACCGCAACAAGGTTGATAATCTGATTGATTACGATTTTGCCACCAGCAAGTATTTCAATACGGATAAAGCGACCATAAAAGGCGTGGAGTGGACGGGTAACGTTGATACTGGGATATTTAGTCATCGTCTCACGCTAGAATACCTGGATCCTCGACGGGACTCGGATAATAGCGTGTTGGCGCGTCGCGCTAAGCAAAAAGCCTCATACCAGATTGACTGGACCATGTTTGATGTTGATATGGATATCGTTTATCAGTACACCGGCAAACGATACGATAACAGCCCAAGTATATTTAACGCTCAACAACGCCGCCTGCCAAGCTACAGCACGGTCGATCTTTCCGCCTCATATCCGATAACCCCCCAACTAACGGTTCGTGGTAGAATCGCCAACCTGTTTGATAAAGATTATGAGACGGCATATGGCTACCGTACGGCAGGGCGAGAATACTATCTCACCGGAAGCTATACCTTCTGACCTGCCTGCCCGTCCTACCGTGCTGGTGTTTGATTCCGGCGTAGGCGGGTTGTCTGTTTATAATGAAATCCGGCAATTATTGCCGGATCTTCACTATATCTATGCGTTCGACAATGAGGCATTTCCTTACGGCGAAAAGCCTCAGCAGTTTATTATCGAACGTGTTCTCAGCGTTGTTACGGCAATCCAGCAACGACACCGGTTGGCGCTGGTGGTGATTGCCTGTAATACCGCCAGCACCATTTCCCTTCCATCACTGCGCGAACGCTTTAGCTTCCCGGTGGTGGGCGTTGTTCCGGCGGTTAAACCTGCCGCTAAGCTGACGCGCAATGGCGTCGTCGGGCTGTTGGCCACCCGCGCGACCGTGCAACGGCCCTATACGCATGAGCTTATCGCGCGTTTCGCCAATGACTGCCAGATACTGTTGCTGGGATCTTCCGAGCTGGTTGAACTGGCGGAGGCTAAACTTCAAGGGGAAAACATTAGTACAGACGAGCTGCAAAAAGTCTTGCGTCCGTGGTTACGGCTGCCGGAACCGCCTGACACCGTCGTGCTCGGATGCACGCATTTCCCTCTATTGGCGGATGAGCTGCATCTGGCGTTGCCCAACGGCACTCGCCTGGTTGATTCGGGGGCGGCTATCGCCAGGAGAACGGCATGGCTTATCGCTAACCTTGAGCATGCGCCTGTCTCAGCGGAAAAGAATCTGGTTTATTGTCTGGCGATAACACCTAAAGTGGCGACGCTTTGGCCTGTATTACAGCGTTACGGCTTTTCATCGCTGGAAAAACTATCACTTTAATGGCGCGATGGGTAAATAATAAGCGCTTGAGGATTTTTTTTCATTTAGCGCTTGTCAGCCGCCGAGAAGTCCCTATAATGCGCTCCCACTGACACGGCAACGGCGCTCGCGCTGTTGTGCGGTAAGTCGGAAGCCAGGCAATAATCGCTTGACTTCACTGCGGAAAAGCATAGTATATGCCGCCCGCGCCACAGGATATTGTGGCACTGCTCTTTAACAATTCAATCAGACAATCTGTGTGGGCACTCACAAGACCGTATCGGCAACGATATAAAAAAGTCTTGAAGAGTGACAACAGTAAATTCATTACGAATAAACAGTTATTAATTCTTTGAGCACAGCTTTTAATTAAGCGAATCAAACAAATCTTAAATTGAAGAGTTTGATCATGGCTCAGATTGAACGCTGGCGGCAGGCCTAACACATGCAAGTCGAGCGGCAGCGGGAAGAAGCTTGCTTCTTTGCCGGCGAGCGGCGGACGGGTGAGTAACGTCTGGGGATCTGCCCGATGGAGGGGGATAACTACTGGAAACGGTAGCTAATACCGCATAACGTCGCAAGACCAAAGTGGGGGACCTTCGGGCCTCACACCATCGGATGAACCCAGATGGGATTAGCTAGTAGGCGGGGTAATGGCCCACCTAGGCGACGATCCCTAGCTGGTCTGAGAGGATGACCAGCCACACTGGAACTGAGACACGGTCCAGACTCCTACGGGAGGCAGCAGTGGGGAATATTGCACAATGGGGGAAACCCTGATGCAGCCATGCCGCGTGTGTGAAGAAGGCCTTCGGGTTGTAAAGCACTTTCAGCGGGGAGGAAGGGGATAAGGTTAATAGCCTTATTCATTGACGTTACCCGCAGAAGAAGCACCGGCTAACTCCGTGCCAGCAGCCGCGGTAATACGGAGGGTGCAAGCGTTAATCGGAATGACTGGGCGTAAAGCGCACGCAGGCGGTCTGTTAAGTTGGATGTGAAATCCCCGGGCTTAACCTGGGAACTGCATTCAAGACTGGCAGGCTAGAGTCTCGTAGAGGGGGTAGAATTCCAGGTGTAGCGGTGAAATGCGTAGAGATCTGGAGGAATACCGGTGGCGAAGGCGGCCCCCTGGACGAAGACTGACGCTCAGGTGCGAAAGCGTGGGGAGCAAACAGGATTAGATACCCTGGTAGTCCACGCCGTAAACGATGTCGACTTGGAGGCTGTGGTCTTGAACCGTGGCTTCCGGAGCTAACGCGTTAAGTCGACCGCCTGGGGAGTACGGCCGCAAGGTTAAAACTCAAATGAATTGACGGGGGCCCGCACAAGCGGTGGAGCATGTGGTTTAATTCGATGCAACGCGAAGAACCTTACCTACTCTTGACAT
This sequence comes from Brenneria izadpanahii, assembly GCF_017569925.1. Taxonomy (NCBI): domain Bacteria; kingdom Pseudomonadati; phylum Pseudomonadota; class Gammaproteobacteria; order Enterobacterales; family Pectobacteriaceae; genus Brenneria; species Brenneria izadpanahii. The sequence continues at coordinate 5,016,736 of NZ_CP050854.1, read as the reverse complement.
CCACGGAATTTGGCAGAGATGCCTTAGTGCCTTCGGGAACCGTGAGACAGGTGCTGCATGGCTGTCGTCAGCTCGTGTTGTGAAATGTTGGGTTAAGTCCCGCAACGAGCGCAACCCTTATCCTTTGTTGCCAGCGATTTGGTCGGGAACTCAAAGGAGACTGCCGGTGATAAACCGGAGGAAGGTGGGGATGACGTCAAGTCATCATGGCCCTTACGAGTAGGGCTACACACGTGCTACAATGGCGCATACAAAGAGAAGCGACCTCGCGAGAGCAAGCGGACCTCATAAAGTGCGTCGTAGTCCGGATTGGAGTCTGCAACTCGACTCCATGAAGTCGGAATCGCTAGTAATCGTAGATCAGAATGCTACGGTGAATACGTTCCCGGGCCTTGTACACACCGCCCGTCACACCATGGGAGTGGGTTGCAAAAGAAGTAGGTAGCTTAACCTTCGGGGGGGCGCTTACCACTTTGTGATTCATGACTGGGGTGAAGTCGTAACAAGGTAACCGTAGGGGAACCTGCGGTTGGATCACCTCCTTACCAAAAGCCTGATACAGGTTAGTGCAGTGTCCACACAGATTGTCTGATGAAAATGACGAGCAGAAATACCTTAATAGGCTTGTAGCTCAGGTGGTTAGAGCGCACCCCTGATAAGGGTGAGGTCGGTGGTTCAAGTCCACTCAGGCCTACCAAATTCATTCCCATGCTGCGTTGTGAAATGACTCGCATACGAGAGTATGCTTCGCCATTTCACGCCTTGCCTGGAAACGGATTAACTCTTCTATGAGTGGTACTAAAGGTAGCTGTAAGTGTAGGTCATGGGGCTATAGCTCAGCTGGGAGAGCGCCTGCTTTGCACGCAGGAGGTCTGCGGTTCGATCCCGCATAGCTCCACCATATAAAGACTTCAGAGCGTATTGGGAACAGTATGCTGTGAAGTATTATGCTCTTTAACAATCTGGAACAAGCTGAAATTTGAAACGATGCGGCTGAACCTGTCTCTCCGTGCAGTATTGAGATGTGGTTTGGTTGTATCAGAGTCTCTCAAATAATCACGGCGCGAACGTGTTTTACGAAACACCTTCGGGTTGTGAGGTTAAGCGACTAAGCGTACACGGTGGATGCCTAGGCAGTCAGAGGCGATGAAGGGCGTGCTAATCTGCGAAAAGCGTCGGTAAGGTGATATGAACCGTAACAGCCGACGATACCCGAATGGGGAAACCCGGTGCACTTGTGCATCATCGTTTGATGAATCCATAGTCAAACGAGGCGAACCGGGGGAACTGAAACATCTCAGTACCCCGAGGAAAAGAAATCAACCGAGATTCCCCCAGTAGCGGCGAGCGAACGGGGAAAAGCCCAGAACCTGAATCAGTTTGTGTATTAGTGGAAGCGTCTGGAAAGTCGCACGACAGAGGGTGATAGTCCCGTACACAAAAATGCACAGGCTGTGAGTTCGATGAGTAGGGCGGGACACGTGATATCCTGTCTGAAGATGGGGGGACCATCCTCCAAGGCTAAATACTCCTGACTGACCGATAGTGAACCAGTACCGTGAGGGAAAGGCGAAAAGAACCCCGGCGAGGGGAGTGAAATAGAACCTGAAACCGTGTACGTACAAGCAGTGGGAGCCCCACCACCAAAACACTTCCGGGCCGAAAGGCGATGCGGATGTCGAGGTGGCGGTTGTCATCGCGTGTTTTGCGATGACCAACACACAAAACAAGCAGTGAGTGTTTTGGGGTGGGGTGACTGCGTACCTTTTGTATAATGGGTCAGCGACTTATATTCTGTAGCAAGGTTAACCGAATAGGGGAGCCGCAGGGAAACCGAGTCTTAACTGGGCGTTAAGTTGCAGAGTATAGACCCGAAACCCGGTGATCTAGCCATGGGCAGGTTGAAGGTTGGGTAACACTAACTGGAGGACCGAACCGACTAATGTTGAAAAATTAGCGGATGACCTGTGGCTGGGGGTGAAAGGCCAATCAAACCGGGAGATAGCTGGTTCTCCCCGAAAGCTATTTAGGTAGCGCCTCGTGAACTCATCTACGGGGGTAGAGCACTGTTTCGACTAGGGGGTCATCCCGACTTACCAACTCGATGCAAACTGCGAATACCGTAGAATGTTATCACGGGAGACACACGGCGGGTGCTAACGTCCGTCGTGAAGAGGGAAACAACCCAGACCGCCAGCTAAGGTCCCAAAGTCATGGTTAAGTGGGAAACGATGTGGGAAGGCCCAGACAGCCAGGATGTTGGCTTAGAAGCAGCCATCATTTAAAGAAAGCGTAATAGCTCACTGGTCGAGTCGGCCTGCGCGGAAGATGTAACGGGGCTAAACCATGCACCGAAGCTGCGGCAGCGACGCTTAGGCGTTGTTGGGTAGGGGAGCGTTCTGTAAGCCTGCGAAGGTGGCCCGTGAGGGTTGCTGGAGGTATCAGAAGTGCGAATGCTGACATAAGTAACGATAATGCGGGTGAAAAACCCGCACGCCGGAAGACCAAGGGTTCCTGTCCAACGTTAATCGGGGCAGGGTGAGTCGACCCCTAAGGCGAGGCTGAAAAGCGTAGTCGATGGGAAACAGGTTAATATTCCTGTACTGGGTGTTGCTGCGAAGGGGGGACGGAGAAAGCTAGGTTGGCCGGGCGACGGTTGTCCCGGTTTAAGCGTGTAGGTGGGTGTTTTTGGTAAATCCGGAACACTGTCAACACTGAGGCGTGACGACGAGTCACTACGGTGACGAAGTAACCGATGCTACGCTTCCAGGAAAAGCCTCTAAGCTCCAGGCAACACGCAATCGTACCCCAAACCGACACAGGTGGTCAGGTAGAGAATACTCAGGCGCTTGAGAGAACTCGGGTGAAGGAACTAGGCAAAATGGTGCCGTAACTTCGGGAGAAGGCACGCTGGATTTGGTGAAGTCCCTTGCGGATGGAGCTGAGACCAGTCGCAGATACCAGCTGGCTGCAACTGTTTAATAAAAACACAGCACTGTGCAAACACGAAAGTGGACGTATACGGTGTGACGCCTGCCCGGTGCCGGAAGGTTAATTGATGGGGTCAGCCTTTGGGCGAAGCTCTTGATCGAAGCCCCGGTAAACGGCGGCCGTAACTATAACGGTCCTAAGGTAGCGAAATTCCTTGTCGGGTAAGTTCCGACCTGCACGAATGGCGTAATGATGGCCAGGCTGTCTCCACCCGAGACTCAGTGAAATTGAACTCGCTGTGAAGATGCAGTGTACCCGCGGCAAGACGGAAAGACCCCGTGAACCTTTACTATAGCTTGACACTGAACCTTGAGCCTTGATGTGTAGGATAGGTGGGAGGCTTTGAAGCGTGGACGCCAGTCTGCGTGGAGCCGACCTTGAAATACCACCCTTTAATGTTCGATGTTCTAACGTGGGCCCCTGAGCGGGGTTGCGGACAGTGTCTGGTGGGTAGTTTGACTGGGGCGGTCTCCTCCCAAAGAGTAACGGAGGAGCACGAAGGTTAGCTAATCCTGGTCGGACATCAGGAGGTTAGTGCAAAGGCATAAGCTAGCTTGACTGCGAGAGTGACGGCTCGAGCAGGTGCGAAAGCAGGTCTTAGTGATCCGGTGGTTCTGAATGGAAGGGCCATCGCTCAACGGATAAAAGGTACTCCGGGGATAACAGGCTGATACCGCCCAAGAGTTCATATCGACGGCGGTGTTTGGCACCTCGATGTCGGCTCATCACATCCTGGGGCTGAAGTAGGTCCCAAGGGTATGGCTGTTCGCCATTTAAAGTGGTACGCGAGCTGGGTTTAGAACGTCGTGAGACAGTTCGGTCCCTATCTGCCGTGGGCGTTGGAAGATTGAGAGGGGTTGCTCCTAGTACGAGAGGACCGGAGTGAACGCACCACTGGTGTACGGGTTGTGATGCCAATTGCATTGCCCGGTAGCTACGTGCGGAAGAGATAACCGCTGAAAGCATCTAAGCGGGAAACTTGCCTCGAGATGAGTCTTCCCTGGGACTTTGAGTCCCCTGAAGGGCCGTTGAAGACGACGACGTAGATAGGCTGGGTGTGTAAGCGTTGCGAGACGTTGAGCTAACCAGTACTAATGACCCGAGAGGCTTAACCTTACAACACCGAAGGTGTTTTAGAGAGACAAAATCGTCGGTAACGATTTTGAACGGTGCGGAGCACTGGCCCCGTGGGGGTGAGTATCAGGATGATACGAATAGACTCAGAGAAGTTCAGCTTGTTCGAAGATTGGTTCCGATGGTTGCAGAGAAAACTGCGACGGTTGGGATAAAACAGAATTTGCCTGGCGGCGATAGCGCGGTGGTCCCACCTGACCCCATGCCGAACTCAGAAGTGAAACGCCGAAGCGCCGATGGTAGTGTGGGGTCTCCCCATGTGAGAGTAGGGAACTGCCAGGCATCAAATCAGGCGGAAGGCCCAGTCGAAAGACTGGGCCTTTTGTTTTGCGTGCAGTTCGAGTTTGATGGGAGAGCGGTCGCCGGCGCGGGACAGCGGGATTTGGACGTTGCGGATGGAATAAAAACCCTTTCAATTTACGTTGTACGCCACATTCGTTATTAAGATAAAACCGCGCAAATATCCGTTCTGGATCAGGTAGACTATGGAATATCTGATCTAAAGAGTACTCATACTATGACGAATAGTGTCATATCGCTAAAACCGTATCATACCTTCGCATTACCTGTTTTCGCGTCGCAAGTCACAATCGCGGATACACAAGAGCAATTAATTGACGGGTGGCGAACGGCCTGCTTATCACAGACCCCTGTTCTCCTATTAGGGGAAGGGAGTAATGTGCTTTTCCTTGAAGATTTTTCGGGAACAATTCTGCTCAACCGTATTAAAGGTATCGATGTTAAAGAAGATACTGATGGGTGGCGCCTGCACGTCGGTTCGGGCGAAAATTGGCACTATCTGGTGCAGCATACGCTCGCGTTGGGGATAGCGGGCTTAGAGAATCTGGCTTTAATTCCAGGATGCGTTGGTTCCGCGCCTATTCAGAATATTGGCGCTTATGGCGTAGAGTTAAAAGACGTATGTGAGTATGTGGATTTACTGGATTTGACTCACGGCACGATAAAACGCCTCACCGCTTCCGAATGTCAATTTGGTTATCGGGAAAGTATATTTAAACATCAATACCGGGACGGATTCGCCATCGTTGCCGTCGGTTTATTTTTGAATAAAAACTGGCGCCCCCTGTTAGGTTATGGTGATTTGAACAAACTGGATCCGGCAACGGCAACACCTCGGCAAATATTCGATATGGTCTGTCATATGCGGGGCAGTAAGCTGCCTGATCCCGCGGTGACTGGAAATGCGGGAAGCTTCTTTAAAAATCCTGTTATTATGGCTGATAATGCCGCCGATATTCTGAAGACATATCCTAATGCCCCCCATTACTCGCAGCCTGACGGTCAGGTTAAGCTGGCTGCGGGATGGTTGATAGACCAGTGCCATCTGAAGGGGTTTCAGGTTGGGGGGGCCGCAGTACATAGCCAGCAGGCGTTAGTGTTGATTAATCAAGGTAATGCAACGAGTCTTGATGTTGTTAATCTAGCTCGTCATATCCGCAATCAGGTTGCTGAACGATTTAGCATTTGGCTGGAGCCAGAAGTTCGTTTTATTGCCGCTCGGGGAGAGGTCAATGCTGTTGAGGTATTATCATGAGGGATATTAAGGTTCCTCTTAAACTAATTAATATTCTGTCCGACGGTGGCTTTTATTCAGGGGAAGTTCTGGGTGAAATGTTGGGAATGAGTCGGGCGGCGATTAATAAACATATCCAGACGCTTCGAGAGTGGGGGATTGATATTTTTACCGTCACCGGAAAGGGGTATTGCTTGCCTGCGCCGATGCAGTTGCTGGATGAGGAAAAGATCCTTAGTGCGCTACCGGAAGGTGGGGTCACTGTTTTACCGGTAGTTGATTCAACTAACCAGTACATTCTAGAGCGGTTTAATTCTCTGTCCTCCGGTGATGCCTGTATTGCTGAATATCAATACTCAGGGCGCGGACGCCGCGGTCGTCAGTGGTTTTCTCCTTTTGGCGCTAACCTTTATTTATCATTATATTGGCGTCTGGAACAAGGCCCGGCAGCCGCTATTGGCGTAAGCCTGGTTATTGGGATAATCATGTCCGAGGTGTTGCATAAGCTTGGTGCCGAGGGGGTTCGTGTAAAATGGCCTAACGATCTGTATCTGAACGATCGCAAGCTGGCTGGAATTCTGGTTGAACTGACGGGAAAAACGGGCGATGCGGCGCACTTGGTGATTGGTGCCGGTGTTAATTTACGGATGCGAGATCCGACAGATAATGTGATTAATCAAGGATGGATAAACCTTCAGGAAGCTGGGATCTCGGTCGATCGTAATATCCTGGCCGCTACGCTGATTTCAGAACTCAGACATGCGCTGGCTATGTTTGAACAACAAGGACTGTCTCCATTTATTTCCCGCTGGGAACAGCTGGACAACTATTTCAATCGCCCTGTTAAGTTGATTATCGGTAATAGAGAGATACATGGAATTGATCGGGGTATCGATCAACAAGGCGCATTATTGTTGGAAAGCGATGGTGAAATCACACCGTATATTGGCGGGGAGATCTCGTTAAGAGGATTGTAGAATAAGGGGATGTTATCCCCTTATTCTAAGCTGATATTTATTTTCTTAAACGGACGCGTTCCACGGCATGATTAGCGCTTTTTGTCATAATAAGGCTGGCTCGCTCGCGAGTCGGTAGAATATTCTGTTTTAAATTAAGTCCATTTATTTCTTGCCAAAGTTGAGATGCAATATCGATCGCCTCTTGCTCGGATAGCTTTGCGTAGTTATGAAAATATGAGCTGGGATCTGAAAACGCGCCCTGTCTGAACTTTAGGAACCTATTGATATACCAGCTTTTTAATAAGTCTTCGGGCGCATCAACATAAATTGAAAAATCAACAAAGTCAGAGACAAAAACCCTATGCGGATCGTGGGGGTAATCCATGCCGCTTTGTAATACATTCAAACCTTCCAGTATTAAAATATCTGGCTGTTGTATTATTTTGTGATGGTCGGGAACAATGTCATAAATAAGATGAGAATAGGTTGGCGCCATGACTTTAGGCGCGCCTGATTTAATATCGGAAACGAATTTTACCAGGCTATGCATGTCATAAGACTGCGGAAAGCCTTTTTTCTTCATCAGATTGCGATCTTTTAATACCTTATTCGGATGCAGAAAGCCGTCCGTTGTGATCAACTCTACGCTGCGGTGTTCCGGCCAGCGGCTGAGTAGCGCTTGCAAAACGCGAGCGGTGGTGCTTTTACCCACGGCTACGCTGCCGGCAATACCGATGATATAAGGGATCTTTTGGCCATCCGTTCCCAAAAACTGCTCCAAAACCGCCTGACGTCGCAGGTTTGAGCTAATGTAGAAGTTAAGCAGTCGGGATAAAGGCAGATAGATTTCAGCGACTTCATCCAAGGATAGATCTTCGTTAATCCCTTTAAGTTTAACTATTTCTTCTTCTGTCAGCGTTAATGGAACAGAATCGCGCAAAGCGGCCCATTGACGGCGATCAAATTGCAGATATGGTGTAGCCAAAGGTTGCTCTCTATTTCTCATAAGTCTAATTCTGCCTGCTTGTACAGGTAAGAAAGGGGACTCTAGCCCACCTAAGCTAAACGAGCTACATAGTATAATCAGCCAGGCTCAGGGCATAGAACTCTTTCTTTGTATAAAAATTTGGATTATGAGCAGGTTAACACTTTGCTGGTGAAAAAAAGAAGAGAAAAACAATTTGATACCCGATGCCGATATGAAATAAGGAGGCATCGGGCTGGAGATTAGCTGGCAATGGCTCGCCCTACATGATTCACCGCGAAGAGGCGTTTATAATAAATCGCGGTGGGATGGTAATAACCATCTGGCGTGCTGGCATAATCAGGAAGTTCGCCTAAGTACCTGTATCCCAATGAACGGTAAAACATTTCCGCGGGCGAACCAGCCTGAGTATCCAAATAAAGTAACCCACGCTGTTGTTGCAACGCGGCCTTTTCCAACGTTTGCATTAATTGCCTGCCGATTCCCATTCTTCTCGCCCGGCTATGCACCAGTAGTTTTTGAATTTCGGCTCTGTTCTGCCCGTTTGTTTTTTGACAAAGCTCCAATTGCACGCTGCCGATGACACCCTCGATGTCGCGGGCAATCCACAGAATACGCTCTCCCTTTGCTAATGATGGACGCAGGCTGTGGAAATAGCTTTCCGCTTCTTCATGTGATAACGGCGCTTGATACCCGACCGAGGCGCCTTTAGCTACCGCATCTATTAATAGATTCGCAAGCTCGCCACGGTAGACTGGCAAGGTGGCGACATTGAGGGATACGATTTTCATGATGAGTCTCCTGGCAGGTGGGACATATCTATTATTAGGCAAGATCCGTTCCAACTTGCAATTACGACCAGACGCATGAAAGGTAGGCTGTAGTCATTAAAAAATGCCTTTTATCGGGGCAAGCATCACGTTTTTGGTGCAACAGAGCCGTTAGAAATTTCATTGATTGGGTATTTGATACTGATCGGATTTGGTGTTTCTTTGTGCGAATTATTGCTGCCGTTATGGATCCGTGTTCAAATTTGGATAAAATCTAAGCGATAGCGCATTTTATGCGATTTTTTTGTTGCATAGGCCGTTCGGTCTACCTAGAATGCGCAGCACTTGATGCCGGCTTAGCTCAGTAGGTAGAGCAACTGACTTGTAATCAGTAGGTCGCCAGTTCGATTCCGGCAGCCGGCACCATTAAGTGCACAATCAGGTGGGGTTCCCGAGCGGCCAAAGGGAGCAGACTGTAAATCTGCCGTCACAGACTTCGAAGGTTCGAATCCTTCCCCCACCACCAAATTCAATCCTGGCGACAGGATAAAATCGATACGGTATGCAGCACTAAGCCGGATCGAAGAATGCGGAGGTTAATGTTGTCCTCCAATTTCAAAATCTACAGAAAAATCAGGTAGCCGAGTTCCAGGATGCGGGCATCGTATAATGGCTATTACCTCAGCCTTCCAAGCTGATGATGTGGGTTCGATTCCCACTGCCCGCTCCAAAGATGTGCTGATATAGCTCAGTTGGTAGAGCGCACCCTTGGTAAGGGTGAGGTCGGCAGTTCGAATCTGCCTATCAGCACCACTTCTTTAATTCTTCCTCCTGATTTTCTTTCTGTTAAAAAATTCAGCAAGCAGTTGCTTGGTTGATGTGGTGATACCACCGATTTATCCGTGTCTTAGAGGGACAATCGATGTCTAAAGAAAAATTTGAACGTACAAAACCGCACGTTAACGTCGGTACTATCGGCCACGTTGACCATGGTAAAACAACGCTGACTGCAGCGATCACTACCGTGCTGGCTAAAACCTACGGCGGTGCCGCTCGTGCATTCGATCAGATCGATAACGCGCCGGAAGAAAAAGCCCGTGGTATCACCATCAACACGTCTCACGTTGAATACGATACCCCGACTCGCCACTACGCGCACGTTGACTGCCCGGGACACGCCGACTATGTGAAAAACATGATCACCGGCGCTGCGCAGATGGACGGCGCTATCCTGGTTGTTGCCGCGACCGACGGCCCGATGCCGCAGACTCGTGAGCACATCCTGCTGGGTCGTCAGGTTGGCGTTCCTTACATCATCGTGTTCCTGAACAAATGTGACATGGTTGATGATGAAGAACTGCTGGAACTGGTTGAGATGGAAGTGCGTGAACTGCTGTCTCAGTATGAATTCCCGGGCGACGACACGCCGGTTATCCGCGGTTCTGCGCTGAAAGCGCTGGAAGGCGACGCCGAGTGGGAAGCGAAAATCATCGAACTGGCTAACGCCCTGGATACTTATATCCCGGAACCGGAACGTGCCATCGACAAGCCGTTCCTGCTGCCGATCGAAGACGTATTCTCCATCTCCGGTCGTGGTACGGTTGTTACCGGTCGTGTAGAACGCGGTATCATCAAAGTTGGCGACGAAGTTGAAATCGTCGGCATCAAAGACACCACGAAAACCACTTGTACCGGCGTGGAAATGTTCCGCAAACTGCTGGACGAAGGCCGTGCGGGCGAGAACGTGGGCGTTCTGCTGCGTGGTACCAAACGTGATGACGTTGAGCGTGGTCAGGTACTGGCTAAACCAGGTTCAATCAAGCCGCATACGCAGTTTGAATCTGAAGTGTATATCCTGAGCAAAGATGAAGGCGGCCGTCATACTCCGTTCTTCAAAGGCTACCGTCCGCAGTTCTACTTCCGTACAACTGACGTAACGGGCACCATCGAACTGCCGGAAGGCGTGGAAATGGTAATGCCGGGCGATAACGTGAAGATGGTTGTTACTCTGATTGCGCCAATCGCAATGGATGACGGTCTGCGTTTCGCTATCCGTGAAGGCGGTCGTACCGTTGGCGCGGGCGTTGTTGCTAAAGTTATCGCTTAATCGCTGATAACGTTTGACGCGACACGCGATAAAAGGGCATCATTTGATGCCCTTTTTCTACGCTGTCATGTGGTAGAACCTATCTCATCAGCGATTATGGAATATAATCATTGGTGAGATAGGCTCTGTAGATACGGCGTAAATACCGAATTATTCGTTTACAGAACATCTTTCGGTTTGGTTTGCCCTGCTTTGCGGGGCAAAGTTATTTGTCTGAATCATTGTGACAGGTTGGTTTATGAGTGCGAATACCGAAGCTCAGGGGACCGGGCGTGGCCTGGAAGTGATTAAATGGCTGGTAGTGGCTGTATTGCTGATAGTTGCGATTGTCGGCAACGATTACTACCGCGACTTTAGTCTGCCGCTGCGCGCATTAGCTGTTGTGATCCTGATTGCTGCCGCCGGTGGCGTGGCATTGCTGACCACAAAAGGTAAAGCAACAGTAACGTTTGCCCGTGAAGCTCGTACCGAAGTACGTAAAGTGATTTGGCCGACTCGCCAGGAAGCGTTACACACCACGTTAATCGTTGCCGCGGTTACTGCCGTGATGTCACTGATTTTGTGGGGGCTGGATGGTATTCTGGTCCGATTGGTATCGTTTATCACTGGCCTGAGGTTCTAAGATGTCTGAAGCCCCAAAAAAACGTTGGTACGTCGTTCAGGCGTTTTCCGGTTTTGAAGGCCGCGTGGCTCAGTCGCTGCGTGAGCATATCAAATTGCATAACATGGAAGATCTGTTTGGCGAAGTCATGGTGCCAACGGAAGAAGTGGTTGAAATTCGTGGCGGCCAGCGTCGCAAAAGCGAACGGAAATTTTTCCCTGGTTATGTGCTGGTACAGATGGTGATGGAAGATGCGAGCTGGCACCTGGTTCGTAGCGTTCCCCGCGTCATGGGATTTATCGGCGGTACGTCGGATCGTCCCGCGCCTATCAGCGATAAAGAAGTGGATGCGATTATGAATCGCCTTCAGCAGGTGGGTGATAAGCCCCGTCCGAAAACGCTGTTTGAACCCGGTGAAATGGTTCGCGTTAATGATGGTCCGTTTGCGGACTTCAATGGCGTAGTCGAAGAAGTTGATTATGAAAAGAGCCGCCTGAAAGTGTCTGTGTCGATCTTCGGTCGCGCAACGCCGGTAGAGCTCGATTTCAGCCAGGTCGAAAAAGGCTAAAGCGGACTTCCAAGTTTCCTGCAAGAGTTGCTTGTATCAGGCGCGAAATTAATCTACAATTTCGCGCCTTTTGTTTTCAGGGCGCTATAGCGTCTGAAACGTATTAAATAACGGGGAGCCTTTTTTAAGGCGCTATCACCCATTCGAGGAAAGTTAAATGGCCAAGAAAGTACAAGCCTATGTCAAGCTGCAGGTTGCGGCTGGTATGGCTAACCCGAGCCCACCGGTAGGTCCGGCTCTGGGTCAGCAAGGTGTTAACATCATGGAATTCTGTAAGGCGTTCAATGCTAAAACTGAAAGCGTTGAAAAAGGTCTGCCGATTCCGGTTGTTATTACCGTTTATTCTGACCGTTCTTTTACCTTCGTTACCAAAACGCCTCCGGCAGCCGTTCTGCTGAAAAAAGCGGCGGGTATCAAGTCTGGTTCCGGTAAGCCGAACAAAGACAAGGTAGGTAAAGTAACGAGTGCTCAGGTTCGTGAAATCGCAGAAACCAAAGCTGCGGACATGACTGGTGCCGACGTGGAAGCCATGGCGCGTTCCATTGAAGGTACTGCTCGTTCCATGGGCCTGGTAGTGGAGGGTTAATAAATGGCTAAGCTGACCAAGCGCATGCGCGTGATCCGTGAAAAAGTTGATGCAACCAAACAATATGACATCAACGAAGCCGTTGCCCTGCTCAAAGAGCTGGCCACTGCTAAATTCGTCGAAAGCGTGGACGTTGCCGTTAACCTCGGCATCGACGCACGTAAATCCGATCAAAACGTTCGTGGTGCAACCGTTCTGCCGCACGGCACCGGTCGTTCCGTTCGCGTTGCCGTCTTTACCCAGGGTGCAAACGCTGAAGCGGCGAAAGCTGCCGGCGCTGAACTGGTAGGTATGGAAGATCTGGCCGATCAGATCAAGAAAGGCGAAATGAACTTTGACGTCGTCATCGCATCTCCAGATGCTATGCGCGTTGTTGGCCAATTAGGTCAGGTTTTGGGGCCTCGCGGCCTGATGCCAAACCCGAAAGTGGGTACCGTAACGCCTAACGTTGCTGAAGCGGTTAAAAATGCTAAAGCAGGTCAGATTCGTTATCGCAACGACAAAAACGGCATCATCCATACCACTATCGGTAAGGTTGATTTCGATGCTGACAAACTGAAAGAAAACCTTGAAGCCCTGCTGGTTGCGCTGAAAAAAGCCAAACCGTCTCAGGCGAAAGGCGTGTACATCAAGAAAGTCAGCCTGTCCACCACTATGGGCGCCGGCGTTGCTGTTGACCAAAGCGGTCTGAACGCAGTCGCTGTCTGATAGCTTTTGTTTCGCTTTACTCGGGCGTGGGATTTACCTATAATCTTACGCCCGTTGTTCCGTTAGCGGAATTAAAGAAGAATTTTCGGTTGGAGCCTGGCCTATCCAGGCCTCCGTCCAAGACCGCAGGTGTCTTGTAAGAGACTTAATCTTCCTGCGTAGACGGTGACAGAGCCTGAAGAACATTTGATTGTCTTTGCTGGATTCTGCTCACCGTGTTTCAACGCTTATTTCCATTTTGGCGATAAGTGAAGTGAGTTCCGGAGGTTTCCTCCGGCTAAATCCAGGAGCAAAAGCTAATGGCATTAAATCTTCAAGACAAACAAGCAATTGTTGCTGAAGTCAGCGAAGTAGCCAAAGGTGCGCTGTCTGCGGTTGTTGCGGATTCTCGTGGCGTAACCGTAGATAAAATGACTGAACTGCGTAAAGCAGGTCGTGAAGCTGGCGTTTACATGCGTGTTGTTCGCAACACTCTGCTGCGCCGTGCTGTTGAAGGGACCTCTTTTGAGTGCCTGAAAGACACGTTTGTTGGTCCGACCCTGATTGCATACTCTTTAGAACACCCGGGCGCCGCTGCTCGTTTGTTCAAAGAATTCGCGAAAGCGAATGCAAAATTCGAGGTCAAAGCTGCAGCCTTTGAAGGTGAGCTGATCCCGGCGGCTCAAATTGACCGTCTGGCAACGCTGCCGACTTACGAAGAAGCACTGGCACGTCTGATGTCGACCATGAAAGAAGCCGCCGCAGGCAAACTGGTCCGCACTCTGGCTGCTGTACGCGATCAGAAAGAAGCTGCTTAATTGCCCTTTTTTCTCTACCGCACTTGCTAACGTATAAACTATTTCTGATTCTTAGGAACAATTGTTATGTCTATCACTAAAGATCAAATTCTGGAAGCAGTAGCAGCTATGTCTGTAATGGACGTTGTTGAACTGGTTTCCGCTATGGAAGAAAAATTCGGTGTTTCCGCTGCTGCCGCTGTAGCTGTTGCTGCTGGCCCGGCTGAAGCTGCTGAAGAAAAAACTGAGTTCGACGTTGTACTGAAAGCTATCGGCGGCAACAAAGTTGCTGTTATCAAAGCAGTACGTGGCGCAACTGGTCTGGGCCTGAAAGAAGCCAAAGATCTGGTTGAATCCGCTCCGGCCGCTCTGAAAGAAGGCATCAGCAAAGACGACGCTGAAGCTCTGAAGAAAGCACTGGAAGAAGCTGGCGCAGAAGTTGAAGTTAAATAAGCCGACTTTCCAGGTTGCAGCCTGATTTATTAGGCTGATGGCTGGTGACTTTTTGGTCACCAGCCTTTTTGCGCTGTAGGGCATCAATGGTATTTCACACTATTCAGCCATTGATTTTACCCCCAATATATTTTTCTATTGACGACTTAATATACTGCTTCCCTGTCCGGGTTCCCTGCCTGAGCAAGAGCAATGAAATGGTTTAAGAGTAATAGAAAGATGTATTACGGAAAGGACTTCATTTTCCGATAGACAGAAATAGTGTTGCATGACCTGTCCTTTGCTAGGACGGACAGAGTGGTTCGACTTTTCAGCGAGCTGAGGAACCCTATGGTTTACTCCTATACCGAGAAAAAACGCATTCGTAAGGATTTTGGCAAACGACCGCAAGTGCTGGACGTGCCTTATCTCCTTTCTATCCAGCTTGACTCGTTCCAGAAGTTTATCGAGCAAGATCCGGAAGGTCAGTACGGTTTGGAAGCTGCATTCCGTTCTGTTTTCCCCATACAGAGTTATAGCGGTAATTCAGAGCTGCAATACGTTAGCTATCGCCTGGGTGAACCGGTATTTGACGTTAAAGAATGTCAAATCCGTGGCGTGACATTTTCTGCGCCGCTGCGCGTCAAATTGCGCCTGGTGATTTACGAACGTGAAGCGCCTGAAGGCACCGTTAAAGATATCAAAGAGCAAGAAGTTTACATGGGCGAAATTCCGCTCATGACCGACAACGGCACTTTTGTGATCAACGGTACTGAGCGTGTTATCGTTTCTCAGTTGCACCGTAGTCCTGGTGTATTCTTCGACAGCGACAAGGGTAAAACCCACTCTTCAGGTAAGGTGCTGTATAACGCACGCATCATTCCTTATCGTGGTTCCTGGCTGGATTTCGAATTCGATCCGAAAGATAACCTGTTTGTCCGTATTGACCGCCGCCGTAAACTGCCCGCGACGATTATTCTGCGCGCGCTGGGCTACTCTACCGAACAGATCCTGGACTTGTTCTTCGATAAAGTTGTCTATGAAATCAATGGCAACAAATTGCAGATGGATCTGACGCCTGAGCGTCTGCGCGGTGAAACCGCTTCTTTCGATATTGAAGCGGAAGGTAAAGTTTACGTTGAGAAAGGGCGTCGCATCACCGCCCGCCATATCCGTCAGTTAGAGAAAGACGGCATCGAGCGTATTGAAGTACCGGTCGAATATATCGTCGGTAAAGTGCTTTCCAAAGATTACGTGGATGAAAGCACCGGCGAACTGATCGGCACCGCTAATATGGAATTGTCGCTGGATCTGTTGGCGAAGCTGAGCCAATCCGGCCACAAACGTATTGAAACGCTGTTCACCAACGATCTGGATCACGGCCCGTATATCTCGGAAACTCTGCGAGTGGATCCGTCTAACGACCGTTTGAGCTCGCTGGTTGAAATTTACCGCATGATGCGTCCCGGCGAGCCGCCGACGCGTGAAGCGGCTGAAACGCTGTTTGAGAATCTGTTCTTCTCCGAAGATCGCTACGACTTATCTGCGGTCGGCCGGATGAAGTTCAACCGTTCTCTGCTGCGCGACGAAATTGAAGGTTCCGGTATCCTGAGCAAAGAAGACATCATCGATGTGATGAAAAAGCTCATTGATATTCGTAACGGTAAAGGCGAAGTCGATGATATCGACCACCTGGGCAACCGTCGTATCCGCTCCGTCGGCGAAATGGCTGAAAACCAATTCCGCGTTGGTTTGGTTCGTGTTGAACGCGCGGTGAAAGAGCGTCTTTCCCTGGGCGATCTCGACACGCTGATGCCGCAGGACATGATCAACGCCAAGCCGATTTCGGCCGCGGTGAAAGAGTTCTTCGGTTCAAGCCAGCTGTCGCAGTTTATGGATCAGAACAACCCGCTGTCCGAGATTACGCACAAACGCCGTATCTCTGCCTTGGGCCCAGGCGGTTTGACTCGTGAACGCGCCGGCTTTGAAGTTCGAGACGTACACCCGACCCACTATGGCCGCGTATGTCCTATCGAAACGCCGGAAGGTCCGAACATCGGTCTGATCAACTCCCTGTCTGTTTATGCGCAGACTAACGAGTATGGTTTCCTGGAAACGCCTTACCGTCGCGTGCGCGACAATGTGGTAACGGATGAAATCCATTACCTGTCCGCGATTGAAGAAGGCAACTTCGTTATCGCCCAGGCGAACACCAACCTGGATGAAGACGGCCACTTCATTGATGAACTGGTTACCTGCCGTAATAAAGGCGAGTCCAGCTTGTTCAGCCGCGATCAGGTTGAATATATGGACGTATCCACTCAGCAGGTGGTATCCGTCGGTGCTTCACTGATTCCATTCCTGGAACACGATGACGCCAACCGTGCATTGATGGGTGCGAACATGCAACGTCAGGCCGTTCCAACCCTGCGCGCCGATAAGCCGCTGGTTGGTACCGGTATGGAACGTGCGGTTGCGGTCGACTCCGGCGTAACGGCTGTCGCGAAACGCGGCGGTACCGTGCAGTATGTCGATGCGTCACGTATCGTGATCCGCGTTAACGATGATGAAATGTATCCGGGCGAAGCCGGGATCGATATCTATAACCTGACCAAATATACCCGCTCCAACCAGAACACCTGCATCAGCCAGATGCCTTGCGTATCTCTGGGCGAGCCGGTTGAACGCGGCGACGTACTGGCCGATGGCCCGTCCACCGATCTGGGTGAACTGGCGCTGGGTCAGAACATGCGCGTAGCGTTCATGCCGTGGAACGGTTACAACTTCGAAGACTCCATCCTCGTCTCTGAGCGTGTGGTGCAGGAAGATCGCTTTACCAGCATCCATATTCAGGAACTGGCCTGCGTGTCTCGCGACACCAAGCTGGGGCCGGAAGAAATCACGGCCGATATCCCGAACGTGGGCGAAGCGGCGCTCTCCAAACTGGATGAGTCCGGTATCGTGTATATCGGCGCGGAAGTGACCGGCGGCGACATTCTGGTCGGTAAGGTTACGCCAAAAGGCGAAACCCAGCTGACCCCGGAAGAGAAACTGCTGAGAGCGATCTTCGGTGAGAAGGCGTCCGACGTTAAGGATTCTTCTCTGCGCGTGCCGAACGGCGTTTCCGGTACGGTTATCGACGTACAGGTCTTTACCCGCGACGGCGTGGAAAAAGATAAACGTGCGTTGGAAATCGAAGAGATGCAGCTCAAGCAGGCTAAGAAAGACCTGACCGAAGAGCTGCAGATTCTGGAAGCCGGTCTGTTTGCCCGTATCCATGCGGTGCTGGTTTCCGGCGGCGTGGAAGCGGATAAACTGGACAAACTGCCGCGCGAGCGCTGGCTGGAACTGGCTCTGACTGATGAAGAGAAACAAAATCAGCTGGAACAGTTGGCCGAGCAGTACGACGAGTTGAAGCACGAGTTTGAGAAAAAACTTGAAGCTAAACGCCGTAAGATCACTCAGGGCGACGACCTGGCGCCGGGCGTGCTGAAAATCGTCAAGGTTTATCTGGCCGTTAAACGTCGGATTCAACCGGGTGACAAGATGGCGGGTCGTCACGGGAACAAGGGCGTTATCTCCAAGATCAACCCGATCGAAGATATGCCTTACGATGAAAACGGTACGCCGGTAGACATCGTTCTGAACCCGCTGGGCGTACCTTCGCGTATGAACATCGGTCAGATTCTGGAAACCCACCTGGGTATGGCTGCGAAAGGTATTGGTGAGAAGATCAACGCCATGCTGAAGCAGCAGGAAGAAGTGGCCAAGCTGCGTGAGTTCATTCAGAAAGCCTACGATTTGGGCGACGACGTGCGCCAGAAAGTCGATCTGAGCACTTTCTCCGACGAAGAAGTGATGCGTCTGGCTGAGAACCTGAAAAAAGGTATGCCGATCGCAACGCCGGTATTCGACGGTGCGAAGGAGAAAGAAATCAAGGAACTGCTGCAGATGGGCGGTATCCCGACTTCCGGTCAGATCACACTGTACGATGGACGTACCGGCGAGCAATTTGAACGTCAGGTTACCGTGGGATACATGTATATGCTGAAGTTGAACCACCTGGTCGACGACAAGATGCATGCGCGTTCTACGGGTTCTTACAGCCTGGTTACTCAGCAGCCGCTGGGTGGTAAAGCTCAGTTCGGTGGTCAGCGCTTCGGTGAGATGGAAGTGTGGGCGCTGGAAGCTTACGGTGCAGCCTATACCCTGCAGGAAATGCTGACGGTTAAATCCGATGACGTGAACGGCCGTACTAAGATGTATAAGAACATCGTAGACGGCAATCATCAGATGGAGCCGGGCATGCCGGAATCCTTCAACGTATTGTTGAAAGAAATCCGCTCGCTGGGTATCAACATCGAGCTGGAAGAAGAGTAATTCCAGCCCGTTGTGTCGCTGGCATTCGTCATAGGGGCATCTAAATTTCGGTTTAGATGCCTAACAGGTCTAACTCCGACAGGAGCCAATCCGTGAAAGACTTATTAAAGTTTCTGAAAGCGCAAACTAAAACCGAAGAGTTTGATGCGATCAAAATTGCTCTGGCTTCGCCAGACATGATCCGTTCGTGGTCTTTTGGTGAAGTTAAAAAACCAGAAACCATCAACTACCGTACGTTCAAACCGGAACGTGACGGCCTTTTTTGCGCCCGTATCTTTGGGCCGGTAAAAGACTATGAATGCTTGTGCGGTAAGTATAAGCGTCTGAAACACCGCGGCGTTATCTGTGAGAAATGCGGCGTTGAAGTGACCCAGACCAAAGTACGCCGTGAGCGTATGGGCCACATCGAGCTGGCGTCTCCCACCGCGCACATCTGGTTCCTGAAATCGCTGCCGTCGCGCATCGGTTTGCTGCTGGATATGCCGCTGCGCGATATCGAACGCGTGCTGTACTTCGAATCCTACGTGGTTGTCGAAGGCGGCATGACCAATCTTGAAAAGCGTCAGATCCTGACTGAAGAGCAGTATCTGGACGCGCTGGAAGAGTTCGGCGACGAATTCGACGCCAAGATGGGCGCGGAAGCTATCCAGGCTCTGTTGAAAAACATGGATCTGGAACAGGAATGCGAACAGCTGCGCGAAGAGTTGAATGAAACCAACTCCGAAACCAAACGCAAGAAGCTGACCAAACGCATCAAGCTGTTGGAAGCGTTCGTGCAGTCCGGCAACAAGCCGGAGTGGATGATCCTGACCGTTCTGCCGGTGCTGCCGCCGGATCTGCGTCCGTTGGTTCCGCTGGACGGCGGCCGTTTCGCGACTTCAGACCTGAACGATTTGTATCGTCGCGTCATTAACCGTAACAACCGTCTGAAACGTCTGCTGGATCTGGCCGCGCCGGATATCATCGTACGTAACGAAAAACGTATGTTGCAGGAAGCGGTTGATGCGCTGTTGGATAACGGCCGTCGCGGTCGGGCCATCACCGGTTCCAACAAGCGTCCGCTGAAATCGCTGGCCGATATGATCAAAGGTAAGCAGGGTCGTTTCCGTCAGAACCTGCTGGGTAAACGCGTCGACTACTCCGGCCGTTCCGTTATCACCGTTGGTCCATACCTGCGTCTGCATCAGTGCGGTCTGCCGAAAAAAATGGCGCTGGAACTGTTCAAACCGTTCATCTACGGCAAGCTGGAACTGCGTGGCCTGGCCACGACGATCAAAGCCGCCAAGAAGATGGTCGAGCGTGAAGAAGCGGTCGTTTGGGATATCCTGGACGAAGTTATCCGCGAACACCCGGTACTGCTGAACCGTGCGCCGACGCTGCACCGTTTGGGTATCCAGGCATTTGAACCGGTACTGATCGAAGGTAAAGCCATTCAGCTGCACCCGCTGGTTTGTGCCGCGTATAACGCCGACTTCGATGGTGACCAGATGGCCGTGCACGTACCGCTGACGCTGGAAGCCCAGTTGGAAGCGCGTGCGTTGATGATGTCTACCAACAACATTCTGTCTCCGGCGAACGGCGAACCAATCATCGTTCCTTCGCAGGACGTGGTATTGGGCCTGTACTACATGACCCGCGACTGCGTTAACGCCAAGGGCGAAGGCATGGTGCTGACCGGGCCGAAAGAAGCTGAACGCGTTTACCGCGCCGGCCTGGCCTCTCTGCATGCGCGCGTCAAAGTGCGTATTACGGAAGAGATCAAGAGCATTGAGGGCGAAATCACGCATCAGACCACGCTGATTGATACGACTGTCGGTCGCGCCATTCTGTGGATGATCGTACCGAAAGGTCTGCCGTTCTCAATTGTGAACCAGCCGCTGGGTAAAAAAGCGATCTCCAAAATGCTGAACACCTGTTACCGCATTTTGGGTCTGAAGCCGACCGTTATCTTTGCCGACCAGATCATGTATACCGGCTTTGCTTACGCCGCGCGCTCCGGTGCGTCCGTAGGTATCGACGACATGGTTATCCCTGCGAAGAAAGCCGGGATCATCGAAGAAGCCGAAACCGAAGTGGCCGAGATTCAGGAACAGTTCCAATCCGGTCTGGTTACCGCCGGCGAACGCTACAACAAAGTTATCGATATCTGGGCCGCGGCCAACGAACGCGTCGCCAAAGCGATGATGGAAAACCTGTCTGTTGAAGACGTGGTTAACCGTGATGGCGAAGTTGAACAGCAGGTTTCTTTCAACAGCATCTTTATGATGGCCGACTCCGGTGCGCGTGGTTCCGCGGCGCAGATTCGTCAGCTGGCCGGGATGCGTGGTCTGATGGCGAAGCCGGACGGCTCCATCATCGAAACGCCAATCACCGCGAACTTCCGTGAAGGTCTGAACGTACTCCAGTACTTCATCTCTACGCACGGCGCGCGTAAAGGTCTGGCGGATACCGCGTTGAAAACCGCGAACTCCGGTTACCTGACTCGTCGTCTGGTTGACGTGGCGCAGGATCTGGTGGTGACCGAAGACGATTGTGGTACGCACGAAGGTATCATGATGACGCCGGTTATCGAAGGCGGCGATGTTAAAGAACCGCTGCGTGAACGTGTGCTGGGCCGCGTAACGGCGGAAGATGTGCTGAAACCGGGTACGGCGGATATTCTGGTGCCGCGTAACACCCTGCTGAACGAGCAATGGTGTGACCTGCTGGAAGAAAACTCCGTCGATGCGGTCAAAGTCCGTTCCGTCGTAAGCTGTGAAACCGACTTCGGCGTGTGCGCCAAGTGTTACGGTCGCGATCTGGCGCGTGGCCACCTGGTCAACAAGGGTGAAGCCATCGGGGTTATCGCGGCGCAGTCCATCGGTGAACCGGGTACGCAGCTGACCATGCGTACCTTCCACATCGGTGGCGCGGCATCGCGTGCGGCGGCAGAGTCCAGCATTCAGGTGAAAAACAAAGGTAGCCTGAAGCTGAATAACGCCAAGTTCGTGGTGAACAGCAACGGTAAACTGGTTATTACTTCACGTAATACCGAACTGAAGCTGATCGACGAATTCGGTCGTACCAAAGAGAGCTATAAAGTGCCTTACGGCGCGGTAATGGCGAAAGGCGACGGTTCTGAAGTTAACGGCGGCGAAACCGTTGCTAACTGGGATCCGCATACCATGCCGGTTATCAGTGAAGTGAGCGGCAGCATCCGCTTTACGGATATGGTTGACGGTCAGACGATTACTCGTCAGACCGACGAACTGACCGGTTTGTCTTCCATCGTGGTTCTGGATAGCGCGGAACGTACCGGTAGCGGTAAAGATCTGCGTCCGGCGCTGAAGATTGTTGACGATAAAGGCGAAGATGTATTGATTCCGGGTACTGATATGCCTGCTCAATACTTCCTGCCGGGTAAAGCGATTGTCCAGTTGGAAGACGGCGTGAAGATCGGCGCGGGTGATACCCTGGCGCGTATTCCGCAGGAATCCGGCGGTACCAAGGATATTACCGGTGGTCTGCCGCGCGTCGCCGACCTGTTTGAAGCGCGTCGTCCGAAAGAACCGGCTATCCTGGCTGAAATCAGCGGGGTTATCTCGTTCGGTAAAGAAACCAAAGGCAAGCGTCGTCTGGTGATTACGCCGCTGGATGGCAGCGAACCGTACGAAGAGATGATTCCGAAGTGGCGTCAGCTGAACGTGTTCGAAGGCGAACGCGTAGAGCGTGGCGACGTGGTTTCCGATGGCCCGGAATCGCCGCACGATATCCTGCGTTTGCGTGGCGTACATGCGGTAACGCGTTACATCACCAACGAAGTTCAGGAAGTTTACCGTCTGCAAGGCGTTAAGATTAACGATAAACACATCGAAGTTATCGTTCGTCAGATGTTGCGTAAAGGCACCATCGTTAATGCGGGCAGCACGGAATTCCTGGAAGGCGAGCAGGCGGAAATCTCTCGCGTCAAGATTGCCAACCGTCAGTTGGAAGCGGATGGCAAGATCCCGGCTACCTTCAGCCGCGATCTGCTGGGTATTACCAAGGCATCTCTGGCGACCGAGTCCTTCATTTCTGCGGCTTCGTTCCAGGAAACTACGCGTGTTCTTACTGAAGCGGCGGTTGCCGGTAAACGTGATGAACTGCGCGGCCTGAAAGAGAACGTTATCGTTGGTCGTTTGATCCCGGCGGGTACTGGTTATGCCTACCATCAGGATCGCATGCGTCGCCGTCAGGCAGGCGAGGCGCCAGTCGCGCCTCAGGTCAGTGCTGATGAAGCATCCGCCAACCTGGCTGAATTGCTTAACGCTGGCTTCGGTAACAGCGACGACGAATAATCGTTGCTAAGCACCGTATAAAACCGCCCCCAGGGGCGGTTCCGTTGCTAAAAGCCCTGGCCGCCAAAGCCGGGGCTTTTTGTTGTACCAGATAGACAGCGAGATAGACATGGATTCCTCGACAACATCAATACCTTCATCGGCAGCAGGAACTGCCGCTTACCCGGCGACTGGGCGCGCCCGACGGGCTGCCTGGGGGAGTTTTATCGGCGCCGTGGTGGATTGGTATGATTTTTTGCTTTACGGCATTGTCGCCGCTTTGGTTTTTAATATTGAGTTTTTCCCTCAAATCAGTCCCGCCATGGGTACGCTGGCGGCATTTGGTACTTTTGGGGTAGGGTTTCTATTCCGGCCGCTGGGCGGGATTGTGTTCGGTCATTTTGGCGATAAGCTGGGCCGCAAACGCATGCTGATGATTACCGTCTGGACGATGGGCTTATCCACCGCGTTAATTGGTTTCTTACCGACTTTTGCCTCCATCGGCTGGTGGGCGCCGGTTTTACTGGTAATGCTGCGTGCCATTCAGGGATTTGCCGTCGGGGGCGAATGGGGCGGCGCCGCGCTGCTGGCGGTGGAAAATGCGCCTAAAAAGAAGAAAGCGTTCTACAGCAGCGGGGTGCAGGTCGGTTATGGCGTGGGGCTGTTGCTGGCGACGGGGTCGATTTCCCTGGTCAGCCACCACACCACGAATGAGGAGTTCATCAACTGGGGCTGGCGTCTGCCGTTTTTATTCAGCGTCGTGCTGGTGGCGATCGCCTGGTGGATCCGTTCCGGAATGGAGGAGTCTCAAGAGTTTGAGGCCAACAAGCAGCAGCAGGAAAAAGCCCGTTCGTTTCCGATTGTCGAGGCGTTGCGTAAACACCCCAAGGCATTTTTGCTGATCATCGCCCTGCGCTTAGGGGAGCTGTTGACCATGTATATCGTCACGGCTTTTGCGCTTAATTACTCCACCGCCAATCTGGGGATGCCGCGGGAGCTCTTCCTCAACATTAGTCTGCTGGTAGGGGGGATAAGCTGCTTGTCTATTCCTTTCTTTGCCCGCCTGGCCGACAGTTTCGGCCGTCGGCGGATTTATGTCACCGGCGCGTTGATCGGCGCCGTCAGCGCGTTTCCTTTTTTTATCGCGCTGGAAGCGCAGGCCAGTCTGTGGATACTGTTTTTTGCCATCATGCTGGCTAATATCGCTCACGATATGATCGTCAGCGTGCAGCAGCCGATGTTTACCGAGCTATTCGGTACGGCGTACCGTTATAGCGGCGCGGGCGTGGGTTATCAGGTCGCCAGCGTCGTCGGCGGCGGTTTTACGCCGTTTATCGCGGTGTTGCTGGTGGAAGTTTTAGGCGGCTCCTGGCACGGCGTGGCAACGTACCTTGCCGTGGGATGTCTGTTATCGGCCATTGTCGGTATGCGGATGAAGCCACAACCGCTGGATTAATCAAACAGAGCCGATACGGTTTTGTATCGGCTCATAAACCGGGTGCCGTGCGCTAAAGGCGATTTATATCGTCGCGCGTCAGTCCGATATCTTTCAGCCTTTCATCATTCATGCGCAGCAAAGCCCTACGGGTTTGCACTTTGAGCCGCCACGTTCTCCATTTCTGATAGAGCCGTATCAGCATTGACCACCGCGAGGATCTACCGGACGTCGGTTGCGCGTGTTTGGTCTGATTTTCCATGTTTTCCCCCTTGGCTGATTGCTTTGCACTATGATGCGGGGGAACGCTGATCCGATACAGATTCAGGAAATGCGTTTTTTTAACATACAGATTGTGTGATATTGCATCTGAATGGTATTTTTTACCTTAATCTGTACTGGTTATGTCTTCAATTATGTGTGAGGAGCGATACATGACGCGTTACCAACATCTTGCTTCCTTACTGGCGCAGCGCATCGAACAAGGCTTGTACCAAAACGGTGAACGCCTGCCGTCGGTCAGGGCATTGAGTCTGGAACACGGCGTCAGTATCAGTACCGTCCAGCAGGCTTACCATCTGCTGGAAGCCCGGCGGCTTATTTCGCCGCGGCCACGCTCGGGGTATTTTGTGGCATCCCGCAAGGCTACGCCGCCGGTTCCGGAATTGACTCGTCCGGCTCAGCGGCCGGTTGAGATCACCCAGTGGGAGTCCGTGCGCGAGCTGTTTAACGATGGCCCCGAAAACAGCGCGTTCAACTTTGGCAGCGGGATGCCGGATGTGAGCCAGTCAACGGTGAAACCGCTGTGGAAAGCGATGGGTCGTCTGTGTCAGCGTCAGGATGCGCGCGTGTTGACGTATGATTGTATGTATGGCATGCCAGCACTGCGTGAGCAGGTGGCTCGTCTGGCGCTGGATAGCGGTTGCCTGCTGACGGTGGACGATATCGTGATCACCACCGGCTGTCAGGAAGCGTTGTTCACCGCGGTGCGTGCGGTATGCCAGCCCGGCGATATCGTGGCGGTTGAGTCGCCGACGTTTCCCGGCACCATGCAGATTCTGCGTGGATTAGGGATTAAAGCGATTGAGATCCCGACCTGCGCCGTCACCGGTATTAGTCTTGATGCGCTGGAGCTGGCGTTGGAACAGTGGCCGGTCAAAGCCGTGCTGCTGGTGCCGACCTGCAATAATCCGATGGGATTCACTATGCCCGATAAGTACAAGAAAGATTTGGTCATACTGGCCCAGCGCTTCGATCTCGCCATTATTGAAGACGATGCTTATGGCGAGTTGACCTATGATTATCCTCGTCCACGAACCATTAAATCCTTTGATGAAGACGGCCGGGTATTACTGTGCAGCTCTTTTTCCAAAAGCCTGGCGCCGGGCCTGCGTGTGGGTTGGATTGCGCCGGGCCGTTACCTCGATCGCGTTGTTCATACTAAATATACCGGCACCGGCTATACGGTTTCGCATACGCAGCTGGCGGTGGCCGAGTTTATCCGGCAGGGCCACTATCAGCCCCATCTACGGCGTATGCGTATGCAGTATAAGAGCAATCTTGACGTATTTACCTGCTGGGTACGCCACTATTTTCCCTGCGGCATTTGCGTCAGTCGTCCGCAAGGCGGATTTCTGGTGTGGATTGAGCTGCCGGAGTCTTTTGACTCGCTGCGGCTCAACTGTGAGGTGCGTAAATCAGGTATTCAGATTGCCGCCGGGTCGCTATTTTCGGCCTCGGGAAAATACCGCAACTGTCTGAGACTAAACTACGCCTTGCCGTTCACTGACGAAATGGGCGAAGGACTGCGTATCCTGGGGGAAACGGTCAGCCGGATGATGAACGCATCTTGATGGCGCCGCGGTCAGGGAAGGGCCGATACGGTTAAGGATAAAAACCGTATCGGCCGGTTGGTATGCAGAGCGGCAAGCGGCAAACACTCTGGCCGGCGACGTGCCGACGCCGCTACTGTAGCCAGCCTGTTTCATCGTGACGACAGGAACATCTGCGTTTTGCGAAGCCCTGTAGAGAGATATTTTTCCGATGCGCAACGTTCATGATCTATTGCGAACCTCGTCCCAGATAACCATCCCAATCTTTCCAGACCGGCTGTAATCCGGCCTGAATAATCGCCTGAACGACCTCTTCCGGCCGGCGGGCGTCATGCGGGGAGAACTGTTCCAATTCGGGATGGTCATCGGCATAGCCGCCCGGCTGCGTTTTCGAAAAGGCGCTGACGTTGTTTATCGCGATGGGAACCGCATGGTCGCGGAAGAAAGGCGACTCGCGGGTGGAAAGCGATAGCTCAATGTCCGGCGCCAGCATGCGGAAGGCGCAGATCACCTGCATCAGTTGGGCTTCATCCATCAGCGAGGCGGGCGTAATGCCGCCGGCGCAGGGGCGCAGCCGCGGGAAGGAGATGGAATAGCGGCTCTGCCAGTAGGTTTGCTGCAGGTAAAGCAGGTGTTCCGCCACCATATAGCAGTCGGTGCGCCAACTGTCCGATAGGCCGATCAAGGCGCCGATGCCGATCTTATCGATCCCGGCGCGGCCAAGCCGATCCGGGGTGCCTAGCCGCCAGTAAAAATCCTGTTTCTTTCCGCGCAGATGGTGCTGTCGGTAGGTCGCCGGATGATAGGTTTCCTGGTACACCATGACGCCGTCCAGCCCTAACTGCTTCAATTCGGCATAGGCCTGCTGCTCCAGCGGTTGCACTTCGATCATCAGCGAGCTGAAGTGCGGGCGGATGAGCGGAAAAACCCGGCGGAAGTAATCCATGCCCACTTTTCGCTGATGCTCCCCGGTTACCAGCAGCAGATTATCGAAGCCCAGTCTCTTGATGGCCGCGCATTCACGCAAGATCTCTTCATCATCCAGCGTTTTGCGTTTGATGTGGTTGCTCATGGAGAAACCGCAGTAGGTACAGTCGTTCGAGCATAGATTGGAAAGGTATAACGGCACGTAGAAACCCACCGTATTGCCGAATCGCTGACGAGTGAGCTGCTTCGCGCGCTGCGCCATCGCTTCCAGATAAGGGGCGGCGGCGGGGGAGATCAACGCCATAAAGTCTTCCCGGTCTGGCCGCGCCGCATTGAGCGCTCGTTCAACCTCATAGGCGGTTTTGCTGTTGATCCTTAGGGTAAGGTCATCCCAGTCGAGTCGCTGCCAGACGGTTTGAAAGTCGTTTTCCATCAGATAGCTCCTTCGGTCTGCGAGTTCAGAAAACCGGTCAGCGGGCTGGTGGCGCTGGCGATGTACCGCTTGCTCCCCAGACCGGCCTGATTCGCCAGGTCGCCGGCTTCCACCGCGATCCTGAAAGCCTGCGCCATCTTTACCGGATCGCGGGCGACGGCGATGGCGGTATTGACCAGTACGGCATCCGCTCCCATTTCCAATGCCTCTGCGGCATGGCTGGGCGCGCCGATCCCGGCGTCCACCACCACGGGAACGCGGGCTTGTTCGATGATGATGCGCAGGAAAT
This sequence comes from Brenneria izadpanahii, assembly GCF_017569925.1. Taxonomy (NCBI): domain Bacteria; kingdom Pseudomonadati; phylum Pseudomonadota; class Gammaproteobacteria; order Enterobacterales; family Pectobacteriaceae; genus Brenneria; species Brenneria izadpanahii. Next base: position 4,988,994 of record NZ_CP050854.1, on the reverse strand, counting down.
CGCGGGTTTGCAGCCCCTGATTAGAGCCAATCGGCGCCCCCAACGGCATAACGGCGGCGCATCCCGCCTCTTCCAGCCGCTTGCACAGCACTGGATCCGCCCCGCAATAGGGCAATACGACGAAACCCTCTTTGACCAATCGTTCGGCGGCTTTCAAGGTTTCAAGCGGATCGGGGAGCAGATATTTCATATCCGGATGAATTTCCAGCTTCACCCAGTGTGTGCCCAGGGCTTCACGCGCCAGTTGAGCGGCGAACACCGCTTCCTCGGCGGTCTTGGCGCCGGAGGTGTTCGGCAGTAGTTTAATGCCTAACTGGCGTAGCGGAGCAAGGATCGCATCGTTGCCGCCTTTCAGGTCAACGCGCTTCATGGCCATAGTGACCAGTTGTGAACCGGAGGCGTGCAGTGCGGCCAGCATGATCTCCGGCGTGGCGAATTTTCCGGTGCCGGTCAGCAGCCGGGATGTAAAAGTCGTATCGGCAATTTGCAGCATGTCATCCTCCCGCGATTGCCTGAAAAAGCAAAATATCATCCCCGTCCTGTAGCCGATGCCGGGCCCAGGCCTCACGCGGGATAATGGTTTGATTGATGGCCAGCGCCGTACCGGGTTCCAGGCGGTTAACCTGCGTCAGCAGGGTTTCAACCGTCAGGGTATCCTCCAGTTCGATAGTCTGGTCGTTCAAGGTAATTTTCATGCAAACTCTCCACAGACCGGACAATGGGGCGATCGGGCGAGTTGCAGGGTGTTCCAGCTTTGCTGTTTGCCATCGAACAGCCGTAGCTTTCCGCTTAACGGCGAGGGGATGCCGGACAGCAGCTTGATGGCCTCCAGCGCCTGTAGCGAGCCGATCGTTCCGACGATCGGGCCGAGCACGCCCGCCGTTCGGCAGTTACGCTGCGGTTCCGCCGCATCGGGATAGAGGCAGGCGTAACAGCCCTGATGGTAAGGCGGCGTCAGCACCAGCAACTGTCCGCTGAAGCCGACGGCGCTGCCGCTGACCAGCGGCTTACCCGCGCGGATGCAGGCGGCGTTAACGGCGTGGCGGGTTTCCATATTGTCGCTGCAATCCAGCACCACATCGGCGTGCTTGACCGCTTGAGACAGCGCTTCGCCGCCGAGCCTCTCCGTCAGGGCGACGATCTCCGCGTTCGGGTTTAATGCCCGCAGGCGTTGTTGCGCCAGCTCTGCCTTGGGTTTATCGATATCGGCGGTGCGGTAAAGAATTTGCCGCTGCAGATTGGTAAGGTGCAGTCTGTCGTCATCCGCCAGCAGCAATGTGCCGACGCCGGCGGCGGCCAGATACATGGACGCGGGAGCGCCCAGTCCGCCCAGTCCCACCAGTAACACGCTGGCGGATTTGAGCCTTTCCTGGCCTTCGGGACCGATGTCTTCCAGCAGCAGCTGACGGCTGTAGCGTAGAAACTCTTGATCGGTTAGCACGTTACACCTCCCGCTCTTCAATCATATTGAGCAGCGTCGCGGTGGCCTGACGCCAGTCCGGCGCCCGGGTGATCGCGCTGACCACGGCAATGCTGCCCACGCCGGTGGCCAGGACGGATGGAACTTTGTCGATACTGATGCCGCCGATGGCGACGGTCGGGAAGCGCCCCTCAAGCTCGGCCACGTGGCGCGTCAGTTCAGCGAGGCCCTGCGGCGCGGAAGGCATCTCTTTGGTTTGCGTGGGGAAGATATGCCCCAGTGCGATATACGACGGATTGATGGCGATCGCGCGCGCCAGTTCCGCATCGTCGTGGGTGGATACGCCGAGGCGCAGGCCGGCATGCTTAATGGCGGCGAGGTCGGCCGTATCCAGATCCTCCTGTCCCAGATGAACGCCATAGGCCTGGTGCTTTACCGCCAGCCGCCAGTAGTCATTGATAAACAACCGCGCCTGGTAATGACGGCCTAATGCGATAGCCTGGATAACGTCCTGTTCGACCTGTTGATCGGTTCGATCTTTAATGCGTAATTGGATCGTTTTGACGCCCTCGCCGAGCAGGCGTTCAATCCAGGTTACGCTATCCACCACCGGATAGAGGCCGAGCCGCTGCTCGGTGGGAGCAAAGGGCGCGGCTATCTGAGACGATGACGCTGTGCGAGATAAGGTCATTTGCTCTCCTCCGTTTGCAGGCTGGTGACGCTGTGATAAAGCTCGCCGCCGCGGGAGCGGAACGCTTCCGACATTTGCGCCATGCCTACTTCGATCGGTTTGGCTTCGGCTTCCTGCTTCGCCGCGTAATCACGAACCTCTTGCGAAATTTTCATCGAACAGAACTTCGGTCCGCACATGGAGCAGAAGTGGGCAACCTTGCCGGACTCCTGCGGCAGCGTGGCATCGTGATAGGCGCGGGCGGTTTCGGGATCGAGCGACAGATTGAACTGATCTTCCCAGCGGAACTCGAAGCGCGCTTTGGACATGGCGTTATCGCGGATTTGCGCGCCGGGGTGGCCTTTAGCCAGATCGGCGGCATGGGCGGCGATTTTGTAGGTAATCAGCCCCTGCTTAACGTCTTCTTTGTCAGGCAGTCCGAGGTGCTCTTTAGGCGTGACGTAACAGAGCATGGCGCAGCCGAACCAGCCGATCATCGCCGCGCCGATGCCTGAGGTGAAATGGTCGTAACCGGGAGCGATATCGGTGGTCAGCGGCCCCAGCGTATAAAACGGCGCCTCATGGCAGTGCTCCAGCTCTTCGGTCATGTTGCGGCGGATCATCTGCATCGGCACATGGCCGGGGCCTTCGATCATCACCTGTACATCGTATTCCCAGGCAATTTTGGTCAGTTCGCCCAGCGTATACAATTCGGCAAACTGCGCTTCATCGTTGGCGTCCTGAATAGAGCCGGGACGCAGCCCATCCCCCAGCGACAGGGCAACGTCATAGGCTGCGCAAATTTCGCAGATATCGCGGAAATGCTCATACAGGAAGCTCTCTTTGTGGTGCGACAGGCACCATTTCGCCATGATTGAGCCGCCACGGGAGACGATGCCGGTCAGCCGTTTAGCGGTCATGGGGACGTAGCGCAGCAGCACGCCGGCGTGGATGGTGAAGTAATCAACGCCTTGTTCCGCCTGCTCCAGCAAAGTATCGCGGAACATTTCCCAATTTAGGTTTTCCGCCACGCCGTTAACTTTTTCCAGCGCCTGATAGATAGGTACGGTGCCAATCGGCACCGGGCTGTTGCGCAGAATCCACTCGCGGGTTTCATGAATATAACGCCCGGTGGAGAGATCCATTACGGTATCCGCTCCCCAGCGGGTGGACCACACCAGCTTTTCGACCTCTTCTTCGATGGAGGAGGTCACGGCGGAATTGCCGATGTTGGCGTTCACTTTCACCAGAAAGTTACGGCCGATGATCATCGGTTCGGATTCCGGGTGGTTAATGTTGGACGGAATGATGGCGCGGCCGGCCGCCACCTCCTGGCGTACAAACTCGGGGGTGATGTTCTCCGGTAAATTGGCGCCGAAGCTCTGGCCGGGATGCTGCTGACGCAGCACCTCGCCGCGAATGCGTTCGCGCCCCATGTTTTCGCGTATCGCGATGAATTCCATTTCCGGAGTGATGACGCCCTGACGGGCATAGTGCAGTTGGGTCACGCATTTTCCCGCTTTGGCGCGGAGCGGGCGGGGTAAGTGTTCGAAACGAAGATGGTCAAGACCGGCATCCGCCAGCCGCCGTTGGGTAAAGTCGGAACTGGCGCCGGGCAGGGTTTCCGTATCGCCGCGCTCGGCAATCCAACTTGTTCGCAGCCGGTTTAAGCCGACATGCACATTGGGATGTAAAGCCGGGTCGCCGTATGGGCCGGCGGTGTCATAAACGGGAATGGATTCATTGGCGACGTACTGCGGGTTATCTTTATTGCCGCCGATCAGCGTCGGGCTAAGCTGGATCTCGCGCATTGGGACGCGGATATCCTCACGTGAACCGGAGAGGTAAATACGCCGGGAATTGGGAAATGCCATGCCCTGCAACGTATCAATAAATTGCTGGGCGGCGGCGCGCTGCTGGCGGCGGCTGGTTTTTGGCGAATGGGGACGTGGTTTTTCTGTAGACATAGCAAGTTCCTGTAATGAGTAAAGGGAAAATTGCTTGTCTGGAGTTCGGAGGGAGTAATAACCGATTTGAATGCCGGAGAATAAACACGCTGCTGAATAATTGCGTTTGAACCGGACACATTACTCTTGTTCCCTTCGCGGGTCTTAACCCGATCAGGTTCCGCGGATCCCGAATTAACGGTCTCAGCCTGTGTGTTTCCATTGCCGGTTAAAAACCGGGAAAGGGAAACTCGCTAGGCACTCCGACAAGATAGCCCCACTATTAGCGGGCTGATTACAACAATGACACTGTAGGACGACAACCGGGACATGTCAAAGACTGCTTGTCTGGTCTGCGAGGAAACGCGGCGTTTTACTCATCAGACCGAGACTTTCAGCAGGAGGATGATAGGTTTATGATTGATCTCGTTATGGATTATCGCAAACCAGCCGGATCATTCTATCTTCCAGCGTAAAGCGTTCTTCCAGCGCTTCTCCAACGTTGGAGAGCGCTTGCTGGAATGCCATACAGTTGTCATGATCGACCGACGCCGCCAGATGGCGATCATAGAAGTCCATGATCTGTTGCGTATTGTCTTGTAAAGCGCAATCAAGCTTTGCAGACTGCGACAGCTTTTGTTCGCTTAGGGACGCGGCTTCCTGCAATATCCTTTCATACGCATGAAAGTGACCGGTTGAAAGATAATCGACCAGATTCTGGTGGAAGTCGTCCAGCGCCTTTTCATCAAGGCGTGTGTATGTGTCTTTGTTGGGCTTGATGCCAATCAGATGGTAGTAAGTAATCAGGAGCTGTTTACGCGCTTGTAGCCACTGGTCGATTAACGCATTATTGCCACCGACAAGTTCAGTCAGGCTTTGTAACTGGTTTAGCATTATTGGCTCCATGAATGGTAAAAATTAGCCGTTATTTATCAAGTTATCTAAATCATTCTAAATGGTAAAGAGCCAGTTAAGTGATAGTGGGGCAATAGAACGATATGGAACAAACGTTAAAAGGTGACGAAACAGGATGGTGGGTCGTCAGTCACTCGAATCAAATATGGCTTCCTCAGGGAGAATTACCGCAGGGAACGGCGGAAAATTGGTCGCTGCAAGGGGAGATCGCACGCCGGATCGGCGAATGGCAGGGGCAAACTGTATGGCTGGTTTGTAAGAACCGGGACGTCGGCATGGGCTCTGTGCGCCAACTTATCGATCAGGACGCCGGGCTTTTTCAAATGGCCGGACGGGGCGTGCAACTGGCGGAGTTTTATCGCGCCCATAAGTTTTGCGGCTACTGCGGCCATGAAATGGTACGCAGTAAAACCGAACTGGCCTGCCTGTGCCAGCACTGCAAGGAGCGTTATTACCCGCAGATTGCGCCGTGCATTATCGTGGCGATCCGCCGGGGGGATGAAATTTTACTGGCGCAGCATAATCGTCACCGTGGAAATATGTATACGGTGCTGGCCGGTTTCGTCGAGGTGGGCGAGACGCTGGAACAGACGGTGGCCCGCGAAGTGATGGAAGAGAGCCGTATTCAGATTAAGAACCTGCGTTATATCAGTTCTCAACCCTGGCCTTTCCCGCACTCCCTGATGATGGCTTTTATGGCCGACTATGCGGGGGGCGAAGTTCAACACGATCCTTCGGAATTGCGTGATGCAGGCTGGTTCCGCTATGACCGCCTTCCGCTGTTGCCGCCGCCGGGCACGGTGGCCCGCCGGTTGATTGAGGACACGGTGGCGCTGTGTCGCGCTTATCATGAGGATGGTAACGAACGTGTTACAATCGGCGGCGCAACTATGCGCCGGGATGACGACTAAAGGAAAAATAGATGACTGATCTGAAAAACGATCGCTACCTGCGGGCTTTGCTGCGCCAGCCCGTCGATGTAACGCCGGTGTGGATGATGCGTCAGGCGGGGCGTTATTTGCCGGAATATAAGGCGACGCGCGCCCAGGCCGGGGATTTCATGTCGCTATGCAAAAATGCGGAGCTGGCTTGCGAAGTCACGCTACAGCCTTTGCGGCGTTACGATCTTGATGCGGCGATCCTGTTTTCAGATATTCTGACCATTCCCGATGCGATGGGGCTGGGGCTCTATTTTGAAGCGGGCGAAGGTCCGCGCTTTCAGACCCCGATCGCCAGTCACGCCGATGTCGTTAACCTGCCGGTTCCCGATCCGGAACAAGAGTTGGCGTATGTGATGAATGCGGTGCGCACCATCCGTAAGAATCTTGCCGGCGCGGTGCCGCTGATCGGTTTTTCCGGTAGCCCCTGGACATTAGCCACCTATATGGTTGAGGGCGGCAGCAGTAAGGCGTTTACCATCATCAAAAAGATGATGTTCGCGCAACCGAAAACGCTGCATTTGTTGCTGGATAAACTGGCGGACAGCGTCATCCTTTATCTGAACGCGCAGATCCGCGCCGGGGCTCAGGCGGTCATGGTGTTTGATACCTGGGGCGGGGTGCTGAGCGGTCGTGATTATCGCGAGTTTTCCCTGCATTACATGCATAAAATCGTCGATGGCCTGCAACGCGAAAACGAAGGTCGGCGCGTGCCCGTCACCCTGTTTACCAAAGGGGGAGGGCAGTGGCTGGATGCGATGGCGCAAACCGGCTGCGATGCGCTGGGCGTAGATTGGACGATCGATATTGCCGAGGCGCGCCGCGCCGTCGGCGATAAAGTCGCGCTGCAGGGAAACATGGATCCTTCCATGCTTTATGCGCCGCCGGCCAGGATTGAGCAGGAAGTCGCATCTATTCTGGCTGGGTACGGACAGGGAAGCGGACACGTATTTAATCTCGGCCACGGTATTCATCAGGATGTGCCCCCTGAGCATGCGGGCGTATTCGTTGACGCCGTGCATGCGTTATCCCGCGCCTATCATTCATAGGGAGGACGTGTGATTGATACCCAACAGTTGCGCGCGGAGCAACTGACGCGCGCCGCAGAAATTATCCGCTATGACGATTTACCCTTTGATCAGCCGACGTTTATTGCCGGCGCCGACGTGGGGTTTGAACAGGACGGCGCGGTGACCCGAGCGGCCATTGCCTTGATGCGCTACCCGTCGCTGGAACTGGTGGAGTATAAAATTGCGCGTATCGGCACGACGATGCCGTATATTCCCGGTTTTCTATCTTTCCGGGAGTGTCCGGGCTTAATGGCCGCCTGGGCGCAGCTTGAGCGCAAGCCGGACTTGTTATTCGTCGACGGGCATGGTATTTCGCATCCTCGCCGGCTTGGCGTCGCCAGCCATTTCGGCCTTTTGGTGGATGTACCGACGATTGGCGTGGCGAAACGCCGCCTGTGCGGGCATTTCGAGCGATTGGCGGATGACGTCGGCAGCCGGCAGCCGTTGCTGGATAAAGGCGAACAGATTGGCTGGGTGTGGCGCAGCAAAGCGCGTTGTAATCCGCTGTTTGTGGCGACCGGTCATCGCGTCGGCATGGATACGGCATTGCTGTGGGTGCAGCGTTGCATGCGCGGCTATCGTCTGCCCGAACCCACTCGCTGGGCTGACGCGGTGGCGTCTAACCGCCCTGCTTTTCAGCGTTGGCAGCAACGGATGTTGCGATAGCTCCCGTTACAAAAACTTTAGGAATTCAGGCATAGGGCGCGGCGCTAATTTCAGGTACACTGCCGCGCATAGTCTATAGTGAGCATAGAGATGTTACGTAACCCGATTCATTTGCGTTTGGAAAAGCTAGGAAGCTGGCAGCATGTTACTTTTATGGCATGCCTTTGCGAACGTATGTATCCAAACTATCATGAGTTTTGTCAGCAAACCGGGTTCGGCGACGCTATGGTTTATCGCCGTATTCTCGATCTGGTTTGGGAAACGTTGGTGGTTAAAGATGCCAAAGTCAATTTTGATAACCAACTGGAAAAATTAGAAGAAGCGATTCCCGCCGCTGATGACTATGATATATATGGTGTCTATCCGGCAATTGATGCTTGTATTGCTCTAGGCGAACTGATTCACTCCCGTTTGAGCGGAGAGACGCTGGAGCATGCGATTGCCGTCAGTGAAACGTCGATCCGTACGGTTGCTATGTTGGAAATGACGCAGGCCGGTAAAGAAATGACCGATGATGAACTGAAAGTCTTACCGGCGATCGAAGACGAATGGGACATCCAATGGGAGATTTTTCGCCTGCTGGCTGTCAGCGAAGAGCGTGACATTGAGTTGATTAAAGGGCTTCGCGCCGATTTGCGCGAAGCCGGAAGTAGTAACATTGGGATAAATTTAAGCCAATAACACGATAAAACGTGATTTAAGGCCTGAATTGATATGTCTTAAGGCTTCACATCCGCACCCTGTCTGGTCTACATTTGGGGGGCGTAATAAAGTGGCTGTCGGTGCGTGTATGCAGGAGAGTGCTGTCATGGCATATCCGTCGCACTCGATGCTTAGCAAGCGATAAACACACTGTAAGGATAACTTATGAATAAGACTCAACTGATTGATGTAATTGCGGACAAAGCTGATCTTTCAAAAGTACAAGCAAAAGCTGCTCTGGAATCAACTCTGGCGGCAATTACAGAGTCTCTGAAAGAAGGTGATGCAGTACAATTAGTTGGTTTTGGTACGTTTAAAGTAAACCATCGTAACGAGCGCACTGGCCGCAACCCGCAAACCGGTAAAGAAATCAAAATCGCTGCCGCCAATGTGCCAGCATTTGTTTCTGGCAAGGCTCTGAAAGACGCTGTTAAATAAGCCAATGCCGGTTAAGAGTTTAAGCAGGGGGGCGGATTCGCCCCTTTTGCTTTTATTGCGCCGGCTCGTCATTGGCGCAGCGATATTTTCAATTGTGGCCTGTAGCGGCCATACCCCCCCTTCGGCGGTTTTCGCCAGCGGCTACATTTCCGACAGCGGGATTGTTCGTCTGTGGCGGAAAGATGACGCTCAGCAAGATACCATCAGGCTGATATCGGTTTATAACCCGTTTCAGGGCGATGGCACGGTCGTGACCCGTTATTTGTATCAGCAGGGTAATGTGCGTGAAATCAAAAGAACCCTGGAAGCCCGGAAAGATGATACCCAGATACGTTTCGCGGAAGACGGCGCCGTCAGCTTTATGCAACGCCAGTTGGCTGAGCGACGCGAGTCAATCTCCGATGACGATATTGCGCTCTATCAGTGGGATGCCCAAAGGGCGCGGGAATTGAGCGATGTCCTTCAGGCAGGGAATGTCATATTAAGGCAGGGAGCGTTGCAGGGCGATCAGGTCACTACCTGCGATGGTTCGCGCATCAGGCCCGATTTTGACCAATCTTCACAGGATTGGATTGCCCAAAAGAGACAACAGCTTACCGGTCCGCTGAGCATTGCATGGCTGGAAGCATCGGAAGGGACGCAGTTGCTGCTGGTCGATCGGGGCGATTTTTGCCGCTGGGACGCTGAAGCAAACAGGCTGTAGATCGGATCCTGTCTTAACGGCTCAGGCGCGGCGGCGATTTCATCTTGATATTTTGCGCGGCGCATAAAAAAACCCGGATTTCTCCGGGCTTGTCGATCCGTTAGGCTTGTTCCCGCTCAATTGCGCGATAGCCAATATCCTTCCGGCAGAAACATCCCCGCCATTGAATTTCCGCCGCTAACTGATAGGCCCGTTTCTGAGCATCGGCTACCGTTCTGCCTAGTGCCGTCACGCACAGTACGCGTCCGCCGCTGGTTACGACATTCTCGCCGTCTATCCTGGTTCCCGCGTGGAAGACTTTACCATCTTCAATATCCTGCTGCGGTAAACCAGAAATGACGTCTCCCGTGTGATAATCGCCGGGGTATCCGCCCGATGCCAGCACGACACCTAATGAAGGACGCTCATCCCACTCGGAGTCTGTTTCGTCCAATCTGCCGTCGCAGGCCGCCAGGCACAATTCGATCAGGTCGGAACGCAGACGAAGCATGATGGGCTGCGTTTCGGGATCGCCGAAGCGGCAGTTGAATTCAATCACCTTTGGTTGACCGTCGGCGGAAATCATCAGCCCGGCGTACAGAAAGCCGGTATAGATATTTCCTTCGGCCGCCATGCCTTTCACCGTCGGCCAGATCACCTGATCCATCACGCGCTGGTGAATTTCGTCGGTCACCACCGGGGCGGGGGAGTAGGCTCCCATGCCGCCGGTATTCAGACCGGTGTCCTTGTCGCCGACACGTTTATGATCCTGGCTGGTGGCCATCGGCAATACGTGTTCGCCATCGACCATGACGATGAAGCTAGCTTCTTCGCCGTCCAGGAACTCCTCCACCACGATACGATGACCGGCATCGCCGAACGCGTTGCCCGCCAGCATATCCTGCACGGCGTTTTCCGCTTCTTCCAGCGTCATGGCCACGATCACGCCTTTCCCTGCGGCGAGGCCGTCGGCTTTAATCACGATCGGTGCGCCTTTGCTGCGAACATAAGCCAGCGCCGGTTCTACTTCGGTAAAGTTCTGGTATTCCGCGGAAGGAATGTTATGGCGGGCAAGGAAATCTTTGGTAAAGGATTTCGAACCCTCCAACTGCGCGGCAGCTTGCGTGGGCCCGAATATTTTCAGACCGGCGGCGCGGAAAGCGTCGACCACGCCGATGACCAGAGGCTGTTCCGGCCCGACGATGGTTAAGTCTATTTGCTTCTGCTGCGCAAACGCGACCAGCGCGGGAATATCGGTTGCGGCGATGTCCACATTGCTTAATCCCGGCTCCAGCGCCGTACCGGCATTTCCCGGCGCGACATAAACGATATCCGCCAGCGGGGATTGAGCGGCTTTCCAGGCCAGCGCATGCTCGCGCCCGCCGTTACCAATAACTAAAATTTTCATGTTCGTCAGATCCTGGATTAATGGCGGAAATGGCGCATGTCGGTAAAGATCATCGCGATGCCGTGTTCGTTGGCTGCGGCGATGACTTCATCGTCACGAATGGAACCACCCGGCTGAATGACGCAGGTGATGCCTACGGCCGCGGCGGCGTCAATGCCATCGCGGAATGGGAAAAACGCATCGGAAGCCATGGCTGAACCTTTAACTTCCAGCCCTTCGTCACCGGCCTTGATGCCAGCGATTTTTGCGGAATAAACCCGGCTCATCTGGCCGGCGCCTATACCGATGGTCATATTGTCCTTGGCGTAGACGATGGCGTTGGATTTTACGAATTTAGCGACTTTCCAGCAGAACAGCGCATCACGCAACTCCTGCTCGCTAGGTTGACGCTCGGTCACCACGCGCAACTGTGAGGCATCGACCATTCCCAGATCGCGGTCCTGCACCAGCAGGCCGCCGTTAACTCGTTTGAAATCCAAACCGGGAACGCGTTGCTGCCATGCGCCGCAGGCGAGCACCCGGACATTTTGTTTCGCTGCCGTGACTTTCAAGGCGGCTTCGCTGATGGATGGCGCGATAATCACTTCAACGAACTGGCGGCTGATGATGGCCTGCGCGGTCTGTTCGTCCAACTCACGGTTAAAGGCGATAATGCCGCCGAAAGCGGAGGTGGGGTCGGTTTTGTAGGCGCGCTCATAGGCGTCCAGAATCGAGTCGCCGATGGCCACGCCGCACGGGTTGGCATGTTTGACGATAACACAGGCCGCTTCGGCGAATGCCTTCACGCACTCCAGCGCGGCGTCGGTATCGGCGATGTTATTGTAGGATAATGCCTTACCCTGCAATTGCCGGGATGTCGCAACAGAGGCTTCCGCTACATTCTCTTCTACATAGAAAGCAGCCTGCTGGTGGCTATTTTCGCCATAGCGCATGTCCTGTTTCTTGATGTAGTTCAGATTGAGCGTCCGTGGGAAACGCCCTGATGGTTTGTCGGTTGCGCCATAATAAGGCGGCACCAGCGAACCAAAGTAGTTGGCAATCATGCCGTCATAGGCTGCGGTGTGCTCAAACGCTTTGATCGCCAGATCGAAGCGCGTTGCGTGAGTCAATGAACCGTTATTAGCATCCAGCTCATTAATGATGGCGTTGTAATCGCTGCTCTTAACCACGATGGCGACATCTTTATGGTTCTTGGCCGCAGAGCGAACCATGGTCGGGCCGCCAATATCGATATTCTCCACCGCGTCTTCCAGTTTACAGTCGGGGCGGGCGACGGTCTGGGCAAACGGATAAAGGTTTACCACAACCATATCAATGGGCTGAATATCGTGTTCCGTCATGACGGCATCATCCTGACCGCGGCGTCCGAGAATACCGCCATGAACTTTCGGATGCAGGGTTTTAACGCGTCCATCCATCATTTCCGGGAAACCGGTGTAGTCAGACACTTCCGTGACCGGTAATCCGGCATCAGCCAACAGGCGCGCGGTGCCTCCGGTAGAGAGAAGCTCAACTCCTCGTTGTGATAACGCTTGAGCAAAGTCGACAATACCTGCTTTGTCAGAAACGCTGAGCAGAGCACGGCGGATAGGACGAGGTTGTTGCATGATGATGTATCCCTTGGATTGGGTAGTCAGTAAAGAACAGTACGTGAATATCGTCTTTTTCTTCATTAATAATGCATCCCAGCAAGATAAAGAAAAATATTCAGTTAGCGTTCACAGTAAAAGATGGTGCGTTTTTCGCGGGAGAATTGTAGCGAAAACGTTTGCGTGATGCTCGTCTAATTTCAGCAAGAAACCGAACTGTGGATAAGCTTGTGCACAAATGGGTATAAACCGGCCTTTTGCTGTGTAATTCAGCAAATGGTTTTTTTTATGCAAATTACCTATTGCGACCTGCTCAGAAGTCCCTATAATGCGCTCCCACTGACACGGCAACGGCGCTCGCGCTGTTGTGCGGCAAGTCGGAAGCCAGGCAATAATCGCTTGACTTCACTGCGGAAAAGCATAGTATATGCCGCCCGCGCCACAGGATATTGTGGCACTGCTCTTTAACAATTCAATCAGACAATCTGTGTGGGCACTCACAAGACCGTATCGGCAACGATATAAAAAAGTCTTGAAGAGTGACAACAGTAAATTCATTACGAATAAACAGTTATTAATTCTTTGAGCACAGCTTTTAATTAAGCGAATCAAACAAATCTTAAATTGAAGAGTTTGATCATGGCTCAGATTGAACGCTGGCGGCAGGCCTAACACATGCAAGTCGAGCGGCAGCGGGAAGAAGCTTGCTTCTTTGCCGGCGAGCGGCGGACGGGTGAGTAACGTCTGGGGATCTGCCCGATGGAGGGGGATAACTACTGGAAACGGTAGCTAATACCGCATAACGTCGCAAGACCAAAGTGGGGGACCTTCGGGCCTCACACCATCGGATGAACCCAGATGGGATTAGCTAGTAGGCGGGGTAATGGCCCACCTAGGCGACGATCCCTAGCTGGTCTGAGAGGATGACCAGCCACACTGGAACTGAGACACGGTCCAGACTCCTACGGGAGGCAGCAGTGGGGAATATTGCACAATGGGGGAAACCCTGATGCAGCCATGCCGCGTGTGTGAAGAAGGCCTTCGGGTTGTAAAGCACTTTCAGCGGGGAGGAAGGGGATAAGGTTAATAGCCTTATTCATTGACGTTACCCGCAGAAGAAGCACCGGCTAACTCCGTGCCAGCAGCCGCGGTAATACGGAGGGTGCAAGCGTTAATCGGAATGACTGGGCGTAAAGCGCACGCAGGCGGTCTGTTAAGTTGGATGTGAAATCCCCGGGCTTAACCTGGGAACTGCATTCAAGACTGGCAGGCTAGAGTCTCGTAGAGGGGGGTAGAATTCCAGGTGTAGCGGTGAAATGCGTAGAGATCTGGAGGAATACCGGTGGCGAAGGCGGCCCCCTGGACGAAGACTGACGCTCAGGTGCGAAAGCGTGGGGAGCAAACAGGATTAGATACCCTGGTAGTCCACGCCGTAAACGATGTCGACTTGGAGGCTGTGGTCTTGAACCGTGGCTTCCGGAGCTAACGCGTTAAGTCGACCGCCTGGGGAGTACGGCCGCAAGGTTAAAACTCAAATGAATTGACGGGGGCCCGCACAAGCGGTGGAGCATGTGGTTTAATTCGATGCAACGCGAAGAACCTTACCTACTCTTGACATCCAGAGAAGTTTGCAGAGATGCGAACGTGCCTTCGGGAGCTCTGAGACAGGTGCTGCATGGCTGTCGTCAGCTCGTGTTGTGAAATGTTGGGTTAAGTCCCGCAACGAGCGCAACCCTTATCCTTTGTTGCCAGCGATTTGGTCGGGAACTCAAAGGAGACTGCCGGTGATAAACCGGAGGAAGGTGGGGATGACGTCAAGTCATCATGGCCCTTACGAGTAGGGCTACACACGTGCTACAATGGCGCATACAAAGAGAAGCGACCTCGCGAGAGCAAGCGGACCTCATAAAGTGCGTCGTAGTCCGGATTGGAGTCTGCAACTCGACTCCATGAAGTCGGAATCGCTAGTAATCGTAGATCAGAATGCTACGGTGAATACGTTCCCGGGCCTTGTACACACCGCCCGTCACACCATGGGAGTGGGTTGCAAAAGAAGTAGGTAGCTTAACCTTCGGGGGGGCGCTTACCACTTTGTGATTCATGACTGGGGTGAAGTCGTAACAAGGTAACCGTAGGGGAACCTGCGGTTGGATCACCTCCTTACCAAAAGCCTGATACAGGTTAGTGCAGTGTCCACACAGATTGTCTGATGAAAATGACGAGCAGAAATACCTTAATAGGCTTGTAGCTCAGGTGGTTAGAGCGCACCCCTGATAAGGGTGAGGTCGGTGGTTCAAGTCCACTCAGGCCTACCAACTCTACTTATCCTTGAAATCTTCGCTGCTGCGTTGCTCATGTGCGTTTGCACACTGCGCTACTCGCAACGAACCTTTCGTCGGCTAAGCGAGTTGCCAGAGGTATGACTGATTTGGGGCTATAGCTCAGCTGGGAGAGCGCCTGCTTTGCACGCAGGAGGTCTGCGGTTCGATCCCGCATAGCTCCACCATATAAAGACTTCAGAGCGTATTGGAAACAGTATGCTGTGAAGTATTATGCTCTTTAACAATCTGGAACAAGCTGAAATTTGAAACGATGCGGCTGAACCTATCTCGTAGCGGGATGTGGTTTGGTTGTATCGGAGTCTCTCAAATAATCACGGCGCGAATGTGTTTTACGAAACACCTTCGGGTTGTGAGGTTAAGCGACTAAGCGTACACGGTGGATGCCTAGGCAGTCAGAGGCGATGAAGGGCGTGCTAATCTGCGAAAAGCGTCGGTAAGGTGATATGAACCGTAACAGCCGACGATACCCGAATGGGGAAACCCGGTGCACTTGTGCATCATCGTTTGATGAATCCATAGTCAAACGAGGCGAACCGGGGGAACTGAAACATCTCAGTACCCCGAGGAAAAGAAATCAACCGAGATTCCCCCAGTAGCGGCGAGCGAACGGGGAAAAGCCCAGAACCTGAATCAGTTTGTGTGTTAGTGGAAGCGTCTGGAAAGTCGCACGACAGAGGGTGATAGTCCCGTACACAAAAATGCACAGGCTGTGAGTTCGATGAGTAGGGCGGGACACGTGATATCCTGTCTGAAGATGGGGGGACCATCCTCCAAGGCTAAATACTCCTGACTGACCGATAGTGAACCAGTACCGTGAGGGAAAGGCGAAAAGAACCCCGGCGAGGGGAGTGAAATAGAACCTGAAACCGTGTACGTACAAGCAGTGGGAGCCCCACCACCAAAACACTTCCGGGCCGAAAGGCGATGCGGATGTCGAGGTGACGGTTGTCATCGCGTTTTTTGCGATGACCAACACACAAAACAAGCAGTGAGTGTTTTGGGGTGGGGTGACTGCGTACCTTTTGTATAATGGGTCAGCGACTTATATTCTGTAGCAAGGTTAACCGAATAGGGGAGCCGCAGGGAAACCGAGTCTTAACTGGGCGTTAAGTTGCAGGGTATAGACCCGAAACCCGGTGATCTAGCCATGGGCAGGTTGAAGGTTGGGTAACACTAACTGGAGGACCGAACCGACTAATGTTGAAAAATTAGCGGATGACCTGTGGCTGGGGGTGAAAGGCCAATCAAACCGGGAGATAGCTGGTTCTCCCCGAAAGCTATTTAGGTAGCGCCTCGTGAACTCATCTACGGGGGTAGAGCACTGTTTCGACTAGGGGGTCATCCCGACTTACCAACTCGATGCAAACTGCGAATACCGTAGAATGTTATCACGGGAGACACACGGCGGGTGCTAACGTCCGTCGTGAAGAGGGAAACAACCCAGACCGCCAGCTAAGGTCCCAAAGTCATGGTTAAGTGGGAAACGATGTGGGAAGGCCCAGACAGCCAGGATGTTGGCTTAGAAGCAGCCATCATTTAAAGAAAGCGTAATAGCTCACTGGTCGAGTCGGCCTGCGCGGAAGATGTAACGGGGCTAAACCATGCACCGAAGCTGCGGCAGCGACGCTTAGGCGTTGTTGGGTAGGGGAGCGTTCTGTAAGCCTGCGAAGGTGGCCCGTGAGGGTTGCTGGAGGTATCAGAAGTGCGAATGCTGACATAAGTAACGATAATGCGGGTGAAAAACCCGCACGCCGGAAGACCAAGGGTTCCTGTCCAACGTTAATCGGGCAGGGTGAGTCGACCCCTAAGGCGAGGCTGAAAAGCGTAGTCGATGGGAAACAGGTTAATATTCCTGTACTGGGTGTTGCTGCGAAGGGGGGACGGAGAAAGCTAGGTTGGCCGGGCGACGGTTGTCCCGGTTTAAGCGTGCAGGTGGGTGTTTTTGGTAAATCCGGAACACTGTCAACACTGAGGCGTGACGACGAGTCACTACGGTGACGAAGTAACCGATGCTACGCTTCCAGGAAAAGCCTCTAAGCTCCAGGCAACACGCAATCGTACCCCAAACCGACACAGGTGGTCAGGTAGAGAATACTCAGGCGCTTGAGAGAACTCGGGTGAAGGAACTAGGCAAAATGGTGCCGTAACTTCGGGAGAAGGCACGCTGGATTTGGTGAAGTCCCTTGCGGATGGAGCTGAGACCAGTCGCAGATACCAGCTGGCTGCAACTGTTTAATAAAAACACAGCACTGTGCAAACACGAAAGTGGACGTATACGGTGTGACGCCTGCCCGGTGCCGGAAGGTTAATTGATGGGGTCAGCCTTTGGGCGAAGCTCTTGATCGAAGCCCCGGTAAACGGCGGCCGTAACTATAACGGTCCTAAGGTAGCGAAATTCCTTGTCGGGTAAGTTCCGACCTGCACGAATGGCGTAATGATGGCCAGGCTGTCTCCACCCGAGACTCAGTGAAATTGAACTCGCTGTGAAGATGCAGTGTACCCGCGGCAAGACGGAAAGACCCCGTGAACCTTTACTATAGCTTGACACTGAACCTTGAGCCTTGATGTGTAGGATAGGTGGGAGGCTTTGAAGCGTGGACGCCAGTCTGCGTGGAGCCGACCTTGAAATACCACCCTTTAATGTTCGATGTTCTAACGTGGGCCCCTGAGCGGGGTTGCGGACAGTGTCTGGTGGGTAGTTTGACTGGGGCGGTCTCCTCCCAAAGAGTAACGGAGGAGCACGAAGGTTAGCTAATCCTGGTCGGACATCAGGAGGTTAGTGCAAAGGCATAAGCTAGCTTGACTGCGAGAGTGACGGCTCGAGCAGGTGCGAAAGCAGGTCTTAGTGATCCGGTGGTTCTGAATGGAAGGGCCATCGCTCAACGGATAAAAGGTACTCCGGGGATAACAGGCTGATACCGCCCAAGAGTTCATATCGACGGCGGTGTTTGGCACCTCGATGTCGGCTCATCACATCCTGGGGCTGAAGTAGGTCCCAAGGGTATGGCTGTTCGCCATTTAAAGTGGTACGCGAGCTGGGTTTAGAACGTCGTGAGACAGTTCGGTCCCTATCTGCCGTGGGCGTTGGAAGATTGAGAGGGGTTGCTCCTAGTACGAGAGGACCGGAGTGAACGCACCACTGGTGTACGGGTTGTGATGCCAATTGCATTGCCCGGTAGCTACGTGCGGAAGAGATAACCGCTGAAAGCATCTAAGCGGGAAACTTGCCTCGAGATGAGTCTTCCCTGGGACTTTGAGTCCCCTGAAGGGCCGTTGAAGACGACGACGTAGATAGGCTGGGTGTGTAAGCGTTGCGAGACGTTGAGCTAACCAGTACTAATGACCCGAGAGGCTTAACCTTACAACACCGAAGGTGTTTTGAGAGACAAAATCGTCGGTAACGATTTTGAACAGTGCGGAGCACTGGCCCCATGGGGGTGAGTATCAGGATGATACGAATAGACTCAGAGAAGTTCAGCTTGTTCGAAGATTGGTTCCGATGGTTGCAGAGAAAACTGTAACGGTTGGGATAAAACAGAATTTGCCTGGCGGCGATAGCGCGGTGGTCCCACCTGACCCCATGCCGAACTCAGAAGTGAAACGCCGAAGCGCCGATGGTAGTGTGGGGTCTCCCCATGTGAGAGTAGGGAACTGCCAGGCATCAAATCAGGCGGAAGGCCCAGTCGAAAGACTGGGCCTTTTGTTTTGCGCGCAGTTTGAGTTTAGTGGGAGAGCGCTCGCCGGCGCAGGACAGCGGGACTTGAGCGTTGCGCGGCAACGGCCGGTAGGGACGGGCAGGACGCCGGTCATAAGCGAAGACGCCTCATGCGCAAGCTGGGGCGTTTTTGCGTTATAGCTCTAGCTATCTGCAAACGGTGTGGCGTGATAAAAAAGCCCTGGTGGGCTCCAGGGCTTTTTGAGGATTAGAAATAGCGTATCAAGTATCAACCGGCGGAGTTATTAACCACCTGATCCACTGCTTTGGTGAACTGCGCCATTCCTTCTTCCACCTCTTTAGGATCGATAACCAGAGACGGCACAAAACGAATCACGTTCGGCCCTGCCATCAAAACCATTACTCCGTGCTCCGCCGCCGCTGCTAAGAAGTCGCCAGCTCGGCCATGCCATTTTGGCTTAAGCTCGGCTCCCAGTAATAATCCCATGCCGCGAATTTGTTCGAAAATATCATACCGTTGGTTGATTTTTTCCAACGCGCCGACAAACAGGTCGTGACGTTCCGCTACGCCGGACAACACTTCCGGGGTATTAATGGTATCTAACGCGGCTTCCGCAACCGCACAGGCCAGCGGGTTGCCGCCATAGGTGGTGCCATGCACGCCAACGGTCATTACCGAGGCGATCTCTTCCGTGGTGAGCATCGCGCTGATGGGGAAGCCGCCGCCCAATGCCTTGGCGGTGGTCAGAATGTCTGGCGTAATGCCGTAGTGCATATAAGTGAACAGCTTACCGGTACGGCCCATGCCGCACTGTACTTCATCGAAGACCAGCAGCGCTTTATATTGATCGCACAGTTTACGTACGCCCTGCAGGAATTCCTGCGTTGCCGGGGTAATGCCGCCTTCTCCCTGAACGGGTTCCAGCACAACGGCGCAGGTATGGTCATCCATTACCGCTTTTACCGCGGCCAGATCGTTAAAGGGAACGTGTACGATATCGGCGGGTTTTGGCCCAAAGCCATCGGCGTATTTAGGCTGGCCGCCAACCGATACGGTGAAGAGCGTGCGTCCGTGGAATGCGTTATAGAAAGCAATAATCTTGGTTTTATACGGGCTGTGGCGTTTAATCGCGTAGTGTCGCGCCAGCTTGAAAGCGGCTTCGTTTGCTTCCGCGCCCGAGTTAACAAAGAAGACCCGGTCGGCGAACGTTGCGTTAATCAGCTTGCTGGCTAACCGCAGCGCCGGCTCGTTGGTAAAAATATTGCTGGTGTGCCACAGCTGTTCTCCCTGCTGTTTTAACGCGGCGACCAGAGCGGGATGGCAGTGGCCAAGCGCGGTAACCGCAATACCGCCAGAAAAATCAATGTATTCTCGTCCTTGCTGATCCCATACTCGGCTTCCTTTACCTTTTACTGGTACAAACTGCGCTGGTGCATAAACCGGCAAAATAACTTTGTCGTGAGTTTCCCGAGTTACTGCTTTTTTATCTGTTGCCATCTGCCTGCACGCTCCGATATCAACGACTACTGAGTGAAAATATAGTCAATAAATATGCATAAAAAATCAATCGCAGGCAATGTTTAATCGCCCCGAAAGAAAATTTATTTTCTATCCATTTCTATTTTAAGAAAATTATCTAAAAGTTGGTGTCCTTGCTGGCTGAGAATACTTTCAGGATGAAACTGAACGCCTTCCAACGGTAATGAGCGATGCCGAATTCCCATTATTTCGTCAGGTTTGCCATCGCGCTCGCTCCAGGCCGTCACCTCAAAGCAGTCAGGGAGGGAGGCGGGTTCAATCACCAGCGAGTGATAGCGCGTTACCGTCAAAGGCTGAGACAGTCCGGTAAAAACACCGGTATTATCGTGCTGTATGGCTGACGTCTTGCCGTGCATGACCTGCCGGGCGCGAATGACGCGCGCACCGAATGCTTGCCCCATGGCCTGATGCCCAAGGCACACCCCAAGGATGGGCAATTTGCCGGTAAAATGACGGATAGCGGCCAGTGAGATACCCGCTTCATTCGGCGTGCAGGGACCGGGAGAGATAACGAGCCGCGACGGCGATAGCCGTTCGATATCATCCAGCGTTAGCTCATCATTACGCCTGACCTGTACTTCCGCACCCAGCTCACAAAAATACTGATACAGGTTGTAGGTAAAAGAGTCATAGTTATCGATCAGTAACAACATGCATCACCCAATATGTTAATCCCCACGTTTACCGACAACGGGTAAGTGCCGCCATATTCAAATTGATGGCGTGTCCGGATGGATTTTATCACTGAACGATGCTGACGGTATCGGCCTATAAATCGATGTATTAGGCGGTGGAAGCGAGATGAAGGTTTGAAAGGAAGCCTGTCAAATATGGCAGGCTTCCTTTTTGCTTAATGCAGAATCTGAGAAAGGAATGCCTGCGTCCGCTCGGAACGTGGGTTAGAGAAGAAAACATCCGGCGCCGCCTGTTCGACGATTTCCCCCTGATCCATAAAAATGACGCGGTCGGCGACGGTTTTCGCAAATCCCATTTCATGGGTTACGCACAGCATCGTCATGCCATCTTCCGCCAGTCCCAGCATGGTATCCAACACTTCTTTCACCATTTCCGGGTCGAGCGCCGAAGTCGGTTCATCAAACAGCATAATCTTGGGTTTCATGCACAGCGAACGGGCGATGGCGACGCGCTGCTGTTGCCCGCCGGACAGCTGTCCTGGAAACTTGTGCGCGTGCGCGGCAATACGCACCCGTTCCAGATAGTGCATTGCCAGCTCTTCCGCTTCTTTCTTCGGCATATGCCGTACCCAGCAAGGCGCCAGGGTGCAGTTTTGCAACACCGTTAAATGTGGAAACAGATTAAAGTGCTGAAACACCATACCCACTTCAGTTCTGATTTTCTCAATATTTCGCAGATCGTCGTTCAGTTCGATGCCATCAACCACGATGCGTCCCTGTTGGTGCTCTTCCAGATGGTTGATACAACGTATTGTGGTGGATTTCCCGGAGCCGGAAGGGCCGCACAGTACGATCCGCTCGCCTTGTTTTACCTGTAGATTGATGTCTTTCAGTACGTGAAACTGTCCATACCACTTATTCACATTCTCTAATGTGATCATGTGATCGGCTGATTGCGTTAAAGAATTCTGATTCATGGCTGGCCTCAATGCGACTTATGTCCGGTGTTAAAACGATTTTCCAGATGCTGGCTATAGCGCGACATACTGAAACAGAAGATCCAATAGACCATGGCGGCAAAAACATAGCCTTCAGTCGACATGCCAAGCCACGCCGGATCGACCGTCGCCTGTTGAATGCTGCTGAAGAGATCGAACAAGCCGATGATGATCACCAGACTGGTGTCCTTAAACAGGGCGATAATGGTGTTCACCAGTCCGGGGATCACCATTTTCAGCGCCTGCGGCAGAATAACCAGTCCCTGCATCCGCCAATAGCCCAGCCCCAGTGACTCCGCCGCCTCATACTGGCCCTTGGGCAGCGCCTGCAATCCGCCGCGCACCACTTCGGCAACATAGGCGGACTGGAAAAGAATCACGCCAACCAGCGCGCGCAGCAGCTTATCGATATTGGTGCCTTCCGTTAAAAGCAGAGGGAGCATAACGGACGACATAAAAAGCACGGTGATCAGCGGCACGCCGCGCCAGAACTCAATAAAAACAATTGAGAGCACGCGCACGACGGGTAACGATGAGCGGCGCCCCAGCGCCAATAAAATACCCAGCGGCAGAGCGCCCGCGATGCCCACGGCGGCGATAATCAGCGTCAGCGTCAATCCGCCCCATTGACGGGTTTCAACCTGGCTGAGCCCGGCGAATCCGCCGTGCAGCAGCCCCCAGGCTATCAGAGGATAAGTAACGGCCCAGACGGCGATGTAGCGCCCGCGGTGCGGAAGATTGCGCCAAAACATCGGCAGGATGCTGAGCAGACCGATAACCAGCGCAAAGTTGATGCGCCAGATCTCTTCTGCCGGGTAAAGCCCGTACATGAAGTGACCAAATCTGGCATGGATAAACACCCAGCATGCGCCCTCTCTGGTACAGTCGTTGCGGGTTGCGCCAATCCAGTTGGCCTGCAAGACGGCCCAGTTCAATAACGGAGGAATGGCTAGCCACAGCAACCACAGACAAAGCAGCGTCAGCAGGCTGTTGGTGATGTTGGAGAACAGATTGCGCCGCGCCCAATAGATCGCTTTAAAAAGCGAGGCCTGACGGTTCTGTGTTGGAGAAATCATCGTCATGTAATCCTCTTAGCGCTCTATTAACGCAATCTTGCGGTTGTAAATGTTCATCAGCAGAGAAATCAGCAGGCTGATAATGAGATACACCGACATGGTTATTGCGATGGTTTCTATCGCCTGACCGGTCTGGTTCAGCACCGAACCGGCAAATAGCGATACCATATCCGGATAGCCGATGGCGGCGGCCAGCGAGGAGTTTTTAACGATGTTAAGATACTGGCTGGTCAGCGGCGGGATAATGACGCGCAATGCCTGAGGCAGAATCACTTTGCGCAGCGTTATCGGATTCGGCAGGCCAAGGGAACGGGCCGCTTCATGCTGACCGTAAGAAACGGATTGAATCCCGGAACGAATAATTTCAGCGATGAAGGCAGAGGTATAAACCGACAGCGCCAGCGTCAGCGCCGCTAATTCGGGGATTAATACCATGCCGCCGCGGAAATTAAAGCCTTGTAATACCGGAACATTCCAATGCATGGCCGGACCAAAGATCAGGTGGCTTAGCACAATCAACGCCGCCAGAAGTCCTAACGCCACCGGCCATGTTTTTCTGATTTGTCCGGTGAGCGCGTGGTAGCGTTTATTGCGACGGAAAACCATCAGCGTGACAGCCAGCGTGATGATAATGGACAGGCAAAACGCGATAGCGCCGGGTCCGGCTTCGGGCGAGGGGATATAAAGGCCGCGGTTGCTCAGGAACGAAATATCGAAGGCATTGATAGCCTGTCGCGGGCCGGGCAGGTTGCGCAGCACCGCAAAATACCAGAAGAAGATCTGCAGCAGCGGCGGGATATTACGGAAGATCTCAATGTAGACGGTTGAGATCTTGCGCAGCAGCCAGTTGTCGGACAGGCGTGCCAGACCAATGACAAAACCAAGAATTGAGGCGAAGACGATACATAGCGCTGAAACCAATAAGGTATTGAATAACCCGACAAGGAAAACACGTCCATAGGTGTCGCCTTGTTGGTAGTCAATCAGATGCTGGATGATGCCAAAGCCTGCGCTATTGTTCAGGAATGCGAATCCTGATGTGATCCCTCTCTGGGCCAGGTTGGTAACGGTGTTGTGTAACAGGTAAGCGGCGATAGCCAATACGGCGATGACAACGATGATTTGATACAGCCAGGCGCGCACCGCTGGATTCGTTAGTGATAAATCACTTTTCACGGTTGGGCGTTGTTGCATATTGAAGCCTCAATAGCGGGGATACAGAAGGCGCAGCAATCCTGCTGCACCCGTGTTTCTGTTTCTGCTGGCGATTAACGTACGGACGGTGCGTACTGAATCCCGCCTTTATTCCATAATTCGTTCAGGCCGCGTTTGATTTTTAATTCGCTGCCCATCCCGACATTGCGTTCAAAGATTTCGCCGTAGTTACCGACTTGTTTGATGATTTTATGCGCCCAGTCGTTCGGTAATTTCAGATCTTTACCGTAGCTGCCTTCATGACCGAGCAGGTGGGACATATCCGGCGTGGTGGGTTTGGCGGCCAACTGGTCGACGTTTTGCGACGTTACGCCCAACTCTTCCGCGTTCAACATCGCGAACAACGTCCAGCGAACAATGGAGAACCACTCTTCATCGCCGCGGCGTACCACCGGTCCCAGCGGTTCTTTGGAGATCACTTCAGGCAACACGATAAATTCGCTGGGGTTGCTCAGCTTGATGCGCAGCGCGTAAAGCTGGGATTG
Organism: Brenneria izadpanahii; assembly: GCF_017569925.1. NCBI lineage: Bacteria > Pseudomonadati > Pseudomonadota > Gammaproteobacteria > Enterobacterales > Pectobacteriaceae > Brenneria > Brenneria izadpanahii. The sequence continues at coordinate 4,964,583 of NZ_CP050854.1, read as the reverse complement.
GTCAGATGCCAGGGTATCGCAGCGGCCGGATTCCAGCGCTTTGGCGCTTTCGTCGGAACGGTCGAAGGTGACGGGCGTGTACTGCATTTTATGCGTTTTAAAGTAGTCAGCCACGTTCAGTTCGGTGTCCGTACCCGCCTGAATGCAGACCGTTGCGCCGTCCAGCTCTTTAGCGCTGGTCAATCCTGCCTTGTTGTGGGTCAGGAAGCCGATGCCATCGTAATAGGTTACGCCGGTGAACAGCATACCCATGCCGCCATCACGAGAAGAGGTCCAAGTGGTATTGCGCGACAAGAGATCGACTTCACCGGATTGCAGCGCGGTGAAACGCTCTTTCGCCGTCAGCGGCGTATATTTTACCTTGTCCGCGTCACCGAATACGGCGGCCGCCACGCCACGGCATACGTCAACATCAATGCCGGAGAATTTACCGCTGGCGTCCGCATAGGAAAAACCAGGTAACCCATCACTGATGCCGCACTGTACGAACCCTTTTTTCTGAATGGCATCCAGAGTCGCGCCAGCGTGGGCCTGATTGATCGCTGCAAGCAAGGACGCACCGGCAACCAGAGTCGAAATAATCATTCTTTTCATAATCATCCTTGTAACTAAATTGTTATATGCTGTTGTGTTTGAAGTGCAAAAAATTGAGATGCACCACTCTTGCCTGTCGGCTTACCGCCGCGGCAACAGCTAAGCAATTAGAGTGCCAATTTTATAGTTTGCTGATAAGAGAAAAGAAAATGAGAATGAATTGATCCGCAGAGGGGCAATTAATGAATGCAATTGCACCAAAATAAAGAAATCAGGGCCATGTTGCTCTATTTGGGAGCGCAAGAAACGGCGGAGTCAACGTATCCGTTTTGTTATCGAAGTTGAGGAAAACAAAAATATCACTGCACGATATGGCGTTGGTAATACTTTTCGAGCTTCACCTGTAGCTGGCTTAGCACCGTGCTGAACATCAGATAAATCAACGCCGCCTCAACGTAAAGAATCAGCGGTTCGTAGGTGACGGACACAATGCGCTGTGCGGATAAAAACATCTCCGGAACCGTAATCACGGCGGCAAGCGATGTATCTTTAATGAGCGAAATGAAGGTATTGGATAGCGGCGGCAATGAAACGAAAACCGACTGCGGAAAGATGACCCAGCGAATCGCCTGCGTTCCGTTCATTCCCAAAGAGTAGGCGGCGTTCCACTGGCCTTTGGGTACGGACAGTATTGCGCCGCGGACGATTTCCGAACTGTATGCGCCAACGCTGATCGTGAATCCGATTAAGGCGGCAGGGAAGGCATCCAGCGTAATGCCGGCGCTGGGAAGCCCATAAAAAATGAGAAATAGCTGGACCAGCAGCGGCGTTCCACGGATAACCCAAACATAAAAATCGCCTAGCCATTTCAGCGGCTTAGGGCCGTAAAGACGGATCAGGGCGACGATAACGCCGACGGCCAGGCCGAAAATAAAGGAAAGAATAGCAAGCGGGACGGTAAACTTCAGTCCCGCGGACAGCAGACTCCAGAAAGAGTCCGCCATAAGCTGTAACCAAGGCGGCATGAAAAACGGCTCCGATAAAGGCGCGATTATTGAGATACATCCTCACCAAAGTATCGTATAGCTATCGTTTTATAGGTGCCATCCGCTTTAATTTCATCCAGCGCCTTGTTCAAGGCGTCCGCCAACTGCGTTTGTCCTTTACGGATTAAAATGGCCGAAGGTTCTCCCGTGGGGGAAGTGGCGACAACTTTGACGTTAGCGTCCGGCTTCTGTTTTTTGAAGTCGAGGAAAGACAGGTTGTCGTTCAGCGTGGCGTCAGCCCGGCCGCTGAGCACCAGATCCAAAGACTGATTAAAGCCATCGGTCGGCACAATTTCCGCGCCGTGGCTGGTTGCCAATTTCGCATAGTTGCTGGTCAGGCTTTGCGCTGATTTTTTGCCTTGTAAATCGTTGAAATCTTTGATGGCGGTGTTATCGGCGCGGGTGATAAGCACGGCTTTTGAATCGATATAAGGTTTGGAGAAGTCGTATTTAACCTGACGCTCTTGCGTCACGCCAACCTGATTAATGACGGCATCGTAGCGCTTGGCGTCCACGCCGGCGATAAGCCCGTCCCAGCGTCCCTCGATAAACTGGGCTTTTACGCCAAGTTTTTCGGCGACCGCGCGGCCGATATCCACATCAAAACCGACCAGTTGACCCGATTTATCGTGATAGGTATAAGGCGCATAGGTGCCTTCCGTACCGAATTTAATCACGCCGGCGGATTTGATGGCGCTAAGATCATCCTGCGCTTGCGCCAGCACGCTGGTGGCAAGCAGGGCGCCAGTCAGTAAAGCAACTTGTAATTTCTTCATTATTATCAGTTCCCGTGGGTAATGATTAGCTATGTTCTATAACTTTTACTGATGATGAATTTACGCGAGAAGATCTGTTTTTATAAATTACATTGCGCGATGGGTTATATCAGAACTGAATATAGCCGTTCCCGGCGGTGTGACCGGTGAGAGCGGCGGCGGGTGGGCGGCGCCATTATCTATTGCCGCCGTTATTCTATCTGTCTTAGCTATCAACGTTTGTCGGATCGATAGGCCACGCAGTCAATTTCAACTTTGCAATCGACCATCATACTGGATTGCACACAGGCGCGGGCGGGGGATTGTCGCCAAAATATTCGGCATATACGCCGTTAAAACTCCAGAAATCGCGCGGATCGTCCAGCCATACGCCGACCCGCACCACGTCTTCCGTGCCGTAACCCGCTTCATTAAGGATGGCGATAAGGTTTTCAATGGCTTTGCGGCTTTCGGTCACGATGCCGCCGGAGACGATCTCGCCGCCTTCCATCGCGACCTGGCCGGAAACGTATAGCCAGCCGTCGGCCTGTACCGCACGGGCAAAAGGCAGCGCTTTGCCGCCCGCGCCGTTCTCTCCACTACCATAACGTTTAATTGTCATTGCTTCTTTCCTTCTGTTTCACTCGTCGCTAAAAAAGTCCGCCGCGTCAGATGATGCATCCGCGTGCGACAACCGGCTGAACGCCGTCCAGCAGGCCGTTGCGAATAATATGGATTTCATCGACCATATTGGTGACGACGCAGGCATGGTTGGGCACGATGCGGATCTTGTCGCCGACCGACAGCCCGATAGGGGCGTCGCTGATCAGACGACCATGCTCTTCGGAGAGTTGATCGATGACGATGTCCGGGCGGCCGAGAACCTGTCCATAGCCCGACATACCGAGCAAATCGGAGGTTAATGTTTTGCTGCCGGCGTCGATTACGGCGCGGTGGTTGTTTGGCACCGAAACCACGGTGGCCAGTACGGTTAGCGCGCAGTCCTCCCATCCGCATACTCCACGCGCGACCAGCGACCGATCGTTATAGACATAGGTTCCGGGGCGGTATTCGGTGACCGCCGGCGCGTTCGCCGCCTGCATCATGGAGGGCGTTCCGCCGGAACTGATAATCAACTCGCGCTCGCCAATTTGTTGATAAACAAGCTGTTTCGCTTCTTGCATAAATCGCTCGACGGCGTCTTCTCCGGCAACTGGCGGATAGGTCATCAGCCCGGCGAAGGTCAGCCCCGGCGCGCCGTCAATCAGCCCGGCGAGGCGGGCGGCATCCTGCGGGGAGGATACGCCGCAGCGCTGCGCCCCCGTATCGCACTCCACCAAAACGGCAAGCGGCGACGCTTCTGAAGCGAAGACGGCCGACAGGCCGTTAATCACCTCGGCGCTATCGGCGACCACAGCAAGACGAACCTTACGCGCCAGCGCCGCCAGCCGACGCACTTTGTTTTCGCCAAGGATGTTATAGGTGAGCAGCACATCGGTGATGCGCGGACTGCCGGCAATCATGGCTTCCGCTTCGGAAACCTTCTGGCAGGTAATGCCGACGGCGCCGGCGTCCAGCTGCATTTCGGCTATCTGCGGCAGTTTATGGGTTTTGATATGCGGCCTGACTTTCAGACCGTGGCCTGCGGCGTAGCGTTGGAAACGGGTAATGTTCGCGCTGGCGATATCAAGGTCAACCAGCACGGCGGGCGTATCCACCCCATATATTGAAGCGGGATCGGCGATGTCGTTCACGCGTTGTTTTCTCCATCATAATGGGCCGGCGCGATGCGCCAGCGGTTGTGGTTTCAATGCGCCTCAATGGCGACGAAATGCCCCGGAGAACATTCGCGATAAGTGCGTTTGGGCGGAATGTAATCGGTCGGGCGAACCGGGCTTTTTATCTCATTGGTCAGTTCCGGCGGCAGCGGTTTACGGCGAGACGGATCCGGCAGCGGCACGGCGGCGATCAGCCGTCTGGTATATTCATGCTGCGGATTACTGAAAACGGCGGCTCTGGGGCCGATCTCGACGATTTCGCCCAGATACATGACGGCCACGCGGTGGCTGAGCCGTTCGACTACCGCCATATCATGCGAAATAAACAGAAAGGCGATTTTCATGCTTTCCTGCAAACTGAGCAGCAGATTGGCCACCTGGGCCTTTACGGAGACATCCAGCGCGGAGACGGCTTCGTCGGCGATGATGGCCTTCGGCTCCAGGGCGAGCGCGCGGGCGATGGAGATCCGCTGGCGCTGACCGCCGGAAAATTCATGCGGGTAACGATCGGCCATTTCCGCTTTCAGACCTACTTTTTCCAGTAAGTCGTCGACCCGTTCGCGCGCGGCCTTCCGCCCCATCATTCCGTGGGCCAGAATCGGTTCGGCGATGGCGGAACCAACAGTGATGCGCGGATTAAGAGAGGCGAAGGGATCCTGAAAGATCATCTGCACCGTGCGGCGGCTTTCCCGTAGCTCGCGGCTGGTGGAGGTCAGCACATTGCGTCCGGCAACGAAGATGGCGCCGGCCGTGGGCTCATTAAGGCGCATGATGGCGCGCCCGGTGGTGGATTTGCCGCAGCCGGATTCGCCGACGATGGACAGGGTTTCGCCGGGGAAGAGATCGAAGGAGACGTTTTCGACGGCATGAACCCGGCCGGCAAGCCGGCCCAGCCCGGCGGAGATATCGAAGCGCACGGAAAGATCGCTGACGCTAATGATCGGGTTGTTGCTGAGGATGGTTTCCTCTATCTGCGCCGGTTCGATTACTGCGCCGGTGTGCGGATTAATCTCCGGGAAACGCATGGGACGCGCGGCATCTCCCATCGATCCCAACTGAGGAATGGAAGAGAGCAGCGTGCGGGTATAGATATGCTGGGGACGGGCGAAGATATCGGCGGTTTTTCCGGTTTCGATTCTCTCGCCGCGGAACATTACTACCGTTCGGTCCGCCACTTCGGCGACAACCCCCATATCGTGGGTGATAAACAGCACGCCCATATTCTCTTCCGCCTGAAGTTCACGGATAAGGTGCAGGATCTGCGCCTGAATCGTGACGTCCAGCGCGGTGGTGGGCTCATCCGCAATCAGCAACTGCGGCCGGCAGGCCAGCGCCATAGCGATCATCACCCGCTGGCGCATACCGCCGGACAGCTTATGCGGATAGTCATTAATCCGGGAGCGGGCGGAGGGAATGCGCACCCGCTCCAGCAGGCGTACGGCCTCCTGCTTCGCCTCATGCGCCGACATGTCCCGGTGCAGCATCAGGGCTTCCGCCAGCTGAGCGCCGATGGTGAACACCGGGTTAAGGCTGGTCATCGGCTCCTGAAAGATCATGCCGATATGATTGCCGCGGATCTTGCGCATTTCCGCTTCCGGCAGCGTGAGCAGGTCGCGCCCCTGAAACAGGATTTTTCCTTCACAACGCGCTTTACCCGCGGGCAGCAGCCGCATGGTCGACAGGGCGGTGACGCTTTTCCCCGAGCCGGATTCACCGACAATGGCGACGGTTTCTCCCTGCGCTACGCTAAGCGAGATATCGCGGATAACCGGATTCCAACCACTTTCAGTGCGAAATGACGTGGTCAGGCCTTCAATACTGAGTACCGGCGCAGCGGGATTGTTCATCACTCAGACCTCCTTGGACAAGCGGGGATCGACGAGATCGCGCAGACCGTCACCCAGTAACTGCAAAGACAACACGGCAAAGACGATAGCCAGCCCCGGAAAGTACATCAGCCAGGGGGCGTCATTCATATATTCCCGTCCCATCGCCAGCATGGTGCCCCAGGTGGGAACGTCGGTGCTGACGCCGATACCGAGGAAAGACAGGCTGGCTTCGGCCAGCATGGCCGAGGCGAAGATAAAACTCGACTGCACCAGGATCGGCGACGCCAGATTGATCAGGATGTGACGCAGCAATATGCGGTGAGTGGGTAGTCCCAGCGATTTGGCCGCTTCCACGTAAGGCAGTTCGCGCAGCACCAGCGTTGACCCGCGCACCACGCGCGCCAGCCTGGGGGCGTAGGTGATCCCCAGGGCGAGAATAACGTTGAGCAGCGAAGGGCCGAGCGCCGCCACCAGGGCGATCGCCAGCAGGATATCGGGGAATGACATCATGGCGTCCAGCATGCGGGAGAGCGGCGCATCCAGGCGGCGGAAATAACCGGCCAGCACGCCGAGAAAAATGCCCAGTACGGTCGCCAAAATCACGACGCCGGCGCTGACCATCAGGGAAATCCGCCCGGCATGGATGGCGCGGGAGAAGACATCCCGGCCAAACTCGTCCGTACCGAACAGGTGCGTCAGCGACGGCGGCTGCAACCGGTTGACGATGGACAATTTATTCGGCGCGTAGGGCGCTATCCACGGCGCAAGCAGCGCGGCGAACACCACCAGACTCAGGATGATCACGCCCAGCAGAATGGCTTTGTTACGGCACATGCGCCGTAGCTTTACGTTAAGGGAAAGGGTTGCGGTGGTCATAGCCGGACCCTCGGATCGACAAGAATGTAGAGCATATCCACAATGAAATTGATAAGCACATAGATGGCGGCCACGGCGAGCAGCGCGCCCTGAATAACCGGATAGTCGCGGCGCTGTACGGCAGAAACGACCAGATTGCCGATGCCGGGCAGGCCAAAGACGGTTTCCGTCACCACCGCGCCGGAAACCAGTAGCGCGATGGACAGGCCGATCACCGTGATGATCGGGATCAGCGCATTTTTCAACGCATGCTTGAGGATAACGTTCTTCTCCGCCGCGCCTTTGGCTCTGGCCGTGCGAATATAGTCATCCGCCAGCACGTCCAGCATCGCCGCGCGGGTAAAACGGGTGATGAGCGCCGAGTTGACGATCCCCAGCGCGACGGCCGGTAAGACAAGGTGGTGCAGGCGGGTGAGGAACGGCGAATCCGGCCCGCCGTAGCCGGATACCGGGAACCAGCCCAGCTTTACCGACATCGTCTGGATCAGGATCAAACCCAGCCAGAAACTGGGAATGCTGGCGGCCACCATCGTGACGCCCACGACGATCTGATCAAACGCCGAGCCGCGTTTGTAAGCGGACAGAATGCCGACCGGCAGCGCAATCACCGTGGCGATGAGGATGGAAAAGAGCGTCAGGAAAAATGTCGGTTCCGCGCGCGCCGCCAGCGCCGAGGTCACCGGCATATTAAGAAAGATGGATTGCCCGAGGTCGCCCTGCACCGCCTTGGCGATGAAGGAAACGTATTGTTGCAGCAGCGGGGCGTTAAGCCCCAGCCTTTCGCGCAGGTCCGCAATGTCCTGCGGCGTGGCGTCCGAGCCTAGCATCACCGCGGCGGGATCGCCCGGCGTGACGCGGACGATCAGGAAAACGACGGTCGCCAATATCAGCAGGACGGCGATGATACCTGCAAGACGGGTAATAAAGGCATACAAGATCCGCGACATGGCAACCCTTCCTTACGATCTGGCTGGAACGTTCCAGAATGTTGGCCAATAGTGCGGTTCGTACCCCTGAATGCCTTTAGCCAGTCCGGAAAGCACATTGAAATTGCCGACTTTGAAAAGCGGCGCGTCGTCATACAGCGTGGCCTGCAGCTTTTCCCATGCCGCAAATTTTTCTTCCGGCGTGACGGCCTGTAGATAGGTATCCACCGCCTTAGTTTTGGCCGCAGAGACATACCAGCCGGGATAGGTATCCGAAATGGTGTTCATCATGGTCGGATCGCCGGGGAAATTGGAATGGGTGATGAAAATATCCCATTGCGACGGATCGGCGCGGCGCGTGGTCAGCGTCGCCCAGTCGGTCACCTGTAAATCGACCTTGAAACCGGCGGCTTCAAGATAGGCTTTGGCCACTTCCGCCATCTTGTAATGGAATTCATACTGGCGCGACGTCAGCAGCCGGATGGGCGTTCCTTTATAGCCGGCCTTTTTCAGCAGCGCGCCGGCCGCCGCGGGATCGCCTTCGCCGTAGCGGGCGACGCCGGCTTCGGTGTGCCAGAAATAGCCTTGCGGGAAATAGGCGCCGTCGACATGGTAGAACTTCGCATCCGAGAATGCGGCCATCATCATATCGCTGGGATTAAGCGCGGCCTGTACCGCATTGCGCAGGTCTTTATTGGTGAACAGCCCTTCTTTCATGTTCATGTTGAAAGAAGCCCAACCGCCCGATTGCAATACCACCGGTTGCGCTTTGTCGCTGGCGGCGACCCGCGCATAGGCGCTGAACGGCAGAGAGTCGGCATAGTCATACTGGCCGGCCAGCAGACCTTCCACGCGGGTATTGGCATCGGGAACCGGTACGAAACGGAGTTCATCGGCCAATGCCTGACGTTCGCCGGCGTAGTTGCTGGGCGCGCCTTCAGGGGACTGATAAGCCGGGAAGCGAACGAGCTGGATGTACTGGTCTGGTTTACGTTCCTTCAGCATATAGGGGCCGGTTCCCACGAACTCGGTCAGCGTATCCTGGATTTTTGCCGCCGGCATGATGATGGCGGCCTGCGACAGCGTCGCCAGCAGCGGGGAATAACGGGATTTCAGCTTGACGATTACCGTATCGCCGCCGTTGGCGCTCACGCTATCGATGTAATCGGCAACCTGTTTCCCTTTGGAGTTGATTTTTTCCCAGCGCTGTAACGACGCCACCACATCCGCCGAGGTCATGGCGCTACCGTCATGAAACGTAACCCCTTTGCGTAGCGGGATCGTATAAGTCAGGCCATCTTCCGACAGCATCGGCATATCGGCGGCCAACAGCGGTTTCGGCTGCCATTTGTCATCGAATGTGTAGAGCGTTTCGTAGATATGTTGGCTGATCATGCCGACCAGATCGGTCGGCGTCTGCATCTGGTCCAGCGTTGGCGGTTCGCCCACCGTGGCGATGGTCAGTATTCCGCCCTGCTTATCCTGTGACATGGCTGGCGCGCCGACTCCGAAGAGCAAGAGAGTCGCCGCGATAGCAAAGAGTGATTTCAGTTTCATTTTCGCCCCCATTTTGCGTGTCGGCCCGGTGCTGTCCGGACCGTCCTGATGCTAATGTTGATGACAACAACTACAGGAGTAATGACGCAGCTCCTCGAAAGGTCTGCGCGAGATTTCCATATCTTTGCCGCCCAGGTAGACCGCCGCCGGATGAAGCAGGCGGTCGCCTTGACGAATGTCGCCGCCGACATCGACAAAACTGAACGGTTTTTCAACTTCTTCCAATATGGTGATATCCGCAATGGCGCCGATGCCCAGGTGTCCAAGATCGGATCTCCGCATCGCCAGCGCTGGCCGGTTGGTCGCCATGGCGATAATAGAAGCAAGCGGTATGCCGCAATTGAGCAGTTTGCTCATGGTATGCAGCAGATCGAACGCCGGTCCTTCTACCGATGCGACATGCACGTCGGAGGAGATAATGTCCGGCATAAAACCATTTTCCAGCGCGGCTTCCGTGCTTTTGAACGAAAGCGCGCCCATGCCGTGGCCGATATCGAATAGCACGCCGCGCTGACGCGCCGCAATGATTTCCGGCAGAATGCGGCCGTCTGCGCCGATGGCGGAATTAGGATCGGGACGGTAGCAATGGGTCAGGATATCGCCGGGTCTTAAGCGGGCGACCACATCGGCATAGCTGGGCGGCGGCCCGCCGATATGCGCCATTAACGGCAGATTGACCGCGTTCGCCGCTTCCAGCGCAAGATCGAGCGCGCCCAGTCCCAGCTCTCCCGTGGCCGGGCCGCCGATGCGAACCTTTACGCCGACAATGCTGTCCCGGTTTTCTTCTATTTTGGCGATGCATCTATCGACCGGCAGCATCTCGGCCAGCGTGGCCTCACCGATAAAAAGACCTTTATCAAAGCCGAAAATGCCTGGAAAGGAGACGTTGAGGAAGGCCAGGATACGATAGGGCGAATGACGCATGACATAATCGCGCAATCCGTCGAAATTCCCGGCGCCGGCGCTGCCGGCATCGACCAGCGTGGTGACGGCGGAGCGCCGCGCCAGCATATCGGGATCGACGCCCAGCGATGTCGCCTTGTGGTAGACATGGGTGTGAAAGTCAATCAGTCCCGGCGATACGATGCAACCGGAAACATCCCGCACGTAGCGGGCGTCTGGCGCCAGATCCGGTCCGATGGCGGCAATCCGGCCGGACTTGATGGCAATATCGCGTACGGCGTCAATACCGTTGCGTTCATCGATCAGCCGTCCGCCCTTGAGCACCAGATCGTAGGCTGTATCAGATGGAAGAGGTTGCATGAGTCTCGTCCTATGTTATTCCAATTTTGTCTGGTGGGGCGGTTTAGCCTTAACGGCATCGTCGGTTCGCCTCCACTATCTGGAGACTATTCTTGATAATTTTCCTGGTCAACACAAATTGCGCAATTTGCGTATAGCATTTTTTTATGACATCCGGCGGGAATTTCTGTAAATTCCTCCGCTATCAATGCAACGAAATTGAGATAAACTTGACGGTTGATGACAATGACCGCCGCCAACGCCAGAGCGACGGGATTCACTCAGGCAAGGCCGCGTAAGCGTTGGCCTTACCCATGCTTGCCCTTGATCTTGAATATTGTCAGTAGGATGAATGTCTTTTCATCAACCGTCGTTTCCCGCACTTTCGAGAGTGTGAACCTTATTCGGCAACGCAATTTGCGCAAATACGAAAATTGCGTTGCCGCTGTTTCGGCTATGCAGGAGAAGTCATGGAGCCCTCAAAACGGATTAATCAGGCGGATATTGCCCGGTTGGCCGATGTGTCCGTCAGTACGGTTTCCCGGGCGCTTTCCGGGCAAGTCGGCATGTCGGCGGAGTTGCGCGAACGGATCCGCCGGATTGCCGATGATTTGGGATATATAGAAAACCAGCGTGCGGGGGCCGCGGCCAATGTGGTCGTTTATCTGCCGATGCACCCGGTAACCGGCGGGTTGCATGAGGTTTTTCAGCAGGTGCTGGAAGGCGCGAAACTGGAGGCCGAGCAGGAAGGCTATGTGCTGTTTCCAAAGCTGATGCCTGAAGGCGCGGTTGATCTGGCGTGTATTGAACGTAACGCTCAGGCGCACGATACCGACGCGGCCATCATGTTCTATACCTCGCCTGAGCCGGCGGTGGTTGAGCATTTCACCGCTCAGGGTTCGCTGGTGCTGGTGAACACGGTGGATATGACGATGCGGTTCGATAGCGTCATCGCCAATAACTACGCGGGCGCGCGTTTGGCTACTCAGCGGATTATCGCCAACGGCCACCGCCGGCTGCTTTTCGTTACCGGGGATTTGCGTTTCCCCTGGCGCGAAAGAATGCGCGGCTTTATGGACGCGGTGGCAGAGGCGGAGGGCGTTACCGGCGATGTGCTGGAAATCGGCTACGATCGTTTCGAAACGGCGCTGGCCTATTTCGGCAATGTGTTTGCGCAAAAAGAGGCGTTTCCCTATAGCGCGGTATTCTGCGTCAACGATCTGACCGCCGTCGGGGTGATGCAGGCCGCCAGCGAAGAAGGGCTTTCCGTTCCCGGCGATCTGTCGGTGGTGGGCTATGAGGATATGACCTTCGCGGAAATGACGACGCCCCGCCTGACAACGGTGCATGTCGACCGCTATACGATAGGGCGTGAAAGCATCCGCTTGCTGAAGCGCCGAATGTCCGACCATCACGCCATACCGCTACAGATTCAGTGCGGCGTGCGCTTTATCGACGGGGCGACGCTCGGCGGGAAAACGCCGGGAGAGTAAAGCGGCGCGTTTGGGCGCCGAAAAGGCGCCGGCGATGCTCCGTCCCGCGTTAACCGCCGCCTAGGCGACGCCTGCCGCGTGCAGATCGTGCAGATTGATCGCGCCGACCAGCCGGCCTTCGCTGTCGACCACCGGGGCGGCGGTAATATGCTGTTCATGCAGCGCTTCCAGCGCGGCGACGGCCCGCCAGTCTGCGGGTAACTGGTAACCGGGGCTGGTCATCGCCTGGATAATCGCGGTATCCAGCGAGTTGCCCTTGACCAGCCAGCGGCGCAGGTCGCCGTCGGTAAATACGCCGGCCACCCGGTTTTCATCATCGCAAACCACAATCAAACCCAGCCCGGTGCGGCTCAGCTCCAGCATGGCGTCCATGACGCTTGCCGTTTGCCCGACGCGGGGCAGTTGATCGCCGCTGCGCATAATATGGTGGACGCGGTTGAGCAATCTGGCGCCCAGACTGCCGCCGGGATGCGAGCGGGCGAACTGCTCGGCGCTGAACCCGCGATGACGCATCAGCGCCATCGCCAGCGCGTCGCCCATCATCAGCGTATTCACCGCGCTGGAGGTGGGTGCCAGCCCCATCGGGCAGGCTTCGCGCGTTACACTGACGTCCAGCACGCAGTCGGCGGCCAGACCGAGGGGCGACTCCGCGCTGCCGGTCAGCGCGATAACCGGGATATGGCTTTCGGCCAGCAACGGCAACAGTACATTGAGCTCCTGCGCCCGGCCGGAGTAAGAGATAAATATCACCACATCCTGCGGCCCAATCATGCCCAGATCGCCATGCAGCGCTTCCGCCGGGTGAACGAAAAACGCCGGCGTGCCGGTGCTGGCCAACGAGGCGGCGATCTTCTTGCCGATATGCCCTGATTTCCCCATGCCCGATACCACGACTTTTCCTGAGCATGCCAGCAGCAGCTTACAGGCATCGACAAAACGCGAATCCAGCCGGGCCAGCATACGCTGCGCCTCGGTGATTTCTATTTCCAGCGTTTCGCGGGCAAAAGTTAATAAACGCTCATTCATCGTTATTTCCCACCACGATTACGTTAATGTTTTTATCTCGGAGAGCGGAGAGATAATCGGGGTTGATATCGCTATCGGTAATCAGGATATCGACGGCGCTGAGTTCGCACACCACATTCGGGCTTTTGCGTCCGAATTTGGATGAATCCACCAGCAGGATGAGCTGTTGCGCGGCGCGGCACATGGCCTGGCTGACGGCGTGCAGTTCATTATAGGTGGTGACGCCGGCAGTCAGATCCACGCCGTCGGCGCCGATAAACAGCTTATCGAAACTGAAATGGGAAAACGCGGCTTCCGCCAGGCTGCCGTGAAACGAGGCCGAGGTTTTACGGTAGGTTCCGCCCGGCATCAGAATGGTTTGATCGTTGTCCAACTCCACCAGTTCATTGACGATGCTCAGGCTGTTGGTCATGACGGTAATGTTGTTGAACTGCGTGAGCCACGGCACCATCTGCAACACGGTGCTGCCGGCATCAAAAATCAACGAGTCGCCGTCATTAATCAGCGTGGCGGCCGCTTGGGCAATCTGCTTTTTCTTGGCGGTATTGATGTGCGTTTTGCGGTCGATGGGCTGATCGCCCTCTTCACGGCTCGGCACCACGCCGCCATAGGTGCGGATAACTGCGCCTTCCTCTTCCAGCGCGGTTAAATCTTTACGAATCGTCGTTCCCGTCGTATTAAAGCGGCTGACGAGCGTTTCCACCGACGTTTTGCCGTAGGTCCGCAGATATTCCAGAATTGCCGCCTGACGCTGTTTCGGTTTCATTATGCGATTTCCATCCGATATGTTCATTTATTCCCTCACGTGATTTGGCGGATGAAATACTACCAAATGAAAGGAAATACCTTTTAAAATGAAAATATCATGATTTCGCTTCAATCGCCAATGAAAGCGCGGTCTGACAGGTTGGTTCTATGGGAAAGATCACACTTGGCACCAGCTGTTCTCTTTTCAATCCGATTAATGTTTTTACCTGGCGTGGACGGGCAAACACCGTAAGCCCGCGCATAATAAAGCCGTCACACACCCGGTCCTGCTCATCAAACGCCAGCGCGATAATCACCCTGGCTTTAAATCTTCCGGCCGAGCGGCCAACGCCGACTTTGCGGCCTCGTTGATACAGATCGTCAAACGCCTGATTGAAACGACGCAACTGCCACCAGCCGAGAGCGATTTGTAACAGCCACGCGCTTACCGCAAAGGTGATTAGTAGTGATGCTGGCGTCATCATCCGCCTCCTTAGTGATTCCTCCGGCATGGCGCCGGAGGCGTTGTGCTTATCAAAACATGACCTGCCCGCCGGTAATGTTGATCGACTGGCCGGTGCAGTAAGATGCCTTGTCGCTGGCGTAGTAGAGCAATGTATTCAGGACATCCTGATAGTCGCAGCCGCGTTTTAACGGCACTTTATCAATGTAGTACTGCTCCACTTCCTCCGGCCGGATGCCCAGCTTCTTGGCATACTGCGGCAATAATGACTGGAACATCGGCGATTTCAGCAGGTTGCCCAGCATCAGCGAATGGACGGTAATGCCGAACTCCGCCAGATCCAGCGCCAGCGACTGGGTCAGCCCAACGCCGCCGAACTTGGCCGCGCTATAACCGGAATTGTGCTTGCTGCCCACTTTCCCCGATTTCGAGTTGATTTGGATAATGCGCCCGGCGATGCCGTCGCGGATCATCAGCTTGGCAAACTCGCGGGCGCACAGGAAATACCCCACCAGATTAACCTGCAAAGACAAATCAAAGTCGTTAAGCTGGAACTGTGTAATGGGGGCCGCTTTCGCTATCCCCGCGCTATAGACCAAAAGATTGACCTGACCGAATTGGGCATCGACCGCCTGCGCCAACTGCTCAACCTGCTTTTCATTCGTGGCGTCGGCGCCAAAGCCGCAGGCGCATCCGGCGCCGTATTGCGCGTTAATCTTTTCCGCTACCTGCATGGCGTGTTGAGCGTTTAAATCAACCACCGCGACCTGATAACCTGCGTCGGCCAGCCCTTCACACAGGAACGCACCGAGGGTTTGTCCTCCGCCGATGACTACCGCAACCTGTTTCATATGCATCTCCCCACCTGATATTTAAGAAACAATCGTTAATTTACTGCCGACCTTGATATCCGTCGGCGTCTTGCCTGCAACGTGCAATGAGCCGGGAAACTCCGCTTCTGTCGCACCATCAAACCGGATGGTGATATGGCCCAGCTCACGTAGATTTTGCGTTGCCACCGAGCCTACCGCCGTAATCGGGTAGCGCGCGTCCGATAGCATCAGCGTGCCGCCTGCGCGCAGTTCGCCTTGCAGATCGCCGTGCCGGTGGATAAAGCAGAATGACTCGATGTCTTCCGGCGCTCCCTCGCGAAAAGTGATCATCATGTCCTCGACCAGAGACTCCGGCGCGTTGTCGCCAATACGGGTAAATACCGTTTGAAAAACCGTGTTCATACCGACTCCCAGTGCGAAAAACTATTGGTAGATAAAACCGGAAACCACCCAGGCCAGCAGTACGGTCGGCGCGCCGGTAAGAAAGCGTCCCACCAGTACCGAAGGCACCCCTACGCGCACGGTGTCCTGCTTCGCTTCCGCCAGCGACAGGCCGACGGGAATGAAATCGCAGGAAGCCTGGGCGTTGATGGCGAACAGCGCGGGCAGCGCCAGTGCGGGCGGGATATTCCCCTGTCCAATCTGTACGCCGACCAATACGCCGATAACCTGCGCGATCACCGCGCCCGGCCCAAGAAATGGGGAGAGCAGGGGGAATGAGCAGATCAGCGCCAGCGTGATCAGTCCGATCGGGCTGTTTGCCAACGGCGTCAGGCTGTGCGCGATCACATCGCCTAATCCCGACGCCATAATGATGCCGATGAGCGCCGAGACGAACGCCATGAACGGCAGGATGGTTTTCAGTACGGTATCAATGGTTTCCCGCCCGGCCTGGAAAAACACGGCGACAATCGATCCCATGCCCATACCGATTTTGGCCAGCAGACCATCACTCTGTTCGGTGATTTTCTTGCTGCCGTCGTAGTCCCGGACAAGACTTGGGGAGGCCGAACCGCCCTCTGTTTGCTCTGTCGGAGAAGACGATGTTGCGGATGCGGCCGAGGAATCTTCCACCCGTTGAATGTTTTTTTCACGGACGCCGGAGACATAGATGTCTTCCAGAATGAACTGCGCCAGCGGACCTGATTTGCCGGTTGAATGAATATTCACCGTCGGGATCCGGCGTTTGGGATAAATACCGCAGCGCAGCGTGCCGCCGCAGTCGATAACGGCGACGCCGATCTCTTCCGCCGGCGGCTCGCCGTCTTTAAAGCCGTCAACGGCCGGCCAGCCGGTCAATTCGCTTAGACGATCGACGATGGCCGGACGCGTTCCCGCGGTGATATAGACAATTTTTTTACCCGGCACGGCTTCAATCAGCAACGGGCCGCCCCAGCCGCTTTCGCCTTTTTCGATACGAATTACGTTATTCATGATGGTGTTCCCCGTTAAAGCTGAACCTGACGGTCGAGCTGGATGCTCATTTTGCGTTCAAATAGCGTGGTGGTCAGGTCCGTGATCCAGCCGCGGAAAAAGTTGCTCACCATACCGACCAGCAGGTAGCTCACCGCCAGCGGGCCCAGCGGCAGGCCGAGCGTGGTCAGGCCGTTGGCGATGCCGAGGTAGACGAACAGCTCCCCAGGGTTGATGTGGGGAAACAGCCCGTTCATTGAGTGACAACTATAAGAGGCGGCGGCGTAGTAGCTGGGCTTGTACTTCTCCGGCATAAAGCGGCCCAGGCTTAACGTCATTGGGTTGCAAAAGACGAATGTGCCGATAACCGGCAACAACAAATAACGGGAGATCGGGTTGCCCGCACAGCGCTGGGCCAGACGTTCGATCCGTTCCTGACCGACAAACACGATCAGCGCATTCATAATAACGAGCAGGCTTATCAGCAAAGGCAGTATGCCGGTAACCATACCGACAAAAACTTCCCCCCCTTTCTGAAACAGGCCGATGAACCACTCAGCCCCATGGGTGATGACGTCTATCATTATGTTCTCCTGTTTCCTCTGGTTTGCTTCCGACGATGGTTGTTTTATTGGAGTGGGGTAAAAATATATCTAAATGTGTTTTTTAAACTTTAATTCGATCACATTTTGAAAGTTATTTTGTTCATTTTGAAAGTTTAGTGAGAAATGGCTGATTTATGGGGCCAGTGGCTATGGCACCAGATGTGTGCTGTCGTCGCGGCGGAAATACGGGAATATTTGTGCTGAAAATGAATAATTTTTATTTATATTAGGTTGTTATATGATTTTTATGGCTGTTTAACCATTTTTCATAGCAACGGTTAGTTGGCGGGAATAGCGTGATTTGATAAGGAAAAGAGAAAATTCTTTGGCTGGGTAATCCGGTAGCGGACTAGATTCTTTCATAATAAAAGATTTGTCTCCGCCGGGATCGGTCGGTTTCCTTTCTCCCTCGGTGATACCGAAGCTGACTGCGGTCGTCATATCTTTAATCAACTTGTATCCTAACGGCTGCAAGGCGCGTTGGTAAAAGCGCCGACTACGGTCAATATCCGTAACCGGAATACTCAGGTGATCCAGCATCTCTTTTCCCTCCGGAGGTCAGTGACGCCCGTTTTCCGCCGTTAACCAAAAATGGCCGAGCGGACGATAAAAGGATTCCACATCGCAATATCATATGGCAACGGGTTTGTGCTGGTTAAAGGGATTGAAAGAGGGCGCGGAATCGCACGCGCATGGCTGTGTGGCGTAGCCCATATAAACAAAAAACGCCTGCCGTTTCCGACAAGCGCCTTTTAAATCAACCAGATACGGTGGTGAATCAGTTCATGCCGTATTTTTTCAGTTTCTTACGCAGAGTACCGCGGTTGATACCCATCATCAGTGCGGCGCGGGTTTGGTTGCCGCGGGTGTATTGCATCACCATGTCTAACAGTGGTTGTTCAACTTCAGCCAATACCAGCTCATACAGGTCACTTACGTCCTGACCATTCAATTGGGCAAAATAGTTCTTCAGTGCCTGTTTAACCGAGTCACGCAGGGGTTTTTGGGTTACCTGTGCCTGAGAGTTTACAGTGGAAACGGTCAGTACGTCAGAATTCACGCGTTGTTCGAACATAGTTCTGTCAGCTCTTTTTCTGTTTACGCAAGATTTTCAAAGTATGCCTCCAACGCCTCCAGCTGCTTGCTGGCATCCTCAATGGCGTTGAATGTGCGCCTAAACTGGTCGTTTGGGGCGTTTTCCTGGAGATACCAGGATACGTGCTTACGAGCTATACGAAATCCCTTGCCTGGACCATAAAAGTCGTGCAATTCCCGTATATGCTTGATCAACAAGCGCTTTACCTCTGCCAACGGCATTGGCGGCAGCAACTCCCCTGTGTCCAGATAATGCTGGATTTCCCGAAAGATCCAGGGTCTTCCCTGAGCGGCTCGTCCTATCATCAGGGCATCTGCCCCGGTGTAATCAAGAACCGCTCTGGCTTTATGCGGGTCAGTAATGTCGCCATTCGCAATAATGGGAATGGAAACGGCCTGCTTAACTGTCCGAATACTGTCGTATTCCGCCGAACCATTGAACAGGCACGCACGAGTGCGTCCGTGAACGGTCAGAGCCTGAATACCACAGTCTTCAGCCAATTTGGCAATCTCTACACAGTTACGGTGCTCTGGCGCCCAGCCGGTACGGATTTTTAGTGTTACCGGTACGTCTACCGCTTTCACTACCGCCGAGAGGATTTGTTTTACCAAATCCGGATACTGCAATAATGCAGATCCTGCCATCTTGCGGTTCACCTTCTTTGCCGGGCATCCCATGTTGATGTCGATGATCTGCGCGCCGAAATCGGTGTTGACCTTCGCGGCGACGGCCATTTCATCCGGATCGCTGCCGGCAATCTGCACGGCTCTGATCCCTGGTTCATCGCTATGCACCATGCGCAAGCGTGACTTGTCCGAACGCCAAACCTCCGGATTGGAAATCAGCATTTCGGACACGGCCATTCCAGCGCCCATCGAATGACAGAGTGCTCTGAATGGGCGATCGCTGATACCAGCCATCGGGGCGGCTATCAAGCGATTAGGTAGCTGAAATTGTCCAATGCGCATAGACAAAGAGTGACCATACTGTGTCTGCAAGGGCGCGTATATTACGCATTTTTTACGTGATATGAAAGGCCAAACTTTGACCAATTAGCCTAAGGCGATCAAAGAAAACGCGTTTCATTCTGCTGGGTGAAAATATTATCTATATTTAACAATAAGTTTTGGCTATTTATGAGTTTTTTTTGTGCAAAAAAATATTCCCGTCGCATCGTAGTTTATCTGTAATTTGCTGTGATCCAAGCAGGAGTGACAGCGATATTTGGTATTCGCAGGGGAATACGTCGTCAATAAACAAAGAACAGCGATAAATTTTTGCACCATAACACGGCAAGCGATGGGCTCCCGGCATAAGTTAGCCGAGAGCCGCGGGCAAAAGCAGCAGGGTTAGTTAACAATAACCCGGCCATTTAACGGTTGGATGGGGCGATTGTTGGCGTGATGGATGGCCGCGGTGAATTTGGCTATCTGGGCCGCCGAAATCGTAGCCGGTTTATCCAACACCAGCCAGCGGACGCCCTCTGAGCAAGGCGGAGTGGTAAGCGAGCCGCTAAAGCGGTAGTAGCTCCGTTGCGCCGTTGCCGGGATCAGCGCGCCGACGTTCAATGGCGCGGTTAATAATTCCGGCTTATTGAGCGTTGACGGCATTTGCCGCCAGGCTTTTTCCAGTTCTTTGTTGGCTTCACCCTGTTCAAACATCAGCGCCATTACCGTTAGCGCTCCATCCTGGTCTTTGTAGACGAAATGCGCTTCTAACGGAAAGGTTTTACCGTCGATTTCGTTCTCGCTGGGAGAGTGGAAATGGAATTGCTGGAGGGTAAAGGTATCGTTATCTATCGTCAGCGTATTGCCCGCGCCGACTTCCACCTCAATGGTGTGGCCATTATTGACGATATGCTGCGGACCGGTCTGATAAGCGAGTTTTAAGCCTTCATGGACGGTTTTCAGCGCGCCGTGGATATCAATGGGGGATTGATTCTTACCGTTCTCGCACAGGGAGAAATCCGGGGAGAGCTCGCCCCAGTGCGCAGGCGCTTCCTGTCCTTCATAGCTCCAGTGGGCGTGTTCGGAAGCCTGCAATGAGAAGCAGGCGGTGAAAGCCAGGGCGGCCAGTAGTTTATACTTCATTAGATAATCCATTTAAAACAATATGATGATTCACTTCATCGGTTTACATAACTGATGATAGTCAGACGAGTTATCGAGGATACACCTACATTTTAAATGGTTAAGGCATTGGTAGGAAAATCGGCCAGAAACGGATAATTCCGATCGGTTTGAACAATGAAACCTAGACGCGGGGATGATGGTGGAAGGCTTTGTCGACGCGCAGAGATAGCCTGATGACGATTTCTGCGCGTTTTTAAACCTTACTTACGAATGCCGGTGATCCGGCACCATTCTTCTTTTTCCGCCACCGGATCAAGCTGGAATTTGTCCTGATAGGCTTCGGCCACGTTGGCGGCCTGGGTGGCCAGAACGCCCGATAAACCAAGATGGGCGCCGGTTTTCGGCAGTTCACTGATTAACGGCGCCAGCTCACGCAGCGGGCCGGCCAGGATATTGGCGACCACCACGTCGGCGGAGAAGGCGAGATCGGCAGGCTGATCCTTTGGCAGATAGAGCTCCAGACGGTCGGAAACGCCGTTTCTCTGCGCGTTGTCGCGGCTGGCCTGGATGGCCTGCGGGTCGATATCGATGCCGATAGCGCGGGCCGCGCCCAGCTTGAGCGCGGCGATGGCCAAGATGCCGGAGCCGCAGCCGAAGTCGATGATGGTTTTACCCTGTAGCTCCAGCCCGTCTAGCCATTGCAGGCACAGCGCGGTGGTGGGGTGGGTTCCGGTGCCGAAGGCCAGGCCGGGATCGAGCATGACGTTCACCGCCGCCGGATCGGGCACGTTGCGCCAGCTCGGGCAGATCCAAAGCCGCTCGCCGAAGCGCATGGGGTGGAAGTTATCCATCCATTCGCGCTCCCAGTCCTTATCTTCCAACTGCTCGATTTTATGTTTGAATCCGGCGCCCAGCAGGGGTTCCTGCTCCAGCGCGGCAATAACCCCGGCCATTTCGGTTTCCGCGTCGTATAAGCCGATGACGTCGGTATCGCCCCACAGACGGGTTTCGCCCGGCAGCGGTTCGAACACGGGGGTGTCATGCGTATCCTGAAACGTAACGGACACGGCGCCGCTCTCGATCAGAACGTCTCCCAGTTGTTCGGCATGGCTGCCGGAGGTGTTTATTTTCAGTTGAATCCACGGCATAGCAGTCTCTAATACATTTTAAAGTGAAGTAGGGGCGGTAATCGGTTCTGGTACGCGATGTCCGAACCGGTTACCGATAATAAACGCCAGCAGGCTTAACGTCAGCGCCGGTACGATGGGATGAAAGCCCGCCACATGAATATTGAAACCGGCCAGCGCCGTATAACAACCGGCGCCGCCGAACATGGCGCATAAGGCGCCCGTCGCGTTGGCGCGCTCCCAATACAGGCCGAGCACCAGCGGCCAGAGGAATACGGCTTCCAGTCCGCCGAAGGCCAGCAGATTTAGCCAGATAATCATCTCTGGCGGACGCCAGGAGGCCAGCAATACCAATAACCCCAGCAGCAGGGTAGTCATGCTGGAAAGGCGCTTAATATGCCTTTCATTACGTATTTGCTGCGGGCGAACGCTGAGGTAAAGATCCTTTATAATTGTGGCGGAAGCCTGGAGCAGATGCGCGTTAATATTGGACATGATAGCCGCCATCGGCGCGGCGAGGAATATCCCGGCCACTAACGGCGGCAGAACGGACACCATCAGCGCCGGCAACACCTGATCCGGAATGGTCAGATCCGGCATAATCGCCCGGCCCAACGCGCCGGACAGATGCATGCCGAGCATCAGAATGCCGATTACGATGGTGCCGATAATGATGCCGCGGTGCAGCGCCTGGCTGTTGCGGTAGGAGATACAGCGCACGGCGGTGTTCGGCAGGCCGATAACCCCGAAGCACACCAGCACCCAGAAAGAGGCCATAAACGGCATCGACAGGATGTGGCCGCTGCCCTGAGGCGTCACCAAAGCCGGATCGATCGACTGGAGTTTATCCACCGCGCTGTGCAAACCGCCCGCGGCGTGGAGCACCCCCACTAATAGTATTATCGTGCCTAACAGCATCACCATGCCTTGCATGGCATCGTTCAATACGCTGGCGCGGAAGCCGCCGAACGCCGTGTACAGCGCAATGGTCACGCCGAAAATCAGCAGGCCGATATCGTAGGGAATATTGGCGGCGGTCTCCAGCAGACGCGCGCCGCCGATAAATTGCACCGCCATGGCGCCGATAAACGCCACCAGCAGGCTGAGGCTGGCGAACCACACCAGCAACCGGCTGCCGTAGCGGGCGTACAGCATATCGTTAAGCGTAATGGCGTTATAACGTCTGGCTAAAATCGCGAACTTTTTGCCCAGGATGCCCAGCGACAGCAGCATGGTGGGAAGCTGAATCATGGAGAGCAACACCCATCCCAGGCCGTATTTATAGGCCGCGCCGGGACCGCCGATGAATGAACTGGCGCTCACATAGGTGCCGATCAGGGTCATCGCCAGAACGAAGCCACCCATCGAACGTCCGCCGAGGAAATACTCGTTAAGAAAGTTACCCGCCTGGCGGCGGCGATAGGCGTACACCGACAAACCGAAAACCAATAACAGATATCCCAGCAGCGGCAGCAGCACTTCATTTTGCATCGTCATTCTCCAGAGAGATATCATGGAAGATGAAGCGAACCATCAACCAGCACAGCAGAGCGAAGACAAGCGGCAGCAATAGACAGGCCATTTCAAACCAGTGGGGGAGACCGGTAATGCCCTGCTCGTTGTCAGGCAGGTAGGCCGCCAGAATCCAGGCGAACAGGTACGCCAGCGTCAGGAAAAAAGCCCAGCGGGCTTCCCGGTGCGCCTGCATGAAACGTGTATCCATTTTTTTATCCATCGTATAGCGGATCATTCGTATTGGTATGACAAAACCGGGAATTTTACGGCATGTGAGCTAATTGCCTAGTAATAATTGGCCCGGAAAGCCAAAAGTATCGCTGAGGCCGGCGCCCGCCTTCCTGAAAAAGCCGTCTTGCCGCTTACCCCGTTTTGAAGAAGCGCGGCGGCATATTCTGTTTTTTTAGGCGGGGCGTGCGAGAGTGGATTTTGTCCGCCGTAGAAAACGCGTTTCCGTCATTTTTTATCATCAGGAATAAGTCTAATTGAGGAAAACGTGATACCGGCGGTTGAACATGGTTCGCAGCGGGTGATAATTCACGCCGCAGTATAAAAAAACACATAACGATAATTATCCGACTCTGGTGACATTATGGGAATCAGCAGGCGTACATTTTTGTCGTATTTGGCTGCATTTTCGTCTTTGCCTCTTCTTCCTCCCGTTTTCGCGCAGCCTTCCGATCGGATCGCCGGACGTTTCGGCCAGCTTCCCGCGCCCCATGAAATCCGGCGCGTTATCAGCGCCGGGCCGCCGGCGGACATGCTGCTATTGGCTCTCGCGCCTGAAAAACTTCTGGGGCTGTCGTCTTTTGATCTGTCCGGGGATACGGGAAGCCTGTTTACCGATGCGGTGCGACGGTTGCCGCGTTTGGGGCGTCTTTCAGGGCGCGGTAGTACGCTGTCGTTGGAAACGCTGCTCTCGCTGGATCCGGACATCATCATTGATTGCGGCGATGTCGATGAGACTTACCTCTCGCTGGCGCAACGGGTGGCGGAACAGACTGGCGTACCTTACGTGCTGGTGGACGGCGGGCTTCAGGACACGCCTTCCCAGCTCCGACAAGTAGGACGGCTGCTGGATGTGGACGCGCGGGCGGAGCGGCAGGCGCAGTTTGCCGAGCGGATTTTGCGCCATGCGTCCGATTACCGGGCCGGCCGCTATGCTGAGAAGCCGCGTTTTTATTTCGCCCGCGGCGCAATGGGGTTGGAAACGGGGCTGCGCGGCTCGATCCACACGGAGGCCGTAGAGCTGCTGGGGCTTGAAAACGTCGCCGCGGCAGGCGGATTGAGTACGCTGACGCAGGTGTCGATGGAGCAAATTCTGAGTTGGAACCCTGAGGTCGTCATTACGCAGGATATTCAGAGTTACCGGCAGATTACTCGTTCAGACCTCTGGCGCGGCGTTCAGGCGGTTATGCAACGGCGCGTTATCTTGATGCCCTGGAAACCGTTTGGCTGGCTGGATTCGCCGCCGGGCGTTAATCGATTACTGGGGCTGCGCCGTTTGCAAGGCTATTTTGATCGTGGCGCGACACGGCATATTGCGGAGGATATTCGGGAGTTTTTCCGTCTGTTTTATCATACCGAGCTGAATGACATGCTGCTTGAGCAACTATTGGAGCCTGCATGAGCACCCGCAATGTCGTTTTGCTGCTGGGCGTTTTGCTTATCAGCGGCGTGCTGTTGGCATTGCTGGTGGGAAAATATGCCCTTTCATTACGCGAAGTTATCCAGATTGTTACCTCAACGTGGGGAGCTACGCCGATCGATCCCCGTAAGGCGACGGTTTTCTGGAATATTCGTTTGCCGCGTCTGCTGGCGGCGCTCCTTATTGGCGCGGGACTCGCGGCGGCAGGGGCGGCCTATCAAGGGATGTTCCGTAATCCGCTGGTTTCTCCAGATATTCTTGGGGTCTCCGCCGGTGCGGGAGTCGGCGCTACGGTGGGGATTTTCCTCGGCTTGCCGATCCTGCCGATCCAACTGATGGCATTTGCGGGCGGATTGGGCGCGGTCGCGCTGGTTTGCCTGATCGCGCGGATGGCCCGGCGGCACGATCCCGTATTGGCGCTGGTTTTAGTCGGGCTGGCGATTGGATCGTTGGGCGGCGCCGCGATCTCATTGATCAAGATCCTTGCCGATCCTTATACGCAATTGCCTTCGATTACGTTCTGGCTGTTAGGCGGGCTTTCCGCTATCACCACTCATGATTTGCAAGGCGCGGCGGTGTTGATATTACTGGGTATGACGCCGCTGATATTGCTGCGCTGGCGCATGAACCTGCTCAGCCTGCCTGATGATGAGGCGCGTACGCTTGGGTTGAATATTCCCCGGACCAGGCTGCTGTTTATTCTGTCTGCGACTCTGATTACCGCCAGCGCGGTTTCGATTGCCGGCATTATCGGCTGGGTAGGGCTGGTGGTGCCGCATATCTGCCGTTTGATGGTGGGGGATAATTTCAATCGGCTATTGCCGGTGTCCGTGGCGGCGGGCGCGCTGCTGCTGCTGTTAACCGATACGCTGGCGCGCACTCTTGCCGCCATCGAATTGCCGCTGGGGATTTTGACGTCGTCCATTGGCGCGCCGTTCTTTCTGATGCTGCTGTTGCGAGGGGGGAGATCATGATTGACGCCGGTGTCGCGACGCTCCAAGCGGTTGACGTAGGATATGGCGGCAAGATCGTGAATCGCAATGTCTCGCTGTCATTGCCGCCGGGACGGATTACCTGCCTGCTGGGCGCCAACGGCAGCGGCAAAACCACGTTGATGCGCACGTTATTGGGGCTGATTCCGAGGCTTTCCGGACAAATATGGATAGCGGAGAAACCGATAATGAGCTGGTCCGCCCTGGAATTGGCCAGGGTGGCGGCCTATGTTCCTCAGGCTCATCATTCGCCATTTTCGTTTCGCGTATTGGATATGGTGCTGATGGGATGCCATGCCCGGTTGTCGCTGTTTTCCGTACCGGGGAAACGGGAAATATCTCTGGCCGAAGAGGCGTTGTCCCAACTCGGCATTTTATCCCTTAGTCAACGCCCGTATGCCACGCTGAGCGGCGGAGAGCGGCAACTGGTGCTGATTGCCCGCGCGCTGGCTCAGCAGCCCACGCTGCTGGTGATGGACGAGCCTGCGGCGAGTCTGGACTTCGGCAACCAGATTAAGCTGCTGGCGCATATTAAACGGCTGAAAGAATTGGGCATGACGATATTGATGTCGACGCATCATCCCCAGCATGCGATGGCCGTGGCGGAAAGCGTCGTGCTGTTGTACCCCTCCGCGGGCGCGCAACAGGGCTTGCCCGAAGCCATGCTGACGCCCGCTCGGCTGGCGGAGCTTTATGGCGTGGACGAAAGCGACATTCACGCGCATTTCCGAACCTGACGGCATTTATTTGGGGGAAAAGAACATGATTATTGATGAGATTGATTTTTCCGCGCTCTATCGGGCGCATCTGGCGCGTGCCGCCAGGACGGCCAAAACGCCGGAACATTGGGATAAACGCGCGCAAAAGATAGCGGAAAACTGCGCCGCGCCGCGCGATCCGTATCTGGAGCAGTTCGCCGCCAAAATGGATTTCTCCGGCGCGCAAACCTTACTGGACGTCGGCTGCGGACCGGGTTCCGTGTGTTTGAATGTTGCCGCGCACTTCGAACAGGTTTACGGCATCGATTACAGCGAGGGCATGTTGGATGTCGCGCGGCGGCGGGCGGCCGCCATGGGCGTAACCCATGCAACGTTTATCCATTGCGCCTGGGAAGATGACTGGTCGGGGCTGCCGGAGTGCGATATCGCCGTCGCGTCGCGTTCCACGCTGGTGATGGATTTGGAACAGGCGCTTTACAAGCTGAATCAGCAGGCCCGTATGCGGGTATATACCACGCATACGGTGTCTCCCACTTTTGTCGATCCCCGGATCCTGTCGGCCATCGGGCGAACCTCCGCCTCTCTGCCAAATTACATTTATGCGGTGAATATCCTCTATCGGATGGGGATCCACGCCAAGGTAGATTTTATCCGCGGGCCAAATTGCCAGGGACAGATCGAAACGTTCGAACGCTTTGCCCAGGGCGTCGCCTGGTCGTTGGGGGGATTAAGCGAGAGTGAAATGCTGAGTCTGAAAGACTATTACAACCAGCACCGGCATGATGACCTGCCGTTTGTGTCGCCAACGCGGGACTGGGCGTTTGTGTTTTGGGATACCGTGGCGTTGAGACGGCCGTTCGCGTCGTCCTGATACCCAAATCGTAATGCTCCTTTTCCGGCCGGTTGCCTTATCGGAAACGCGTAAATCGCTATCAATATGTAGAAAAAACATAGCGATATATTCTAAAGGGGAAATGTGATGCAAATACAAAAACTAAGCTGGATGTTATCCCTCGGTTTGTTACCCCTCGGTTTGTTACCCCTCTCACCCGCGCCGGCCGCCGCTGAAACGGAGACCGACGACTCGCGGGATACAGATGTAATGACCGTCTGGAGCAGCCCGGTCGCAGCGACCAATGATGTCGTCACCCAGAAACAGATTGAGCAGTTGAATCGTCGTAATGTGGCGGAGACATTGAACGTGGTGCCGGGCGTGACCTTGCAGAAATCGGGAAGCCGCAGTGAACAGCAGGTGAAAGTGCGTGGTTTTGACAGCCGGCAGGTTCCGGTATTTCTTGATGGCGTCCCGATTTATGTGCCCTATGACGGTAATCTGGATCTGGGGCGCGTTCAGGCTTCCGACCTGGCGGCGGTGGAGGTTTCCAAAGGGTACGCCTCGTTGTTGCAGGGGCCGAATCAAATGGGGGGCGCAATTAACCTCACCACGCTACGGCCGAAAAAGGAGCTGGAAGCGAGCGTTCGTATGAGCCAGGGCTGGGCGCGCGGCCGGGACAACGCCTACAACATGGACATGTCGCTGGGAGGGAAAAGCGATTTGGGCTTTTTCCAGGTAAGCGGCGGCCGTCAGAAGCAGCGTTTCGCCGGGTTGCCTCACGGCGTGGATAATCCGGCGGCGGGCAGCGAAGGTAAGCGGATGAATTCCGGCAACGATGATAAACGCGGTATGGTCAAAGTCGGTTTTACTCCGCGGGAATCGGACGAATATGTTTTCACTTACATTAAGCTGGATGGCGAAAAAAATACCCCGCCTTATGCCGGAAACTCGCCGGCGCAGACGGCGCGTTACTGGCAATGGCCTGAATATGACAAAACAAGCTATTACTATCAGGGAACGACGCGGTTAACCGACGGGGTGACGCTGAAAAGCCGCCTCTATCACGATGAGTTTGAAAATACGTTGCTGATGTACAGAACGCTGGAGGATTTTAAGAGCGGAAACGGTAGTTACAGCCGTTATGCGGATTTCAGTAATGGCGCCGGGTTGCAGTTGGGAATCGATATGCGCGAGGCGGATTTGCTGTCGTTCGCTCTGCACTGGAAAGACGATGTGCACCGTGAAAAAGGGGAGCGGAACGCACCCTATGATCGCTATAAAGATCGCACCTGGTCGATGGCAAGCGAATACCAGTGGAGCGCGCTCGATAAATTGGACGTGGTGTTTGGCGCCAGTTACGACTGGCGAGATAGCAAGCAGGGCATGAAGCATGAAACCGATGGTTCGATAACAACCTATGAGCAAAATAAGCAGCATGCCTTTAACTGGCAAATGATGACGAAATACCGCTTCGATAATCAGGACGAATTGCAGTTTTCGCTATCCGAGCGCAGCCGATTTCCAACGCTGAAGGAACGCTATACGACATCGAAACCCGCGAGCAATCAGGACGCGCTGGTAAACCCTGATCTGAAGGCCGAACGTGCGCGCAATGTTGAGCTGAATTATCGTGGCGCTCTTGCCGACGGCTGGGGCTTTGATGCCGGCGTGTACTATAACCGGGTATCGGATGCGATTTTGTCGCATAACATCGCGCCGACCCTGATTCAGAATCGCAACAGCGGCCGGGTGGATTACTATGGTCTGGACGTGGGCATTCATGGCGACATCGAACATTGGTTATCGGTCGGGATAAATTACGGCTTGATCCACAGCGATGTTAAGCGCCGGGAAATCGGCAATATCGTGGATTTGCCAAAGCATAAGGTTTTCGCCTGGGCTACCGTAACGCCGGTCGAGTCGTTCAGTATCACCGTGATGGAAGAGGCGCGTAGCTGGGGATTCAATAATTCGGACAATAACGATAAAACGCGCGGATTCGCCGTCACCAGCGTTCGGTTGGATTACGACCTGGGGCGCGGAGTCAGCGTTAACGCATCAATCAATAATTTGTTTGATAAGGCATACGCCTATCAGGAAGGGTATGTCGAAGAGGGCCGCAACTACTGGCTGGGGATCGCCTATCGCTATTAATCGCCGCGGCGCGAATTCATCGCGGCGAGATCGGGAAACGCGGGGCGAGGCGGCGTAAGCGTTAACCTCATCCCCGTGTTTTCCCTTGGCTTTCAGCGATATGCCGCTTTACTGCAAACCGAGTTTCTTCTCCAGATAGTGGATATTGGTTCCGCCTTTCTGGAAGTTTTCGTCGTTCATGATCTTCATCTGAAGTTCGACGTTGGTTTTGATGCCGTCGATGATCAGTTCAGCCAATGCATTTTTCATGCGGGCAATCGCCACTTCGCGGGTTTCGCCATAGGCGATCAATTTCCCGATCATGGAATCGTAATACGGCGGTACGGTGTACCCGGCGTAGATATGCGATTCCCAACGCACGCCGAAACCGCCCGGCGCGTGGAAGCGGGTGATTTTACCTGGGCTCGGCAGGAAGGTATTCGGATCTTCGGCGTTGATACGGCATTCTACCGCGTGGCCGCGAACGTGAATGTCTTCCTGCTTGATGGACAGCGGCTGACCGTCGGCAATGCGTAATTGCTCCTTGATCAAATCCACGCCGGTAATCATTTCGGTAACCGGGTGTTCCACCTGAATACGGGTGTTCATTTCAATGAAGTAGAACTCGCCGTTTTCGTACAGGAATTCGAAGGTGCCGGCACCGCGATAGTTGATGTCGAGACAGGCTTTTGCGCAGCGCTCGCCGATAAATTTGCGCTGTTCGCCGGTGATGCCCGGAGCGGGGGCTTCTTCCACCACTTTCTGGTGACGGCGCTGCATAGAGCAGTCGCGCTCGGCCAGATAGATGGCGTTGCCCTGGCCGTCCGCCAATACCTGAATTTCCACGTGACGCGGATTTTCCAGATATTTTTCCATATAAACCATGTCGTTGTTGAACGCCGCTTTGGCTTCCGCACGGGTCATATTGATGGACTGTTCCAGCTCTTTATCGCTGCGTACGACGCGCATACCGCGACCGCCGCCGCCGCCGGAGGCCTTAATGATCACCGGATAGCCGATACGTTTGGCGAAGGCGCGGTTTTTTTCCATATCGCCGTCCAGCGGGCCGTCGGAGCCGGGAACGCAAGGCACGCCGGCTTTTTTCATGGCATTGATGGCGGAGACTTTGTCGCCCATCAGGCGAATGGTTTCGGCGCGCGGGCCAATGAAAATAAAGCCGGAACGCTCGACTTGCTCGGCAAAGTCAGCGTTTTCCGACAAAAAACCATAGCCGGGGTGAATAGCGGCGGAGCCGGTG
This sequence comes from Brenneria izadpanahii, assembly GCF_017569925.1. NCBI lineage: Bacteria > Pseudomonadati > Pseudomonadota > Gammaproteobacteria > Enterobacterales > Pectobacteriaceae > Brenneria > Brenneria izadpanahii. The sequence continues at coordinate 4,934,065 of NZ_CP050854.1, read as the reverse complement.
ATTTCCGCGGCGGAGATGATCGCCGGGATATTCAGATAGCTTTTGGTGGACGGCGCCGGACCGATACACACGGTTTCATCCGCCAGCAGTACGTGTTTCAGATCGCGATCCGCGCTGGAGTGAACGGCGACGGTTTTGATGCCCAGCTCTTTGCAGGCACGCAAAATACGCAGCGCAATCTCTCCGCGGTTAGCGATAACGATTTTATCTAGCATGGTAAGCCCCGTTATTCGATGACAACCAGCGGCTCGTCAAATTCAACCGGTTGACCGTTGTCGAGCAGAATCGCTTTGACGACGCCCGCTTTGTCAGCTTCGATTTGGTTCATCATTTTCATGGCTTCAACAATGCACAGCGTATCGCCGACATTGACCTGCTGGCCTACTTCAATAAACGCTTTGGCATCAGGGCTCGGGGTGCGGTAGAAAGTCCCAACCATTGGAGAGCGAACGATGTGACCACTGATGGCTGCCGGCGCCGCGGCGGTTTCCGCCACGGCGGGCGCGGATACAGGCGCAACAGCGGAGGATAACGCCGGCTGTTGTTGCGCCGGCACGTAGGCCTGCTGCATCACGGGATAGCTTGGCGCTGCCGGGGCACGACTGATACGTACTGATTCTTCACCTTCGGAAATTTCCAGTTCGGCGATGCCGGATTCTTCAACCAGTTCGATCAGTTTTTTGATTTTACGAATATCCATTGATGTGGTTCCGTACTCTTCTGTTTAATTGGAGGTAGACAGGCGTTTTACCGCCGTCTGTAACGCATAGTTATAACCATCTGCCCCTAAGCCGCAGATCACGCCCACCGCGACATCAGACAGATAGGAATGATGGCGGAAAGGCTCACGTGCATGCACGTTGGACAAATGAATTTCGATAAACGGGATGGCGACCGCCAGCAAAGCGTCGCGCAGCGCGACGCTGGTGTGGGTAAATGCCGCCGGATTAATCAAAATAAAATCCGTATTTCCCCTGGCCTGATGGATTCTGTCAATCAGAATATGCTCCGCATTGGATTGCAGATGAGAAAGCTGCACGTCCAACGCCTGAGCCTGTGTTTCCAGATTGCTAACAATTTCCGCCAGCGTTGTCTTGCCGTATTTATCTGGCTCACGGGTTCCCAGCAGATTAAGGTTCGGGCCATTTAAAAGCAAAATGTGAAACTTTCCTGCCATTGTGCCGCTATCTCCCGCGATTGATCCAGATTGCAAAAAACAATGTCGCACAAAATAGCGCGAAGCTATTCGTTTGTCACCTTTCAGATGCAAATTGCCCGATGCTGAAAACAAAGTCGAGCATTATAACCATTTCGTCGCAATTCGCAGCTAAATACTGGTCTTATCTGCGGAGATATTCAACCGGCGTCCCGCCGGGAGCCGCGCCCGCCTGTTCAACGTGACGATGATTTATCGCCACCATTGGCGGAATTTTTTATAACGTAATAGTAACAAGACCAGCGCCAGCAGTGCATAGAGAATGGGTTGAGGTGAGATTATTTTGACTGACCAAAGATAGTGTATCGGTGCGAGAATTGCGACCAGATAGATAAAGTTATGCAGTTTTTGCCAGCGGGATCCCAACTTGCGCATCACGATGCGGGGGGAGGTGAGCGCTAACGCCAGCAGAATCAGCCAACTGGCGATCCCCAGCGTTAAATACGGCCGGGCGAGCAATTCTTCCCCCAGTAAGGCCAGATGGTTCAGCCCCAGTTCAAACAGCGCGTAACTCGCCAGATGCAGCGTCGCCCAGGCGAAACACCATAGCCCGATCAGGCGTCGGCAGCGAATAAGCAGCGGCTGCCCGCCGTAACGCGCCAGCGGCGCGATCAGCAGCGTGGCAAGCAATAATTTCAGCGCCATTCGACCGGTGAAATGCTGGATATCTTTTGCCGGATCGGCGCTTAGCCATCCTTGATCGACCGCCAGGATCAGCCACGGCAGCGGTAAAAAGGCCGCCAGATGGAGTATGATTTTCAGCCGCTTCAGGTGTTGTGGTGTTAGCCGCATTCAGGTTTTATCCAACTGTTATTATCCGCATTAATCAGAAGTTTTCCCGCAGGTTCAAACCCCGATACAACGAGGCGACCTGCTCGGCGTAACCGTTGAACAACAGCGTCGGCTGCCGTTGTACATCCAGAATACCGCCGGCGCCGATTACGCGCTCCGTCGCCTGCGACCAGCGGGGATGGTCTACGTGCGGATTTACATTGGCGTAAAAACCATATTCATCGGGAGCCGCCAAATTCCAGGTCGACGGCGGGCGCTCGCGGGTGAAGCGGATCTGCACGATGGATTTGATGTTCTTAAAGCCGTATTTCCACGGCGCCATCAGCCTGATTGGCGCGCCGTTCTGCGGCGGCAGCGTTTTGCCGTACAGGCCGACGGTCAGAAGCGAAAGGGGGTGCATAGCTTCATCAAGCCGCAGCCCCTCAACATAAGGATAGTTAAGCCCGCCGCCCATAAAGCCGCTCTTCTGCCCCGGCATCTGCTCAGGATCGAAGAGCGTTTGAAAGGCGATATAGCGGGCATTGCCGGTGGGTTCGGCAAACTTGATTAGCTTCGCCAGCTCGAATCCGATCCAGGGCACGACCATCGACCAGGCCTCCACGCAGCGAAAACGGTAAATCCTCTCCTCCAGCGGGAAACGCTTAAGCAGGTCATCGATATCCAGCGTGATGGGCTTTGCCACCTCGCCGTCAATCCGTATTTCCCAGCCTGCCGTTTTCAATCCGCCGGCATTGGCCGCCGGATCGGCCTTATCCATCCCGAATTCGTAAAAATTGTTGTAACCGGCGACCTTATCTTCCGGCGTGAGCGGCGTCTTTAGCCGCCAGTCCGCCGGCTGCGTGAACGACAGCGGTTTGCCCGGCGGGGCTTTGGGACGATTGCCGCCTGTAAACCAGGCAAGCAAATCCGCCTGCGCCGATAGCGGCAACGACAGGGTCGCGGCCGTGACGCCCAGCGCTTTCAACACGCGGCGACGCTGGTGGAAAATGGCCTCCGGCGTGACGTCCGCCTCTGTCAGCTTGCGATTTTTAGCCATAAGTATTCTGCCCGCAGGGTAGGTTAGGGGTGGCGCTCTACCTATTTATAGATGAATCGGGAGGGAAACCGCGATTGATGGAGAGAAATAGTTTTTTGCAGGGTGTAACAAGACTATCTGTCAGAATAACGCGCTAACGCCTGAAAGCGGTCACCGCGGCTTATCGTTATCTTGCCTTTGGGCGTTGAATCGTATCAAGTTCACGGATTTGGGGTGCATTATTCCATTTCGCTATTCGGGAAGCTGAGGGTGCATGTATGCTCTCTTGCGGCAGAATAAAAAGGTACTTAACTATTTAGCGGCTATATTTGTACAGGTAGTATACAGACTGATAAAAGACAGCAGAGCCGCAGAAACAACATTTATCAGGAGTAGAACGCAGGGATGGGATTTACGACCAAATTCACCATGCGCATGACGCTGTTGACGGTGTTAGCCATGGCCTTAATGCTTGTCAGCAGCGTTTTTAGTCTCTTCTACTATAGTCAGCAACGGGCGACTCAACAGTTGAGCGAGATGGCGTCCAGTATTGATCGGGCGCTTTCGGCGCAATCGCCCGAAAATATCCAATACTGGCTGCCGACGATAATGAAAACCGCGGGCGTTGTCGCGTTGGAGATCCGGAATGCGGACGCCGTGCTGTATTCGGTACGCCTGTCCGATGCGGATCGCTATCGGTCTTTTCTGTACCACGAGACCGACCTCCCGCTGACGCACCATGCGGATATCGTGGTGGTATCGACTTTCCTCAACCCGCTGATCGGGGCGCCGAATTTTCTGATGTTTCCGCTGTTGGTGGCATTGGCTATCTGTCTGTCGATGCTGGCGCTGCATCTGTTTATTCGCTGGCTGCATCGTGAAACGGCCGGGCAGAAAGAGCTTGAGGCGCGGGCCAGGCGAATTCTGAACGGGGAGCGGGAGGAGGTGATGCGCGGATCCGCGCGCGAGTGGCCGATGAACGCCAGCGGCGCTATCGATCAACTGCTGGCTGACCTGCTCGAAGCCCGGGAAGAGCGCGGCCGGGTCGATACCCTGATTCGTGCCTTTGCGGCTCAGGATGCGGAAACCGGGCTGAGTAATCGTCTGTTTTTTGACAACCAGCTGGCGACGCAGTTGGAAGATATTGAAAACGTCGGTACGCACGGCGTTGTGATGATGATTCGTCTGCCCGATTTTGAAACCTTGCAGGAAACGCATGGCTACGGCGGCGAGATTCAGGAATATAGCTTTACGCTGGTGAATTTGCTGTCGACGTTTGTGATGCGCTATCCGTCGGCGCTTCTGGCGCGTTATTTCAACAGCGATTTCACGGTGTTATTACCGCACCGCACCTTGAAAGAGGCGGACAATATTGCGGCGCAATTGGTCAAAGCCATTGATATCCTGCCCGTCACGCCGTTGATCGATCGTGAGGATATGCTGCATATCGGCATTTGCGCCTATCGCAGCGGGCAAAGTTCGGAGCAGGTGATGGAAAGCGTGGAAGACGCCACGCGCAACGCGGTGCTGCAAGGCGGCAACGGCTGGTGTGTCTTTGACCGCCAGGTGCCGGATAAAGGCCGCGGCAGCGTGAAATGGCGCACGCTGCTGGAACAGACATTGGCCCGAGGGGGGCCGCGGTTGTATCAGAAACCGGCGGTGACGAAGGAAGGCGTGCTCCATCATCGTGAAATGATGAGCCGCATCTATGACGGTACGCAAGAGCTGCTGGCCGCGGAGTACATGCCGCTGGTGCAGCAATTGGGCCTGACCGTCAGTTATGATCGGCAACTGGTCTCCCGGATCATCGCATTATCGGCCAGTTGGCCTGATGAAACCCTGGCTATTCCGGTTAGTGTGGACTCACTTTTGCAAAAGACGTTTCTGAGCTGGTTACAGGAAATTCTGATGCAATGCCCTAAAAAACAACGACAATGCATTTTATTTGAACTTGCAGAGGCCGACGTCTGTCAATATATCGGCCGTTTGCGTTCGGCGCTGCATCTTATCCAGGGTTTCGGCTGCCGTCTGGCGGTCACTCAGGCGGGATTGACGCTGGTCAGCACGACTTATATAAAGTCGCTGCAGGTGGAAGTGATTAAGCTTCATCCGGGCTTGGTGCGCAGCATTGAGCGACGCCCGGAAAATCAGTTGTTTGTGCAAAGTCTGACGGAAGCCTGCAAGGGCTCGCAGACTAAAGTTTTCGCCGCCGGCGTTCGGACGAAGCAAGAGTGGCGGACGTTATTGGATAAGGGCGTTTACGGCGGACAGGGCGATTTTTTTGCCGCTTCGCTACCGGTAAGCGATGAGTTGAAAAAATATTCACCGCACTATCGTGTTTAGTGTAAAAGTCCAGCGCGAATTGACGTAGAATGAGTCGGCCGTCGATTAAGTTAGTGTGTGCTCACATTAGCGGCAATCCGGTTAAATGTCAGATTTTATGTCCTGTGTTAGTGCTATTCCGCCGGGTGGAAAGTGGTATTCTGCCTTGCTATTTAGAGAGGGCGCGTTTCAGGTTGCATTCCTTTCCGGATCCGATGTGCGCGACACAGACTTTTTTCACCAAAGCAGAGCGTTTTCGTGCCTTGTCGCTGCTTTGTGTGGTTGGTAAAGTAGGCGAATTTATTTTTCGCCCCCAGCTTGCAGGATTATCCTTTAGTTATGTTTAAGAAATTTCGTGGCATGTTTTCCAACGACTTGTCCATCGACCTGGGTACCGCCAATACCCTCATTTATGTTAAAGGGCAGGGCATCGTACTGAATGAACCCTCTGTGGTTGCTATTCGCCAGGATCGCGCCGGTTCTCCGAAAAGCGTAGCCGCCGTAGGCCATGACGCTAAACAAATGCTGGGCCGCACGCCCGGTAATATCGCCGCCATTCGTCCGATGAAGGACGGCGTTATTGCCGACTTCTTTGTGACCGAAAAAATGTTGCAGCACTTTATCAAGCAGGTGCACAGCAATAGCTTTATGCGTCCGAGCCCGCGCGTATTGGTCTGCGTGCCGGTCGGGGCGACGCAGGTAGAGCGTCGCGCCATTCGCGAGTCCGCCCAGGGCGCCGGGGCGCGGGAAGTGTTTCTGATTGAAGAGCCGATGGCCGCCGCGATTGGCGCGGGCCTGCCGGTTTCGGAAGCGACCGGCTCCATGGTGGTGGATATCGGCGGCGGTACTACCGAAGTCGCCGTTATTTCACTGAATGGCGTGGTGTATTCCTCTTCCGTACGCATCGGCGGCGACCGCTTTGATGAAGCGATTATCAACTATGTCCGCCGTAATTACGGCTCGCTGATCGGCGAAGCGACGGCAGAGCGCATCAAGCATGAGATCGGTTCGGCGTATCCGGGCGATGAAGTGCTCGAAATCGAAGTTCGCGGACGTAACCTTGCGGAAGGCGTGCCGCGCGGCTTTAATCTGAACTCCAATGAAATTCTGGAAGCGTTGCAGGAGCCGTTGACGGGCATTGTCAGCGCGGTAATGGTGGCGCTGGAACAATGTCCGCCGGAACTGGCTTCTGATATTTCCGAGCGGGGCATGGTGTTGACCGGCGGCGGCGCGTTGCTGCGTAATTTGGACCGTCTGCTGATGGAAGAGACGGGAATTCCTGTCGTGGTGGCTGAAGATCCGCTGACCTGCGTGGCTCGCGGCGGCGGTAAGGCGCTGGAAATGATCGACATGCACGGTGGCGATTTGTTCAGCGAAGAATAATCCGACCAGGGGAAAAGGGAGGCCGAGCGGATGAACCGGTATGTTCTTCATCCCGGACGGCAGCCCTTTTTTTACTCGTCTCATCCGTGAGAAGCGGCCTTGCGGGCCGTTGCTGTAGAGCGTTTAAAAACGTTCAGGCTGTTGGCGAATCTTCTGGTTCATAACCCCGCGCCGTCTTCTTCCTGGCTGGTAGGGAAGAAGGTCTTAATGGATTAGCTCCGTCCCTGATGCGGCGGCTGGGCGGGGGTAATGAATGGCAAAACCTCCGACTTCATCATTCCCGTTTGGGCGGGAATCTCTAATCCAGGCATGTTGGATGGGGCCGGTTCCCGCCTTCGCGGGGACGACAGTGGGAGAACCGTTTGTCGGCAGACTCAAAACGCGATGGGCGATTGTTACGGCCGGCCCCTGCCTGCCGCCCTGCGGGCCAATGTTTCGCGTTGTTGAAAATCGCTCCAGGCGATTTATTGCTGTCGAGGAATACGCAAATTTTATGAAGCCGATTTTTAGCAGGGGGCCTTCCCTGCAACTACGACTTTTCCTTGCTGTCGTTACCGCGATTTCTGTGATCATTGCCGACAGCCGGCTTGGTGCGTTCGTTCACATCAGAACGTACATGGATACCGCCGTCAGCCCCTTCTATTTTCTGGCAAATGGCCCGCGCCAGGTGCTGGATAACATGTCTGAATCTTTGGCCACTCGCGAACAACTGAAGTTGGAAAATACCGCGTTGCGCCAGGAGTTGCTGCTGAAAAACAGCGATTTATTGTTGCTGGGACAACTAAAACAAGAAAATGCCCGGTTACGTGAACTGCTCGGCTCGCCGCTGCGTCAGGATGAACAGAAAATGGTTACCCAGGTCATATCGGCGGGCACCGATCCGTATAGCGATCAGGTGGTCATTGATAAGGGCCGGGTTAACGGCGTGTATGAAGGACAGCCGGTTATCAGCGACAAAGGCGTGGTCGGCCAGGTTGTGGCGGTCGGACAGTTTACCAGCCGGATTTTGCTGATTTGCGATGTTTCCCATGCGTTGCCTATTCAGGTGCTGCGCAACGATATCCGCGTGATTGCCGCCGGGAATGGCTGTACTGACGATCTACAGTTGGAACACCTGCCGAATAATACCGACATTCGCGTTGGCGATGTGCTGGTAACGTCCGGATTGGGCGGCCGATTCCCCGAAGGCTATCCCGTTGCGGTGGTTTCATCGGTAAAAATTGATACTCAACGGGCCTATACTGTAATTCAGGCGCATCCGACAGCCGGTTTGCAGCGTTTACGCTATCTGCTGCTGCTGTGGGGCGTGGAAAAAAATTCAGGCGCGGCCTTACCGCCGGGAGAGGTGCACCGCGTCGCCAATGAACGGCTGATGCAGATGATGCCCCAGGTATTGCCTTCTCCGGATGAGATGGGGCCGCCGCAGCCGGCCGCCGATCCCGCCGAGCCGCCTGCCGGAGCACGCCCATGAATCGCTACCGCAGAAATGGTAACTGGATTATCTGGCTCTCTTTTTTGATCGCGATGGTCTTGCAGATTATGCCGTGGCCGGAGCAGATTTATATGTATCGCCCTTCATGGCTGACGCTGTTCCTTATTTATTGGGTTATGGCGTTGCCGCATCGGGTTAACGTGGGAACCGGATTTGTGCTGGGCATGATCATGGATCTGATCTTGGGATCGACATTGGGCGTGCGGGCGCTGGCGCTGAGTATCGTCGCCTACCTGGTGGCGTTTAAATTTCAGCTGTTCCGTAATATGGCGCTATGGCAGCAGGCGTTGATCGTAATGCTGCTTTCATTGTTGATGGATTTGATTGTGTTCTGGGCGGAATTTTTGGTGATCAACATCGCTTTTCGTCCGGAGACGTTTTGGAATAGCGTGGTCGACGGCGTGCTCTGGCCGTGGCTGTTCCTGCTGATGCGCAAAATACGCCGTCAGTTCACCGTGCAATAAGGCTGTTCATGACTCAACTTTATCTGGCATCTTCTTCTCCCCGCCGGCGAGAACTACTGGCGTTGCTCGATATCCCTTTCGCTCATTTGAGCGTGGCGGTGGAAGAGCGGCGTTTGCCGAATGAAGCAGCGGAAACCTATGTTCGCCGGCTATCCCATGAAAAAGCGGCGGCTGGCGTATTGGCCGCGCCCACGGATTTACCGGTGCTGGGAGCCGATACTATTGTGGTATTGAATGGACAAGTGCTGGAAAAACCCAGGGATGAGGCTCATGCTGCACAGATGCTTACCCAGTTGTCCGGGCAACGGCATCAGGTGATGACCGCCGTGGCATTGGCGGATAAACACGATATTTTAAGCAGCCTTGTTGTTACTGATGTCGTCTTTCGCACACTTTCCCGTCAGGATATCGAGCATTATATCGCCAGCGGCGAGCCGATGGATAAAGCCGGCGCTTATGGCATTCAGGGTAAAGGCGGATGCTTTGTTAAGGCAATCAAGGGAAGTTACCACGCGGTGGTAGGCTTACCGCTGGTGGAAACCTATGAGTTGTTCAGTAATTTTGCTGCGTTGCGGATTGCAAGAGGAAAACATGACTGCTGAGTTACTGGTAAACGTTACGCCGTCAGAGACGCGGGTTGCTTATATCGACGGCGGCATTTTGCAGGAAATCCATATTGAGCGTGAAGCCAAACGCGGCATCGTCGGTAATATCTATAAAGGCCGGGTTAGCCGGGTCTTGCCGGGGATGCAGGCCGCCTTTGTGGATATAGGTCTGGATAAGGCCGCATTCCTGCATGCGTCCGATATTATGCCGCATACGGAATGCGTTGCCGGTGACGAACAGAAAAACTTTCATGTGCGCGACATCGCCGAACTGGTTCGCCAGGGGCAGGATCTGATGGTGCAGGTGGTTAAAGATCCGCTGGGCACCAAAGGCGCCCGTCTGACAACGGATATCACCCTGCCTTCGCGTTATCTGGTCTTTATGCCGGGCGCCTCGCATGTCGGGGTTTCACAGCGCATTGAAAGCGAAGTCGAGCGTGAGCGTTTAAAGAAAACGGTCGCGGACTATTGCGATGAGAACGGCGGCTTCATTATCCGTACCGCGGCGGAAGGGATCGGCGAGGAAGAGCTAGCTCAGGATGCGGCGTTTTTGAAGCGGCTGTGGAGTAAGGTCATGGAGCGGAAAAAACGCAATCAGACCAAATATAAGCTCTATGGCGAAGTCGCGCTGGCGCAGCGGATCCTGCGTGATTTCGCCGGCGCGTCGCTGGATCGCATCCGCGTGGATTCCAAACTGACCTACGACTCGCTGCTGGAGTTTACGGCGGAATATATTCCCGAAATGACCAACAAGCTGGAGCATTACTCCGGCAAGCAGCCCATTTTTGATCTGTTTGACGTGGAAAATGAAATCCAGCGGGCGCTGGAAAGAAAAGTTGAATTGAAATCAGGCGGTTATCTGATTATCGATCAGACCGAAGCCATGACCACCATCGATATCAATACCGGGGCGTTCGTCGGCCATCGTAATCTGGATGAAACCATTTTTAATACCAATATCGAAGCGACTCAGGCGATTGCGCGGCAATTGCGCCTGCGTAATCTCGGCGGAATCATCATCATCGACTTCATCGATATGAACAATGAAGACCACCGTCGCCGCGTACTGCATTCTCTGGAACAGGCGTTAAGTAAAGATCGGGTAAAAACCAGTATTAATGGTTTCTCTCAACTAGGATTAGTGGAGATGACGCGTAAACGAACCCGTGAGAGTATAGAGCACGTATTATGTAACGAATGCCCCACTTGCCACGGGCGCGGCACGGTGAAAACGGTTGAAAGCGTCTGCTACGAGATTATGCGCGAGATTGTGCGCGTTCATCATGCTTATGATACCGATCGCTTCCTGGTGTATGCATCGCCGGCGGTAGGAGAGGCGCTGAAAAGCGAAGAGTCTCATGCGCTGGCCGAAGTGGAAATCTTCGTCGGCAAACAGGTCAAAGTACAGATTGAACCATTGTATAGTCAGGAACAGTTCGACGTTGTCATGATGTAATTAGCTTGCGATTCATGTCAGCTATGTACTCGCCTTCCCGGGCATGAGCATGGTTGGCGACAGCATACCGATCCCCTGAGAAAACGGCTTTCGCTCGTCGTCAGTGACGAAAACAAGGAGAAATACGTGAGGCGACTGCCCGGAATATTGTTAGTAACGGGCGCCACTCTTATCGTGATTGTTGCGCTGTTAGTCAGCGGTTTAAGATTGGTGCTGCCACAGCTCGATTACTTCCGGCCTCAGTTGGTCGCATGGGCTCAGTCTGCCACAGGGGTTCCACTGGAGATCGGCTCGCTTAAAGGTAGCTGGGAGTCTTTCGGCCCCTCGCTGGAACTCGAAAAATTTCAAACCACCCTGCCGGAGTCGGATTGGCGCGCCGAGCGCATTACCCTGGCGCTGGATGTCTGGCAATCCTTGCTGCATTGGCGCTGGCAGTTCCGCGATCTCACTTTTTATCAGCTACAGCTCGATCTTAATACCACGCTGACCGGAGAGCGTCAGGATGGCGATCTGATGGAGTCCGGCAGGCTGAATGACCTTTTCCTGCGCCAGTTTGATCACTTCGACCTGCGCGACAGCCATCTCTCTTTTCTAACGCCCTCCGGCGCGCGCGCCGAGTTCAGCATCCCCCAACTGACCTGGCTGAATAGCGACCAACGCCACCGCGCCGAAGGGTTGATCAGCCTATCGAGCTTTAACGGCCAGCATGGCGTGGTGCAGATGAGGATGGATTTGGACGATGCGCAGGGGCGGCTTAATGACGGCACGATCTATCTACAGGCCGACAATATCGACATGAAGCCCTGGTTGAGCCGCTGGATGAAAAGTAATACCGGATTGGAAAGCGCTGATTTCAGCCTGTCGGCCTGGCTCAAGGTCAACGGCGGCGATATTCATGGCGCGGACGTATTTCTTCATCGGGGAACCGCTTCCTGGGCCGAGGATGAAGAAACCCACCATCTGAACGTTGAGGATATGGTGCTGCACGCCGATCGCCAGGATAATGGCTGGCAGCTTGCGGTGCCGGCGCTGAATCTGGCGACTGATGGGGTTTCCTGGCCGAAGGGGCAATTGTCGGCCCTTTGGCTGCCGAAGGGCGAACATCCGCAGGGTACGGACGCGCAGGAGGAATTACGCATTCGAGCCGGTAATTTGGATCTGAAGCGTTTGGGAACCGTGTTGCCGCTGCTATCCACGACCACGCCCACGTTGAAAAGCCGCTGGGATGGGCTGCAGCCAAAAGGCATGCTTGATTCTCTGGCCATCGACATTCCCTTGCGGCAGCCGGAGAAAAGCCGTTTCCAGGCCAAATGGCATGACGTGAGCTGGCAAGCGTGGCAGCGTTTACCGGGAATGGCGAATTTTTCGGGAGCCGTGAGCGGCAGCGCCGAACGAGGACGGTTGGAGCTGGCGCTGGGCGACAGTTCGCTGCCTTATGAAAGCATGTTCCGGGCGCCGCTGGAAATCAAACAGGCCAGCGGCGCGATTAACTGGCGTTACGACAGTCAGGGATGGGAGCTATGGAGCCATGGGTTGGACGTCCAGGCTAGATCGCTATGGGTAAACGGCGATTTCCATTATCAGCATCCTGAAAAAGGGGAGCCAAGGCTGGATATTCTGGCTGGTCTGCGTTTGACGGATGCCGCCGACGCCTGGCGCTATTACCCTGAACCCTTTATGGGAACGAAGCTGATGGATTACCTGACCGGCGCGCTGAAGGGCGGGTATGTGGATAACGGCACGCTGATCTTCGCGGGCGACCCACAGCATTTCCCCTACGCCCACAACGAAGGGCAATTTGAAGTCTGGGCGCCGGTCAAAAATTCGACCTTTGAGTTTCAGCCCGGCTGGCCTGCGTTAACGCAACTGGATATCGATCTTGATTTTGCCAATAACGGCTTGTGGATGCTGGCGCCGCAAACCTCGTTGGGAAACGTGAATGGCAGGAATATCAGCGCGGTCATTGCTGATTATCACCAGGAGCGCTTGCTGATCGACGCTGAGTTAGAAGGGCTGGGATCGGACATCGGCGATTATTTCCAACAGACGCCGATGAAATCCTCGCTGGGGGCCGCGCTTGAAGCGTTGCAAATTGACGGCGCGGTAACAGGGTCGCTGCATCTGGATATTCCGCTGGACGGCGAGGAAGTTAAAGCCAGCGGAGATATCGCGTTAAATAACAACGGCCTTTACATCAAGCCCTTATCCTCCACGATAAAAAATCTGACCGGTAAGTTCCACTATGATAACGGCAATCTGCGCAGCGAAACGCTGCAGGCCAATTGGCTAAATCAGCCGATGACGGTGGATTTTACAACGGAAGAACAGGATAAGGCGTTTCAGGTGAATGTTAATCTTCAGGGGGCGTGGCAACCCTCCCGTTTACCAGGATTGCCGAAGTTGGTCGCCGATAATCTCTCCGGCAGCGCGGATTGGAAAAGTGCGGTATCCGTGACGCTGCCTCATGGCGGTAAATCGGCTTATAGCGTCGATATTCTGGCTGCTCTCGACAAAGTGAGTAGTCACTTACCTGCACCGTTGAACAAAGCGGCGGGAGAGAGCCAGTCGTTGCAGATCAAAACCCGGGGCGACCTGAATGGCTTTACGATGCAGGGCAACGCCGGCAAGGATTATGGATTTAACAGCCAGTGGTCGCTGAAAGGCGATACGGTGACGCTGGCGCGCGGCGCGCTGCGCCGGGGCGCAAAAACGCCGCCGCCCTTGCCGGAAACGTCGGTTCTGGCTCTCGATCTTCCTGCGTTGGATGGCGAACGCTGGCTTGGGCTACTGCCCTCCGCGCGGTCGTCGCTGAGCCCTAGCGTTACTGACGCCGCCAGCCGCGTCCGCCTGCCGGCTAACCTCACCGTGCGTACGCCCGAGCTTCAACTACTGGGCCAGCAGTGGCACGATTTGTCGATTAGCAGCAAAAATACCCTGGGCGGCGGCAGAGAGGCGCAGGTCAAGGGGCGTGAGATCGACGCGACGCTTGATATACCCGGCAGTGGCGTGTGGCGCGGCGATATTCGCTATCTCTACTACAATCCTCAATGGAAGGGGGATGAAGCGACTAACCCCATCACGCTGGCTGAGAACCGATCGCCGCTGAATGAGCAAGGCATCAGCTTTGAACATTGGCCCGCACTACAGATAAATTGCCATCAATGCTGGTTCGTCGGGCAGAATTTCGGTCAGGTTCAGGGAACGCTGCAGCCGGAAAAAGAGAAGCTGACGTTAAGCAACGGCGTCATTGATACGGGTAAAGCGCGTCTGACGGTGAATGGCAGCTGGCAGGAAAACGCCGAAGGCGCCCGCACCGCATTGAAAGGAAAGGTATCGGGCGATAGCCTGATACAGAATGCCGAATGGTTTGGCGTCGATACGCCGCTGCGTGCCGGGCCTTTCGATGTTGATTACGATCTTTACTGGCATGGTAAGCCCTGGGCGCCCGATATTGCCAGCCTGAGCGGCATACTGCATACGCGGATAGGCAAGGGCGAAATCGCCGACGCGGGCACGGGGCAGGCCGGGCAACTGCTGCGCTTAGTCAGCTTTGATGCGTTGCTGCGCAAGCTGAAGCTTGATTTCAGCGATACCTTTGGCCGCGGTTTTTACTTTGACTCCATTCGCAGCACCGCATGGATTAAGGACGGCGTTCTGCATACCGACGATATGCTGGTTGATGGGCTGGAGGCGGATATCGCCATGAAGGGCGATGTCGATCTGGCGAACCGCCAGATCAATATGGAAGCGGTAATTGCGCCGGAAATCTCGGCCACGGTCGGCGTGGCGACGGCATTTGTCGTAAACCCGGTGGTGGGCGCCGCGGTATTTGCCGCCAGTAAGGTGCTGGCGCCGTTATGGAATAAAATTTCGCTGATCCGCTACCAGATTTCCGGTAGCCTTGATCAGCCGAAGATTCAGGAAGTACTGCGCGAAACGAGTAAGAAATAAGTCCGAATAGCACAATGCCGGTCGATTGACGGGGGCGATAGATGGAGGTGAGCAGTCTCATCCCGCGTTTCCCCCGCTGGCGAATAGCGGCATCAATGGTTAGCGCGGTTCGTCCATCCGATTTCATCTAATAAAGAGTGAAAAAATATGAGCCTGTCTTTTGTCAGTGAGCAATTACTCACCGCAAACAAGTTGAGTCTTCAAGACCTGTCTTCCGTACTGGACGTGTTAAATGAGCGTCGTCTGGATTATGCCGACCTTTATTTTCAGTCCAGCTATCACGAATCCTGGGTGCTGGAAGACCGTATCATTAAGGACGGCTCCTACAATATCGATCAGGGTGTGGGGATCCGCGCCATTAACGGCGAAAAAACGGGGTTCGCCTATGCCGATCAGCTTACCCTGAATGCGTTGCGCCAGAGCGCTCAGGCGGCGCGCAGTATTGTGCGCGAACAGGGCAACGGCGTGGCGCATACGCTGGGAGAGGTTCCCCATCGCGCGCTTTATTCCCCGCTTAATCCGTTGGATAGCCTGAGCCGTGAAGACAAGATAACCCTGTTGCGGCGCGCGGATACGGTGGCCCGCGCCGCCGATGCCAGAGTGCAGGAAGTTACCGCCAGCCTGAGCGGCGTGTATGAATTGGTGCTGGTCGCCGCCACTGACGGCACGCTGGCGGCGGATGTCCGTCCGCTGGTTCGCCTGTCTATCAGCGTACTGGTCGAAGCGGACGGTAAACGTGAACGCGGCTCCAGCGGCGGCGGCGCGCGTAGTGGTTATGACTATTTCTGGGAAACGACGGAAGGCGAAACGCGCGTCGACGCCTGGGCGAAGGAAGCGGTGCGCATGGCGCTGGTCAATCTGTCCGCGATAGCGGCGCCGGCCGGCTCCATGCCGGTGGTGCTGGGCGCGGGCTGGCCGGGCGTGCTGTTGCACGAAGCGGTGGGGCACGGGCTGGAAGGCGATTTTAACCGTCGCGGCACATCGGTATTCAGCGGTCAGATAGGCCAATTGGTGGCGTCCGAGCTTTGTACCGTGGTTGATGACGGTACGTTGGATGGCCGCCGTGGCTCACTGGCGATGGATGACGAAGGGGTGCCGGGGCAATATAATGTGCTGATTGAGAATGGGATCCTGAAAGGTTACATGCAGGATAAACTTAACGCCCGCCTGATGGGCGTCTCCCCAACGGGTAACGGCCGGCGTGAGTCCTATGCGCATTTACCGATGCCGCGTATGACCAATACTTATATGCTGGATGGTAAATCCACGCCGGAAGAGATTATCGCCAGCGTGGATTACGGTCTGTATGCGCCGAATTTTGGCGGCGGCCAGGTGGATATTACCTCCGGGAAGTTTGTCTTTTCCACGTCGGAAGCCTACCTGATTGAAAAAGGATGCATAACCAGCCCGGTGAAAGGCGCTACGCTTATCGGCTCCGGTATTGAGGCGATGCAGCAGATTTCGATGGTGGGAAACGACCTGGCGTTGGATAAAGGCGTCGGCGTTTGCGGCAAAGAAGGGCAGAGTCTGCCGGTGGGTGTTGGCCAGCCGACGTTGAAACTGGATAATCTTACCGTGGGCGGTACGGCGTAAGCTGATATTGCCGACGGCATTTGCCAAAAGAGCGTCCGCCGCAATCGGCTGGCGCTTTTTTATTATTTAAATTATATTCTGGTATCTTGATAAATAAGATTATTTTCTTAATAACCAAGGTTTTTTATTGCGAGGATATTTTTTCTTTCCGGTATTATTTTTTTGTGAACATTATATTTTATCACTGTATGTATTGGCATCTGTGCGCCGATAACGCTGGGTTATTCTTACTTTTTAAGAATACTTTTGATTGGTGATTTGATAACTATTTACTTTGGTTGAATTAAAATTATTTTGGTAGCGATATCCAAGTGAATTTTCTGTCATGAATACTTTATGAATATTCGCGTCCGCCAGCGAACGATAACGCTTGCTTACGCGTTTAGCTTATTTTCACAGCAATGATGATTTCTAGTAAATTAAATAAAATCAGTTGATTAGTGTTTTTGTGGCCGATTTTTTTGGCGCGAGTGTATGATTTTTTATTGAAGGATTAATGAGGTAAATCATTTAAATCTCCCCCGATAAAATAAATGAGATGTTAACTGTTTTGCTGCGGGATTATTGCGGAGCAAAATGATATTTTTGCGGAGCATAGTTCTAGTATCTATATGTTATTTGGAGTTATTAGCTTGGTTTTTATTTTGTGTTAGTTGATTATTTTAAATAAAGTTTTTGTGATAAAGCTTTATCTAATCAGGACGATAGTCACCGTTGTTAATATTTTTTGGAGGTGACGATGTTTAAGAAAATAAAAATAAGTCTAGGTCTGACTATAATTATAGGGGTGTTCAGTCTTTTGCTTATCGGCATCGGCGTTTTTAGTATCAATGCGCTGACGAAAAGTAATAATGCTTTGTATACCATAGACAGAATTGAAGGGGATCAGCTCAATCCACTCCATGCTTTATATGCCGACTTATTAAGCGGCAGGATCGTATTTTATAATTTGGCTGTGGCCAAGGAAGATGGAAAAAATACCGATGCCATGGAGGCGAAAGCGAACGGTTACTTAAATTCAGCTAATAAAAATATGGAGGAGCTGCGGAGTATTGTCCCGGTGACGGAGCAGGGGCGGCAGCTGCGTCTTAACATTGAGAAGGCCTACGACGCCTATATAAAAGAGGGCGTCGTTCCTGCAAAACAGGCTCTGGATGCGGGTAATTTAGATCTTTTTTACCAGATGATAACCACAACGGTTTCGAAAAAGGGTGAGGCGCTGCAGAAAAGTATTAAAGAGTTTTCTACTTTCGCTAGCGCATTGGGCGATCAGGAAATCGAACATTCCGTCGGCACCTATAACATCAACGTAGGCGTGGTGATTGCCGCCATTATTTTAACTATTGCATTGATTATAATATCAAAAATTTTGATGAGCGCGATTGTTTTCACCCCGATCAACGAGGCCAAGCATTTCTTCAGCCTGATTGCCAAAGGCGATCTGTCAGTTGATATTCCGCGCCAGCCTAAAACGGAAATGGGGGGATTATTAACCTCATTGGAAGATATGAAGCAGTCATTGAAAGTCATTGTTTCCGACGTTAGGGAATCTTCCGAGGTGATTTCTGTCGGCTCCCGTCAGATGTCTGCCGGCAATCAGGATTTATCATCCCGAACGGAAGAGCAGGCGGCATCGATTGAGCAAACGGCCGCCAGTATGGAAGAGCTGACTTCATCGGTGAAACAGAATACGGAGAATACCCGGCAGGTGACCGGAATGGCCGAAGGCATGGCGGTATTAGCGCAAAAGAACGGCGACAACATCACCAATATTGTTAAGCGGATGAACGATATTTCCGAAAGTTCGGAGAAGATCTCCAACATTATCGGCGTTATCGATTCCATCGCTTTCCAAACCAACATCCTGGCGCTGAATGCGGCAGTTGAAGCAGCCAGGGCCGGCGAGGCCGGGAAAGGCTTTGCCGTGGTGGCTTCCGAGGTGCGTAATCTGGCGCAACGTAGCGCCTCGTCAGCTAAAGAAATCAAAGAGTTAATTGAAGATGCCGGTAATAGGGTACATCAGGGCTCCGCATTGGCAACGGCGTCCGGCAACGATATGGAAACACTGTTGGCCGAAGTCAATAAAGTGAAGGAGCTGGTTTCCGCCATTTCATTAGCTTCGGAAGAACAGAGCCAGGGGATTGAGCAGGTCAATGTTGCGGTAACGCAGTTAGAACAGGTCGCACAGCAAAACGCCGCGTTGGTTGAAGAGGCTTCATCCGCCACCAACTCGCTGGCCGAGCAGGCGGATTTATTGGAAGCGTCAATGCGCGTATTCACCTTATCTGGAAGGGGTAACGATGCTGATGCCCAACTGACGGCATCCTTATCGGGAAAGGATGAATGACGGTTAGCCGGTAAAAGAGATTTACTGCTGACGTTGAGCCGCGCCGGGCCGCTACCGTTTCCCGGCGCGGGTGCGCAATAGCGATGATGGTTCTGTTTAATGAAAAGGTAATTGTATGAAAAGTCACCCTTTAAAGGCGGGGGCTGTTACAGAATCGATTGAGGAATGGCTATTGGCAGCCGCCGTCAACGGTAGTGACAGTGCGATACTTATTGCGCGTTATGTGGACGGCCGGCGGCGAATCACTTTCGTAAACGACGGTTTTACGCAGCTTTTCGGTTATAGCCGGCAGGAGGCGTCAGGCCATGAGCCAGAACAGCTTATCCGGTGCGAGACTGAGTTCGGCTGTCAGCCGGATAAAGATGAATTCCGGGCGGTCAACCATCGCTATCGCGTTGAAACCCGCGTTTATCATAAGTCCGGCTATCCCTTATGGTGCTCTATTGTGCTCAATCATTTTTATGATGAGCGTAATAATGTTATGTACGCCGTCAGCGTATTTACTGAGATTACCGCAACCAAAATGTATGAGGTGCTGCAATTTCCGGTATTGGAGGCGCTCGCCCGCGACAGACCGTTGGAAGAGGTTATGGAACGCCTCTGCCTGGAGATAGAAAGCATCGCTCCTGAAGTAATATGCAGTGTGTCGCGCGTGGATGATCATGGCTGTCTGCGGCCGCTGGCGTCGCCGCGATTGCCCGCCTCTTACAGTCAGAAGTTAGACGGCATCTCCATCGGGCCTAAGGCCGGATCCTGCGGCACCGCAGCCTGGTTGGGCGTCCCCGTGATGGTCTGCGATATCGCCAACAATCCATTGTGGGCGGAATGTAGCGATCTGGTATTGCCTCTCGGATTGGCCGCCTGCTGGTCCAGCCCTATTTTTTCAAGCCAGCATAAGGTCATCGGCACGCTTTCGTTCTATTTTCGCCAGGCGCGCGGGCCCAGCAAATTTCATCAGGATCTGGTTATGCTCAGTACCGGGCTTTGCGCATTGGCGATAGAACGGGATGAGTCCAGTGAAAAGATCCGGCTGCTGGCTTTTTTTGATCCGTTAACCGGCTTGCCGAATCGTAATCTGTTCCGTGCCAGTGCGGATAACGCCGTGATCAACGCCGCGCGCCGAGGCCACTCTTTAGCAGTGTTGATGATCGGCCTGGATCGTTTCAAGCAGGTCAACAGCTCTCTGGGCGTGGCGGCGGGCGATACATTGCTCTGCCATATCGCGGAATGTTTGCGCCGGCAATGCGGCGCGGCCGATCTGGTCGGCAAACTTTCTGTCGATGAGTTTGCCATGTTGTTGAACGTCGCCGATGTGCGGGATGCCACGGCGAAGGCCGAACGCCTGCTGTCGGTTTTGTTAAAACCGGTTCCCATCAACGGAGTTATGGTGACCCCTTCCGTCACCATGGGCATCAGTTTTTATCCGGATAACAGCCATGATATGGGAACATTGATTCAGGGGGCGGATATCGCCTTGCATCAGGCAAAGTACCATCTGCGAGGACGCCTGGGCTTTTTTAATAAAGAGATGAATGAGATCGCCAGAAGGCGTTTAACGCTGGAAAGCGCGCTGAGAAAAGCCCTCGAAGACTCCTCTTTGCAACTCTATTATCAACCGCAGATCAGCCTGAAGAACGGTGAGATCCATGGCGTTGAGGCGCTCTCCCGCTGGTTTCACCCGGAGTTCGGCGAAATCTCCCCGATCCGATTCATTCCTCTGGCTGAAGAGTGCGGCCTGATGGACAAGCTGGGGGAGTGGGTTATCCAGGAGGCTTGCCGGCAGCTTGCCGACTGGCACCAGCGAGGCGTGAACGTACCGACGGTATCGATTAATCTGTCGCCCACCAATTTTCACAATCCTAAGCTGCCGGCGTTGATCTCCCGCATGTTATCGCAACTGTCGCTGCCGCCGGACAATCTGACCATTGAAATCACCGAGGAGGTCATTCTGGACGCCAATGCCGATATCATGAATATCCTCAATAAGGTGCGTGAGTTAGGGATTAAGTTGTCTATGGATGATTTCGGCACCGGTTTTGCCAGCTTAAGCTATCTTAACCGTATCAATTTCGATGAACTGAAACTTGACCAAAGTTTCGTACATGACATTGAATGCCATCATAAAAACCGCGTGCTTACCGATGCCGTCACCCATATTTGCGATAAACTCAATTTATGCATCGTGGCGGAAGGCGTGGAAAATGAAAGGCAGCGTGAAATACTGACGCAGCAAGGTTATGAGCTGGCTCAGGGCTTTTTATTTTCCCGGCCGCTGCCTCCGGAGCAACTGGAAGCCTGGTGCAGTCATTACGGGCCGGCTAGCCGGTGAGTCCGGCCGCGGGGAGGGGCTTCAGGGCCGGCGGCGTCGCCCCATTTCCGGGGCTCGCCTTTACTTACTTTATCATTCGCTGGCTTCCGCCAGCTCACGCAGATACTGAAAGATCTGGCGCATGGATTTGGGCGGTTTATTGGCCGCTTTTTCCTTTTGCGCGTTACGGACCAACGAGCGTAACTGCTGACGATCCGCATGGGGATAGAGCGCCAGAACGTCGGGGATCGCATCGTCCCCTTCGGCCATCAGACGATCGCGCAACTGTTCCAGTTTATGGAAAAGCACCACCTGCTGATTATGGCGGTTTCTCAGTTTATCCAGCGCGGTCTGAATGGGTTCCGGATCGCGCGCGCGCAGCATTTTGCCAATCAGCTGTAACTGGCGGCGGCGTCCCTCTTTCTTGATGCGCTGCGCCAGTTCGACCGCCGCGCGCAGATCGTCATCCAACGGAATCCGTTCTAATGCGTTTTTACCCAAATCAACCAGTTCCGCCCCAAGCTCTTTCAACGCTTCGGCATCACGTTTTATCTCGCTCTTGCTGACCCAGATAATTTCATCATCGTCGTCTTCGTTATTGTCCGGGACTTCATCAAGCCAGTCTTCGGGTTTCTTGTTCATGGTGGATCCTTAAAAATTCCAGAATAAAAAAACGCCGGAAGCGTCTTTAACAACGCGAAGCGTTAGCCGCCAGGGAGAAGGGAATGCCTTCCATTAATTTAACGCCGCAGCGGCGGCTTTCAGCGGGTCAGGCAAGGCGTCTGTTATAAAAAAGAGACCGATCCTAACAGGTTTGGGCTTTGTGCGAAATTGTCTAAAGATCCTGTTAGACTTAGAAGCACTATGCTACACCCTTTTATACCCTTCATCTTTCAAGTTGCAGGTATATATTGGTTTCGGTTTTCTCATTCATTATGGCAGGACGATGACAATAATCACTCAGGTTGCACAACAGCGTAAAGCGCTGGAACAGGCGGTTGCTCAGGCTCTGGAGCTGGCGCGGGCGGGTTCCGATGCGGCGGAAGTCGCGGTGTCGAAAACGACAGGGATTGGCGTTAGCACCCGCTATGGTGAAGTTGAAAACGTTGAATTTAACAGTGACGGCGCGCTGGGGATTACGGTGTACCACCAGCAGCGTAAAGGCAGCGCATCGTCGACCGACCTTAGTCCCGATGCGATAGCCCGTACCGTGCGGGCCGCGTTGGATATCGCCCGCTACACTTCCGTCGATCCGTACGCCGGCCCGGCGGATAAAGATCTGCTGGCGTTTGATGCGCCGGATCTGGATCTGTTTCATCCGTCGGAGCTGGATGCGGAACGCGGCATCGAACTGGCGGCCCGCGCTGAACAGGCCGCGCTGAAAGCGGATAAGCGCATCACCAATACCGAAGGCGGCAGCTTTAACAGCCATTATGGCATTAAGGTTTTTGGCAATAGCCACGGTATGCTGCAAAGCTATTGTTCCAGCCGTCACTCCATGTCCAGCTGCGTGATCGCGGAAGTGAATGGCGATATGGAGCGCGACTACGCCTACACCATCGGCCGATCGCTGGACGAGTTGCGCACCCCGGAGTGGGTTGGGGAAGAGTGCGCGCGCCGCACGCTGTCCCGCCTGTCCCCGCGCAAGCTGCCGACCATGCAGGCGCCGGTTCTGTTTGCCGCCGAAGTGGCAACCGGACTGTTCGGCCATCTGGTCGGGGCGATCAGCGGCAGCAGCGTGTACCGTAAATCAACCTTCCTGTTGGATAAGCTGGGGCAGCAAATCCTGCCCGAGTGGCTGACGATAGAAGAATTGCCGCATCTGCGCAAAGGGCTGGCGTCCACGCCGTTTGACAGCGAAGGGGTACGCACCAGCCGGCGTGACATTGTGAAAGACGGCGTACTGCAAACCTGGCTGCTGACCAGCTACGCGGCCCGCAAGCTGGGTATGAAGAGCACGGGACACGCCGGCGGTATTCATAACTGGCGTATTGCCGGGCAGGGGCTGGATTTTAACGGCCTGCTGAAACAGATGGGGAAAGGGCTGCTGGTTACCGAGCTGATGGGCCAGGGCGTGAGCGGCGTGACCGGGGACTATTCCCGCGGGGCTTCCGGGTTCTGGGTCGAAAATGGCGAAATTCAGTATCCGGTGAGTGAAATTACCATCGCGGGTAATCTGAAAGAGATGCTGCGCAACATCGTGACGGTAGGGAATGACACCGAAACGCGCAGCAATATTCAATGCGGCTCGGTGCTGCTGCCTGAAATGAAGATTGCGGGAGAGTGAGGCCGCCCCGGCGGTTATGGGGCCGGATGATGCGGCGCGTTACTCTTCGTTAAATCCGGCTTCGAAAAGATCAACAACGGCGGCCAGCGCTTTAGCCTCATCCGGGCCGCTGGCCTCCACTTCGATAACGCGGCCTTTGGCCGAGTCCAGCATCAGCATGGCAATCACGCTGCTGGCCTCCGCTTCGGTGCCGCTGTC
Organism: Brenneria izadpanahii; assembly: GCF_017569925.1. Taxonomy (NCBI): domain Bacteria; kingdom Pseudomonadati; phylum Pseudomonadota; class Gammaproteobacteria; order Enterobacterales; family Pectobacteriaceae; genus Brenneria; species Brenneria izadpanahii. Next base: position 4,910,636 of record NZ_CP050854.1, on the reverse strand, counting down.
ATTACGCAATATCACTTCAGCGTCAAAACTTTGCACCAGTTCAAACAGTTGCATGGCGGGACGGGCATGCATACCCAGCTTGTTTTTGATTTCAACGGATTGCCTGACGGTCATGATTATTTACGTTTTTCCAGCGTGCGGTGGCGGGACTGTACATTTTTACCGCGCGAACGGAAATAATCAGCCAGCTGTTCCGCAACATAAACGGAACGGTGTTTGCCGCCGGTACAGCCAATCGCCACGGTCAGATAGCTGCGGTTATTGGTTTCCAGCATGGGCAGCCACAGTTCCAGGTAGCTGCGGGTCTGATAGATAAAATTATGTACTTCGGTATGCCGGTCGAGGAAGGCGGCGACGGGTTTATCCAAACCGGTCATCGGACGTAATTTCGGATCCCAGTGGGGATTGGGCAGAAAGCGGACATCAAATACATAATCGGCGTCGATCGGAATGCCATGCTTGTAGCCGAAGGATTCAAAAACCATCGTCAGTTCACGTTCCCGTTTGCCGAGCAGACGGGTACGCAGCATTTCCGCCAGTTCATGCACCGACATTTCCGAGGTGTCGATGATCAGATCGGCGCGCGATCGCAGCGGTTCCAGCAGATCGTTTTCTTCATCGATGGCGCTTTCCAGCGACAAATTCTTGCTGGACAGCGGGTGCAGGCGGCGGGTATCGCTGTAACGGCGGATCAGCGTATTGCGATCGGCGTCGAGGAACAGCAACTGTGGCGAAAAGCTTTGCGGCAGTTGCGCCATGGCGTGCTCGAATATTTCCGGCGATTCCGGCATATTGCGCACGTCAATGCTGACCGCCGCAGAGATATTCCGCGCGGCCAACGTATTAGCTAACTCCGGCAGTAAAACCACAGGAAGGTTATCTACGCAGTAGAATCCCATATCTTCCAGCGCTCGCAGGGCTACGGATTTCCCTGAGCCTGAGCGACCACTGACGATCATCAGCACCATCTGGCGACTCCCCCCTGGCAACGTGATGGCGAACTATCGCTGCCCCTGTTTTCGATAATGCAATGCCTTCGAGAATACCACTGTTTTCGAGAATACAGCGCACGCTTATTGCAGACTATGCCGCCCTTTATCGCCGGTATCATCACCTGATTTAACCGGCTTCCGTCATAATCTGATACAACTCTTCATCACTTTGCGCGGCGCGCAGACGTCGGCAAACGGTTTTATCGGCCAATCGTTTGGCGACCAGCGAAAGCGTATGTAAATGGGTTTTACATTGTTCTGCGGGAACCAGCAAGGCAAAAAGTAAATCAACGGGTTGGTTATCGACGGCATCGAACGCGACAGGCTGCTCCAACTGGATAAATACCCCGATTGCCCCCAGGACATCCTCCCCTTCAAGTTTACCATGAGGGATGGCGATGCCATTTCCGATACCGGTGCTGCCCATGCGTTCACGAACGAGCAGGGCGTCAAAGATAATCTGAGAGGACAGATTAAGCTGTTTGGCGGCCAGCTCGCTAATGATTTCCAATGCTCGTTTCTTGCTTTGGCAATGGACGGCGCTTCGGGTGCACTCGGGGCGTAACACGGTGCTGAGTTGCAATATGGGATCGTTGTTCATTTTATATTCACTTGACGACACGTTCATTCACTTCCGATGAGCCTGGCCCATAGGTTTTATGGGCCAGGTCTGTTCTCTGGCTAAATGACCAGAGAGGAAAATCAGTGCTGTTTGAGCTTGTCTTTATGCTTGGTCAACTGCCGGGCCAGTTTATCGATCAACAAATCGATAGCGGCGTACATATCTTCCGCTTCCGATGTCGCATGCAGCTCTCCGCCATTAACGTGAAGCGTGGCGTCGGCGATTTTTTGCACTTTCTCCACTTTAAGTATCACATTGACCTGATTAATGCGGTCAAAAAATTGCTCCAGCTTGGCAAATTTTGTATTCACGAAATCGCGTAGAGGTTCGGTAATTTCGATATGATGTCCGGTAATGTTGAGCTGCATAGCGTCTTCCTTCTAGTTGAGATCAAACCAGCTGTTTACGCTGATTTGATGGTGGGATAGATAAAGACTCTCGATATTTAGCGACGGTACGGCGCGCCACAATAATTCCCTGCTCGGAGAGCAGCGTGGTGAGTTTGCTGTCGCTTAACGGTTTGGCGGGGTTTTCCGCAGCGATCAGCTTCTTGACCAGCGCCCGGATCGCCGTTGAGGAGGCTTCACCTCCATTGTCGGTATTCACGTGACTGGAGAAGAAGTATTTTAGTTCAAAAATGCCGCGCGGACTGTGCAGAAACTTCTGCGTCGTCACACGGGAAATCGTGGATTCGTGCATATCAACGACCTGGGCAATATCCGCCAGGACCATCGGTTTCATGAATTCCTCGCCCTGATCAAAGAATTCCTGCTGCTGTTCGACGATGCAGCGGGTGACTTTGAGCAGCGTATCATTACGGCTTTCCAAACTCTTTATTAACCAGCGGGCTTCCTGTAAATGGCTACGGATAAACTGACCGTCGCTGTCGCTGCGCACGCTGTTGCCCAGCGCGGCATATTGCTGATTAATCTGCAGCCGGGGGATGCTGTCGGTATTTAACTCCACCACCCAGCGGCCATGAATCTTCCGCACCAGAACGTCTGGGATAACATATTCCGATTCGCCGGTATTGATTGACTGGCCCGGACGGGGATCGAGGGATTGAATCAGCGCCAGCGCCTCTTTCAGCACCTCTTCTTTCAGCCGGGTGGTGCGGATCAAACTGCGGAAATCATGATTCGCCAGCAGGTCGAGATAATCGCTGACAATCAATCGGGCTTCCGCCAGGCGCGGGGTATCGTCCGCGAACTGGGAAAGCTGAACCAGCAGACAGTCGCGCAGATCGCGAGCCGCAACGCCGACGGGATCAAAACGCTGAACCCGTTTCAGCACCGCTTCAACCTCATCCAGCGTGACGTTTTCGTCGCCGATGCTGTCGAGAATATCTTCCAGCGGCACGGTGAGATAACCCGTGTTGTCCACGGCATCGACGATGGACGTCGCTATGGCGGCATCGGTATCGGAAAAAGGCGTTAGTTCGACCTGCCACATCAGGTAATCCTGCAGGGTTTGGGTAGTTTCCCCCTGGTAGATCGGCAATTCCTCATCGCGATAATCGGTGCCGGTGCCGGATGGCGTGCCTGCGGAATAGATCTCGTCCCAGGTCGCGTCAAGCGGCAACTCTTCCGGCATATCTTTTTGTTCAAGCGCCTCACCGGTATCCAGTGAATCGCTGTCTGTGGTTTCAAATGACTCTATTTCTTCGTGATTATCCGTTTGCTCAAGTAACGGATTGCTTTCCAGCGCCAGTTGAATCTCTTGTTGCAGTTCAAGCGTGGACAACTGCAACAGACGGATTGCCTGCTGTAGCTGTGGAGTCATGGCCAGTTGCTGGCTAAGCCTGAGTTGCAAACCTTGCTTCATAAGTTGCGCTAACTTCCTTATATTCCCTTTAGCTTTCCGGTCACAGCGCCGCCGTTTCCCTGCCGAACCCCGCTTAAAATAAGGGAAATCATTCGGTTACCGCTTTGCTGCATCCTGAAATCTATCGGATATAGAACATGCGATAAAGCTCATACCCTATCAGAGTCTAAAGCCTTCGCCCAAATAGACGCGTTTGACCTGTTCGTCGGCCAGTATCTCCGTCGGTGAACCGTGAGCGATTAAATGCCCCTGACTGACGATATAGGCGCGCTCACAGACATCCAGCGTTTCGCGGACATTATGATCGGTTATCAACACGCCCAGTCCGCTGTCACGCAGATGTTCTATTATTTTTTTTATATCAATCACCGAAATGGGGTCAACACCGGCAAAAGGTTCATCCAGCAGGATGAATTTCGGATTCGCCGCCAGTGCGCGGGCAATTTCCACCCGGCGTCTTTCCCCACCGGAGAGCGATTGTCCCAGACTATCGCGCAAATGAATAATATGGAATTCTTCCATCAGTTCATTCGCCCGATCTTCCTGCTGCTCCGTGGTTAGATCCTTGCGGATCTGCAATACCGCCATCAGATTGTCATACACGCTTAACCGGCGAAAGATCGAGGCTTCCTGCGGCAGGTAGCCGATCCCCCTAAGCGCGCGATCGTGGAGCGGAAGCAGACTGATATCTTCGTCATCAATCACGATCCGCCCAGCGTCACGCTGGACAATGCCCACAACCATATAAAACGTTGTGGTTTTCCCGGCGCCGTTCGGGCCCAATAGGCCGACAATTTCACCGGAATTGACCGTCAGGCTGACATCTTCCACGACCTTACGGCCTTTATACGCCTTAGCCAGGTTTTCTGCGATTAATGTTGCCATAAGTTATTCAGTGACTCGTGGTTTCGGTTGTTGAGAATTGGAGGTTTGTTCCTTGTTCTCTTTTTGCTGAAGTTGAGAGGGAACCAATACCGTGGTAACACGTTTGCCTTTGTCGCTGAATGCCTCCATCTGCTGCTGCTTCACCAAATAAGTGATGCGGTCGCCTTTGACGTTGCTATCCAACTGTTCCAGATAAGCGTCGCCGGTCAGCACCAGAAAATCATTAGCCAACTCGTAACGGATTTTTTGGGCGCGCCCTTTCACCGGCTTGCCGTTGTCCTGCATTTGGTAAAACGTGACCGGGTTGCCGTATCCTTCCACCACCTCGCGCCCCTGCGCGCCCTGTGGACGGGTTACGACCACCTTATCGGCTTTTACCTCGATCGTTCCCTGTTTGACCACCACGTTACCGGTAAAGGTCACGGTGTTGCCCTGCATATCCAGGGACTGCTGTGCTGAATCAATGTGAATGGGCTGGTTGCTGTCCCCCGTCACGGCAAAGGCCGAAACGCTAACGGTTAACAGCGAACTGGCGATCAGGGCGGTGCGCAGCGGATTATTTATTGTTTTGGATTTCATAGGAGGTTTTTACCTTTTCGATCAACTCGGCTGTTTTTTCACGCAGATTACCACGCATTTTCATCCCGTTAGAGGTGAAACTGGCGCCATACAGGGTAACCTCGTCGTCGGAAGAGACATCCTGCGTTACCAGATTGACCTGGGCGTTGTCGGTTTTAATCCGCTCCAACTGTGAATCATTCGTCAGACTGTTGACCTCGACGTGGCCATACAGGTAGAGCATTTTTTCTTTGGTCAGCTTGGCGCGATCGGCGCGCACCGACCAGGTGGCCGTCCCCTGGTCGTTGAACAGCGTAGCGACGGGGGTTGTAAACCAACTGAGCTGCTCGTCATCGAAATACTCCGCTTTATCTGCAATCAGTCGATAGCTCAGTTTGCCGGCCGGGCTGTAAACCAGCGTCGTGGTTTTCTCGCTGGTATAAACCGGCGTCGCATCCGTCGGGGTATCCGACTGCGGCTCGGTATCCTGATCGGTTAAATTCCAGCCGATCAAAATAAGCACCAGCAGCGCCAGTAAGGCTGTCAGCCAACGCTTTGTTTTACTCATATCGACAACCCTTTGGCATCTTCCAGCTTATCTTGTGAGAGCAGAATTAAATCGCAAAGTTCACGAACCGCGCCGCGCCCGCCTGCGATGCGAGTGACGTAGTCCGCCCGCGGCAGCAGCATAGGATGCGCATCCGCGACGGCAACGCTCAGCCCCACTTGAGACATTACCGGCCAGTCGATCAGATCATCGCCGATATAGGCCGCCTGGCTGGCATTCACCGACAGTTTATCCAACAGATCGTTGAAGGCCAAAATCTTGTCCGATTGTCCCTGGTAAAGATGCGAGATCCCCAGCGTTTCACAGCGATCGACCAGCATGTTGGCCGATCGGCCGGTAATGATGGCCACCTCGATCCCGGATGTCAGCAAACAGCGGATGCCGTAGCCATCCCGGACGTTAAACGCTTTCAGTTCCTCTCCCTGATTGCCCATGTAAATCAAGCCGTCAGACAGTACGCCATCGACATCGCAAATCAGCAGACGAATTTCACGGGCTTTATCCAGCACCTGACGATCGACAGGTCCATAGCAGGTATCGGTTTGCGCCCCGGTTTCATTCATTCAGGTTTATCCTTGCTTTTTTACTCTACAGTATGGGGTATATCACACGACGCCGGCACGCAGCATATCGTGCATGTGAACGATACCGAGCAGCCGGTCGTTCTCCGCGACCAGCAGCGACGTAATATGGCGGGATTGCATCAGATTCAGGGCTTCCACCGCCAGCGTTTGCGGCGTAACGCGAATGCCGCCCGCGGTCATAACATCAGCAATGCGGGCGCTGTTCAAGTCAATATTCATGTCGAAAATTCTGCGCAGGTCGCCATCGGTGAAGATGCCCTGGATATTCATCTCCTCGTCGCAGATTACCGTCATCCCCAGATTTTTGCGCGTAATTTCCAACAGCGCGTCGCGCAGAGAGGCCTCCAGGGGAACGTGCGGGATTTCGTCGCCCGAATGCATGATATCGCTGACGCGCAACAGCAGTTTGCGGCCCAGCGCGCCGCCGGGATGGGATAAGGCGAAATCTTCGGCGGTAAAACCGCGCGCCTGTAATAGCGCCACCGCCATGGCGTCGCCCATCACCAGCGTCGCCGTCGTACTGCTGGTGGGCGCCAGTCCGAGCGGGCAGGCTTCCTGCGGAACGTGAACGCACAGATGAATGTCGGCGGCTTTTCCCATCGTGCTTTCAGGGTTGCCCGTCATGCAGATCAGGAACACTTTCTGGCGTTTCAATACCGGGATCAGCGACAAAATCTCATTGGATTCGCCGGAGTTGGAAATGGCGATCACAATATCGTGCGGCGTGACCATCCCCAGATCGCCGTGGCTGGCTTCTCCGGGATGGACGAAAAACGCCGGGGTGCCGGTGCTGGCGAAGGTGGCGGCCATCTTGCAGCCGACATGGCCGGATTTCCCCATGCCCATCACCACCACTTTCCCCTGGCAGTAGAATATTTTTTCACAGGCCTGGGTGAAGTTGTCGTCGATGTATTGGTCAAGCTGCGCCAGCCCGTCGCGTTCGATGTTCAGCACCTGTTTGCCAGCTTGCTGAAAATCAAAACCGGGTTGTAGTTCAAAATGTGACATACCTGGATAATCCTGCTTGTTTTGATGTTCTGGTTAGGAAAAAAAGAACAACACCGACAGGTAAGCGGCGAAAGCGCATAATAACAGCGCGCCGGCGCCCTGTCCGATGCGGCGTTTCCTGCTGAGGCAAAGCGCGGTCAACAGCGCGCTGGCTCCCAGCATGACCCAGTAATCGCGCTGGAATGCGAGTGGATTGACGCCTCCCGGAGACAGCAGCGCCGGAACGCCCAGAACGATCACGATATTAAAAATATTCGAGCCAATCAGATTGCCCAACGCAATATCATCTTCTTTTTTCAGCGTGCCAACAATCGCCGTCGCCAACTCCGGCAGGCTGGTGCCAATCGCCAGCACGGTCAGGCCGATGGTCAGTTCGCTGATATTAAAGTGGCGGGCTATTACGGTGGCGTTGTCGATTACAATACGAGCGGCCATCGGCAGAATAATCAAGCCGAGGATAAGCCACAAGATGGCGACCGTCTGATTGCTGTCTTCCTGCGGCAATTCCGCCAATTGTTCCCTGGTCAGGCTATCGGAGCCTTCCTGTTGAGCCAGCCGCGTCATTTTGAACATCAGTAATATAAATAGTCCGGCGGCGATCAACAGCAGCACGCCGTCCGTGCGGCTCAGGTAGCTATCATGCAGCAGAAAGCCGCATAAAACGGTGACCAACAGCATAAGCGGAAATTCGCGGCGCAGCAGTTCGGAATGAACCGTTAGAGGGCGAATCAGCGCGGCGCTGCCGAGGATCAACAGAATATTCGCGATATTGGAGCCCAGAACGTTACCCACGGCCATATCGATCTGATGGTTTAACGCGGCCGTGACGGACACTATCAGTTCGGGCAGGGATGTACCGAAACCCACGATAGTTATGCCGATAACCAGCGGGGATATGCCAAAAGAACGCGCGAGAGCCGCGGCGCCATAGACCAGGCGATCGGCGCCATAGACCAGCAATACTAAACCAACGATCAAGAGTACGGTTGCAAAAAGCATGCAGCGTCCTTTATTGAGGTATAATCACTGGCTTATGCGTTATATAAACCAGCAGTTCTGGACGAATTATGAACGAAAAGGATGCTTTCCATCATTAGCGCTAATTCTGACCGCGCGCGACGGAAAAGTAAAACCTATGGCAGTTTTGTTTCAGCCCCTTTGAACAAGAAGTTACCGTAATTTTTTGTAAAACTCGGGTCCGGAAAGATGCCATACGTTAGGCTCAAAGTAGGGATAAAGTATTATCCCGTTGTTTCGCTTCCCAATCCGTCATATCTGCGCAGGTATCTCATGAGCGTCGCTGCGTTCGTTTATTCGGCGAGCGCCGTCTGCGCGAAGATAACGCTGGGAGCGGCCACGCGGGGTTGCATTACGGTCATTCGTTAAACAGGGACGATAATACGTAACATGCTGATTGGTAAGGAACATAAGATAATGGACCATGAGACTACTAATCTGGTTGAAATTCGCGGTCTGAACTTTAGGCGCGGGAAACGGCAGATTTTCACAGATATTACGCTCAGCGTCCCCAAGGGGAAGGTTACCGCAATTATGGGGCCCTCCGGCATTGGTAAAACGACATTGCTGCGTTTGATTGGCGGACAGATACGGCCGGATAGCGGCGAGATCTGGTTTGACGGCGACAACATTCCGGCGCTTTCACGCTCTGAACTGTATGAATCCCGTAAAAAAATGAGCATGTTGTTTCAATCCGGCGCGCTCTTTACCGATTTGAACGTGTTCGATAATGTCGCCTGGCCGCTGCGCGAGCACAGCCGTTTGCCGGAGCCGCTGCTGTACAGCACCGTTATGATGAAGCTGGAGGCCGTGGGGCTGCGCGGCGCTGCCTCGCTGATGCCCGCGGAGCTTTCCGGCGGGATGGCGCGCCGCGCCGCGCTGGCGCGGGCGATTGCGCTCGATCCGCAACTGATTATGTTTGATGAGCCTTTCGTCGGTCAGGATCCGATAACCATGGGAACGCTGGTGAAGCTGATTGATGAACTGAATCATGCATTGGGCGTCACCTGTATCGTCGTTTCACATGATGTGCCGGAAGTGATGAGCATTGCCGACTACGCTTACATCATCGCCGAGCAGCAGGTCGTCGCCGAAGGAACGGCGGCGCAATTGCAAATGAACGATGACTCCCGCGTACGCCAGTTTCTGGATGGCGTTGCGGATGGCCCGGTTCCTTTCCGCTATCCGGCGGGCGACTATAAAACCGCGCTGCTAGGTTTATCTGGGGGTTAAATAATTCATGTTTTTACAGGCATTGGCGTCGCTGGGACGTCAGGGAATTTCTACCTGCGCTTCTTTTGGCCGTGCCGGGCTGATGCTGTTTAATGCATTGGTGGGCAGGCCTGAATTCAGGAAACAGTGGCCGCAGCTCATCAAACAGCTTTATAGCGTCGGGGTGCAGTCGCTGCTGATTATTATGGTGTCCGGCCTGTTTATCGGCATGGTGCTGGGGCTGCAGGGTTATCTTGTCCTGACCACCTATAGCGCCGAAGCCAGTCTGGGTATGATGGTCGCCCTATCATTGCTGCGCGAGCTTGGCCCGGTCGTCACGGCGTTGCTGTTCGCCGGTCGCGCCGGCTCGGCGCTGACGGCGGAAATCGGCCTGATGAAGGCCACCGAACAGCTTTCCAGTATGGAAATGATGGCGGTCGATCCGCTTAGACGCGTGGTGGCCCCGCGTTTTTGGGCCGGCGTAATCAGCATGCCGCTGCTGACGATCATCTTCGTCGCCATCGGTATCTGGGGCGGGGCGCTGGTCGGCGTTGACTGGAAAGGCATAGACAGCGGATTTTTCTGGTCGGCCATGCAAGGGGCCGTCGAGTGGCGGCAGGACATGTTGAACTGCTTGATTAAAAGCGTGGTTTTCGCCATCACCGTGACCTGGATTGCGCTGTTTAATGGCTATGATGCGATTCCTACTTCAGAAGGGATCAGCCGTGCAACGACCCGTACCGTCGTGCATTCATCATTAGCGGTATTGGGATTGGATTTTGTGCTGACAGCACTGATGTTTGGGAACTGAGTCGATGCAAACAAAGAAAAATGAAATTTGGGTTGGCGTATTTATGCTGATTGCGCTGTTCGCCATTATCTTTTTGTGTCTGAGAGTGGCCGACCTCAAGTCAATCGGCAGCGAGTCCACCTATCGTTTATACGCGACGTTTGACAATATCGGCGGGTTGAAGACCCGTTCGCCGATAAGGATCGGCGGCGTGGTGATAGGCCGGGTTGCGGATATTACGCTTGATGAGAAAACGTACCTTCCCCGCGTGGCGATGGATATCGAGCAACGTTACGACCATATTCCGGATACCAGTTCTCTGGCAATCCGCACCTCCGGCCTGTTGGGCGAACAGTATCTGGCATTGAATATCGGTTTTGAGGATGAAGAGATGGGAACGGCGATCCTGAAAGACGGCGGCGTCATTCAGGACACTAAATCAGCCATGGTGCTGGAGGATCTCATCGGTCAATTCTTATATAAGAGCGGCGGCAATAACGAGGATAATGCCGGGCAGGGGAATTCGGCTCCGGCCGCAGACGCCGCGCCTGCGCCTCAGAGCCAACCCGTTACTTCACATCCATAAGAGGATAGCTGCATGTTTAAACGTTTACTGATAGTGGCTTTGCTGGCGGTTGCGCCATTGGCCAGCGCCGCGGATCAAACGAATCCTTACCGCCTGATGAATGAAGCGGCGGAAAAAACTTTTACCCGCCTGAAAACCGAGCAGCCGCGCATCAGGCAGAATCCTGACTATCTGCGTAACGTTGTACGCGAAGAACTTCTGCCGTATGTGCAGATCAGATATGCCGGCGCGTTGGTTCTGGGCCGTTACTATAAAGAGGCCACGCCGGCGCAACGCGATGCCTATTTCAAGGCTTTTGAAGCCTATCTGGAACAGGCTTACGGCCAGGCTCTGGCGCTATATCACGGGCAGACCTATCAGATCGCGCCCGAACAGCCGTTGGGAGACGCCAATATAATCGCCATCCGCGTGACGATTATCGATAGCGGCGGCCGTCCGCCGGTTCGTCTTGATTTCCAATGGCGCAAAAATACGCAAACCGGCAACTGGCAGGCTTACGACATGATTGCCGAAGGCGTCAGCATGATTACCACCAAGCAAAATGAATGGGCGGCGACATTGCGTCAGAAAGGCGTCGATGGCCTGACTCAGCAGTTGGAAGCCGCCGCAAAACAACCGATTACGCTGGATAAGCAAAACTAAACAGAGTAAGAAAAATGGATAATGCACTGAGCTGGCAATCGCAGCAATCAACGCTGGTTTTATCGGGCGGACTGAACCGTGAAACGTTGCTGCCGCTCTGGCAGCAGCGCGACATGTTGCTGGCCGATAAGACAACGCTGGATGTGTCCGGGCTGAGCCGGGTTGATTCCGCCGGGCTGGCCTTGTTGATTCATTTTTATTACCAGCGTTCCCTGAAAGGGGGAGAATTGAAGATAGTCGGGGCAGGCGACCGGCTAAAGACGCTGATAGCGTTGTATAACCTGGATGAAATCATTCCTGTTGAACCGGCCGTATAGTCAGTCTCTATGCGAATCTGTCTGAAATTGTTTGCGGCGGCCCGCAAGGGGAGAGGCCATGGATGGGCCGGGTAACCGGCGAGCCGCCGCGCCGGCAATTTGAAAGATGGCGGCCAGGGGCTTTTTCTTTGTTTAAGACAGCGCTGTATTCATCTAATATACCACCTTGTTTATCATCCCCCCCTGACATAGATATCGAGAGCGATGGAAAATAATGAAATTAAAGATGTGCTGATGAACGCATTAGCACTGGAAGAAGCCCACGTATCGGGCGATGGCAGCCACTTTCAGGTCATTGCTGTAGGTGAACTGTTCGCCGGCATGAGTCGGGTGAAGAAACAGCAGGCCGTTTATACTCCTCTGATGGAGTATATCGCGGATAACCGCATCCACGCCCTGTCGATCAAGGCTTACACGCCGGAAGAATGGCAGCGCGACCGTAAGCTTAATGGTTTTTAAGCCTGCGGCTATGTGACGCAATATTGAATTTGAAACACTGAGAAACAGCCGCTATGGATAAATTTCGTGTGCAGGGGCCAACCCGGCTCACTGGTGAAGTCACCATTTCCGGAGCCAAGAACGCAGCTCTGCCCATCCTGTTTGCCGCCTTGCTCGCGGAAGAGCCGGTAGAAATCCAGAATGTGCCGAAGCTGAGAGACATTGATACGACAATGAAGCTGCTCAGTCAGTTGGGCGCGCGCGTTGAGCGTAATGGTTCGGTACACGTTGACGCCAGCGAGGTTAACGTATTCTGCGCGCCTTATGATTTAGTGAAAACCATGCGCGCGTCCATCTGGGCTTTGGGGCCATTGGTGGCGCGTTTTGGGCAGGGGCAGGTTTCATTACCCGGCGGCTGCGCCATCGGCGCGCGTCCGGTTGATTTGCATATCAGCGGTCTTGAACAGCTTGGTGCGGAAATCACTCTGGAAGAGGGCTACGTCAAGGCTTCGGTGAATGGGCGTCTGAAAGGGGCGCACATCGTCATGGATAAGGTCAGCGTGGGCGCCACGGTGACAATCATGAGCGCCGCAACGCTGGCCGAAGGAACCACCATTATTGAAAACGCGGCGCGCGAGCCGGAAATCGTCGATACGGCGAACTTCCTGAATACGCTGGGCGCGAAAATCAGCGGCGCGGGCAGCGACAAAGTAATCATTGAAGGCGTCGCGCGGTTGGGCGGCGGCGTATACCGCGTTCTGCCGGACCGTATCGAAACCGGGACATTCCTGGTCGCCGCGGCGATTTCAGGCGGCAAAGTGGTCTGCCGTCATACCCGTCCCGATACGTTGGATGCGGTGCTGGCGAAACTGCGTGAAGCGGGGGCGGATATCGAAACCGGCGAGGATTGGATTAGTCTTGATATGCATGGACGACGTCCGAAAGCGGTGACTGTTCGCACCGCGCCCCATCCTGGTTTCCCGACCGATATGCAGGCGCAGTTCAGCCTGTTGAATCTGGTTGCCGAAGGAACCGGCGTGATTACCGAAACGATTTTTGAAAACCGCTTCATGCACGTGCCGGAGCTGATCCGCATGGGCGCTCAGGCGGAAATTGAAAGCAATACGGTAATTTGCCACGGCGTGGAAAAACTGTCCGGCGCGCAGGTTATGGCGACGGACTTACGCGCATCGGCCAGTCTGGTGCTGGCTGGCTGCATTGCCGAAGGCGTGACGGTGGTCGATCGCATTTACCATATCGATCGCGGCTACGAGCGCATTGAAGCCAAGCTGCGCGCGCTGGGCGCGAATATCGAACGCGTCAAAGAAAGCGACTAGCCAATGAAAGCGGACCGGGTAGCTTAATCGTTACCCGGTTTTATTTGCCTATCCGCCGGACGAGAGCGGTTAGTTAACCGGAAATTCCTGAATCGTCATATTCAGCGTGATCGTTTTTTTATCGCGTTCGATAGTCACCGGAATGACGGTGCCCGGATGTAATTCCGCTACCTGATCCATGGTTTCGATGACGGAACTGGTCGGCTTGTTGTTAACGCTCAGCAGAATATCATTAACCTGAATCCCCGCTTTATCCGCAGGCCCGCCCGGATCGACGGTTTTAACCAGAATCCCGCTCATTCTTCCCTGTTCATGCACAATATCCTGCTTGTCGAGATTTTCCAACTGTATGCCGTTAATGCCGATATAACCGCGGATGACTCGGCCATCGCGGATAAGTTTGCCCATGACCTTGGTCGCCAGAGCGACGGGAATGGCGAAGCTGATGCCTTCCGGCGTTTCTCCGTCGTTGCTTTTATCAAAAGACAAGGTATTGATGCCGACCAGTTCGCCCAGCGTATTCACCAGCGCGCCGCCTGAGTTGCCCCGGTTAATCGATGCATCGGTCTGTAGAAGATTTTGCCGGCCGTTCTGACGGTTATCTCCGGCGGCGCTAAGCCCGACGCGGCCGGTGGCGCTGATGATCCCTTGTGTGATGGTCTGCCCCAGGTTATAGGGGTTGCCAATCGCCATCACCACATCACCGATATGCGCCGTGCGGTTGGGGTTAATCGGAATGACGGGCAGATTGACGCCGCTGACTTGCAGTACGGCCAGATCGGTCAAGCTGTCCGAACCAACAACCATCGCTTCAAAGAGCCGGCCGTCTTGCAGCGCCACCAGAATTTGTTGCGCGTTATTAATGACATGCTTGTTGGTTAGAATGTAGCCGTTTTCGCTCATGATCACGCCGGAGCCGAGAGTTTGAACATTGAGCTCGTTCGGCTGCTCTGGACTGGGAACTCGGTTATAAACATTTACCACGGCGGGCGCGGCCCGGCGCACGCCGTGGTAATAGCTTAACGGCGCGTCTTCGGCGGATTTGTCGCTATTATCATTACCGCCTTGAAGCAACGGCGTATTTGATCGCAGTGCCGGCAGCGCGAATAGCAGAAGGCCGGCGACGATCACTCCAATCAATACGGAACGGAATAACTTAACAAGCATGGGCATGTTTTTACGGTAAAGAAAGAATATGACGTGAGAATATCATGAGATGATTGGGCACCGCATGATGCAGTGCTCGATTTTTTACGGCGGGCGTCTTGCCTGCCGCTTTGGGAGCCTTGCCGCTATCGTTTAGAATTAACGTAATAGCAGATAAATTGTTTCGTCGCCGCGCACGATGTTCAGTGCAAGAACGGACGGTTTGGCTTCCAGAATTTTACGCAATTGAGTGATATTTTCTACCCGCTCACGGTTAACGCCGATAATGACGTCGTCTTTCTGCAAACCTAACTGAGCGGCCGGCGAATCTTTGGTTACGTTCTCAATCTGAACGCCTTTGCTGCCGTTTTTCAACTGACCGTTAGTCAGCGAAGCGCCCTGTAAGGCCGGGTATAGCGTTTCCGCGCTGGTCGTAGTCGTGTTGTTGTTATCCAGCACAACGCTGACCTCCATCTGTTTCCCGTCGCGCAACAGGCCGACCTTCACGGTCTTACCCGGCGCCGTTGTGCCGATCTTGGCTCGCAGTTCGGCGAAGCTGCCGATCGGTTTGCCGTCCAGCGATGTCAGCACGTCGCCCGCTTTGATGCCGGCTTTGGCCGCGGCGGATTGCGGCAGCACTTCGCTGACGAAGGCGCCTCGTTGCACGTCGACCTTGAAGGCTTTCGCCATCTCGGAGGTCATTTCGCTGCCTTTGATGCCCAGAAGACCGCGCCTTACCTCGCCAAACTCAACCAACTGCTGAGCCAGGTTCTGCGCCATATTACTGGGGATGGCGAAGCCAATGCCGATATTGCCGCCGCCGGGAGCCAGGATGGCGGTATTGATACCGATCAGTTCGCCATTCAGGTTAACCAGCGCGCCGCCGGAGTTGCCCCGGTTAATTGAAGCATCCGTCTGGATGAAGTTTTCCAGCCCTTCCAGATTCAATCCGCTGCGGCCCAGCGCCGAGATAATGCCTGATGTCGCCGTTTGCCCAAGTCCGAAGGGGTTTCCCACGGCAACGGCGAAATCGCCGACGCGCAAGCGATCGGAGTCCGCCATTTTGATTTCAACGAGGTTTTTGGCATCGGCTAACTGGAGCAGGGCGATATCGCTTTGCTCGTCACGGCCGATCAGTTTGGCGTCGTATTCACGACCGTCATTCAGCTGTACGCGGATTTTGTCGGCGTTATTAATGACGTGATTATTGGTCAGAACATAGCCTTTCGCCGCATCGATAATCACACCGGAACCCAATCCGGCGAAAGGCCGGGAGCTCTGCTTATCTTGCGGAATATTGGGGCCAAAGAAGAATTTGAACTCTTCCGGCACGCGCTGGCTCTGCGTTCTGGTGCCTTCGATATGCACGCTGACCACCGCGGGCAAGACCTTTTCCAGCATGGGAGCCAGACTGGGAAGCTGCTGTTGCCCCGGAACGGCCGCAGGCAGAGTAGCGTAAGCAGTTGGGAGCGATAACAAGGAGAGGCTCATGCTCATGGCCAATGCGCTAAATAATAAAGATTTTTTCTTCATTGCTGATTAACTCTCTCACAACCTGCGGAATGAATAAAATGATGATATATAAACTTAAACATATGGTGAAGAGTCAGACTGGCGATCGGTGTGTAAAGTTCACTGATGTTTCGTCAGTAGATTGTAACCATCGCCTACGCAAGAGGGGCGGCGGGAAGATGCAAGGTGGGAAAGCGTGAGGCCGGAACAAGCCTCACGCTGAATATCGCGCGCTTACTTGCGCAGCGGGGGCTCGCCGCGCAGTAAACCGGATGCGCCGTCAGAGTAGTCGCGCGGCGGCATGTCCACCGGCGCCTGATCGTTATCCGCCTCTGCTTCGGTTAAGCGATATTTAAAAGGATTATCCTGACCGGGAACGTCGGGCAACAAGTTGTTGGAGCTTTTCGCCATATGTTGGTAAAGCTGGCGGTAATCACGCGCCATGTTGTCCAGCAGCTCGGCGCTACGGGCAAAATGCCCGACCAGTTCCTGACGATACTCTTCCAGTTCCGCTTTGCTCTTTTCCAGTTCGTTTTGTAATACCTGCTGTTGCCGCATCTTTCGATTGCCAAAACGCATGGCGACAGCGCCAATAATAATACCGACGACTAAACCAATCAGCGCATACTCCCAGGTCATAATAACTCCTATTTTGACTTCGTTGTTCCGTAGGGCTTTTCACTTAATATAATAGCCACTATAACCGCTAACCTTGTCTGAGTGGAATCCTGAAGCGTGATGACGGAGGGGAATGTTGACTCATCTCTGGCATCAAGGCGGTTAACTGCTACGATTACGGCTCAAATCGACGACAATGCGCGACAAAACATCATTAAATTTTTTCTCAGGGATCGCGAACATTATGCAGCAAACCACCACACCGCTAACGCTTTATCAGCAGGCACTGTCGGCCGGAGAGTATCAACCTGACGACGTGCAGCATCAAACCATGGTTCAGTTAGACCATATTCATCAGGCGTTATGCGAGCGTGCGGCGCGTTCTGGCGACGATACGGCAGGGCGGCTGGGGAAGTGGCGCGCGTGGCTGGGGTTAAGTGATAAGCGCGCCGCGGTTCCGGTTCAGGGTCTGTACATGTGGGGCGGCGTAGGGCGCGGCAAAACCTGGCTGATGGATATGTTTTTCCATAGCTTACCGACCGAACGCAAACTACGGCTGCATTTCCATCGTTTTATGCTGCGGGTTCATGAAGAGTTGAATCAGCTTCAGGGACAGGAGAACCCGCTGGAAAAAGTGGCCGATGGATTTAAAGCCGAAGCGGACGTGCTGTGTTTTGATGAGTTTTTCGTCTCTGATATCACGGACGCCATGCTGCTGGCCGAACTGCTGCGCGCGCTCTTTTCCCGCGGGATTACCCTGGTGGCGACTTCGAACATTCCGCCCGACGATTTATATCGCAACGGCCTGCAACGGACGCGTTTCCTGCCTGCCATTGATTTGATTAAACAATACTGCGACGTGCGCAATGTTGACGCCGGCATTGATTACCGGTTGCGCACGCTGACGCAGGCTCATCTGTATTTGACGCCGCTCTCTGCCGACGTCGAAACGGAAATGCGGCGCATGTTCACACGGCTCTCCGGTAAGCCGTTTGCGGCGCCCGGTCCGGTGTTGCAGATCAACCATCGCGCGTTGCCGACGCTCAGCGCGGGGGACGGCGTACTTTCGGTGGATTTCGCCACGCTATGCGCCGATGCCCGCAGCCAGCACGACTATATTGCGCTGTCGCAGCTTTACCATACCGTGCTGCTGCATAACGTGAAGATTATGGAAACGAAAGACGAGAACGCGGCGCGCCGCTTCCTGGCGCTGGTGGATGAATTCTACGAACGGCGGGTGAAATTGATTATTTCCGCGCAAGCGCCCATGTTTGAGATCTACCAGGGCGAACACCTGAAGTTTGAATATCAGCGCTGTTTATCCCGCCTGCAGGAGATGCAGAGCGAGGAGTATTTGCGCCAGCCGCATTTAGCATAGATCGGTGATTTTTCTGCGGCCCGGCAAGAAAAAAGGTCGATTTTTGATAACGACTTCTCTATAATCTTGCGACCCCACGTTACAACGAAGTTTTTTTCCCAAAAACTTTATAGTGCCGGCAATGGCTATTCGAAGGGGTAGGTTTGCTGGACTTGATGGTCGTGTGAGCCTCAACTGTTTTCGAGCGTTTGGGTGTTCACCAACGTGTAACTAATTATTGGGTAAGCTTTTAATGAAAACTTTTACAGCTAAACCAGAAACCGTAAAACGCGACTGGTACGTTGTTGACGCGAGCGGTAAGACCCTGGGTCGCCTCGCAACTGAACTGGCTAGTCGCCTGCGCGGCAAGCATAAAGCGGAATATACTCCGCACGTTGATACCGGTGATTACATCATCGTTCTGAACGCAGATAAAGTCGCCGTAACCGGCAACAAGCGTTCCGACAAAATGTATTACCACCACACCGGCCACATCGGTGGTATCAAACAAGCGACCTTTGAAGAGATGATTGCCCGCCGTCCTGAGCGTGTGATTGAAATCGCGGTTAAAGGCATGCTGCCGAAGGGCCCGCTGGGTCGTGCAATGTTCCGTAAACTGAAAGTTTACGCGGGCACTGAGCACAATCACGCGGCACAGCAACCGCAAGTTCTGGACATTTAATCGGGATTATAGGCAATGGCTGAAAATCAATACTACGGCACTGGTCGCCGCAAAAGCTCCGCCGCTCGCGTATTTATCAAACCGGGCAGCGGTAACATCGTTATCAACCAGCGTAGTCTGGAACAGTACTTTGGCCGTGAAACTGCCCGCATGGTAGTTCGCCAGCCGCTGGAACTGGTAGACATGGTTGAAAAACTGGATCTGTTCATCACCGTTAAAGGTGGTGGTATCTCTGGTCAGGCCGGCGCGATCCGTCACGGTATCACCCGCGCTCTGATGGAGTATGATGAGTCTCTGCGTGGCGAACTGCGTAAAGCAGGCTTCGTTACCCGTGATGCTCGTCAGGTTGAACGTAAGAAAGTCGGCCTGCGTAAAGCACGTCGTCGTCCTCAGTTCTCCAAGCGTTAATTTCCTGCTGCTTTCGCAGCGAAATCAATGCGAAAAACCCGGTGCTTGTCGCCGGGTTTTTTCTGTCTGTAAGACTATCGCTATCGAAAATTTTATCGAAAAAAAATAGTCTTTATTTTCTGTGTGTTAACGATGAAATTGCGCTAGCGTCCCCACAGAACGGACAAAATCTGATAAACTATTCGCCGATTTTATGCCTGTTTGCCAGCAAGTGGTTTTTTCTAAATCGACTGATTTTGCCAAGTGGTTCTTTTACCCCGAATGACAAAATACAGATATGGGTTTGCAGGGTAATAGCAGATCGGCTATCCGCCGTATTTTCTCGATAAACTTGGAGGTTTTCATGGCTGTCGCTGCCAACAAACGTTCGGTAATGACGCTGTTTTCTGGTCCGTCCGACATTTTTAGCCATCAGGTCCGCATTGTACTGGCGGAGAAAGGTGTGAGTGTCGAGATTGAGCAGGTAGACATGGATAATCTGCCGCAGGATCTTATTGACCTCAATCCTTATGGTTCGGTGCCGACGCTCGTCGACCGTGAACTGACGCTCTATGAATCACGTATCATCATGGAGTATCTGGATGAACGTTTCCCCCATCCGCCTCTGATGCCGGTGTATCCGGTAGCGCGCGGCAACAGTCGTCTGATGATGCACCGTATTGAAAATGACTGGTACTCTTTGCTGAACAAAATCATGCAGGGCAGCGCGACGGAAGCGGATGCCGCCCGCAAACAACTGCGTGAAGAGCTGCTGGCGGTGGCGCCCGTTTTCAATGAAGCGCCATATTTCATGAGCGAAGAGTTCAGTCTGGTAGACTGCTATCTGGCTCCCCTGTTATGGCGTTTGCCGCAGTTAGGGATCGAATTAAGCGGTTCCGGCGCGAAAGAATTGAAAGGTTACATGACTCGCGTATTTGAACGCGATGCGTTCCTGGCTTCCCTGACGGAAGCTGAACGTGAAATGCGTTTGCAAACCAGAGGTTAAACGAAATGGCGTTGTCTCAACTGTCTCCGCGTCGGCCGTACTTGCTACGGGCTTTTTATGACTGGTTGCTGGATAACCAGCTGACGCCCCACCTGGTTATCGATGTTACTCTGCCGGGTGTCATGGTCCCGATGGAATTTGCCCGTGACGGGCAGATTGTGCTGAATATTGCGCCTCGGGCCGTAGGCGGCCTTGAGCTGGCTGACGACAGCGTTCGTTTTAACGCCCGCTTCGGCGGCGTGCCGCGTCAGGTTTATGTACCCATGGCGGCGGTACTGGCTATTTACGCTCGTGAAAATGGCGCTGGCACGATGTTTGAACCGGAACCCGCGTATGAGTCGGCGGGAGAGGTTGATGATTTCCAGGATGAATCTGCCACATCCGGCACGGTGATGTCGATCGTCGATAATAATCCGCCAGGCGTGACGGATGAAGGCGAGAATCCTGATGACGATCCTCCCCAGCCCCCCAAAGGGGGAAGACCCTCGTTGCGGGTCGTTAAATAGCGAGCCACACTTGTATAAAGGCACATTGAATGTGCCTTTATACATTCTGAATCAGCGCCTATTTTTTGCTGTGATTCATCGTAAAGCCTTGTGCTTTTCTGTGACGGAGGAAGTTATGAGCTATAAGGGGACTTGCTTATGCGGCGGCGTGACGATTTCGACCGCGCAAGCGATTAAAGAGGTAACGGCCTGCCATTGCGGTATGTGTGAAAAGTGGAGCGGCGGGCCTTTTATGTCGGTTGATTGCCGGAACGACATATCGATAGAAGGTGAGGCCAATATCACCTCATATCGCTCTTCAAAATGGGCTGAGCGTGCGTTTTGTAAGGTATGCGGCACACACCTGTTCTTTAAATTGCTTGCGCCAGAGACCTATTTCGTACCGGTTGGGCTGTTTGACGAGTATGCCGAGAAAAAACTTGTTGCTCAGATCTATATCGACAGGAAGCCTGGCTATTACTCGTTTGCTGAGAAAACCCAGGAAATGACAGAGCAGGAGATCGTGAATTTATACAACACCTAGTTCCCGGCGGGGAACAACCGGGCACAGAGGCCCGGTTACGCATCGGTATGCGATTCGGCGATTAGCTGAACACCATCCCGCCATCGATCAGTAAGGATTGTCCCGTCATATAGTCAGAGTCAGGACCGGCCAGATAAGACACGCAGGCAGCCACATCTTCAGGCTCGGAAAGACGGCCCAGCGTGATTTGCTTAGCGAATTCGGCTGTAGCGTAACCCGCAGGTTTGCCCGCTTCTTCTGAAACGATGCGATCTCTTTCACGCCACATCGGCGTATTGACCACGCCAGGGCAATAACCGTTTACGGTAATGCCGTATTTCGCCACTTCACGCGCAACGCTCTGAGTCAGGCCGCGAACGGCAAATTTACTGGCGCTGTAAACCGCCAGGTCGGGGTTGCCCAGATGACCGGCCTGTGAACAGGCGTTAACGATTTTGCCGCCATGCTTCAGGGATTTAAACGCTTCAATCGCGGCCTGCATCCCCCAGATAACGCCGTTAACGTTGATTTTATTAACGCGTTCAATAACTTCCGGCGGCGTAACTTCAAACTGCATATTGGGCGCGATACCGGCATTATTGACGATAACATTGAAGTCGCCTAGTTGCTTCCGCGTCTCTGCTACGGCGGCAAAAACCGCATCGCGATTGGAAACGTCAGCCTGGATGGCAATCGCTTTCCCACCGGATTTATTGATCTCTTCAGCCACGGTTTTGGCGGTGTCTGCATTGTAGTCTACAGCGGAAACGGCAAAGCCGTCTTTTGCTAATCTCAGTGCGATAGCGCGACCAATCCCCTGACCTGCACCGGTGACAAGCGCTACTTTAACTGCCATGTTATCTCCTTAAGATAAATTAAAGTTATAGTTAATATTGAAGTAATCGAATATAGCAATATTAGACACTATGATAGCAGATGCCAAGCAGTTGATTATGATGATTAATTGTCATTGGATGAGATAATATTTCAAAATGTTGCCGATCGCGTGCGGCTCAGATAAAGCAGCGCTATTGATGAGTTAAGGTACGGAGCGGGGCGAGCGCGGTGCGAGGCGTCATAAGCATTGACCTCATCACCGCGTTTTACCTTTATAAAACAACGCCGGGGGCGTTTTTAAATGCCGGCTGTGGCAGCCCGTCTGGGCAAGCCACAGGGATGGGACGAAAAAACAAAAAACAGAGGATTACACTTCCAGGTAGTTCATGATGCCGTCGGCGGCTTTGCGACCTTCGGCAATCGCGGTAACGACCAAATCGGAGCCTCGTACGGCATCGCCGCCGGCAAAGATTTTGGGGTTACTGGTCTGGAATGCATTTTCGCTGCCTTCCGGCGCAATAATGCGGCCTTGCTTATCCAATTCCACGCCGTATTCCGCCAGCCATTCCATTTTGTGCGGACGGAAACCGAACGCCATAACCACGGCGTCCGCTTCCAGTACGTGCTCTGAACCTTCGACGATTTCAGGACGCCGGCGGCCATTGATGTCGGGAGCGCCCAGCGCGGTGCGCGCCATTCTGACGCCGCAAACTTCACCAGCGCCGTTGATTTCGATGCTCAGCGGTTGCAGGTTGAATTTGAACTCAACCCCTTCCTCGCGCGCGTTTTTCACTTCGCGTTTAGAGCCCGGCATGTTTGCTTCATCACGGCGATAGGCGCAGGTGACGTGCGTCGCGCCCTGGCGAATCGAGGTACGCACGCAGTCCATCGCGGTATCTCCCCCCCCCAGCACCACCACGCGCTTGCCTTGCATCGTGATATACGGTTCTTCCTGCGATGCGGCAAAGCCCATCAACTGTTTGGTATTGGCGATCAGGAAAGGCAGCGCGTCATAAACGCCCGATGCATCTTCGTTTTCCAGTCCGCCCCGCATGGATTGATAAGTGCCTACGCCGAGGAACACGGAGTCGTATTCAGCCAGCAATTCTTTTAACTGAACGTCTTTACCCACTTCGGTATTCAGACGGAACTCAATGCCCATGCCGCTGAAAATTTCGCGGCGTTTAATCATGACTTCTTTTCCCAGCTTGAACGCCGGGATGCCGAAGGTCAGCAGGCCGCCGATTTCAGGATGGCGATCGAACACCACCGCCTGTACGCCGTTACGCGCCAGTACGTCGGCGCAGGCCAGCCCTGCCGGCCCGGCTCCGACAATCGCCACGCGTTTGCCGGTCGGCTGTACGTTGGAAACATCCGGCTTCCAGCCCATTTCCAGCGCTTTGTCATTGATATAGCGCTCAATATTGCCGATGGTGACCGCGCCGAATTCGCTATTCAGCGTGCAGGAGCCTTCGCACAGGCGATCCTGCGGGCAAACGCGGCCGCATACTTCCGGCAGGCTGTTGGTTTGATGCGATAGCTCGGCGGCTTCAATAATCCGGCCTTCGTTGGCCAGCTTCAGCCAGTTAGGAATATAGTTATGGACCGGGCATTTCCATTCGCAGTAAGGATTGCCGCATGACAGGCAGCGATCCGCCTGTGCTTTGGACTGACCTTCCGAGAACGGCTCGTAAATTTCAACAAATTCAATTTTTCGAATTTTCAGCGGTTTCTTAGGCGGATCAACGCGCTGCAGGTCGATAAATTGATAAACATTCTGACTCATGATGACCTCTTACTGCGCCAAAACCCGCAGCTCGGCTGCGGAACGACTACGGTGACCCAACAATGCCTTCACATCACTTGACTTCGGTTTCACCAGGGCGAATTTCGCCGCCCATGCCGGCCAGTTAGCGAGGATCTCTTCTGCGCGTTGCGAACCGGTATGTTGCACATGCTCGGTAATCAGTCCGCGCAAATGTTCTTCATGAATCGCCAGTTGTTCTACATCCAGCACTTCCACCAGTTCCGGGTTAACACGTTTGCGGAATTCGCCGTCTTCGTCCAGGACGTAGGCGAAACCGCCCGTCATACCCGCGCCAAAGTTAACGCCGGTGCGGCCCAGCACGCAAACGATGCCGCCCGTCATATATTCACAGCCGTTATCGCCGATGCCTTCCACCACGGTGATGGCGCCGGAGTTACGCACGGCAAAGCGTTCGCCGGCGCGCCCTGCGGCGAACAGTTTCCCGCCCGTCGCGCCATACAGGCAGGTGTTGCCGATGATGCTGGCCTCATGGCTGCGGAATGCCGAACCCACCGGAGGACGCACGGCGATGCTGCCGCCGGCCATGCCTTTACCGACATAGTCGTTCGCATCGCCGGTCAGCGTCAGCTCTACGCCGCCCGCATTCCAGACGCCGAAGCTCTGCCCGGCGGTACCGGTGAAGTAAGCTTTTATCGGGTCGCTCGCCAGACCTTGATCGCCATGCTGCGCCGCGATTTCGCCAGACAGGGTCGCGCCCACGGAACGGTCGGTGTTGCGGATATCAAAGTAGAGCGCTTTACTCTGTTTCGCTTCCACATGCGGCAACGCCTGCGCCAGCAGTTCTTTGTTCAACAGCCCTTTATCGAATGGAGGGTTGCTCTCGGTGCAGTACAGCGCGTTGCCCGGCTGGGGCTGAGCGGTATGCAGCAGCGGGGAGAGATCCAGCTTGTTCTGTTTGGCGGTGAAGCCATCCAGTTCGACCAGCAGGTCGGTACGGCCAATCAGATCCACCAGCCGGCTCACGCCTAGCTCCGCCATCAGCATCCGGGTTTCATGGGCGATGAATTTGAAGTAGTTGGTCACGCGTTCCGGCAAACCGTGGTAGTGATCGCGGCGCAGTTTTTCGTCCTGCGTGGCGACGCCGGTCGCGCAGTTGTTCAGGTGACAGATTCGCAGGTATTTGCAGCCTAACGCCACCATCGGACCGGTGCCGAAACCGAAGCTTTCCGCGCCCAGAATGGCCGCTTTGATGATATCCAACCCGGTTTTCAGCCCGCCGTCCACCTGCAGGCGGATTTTGTGGCGCAAACCGTTGGCGACCAGCGCCTGCTGGGTTTCCACCAGGCCCAGTTCCCACGGACAGCCGGCATATTTCACCGACGTCAGCGGGCTGGCGCCGGTGCCGCCATCGTAACCGGCGATAGTAATCAGGTCGGCATACGCTTTCGCCACGCCGGTGGCGATGGTGCCGACACCCGGTTCGGAAACCAGTTTTACCGAGATCATGGCCTTCGGGTTGATCTGTTTTAGATCGAAAATCAGCTGCGCCAAATCTTCGATTGAGTAGATATCGTGGTGCGGCGGCGGTGAAATCAAGGTCACGCCCGGCACGGAGTAACGCAGTCTGGCAATGTAAGGCGTGACTTTATCGCCGGGCAACTGGCCGCCCTCGCCGGGTTTGGCGCCCTGCGCCACTTTAATCTGAATAACGTCGGCGTTGACCAGATAAGCGGGCGTAACGCCAAAGCGGCCGGAGGCTACCTGTTTGATGCGGGAAACCTTATTGGTGCGGTAGCGTGCCGGATCTTCGCCCCCTTCGCCGGAGTTTGAGAAACCGCCCAGGCTGTTCATCGCTTCGGCCAGCGACTCATGCGCTTCCGGGCTGAGGGCGCCGATCGACATCGCCGCGGTATCGAAGCGTTTGAACATTTCCGTCGCCGGTTCGACGTCATCGATAGAGATCGCGGCGCCTTCCTGCGGTTTCAACGCCAGCAGGTCGCGCAGGGTTGCGGCCGGACGTTGGTTGACCAGCTTGGAGTATTGTTCGTAATCGCTGTATTCGCCGCTTTTAACCGCTTGCTGCAGCGAGGTGACCACGTCGGGGTTGTAGGCGTGATACTCGCCGCCGTGAACGAATTTCAGCAGTCCGCCCTGATCCAGGGTTTTGCGCTTCAGCCAGGCGCGCTTGGACAGGTTTTGCAAATCCTGTTCGAAATCGCTGAAGTTGGCCCCGCCGATACGGCTGACCACGCCCTGGAAACACTGGGTCGAAACGTCCCGGTGCAGACCGACGGCCTCGAACAATTGGGAACAGCGGTAGGACGCCACGGTAGATATGCCCATTTTGGACATGATTTTGTACAACCCTTTGTTGATGCCGTTGCGGTAGTTCAGCATCACAGCCCGATAGGGTTTTTCGATGGTGTGGTTATCGACCATCCGCGCCAGCGTTTCGTAGGCGAGATAAGGATAAATCGCCGTGGCGCCGAAGCCGAGCAGTACGGCGAAATGGTGAGGATCGCGTGCGCTGGCGGTTTCGACAATGAGGTTGGCGTCGCAACGCAGGCTTTTCTCAACCAGGCGGCGCTGAATGGCGCCAACCGCCATCGGGGCCGGCACCGGCAGCCGTTTTTCGGCAATCCCGCGGTCGGAAAGCACCAGCAGAACCGCGCCGTCGCGAACTTTGTGTTCGGCGGCGTCGCACAGTTTTTCAATGGTCTGTTGCAGCGTCTGCTTTTCTGGTTCGAACGTCAGATCCAGTACATCGGCGCGGTAGTGTTGCCGATCCTGTGAGAGCAGCTGTTTGAAATCGGAGTAAAGCAGGATCGGCGATTTAAAGCTCAGGCGGTGCGCCTGGCCTTCCGCTTCACAGAAGACGTTCATTTCGCGTCCGATACAGGTCGCCAACGACATAACGTGCGCTTCACGCAAGGGGTCGATGGGCGGGTTCGTGACCTGGGCGAACTGCTGGCGGAAATAGTCATAAATAATGCGCGGACGGCTGGAAAGTACGGCGAACGGCGTATCGTCCCCCATCGAACCGGTGGCTTCCTGGCCGTTTTCACCCAGGACGCGCAGGATCTGGTCCAGCTCTTCGGCGCTGTAGCCAAACTGTTTCTGGTAGGTTTCCAGTAAGGCATCGTCGAATTCGCGGTTACCGACCTGATCGTCCGGCAGCTCTTCAAACGGCACCAGACGCTGAACGTTTTTCTCCATCCACTCTTTATACGGGTGGCGGCTTTTGAGGTCGTCATCGGTTTCGGCGGAATGCAGAATGCGTCCGTGACGGGTATCGATGACCATCAGTTCGCCCGGCCCGACGCGGCCTTTTTCGACCACTTCATCCGGCTGGTAATCCCAGATCCCCACTTCGGAGGCGCAGGTGATCAGCTTATCTTTGGTTATAACGTAGCGCGCCGGGCGCAGGCCGTTACGGTCCAGGTTACAGGCGGCGTAGCGACCGTCGGACATTACAATGCCGGCCGGGCCGTCCCATGGCTCCATATGCATGGAGTTAAAATCAAAGAAGGCGCGCAGCTCCGGATCCATATCCGGGTTGTTCTGCCAGGCCGGCGGCACCAGCAGACGCATGGCGCGGATGATGTCCATGCCGCCGCTGAGGAACAGTTCCAGCATGTTATCCAGTGAACTGGAATCGGAACCGGTTTCGTTAACGAACGGGGAGGCATCCTGCAGATCGGGGATCAGCGGGGTCTTGAATTTATAAGCGCGGGCGCGAGCCCACTGCCGGTTGCCGGCGATGGTGTTGATCTCGCCGTTATGCGCCAGATAGCGGAACGGCTGCGCCAGCGGCCAGCGCGGTACGGTGTTGGTCGAGAAACGCTGGTGGAACAGGCAGATCGCCGACTCCAGGCGCAGGTCGGCCAGGTCGAGATAGAAGCGCGGTAGATCCGCGGGCATGCACAGACCTTTATAGATGGTAACCAGATTGGAGAAGCTACAAACGTAGAACTCTTTGTCTTCAATCCGTTTTTCGATACGGCGGCGCGCCATAAACAAACGGCGTTCCATATCGCTTTGCAGCCAGCCGGCCGGGGCGTTGACGAAAATCTGCTCAATACGCGGCAGGGAAGAGAGCGCGATCTCGCCCAATACATCAGGATTGGTCGGCACTTCACGCCAGCCAAGCACGGAAAGCGTTTCGTTTTGCAGCTCTTCTTCTACAATGCGGCGAGCGGCTCGGGCCAGCTCTTCGTCCTGATTGAGGAACATCATGCCGACGGAGTAGTTTTTGGCTAACCGCCAGCCGCGTTCCTCCGCCACCAGGCGGAAGAAGCGATCGGGTTTTTGAAGCAATAAGCCGCAGCCGTCGCCGGTCTTGCCGTCAGCAAGGATCGCGCCACGGTGCTGCATACGGGCGAGTGCGTGAATCGCGGTACGCACTACCTTGTGGCTAGGTTCACCTTCTATATGGGCGATTAATCCAAAACCACAGTTGTCTCTCTCTTGAGATGAATCGTACAACATAATAGTGAACCTCCCCGGGCTCTGTGTGACTCTCATAACCTACTGCAAGAAGGCGCTGTGGCGTTGAGCTGCGTATGCCTGCCGCTCTCTTCTTTGGCCTCTCGTGACGGTCTCACAAGTGATGAATGACTTGTTTGTAGAGGGAGTCTTCATTTACTGCATAAATATGACAAGTCGATAACTTGTCGGGAAAGCTTCCAGCGGATTTCCAAATTAGCGAGAAAGCCTGTTCAGGTCAAATACCCATGCAATATAGGCGATTAAGGAATAATTTTTAGTTATACATATGAAACTTAATGATTTTTTTAGTAAAAATATGCCGGCGAACGATTATTGGATCGGATGGAACTGTGAGCTGTATCACTATGCATATGTCATAATATCTTCCCTACATGCTGCCATATTTTTGCTTTGTGGAATCTTATACTGCTTTTGTTTGATTTTTTAACTTATGCCACTGTTTTTCATTTTTCCGTCATCTTCTAATGAATTCAGGCGAGCGGATAAGAAAAATTAATTAGCGTCGATGTGCGTTTATTTGCACCAAAAATGAATAATAATTCATTTTAACCAAAGGCGGGGGATTGATCGGCGTCATCGCGGCCAAAAGGCTGACGGAGTAGGCTGCTCAACCTCAAGAGGGCTAACCAGAATATGCAATTACAAAAATTAATCAATATGTTTGGCGGAAATCTTCAACGCCGCTACGGGGAGAAGATACACAAACTCACGCTGCACGGCGGTTTTAGCTGCCCCAACCGGGACGGCACGCTGGGACGCGGCGGCTGTACGTTCTGTAATGTCGCGTCGTTTGCCGACGAACAGATGCAGCAGCGCAGCATTGCCCAGCAGTTGGCCGCGCAGGCCGGGAAAATAAACCGTGCGAGCCGCTATCTCGCCTATTTTCAGGCTTACACCAGCACCTATGCCGAAGTGAATGTATTGAAAAGCATGTATCAGGCGGCGCTGGCCCAGGCGGATATGGTGGGGCTGTGCGTCGGCACCCGGCCAGACTGCGTGCCGGATACCGTGTTGGATTTATTGTCCGGTTATCATGAGAAGGGTTATGAAGTGTGGCTGGAACTGGGCCTGCAGAGCGCCAGCGACAAAACGCTGCGCCGGATTAACCGCGGCCATGATTTCGCCTGTTATCAACGGACGGTTCGGCGCGCCCGCGAACGTGGCCTGAACGTTTGCTGTCATCTTATCGTCGGCCTACCGGGGAAGACGCGCAACGTTGCTTCTCCACGCTCGATCAGGTTGTTGAAACCGGCGTGGAGGGCATCAAACTCCATCCGCTGCATATTGTCGATGGCAGCATTATGGCTAAAGCCTGGCGTGCGGGCCGGTTGTCCGCGCTGCCGCTGGAAGAATATGTATCGACCGCCGGCGAGATGATTCGCCGCACGCCGCCGGAAATCATCTATCACCGCATATCCGCCAGCGCCCGCCGACCAACGTTGCTCGCTCCGCTCTGGTGTGAAAACCGCTGGACCGGCATGGTCGAGCTGGATCGCTATCTACAGCAAAACGGCGTTCAGGGATCGGCGCTGGGCACGCCTTATCAGTACCATCCTATTTAACGCCGCGCGGCGTTTACCCTAAAAGCGGATTTATGATGCCGCCGGCAAACTATATGTTGCGCCGGGTACCGTATGCGCCGCCATTTTACGATATGATTCGGTGGTTCGTGATTTAAGGAAACCGCTATGAAGCAAATCCGCCTGTTAGCTCAGTACTACGTTGATTTGATGGTAAAACTGGGGCTTGTCCGTTTTTCACTGTTGCTGGCCTCGGTGTTGGTGCTGCTGGCGATGGTGGTGCAGATGGCCGTCACCCTGCTGCTCAGCGGGAAAGTGGAAAATATCGATGTCGTGCGTTCCGTCTTTTTTGGGTTACTGATCACCCCCTGGGCCGTCTATTTTCTTTCCGTGGTGGTGGAACAACTCGAAGAGTCGCGTCAGCGTTTATCAAAGCTGGTTGCGAAGCTGGAAGAGATGCGTCACCGCGATCTGGAGTTGAATGAACAACTGCAGGAAAATATCGCCCAGCTTAATCAGGAAATCGCCGATCGCATCAAATCAGAAGAAGCGCGCCTGCGGGTGGTGAGCAAGCTGAAAGAAGAGATGTCCCGCCGTGAGCAGGCGCAGATTGAGCTGGAGCAACAGTCCGCGTTGTTGCGCTCTTTCCTTGATGCCTCGCCGGATCTGGTTTACTACCGCAATGAAGAAAAAGAGTTCTCCGGCTGCAACCGGGCGATGGAACTGCTGGTGGGCAAAAGCCAGAAACAGTTGATTGGCCTGACGCCGCAGGATGTTTATCCCCCGGATATCGCTGAAAAAGTGATGGAAACGGACGAGAAAGTCTTCCGCCACAACGTTTCGCTGACGTATGAGCAATGGCTGGTCTATCCGGATGGCCGCAAAGCCTGTTTTGAGCTGCGAAAAGTCCCCTTTTACGATCGCATGGGCAAACGTCACGGGCTGATGGGCTTTGGGCGCGATATAACGGAGCGTAAGCGTTACCAGGACGCGTTAGAGAATGCCAGCAGGGAGAAGACCACCTTCATTTCAACAATCAGCCACGAGCTTCGTACGCCGCTTAACGGCATCGTCGGGTTAAGCCGTATCTTGCTGGATACCCAACTGGATGCGGAACAGCAAAAGTATCTGAAAACCATTCATGTCAGCGCGATTACCTTGGGCAATATCTTTAACGACGTGATTGAAATGGACAAGCAGGAGCGCCGCAAGGTGCAGTTGGACAACCAGCCGATAGATTTTACCGGATTTCTGGTCGATCTGGAGAACCTGGGCGGGCTGCTGGCCCAGCCGAAAGGTCTGAAGTTGATCATGGAGCTGCACCAGCCGCTGCCGCAGAAAATCATCACCGACGGCACTCGCCTGCGGCAGATTTTGTGGAATTTGCTCAGCAACGCCGTGAAATTCACGCCGAAAGGAGAAATCGTGGTGCGGGTGTGGCATGAGCAGGGCGATTGTCTGCGCTTTGAGGTCGAGGATTCCGGGATGGGGATCCCGGCGGATGAGTTGGAAAAAATCTTTGCCATGTACTATCAGGTAAAAGACCAGCACGGCGGGAAGCCGGCGACCGGCACCGGAATCGGCCTGTCGGTTTCGAAACGCCTGGCGCAGAACATGGGCGGAGATATTCACGTCGCCAGTATTCAGGGTAAAGGGTCTTGCTTTACCGTGACCGTCACCGCGCCAAGCGTTGAGGAGACGCTCAGTAGCCCTGACGTTGATGATGAGATGCCGCTGCCGGCGCTGCATGTGCTGCTGGTGGAGGATATTGAGTTGAATGTGGTGGTGGCGCGCTCGGTGCTGGAAAAATTGGGCAGCAGCGTGGAAGTGGCGATGACCGGCCAGGAAGCGCTGGATATGTTCGATCCCGATGAGTTTGATTTAGCGTTGCTGGATATCCAACTGCCGGATATGACGGGATTGGATGTGGCCCGCGAGATCCGCAAGCGTTACGCCAACCGCAGTTTGCCGCCGCTGGTCGCGTTGACGGCCAACGTATTGAAAGATAAAAAAGAGTATCTGAACGCCGGTATGGACGACGTACTCAGCAAACCACTGTCGGTCCCCGCGCTGACGACGGTGATCAAACAATATTGGGATCATCAGATTACCCGCGCCGATGAGCCCGTTGCGGCCAAAAACAGCGCGGCGGTTAACGAAGATCTGCTGGATATTGCGATGCTGGAACAGTATCTGGAGCTGGTCGGGCCAAAATTGATTCACCAAAGTCTGGATATGTTTGAGCAAATGATGCCGGGATATTTGGCCATTCTTGATTCCAATATGACCGCGCGCGATCAGAAAGGAATTACTGAAGAAGGGCACAAGATTAAAGGCGCCGCGGGTTCGGTCGGCCTGCGCCATCTGCAGCAGGTCGCCCAACAGATACAGACGGCGACATTGCCGGCCTGGTGGGATAACGTCCAGGAATGGATTGATGAACTGAAGCATGACTGGCGTCATGATGTTCAGGTGCTGCGGGATTGGGTGGCGAAGGCCGAAACAAACGCCAAGGGCTAGTTGGCCGCAGGACGAGGCGAGTAAATAACCCGTTGATTAAAATAGATTCCCGCCTGCGCGGGAATGACGGGTTTGCCGGTCAGGGCTTTGCCATCAAACTCAACCCCGATGTTTTTTGATGCGTGTATCGGCATCACACGGCGGAGTGACCGCGGATCGAAGCTCAGGGATGAGGCGAGTAAAAAATTATCGGGAGAGATTTTTGACAGTGCGGAACGCGGGTTCGAAGGGAGAGTATCAGTAGCTGTCGCCAGAAAAAAATGACCCCGACCGAGGCCGGGGTGCGCGAATTATGCGCCAACACCAGGGAAAACGGGCACCTGCGTTTAGATATCAGGGTTCGTAAGCTCGCAAGTGCGGATGTTCATATCCTAACTATTTTACATCTTCGTCAAGCAACAAAATAGCAAAAGCAGAAACGTTAGTTAGAAGAATCATTAAAATGTGTGATGTAGATTAGTGTTTGTCAATTAAAAAATCAATTAGTTGATGTAATGAAATGAGGGAAAATATGATGAAAAGAGTCGGCATTGTCCTGAGCGGGTGTGGCGTTTACGATGGTTCAGAGATTCATGAAGCAGTGCTGACGCTGCTTGCATTGGATCGGGCCGGGGCGGAGGCGGTTTGTTTTGCGCCCGATAAGCCGCAGTCCGATGTTATTAATCACCTGACAGGTGACGTAACCAATGAAAATCGCAACGTTTTAGTTGAGTCCGCCAGGATCGCCAGAGGAAAAATTCAACCGCTTTCAGACGCCGATGCGCAACAGCTTGATGCGCTGATTGTACCCGGCGGTTTTGGCTCCGCTAAAAATTTAAGCGACTTCGCCACCCAAGGGGCGGCCTGTCATGTTGATGAAAATTTAAAATTACTCACACAGGAAATTTATAAGCAAAATAAACCAATTGGTTTTATTTGCATCAGTCCCGCGCTGTTACCAACGTTATTGGGCGAGCCGATTAGACTTACAATTGGTAATGATATTGATACTGCTGAAATCATTGAAGAAATGGGCGGGATTCATGTTGTTTGCCCGGTGGATGATATCGTGGTGGATGCGGAACATAAAATCGTGACTACGCCCGCTTACATGTTAGCCAACTCAATCAGTGAGGCGGCAAAAGGTATCGATAAGCTGGTCGCGCGCGTACTGGACTTTATTGAATGAGATTGAGCCGTCGCAGTAACGGTCTGCTGATGCGTTTTAAGCGCCTGATTGTTCGCTGCCTGCTGGCGGTATTGGGACTCTGGCTGGCAGGGATCTTACTGTTTTCTTTCCTGCCGGTACCGTTCTCAGCCGTGATGGCCGACCGTCAGATCAGCGCATGGTTGAACGGCGATTTTTCCTACGTCGCCCATTCTACCTGGGTGGCGATGGATGATATCGCTCCGTCGATGGCGCTGGCGGTGATCGCCGCGGAAGATCAGAAATTCCCCGAACATTGGGGGTTTGATTTCGATGCCATTAACTCGGCGTTGCGGCACAACGAACGCAATACGCAGCGGATCCGCGGGGCGTCCACGCTTTCCCAGCAGATGGTGAAGAATCTGTTTTTGTGGGATAGCCGCAGCTGGCTGCGCAAGGGGCTCGAAGCCGGAATCACCGCGGGGGTTGAGCTGGTATGGACCAAACGGCGCATTCTGACGGTGTATCTGAATATCGCGGAGTTCGGCCCCGGTATTTTTGGCGTAGAGGCGGCTTCAAGGCATTACTTCAACAAGCCCGCCAGCAGGCTGACGGCGAGCGAATCGGCTTTGCTGGCTGCGGTGCTGCCAAATCCGATCCGTTTTCGCGTCAATGCGCCTTCCGGGTACGTAATTCAGCGCCAGCAGTGGATTTTGCGCCAGATGCGCCAGATCGGCGGCGAAGCGTTTTTGCGTTCAAACGGCTTAAACTGAATAGGCTTCATACGCTAAGCCATATGCCGGATGACTCACAACGCAACATCCTGAAATGTTTTTGCGGTGAGGGAAATTATGCGGTTGAGTTATCTATTACTGTTTACCGCGTCGCTGTGGGGTGGTGCGGCAACAATCAGTTCGGCTGATGAAACGAACAATCCTTACGCTTTTTTATCTCAGCCCCAACTGGCATCGGTAAAGCAACAGCTGCGGCAAAATAGAGCGAAACCGCAAACGAGTCTGGCCTATCGTCAATTGCTCGCGCAGGCCGATCGCGCGCTGAAAATCACCAATCCCAGCGTCACGCAGAAAATGTCCCTGCCTTCCAGCGGTTCAAAACATGATTATTTGAGCCTCAGCGCCTACTGGTGGCCGGATCCGGACAAAGCTGATGGTTTGCCTTGGATACGGCGCGATGGGCAGGTAAACCCCGCCAGTAAGGATGAGCGGACCGATGGCGAGCGACTGGCGGCGTTTACCGCGCAGACGCAGGCTCTGGCGCTGGCATGGTATTTCTCCGGGCGACAGGCCTACGCCGATAAAGCGATCTCGATGATCCGAACCTGGTTCATTGATCCTACAACCCGCATGAATCCCAACCTGGATTACGCTCAAGGCGTGCCGGGCATTGCGTCAGGGCGCGGGGCCGGAGTGCTGGACGGCCGATATTTCGCCGTCCGTATTGTCGATGCGCTGATCATGCTGCGCAAAGCGCCTGGCTGGACAACGCTGGACGAGCAACAAATGCAGCAATGGATGAGGGAATATCTACGCTGGCTGCAAACCAGCAAGCTGGGGAAAAAAGAGTCGGCGGCGATGAATAACCACGGCAGTTGGTATGCCGTACAGGTAGCCGGTATCGCCTGGTATGTGGGAAAAACGGATAGCGTAAAATCGATGGCGGCGCTATTGCGGCGCAAAATGGATCATCAACTGCAGGCTGACGGCTCCCAACCGGAAGAGCTGGCGAGAACCCGCTCTTTCCACTACAGCTACTTCAATCTACAGGCGATGACGGATATGGCGACGCTGGCTTCCCAGGCGGGTGAAAACTTATGGCGATATCAAACGGCGCAAGGGAGCAGCCTGATCGCCGCGCTGGACTTTATGGCGCCTTACCTTGATGACAACAGAGTATGGCCGTACCAGACCATCGATCGGCACGAACGGCAGAGCAGCGTTCTGATACCGCTGATGTTGCAGGCTGAACGCGCGTTGCAAACGCCGCGTTATCGCAACGAGATCGCACAAGCCGGTTTTTCCGACCTGGTGTCTGGTGAAAAGCAAACCGGCCTAGAAGAACCAAAGCGTGGCGTCAGCATGTATACCCGGCGGGCCATCTGGCTGCTATCGTCCGCGGCGCAGTAAGCCGATGATGAAAAATGCCCCTAGCGGCGCAAGGATGGAATGACGACGGCAGAGTTTGCCGGGATGACGGAAGCGTACAGAGCGGAGAACCAGGGGGCAATAGGTCGGGCAACCACGGCCGCTGATGCATGTATCGCGCATCGGCGGCCATGGCGGGCTTATGGTTTAGTCCAGATAGGTAAAGGCGGTGGTGACATGCTTCACGCCGCTAATCTTACTGGCGATTTCAGCCGCGGACGTGCCTTCGCGCCGGGTAACCAGACCTAACAGGAATACTTCGCCATTTTCGGTGGTGACTTTCACGTTCGAAGATTTAACGGTATCGCTTGCCAGGATCTGAGAACGAACTTTGGTGGTGATCCAGGTATCCATTGACGCGGTTCCCAATGAAACGGGGGTGCCCTGGCGAACTTCGTTATACACTTCGGCCGCGCCGTCCACGCCGAGCGCAATCTGTTTAGCCCGTTCGGATAATTCGGCCGTCGGCGCTTGTCCCGTCAGCAAAACTTTTCCCTGATAGGCGGTAGCGACAACGCGGGCCTCTTTTTTCAATTGCTCATCTTTGCCGAGCGCATTGGTCACACGGATTTCCAGTGTGCTGTCGTCAACCTGCGTCCCCACGGTGCGGGGATCGGTGGCGCTTTTGGTGGCGACCGCGGCGCTTCCAACCACTACCGCGCCAACACAACCTTGTAACAAGAGGGCGATAGACAGCACGGCAAATGCAGAACTTATCCTCATGTAGTGCTCCTTAATCGTTCTGGTGTGGAAAAAGTGTGTTATCAATTAAATCGCACAGGCAGTTAACTGTCAGCATGTGCATCTCCTGAATACGGGCGCTACGATGGGAAG
Organism: Brenneria izadpanahii; assembly: GCF_017569925.1. Lineage (NCBI taxonomy): Bacteria > Pseudomonadati > Pseudomonadota > Gammaproteobacteria > Enterobacterales > Pectobacteriaceae > Brenneria > Brenneria izadpanahii. Next base: position 4,874,264 of record NZ_CP050854.1, on the reverse strand, counting down.
GAATGCGGATTTCCACATCCTGCGGGCCAAGCAGCCCCGCTAGTTCACCGCCATCGTAGCCGGTCAAAGCGACAATCGTCATATCTCTGGTTACCGCCGCTTCCACCGCTTTGACAATGTCTCTGCTATTCCCGCGGGTTGATATCGCCAACAACACGTCGCCGGCTTGTCCCAATGCCCGAACTTGCTTGGCGTAGACCTCTTCATGCAGCCGGTCATTGGCAATCGCAGTTAAGACCACATTATCGGCATTAAGTGCGATGGCCGGTAAACTAGGGCGTTCCGCCTCAAAACGATTAATCATGCTGGCGGCAAAATGCTGGGCATTGGCCGCCGACGTTCCGTTGCCGCAGCACAGAATTTTGTTGCCGTTTAGCAGGCACTGCACCAGCACCATGGCCGCACGGGAAATTGCATCCGGTAAGGCTTCCGCAGCAGCAATCTGCGTCTGAATACTCTCGGTAAAACAAACTTTTATTCTATCCAGCACGTTGAATTAACCTACTTTTAATTAGAGTCCATGAACTAAGCGCCCGGATGTACGCCAGCCGGGCCTGCGGCATTTATACGTTATCCGTATGCCGCGCGATACGTGATAAATGCCTGGTCTATCTCGTTAGAATTATTTATGAAATGTATCATCCCTGCGCGTTGAAGGCGTTAGGAAGCCAGGTAATCTGATCGCCGGTGATCGCCACTACGTCGAAGCGACAGTCCGCCGTGTCAAAACCGCTCCCGCGCTGCGCCAGCCAGACGGCGGCGGCATGAAGCAGCCGCTGTTGCTTTCGCCGAGTGACGCTGGCGGCGGCATCGCCGAAATCGGCATTCTTCCGATAGCGAACCTCCACAAAGACCCAGGTTTGCCGGTCGCGCATAATCAAATCCAGCTCACCGCCGCGCAACGCGACATTGGCGGCGGCGAAGGTCAAGCCGGCGTCTTCAAGATAGCGCCGGGCCCGCTGTTCATAATCCGCGCCGGTTGTCCGGGCGGTCAGGATGCCGGCACCAACTGGCCCTGACGATATTGCAGCCAGGTCATTTGCCGGTTAATCACGCAATCGGGCGTTGCGCTCAGTATACCGGTCGCTCCATCGACCTGATGTCCGGGCATCTGGCGCATTTCAGCAAAATGGCTGGCCAGCGTCCAGGCGTCCATGCCCATCGCATAGAGGCGCACCAGCGAATAATCATTTTTGAACTGGCTGCTTACCTGCTGCATCAAGGTCGGGTTCGCGCCCGCCAACAGCGGGATCTCGCTGAATTGCAATCCTTCCATTTCCAGACGGAAATCAGGGCCGCTGCCTGCCTGGAAGCTGCGCGAGCTGGCATACAGCGCGGGACGTGCGCGCGATGTGGTGCGCATATCGATCATGGGTTTGATCAATGACAGTTCATCAGGCGTGGCGATGATGTAAACGGCATCGATATTGCCGCTCACCGATGAACCGACCACCGGTTCTACCTGTGCCGGGATGGTTAAGCCGCCCACGGTGGTTCCCGGCGGCGTCTGGGACGTTTGGTTAACGGGTTGACCGCTCAGGCTCAGACCTGCGCCGCTGTTGATAGCCTGCTTGAGCTCGATGGTATTGCCAAAGCGCTGTTGCAGCAGAAGACCGCCGCCTTGCTGGCTCCAGGCTTGCGCAAACGCATTGACGACGCGATCGCCAAGGTTCCCGCGCGGAACCAGAAGTAACGGCTGCTGTTTGCCCTGCTGATGAATAAACTTGGCGGCGTCTCTGGCTTCATCTTCCGGCGATAAAGCGAAGTAGCAGATATTAGGAATATTTTGTACGTGCTCAGACTGATTGAGCGCCAGAATGTTCAAGGGGGATTGGCTGGTCGCCAGTTGTTCCACTTCGTTTTTCAATAGCGGCCCGATGGCAAGAGACGCGCCGTCCTGCTGAGCCTGCGCCAAGACATTCGCTAAAGGTTGTGATGAGGTGTCATACACTCTTACCGGCAATGAACTGGGGAGAGAGGGCTGCGCGGCGGGGGGTGTTACCGGGGCAATCTCATCGCTGTATTGCGCAACCGGCTGACCATCTTGCCCGTTCTGCCCGTTCTGCTCGTTCTGACCGTTCAGATCGGTTGGTTCGCTTGGGGTAGCGGCAGCGCCGGCGTTTTGGTCCGGAGAGCCGGTTTGTTGACCGTCGCCGGCCGCCTGCGGGAATGAGTTTGTTACCATGGCCTGACCGCTTCTGGCCGCGTTAAATCCCTGCTGGATGGCATTGGCGAACACCTGCGCCTGACCATTTAACGGCAATAGCAGGGCGATGCTGCTGACCTGCGACGGATGGAAATCGATGAATTGCGTCAGCTGCGTCGGCAGCATTTGGGCCGCCGGATGACGCGGGTAGCGGGTTTGCCAATCCTCAATGGCCGATTTTAGCTGGTCGGGAGACTGGCGGTTGGCCTGATAGGAGCCAAGCAGATCGACCCAGCCCTGCAGAACGTTTTCGTCGGCATTGATCAGGATTGAGTCAGACTCCTGCGGCGTCATCTGCACCAGCGTTTGCCAGGTTTGGTTGATATTCGATTGGCGGGCGGAATTATCCTGCAGTAAGGGTTCCTGAGCGATGTAGGCGCGCAGCAATGCCGCCGACGGACGTTGTTGATTCGCCAGGATCTGCGCGTCGTAGTAGCGAAGCTGCTGTTGGGCGGAGAGCGCGTTGACGTCCAACTGGCTTAACGCCGCATTGGCGGCGTTCACATTTTTCTGTGCGACGGATAGCTCAGCGCTCAATAATTGCTGTTCCAACTTCTGCGCTGCGCTTAAATTGGCCGGTAATGCGTTAAACTGCTGGCTGGCCTGCGGCGTTTTACCTTCCTGCAATAAGGCGCGAATAGCGAGTAACTGCCAGGCGGCCTTGTTACTATCGCCGCTTTGCTGCATTTGTTGCAGATAATAGTCGGCAGAAGCATCAGCCTTGCCCTGCACCTCAGGCGGCGGACTTTGCGGCGCCTGGCTTGGACAGCCTGCAAGAAACAGCGCCGCTAGCAAAACAGGAATAACACGCCCTGTCTGAGTACGGACGGAACGAAAGGAAAGCATACTGTATCCAATGATTTTTTTTAAAGATGCTCAATATTAAATCGGCAACCCGGATGAAACAATGAATCAAGACCAACAAGCAGACATTTCTGCATCCACCCTTTACATTGTCCCCACGCCGATTGGCAATCTGGGCGATATTACCCAGCGCGCTTTGGACGTATTGCGGCGCGTCGATCTGATTGCTGCAGAGGATACCCGTCATACCGGTCTGTTGTTACAACATTTTGCAATTAATGCACGGCTGTTCGCATTACACGATCATAATGAACAGCAGAAAGCAGATTCGGTATTGGCAAAATTGCAGGAAGGGCAAAGTATCGCGCTGGTTTCCGATGCGGGAACGCCGCTGATTAACGATCCCGGCTATCACCTGGTGCGTCGCTGCCGCGAGGCGGGGATCCGAATTGTGCCGCTGCCCGGCGCCTGCGCGGCGATTACCGCGCTTTCGGCGGCGGGGCTGCCTTCGGATCGTTTCTGTTATGAAGGCTTTCTGCCGGCAAAAACCAAGGCGCGTAAAGATACGCTGCGTGCACTGCAGGAAGAGCCGAGAACCCTGATCTTTTATGAGTCGACGCACCGGCTGCTGGAGAGCTTGCTGGACATAACCGAAGTATTGGGAGCGCAGCGTTATGTTGTGCTGGCGCGTGAAATCACCAAAACCTGGGAGTCGATTCACGGCGCGCCGGTAGGCGAACTGCTGGCGTGGGTGAAGGAAGACGAAAATCGTCGTAAGGGCGAGATGGTGCTGATTGTCGAAGGGCATAAAGCGGACGCCGAGGCTTTGCCGGCCGAAGCCTTACGCACCCTGTCCCTGTTGCAGAAAGAATTGCCCTTGAAGAAGGCGGCCGCGTTAGCCGCGGAAATACACGGCGTTAAGAAAAATGCTCTGTATAAGCACGCGCTCGACCAGCAGGAAGGATGACAGCTCGCGTAAAACACTATACAATCCGCGCCGAAGTTGACCAGACAGTCGCCGCTTCACTGCCGTCCCTCTCGGGGGAGACAGGTGGAGGGGAGGAAAGTCCGGGCTCCATAGGGCAGGGTGCCAGGTAACGCCTGGGAGGCGCAAGCCTACGACAAGTGCAACAGAGAGCAAACCGCCGATGGCCCGCGTAAGCGGGATCAGGTAAGGGTGAAAGGGTGCGGTAAGAGCGCACCGCGCGGCTGGCAACAGTCCGCGGCACGGTAAACTCCACCCGGAGCAAGGCCAAATAGGGGTTCACATGGTACGGCCCGTACTGAACCCGGGTAGGCTGCTTGAGCCAGTGAGCGATTGCTGGCCTAGATGAATGACTGTCCACGACAGAACCCGGCTTAACGGTCAACTTCAACTTTTTCTATGAATTCCGCTGCGGCGGTTTTCAGTCCGCGCGAGCGGGCGAAAAGATGAATGACTGTCCACGACGCTTTTTATGAAAGAACGCGGCTTAACGGTCAACTTCAACTTTTTCTATGAATTCCGCCCCGGCGGTTTTCGGCCTGCGCGAGCGGGCAAAAAGATGAATGACTGTCCACGACGCTTTTTATGAAAGAACGCGGCTTAACGGTCAGTTTCAACTTTTCTATGAATTCCGCCGCGGCGGTTTTCAGCCCGCGCGAGCGGGCGAAAAGATGAATGACTGTCCACGACGCTTTTTATGAAAGAACGCGGCTTAATGGTCAGTTTCAACTCTCTTTATACGGCCAACCTATGTTTAACCGCACAGGTTGGCCGTTTTTTTATGCGTAATGCGTACGCTTTCTCTTCAAATTTATTGATGGTCTTCATCACAGATATCCGAGTTTTTCCGATGTGCAAAAGGCGTACAGTGATTGCCATAACGTGCTGTTGCACGATGCCGATCTTTCATTAAGGATACAGCTATGAACAATGCTTCCCGTATGCCCGCTCTGTTCCTCGGTCATGGCAGCCCGATGAACGTGCTGGAGGATAACCCGTACACTCAGGCATGGCGGACGCTGGGGGAAACATTACCGCGACCAAAGGCTATCGTCGCGGTCTCCGCCCACTGGTATACCCGCGGCACGGCCGTTACGGCAATGGATAAACCCAGGACGATTCATGATTTCGGCGGTTTCCCGCAGGCGCTGTTTGATACTCGGTATCCGGCGCCGGGATCGCCTGATTTGGCCGAAAAAATTCAACGACTTCTCGCGCCGGTTCCGGTGGCGGCTGATCGCGGCGAGTGGGGATTGGATCACGGTTCCTGGGGCGTGCTGATAAAAATGTATCCGCAGGCGGATATTCCGGTGGTGCAGCTGAGCGTAGACGGCACACAGCCAGCCGCCTATCACTATCAGTTGGGAAAGAAACTGAGCGCCCTGCGTGATGAGGGGATCATGATTGTCGCCAGCGGCAACGTGGTGCATAACCTGCGTATGGCTAAATGGGATGGCGATGCGGAGCCTTATCCGTGGGCGGTTTCGTTCAATCAGTTTGTGCGTGATAATCTGACGTATCAAGGGGACGATCATCCGCTGGTAAACTTTATGCGGCATGAGGGCGCGTCGTTATCCAACCCAACGCCCGACCACTATCTGCCGCTGCTTTACGTTTTAGGATGCTGGGACGGCAAAGAAGCGGTGAGTATCCCGGTGGACGGCATTGAAATGGGTTCACTGAGTATGCTGTCGGTACAGGTGGGATAACGCGAACAAGGCACGGCGTATCCCCGTCATCTTTCAAGCTGCATCTGCGTTGACTTCCCTCACTCACCCCAGTCGCTTACTTAAGTAATTGACTGGGGATTCATTCGGCCGCCGCCTTGATGCAACTTGAAATCTATTGGGTATGAGACCGCGCCTTGTTTTAACCCGGATAGGGTTAGTCCAGAATGATATGCGGATAAAAACGCGATAAGTCCTGAGTAATCAGTTCCCGGTCTTCACGCATGCCGATGCCGCAGGGCTGATCGTTTACCAGCCAACTGCCGATCAGCGTATAGCTGTCGCCAAATTTGGGCAGCGGATGATACTGCTGGACGATCTTGCCTTCTTCACCGTAGGGGCCGCCCACCGCGGCGATCTCCTTGCCGTTTTCCACTATTTGAATATTGGCGCCTTCGCGTGAGAACAGCGGTTTGATGACGTAATTCTCCAACTCGGGGTGTTCGTCTTCGGTGAAATAAGCGGGTAGCAGGTTCGGGTGGTTCGGGAACATCTGCCACAGCATGGGCAGCAAGGCTTTATTGGAAACGATACTCTTCCAGGCCGGCTCCAGCCAGCGAACGCCGGCGTCCTCAAGCTTGGTGGAGAACATCTCGCGCAGCATAAACTCCCACGGATAGAGTTTAAACAGATTACTGATGACCTGATTCTCCAGGTCGGTAAACTGCCCCTTTTCGCCGAGGCCGATTTCTTCCATATAGAGAAACTCGTTCGGCAGGCCCGCCTCCAGCGCGCAATCCTGCAGGTATTGCACCGTACCTCGATCTTCAGCGGTGTCCTGGCAGCAGGCGAAATGCAGCAGACCAAAGCCATGATTCAGTCTGAGATCTTCAAATCGTTCGATCAGTTTTTCCTGAATGCTGTTGTACTGATCGGCGGTTTGCGGCAATTGGCCGGCTTTGATCTGATCTTCCAGCCACAGCCATTGGAAAAACGCCGCTTCATACAGCGAAGTCGGCGTATCGGCGTTATTTTCCAGCAGCTTGGCCGGCGTTTTCCCGTCATAGGCCAGATCGAGACGCGAATAGAGCGACGGCTGGTTGGTTCGCCATGAATGCCTGACGAATTCCCAGGTATGTTTGGGAATGCGAAATTTGGCCATCAGTTCATCGCTGCCGACGACTTTCTCCACCACCTGCAAACACATCTGGTGCAGCTCTGCGGTGGTGTCTTCCAACTCTTCAATTTGCGCCAGCGTGAACTGATAGTACGCCTCTTCACACCAGTAACGTTCCCCGTACATGGTGTGAAACTGGAACCCGAATTCCGTAGCTTTTTCACGCCAGTCGGGGCGTTCGGTAATTTCAATCCGCTTCATTAAATGTGTCCTCAGCCCCCCATGCTACGGGAAGTGCCGGCGCTGCTGCGCTGCATGGCGGTCTGTTTGGCTACCGTTTCACCGAAGCCGCCGCGGGTGATGGTGGTGGTGGTGGCGGGTTTGGGCGCCAGAGCCGTTTTCGGTACGTTAATGGTGCGGCCCGTTGTGGCGCTGCCGTAGTTTTTACCGGAAGCGTCGACAAATTGTCCGTTAGCCGGGCTGGCGGGGGATTTTGAGGTAAACAGCGGCTGTTGCGCGTAACCGCCGCCTCCCATCATTCGGCCCATCATGTAACCCGCCATCAGCGGCATCCAGAAGCTGCCGCTCTGTTGAGATTCGGCAGCCATGCCCGCCTGCGCGGGCGCTGGAGCCTGAGTACACTGCGCTTCGCCGAACTCCGCCACGCAGTCTTCGCGGGTGGCGTATTTAGGCGCGGTTTTTTCGGCTTCTTTCAGCGCGTTATTGTAAGCGGTAGTGCATTGTTCACTCATGGATGGGTTGGCGCGCGAACAGTCATCGGCGTTCTGATAAAGAGAAACCGTTTCATCAGCCTGTTCACAGCCGGCTAACATAAATACGCTGCTGACCGCTAACGCGATAGGCGCCAGGCGATACGGCCGCCATCCCTTACGAAACATTTCCTGATTGATGTTTTTAGTACGTTTCATCATATTAATCCCAGAGAAAATACCTTTTATTTTTCAAGCGGCAGGCGTCGTATCGGCCGCCGCCCGAATCATTCAGGGTATAGGCATCAAGCCCAATTGTTAACAATTGCGCTTAAGGATAGGGTAAGGCTGCCTGAATTTAAAGCGCCAATGGCGGTAACCCGGCGACTCTTTACGTTGCTATACATTCGGTTGTGCGGCGGTTCGCTTTATCTGGCGGACGGGGATGGAAAATGCCGGAAGAATTTCCTGATGACATATCGCGGCCGCCTGAAAAAACAACAAAAAAGGGGAACGGACGTTCCCCTTGCAGCGAGAGGCTAAGTGATTACTGACGCGATGCCGTCGTGTGGGCAAGCGGCGCGCTGACGCTGTTGTCGGCGACCGGCGGCGTAGTTGAAACCGGCTGGCCCAGCGCGGCGTTCAGCGCTTGCAGATCGCTTTCGTTCAGCGTACCCAGGGCGGACTTAATGTTTAGCTGATTAATCAGGTAATCATAACGGGCGCTGGAAAGCTGCTGCTTGGCGTTATACAGCGTCGTGGTGGCGTCCAGCACGTCGATAATGGTGCGCGTGCCGACCTGATAGCCCGCTTCCATCGCGTCCAGAGAGCTTTGCGCGGAAACTTCAGCCTGTTTGTACGCGTTGATGCTGCTGATAGACGCGGAAATATTGTTGAACGACGAACGCACGGTTTGAACGACGGTGCGATGCGTGCTTTCCAACTGTTCGCTGGCGCTGACAAAACTGTGTTGAGCCTGTTTCACCTGCGAACTGGTCGCGCCGCCGCTATACAGCGGCAGATTAAAGCTGATGCCGACTTTATTCTGGCCCACATTGCTGTCGCTATATGAACTGCCGCGGGTGTTCGAACCGGAATAGCTGGTATCGCTTACGCTGCTGGACGCGGTCAGATCCAGCGTCGGCATGTGGCCGGTCTGGGCGTAGCGGATTTGCTCACGCGCCAGATCCTGACTCAGACGGGCGGACAACAGGCTCAGGTTGCGGTTTTCCGCTTCCTTCAGCAGATTGTTAACGCCCTCTGTTTTTTGAGTCGAAAACCGTTTGATGTCCAGTCCCGCCAGCTGCGGGTAAAAATTACCGCTGACCTGGCGCAGAACTTCCAGAGCGTTGTCCAGCGTATTGCGGGCCAGCACTTCGCTGGCAAGGACGCTATCATATTCGGCGCGGGCGTTTTGCACGTCGGTAATCGCAACCAGGCCGACATTAAAGCGCTGGGTCGTCTGATCCAACTGACGATAAATAGCCTGTTTCTGGGCGTTGATGTAAGACAGGGAATCAATTGCGCGCAGTACGTTGAAATACGCGGTCGCAGTATTCAGAATCAGGGCTTGTTGAGCCGTCTGGAAAGTAACGTCTTCAATACCGGCCTGTTTTTCCTGCAAGGTTAGCGCGCGCCATTTAGACATATCGAACAGTGTCTGGGTTAACTGCAATGATGCGCTTTTGACATCATTGTTAACGCCGCTGTTATCGCGAAAACCGTCGGTATAAGTGTAATCCGCGCCTAAGCCTAATTGCGGCAATAGCGGGCTTCGTGCTTCATTGATTTTTTCAAACGCGGCATCACGGGTGGCTGCTGAGCTACGTAAGTCTGGATTGGTATTTTTGGCTTGCTGGTATACCTGTAGCAGGTTTTCCGCCTGACTCATTAAACTAAAACCGCCCAGGCTCAAACCAATGAGAAGAGGGAGCAATTTCTTCATTTGCGTTCCTTGTTGTACAGCAATGTCTCTATGATAGCGCTGTCTGTAGACGAATAGTTTCCGATTCTATCAGAATCTGCCAATAAGATTAGGTAACTGAACGTGCCATATTTCCGGGAGCCGCCCGATCAGGGCGGTTCCGGTGTTATTTAGACCCTGCGGCGCAGAGCTTTCATACATATACAGTTTGCACTTGCCGTACTGAAACGGTCTTGAGTAATAATGCCTGCTGGGATAGATCCTGATTTTATGTAAATCTAGCACAAACAACAGCGAGTATGATGAGCGGCATTTTCGCCATACAATGATGGATTCCATCGATACCCGTTACAGGAGTTGCATTATGGCGTCTTCAGAATCTAGTCCTGTCACCTTTAATAAAGATGACGTAGAAATTATTGCACGTGAAGAATTATACAAGGGTTTTTTTTCACTGGTGCGCTATCGTTTCCGTCATCGTCTGTTTAATGGTGAAATGAGCGATGAAGTGAGCCGCGAGATCTTCGAACGCGGGCATGCGGTCGTGCTGTTGCCGTACGATCCCGTGCGCGATGAGGTGGTGCTGGTTGAGCAGATACGCATTGCGGCTTATGACAGCAGCGTTTCTCCCTGGCTGTTGGAACTGGTGGCGGGCATGATTGAACCGGGTGAAAGCCTGGAAGATGTCGCCCGGCGGGAAGCGCAGGAAGAAGCCGGCCTGGTCGTCGGGCGCTGCCGGCCCATCGTCAACTATCTTGCCAGTCCCGGTGGCACCAGCGAGCGTCTGGCTGTTATGGTAGGGGAAGTGGATACCAGGACGGCGGCGGGAATTCATGGCCTGGCGGAGGAAAATGAAGATATCCGGGTGCATGTAGTGAGCCGCGAACAGAGTTATCAATGGGTTGAGGAAGGAATTATCGATAACGCAGCTTCTGTCATTGCCCTGCAATGGCTGGCGTTGCACCATGAAAAACTGAGAAATGAGTGGGTGGATTGAATTTATGAAGCGTTATACCCCGGATTTCCCGGCGATGATGAGGCTATGCGAAACCAATTTCATGCAATTACGGCGTTTGCTGCCCCGTATAGACGAAGTCGGTGAAACCGCGGTTTATCACGTTAATAATACCGTTTATCGCTTAACTATCCTTGAATCGACCCGCTATACCTCTTTGGTTAAGATTCAACAGACTGCGCCTGCGGTAAGCTACTGGAGCCTGCCCATGATGACGGTGCGGTTATATCATGACGCGCTGGTTGCGGAAGTGTGTGCCAGTCAGCAGATCTTCCGCTTCAAGGCACGTTATGATTATCCGAATAAGAAGTTACATCAACGTGACGAAAAGCATCAAATTAATCAGTTTCTTGCTGATTGGCTAAAATATTGTTTGGCGTATGGTTCGATGTCGATCCCTGTTTGTTAGACAGATTTAAGTAACCAAGGACACCATCATTTGGAAAGCCTGTTGACACTTCCTGTGGCGAGTGGGGCCAGAATCAGGATTTTACAAATAACAGACACCCACCTTTTTGCCGGTGAGCATGAAACACTGCTTGGCGTTAACACATACCGCAGTTATCGCGCGGTGTTGGCCGCCATTCAGGCGCAACAATATCCTTTCGATTTGATCGTCGCGACAGGCGATTTGGCACAGGATCACTCTCTGGAAGCCTATCGCCACTTTTCCCGTGGGATCCGGCAATTGTCCGCTCCTTGCGTGTGGCTGCCGGGGAATCATGATTTTCAGCCGGCGATGGTCGATGTGCTGGCCCAAGAGGGGATTGCGCCGTCCAAGCATGTGATGTTAGGCGATAAATGGCAGATTATTTTGCTGGATAGCCAGGTGTTCGGCGTGCCGCACGGCGAACTCAGCGACTATCAGCTCGAATGGCTTGAGCGTAGTCTGCAAAGCCAGCCGGATCGTTTTACCCTGCTTTTACTCCATCATCATCCTCACCCTTCCGGCTGTACCTGGCTTGATCAACACAGTTTGCGTAACGCGCATAACCTGGCCGCGGTGCTGGCCCGTTATCCTCTGGTGAATACCATCTTATGCGGGCATATTCATCAGGAACTCGATCTTGACTGGCACGGGAAACGCCTGCTGGCAACGCCGTCCACCTGCGTTCAGTTTAAGCCGCACTGTACGAATTTCGCCATTGACGATGTCGCGCCGGGCTGGCGCTATCTGGACTTAATGCCGGATGGCGGGCTGGAAACCGAGGTGTTTCGTCTGGAGGGCAGCGAATTCCTGCCCGACATGAATTCGGATGGCTACTGATGCCGGTTTTACTCTATCTGCACGGTTTCAACAGCACGCCCAACTCAACCAAAGCGACGGCGCTGAAAGCGTGGCTGGCGCGCCATCATCCCGACATTGAGATGCTGGTGCCGCAGCTTCCGCCTTATCCGGCCGACGCGGCTGAAATGATGGAATCGCTGGTGATGGAACGGGCCGGTAGCCCGCTGGGTATTGTTGGCTCTTCTCTCGGTGGTTATTATGCCACCTGGCTGTCGCAGTGCTTTACCATACCCGCCGTGGTGGTGAATCCGGCGGTAAAACCGTTCGAGCTTTTGCTTGATTATTTGGGCGAATATCAGAACCCCTACACCGGTGAACAATATGTGCTAGAGTCACGGCACGTTTACGATCTGAAGGTCATGCAGGTTGAACCGCTGGAGTCGCCCGATTTGTTGTGGCTACTGGTTCAGACTGGAGATGAAGTACTGGATTATCGTCAGGCGGTGTCTTATTACACGGACTGCCGTCAAACAGTGGAATCAGGGGGCAACCATGCCTTTGTCGGATTTGAGCACTTTTTTTCACCCATAGTGAATTTTTTGGGGCTCGCGGCAGACTGAACATCAGGGCGCCGGCAGCAATGATGGCGATGGCGCGCAGGCGAACGTTGCCGGTCATGTTTTTGGCAATAACGCTCATCGGTACGGTTCACCACTTTTCATTTAAAACAACGAATTAAATCAAACCATGACTCAATCAAGTTATAACGCTGATGCGATTGAAGTACTCAGCGGACTGGAACCGGTGCGCCGTCGTCCGGGAATGTACACCGATACTTCGCGTCCCAACCACTTGGGGCAAGAGGTAATAGACAATAGCGTCGATGAGGCATTGGCAGGATATGCTCGCCGGATTGATGTGATTCTGCATGCCGATCAGTCATTGGAAGTGATCGACGACGGCCGCGGAATGCCGGTGGATATCCACCCGGAAGAGGGCGTCCCGGCCGTTGAGCTGATCATGTGCCGGCTGCATGCCGGCGGTAAATTCTCCAATAAAAATTATCAGTTTTCGGGCGGGTTGCACGGCGTGGGGATCTCGGTGGTCAACGCGTTGTCTTCACGGGTGGAGGTGACGGTTCGGCGCGATGGTCAAGTGTATGACATGGCGTTTGAGAATGGCGATAAAGTGCAGGAGCTCGCCGTTACCGGAACCTGCGGCCGCCGTAATACCGGCACCCGCGTACATTTCTGGCCGGATGAAAAATTCTTCGATAGCCCGCGTTTTTCCATATCGCGTTTGACGCACCTGCTGAAAGCCAAAGCCGTACTGTGTCCCGGCGTGGAGATCGTCTTTAAAGATAAGGTCAATAATACCGAGCAACGCTGGTGCTATCAGGACGGATTGAACGATTACCTGAGTGAAGCGGTGAACGGATTGATCACGCTGCCGGAGAAACCGTTTTTGGGCGCGATTGCCGGCGATACCGAAGCGGTTGATTGGGCGCTGCTGTGGTTGCCGGAAGGCGGCGAACTGCTGACCGAAAGTTATGTCAACCTGATCCCCACCCCGATGGGCGGCACGCACGTTAACGGATTGCGCCAGGGTCTGCTGGACGCGATGCGCGAATTCTGCGAATTCCGCAATATTCTGCCGCGCGGCGTAAAGCTGAGCGCCGATGATATCTGGGAACGCTGCGCCTATGTGCTATCGGTGAAAATGCAGGATCCGCAATTTGCCGGGCAGACCAAAGAGCGTCTTTCCTCGCGCCAGTGCGCGGCATTTGTTTCCGGCGTGGTGAAAGATGCGTTCAGCCTGTGGCTGAACCAGAACATTCAAGCCGCCGAGCAACTGGCGGAACTGGCTATCGCCAGCGCTCAACGCCGTATGCGCGCCGCCAAAAAAGTGGTGCGTAAAAAGTTGACCAGCGGACCGGCGTTGCCCGGCAAGCTGGCCGACTGTACGTCGCAGGATCTTAACCGTACGGAACTGTTCCTGGTAGAAGGGGATTCGGCGGGCGGTTCGGCCAAGCAGGCGCGGGAACGCGAGTATCAGGCGATCATGCCGCTTAAGGGGAAGATCCTGAATACCTGGGAAGTCTCTTCCGATGAGGTTCTGGCCTCGCAGGAAGTCCACGATATTTCGGTGGCGATCGGCATCGATCCCGATAGCGACGATCTGAGCCAGCTGCGTTACGGCAAGATCTGTATTCTGGCGGATGCGGACTCCGATGGTTTACATATCGCCACGCTGCTGTGCGCTCTGTTCGTGCGCCATTTCCGCTCGGTGGTGAAGGGCGGGCATGTGTATGTGGCAATGCCGCCGCTGTACCGCATCGACCTCGGCAAAGAAGTCTATTACGCCCTGGATGAAGAAGAAAAAGCGGGCGTACTGGAACAACTCAAGCGTAAAAAAGGCAAACCCAACGTGCAGCGCTTTAAAGGGCTGGGTGAAATGAACCCGCTGCAACTGCGTGAAACCACGCTGGATCCGAACACCCGCCGCCTGGTGCAGTTGACGATCAACGACGACGACATCGATCAGACGATGGCCATCATGGATATGCTGCTGGCGAAGAAGCGCGCCGAAGACCGCCGCAACTGGCTACAGGAAAAAGGCGACAAGGCTGAAATCGAAGTCTGACGCTGATGCGGCGCAATCAAGCCGACGCCAATCGCGGAATGTGCGCGGTATCTTCCCGCTCGCCGGGCGGAGATCGGGCATATTCGCGGCCGCCGCGATAGCAGGGTAAACGTTAATGAAAGTGACGCTTGAGGAATTGCAGGCTTTTGTCGTGGTGGTCGACACCGGTTCGATCACCGCGGCGGCGGAACAGCTCGGTCAGACGACGTCCGGCATCAGCCGGGCGTTGCGTCGTCTTGAAGGCAAATTGGGCACCACGCTGCTGCAGCGCACCACCCGGCGGCTGGCATTGACGGAAGAAGGCATTATGTTTCTTCAGCATGCGCGCGATGTGATCCGCGCCGTCGAGCACGCCGAAGAACAGATTGCGTTGCGCCATGAACAGCCCTGCGGCCGGTTACGGGTTAATGCGGCTTTCCCCTTCATGCAGCACGTCATCATCCCCCTCATCCCTGAATTCCGCCGCCGTTATCCACAGATAATGCTGGAGCTGAACAGCGATGATTTCATTATCGATTTACTGGAACAGCAAACGGACGTCGCTATTCGTATCGGCGTCTTAAAAGATTCCAGCATTCATGCCCGCTTTTTAGGGAGCAGCCGCTTGCGCGTGCTGGCCAGCCCGGACTATTTGCGCCGCCACGGTACGCCGATGAGCGTTGAGGAACTGTCGCAGCATAGCTGTCTGGGATTTACGCAGTTGGAATGGCTCAATCACTGGCCGCTGCAGGACGGTAACCGGGACTGTTACCCCATCTTGCCGTCGGTATCCGCCTCAAACGGCGAGATGCTGCGCCAGTTGGCGCTTCATGGCGAAGGGATTGTCCGTCTGTCGGATTTTATGACGCATGAAGATCTGGCCGGCGGGCGTCTGGTGCAGATCCTGGCGGATGAGACGATGGACGTGCGCATGCCGGTTAATGCGGTGTATTACCGTCATACGCCGCTGGCGGCGCGGATTAGCTGCTTTCTGGATTTCCTCAGTGAGAAAATAGCGCAACATCCGCTTTGATTGGCGGGCGTTGCGCCGTCGTTGCGGGCGGTTGCCGTCAGGCAAAAACTTTTGCCAGATGCTGACGATAGCGGGCGATGTTGTTTTCTACATCGGGGGATTTGATCACATCATTACAGATGAACGTCGGCAACGGCGACAGGCCGATAAACTGATTGGCTTTATGGAACGGTAAATACACGCCGTCCACCCCGACGCCGTGGAAAAACTGCTGCGGATCGGTAAAGGCTTCCAGCGGCGCGTTCCAGGTCAAGGAAAGCATATATTTCTTGCCTTGCAGCAAGCCCCCGGAACCATACTTTTTACTGCTGTCGGAACGGGTGCGGCCGTCGCTGGCATACAGCGAGCCGTGACCGGCGGTGAAGACCTCATCGACGTATTTTTTCAGTATCCAGGGAACATCCATCCACCAGCCGGGCATCTGATAAATGACGGCGTCGGCCCACAGGTAATTCTGCACTTCCTGCTCGATGTCATAGCCCTGATCGACCCAGGTCACCCGTACATCGTGGCCTTTATCCTGTAACTCGCTAATCGCAACCTCGGTAAGGGTTTTGTTGAGTTTGCCGCCGGAATGACCAAATGCCTTACCGGCATGAATAATCAATATGTTATGCATCGTAGACTCGCTTATGGATTTGTCTTGCCTGGATTGGATTCTGGTTGATAAAGAACCAGTTTGGCAGATTTTCATGGGTGAAAATATAGGGAATATGTCACAACACTGTTGACTGCGGCGCAATAATCTCGTTATCCCGGCCGGGATAAGTGAGAAAATCCGGAAGATCCTGTTCCGAATGAACCCGCATGACAAAGAAAAGGATAAGAGCGCCGAACCTTCTCTTATCCCTGCGGAGATAGGCGGAGCCGGGCCGGCTCCGCCATAGGCCATTAATTAGAAATCAACGTTAACCCCAAGCTGGAAAGTGCGGCCCGGCGCGACGGACAGCGCCTGATCGTACAGATCCTGGGTGTTGGCGTTTTCCAAGCTGTGGCTGCTTGGATAGTTCCAGTATTTGCGATCGGTAATATTGTAGATGCCGCCGCTCAGCTTCACGTTTTTGGACACGCGGTAGTAAGCGGTCAGATCCACCAGGCCGTAGCCGGGCACCCGCATATACTCGCTTGTGGAATCGGTAATTGGCGTGCCGCTGTTGTTATAGCTCTGGCGGTTGGTGTAAGAGGCTTGTTTGCCTTTGTTGAACGTCGCGGTCAGCGCGGCGCCATAGTTTCCGTACGGATCGTCATAGGCGACGCCTACGATGGCTTTCATCGGCGCTACGCTGGCCAGATCGACATATTTGTCTCCCAGGTAGCTGGATTTGGATGCGCCTTCGGCGTAACCGAACGCCAAGCGCGCACTTAAACCGTTAACCTGTTCGAACCAGGTGCCGAAGTTGAATTTGGTACTGATTTCACCGCCGTAAATATAGGCTTTATCACGATTTTCCGCCTGATAGACGATGTTGATATTGCTCGGTACGTTGGTGAATTTTTCCGGATTGGCCGTCCGGGAGTAACGGGTGTAGTCAATGAAGTTTTTATAGTCATTGTAGAACGCGGCGGCGCTGACCGTAATCCCTTCAACCGCTTCCCCTTTCAGGCCCAGCTCGAAGTTATTGCTGGTTTCGGTTTCCAGCTCGGGGCTGCCCAGCAGCGCATATTGTGCGCCGTAAGCCGTCGCATAGTTTGCCGTCAGGTTATAAGAACCATACAACTGGCTGGCGTTGGGGAACTGTGCGCCGCGCTTGTATTGCAGATAGGTGGTCAGTTTTGGCGTAATGTCATACAGGAAGCTCAGGGAAGGCAACACCTGCGAATCGCTGAACCCTTCGCCGTAGAGTTTTTGCACGTCCGAATCGGAAACGTTGGCGTCGCCACCGCTCATATTGGACAAATTGGTGGCCTTGCTGTTTTGATAGGCCACACGCACCGCCGGCACCACCGAGAAGTCATGGCCGGCCAGATCCCAGGTCATTGTGTCCTGTACGAAACCGCCCAGAATATAAGTGCGGCTATCCGCTTCTGGTTTGGATATGTCATTGTACGAGGTTAACTCCGGATCGAGGCGATACGGGCGTTCTGTTTTCGATTCGCTGGCGTTCAAGCCCCAATTCAGATTATGGATGCCCCATTCTTTGGACATCTTGGTTTCCAAACCGTAGGTCTTCACATTGTAATCGGAATAGATGCGGTGAGCCTCAGCCGCGGTGGCGCCGGTGGTTGCCGGCGCCCAGGTATTATCGTGCGCTTCGGTCTGCTGGTAGTACGCCTTGGTTTCAGCCAGATCGATCAGCGGGTTGTCGGTTGGCGTCCAGCGATCTTTCAGGCTGGCGCTCCAGCGACGGGTCTGGCTGCTCTGCTGCGCTCTGCCGTAGATTGTGCTGGTGCTGGTGCCCCAGTAGTCATAGTTGGTATGGTTGGTTTTGTGGTAGTAATCCAGCGTGCCGGTCAATTGATGGGTATCCGTCGCCTGCCAAATGCCGGACGCCATTATCGCGTCGGAGTGCCAGTTGGCCGGATAGGCATCGATGGTGCCGCTGTTGTTTTCGGTTTCCTGGCCGTCGCGGCGGCTGATCACAATCACGCCGCGCAGGTAGTCATCGCCCGCGGCGGCGGTGATGCCGTTGTGCCAACTGCTGTTGGATGAATCATAGTCGCTCTGGTAGCCGAAGTAGCTTGATTTATTGGCGGAAAGATAATCATCGGCGGATTTGGGCAGGAAAGACACCGAGCCGCCCAGCGCAGTATTGGGGTTGGATACCGCGGTGGCGCCGGATTCGATGCCCACGGAGCCATACATATAGGGGTCGATATAGTCGCGGCCGATACCGAAGGTGTTGGAGCCGGTTCGACCGACGGAAGGCCGCCCCGTGGCGTTGGGTTGCGCGATGCCGTCCACGTCGATGGCGATGCGGTTGGCTTCCAGCCCGCGGATGTTATAGCCGGTATAGCCGCCGCGATCTCCGGTATAACCGCTTTTGCCGGTGTTGGAGCCGCCGCTGGCGCCGGTGGCGCTGATCAACGGCTGGTAGCGCATAATGGTGCCGAAATCATTGCCGCCCTCTTTCTGCATATCGCTGGCGGTGATGGTGGTTTTGCTGCCGGCTTCTTTCTCAACTTTGGGAGAATAAACCGTCATCACGTCGCCAGTCGATTCAGATTTGCTGGCCGTATTGGTTTGCGCAGATGTTGGGGTATCGGCGGCAGCGCTGTTGAATGCTGTGCCGGCCAAAATCCCGGTGAGCATGATTTTTTTGAAATTCTTGTTGATTAACATAGTGATACTCTATTGATAGACGACTCCAGCGACCAGGGATGGTAACGCGGGCAATGGACTTCGGCGGAAATGAAGCCAGGGTTTGGTAACAACACAGGAACACCGTAATGATAATTATTACCGAACATTAAGAGTTATCATTCGTCTTTTCAATTGCGGTTTTATTAAAAACTCTTAATAAAAGTGTCTTCTGGATGTCATTATTTGTCGTTGGGCGGAACGGCCAACTATTCGGAAACGGAAAAAGACGAGAAGCATGAGAAGCCGGTTTGACCGCCGCGCAAACCTGGGCCGATGCGCTGAAAACGGCTCACCGGCATGAATCTCAGGCGGCGATGCCGCATCGCCGGCGGCCGTTAAGGTTGCCGGCCTTTGTTCTCTGTGACAGGAGACCGCCGGATAAGGTACTATTCCCGCCAAACAAGCGTGTCGGAAAGCGTTCTAATCGCGCTGCGATGTGAGGAAACGAGATAAATGAGTGAGATGACGCATGACGGCGCAGAAAGCCTTGCGCTGCACACGTTTACTGAAAATGCGTACCTAAATTACTCCATGTACGTCATCATGGATCGGGCATTGCCGTTTATCGGCGATGGCCTGAAGCCGGTACAGCGGCGTATCATTTACGCCATGTCGGAGCTGGGCCTGAACGCCAGCGCCAAATTCAAAAAATCCGCCCGTACCGTCGGCGACGTATTGGGTAAATACCATCCGCATGGCGACAGCGCCTGTTACGAAGCGATGGTATTAATGGCTCAGCCCTTTTCCTATCGCTATCCGCTGGTGGATGGCCAGGGGAACTGGGGCGCGCCGGACGATCCGAAGTCATTCGCCGCCATGCGTTATACCGAATCCCGCTTGTCCAAATACGCGGAAACCCTGCTTGGCGAACTGGGGCAGGGCACGGTTGACACTGTGCCGAACTTCGACGGAACGATGCAGGAGCCGAAAATGCTGCCTGCCCGCCTGCCGAACATTCTGCTTAACGGCACCACCGGGATCGCCGTAGGTATGGCGACGGACATCCCGCCCCACAATATCCGGGAAGTCGCCGCGGCGGCCGTCGCGTTAATTGATAAACCCGGCGCCTCGCTGGAAGATTTATTGCAGCACGTGCAAGGGCCGGACTTCCCGACGGAAGCGGAAATCATCACCCCAAGTAATGAAGTGCGTAAAATTTACCAGAACGGGCGCGGTTCGGTGCGGATGCGCGCCATCTGGAAAAAAGAAGATGGCGAAGCGGTGATTACCGCGCTGCCGCATCAGGTTTCGGGCGCCAAGGTGCTGGAACAGATAGCCAGCCAGATGCGCGCGAAAAAGCTGCCGATGATTGAAGATCTGCGCGATGAATCGGATCACGAAAATCCCACGCGTCTGGTGCTGGTGCCGCGTTCCAACCGTATCGATCTGGATCAGGTGATGAACCACCTGTTCGCCACTACCGATCTGGAAAAAAGCTACCGCATCAATATGAATATGATCGGTCTGGACGGCCGGCCCAGCGTTAAGGGACTGGTTGAAATCCTGACGGAATGGCTGGTGTTCCGCCGTGATACCGTGCGCCGCCGGCTGAATTACCGGCTGGAGAAGGTGCTTAAGCGTCTGCATATTCTGGAAGGGTTGCTGATTGCATTCCTGAATATTGATGAAGTGATCCACATCATCCGTACCGAAGATGAGCCCAAACCGGTATTGATGCGCCAGTTTAGCCTGAGCGAAACCCAGGCCGAAGCGATCCTGGAACTGAAATTGCGTCATTTGGCCAAGCTGGAAGAGATGAAAATCCGCGGCGAGCAGGACGATCTGGCGAAAGAGCGCGACCATTTACAGGCATTGCTGGCATCCGAACGCAAGCTGAGCAATCTGCTGAAAAAGGAAATTCAGGCGGATGCCGCCGCTTACGGCGACGATCGCCGTTCGCCGCTGAAAGAGCGCGCTGAAGCGAAAGCGATGAGCGAACATGATTTCGTGCCTTCGGAGCCGGTCACCATCGTATTGTCGGAAATGGGGTGGGTTCGCAGCGCCAAAGGGCATGACATTGATCCGGCGGGATTAAGTTACAAAGCGGGCGATAGCTTCCGTTCCGCCGCCCGCGGTAAAACCAATCAGCCAGTAGTATTTATCGATTCGACCGGCCGCAGCTATGCGCTGGACCCGCTGACCTTGCCTTCCGCGCGCGGTCAGGGCGAACCGTTGACCGGCAAGCTGACGCCGCCGCCGGGAGCGACCATCGAGCATGTGCTGATGGCCGCGGACGATCAGCCGCTGCTGATGGCCTCCGATGCCGGCTACGGCTTTGTCTGCACCTTTAACGATTTGGTGGCGCGCAACCGCGCGGGTAAAGGCATCATCACGCTGCCGGATAATGCCAAGGTGCTGGCGCCGCTTGAGATCCACGGCGAGGACAATACCCTGCTGGCAATCACCGCCGCAGGCCGGATGCTGTTGTTCCCGGTTTCTGACTTACCGCAGTTGTCGAAAGGAAAGGGCAATAAGATCGTGTCTATTTCGTCAGCGGACTTCTCCAGCGGCAAGGATCGTCTGAGCTGGCTGCTGCTGCTGCTGCCGCAGTCGTCGGTCACGTTGTTCTTCGGCAAACGAAAACTGATTCTGCGCCCGAACGACTTACAGCGATACCAGTCTGAACGCGGGCGAAAAGGGACGCTGTTGCGCGGCTTGCAGCGTATCGATCATATTGATGTCGATGCGCCGAAGCGGATCGGCGGCGGCAGTAGCGAAGAGTAAATAATCAACGCCGGGAAAGCGCGATAAGAGTAAGATGGCCGCGCTTTCCCTGGCGATTCGCCCCTTCGGATTTCATCCTGTCTACAGACCGCCGGCCCTCTGCGTATCGCAGCGGAAAACTGACCGTTCTGCAAAAGGAATCACCGTGTGTTTTGTAGCAGAATAGCTATACTAGCGGCGGCAGTTGGCTTATGAGGTTGTTATGTTATTCATTCTTCGTTTTATTGTGGTGATCGTATTTTCGATTTTAGTCTGTGTTTTTGGATCTATTTACTGTCTTTTCAGTCCTAAAAACCCGCGTCACGTTTCGACATTCGGTCACCTTTTTGGTCGCCTGTCGGTGGTGTTTGGTTTAAAAGTAGAACTGCGGATCCCAAAAGAAGCCGCGCATTACGGCAACTGTATTTATATCGCGAATCACCAGAATAATTACGATATGGTCACCGCTTCGAATATCGTGCAGCCGCGCACGGTCACCGTGGGCAAGAAAAGCCTGCTGTGGATCCCTTTCTTTGGCCCGCTGTACTGGCTGACGGGGAATCTGCTGATCGATCGTGACAACCGGGCCAAAGCGCACGGCACCATTGCTCAGGTGGTCAAACATATCAAGGAAAAGAATATTTCCATCTGGATGTTCCCGGAGGGCACGCGCAGCCGGGGACGCGGGCTGTTGCCGTTTAAAACGGGGGCGTTTCATGCCGCCATCAGCGCGGAAGTGCCGATCGTGCCGATTTGCGTTTCCACGACCAGCAATAAAATAAAACTGAACCGCTGGAATAATGGTCATGTCATCATAGAGATGCTGCCGCCGATCGATACCCGCTCCTACGGCAAAGATCAGGTACGCGAGTTGGCCGCGCACTGCCATGACATTATGGCCGCCAAATTGGCGCAGTTGGATGCGGAAGTCGCGGAACGCGAAGCGGCGGAAAAAAAATAATTCGCAAACGGCCTATCCCTTTGCTTTTCGGTAAAGGGCTATTTTTCAGGTTTAACATTGAGCCTGATAATAAACACAGAACAATAAAAATAGACTGTTCCTGAACGGTCGCTCTAACGTCATCTCCCGTCTATTATTATCGCCGTCGTGGCCGGGGATCTGCGGGAATGACGCAGGAAGGCGGCTCGACGACGGAGCATTAATGTAGTGTCTGCGCCGCAAGGGTGCTTGAAAACACTCCCGGTGTTGTTGTTGCAAAGGCGATGAAGGAAAGTTGGACTCGCGCCGACGAAATCTGAAAACGTTGGCCGGCAGTCCGAATACTTGTTTTCTTCCAGATGACTAATCGGAAGTTAAATCTTTTATACGGTTTATTAGATTTACGGAGTCACTATGTCACTCAGCCGGCGTCAGTTTATTCAGGCATCGGGTTTTGCATTATATTGTGCGGGGGGCAAGCCATTGTTGGCGGCAACAGGCGGAATGCCAACCGCTTTACCGATCCCCCATTGCTGGAGTCGCGTAGGGGACAGCCTCTGTTTCTGACGATGCAACGAGCTCACTGGGCTTTCACCGATGACCGTAAAACGTCGGTCTGGGGCATCAACGGCCGTTATCTGGGACCGACGGTCCGGGTATTTGACGGCGATGACGTTAAGCTGATTTACAATAATCGGCTCAATGAACCGGTATCCATGACCATCAGCGGACTCCAGGTGCCCGGCTCGCTAATGGGCGGCGCGGCGCGCATGATATCGCCGGGGATGGATTGGTCGCCGGTACTGCCGATCCGTCAGCCATCCGCCACCTGTTGGTATCACGCCAACACGCCGAACCGCATGGCGCCGCATGTGTACAACGGGCTGGCGGGGCTCTGGCTGGTGGAAGATAGCACCGCTAAATCCCTGCCTATCCCCAATCATTACGGCGTGGATGATTTTCCGCTGATTATTCAGGATAAACGCCTGGATAGCTTTGGCGTGCCGATTTATAACCCGGCGGGCAGCGACGGTTTTGTCGGCGACACGCTGCTGATTAACGGCGCCCAGAATCCTTATGTTGAAGTATCTCGCGGCTGGGTGCGCTTGCGGCTGCTGAACGCGTCAAATTCCCGCCGCTACGTGATGCGTATGAGCGACGGGCGGTCGATCCACGTTATCGCCAGCGATCAGGGGCTGCTGCCGGCGCCGATGGCGATTAATCAGATCTCCCTGGCTCCCGGCGAGCGGCGGGAGATCTTGATTGATATGTCGCAGGGCGGTGAGGTTTCGCTGACGGCGGGCGAATCAGCCGGCATTATGGACCGTTTGCGCGGGCTGTTTGAGCCGTCCAGCATTTTGATTTCTACGCAGGTATTAACGCTTAAGCCGACCGGGTTATTGCCATTGGTGACGAATAACCTGCCGATGCGTTTGCTGGCGGATAATATTATCGAAGGCAGCATCAGCCGCACGCGGGAATTTCGTCTGGGCGATAGTCTGCCGGGCATCAACGGCGCTATGTGGGATATGACCCGCGTCGATGTTCAGACCCAACTGGGCCGCTGTGAACGCTGGATTATTCATGCCGATACCCCCCAGCCCTTTCATATTCAAGGGGTGAAGTTTTTAGTGCGCAGCGTCAACGGAGGCGCGGTGCCGATAGAGGACAGCGGCTGGAAGGATACGGTGTGGGTGGACAGCGACGTCGAACTGCTGGTTTATTTTACCCAACCGTCATCGCTGGCTTTTCCTTTCCTGTATTACAGCCAGACGCTGGAAATGGCCGATCATGGCTCAACCGGCCAATTAGTGGTACAGCCTTCAGCCTGATGGCTTGCCGGCCCTTTTTACGGCCGGCCGGAGTCTGGAAAGCGGTGGCGCAGCGTGTTCCAGTCCGGCGCGGCCGCCGCGCCCCGGCCGGCAACGACGCAGGCCGCCACCCGGTTAGCCAGATCTACGGCATCGCGTAAAGGCCAGTTTGCGGATAGACCCGCCAGCAGACCGCCGCTGTGCGCGTCGCCTGCGCCAACGGTATCGACAACCTGCGCCTGATAGGCCGCTACGGCAGCGGGTTCGCCGTCCGGCGGGCAAATCCAGGCGCCTTCCTTATCCAGGCGGCAAATCAGCGTTAGCCCGCAGCGCTGCGCGTACCGCATCGCTTGCGCAACCAGATCGCCCTCTCCGCATAGCTGCCGGGTTTCATCGCGGTTCAGCGTCAGGATGGTGTCGCTGCCGGCCAGCGCGTGAATGAACTCGGCCGGGATGAAGGGCAGGCGCGGGCCGAAATCAATCAACTTTTGCTGAGTCTGTTCCAGCGTCCACTGGCGCAGCGCCTGTCCGCCATCGCCGAACAGCTCATAGCCGTTAACGTACAGCAGCGCGTGGTCGGGCATTGTGAGCTGTTGCAGCATTTCCCGGCTACAGTGGGCCTCGCATCCGGTGATGCCGATGAATGTCCGTTCGCCGTCAGGCTCCGTCATTGCCAGACACCAGCCGTTATCCATTTCGGCATGGCGCAATAGCACCGGCAGATTCATCTCCGTCATGGCGGCCTCGACGGCTCTCCCCCACGGCCCGTTGCCGACCGGCATGCCGTTGACGATCGGCACATTGAGGCGGTGCAGCGCGCGAGCCACGTTAAACGCGCAGCCGCCAATCTGGTGGCCGAGATCCTTGCCCTCGATATCTTCGCCGCTGACCGGCAGGCGCGGCAGCGCCAGCAGCAGATCGCCGCAGGCGCCGCCAACCACGACGACAGGCCGTTCAGGCGTAAATGTCCTCATATCAGCCTCTCTTGCGGTTTAACCGCCAGGTAAAGCCAGTAGGTGGCCAGGCTGATAGCAAACGAGATAAACAGCCCTAAGCTGGAATTGGCGAAAATACCTATCGCCAGCGGTCCGTCGATAAAGCCGGTTTTTGTCACCATCAGGCCGGCGACGGCGCCCAGCAGCCAGCAGCATAGCGGTATCCAGCGGACGCCAAGATTCTTGCCGTTTAGGCCGAAGAGCAGTTCGTCGTTGTAGCCGTGACGGCGGCGAACCAGGAAATAATCGAGGATGAACACCGCGGACCAGGGGCCGAGGAACAGGCCGCAGAAAATCAGAAAGGAGATAAAGGGCGTCAGGAAGTCGCCGGATATAAACAGCACATAGATGGCGACGCCCACAACCAGCAAGGCGTCAAAGGCCACCGCGATCGACTGGCGTACCTTTACGCCGATGGTCAGCAGATTGAGGCTGGCGGAATAGAGGCTTAATACGGCAATCGTAATGATACCGGCCGTGGCGGTTAATAAATAGGGAACGGACATCCAGGTCGGCAACACCGTGCCGATCAGCGCGATCGGGTTCGCCGCGCTGGAGAGCTCGGGCAATTGGGAGGACAGCAAAATACCGGCCAGCATCAGCAGTATCAACGGCAGGGCGGAGCCGCCTACGACAGCGGCGAAGACGCTGCCCCGGCTGCTGGCCGGACTTTGGTAGCGGCTGTAATCCGCGCCGGCGATCGTCCAGCCCACGCCGGTACCGGCGGCAATGACCGATACCGCGGGCAGGAAACTGGTTAGCCAGTCGCCGGACGGTAGTGACAGCACCGTATGCCACGGCGTGTTGAACAGAATATGGATCACCACCACCAGCGTCATGGTGCCGAAAATTCGCGTTATCCAGCTTTGCAGCAGGATCAGCGTGCTTTGCCCCAGAATGCTGACGGCAATCGTCAGCCCGCCGAACAGCAGTAAACAAACGGCGGTCAGCGTTGCGCCGCCGCTCAACCCCAGGGCTTCAAACAGGGCGGATAGCGTCAGCGTGCCGGTTATCAGGTTGACGGCTTCCCATCCCATCAGGGTAAACCAACTGAACGCGGTAGGCGCGATATTCCCTTTCAGACCGAAAATCGTGCGGGAAAGCGTCAGGGTGGCGGTACGTCCGGCTTGACCGGCAAACGAGGTAAAGCCTACCAGCGCAAAGCTGGCCACCCCGAGAATAGCGGCAAGAATGGATTGAATGAACGAGAGGCCGAACGACACGATAATGGCGCCGTAGACAATGCCGAGGATACCAATATTCGCCGCACACCAGATCCAAAATAACTCCAGCGGCTTACCGGTGCGTTCCGTTTCCGGGATCCGATCGATGCCGGCATTTTCCACTTTCCATGTTTTGTTTTGTGGCGGCGCCGCGTTGGTTTGATTTGGTTGTAGCTCACCCATGTCGGCATGCTCCTTTTTAGCCTTGGTATGACGAATGGCGGCGCAGAGGGCGAACCCATCGAGTTAGCCGATGGGGTAAACCATGCCGCTGGGAAGGCCGAATGCCATGTGATGCGCCATTTGGTTAGCAATGGTTATGAATCGATGGTATTCGCGCCGTCCCCAAGGGTAGCAGATAATAGGATTTAACGCTGGGAATTCAGGGAGGTGTCGAACGCGCGAGCAACGGCGTCTTGATGAAAAGCGTCGATGCGGCCGGTTCAGACCGGAAGAAAATATCCGGTTCGACCGACTCATCGGCATCCATTAAGACGACGATTTAGTCTCTATCGTTGCTATATTCGCCTGCGGTCAATTCAACCGCGGCTATATTATTATCAGGGCTAGGCGGCGCATTTTTGAACCAACGCCTGCCTTTGTAGCTCTGATGAAGACCCTGACGCACCAATTGTCGGCTGTTCGGAAAGCAACCAGCCGGGGTGTCGCCGGGTTTTCTGGTGTCGGTTAATTAATACCCTGGTGTTGGCATTGCGCGCATGAGTTTACGGAAATCAATCCACAGGCGCAAGTCCAATTTAATGCCTATAATATGCCAATACCAGTCCGATGAATTTTGCTCTACAACTTAATCGATTCAACATTTTTGTTTAACAATTGCGTATGCTTAATACAGCGTAAAAAACAATAAAAAGGCATGCAATATGCAGGAATTACTACTTTGGGTCAGGGATAAGCTGGCTGAACCGTCCTCTGCCCCACTTTATATGCAGCTTGCTTCGCTTCTTAAGGCGGAAATTAAGCGGCGAAAAGACCTATCCGGCCAGTTTCTACCTGCTGAAAGAACGATCGCGCAACAGACCGGCCTATCTCGCGTGACCGTTTCCCGTTCTTTGGCGCTACTGGAAGAGAACGGTTTAATCGTTCGTCAGCAGGGGATTGGCACCAGAGTGAGTCAGCATTTGAGTTATTCTCTGAACGAGGATGAATCGGGTTTTACCTCGCTGGTGCTGCAATGCGGCGGCAAGGCGGGCAATCTTTGGCTGGAAAGGAGCAGAAAAAAACTTTCTGCCGCAATTGCCGAGGAAATGTCTTTGCCCAAGGATAGCGAGGTCACGCATTTGCGGCGTGTGCGATTAATTAATGGCGAACCGGCGTCACTGGAAAGCGTATGGATCCCGACGGCGTTATTACCGGAACCGCGGCAATTGGAGCACTCGTTGTATCAATACTGGGCGGAGCGCAATATTTATCCGGATAAAAAACGTTATCGCTTAAAAGCGGTGGCGGCGCCGGCGGATGTGGCCGGGCATCTCGGCGTACCGTCGGGCGCGCCGCTGTTGTTAAGCCGTCAGCATACCTATGACGCCCAGGGTGAACTGCTGGAATACTGTGAAATTTATTGCCGCAGCGATGTGTATGAGTTTCAGGTAACGGATTAGTCGCGTTGCCGACAGAAAGCAGTCTTGCCGGCGAGAGGCGCGGCGTCAGTCGCTTTCCATGTTATCCGGGTCAGGGCCGAGGCGTTTGCCGCTGTCCAGTTTGGCTATTTCGCCCAGCTCGTCTTTATCCAGACGGAAATCAAACACGTTGAAATTTTCTCTGATGCGGGAAGGGGTAACGGATTTCGGAATGACGACCAATCCGCTGTCCAGATGCCAACGGATCACGATTTGCGCCGGAGTTTTATTATACTTCGTCGCCAGTTTACGGATAATCGGTTGATCGAAGACCCCTTCGCCGCCTCGCGCCAACGGGCTCCAGGATTCGGTCTGGATTCGGTGGGTGGCGTTCCAGGCGTGAAGCTGACGCTGCTGAAACAGCGGGTGGAGCTCTATCTGATTGATGACGGGAAATACGCCGGTTTCATCTTTCAGCCGCTGTAGGTGATGAATATGGAAGTTGCTGACGCCGATGCTTTTTACCAGCCCCTGTTCCTGTAATTTAATCAATGCCCGCCAGGCATCCACATAGGTGTTTTGTCGCGGCAGCGGCCAGTGGATAAGATAGAGATCCACATAGCTCAATTGCAGCTTGTTCAGGCTGGCTTCCAGCGCTTTTTGCGGCTCTTTCTGGTCGCTGTTCCAGAGTTTGGTGGTGATGAATAATTCTTCGCGCGGGATGTCGGTGGATTGCAATGCCCGGCCGACGCCTTCTTCGTTTGTGTAGATGGCGGCGGTATCAATGGCGCGATAACCCGCGTTTAATGCTTCGGTTACGGCGCTAACAGCCTCTTCGTTACTTGCCCGCCAGACGCCAAGACCCAGCTGAGGCATAATATTGCCGTCAGCCAGTTTCAATTTAGGTTGCGTCATATCACTCTCCTTTTTCTACCATTAATCAATGCGATATCCAGTGAATAACGGAGGTGGGGTCGCCTGCGGAGGTATGGCCGATAGGTTTTTGGCCCCGCAGACATATCGATTGATTATAGTAGAAAATGAGGCTGCTATTTTATACGGCGTGAAATCGTATTTTAACGCTTTGGGGGGCGGGTTAACGCGTTCAGGCCGTGGCGTGTTTTTTGCGCCATACCATGATGACGATACCGATTAAGCCGCTGATCAGCAGGATGACGGGCAGCAGGATCAGCGCGGTCATTACCTGATCTTCATAGCGTTTTACCAGCGGGATATGGCTCATGGCGTAGCCGAGCGTCACGATACCGCCGACCCAAAGGAAACCGCTCAGCCAGTTAAATATCTGAAAACGCATGTTATTGAGTCCGGAAATACCGGCAATGGTCGGCAATAGCGTACGGATAAACGCCAGAAAGCGGCCAATCAGCAGCGCCACCAGCCCGTGGCGGTGGAACAGGTGGTAAGCCCGCTGGTGGTAATGGGCCGGGAGTTGCAGCAGCCAGCCTTTGACCAACCGGGTATCGCCTAGCCAGCGTCCCTGAAGATAACTGAACCAACATCCGAGGCTTGCGGCTACGGTCAGCAGAATCATGGTGGGAATAAAACTCATGACGCCTTTGGCGATCATGGCGCCGGCCAGCAGCAGCAGACTATCGCCAGGAAGAAAAGAGGCTGGCAGTAGGCCATTCTCTAGAAATAGGGTTGTAAACAAAATACCGTAAACCACCCAGATGACATGGGGGTCTGCCAGGGCGCTAAAATCCTGGTGCCATAGCGCCTGAATAATTTCGTGAACCACACTCATATTACTTCCTGTCAGGTAACTGAAGCCCTAAAAAATAAAAAAGGGGCGAAACTGCCCGACCATGTTGTACTTAAATACGCTAAGACCAGCGCAGGGCTAAGCGCTTATTCTGTTAAGATTAATGCTGGTTAGGATAAGCGTTGGGTTAAGGTAAAGCGGTTTTAGTTAAGATTATCTCGACTATGATACACGCTTTACCTACTTCAATGCAGCTAAATCAAGGGATATGGGCCTGTTGCCGTCACACTTCCTGAATTCTGTCAAAGCCGCGCGCCAGATCGTCAATCAGATCATCGCTATCTTCAAGCCCAATATGTAACCGAATGAGTGTGCCGGTAAAGTCAACGCCGGCAACCGGACGGATCGATGCCAGAGATTCCGGCTGATTGGCCAGAATCAGCGATTCAAAACCGCCCCAGGAGTACGCCATGCTGAAATGTTCAAAGTTATCCAGGTAGTGGGCCAGCTGCGCGTTGCTCAGCTTATCTTTCAATACAAATGAAAATAATCCGCTGCATCCTTTAAAATCACGCACATAGAATTCATGGCCTTTACAGCCCGGCAGCGCAGGGTGATTGACGACGGCCACTTCCGGGCGCTCGGACAGCCATTTAGCGATGCGGATACTGCTTTCCTGATGCTGTTTGAGCCGGACTCCCAGCGTTCGCAAGCCACGGCTGGCGACATAGGCGGTATCGGCATCAACCATTTGCCCCATCAGGTAGGAGTGTTCACGTAGCTGCTCCCAGCAACGTTCGTTCGCCACGGCCGTGCCCAACATGGCGTCAGAGTGGCCGACCATGTATTTCGTTCCGGACTGCACCGAGATATCAATGCCGAAATCCAGGGCTTTAAACAGGATGCCCGCCGCCCAGGTGTTATCCATGATGATGACGATTTCCGGGTTGATGCGGCGAACGGCTTGTACGATTGCCGGTACGTCGTGGACTTCCATGGTGACGGAGCCTGGCGATTCAAGAAATACGACTTTAGTATTTTCCTGGATTAACTCGCTGATGCCTGCGCCGATCAGCGGATCAAAATAGGTGGTGCCGATATTCAGTTTACTGAGAACGGCGTTACAGAAACTCTGAGTCGGTTCATAGGCTGAACCGGTGACCAGTACGTGATCGCCGGCCGATACGAAAGAAAAAATCGCATTGGTGATCGCCGCCGCCCCGCACGGATACAGGACGCAGCCGGCGCCGCCTTCCAGTTCGACCATCGCTTCCTGTAGGGAAAAATGGGTCAATGTGCCGCGGCGTCCGTAGAATAAGCCGCCGTTGGCCCGGTTAATGGCCGCGTTTTTTTTATCCTGAACGGTGTCGAATACCAGGGAGGACGCCCGTTGGATGACGGGATTTACCGAACCGTGCGTAAATTTTTTGCTGCGCCCCGCGGCGACCAGTGCTGTTGCTGTTTTCTTACTCGTCATAACCGATATCACCTTTCTCTTTTTTGCCGTACCAGGCGGTTCAATGCGTCAGGATAACCTGTTTACCTGTTCAATTTATTCCGTTTAACGCCGACACTTCAGCAATCTGACGCTTTCTACGTTACCACGGCTGAATAGGGCTGTGGGCGGGCTTTTCCTTCCGAAACGGAAAAACGGTAAAAGTTGCTGTTTTTACTGCCAGAGAAGGGCTTCCTGCTGACGGCGGGCTCTTTTGCGCGCCTAAAATTAATTCCGCTATGCGTATGAAAAGTATGAAAAGCCAGAAATACTGGCTTTGTATCCGATTGATAAAGATTGTTCGTGCCCGCCTCGCTCGTCCTTTGCAATGCGCGCGCGCGGGTAGAGGGGAAACACGGGGGAGGTTCCTACAGAGAGGCCTCACCCGCGGCCGCCGGATTCGCCGACAAGTTTGTCGGCAAAAGGAGAAGGAGATCGTCCCCCGGCGGGTTACAGCAGAATATTGCTGAGAATAAACCCGAATATCACCGACAGCGCAATGGTCAGCACGCCCGGTATCAGGAATGAGTGGTTAAACACATATTTCCCGATGCGGGTTGAGCCGGTGTCATCCATTTCCACGGCGGCCAGCAAAGTCGGATAGGTCGGCAGCACGAACAGCGCGGATACCGCGGCGAACGACGCCACCGCCGTCACTGGAGAAACGCCGAGCAGCAATGCCGCCGGCATCAGCGCCTTGGCGGTCGCGGCCTGCGAATAGAGCAGCATGGCGGCGAAGAACAGCACGATGGCCAACATCCACGGGTAGTTTTGCAGTAGCGTTCCCGCCGTTTCCTGAATATCGGTGATATGCGCTTTAACGAATGTATCGCCTAACCAGGCGACCCCCATTACGCAGACGCAGGCGCTCATGCCGGATTTGAACGTGCTGGCCGTAAGCACTTTTCCGGTATCAATTTTACAGGTAATGCAGATCAGCGTGGCGATAGTCAGCATAAACACCACAATCGCTTCATTGCGCGGCAAAACAGGGTCAGCAATCAATTGCACCGTATCGCTGATGGCGGTGGCGTAAAATACGACGGCGATAATGCCGAGCAGAAACAGCAGTACGGAAAGTTTCGCCCCTGGTTTGACCTCCAACGCGCTGGTGCTGCGCAAATCAACTTCGCCTTTTTTCAAACGTTCCTGATAAATTTCATCATTTTTCAGTTCTTTCCCCAGGAAATTGGTGATGATGGCGGTAAGCAAAACGGCGGTCAGCGTGGTGGGAATACAAATCCCCAACAGCATCAGATAGCTGATGCCGTAAGGCTCCAGAATACTGGCGACAAATACGACGGCGGCGGAAATCGGCGAGGCGGTAATCGCCACCTGAGAAGCGACAACGGCGATCGATAGCGGACGCGAAGGCCGGATGCCTTGTTCTTTGGCGACTTCCGCGATAACCGGCAGCGTAGAGAAAGCGGTATGCCCCGTACCGGCCAGCAGCGTCATGACGTAGGTCACGAGCGGGGCGAGAAAGGTGACGTATTTAGGATGACGGCGGAGGAGTTTTTCCGCCAGGCTGACGAGGTAATCCATGCCGCCCGCCACTTGCATGGCGGCGATAGCGGCGATGACCGCCATAATGATTTCGATAACGTCAAAAGGGATCGCGCCCGGCGCGATATTGAAGCCCAGGGTGAGAATCAACACGCCCAGACCGCCGGCAAAGCCAATACCGATACCGCCGAGCCGCGCCCCCAGATAGATGGCGAACAGCACGATAATGAGTTCCGGGACCAACATACAATGCTCCTTAAAACAATTTGATATACCCCCCGCTTTCAGGCTGCAGAGATGTTGACTGGCAATTCGCCTCCTTCAGTACCTTGCCCCTTCGGGGCCGCCTTCCCGTCTCTAGAAATTAGTTGGTATAAGTATTATTTTGATTTTTATGGCGTTTCACTTTTGAAATAACGGCACATGGTACGAATAGCCATGTGCCGGGCCGTTGTTATTGAGAGCGGATGACTAAACGGATTCTTTTTCGTCGGTGTAGCGTTTGGCCTTATAGGCCGGGTGCATCAGGTTTTGGATGGAAAAGATATCGTCCAGCTGTTCTGCGGTGAGCAGGCCGCGATCCAGTACGACTTCGCGCACGCTTTTGCCGGTTTCGGCGCAGATTTTCCCGACGATATCGCCGTTATGGTGACCGATGAACGGGTTCAGATAGGTCACGATGCCGATGGAGTTGAAAACATAGGCCTCGCACACCTCTTTATTGGCGGTAATGCCGTTGACGCATTTTTCCAGCAGATTGTCGCAGGCGTTGGACAAAATATGGATGGACTCGAACATGGCTTGCCCGATGACCGGTTCCATGACGTTTAACTGAAGCTGACCGGCTTCGGCCGCCATCGTCACGCAGGTATCGTTGCCGATAACCTTAAAACAGACCTGATTCACCACCTCCGGCACCACTGGGTTAACCTTCGCCGGCATAATGGAAGAGCCTGCCTGCAACTCCGGCAGATTGATTTCGTTCAGGCCGGCGCGCGGTCCGGAAGAGAGCAGGCGCAGATCGTTACAGATTTTCGAGAGTTTGACCGCGACCCGCTTGAGGGCGCTGTGTACCATCACATAAGCGCCGCAGTCGGAGGTGGCTTCGATCAGATCTTCGGCCGGAACGCACGGCAGGCCGCTGACCTGCGCCAGATACTGCACGGCCAGATGCTGATATTCATCCGGGGTATTCAGGCGCGTGCCGATCGCGGTGGCGCCCAGATTTACTTCCAGCAACAGTTCCGCGGTATGCAGCAGGTTTCTGTTTTCTTCTTTCAGCAGGATGTTGAACGCATGGAACTCCTGGCCCAGAGTCATCGGCACCGCATCCTGCAATTGGGTGCGCCCCATCTTCAGGATATTTTCAAATTCCGCCGCTTTACGCTCAAACCCCTGGCCCAGCAGGGCGATGGCATCCACCAGCTTCAGGATGGAGCTGTACACCGCCAGGCGGAAACCGGTGGGGTAGGCGTCGTTGGTGGACTGGCATTTGTTCAGGTGGTCGTTCGGGCTGAGGTATTGATATTCGCCTTTTTGATGCCCCATCAACTCCAGACCGATATTCGCCAGCACTTCGTTGGTGTTCATATTGACCGACGTGCCCGCGCCCCCTTGATAGACCCCCACGGGAAACTGATCCATACATTTGCCGTTATTCAGCACTTCATCGCAGGCTTGAATAATGGTATCGGCGATTTTGCGTGGAATCGTCTGTAATTCCCGGTTTGCCAACGCCGCCGCTTTTTTACCATCACCATGGCGCGTACGAATTCTGGAATATCACTGATATTACTGTCGCTAATATAAAAGTTCTCGGTCGCCCGCAGCGTATGAATACCGTAATACGCATTGGCCGGAACTTCACGAGTACCTAACAGATCTTCTTCTATACGGATGTTATTTGACATAACCATTATTCCTTTCTCTTGCGCGGAGGTATAACTTAAAAATACGGCCGGCTTATTAATGAGACGACGTTTCCTGTCACGATTTTTTACTGAATCATGATGGAGTAATTATTTTTTTAGGATGAAGAATCCCGATATACTCTAAATAATTCGAGTTGCAGCCAACGCACATGCAACTTGAAGTATGACGAGTATAAACACGCCGTAACGTGTTTATTTCATGGCTTTATTTTATTTACATTGGCGCTGATATTCCCAATTGTTGAAAATTTACCAACCGTTATTCCGTATCATCCGCATTAATAGAAACCAGCTTTTCTATTCCCCGATTAAGGCTCTTCAATTTTGGAATAAATACGGTTTTGATTATTTCGTGCGTAACATCACAGGCTTCGTCAAAGAATGCGCTGTATTCATCACGGTGCCCGACAATATAAAGCGAACGTTTTATGTTCAATTGTTCCGGCATATGCGTTAAAACCTGTCTGGAATAGGTCTCCGATTGGAGAAAACTGATGGGGCTGGTAACGGCCCAGCCGATCCCCGCCGCCACCATCGACGTTAACGTATCCGCGTTATCAAATTCGAGCATATTGGGAACGCGAATATCTATTCTGCGCAGATAGCGCTCAATCTGCATGCCGATCTGCGAGTTCCGGTTAAACCTGACCAGCGGCATCGCGGCGGACAGCTCGCGAATATCCTCGATTGTTTTTATCCGTTTACGGTATTCCGGGGGCGTAATGACGAAATAGCCTTCGGAAAACAGGCGGTAACGCACCACGCCATCGGTATCGATCAGCGGATCGCTGGTGACGATAAGGTCCAACTCGCGCCGCATCAGCGCTTCGCCCTGCTGTGGACTTAATCCGGTACGGATCAGCAGTTGAGAAGAGCTTTTCAGCAGACGTTTCGTAAATACGGAGCCGCAGGTGATGGCGAAGGAATCAACCAATCCTATGCGCAGATCGGGTTTTATGCCTCGTCCCGCTTCCAGCACCTGCGCCTTCAGGTTCGCGATCTCCTCGGTAAGCACCTCGCCCCGGTTTTTTAACGCGATGCCGTAAGGCGTCAATACAAAGGGACGCCTGGCCCTATTGATCAGCATGACGCCGAAATCGTCTTCCAACAGCCTGAGCGTTTGCGAAACCGCCGACGGCGTCAGGCCTAGCTGCGCCGCAGCCGCTGTCATGCTTCCAGCTTCTGCCATCGTTACAAAAACGTGGACGGCGTACATGTCGATCGATTTATTGGCTGACATTGTTCGTTTAACCATATGCTATTGCCTGCGGCGCAAGATACGCGCTTATTGAAACTTTGAAATAAAGTTTACCCGATAATACAGGGCGGCAGACGCGATAACTGCCGCAAGATTAGTGATCCGGGCTCGGAAAAAATGTAAAGCCTGTCACTGATTAATATTTTCTTATAACTAGGTTTAGCGAATCTGAATGTAGGGGATGGGGCGCGCTGGCTACGCTGCGCCCCGGATGACAAGGCGACGGTTATCTTTTTAGATATTGAAAGATATCGGTTGGTGAGTGCGGCGTGGTTAAGCGAACCTTTTCATAATAAATCGGTGAACTCAATGGGATATCCCACTGTTTAATATCTTTTTTATCAATGGGAAAACATGGCATGGCGGCGGATTTGAAGGCTTCGCTCTTTTTCCGGTTTTCCTGTTGGTTTTTGAAATTGAACGTCATATTTTCTAATTGCGCTTGCCGGATTGATGTCGGGCAGATTAGTTTGATATCGCCAAAAGAAAACATGGCAATACCGGTGATGAAAAAGCGGTCGGGGATGTCAGAGTAATAGCGTGTGTTCCACTGTTGGCCGGGAAACATACTGTGTGGGTAAACCTCGTTTCTCATTGTGTACTGATGGGTGCGCCAGTCGGCAATACCCGCCAGGTTCATCGCCATATTGGTGATCATCAATGGTAGGATGGGAATAAAGAAAGTTAATAATATAATGCAGAAGGGAATGATCATGAAGGCTAATATTGTGCTTTTCAGCAAATTGCCTTTCTTAAATCCGCTAATGAAAAGTATGCCGGGTAAAAATGAAATTATCGCGAAAATAATAGAGATTATTGCAGTCGAAACCCCTTGTTCAAGATCGCCATCCTGTGCTTGAAAACTGATTTTTGATAGTAAGAGAGAAAGTGGGATGATTTGTGTCAGTGCGGGAATGATAAGGGACAGCGGCATCAGAATATTCAATAGAGGGGCGCTATTGAGGTTGGTGTGGTTGTTGCGATTATATTGAGACCGATGAAAAAGAAAATAGGTTGCTAAATAAGAAACTATAATTATCAGGGCAGAGCCAGCCAAGAAAAAATAAACCCCATTTTTTCCCGCTAAATCATACAGGTAAAAGAAACCGATAACTATTGGACCGAATAAATAGCCGTTTAACAGACAAATTCTGATAATGTTATGTTTCAAAAGTGAATAATTACATATTGTGTTTTCGTATCCGGTAACAATGCTCACGAGCATAAGCGATGATATAAATATCAAGATGCAGATCACAGCAAACGCTACGATAGTAAAGCCGAACACGATACCTAATAACGTAGCAAATCCAATGGCCTCTACGAACACATCCAGCCGGCCTAATGTAGAAAGATAAAACCAGATAACGAAAACAGAACACACCGTTATGGATAATGAAGACTTGAATACCAGGGGTAAAAGTTTTTTCGCCGTGGTAACAAGCTCGGCGTTTTTTTCTTCAATTTCAATTGTCATACCGTACCTCCTTGTTAAAGATGAGACAACCTGTTCAGTGTAATAGATAAATTATGCTTTTTGTTATGCCGATGGTTTGGATAACCGTATGGTATTTTGGCGTTTTTTACCCGGAAGGAATAGTCGTAATATCCTGCGATGAAGAACTTGGTAAGCTAATAACCCGTGTCGAATCTTCGTAAGGTGCCCCTATGCTTAAAGGCCTGAATCATTTGACGTTAGCCGTAACCGATTTAACGGTCAGTGTGGATTTCTATCAAAACGTATTGCAGATGACGCTGCATGCACGCTGGGATAGCGGCGCGTATCTGACGTGCGGCGACCTATGGCTATGCCTTTCCTACGATGAAAGCCGCCAGCGTTTATCGGCGGATTGCAGTGACTATACGCACTATGCGTTCAGTCTCGAACAGCGGGATTTTGCCGTGTTTTGCGCCCGCCTTGACGCTGTGAATGTCACCGTGTGGAAAGTGAACCGCAGCGAAGGGGATTCATTTTATTTTCTGGATCCCGACGGCCATAAGCTGGAAATTCATGTAGGGGATATCCGGCAGCGGCTGGCCGCCTGCCGGAAGAAGCCTTATCAGGGGATGCTGTTTTATCCGCCGTCATAACCATGCTCAACGGCTGTTCCCGCTTTCTGTTGTTGAAACGGGACGGCGTAAGCCGCAAAAGAGGCTGGATGGATTTACAGCACGGTTGTAACGCTTTTTGGAATGCGGTTCGCAAAAGTAGGGGGATTATCGAGTCACTATCCACATCGTCCGCTGGACATTACTCATGCTGTAAACTATCCCGTTGGCATCTATATTCGTCGGGGCTCGACGGAAACTGTGCGGACATCCACATTTAAAGTCGTGCTGGAATACCAGACGTATCATGGTAAGCCATATTATATTCTGACCGCATACCCTACATAGTGACTATATGGATGATTACCCATTACTAAGCAATCTCATCGGAGCCTATTTCAATCAGGATATTGACATTATTGCCGGCACGGACTCCTTTGAAGGGCAAGTAGAATATTACCTGGCCGATGCATCAGAGGGTTTCCTGTGCGCGCTGATTGCTGAAATGGATGAATTTGAGGCGCGGCATCCCGGTGAACTGGACGATGCGTTTATGCAGACGTTTCATCCAGAGGTGGAAATCGACGATGTCAGCCAGTTTTTTGCCGACTTCCGGGCAATTATACAGTCGAAACGTAACGTATAGCGCTAACGCCCGCTAAAAAGGGTTATGACTCAAATACGTCGTAATTGTGTTTTTCAATGTAAGCCCCAATCACTTTTTCATGTATTGCAAAGGAACAGGAAAAGCAGAGGGTTTTCCTTGCGTTACGTTTAATGTGGTGCCGTAAATTAAGATTATGACGCTCAATTCGCAGCGTGAAAATCTTATCTGTCAGATGTTGCAGTGATGCTATTTTTCGTGTGTAGCGGCCTCGGTCATCGATGGTGAAAAAGCCAACCACCAGACTGGATCATCTACTCTGGGTGCGTTAACGTCTTGGCTACCCATATGTTGCTAATTTGAAATAAGATGCCGAAAACGAGTCCTTCCTCCCTGTTTCGTCCGCTGTGTTTGATTGCTTTATTCGTATTGGCCGGCTGCGCCGACAAAACCTCTCAAACGCCGGAGCCGCGTCCGGCGGATGTTCGCGCGCAGTTGCTGAAATTGTTGCCTGCCAACGTCAGCGATCGTCAGGGCTGGGCGACCGATATCGCCGCGGCGTTTTCCGCGCAAGGCCTTGAGCCCAACAATGAAAACCTGTGTTCGGTACTGGCGGTCACCGAACAGGAATCGACGTTCAAGGCCGATCCGCAGGTGCCGGGGTTATCGAAAATCGCCTGGCAGGAGATCGAGCGCCGCGCCGGGCAACTGCATATCCCGGTTTTTCTGGTGCGTACCGCGCTGCTGATCAAATCCCCTAACGGCAAGAGTTACAGCGAACGGCTGGACAAAGTGCGTAGCGAGAAAGAATTAAGCGCCATCTTTGATGATTTCATCGAGATGGTACCGATGGGGCAAAGACTATTCGGGCGTTTGAATCCGGTGCATACCGGCGGGCCGATGCAGGTGAGCATCGCCTTTGCCGAAGCCAACGCCAAAGGCTATCCATATACGATAGACGGCTCCGTTCGCCGTGAAGTGTTCAGCCGCCGCGGCGGGATGTATTTCGGCATTATGCATCTGCTGGGCTATCCGGCCAATTATCCACAGTCGATTTACCGCTTTGCGGATTTCAATGCCGGATGGTACGCCAGCCGCAATGCGGCGTTTCAGCGGGCGGTCAGCCGCCTGAGCGGTATTTCTCTGGCGCTGGATGGCGATTTAATCAATTACGGATCGGATAAAGCGGGCGCGACCGAACTGGCGGTGCGTTCGCTAGGGAAAAAACTGGATATGAGCGACAGCGCGATCCGTCGGGCGTTGGAGAAGGGCGATACGCTGGATTTTGAGAAAACCGGATTATATGAACGCGTCTATGCGTTGGCGGATCGTAACGCAGGCGGAAGAGCGCCGCGAGAAATCCTGCCGGGCATCACGCTGGAAAGCCCCAAAATCACCCGGAAGCTGACGACGGCCTGGTTCGCCAAACGGGTCGATGAGCGCCGTCAGCGGTGTTTGGGCAGAGCGCAATAAAACTGAGATGGCGCCTCGATTTACCCTCGCCGGTTAATGAGGCACCTGTAATCCATTCTGGAGACCGCGGGTAAAGACGATTTGCCACAACTGAATGTTTCTGGCGCGAAATGCCCCGGCACAGGCGTTAAGATAATAAACAAACATTCTTTTGAAGCGCTCGGAATAATTATCTTTTATCTCAGGCCACGCCGCGAGAAAACGCTCATTCCAGGCCATTAACGTTTTATCGTAGTCTGAACCGAAGTTATGCCAATCCTCCATGACGAAATGGTTTTCGCTCGTGCCGGCAATCTGTTTTATTGAGGGAAGACATCCGTTGGGAAAAATATATTTATTAATCCACGGATCGACGTTATGCGCCGTTTTATTGGAGCCGATAGTATGCAGCAGAAAAATGCCGTCCGGCTTCAGGCAGCGGTCAACCACGTCAAAATAAGCGGCGTAATTTTTCGGGCCGACGTGTTCAAACATGCCTACGGATACGATGCGGTCATATTGCTGCTGTAGGTCGCGGTAATCCTGCAGCAGGATATGGATGTCCAGGTCTTTGTGGCTCGCTTCCGCAAAGGCTTTCTGCTCGGCGGAGATGGTTACGCCATGAACGGTCACGCCATAGTGCTGCGTCGCGTAGGCCGCCAGTCCGCCCCAGCCGCAGCCAATATCCAGCAGCGTCATGCCTGGTTTGAGCTGTAGCTTCTTGCAAATCATATCGAGTTTATCCCGCTGGGCATTGTGCAGGTTGTCGGCCTGCTTCCAATAGCCGCAGGAATACTGCATGTAAGGATCAAGCATGCGGCAGAACAGGTCGTTGCCCAGGTCATAGTGCTCTTTCCCCACAATCCAGGCGCGTTTTTTCGACTGGAGGTTGGTTAGCCGGGCGAGGGCGACGCGCAGGATGTCATTAATGCGGGAAGGCATTTTTTCATCGAGGTGGGCGCATAATATGCGCTGAAAGAACATATCCAGCCTGTCGCAATCCCACCAGCCGTCCATGTAGCTTTCCCCCAGCCCAATCGACCCCTGCTGTAATACTCGTTTGAAAAAATGCGGATTTTTAACCTGAATATCCCAGGGTTCGGAGCCATTAATGGTGATACCGGCCTGAGTGAGCATATCATCGGCGATACGCAGCCATTCGCTTTTGTCACTACAGCCTTCGGCCGCACATACATTACTCATAATATCTTCCAATCCCTGTTCTTTCTTCGAGCCTCAAGTAAGGTGGCTTATTATCGGGCAAATTAAGCCGACCGCTGTTATCATAAAAGGACAAGTTCTGTTGATTAACGGCCACACTATGTCACGCATGTCCCGATTAACCCTCAATGAGGATGCGGTGAGCCAGCTTGTTTCGGTACCAGAACGACAGGCGCTGCCGCGTTCCGTCTATTTTCGTACTTGCTTGCTGGAAAAGGGCGTTCTTGTCAGCCGGCATCAGCACCCGTTTGTCGAGTTTCTGTATGCATACGAAGGCGGGATGTGGGTAGAGATTGAAGGGAAGACGCTGATCGTGCCGACTTTCTACGGCATATGGATCCCGGCGAATGTGCCGCACCGTATTCTGACCACCAGCGATGTATTATTGGAAAGCCTATACATCGAACAGGATTCCGTGGCACTCAATCACAACAGTTGCCGAGTGGTGCTGATTAGCAGCTTCATCAGGGAGTTCATCCATTATGCGACCGAACATGTGCCCGAACAGTACGACAGCGACGGGGATGACGGCATGCTGGTCAATGTCCTGATCGCGCAAATACAGAAATTGCCGGACGCCGGTTTTTCGGTGCCGTGGCCCACGTCGCCGACCTTGATGCGGGTATGCCGGGAATTTCAGGAAACGCCGGATGAAGACCACAGTATTGATAAATGGGCGGCCAAAACCGGGATGTCGGTACGAACCTTTTCGCGCCACTTCAAAAAGGAAACGGGATTGGCTTTCAGCGAGTGGAAGAAGCGCATGCGGCTGTTGGAATCGGTGATTATGCTGAAAAATAACCGCAGCGTAACCCAGGTGGCCTT
Source organism: Brenneria izadpanahii (assembly GCF_017569925.1). Lineage (NCBI taxonomy): Bacteria > Pseudomonadati > Pseudomonadota > Gammaproteobacteria > Enterobacterales > Pectobacteriaceae > Brenneria > Brenneria izadpanahii. The sequence goes on along the minus strand of NZ_CP050854.1, from coordinate 4,832,336 downwards.
GGATCTTGGCTATGCCGGCACTTCGTCTTTTTCTAATGCGTTCAGGAAGATGTTCGGCGTGCCGCCGACCCGGTATTAAACGGGGACCAGCCGATGAGGGCGGATGGACGTTATCTCAGATGCGGCGTACTTTCTTACGGCACTCGGAAACAAAAGAGCGGGATCGCCCCGTCATCATCCGCACTTGCACCGGGGTGTAGCCCTGAGAAAACAAATCCAGAATGCGCAGCCGGTCTTTTTCCAGCCGCTCTTTTTTCATCTCCATTTCTTGATGCTTTTTTTGCGCCGTGATTTTCTGGATTTCGGCAATCGCCATCTGAATCTTTTCCACGCGCTGCCAGGCCTGCTCCCGTTGCATTTCAGTGGCGTCAGGATGGATGGCGATATTACGCCACAGGCGGACAGCCCGTCGGTGAAGCCCTGCATTGGTCAGGGTTTCGGCCTGTGCGATTAATATTTTTACTGCCGTTGGGGAAGACATCGTGTTATTGCCTTTAATTTCTATACTGTCATATTCATATCGCTCAATGCATTGCTATCAAAACCGGGAATAGGAAAGGCGTAATCAACGAAGTAATAATCCCGCAAATGACCAGCGCAAGGGAACTGAACGCCCCTTCTTCGTAGTCCAACTCGGCGCAGCGGGCGGTTCCCAATGCGTGGGAGGCTGAGCCCATCGCCAAACCGCGCGATGCCTTGGTGTGGATATGCAACGCATTCAGGATAATATGCCCGAAGACCGCTCCCAGGATCCCGACGAAGATCACGCAAACCGCGCTGATAGCGGGAATACCGCCAATACTGCCGCCGACGGCCATCGCGATCGGCGTGGTGACGGATTTCGGCATAATGGACGCCGCAATCGCGGGCGTGGCGCCCAACTGCAATGCTATCAATGTACCGGAAACCATCGCCACCACACTACCGAGAAAACAGATGCTGATAATTGACTTCCAGCGCATTCTAATTTGATGCAACTGCTCGTACAGCGGATAGGCCAGCGCCACCACGGCGGGTTGCAGCAGGCTGTTGAGTACCTCGCTCCCCTGGAAATAACGCGGGTAAGGCATCTTGGTAAGACTCAATAAAACAATCAGTACGACCATCGAAATCAATAACGGATTGAATAGCGGATTGTTCAGCTTTATCGCCGCCCAACGCACCAGAAAAAAGACTATCAGCGTTGCCGGCAGCGACCACCAGATATCATTAAGCATGCTTTATTCCTTTCTTTTCTTCCGTGTTATTGAGCGATATTTTCTCTCTGTGCACCGCGTGTGAGCACCAACCTACCGTGATAAGCACAATCAGGGTGCTGGCGGCGCATGAAATGACCACCGGAGCGAACTGCGCCCGCAATAAATCAAAATATTGCATGACGCCTACGCCAATTGGCACAAACAGCAAAGCCATATAGCGGATCAGTAAATGACACCCCGGTTTTACCCATACCGGAGGGATGATTTGTAAGGACAACAGCGTAAACAGAATCAGCATACCGACAATACTGCCCGGCAGGGTTATCGGCAGCAGCGCCGCAATACCGATTCCAAGAAATAAGCAAGCGTAAATCAGCAAAAAGGCTCGCGCCTGATGCCAGATACCGGTGATGAAAGGATGCATGACGTTCTTCTACAAAAGGTAATGTGTAATGGGGCAAACAGGCGGCAATCCCAAGAATGATTCCCGATGGTTCTGCTGTAACCGCCCCGGATAGGTTTTCAGGTGGGTGTAATAACGCGCCGTGCGATTTCGAATTACACAACGCGAATACCGTCTCCCTTGAACCAGAGTTCATTATCAACTAATTGATATGGCTCTTTTTATTAAATGGAGACATTCTCTGTTTATTTAAGGACAAGTTACTTATGCCCTTCATCTTTCAAGTCGCCGGCACGTTGGCTGCCTGATTACTCGGCCCTTCCCTGGGCCTCGCCCGTTGGCGCATTAATCATAATATTGGGGAGCATGCTTGAATGTTGACCATTGGTCGGGATCGTGTCCGGTAACGACGGTGGCTTCAGCCTTTTCAGCCAGCCTCCGTAATTTTTGTACTGAGCGTACCGCCTCTATTGCCGAGGTCAGGAAACCAGGTAGCGCGCGCTCTTCCCAGTGATCGGTGGTATAGGCTGCGTCGCAACTCAGCAAAAACGAACCGCTATGCGGCAGAGTAAGCAGCACTGATTGATGTCCCGGCGAATGACCCGGCGTATAGATGGTACGTAATGAGCCGTCACCGTACAGATCGTAGAAATCATTAATTTCCCCATCGAGAAATTCCCATTTCAACCCAGGGCGATCGAAATCATTGCGGATATAGCCCCCGGCGGCAAACCAGTCCGCCGTATATGCATACTCATATTCCCGCCGTTGCACCACATACGTCGCATTTGGAAAACGTCCTATAGCGCCGGTATGATCAAGATGTAGATGAGATTGCACAACGTATCGCACATCCTGCGGATCAATGCCGAGTTTCTCCAACTGGGCGACACAGCCTTGTTCTTCCGACATCACCGGCCAGTAAACATCCGTAATATCGCCCCAGTAGTCGCGGGGATTGACGGCGGTTTCTACGGCGTTTCCGCCGTCAATCAAGGTATGCCCTTTAGGATGGGTTAACAGGAAAAATGGGACCGGAATTTCGTAATCAGTATTGGCGCCTTGGTTCATCTTTATATTATGAAGCTTACATTTCAGCGAACCGGATTGAAACATGTACAAGCGTATTTCATTCATACTATTATCCTTTTAGTGCTTGTTGATTTTCATATAAATAAAATAGAGTCTTCACATCAGCAATAAATACAATTGCAACTTATCGTCCTGATGGTTATACCCTTCATCTTTCAAACTACATCTGCATTGGCTGGTCAAATTCGTTCCCGATGAATTTGTCGTTTGGTCGCTGACTTGGTGAAACTTGAAATCTATCGGGTATATGTTTAGTTAAATAACCTTTCTGAAAAATTATTGTTCAAACATAAAAACCAAAACATCCTGAAATTCACGGCGTAAATCACGCCAGATAATAATTATCAATTTCAGTGTGTTAAAAGCATTACTGATTAACTATGCCGATGTGATCGTGCATCATAATTACATCGGTTTCCTCGCTCTTTGTATTTAATTCATTGTTGTTAATAAAAAGGCTAAATCCACAAGGCGACAAGAATAAGATTTGTGCGCCGTGATTTTTTATCGTGAAAAACGCACAAATACAGCGCGAAACGGAATGGTTTTTTCTGACCGACAGGTATTTGTATTTTTTACTTATATTATAGCAGCCGCCGGCGCTCTTTTTGCGGCGGCTTTGTGAAAGAGCGCGTATTTTGAACTGAAAAAACATGCAAAAGGTTCATGTTTTTCGTTGATCTACTCACGAACGGTGGGCTCTTGATTCGGCCGGGATCATGTTTATGTCTGACAACCAGCACTGACTGGTTAAAGGCGGGAATCGGGTTCAGCGATGGCGCACCCGCGATCGGCAGCGTGCTGACGCTGGAGAACTTAGACTGGGCGACCGGCATATTGGCGTTTGTTTACTACGATTTTTGCAGGGTGTTTTCTTACCGTGGGTTTTTGTCACCGATTTCCTTTTTCAGATCACATTTTTCAGGCTTGTTTATTCCCGCATAAATACCACGTGTTATTATTCACGCCGTAAATACCTGTCAACTCATACCGAGGCTTTGATGCTGGAGAATGTAATCATCCGATAATCAGCTTGTCGGCCTTTTCAGGCCGGACTGGTTATCAATGCGCCGAAATCGAATGCGGACACCGCTGTGTGTTTGCACGTTTTGCACATGATGATTAACAGGTTCTTCCAGTATGAATTTATCCCGCCAGGAACAACGTACCTTACACGTTCTCGCTAAAGGTGGATGTATTGCGCACGTCCGCGATGCTTCAGGCCGCGTTACCTCCGTTGAATGCTACAGCCGCGAAGGCTTATTGCTCACCGACTGCACGCTAGCCGTATTCAAAAAACTCAAAACTAAAAAGCTGATTAAATCCGTCAATGGTCAGCCGTACCGCATCAATACCACCGGGCTGAACAACGTTCGTGCCCAGTTGGATAATCGCTAAGGAGTGTGTCATGGATATAAGCACGATTGTTTCTGGCTCCAGCCCCATAAGGCTATCACCCGATGAAAGCAAAATTCCCTGGGACGATCCGGCGTTTAGCCGGCGCATGCTGGCGAACCATCTGTCGCAGGATCATGACTGGGCCAGCCGCAAGCTGGCGGTAATTGAACAACAGGTAGCGTGGATCGCCAGCCGACTACCGGCTGGCGCACGCATTCTGGATCTCGGTTGCGGCCCCGGTTTTTACCTCCGCTTGCTGGCGGAACGCGGCTTTTGCTGCACGGGCGTGGATTTTTCGCCAGCCTCCATCCTCTGGGCCCGTCAGCAGGCACGGTCCGCAGAGCTCAGCATTGAATTCCTGCAACAGGATATTCGGACGTACTTCCCGGAGAATCAGTTCAATTTCATCATGATGACTTTTGGCGAACTGAATGTCTTTAGCGCGGCGGATGTCCGCACACTCATCAACCGCTGTGTACAGTGGCTGGTATCGGGCGGCAAATTGCTCATAGAAGTGCACACCTTCGATGAAGTAAAGCGCCAGGGTATGGCCGAACCGGGCTGGCAACGCTGCCCGCAGGGGCTGTTCCTTGCCTGCCCTCATCTGCTATTGACGGAACACGCCTGGGATGAAGGGACCCAGACCAGCTCAACGTTGTTCTGGGCCATAGAAGAAAACGGTAACGCCACGCGTTTCGGTAGCCAGATGACGGCCTGGCATGATGAAGAGTATGTCAGTCTTCTCAGTGATTGCGGTTACACGGTGATCCTTCGACCGGACACTACGGCATGGCCGGTCAGTGAGACGTTTGAAGGAAAAATGTTTGCACTGCTGGCGGAAAAGAAGTGACCACAGCCACTGAGGGATAACCCCTTATTAAATAACTCAGTAGAAGGAATTCTGAATTGGACATCCCACGTATTTTCAATATCAGCGAAAGCGCTCACCGCATCCATAACCCGTTCACACCCGAGAAGCTCGCCACTCTCGGCAACGTGTTACGCATGGAACCGGGCACGCGCGTGCTCGACCTCGGTAGCGGCTCGGGCGAGATGCTTTGCTCCTGGGCATGCGATCACGGCATTACCGGTGTCGGCATAGACATGAGCCAATTATTCAGTAAGCAGGCCAAATTACGTGCAGAGGAGCTTGGTGTCGCCGATCGCGTCGATTTCATTCATAGTGACGCCACCGGCTATGTAGCTAACGAAAAATGCGACGTGGCAGCCTGCGTCGGCGCCACCTGGATTGGCGGAGGCGTCGCCGGAACCATCGAGTTTCTGACAAAGAGTCTTAAGCCTGGCGGGATTATCCTTATCGGCGAGCCTTGGTGGCGTCAGTTGCCGCCGACTGAAGATGTGGCTAGAGAATGCGGTGCCAATTCTATCTCCGACTTTCTCACGCTCCCTGAACTTGTCGCCTCTTTCGGCGGGCTCGGCTATGACGTTGTGGAAATGGTTCTGGCCGACCAGGAAGGCTGGGACAGATACGAAGCGGCTAAGTGGCTTACCATGCGCCGATGGTTAGAGGCAAACCCCGACGACGACCTCGCGCAAGAAGTCCGGACACAATTGACGATATCGCCTAAACGCCACGTCACGTACACGCGTGAATATTTGGGATGGGGGTGTTCGCGCTAATGGCGAGGTAATGCGAGGAAAATGGCATAAATTTATGGCGTTTTCCATCGCTCAGGACATGATGTTGGGAACCATCATGCAAAGTAAACCGGAAGTCGTATTACACTGGTAAGCGTCCAGCCAGAACCATATTGACGTAGTGGGTTATTCATCTGGTAGGGTACCAGCGCTTAGAGCGGTCAGGGCTCACCAAAAGATACAGGCCATGCGCATCCGCGAGCTTACAGGCTTTCTCGCGAGGCTTAGCGGTATGAAGTGGCACACTGAATTTGGCCACCTGAACAGAGGTGATATGCTTACCTCAGAACAACACAGGTGATCCAACAGGTGATCCAATGAAAAAAAGAAATTTTAGTGCAGAGTTCAAACGTGACGCGGCTCTGTTGGTTGTCGATCAGAGCTACACCGTTGCTGAAGCAGCAAAAGCCATGGATATGGGCCTTTTAACAATGACCCGATGGGTCAGAAAATTACGGGACGAACGACAGGGAAAAACACCGAAAGCTTCTCCCATTACCCCGGAGCAAATTGAAATTCGCGAGTTGAAGAAAAAACTACAACGTATTGAAATTTAGAATGAAATATTAAAAAAGTCTACCGCGCTCTTGATGTCAGACTCCCTGAACAGTTCTCGATAATCGGGAAACTCAGAGCACATTATCCTGTGACAACACTCTGCCACGTGTTCGGTGTTCATCGCAGCAGCTATAATCACTTAATTTCCCTGGCAGTAACGCGGGCTGCTTTGAGCAAAGAGAGGAAATTGGTAACGGTCATTAGTGGTTAAAACTGCCGATTGAAAGATGACGACCAAAGTCATGATGATTCAGACCTTGAATCAAGGCCTGCCTTACGAGTATCCTCAGAGTATCTTTCATCATGAATTATTACCAATGAGCCCCTCCCTTTTAGAAGTTATCAGCTTTATACGTGAGCATGCAGCGTTGCGTAAACAGCATATCGATGAGAATACTTATATTGAAGAAGATCTCCATATCACCGGTGATGACGGGGTCGAACTTTTAGAAGAAGCCGAGAAGGTTTTTGGAGTATGTTTTGAAACTGAGGATCATAATTTAGCGACCCTCTTTTCAATGAAAGACAATGAGTACCTTTTTACCTCGGAAGGTTTTGACCCCTTTGGGATTTTCCGTTTTTTTGAATGGTTACGAGGAATTCCTGGTTCGACTGTTCGTGACCTGACGGTAGGTGAACTGCACCAAGTATTGGTTAAACTTCGTTTACAACAAAAAGCTAATACGGGAGAACGGTAAGATCCATGAAATTTTTTGGTATCGTTTGATACCAAACTTTCTCTCAATTCGGAGTTGTAGGCGTTTTATCGAATGCCCGGTGATTAACGTCAATTGAGAGTATTACAGAAAACGCCAGTGGGGTTCATGAGGGCTGCTTATTGCCCCACAGTAGGTGATACACCTCGATGTGGCATTAGGAAAGTATCAACCGTAAGTAGCACATCACATAGCGGCCCGATCCGGGCGTGAAGTCCGCATTTGGCACATACACGGATACCGCCACCTTCCAGGATTTAACCTCATTTAACGACTCACATTGATCAAAACCGTATACCGCTCAAAACCGAACTTCCGATATATGTATTGGTATTCCGCTTTATACGATATACCAACAGATATGAAGAGAATGAAAAATGAGCGGAAATGAGGTACTCAATGAGTTCAGGCATAAAAAAGCCACCCTGAGGTGACTTGATTTTCATACGATGGTGCGAAGGCCGGACCGAATTTTGCAACGTAAGCAACTGATAAATAAAATTTTAAAAACCAGTGATATTAGATTGTATACTCACATATATACTCAGCCTTGTTTATTTTAAAAAACGATATAAATCAATTAATTAAAATTATTCTTCGTCATCTTCAACAGGATCTAGCGCTTCAAGCGAAACCTTCACCATAGCGATTGAGCCAATACGGATAAAGGCGTCCTCGCCATCCATATCGGTGATCACATAACGTGCTGTTTTTTCAGGACCAGACTCAAGCATATCAAAGAATCCGTCTAACTGACCGAGAACTCCTGTCTCTTCGTTCTCAGGTTCATCCGATTCGACACTCAGTCCGATAATCGGGCCACCGTTTTCCAGCGTAATGTGGACATTATAATAGATATCTTCAGTCCCATGCTCATCCCCATCGCAGTAAATAGGAGTAAGTGGTTCAAACAGAAACTGGTGAAAAGCCACTTCGCGGGTATTTAACGCATAGCGATGCTGTTCTGAATCGAATATAAAAAATCGCTCAATTTCTGGATCTGTTTTCTCTTGAAAATAGGCAAAGAATCGACGCTTATCAGCCGCAGATATTGGCAGCCAGAGTGGCTCGTGATGTCCTCGCAGATAGATCTTTACGGACCAAATACCGTTATCTATTTCAATGCCATTGGCAGCACAGCTATCCAGTTCTTCATCAGCCTGAGTACGGTAAATACGGAATTCCTTCAGCACTTCATCACCGTAGGGAAACACTGCGCTTAACGGCTTATTCAAAACAGCGCATCTGCGCTAAGCCTAGCTTTGCGGCAACTTTCCCTGTCTCTATGCGCTGAATCTGTTGCTGGCTGGTTCCCACACTTTCTGCCAGCCCACGCTGAGTGATAGATAGCTGGGTACGAAACTGTTTGATCTTGTTTTGCAACATGTCGCAATACCCTACATGAAATCGGCAAACACCATTAAGACACGTAATAGTGTTATAAACACCAAATAAGGTTAATATGCAACCACATTGTAGTTTCAACTGCACAGGCTCAACCGAAGGCAAACCCGCGTCAGGAATACAGGTACAATAGAGGGTGTTGAACCAGATACTGCATCATATTGTTGTAGGCTAATCGCATTAGCGATGAAACGATCCTCCTATATCAATGAAGTTACTCATTGATTTTACTAAACTGTTTTTTATGCGAGAGTCTAAACGTTATATTTTTATAGGTAATATTGTTCCATTCTCTTACGGAGGTTTTTATCCACCCAACAACAATTAATTCATCACCAAGATGAATGCCTTCAAACACCGCTTCAATATTTGTATTTATTTCAGGAGAAAAGTAATCTTTCAGATGGTTACTAGTTTCAACATGGCACTCCTCACCTTTCAAGCTAATAAAATTGGCTTTTATATTTTTGATGCTTTTAACCGTCAATGCAATCGCCACCGGGTGGTTAATTTTATCTGCATTTTTAAAAAGAACAGGATATCTATCTTCATCATAAAAAAAGTTATTCCAACTAATATTCTTTTTATGAAGTGCAATTTTTATTAGCTCACTTAGCCCTCTTCTATCTGCGCTATCTTCAATTTTGGCTCTAATTTTTGCTATTCCAGCGGCAGAATTAAAATAGTCGGCTAACTTTTTTTCTGAGCTAATATATTGAATTATCTTACGTTTTTTATCATTGGAATCTGTCGCATCGTTATACTCGGTTCTAGCTCTGTGGACATCAAAACTGGCATCAGTAAGTATATTCATACGAAATATATAGCCAGTGTTATTATCTAAAAAAATACTTTTATCATCTTCAACATTTTTAGATTGGGCGACAAGTGCATCTACTGCTGATTTTACTCGATTTTTGCACTCGGCACCGTGCATAGCTTTAGGCCATAATCTGAGATAGGATGGAATAGTTCTTCCCATCCGCTGATAAGAATCTACCCAGGTAATTTTTGCATCACAAAACTGACATAGTAGAAAATCTCGGTCTATCGGTTTAATTTCAGATATATGTATGATCTTTTTATTTTTTTGCTCATGACGAGCGTAAAACATTTTTAAACCTTCTGCCACATCCCCTCCATATTCATCAGATATTCAGTTTATTGGATGCCAGATCGCCCATCATGAGCAACGTTGGTACAGATTTTAAGACGGGGCATTTTATTACATAAATAGATATTCACTATGAAATTATAATTCAGCGATCTTCTCGTGTATGCCAAAGATCGACGATATAAATCGTATCATGCTGAATTTCATAGTGAACTTCATAATCATCAAACAAAATCTTTCTCACCTCGCGTGGTTCATATCTTGCCTGAGATACGCCGATTCTCGGGTGGTCAGCAAGCCCCGTGGTGCCGATAATCAAGCGATCTAACACCTCGTCAGCATGTTGCCGACTGTACTGACTGGCAAACCCATAAATACGTTCCAGGTCATCCTGTGCCTTTTGCGTCCAGCGTATTTCCATTGATTATGACTTTTTCAGTTTGTTGGCGAAGTCGATCACATCTGCATGGCTTACCACCCTTCCCGCATCGACATCAGCAAGACCTTTCAAAATCTGCTGATGCCGCCGCTCTCTCTCTTCAATCATTGCGGTCAGCGCTTCTTTAATCACCCAACTTTTGGATCTATCCAGTTCAATAGCCAGGCTTTCAACCGCAGCAGCAAGCTCGGCGGGTATCTGAGCACTGATCGTCTGTTTCGCGGATTGTCCCATGAGCATCACCTTTTAATAGAAGTTAATAACATTTATTAAAATAGCATGATTTTATTAGCGTCACTACCTGTGGCAAGCACAACATCAGCATCCCTGCTACATCATGCGCTCACCTGGCCGCCAACATCCCCGGATAATGTTTAGCGATTATGTCGTTCATCTTTTCGATCAGGTCGAGACGTTTAAAAGTGAGATGCCCGGTGCCTTTCTGAAAGTAACGCACACTAAAATGCTCATCTTCATATTCCTGCTGATGGGGATTATCACGGATATGGTCCATCAAACGGATGGTAACATCTCCTCGATTGTCGGGGATCGGTTTGCCGTCCAGCAGATACAGCATTCTTTCCAAATCGGCCAGTTGATCGCGTCGCCAGCCCCAGTTCAGACCAAAGCCCCAACGGTTATATGTCACCAGATTATTGATGATGATTTTCTTGCCAAAGTAACAAGGGTGATTAGTTTTGTAATCCCACGACAACCCTTTAAACACATTGATCACCCCACGCTCAAATACCTCCTGCTTACTTTGGTGGAGTTGCTCAAATGTGCTGAAGATATTGGCTGCACTAATGGCCGGTAGCTCACCCTCCTCCAGATTTTTATGCCACTGGCTACGTGCTTCAGCATCCATCAGCGACAACATGCCTGATTTCAGCATCAGGTCACGCCAGATATTGCGATCCAACGTGCGGATGATGGCAGGTATCGCCTTGTCAGGCGTTTCTGTCAGCCAGCAATCGTAGCGGTGCCCCTGCTTCAGCCCCCAGTCTTCAGCGGTGCCGCCGCCAATAGTCGCTGTTAGCGTGGAGATCGCTCGTACCTGATTAAGGAGTTGTTCTATCTGTTGCAGCGCGGCATCACGTCCGGTGACGATGCGTTCGATATTGGTCGAGCAAATCAGCTCGGTGTGTTCGATCAAAACCTCGGGTTCAATTTGCATAGTTTGTGGTCCATACATAAAAGCAAATGCGCCAGCCGGTGAGGGCTGGCGCATTATGCATCGGGGAGAGAGATAAATAGGTTTGGTGTAGTGTTACTGGAAAATAGCTCGGGATCTTTATGCCTTAAGTAAACCTGTTGCACGTCTGGCGCGAAGGATATCGACAGTAGTGAGAAACGGCGATTGCTCCTGCCAGTTAAAGCCGTTGCGATCGATACGCACCAGTTCGTATTTTTCCACCAGAAAATTCACCGCATTGACCAACGTGATGCCAGCATCGATATGCTCCTGAATCACGTTTTCCTCGCAGAACGGTGTGTCGTTCAGCGTGAGGCCGTAGTGCTTTTCCAGTAGATAGGTCAGAAGTTGCTGCCAGACGACTACAGGTGACGGGCAAGGGATATCCTCCCGTGGCGGGATTGCAGGTGATGTTTGCATGGAAATATTCTCTTCAAGTTAGGTCGATAAAATCAGGGAAATGTTCAGGATGGGGAGAGAAGCAGCGGATTATTGTGTTGCCGCCGAAGAGGGATAAATAGCAATATACACGTAGCCAAAACTGCCCTGCGTATCGGCTTCGCAGGTCCATTCGTTGCAATGCAGCGTGATGCAGCCCTGCTGACGGGGATTCAGTTCCCCTGTGCGTAGCTTCTGTTCCAACTGCTTAATCAGCTCAGGAAAGCTCTGTTCCAGATAACGGGCTTCCGTTTCGCTGAACGTACCGACAACGCTGGCCCGGTCTGCCAGATAATGAAGATAGTTACCTTCCTGAATCAGCCTGGCTCCGAATTGCGGAGTGACAGCACGTTTTAGTCCCCATTCCGGGGTATCAGACGATGGCATGATCGCCTCCTTATAAAAACACGGTGGTAAGTGTGGTCATCACAGCCAGCCGCGTTCAGCGAACGACACCACCTCAGTGCCGCCGATCACCAGATGGTCGAGTACTTTGACGTCGAGTTGTGACAGTGATTCCTTCAGCCTGTCAGTAATGTTGCGGTCGGCCTGACTGGGTTCGGCCCAGTTGGATGGATGGTTATGTGCCAGTATCACAGCAGCGGCGTTATGGCGCAGTGAGGCTTTGAGGATTTCACGCGGATGCACTTCGGTGCTGTTGATACCGCCCAGCGCGATAATTTCCTTTTCTATCAGGCGATGCTGGTTATCCAGATACAGCACCATAAAGACTTCGCGTTCCAGACTGCTGAGCTCCAGCATTAACCAGCTTTTGGTGTCCTCCGAGGTTTTGAACTGCCGCGCATTTTTACGCACGCGTTTTTCCAGCAGGCACAACGCCATCTGGATGATGCGCTGCTCTCTGGACGCAATGCTTCCTGCCAATGAATTACATGACATGATAAGTCCTTGAAGTGAGGTAATAAGGGAGAATGAAACAAAATGAGGGAAATTAGGATGCCAGTTCCAGCATATTTTCGGCCAGTATCCACAGGGCGCGGTTAAGTTTTACATCACCATCAATCCCTTTGACAGCACGGGTTCTGGCTCGTTTACCTTGAACTGTACGGCCTGATAGTCCACCTTTAATCAAATTTTCCTGAATACGCTGGTAAGTGGTCCACAGATCATTGCTTTCGTCCTGCCAGCGGCGAGGCGACAGGATTTGAGCCTCTGTCACTGGCTGATACTCTTCACCAAATCGGTAGGTTAACGCAGCCTGAGCCAACGCAGTCTGTGCCGGTGGTGGTAATAATAATGACTGCATGGCATCACGTTTTTCATCAATACGCTCAAAGGTATCTACTACCTCATAAGCCCCCTCAATAACACGGCCAACCACATCACCCTTATGGGGAACACGGACTTCACCCAGGGATTCACCACAAATTAAACCATTGTGACAAACCTGTCTAAAAAGACCAGGCAACATTTGATAACTGCTGGAGCCGTCATGACTATTAAGCAAAATAATCTCTGGCACCTGTTTGCCCGTAATTTGACCTTCCCGGCGCAAGCGCAGCATGTGCTTGGTATGCTCCCGTTTCTCCGGATCACGTACACGGGTTTGGCAAGCAAAAAATGGCTGAAAGCCTTCACGCTGTAAGTTATCCAACAGGGTAATGGTGGGAATATAGGTATACCGTTCGCTACGCGAGCCATGCTTGTCTTCACTAAATACGCTGGGAACCGTGTGCGCCAGTTCGTCACGGGTTAATGGACGGTCGCGGCGAATAATATTTACCGTACCAAAGCGCGAGGCTAACTTGGGCATAAAAACTCCTTATGTGCCAGAGTGAATGACCCTGGCACATCTTGTTGAAATGATAATTAATGAAAGAATGGATTTCATCTTTCAGGCAGTAAAAGCAGTACGAAGAATAAAATTCATTATTGTAGTGGTTATTGCACCTATCAATAAAAAAGCAGCCTCCCGGGCTGCTTCAACTTCTTCGTCATTATAACCTGCCTGCCGTAAGTGCTCAGCTACAAAATCCTGAGCTTGAGCACTTGAATACCAGGTAATTTACTTTACCTAATGCAGCAATTAACATTTTAAGTAATGACATAATGCCTGACCTTTATCGATAATATTTGAAAGTCATTCCTTATCACAGGGATAGTACTCAGAACCAAAGGGGGGGAAGTCTTTATTGCCTGTAACATTAAATGTGTATGACTTTCCATTCGCATCACTGACACGAATGACTTTCGCCTGACGTAATGCCTCCCATTCTGTTTTTATCCGTTCTAACGAGTGAAAGGGTTGTGATACTTCATGCCCATCAACCTGTAGCTGAGAATAATCACCGCTAAACCCGGCCTGCACACGTAAAACAGGTGGTTTCGAGGAATATAATTCACAACTGATTTCAAGATAATGCTTATCGTCATTACTCAGATGAACGCCTGCATATCCCTGCAATGACCAGTATGTCCACTCAGCCGCAACAGCACTACCCAAGGGTAACAACAGCGCCGCCAATACGGCACCTTTTAAGTATTTCATGTGGCGTATCCTTATATTTCAGTGAGATATTGAAGTGTTATTTCAATCAAAAGTGAATGTCCAACCGCCTTTATCAGTATCCACCTGGACTTCTGAGGCAACACAATCATTGTAAAAAGGGACTTTCACCGATTCACCATAGCGAAGTGTGGCCGGGATAATCGTTTCCTTGTTGCTGGTGCCGAAGTATTTCAGATTTCCAATACGGCAATTTCCACGATTGACACTGATATTATTGATACGAACAGTATCCGTTTTAGCCGTGACAACAACATCAACGTAGCGATTTCCCGCCACATGGACATTGTTATATGTCATTACCGTTATTGGTACCGGTGTTTGCGCACCGATGACCACTCCAGAAAAGAGTAATGATAATACTGGTAACCACCATTTTGAATGATTCATGCAATAACTCCTTATAAAACGCGTATAATATCTCATTGTGTAAAGTGGTGATTTAATAAGTGTGAGTGAGTTTAACGATACTCATTGTTCATCTTATTTATTCACATATAAGTTCACAGATATATTGAAAGTGTGGTAACGCTGTAATGAATCGTTTATCTTGGAAAATTCGTCTCATTTTCTCCTTTTTACTAAATGAACTAATGGTCATCGCTACATCCGTAATTGCCACCAGATTAAATACTTTTATGTGGTTTTGCTTTTCTGTCGCCAGATACCATTCCCCATCAAAGTAAATAAGGCGATAGGGGGCAATGGCGATGTGTCTGCGACCATTATGTAAAAAGTTGATTAAGCGGTTTTTAACTATAGCCTGTGTGATGGCATAAAACCCACCGAACAAAGAAGGAACATTTCGTGGCGGCGCGTTATAGACGATATAGGGAGAGTCCTGTCCTGCATCCAGCAAAACGGAAAGCAACTTTTTATCCAGTGCAGGGAAAAATTGTGCTACATGGGTAATACGCGCAAACGTAATGATATCGTGATCGGTACGAAATGGCCCCCTGGCATCAGAAAGCCGCAAGTATCCATCTTTTAATTCGGTATCCAGATATTGTAACCGCTGTCGTAAATCTCTCTGAATCGTTCTTTCCGAGACATTGAATTCCAAAGCCAGTTGTTTGACTGACAGAGACTCCCCCATGAAGAGCCTGCTGACTAAAATAGCCAGGCGACTGGCGAGCCGGTCGTAACGTTTTCCCTGTTCAGGCATGGCTTTAATTCCTGTATAAATTCCGTGCATCCCTTTTGGCATACACGGAATAAATCAATATTGGGTAAGATTTTTCTGACGTAGCCAGGCGATAACGATGCAGGCAGGGATCGTGACACGGTATGCAGGGCCCGCAATATCCGACAGCATCCAGGCTGAACTGAGCGCCAAACCGACGGGGCCAGCGAGAACTGAAAGGGCGCGAGACGCAACGAACACGGTACCCCAGGTCGCGATCCCGCCGAGTGCGGTGATCACGCTGGCTGCCAATGTTGTTGCGAGTTCCAAAGCGGCAACAGAAGAGGTGCGAATGGCTGCCTGTATAGCGATAAGAATGAGTTGTGGTGTTGGGCTGGTTAAATCGAGTTGCATATTTTTAGACAACATCGCTAGTTCATCTGGTGTCATGTTGTCCAGACTTTTTTCCAGTACTTTCATGAGCAGATTAAGTTCAATCGACTCCGTCGTGCTGTTTTTATTGTAATTAACATCCAGCTTGTCACAGACATCGCACAAAATTTCACGGTAAAGAACGCCCTGTCCACCGCGCACCAAACTGACTAACGTGTTTGCGCCAAAAGTTTGTAACTCTGCGCCAATCGACGTCCAGTATTTGCTGTGATCCGGGTAAAAACGCTGATATTCGCTTGAGCTGGTTAACGTCTCCGACCAGCGTTTTTCACCGTCCTTACTATCAATGGTTAACAATTCAACCAGCAGTTGAAGGTCTTCATTACTGCATTGGCTTAGCAAAGCCAAATCAGGATCTAGCCGATAAACTGCCATCATCTATCCTCAATAATCGTTTAGGAGCGATTACTGTAATGGGTAGAACAGACAGGATGTGTCGACTAATATGATTGATTTTTATACATAAAATCCACCAAGACGACAGGATATGTCATATAAATTACCTGATGACCAAAGCCTATGCGCGATATCCATAAAATAATATATTGTTATTTTATTTTTGATTCATAGATAAAAACACAGAATTAACATCAATACCTGACTCGCCACTTACTGCCCCCCATTCCATATATGTTCACCATTGTCTACTGAAGTCAACTTATGTCCTCCCCTGAAAACTTGATTAATAACACTTTGATTAAAAATGAAATCTCATTTATTAATAAACTCCGAAATAAATCATTGTGACAAAACAAAGGTGATAAAATGAATTATTTAGCGAATACCAATATGGTAGCCCCTAACTCTCATTTAGAAAATCCAACTTTTCCTTCAGAAAAAATTCCAGATGTGCTCCGAGATGCTATTAGTGCAGTAAGTAGTAAAACCCAAGCACCAATACCTCTTATCTTTGCTTCGGCAATGGCCCCCATAGCACTATTAGCTCAAGGGATGATTGATGTAAGCCCTAAGGATGGGCTTACATTCCCAGTCTCATGCAATTTTTTAACAGTTGCAGAATCGGGGGAAAGGAAATCAACGGTTGATAAAATATTTATGCAGCCGATTCATGAACATGAAAAAATCGCTTATTTAAAACATCAAGAAGATTTAAAAAAATACAAATTTGAATTAGATATTTGGGAAATGGAATTAAGCGCAATAAAAAACAACCTCAAAAACAATACAAGAAAAAAATTGCCAACAGATGATGTAAAAGCACAGCTAATGGAGCATTTTCAGAATGAACCACAGCTACCGAGAAAAGTGCAACTATTAGCTAACGATATAACACCGGCGGCCTTGCAACATTTATTACACACAGGTGGAGGATCATTAGCACTACACTCATCCGAAGGTGGAGAAATAATAAACAGCCAAGCGTTTAAAAATTTGGCATTGCTCAACGAGTTATGGGATGGAATGCCGATTTCTGTCACACGTCGTCATTCTGAGAGCTATAAAATATTCGGATCTCGGCTGAGTGCAAATATAATGGTGCAAAATGCGCCATTGCATAAGTACCTTAAACATGCGCACGAACAAGTTAGGGGCAGTGGCTTTTTAGCTCGTTTTTTCTTTTCCTTTCCGATATCAACAATTGGCACCCGTATAGGAAACATGAATAATAACTACCACAATCTTATTCTCCCTTATTACTCACGTCTTAACCAGATGTTAAACCATTATTTAGGAACACTTACATCCAAGAATAAAAATCGCACATTATTACATTTCTCTCCTGACGCTAAAAATCGATGGATATATTTGTGTGATCAGATTGAACGTAGAGTTGGTGTTAATGGTGACTATTTCTCTATTCGTGATTTTGCAAGCAAAGAAGGAAATAAAATAGCTCGCATGGCCGCTCTCTTTCATTATTTTAGCAACGAAGATGGAGATATAACATTAGAAAACGTGGAAAATGCTGTTGCCGTCTGCCAGTGGTATCTAAGTGAAGCTTTACGAATCCTAACCCCAGAACCACAGTACATCTCAGATGCTAATGTGCTCTATGAATGGTTGATAGAACGTTTTCATATGAATAACTTTCAACCCATTAAAAAAAACCATATACGTCAGTACGGCCCAAACTCATTACGCCAATACACACGCTTTGAATCCGCGCTTAGATACTTGCATGACACTGGAAAAATTCAAGTAGCACCATATGGAAAAACAATTTTTGTTTACTATAAAGTACAAAATAAATCAGTATTTTGACTTACCATACGTAGCAATAGTAAAAACGCGCCTTCAATGAAGGCGCGTTTTATTTCACCAAAGAGAAGATAACCACACGACTTACAACACCACTCTTATATTTTTTATTTAACTCAAAGGCCATAAAATAATAAAAATCCGTGTTGATAATTACGTCTAAATGGTGTATTTATTTTTTCCAATAAAAAACAAAACTATATTTTACATTGATGAGCTAATCATCAAAAAAACGGTGGGTACATATATCAAAATTCGCAAATTTGTTATATTTCACCAAGAGGAAAATATCACTTACCAATTATCATCGAATACTTTCAACCGTACACTCAATGATTATAATCTCTTTTTCATTACATAAAGAACATAGTGATAGACATAGAAGCTATCCCATTTAGCCTATTTCATTTTACTCAACATTCTCATGTGCTACCAGTATGCTCCAGTTTCTGCACGCTGTTCGTGTCCAAACTGACAGCATCATAGCCTGTACTGGTATAGACTCTTAAATCATACGTGGTGTATGCTGTTCAGTATCTGCTATTTCTGCTATTAATAGCAGAAATAGCAGATACTAAATTGTATTTACGGTATGATTTATGGATTTGCTGCCTCAATCAAGCGATAAAACAACAGTCAAAATTAAATTCAGAAAAAACAGGTTCACTCCAATGCTAGACAAAAGATAGGAATTTAAAAAACAAGACATTAATTCAATAATATATTTAAATGATAAAAAAGGGAAAGAATAATGAAAGAAAACATATATACGAAAATGTTAACATCCCCCACTACAAAGAAACATAAGGCCACACGAGAGGATGTGAGTTGGTTTAATATAAAAAATTACAACTTTGTTCGGAAATTAACCATCGCGGATATGTTAGATGAATTATACGCTCGTCTTGAGCTTATCGGATTTTCTTCGCATGAGGAACTTATTGACTTCCCTGGCATAAAAAAATCATACATTGATATTATCTCTGGAAAACCAGAAATAAGAAAAAACACTTATCAAGAAACCTCCCAACTAGAAGATATATCAAAAGAAGAAAATAAATCATTATGCTTTAATATAGAAAATAGAACCATAGAAATTAAATCGCCAGTATATGAATTAACGGTATCGCACATTGAGAATATTTATCAAAATCTAAAATTACGTGACTTTCATTCTCCTTATATTAAACACATTACAGACGATGATGAGCCAAATAAAGCAGATACATTAACAAGCCTTCAAAAGCCTTATGTCGACCATGTTTATTTATATGTCGATTTAGAAGGATACACAGATGCACAATTAATCGATTCATTCAAAAACACAATTTCAACTTTACGAGAAAGATATAAAATAGAAAAAAAATTCAATTACACGGAAAAACCGCTCCCTAAAAATAAAATAATTGATATATTTAGAAACCAAGTAATACCTATTGCTGACCTATTAATTTGGCAAAGAATTAATGGCATTCAGATACCCTTATCTCAAGTCAACAAACTATTAAGTCTTGAAGATATAGATACGCCAAATAAATATGTCGAATTTGATGGTTCTAATTTCAAGGCAACAAAACTTAAAACTTTTGATCTTACTTTTAACGATGGCAGGCTAGAACAACTATCAATAGCAATTCAGAAAAATGAAAATCTTAAAACGATGACTATTGAGGAGTTAATAAAAAACACCAAGTAGGTAAAAGTAATTTATATTCATGTTTCCATAGATACATGATTTACGCAGTTCTCTTCGCGGTTAGAGTAAGAGTCCATCCCATAGGCTACTTTACGGCTTTATCAAAAAAACTACAAAATTAACGAAACCATAATAATAAGTTATTCAGGCAATACATACACTTTCTATCATATCGGTTTTCATAATTTTTTCATGGTTAGAACTATTGCTAAAGCCTCTGCGACCTGAATCATAGTCACGCAACATCACTGTGCAATCAACGCTGATGTAGTTAGTAAGTTTTTTGGATAAATTTCTTACCAAGTAATTTTTACTACCAGTGTTTATGCTTCATCTCGAATTTAAAAACAGCGAGGTGAATAAAATGAACGCAATCTCTCTTGACGAAAACCCGGCAGATCGCTTAGTTGACATGAAATATCTATGTCAGCACTCCGGACTCTCTCGGGCCTTCTTCTACAAGCTTATGGCTAGTGGTCTCTTCCCTAAGCCAATAAAAATAGGCAACCGCAGTCGTTGGGAACTAAGAATTTATCTAAGATGGCTAAATAGCCATTATCCTGATGATAACAGATCACTAACAGATCACTAACTTGCTATCACGGTATTATCCCGGGAATACCGTCTATACGTAAGAGATCTGTAATGAAACCCCTCCAATGGTTATTACCCACTTAAATACTCAACTTAAGCATTTAGGATTTTATTATATACTAATTGCTTATAAATAATAACTTAATCACGACCCATCCATATAAACATTACTTTTTGAGAGAGTAGAAGAGTTACTACAATGAATGATAAAGAATGGTCATTATTAGAATCATCATGCTTACACGACGCAATCAATGACACAACATTATTGATAACAAAAGATTATGATTACATTAAATCACAGGTACGAATACTGTCAATATTAAACCAACTCGTACGAAAGGAAAACACATCCTTAAACACTAACGCGACAGTAAATAATAAATATACAACCCGTATTTTATTAGAAGCAATAAGTTGTATTGAACAGGTTAAAAACTCCATGTGCGAATATCATAAACCCCATCCGCTAATAGAGTTGTTTTTTCATATTAAAAAAAATAACAACCTATATAGAACGCTAGGGGAATCAAATCCAACCCCGGCGGACATAATTACGCTAAATAATTTACTACACCAATTTCAGGTTGAATCAAACTCAGTAAAATATAAAAGAAAACTACGGAACTTTCATCGAACAGCTAAAAAAAACTATTTAAGTTCATTGTCTTACATCGACGAACTTTTTGAAAACTATAGCAAAATCTTAGTGCTCAGAGTTGATCTTTCGTATCTAAAGTCGAAATACAATTCAATAACAGCGGCGACTACTCAAATCCATCGTAAAAAATTAATGAAAAGCGTACAATCACACTCATTATTTCAGTATTGTATAGGTTACTTGTGGAAAATGGAATTTGGCTCCATTAAAGGATTTCATTACCATACTTGCTTTTTTTTTGATGGCAATAAAGTTCGCAATGATATTTTATTGGCTAGACTTGTTGGAGTATATTGGTCACAAAAAATAACTGATGGCATGGGGCTCTATTTCAACTGCAATGCAGCCTATCATCAGGACGATAGGTCAGGAATCGGCAATGTACATTACTCAGATAACAAGAAAAGAAATAATTTAAAAATAGCCATAAAATACTTAACAAAAACCGATAGTATAATACGATTAACGCTGCCAAATAACTCCAGAATATTTGGTCGAGGAGAAATGATAAAGAATCAATCGAAAAAACGAGGTCGTCCTCGTCAATCCAACTTTAGATAATACCCCACAACGATTAATAATTAGCCAACCATTATTAACCAATTGATAAACAGCAAGTTCATAACTCATAAGACTTTCCGTGCTCTAGTCTAGAGCCACTAAAGTTGAATCTCAAAGTTAGCTACTACGTTATTCTAGATAGCTAACCTTGATTTTTTCACTTAGCCATCTGTCTGCTTAGATACAACTTGTAACTCATTAGCCACTTCGCGGAAAGCGGTTAACGCCGCTTCTAAATGTTCAATAATTTCGTGCTGTAGAACATCTGGTGGAGGCAAATCCTCAAGATTATCCAGGCTGTCGTCTTTCAACCAAAAAATATCGAGGCTAGCCTTATCTCTAGCTACAAGCTCTTCATAGCTGAAGAACTTGAAACGTTCAGTTTCTTGTCTTTTGTGACGATTTTTTGGGTTATAGCAAGCGATAAAATCCTGCAAGTCATTTAGTTTTAGCGTACGAGTCTTTAACGTAAAATGCTTGCCAGTACGCAGATCATAGAACCAAATTCCTTTTGTATGAATTTTCCCATCTTTGGGCTTTGCGTCAAAGAACACAACGTTAGCTTTTACGCCTTGTGCATAAAAAATACCTGAGGGTAAACGCAGTATGGTGTGAACATCACAATTTTCCAGCAATTTCCGTCGAATTTTTTCCCCTACCCCACCTTCAAATAATACATTATCAGGCAGTACTACTGCAGCCTTGCCATCCAGTTTCAGCATGCTGACGATGTGCTGTAGAAAGTTAAGCTGCTTGTTGGAGGTAGTTTCCCAGAAATCCTGGCGCTCGTAAGTCAGCGCATCACGATCTTCATCACCCTCTTCATTGGTGATGGTCATGCTGCTCTTTTTGCCAAACGGTGGATTGGCCAGCACATAATCAACCTTGATTTTTGGCTCTGAAATCAGGGCATCGGAACGCTCTATCGCTGGTTCGCCATACAGCTCGCCAATATTGTGCAAAAACAGGTTCATCAGACACATGCGGCGCGTGCTGGAAACTATCTCGTTACCGTAGAAGGTCCCCTCACGCAAAAAGCGCGCTTGTGTCCTATTGAGCTTGGGAATTTCACGCTGCAACCAATCGGCGTTTTCTTGCAGCCAGTGACCTGTACCTGATAACCATTCATTGACGACCAGAAAGAATCCCCCCGTGCCACAGGCAGGATCGGCGATGGTTTTCATCGGCTCGGGCTGCATACAGGCGACCATAGCTTGAATGATGGCTCGGGGGGTAAAGTACTGACCGGCACCACTCTTGGTGTCCTCAGCGTTTTTTTGCAGCAGACCTTCGTAGAGATCGCCTTTGGTATCGGCATCCAAGCTGATCCAGTTTTCCGCATCAATGAGTTGTACCAAGCGAGAAAGCTTGGCTGGATCTTGAATCTTGTTCTGTGCCTTGAAGAAGATAGCGCCCAGCATACCCGGCTCCTGCCCCAGTTTGTGCAGAGTAGATAGGTAATGCGCCTCTAACGGCTCGCCAGTTTTGCTGCTCAAACTGCTCCAGCCATAGCCTTTGGGGATTTTGGTGGCGTGGTTATAGGGCTCTTGTGCATATTCGTGTGCCAGCTTTAAAAACAACAGATAGGTGAGCTGCTCCAGATAGTCGCCATAACCGACGCCATCATCGCGCAGAGTGTTACAGAAGTTCCAGAGTTTCTGGACTAGGGTGCTTGCGTTCATATCAGAGTTCCAACAACATTTGAATCCAGGGATGAGCTGCGTCTCGTTGTCCCCTCAAGAGAAAAATCATATCCCCACTGAAAGGAGCCTTAAGGCTGATTGCTCGTTTTATTTTTTTCGCAACGTTAGTGAAGAAATCATCCATTCCCGGTTGCCCAAAAAATTGCTTTGCTAGTGCAATGTCAGCCATAAGACTCACTGCAGCA
Source organism: Brenneria izadpanahii (assembly GCF_017569925.1). Lineage (NCBI taxonomy): Bacteria > Pseudomonadati > Pseudomonadota > Gammaproteobacteria > Enterobacterales > Pectobacteriaceae > Brenneria > Brenneria izadpanahii. Next base: position 4,808,998 of record NZ_CP050854.1, on the reverse strand, counting down.
GCATGTCGCTGCTTGCAAGTGGGTTCATAGTCGAGGTGATAAATAGAAATAGATACTTCAGCTCTGTTTTTTTTTAATTGGTCTGTGCTTGTCGGACACGGTTTCCCATTTTCCTGTTTGCATCCTATTAATTCCCAGTCGTTCAGTTCGCAGGGATCGAGTAAGGTGGGTTTTTCCTGTGTCAATGGGCCTGGAGCATAAAGACGGTTCGCTTCAACAATCAGTGGAAAACGATCTGCTTTGCCTGCTACAGTCCCACTTTCAACGTCTTTGCGCAGACTGTTACAGAACGTGCACGCATAACGATAATTTTTAGGTTCAAAACTTAACCAGCGATATCCGTTATGTGGGTGTGCTGCATCACTCACTCTTCCTTTAGGGCGAAAGTGATCGACTGCATTGTCCGCGCGATCAACTGGAGACTCGCAGTACCAGCATTTTTTATTGGGAAATAGGTCAGCCAAAGCATCCTTGAGTTCGCGCCAAACGGCTGAATGATCGTCTGGTTTAGCACCCGCAGCAACAGCAGCAGAGGCGGTAGCCGCTTTTTCTAACCATCCATCTGGCAACTCTAATTCATCAATATCAATATATCTCATGGATCGACCTTATCCATCTGCTCATCATCATCAGACATCAGCTTTTCAATCAGAGCGGTCGCAAGCGCCTCCCGCTCGCTCCGACTCATAGCAACCACTCTATCCGCTAGCTCTCTTGGTTTTGTAACCGTAAAACGAGCCATAAGGATTTCATTGCGAAGTCGCAAATATCGTGAGTATTCGTCATCAGGATGGAAAAACCGAAAACCAAGGCGATTTAGTTGAGCGTTGATGATATCCAGTTCTTGCTGTTCCTCTACCGAGAGGTGTGATTTGGCGGCGAAAGCCCTCTGTGTTTCCAACAGCAACTGTGTAGGTTGATCCAGTGATGAAGCAATTCCAAACATATCGCTGGTCACGATTGCTGCGTAGCCCATTCCTCGAGGTGCCATCTCTGGGTAACAGGCCACAATCCGACGCTGTTCATCCTCCTTGCTCATCCGCAAGATTTGTACTTGCTCTCGGTCCAGTTCGGCAATGGCTAGAGGATTGTGAGTTGTGAGCAAGATGTGACTGGTCTCTTCATGGGTAGTACCGCTCGCAATGAACTGCTTGAGATACGATATGTAATCCACACTCCAGCGGGGGTTTAAGTGCGTGTCAGGCTCATCCAACAGAAATAGGCTTTCATCTTCTGCGGTAAAGCGAAGCAAGCCGAGGACGGTGAGCAGCTGCTGCTCACCTTCACTTAGCTCGCGAAAGGTCACGCTACCATCGTTTTTCTTAAGACGAACTTTAATGCGAACTTCTTCAATTAATTCTGAAACATAGGTGCTCTCCAAATCCCGAAAAAACTGGGCCGGGACTTGATCACCGACCAAGCGCCGCAGTGCCTCAATATCCTTCACATAGAGATACTTAAACTGCAGAGTCGTTTTGTTCCAGATTGATGTCGATACCTGTCGAGACACTTCAATCGGAGCCAATGCGATGTCATAGAGACGCGATAAGAAGTCACGCACTACACCACGCGCATTCCAGAAACGAGGATCGCCATCGGTAGCCTTGGATTTCCATGGTGGTTGACGTAGTACAAACAGTACGGATTCAATACCCTCATCAGGGTCTAGCCCCAGGTGTTCATCCAGAAAGGTTCTGACGATGTCTGATTGTTGAATCAAAAATGCGAGCAAAACGAACTGACTATGCACCGGCATGGCATAGAACAACCGTTTTAAACCTGGGTCTTCGCCGTTACGCAGTTTGCTATCGTAGCTTTCCAGGTAGGGACGAAATATCTCATGCATACGCGGGCTTTCGCCAGAGTAGTAGCTGAACACATAACGAGGCAGAAAATCGCTGTCTGCCTTCAAGAAGGCTGTGAGCTTAATGGCGTTACCACGTAAGGCTGATACTGTCTCCTCACCTTCGATGAATGGAGTCAGAGTTCCCTCACCACGGGCCTGCAAGTCCGTCGCAACATGAATTACGAAAGGCTCTTTGTCACGATCTGGGTCGGCATCAATGTGAATGTGGAGCAACTTTTCGTCAGAACCCATGCGATAAGCCAGTTGAAAGGCAAAAGAGGGTGTGCGTTTTTTGGCGATCAAATCTCGAAAGATGATAGCCAATGCTTCCAGCACATTAGATTTTCCGGTGCCGTTCCAACCAATTACCACGGTGACCCAATGTTCTTCATCAAAGTCGATGGTGACATTCTTCAGGTTTTTGAACTGGTGGGTTGGGCTGTCTTTGGCGCTACCTATGGTGAGCTTATCTAAACGCATGGTTTAGCCAACCCACTTTAAATGGTCGGCGACCTTGCGGTGTTTTTTGCCTTCCGGTGTGTCAACCAAGTCGAAGACCGCCTTGAATGATAGATGCTGACTCTTATCCAATGTGCGCAATTCGGCATACAGCGCTTCAATCTCTTCGGTTTGCGCTCCATCAGCAATCCCACAGCGGCGAAAGGCCTCTTGTGCTGGCAGCCAGTCGCTAGCCTCGGTGAGTACATCGATTAATTTGCGAGCCACTGTGGTGCTCTCCTTTTTCTTAGTCATGCGAGGTTTAGGCTGCTTAGCCTGTTCCGCCCGCTGGGCGCGAATGCGTTCCAGCAGCACGCTGGCAGGTTCATCATTAGGCTCCTGCGTTACTAATTGCCCAGAGAATGCGGCACGCAGAATATTTTGGCGTTGGGCGCTGCATTGTTTGAGCGATAAATCGATGGCAGCTAATTGTACAAAAGCATCGTTGTCTGCTTCGCCAACCATCCGCACAATTAGAGATTGTTCATTGGCTGGTGGTACAGGGACCGCTAACTTACTGAATCGACCAAGGCTTACCTTTTTTTGGGCTACACCTTTAGTCATTGGCTCAATTTGACGCTTTCCAACATTCGAATTGATCGCTATTTTCAAAAATAATGGGTTCATTAATTCGCCACAGCATCGAATTTTTATGCAATCTGCCGTGATAATCGCAGGAGGCTGATCGTCTGGATATACGTCTGCATCCCCTGGTGGCTCGCCCATTTTTGTAACTACGACATCACCCGGCATTACACCATGCGCACTTAGCTCGTTTGCTTTTATCTGTGATACAAACCTGGTGTTCTCACCACCGTAATTGCCGGAGCGAATATTGCGAACAAAGACCAAAGGCACACCTGAAGCACGGTAATCAGAAACTTTAAGGTTGCTGCCAAATGGTCCTATAGCAAGGCTGTATTGTTCATCAGAAGCAATTTGTTCCACACTCGCCCAAACCCACCCCTCCGGCAGTTGCGGTAAATCAGTGGTATCGGGCTGAACCGGCTCAGGGTATTTATTCTGCCAGTCCTTCGGTGGTTTTTTGCCCTGCTCGGTGAACTTGGCCAACTGCTTGGCTTCCCAGCGCGCGCGGCGCTCAAGCAGAATGCGTTCCAACAGTTGTGATCCACTCTCGATCGGTGGGTTGTTCTCTCGCCACTCTGCTGTCAAAGCCCCTTCGACGGCGGCTTTGAGCAATGACTGGCGATACTGAGAAAGCTTTTTCTGTGCAACTTTAAGCTCGGCCATACCAGAATCGAGACCTGTTAGCAGCTCTTCGAGTTTTTCTACGATGCGGATTTGTTCTGGGAAAGGGGCAAGAAAAAGTGATTTTTTGCGTAAATGCTGGAAGTGACGACCATACCCTCTATTTTCGATAGAGAGATTTTGTAGCTGTAAAAATAGGAATTTTGGTTCCCAAACAGGGATTGGTGAAAAGAGTTTTACGCCATCGGCTCCAACAGCAAACGGAAATGTTACTAGTTTGAAACGACGTGTATGATCGCCGAAAACGATCAGCGGACTTGGTGATATGACTTGAGCATCAAGGTCATTTGTGTAGCCCCCGATGAATCCTTCACCTTGATCAATTACGGGTAGTTTTCCTGACGTTAGATAGTCTTTTTGTTTTATTCGAAATCCACGATCTGATACGACATCAACCGATTCATCAAAATCAACCCGAGCCCATCCGATTGGCAATGTACTCACGCCACCAATTCCTTATTCATTTCTGTTATCAAGGTATCCAACTCCTTACCAAATAGTTGCCATGCCTTCTGCAACCCGCCCTTATCGGCCAGTTCGGCGTAGTCAAAATCATCGCGCTGAATGCTGCAACTGCTGGCAATATGCTCTTTGATCAGGCGCAACCATTCGGTTTGTTCCGGGGTAAAGGCACTGGCACGTTGAGCGTTGTGGCGGAAAATCCAGGTCTGGAAGCGCTTATCTACCTCATCGGCAAAAGGTTTGAGCTCACTCTCTAGCCCCAGGGCAAAACGGACCAGCGAGACCAGATCGGTGAGTTGGCGCTTGCGCTCAACGCCTTTGACCTGGTTGGTCTGAACCCGCGCATAGGCACTCCATAGTCGTTCAGTGGTCAGCATCAATGGCGGCTTGGCGAGATGTTCGTGCAATTCCTCGATCATGTCAAAGGTCAATGCCCGTCGCTGGTAAGGTTGTTGATAGAAGAAGCTAAGTGCGGCAATTTCATCCTTATGCCGCTGAATATAACTCACAAATTCAGCAATATTAGCTTTAGCTTGGCTCTCAGCCTGTTCAGAGAAGCCAGAGAAGATGACCTGATCCAGGTTGATATGATCAATCAATTGCTCTCGCTCACGACGAGCGTTCTCAATAGCATCACGCAATGATGGTTTATCAAAAGGAGCACAAGCTTCAGCGACACGGCCAGCACGAGCAGCAGCGATCTCCTCAGGCAATAAGGTCTCTTCGTTACGGATAAGCCCCTGTGCGAGAGCAATATCAAGCGCTGTCGCAACAATAGCATCGGGATCCAGTGCAGTGATTAAACCTTTACCGAGCTCACCAATACTCAGTCCCCCTGAAGCTTCTTCAATTCGAGCCTTGGCCTTGCCATCCAACTGTTTGGCAAGTCGGATGAGACGATTAGCCAATGACAAAACGGTGTCATCATCCCGACACCCCATAGCGACGCCCTGAAGGAGATCCTTCAACGCAATATTCGGCTTTTTCTCTAGTGGGCGGCTCTCAGTTTTAAGCGATTTCTCCACCCCAACAGCATCAATCAGCACGAAACGACTTTTATCGCCATCAGCACTGTTACTCACACGCTTCAAGCTATCGCTATCGAGCGATCGCACACCTCGGCCTTTCATCTGCTCGTAGTAACCCTTGCTACGAACATCACGCATAAACAGCAGAACTTCCAACGGCTTGATATCAGTACCAGTGGCAATCATATCCACTGTCACAGCGATACGCGGGTTGTAGTCATTACGAAAACTACTGAGGACACTATCCGCATCTTCGTCCGATCGATAAGTGACTTTCTTGCAAAATGCATTCCCTTGGTCATAGATTTCACGCACTATATTGATGATGTCATCAGCGTGGCTGTCTGTTTTAGCAAAAATAAGCGTTTTGGGTGTCTCTTGCCGGGATGGAAAGATCTGTTTTTCAACTGCATTCTTCATCGCAAGGATCACTTTGCGAATCTGACTGGGATTAACTACTGAACGATCCAACTCTTTCCCTGAATAAATCGTATCTTCCTCAGTTTCACTCCAACGCTTTTTGCGCGTTTGCCGGTCGCGATGATCCACCCATTCTTTAGCTTTAAGTTCAGAACCTTTCTTGGTTATTTCCGTTTCGATTTCGTAGACGTCGTAACCGACGTTGACGCCATCAGCGACTGATTGTTCATAAGTGTATTCAGCAACAATGTTTTCGTTAAAAAAGCCAAAGGTACGCTTATCAGGAGTAGCGGTCAGGCCTACCAAACTGGCGTCAAAGTAATCGAGAACCTGCTTCCAAAGGTTGTAAATGCTTCGATGGCATTCATCGATAATGATGAAGTCGAAAGTCTCTATCGGAACAAGCGGATTGTAGCGAACAAACTTTTCTTGCCGACTGGTTTGTTGCACCTCATTGAGAGAAACATCTTCAGCCGACTCGTCTATAGGTTCGCCACTTAAGATGGAGTACATCCGTTGAATGGTACTGATACATACCTGAGCATGGGGATCGACATTCGGAGAATTCAAACGTTGTACGTTATAGAGTTCAGTAAACTTACGCCCATCATCCGGCGGAGTGTAAGCCATGAACTCTTGATGTGCTTGTTTGCCGAGGTTACGAGTATCCACCAAGAAGAGAATACGCTTAGCACCGCCAAATTTAAGCAGTCGGTACACCGAAGTGATCGCCGTAAAGGTTTTGCCCGCACCAGTAGCCATATGTACTAAAGCTCTCGGCTTATTCTGGGCCAATGATGCTTCCAGACCAGTTACTGCACTAATTTGGCAGTCGCGTAAGTTACGCTCTGGCAGGGCAGGCATCTGCTCGGCCAAACGGCGTCGTAGGGTCTCTGGTTGATCCAGCCAGGTTGCCAAGGTTTCCGGTTTGAAGAAGTGGAAGATCTCGCGCGAGCGCGGGGAGGGATCAGCATTATCAGTAAAGCGGATGATTTGCCCCGTAGCTTGGAATAGGAAACGCAGAGGAGCCGAGTCTTTGCGCCATTTCAGTTTGGCCGAAGCATAACGGTCGGACTGGATCTCGGTCACTGTAATATTTTCACCAGCGCTATCCCTTTTAGCTTCAATGACGCCGACCATATCCCGGTTTATGAACAACACATAATCCGCAGGTCCGCTGTCTGTGGGGAATTCACGTATCACTACGCCAAGGCCTGCCGACAGGTTAACTTGCTTCATATCCTGAATAATCCAACCGGCTTGTTCTAGCCTCGAATCGATTATCTGGCGCGCCTTCGCTTCTGGCGTCATACGTGCCTCCTCCTTTACCCGCGTGTGTATACAGTCTTATAGGTCAAAATCATGTTCAAAAAAATAGCTCTTTTAATAATTCTACTTTATTAGGTTGTAACGCTTTCCAGAGTTACAACCTGTTATTTATTATGAATTAGTCAGCCAATAACTTCCCAAAATCAAACGCACTCACCGCCTTCTCCCGATTCGCATCCAGAAAATCCGCCCACCATTGCAACATCAGCTTGCGTTCATCCAGATGCTCCGCTTTGTGGATGTACGCCGCCCGTACCGAGTTACGTTCCATATGGCTCATCTGGCGCTCCACTGCATCCCTCGACCATAACCCCGATTCAATTAGCGAGCTACAGGCCATTGTCCTGAAGCCGTGACCGCAGACGTCAACCTTGGTGTCGTACCCCATTACCCGCAAGGCATTGTTCACCGTATTTTCACTCATGGGCTTACGCGGATCGTGATCGCCAATAAAGATCAGTTCATGGTTGCCGCTGAATTGCTGTATTTGCTTCAAAATAACTAACGCCTGTCGGGAAAGGGGCACTAAATGCGGAGTACGCATTTTTGAGCCACGATGAGAGTGCTTCACACCCTCTATCGGTTTTCTCTCAGGAGGGATAGTCCACATTGAGGTTTCAAAATCGATCTCCGACCAACGGGCAAAGCGCAGTTCGCTGGAGCGGATAAAGATCAATAACGTCAACTCTACCGCCAAACGCGTTAATGGCCTGCCGGTATAGCTATCGATGCGCTGAAGCAGCTCGGGAGTATGCTTTAATTCCAGTGCAGGACGATGCTGCCGATTACTTGATGCCACAGCGCCCGCCATTTCCTGCGCCGGGTTGTAGTCGATTAACCCGCTTTGTACCGCGTAGCGCATTATTGCGGTTGTGCGTTGTTGAAGTCGTGATGCCACTTCAAGACGGCCTGATTGTTCAACCACCTTAATAGGGGCTAACAGGTCTCGCGTTTTGAGTTCGGCAATGTTGCGTTTACCGATAGCAGAGAAGAGGTTATCTTCCAGGCTTTTCAGCACGCGGCGGCTATGCTCTTCCGACCACTTTTGATTGGTAGCGTGCCACTCTCGGGCTACAAACTCAAAAGTGAATACCGCCTTCGCCTGTTCTTCTTGTACCGCACGTTTTTGCTCACGCGGATCAATGCCCGCAGCAACCAACTTTCTGGCGTCTTCCCGCTTCTGTCTGGCATCCGCCAGTGAAACTTCGGGATAGACGCCAAACGCCATCAGGTGCTGTTTGCCACCGAAGCGAAAACGAAAGCGCCAGTATTTTGAGCCATTGGGATGAACTAGCAAAAACATGCCGTCGCCATCGACCAGCGAATACTCTTTTTCCTCGGGTTTAGCAGAACGTACCTTAGTATCTGTCAGGGCCATAATGGTTATCCTTCCATAATCCTGCTGTGAGTATATAAGCAATATCGAACCAGCATATATACTCGGTTCTATACTCACAAGCAGATTGATGTGGGTGGACTCAGATTGACTTCCGTTGACAGAAAATTCGGGTAAGGCCTTGTGTGGCGCGGATTTCAGGCATAAAAAAAGACGTCCGTAGACGTCTATTTACATACTGTTGGTGCCGAAGGCCGGACTCGAACCGGCACGTATTTCTACGGTTGATTTTGAATCAACTGCGTCTACCGATTTCGCCACTTCGGCACGAAGAGGTATGCGGAAAACGGGTGCATTATACCGTTTGCCGACCGGTGCGCAACTCTATTCCGCCCTGTGCCGGGTTAAGTGCTGAAAAAATCATCTTTGGCAAGGCGTTATCGCGCTTTCGGAGCGGGGACGCGCGTTTCTGCCGGATAGAAAAAGGCGCTGGGCGGGATTCCCGCTCAGCGCCTTTGCGTGCGTATTCGTTTCGGCCTAACGGCGTTTTAGCAGCAGCGCTACGCTGATTACCAGGAACACGGCGCTTGGCAGAATCGCGCCCAATATCGGGGGAATGCCGTATACCTGACTCAAATGCCGGAAGATTTCATTTAGCAGGTAGAACAGGAAACCGAAACTGATGCCGATGACGATACGTACCCCGGCGGGAACGCTGCGCAACGGGCCGAAGATGAAGGAGAGCGCCATCAGCATCATCACGGCGACGGATAGCGGCGCAAATATCTTGCTCCACATGCTCAGCACGTAGCGGCTGGGTTCCTGTCCGCTTAGCTTGAGGTAGTTGGCGTAGTCGTATAGTCCGCTGATGGAAAGGGCGGTCGGTTCGAGTGCCGCGACTCCGAGTTTGTCGGGGGTCAGGTTGGTTTTCCATTCGCCGCTCAGCGTCTGGCTGCCGCCAATCTGTTTTCCGTCGCGGAGGTCGGATTCATCAACCTGGGAAAGCCTCCACTGGTTATCCTCAAACAACGCGGATGCGGCATAGCGGACCGACAGCAGTTTGTTTTGATTATCGAAGTGGTAGATGTTGACCCCGGATAGTTCTTTGTCGTTCACCACCCGCTCGATAAAGATGAAATCATTGCCATCTTTGGCCCACAGACCATTCTGCGTGGAGATCATGGAGCCGCCGGAGATCATCTGCGAGCGGTAGTTGCGCGCCATCTGTTCGCCTCTTGGCGATACCCACTCGCCAATCGCCATGGTGAGCAGTACCAGCGGGATAGCGGTTTTCATCACGGCGGCCGCGATTTGTAAGCGGGTAAATCCCGCGGCCTGCATCACCACCAGTTCACTGCGGGTTGCCAGCGTCCCCAGACCCAGCAGCGCGCCAAGCAGCGCAGCCATCGGGAAGAAGGTTTCAATATCTTTCGGCACGCTGAGCAGCGTATAAAGTCCGGCCCCAAGCGCCGAATAGCTTCCTTGGCCGACTTTGCGCAGCTGATCGACAAATTTGATGATGCCGGAAAGCGATACCAGCATGAACAGCGTCGCCATGATGGTGGTAAAAATCGTTTTACCGATATAACGGTCTAGTACGCCAAACATCAGACCGCCTCCCTCAACGTCAGACGGGACCGAATTTTGCGCATTGGCACGGTATCCCAGAGATTCAACAGCACGGCAATGCCGAGATACAGCAGATTCGTCATCCATATCCATATCATGGGATCCAATTTCCCTTTGCTGGCGTTGGAGCGCAGCGAGCTTTGCAGCAGGAAGAAAATCAGATAGAGCAGCATCGCGGGCAGCATGCTCAGCACTCTGCCCTGGCGCGGATTGACGACGCTCAGCGGTACGACCATCAACGCCATGATCAACACGGAGACGATGAGCGTCAAACGCCAGTGAAACTCGGCTCGGGCGTCATGGCTATCTGAACGCCACAGCGTGGTCATATCCATCTGTTCCACGTCGCTGCTATCGAGCGTGACCGACTGATGGCCAATCACCGCCTGATAGTTGGTGAAGTCCGTGATGCGGAAATCACGCAGCAGCGCGGTGCCTTCATAGCGGGCGCCGTTGTCCAGCGTCACGATCTGGGTTCCATCGTCGTTCTGCGTGACGTGGCCGCGATCGGCGACGACGACCGAAGGCCGCGCGTTGCCTCTGGGCCTTAGCTGAGCCAGAAAAACGTGTTCAAATTCCGAGCCTTTGACGTTGCCGACAAACAGTACGGCATTGCCGCCCTGAGCGGACTGGAACTGGCCTTCCACCAGCGTTGCCATGCCGGGATTGGCTTTGGCTTCGGCCATCACCACTTCCTGATGGCGGGAAGACCAGGGGCTAAGCCATAATGCATTGGCCGCCGCCGCCGCCGCCGTCAGCACCCCTAGCGCCAGCGCCGCCTTAAGCAGTACGCTTTTGCCGAGACCGCAGGCATGCATCACCGTGATCTCGCTTTCCGCATATAGGCGGCCGAATGTCATGAGTAATCCGAGAAACAAACTTAACGGTAAAATGAGCTGCGCCATTTCAGGCACGCCCAATCCCAGCAGGGAAATAACCAGATTGGTCGGGATATCGCCATCAACGGCGGCGCCCAGTATCCGCACCAATTTCTGACAAAAGAAAATTAGTAACAGAATGAAAAGGATGGCCAGTTGGCTTTTAAATGTTTCCCGTACCAGATATCGAGTGATGATCACGCTTAATTACGCCTGTGAAAACTTGTCTTTTTGCAGGAAAGTCGATAGTTTCTTCGCTAACTCGCCATTTATACTCATTTGTGGCAACCTTCGTAGCTAAAACTGTATTACAACATACTGTGTTTGGGTTGTTTTATCAGAACCTGCTTATACTCATCTAAGCAGATTCATTACGTCGTTAAGATTAACACAGGTTATGTTAACGCAACGGCGGGAAAGTATTACGGAGTGTCACATTCTAGCCGTTGATCCCGTCTTTGTCTTTAAGATTCAGGAGAGTACATGGAGTTCAGCGTAAAAAGCGGTAGCCCGGAAAAACAACGCAGTGCATGCATTGTCGTCGGCGTGTTTGAACCGCGTCGCTTGTCCCCGATTGCCGAACAGCTTGATAAAATCAGCGACGGCTATATTAGCGCCTTGCTTCGCCGCGGTGAACTGGAAGGCAAAGTGGGGCAATCATTGCTATTGCATCATGTACCCAACATCCTTTCAGAGCGTATTTTACTGATTGGCTGCGGCAAAGAGCGGGAACTGGACGAACGTCAGTATAAGCAGGTCATTCAGAAAACCATCAACTCGTTAAATGAGACGGGGTCGATGGAAGCGGTCTGTTTTCTGACCGAATTGCACGTTAAAGGCCGTAATACTTACTGGAAAGTGCGCCAGGCGGTCGAAACGGCGAAAGAGTCGCTCTATACCTTTGATCAACTGAAAAGCAATAAAGTCGAGTTACGTCGTCCGCTGCGTAAAATGGTGTTTAATGTGCCGACGCGCCGCGAGCTGACCAGCGGAGAACGCGCCATTCAGCACGGCCTGGCGATCGCCGCCGGCATCAAAGCGGCGAAAGATCTGGGCAACATGCCGCCCAATATCTGTAATGCCGCCTATCTGGCTTCTCAGGCGCGCCAACTGGCCGATACCTACAGCCAGAACATCATCACCCGGGTGATTGGCGAACAGCAGATGAAAGAGCTGGGCATGAATGCCTATCTGGCGGTCGGCCAGGGTTCCCAGAATGAATCCCTGATGTCGGTTATCGAATACAAGGGCGATCCGTCGCCGGATGCCCGGCCGATAGTGTTGGTCGGTAAAGGCTTGACGTTTGATTCCGGCGGCGTGTCGATCAAGCCGGCCGACAGCATGGATGAAATGAAATACGATATGTGCGGCGCCGCCACGGTCTACGGTGTGATGCGCATGGCGGCGGAGCTGGCGCTGCCGCTGAATATTATCGGCGTACTGGCCGGCTGTGAAAACATGGTCGACGGGCGCTCTTATCGTCCCGGCGATGTGCTGACCACCATGTCGGGCCTGACGGTGGAAGTGCTGAACACCGACGCCGAAGGCCGTCTGGTGCTGTGTGATGCGCTGACCTATGTGGAGCGCTATGAGCCAGAGGTGGTGATTGATATCGCCACGTTGACCGGCGCCTGCGTGATCGCGCTGGGTCATCATATTACCGGGCTGATGTCGAACCATAATCCGTTGGCGCACGAACTGCTGGGCGCTTCCGAGCAGTCCGGCGATCGGGCATGGCGCTTGCCGTTAACGGATGAGTTCCAGGAACAGCTGGAATCCAACTTCGCCGATATGGCGAATATCGGCGGTCGTCCCGGCGGGGCGATCACCGCGGGTTGCTTCCTGTCCCGCTTTACGCGCAAATATAGCTGGGCGCACCTGGATATCGCCGGTACGGCCTGGCGATCAGGGAAAGCCAAGGGCGCGACGGGACGTCCGGTGGCGCTGCTGTCTCAGTTCCTGCTTAATCGCGCCGGGCTGAACGATGTAGAGTGATGGCAATCCGTCAGGCACGGCGAATCGTACCTGAACAAACGGGCCGGTGTTTCCGGCCCTTATCAATAGTGTAAACAATGAAAAACGCAACGTTCTATCTTCTCGAACATGACAGAAAAAGCGATGAGCTCAGCGCCTTTGAGGCGCTGGCATGCGATCTGGCGGCGGAACGTTGGCGCGCGGGAAAGCGCGTATTGATCGCCTGTGAGAATGAACAGCAGGCCATACGGCTGGATGAAGCGCTGTGGCAACGCGATCCCCATTCGTTCGTGCCGCATAATCTGGCCGGCGAGGGGCCGCGTCAGGGCGCGCCGGTCGAACTGGCATGGCCGGAGCGGCGGGGAAACGCCCCCCGGGAGCTGCTTATCAGCCTGCTGCCGTACTTCGCAGATTTTGCCACCGCTTTCCATGAAGTGATAGACTTTGTCCCTTACGAAGAATCCCTGAAACAGTTGGCGCGCGACCGCTATAAGGCCTATCGCAGCGTCGGCTTTCAATTGACTACGGCTAAGCCGCCAACTCACTGAATTTTGAGCATAATGGAAACGAAATATAACCCGCAAGATATCGAGCAGCCTCTTTACGAGCACTGGGAAGAGCAAGGCTATTTCAAGCCGAACGGCGATGCGAGCAAAGAAAGCTTCAGCATCATGATCCCGCCGCCCAACGTCACCGGCAGCTTGCATATGGGCCATGCTTTCCAGCAAACCATTATGGATACGCTGATTCGCTATCAGCGTATGCAGGGGAAAAACACCCTATGGCAGGCGGGTACCGACCACGCCGGTATCGCCACCCAGATGGTGGTGGAGCGTAAAATCGCGGCGGAAGAGGGCAAAACCCGCCACGACTACGGCCGGGAAGGCTTTATCAATAAAATCTGGCAGTGGAAAGCCGAATCCGGCGGCACCATTACCCGTCAGATGCGTCGTCTGGGCAATTCCGTGGACTGGGAACGCGAGCGCTTTACCATGGACGAAGGTCTGTCCAACGCGGTGAAAGAAGTGTTTGTTCGGCTGTATAAAGAAGACCTGATTTACCGCGGTAAGCGCCTGGTCAACTGGGATCCGAAACTGCGTACCGCCATTTCCGATCTGGAAGTGGAAAACCGCGAATCCAAAGGCTCCATGTGGCACCTGCGCTATCCGTTGGCCGACGGCGTTAAAACCGCTGACGGCAAAGATTATCTGGTGGTCGCCACCACCCGTCCTGAAACCGTGCTGGGCGATACCGGCGTGGCGGTAAACCCGGAAGACCCGCGCTATAAAGATCTGATTGGCAAAGACGTGATCCTGCCGTTGGTTAACCGCCGCATCAAGATCGTCGGCGACGAACATGCCGATATGGAAAAAGGCACCGGCTGCGTGAAGATCACGCCGGCGCATGATTTCAACGACTACGAAGTCGGCAAGCGTCATCAGTTGCCGATGATCAACATTCTGACCTTCGACGGCGATATCCGCCAGGAAGCCGAAGTCTTTGATACCAATGGCGAAGCCAGTACCGCCTACAGCGGCGATATCCCCACCCAGTTCCGCGGCCTTGAGCGTTTCGCCGCTCGTAAAGCGGTGGTCGCGGCGTTTGATGAACTGGGGCTGCTGGAAGAGATCAAAGCACATGATTTGACCGTTCCCTACGGCGATCGCGGCGGCGTGGTGATTGAACCGATGCTGACCGACCAATGGTATGTGCGTACCGCGCCGCTGGCAAAAGTGGCCATTGAAGCGGTGGAGCAGGGTGAAATTCAGTTCGTACCGAAGCAGTACGAAAATATGTACTTCAGTTGGATGCGCGATATTCAGGACTGGTGTATCTCTCGCCAACTGTGGTGGGGACACCGTATTCCGGCCTGGTATGACGCCGAAGGTAAGGTTTACGTCGGCCATGACGAAGCGGAAGTGCGCCGCGAAAATAACCTGTCTGACGACGTAGCGCTGAATCAGGATGAAGACGTGCTGGACACCTGGTTCTCTTCCGGTCTGTGGACCTTCTCCACGCTGGGCTGGCCGGAACAGACGCCGGAGCTGAAAGCGTTCCATCCCAGCAGCGTGATGGTCAGCGGCTTCGATATTATCTTCTTCTGGATTGCCCGCATGATCATGCTGACCATGCACTTCATCAAAGATGAAGACGGCAAACCGCAGGTGCCGTTCCATACCGTTTATATGACGGGCCTGATCCGTGATGAAGAAGGCCAGAAGATGTCGAAATCCAAAGGGAACGTGATTGACCCGTTGGATATGGTGGATGGCATTTCGCTCGAAGCGCTGCTGGAAAAACGTACCGGCAACATGATGCAGCCGCAACTGGCGGAAAAAATTCGCAAGCGTACCGAGAAGCAGTTCCCGAACGGCATCGAGCCGCACGGCACCGATGCGCTGCGCTTTACCCTGGCGGCGCTGGCTTCCACCGGGCGCGATATCAACTGGGATATGAAGCGTCTGGAAGGTTATCGCAACTTCTGCAACAAGCTGTGGAACGCCAGCCGTTTTGTGCTGATGAACACCGAAGAGCAGGATTGCGGCTTCAACGGCGGAGATAAAGTGCTGTCGCTGGCCGATCGCTGGATCCTGGCGGAATTTAACCGCACGGTTAAAGCGTATCGTGAAGCGCTGGATAGCTATCGTTTCGATATCGCCGCCAATATTCTGTATGAGTTTACCTGGAATCAGTTCTGCGACTGGTATCTGGAACTGGCTAAGCCGGTGATGAACGGCGGAACGGAAGCGGAATTACGCGGTACGCGTCATACGCTGGTGAACGTATTGGAAGCGCTGCTGCGCCTTGCGCATCCGATCATCCCGTTCATCACCGAAACCATCTGGCAGCGGGTTAAAGCGCTGAAAGGCATTAGCGCCGATACGATCATGTTGCAGCCTTTCCCTGAGTTTGATGCTGCGCAGGAAGATACGCAGGCGTTGGACGATCTGGAGTGGATCAAGCAGGCGATTATCGCGGTGCGCAACATCCGTGCGGAAATGAATATCGCGCCGGGCAAACCGCTGGAATTGCTGTTGCGTGACGCCGACGCCGAGGCGACGCGCCGGGTGGAAGAGAACCGCGGTTTTATTCAGACGCTGGCTCGTCTGGAGAGCATTACGCTGCTGCCGGCGGGGGATAAAGGCCCGGTTTCCGTTACCAAACTGGTGGGCGGCGCCGAACTGTTGATCCCGATGGCGGGTTTGATTGACAAAACCGCGGAGCTGGATCGTCTGGCGAAGGAAGTGGCCAAGATTGAAGCGGAAATCGGCCGCATCGAAAACAAGCTGTCCAACGAAGGCTTTGTGGCTCGCGCCCCGGAAGCGGTGGTGGCGAAAGAGCGTGAAAAACTGGATAGCTATGCGGCGGCCAAAGCGAAATTGCTGGAGCAACAGGCCACCATCGCCGCGCTGTAGTTTGTATTGATTCACGTTTGTATTGGGCAACGCTGATATCGGTTGCCCTTTTTCTTACGGATATCAGCCAACACGCCCGATGTATCTTCATCGGGCGTGGCTTTCAATAGACCGTCTCTTCCGGCAATCACCCTGTATACACGCCAAATAATTTCGGCAGCCATAGCGAAATGGCGGGAATATAGGTCACCAGCATCAGCACCGCGAACAGCCCGCAATAAAACGGCAGCATAGCTTTAACCACCTGTTCGATTTTCTGTTTACTGACCGCGCTGGCGACGAATAACACCGAGCCCACCGGCGGGGTAATCAAGCCAATCCCCAGATTAACCAGCATGATCATGCCGAAGTGGACGGGATCGATCCCCAGGGAGAGCGCCACGGGCAGCAGCACGGGCGTCAGGATCAAAATCAGCGGCGCCATATCCATCAGCGTGCCAATCAGCAGCAGCATGATGTTAATCCACATCAGGATGACGTATTTATTATCAGAAATGGAGGTGAAGAAGTCAGTGATCCGGCTTGGGAGCTGCATATAGGTCATGATGGCGCCGAATGCCGCCGCGAAGCCGATCAGGATCATCACGATAGTGACCGTTTTCACCGTGCGATACATCAACTTGGGAAACTCGGACCACTTGTAGTCCCGATAGATAAACATGGTGACGAAGAAAGACCATAGACAGGCGATGGCGGCAGACTCGGTTGCGGTGAAAATACCGGAAAGGATCCCCCCCATAATGATGACGACCGTCATCAGTCCCCATAGCGTATCCACAAAAATTTTCAGCGCCTGACGAAAAGGAACGCGTTCGCCCTTGGGATAACCGCGCTTATGGGCAAACCCCACGCACATGACCATCATCGTCAGGCTCAGCAGCAAGCCGGGCATGATCCCGGCGATAAACAGCGAGGCGATGGACACCGTTCCGCCGGTTGCCAGCGAATAGATAACCGAGTTATGGCTGGGGGGCGTTAGAATCGCCTGAACGGAACCGCTGGCGGTTACCGCGGCGGAAAAGTCGCGCGGATAGCCCTTTTTCTCCATTTCCGGGATCATGACGGAGCCGATCGAGGCGGTATCTGCCACCGAAGAGCCGGATATCGCGCCGAAAAATGTTGAGGCGACAATGTTGACCAGCGATAGGCCGCCGCGGATAAATCCGACGAAAATATAGGCGAAGCTGACCAAACGGCGGGCGATGCCGCCTTCAGCCATGATGGCTCCCGCCAGAATAAAAAAGGGGATCGCCAGCAGAGAGAATTTATTCACGCCGTTGGTAATCTGGATCATCACCGCTTCGAGCGGCAAATCTATCCAGAAAGCGCCGACGATGGCGCTTAGCCCTACGGCATAGGCGACCGGAACGCCGACGGCCAATAATACCGCCAGCGCCGCCACTAATATGAATGCATCCATTATGGGCTCCGAATTAAGAGCTGCCGAGCATCACCACAGGGCGTTTATCCTGGGGACCAAAGCAAACTCTTTCGATAATAAAGAGGAGGGTGATCAGCGAGCCGATGGGCAAAGGTAAATAACTTTCACCGGCGGAAAGTAAAGGAAACTCCGCTACCGGTTGTTCCCATAGCTCCATGCATAACAGGGTGCTGTAGTAAAGAATGAAGACGCTGATTAACAGCATCAGCATATTGGCCAAATGTAGACAGACTCGCTTTCCTGAGTCAGGCAAGCGGTCGGTCAGCATACTGACGGCAATGTGCGAACAGGAGCGGTAACTGACGGCAGCGCCGACGAAAGTGAATGTCACCATGCAAATAATGGATATTGGCTCAGGCCAGGATAACGCGGCATTAAGCACATAGCGTGCGAAAATGCCTACGGGAATAAGCAGCGTCATCAATAATAACGCCAGGCCGGAAACCCACATGGCAATAAGATAGAGAATATCCATGATGGAGATATACTTACGGGCCATATTTTCACCTGTTTACCATCGGTAATAACGGGTAAATAATTTTTATTATTTACCCGCGTAATAACCGTATTATTTAACGTCGGCAATGGATTGAATCAGATCCTGATATTTGGCTCCGAACTGATCGCGTACGGGTTGCGTTGCTTTGAAATAATAATCATTGTCTATTTCATAGAACTGAACGCCGCCGGCTTTCATTTTATCCAGGGATTGTTGCGTATATTCCTGCCATAATATGCGCTGTTCCTGCTGCGCTTCTTTAGCCAGTGTTAAAATAATATTTTGATCTTCTTTAGAAAGTTTATCCCATTTGGTTTTGGAATAAAGAAACAGCTCCGGGATGATAAAGTGGCGGCTCCAGGTAAAGTTTTTGGCGACCGGCATATAGTTATGCGCAATATAGGTCGGCGGGTTGTTCTCCGTACCGTCAATTACGCCGGTTTGCATACCGCTGAAGACTTCACTGGTTCCCATGGCGATGGCGTTGACGCCCATGGCCTTTAAGGTTGCCAGGGCAACCTGGCTGGCCTGTACGCGGATCTTCATTCCCTTGAGATCTTCCGGTTTTACTACTGGCTCTTTGGTTATCAGATTACGGGTGCCTGCATCCATCCACCCCAGGAAAACTAATCTCGACTTACTGTTATTGGTAATTTTATGCCTGATCTCTTCGCCGATTCGGCCGTCAAGCACTTTGTGCATATGATCTTCATCGCGGAAAATATAGGGCAGGGTGAATACCTCTATCTCTGGCAATATTGCCGCAACCGGCGTCATAGAGACGCGGATCATATCAATAGCGCCCAACTGCGCCTGTTCTATCATCTGTTTCTCATCGCCGAGCACTCCGCCGGGAAACGTTTTTATTTCCAGTCTTCCATTTGTGGCGGCTTTCAGTTTTTCCCCCATTTTTTGTACGGCAACGACATTGGGGTAACCTTCGGGATGAACGTCTGAGGCTTTTATCTGTTGCGCTTGTATTGTCTGGCTCGTAAATAATAGTGAGGCAGAACCCAGAAAAAGGCTGATCAATATTTTTGACAGCTTCATTGAGTTATCTCCAGAAGTGGTGGGTAGAGTGGTATTTAATGGTGTAACTGATTATTTTTATTAAAATTAGATCCGGAAAGACGAGGAGCTAATAGCGAAAGACGAGAGGGTTGCCGTTATAGGCTATTATCTTTGCTGAAGTCCCTCTTAATTCTCAGGGATAAGCTAACCTATTATACAACTTTTAAGAATGACTCATATCACAAAAGCAATACATGATGTGAAATGCCGTTTTATTTATATAATTACAAACTTCAAGAAAATAAAATAATCATAATACTTTGTTTTTATTGGTTTTAATCTATATTTACCTTTCTGATGTTGTCAGATCACTTTAGCGAATATGTCTAAAAATGGTGTGATAACTTAATGTTGATCACATAACGGAAAACCGCAGCGGTAGTATTCTTTTGAAGGTATAGCTAGCAGCATACGGGGCGAGTTACTCGCCATACTTCAAGCGGTCTATTGGCTTTGTTATTCGGTCTATCCATGGGCTTCGTCCCGCTGCGTCGCCGCCTTTCTGCAACTCGAATTATTTAGCGTATAGGATCATGAATAATGTGGTTATTACATGATGAAATATAAGTCTTTATTCCATCATCTCCTCTATCTGACGGCCGCTTATACCTTTTGTTAATTTCGTTCTGATACGAATGTCGTTGTAGATCATGCGATACCGCAGGGAAATGACTTTGTGCATATAAATAATAATGAGAACGACTATCAATTAATTCAGGGTTTGGTATCATTTCAGGCTGACTTATTGTGTCATTGTGATGGATTAACGGTGGAGGCACAGCGTGAATACGGCTGTCAGTAACATTACCCAACAGGTATCATCAACCTGGCAAAAAAAACGTGGCGCATTTAGCGTATTTTCCCGTAGGGCGTTGGTTATCCTGCTTGTGACGGCGGGACTAAGTGGAAATGCGCTGGCAGCGCTTGCGACGACGCCTTTATCCGGTGAAAATACCAGTGATGCTGCGACATCGACATCTGCCGCTCCGACTTCTCCCGCGGGCGATGCTGCGGCATCGGCTGCGCCCGGCTCTCCTGCTATTGGTTCTGACGCTTCCGCCGCGGCGCCAATGCCGGTGGCGCCGGAAGCGTCGGCTCCCGGCTCGTCGCTTTCTTTACCGCCCAATGCGGCGCCAGGCATGGATAACCTGATGAGAACGGACCTGTCCTTCTGGGGCATGTACCAGCATGCGGATATCGTGGTGAAAGCCGTTATGATCGGTCTGCTGCTGGCTTCTGTGATTACCTGGGCGATTTTCTTCAGCAAGAGCGTGGAGCTGTCTGGCGCCAAACGCCGTCTGCGTCGTGAGTATCAGTCGCTGGAACAAGCAAAAACCCTGGATGACGCCGTGGATTCGGCCAGCGCGTTTAAGACCGGCAGCGTGGCGCAACAGCTGTTGGCTGATGCGCAGAATGAACTATCACTGTCCGCCCTTTCGGATAATGACGAAGGGATTAAAGAGCGCGCCGCGTTTCGTTTGGAACGCCGGGTCGCCGCGACCAGCCGCTTCATGGGACGCGGGAATGGTTATTTGGCCACGGTGGGGGCGGTTGCGCCGTTCATCGGATTATTCGGCACCGTATGGGGCATCATGAATAGTTTTATCGGTATCGCGCAAACGCAGACCACCAACCTGGCGGTTGTCGCTCCCGGCATTGCAGAAGCGTTGCTGGCGACGGCGATTGGTCTGGTCGCCGCAATCCCGGCGGTGGTGATTTATAACGTATTCGCCCGCTGGATTGCCGGATATAAAGCTCTGGTCGGCGATGTCGCCGCGCAGATATTGCTGTTATTGAGCCGCGACCTGGATGTCGCCGCCAGCAACAACGAAAGAAACACTTCATCGGCGCAGAAATTGCGGGTGGGCTAAGTTATGGCTATTCACTTGAATGATAGTGTAAATGAAGATGGCGAAATGCATGATATCAACGTGACGCCGTTTATTGATGTCATGCTGGTTCTGCTGATCATCTTTATGGTCGCCGCGCCGCTGGCCACCGTCGATATCCGCGTTGATTTGCCGGCTTCATCCGCGGCTCCCCAGCCTCGTCCGGAAAAGCCGGTCTATCTGACGGTGAAAGCCGACAAACAGCTGTATGTCGGCGATGATGCGGTGAATGAAGCGTCGCTGGCCCAGGCGCTGGATGCGACAACCAGCGGCGATAAAGAAACCACCATCTTCTTCCAGGCGGATAAAAGCGTGGATTATGAAACCATGATGAGAGTGATGGATGCGCTACGCAAAGCCGGATATCTCAAAGTGGGTTTGGTCGGCGCCGAGTCAGCGGCTAAATAAACAATCGACTCAGATTGCTGGCGACCTTGCGACCGTCATTTTCGCGCCGGCGGGAATGACGGTTTCGTCCGTTAAGGGGGGTAGTCATGCAGGCGGCGATCCGAGTGCCGTTCGCCACGCCCTAAGAAGCAGGAACGACCGGGAAAATCATTGTCGGGGAGCGGTTGCGCATTAGCGTGATTCGGGGTGCCGCCAGTGGATATGCATCGGCGGGAGATAACGCTTATCCTGTTGCAGCGGGCGCTCTTCGATCAGCGTAGTGATCATATCAAAACTGTTCCCCGCCAGACGTTCGCTATCTTGTGCGATGGTGTCAATCTTCAACGGTAAACAATCAAACAGGTAGTGATCGTCAAAGCTGCATAGATGGATATCGCTCTCCATCAGGTTATGCTGGCTCAGATAGCGTAACACCCCTTCCAACAGGCCGCAGGCGGCGGTAAAGAGCGCTTTGGGCGGCCGCCCCAACTCGGCGCAGAGCTGAGCGAACATTTCATAGCCGGAGCTGGGATGATAATTACCATGAATAATCCATTCAGGACGGCACTCAATACCTGCCCGCTGTAATCCCAACTGGAAGCCGGCCAGACGATCGCGGGTAGGAGAAATGCGTGATTGGCCGCCAATAAAATAGAATTCATCGCTGTGCCGGCGGGCGACGCGTTCGACAAGTTCGGCGGTCGATTCCACCGATTCGGTTATTACCAACGGTAATTCAGATTCGCCGATCACCCGGTCAAATTGCACAACGGGCAATTGCTGATTGATTTTCTGATATTCGATGTCGTTGAGCATGCTGGACGCGACGATGATCCCGTCGACCTGACGCTGTACCAAACTGTTGACCGCCATCATCTCCTGGCTGGGATTCTCATCCGTACAGGCGATAAGAAGCTGTAGCCCCGCTTCGCGGCACAGCATTTCCAGATCGCGCGAGATAATGGCGAAACCATAGTTGGTCATTTCCGGCACGACCAAGCCCAGCGTATTGCTGCGGGATGAACGCAGCGAACGCGCATGAATGCTGGGCTGATAACGCTGCTCGTGGGCGATGGCCAGAATGCGATCGCGGGTTACATCGGAAACGCGAAATTCTTTGCTGCGGCCATTGAGCACCACGCTGGCCGTGGATTTTGATACGCCGGCGAGGGTGGCAATATCGCTGATTGTTACGCGTTTAGTCTGTTTCACCGCTTGAGCTATCTGCCGTCAGAGAAAAGGGATGTCATTCTATCACGCATGGCGCTAACAGCCAGTGCTGCAATGCCAATCGCCCCGGCCCGCTGAATGAAAGCGTCGCCTCTCCGTCAGGAAAACAGTTGGCGGACATGACGGCCGCGCCATCATTGATAAAGATTTCGACGCTCGAACGATCGAACAGGATTTGCAACTGGTGTAATTCTCCGCGCCAGTAGCGATGTTCCGGTTCTGCGGTACGCCGATTCCGCCGGCTCAGGGTCAGGCGTTCGCCGTCCCAGCAAAGAACCAGTATGGAGGAGATATCAAGCTGGAATTCTCCCTGGGTGGTTAATATAACCTCGGCGCTATTCACCGGTAATTGCGGCGCATAGCTCGCCACGCCCTGCCAGGTATAATGCTGCGTGCGCAACTGCTGCAACTCCCGCGCGGGATGCTGATAGAGCTTGCCTTCGCGCAACGTTAGTTCTCGCGGGCAGGTCATGGTATGGATCCATCCATGGGCGATAGTGGGTTCAAAAAACTCGTTCTCATCAGGTATGGCCATCCAGCCAAACATCAAACGCCGCCCATCCTCGCTTTCTGTGGTCTGCGGGGCATAAAATTCAAAGCCAAGATCCAGTTCGCTGAATCCATGATGCTGGTAAACGCCGTTCTGATAATCCAGCTTCCCAACGAAATAACCCGATTGAAAGGTGTTTAGATAACGTTCCTCTTCCGCGGGGATGCCCTGTGGGCAGCAAATTAGAACATCCTGTTGGTTTAGCCTGAATAAATCCGGGCACTCCCACATGTAACCAAAATCACCCAGCCCGCCAAGCCGGGAGCCGGCGATCTCGGCTACTTTATCCCAACTGCGGAGATCGCCTGAGCGATACAACAGTACCTTGCCCTGTAGCTGTTTATCCTGCGCGCCCAGCACCATGTACCAGTGCGCGCCGTGTTTCCATACTTTAGGGTCGCGCACGTGACCGGTATAACCATCGGGCAGATCCAGCACCGGCCCCAGTTTGTCGTACTCGCCGTCGGCGTTTTCTCTGGCCAGGCACTGAAATGCGGTGCGCGAACCATCGCCGTATTTCACGTTACCGGTGTAAATCAGAACGATCGCGCCATTATCAACGACGGCGGAGCCGGAATAACATCCATGGGTTTCGTAGCTTTCACCGGGCACCAGCGCGACGGGTTCGTGCCGCCAATGAACCAGATCCGCTGAACTCCAGTGCCCCCAGAATTTTGCTCCGTGGGCACAGGCTAAAGGGTTCCACTGATAAAACAGATGGTAACGCCCGTTGTGATGAATAAATCCATTCGGATCGTTAAGTAGCCCCACGTTTGGTGAAAGATGCCAATACGGACGATAGGGATCCTCACCGGTACGCGGCTGGTTAGACATCAGGGCGTGAGCCATACGTTTTAACAAGTGGACTTCCATCATTATTCGCTATCCGTTTTATATTTCAGCAGTAATGAAATGGTAAATGCCGCGCCAAAGGCGATGACCATACCAATCAGGTAACTAAGCATTGAACCGGCCTGAACGATCGCCAGCCCCGGAATACCGGTTAAGCCTACCGCGGTCATATTGACGTGGTTGAATACCACCCAAGCGCCGCCTAACGCCCCGCCCGCCAGCGCCGCCAGGAACGGTTTTACAAAACGCAGGTTGATACCAAAGATAGCCGCTTCGGTGATGCCCAGCAGAGCGGAGAATGATGAAGGGACGACGATGGCTTTAATCTTCGCATCTTTGGTTTTGAAATAAACCGCCAGGCAGGCGCCGCCCTGAGCGACGTTGGCCATTGCCCATATGGGCAGCAGGAAATTGACGCCGATGTTCGGGTTCCCCAATAGGCCTGCCTCGATGGCGTGAAAGCTATGGTGAACGCCGGTGATGACAATCGCGGAATAGAGCCCGCCGAACAGCAGCCCGGCCAGCCATCCTGCGTGCGTAATCAATGTGCTCAGTACGAAAGAGATACCGTCGCCCAGCATACGACCGGCCGGGCCGATGATCACTAAGGCGATAAAGCCGGAAATGACCACGGTCAGGAATGGCGTGATGATGATGTCTAACGCATCGGGCACCACTTTGCGCAGGCGTTTTTCCACCAGGCTCATAAACCAGACCGCCAGCAGCACCGGGAATACCGTACCCTGATAACCCACCATGGCGATGTCCAGACCGAACAGATTCATGGTCTGAAAGCCGCCGGCAACCCCCCAGGCGTTGGTGAGCGCAGGGTGGGTGAGAATGCCGCCCAGCGTCGCGCCAAGGTAGGGATTGCCGCCAAATTCCCGCGCGGCGGTGAAGCCGATAAGAATAGGCAGAATGATAAAGGCGGCGGAGCTGAACATGTCCAGCATAATGAAGATTGCGCTATCGGCGTTGGCCCAGCCATAGGTTTTGATCAAACCGAGCAGCCCCATCAACAGACCGGACGCCACAATCGCCGGAATGATGGGAACGAAGATGTTTGACAGCAGGCGGGCTAGACGTTGCAGCGGGTTTAGCTTCTGTGCGGCCAGCGTGGCGGCTTCAGACTTGCTGGATTCGCTGACTCCGGCGACTTTGATAAATTCGGCGTAAACCTTGTTCACCAGCCCGGTACCGAAAATTATCTGGATCTGGCCTGCATTGTGAAAGCAGCCTTTGACTCCTTCGACATTTTCAATTGCTTTTTTATCGGCCAGGCTATCGTCGTTAAGCACCAGACGCAAACGGGTGGCGCAGTGGGCGGCGCTGGCGATATTCCCTTTCCCGCCCAACAGGGGGATCAGTGCTTTCGCTGTGGCGTTAATGTCCATTTTATTCCCTTTTATTATTGGCTATGAGGTAATCCTCATCGCCGGTTGGCGAAGAGCTAGCCGGCGTTTGTCGCTATATGATTCTTAGAACCAGGTTTCCATCTGGACGCCGAAGTTCCATTCTCCGCCGGCGGTGAAACCGGTAGAGCCAAAGGTGTCGCTGCTTGAGTAGTTATCCAGCCGTTTGTCCCAGTTCATGTAGCTGGCGAATAGACGCAGTTCCGGACGGCTGAAGAAATTAGCGATATCGCCGGTTTTAAAGGTAGGCGCGAAGGTCAGCTTATAAAATCCGCCGCTGACTTTATTCAGATCGCTGTAACCACTTGGATCGAGATCCATATATTGATAGCTGCCTTCATAGGCCAGAGCGAAGTTTTCGGTGATTTCCTGAATCAGCCGAGCATTGAAGGTTACCCATTCATAGCTGTCGCCGTTAACGTAACGATCCTTGCTGCTTTGAGCCAGAATTGCCGGCGCAAAGCTCCAGTTTTTGCTCAGCGGCGTGGTGCCGTAGGTAGCCAGGCGCCAGGTATTGGCCTCATTGCTCAGGTTGCCGTCGGAACCGACGTTTTTAACCTCTGCGCCCAGGCCGTGACCATAGAGCACGGCGACCTTCGCGCTGCCTTCACGTAGCCCGTAGAAGCTATCGCCATGCCAGGCCGCCATGGCGTGGAAGCCTTTATCGCCGGCGTTGGGGTTACTGATCCAGGTGGAATAATTGTTATCGGTTCCCGCT
Organism: Brenneria izadpanahii; assembly: GCF_017569925.1. Taxonomy (NCBI): domain Bacteria; kingdom Pseudomonadati; phylum Pseudomonadota; class Gammaproteobacteria; order Enterobacterales; family Pectobacteriaceae; genus Brenneria; species Brenneria izadpanahii. Next base: position 4,782,864 of record NZ_CP050854.1, on the reverse strand, counting down.
CTTGCTATGTCACTGGCTCTCGCCTCATCAACATCATTGTTTTTCGCTTTTAACCCGCTCAGCATAAACTGGAACGGACCGGCAAAGTTGTTGGCGGTGAAGATATAGTTTTTGATGTCGTTATCCAGCGCGGTGATTTCGCCCAGGCTGCGTCCGTAAAGGGAGAAGTTGCTTTTGAAGCCGTCCGTCCACTTCACGTCATAAATACCGCCGCCGGTACCGGCCAGGAATACCACGTCGCTATCCAGCCAGTGGATATCAAAGTTATCGCGGTCAAAGCGTTTGCCCGCCCACAGCGTGGTGTCTTTCAACGCGCCGGTGAAAGTCGGCAGCGAGCCCAGTTCGACGAAGGCTTCACGTACGTTAAGGTCGCTGCTGCTGGCGGTCCAGTCGTTATAACTGCGCTGGCCGTCGGCCATCATCACCTTGAAGCGGGTGGTCGCGCCGTTGTCCAGCTTCTGTTTGTGTTCCAGTTTCAGTTCAACATAGGTGTCATCTTCGTTGCCTAAGCGGCCGATATGCCCGCCTGTGCTACCCGCCGGCGACATCCCAGGGCCGATATCGGTTTTGGAACTGGTAGCCGAATCATTGATGGATAACCCGGAACGGGCGTAACCGTGAAATTCGAAACCGTCGGCGAACGATTTCTGGTTGGCCAGTTCGGTGGTGCGTTGCTCAACCTGCTGAGCCTTTTGTTCGGTTTGCGCGGTGCGGGCCTCCAGTCGCTGAGTCTGTTTTTCGGCGGCTTCTGCTCTGGCTTCAGCTATCTGTGCGCGCTGTTCAGCCTGTTGCAGTCTTTGCTCCAGCGCATTCAGACGGGCTTCAATGCTGTCTGTACTGGCGGCGGAAGCATAGAGCGGGCATGAGAGTAACAATCCAATTGCTATAGCGAGTCGGTTTGGTTTCATTTTTTTATCTCTTCTTATTCTTAAAGGAGTTTTTTATATGCTAAAAATCCGTTTTTGCTAAAATGCTAAACCGGTTTTCCCGAGGGAAAATAATAGGGGGGATATCAGGTTGGCAAGGAACTTTACCAACCTGTTTCAGTAACTGTGATCCTGGCTACAAAACAGGATCGATAAGCGGGAGTAACGGCTGGGGCTAGGGTCTGGCCAGAGAGGTTGAATGGAGTTGTTGCGCAAGAGGCAGGGCCGTCATCGCGCCTTTCGCCGTCGTTGCCAGCGCGCCGCAAAGCTGCGCCTGTTCGATCACATTATCCCATGAAGTCGGCTGCGATAAGTCGTCATATTCGGCCAATCCCTGCAATAACCCGGCGACAAAAGCGTCGCCAGCACCAGTGGTATCCACCGGCGTTACATAAGGCGCCTGAAAGTGTCGCCGCTGCTGACGGTCGTGCAGCCAAACGCCTTCACTGCCCATGGTGACCAACAGCAGTTTAATCGGGTAGCGTTGCATAAGCTGCTCGACCCCTTGTTCCACATCGTCGGTTGTGCTGAGAAAAGCCAACTCTTCACGCGATAATTTAACCACGTCCGCCAGTTCCAGAGCCTGGTTCAGGCACTGTTTCAAGGTTTGTTCGCTGGACCAGAGATCCTCACGGATATTGGGATCGAAGCTAACCCATCCGTTTACGGCTTTTATACGCCGCATCGCTTCGAAGGCCGTGCTGCGCGAGGGCTCCTGGGATAAGGCAATGGAACAGAGGTGCAGCCATTCGCCCTGTTTGAACTGGGGCAGATCACTCGGTTGTATAAACAGATCGGCACTGGGGCGAACCATAAAGGTAAATGAACGTTCGCCCTGATGGTCCAGGCTGACCACCACGGTGGAAGTCCGATGCTCGCTGTCTCCGATCATGCGATGCGTATCGACCTGTTCCCGAGCCAGCACGTCGCGCAGAAAATGACCGAAGACGTCATCGCCTACCCGGCCGATAAAGGCGCTTTGGCCTCCTAATCTGGCAATACCCACCGCCACATTCGCAGGCGCGCCTCCCGGGCATTTGAGATAACGTTCTGCGTCTTCTGGAATGAGATCAACCACGGCGTCACCCATCACCCAAATTTTGTGTGCCATAAAATTACTCTTATCAGGGATATTAGAATTGCTTGCTAAAATAGAAGAATCGGTTTAGCTACGCAACTTATTAAGGGGGCATGTTAGTCGTAAGTTGTAAAAAAAGTGATGGCGGCATCATATTTTCACCCTTTAAGCAGGCGGTTTATGCCTTTTAGCGCGCCATATCCGTTAAATAAAAACGGATTCCGTCCGATACCAAATAAGGAATAGTCTGACAGGCATCGCATCAGGAACCATGGCGAAAAGGAGAAGGGATATGCGCGGCTGCACCTCTTGCCAAATTCGATCGGATATCGGTGATATCGCCGATCTTAAATCCAATACCTTCACGTACGCGCTACCCAAGATAAGCATCGTTGCCACACGCCAGCAACCCGATCGGTGCAATAACCGTGCGTAATTACAATCTGTTATGGGGGCTATGGGCGGTATGGGCCTTATTGGTGCTGCTCTGGCTGGTTGATATCTATCTGGATTTACCCGCTCTGTTTTATGGGAAGGCATTGGCCGCCATGTTGGGAATGGGGCTAATGGCGGTTTTTTATAAACTTAAAAGGGACAAGCCGATGTTTTCATTTGAAAAAAACAAAAAATCCATCGAAAAGCAACAAGAGATTAGTGAAATAAACAACCCGGCGGAGTTGATTAATTCAGTAAGCCCTGTGCGAGTGAAAAAAGACACTTTTATTTCTCAGGAGGCGCAGATAACCGGCAAGGTGAAGACGGAGGGAAATATCACCGTTGAAGGTCATGTCGTCGGCGATCTGTTTTGCGAAAATACCATTAAAGTGGAGCACTCCGGCAGCGTTAAAGGTGAAATGAAATCGCAGCGGATTATTATTGATGGTCATGTTGAAGGCCGTATTGAGGCCGGCGCGGTATCCATACTGGCGCAGGGAAAGATGGTCGGGGATATCTTTTCTGATGAGCTCTCTATTGAGAAAGGCGGCGTCTTCATCGGCCAGTCGAATACGTTGCAACAGGAGTCGCAGGGTCAGGAAAAGCTGGGTTATGTGGATAAGACCGAACAGGAAGATATTGTGACGATGGCGGGAAACACGCCGCTGGCGTAAGGCAAAGCGGAGAATAATCTTGTCGGGCGGGTATCAATGACGAACGGTTCCCGCCCGGCCGTAGCGGATTGATATCTGAACGCTTTCCTGATATCCGCGCAGCGCCAGAACGCCGAAAGGTGTGCGGCGGTATTGCTCTGCCATATTGGCTGTGACTGAAATCATCGTTTTTTCCTTGTACCGGCAGCGGCATTAACGCTGCTAAGCCGCCCCGTGAGTTCCTGAGTAATCAATATCACGTCAATCCGCTTTCCCTGCCAGCGAACGAATCGCGCTAAACCATCGCCATTCGCGTTCTTTGGAAAACGCTAAATTAACGGGGTTACGATAGAAAAGCGCGATTTAGCGGGGGAAATTCACTGAAATAATGCACGTTCTCGCATATTAAGCGCAGTTATAGGGCGAAAGTCTTGATCCGCCGCATATCAGCGTGACTCTGACCAGCAGCTTTATTTTTGTCCACGTATAATTCACTCCTCTGTTCCCTGATTAATAAACTATCAGCTATTAGCCAGGGTTATATAAACCCCATTTTCTTACAACGAAGAATTTTTCTATGCCAATCAGTCTGATCCAACCCGAACGCGAGCTATTCTCCTACCCACGATATTGGGCCGAGTGTTACGGCACCGCGCCGTTTTTTCCGATGTCGCGCGAAGAGATGGATCAGTTGGGCTGGGATAGCTGTGATGTCATCATCGTTACCGGCGATGCGTATGTGGATCATCCGAGTTTCGGCATGGCGATTGTCGGACGAATGCTGGAGGCGCAAGGGTTTCGCGTCGGCATCATTTCTCAGCCCGACTGGACGTCGAAAGACGATTTTCTGCGGCTTGGCAAGCCTAATCTGTATTTTGGCGTCACGGCGGGAAATATGGACTCGATGATAAATCGTTACACGGCGGATCGAAAACTACGTCATGACGATGCCTATACGCCCGGCAATATTGCCGGGAAAAGGCCGGATCGGGCCACGCTGGCGTATACCCAGCGCTGCAAGGAAGCCTATAACGACGTCCCGGTGATTCTGGGGGGCATCGAGGCCAGCCTGCGGCGTATCGCGCACTATGATTACTGGTCTGATACCGTGCGGCGTTCGGTGTTGGTGGATTCCAAGGCGGATATGCTGGTCTATGGCAATGGCGAACGTCCGCTGGCGGAGGTTACGCACCGGTTGGCGGCGGGTGAAGCGATTAGCGATATTCAGGATGTGCGCAATACCGCGGTGATGCGGAAAACGGCGCTGCCCGGCTGGACGGGCGTGGACTCGACCCGGCTCGATAAGCCCGGCCGCATTGAGCCGATCTTGAACCCTTATGGCGAAGATTTACCTTGTTCGGAAGGGGAGAGCCCGGCGCCGGATGCGGCTCGGCCGATCAGCGTGCGGGCGCCGAAACCCAAGCCGTGGGAGAAAACCTATGTGCTTCTGCCCTCATTTGAAAAGGTGAAAGCCGATAAGGTGATGTACGCCCATGCGTCGCGGATATTGCATCACGAAACCAACCCCGGCTGCGCCAGAGCATTGATGCAAAAACATGGCGATCGCTATGTCTGGATCAATCCTCCGGCCATCCCGCTTTCCACTGAGGAAATGGATGCCGTGTTTGCGCTGCCGTTTCAGCGCGTCCCTCATCCTTCCTACGGTAAGGCGGTCATTCCCGCTTACGATATGATCCGTTTTTCGATCAATATCATGCGCGGATGTTATGGCGGCTGTTCTTTCTGTTCGATCACCGAGCATGAAGGACGGATCATTCAGAGCCGCTCGGAAGCGTCGATCGTCAAAGAGATCGAAGAGATTCGTGACCATGTGCCCGGATTTACCGGCGTTATCTCCGATCTGGGCGGACCGACGGCGAATATGTACATGCTGCGCTGCCAATCGCCGCGCGCCGAGCAGAGCTGTCGGCGGGCGTCCTGCGTTTATCCTGAGATCTGTCCGCATATGGATACCAACCATGAGCCGACGATCAAACTTTACCGGCGCGCCCGCAGTCTGAAAGGCATCAAAAAAATCCTCATCGCTTCCGGCGTTCGTTACGATCTGGCCGTCAAAGATCCGCGCTATATCAAAGAGCTGGCCGAGCATCATGTGGGCGGATATCTCAAGATCGCGCCGGAGCATACTGAGAGCGGGCCGCTGTCAAAAATGATGAAGCCCGGAATGGGAAGCTATCACCGTTTCAAAACGCTTTTTGACAGTTATTCAAAGCAGGCGGGAAAACAGCAATATTTGATTCCCTATTTTATTTCGGCGCATCCGGGAACCCGGGATGAAGATATGGTCAATCTGGCGTTATGGCTGAAAGAGAACCGTTTCAGACTGGATCAGGTGCAAAACTTCTATCCTTCCCCGCTGGCGAATGCGACCACCATGTATTACAGCGGCAAGAATCCGCTCGGCAAAGTGGGCTACAAAAGCGAGGATGTCGTCGTGCCGCGGGGTGAACGGCAGCGCCGCCTGCATAAGGCGCTGCTTCGTTACCACGATCCGGCGAACTGGCCGCTGCTGCGCGAAGCGTTGACCGCGATGGGAATGAAACGCCTGATTGGCAACCGGCCCGGCTGCCTGATCCCGGCGGAGGCGCCGGGGGAACGCGCCGCCTCGCGGGGACGCGCGTCCAGCCGTCCGGCGTTGACCCGTTTTACCTCGCCGGCCATCGTCCGCCAGTCATCCGATAAATCCGAAAAAAAACAGACGTCGGGAAATTCTCCTATGGCTAAAGGCATCAAGAGCGGTAAACATGCTGGTCAGCCGTCATCGGTTAATCGGAATAAAAAGACGTCGGGCGCGTTTTTTAAAGCCGATCCGCAGCGGCCCGGAGGGGGGCGGGCAGGGAAAGCCCGCCATAAAAAACCGGCTTAATATCGCGGCTTAACGGTAACAGGATATGTCCGTTCAGCGCCTTGGCCGAGAGCCCGAAACAGGGGCGGAGGATATGTGGATACAGAGAATACGCTTCTGGCCATCTCCCGTTATTTGAAAAAGCTGCATGTGCTGACGTTATGCGTGGGTGAAAATTCGGATTTATGGTGTGCGAGTTGCTTCTACACTTATGACGAACAGCAGGTCGCATTTTATCTGATGACGGAGCTACATACGCGTCACGGCGAGCTAATGTCCCGGCAGCCGTTGGTAGCCGGGACGGTAAGCGGTCAGCCGAAAAGCGTCATGTTGATTAAAGGCGTACAGTTTCGTGCGCTGGCCGAACTATTGGAGGGAGAAGAAGAGCAACGGGCGAGGGCGCTTTACAATCGGCGTTTCCCGATCGCCAAAGCGGCACATGCACCGATCTGGCGCTTGCAATTGACGGAATTGAAGATGACGGACAATACGCTGGGATTTGGCAAAAAGCATCACTGGCAGCGTTAAAAGAAAGAGAGTAACAGGGGGAGAAGTATGAGCCGGATATTGCTATTGGGTGCGACAGGTCTGGTTGGGAATGCGTTGTTAAGGCTATTAAAGGCCAACAACCGGGTGGAAACGATTTATGCGCCGACCCGAGAGCCGCTGGCCCCGTCAGAAAACGTGGTTAATCCACATGATCCAGATCTTTTAGTGGCGCTTTCCCAAGTTACGGATCCGATCGATATCGCATTTTGCTGTTTGGGATCGACGATCAAGGCTGCCGGCAGTAAGCAGGCGTTCAGACACGTGGACTACACGCTGGTGGTGGATGGCGCGAAAGCGGCTTTAGCGCTGGGCGCGAAACATTTTCTGGTGGTTAGCGCGCTCGGCGCCAGTACGAATTCGCTTTTCTTTTACTCACGGGTGAAGGGCGAAACCGAGAAGGTTTTACGCGAGCAGGGGTGGCAGCATCTGACATTGGCCCGGCCTTCAATCCTGTTGGGAAAAAGAAAGGTCCGCCGTCCCCTGGAAAGTCTGACTGCGCCGTTATTTCGTATTCTCCCGGCAAAATGGCAGGCTATCGAAGGGAAAACGGTGGCTCAGGCATTATTGAATCAGGCCTTTTCTCCCGAGCCCAAAGCAAGAGTGACGGTTTTGGAATCAAAGCAGCTACGTGCGCTGGGCAAGCAGAATTCATTCCTGTAGATGAAAGGTTAACGTAGGTAGTGGATGACCTGGTTACTGCTGCCTCGCCAGATTAGCGACGGATCTTTGAGATCTTGCACGAACTTTCCGTCGACCAGTACGTTAATCAGGGATACAACCTGTTGTTGTTGTTCGGTCAATTCGGCCAGCACATAGCCAGTCCAGACCCAAATGTCTTTACTCGGACACTCCGCGCGTATCCGCTTTACCAACCGCAGAATATCGGGAACGTTCTGCGGGTGAAGCGGATCGCCGCCGGATAGCGTAATACCCTGCCGGGGAATATTGGTATCCTGAAGATCGGCGATGATCCGATCCTCCAGTTCCTGAGTAAACGGATGCCCGGAGTTTAGCCGCCAGGTGCTTTTGTTATAGCAACCGGGGCATTGATGTACGCACCCGGACACAAACAGCGTGCAGCGCGTTCCCGGTCCGTTGACCACATCCACAGGGTAATACTGGTGATAATTCATGGCGTTTTTACTGTCGTAATGGGCTTATAGCAATGTATCTCAGCTTGTCATGCCCGCAGGTTCCCGCCTGCGTGGGGAAGCCCCCAGCGATACCTGTTTGTCGGGAAAGCGCTCTCGCCTCCGCCGGCGCGATGAGGGATCTACAAGGCCGGCGATATCGGCCGGCCGCGCAGATCTGCGTTAACTTAACCGAGCTGTCCGTTGCCTAAATGTTTGATCCGGCGTTTTACTTCTTCCTGCTTGCCGGCGTTGAACGGACGCGCATCCGGGCTGCCGAGGTAGCCGCAAACCCGGCGGGTGACGGAGACGCGGGACGAGTCGTGATTACCGCATTTCGGGCAGGTGAATCCCTTGCTGGTACACTCGAATTCACCGGTGAAGCCGCATTCGTAGCATTCGTCGATCGGCGTGTTGGTGCCGTAATAAGGTACGTGGTTGTAGCTGTAATCCCAGACGTCTTCCAGCGCCTTCAAGTTATGTTGCAGATTCGGGTATTCGCCGTAGCAAATGAAGCCCCCGCTGGCCAACGGCGGATACGGCGCCTCAAAATCGATTTTCTCGTACGGGTTGACCTTTTTCTCTACGTCCAGGTGGAAGCTATTGGTGTAGTAACCCTTGTCCGTTACGCCCTTGACCACGCCGAATTCGGCGGTGTCTAAGCGGCAGAAGCGGTCGCACAGGTTTTCGCTCGGCGTGCTGTACAGGCTGAAGCCGTAACCGGTCTCTTCTTTCCAACTGTCGGTGGCTTTTTTCAGATGGGCGACGATAGCCACGGCTTTTTCACGCAGCGTTTCATTGTCGAATACATGGACTTCATTGCCGAACAGCGCATTAATGGTTTCATGAATTCCGATGTAGCCCAGCGAAATGGAAGCGCGCCCGTTTTTGAAGATCTCCGCTACGCTGTCGTCCGCTTTTAAACGCACGCCGCAGGCTCCTTCCATGTACAGAATGGGAGCGACGCGGGCCTTCACGTTTTCCAGCCGGGCAATACGCGTCATCAGCGCCTTTTTCGCCAGCGTCAAACGCTGGTCGAGCAGTTCCCAGAACCGGGTTTCATCACCGTTGGCTTCCAACGCGATGCGCGGCAGGTTCAAACTGATTACGCCCAGATTGTTGCGGCCATCGTGGATCTGTTTGCCGTCTTCTTCATAAACGCCGAGGAAGCTGCGGCAGCCCATCGGGGTTTTGAAAGAGCCGGTGACTTCAACCACCCGATCGTAATTCAGGATATCGGGATACATGCGCTTGCTGGCGCATTCCAGCGCCAGTTGTTTGATACTGTAATTCGGATCGCCGGGCTTGCGGTTCAGCCCGTCGCGGATGGCGAACACCAGTTTGGGGAAAACCGCCGTTTTATGGTTTTTGCCCAGTCCGGCGATGCGGTTGCGCAGAATGGATTCCTGGATCAGCCGGGATTCCCAACTGGTGCCCAGCCCAAAGCCGAATGTGACGAAAGGCGTCTGACCGTTGGCGGTGTGCAGCGTGTTTACCTCGTATTCCAGCGACTGGAAAGCGTCATAACACTCTTTTACCGTCCGGGTGTGGGCATACTCTTCGGCTTGAGGAATATTCCACTCTTTTGCCACGGCCTGATGTTTTTTATGGCTGGCGGCGACAAACGGAGCCAGAATTTCATCAATGCGGTTAATCGTCGTGCCGCCGTAAATATGACTGGCGACCTGAGCTATGATCTGCGCCGTTACGGCGGTGGCGGTAGAAATCGATTTCGGCGGTTCGATTTCCGCATTGCCCATTTTAAATCCCTTGGTCAGCATGCCGCCGAGGTCGATCAGCATGCAGTTAAACATCGGGAAGAAGGGGGAATAGTCGAGGTCGTGGTAGTGAATCTCGCCGCGCTCGTGGGCGAGCACGACATCGCGCGGTAGAATATACTGTTTGGCGTAGTGCTTGGCCACGATGCCCGCCAGCAGATCGCGTTGGGTAGGGATGACTTTACTGTCTTTATTGGCGTTTTCGTTCAGCAAAGCCATGTTGCTCTGTTCCACCAGCCCGCGGATTTCCTGATTCAGACGGCCGTGGCGTTCACGAGCGATATCCCGATCGTGGCGATACTCTATATAGGTGCGCGCCAGCTGTTTGTATTTACCGGACATCAACAGATTTTCAACTGCATTCTGGATATCGCGAATATCGACGCGTCGTTTATCCTGCATTTGTTGAGCGACCGCGGCGGCAACGGTTGCGCAGTAATCAGAATCGTCGATACCTGCGGCCTGCGCCGCTCGTTCTACGGCTTCTTTGATGCGTATTTCATCAAAAGGTACCTGGCAACCATCCCGTTTAATCACTACTGGCTTCACGATCTGTTCCTCTGTCAATGTTATCCACAGGTAAATCACAGCTGCCGCTAGCGGAGGAAGCTGTGGATGATGTTGTGGATAACCACTATATGTGGGTATTTTTAATATAATAGACCCCATATGTAGTTATTGGCTTGAGAAAGTAGATATTTTATTGATCTAGGACAAAGAAGTAAGAACTCAGTCGAAAGGGTGTTCGGCGCATATTTTTTGTACAGATAAAGCCGGTTGATTTTCCTCGTTATTTTTTCAGCGTGGCTTACGGGGCATTTATTGAGAATACGGGGCATTTATTGAGAAAATATGCTTGACGTTTTTTTACTTGTCATATTCTGGTGATGCTTCTCTGCAAGCCGCCGTTCGGTCAGGTTAAAAATGTCTCCCGAAAATTTTCCTGCCGGGTTTTCCCGCCGGCGGCGCGCCAGGCGATTTTTTACGCTGACGCGCCCCTTCATGGTGCGTCAGCGCGCCCGATGTGCCACGATGGCGCACCCTGGCTATTGGTCCGGCACTATAATGGATATGCCATGATCGGCCGGGCGATCGCTACTCGATATGACCCGCCCCAGGCTCAGGGAACGGCTGTTTTCTTTGGGAACGTATCCGGCAGTGAGAGAAAACGCAGCCATAAAACCGAAGAGTCGCCGGTCGTCAATCCTATTCCCGCGGCTGTGAATAGCCGGTAATTCAGTTGCTTCCTCCATTTTCTCTTTTAGATAAAAACCTTTTTATAAATAGAAAAAATATCGCCTGAAAAGATTGCGATAAACATCTTGACGCTTTTTTGTTTGCTGTCATATTTTATTAAAAGTGCAAATGGAACTTAGTTCCAAAAAATGGAACTTTCGCGATAAATATACAAATATCTGATAGTGACTATCAGAAAAAATAGCAATTAAAAGCACCAAGATGGTGCGCGGAGGGGAATAAAGTTTGTTTTTCTTATTCCTCGATTTAGGCATGTCGAATTCAGAAGCATACCTTTCTTATAATGTAAGGGATCAGGGGTGAATGTGAAAAAATTATCTTCTATTTCAATTTGTTGTGTTCTGTGTAGTTTAATGGTTTCAGGATGTAATGATAATAGCGCTCAAGGGACGACGCTGACGATAGGATTGGAAGCCGTGCCAAGAACTCTCGATCCGGTTAAATATACCGGAACTTATGAGTCCAATATAATGATGAATATTTTTAATACCCTGGTCTATTACGACAAGGATTTGAAAAATATTATTCCCGGTCTGGCGACAAAATGGACGGTAAGTTCGGACCTGCGCGAATATATATTTGACCTGCGCGACGATATTTATTTTCAACCGGGAAAATTTCAGCAAGGCCGTAAAATGACGGCGGAAGATGTGAAATATAGCCTGTTGCGTTCGGCAAAAGAGTCGGTAATGAAGCGCGCCCGCATGATTTCCGATGTTCAGGTTATTTCTCCAACGCAGGTAAAAGTGACGCTCGGCGAGCCGAATGCGGCTTTCCTTGCGGTACTGACGGATATCGGCAACGCCATTGTGCCGAAAGAAGAAGTCGAAGGGCAGGGAAATGCCTTTGCGCTGAACCCGGTGGGGACCGGCCCGTTCGTTATGAAAGAGTGGGGCAAGGATGAGAAGATCGTTCTGGCGCACTACGACAAATACTACGATAAAGCGGTCAAGCTGAATAAGGTGGTCTGGAAGTTTATCCCCGACCTGAACATGATGACCAACTCCCTGCTGACCGGCGAGATCGATATAGCCAGCAATATCGATGGTCCGAACCGTAAGGCCGTAGAGAGCGGCGACAAAACCGCCCTGCTTGCTACGCCGGGCATGAACGTCACCTTTAGCGCCATGAACATGCGCGTTGGGCCGACGAAAGATATCCGGGTACGCGAAGCTATTCTGAAAACGGTCAATATGGACGACATCGTCGGCTCGGTTTTCCAGTGGGGCGGGGCCAGCCGTTCATGGTCGCCGTTGCCTAAAGGTTCCTGGGGATACGATGCCGATGCGCAGAAGCTGGCCGTTCAACCCGATATTGAAGGAGCGAAAAAACTGCTGGCGGACGCAGGCTACCCTAATGGTTTTCAGGCCACGCTGGTGACTCCGCAAGATCCCGACCGAATTAAGGCCGGCACTATCCTGCAACAGCAGTTGAAGAAGGTCGGTATCGAAGTCTCGGTTAAAAGCATGGAGTGGGGATCGTTCAGCGAAATGGTGTCCAAGGGCGAGCCGACGTTCTACAACCTGAGCTGGTCCTGGTATCCCGATCCAGACTTCTTCCTGTATCAGATGTTCTCCAGCAAACAGATTGGCTCGCTGGGCAACGGGCAGGGTTACAGCAATCCTGAAGTCGATCGGCTGTTGACTGACGCGGTAGGCAAGAGCGGCGACCAGCAGGAGCGCGCCAAACTCTACGTTCAGGCCCAGGAGAAAATACTGGCCGACTATCCGCGTATTGAAGGCTGGACCAAAGACTTTGTTAACGGCGTCAGCAAAAAGGTACAGGGCTATCAAGTCTCTTCCGACGGCATGTTGCGCATCATCACGCCCGATACGCACGTCACGCTGGCTGAGTAAGGAGGCTCGTCACGATGATCCGTTTTCTGGTTAATCGCATACTGCAAACGGTTATCGTGCTGTTTCTGGTGGCGACGGTGGTCTTTTTGATCACCCGCATTATTCCCGGGGATCCGGCGGCGATTATGCTGGGCCCTCAGGCCACCGTCGAGGCAGTGCACGATCTGCGCGTCAAACTGGGCTTGGATCGGTCGTTGCTGGTGCAGTATGGCTATTTCCTCAATAGCCTGCTGCATGGCGACTTGGGGTTTTCCATTTATTACGGCGAATCGGTCAGCGCGCTGATATTGGAAAGGTTGCCCAATACGCTGCTGCTGGGCGGTTTTGCCTTGCTCCTCTCCTTGCTGGTGGCGATCCCGGTAGGCGTTTTCTCCGCCGTGCGTCAGCATAGCTGGTTCGACTATATCAGCGTGCTGATGGCGCTGATCGGCGTGTCCGTTCCGGTTTTCTGGCTGGGATTACTTCTGGTGCTGCTGTTTTCCGTTCATCTTGCCTGGCTGCCGGCAACCGGCATGGGAGATATCGACAACGGGCTGGGCGACATCCTGCGCCATCTGATCCTGCCGGGAATCGCGCTTTCCACCATTCCTATGGCCACCTTCGTCAGGATCACGCGAACCTCCATGCTGGAGGTTATCAACGCGCCCTACATCCGTACCGTACGGGCAAAAGGACTGTCTGAATTTTCCGTTATCGGTAAACACGCTTTTCGCAACGCGTTGAATCCCATCCTTACCGTGTTGGGCATCCAGATTTCGACGTTGCTCAGCGGGGCGGTATTGACGGAAACCATCTTTGCCTGGCCGGGGATGGGGCGGCTCATCATCAGTTCGATTGAAAAGCGGGATTTTATGGTGGTACAGGGCACGGTAATGTTTGCCGCGCTGATTTTTGTCTTTGTGAATACCTGTATCGATCTGCTTTACGCGGTGGTGAATCCCAAGATCGATATTAACAATAGCCAGGGAGAAGCCTGATGGATGTGATGCGTCGTTTTTGCCGCAACCGGATGGCGTTGTTCGGGCTGATCATCGTGGCGCTGATTGTTCTGATGGCGCTGTTCGCGCCGTGGCTGGCGCCCCACGATCCCAATCAAATGCATCTCGACTTTTCGCTTAAATCGCCGGGCTCCGACGGTTCGCTGTTGGGCACCGATAACTATGGGCGCGACATTCTCAGCCGGATTATTTATGGCTCGCGCATTTCCATTCTCATCGCGTTCATGGCGATCGCCATCGGCGGATTGAGCGGAACGGTGCTGGGGTTGATCGCCGGTCACTACGGCGGCTGGATTGACAGCGTGATTATGCGTCTGATGGATGCGCTGTTCGCTTTCCCTTCCGTGTTGCTGGCCATCGCCCTGATGACGGTGCTGGGCGACGGCATCGTCAACCTGATTATCGCCATCAGCATTGTTAACGTGCCCAACTTCGCCCGCATTATCCGTGGGGAAGCGATGGCGATCAAAAAAGAGAGCTATATCGAAGTGGTTAAAACGTTGGGCGCGCGTGATGCCCGCATCATCTTTTTTCATGTGCTGCCTAACACCATCGCGCCGTTGATTATTTACGGCACCATGAGTATCGCCGGGGCCATTCTGTCTGAAGCGGCGCTGAGTTTCCTCGGTTTGGGCGTACAGCCGCCCACCGCGACCTGGGGGAATATGCTGCGCGACGGACAGGAGTTCCTGCGTGTCGACGCGACAATGACAATTACCGCCGGTATAGCCATCCTGCTGACCGTACTGGCGTTCAATCTGGTTGGGGACGGTTTTCGCGAAGCCCTCGATCCAAAATTAAAAAAATGAGGCGAGTCATGATTGAAGAGATTAACAACATCGGGAAAAGCATCCATCACGATCTGGTAACGGCGGCGCATTACATTCATGCCAATCCGGAGCTGGGTCTGGAAGAGAAAAAGGCTCAGGCGACGTTGGTGGAGCTGCTGCGCCGCTATGGTTTTGAGGTGGAAACCGGGCTCGCCGGATTGGAAACCTCCTTTGTCGCCCAGTTCAGCACCGGGCCGGGGCCGGTCATCGCCTATCTGTGCGAATATGATGCGCTGCCGGGCATCGGTCACGCCTGCGGCCACAATATCATCGGCACATCCGGGGTCGGCGCCGGCATTATCACCAAGCAGATGATGACCAAACTGGGGCTTTCCGGCACGGTGAAGGTTTTCGGCACGCCGGCGGAAGAGATCGGCATCGGTAAAATCAAGATGATCGAAGCCGGGGTATTCGCCGGCGTCGATGCGGCGATGCTGATGCACCCGTCCGATATCGCCATGTCCGATGATATCTCCTTCGCCAACTATAGCTTTGAATATCACTTTACCGGCAGTCCGGCGCATGCGGCCGCCTATCCCTGGGAAGGCCGCAACGCGCTGAGCGGGGTCATCGAGATGTTCAATGCGGTCAACGCCATGCGTTTGCATATCCGCGATTATGGCCGCATCAACGGCATCATCACGGAAGGCGGGGTGGCTTCCAACATTATTCCCGCCAGCGCCAAAGCGGTGTTTAACCTGCGCGCGCTGGAAAGCGAGACGCTGAAAACCATTATTGAGAAGGTGCATAACTGCGCCAAAGGCGCGGCGCTGGCGACCGGCACCGAGGTCGCCATTACTCAGGTGGGGCTTGGCAATAAAGAGATCCGCAATAACAAGACCATCGTCTCGCTGGTCGGGAAATATTTCGATACCTTCGGCGTAGAGCATATTCCACGTGACCTGACTCAAGGCATTGGTTCTACCGACATGGCGAACGTGACGCATGAAATTCCGGCGGTGCAATCCTATATCGGCATCGGCAAAGAGGCGGGGGCGACGCACACCCTGTCGTTTGCCAAGGCGGCCGGTTCTGAAACCGGCGATCGGGCGATTCTCGACGCGGCGCGGGTGATGGCGGCATCCGGTCTGGAAATGATGCAGGATGCCGAATTGCTGGCCCAGGTGAAGGCTGAATTCGAACGGCGACGGAAGTAATCCTATGCCGCTATTGGAGATCCGTAATCTGACGGTGAATTTTGAGACCGGTAAAGGCCAAGCCCGGGTGATCGACGGGCTGAATTTGACGGTGGAGCAGGGGGAAATTCTGGCGGTGGTCGGCGAATCGGGCTCCGGCAAAAGCGTCACCGCGATGAGCGTCATGGGGCTGTTGCCTGCGCAGGCGCATGTCGGCGCGGGCAGCCAGATCCTGTTTGACGGCGTGGATCTGCTGACGTTAACGCCCGCGATGATGCGGCAGCGGCGCGGCAAGGATATCGCCATGATTTTCCAGGATCCCATGTCGTCGTTGGATCCCTGTTACACCATCGGCGATCAGCTGACGGAAACGATCCTGGCGCATAAAAAGATCCCCAAAGCCGAGGCCTTTCAGCAGGCGCTGGCGCTATTGCGGCAGGTTAAGATGACCGAACCGGAACGGCGTATGAAGCAGTATCCCCATGAGCTGAGCGGCGGTATGTGTCAGCGGGTGATGATTGCGATGGCGTTAAGCACTCATCCGCGTTTGTTGATTGCCGATGAGCCGACCACGGCGGTGGATGTAACGATCCAGGCCCAGATCCTGGCGCTGCTGCGCGAGCTGAATGAGCGGTTGGGGATCACCATTATCATGATCACCCACGATCTGGGCGTGGTGGCGGAGCTGTGCCAACAGGTTCTGGTGATGTATGCCGGGGGCTGCGTCGAGTATACCCGCGTGGAGTCGCTGTTTACCCAACCTCGTCATCCTTACACCCTGGGGCTGATGAATTCCCGGCCCACGCTGGAGCGGGTCGGGCGGATGTTAACCCCCATCGAAGGAAATCCGCCGGATCTGACCCGCCGCTCGGGCGGATGCCAGTTCTCCGCCCGTTGCAATCAGGCCATGCCTCGCTGTCGCGAGAGTATGCCGAGGCTGACTCCGTTGGCGCGCGGCCGTGAGTGGCCCGAGGATGGGATGGCGCGGTTTTCCCTAAGTCCACGCATCAGCGAACGGTATAACGATCACCTGGTAGCCTGTTTCCTGGTTGGAACGGAGGAGCAATGAGCGCTGAGAAAATCCTTGAAGTAGAAGGTTTAAAGAAGGTTTTTCGTTCCCGCAATACGCCGTTGTTCGGTAAAGGCGGGCACGAAGTCAGGGCGGTCGACAATGTCTCCTTCACTCTTTACCGGGGCGAAACGCTGGGGATAGTCGGGGAGTCGGGTTGCGGCAAATCCACCACCGCCCGCATGATTATCGGGCTGTTGCAGCCCAGCGGCGGGCATGTCCGGTTTCACGGACGGGATATTCAGCAGGCGGACAAACAGGAACGCAAGCGGCTGACGCGCAATCTGCAAATGGTGTTTCAGGATCCCTTTTCATCGCTGAACCCGCGGCATAATGTGAAAACCATTTTGTCCGAACCTTTCATCATCCATAACCAGAAACTGTCGGTTCGGGAAGTGCATCAGGCGGTAGTGGAGCTGCTGGCATTGATTGGTCTGGATGAGAGCGCGATGAAAAAATATCCGCATGAATTCAGCGGCGGTCAGCGTCAGCGCTTGAACATCGCGAGGGCGATTGCGCTGCGGCCGGAGATTATCATCTGCGATGAGTCGGTATCCGCCCTGGATGTGTCCATTCAGGCCCAGATCCTGAATCTGCTAAAAAGGTTACAGGCCGAGCTGGAGCTGACCTATCTGTTTGTATCGCATGATTTGAGCGTGGTGCGTTACATTAGCGACCGCATCGCCGTGATGTATCTGGGAAGGATCGTGGAGATGGGCGATTGCGACGCCATTTACCGGGAGCCGAAGCATCCCTATACCCGGCTGCTGTTTTCGGCGATACCGGCGGCGACGCCCTTTGAGAAAAAAACGCTACGGGTGAGTCAGGTCGGTGAAGCCGCGGCCTTGCCGTCAGGCAGCGCCGGATGCGCATTCTATTCCCGCTGCGATCGGGCCTCGCCGCGCTGCCATCAACCCGTACCGGATATCGTGTTCGACGACGGACGGCAGGTCGCCTGTCACCTTTACGGCGCGTAGCCATGCGCCCGGTATCGGGCGCCCGCAATGATACGCCTGGTTTTTCCTAGCGTTCTTCCACCGGGAAAGGCGGCAGTTGGCGAAAGGTATTCAGCAGCCCTTCCGACCACGCCCTGCGGATTTTGATGAAGTAGTCGTCATGCTCGGTGATGCGCTGCTGCTCGCTGGCGTCAAAGCTGTCCGCGCGGTAAATCATCACGTCCAGCGGCAAGCCCACCGACAGGTTGCTGCGCAGGGTGGAATCAATGGAGATCAGCGCGCAGCACATGGCCTGTTCGAGCGGCGTGTCCATGCTTAGCACCCGATCGATAATTGGTTTGCCGTACTTGCTTTCGCCGATTTGGAAATAGGGCGTGTCGCTGGTGGCTTCGATGAAGTTGCCTTCAGGGTAAACATGGAACAGCCTGGGGGCTTCTCCGCTGATCTGGCCGCCAAGGATCAGGTTGCAGCCGAAATTGGTGTTGCTGCCGCTCTGCTGCGACTGGCTGTCGCGGTAGATGACTTCGCGTATCGTTTCTCCCACCAGCATGGCGGCGTCGTACATTGAGCTCGTTTGCAACAGGTTCGGCGTTTCCTGCGCCTCAATGCGGGCGCTGAGCAGGCTGATGATACTTTGCGTTGTAGCCAGATTGCCGGCGGACTGGATCACTAGAACATGTTGATCATCATGAAAAACATGAAGTTTTTTAAAAGTCGATATATGATCGACGCCAGCATTGGTGCGGGAATCCGAAGCAAACACTAAACCGTCAGACAGACGCATGGCCACACAGTACGTCATAAGTACCTTCTTGTTAAAAATTTACTGTTGCTGCTGTACCTGTTGCTGTCGTTCAAACAGGCGTACTTCAGCCTCCGAAAACATCTCTTCACATCCGCCGCCGAGGCGCGTGCCGCGTACCGGGCAGGCATCAAGATAATCCATACCGACCGCCAACAGCAAATGCTGATTGAGCTGACAAGTATCATTCGTAATATCAAAACCTTGCCAGCGATTATCCAGCCACGCCTCGGCCCAGGCGTGCATAGCCACGTGCTGCGTATCCTCGCTGTATACATAGCCGCTGACATAGCGGGCGGGAATATTCAGGCTGCGGCAGCAGGCCAGAAAAACGTGAGTATGGTCCTGACAAACCCCTTTTTGCATGGCGAACGCTTCCGCGGCGGTGTCCTGCACCTGCGTGGCGCCGGGAGTATACGGCATTTTCAACCGCAATTCCGTCATCAGCGCCTTCAGGCTTTCTTCGGGAGCCTGCGGCCGGTAATAACGCTTTGCAAATTCGCGGATATTGCCATCGGCTTCCGTCAGCGGCGTGGTGCGCAGGAATACCAGCGGCGACAGCGCGTTCGTTTCGCCGCCTTGGTAAAGTTCATCGGCGTTATCGGCGATTTCCACTACGCCTTGAGCGTGAATGGTAATGTCATGATGCGGCGCATCAAGGGTCAACACATGCAAAATGTTGCCGTAGGCATCGGTTGTGGCCACCGCTGAGGCCGGCAGCGTTAGTTTCCATTCGTGAATCTGTTGACGGGCTGAACTTTGCGGCGTCAGGCGCAGATACTGGGTGCTGAATTTCACTTCCTCATCATAGCGATAATGCGTCAGGTGATTAATGGTAAGTTTCATAGCGCCTCCAGATAGGTGTGACGGATACTGTCAGCCAGTTCATTGATTTTACTTAGGAAATGATTCAGATAGGTATCAAGCCCTTCTTCCATGATGTCGTCAAGTGTGCTGAAGCGCAGCTCCACGTGCAGCAGATGGGCAAGACGGTGGGGAACCTTGGCCCGCTGGCTGCCAATCGCTTCCAGCTGTTGTACCAGATCGTCCAGACAGGCGTGCAGCGAACGGGGAACGTCCGCGCGCAATACCAGCAGTTCGGTGACGGTTTCGCGGCTGATCGGCTGACGATAGATGGAGTGATAGGCTTCCCGCGCGCTGACTGCCCGCAGCAGCGTATCCAGACGATAATATTCGCGTACCGGATCCGAATCGCTATTCAACTGCTGAGTTTTCAGATTAAGCAACTGCGCGGTGGCGTCGGCGCGTTCGATCAGCGTGCCGAGGCGAATAAAACTCTGCGCATCGCCGCGCAGCAGAGTGCCGAACATCGCGCCCCGGAACAGGTGGGCGCGTTCCTTGACCCAGTCAAAAAAGGCGTCGATGCCGATTTTATCCACGCCCTGACCGCGCAGGTTACGGATATCAATCCGGGTGGCGTTGATGCATTCCCAGACTTCGGAAGAGAGGCTGCCGCGCACCGCGTGGGCATTGTTCCAGGCCATTTCGATGCAACTATAGATACTGCTGGGGTTCTGGCTGTCCAGCGCAAAGAAATTCAGCAGGTTGTTCATGGAGAAGCGGGCGTAACGTTCCTGGAACAACTCATGCGTATAGGTTAGGTTCAGCGGCAGCGCCAAATCGCGCAACTGCTGGCTGTGACGCGGCATCATGGATAGCTTGTATGTCACATCCAGAACGCGCGCGAGGCTTTCCGCCCGTTCCAGGTAACGGGCCATCCAATAGAGTTCGCTGGCTGTGCGGCTTAACATTGTTCATCCTCCTCCATGACCCAGGTATCTTTGGTGCCACCGCCTTGCGATGAGTTGACCACCAGTGAACCTTCCGTTAATGCGACGCGGGTTAGACCGCCGGGTATCAGGCGGATCTCTTCTCCCGACAGCGCGAACGGGCGTAAATCGATATGGCGGGGAGCCAGTCCGTCCTCCACAAAGGTCGGGCAGGTGGACAACGCCAGCGTTTCCTGGGCGATGTAATTGTGCGGATTGGCCAACAGGCGCTGGCGGAAATCGTCGATCTCCTGGCGGCTCGCCCGCGGGCCGACCAGCATGCCGTATCCGCCAGCGCCGTGAACTTCTTTCACCACCATGCTGTCCAGGCGGCCGAGCACGTAGCTGAGCGCCTTCGGATCGCGGCACTGCCAGGTCGGAATATTGCCCAGAATGGGTTCTTCGGAGAGATAGAAGCGGATCATCTCCGGTACGTAAGGGTAGATGGACTTATCATCCGCAACGCCGGTGCCGATGGCATTGGCCAGCACCACGCCGCCGGCGCGGTATACCGACAACAGCCCCGGAACGCCCAGCATGGAATCGGCGCGGAATGCCAGCGGATCGAGGAAGGCGTCGTCCACCCGGCGATAGATCACGTCCACCTGACACGGGCCTTCGGTGGTGCGCATATAGACCGCGCCTTCTTTAACGAACAGATCGGCGCTTTCCACCAGCTCGACGCCCATCTGTTGAGCCAGAAAACTGTGCTCGAAATAGGCGCTGTTGAATCGTCCCGGCGTCATCACCACTACGGTCGGGTCATCAACCAGCGTGCTTTCTCGCAGGGTTTGCAGCAGATAGCTGGGATAGCGTTCAACGGGGGCGATGTGCTGGCTGGCGAAAAGATCCGGATAGAGCCGCATCATCATTTTGCGGTTTTCCAGCATATAGGAAACCCCGGAAGGCGTGCGCAGGTTATCTTCCAGGACGTAATAGTTGCCGTCTTTGTTGCGCACCATATCGATACCGGTGATATGGGCGTAAATATCGTTGTGTAAATTCACTCCCTGCATGCAGGGCTGATATTGCTCGTTCGCCAGCACCTGCTCGCTGGGAATAATGCCGGCTTTAAGAATATGTTGTTGATGGTAGATGTCGTACAGAAAGGCATTCAACGCCTGAACGCGCTGGCGGATACCGCGATCGAGCTGGCGCCATTCATGGGCGGGAATAATGCGCGGCACGCTGTCGAAGGGAATTAAACGTTCGGTGCCGCCTTCTTCGCCATAGACGTTGAAGGTGATCCCTACGCGGTGAAACAGCAGTTCGGCCTGTTCCTTTTTCTGTCTGATAGCCTGTTGATCGGTCTGTTGCAGCCATTGCCAATAGGAGTTGTAGTGTTTGCGTTGTTCGCCTTCTGCGGAAAGCATCTCGTCATAGTAAGACGGCGTTGGAAGCGTCATTTTTATCATTGTCATCCTCTGGCATCACGCTGAAAAGTGATAATGGGATGATGCATAAAATGCGCCATATTAAAAAAAACCGAAAATGTTATGGTTTTGCGCATTCTTTTGCACTTTCATGGTGCGTAGTTTTATGTGGATGCACAATATTGGGGGATGGCGGGGAAAGCGCAGGGAGCGGTCGGAGGGGGAAACGCTGAGAATGGTTCTCAAAAAGGCTGCGCGACGGTCTGCGGCGTGGCGGGCAAAAAATGACCCGCCATCAACAAGACGCCACTAAATGGTGCGTCTTTTGACATTACGCCCAATAATGGGGCTTAGCGGCGTACCGCAATCGCTTCAATTTCGATTTTTACATCTTTAGGCAGGCGGGCGACTTCGACGCAGGAACGAGCCGGGAACGGCGCTTTATGTTCGGTAAAGAAGGCTTCATAGGCGGCGTTAACGGTGGTGAAATCGTTCAGGTCTTTAACGAAAACCGTCGTTTTTACGATATCGGAAACTTTCAGGCCGGCGGCTTCCACAATGGCCTTGACGTTATCCAGAGACTGGCGCGCCTGTGCCGTAATGTCGTCCTCAACCAGACCGGTTTTCGGGTTTACCGGAATCTGACCGGAAGTGATGATCATGCTGCCAAGATCGACACCCTGTACGTAAGGGCCGATGGCTGCCGGAGCGTGTTCGGTGCTAATGGTGCGTGACATAGAATCTCCTCGTATACCCTTCATCTTTCAAGTTGCAGGCGTGTTGGCTGATCTCTCTTGCCCCAGTCACTTACTGGTGTAAGCTCCTGGGACTCGTTCGATTGCCGCCTTCCTGCACCTTGAAATCTATTGGATATAGGTATTGTTTATCAAAAACGCGAATGTGCCATTATTCAAAAAAGCGCCGGATGAGGCAATGGCCGTGAGCGGGACAAACCGCAGAAAAACGCCGGTTCATCCCGTAACCTGCGAGGTTTAACGATCCTGCAATACCGCCTGACGCTCAAATTCTTTTTCGCAGTATTTGCACTTCAACTGTACTTCTCCTTCACGCAGCTTGACGCTGAATGATGATGATACCGGCTCTTTGCGGCTGATGCAGTTGCTGTTCGGGCAGGCTAATACATCGTCGATATGATCGGGCAGCGTCGGCACCAGCTTACGCACGACATTGTAGTCGTCGATCTGATTCACCGTGGCCTGCGGCGCATAAATTGCCAGTTGGTTCGCCTGCTGCTCGGTCAGAAACACATTTTCAATCTTGATCAGATCCTTGCGGCCAAGCTGGTTGGAGGGCAGATTCAGGCCGATGGTGATGCGCTGGTCTGTTGCGGTCAGCTTGAATAACGTCAGCAGCTTAAAGCCCACCTGTGCGGGAATGTGGTCGATAACCGTGCCACGCTTGATGGCTTCCACCTGTAATTTATTATCGTGAGTCATGACTATTCCTCTTTCTCTCACAGAACCAGTTCGCGATTCAGTACCATCGCCAGCAGCGCCTGACGGGCGTAAATACCATTTCCCGCCTGTTGGAAGTAGTAAGCGTATGGCGTTTTATCTACATCAATGGTGATTTCATCAATGCGCGGCAGCGGATGCAGCACCTTCAAATTAGCGCGTGCGCTGTGCAAATCGGCGGCGCGCAGAATGAACTGAGACTTAATGTTGATATATTCGGACGGATCCAGACGCTCTTTCTGCACCCGCGTCATGTACAGGATATCCAGATCGGAAACCACTTCTTCAATGCTGCTGTGCAGGCTGTAGGGAATATTTTTTTCTTCCAGCATTTTCAGAATGTAATCGGGCATCGCCAGCGCATCCGGGGCGATATAGTAGAAACGGTTGCCCTCGAATTTCGCCAGCGCCTGGGTGAGCGAGTGCACGGTGCGTCCGTATTTCAGGTCGCCGACCATGGCGATATTGATATTGCTCAGGCGGCCCTGCGTTTCCTGAATGGTAAACAGATCGAGCAGCGTTTGCGTCGGATGCTGATTGGCGCCGTCGCCGGCGTTGAGCACCGGAATGCCGCCGGAAAATTCGGTGGCGAGACGGGATGCCCCCTCCTGCGGATGACGCATAACGATCGCATCCACATACTGGCTGATGACCGAGATGGTATCGGCCAGCGTTTCGCCTTTTTTGCCCAGCGAGGTATTGCTGCTGTCGGCGAAGCCAACGACGGAGGCGCCCAGGCGATGCATCGCCGTTTCAAAAGACAGGCGCGTGCGCGTTGAGGCTTCGAAGAAACAGCTGGCGATGACTTTGTGTTTCAACAACTCGGGTTGGGGATTCGCTTTCAGACTGGCGGCAACCTGCAATGCCAGTTCCAGATCCTCTCGGCTGAGGTCGTTAATTGAAATGACATGTTTTTGATAAAGCGGATTGACCATTTTTATATTTTCTCCCAACGGTTAGACGCCAGATATACAGATATTCGCAACAAATGACAGGCAAAAAACTTCCAGGAGAAGTTTTTGACGCCGCATAGCGACGGCCTGAAGGGGGGCCGCCAGGGATGGCTGGCCACAAAAAAAAGCCCCTCAACGAGGGGCTTTTTTATCAACGATAGAACAAGCAACGGAAAGGAAAACGCCTGCCGGCTGCCGGACGGCAGTTGTGGTTGGTAACCATAAACAGCGGATTTTTTTATGCAGCAGCGCATGACTCCTCCCGGCAAATTGTCGGAAATTATACGCGCCGATGACGCTAATTCAAGCGGAAAACTTGGTTTTTTACGCATGGCAATCGATTGCGGGATGAATATCACTTGCGGCAGGAGAGGCTAGCGATTGATTGCAAAATATAAGGGACGACGTAAGTCATCTTTTCAGAATAACAGGCTGGCGAGCCTGCGGATTGAAGCGTATAAAGTCAGTTAAAACAGCATTTCATTTTAATCAGGGGTAATCATGATCACTGGCAATATCCATCATCTTGAGCTGGTTCCTTATCTGCCCGCGAAACTGCGTGAAGCGATTGAATACGTTAAGCAGAACATAACGGCGGATACGCCGCTGGGTAAGTATGATATTGATGGCAATAACGCGTTCGTACTGATTTCCAACGATAGCACCGAAGCGCTGGAAAAGCGCCGCGCCGAGTATCACGCAAAATACCTGGATATTCAGATTGTGCTGTCGGGCGTGGAAGGGATGACGTTCAGCAATCTTCCGGCGGGCGCCCCCGACGTTGACTGGCTGGCGGATAAAGATATCGCCTTTTTACCTTCAGGCGAGCAGGAAAAGCAGCTGGTAATGCAGGAAGGCGATTTTGTGGTCTTTTTCCCCGGAGATGTTCACAAGCCGCTGTGCGCGGTCGGCGAACCGGCCCACGTGCGCAAAGCCGTGGTGAAGATTGACGCGGCATTGGTGCGGTAATCCGTTTTCATCTCCGCCGACTCCGTTCGTCATTCCCGCCGGCGCGGGAATGACTGGAAGATGGCATCAACGGCCTGATTAATCCTGACTTAGCGTCGCCACCATCACCGCTTTGATGGTGTGCATCCGGTTTTCCGCCTGATCGAACACGATGCTGTGCGCGGATTCAAACACTTCATCCGTGACTTCCATTCCGCCATGCAGCCCATACTGTTCCGCCATCTGTTTGCCGAGCGTGGTTTGGTCATCATGAAACGCCGGCAGGCAATGCAGGAATTTCACCTGAGGATTACCGGTAGCGGCGATCATCGCCATGTTCACCTGATAAGGTTTCAGCAGGGCGATACGTTCCTGCCAGGCCTCTTTGGGTTCGCCCATGGAGACCCATACGTCGGTATAGATGTAGTCGACGCCGGCTACGCCTTCAGCAATATCTTCCGTCAGGGTGATGCCGCCGCCCGTTTGTTTGGCTGCGGCCTGGCATTCCGCCACCAGTCCTGCTTCCGGCCAGCAGGCTTTGGGCGCGACCAGACGTAAATCCAGACCGGTCAAGGCGGCAGCTTCCAGCATGGTGTTGCCCATATTGTTACGCGCGTCGCCCACGTAGGCCATCTTTATGTCTGACAGCGGCTTAGCCGGTGAATGCTCCTGCATCGTCAGCAAATCCGCCAGCAGCTGCGTCGGATGAAACTCATCCGTCAGGCCGTTCCAGACCGGGACGCCGGAATACTGCGCCAGCGTTTCAACAATCTGCTGACCGTAGCCGCGGTACTGAATGCCGTCGTACATTCTTCCCAAAACGCGCGCCGTATCCTTGATGGATTCTTTGTGGCCGATTTGGCTTCCGCTCGGCGCCAGGTAGGTCACCTGCGCCCCTTGGTCGTATGCAGCAACTTCGAAAGAGCAGCGAGTCCGGGTCGAATCTTTTTCGAAGATGAGTGCGATGTTCTTACCTTGCAGATGGCGGATCTCTTTTCCGCTTTTTTTATCGGCTTTCAGTTTCGCTGATAGGGCCAAAAGATTGGCGATTTCTACCGGCGTAAAATCCATTAATCTTAAAAAATGGCGCTTATAAAATGATTTCATAACGCATATCTCCACGCTGCTCATCCTCGATGTTTGAATTAAAATTCACTTTATATGTGTAATTATTCAATTTCAAGTGCCGGAGGCAAACTTTATGGTGGAGACGGTCGCAGGGCTGTGGGAGAATGATGAAATATTACGTCGGTTAATGAGGAATGAGGCATGGCAAACCGCGAATTGCTGGAAGAACAACGTGAAGAGACACGGCTGATCATCGAAGAATTGCTGGATGATGGCAGCGATCCGGATGCGCTCTATACCATTGAGCACCATTTCTCGGCCGAGAAGTTTGAGGTGCTGGAAAAAGTTGCGGTAGAGGCATTCAAACTGGGCTATGAAGTGACGGATGCGGAAGAGCTTGAGGTGGAAGACGGCATTTTACTGATGTGCTGCGACGCCATCAGCGAGGTGGCGCTGAACGCCGAATTGATCGACGCCCAGGTCGAACAGATGGTGACGCTGGCTGAACGCTATGGCGTGAATTACGACGGTTGGGGCACCTACTTTGAAGATCCCGATGGCGAAGCGGACGAAGAAGGAAGCGACGAAGACTTTTATGACGAAGATGACGACGGAAAACGTCATTAATTATTAAGTTCCCGCCTCCTTGGCCGTGACGGCGATAACCTCACGGCCTGCTTCGCCGCCTGCCTTTTACTCCGCTTTTTAGTGAAAAGGGATGCGGGCTACAACATTTTCAGCATGGTCACTTCACAATCGGTGTGACGGGTATTGCCCATGGCGTAGGGGATGTGTTCAAACCCTAATGACTGGTACAAACGGATGGCGCTGGTTAAATGACTGGTGGTTTCCAGATAGCAACGGCGAAAGCCGCGCTGGCGGGCAAAGTCCAGCGCCTGTAAGGCTAGCTGTCTGGCTAAGCCTTTGCCGCGCAGCACGGGTAAAAAATACATTTTTTGTAGTTCACACACATCTTCATCGCCGCCCACCAGCGGCGCGATGCCGCCGCCGCCTACGACTTCCCCCTGATATTCAAGTACCCAATAGGCGCTATCCGGCTGATTGTACAGCTCAAACAGACTGTCCAGATTGGGATCGGATACGGTGTAGCCTTTATCCGCCGTTAAATTGAACTCTGCGGAAACGCGGCGGATAACGCCGGCAATAGCGGCATTGTCTGGTGCCGTAATAGGACGAATAAAATAGTTGGCGGGAATGGCGGTTTTCATGGTCTTCGCTCTTGTTTTACGGTATTGAGAATCGAATCGCTATTGGCGGATTGTAATACCATTTAATCCCAAATTGATGCAATGGCCGATTACTGTTGTTGGGGGCAGGTTAACCATCGCGGATATTGGCGATGCGCTGGTAAACTGACGCGGGACGATTGTGAGCCGGCTGCGCGGCGTTGCATAAAATGGGGCGTTATATGTCAGGCTGTCGGCGCGGATGTTCGGACAAAAGAACGAGGTATGAATGTCAGAGATCTCATGCTATTACAAACTGGCTGTATAAAATTTTGTCATAAATAAAAATACCGGATAATAATAGTTTTTTCATTATTAGCGTGCTTACGTTATTGGGATTTTTCCTAAAAAACATTAACATCAGTGTTCTCATATTCCATGATTGCCAAAGAGTTGTTTTTATGGATAACCGTATAGTATCAGGGCTGATGGGTGTATTTCTGTTAATGGTATCACTCTTAACGCACGCAGAGGCTAATTTCCCGTCTCCCCAGGAGGCCGACTGGATTGTTCCCGAGTTCACGTTCAATAATGGAGAGAAACTTAAGAATCTCCGCATTCACTATTACACCATCGGCGATCGCAACAAACCCGCCGTTTTATTACTGCATGGAACCAATCAACCGATTAAAGCGTTATTAGCGAACGGTTTCGGCGGAGAGTTATTTGGTCCCGGCCAGGCGCTGGATAGCAGTAAATACTTTATTATTATGCCCGAAAGTATTGGGTCTGGAAAATCATCCAAACCATCCGATGGATTACGAATGAAATTCCCTCAATATGATTATAACGATATGGTGGAAGCGCAATATCGTTTGTTAAAAGAGGGAATGGGCATTAAACATTTGCGTCTGGTAATGGGTTATTCCATGGGCGGTATGCAAACGTGGATATGGGGTGAAAAACATCCAGATATGATGGATGCGCTGGTGCCGATGGCATCATTACCGAATGAATTATCCGGTCGTAACTGGATGATGCGGCGTATATTAATTGAATCCATCAAAAACGATCCGGCGTGGAATAATGGTAATTACACGCAGCAACCGCCGGCGCTGAAGACGGCCGGCATTATGTTCAGCATCGCCACCACCGGCGGGACGCTGGCATATCAGAATAAAGCGCCGACCCGGGCTCAAGCCGATAAGCTGGTGGCAGAACGCCTGGCCGCTCCGCTAACCAGCGATGCGAATGACTTTATTTATATTTGGGGTTCGTCCGCTAATTATAATGCGGAGCCGGCATTAGGAAAAATTAAAGCCCCAGTTTTGGTTATTAATTCTGAAGATGATGAACGTAATCCTGTTGAAACAGGAATACTGGATAATGAGCTGAAAAAAATAAAACGGGCTGAGGTAATTCTGATTCCTGCCAGTAAAGAAACCAGCGGACATGGTACGATGATGTCAGCAAAGTTTTATAAAGATAAGCTGAAAGATTTTTTAGAAAATAATCCGCCTCAGAAATAACAATAAATAATTATTATTGACCGGTATGGAAATTTTTCTACCGGTCATTATTCTTTTGAATCTCCCCCTTTATTTTTATTGCGGTTATGTGTGTGAATAACTAAATGGCTCCGCCGAGGGGCAATGTTCATCCTCTTTCTTTTATCAGGCAATAGGGATAATTTATGTTTCGTAAGATAAAGATCCGTACCGCACTTAGTATTATGGTTTTTTCATTAGCCGCATTATTGCTTTTTGTCGGTGTCTTAGGATTAGTTGCTCTTCAGTCGGGAAATAAATCATTTGGTCAGGTCGATAAAGAAGTTCTGCCTGGGCTGGTCGCACTGAACGAAAGTTCTGAGTTGTTGCTGCGCGCCCGGCTGGATTTACGTCTGTATGAATCGCTGATGGGAAGCGGTAACACCGATGCGGCCAAGGTAGCGTTGGGGCGGGCTAAAGACAAAATTAACGGCGCCAATGGAAAATGGCAGCAATACCTGACGTATCCGCAATCCGAGCAGGAAAAAGTCATTTCTTCAGAGATGGCCACGAATCGCGATACCTTGATGAAAGACTTTATCGAGCCCGGCGTCGCCGCGCTTGAGGCTGGAAACCTGGATGAGTATCGCCAACGCGCGGGCAAGTCCACGGTGCTTTACGCCGCATTCGATAAATCGTCCAAAGCGCTGGTGAGCTACAAACTGCAGAGCATTGATACCGCCTACGATGACTCTAACGATCGCGTTAAAAGCATGACGGTCATTTTGTATGGCGCTATTGCCTGCGCCGTGCTGCTGGCGGCGCTGGCCTGGTCCATTATGACTAACCTGGTGGTGAAGCCGCTGAATCAGGCGATTGCGGTTTTTGACCGTATTGCCGAAGGCGATCTGCGGGCCAAAATCGATATCCACGGGAAAAATGAAATCGCCCAGCTGTTTTCGGCGGTTCAGCGCATGCGCGATGGGCTGGAAAATATGGTGCTGGTGGTGCGCAATGGGACGGACGCGATCGGCATCGGGGTGGAAGAGATCGCATCGGGAAATATCGATCTCTCCAGCCGTACGGAGCAACAGGCCGCTTCATTGGATGAAACCGCATCGAGCATGGAACAGATCATGGCGACGGTGAAAAACAACGAGGACAACACCCGCAAAGCCAATGACCTGGCGCAAAAAGCCTCTGATTCCGCGTCCCGCGGCGGTAATGTCGTGTCGGAAGTGGTTGATACCATGCGCTCGATCAAACAGAGCTCCGCCAAGATTTCCGACATTGTCGGCGTGATTGACGGCATTGCTTTCCAGACTAACCTGCTGGCGCTGAATGCGGCGGTGGAGTCCGCCCGGGCCGGCCAGTACGGTAAAGGGTTCGCCGTGGTGGCGTCCGAAGTGAGAACGCTGGCCCAACGCAGCGCGACGGCGGCGAAAGAGATCGGCACGATGATTGATGCTTCTCTCAGCCGGATTGAGAAAGGCGCCGGGTTGGTTGAGGTGGCCGGTAATACCATGGATGAAGTCCTGACCGACGTGAAAAAAGTGGTGGATATCATGGATGAGATCATGCTGGCTTCCGGTGAGCAAAGCCGGGGCATTTCGCAGATTAATATCGCCATCAATCAAATGGATACGGCGACCCAGCAGAATGCGACGCTGGTATCGGAAGTCGCGACATCCGCCAGTTCTCTGCAAGAACAGGTCGTCAACTTGCAACAGTCCGTGACCCGTTTCCAGATTGAGAGAGAAAAGATGGAAGCTCCGGTATCGGAGTTGCGTCACAATCTCGCGTTGGTTGATGCCCGCTAAGTCTTAACATCGCCCCATCGCCTGTTTTCGATAAGGTCATCCCGATAGCGAAAACAGGCGCTATCCCCTCATCCTTCACGTTGTGGGCGCGTTGGCCTTCCTCATTACTCGGCTCTTTCGGAGCCTCGCCGCGCATCCTCTTTGCCAGCAGGTCAATGTGCTCTTGGTTATTTACTAGAATGTTGAAAAGATTATTAAGAAGAGAACGTTAATTATCTTGATATATCGACATAGGCTTAAGATGTAATAATGCATGTATAAAACTGCCTTTTATTCGTTAACCGAATGACCAACAGTACGCCGCGCGCAAACTGCTGACGGAAACGATGCCGGAGGGACAGAGAAAATCAATGAAAACGTTTTTGAAGGTTTTTACTAATGATTAACAGGATACGGTTATTACAAGGTGATATCACAAAGATACCCGTGGAGGCGATTGTCAATGCGGCTAATTCATCTTTGCTTGGCGGCGGCGGGGTGGACGGTGCGATACATCGTGCCGGCGGGCCTGCGATTTTGGATGCGTGTCGAGAAATAAAAAATCGGCAAGGCGGTTGTAAAGTTGGTGATGCGGTAATAACAACCGCCGGCAATTTACCTGCTGATTATGTAATACATACGGTCGGGCCTCACTGGAGCGATGGCAATCATCAGGAAGCTGAATTGCTAAGGAAGGCGTATATCAGCTGTTTCAAATTGATTGATGAATATCATATTAAAACCGTCTCTTTCCCCAATATCAGCACCGGGATTTATCGATTCCCCAAAGCGTCGGCTGCCAAGATCGTACTAACGGTGATTACTGACTGTTTACATAAAAACAATGATATAGAAATGGTTAATTTAGTGTGTTTTGAACAGGATAACTACGATATCTATTTTAATCTGCTGAAAATGAATGAGTATTAAGAAAGGCAATCGTGCTCTTTACTGGCGGGCAAGGTGATGCCCGCCATTGCATGTGGTTAGAACCACTGGCCGAAGCGGCGGATATAGGCGCGCTTCACCAGCTGCGCGACGGTGCAGTAGCCAATCAGCGTCGCCGCCAGCCAGGGGAAATATTCCCACGGCAGTGGCTGTAGCCCGACCAGCGTACCCAGCGGCGAGAAGGGGATATAAATTCCCAACGCCATCACCAGGCCGGTCATCAGCATTACCGGAAGCGCCGCCGTGCTCTGGATAAAGGGAATTTTCTGGGTGCGCAGCATGTGCACCACCAGCGTTTGCGACAGCAACCCTTCAATAAACCAGCCGGACTGGAACAGCGCCTGATGCTCCACGCTATTGGCGGCGAACACGAACCACATCAGCGCATAGGTGGTGATGTCGAAAATAGACGAGGTCGGTCCAATCCATAACATGAAGCGGCCGATGTTTTTGGCGTCCCACTTGCGCGGTTTACGCAAAAACTCTTTGTCCATTTTGTCCCACGGCAGCGACAGCTGGGAGATATCGTACATCAGGTTTTGAATCAGCAGATGAATCGCCAGCATCGGCAGGAACGGGATAAACGCGCTGGCGACCAACACCGAGAACACGTTGCCGAAATTAGAGCTGGCGGTCATGTTCAGATATTTGATGATATTGCCGAAGGTTTCGCGCCCTTTGATAACGCCTTCCTCCAGCACCATCAGGTTCTTCTCCAACAGGATGATGTCGGCCGATTCTTTGGCGATATCGGTGCCGGTATCCACAGAAATACCGATATCGGCATCGCGCAGCGCCGGCGCATCGTTGATGCCGTCGCCGAGAAAACCCACGGTGTGATCGTTGCCCTGCAAGGCTTTCAGCACGCGGGATTTTTGCAGCGGCGTCAGCCGGGAAAACACCGTGCGTTGTTCCACCAATATGGATAACTGTTGGTCGCTCAGCGTTTCGATCTCCGCCCCTGTTAGCGGTTCGCCCGGTTCCAAGCCGACGTCACGGCAGATTTTACTGGTGATAATCGGGTTATCTCCGGTCAGCACCTTAACGGCTACGCCGTTTTCATGCAGCGCGCGGATCGCGGAAGCGGCGCTTTCCTTCGGCGGATCGAGGAAGGTCAGCAGACCGTGGATCACCAGGTCGCGCTCATCGTCGGCGTTTAGCGGCAGCGTGCCGCCAACGACGCCGAACTCACGAACGCCGATCATCAGGACGCGGAAACCCTGCTGGTTGTAATTTTCCGCCAGCGCCAGCAAGGCCGCGCGGCGGGATTCATCCAGTTCAAACCGCTGCCCGTTTTCAGACACATGCGTGGCAATGGCCAGCATTTCTTCCACCGCGCCTTTACAGATCAGGCGCTGACGGTTGTTTTCATCCGCTACCACGATGGACAGGCGGCGGCGGATAAAATCAAACGGCAGTTCGTCGATTTTACGATAGCGCCCCAGTGCGGCGATCGCCGGTTTATCGCGCCCGAAATAGATAACCGCGTTATCCATCAGGTTTTTCATACCGCTTTGGTAGGCGCTGTTGAGCCAGGCGAGCTGCAACACCTCCTCGTCGTTGTGACCGTGGATGTTAAGGTGATGCTCAAGAATGATGCGATCCTGCGTTAAGGTGCCGGTTTTGTCAGTGCAGAGTACATCCATCGCGCCGAAGTTCTGGATGGCGTTCAGACGTTTGACCACCACCTTGCGCCGCGCCATGGCGATAGCGCCCTTTGCCAGATTGGATGAAACAATCATCGGCAGCATTTCCGGGGTTAATCCCACGGCGACGGCCAGCGCGAACAGGCCAGCCTCCATCCAGTCGCCTTTGGTAAAGCCGTTAATCAACAGCACCACCGGCACCATCACCACCATAAAGCGGATCAGCAGCCAGCTTACGCTGTTTACGCCACGGTCGAACGCCGTCTGGGAGCGGGTGCCGACAATGGATTTGGCCAACGAACCAAAATAGGTCTGGTTGCCGGTAGCGACTACCACGGCGGTCGCCGTACCGCTGGAGACGCTAGTGCCCATCAGACAAATGCTGGATAGCGACAGCAAGTCATGTTCGCCAACGCTTTCCGGTTGGCTGGATTTAGCGTGGATATTGCTAAAAACATCATATTTTTCAATCGGCAGCGATTCCCCGGTCAAAACCGCCTGACTAACGAACAGATCGCGCGATTCTATCAGGCGCACGTCGGCCGGGATCATATCGCCAGCGGAAAGAAACAGGATATCGCCCGGCACCAGCCGCTGGAGCGGGATTTCCTGGAGTACCGGCGAGGCGTTTTCCGTCGTCCGGCGCAGTACGGTCACGGTGGTTCGCACCATTGATTTCAGGGCTTCCGCCGCCTTGTTGGTGCGAAATTCCTGCCAGAAACGCAGCATACCGCTCAGGCTCACCATCACCAAAATGATGATGACGCCGGTCAGTTCCGTCTCCTCTCCCCGCTGCTTAGGCAGCCAGTAATCGGTAACAAAGCTGATGGCGGCCAGCGCCATCAGAACGTAAATGAACGGGTTATTGAAAGCGGATATCAACTGCACCAGCGCATGCGGCGCTTTTTCATGCGCCACCCGGTTTTCGCCGTAGGTTTGTTGGCGATCGGCGACATCGTCATTAGTCAGGCCATGAAGATTAGTGTTCATATTGGCCAGCGTTTGATCGAGGCTGTTTTGCGCTTCGCGGGCGATGGCGAATGCGGCCGCCGCTTTCGGTTGATGACGGCGGTTTGCCGTTTGATTGATCATTTCAGTCATTTGATCATCTCTGTCATGCTGATTTTTTGTCTGTCCGCCGCGCACGGGCGCGCATCCCTGGATAAAGGGACGTAAAGGCGGATTGAAAATGATGAGGCGTAGCGGACGGAAAAGAGGCGAACAGAAAAGGGCTTAGAAAAGACGGTGCCTGTTATTCCGACCGACGCGATTTATCGGATAATCTGGGGTGCTCGTCCATGTTGTCTCCTTATCACCGCCAGGGTGAGCGCGTGTTTATACCCTTCATCTTTCAAGTCGCAGGTGCGTTGGCTGCGTTTAATTACTCGGCCCATCCCTGGGCCTCACCCCTCCGGGGCCGCCGCAAGCGGCGTTCAAATCTGCTTCAGGCAGATTTGTCACCCGAATCACTGACTTGAGTAAGCTCATCGGGATTAATGAGAGACATCCTGTCTCTCACCGGAGGCCAGCCGTTGGCTGGTCAAATTCGTTCCCGACGAATTTGTCACGCTCTTGCCGCCTTCCTGCAACTCGAAAGCTATTGGGTATAGTGGATAGTGGCCGGCTCAGTGAGAGAGCCGGTATTTTTTTGCTGGAAAACACCGGGCGCAATATCAGCGACCGCTGTTGCGCCGCAATGGCGCCGCATTATTCAGGGGATGCAACAGCCCGAAAAAAGGAGTGATGCTGCCCGCCAGTTTTTGGCAAGCAACAAATCAGAAGAGATGTGTTAGCTTGCCCGTTATTTGGTTTGCAAATCCGATGGATTTTGCAAACGGCTTTGGGTTCGAAAACCTGGTATGTCCAAGAGGGTTCTCCGCTAAAAAACTGGCAGAACTATATCCATGTAAAATTATTTTGTAAACCCGGTTTTCTAAACCGACCCTCAACGTTTCGCAAAGGCTTGGCGACGGGATTTTCTCAGCGCTGCCTGGCCGTGAGCGCGGCAGGAGATAAGTCCGGTAGCGGGTGGGAGCTTAATCTGCGGCCGACGCGATTTCCGTACAAAATTTCTGCGCAAAATCATGGTTTTTAAAATGATAATAAGTATCATTTTCCACTGTCTGGATATGGACGGTTTTACATACATTGTTTCCGCGCTTCGGCGCTTATTTGGTAAATGGATTATTACTATGTCTGAATTAAAGTCAGCTATGCATGATGGAAAAAGCAAATCTTCCCGACTCATTACCTCCCTGTTGTTCTGTCTTTCCCCTTTGTTTGCCACTCCGGTTACCGCTCAAGAGCCTCAGTCTTTAACATTTGCTAATTTCCGCGATACCCGCGATCTCAATCCGCACATATACTCCGGCGAGATTTGGGCCCAGAACATGTTGTTCGAATCACTAGTGAAAGTGACCTCGCAAGGGATCCAACCCTGGCTGGCGGAAAAATGGGACGTCTCCGCGGATGGCAAAATATACACTTTCACGCTGCGGGACGGCGTGAAATTCAGCGACGGCGTACCGTTTAACGCGCCGGCGGCGAAGCTGAATATTGATGCGGTACTGGCGAACCGGGAACGTCACGGCTGGCTGGAGATGGTGCGCGTCATCGATAAGGTGGACGCGCTGGATGAACACCGGCTGCGTTTTACCCTGAAAGAGCCCTACTATCCTTTCCTCATTGAACTGGCGGTCACCCGGCCGATGCGTTTTATTTCTCCGGCGGCGATGAAAGATGGCGGGACGAAACAAGGCGTGAACGCTTACATCGGCACTGGCCCGTATGTGATGAGCGAGCATAAAACCGATAAGTATGCGGTGTTTACGCTCAACCCGAACTATTGGGGCGAGAAGCCCAGGCTGGAACGCGTGGTGATGAAGGTAATACCGGATAATCAGACGCGTTTGCTGGCGTTGAAGAAAGGCGAAATCGAGCTGATTTATGGTAAAAACATGATTGACGCCGATGCCTTCGCACAATTGAGCAAGGATCCGCGTTTTACTACACGGCTTTCCGATCTGATATCGACCCGCATGCTGCTGATTAATACTCAGTCGGAAAACCTGAAGGATGTGCGTGTACGGCAGGCGTTGCAACACGCGGTGAATAAAGCCGACATTGCGGAAGGTATCTTC
Organism: Brenneria izadpanahii; assembly: GCF_017569925.1. NCBI lineage: Bacteria > Pseudomonadati > Pseudomonadota > Gammaproteobacteria > Enterobacterales > Pectobacteriaceae > Brenneria > Brenneria izadpanahii. The sequence goes on along the minus strand of NZ_CP050854.1, from coordinate 4,746,731 downwards.
AACGGCAGCGAAGTCCCGGCGGATACGCTGCTGGCTAAAAACGTGCCGTATAGCAATATCGGCCTGAAGCCTTATGCGTACGATCCGGACCAGGCGGCAAAACTGCTGGACGAAGCGGGCTGGGTGCGAAAAGACGGTCAGGCCTGGCGTCAGAAAGACGGCAAGCCGCTCTCCATCGGCATTTATTACGATAACAATACCGCTTCGCAGAAAGTTATTTCCGAATATCTGCAAAGCGAATTCGCCGAGTTGGGTATCGAGCTCAAACCCTATGGCGAAGAAGAACAGGCTTATCGCGACCGTATGAAAGCCGGTAAATTCGATATCGTGTTTAACATCTCCTGGGGTACCCCCTACGATCCTCAATCGTTCCTGGCGGCCATGAAACTTCCGGCATACGGCGACTATGGCGCTCAGCAAGGTCTGACGCAGAAAAAGCAAATCGATGACAGCATCTTACAAGCGATGGTGACCACGGATGAGCAACAACGACAGGAATTATATCGTTACGTGCTGACCACGCTGCATGATGAAGCGGTTTATATTCCGCTGACCTATGAACGTAACCGGGCAGTCTATGTGAATAGCCTGAAAGGCGTGGATTTCAATCCATCTCAATTTGAGATCCCGTTTGATCGCATGTACCGCGATTAACCGGCGCCAAGCTATCTGACGAACCTGATATATCCGTCAACGGAAGCCCTGGCGAGATGATTGCAAATTGGGAAGAAGATGACGGATGTCTTTGGGTTTTTTATCACTCTGCCTGCAAGATTATAGGTTGCCGCGTGAAAAAATATTTCTATCGTCGTCTGTTGCTGACATTACCGATTTTGCTGGGGATTTCATTCTTCTCTTTTTTACTATTGAATCTGGTGCCCGCCGACCCGGCGGAAGTCGCCTTACGGGTGAATGAAATTACCCCGACGCCAGAGGCTATCGCCGAGATGCGCCGGCAACTGGGGTTGGATCGTCCCTTCCTAATCCGTTACTTCTATTGGCTGTTTGATGTGGTGCGGCTGGACTTCGGCTATTCCTACATTAATAACCGTCTGGTGCTGGATGAGCTTGCCCGCTGTTTACCGGCGACGCTGGCGCTTGCCGCATTGTCGCTGATGATTATCCTGTGCGTCAGCGTGTCATTGGGGGTACTGAGCGCGGTCTATAAAGACAGCTTTTTTGACCGTCTGATCCGCGCGTTGGTGTTCCTCGGCACGGCGATGCCCAGTTATTGGCTCGGCTTGTTGCTGATCTGGTGGTTTGCCCTGTCGTGGGACTTGCTGCCGACCAGCGGCAGCGGCACGTTCTCACATCTCATTCTGCCTGCGGTCACGCTGTCCATGGTTTACATCGCCGTTTATATCCGGCTGATTCGTAATAATATGCTGGAAAATATGCAGCAATATTATGTCTATTATGCGCGGGCGCGCGGACTGGCTGAAAAAAGCATTATTCTGCGCCATGTGCTGAAAAACTCGCTGCACAGCAGTATTACCGCACTGGGGATGAGTATTCCGCAACTGCTGGCAGGAACGGTGATTATCGAAAATATCTTTGCCTGGCCGGGCGTGGGCCGACTCTGCATCTCGTCGATTTTTAATCGCGATTATCCGGTTATTCAGGCTTATATCCTGATGATGGGCGTGCTGTTTGTGATCTGCAATCTGCTGGTCGATATCATTCAGCGCTGGATGGATCCTGCTCTACGGCAAGAGGGATAATATGCTGTTTTATCAAAAACTGCTGCGCGATAAAATTGCGTTGCTCTGCTTGTTCACCATCGTGACGGTGGTGTTGATCGGTATTTTCGCGCCCTGGCTGGCGCCCAACGATCCCAATAAAATCAACATCGCGCGTAAATATGCCGACTTTAGCGCGCGCTTCCCGTTGGGGTCCGACCATCTGGGGCGCTGTATGTTGTCGCGTTTGATGTTCGGCGTTCAGACCACGCTTTTTCTGGCGCTGCTGACGATGGCCGTCACCATTATGATCGGCAGCATCTTTGGTTTCCTATCCGGCTATTTTCGCGGCCGGCTGGATGAAGTCATGATGCGCTGTTGCGACATCATGCTGTCGTTTCCCAGCCAGATCATGATCCTGGCGATTGTCGGGATCCTCGGCGTCGGGATCTTTAACGTGATCCTGGCCAATATTCTGGTGAAATGGGCGTGGTATACCCGCATGATACGAGGGATCGTTATCAAACATAGCCAAAAAAGCTATATCCTGTTCTCACGCGCCAGCGGTACGCCGCTGTGGTTCATTCTGCGGCGCCATCTGCTGCCGAATACGTTATCGGAAATCGTGGTGCTGGCGACGCTGGACACCGGCTGGGTGATCCTGAATATCTCCGCGCTGTCATTTCTCGGGCTTGGCGTACAAGCGCCGACGGCGGAGTGGGGCACCATGTTAAGCGAAGCGCAGAAAGTGATGATGAGCCATCCGACGCAAATGCTGGCGCCGGGGCTGGCGATCCTGATTGTGGTGGCGGCATTTAATCTGCTGGGCGACTGTTTGCGCGATGCGCTGGACCCTCGGGAGTCTCATTGATGAGCGATCTATTACGGGTAGAAAATTTGCAGGTCGGGCTGGTGTCCGGCGGCAAACGTCTGTTGCATGACATCTCTTTTTCACTGCCACGCCACGCCTGCCTCGGGATTGTCGGCGAAAGCGGCAGCGGTAAAAGTCTGACCTGCCGCGCCCTCATGGGGTTGCTGGGCGAGCAGTTTACCCAGTCAGGACAGGCCTGGTTGAATGGTACGGATCTATTGGCGCAGACGCCGGAGGCGATGCGTCGTCTGCGGGGAAAAACCATCGGCATCATCCTGCAGCATCCGATGAGCGCGTTCGATCCTTTGCAAACGCTCGGCAGCCAGATGGTGGAGACATTTCGCGCGCATTTGGCGTTGGGCAAGGGGGATGCGCGCGAGCTGGCGCTGGAGATGATGCGGCTGGTCCGGCTGCGTGACGCCGCTCGGCTATTCGATAAGTATCCCAGCCAGATTAGCGGCGGCATGCTGCAACGGATCATGATCGCCATCGCGTTGGCGCTGGAGCCGAAGCTGTTGATTGCCGATGAGCCGACCACCGCGCTTGATTCGGTCACGCAGTTCGACATCATGCAGGAATTCCGCGCGATCCGGGAACGTCTTGGCACCACCATGATTTTTATCTCGCACGATTTCGGCGTGGTGAATCGTATTGCCGATCGGGTCGTGGTGATGCACCAGGGGCGGGCGGTGGAGCAAGGCGACGCGCAGCAGGTGCTGCGTCAGCCTCAGCACCCGCATACCCGCTATCTGGTGGCGTCGCGCCAGGCGTTGCAGCGGCGCTATCAGACGTTGGTCAATATGCCGCAGGATGAGGATCAAGGGCAGAGCCGGGAGGCAGTCAGTGAGCGCGTTGGTTGAAGTAAGCGATATCCATCACAGCTACCGTTCCCAGGATGATGACGGCAAATGGATACCCGTGCTGCATGGCGTGTCGTTCAGCGTTAGGGCGGGAGAGTGTCTGGGCATTATCGGCGAGAGCGGCAGCGGCAAAAGCACTCTGGGGCGTATTCTGCTGGGGCTGGAGGCGCCGAAAAGCGGGCAGGTCAGGTTAGCCGGTCAGCCATTGTATGCGCCCTCGCGCTTCTGTCGGCCGCGGCGTAAAAGAGCGGCGCGGGTCAGCGCGGTTTTTCAGGATTATACCTCGTCCGCCAATCCCTTTATGAACGTGTCGAGCATTGTGTCTGAACCACTATTGGTGCAGGGCATGACCCGGCGCGATGACGTGCGGCGGCAGGTTATCGCGCTGCTGGAACAGGTCGGGCTGACGGACGATGTGTACGAGCGTTTTCCCCATCAGCTCAGCGGCGGACAGATGCAGCGGGTCTGCATCGCCAGAGCCATCGCCGGCAAGCCTGATTTCATGGTGCTGGATGAGGCGGTCAGCGCGCTGGATGTAACCGTGCAGGTTCAGATCCTGGATTTGCTGGCCGACCTGCGTCAGCAACTGGGCCTGACCTACCTGTTTATCAGCCACGATCTGACGGCGATAACCTATTTGTGTCAGCGGGTTATTTTCCTCCAACAAGGCAGTATCATCGAACGGGTTGATGACATGGCGGCGCTGGGGCAGGTTCGGCATCCTTATGCCCGTAATCTTTTACAGGCGGTAATGGCGTTTTAATCCGCGTCGGCCGGCGCTTCCCTGCGCGATCCCCGAAACGCCTTTGTTCCGGGGATCGCGCCAGCGGCCGGCTAGTGTATGGTCGATAGCAGCAGCCGGGTATAAGGATGTTGCGGCTGGCTGAATATCTGCTCTACCTCGCCGGTTTCAACGATTTCCCCGTCTTTCATCACCGCGATACGGTGGCTCATGTGCTGCACCACGCCGAGATCGTGCGAGATAAACAGCATGGAAAGCCGTAGCTGACGCTGTAGCGCCACCAGCAAATCCAGCACCTGGGCCTGCGTGGTCACGTCCAGCGCCGACACCGGTTCATCACAAATCAGAATATCCGGCTCGGAGGCCAGCGCCTGAGCGATCGACACGCGTTGCCGCTGGCCGCCGGAAAGCGCGGTCGGCCGCCGGGACAGCAGATCGGGCGTCAGCCCGACCAGCGTGAGCAGGGTCAGGATCCGCTGCTGTTGATCCGCCGGGCTGAGATCGCGGCGTAACCGCAGCGGCTGGCGCAGGATCTTCTCCACGGTGAATTGAGGATCGAACGAACCGAGCGGATCTTGCGTAATGGTTTGAATCCGGGCGCGCAACGGCCGGCGCTCGCGTTCCGGCAATGAACTCCAGGGATGATCCGATAGCAAGACCTCGCCGCGATCCGGCTTTTGCAATGCCAGAATAATTTTCCCCAGCGTGGTTTTTCCCGAACCGGATTCGCCGACGATTCCCAGGGTTTCCCCGCGTCCCACCTGCAACGATACCTGTTTGACCGCATCCATTCGGCTGCCGTCGGGACGGGTGAAGGCAACGGATACCCGTTCTGCTTTCAGAGCGACGTCCGGTAACTTTCGGTCGCCGGAGAGCACCGATGACAAGATGCCCGCCGGAATTTCGCGCAGCGGATTATCGCCCGCCAGCCACTTCCCGCGCGTTGCGGCGGTCGGGATCGCGGCCAGCAACCGGCGGGTGTAGGGATGTTCGGGCGCCGCAAGCACCTGTTCGACCGTACCGCTCTCCACCAGCGCCCCTTTCTGCATCACGATCACGCGATCCGCCACCTGGGAAACGACCGCCAGATCGTGGGTGATCAGCAACACTCCGTGTCCGGCCTGCGCCAGCTCGCTAAACACCTTCAGCACCTGTTGTTGCACGGTGGCGTCCAACGCGGTGGTAGGCTCATCGGCGATCAATAACTGCGGGCCGCCCGCCAGCGCGGAGGCAATAAGCGCCCGCTGGCGTAAGCCGCCGGAAAGCTCATGCGGGTATTGGGCCGCGCGGTTGACCGGATCGGGAATGCCCGCCCGCGTCAGCAGCTCGGCGACCCGGCCGGCAACCTCAGCGCGCGGCAGCAGGCGGTGAGTGAGGAGCGGTTCGGCGATCTCCTGTCCGATCTTGCGCAGCGGATCGAGGGATACCAGCGCATCCTGCAAAATAAAGCCAATCTCGCGGCCGCGGATATGCCGCCAGTCGCGATCGGTCAGGTAGCGCAGATCGCAGCGGCTGCCGTCATGACGCCGCAGATCGATAGCGCCGGCGCTGACATCGGCGTGTTCGCCCGCCAGCCCGACCAGCGAGCGGGCGGTGACGGATTTCCCCGATCCCGATTCGCCGACCAGCGCCAGAATTTCTCCGGGGTTAACCTGAAACGTGAGATTTTTTACCGACTCCACCGGCCCCTGTTCGCCGCCGGGAAACGTGACGCTCAGCCCTTGTACGTTCAGCAGCGGCTGGACGGCGGAGTTTGTGTCGGGGTGACTCGCGTTGCGATGGTTCATGATGCGCCGCCTTTCGCCAGAATAGTTTGTAAACGCCGCCCCAACAGGGTGATGGCAATGACGGAAAGCGCCACCACGGTGGCCGGGAACAGGCTGACCCAAGGCGCGATATCCAGGAAGTTGCGGCCGTCGGCCAGCAGCGCGCCCCATTCGGCAGTGGGGGGAACCACGCCTAATCCAAGGAAACTTAGCGCGGACGCGGACAGGATCGCGTGGCCGACGCCGATGGTCGCCACGATCAGCAGCGGGCGCAGGGTATTGGGGATGATATGCCGGGCGACGATGTACAGCGGGTGTTCCCCCAGCGCGGTAGCGTGCTCCACGTAGCCCGAAAGCCGGACCTGAAGCACCTGCGATCTCACCAGCCGCGCATAGCCGGCGATCCCGGCCAGTCCTACCGCCAGTAGCGTGTTTTCCGGCCCGCGCCCCAGAACCGCGATCACCAGCAGCGCCAGCAGCAGATCGGGAAAGGACAGCATAATATCCAACAGACGCACCAGCACCGCGCGTACCGGCGCCGGCGCCAGCACTGACAGCGTGCCGAACAGCATGCCGCCCAGACAGGCGATCAACATGGCACCGACGCCGATGCTCAGCGACAGCGAGGTGCCGTGGATCACCCGGGAAAAGACATCCCGCCCCAGCGGATCGGTGCCAAACCAGTGTGCCCGATCGGGGGGCTGAAGGATCGCCGCCATATCCATTTCATCGGCGGTACGGCTGGTAAACAGCGAGGGGAAAAACACCGCCAACACCAACAGCGCTACAATGGCCGCCGGCAACAGGGTCGGGAGCGCCAGCCATGGGTTGCGGTACGCGGCGCGTCGAGGCGTTCGGGGAAGTATCATGGGATCACTGCTCATGAATGTTGGCCTTTTTTCGCAAGCGGGGATCGATAATCAGGTAGAGGGCATCGACCAGCAGGTTGATCACCACAAACAAGAAGGCGGACAGCATAACGATGCCCAATACCAGCGGCATATCGCGGGTTTCGATGGCGTGCAGCGTAATTTGCCCGATACCGGCGCGTCCGAAGACCGTTTCGGTCAATACCGAACCGGCCAGCACGCCGGCCAGCAGCGTGCCGGTCAGCGTTGACGCCGCCAGCGCCGCATGGCGCAGCGCGTGGCGAATGCGCAGCCAGGTTTCGCTCACCCCGCGGGTGCGCACGGTGAGGGCGAACGGTTGGGACAGCGCTTCTTCCAGGCCATCCCGCAGCACTTGGCTCAGTAGTGCCGCCAGCGGCAGGCTGAGCGTGATCACCGGCAGCACCAGCGAAATCAGGCCGTCGTTGCCTGTCACCGGGAACCATTGCAGATGAAAACTGAAAATGCTCAGCAGTACGATGCCGATCCAGTATACCGGCGTGCTGAGCAGCGTGAGTTCCAGCCAGGAGCTCAGCCGCCGCAGACGGTGGTTGCGTCCCGCGGTGATCAGCGCGCTGGAAATGGCCAGCGTCATCGCCAGCGTCACCCCGCCGAGCGCCAGCGGCAGCGTTTCGCGCATGGCATCGGCGATAACCTGCAGCACCGGCTGCCGATACTGGTAGCTGATGCCGAAATCGCCCTGCAATGCCTGGGCGCAATAGCGCAGGTATTGCATCCATAGCGGCTGGTCGAGGCCGAATTGCTGGGCCAGCGCCGTGCGGTAAGCATCGTCCACCACGTTGTCGCCGCCGCTGAGAATGGCGATGGGATCGCCGGGAATGAGTTTGACGGCGATAAACGTCAAGGTGGCCGCGCCCCAGAGCACGGCCAGAATAGTTAACAGACGTTTACCGTATCCCGCCAGATTAACGTTTAATCCAGACATCATAGAAGTTCGGTTTTGCGTTGGTCGCCCAGCTTATTCCCTGTACCTGCTTCGATAGGCCAAGCTGGTAAGCGGGAATATAGACGGGGAGAACATAGGCCTGATCGATAATTTCACGCTGAATGTCGGTATAGAGCTGTTTACGTTCGGCGTCGCCGGCGCCCACCGCTTTTCTCAGCTTCTCGTCCAGCGCGCTGATCCGCGCGAAGTTGTTGCCGTTGGGCGGCGCGTAGGCGGAATCAAACACCGTGCGCAGAATATCCGGCTCGGCGCGGACGAAGAAATTGGAGGCGATATCATAGTCATTGGCATTGGTTCGGGTGGTGAACTCGCCCACATCCAGCGGGGCGAGCTTCAGCTCGAATCCGGCCTGTTTGACCTGATACTGAATCGCCTGGAATAGCGTGACGTCCGCGGCTTCGACGTTGGTCGTGGCGTAGACGAAAGTGACCGTCAGGCGTTTGCCGTCTTTAAGACGGTAGCCCTCGCTGTCCTTGTTATTCCAGCCGGCGCTATCCAACAGCTGATTGGCTTTTTGCAGGTCGAATCCCCAGCGCGATTTTACCGTCGGGTCGTAATAAAGCGTTGCCGGACCGACAACGTTATCCGCTGCTTTCAGCGTGCCGAAATAGGCGACTTTCACCGCCGTCGCGGTATCCGCCGCGCTCTGGAACGCCTGGCGAACCTTGATGTCCTGGAACGGCCCTTTCGTCGTATTCAGGTAGAGCACGCGGTTGACGCCTGGGTTTTCATAGGTGAGCACGTCCAGACGCGGATTCTTTTTCACCGAGGGAAAATTCGCGGGCGGAACGGCGTCAATGGCCTGAATCTGGCCGCTGGCCAACGCGCCTAACCTGACGGAGGCTTCCGGCAGATATTTAAAGGTGAGGCCGTCCAGATACGCCGGGCCGGTATGTTTCGCGTAGCCCGGTCCCCAGTTGTAATCCGCGCGTTTGCTCAGCTTGCTGCCGCTGCCTTTGACAAAGGAGTCGAGAATAAAGGGGCCGGAGCCCACCACGGTGTTACTGGTGTTCGGCGTCTTTTTCAGATAGGTCGGCGACTGAATGCCCAGATACGGCAGACTTAAACCTTGTAACAGCGGCGCAAACGGCGATGCGTAATGAATCACGACCGTGTTGGCGTCGGGGGTGGTGATCTTATCGATCGGCCCCAGCAGCGATTTGGCGTAGCTGGAGGTGGTTTTCGGGTCGAGAATACGCTCTAAGTTATATTTTACCGCTTCGGCATCCAGCTTGGTGCCGTCGCTGAAGGTAACGTCTTTGCGCAGATGGAAGGTGTAGGACGTATTGTCGTCGTTGATTTCCCAGCGCTCGGCCAGCCAAGGGGTGAAGCTGTTATCCTCAGCCTGGCCGACCAGCGAATCCACCACGTTGCGGGCGATTAGGGCCGTTACGCCATAGGCGGTGATGTGTGGATCGATGATCGGCGTATCGCTGCCCAGCCCGACGTTGAGTACGCCGCCCTGAACAGGTTGCTCGCTATTCTCTGCGCTCCATGCGCTGGGGGTTAAGGAAAAAAGCAGTGATAAAGCGCTTACGGAGAGGAGTTTGGCCGACGGAAACCACATGGCCGATGATTTTTTTTCCATTCCCTAATTCCTTGAATTTACATTAGCCCAACTTAATATTGCTGTAACTTTAGGAGAGTTGAAGTAAGGGTGTAAAAGTACAAAAAATACTTTTTAATGCCAAAAAGATATATAACACCGGAAAGCGTTACCGGCGGTATAAGGAAGAAACGGAACGGGATGCTGTACGGGGAAAAAAGCCACCTGTGGAGGTGGCCTGGTGATGCGATGCGGGCAAATTAACGAGCGGCTTCGGCTGCGGTGACTTCCGGATCCGGCGCATGTGTGATGCGGTTACGCAGATCGCGGCGGACGATTTCCACCAGCCAGAAGCAGAACATATGACCGAACAGTTCGGAGAAGTGTTCGGCGAACGGTTGATCCCACGGCGCTGGAACGGTGCCGAACAGCGGCAGCAGGAAAATGTGGAATACAATGTGCAGAACCAGACCGTAAAAAGCGCCCTGCCAAAGTTTAATTTTCGGATTAAACTCGGCGATAATGCAATAAAGCACGGAAAAGGTGATAGAGAAACCAAAGTGCATGATAAAGCTCATGATTGGTCTCGCATTACCATTAAATATGTAGGTAATATGAGACATTTCAAAAGACATACCAAGCTGTTGTAATAATTCCTGCGGCGGATTGGTCAAATCACGAGCCGGTGTTCTTGGTGGAAATGGTATCTCCCAGCCAAATTTAGCGAGGGCGCAAACCAGGCCCGCAATTATCCCGATAAGTATCGCCATCAGGATTTTTTCTTTTGTGGTGCGTAACTGCATTTTATTCTCTCCTAAATAACCTGGTAACAGGTTAATTCCGTACAAATCCTGTTCGGAATTAAGTCAGATCTAAACATCACACTGATGAGCTAATAATAGAACACTATCTAAAAATGAATAAGCGCCGATTCCGATAGACAGGGCAAAGCTGGCTTTTCCCGAATGCTCGAATCACTTGTTTTCAACCCGTTTTTGCAAGGCGCTGGATTGGTTTTATCCATGCATCCTGCAATCTGGCGGGATAACGTCTTATTCAGTCAGGATATTACACCTATCGGTAATTATGATCGATTTTATATTAACGCTCTTAACGCACAGGGGGTGAGTAATAATTAATCTATTGGTTAAGGTTTCGATAATATAACATTTCAAAATGTATATTTATGTAAATTTGTTTTTATATAGAAGGGAAAGAAGAGCGATTTTATTAATAATATAACTGTTTAAGATAATAATTCTGCTATGTAAACCGAATAGATCTATGCACTATTTATTGTCGATTTACCGGCGTTAATAGAAAAAACTAATACACCGGCAATCATGCGGAATATTTGCTGCATACATTTATACTATTTGATCAAAAGATGTAATAACCGTGCTGTGGTTCGCATATTTAGCATTGCTGATTTAAAACCGGCTGATTTTTATCATCCGGCTCCGCCTCAGATTGCAGCGCGCTTCCCTCATTTCCCTCATGATGAAAAGACCACTTCCCTTTTGGTAAGCCGGGACCAGGCGAGCCAGCTTACGCCAAGAACCGCCCAAATCAGGCCAAGTACCATGGAGTCTTTGTCCAGATTGACCCACATAAAGCCAATCGTTCCCATCCCCATCAACGGCAGAACCAGGTTGAATAATTTATCTTTCCAGGTAGCCAATTTTCTTTCTCTAATGGCATACAGGGCGATTACGGAGAAATTCACCGCGGTAAACGCCACCAGCGCGCCGAAACTTATCAGCGATACGGCCGTATCCAGGCCGAAAAAGACGGCGCTCATCGATAACCCGCCGACAAACAGCACGCAATATACCGGGCTGCCGAAGCGCGGGTGCAGATAACTGAAAAACGATCCGGGGAAAATGCCGTCGCGGCCCATGATGTGCAGCAGGCGCGAAGCGCTGGCGTGTGACGCCAGCGCGGAAGCCAGCGTATTAACCAAAATGGCGACCAGGAAGACGGACTGGAAAAAAGCGCCGCCGACGTAAAGCACAATTTCCGGCATCGCTTCGGATGGATTTTTAAACTGCGCGTTAGTGGGGAAATAGAGCTGAATAAACCAGGCGGCGGTGAAAAATATCACACCGCCAAGCAACGCGGTAAGAAAAACGGCGCGCGGGATCGTCTTGCGCGGCTCGTGGCTGTCATTGGATAAGGTGGTGACGGCGTCAAAACCGAGGAAAGAGAAACACAGAACGGCGGCGCCGCTGATGAGGGGAATAATGCTGCCGTCGCCATTCATCAGCGGTTTTAGCGTCCAGACGGCATCGACGCCTGATTGATGGCTGACGCCCTGAATCACCAGATAGATGAACACGCCCATCAGAACCACGGGCGCGCCGACGAGTAGGAAATTCAGATTCGCCAGCAATTTGATATTACGGCAGTTGATGAAAGTAACCAGCGCGGTGAAGCCGACGATCCATATCCAGGGAGGAAACGCAGGGAATAGCGATCTGAGGTAGATGCCGGCCAGTAATGAATTAATCATCGGCAGGAGCATGTAGTCCAGCAGCGAAGACCAGCCGACCATAAAACCGGCGCTATTGCCGCAGGTCTTGCGGGTATAGGTATAAGCGGAACCGGCTTCGGGAAATGCCCGAACCATTCTTCCATAGCTGAGCGCGGTAAGCAGTATGGCAATCAGTGCAATCAGGTACGCGAGTGGAACTCTGCCTTCGGTGATGCCGGAAACAATGCCGAATGTATCGAACACCGTCATGGGGGTCATATAGGCAATCCCGATGATTACGACCTGCCATAGACAGAGTTTTGAACTGCTGATTGTTTTCATCACCATATATTATCCTTATGCCATGGTTGGGGGCGCTGAAACAATCGCAGCAAAGCTCATGCCAGATAACCGTTCTAAAATTTTTGCTTGGCGATAAGTTTTCGGAATAACAGTTGGTTAGGAGTGAAAAAATTTTTTTATTTAGAAAAGTAATCTTGACGTTGCCCGTTGAAGACCTGCACTCATATATGGCAATTTCCCATTGGGGCGCACCAAAAAAGAACCCAGGTAAGTAAAATTAATCTATCCAATCCACAGTATGAAGATAATTTCCTGTAATACGGGATTAACGGCGGCAGCATGAAGGGAAAGTGTCAATTTTTTCTTATGCAATAAAAGATAAGCGGATTTGCAAACGATCATCCGTCATGGTAGAAATATCGCCATCGAAAACACTGCCAGAGGTGCCGCAGGTCAAAATAAAACGCTTTGACCAGGCAAAAAACATGTTAGCCAATCAACGAACTGTTAACAGCTCGTCCTTTTTATTGTTCTTTCCCCTGATCATTTCCAGCCAATATACCTGGACCGGCCAGCTTTAGCGCCTTTCTTCGCAAATGGGCAATCGCCCCTATTTTCAATCTGTTGAATACCGTCTTCCGCCGTATGCGGGACGTCGCGTATCCGTTTTCTGTTGTTTGCGGAGAGCATCATGCTTACCTGGATTCTTCTTGGCCTGGCGATCGGCGCCGAGGTTATTGGTACGTTGTCAATGAAATACGCCAGCCTTTATGGCGGCATTACGGGCTATGTCATTATGATGATAGCCATTACTTTCTCTTATCTGCTGCTGTCGCTGGTGGTCAAACGCGTGGCGCTGGGCGTTGCCTATGCGCTATGGGAAGCGTTCGGCATTCTGTTTATTACGCTGTTCAGCGTGTTGCTGTTTGACGAGTCGCTTTCCGCACTGAAAGTCGGCGGAATGGCGACGCTGATCCTCGGCGTGGCGTTGGTAAAAGCCGGCGTGCGCAAGAACGTGCGGGAGGCGGCGCATGCAGCCCTTTAATATGACGCATGCGCTGTTTTTAGCGCTGGCGATTATGCTGGAAATTCTGGCCAATATTCTGCTTAAACAGTCCGATGGGTTTCGCCGCCGTAAACTGGGAATTTTTTCTTTACTGTGCGTGTTGGGCGCGTTCGCCGCGTTGAGCCAGGCGGTAAGAGGCATCGATCTGGCGGTCGCCTATGCGCTGTGGGGCGGATTCGGCATTCTCGCGACCCTGATCGCCGGCTGGGTTATGTATAACCAGCGTCTGACCCCGACGGGCTGGCTTGGCATTTTGCTTTTGCTGATCGGCATGACGCTGATTAAATTTGCCTGATCGCGGTGGTTGTTCCTCTGCCGCCTGCGCGGGTATCAGAGGAACTCAACTATCGGCGCATAGTCTATGATTAAGTCCTTAAGGCTGGTTGCCGATGCCGGATGCTTTTCTCCTGTTGTCATGTGCAAGATGCCGCGGCGCTGACCGGCCAGCCTCCTGTTTATCCGCTTATTGCAGAGGATAGTCGTCATGTCGCAAACAGTTCAAAACAATCGCCGGATTGTGCTGGCTTCACGCCCGCACGGCGTTCCCTCGCATGATAATTTCCGCCTGGAGCAACAGCCGATCCCTGAAGTAAAAGAGGGCGAGGCGCTGTTGCGCACGGTCTTCCTTTCGCTCGATCCCTATATGCGTGGTCGCATGAGCGATGCGCCGTCCTACGCCAAGCCGGTCGAGGTTGGCGCGGTGATGGTCGGATCGACCGTCTGTAGGGTTGTCGCCTCGAAACATGCGGATTATCACGTAGGGGACTGGGTGTTGTCCTACAACGGATGGCAGGATTACGCCGTTTCCGATGGCAGCGGATTAACCAACCTGGGAGCAGCGCCCGCAAATCCGTCTTATGCGCTCGGCGTGCTGGGCATGCCGGGTTTTACCGCCTATATGGGGCTGCTGGATATTGGTCAGCCTAAGTCCGGGGAGACGCTGGTCGTCGCGGCGGCGACAGGGCCGGTAGGCGCGACGGTCGGTCAGATCGCCAAACTGAAGGGTTGCCGCGTGGTGGGGGTCGCCGGAGGGGAGGAGAAATGCCGCTATGCGGTCGACGAGCTGGGTTTCGATGTCTGCCTCGATCACCGCGCGGCGGATTTTGCCGATCGGCTTAAGGCCGCCTGCCCCGATGGGATTGATATCTACTATGAAAACGTGGGAGGGAAGGTGTTCGACGCGGTGTTGCCATTGTTGAATACGTCGGCCCGAATTCCGGTCTGCGGACTGGTTGCCAGCTACAATGCCACCAGCCTGCCCGATGGGCCGGATCGTCTGCCGCTGCTGATGGGAACTATCCTGAAAAAGCGTATCCGCATGCAGGGATTCATTATTTTCGATGACTACGGGCACCGCTTCGATGAGTTCAGTAAAGCCATTAACCCCTGGCTGGCCGAAGGCAAAATAAAATACCGGGAAGATGTGGTGGAAGGGTTGGAAAATGCCGTGGCGGCGTTTATCGGGCTGCTGCAGGGACGCAATTTCGGCAAGCTGGTCGTGCGCGTCGGGCCGGATGCATAAAGCTTTAATCCCCCCCGTTTTGCCAGGCGAATAACGGGGGGGGGGCGGTCAGGCCGGCGTTGTGCCGTGTTAGGGAACTTTACGCTTTCAGGCGTTAGGTGTGATTAGATTACTGGTCCAGTGCAGCCAGCATCGTGCGCATTTTGGCTTCCGTTTCCCGCCATTCGGCCGCGGGTTCAGAATCAGCGACGATCCCAGCCCCGGCGTACAATCGCACGGCGTTATGCTGGCTGACGCCGCAGCGAATGGCGACAACCCATTCCCCGTTTCCTTCCGCGTCGCTCCAGCCGACGATGCCGCCAAATACGCCTCGTTCAAATGGCTCCAATTCACTAATCAGGCTGCGGGCCTTTTCCATTGGTAGGCCGCATAGCGCCGGCGTGGGGTGCAACAGACAGGCGAGAAACAGAGGATGGACGTTGTCCGCTTTTAGCTGGCCGGTAATCGGACTAGCCAGATGCCAAACCTGGGGCGTCGGCAGCAACGTGGGCGTTTGCGGAATATCGAGTTTGGCGCAGTAGCCCGACAGTCTCTGGCGAATATCTTCGATAACCAGACGATGTTCGTGCCGATCCTTATCAGAGGCGAGCAACCGATCGCAATTATCCCTATCTTGCTGTGCATCCGCATCGCGTTTGATCGTGCCCGCCAGCGGGGTGGTGGCGATGGTGCGTTTTTCCTGCCGCAGCAACAGTTCAGGACTGGCGCCGAACAGATAACGATTTTCCGTCAGCGGCAAACGGAAATGATAGCCGTCTGGGTTTTGCTCGGCCAGCGTGGACAGCAGCGCGATGGTTTCGATCGGATGTTCGGTTCTTATTGACTGCGTACGTGACAAGACGATCTTTTGCAACGTTCCCTGACGAATCTTCTTTACCGCCTTTTCCACCATAGCGAGAAAATGATCCTTATCCGGCAGGGGCTGACGTTCGGTGATCAACAGCGGAGTCCTTTGTATCTTGAGCAGTTTTTGCCGAAATGCCTCTCGTGATAAAAAATGGCTGGCTCGCGGAATATATAATGAAGAAGGCTGGCGCGTATCAAAAGGGATTGCCCCTACCACAATCGGTTGCGTGATACCGGCAAGGCGCGCCTGTTCGAACTCGTGAGTTAATATACGACAAAGCTCGGCTGGGCTGGTCGCGGATTGGGTAATGGTTTTAAATATACCTTCGGTATAAAGGCTGTGAAACACCGAGGAGAATAAAAAGCTATCATGTTTAAAGGGGCTTTCCATATGGCATTCCTTTCTTGGTAAACAACTGAAATAAAGTTTGTTATTTCGGTGTCGTCTATACCCGCACCATTTAATCCCCAGGAATGTTTACTACATAAAATAGCTAATGTTTTTTATGTATAATTAAATATTATCTATGCCGTTTTATTGTTTTTTTTGCGCCAAAATTCAGTTTGCTCCCTAATATAGGTATAAATAATATGTTCATACAGTGAGGTAATGAAGTCTTCATTAGCCTGCTGTTTTCTCGCCCATCGCCTGCGCTCATCAAGCATCGCCGTCACGCGGTCCGGTGCCGCGATACTGGCTTCGTCGGGTTTGAATTGGCTGGCGGCATAAACATACTCCAGACGTTGAAGAAAAAGCGAAAAGATCTGTTTGTCTATCGTATCAATACCTTCCCTTACGTCTTGCAGGTTGCGGCATTCATTAGGACTCAGCATGATAATGCTCCTTTTTAGTGACGTTTGTTACTATGAAATAAATATATTGATATAAAATGAATTTAGATAACCATTTAATAAATTAATTTGCTTGATTTTATTAATAAATACGCTCTCTTTTTTATAACCTACTAATAAATATGAGTTGATTTTCCCTCATCTTTTTATAATAGCCCATTTTATTTTTTAGCGTATTCTGGCCGCTTTTCTATAAGCCTTTACCCTTGGTCAACGCCGATCGTGGGCGCCCGGCTTGTATCGGCGTTAGTGATGTTCATCCAGCCATTCGGGGAGGTCATTTAGCCCCATTGCCTGACGCACCAGCGTCGGTTTGACGCCGGGCAGGTTGTCCGCCGGCAGCAGACCTACATCGCGCAACAGCTTTTTGGCCGGATTATCGCCATCGAACAGTTCATTTACCCCCATCCCTGGTAATTTCCATCTCGGTGATAAACGGCCGGTTTGTCAGTGGGGCGTAGCGGCAGACAAGACGCCCTGCAGTGCGATGCCAGTCTGGACTGCTTTTCTACTGGCGGCGCTCATCATCTCTTATGCCGACATTCATCTGACTATATGCACGCGGGATTCATAAGGGACGATCTCTCCATCCGGTTGCAGTCTATACCGTTGATTAGATGTTCTGAGCGTGATACTACCCGCGCCATTGTCATTTATGGAAAAAAGAAGTTGTTTCTCAATGCAGTTTTTCTCTGCCGGCATATCCTCAAAGCACAGACGGTCGTATTCATTTTCCTTGTAACCCTCGCCGAAGTCCCAAAAGGTGATGCTGAAGGAGCCATAAGACGAGCGTTTGGGGATGGCGTATTTCTCTTGCAGCATTTCCCTATTCTTCAGCCACCAGTCGATTTTGCCCCGATTGGTCAGCGGAAAGTTCAGTACCAACACATCGCTGAAATGCTGCATTCGATGAACCGCCACAATCTTCACCGGTCGGGAAAGCCAGATAATACCGTAGACGGCGGCCAGCACGGCCAAAACGGCAATCACACGCTTTTTCGATAAAATCTTCATTACGCCCATCCCTGGTAATTCCTTTCGCGGTGATAAACGGCCGGTTTGCCAGCATTATTCCTTATGCTGACATCCATCTTAATTCCAATAAGGAACAATCTCCCCGTCCGGTTGCAGTCTATACCGTTGACTAGATGTCCTGAGCATGATGCTGCCTTTTCCATTGTCATCGACAGAGAAAAGAAGCGGTTTTTCAACGCAATTTTTCTCTGTCGGCATATCCTCAAAGCATCGGCGATCGTATTTACCCGCTTCTTTATATCCTTCGCCGAAGTCCCAAAAGGTGATGCTGAAGGAGCCATAAGACGAGCGTTTGGGGATAGCGTATTTCTCTTGCAGCATTTCCCTATTCTTCAGCCACCAGTCGATCTTTCCCTTGTTGGTCAGCGGAAAGTTCAGCACCAACACATCGCTGAAATGCTGCATTTGATGAACCGCCACAATCTTCACCGGTCGGGAAAGCCAGATAATACCGTAGACGACGGCCAGCACGGCCAAAACGGCAATCACACGCTTTTTCGATAAAATCTTCATTACGCCCATCCCTGGTAATTTCCAACTCGGTGATAAACAGCGGTTTGTCAGCGGGCCATAACGTCAACAAGACATCCAGCCGCACAATGCCAGTCTCCGCTTTTTCCTACTGGCGGCAAGCGTCTTTCCTTATGTCGGCATTCATCTGACTTCTATGTGAAATTCATAAGGAACGATCTCTCCATCCGGCAGTTGTTCGTAGGTTCCATTGAGCGTTTGGATAAAAACAAACCCTTTTCCATTGTCATCTACAGAGAAAACAAGCTGTTTTTCAATGCAGTTTTTCTCTGACGGCATATCCTCAAAACACAGACGGTCGTATTCACTTTCCTTATAACCTTCGCTGAAATCCAAGAAGGCGATAGTGAAGGAGCCATAAGACGAGCGTTTGGGGATGGCGTATTTCTCTTGCAGCATTTCCCTATTCTTCAGCCACCAGTCGATCTTTCCCCGGCTGGTCAGCGGAAAGTTCAGCACCAGCACATAGCTGGAATCGTTGTGTTGATGAATCGCCACGATTTTTACCGGCCGGAAAAGCCAGATAATACCGTAAATGACGGCCAGCACGGCCAAAACAGCAGCCACATGCTTTTTCGATAAAATATTCATTACGCCCATTCCCTGGTAATTTCCATCTCGGTGATAAACGGCCGGTTTGTCAGCGGGCCATAACGTCAGATAAGATTGCCCGGACGAGCAATGCCAGGCACCGCCTTTTTCTACTGGCGGCGCTCGTCATCTCTTATGCCGACGTTCATTTGACTTCCATATGAGATTCATAAGGGACGATATATCCGTCCGGTTGTTGTTCATACAATTGGCTAGATGTTTTAAGTGTAATATCGCCTCTGCCATTATCGTCTACAGAGAAAAGAGGCGGTTTTTCAATGCAATTTTTCTCTGTCTGCATATCCTCAAAGCATCGGCGATCGTATTTACCCGCTTCTTTATAGCCTTCGCCGAAGTCCCAAAAGGTGATGCTGAAGGAGCCATAAGACGAGCGTTTGGGGATAGCGTATTTCTCTTGCAGCATTTCCCTATTCTTCAACCACCAGTCGATTTTTCCCCGGTTGGTCAGCGGAAAGTTCAGCACCAACACATCGCTGAAATGCTGCATTTGATGAACCGCTACAATCTTCACCGGCCGGGAAAGCCAGATAATGCCGTAGACGGCGGCCAACACGGTCAAAACGGTAATCACACGCTTCGATAAAATATTCATTACGCCCATTCCCTGGTAATTTCCATCTCGGTGATAAACGGCCGGTTTGCCAGTGGGGCGTAGCGGCAGACAAGACGCCCTGCAGTGCGATGCCAGTCTGGACCGCCTTTTCTACTGGCGGCGCTCATCATCTCTTATGCCGACATTCATCTAACTATATGCACGCGGGATTCATAAGGGACGATCTCTCCATCCGGTTGCAGTCTATACCGTTGATTAGATGTCCTGAGCGTGATACTACCCGCGCCATTATCATTTATGGAAAAAAGAAGTTGTTTTTCAATGCAGTTTTTCTCTGTCTGCATATCCTCAAAGCACAGACGGTCGTATTCATTTTCCTTGTAACCCTCGCCAAAGTCCCAGAAAGTGATATTGAAAGAACCATAAGACGAGCGTTTGGGGATAGCGTATTTCTCTTGCAGCATTTCCCTATTCTTCAA
Organism: Brenneria izadpanahii; assembly: GCF_017569925.1. Classification (NCBI taxonomy): domain Bacteria; kingdom Pseudomonadati; phylum Pseudomonadota; class Gammaproteobacteria; order Enterobacterales; family Pectobacteriaceae; genus Brenneria; species Brenneria izadpanahii. The sequence goes on along the minus strand of NZ_CP050854.1, from coordinate 4,727,141 downwards.
CCACCAGTCGATTTTGCCCCGATTGGTCAGCGGAAAGTTCAGCACCAGCACATGGCTGAAATCACTGCGTTGATGAATCGCCACAATCTTCACCGGCCGGGAAAGCCAGATAATGCCGTAGACGGCGGCCAGCACGGCCAAAACGGCAATCACACGCTTTTTCGATAAAATATTCATTACGCCCATTCCCTGGTAATTTCCATCTCGGTGATAAACGGCCGGTTTGCCAGTGGGGCGTAGCGGCAGACAAGACGCCCTGCAGTGCAATGCCAGTCTGGACCGCCTTTTCTACTGGCGGCGCTCATCATCTCTTATGCCGACATTCATCTGACTATATGCACGCGGGATTCATAAGGGACGATCTCTCCATCCGGTTGCAGTCTATACCGTTGATTAGATGTTCTGAGCGTGATACTACCCGCGCCATTATCATTTATGGAAAAAAGAAGTTGTTTTTCAATGCAGTTTTTCTCTGTCTGCATATCCTCAAAGCACAGACGGTCGTATTCATTTTCCTTGTAACCCTCGCCAAAGTCCCAGAAAGTGATATTGAAAGAACCATAAGACGAGCGTTTGGGGATAGCGTATTTCTCTTGCAGCATTTCCTTATTCTTCAGCCACCAGTCGATCTTTCCCTTGTTGGTCAGCGGAAAGTTCAGCACCAACACATCGCTGAAATGCTGCATTTGATGAATAGCCACGATTTTTACCGGCCGGGAAAGCCAGATAATGCCGTAGACGGCGGCCAGCACGGCCAAAGCGGCAATCACACGCTTTTTCGATAAAATCTTCATATACCCCTCGTATCGCTAATTTCCACCTCGGTTTCCATCTCGCTGATAAATGGCCGCTGTGCCAGCGGGCCGTAGTGTTGCAGAACAAACCAGATGCGAAAGAAACGAAACTGGCGAAATGCCCACTTCAAAATATCCGCGTCATCCAGCCCGAAATGGTCCTGTACCCGGTAGTGGATCACCGCCCGGAAGTCGCTATCGTCAATATGCAGAGATTTCAGGGTGATATGGGCAGACCAGATATCATGAACGGTGATGCCCATACCGTTTACGCTGTCAATCGGTCTGTTAAACTTCGGCAATTTACTTTTCATGATCGCTTTTTTGATTTCAATTTCCGTCGCTGCCGGAAGCAGTTTGTTTTTCCAGTCAATATTTTCACGGAGAGACTCCTTGATATTGAGTAATGTGCTGTATTCCGACAAATCGCCGACAAGCTGTTCTCTCAGCGCCTGATCAAGCAGCGGGCTGCGAAAGGTCGCGCCGTAGCCGTACCGCATATGGTCGATCATCTGATGGATCAGGGGCGAGTACGGGCCGTGTATGGCGAAAGGCCATGCGAGATCGTGAAATTCGGCGAACAGGTGGTTCAGGCATTCGTCGGTGGTGAGATGTTTGATATTTGGCCTTCTGCCCAGTTCATACAGGTAAGTCCATTGGAGATGGTTGAGCTCGGCCCGCGTATAGGGATCAACCCGCGTAGAAACGTCCGTGAGGCTGAAGATATTTTTGAGGGTGGATTCGCTATGGTCGCCATAGCGCATGTCCGGCGCCTGATAGTCATCCATTTTATTCTGGCTTTCAAAAACGCGATGAGGAAAATGCAACGCGACAGGTCTTATCGTCGATTCAGTCATTATTCGTAAATCCTTTTACCCATGTGTGAAGAGCCATCGCCGCGCGGGCCATCTCTTCCTTCCGTGTCAAACAATAATCACCCGCGCAGTTTACCCTCTACGTACAGCAGCGTCATTACCGGTACAAGCAATCAGAACATGCACAAGCCCGACGGGCTGGATTTCCCTGCAACATTTTCCTGCTGATGCTCGTCTTCGGCCTGATAATCCGCTCGTATTCATCGTCGTGCTTACAATATTGCCGGGGCTGGCGGGCTGAAAACCGGTATTCAGGATGCCTCCGTTCCAAAGATGACCGGCCCCCAGAGATCTATTCCCCTTTCTCCAGCCATTCGGGGAGGTCGTTTAATCCCATTGCCTGACGCACCAGCGTCGGTTTGACGCCGGGCAGGTTGTCCGCCAGCAGCAGACCTACATCGCGCAACAGCTTTTTGGCCGGATTATCGCCATCGAACAGTTCACGGAATCCCTGCATACTGGCGAGCATAACGGCGGCGCTGTGTTTACGCTTGCGCTCATAACGCCGCAGGTAGAGATGCTGACCGATATCCTTGCCCTGCGATTGCAGGCGTTTTAACTCGGCAATCAATTCCGCCACATCCATAAAACCAAGATTGACGCCCTGACCCGCCAGCGGGTGGATGGTGTGGGCGGCATCGCCGATCAGCGCCAGACGATGGCCGGCAAAGCTGCGGGCATAGCGGCCCATCAATGGGAAAAGCTGCCGTTCGCTTTCCAGTTCGCACCGCCCCAGCCGGGTATCGAACGCGACGGCCAACCGCCGGTTAAATTCACTGGCGGGCAATGTCAGCATGGTCTGCGCCTGATTAGGCGGCAGCGACCAGACGATCGAACAGAGGTGCGGATCGTCGAGCGGCAGAAAAGCGAGAATGCCGTCGCCGTGAAAGACCTGGCGCGCAACCGACTGATGCGGCGATTCCGTTCGAATCGTGGCGACCAATGCATGATGACCGTAATCCCAGAAGGTTAGGGGAATATCGGCATGCTGGCGCAGCCAGGAGTGCGCGCCATCCGCCCCGACGACCAGACGGGCGGTTAACATGCCGCCATCCTGCAGGGTGATAAAGGCTTCGTTTTCCCCCCAGGCGACCTGCTTTAACGCGGCGGGAGCCAGCAGGGTAATATCGCTCAGTTGCGAAGCCCGCTGCCATAACGCTTGCTGAATCACCGGGTTTTCAATGATGTGGCCCAAATGGGCGAAGCCGAACTCTTCTCCGCTAAAGCTGATTTTGCCAAAGCTGTCTTTATCCCAAACCTGCATTTCGTTATAGGGACTGACGCGCTGCGCCGCCAGGCTTTCCCAGACGCCGAGATGACGGAGCAGGCATTCGCTGGCGGCGTTGATGGCCGACACCCGCAGCGCATGTTCTTTGCCCAGCGGGCGGGATTCCTCCGGCCGCTGTTCCAATACGGCGATACGCAGGCCGCTGCCTGCAAGGCCGCAGGCCAGCGCCAGACCGACCATGCCGCCACCGGCAATAACCACGTCGAATGATTGCATATACCTATTTTCCTGTTAGCGAACTCAATTAACGTTCCACCCAGCCTAGCGTACGGCGGGCCAACGCATCGCGTAGCAGCGGCAGATTATTCATGGTCATCAGGCCCAGATTGCGTCCGATTTCTAATGCGGTATAGCGGTTGGCGAACAATCGGACCAGGCCATCGGTGATCGCCACGGTGGTTTGCTGATCGGGCTGTCGGCGCTGCTGGTAACGGCTAAGTACCGCATAACCGCCCGGATCCTGCCGCTTGTTCACCGCATCGACGATGGTTTCCGCCAGCGACATCACATCGCGCAGCCCCAGATTGAATCCCTGTCCGGCAATCGGATGCAGCGTCTGGGCCGCATTTCCCACCAGCGCCAGCCGGTGATGAATGTGCTGGTTGGCCGTCAATAACCGCAGGGGATAGCTGCGGCGTTCGCCGACATGGGTAAAGGCGCCTAAACGCCAACCGAACGCCAACTGTAGCTGCCGGCGGAATTCGGACTCGCTCCAGCCGTCGACCTGGGTCTGCTGATTTTGCGCATGACACCAGACCAGCGCGCTTCGCTCTTTATTCATCGGCAACAGCGCCAGCGGCCCGTGCGGGGTAAAGCGTTCAAATGCCCGGCCCTGATGCGGCTGCGATGTGGCGACGTTGGCGATGACGGCGATCTGATCGTAATCCTGCCGCCGCCACTGGATACCGCAGGATTGCGCCAGGCTGGAAAGAGAACCGTCGGCGGCCACCAGCAGTTGCCCCGTCAGTTCGTCGCCATTATCCAGCGTTAGCGTGGCGTCGTTCTGCGTTCGGGCGACGGAAACAACTTTCGCCGGACAGTGCAGGCGAATACCGGGCGCTTTTTGCAGTAACGAAAATAGCCGCTGTCCGGCTTCATGCAGTTCGATCACATGGCCCAGCGCCGGAACGCAGTAGTCCGATGCCTTGAGGTTGACAAAACCGGCATGACCGCGATCGCTGACATGGATATTGGTTATCGGCGTTGCGCAGCCCGCCAGCGCCTGCCAGATGCCGATATTTTCCAACTGCCGGCTGGTTCCTTCCGATAAAGCTATCGCCCGTCCGTCAAAACCCGGATGCCGACGATCGCGCGGCGGCTTCGCTTCAATCAGCTCAACTGGCGCTTTTCCTTGTGAAAGCGTTGATATCGCCAGCGCCAGCGTCGCGCCGGCCATGCCGCCGCCGACAATCATTACCGTCATGTTTTATTGTCCCGAATACCCTTTATCTTTCAATTTATCGCCCGCTATTATCCGGCGGCTTGCGCCATCAAGGCTTCAATGGCATCGGCGTCTTTTACTACGCCCGCCGTCAGATTTTCATTGCCGTTTTCCGTTATCAGAATGTCATCTTCAATACGGATGCCGATTCCACGGTATTGCTGCGGGACGTTGGCGTCGGGCGCGATATACAGGCCGGGTTCCACCGTGACCACCATGCCCGGTTCGAGCGGACGGCCGCGATCGGTTGAACCATAGTCGCCGACGTCGTGTACGTCCAGCCCGAGCCAGTGTCCCAGCCCATGCATAAAGAACTGACGATGCGCCTGTTCCGCGATCAACTGCTCCACTTCACCCTTCATAATCCCCAGCTTGATCAGCCCGGCGACCATGATTCGCACCACTTCCTCAGTAACCTCGCGGATGCTGACTCCGGGAGCAAACATCTCCAACGCCCGGCGCTGAGAGCTTAGTACGATGTCATAGATAGCGCGCTGCGGGGCGGTGAATTTGCCGTTGACCGGGAAAGTTCGGGTGATATCGCCGGCATATCCCTGATATTCGCAGCCCGCGTCGATCAGCACCAGATCGCCGTCGCGCATTTGGGTTTCATTTTCGGTGTAGTGCAGAATACAGCCGTTTTCACCGCTGCCGACGATGGTGTTGTAAGAGGGATAACGCGCGCCGTGACGGGTGAACTCGTGATGAATTTCCCCTTCGAGCTGATATTCGAACATGCCGGGACGGCAGGTCTGCATCGCCCGGGTGTGCGCCAGCGCGGTGATCTCGCCGGCGCGGCGCATGATGTCGATTTCCACCGGCGATTTGAATAAGCGCATTTCATGCACCCACGGACGCCAGTCCGTCAGCGTCGGCGGGGCGATGAAACCCTGACGTGTTCCCATACGCAGCGTTTCCAGCGCGGAAAACACCAGCTTGTCGGCATAGTCGTATTGTCCCTGCGCGTGATAGACCACATCCAGGCCGTTCAGCAGGACAGATAGCTGGGAGTTGACGTCGTCGAAAGGCAGCGCGCGATCGACGCCCAGCGCGGCCGGCGCGGCTTCCTGACCGAGACGCCGGCCAAACCAGATTTCGGCCGTCAGGTCGCGAACCCGGTTGAAAATCACGCTATGATGATGTTTTTCATCGCTTTTAATCAACAGCAGCACGGCTTCAGGCTCGTTAAACCCGGTGAAATACCAGAAGTCGCTGTTTTGCCGATAGGGATAATCGCTGTCGGCATTGCGCGCGGCTTCGGGGGCCGCAAAAAAGATCGCGGCACTGGCAGGAGCCATCTTCTCCAGCAGTGTCTGACGACGGCGAAGGAATTCTTGTTGGTTCATCACCTAGCTCCTGAAAATATTCTGTTAATGCAGCGTCGGTTTCTTCTGTTCTGGCGCTATAACCTGTGGGTGTGAGAATTCGTTATGACACAGAATGGCGGAAACGCGCACGTATTCGATAACTTCTTCGAGAGATTGCGCCAGCTCTTCCTGATCCTCATCTTCGTCATAGCCCAACTGGGCGATGTTGCGTAAATCATGAATCGCTTCTTTCAGCTCGCCCTGAACTTTGTTCAGCCGGGGCTGAACCACGCCCAAACCCAGCAGGAAATGGTTTACCCAGCCGGCCAATGCATCGGCCCGGTCAAACACCGTGACGGATTCGTTATCATCATTCGGCAGGAAAAGCTGAAACATGAAACCATCGTCTTCGAGCGTCTCTCGCGTAACCTGATACAGGTGCTGGAGGGGCTGAGATAGCGTTTGCGGAAAAGCCATCCCTTCATTTGTCAGTTCGGAAACCAGTGTTCTCCAACTGTCGTCGTGGTTGCCGCCACACAGCATACCGCTGATTAGCCCGTGCATTTCCGCGGCGGTTAGTGCGATCTGCTGTTGGTGCAGCAATTGGTCAATGGCTTCATAGCCTGGAAACGTATTCTCTATAGACATGCGCATTCGTCATCGTTGGCAGGATTAGTTCATGTTATGCTACCACCAAGCTCCGCTGCTATATACCCTTCTTAACTTGAAGTCGCAGCGTTGTTAGCGGCTCTCTCTTACCCGGATCGCTTACCAGAGTATGCGCTTCGGGATGTGTCCGTTTGCCGCCTGACCGTAACTCCGATTATTTGGGGTATACCAGAAAGGGCTTGTATCTTATATTCGGGATATATATAGTGACGCCCGCTTTAACCGGCCGCTGCCAGGCAGCGCAGGATTTATCCTATGCGGGCGCGAAAATTGAGATAAGGCAGGAAGGTGGTATGTCTGCACAACCAGTAGATATTCAGATTTTTGGCCGTTCGTTAAGAGTCAATTGTCCGCCAGAACAACAGGATGCGTTGAATCAGGCAGCAGAAGATCTTAACCAGCGGTTGCAAGATCTTAAAGTTCGAACCAGAGTCACCAACACTGAGCAACTGGTGTTTATCGCCGCGCTGAATGTGTGCCATGAACTGGCGCAGGAGCGGGGGAAAACGCGTGACTATGCAGCCAATATGGAGCAGCGTATCCGTATGCTGCAACAGACCATCGAACAGGCGCTGTTGGAGCAAGGCCGCATCACCGATCGTCAGGGCGTTCAGTTTGAATGACGTCGAGTTTTGATAAAAGTACGGTGTTCTTGCGCGGTAAGACGTGATAAGGTTTATAGCGAGTAACGAATAAAATTTCTCTGAGGTGTTTGTCAGCGGGCCAGTCCCCTGAGCCGATATTTCAAACCAATAGAATGTAACGCTCCGCAGCTGGTGAGCATGCTCGGCTAGTCCGAGAAGCCTTAAGGCAGCGACGTTATGTTCACCTTGAACCAAGGGTTCAAGGGTTACAGCCTGCGGCGGCATCTCGGAGATTCCCTTTCTTTTCATTTGCGATCAATTACGGCGTTTTGTATGCAGCCGACTCCATCATCCGCAACATCGCTTTCTGCAACTCAGCTTCGGCAGCAAATCCGTCAGGATATGCGGCGGCGACGCCGTCAGCTCAGCGCGGAGCAGCAGGCATTATTCGCCCGGCAGGCGCTGGAGCAGATATCGGCGCATCAGAAAATACAGCAGGCCGAAACTATCGCGGTGTTTTTATCGTTTGATGGCGAGCTGGATACTCAGCCGTTGATTCAACGGTTCTGGCAACAGGGCAAACGGGTGTATCTGCCGGTTTTACACCCGTTCAGCGCCGGAAATCTATTGTTTCTGCGCTACGAGCCGGATACCGAACTGGTGGTGAACCGGCTGAAAATTTTAGAGCCCCGCCTCAATGTACAACAGGTCTTGCCCGTGCAGCAGTTGGATGTGCTGCTGACGCCGCTGGTGGCGTTTGACGGCCAGGGGCAGCGGCTGGGAATGGGCGGCGGTTTCTACGACCGCACCCTGCGGCATTGGTCGCTGCGCGGGCCTTATCCCATCGGCCTGGCGCATGATTGCCAGCGGGTCGATGCTTTGCCGGTCGAGAGCTGGGACATCCCGCTGCCGGAAATCATTACTCCCTCCCGCTGCTGGCGCTGGGAGGATTGAATTAGTTCGATGTTGCATTCGGGGCGGCCTTTCCCTGGCCGTTTCGCCTACCTAACGTGTCCCAGCATTTGCTGCACCAGTTCAACGCAGCGCAGAAAACGCGAGTCGTAATCCGACTCTTCGACATGGACATACGGGATATCATTCGCGGCCAGCATGCTTTTCAACAGATTCTGAAATTCCGCGCGCGCAGAGGCGCTGCCCAGACTGCGTAATCCGTCCGCCACCCACGGGGTGTTGTTTTCCAGCAGAATCACCAGATCGAAGCGATACTCGTCAATCAGCGCCTGCACGAACGGGTGCTCGCGACCTTCATATTTTTTGCAGAATGCCTGAGTGGTGACGAAATCGGTATCGATGAACGCCACTTTATTAGCGTATTTTACTGCGAAATCAATATATTGGGCCTGTCCCAGCGCGATTTTGTCATAGTCGGAATATTGCAGCGCCATTTCATCGCCGCCCAGGTGGGAGAATACATAATCGCGGCCGTACTCCCAGGCGCTGGTGGTGTTGAAGATGTTGGCCAGCTTGTTGACCAGCGTGGATTTACCGCTGGATTCGCCGCCGAGAATGGCGACGGTGCGCACAAAAAAGGGTTTGACTTCGGTTGGGATGTAATCCCAGTAGCGGAAGGGATCGTGACGGATCTGCGAGCCGCTGATGCTCATAAACGAGCGTTTAGGATCGACCAATACCGTTTCAATGTTTAGATGCTCGCGGTACTGCGGCGCATCCTGCTCTTCACTGGTATAGACAAAATTGGGCTGAATGCCTTTCTCCTGCATAAAGGCTTGAATGCCTTTGCTCCACACGTCCCAGCCGTGCGGGTAAGGTTCCATTCCTTCTTCATTAAATGCATGAATGCGAATGTTTTTCTGATACTTAAAGGTCTGTAATAACCAGCGCAGGCGATCGCTGACGGTCGGCTGTTGCGACATCGAGCTATTTTCAAACAGCAGGCGGTCGCGCGGTTCGTCGTAGCCCAGAATGACGTGCAGTTCGTCCACCTGGCTACAGGCGCGTTGGATCAGATAGATATGCCCGGTGTGCAGCGGATAAAACTTGCCGAATACCACGCCGATCTTTTTTTCGTAACGGGGAAATTCAAGGCCGAGGAAACGGTGCAACGCTTCAAGTTTTTGCGCGCTGGGGCTTTTTATTTTGGCATTGAGCAACTGGCTGAGGTAGCCCTTGGTCATATCCGTCGCATCGGCGACCTGTTGCAGGGTACATCCTTTTTTCCGGATGGCGGATTTCAGATAATCGAATGGTGACATGTACCGACACTCCTGTTTAGCGTACTAAACAAAATACCACAGAGCGTCTCGGGCTGCTGAAAAAGTTCGGAATTGGGGGCTTGGCGTGCCATCGCGATGCGACGTTGAAAATCGTTCCTGACGATTTTTTATAAATCGTCGAGAATATCCAGCGCGTCGGCCAGCTTTTTGACGCCGAAAACCTGCATGTTGAGCGGCGGTTTTTTCGGCATATTGGCATGGGGCACGATGGCGCGTTTAAAGCCGTGCTTGGCCGCTTCCGCAATGCGTTCCTGCCCGCTGGGCACCGGGCGGATCTCGCCTGCCAGCCCCACTTCGCCGAATACCACCAGATCCTGCGGCAACGGGCGATCGCGCAGGCTGGAAACCAGCGACAGCAGCAGCGCCAGGTCGGCGCTGGTTTCCGTAACCTTGACGCCGCCCACCACATTGACGAACACATCCTGATCGGACATCTGCAAGCCGCCGTGGCGATGCAGCACGGCCAGCAGGATCGCCAGGCGGTTCTGTTCCAGCCCTACCGCCACCCGGCGCGGATTCGCCATCATCGACTGATCCACCAGCGCCTGAATTTCCACCAGCAGCGGACGCGTGCCTTCCCATACCACCATCACTGAACTGCCGGAGGTGATTTCATCGCCGCGGCTGAGAAAAATAGCGGAAGGGTTGCTGATTTCACGCAGCCCTTGCTCGGTCATGGCGAATACGCCCAGCTCGTTGACGGCGCCGAAGCGGTTTTTATGGCTGCGCAGGGTGCGAAAACGGGAGTCGGCGTCGCCGTCCAACAGCACGGAGCAATCGATACAGTGTTCCAGCACTTTCGGCCCGGCCAACGAACCGTCTTTGGTGACGTGGCCGACCATAATAATGGCGACGCCGCGCGTCTTGGCAAAACGGGTGAGGTAGGCGGCGGTTTCGCGCACCTGCGCGACGCTGCCGGGGGATGACTGGATATCGGCGAGATGCATGACCTGAATAGAGTCAATCACCATCAGTTTCGGCTGTTCCTGCTCGGCGATCAGGCAAATCTGCTCAATGCTGGTTTCGGACAGCATATTCAGGTTGTGGGCGGGTAAACCGAGACGGTGCGCCCGCATGGCGACCTGCTGCAACGACTCTTCCCCGGTGACGTACAGGGTTTTCATCTGCTCGGATAGCTTGCACAGCGTTTGCAGCAGCAGGGTGCTTTTACCGGCGCCGGGGTTGCCGCCGATCAGAATGGCGCTGCCCGGAACCACGCCGCCGCCGAGCACCCGATCAAATTCCTGAAAGCCGGTGGAAAAACGCGGCAGCGCCTCCAGACTTATCTCCGACAGTTTTTGCACCCGGCTGACGCCGGCGCTCTCGCCGGCATAGCCGGTCAGCCGGTCGGACCGTGATGATGAGGACGCCGCGGCCAGCCGGACTTCGGTAATGGTGTTCCAGGCATGACAGGCGCTGCATTGTCCCTGCCAGCGCGGGTAGTCTGCCCCGCATTCATTACATACAAAGGCGCGTTTGACTGCTTTTGCCACGGATTACCTCGGTTAAATTAACGTTTTTCGTGTCTCATGCTGCCGCTCAGGATGCACAGCACGCCGGTCAGGTCGGCATGGCGAATCGTCACGGCCGACTGCTCGTTGACTTTAGGCTTGGCATGATAGGCGATACCCAAGCCCGAGCCTTTGAGCATCAGCAGATCGTTGGCGCCATCGCCGATAGCGACGGTCTGCTCCAGGGGAATCTCCAGTTTTTTCGCCAGCTTATGCAGCGTGGCGACTTTATATTTCGCATCGACGATCGGGCCGACGACTTCGCCAGTCAGTTTACCATCCCGCATGCCCATTTCGTTGGCGACGGCGGCCACCAGGCCCAGCTTATCTTTCAGATGATCGGCGAAATAGGTGAATCCGCCGGAAGCGATGGCCACATGCCAGCCCGCTTCCTGAAGCTGACTGACCATATTGGTCAGCCCCGGCATCAGCGGCAGGTTTTTGCGGACTTCGCGCAGAATATTCGCATCAGCGCCTTTTAAGGTTCCCACCCGCTCGCGCAGACTGGCGGCAAAATCCAGCTCGCCGCGCATTGCGCGTTCGGTCACCTCGGCAACCAAATCGCCGGTGCCCGCCAGTTTGGCGATTTCATCAATACATTCAATCTGAATCGCGGTGGAATCCATATCCATCACCAGCAAACCTGGCGAGCGCAGCGTGGGGGCGTTGCTCATCGGCGCGACATCCATATCCAGCTCATGCGCCAGCTTTGTCGCTTTCGGCGTCAATGTGCCCGCCAGCCGGACCACCTGATAATCGCCCACATTCCATGCGCTGACAATGACCATCGCCACGCCCAGGCGACGTTGATAACGGGAAAGCAAATTTTTATCGAGTATGTTGCCGTACAGCACCCAGCCGGTGTCGCCGGCGCGATAATCGAGCGGCATAACTTCATTACCGCTCAGTGATAGCGGCAGTCCGGGCCAACGGTTAATCTCATCCGGGAGATCGCGATAGGTCAGACTATTCGACATGGGCAGTTCCTCTACTAACGGTAATAACATGGCTGGGGGCGGCCGATTCGGCGTGTGCGTTCGTTGCCGCAAACATATTGGCCGGAAAACAGGGCAACAAGCTATCCTATCGCCGGCGCTTCTGGCAACATAAAGTATCCAAATCGCGTAAGGATAATCATGGTTCGGGCCCGGGTAAAATTCCGCCTACATCGTACAGCCATCGTGCTGATTTGCTTAGCTCTGCTGGTAATTTTGATGCAGGGCGCCTCCTATTTCAGCCTGAGTCATCAGATGGCGCGCTCTGAACAGGTTGAAGAACTCGCGCGCACGCTGACCAGGCAAGTCGCGTTCAGTCTCTCTCCGCTGATGGAAAACGCTGATGATAACAGCCAGAAAATCAATAGTATCCTCAGGCAGCTTACCGATCACAGCCGTATTTTGGATGCCGGTATTTATCAGCAGGATGGAGCTCTGGTGGCGCGCGCCGGCGAACAGGTTCCGCTGCGCGATCGGCTGGCCTTGGACGGCAACCGGGTCGGCAGCTATTTTAACCATCAACTGGTGCAATCGATTGAAGGCAAAGACGGGCCGATAGGTTTCCTGCGCGTCACGCTTGACACGCATGTGCTGGCGACGGAAGCCAAACAGGTGGATAACACCACCAATATTTTGCGTTTAATGATCCTGTTGTCGCTGGCTATCGGCATCGTTCTGACGCGTACGCTGCTGCAGAATCGACGCACCCGCTGGCAGCAGTCTCCCTATCTGCTGACCGCCAGCACGCCGCTAAAAGAAGATGACGGCGATGAGACGGAAAACGGCGACGCCTCTGACGGCGATGCGCCAGAGCAACCGCAGAAGAAAGGCTAGCGGTGCGGCCCGTCTCCGTGTGATGCCGCACATGGATTCTCAGAGATAGCCTGCGGGGACTGTTGCATCAGGGCTGGCTGGCGGGTTCTGTGTCTTCGTCGGAAGAGGACAGATCTGTTTCATGTGACAATAAGGTACGAAAAACGTAAGGCCGTCGTCGTCAAAAGGGTTCAACTGTTCCTGGCTCATCACGTTCACCCGTCAATTCATGGTCTGTTGGTGTGATGCCCGCCGGACAACAGCCAGCGGCATCCGTCAATTAATCCGCCGCGCCAGCACAGCGAGTCGTGCCCGCCGTCATACACTCGGTAGCTCACCCGGTGGCCGGCGGCAATCAGCGCCTGATACATTTGCCGGTTCACCGCGGCGATATCGCTTTCGCGGCTACCGGCTTCCTGAAAGATGGTCAGCGGCGCCGGATTGCCGGAACTCTGCTGAACGTGTTCCGTCAGCCAGCCGATATTCTGGGTCCGCCCGGAGGGGGAATGCGTAAGGTTTTTCAGGTCAGGCCACCAGAAAGAGCCTGACTGTGTGAGTATTCGTCCAAACCGTTGGGGCCAGAACAGGCCGGCATAAAGCGCGGATAGCCCGCCATAGCTCTGTCCCGCTACCACGGTGAGATTGGGGTCGTCGCTGAAGGCGGCATAGCGTGCGGCCAGCGGCAGCAGCTCCGCCTGTACCGCCAGCCAGAAATCCGCATTGCAGGTCAGTTCCCGCTCTCGGTGCCGCATGTCAATCACATCAATGAACAACCACACCGCCGGCGGCAACGCGCCATTAGCCGTTTCCGCATCCAGCGCGGAGAACAGAGGAAGTTCCTGCGTCCATTTTTGTCCATCCAGCACAATCACCAATGGGCGCCGCGACGCTCTCTCGCTTATTGCGGTGGTATACAGCCAGATCCGACGCCGATTTCCCAGTTGAGCGCTTGTCCAGTGGAAAGCCTGCAATTGCCAGGGATTCGGCTCAGGCGCTTTACCGCTATCCCACCGCTGCCATGCCTGTTGCGCAGGAGCGGCGGGCATATGGGCGATAGAGAGCGAGGCGCCCCAATGGGTGTTATAGGATGCCAGCGGATTAAGGGGATCGGCGATGGCATAAGGAAACAACGAGCACCACCATTCGCGTTGCTGTTGGTTGCGCTGTTTCTCATCGCCATGAAATTCGGGAGGCAACTGTTCACGGGTAATTGGGATCAGGCTGTAGCTTCCACGCCATTCCGATTCGATATTCAGCGACCAGAACCAGACATCGGCGCCGGGCAGGCGTTGCAGGCTTTGTGGCGTAAGGCTGTGATGATCGGTAATGCCATTGATATCGACATAGACGCGCTGAATAGCCGAACGGTGTTCATCCCCGGCCGGATCGCGCCAGAAAAAGGTCACGCCGACCTGTTTTTCACTCAGGTCTTCCATCAGCGGCGTGCCGATTCGGGCTACCTGCCGCCACCAGCGATCGTCCCCCGCCGAAGAGGATGAAAGAAACGTTACCGCAGTACCAGATGGCTGTTTTTCTGGCATGAGAACCTCCCTGATGGTGCCTGCCGTGTTGGGTTCTTTACCCTTAATTACATAAATAATGATATGAAGCGATTACTTTACAAATGGTATTATTAATGCGAATAATATTGATATGTGTTTGCATTTTCAATTAGATATTTATTTCATCACTTAAACGTGTGTTTTGAGCCAGGTATTTCACTGTTTGTTATCGCATTACATCGTAATAAAACTTGTTATTACTCAAAGGTAATGGAGATCCATCCAGCCTTTGTGGGGGTTTTATAAGCTCAAAACATTCCGAATGTTCTAAGACAAGGCTGTTTTCTGAAGGAATGAGTTCATGTTTAAAACGACAAAAAAACCATTAACCCATCTAATTAGTCTCAATACCGATAATCACCGCATACCGCTGGCTATCGCCTCTGTGTTACTGGCGTCGCCACTGAGCTATGCCGCCACGGCAGACGATACAACACGTAGCGATACGATCGTCGTGACGGCAGGCGGTGAAAGCGTTACCGCGCCGCTGAAAGGCATCGTCGCCAAAGAAAGCGCCGCCGGTACCAAGACCAGCACGCCATTGGTAAAAACCCCGCAAACCATTAGCGTTATCACGCGCGATCAAATGGATGCCCAGGCGGTTTCCTCGGTATCGGACGCGCTGAGTTATTCCAGCGGCGCTTTTACCAACTATCGTGGTTCGTCCAACCGCAATGACGAGGTGGTAGTGCGCGGCTTTCGCTTCGCGCCTAAATTTCTGGACGGCCTAAGCTATGGGCTGAGCGGGCAAGGGGCGGCGCTAGGAACGTTTGATCCCTGGCTGCTGGAACGGGTGGAACTGGTGCATGGTCCGGCTTCGGTGCTGTACGGTCAGGTCAACCCCGGCGGATTGGTCAGCATGACCAGCAAGCGCCCGACGGCGCAGGATATCCGCAAGGTGAAGTTTAGCGGCGGTAATCAGCATCTGGCTGAAGCGGCATTTGACTTCGGCGGCGCGCTGAATGACGACCAGTCCCTGCTTTACCGTCTGAACGGAATCGCCAGTACTAAACATGAATTCATCAAAGATTCTAAACGGGAACGTGTTGCCATCGCCCCGGCGCTGACCTGGCTGCCGAATGCCGATACCAGCTTTACCCTGCTGACAAGCTATCAGAACGACCCGAAGGCCGGATTCCGTAATTTCTTGCCGGTATACGGTACCGTCAAGGAGAGCGTCGCTGGTTATATTCCTTACGATATGAACGTCAGCGAACCGAGCTATAACCAGTCGAAACGGGAACAGACGGCAATCGGTTATATTTTCGATCACACCTTTAACGATGTGTTTTCGTTCCAGCAGAACGTGCGTTACTCGCAGTTGGATGAAACCTATAGATATCTGGTTTATACCGCGGGCAGCGAGACATATACCGATACCATTTTGGGCCGCCGTCCCGCCAAAGAGCAAACCAAGATTGATGAACTGGGATTGGATAACCAGTTGAAAGCGCAGTTCGATACGGGGGTGGTTAAGCACAGCGCCATCGGCGGTCTGGATTATAAGTGGCAAAACCGCGACTACAAATATTGGCGCCTCTCTTGCGACGGGTGTTCATTCGACTGGGCCAATCCGGTATATGGTATTACGATCGGCGAATTGCCGTTGTTTGATAGTACCAAGAAAAAGCTCGATCAGGTGGGCGTCTACTTGCAGGATCAGATGGAGTGGAATAACTGGAACCTGCTGCTGTCCGGCCGCCAGGACTGGAGCGAGGTACGCACGCTGGACCGTACCAACAACACCACCAAGCAGCAGAACGATAACAAATTCACCGGTCGCGCCGGCCTGCTGTACGCTTTCGACAACGGTATTTCACCCTATATCAGTTATAGCACGTCATTTGAACCTAATCTGGATTCCGGCGCGCCGGGGACCGATCCCTTTAAACCCACTACCGGCGAGCAGAAAGAAGTCGGGGTGAAATTCCAACCTAAAGGCAGCGACACAATCCTGACGTTGTCGCTGTTTGATATTACCCAGAAGAACATTACTTCTACTAACAGCGTGACCAGGTACAGCGAGC
This sequence comes from Brenneria izadpanahii, assembly GCF_017569925.1. Classification (NCBI taxonomy): domain Bacteria; kingdom Pseudomonadati; phylum Pseudomonadota; class Gammaproteobacteria; order Enterobacterales; family Pectobacteriaceae; genus Brenneria; species Brenneria izadpanahii. The sequence goes on along the minus strand of NZ_CP050854.1, from coordinate 4,711,020 downwards.
AGATCGGCGAAGTGGAATCCAAAGGTCTGGAAAGCGAGTTGCGTACTCAGCTAACGCCGGAAATCAGCCTGATGGCGGCCTATAGCTATACCGACGCCGAGACGAAGGAAAGCGTCAGCGACAACAATCCTGTGGGCAAGACACCCGCCGCCATTCCGAAACATAGCGCGTCCGCCTGGGGTAGTTACCGGTTCCTGAGCGGTGCGCTGAAAGGCGTTACCGTCGGTACCGGCGTACGCTATATCGGCGCCAGTTACGGTGATAATAAGGAAAGCTTTAAGGTTCCCGCTTATACCCTGTATGACGCGATGGCGAGTTACGACCTGGGTGAAGCGTCGTCACGTTTGAAGGGGGCGGAGGTGCAGCTCAACGTCAATAATCTTACCGATAAGCACTATGTCGCTTCCTGTAGCGGTACCTCAGCCTGCTTTTATGGCGTCGGTCGCAGCATTATCGCCAGCGTCAGCTATAGCTGGTAATCGCTGGCGAATCCACGGGTACGGGGCGTGTTTCCGCCCCATACCCGTGCTACCACTGCCGGGGCGCGTATGCGTTAGCAGCCGTATCCTTATTAACAGAATTAATAATCCAATCATCGGGTTATTGTTCAAGGAACATAAGGAATACATCTTGTCTACGTTATCTGCCGCATTTCCAGGTCCGAATACCCGCGACCTGCCGAGTGACGATTTTCTTTTTCTGTCGCCGCACAAAAGTCTGCATGCCCGCGGATGTTACGCGGCGCCGGCATCGTGCCGGATTCACAGCCGGTTTCCGAATGAAATGAAACCGGCGTGAAGCTGAACGCCATGCTGCATGCCTTCGGGATAACTGATGATCGGGAGTGTATCAAATGATGATTGAGTTCAATCGCTGACCCGAGGATCTGGAACAGTATTATCGTGAACGTGGTTATTGGATCGACAAGCCCTGAACGATATCCTCTATCGCCACAAAGACAATGATGCGCTGGCGCTTTTTCACCGCTGTCAGCCACTGATTGTGTATAACCGCTAAATCAGGGAAAATACCCGGCTTATACGCTATTACTTTCGCTTTGCCTGACGCTGACATCGCTGTGCTTTGATGCTGACGCCGGGTGGCTAACAGAAGAAGCCTGAAAATCATGTCTCCAAGTGAATACGCCCGCGAAGTCTCGAAAAGAAGAACTTTCGCCATTATATCTCACCCCGATGCCGGTAAAACCACCATTACTGAAAAGGTATTACTGTTCGGACAGGCGATCCAGACGGCCGGTACGGTAAAAGGCCGCGGTTCGAATCAGCATGCCAAATCCGACTGGATGGAGATGGAAAAACAGCGTGGTATTTCCATCACCACGTCCGTGATGCAGTTTCCCTATCATGATTGTCTGATAAACCTGCTGGACACCCCTGGGCACGAAGACTTCTCCGAGGATACTTACCGCACGCTGACCGCCGTGGACTGCTGCCTGATGGTGATTGATGCGGCGAAAGGGGTCGAAGATCGTACCCGCAAACTGATGGACGTGACCCGTCTGCGCGATACGCCGATCCTGACTTTCATGAACAAACTTGACCGTGACATCCGCGATCCGATGGAGTTGCTGGATGAAGTGGAAAACGAATTAAACATCGCCTGTGCGCCGATCACCTGGCCAATCGGCTGCGGCAAGTTGTTCAAAGGCGTTTATCACCTTTATAAGGATGAAACCTATCTTTACCAGACGGGTAAGGGCCACACGATCCAGGAAGTGCGTATCGTAAAAGGGCTGAATAATCCGGATCTGGATACCGCGATTGGCGAAGAACTGGCGCTGCAACTGCGTGAAGAGCTGGAGCTGGTGAAAGGGGCGTCGCACGAGTTCGAACTGGACGCCTTCCTCTCGGGCGATTTGACGCCGGTCTTTTTTGGGACCGCGCTGGGTAACTTTGGCGTCGACCACATGCTGGACGGTCTGGTCGCCTGGGCGCCGACGCCGATGCCGCGTAAAACCGATATCCGCGAAGTGACGGCGTCTGAAGAGAAGTTCACCGGTTTTGTGTTTAAAATTCAGGCCAATATGGACCCGAAACACCGCGACCGCGTAGCGTTTATGCGCGTGGTGTCCGGTAAATACGAGAAAGGAATGAAATTACGTCAGGTGCGAACCGGCAAAGACGTGGTGATTTCCGATGCCCTGACCTTTATGGCCGGCGACCGTTCACATGTCGAAGAGGCCTATCCCGGCGATATCATCGGGTTGCATAACCACGGGACTATTCAGATCGGGGATACCTTTACTCAGGGTGAAGATATGAAATTCACCGGTATTCCTAACTTTGCGCCGGAACTGTTCCGCCGCATCCGTCTGCGCGATCCGTTGAAGCAGAAACAATTGCTGAAAGGGTTGGTGCAGCTATCCGAAGAGGGCGCGGTACAGGTATTCCGCCCGTTGACCAATAACGATCTTATCGTTGGCGCCGTGGGGGTGTTGCAGTTTGATGTGGTGGTCGCCCGTCTGAAGACCGAGTACAACGTGGAAGCCGTCTATGAGTCCGTCAACGTCTCTACCGCGCGCTGGGTTGAAGGCAGCGACGTGAAAAAATTTGAGGATTTCAAACGCAAGAACGAGCAGCATCTGGCGTTGGACGGCGGCGATAATCTGGCCTATATCGCCCCGACGATGGTCAATTTGAACCTAACGCGGGAGCGTTACCCGGACGTGGCGTTTCATCAAACACGCGAGCATTAATTAAGCCGATTTTTGCGTTTGATGATAATCCTCCCCTTCGCAGGGGAGGGGGAATCCCCTTATTTTTCAATGCATTAGTTCTTCTCCCCGACAAGCTGTCGCTTACACCCAAATGCCGGGACTCATGGCGGATTTTGCCGGCGGCCGGGAGGCGGGCATTAAGGCAATGTTCCGAGCTTTGTCGGCAGTCACATCTTTTTATTGAAAGAAAAACACCGGCGCCGTTATGGGAAAACTGTGGCTGCGCCGGGCGTCTTTTTTTATTTTTGTTTATTTATCAATTAATTACACTCATTCCGACAACGTGTTCCGCCTGAAAAGCAAGCCACAGACAAATCTTAATTATCAGCGGTTCCGGCTCTTTTCTCTTTATCTTCCTATGATTTTCGACTCAGTGGTCTATAGTTAACAATGTGTTAATCATTTTTGGTTTGTTTAACTATTAACGCGATTACAGATGGTTCATTGTATTGTTGTTTTACCAATTTTTAAGATAGTTCGCTGATTTGTATGACGTTAGTGAATGAATGTATTGAGTAAGAAATACGATGAATCACTGGAGTTTCATTCGTAATCATCTGCGTTAATTCGCCCGGTGCGGTTGTTTCTCCGGGCATATAAAAATAGAAAAGGAAGAAATCGATGACAAAGACCAAACTGACTCAATCTCTGCTCGCGGTTGTTCTGGGTTCCATTCTGGCCGGCGGCAACGCCCTGGCCGAAGGTACGCTGGGACGGAAAGTACAAAGCATCGCAGATACTACTGGTGAGAAAGTCGATAGCTCCGTCAATAAAGCTTCAGGCTACATGAGCGATAGCGCCACCACGGCAAAAGTGAAAAGCGCGCTGTTGGAAGATAAAGCTATCGAGAGCGGCGATATCTCCGTCGCCACCACCAGCGGGGTAGTGACCCTGAGCGGGTTCGTCAGTAGTCAGGACGTGGCCGCCCACGCGGTGCAGGTAGCGAGTAAAACCGAAGGCGTGAAGTCTGTCAGCGACAAGCTGCAGGTCAAAGACGATAGCACGCAGTCAGTCGGCTCTTATGCCGATGACACCCTGGTGACCAGCTCGATTAAGGCGAAATTGCTGGCGGATGACATCGTTCCTTCACGTAAGGTCAAAGTAGAAACCCATGAGGGGATCGTACAACTGACCGGTGAAGTTGATAACCAGGCGCAGTCCGCGCGCGCTGAGAGCGTCGCCAAAGCGGTTAACGGCGTCAAAAGCGTTAAAAACGATCTGACAATCAAATCATAACAGCCTGAAACTACTGATAAACGTTCTCTTCCATCGGCATCCCCGCGCAGGCGGGGATCTGCTTTCAGGTCATGCGTTGATATCAGAAAGACTCCTGCCTACGCAGGAATGACGGATTAGGATTCAGTGTTAAGCAAGCTGTTTTGTTAAAGGTTTGAGGTTGTTCACCTGGGTGAACAACCTGTCCCACGCCTGAAAAATGCTGTATCCCACCGGAATACGCAGCCGGGTTTATTCCCGGCATCAGGAAACCACCATGATTTTTTTAATTTCTGGTAAGGAGAGCATATGTTTCGTTGGGGAATTATCTTTTTAATTATCGCGCTGATCGCCGCCGTTCTGGGTTTTGGCGGACTGGCCGGCGCAGCGACTGGGGCGGCTAAAATCGTTTTTGTCGTTGGCATCATTCTGTTCCTGGTGAGTTTGTTTACCGGCCGTAAACGGCTTTAGATAAACGGATAAATCAAAGAAAATGAATGATGGACAGCAATGCCATTTGGCTGTCATATTTAACCAGCACACTGTGATTATACCTTTCATCTTTCAAGTTGCAGCGGTGTTGGCTTGTTGAACGCTTTGATTCATCTCCCGGCCTCACGCTGGTCGCTTTGCGGACCAGCCGTCAGGGGGGAGTTTCGTTGCTGATTGGCTACACCTTGAAATCTATTAGGTATTTTTGGAGCGGGAGGTGTGTGTGATGAATAGCGATATTGTTGTCGGTAAATGGAAGCAGTTGAAAGGGAATTTCTGGGCGATGTGGGCCGAATGGTTTGATAGTGACTGCGCATGGCTGGAAGGAAACAACGGCTATTTGTCCGGCGTGCTGCAGGAAGACTACGGCAAAGAGTACGAAAAGGCCTCTGCAGAGAAAACGATCTTGCACTGAGATTAAAACTTGACGATATGCGTTTCTGTTGCCGGTTTACTGGCGCCAGGGGCTGTTTTATTCAATAAATCTATTATACCGGTCAAGATGACGACCATTGCAAGCGGGCTTGCCGGGAGCAGCATTACCCGGACATTTATTGATACGCACTGCCATTTTGATTTCCCGCCGTTCAGCGAGAACGTATCGGAAAGTTTGCGGTTGGCCGCAACGGCTGGCGTTGAGCGTATTGTCATTCCGGCGGTTGAATCCCGTTATTTCGAACGCGTGCTCGCTTTATCCCATCACCATCCTTCCCTTTATGCCGCCCTTGGGCTACATCCGCTCTATATTTCCCGCCACCGTGACGCCGATCTGGAATTACTGCAAGATCGTCTGCATCAGCATCCGGCAAAGCTGGCGGCGGTGGGAGAGATAGGGCTGGATTTCTATATGCAAACGCCGCAGTTAGCGCGGCAATGCGCACTGCTTGAGGCTCAGCTTAAGCTGGCCCGGCAGCACGATCTTCCCGTCATTCTGCATTCACGCCGTAGCCATGATCGGCTTGCGCAGCTATTGCGCCGAATCGATGTGCCGCGTACCGGCGTGATCCACGGGTTTGCCGGAAGTCTGGAACAGGCGCAGGCTTTTATCCGGCTGGGCTATTACATTGGCGTTGGCGGAACCATTACCTATCCCCGGGCGAACAAGACGCGCCAGGCGATCGCCCGCTTGCCTCTCGACCGCCTGCTGCTGGAGACGGACGCGCCGGACATGCCGGTCAGCGGCTATCAGGGGGAGCCCAATCGCCCTGAGCGGATCGCCGCGGTTTTTCAGTCGCTTTGCCAACTGCGGCCCGAATCTGCCGACGATATTGCCGGCGCCATCTACCGCAACACTCTCCGTCTGTTCGGATGGTCATAACCGAGCGGAACATTTGCATAACATCTGAAGACCGCAGATGTGATTTCCTGGCTGTTTTGACCGATGTAACGCCAAAATAGCCATCGCTATTTCATATAATGGCGGTAAATATGTGATGTTGATCACTATTGCGTATTTTCAGTTGTTTGATGTTGTATATATTTGTGACATAAGTTGGTTCCTACCCTGGGGGTATCTCTATAATCGGCCCGACTGACCTCACCGGCCTTGCCGGAGGCTCGGCGCCTGTTTTTATAACAACTGATTGTTATAAAATGATTTTATTGCTAATTGTAATTGGCTCGAACTAAGGGAACTTCACATGCAACTCATCATGAGTCTCATCGGCATGGCCGCGCTCGTCTTGTTTGCCGCTCTGCTTTCCAGCAATCGTAGAGCCATCAAGCGCCGTACGGTGCTGGGCGCTTTTCTGATCCAGATCGGCATCGGCGCTCTGGTGTTGTATGTCCCGTTGGGACGCCGGATTTTGGGGGCCATGACGGAAGGGGTGGCTAACGTTATTTCCTATGGTAATCAGGGCATCTCTTTTATGTTCGGCGGTCTGGTTTCCGAGCAAATGTTTGAAGTCTTCGGCGGCGGAGGCTTTGTTTTCGCGCTGCGCGTACTGCCGATTATCGTTTTCTTCTCATCGCTGATCGCCGTGCTCTATTACATGGGCGTTATGCAATGGGTGATTCGCTTGCTGGGCGGCGGATTACAGAAGATTCTGGGCACATCGCGCACGGAATCGCTGTCCGCCACCGCGAATATTTTCGTGGGGCAGACAGAAGCGCCGCTGGTGGTTCGCCCCTATATCGCCAATATGACGCAGTCGGAGCTATTCGCCGTGATGTGCGGCGGTTTGGCCTCCATCGCTGGCTCTGTTATGGCGGGCTATGCGCAGATGGGCGTGCCGCTGGAATACCTGATCGCCGCTTCCTTTATGGCGGCGCCCGGCGGACTGTTGTTTGCCAAGCTGCTGATCCCCGAGACGGAAAATACGCACGATCGTGAGGAAATAGCCGGGTTTATCGATGAAGACGATCGCCCCGCCAACGTTATTGACGCGGCGGCGAGCGGCGCGGCTTCCGGGATGCAACTGGCGTTGAACGTGGGGGCCATGCTGTTGGCGTTTATCGCGCTGATTGCCTTGCTTAACGGGATCCTCGGCGGCGTGGGCGGCTGGTTCAACTATCCGCAGTTGTCGATGGAGCTGATTTTAGGCTGGCTATTCTCGCCCGTGGCGTTTTTAATTGGCGTGCCCTGGGATGAAGCGACGATTGCCGGCTCGTTTATTGGTCAAAAGCTGATCGTCAATGAGTTTGTCGCCTACATGAATTTCAGCGAGTACCTGAAAGCCGACGATGTGGTGGCCGCCGCGGGATTACAGGTATTGTCCGACCATACCAAAGCGATTATTTCATTCGCGCTCTGCGGATTTGCTAACCTGTCATCGATAGCTATTCTTATTGGAGGACTGGGCAGTATGGCGCCGAACCGGCGTCAAGATATCGCCAGGCTCGGTTTGAAAGCAGTAACGGCGGGAACGCTTTCCAACCTGATGAGCGCCAGCATCGCCGGATTCTTTTTAGCGCTTTAGCGGCTCTGGATCGCGTGGTAATGGGCGGGAGACGCCCGTTGTTCATTGAAGGTTGAGGAGCTGAATTGCCTTATATTTATCCTTCAAGAGTAAAGTGACATGCTTGCTGCTTTTATTGATGAAGTTGAGTGGATAACCTTCCCACAGACCAAGGATGGCGCCGTTTACCCCGGCTTTAGCGCCCGCAGCCGTTTCCATTTGGCCGCCTATTCCGACAGGCTGTTTGCCGAGGCCGAGATCCCATTCAATGATGCGCTTGAGCGCTCTGTGCCGAAGCGCCGGGCTGAGTTTCTGGCCGGCCGCTGTCTGGCCAAACAGGTGCTGAGTAAGCTCGGATATGAGAACTTCGTCCTCAACAGCGCGGAGGATCGCTCGCCGCAGTGGCCTAAAAACGTTTCCGGCTCCCTAAGCCATAGCGACGGCAGCGTGCTGTGCGCCGCACATATCCACAGTAGCGCGTTTGCCTGCGTTGGCGTCGACATCGAGAATTTTATGTCTGCGAAACGCGCCGAATCGCTCTGGCCCGGTCTGGTAGATGAAGACGAATACCACTGGCTCGGCGCGCAGAATGACGAGTTTCGTTGTTTACTGACGTTAAACTTTTCCGCCAAAGAGAGTCTGTTTAAGGCGCTGTATCCACGGGTTAAACGCTATTTCGATTTTCTTGATGCAAGAATGGTCGCGTTGGATAGCGCCAGGCAGAGTTTTGAACTGAAGTTACTGAACGATTTGACGCCGGAATTTCGTGCCGGACGCCGCTTCAAAGGAAGTTACCTGAAAAGGGCCGACGATATCACGACTTTCCTCTGCTGCTGAGCGGGGCCGGTTAACGGCGGCACGCACGCGCCACGGGCCTGTTCGCGCGCAAACGGCGTCCAGATTGCCGCTTCCCGCCGCGTAGAAATTGACGGGTAGCCGCGCGCCGGTGGGCCAGAACCACGCTTTTAGCGATAAGGCCGGCCGCCGCTTTGCCGCTATCGCTTGCGCGCGGAAATCGCGGTTGAGGGATCGGTAAGGCCCGGATCTTCGGTTATTTACACCAGCGCGGAAACCCACCACACGCGTCCAATGACGACCAGCTCGCCGTTGATGATCTGCTCTTTGGTGACAATTTCGTCTTCGTAAAGCGGGTTGTAAGAGCGCACGATGATACTGCCGTCGGGACGTTTGATCAGCGCCTTTACGCGTTGTAGCTCCCCCATGCGGATGGCGTACATTTTACCGTCGCGGATTTGTCTGTCGGACAGGTTGACGGCAACCTTGTCTCCGTCCGATAGCTTGGGCTCCATACTATCGCCCATTACGGTAACCACGCGGGTATCTTCCACCCGGATACCAAGCCGCCTTAAGGTATGAGTACGAAAGGGGAGCGCATACACTTCATCCTCGTCGATATCATACGCTCCTCCTCCGGCGGATAGCCTGACGCCTAACAATGGAACCTCCACAAATTCGTCATCATCATTATTAATGCCTTCCCACTCGGTAACATGCAGGCGGGATGACTTGAAATTACTGCTCTCCGGTTTCGGGTGACCATTGCCATTGAGCAACCAGTCCAGTGAATAACCGGTTTTCTCATTAATGGCCTGAGCTGACTCACGGCTCAGCGTTCCTCGTTTTAACCAATTGTTCACGGTTTGAGGTGATGTGCCCACAATTTCAGCTAAATCCTTTTGTTTCATTCCCTCTTCGCGCATCAGATAGCGCAGGCGTTCGGTTAGCTCTGTCATTTGCACCAACTTAAGAAATAAACATGGTGTGGATTTATTCATTGTATTGTTGATCTACGTTGTCTATAGTCTGCTTTAAGGATGATAAAATCAACAAGAAAATGACTGGATTATTGACTGGGCGCGCAACGGCGCACCCAGACGGAATGGCCGCTGAATGCGGCTGTTCGGCATGATTTAACCGTTAGATTTAAAGGAAAGACTCTATGGAACGTAAGCCGAAAATACGTCCGTTTCGAGTAAGGGCCGCCTCTTCGAACCGGCCACAAACAGAAATTCTTCCCCCTTGGCCGTTATGGCGGGAAGAGGGGAAGTATCATCTGAGCGCGTCAGTGCGGCGGTCGTCACGGTCATCAGCACCCGGTTTATCGACGCGGTTTAGCGCGTTTGAGCGATATGGCGTTTCAGTTTGTTATGCGGAGGTTTTACGATGAAGATTGAACACGCGCTTAGCCTGTGCGGGCCCAGATCAGCCTCGTCAATATTTGCGTGTCGGGATGTTTCACCTTCGTATGTTTACCGGCCGCAAAGCAGCAACAGGCCGAGCGGCCAGGCTAAAAAAGGCGGCGCGTCCCCACGCGGTTCGCGGGACGGCTATAGCGATATTCTGCTGGCGCTGGGCGTTGTCCAATCGCATGAAGCGCTGGGGCTTAGCCTTATTCTGACCAAATACAACAAAGATCCTGATGAAAAAAGCAAAGCGATAGAAGGCATAGCCCGTTTCGCCATGAAGCAGGCGCCAAAGCTGGTGGGGAAGGCCGCCGGACGGCAGATGGCGCAGTGCATCGTGCTGATGGCGAAGATGGCGGTGGAAGAGTACGGCAGGACCGCGGACGACCCGCTGAACCGCTGCCGGTGCAAAGGCCGGGGGAAAGTGATCGATCAGGATGCGTCCCGCGCCGCGGGTAAAACCATCGAGAAGGTCTGTCCCCGCTGCGGCGGCTCCGGAATGAAGCCGGTCAAATCGGCTAGCGTATATAAAGTCATTAAAACCGTAGTGCCAGATTTAACCCAACGCACGTGGTCACGGAATTGGAAAGTGTTTTATGATTCCCTGGTTGCCCAGTGTTATCAGGAATCTACGGCAGCAGAAAAATTATTTTCCATGGTTACAGCGCCGCAACAATAAAGTCCAAAAAATAAAATCCACTTTTTTAAATTTAAGGCTTGCACTCTTGTCCAAAATTGGTTAAATTAATTTCCATGATGGAGATGTAGCGATTAGCTCATCGGAAAATAAAACACTTTTAAAGCCTGCTTTTTGCAGGCTTTTTTTATTTAAGCCCCGGATAAAACCGGGGCTTTTTTTATGTCTTAATTTATTGTTGACGGTTTATATAAGAGAATTCTTATTGGCTTAATCAATTTTTTTCAAAAGGGTAAATATGCAAATCAATATCTTCAGTTGGGCCGATGTTTACGAGTTAATACATGCCTGGTGGCACGGTGATGTCCCTACTGGGGGTGTGTTGCTATCCATTTTTATTGCGATACTTCGCGTTGCCTATACCGGCGGAGGCTGGCAGCGTATGCTGCTGGAAGGCGCGCTGTGCGGGGCGTTGACGCTGACGGCGGTTTCGTCGCTGGAGTATTTCTCGCTGCCTAAAACGTTAACGCCGGCACTGGGCGGCATGATCGGCTTTATCGGCGTCGAGCATATTCGCCGCGGGATATTGCAATTTTTAAATGACCGTTTTGAAAGCGATAAAAAAAACAAGAAATAAACTCATCAGGTAATGGCGCTACATGATGAGTTATTTTCTTATAGCGATGTTTTATCTGTTTTTATAAAGGAGGTGTAAGAAATTGTTTATCTGATAACAACCTGTTTGAAATAAAGTCATTTTTTTGTTGAATCCCATAATGAATCTTTTCTGTTATATCAACGGAAGGGCGTTTTTGCGCCTAATCATTATGTAAAAATCATCCGATCTAAAGAAAGCAGTCGCCAGAAAATTAATTTTAATGTTCTGGGCTGCTTTTATTTTTTTATAAAGAGAGAAATATTATGAATACATTTAATCAAGAGAAAAAATCCTCCCTTAAAAGTACGAAACCGTTTAAGCCCTCTATTTGGTCGCGGGCTGATGCGCTGAAAGTCACGGAAGACGATCCGACCACCACCCAACCGCTGGTCAGCGGAGATTTCCCGGTAATGAGCGATGAGGTGTTTATCTGGGATACCATGCCGCTGCGCGATCTTGACGGCAATATCGCCTCGGTTAACGGCTGGTCGGTTATCTTCACGCTGACGGCTTCCCGTAACCCAACCGATCCGCAGTACCTGGATGAAGACGGGAATTACGATATCACCAGCGACTGGAACGACCGTCACGGCCGGGCAAAAATGTACTTCTGGTACTCGCGCACCGGTAAAGACTGGATCATGGGCGGCCGCGTGATGGCCGATGGGGTATCGCCGACAACGCGTGAATGGGCGGGTACGCCGATTCTGTTGAACGACAACGGTGAAATCGATCTGTATTACACCGCGGTGACGCCGGGCGCGACCATCGTCAAAGTGCGCGGTCGCGTGGTGACCACGGAAAATGCGGTGGAAATGGTCGGCTTCAATAAGGTTAAAAGCCTGTTTGAAGCGGATGGCAAAATGTATCAGACCGAAAGCCAGAACCCTTACTGGGGCTTCCGCGATCCTTGCCCGTTCCGCGATCCGAAAAGCGGCAAGCTGTATATGCTGTTTGAAGGCAACGTTGCCGGTGAACGCGGTTCCCATGTCGTCGGTCCCGATGAGATTGGGGATGTGCCTCCGGGCTATGAAGATGTCGGCAATTCCCGTTATCAGACCGGCTGCATCGGTATCGCGGTATGCCGTGATGAGGATGGCGACGATTGGGAAATGCTGCCTCCGCTGGTTACCGCGGTTGGCGTTAACGATCAGACGGAGCGCCCGCACTTTGTTTTCCAGGATGGAAAATACTACCTGTTCACCATCAGCCACAAATATACCTATGGCGATGGTCTGACCGGGCCTGACGGCGTGTACGGTTTTGTCAGCGAAGAGCTGTTCGGGCCTTATGTGCCGTTGAATGGTTCTGGTTTGGTGCTGGGCAACCCATCTTCCCAGCCTTTCCAGACTTACTCCCACTACGTTATGCCTAACGGCCTGGTAACTTCCTTCATCGATTCCGTACCAACGGGTGAGGATGAAGATGATGATGCCTACCGTATCGGCGGCACCGAAGCCCCGACGGTGAAAATCAAGCTGAAAGGCGAGCAAACCTTCGTAGTGGAAGAGTTTGACTATGGTTATATCCCCCCGATGATTGACGTTGAGGTGAAATAACCTTCCCCGGAGCCGCTGCGGCGGCTCTCAAACCGATGACAAACCTTCTGGTTCTAACCCCACCCCAGCCCTCCCCTTCTCAGGGGAGGGAGTAAATTCCGCGTCTTCGTGGTTGAGCTCCTCCCCCTGACAAGGGGGAGCAAATTCCGCGTTTACGTGGTTGAACTCCTCCCCCTGACAAGGGGGAGGTTGGGAGGGGGTCGTAATGGCGACGTTTCGAACTGTGTTTTGTCATCAACCCCGGAGCCGCTGCGGCGGCTCCTTTTCCCATCGATTATCCTATCTATTCCCCCCTATCATCATTTCAGTTCCAGCGCGGCCTCAAGCCTGATATCCCGCGACGAGGAACCTATCTGCAATATAAATTTCCCTGGTTCCGCCACCCATTCCGCCTGCTCGGCGCTGTAATAGGCCAGCGCGCTCAAATCAAGTGCAAAACTAACCGTTTTCGCTTCCCCCGGCTGTAATTCAACACGACTGAACCCTTTTAATTCGCGCAGCGGCCGTTCGATGCGGGAATGGCTATCATGCACATAGAGTTGGACGACTTCCGCTCCGGCGCGCGAGCCAGTATTGCGGATCTGTAACGTGACGTCGGCGATCTGCTCTCCTTTATTGACGGATGTTACGGCTAATTGGCCGTACTCGAAGGTGGTATAGGAAAGGCCGAAGCCGAAAGGAAACTGTGGTTGCAGGTTATTTTTATCGAAATAGCGGTAGCCGACATAAATCCCTTCCGCATAGTTCACCTGTAGATTCTCGCCGGGATAATTGCCATAGGCCGGCGAGTCCTCCCAGCTTATGGGAAAGGTCAGCGGTAACTTTCCCGACGGATTGGCATCGCCGAACAGAATCGAAGCCAATGCCTCGCCGCCCGCCTGTCCGCCGTACCACATATTCACCAGGCCGGATATATTCGGCAGCCACCGGCTCACCGTCACCGGGCTGCCGGTATTCAGCACCACAATGGTATTCGGGTTGACGCTGGCGACCGCCTGAATCAGCGCTTCCTGACCTGAGGGCAGATCCATCGCGTTGATGTCAAAGCCTTCCCCTTCAAGTTTGGGATAGCGGCCAACCACCACAATCGCCACGTCAGCATTCGCGGCCAGATCCGTCGCTTGCTGCAACTGCCGCGCTCTGGCCGGCGAGTTATCTTCACGCGGATCCTCTCCCGCCATGGACGCGCCCAGCGCATAATCTACCTTGATCTCCGCGCCGGCGCGTCGCCGGATGGCATCAAGCGGCGCGATCGCCGTTTTCGGTTTCACCAGCGAACTGCCGCCGCCTCCGGCACGAGCTACGCCGGCGTTGGGCCCAATGACGGCAATCGTTTTGATGCGAGCCGGATCCAGCGGCAATATTCCCCGTTCATTTTTCAGCAATACTATGCTTTCGGTCGCGATTTGACGCGCCAGCGCCTGTTGAGCCGGCGTATCCAACTCACCGCCGCCGGCGGGCGGATGATCAAACAGTCCGCTTAAGAATATCGCTCTCAAGATATTGCCGGCATGCTCGTCCACCCGATCCTGGGATAGCCTTCCCGCGTCAATCTCCGCCAGCACCCGCTCGGCCGTGAGCCAGCCGCCTTTGGCATATTCGGCTTCGGCACGCGGGCTATCGAGAAACTTTTGCCGCGCGCCGCCGCCGGGCATTTCCAAATCAAGGCCCGCATTCAGCGGCGCCAGCGTGGAGTAAGTGCTGCCCCAATCGGAAATGACGAATCCCCGGAATCCCCACCGCTGTCGTAAAATAGCGTGCAGCAAGGGTTTGTTTTCGGAAGCATGCGCGCCATTGACCTTGTTATAGGCCGACATCACGCTCCATACGCCGGCCTCCTGAACGGCGGCTTTGAAGGCGGGCAGATAGATCTCATGCAGCGCGCGCTCGTCCACCGTGACATTGACGCGACGGCGCTGAAACTCCTGATTGTTGACCGCCAGATGTTTGACCGAGGCGATCACGCCTTCGTCCTGAACGCCGCGGATATAGGCCACTCCCAGCCGGCTGGTCAAATAGGGGTCTTCGCCATAGCTTTCAAAGTTACGCCCCCACAGGGGCAGACGGCTGATATTGACCGTCGGCGCCAGCAGCATGTTGCGTCCGAGCGCTTTTACCTGCTGGGCGATGGCCTGTCCCTGCCGTTCCGCCAGAGAGGTATTCCAGGTCGCGGCCAGCGCTATCCCGGCCGGGAAGGCGGTCGATAAGATCTTGACGGCGCCGGCATCGGGATTATTGGTTTCCGCCGAGCTGCCCGTCCAGGCTCGGATGCCCACCGGCCCGTCGACCATCTTGATGGCGGGAATATCCAGACGCTGAATGGCGGCGCTCTCCATCCAGCCGCTGCCGCTGAGCAGCGTCGCTTTCTCTTCCGGCGTCATCCGGGCCAGCAGATCCCGTACCCGCTGTTCCACCGGCAGTGCGGGATTCTTATACGCCGGCAGCGGTGACGGAGAAGCGTTATTTATTTCGCCAAACGAGGTGGGGTTGGTCATCGTGTTTATCCGCAGAAAATATTTTTATCCGAAAATCAAATATAAATAAAAATTAACGATCGCATGTTAATTATGGCAATCAATAGATTGTATTGAAATGAAAACTACAATTTTCAATGTATCATTATTTTTTGTCGGTTATAGCGGGTTTCTTATTGCTTATATTATATAACCTAATGCCAAATATGAATTTTAATTTCTAACCCCTATGTTAGGATTGCGACTCCAGAGGATTAACTTAATTCATAGAAACTTAATATAATGATAAATGAAATAAATAAGTCGCTTTTATGCATATTGGCCGTATCCTTTTTATTGGCCGCTCGCGGCGTTTCCGCGCAATCGAATGAGGAAGTCATTCATGGATGGACCTCCTCCAGCGAATCCGCCGCGGTGCGCGTCTATGCGGAAGCATATAACCGTGCCGGGGGGCATTGGGTCGATACCGCCATCGCCGGCGGCAGCAATGCCCGCACGCTGGGGATTAATCGCATCGTGGGCGGCAATCCGCCGATGGCGATGCAATTTTCCATCGGACGCCGATTCGATGATTTAATCGAAGCCGATCTCCTGACGGATTTGCAGAGCGTTGTGGATAAAGAATACTGGAAGAAAGTGCTTTATGAACCGGTTTATCAGTCAATTAGCCGCGATGATAATATTTATGCCGTTCCCGTGGGGCTACACGGCCAGAATTGGCTGTGGACCAATAATGAATTATTTCAGGAAGCCGGGCTGAGCATACCAAAAAATTGGTCTGAATTGGTTGAGGTCGGCCGGGAATTTAAAAAACGCGGCGTTATTCCTTTAGCTGTCGCAGGCGTGCCAATATATGAGCAGAATTTATTTAATGCCGTGCTATCGAGTTATGGCGGCGGAGATCTTTATCGGAAAATATATATAGAACATGATATTGATGCCATAAAAGGCGAAGCGTTCGCGGACGTGGTGACGCTATTTGATTCCCTGCATGAATTGGTGGATGCCGGAAGCCCCGGCCGCAGCTGGAGCGATACCACCGCCCTGATTATCCATAAAAAGGCCGCGATGGAGATTATGGCCGACTTCGCCAAAGGGGAATTTTTCGCCGCCGGCAAACAGGTGGGTAAAGATTTTGAATGCAACCTGCTTGGCCCGGAGTTCATTTTCAGCGGCGATGTTTTCGTCTTTCCCCGCACCGCCGATAAAGCGCAACAGGCGGCCCAGCAGCGTTTGATTAATGTGGCTTTCGATCCGGTTAATCAGGTCGCGTTCGCCGCGCAAAAAGGCTCATTGCCGCCGCGCGCCGATGCCGATGTATCATCGCTGGATATCTGTGCGCAAAAGGCGCATGCCGTACTGCAAAAACCGGGGAATCTGCTGGGCGGCGTACCGGTATTGCTGTCGCCGCAGACGTTGGGCGAATTACAGGACAACGTCAGCCGTTTCTGGAATCGAAATATTGATAGCGAGCGCTTTATCGCGCGCTTTGCCGATATTATCGCTCAGGAAGAGTAAGCAATATGGATCGGCGGCGGACATGGCGTAAGCAGTTTTCCCTGGTATTGGCGTTGTCGCCGATGCTCATCGTGGTGCTTGTCGCTTATATCGGCTCGATACTCTGGACCGTGCGCCTGTCGATGACCAATTCGCGGCTGCTGCCGACGGATGATTTCGTCGGCCTGCTGCAATACCGGCGTCTGTTCGCCAACGATCAGTTCTATCAATCGGTTATCCACCTGACGATGTTTGGCGCCGTATACATTATCGGCTGTCTGGCGCTGGGATTTTTACTGGCGGTATTTATCGATCAACAGGTGCGCGGAGAGAGCGCGCTGCGCGCCATTTTTCTACTGCCGCACGCCTTGTCGTTCGTGGTGACCGGCGTGATATGGCAATGGCTGTTTAACCCGGATTTCGGTATTCAACAGATTGTCCGCGATTGGGGATTTAGCGATTTTCGCTTTGACTGGCTGGTGCAGTCTGACTGGGCCATCTACGCCATCGCCTTTGCCGGCGTATGGCAATCCGCCGGGTTGGTGATGGTGATACTTCTGGCGGGTATCCGCGGGATCAATGAGGATTTGTGGAAGGCGGCGCGGGTCGACGGCATACCCAAATGGCGTTATTACACCCGGATCGTGCTGCCGCTGATCCAGCCGATGGTGGCGACCGCGCTGATTTTGCTGGTGGTCGCGACGTTTAAATTGTATGACCTGGTGGTAACCATGACCCACGGCGGACCGGGCGGCGCCACCGATGTGCCGGCGACCTTTATTATGGATAATCTGTTCGAGCGCGCCAATGTCGGCAGAGCCATGGCCGCCGCCACCATGCTGCTGATTATGGCGATCGTGGTTCTCTCGCCGTGGATCTATCTGCGCGCCTTCAAAAGAAAACGATAATGACTGTTCGCCTCCCTGTTTACGCCGGCCGGCCGAAAAAGCGTTCCACGGCGCGCATCGGCATCTATCTGTTTTTAGCGGTTTCCGCGCTGTTTTTTCTGTTGCCGGTATTGGTGATGATCAACACCTCGCTGAAACCGCTGGATGAAATCAGGCCCGGCAGCCTGCTGATACCGCCGTTACAGCCCTCTTTCGACGCCTGGCGCGCCGCCTGGTCGAGCGCCTGTACCGGTTTGACCTGCAACGGCATACAGGGCGGTTTTATCAATTCGATAAAAATACTGGCGCCATCGGTATTCTTCTCGGTGCTGGCGGGTTCCTGGATCGGCTATACGCTGACCTTCTGGCGCTATCGCTGGTCGGAGCTTTTTTTCGCGGTGCTGCTCGCCGGCGCCTTTATCCCTTATCAGGTGTTTTTATATCCGCTGGTCAGGGTCTTTTCCTACAGCGGCATTTACAACTCGCTCGCCAGCGTCGTGATCGTGCATGTCATCTTTGGCTTACCCATCGTCACGCTTCTATTCCGTAACTTTTATGCTTCACTGCCGGTGGAGCTGTTTAATGCCGCACGGGTTGACGGCGGGGGCATCGTGACCATCTACCGGCGGATTATTCTACCCATGTCGGCGCCTATGCTGGTGGTGGCGACGCTGCTGCAGGCGACCGGGATCTGGAATGACTTTTTGTTTGGCTTAACATTCGCCGGGCGCGACAACTACCCCATGACCGTGCAGCTTAATAACATCGTCAATAGCGCGGAAGGCGGGCAGGCGTACAACGTGAATATGGCGGCCACGCTATTAACCGCGCTGGTGCCATTGGTTCTCTATCTGGTTTGCGGCCGTTGGTTGGTTCGCGGCATCGCATCCGGCTCGGTAAAAGGATAAACATGGCATCGCTTTCTTTCAGAAATCTTACGGTCACCTATGGTTCTCAGGATATCATCCGCGATCTGAGCCTGGAGATTAACGACGGCGAATTCCTGGTGCTGCTCGGCCCTTCCGGGTGCGGTAAGTCTACGTTGCTTAACGCCACCGCCGGCCTGACCGATGTTAAGTCCGGCGAGGTGTGGATTGGCGATCGCAATGTCACCTGGGAAGAGCCGCGCGATCGCAACATCGCCATGGTGTTTCAGTCTTACGCGCTTTATCCGCGCATGACCGTCAGACAGAACATGTCGCTCGGTCTGGAGCTGGCGAAGGTGGCGCGCAAGGAGATCGCGGCGCGGGTGGCCGAAGCCGCCGCAACATTGCAAATTACCGATCTGCTCGATCGCCGGCCGGAGCAGCTTTCCGGCGGGCAACGCCAGCGCGTGGCGATCGGCCGGGCGCTGGTCCGCCACGCCAATGTCTACCTGTTCGACGAGCCGCTCTCCAACCTTGACGCCCAGTTGCGTAATGAGCTGCGGCTGGAAATCAAACGGCTGCATAAACAGCTGGGAACGACGATGATTTATGTCACCCACGATCAGATAGAAGCGTTGACGCTGGCCGATCGTATCGCGGTAATGAAAGAGCAGGTTATTCAACAAATCGGCACGCCGGCTGAAATATATCACCGTCCGGCGAACCTGTTCGTCGCCGGATTCGTCGGATCGCCGAAGATGAATTTCCTGTCGGGCCGCTTTACCCTGAGCGACGGCCGTCCCGCGTTTGCCTGCGGCTCCCGGTTGGTTTCGCTCGAAAATTATCCCTTCCAGCAGATGCCGCAAGAGAGTCAGCCGCTGGTATTGGGGATCCGCCCGGAGATGCTTTTGTCAAAGCCGGGTACGGACGGCTGTTTGCCGAATCTGACCGTCGAACTGATTGAACCCATGGGGGCGGACACGCTGGCGTGGTGCCGGGGCGAGGATTTCACGCTGGCATTCCGCAGCCATGAGGCGCAGCCGGATGAGGTTATTACCTTATGGTTTGAATCGCGGGGCGTCGCCGTTTTCGATAAGAGCACCGGGCGGCGTCTGTAGTTTTTTCGCGCCGAAACCCCGTCATGCCTCAATTTTTTCCCGGCACAGCCAGCGCGTCGGCGCGTTCTGCAAAATTTCCCGCTGCTGTCTGGAGGGCGGTCGATCGCTGACCACGTAGTGAAAATCGGCCATGGTGCCGTTTTGACAAAGGGCCGAACGGCCAAACTTGGTGCTGTCCGCCACCAGCACCTTCAGCGCGGCGCCGGCCAGCAGCGCATGGCGCGCCATCACTTCGTCATCGTTGAAATCGTAGAGCTCTCCCGCTTCCCCGATTCCCCCTACCGACACCACGCCTATCGCCACCCGATAGCGGCTGAAAAACGCCAACGCATCGCCGCCGATGATATCCAGATCCCGTTTTCGCATCCGTCCGCCGGCTACGGTTAGTTCACAGTAGGGCAGTTGGCTGAGCGATTGCGCCGCATGCAGGTTATTGGTGAATATGGTCAATCGGGTATCGGGGGGCAGGGCGCGAGCCGCCATCTCAACGGTGGTGCCCGTCCCCAGGAAACAGCTTGGATATTCGCCAAGCAGCGCGGCGACGCGTTCTCCAATCCAGCGTTTGCCCTCGACATTGACGATTTCCCGTTGCTGATAGCCGATATTCTCCCGCGCGAAAGGCGCCACCAGACCGTGCCGGCGCAGCAACAGACCCTGCTCGGTCAGTTCCCGTACATCGCTGCGCACGGTTTGCAGCGACACGCCGAAATGCTCGGCCAATTGCTCGATACTTTGCGCTCCCTGTTCGGTCACCATCATGGCGATTGCGCGGCGGCGTGCTTCCGGTGTCATTTCTCTCTCCCTGTACTGATACCCTGCGGAATACTACATCGAAAGTATTAAGCTATTACTACGAAATTAGCTGGTCATATTTTTGTCAGATTTCCCTGTTTTAATCATCACAACGAAAACCAGGGGATAGTCAATATGTATAAAAAAATAATCTTTGCCGCTTTGCCGCTGGCGACGCTTAGCTCGTCCGCGATAGCGGAAACCACACTAATGCTTTACACCAGCCAGCCTAATGAAGATGCCCAGATGACCGTCAACGCTTTTGAGCAGGCGCATCCCGACATCAAAGTGAACTGGATCCGCGATGGAACCACCAAACTCACCGCGCGCCTGCAGGCCGAGCTGGCCGCCGGCGGCGCGGCCCCGGACGTGCTGTTGATCTCCGACAGCGTGACGATGGAGTCGCTCAGACAACAGGATCTGCTGGCGCCGTACAAATCGCCGGAAGCGACCCGCTACGACCCCTCGCTCTATGATGCGGAGGGCTATTATTACGGCACCAAACTGATCACCACCGGGATCGCCTATCATCGTCAGGCGCCGGTGAAACCCGCTTCATGGCAGGATCTGCTCAAGCCCGAACTGAAAAACATGACCACCATGCCCAGTCCGCTCTATTCCGGCGCCGCGCTTATTCATCTGGCGACGCTGACGAATAATCCGCAGCTTGGCTGGGACTATTACCAGAAGCTGAAAGAGAACGGCGCCATGCCCCAGGGCGGTAATGGCGCGGTGCTGAGCGCTATTTCATCCGGCGGCAAAGCCTACGGCGTACTGGTGGACTTCATGGCGATCCGGGAAAAGGCCAAAGGCGCGCCGATTGAGTTTCTGTTTCCGCAGGAGGGCGTAAGCATCGTGACCGAGCCGGTCGCAATGCTGAAGAAAGCCAAAAGCCCCGACGCCGCCAAAGCCTTTATCGATTTCGTGCTGTCGGAGCAGGGACAGCAACTGGTGCTGAAGCAGGGCTATCTGCCGGCGCGCGCCGATCTGCCCGTACCGGAAGGTTTCCCGCCGCGCGATCAAATCAAGCTGATGGCGTTTGACGCCGGTAAAGCATTGGCCGAAGCCGAGCAGAACAAACAACGCTTTAGCCAACTGTTCGGAAGCCACTAAGCGATGAGTGGCGTTACAATGCGTTATCCTTCCAGCGGCAACCCTCCCAGGGGGTTGCTCTGGCTGTTGCTCGGCCTGGTTACGCTGCTTAGCCTGCTGCCCAGCATGCGTTTGTTGATCTCGGCGCTGTTCGACTGGCACCAGGGAGGGAACAGCAGCCTGTGGCGGGTGCTGTCCAGCCAATCCACCTGGGTCGCGCTGTACAACAGTTTATATACCAGCGGCGTGGGGACGTTGCTCTCTCTGTTGTTAGGCTGCCTTTTTGCCTTCTGTCTGGCGCTGACCGATATTCGCGCCAAGCAGATTTGGATCTTTCTGTTTATGCTGCCGATGATGATCCCGCCGCAGGTCACGGCGCTGAGCTGGCTGCAACTGTTCGGCCCCAGCAGCATTTTGCTGAACAGCTTGGGCATGGCGCCCACTTTCGGCAGTCCCAATCCGCTTTATTCCGCTGAAGGCATCGCCCTGTTGCTGGGCATCCAGCATGCGCCGCTGGTGTTTCTGGCGCTGCGCACCCAGTTGCTCTGCCTGCCCAAAGAGCAAATCGAAGCCGCGCGGCTGAACGGCGCTTCTTTGTGGCGGGTGTTTTGCGATATCGTCCTGCCGCTGTGCCGTACTTCGCTGTGGGCGGGCGGCGCCATCGCCTTCGTCTCGGCGCTGGGCAACTTCGGTATTCCCGCCATGCTGGGCATTCCCATTTCCTACTTTGTGCTGCCAACGCAGATCTACCAGACGATGGCTGGCTTCGGCCCTTCCATGATCAATCAGGTCGCGGCGCTGTCGGTACTGATGGGGGTGTTAGCGGTCGGCATCGTCATATTGCAGGGGCGATTGCAGCGGCGGCATGCATTGCCGCTTATCGGCATGGCCGGCCACGCGCTGGCGTTTCGGCTCGGCGCCTGGCGTTGGCCGACGGAGCTGATACTGGGCAGCGTGCTGTTTATGATCCTGGCCGCGCCCCTGCTGGCGTTAATCGCCACCTCGCTGGTGCCGACTCTGGGCGTGCCGCTGAACGGCGAGACGCTGACCTTCGCCGCTTACGGCACCATGCTGGAAGGGCAGAGCGCCACCTGGCGCGCGCTGACCAACAGTTTGCTGTTGTCAGTTTCAGCCGCCGGGGTGCTGATGATCTTGAGCCTGCCGCTCGCCTATCTGCTGGTGCGTTACCCCAGCCGGCCGCTGCGCTGGCTGCATAACGCGATCGATATTCCCTATACCTTGCCCGGCGTGGTGCTGGCGATTGCGTTTATTCTGCTGTTCGCCCGGCCGCTCCCCATCGTGAATATCACGCTGTACGGCACGCTGACGATCATTTTTCTGGCGTATTTGGCGCGCTTTCTCACGGTGTGCCTCAAGCCGGTTCACAGCGGTATGCTGCAACTGGATCCGGCGATGGAAGAGGCGGCCAGCCTGGCGGGAGCCGGTTTTTCGCAGCGGCTGCGCCATATCGTCCTGCCGCTGCTGGCGCCGGCGGCCTTCGCCGGCGCGCTGCTGGTGTTTCTGACCGCGGTCAACGAATTGACCGTCTCGGCCCTGCTGTGGAGCGCCGGCAGCGAAACGCTCGGCGTCGTCATTTTCAATCTGGATGAAAGCGGCAACAAGGTGCTGGCCTCCGCCGTTTCAGTGATGGTGGTGGCGCTGGTGGCGCTGGTTATGTTGTTGCTAAGCGGTCTAGGCCGCTATCTTCCCAAAGGAGTTATCCCATGGCAGAGCTGAAACTGGAACAGGTCAGTAAAAAGTTCGGCGAGCAGACCGTGGTGCGCGATCTGAGCTTAACCATTCCCGCAGGCGCCTTTACCGCGTTGCTTGGTCCCAGCGGCTGCGGTAAAACCACCACCTTGCGCATCATGGCCGGGCTGGAGCAGCTAAGCCAGGGACGGCTATCGCTGGGCGATAAAACGCTGGCCGACCAACGGCTGCATCTTCCCCCCGAAGAGCGCAACATGGGGATGGTGTTCCAATCCTATGCGCTGTGGCCGCATATGACGGTGGCGGAGAATGTGGGTTATCCATTGAAGCTGAAAAAGGTGAATGGCGCCGCCCGGCAAAAACGCGTGATGGAAGCGCTGGATGCGGTTGAACTCGCCGCCTGCGCCGATCGCTCCCCGCAGGATCTCAGCGGCGGACAGCGGCAGCGCGTCGCGCTGGCGCGCTGCCTGGTGTCGGAACCGCAGGTGATGCTGTTGGATGAACCGTTAGCCAACCTGGACCGGCACTTACGCGCCACCATGGAACAGACCTTCCGCGATTTTCACCGGCGTACCGGCGCAACTTTTGTTTACGTCACCCACGATCAGGCGGAGGCGATGGCGCTGGCCAGCCATATTGCGGTGATGCATCAGGGCGAACTGATGCAGTGGGGTTCCCCGCAGCAGTTGTATCAATATCCGCAGAATGCCTGGGTCGCGCGTTTTATCGGCAAGGGCAGCATATTAACGCTGCCGGTGGCCGATAATGCGGCCCGGTTGGACGGCGCTCAACTGCATAACGGGCTGGAACGCGTCTCTGCGGCTGGTCTGGGCCGGCCGATTCTGATTCGTCCCGAACATGTGGAAATCGCCGCCAGCGGCGCCGCCGCGCAGGTGGAGAGCTGTATCTATCAGGGAGAGCGTTATTTGCTGCAACTGCGGCTGGCCGACGGTCAGCCGCTCACCGCTTACCACCATTCCCCGGTGGATGAGCGGCAGCCGGTCGCGGTGCGTTTGCACCAGGGCTGGCGGCTGGAGGCGGCATGAGCGTCAGTATCAATATTCTCAGCGGTCTGCACGGCAAGGCGCCGGCGGCCATACTGGTGACCACGCCGTCGCAGCGCATTTTGCTTGATGCGGGCGGCGCGCTGGAGCCGGACGCCGAACTTTGGCCGCTCCCCGGCGATCTGGATGCGATCTTGCTGAGTCACGATCATGAGGATCACATCGGCGGCCTGACGCGTTTGCCGCCGCAGACGCCAGTATACTGCACCGAGATTACGGCCCGGTCGCTGCCTGCAGGCACGAATGTGCGGCCGATCCCGGTGCGCGGGCGATTTCATCTTGGATCGTTGACCGTCACCACCGGCAGCTGCGGCCATGCCTACGGCGGGGTTTGGTTTCATCTGGATTTGGCGGGCGGGCTGTTTTACAGCGGCGACGTCAGCCTGGAATCCGCGCTGTTCCGTTTTGATCGCCCCCCTGCGGCGCAGACGGCGCTGGTGGATGCTTCCTATGGTTTGTATGACGCCGCCCAGAACCGGCAGCGGGAGACGATACTGGCGCGGCTGGTTCAGCCTACGCTGTGTCCGGTGCCGCCTTCCGGCCGGGCGGTGGAAATGGCTTTGCTGCTGGCGCGCCGGAATGCCGCCGGCTTCACGCTGGATGAGCCTTGCCGGGCGATGCTGGAACGGATGGCGGAGTTTGACGACGGGAGCCTGCAACCCGGCGTACAGGACGAACTGAAAAGGCTGGCTCAGACATTGCCGGTTTTCTCACCGGCAATGCCGGTACTGCTGGCGGGCGATCCGGATGGACAGAGCGGCGCTGTCGGCGAACTGCGCGCCCGGCCCGGTTTCGGCCACCGCGTGCTGTTCACCGGCCACCTCAATCGGCATGCCCAGCGGCAGCGGCAGGCGGGCGAGATCGATTTCTGCCGTTGGAATGTCCATCCCACGCGGCAATGCCTGCAAAAACTGGTCGCAATGCTGGAATGCCGCCGTCTGGCGCCGTTATTCACGCCTATTGGCGCCACGGCGGATTGGCGGCGGGCGTTGGAATGCGACATTATGGATCGCCCGGTTATCAGGATGGAACGATGAATCTAATCTGCAAACCTTTTGTCTTTCTGCGCCACGGCGAAACGCCGCTTAACCGCGATCGGCTTATCGGCGGGCGCACCGATGTGCCGCTGACGGAAAACGGCGAACAGCAGGCGCGGGACGCGGCGCCTCTCTTGGCGAATCATGCCTGGAGCTGTATCGCCGTCAGCGATAAGCTGCGCGCCCGGCAAACGGCGGCGCTGGCGGTGCCCGGATTACCCAAACTGATCGTTCCCGATCTGCGCGAACGGGATTGGGGCGATCTGGAACTCCGGCCCTACGCGGAACAGCCGCCTTATGAACAGACGCCGCCCGGCGGCGAGTCCTGGGCCGATTTTTGCGCGCGCATTACCGGCGCGCTTAATCAACTGCTGCAACAATACGACACTCCGCTGATCGTCGCCCATTCCGGCGTGTTTCGCGTGCTTAGCCTGCTGGCCGCCGGTTCGCCTTACGGGCCGCGCATCGGCAACGCGGCGCCGATGTGGATCATGCCCGGCCGTTCTCCCGGCGGTTGGACGATCGCGCCGTTGGCGCAACGGGATGCCGCTAATTAACGCGTTATTTAACGGGTTATCGTGATGGAGAGTTGGAATCGGATATTGGGATTCTGTGGCGGCAGCCATACTCATACTTCTGTGCGGCAGGTCACTATTCTCTCCAGGCGTTTATCCCTTTTGCATCAATATCAATTGTCGGCATTACCGCTATTTTCCCATCATAGAAAAACGCTGAATTGCTGAATGAATAGATTTTGCCTGTCAGCCTGACCGTAATATGGTTTCCCATACCGGATACAGAAGCATCGCCGCGATCCGCCGTCAGAAATGGCGCCGAATTGCCTAGGGCTTCCATTGGGTCACCGTCAATACGGTGGTAGAGATAATAGCGATAGATATCAGAATCCGTCGCACCGGCGTCCTGGTATTGGGTGACATAAAGCCAGATGCTGTCGGTAAGCGACGTTTTACTGTAAAGCCGATCGTTGTAAGAACCTGACGACATATACTGAATAACGCAGAATCCGGCGACGGTAGCCAATAGCGCGGCGGTTAGCAACCGGTGGCCCCATTTAATAGCCGTGCTTATTTGCATAGTCTATCCCTTGTTGAATCCAAAATTGATCGCGGGGGTCATCGCCATAAGGCGGCTTTTGATACCAGAGCCCCCACGCAGGTTGTGACGTTCCTGCCCGGCTTTGCGCCCAGCCTGCTCCCATAAACAATATATTGGGCGGGATCCCTGCGGCAGTTCCGGTAGCGCCGTAATTAAAATTGCCAAAGTTGGCCCACGCGCGATCTTGCTGTTTGTAATCCCATGGTCCGCCGTTGCGAACTCGTTGGTAAAACCAGTAATACGTTTGCGGTGTTGCCATACCACGCGGCATTCCATTTCTGCGGGCTTCTCTCATGTTTTGATGCAGAAGGGGGAAACCGCCTGAAGGCATAAGGGGAATAACTGCCATTATTTTCTCCATTTAGGGCTGAGCATTCCTTGTGCGTCGAACATTTTTAGCAAAGAAAAAGGAATAAACCAGATGAAAAATGGATATTAAGAACATTCTCACTTTATTACTGACTGAAAATATCTGACAGACAAGACGAATAGTGATTTTCCGGTTTTCCACTGACGCTCTTGCGCCATCCGGCATTGCCAGCAAAAGCTGGCCGCTGCGTTGAAGCGTCGCATGGTTCCGTCTGCCTGGCGGGATTTCCCGCTTGTCATTAAACCGACTTATTTACTGCCTAAAATTTCCACTCCGATATAGAGTCCCAAAGAGGATACCCCAATGTTTTTTTCCCTGCGTCGTATGCGGGGCGCCGGTCTATGCCATTTTGTCAGCCATACGCCAGGCGCTCCGCCAGATCATGATATGTACCGATATCAGAGTACGCATTGTCCGCCGTTGCCGAACGGGAGGGGACGATGACGTCACTCGAATCTTCTTCTCCCGCGGCGATTACGATTGAAGGATTATCAAAATCCTTTGCCGGTCAGACGGTGCTTAACTCAATTTGCCTGCACGTTCCGCAAGGAACGACTCTGGCGCTGCTGGGGCCATCCGGCTGCGGTAAAAGCACCTTATTAAAGTTATTGGCCGGTTTGTTGCAGCCGGACGCCGGCTCCATCCATTTCGGCGATCGTCTGGTCGCCGACCATCGGCAATCTCTGCCGCCGGAACAACGCAATCTTGGCATGGTGTTTCAAGACTATGCGCTGTGGCCGCACATGACCGTGGCGCAAAACGTCGGCTTCCCTTTGCGGATGCGTAAGGTGCCGCGCGCCGAATGCCGTCAGCGGGTTGACGAGGTGCTGGCCCGTGTCGGCCTGGACGGTTTTGCCGATCGCAAGTCCGCCGATTTATCCGGCGGTCAGCAGCAGCGCGTCGGCCTGGCGCGCGCGATTGTCGCAGAGCCGCACATCCTGTTGTTCGACGAACCGTTATCCAATCTCGATCGGGATCTGCGCGAATCGCTTTGTCAGGAAATGGCGTCGCTTTTACGCCAATTAGGCACCACCGCCGTGTATGTCACGCACGATCGCGGCGAAGCAAATGCTCTGGCTCATCGTGTCGCCTACATGTCACAGGGTCAGATTACCGATATCACCATGCTCTAACACCGGGGAATAAACACAATGAAAAACACTTTGTTCAAAATGACTCAACGAGGCGTAATTATGGGTATTGCTCTCTCATTAGCGGCGGCGGGCAGCGCGCAAGCGCTGACGCTCTATACCGCCGGGCCGGGAGCGCTGGCGAAAAAACTGGCGGCGGGCTATGAAAAACAGACCGGCGTGAAAGTCGATGTTTTTCAGGCCACCACCGGTAAAGTGATGGCCAGGCTGGAAGCCGAACAGGCGAATCCGCGCGCGGACGTGCTGATTTCCGCCTCCTGGGATACGGCGACGGATCTACAGCAGCGCGGCTGGCTGCTGGAATTCGATAGCCCGAATGCGGCCACGGTGCCGGCCCAATTCAAAACGCCTTACTACGTGGCGCAAGGCATTTCCGCCCTGGGTATCGTATGGAACAGCAAGAGCGGTACGCCGGAGCCGAAAGACTGGGACGATCTGACCAAACCTGAGTTTAAGGATAAGGTGACCACCCCCGATCCCGCCCTTTCGGGCGCGTCGCTCGATCTGCTTATCGGCCTGCAGAACGCTCAACAGGAGCAGGCGTGGGCGATGTTCGATCGGTTGAAAGCCAACGGCATGATTATCGCCGGTCCTAACGCGCAGGCGTTAACGCCGGTATTGCAGGGCGCCAAAGCCGCGGTTTTCGGCGCTGTCGATTATGTGTCGTATGGCAGCATCGCCGCGGGCGAATCAATCAAAGTGATCTTCCCCGCCAGCGGCACGGTAATCGCGCCGCGGCCGATGATGATCTTGAAAAGCAGCAAAAATCAGCAGCAGGCCAAAGATTTCGTCAACTATATGCTCTCTCCCGAAGGGCAGAAAGCGGTGGCCGAATCCTGGCTGATGCCGGCGCGTGAGGATATCGATGCAAAACGCCCTCTGTTTAAGCAACTGAAACTGTTGCCGGAAGGGGATAGCGCCTCCACTTCCCGCGCCGCTATCCTGAATCGCTTTGCGGCCTTATTTGGCCAGCACTAAGCCGGTTCATTCATTTACGGACTAATGCGTTTGATGACAAACCTAACCCCACCCCAACCCTCCCCTTCGCAGGGGAGGGGGAAAGCCCGCTGTTTTTTAATGGATTAGCGCCTCCCCCTGACAAGGGGCGGTCTCTTATACACAAATCTAGGGACTCTGACGGGGGTTGGCCGTTACCCGGCGTAATTTAGCCGGAAGCCTGGGTTCGTAGGGGGGTGGCGTTTGAACCACCCTGCGTCGGGCGCGTGCTACGACGTAGCAGGGAAATGGCGGCTTTATCGCGCACGAAACTGTCTCTGAGTCTGCATAAGAATGTGACTAAG
Organism: Brenneria izadpanahii; assembly: GCF_017569925.1. NCBI lineage: Bacteria > Pseudomonadati > Pseudomonadota > Gammaproteobacteria > Enterobacterales > Pectobacteriaceae > Brenneria > Brenneria izadpanahii. Next base: position 4,682,146 of record NZ_CP050854.1, on the reverse strand, counting down.
AGACAGCTGACAAGGGGGAGGCCGGGTGGGGGGCATTAATGGCAATGTTGCGAAGGTTGTCAACAGCCTGAGGAGTATCTGATGAACAAGTTTACGTTACTGCCGCCGCTCGTGGTGGCGGTACTCTTTGCTCTGGTCGGCATTCCGGTATTGTTCGTTGTGCTGCAGGCGATTTTTCCGCATTTGGGGGCCGGTTCGTTTGCGGCGCCTTTTAGCGCTTTCGCCGAGATTTTGGCGCAGGCGCGCCTGTTCGCTTTATTGAAGAATACGCTGTGGCTTGGATTCGGGGTCGCCTTGTGCTGCGCGTTAGTCGCCATTCCTCTCGGCGCCTTGCGCGGATTATTTGCGCTGCCGCTGGCCCGATTCTGGGATCTGCTGTTTTTGGTGCCTTTTCTGGTTCCGCCTTATATCGCCGGGTTGTCATGGATGCTGGCTTTGCAGCCTCGTGGATACGCCGAACAGCTATTGCCGATACAACCGGGCGATGCGCTGTTTTCATTGCCCGGCATGATCGGCGTGATGACGCTCAATATTTTCCCGGTGGTCTATTTTGCGGTTTCCCGCAGCATGTCCGCCAGCGGCAGCCGTTTGGCGGATGTGGCGCGCGTTCATGGCGCCAACGGCTGGCAGGCGTTTGTGCGGGTGACGTTGCCGTTGGCGCTGCCGGCTACGGCGGCCAGCCTGCTATTGGCCTTTACGTTGGCGATTGAAGAGTTCGGCATCCCGCAAGCGCTGGGCTCGCGGGCGGGTATTCAGGTATTGACCACTAATATCGAGCAGCGTTTAGCGGATTGGCCTATCGATTTGCCCGGTTCCGCCGTGTTGTCTTTGCTGTTGGTCGCTATCGCGCTTTGTGCGTTTACCCTGCAACGCGCCATTGTTGCGGGGCGTAACGTTGAAACCACGACGGGCAAACCCGCCGCGATCGTCGCCCGCCCGCTGGGGATCTGGCGCTGGCCGGCGTTGGCGCTGTTTGGCTGCGTCGGACTATTGGCCGTCGAGATCCCGATCGCATCGATGCTGGTCACCGCGTTTTCCGCCACCATCTCCAGCAGCATATCCTGGCAGAATTTAACCTGGCGGCATTTCGCGATGCTGTTTGATACGCAGAATGAAGCCTTGCCGGCGTTGACGACCAGCCTGTCGCTGGCGTTGGGCAGCGCATTAATCACCGGTTGCATCGGCTTTATGTCGTCATGGCTGGTGGTCGCCAAACGTATTCGCGGCGCGGCGCTGATTGATGGTTTGTCGATGTTGCCCGCCGCGGTGCCGGGGATCGTGATCGGGGTCGGGTTGATTCTGGCCTGGAACCAGAGTTTTTGGCCGGTGACGCCTTATAATACCTGGGGGATTTTGCTGCTGGCCTACTGTTGCCTGCTGCTGCCTTATCCCGTTCGCTACAGCAACGCGGCGCTGGCGCAGATTGGCGGCAATCTGGAGTCCGCCGCCCGCGTGCACGGCGCCGGCGCGGTGGCGGCGTTGCGGCTGATCGTGCTGCCATTGGTGTTCCCCAGCCTGCTGGCGGCGATGATGCTGGTGTTCGCCGTTGCGACGCGGGAGTTGGTCACGTCGCTGCTGCTATCGCCGGCGGGCGTGCAAACGGTCTCTATTTTTGTCTGGCGGCAGTTCGAGCAAGGCTCGGTCGGCGATGGGATGGCGATGGCCAGCGTTGCCGTTATCATCAGTCTGTCGGTGATGCTGCTGGCCTTGAGGTTATCTCAGCGGAAAATGCGATAATCAATAGGTCGTTTTTGCCGTTGCAAGATTCAAATTGCGCCGGAAGTGTATTAACCGGGTATCTAACGCCTCGGTATACAACATGGTATCCACGCCGACGGCAATGAAATTGGCGCCCCAGGAAATCGCTTTTTCCGCCATCTCCGTGTTGACGGCTAGGAAACCGGCGGCTTTACCGGCATGACGAATGCGTTTGATGCTTTGCTCAATCATTCGTTGTACCTCTGGATGCGCGGCGTTGTCGGGATATCCCAGCGACGCGGAGAGATCCGCCGGACCGATAAATATGCCGTCGATGCCGTCGACCTCCAGCAGCGCATCCAGATTATCTATCGCGGTTTTGCTTTCGGCCTGGATCAGCAGGCAAAGATCTTCATTCGCCCGCGCCATATAGTTATCCACTCGTCCCCAGCGGGCCGCCCGCGCCACGCTGGCGCCGACGCCGCGAGCGCCCTCCGGCGGATAGCGGGTCGCCGCCACCAGCTCGCGGGCCTGATCGGCGGTATCGATCATCGGCACCAGCAGCGTACGCGCGCCGATATCCAAGATCTGTTTTATCAGCGCGCGCTGGCCCTCAATCGGCCTGATCACCGGATGACTGCGGTACGGCGCAATGGCCTGTAGCTGATGATAGAGATCCTGAACGGTGTTCGGCGCATGTTCGCCATCCACCAATAGCCAATCGTAACCGCTGGTGGCGGCGATTTCCGCCAGATATGAGGACGTGCTGCTTAACCATAGCCCGATTTGCGTGTCGCCGCGCGCCAAACCAGCTTTAAACGGATTGTGTAACGGATCGTGCATAATATCTTCCTGTAAGCGTGTTGAGCGGTCACGGCATCAGGCCGCGACCTTTTATACCCTTCATCTTTCAAGCCGCAGGCGCGTTGGCTGCGTTTAATTCCTCGGCCCATCCCTGGTCTCACCCCCTGGGGCCGCCGCAAGCGGCGTTACAGGCCTATGAATGAACCTCGCCCATAACGGGCCGATGCGTTGCGTTGTTCAAAACGACAGCGTTTTGTCCTGCAACCCGAAATCTATTGGGTATTTTCTTAATGGGTATATGGCCGCTTAATCACGCCATCGGGATTGAGTTCCACGCCGAAGCCGGGTTTATCGAGAGCCGATTTATGCAAACGGCCGTTTTGCGGCACCGGTTCGTTCAGCAGCAGCGGATAGAATTGCGGCCGCAGTTCGCTGCAATCCGGGCTGGTCATGATAATTTCGCTAAACGGGCTGTTGGTGAACGTAATTACGGCGTGATGGGAGTAGACGGAGGAGCCGTGAGGAACCACCAGTTGACCGCGGGATTTGGCGAGGGCGGCGATCTCCAGCAGCGTGGTTAAGCCCCCGCACCAGCCAACGTCGGGCTGAATGATGTCGATGCCGGTTTCGCACAGCGTGCGGAAGGATTGCAGCGTGCCGTGATGCTCGCCGCTGGTTACCATCATGCCCGGCGGCGTGCGCTGTTTTAGCTCACGGTAGCCTTCGTATTGCTGCGGCGGCAGGCACTCTTCGATCCATTTCAGGTTGTAAGGCGCGCAGGCGTGCGCCAGTTTGACGGCGTAATTCACATCCTGGCTCATCCAGCAGTCCAGCATAAGCCAGAAGTCGGGGCCGCATTTCTCACGGAAGGACGCCACCATGGCGGCATCTTTCCGGATACCGGCATCGCCGTCGTGCGGTCCCCAGTGCGTGGGCATTTTGCCGCCGATAAATCCCATTTCCTTCGCCAGATCGGGGCGCGCGCCCGTCGCGTAAAAGCGGATCTCGTCGCGTACCGCGCCGCCCAGCAGCTGGTATACCGGCAATCCCACGACTTTGCCGAATAGATCCCACAGCGCCAGGTCGACGCAGGAAACCGTATTCATCACCAGACCGCCGGAACCGGCATAATACATGGTCGCATTCATCATCTGATCGTGGATGAGTTTGATATCGCTGACGCATTTCCCCTCAATAAAGCGATTCAGATGCTTCTCGACGATAAAACAACCCATTTCGCCGCCGGTCGAGATGGCGAAACCGATCTGCCCGTTGTCGGCTTCCACCTCCACAATCAGGGTGCCGAGCACGTTGATGCCGAACGACTGACGCGATTGTTCATACTCTTTATATTTGCTCATCGGCGTGGCGATGTGATCGTCGATCCAGTGATCGGCGCCCTGATCGTGGTAATCCCCGCCGCCGCCGGCGTTGTCTGCGGTAGCGCCGCCGGCGAAGTAGGCTCGGACTGTTTTAATTTTTGGCAAGGTCATCTAAATACTCCTTTATGAAGCGTGTTGATCTAACGGACTGCGCCAGCCCAGCAGGCGGGAAATATCTCTGGCGCAGGCGATGGCCCGGCTGGCGAGATATTCACGATTGTCCTCGCTGATTTGCAGACTTGTGCCCACTAATGAGATTGCCGCCGTCAGTTCGTTGCGGGCATTGAAAATAGGCGCGGCGACGCAGCGCACATCGGGATAGTCTTCACCGTTATCGAAACTCCACCCCTGGCGGCGGATACGCGTCAATTCCGCTTTAAGGGCGTCCGCATTCTTGAGCGTATGCGGCGTTACCGCGGCAAAGCGCAGGCCGGCGATAATCCGTTCCTGTTCTTCCTCCGATTGCCAGGCCAGCAGGCATTTGCCGATGCCGGAACGATAAAGCGACAGGCTTTTCCCTTCATGCGAACGAACGCTGATGGTGGATGTCGATTCGATTTTGAGAATGTAATAGGCGTTGCCGTTGTCGATGATCCCCAGGTGACAGAGCAGATCGGTCTCCTGCATCAGGAGCGTCAGGCGTTTGCGGGCTATATCGCGGATATCCATGCGTTCCAGCGCATGGCCGGCCAATTCGACCAACCGTGTCCACAGGCAGTAGTTGTCATAAATATCCATGGTAATGAAACGCTGCCGTTTCAGCTCCGCCAGCAGCAGATAGGTGCTGCTTTTCGGTAAGGCGAGTCCCTCAATAATTTCAGCCGCCGTACAGGGGCCGCGCTGAGAAATAAAGTGGAGAATGGCGATAGCGCGAGTAAGCGCTGGAACAGACGTCGTTTCCAACATACTGGACTCCGGTTTGATAATATGGAGACAGTTTTAATCCGATGCGGATCAGGAAATGCGACCGACTTCAAAATCAAAGGTTTTATTCCCGGCACTTCCGAAGGCGAATGCGAAGAATGTGATGTATTTCATATCGCGAGTACAATATATTAAATTCGTGCGATGAAACGGAATATCCATAAATTTAAAAAGCCGCAATCCAGCCCATTGTACTTCGGGTTTAAAAAACCGTGCTCAAAACCACAATTAATATTTTTCATCGCCGTCTTTTTCTTCAAACTTGGATTATTTTGATAGGTATCACAAAAATGATTCCCTTTTCCATAGAGATTGTTTTTATGGATTGAGACTTGAGTCCAGTATTTTGGAATGTTTATCTGGTTAGAACATCATTATGTTAACGATCATTTTGTTTGCTTAAGAAGTAATGTTTTTATTTTTAATGCCAGGCGGATTTAAAAGCCATAAAAAATCAAGAGGAATTTGTATGACGGTTTTTCCTGTGAAACACAACAAATTGTTATGTAAGAAAGACGTTCTGCTTCCCAAAAATACGTTAAATGAGAAAATATTAGCTGTTATTAACAATTTAATAAATATACGTGATGAAACAGGGGAATTTCTCATTCATCTTGACGATGGCCGGGTTGTTGATTCGAAAAGCTGGAATAGCTGGGAATGGACGCAAGGCGTCGGTCTGTACGGAATTTACCAATATTATAACCAAACGAATGATCCGGATATCAAAGAGATTATGGATCAATGGTTCGCCGAACAGTTCGCCAAAGAAGACGTGCCGATAAAAAATGTCAATACGGTTTGCCCATTGTTAACGCTTGCTTATCTTTATGAGGAAAATCCGTGTTCTCGTTGGCGGGGTTATCTGGAATCCTGGGCGGAATGGGTATTATATGCAATGCCGCGGACGGATTATCAGGGATTGCAGCATATTAATTCCAACCGGGAAAATCACCAGCAGCTGTGGGACGATACCTTAATGATGTGCGCTTTGCCCTTAATGAAAATAGGCCGTTTACTGGATCGGCCTGAATTTGTTGAGGAAGCCGTCTACCAGTTTTTATTCCATACGCAGCAGCTGATGGATAAGAAAAGCGGGTTATGGTTCCATGGCTGGACATTTGACGGGAATCATAATTTCGCCAATGCGCTCTGGGCCAGAGGTAACTGTTGGATTACCATCGCCATCCCCGATCTTCTTGAGCTTCTTGACGTACCACCCGAAAATGCGACGCGGCGTTATTTGCAGCAGGTTCTTGAACGTCAAATCAAAACATTGGCGGAATGTCAGGATGAAAGCGGTCTATGGCATACCTTGCTCGACGATCCGTCGTCGTATCTGGAAAGTTCCGCTACGGCGGGGTTCGCTTATGGAATATTGAAAGCCGTTCGTAAACGTTACATTAGCAAAGATTATGCGGAAATAGGCGAAAAGGCGATTAAAGGAATATTGGATAATATTGATGATAACGGGCAGCTAAATAAGGTTTCTTTTGGCACCGCCGTCGGCCGGGATCTGGACTTTTATCGCAATATTCCTATTACGCCAATGCCTTATGGACAATCAATGGCAATACTGGCGCTGACGGAATACTTTAGAGTTTATATTTAATGTCTTTATGAATTAAATATTAACTATTAGATAGTGTTGTCGTCACTAAACCCACCCTGTTCGATTTAATAAGAATTTGGGGAGGGTTTTTATTGCCATCAGCAGGATAAGCCCCGGCGACCTAAACCGAAAATGAGGGTAGGTAATAGTATGAATTCAATAATTCGTTCCACTCTATTAATTATGGCGACGTTGTCGCTTCCGTTGACCAGCCTGGCGGAAACCATTGAGCTGCGTATGTCATGGTGGGGGGCAATCAGAGACACCAGGCTACGCGCCAGGCGCTTGATGCTTTTGAACAGGCGTATCCGGGTATAAAGGTAAGATCCGAACCGGGAGGTTTTGACGGACAATTACAGCGGTTGGCGACGCAGGTCGCCGGCAATTCGGAGCCGGATGTCATGCAAATCAACTGGAACTGGCTGCCGGTTTTTTCCAAAAATGGCGATGGCTTTTATGATCTGAATAAACTGGACAAGGATCTTGACCTATCCCAATTCAGCGAACGCGGGAAAAGTATGACGATGCGTAAGGGAATACTCAATGGCGTTCCGGTTTCTCTTACCGCCCGTCTTTTTTACTACAATGCGGAACCGTGGAAAAAAGCGGGCTTAAGCTACCCAAAAACATGGGATGAACTATTTGCGGCCGGGAAGGTGTTTAAAGAAAAGCTGGGGCCGGATTATTATCCGCTATCCATTTATCCCAACTCCGAGATTGTGGCCATTCTGAACACCTATATGGTTCAAAAGTATAATATTCCTATGGTGGATGAGGACAAAAAGACATTTAATTACACCAAAGAACAATGGATGGACTTTTTTGGTTTCTATAAAAAATTAATAGATGAGCATGTTATTCCGCCGGCCGTTTCGTATTATGCCTCTTTCGGGAAGTCCAATCCCTGGGAAATAAAACCCTGGATGAACGGCCAGCTAGGAGGAAAATATCTTTGGACCACGGATGGCATCTATGCGCCTAATTTGAAAGATCCTGCCGATTATGTTCTTGGCCCGTTCATTTTACTGCCCGGCGCTAAAGAATCAGGGCTATTCTTCAAACCGGGGCTGATTTTTTCCATCGGGAAAAATACGCGCCATCCCAAAGAAACGGCGCAATTGGTGAATTTTTTACTCAACGATCCCAGAGGCGTCACGCCAATGGGATTGCACCGGGGGATACCGTTAAGCCAAAAAGCGGTACAGATTCTCCAGGAACAGAAGATGATTGATGCTGATAATTTACAATTAAACTCTCTGCATCAGATGGAAGGGTTAATCGGCGACATCGACGTATCCACTTTTCTGGAGGATGCGAAATTTCAAACGGTTATGACCACGTATATTGAACGGTTGGAACAAGGAAAAATTTCTCTGGATGAAATCTCTACGGCATTTCCAAAAGAGGCCGAACGGTTATTAAAACGGTTCTTCTAGCATATGGCTGCCGGCCGTGAAAATGGGCACGTCCGCTGGATAACCTATTTTCCGGCAAGCAGAACATCCGCCAGCCAGACTCCAATGTCAATCATGCTAAGTGATTGACATTTTTATGGCTATTTTGTTTGCAGTTGTTGTAAAAGCGATGGAATATTATCCGTTGTGCAATAGTAGTCCGCATTCGGATAATCAGACGCCGAGCCGATGAAAACAGACGTTTGCGCATTATCTAACATGGCGAAATCATTGGCGTCATTACCAAAAGCCACGACTTTATTGAAGTCTAATCCCAATCTGGCCAGAGCAAGATACTTGTTTTCTTTCTGCGGAGTGATGTCAAATAAATTATCGCTTTTATGGTGATGGATATTGAATTTATAACCATTCATACTTAAAAAGTCATCGACGGCTTTTCTGCTTGCACCATCCAGAATGAGTATTTTGCTGACGCCGGTCTCCAATAGCGTATCTTCTGCTACTTCATCATCTGATAATGTTCTTATATATGCGTGAAAATCATGATGTTTTTGAGATACTGAATAACTCCAGTCGCTGTCTAATATATAAGGTATATTCTCTTTTCTTAGGAAGGTGACTATTTTGTCAGAAAAATTCGGGTCAAAGAAGTTTGAAAAAATGAATTTTTTATTCTGCCATACCATGCCGCCATTACATCCTACCATAAGGCAGTTTTGGAGATAGTCAGGAATTAAAGGCAACATATCTCTTACTGGTCTGGCGGATGCAAATATTATTTTATTATTGTTAGATACCCATTCTATTTTTCGTGCAATTACATTTTTTATCGGCTTTCCGTTTTCAACAATAGTACCATCCAAATCAAAAACATATGTTTTCATGTTAATTATCAACTTGTCATTACATTATTTAATTAGCGCGCCTTTATCTTAACACACGCAAGAAGTGTCGGGTGAGTCGGATGGGATATTCGCGTTCTTTGTTGCCGCGAAAGCGCGGAATAACATGAATGTCATGATTCGGGGTTACAGTTACGGGGTAAAAATCATGTTTAACAGTGGGTTATCTCCAATGGGCCGACGCCCATAAATGAGATGGCGCGCTGAATATGGGATTCCCTTACGGGGATGAACTTACCCCGGCGATTTCTGGAGGCCTCAAGGTGTGTAAACGCATTATGTATTCACTTTGCGCTGCGGCCGTATTGGCCGGGGTTAGCGCTGGCGCCCACGCTTATGACAATTTCTATTTATTCGGCGATAGTCTGAGCGATACCGGCAACAACGGGCGTTTCACGTATAACAGCGGCGAGGAGCTGTTATACGATGAGCGGCTGGCGGGCGATTACGGTATTACGCTGGCTCCGTCGAGCGCTGGCGGCACCAACTATGCCGAAGCGGGCAGCGTGGCGGTCGAGGCGCTTGACCCGTCCTTCAACACGCAGGCGCAAGTGCGGCGTTATCTGGCTCAGACACAAGGGCAGGCGGATGGCGACGGGCTTTATATCCACTGGGTCGGCGGCAACGATCTGGCCGTCGCCGCCCTGTCGCCTGAACAGGCATTGTCCATTGCCGCCAACAGCGCCGCGGCGGCGGCGGCTCAGGTGGGCGCGTTGCTGGATGCCGGCGCGGGCACGATCATCGTTCCCTCCGTGCCTGACATCGGCGCGACGCCGACGCTGATGGAAGCGGTGATTACGCAAGGGCTGGCCGCGGTGCAGTCGGACGCGCTGCAGGCGGCGTATGCGTCGCTGAACGCCGTCGCCACGCCGGATCTGGCCAGCCGCCGGCAGGCGATTCATCAGGCGCTGTACGCCGCGGCCGCTGCGGCAAGCGCCGATCCGCAGACGCAACAGGCTATCGGCGCGCAGTTGGTCGCCGCTTACGATACGCTGTCCGCGCAGGGTTCGCAGCTCACCGCGTTTTACAATTCGGCGGAAGAACAGGCTCTGGCGCAGCGCGGCGGCAATATTGTCTATGCGGATGTGAATGGAATATTCAACGAGATCATCGCCAATCCAGCCTCGTTCGGCATTACCAATACGGCGGGGATGGCCTGTCCGCCGGGCGTTTCTTCATCGCAGTGCTTATCATCCACGCCCGGTTTCAGCGATGAACAGGCATGGCTGTTCGCCGATCACTTTCATCCCAGTCCGGCGGTTCATGCCATTCTCGCCGATTACATCCGGTCGATTCTGGACGCGCCGGCGCGCATCGCCAGCTTGAACCAGGGGACGCTGGCGATGGCGCGGGACAGCCGCGCAACCCTGGACAACCGTTACCAGCAACTGCGCCGGGCGGATAATACGCAAGGCGCGCTGGGGATATTCGGCGGTTACAGCGGTCAGTATTTTCGCTACGGCGATAATGAAGCCGGGGGCGACGGAAGCGCCAATACCAATAATTTCACGCTGGGTGTGGACTATCAACTGACGGATAGCTGGCTTATCGGCGGGCTGGTTTCCGGTTCGCTGGACAGACAGCGCCCGGACGATCGCCTGCGCTACGATACGCGCGGTTATCAGGCGGCGGCTTTCAGTCATTTGCGCTTCGGGCCGGCGTGGCTGGCGGGGGACGTGCACTACCTGACGGCGGACTACCGCAATATTCAGCGCGGCATGGCGCTGGGGCCGCAGAATCGCATCGAGGAAGGGGATACCGACGCCCGCCTTTGGGGCGCCAGGCTTACCGCGGGATGGGATGTGCCCATCGCCGCCTGGCTTACCACCGGCCCGGTGTTGCAGTACGCCTGGGATTACAGTCATGTCGACGGTTATGCGGAGAAAGGGGACAGCAGCACCGCCATGCGTTTTCGCGACCAAAACGTTCATTCGCAAATCGGCAGCATAGGATGGCGGCTCGACGCCCGGTTCGACGGGATCTCCCCCTGGGCGGAAGTCGTCTATCGGCATCAGTTCGGCGATGATGTCTGGCGGGCCAAGGGCGGGCTGAAGTCTACGTCGCTGACGTTTAGCCGCGATGGCGCGAAACAGGATACGAACTGGGTGGATATCACGCTTGGCGCCAGCGTGCCGTTGAACAAGCGCGTTTGGGCTTTCGCCGCCGTTTCCCAGACCGGGGGACTTGGCGACGGCGAACAGACCCGCTACAACCTGGGGCTCAGCGCCAGCTTTTAACGCCGCCGTTCTTTATGCCGCCGATGTAAAAAGATCGGTGGATAAATAATTCAGTCCGGAGTCGGGGAGGATCACGACGATATTTTTCCCTTCATTTTCGGGGCGCCGGGCCAATAGCGCCGCGGCGTGCAACACGGCTCCCGATGACGTTCCGACCAGAATTCCATCGGTTTTTGCCACCGCTTTCGCCGCGGCCCGCGCCTCGTGAGTTTCCACGTCGATGGATTCATCATAAACGGACAAATCGAGGGTGGGGGAATGCGTTCACGCAGGACGTCCGAAAAACGATGCACCCCGGTTATCTCATCGGGTTCCGGATTTTCTTCGGTGGGAATAGAGCCTGGGCCAGGTTGGACGGCGACGATTTTTATGTCCGGATTTTTCTGACGCAGATAAGCGCCGGTACCCGATATGGTGCCGCCGGTGCCGACGGCAGCCACCAAGATATCGATTTCACCATCCGTATCACGCCAGATCTCCGGGCCGGTAGTCTGCTCATGAATTTCAGGATTGATTTTATTTTCGAGCTGATTAGTAAAGAAAATATCCTGTTCCTTCGATAATACTTTGTCTGCCAGGGCGCGGGTCGCCGCGACAAAGTCACCGCCGGTTTCTTCCATTACGGTGTTATAGGGTTCGACTTCCGAGAACTTGATCACCTCACCGCCAAATGCCTGAATGATTTTTGTTCTTTCGATACTTACCCAGTCCTGGATATAGGTTCTGAATTTATAGCCGCGAGAGGCCGCAATCGCCGCTAAAGCAATCCCGGTGTTCCCGCTCGTTGTTTCAATGAGCGTAAAATTCTCTTTTAATAATCCGCGTTTCTCCGCGTCGTTTATCATGGCCAGGGCGATACGATCTTTTATGCTATTATTGGGATTAAAGTATTCAAGTTTTGCAATAATATGCGCCTGTAAATAAAATTCTCGCTCATAGTTGGATAGCGCCAACAACGGCGTCGAGCCAACCAGATCGGTAATCGAACGCTTTATATTTGCGGGCATTATGATTTCTCCTTTAATAATTGATAGATAAACGTTGCGTTACTCCAGGAGATACAGACTTTCGTCCCTGACCATTCAGGCCGCAGGCGGTTTTAAAATCTATTACAACATGAGTTTCGACATGCCTGCCGTATAAATATCTTCCAGTAATTTTAAGCCGCCGCTGTAACCGGCAATGCTGCTATTCATCACCAGTTTTTCCAGCATCGGATATGAAATATTGATATGCAATCCATTCAGCCGGGCGGCGATTTTCTTTTCATAACTACTGCCCAATATTAATGGCGTGCCGGCGAAATCTATTTGCGCGATGGCTTCATGGATTTCATAACCATTGGTGGAGAATTCAATATCAGCTTCGATACCGTAGTTCAGCCGTTTGAATTCCTCTATTATGGCTTCGCGGTATTTCTTGGGCGTGTCATCAGTAATAAATTGTTTGGTAGGGAACATACCCAAATCATTGGTTAAGAATTTAGTCACCGCCAGACTGTACTGAGCATCAGACACCACCGTAAAACGCTTGGACATAATGCGTAATTCCATAAAGGTATTCGCATAACGTTCGATGTAATAATAATATTCCGCCTCAGATTCAGTGATGACGTTATGCGCTATATCGGGCGCTACGCCGGCGGCCTCGGCGACCGCGCGCAGGAATTTCGATGTTTCAAATGCCCCGATGGGCAATACCGGGTAATGGAGATAGGGGGTGGCGAATTTATCCTGCAACAGACGGACGCTTTGTATGCCCGCCCAGGGGGAAACCAGAATATTCAGTTGCGCGTTCGGGATTTTCTTAATGTTGCCGATACCCCGGCCATGACCAAAAATCGTGTTGGGTTTTAGCCCCAGTCTGGTCAACAGCTGTTCCAATATCCGCAGATTGCCCAGCCAATAGGGATCATAAAGGGGCGGGCCCGCGAACAGATTTACGCACCCCTTTTGCGCCGCTGCGGTCTGGCCGTCCAGGAATTGATCAAGAATGCCCGACAGCACCCAGTCATGTCCGACGACGTTATTGCCCTTGAAACCCGGCGTATTCACATAGACGACCGGCTTACCCTGCTTCTGGAATTCACGGCTTATTTCTTCCACCCGATCGCCGACGATTTCCGGTGTACAGCCTGTTAACACGACGAACAGTTCCGCATTAATCACTTTGAGGGCGTTCTCGATGGTCGCCTTGAGCTTATCGTTGCCGCCGAAGACCACCTCCTTCTCGCTGATGCTGGTACAGGGGAAAATGTTGGGTGAAAAATGCCCCGAATTCCCCGCTCCGTTGTTATTCAACTTTTCCGCGCATCCCGGTCCGGAATGCAGAATAGGGATGGCGCCGGGGATCGATTGGACGGTGCGCATGGCGCCCAGGGCGCAAACATATCGCGGCTGATCCAGAATTTTTGCCATAACCTATTCATTCTCCAGCAGTAACGCATCGTCAGGCTGTTGATACCACCAATCCGTGTAGGGCATGGTGGTGTGGGCCGCCAAATTCTTTTCAAAGCTGCGGTTACGTACGGTGTCGAGGATGGTCTTGGCGAATGAAAGCATGCCCTTATAGCCGAAAATCATGTATTCATCGGCAACGTACACGGCGGCAATCCCTTGTTTTACCGCCCATACCGTGGATCCTGGATGGCGCGAAAAATACAGATCAGGCTGGTGCTGTTTCAGGATGTTCATAACCTCAAAGTTTTGCTGATCCGCCACGCTTATCGGGAAATTGTTCACCGAGTGCTTTTCCAGGAAATCCATCGCTGGCGGTTGCTTTCCGTTATCGTATTGGTAGTCATAGTGCCAGGCGGCGCCCCAGACCACCTTGATGCCGAGCTCCTGCAAGACCCGCGCCACTTCATAGGTGTAACCCGGTCCCATGCCAATCACCGCCCGCAGCCCGCTAAGTTCTTTAACCAGCGCGGCTATCTGCGGCATATAGATCGCGCTTTCGCGTTTGATGTACGTTTCCACCTCGGCGGATTTATTAATAACCCGGCCGATTTCACGCAGCCAGGTTTCGTAGCCGGTAACGCCCATCGGGTTAATCGTTCGCACGTAGGGCACGTCGTATAACAATTCCAGGGCGTTGCCCAAATAGGTGCCAAGTGCGCCGCAAATGCAGACCGTCGCCAGAGATTCGGATAAGTGGGAGAGATCCTCCACCGAGGCATTGGTATATAAAAATTGGGTTTGCACCCCGAATTCGGCAAACAGTTCGGTAATTTCTTCGCGCTGACTTTCGTAGAAGTTTTTGAAATTAATGACCTGCCGTTTTGCCCTGGGAGGTTTGACGATGCCTTGTAACACGGCATGATCGGCGATATCAAAGCCGGACGCCCAAATTCTGGACTTGAATCCCTCGCAGTGTACGGCGACAACGGGAATATCCAATTCAGTTTTCAAATCGGAAACCAGTCCGTCAATGTCTTCGCCGATAACGCCGCTTACGCAGGATGAGGAAATAAACAACGCTTTGGGCCGGTAGGTTTCAATGGTTTTTATGATGATCTCGCGCAGCGAATTCAGGCCGCCGAAAATGGTGTCCACTTCATTCATATCGCTGCCGATAATGACCGTTTCATATTTCTTGCCGACTTTCACCGCCAACTGTTCGCCGATGGCCACGGAGCTGGGAGCAACGGCGGTACAGCCGGCCGGGGTGTGATAAACCACCGCCACATCCATAATGCGCGTCAGTTGTGAAATAGCGCAACTGGACAGACAAGTGCTTGACTGGCTGAAACATCGCTCCCGATTCTTTACCTGCCCGCACCGGCTTTGGCGCGATAGATGAGCCAGATCGCCATGATAGCCGCTGATGGAACCCAGCCGGTTTTCCCGGGTACGGATAGTCGATGAATGTAGATTAATGGATCTGATTTTCATTGCTTTTATCTCTTCTCCATAAAATTCATAACAGCGGAACCTTTTATCATTCAGCCGGTTGTGCAATTCATATCATCAGTTAAATTGATATGCGCCGCTCTCAGTCATCTGATTAGAAAATAGAAGAACTGCGTATTTATATTTATTGTCACAAGAAAGAGAATAATACAGTGGGTATTGAATGAGTTATCATCGTTATTATCCCCAAATCCACTGCGCATCATTAATTAGAATGACGAAATTTTTTTTGGAAATTAGCTCTACTGTTCCATTGTGGGGAAGGTAATGTAAAATAATAAAATTGAGTAAGTAAATCGAAAAAGGACACAAGGTGACATCAAATGGAGTATTGGTTTTCTAATAAGATGAAAGATATAAAAATATGATGCATGAAATATATATTAATTATCGCGATTTATATCTCGAAAAGGAATAATAAAAGAAAATTGGCTGTCTGGTTGCGATAAATAAATTAACGCGTGGGATGATAAAAGAAAATATTATCCGAGTTAGATAATGATTGTGCGGACGGGGCGAGCCTCATGGATGAGGCGAGTAATCGAACGCAGTTCGATGGAGAGTCCACATCCCAGAAAGCAAAAAACCAGCCGTTAGGCTGGTTTCTTTAAATTAGTGGTGCCCGGACTCGGAATCATTCAGCTTTCTATTAAGTTGAAATGTAGCATAAATTTTAATCGTGCCAGTTGTCAAGACCCGTAGGTTGACCAGAGTTTTTATAGATAGATCAGAATGATGTGTCACATGCGATAAAGAAATACCCGGTTCGTTCCTTTGGTTCGATTCCCTATGATACCTGAAAATCGTAATTCGATAAGCTTTCATCACTACCAAAGAATCCCGCAGATAATATAATGTTCAGCAAACCAAAAGTTAAAGTAAGCGCGTAGCCTTTAGAGTCACCTAATGGCGTCACTAACCACTTTAAAGCCTCGGTGGCATCCGTATTAGGCAGCTCATCCCGTGATGTAGCTCGCAACATGATGAACGTTGGCATTAAAGGTGCCATCGTCAAAATCGAATCCATGTGGGCATAGTAGGCAGAATGCCTTTCTCGATCTACTATATGGCGAAAAATGGCCGCATGTGCTGACCAAAAATCTGGCGCTGGAGGTGGGAACCACTGGCACCCACGTTATCACCGTTTCTCCGGCGGTGTTGCACACGCCGATTTATGAAGATTTATTACCAAAGACAAAGTGAAAGAGGTGATGAGTAACTTTGAAAGCCTCCACTCAATCGGTTTCGTGGGCATGACGGCAGACGTGGCGGAAGCTGTACATTCTTGCTTACTGACAAGGCTAGCTGAGTCACTGGCGTTGTTTGGGATTTAGGTTAGAGGGAACGGCTGGCCGTAATTAATGCCCATTTGTTCGGGCAATTAAATAAACAGGCCGCTCAATGGGCCTGTTTACGTTAGGTCTCAATCCTGCTCCTCACCTATGATTTTTTGCTGCCATGGTTTCCAGTCCACACTTTGCGCAGCGAGTATATCTGCGGACCATTCACGGGGCGTGATAATCTCAAAGGCAATGATCCCTTCCAGTAATATCTGCCGGGCGACCCCCGCGTCACCCATTCTGTCCGATTCATCCTGTAACAAACGGCAGCCAGGACACTGACAATCCTCATTGTGACAATCATCACTGAGCAGAAGAGTAATATCGTTTTTGAAATCACGAAAAATATGACTGAAGCTGCCGTCTAGGTTAGAGAAGACGACCAGCAAAGAGGAAGAGGACGTGTTCAGATCGGACATGCTAATGAAATGATACCCTTTGGTCAGTTCTTTTTTCGTATTAAACCAGGGATTAACTAAAACTGAGATATTCTCGTCTTCGCAACGAAACATTAAGTCATCAAAAACATCATCTGAAGGGATAATATCTACACGATAATCCGGTAATTCATAACCTCGGGTAGACCAGTTTTTAATATAAAGTTTTATCGATAAAGGGTCTGTGAGCAGGAATATTTGTTTCGAAAACTGAACGATCTCCTCATCATTACGGTTAACGAAAGATATTAACGGGGCATAGAATTCCTTGGCCATATCATATTTTAGTGAAATTCCACGAGTGTAATTTACAATTGAATATTTTTTTATTTCGACGAATTCCTGAGGATAAGGGATTTTTTCCTCAAGATCGTGACGACGTCCAAATAAATTGCCATCTTTACTGTAACTTAATGGATTACCTTCTTTTTGCGCATCATTAAGATAATGGTTCATCATTTCTAACGTCGTGACCGCTTTCGACTCTGAAAAGCGTTGAACTTTACTTCTTTCCAGCAGGTAACGCTGACTCCCATCCTCCAGCGTCGCGCGGATACAGAATGTTCCTTTCTTCTCCTTTGCATTTTCAGCGTTCCAAACGACCTGTTTCAGTGTCGAGATATCCGCACTCCCCATCCACAACGCCTGACTGCCAGGAAGGCAGTCCAGCCATTTGCGATGATCAAAACCCCGTAATTCAGGATGCGTCTCGTTATCTGCCATTTTTGAGATGCCAAGGATGCGATCTGAAGGACGTAAACAGTCTTGGTGAATAATCCCGGCATCAGAAGGAAGGCCTATTTCGTCTACTTCAATCAGCAGAGCCGCATCATGAACGCCAAACCCGCAGTGGATACAGACAGACTCTGCGTTGGCTAGGATCTGATTGCGTATCTTTTCTGAATAAGTGATAGCGAAAGGCATGGCGTCAAAATCTTCATTACTGTTTATATCACCAACGAACAATTTCTTTTCAGATAAAAACTCACTGGTTTTAAGAAAACGTATTGCACCTTCGTAGGTAGCAAACCGGGCATGTATTTTATACTGAGCGCCATTCGCTAATTCTACATGGGTGTCATAAATTTTAATTCTCTTATTACCTGATTCATCAAAGCGATAAAATGCCACCAGACCGATATCATATTCAGGAAGAAACGATGACATTAATATTATTTCTCGACCAGAGGAGATATCGTATTTTTTAGGATCAAAACTCCAGAGGCTAACCGATGATGGGGTATTCTCTGCAGGTTTATTTTTAACAAAGTCAGCCAGTAGTTTTACTGTGGTTTTACGATCCACAGATTGTCTGTTTTTAGACCACTGCAATGCATAGGAAATAAATGTTCGCCAGACTAATTCAGGTTGTACATTAAGTAGGCAGGCGATCGATATCAGAAAGGCCTTCTCCAGTTGTCCACCGGCGGTAACGTCAAAGGTGATAACAGCCATTCTTCTTATCAGCCGTTGAAACTCATCACTGGAAAAGGAGTTCAGAGTATGAGCGGCTGTGATCTTATCCACACAGGACTGTAATTTAGCTAGGCTATCCGTTTCAGATGCAGACAGGGGATTTGTCACCGAACCCACCTTGTTTAGCCTAGCGGACTCAAATATTTTCCTCAGATCTTGCAGGATTTTATTGGAAGAATCGATGGAGGTAGCAATGATAAGCATGTCTTCATTATTTTTACTGTTTCTGAAGCCGAGAACAATCTGCTCAATGGTTTTATAGAAATCAGAGTCTGGTTGCTCAGAGAGAGACAGCTTACGTTTGGCCTGAAGATATGTTTTACAGTCATCATGAAACAGGACAATGTCATCAACGCAGTCATCTGTTTCAAAGGCGACAGCATGCAGTTTTAAGCCCTCTGATCTGTCCAGAGTGCGGCTAATATCGAGACTCAGCCCCATTGATAAGACAAGGTAAGCGGCTATTCTCTGCTGAAAATCTATACCGCTGTTTGTGGCTGCGCCACCACCATTGCTCTGCATACGGATACTTTCCTATTCGAAGTGAACGGTTACCAGTCACGCCAGGGTCGTGAATCATCACGAATAATCTTGACACCGTCGAGCCGTTGATAATACTGGTTTTCATATTCTGCTGGTGGCATCTAATCGTTTGAACCATGCTGACGCCCACAGCTATAAAACATTTTGATGTAATCCAAAATATCGCTGCGGGCTTCTTCCTGCTTTCCGTAAATTTTTTTCTTTACCCGCTTGCGTTTCAATAGTTGGAAAAAGCTTTCAGCAACCGCGTTATCGTGGCAGTTACTACGTCGACCCATACTACCTTCCAGACCATTTGGTTTCAGGGACGACATGCCATTCATGCATGTATACTGACTGCCTTGGTCTGATCCTACCCACGAATGGTGGACACGCTGTTAAGCGAGTAAAATCGTTAACAAGGTGAACCATGACGCAAGCAAAATCTGTGAAGAAGACATCCCGTAATCAATATACCCCGGAGTTTCGCCAGCAGGCGCTGGCGCTGGCTGAGCGCATCGGCGTCGCCAAAGCCGCCCGGGAACTCGGCCTGCACGACTCTCAACTCTACGCCTGGCGCAGTAAACAACGTCAGCAGGGCTCCACCTCTGAGCGTGAGCAGCAACTGGCCACGGAAAATGCCCGCCTTAAACGTCAACTCGCCGAGCGGGATGAGGAGCTGGCTATCCTCCAAAAGGCGGCCACCTACTTCGCCAAACGCCTGAAGTGAAGTACGGTTTTATACAACAGCATCAGGCGGCGTTCTCAGTGAAAAGTCTGGCCAGGGTACTGCGTGTCTCGCGCAGCGGCTGGTATGCCTGGCTGAAGCGCCGGCAATCCCCCTCACCGCGGCAGATGCGCCGCCAGCAGTGTGATGAGCGGGTGGCGCAAGCTTTTATACAGGCCAAACAGCGCTATGGCGCGCCCCGCCTGACGCAGGAGTTGCGTGAAGCCGGTCATGGCTGGAACCGTAAAACGGTGGCGGCCAGTCTGCGACGTCAGGGATTACGGGCCAGAGCGGCGCGCAAGTTCAAAGCCACGACAAACAGCCGGCATAACCTGCCGGTGGCGTTGAACCTGTTGCAACAGGACTTCAGTGCTACGGGGCCGGACCAGAAGTACGTTGGGGATATCACCTACCTGTGGACAGAGGAAGGCTGGCTGTACCTGGCGGTGGTTATCGACCTGTATTCGCGTCGGGTGGTGGGTTGGTCGATGTCGGAACGAATGACGGCGGAGCTGGCGTGCAATACGCTGAAAATGGCGCTGTGGCGGCGAAAGATGCCGCGCGGCGTGATAGTTCACTCTGACAGAGGGAGCCAGTATTGTTCCCATGATTATCAGAGTGTTATCAAAGACAATGAACTGATATGCAGTATGAGCGCGAAGGGCTGTTGCTACGATAACGCTTGTGCGGAAAGCTTCTTCCACAGTCTGAAAGTGGAGCTAATCCACGGTGAGAGGTTCAACACGCGGGAGGAGATGAAATCGGCGGTATTCGAGTATATCGAGATAGACTACAATCGGCACCGACGGCATAGTGCCAACGGCGGGCTAAGCCCGGTGCAATTTGAGGAAAGAAACCTCGCTTAAGGCTGTGTCCACCGTTGCTGGGCAAGATCAGTTTGACTGAACCAATACTTTTTGAGTATTGGGCCCCCCCACGAGAGTAGACAAATTCTGTCTTCACGGACGGAGCCAGTTCAAAGTCCTCCGGACTGATGTTGCCGAAGTGGCTGTTGTAAGTATCTCGATAAATCACACCATTCTTTTTTAGAGGTATCCATCAAAAGCTAATTTGAGAGCATCGTTATAGATAAGACTGAATTCAACGAATGATCTCGAGTCCCCTCAAATCCCCCAAAACATAAGATTAATAGCATCCTTAATCTCATCGGCATACTCGCCAAGATCCGCGATAGCCTCACCAATGACTTCAACGGGAACGCTTGATAGCTCAGTGGTCATCAACCGATAATCTTCGCCGTCGATGCGGATCAGAGGGAACAGCACTTTATTCACTTTCTCAGACAGGTGATGTGACTCGATAAGTGGGATGACCATGCGACGTTTTGGTGTCTCGACAATATCACTTTGTACATCGACAAACATTGTGTAGTGACTGGCGCGTTTGTATTGATAAACAATGAATTGCATGATCACCAGTTCCTGTTTTCATCAGCAAACGAGCCATGCTGTTCGATAAATCGGGCGACTTCTTCCATTCCTTCGCGGTTTTCCTTCTTCCATGCTTCAGCCTTGATACGGCGGGCTTCTTTGCCAATGGCGTCATTCACCAGACCAGAAATGTTGACTCCGGCAGCACTCAGAACCTGATAATTGTCTTTGTCTACGGTAACGCTGACGCGGTGTTTCATGATAGTGATCCTCTCTTATACACACTGTGAGTATATACTTCGCATAATTGTTCAGCAATTAGCCAAAATAAAAATTCAACTCTAACTGCTTCAACTCCTCAAATGCATAGACCCGAAAAACATGGCGGTGCTTTGCTTTCAGCGGGATGTGCTGATGATTCACTATGACGTGTTTGACGCTATTGAACAGCAGCTCAATCGCGCGTTTTATCTGCGGGTTGGGCACGATATAGAAAACGTACATCCAGTGTTGCTGAGTACGCGCCAGTAAATGGCTGGTGATAATCGACTGGTAGCGGGCTTTGGTTTTCAGGCGGCGCTCGGTTTCAACGGTGATAACGATTCCGTCTGGTAACGTTCTCACTCCATCCGGGCGATGATATACCTGATAGCGACTGCGAAACGTTGAACAAGCGCCACTAACCCATCCATAAGCGCCTTTCTTCTCCAGAATGATCCGGGCACGCTGGTTATCAAGGTGATGCTCCAGCGTCCAGCCAGTGACTTTCGAAGGCTCGAACCGCGCAGGAAAACATGCAGACTCAGCTCCAGCGCCAGACGGGTCAGCGCCCGGCCTTTATAGTTATCCATCTGCTCCAGCAGTTCCGGCAGGCGTTTTAGCGGCAGGGCGGGATGATGTTGGGTCACAACAGGGGTTACGACGCCATCCAGATCGTAAGCCGGATTATATTTGATTACTCCTTGCTGTACGGCGTGGCGCATGATTTTGGTCAGATGCTGACGCACCCGTCCGGCGACGTCATGCACGCCTTGATCGTCAATCGCCTTAACAAGCTGTGCCAGATGGCGGGTTTCAACCTGTGCGATATCCATTGCGCCAATCGCGGGGAAAACGTAGCGTTTCAGGCAGGTAAGAATTTTATCGGCGTGAGCGTCCGACCAGAGCTTAAGACAACTGGTGTGCCATGCGGTGGCGATGTATTGAAAGGTGCGGGATTCATCAACGATGGTGTTATCCGTTTTGCGGATCAGGGCAGGGCTGATGCCGGACGCCAGCAGCTTACGCGCCGCGTCGCGCTTTTCGCGGGCTTCCGCCAGCGTAGTCTGAGGGTAAGGGCCAAAGGCCAGACGGTTTTCTTTACCGCCGAGGCGATAGCGGAAATACCATAGCTTAGCGCCGCTGGTGGATACCGTGAGGTACAGACCTTGCGAATCGGTGAGCTTGTAAGATTTTGCGAGAGATTTCGCGGATCGGACTTTGCTGTCAGTTAACATATGAGGGTCACTCCCGTTCATCGAACTGAATGACCCGCAATCTGACCCACAAATTCCCCGATACGAAGGGATAAATCAAAACGCATCGGAAAAGATTTTTACGCCAACTTATTGAATTACATACACATAGGAATTGATAAGGAAGCATAAAAAAGGAAAGGTGGTGCCCGGACTCGGAATCGAACCAAGGACACGAGGATTTTCAATCCTCTGCTCTACCGACTGAGCTATCCGGGCAACGGGGCGCATTAAACCGTATTGACTGCTTGTCGTCAACGGGTTTATTAGTTAATGCGTGGAAAACCCTACTGACTGTCGACTTTTCAGCCAACGCGCGCAAGCCGCGCTTCTTATTGCTTCCGATGTCAGGTTAATGCCCCGTTTTTACGACATAGCGAAAAGCGAAGAACATCTTCAGCCAGCCGCCGCGCCGTTGCAATGCTTGATGCCTGATGTTTTACCAGCAGATTGCTTAAGCATCCTTCCAAAATCAGTTCCATCTGCTGAGCCACCATTTCCGGATCGTCAGTTTCCAGCTCTTCCAGCAGGTCTCGGGTATAACGATAGGATGCCTGCTTTTGTTGCTCTGCGATCTGATGTATCGGGTGGTTAATATCCGGAAAGAAACTGCAGGCGGCGACGAACAGGCAGCCGGGATAACGCTGTTGTTTTACCGCATCATGCAGCACTTGATAGCGCGCCAGGAGTTTTTGCTCAGTGCTTTTGGTTTCATCCAGCAGAAGCTGTCGCCGCCAGACATCAACCTGTTGGCTGTGATAGCGCAGGCTATCATAAAGCAGGGCTTCGCGATCGGGCCAAAACGGCAGTAACTCCGTTATGGAAACGTCCAGTTTTTTAGCCAGCATTTCCAGAGTGGTCATGGCGAAACCGTGCTGCTCTAATAGCGTGAGTGCGTGTTCAAGAACCTCTTCCCGTTGCATTGGGCCTCCTCCAGAAAAGCGGTTGTCGGATTATACCCTTCATCTTTCAAGTTGCAGGTGCGTTGGCTGCCTAATTACTTGGCCCTTCCCTGGGCCTCGCCCCAGTGGGGCCGCCGCCAGCGGCGTTCAAATCTGCTCCCGGCAGATTTGTCACCCCAGTTACTTACTTCAGTAAGCTCCTGGGAATTAATGAGAGACATCCTGTCTCTCACCGAAGGCCAGCCGTTGGCTGGTCAAATTCGTTCCCGACGAATTTGTCACTCGGTTGCCGCCTTCCTGCAACTCGAAATCTATTGGGTATGAATAGTGTCGTTTACGGACTGAACTTCTGCAAATGCGCCTGAAATTTCTCCGCGTCCATAAAACCGGTGACGCGCGAGCCGGGGATCTCTTTACCCTGCGCATCGAAAAACAGAATGGTGGGTAGCCCCAGAACCTGTAGCCGCTTCAGCAACATGTTCTGTTCCGCCTTATTTTCGGTCACGTCGGCCTGTAATAATGTCATTCGCGATAAAAGGCGTTGCACATTGCTATCGCTGAAGGTGTATTTTTCAAACTCTTTGCAGGCTACGCACCAATCAGCGTACAGATCGAGCATAACGGGTTGATGACTTCCCGCCAGCGCATTATCCAAACCGGCAACGTTGGCCACCGGCGTAAAACTGACGGCGGAAGAGGCGTGCCGCGGTTCAGACCCCGCTGGCGGGAATATCCAGTCTTGCAGCGGCCGCGTTGCAACCAGCGCGCTCGCCAGCAGCAGTAGCTGAACGCCGCGCATCCATCCTTTACGGCTGCGTAGGCTCAGCGTGAACGCCCAGCCGAAAAAGGCGACTCCCAGCAGGCTCCACAGCCTTACCCCCCAGCTTTCGCCCAGTATGCGCTCAAGGAGGAAAATGGGCAGCGCCAGAATGACAAACCCAAACGCTTCCTTGACGTATTGCATCCACGGGCCGCTGCGTGGCAGCAGCCGGTTGCCGAACAGCGTGACCAAAATCAGCGGCAGACCCATTCCTAATGCATATAGATACAGCGAACCCCCTCCCGCCAATAAATTACCGCTTTGCGCAATATAAAGCAGGATTGCGCTAAGCGGCGCCGTGGTGCACGGGGAGCAGATTAATCCCGCCAGCGCGCCCATACTGAATACGCCCGTCAGCGAACCGCCTTGCTGACGATTGCTCCATGCCGTCAGGCGGGTTTGCATGGCGGAGGGCAGTTGCAGGGTATACAGACCGAACATTGAAAGCGCCAGCGCGATGAACAGCGCCGATAGGCTTATCAGAACGTACGGATGCTGCAGCGCGGCCTGAAAACGCAGTCCCGCGGCGGCAACGATTAATCCCAGCAGCGTGTAGGTCAGCGCCATCCCCTGCACATAAGTCATCGATAGCCAGAAGGTGCGCAGGGGCGTCAACCGCGTTTCCCTGCCGAGCACCAGGCTGGATATCAACGGGTACATGGGCAGCACGCAGGGGGTAAACGCGACGCCGATGCCAATCAATAGCGCCCACCAGGGGGAGAAGGGAAGCGGCGTCTCAGATGACGGCGGGCGTTGCGCGGAGCCCCCGCCTGCGGCCTGGACAATCTGGCTTAGCGGAATGATATGCGTATCCGGCGGGTAGCAAAAACCCGCTTCCGCGCAGCCCTGATAGGTGACTTTGACCGTTGCGCCTTCATTTACCTGAAGCAGCGGAATGGTGAACGACACCTGCCGCTGGAAAATGAAAACCTGACCGAAATAGTCATCCTGATGGCTGGCGCCCGCCGGTAAATCGACACGACCAAGAACAGCATCGCGGCCCTCCAGTTTTATCTGCTGGCGATAGAGATAATAGCCGGGTTGAATCTCCCAGCGAACGGTTAATCGGTCATTCCGCTGCTGAAAATCAAAGGCAAAGGCTCGGTTGACCGGTAAAAAAGGCGAGCCCTGGCTACTGCCAAAGTCGTTTGGGTCAAAGGGGGAGGCCGCCGCGGTCGTCGCGCCGAGTGCGGTCAGGAACAGGAAAATCAGCGTAAAGATGCGTTGAGCCATGTCAGATAATCGTTATCGCCATTCAATACCGGCAACGCCAGCAGTTCCGGCGTCTGATAAGGATGATGTTGTTTCAGGTGAGTCAGCAGAGTCTGCTGATGTGAGGCATCGCTTTTGATCAGCATTTGTATTTCTGATTGTTGCTCAAGTTTGCCTTCCCAGTGATAAAACGAGCGGGCGCCGGGCAGCAGCGTCACGCAGGCGGCGAGCTTCGCTTCCAGTAATGACGCGGCGAGCCGCTGCGCGCAAGACTCATCAGGCGCGGTGCAGAGTATAACGACGGCATCGCAAGCAGGGCGGTCTGACATCGTGGCCTCCGTTTAAGGTGAACATAGGGACACTATACCTTGCTTTATATGAGGAGGGGAATTATGCGGATTGACTTGGTTGGCCGTTATGCCGGACGACCGATATAAAAGTTCCCAAGCATAATAAAGTAAAGACGCGCCGTTCCTTGGGGAACCGGCGCGCCTTAAAAATGATGTCAGAAATTAAGAGGCATCGCTCTCGTCGGTGTAACGTTTGGCTTTATATGCCGGATGCATCAGGTTCTGGGTGGAGAAAATGTCATCCAGTTCCGCTTCCGTCAGCAGACCGCGTTCCAATACGACTTCCCGGACGCTTTTGCCGGTTTCCGCGCAGATCTTGCCGACGATATCGCCGTTGTGATGGCCGATGAACGGGTTTAGGTAGGTGACGATGCCGATAGAGTTGAAGACATATGCCTCGCAGACTTCCTTGTTAGCCGTAATGCCGTTCACGCATTTCTCCAGTAGGTTGTAGCAAGCGTTGGTCAGAATGTGCATTGACTCAAACATTGCCTGACCGATAACGGGCTCCATGACGTTTAACTGTAGTTGCCCTGCTTCGGAAGCCATAGTGACGCAGGTATCGTTGCCGATCACTTTAAAACATACCTGGTTGACCACTTCCGGAACGACCGGGTTGACTTTGGCCGGCATGATTGACGAACCGGCCTGCAATTCCGGCAGGTTAATTTCGTTCAGACCGGCCCGCGGCCCGGATGAGAGCAAGCGCAGGTCGTTACAGATTTTCGACAGCTTCACGGCCAGGCGTTTAAGCGAGCTGTGAACCATAACGTATGCCCCGCAGTCGGAGGTCGCCTCAATCAGATCCTCAGCCGGAACGCAGGGCAGGCCGCTGACTTCCGCCAAGCGCTGTACCGCCAACTGCTGATAACCATCCGGCGTATTCAGTCTGGTGCCGATGGCCGTCGCGCCGAGATTCACTTCCAGCAACAGTTCCGCGGTACGCAGCAAGTTTTTATTTTCTTCTTTCAGTAACACATTGAAAGCGTGAAACTCCTGGCCCAAAGTCATGGGAACCGCGTCCTGCAGCTGGGTTCGCCCCATTTTCAATACGTTTTCAAATTCTTTGGCCTTACGTTCGAAGCCATCGCCAAGCTGTGTCAGCGCATCGATC
The DNA here is from genome assembly GCF_017569925.1 of Brenneria izadpanahii. Taxonomy (NCBI): domain Bacteria; kingdom Pseudomonadati; phylum Pseudomonadota; class Gammaproteobacteria; order Enterobacterales; family Pectobacteriaceae; genus Brenneria; species Brenneria izadpanahii. The sequence continues at coordinate 4,655,456 of NZ_CP050854.1, read as the reverse complement.
AGTTTCAGAATAGAAGCATAAACGGCGATGCGGAACCCGGTGGGGTAGGCGTCGTTGGTCGATTGGCACTTGTTCAGATGATCGTTTGGATTGAGATATTGGTATTCGCCTTTTTGGTGCCCCATCAATTCCAGGCCAATATTGGCTAACACCTCGTTGGTGTTCATATTTACCGAGGTGCCCGCGCCGCCTTGATAAACATCTATTGGAAATTGATCCATGCATTTGCCGTTATTCAGTACCTCATCACAGGCCTGGATGATGACATCGGCAATTTTGCGCGGGATAGTTTGCAGTTCCTTGTTCGCCAGCGCCGCGGCCTTTTTAACCATGACCATACCGCGTACAAATTCGGGGATATCGCTTATCTTACTGTTACTGATGTAAAAATTTTCGACAGCCCGTAAGGTATGAACACCATAGTAGGCATCCGCGGGAACTTCTTTGGTACCTAACAGGTCTTCTTCAATACGAATGTTATCTGACATGAGAGCCTTCTCTATATTCTGCTGACTAGAAATTGTTTGAACTAATTGCAATATCACAGGCGGCGATTGTAGAGTTATCGACTGAATCTACGTTCATTTGCATTATGATATGCTGTATATATCAAAAAAAATAGTAGCCTAGATCACTATCTGATCTTTCCATTACACTCAGATAAATGAACTGTGATAGTCGTCACGACTCACCACTTTCAGATAACAAATAGCTGTGTCATAGCTTGAAAATAGCTGATCGCGCTACCATCTCAGTAGATTATAATGTGCAGAGCAGTGATGCCTGGTCATATTTGTTTTCAATAACATAATTTGTTTACAACAATCGCGTTTGTTTTTAACAACAGGCGTTTTCACAAATAGGAGAATCAGGTGCGCTGGTTACCGTTGCTGTTAATTTTTCTTTTCGCTTACATAGAGATATCGCTGTTTATCCAGGTGGCGGAGGTTCTCGGCGTGGCGATAACGCTGTTGTTGGTGGTGTTCACTTCCTGTATCGGCGTGTCGCTGGTGCGCAATCAGGGAATGAAAACGATTGTGCAAATGCAACAGAAGATGGCGCAGGGTGAAAGCCCGGCGGCGGAGATGGTAAAAAGCGTATCGCTGGTGCTGGCGGGTTTTCTGCTGCTGGTTCCCGGATTCTTCACTGATTTTCTGGGGCTGTTGCTATTGTTGCCGCCGGTACAAAAGCGTTTGACCCTCAAGTTGATGCCGCACTTGCATATCTGGCGTTCCGGCCCCGGAGCGTCGGCGTCTGGCGGCAATACGTTTGAAGGCGAGTATCAGCGTAAGGACGATGTGCGCAGAAATCTTGACCATCGGGATGAAAACGACGATCGCTGAGTGTTAGATTAGTCACATAATGAAAAGTGGTTATCTTTTTGATAAAAATCACTTTTTATTTTGTTTGCGGCAAAAAACGCCATTCGGTGCAAAAAAAATAAATTTCCCCCCTTGAAGGAAAAAGAATTGCCCCCACTTAAAACACCACAAGGCCAGATATGAAGGCATAGCTGGCGTTTATCCTAAACTGATATGGACTTTCTCAAAGGAGAGCTATCAATGAAAATTCGTCCATTGCATGACCGCGTGATCGTCAAGCGCAAAGAAGTTGAGTCCAAATCTGCTGGCGGTATCGTTCTGACCGGCTCCGCTGCAGGTAAATCTACCCGTGGTGAAGTACTGGCCATCGGCCATGGGCGCATCCTGGAAAATGGTGAAGTTAAGCCGCTGGATGTGAAAGTAGGCGATATTGTTATTTTCAATGATGGCTATGGCGTGAAGTCAGAGAAGATCGATAACGAAGAAGTCTTGATCATGTCTGAAAGCGACATTCTGGCAATTGTTGAAGCGTAATTACGCGTAATCATCTGAACTGAACGAATTTAAGGGAAATACACCAATGGCAGCTAAAGACGTAAAATTCGGTAATGACGCTCGCGTAAAAATGCTGCGCGGCGTGAATGTACTGGCTGATGCAGTGAAAGTTACTCTGGGCCCTAAAGGCCGTAACGTTGTACTGGATAAATCCTTCGGTGCGCCAAACATCACTAAAGACGGCGTTTCTGTAGCGCGTGAAATCGAACTGGAAGACAAGTTCGAAAATATGGGCGCGCAAATGGTTAAAGAAGTTGCCTCTAAAGCGAACGACGCGGCAGGCGACGGCACCACCACCGCAACCGTACTGGCTCAGTCCATCATCACTGAAGGTCTGAAAGCCGTTGCCGCGGGCATGAACCCGATGGATCTAAAACGCGGTATCGATAAAGCCGTGATCGCCGCGGTTGAAGAATTGAAAAAACAATCTGTTCCTTGCTCCGATTTCAAAGCCATCGCACAGGTTGGCACCATCTCTGCAAACTCCGACGAAACCGTGGGTAAACTGATTGCAGAAGCGATGGAAAAAGTCGGTAAAGAAGGCGTTATCACCGTTGAAGAAGGCACCGGCCTGCAAGACGAACTGGACGTTGTTGAAGGTATGCAGTTCGACCGCGGTTATCTGTCCCCTTACTTCATCAACAAACCGGAAACCGGTTCCGTTGAGCTGGAAAGCCCGTACATCCTGCTGGCTGACAAAAAAATCTCCAACATCCGCGAAATGCTGCCGGTTCTGGAAGCCGTTGCTAAAGCAGGCAAACCGCTGCTGATCATCGCGGAAGATGTTGAAGGCGAAGCGCTGGCGACATTGGTGGTCAACACCATGCGCGGTATCGTGAAAGTGGCCGCTGTTAAGGCTCCTGGTTTCGGCGACCGTCGTAAAGCCATGCTGCAGGATATCGCTATCCTGACCGCCGGTACGGTTATCTCCGAAGAAATCGGTCTGGAACTGGAAAAAACCACGCTGGAAGATCTGGGTCAGGCCAAACGCGTTGTTATCAACAAAGACACCACCATCATCATCGATGGCGTGGGCGACCAGGCGACTATCGAAGGTCGTGTTGCTCAGATCCGTCAGCAGATTGAAGACGCGACTTCAGACTACGATAAAGAAAAACTGCAGGAACGTGTGGCTAAACTGGCTGGCGGCGTAGCCGTTATCAAAGTCGGCGCCGCAACTGAAGTTGAAATGAAAGAGAAGAAAGCTCGCGTTGAAGATGCCCTGCACGCCACCCGCGCGGCAGTGGAAGAAGGCGTGGTCGCCGGCGGCGGCGTGGCGCTGATTCGCGCGGCTTCCTCTATCACCGCGGCTAGCCTGAAAGGCGACAACGAAGATCAGAACGTAGGTATCAAAGTTGCGCTGCGCGCAATGGAATCGCCTCTGCGTCAGATCGTGGTTAACGCCGGTGAAGAAGCCTCCGTTATCGCCAATAACGTTAAAGCGGGCGAAGGCAACTACGGCTACAACGCGGCGACTGAAGAATACGGCAACATGCTGGACTTCGGTATCCTGGATCCAACCAAAGTTACCCGTTCCGCTCTGCAATACGCGGCATCCGTTGCTGGTCTGATGATCACCACCGAATGTATGGTTACCGATCTGCCGAAAGAAGAAAAGGTAGATTTAGGCGCGGCCGGCGGTATGGGCGGCATGGGCGGTATGGGTGGAATGATGTAATGCGGCGTCGCCGTCATGAGGGCTAATGTTCTGATGGCGGCTTGACCGGCTTTACAGCTGTTTCTTCTATGCTGTACAAAAGGCGCTGACTGATGGATAACACCGGTCAGCGCCTTTTATTTTGTCATCCTCTAGCCGCCGCCCCTGTTTCCCGTTTAATTTTCTCCTTGATTTTTATTCTATTTTTTGACTTTCTACTGCCTTGGTTAAGTTGAGGAAATACTGTCGTATCAGGTAACCATAGGTTTAGAACGTGTTATCAGAGCGCTATTCTGCGCTACAATATGAAGCGCTTACTTTATTTACCAATCACCCCTGAGTGGAGTAGGGATAATGTCTGATGGGTTGCAATTTTCCCTGCACACGATTGAATGGTTTATCGAACCGCCCGCGATAATCCCTGGGCGCATCAAAGACTGGCTGATGGAAACGGATTCAATGACGCAGCGTCTTGATGGATATTGCGATCGGCTGACGGTATCCGTTCGCAATGAGCGCTTTATCCCGCCGGGGGAATTGAACGATGAGCTGGCGCTCCTGCCCGTCAGCGACCGTTATTGGCTGCGTGAAGTCGTGCTTTATGGCGACGGGCGTCCCTGGTTATTCGGCCGCACTTTGATTCCCCGGCAAACGCTGGGGGGCGCCGGTATCGACCTGACAAAAATCGGTAATGAGCCCCTGGGGCGTTATCTTTTTCGGCATGACGATTTGACGCGTGATTATATACATACCGGACTCTGTGACGGGTTGTGGGCGCGGCGTTCCCGTTTGTGCCTTTCTGGTCATCCACTGTTGTTGACCGAGCTGTTTTTATCAGAGGCACCGCTTTATTTGACGGATGGCCGCGAAGGCTAGCCGGTAATTGAGGAGATTAGTCCGTTGGAAAGAAGTGTAACAGCGGGGAAATGGTTGGCTTACTGTCGGTTGATGCGTATTGATAAGCCGATAGGTTCTCTATTGTTGCTGTGGCCGACTTTGTGGGCGTTGTGGCTGGCCGGACGAGGCGCGCCTGAGCCGTGGACATTGCTGGTTTTTGTCGCCGGCGTCTTTTTGATGCGTGCGGCGGGTTGTGTGATCAACGATTATGCCGATCGCCATTTTGACGGTCACGTGAAGCGCACGGCTTCACGTCCGCTGCCCAGCGGCATGGTTAGCGAGCTGTCTGCAAAAGTCCTGTTTGTGGTGCTGGTTATGTTGGCATTCGGCCTGGTTCTGACGCTGAACAAGATGACCATCTGGCTTTCGGTTGCCGGGCTGGCGCTGGCGTGGATATATCCGTTTATGAAGCGCGTCAGCCATTTGCCGCAGTTTGTGCTGGGCGCGGCGTTCGGCTGGTCGATTCCGATGGCCTATGCGGCGGTTAGCGAATCACTGCCCGCAACCTGCTGGATGATGTTTTTGGCTTATGTTTGCTGGACGGTGGCGTACGATACCCAATACGCGATGGTCGATCGGGATGACGATCTCAAGATCGGCGTTAAATCCACCGCTATCCTGTTTGGCCGCTTTGACACGCTGATTATTGGCTTGCTGCAGTTGGGCGTGCTGCTGCTGCTGGCGGCTCTTGGCTATATGATATCGCTGGGACCGTTATTTTACGGGGCGCTGCTGATTGCGGCCGGGCTATTTGTTTATCAGCAGACGCTGATCGCCGGACGAGAACGGGACGCGTGTTTCCGGGCGTTCAAGAATAATAACTATGTCGGCATGGCGCTGTTTATCGGCGTGCTGCTCGGCCTGTAAACGGGCGGCGGATAGATATAAGAAAGGCGGCGATATCATCGCCGCCTTTCTTCTTTTCGGAGTTTACTCCTGATGAGGAATGGGCTCGGTTTTCGGGCTTTCCGCTTCAGCGGGCGAACTGGCGCTTTCAATCGTCAGTCTGACCTCCGGGGTGATCAAATTGCCCAGCGTGTTGTATATCTCCAGAATATCGCTTTGAGGCGCTTCGCTGCTGTCAGAGATGTAACCTTCGCTGCGCAAGGTGGCGACCAGCGTAGAGAACACCGCTTTGTCGAAGAACTCCGGCGCATTAATGCCATGCAGAACCGACAGCCGTTGCGCCATATTCCGGCTCTCTTTTTCCAGCGTTCCACGATTGATGCCAGGGTTTGCCCCCAGCAATGACAGCGTGATGGCATAACGCTGCAGCGTTTCGCGCACTCCCGCCGCCAAGAGCTGTAGCGTACGGATACGCGCCGGATTGATAAACAGCGCCTCTTCTTTGACGGACAGCAGCTGTTGCCGCGTCAGTTCCTCCGTCAAAGCGGATAACACCGCCGGCAGTTCCTCTTTGCTGTAATGCAGGAACAGTTCCGCCTGGAGCAGGGGATAGATCAGCGTAATCTGGCGGATCAACTCGGTCATGGTTATATGGCGGTGATGGATCGCCATACTGGCGATCAGCGACGGCAGGATCAGCAGATGTTGGATATTATTACGGTAATAGGTCATCAGCACCGCCTGCTCCCGCGGCAGGATGATGATATCGCCGATACTGTCTTTTTCGACCTCGAATTTATCCATGCTCAACGCATGTTCCAGCAACTCGGCGGGCGTTTTTTCAGGCGCCGTGATGTCTTTATGATAAGGAACATTGCGTAGGAGTTGCAGGTAGCAATCCAACTGTTCATGCATCTGCTCTCTGGTTAGCGCGCGCTGACGCGAAGCCAGTAATGCGGTGGAGCAGAGGTTCATGGCATTCGCCGCGGCGGCGTTGTTGATGCGCGTCATGATATCCATCGCGACATTCTGAACTGTTGGCGTTAGCCAGCTTGGCCGCTGCGCTTCAATCGGATCAATGGCATCGCGCCATTGCGGCACATGCTGATTCAGATAGGCGGTTAACGGCAACGGATCGCCGAAATTCACATAACCTTGTCCAAGATTACGCAGCTTGCGCAAGCCGCGCACCATCTGCATAAAGCCTTCTTTCTCTTTCGTCGCGCCGCGAAGCTCTTTCGCATAGGTTCCAACTTCCATTACGTGCTCATAACCCACGTAGATCGGCACCAGGGTTATGGGGCGCGTACCGCCGCGCAACATGGCCTGAATCGTCATGGCCAGGGTGCCGGTTTTCGGTTCCAGCAAACGTCCGGTGCGCGAACGTCCGCCTTCCATAAAGTATTCGACGGAGTAGCCGCGGGTAAACAGTTCGCCCAAATATTCGCGGAAAATGGTGGAATACAGCTTGTTGCCCTTAAACGTACGGCGGATGAAGAATGCCCCCAGCCGGCGGAAGATCGGGCCGGCCGGCCAGAAATTCAGGTTGATCCCGGCCGCAATGTGCGGAGGAACCAATCCCTGGTGATAGAGTACGTAGGACAACAGCAGGTAATCCATGTGGCTGCGGTGGCAGGGCACGTAGACTATCTCATGCCCGTCCTGCGCCAGTTGCCGCACGCGCTCGGCGTTGTGAACGTTGATCCCCTGATAGAGACGGTTCCAAGTCCAGCCTAATACGCGATCCGATAAGCGAATGGCTTCATAAGAGAAATCGGCGGCAATTTCTTCCATCAAAGCAATGGCATTTTGCTGCGCTCTTTCATGGGAGAGCTTTTTGCTGCGCGCTTCGTCATCAACGGCTTTTTTGATCGCTTTGGAGTTAAGCAGTTTATTAAACAACTCCTGGCGTACCGGAAGACGCGGGCCGACCGCCGCCAGGCGCTGGCGAGCAAAGTGCATGCGGGCGACGCGGGCGAGTTTGTGCGCGATGGTTTTGTCGGTACCGTGTTCGGTCGCCATATAGCGTAATGACACCGGGCTGGAAAAACGGACGAAACTGTCTCGACCCAACCACAGTACGGCAAAAAATTTCTCAATGCCGTTGAGCAGGCGCAGATGCGGCGTTGCCTGATTTTGTCCCTCGCGGCCAGGAGCGCGGCCAAACATGACGGATACCGGCACCATCTGCACGTCCAGCTCGGGATTGCTTTGGTGCAGATCCAGATAGTCGTGAAACAGCTTTACCGATTCCTGTTTGGGTACGTAATAGCGAAAAACCCGCGGACCGTCGTTAATGAAAACGTGACTGGGTAGTTGCGCTCCGCCGATATCGATCGGCTGGAGAGGATCGGGAAGACCTAACGCCTGGCATTTCGCCCTTAGCGTCAGTAAATCCGCCTGAGAATTGTAAGGCAGCACATAGAGGATCGGACGTGAGGGATCCAACCCCAACTCAGCTACGGGGTCTATGGGGATGACCTTACTTTTCACTAACAGTTTGAGTGGAAAATTCAGTAGTTTATAATAAATTTTACGCCAACCTGACATAACAACTTGAAGCCTCTTGTTAGCAATGCGTCGCAAGGATACCAGAAACTGCGCTGGAGATCTGTTGTGATAAGACAACGGAAATGCGTTAAAACGTGAGCGAGCGCTGATAAATAATGGAGGATAGATGAAGAAAGCAACGGGGATAGCCCGGATAATCAAAGCAACTGGGTATTCCCTTCAGGGGTTGAAGCAGGCATGGCGACATGAAGCGGCATTCCGCCAGGAAATTCTGCTGACCGTTATTGGGGCGATCATCGCCTATCTGTTACCTGTAACCTTAGTGGAAAAATTGCTGCTTATCGGGGCAATCGTGTTGATCATGCTATTTGAACTGGTAAACAGCGCGATTGAAGCGATAGTCGATCGTGTCGGTCTTGAACATCATGAATTATCCGGCCGCGCAAAGGACATTGGTTCGGCGGCGGTGTTCGTCGCTATTTTGCTGGCGGCCGTCGTCTGGGGCAGCATTCTCTGGCAGTATTTTGCGTGAAGGCTTCCAGAAATTAATAAAAACCGCGGTTTACTCACATCCTGGTTCCCAATTGGCAATTAGCTGTATATACTCACAGCAAAACTGTATAAACAACCAGGGGGCGGAATGAAAGCATTAACAGCCAGGCAGCAGCAGGTTTACGACCTGATCCGCGATCATCTAGCGCAAACCGGTATGCCGCCAACGCGGGCGGAAATTGCCCAACAGCTGGGGTTCCGTTCACCGAATGCCGCGGAAGAGCATTTGAAGGCGTTGGCGCGTAAAGGCGTGATTGAAATTGTTTCCGGCGCATCGCGCGGTATTCGTCTGTTGATGGAAGAAGAGGCTGGCATTCCGTTGATTGGCCGCGTAGCGGCAGGCGAACCGCTTTTAGCTCAGCAGCATATTGAATGTCATTATCAGGTCGATCCGTCAATGTTCAAACCCAGCGCCGATTTCCTGTTGCGCGTTAGCGGGATGTCGATGAAAGACATTGGTATTATGGATGGCGATTTACTGGCTGTGCATAAAACGCAGGATGTGCATAACGGGCAGGTCGTAGTGGCCCGCATCGAAGATGAAGTAACAGTCAAGCGATTGAAAAAACAGGGTAACACCGTTCATCTTCTGGCTGAAAATGAAGAGTTCGCGCCTATTGTCGTCGATCTGCGTCAACAGAGTTTCTCTATTGAGGGACTGGCCGTCGGCGTTATTCGCAACGGCGACTGGAGTTGATGTCGGCGCGTTGAAAGCCTGGCGTCCATCTGGCTAAGCGGTTATTCGGGTTTAATATTCGCCTCATATTTGGGGCGATATTGATTATCTCTTTCATTCGTGTCGGATATCATTGATGCATTTTGTTGCATTTCCCTCTATCCGATTTGTGGCGCCATTCCTGCTTTTTCCATTAAATTCTAAATATTATATTTCTCAATTGAATTATTAATGATGGCGCTTGAATGTATATTTAAATATTAAAGTGAAACTATTTTCCGCCGTGAATATTAAGGTAAGTTTGTTTTTCACGTTGATATTTTTTTATTTTATTAGCGGTTTTTGCCGATAGTGCGATAATTCACTTTATATGGCGATATTTGCTATGAATAAAGCGCGAGTCAGAGTAGAAACTAAAAACAGAGGGAACGCCCGAACGGGCGGGCGAATGGCGCTTTCGTGGGATGATGAGCGGCCGGACGGCGATGAACCCCTTGATATGCGGTGATCGTCAAAATAACCGGCTAAAAAAGAAGAAGTAGAAGTAAGGTATGGGCAAGCAAGATAACGACGGCTGCTAATCGGTAACGCTGACACGCGCAAGTTCGGATAATGGGTTCCTGTGTCGAGGTGTTAACCATTTGCCGTATTCTTGTGGCGATGACAGTCATGCAGGTTTGGAAAGAGACGAGCGGTTTATTTTCTTTCTGACTGCAAAACTCCGGTTTCAGCGGTATAACCGGGAACAACGGATGTTCCCATCCCATCCTTATCTTAAATTGCGTCAGCGTTTTTTAATGGGAATGGTATGGTCGTGATCGCAGTGGTCGGGTTGTTTGCAGGATGCCACTTCCTGGCAGTCCTCGCAAAATCCGTGAGCCTCAATAATGCTGTGACGCAGGGTGAATCCCGCCTGTTGGGCTAACTGACGCAGCGTCTCTTCCACACCTTCTGTTTGACGTTCGGTGACCTGGCCGCAACGATCGCAGATAAACAGCGCCGAAGTATGGCTGTGATCCTCGATGTGGTGGCAAAGCACATAGCTGTTGGTTGATTCCACCCGATGGATAAATCCCTGCTCCAGCAGGAAATCCAACGCGCGGTACACCGTCGGCGGTTTCGCCTGAGGTTCAGATACCCGTAATAGATCGAGCAGGTCGTATGCGCTGATGGCGCCGGTCTGTTGAGCCATCAGCCGCAGAACTTCCTGCCGTTGCGTTGTCAGGCGTACGCCACGGTGCTGACAAATCTGTTCAGCCTGGGCAAGTAGTTTGTCCTGATTGGTTGAATCCATTGTCATTTAACCTCGACGCAAAAGAAAGAGACAGACATCTTACCACGGCTGAGGGAAAACGTAGAATCAGTGACGCCGAGCGTCGGCAGGCGGATGTACGCGGGGAAAAGTTAAGCGACCAAATCAATTAGCAAAGCGCGTAGCGGCGTTTCAGCCTGGATGGTTAATTCGTCTTCCTGCTGAATGAACGCGCCGTCGCCGCAATACAGCGTATCGCCGCCGTGTTGCTGACTGCTGATAGTGGCCGAGCCGTGGATTGACTGAAGATAGGCTCGATTGCCGTTCAGCTTAATGTTTTTCCGCTCATTGTCCTGCAGCTCAAGGTGGTGAATCCACACCTGCTGACGGAGTTGCAAACTGCCGTCCTCCCCTTCGGGAGAGGCCAATAGGCGGTTGCCGGTTTTATTCAGCGTCAATCGCTGCAGCGGCGTGTTTTCCCGCGTCGGGCAGGCATCGAGCCATAGCTGCATCCGCGTCAGCGGTTTACTGGCGCTGGTATTGTGTTCGCTGTAGCTGACGCTGGGCTGGGTCGCCAGCAGCAAGACGTCGCCGGTTTTGGCATGAATGTGGTGGCCGTGGCTGTCGTGGTATTCCGCTTCGCCTTGCAGGATGATGTTTAAAATATCGACGCGCGGATAAGTGCGGGGTTGGAACGATGCCCCTGGCGTCAGCACTTCCTGATTCAGCACTCGCAGCGAGGCATAGCCCAGCAGTTGCGGATCGAAGTAATGGCCGAAAGAGAAGGTATAACGCGCCTGCAACCAGCCATAGTCAGCTTGACCGCATTGCTCTGCTGCTCTTTTTATGATCATGGTATGAGACTCGGACAAAATTTCTTAAACAAATGGTATGAAACACATAGTAATTGTGTGGACGGTGGATTGTTAGCTAGTTAATCTGGTGAGTATATTCAAAATTCCTGAATGAGTAGAACATGTCAAAAGAACGAGCATTGACGCTGGAAGCTTTAAGGGTTATGGATGCGATCGATCGCCGGGGAAGTTTTGCCGCGGCGGCTGATGAGTTGGGCCGCGTACCCTCGGCGCTCAGTTACACCATGCAAAAACTGGAAGAAGAGTTGGATGTGGTATTGTTCGATCGTTCAGGACACCGCACTAAATTTACTAATGTCGGTCGTATGTTGTTGGATCGTGGGCGGATACTGCTGGAAGCGGCCGATAAGCTCACCACGGACGCCGAGGCGCTGGCCCGCGGGTGGGAAACGCATTTGACGATCGTGGTTGAAGCGCTTATTCCCACTGAGAAGCTATTCCCGCTATTGGATAAATTATCGCTGAAGGCCAATACGCAGGTTTCGATACTGACGGAAGTGCTGGCGGGAGCATGGGAGCGCTTGGAACAAGGACGGGCCGATATCGTCATTGCGCCGGATATGCATTTTCGCGCCTCTTCCGAGGTGAACACCCGCAAGCTCTATACGTTGAAAAATATTTATGTCGCCAGCCCCGACCATCCGATACATCAGGAGCCTGAACCGCTTTCCGAAGTCACCCGGGTGAAATACCGCGGTATCGCCGTTGCGGATACGGCGCGTGAACGCCCGGTGCTGACCGTACAGCTGCTGGATAAACAGCAGCGGCTGACCGTCAGTTCTATTGATGATAAACGGCGGGCATTACTGGCCGGGCTGGGAGTGGCGACAATGCCTTATCCCATGGTCGCCGAGGATATCGCCGAAGGGCGGTTGCGGGTGGTCAGCCCGGAATATTCTATGGAAAGCGAGATTATCATGGCCTGGCGGCGTGACAGCATGGGTGAGGCTAAGTCCTGGTTTTTACGAGAAATACCGAAATTATTGAACCATGCCTGAGTCTTTTCGCCGCTAACCGGGGAAAGACACGGTAGGGTATGTGTCTTTCCCCCGGTTTTATTTGCCGGTGAACTGCTTGTCGCGCCCGTGAGGGCTGTTCAGATCCTGCTCCGGCCCCAATGAAATCACACCGTGTGGATTGATGGTGCTGTGACTGCGGTAATAGTGGTGCCGGATATGCGCCATATTGACGGTGTCGGCGATGCCGGGCATCTGGTAAATATCGCGTAAAAAGCCATACAGATTCGGGTAATCGCTTAGGCGGTATTTATCGCACTTGAAATGGGTATGATAGACCGGATCAAAGCGTATCAGCGTCGTCCACAGCCGGATATCCGCTTCCGTCAGACGATCGCCGGTCAGGTAACGTTGTTGTCCAAGAATCGATTCCAACCTGGATAAGGCGGCAAACACCTCTGTCGCCGCTTCATCATAAGCCGGCTGACTGGTGGCAAAACCGGCTTTGTAGACGCCGTTGTTGAGCTTGTCATAGATCCAGCCGTTCAGTTCATCAATCTGAGCGCGCAGATCCTGCGGGTAGTAATCGCCGGGTTTAGCGCCGATATCGTCAAAGGCGCTGTTAAACATTCGGATGATATCGGCCGACTCATTGCTGACTATCGTATGTTTTTCGGTGTCCCACAGCACCGGCACGGTGACTCGTCCGCTGTAGTGGGGATCGGCGTGCAGATAAAGCTGATAGAGAAATTCATGCTGGTATAACGAATCGCCGGTGGTGTCCTGGAAATCGGTTGCAAATGTCCAGCCGTGGTCCAGCATCAACGGATGTACCACGGAAATGGCGATGTGCGTCTCCAGTCCTTTCAGCTTGCGCATCAGCAGAGTACGGTGCGCCCAGGGGCAGGCGAGGGAAACATACAGATGATAACGCCCGGATTCCGCCGGAAACCCGCCGTCGCCGGTAATGCCGGGCTCGCCGTTCGGCGTGATCCAGTGGCGAAAATGTGATTCTGAACGCTTAAAACGGCCGCCGGTAGATTTGGTTTCATACCAGGTATCGTGCCATACGCCATCAACCAGTTGTCCCATAGATCCTCCCGTTAAGTAAACTATGCGCAACGACGACAAGATCGCAGGGTTGCGCTTGTCGCCGTTTTGTTTAGTGGGTTGGCAGGGAAATGGCTCTCCTTACCACTTTTTATTCAGGATACGGTCAAGGCTGAATGCGCCGGGACCGGTTACTGCTAATAGTATATAACCGCCCGCGATAGTCAGGTTTTTCATAAACATGACCTGGTTTACGCCTTCAGCAAAATTGGTATGGAAAATCAGGGCCGTCAAGATGGTGAAGCCGGCGGTGAACAGCGCCACCGTTCGCGTTAACAGGCCGAACAGAATTGCCAGACCGCCACCCAGTTCTAATAGAATCGTCAGCGGCAACAGGAAAGCCGGAACGCCCATCGACTGCATGTATTGCTGGGTTCCGGCGTAGGCATCGCCCAGCTTTCCATAACCCGCCACGATAAAGAGAATGGGCATTAAAATGCGGGCAACCAACAGGGCAGTGCTTTCTAAATTTTTCATCATCTCTCCAATATTTTTCTTCAAAGGCATCATCGCCATAAACGTGTTAGTAGCAGGTACTTACTGGAAATATGCCCTGCCGTCAGGTTATGGAGCCGATACTATAGAGAGATGACAGAAGGTAACAGCGAGTATAATTGTCGGTTTAATTCAGAAAAATTGATGTTTAAACGGCATCAATTCGCCGGGTACAAGCGGCGCATGCGCCAGATGAGCAAAGCGGGCATAGGGCAAGCAAGGTGTATGACGGCGGGAAAGGCTAGCGGTTGGATAAAGTTTTGCGAAAAAAGCGCAGCGTTCCCCATAGACCAACCGCGCGGCGGCCCCAGCGGATTAGCTTGCTTGGATGGCGTATGCCATAGATGGCGATAAGGCCGGAGCCAACAACCCAATATTTTCGCCATTGCAGCAGGTTGTGCCAGTAGCGATCGTAAGGGGCGGTTGATTCCAGCAGGTATTTTTTATTCGCTGATAAATCCAGCCTCTGCTGCTGGATTTTACGTAGAAGCCGGATTTTTTCTTTATCGCGCTGTTGAGGACTCATTTTGATTCATCCTCCAGCAGTGCGCGATCGGTTTCCAACTCTTTGCGGGTTGACTTGAGTAGCGTTGAGCGCCGAACCTTCAGCAAGGTCCATATGCCGATAATAACGGATAACCCCAGCAAGGTGGCGGTAATGCAACCCAGTGCAAATAAACGATATTGCGGTTCGACACCCCAAATAATCAATGCAATCAGGCTCATTAAACCAAAGGTGGCGAAAAGCAGCGTTAGCCCGACCATGATAATCAACTGAATCAGGTTGGCCTTTTCTTCCTCCAGCTCGATAACCGCCAGACGGACGCGCGTTTCAACCATACTGACAAGAATGGTGATGATACGTTGCACTGAAGCTATGGCCCCGCTAGCGGGGCCGTGTCGTTGTTGATCAGTCATAATTGTCAGAGTAATTAACGACGGGAAAGCAGAACGCCAAGCACAACGCCAATCGCTGCGCCAATACCTACGCCAGTCCACGGATTTTCACGGACGTAGTCATCCGCACATCCCACCGCTTCACGAGTATGGCTGGCAATGCGCTCGCCGGTCTCACTCAGACGAGAGCGTGTTTCTTTCAAGGCCGCTTCCGCTTTACTGCGTAGTTTATCCAATTCCGCTTTGGATTTATCGCTGGAGCCACTGATTACTTCTTCCAATGTGTCCGCCAGTGATTTTAATTCAGCGCGTAAAACCTCAGAACTCTGATCTTTAGCCATGTTAGATAACCTTTATGTTATAAGCCTAGAGTATCAACTATAGACTAATTTTCGATTTCTGCTTGTTAACCGGGGCGGATAATTCTTATAACTTATTGTATATTTTCAGATGTTGCGGGCGGGTCAAGGCCGGGCCGCTTTGGCGCCGGAATCATTTGGCGAAATAAATAATTCCGGCGGCGCGCTTAAGCCGATGGGGGGCGATTATTTATATTGAGCTATAGGTTGAACGGTTTTTAGCAGGCAAATAATTTATATCGCGGCCCTTGATCTATTTACTTATTTTGCAACGCCTGTAATTCCTGCTCGGCTTCAGCCAGCTTTTTCTCTCTTTTAAGAATTTTTTGCGCATCGCCCTCTTGCTTGCTTTCATTCAGCTCGCGCTGCCGTTCAGCTACTTCCGCTCGTTTATCCGCAATTTTGTCCTGACGATCGGCGGCCAGCTTTTCGTCGGTACAATGTGATTTTACCCCATCCAGCGCTTTTTCTAATCCTGCGACGCGATGCTGATTGCCGTTTTGGCGGGCATGTTGGATCTGACGTTGAATTTCCTGCTCTTTTTGTAAACAACTCTCTTGCGTATTGGCGGTCTGCGCCAGAGTATTGCCGGAGAACACCAATACGATAGCGGCTATTAAATGATGTATTTTCAATTTGTTATCCTAATTTTGACTGTTTTTGCGTCAGCTTTTGTTGCCAGAAAGGGGTGGGTTGGGCGGTTTGCTGCGTCGTGATGTTCGCTTTAGGCAAGGAGACGCGCAACACATCTCTGGCTTCGACGCTCTGCGACGGCGACACCAGACGGACGATCAGGCTGTCTTTGGCCGGCGTAATGCTTTTTATCGCGATGCCGCGTTCATTTAACCGCTGATAAATATAGAAGCCGTCAGGCAGCGCCGCGCCTTGGTAAAGCGGTTGGATGTGCAACATGGCCTCATCCTGAGAACGATGAGAGGATAGCATCAACGCAAGGAGCGGCAATGCGGCCAACAGCAAGATTCGCCATGATTTTTTGTTGTAAAGCCAGCGAATGAACACCGTTAATTTCCTTTTTCCGCGTTAGCGGTACGCTTTTTACGCCAAAGTACGAATAGGGATCCAAACAGGCCGATAAACAGCAGCGCCAGCGGCAGCATCATCAGGAAAAACATCAACTCATCTTCATATTTGCGAAAGACGGGCGTTTTTCCCAATGCAAAACCGACGGACACCAGAATCAATACCCACAATAGCGCGCTCATCCAGTTAAAGAACTGAAAACGGGCGTTGTTTAAGCCAGACAAACCTGCAATCGTCGGCAACAGCGTGCGTACAAATGCCAGAAAGCGCCCGACTAATAGCGCGGAAAGACCGTGACGATGGAAAAGCTGGTGCGCCCGTTGGTGATAGTGCGCAGGTAAATGCGACAGCCAGCTCTGCACTACGCGCGTATTACCTAGCCATTTCCCCTGAATATAGCTGACCCAACATCCCAGACTGGCCGCCGTTGTCAGCAAGACAATGGTAAAGGGGAAGTTCATGGTGCCTTTGGCAACCAGAACGCCAACCAGGATGAGTAAGCTGTCGCCGGGTAAGAAAGCGGCCGGTAATAGGCCATTTTCCAAAAAAAGAATTAAAAACAGTAAAATGTAGATGGTCCATACCAGTTTAGGGTCGGCTAGGACATCGAAATCTTGAAGCCAAAGCGCATTTAACAGTTCTTTAATAATATCCATCCGACATTTCCTAATACTGCGGCATAACATTAACCTGCGGCGACGCGAACGCTCCCGGGCATGATATATAAGGGTAAACTCAATTTATTAAATGGCACGCTCCAACACGGTTGCTTTAAAGTTTATTCGCTGGATTGCACCAATGATAATACGGGGTCTGGACGGATTCTTATTTTTGCTCACGTCATCTGAATATTAGGTTGATATCCAAATCAGCCATTGACGCGTTTTAACCCCCAAGCCACGAATTAAACGTAAAAAAGACCTTCTAACTGTAACAAAACCGATGTTGTTGAGACAGGAAAATATCACACAAGCGGGTTGATTTAAGGCATGTTATCGATGAAATATCGGTGTTTCCGCCATATTTTACACTCTCTGACAGAAATCGACGCTTTTTGACCTTTTGCCCTCGCCTCCGGGCCAGAGGGCAATAGTGGGAGCGGCGTCAGGGTTTGTTGCCGCTGATCTGATCCAAGTGGACGACCGGATTTTCCGCAAACATATAGCGATCGACATTAAATTCGAAATCGTCGGTGGTGGCGCGGAACAGCATTTGCTTTGTGTTCTCCAGATGCTGCCACATGGCGAGTTTAGCCGCATAGGGATCTTTGCGAATCAGCGCTTTAAGGATCTCATCGTGTTCCTCATACCAACTTTCGATGGATTTATCGTCAATATGTTCGTGCAGTTTACGCCAGTATGGATTGTGTACGCGCTGGCTCCACATTTTTTCGACGATGGTCGCCATCGCCGAATTTTGCGTGGATAAGGCCACCTGTACATGAAATTTCAGATCCCACGGTGAATCGCGGGAGCGATCTTCCTGGCGGGCGTGTTCCTGAATTTCCATCAGTTGCACGATATCCTGCCGGGTAACCTGCGTCGCGGCGAATTCGGCAATATTGCTTTCAATTAGTTGACGCGCTTGAAGAAGTTCAAACGGGCCGGCGGTGACGAACTCGACGTCGCCGTTATTGGTTAGCAGGTTTTTCTGTTGGTTGGAAATGACGTGAATGCCAGAGCCTTTGCGGACTTCAACATATCCTTCCACCTCCAGCATAATGATCGCTTCGCGCACTACGGTGCGGCTGACGTTCATTTCTTCAGAAATATAGCGCTCCGCGGGCAATTTTTCGCCAACCTGATAAACGCCGCTTTCAATTCGCTGCTTTAATTCCGCGGCCAGTTGCCGGTATAGACGTCGGGGTTCTGTGAATTCCATGATGCCTGCTCTTAGATAGATGACGGTCCGTGTACTATGTCAGGGCCTAAATTCCTATCTTATAAATTTTCAGATGATGATTTGTTATACCACTTAATGGTAACAGCAACCAATGTCGGGGTCACAGTTATTCGCAGCGATAACATTTTGCGGGGAGGGCGCCGATCCGGTATTGAATGACGCCCGATCGAGGGTAAAGGCAGGAAATCAGGCTGCTGACAAACCTTTTGCATCCAATCCCGCCCCAGATCTTTTTTTCATCGGGAAGCGAAACACAGATCTGGCAATTTGTTGTCCATGACAAGGACCGACGTTTTTTAATGGGTCGTCTCCTCCCCCTGACGAGGGGGAGGACGGGCGGGTTGCTGACGGCAACAATGGCGAAAATTTTACCGTCAAACTCAAATAATCAGTGTTGCTGCGCTTCTTTTAACACCTTTGGCTCCGTTAGGACTTCTATGGCGGGGCGGTTTTGCAATACCGTCCAGATAACGAGGGCGCCTAACAGATCGAACACGGCCAGGGCGGCAAACAGCGGGCTGAAGCCCAGCGTATCGGCCAATGCCCCGACCACCAGCGCAAACAGGGTGCTCGCCATCCAGGCCGCCATGCCGGTTAAACCGTTGGCCGTGGCGACTTCATTGCGCCCGAAAACATCGGAAGAGAGCGTAATCAGCGCGCCGGACAGCGCCTGATGGGCAAACCCGCCAACGCACAGCAAGGCTATGGCGGCGTACGGACTGGTAAACAGGCCGATCATGCCGGGGCCAATCATCAACACCGCCCCCATGGTAACCACCAGCTTGCGGGAAACGATCAGATTAACTTTAAAGTATTTCTGGAACAGCATCGGCAGATAGCCGCCAAGAACGCAGCCCAAATCGGCAAACAGCATCGGCATCCAGGCGAACATGGCGATTTCTTTCAGGTTGAAGCCATAGGCTTTAAACATAAACAGCGGGATCCAGGCATTGAACGTTCCCCATGCCGGTTCAGCCAGGAAGCGCGGCAATGCAATTCCCCAGAATTGGCGGTTGCGCAAAATCTGCCAGGCGGACATTTTCTTCGCATTATTGGTTTGATGGTGGGCTTCCTGTCCGCTGAGGATGTAATCGCGTTCCTCATCGCTGAGTTTTTTCTGTTCTTTCGGATGCTTATAGAAAATCAGCCAGCAGATCGCCCAAATCAGACTCAGCGCGCCGGTAATAATGAACGCCAGTTCCCAGCTATGCAGCATGATGGCCCACACGACCAGCGGCGGGGCGACCATCGCGCCGATAGAGGAGCCGACGTTAAAGTAACCGACGGCGACGGAACGCTCTTTGGCGGGGAACCACTCGCTGCTGGCCTTCAAACCTGCGGGGATCATGGCGGCTTCCGCCATCCCGACTGCGCCGCGGGCGATTGCCAGTCCTCCCCAGCTGTTGGCTAACGCGGTTCCCATACAAAACAGAGCCCACATGATGGCAAACACGGCATAGCCGATTTTTGTGCCGAGCAGATCCAGCACATAGCCGGCAATGGGCTGCATGATGGTATAACACGCTGAATAAGCAGCGATAATGTAGGAGTACTGCTGTGTCGTGATATGCAATTGGTCTTGTAAGGTTGGCGCGGCGACCGCGATTGCATTACGCGTCAGATATCCCAGCACGGTGCCGATGGTCACCAGTCCGATCATATACCAGCGTAATCCTTTAATTTTGCGCATTTCAATTTCTCTCCGAGTGAATAAAAGTACTGCGATGCCACGCCAAACGGCGTCACGGTGCAGGCAAAACACGCCTATTTTTTGTACTTGTCAGGAAAGACACGCTCTTGATGCGATAGAGATTGAATCCCTGCTTAAGGCAGCGCTACAATAATTTGTCATACAACTTTAAAGGTTGAGTGACATCACAAAACCATAATTTTCACGTGGAATAGTAAAATCGGCTTTGAAAGGAGGAACTGATGCGGAGATATGATAGAGGTGCAGTGATAATGTGCCGTTTGTTAGATTTTTGCGATCATGCCCTCACAATTTATATGCAATATCGAACATAATTGGTGTGATATCTTTAAACGGTCAGCCTATTTAGTGCACAAGACGCACGGTAAGGAAGAAAACTATGCCTCAGTTTCTCAGTGAAGATTTTTTGTTGGATAGCGCATTTGCCCGTCGATTGTATTATGACTATGCCGTTAGCCAGCCTATCTTTGACTATCACTGCCATTTACCGCCGGAGCAGATAGCGGAAAACTACCGGTTCAAAAATCTGTATGACATCTGGTTGAAAGGCGACCATTACAAATGGCGTGCGATGCGGGCCAACGGCGTGCCTGAGCGTTTTTGTACCGGGGACGCCAGCGACTGGGAAAAATTCGAAGCCTGGGCGGCCACCGTTCCTCATACTATCGGCAACCCGCTGTATCACTGGACGCATTTGGAACTGCGCCGTCCGTTCGGCATCACCGGCACGCTGCTATCGCCGTCAACGGCGAAAGATATTTGGCAGCGCGGCAATGCTTTGCTGGAGCGTGATGAATTCACCGCTCGCGGCATCATGCAGCAAATGAACGTGAAAATGGTGGGAACCACCGACGATCCGATCGACGACCTGCGTCATCATAAATCCATCGCGCAGGACGGCAGCTTCTCGATTAAGGTTTTGCCGAGCTGGCGGCCGGACAAAGCGTTCAATATTGAAGCGGAAGGATTTGTTGATTATATGCGCCGTCTGGAAGCGGCATCCGATACCTCAATTACCCGTTTCAGCGATCTGCGCGATGCGCTGACAAAACGTATGGACCACTTTGCCGCGCACGGTTGCAAAGTTTCCGACCATGCGCTGGACGTAGTGGTCTATGGCGAAGCGGATGACGCCACGCTGGATGCGATCCTGTCCCGTCGCTTGAGCGGCGAAAAAGCGACTCCGGAAGAAGCGGCGCAGTTTAAAACCGCCGTTCTGTTATTCCTTGGCAGTGAATACCACCGTCGCGAATGGGTGCAGCAGTACCACATCGGCGCATTGCGTAATAATAACAGCCGCCAGTTGAAACTTATCGGACCGGATACCGGCTTCGACTCGATTAACGATCAGCCGCTGGCCCAGCCGCTTTCCCGCCTGCTGGATGCGCAGGCAAAAGACAATCATCTGCCGAAAACCATCCTCTATTGCCTGAACCCACGCGATAACGAGGTAATCGGCACTATGGTGGGCAACTTCCAGGGCGAAGGTACGCCAGGCAAGATGCAGTTTGGTTCCGGCTGGTGGTTCAACGATCAGAAAGACGGTATGCAGCGTCAGATGACCCAGCTTGCGCAGCTTGGTTTGCTGAGCCGCTTTGTGGGGATGCTGACCGACAGCCGCAGCTTCCTTTCTTATACCCGTCACGAGTATTTCCGCCGCATTCTGTGCCAGATGATCGGGCGCTGGGTTGAAGACGGAGAAGCGCCGGCCGATCTTCCGCTGCTGGGCGAAATGGTGAAGAACATCTGTTTTGATAACGCTAAAAATTACTTCGCCATTGAACTGTAAGCCGTTGCGGGCGGAGGCGGTATGGCGCTCCGCCCGCCATTGTAATTTTGGGCAAGGATGATCGCGGTGTTGAATCAGCCGGTGCCCTGCATGTGCGTCCTGTCCTGAGGTAACTTAAATTAATGCAAACGTTAAATCGTGGTAATTTTCCCGGCCGCCGGCATCCAGATCGCATTATCCAGTTTGGTGAGGGTAATTTTCTGCGCGCCTTTATCGACTGGCAACTGGATTTGCTCAATGAACATACCGATTTGGATGCGGGGATCGTTGTGGTTCGTCCGATAGATACGGATTTCCCTCCGGCTCTGGATACCCAGGATGGTTTGTACACCACCATCGTGCGTGGCCTGAACGAGCAAGGGGAAGCCGTACGTGAAACGCGACTGATCCGCTCCGTTAACCGTGAGATCAATGTCTACCGTCAGTTTGATGAATATTTGTCGTTGGCCCACGATCCGAATATCCGTTTCGTTTTTTCCAATACCACCGAGGCGGGTATCAGCTATCACGCGGACGATCGTCTGACCGATACTCCGCCCGCCAGTTTCCCGGCCAAGCTGACTCGTCTGCTGTATGAGCGTTTTTGCTATTTCGACGGGGCTGCGGATAAAGGCTGGATATTGCTGCCCTGCGAGCTGATTGACTACAACGGCGCGGCGTTGAAGGAACTAGTGCTGCGTTATGCCGCACAGTGGCAACTGACGCCGGCGTTTGCCGACTGGCTGGATGAACATAATACGTTCTGCTCCACGCTGGTGGACAGGATCGTTACCGGTTATCCGCGCGCTGAGGTCGACAGCTTGCAACAGGAGTTAGGTTACGCCGATACGTTTCTGGATACCGCCGAATATTTCTATCTGTTTGTGATTCAAGGGCCGCAATGGCTGGCGCAGGAATTACGCCTGGACAAGCTGGCTCTCAATGTTCGCATCGTTGATGACATCAAACCCTATAAGGAACGCAAAGTCGCCATTCTGAATGGCGCGCATACGGCGCTGGTGCCGGTGGCCTGGCTGGCCGGGTTGAATACCGTCGGGGAAGCGATGAATGATGCCCGGATTGGCGCATTTGTGGAAAAAACCATCGCCGAGGAGATCGTGCCGGTTCTTGATTTGCCGCACGATGAGCTGATGTCGTTTGCTCAGGCCGTGTTAAGCCGTTTCCGTAATCCCTTCATTCAACACCAATTATTGTCTATCGCTTTGAATGGCATGACAAAATTCCGCACCCGGATATTGCCGCAGCTGCTGGCATATCGTGAACGCCGGGGTGAGCTTCCGGCCCGTTTGACGTTCGCGCTGGCGGCGCTAATCGCCTTTTACCGCGGCGTGCGCAATGGCGAAAGCTATCCGTTGCAGGACGACGCCCGCTGGCTGGAGCGCTATTCCGCTTTATGGACCGAAGTTACGCAAAAACGCGTCGGTCTGGCCGAGTTGGTCGACGCCGTACTCGGCGATGCCGAGCACTGGGGGCAGGATCTGACGCAGGTTGCGGGGCTGGCGTCACAGGTGACACAACAGTTGCAAACTATCGTTGAGAGCGGCATGCGCTCTGCGGTGGCTCGCTATTGCTAATAGCAAAAGGTTTATCCATGCAAAGCACGATAAAAATTCACTCACTGGACAATGTGGCCGTGGCGCTGCGCGATTTGGAACAAGGCGAAACGGTTTCCGTGGGTAACGATGTGGTGACGCTGCGGCAGAATGTGGCGCGCGGACATAAGTTTGCGCTGGAAGCCATCGCTCCCGGAGAGATGATTACCAAATACGGCCTGCCGATCGGCCACGCTCTGGCGGCGATTGCGCCCGGCGAGCATATTCATTCCCAGAATGCCAAGACCAACCTGAGCGATCTGGATGAGTATCAATATCAGCCGGAGTTCATCAACCTGCCGCCGCAAATGAAAGATCGGGAGGTGCGGATTTATCGCCGTAAGAACGGAGATGTCGGTATCCGCAACGAGTTATGGATCCTGCCGACGGTGGGCTGTGTTAACGGCATTGCCCGTCAGATCCAACAGCGTTTTCTGAAAGAAACGCACGATGCGGAGGGTATTGACGGCGTTTATCTGTTTAGCCATCCGTTCGGCTGCTCTCAACTGGGGCAGGATCATGAAAACACCCGCACCATGCTGCAGAACATGGTGCGCCACCCGAATGCGGGGGCGGTATTGGTGATCGGCCTGGGGTGTGAGAATAACCAGGTCGATGCCTTCTGTTCTACGTTGGGCGAATATGACGCGCAGCGGGTCGATTTTATGATCTGCCAGCAGCAGGATGATGAAGTGGAAGCCGGGCTGGAGCGTCTGCATGCGCTTTATCAGACCATGCGTCACGACAAGCGTGTACCCGGCAAACTCAGTGAACTCAAGTTCGGTCTGGAGTGCGGCGGCTCCGACGGGCTGTCGGGGATTACGGCTAACCCGCTGCTGGGGCGTTTCTCGGATTATTTGATCGCCAACGGCGGCACCACGGTGCTGACGGAAGTCCCGGAAATGTTTGGCGCAGAGCGTATCCTGATGAGCCGTTGCCGTGATGAGGCCACGTTTGAAAAAACGGTCCATATGGTTAATGACTTTAAACAGTATTTTATCGCTCATGAGCAGCCGATTTATGAAAATCCATCGCCGGGCAATAAGGCGGGTGGTATTACCACGCTGGAGGAGAAATCTCTCGGTTGTACTCAGAAAGCGGGTCAGAGTAAAGTGGTTGACGTGCTGAAATATGGGGAGCGTTTACGCGCGTCGGGCCTTAATCTTCTTAGCGCGCCGGGTAATGATGCGGTGGCGACCAGCGCGCTGGCGGGAGCCGGGTGTCATATGGTGCTGTTCAGTACCGGGCGGGGTACGCCTTATGGCGGTTTTGTTCCGACGGTGAAGCTGGCCACCAACAGTGAACTGGCGAAGAAGAAACCGCACTGGATCGATTTTGATGCCGGCCGTTTGATCCATGGTATGACGATGGATGCGCTGCTGATGCAGTTTGTCGATCTTATCGTCGAGATAGCCAATGGCAAGCGGGCCAAAAATGAAATCAATGATTTCCGGGAACTGGCGATCTTTAAGAGCGGCGTGACGTTGTAAACCTGTTGCATCACGATTAAAATAAAACGGCGTTTCATTCATGTGGCGCCGTTTTGCTTTTGCGCAGTCGTCTTCTATTAGGCAGGGATCATGACACATTATTGGATTGCCCAGTCGGTGGGAATATTGGCCTTTCTGGTCGGTATTACCATGTTTTTTAACCGTAATGACCAGAAATTCAAAATACAGCTTTCGGTCTACAGCGCGGTTATCAGCTGTCACTTTTTCCTGATGGGGGCGAATGCGGCGGGGGCTAGCGCGGCGCTGAACTCCGTGCGTACCGTGATATCGCTTAAAACGCACAATATCGCCGTAATGTTTGTGTTTATTGCTCTGACGCTGGCCTTCGGTTTGAGCGGTATACGGCATGCGATGGAGCTTCTGCCGGTATTGGGTACGGTCGCCAGTACCTGGGCGCTGTTTCGTACATCCGGTTTAACCACGCGCTGCGTGATATGGTGTTCGACCGCGTGCTGGGTCATACATAATATCTGGCTGGGCTCGATTGGCGGCTCGATGATTGAAGGCTGCTTTCTGCTGATGAACGGATTTACTATTATTCGCTTCTGGCGGATGCAGAAACGCGGTATCGATCCGTTTAAGGTGGAGAGGAAAGAGGCCGGTAAAGCCTAGCGAAAAACGTTTTTTCCGTATTTGCCCGCGGCCTGCATCGCGTTTACGCGTAAAATGCGGGAATAGCCGCCGCTAATAATGGCTATTCCCGGCATCCATTACATGGTGCTCAGCCGTTCCCGTTTCGCCAGCTTTGCCTCTTCCGCCTGGCATACGGCGGCGATAAAGATCACGTCCGTTGAAGAATTGACCGCCGTTTCCGCCGAATCCTGCAAGACGCCGATAATGAAGCCAACGGCGACGACCTGCATGGCGATATCATTTGAAATACCAAACATGCTGCAAGCCAGAGGGATCAGCAGCAGCGATCCGCCTGCGACGCCAGACGCGCCGCAGGCGCAAATTGACGCCACAACGCTGAGCAATAGCGCGGTAGGCAGATCGACCTGAATGCCCAGCGTGTGGACCGCCGCCAGCGTTAGCACGGTGATGGTAATGGCGGCGCCCGCCATGTTGATGGTGGCGCCCAGCGGGATGGCGACAGAATAGGTGTCTTCATCCAGATTCAGCTTACGGCACAGTTCCATATTCACGGGAATATTGGCGGCGGAGCTGCGGGTGAAAAAGGCGGTGACGCCGCTTTCGCGCAGGCAACGGAATACCAGCGGATAAGGGTTTCTGCGGGTTTTCCAGTAAACGATCAGCGGATTAATCCCCAACGCCACCATCAGCATTCCGCCGATTAACACCATAAGAAGATGCGCATAACCCCACAGCGCGTCAAAACCGGCTTCGGCCAACGTTGACGCCACCAGACCGAAAATCCCCAGCGGCGCGAACCGAATAACGACGCGGACGATAACGGTCACCGCGTTGGAGGCATCGCTAATCAAGGTTTTGGTGCTCTGCGAGCTATGACGGAATGCGATGCCTAATCCAACCGCCCACACCAGAATACCGATGTAGTTTGCGTTCAGCAGCGCGTGGATGGGATTGGCGATGATACTCATCAACAGCCCTTCCAGCACTTCCACGATGCCTGATGGCGGCGTGATGTCCTCAGCCTGCGCGTTGAGCACCAGAGTTGAGGGGAATAGGGCGCTCAGTACCACGGCGATCAGCGCGGCCGAGAAGGTTCCGATCAGGTAAAGCACCAATACCGGGCGAATATTGGTTTTCTGCCCTTGCTGATGGTTGGCGATGGATGCCATGACCAGCACTAACACTAACAGCGGCGCAACGGCCTTCAGCGCGCCAACGAACAGCGAGCCTAGCAAGCCGGCGGCAATGGCGGCTTTGGTTGATACAGAGGCCAGAATAATCCCGGCGACCAGTCCGAAAAGTATCTGTTGCACTAGACTACCGCGCGTAATGTACTGCAAAAAACGTGACTGTTTATTTTCCATAGTATTGACGGCAAGGCCGTTTCCTTTGGTGTGATGGTGTTTTTACAGAGGCGAAATCCTGGGCGGCAGTCGCGCCGGATTTCTTTCTATTCCGTAACTAAGTATGTTTGCGCGTGTCAGTATATGAAAAAATGATACAAGGAGAAGAGGCAGCGGTATTTTTTCTGCCCTGCGTCGGTTTTTTTGGCGATTGCCGCACAGAGAGCGCTGTACGGCAATTGAGGAAGCGGAGCGGTTATTGCGCCGCGCGGCGGTTGACCCACACGTTAATCAGCATGGTAATAACCAGAATGCCGGCGACAACCCCCAACGAAACGGCGATGGGAATATGGAATATATCGATCAGCATCATTTTGACGCCGATGAAGATCAGGATGACCGCCAGTCCGTATTTCAGCAGAGAGAAACGTTCCGCCACGCCGGCCAGCAGGAAGTACATGGCGCGCAGGCCCAAAATGGCGAACAGGTTGGAGGTTAATACGATAAAGGGATCGGTCGTTACGGCGAAAATGGCCGGGATACTGTCAACGGCAAAGATCACGTCGCTGATCTCCACCAGTATCAACACCAAAAACAGCGGTGTGACATACAACAACCCGCTGCGGCGGACAAAGAATTTGTCGTTTTCAATGCTGTCGGTCATGCGCAAATGTCCGCGCAGCCAACGTACCATCGGTTTGTTGCCGATGTCGTCGCCATCTTCCTTCGCCAACGCCATTTTAATGCCGGTAAATAACAGGAAGGCGCCGAATACGTACAACAGCCATTGGAATTGCGTTACCAGCCAACTGCCGCCGAACACCATAAGCGTTCTCAGGATGATTGCGCCTAATACGCCGTAAACCAGAACCCGGCGCTGATATTGCGGCGGCACGGAGAAATAGCTGAACAGCATCAGCCAGACGAATACGTTATCGACGGCGAGCGCTTTTTCAATCAGATAGCCGGTCAGGAACGCTAGCGACTGAGCATTGGCCACTTCCCGCCCCAGCGTGCCGTCCAGATACCACCAGAAACCTGCGTTAAACAGTAAAGAAAGCGTTACCCAGACAATCGACCAGACGGCGGCCTGCTTGAATGTCATTACCGTCGAACCTTTGCGCCCTTGATAGAGCAGGTCGATGGCCAGCATAACGACAACAATGACGGCAAAGCTGCCCCATAACCACGGCGTGCCAATGGTGTGCATAGCAAATATCCTTAAACGAAAAGAAAAACGGCCAACATCGGAAGACGCTGGCCGCTTATCATTATAGCTGCAAGTGCACCTCGCCTTCCGGCAAGGTCTCACTTACAACATTAATGCAGTAATCTGATTAAGGTTGCCCGGTAACCGGATGCATTTTTTACCCTTTGTCTTTCAAACCGCAGACGTATTGGCTGTCTGTTGAAATGATTGGGTATCGCATCGTAATGACGATTAACCGGCGGAAAAGTTACTCCCCTTTGCTGGTCAGAAGATAGGTGAAAATATGATCCGGGTCAAATAAATATCGTCGCGCCGGCGAAAAAACGCCTAGCCTGAGTCGCCCGGCGTCACGGCATCCGCGGGGAAAAGTACGCCGGTTTGGCGGCGGATTTCCGTTAACAGGCCCGCCACGGCACGTGAGCGCTCCAGTTCCGCATGATCCAATACATTGTTTTCCACCAGGTCGGCAAAGGTTTCCGCCTCATACAGCATACTATTGATATGCTGCGGCCGGCTAAGATCCAAGGGTTTGCCATTACGTGGCGCAAACGTAACCTTTTGACATTCAGACAGCTTTTCAATGACCAGAGAACCCTCTTCGCCCTGAATTTCACTGGCGACGTCGGAGTCGCTGACTTTGGAGTGGATGATGGTGACATCAAAATCATCATACTTCATGAGGACGCAGCCGTGGGCGTCGACGCCGCTATCCAGCAGCGTTGCGCTGGCCTGTACCGTACCTGGCGTTCCCCATATCGCCGCGGCGAAGGCGATGCAATAGTAGCCGATATCCATTACCGAGCCGTTCGAAAACGCCGGATTGAAGGTATTGGGATTTTCTCCCGCCAGATATTTCGGATAGCGTGAAGAATACTGACAATAATTCAGCAGCACCTTACGCAACTTACCGATCTTGGGCAGCGCCTGCCTTACGACGTTGAAATTGGGCAGGCTGGCGGTCTTGAAGGCTTCGAACAGGACGACCCGATGCGCTTTGGCGCAGGCGATCATCTGCTCAACCTCATACTGGGTGGAAGCCAGTGGCTTCTCGCAGATAACGTGTTTGCCATGGCTCAGAAAGAGCAAGGCCTGTTCGCAGTGCAGTGAATTGGGGCTAGCGATGTAAACGGCCTCAATCAACTCGGATTGCGCCATCTCGTCGAGCGAGTCAAATCGCGCATCGACCATATAATCAAGCTGATATTGCAAGGCTTTTTCCGGCGTGCGCGAATAGATGGCCGTCAACTTCATTTTTCCGGTTTCGTGTGCGGCATCGACAAACTGGCGAGTGATCCAACTTGTTCCCACAATAGCGAAGCGAATCATAAGCGTTTGGTATCCTGCTGACGTTGATGAGGGATATCAGATTATCATGGCGAAATGGCAAGGTAACATTATTGTTAAAGTACAATTCACGATGCCTTTTGCCTGTTTGTCCGAGAAAAGCATTTACTGACGCGTCATTTTAAGGGATAAACAGCGCAAATTTTGTGATTCAGGAGGGGTCAATGAGCCAACTCGAGCTGGAAACGCGTAATCTGACACTGGTGCGTTATCCTCAAGTAGCAGATAACACCGCGTTGCAGGCGTGGGAAGCGGCGGATGAGTTTTTGCTGCGTGAGCTTTCATCGCTGGAGATCGCGCCAGGGCCGCGCCTGATTTTTAATGATGCCTTCGGGGCATTGGCCTGCGGGCTGCAGGCTCAGTCGCCGGTTAGCATCAGCGATTCTTACATGAGCCAGTTGGCCACCCGGCATAATCTGGCGTTGAACGGCTTCGACGCCGACTCCGTAGAGCTTCTGGACAGTCTGGCCGACTTACCCGAAGCGCCCGCATTAGTGGTTATTAAAATCCCGAAAACCATGGCGCTGTTGGAATATCAGCTGCGTAGACTGAGGACGGTGGTTACGCCGCAAACGCGTGTTATCGCCGGCGCCAAAGCCAGGGATATTCATACGTCGACGCTGCAACTGTTCGAACGTATCCTGGGGCCGACCAAAACGTCGCTGGCCTGGAAAAAAGCGCGCCTGATCCATTGTGAAGTAGCGGATTTGAAAGTAAGTGAGCAGTCGCCAACTACAGTTTGGGAACTGGAGGAATATGGTTATCGTATCCATAATTACGCCAATGTTTTTTCGCGCGGCGGATTGGATATCGGCGCACGCTTCTTTATGCAGCATCTGCCGCAGGATATCGACGGAAAAATCGTCGATTTAGGCTGCGGCAACGGGGTTATCGGGCTGGCGGCGCTGGCGGCGAACCCTGCCGCTCTCGTCAGCTTTTTTGATGAGTCCTACATGGCGATAGCCTCCAGCCAGATGAATGTCGAGGTTAACTGCCCCCAGGATAAGGCGCGCTGTGGATTCGCCGTTAATCATGGTCTGTCCGGCGTAGGACGCGACAGCCTGCAGGCCGTATTGTGTAATCCTCCGTTCCATCAGCAGCAGGCCATTACCGATAACATTGCCTGGCAAATGTTCCTCGATTCCCGCCGTTGCCTTGAGATCGGCGGGGAACTGCGAATCGTGGGCAATCGCCATCTGGATTACTTTCATAAATTGAAGCGTCTGTTCGGTAATTGCGAGGTCATCGCCAGCAACGCAAAATTCGTTGTGCTGCGGGCGGTGAAAACGGCGGCAGGCCGCTAAGCCGGGGCGCCGGGTGGCGTGACTGCCCGGCGCGCTTTCGGTTATCGCCATCGTCAGCGGGCGGCGCGTAAAAAGCGGGCATATGGCAATGACCGGCCGGATTGTTTGTTGTCGGGAGAGAGTGCCATTATAATTCGCCGCATAATCAGGCCGAAGGAATCTCTATGTTGATTGAAGAATTGGAGACAAGACTGGATGGCGCGTTTCAGGAACTGGAACGAACTATTCAGCAACAGCAGCAGATCTGGCAGCGGGATTATCAACATCTCC
This sequence comes from Brenneria izadpanahii, assembly GCF_017569925.1. NCBI lineage: Bacteria > Pseudomonadati > Pseudomonadota > Gammaproteobacteria > Enterobacterales > Pectobacteriaceae > Brenneria > Brenneria izadpanahii. Next base: position 4,624,885 of record NZ_CP050854.1, on the reverse strand, counting down.
AGCAGCAGCTGTCGCAGGCCAAACAGCGGGAAGCGCAGCTTGGCGAACAGATTAAACAGCTTGTCGCCCAGTTGAACGCGATGGACAGCTCGCCGGAACGAAACCCTCTGCTTCATAAAGTCAAAATTATCAGCGCCCATATTGATGCGTTGGCAAAAGATGCGTCGGAGTTTCTCCGCTCGCTGCCTTAATTTCTCTATCGGCCATATCCGCGCTGACGGATAGGTCGCGTATGGTTTAACGTAATTCTGCCGCTTCCTTACACACTCTCTTCGTATTCTCCATATTTGCCGGAAATGTGAATACATTACTTGCAGATATTTACCCTTGCTCTAATTAACTGAAACTGCCGGGCCTATACTCCTTCCCGACAGCACGACAATGGTCGTCCATGAGAGTTAACCCAAATAGAAGGATAAATTATGCGTAAATTAACCACACTTCTGATCGCCTCTTCATTGGCGTTGGGGACGGCGGGCATCGCTCACGCTAATGATGTGCAAAAAGGCCATCCGGAAGTGAGAATGGCAAGAGATGGTAAAGGCGGACCCGGTCCTCGCAGTATGCATCATGAAACGATGCTGAAAGACCTGAATCTGACGGACGCTCAGAAACAGCAAGTAAAAGAGATCGTAAAGGCATCCCATGACAATATGCGTAAATTAATGCAGGACGAACGTCGTGAAATGCATAACCTGGTGATAGCCGACAGTTTTGATGCCGCGAAAGCTCAGGCGCAGTTAGATAAGGCTGATGCCGACCGTAAAGCAATGCGGCTGAATGGTTTGGAAACGCAGAACAAGATTTATAACATCCTGACTGCCGAACAGAAAAAGCAGTACAACGACAATTTTGAAAAACGTTTGACTCAACCGCCAAGACCGGACAACAAAGCAAAACCGGCTGAATAAGCGATAGCACGCCCTTAAGACCGCCGGATTTATCTACCGCTGAATTTTTCGCGGCGGATAGATTCGGCGGTTTTTCTATTGTTTTTTCCCCTCGCATCTTGACCTTCCCCCTGGGGGAAGGCCTACTTTTAATAGGACATTTCACTGGCCAGAAATAGAGGTAATGATGACGAAAATACATTTCTTGATTGCCGGCGTCCTACTGGCTCCCTTGTCCGTTTTTGCCGCTGACGGCGCGCACGGCGGCCATCATTCCGATGGGGTAAGCGAGTCGCAGCAGGCCTATATGCAGGGGATGGATCAGATGCACGCCCAGATGCAGGAAGGAATACTGTCCAGCGATCCTGACGTGGCGTTCGCCAAAGGGATGATCGCCCATCATCAAGGGGCGATTGATATGGCTAAAACGGAATTGCAGTACGGCAAGGATCCGGAATTGCGCAAGCTGGCGGAAGCGATTATCAAGGCCCAGCAGCCGGAAATAGACCAGATGCAGGCGTGGCTGGATAAGCACGATAAGCCGTAGCCATGCCTTATTTGATGACGGCGCCGCCGCATAAAAGCGGCGCCGGTAATCGTTGGTTAGGCGTAATGTTATGGTTCCGATCGGGCGGGGAACGTCCGGCTCCAGGCTGACTGATGGTTCGCGCGTAAGAAAAATTTAGTGATGTTTTTCACAAAATAAAACGTAACAGTAGCTTTCTCTACATTAGCTTGTTAGAAATAGCGCATAGGACGCCACCAGAATTTTCTGGGCGAGACCTGGATAAAACAGTGTGCCACACACTGCTTTATCCAGGTTTTTTTTTGCTTTTTTTCTGCTGGCCAGCGGACGCAAGCAAGGTGATGTGGGTTGTAGACAATTGCAGCCATTTACGAAACGGGAAGTGTCATTATGAATAGCAACGCGCTAGCAGAAAATATTTTGAAGTTGGTCGGAGGAGAGGCGAACGTTTCCACTTTGGTTCATTGTGCAACACGCTTGCGCTTTAAGATCGTGGATAACGCCAGGGTGGATTTGGCCGCGTTGGAGGCGTTGGACGGCGTCATTACGGTGGTCAACGGTTCAGGGCAGTTGCAGGTGGTCATTGGTAACCGGGTGCCGGAGGTCTATCGCGCTTTTGGCTCGATTTCAGGATTGCTTGAGGATCGCAGTAGCGAACGTCCGGCGGCGGAATCGGAAAAACACGTCTCGATCATGGGGCGGCTGATTGATTTGGTTGCGGGGATCTTTACCCCATTGCTGGGCGCGATGGCGGCGGCCGGGGTACTGAAAGGCGTGCTGGCCATCGCGATAGCGTTTAATTGGTTGAACAGCAAGGAAAGCACTTATGTCATTTTGCATGCGGCTTCCGACAGTTTGTTCTACTTCCTGCCGATGCTGTTAGCCATCACCGCCGCGCGTAAATTTGAAACCAATATCTTTGTGGCGGTATCGGTTGCCGGCGCGTTGATTTACCCTACGATTCAGGGATTGTTCGATGCCGGCGAACCCGTCACTTTCTTTGGCTTGCCCGTGATCATGATGAAATATACCTCATCGGTGATCCCGATTATTTTCAGCGTGTGGCTGATGTCCTGTATCGAACGTTTCCTGAATCGTCATATTCATGAAAGCGTTCGTAATATTCTGACGCCGTTCTTCCTTTTGGTTCTGATGGTGCCGTTAACGCTGATGACCATCGGGCCGATCGGTATCTCGGCCAGCGAAGTCATCGCCTCGCTGTTCGTGAGCATTTATAGCTTCAACCCGATTCTCGCCGGCGCGCTGATTGCCGCCGCGTGGCAGATTCTGGTGATTTTTGGGGTGCACTGGGGATTCGTCACCGTCTTTATCAACGATATTTCCGTAATGGGACAGAGCTATCTCAAAGCCGCGTCCAGTCCATCTGTTTTTGCCCAGTCCGGCGCGTTGTTGGGAGTGATGCTGCGCACCAAGGATAAAAAGCTCAAAGCGCTGGCGGGCAGCACGTTTATCGCCTCGCTGTTCGGCATCACCGAACCCGGCGTGTACGGCGTCACATTGAAGCTGAAGAAACCGTTTGTCTGTGCGGTGATCGCGGCGGCGATGGGCGGCGCGGTGGCGGGCTATGCGAAAAGTTCGGCGATCTCCATGGGAATGCCCGGATTGCTGACGCTGCCTATCTTCTACGGTGAAGGTTTTCTGGGCTTTATCATCGGCTGCGTCATCGCTTTTGTCGCCAGTCTGGTTTTAACCATGCTGGTCGGATTTGATGAACCGAACGCGCAGCCAGCTACGCCAACGCCGTCTGCCGCGCCTTCATCTTCTTCCCCCGCGTCTTCGGCATCACCAGCCGCATCCGGCGGAGCGCAGGCCGCCGCCGTGGATCTGAAGGATGTGCCCGCCTCCGGCGAACGGATTGGTTCCCCGGCGGAAGGCGAACTGATCCCGCTGGAGGACGTGAATGATAAAGTGTTTTCCTCCGGCGTCGTTGGGGCGGGGATCGCCGTCCGGCCGCAGGAAGGGCGCATCTATTCGCCGGTTGACGGGCGAATCGTCAGCACGTTCGCCAGCAGTCACGCTATTGGCATCCGCTCAATGGCCGGCGCCGAAATCCTGATTCACGTCGGTATCGATACGGTGCAGTTGGCAGGCAAGCATTACCACATGCGGGTCGCAGAGGGCGATGAGGTGAGAAAAGGCCAGCTGCTGCTTGAGTTTGATCTCGATGAGATAGCGAAAGCCGGCTATGACACCGTGACGCCCATCGTGGTCACTAACGCGGATGATTATCGGATATTCAGCCTCAGCACCGAACGTTATCAAAAAGTCGGCGATACCATCATCGCATTGGCATAAAGCCGCACAAGATCGGGGATGGCTATCCATCGCGAGAAATCAAGACGCAAGGATGACGGAAGTATACGAACAGGGCAATGGCTGCACCATCGGCGCCATTGCCTTGTCGGAACAACCATACGGGCGTAGTGATGAAAATAAACAAAATATTAAGTAACAATGCGGTGCTGGTGGTGACGGATAAGGGGAAAGAGTGTGTAGCGCTAGGGTGCGGCATCGGTTTTGGCAAGAAGAATGGCGATTGGGTGGATGAAGAAAAGGTTGAAAGCCGTTTTCTCAAAACCAGCGGCGGATTGAATGACTTTTTCGCAGAAATTCTGGCGGAAATCCCGCCCGTTTATCTGGATATTACCGAGCGGATCGTTACGCTGGCGCGTAATGTATTGAACGCTGAACTACAGGATACCTTGTTTCTGGCCTTGAGCGACCATATTAACTTTGCGGTCAAACGCCATAAAGAAGGGATGAGAATTCATAATCAATTACTGTGGGAGGTTAAACTTTTCTACCCGAAAGAGTTTTCTATCGGATTAGACGCGCTGGATATTATTGAAGAAAAACTGCAAGTTCGTTTACCGGATGATGAGGCGGGATTTATTGCATTGCATCTGTTTAATGCGATAAATAACTGCGATATGCAAAGCACTATGCAAAGCGCGACCTTTATTAAGGATATTTTGACGATTGTAAAATATGACCTGAATATCAAGTATGATGAAAGCTCTATCGATTATCAGCGATTTATTACCCATTTAAAGTTTTTTGCGTTGCGATTATTTAATCGTAACGTGGTAAGCCATGCCGATGATAGCATTTATTACGGTATAAAAGAATTAATGAAAGTGTCTTATGCTTGCGCAATGAGAGTTTATCATTATATAGAGCAACATTATCAGTGCCAATTGACGACTGATGAAGTTATGTTTTTGACTATTCATATCAATCGACTAAATCGTAATGAATAATGAGATATTTTATTGCGTTTCGCCGGTGATGTTGTTCACACTTCAATGTTTCAAAAGTTGAATTAATAAGCTGGTTTAAATTATAGTGATTATAAATAGGACGTGACTGATTTAATTCAGGCGAAACCTGTCTTGCAAGATGAAAATTGTTTTTCATCCTGCTGGGCAGGTTTTTTTTTAATCTGGGGAAATGAATGGTGAAAGCATAGTTATCGTTTTAGCCGCACCAGGGATATATCACTACAAAGTACGATCGGGAGATGGTCGTCGATACTAATGAGGAATAAAATAATGAAGAAAAAATATCGGGCGTTCAGAAAGAAAGCGATCGCGTTAATGCTGTTATCCTGTTATGGCGTCGCTCCGGATGTTATCGCTCAGACATTAACGCTTGAACAGCGGATGACGTTGCTGGAAGAGCAGTTGCGGGTTACGCAGGAAAAGCTGCAAGCCTATGAAAAAAAGGAAAGAACCACGCAGCGCTCGGCGGTGAAATCACAAGAAATCGCGGCAGCGGACGGGCGTTTATCGGCTACGCCGGCCTCAACTAAACCCGTTGCTAATGAAAGTGAGCCGGTGCTTTCAGAGTCCACACTGAAAAAAATCAGCCAATATGTTCAGGATGATACCGGTTTTAAATATTCGGGTTATTTCCGTACCGGATATGCCTCAACGACCAATGGCGGTCCTAAATCCTGGGCGGTGGGATCGCTCGGGCGATTCGGCAATGAATATGACGGATGGTACAATCTGTCATTAAAAAAACGCGCCTGGCAGGAAGGTAATAAATCGATCTGGGCGAATGTACAGTTTGAAGGCGATCTGGGATTATCTCAAAGCAATGAGACCTTTGATAAAGGAATGGCCGGCGGCGGCATGGGGAAACTCAGCAAACTGTTTGTTGAAACGACCGGTTTTCTGCCGTTTGCGCCGGAAGCAAAATTCTGGATAGGCAAACACACGCTGCCGCAATATGAAATTCAGATGCTGGACTGGAAAAGCGATCGGACCCTTTCCGGTACCGGGCTGGGTATTGAAAACTGGTTGCTTCCCGTCGGTTCGTTAAGCATGGCGTTGACGCGTAATGATATTGATAATTACAGTACGGTTTGCGAAACATCGATATGTAGCGATACTACCCAGGTTAACGTCAATATTGCGGAAGTCAGATATAAAGATATTACATTGAGCAAGGATCTTTCGCTTGAAGTCGGCGCGAAATATGCCTTCGCTAACCAGACGGATGAGCAAAAAGCAGCGCAAGCCTCCGGCGATGACTATAAGGTAAAATCGTCATGGCTGAGCCAGGCTATTTTACGTCACCCATTGTTGGGGGGATTTAATGAACTGACTGCGCAAGTCGCCAATAACTCTTTGGCCAGTCAATTTATGAATATTTCCGGGGCTAACCCTGATTTTGACTATAACAGCTCTTATTATGGCATTCATAGCGGCGGTATTGGCTGGCGATTGGTCAATCAGGGAGAAATATACTTGCGTGATGATGTTATTATGGCGCATTCGCTGGTATATGGTCGTGGTAATGACCTTTATTCAGTCAATACAGGGGCGCACACCGATTTTGAAACCATCCGGGCGGTGATTCGTCCTTCTTATATTTGGAATAGAATTAACCAAACGGCGCTAGAGCTAGGTTATTTTATTCAGGAAAATAGCGCCAATAACGCTAATTATGATGAATCTGGTTATAAGGTGACGCTGGCGCATACGCTCAAGGTGGATACCAGTCTTTTGCGGTCTCGTCCGGAAATCCGTTTCTACACCAGTTATCTTAAAGCGCTGGAAAATGAAATTGATAACCATAGTTTTAACGATAAAAAAGATTATCAAATAAGTTTTGGCGTTCAAGCTGAAGTGGTTTTCTGATAAGGAGGAAAACATGTTTTTATCAGCCAAATATATTAAATCAATTTCATTGAGCGCCTGTCTGCTGGCGGCGTATGGCCCCGCATTATCTATTGCGCAAACCGCCGCCGTAACGGAGAAGGGCGCTGCGCCGGTTACGGCGGACGTAGAAAAAACGCGTATATTGATTCTGAGCGATATTGGTAACGAGCCGGATGACTCCCAATCCCTGGTACGGTTTTTGGTGTACAGCAATGAATTTGATGTAGAAGGCATTGTGGCGACAACCTCAACCTGGCTACGCGATAAGGTCAATACGCCGATGATCCTTGAACGGATTGACGCCTACCAGCGTGTGTTGCCCAATCTGCAAAAACACGCGCAAGGATATCCTTCCGCTCAGGCGTTACGGAATGTTGTTCGCAGCGGGCGAGCGGGATTCGGCATGGCGCATGTCGGCGATGGCAAATCGACAGAGGCATCGGAACTGATCATTCAGGCCGCCGATAAACAGGACGCTCGCCCTTTGTGGATTACCCTATGGGGCGGCGGAGTCGATCTGGCGCAGGCGCTGTATGATGTGAAAGCCCGCCGGACGCCGGCAGAGGTTGATGCTTTCATTAGTAAAATTCGTGTTTATGCCATTTCCGATCAGGATAATACCGGCGCCTGGATCCGAGGAAATTTTCCGCAGCTGCGTTACATCACCAGTATTCACGCCTGGAATGAGTATTTCTTGTCTACCTGGATCGGTATGTCTTCAGCGCGCGCGGTTGGCGGCGATATGAGCAAGGTGAATAACGATTGGCTGCAGGAGAACATCCGGCGGAAAGGGCCTTTGGGCGCGGTCTATCCGGCGGTGGAGTATTCGATGGAGGGCGATTCGCCATCATTCCTCTATTTGCTGCGTAACGGGCTTGGCGACCCGGAGCATCCGGAATATGGCGGTTGGGGAGGGCGCTATGGCGCTATCGCGCCGGATGACGCAGGCGGACTGCGCGTCAGTACATCGGATGAGGTTATCGGCGTCGACGGGAAAAAATACCGCACGGCGCCAGCGACGATTTGGCGGTGGCGCGATGCTTTCCAGAACGACTTCGCCGCCCGAATGGACTGGACGCTGACCGGAGAGGTGAAGAAGGCGAACCATAATCCGAATCTGGTGCTCAATGGCAAGCCGGGCGCGCAGATTGTGTCCTGGCAGGTGAAATCCGGCGAGCTGGTGAAACTATCGGCTCAGGGTTCCGGCGATATTGACGGCGATCGGGTGACGTATCATTGGTGGCAATATAAAGAACCGACGGCAACGGCGCTGGGCCTTCATTTTGGGCCGGGGATTGAGCTGTCTCATAGCGAAGGCGGGGAAACCCGTTTTACCGCGCCGGACGTCAAAGTCGCTACGCCGTTTCACATTATTCTGGAAGGCCGGGACAATGGCTCTCCGGCATTAACGTCTTACCGGCGGGCGATTGTTACGGTGTTGCCTGCGGCGCAGTGAATACGGAGATAGGGCGGTGAAAGCGCACGGCGGAGCATAACCTGTGCGCTGATTGGCTTCTTACCGTTGACGAGCGCTGCGTAAACGCGGCGCTCATGGGTTATCCGGCCGATGATTAGAGCGATTCGCCGTTGCTTTCAATCACGTCTTTGTACCAGTAGAAACTGTTTTTACGCCGGCGCGCCAGCGTTCCCTGCCCTGCGTCGTCGCGATCGACATAGATAAAACCATAGCGTTTTGACATCTGCGCCGTGCCTGCGCTTACCAGATCGATCGGTCCCCAACTGGTATATCCCAGCAGTTCCACCCCGTCGGCTATGGCTTCACGCGCCTGAATCAGATGCTGGCGCAAATAGTCGATACGGTAGCTGTCGTTAATGCTGCCGTCGGCGTCGATCTCATCCCGCGCGCCCAGCCCGTTTTCGACGATAAACAGCGGTTTCTGATACCGGTCGTAGAGCTCGTTGAGCAAAAAGCGTAATCCTTCGGGGTCGATCTGCCAGCCCCATTCCGATGCTTTGAGATGCGGATTGGGGATTAAGCGTACGATATTGCCGCGCGAGGACTGATATTTCTCTGGCTCAAAGGTAGCGCAGCCGCTCATGTAATAGCTGAATGACACGAAGTCCACCGTGTGGCGTAAATCGTTTTTGTCCTGCTCGGTAATATCCAATGCGATATTATTTTCCTTAAAGTAACGCTTCATCCAGACCGGATAAGCGCCGCGTGCCTGAACATCGCCAAAAAACAGCCATTCCCGGTTTTTCTTCTGCGCTTCCAGCACATCTTTCGGATGGCAGGTCATTGGATAGCGCACGGCGCCCAGCAGCATATTGCCAATTTTCGCGTCGGGGATGATGTCGTGGCAGGCCTTCACCGCGCGGGCGCTGGCCACCAACTGATGATGGATAGCCTGATAAATATCCTGTTGTGATGGCTCGCCGCTCAGCCCAACGCCGGTGAAGGGGGAGTGTATCGCCATGTTGATTTCATTAAAGGTTAGCCAATACTTCACCTTATCCTTATAGCGGGTGAAGACGGTTCGGGCATATTTTTCAAAATGGTTAATGGTTTCACGATTGCCCCATCCTCCCAGTTTCGTAACCAGGCCATAAGGCATTTCATAATGGGATAGGGTAATTAATGGCTGAATCTGGTATTTCGCCATCTCATCAAACAAACGGTCATAGAATGCCAATCCAGCTTCATTGGGCTGCGCTTCATCCCCTTCCGGGTAAATACGCGTCCAGGCGATGGAGGTCCGCAATACCTTAAAGCCCATTTCGGCGAACAGCTTGATGTCCTGCGGATAGCGATGATAAAAATCGATGGCCACGTCTTTGATGCAGCTCACGCCTTCAGCGCGTTCTGTTACCGGGCCGTGTATTCCCTGTAACTGGAGGTCAGAGGTAGACACCCCTTTACCATCTTCATTCCATGCGCCTTCAACCTGATTAGCCGCCATAGAACCGCCCCATAAAAAACCTGCGGGGAATGCCTTCATTTGTTTCTCCTCTTACTCAATGTCATTGCAGCCGCGTAACGCTGGGGAACTGCTCCCCAGAAATTACGCATCGATGCCGGATAGCAGGCAAAAAAAAACTTGGGCAAAAGAGAGTGTAATTCACTCACCTTTGCCCAAGTCTCGCCCGCGTGTCGCGGTAACGTCATAGAGGGACACTATACGATCCTGGTCGTCTGCGGCAATGCCATCCTTTGTTTATGTGATTTTTGTCACAACAATTAGCGCATTCGACGTCGGGTTTTGAATAGCCGAAAGGGGAAACGCCCGCGCTGGCAGACGTTAGCAATGGAACCTATTTATCGGTTCGGCCACTCAATCATGACCACTCCCGTTTCGCAACTTATTGCGAACATGACGACAGTTTCGGTTACGACACGGTTTGCGCGTGGAATCGCCACGCATTTTGCATAGCCGCCATCTTTCAGGTTCAGGCGCGTTGGTCTCCCTTACTTACCCTCTCTTCGCTTTCCAGCGCCTGGCATTTGAAATTTCTGCGCATAGAAGGATGAAATATTGATGGAAACGCAAAGCATTCGGGCTATTGGCATTAGCCCTCAATCGCTACAGCCGGGGCAAGACGTTCCGGCATCAAAAGACGCCCTGCGGTTCGCCACATTTGATGAAGCCAGAACTTGGCTGGCATCCCAGCGCTTCGGCAGCCGCGACCAATTCAGATCCCATATGGCCGCGCTTCATGATCGTCTGGACAGTTCAAGCCGTAAATTGCTGGAGCAAGCGTTCACTCAGCATGCGTCAGCCCAAAAAAACATGGCGCCCGGACGTTTTCCGCACCAGCCGCTATATAGCGGCCTAAAAAACTGGCAAGGCGCGTTGATGCATGGGCTGTGCGCTTCGTCCTCCAACCGTGAGGAACAGCTATCCAGCGGCGTAGGCGCGGGATGGTCGTCTCTCCGGGTGGCCGATTTCGACCAGAACGGCGCGCTTGAAGAGCATGAGCCGGACCATCCAGGGGCTTGCGTCATCTATAGCGCGCTGTGGTTAAACGATGTGAACAGCCGTGAAAGCAGCGCCGGTAGCCGTATGCATCGCCTTGCGGATAGGACGCCGGAGGTCATTGATTTACAACGTGACTACGAAAACCGGTTCCATGCCAATGAGGAGGAAGACCCTATGCATGAGACGGTGCGGAGATTAGGCATTATTCCTCATTCGGCATCTGCGGATACGGTGGATGTCATGACGGATGAAGGCGAGGCTATGCAGCGGCTGTCTGAAAGCCTGTTTGACCGAGGTTCAAAGCTGATCCTGTTTGGGCGGGATATGTCTCACTCCGCTAGCGGCCACGTCATTGCGGCGCATTCGGATGGCAGCCGGGTAAAGCTGTTTGATCCCAATCTTGGCGAGTTTCGCATGAAAAGAAGCGATATCCCCACCGTCATGCGCGCTATCATCGCAACGAATTCACAATCGTTTCCCGTACCGACGGTGGAAGTGCTGCCCGTCACCGTGCGCTAATTGCACCATCATCAGCGATAGCGCACTTCCGCCAAGCGTGCCGGGATGGATGAGAAGTGCCGCCACCCCGGCCAGCAGCAACGCCGAATGCCAAATTTTGATAACGCTTCCCATGCCTGCCTCAATTAACCTTTCAGCTTATATCGGCCAAATAATCCGCCAATAATTCCTCCCCCTACAATACATAAAAACATACCGATGAAGAATGTTGCAGCACTCAGTGATATTTGATCTTCGCCATATATTGACCCGGCAAAGTAACAGGTGGAAATAAAATAAACATAATAATGCCGACTAACACCGTGCCGCATAAAATAAAACTTAGTAATTGCATTCTTTTTATGGGGTTTTAGGAAGAGAATATTTTAATGGGTAATAAACCACCAATGGCTATCATCAAAGCATCAAAAATAATTATTGCAAAACCAAACTGAGTTTTTAAAGAATCACTAAGAACAAAACCAACAAGAAATACAAAAATAGCGCCAGCTATTATCATGCCGGCAATAGAGAGAAGAATGCTTTTAGATGCAGGTGAAATAATACGATAACTCATAACACCGTAAATAATAAAAAGGAAAATTGCAGTTACAAGAACAGCTAACAAGTTAGATTCCATTTTGTCATTACTATCAAAAAACGGGCCATATTGTGACGCAGAAAAAGAGAGACTATATATTAAAATTCCGGGAGCAATCAGGGCTGGTATCAAGCAGGAAATAAATTTCTTCATTTTCAAATCACCTTCCAAAACCAGATTTCTTTTGAGTCAAAGAAGTCGGATGCGATTCCTTCTATACTGACTCCCCATTGTATGCGCAGGTAGCTTAATTTTGTTGTCAATCTGGTGCCATTCCATAGGTCAATGTGGTCACCTGATCTATTGGAAAATGATTCATTACCCCGTCGCCAAAAGTCTTTAAAGAAAATGATACCAGTCTGGTTCTTGAGTGCTTTTTGAAAATTATTAACGTCAACTTTAATCGCCGGAAATAAACCGGGAATGGAAGTCCGCTTGAGTGCGTTTGCCAGTTCTTCCGCGCGCAAGATATGCCCTTGCTGTTTGGGATGCAGCCAGCAAAATTCCGCGTGAAGTTTAGTCACATCATACCCGCAGCGCGCTAATGCGGTTCCTAACCTAATGGCGCACTGGTCATCAAAAGCCTTATGTCCATCTTTACGCCGACAAGGGGCCTCATCCCCGTTAATTTCTGGATGTGTGCTCCAGAGCGCAGCGAATGTAATGCTCATCTGATAGTCCCTTATATGTAAAAATGCGAATATAGTCTTTTGGTTTTTAGAGTTCAAAGCCCTTCATCAAGTCAAGAAACCGCCGTTTGTTTTTCAGACTGTTCTTAAACTTTCCCATGCGTCACTGTTTAGATACGTGGCGTTATAGGTGCGTTGCAGCCGTCCCTTATTAGCTGCTGGTGAACGGATACAGCAAATGATGATGGTTATTACTGGAACAGATTCTGAGTGGTTTCCCTGTTAATCTCCATTCTTGAGGTCAAGGATTGCAGATTGGCGCTGAGCAACGAACGGATATTGAAAGTGAGGTTTCAGAGGCTAATCAAGAGAATGGCGGGAAAGCTAAAAATTACTGATGAAAGTCTGTGGTTCAGCTTGGGAAAATATTCAGCAAACAGTGTGGCCCATCTTTGGTGAACGGGTTAAGAAGTCTATGGGGCTGTGACTTTCACTGTTTGGCTATCTGTAAGGGGCGCTTATGCGGCCCTTTTTAATACCTGCTGTTACCGTTCTGAGGTATCCCATAAGTATCCCAAAAAACAAAGGAGCTACGCTGTTAACGTAACTCCTTGAAATTCTGGTGGCCCCTGTTGGGTTTGAACCAACGACCAATCGATTATGAGAACGATGCCGTGCCTTTTTAAATCAGTAACTTACTGATTATTAAGAATAAGGATAATTATATAGTGCTAATGGATGCTATATGTTGGTTTTCTCTGCTGCCATTTTGTTGCCACTTTTCATCAAGGCTAATGGGTTGAGTGATAAGGCATCATTCAGATGGTCGGGAGCAAAGTGCGCGTAGCGCATGGTGACCTTTATGTCAGTATGGCCAAGTATTCTTTGAAGTACCAGAATGTTGCCGCCTTCCATCATGAAGTAGCTGCCAAATGTGTGGCGTAGCACATGCGAAAGCTGGCCGGCTGGTGTTTCAATGCCTGCGCGTTTTAGTGCAGAGCGAAACGCAGAATAGCAGGGAATAAATATTGGTCTATTGCCGTGACCTTTGGGTATAGCGTTGGTAATCTCTTTGCTCAGTTCTTCACTGATCGGTACCGTTCTATTTCTTTTCCCTTTGGTTTTAATGTAGGTGATTCGGTTGTTGGTTATTTGGGCGGGGGTTAGGCTTTCCGCTTCTGACCATCTTGCACCAGTGGCCAGGCATATTTTTACGATCAGCAGCAAATGTTTGGCGCGACTACTTTCGCACTCTATGAAGAGTTTTTCTATTTCATCCAGACTCAGAAAAGCCATTTCACTTTCTTCTGTTCTGAAAGGGCGGATCTTTGCCAGAGGGTGGGGGGCGTTCCATTCATCCAAGCGTATAAGCTCGTTAAACATGGCGCGGAAGTATGCCAATTCCAGATTCATCGTGCGAGGTGTAACCTGTTTTACGGTTTCAGAACGGGCTAACTCCCCGCTTAAACGTTTCTCGCGGTAGGTGGAAAATAACCGGGCATTGAATTCTATTGCTAGTGGTTTTCCCATTTTCTCATAGGCGTAAGTCATGGCGCTTTTTCGGGTTTCCCCATCTTTGAGAGTAACGCCATGCGCACGAAACCAGATATCAACCAGATCGGCCAGGGTTCTTTTATCTTGTTTTTCACCCAGCCAAGGCTTGTTCTCTGATTCGTCTCTGATGTAGCGCTCATAGGCTAGCGCTTCACCTTTGGTAGTAAACTGCTTGCGTATGCGCTTACCGTCACGGCCATTGGGAAAACACTGTAATAGCCACTTCCCTGATGGTTGTTTACTTATTGCCATGCAGCCCCCTGTTAACTGAGGGCTGTATTTCTACTGTATATAAAAACAGTAGTCAATGTATGAGTTAACTTATGTTATACATAAAAATTAACTACACTTGCTCTTGCTCTTGCTCTTGCTCTTGCTCTTGCTCTTGCTCTTGCTCTTGCTCTTGCTCTTGCTCTTGCTCTTGCTCTTGCGTAACGTCAGATTCAATAATTGCTAATTCCATTAATTCAATAAATTTTATGGAGTCAAGAAAATAATCCTTTACATTGGTAAATGAGGCGGTAGGACTTCCGCCATGAGCAAATGTATTTCTTGCTGTATTTAGCGATGATAAGGATGTGTGTAATTTTTGTTTGTTTGGATGTGCCTTAACTTTTTCAATAAAGGATTTAGACCAATTCTTATCGAATTGTTGTAGTCCTTTAATTATATTGTCGTAATTAGGATTCATTGAGCTATTTCTAAACTTACCGTCGATGAAGTTTCTTATTTGGGTATTGTGTGATGTATAATTATAATCACAAATTATCGTCTTAAAGCTATATTCTATAGTGCCACATGCTTTTATTATGGCATAACGTGTTAAATATGGTACAGGAGTACTTGTACTTCCCATTCCTTCAATAAGATGTTCTATTTTTAATAGCTCAGATAAGCAATTGTTAATGCTTTCTAGAGCTCTATCGTTACTTATATTGAAGGCCATATAAACTCTCCAGCACCATAGAAATCCGCCCATGTATATTATCGGTTTGCATAGTTCCTGATGTTATGTAACCTCTAAATGTAGCGTCTTGAAGGAGTCCAAGTCTTTTACTTTCTAAATTGTGGGGACTATTAAAATTATTATTCCTACTGTTTAAATATATGGATGTGGAAATATACACAGCATCAAATATGGTCGGGTAAAATCGCCTTCTTATCTTAGATGGAGTGGATTGTATAATATTAAAAAATGAGTCTTCACCTATGTTGTTGTATATGAAATCTATTGTTTTATTAAAGTCATTTCTAAATTTATCAATAAATGGTTGGGTGTTGTTTTTTTTGTTCCCCATGAATTCGTTTAATATTTTTTTTAGGGAAATGTTGCCGCTTTGAGACATTTTAACTTCATCTGTATTTAAAGCGAAAACACGAAGAATAAACTCCATGTCTCTCATTCTAGTATCAGGATCTGGGCTCCCAAATAATTCTCTCCATTGTTTATTTTTATTTAGCTCAATTAGTAATGAATTAAATTTACCCTGATAAACGCAATTTCTAATTTCTTGTGCTAATAATGAACGACCACCTGTATTTATTCTTTCAAATATTTGATAAAGACTTGTATCATTATCATTAGGATGTGTCTGTTCAAATATTATCGCATGAATAGTAGTACTCCTTATTTTCTTTTGTTCAGATGGCTCTAGCTCTTTAAACGCTCTTCCTCTCCATTTTTCATTGATTTTATCACTATTGGAAAGTTTAAATATTTTATTATCTTTAGACCAAATGCCTTTTACATAATCGTAGACGGTCATTATTCTTTGAAAACCATCTATTATTAATTTATTTCCATCCTGGGTGTTAGCAAGAAATACGCTAGGAACAGGCAACCCAAGTAGTAAGGAGTCGATAAATCGACTAGCTTCAACTTTATCCCATACGTAATTCCTTTGTAACTCGGGTTTTAATAACTCGTCTTCATCATACATTGTTATTAATTCACGAAAAGATAAATCAGCACCCCATGAGTTTATATTATACAAGTCATCATTGCTGTATGAATCTTCATTTTCCTCTGATATATTTTCGATTATATCATGCTGTGATTTGTCTTCATTTACATCATTGCTTGAGTTTATACTCATTTCCGATCCCTTTTTATCATTTTTTAATTAATTCAAAATGTATTTTGCTATTGAAAAATATTTCACTTACGTTACATTCGAAACTATTCGTACCTGAAATAATTTTAACTCTATTGTTAGGTAGTCTGAGCACCTCACGAACGCTGACTTTACCTTCAATCTCAACCAGCCATTTCCCGTCAGTCACTTCATCAAACTTACGATCGGCAATGTAAGTGATATCACCATCTAAGATAACGATCGGGTCTTGCAGATCATCGGGCAGAAACGCCTTATCAAACATATAGTAGTTTGAATCGTAGAGTTTTCCATTAACCAGCTTCTGGCGGGGGATGCTAACAACGTCATTTTTCCCATCTTCATACATCGGGCCTTCACCAGTTGTTAGCCATTGTAGGGATACCCCGGTTTCTAAGACTCCCTGTATCACCCAGTCAGAAGGAAAAATGTCACGCATGTAGCGCGTGGCTAAAGTGCTTTTCGATATTCCTAAGTGGTCACATAAGGCTTGTCTGGTACTAAAGCCATATGCCTCTACAAGACGCTCAATAGCGCCACGTCCGCCGTTAGTAAAATTCATGTGATTCCAAAAGCAATCTTGTTATTGACGAATTCCAAAAGCGATCGTAGTATCTGCAAAGATTCCCAAATCGAACAAATACCATCAAATATCACTAAATATAGGATATTGCATTATGAGACCTAACATTACAATCACCATTCCTGAACCTTACCTGCCTTTAGCTGAGTATTGCCGCCGTACTGCAACGGATAAGTCAACCGCCCGCCTAATGATTAAAGATGGCCGTTTGCCTATCAAATCTAAAAGTGATGAAAAAGGCTTAGTCGAAATCAACATGGCCGCACTCACCGTTCAAGCCCTGGCAGATTGCAAAATTGTACTAACTGTCTGATTGCGATTCTGAGAGAGAGAACAGGGGGTTGCCATGTTTGATTATCAAATCTCTAAACACCCGCATTTTGATGCTGCTTGCCGAGCGTTTGCGCTGGCGCACAACCTTGAAGAGATCGCATCTGCTGTCGGTGTCCGTTCACAGGTATTGCGTAACAAACTGAACCCGGAGCAACCGCACCGGTTAACGTGTAGTGAACTGCTGGCCATTACCGATCATACGGAGGATGCCACCTTGCTGGATGGCCTACTGTTGCAGATTAACTGCCTGCCATCAGTGCCGCGTAATGAGGCTAGTTCACACAATGTGCCGGTGTTTGCGTTAAGCGCCACGGCGGACGTGGGCGCGATCGCTGGGGAAGCAGTATCAACCGTACCTATGTCACAGGCGCGTAAAAACGCCATTCTTAACCGGGCAAACAGCGCGATCCGCAACCTATCGCTGATTGTGCTTTCTGTTGAAGCCCGGTTCCAATCAACCCCGATGATGGCCGCAGCCGTGGATGTAATGAGTTCGTGCGCTATGCCGGGTTTAGCTTGATGGATAACAGCATGAAAAGAAAAGCAGTAACAACATCATTTAAAACGGCAGGTCATGCGGTATTACTCACAACCCGCCGAATTGGTAAGAAACAAGTAATCAGCCTGGTTAATGAACCTGAGATTCAGGCTGAATTAAATCGCCATTTTCAATTGCATCAACATGCTTTTGCAGATCGCTGATTAGCTCTTTTAAGTCTTTTAGCTCAAATGTGGTGGCGACTTCCTGAGCAGAGGGAACTGTATCTGTTTCAGTAGGATTGTAATCAAAACGGATACTGACAGTAGCCTGATGACCATTGTTAAGAGTGAATATTTCCCATGAGTCAGGATAGATCATGTTTTTTATTAACTTTTCCATGTTGTTACCTTTCTGGCTGTGTGAGAGCGCCAGAATATCACGCGCCGGGTGTGGTGAAACATCCCGGTAATTGAAGGAGTAAAGGATGATTTCAATTGCTCGTTTACTTAAAAGTCAGTCACCCACGCCGCAACTGGCGAATCATGGTCACGGCTGGATTGAGTTACCTAACGGTCAACGTTGGCAACCGTCTGCCTGCCGTGTCCAGTTTAGCAAAGGGCGTTTGCCGTATGTGCGCATTAAGCGTCGTTCATGGTGGCGTCGTCTGATGGGATTAAGGGGTTAATCATGATTTCTGCAAATGGAGTGTTGGAATTGCCCGCACAGCTTAAATCGTTGCGCCGCATGATTTCAGGAACGGATAACCCGGCGCAATTATTTTGGGAGTCAGCCACGCAACGCGAACGCGAAGATCTGATCTTCCATTGCCGCCCGAAGCTGGGGAAAAGGCATGTAGGCTATAACTGGGTTGATTTTGACGTTAATCAGCGGCGTGTGTTGTGGGGCGGTATTTTAATTTTGCGCCGCATGTATGAGAAAACCGCCGCATTTCAGCCAGGGCATTTCGGGCGAAGTGTGTTTGTTGTCGGTTGTTCCGAGCCAGACACGGAACAGAAAGAAAACCAGTCTATTAATTAACCCGTAATACGTATTTCTTTTTCACAGCCTTAATTGGCCGGGGATTCGTATTACCTGAAAACAGGAAAAAGCCATGAGAAACATTGAAACAAGAAACATGAAAGTAGCCAATAACGATGCGTTGATTTCTCTGCTGAATAAAGCGCGTCTGGATGAAAAGAAAGACCAGCATTTAGCCTTTTCTCTGCGTCTTGAAGCGCTATCTATTCATGCCCAGCAAAAAGAGTTTACCGCCACGGAAATTATTGAGCTTTTGCATAAAGAGGCTGTGCGTTTTGAACATTCAGCGCAGGAACTTTGCATATGAGTATTAACGGCACCCCACTGAAATGGGCAGGCAGCAAAGCCCGCATTATGGAAACGCTGCGTGAACATTTGCCAGCCGGGAAACGGCTGGTTGAACCGTTTGCCGGTTCCTGTGCTGTCATGCTGAACACGGACTATGACGAATACCTGATCGCGGATATCAATCCTGACCTGATCAACCTTTATCTGTGCATTAAAAATCTGCCGGAATCTTTTCTTGCCGATGCGCGGGGGATGTTTGACATACTCAATGATGAATATAGCTATTACCAGAGTCGTCTTGAGTTTAATTTTGTCATAGATATTTATCGTAAATCGCTATTGTTCTTCTATCTGAATCGGCACTGTTTTAACGGTGTGTGCCGGTACAATAAGAGAGGTGAATTTAACGTTCCTTACGGTAAATACAAAACGCCGTATTTCCCCGAAAAAGAGATCCGTCTTTTCGCTGAAAAAGCCCAGCGGGCTACGTTCCTGTGCTGCGACTTTGGCGAAACTCTGGATTTGGTTCGTCCGGGTGATGTTGTGTACTGCGATTCGCCCTATATGCCAACCACAGATACGGCCAATTTCACCCAATACCATACTGATGGATTCACCAAACACGATCAGTACCGTTTGGCCACAAAGTTGGCTTCTGTCGCCAGAAGTGGAAGACCTGTAATTGCTTCAAATAGTCGTATTGCCGCTGATGCCGGTTTATATGCTGGTTTTGAAATCCATCATATCACCGCCCCGCGCACGATCAGCGCCAACGGTAATCGCAGCCGTGCTGATGAAGTGATTGCGACGATGGGGCAGTAATATGCCCCTTTTACAAACCGAAGAACACAACGGAGCTTATCACGCTGCCCTGAACTGGCAGCGTGAGCAATTTTCTCCTGGTGTACCGGGCGGGGTGAGCTACGTTGAACGCATTCTTTGGCATGTAGATAAGACCGATCATGACTGGCGGCATCCGTATTTTGCCGACCTGCCGGATTACCTGGCCAAGTATTTTGGTCAGCGCTATGAAACACTGTTTAAATCCGATGAACATAAAGGCCGCCGCCGCGCCAATACGTTTTTACGCCGTACGTTGGGTGAAAGCGTATTGCCACGCCTGCGCAAAGTGTTGCCACGCTATCAAACAACATTCCTGTCTGCTGGCGATATTCCATTTCCATTCTCTGATGATCTGGAAAGACTGCCGACCTATGATCGCGATGATATCCGCCGCCTGTCTGTCCAGTTGGCGGATTTTATGGCAGCCAGCTTTAGGGACTATACCGAGCGCGGCATTAAGAATGCTGCCGATCTCGATATGCGCAGCATCACGCTGTTGGCATTTCGTCACCTGGGACGGTTGACGTTACAGGCTGGCACACAGCCGCCTTACTGGGCGCAGTTTGTCAAAGGCCGCAGGCCGCTGCCAACGCATAGCGCTGAATCCGGTCTATTACGCATGATGTCGCCGGAATGGTGGCGTGTGCGCATCAAGCACCGCCGCGATCTGCAACGTGAGCATCTGGCCATTGCCGTAGGGCAGGTGCAAAAGGCGGCATCCGCGTATGTTTCCCGCACTACGCTGGGGGAATGGATTGCACAAAAAAAGCGTAACCGTGAGTTTTTTAAAACGTTCGATCTCGAAAACCCTGAAACCGGCGAGCGTGTTTCTTTAAACGATATGGTAAACGGCAGCAATGCCAATCCGGCCATACGCCGTTGTGAATTGATGGTCAGAATGCGCGGCTTTGAAGATCTGGCCAATGAAATGGGCTGTGCAGGTGAGTTCTACACCATCACCGCGCCGTCAAAATATCATGCCGTACATAGCGGAGGTGGTTTCGTCAGCCAATGGAATGGCGCTAACCCGCGAGACACGCAAAAGTATCTTTGTCGCGTGTGGGCGAAAATCCGCGCCGCATTATCGCGTGAGGAAATCAGCGTATTCGGTTTTCGCGTCGTCGAGCCGCATCACGACGGTACACCGCACTGGCATATGCTGCTGTTTATGCCGCCTGAACATGTCGATCAGGTGCGCGACATTATGTGCTATTACGCCCGTCTTGAAGATTCCGAAGAACTACAAAGTGAAAAGGCATTAAAGGCGCGTTTTCACGTCGAACCTATCGATCCCGCCAAAGGTTCGGCAACCGGCTATATCGCCAAATACATTTCAAAAAATATTGATGGCTTTGCCCTGGACGACGAAAGAGACGATGAAACAGGGGAAAGCCTGAAAGATATGTCAAAAGCCGTTTCCGCCTGGGCGTCACGCTGGCGTATCCGGCAGTTTCAGCAAATCGGCGGTGCGCCGGTAACGGTTTATCGTGAACTGCGCCGCCTGCGTGATATCCAGCTTGATGATGCTCGAATGGATGCTGTGCTGGCGGCGGCTGATGTAGGCGATTGGGCGGCATACACCCAGGCGCAGGGTGGGGCATTGGTATCACGCGACAATCTTGTCGTGCGTCTGGCTTATGAAATCACCGAGCAGGGCAACCAATACGCGGAGGACGTGCAGCGCGTACAGGGTATTTATTCGCCGCTGCTGGGGGCGGCGTCGGAGGTCGTTACTCGTCTGGTTAAGTGGAATATTGTCCCGAAGTTGGCCGAAGCGTCAGCGGAGGCGGGTTTTTCTGGCGGCAACGCCGCCCCTTGGAGTTCTGTCAATAACTGTACGCCGGGGGTTAGGCGACGATTATCGGACTTGTTAAAAGGGCGGGGTTTTAGTGGAAATAATGAGCAGATTAACATCCTTTTACGGGGGGTAATCTGGCGATAGAGGGTGATCGCTTGTTGCGGATGGTCAACGGGCAGCTAAACGAGGTTGAAAAATCAAC
The DNA here is from genome assembly GCF_017569925.1 of Brenneria izadpanahii. Lineage (NCBI taxonomy): Bacteria > Pseudomonadati > Pseudomonadota > Gammaproteobacteria > Enterobacterales > Pectobacteriaceae > Brenneria > Brenneria izadpanahii. The sequence continues at coordinate 4,603,380 of NZ_CP050854.1, read as the reverse complement.
GGATAACGATTTGTGGCCAGGGTGGAACTGGGCCGAAAATTAATCACGTTAGAAAACAATAAGCTTATACAGTATTAATTCAGAAACATTTTGATATACTGTTTATATATACAGTGATGTTGAGGGGGATTTGTGCCGGATTTGTTTTTTGAAACGCTGGTTTTGCAGCGTATTGATTTAGTGGCGCGGTTGGTGACGGAACGCCAGTGTGATGATGCCGATCGCGAATTGGCGATTAATTGGATTGCAGAATTGACTAGGGAATTAGTTGGTAGGCTGGATGAGTACGGAAATAAAAACCCCCAGGGCGGGGGTGATTCAGGCGGCAGGGCTTTGCAATAAGGTTAACAACATCTGACGCCGTTCAGGGTTTAAGTTATCAACAATCCCCTTCAATAAGCTGTCTTGAGATTTTGCACTGGGGCTGAGCGTATGTGAAAAGGTCACATTCAATACAAAGGTGTGACCGCATTCCACATCCGAACAGGCGCAATACAAATCGGAGATATGGCGGTGTTTACGCACAGTTTTGCGGATCACCGCCTTGCCGTTACATTCAGGGCAGAATACTTTCATTACGCGCATGTTTCTGGCTCCAATCAAATCAAACTGTTGGAATTTTAACGGTTTTCGCCTCATGCCGCACCTGACTTTGTTGTGTCATCACTAAAAATTAGGTGTAAATGTGCCGGAATTTCACGATCGGCGCTGATAGCGTCACGAAAGCGGCGCTGTATCGGGATAATTTCATCTTTTCGGTACGTATCGCGTGCTTTCTCAGGATCGCCCAGCCCTGCGGCATTCTGCGGGATAATGCCGCACAATCCAGCCGGGAAGCGGTGAGCGTTCAGTACATCCTGGGCGCTGATGTTTTTCACGTTGGCAAATTCATCTTTGGCGCTGATATCCCCCATCTGGATAAACTGGACGCCTTCTTTATCGCCGTTAGGGATGTTTACCAGGATGGTGGAGAAGTTACCGATCCCCTTGCTGCTGGTAAGCTGTCGTTCTATTTCTTCTTCAATCTCATCCGTCATATTCGGATCGCTGGTATAGAGAATACCGCCCGTATGCGCCCCGTTGTGGTAGTAGCGACGGCGAAAAATCACCGCTTCACTGTTCAGCAGCGCGGAATGGATACCGCCGATATAGTCCGGCAAGCCGTAGATCTGCTGTTGCGGGTCGTACATCTTGATAAAAATCACATCATCTGCCGGGTAAACCAGCGGTTCGCCGTCCTGCAATACCACAAATTCCCCGGTCTTACGGCGTCGGGTATAAAGCGCGGGCAGTGGCACCAGGTCAACCACGACACCCCAGCCGTTACGCACTTTCAGAATGGCGATATCGCCAAAGGTGAGATAGTCAAACACCGCCGATCCGATCTCGTCATGCGTCAAGCCGCCGCCCTGATAATCTGAAATCACCATATTGCGGCGGGCGTAGACTATCCCGCCGTGCTGGCCGTTCAGGTTGATAAGCTGAGCCAGGGCCAGGCGGTCAATGGGTAACGTGTAGTGGTCGAAATTATTGTCATACCAGATATCGTGATAATCCGTGCCGGTGGTTAATACCGGTTCTGGCTTGCCAAACGTGATAATGCTCATTTTTTTGCGCGGGGCGTTTTGGGCTTCCTGTCCGCGTCGTTGTGATTTCCTTTTCATGCTGCTTTTTTCAGTCTCCATCGGGATTGGGGCTTGTTCTCATAGTTCAGCGGTTCGTTGTCCAGCGCGTGCGCGATAGCAAAGAATGCCTCCGCGTGGCCGGTTTCTGCGCTGCGGTCGGCAACAAAGGTCATGCCGTTGCCGCTGGCCGTGGTGGTTTTTCTGATGGCCATAAACGATGCGGGGATCGCCTTTTCATCCTGATCCCATTCAATGCGCTTACTTTCCACAACGTCAGCGGCTTTCATTACCAGGCGGTTTTTGGTTTCTACGCCGTAGCGAATGGCTGTTGCTTGCCGCATGGCAAAATGCTGGATATTTTCAAATACGCCTGTACCGATGCCGGTAATATCCACGCCGATATAGGTAAAATTGTACTGCTGGAATAGCTTTTTAATTTGGTTGGCCTGATAGCGAAAGTTCATCCCCTGCCAGTTGATTACCCGCAGTACCCGGAATTTTTCGCCTTCATAAACAGGCGGAGCGACGATCACAAAGGTGGACAGGTCGCCGGAGCGGGCGGGGTCATAGCCCCCCCATACTTCCCGGTTGCCAAAGGGCCGCGGGGCTTTTGGGTCATGGTCTTGCCAGATTTCCGGATCTACGCCACAGCGTTCCAAGTCGTCAAAGCTGAATACTGCGTCTTTGCTGTCCACAAACACGCACATATACAGCATGTTGAACGTATCCACGTTGTAGCGGTTGCGCAGCTTATCGAGGCTGGCCAGATTGAACCCGCCCCGGATCGCATCTTCCATCGTGATAACGTAGCGCCACTGGCCGTCAGGACAGAGCCGCCCGCCGTCGCGCAGTTCGTCAAAGTCAGGGAATTTAACCCCGGCGCGTTTCTTGTTGCCGCGCTTCCATTCCTCGCCTGTCCAGAACGGATAAGCCTGATGGGTTTTGGCGCTGGGCGTAGAAAAGTAGGTGGTGCGCCATTTGTCATGGGTGGCCATGGCGCTGGCCACTTCATTGAGGCGGGCAAAGTTCGGCACCCAAAAGTATTCGTCGCAGTACAGATGCCCGCTATATGACTGCGCGGTATTTTTATTGGTGGACAGGAAACGCAGTTCAGCCCCGTTACTAAGGCGGATCGGGTTGCCAGTCAGGGTAATATCAAAATACTGCTGGGCGATATTGACGATGTAGGAGCGAAACACTTCCGCCTGGGCGCGGCTGGCCGATAAGAAGATTTGTGGATCGCCGGTCAGAACCGCGTTTTCAAAGGATTCAAAAGCAAAATACCAGGTTGCCCCGATTTGACGGCTTTTCAGGATATTGCGCACCGCCTCGCCGATGTTGTCGCGTAGGTGCTTCTGATAGCCGAAAAGGTGTTCTTCCGCCCAGGCGTCAAAATCCTCTTTGCTTAGGCTGGAAATATCATTCTTGCGGTACTGGCGTTTTTTAGCTGGGCGCTTGTCGTCTTCCTCATAGCTACCGTGTTGACGGCTGTTTTTGGCTTCTGCCAGCTTCTCTTTGTGCTTATTGCTCTGCGCCCGCAGCTTCACGGCATGGGCGATCAGCGTATCGAGTTCTTTTAACTCCAGTTCGGTTTTATTATCGCGCCCGACCAGTAATTGATAACGGCGCTCGATCGCTTCTTCTGTGCTTTCATGGCTGAGTAAATCAGACCAGTTAAATTTCTGCGCCCAATAGTAAACAATCCGCGCATTCGGCAGATTTAAATCAGCGGCAATTTCTTTAGGTGTCGCTCTTTTTAAATAGAGCGCCCGCGCCACACCTATTAATTCATCGGAATATTTGGCCATGCCGCTATTATGCGGTGTTATTTTTATTATTTATTTTGTGTTGAGTCGGAGATGTTCGGGAAAGGATGAATAACCGAATGTATAAGAATTAAAACCCTCGCCGCGTTATTTTTATTCGTCAATAATCCATTTGTCGCAACGAAACGGAAAATAATAATGTCGCAGTTAATGACTAACTGGATCTGTATTGCCACGGAAGGCGAAACCGTTGATAAACGGCAAATGGAACGCCAGTGGTTAATTGATGCCGCCGAAACCTATAACCCTGAGTTGTATACCGCCTTGATTTGGCCGGAGCATGAACAGTGGTATGGCAACGTTGGCGAAGTGCTGACGGTTAAGGCGGAAGCAGGGGAAGACGGGCTGGTGCGTTTGTTCGCCCAGTTGCTCCCTAATAACTACTTGTTGCAGGCCAACCGGGACGGCCAATTGCTATTTTGTTCCGTGGAGTTAACGCCAGACGGTAATTTTCGCGGAACGGGAAAAACCTATCTGGAAGGGCTGGGCGTCACTAATACCCCGGCCAGTGTCGGCACTACACGACTGCGCTTTAATAAAGGGAAAAAAGGCGATCGCCTGTTTGGCGCGTTAAAGCCGCTGGTGATTGATGAAGTTAAGGAAATTAAAGGAAAGACGATGGCAAAGGAAGAAAAAAAGACGTGGCATAGCCTGTTCGGTATTAAACCGAAAAATTTTGCTGAGGAAGAAGGCGCAGGCAATGAAGAGGGCAGCGATAAATTGCAGGCGCTGGCGGAAGCCTTAACCGCATTGGAAGAACGTGTGGCCGCGTTGGAAACCGGACAGGAAGAAGTACAGGAAGATCTGGACGTGGTGAAAGAAGTTGTTGATACGCAGGAATTTGCCACCCTGCGCACTAACCTGCCGCAGATTATTAAAAACTTTGGCAAGTTGGATGAAAAAATCACCAAATTACCGCAACGTAAAATTGGCGAGAAAGAAAAACGCTTTAGCCATTTGGTTTAATTCGTCGCGGTAATACGCAGTCGATTATTTCATTTATTTTTATTTCGCCAATAAGCGAGAGGGATTTCTATGTTTTTAAATCAGCGGGCGCGTGAATATTTAGCGTCGTTTGCCGCCGCTCTGTCAGAGGCGCATGGGGTGCCGGATGTATCCCGGTATTTTGCGCTGTCCGATCCGAAAGAAACGCAACTGCGTGATGCGCTGCTGGAATCGGTGGATTTTCTTTCCATGATTACCGTGGCGGACGTGGATCAGCTTTCCGGTCAGGTGGTGTCTGTTGGTAGTTCCGCATTGCATACCGGGCGTAAACAGGGCGGGCGTTTTATTCGCGGCGTCGGCGTGGAGGGTAACGAGTACAAACTGGTCGAGACGGATTCTTGCGCGGCGCTGCCGTGGGATCTGCTGTCTGTTTGGGCGAATGCCGGTGGGGAAAACGAGTTTTTCCAGAAGGTACAGGCGTTCTCTAATCAGGCGTTTGCGCTGGATATGCTGCGTATCGGCTTTAACGGCACATCTGTGGCCAAATCTACCGATCCGGATAAAAACCCAAATGGTGAAGACGTCAATATTGGCTGGCATGCGTTGGTCAAGACCTTCAAAAACGGCCGGCAGATCATCACTGATGAAGTGACGCTGGATGAAAACGGCGATTACAAGTCGCTGGATGCGATGGCGTCCGACCTTATCAATACCAAGATCCCGCAGCAATACCGCAGCGATCCGCGTTTGGTGGTGTTGGTCGGCGCTGACCTGGTGGCGGCGGAACAATACCGCCTGTTCCAGAAAGCCGATCGGCCTACCGAGAAAATCGCCGCGCAGATGCTGGACAGTACGATCGCCGGACGTCACGCCATTGTCCCGCCGTTTATGCCCGGCAAGCGCATGGTAGTGACCACGCTTAGCAACCTGCATATCTATACCCAGCGCAATACACGTCAGCGTAAAGCCGAGTTCGTGGAAGACCGCAAACAGTACGAAAACAAGTACCTGCGTAACGAAGGCTACGCGGTGGAATACCCGGAACTGTACGCGGCGATCGATGAATCAGCGGTCACCATCGGCACGGTACCAGAGCCAGAAAACCCGCCTGCGGGTGACGGGGCGTAAGCATGGCGCTTTCACCCGCTCAACGTCATAACGCCCGGTTACAGGCTGAACAGCAGCTATCCCGCTGCCAGCCGATTACCGGTGGTCACAGTCTGCATTTGCAGATCCGGGCGTTGGAAAACGACATTGAGCGGCTGAAAAGCCAACCCATGATCCGTGACCGGGTGGAGATGAAGCGGCGGGAACTGCTGCCGCGCTGGTTGCCTACGGTTCGGGCATATCTGGACAGCGGCGAGGTGTACCAACATCCCATCTTTGCGTACTGCATCGTCTGGCTGTTTGACGTTGACGAGTTTGATCAGGCGTTGGACTGGGCGGATATCGCCATTGAGCAGGGACAGCGCACCCCGGACAACATCAAGCGCAGTTTTGCCGCGTTCGTGGCGGATACGGTGCTGGAATGGGCGGAGCAGACCGCAGATAGCGGGCAGAGCGTGGAGCCGTATTTTTCCCGCACGTTTAACAACGTGGCGGAAAACTGGCGGCTGCATGAGGAGATTACCGCCAAGTGGTTCAAGTTCGCCGGGTTGCTGCTGTTGCGTGACGATAACGGGCAGCCGAGGGCGACGGCATCGGATGATGTGGCGCTGCTTGAGAAAGCGGATTTACTGCTGGCCCAGGCTGAGAAATATCACCGCAAGGTTGGCGTCGGCACGATGCGTAAAACCATCGCCGCCCGCATCCGATCATTGCAGAAGCATTAAAACGACTACCGCAAGCCAGGCGGGCGCGGCTGAGGCAATACACGTTTGTGTTATGTGCCGTGGAAGCCGGTCAGCCCGCCTTTTACGGGGGATTTATGTTTAGTGGAACACCGGTTGATTATCAGGATGCGGTACTGGCCAACAATGGATTTTGGCCGGATCTGAACCTGCGCGATTTTCAGGCGCAGCGCACCATCCCGGCAGATATTGACGCCGGAACGGTGGCACAGGCGTTGTTAACCGCAGCCGGTGAGGTCAACGCCGATTTACTCCGCGTTGAACAGCAGCACAGGGATAGCGGCTATGGAATGGCCAGCGCCGTGCCAGGAGTGAGCCTGGATGGAAAAAATCTGCTGTGTGCGCAGTATCAAAAAGCGGTGTTTGCCAGGGCGAAAGCCGATCTGATCGGTGAGTTCGCCACCATTGGCCGCCGCGAGTCTCATCCGGGACAGGATGGAGATGAAACACGCAAGGGACTGCTGGCGGAGGCGGCGATCGTTATCCGCCGCATGAAAGGGCTAAAACGTGCCACGGTGAGGCAGGTATGAGCCAGTTGGATGCATTGACCGGGTTTATCAGGAAAAGTTTGCCTGAACGTGTGATGCAGGGATTTGACAGCCTCATGGATGAGGTGAGTTTTATCCCCGCCCAGCGGGATTTGGGCGAGGGACAGTATCAACTGGCGGTCATGCAGTTTGATGCGGTGCTGAGCTGGGAGCGTTTTCCTTACCGGGAATGTGATCCGCGTAATTTATGTGCGCTGCTGCTGGTCTGGCAGACCAATCAGGATGAACAGCCCTTTATGGATGCCGGGCTGGATATGGAGTTACCGACGCTGGATATCGATGTTATCGACCAGAAAACGGCGGTGGTGGTGGTGACGCTTAAGCTGGCTGAATCGCTGGCCATTGTTGAGGATCCAAAAGGGATCATCCCCTTTGATGGCAAGCGTTATCGCCTGGCAGATCCTGAAATATGGTTTGCCACGGAAGGGCGAATCTTTGGCGCGGATGAAACCGGCGCGGTAATCGGTCAGCCCGCATGATTATCAACGGTGAACTGAGTAAATCACAGCTTAAGGAATTACGTCAGGCGCTGCAAAAGCTGAATTTTCCGCCCAAAAAACGCCAACGGCTTCTGTGGCGGTTGGCCAAGTATGGGGTGATTACAGCGGCAAAACGCAATGTCCGGCAGCAGCAAGCGCCTGATGGTGAGGCATGGACACCGCGTAAAACGAAACGGCGCGGCAAGATGCTGCGCAATATGCCCAAGCTGCTGCATATCCGTGAAATGCCGGAAGTCGAAGCGGTGCGGATCTATCTGCAAGGTGGCGGGTATCGGAATGGCAATACATCGGTACCCGCTGGCGTGGTAGGGCATGGGCAACAAAACGGTATGCATACCAACATTCGTCGCCAGAGAACAGGGAAAAGAAACCGTGATCCGGCACGAATGGCGACGCGCCGTCAGGCAAGAAAGCTACGGGCGTTAGGGTACAAAGTGAAACGCGGTACCCGATGGCGTAAGCCGCCGTACAAGGAAATCGAGGAAACCCTGAAATTTGATCAGGCGGGGTTGTTAATCAAAAAGTTAAGCGGTAAGGCAGCAAAAGCCGCCTGGACCGTGGATGTTCCCGCCCGTCCGTTTTTGGGCATGAACGATGATGAATTTAACAAGGCGCTGGCGCGTCAGCTACAGGCGATCGGCTTTGGCTGGAACGTAAAAGCGCAGGATATCAAGGGGTAGGTATGAGTTGGCCAACGGTACAGGTTAACCAGGTTAACCAGCTACAGGGCGAAACCAACGAGATCGAACGGGTGCTGTTGTTCGTTGGCGTGGGAACAGGAAAGGACAAGGTGGCCAAAACCGTGCCGGTAAACACCCAAAGCGATCTGGATGTGTTGCTGGGCGCGGCGGATTCGGTGCTGAAACGCACGGTAAATGCGGCGATGTTAAACGCTGGTCAGAATTGGAGCGGTTTTATCTGTGTCCTGCCTAAAGATCTGCCCGTCGAAGGTGTCGATCAGGTCTGGACGGAAGCCGTAAAAGCCGCGCAGCGCGTTGCTAGCGTGGAAGGGGTTGTCCTGACGTTGGGCGCGACCAAAGACACGATCCAAGCTGCGGCCAGTCTGCGGGCGGAGTTGATCGCTAAATTTGGCCGCTGGACGTGGTTTATTCTGGCGGTGGATGGCGTACAGGCCGGTGAGGATTGGGCGGGTTATCTGTTGCGTTTAAGTGCGTTGCAGGATGGTGCCGCCGTTCCCTCTGTGCAGCTTGTGCCGCGATTATGGGGCAATGAGCCGGGCGTATTGGCCGGTCGTTTGTGCAACCGGGCGGTGACCATTGCCGATAGCCCGGCAAGAGTACAGACCGGCGCATTGCTGGAAATGGGCGCAACCGAGCTGCCGGTTGATGCGACGGGCGCACCGTTGGATTTGGCTACCTTGCAGGCGCTGGAAGCCCAGCGTTACAGCGTCCCGATGTGGTACCCGGACTATGACGGTTATTACTGGTCGGATGGCCGTACGCTGGATGTGGAAGGCGGCGACTATCAGGCGATCGAAAACCTACGCATTGTCGATAAGGCGGCGCGGCGTGTGCGCCTCCAGGCGATTGCTAAAATTGCCGATCGCAGCCTGAACAGCACGCCGGGCAGCATTGCCGCACACCAGGCGTATTTTGCCAAGACACTGCGCGAAATGTCCCGCAGCAGCCAGATTAATGGCATAACGTTCCCCGGCGAGGTAAAGCCGCCGCAGGATGGCGACGTAGCTATCACCTGGCGAACCAAAACCAAAGTGGAAATTTATATCACGGTGCGTACCTATGAATGCCCGAAAGGCATCACGGTAAGCCTGATTCTGGATCAGTCACTGGAGAGTGAATAATGACGAAACGGATTTCCGGCCAGTCGTTTGATTTCAATATGGATGGCGATCTGGTTCATGTTGAAAAAGTTGGCCTGAGCATTACGGATAATACCGCCGCCGCCCAGACGCAGGGCGTCCCTGATGGTTATGTGTCGGGCGATGTAGCGGCAGAAGGTGAAATGGAACTCAGTACCAAAAGCCTGGCTATCGTTACGGCAAAAGCGCGTAGCGCGGGATCGTGGCGCGGTATCGAGCCGGTTGATTTGATGTGGTACGCCAAAGCCGGTAACGAAGAAATTAAGGTGGAAGCGTTCGGTTGCAAGCTGATTGTGAGCGACATTCTGGACAACGATCCGAAGGGCGGCAGCGTGGTGACGCACAAAATCAAGTACGTGGTGACCAGCCCGGATTTTGTGCGTATCAACGGCATTCCGTATCTGGAATCGGAACTGACGGAAAAACTTATCGGGTAAGGAAACCCCATGCAGGAATATGAAAAGTATGTGTTATGGCTGCTGACGCTTGGGGGCGTTATCGCCGCTGGGCAGGTACTGGCCAGTGATGAAAAGATCACGCCCCGCCTGTTTATTGGCCGGGTTATTTTGGGTGCCGCTACGTCAATGGCTGCGGGGGCTGTGCTGATTTGGATACCAGGACTATCGCCGCTGGCGATCACCGGGTTGGGGGCGGCGTTTGGCGTTGCCGGTCACCAGGCGGTTGAAATCTGGTTGCGTCGCCGGGGAAGTAGTTTGTTAACAGGGAGCAAGGGAAAGCATGACGTTAAGTGAGAAACAGCAGCTTTTTACCCAGTTGATTGCCCAGCTAATCAACTGGGCGGGGGAACATGGCTACCGGCTGACCTTTGGCGAAGCCTACCGCACGCCGGAACAGGCGAAGCTGAACGCAAAAAGCGGCGCAGGGATTGCCAACAGTCTGCATACGCAGCGGCTGGCGGTTGATTTAAACCTGTTTATCAACGGAGAGTACCAGACGCAGACCGAGGCTTATTTGCCGCTGGGGGAATACTGGGAATCGCTGGGCGGTAGCTGGGGCGGACGCTTTAAATCCCGCCCGGACGGCAATCACTTTAGCCTGGAACATAACGGGGTGCGCTGATGAATAAGCTCTGGTTGGTTGTCGTCGTACTGGTCAGCGTTTTTGCCGCAGGCTGGCAGGTGGCCAACTGGCAACGCGATAGCGTAGAGCTTGTCGTAACCAATGCCGCCAACGCAGCCGGTGAGCAATCCCGCCTGGCGATGCAGACCGTCGCCAGCCAATCAGGGCAGAAGCTGGAAAGCCAACTGGAGGCGATACGTAATGCGCCAAACAAGGAAATTTACCGGGAAATCGTTAAGCCGGTTTTTACTAACGTGTGTCTGTCTGATGAATTTGTCAGCCTGTACAACGCCAGCGTTGAAAGAACCGAACGTGCATTATCAGGAAAACCTGAAAAAGAAATGTCTGGTCACTAATTTACCGCGCTTAACGGGGAATACCGGTACCGATGCCGCCATGCTATTAACGGGCTGGCCGGAAATATATGCCGATTGTGCCGCCCGGCATAATCAGTTAGTGGATGAAATAAATCAAAGGGAACAGTTGCCATGAGCAAGATTGTATTAACTATCGCAGGAAAGGAATTAACGTTTGAGCCGAATACGGTTGCATATAACGGCCTGATTAATGAAATGGCAATGGATAATAAAATTGCCCCGGCAGTGACTTATTTACGCCGTATTGCCAGCGCGGAAAGTAAAGCCGATTTGGACGAGTTATTAAAATTGCCGGGTGCCGCTTTGCAAATTACCGAGGCGGTAAATACTCACTATGCGCCCAAACTGGATATTGAAGTAAAAAACTAACCGAACGGTTGCGGGCCATTGACAATAATTTTATCGAACAGGCTTTAACCCTGCGGCGGCATTATTTACCGCATGAGCCGGACGATACCGATAATTTAGCCCGCGCCGTCTGGCTGGATAATTCTTACTGGGAAAAAATGCGTATTGCTGTGGGAAACGGTATTACGCTGGCATTTAAAGGCGACTCATGAAGCAACTGGATTTTACCTTAAGCCTGATCGACAAACTGACGCGCCCGATTAAACAGGCGCAATCGTCAGTGACCGGCTTTGCGGAAAAATCACAGGCGGCATTCAAACGGATTGCGATCGGTGGCGCGGGGCTGTTTGCCACCGGTTTAGCGATCCGTGATGCGCTCGCCCCGGCCATTGAAATGAATGATGCGCTGTTGTCTGCATCGGCCCAGGGCGTGAGCGACGCTACGCTAAAGCAGGTTGCAGAAAATGGTCTGAAATACAGTGTCCAATACGGTAAGTCAGCGCTGGAGTTTGTGCAGTCCACGGAGATGATTAAATCGTCAGTCGGTGGGTTATCTGACGGCGAACTGCCGCGCATGACCACAATCACCAATACGGTGGCGGCAGCGCTGAAAACCACAGCAGCGGAAACCACGGAATTCATGGGCCAGATGTTTGCCAATTTCCGAACTGAGGCGCAGGCGCTGGGGAATGTGGATTTTGCGGAACGGGTTGCCGGGAAAGCTGCCTATATGCGCCAGGCGTTTGGCACTGAAATGGCGGCTATCAAGGATTTGATGGAAGGCTCAAAAGGTGCGGGTACCAATTTCGGCATAGGCATGGATGAACAAATGGCCGTGCTGGGCGAGTTACAGCGCACGTTAGGCAGTGAGGCCAGCGGATCGTATGAATCCTTTCTGACTGGTGCGGCAGAAGGTGCCAAAAAACTGGGGCTAAACTTCACCGATGCTACCGGTAAGATGCTGTCTATGCCGCAAATGCTGGAAAAATTGCACGGTAAGTACGGGGCCAGCATTGAAGGGAACCTGAAAGCACAGAAGGAACTGGATGAAGCCTTTGGCGGCGGCGCGGCGGTGATTAAGCAGCTTTACGGCAACGTTGGCGTATTGCAGCGGCATATTACCGAACTGGGCAGCAGCGACGGCATGAAACGCGCCACGGAAATGGCGGAAAAAATGGCGAATCCCTGGGATCGTCTGGTCGCGGTCTGGTATGCCATACGCGCGGCGATGGGAGCCACACTGTTGCCGGTGCTGTATCCGCTGATCAATAAGATGGCGGATGCCGGTCAGACGTTGCTCAGGTGGCAAACGTTGTTCCCCAATATTACCCGTGTGATCGGTTATGCCGTGCTTGCTGTGTTGAGTTTTGCCGCAGCGGGGGCGGTGGCCAACATCGTGATGGGGATTCACGGTTTTGTAGTATTGGGCTTAACACGAATACTTTCCCCGTTGTCACGTTTATTCAGGTTGAACGCGCTGGCTATGTGGGTTGGTAATCGGGCGGCGGCGGCGTTCAGTGGTATCCTGAAGTGGCTACGTTCGGGCTTTCTGGCTGCGAGTATAGCCGCCAGAGCGGGGGCGCTGTCGTTTGGTCTGGTTACCTGGCCAATTGTGCTGATTGGTGCCGCTATTACGGGGCTAATCGTTTTGTTGGTTAAGCTCTGGCAACCCATTAAGGCGTTTGTGACGGGCTTTATTTCAGGTTTTTCTGCCGCAGCCGGGTCACTTTCTCCTTTTTCGGGGCTGTTTGATATGATTGGTGCAGCGTTGGGCGTGGTATGGCAAGGGGTGAAAACGCTGTTTGACTGGTTTGGCAACCTCCTTTCTCCTGTGCAAATGACGGCAGATCAGTTAGTAGGAGCGACCAGCGCCGGTGAAACATTCGGGCGCATTGTGGCGTCTGGCATCGGCTTACTGTTAATGCCTATTGAAGCGGCGATCCGTGGATTGAAATTCTTATGGGACATATTCGGCATTATCAAACAGGGCTGGAGTGATGTTATTGATAATTTTTCGATTCAGTCACCTGTTGAATCCTTTATTACCATCGCCAAAACGCTGGGGAATGTGTTCTCTAATTTATGGGAGGCCATAAAGAAACACTTTTCTGAAACGTATAGTTGGATTATCGAAAAGCTGAATTATATCCCCGGCATCAATATCGACGTTCCGATGAATCAGGTTTCATCACCCGTCAGTGGTATACAGCCGATTGAGCAGGTTGTGAAGTCAGCACCGAATACACAAACGACTTTAACATCGGTCATTATGCCAACGCCTGCCGTAGCTGCATCGATCCCAAATGTTGCCGTGATGCCAGCGCGTTTAAAGGAACCAGCCATGCCTGCGAGTATTAAACCGGGTAATAATGAGTTGTTAACCGGTGGGAAATTAAAAGGTATAGAGCGCGGGGGAGTAAATAAAGAAATTAACAACAGTAGCAAATCCTATACCGATAACAGTAAACATTTTGGCAGCGTGGTTATTCATACGGATAAAGGTATGACGCCGGAACAATTAAGCGAGTGGGAAGAGTTGCGCTAATGGATGAAGCGAAATATATCGACTTATTAATTACAAATCGTGATTTTAATTTAAATACCGGTCTTGAACCCATTGTGTGCAATAACCGCGTCAGTATCGGGCAGGACTGTGTACACGCCATTATTGAAAGCGGGCTAACGACAAAGTTAATCGCTGAACGTAGCCCAACATTACGCGCCGATATTATGACGCAAATTATTATTCTCATTGAAGATGATGAACGCATTATTCCCGGCACGGTTGTACTGAGCGAAGAAACGCAAACGCGGTTATGGATCACCGCAGAGACCTATGATTTTGGCCGTATTCAGGTGAGTGCTGATTATGACGACTAAACCGCAGATTGATTATGAACAGGTATTGATTGATGCCGGGATGCCGGTCACGACCGAAGCCATAACGGAACAGTTTCAGATGCTGGTCAAGGCGGAAGGGTTGATCACCAACACGTCGCGCATGTCGCCGTTCTGGCGGCTGATTAACGCGATTGTCACCACGCCGGTGCTGTGGCTGAAAGGCGTCCTGATTAATGTCGTGCTGGCCAATATGTTTCTGGCCACAGCGACAGGCGCGTTTCTGGATCTGTTCGCCTGGGGCGTCAATGTTGTTCGTAAACCGGCCACGGCAGCGAGCGGAGCGATCCGGTTCATCAAGTCGAATGCCGGTGCGGCGGTATTGGTGCCTGCTGGAACGGTGATCCAGACCGAGCGCATTAATGGTCAGGTCTATAGCTTGCGCGTCACGGCTGATACCGCGATCCCCGCTGGCAGCGTCAGCGGGTTAGTGCCGGTGTCGGCAACCGGTGACGGCGGCGCGTTTAATCTGGCACCGGGTTACTACCGTATTTTGCCTGTGGCCGTGACTGGCATTGATCGGGCGGAAAACGAAGAAAACTGGCTGCTGACGCCAGGCGCGGATCAGGAAGCCGATGATGACCTGCGCGATCGTTGCCGCAACCAGTACAACCTGGTCGGCAACTATCACACCGATGCGGTATACCGCAGCATGATTGCCGCCGTCGCGGGGCTGAGCATTGACCGTATTTTCTTTTTGCACGATGCGCCACGCGGGCCGGGAACGGCTAACGCCTATCTTTTATTGGATTCCGGCGTGATTTCAACCCCGTTTATTACGGCGGTTAATGACTACATCACCGCGCAGGGGCATCACGGCCATGGTGATGATATGCAGTGTATGGCCATGCCGGAAACGCAGCATGATTTAACCGTCACGCTGTATGTAAACAATCTGGCCAACGTGACGGCGGACGAATTAACCGCACTGCGTACGGGGTGTGAAAATCTGGTGCGCTGTGCATTCCGCGAAAACAGCGAGTATGACGTAAAAAAAACCTGGCCGTATGCCCGTTTCTCTTTCTCCAATCTGGGGCGCGAGCTACACCGGGAATTCGGCCTGATAGATTCCGTGGCATTTTCCCTGGTCGATATCGTCAGCGCTTTAAATATTCCGCGTCTGAGAACGTTAACAGTGGTGATCCGGAATGCCTGAATTTAAACAGCAACTGGATAGCTTGCGCCTGCCGTCATGGATGGATAAAGGCGAACCGGCCAAATTACTCCGCGCCGGTAAAGGGTATTGGCAACAGGTGAATGGCTGGATGCGCTGGCCGTTGCAGCAACTGGACGCGGAAACCTGTCCGGTGCCGTTGCTTAACGTGTTGGCCTATCAGCGGGATATCGAACGGTTTAACGGGGAGCCGCTTAGCCTGTACCGCAAGCGGGTGAAGTATGCGTTTATTAACGCAAAAGATGCGGGCAGCGTGGCGGGTTTTGTCTCTATTTTCCAGCGGCTGGATATTGGAGACGTGCGGTTAAAAGAGCGCCAGGCGGGGTATGACTGGGATGTGATACTGGTGCGTATCAACGATGAGCAATTGAGTACCTACAACGCACTGATGATGAGCCTCATCCGTCAATATGGCCGTACCTGCCGCCGCTACAGTTTTGATGTCTTGAACGCAGTATCGGTCAGGGGCCACGCTGGAGAATTTAGTCATGATTCGGCCTATCACACGGCCAGTGCAGTGTTATCACACGGCCTGATTACCGGTAGTCAGTCAGTCGGTGCGCCGGGATTTACGGCATCAACGGAATTTTTTACAGCCAGTTTGTGAGGGACGTATGGCACAAAGTGCAGTAACCCGCGCCTTTGAAGCGTGGAATGTCAGCAAGATTTTAGACGGCTTACCCGCCGTGCCGGATAAGGTGGTTTTTGCCCTGATCCCCAATCAGGATGAAAACAAACCGGTAAACCGTGACGAGGGAATGCCAGCGGCAGCAACCATTAAACACACGGCGGCGATCACGCAGTCGGGCGTACTCAATGATAATGCGGTGGTGTATTCGGTGGTGCTGGATACCACGATTGGCGACTGGGAGTACAACTGGATAGGTCTGGTAGATAGCAAAACCAATACGGTATTGATGATTGTCCATGTGCGTACCCAGCAGAAGCTGAAAACGCAGAACGGCCAGCAGGGTAATAGCTTAACGCGCAATCTGTCGATGCAGTTTGATGGTGCGGCGGAAGCGACGCAAATCAACGTATCGGCGCAGACGTGGCAGATCGATTTTTCCGCGCGTCTGTTCAGCATGGACGAAGCGCACCGGCTGGCCATGCAGGACTATTACGGTGTAGCAGCATTTTTGAATGACGGTTTTAAGGTATCGCTGGCCGGAACACAGGCCACGATTGCGCCGGGTGTTGGTTATGTCAGCGGGTTGCGGGTACAACTGGATGCCGTAGCCAAATTGACCGTAACCGCCAATACGGCGGTCTGGCTGGACGTTAGCCGCCAGGGGACGGCTACGGGAGCCTGGCAGAATCGTATTACGTTTAAAGCGGTTGCTGACCTGAAAAATTATACGGATGCGGCAGGTTACGATCATTATGTGGCGAAAATTGCCACCATTGTTAACGGACAGCTTGCGGATAATCGCAAGGTATCGCCAATTGCCGCTTTAGACGAGGTTTTTTTAAAAAAAGCAGGCGATACCATGACCGGAGAACTGCTTTCCTCATCTGCCGATGCCATGCGTCTGATTTACGGTGATTACGGCGTTATCTTGCGTAGCGATAGCAGTGCTTTTTACCTGCTGTTAACCAACAAAGGCGATAGGAAAGGGAGTTGGAACGCCCTACGCCCATTTAGAATTGATCTGGCTAACGGTAATGTAGAAATGGGGCATAACGTCAATGTTAATACATTGCTGGAAAAGGGAAAACGCGTCTACAGCCCGAACAATAAACCCAGCGCGGGTGATGTTGGGGCGCTGACCGATGCGGACGCGACGAAGAAATTCGCCCCCCTCGTCAGCCCAGCACTGACAGGAAAGCCAACCGCGCCAACCGCCGATCAAGCCTCCAATGATACACAACTGGCCAATACGGCATTTGTGAAAGCGGCGATTACGGCGTTAGTCAATGGATCGCCGGGCGCGTTGGATACATTGCAGGAACTGGCGAAAGCGCTTGGCAACGATCCGAATTTCTCCACGACGATGTTAAACGAGATAGCTAAAAAGCTCCCCTTATCCGGTGGTGTTCTATCTGGCCCGTTGACGATTAATAACATTCTGAAAGTGACAGCGCCAGGGCCAGCATTGCCCGAATCACAAGGGGCGCATATTTGTTGGAACCGGGTTAATGGTGCCGGGAGAACGGATTTTGTTAACCACAGGGGGAGTGGTGGCGGTGGCTTTACTTTCTGGAATGGAAACAATGATTCATTAGAAGAGCTGGCGTCATTGAATGGCGCAGGCGGTCTATATGTGGTTGGCACTATTTCTGAAAGTGGAAAACGCGTTTACAGCCCAAACAATAAACCAAGTGCCGCAGACATAGGGGCACTTACGGATGCGGATGCTGCGAAAAAATATGCATTACGTTCTATTCGTATCAATGGACAGCCGCTTTCGGCTGATGTGAATTTGCAGGCATCGGATATCAATGCCTGGAATAAAACAGAGTCTGATGGCCGTTATTTAATGAAGACCGCGACCGCTACCGCCGCGACGAAGCTGGCAGCACCACGGAAAATCAACGGAATAGATTTTGATGGTACAAAAGACATTACGGTAGCGGGTTCAATCGTTGAGTCTGGTTCTGGTGATGGCTATTACTGGCGTAAATATTCTGATGGAATGATCGAATTATTCGGTTCTTTTGAGACGACGGTATCAGTGGAAAAAGCGGTGTTATTCCCGTTAAAACTGGGCAACATTATTAATATTACTTACAGCGAAGTCGGTGGCTATAGCGGCCCCAATGGTTGGGTTGGTCGGATTTTTGATGTTAAAAACACGGGTTTTTCCCATCGTTGGGATGTGTGGGACAAAAACGGAGTGGGGAACAACACGAATGTTCACTATCACGTTATGGCTAAAGCGGCATGATGAATATGCGATGGCGTGAAGCAGATATCCGTTTCCCGGCTAATATGAGCGCGGTGAATTGCGCTATTGTGCCGGTGCATCCGTGGATCTATGGCGTAGGCCAGAAAACGGCAACCGGCAGCTATCTAAGCCCGGCTAATGCCGTGGCCTATCTGACCAGTCGGTTACAGGCCGCCGTGGGTGAAATCGCCGTTACGGTGATTATGATCTGTAGTACCGCCCACGATGATTTTTTGCAGCGGTTAAATGCCATGACGGCGGTATTTCCGGCCCCGGCGTTTACGTTGGTGGCCCGAATGGCGCAGGCGGCGGCAGAGCTAGACAGGGTAAAAATGCAGTTGCCCGCTAAAAGCCAGGGATTGCCCTCAGTCGTGCCGTTGTCCGTATCAACCAATCGCCAGGCGTTGAACGCGCAGCGCATTGCCGCCGCACAGCAGCAGGCCGCAGCCAGTAGCGGTATTGATGGCATCAAAGGTCAGTTAGCCAGCTTTACAGCCGCTCGCAATAGTCTGCTGGGGAAAATCAGCCAGGGGCTGAGCGCGTTACAGCAAGGTAACGCCCGCGCCTGGGTATTTACAGGAAAAGGACAAAGCAGCGTGATCGCTGCTGAACTGGTGAAGAACGTCCCGCAGCCGTCTGCCGTGTATACGGTGGCCATGATGTTTGTGGGTGAATCATTTGATGCATTGGAAGGCATGATCCATGAGCCAGATAATTACCCTCGCCCTTGACGGTGAAGCTATCCCGCTGAAAAGCCTTACCGTCACCCCGTCTATGCAATTTCAGGATAAAGACCAGTCTGGCCAGACGTCGAGCACGGCAAACGCGGAGCAGGGCATCAAGCCTAAAGAATTGCGCATATCCGGCATTATTCCCTTTACTGACGCAAAAGTATTAACCCGTCTGTGGGCGCTGGCTGAGGCGAAAGAAGGGGGCCAGCTTAAGCGTTACCGTGTGGCCAACCATACGGCTCAGGCCATTAATTTTCGGCTGGCTACCTTTACCGGCTCGATTGACGCGCCTAAACAGGATGGGAAACAGGCATGGCTGGTTACCTTCACGTTACGTGAACATATCAGTGTGGCAGAGAAACGTGATACCCGCGCCGGGAGCAAAACTGAGTCGAAAAAGCAGACGCCAGGCGTAAAAGGGGGCAGCAGTTCAGCGGAGAGTGAAGAGCGATTAAGCTGGTTTGAAAGCAAGGTGCTGAAACCGGTCAATGACGCATTGGGGTAAGGGATGAAACCGATTAAGCGGTTGATGTTATCCGGTGACGCCGTTCACCTGGTTAAAGTCAATATGGTGTTGGAATTAAACGCCTGTGGCCGTGGCTTTATCACGGTAGAAACCGATCAGGATTATACCGGTAAACTGGTGCGGCTGGATGTGGGTTATACCGACAGTGTGTTGCGCTGGTTTACCGGCTATGTTGAACGCTCACAACCCGCCGAGAATGGCTATCAAAAACTGTTTGTGCGTGAACTGGCGGGGATCTTTGAACGGATGTGGCCATGTTCGTTTCAGCATCCCACGCTTAAGCAGCTTGCCGCCTGGCTGGAGGGAAACAGCGGTTTAACGGTGCATCTACCGGAAGCCGATTATGTCACCACGCCGATCCCACATTTCACCCATAGCGGTACCGGCTATCAACTACTGGCCAACATCGGCGCGGCATTTGGCATTGATGATTATATTTGGCAACCGTTGCCGGATGGCGGTCTGTATATTGGCAGTTGGCCACATTCGATATTTGCAGATAAACCCATCGAGATCCCCGCAGAATTCAGCCAGGCGCAGGCGGCGGGCAACAGTATGACCTTGCCGCTGATCCAGTCTGTGCGGCCCGGTGTGGTCGTCAATAATCAGCGCATTACATCGGTCAGGCTGACCGATGATGATATTGCAATCATCTGGACGCCCGTTAGTGCAGCAACGGGAAAACGGGAACAGCGTACATCGGCGCAACGGCAGATTGATGCGGCTTACCCGGAATTATCCGCGGGGCTTCATCTGCCACGGTTCGCCCGCGTCGAAGCGCCAACGGAAGGCGTGACCAGTGGCAACGTTGCCGATCCGTTCCGGCCCCGTTATGCCGTCGATCTGCAACTGCTGGATGCAGACGGCAACCCGGCTAAAGACACCCCCATTTATCCCGCTGTACCGCTGCCGGTGCCAATGGCGGGCGGTGAATCGGGCATGTTTCAGTTTCCGCCTGCTGGAACGCTGGTCGAGGTCGGTTTTACCGAAGGTCGCCCGGATAAGCCCTTTGTCCGGCAGACGCTGGCGCAGGGGCATAGCCTGCCGGATATTAAGCCAGGGGAACAGCTACAGCAGCAACGGGCGGAAGTGTCACAGCGTGTCACGGTGGCGGGCGACTGGGAACGGCAGACAGACCAGACAATCAATGAATCATCTATGCGACGGGTTGTAACCGCAGACGAAGAAAGCCGCACGATCGTAGCCAGAGAAACAACCATCCAGGCCACGGATAAAACCACGGTGCTGGGTACGGCCACTTTGCTGGCTGGGGCGATTGTGCAGATAGCGGAAGGGGATTACAGCCTGGCTACGCAGGCGGGCTATGTGGCCAGCGTCGGCAAATCGGCTACGGTGGATATTGGCCAGAACCTGATGGAGAAAATCGGCCAGATCCGCAGTAGCATAGCCGGGGCGCGTCAGGATATCATTGCCCCGGTGGTATGGGTCGGTAGCCAGCAAATCAACGTCATGCAGTTGATGTTAGACACGCTGGACGTGGTAAAAGAACTGGCCAAGCAAACGGCCAGCCATACCCACAACAACACCGGCACGCCGTTGAATGCTCCGGCTATTGCAGCAACCGGCACCAAATCAGGGGCGCTGCAAACGAAATACAGTCCGGTGATTGGGGAGTGATAACAATTGATCGACGCAACCGATCAATAATCCATAATCGATCTGTATAAACGTTTATAAAATAAACTAACCCGGTGTCATTATTTAATTGGATTGCAAACGATAATGATGACACCAGGGAAAACCAAGCCCGCCGCGCGCGGGCTTTTTTACGCCTGTCATAAAACGCTCTCAGACGCCCCATAAAGCGCGCTGCCTACATATCACACCATCACGAACCTATAAACCTCAATCACCTCGTCACGCCCCGCAGGCGCAGCCAACGCACACGCAAAATAAATGGTCGCATGACAAAATCGGCGCTACACCGCACCCGCCTGCGGTTTTCGGATCATAAACATTTTTCAGTTTTATTTTTCTACAAACGGGTACGCCAGCCCGCGCCGCTGCTGGGGTCTTGGTGGAAACACCAAACTGAAAAGATTGAAAGGAATTTCAGTTTTTTTCAGTTTTCATAATCTCCTATGGCTCTGTCAGTACATTTATCTATCAGATAAATAAGAGTTTTATGAGGATTTTGTCAACGAGGGTTCAAAGTCGAGGGGCGTTTAGTAACATTTCCAGATAGTAGAGAACCTAACGTAGTGCGGAATTGAAGGAAAATCTATGGGTATGAATAAACTGAAATCTGTTTCGTAAGTTTTATTCACGGTGTAATCTATACATCACCTGACGTTAGCCGGGGAAGTCCTGGCCTCTCTGTACATTTCGTCACATGTCGTCACACGAATGTAGCGTCTAACGGGTCGTCGCGAATCGCCCCGCTACGAATCGCCGGGCTGCTACGTGTATGGGAAAATTTAATTATAAATTTTTCATTTTTTAGTTTGGGCTATGCGCTTGCGCTAAGAAACGTCAGGGTTGTACGGAGGGAACAATTATGCAAAAGAGCAAAATTGGCTTAGTGGATGTGCTTAAGACTTGCACTACAGTCTTAGTCTTTCTCAATGCATTGATAGCTTTTGCTGAGAAAGTCATAAGCTACATTCACGTAGCCCTTAACTATGTGTATAAAAGGCCTTATTTTTTGAATGGGAACTTGGGAACATAAATTCAAACTGAAAAAAAATAAATGGGTTTATATACCATCTCAGGAAACAGCTATCTTTGGCAAGTCATTACATGAACAAATAAGAAACAAATGGATACCACCGTTATATTATTACCATATGAGAGATGGTGGGCATGTTGCTGCCGCAAGAAAGCATATCAACAGTAACTTTTTCGCCTTGATCGATATAAAAAGCTTTTTTGATTCAACGAGTCAAAGCCGGGTAACGCGAGAGCTAAAGCTTTTCTTTCCATATAACGAAGCAAGGAGAATCGCTAAACTTTCTACAGTTAGGATTCCTTCCTCTGATGGTCAAAAATTCGCTATTCCTTATGGGTATCCCCAGTCTCCGATATTAGCAACACTATGTTTACACAGATCATTTGCTGGTAGTACCTTGAACGCCATGGTCAAAAAGGGGCAGGTTATTGTATCTGTTTATATGGATGATATTATTATTTCATCTACCGATATTGATGTATTAGTATTTAACTTCAATAACTTACTGAAAGCTCTGAAAAAATCTCGTTATGAGGTAAATACTACAAAAACGCAACCGCCGTCACAGAAAATCAAAGTTTTCAATTTAGAACTATCTAATAACAACTTGAAGGTTTCAGCTGCGAGGATTGTTGAATTTTTGATCGCCTATGCCAAAAGCGAGAATGAGCATGAACGTAAAGGCATTGCTTCATATGTTGGCAGTGTAAATCAGCAGCAAGCTAGGCTCTTCAGATGAGCATCTAGGGATTTTTTTATAAAAATAGCTTTCACCACTATGTCGCCCCGTTTCTTGCCGTTTTATCAGTTTTATTTGGCTGGGGTGCTAGGATTCGAGCCTAGAAATGCCTGAATTAGAAACCTCTTTTTTTACACTCTTTACATTTTGTCATTGCCATGTTGAAAAATCCCTCTTCAGATTGCTGTAATTTTTATTTTCTAGATATCTTAATAGATACTCTGCTGCCATTTTGCTGCCACTGGCATTTAGATACTAAAAAGCCACTTGTTTAAAAGTGGCTTAATTTCATGATTTTAAAGATAAAATTTGGTGGCCCCTGTTGGGTTTGAACCAACGACCAATCGATTATGAGTCGACTGCTCTAACCACTGAGCTAAGGGGCCGGACGGGCGACGATTATACGGTAATCTGTGGGGGGAGGTCTATAGCTGTGCGGCCGGATGTCTGTTTTCTATGCAGGATAGCTTATTGTTATTATTGTCAGATTTTGCGATAACAACGGAAAGTGCGCCGTAAAGGGGACGTCATGTCATGGATATTTTGGCAACCAATCTTAAGGTCGTTTTCTGCGGTATCAATCCGGGATTATCGACCGCTCATCACGGTTATCATTTCGCCAACTCGAACAATCGATTCTGGAAAGTGATCCATCAGGCAGGATTTACCGAACGATTGCTCAAGCCTGAAGAAGAACGGCATTTGTTGGATACCGGATGCGGCATTACCATGCTGGTGGAGCGGCCGACGGTAGAGGCGAGCGAATTGAAACGGAATGAACTGTTGCAGGGCGGCGAGGCCATTCTTGAGAAGATGCGGCGTTACCAGCCTCAGGCTCTTGCGGTATTGGGCAAGCAGGCGTTCAGTCAGGCTTTTGGCATCAAGAAAGTCGCCTGGGGGCGTCAATCGTTGACGATCGGGAAAACTCAGGTTTGGGTGCTGCCTAACCCCAGCGGATTGAACCGTGCGACGCTGGAATCGCTGGTCGAATCTTATCAGACGCTTTATCAGGCATTGCGCGGCGGCGGATAAAAACGGCAGCAACGCATTGGCGGCGGGCAGCCGGTAAAAAATAACCCCGGTGGTCCGGGGTTATTTCAGCGGCGTTAATCATTAAAAAATGAATTAATCGTCCAGGAAACTGCGCAGCACTTCCGAGCGGCTTGGATGACGCAGCTTACGCAACGCTTTCGCTTCGATCTGGCGAATACGTTCGCGGGTAACATCAAACTGTTTACCGACTTCTTCCAGCGTATGGTCGGTATTCATATCAATACCAAAACGCATACGCAGCACTTTCGCTTCACGCGCGGTCAGGCCGGCCAACACGTCGTGCGTCGCCGAACGCAGGCTTTCCGACGTTGCGGAATCCAGCGGCAGTTCCAGCGTGGTGTCTTCGATAAAGTCGCCCAGATGCGAATCTTCATCATCGCCAATCGGCGTTTCCATCGAAATCGGCTCTTTGGCGATCTTCAGCACTTTGCGGATTTTATCTTCCGGCATTAGCATCCGTTCGGCCAGTTCTTCCGGCGTCGGCTCGCGGCCCATTTCCTGCAACATCTGGCGGGAAATACGATTGAGTTTGTTGATGGTTTCAATCATATGCACCGGAATACGGATGGTGCGCGCCTGGTCGGCGATGGAACGGGTAATTGCCTGACGGATCCACCAGGTTGCATAGGTCGAGAACTTATAACCGCGGCGATATTCAAACTTGTCCACCGCTTTCATCAGACCGATGTTCCCTTCCTGAATCAGGTCAAGGAACTGCAAGCCGCGGTTGGTGTATTTCTTGGCGATAGAAATAACCAGACGCAGGTTCGCTTCAACCATCTCTTTTTTCGCGCGGCGGGCTTTCGCTTCGCCGATCGACATACGACGGTTGATGTCTTTGACCTGTTCGATCGTCAGACCGGTTTCTTCTTCAATCTGATGCAATTTCTGCAGGCTGCGCTTAACGTCTTCTTCCACGACGTTCAGCTTTTCAGACCACGGCTTGGCCATGGCTATCGCCGCAGTAAACCAGGAGTCGCTGGTTTCATTGCCGGAGAACAGGGTGACGAAGTTTTTCTTCGGCATTTTGCACTGTTCAACGCACAGCTTCATGATCAGACGTTCCTGAGTACGCACGCGGTCCATCATTGAACGCATGCTGTTAACCAGGAAATCGAACTGTTTCGGCACTAAGCGGAACTGTTTGAAGACTTCGGACAGATTCAGAATTTCCTGAGCCGACTTAGCGTGACTGCGGCCGTAGGTCTTGATGATCTGACGCGTCGTTTCGTATTGTTCACGCAGTTCAGTAAATTTCTGACGAGCCAGTTCAGGATCGATGCTGTTGTCATCATCAGCGTCGTCTTCGTCATCTTCTTCGTCATCATCGTCATCGAGATCTTCGCCGGCAAGCTCGGAGCCGACATGGGTGGCGGTCGGCGCGATATCTTCTTCCGCGTTGGGATCGACGAATCCGGTAATCAGATCGGATAAGCGGCTTTCGCCCGCTTCGACGCGATCGTACTGTTCCAGCAGATAGGTAATCGCTTCCGGGTATTCGGCAACGGAACACTGAACCTGATTGATACCGTCTTCGATACGCTTGGCGATATCGATCTCGCCTTCGCGCGTCAGCAATTCAACGGTACCCATTTCACGCATGTACATACGAACCGGATCGGTCGTACGGCCGATTTCCGATTCAACGCTGGATAACACCTGAGCAGCAGCCTCTGCCGCGTCTTCATCCGCGTCGTTGGTATTTTCTGCCAGTAATAGATCATCTGCATCCGGCGCTTCTTCCATCACCTGGATGCCCATGTCGTTAATCATCTGGATGATGTCTTCGATCTGGTCGGAGTCGATGATATCTTCCGGCAGATGGTCATTGACCTCGGCATAGGTCAGGTAGCCTTGCTCCTTACCACGGGTGACAAGTAGCTTTAGCTGTGACTGCGGGTTTTGCTCCATAAGACGGTATCCACACTTCAGAGTATTTGGGTTGGTGTTGGTCGGCGTCATTCGCCAACAATAGCATTAGGGCTTTTTTTCTAATCGCCGCGGACCCTGTAGCGGCTCTTGACAAGGTTCTACCTTGCTATTTATCGGCAATTAAGCCTCGGTAATCAGTTTTTTCTGGTTAAAGCCAGTTGCAGTGACCAAAGTTCTTTTTTTTCTTTGGCGTTCAGCCCATGGGTTCTTTCACGGGCAATCAATGTTTCCTGACGCTGTCTCAACAGTTGATCGTAGAGCTCCGCCAGGCTTATTCTGAACTTATCGTCCAGTTCGTCTTCTTCGATCATATGGTTCCAGGAAGCCATAGTTTCAAGCTGCTTCCGGTATTTACTGTCTCGATATTTTTCAAGCAGCAAACCCATATTCATTCCCGGGCTGGCGTTACAGGTTTTTACCAGATCCTGAAACAGGCTCAGACCGGCCACTTTGCTCTCTTCTATTCCTTCCAGCGTCAGTTCCGGTACTTCCGCTGAAAGCCTTGGGTTCTGAACTAATAGCCCTATAAGTATACGCATAGTTGTGACTTTTAGCTGGGGCGGCTGGTATGCTTGAGCATGTTCGGCCACTTTTGGCAACAGCCGGTCAAGCTGGCTGTCATCCAGAATCCCAAGTTTGTTACCCAACTGCTGACGTAAATATAAGCGCAATGTTTCACCTGGAACCTGACCAATCAAGGGCAGAGCCAGGGTGCTGAGCTTAGCGCGCCCATCGGGCGAACTCATGTCCACCTGCTGTTGCAGCGTTTCAAACAGAAACTGCGACAGCGGCAGAGCCTGCTCCATCCGCTGCTCAAAGCTATCTTTGCCTTCTTTACGAACCAGCGTGTCGGGGTCTTCCCCTTCAGGTAAAAATATAAAGCGTAACTGGCGACCGTCGTTTAAATAGGGTAGCGCAGTTTCCAGCGCGCGCCATGCCGCCTCTCGTCCGGCGCGGTCGCCGTCATAACAGCAGACGACCTGGTCTGTGGCGCGGAACAGCAACTGAATATGATCGGCCGTCGTGGAGGTTCCCAGCGACGCAACCGCATAATCAATACCAAACTGCGCCAGGGCAACCACATCCATATACCCTTCAACCACCAGCAGCCGCTTTAGTTCCGGATGGTTCTGCTGTGCTTCATACAGGCCATAGAGCTGACGGCCTTTATGAAAAATTTCAGTTTCCGGCGAGTTCAGATATTTCGGCACGCCATCGCCCAATACCCGACCGCCAAAGGCAATAACCCGTCCCCGTTTATCCCGGATGGGGAACATGACCCGCTCCCGAAAGCGGTCATATGTACGGCCTTGCTCATTAGTCACCAACATGCCGGCATCGTTCAATGTGCTGCGGTCATCATTGTTACGCCCGAAACGTTTTAAAACGTTGTCCCAGCCGGACGGTGCGAAACCAATAGCAAAATGACTAATTACTTCGGCGCTCAGTCCGCGTTGTTGCAGATAATGTAACGCCGGCGCGCCGGCAGGCTGGCTAAGCGCCTGTTGATAGAACTCGCTCAGTTGTCCCATCAGTTCATACAGGCTTTGTCGTTGATGGCGTTCAAGCTGGGTTGGTCCGGTACCGCTTTCATACGGCACTTCAAGACCATAGATGGCAGCCAATTCTTCAATGCTTTCAACGAAATCGAGACGATCGTAATTCATTAAAAAGTCAATGGCGTTGCCATGAGCGCCACAACCAAAACAGTGATAGAACTGTTTGTCACCGTTTACGGTAAATGAGGGGGTTTTTTCGTGATGGAACGGACAGCACGCATGATAATTCTTGCCCTGCTTTTTCAGTTTGACGCGCGCATCTATGAGATCGACGATGTCGGTGCGAGCCAGCAGATCATTGATAAATACGCGTGGAATTCGTCCAGCCATAAGCCCCTGTTTCTTAACTTATGAACGACAGCTTATAAACGACAGCAAGCCGCGCATTCCTTTCGGAAAGCACGGCCTTCGTATGCAACTACTAAGTCTGCGGATTAATCACGCGGTGGAGGAAAACCTCCTAAAATTAATACAGACGAGTGCGGCGTGCGTTTTCTCGAGCCAATTTCTTAGCGTGACGTTTTACTGCAGACGCTTTAGCGCGCTTACGTTCGGTAGTCGGTTTTTCATAAAACTCACGACGACGAACTTCAGCCAGAACACCCGCTTTTTCGCAGGAACGCTTGAAGCGACGCAGAGCTACGTCGAACGGCTCGTTTTCACGTACTTTAATTACCGGCATGTGCCTCTCACCTCAATAAATTCGGTTTGCCGCTGGCCTTGTGCCAGCCTTTTCAAAATGGTGCGGAATTCTACTGCAAACAGGGGCCCCTTGTAAAGGGCTGGACGATCATAAAACACCCAACCTCCGCCAGCGCGGAAACCGGGGGGCTTATGGTAGACTATCCGCCGCATGAAGCAAGCTGCATTCAACCCCGGCTTGTACCGTAATTAAAGTAGGAACAGCAATGCGCGTATTGGGTATCGAAACATCCTGCGATGAAACCGGAATTGCCATTTATGACACTCAGGCCGGTTTGGTCGCCAATCAGTTGTACAGTCAGATAAAACTCCATGCCGATTACGGCGGTGTCGTTCCTGAACTGGCTTCCCGCGATCACGTTCGTAAAACCGTACCGTTGATCCAGGCTGCGCTGCGCGAAGCGAATTTAAAGGCCGGCGACATTGACGGCGTCGCCTATACATCCGGTCCGGGTCTGGTGGGCGCGTTATTGGTCGGGGCCACCGTCGGCCGGGCATTGGCGTTTGCCTGGAATGTTCCCGCCGTCGCGGTGCATCACATGGAGGGGCATCTATTAGCGCCCATGCTGGAAGACAATCCCCCCGAATTTCCTTTTGTCGCATTGCTGGTTTCCGGCGGGCATACGCAGCTAATCAGCGTAACCGGCATCGGCGAGTATCGGTTGCTTGGGGAGTCCATTGATGATGCGGCGGGCGAAGCGTTTGATAAAACGGCAAAATTACTGGGATTGGATTACCCCGGCGGACCGATGCTGTCAAAAATGGCTCAGACCGGGAACGCCGCGCGCTTTACTTTCCCGCGCCCCATGACCGATCGTCCCGGGCTGGATTTCAGTTTCTCCGGCCTGAAAACGTTTGCCGCCAATACGATCCGCAGCAATGGCGACGATGAACAGACGCGGGCGGATATTGCGCGCGCTTTCGAAGACGCCGTCGTGGATACGCTGGCGATTAAATGTCGCCGCGCGCTGGATGAAACCGGCTTCAAAAGGCTGGTGATGGCGGGGGGAGTAAGCGCTAACCGTACGCTGCGTCAACGTCTGGGCGAGATGATGGCAAACCGGGGGGGCTCGGTATTTTATGCCCGCCCCGAGTTTTGTACGGACAACGGCGCGATGATCGCCTATGCGGGGGCGATCCGCCTGCAACAGCAGGGGGAAACGCAGGATCTGGGCGTAACGGTGCGCCCGCGCTGGCCGTTGGCTGAATTACCTGCCATCTGAGCCGTTAATCAACCCGCATCGGGATAATGCGGGTTTTGTTTCCGTTAGAGCTCTTGTTCAAACAGCACCAGAATGACTTCATAGAGTTGTTTGACGCTGAATCCTCTGGCGGGAGTGGTGAAGATGGTGTCATCGCCGGCAATGGTGCCCAGTATGCCTTCCGACTTGCCCAGCGAGTCGAGCAGACGGGCAATTAGCTGGGCCGCGCCTGGACTGGTGTGGATAACCACGACGGCGTCATTGAAATCGACATCGCGCACCAGGTTTTTTAGCGGGCTGGTGGTGGTGGGCACTCCCAGCTCCGCCGGCAGGCAGTAGACCATTTCCATTTTTGCGTTGCGCGTACGTACGGCGCCAAACTTGGTCAACATGCGCGAGACTTTGGACTGATTGATGTTTTCAAATCCGTCGTCTTGCAAGGCTTGAACAATCTCGCTTTGAGAGCTGAATTTCTCTTCTTTCAGCAGCGCTTTGAACGCTTTAACTAAGTCTTCTTGTTTTGTTGAATTACGCATTCTGCACCGGATTTATCAGAGTTGTTTACTCCGTGATTATGCAGATTAATGAATTTTTATGCAACTGCGGTGCGTATATTATCGCCAGCCGCGACTTGTGGCCATTTGAAAAAACGATTAAAAAAGTTTGTGGGTCACCCGAGTCTGAAAAATGCGTCACACGTCACATAAAAGTGAATCAAATGTTATCAGAATGATGTTATTCATATATTGATGATTACTGTGTCGTAGCCCTCCTATTCATGGGCAATAAATGAGTGCTACGTTATTAACTCGAAGCCCACTAACTTTACTTACCTTTCTAATTAATAGCCGTTTATGATTTATTATTATGGACATAGGGTACGCCCGGTCTTTAAGTAGTATCCACTAACGGTAAGTGAATACGTTTTACTTTTTCTTCTTGTGTTAATTCTTCTATTAAATGAATTCGCGGCATTTTTGTACTTTACGATTATAAGGAGTTTAGGATGAAAGTTGCAGTTCTTGGTGCGGCAGGCGGCATTGGTCAGGCCCTTGCTCTCCTCCTCAAAACCCAGCTTCCTTCAGGTTCAGAATTATCTCTTTATGACATCGCGCCGGTGACGCCGGGGGTGGCTGTCGATCTGAGCCATATTCCTACCGCAGTAAAAACCAAAGGTTACTGTGGTCCTGATGCAACTCCAGCGCTGGTAGGGGCGGATATTGTGTTGATATCCGCCGGAGTAGCCCGTAAGCCGGGAATGGATCGTTCAGATCTGTTCAATGTTAATGCGGGTATCGTCCGTAATCTGGTCGAGCAAATCGCCAATACCAGCCCGCAGGCCTGTATCGGTATTATCACCAATCCAGTCAATACGACTGTCGCCATTGCGGCCGAGGTACTTAAAAAGGCCGGCGTATACGATAAAAATAAGCTATTCGGCGTGACCACGCTGGATATTATCCGTTCCAATACCTTCGTCGCCGAACTCAAAGGCAAACTGCCGGAAGATATCAACGTACCGGTTATCGGCGGGCACTCCGGCGTGACGATCCTCCCGCTGCTGTCGCAGGTGCCGGGGATCGGCTTCAGCGACCAGGAAGTCGCCGATTTGACCAAACGTATCCAGAATGCGGGT
Organism: Brenneria izadpanahii; assembly: GCF_017569925.1. Taxonomy (NCBI): domain Bacteria; kingdom Pseudomonadati; phylum Pseudomonadota; class Gammaproteobacteria; order Enterobacterales; family Pectobacteriaceae; genus Brenneria; species Brenneria izadpanahii. The sequence goes on along the minus strand of NZ_CP050854.1, from coordinate 4,572,712 downwards.
ACGGAAGTCGTGGAAGCAAAAGCTGGCGGCGGGTCGGCAACTCTGTCAATGGGACAGGCTGCGGCGCGGTTCTGCCTGTCATTAACGCGCGCGTTGCTGGGTGACGACGGCGTTGTTGAATGTTCTTATGTCGAAAGCGATGGCCAATATGCCCGTTTCTTTGCGCAGCCGGTGCTGTTGGGTAAAAATGGCATCGTTGAACGTAAAGACATCGGCGTTTTAAGTGCGTTTGAACAAGAAGCGCTTAAAAATATGCTGGATACGCTTAATCAGGATATCGAATTAGGCGAGTCTTTCGTTAAGGGCCAATAAACGCTCCTGTTTTTACCATCACGAATTCAGAGCCGGAGATTTTATCTCCGGCTCTTCTTTTCATTGGGGCGGATAAGCTTTTTTCTGTCAATAAGCTCGTTGGTTTCCGGATCGTAGTAGCGGCTTGGCCAGATCTCTGATGGATGAACGCCCAGTGCATCGGCTATCAACCACTCCCCTTTAGGCCACGGACGTGAAAGCGCATTAGCCAGCGTTGATGAGCTTAACCCGGCAGCGCGGGATACCGCAGCCAGCGTTGTGCCTTTTTTGCGCAAAGCGGCAATGATATCAGCGGGATGCCAGTCATGTTTCCTTAAAGTCATAATCCTTCCCTTATTGCTATAAGACGACTGTTCATTAGTGGTATAAATAACGGATGTTAGTTATATGCCAAGCTAACATGACATGATTATTAGGAAATAATATAGCATCAATTTCCTATAAATTTCTCAAAAAAATTCCAATTAACCTCGTTTTTGTTAGGAATGGCACTATCAGGATGAAAAGCTATGAAAAAAGAGTGGTTTGCTACCAATGAACTGGTTGGCGTCGGCGGACTTCCTAAATCAAGGCAGGGATTAAATAAGCGCGCTCGTGAAGATGGTTGGGAGAAGCGCCGTCGTCGGGGGATTCAGGGGAGAGGCGTCGAGTATTCGATTCATAGTCTTCCCGACACGGTAAAAAAATTGTTATTACTTGAAAGCGACTCTCCGTCATATTCAGGGAAACAGCCCGCCACGCTGACTATCTGGATGCAGATTTATGATCAACTCTCTGAAACGGAAAGAGATAAACTGATCGCTCATATTCTGAGAGTTGGCGTGTCGACCACGCTAAGCCAGCTGGGAATTACGTCTGCGGATGAGAAGATCGATCCCGGCGTGACCGCCGAATAAGCACCATTTTGCCATCTGCTTATTTTGTCAGTAAAGATGGCAATACCCCCTTGTTTCTTCATTCCATTCCCATTCTTCCACAATACTCCCTCTCCCTTCATCCTTGAAATGTCCAGATGCCCTGGCATAAGGACAGTGATTTTTATGTGTTTTAATGGTATTTATAACGCGTAGACGTTAAAGGTTTGGGTAATAATAGTCTACTATATGGAAATTATTGGACGGAAATCGAAATCGCGTTTGCAACGTAGACAAGGGAGTGAAGGGTATGGATAAAGAATGGTTTGCCACTAATGAGCTGACGGGGGTCGGCGGGTTGCCTAAATCTCCGCAAGGATTGAACAAACGGGCCCGCGAAGACGGCTGGGAAAAACGGAAACGCAAAGGCGTTCAAGGACGCGGCGTCGAATATTCTATCCACAGTCTGCCGGATGAGGTGAAGAGTCAGCTATTGATGAAAGAGGAAGCGTCGCCTGAATACGGGGTGAAAAAAGAGCCAGCATTACTGGCTTCCTGGATACATATATTTCATCAACTTTCGGAAAGCGAGCAATCCCGGCTGATAAACTTCATCATGCGCGAGGGGATCGTGGCTATGCTGTCTCGGCTGGATAATAGCGAAGATGATCGGACGGCGTGAAAGATGATCATCGCAGTGAAGCAGCCCCGTTAGAAATCGCGTTGCACCGCCAAATGGGCGAGGCCCTCAAGCGCCGTGCGGAAGGGCGTTTCCTGTAAGGGCCGTAGCGCGGCAATCGCTTTGTCAGCTTCTTCTTCCGCACGTTTACGGGTGTAGTCGAGCGAACCGCACTGCTGCATGGCGGCAAGCACCGGGTCAAGCAAATGACGTCCGTTGCCTTCCTCTATTGCCTTGCGAATCATTGCGCTCTGCTCAGCATTACCGTTATGCATCGCATGTAATAAAGGTAAGGTCGGTTTACCCTCATTAAGATCATCGCCGGTATTTTTGCCCAGCGTTTTGCCGTCCGCGTTGTAATCCAGCAAGTCATCGATAAGCTGAAAAGCGGTTCCCAGATAACGCCCGTAATCCTGCAAGGCTTTCTCCTGCTCAGGCGTCGCGCCGGCCAGGATCGCCGATGATTGGGCGGCGGCCTCAAATAATCGTGCGGTTTTACTGTAAATCACCCGCATATAGCTCTCTTCGGTGATGTTGGGGTCGTTACAGTTCATCAACTGTAATACTTCCCCTTCGGCTATGACATTGACGGCTTCCGACATTAATGCCAGCACGCGCAGCGACTCCAGGCTGGTCATCATCTGGAATGCGCGGGTATAGATGAAATCGCCGACCAATACGCTGGCCGCATTACCGAAGGCCGCATTGGCGGTGGCCTTGCCGCGGCGCATATCGGACTCATCGACGACATCATCGTGTAACAATGTGGCGGTATGAATAAATTCGATCAGTGCGGCGACGGTAACGTGTTTATGCCCCTCATAGGACAGCGCCCTGGCTGCAAGCACCGCGATCATCGGTCTGATACGCTTTCCGCCTCCGCTGATGATATAGTGGCCGAGTTGATTGATGAGAACGACATCAGAGTTCAGTTGCTCAATAATTACCTTATTAACGGCCGCCATGTCCTGGGCAGTTAACGCTGTGATTTGTTCTAGATTCATGGTTTGTGCCAGCTGATTTCTTCAACATCGCCGTAAGATTTCTGTCTCATATCGGCATATGATGGGATTTGTTGAGTTGATTGTACTGGAAAAATGGGAGAGATAAACGGCAGTTAATATGTTGTACTCTTTTTCTGCACATCCTGTGATTCTGCACTTGTCATCCTCGGTATTTTTGCGTAGAATTCGCGCCCTATTGTGAATATTTATAGTGCACTCTGGATAATCATACGTTGAGTGCGCGGAAAGCGGAGTTTTTTATGTACGCAGTTTTCCAAAGTGGTGGTAAACAACACCGAGTAAGCGAAGGGCAAACCGTTCGCTTGGAAAAGCTGGACATCGCAACTGGTGAAGCTATTGAGTTTGATCAGGTTCTGATGATTGCCAATGGTGAAGAAATCAAAATCGGCGTTCCTTTCGTCGATGGCGGTAAAATTAAAGCTGAAGTTGTTGCTCACGGTCGTGGCGAGAAAGTTAAGATTGTTAAGTTTCGTCGTCGTAAACACTATCGTAAGCAAGCGGGCCACCGTCAGTGGTTCACTGACGTGAAAATCACCGGCATCAGCGCTTAAGATTTAGGAGAGCGGATAAATGGCACACAAGAAAGCTGGCGGTTCGACTCGTAACGGTCGTGACTCAGAAAGCAAACGCCTGGGCGTAAAACGTTTCGGCGGCGAAGCAGTATTGGCGGGCAGCATCATCGTTCGTCAGCGCGGAACCAAATTCCACGCTGGCAGCAACGTAGGCTGCGGTAAGGACCATACGCTGTTCGCTTTGTCTAACGGTAAAGTTCAGTTCGAAGTAAAAGGCCCTAAAAACCGTAAATATATCAGCATCGTCGCTGAATAATTTTTCGCGTTAGGTCTACAGATTTAAGCCCCGCAATTCGTTGCGGGGCTTTTTACATTCTGATCCCGTTCAATCACCTGAGACGAACATGAACACTAAGCAACAGACTGGTATCGGTCTTTGTCTGGCGTTGACCACGGCAATATGCTGGGGCGCCTTACCGATCGCCATGAAACAGGTTCTGGCCGTGATGGAACCTTATACGGTTGTTTGGTATCGGTTTCTCATCGCGTCGATCGGCCTGGGGCTTATGTTGTTCTCTCGGAAGCAATTGCCCCCGCTGCGGATTTTTCGTCGCCGCCGCTGGTTGATTGTATTGGTGGCGGCAACCTGTGGATTACTGGGGAATTTCGTTTTTTTCAGCTCATCTTTGCAATATCTCAGTCCCACGGCTTCTCAGGTCATTGGTCAACTTTCGCCTGTCGGCATGATGTTCGCCAGCGTACTCATCCTGAAAGAAAAGATGCGCGTTACGCAGGTTATTGGCGCGGCGACGCTGGTGTGCGGACTGGTTTTATTCTTTAACGCCAGCCTGATTGAAATTTTCACCCGCCTTACCGATTACACTTTGGGCGTACTGCTGGGCGTTTGCGCCGCCGCGGTATGGGTAATGTACGGCGTTGCGCAGAAGGTATTGCTGCGTCGTCTGACGTCGCAGCAGATTTTGCTCTTGCTTTATGTGCTTTGCGTCTTGCTCATTACGCCATTTGCCCACCCGGAGGTTATTCTGCGGCTCAATAGCCTGCAGTTCGCCTGTCTGCTGTTTTGCGGCGCGAATACGCTGATAGGCTATGGCGCGCTGGCGGAGGCGATGGCGCGTTGGCAGTCAGCCCAGGTGAGCGCTGTGATTACGCTCACGCCGCTATTCTCGCTGTTTTTCTCCGATCTATTGGCTTTGTTCTGGCCCGCGTATTTTGGGATTACCGCGCTTAACTTGCTAGGGTATGTCGGCGCTTTGGTCGTTGTGGCGGGAGCGATGTTCTCTGCGGTCGGACACCGTTTTTTCCCAGGGGGAAAAGAACCCGTTTCCATAGTGTTGCCTAAATAGGGCGGAGTGGCCGAACGAGCGATGAAAACGGGGCGATAGCGGCCCGTAACGGTAATGTGGTAGTGCCGTTTTGATATTCCTTCTATACTGTTTACTTTTAATACAGATGAAAATGTTGAGGGAAGCGGGTACAATCCGCCCCTTTGCCGGAAATAGGTTCTGGTGCGTCGGTTTTTAATGGTTGATGGCATTTATGCCGGTATTCCTTGAAATCAAAAAGTTACGCCAAAAAGAACCAATAAATAGCCTAAAACAAGTAGATGTTCTCTATTGGTTTTTTGCGGAGAGAATGAATGAAGTTTGTAGATGAAGCCACAATTCTGGTTGTGGCGGGTGATGGCGGTAATGGCTGCGTTAGCTTCCGCCGCGAAAAATATATTCCAAATGGCGGCCCTGACGGCGGCGACGGCGGCGACGGCGGCGATGTCTATTTGTTGGCCGATGAAAACCTGAATACGCTGATTGACTACCGTTTTGAAAAATCATTCCGGGCCGAGCGCGGACAAAACGGTCAGAGCCGCGACTGTACGGGCAAACGCGGTAAAGACATTACGATCAAGGTTCCTGTCGGCACCCGGGTGCTGGATAAGGGAACCGGCGAAGTGTTGGGTGATATGACTCGTCATCAACAGCTCCTGATGGTCGCCAAAGGCGGCTGGCATGGATTGGGGAACTCCCGGTTCAAGTCTTCCGTCAACCGCGCGCCGCGTCAGAAAACGGACGGTACGCCGGGGGAAGAACGTGAATTGATGCTGGAGCTGCTGCTGCTGGCGGACGTCGGTATGCTGGGGCTGCCTAATGCCGGTAAATCGACCTTCATCCGCGCGGTTTCAGCGGCCAAGCCGAAAGTGGCCGATTATCCCTTTACCACGTTGGTTCCGAGCCTCGGCGTTGTTCGCATGGACAGCGAGCAAAGCTTTGTCGTCGCCGATATCCCAGGGCTGATTGAAGGCGCCTCTGACGGCGCAGGGCTAGGTATTCGCTTCCTGAAGCATCTGGAGCGCTGTCGGGTATTGCTGCACCTGGTCGATCTGGCGCCGATTGACGAGTCCGATCCGGTGGAAAACGCCAAAGTGATCGTGAATGAATTACAGCAATACAGCGCGGGGCTGTCTGAAAAACCGCGTTGGCTGGTATTCAATAAGGTCGATCTGCTTGATAAGGCCGAAGCGGAAAAACGGGCTAAAGATATTGCCGCGGCATTAGGTTGGGAAGAGAAGTATTATCTGATTTCAGCGGCTAATCGCGAAGGGGTTAACGCGTTGTGCTGGGATGTGATGAACTTCCTGAAAGTACAGCCTAAAGCGATGGCGATTGAAGAAAGCGCGCCGGAAAAAGTCGAGTTCATGTGGGACGATTATCATCGCGAGCAGTTGGCGAAAGCAGAAAGCGAAGCCGAAGATGACTGGGATGATGATTGGGACGACGAAGACGAAGAAGGCGTCGAAACCATTTATCAACACTGATGATGCGCCGCGGAAGGCTTCGATGGAAAACAATAGGTTTTCCATCTGGTCAGGCCGCCGGTTCCTTTCTGTCATATCGGGAATTTATTTGATTTTCGGCGATAAATTCCCGATTTCTTTCCTCTCTCAGAGCCTCATGATACTGCGCAAAAATAGGCGCGGTATTATTTTAGTTGTTCTGATAGATGTCTTTGTACAAGCGGCTTTCAAAACGCACCAAGGGAACGCGGCGCGCGCGTTGATCTTCCGGAGGCACCGCATAGCCGGAAAGGTATTGGACAAAGGCCATTCGCTGTCCGCTGGCCGTAGTGATGAATCCCGCCAGATTATAAACGCCTTGCAACGAGCCGGTTTTCGCAGAAACTTTACCGTCCACGCCCGCTTCATGTAAGCCGCCGCGATACTGCAGCGTGCCGTCATAGCCGGCAAGCGGCAGCATTTCTATATAATTCAGCTCGTTATCGTGCTGGGCGATATACTGTAACGCCTGCATCATGGTGGCCGGTGAGATCAGGTTATGACGGGACAACCCGGAGCCGTCAACCACGATGCTATTGCCTAAATCCACCCCGGCTTTTTGACGTAAAATCTGACGAACCGCATCAGCGCCGGCGCGCCATGTGCCGGGTACGTTGAATCGTTCATGACCGATGGTGCGAAAAACGGTATCGGCGATCATGTTGTCGGATTTTTTCAGCATAATGGTCAGTAGGTCGTGCAACGGCGCGGACTGGGTTTGCGCCAGTATGCTGCCGGCGGGGCTCGGCCGCGTTTGACGGCGTAAACTGCCTTTTATTCTGATCTCCGCCTGTAGTAGCTCGTCTTTGACAATCGCGCCGGCATAGCTGGCGCCGTCCTGGATCGCGAAGGCCAGCGGGAGCGGCTCTTCTCGCTGCGTCAGACAGCCTGTGAGCGTAAATCGGTTCAGTTCTCCGGGAACCACATCCAATTCGCAGTATTGCGCGTCAGGGGAGCCTTTAGCCAGCGTACGAACCTCGCTGAACATTTGCACCGGATAATAAGACGCGACGCGAATGAATGCGTTATCGCCCGCTTTAGGGGCGCTATAGAGCGAGACGGAGAAACAGTTGCGATCGACGATCGCCGCCGAAGGCGGCGCGCTGAAGCACTGCGTCATATCGTTCCAGGGCCAGCCGGGAGCCTTATCGTGACTGGCGAAAACGGAGGTATCGATCATAACGTCGCCCTCGATTTCCCGCACTCCGCTTTTTTTCAGTTCCTGTACCATGTTGCGTATTTGCTGACGCTTCAACGTCGGGTCTCCGCTGAAGCGAACGATCAGATTACCGCGCAATTGCCCATTAGAGATCGGATCATGACTTTCCATCGTGGTGACAAAACGATAATCTGGACCTAGCTGCAAGAGCGCGGCCAGCGCGGTCAACACCTTTTGGGTACTGGCGGGGAGCGCCATCTGTTGACTGTTAAAGGCCAGCGTAGGGGTCGTCGCGCCAATTTTCTGTACGACCAGAGCCAGATTGGCGCCGTCAGGCAGATACTGGATATGATCTTCAACAGTCGCTGCATTCGCATGCAGGACAAAAGCGCAGGCAAGTCCGGGAATGATCGATGAAAAACGCATAATCTCAGCTAACAACGGGGTAACGTGCGGTCATACTACGGCGCAATAAGGTCTAAAGTAAACGATGATCCCTATGGAACTCTGAGTTAAAATACGTATCAAAATGCAAAACCGCTTCCGGCCTGGAAATTTTCTTCCGGGGCTGGTTACTTTTGTTTAATTGCCGGAAAACACTGGCATGTAAGTAGATACTCCGTCGTATTTGATTTTTAACGTGTCAGGATGACGATTATTTGAGGCGTACGGATTTTCTAGAGGTATAGATAATATGAAACAATTTCCGATGACGTTACGTGGTGCCGAAAAATTACGCGAAGAGCTGGATTTTTTAAAGAGCGTCCGCCGGCCTGAAATCATTGCCGCGATTGCTGAAGCTCGTGAGCATGGCGACTTGAAAGAAAATGCGGAATACCATGCCGCGCGTGAGCAGCAGGGTTTTTGCGAAGGGCGTATCCGAGATATCGAAGCCAAACTTTCCAATGCGCAAGTTATCGACGTGACGAAAATGTCAGCCGCCGGGCGCGTTATCTTTGGCGCGACCGTTACGATCCTTAATCTGGATACCGAAGAAAAACAAACTTATCGCATCGTTGGCGATGACGAAGCTGATTTTAAGCAGAATCTGATTTCCGTGAACTCGCCTATCGCCCGCGGGCTTATCGGCAAGGAACAGGACGATATCGTCGTAATCCGCACGCCGGGCGGCGACGTCGAATATGAAATCGTCAGCGTTGAATACCTGTAATTTTCATTGCCTTGATGATAAAACCAACAAAGTTTGTAAAGAAAAGAAAAAGGCCGCTTGCGGCCTTTTCTCTAACGGATAGGCGTGGCACCTTTCCGTTAAAACTGAGTATCCTGAAATAAAAAATGTTATCGTGGTAACACTATTTTACGTTCTTTCGAAGGACGATAGAGTACCAGCGTGTGACCTATAACCTGAACGTTGCTGGCCCCGGTTTCACGAACAATAGCTTCAATGATCAAATTTTTGGTTTCTCGCTCTTCAGCCGCGACTTTAACTTTGATCAGTTCGTGATGTTCCAATGCTTGTTCGATCTCAGCCAGAACACCTTCGGTGAGGCCGTTATTGCCCAGCATGACCACCGGTTTTAACGGATGCGCCAGACCTTTCAGGTGTTGTTTTTGTTTATTACTTAGATTCATTGTCTTTTTGCTTAGGTTGGGATTGAAAACGGCTCATTCTACCGCCATCTCATGATTATAACCAAATTGGTTATACGGATTGGAGGCTGAGAGCGAGGTTTCTACTTACCAATTACGCCCAAAAGATTTCGAGATGCATCAGGGCGGCGGCCGAAGGGCTGCCAACGCAGAGATGCGGCTTGAAAGATAAAGGGTATAGCGCCTTACTGAGAATAGTTGGAAAATAGATGGCCATTAAAAAGCGTTCTGCAAGTTCCAGTCGCTGGTTGCAGGAACACTTTAGCGATAAATATGTGCAACAGGCGCAGAAAAAAGGGCTCCGCTCGCGAGCTTGGTTTAAACTTGATGAAATACAACAGAGCGACAAACTGTTTAAACCCGGAATGACTGTTGTGGATTTAGGTGCGGCGCCTGGCGGCTGGTCACAGTATGTCGTGACGCAGATCGGCGGTAAGGGCCGCATCATTGCATGTGATATTTTGCCTATGGATCCTATTGTTGGCGTCGATTTCCTACAAGGGGATTTTCGTGATGAATTAGTCCTTAACGCCCTTCTTGAAAGGGTTGGGGACAACAAAGTTCAGGTGGTGATGTCCGACATGGCCCCGAACATGAGTGGTACTCCGGCAGTTGATATTCCGAAAGCGATGTATCTGGTTGAATTAGCACTTGGTATGTGTCGGGATGTTTTAGCGCCAGGCGGAAGTTTCCTGGTAAAAGTGTTTCAGGGAGAAGGTTTTGATGAATACCTGCGGGAAATTCGCTCCCTGTTTACGAAGGTTAAAATTCGTAAACCAGACGCTTCGCGTGCCAGATCTCGTGAAGTGTATATCGTAGCGACAGGGCGCAAACTGTAGTACCCTAACGCTGTTTTTTAACACAGTTGTAATATGAGGTTAATCCCTTGAGTGACATGGCGAAAAACCTGATTCTCTGGTTAGTCATCGCAGTCGTGCTGATGTCTGTCTTTCAGAGCTTTGGGCCCAGCGAGTCGAATGGCCGTAGGGTGGATTATTCAACCTTTTTAACTGAAGTGAATCAGGATCAGGTCCGTGAAGCACGCATTAACGGGCGTGAGATCAATGTTGTCAAAAAAGATAGCAACAGATACACGACGTATATTCCTGTCAACGATCCCAAGCTACTGGATAACCTGCTAACGAAGAATGTGAAAGTCGTTGGTGAGCCGCCGGAAGAGCCGAGTTTACTGGCTTCGATCTTTATTTCCTGGTTCCCAATGCTGTTGCTGATCGGTGTCTGGATCTTCTTCATGCGCCAAATGCAAGGCGGCGGCGGTAAAGGCGCCATGTCCTTTGGCAAGAGCAAGGCTCGTATGCTGACCGAAGATCAGATCAAAACGACTTTCGCCGACGTCGCTGGCTGTGACGAAGCAAAAGAAGAAGTCAGTGAACTGGTCGAATATCTGCGTGAACCGAGCCGTTTCCAGAAACTGGGCGGTAAAATACCGAAGGGCATTCTGATGGTCGGTCCGCCAGGGACAGGTAAAACCCTGCTGGCGAAAGCGATTGCCGGTGAAGCGAAAGTGCCTTTCTTTACCATTTCCGGTTCAGATTTCGTTGAAATGTTCGTTGGTGTGGGCGCATCCCGCGTTCGTGATATGTTCGAGCAGGCAAAGAAAGCCGCGCCTTGTATCATCTTTATCGATGAAATTGACGCGGTAGGCCGTCAACGTGGCGCAGGTCTGGGCGGCGGTCACGATGAACGTGAACAGACGCTGAACCAGATGCTGGTTGAAATGGATGGCTTTGAAGGTAACGAAGGCATCATTGTTATCGCCGCGACTAACCGTCCTGATGTGCTTGACCCGGCGCTGCTGCGTCCAGGCCGTTTTGACCGTCAGGTGGTTGTAGGCTTGCCGGATGTCCGTGGCCGCGAACAGATTCTGAAAGTGCATATGCGCCGCGTACCTTTGGCTCCGGATATCGATGCTTCCGTGATTGCCCGCGGCACGCCTGGATTCTCCGGCGCCGATCTGGCTAACCTGGTCAACGAAGCCGCGCTGTTCGCGGCCCGCGGTAATAAACGGGTTGTGTCGATGGTCGAGTTTGAGAAGGCCAAAGACAAGATCATGATGGGGGCGGAACGTCGCTCCATGGTGATGACGGAACAGCAGAAAGAGTCCACCGCTTATCATGAAGCCGGACACGCGATTATCGGCCGTCTGGTGCCGGAACACGATCCGGTGCATAAGGTGACGATTATTCCGCGCGGCCGTGCGCTGGGCGTGACGTTCTTCCTGCCGGAAGGTGATGCGATCAGCGCCAGCCGTCAGAAGCTGGAGAGCCAGATTTCCACCCTGTACGGCGGCCGTTTGGCCGAGGAAATCATCTACGGTGCGGAGAAAGTCTCCACCGGCGCGTCAAACGATATCAAGGTTGCGACGTCTATCGCCCGCAACATGGTAACGCAGTGGGGCTTTTCCGAAAAACTCGGTCCGCTGCTGTATGCAGAGGAAGACGGCGAAGTATTCCTGGGCCGTTCCGTAGCGAAAGCCAAGCATATGTCGGATGAAACGGCCAGAATCATCGACCAGGAAGTTAAGTCGCTGATTGAGCGTAACTATCAACGTGCCCGTGAATTACTGATGGCGAATATGGATATCCTTCATTCAATGAAGGATGCATTGATGAAGTATGAAACCATTGATGCGCCCCAGATTGACGATCTGATGGCGCGTAAAGATGTTCGCCCGCCGGCCGGTTGGGAAGAGCAGAAACCGGATAGCAGTTCTGGCAGCGGCGGCTCGCCCAAAGCGCCGACGCCGGTTGATGAATCCCGTACGCCCAATCCGGGTAACACAATATCCGAGCAGTTAGGCGAGAAATAATTCAACCAGTATGCTGATTGCATTACACACGGTTGCAACTACAAACCCCGGACTTGTCCGGGGTTTTTTACTAAACTGCCTGCCGGATAAGTTTTAAGCCAACGATTTGAGGGACAATCATGCAATTGATCGCCAGAGGATCAACCCTGGATCTTTCTCGACCCAATGTGATGGGCATTCTTAACGTCACTCCTGATTCATTTTCTGATGGCGGTAAACACAATACGCTGGATGCGGCGCTGTTTCATGCGCAGGAGATGATTGCCGCCGGCGCGACGCTGATTGATATTGGCGGCGAGTCGACCCGTCCAGGGGCGGATGAAGTGAGCGTGGAAGAAGAGTTGGAACGTGTGATTCCTGTCGTCGAGGCATTGGCTCAACGTTTTGAAACCTGGATTTCCGTCGATACTTCAAAACCGGAAGTGATCACCGCTTCCGCGCAAGCGGGCGCCCACCTGATTAACGACATTCGCTCATTGCAAGAACCGGGCGCTTTGGCCGCCGCCGCCGCCGCCGGCCTGCCGGTGTGCCTGATGCATATGCAGGGATTGCCAAAAACGATGCAGAATAATCCCCATTATGATGATCTGATGACGGAGATCGGGGATTTTTTTCAACAGCAGATTGAGCGCTGTGTGAACGGCAATATCCCGAAAAGTAAGCTGCTGCTGGATCCTGGATTCGGATTTGGTAAAAATCTGGCCCATAATTATCAGCTTCTGGCTCGCTTGAGCGAGTTGCACCGTTTCGGATTGCCGCTGCTGGTCGGGATGTCCAGAAAGTCCATGATTGGACAACTGCTCAAGGTTCCGCCGGTAAAACGGGTGCAGGGTAGTGTGGCATGCGCGGTGATTGCGGCGATGCAGGGGGCGCAAATTATTCGCGTTCATGACGTAAAAGAAACCGTAGATGCGATGCGCATAGTTGAAGCGACTCTTTCAGCAAAGGAATAAAAATTATTATGAGTAACCGTAAATATTTTGGGACTGACGGTGTGAGGGGCAAAGTGGGCGATAGCCCCATTACCCCCGATTTTGTGTTGAAGCTGGGATGGGCCGCGGGAAAAGTGCTGTCACGGCATGGTTCGCGTAAAATTATTATCGGCAAAGACACCCGAATATCCGGTTATATGCTGGAGTCTGCGTTAGAGGCCGGGCTGGCCGCGGCCGGCTTATCCGCCTCTTTTACCGGACCGATGCCGACGCCGGCGGTGGCTTATCTGACGCGAACGTTCAGAGCGGAAGCCGGTATTGTCATTTCCGCCTCTCACAACCCTTACTATGACAACGGTATTAAATTTTTCTCCATCGACGGGACTAAACTGCCTGATGAAGTGGAAGAAGCGATCGAAGCTGAATTAGAGAAGCCGCTGACCTGCGTTGAATCGGCGGAATTGGGGAAAGCGAATCGCATCGTTGATGCCGCCGGGCGTTATATCGAATTCTGCAAAGGAACATTCCCCAGTGAATTGAACCTGAATGGCCTGAAAATCGTGGTTGATTGTGCGAACGGCGCAACCTATCACATCGCTCCCAGCGTATTGCGCGAGCTGGGGGCGAAAGTCATTTCCATGGGCTGCGAACCGGATGGAATGAACATCAATGAAGAGTGCGGCGCGACGGATGTCAGGCAGCTACAGGCGCGTGTCGTGGCGGAAAAAGCCGATGTGGGGCTGGCATTCGACGGCGATGGCGACCGGTTGATTATGGTTGACCATCAGGGTAACAAAGTCGACGGCGATCAGATCCTGTATATCATCGCTCGCGAAGGTTTACGTCAGGGACAGCTGCGCGGCGGCGCGGTGGGAACCCTGATGAGTAATATGGGATTAGAGCTCGCATTAAAACAACTGGGAATTCCGTTTGCCCGCGCCAAAGTCGGCGATCGCTATGTACTGGAAATGATGCAGGCCAAAGGTTGGCGCATCGGCGCTGAAAACTCCGGTCATGTTATTCTTCTGGATAAAACGACGACGGGCGATGGGGTTATCGCTGGTTTGCAAGTGCTCACTGCGATGGTCAGAAACCATATGAGTCTACATGACCTGTGCAGCGGCATGAAATTGTTCCCGCAGATTCTGGTGAACGTTCGTTTCTCCGGCGAGAACGATCCCCTTGAGGACAAGACGGTGCAGCAGGTAACACAGGATGTTGAGAAAGAGCTGACAGGCCGGGGGCGGGTATTACTGAGAAAATCCGGCACGGAGCCGCTGATTCGCGTTATGGTTGAAGGCGAAGATGAGGCAACGGTAATTGCGTTGGCCAATCGGATTGCCGATGCGGTAAAAGCGGTTTAAACCCGTCGGGATGAGCCAGAAAACGGCGCCGCCGTTATTCTGGCGATACCGCTATTTTAAATAATTACCGATTCGGTTAGCGGTTGGCTAACCTTAGCAATCAACTAGATAAGGCGCTCCGTGAGGCCGGCGTAGCGAAAGCCGATGTTTTTTTCTTCAATCAGCAAACGGCGGCTAAATTACCCTTGCTTACGCAGCAGCCTTTGGTTAGTATTCAGACCCGCTTAATAAGGGATGACAGTTCTCATCGGCTTTAGCGGATTAGACGCGGCTCTCGTTCTCTGCCGCAAGAATTTAAAATCTCCATAGATCTATGGGGAAAACGGTTACAGGTACAACTATGTACGAAGCTCTGTTAGTCATTTTCCTGTTGATAGCGATCGGGCTGGTTGCCTTGATTATGCTGCAACAAGGTAAAGGCGCTGATATGGGAGCCTCGTTCGGAGCAGGTGCTTCTGCCACTTTGTTCGGTTCGAGCGGCTCCGGGAATTTCATGACTCGCATGACTGCGGCGTTGGCGACTTTGTTCTTCATTATCAGTCTGGTGCTGGGCAACATGAGTTCACAGCATAATAAGACTGGCGGCGAATGGGAAAACCTGAGCCAGCCTGAAAAGGTAGAGCAGCCGACAACAACGCCTGCCGCGCCTTCAGCGCCAGCGAGCGATATTCCGCAGTAATCGTTGTAACGAGTAATGTAACGGCAGTGCTCGTCACTGTTGTGACATAGCAGTAATTGTGATGCCGAGGTGGTGGAATTGGTAGACACGCTACCTTGAGGTGGTAGTGCCCGATTGGGCTTACGGGTTCAAGTCCCGTCCTCGGTACCAATACAAAATTAATAGACGTCGATGGACGTCTATTTTTTTTATCTCAACCCTACGGATTTACCGGCTTTCCCTTCTGTTCAGCTTCCCCCCGGCCTCAACCTGATGCAACCTGCATCGGCCTGCTGTAATAGGGGGAGTTCGATGCTTCCAGCTTTGCGGACGCGCGGTTCGAAGAAAGCGGGGCATTTTAACGGTTGGTATCCACTTACTAACCGATGGCTCCGCTTCTTCTGCTCTCACCTCTAACCTGGTAATGGCGCCGAACCGTGCGCTCAATATAGCTCGATTCGGATATCGCCTACGATGCCGGTAGGATCCTGGGGAAGAAAGTGAGACAGATAGTCCTTCTGCGATTTCACCAAAGTATTGGTTATCTCCAGCACAATGCGGTTCTCGCCCGCCACCAGCTTATTCCCCAGCGGGAAGCGGTAGGGCGGCGCTATCCGCACTCCGGCAGCGCTGCCGTTGACGAAGACTTCTACCGCCTCGACGCCCTGGGACAGGTGAAGCCAGGCCAACTCCGTCTCTTTCTCCAACTGGAGCCGGTATTCGTAGCGCACCGTTCCGACAAAATCAGGGAAGCGTTCGGGAGCAGCCAGATCGAGGCGTTTCTCCAGGGGGAACTCGGCGCTAAAACGCGGGTAATCCTCCGTCCGGGATAGCGAAACCATACAAGGTCCATCCAACGATCGGCTTGCCCGCATCGGGGGCGTTTTCTGCACCGGCTCAAATTTCCGCCCCGTCACCATGAAACGGCTTTCGCCTGGCTCCAGGCTCAGGGTGAACACGGCGCTTCCTTGCTGCCAGCGGACGTCGACGGCGCTGAAAGCATTATCCTGCGGTTCGTAGAAATACAGCGCTTGCGGCTCCGGCCGCGTCAGGGCGATCTCCGTCGTCAGCGTTGCGCCGGGATGTTCGTTGAACCACATGAAGATATCCCCGTCGTCCTGGCAGTAGTGGTAATAACGCAGCCAGGGCTGCGCCTCATCGCACCGGGCTTCCGCCATGCCCAGCCCGACCAGATGGTCGGCCAGTCCGGTTAGTTCGACTGCGCATACGGCGGGCTCGTTAGCCAACTGCGCCAGGCCTTTATCCAGCGGCTGATCGCTGTAGCGCTCTGGCAGTTCCCGAATGAATCTCAGATTGACCTGATGCCGGGCGAGAGTTAATAGCCGTTCGATACCTGCGGCCGGCAACGCCTCGGACCAGGGGATCACCAGCGTCTGGTAGGTGGATTGGTTTACCCGCAGGCCGCCCCGCGCCGTTTCGCCCGCCAGCACATCGTCCAGAGAGAGGATGTCGAAATCAATCTGGCGCTGCATCAGCTCGCGCGCCGGCTGCTGGAGCAGCATGGCCCGCCCGGACCATTCGGCTTCCGCATGGTAGAGCAGCGCCACCCGGGCCGCGCTGCGCCCGCCGGAAAGCAGGTGCGCCGCCCGGTTTACGTAGCGGGTAAAGTAAGGCCAAAAGCGGTACAAGGGATCGTGACCGTCGGCATAGATATGCGGCGGACAGTCTGCGTCCGGGAACGGCGCCGCGCTGAAGGCGTGGGGCACAAAGGCGTTGATGCCCCGCACCAGCATATGATCCGTCAGCCAGCGCATCAGCGAGAGCCCCTCCGCCCAGCCGTTAGCGCCGAAAATCTCGCAAAATGCTCTGCCCTTCATGCCCGGCGTAACGTGGGCCAGGGAAGATCCCAGCTTGGCCAGCGCATAGTGAAAGAACTCGCCGTCCCATCCCTGGGAAGTGAATGCCTTGAAATATCCTTTATCCATCCCTGGCACGATCTGATTGAGCACCACGTCGATGCCCGCCATATCCTGATTGCGCAAGGCGCGGAAGAAATGGCCCGCGCCATATCCCAGCCGGGCATGGGCGTTGTTGTCCTCGATGATATGCCCGATATATTGGACCTGATGCCGGCGGCACCAGGCGGCCAATTGCCCGCTGAACCTTGCGCTATAGAGCCCGCTGACGATATCCATGTAGTGATAGCGCACGCGATGCGCTATCTCACCGCCTTCGACGGCCAACAGCGGCAGCAGCTTCAGTGCTTCGGCCCCTAACGGTTGTCGCAGCAGATCCAGCACTTCATCATTCCAAGGCAGCACCATCTCTTGTTGTCCCACAATGGCGCCGGCGCCGCTGGTATTGCCAAAGCGCGGTTCATCGGAGAAAAAACCGGCGAAGGTGCGGCCGAAATCCTGCTGGTAGCGTTGGAAATGCGGTTCGTACACCGTATCGATCAATACCTGCGTCGCCTCCGCGCGCAATGGGTCCAGATAACCCTCCGTTGCCTTCTCTCCCCCTTGTTGAGTCTCTACCAGGGTGAACAACCGCCAGTCGCCCTCCGGCAAATCCCAGTACAGTACGCCGTTGCGCATTCTGTCGCTCAGGTCCGTCAGGCTGGCGGGATCCACCCGCTCATAATCCAGCAGCCGGGCGGCGACCACGCCGACGATACGGTTGGGGTAATCGGGTTGCAGATAGGGGTTGTCATGCGCGGATAGAATCCCCGGCCGCGGGATCGCCCGCGCCCAATCCAACAGGAAGTGGGTGTGCGATCGCGGTCCGTGAAAATCATTTTGATGAATTTTCAGAAAGGTTTTCTGTAAATGCGGAAAATCCCGCCGCACGCGTCCGTTAGCTCCGCCGGTGGGGAAGTGGGCGTCATCCAGCAGCCATACCCGCATGCCTTTTTGCCGCGCGCGGTCCATTACCACATCCATATCCCGCCACCAGCGTTCGCCGAGAAAATCGGGGTGCGGCCTGGCCTCGACGCAGAAAGCCCGCATGCCGGCCTGGGCGATGGCATCGACATGGCGGGTCAACGTCGCTTCATCCTCTCCATGCAGCCACAAGAAAGGGAAAAGATAATTTCCCTCTTCGCCCCGGTTGATTTCATGTAGCTTTTTCATCATGTCGATTTCCTTTACCAGTTCACTTCCGTCTGTATGCCAAAGCTGATCTGATGGTCTTTCCCATCGTTGAAGTTCACGCTATCGATGTCATTTTGCAACGCCTTGAGGTACGTGGTGTAGAAGCGGATCTCGGGGCGTGAATCCATGATACTGGTTGCTATCTTCCAGGTATGGGCCAGCGTTACCTTATAACCTTGTTCATCATAGTCGCTATCGTCGACCGTATTTCTCTGTTTGAACCAGCCCAGTTCCAGCGCCGTCTGATTGAAGGTATCCCATATCCAGGCCGGCCGCGCCACTAAGCGCAGGGTTTTAAAGTCGGTATGCGCCCCGGTATTATACGAGTAGAGATCCTGTCCGGCTCCAATTACGGCGGCGTGGGCCATGATGATTCTGTCTCCCAGCATAAATTCGCCCTGATTGATGAGACGCCAGCCGACGCCGCCGCTGTGACGGCCGTAATACGAACTGCCGCTGTCGTAGTCGGGATTGGCATCGGAAATATTCATGAACTGGCTGGCGAGAGAGTTATTGGCGACCTGCAGGGACGATTCATTCTTCCCGCCGGAGAAGGTGTTGCGCACGATGCCGCCCAACAGCCATGCAGGTTTCACCTGATAGTATTCGCCGCTGCTTTCCTGATTGCTCTGTTCATCGGTCTTGTTGGACGTTACATACTTGCCGTCGAGTTCAAGCGTCGATTTACCGATAAGCGGCAGGTTTTTATACCGCAGCTCCACCGCATTGACGTTGACCTGGGTGGTATCGCTACAGCTGGTGGCGGACTCTTTGCAGGCGATCTTATAGTTATCCACATCGGCGCGGGTTAGCGACATGGCGAGCGTACCGGGGCCGACTTTCCAGTCGTCGATGCCGACGCCGACGCCCGAACTGGTGCGCAAGCTCTTCCAATCCAGCAGTTGCACGTCATACATCGGCAGATTCTGTTTGCCCAGCCAGAAGCTCGCCTCGGGAGCGAAGGGCAGGAACCCTTTGGTATTGATGTACATTTTGCTGAATTTGGCGAAGGCGCCCCCGGCGTAACCTTTTTCAAAGGTTTCATTGGTCTGTTGCAGCCCCAAATCCCCCTCCATCTTGATATTGGCCCAGACGCTCTTGTTGCCTTGTTCGTACACCCGTTTATTGACGTTCAGATCCCACCAGCCGTCGTATTCGTTGCCGAAACGGCCGAGCGATCCGATCGCCCAGGATTTCGGGCCGCCATTGGTCGTACTTGCCCAGCCGGTGCGGAAAGAGCCGCTGTATACCACGCCGATGTCGTTTTTTACGTAATCGCTGATCTGCTGTAGAGTCAGATTTCCCGCGGCGCCGTCCGCGCTTTGCCGGCCATCCGGCGCGGCGGTTTTCGCAGCCGGAGCCGAAGTGACGGCGGCAACCTGCGCGGGCCGTTCAGCGGCGGAAACGTCAGGTTGCGCGGGGCGCGCCGCGGCCGGGGCGGCGGCAGACTTCTCCGCCTGTTTATAGTGCTGTAGTTCTTTTTCGGTCTGGGCAAGCCGTTGTTCCGTTTGCTGTAAATGTTTTTCCAGCGCCGCCAGCCGTTGCTCCACCGTTAACGGCGCCGCTTCGGCCAGCGTGGACCACGATGCCGCGGCCAGCGCCAGGCCAACGCCGATTTTTCTATAGGATACAGATGTGTTATGCATTGTCGTTTTCCTTCATTCCAGAGATCACCGACGTGTTTTTCGGACGCACGTCACCCGCGAAACGACAGGCGTCATTTCGAAAATGGTTAACTATCAGACGAGACGAATGGTATGGAGGGCGTCAGGCGACCCTCATCAGGATATCTCCCACCTGAAGACCAGGCTGGCGCTGGATTTCCAGCCGCCTGAACTCGCCGGGGTTAGTGACGATCACCGGCGTGACCGGATCGAACCCGTCCCGGCGGATCGCTTCCAGGTCGAATTCAATCAACAGTTCCCCCTGTTTGACGGACTGTCCTTCCGTGACTTTGCAGGTGAAGTGGCGGCCCTGTAAGCGCACCGTGTCGATTCCCACATGGATCAGGATTTCGATGCCCCGCGCCGAACGGATCCCCACGGCATGACCGCTGTCGAAGGTCATGGCGACCACGCCGTCGACCGGGGCGTAGACGCGGCCTTCTTCCGGTATGATGGCGATGCCTTCTCCCACCACGCCGCTGGAAAATGCCTTATCGTTCACTTCCGACAGGGGAACCAATGTGCCGTTGATCGGCATTATGATGTCGTCATCCTCGCCGAACGCCGCAGCCTTATCCGCCGCCAGGTCTGCGGCGCGTGCCGGAGGCGTGCCGGCCGTTGCCGCTTCACCCTCTTCAGGCACATCTTCGAAGCCGACGAACCAGGCAAGCACTGCGGAGACGACGAACGCCACCGCCAGACCCGCCAGGAATCCGCCGAAACCGGGGCCGTAAAAGATGGGAATGGTCAGCAGGCTGGTCATCCCCATGGAGATGGCCGAACTCTGGAAATACCCTACGATGGCGCCGCCCGCCGTAGCGCCGACGCAGGCGCACAGGAACGGGCGTTTTAGCTTCAGGGTAATGCCGTACACCGCAGGTTCGGTGATGCCGAACAGCGAGGAAACGAAAGCGGAGGCGGCCAGGCCGCGGAACTTTTTGTTGCGGGTTTTCAGCATCACCGCCAGTACCGCGCCGGACTGGGCGAAGATAGCCGGCGCCGCCGCGGCTTTCAGGTAGGAGCGCCCCATAAAGGCGACGTCATTGATATACACCGGCACGAACCCCCAGTGTACGCCCAGGATTACCAGCATTTGCGACGTTCCCGCCAGGACTGCGCTGGCCAGCACCGGCGACGTGCCGTACAGCGTTTTGAACAGCGAGGCGATAAATTCACTGGCGTAAATTCCCCAGGGGCCGAAGGTCAGCAGCAGCAGCGGGAACATGATGACCAGTATCAGGAAGGGGGTAACGAAATTGCGGACGCTTTCATGGATATGGCGATTGAAGAACCGTTCCACGTAGCCGCTGAGCCACACCAGGATAATGATGGGAAATACCGAGGAGCTGTAATTCATCATCACCACGGGAAGCCCGAGGAAATTGACGTCCGCATGGGTCTGGTACAGCGTCTGGATCGAGGGGTAGACCATGGCCGCCGCCAGAGTGACGGCGACGAACACGTTGACCTTGAAGTGGCGCGCCGAAGTAATGGCGAGGAAAACGGGCAGGAAGAAGAATAGCGCATCGGATACCGCATACAGAATGATATAGGTGGGATCCTGTTTGGCCATCCAGTCCAGCGCGATGAAAATACCCAGCAACCCTTTAAGAATACCGGCTCCGGCCATCACCCCAGCAGCGGGGTGAAAATAGCGGTAACAATATCTACTATCCCTTCAAGGACGGTCTTTTTCTTGCCGTCGCCGCCGGCCGGCGCGGTATCGCCGGTTAACGCGGTGAACTCGCCGATGGCGCGGTATACCAGCGGCACACGGTTGCCAATAACGACCTGAAACTGGCCGCCGCTGCTGATGACGGTGATAACTCCGTCCATGGCGTTGATGGCGTCGGGATTCGCCCGACGATCGTCTTTGAGTGAGAAACGCAGCCGCGTGGCGCAATGCACCACGGACTGCACATTCTGTTCTCCGCCGACATTTTCTATTATGGCTTGCGCCAATGCTTTATCGTTCATATCTGTCAAGGTCCATTAACTTCATGGCCGCTCGCGGCGGCGCAAATAAGGCGGCGGCCAGAGCTAGCGCGCCATAAAAACCAATTGCGGGGGGGAACCCGCGTTCCCTGTGTCAAGTTGCGCCTGTGTCGAAGTTACGCCTTGAACAAAATATGACTGTCTTTTGTCTTTTCCTGCCGACCGGTACGCCTTAGCTGGAATGCATAATCCGGTTGATATGTATGGTCAGGAACATGATTTCATCAATGGTCAACTTGTAGCTGTGTTTCTCCTTCATGTAGTCGGCAATTTTTAATGCGCAGTGATGAGCCTTGGGCATCATTTCATTAATGCCTTGGTAAATAGATAGATCCTTATGATCCACCGGGCGCCGTTTCAGTACCCGCAGGGTAAAAAAACGCAGATGCGTGATCAGGCGTTGATAATCGACATCCTCTTCGTGAAAGCTGATAAACAGCTCGAATTTGATGATATTGAGGATGTCTTTGATCATCTCCGTCGCCAGCATGGTTTCATTCCAGCTGCCGTCGTGACTGGCGTTGGCGAGATGCATGGCGATAAACCCCGCCTCGTCCTCCGGCAGCGCGACGCCCAGACGCGTTTCTATCAGCTTTAGCGCATCCAGCCCGATGAGGTATTCATTGGGATAAAACCGCCTGATGTCCCACAGCAGGAAATTCCTTATTACCTTGCCCTCCTGCTGGCGCTGAATGGCGTAATTAATATGATCGCTTAACGTGATGAACACCGTTTCATACTGCGTGATGGTGATTTTATCTTTGGCGTGATCCAGGATCTCCTGCGTCAGCATCAGATAACGGGTGGGGATCTGTTTCATCAGTTTCAGAAAGATCTCCTGAGCCGGTCCGCCGCTCTTGATAAACCAGCTTTTTATCTCTCCGGCATCGATCTCATCATCGGTTTTTTTGCCGAAACCGATGCCGCGTCCGATGGCGACAATCTCTTGCCCCTGTTCGTCAACGGCCAGTACGGCGTTGTGACTCAATGTTTTTATTACTTTCATGGCTGCTAAGCCTATCGCCTTAAATTGCGCCGCTTGTTACGACGACATTCCGATACCAAGTAAAGTAGACGCTGTTTTTCTTGTGCCTGCCGGCTCTTGCATACGCGAACCACGGAAATGGAGCCGCAGCGTCTGGAATAAAACCTCGAATCCTTGATTAACGAGCATAAAAAAACCTGGTGAAATAAACACCGCCCGTTCTCGGAACGATATTCATTTCACCAGGTTCGCCCAGAAGTCATTATGGTTACGTCCTGAATTTTTCTCATTTAGTCATGAAGACCGGGCAATGTTCAATAAGTGCATCTCAGGATAGTGAGAGCGATCACGCAAAAAATTTTTAACGCTATGCCGATATGCTGCGTTGCTAGCAGGCGGGAAGTGGTGAAAGGACGCTGGGGGCGATGCCGGTCCAGCGGCGAAAAGAACGGCGAAAATTGTTGATATCGCTGATATTCAGGTACTGTGCGACCTCTTCGTTATTTAATCCCTGAAACCAATAGAGAAACAGGGCGGTGTGTTTGCGTACCCGATCCCACTGCACCTGGAAGCTGCTATCGTGTTTGCGCAGTTTGCGTTTCAACGTGGCGGGGCTCATATCCAGCGACGCGGCGACGCGTTCAAGATTTAAAGGCTCGCGCAAATGATCGCGCAGGTAGTCGTAAAAATAATCAATAAAGCCGCGGCGAAATCCCTGCGCCTCCAATTGTTGCAGACACTGCTGGCGAACGACGGCGCAGACGGTACTGTTGGCGTGGGGCGAGATCTGCCAGACGTATTCGGCCGGCAACAGCATCATATTGAGGGGTTGATCGAAACTCAGGCCATCGCCCAGGTGCACCCAGTACTGTTCGATATAGCGCGGCTGACGATAGGTAAGCAGGAAGCGCCAGGGCAGGGGCTGTTGCGGACAGAGCCAGCGGCCGAGCGAGACAATAGAGGCCATGCTGGCTTCCAGCAGGAAGCGCTGCCGTCCGGTATCCGTATCGCTTTGCGGCCAGTACAGGCAGAGGTAGCGATCGTCCAAATACATGCGCGGCGCCAGCAACGGGCTGAACAGGCTGCAAAAGCGGACGAAATCGTCCAGCGCCTGATGAAGATGGTCCGCCTGTTGCAACACATGGCTGAAGTCGCCGTAGCAGCCGGGCAGCGAACGCCGGCCGAACAGGAAGCTGGTATCGTCGGCGTCCAACAGGCGCATGCTGTTGTCTATCAACTGGCCGAATTGCTGCTGGCTGAAACGCACCCTCCCGGCGGCGATATCTTCCAGAAAGACGCCGGTGCCGCGCAGCAGACGGTGACCGTCGATGTCCCGCGATAGCGCCAGGTCGATCAAAATACCGGGCTGATGGTGGCCGACGATGAAGCGATCGTCGCACTCGTACCAGCCGTCGTTCGCCGTCATCCCGCAACCCTGAACTGTGCGGCGGGCGCGGCTTTAACCCGGCTCAGCGCCTGATTTAGCCGCTGAAGCAGCGCGTCCCGATCTTCGTCAAGCGCCATCACGGCGGCGACGCTGGCCTGTAGTCTGACGCGTTCGCCATGCTGCTGCGTGCGATGCGCCAGATGAGCGATCGCCGAATACAGATCCTGCGCCATCATATTCGCCTGCTGTTCGCCGGTATTGGGCAACAGGGCGACAAAGCGATCGCCGGCCAGCCGGCACAGCAGATCCTGCCGGCGCAGGTTGAGCAGCAACAGTTGGCACAGCGCCTGCAGCACGTAATCGCCCTCCGCCGTACCGAAGCGCCGGTTAATCGCGTCGAAGTCGTTCAGGTCGATGACGATCAGCGACAGCGGTTGCTGCTCGGCGGCGGCCTGCCTGAGCGACAGCGATAGCTGCTTACGCAGATAGTCGGCGCCCCCCAGCGGAGTGAGTTTGTCGAACAGCAGGTGTTCGCGAAACAAGCGCTCGCGCTTGTTTAGCTGGGCGCTAATCGCCAGCTGTTCCTGATGCCAGTGGTAGATCCCCAGCGTAATCAGCATAAGCCCGATCGGCATCGGAACGTTTTCCAGCCATTTCCCGATGTTTCCTTCGTGCGGCAGCTTGATAAATTCATCCAGGCAATCCATCCACCAGGAAAAAAAGATGCAGGCCAGTCCCAGCGCCAGCAGCGTGGTTACGCGGCCTGCGGGACGGCTGACCAGGAGCATGATCAGCCAGCTTAGCGCCAGCAGCGCCGATCCGCCCTCGGCCAGCACGTCCATCCAGTCGATTTCCGCCCAGGGCTTGACCACGCCGATAATCAGCTCCGCCAGCAGGCCGAGATTGGCGAGAAAGGCCAGCAGCAGGAGTTTGCTGCCGTGTTGTCTGAAAAAGAGATACATGAACAGCGGCTCTTAATGAAATTAAACAAGATGACCTAAGCATACAGGCGCAGATGACGG
The DNA here is from genome assembly GCF_017569925.1 of Brenneria izadpanahii. Lineage (NCBI taxonomy): Bacteria > Pseudomonadati > Pseudomonadota > Gammaproteobacteria > Enterobacterales > Pectobacteriaceae > Brenneria > Brenneria izadpanahii. The sequence goes on along the minus strand of NZ_CP050854.1, from coordinate 4,547,765 downwards.
CGTCATGACAGCCGGGGGGTCAATTCAGCTCACCCCAAATGCGTATTTTTTTGCGTTATGGCGCCGATGCCGCCGGCCGGCGGGGGATTTTCGCCGCATTCCGCCGGCGCACGTTAACCTTCGGCAGTCATTTAAGCTCAAAACCGGCGGCAATCGTCACGATTTGGCGGCGAAAAGGTTCCGATCGTGCCGGCATGTCATATAACTGACACCTGCGATTTCTAGCATCCATTCCCCAATAAGCCGTCAACCGATAATAAATAGCCGTCACTCTGGGGGGAAAACGCATGAAACCACAACGAAACGCCGCCATATCTACTGCAACATTCAGGTTCAGCGCTCTGGCGATCGCCATCGGCGCTCTTGTCGCGCCGCCGCCGTCTCTGGCGGAGGATGCCACGGAACACATAACCGTTATCGGCCAGGCCGCCAGCATTACTCAGGCGCTGAATGAGCAGCGAACTTCCGACAGCATCAGCAGCGTCGTTCATGCCGACGGCGTGGCGCAGTTGCCGGATGACAACGCGGCGGAGGCGTTGCAGCGCCTGCCGGGGGTTTCCGTCGAGCGCGATCAGGGCGAGGGCCGTTACGTCAGCGTGCGCGGGCTGGGGCCGGATCTGAACAGCGTGCAGATCAACGGCACGTCGATGCCGTCGCCGGAGAGCGGCCGCCGGGCGGTGGCGCTGGATGTTTTGCCGTCTGAACTGGTGCAGTCGCTGTCGGTGGTCAAAACCCTGACGCCGGATATGGATGCGAACTCCCTGGGCGGCACCATCGAAGTCAACAGCCTGTCGGCGTTCGATCACAACGGTCTGTTTTACACCCTGGGCGCGGAAGGCGGCTACGATAGCAACAGCAACAAGAGCAGCCCGAAATTTTCCGGCGCGTTCAGCAATATTTTCAGCGTCGGCGGCGGCGAAGATAACTTTGGCGTGGCGGCGGCGCTAAGCTGGCAAAAGCGCCGCTTCGCTTCGGACAATGTGGAAAGTGGCGGCGACTGGGACTTCAGCGACGGCGCGCGCCTGAACGGCTTTGAGCAGCGGCGCTATGAAATTGAGCGCGAACGGACCGGGTTTGGCCTCAACTTCGACTATAAGCCGGACGATCTCTCCAGTTACTACCTGCGCACGCTGTACAGCCGATTCAACGATAAGGAAAACCGCCAGTCGTCGGCCGTCGAATTCAGCGAGCCGCTGGCTGAGGGGATGCGCGGCGACGCCGACGTTGAACGCGGGTTGAAAAGCCGGGAAGAGACTCAGGATGTCAAAAGCGTGGTGCTGGGCGGGGAACGTCTGCTCGGACCGTGGACGCTGAACGGGCAGATGGCTTACAGCCGTTCCAGCGAAAAGCTGCCGGGCAGCACCTATGCCACCTTTACCAGTCTGGATTCGTTCGCGGACAGCGGCTTTTACAACACGGTTAAGCCGTCCAGTCAGATCGGCGGCGGCTATTCCGACGCTAGCAATTATCAGCTGGATTCCATGAAGTGGGAGACGCAGAAAACCAGCGACAGCGAGAAAAATATCCGCCTCGATCTGGCGCGCGACTACAGCTGGCTTGATACCGACAACCAGGTCAAATTCGGCGGTAAACTCAGCCGGCGCGATAAAAAGAACGACCAGGAACTCTGGAAGTATAAAAAACTCGGCGATTACGGCCTGTCCGACGAACAGCTCAATCTGAGCCGGTTTTACGCCGGTAACGCCGGCTATGCCTTCGGGCAGGACGGCCCGGCGATCGATACCGGCAGCGTCAATAACCTGATCAACGCGTTGGGCAAAGACGGCTTTTACGATCTGGAAGGATCGACGATCGACGACTATCGGATGAGCGAGGATATCGACGCCGCTTACCTGATGAATACCATGGATGTGGATAACTGGCGCTTTATCACCGGGATGCGCTATGAGGGCACCCGCTTCAAGGCTGACGGCACCGGGCTGCGCGACGGCGAGTATCAGCCCTCCAGCCACAAATCCAACTATCATGACTGGCTGCCGGGCCTGCACGCCCGCTATCGTCTGAACAACAATACCCAGGTCCGCGCCGCCTGGACCAACGCGGTGGTGCGTCCGGCGTTTGGTCAGGTGACCCCCGGTTTCACCATCGACGGCGATGAGGCGGAATTCGGCAATCCGGAGCTTGCTCCGCTGAAATCGAAAAACTTCGATCTGGGTATCGAACACTACATGGGGCGCGCCGGGACGCTTTCCGGCTATCTGTTCTATAAGGATATCCGTAACTTTGCCTATGAAACCGATCTGGCGGGCAGCGGAGAATGGGCCGATTTCAGCCAGGCCAAAACCTGGGCCAACGGCGGGAAAGCCCGGCTGTACGGCGTGGAGTTCGCCTATTCGCAAAAATTCGACTGGCTGCCGTCGCCGTGGAACGGCCTGCTGGCGGGCGCCAACCTGACGCTGAGCCACTCCAGCGCCAACATTGAGGGCAACGGCATGTCGCGCAAGATCTCGCTGCCTAATCAGTCCGATACGGTGGGCAACCTGATGGTCGGCTGGGAAAACGATGACGTGAGCGTTCGCCTGTCGGCCAACTATAAATCCGACTATCTCAGCACCGTGGCCGCCGTTAATGACCGATCGCACGACAGTTATGTCGACGACCAGGTGTTTGTCGATCTCAGCGTGCGGTACTTCCTGACCAAACAGCTGCAGTTCTCGTTCGAAGCGCAGAACCTGACCAATGAACGCTATTACGTCTACACCGGCAGCCACGGCTTCAACTCCCAGTACGAACAATATGGTCCGACTTTCAAATTGGGCGTGACTTACACCAATTTCTAAAGGAATTAGCGCATGTTTTTCAGATTTAGACCAAGACCCGCGGCGCTCGCTTTATTCGTGATGGGGGCGGTACTGAATGTCGGCAACGATAGCCGCGCCGCCGAGCCGGAGACGGCGGCGCCACGGCTTAGCGCGATCGCCGGCAGCGCCAACAATGACGAAGTCCGCCTGCTGACGGACAATCGTTTCTGGCCGGATGCGGATCGTCTGATGCTGAGCGCTGCGCAGGGGCTGCTGTTACAGGATAGTCACGGCGCGACGCTGATCGGCCTTCCCGGCAGCTACGAATCGCTCGATCTGCGTACCGATGGCGCGGGGATGCTGGTGGCGGTTATGGATAAGGCGCATCAGCAGCCGATGCTGGCGCGATTGGATGCGGGCAAACGCCAGTGGGAAAGCGTGCGCCGTCTGCCGGCCCGGCCCTTTAAGGTCGAGGGCGGTTGCCTGTTCCGCGATGAGGCGGACAACGGCTTTATGTTTTTGATCGGCGATAACGGCATGGGCGAGCAGTGGCTGGTGGCGCAGGGAACCCGCCCGCTGGCCACGCCGCGTAAAGTGCGCGACCTGAGTATGCCGCCGAAAAGCGAGTACTGCCAGGCGGACGATCGTCGGGGGCTACTGTACGTCAACGAAGAAGCGGTCGGCCTGTGGGCTTATGACGCGCAGGCTGAAGCGCCGCTGTTGCGCCGCCCCGTCGATCTGCGCCAGCCGTTCGGTTCGATCGGCGGCGAGTTGGCCGGCATGGCTGTTTTACCGGATGCGGTAGTGGCGCTGGATCCGAAAAACCGGCGTCTGTATCGCTACCGTTACGTGGAAGATAGCTGGCAGGCCGATTCTTCGCTGCCGCTGCCGGGGCTGAAAAAACCGCAGACGCTGACGATGCGCGCGCAAGGATCGGGCGTCGAGATGGTTATCGCCGACAAACAGGGGCTGCATCAGGGCCGCCTGGACTGGACGCCGCCGGCCGCCGCGCCGCTGCCGATAACGCCGGTATTGCCCGCCGGGCTTGAAACCGAACCGGTGACCAGTCTGGGAGACGCCGCCGACGACCCGGCCATCTGGGTTAATCCGGTTGACGGCGCCGCCAGCCGCATTCTGGCGACGGACAAACAGCGCGGGCTGCTGGTATACGACCTGCAAGGCCGTAAGTTGCAGGATCTGCCGGTCGGGCGAATTAACAATGTGGATCTGCGCAAAGGATTGCTGCTGGACGGCAAAACCATCGACCTGGCCGTCGCCAGCAACCGGGATAACAACTCGCTGCATCTGTTCTCGATCGCGCCTCAAAGCGGGGAGGTCGCTGAACTGGGGGAGATCGCCACGCCGCTGCCGGAGGTTTACGGACTATGCATGTTTAAGGATCAACAGGGCGAGATTTACGCCATCGTCAACGATAAGGGCGGACGCTTTCTGCAATACCGTTTGCAGGGCGATCGCGGCGGCGTACGCGGCGAGGTGGTGCGCGAATTCAGCCTGCCGAGCCAGCCGGAGGGCTGTGTGGCGGACGATCGCCGGCAGCGTCTGTTCGTCGGCGAGGAAGATGTCGCCGTTCACGCGCTGGATGCCCGTCCGGGCGAACCCGCGCGGCTGCAGCAGGTTATCGCCGCGGGCGGCGCGCTACAGCCCGACATTGAGGGGATGGCGATATATCAGGGCCGTCGGCATAGCTACCTGGTGATATCGAGCCAGGGCAACAGCAGTTATCTGGTGCTTGACGCGTTGCCCCCTTACGCCCTGCGCGGCGCGTTCCGTATCGGACTCAACGCCGAGTCGGGCATTGACGGCGCTTCCGAAACCGATGGGCTGGAGGTCACCTCCGCCGATCTCGGCGGCCCATGGCGGCAGGGCATGCTGGTGGTGCAGGATGGCCGCAACCGTATGCCGGAGCAGGCGCAAAACTATAAATATCTTTCCTGGTCGGCGATTGCCGAAGCATTGCATCTGGACGACTGATTTTTATACACCCCGCCCGCCGCGACTTCCGTTCGGCGTGCGGGCAACCGCAAGGAAAACAAGATGGCTATTGATAACTCAATGACGCTCGGCGGCCTGATCGGCAACGCCAGTCCGCTGGTGCAGTGCGTGATGGCGATCCTGCTGCTGGGATCGCTGATCTCATGGTATTTAATTGTGGCGCACGGGCGCGTGCTGCGCAGCAGCGAGAAGGATATCGTTGCGTTTCGCCGGCGCTTTCGCCAGGACGGCGACCCGGCGTCGCTCCAGCGCGACATTCAGCAAAATACCGCCCGCGACGCCGGCGCGCGGCACATTTTTTCCGCCGCCTGGCAGGAGTATCGGCAACTGACCGAGGCGCCCGGCGTATCGCCCGAGGCCGTCTCATCCGGCGTCGAACACAGTCTGCATGTCGCCATCGCCGAACAGGAGGAGCGTTTAACCAACGGTCTGGCGATGCTGGCGACGATAGGCTCGGTCAGTCCCTATATCGGTCTGTTCGGCACCGTGTGGGGCATTATGAATGCCTTTATCGGCTTGTCGCACGTCCAGCAGGCGACGCTGAATACCGTGGCGCCGGGTATCGCGGAAGCGCTGATCGCCACGGCCATCGGACTGTTTGCCGCCATTCCCGCAGTCATTTTCTACAACCGCTTTACCGCCCGTACGCAGACGCTGGTGAACCGTTATTACAGTTTCGCCAATGAGTTGCAGGGATATTTGCATCGCCGGCTGCACCTTTCGGCCCGCGCCTCGGTTTCCCAGTCCGCCTGATCAGGAGTCGTTTATGCGCAGACCACCGTTACGCTATAGTCCGAAAGCCGAAATGAACGTTGTTCCTTATATTGACGTCATGCTGGTGCTTCTGGTGATTTTTATGGTTACCGCGCCGATGCTGATGCAGGGCGTGAAGCTCGAACTGCCCAAAGTGGCCAGCGAGCCGCTGCCCGCCGACAGCCAACGGCAAATTCTGACGTTGTCGGTAAAAGCCGACTCTACTTATTACTGGAATCTGGCCAGCGACGTTCAGCCCGAACAGCGCGACGACTCGACGCTGGCCGTTACGCTGGAAGAGATGAGCAGCCGGATTGCGGCGATCGTCGCCGATAAGGGCGACACTCAGGTGTATATTCGCGCGGATCAGGCCGCCAATTACGGCAGCGTGGTCGCCTGTATGGCCGCGCTGCAAAAAAGCGGGATTGAAAACATCGGTCTGATTACCGAGGCGCCGCAATGAGCGCCAGCGACTATTTCGATGACGCCGTGAACAAACAGGATATCTGGCCGCGCGCCGCCGCTGCCGCGATCGCGTTGGCGGTACATCTGGCCGCGGGGGCGTTGTTGTTGCAGCACTGGCAGATGAGAACGCCGCCGGCTCCGGTTATCCGCCATCTTCACACGACGCTGGTCACGCTGCCGATTGCGCAGCCGAGCGAAGCGCCGCCCGTCGCGCCGCCGCCAGCGCCGGAACCGGCGTTCACGCCGCCGCAAACGCCGCCGGTTGCACCTCCCGCCCCCGCACCGGTAACGCCGCCTGCGACGCCGGATAAAGGGTTACCGGCGCGTCAGCAACAGGAGCGGACGCGCAAAGCGGAACAGGCGCGGCGTCAGGCGCAGGAGAAGCAACGCCAGCAGCAACAGCGCCTGGCTCAGCAGAAAGCCGAGGACGAACAGCGCCGGCAGTCGGCGCAGCAGCGTCAGGCCGCCGAGCGCGCGGCGGCGGAAAACGCCCGGCAGGCGGCGGATATGTCGGCGCGCCAGTATCTGCCTATCAGCAAACAGGCGCCGGACTATCCGGAGAAAGCGTTAAGCAGAAAGATTGAAGGGGACTGTACCGTGGTTTACCGGGTAAACCGGCGGGGCGAGGTGGAGGATCCCCGGGCGGAAAGCGACTGCAACCCGATGTTTGTGCGGCCATCCCTCAGCGCCGCCAGAACCTTTCGCTATCAGCCGCGCATCATCAACGGTCAGCCGGTCGACGTGCCGCAGGTTAAGAATACTTTTCACTACCGGATTAAGTGACCGTTCGGCGGGCCGGCTGCCGGTGGTTAAGGCGCCTGCCCGGCAGAATCAGGGATACCGGCGGGCGGATAATGTCCGACGTTTAACCTGATGTTATTACGGCTAAAGGGGAAGCCGGGAGATGGATGGCGATAAGGTTTTGCTTTCTTCTTGCGTCATGGGTATTATGCCGCAGCGCGTTTGGATCCTGGATTGCCGGTTTGTTATCGCAGCGAGTTTGTGGATGATAAATAAAATGCGGTGATTTGGTCTGCGGATATTAGTTTGGTCAGGGGCCGTCCGCATGGCGTTGACCGGAGCCTTTGTATATCAATACAATAGGTTAACTCTTCAAGTTCCCGTCCTGTATCAATCCTATTGATAACTTGCATTTTGGCAGTTGTCAGCGTAGTATTTGCCACGTTTTCGGACGCGGGGTGGAGCAGCATGGTAGCTCGTCGGGCTCATAACCCGAAGGTCGTCGGTTCAAATCCGGCCCCCGCAACCAGTTAACTTTCCGGGTAGTGTTTTTTTCAAATAGGCTGTTCAACACATCTCCATCGCTTTCACAGTCGTTTGAAAAAAATCCTTAACCGAAAGTTATGCCGCGCTGTTTGGCGGTAATAGGGTCCAGTTGCATAAAGCCCCGATATATCGGGGTTTTTTGTTATTTGGTAACAGAATTACTGGGCTATTAAGCCCTTTTTTTATGTCTTGGGGGTGGGCTTGTCCACATTAGAGCAAAAATTAACAGAGATGATTTCAGCACCGGTCGAAGCGTTAGGCTTTGAATTGGTCGGCATTGAGTTCATCCGGGGTCGCCAATCGACGCTGCGTATCTATATTGATAGTGAAGATGGCATCACTGTTGATGATTGTGCTGATGTCAGCCATCAGGTCAGTGCAGTATTGGATGTTGAAGATCCGATCTCTGTTGCCTATAACCTGGAAGTGTCGTCTCCGGGACTTGATCGTCCCTTGTTCACGGCCGCGCACTATGCGCGTTTCATCGGTGAAGAGGTGACGGTGGTACTGCGCATGGCGGTCCAGAATCGCCGTAAATGGTCGGGGATTATTAAAGCCGTTGAAGGCGAAATGATCACCATAACAGTGGAAGGCAAAGACGAAGTGTTCGCGCTGAGCAACATCCAGAAAGCGAACCTGGTACCCCACTTTTAAAGTTTGGATGAGGCAACTAGGATGAATAAAGAGATTCTGGCTGTTGTTGAAGCAGTTTCCAACGAAAAAGCCGTTCCGCGTGAAAAGATTTTTGAAGCGTTGGAAACCGCACTGGCAACGGCAACCAAGAAAAAATACGAACAGGAAATCGATGTTCGCGTCAGTATCGATCGCAAAACCGGCGATTTCGATACTTTCCGCCGCTGGCTGGTGGTTAACGAAGTTACTCAGCCAACGCGTGAAATCACGCTGGACGCGGCTCAGTTTGAAAATCCTTCCCTTGATGTCGGCGATTACGTCGAAGATCAGATTGAGTCCGTCACGTTCGACCGTATTACCACGCAAACCGCGAAACAGGTTATTGTACAGAAGGTGCGCGAAGCTGAACGCGCCATGGTTGTCGATCAGTTCCGCGAACAGGAAGGCGAGATTGTCACCGGCGTCGTGAAGAAAGTTAACCGTGATAATATCTCTCTGGATTTGGGTAACAACGCCGAAGCGGTTATCGGCCGCGAAGACATGTTGCCGCGTGAAAACTTCCGCCCTGGCGATCGCATTCGCGGCGTGCTTTACGCCGTTCGCCCTGAAGCCCGCGGCGCTCAACTGTTTGTTAGCCGTTCCCGTCCGGAAATGCTGGTCGAACTCTTCCGTATTGAAGTGCCGGAAATCGGTGAAGAGGTCATTGAGATCAAGGCCGCTGCCCGCGATCCGGGTTCCCGTGCGAAAATCGCGGTGAAAACCAATGACAAGCGTATCGATCCGGTCGGCGCCTGCGTCGGGATGCGCGGCGCGCGGGTACAGGCCGTGTCCAGCGAGCTTGGCGGCGAGCGTATTGATATCATCCTGTGGGACGATAATCCCGCGCAGTTTGTCATCAATGCCATGGCTCCGGCCGACGTCGTTTCCATCGTGGTTGACGAAGATACCTGTACGATGGATATCGCCGTTGAGTCCAGCAATCTGGCTCAGGCCATTGGCCGTAACGGTCAGAACGTGCGTCTGGCTTCCCAACTGTTAAAACAGCATCGTTCAGATGACCGTTGGGAACTGAACGTCATGACCGTGGAAGATCTTCAGGCCAAGCATCAGGCCGAAGCGCATGCCGCCATCGATGTCTTTACCAAGCACCTGGATATCGACGAAGAGTTCGCCACCGTACTGGTTGAAGAAGGTTTCTCTTCGCTTGAAGAGTTGGCCTATGTGCCGATCAAAGAGTTACTGGCAATCGAAGGCCTTGATGAAGAGACCGTCGAAGTCTTGCGTGAGCGAGCTAAAGCCGCGTTAACCACGCTGGCGTTGGCGCATGAAGAAAGCCGCGGTGACGGCCAACCCGCGGACGATTTGCTCAGTTTACCTGGCCTGTCGCGTGAAATGGCATTTAAGCTGGCGGCGCGCGGCATTTGCACGCTGGAAGATCTTGCTGAGCAGGGTGTTGACGACCTGACGGATATTGAAGAGCTGAATGATGAAAAAGCCGGCGAGCTGATTATGGCCGCCCGCAATATCTGTTGGTTTGGCGACGAAAACGAATAACGAACTGTAGCAGGAAAGGAACAGCATGACAGATGTAACCGTAAAATCGCTGGCCACAGAGATTCAGACTTCGGTTGACCGCCTGATACAGCAGTTTGCTGATGCGGGAATCACCAAGTCTGCATCGGATTCTGTGACCCAGCACGAAAAAGAAACATTACTGGCGCACCTGAACCGAGATCGTGGAATTGCGCCGGGCAAATTGACACTGCAGCGGAAAACGCGTAGCACGTTAAATATTCCGAGCACTGGCGGAAAGAGTAAATCAGTGCAGATTGAAGTCCGCAAGAAACGCACTTATGTAAAACGCGATCCTCTCGATGCTCAAAAGGCGGAAGAGGAAGAGCAGGCACGGCGTGAAGCGGAAGAACAGGCACAACGCGCTGCTGAAGAGCGCGCCAAACGCGAGGCGGAAGAAAAAGCCAAGCGCGAGGCCGCTGATAAAGCTAAACGTGCTGCCGAAGAGCAAGCCAAACGTGAGGCCGCTGAAAAAGCTAAGCGTGATGTAGCGGAAAAAGAAAAAGTGATTAATCAACAAAACGATAATGTAACCAAGCCTGCTCAGGCTGAAAAAGCCAGACGCGAAGCCGAAGCCGCCGAACTTAAGCGTAAAGCGGAAGAAGCCGCTCGCCTCAAAGTTGAAGAAGAAGCTCGACGCATCGCTGAAGAAGCCCGCCGTATGGCAGAAGAAAATGCCGGGCGCTGGGAAGCGGAAAACGAGAAGCCTGAAGAGGCCGCGGATTATCATGTGACCACCTCGCATCATGCCCGCGAAGCGGAAGATGAAAGCGATCGTCAGGTTGAAGGCGAGCGTCGTAGCCGTGGCGGCCGCAGCAAAGCGACCAAACAGAAGAAAGGCAATCGTCTGTCCGAATCTAAAGCCGACCGCGAAGAGGCCCGCGCCGTTACCCGCGGCGGTAAAGGCAAGCGTAAGCCAAGTACGTTGCAGCAAAGCTTCAACAAGCCTGCTCAGGCGGTTAACCGTGATGTCGTCATCGGCGAAACGGTTACCGTTGCCGAATTAGCCAATAAAATGGCGGTGAAAGGTTCTCAGGTCATCAAAGTGATGATGAAGCTGGGCGCCATGGCCACGATTAACCAGGTCATCGATCAGGAAACCGCGCAACTGGTTGCCGAAGAGATGGGCCATAAGGTTATTTTGCGTCGTGAGAACGAGCTTGAAGAAGCGGTAATGAGCGACCGTGATACCGGCGCGGCGGCTGAATCCCGCGCTCCGGTCGTCACCATCATGGGTCACGTTGACCATGGTAAAACCTCATTGCTGGACTATATTCGTTCAACCAAAGTCGCCGCTGGCGAAGCCGGCGGGATCACTCAGCATATCGGCGCTTATCACGTTGAAACCGACAACGGCATGATCACCTTCCTGGATACGCCCGGACACGCCGCGTTTACCGCCATGCGCGCCCGCGGCGCTCAGGCGACGGATATCGTGGTGCTGGTCGTCGCCGCGGATGACGGCGTGATGCCGCAGACAATTGAAGCCATCCAGCACGCTAAAGCGGCTCAGGTGCCGGTTGTCGTCGCGGTGAACAAGATTGATAAACCGGAAGCCGATCCCGATCGGGTTAAAACCGAACTGTCTCAGTACGGCATCATGCCGGAAGAGTGGGGCGGCGATTCTCAGTTTGTTCATGTATCCGCCAAAGCGGGCACGGGGATTGATGAACTGCTGGACGCCATTCTGTTGCAGGCGGAAGTGCTGGAACTGAAAGCTATCCGCAGCGGTATGGCCAGCGGCGTGGTGATCGAATCCTTCCTGGATAAAGGCCGTGGTCCGGTCGCCACCGTTCTGGTGCGCGAGGGTACGCTGAACAAAGGCGATATCGTGCTGTGTGGGTTTGAATACGGCCGTGTTCGTGCGATGCGCGACGAATTGGGACGTGAAATCACAGCCGCGGGCCCGTCGATTCCGGTGGAAATTCTTGGCTTGTCCGGCGTGCCGGCGGCGGGTGATGAAGCGACCGTGGTCCGCGACGAGAAGAAAGCGCGTGAAGTGGCGCTGTATCGTCAGGGTAAATTCCGCGAAGTCAAACTGGCTCGTCAGCAGAAATCCAAACTGGAAAACATGTTTGCCAACATGACGGAAGGTGAAGTTTCCGAACTGAATATCGTGCTCAAGTCCGACGTTCAGGGCTCCTGCGAAGCGATTTCCGATGCGCTGGAAAAACTGTCCACCGATGAAGTGAAGGTGAAAATCGTCGGTTCCGGCGTGGGCGGCATTACAGAAACGGATGCCACGCTGGCCGCCGCGTCGAATGCGATTATCCTCGGCTTTAACGTCCGTGCTGATGCTTCCGCTCGCCGTATTGTCGAATCCGAAAATCTGGATCTGCGCTACTATTCAGTTATCTATGACCTGATTGACGAAGTCAAACAGGCGATGAGCGGTATGTTGGCGCCGGAATACAAGCAAGAGATCATCGGTCTGGCTGAAGTTCGCGATGTCTTCAAATCACCGAAGTTTGGCGCTATCGCCGGCTGTATGGTGACGGAAGGCGTGGTTAAACGTCACAACCGGATCCGCGTACTGCGCGACAACGTGGTTATCTATGAAGGCGAGCTTGAGTCCCTGCGCCGCTTTAAAGATGACGTCAACGAAGTGCGTAGCGGTATGGAATGTGGTATCGGCGTGAAGAACTACAATGATGTCCGTGCCGGCGACGTGATCGAAGTTTTCGAAACGATCGAGATCAAACGCACGATTGCTTAATTCGGCGTTAAGCAATGCGATAAGTTATTCATGGGGGCCTTGCGCCCCCCGATTTTTACTTGAGGATTCAACATGGCAAAAGAATTCAGCCGCACCCAGCGCGTAGCGCAGGAAATGCAAAAAGAAATCGCCATTATTATTCAACGGGAAGTGAAAGATCCGCGGATTGGTATGGCTACCGTATCCGGCGTTGAAGTTTCACGCGATTTGGCTTACGCCAAAGTTTTTGTGACGTTTCTAAACGATAACGAACCGGAGCAGGTAAAAACGGCGGTTAAGGCGCTGCAGGACGCCTCGGGTTTTATCCGTGTGTTGCTGGGTAAGGCGATGCGCCTGCGCGTGGTGCCCGAACTGACGTTTTCCTACGACAATTCTCTGGTTGAAGGGATGAGAATGTCCAATCTGGTTACTAACGTTGTCAGACATGACGCCGAACGTCGTTCGGCCGCGGGCGAAGATCAGGAGGATTAATGAGTCGTCCTCGCCGCCGCGGCCGTGATGTTCACGGCGTATTGTTATTAGATAAACCGCAGGGTATGTCGTCTAATGACGTGTTGCAGAAAGTAAAACGGATTTTTAACGCCAATAAGGCGGGCCATACGGGGGCGCTGGATCCGCTGGCGACCGGCATGTTGCCGATCTGTCTGGGCGAAGCGACGAAATTTTCGCGCTATCTGCTGGATTCTGATAAACGCTATCGCGTTATTGCCCGTCTTGGACAGCGGACGGATACCTCGGATGCAGACGGCAATGTGATCGAAGAGCGTCCGATAACTTTTTCTTCCGCTGAACTGGATGCCGCGCTGGAAAGTTTTCGCGGTACGACGCAACAGGTTCCTTCGATGTATTCGGCGTTGAAGCATCAGGGGCGTCCGCTCTATGAGTACGCCCGCCAGGGGCTGGTCGTTCCGCGCGAGGCGCGCGATATTACCGTTTATGAGCTGCTGTTTATCCGCTGCGAGGGGGATGAGCTTGAGCTGGAAATTCACTGCTCGAAAGGCACCTATATTCGCACCATCATTGACGATTTGGGTGAGAAGCTCGGCTGCGGCGCGCATGTGATTTACCTGCGCCGCCTGCAGGTTGCGGCCTATCCGGTAGAGCGGATGGTGACGTTGGATAAGTTGTACGCCTTACTGGAACGGGCGCAGGCTGAGGAGCGTTCGCCGGCGCTGAGTCTCGATCCGTTGCTGATGCCGATGGAAAGCCCGGCCATGCATTTCCCCGAAGTGAATTTAACGCCGGTTACCGCCGGATACCTGAAATTGGGGCAAGCGGTTCAGGCCGCGGGCGCGCCTCTGGACGGGATGGTGCGCATTACCGAAGGCGATGAGCATAAATTCATCGGCATGGGAGAAATCGACGACGACGGACGAGTCGCTCCCCGTCGTTTGGTGGTCGAATTTCAGGAATAACTACCGCTGTTGCTGCCTTGCTATCGGATGAGGCTAAGAGTAGAATAGCGCGGCTTAACTATTGGGTGGCTGAATTAGAGATCGGCGCCTGTTTTTTATCTATAATGTTTTGGAGTATTACTATGTCTCTAAGTGTTGAAGCTAAAGCTAAAATCGTTGCGGAATTCGGTCGTGGCGCTAACGACAGCGGTTCTACCGAAGTTCAGGTTGCTTTGCTGACTGCGCAGATCAACCACCTGCAAGGTCACTTTGCCGAGCACAAAAAAGATCACCACAGCCGTCGTGGTCTGCTGCGCATGGTTTCTCAGCGCCGTAAGCTGCTGGACTACCTGAAGCGTAAAGATGTAGCGCGTTACACCAGCCTGATCGAGCGTCTGGGTCTGCGTCGCTAATCTGGCGAGTTTCAGTAGGAAGGGGCCTTTTGTGGGCCCCTTTCTTCTAGGAAGCGCCGGTAAAACAGAGTAATGTATTTGTTGTTTTAATTATGATCTTTCGTTGCAGAGGTTCGCGCGGCTAATGAGAGGCTTTACCTGCATGGGCAGGATAAAGGTTGTCATTAGTCGCGAGGATGTAATGCAAAGATCAGGAAGTTCCACTGGCGCGTCTATTCTGAACAGGTGTGACGCGCCCCAGTTAAGGATATTATTTTGCTGAATCCGATCGTTCGTAAATTTCAATACGGGCAACATACCGTCACCTTAGAGACAGGTATGATGGCTCGCCAGGCTACCGCCGCTGTTATGGTAAGCATGGATGACACGGCTGTATTCGTTACCGTCGTTGGCGCTAAACAGGCTAAACCCGGTCAGGGATTTTTCCCGCTGACCGTTAACTATCAGGAGCGTACCTACGCTGCCGGACGTATCCCAGGCGGTTTCTTCCGTCGTGAAGGACGTCCGAGCGAAGGCGAAACGCTGATTTCCCGCCTGATCGACCGCCCGATTCGTCCGCTGTTCCCTGATGGCTTCCTGAATGAAGTGCAGGTTATTGCGACCGTGGTTTCCGTTAACCCGCAGGTCAATCCCGATATCGTGGCGATGATCGGCGCTTCCGCAGCGTTGAGCCTGTCAGGCATCCCGTTCGGCGGCCCGATCGGCGCGGCGCGCGTTGGTTACCTGAACGACCAGTATGTGCTGAACCCGACGACCGACGAGCTGAAAGATAGCCGTCTGGATCTGGTGGTCGCCGGTACCGAAGGCGCGGTACTGATGGTTGAATCCGAAGCGGATCTGTTAAGTGAAGATCAGATGCTGGGCGCCGTGGTGTTCGGCCACGAGCAACAGCAGGTCGTGATTGAAAACATCAACGCGCTGGTTGCCGAAGCCGGTAAGCCTAAGTGGGACTGGCATGCGCCGGAAACTAACGCCGCTTTGCAGCAACGTGTGAAGGAACTGTCCGAAGCCCGCCTGGGCGATGCTTACCGCATCACGGAGAAACAGGAACGTTACGCGCAGGTTGATGAGATTAAAGCCGATGTCGAAGCTGCTTTATTAGCCGAAGATGAAACGCTGGACGCGGCTGAAATTCAGGAAATTCTGGGCGGCATCGAGAAAAACGTGGTGCGTAGCCGGGTACTGCGCGGCGAGCCGCGTATCGACGGCCGTGAAAAAGATATGATCCGCGGTCTGGATGTGCGTACCGGCGTACTGCCGCGCACCCACGGCTCCGCGCTGTTCACCCGCGGCGAAACTCAGGCGCTGGTTACCGCCACGCTGGGCACCGAACGCGATGCTCAAACCATTGATGAACTGACCGGCGAACGTACCGATCGCTTCCTGCTGCACTATAACTTCCCTCCGTATTCCGTTGGGGAAACCGGTATGGTCGGTTCGCCGAAGCGTCGTGAAATCGGTCATGGCCGTTTGGCGAAACGCGGCGTACTGGCCGTTATGCCGAAAGCCAACGAGTTCCCGTACACCGTGCGCGTGGTTTCCGAAATTACCGAATCCAACGGTTCTTCTTCCATGGCTTCTGTCTGCGGCGCTTCTCTGGCGCTGATGGATGCGGGGGTGCCGATTAAAGCCGCCGTCGCCGGTATTGCGATGGGGCTGGTAAAAGAAGGCGAGAACTTTGTTGTTCTGTCCGATATTCTGGGTGATGAAGATCATCTGGGCGATATGGACTTTAAAGTTGCCGGTAGCCGTGAGGGTATCACTGCGTTGCAGATGGATATCAAAATCGAAGGTATTACCCGCGAAATCATGCAGGTAGCCTTGAATCAGGCTAAAGGCGCGCGTTTACATATTCTGGGCGTGATGGAACAGGCAATCAGTACGCCGCGTGGCGATATTTCTGAATTTGCGCCGCGTATTCACACTATCAAGATTAGTACTGATAAGATCAAAGACGTTATCGGCAAAGGCGGCTCGGTTATCCGTGCGCTGACCGAAGAAACCGGCACCACCATCGAAATCGAAGATGATGGTACAGTGAAGATTGCTTCTACCGATGGCGAGAAAGCCAAAAACGCGATTCGTCGTATCGAAGAGATTACGGCTGAAATCGAAGTTGGGCGTATCTATCAGGGTAAAGTAACGCGTATCGTAGACTTTGGCGCTTTCGTCGCTATCGGCGGCGGTAAAGAAGGTCTGGTGCATATTTCTCAGATTGCCGATAAGCGAGTTGAGAAAGTGACGGATTACCTGCAAATGGGTCAGGAAGTTCCGGTAAAGGTACTGGAAGTTGACCGTCAGGGTCGCGTGCGCTTAAGCATTAAAGAAGCAAATGCTCAACCTCAGGAAGCGGCGGTAGCGCCTTCTGAGGGAGAATAACTGTTAAAAACAGTAGTACGGCTCCTTACTTACATGTAAGGAGCTGTGATCGTAAGGAGCGGACGTCCTTATATTGAGCAAACCGGGACAGGATGTTCATCCAATGTTTGTCTTCGGGAGTGGGAAATGAAGCCTTTCTTGCGCTGGTGTTATGTTGCGACAGCTCTTATGCTGGCAGGATGCAGCAACACGGATTGGCGCAAAGACGCGGTATTGGCAATTCCATTACAGCCTACTTTGCAGCAGGAAGTAATTCTGGCACGCATGGAACAAATTCTTGCCAGCCGGGCATTAACCGATGATGAGCGAGCACAGCTATTATATGAGCGCGGAGTGCTGTATGATAGCTTAGGGTTGCGAGCGTTAGCGCGAAATGATTTTTCACAAGCGCTGACTATCCGCCCTGATATGCCAGAGGTTTTTAACTATCTGGGTATTTACTTAACGCAGGCAGGCAATTTTGATGCTGCCTATGAAGCGTTTGATTCTGTACTAGAGCTTGATCCAACTTACAATTACGCGCGTTTAAACCGGGGCATCGCTTTGTATTATGGCGGTCGTTACCTGTTAGCGCAGGATGATCTGCTGGCGTTTTATCGAGACGATCCAAATGATCCTTTCCGTTCGTTGTGGCTGTATCTTGCGGAGCGAGAAATCAATCCGGAGACGGCCAAAGTAGCGTTGCAGAAACGCTATGACGGGGCGCAGAAAGGGCCGTGGGGATGGAATATTGTCGAATTCTACCTGGACGGTATCAGCGAAAAAGTGCTGATGACCCGTTTGCAGGAAGAGGCTACGGATAACACTTCGCTCGCTGAGCATCTCAGTGAAACTGACTTCTATTTAGGTAAGCACTACCTAAGTCTGGGGGACAAGAACACCGCTTTGGCGCTGTTCAAGCTGACGGTTGCTAACAATGTTCATAATTTTGTTGAGCACCGCTATGCATTGTTGGAATTGGCGCTATTAGGCCAAGAGCAAGACGACCTATCAGGATCGGACCAGCAATAGCTGACGAACAACACTATCAGCCCTGAAACTACGGTTATCGTTATCACCTTCGCGGGTGAGGGCTTTTTTGTTCGCTTATTAATCCAATTTGAGCCGGTTCACACTTTTCAATGAAAATGACTGAAAATTTTCTCGACGAGTTATGTAGACTGGCCGCCATTTATGAGGCACGTGTACATGACTACTGAGCTTGAAACCTCGTTTGCTGATTTGGGGCTGAGTGCTCCAATTATTAATGCCCTGACCGATCTGGGCTACGAAAAACCATCGCCGATCCAGGCGGAATGTATTCCTCATTTACTGAGTGGTCGTGATGTGCTGGGGATGGCACAGACCGGTAGTGGTAAAACCGCGGCATTTGCGCTGCCATTGCTGAATAATCTCAAACCCGAATTAAAAGCGCCGCAGATGCTGGTGCTGGCCCCAACCCGCGAATTGGCCGTACAGGTTGCCGAAGCCTGTAATGATTTTGCTAAACATATGCATGGCGTGAACGTGGTTGCCTTATATGGCGGTCAACGTTACGACGTACAACTGCGCGCTTTACGCGGCGGCGCTCAGATCGTTGTCGGTACGCCGGGACGTCTGCTGGATCACCTGAAGCGCGGTACGCTGGATCTGTCCAACCTGAGCGGTCTGGTGCTGGATGAAGCCGATGAAATGTTGCGTATGGGCTTTATCGAAGATGTTGAAAACATCATGGCTCAGATCCCGGCTGAACATCAGACCGCGCTGTTCTCCGCCACCATGCCGGAAGCGATTCGCCGCATTACGCGCCGTTTCATGAAGGATCCGCAGGAAGTGCGTATTCAGTCCAGCATTACTACCCGTCCTGATATCAGCCAGAGCTACTGGACTGTTCATGGTCTGCGTAAGAATGAAGCGCTGGTGCGTTTCCTGGAAGCGGAAGATTTTGATGCGGCGATTATTTTCGTGCGTACCAAAAACGCGACGTTGGAAGTGGCTGAGGCTTTAGAGCGCAGCGGTTATAACAGCGCCGCGTTAAACGGCGACATGAACCAGGCTCTGCGTGAACAGACGCTGGAACGCCTGAAAGACGGCCGCCTGGATATTCTGATCGCAACCGACGTCGCCGCCCGTGGTTTGGACGTCGATCGCATCAGCTTGGTGGTCAACTACGATATCCCGATGGATGCCGAGTCTTACGTTCACCGTATCGGCCGTACCGGCCGCGCCGGCCGCGCCGGTCGCGCATTGCTGTTTGTCGAAAACCGCGAGCGCCGTTTGCTGCGTAACGTTGAACGCACCATGAAGCTGACTATCCCTGAAGTTGAGCTGCCGAACGCTGAACTGCTGGGGCAACGTCGTCTGGCGAAGTTCGCCGCTAAGGTGCAACAGCAGCTGGAAAGCAGCGATCTGGATATGTATCGCGCGCTGTTGCCTAAATTACAGCCCGAGGAAGAGCTGGATATGGAAACCCTGGCCGCCGCACTGCTGAAAATGGCGCAGGGTGAACGTCCGCTGATTCTGCCGCCGGATCCGGTATTCGATCGTCGTCCGCGCCGCGAATTCCGCGATCGTGACGATTCCCGCGGCGACCGTCGTCGTGACGGCGATCGTCCGCCGCGTCGTGAACGCCGTGATGTGGGTGATATGGAGCTGTATCGTATTGAAGTGGGTCGTGACGACGGCGTGGAAGTTCGTCATATTGTGGGGGCGATCGCCAACGAAGGCGATATCAGCAGCCGCTATATCGGCAACATCAAGCTGTTTGCTTCTCACTCAACGATTGAACTGCCGAAAGGAATGCCGGGCGATCTATTGTCGCACTTTACCCGCACCCGCATTCTGAATAAGCCGATGAACATGCAGTTACTGGGCGATGCTCAGCCGCATGACCGAAACGGCGAACGCCGTGGCGGCCGTCCCGGCGGCGATCGTCGTGACGGTGCGCCGCGTCGTTCCTACAGTAACGGCGAACGCCGTGAAGGGAATGGCGGCGAGCGCCGTGGACGTACTTTCAATCGTGATGCCGCGCCGCGCGCGCCGCGTCGCCGTCCGGCCGATGCGTAATCGAGTCACATCAGGAAATACAATATCCGCCGGCGGATATTTAACATTCTGATATTTTTTGATATAAGAACGAACGGCCCCTGCGAGGGCCGTTTTTTTTTGCAAAGCGAATGATAGGCAACGCGCCTATTTCCCAATCGCAGGGTTTTCTTAATACCGTTGCGTTGTCTTGGATATGAATAACCGAACGGAGAATGTCGCCGTATTCTTATAATCACTGGTCGTGAATAATATTATTTACTGGAAAATTTACACCTCGGCGATTTTGTGAGCTTTTTATTAAATTATTTTTTGGAATAGAGTAAATGTCTGATTTTCTGTTAAAAAAACGCTTCAGTTGGAGAGCGTTAGGATGGCTTTTGCTGTTTTTTTGGTATTTCTCCTGTGTATTGCAATTATCAATTTTATTAAGCGGCCACAGCGGCTTTAATGGATTAAGAGATTCGTTGCTTTTCAGTTTGTTCTGGCTGGTGCCGGTATTTCTATTTCCACGCCGTACTCGAATCATTACCGCCGTATTAGGCATTGTTCTTTGGGCCTCTTCGGTTGTTGCGCTTGGTTATTATTCGATTTATAAGCAAGAGTTTTCGCAAAGCGTTCTATTTGTGATGTTCGAGTCGAATGCGACAGAAGCCGGCGAATATATGAGCCAGTATTTTAGTCTGAAGGTGATTGGAATATTGTTGGCTTATACCGCGGCGGCTTTTTTCTTATGGACAAAGGTGCGTCCGGTCTATTTGTCTATCCGGTATAGAACTATCGTCTCTTTATTAATCGTCACCGGCCTTTTTGGCATTCCCGTTTATAAAAAGATGATCGTTGAGAAAATCTCTCTGGACGATACCGTTGGATATCTGGCTGAGAGGATGGGAACAACGGCGCCCTGGCAATTTCTGAGCAGTTATCTGGAATATCATCAGCAGCTGAGCTGTATGGAGACGATGCTGCAGCAAAATGCGGCGCTGCCGCCGCTGGCGAATCTTAAAGATGCCAATGGCGATACGCCGCGTACGCTGGTGATGGTTATCGGCGAGTCGACCACCCGCAGCCGGATGAGCCTGTATGGTTATAGCCGGGCCACCACGCCGCGTCTGGATGCCTTGAGCCAGTCCGATCCGAATCTGGTGGTATTTAAAGATGTGGTGACATCACGCCCTTACACCATAGAAATTCTGCAACAGGCGCTAACCTTTGCCGACGAACTGAACCCGGACCTGTATCTGAGCAAGCCCTCGCTGATGAATTTGATGAAGCAGGCAGGATATAAAACGTTCTGGATCACCAACCAGCAAACGATGACCAAACGTAATACCATGCTGACGGTTTTTTCACAGCAGACGGATAAGCAGTTTTATCTGAACAACCAGCGGACCCAGAGCGCCCGGCAGTATGATGATGTGGTGCTGGCGCCGTTCGAGGAGGTGATGTCCGATCCGGCGCAGAAGAAATTTATTGTCGTTCATTTATTGGGAACGCACATGAACTATAAATACCGCTATCCGGAAGATTTCGATAAGTTCAATGATTTCGCCGGCGTGCCCGCCGAGGTAAGCGATAAAGACGTCTACAATCATTATGACAATGCGGAATTGTATAACGACTATATCGTTTCCAGTTTGATTAACCTGTTTGCGCAACATAAACCCAATGGCTTTTTGCTTTACTTCTCCGATCATGGCGAAGATGTTTATGAAACGCCGCCGCATAATATTCTGGGGCGCAATGAAGCGGCTCCCACCCGGGCGATGTACACCATTCCTTTTTTCGTCTGGATGTCGCCGGAATGGCGGAAAAATCATAATGCCGACTATGCGCCCTATGTTGAACGCAAGTACAGCAGCGCCCATTTGATTCATACCTGGTCTGATTTGGCGGGATTAAGTTACGACTTCTATGAACCGTCAAAGAGTCTGGTCAATCCGGCGTTCAAACAGACCGAACGTTGGATCGGCAATCCTGATGATAAAAAAGCGTTGCGCACGTTTGACGATCTGCCGGCAACGGCGGAAGGCGCGAAATAATCTCGACAATCTCAGGGATGCATTCGCATCCCTGTTGCTTTATTCACATTTCGCTGTAATAAATCAATGCCTCATAGGGCCGTAATTCAATGTTAGGAGTGATAACGTCCGATGAGTCTGAATAATTAGATAATAGCAGCGTTGCCTTGCTGTTTGCTAAATTTTCAGGTAAGGAATAATTGACTTTCTTTTCTGAAAAAGAACAAATCACAATCAAGGTTTTATTGACTAAAATTCTTATGTATCCATAGACATCAGAGTCCGTATCATTAATTAATTCATATTTACCCTCAACAACGACAGGATACTGTTTCCTTATTTTAATTAATTTTTTGTAGTGATAAAATACTGAGTCTTTGTCATTCAATGTGTTTTGGACATTAATAAGTTTATTATCTGGTGAAAAATCAAGCCATGGCGTACCGTCGGTAAAACCGGATTTTTCAGTCGCATCCCATGGCATCGGCACACGGGCATTATCTCTGGATTTTAAATAGATGGCCTTCTTTATATAATCGTCATTAAGGTTTTCGCGTTTAAAACTATTAAACACAGATAAGGTTTCAATATCTTTATACTTATCCATTGAGGAGAAATTAACATTACGCATGGCTAACTCCTCCCCCTGATAAATATAAGGCGTACCTTTCATCATGTGCAATAATGTGCCCAGCATTTTTGCTGACTCTACCCTATAGCGATCATCATTGCCGAATCTGGATACCGCTCTGGGTTGGTCATGGTTACTCCAGTATAATGAATTCCAGCCCGTATCCAGCTTCTGTTGCCATTCCGTCATTGTGGCTCTGAGATCGCTCATCTTAAATCGGATATCAGAAAATTTCCCATATTTACCATAATCTAAATGCATATGGTCAAATTGAAAAATCATATTAAGCTCGTTATGATCTGATTGAGTATATAATAGAGCCTGGGTGCTATTTGTGTTCGGGGTTTCACCCACGGTCATGCAATCATATTTACTTAAAACCTCACGATTCATTTCTTGTAAAAACTCATGCACCCGCGGACCATTTGAAGCGCCTATGTAGTAAGATTTACTATAAACCGCACCTTTTGGCGCGTTTGGATAGCGTTGATCTTTACTAATTAAGCTAATTACGTCCATCCTGAAGCCGTCTATACCTATATCCAGCCAATATTTCATGATGTTATAAACTTCATGCCTTACCACAGGGTTTTCCCAGTTTAGGTCCGGCTGTTCTTTAGCAAACAGATGTAAATAATATTGGTTACGGCTGGGAACATACTCCCAGGCAGAGCCGCCGAAAGTAGCTCCCCAATTGGTCGGCGGAGAGCCATCTTCTTGTGGATCTTTCCAGATATAAAAATCAGCATAGGGATTGGTCTTACTTTTCATTGACTCCTGAAACCAATGATGCTGGTCGCTGGTGTGATTTACAACCAAATCCATAATGATTTTTATATTTAAATCGTGCGCGGATTTCAATAATGATTTAAAGTCATCCAAAGTTCCAAAGACTGGATTGATCTTATAATAATCAGAAATGTCATAGCCATTATCAATAAGGGGAGACTCATATATGGGATTTAACCATATGACATCGGCGCCTAATTTATTTATATAGGGTAATTTTTCATTTAAGCCCGCTAAATCGCCAATGCCATCTCCATTCGAGTCTTTAAAACTTTGAGGGTATACTTGGTATACGACACTTTTTTTCCACCAATCCTTACTCATCACTCGTCCCCTTCATCATGAGTAGATTGCTCAGCCATAAAATCATTCACATAAATCAACTGCTCTCTGGAGTAATTTACCGCTTCTCTGATGGTATCCGGGCTAATGAAACTCTCTTCAAGCTCACATAAAATTGCCATGACGACGGGTAAATTAACGCCTGTCATGATATGAAGGTTTTTGTTTTTTAGATATTTAGAAAATCCCTGATTAACCGAGCCACCCAACATATCTGTAAAAACAATGACTTCATCTTCTTGGTAGTTGATACCATCTAATACAGACGAAATTTCTTCTTCAATCGGTGTGTTTGTTAAATATGCTGAAATAGCAATAATCTCACCTACGTCCGGCAGTATATACTTTACAGTATCTTTCATCCCTTCTGCTAAACGATGGTGAGTCGCTATAATAATCTTTCTCATGTTTTTTCCTCTAAATTTTCAAAACACCAAAATAGGATAATATTAAAGAAACACCTATAACCAAAAATATTATATTTATGATGCTTATTTTTTTAGATGATATCATTTTATAAATAATCAGTGTCAATCCAGCCGGAAGCAAAGAAGGCATGATTTTATCTAATATTTCTGACTGGATAGGTAATGATATTTCCCCTGAAGCAAAGCTTAATCCAACATTAACTTTTACAACGGCAGGGATTAACGCCCCAACAACTGTCAAACCCATTATTGATGCCGCTTCAGTAAATACGGTCAATTTATTGCCCAACGCCGTAACGAGCTTCAAACCAGAGTCATATCCGATATGGAATAACTTAAAGCGAAAAAACAAAAACAATAGGTTAAGGCAGAGCCAGATAATCGCCCCAACCGGGCTGCCCTCTAATCCCATATAGGCAGCGATAGAGCCCATAATCGTAGGATATAAAACCCAAACCAGAGTATCGCCGATACCTGCTAATGGCCCCATCATCCCGGTCTTGAAGGCTTGCACCGCATTTAAAGAGGATTTGCCATCCTTTTCTTCCATCGCCAGGCTTGCGCCTAACAATAAGTTAGCCATCCAGGTTGTCGTGTTGAAATATTTAAAATGATTATTTAGCGATGCATTGTAGTCATCGTCATTTTTATAAATTTTCCTTAATGATTTATGCAATCCGTAAACCACAGCTGGGCCTTGCTGTGTTTGATAATTGAAGGTATTACAAGCCATAAACATATAGCGTAGAGCAGCCTTGTTTATATCTCCTTTAGTTAAAACTATTTCTTTTTTTTCTGAGTTTTCCAAATTGGAATCTGATAAGTCATTCATCAAAGTCATCCCCTTCAATCTGTTGAGCGCTCTCGGCATTAGCCAGTTTATGATTAGGTTCTGCCATTTTGTTGATGAAATAATAATATGCGAAAGCGAAACCTAATATTGAAATCCCCAAAATAGGAAGTTTCAAATAAGCTGAGACAACGAAGCCAATTAATAGCATCGTTAAATATTTTTTCACCGGCATGACGTGTAACAGCAATGCTATACCCACGGCGGGTAACATATTTCCTGCTATCGATAGCCCATCAGTAAACCACTGAGGAACGACGGACAGAATCAGTTTGACAATTTTGTCTCCGAAGATTACGCATAATGTGGTTGGGATGGCAGTGGATAATCCAAAAATTAACGGTCCGCCCCAGAATATTAAGTTCATCTTCTTATATTGTTTTCTATTTGCCGCTTTCTGTGCTGCATTCGCAATGTATGTATTCAAAATTTTCGCTAATACATCTAGCTGAATACCTAGCATACCAACCGGGACACCAACGGCTAATGCTATTGCCTTCGCCTCTTCAATATTATTTGTCGATTTAATGGCGATATAGATGCCCACTAAAGTCGCTAAACCCCAATTGGGAATGGATGACCCTCCTATATTCGCCACCCCCAGGGCCATTAGCTGAAAGGTGCCGCCAATCATCATGGCGGTTGTCATATCTCCCATGATGAGTCCGGTAAAGAACGCAACCATTATTGGAAACCAGGTGCTGATACATAATCCTTGTTGATCGATAACAATCCAAAAGGCGAGCGCTATTATCAATATTGCCTGAATGATTTCCATTTTCTTTACCTTATTTAATATAAGTTTCTAATGGCTCTTCAACATCATTAGGCACAAAATGGAAAGTAACCGGTATACCTTTTGACGATAATTCTTTTAAGTCATCTGTTTCTTTTTTATTTACTGAAACCATTTTTTTGAGCGTGGTTTTGTCTTCGCCATCAAAGATAATACCTATATTTACTTTTGGGATTTTGACGCCGCCGTTAACCAGCCTCAACAATGTTTCCGGGCTGTTGACGATTAAAAGAACGTTATGGTCATCATATTTTCCATTATTGAAATTAGTAATTGCCGTAGCCGTATCGATAATTGACATATTGGTACCTACCGGCTTACTCATTCTCATGACTTCTTTTTGCGTTTCGTCATGGCTTATTTCATCATCTACAACCATTAACCTTTTTGCTTTGGTAAAACCCGCCCACTGTGTAACGACGATGCCATGTATCAAACGCTGGTCAATTCTTGCTAACACGACGCCCATGATTTTTCTCCTAGTGATAACGAATTGATTTAAAAAATGTTACTGTGCAATTTACGCAATTATTGTGCAACCGCTTGCATAAAGTGTTAATCCTTGTGCTACTTTTGGTAAAGCAGTAGCTTTGATTAATGTGAGACCTATCACATATTTAATCTAACCGTCAGGTTTTGCCATAGGCATCATGCGCTCACATAATGCATTGATTTTTAATTATTTATTTAATGGCTTTACCTTGCTGACAACATGGTTTAAGTTTGGCTTATGTGTTAGATGAATTCTGAAAGTGAAATATTTACTCTGGGAGAAATTTTTACATGGGGATAACGATCAAAGATGTAGCGGAAAAGTCAGGCGTAGCCACATCAACTGTATCCAGGGTAATTAATAATAGCGCCAGTATTTCAGAAAAAACTAAAGAAAAAGTTAACAAGGTCATGCGAGAACTGGGTTATACGCCTAATTCTACAGCAAGAAATCTGGGGAAAGGAAAAGCAAACTCAATCGCTGTAATTCTTCCACCTTTAAAGTCAAGAGAAGAAATGAGCATTCCTTTTTTTTTAGAAATCATTGAATCAATCAATCAAGAAGCGCAAATTTTCGGCCTTTCTATTGCGTTGGCTATATCAAAAAACTTCGATGATCTATTGTCTAATGTAAAAAGAATGCATGCGCAAAAACAAGTAGATGGTTTTATTTTGTTATATTCTAACGTAGAGGATCCAATAATAGACTATTTATATAAAAATAAATTAAAGTTTAGTCTAGTTGGCCTGCCTTGTGAAAACGAGAATAAGATTACATATGTTGACAACGATAATCAATTATTAGGTAAGGATGCGACTAATTATCTTATTAAAAACAAGCATGAAAAAATTATATTTATAACCAATAGGATAAAGGAAAATGTTCATTTCGAACGTTTTTTTGGTTATCAAAAAGCAATGATCATGGCAAATCTCAAACCATTCGATGCAATAAATATTGAGAGTGCAGAAGATTTTTTTTATCTTGAATCAGTGTTAAAGCAATCGAAAATAACCGCTGCGGTAATTATTGAAGACTTATTGGCATTTAAAGTTATCCAGCATATTAGTGCTCTTGGATACGCTGTTCCTCAAAATATTTCAGTTATTAGTTTTAATAATACAATCTTTTCTACTTTAGCTCATCCATACATAACAAACATTGATATCAATATTGATTTGCTAGCTAAGTACAGTTTGAAATATGTTATTGATCAGGTAAACGGCAGAAAGTCTCACGGCGTAAAATTCGTCGTTCCTCATAAAATCGTTGAGAACGAATCTGTCATGACGCTATCTGATAATAAAGCGAGTTAATTATAAATTCAGAACCCGATTTTTATACCCTTCATCTTTCAAATTGCAGGTGCGTTGGCTGCCTAATTACTCGGCCCTTCCCTGGGCCTCGCCCCGTTGGGACCGCTGCAAGCGGCGTTCAAATCTGCTTTAGGCAGATTTGCCACCCCAGTCACTTAGTTATCTAAGCTCCTGGGGATTAATGAGAGACATCCTGTCTCTCACCGAAGGGCAGCCGTTGGCTGGTCAAATTCGCTCCCGACGAATTTGTCACTCGCTTGCCGCCTCCCGCAGCGACGGGAGGCGCGAAATAATCTCGACGAGCATCAGGGATGCAATTGCACCCCTGTCTCTTTATTCTTCCTGGAGCGATTGCCGCACGTCCATCGCGATCTCAAACGATCGCAGCCGGGCCTGATGGTCAAAAATCTGTCCGTTGATCATCACTTCATCCACCTGGGTTTCACGCAACAAACTCTGCAAGCCGTGTCTGACTTTCGTCCGATCGCCGACGATCGATAAGCGTAACGTTTGCTCAACGCCAAACTGCTCTGCCGGCGACCAGATGGATTCCATATCTTCCACCGGCGCCGGCAGCGGGCCGGGAGCGCCGCGGCGCAGGTTGATAAATTGCTGCTGCATTGAGGTAAACAGGAAACGGGCATCGCGATCGCTGTCAGCGGCAACGACGTTGACGCAAACCATCGCATAAGGTTTGGAATACGCGGCCGAAGGCTTAAACGTTTCACGGTAAACCTTGAGCGCTTGCAGCAGCATATCGGGAGCAAAATGGGCGGCGAACGCAAACGGCAATCCCAATGCGGCGGCCAGCTGCGCGCTGTATAAACTGGAGCCCAGCAGCCAGATGGGAACCTGCAAGCCTTGACCGGGCACGGCCTGAACCGCCTGGCCGGGCTGAACATCGGCAAAGTAACGCCGTAGTTCCTGTACGTCCCGCGGGAAATCATCAATATCGGCATTAAGATGACGCCGCAGGGCCATCATGGTGCGCTGATCGGTGCCCGGCGCGCGGCCCAGACCAAGATCGATGCGGCCCGGATAGAGGGACTCCAGCGTACCGAACTGTTCGGCAATAACCAATGGAGCATGGTTGGGCAGCATCACGCCGCCGGAGCCGAGGCGGATACGCTGCGTGCCGGCGGCAAGATAGCCAATCAGTACCGAGGTGGCCGCGCTGGCGATCCCGGTCATATTGTGGTGTTCGGCCAGCCAATAGCGGTGGTAGCCCCATTTTTCCGCGTGCCGCGCCAGATCCAGCGAGTGGTTGAAAGCATCCCGTGCATTAAGGCCGACCGGGATCGGCGCCAAATCCAGAATGGAAAAAGGGACGGACTGAGAAGTTGCAGACATAGTCGGTGCTCGCTTTATCAGTTTCGGATACGCTGAGTATTACGCTATTTAGTGAAATTTTATATCCCGTCGATGCGCTAACTTCATTCCATCGCCCCCATTCTTTGATGCCGCCGCTGGCCGTATGCAAATCTAAACCGGTTCGGATGACCGTGAGCAGAGCGCTGAAAATGGCGTGCTATGCTTCTTTATGCTTAAACATAATGACGCTAACGCGCTACAATGTAACAACTTTGTTTTTATTGTTGGTAAATTGTTTATGTATAAGGTAGCGAAGCGCGTCGCGCAGCGCGGCATGAGGCCAGCGCAAGGAAAGTCCGGAGCACAATAAATGAATAAAAAGACGCGGTTTACGTTACTGCTGGTGGTGGTGGTTATTGCCCTGGCGGTTCTGTTTAGGGCGAATAATAAGGATATTTTGCTGCAGGGCGAGGTCGATGCCCAGGAAGTCATTGTCGCTTCTAAGGCATCGGGACGGGTAATTGAACGCCATGTGCAACGCGGGGACGATGTTAAGGCAGGACAACTGCTGATTACGCTGGAAAACGCTGAATTAGTGGCGCAGTTGCGTGCGGCGGAAGCCGCGCGGGACCAGGCGAAATCGCTGTTGGAGCAGTCTGAGCACGGTACGCGGGAAGAGAGTATTCGCAATCTGCGCGCCACGCTGGCCCAGGCGCAGGCGGCGTATCAGAACGCCCTGCACGAATATAATCGTCAGGCGGGTATTGCGGCTAAGGGATTTGTTTCGGCTTCGGCGCTGGATAGCGCGCGTGAGGCCCGCGATAGCGCTTTGCAGCAGGTTAAGGCGGCGCAGGCCAATCTGGACGCGGGATTGCACGGCGATAGGCCGGAACAAAGGGAAAATTATGCCGCCGCGCTGCGTCAGGCCGAACAGCAACTGCTGGAAATTAAAGCCCAGGCGGACGAACTTCAGGTTAGAGCGCCGGTCGACGGCGAGGTCGGTCCTATTCCGGCCGAGGTGGGGGTGCTGCTCAGCGCTTCCAGTCCGCTTATCACGCTGGTGCGCGTTCCGCAGGCCTGGTTCGTCTTCAACCTGCGGGAGGATATTCTGGCCGGGGTGCGCAAGGGGGATCGGATCGCGCTGCGCGTACCGGCGCTGAATAACCGTATGATTGATGCCGAGGTGCGCTATATCGCCCCGCTGGGCGATTACGCCACCAAACGCGCCACGCGGGCAACCGGCGACTTCGATCTGAAAACCTTCGAAGTCCGGCTGTATCCGACGCAGCCGCAGGAAGGATTGAGGCCGGGAATGAGCGCGCTATGGCAGTGGAAAGAGTAAACGCCGCCTGGCGTAGTTTCACGGCGTCATTTCGCCAGGAGGTTAACACGGCGCTGCGCAGCCCGGTGGTGCATTGGCTTGGCTGGGGTTTTCCCCTGCTGCTGTTTATTTTGCTGGGCAGCATTTTTTCCGTCGGTACGATGCAGGATCTGCCGGTGTCGGCGAACGATAACGATCACAGCCCGCTGTCGCGCGATCTGATCCGCAAGCTGGACGCCGGATCCCATGCCCGTATTGAGCCGTGGGCGGGGGGGCTGGCCGAGTCGATGCAGCGCTTACGCAGCGCCCAGGACTATGGTCTGCTCTATATCCCGCTGAACTTTGAGGCCGATGTGTTGGCCGGTCGTCAGCCCAGCGTCCTGTTTTATTACAATGCTCTGTTTTATGGCGCCGGCTTTTATTCCACCCAGGATTTCAGCACGCTGATAACGGAAGTCAACAGTCAGTATCGCAGCGTTATCGCCGCCGAGTCCGGACACACGCTGCCGGCGCTGGCTAACGTCACCCTGGCGTACGGCAGTTTGTTCAACGCCAGCGGCAGCTATGTCTATTATCAGCAGTTTGCCGCCACCATCCACTTGCTACAGCTTTTCGCCGTCACCTGCATGATTTATGTCCTGGAGCGCAGCAAAGATATTGTCAACCGCCGGCCCTTTGTGCTGGCGATGCTTGGCAAACTGGCGCCTTATACGCTGTATTATACCGCGCTGCTGATTGTCGAGATCGCTATTCTGGTGTGGGCGTCCGACGCGCACGTGAGCGGCAATCCGCTGTATATGCTGCTGGTGGGGTTCTTTTACGTCATGGCGGCGCAGAGCATCGGCGTTCTGCTGTTTACCTTTACCCGCACGGCGCTGACGGCCTACACCATGATGGGGATTATCGTCAGTATCGCGCTGACGTTTTCCGGTCTGTCGGTGCCGGAGCTCTCCATGCCGTTGCCGGCGCAGATTATTGCGCAAATCGAGCCGTTAACGCACGCGCTGTACGCGATGTTCGATATCTTCCTGCGTCAGGTTTCGCTCTCTTCGGTGCTCAGCGTTTGCGCGCTGTTGCTGGCTTATCCGCTGGTGACCGGCCTGCTGGTGCGCAACCGGCTTTATCAGCGTTTAAGCCAGCCGGAGAATAAGCCGTGAAAAGTTACTGGCAGACATTCAGCCGGGTGCTGATCAGCATGCTGGAGCGTCCTATGTGGCTGATGCTGCTGGCCTCGCTCTGCGTGATGAGTCTGGTGTACGCCAATCACTCGGTGTGGGATTTGCCGGTGGCGGTGATCGACCAGGATCACAGCAACGCCAGCCGTCAGCTAATGCGCGATCTGGACGCCACACCGAAAATCGCCGTCAAAACATACGATAATTTACCGGAGGCGCAGCGCGATCTTGTGCTGCGTAAATTGTTTGCCGTGATCATCTTGCCGCTGGATTTGGAAAAAAAGATCCTCTCCGGCGAGACGATTACCATCCCCGCCTATGGCGATGCGACAAACCGTCTGGCGAACGGGCAGATTCAGCAGGACGTGATGGCGGCCTGGCAGCAGCTATTAGCCGATTATAATCGCGATCTGCTGTTGCGCAGCGGTTTTACCGATGTGCAGGCGCAGGTGATTCTGACGCCGGTGGTCGGGCAAACCGTGGGATTGTTTAATCCCGGCGTCAGCTTTGCGGCGATCATTTTCCCCGGTTTGCTGGTGATGTTGTTACAGCATTCGCTGTTGATCGCCTGCGTTCGGGTCAGCATCGCGCTGAAGAGTTCTCCGCAGGGCAAACCGACCATCCCGGTTTATCTGGGCGGCCTGTCGGCCCTGCTGCCGATCTGGCTCTTTTTGTCGATTGTGCTGTTTGTCTTGTGGCCCTGGGTGCTGGGTTATCGGCAGACGGCCAATATCCCGGAAATTCTGCTGCTGACGTTTCCCTTTTTGCTGGCGGTGCTGGGGCTGGGAAAACTGGTGACCGAGTGCCTGCGTCGCGTGGAAATGATTTACCTGACGCTGTCGTTTATTACCATGC
This sequence comes from Brenneria izadpanahii, assembly GCF_017569925.1. Lineage (NCBI taxonomy): Bacteria > Pseudomonadati > Pseudomonadota > Gammaproteobacteria > Enterobacterales > Pectobacteriaceae > Brenneria > Brenneria izadpanahii. The sequence goes on along the minus strand of NZ_CP050854.1, from coordinate 4,516,026 downwards.
CGGTTTTTTATCTTTCCGGCACGATATGGCCGGTACAGTCGATGCCGGGCTGGGTACGGGCGATCTCCTCGATGCTGCCTTCAACCTGGGCGACCAAGGCTATTGCCGGCGTGAACCAGATGAATCTGCCGCTGAGTGAAGTGGGGCGCGATGTGGTCATGCTGCTGGTGCTGGGCGTCGTTTATACCCTGCTGGGCATTGGGGTGGGGTTGTTGCATAACACCGGTCAACTGCGCCGTTTGTTGCGCCGCCGCTCAACACACCAGGGTTAACGTACGTTGATCTCGCTGACCCTGGCGGTCATGCCGTTTGCCGCGCTCGCTCCGCCTTAGGCGATCGGCATCAGGAACCGGCGGCATCTTTGGGTTGCTGTGCGCTACTGCACCAGCTCCAGGCCCGCCACCCGTCTCCAGTAGCCGTTGCAGTCGGCTTTTTTCTCCAGCGTCAGCGGCGCGGCGCCGTTTTCATTGGCGCGGAAAGCATCGATCATCGCCAGCGTTTCCATTCCCAGCGGCGACAGGCGGACGATATCCACCAAACCGGCCATATTGGCAAGCTCGTTGCCCAGGTTATAGCAATAGCCGCTCTGGGTCTGGATGCCGTTGAGGACGAATACCTGCTGATTTTCCTGCGATAGGACTTTGCGCCCCTGCGGATAGTTGATGCAGCAAGTCTCGCATTCGTCCTTGGCGCGGTTTTCCGAACGCGCGGTAAAACAGCGAGCGGAATAAGCCAGCGGCAAATGGCCGTAGCTCAGCACTTCAACCTCAAACTGGTTGCGGAACCCCAACTCGTCGCACTGGTTAAGCAGGTTTTGCAGCCAATCCCGGGACAGTTCCACCGGCATACACCAGCGCACCATGCCCTGTTTGCGCAGTAAACGCAGGGTATGGGCGTTATAACAGTTGAGGGCATGTCCGGCGACGAACGGCAAATGACGATCGGCGGCCATATTGACGGCGCCGAGATCGTTGGCTTCCAGCAGGAAGTCGCCGTTTTCGACGTAGCGTTTCAGCTCATTCAACTCCGAAGGCGCCTGAAGCAGCGCCAGCGTGGAGATGACCACCTGTTTGCCGTGGCCGGCGACCTGCCGGGCGACGTCAAGCCAGTCGGCGACTTTCATGGAACGGCGTTTGCTGCATACCGTTTCGCCAAGATAAATAATATCCGCGCTGCTGTTCATCGCAGCTTGGTAGAATGTTTCAATAGCGTCTCTGGGCCAGTAGTAGAGAATGGCGCCCAATGCGTATTTCATATTGTCTCCTGCTACTGCCATTTACGATGATAGGCGCCCAGCGTGGTTTGCGTACCTTCCGCCACGGCGCCAAGCGTATCCATCCACTCCTGCGTCGGGCTGAATGCGGACGGATTGGCCTTGCACCGGTCGATGGCTTCGCGCCAGACGCGGGTGATCTGGCTGACATAGGCGGGGCTGCGCTGGCGTCCTTCGATCTTCACCGAGGCGATATTCGTCGCCAGCAGTTCCGGCAGTAATTCCAATGTATTAAGACTGGTGGGCTCTTCGAGCGCATGATAGCGTTGCCCGCCGACCAGATAGCGGCCTTTGCACAACGTGGGATAACCGGCATTTTCATGATCCTGATAGCGGTCGATCAGCACGTTGTTCAGGCGGGACTCCATACCCTGTTCCGTTTGCTGCCAGCGGACGAAACGCGCCGGCGAGCATGCGCCCACGGTATTCGGCGATTCGCCGGTCAGATAGGAGGAGAGGTAACAGCGGCCTTCCGCCATGATGCACAGGCTGCCGAAAGCGAACACCTCCAGCGGAACCGAACTGGCGCGGGCCAGCTGTTTTACCTGATGGATGGAAAGCACCCGGGGCAGAACGATGCGGGAAACGTCGAAATGGCGTTGGTAAAAGTTAATCGCCTCGGTATTGGTGGCGGAAGCCTGCACCGAGACGTGGCGCTCGATGTTCGGGTAGCGTTCCGCGGCATATTCCAGCATGGCCAGGTCGGCCAGGATCAGTACATCGGCGCCGATTTGCGCCGCCATATCGACGGCGCGCTCCCAGCGTTGATAGCCGTCGGGATGGGCGAACGTATTAATGGCGATGTGAAGTTTGCGGCGGTGGCGGTGCACATAATCACGCGCTTCCTGCAGTTTTTTATCGGTGAAGTTTAGTCCGGCGAAGTGGCGTGCGTTGGTGTCGTCTTTCAGGCCGATATAGACCGCGTCGGCGCCATTATCGATAGCCGCTTTCAATGCCGGAAGATTACCGGCGGGGCAAAGCAATTCCATACTATTTCCTTCATTAATCAAAATCAGGATGAGACCAGCCATCCGCTACGATCAATGATGTTGGTGGACTAATGAGATTTGTTATCAGTCAATGAATGTTTTTAACGATAGATAATTTTAATTAACCCGATATGGCAGTGGTTTGATTTAAAACAGTTAACGGTGTGATGAAAAGAGAGAGGGCATGCATATGATGATTTATCGCCGTGATTTTCACGTTGTCGGCGGGCGCCACCGGAAATCCATTGAGTACCGGCAGAACAGGATAATTTATTGACATAGACCTCTGTTGCTTTTGTGTGATGTGGCACAATACCTGTAGATTGTCTGAACCATCAGACCGTTTTTTAGAGGAGTACGCCAGTGTTGGGAAAACTACGGGCGCAGATTGTGCGTCAAGGGCCGGGCTTATTGGGTAAGCCGTTAAAGTTCACTCCTTTTGCTTTACAGCGCCAGGTGCTGGAATACCTGCTGAGCTGGCAGTTTCGTCAGGCCCTGGAAGAGGGGGAGTTGGAGTTTTTGGAAGGGCGTTGGTTAAAGATTGAAGTGCGGGATGTTGGATTGCAGTGGTTTATGACGCTGCGTGATAACCGGCTGGCGGTGAGCGGCCAAGAGGACGCGGACGTCAGCTTCAGCGCCGATGCCAACGATCTTATTTTGATCGCGGCGCGTAAAGAAGATCCCGATACGTTATTTTTCCAGCGCCGCTTGCGGATCGAAGGCGATACGGAGCTTGGGTTATACGTAAAAAACCTGATGGATGCGATTGAACTGGAGGCCATGCCGGCGCCGTTACGTATCGGTCTGCTGCAATTGGCTGATTTTATCGAAACGGGGCTGCAAGAGGGCGTGGTTCAATCGACCGACGATCACGCACCCGCATCATGTTAGTTCGTGTTGAAATCCCGGTTGATGCCGCCGGGATTGATAGCCTGTTGCGCCGGACATTTCCGACGGACGCCGAAGCCGACCTGGTGCATCAACTGCGCGAGGACGGGCAACTGACGTTGGGGATCGTCGCCACGGATGATGAAGGCGGCGTTGTGGGATATGCCGCTTTCAGCCCGGTGCTGCTTGGCGGGGAAGACCGCCAATGGGTGGGGTTGGCTCCGCTAGCAGTGGAGGAAAGCCTGCGCCGGCAAGGCATCGGCCAGCGGCTGGTATATGAAGGTCTGGACGCGCTGAATGAGTTCGGCTACACCGCCGTCGTGGTATTGGGCGAACCCGCCTACTATTCCCGCTTCGGTTTTGTGCCCGCGTCTGAATATCAGCTGTGTTGCCGTTGGCCGCAAAGCGCCGCCGACTTCCAGGTTTATCCGCTGGCGGATAATCATTTCGAAGGAGCGAGCGGTCTGGTCGAATATGCAGAGCCTTTTAATCGGCTCTGACAAGCGTATCTAATAATGACGTGGGCTGGTCTTGCACCAGCCTTTCTTTTTGGTTTTTACTCAATTGCTTAATGCGATACTCCAGCTTTAATGCGCTTGAGAGGCTGCCCGCCCGGCACTGGAACACCAGCGCCAATTCGCCTTTTCCCCGCAGCGCTTTCGCTCCTTTCCCTGACTGATGTTGCGCCAAACGGCGAGCCACATCCGTGGTAATCCCGGTATATAGCATGCCGCTGGCCGTGCGCAGGATATACAGATGCCAGCAGGACGTAGTGGGAGCTGCGTTCATGGTGTCGGTGCCTTCGTTAACGATCGTTCCATTTTACGGCACATCATGTTCGGAGTGAAATTTACCTGCTTGCCTTGTCGCGCCATCTTTGCCGAGATTGTCCGTTATCGCCGGAGATGCCCGCAGACCGGCGGATGGGCTATACTCATCCCCAGTATCTGTTGGGTATTTCGGAGAGAGCATGTCGCATACCGTTAAAGGCAAGAAAAAGCTGTTGGCGCGCATCAGACGAATCAAAGGGCAGACGGAAGCGATTGAAAAATCGCTGGAAAACGAAACGCCCTGTCTGAATATTCTGCAGCAGATCGCGGCCGTTCGCGGCGCCGTCAACGGATTGATGGTCGAAGTGCTGGAAGGGCATATTCGTGAACATTTGATGGATGAGGGCCATTCATCGCAGGAGCGCGACGGCGATCTGGAAGCGATTGTCTCGGTGGTCCGCTCTTATCTGAAGTAATTGCCCCGCCATTGCCGGCTCGGAAGGGCCGGCCGTTCCGCTATGCATTTTCGCTTTTACCCCGCCTGGTTTTATTCCTGATTATTCTCGTCGTAGCGGTCGTATTTTTTTACCATTGGATACTATACTGGGGGGAGTATAAAAAGAGGCGAACGCACAATGTCACTACAACAAATAAACGCTACTCACACGCATATTTTTGATGAAGGAAATCCGCTGGCGGAAAGGAATACCCGCTATGCCACTTTGCTGACGGCAGTGATGATGGTGGTGGAGATCCTGGGCGGATGGTACTTCAATTCGATGGCGCTGCTGGCCGATGGCTGGCATATGAGCTCCCACGCGCTGGCGTTGGGCTTGTCGGCAATGGCCTATGCGGCGGCCAGGCGGCTGGCGTCGGATGCCCGCTTTGCCTTCGGCACCTGGAAGATCGAAATTCTGGGCGGATTCACCAGCGCCATTCTGCTGGGGGTCGTCGCCTTTATCATGATGTATGAATCGGTAGCGCGGTTAATCCATCCGTCGGTGATCCATTACGATCAGGCGATAACGATCGCCGTGGCGGGGCTGCTGGTTAACCTTATTTGCGCCTGGCTGCTGCGCGGCCATCACGCGCACGACCACACCCATCACCATGAACATCATTCTCATGCCCGCCATCACGCGCCGGATGCCCATGGGCATGACGGTCATCAGGATCTGAATCTGCGCTCGGCCTACCTACATGTGATTGCCGATGCCGCGACTTCCGTTCTGGCTATTGTGGCGCTGATCTGCGGTAAATTATGGGCCGCCGATTGGCTGGATCCGGTCATGGGGATCGTCGGTTCCATCCTGGTCGGCATATGGGCGTTTGGTTTGATTCGTCAGTCCGGAAAAGTTTTACTGGATGCGGAAATGGATGCGCCGGTGGTGGAGGAAATCAAAGAGGTTATTGCCGCCAGCCCCATTCCCGCCGAACTGACGGATTTACACGTCTGGCGGGTAGGGACGGCTAAATATGCCTGTATCCTGAGTTTAACCCCCGACCGGGCCGTCAGCCCCGACTATTACAAGCAGCAGTTATCCATACACCAAGAGCTGGTTCATATCACGGTGGAAATCAACGCCGTCACGCCTTAACTTGCTTTCGTCGGCCTCTCCTTACGCGATTTATTTTTGCCATGCCGGCCGCGCCAGCCGCTATGATTAACCCGTGGAACAGGCCGATAATAGCTAATATATGTGATATAAATCACATATAATCTTATGCAATTGCATCGCCTTTACATTAAGTGTGAATGACAACGCAAAATAACCGCGCATGACGTGTTCAAATGTTCTGCGGGTTGTCCGGCATTTGAATATAAATCGCATCACAGGATAGCGTAGGTGAAGGCTATCTGCGGTGAGAGGGATTTCGGTTGCCGCCCAGGTTATTTCCCCTGGGCGCAATCTGGGAGCCCCATCCGCTTGCCGCAATGTTCTGGTATTGCTGCGATCCGGTTTATGTTCCCGCCGGTCAGACCGGCTGACGAGTTGGAGTAATGGTATGACAACGTTAACGACCGTCGCGCAACGCGCGCTGGCGCTGATGGATTTGACCTCGCTTAATGATGACGACACGGATGAAAAGATTGCCGCGCTTTGCCGACAGGCCGACAGCCCGGCGGGTAAGACCGCGGCGATCTGTATCTATCCGCGCTTTATTCCTCTGGCGCGTAAGGCGTTGCGTGAACAGGGAACGCCAGAGATGCGTATCGCGACCGTGACGAACTTCCCTCATGGCAACGGCGACATTGATATTGCGCTGGCGGAAACCAACGCGGCGATTGCCTATGGCGCGGATGAAGTGGATGTCGTGTTTCCTTACCGTTCGCTGATCGATGGGGATGCGCGCGCCGGGTTTGAACTGGTGCAGGCGTGTAAAGCGGTTTGTCGGGCGTCCGGTGTGCTGCTGAAAGTGATTATTGAAACGGGCGAACTAAAACAGGATGCGCTGATCCGTCAGGCCAGCGGGATCGCCATTGATGCCGGCGCCGATTTTATTAAAACCTCCACGGGTAAGGTGCCGGTAAACGCCACGCCGCAGAGCGCGGAAATTATGCTGAAGGTCATTCGTGATAAAGGCGTGGGGGATCGTGTCGGTTTCAAAGCCGCAGGCGGCGTGCGCAGCGCTGAAGAGGCGGCAATTTATTTGCAACTGGCTGAAGACATTATGGGGCCGGAATGGGTTAACGCCCGGCATTTCCGTTTCGGCGCATCGAGTTTGTTAGCCAGCCTGCTGTCGGTTTTAGGTCATCGCCCGACAGAGCGGCATGGCGGTTATTGATTCCGGCTGGGTAGAGAACGCGATAACGGCTCAGGAAACGGCCCATTCTTTTAGTCACTCAACAGGAGAGCATGCTTTGTTTCTGATTCAGGAAATTATTCGTAAGAAGCGTGACGGAGAACCATTGAGCGATGAAGAAATTCGCTTCTTTATCAACGGCGTTCGCGACAATACGGTGTCCGAAGGGCAAATCGCCGCGCTGGCGATGACCATTTACTTTCACGATATGTCGATGGCGGAGCGCGTCTCCCTGACGCTGGCGATGCGTGATTCCGGCACGGTGCTTAACTGGAAAAGCCTAAACCTGAATGGTCCGCTGGTGGATAAACACTCGACCGGCGGCGTAGGCGATGTAACCTCGTTGATGCTGGGGCCGATGGTCGCCGCCTGCGGCGGATATGTGCCGATGATTTCCGGCCGGGGGCTGGGGCATACCGGCGGTACGCTGGATAAGCTGGAGTCGATCCCCGGACTGAATATTTTCCCTGACAACCATGAATTCCGGCAGATTATTCAGCGCGTCGGCGTGGCGATTATCGGGCAGACCAACTCGCTGGCGCCGGCGGATAAACGTTTTTACGCCACGCGGGACATTACCGCGACGGTGGATTCAATACCGCTGATCACCGCGTCCATTCTGGCGAAAAAGCTGGCCGAAGGGCTAGATGCGCTGGTAATGGATGTTAAGGTAGGATCCGGCGCCTTTATGCCGACTTATGCGCTTTCCGAGCAGTTGGCGCAGGCGATCGTCGCGGTCGCCAATAACGCCGGATGCCGCACCAGCGCGCTGCTGACCGATATGAACCAGGTGCTGGCTTCCAGCGCGGGCAATGCGCTGGAGGTGCGCGAAGCGGTACGTTTCCTGACCGGGGAACACCGCAATCCGCGTTTATATGAAGTGACGATGGCGCTGTGCGAAGAGATGCTGTTATCCGGCGGTCTGGCGGATACCGTCGCGCAGGCGCGAAACCGTCTGCAGGCGGTGTTGGATAACGGCAAAGCGGCCGAAGTGTTCGGCCGGATGGTGGCGGCGCAGCGCGGCCCGGCCGATTTTGTCGAGCATTACGAGCGCTATTTGCCGGTCGCCACGTTAAGCAAACCGGTTTTTGCCGAACGCGCAGGGATCGTCACCGCTATGGATACCCGCGCATTAGGCATGGCGGTCGTGTCGCTGGGCGGCGGACGCCGTCAGGCCAGCGATACGATTGATTACAGCGTGGGGATGAATGAGATGGTCAGCCTGGGCGAGCGCGTCGACGCACAGCGGCCGCTGGCGGTGATCCACGCCAATACCGAGGCGCAATGGCAGCGGGCGGCGAACGATGTCCGGGCCGCGATTGCCCTGGGCGACGAGGCGGCGGAAAGCGCGCCGGTTATTTATCGCCGCATGAGCGCCGATGATTGAACTATTCCAACGCCGGCGGAGTATGGTTGCCGGCGTAACAAAGCAGGAGATGAACAATGAAACGTGCCTATATTATGGTGCTCGATTCCTTCGGTATCGGTTGTAGCGCCGATGCGCAACGTTTCGGCGACGCCGGTTCAGATACGCTGGGCCATATCGCCCAGGCTTGCGCGGCGGGAAAGGCCGATCGGGGACGCAAGGGACCGCTGCATTTGCCGAACCTGAGTCGTTTAGGGCTGGGAAAAGCGGCCGAGGAATCAACCGGGACTTTCCCCGCGGGGTTGGATCCGCAGGCTGATATTATCGGCGCTTATGCTTACGCCAGCGAGATCTCCTCTGGTAAGGATACGCCGTCCGGTCACTGGGAAATCGCCGGGGTGCCGGTTCTGTTTGACTGGGGTTATTTCCGGGATGAAGAAAACAGCTTTCCACAGGAATTGCTGGATACCCTGGTAAAACGCGCCAATCTGCCGGGTTATCTGGGAAACTGCCACTCTTCCGGCACCGTGATTCTGGATAAGTTGGGCGAAGAGCACATGAAAACCGGCAAGCCGATTTTCTACACCTCCGCTGATTCCGTTTTCCAGATCGCCTGTCACGAAGAGACCTTTGGTCTGGACAAGCTGTATGAGCTGTGTGAAATCGCCCGCGAGGAACTAACCAACGGCGGTTATAACATCGGACGCGTGATCGCTCGCCCGTTTGTCGGCGACAAACCGGGGCATTTCCAGCGTACCGGGAATCGGCACGATCTGGCCGTTGAACCGCCAGCGCCGACCATCTTGAAAAAGATGGTGGAAGAAAAAAGCGGCGAAGTGGTGTCGGTCGGCAAGATCGCGGACATTTACGCCCAGGTGGGCATTACCCGGAAAGTGAAAGCCACCGGCATCGATGCGCTGTTTGACGCCACGTTAAAAGAAATGGACAACGCGGGCGACAATACCATCGTGTTTACCAACTTTGTCGATTTCGACTCCGCCTACGGCCACCGCCGGGATGTAGCCGGTTACGCCGCCGCGCTGGAGCTGTTCGATCGCCGTCTGCCGGAGATGCTCTCGCGCGTGACGGGGGATGATATTCTGATTTTGACCGCCGACCACGGCTGCGATCCAACCTGGCACGGCACCGATCATACCCGCGAGAATGTACCGGTACTGATCTATGGGCCGAAAGTGAAGCCCGGTTCATATGGGCATCGAGAGACGTTCGCGGACATCGGCCAGACGGTGGCGAACTATTTTGGCTTATCGGCGATGGATTACGGCAAGCCGATTCTGTAACGTCCACGTTATTCGCCCGAGCGCGATTTGTTTTATGCTGATTGATAAGGAATAAGAGCATGGCTACACCACATATTAATGCAGAAATGGGGGATTTTGCGGATGTCGTACTGATGCCGGGCGACCCGCTGCGTGCGAAGTATATTGCCGAAACCTTTCTGGAAAATGCCCGTGAAGTGAATAATGTTCGCGGTATGCTGGGGTTTACCGGCGCTTATAAAGGCCGCAAGATTTCCGTTATGGGCCACGGGATGGGGATCCCTTCCTGCTCCATCTATGCGAAGGAACTGATTACCGAGTTCGGCGTGAAAAAGATTATCCGCGTGGGCTCATGCGGCGCGGTGCGTACCGACGTAAAACTGCGCGACGTGGTGATCGGTATGGGGGCGTGTACGGACTCCAAAGTAAACCGGATGCGGTTTAAAGACCACGACTATGCCGCCATTGCGGATTTCGACATGGTGCGCAACGCCGTTGACGCCGCCAAAGCCCGCGGCGTCAACGTGCGCGTCGGCAACCTTTTCTCCGCCGATCTGTTTTATACGCCGGATCCGCAAATGTTCGATGTGATGGAAAAGTACGGCATTCTGGGCGTGGAGATGGAAGCGGCCGGTATTTACGGCGTCGCGGCCGAATTCGGCGCTAAAGCGCTGGCTATCTGTACCGTGTCCGACCATATTCGCACCCATGAGGAGACCACCTCCGAAGAGCGTCAGACCACCTTTAACGATATGATCGAAATTGCGTTGGAGTCCGTGCTGCTGGGTGATAGCGAGTAACCTTCCTCTCTTCATGATGGGCGTTTCCGCCCATCTGTTTTCCATGACGCCCTGGCGCTGAAAAACGCCATTCCCGTTTGTTTCTCGTTGTTGCGGCGAATAGCGCCGGCGGCATTCTCATCAACTCCAGCCGTCATTTCCGCCGACTACCGCTGGGATGACGGGGTAGCCGCGGGGATGAAGAAAGACGTTGGTTTGACGGCGGAAACTTAGCCCCGTATCTCCGCCGCCGCGGCGTGATTTGACCGATCGCGGCAGGGCGTCAGGGGTAACGATCGCTCAAACAGGGCGCAGATCGCCGGCTGGTGGCTTACCGCCAGCACAATGGTATCCGGCAGGGTTTGCCTTAACCGCGCGAGCAGTTGAATCGCGGCGGCGTCGTCCAGCTGGCTGGTGGCCTCATCCATGCACAGCAGCGCAGGGCGTAGCAATAGCGCCCGCGCCAGCGACAAACGCTGTTGCTCGCCGCCGGACAACTCCCGGCCCCAGTTGGTCGATTCATCCAGCCGGGCGGCCAGCGCCGGTAAGCCAACCTGTTTCAACGCCCGATGCAGCGAATCCGTATCCGGTATTTCTGTCTGCGGATAGCAAAGCACCCGGCGCAGCGTATCTTCCGGCAGATAAGGTTTTTGCGGCAGAAACAGCGCCTTGCCCGCCGGGAGTCGGTATTCACCCTGCGCGATGGGCCAAAATCCAGCCAGAGCGCGCAGCAGCGTGGTTTTCCCGCTGCCGCTGGCCGCCGCCAGCACCCCCCATTCTCCGGCTTTCAGGCTGGCGCTTAACGGCGCGAATAGCGGCCGTCCGTTCGGATGCCGCACGCCTAGCCCTGAAATTGATAGCTCGCTGCCTTGCCGGGGCGGTTTATGCGGCGTCGGCAACTGATGCAGGTTTTGCTGAAAAGTCCACAGCCGCTCAATAGTGGCGGACCAGGCCACCAACTGGCGATAGGAATCGACAAACCAGCCGAATGCGTCCAGCACATAGCCAAATGCGGCTCTGGCCTGCATGATCGCGCCCAGCGAGATCTGGTGCGTCAGGTAGAGCGGCAAAACGGCGAACACCGGGATCATCAGGCCGAGACGAAAATAGCTGGTGGTAAAGGTTTCCAGGCGGAACTCCTGGCTCATCAGGCTGCGCCAGTTGTTTACTATTGACTGAAAGCGCTGCTGCATTCGCGTTTGCTCGGCGTTTTCCCCCTGATAGAGGGCGATTTGCTCGGTATTCTCGCGCACCCGCAGCAGCGTGGTGCGGTAATCGGCCTCGGCGCGCTGCTTTTCCACGTTCAGAGCGTGCAGACGGCGGCCGAAAACATGCGCAAAAATGCTGCTGACGAGCGCATAACCCAGCGCGATCCACACCAGATAACCATAAATGGTCACGCTGTGGCCGCCGATGCTGAAGGTCTGTACGCCGGATAGCCGCCATAGGATGACGATAAAGGAAAAAAAGTAGGTGATGTTTTGCAGCAGAGAAAGCAGTAGTTCCAGACTCTGCTCAATCAGCAGACGGATATCTTCGGCGATACGCTGATCGGGATTATCCGGTTCGCCGCGCAGGCTAAGGCGGTAGTGGGCGCTGCGGGCCAGCCACGCCTGTTCGAACTTGTGCGTCATTTCAATGCGGCAACGGATAATCAGCTTTTTTTTCAGCCAGTTGTTGCAGACGATAACCAGCACAAACAGGGCGGTGTAACTGCCATAGCGCGCGGCGAGCGACAGGATGGAGGCGTTTTGAAAATAGTCTGCCAGCGCATCGAAAAAGTCTTTGCTCCAGTTGTTATACAGCACGCTGACCCACACGACGGACAGTTTCAGCGTGATAACGATCAGCAGCAGCAGCCAGCTAAAGGCGGCGCGGCGGGTAAACCAGAACGGGGCGATTAGCTGGTAAAAACGTTTTAATGTTGGCATCAGGTTGGTAAACCCGTGGTCTACAATGGCAGACCACGTTCTGTCGGTTAGTCGGAGTCAGACAATCAGAAGGTATATTTCGCCGTCAGCATAAAGTTGCGCGGATCGCCGTAATAGTTGTAACCACTGCGGTGACGGTTATTCAGGTTCTTGTAATAGACCTTATCGGTCAGGTTATTGCCCACCAGATTAAAGCTCAGGTTTTTACTGTATTGATAGGTAATATTGGCGTTAACCAGCGTATAGCCGCCCTGGGTCAAGCCGAAGGCCCGGCTTGGATAGGTCGAGGTGCCGGTTTGGGCGGTCAATCCCGCGCCGATGGTCCACTGATTGAGTTCGCCCGGCAGGTTATAGCTGCTGTACAGTTTAAACATATGCTTCGGCGTGCGGGGACTGAACTGCGCCGCTTTTTCGCTATCAGACGCTTCCAGGTATTTACTGTTGGTCAGCGTGTAACCGGCGCTCAACTGCCAGCCCTCGGCCAGTTTGCCGGAAATCTCCATTTCAACCCCCTGGCTGCGCACCTTGCCTTCGGCGCGGGAGCAACCATTGTCAGGGTTCTGACAAACGGAGCTGTCCGCTTCAGCGAGCGCCCGGTTGGCCTGAATAATGCGGAACAGCGCCAACGATGCGTTCAGATCGCCGTCAAAGAATTCGCCTTTAACGCCGGTTTCGTAGTTGGTGCCGGTAATGGCGGGCAGCAGATTATTGTTTTTGTCTTTGGCGCTCTGCGGCTGGTAGATCTCAGCGTAGCTCGCATACCAGGTGTAATTATCGGCGAAATCCCATAACAGCCCGCCGTAAGGGACAAACTGATCGCGGACGTGCAGCCGGCTGTGGTCTTTGTCGCTGCCGTTGCGCAGGTTATCGTAATAATAGTCGTAGCTGTAGGCGCTGTAGCGGCCGCCGAGGATCAGTTTCCAGTCATCAGCCAGTTCCAACCGGGTAGTGGCGAATAGACCGCGCTGATAAATATTATATTTTTCTATGTAGCGGCTATTGTAGAGGCTCATATCTGACCAGTCCGGCTCGGCAACCGAGTTCGGATTCCAGCTATAGATATTGGCCTCGCTGAGGTTGCCGATTCGGCCAAATGTACTGTCAAAGTTTTCCTTTTGATAATCGCCGCCGAATACCAATTCATGATTGCGTCCCAACAGTTCAAACGGGCCGCTCAGACTGAGGTTGTAACCCCATTGATCGCTTTTGTTGTCATAGTGCAGCGCATTGTTTAACCGGCTGGCGCCGGTCGCGGGATCGACGCCGGCGGTGCCATTCATAATACCGATATAGCGCTCTTTAGACGTAGCACGGGTGTAGTTAAGCGCGCTCTTGAATGTCCAATCGTTGTCAAAGTGATGTTCGAATTCGGCAAACGGATTAATTCTTTCAAAATTGATCCGGTTCCAGCTGGCGCCCAGGAAAGTTGAACGGGGAAGGTGCAAATCGCTTTTATCGGTGCCGAACGGCACGCCGTAAAGATCGGGCGTCACATCGGTTTTCTGCCAGTTAATACCGGTGGTGAGGGTGGTATCCGGCGTCATATCCCAGGCCAGCGTGCCGAATAACACCGTTCTTTCGCTGCCGACGTAATCCGTGAAACTTTGTCTATCCTGATACACGCCGACAAAACGGCCGCGCACGCTGGCATCGTCATTGAGCGGGCCGGAGATATCGGCTTCGCTGCGGTAGTTATCCCAACTGCCGGCGCTGACGCTGCCCGAGGCTTGAAAATCGTAGGTAGGTTTCTTGCGCACCAGATTGACGGTGCCGCCCGGTTCGCCGCTGCCCTGGGTCAGGCCGGAGGCGCCGCGCAGCACTTCGACGCGATCGTAAATCGCCAGATCGGGGGATTCACTGCTTGACTGGGAGGCATTCATCACGCTGTTTTGCGACGACAGACTAACCCCGTCTTCCTTGATGTTGTCCATAGCGAACGCGCGCGATTCGTATTTCACCTGAAAACTATTCTGATTCACCACGTTGACCCCGGTGGTCTGGCTCATCGCCTCATCCAGCGTGGTCATATTCTGATCGTCCATCTGCTGACGGGTCACTACGCTGACCGACTGCGGCGTTTCGCGCGGCGATAGATTCAGTTGGGTGGCGGTGTTCATGCTGCGGGTGGTGTAGGAGTTGGTGCCTTCGGTTATACCGTTGCGGTTGACGTTGGCCTCCACCACTATTTCATCGCTCTTGGGCGCCGGCTGCAACACATAGGTGTTAGCCGACTGATTGACCGCCTGGAGGCCGCTGCCGGCGAGCAAGGCGCGAAATCCCTCGTCCACACTGTAGTTTCCCTGCAACGCGGCCCCTATCTTGCCGTTCGCCAGACCGGCATCGCCGACCAGATAGACGCCGGACTGGGCGGCAAACTGGTTTAACTGATTACTTAATGGTCCGGCCGGAATGGCATAGGCTCGCGGCGCTTGAGCCTCCGCCTGCGCAATGAAGGGCGAAATAAGCAAGGGCGCGCCGCACAGCAGCAGCCGGATGGCGAGGGCGACGGTTTTGGGGGCGCGGTCTGTGCCGCGTTCAGAGAAAAATGGTGCGATTGACATGGTGATTTTGCCTTCTGACCCAGAGTAAAAAAGAGAGTGCTTTTATGTGAATCGAAGGACGAGATCAAAAGGGGAACCAAAATGATGAATTTTTTTATTTCTGGTCCATATTCAGGCCATTGCAAGCGATGGTTAAAATCGTTCCCGGCGATTTCAACTTGCTGATAATATATCGAGATATTGCCATTAATTACCCCCTCCCTGCCTCCCCCTTGTCAGGGGGAGGAGCTAAATTAGCGTCCCCTAGTCAGGGAGCGGCGCTAACGCATTAAAAACGCGGGATTAACTCCCTCCCCAGAAAAGGGAAGGGGGGTAAAATCATAAGGTTCATCATCCAACTCAAATTTCTCCCGGAAATTTTTTATTTCTTCTCTACCGTCACCCACCACGAACGCGCGGTTCCCGACACGTTAGTTGTTTTCCTCTTTCTGTAACGCCTGGCTGACTTTCTTCTTGACCAACAAGAGAAAATCTCTGGGGGTGGTTCCCCAGAGTTCGGGGGCGAAATGAAAGCCGTAATAGTCCCTGAATGTTTCATCAAGCCTATCTCCCAGACCAAGAAAATCATCAATATTATCCAGCAATTGGTATTTCGAAAATCTGTCAGTACAACGGATATAAATACCAATTTTTTTCCTGATATCTTGACTGTCATCTATGAGGTCATAATCCTGACCGAAATAGGCTGTTATTAATGTCAGTAATTCGTTACTGCAATCTTTTGAGAACATAATTCACACCAAAGGAAAAGATGTTAGAACAAAGAACGGTTTTCCGTGGTACCAGGTAAGCTCAATCGTGACAGATACGCGATAACAGTCCTGAATATTTCCGCTCCCTTTGCTGACGGCAATACCCGTTTTATGACCAAAGCGCTCAACGAATGTTTTTCTTGAATTAAGGTTTCGAGCGGCAAATTTGACCAGATATTCGATTTGACTCTTGTTTGCTTGTAAGACTTTTGTTGTCAGTACTTCAGCGTCCTTTAAGCTGTTAAAGCTACTGGTAGCAGGTAATCCGGGGCGGCGTTCCAATCTCGCCAGTAACTCTTCCGGCGTTTTTCCCACATGCCGCTCAATCGTATGTCCGCCGGGGTGACGGCCCGTTGCCGACTCATGCTCCGCCAGCTTTATTCTACCGCTGCGTACTGCGGCAACGCGTGCCGCGCCCACGGCGATGGCGAAGCCCATCGGGATAGCCAGATCCACCGTCATTCCGATATTCATCGCCGTGTTGCGATCGGCTCCCAGCGTTTCCGCCAGCGCGACGGCTGAATTGTAGGTATCGGTATTGGTCTGGCGTCCGGTCCAGACTTGCCGGATGGAGGCCTGAACCGTGTCCAGACTGTGCGTGCCGACGATGATACAGCCCGCTTTGGTCAGCATGGTGGGTTCCGGAACAATGCACATAACGCCGGCGCCGAACATTTCGACAACGCCGCCCGCCAGTCCCAGACCGCCCCAGAGGCGATTGCTCAGGGTTTCACCTTCACTGACGCTTTTATCGGAGAGCACAGCCGCAAGCTGTACCGGTGAGAGGGCAATTCTGACTCCGCTGTTATTATCCATAATCCACAACTCCTTGTCGTGTTTTCATAAGCGCCATGAATCATAGCAAAATAATGTGATTAAGAAACAGGCATCCAGCGTTAGATCGTTTGTTGTCTGAGCCGCCTTCTATGAAGGCGTTTTTTTATTTCTTCTCTACCGTCACCCACCAGGAGAAGCGGCGGTTGATCTGGACGGGGAAAGTTTGCGCCAGCATCGTCAGCGCCTTGTCCGTGTCGGCCAGCGGAAAGGTTCCCATGACTCTCAGCGCCGCGATATCCGGCTGACATGTCAGGTAGCCGTGCCGGTAGCGCGCAAGCTGCGTGATAACCTCGCCCAGCGACATATTATCCGCCTGTAGCAAGCCTTTTGACCAACTGGCGTCGGTTTGGCGGTGGGACGACAGCGGCCCCTGCCCCTGAAGATCGAAATCCAGCATCTGACCGGCATTTACCCGGCGCGGCGTTTGCGCATGACGAGCGGTAACTTCCACCGCGCCTTCATAGACGGTAAGGCGTGTGGTTTCCTGGCGTTGTTCTACGCTGAAGCGGGTGCCCAACGCCTGCATCCGCCCTTGCGCGCTTGAGACGAAGAACGGACGGGGATCGTGGGCGGTCTCAATCAATACGTCGCCGGAGAGCAGCGCGATCCGCCGTTGTTGATTGCCGTAATGTACGTCGATCGCGCTGGCGGTATTCAGCCAAATTTGCGTGTCATCCTGTAATCTGAGGTGTTTGATTTCGCCGGTGGCGCTGTGATGGTCCGCCGTCATAACCAGCGCTTTTTCGCGCACGGGCGTATAGCGGTAGGTCGCCCAGGATAAAAGCGAACCGGCGCCCAGCAGGGCCATCAGTTTGAGCGCGCCGCGGCGATTTACTTCGCCAGGGGGATGAAGCAGGGCATTTACGGCCGGTTGCCGGCTGTCGCCGCGTAAAGGCTGAAAGCGCTGGCTGACCTTTTGCACGTAGTCCCAGGCGCGACGATTTTCCTCGTTCTCTGCTATCCAGCGCCGCCAGTGATGATAGTGTTCATGGTCTGGTTCAAGATCGAGTAGCCGCGCATACCAATGCGATGCCTGCTGTAGTGCAACGAAACTGGGTTTACTCATCGTTTTTCATATGCGGGGAAGATGCGGCTTCCTGTTCGGCTTCCAGTAGCACGCAGTGTAACATAGCCTGCGCCATGTATTTTTTTACCATCCGCTCCGAGACTTGCAGCTCAGACGCGATTTCCCGGTAGGTCAGTCCCTGGATCTGCGCCATCACGAAGGCGGCGCGCACCTTTTCCGGCAAGGTTCGCAGCATGGCGTCGACCTGATACAGCGTTTCAAGGATGATGTTGCTGCGCTCAGCCGAGAGGACGAAGGTTTCCGGCTGGTCGGCCAGCGAATTCAGCCAGGCGCGTTCAATTTCGCGCCTGCGCCACAGGTCCACGCACATTCCCTGCGCCATCACGCTCAGATAGGCCCGCGCCCCCGCATGGCTGTCGAATTGACGCGGCTTGATAAGCAGGCGTACAAAGACGTCCTGCGCCAGATCGGCCGCGTCGCAAAAGTCACCCAGCCGTTTACGCAATAGCCCCTGTAGCCAGCCGTGATGCTGGTGATAGAGCTGATTGATATCTGCGGAGGTATCAATAGGGACTGATGACATAGTCAATAACCTGAAAGCAAAACAGCAAGGGAAAGTAAGATCTATGTCACAATTTTATTTGAGAATGATTTTTGTTTCAACAAATTGAGTGAAATAAGCGCAAACAGCGAGCGGATAAGCGGCATTTACTACCCTAAAGGCAGCGCCATGATGATGGCGTCTTCGCGTCCGCCGGCGGTAGGGTAATAGTCGCGCCGCAACGAAACCTCGTTAAAACCCAGGCTTTCATACAGCGCGATTGCGCCTTTGTTAGAGGCGCGAACTTCCAGCCACAGCGTGAAAATATCGCGTTCCTCCAGTTCCTGAATCAAATGTTCCAACAACTCGCGGCCGATGCCCTGGCGCTGATGATCGGGATGTACGGCAAGGTTGAACAGCGTGGCTTCATCCAGCACCGTTTGCGTGATGGCGTAAGCCACCATCTGCCCGTCTCGGCTTAGCTTGAGGTTGAAATAACGATCGCCCTGATTGCCGGCGAAGGTTTTTTCGCTCCAGGGAAACGCGTGGCTGGCTTGTTCAATCTGAAAGGCTTGCGCCAGATCGGCCGGCGTCAGGGTTGATATCACGTTCATGTTCGCAGATCTGCTGCCAGAGCGCCCGTTTGGCGTCGGCGTTGTGGTAAAGCTCGGTCAATGCCGGGCTGGTGAGTTGGACGCCTTCCAGCGCCAGCGGCTCGTTAACGCCTAATCGCCAGCTATGACAGCGGGCTTTGGCGGGGAGCATCTCGGCCTGTTGCGGCGTCAGGCTGTAGGCTTGATCCGGCGTAAGCGTCAGGCTGCGCAGGACATCGGCCAGCAGCGGTTCGTCATCGGTCAGCGGTTCGCTCGACACAATAATCAGACGAACCTGGGCAGGCAGACTGACGGCGATTTCGCCTTGCAATACGGTCGGGCGCTTCAGGGTCCATTGCGTAATACCCAGTTGTTGTAGCAGCCAGTCACGTCTTGATGTCATGCAGTGTCTCGTTTGGCCCAGGTTTATGTCGCGCTATGCTAGCAAACTTATCGAACATGCGCCAACAAAGCACTATAATCCCCGCTCAATTATTAAGGAGCCCCAACCTGATGTCCGCATTAACTCCAGCCAGTGAAGTCATACTGCGCCATAGCGATGAATTTATCTTACGCCGGGTACTGTTTGCCGGCGATTTACAAGACACCTTGCCCGCGCGGTTTGAGGCGGCTGATGTTCGCGTCCACGCCACGCAGTTTCACCATTGGCAACAGCTGAAAGGCGCGCTGGAGAATAACGTGCAGTATGGCCTGACGGCGGATGCCGAACTGGCGGCGGATTGCGATACGCTGATCTATTACTGGCCGAAGAGTAAACAGGAAGCGGAATTCCAACTGTTTAATCTGCTGTCGCTGCTGCCGGTTGGCTGTGAGATTTTTGTGGTGGGCGAGAACCGCAGCGGCGTGCGTAGTGCGGAAAATATCCTGGCGGATTTCGCCGCCCTGACGAAAATCGACAGCGCTCGGCGCTGCGGGCTTTACCACGGACGGATTGAAAAACAGGCCGTCTTTAATCTGGATGAGTGGTGGGATGAGTATGTCATTGAGGGCGTGACCGTGAAGGCGCTGCCCGGCGTGTTCAGCCGTGACGGACTGGATCCGGGCAGCGAACTGCTGCTTTCGACCTTTGCGCCGCATATGAAAGGCAAAGTGCTGGATATCGCCTGCGGCGCCGGCGTATTGGCCGCCGTGCTGGCGAAACAATCGCCTAAAATCCGTCTGACGCTCAGCGATGTCAGCGCCGGCGCGCTGGCATCAAGCCGGGCGACGCTGGCCGCCAATCAGTTGGAAGGCGAGGTTATCGCCAGTAACGTTTACTCGGAGATTAGCGGGCGCTTCGACCTTATCGTTTCCAATCCGCCGTTTCATGATGGTTTGCAAACCAGCCTACAGGCGGCGGAAATGCTGATCCGCGGCGCGGTCGCCCATTTGCCGATCGGCGGACAGTTACGCATCGTCGCCAATGCGTTTCTGCCCTATCCGGCGCTGCTGGATGCCGCGTTTGGCAGCCACGAGGTGCTGGCGCAGACCGGACGCTTCAAAGTCTACCAGGCTACCGTAGGCCGCTCGCCGCGTCCGGCCGGCAAAGGCCGCCGTTGATCCTTAAAGATTAATCGTCGCCATGCCTTCTTCGCCGTAGCGTTCGCCCGCCGCGGCATTGAAAGGAAAAATGGCTTCAATTTCCGCCAGATCGTCCGCCGTCAGGGTGACGTCCAACGCGCCGACGTTCTCTTCCAGATAGCGGCGGCGCTTGGTTCCCGGAATCGGCACGATATGTTCGCCCTGGGCCAGCACCCAGGCCAGCGCCAACTGCGACGGGGAGATGCCTTTCTGCGCGGCCAACTGATTGACTTTCTCCACCAGTTGCAGGTTTTTCGCAAAGTTTTCACCCATAAACCGCGGATTGTTGCGGCGGAAATCATCGGCCGCCAGATCGTCCAGGTTGCGGATGGCGCCGGTCAGAAAACCGCGGCCCAACGGGCTGTAAGGCACGAAGCCCACGCCAAGACGTTCGCAGGCGGGCAGAATGTCGGCTTCCACATCGCGCGTCCACAGCGAATATTCACTTTGTAAGGCGGTGATGGGATGAACCCGGCAGGCGCGTTCCAGCGTCGCGGCGGAGGCTTCGCTTAAACCGATATAGCGAATTTTCCCTTCTTTGACCAAATCAGCCAGCGTACCGACGGTTTCCTCAATCGGCACCGTCGGGTCGACGCGGTGTTGATAGTAAAGGTCGATTTCTTCTACGCCCAGCCGTTGCAGGCTGCCTTCAATGGCGTTGCGAATATATTCCGGTTTCCCGCAAACGCCGCGTTCAAGGTTATTGTCCGGGTTACGTACGATGCCGAACTTGGTGGCCAGGAACACCTGCTGGCGCTTGCCTTTAATGGCTTTACCGACCAGCAGCTCATTGGTGCGGGGACCGTACATATCGGCGGTATCAATCAGGGTGACGCCCAGTTCCAGCGCCCGGTGCAGGGTGGCGATAGATTCTTTTTCATCCTGCGCGGTAAAATAAAAATCACTCATTCCCATGCAGCCCAGCCCAATGGCGGAAACCGATGGGCCATTAAGACCTAATTGACGTTGTTGCATTGTCTCGTCCTCATGTTGATGTTGCGTGCCAGAAGAGTGTGGTTGTTTATCGGGTAAAGATAAATAACGCATTTCATGCAACACTATTCAAAAATCGACAACAATGGAGACGTGATGGACCAGATTCAGGCGATGCGCGTTTTTGTGCGAATTGCGGAGCTTGGCAGCTTCAGCCGTGCGGCTGAAATGCTGTCCCTGCCGCGAGCGACGGTCAGTAATACGATAAAACAGCTGGAGTCGCGCCTGGGCGCGCGGCTATTGCAGCGAACCACCCGTCAGGTGCAAATCACCGTTGAGGGCCAGATTTATTATCAGCGCTGTACCCAATTGTTGGCGGAGATAGAGGAAGCGGATGCGCTTTTCTCTCGCCAGCGCCAGCAGCCGGCGGGCAATGTGCGGGTTGATATGCCGCACTCGCTGGCGCGGGAGGTGGTGATCCCCGCGCTGGGCGAGTTTTACCAGCGTTACCCGCATATTACGCTATCGATAAGCGCCAATGATTCGGCGATTAATGTTGTGCGCGAAGGCGTGGACTGCGTGCTGCGGGCCTGGCAGGTGGCCGATGATTCGCTGGCGACTCTGCATTTACCGGCGTCGCCGCAAATCACCTGCGCTTCGGCCCGGTATCTTGCCGAGTTTGGCACTCCCGCATCGTTGGACGACCTATCTTCGCACCAAATGGTCGGCTACTTTTCGTTGCGTACCGGGCAGCGTTATCCGCTGGAGTTCATGCATAACGGCGAGTGTATTACCCATATGCTGCCCAGCAAATTGGATGTAAACGGAGCCGATGCTTATATCGCCGCCTGCCGCGCCGGTTTAGGGCTGATTCAAGCCACGAGATCGGGGCTGCGAAGCTTGCTGGACAGCGGCGAACTGGTTGAAATTATGAAGGATATGCCGCCGCCGGACATGCCGTTTTTCGTGATGTATCCTCCCGGACGTTTCCTGGCGCCGAGGATCCGGGTATTCATTGAATGGCTGAATGAACTCTTCGCCCGGCCGACGTCGGCATGAGGTGGCGATTTTTGCAGCAAACCCCGCATTCCAGAGGAAATAATCATTGACCTTGACGCTAAAACCTCTAGAATTCGCCCCCGTGGTGGCATTGCGTCAAGCAGTGTTGCTGGATTGCGAAGGTGGCGGAATTGGTAGACGCGCTAGCTTCAGGTGTTAGTGCCTTAACGGGCGTGAGGGTTCAAGTCCCTCTCTTCGCACCAACATCACCACGATCGTGTTGCACGATAACCATTTGTATCGCACGGCATTACTGCGAAGGTGGCGGAATTGGTAGACGCGCTAGCTTCAGGTGTTAGTGTCTTAACGGACGTGAGGGTTCAAGTCCCTCTCTTCGCACCATGCGGCGATATAGGTTAAGCAGTAGTAAAAATTGAGCTTTATCTGTGCGAAGGTGGCGGAATTGGTAGACGCGCTAGCTTCAGGTGTTAGTGCCTTAACGGGCGTGAGGGTTCAAGTCCCTCTCTTCGCACCAATCTTTCCCCTGAGTTCTTCCTTTCTTTTTTGATGATCCTCCATTGCGTTACCCCAGCGTCAAATTGAACATGATGGACAACGCCGCCAGTCCGCCGGCCAATGCAATGCATGACGGCAAAAGCAAATAATGCCGCAGGCGATGGTGGAATAACATCGCTAACGTCGCCAGCAGCGCGATGGCGATAATCAACTTCAGGTGCATCAGGTTAATATCCAGCGCAGCCAGCACCGGCATGATGGCGCAGGGCAATAAGATCCCCCAGACGCTCGACAGCGGTTTTCCCATACTCCAGCTCACCCCCCACAAACCACACGCGGCAATCATCGCGATCAGCATTTTTTATTTCCGTCAAACACGATAATGATAATTGATATCATATAGGAATTTATGCTAATTGCCAGTGTTTGACTACGGCTTCGCTGGGGGCGGGAAAACGCGGGGACACGGCCGGTTATTTAACGGTTATTTCGCAACATTTGTATCATATTCATGATGATAGGCGAGTGTTCGTGATGGCGCCAGACCATAGTTATCTGCGTATTCAGGCGGGTGTCGTCTATTGTGTGGTATGACACGCGATTCATCCTGATGCAGGAGAGGGATTTAGGGATGATGGTAATACCGAAGCCGGCCGATACCATGCCGATGGTCGCCGTTAGCTGCGACGCCTGCTGGCCCAATTTGGGCTCGTATCCTGATAAGTAACAGGTACGAAGAATCATGTCGTGCAACACGGGGCAGACTTCCCGCGGAAACATAATCAGCGGATCGTGCTGCAGTTCGCTCAGATGAATATGCCGCTTGTTATGCAAGGGATGCTCGTCGGGCAGCGCGAGTTTCATGGGCTCTTCGGCCAGCACTTCGCCGTGTAATTCGCTGTTGGCGTTGCACGGCAGGCGGAGAAACGCGACGTCGATATTACGGTTATGAAGTTCGGCGATCAGATTCGGGGTATTCTCCTGGCGCGGATTTAATACCACATGCGGATAGCGCTGGCGGTAGGCGTGCAGGAGTTGCAGCACCGAGGGGTGAAAGGACGATGAAGCGGAAAAACCGACGTTAAAGTGGCCTTCTTCTCCCCTGGCGACGCTTCTTGCCCGGTCAACGGCCGCATCCGTGAGCTTCAGGATCTGGTTTGCATCTTCATACAACACTTTTCCCGCTTCCGTCATTTCAACGCCCCGAGTGAGCCTTTTGAATAACGGCGTGCCTATTTCATGTTCCAGTTTTTTAATCTGTTGGCTTAGGGGCGGTTGCGAAATGCCTAAGTTTTCAGCCGCTCGCGTGAAATGCTTGGCGGCGGCGACGGCGACAAAATAGCGCAGGTAACGAAACTCCATTAGCGCGGCTCCATATCTTTCCGATCTTGAAATGACGATATTTGTATATTGGAAGTTTATCAGTATTAGCGCCAATCTATACGCAAGAATTAGAAAAATTTAAGTAATATACAGTTGAAAGAGAAGATATATGAAAGAAGATACTGGCGTCTGCCATTGTGCTGAAGAGATTGCGGCCTATGCCATCAATCATCATAAGCACCATTCTGATTGCGTTATTTATCAGACTTCACTAATGAGTGGGCTCATTAATGGCGTATATGAAGGTAGCCGGACGATGGCGGAATTGCTGGAGCATGGCGATTTTGGATTAGGAACATTTAACAATCTGGATGGTGAACTGGTCGCCTTTAACAGCAATATTTTCCAACTGCGCGCCGACGGCAGCGCACGCGCCGCCAGGCCAGATCAGAAAACGCCGTTCGCGGTAATGACATTTTTTAAGCCGACGGAAGAGATCCATTGCAGCAGCAAAATAGATCGGCACTCGCTTCATCAAAAAATCGATACGCTCATCGGCACAGACAACCTGTTCTGCGCGCTAAGAATCGACGGCCAGTTCGATTACGTTGAGACGCGTACCGTACCTCGTCAGGAGCGTCCTTATAAACCGATGCTGGAGGCCATTGCCCAGCAGCCGACATTTCATTTTGAACACTGTCAGGGAAGCATTATCGGTTTCCGTAGCCCGGCCTATACGCAGGGTATCAATGTTGCTGGTTATCACGAACATTTCATTACGGAAAGTCGCGAAGGTGGTGGTCATATCCTTGATTATCAAATGAAAAGTGGTGTTCTGACGTTTGGGGTGATTTCCAAGCTGATTATTGATTTGCCGCAGGATCGGGACTTTCTCAGCGCCAATCTGTCGCCTGAAAATCTCGATAGCGCGATTCAATCAGTGGAAGGCTAAGTCACAACAAGCCTTGAGTCATCTCAGAGGAGTGAGACAATGGAAAATTCAACGGCTCAGCAGAGCTGGAACTGTGGTGCGGCCCTGGTTGTAAAACATCTGGAGCAGCAGGGAGTTAAATACGTATTTGGTATTCCGGGAGCCAAAATCGACCGCGTGTTCGACGCACTGGAAGATTCGCCGATACAAATGATTCCGGTACGGCATGAAGCCAACGGCGCTTTTATGGCGGCCGCTATCGGGCGTTTAACCGGCAAGGCCGGGGTGACGCTGGTGACCTCCGGTCCGGGCTGCTGCAACCTGGTTACCGGGCTGGCGACGGCGACGACGGAAGGCGATCCCATGGTGGCGATCGGCGGCGCGGTTAAACGTTCGGAAAGTCATAAGCTGACGCACCAAAGCCTGGATACGGTCAGTCTGTTTCAGCCGGTCACTAAATTCAGCGCCGAAGTTAAAGCGTCGTCGGCGATTTCCGAAGTATTGGCAAACGCGTTCCGCGTTGCCGAAACGGGCCATCCGGGCGCCTCTTTCATCAGCTTGCCGCAGGATATCGTCAACGATCCCGTTACCAGCGCGGTGCTGGTGCGCCCGGATCTGCCGATGTTGAATGCCGCGCCCCATGCTGATATTGAGAAAGTCGCCCGGATGATCCAGCATGCTAAAAACCCCGTTCTGCTGCTGGGATTAATGGCGAGCCAGCCTAACAACGCCGAAGCGATACGGCATTTGCTGCATAAAAGCCAGCTTCCCGTCACCAGCACCTATCAGGCCGCCGGCGTGGTAGACCAGAAGCATTTCGATCACTTCGCCGGACGCGTCGGTCTGTTTAATAATCAGACCGGCGATAAATTGCTGCAGCAGGCCGATTTGATCATCACCGTCGGCTACAGCTCGGTGGAATATGATCCGTCGCTGTGGAACGTGGGTAAAGCGGCGCTGGTGCATATCGACGTTCTGCCGGCCAATATCGACAGCGCCTATCTGCCCGATATGGAACTGGTGGGCGATATTGCGGCCACCATTGATTCTCTGGCCCAATGCATCTCCGCGCCTTTGCCGCTGTCGTCGCAGGCGCAGATTATTCTGCGCGATCGCTGTCAGCAACGTCACGATCTGGCGACGCGCGGTATGGAAATGCGCGGTTTCGCTATTCATCCGTTGCGCCTGGTCAGAGCCATGCAGGATATTGTCAATCATGATGTGACGCTGTGCGTGGATATGGGCAGTTTTCATATCTGGCTGGCGCGCTATCTGTATAGCTTCCGCGCGCGGCAGATACTGATGACCAATGGTCAGCAGACAATGGGCGTCGCCTTGCCCTGGGCCATCGCCTCGTCGCTGATTCACCCCGGTCAGAAGGTGATTTCGGTTTCAGGCGACGGCGGTTTTATGCAGTCCAGCATGGAGCTTGAAACCGCTGTGCGCCTGAAATGCAATCTGTTGCATATTATCTGGGTGGATAATGCCTATAACATGGTTGAGATTCAGGAGCAGAAAAAGTATCACCGCGCTTCCGGCGTTAAATTTGGTCCGATCGATTTTAAAGTGTATGCGGAAGCGTTCGGAGCCAAGGGGTTTGCGGTCGAATCGGAAGATGAATTAGTCAGCAAATTACGGCAGGCCATGGATACGCAGGGGCCGGCGGTCATCGCCATCCCGGTGGACTATTCGGACAATCAGCGTTTGATGGAGGATTTGAATATCAGTCAGCTGATATAAAACGAGCCGCTTTTCAGACCGTTGACAAAGCAGACTTGGTAATACCGAACCCCAATCCGTCGCTCCTGCGCAGGCGTGAATCTTCCTGATATCAATCCGCTGCCTGAAAGTAGATCCCCGCCTGCGCGGGGATGACGAGGAGGATCGGCGGCGATAACCGCTTTTGTCCGGCGTTGACGAAAGCGGTTATCGTCTATCTAGCGGTGTTTTCCGCGCTACCGTATACGTTGCCGGGCTGGTACGCTGAATGTTGCATAAAGGTTTACTATAAACCGAAGTGAAAACAGCCAGTAAAACGGTAAATCGGAAGGAATATCACCATGCTGATGAGGTCTGCCAAACGGATGATTAAACGCTGCGTCATTATTTGTATCGTGGCGGCGGCGACATTGCTGGTTATTCGGATTTATGACACCCAACGCGGCCCGGCCCTGGCGCCCTGGCATACGTTTGTGCCGGATGAACTTTCGGCGGACGAGCTCGATCGCGCCGACTGGCCGGCCTATCTGCGCGCCGAAGAGACGATTTTCCAGCAGGTCAATCAGCATGTGACTCAGGAGCTGGATGATGACGAACAGCGCCCCATCAACCGTTATTTTTCCGGCAGCCCGGTGTATCCGGGGAAGTTTCAGCATGACTGGAATCGTTCTTATGAACTGATGCCGGAAGGCGCGCCAAAAGGCGCGGTGGTGCTGCTGCATGGACTAACGGATTCCCCTTACAGCCTGCGGCATATCGCCGAACGTTATCGCCAGCGCGGTTTTGTCGTGGTCGGCATTCGCCTGCCGGCGCACGGTACGGTGCCCGGCGCTTTGACCGATACTCACTGGCGGGATTGGCTGGCGGCCACCCGTCTGGCGGTACGCGAGGCGGAGCATCAATTGGCGCAGGTTTCAGGCCAGGCATTGCCGCTGCACATGGTGGGCTTTTCCAACGGCGGCGCGCTGGTGCTGAAGTATGCGCTGGATGCGCTGGATGACCCCACGCTGGCGCGGCCGGAGCAGCTGATCCTGATTTCTCCGATGATCGGCGTTACCAGCTATGCCCGCTTTGCCGGGCTGGCGGGGCTGCCGGCGGTATTTCCGGCGTTTGCCAAATCGGCCTGGCTGGGAATTTTGCCGGAGTTTAATCCGTTCAAATATAACTCGTTTCCGGTCAACGGGGCGCGCCAGTCCTGGCTATTAACCCATGAACTGCAGAGGCAGCTTACCCGTAAGGCGCAGCATCGCGCTTTGGCGCAACTGCCGCCGGTACTGACTTTTCAGTCCGTGATGGATTTCACCGTGAGCACTCAGGCGGTAATTTCGGCGTTTTATGACCTTTTACCGGCGAACGGCAGCCAACTGGTGCTGTTTGACGTGAATCGCACCATCAACTTCGGGCCGTTGCTGCGTGGTTCGGCGGATCGCGCCGTCAGCCAGCTTTTACCGCCGGCGCCGCGTCATTATGACACCACGGTCATTACCAATGCGGCGCCGGACAGTGCGCATGCCGTCGCTTTTGACGTAAAGGCGGGGGAGAGGCAAAGCCGCTCCCGCGATTTGCAGATTGATTATCCGCCCGACGTTTACTCGCTGTCGCACGTCGCCTTGCCCTTTCCGGATAGCGATTCCCTGTATGGCCGTTTTTCGCAGAATCCCCGCGAATTCGGCCTGCCGCTGGGCATGATCGCGGCGCGGGGCGAACGTTCGGTGCTGGTCGTGGATCTGGATACTTTACTGCGGCTCTCCTCCAATCCGTTTTTTCCCTATTTGATACAGCGTATCGAGGGAAAGATCCCGCAATAGTCGGCGTTATTTCATCGTCAATAATTTTGTCAATCACTCAGCCAATCCCCGGCGGTTGGCGGGGGATTGGTTGAAATAATCTAATTTTGGTGCATTTTTCGCATTACTTTAACTAATGATTGTGGTGTGTTTTATGCGCTATTAACTACTAACCAATCCAGTTTTCATGTCAATAATTTTATCATTAATCTCAATTTCATTATTTTTATACTGATAATTTTTTATTTTTTGGAGTTTATATCTATTTATGGCGGTTTGGCCGCTTAGGGGGCGGAACCTTTTCCATATAGATTATCTTATGGCTAAGGGGATAGTTTAACCGGCGTTTCAGTGGTAAGTTCATTAACAAGATATCGTTTGCGTGATGGCCGTAATCCGCCCGAACGCAGTGCTCCGAACAGAGGGAAAAGATGGCTAAGCAGACTCCGTTGTATCAACAGCACCTGGCAGACGGTGCCAAAATGGTTGATTTTCACGGCTGGATGATGCCGCTGCATTACGGCTCACAGCTTGATGAGCATCACATCGTACGTCGTGATGCCGGTATGTTTGATGTGTCTCATATGACCATCGTGGACTTGCACGGCGCCAGAACCCGCGAATTTCTGCGCTATCTGCTGGCGAACGATGTCGCCAAACTCACTCAGCCCGGCAAGGCGCTTTATACCGGCATGTTGAACGCGTCCGGCGGCGTTATCGACGATCTGATCGTTTACTTCATTACGGAAGACTATTTCCGTCTGGTGGTGAATTCGGCGACCCGTGAAAAAGATTTAGCCTGGATCGTCCAGCACGCCGAGCCTTTTATGGTGGATGTCCGCGAGCGTGACGATCTGGCGTTAGTCGCCGTTCAGGGGCCGCGGGCGCAGGAAAAGGCGCAGAGTCTGCTCAATGATTCCCAGCGTGAAAAGATCGCCGGTATGAAGCCGTTTTTCGGCGTTCAGGCCGACGATCTTTTCATCGCCACGACGGGTTACACTGGTGAAGCCGGTTATGAAATCGCGCTGCCGAAGGAGAAGGTTGTTGCGCTATGGCAGCAGCTTCTGTCGGCCGGGGTCAAGCCATGCGGATTGGGCGCGCGCGATACGCTGCGTCTGGAAGCCGGGATGAACCTTTATGGCCAGGATATGGATGAAGGCATTTCGCCGCTGGCCGCCAACATGGGCTGGACGATTGCCTGGCAGCCGGAAGATCGCCAGTTTATCGGCCGTGAAGCGCTGGAGCGTCAGAGGGAAAAGGGAACTGAGCAGCTAGTCGGATTGGTGATGACGGAAAAAGGCGTATTGCGTAATGATTTGCCAGTGCGCTTTACTGATAGTGAAGGGGTGATGCGGGAAGGCGTGATTACCAGCGGATCCTTTTCACCCACGCTTGGCGTGAGCATTGCGCTGGCGCGCGTCCCGGCCGGCATTGGCGAACAGGCGATTGTTCAAATCCGCAATCGCGAACTCCCGGTGCATGTCACCAAGCCTGGCTTTGTCCGTGCCGGAAAAGCTATTGTTCAATATTAACGCTATCCGGATTTCAACCGCGGCCAGCCGTGCCGCGGCTTGTAAATTCAAGGGTATGCGGTTCAGTTTTAACCGTTTTGTGAAGGAAGGAGAGGGTGGCAATGAGCGATGTACCAGCAGAATTAAAATATACCGCTTCGCACGAGTGGGTGCTGTCTGAAGGTGAGGGCGTCTATCTCGTCGGTATTACCGAACACGCGCAGGAATTATTGGGCGATATGGTGTTTATCGATTTGCCGGAAGTCGGCACTATCGTTTCCGCCGGCGATGACTGCGCCGTGGCCGAATCGGTCAAGGCGGCGTCCGATATTTATGCGCCCATCAGCGGCGAGATCATCGAAGTCAACGAAGAGTTGGAAAACTCGCCGGAATTGGTTAACAGCGCGCCCTATAGCGATGGCTGGCTGTTCCGTATCAGATCGTCCGACGAGTCCGACTTAAACGAACTGCTTGATGCCGAGGGATATCAGGCCGCTCTGGAAGAAGACGAATAAATCGTGACTGCGCCCCGGACTCCGTTGAGCCGGGGCGTTTTATTTTGTTCCCTCGCTCTGGGTTATCCCGCCGGGTGTGACGCAGAGAATGTTTGATGCAGGAAATTTTCGTAATGACCCAGACTCTCAGTCAACTTGAACATAACAGCGCTTTCGTGGAACGTCATATTGGTTCTTCCGCCGGGCAGCAACAGCAGATGCTGGCCGCGGTCGGCGCGGATTCGCTCGATGCGTTAATCCGGCAGATCGTGCCCGCCGATATCCAGTTACCCAGCCCGCCCGCGGTCGGCGATGCGGCGACGGAACATCAGGCGCTGGCCGAGCTGAAAGCGATCGCCGGCCAGAATCAGCGTTATAAAAGCTATATCGGCATGGGGTATAGCGCCGTGCTGATGCCGCCGGTGATTTTACGCAACGTGCTGGAAAATCCGGGATGGTACACGGCCTATACGCCTTATCAGCCGGAAGTTTCCCAAGGGCGTTTGGAAGCGTTGCTGAATTTTCAACAAGTGACTCAGGATCTGACTGGGCTGGAGCTGGCTTCGGCTTCCCTGCTGGACGAAGCGACGGCGGCGGCGGAAGCGATGGCGATGGCGAAGCGCATCAGCAAACTCAAACAGGCCAACCGTTTCTTCGTTGCCGATGACGTTCATCCGCAAACGCTGGATGTGGTGCGCACGCGCGCCGAAACCTTCGGTTTTGAAGTAGTGGTCGGTAGAGCGGAGCAGGCGCTGACGGACGACGGCGTGTTCGGCGTGTTGTTGCAACAGACCGGTACGACCGGCGAGTTGCATGATTATGGCGCCCTGATGGCGGAGCTGAAAAAACGTAAGGTGGTCAGCTGCGTTAGCGCCGATATCATGGCGCTGGTGCTGTTGACCGCGCCCGGTAAGCAGGGGGCGGATATCGTCTTTGGGTCCGCTCAACGTTTTGGCGTGCCGATGGGATACGGCGGTCCGCACGCGGCGTTTTTCGCCTGCCGCGATGAATACAAACGCGCCATGCCGGGGCGGATTATCGGCGTTTCCGTTGATGCCGCAGGCAACACCGCGTTACGCATGGCGATGCAAACCCGCGAACAGCACATCCGCCGTGAAAAAGCGAACTCGAACATTTGTACGTCACAGGTGCTGCTGGCCAATATCGCCGGCATGTATGCGGTTTTTCATGGCCCCGAAGGGTTGCGGCGTATTGCCGGACGTATCCATCGTCTGACGGATATTTTGGCGCTCGGACTACGCCAGAGCGGGCTGAAATTGCGCCATCAGACCTGGTTTGACACCTTGACCGTCGAGGTGGACGACAAAGCCGCCGTGCTGAGTCGGGCATTGAGTTTCGGCGTCAACCTGCGCAGCGATCTGGACGGCGCAGTCGGCATTACGCTGGATGAAGCCACGACGCGGGAAGACGTATTGACGCTATTCGCCATCTTGCTGGGATATTCCCACGGTCTGGATATCGATACGCTGGATGCGGCGGTCAGCCGGCAGGAAACCTCGATTCCCGCGGCCTTACTGCGTGATGACGCCATCCTGTCCCATCCGGTGTTCAATCGCTACCACAGCGAAACCGAGATGATGCGCTATCTGCACCGTTTGGAATGCAAGGATCTGGCGTTGAATCAGGCGATGATCCCGCTGGGCTCTTGCACCATGAAGCTCAATGCCGTTGCTGAAATGCTGCCGATTACCTGGCCGGAATTCGCTGAACTGCATCCGTTTTGTCCGCCGGAACAGGCGCTCGGCTATCGCAAGATGATCGAACAGCTGGCCGGCTGGCTGGTGCAGCTGACGGGGTATGACGCGGTGTGCATGCAGCCCAACTCCGGCGCTCAGGGCGAGTACGCCGGGCTGTTGGCGATCCGCCGTTATCATCAAAGCCGCAATGAATCCGCCCGCGATATCTGCCTGATCCCCAGTTCGGCGCACGGCACTAACCCCGCTTCGGCGCATATGGCCGGAATGAACGTGGTGGTGGTGGCCTGCGACAAGCAGGGCAATATCGATCTTAACGATCTGCGTGACAAGGCGCAGGCGGCGGGCGATAAGCTGGCCTGCATCATGGTGACCTACCCCTCCACTCACGGAGTGTATGAAGAAACCATCCGCGAGGTGTGCCAGATCGTGCATCAGTTTGGCGGTCAGGTGTACCTGGACGGCGCCAATATGAATGCGCAGGTCGGCATTACGTCGCCAGGCTATATCGGCGCGGACGTTTCTCACCTCAACCTGCATAAAACCTTCTGTATTCCCCACGGCGGCGGCGGTCCGGGCATGGGGCCGATCGGCGTGAAAGCGCATTTGGCGCCGTTTGTCCCTGGGCACAAAGTGGTGAAAATGGACGGCGTGTTGACCGAACAGGGGGCGGTGTCCGCCGCGCCGTTCGGCAGCGCCTCTATTCTGCCGATCAGTTGGATGTATATCCGTATGATGGGCGCCGAAGGGCTGAAGCAGGCGAGTCAGATGGCGATCCTCAACGCCAACTACATCGCCGCTCGGCTACAGTCGTCTTATCCGGTGCTGTATACCGGGCGGGACGGACGCGTGGCGCACGAATGTATTCTGGATCTCCGTCCGCTGAAAGAGAGCAGCGGCATCAGCGAAATGGATATCGCCAAGCGGTTGATTGATTATGGTTTTCATGCGCCGACCATGTCATTCCCGGTCGCCGGCACGCTGATGGTTGAGCCGACGGAATCGGAAAGCCAGGTTGAATTAGATCGCTTTATTGATGCGATGCTGGCGATCCGTAAGGAGATCGATCGCGTGGTTAACGGCGAATGGCCGCTGGAGGATAACCCGTTGGTGAATGCGCCGCATACTCAGACTGAACTGGCCGGCGACTGGACTCATCCTTACAGCCGTGAACTGGCGGTATTCCCGGCAGGCGGCGAAAACAAATACTGGCCTACGGTGAAACGTCTGGATGATGTTTACGGCGACCGTCATTTGTTCTGTTCCTGCGTACCGATGGCGGATTACGAGTAAGCCCGCCTTCTCCGAGCAGTCAGCCCGCCGGTTGTCCGGCGGGTTGATAATTGCCGCAACGCGCTTTTCCTCTTTTCTTCTCAAGCTGATTGAAATCAAGGGTTAGGTTCTTTTTCAATACAACGGCAAATTGGTTGTGTAGAAAAATTATTTGCATTGAAAGTAAACTGTCACTTAACTGCCTCTTCCCTGACATAAAGCGCATTTAAGGTTATTCACTTGTGTTTAAACCTGTAACTGATGCGTTATGCGTGCAAAATATTTTCCTTATTTGGTGCTGTTGCCGACGCTGGTTTTTCTTTTCGCTTTCACCTATTTTCCCTTGATTCGCTCGGTTATCGACAGCCTTTATGACACACGGATGAGCGCCGAACAGCCCCAGTTTGTCGGGTTGGGTAACGTTATTCGCCTATTTCAGGATGAGGTGTTCTGGCGCGCATTGTGGAATAACGTACTGTATATTCTGATGACGGTCGTTCCCGGCGTGCTGTTGGCTTTGGCGCTGGCCGTGATGCTGTGGGAAAACTCGCGGGTTAACCGCTGGCTGCGCACCGCCTTTTTCTTCCCGATGATTGTGCCGCTGGTCAGCGCGGCGACGCTGTGGCTGTTTATCTTTATGCCGGGGTTGGGATTGCTGGATTACTATCTGGCGAAAATGTTCGGCCCGATGAACAACAACTACCTCGGCATGAGCGATACGGCGCTGATTGCGGTCAGCATTATCGGCGTCTGGAAATTCGCCGGTTATTACATGCTGTTTTTTCTGGCCGGCTTGCAGTCTATTTCGACTTCGGCGCGTGAAGCCGCCATTATGGAAGGCGCTTCGAAATGGCAGGTTTTTTTTCATGTCACTCTGCCGTTACTGCGTCCGACCCTCGCTTTCGTGATTACGATCGCCTTCATTTACGCCATCACCCAAATCGATCACGTCGCAGTAATGACCCGCGGCGGGCCGAATAATGCCACCACGGTCCTGCTTTATTACATTCAGGATCTGGCGAACGACACCCACGATCTTGGCAAAGCCTCCGCCGCCACCTTTATTACGCTGTTGATGCTGTTTGCGTTCTCGATCCTGAATCTGAAAGTGTTGGAAAAAGGAGCGCATTATGAGCGTTGAACATCTGCATCCGCTGCGCCTGACGCTGCCGCTGTTGTTGATCTGCGCCGCATTGCTATGGATCAGCCCGTTTTTGTGGATGCTGTCGGCGTCCGTCAGCAGCAGCAGTTTCGGCGTCGACATGGCGTCGATATTTCCCCGTCTTCCGCTGACGCTGGATAACTTTCGCGAGGCGTGGATCAGCGCCGACTGGCCGTTGCTTTATCGTAATACGCTGGTTTTTTCCCTCGGCACCTTTCTGGTTCAGTTAGTCACCATCACTACGGCGGGCTACATCTTCGCCTATCACCAGTTTCGCGGCAAAACCCTGCTGTTCTACCTGTTGCTGATTCAACTGATGATCATGCCGGTGGTGATGATGGTGCCGAATATGATGACGCTGAAGCAGTTGGGGCTGCTCAACACCTTGACGGGCGTGATGCTGCCGTATTGCGCCTCGGCGTTTGGCGTGTTTCTGATGCGTCAGGCGTTTCTCAACATTTCCAAAGAAATTGAAGAGGCCGCGCTGATGGAAGGGTGCCGCTGGTGGCAGGTGGTGTTCCACGTATTAATTCCCATGACATGGCCGTCAATCCTGGCTTTCGCCACCGTCAGCATCACCTATCACTGGAATGAGTATCTCTGGCCGCTGATGGTGCTCAACGATCCCGACAAACAGGTGCTGACCATTGGTCTGGTGTCGTTTGCCATGGGGGCGGAGTCCGGCGGGCAGTGGGGACTGATTTGCGCCGGAACGCTGATGGTGTGTTTGCCGCTGATGTTGGCGTTCGTCCTGTTCCAGAAGCAGTTTCTGAGCAGTTTCGGTTTTTCGGGGATCAAGTAAGCGCCTTTCTATCGGCGTTAGGGGAGACGGCTATGTTGCTGGCACAAATTTCCGATCTGCACTTTCGCAGTGAAGGACGTAAGTTATATGAATTCATTGATATTAATAGTCAGAATGCCGAGGTCATCAACAAACTGAATGCACTGACGGAGCGGCCGGATGCCGTGGTGATAAGCGGAGATATCGTCAACTGCGGCTATCCGCAGGAGTATCAGGTTGCCCGCAATATCCTGCAAATGCTGGATTATCCGATGTATGTGATCCCCGGCAATCACGACGATAAGCACAATTTTCTCAATGCCATGCGCCCGCTGTGTCCGTTGCTGGGGGATGATGCGGAAAATATGCGTTATGCGGTGGATGATTTCCCGGTTCGTCTGCTGTTTATTGACACCAGCCTGGCGGGGCAGTCGAAAGGCTGGCTGACGCCGTCAACGCTTGAGTGGCTGGGACAACAGCTCTCCGACCATCCGACGCGGGAAAGCGCGGTCTTCATGCATCATCCGCCTTTGCCGCTGGGATCGGCGCAAATGGATCCGATCGCCTGTGAAAACGGCTATGAACTGCTGGGCCTCATTGAACGCTTTTCCCAATTGACCCGGGTTTTCTGCGGTCATAACCACCGTTTGATCGCCACGCAATACCGCCAGGCGCTCATTGCCACGGTTCCGGGGACGGTGCATCAGGTTCCCTATTCTTATATTGATGACGCGCCATATTACAACCTTGAGCCGGCTTCCGTGGTGATGCATCGCTATGTGCCGGTGACCGGGCTGGTCAGCTATTGTCAGTCGCTGGCGCCGTTTGCCGGCCCCTATCGCTACGATGCCCGCATCAGTTGCCCGGTGGATGAGTCATGGCTGTGATTGAGTTACGTAATATCAGTAAGCAGTTTGAACAAACCCAGGCGCTGAAATCGCTGTCGCTGGAGATTGCCGACGGCGAGTTTCTGGTGCTGGTCGGTCCGTCCGGCTGCGGCAAAAGTACCTTATTGCGTATGTTGGCCGGTCTGGAAGAGGTCAGCGAGGGGCAAATTCTGCTCAACAAGCAAGAGATCACGACATGGAGCCCGAAGCAGCGTAATTTTTCGATGATTTTTCAGAACTACGCGCTGTTTCCGCACTTGACGGTGGAGCAGAACATCACCTTCGGCATGCGGATGCGCGGGGAGCCCAAAGCGGAATACCCGCAGCGCGTGCAGCGGGTCGCCAGCCTGCTACAGCTCGAACCTCTGCTGTCGCGTAAGCCGGGCAAACTCTCCGGCGGGCAGCGCCAGCGGGTGGCGATGGCGCGCGCCATCGTCCGCAATCCCCATCTGTTTCTGATGGATGAGCCATTGTCGAATCTGGATGCCAGGCTGCGCAGCGAAGTCCGGGACGGAATTATGGCGCTGCACCGGCAACTGAAAACCACCACGGTTTATGTTACGCACGATCAGATTGAAGCCATGACCATGGCCGATCGGATCGCGGTGCTGGATCGGGGGGAATTGCAGCAGATAGGCACGCCCGAACAGCTTTATGCTCATCCTGCCAATGTGTTTGTCGCGGGATTCATCGGCACGCCGGCGATGAACATGATCTCGCTGCCCTGCGCGTCGGGGCAGGCCGTGTTGTTGGATCAACGCATCACACTGCCCGCAACGAACGAAACCCGCCAATTGACGGAAGTGCTGCTTGGCATCCGTCCCGAACACATTTCCGAACAGGCCGTATCAGAAGGCCGGATGCAATTGCCGGCAACGGTCGTGCAGCGGGAGTTGTTTGGCGCTGAATATCTGATTCAGGTGGATACCCCGCTAGGCGTTCTCCGTTACCGGCGAGCCAACCGGGAAGGGGTGCCGGGGATTGGTGCGGCGCTGACGCTGAGTTTTTCGCTACAGGATTGCCATTGGTTTTCCGGGCTCACCGCCCGTAATTTATCCCAGGAGAAAATAAATGCGTAAATATCATGCCGCTGTGCTGGCCATCGCGTTGTTGAGCGCGGGCCAGGCGTTAGCCAAACAGAGTATCGACTTTATGTTTCCCGCGCCGGTGGACGGTAAGCTGACCATGGAAATGAAGCGCATCATTAGCGATTACAACGCATCGCAGGACCAGGTCGAGGTGCGCGGTATTTTTACCGGCAACTATGATACCACCAAGGTGAAGGCCGAGGCGGCGGCGAAAGCGGGCGATCCGCCGGCGCTGGTGATCATGTCGGCTAACTTTACCGCCGATCTGGTGATTAAGGATCAGATCCTGCCGATGGATGAGCTGTTTAAATACGGCAACGAGAAGGCGACGCCGTTCCTGATGCAAAACTTCTGGCCTGCGCTGCACCAAAATGCTCAGGTGATGGGCGTGACCTATGCCATCCCATTCCACAACTCTACGCCGATTCTGTATTACAACGAGAATATGCTCAAGCAGGCCGGATTCAATGAGCCGCCGAAAAGCTGGGACGAGGTAGTCGATGTGGCGAAGAAACTGACCGATCCGGCGAAAGGACAGTGGGGAATTATGATCCCGTCGACCAACGACGACTACGGCGGCTGGATGCTGTCTGCCCTGACGCGCGCCAACGGCGGCGCTTATTATAATGCGGACTATCCGGGCGAAGTGTATTACAACACGGCGTCGACCAAAGGCGCGTTGCAGTTCTGGCGCGATCTGGTGTATCGCGACAAAGTCATGCCGGCCGGCGTGCTTAACTCCAAACAGATCAGCGCGGCTTTCTTTTCCGGCAAGCTGGGCATGGCGATGCTGAGCACGGGAGCATTGGGCTTTATGCGTGAAAACACCAAAGATTTCACGCTGGGCGTGGCGATGATGCCGGAAAAAGTGCGGCGCGGCGTGACGATTGGCGGCGCCAGCCTGGTGAGTTTTAAAGGGATTTCAGAGGAGCAGAAAAAGGCCGCCTGGCAG
This sequence comes from Brenneria izadpanahii, assembly GCF_017569925.1. NCBI lineage: Bacteria > Pseudomonadati > Pseudomonadota > Gammaproteobacteria > Enterobacterales > Pectobacteriaceae > Brenneria > Brenneria izadpanahii. The sequence goes on along the minus strand of NZ_CP050854.1, from coordinate 4,477,983 downwards.
TTCCTGAGCTATCTGGTCAGCCCGGAAATAAACGGCAGCTGGAGCCGTTTCACCGGTTATTTCGCCCCGCGAATGGCCGCTTACGATCTGCCGGAAATGAAAGATTATCTGGCGAAAGATCCGCGGGCCGAGATTGCGCTCTCGCAGTTGCAGTATGCGCATCCGTGGTATGCCACCTACGAAACCGTGGCGGTGCGTAAGGCGATGGAGAATCAGCTGGCGGCGTTGTTGAACGATCCCGCGATGAACGTGGATAAGGCGGCAACCGCCGCGCAGCAGGAAGCGGACGGCATTATGAAGCCTTATGTCGAGCGGACGGCGCTGAGTTTACCGAAGTAACCGCCGCCACATAGCGATTGTTATTCATTCAGACGTAAAGCAGGTTTCGGGCGTGATATGCAAAGGGATATCGCCGCGCCCGTCTCGTGCCGGGCGCTTTCCTCAGCGCTTAGAACGATGCTCTTAGCGCAGCCATCCCCTGGCTTTGGCCGCTTCCAGATGCTGTGTCAGGTGTCGCCACAGTTCAGGATTGATGCCGGCGATAAACTCGGTGCGGTTTAATACCTGCTCCAGACGGATGCCGTTTTCCACCCAGCTTTGACCCTGGTTATGCAAATTCATGAGCACCGGCATGATGCGGTCGAGCATCAGGGCAAAACGGGCATTGGCGGTTTCGCCCGCTTCGTATTCCAGCCACAGTTGATGAAAATGTTGACGCTGTGGCTCAGGCAAGAGACCAAACAGGCGGGCGGCGGCGGCCACTTCCTGGGCGTGGACGGCGGCGCGGGCGGACAGGTCGTAAACAATGACATCCCCGGCGTCAATTTCCACGATATCGTGCACCAGCGCCATTTGAATCACGCGGTTGATATCAACCTCTTTCCCGGCGTAGGGCGCCAGGCTCATGGCGGCGACGGCAAAATGCCAGCTATGTTCGGCTGAGTCTTCGTGGCGCGGGCTGCCGATAATTTTTGAGCGGCGCTGAACGCTTTTTAATTTATCAATTTCCATGAGAAAACCGACTACCTCGGTCAGCGAACCGAAATCCAGGGCGGATGGAGTTAACGACATTGGAACAACCTCTTCAATCGAAACCGGATAAGCGGTTAAACGGGCGGGGCAGCCGGCTGCATGCTCAAAGCCTGATAGCTCTCGACAGCCCCGGAAAGCATTTCACTATGAACGCGCTTTAAAAGCGGATAATTGTAGGGGATGTCTCGGAAGATTTATATGCATGATTTTTGTTAAAACTGAAATAACGGGGGAAAAATTATTTTTAGCTTACACGTGTATACTGAAACTATTCTCAGTTAAGCTGTCCAAGGATTATTCCCCGGATAGATGACGACACGTCCGCCGCGCTTGATAGGGACGGCGATTGTGCCGGTGGAATAGGAGCTAATGAGGTAAACGATGGCGAAAAATTTGTGGGAATCGGGTTATTCGCTGGCGGAAGAAATCGCCAACAGCGTCAGCCATGGAATCGGCCTGGTTTTCGGTATTGTCGGTCTGGTTTTGCTGTTGGTGCAGGCCGTTGGCCAGGGCGCCGACGGGGTGGCCATCACCAGCTACAGTCTTTACGGCGGCAGCATTATTCTGCTGTTTCTGGCTTCAACGCTGTATCACGCTATTCCTTCGCCGCGAGTCAAGCCCTGGCTGAAGAAGTTCGATCACTGCGCGATTTATGTGCTGATTGCCGGCACCTATACCCCTTTCTTGCTGGTCGGTCTGAACTCTCCGCTGGCTCACGGGCTGATGGTGGTGATCTGGAGTATGGCGTTGTTGGGCGTTATTTTTAAACTGGCGTTTGCTCACCGCTTTGAAGCGTTGTCGCTTATTACCTATCTGGTGATGGGCTGGTTATCGTTAGTGGTGATTTATCAGCTGGCTATGACGTTGTCCATCGGCGGCGTTACGCTGTTGGCGGTCGGCGGCGCAATTTATACGCTGGGCGTGATTTTCTACGCCTGTAACCGTATTCCTTATAACCACGCCATCTGGCACGGCTTCGTGCTCGGCGGCAGCGTCTGCCATTTTCTGGCTATTTATCTGTACGTTTAACGCTGAGTCGATGATGCCTGCAAGCGCAGGCATCATCGATGAATTTCACTCTTCAATAATCGCATAAGGCAGCGGCTGGATCGCCAGCTTGCCGTCGGCATCCTCCCGCACGCGCAAGGTGCTATCGGCCTCCAGATCGTTGTTCAGCACCGCCTGAACCCATACGCTTTCATTCTGCAATCGGCAGGCCGCCAGTACGGTGCCGGTACGGCGCCAGTTATCGCCCAAGCGCAATTCCAGATCTTCCCCGGCTTCGGGAACCCGTCCAGCCTGACCCGCCAGCCAGTAGAGCGCCCGTTTATTGGCTCCCCGATACTTGGCGCGGGCGACCATTTCCTGCCCGGCATAGCATCCTTTATTGAAGCTGATCCCGTTTAATGCCTGCAAATTAGCTGCTTGCGGTATGAACTGCGCACTGTTTCCGCTGTCAATGATCGGCAGGCCGGATTCAATATCCAAAGCCAACCATTGGCGGCTATCATTTAACTCGGTTTTGCCCGTAAGCCGTTCAAGCAATGCAGCGCATCGCTGGGCGGTCAGCACCAACAGGAAACGTTCGGCTGGATGTGAGAAATGCAGCACCGCGGCTCCCTCATCCTGGATGACCGGATGTTCGGCCGTGGGGAGTGAGCTGAAGGCAGACTCAAGCCGCTTGCGAATGTCCGCGCCGGCGGCGCCCAACAGAATGAGGTCGTCGTCCGCCGCGATCGTCGTTTTGGAGAAAACCGCGTATTTTTTCAGCTCGCTGAGTTGCGTGTCACGCACGCTTCGACGTTCGATGAAGGCGAATCCTTCTCCGTGGTGGAATAAACGCAGGTCGCTCCACATTTTCCCCTTGGCGTCACAGTGTGCGCAGAGTATGTGTTGATCGGCGGGGAGAGCGGCGACATCGGCGGTGACTTGCCCCTGAAGGTATTTGACGGTGTCTGGGCCGGTTAATGTAACCAGCGCCCAGTCATCAAGCGAGATCAGTGTGGCGGATAAATCGGCGGAGGCAAACAGTGGTTGTGAAGCAAAAGACGGTTGATTAGCCATAATACGATCCTACGCTGCTATGCTGTAAGCGAATGACCTAATGGTAAAAGAGCGGTAGGGGTTTGCAAGCGGTTATTGTGTTGGCTCGATTAAGCCCTTGATACAATCATCGGCAATACGTCATTGAAATATGTCAAAGTGTTACTATTAGTTTAATATCTGCAGATGAAATCGGGTTACACTAATAGGCATGATCGATAATAAGGTGGCTTTAAGTATGGAAATCGATAATAAATCACGGATTCATTGGGCATGTCGGCGTGGTATGCGTGAACTGGATATTTCTATCATGCCTTTCTTTACGCATGACTATGATGCTTTAAGCGACGACGATAAACGAGCGTTTGTCCGTCTGCTGCAGTGCGACGATCCGGACTTGTTTAACTGGTTGATGAACCACGGGGAACCGCAAGACCAGGATCTGAAACGCATGATCTCCCTCATCCAGACGCGAAATAAAAATCGTGGCCCAGTGGCAATGTGATCTTCGCGTGTCCTGGCGCATGCAGCTCTTCTCGCTGGTTGTGCACGGGTTATTGGTTTTACTGATTCTGCTGGCTCCCTGGCCGGACAGTTATACCGTGTTGTGGCTGGGGATGGTGACGCTGGTGGTGTTCGGTTTTATCCGTAGTCAGCGAAACATCAAATCCCGGCAGGGTGAAATTTTACTGCGTAGCGCAACGCGGCTGCGCTGGCAGCAGCAGGAATGGTTGATTACTAAGCGTCCCTGGATGTTGAAGAATGGCGTTCTGCTGTCGTTGAAAGCGATCGACGGCAAAGGCCGGCAGCGCCTGTGGCTGGCGTCGGACAGCATGGGGGATGACGAATGGCGTCATTTGCGCCAGTTGCTGCAGCATAAAAGCTGGGCGCAGTGATGACGAAAGGCCGAGCGAGGGTTCTCAGCTCAGCGATGGACGGTACTTCTCCCTTTGTTTGATTTTCCGTAACGCTTTATCCGCCAAGGCTATTTTCACTTCCCGCCGCTAATCTGTCTGCGTTGTTTTTTGCTTAGTCTCGCGGTCTGCGTCAGTGGATCATGCGCAAAAACCGCCGCGGTGATTTACGGCGGCCGGCGCAGCAGGTATCTTACGCGTCGTCCAACAAGAGAGAAACTGATGACAACGCCCGCTGATAAACATGCTGTGCAAAAAAACGCGCTGCACCCGCGTAACCGCCACCGTGGCCGCTATGATTTTACCGCGTTAAAGCAAATCCACCCGGCGCTGATTCCCTTTGTGAAGGTGAATGCCTACGGCGACGAATCGATTGATTTTGCCGACCCGGAATCTGTCAAAGCGCTGAATCAGGCGCTGTTGCACCATTTTTACCAGATTGAGCATTGGATCATTCCAGACGGCTTTCTCTGCCCGCCGGTTCCTGGCCGGGCGGATTATATTCATCATCTGGCCGATCTGCTGGCGGAAGATAATCAATCCGTGGTGCCGCGTGATGCCGCGCTACTGGATGTCGGCTGCGGCGCCAACTGTATTTATCCGCTGATTGGCCATCGTGAATACGGCTGGCGCTTTACCGGCAGCGAGATTAATCCGCAGGCGATGCAGGCGGCCAATGCCACTATTGCGGCGAATCCCGGCCTGAACCGGGCCATTCGTTTACGGCGGCAGAAAAACGCTAACGCCATCCTTTCCGGCATCATTCATAAGAATGAAATCTTTGATGCGGTGCTCTGCAATCCGCCGTTCCACGCTTCCGCCGCCGAGGCGCGACAGGGTTCGCAGCGTAAGCTGCATAATCTTGGCCTGGATAAGAACTCGCCGCTTAACTTCGGCGGCCAGCAGGATGAGCTGTGGTGCGACGGCGGGGAAAGGGCGTTTATCAGCCAGATGATTAACGAGAGCGCCGACTTTTCCCGTCAGTGCCTGTGGTTTACCTCGCTGGTTTCACGCAAGGAAAACTTGCCGGATATTTATCGGGCGCTGGAAAGCGTCGGGGCGGTGAAGGTCAGAACCATCAATATGGCGCAGGGGCAGAAACAGAGCCGTTTTGTGGCCTGGAGCTTTTTCGATACGCCAGCCCGTGCAAGATGGTGGCTACAGAAGCGGCGATAGCGCGGGATGCTTAAGGTCATCCCTGAAGAGATGACCTGCGCGAGCGTTTTTACAGCAGCGCTTCCATTTCCTGCAAAATCTGCCCGCACCACTGTTCGATACGCTCGTCGCTGAGATCGTACTGATTGACCTCATCCAGCGCCAGTCCGACAAAATGTTTGCCGTCGGCTGCCAGCGGTTTCGGGCTGGTGAAATCGTAGCCTTCGGTCGGCCAGTAGCCGATGAATTTCACGCCCAGCGGCAGTAGTTGGTCGTGCAGCATCCCCAGCGCATCAAGGAACCATTCGCCGTATCCCAACTGGTCGCCCATGCCGTACAGCGCCACAATTTTACCTTTTAGGTCCAAGGTGGGCAGCTGTTCCCAGATATTCTCCCAGTCTTCCTGGATCTCGCCAAAATCCCAGGTCGGAATACCCAGAATCAGTATTTCGTACTCTTCCATCCGCTGCGGGTCGACATCCTTGACGTTGTGCAGATCGACCAGATCGTCACCCAAAATGTCGCGGATTTTTTCCGCCGCCATTTCGGTGTAGCAGGTGCTTGAACCGTAAAATAGACCTATTTTCATCGTGTGTTCCGTAAAGCAATGATTCTATTCCATTCAATGCATTGACAAGTATTGCGGCGAACGGTTTTTCATAGCGGTTAGCATGATCGCCTTGTTGCGTAAAATCAAGCGTCTTCATTGAGCGCGATCGTTATGGCATCCGCCAGTCAGGCTTGTGTCTGTTCTGATTGCTTGTACCGGTAATGACGCCGCTGTACATAGAGGGTAAACTGCGCGGGTGATTATTGTTGGACACGGAAGGAATAGATGGCCCGCGCGGCGATGGCTCTTCACACATGGGTAAAAGGATTTACGAATAATGACTGAATCGACGATAAGACCTGTCGCGTTGCATTTTCCTCATCGCGTTTTTGAAAGCCAGAATAAAATGGATGACTATCAGGCGCCGGACATGCGCTATGGCGACCATAGCGAAGCCACCCTCAAAAATATCTTCAGCCTCACGGACGTTTCTGCGCGGGTTAATCCCTATACGCGCGCCGAGATAGAGGCTCCCGGATGGACTTACCCGTATGAGTTGGGCCGCAGGCCAAACACTAGATACCTCTCCACAGAAGAATGCCTGAACCGCCTGTTTGCCGAATTTCACGATCTCGCATGGCCTTTCGCCATGCACGGCCCGTACTCGCCCCTGATCCATCAGATGATCGACCATATGCGGTACGGCTACGGCGCGACCTTTCGCAGCCCGCTGCTTGATCAGGCGCTGAGAGAACAGCTTGTCGGCGATTTGTCGAAAGACAGCACGGTACTCAATATCAAGGCGTCTCTATTTCAAAATATTGACTGGAAAAATAAACTGTTTCCGGCAGCGGCAGAAAGAAAAATCAAAGAAGCGATAATGAATAGCATATTGCCGAAGTTTAACAGACCGATTGACAGCGTGAACGGTATGGGCATCACCGTCCATGATATCTGGGCCGCCCATATCACCCTGAAATCCCTGTATATTGGCGATAACGGCTTCCGGGCGGTGATCCACTACCGGGTGCAGGACCATTTCGGACTGGATGACACGGATATTTTGAAGTGGGCATTTCGCCAGATTCGCTTCTTTCGCATCTGGTTTGTTCTGCAACACTATGGCCCGCTGGCACAGAAGCCATTTATCAGCGAGATGGAAACCGAGGTGGAAATTACTGAGATGGGGGGTAAATGAGGATTTTGTCGAAAAAGCGTGTGGCTGCTGTTTTGGCCTTGCTGGCCGTCGTCTACGGTATTATCTGGCTTTCCCGACCGGTGAAGATTGTGGCGATTCATCAACGCAGTGATTTCAGCCATGTGCTGGTGCTGAATTTCCCGCTGACCAACCGGGGAAAGGTCGACTGGTGGTTGAAGAATAGGGAAATGCTGCAAGAGAAATACGCTATCCCCAAACGTTCGTCTTATGGCTCCTTCACCATCACCTTTTGGGACTTCGGCGAAGGATATAAAGAAGCGGGTAAATACGATCGCCGATGCTTTGAGGATATGCAGACAGAGAAAAACTGCGTTGAAAAACCTCCTCTTTTCTCTATAGATGATAACGGAAAGGGCAGTATCCTTCTCAAGACATCTACCCAGCTATACAAACAGGAACCAGACGGGAAGATTGTCCCTTTTGATTTTCAAATGGAAGTCAGATGAATGTCAGCATAAGGAATGATGCTGACAAACCGCCGTTTATCACTGAGCTGGAAATTACCAGGGAATGGGCGTAATGAAGATTTTATCGAGAAAGCGTATGGCTGCCGTTTTGACCGTGTTGGCCGCCGTCTACGGTATTATCTGGCTTTCCCGACCGGTGAAGATTGTGGCGATTCATCAACGCAGTGATTTCAGCCATGTGCTGGTGCTGAACTTTCCGCTGACCAACCGGGGCAAAATCGACTGGTGGCTGAAGAATAGGGAAATGCTGCAAGAGAAATACGCTATCCCCAAACGCTCGTCTTATGGTTCTTTCAATATCACTTTCTGGGACTTTGGCGAGGGTTACAAGGAAAATGAATACGACCGTCTGTGCTTTGAGGATATGCAGACAGAGAAAAACTGCATTGAAAAACAACTTGTTTTCGCTATAGACGACAATGGCAAAGGAGATATTACGCTTAAAACACCCAGCCAGTGGTACATACAGCAACCGGACGGGAAAATCGTCCCTTATGAACCCCGCGTGCATATAGTCAGATGAATGTCGGCATAAGGAATGAGGCTTGCCGCCAGTGGTGAAAGGCGGCTTCAGACTGGTATTGTGCGGCCGGGCGTTTGTCACCGAGACCGGCCGTATCACCGAGATGGAAATTACCAGGGATGGGGTAAATGATGATTTTATCGAAAAAGCGTGTGATTGCCGTTTTGGCCGTGCTGGCCGCCGTCTACGGTATTATCTGGCTTTCCCAGCCGGTAAAAATCGTGGCGATTCATCAGAAGCAGCATTTCAGTCATGTATTGGTGCTGAACTTTCCGCTGACCAACCGGGGAAAGATCGAATGGTGGCTGAAGAATAAGGAAATGCTGAAAGAAAAATACGCTATCCCCAAACGCTCGTCTTATGGTTCCTTCAATATCACCTTCTGGGATTTCAGCGGGGGTTACAAGGAAAGTGAATACGACCGTCTGTGTTTTGAGGATATGCAGACAGAGAAAAACTGCATTGAAAAACAACTTGTTTTCGCTATAGACGACAATGGCAAAGGAGATATTACGCTTAAAACACCCAGCCAATTGTACAAACAGCAACCGGACGGAGAGATCGTCCCTTATGAACCCCGCGTGCATATAGTCAGATGAATGCCTACATAAAAAAACGTTTCTTATAGCAGGCGACTGGTTGGTGGTTGGCATCGTGAAAGCCGTGCGGCTTTCACGACAGCGCCAATCAGAGAGACTGATGACGGGTTTCTTTACTCAACAGCAGTGCCAGCAGCGTCAGCGACGCCATCGCCGCCAGATAGATCCCCACATAGAACAGACCGTAAGTCACCGTCAGCCAGGTGGCGATATAAGGAGCGACGGAGGCGCCTAGAATGGATGACACATTATAGGAGAACGATGCCCCGGTATAACGGACTTCCGTCGGGAACAGTTCCGGCAGCAGCGCGCCCATCGGCCCGAAAGTCAGCCCCATCATACCCATGCCGCAAATCAGGAAGGCCATAACGATGACCGGACTGCCGGAACCGAGCATGGATGGAAACACCATGGCGAATACCAGCATCAGGCAGGTGACGACAATCATGGTTCTGCGCCGTCCGAAGATATCCGCCAGATAGCCCGCCAGCGGAATGATGATGGCGAAAGCAATGACGGCGATCATCAGCATCCACAGGAACGTATTGCGGGAGAAGCCCAGCCCTCTCGGCGCGGGCGTGGTGCCGTACGTCATCGAGTAGACGGTCATGATGTAGAACAGCGTGTACGTCGCCAGCATGATGAAAGTACCCAGAATGGTGGCTTTCAAGTGTTTGCTGAACAGGGTGCCGATCGGCACGCGCACCTGTTTGCCCGCTTTGGCGACTTTGGCGAATACCGGCGTTTCGTGCAGGGATACGCGCACGTACAGGCCGATCAATACCAGCACGGCGGAGAAAATAAACGGTACGCGCCAGCCCCACTGCATGAATTGCTCGTCGGTCAGCAACCAGGAGAGCAGCAGGAAGGTGCCGTTGGCAAAGAAGAAGCCAATCGGCGCGCCAAGCTGAGGGAAGGAACCGTATAACGCGCGCTTGTGGGCCGGCGCGTTTTCGGTAGCCAGCAGCGCCGCGCCGCCCCATTCGCCGCCCAGGCCCAGACCCTGGCCGAAACGGGCCAGCGCCAGCAGCATCGGCGCGAAGATGCCGATGGTTTCATAGCTGGGCAATAGGCCGATCACCACCGTGGAAATCCCCATGGTGAGCAGGGACGCCACCAGCGTAACTTTACGGCCGACGCGGTCGCCGAAGTGTCCGAATAGCGCTGAACCGATTGGGCGCGCGATGAAGGCGATGGCAAAGGTGGCTAGCGACTGTAGCGTCGCCGCCGCCGGATCGCCCTGCGGGAAGAAAATGTGAGGAAATACCAGCACTGCGGCAGTGGCATAAATATAAAAATCAAAAAATTCAATAGCGGTTCCCACCAGAGAGGCAATAATGACTTTACTTCTGGAATTTACCGGCGGCGAGTCCGCCTCTACATCGATGGTGGGAGTGATGGTAGCTTGCATGGTGATTCATCTTTTTTAACAACACGAACGACTATTCTATGCATAGAGAAAAGCGCTTTTCAACGGGGATTCAGTAGGGGGATAACCCGGAGAAAACCTGCATCTGGAGGCTATTCCGGCATATGCGGCATATGTAAAATATAATCTTATCGTATGATGTTTATACCGGAGAATGTTATGACGAGGTGAGAAATGGCGGAATATGTGAGATCTGGCAATTTCTGCGATTATGATACCCATCATCTTTCAATTTGCAGCGATATGGCTGCATTTTGACATTCTGCTCGTCCGTCTTGGAAAAATGACGGATGTGACGACGTTAGCTGGTTTACGAGTCGTTCAGGCATAATAGGCGCTCATGTGAAAGAGGATACCGCGATGCACGCGCAGGATCAGGCATTTATCGAGCAGTTTCTGGATGCACTGTGGCTGGAGCGCAATCTGGCGGAAAATACGCTGGCTTCTTACCGGCTGGATTTACGTTCTCTGGCCGAGTGGTTGGCGCATCACGATTGCGATCTGCTGCGGGCGCAGGCCGTCGATCTACAGTCTTTCCTGGCTGAACGAATTGAGGGCGGCTACAAGGCGACCAGCTCCGCGCGGTTGCTGAGCGCCATGCGCCGCTTGTTCCAATATCTTTACCGGGAAAAGATCCGCAGCGACGATCCCAGCGCCGCGTTGTCTTCCCCGAAGCTGCCGCAGCGTCTGCCGAAAGATTTGAGCGAAGCTCAGGTCGACGCGCTGCTCAATGCGCCCAGTGTTGATCAACCGCTGGAATTGCGCGATAAAGCCATGCTTGAGGTATTGTATGCCACCGGGCTGCGCGTCTCTGAACTGGTGGGGCTGACGCTTAGCGATGTCAGTCTGCGGCAGGGCGTGGTGCGGGTGATCGGGAAAGGGAATAAGGAACGTCTGGTGCCGCTGGGCGAAGAGGCGGTGTACTGGATTGAACAGTATCTGGAATACGGGCGGCCGTGGCTGCTCAACGGGCAAACGCTGGATGTGCTGTTCCCCAGTAACCGCGCGCAGCAGATGACGCGCCAGACTTTCTGGCATCGCATCAAGCACTATGCGATTCTGGCGTCAATCGATAGCGAAAAATTGTCTCCCCACGTGCTGCGTCACGCATTCGCCACCCATTTATTGAACCACGGCGCGGATTTGCGCGTCGTACAGATGTTGCTGGGGCACAGCGATCTTTCCACCACGCAGATTTATACCCATGTGGCGACGGAACGCTTGAAACAGCTTCATCAACGCCATCACCCACGGGCGTAACGAATTGATTCATTACTGATTGGCTGCAATCGGCCGATCACCAGCGGATTACCACGGCGTATTTACCGAAACAGGATTGATGAAATGAAAAAAAGGTTACTACTGCTTTCTCTCTTGGCGGCAACGGCGGCTGGCTTCGCGCATGCCGATGATGCGGCGATCAAACAAACGATGGCCCGCCTGGGGATGCAGGATGCTGAGGTTCAACCCGCACCGCTTGCCGGCATGAAAACCGTGCTGACGGACAGCGGCGTATTTTATATCAGCGAAGACGGCAAGCATCTTATCCAGGGGCCGTTGTACGACATTAGCGGCAACGTGCCGGTAAACGTGACGAACCAGATCCTGAAAGGGAAAATGGAGGCGTTGCAGGATCAGATGATTGTCTATAAGGCCGAGCAGGAAAAGTACGTCATCACCGTGTTTACCGATATCACCTGCGGCTACTGCCAGAAGCTGCATGAGCAGATGAAAGACTACAATGCGCTGGGCATTACCGTGCGCTATCTGGCGTTTCCGCGTCAGGGGCCGAATTCTCAGACAGAGAAGGATATGCAGTCTATCTGGTGCGTCGCCAACCGCAACAAGGCGTTTGATGACGCCATGAAAGGCGATGAAATATCGCCGGCGACCTGCAAAATCAACGTTGATGCCCATTATCAGCTTGGCATTCAGTTCGGCGTTAAGGGAACTCCGGCGATTGTGTTGGAGGATGGTATGGTGGTGCCTGGTTATCAGGAGCCGAAAGAGATGTTGGCGATGTTGAATGCGCACAAGGCGTCGATGAAGACGGGTGGTTGATGACGCCGTGGAATTGATAACTCAGCTCCGCCGGCGTCCGCTGGCGGAAGATATTGATTTACCTATGACGATGCCGCCGCTGTTGCGCCGTCTGTACGCGCAACGCGGCATCAAAGGCGCGGAGGAACTGGAACGCAGCCTGCGCGGCTTACTGGATTACCGGCTGCTGAATGGTATCGATCGGGCCGTCGATTTTCTGCAACAGGTATTGGCGGATCGGCGCCGTATTGTCATTGTCGGCGATTTTGACGCCGACGGCGCAACCAGCACCGCGCTGACGGTGCTGGCGCTGCGCAGTATGGGCGGCGTTAACGTCAATTATCTGGTGCCGAACCGCTTTGATGACGGCTACGGGCTAAGCCCGGAGGTAGTGGCGCAGGCGGCGGCGCTGGGGGCCGAAGTCATCGTCACGGTGGATAACGGCATTTCTTCCCACGCCGGGGTGGATGAAGCGCACCGGCGCGGTATCGCGGTACTGGTTACCGACCACCATTTGCCGGGGGAAACGCTGCCCGCCGCCGACGCCATGATTAACCCCAACCTGATCGACTGCGCTTTTTCGTCGAAATCGCTGGCGGGCGTCGGGGTTGCCTTTTATCTGATGATGGCGTTGCGGGCGCGGCTGCGTGAAAGCGGCTGGTTTAGTCAAAACATGCTGACCGAACCCAATCTGGCCGAGTTGCTGGATCTGGTGGCGCTGGGTACGGTGGCGGACGTGGTGCCGTTGGACGCCAACAACCGCATTCTGGTGGCGCAGGGGCTGAGCCGCATTCGCGCCGGGAAGTGCCGTCCCGGCATTCGCGCGCTGCTGGAAGTCGCTAATCGTGATGCCGGCCAACTGGTCGCCAGCGATCTCGGCTTCGCGCTTGGGCCGCGGCTCAATGCGGCCGGACGGCTTGACGATATGTCGATTGGCGTGGCGCTGCTGCTGAGCGACGACATCACGCAGGCGCGTATGCTGGCGAGCGATCTGGATGCGCTGAACCAAACGCGTCGTGAAATTGAGCAGGGGATGCAGGTCGAAGCGCTGCGCCTGTGCGAAACGTTGGAGCGCAGCCGTGACGAATTGCCCTATGGGTTGGCGATGTACCACCCGGAATGGCACCAGGGCGTGGTGGGTATTCTGGCGTCGCGGATTAAAGAGCGTTTTCATCGTCCGGTGATCGCTTTCGCCCCCGCGGGCGACGGCATTCTGAAAGGGTCCGGGCGTTCGATCGCCGGATTGCATCTGCGTGATGCGCTGGAGCGGCTGGATACGCTGTATCCGGGATTGATGCTGAAATTCGGCGGCCATGCCATGGCGGCGGGGCTTTCGCTGATGGAAAATCAGTTTGATGAGTTTCGCTTGCGTTTTGGCGAACTGGTGGGCGAGTGGCTGGACGCGTCTCAACTGGAGGGGGTTATCTGGTCGGACGGCGAACTGGCGCAGCCCGAAATGTGTCTATCCACGGCGGAAATGCTGCGTGATGCGGGGCCGTGGGGACAGTCTTTCCCTGAGCCGACATTCGATGGCCGTTTCCGTATTCTGCAACAGAAATTGGTGGGCGAGCGCCATTTGAAAGTGATGGTCGAGCCAATAAACGGCGGCCCGCTGCTGGATGGCATCGCGTTTAATGTGGATACGCTGCTATGGCCCGACAGCAGCGTGCGGGAAGCGGAACTGGCGTACAAGCTGGATGTGAATGAGTATCGCGGCAAACGTTCGGTGCAATTGCTGATCCAGCATTTATGGCCGCTATAAGGGAAAGGCGAAGGGTAAAAAACCTGGGAAATCATCGTGAGACGGCGCCTCGCCCCGCGGCGGTAAACGGGGCGCTGTCTCACCAAACAACGCGGTTGTTTGAGATGCCTGCGCGCGCAGGCGGGAAGCCGCGGCCATGACGAGAATAAACCGCTTTGCCAACAAGCTGAGGGGTATATAAACCCGGCGCTTAATCCGTTAGAATAGGCGGTTTGAATCTATTCCTTCATCTACGACTTAACGTAAGATTATAAAAATCATGTTTGAAATCAATCCGGTAAAAAACCGCATTCAGGACTTGTCTGAACGTACGGCCGTCCTTAGGGGGTATCTTTGACTATGATGCCAAGAAAGAACGCCTCGAAGAAGTAAACGCCGAGCTGGAGCAACCGGACGTCTGGAACGATCCGGAACGTGCGCAGACGCTGGGTAAAGAACGTTCCTCGCTGGAAGCCATCGTCGATACCATCGACCAAATGACGCAAGGGCTGGAAGATGTTTCCGGCCTGCTTGAGCTGGCGGTGGAAGAAGACGACGAAGACACCTTTAATGAAACCAGCGCCGAGCTGGACACGCTGGAAAATAAACTCGCGCAGCTTGAGTTTCGCCGCATGTTCTCCGGCGAGTATGACAGCGCCGACTGCTATCTGGATATCCAGGCGGGTTCCGGCGGTACGGAAGCCCAGGACTGGGCCAGTATGTTGCTGCGTATGTATCTGCGCTGGGCGGAAGCCAAAGGCTTTAAAACCGAAGTTATCGAAGAATCCGACGGCGAAGTCGCCGGCATCAAATCCGCCACCATCAAAATCATGGGCGACTACGCGTTTGGCTGGCTGCGTACCGAAACCGGTGTTCACCGTCTGGTGCGTAAAAGCCCGTTTGACTCCGGCGGCCGCCGTCACACGTCGTTCAGCTCCGCTTTCGTCTATCCCGAAGTGGATGACGACATTGATATCGAGATCAATCCGGCCGACCTGCGTATTGACGTTTACCGCGCCTCCGGCGCCGGCGGTCAGCACGTTAACCGTACGGAATCCGCGGTGCGTATCACCCACATTCCGACCAACATTGTTACGCAGTGTCAGAACGATCGTTCCCAGCATAAAAACAAAGATCAGGCGATGAAACAGCTGAAAGCCAAGCTGTATGAGTTTGAGATGCAAAAGAAAAACGCTGAGAAACAGGCGATGGAAGACACCAAGTCGGATATCGGTTGGGGAAGCCAGATTCGCTCCTACGTACTGGATGATTCACGCATCAAAGATTTACGTACCGGGGTAGAAACGCGCAATACCCAGTCGGTGCTGGATGGCGATCTGGATAAATTTATTGAAGCAAGTTTAAAAGCGGGGTTATAAGGAATTCTCATGGCTGAATCACAATCACAGGGTGCCGATCAGGCGCAGGAACTTAATAACGAACTGAAATCGCGTCGTGAGAAGCTGGCTGCGCTGCGTGAACATGGCATCGCGTTTCCGAATGATTTCCGCCGTAACAGTACGTCCGATGTTCTGCATGCCGAATACGACGGCAAAGAGAATGAAGAACTGGAAGCGCTGGATATCGAAGTCACCGTCGCCGGCCGCATGATGACGCGTCGTATCATGGGTAAAGCCTCTTTCGTTACGTTGCAGGACGTTGGCGGACGTATCCAACTGTACGTATCCCGCGATGATTTGGCGGAAGGCATTTACAACGAGCAGTTCAAAAAGTGGGATTTGGGCGACATCCTCGGCGCGCGCGGCAAGTTGTTCAAAACCAAAACCGGCGAGCTTTCCGTGCACTGCACCGAGCTGCGTTTGTTGACCAAGGCGCTGCGTCCGCTGCCGGATAAATTCCACGGCCTGGCCGATCAGGAAACCCGCTATCGTCAGCGCTATCTGGATCTGATCGCCAATGAAGAGTCCCGCAACACCTTCCGTATTCGTTCAAAAGTGCTGGCCGCTATCCGCAACTTCATGGTCGGTCACGGCTTCATGGAAGTGGAAACGCCGATGATGCAGGTGATCCCCGGCGGCGCAAGCGCGCGTCCGTTTGTGACGCATCATAACGCGCTGGATATTGATATGTACCTGCGTATTGCGCCGGAACTGTATCTGAAACGTCTGGTGGTGGGCGGCTTCGAACGGGTGTTCGAAATTAACCGTAACTTCCGTAACGAAGGGCTCTCTCCACGCCATAATCCAGAGTTCACCATGATGGAGCTTTATATGGCGTACGCCGATTATAAAGATCTGATCGTACTGACGGAAAACCTGTTCCGTACGCTGACTCAGGATGTATTGGGCGCCACGACGATCGAATATGGCGATCAGACTTTCGATTTCGGCAAGCCGTTTGAGAAACTGACCATGCGCGAAGCGATCTGCAAATATCGCCCGGAAACCAATGTAGACGATCTGGACGATCTGGATAAAGCCACCGCCATTGCGCAATCGCTGGGCATCAAGATTGAGAAAAGCTGGGGGCTGGGCCGTATCGTCACCGAAATCTTTGAAGAAACGGCGGAAAGCAATCTGATTCAGCCTACCTTTATCACCGAGTATCCGGCGGAAGTTTCGCCGCTGGCGCGCCGTAACGATCTGAATCCGGAAATTACCGATCGTTTTGAGTTCTTTATCGGCGGCCGTGAAATCGGCAACGGTTTCTCCGAGTTGAACGATGCGGAAGATCAGGCTGAACGCTTCGCGCAGCAGGTGAGCGCCAAAGACGCGGGCGATGACGAAGCGATGTTCTACGATGAAGACTACGTGACCGCGCTGGAACACGGTTTACCGCCGACCGCCGGACTGGGCATCGGTATCGACCGCATGGTGATGTTGTTTACCAACAGCCATACCATCCGTGACGTTATTCTGTTCCCGGCGATGCGCCCGCAGAAATAATTTCCCTGCTCGTTGAGAAACGTTATAAAGCCGGTGCTATCTGTACCGGCTTTTTTGACTAAATCAGCGGTTGCCGTTAGATGATGGATGATGATAATTTCGGCAGTCTGTCCGCTGCTGGAATTTGTCATGATCACCTATCGCGATGCCTGGTTTGAACTTGCGCTGCTAAACAACGGACGCCGCTTTCCGCGACATAGCCATGATGAGTTTGTTATCAGCGCCAATCTCAACGGGCTGGAGCACGTTTGGCTGGATGGCGAAACCTTTATTGCCGATACCGGTAGCGTGACGACCTACAATCCCGGTCAGCTACAAGGCAGCGAAAACACCCATGCCAACTGGCAGTGCGCGTCGCTGTATGTTCATCCACAGGCATTCGAGCACTACTTTCATCGTTCTTTTCTGTTCTCCCATGCATGGGCGGCTTCACCACGGCTGGCGCAGCGCCTGAAACAACTGGTTTGTTTGGACGCCGACGAGCGCGACATCCGGCAGGAACGCATTATTCTGTTGCTTGAGGCGTTGATGGCTCAAGGAGAGCGGCCCGTGATGAATCAGGGCAGGGCGCAAGACGCCTGCCGTATCGCACGCATTAAAGCGCGGCTGCTGAGTGATTTCAGCGAAGTGCCGCACCTGGAGACGCTGGCTCGGCAGGAAAACCTGTCGGCGGCGCACCTGGTGCGCAGCTTTAATCAGGCGGTGGGGCTACCGCCGCTGTCGTGGCTGATGCAGCGGCGCATCAGCAAGGCGCGCGAACTATTACGGCTAGGCACTCCCATCAGTCAGGTCGCTTTCGAGGTTGGGTTTGCCGACCAGGCCCATTTCACCAAGGCGTTCGCCCGCTACAGTGCGATGACGCCGGGACAGTTTCGGCGTATCAATTTTTGACAATACCGCGTTTCCCGTCCGTCGTAGACTCGCGTCATTGAGTATGAAACGTCTGACCTGGGAAAAGTATGCTGTTAGTTATCTTCAACGGGGTATTGTTGTCTCTGTCATTGTGCCTCGATCTGGGCATCGTCAATACCGCGATTATCAACCGTGGTATTCGTCACGGGGCGCGTTCCGCTTTCTTTATCGGGCTGGGTTCCTGCTTTGGCGATCTATTCTATGCCTCGCTGTCAGTGTTGGGGATATCGGCTATTTTTAACTACACGCCGGTGCGCTGGGTGCTGTGGATTGGCGGCGGGCTGGTTCTGATATGGATGGCGTTTAACATGGCGCGTATGGCGTGGCGTGATTATCAGATTAGGCGCTTCGAGCCGCTACCGTTCGCCAAAGCCAGAGAACAAGCCGGGCGGATTACCCCATCCGGCCACAGGGATTTTTTCAGCGGCGCGGGCATGGCGCTGGCTTCACCCACATCACTGCTGTGGTTCGCGGCCATTGGCGGCACCATCATTGCGCAGTCTACCGATGGTTCAAATCTGTCGATCAGCCTGTTTTTGCTGGGATTCTTTTCAGGTGGCGTACTGTGGACATTGTTTTTGACCGTGCTGGTGAAGTACGGTCAGCGTTTGCTACAAGAGCGCATCACTTTCTATTGCAGCCTGATTTCAGCCCTGATGTTTGCCTATTTCGCCGGACATGTGATTTATCATGGCTATCACACTCTGCTGGTTCCGCTGTCATTAAATGCGTGAACGGTCAAAAGCTAAGCAGCTTGCCGGGTTTTTTGCTTGCCCGGCAACAGGATAGCGCTATAATGCCAAGCGCGCTTTCCCCGCGAGTGTAGTTCAATGGTAGAACGAGAGCTTCCCAAGCTCTATACGAGGGTTCGATTCCCTTCACTCGCTCCAAGTTCTCTTCTCTGCATATCTCCTGAACTCAATAAAAACCAGTAAAATTAATAATTACAGGTTGTTGTTGGCCTCTGCGTATTAACTCGCCTCTACCCAAATCAGGCATTGAATTGAATGTTGTTATACATACTCATTTCTATACACATTGGGCAGCTATACATACCGGAAACTATACGCATGCCGCTTACAGACCTTGAAATATGCCGCGCCAAGTCCCTGGAGAAACCATCGGATTGACCGCTGTATTCAAGGATTTTACATAAGAAATCTGCAACTATTTTCCAGTTGAGTGCCCCCCGCAATCTATAATGCCAATCTGCGTTTGTTGATTGCCTTGTGGACGTAACTACTTAATTAATATTAAATTCAGCACGTTTTGTCTGGCGTTTCTAGCGATGATGACTATCCTCTCTAGTTTTGTATTTGTGTGATTTATTAAGAAATACTTATATTTATGAGGGAGTTCTATGCGTTTTGATAATAAAGTCGTCTTGATTACCGGTGCGGGCAACGGCATGGGAGAAACCGCTGCACGCCGTTTCTCTGCCGAAGGCGCTATTGTCGTGCTGGCGGACTGGGCAAAGGATGCGGTAGACGCCGTTGCAGCATCGCTGCCGAAAGGTAAAGCGCATGCGGTACACATCGACGTTTCCGATCACGTCGCCGTTGAAAAAATGATGAATGAAGTGGCAGAAAAATTCGGCCGTATCGATGTATTGCTTAACAATGCCGGTGTGCATGTTGCCGGTAGCGTGCTGGAAACCAGCGTTGAAGATTGGCGTCGCATCGCCGGTGTGGATATCGACGGCGTTGTCTTCTGCTCCAAATTCGCGCTGCCGCATTTGCTGAAAACTAAAGGCTGTATCGTGAATACTGCATCAGTTTCCGGCTTGGGCGGTGACTGGGGCGCAGCCTATTACTGTGCGGCGAAAGGCGCAGTGGTTAACCTGACCCGCGCCATGGCGTTGGATCACGGCGCAGACGGCGTGCGTGTAAACTCGGTGTGCCCAAGCCTGGTGAAAACCAACATGACCACCGGCTGGCCGCAAGAGGTCCACGATAAATTCAACGATCGTATCTCGTTGGGCCGCGCGGCAGAACCTGAAGAAATCGCCGCAGTTATGGCATTCTTGGCCAGCGACGACGCCAGCTTTATCACCGGCGCCAACGTGCCGGTGGATGGCGGGGCAACTGCATCGGACGGTCAGCCAAGAATCGTTTAATACTGTGGCGTAATGCAATACATCATGTATTTCATTTGACTAGTCCTACGATAGATATAGGTTGACACTTTCATGCAGGCATCAACCGGGCGCGGCAAAATGAGTACGCAGCGCATGTTGTAACGCGAGCAGCGGCACCGACGGGTGCGACTGGCCGGGATAGACGGACAGCGTGACGAGTAGATTCGGCGATCGCTCTTGCAGCGTCCACGCCAACTCGCGGATCCCGTCCACCA
The DNA here is from genome assembly GCF_017569925.1 of Brenneria izadpanahii. Taxonomy (NCBI): domain Bacteria; kingdom Pseudomonadati; phylum Pseudomonadota; class Gammaproteobacteria; order Enterobacterales; family Pectobacteriaceae; genus Brenneria; species Brenneria izadpanahii. The sequence goes on along the minus strand of NZ_CP050854.1, from coordinate 4,458,101 downwards.
TCCGGCGCTGGTTACGATGTTGACGCAGCGCAACACGCTGTTCGTCAGGCAGGCCCAGTTCCCAGCGATCCAGAGACTGTTCATATTCGCCTACCGATAGCGCGAGTCGTACCGGTGTGGCCGGTTTCCACGCCGCCAGACGTGAAACGAACGCCTTGGCCTGGCGGACGATATAGCGGTCATTCCACCACACCGACGGGCTGGATGCATAATAATGCCGGAAGCCTTCGGGCTGGGCGAACAAGGTATCGACGGTGAACAGGCCGCCGTAGGAGTGGCCGAACAATGCTTCACGCCGATGATCGACTGGGTAAGCGGCGGCGATGAACGGCTTTAATTCAGCTTGCAGAAAATGACGAAATTCGGCGGCATTGCCCGCCATACCGGCAGGATAGTCACCGTCCTGGGGATTGATTTCCCGTTTCTGTTCAACAACCGCAGGGCGGTAGTCGCGTTCGCGGCGGGTTGGGCCGTCGTAGTCAATCGCCACGATGACCCCCGGCGCCATGCCGCAGCGCGGGACGGCCAGCGCCGTCATCAACGCCGTTGCCGCCGGGAAATAGCGCTCGCCGTCTAGCAGATAGATAATCGGCCAGCCCGGCGTCGGCGCGGTTCCGGCGGGGCAAAATGTCAGAATGCGGTAACGTCCGCACGCTGTCGAATCAAATAGCTCATCGCGGGTATTACGTAGCTGATACACACCGCCTCCTGCATCGAACGCTATTGTTTATTATGTAAAACCGTTAAAAACCGGCGGGGATCGTATCCTCGCACTCGCGCCGGCTGATTATCGCCGCTTAGAAGCTAGTATTCAGCGACATAAAGAAGGTTCTGCCCGGTTCGTTATAGGTGGCGGCGCCGGCGGCGCCGATGAGAACGGCGCTGCAACTGCCATCGCCGGCTACTCTGCACCCGGCCGAGGCGTTGCCGCGGCGGAACTGTCGCTTATCGAATAGGTTCTTCACCCCGCCGGTCACGCTGAGATGCTTGTTGAACCGATAGGTGGAACTCAGTCCGACGAGAGCGTACGGGCTGAGTTCGTTCAGTTCGTCACCCGAGGACGCGATACCGTGATAGTTATACTTCTTCGGTTTCTGACGGCCGAACCAGGTTAGGTCGGCCAGGAAAGACAGATCCTCGCTCGCCTGCCAGCTCAGCGACGAGTTCAGCGTAAATTGCGGGGTAATGGAGAGGTAATCCCCGGTGGTTTTGTTTTTCGAACGCAGCATCCAGGTGAGGTTGTTGTTCCACTGGACGGTTTCCGACAGCGGAATATTCACCGTGCCTTCCAGCCCTTCCACCACCGCGCGCGGAATATTTTCCCAGCGGTAGATATAGTGTCCGCTGCTGGTGCTGCCTACCGGCGTCGTACCGGCCTCGATCTTGTTGCGGTAGTCGTTGCGGAAGTAGGTGATGCCGGCCTGATAGCCGTTGCGCCTAAACTCGATGCCGATCTCTTTATTGATGCTGTTCTCCGCCTTTAGATCCTCGTTACCCAGCAAATAGCATGGGGTGCTGTAGCCGTTAACCAGATAGCAACCCCCTCCATTGCTGGCGAGCAGATAGTTGGGGTTGAGCTGGTAGAGGTTGGGCGCCTTGTATGCGGCGGCGATGCCCATTTTCAGCGTGAAATCGTCGCCCAGTCCCTGCGACAGGTTGATCCCCGGACTCCAGTTACCGGCCGCCATCGAGTGGTAATCGAAGCGCAGCGCCGGGGTCAGCATGGTACTGGGGGTCAGTTCGACGTTGTCCTCGGCGAACAGTGAGAAGGTATGGGCGTCGATATTGCTGTCGCGGTTATTGCTGTCATAGCCCTCAATCGCGCCAATGGACGAAATATCATAGGAGGTGGAGATCGGATCCTTCATGCGCTGATCCGATGCTTCTATGCCGAGCGTGGCGGTCTGGTTGAAATACGCCTTGAACGGGAGCGTTACCTCGCTGTGGCCGGTCAGGGTATCGAGCTTGATGGTGGCGAAGGCGCTTGAGGAGGAGAAAAGCCCTTCGGTGCCGCCGGCCAGCCCTTCCGTAATGCGGGTATTATGGGTACGTTCATATTGCAGATATGACATGGCGCTAACGCCGCTGTCCCAGTAGCCGCGATGCGTCACGGCAAAGTTCTGCCGGTATATGCGGTTGGTTTCCTTGCCGTAGTTGCTGGTGACATAGCCGGCGTAAACGCTATCGGTGTAGTAACCGGCGTTCTGCACGTCGCCGGCATAGATATTGCCCTGGCGGCTGACGCCGGCCTCAAACTCCAGCGATTGCCGTCTGGCGATATCCCAGCGCAGCAACGCATTAAGATCTTTGTTGCGCACGCCTTCGCGGCCGGCTGGCACGGAGTCGGCGTAGCCCGCCTGCCGCTCCGACATGTACGCCTTATTGATATCCCTGGCATCCGCCTGCGTTTTGTTGAGATTGCCGTACAGGCGCAGGATCAGGTTATCGGTCAGGCCGCCCGACAGGCTGAAATCGGTACGCTTGGTGGCCCCTTCCGACTTATGTACCGGAACATTGAAATAGGCGTTCCAACTGCCGTGCCACTCCTGCGACGGCTGCTTGGTGATGATATTCACCACTCCGCCGGCCGCGCCATTGCCGTAGCGTGCCGCCGCCGGGCCGCGCAACACTTCGATGCGCTCCACCATATCGGCCGGCACCCAGTTGGTGTCGCCGCGGGTATCGCGCTCGCCGCGCCAGCCATAACGAACGGCGTTGCGCGAAGTGACCTGCTTGCCGTCCACCAGAATCAGGGTGTTCTCCGGCCCCATGCCGCGGATATCGATCTGGCGGTTATTGCCGCGCTGTCCGCTGGTGGAGTTGCCCATCAGGTTTACCCCCGGCATGGTGCGGATCAGCTCGGACAGATCGTTGGCCGGCGGCCGTTTGCTGATATCTTCCTGGGTAATCACCGATACTCCCGGCGCCTGGCGGGTTTGTTCCGCGGCGGTCACCACTATCGTATCGGCGGAATCGCCGGTGGTATCCTGCGAGCTCTGCTCGGTGGCGGCATATGCCAGAAAAGCGGTTGTCAGACAGCCTAACCCGATAAGCGTCGCCGGGTAGTGTCGTGGTGGTAGTCTCATCATTAAAATCGCCCCGCATACGAATGTCCTGGAAGATGGCGGTTGGAACCATCAATAAAAAATTGCTATTGAGAAGCATTTGCATTACCAATTTGATGTGGTCATTGTTACATTTGTTTACGGGTGCGGGGTTTGTGCAAACAGCAACTTGCTTTGTACAAAAATCAAAATAGCGAGGGATGATCAGATAATGAGCGGGGGAATGATGCGAAACCATGGTCCGTTGTCAACATTCATCTATAAGAATCATATCGTTCAGCAGTCTGGGCTGATATCAAATAACTATCGGTTTTTCGGCCCAAGAGGGATTGACGATACGCCCGCGCTGTTCGGCAGTTTCAGCGTCGTCCAGTTGAACCCGCATCTGAACCTGCACATCGTGGACGTGATTAACCTGCACAATATGAAAACGCAGGCCGTACCAAACGATGTGATAAAGTTGGCCGTCGTGGTGAAAGGCGCGGCGCATGTCGCCTATGGCGAACGGCAAATACATTTGGGAGAGCGTCAACCCTCATTCCTGGTTTCCCTGACGGAACCCACGCTTTCTACCCATATCGGCAAACAAGATGAATATGAACGAGCCATTATCCTGACCTTCAGCCGTGAATGGCTGTACGGCAATCTGCTGGATAGCGTCAGCGACTGGCAGGCTATTTATGACTTTACGCAAACCCATCTCGCCACGCACTTATGGACGCCTTCGCGGCAGGCGCTGGCCATTGCCTGGCAGATATTGAATACGGGAACCTGCCATACGCCGCTACAGCGCCTGTATCTCGAAACGCAGTGTATGATGCTGATTATCGAGGCTTTCAGTTCGTTAACCGCCGGCAGCGAACAGGAAAAGAACAGCGGCGTCACGCTGCGCGGATATCACCGCATCCAGCAGGTGCGGGACATGCTGGAAAGCGGCAGCGCCGACCAGCTTTCGATCGGCGAGATCGCTAAAAGCGTCAACATGAGTGAAAGTACGCTGCAACGGCATTTTCGTCAGGCATTTAACGTCACGGTGTTTGAATATCTGCGTAACTGCCGGTTACAGCGCGCCATGCTGGCGCTGCAAAAAGAAGGCATCGGCATTGCTCAGGCGGCAAGCATGGCGGGTTATAACAGCCCGGCGAATTTTTCCACGGCGCTGCGCCGCGTCTTCGGCGTTACCCCAAGACAGTTGAAGGCGCGCTTCTAATCGCGATCGTCGCATCAGATCACTTGCTCCGCTTTCCCATTCGCTGAACGCGCGGTCGATATGGCCGCGGCGAGTTTGTGAGCGTCGCTTCCCGGTCGGTCGCATGATAAATCCTCTTATTCCCGGTTTGAACATGCTGAATCGCGGCGCCGTTCGCCGGGGCCATCGATGAAACGGCGGCGTCAAAGAATATTCGTTCGTAGAGGATAAATGTTTGCTATTTTAACAAATAGCCCAAAGGGGGATCGAACGTCTACCCTTACGTAAGGCGGCGTCAGAGACGCGCGAACGTTAGGCGCTAAGCGCCGGTAGAGAGCGGCTAGGGAGAAAAAATAACTCATGCGCGGGCAGATGATTCGGCTATTCGGGCAATTCCGTTCCATGCGCGGAACGGAGATTGGCAAGCGGCTATCGCGAGCGGGAGCTATCGCGGTTGGCATTTGGAGCAACCGGAGATGGCGTTGGCTGTCGTGCCGGTATTCATCGACACAGTATCGGGATTGAAGCCATGAAGCCGGAACTCTCCGTGTCCGAAGCGCGTCGCATCGCGCTTACGGCCCAGGGCTTTAACGCCTTATCACGCGAAGGGAATCGCAGCGCCGCGCAATTGCGCAAGTCGATCGATCGGCTTGGCCTGCTGCAAATCGACAGCGTGAATGTTCTCATTCGCGCTCAATATCTCCCGCTTTTCTCGCGTCTGGGGTCATACGAACCAGCCGCCCTCGATGCGCTGGTCGCGGCCAGACCTAAGCGCTTTTTCGAATATTGGGGACACGAAGCGTCGCTGTTGCCTATCGACTGCCAACCTCTTCTGCGTTGGCGTATGGCTCGCGCGCGGCGCGGTAAGGACGTTTGGCGCCCGCTCGTAGCCTATGCCGGTGAGAAGCGGCCCGAGGCTGACGCCTTGCTCGATCGCATAAAAGCCGAGGGACCGCTGGCTGCCTCTGACGTGGCGGGCCGCCGCGCATCCAAAGGAATGTGGGTATGGAGCGACGCCAAGCACGCGCTTGAATGGTTGTTTTGGTCGGGGCTGGTTGTCGCGACACACCGTAGGGGTAACTTCGAGCGGGTGTATGATCTGCCCGAACGCGCGCTGCCTCGATCGATTCTGGATCTGCCTACGCCCTCCGGCGTTGACGCGCGACGAATGCTTCTTGCGCGTTCGGCTCAGGCGCTGGGGATCGCGACTGCGGACGATCTGCGCGACTACTACCGCATTCCCGCCGCGGACGCGCGACTGCCGATCGAATATTTGGTGGAGGAGGGCATCATTATCCCGGTGCGCGTGCGCGGCTGGCGGCAACAGGCTTATCTGCATAAGGACGCGCGCGCCGGGCGTAAGCTCGAAGGCGCGGCGCTGCTGTCGCCGTTTGATCCGCTCATCTGGCATCGCCCGCGAACGGAAAGATTATTCGGATTTCGCTACCGGCTCGAAATCTACACGCCCGCTCATAAGCGTGAACATGGTTACTACGTTCTGCCTTTTCTGCTGGATGGCGCGCTTGTCGCGCGGGTGGATTTAAAGGCGGATCGCAAAGCGGGCGTGCTGATCGTCCAGAGCGCGCACCTCGAACCGGGCGCGCCGCCGTGCACGCTTGAACGGCTGAAGGAGGAGCTGCGCCTGATGGCGTTATGGCTCGGGTTGCCGAGCCTGGCAATCGCGCCGATCGAGACCATTACCGTGCCTTTATGAGGTGGAGTGGCTGGGTTTACTCAGGCAATCCATCTTGTTTTACTTACTGAAAACAGAAAAAATAGCTATTGGAGTTCTGAATGATACGCCACATTTTATTGATAACTTTTACCGCGCAAGCCTCCGCCGCGGAAATCGAGCAGGTGAAAACGGCATTTCTGCAAATGCCCGAAAATATTGAGGGCGTGCAGGCGGTTGAGTGGGGGTATAACGATAGTCCGGAAGGGAAAAATGCCGGTTTTACCCACTGCGTGATGATGACATTTCGCGACGAACAGGCGCGCCAGCGCTATTTACCGCATCCAAAGCACGATGAACTGAAAGCCATTTTCCGGCCGGTGCTAAGCGATATCATTGTGCTGGATTACCCGGTGCTGTCGGATAATAGCCGCGTGCAAGGGTAGTGGTTTGGCGGGGGACAAGTGTCGGCGCTGAAAAGAGGCTTACCCGTTTCCTGTTTTTGCCTGTGGTTGGTTTATTTAATCTTTTGATCGAAATACTTATGGCGCTTGCCAGATAGCCATTGCGGCTATTGTTCCTCTGAGATTGAGGTCGGACAATAGGTATCTTGATTCACCCTATCGGAGACACTGTTACGATGGCGCGTTCTTCCGCTTGGTCACTTCCCTTGTTTTCCTGGCTAACGCTGATATTGCCGCCGCTGTTTTGGGCCGGCAATTTTGTTGTCGGCAGAGCGGTGCGCCATGACCTAACGCCGATGACGCTCTCTTTCTGGCGTTGGGTGATCGCGCTGATCTGTCTGCTGCCGTTTTCATTCTGGGCGATGCGGCGTGACTGGCGGCGCTATTGGGAACTCCGTTGGCAAGTGCTGAGAGTCTCTGTGGTCGGGGTGGCCGCGTTCAATTCGCTTATCTATTTGGGGTTGCGCACCACCACGGCCAACAATGCGCTGTTGCTCAACTCGCTGATCCCGCTGTTGATCGTCATGTTGGGCGCCTGTTTTTATCGTCAGCGGCTGAGAATGAGTCAGTATGTGGGGTTGATTTTGTCGTTTGCCGGTGTTCTGACTTTGGTTATGCATGGAAACTGGTCGCAGTGGCAGGCGCTGGTTTTCGTCCCTGGGGATGCAATCGTGCTGGCGGCCATGGTTTGCTGGGCGCTTTATACGTTATGGCTGCGTCAACTGCCGGGCGATCTTGAGCGGATAGGATTGATGGGGATACAGATCGCGCTGGCGCTGGTTATGCTGCTGCCGTTCTATATCGCTGAGTATAGTTCCGGCCAGCGGGCGACCTGGGGCGTGGCGTCGCTTTCTGCCTTGCTGTATGTCGGGATATTCCCTTCGGTCATTGCCTATCTGCTGTATACCCAGGCTATTAGTCGTTTCGGGCCGGCTCGGGCGGGCTTGACCATACACCTTATTCCGGTTTTCGGCGTGGTGTTGGCGGCATTGTTCCTGGGAGAACGGCTGCATGCCTATCATGCCGCCGGTATTGCCGCTATCGTTGCGGGCCTGATTTGCTCGAATATGAGGAGCAAACAAGAGCAAAGCGACGCCTCGCCAAAGGTAAAAGTTCAATCCAAAAGGTAACAATTTAAACTTGCTGAACATGTTTTCAGCGCGCTTCCTGCGGTATCCCATCCCAAATGATCTTCAGGTTGAGGTTTGCGATATAAGCCGATCTCAACCATTTATTTTTTAATATAACTTATTGTTTATTAATTCTATTCATCGTTTTCCCATCGGTGCGCGCCATCATCTTTTCCTAACCAAATCTTTACGTTATGGAGGAAATGTGAGGTTTTTGTCGATATATATACAATGATAATCATTCTTATTATCATAACTTTTCTTGCAATTATGTGCATTGATGGGGATGAATTTAATGAGTGTAACAAGTAATTACATCAAACGACCATTGGCCGTACTTTTAGCAGGGATTTTGGGCAGCCATGCCTACGCGGCGGAAGAGACGCAAGAAGACGTTATGGTTGTTCAGGCAACGGCGGAAGAAGCGCTAAAACAGCAGCCCGGCGTTTCCATTATCACCAAAGAAGATATTGAAAAAGCGCCGCCGGTTAACGATCTGTCGGATATTATCCGCAAGATGCCCGGCGTCAACCTGACCGGCAACAGCGCATCCGGTAGCCGGGGCAATAACCGCCAGATCGATATCCGCGGCATGGGGCCGGAAAATACCCTGATTCTGATCGACGGCAAGCCTGTTACCTCACGTAATGCCGTTCGCTATAGCTGGCGCGGAGAGCGCGACACCCGTGGCGACACTAACTGGGTGCCGGTGGAAATGGTGGATCGTATTGAAGTGCTGCGTGGGCCGGCTGCCGCACGCTACGGTTCCGGTGCCGCCGGCGGCGTAGTCAATATTATTACCAAACGTCCCACTAACGACTGGCACGGTTCATTCTCTCTTTATACCAACCAGCCGGAAGACAGTAAGGAAGGCGCCACCAAGCGCGCTAACTTCAGCCTTAACGGCCCGCTGATTGACGATGTGCTGACTATGCGTCTATACGGCAATATCAACAAGACCGACGCCGATGCCTACGATATCAACACGCAAGAAAATGGCTCTTACGCCGCCGGGCGTGAAGGGGTGCGCAATAAAGATATCAACACGTTGTTCTCCTGGAAAATCAATCCCCAGCAGGTTCTGGATTTCGAATATGGCTACAGCCGCCAGGGCAATATCTACGCAGGCGATACGCAGTACAGCAACGCTAACCTCAGCACGTTGGTGCCGACGCTGTACGGTCAGGAAACCAACCGTATGTACCGCCAGAATTACGGCATTACTCATAACGGCATCTGGGACTGGGGCCAGTCGCGTCTGGGGTTCTACTATGAGAAAACTAATAATACGCGTCTGAAAGAAGGCTCAACCGGACGCGTTGAGGGGATGATCAACAGCAACGAGTACGCCACCAGTCGGCTGGAAAACTATAAGACCAACGGCGAGTTGAATATTCCGTTCCACCTGCTGGTTGAACAGACCGCCACCCTGGGGGCGGAATGGAATCGTGAGCAGCTTAACGATCCGGCATCAATGACCGCGACCAGTCAGCCAACCGTTGACGTTGGCGATGTGTCGGGCAACCCGGCTAACCGCAGCACCAAAAACAGCGCGGAACTCAGCGCGCTCTATTTTGAGGATAATATCGAGGCCGCGCCCGGCACCAATATTATTCCGGGGCTTCGTTTCGATTATCACAGCAAATTCGGCGCCAACTGGAGTCCCAGTCTGAATGCCTCTCAGGAACTCGGCGAATACTTCAAGCTGAAGGCGGGCATTGCCCGGGTATTTAAAGCGCCTAACCTGTATCAATCCAGCATGGGATATCTGCTGCGCACCAATGGTAACGGCTGCCCATCAAGTATCACAAGCGGCGCCTGTTATCTGCTTGGCAATGACGATCTGGATCCGGAAGTCAGCGTCAATAAGGAAATCGGTCTGTCGTTCAGCAACAACGGCTACGATGCGGGCATCACCTATTTCCGCAACGATTACAAGAATAAAATTGTTGCCGGAACGGATATTATCGGCACAGCATCTGACGGCGGTAATATTCTGCGCTGGGAAAACGGCGGCAAGGCGCTGGTGCAAGGGCTGGAAGCGAATCTGACGGTGCCGCTGGTGCGTGATACGCTGGATTGGCGCACCAATGCCACTTATATGATCACCTCCAAGTTTAAGGATACGGGTAATCCGTTGTCCGTGATTCCCAAGTACACCATCAACACCATGCTGGACTGGCAGGTGACTGATAAGCTGTCCGCCAATGCGGCCTGGACCATGTACGGTCGTCAGAAACCTCGTCAGTATCCGGACATTCGTAATGAGAACGGTAGCCTGTCTACCAATGAAGTCGGCGCTTATTCCGTGGTGGGCGTCGGGCTGAACTATGACGTGATTAAAAACGTGCGCATCAATGCAGGCATCAGCAACCTGCTCGACAAGCGCGTCTATCGCGAAAATGAAGGGGCATCGACCTATAACGAGCCAGGAAGGGCTTATTATGCTGGCGTAACCTACAACTTCTAATCTTGTTGTTGTAATCCCTATGCCCGGAGTTATCCGGGCATAGCCGATCATAGCAACGCGTCTGCAAAACGGCCCTTATTGAACATCACGCCAGATAGCGGTTGAACCAGGTGATGGTGCGGGCCCAGGCCAAATCGGCGGCGGCTTTATCGTAGCGCGGCGTCGAATCATTATGGAAACCATGATTCACACCCGGATAAATGTGGGCTTCATAAGTTTTGCCTGCCGCTTTCAGCGCTTCTTCATAGGCCGGCCAGCCTTCATTGATACGGGTATCCAATTCCGCGTAGTGGATCAGCAGCGGAGCCTTGATTTTGGGTACGTCTTCCGGATTGGCCTGACGTCCATAGAAGGGGACGGCCGCCGCCAGTTCGGGAAACGCGACCGCCGCCGCATTTGATACGCCGCCGCCGTAACAGAAACCGGTGATCCCCACTTTGCCGGTGGTGGCCGGGTGGCGCATCAGGAAGTCGATCGCGGCGAAAAAGTCATTCATCAGCTTGGTGGGATCGACCTGCTGTTGCAGCTCGCGTCCTTTATCGTCATTACCGGGATAACCGCCTACCGAACTCAACCCATCGGGCGCCAGAGCTATGAAACCGGCTTTCGCCACCCGGCGGGCCACGTCTTCTATATAGGGATTCAATCCGCGATTCTCATGCACCACCACAACCGCCGGAACTTTGCCCGTTGCCCCGGCTGGGCGCACAAAATATCCGCGCACTTCGCCATGCCCGGAAGGAGAGGGGTAGTCGATATATTCGGGGATGATGGAGGGATCGGTGAATTCGACCTGTTGCGCCAGGGCGTAATTGGGGCTCATCAAACTTAACAGCGTCATGCCGGTCATTCCGCCGATGGCAAACTTTGCCGCCATGGAGACGAATTCGCGTTTGGTGATCTTACCATGCGCATAATAATCGTACAGCTCAAGCAATTCCGGCGAAAAATCTTTTGCGGTCATACGTGCCATAACCGACCCTCCACACTTGAGTTAATAGGAAGTTAATGATTGGTAATGTATAAGTGATGCAGCTAGAAAGATAGCACGGGTTACTGGTATCGGCTAGAGAAGGGCGGCCTCCGCCCTTCATGAACGGTATGATTTTACAATGAATTACATTCGCATATTCCCGTAGCAAGAAAAGGCCGCCGTTATTCCTCTTCCCGCTCATCGTTGGGTTGTTCCAGTACGCTATAAGCTACCGAGCAAAACAGCGAGTTCATGCGTTTCATATCGCCCAATAAGCCCAAATGCAGCGAACTGGTTTCGATGCTTTGCACATTTTGCTGATGCAGGCGATCGACATGGGCGTGGGAAAAACGGCGGTTGGTGAGATTAAAGCGATGCTTGGCGCGCCGTAGCCGTTTGGCGCTGGTGATATCCCGCGATAAAAATACGGATAGACCCAGTTTCAGGTTATTCAGCAGCTGTTCGTATAATGTATCCAGCTCTTTCAGCCCTTCGGCGGAGAAGGCGCGCCGGGCCGCCAGCGATTTATCCGCTACGTCGCCGCTGATGCGTTCAACGATATCGCCCGCTTGCTCAAGGTTGAGCGCCATTTCGATGGTTTCCGCCCAGCGGTGCGAATCCTCTTCCGGCAGCGCTTCTTTCGGCATCTGCGCTAAATAGAGTTTGATGGCGGTATAAAGCACATCGACGTCATCATCCAACTTGCGTATTTCACGCGCTCCGCGCGGCGCGCCGTGCATTACTTTGTTAAACACGGTCAGCATCTGTTCCAGAACATCGCCCATACGCAATGTTTCCCGCGCGGCATTGGCCAGCGCCAGAGACGGGGTATCCAGCGCGCTGATATCCAGATGTTTTGGCTTCAGCCGCAGATCGTTTTCCGGTTCGTCAACGATCAGCCGCTCGCATAACCTGGCCATTGGCCCGGCAAAAGGCGCCATGATGAGACAACGGATCAGGTTGTAGAACACATGGAAGAAGATGACCAGTTCTTCAGGCGGCATCGGCAGTTTGTCGAGCCATTCCGCCAGCGGATTCACAAACGGCAACACCAGCACACAGCCGATGAATTTAAATAACAGGCTGCCAAGGGCAACCCGTTTACCGGCGGCATTTGAGGCGCTGTTATTGAGCACCGCCAGCAGACCGCTGCCGAGGTTGGCGCCGACCACCAGACAGAGCGCCACCTGAAACGAAATCATACCGGTGGCGGTCAGCGTCGCGGTCAGCAGCACCGCCGCCAGACTTGAATAGCTGATGATGGCGAACACCGCGCCAATCAGGGCGTCCAGCATGATATCGCCGGTCAGGGAAGAAAAAATAACTTTAACCCCGGAAGCCTGGGTAATCGGCGTCGCCGCTTCAACAATCAGGTGCAGCGCCAGCAGGATTAGCCCCAGCCCGATACCAACGCGGCCAAGCTGCCCGGCTCGCGACTGCTTGCTGCTGAGGAAAAAGACGACGCCGAAAAAGATAAACAGCGGGGAAAGCCAGGAGAGATCGAACGTGAGGATCCGAGCCATGATCGCCGTACCGACGTCGGCGCCGAGAATGATGACCAGGGCGGGCGTCAGACCAACCAGATTTTGCGCCACGAACGAGGAAACCAGCAGCGTGGTGGCGTTACTGCTCTGCACCAGCGCTGTCACAATAATCCCGGCGATAAAGGCCAGCGGTTTTTTTTCTACGCTACGGCTCAGCACTCGACGCAGTTCAGCGCCGTACACGCGCATAATACCGGTTCGAACAATGTGGGTGCCCCATACCAACAACGCTACGGCGGAAAGTAAATTAAACAGGGTTAACAACGGTTCAACGCTCCTTGGGGATCAATGACCGGCTTGGCGTTTTCTGCCCGCCTGACGCCGACTTATGAAACTCAGGACTCCCGCGCCGAACCGGCCTGCTTTTATCATGTTTGCAATAAGGTTCAGGCCACTTCGCGCAGGGTCATCTCATCTAACTGTAGGCCAATAACGCAGCCTGCGGAGTAAAGGTCGTCTACGGAACGGTTCAATACATCGACAAACAGTTCAATATCTTGCACGCTGACGCGATAGCGAATGACGTTTCCCAACAGGCTGTGGCCGAGGATCGTTGCGGCGATGCCCAGTTCCGGCGGGCAGAAAACGATGGATTCCGGACGAATGGCGACCTGACTGCGGCAGTGCCGGCCCGTCAACCGGGCGGCTTCTTCGGCCGTCAGCAGGTTGTAGTTGCCGATAAAACCCGCCGCGAACAGATCCGCCGGTTGCGTATACAGCGATACGGCATTACCGCTCTGGACGATTTTACCCTTGTTCATCAGCACGATACGGTCGGACATGGTTAGCGCTTCTTCCTGATCGTGGGTAACGAAAATGGTGGTGAGGTTCAGTTCCTGCTGAATGCGCCGGATCTGATCGCGCAAGTGCCGGCGAATGCGCGCATCCAATGCGGAAAGGGGTTCATCCAGCAACAGCAGACGCGGTTGCGTCACCAGAGAACGCGCCAGGGCGACGCGCTGGCACTGACCGCCGGAAAGCTGGTGCGGGTAACGTTTGGTATAGTCGTTGAGTTCGACCAGGGCCAGCACCTCGCCCACGCGCCGACGAACCTCTTGCGCCGGGAGTTTCTGCATTTTGAGGCCAAACGCGACATTGCCTTCAACCGTCATGTTCGGGAACAGCGCATAACTTTGGAACACCATGCCGATGGCGCGCTTTTGCGGCGTCAGCGGCACAATATCCTGCCCTTGCAGCAAAATCTGCCCGCAGTCCACCGACGTCAGTCCGGCCAGACAGCGCAGCAGCGTCGATTTACCGCAGCCGCTTGGCCCCAGCAAAGTAACCAGTTCGCCTTCGTCCGCGGTGAAATCGATCTGTTGGAAGATCGATGTTGGACCATAGCTTTTATTGAGTTGTTTGACGTTCAGGTAAGACATGCTCAGTCCCTCCCTCGGTTAAGGATATTAGCCAGCCAGGTGACGATGAGAACCACGAAGAAGTAAGAGATCACCAACGCGCTGCTAAAATGGCCGCTGCCGTTGCGCAAGTTATAGAGATAAACCTGTAAAGTTTCATAGCTGGTGCCGACTAGCAGGTTAGCAAATACAAACTCACCTATCAGAAATGAGAAGGACAGCAGTACCGCGATGAAGGCTCCCTTGCGTAAATTGGGCAGCACCACCAGCAGCGCCGCCTGCCAGGTGCTGGCGCCCAGCAGATGCGCGGCGTCAATTAGTTCTCTCAGGTTGATTGCCTGCATATTATTGACAATGGCGCGGTAGATGAACGGCAGAGCGATAGTGAAATAGCAGCCGATCAGGATCCACGGCGTACCGGTGATCATAAACGGAGGCGATGAATAGAGTTGCAGCAGGCCGACGGAAGAAACCACCGGCGGTATGGCGAACGGCAATAGGATCAGAATATTCATCACCGCATCAAGCCGTGGGAAATAGTAAGCGATTACAAACATCGCCGGCAGCACCAGCAGCAGGGAAAACGCCAACGCGCCGAAGCAGATTAACATCGAGTGTCCCAGCGCCACCAGAAAACGGGGATCGCTCCACAATGCTTGCATCCACTTCAGGGTAAAGCCGCTGGGGAATAAGGTTGCTCCCCATTCGGTGGCTAATGCATACAGCAGCGTCACCAACAGCGGCAGCGCCAGAATAAGAAAAACCAGACAGACCATCACGCGATGGTAGATGCGTTCATTTCGTGACATCGTTTTTCTCCCGCAATAGAGATGACTCCCCGGACCGGGAATGCTGTGGTTACGCCGCCGTTTTCCATACCGCAGGCGTTATCTGACATGTTGATAGCCTCTACGCACCAGCCATTGGTGGATCACGGTGATGATGGACATCAATACCACCAGCAGCATCGCCAGCGCGGCGCCCATATTGGGATCGAGAAAAATATCGCCTGACACTAATGCGGCGATACGCACCGGGATGACGTTGAAGTTACCGCTGGTCAGCGCATAGATGGTGGCGTAAGCGCCGAGCGCGTTGGCTAATAGAATGACAAAGGTGCCGATGAGCGGCGCCGCCAGAATCGGCAAACCAATGTGCAACCAGTAACGCAGGCGGCTGGCGCCTAACAGTGCGGCGGACTCCTGCCATTCGCGCTTTAGTCCGTCAAAAGCCGGATACAGCAACAGCAGGCCCAATGGGATCTGGAACCAGGTATAAACAATGATCAGACCGTTGGTCGAATAGAGGCTAAAGCCTTCCAGCAGCTGATATTTTCTTAGCAGCAGCGTCAGGCAGCCGTTCAAGCCAAGCAGGATGACGAAGGCGAACGCCAGGGGAACGCCGGCAAAATTACTGGTCATGTTGGTGAAGGACATAAAGAAGCGATGCAGCCGTCCTTCGCCAAGCTGGTGTAATGAATAACCGCCAAGCAGCGCGATAATCAAACCGTAAAGGCTTGACCAGAAAGAAATATTCAGCGACAGACGGATCGCCTGCTGGTAAAAGGGCGAGGTTAGGATATCAATATAGTTACTCCATCCCCAGGCCTCGTTCATTTGGCTGTAAAAGCTGTTTATCGCGATCCACGCCAGCGGCGCTATCTGAAAGGCGATGTAGAACAGCGCGAAAGGCAGCAGAAACAATAGCGCTATCCATTTGCCTCTCTTCATGGATTCTCCTTATTTTTCGAAGAGTTAAGGAGTGAATGACAAACCGGTTTATCATGCGCGACGGCCAGAATTTCACACAGGGTGCCGCATAAGTCGGTTTGCTGCGGTTTGGCGTCCGCGTGCAGCGAGAAGGCGTCGCCAAAGACAAACAGCGGCACCTGTGTTTCTTCGGGAAGCGCGCCGCCGTGGCTGCGATCGTCGTTCATGCCGTGATCGGCGGTGACGATGATCTGATAGCCGTCCTCCAGCCAGCCTGGCATCCAGCGTGAAAGATATCCGTCCGCCATTCTGGCGCGGTTGCGATATTGCGGCGAAGAAAGTCCGTGTTGGTGCCCGCTATCATCAATATTCATCGGATGGATCAGCAGAAAATCCGGCTGATAGCGCAGGCGCAGACTTTCCGCGTCTTCAAAAAGGTGCGAATCCGGATAGCCGTCGTCATAATAAAAATGACCGTACTGAATGGGCAGCGCCGGCGCTTCCGTATGACGATCGCGGGCGGGTTCAAACGGCGTTCGATTATAGAGTTCGCTGACCCAGTGATACGCCGCCGCCGCGGTCGTCAGTCCTGCTTCGCGCGCATAGTGAAACAGGCTGCGTTCTTTGCTCAGACGGCTGACGCCGTTATGGATAATGCCGCTCTTTACCGGCGTGACGCCGGTAAGAATGCATTCGTACAGCGGACGCGACAATGAAGGTAGTTCGCAGGTTACCTGATAGAGCCGGCCGCGCCCCATCGCGCACTCGGCCAGCAGGTAGCCCATTGCGTCGCGGGCGACCTGAAAGTTCAGGCCGTCCAGTATCACCAGAATACTTTTCATCAAAACACCCCGTCGCCGCTTAGTGCATATTGATAATCACGTTCTCCTGCCACAGACGCGGCAACAGCTTCGAGGTTTTTTCCCAGGCTTCCTGATCGGCGATAGGACGGGCATTCTTGTATTGTTCCGCCGGCAGCAGCTTTTCCTGAATATCCGCCGGTACGGTCAGAAATTCGGCGCGGATGGGGCGGGCATAGCCTTTCGCCAGGTTTAACTGTCCCGCGTCGGAGAAGATGTATTCGCGCGCCAGCTTAGCCGCGTTCGGGTGTTTGGCATACTTGTTGATGATGGTGGTATAGCCGGACGTCACCGAACCATCGGAAGGGATCACGACATCAAAACGGGTTTTATCAATCTGATCGCGATAGTTCAACGCGTTGAAGTCCCACATTATCGCGACCTGAATCTCGCCTTTTTCAAGGTTCGCGATCACCGGGTTGGTGAGGCCCAATCGTCCGGCTTTGGCCAGATCGCTGAAGAAGGCCAGCGCCGGCTTCAGGTCTTTTTCATTTCCCCCTAGCGCATAGCTGGCGGCCAGCACGCCGTTTACCGCCTGCGCTGCCGTACTGACATCGCCGATGGTGACGACGTACTTGCCGTTTTTCAGGTCGGCCCAGCTGCGCGGCGCATCTTTCACCTGCTGTTTATTGATGATGAATGCAATGGTGCCGGTGTAGGCCAACGCCCAATGCCCATCTTTATCTTTCGCCCAATCGGGGATTTGATCCCAGGTGCTGGGTTTATAGGGCTGGGTCACCCCTTTCTGCACGGCTATCGGGCCAAATGACGCGCCCACATCGCCGATATCGGCGCTGGCGTTATTTTTCTCCGCGTCAAACTTAGCGATTTCCTGCGCCGATGACATATCGGTATCGCTGTGTTTTAAGCCGTATTTGCTGCTGAGATCGTCCCAGGTATCTTTCCAGTTGGCCCAGCTATCAGGCATGCCGACGCTATTGACCTGGCCTTCGCCGCGGGCGGCTTGTTCCAGTGCGGCAAGATCGGTATCGGCGGCCCAGGCGGAAGGCAGTGAGAGAACAATGGCGCTGGCTAACACGGATGCAAACAAAGATTTCATAGCTGATGCTCCTGATGATAGAGTGATGGCGACGCTGGACTAGACCAGTATCCAGCAAGAAACGAGCCAAACTACCATGATGGTATGAAGGTGATATGACAGCCCTGTAAATACGGCGTTTTGTTGCCGGAGACATGGCGGATACGGCCTGCCGGAATTCACCGCCGTTCGTAGATGGTGCAACCGCGCCCTAAAATGAGGCTTACGTAGTCGATGAAAGCGATACCGAAAACCGTTGACGTGATTTGTCAGTCGTTGAGCGAGCGTATTCAGCGGGGGGATTTTGCCGAACAGGGCCGTTTGCCTTCGGAACGCGCGCTGAGCGATCAGTTTTCGACAACGCGCATCACACTACGCGAAGCCTTGGGTCAGTTGGAGTCTCAGGGCATGATCTACCGCGAACTGCGGCGGGGATGGTTTATTGCGCCGCCCCGTTTTATCTATAATCCACTGCATCGCAGCCATTTCCATGCGATGGCCAAGTTGCAGGGGCGCGCCGCGCAAACAGAGGTTCTGGATGCCCAACGGGTGAAGGTTCACGCGGCGCTGGCGCAACATCTGGCGATGCGCGAAGGCGAAGAGGTTTATCGCATTCGCCGTCTGCGGCGTATTGACGGCAGAGCGGTGCTTTACGTCGAGCACTACCTCAATCCGCGCTATTTTCCCGGTTTGCTCGATTTTGATTTAACCCAGTCGCTGACCGATCTCTACCGCGAACGCTACGGCATTCGCTACGGGCGCGTCCGTTTTACCATGTTGCCCACGCCGATGCCGCTGTTCGCCGCGCCCACGTTGAAGATTGCGCCGGGCAGCCCGGCGCTGTTTATTACCCGCATCAACCGCGATCAGCACGATCGCATTATCGATTGTGACTGTGAATATTGGCGTTACGACGCGCTGTACATTGACATTGAAGCGGAAGGGGTGGAGCCGCCGGCCCGGTGAGGTTCCCTTACGCCAATTATTTTCCGAAACGTCGGCTAATCGTCTACCTTTTAAGGGATGTAGCGGTTTTATCAAAGGTGTATGATCGATAAAAGATACCGGATACAACAAGTGACACAAATGATTTCTATCGCATAACCTATTGAATTTAAGGTATTAACGCATGGAGTTTAAAGATTACTATGCTGCGTTGGAAGTAGACCCATCCGCCGATCTGAAAACGATCAAAACGGCCTACCGCAGGCTGGCGCGTAAATATCACCCCGATGTCAGTTCTGAGAAAGATGCAGAAAGCAAATTTAAGGAAGTCGCCGAGGCGTATGAGGTGTTGAAAGACAGCGAGCGCCGCGCCGAATACGATGAGTTAAGACTACACCGCAACGATCCCCGTTTTTCCGAGCCGCCGCCGAACTATGGCGGTCATGAGCAGACCTGGCATAGCTCGCAAGGCAATCCTCATGATTTTTCTGATTTTTTCGAATCTATTTTTGGCCGCCACGCCGCGGGGGGACAACGCGCGTCCGGCCAGACGTCCCACGGCGCTCGCGGACAGGATTTCGAGATGGAAGTGCCTCTATTTTTAGAGGAAACCCTAACCGAGCAAACCCGGCCGATTTCTTATCATCTACCGGTTTATGATGAGTTTGGACGCCCGACCAAAGAGATCGCCAAAACCCTGAATGTCAAAATTCCGGCGGGCGTTGGCGATGGCGAACGCATTCGTTTGAAAGGACAAGGGAGCGCCGGATTCGGCGGCGGACCGAATGGCGATTTATTCCTGGTTATTCGTATTGCTCCGCATCCGTTGTTTGATATTGACGGTCACGATCTGCATATCGTGGTGCCGCTGGCGCCTTGGGAAGCGGCGTTAGGCGCCACGATTGAAGTACCGACCTTAACTGGCAAAATTGCCCTGACGATCCCCCCGGCAGCCAGAGCGGCAAGCGATTGCGGATTAAAGGCAAAGGATTGGTCAGTAAGAAAAAAGGGGCCGGCGATATGTATGCCATCCTGAAAGTGGTTATGCCCCCGAAACCAGATGAAAAAGCCAGTGCCCTGTGGAAACAGTTAGCCGAGCAGGCCGCGTTTAATCCTCGGGATGGATGGGAGTAAATATGATGACTGAAGAAATGACATTTACGATGGTGGAACTGTGCCAGTCAGTAAATATTTCTCAGGACGAGCTCGTTGAAGTGGTGGAGCTAGGCGTCATTGTACCGTTGGATCTGGATAAGCCTGGTTGGGTTTTTGATTCCCATGCGCTGATCTGCCTCCGGCGCGCCCGGCGGTTGCAGATGGAGCTGGATTTAGACTGGTCGGGAATTGCGATGACGTTGACATTGCTGGATAAAATCGACGAGTTGAAGAAAGAAAACGAGCAGTTGCGCAGGCATCTTAACCGTTTTTTGATCACGCCATAACAAGCGATCGGGACGAAGTATTTTCAGCCGGATATGTTAATTAACTCATTTCAAGCTGCGGCCGTACGGACGCAGCTTGAAAGGCGGCGGAAATGTACTTATGCGGTTAGCGCCTTACTCTGGCAGATATAATCATACAGCCGTTGCGTATCCGCTTTCGAACAAAGACGCGTACCATGATTCAGCGTTGCCGCGGTTCCTGCCGCGACGCCGTAGCGCACCATCTCGCCCAGCCCCGCGCCGGCGGCCAGCTTTAACGTCATCGCGCCTACCATGCTGTCCCCTGCGCCCACGGTGCTCAGCTTTTTCACCGGCGGCGGAACGGCTTGGATACACTCTTTGCGGTCGATCGCCAGCGCGCCCTGCGGCCCCAGTGAAACCACAACCCGCTCAGCCGAACCTTTGCGTATCAGTTCAGACGCGGCGTTATAGACATCATTAGGGCTTTCCAACGGACGTCCTGTCAGGGCGGAAAGTTCATTGTGATTGGGTTTTACCAGCGCCAGACCGCCCAGCTTCAGACAGGCTTCCAGGGCCGCGCCGGAGCTGTCGACAATGCAGCTCAATTTGCCGCTCTGCGCCTGTTTCACCAGATACGCCAGTTTTTCAACATCGCATCCCGGCGGCAGGCTGCCGCTGATGACCAGTAGCGAACCTGCGGGGATCTTCAGTATGCGATCGATTAACTGATCGAGTTCGTCGCCGGTCAGCCCGGCGCCCGGCATAACGAAACGGAACTGTTCGCCGCTGCTATCCGCATGGACATGCAGGTTCTGCCGCGTCCAGTCCTGGGTGCGCAGCGTTTGGGTTTTAACGCCTTCTTGTTCGAGCAATTCAGCCAGGTGTTCGCCCGTGGGTCCGCCGATAGGGAAAATGGCGCAGGCCTCGCCCCCCAGATGAACAACGGCGCGGGCGACATTAATTCCTCCTCCGCCGGGTTCAAACACCGGAGCGGTGCAGCGTAGTTTTCCTTCAGGGTAGATTTTGGGCGTGGTTGTGGCGCAATCCAGGGATGGGGCAAGGGTGAGCGTAAAAATCTGGGGCATTATATCTCCTCCATTCAGATTTATGCATAATTACTTGATTGATTTTAATAGATATTTAATAAGGCGATGGGCGCTGTCCTATTTGATGGCGCTGACCGGCGTCAGACGCTTTGCCCGTTATGGGCGTTCTGATGATGGGTTAATTATGTAGGAATAATGCGTAAATTTCCTGCTGGTTGTATAAAACCATTTGAAATATAAGCGATTTTATTATCAGCTGCAGCAATATATCCGCTGTCTTTCAAGCTAACGAAGGGGGACGCCGATGTTGAATGACGTATATTCTCGGCATATTTCAAGTTGCCTATGCGCCGGCTTTGTTGCTTGGCCCTTCCCTGAGACTCGCTCCGTTGGGGACGCCGAATTCGTTCGCGCCGAATTTGCCGCCCCGCGTGGTCTTCCTGCCGCCCGAATTATTTAGAGTATGGATTTTTAATAACGTCAGGCGAATATTTATGGTGCTATGTAATAAATTTAGGCGTCAATAAACGCCAGATTGATGAATATATTTATTCAGTTAATGTGGGTAAATTATCAAGTTGGTATGTCGGATGAAAACTGCCTTGCATGCCGTCCACTCCGCAGCGTTTTAAGTACTCATATTCCGAGGAATGCTGAATGCCTTCTATGATGATCCCATCGCAGAATTTTTTTATATTCTTGATCAATGACGGGAAGATATAGTCATCTTCCCTATTTTTCATCAGTCCGAGATAGAAGTTCTTATCCAGCTTAATATAGCTGAAAATAGATTGGCTCACGGCATAGAGATTGGCGTCGCCTTTGCCCAGATCGTCCAGCCAGAGCGGGTAGCGCTCATGCAGTTTCGCCAGCAGAGGGTTGCGTTTCCCGTCATTGAGGTTTGGGAACACCTCATTTATTTTCAGATGAGTAAATGGGAGACTGTCTAGCAAATTGCTGGCGTACTGATTCTGGAATAGGAATACGGCCATCACGAAATCGATGTTTATCGTCACCAGAACCTGATTATCGATGAAATATGACTGTTTGGCGGAAATACATTCCAATTGCTCTATCAGTAAGTCTTTTTTTTCCGCTGGGCTCATCCGTCGAGGATGTTTCGTGGTGCTGAGCCCTTTATTTTCATATCGTGCTAGCAGTTCCACTGCGAACATTTTTTGCTGGAAATCATAGATAGGTTTCGCAACGTAGTACCTTCTATCATCTATATCTAGTATTGAATCTACCATTGGTATAGTTTCCAGATTAAGAATTATTGGCATATTATTGATCGATCAGTAAAACTGATCAATATATCAATATTAATTGATTAAAATTATTGATTTACCGATCGATTAAGTCAATCTGATAGGCTTGACCGTAGGGGTAATTGAGCGAGAGCGCCTGTGAATGATAGGAGAACATTGGCCAATTGCAAAAAAAATATTATTAATCAATATAAGATTAAGATGATCGAAACGGCTGTCAGTATACTGTCATACTGCCCGGTTTACCACGACACTTTATGATTATCATGCGAATATATTTGTAATTA
Organism: Brenneria izadpanahii; assembly: GCF_017569925.1. Classification (NCBI taxonomy): domain Bacteria; kingdom Pseudomonadati; phylum Pseudomonadota; class Gammaproteobacteria; order Enterobacterales; family Pectobacteriaceae; genus Brenneria; species Brenneria izadpanahii. The sequence goes on along the minus strand of NZ_CP050854.1, from coordinate 4,435,679 downwards.
TAAATAATTTGCCTGCTAAGTTTGTTGTCGGCGCAGCGCGGATCTCAGATAATGTAACAGCGGTAATACGTGATAATTATTATTTTATGACGGCAACCTAAAGCCCGATCGCGGAACAGGCGGTTAAACGCCACGGGGGAAATGAGAATCATATGTCGTAGAAGTCTCTCTGCCGCGTCATTTGTTCTGCTCCGCTTCCGATTCGCTCAGGTTGCGATTTCTGTGATAACGCCGCGATAACGGGCGTATTCAAGCACAGCGCCATCCGACGCTGTGGCGTCGCCGTCAGCGCTGTTAAAGCGGCTCCCATCAAATGCCGGGGGGCCATCTACTCAATCGGTTCGTACGTGCTGGTTGGTTCAAGAGTGCGCAGATTTAGGGAACGTTATTGAAATAACAGTAAATTTGTTATTCTCTATTATGTGTTTTCCCTTTTTGGTTTTTTTATTTTTCTTTTTGTAATTAATTTATTGTGCGAACTGTTTATGTTGTGCCGTATGAATGCATAGGCAACGATTAGAACCAGCACTGATAATATGATTAATTCGTTCATATTTTTAATGTCGGTAGAGTGTCTAATGTATAGGTCGGGTAGATGTATCCCTGAATTCCCGCCACGCCGCAGTTCTTTAATAGGTAGTATTCTGAATGAGTCTGCACTCCTTCAATGATGATGCCATGACAGTATTTCTGTATATTTTCCACCAGGACGGATAATGTATAGACTTTTCTATCCTTTATCATTTCCCAGTAGAAAATCTTATCCAACTTAACGTAATAAAACGTAGATTGGCTAACGGCGTAAATATTTGAGTTTCCGCTGCCAAAACCATCTAACCAAAGGGGGTAACGCTCATATAATGCTGCAAGCAGCGGATTGCGTTTTCCATCATTAAGATTTGGGAAGTTTTCGCTTATCTCCAGGCAAATAAAGGGTAATTTATCCATTAAGTTCCTGGTTTCCCCATCCTGGGATAAAAACATCGCCATAGTGAAGTCGATGTTTAGCGATAAACGTATATTGTTATCTATAAAATAGCGTTGCTTCTGGGCGATAGATTCCAGTTGATCTATCAGCAACGCCTGTTTTTCAGCACGGCTCATCTGCTGAATGCGTTTTTCCGAACATGGTCCCTCATCATTAAATCGGGTAAGCAGTTCCATGGCGAATAGCCGATTCTGACAGCTATAGATTGGTTCTATAACATAGTGCCTCTGCGTACATGAGATTGAATCGACAGTCATCATGCTCCCCTGTTTGGCCATGTTTCAGGCATTATTGATCGATCTATAAAACTGATCAATATAAATATATTAACCCATAAAAGTGATTGATTAGTCGATCGATCTCAGCTCTTTGATAGGCCAATCCTTTGATCATCCTCGAAAAATAAGGAGGTTGATAAGATCATGGAAGGGACTAATTATTTGAATAAGAAAATTATATGCTTATGCTGTTGCGCAAACCTGGTTGCGAATCGGCGGTTTTGGGCGGGCGAACGTGTTCCATGTTTTGTCATCTACCGTTCATCTTCCGGAACACTCGACTATTTGCAAGGTTATTACCTACAAAAAGTAGTGTTTCAGTTATTTCTTATGCCTTTATACATAATTATTACAAACTACGAGGTATTCGTTATCAATTTATACATGCAGTTGGATCGTAGTAAACATCATTCATAAGTTTGGATTATTTTATTTATATTAATGATTTTTCTGCGTGTTTCTTTGCCATCCCATTTGGCGGTTATTCAGTGTTGTTATTGTTTAGGGAATAGCCCAATATTAAAGTCGCTGCGAGCGCTAAGCCGTAAAAATGTGTGAGTGGCGTACAGTTGTTCAAACCAGAAATATTTCAATTAACCTGTATACCAAAGAGGTGAGTATGTCAGTTTCTGCGCGGAATCAACTAGCTGGCGTTGTAACTACAATCGTAGAAGGCGCCGTTAACAATGAGGTTGTCCTCAAGCTGGACAGCGGTGATTTGCTGACGACCGTGATTACCAAGGCAAGCAGTACGTCTCTGGGTTTGGCTCCCGGTAAACCGGTTATCGCACTGGTGAAAGCGCCCTGGGTTATTATCGCTTCAGTGGACTGCGGCCTGAATTTTTCCGCCCGTAATCAGTTAGCGGGTAAAGTGACGAAGGTAGAGAAGGGCGCGGTTAATTCGATGATACATATTGAAACCAGCAATGGTTTAACCCTGACATCCAGTATCACCAACGAAAGCCTCGATGAAATGGCGATTGCCGATGGGAGCGAGGTGATTGCGTTGATTAAGGCTTCCAGTGTTATTCTGGCTACCAGGAAATAATAGTCATAGTTCAAGTTGCCTGTGCGTTGGCCGCGTTACCCGGTTCTTTCCAGGTGCCCGCCCGTTGAGGACTTTCGCAACTCGAATTATTTAAGCGATATGTTTTTATTTTTCACGTTATTACGTTGTGAATTTATCGGTATTCATCTCCAGTTCAACTCCGGTCGCTTTGTTTGATTAAACGACCGGAGTATTCGACTGGCGGCATGAATGCTACTCTTTTGCGTGAGCATCCTGATTCTTTTCCAGAATGGAAATGGCGGTCATCATACCTTCTATATCTTCCCTTTTTCCCATTTCACTTAATTGCACATACATGAGATCAAGCAACGTTCGCGCATTTACCGGCCGGCCTTGAGTGCAAACCGATACGACCGTCTGACCAATAATTGTCTCAACACGCGATCGTTGTGCCGGATACCAGGTTAAATTATGAATATTCATTATATCTCTCCGGCTTTTTTTCATAGGGCATCATATCATCTTTGCAGTAAACAATGGGAAATAATGTCAATGCAAAAGAATGAGAATGAATAGATTTATTTGGATATAAAGTGATAATTATCATCGGGATGAGTGAATGATATCCCCGTCATTTTTCAAGTCGCGGGCGCGTTGGTTTTGCCGTTCGTCGTCTGTAATGGGCTAACGCTTCGCATTGTTCAAAACGGCAGCGTTTTATCCTGCGCCTCAAATTTTATTGAGTTTAATTACTTGTTATTCCTCTTTATCAATGATTTCTGCTTAAAAAGAACGCTTAACGCATTATCCGCCATTTGTGTTTTTTGAAAATAAAAGGCTTGCTATAAAAATGTGTTCATGCGTTAATGAGTCATCGGCCTGGAATACAGACCTATTTATGTAAGACATTGTAATTAAGCGGTTCCTAGTTCAAGCGATGCATCCAGTCTCTTATCCGACGAATTTCCTTTTTATAAGTGCCCATAAGTAATCACTGTAACAGACCCTACTCCGCCCTATAGTGGCTATCTAAATATATAAAGGAAATTTTCTATGTCTAATAAAATGACTGGATTGGTAAAATGGTTTGACGCTGGCAAAGGTTTTGGTTTCATCACCCCGACCGACGGCAGCAAAGATGTATTCGTTCACTTCTCCGCCATTCAAGGCCAGGGTAACGATTACAAAAGCCTGGACGAAGGCCAGAAAGTTGAGTTCAGTGTTGAAAGCGGCCAGAAAGGCCCATCAGCAGTGAACGTTAGCGTAATCTAAAGGTCTTTGACCGAAGATAATTGACCGGCTTGCGCCGTTGCTCAAATATCATCGCCGAAAATACCTGATTATGCATAAGCCCCGCAGATATTCTGAGGGGCTTAATTATTTCTATTGTTACTACTCCTCACCTTGCGCCGAAACGAGTATGATGGCAACCCGAAGCCGTCGCCGGCCGGTTGGACTCGTTCACTCCTATATGATCCCCTCCATAACCAGCCTTCCCATATCGGTTTCAAACATGAAATTTAGACGGTTCGATTGAATTTCATACAGTGTAGAAACTATATACAATAAGTGGTGTCACAGTAGTCGTAGCGCGGCGAATGCGAATGCGATTCTTTATGCGGTACGCGTTATGATCACTTAAAGACGAATTTGATGAAAATTAAACAAAAATTCACCAGAGTATTACTTCATCCGCGTTACTGGCTCACCTGGTTCAGTCTAGGCATTCTGTTCCTGCTGGTTCAATTGCCTTACCCGTTGCTGATGAAAATCGGCGGCAGCGCAGGGCGTTTTTCCCGATTTTTTCTAAAACGCAGAGTGGCTATCGCTCGGCGTAATCTTGAACTGTGCTTTCCCGATATTTCCGCCGAAGAGCGGGAGACGATGATCGTCAATAATTTTTCTTCGTTGGGGATGGCGCTGGTGGAAACCGGTATGGCCTGGTTTTGGTCGGATCGCCGGGTTCGCCACTGGTTTGATGTCTCGGGGCTGGAAAACTTGCAGCAGGCTTGCGCAAAAAAACGCGGGGTGATGGCCATCGGCATTCACTTTATGTCGCTGGAGTTGGGTGGGCGAGCGATGGGGCTGTGCCAGCCGATGATGGCAATGTATCGTCCTCACAACAATAAGGTGATGGAACTGGTGCAAACGTGGGGACGTTCCCGCTCGAACAAGGCGATGATCGATCGTAAAGATCTGCGAGGTATGGTTCATGCCCTGAAAGGCGGCGAGGCCGTGTGGTTCGCCCCGGATCAGGATTACGGTCCGAAAGGCAGCGTTTTCGCTCCGTTTTTTGCCGTGAAAAACGCCGCGACCACCAATGGCACCTTTACTATCGGCCGCTTAGCGAAGCCATCCATGATCACCATCGTTTTAATCCGTAAACCGGATGCATCCGGGTACAAGCTGGTGATTCAGCCCGAACTACAGGATTATCCCTATCACGATGAACATGCCGCCGCCAGCTACATGAATAAAGTGATAGAAAATGAGATCATGCGGGCGCCGGAGCAGTATCTGTGGCTGCATCGCCGTTTTAAAACCCGTCCGGCTGGTGAGGTCTCTTTATACGCCGGAGTGTGACGAAGAGACGTGAGTTATCAATTCTTTTTCATCAACAAAAATGGCTGCCTGTCGGCAGCCATTTTATGTTTAACGGAAGATAGCGCGGGGATTAAACACAACGATAGGTTTTGCCCAGCGCTTCTAATAATTTATTGATTATACGGACAACTCTCATCTTTATTCCCCTCACTTTCTTTGCAATCAATGATTGAAAGTACCAAAGCCCAGGTTGATGTTTTCAAACATAGCGATGATTTTATTCAGCAGCTTCATTTTTCAAACTCCCATCAGTGAAATTGTATCTGTGATGTATCTCACGTTTTGAAGAATACTCGCGCTGATACGCTTGGTCAACTTTTTTGTGATACTAATCACAAAAATATGAATTTCTAGTTTGTTTAAAATAAACCGGCATTTTGATTGGTTGTTTTGCGCGGCGCGCAGGGGCTTCCCGCTGAGCTTTTTGACCGTTGTAAATGGCAAGCGCCCCGTGACGTCGGCCGGGCATAGGTAAGACATAAGTAAGGCATTGGTAAATAGTCTTGATTAGCAGTTGAAATGGATGCCGGGGAAGCAGGATAATCTTTCGCTTACAAAAAGTAACCTGGCAAAATTATGAGGTTTGCATTGAACGAAGTAATCGTTTGCGTGCAGGGCCTCAAGGTTTGGATGCATTGGTTATACGGATGCATACCCAGTGCAGGGCTGGGTGAACCACCTACGATTTACCTTAAATAATAATGACATTTCATTCAGGGGATACCACCATGTCGAATACTACTCGTCAGGCTGATGGTGCGGCGCGTCCGCATGGCGCGCTTGATGCATTTTTCAAAATAACACAGCGCGGCAGCAATGTGCGCCAGGAAGTGTTGGCAGGGTTAACTACGTTTCTGGCTATGGTTTACTCGGTTATCGTTGTACCGGGCATGTTGGGTAAAGCCGGTTTCCCTCCGGCCGCGGTATTTGTCGCAACCTGTCTGGTCGCCGGATTCGGCTCATTGCTGATGGGGCTGTGGGCCAATCTGCCGATGGCCATCGGCTGCGCGATATCTCTGACCGCCTTTACGGCATTCAGTCTGGTATTGGGGCAGCAGATTAGCATTCCGGTTGCGCTGGGCGCGATTTTCCTGATGGGGGTTCTGTTCACCATCATTTCCGCCACCGGGATCCGCTCCTGGATCCTGCGCAATCTCCCGCTTGGGGTGGCGCACGGAACCGGTATCGGCATTGGTTTGTTCCTGTTGATTATCGCCGCCAACGGCATTGGCCTGGTGATAAAAAATCCGATTGACGGTCTGCCTGTCGCTTTGGGCAACTTCACCTCTTTCCCGGTTATCATGGCCTTGATAGGGCTGGCCGCTACCATCGGGTTGGAAAAACGCCGTGTTCCGGGCGGCATTTTATTGGTGATCATCGTCATTTCCATTATCGGTTTAATCTTCGATCCGAATGTGAAATTTCAGGGCTGGTTCGCCTGGCCTAGCTTGAGCGGCGAGGATGGTTCTTCACTGATTTTCAGCCTGGATATTATGGGCGCGCTGCAGCCGGTGGTGTTGCCCAGCGTTCTGGCGTTGGTGATGACGGCGGTATTTGATGCGACCGGTACTATTCGCGCGGTTGCCGGTCAGGCGAACTTGCTGGATAAAGACGGACAAATCGTCAATGGCGGTAAAGCGCTGACGTCTGACTCCGTTAGCAGCATTCTTTCCAGTCTGGTTGGGACATCTCCGGCGGCGGTTTATATTGAATCCGCCGCTGGTACGGCAGCCGGCGGTAAAACCGGTCTGACCGCGACGGTCGTCGGCGTGTTGTTCCTGCTGATCCTGTTCCTGTCCCCGCTGTCTTATCTGGTTCCCGGATATGCGACTGCGCCGGCGCTGATGTATGTCGGTTTACTGATGTTGGGCAATGTAACCAAACTGAACTTCGACGACTTTGTTGATGCGATGTCGGGTCTGGTGTGCGCGGTGTTTATCGTGCTGACCTGTAACATTGTGACCGGCATTATGCTGGGCTTTGGTTCGCTGGTGTTGGGACGTATTTTCTCCGGCGAATGGCGGAAACTGAATATCGGCACCGTTCTTATCGCCCTTGCTCTGGTGGTGTTCTACGCCGGCGGTTGGGCGCTCTAAGCCGTTTTGAATTTGAGTTCGGGGGATCGTGCCGCCCCCGAACTCGGCTATATCTTTCCCGTCTTGCTTATCACTGCGAATTTCCGTATCCCGCCAATGCGGCGGCCGTTTGCCGCCGCGTCTTACTCTCTGATTGCAATGGTTTTTCCCCCTGCGCGGTGAACTTTATGTTTCTCTGCGCGGCTTCATTTGTTATCAGTTGAAGTTTGGTGTGTGAAAATACGAAAAATATAAATTTTTCCGCTCAGAAATTCATTTTAATGACAGAATAGATGCGTTAAATATTATGTAGTACTTCATGGGATTGACGGGTGCCTAACCCATTTTTAATGCTGCAGGAGTGAGTCTAAGGAAAGCATGGAAATCTTTTTTACTATTCTTATTTTGACCCTGGTAGTTTCTTTATCAGGGGTGGTTACACGAATTCTACCTTTTCAAATACCGCTTCCGTTGATGCAAATAGCCGTTGGTGCGATTCTTGCCTGGCCTCAGTTCGGTTTGCACGTTGATTTCAATCCCGAGTTATTTATGGTGCTGTTCATTCCGCCGCTGCTGTTCGCCGACGGTTGGAAAACGCCGACGCGCGAATTCCTGCACTACGGGCGTGAAATTATCGGGTTGGCGCTGGTTCTGGTGTTGATTACCGTCGTGGGCGTCGGCTATTTCATCTATTGGATGGTGCCGGGCATGCCGCTGATCGCCGCTTTCGCGCTGGCGGCGGTGCTTTCCCCGACGGACGCCGTCGCGCTTTCCGGCATCGTGGGGGAAGATCGCATCCCGAAAAAACTGATGGGCATCCTTCAGGGGGAAGCATTGATGAACGATGCTTCCGGCCTGGTGTCGCTGAAATTTGCCGTCGCCATCGCCATGGGAACGATGGTGTTCAGCGTTTCCGGCGCGACGCTGGCGTTTATAAAGGTCGCGATGGGCGGGTTGCTGGCCGGCGTGGCGGTTACCTGGCTTTATAGTAAGTCATTGCGCATTATCAGCCGCTGGAGCGGCAATGACGCCGCTACCCAAATTGTTTTACTGCTGCTGTTGCCTTTCGCCGCCTATCTGATCGCCGAACATATCGGCGTGTCTGGGATCTTGGCGGCGGTCGCGTCCGGGATGACTATCGGCCAGTCCGGCGTGATCCGTAACGCTCCGCTGACCATGCGGCTGCGAGCGAACGGCGTCTGGTCGATGCTGGAGTTCGTTTTTAACGGCATGGTGTTCATTATGCTGGGGCTGCAACTGCCGGATATTCTGGAAACGTCGATTACCCAGGCGGAGCTGGATCCTACGGTTGAAACCTGGATGCTGTTCACCGACATCGCGGTCATTTATGCCGCTCTGCTGCTGCTGCGCTTCGGCTGGCTGTGGATGATGAAAAGATACAGCCTGCATATTCAGAAAAAGAAACCGATGGTGTTCGCCGAATTCACGACGCGCGAACTGTGGATTTCCTCTTTCGCCGGCGTGCGCGGCGCCATTACGCTGGCCGGCGTGCTTTCCATTCCTCTGTTGCTGACGGACGGAACGGCTTTCCCGTCTCGTTATCAGCTGGTGTTTATCGCCACAGGCGTCATCCTGTTCTCTTTGCTGTGCGGCGTATTGGCGCTGCCGTTGCTGCTGCGGGGGATTGTGGTGGCCGATAAGGTGACTTACGCCAAAGAGGAACGGATGGCGCGTAGCACCATGGCGGAAGTGGCGATTAACAGCCTGCATAAAATGGAAGAACGGCTGGCGGCCGATCGCGAAGAAAATATCGACGAGCAGGTGTTGAAAGAGGTTAGCGCCAGGGTGATAGGGAACCTGCGTCGGCAGGTGGCCGGGCAGAGCGATCTGGAACATAGCCTGATGATTGAAAACCTGGAGCGGCGTTTCCGTTTGACGGCGCTGAATTCGGAACGCGCCGAGCTTTATCATCTGCGCGCCACGCAGCAGATCAGCAACGAGACATTGCAAAAAATGCTGCGGGAGTTGGATCTGCTGGAGGCGGTACTGAGCGAAGGCGAGTAAGGCCGGGCTATCCTGAACGGCGTCATATTATTGATTTTTCCCCTCCTTGTTATTCCCCATCGCTCAAGCGATGGGGATCTTTTCTAAATCCTTACATTCAAAATCCATTAGCTTGATTGTAAATGGCTTGTCACTAAATGATAATGATTGTTATTATCCAGCAAACTATTGCTTGGGTGATAACTCTGCCCATGCCGCTGACGGCTGGCGTGGAGAAATGGCGCTGCCTGCTATGGCCGCCTGAAATAATAAATGGGTTTTATCCATAAATTAAATATGTGAATAGTGACATTTGGCAGGGGAAAGTTATGCGTGTATTAGTTGTGGATGATGATTCCGTTCTGTGCCATTGGTTAGGCTCTAAATTACATTCACATGGTCATTCATGTCGTATGGTTCACGATGGCGAGCATGCATTAAAAGCAATAAAGGATGAAGTCTATGATGTCGTGCTGCTGGATAGAATGCTGCCGATTATGGATGGCTTTAGCGTATTGCGCGAATTACAGGGATCGCGTCATCCGCCGATTATGCTGCTTTCCGCATTAGACCGGGATGTCGATCGGGTTATGGGATTGGAGCTCGGCGCGGAAGATTATCTTGGTAAACCGTTTAATTTTAATGAATTAAGGTTGCGCCTGGATATTATGGCGCGGCGCGGTAAACGCCATGCGGATAATTCCTCCATTCTGACGTTTGAGGATTTGCAGCTTGACCGGCTGCAACGGGTCGCCTGGCGCGGCGGACAGCGAATCGAACTGACGGATAAAGAAATCAAGTTATTGATTATCCTGATGGAAAATCCCGGACAGGCGATTACCCGCACCATGCTGTTGGAACGAGTGTGGGGATATCACTTTGATCCGCAAACCAATTTAATTGACGTCCACATGTCGAAGCTACGGGCGAAAATTGATAAAGGTTTCCCGCGTCCGTTAATTAAAACCTTAAGGGCAATGGGCTATGCATTAGGTTCTGTTGATAAGGATAGAACGGATGTCGGCAGCTACTCTGAATAAAATAAAAATAAAAAAGCTGGGGCGCCGCTGGCAGATAAAAATAAAACACTGGCAGTTAGTAGGGGCAAGTCAATATCCTGGTTTTGTCTGCACGGCTAATTTCAGGCAAGCGATCACCATTGTTTTTTTATTTTTATTAATGATGCTGATGAGTATTGTCGGCTTCAGTTTATTAAGCGAAACCTTAATCAGAACCCATGTCCGTGAAGTTATTCTGGGTAATATTTATGATTACTCCATGCAGTCGCATTTTACCAATACCGATAGCCTGATTGCGCAACTTCGTCAGGATAATCAAGCCAAAAATGATGAATTGCCGCTATTTCTGGTGATAAATAAAGGCGGCGATATTCTGTATCACAACCACCCGCTGAAAAATATGCAACGCACCCACTGTAAGATGGACGTGGCATGTCTGAAAGATATTCTCTCCAGCAAAAACGATCCAAACCTGATTGGTCTGTCGGTCATGCTGAGCGACGGCGGCGTATTTTTTACGGCTTACAACATTCGCCCCATGCTCGAACGGGTTAGGACCATTCCTCTGGTGGCCGGCGCCGGGCTGTTTGTGGTGCTGTTGTTCTGCCTGCTTATCAGCCGTCATTTCAGCCTGCGCAGCTTACGCAGCGTCGAGCAGATTCGCACGGCGCTGCACCGCTACAGCACCGGAGAGCAGCAGGTAAGGATGCCGTTGTCGCCCTATGGCGATGACTTTGACAGCCTGAGCGCGGATATCAACCAGAATCTGGAACGCATCGAACGGCTGATGGAACAGGTGCGCAGCACCTCCAGCCACATCGCCCACGAACTGCGTACGCCGTTGACGCATCTGCAAAACCGGCTGTTTAACCTGACCGAGCGCGCCGGTCTGGATGACGAGATCCGGGAAGAATTAAACCTTGCGGTGGGGGAAGTTCATAAGGTTCTCGGGCTATTCCGCACGGTAATGCGCATCGGTGAAATTGAGAGCGGGCGCTGTATTCATCAGTTTGAACAGATTGAAGCGCGGCGACTGTTGGCGGAAGTTATCGAATATTACCAGCCATTGGCGGAGGAGCGCGGCTGCCGTTTACTGATAGAGATTAAGGCCGGCATCCAGCTGTTCGGCGATCGGGCGCTGCTGTTTCAGGCATTGGCCAATCTGGTGGAAAATGCGCTGAAATACGCCGCGCAGGGGAAAGATATCACCCTGGGAGTGAAATTATACCAGGGGTGGATCGCGCTGAGCGTCGCCGATCGCGGGCCGGGCATTCCGGCGGTGCAGCACGAAAAAGCGCTACAGCGTTTTCAGCGGCTGAATAGCGATACCGGGCCGCAGCAGTCCGGCTATGGGCTGGGCTTATCATTGGTGAAAGCGATTACCGATCTGCACGGCGGCAAGCTCTGTCTTGAGTCCGCCAATCCGGGGCTGAATGTTTATCTATGCCTTAAGCGTTGTTAACTCTGTACCAATTCCCCTGTAAAAAACCGGCGAATCATCATCATTATTCTTGGTGTGTAATTGTATTACCAATTGATTTTTAATGATAATTTTTCGTATAGAAAGATTAATAAATATTAATGTTCTGCTTCTTGTTGTTCCTGATAATAAGTCTCATTATTGGTTGCGTTAACGTCATGGCTGCCATGATTCGCCATGATCCCTTGGCTGCGGATAAGAGATTTCCCCATGAATAATATGAAAAAAAAATTGCGTTCTTTCCTGCGTGACGAAAGCGGCGTGACGGCGATCGAGTACGGCATTCTGGCGGCGGCGATGGCGGCGGCGATCGGCGCTATTTTTGGCAGCGACGGTATTTTTGTTCAGGCGCTGAATGAAAAATTCCGTGAAATCGCCGACCAGATCACCGGATCCGGCACCAGCGGATCCGGCACGGCAGGGACGGCGAAATAAGTCTGGTGATCGCGTATTACACGCACTGGCTGCAAACGATATTACTGGCGGGATGCCTGTTGTGGTGCGTCAGCGCCGATCTGCTGGTACGAAAGATCCCCAATCAGGCGGTATTGATTTTATTGGCCGGATGGCTGGCTTTCAGCGTAATGGACGTTCTGCAATCCGGCGCCTTTGAGCGGGACAAACTACAGCAGGCGCTATGGTCGTTGCCGGGCGCGGCGCTGGTGCTGATTGTCGGTTTTTTACTTTTTCTCACCGGTAGGCTTGGCGCCGGGGATGTAAAGCTGATGAGCGTGTTATGCCTGTGGGTGGGACACGGACACCAGATCGTTTTCGTCATGATCACCGCGTTGGCGGGAGGGGTGCTGGCGCTGGGATTGCCTTTACTCAATACCGTACCGACGGCGGCCGCCATGGGGACTCAAATGATCAACCGGATGTTTAAAAGCCGGTTACCCATGCCGCCCGCGTTGCCGGCCGATCTTTCGCAGGGCATTCCTTACGGTATCGCCATTGCGTTCGGCGCGGCGTACGTCCTGATTTTTCCCTTGTTTTAATTCCGCAGCTGTTTTTAAGGCATGCACGGCTTAGGTAGGCAGGTTGAATGAAAGTTAACTCTACATACGTACTGTCGGGCGCTTTGATCCTGGCAGGCATTGTCGCGCTGATGGTGCGAAGCCATTTGTCGTCTCCGCCGCCGCCGGCGCCGCAGGCGGTGGTAAAAGCGCCGGAACGGAGCGCGGTTCTGGTGGCGGCGAAAGACCTTCATCCCGGCGATTTTCTTGATTCTTCCTCATTACGCTGGCAGGTCACCGACGAGCCGGTATCGCGCACGTTCAACTTCATTCGCGGCAAAGATAGCCAAACGCTGCTGTTGGGCGCCACGCTGCGCGAAACGGTCGCCGAGGGAACGCCGTTAACCAGCAATGTGGTAGTCAAGCCCAATGAGCCGGGCTTTGTCGCCGCGGTGTTGCGTAAAGGCATGCGCGCCATTTCGATTCCGACCAATGCGGTTGCCAGCAATGCGGGCCTGGTGGCGGCGGGCGATCGGGTCGACATCATCCTCAGTCTGAAAAAAGACGAACAGCCGGAACTGCCGGCAAGCAGTACGCAAACGGTCGCTTTACCTTTGTTGGCGTCACAAACCATCGTGCGCGATTTACGCGTTCTGGCGCTGAATAATCAAACCGATACCGATGTTCGTCCCCGCCAGGATGTGGTGCAGGAAGACAGCGCCGAAGAGTCAACCAGCCGAAGCCGCACCGCTGCCGGCAACAGCCGGACGCGCTCCGTCAGCTATCAGACGGTAACGGTGGAGGTAACGCCGGAACAGGCCGAGGTGCTGGCGGTGGCGAAAGAGGTCGGCATGCTGCATCTGGCGCTGCGCAGCTCAACGCCGGACGAACAGGAAGATCTTCGCCAGGATGCGGCGCGGCGGGTCACCACGCTCTCGCAGAGCACCAGCATCTATAACGGCCTCTCCAGCGGCGGCCATCAGGTTAAGGTCTACCGCGGGGCGCAGAAAGATGTACTGACGTTCCCATCCCGGTAGAACGAACCACCAGTCTGTCAACCAGTGAATAACCTGACGGTTGCTCATAGAGAAAATAAAGCTCCTTACGGAAATTAAGTAAATGACGATGTTTTCCCTGTTTTTGAAAACGAATTTTCTGCGGATTACCGATAAGTGGTTTGACGCCGCCGACCGGTCCGTCATGCCCGCGAAGACGGGCCTCTCCGGCAACGCCGCGCCGTCTGATGAAGCAGATGACGTGCGGACACGGTTTATTAACGCAAGGGGCGTTCGCCTGTCGGCGCGAGCTTTGATCTCAACGGCGCTGGCTGTGATGTTGCTTCCCGCGATGGCGTCAGCCGCGGGCATTTCCGAAGTCGCGGAAACCAACGTGGTGCACATGACGGTGCATCAGGGGCGTTTATTAAAACTGAGCGATCTGCCCGACAGTGTACTGGTGGCCGATCCGGAAATCGCCAGTTTCGAGCTGCCTTCGCCGGGCAACCTGTTTATCTACGCCAAAAATGTCGGGACCACCACGCTGTATGCCATGGATGAAAACGGCAATGTCATCAACGCCATCCGCATCGTTTCCGAACACGATCTGAAAGCCTTGAGCGAACGCATGAAACGGGAATTCCCCAACGCGGATATCCAACTGGAAGCGGGGATCCCCAGCGGGGTGATTGTGCGCGGCAGCGTCGATACGCCGCAGGACGCCAAACGCGTTATCGATAGCGTGCAGGCTTATATCGTCGCGTCGACCGCCTCCGCGCCCGGCGGCGGCGGGGGCGGCGGCGAAGGGCTGCCCGGCAGCAGCGAATCATCCGCTAAGGTCATCAACCAGCTGAAAATAAAAACCCCTTCGCAAATCAACATTCGCGTTCGGGTGGTGGAAGTGTCCCGCAACCTGACGCACGAACTCGGCTTCAACTGGGAAGCCTCGCTTAACCGGGGCAGCGCCAACTTCGGCCTCGGCACCGGTACGCTAAGCGGCTTTTTCGATTCCAGCACCGGGGCGTTTACCGGCGCGGACGGCAGCAGCTTCTTCGGCGCCAACGTCGGCGGCAGCGAGGGTTCGCTCAGCGGATTGCTGTCGGCGATGAACAAACAAGGCATGGCTTCCGTGCTGGCGGAGCCGAACTTGACGGCCATGTCGGGCGAAACCGCCGCATTCGCCGCCGGCGGTGAAGTACCGGTGGTGGTGATCACCAACAACAACGTCAATATCGATTACAAAGCGTACGGCGTGATCCTGCGCATGACGCCGACGCTGCTGTCCGCCAACCGCATCAGCCTGCATATTGCGCCGGAAGTCAGCGAGTTAACGTCGGTGGGGTCGGTTACGCTGGAAAGCGGCTCCACCATTCCGGCGCTGACCGTGCGCCGCGCCGATACCACGGTGGAACTGGCCAGCGGGCAGAGCTTCGCGCTGGCGGGCATGCTGCGCAGCGCCAACAGTCAGACGGTTACCGGCGTGCCGGGGTTAAGCAGTATTCCGATTATCGGCCGCGCCTTTGAAAACGAATCGGCAAGTCATGAAGAAACCGAACTGGTGATCATCGCCACCGCCTACGTGGTGGAGCCGGTTAATGCGGGCGATCTTCAGACGCCGGGGCAGGGCGTCAAAACGCTGGACTCCGTGATGCCAAGCTACGGCGCGGTGGGCTATCTCTACTGAACCTGATGATGAAACGGTGAAAAAATGAATAACCGAAACAACGCAATGAAATCGTCAGCCCGTCCGTTATTTCGACTGACGCTGTGCGCCGTCTGTTTATTGCTGACGGCCTGCGGCGATAAATCGGTGAACAGCCAGCGTATGCAGCGTTATGAGCAGCCGGCGCTGGCGACGATCGACGTTCGTCCCTCTTCGCTGGCGGTCACGCTACAGGTGGCGGCGAACGGGCGGGGCTTTACCCCGGAATCGCTTAAACAGCTCAATGTGATGTTGAAAGATCAGGGGCGGTTATCCAAACAAACATTGACGCTGATTCCCCGTAGCGTTCGCGGCGAGCAAATGGCCGGACGGCTGGCCAGCGTACTGAAGAACGCCGGCGCCGATGCGCAGAAAGTCAAACTGATGCGAACCTCTTCCGCCGGCGGTCAGTCCGGCGATCTGGAAGTGATTTCGCAAGCGTTGGCGGTGAAACCCACCCGCTGTCAGGTGAACGATCCCGATCTGCTGATGGTGAAGCCGTTTGAGGGCGTGGGATATCTGGGCTGCGCGACGCAAAACAATCTGGCGATGATGGTCGCGGAGCCGCGGGATTTGATTCAGGCGAAAACCCTGGATGACGCGGACGGCGTGGCGGCGGTCAACAGTATTGAGCGTTATCAGTCCGATGAGGCGAAAGATCTTATCGATATCGACTTTGAAGACTAAGGGAGTGGCATTCCATGAGTGAAATTACCCTGGTTGACAACGAAGAGCAGAGCGCGCCGCTGGCGGCGTTTGTCCGCGCCGGTGATGACGCCGCCGATCTCCGCGATCAGCTTGAGCGCCTGAAACAGCAGGATGTTCCGGTGATGATGGGCGGCATTGCCGCGGCGCGCAAGTGGTGCGAACAGAATGTTCCGCCGCGCATTCTGCTGGTGGATTTGGAAGGCGTCCACTGGCCGTTGCCTGAACTGGAAGCGTTGCTCAGCATCTGCGGTCCGACGACGCAGGCGATCGTTACGGGCAAAGAGCAGGATGTCGGTCTGTATCGCGCCCTGTTGCAGCTGGGCGTGGTGGACTATCTGCTAAAGCCGTTCACGCTGGATCTGCTGGCCGCGACGCTGGCGAAATGCGAAGGCCAGCAGGCCGGGCCGGAATATGCCCGCATGGGACGCACTATCGCGGTGGTCAGCGCCGGCGGCGGCTGCGGCGGCAGCACGGTCGCCATGGGATTGAGCCGATTGCTGTCCGGCGAACGCCATCTGCCGGTCGCGCTGGTGGACTTCGATCGCCGTAACGGCGATCAGCTGTTGTTGCTGGGACAAAGCGCCGATGCCGGACTGGCCGCGGTGTTGGAAACGCAGGAACTGGATACCCGGCTGTTGCAGCGCTCCATGCTGCGCGTCGATCCCCGTCTGCATCTGCTGGCGCAGAAACCCGAACTGGGCGAACTGAATCCGGTGGACGTGGATAACGTACTGAATCTCGGCGGCGCGCTGTGCCGCATGTTTAATCAGGTCATCTGGGACTTGCCCAGCAGCTATCCGCCGGGGGCGCTGGATGTGCTGACCTACGCGGATCTGCGCATCATCGTGACCGAACTGACGTTGCAGGACGCGCGCAATATCCGGCGCGTACTGCATGAAATCGGCGATGAAAGCGAAGGGCAGCGCCTGTTGCTGGTGCATAACCAGAGCCGTTTTGCCGGCGCGGCGCCGCTAAGCCGCGAACAGTTCGAGCACTTTACCGGCCGGAGAATCGATGCCGTGCTGCCTAACGCCGGTCACGCGCTGGCGCAAAGTTTAGCGCTGGGAGCGCTGGATCCGGCCGCGTCGCCGGCCTTTCAGCAAGGGCTGCGCCGGCTTGCCGATCTGGCCTGCGGCGTGCGCGCCAAGCCGGCGGAAAAACGCTGGTTTGCGCGCTGGCTGAAACGGGCGTGACGCTCTCCCGCGCCGCCTGTTCTATCAAAGGGTTAACAGATTATGCTGATTCGTAAAAATCACCAGCAAAAAGGCGAGGCGCATAAAAGTGCGCCGCAACCGGCCGCCGCCAATGTTACCGAACTAAAAGCGCGTCCGGCGGCGGAAAGCCGCGCGCAGTCCGCGGCGAGCGCGCCCGCGCCGTCAACGCCGGCCACGCGGCAGACGGATAATCGCACCAGCCAGCGGCGTTTGATCCGCGCCCAGCTCTACGATCAGATCGATGCCGGCAAGGCCGCCATAATGGGGCGCGATAAATTGCTGGTGCAGATCGAAACGGTGATCCGCCGTATTTGCGACGAGCAGCGTTTGCAGTTGTCCCGGCAGGAAGAAGAGACGATCGCCGCGGAAATGCTGGATGAGATGACCGGCATCGGCCCGATCCAGCCGCTGCTGGCCGACGATACGGTCAACGATATTCTGGTGAACGGCGCCAATCAGGTGTTCGTCGAACGTTTCGGCAAATTGGAGCTTTCTCCCATCACCTTTATTGATGAAGAACATGTCTTCAACACCGCGCAGCGCATCGCGGCGGCGGTGGGACGCCGTATCGATGAAGCCAGCCCGATGGTGGATGCCCGTCTGCCGGACGGCAGCCGCGTCAACGTGATCACCTATCCGCTGGCGATCGACGGCACCACCATTTCTATTCGTAAATTCATGCGCCGCAATCTGTCGCTGGAAGCGCTGGCGGAAAGCCGCTGTATGTCATACGCCATGGCCGACGTGCTGAATAAGGCGATGCAGGCGCGGATTAATGTGATTGTGTCCGGCGGCACCGGGGCCGGTAAAACCACGCTGCTGAACGCCCTGTCGCAAAAGATCGGCAGCGACGAACGCATTATCACCATCGAAGACGCCGCCGAGCTGCAACTCCAGCAGGAGCATGTGATCAGACTGGAAACCCGGCCCATCAGCGCCGAAGGCACCGGCCGGGTCGACCAGCGCGATTTGGTGCGCAACGCCCTGCGTATGCGTCCCGATCGCATCATCCTCGGCGAAGTGCGCGGCGGCGAAAGTTTTGACATGTTGCAGGCGATGAATACCGGTCACGACGGCTCGTTATGCACCGTTCACGCCAATACCTCGCGTGATTCGATCCAGCGTCTGGAAAACATGGTGATGATGGCCAACATGCAGCTGCCGCTGATGGCGATCCGCCGCCAGATCGCCAGCGCCGTGCATTTGATCGTGCAGATCGAACGTATGCGCGACGGGATTCGCCGCGTGGTAGCGATTACCGAGGTATGCGGCATGGAGAATGAAGTGATCCAGCTACAGGATCTGTTCACTTTCCAGATCACGGGCAAGGATGCGCAGGGCATGCTGACGGGGGAATACGTTCAGCATATCCCGCGTCCGCAGTTCTACAGCGATAAAGCGCATCTGTTTGATGCGTGACGACGAGCAGAGGAGACGCCGATGACCCCGTTACGCCTGAATCTGATCACGCTGTTGGTATTTTGCGGCGTGCTGCTGCTGTGCTTCGCCGTTTATCGCTGGCAAAGGGCGCGTCAGCGCCGCGCTCAGCGCGAACAGCGCTGGCGGCGGATTTTAGCGGAGGTGGAGCCGCAGCCGGAGCGGCAGGACTCGGATTCCATTCTGCGCGATGAGATCAAAACGCCGTTGATGAACGTACCGCTGGTGGGAAGCTGGCTGGCCGGGATCTGGTCGCAGTTGGCGTTTATCGGCTGGAAGAAAAACCTGCGCCAGCGGGCGCTGATCCTGGCGGCGCCGAGCCTGCTGCTGGGCATGATGCTGGGACAAAGAACCCTGCTGCCGCTGACGCTGGGGCCGGTTTTCGCGCTGTCGCTGTTTATCGGCGTCGGGACGTTGCTGTTTCGTTCCGCGCTGCAAAAGCACCTGAAAGCGCTGCGCGAAAGTCTGCCGGAGGCCATTGACGCCATAACCCGCAGCTGTCGGGCGGGGGTGCCGGTGGCGAATACCTTTGCGATGGTGGCGGAACATTTGACCGGCCCGTTGGCCAATGAATTTAAAACCATCGATCACTGGCTGAAGCTGGGGATCCCGCTGCGTCAGGTGATTCAGGCATCGGCGGGCAGGGTGCCGATGTCGGAATACCGTTTCTTCGTGGTGATCCTGATTATCAACCAGGAAGCCGGCGGGCGGTTGGGCGAAACGCTGGAACGGCTGTCCGCCACTCTGCGCGCTCGCCGCGAGCTGCAGCTTAAAGTGCAGTCGAAAACGTCGGAAGCGCGGGCGTCCGCCAAGATTGTGGCGGCGCTGTTTCCCTGCTGCCTGGCTTATTTGTATATGCGTTCTCCCGCGGATTTCAGCTTTCTGTTTTCCGATCCGGTGGGAACCACGGTGCTGATTTACGCCCTGTGCAGCGTCACGCTCGGCATGTTGGTGACGCACTTCATGGTCAAGCGGATCAGTTGACGGCGGGAGAGAAAACAAAATGACCGGACTGTTCGATCCCTTATTACTGCTGGCGCTGGGGCTGATTGGCTCCGGACTGTACCTCGCCGTTTTTCGTCAACGCCAGCGGCGGCATAAACAGCTGGCGGAGCGGATGCGCGCGCACTTGCCCGACGCGTCTATAGACGCGTCCGCGCAGGAGATGAATATCCTGCGCGGCCAGGGAAAGGAAATGCCGCCGTGGCTGGAAAAGCTGTTGCTGCCGGCGGCGGCGCAGGGCGAGCGGCTATCGGGATCGGAGAAGGATCGCCGTAACCTACGTCGCCTGTTGGATCTGGCCGGTTTTCGCCGTAACGAGGCGGTGGGCTGGCTGGTGATGGGGAAATTTTTAACCGGGATTTTGTGCGGCGCGGCGTTGGTTTTTGGCTGGCTGCCGCCCGCCGATCGGCTGGGCCTGACGGGCGTCGCCGCCGGGCTGATCGGTTTTTTCGTCGGCGCGATGCTGCCGGAATGGTGGCTGAAATGGCGGGCCGCCGGCCGGGGCGAAAAGCTGGCCCGCGCCGTGCCGGACGCGCTGGATTTGATGGTGGTGTGCGCCGAAGCCGGATTGCCGATCGGGCGCGTTCTGCAGGTGGTATCGAAAGAGCTGGGGCTGTCGTCGCCGGAAATGGCTGACGAGCTGCACTACACCGCCACCGAGCTGCAGATCCTTTCCGATCGTACGCTGGCGATGATGCATCTGGCGGAAAGAACCCGGGTCGCGGAAATCGAAAGCATGGTCGCCACGCTGATCCAGGCGGAACGTTACGGTACGCCGCTTTCTCAGGCGTTGCGCACCATTGCGGATGAAAGCCGTAAAACCTTGATTCTGGGGCTGGAAGAGAAGGCGGGCAAATTGCCGGCGCAGCTTAGCGTACCGTTGATGGCGCTGATCCTGCCGCCGATCGTCGCCATTATGGCGTCGCCGGCGCTGGTGCGCGTGATTCGCCTGTTGACGCAGTAGCGGCGGCGGGATTCGTCATCCCCGCGCCGGCGGGGATCTCAGGCAGAAAAAAAGAAGCTACCGAGGAGTTGCGAACATGTTTGGGCTGGTGAAAAAAATGGAAGCCGGATGCCGGAGCGGCGGCCGTCTGTTGCTGGCGCTGCTGTTGGGCGTGATGCTGGCGGGATGCAGCAGTTCGATGGCGATTAAAGGCACCAAAGACGAGGGGCTGCGTCTGGCCCGTTTACTGCGCGATCAGGGGCGAATCGAAGCGGCGACGGAAGTCTACGCCCGTATCGACGGTCGCGGGGAACTCAACGGCGCCGAACTATTGGAATACGCCAGCGTAGCTTCGGCGGTACGTCCGCCGCAGCAAACGCTGGAGCTGTACGGCCGCGCCCGGCAATCGCTGGGCGGCGATAGCGACAAAATGAAACCGCAGGAAGCCTTGGCGATTTGTTTAGGCATGGGACGCGCGCAACTGGCGCTGGGCCGCCATGCGATGGCGCAGAAGGATTTCGCCTGCGCGCTGAAGGCGCAGCCGGATAACGCGAGCGCGCTCAACGGCATGGGCGTGGTGATGGATGCGGCCGGCAAGCACGGCGAAGCGCGTCAACTGTTCGAAAAAGCGTTGCAAGTCAACCCGGCGGATACGGCCGCCATGAACAATTTGGCGCTCTCCTGGCTGGTGAGCGGGGATGCGGATAAGGCCATCGGCCTGCTGCGATCGGTGGATAACGGCAACCCAAGCGGCAAGCTGAATCTGGCGCTGGCTTATCTCTACAACGATCGTCAGGAAGAGGCGCGCGGCACGCTGGCGACCATCGCCGAACCGCAACGCATTGACGAATTGATGGAGACGCTGAACCGGCGCGTGGAGCAGATGCGCCAGGATAACAGCCGCGGCGAAATGCTGCTGTTATCCAGCCGTCAACGTTTGCAGCTTAGCAATCCCGAGTGATGAAGATGTTCCGGCGCAACGATCTGGATTGGCGTAGCGCGCGCGGCGCGATCGCCGTAGAGGTGGCGTTCCTGGCGCCGGTGGTTTTGGTCGGCGTGATGATGCTGTTCGAACTGGCGCGTATCGGCCTGGTGATTGCCATCGGCAGCGCGGCGCTGGATAAGGCGGTGCAGAGCTTCCGTCTCGACGATCTCAACACCGGCAGCGCCGAACAGATGGCGACGCGGCTGAAGGAACGCATGGTCAGCGCGGCTTACGGCTATCTGCAACAGGATGATTTAACCGTCAGCGTTCTGCATTTCGACAATCTGAGTCAGCTTGGCGGGCTGGAGATCGCCACCGACGAAGACGACGCCGACGAGGTGAATACCTTGCCCGTCTGGTCGGTGACGGTACAGATAAAAAAAGCGTTCCTGACCCCGCTGCCGGAAGTGCTGACGTTGGGCGACACCTTCCGCTATCAGTACAAGCATGTATTCGGCACGGAGCTGCGCAGTGAAGAGTAACGCGTTATCGCGGCTCCGCCGTTTCTGTTCGGACCGGCGGGCCTCCGTCACGGTGGAGACGGCGCTGGCGCTGCCCATTGTGCTGGCGCTGGGAACGCTGTGCGCGGATATCTATACCGTGGGGCTGGAGCGGGAACGGATGGAACAGCGGGCCGGCGCCGTCGTCTCCCTTCTGGCGATGCAGCAGGAACTGACGGAAGAGGGGCTGCAAGGGCTGCTGGATGTGGTGTCGCCGGAAGATCTTTCGACTAATTATCAGTTGCTTATCAGCAACGTGCGCCAAACCGGGGAAGTATATTGGCAGCTTAATCGCGGCAATTCGGGCGAGCTGTGTCCGGGCAATCTGGTCGGGTACGGCGAGCAATATCCGGGCGATTTACCGGAAAAGGATGTGGCAAGCGGCAGCGAGGATATTTCGATGATGGTGGTGGAACTGTGTCGTGAAGGTAAAGACATCAGCCTGATTGGCGGGCTGTCGTTGACCAATCTGCTGCACGTTACCGCCGTAAATCGCGTGGCGAGGGGCGTTATCGCGCTTGATGACGCGTTAATGCAGGAAGCGGGCATGCCGGAAGATGACGACGATGAGTAGCCTTTGCCGTTGGATGAGGCGTCAGATGCAAGGACGGCGGAGAATTCTTTGCCGCGATCTGCGCCGCTTTATGCGGCAGGAGCGCGGCGCGGGGGCGGCGTTCTATGTGCTGAGCGCCATGGCGCTGTTGGTGAGCGCCGCCTTTATCGTCGATACCTCGACGTCGACGGGCGACGCGACGCAAATCAAGCGCGCGACCGATGCGGCGGCGCTGGCCGTGGGGCATCAGGCCGTTATCAGCAACAATGAAAATAAAGATTATGACCCGGAGCAGATGACGCAACTGGCGTTCGATTACGTCAAGGCCAACCTGGGGCTGAATAGCGCGCTGGCGGAAAATATGACGCTCGACAAGGTGAGCGTTCGCGAAGGGCGCAGCGGCAACGACTATCCGACCTATACCGTGACCGCCAGCTTTACCACCGCTCCTGAACTGCTGCAACTGGGCGACAGCGAACAAGAGGTTTATTCCACCGTCGAGGTGCGCAACCATTCAATGGAAGTCGCCCTGATATTGCCCAACACTCTGAAAGAGGATAGCGCCAACCTGGCCGCCCTGCGCCGTATCGGCAACGAGTTTGCGGAAAACCTGATCGGCGATCGCGAAAACATCTGGCTGGCGCTGGTTCCCCATAGTCAGGCCGTCAGCGTCTATGACGCCGAACATACCAACCGGGTCCGGCAGTGGGCGAGTTCGGCGGGGCTTAATCCGGTGGAGCTTACGTCGCTGTTCCAGTCGGGCTACGGCAGTCTGGCCGACCGCCGTATTCCCGATCGCCGTTACAATCTGCTGTGTATGTACCGGGGATTGAACCGGGGCGAAAACTACTTCTGGGACGAAGCGCCGTCCGGTCAGTTTCGCATTTACTACCGCTATGACGTCAATGTCTCGAACGCTTACGAGAACTACTCCATTTCCTGGATCGGGCCGAATCCTGATTTCGGCCAGGCTACCGGCGTCAATGACACGCGCACCCTGGTTGTGGACATGGGCTGCCCTTATGCGCCGTTGCTGCCGTTGACCAACGATCTGGACAAGATCGCCGATCGGCTCGACGAGATGCGCACCGGTTTTAACGTTAACTACGCCATCGCCATGGGCTGGGCGGCGATGGCCCTGGCGCCGGCCTTCCGCGGCGCCAGCGGCTGGGATCTGGACGACGAGCTGCCCAAAGACTTCGACGAGGGCAACGATGAACGCACCAAGGCTATCGTAATGCTGGTCAACTCCACCGATATGCTGTGGTTCGACAGCGATTCCTACAACGCCTACGTGGGCGAAACGATAGACGGTTGCCGCTCGGATACGACGGAGAATGACGGCTGTACCAGCGAGCAGTTGATTACCGAGCGTTTCGCCAACCTGTGCGCCAGTTTCCGTGAGCGCAACCTGCATTTCTTCCTGGTGGTTACCGGCAACGATGAGGCGGAGAACGAGGATGAGAACGGCGGCACCATCGCCAGCGCTTCGGCGTTCCGCCGCGTCGCCGATGCGGGACTGGCGGGTTGCGCTGAGAAAAGCGCGGACCTCACCTATTACAACGGTGCGGACTTTGTCGCATCGGAAAGCAAGATCAGGAACCGACTCAGTGAAATTACAGACGAGCTGCATCAGAAAAGCGGTTTCGTCCGGCTAATCGAGTAACGGCCCCATGAACCTTTTGACCGACAGGATATGACACCATGACCCATTCTCGTTCCGCATCGCGCGCGGCTCATCGTCGCCGTCCTCAGCAGGCATGGGCGCTGGAACCCCGTATGATGTTTGATGCCGCCGCCGTCGCGACGGCGGAAGCGGTGGTGGCCGCCACCGACGCCGCGCCCGGCGTTACCGCCAGCGGCGCCGAGGCCGCCATCAGCGTTGATGAATCCTCCGCCGCTCAAAGCGTGGATCTGTTCAGCGGCGTCAGCGTATCGACCGACGCCGGCGGCGAAAGCCTGAACAGTCTGGTCATTAGCGTGGACAGCAGCGGCGATAATCAGGCTCTGGTGATTGACGGCAGCACGATTACGCTGTCCGCCGGCTCAGGAACCACCACCGGCAACAACTATTACTATTCGGTGGCGGTTAGCGGCGGCGCGACGACGGTTACCGTCAGCATCGCCTCCTCCGAGGCCAATACCGCAGCGGACGTCGCCAGCCTGATCGACGGCATCGCCTACAGCGCGCAGGACAATACGGTGGAGAGCGGCGCCGTCACCGTCACGCTGTCCAGCCTCAGCGATGACGGCGGCGAAACGGCCGATCTGAGCAGTATCCGTTCTACCATCGTTATCCAGAACGATATTAACGTCGCCCCGGTGTTGTCTGATGATCACTCCCTTGAGGCCGCCGAATCCTTCACCCTCGACGATCTTGGCGACAGCGCGACGGTGGTTTATTCCAGCAACGGCGGCTATGCCTATGTGGCCGGAGACGACGCCCTTTCGGTGTTCTCGGTGGATGACGCCGGGCGTCTTACGCTGGTTGAAACCGTCGCCGTGGACGGCGTGGAAAGCATCGCCGATGTGGCGCTCAGCGCCGATGGTAGTTCGCTTTACCTCATTGACGGCCAAACCAGCAACACTTACTTATTCAGCGTTGACGCCGACGGCTCGCTTAGCTACACGGGGTCTGTTTCCGCCAGCGATACGACGAGAAACCTCGCCATCTCCGCTGACGGCGCTTACGTTTATGTCACGACGCAGTACAACGGCATGACGGTCTTCGCGCGCGACGCCGATACCGGCGCGCTGACCCAGATCCAGACGCTCGACGAAGGCAGCCTGGGCTTGAGCCGGGCGGAAACCGTTATCAGCGCCGGCGGTTACGTTTACGTCGTCGGCGATCCGACCTCGTTCGTCAGCTATGACAGCCTGACCGTGCTGAAAATCAACGACGACGGCACGCTGAGCGTGATCGACACGATACAGGTCAATGATGTCGCTTTCGACAGCACCAATTTCTCGATGGCGGTCAGCGGGGACGCGTCTCTTCTGTATCTGGGCAACGCTTCGCAAGGCACGTTGCAGGTCTACCGTTTTGACGGCGGCGCGTTGACCCTGGTGGAAACGCTTAGCGCCGATAGCTTGAGCGGCCTGGCGTTGAATAACGACGGCAGCGTGCTCTACGCCCTCTCCGGCACCGGCGCGCTTAATGTTTATTCGACTTCCGCCGCCGGCAATTTGACGCTGGTAAACAGCGTTACGGTCGCCGGCGGCGCCAGTGATATCGCGGTATTCGGCGACGGCCTGTCGCTGCTGATTTCCGGCAACGACGGCGTGGCGCGTTACACCGCCGCGCAGACTCTCGATTTGGGCGCGGCGCTGCTTTTCGCCGACGGGCTGACGCTGACGGACGGCAACTATGACGGGCTGAATGACGGCGCAGGCAATTACAACGGCGCCAGCATCGCCGTCAGCGCCAGCGTCGATACCGGCAGCTTTGGCTTTGCCGACGGCAACGGGCTAACCCTGGCAAACGGCGTTATCTCGCTTAACGGCGCCGCCATCGCCACCTTCAGCGCCAACGGCGGCGCGCTGACCGTGACCTTTACCGCCGACACCACCACGGCGGTGGCCAATCAGCTATTGCAGCAGTTGACCTATACCAATGCCGTCGCGGCCGCCGGCAGCTTTATCCAGCTTACCGTGACCGGCAGCGACGCCGCGCTGACAAGTAATGCGGCGACGCTTACCTTGCGCGTCAACTCGGCGCCGCAGGTTAACGCCGACGCCGCCGCGGGTTACGCGCTGAGTACGGCGACCAGCGAAACCGCCTATAGCTTTACCTTGTTTTCCGGTCTGTTCGGCGATGAGGACGGCGATGCCTTCACCTGGAGCGTCAGCGGTCTGCCCGACGGACTGAGCTTCGACGCCGCGACCCGAACTATCTCCGGTTCATCCTCGGAGGCGGGCGCTTTCACCGTGACGGTGACCGTCACCGATGCCGCGGGGGCCAGCGCTTCCTTGGATCTGGAACTGGTGGTTGAGCAGATCGCCAACCGCGCGCCGGAAGTCAACGAAGACGCCGCCGCCGCGTTGGCGTCCGCCACGGAGAACAGCAGCTACAGCGCGACGCTGGACGCCTCCCTGTTTAGCGATCCCGACGGCGTTTACGGCGACAGCCTGACCTGGAGCGTCAGCGGTTTGCCTGACGGATTCTCGTTCGACGCCGCGACGCTGACCATTTTCGGCACGTCCGGCGAGGCCGGCGATTACGCTCTCACCGTGACGGTTACCGACCAGTCGGGGGCCAGCGTTTCGGCGGACGTATCGCTACGCGTTATCACCCAGGCGGAAGCCGATAACAGCGCGCCGGCCCTCGGCGCGGCTGACAGCGCGCTGGTGTATACCGCCGAAGGCGCGCTCAGCGGCTACGGCTACTATGTCGGCGGCATCTCGATGTCCGAGGATGGCGCGACCGTCGTCATCCTCGGCAGCACCAGCGTCAACTTCGGCGGTACCGCCTATATCAGCATCTATTCCCGTGATACCACAACCGGCGAACTGTCCCTGATACAGACTTTCACCCAGGGTACGACGGATAGCGCCGACACGGCCGCCGTCGAGGTCGACGGCCTGTCCGGCAGCACGGCGGTTTCCGCCTCCGCCGACGGTCGGACGATCTACGTCGCCGGTTCAACCAGCGACGGCGGCTACGTGGTGCAGTCCTTCAGCTATGACGGCGGCGCTTATCAACTGACCAGCACCGAGGCGATAGACGCCAAGGCCGTCAAGATCGAACTGTCCGCCGACGGCGAAACCCTCTATGTGATGACCGGCAGCGAACTCTACGGTTATACGGTCGGCGGCGACGGCAGCCTGACGGAGCAAAGCCATTTCACCGATAACTTCAGCAGCGCGATCGCGCTGGCCGTAAGCAGCGACAATACGGTCTATGTGTTGAGCAGCGGCGGCTCCGTCACCGTCTATGCCGCCAGTTCAAACGGCGCTCTGAGCTACGCCGCCCAGATCGATGGCGTAATCTCAAGCAACAATTTCGCTTCCATAACCGCGGCGGATAATGGTTACGCTTATGTCGTGGGCGGCACGAATGGGGGCGTGGCCGTTGTGCGCTACGACAGCAGCGACAACAGCATCGAAAAAACCGCGTCGTACAGCGTCGGCGGCGCCTGGGCGGTCGCGGTTTCAGCGGACGGCAGCGCGCTTTACGTCGGCACCCAGAGTGGAACGCTGTACGTCTATAGCATCAGCGACGGCAGCACCCTGACCCAGGTTCGCACCGTGTCGGTCGGGCGGCCCATCACCACCCTTGAAGTCTCCGCCGACGGCAGCGTCATCTACAGCGGCGCCCGCTATTACAATACCGGCCTGAGTTCCACCAGCGTCGCAAACACTATCGCGGTTTCCTACCCCGAAGGCGGCACTATTAATCCGGCCGCCAGCCTGACCCTGTCCGACGCCGACTACGACGCGCTTGGCGGCGGCGCGGGCAACTACAACGGCGCGGTCATTACCCTGACGCGCGAGGGCGGCGCAGACAGCGCCGACAGCTATGGCTTTACCGACGGCAACGGCCTGACGTTGGCCGACGGCGTGCTCTATCTCGACGGCGCGGCTATCGCAACCTTCGCAAACGCCGACGGCGCGCTGACCGTGACCTTCACCGCCGACGTCTCCAGCGCCGTCGTCAACCGGGCGCTGCAACAGATTAGCTACGCCAACGCCAGCAGCGATCCGGGCAGCAGCATCACGCTAACGTTGTCCGTGGCCGACCAGTACGTCTCAAGCAGCGTTAACCTGTTGCTGGAAGTCGCGGTGATTAACAATGCGCCATCGCTTCAGGCCAGCGGACAGGAAGTCACCTATATCAGCGGCGGCGGCGCCGTGAAACTATTCGACGACGTCACGATCTCCGCCGGGGAAGCGGATCAGTCCATCAGCGGCCTTACCCTGACCGTTTCCGATCTGCAAGACGATGGAAAAGAGGTGCTGATCATCGGCGGCTCTTACGTGACGCTCTCCGACGGCGTCAGCGTCAGCGGTTCGGTTTCCGCGGACGTCGTGGAGAGCGACGGCAGCATAAGCACCGTCAGTTACTCTGTGACGATTTCGGTTAGCGTAACGGACGGCGTAGCCAGCGTTACCGTCAGCAGCGGCGACGGTTTGTCAACGGCGCTGGCCGCCGCGTTGGTCAAAGATATCGCCTACATCAATACCTCATCCGATTATTCCGAGGATCCGACCACCGGCGATCGCACCATTACTCTGATATCCATTCAGGATAACGGGGGAACCAGCAACGACGGCGTAGATACCAGCGCGCTTTCAATCAGCGCGACGGTCAGCGTCAGCCTGACCAATAGCGCGCCTTCGGTCAGCGCCGTCGGCGCGGCCGCCGGCTATGTCGAGAATGGGGATGCGGCGGCGCTGTTCGATGATGTCGTGATTTCTAGCGGTGAACCTGGGCAAACCATCACCAATATCGTGCTGACGGTTTCCGGTCTGAGCGACGGGGAAAGCGAAGCGTTGGTCATCGACGGCGCGGCCGTTTCTTTGACCGCCAATGCTTCCGGCGAAACGGCCGGCGGCTATAGCTACTACATTTCTTTAGAGGGCGATACCGCCACCGTATATCTCTACAGCAGCGACGGAATGAGCGTGAGCGACGCCACCGGGCTGATTGCCGGGCTCGCCTATGTCAACCAGAGCGATGACCCAACGGCCGGCGAGCGCATCATCACGCTGGCGACCCTCCAGGACGGCGGCGGCACGGCTAACGGCGGCGTCGATACCGTTTCGCCCGCCATCGCGGCGAGCGTGACGGTGACGGGCGTCAACGATGCGCCGGTCGTTACCGCGACGGCCGCCGACGCCAGCTACGCTACTTCCGGCAGCAGCGCCAGCCTGTTTAATGATGTCGTCATCTCGACGGTGGAAAGCGGGCAGACCATTTCATCCATCACGTTTACCGTTTCGGGCCTGCTGGACGGCGGCAGCGAGACGCTGACCGTAGACGGCACGCGTATCGCGCTGACTGACGGCGGCGGTACGCTCAGCAATGGCTACGCTTATAGCGTGACGCTCGACGGCGATAGCGCCGTCGTGACGATCTCCAGCGATGAAGGTATCGCCGCCGACGCCGCGGCCAATCTGATCGAACAGACGAGCTACGCGAATATCAGCAACACTCAGACCGCCGGGGTACGCACGATTAGCCTCAGCGTGCGGGACAGCGGCGGTCAGGACAACGGCGGCAGCGATAGCGCCGCATTGGAAACCGCCGCCGTCATTGATGTGGTGAACAACTCCTCTCCCGAGTTGAGCGCCGGCGCCGATTACACCAGCCTGGAGGTGGCGGCCAGCCTGTCCGCCATCAGCGGTCTTGCCGATATCACGGCCAGCGCGCTGACCGCCAACGGCGATTATCTGTATGCGGCCAGCAGCGATGGCGGCATCGCCATTTTCAGCCGCAACGCCGCCACGGGGGAATTGACGCTGTTGCAGACGCTGGACGGCGGCGTTTCATCCGTTTCGCTGATTGAGGTAAGCGGGGATGGCGGTACCGTTTATATGCTCGGCGCGGACGGCAATAGCGTTACGATCTTCAGCCGCGATCTCACCGACGGCAGCTTGACGTTGGCGCAGACGTTGAGCACGGAAAACGTCGTCGATCTGGCGATATCCGCCGACGGCAGCGCTCTGTATGTGGTTGATGGCAATTACTCCGGCTTGCTGGTCTATACCCTGGACGCGGACAGCGGCCAGTATGCGTTGGGGCAATCCATCACGGCTTCCACCGGCAGCGAACCTTACCTGTTCACCGCTATCGGCGTGGAAACGGCGGGCGACTATGTGTATGTGATCACCGATCCGGTGGCCGATACCGTCGCCAACACCCTGATTGTCTATCAGCGCGCTGCGGACGGCACGCTCAACGCCGTCGCCTATCTGCGTGACGGCGCGGCCGACGGCGAAAGCGTCATTGATATCTCCAGCCCGGTGGATATCGCCGTTTCCAGCGATGGCGGCACGATTTACGTGGCCAGTGAAGATGGCGTCGCGGCGTTCGCCTTTGTCGCCGACGGCGCTACGCTGACCTATACCGGCGCGGTTGCCGGCCTGTCCAACGTCACCGCCATCGCCCTGTCCAGCAGCGGCGATACGCTGTACGTCACCAGTTCGGACGGCAGCATCAGCCGCTATAAATCCGACGGCGGCTTACTGACGCTTATCGAGACGCTTTCCAGCGAATCGACGGCCGCGCTGGCCGGCGCTCAGAACGTGGCGACCGGCGCTCATGGCGCGGTAGTGGTCATCGGTAGCGGCGGTCTGGTCAGCTTCAAGGATGCGCTGACGGAAATCGCTATCGATTACAACGAACATGGCACGGTGCTGCTCGCCGATCTCATTACCCTCAGCGATACGGACTACGATGCGCTGGCCGACGGCGCGGGCAATTACAACGGCGCGGTCATTACCCTGACGCGCGAGGACGGCGCCAACGGCGATGACAGCTACAGCTTTGCCGACGGCAATGGTCTGACGCTGGTGGACGGCGCGCTCTATCTGGACGGTTCGGCCATCGCTACTTTCATCAACGATGGCGGGACGCTGACGGTAACCTTTACGGCGGATGTCTCCACCGCCACCGCCAACCTGGCGCTGCAGCAGATTAGTTATACCAACCTCAGCGACGATCCGGGGGCTGCTATCCGGCTGTCGGTCACCGTTACCGACGCCTATGCCGCCAGCGCCAGCGCGACGTTGGCGCTGAACGTCACCGAAATCAACGACGCCCCGGTATTGACGACTACGCCGGCCAATACCCAATACGTGGAAGGCGGCGAAGCCGCCGCTCTGTTTAGCGGCACTGCGATCTCCACCGTGGAGGCGTCGCAGGCGGTTAGCGCGCTGACGCTGAGCGTGTCCGGTCTGAGCGATGGGGAAAATGAAACCCTGATTATCGACGGCGCCAGTATTGCGCTGGTTGCCGGCTCCGGCGTTACGTCCAGCGGTTACGCCTATAGCGTTTCCGTTAGCGGCGGCGTCGCCACCGTGGTGATTTCCAGCGCTTCGGGCATATCCGCCGCCGACGCCTCCAGCCTCGTTAACGCTATCGTTTATGCCAATGCCAGCGACGATCCGACGGCCGGCGTGCGTAGCGTCACGTTGAGCGCTATTCAGGACGATGGCGGCAGCGCCAACGGCGGTAGCGACGCCGCTATGCCGGATATTACCGCCACGGTCGACGTCGCCGCGGTCAACAACGCGCCGGCGCTGACGGCGACGCCGGCCGATCCGGGCTACGCGGCGGGTGACGACGCGGTATCGCTATTCGACGGCGCTGAGGTTTCCACGATAGAAGACGGCCAGTCCATTGCGGCGCTGACCGTTACCGTCTCCGGCGTTGCCGATAGCGCCGAGAGTCTGATCGTCGATGGCGTGGTGGTTACGCTGACCGATGGCGCCGCCTTCACCACCGCCAGCGGCCTGAGCGTTACGGTCGCGCTTGATGACGGCGTCGCCACGCTGACCATCGGCGGCAATGGGGGCATTAGCAGCGCCGCCGCCGCTGCGCTGATCGACGGTCTGGCCTATGCCAACACCAGCGCCGTCGTCACCAGCGGCGAACGCGCCGTCACCCTCGCCGCGATTCGGGACGACGGCGGAACCGCCAATGGCGGCGCGGATACCGGCAACCTGAACATTATTTCGGTAGTAAACATCGCCAACAGCGCGCCTCAGGCGACGGACAGCGAGGCTATTCTGCCGCAGGCCACGCAGGCGGCGGCATACCGCGCCACGCTGTCGTCCGATTTATTCAGCGATATCAACGGCGACGTGCTGACCTGGAGCGTTGAGGGATTGCCGGATGGCCTGAGCTTTGATGGCGCTACGTTGACCATCAGCGGCAAAACGCTGGCCGTCGGCAGTTTCGCGCTGACGCTGACGGTAAATGACGGGCAGGGCGGCACGGCCTCCCGCTCCCTGACGATGGAGATCAATAAGCAGCCGGTCATGCCGGTCGTCTCCGTCATGCCGGATATTCCGGGCGGCATGATGGATCCATGGTGGGAATTGCGTCAGGACGAACTGGAGCGGCAGGGCGAGGTGATGCGCCCCGCGCCCCGTGGGGGAGCGCCGTTGGCGGCATCCGCTCCGGCGGCAGCGGTTGCGCCGCAGTCCGGCGATGCATTGTCGACGTCGCGCTATCCGTTGGTGAACGGGGAAATAGAGTACGCAGATACGCCCTGGCGGTTGGATCCCATTATGGAAACGCTGATGTTTCCGTTGGAAGAGGTGGATTTTTCGCCCGCGCGCTCGGCCAGCGCGGCGGCAACGCGGGCGGACGCTCAGGCCGGGCTGCGAATGCCGCTGGCCGACGTCCCGAACGGTAAGGCCGCCTTCTCCGCGCAGTTGCAACAGGAACAGGCCGGACTTGATGAATTATTGAGCGCGCTGAATCAGCTAACGGATAACAACGCGACGCCAGAGCGGTGATTTACCCCACCCCAACCCTCCCCTTCGCAGGGGAGGGAGTCAGCTCCTCCCCCTGATAAGGGGGAGGCCGGGAGGGGGTAGCGGTTTGGCGCGGCTTACGCGGTGACGCGAATTTTGTATCGCAACGAATAACAACATAAACACACTACATTTGATGGGGAGAACCCTGGTGAATCAGCACATAGCGAAACTCTGGGAAAACAAGCGACACTCTGGCGGCTCCGGGGCTCTTAAATTGGCGATAACCCTGGCCTGTCTTGGGCTGGCGGGGTGTGCGGTAAAGCCTGAACCGGTGACGACGGAACAGCAGGTGCAGCAGGCGTTAAGCGATAGAACGCAGATGTTCGCCAATCAGGAGCCGGTACGCGGCGCCATCACGCTGGACGAGGCGATTGCCCGCGCGTTGAAATACAACCTGCAACAGCGGGTGGCGCTGATGGAACAGGCGATGGAGGATAATCTGATCGGCGTTTCCAGCCTGGATATGTTGCCCAAGCTGGCGGCGCGGGCGGGGCTACAAACCCGTAACAACGTGGCCGGATCCAGCAGCGAATCGGTGACTACCGGCGAGCAGTCGCTGGAAGCCTCCACCAGTCAGGATAAAACCATGCGTACGGCGGATTTGTCGCTGAGCTGGAACGTACTGGATTTCGGCATCAGCTACTTCAACGCCAAGATGCAGGCGAATAAATCGCTGGCCGCCGAAGAGCGCCGCCGCCGCGTGGTGGCGGATATTACCCGTCAGGTGCGCACCGCCTATTGGGAAGCCGCCACCGCCCAGCGTTTGCAGCCGGAGGTGACGGCGGCGCTGGCCGAGGCGCGCCAGTCGCTGGAATATGCCCGCCAGACCGAGCAGCAACGCCTATTGGCGCCGGTGGAAGCGCTGCGTTTCCAGAAAAATATGCTGGAGATGGTGCGCCAGCTTGAAATCGTCGATAGCGATTTGGTAATGGCCAAATCGCGTCTGGCGTCGCTGATGAACCTGCCGCCGGCCAGTAAATTTGATGTGGTGGTGCCCGGCGAAAGCAGTCTGACGGCGCCGAAACTGGCTTATACCCTCGACGATCTGGAAAACTTCTCGATGGTGAAACGGCCTGAAGTGCGCGAAGAAAGCTATCTGGCGCGCAACGCCGTGCTGGAAACCCGGAAATCGCTGCTGCGCCTGCTGCCGGGCGTATCGCTGTTCGCCGGCGTCAACGGCGACAGCAACAGCTATCTGGTGAACCATCAGTGGGCCAGCGCCGGGCTGCAGGTCAGCGGCAACCTGTTGAACGTGCTCTCCTGGTCGCCGGTGAAACGCGCCGGCGAGGCGAACGAAGAGCTGGCTGAAGTCCGTCGGCAGGCGCTGCGTATGGCGGTGCTGACCCAGGTGAACGTGGCCTGGCAAGAGTATCAGCAAAGCACGCGCATGTTCAGCCGCTATCAGGAACTGGCTCGCATTCAGCGCGGCATCCTTAATCAGACCGAGTTAACGGTGCGCAATCAGGCGGCGACGCAGATGGAGCAGGTGCGCGTCAGTACGGAAACCATCCTGACCACCCGCGCGCGCGACCGCAGCTTTGCGGATGTGCAAAACGCATTGGGCGCGGTATATCAGGCCGCCGGGCTGGATGTGCTGCCCGATAACGTCGGCGATACCAGCCTGGCGGCTTTAAGCCATACCATTGCCCGCACCACCAGTAACATTGAAACCGGCGGCGTGCCGGTGCCGCGCCTTTCTCTGGCTGCGCCAAGCGCGGTAGCGGCAACGCCAGCGCCGGCGGCGGCCCAGCCTGCCGCTGTCGCCGCCACGTCGGCCGCCATCGCCGGAAAGCCTTACCGCACGGTCAACACGGATATGTGGGATAACCTGCAATCCTTGCAAGCCGGGGGCTCCCAGTGATGAAGGCGCGGCAGTTTCTGTTGGCGGGGGCATTGCTGACGCCCTGGTGGGCGCAGGCGGCCGCCAGCGGCGATATTCGCGTACAGCTTAGCGCGGTGCGCTACACCACGCTTTCTAGCGAAATTTCGGCCAAGGTGACGGATATCGCGGTGAAAGAAGGCGAGCATTTTAAACAGGGCGATACGTTGCTGACCTTTGACTGCGCGGTTCTGAAAGAAAAACTAAATTATTCCGCCGCCGCCGAAAATGCCGCCCGCAAGAAACTGGCGATCGCCAACCGGCTGGATAAGCTCAACTCGATCAGTCTGTCTGACGTGGATCAGGCCCGTTCGGCGGTTTCCATGGCGCAGGCGGAAAACGGCGTGAATCGCGCCATGCTGCAACGCTGCGTCATCAAAGCGCCGTTCTCCGGCCGGGTAACGGAAACCAAAGTGAAGCGCTGGGAGTCGGTGCCGGAAGGCAAAGAACTGCTATCGATTTACGATGACAGCGCGTTTGAGCTGGAAATGATCGTGCCGTCGCGCTGGCTGGTGTGGTTGAAACAGGGGAATGCCTTTCAGGTGACGCTGGATGAAACCGGGCTGAGTTATCCGGCGGAAATTAGCCGCATCTCTTCGGCGGTGGAGCCGGTCAGCCAGTCGGTTAAAGTGTTTGGGCGCATCACGCAATCCACCGCCGGGCTGCTGCCGGGGATGAGCGGGGTGGCGCTGATAACGCCGCCAGCCTCAGCCGGCGGCGAACCATGAGAGATAACCGTATGAGCGCCCGCGCACGATGAGCAAAACGGCAAATGAACAGGATACCCGCCTGGCGCTGCTGGCCGAACTATTGCAGTTGCAAAGCCGCGCCAGATCGCGGGAAACGCAGGACGAGCTGGCGTTTTTCATCGTTAATGAAACGCACAATCTGGTGAAGTATCGCCAGGCATTGCTGTGGGACTGCGAAAACCAGCGTTTGCGGGCGGCGTCCGGTCTGGCGTCCATCGATCCCCATGCGCCCTTTTGCAGCGAATTCAGCCGGTTGTGCCGCCAGTGGCAGCAGGAAGCGCGGCAGACTCAATCCCTGAACTGGCTTGATCTGCCGGCCAGCGACCAACTGCTCTGGCGGGAACATTTGCCGGAATTCCTGCTATGGCTGCCGCTGCGGCGTCCAGGGGGAGAGCAGCCGCTGACGCTGATTCTGGCGCGCGATCGGGCATGGCGGCCCGCCGAACTGATGCTTTTGGAAAAGCTGGCGGATGCCTATTCCCATGCCTGGTTGGGGTTGGGCAAAAAACGGCGCGGCAAAACCGGCGCTCGTCCCAACCGACGACGCCTGATGCTGGCGGGGGGATAGCGCTGCTGTTGGTTATGCTGATCCCGGTGCGGCAATCGGTGCTGGCGCCGGCGGAGATCGTGGCGCACCGGCCGGTGATGGTGCGCGCCCCGGTGGCGGGAGTGGTTGACGATATTCTGGTGCGCCCTAATCAGCAGATCGCGGCCAATCAAGCGCTGGTTCAACTGGATGCCCGCGAGTTGGAAAACCGCCTGGAGTCCGCGCGGCAGACGTTCGCCACCGCCGATGCCCAGTTCCGTCAGGCGCAGCAACAGGCGCTGTTCGATGCCAACAGCAAAGCCAGTCTGGCGGTGCTGCAAAGCCGGCGGGAACAGGCGCAAAGCGAAATGGACTTTCTGCAACGGCAGCTAGCGCGTATGCAGTTGGTTTCGCCGCGCGACGGGGTGGCGATCTTTGATGACGCCAGCGACTGGATCGGGCGTTCGGTGGCGATTGGCGAACGCATCATGATGATCGCCGATCCGCACGATGTCGAACTGGAGATCCAACTGCCGGCCGCCGATGCCATCGCGCTGGAGCAAGGGGCCGATGTGCGGCTATTCCTTAACGTCGCGCCGAATTCGGCGCAGTCGGCGCGGCTTGAGCATATCGGCTACCGTTCGGCGCTTACGCCGGACAACATTATGGCCTATCGGCTGAGGGCCAGGTTTACCCAGGACGATCCGCTGCTGCGCGTGGGGTTGAAGGGGACGGCGAAAGTATATGGTCAGCGCACGCTGCTGTTCGTCTATCTGTTGCGCAAGCCGCTGACTACGCTGCGCGTCTGGTTGGGCATGTGATGATGCAGGCGCCGACCGTCCCCGCGATGAATAAACCGCCGGCTTCCCGGCTTAGTCCGCTGCGCGATGAGCTGATTTTGCATGCCGGTCCCGCCAATCGCGACGGTTCGCCCAGTTGGACGCTGGAAGATCCGCTGCGCGGTCTGTTTTTCCGTATCGGCTGGGCGGAGATGGCGATGCTGTCGCGCTGGCCGCTGGGGGAGGCGGCGAAAATCGTCGCAGAGATCAACCAGACGCTGCCGCTGGTTATTGATATCGGCGACGTTCAGTATTTCAGCCGTTTTTTACAGGCCAATAACCTGACGCGGGCGTCGGGCGATGAGGCGCTGGCGCAGTTCGGGCGGCAACTGGCGGGAACGCAGATTTCCGTGTGGCGTAAGCTGCTGAAGAATTATCTGTTTTTTCGCATTCCGCTATGGCATCCGGATCGTTTTCTGGCCGCCACCTTATCGTGGGTTGAACCTTTTTTCAGCCGTTGGTTTTTAGCGCTGACGCTGATGGCGGCGGCGCTGGGGCTGTTTTTAGCCGGGCGCCAGTGGGAAACCTTCAAGCACACCTTTATGCACTTTTTTACCCTGGAAGGGGCCGCGCTGGCGGGGATCACCCTGTGTTTCACCAAGGTGCTGCATGAGCTGGGGCATGCCTATACCTGTAAGCGCTTTGGGGCGCGGGTCGCCGCCATGGGCGTCGCCTTTTTGGTGATGATGCCGGTGTTGTATACCGATACTTCCGGATCGTGGAAGCTGACCCGCCATCGGCAGCGTATGGCGATCGGCGCCGCCGGAATGCTGACCGAATTGGCGCTGGCCGCTTGGGCGACGCTGGCCTGGAGCTTCCTGCCGGACGGTATGCTGCGCAGCGCGGCATTCATGCTGGCGGCCACCACCTGGATTATGACGCTGGCGATCAACCTCAGCCCGTTGATGCGCTTTGACGGCTACTTCCTGCTGTCGGACTGGCTTCAGATCCCCAATCTGCAACAGCGGGGATTCGCCATCGGCCGCTGGCGGATGCGCGAATGGCTGTTCGGATTGGGGGACGCCCCGCCGGAGCCGTTTCCCCGTTGGTTGCAACGCACGCTGGTTGGCTATGCCTTCTGCGTGTGGGCGTACCGCTTCGTGCTGTTTACCGGCATCGCCATTCTGGTTTACCACATGGCGTTCAAATTGCTGGGGATGCTGCTTTTCGCGGTGGAAATCGGCTATTTCGTGATAATGCCCGTGGTTAATGAACTGCGCGAGTGGAGCAAACGCCGCAAGGATTACCGTATGAACCGTAATATGATCGTGACTCTGACCATAAGCTGCGCGCTGTTGCTGTTATCGGCGATCCCCTGGCAGGGCACCGTTTATGCCCCGGCGCTGTTGCGCGCCGAACAGCAAAGCAGCCTGTATATGCCGCTGCCTGCGATGATCGAGCGCATTGATGTTGAGGTCGGTCAGCCGGTGGAGGCGGGACAGGCGCTGTTTTCGCTCTCTTCCGATGCGCTGCTGCATGAACAGCGGCAGTTAGAACGGCAGATCGCCACGCTAAGCTGGCAGGGGGCGTTTCAGGTCTTTAATAAGGAGACTGCCGGTGAACATCTGCGGGTGAATCAGGAGCGTGAGGCGGCGCAGCAAAAACTGGCGGTGCTGAAACGGCAGTCGGCTCAGTTGACGGTGCGCGCGCCGATGAGCGGCGTAGTGGCCGACGTCGCCGCGCCGTTGGCGATCGGCGAGTGGCTGGCGCAGGGCGAATGGTTGGCGGTGATAATCAAGCCGTCCGGCGGACTGGTGGAAGCCTTCGTTTCGGAAAAAGACTGGCAACGGCTGAAAGTGGGCGGGCAGGGGCGGTTTTACCCGCTGGATGTCGGCAGCCCGACTCTGTCGCTGACGATCGTGGATATCGATCATACCGCTACGCGCGATTTAAGCGCCGTGCCTGAACTGGCTTCGATTTACGGCGGCGATATCGCGGCATTAAGCGACGCGCAGCGCAAACTGCATCCTGAGCAAGCCGTTTACCGGGTGCTGCTAAGCCTGCCCGACGGCAGCCGCGGCCAGCGGCAGATGCTGCGCGGAACGGTGGCGATGGACGGCGAGGCGCAAAGCCTGCTGGTACGCGGCTGGAAAGTGGTATCGGCGGTGCTGATCAGGGAAATGTCGTTTTAGCCTTGCCGCTTGGTACAATATATTGGCTATGGTTAAAATAAAGGTCTTCTTCATTTTCCCGTTTTTTTAAATAATTAACGCGTGGTGTAACGTTAATTATTTAAAAGCGTAATGATATCTAATAACCCAATGCTTGTTTCTGAGAGATAAAACATGGCGATCTTCATTTAGTTGCCTGATAAAACGTCAATATGGCAATATCGTAAAGGTACATCATCACTTTCCCCGCTATTTTATCCGTGTTATTTGGGTATAAGTGGCCGTAGGACTTTGAATAAAAAGCCTGTGCAACGCTTTTTATTCAAGTCAATATCCCTTCCCCAACCGCCATTTTATCCAGAACCACAAAGTATTTAAGAAAATGCTGATAGAGGTTTTTTTAACGCCGAATTGAATAAAGAGGGATAATTGTGAATAAAAGTATTTTATTACTGCTAGGGGCCATCTTGGCTCCTTATGGTAATTGTGCTGATGTTTCCCCTGTTTCATTAACTGTTTCCGGAATGAAAACCACGCTGGATAATGGGTTGGTTAAGGTTGAATTTAAAGAGGACGGCAGCGCCGCAAGTATTATAAAAGACGGGGAAAATATCGTATCCAACCTTTCCGGGGCGGCGAGAGATCCCAGTAAGACGCGTAGCGCTTATCTGGATTATTACGTTAAAGGCGTAAAAGATTTCACCCCGGAACGCGTCGAAGTTATCAGCAATAGCCGTGATATGGCGCATGTCGCCTATATCGATGATAAAGATGGTTTATTGCGGCTTGAATATCATCTGATTATTCGTAAAGGCATTAGCGGTATTTATAGTTACGTGGTGGCCGAGAATGCCGGAAATGAAAACGTCACGGTTAGTGAATTACGTAACGTATACCGGTTCGATCCCGCGCGGCTTGACCATCTATATAACGGTATTCGTCAAGGACAACCATTGCTTTACGGCCAGCTTGAACAATTATCGAAAGTGCAGGATGAAACCTGGCGTTTGCCGAATGGCGAGGTGTATTCCAAATATGACTTTGCCGGTTATATGCGTTCGACGCCTTTCTGGGGGGTATTCGGTCACGGCGTCGGCGCCTGGTTGATTCACGCTAGTCAGGAGTATTTTTCCGGCGATGCGCTTAAGCAGGATCTCCTGGTACACCAGGATGCCATCATTCTGAACTATATGACCGGCGCTCATTTCGGCACGCCGGATATGGTCGTCCAGCCCGGATGGAAAAAATTCTATGGCCCCTGGTTGCTGTATATCAATCAGGGCGATACGCGGCAGATGATTGACGATGCCTGGAGCCGTTCGGTTACTGAAAAAGCCTCCTGGCCTTATCGCTGGGTGGATGACGCGCGTTATCCTGCGAAGCGCGCTCAGGTGGAGGGGCGGGTACTCGGCAAGCAGCCTGTTACCGTCGTGCTTTCCTCATCGCCGGACGAGCCTTTTGATCTCCAGACGCGCGGTTATGTTTTCCAGGGGATAACGGACAGAGAGGGCCGGTTCAGCATCGGGAACGTCAGTCCGGGGGAATATCAATTGACGGTTTATGCCAATAGCGGTACGCAACCCGGCGTATTGGCGCAGCAAACCGTCGCCGTTAACGGGGAAAGCCGGCAACTCCCCGATATTGCTCTTCCTGAAGCCGGGCCGGTTATCTGGGCGATTGGACAGGCCGATCGTCAGGCCCGCGAATTTCATTTCGGCAATGAAGCGCGTAATTATCATTGGCAGAATGAGGTTCCCGCCAATCTGACTTTCGATATCGGCCGCAGCGATTATCAACGGGACTGGTATTACGCGCAAACCAAGCCGGGAAAATGGGATATTCGCTTTGCCATGCAACCGGAAAATAAAACTTATTTTCTGAATATTTCCCTGGCGGCGGCCAGTAACGGATCGATGAGTAATCCGACCGCGCCTGAATTAGCGGTGACGGTTAACGGAAAAACCATACAAGCCCTGAAATATGATAACGACAAGGCTATCTACCGCGGCGCGTTACAAAGCGGCCGTTATCATTTAGCCCGCGTGCCGATCACGCCCAACCTATTGAAAAAATGTAATAATATCGTCTCTCTTGAATTGAAAGGCGGCAGCTTTATGTATGACGTCGTCACATTAAGCGAATAGTAATAGACCTGCGACTCGGAATCTATTGGGTATATCTCTTTAGTTTTTATAAAATAATTAATAATGATGGGGAAAACATGAAAGTTTCAAATAAAGCATTTATTTTTGCTTCTCTGTTTCTGGTTTCTATCGGACAGGCGAGCGCCGATGTGGTATTAAGAAATGTATCGATGGATTATCGGCATGAATACCGGTTACGAGATAGGACACACTACGATAGGTTGTTGCTGGCGACACAATTGCCCGATGATTATTCATTCGCTGTCGAAACCAAGTTTAAAACCGGCGGTTCAAACGTCAAGGATAAATATTATAACGATCCGGTGTTAAATGCGGTGGAAATGACGTTGGCTAAAAAGTATCAGTTTGGTAACTGGACGATTTCGCCGTTATTTCAACCAGAATTTAACTCCACGCGCACAGAATGGAAATTCGGCGTTTCACCCTGGTATAAGATTAATGATAGCTGGGCTATCGGCGGACTATATCGTCTGGAGTTAACGGATTATGCGCATGATAACGTCTGTGAAACCGCGGGTACGGTATGTACCACCAATAAGCATCGCACCGTTAACCGGGTTGATGGTTATCTGCGTTATAGCATAAATAATCTGACCACGACATATAAAATTATTTTTCAATATGGCGATGAGAATCTTTTCGCCAAGAAGAAAAGTAATTATGAACAAGAGCTGCAATTTAATTATGCGCTGGGCGACAAAAAAGAATGGAGTCCCTATATAAGTTTCGGCGATATTAACCGTTCCTCCAGTTCCAGCGAGCGGCAACTTCGTTTACGTGCCGGAGTCGCTTATACATTTAAATAAATCGCCTTTGCTAAATTAACTTTTTACTTCTTATCTCTGTCGGTGAGGGTATTACCATGCCGGAAATAATAAGACGTATTACCTTAAAAAATTACTTTGGCGTCTCTTCGGTCAATATTTTTATTGCCGCAACGCAGAATGTGCTGTCCGCCTGGTTGATGTATTATTACACCACCTACGCCGGATTATCGATTATGGCCGTAGGTACGCTGTTTGCCGTTAGTAAATTGGCTGGCGCTTTTTTCTCGCTATTTTTCGGTGATTTTTCCGATAAATTCGGCCAAACCAGGCTGGGGAAAAAATTTGGCCGCCGTCGGTTTTGGTTATTAATGATTATCCCCGTTCATACCATTTTATTCCCTCTGGTGTGGCTGCCGGGCATGGGCGTTGCCTATTACTACGTTGTTTATATTCTGTATAACTGCGTACTGCGCATTCCCCAAATCATTATTCCGACGCTGACGACGGAAATGACGACCGATTCAACGGTTCGCGCCAAAATAGAGGGGATGAAACAAGCGATAGGCGCCATTGCCACCACTGCGATTTCCGCTTTGCCCGGCGTGATGTTTTTGTGGTTCGGCAAAGATATGGCGGCGTTCACCTGGACCATGATTGTGT
Organism: Brenneria izadpanahii; assembly: GCF_017569925.1. Taxonomy (NCBI): domain Bacteria; kingdom Pseudomonadati; phylum Pseudomonadota; class Gammaproteobacteria; order Enterobacterales; family Pectobacteriaceae; genus Brenneria; species Brenneria izadpanahii. Next base: position 4,393,046 of record NZ_CP050854.1, on the reverse strand, counting down.
GTAATGTTCTGGCATGCGTTGCGCTATTGCTGCAATACCTATGGAGTTTTGAACGACCGGCGGAAGAACTGCATTTTGTCTCCGGCGCCGGCGCCTGGCAGGAGATGAAAATGATTTTCCGCGATTTGGGTTCCACCCTGCGGGTAAAGGCGTTTCGTCAATTGCTGGCGATGTTTATTGCGCAAATATCGGAACGCACCATCTCGGGCTATGTTAATACCTATTTCATCATCTTTGTCATGATGATGAGCCCGACGGTGGTAGCCGGCGCCAACAGCGTCGCCTATCTTTTGGGGTTGTTATTTTTATCCTTTTTTATGTGGTACACGATCAAAACCGACGGCGCCAGATCTTTCCGCTTGGGCGCTTATGTTACGATCGCTGTGTTTGCCGCTTTTGCCTGTCTGGCGATTGTGCGTCCTCCTCATGCGGAAATCTGGCTGATAGCGTTAACGATTATTCTCAATTTCGGCAAAACGGGGATTGCCAACGCCTCTTTTTATCTGATGTCTTTCATCCCCGACGTTGATGAAATCGTTACCCGCGAACGGCGGGAAGCGCTTTTTTCCGGCGTGTTTAATTTTGTGGATACGGTGATTCAGGCGTTGATTATGTTTGCGCTGGGAGTCGTGCTTTCCGCGACGGGATTTCAACAAGGGGTGGATGTACAGCCCGAACTCACTATAGACAGCATCGTTGTCATCTATACCATCGTGCCGTCCTGTCTTGGCCTGTGGGGGATCATCGTTTCCTGGCGTTTTCGCCTTAACAGAGATAATCACCTGCTGATATTGCAGGAAACATCCCGGTTGAAAAAGGGCGGCCATAAAGCGCAGGTCGATCCGCAAACGCGTGCCGCGGTGGAAGAACTGACGGGATTGCCTTATGAACAATGCTGGCGGAGCGCGGCATCGGGACATCTACCTGAACCGGCGGAGAGGAGCATATGAAAAAAGTAGAGCGAGCGACGTTGGGCGGAGACGGAACGGAAAACACCTCCGTCCCGCGCGAATGGCGCGATGAGGCGACCGGAAGAAAAATTATTCGGCTGTCGGAACTGGCTGGGACGTCGTCACTGTATTTCCATCAAAATGCGTTTAGCCGCGATGGTCAATTAATGGTGGTGACGACGCCGGCGGGGATCGCCGTCATTGATATGCGAACGCGGCGCAATACGCTGATTTTGCCTCGCCCGGCGGCGGAGATTTTGATGGTGGGCAGACGGACTTCCCGGTTGTGGTATATCGATGAGATTGACGGCCAGCGGGTGGTCTGTTCCCTGCACCTGCTGACCGGTGAGATGGCGCGGCACTACCGGTTGACGCCTTCAGAAACGGTGTGCGCCCTGAATGCTGATGAAACGCTGCTGCTGGGAAGCGAAACCGCGCAAAACAAGGCGTTCAATGATGTGTTCGCCTCCGCCGTGTCCGACGCGGCCGGCGGTAACGCCAATCCGCAGGGGGAGTGGATGGTCGCCTCTGAGATGTATCATCCGCATACCGGGCGGCCGTTGACCTTTGCCGAACAAAAAGAGGTTCATATCAATCAGCGGCTGGAACAGCGTCTGCCGATGACCCTATTCGTGATTGATGTGGCGTCGGGGATGCGCAGGGATGTTCATCACGCCACCGACTGGCTTAACCATTTACAGTTTTCTCCCGCCGATCCCAACCAGATTCTGTTCTGTCACGAGGGGCCGTGGCATAAGGTGGATCGCATCTGGACAATTCGTACCGATGGTTCGGCGTTGACCAAAATCCACACGCGCGCCATGAATATGGAAATTGCCGGGCATGAATTTTTCAGCGCCGACGGCAACACGATATGGTATGACCTGCAAACGCCGCGCGGCGAGGTGTTCTGGCTGGCGGGCTATGAGCTGCATAGCGGCAGGCGTCAGTGGTATGCGCTGGATCGCGATAGCTGGTCGGTACATTTTAATATTTCCTATGATGGTAAATATTTTGCCGGCGATGGCGGCGATGAGGAGATGGTGGCGCACGCTAAAAACGGCAAGTGGATTTCATTGTTTGTACCGGAAGCGATACCGGATGTCGCCGGCATTTCCGCCGCTAATGCGGATAGCTTAATCGCTCCGGGCGTACTGCGCCGCCAGCGGCTGGTGGATATGTCCGCTCATGATTACCGTCTGGAGCCTAACCTCGCTTTTACGCCGGACGGCAACTATCTGGTATTCCGTTCCAATATGCATGGCGAGGTTCATACCTATGCGGTAGCGCTTAATGAAGCGAATTGCCGCCGGTAACAATAGGGGACGCCCTGCGCGGATCATCAGCGGCGGGCGTCCCGGTAAAATTAATGGGCGCCGCTGCGCGATGCGCCAACCCCGGTTTGCGAGCGGACAAACTGGGAATGGAAACGCGCACGCTCTTGCCGCCCCGTCTCGGAGCCGTCCGTTATCGAGAACAGCCAGATACCGATAAAGGCCGCCAGCATGGAGAACAGCGCCGGATACTCATAGGGATAAACCGGCGTCTCATGGCCGAGGATGGTTACCCATACCGTCGGTCCCAGGATCATCAGAATGACGGCCGTCAGCAGCCCGGCCCAGCCGCCCGCCGTTGCCCCGCGCGTGGTGAGTTTCGACCAGTACATGGAAAGGATAATGATGGGGAAGTTGCAACTGGCGGCGATGGAAAAGGCCAGACCCACCATAAAGGCGATATTCTGATTCTCAAACAGAATGCCAAGCGCGATGGCGACCAGACCCAGCGCCAGTACGGTCATTTTCGAGACTTTCAGCTCATCGCGTTCGGTGGCTTTTCCTTTCTTGATCACGTTGGAGTAGAGGTCGTGGGAAACCGCCGAAGCCCCCGCCAGCGTTAATCCGGCCACCACCGCCAGAATGGTCGCAAAGGCGACGGCGGAGATAAAGCCGAGGAAGAAGTTGCCGCCCACCGCATCCGCCAGGTGAACCGCCGCCATGTTGTTGCCGCCGATAAGCGCGCCGGCGGCATCTTTAAAGTCAGGATTCGCGCTGACCAGCAGGATAGCGCCAAAGCCGATAATAAACGTCAGGAAGTAGAAGTACCCCATAAACCCGGTGGCGAAAAAGACGCTTTTCCGCGCTTCTTTGGCATCGCTGACGGTGAAGAATCGCATCAGGATATGCGGCAGGCCCGCCGTACCGAACATCAATCCCAGACCGAGAGAGAGCGCGGATACCGGATCGGACACCAATCCGCCGGGGCGCATGATGGCTGCGCCTTTCGGGTGGACGTCCATCGCCTGCTGAAACAGCGTATTGAAGCTGAAGTTGACGGATTTCATCACCATCACGGCCATGAAGGTTGCGCCGAACAGCAGCAGCACCGCTTTGATGATCTGTACCCAGGTGGTGGCCAGCATGCCGCCGAACATGACATACATCACCATCAGAATACCGACCAGAATGACGGCGATGTGGTAGTTCAGGCCGAACAGCAATTCGATCAGTTTGCCCGCGCCCACCATCTGGGCGATAAGATACAGCGCCACCACCACCAGCGAACCACAGGCCGACAGGCTGCGGATCGCGCGCTGATTGAGCCGGTAAGAGGCTACGTCGGCGAAGGTGTAACGTCCCAGATTACGCAGACGCTCCGCAATCAGAAACAGGATGATGGGCCAGCCGACCAGAAAGCCGAGCGAATAGATCAGGCCGTCATAGCCGGAGGTGTAAACCAGCGCCGAGATCCCCAGAAAGGATGCCGCCGACATATAGTCGCCGGCGATCGCCAGCCCGTTCTGGAAACCGGTAATGCTGCCGCCTGCGGTATAGTAGTCGCTGCGGGATCGGGTTCGCTTGGACGCCCAGTAGGTGATATACAGCGTGGTGCTGACAAACAGCAGGAACATTACGATGGCCTGAATGTTCAGCGGCTGGCGCTGAACATCGCCGGTCAAGGCGTCCGCCGCCTGGGTCAGCGAAGGTAAGGCGATCGATACGGACAGTAGCATGAAGCGTATTTTCATTGCCCTACCTCATCCAGCAGCCGTTTAGTCAGGCGATCGAATTCACCGTTGGCGCGGTAGACGTAGATCCCCGTCAGAATGAAGGAGATCGCGATCAATCCCACGCCGACGGGAATGCCCCGGGTAATGGCCGAATCGGAGGAGATCGGCGTTCCCAGCCAGCCGGGCGCAAAGGCGATCAGCAGAATAAAACCGACGTAAAGCGCCAGCATGATCAGGGAAAGGAGCGCGGCGAAGCGCTGTCGTTTATTTACCAATTCCCTAAACAGGGGGTTACTTTCAATCCGTTGATAAATGGCGTCATTCATCGTAAGTCTCCAGTAATCCGTAGGCCGGACAGCATGGTTTCGGGGTGACGCCTCCCGCTAAATTTTGATGCGGGGCGCAGCGGGAGGCGTCGCAGATTGAGTCGGATGGTCATTGGGGTGAGGCGCTCATCGCCTGTTTTTCTTCCAGTAGTTTTTCTACCACGCCGGGATCGGCCAGCGTCGAGGTATCCCCCAGATTACTGGTGTCGCCCGCCGCGATTTTGCGCAAAATGCGGCGCATGATTTTACCGGAGCGCGTTTTCGGCAGCGCGTCGGTCCAGTGGAGGATATCCGGCGTGGCGATCGCGCCGATTTCTTTACGTACCCAGTTGCGAACTTCGCTATACAGTTCGCTGGAGGGTTCTTCGCCGTGGTTCAGCGTGATATAGGCATAAATGGCCTGGCCTTTCAGGCTGTGCGGAATGCCTACCACCGCCGCCTCGGCGATTTTAGGGTGCGCAACCAGAGCGGATTCTATTTCCGCCGTTCCCAATCGGTGGCCGGAAACGTTCAGCACGTCGTCGACGCGTCCGGTGATCCAGTAATAGCCGTCTTCATCGCGGCGAGCGCCGTCGCCGCTGAAATACATGCCTTTGAAAGTGGAAAAATAGGTTTGTTCAAAGCGCTCATGATCGCCAAACAGGGTGCGGGCCTGACCCGGCCAGGAGTCGGTTATCACCAGATTGCCTTCGCAGACGCCGTCCTGCGGATTACCCAGGTTATCCACCAGCGCCGGCTGCACGCCAAAGAAAGGGTAAGTCGCCGAACCGGGTTTAGTTTCAATCGCGCCGGGCAGCGGGGTAATCATGAGGCCGCCGGTTTCTGTTTGCCACCAGGTATCGACGATGGGACACTTGCCGTTGCCGATCTTATTGAAGTACCACTCCCAGGCTTCCGGATTGATCGGTTCCCCGACGGAACCCATGATTCTCAGTGACGTCCGCGAGGTTCCTTCAATGGATTTATCGCCCTCGGCCATCAAGGCGCGGATTGCCGTGGGCGCGGTGTAGAGAATATTGACCCGATGCTTATCGATAATCTGCGCCATGCGCCGGGCATCGGGCCAGTTGGGGACGCCTTCGAACATCAGCGTAACGGCGCCGCAGGCCAGCGGCCCGTACAGCAGGTAGCTGTGGCCGGTGATCCAGCCGACATCCGCCGTGCACCAGTAGATATCTCCGGGGTGGTAGTCAAAGACATATTTAAAGGTTATCGCCGCGTAAACAAGGTAACCGCCGGTGGTGTGCAACACGCCTTTGGGTTTGCCGGTGGAGCCGGAGGTATAAAGGATAAACAGCGGATCTTCGGCATTCATCTCTTCCGGCGGGCAACGATCGTCTGACTGTTCGATCAGATCGTGCCACCAGAGATCGCGCCCGTTTACCCATTCCCCTTGTTTGCCGGTTCGTTGGTAAACGATCACCTTGGCGATGCTTGTTACTGCGGGATTTTTTAACGCCTCATCGATGTTTTTCTTCAGCGGAATAATACGCCCGGCGCGGATGCCTTCGTCGGCGGTAATCACCAGTTTGGCGTTGGAATCGACGATTCGCCCGGCGATGGCTTCCGGCGAAAAACCGCCGAAGATCACCGAGTGAACCGCGCCGATGCGGGCGCAGGCCAGCATGGCAATGGCCGCTTCCGGCACCATCGGCATATAGATGGCGACCACATCCCCTTTGCGAATTCCCAGGGAGCGTAGAGCATTGGCGAAACGGCAGACGGCATGATGCAGCTCGCGGTAGGTGACGGTTTTACTTTCTCCGGCGTCATCGCCTTCCCAGATTATCGCGGTTTGGTCGCCGCGTTCCGCCAGATGGCGGTCCAGACAGTTGGCCGCGACGTTCAGCGTTCCATCCTCAAACCAGCGAATGCGAATATGACCGGGATCAAACGATGTATTTTTCACTTGCCGATAAGGTTTGATCCAATCAATAATTCCCCCTTGCTCGCGCCAAAAAGAGGTTGGGTCATCAATGGATTGCCGATACAACTTTTGATATTGGTCGGCGTTTATCAGAGCATTCTCCGCGATAGCGGCCGGTATTGTATGTTTATGATATTGAGTCATGTGCGCCTCTCCTTAAACATGTTAAGGATATGTCAATGAATAGTTAATGGCATTTCCCGCGCTACATTTGTTTCTTTTTTGAGCGGCAGATCACGCAATGCAGGAGAGGCATAAGGCGTTGTTTAAGGAATAACTTGAATACTCAGGAATATAACTAAACTTCCTCGACAAGAGAGGGACACGGTAAGTGACATATGCCATACTATGAAAAATTATAAGAATTATTCACTCCATCATAATGAATAAAACGATCAATTCATCGTTATCCATAGTCTTAATCTATTGTTATCAATAATTTGATCGTCCTTTACGATCAAAACGCATAAAGATCTCTCTTATTCCGCCGATAGTGACAGTATTGTTTACGGTATATTTAATTCAGCGCCGTTTATTTAGATTTATCTGATTATCAATAGAGAAAACACATGGATAATCGTGGTACATAACGACACCGCCATTAACGCTGTCAGGTGGCCTGAGTAGAAATGGAAGTGAATGGTCTGTAAATCAGACCGGCGGTTTCAATTGTTATTTTTTGTTTTTTGTTAGATAGGATCCGGTTTCCAAAACTAAGCAGCTTAGATAACTACATTATGCCGGGCACCCCCGGGGGAACCGGTGAGTTGAGTGCTTATCGCTAGGTGGTTGTAGGCTAAATTTCGTAGTCAGCGCTTATCGATACCTTTTACATAGCATGAAGCAGAGGGAAATAATGAGTCTGATATTTGGCCGGAACGAGATCATTGGCATGCTAAGTCAGCCCGTTCAGAATGAACGGCGAGCTGCTGCGGTCATTGATGAAACGTGCAAAGTTGTTTGTGCCAACTCCGCTTTTAATGCGCATTTCGGGCTGCGTTCGGAAATGAATTCGTCGATCTCTATTGATGATGTTCTGCCGATTAGCGTGAAATTCGCCTATCAGGATTTTATGACCGACTCCAATGTATTAAGTACGCGTGTGGTGTCGGACATGCTGTCTGATGGTTTTACGAAAAAGCAGTTCGGAACATTATCGTTTTCTAAATTGAATGTTGAAAATCGGGTGCTGTCTCTGTTGATCCTGAATCAGGAGCCTTCGGAGTCACCTACGAATCTGGCCTCTTAAAGGCGGCTATCAGCCTGTTGCCGGGATAGGCGAGTTCAGTGAACGCTACTTTTCCGGTAAGCGAAAAAGTATTGTAGTGGCCGAAATCAGAAAGGGATATCAATAGCGGTTGATTGTATTGATGTCCCTTTCTGACGTAATAGTTGATTATTTTTTCTGAAAAGGAGGCCTTCGGCCTGGAATGTATAATCTGGCCTTATTAATCCGCTTTTTTTTCGTCAAAACTTTGAACCTTTATCTTCTCTTTTTCTTTATCCTTATCAATTTAGATATATCAAAATACGAATTGGCATTATAGCGTTGCTTTATAAAAAATAATGAAACGAGTTGGCATTCGTTTGCCGTCAAGCTATTTCATGGTTAAAAAATAATTAACTATTTTTTATTTATTTGTCTATTAAGTCGATTTTTTAAAGTCGGCAAAGTTATTCTTTTTTCCGGCTCGCCGCTAGCGAATCGTTTTGATAGAAGCCTGTTGGATAAATATTCTGTGATGGCTATTTGTTCATCCCCGCGGGGGGTATCCGGCTTCGATATGTTAAGCGCTAACCCAGATTGGAGCGTTAACGATCGATATCCGGATGAGTTTTATGCTTTTTGTTTCTTGATTGTTAAAACAAATCTTTTCTAAGAAACGCCCGCGATATTTTTTGTTCACCGATTTTTGCGGCGTCCGGCTCCTTAGTGCGGAAAGCAACAAAATGGAAACATTTAGTTAACCTCGGGCGGATTTCCCGGTTATGAAAACGACGTGCCAGAAATCGTTATCTTAACGTTTACGACCGTATGCGGTTTCTCCCGCATCGCGGGCACTTCATCTGAAAATGATAATTAACTCTAATATGAAGGCCGTACGTCTTCTGTTATCGCTAACCCCCTTGCCGGGATGATTGTCAATGTATCCTGAAGGAAGATCTTTGGGATGACGTTTTACCATGCTGCATTTGTGGTGGGGGCGGGCTGGACAAGAGGGAGCACAATGAGTATTCAGACGGTGTTTTATCCGGTAGGACTGCCGGAGCTGACGCTCACCGGCGAGGAACTGGCGCAGGCGGGTTTCACCGCCGGGACGTTATTTCGTATCCGTCTGTACCGCGACGGGCTTATGCTCACCCGGCTGGGTAAGGACACCGATATCGCCGCGCTGCTGGCTGAACTCGACGACTGCGACAGTGAGAGCGCCGACTGGGTACGCGATAACGGCAAGCTTTATCTGGCGGGCGACTGGCTGAGCCGCCGCGGACTGTTCGGCCGGCCGCTGGAGATTGAACTGTTGCCCGGTAAGATGATTATTCGAGCGGAGTCTGGGGTAATGCTGGCTTAATCATTGGGCGGGTAAAGAAAATAGCCGGAAGGATCGTTGGGATCGCTTCCGGCTTCTTAAAATTTATAATGGGTAGTCATTTACTTTATTTAGATCAACACAGTCTTTCAATTCTATACCGTATTTTGATAGTTGTTCCATAAGTTCATCTATTGAATAAAAGTAAATGTAATTCCCGACTCTGTCGTAAGATGGATCTAGTCCATTTTCTATATCTTCCGCTAGGAAGTGAGAAACTCTGAGTTTGAATTTAGCGTCAGATTCATTGCATGAATTTGAATAAGGAGAACCTCCTAACATTGCTCCTGGCTCTGTCCTAAATGGATAGCTCGGCTTTAGATCATCTTGTAAAGATAATTCAATCCAAGAGCGATAGTCATCGTTTCCTTCATTGAACTCTTTTATCAAGGTCTTTCCTTGCAATAGATTTATAAGGTTTTTATTTTCCATATCTGGCCTATTCCTCTCTACCAAGGGAGATTATATGAATTACACTTCCAGCAAATTGATGAATTTATAAGTGCGGAAGATCGCTATCAGGATTATTTGGCCCATGCGGGAACATCCATCTTTTCAAACTGAGATATCAAGAGCATGACTTCACCTTCATCTTTAGCCCTCGAAAGTCACAGTTAATAAATTTCGTACTTATTTTCCGCCGTACTACGTGATAGACCCAGCGGATCAATCTACGCCAACGCATTCGGCGTGTACTGATGCAGGTTAATCCCACTTTCTAGAAAAAACGAGATTTAATAACTCTATATTATTTTTTCCCTTACCTGCTTCAACAACAATTCTGTTTGGATCTAAAATCGTCACTAACATTGTTTATTCCTATTTTCCTTCATTTACTTTTAAGATAGTATTAATTACAGAGTTATCACTGGTTGATTGATAGTTTATGACCATTTCCGGAGCGCCGCCAGGCAGGTTCTGTCCTGATTTTGTGAAGAATTTATTATCTTCTAATGGCTATGGCAAAGGAGCATTCTGCGCCAGACACCGCCGACTGGCTTATCCACTTTTCCGGCGAGCTGGATTTTGCGGGGACAATTAATCAGTAAATAACCGCGACTAAACGACAGGTAAAATAAAAACGGAAAGATCTTTGGGAGCGATTCCAGATTTCTTTCATTTAACCATCCAAGTTATATCTTCTAATGTTTTAATAGGACATGTTATATAATTCTCATATCCACAAAAAGATACTGAGTATTTATAATCACATTTCCTACCATAAAACATAGAGTAAAATTTTGATGAAAACTTCATTAATTCATGAAACTTTTCTGGTGGAATATAATAGCCGTTATGCGCAGGTAATATTTTTTGCATATCTTGTATTGACAAATAACAAATATTTAAATCTTTATTTAGATATACCGTTGATGATTGAATAGCATCAGTTTCAACATATACTGTTAATTCTTCATCATCTGAAGTGAGCAAGTTAACTGTAAGTCTTTGTTCACTAAAAAACCATTTCTGTAAAACTGACTCTGAAGCAATGTTTAACAAGCTATCATTATTTGAAAGCGTTTGCAAAATCATCCCATTGCCCTCTGTTAATGATTTTATCTCTTAAGAATAGATGTCCTTTCTTCCCATTAATATTTAATTACACTGGGAAGATACCAGCTTAGTATGATTTCCATAAGTAACTAACAGACCAATTATCTTCTTCATTCAAGGCTAGATATTTAGCTATTAATTAAAAATCATCTGAAATTCTGGCAGATATTTCGTCATTTCCTATAACCTTGAAAGATTCTTTGAAAGCATACTCTCTAATTTTGTTGATGATATCTAAATCATCTTTATTGATGGATTTATTTTCCAATCTATTAAAATCGTCCATCCATTGACTATCAAAAAGATCTTCATCCCTGATATCAAGAGATGTATCAATTTCTAAGCTTTTCAAAAAGTTAAAAAATGACGGGGCAGATATTTTTGTATAAAGATCGTTAAGTTTATTCATAGCCACTATAGAAATCCTTGTTCAAAAAGCTATTTTTCAATCAATTCAACAGCTTTTATCGGAGTAACATCTTCTCCCAACAAATCGGTGCTGTTAGGAGAACGCACATCAACTTTAATATCGTCTAATTTCTGGTAAGCATACTGGTTCAACCCACCCAACAGCCCTATCGGAGCCGGCGCAATAATCTATCAGGCTTTCGGGTTGTACTACTTGTTTCGGCTGTAAGTTACCTTCATTCAGCCGTCATAGTGCAGGAAATCGCGCACGCTACCGCCCGCCGTCGAGAAAGTTGACTATGGCTGAGAAGCATTTTAAGTCAAGCTGCGTGGTAAATAAAACAGCTAAAACAGAACGTTACTACACCGTGGGATATGCCCCGCAAAACGGCAGACCCAACCCGCCGTCCGCCATTAACCTCAAGGGCCGCTGGCTGGAGGCGTCGGGCTTTATGACCGGCATCCCATCACCATTACAGTGGAGCGAGGCAGGCTGATTATTGAGACGCAGATTAAACTCTGATCGTTGAACTAAACAGCAGGTAAAAATAGCCGGAATGATCGTTGCGATCTCTTCAGGTTATTTTTATTTCATTGCTCTTCAATATCAATAGACACATCAGAGTGAATTAAACTATCGTTTATATACTTCAATAGTCTTTTTGCATTCCCTGCATGAATTTCTAAAGAAACACCGCTAGATGAAAAAGATAGATCAATATCTGAACTCCACTTCGATTCCGAATTTTTACTTTTAAATCCAGCCGAGTTTTCGTCCGAAAAGATAGTTACGTAATCAGATGAGTTAGCTATCAGAGACCTCATCTTTCTATACAAATCAGTCGGTTCAATATCACTAGTCAATTGGTATTCATAACTCATTTTATCTTCCACTTCCGTGAGGCCTATTTCTGACACTCGGATAATTTGAGGGATTCTTAATTCCAATGTGAGTTAAATCTGGATTCGAAGATATATTACCGAAGTCATCAAGCTGATCACCTAAGGGATTTTCTTTATGTATATGTGCATTTAGACCTGACTTAGGTGTTAAATCCCCATTCTTCATATTCATTGACTGATTACCCTATGGATGGGTTCGTACTTCAGAACCATCGGAATGTTTCCAAACTTGGTTTCTTGCTGCACTGTTACTGACTTTAGTTTGAGTGAAACCATTTTTAGCCAGAATCTTCTCTACCTGACCTGGCTGACTGATTTTCCTCTTAGTTTAGATAATTGACCAGACGCACTATTACACCTTGCCAGCCCCAGCGGATCGATCCAAGTCAGCGGGTTCGGCGCATAAGCATAGGTGTTCAACCCGCCCATTAGCCCTATCGGGTCCGTCGCAATAATCTATCCGACTTTCGGATCGTACTACCTGTTTCGGCTGTAAATTATCTTCATATCGTCGTCATAGTGCAGGAAATCGATCATGCTACCGCCCGCCCACGAGAAAGTTGACTATGGCTGAGATGCATTCTAAGTCAGACAGCGTGCTAAATAAAGCAGCTAAAACAGAACGTTACTACACGGTGGGATACGCCACGCAAAACGGCAGACCCAACCCGCCCTCCGCCATCAACCTTAAAGGCCGCTGGCTGGAAGAGTCGGGGTTTATGACCGGGATGCCGATAACGGTGACGGTTGAGTGGGGAAGGATAGTGATTGAGAGCGAAATTAATCTCTGATATCGCACATAATAAATAACAGATAAAAATAATCCGGAAGGATCTTGGAGATCGCTTCCGCATTTAATGAGAGCGTTAGAAATTCTGTGTCATTCCAGTAATATACTTCAAAAAAGGAATGACACATGTCCCAGCCCTTCGATTTCGACAAAGCACTTAAGGCCCTCCAGTCCGGTCAGGCATTAACAGGCAAGGATGGTATCTTAACCCCATTAATTAAACAGTTAACTGAAGCTGCTCTGGCCGCTGAACTTGACTCTCATCTGGCTGCAGATGTGGAAGCAAACCGTAAAAACGGTTCCGGCAAAAAGACCATTAAAGCGACGACCGGCAGTTTTGAACTCGCCACACCACGCGACCGCAATGGCACTTTCGAGCCTCAGTTGGTAAAAAAGCACCAGACCACCCTGTCCGACGAGATTGAGCACAAGATTATCCGCCTGTTCGCTCTCGGCATGAGCTACGCCGACATCAGCCGGGAAATCGAAGACCTGTACGCTTTCAGCGTTTCCACGTCCACTATCAGCGCCGTTACCGACAAGGTCATCCCCGAACTGAAACACTGGCAGCAGCGCCCGCTGGAGCCGGTGTATCCTTTCGTCTGGCTGGATGCCATCCACTACAAAATCCGTGAGGATGGGCGCTATGTGAGCAAGGCGGTGTATACCGTACTGGCCCTGAACGCCAAAGGCAAAAAAGACGTGCTGGGGTTGTATCTGTCTGAAAGTGAAGGAGCCAACTTCTGGTTGTCGGTGCTGACCGACCTGCAAAACCGGGGTGTCAGGGATATCCTGATTGCCTGCGTGGACGGATTGACCGGGTTCCCGGAAGCGATAAATAGCATTTATCCGCAGACGGAAGTGCAGTTGTGCGTCATCCACCAGATACGCAACTCCATCAAATACGTGGCGTCGAAGCACCACAAAGCGTTCATGGCCGACCTGAAGCCGGTTTACCGCGCGGTATCGAAAGCGGCGGCGGAAACTGCGCTGGACGAGTTGGATGCCAGATGGGGCCAGCAGTATCCGATGGTTATCCAGTCATGGCGCCGGAAATGGGAAAATCTGTCGGCGTACTTCCGCTATCCGGCGGATATCCGCAAGGTGATTTACACCACCAACGCCATCGAATCAGTTCACCGGCAGTTCAGGAAGCTGACGAAAACCAAAGGGGCGTTCCCTAATGAAAACAGCCTGTTGAAGCTGCTTTATCTGGGGCTGATGAATGCGCGGGAGAAATGGACAATGCCAATCCAGAACTGGAACTTGACCTTGTCGCAGTTGGCCATTTATTTTGACGGGCGACTGAATAACGTGATTACGCTGTAATATTTTTACCGTGACACAGAATTCTGAACACTCCCCATTTAATAACTATTTGTAGCTCACTTCACATTGGCCAATTACATCAAAAACATGATCGTAAGTACTTAAAATATAATGATCATCTTTTTCTTTATCGAATATTTTATCGAAACATGATTTCTTTGACAATTGATATTTTGATTCATCAATCATCGTAATAGTTAGGCTCTTTATATTTTTAAACTTAAAGCAAACTAAAGCTTCCTCACTTAAATCCTTGCTTGGTTGGCAAAACGACAAATCAAGAGAGGTTATTACCTCTATTTCCATAGGATACATATCTAATATGACGTTTTTTAAAATTAAAGCGTCTCTTCCATGTATTTCCCCATATATTGTCTCAATGGCTTGATTATTTACTGTTAGCATCTCACTCTTATCCCTTTTCCACCAGTTTTTGTTGAAAATCTATCATTTAGATTAATTGACTTCAAATCAGATTCAGTTGCCCAGACAGAAGGCATATTCTTTATACCAGCCTCTTTAGCTGCGTATAGTCGTCGATTATCTAAAGTAAATACGGAATGTTTATTTGCACCTTGTGAGATTAATCTTTCTTGAATGTTAGTAGGTAAATCAGTAAGTCTTACCTTCCTGATTGGTTCTACTTGATTGATATACGAAGGATCATTTTTCAATCTATAGATTAGATCATTAACTTTTTGACCATTCGAGAAAACGGAACCAATGCTATCTTGAGAGAATAAAACAGTGTTAGGACTGACAGGCGATAACCCCCACGGATCCACCCACCCCAACGCATTCGGCGCATACTGATAAAGGTTAATTCCCCCCGCCAGCCCAATGGGGTCAAGTGCAACAATCCATCCGTCTGGCCAGTCGTACTACCTGTTTCAGCAGTAAGTTACCATCATACCGTCGTTATAGTACAGGAAATCGCTCACTCTACCGCTTGCCACAATTCAAATTTTTATATTATTCCACTTACAATAATCCTTCCAATCTTTTTCATCTCTGAAGCTTGAACGATAATTACAGAAAATAGTACCTGTTCTATTATGAGGATCATATGCTGTATCAATGTGTCCCCATGCACCATAAACTGGAAGATCACTATTGGTTTTTTCTCTAAACCATTCCCTCAATCTTTTTGTCACTTTCCCTTCAGCCTTTTTTTGTTCGCCCATTAATAATTTTTCAGGAGCAAAACGCCAACTACCTATAGTTGCATTCATATCATTAGGTCGAACAAAGTTAATTATTAGATAAATATCGCCATCCCTATTTTTTTTTAGATCAAAGATAGTTCGGTAAGAAATAGTGCTATCTCCTTTACTGGGCCATGCCTCCCAATCTAAGTTGTTAGCTTCCATTATTTCTTTTTTAGTTATAAATGGTGTTAGTACTAATTTGTTATCGAAAACTAATATTCCAGTCATATTATCGATATTCATGGTTATAATCCGATATCAAATGGATCGCCAATTGGCTCAAGCACCGTCTTATAATTTGATAAGAAAAATTGTGTTCCATCACCTTGACCAAACACAGAAGTATCTTGTGATAGCGCTTGCCCTGTTCCAGCTACAGCATCGCGTTTTACGCGGTAAGCTTGAATTTTGCTACGGAATCCATATTTTTCATGTGGAAGCACCTGCAAACTCTCCCATAGTTTTTGTCTGCTACCGCCAGCGGCATCAAGCGTCGCCTTATCAAAATAAAAACCAGACTGTCCGGGCGCACCGCCGTAGACGATGTCGCCTTCTTTTAACATAGTGTTAGACCACGAGTCGCGTCCTTTATACGCACCATGACCTTGCCACTGCCTAGCGAAAGCAGCCTGATTATGGTCATTTGCTTTCGTCGGTGCACATTTGGGTTTCAACCCCAACGGATCTATCCACGTCAGCGGATTCGGCGCATAAGCGTAGTTATTTAATCCCCCCAACAGCCCTATCGGGTCATCGGGACGATCCTGACGCCGTCGTACTTTTTAGCGCACTTAACCCATTGATGCAACATGCTTTTCAGACAGTGTTTTCGGCCTATTTAACATCACCGCAACCCGAACACCCCGACGCGCACTTTTACTCCCGCACACGCTACCGCCATGCTGTGACTGCCCTGTCTGCCTGTGCCACATCATAGCAGCGGCGTCAGCCGCTGCCATTAGTCGTTTGCTGTTGAACCGGGGTTAGCGCGGCGCGAGCCGTTCCGCAGCTTGCTGTGGGACGGTGAAGCGTCTGCCGGGGGCGGGCTGGCGAAGCCCGCAGGAGAAGAGGTTGAACAGGGAGGCCCCCGGCGGGGGCCGCACGGGGCGGAGATGGCGAGCACGGGAACGAGCAAGGAGCCTGCGACTGCGAGCCGGGCGCAGCAAGTCGCAGCGGGGTTGGGGCGGGGGCGAGGTGAAGCCGTTTAACGCCGTGACGCAGGAACGGCTTCTGCTTTGGGGTTGACGTTGATGTTGGCCGAGCGTTGGCACAGATGCCTGCGCCGCCAGGGACGGCGGCCACGCCGTGGATGCCGAAGAACGCTTGCCGCTGCCGACAGCAGAGGGCGCAGCCCTGTGCGCCACGCCGCGCCACGAACCCGACCCCGGCGGCCAGCCGCTCACCGTTGTTGAGGTAGCCCGCAACGCGCCCTTATGCTTCCCGGCGCCGCCGGAGTGCCTTGGCCGAACAAGGCAAGCGGTGCGCCACGGACGGCGCAGCGTTTGCCCTGCACCGTCCTGCTGGCTTGAAGAGAGTGAGCTACTTTTTCGGGCTGTCCGGCGACACCGGGTTATCCGCGTTGCGCTTCTTCCAGCGCGCTTTCTGTTTCCGCTCTGCCGGGTGCGTCCTCTCATGCACCTGCTTCAGATGACCGATGGCGACCCGCGTATAGATTTGCGTCGTCTCCAGCTTCTCATGGCCAAGTATCGCCTGGATATGTCGCGTGTCAGCCCCGTTCTCCAGCATCTGCGTCGCCATACTGTGCCGGAACACATGGCACGCGCCCGGTTTATCCAGGTGACCCGTGCCCCGGATGGCCTTGCCCGCCATCTGCGTCAGCGTCGCCCGCGCCAGTCCTTTTCCTCTGTGGCTGATAAACAAGTGGCCGCTGTCATACCGTTTCGCCAGTTCAGGCCGGGCATGGTTCAGATAACGTACCAGCCACTTACACGCTCGTTCACCCAGCGGCACCACCCGGTCTTTATTCCCCTTGCCCTGACGCACCGCCATCACGCCCCGACTCAGGTCGATATCACTCAGCATCAGATTAGCGGCTTCTGTCCGGCGAACGCCCGTACTCCACAGCACTTCCAGTATCACCCGGTTACGCAGCCCGATAACGGTGCCGCTCTCCACCGACTGCAACACGCCGCCCGTTTCCTCCTCGCTCAGCACCTGCGCCGGTAAGCGCCGCTCTTCTTTCGGCAGTTGAAGCATCTCCGCCGGGTTGTACAGGATAACGTGACGCCTGAGCAGCCAGCGGAACAGCATGCGGATAGCCGACAGCCGGTTTAACTGACTGCCCGCCGTTAACGGTTTCCCGTCCGCTTTACGATAGCCCCGCAGCCAGCGCTGATACCCTTCCAGCCCTGACAGACTTACTTGTGGTGCATGAAGCAACCCTCTGTCCTCGCACCATGCCGCGAACGGCAACAGCCGCTCCCGGTAGCTCTCCATCGTGCGCCGGCTGTAGCCTGCCGCGCTCAGATGGTCGAGGTAGTCCGTCAGATGCTGGCGCAGCGTCTCGCTCTGGCGGCTAAGATAAGTGGCTTCGGGTGTCGGCGGTATCGGTCGTGTCATGGCGGCGCGTCCTGCGTGAGGATGAGAAGGGAACTACGGTACGATGGGCTTATCGTGTGGTGCCGGAGCAGTGTTTTTACCGTTAACCCGACCGGATGACGCGGAAGCCTTGCGGGTACTGACTTTAACAGAGATGGCCTTATCCGACTGACTACCGACCACACCCCGACCTGAGGCCGACCGCTTTTCATTTACCCCCGACCGGACGGCGTCGTAGTTATCTTTCTCTGTCGTTTTTACTGTTTTAGCAGGCGCTTCTGGCACGTCGATAAGCCCGCACAGGTGCGCGTTATCGGTCTGTGCGTCCCCGTCGAACAGCAGTTCGTAGCAGAACGTCAGCCCGCGCTTGTGCAGCATCAGGTATTCCAGTTCAACCAGTCGCGCAAGGTGGATTTTCAGTTGCGTATCACCCCACTGCACCGCGTCCCGTAACTGCTTGCGGGTAAAGTGATATTCCGCCTTTGGCTGCCCGCTGCCGGCAACCCAGCCCTGTATCAGCATCAGCAACTTCCGCGTCTGCGGCGGCATTTCGTCCAGCGTCCGGCCCAGTATCTCGTGCGCCAGCCGGTTGGCCAGCACGATATCCGAGCGCTCGACTTCGATATATTCGATAACCTGCCCACGGTGCGAGACGGTTTTCACCTCCCGCTGGTACTGGTGCAGCAGCGCGATGCTTTGTATCAGCGTCAGGTACTTCATATGGTCGCGCCGGGTGCGCGTCTTGTCGCTCAGGAACGTCAGTTGTGACGCATAGGGATTGACCACGTTCAGCGGTCTGAGTAGCCGTTGCGCGTTCTGGTGCAGTTCGGTCAGGTACTCTTTTTCGTTCTCCATCAGCAGCCCTTCCAGCGTTTGCGCCTTACGTTGCTGAGCATGGATGGCTTCGGTCTGTTCGCGGGATTCGTTCACCGTCAGCACCAGACAGCGGTTTAGCAACTCTTCGTCCACGTCGATGGCCGTAGTGGTCAGCATCAGCATCACCGGGCCTTTTACCGTGTACTGTTTGGTGACAAGGTTCCCGGTGGCGTCGTCCTTGCCGGTGCTGGCGATGGTGAGTTCTCCGTCCGACTGCAACAGCTTCAGCGCATACGCCGCCTGCCTCACCCCTTCCTCTTCCGCTATCGCCAGTATCTTATGCTGTAAGTTCGTTTCACCCAGATAGAACAGGCTCTGGCCGGTCATGGCCGAGTATTGCAGCCGCTCTTCCGGCGGGATAAGGCCCAGCACTGCGTCCATTAAGCTGGATTTACCCGCCGCCGAACTGCTCTGTATCAGCACCGCCAACGGCTTGTCCAGCTTGCGCGACACTGCCGCCAGATAACCGGCCAGCAGGTTGGTCGATTCGCCCACCACGCCGCAGGCCGCGAGGTCGTCCGTTATCCTGCCGGTAAGGTTCGGGTCGCGCAGCAACGCCAGCGCCTCCGCTTTGGCGTCGTCATCCAGTTCAGGAACGCTTTCACCGTTCATTTCCGGTCGGCTCAGGTGGTTTTCCAGCGCCAGCAGCACCCGCCCCAGCGACTGTTTCAGTGCGCTTTCAGCCAACCCCAACTCCGCCGCGGCCAGCCGCGCATAGCCCGCACGACTGCGGGCGCTCATCATGTCCACGCTGTCCGCGAACACCACGCCGCTGACCGTATCGAGTACCTGCGCGTTCACCTTGAGCGCCGCCGCGCCCGGTTTCACCTGCGCCATGCCCCGGATGCGCCATTGCTGGCCGGATAACGCTATCTCAAGCTCACCACCCGGCAACGCCTCCAGCACCACGCCCGGTTCATCCGCCTGCGCCGCTCTCACCGCCTCAACCCCGGCGGCTAACGATGAGACGGGCAGCGTCGCTGCCTCTCTCTCCGGCAACGTGTCCGCCACGTCTGTGCCGGCCGCATCGTTCATCGGCACCGCGCCGTCGATTAACAGTCCGAACTCGCGTTCAGGCGCCGGACAGGGATGTCCCAGTGTCGCGGGCGCAGGATGCGCAGGAGCGACCTCCGCTACCTGACACAGATAGCCGTTGGCGTCCATTTCCGCCGGGAACACTACCCTGAACGGTGCGATGCCGTCAGCGGCTAACGATGAAGCCAGCCTGACCGCCGCGTCATTGCCCGCCGCATCGTTATCGAACGCTATCAGCACCTGTTTGACGCCGTGGCGGATAAACGCCTGCCGCATCTCATCGGTAACGCCGTTCACCCCATAGGCCGCCGTCACGTTACGATAACCCGCCACCCAGAACGACATCGCATCGATTAATGATTCACACAGGATGACCGTTTTACCCGCCACTAACGCCTGCTCGTTCCACACCCCGCCGTGTGGCCCCGGCAGATACAGGTGCAGCGGCGTGCCTTTGCGTAACTCACTGCTGACCTTGCGCCCGTACAGTTCACGCACCTGACCATTCATATCGATAACCGGCACCACGAGCGACCCCGCCAGATGTTCATGACCGGATGAACGCAGTATTCCCAGCGCCTGCAACTGACCCCGGATAGCCGCGCCGTCTTTGAGTTTCTTTGCTGGCAGACGATACGCCAGCGTGCGGTTGGCGAACCCCAACTTAAAGGCAGCGACTAACTCAGGATGATTCAGGCGGCGCTTTTCCAGATACGCGATGGCCTCCGGCGCGTTCAGCAGCGTGTGATGGTAGAACTCAACCACGCGGGAGAGCAGCGCCTGACGGCCCGCCTCATCCTCCGCGAACACCGCCGGTTCATCCTGACCGACCAGCGGCTGAACAGACGGATTTTCGCCCAGTTCGCCGCGCAGCCGTTCGACCGCCTTGCGCAGACTTAAGCGTTCCGTCTGCATCACCCAGTCCAGCACCGACCCGCCCGCATTGCAGCCGAAGCAGTGATAGAGATTCTTCTCCGGGCTGAGCACGCATGACGGCGTTTTCTCGTCATGGAACGGACACAGCACCACGAAGTCTTTACCGCGCTTAAACACCTGCCGCCCCTGCGAACGCACCACGTCCACTAACGGCACGGCGGCTTTCAGGTGCTGCAACTCGGTATCGGGGATGCGGGCCATATCGGGAACTCCTGTAAAACCTGTCAATAGACTTAGGGTAAAAATAACTCTGTTGCAGAGTACTCTATATTGGGGTATTGTCAACTGAGTTATTTAAAACAGGGAGTAACATCATGGCAGTGTTAACGACAAGACAGCTACAGCAGGCCATGAACACCAAAGACGAACAGTTTTTTAAGCAGCTTGGCGCAAGGATCGCGCAGGCGCGCAAGGAGCAGCAGCTAACGCAGACGCAACTGGCGGAACAACTGGGGATTGCGCAGCAGACGATGGCGCATTATGAAGGCGGGAAGCTCAAGGTTTCGGCGGCGCTGTTGCCACAACTGGCGCAGATCCTGAACCTGTCGTTGGATGAACTGCTTGGATTACCCGCGCCCCGCAAGCGTGGCAAGCGTGGCCCGGCTTCACGGCTGGAACAACAGATTGAGATTATCAGCCAGTTACCGCGCACGAAGCAGAAGCTGGTTTCTGAGATTTTAGATAACGTGATTGGCAAGGCAGAAGAGCAGTAAACGATAGCGCGACTGCTACAGGGGGCAACCTGTAACAGCCGCTCACCACAACCAACTGGAAGGAGTTGACTATGGCTGAGGCACATTCTAAGTCAGGCGTCACCGTTAATAAAGCAACCAAAACAGCGCGTTACTACACCGTGGGATACGCCCCGCAAAACGGCAGGCCTAACCCGCCTTCCGCCATCAACCTTAAAGGTCGCTGGCTCGAAGAATGTGGCTTTATGACCGGGATGCCGATCACCGTGACGGTTGAGCGGGGGAGACTGGTGATTGAGACGGAGATTAATGTCTGACATTGCACGCAATAAACAGCAGGTAAAAAATAGCCCGAAGGATCTTTACGATCTCTTCCGGCTATTTTTATTCAAAGATTATGCATCGTTTTCAGCATATTGGATCAATCGAAAACATTGATCTTTACTTGAAGGTTCTTGATCTAAATTAGATAACCAGCCTTCTAAAAATTCTTTAGTAAGGAATATTTCTAAAAAATAATCAGCATTTACTTTAACGGCTTCATCAGGTAATCCGCCGTCATTGGGTTCTGTTGCGACAACTGCTTCCGAGTCAGGTTTCCACGGCTGAACCACATAAATAGTATCGTCATCATCGAAGCTATCAAGCTGATTTATAATATCATTTAATGTCATTTCACTTTCCCCATACGGCATATCCACCGTAACCATCAGGATGCAATATCTTCCAGAACTCACTTCCCGGAGTATGCTGAGAACGAGGAACTAATCGCATAACACCTTCGTCAAGCTCATGATGCCATGTCCAGCCTTCCGGCGGTTTTCTCGGAGCCAGTCCGGTAGGCGTGCGTTCAAGATTAATTCCTAACCCTTTCATATTTTGGGCAAAACCTTTATCGGATTCCATTGCTTTTAATAAAGATTCGTTTGCTTCCTGAAAATGTCGGCCGCGTGATACACCGGGGTAAGATGTTTTAGACAGTTTCATTTCATAGGCTGTGGAATAAGCATTTGGCGGTTTGTTGCTACTACACTTCGCCAACCCCAACGGGTCTATCCACGTCAGCGGATTCGGCGCATAAGCGTAGTTGTTTAATCCCCCCAACAGCCCTATCGGGTCATAGGGACGATCCCGACGCCGTCGTACTTTTTATCGCACCTAACTCACTGATACCAATGGTTTTTTAAAGAGCACTTTTTATAGCATTAACACCACCTTAACCCGAACACCCCGACGCGCACTTTTGCCCCCGCACACGCTACCGCCACGCTGTGACTGCCCTGTCTGCCTGTGCCACATCATAGCAGCGGCGTCAGCCGCTGCCATTAGTCGTTTGCTGTTGAACCGGGGTTAGCGCGGCGCGAGCCGTTCCGCAGCTTGCTGTGGGACGGTGAAGCGTCTGCCGGGTGCGGGCTGGCGAAGCCCGCAGGAGAAGAGGTTGAACAGGGAGGCCCCCGGCGGGGGCCGCACGGGGCGGAGATGGCGAGCACGGGAACGAGCAAGGAGCCTGCGACTGCGAGCCGGGCGCAGCAAGTCGCAGCGGGGTTGGGGCGGGGGCGAGGTGAAGCCGTTTAACGCCGTGACGCAGGAACGGCTTCTGCTTTGGGGTTGACGTTGATGTTGGCCGAGCGTTGGCACAGATGCCTGCGCCGCCAGGGACGGCGGCCACGCCGTGGATGCCGAAGAACGCTTGCCGCTGCCGACAGCAGAGGGCGCAGCCCTGTGCGCCACGCCGCGCCACGAACCCGACCCCGGCGGCCAGCCGCTCACCGTTGTTGAGGTAGCCCGCAACGCGCCCTTATGCTTCCCGGCGCCGCCGGAGTGCCTTGGCCGAACAAGGCAAGCGGTGCGCCACGGACGGCGCAGCGTTTGCCCTGCACCGTCCTGCTGGCTTGAAGAGAGTGAGCTACTTTTTCGGGCTGTCCGGCGACACCGGGTTATCCGCGTTGCGCTTCTTCCAGCGCGCTTTCTGTTTCCGCTCTGCCGGGTGCGTCCTCTCATGCACCTGCTTCAGATGACCGATGGCGACCCGCGTATAGATTTGCGTCGTCTCCAGCTTCTCATGGCCAAGTATCGCCTGGATATGTCGCGTGTCAGCCCCGTTCTCCAGCATCTGCGTCGCCATACTGTGCCGGAACACATGGCACGCGCCCGGTTTATCCAGGTGACCCGTGCCCCGGATGGCCTTGCCCGCCATCTGCGTCAGCGTCGCCCGCGCCAGTCCTTTTCCTCTGTGGCTGATAAACAAGTGGCCGCTGTCATACCGTTTCGCCAGTTCAGGCCGGGCATGGTTCAGATAACGTACCAGCCACTTACACGCTCGTTCACCCAGCGGCACCACCCGGTCTTTATTCCCCTTGCCCTGACGCACCGCCATCACGCCCCGACTCAGGTCGATATCACTCAGCATCAGATTAGCGGCTTCTGTCCGGCGAACGCCCGTACTCCACAGCACTTCCAGTATCACCCGGTTACGCAGCCCGATAACGGTGCCGCTCTCCACCGACTGCAACACGCCGCCCGTTTCCTCCTCGCTCAGCACCTGCGCCGGTAAGCGCCGCTCTTCTTTCGGCAGTTGAAGCATCTCCGCCGGGTTGTACAGGATAACGTGACGCCTGAGCAGCCAGCGGAACAGCATGCGGATAGCCGACAGCCGGTTTAACTGACTGCCCGCCGTTAACGGTTTCCCGTCCGCTTTACGATAGCCCCGCAGCCAGCGCTGATACCCTTCCAGCCCTGACAGACTTACTTGTGGTGCATGAAGCAACCCTCTGTCCTCGCACCATGCCGCGAACGGCAACAGCCGCTCCCGGTAGCTCTCCATCGTGCGCCGGCTGTAGCCTGCCGCGCTCAGATGGTCGAGGTAGTCCGTCAGATGCTGGCGCAGCGTCTCGCTCTGGCGGCTAAGATAAGTGGCTTCGGGTGTCGGCGGTATCGGTCGTGTCATGGCGGCGCGTCCTGCGTGAGGATGAGAAGGGAACTACGGTACGATGGGCTTATCGTGTGGTGCCGGAGCAGTGTTTTTACCGTTAACCCGACCGGATGACGCGGAAGCCTTGCGGGTACTGACTTTAACAGAGATGGCCTTATCCGACTGACTACCGACCACACCCCGACCTGAGGCCGACCGCTTTTCATTTACCCCCGACCGGACGGCGTCGTAGTTATCTTTCTCTGTCGTTTTTACTGTTTTAGCAGGCGCTTCTGGCACGTCGATAAGCCCGCACAGGTGCGCGTTATCGGTCTGTGCGTCCCCGTCGAACAGCAGTTCGTAGCAGAACGTCAGCCCGCGCTTGTGCAGCATCAGGTATTCCAGTTCAACCAGTCGCGCAAGGTGGATTTTCAGTTGCGTATCACCCCACTGCACCGCGTCCCGTAACTGCTTGCGGGTAAAGTGATATTCCGCCTTTGGCTGCCCGCTGCCGGCAACCCAGCCCTGTATCAGCATCAGCAACTTCCGCGTCTGCGGCGGCATTTCGTCCAGCGTCCGGCCCAGTATCTCGTGCGCCAGCCGGTTGGCCAGCACGATATCCGAGCGCTCGACTTCGATATATTCGATAACCTGCCCACGGTGCGAGACGGTTTTCACCTCCCGCTGGTACTGGTGCAGCAGCGCGATGCTTTGTATCAGCGTCAGGTACTTCATATGGTCGCGCCGGGTGCGCGTCTTGTCGCTCAGGAACGTCAGTTGTGACGCATAGGGATTGACCACGTTCAGCGGTCTGAGTAGCCGTTGCGCGTTCTGGTGCAGTTCGGTCAGGTACTCTTTTTCGTTCTCCATCAGCAGCCCTTCCAGCGTTTGCGCCTTACGTTGCTGAGCATGGATGGCTTCGGTCTGTTCGCGGGATTCGTTCACCGTCAGCACCAGACAGCGGTTTAGCAACTCTTCGTCCACGTCGATGGCCGTAGTGGTCAGCATCAGCATCACCGGGCCTTTTACCGTGTACTGTTTGGTGACAAGGTTCCCGGTGGCGTCGTCCTTGCCGGTGCTGGCGATGGTGAGTTCTCCGTCCGACTGCAACAGCTTCAGCGCATACGCCGCCTGCCTCACCCCTTCCTCTTCCGCTATCGCCAGTATCTTATGCTGTAAGTTCGTTTCACCCAGATAGAACAGGCTCTGGCCGGTCATGGCCGAGTATTGCAGCCGCTCTTCCGGCGGGATAAGGCCCAGCACTGCGTCCATTAAGCTGGATTTACCCGCCGCCGAACTGCTCTGTATCAGCACCGCCAACGGCTTGTCCAGCTTGCGCGACACTGCCGCCAGATAACCGGCCAGCAGGTTGGTCGATTCGCCCACCACGCCGCAGGCCGCGAGGTCGTCCGTTATCCTGCCGGTAAGGTTCGGGTCGCGCAGCAACGCCAGCGCCTCCGCTTTGGCGTCGTCATCCAGTTCAGGAACGCTTTCACCGTTCATTTCCGGTCGGCTCAGGTGGTTTTCCAGCGCCAGCAGCACCCGCCCCAGCGACTGTTTCAGTGCGCTTTCAGCCAACCCCAACTCCGCCGCGGCCAGCCGCGCATAGCCCGCACGACTGCGGGCGCTCATCATGTCCACGCTGTCCGCGAACACCACGCCGCTGACCGTATCGAGTACCTGCGCGTTCACCTTGAGCGCCGCCGCGCCCGGTTTCACCTGCGCCATGCCCCGGATGCGCCATTGCTGGCCGGATAACGCTATCTCAAGCTCACCACCCGGCAACGCCTCCAGCACCACGCCCGGTTCATCCGCCTGCGCCGCTCTCACCGCCTCAACCCCGGCGGCTAACGATGAGACGGGCAGCGTCGCTGCCTCTCTCTCCGGCAACGTGTCCGCCACGTCTGTGCCGGCCGCATCGTTCATCGGCACCGCGCCGTCGATTAACAGTCCGAACTCGCGTTCAGGCGCCGGACAGGGATGTCCCAGTGTCGCGGGCGCAGGATGCGCAGGAGCGACCTCCGCTACCTGACACAGATAGCCGTTGGCGTCCATTTCCGCCGGGAACACTACCCTGAACGGTGCGATGCCGTCAGCGGCTAACGATGAAGCCAGCCTGACCGCCGCGTCATTGCCCGCCGCATCGTTATCGAACGCTATCAGCACCTGTTTGACGCCGTGGCGGATAAACGCCTGCCGCATCTCATCGGTAACGCCGTTCACCCCATAGGCCGCCGTCACGTTACGATAACCCGCCACCCAGAACGACATCGCATCGATTAATGATTCACACAGGATGACCGTTTTACCCGCCACTAACGCCTGCTCGTTCCACACCCCGCCGTGTGGCCCCGGCAGATACAGGTGCAGCGGCGTGCCTTTGCGTAACTCACTGCTGACCTTGCGCCCGTACAGTTCACGCACCTGACCATTCATATCGATAACCGGCACCACGAGCGACCCCGCCAGATGTTCATGACCGGATGAACGCAGTATTCCCAGCGCCTGCAACTGACCCCGGATAGCCGCGCCGTCTTTGAGTTTCTTTGCTGGCAGACGATACGCCAGCGTGCGGTTGGCGAACCCCAACTTAAAGGCAGCGACTAACTCAGGATGATTCAGGCGGCGCTTTTCCAGATACGCGATGGCCTCCGGCGCGTTCAGCAGCGTGTGATGGTAGAACTCAACCACGCGGGAGAGCAGCGCCTGACGGCCCGCCTCATCCTCCGCGAACACCGCCGGTTCATCCTGACCGACCAGCGGCTGAACAGACGGATTTTCGCCCAGTTCGCCGCGCAGCCGTTCGACCGCCTTGCGCAGACTTAAGCGTTCCGTCTGCATCACCCAGTCCAGCACCGACCCGCCCGCATTGCAGCCGAAGCAGTGATAGAGATTCTTCTCCGGGCTGAGCACGCATGACGGCGTTTTCTCGTCATGGAACGGACACAGCACCACGAAGTCTTTACCGCGCTTAAACACCTGCCGCCCCTGCGAACGCACCACGTCCACTAACGGCACGGCGGCTTTCAGGTGCTGCAACTCGGTATCGGGGATGCGGGCCATATCGGGAACTCCTGTAAAACCTGTCAATAGACTTAGGGTAAAAATAACTCTGTTGCAGAGTACTCTATATTGGGGTATTGTCAACTGAGTTATTTAAAACAGGGAGTAACATCATGGCAGTGTTAACGACAAGACAGCTACAGCAGGCCATGAACACCAAAGACGAACAGTTTTTTAAGCAGCTTGGCGCAAGGATCGCGCAGGCGCGCAAGGAGCAGCAGCTAACGCAGACGCAACTGGCGGAACAACTGGGGATTGCGCAGCAGACGATGGCGCATTATGAAGGCGGGAAGCTCAAGGTTTCGGCGGCGCTGTTGCCACAACTGGCGCAGATCCTGAACCTGTCGTTGGATGAACTGCTTGGATTACCCGCGCCCCGCAAGCGTGGCAAGCGTGGCCCGGCTTCACGGCTGGAACAACAGATTGAGATTATCAGCCAGTTACCGCGCACGAAGCAGAAGCTGGTTTCTGAGATTTTAGATAACGTGATTGGCAAGGCAGAAGAGCAGTAAACGATAGCGCGACTGCTACAGGGGGCAACCTGTAACAGCCGCTCACCACAACCAACTGGAAGGAGTTGACTATGGCTGAGGCACATTCTAAGTCAGGCGTCACCGTTAATAAAGCAACCAAAACAGCGCGTTACTACACGGTGGGATACGCCCCGCAAAACGGCAGGCCTAACCCGCCGTCCGCGATTAACCTTAAAGGCCGCTGGCTGGAGGAGTTGGGCTTTATGACTGGTATGCCGATAACGGTGACGGTTGAGCGGGGAAGGATAGTGATCGAGACGGAGATTAATCTCTGACGCCTTACACGATAAATAACTGATAAAATAAAGCCGGAAGGATCGTTGGGATCGCTTCCGGTTTTTTCAAACTACTTCAATAATAAAACAATCGAAGGCTCCTGCCCTTTTTCCTTACATTTTAAGCTTACATTTTCAATAGTAACTATTAATGTTTCTTTTATTTCTTCTGTTGTTAAAGAGAAATGATGCAACTCTATTAATAAATATTCCGAAGTTGCCACATGAATTTTTGTCATTTCATCTTCTGGATAACGAAGACTGAACAAACAATCTATTAGCGCATTGATATTTCTACCAAAGAAATCAGGAAATCCGAACAAGCCAGATAACTCATTATAGAAATCATCTAATGTTTTTATCTTGGCAAAGTCTATTTTGACTTTCTTTCCTATTTTCATTACTTCCACCCTCCAAGATTGATCTCTATAAAAGAATCATAATGATCATGGCTGTAATAAGCTTTCCCTGTCTTCGTGTCAACTACTATACGCCTCGCTCCATTCCCACCTATATCTGGTGTTTTAACAGTCCATTCTTTATATGGTCCACTACCAGTATTAAGACGCTGACTATTAGCATTACCGATAGAATGAGTGTTATTAAATGTCGTCCCATCATTTGAATAATGCGGTTTATTCAATTTAATTCTATCTACGGTATTTTGAAGTTCGCGCATGTCTCTTTTCGTCATACTGTGACCCCATTTATCTTTAATGGCAGCATGAGCCTGTTTTGGATTCTTAGCTGAATGAGTACATTTCAACCCTAACGGGTCGATCCAATTAATAGGATTCGGCGCATAAGCATACAGGTTCTCTCCCCCCGCTATCCCTATCGGGTCCGGCTGGGTAAACCGTCCGCAGTCCGGGTCGTAGTAACGAAACAAATTGTAGTGCAGCCCGGTTTCCCTGTCGAGATACTGGCCCTGCATGCGCAGGTTCTGGGCGGCAACCGGGTCGGGCTGCGGACTTTCGTGCAGCAGTTTGCCCCAGGCGCCGTTGCGGCCTTCCCAGCGCAGCCGCCCTTCGGCGTCCGTCAGCCGCTCCGGCGTGCCGTTGGGCTGGCAGTGGAACCAGAAGATTTCGGGGGCGGCGACGCCGTCGATGCGCGCCAGCGGCTCGTAGCTGTCCGGGTCGGCGTACACATACGTCAGCGGCAGGCCGTCCCGGATTTCCTGCAACAGCCGGAAGCCCTCCCAGATAAAACGGGTGGTGACGGTTTTCCCCTGCGGCTCCCCGTTCAGCGTCTGCCGGCGGGTCTTGCTGATGCGCCGCCCCAGCGGGTCATAGCGGAAGCTGACGTGAACCTGCGGCGCATTGTGGCGGCGGGGCAGGCTGACCACGTCGGTCAGACGGTGTTCGGTATCGTAGCGGTACTGCCAGCGGGTGTGGCCGTTGTCCTTTTCGACGGTGCGGCCGTGGACGTCATAACGCCAGCGGATGCCGTTCAACTGCGTGACGCGGTTATGGACAGGGGGAAGGGCGTCGGCAGCGTCGAGCGGATTGCCGGCGTTGTCCCAGCGCCACAGCTCGCGGCCGGGCAGGTCGCCGTCCTGGAGCAGCAGGCGTCCGGCGCGGTCGTACTGCCAGCGCGTGGCGTTGAACAGGTCGTCGTCGCGCTCCTCGCGCACCAGGTTGTTGCGGTAGTCATAGTCCCAGCGTCGGGACCAGCGGCTCGGGGCAGGGCGCTGTGCCTCGCCGGTGAAGACGTCGCGGCGGTGGAGACGGCCGAGGCGGTCGTACTCGCTGCGGCTGGTGAGCGCGCCCTGCGTACGGCTGATTTCGCGGTGCAGCGGGTCGCGGGTAAAATCGGTGACCGGCAGGCGGTCGAGGGCGATGCTGAGCAGATGGCCGCTGCCGTAGTAAAAATGCTTCAGTTTTCGGCCGTCGGGCAGTTGCACGCTGGTGCGGTTGCCGAGCGGGTCGTAGGTCCATGCCAGCGCGCCGTGCTCGCCCTGTTCGCCGACCAGCCGGCCGAGGGCGTCGTAGTCGAACGTCAGAGCCTGTTCGGCTTCGCGGCTCCAGGCGTTCTCGCCCAGCGCGGGATGGCGCGCGACGCGGGCGAGCCGCCCCGACGGGGCGTAGTGATAGCGCGTCTGTCCTTCCGGCGTGGTGCGGGCGAGCAGTTGTCCGCCGGCGCCATAGGCGAAGGCATGGGTGATGGCCTCGGGGTGGCCGGCGGCAAAGGTGCGGGACGTCATGCGGCCGCAGGCGTCGTAATCGTAACGCGTGACCGTGCCGTCCAGGCCCGTTTCCTGGCGCAGCAGCGAGTCCGCGCCCCAGCGGAACCGGTAGGCTTCGCCGTTTTCATTGTGCAGCGCGGTCAGTCTGCCGCGGGCGTCCCAGTCGCGGCGGACTTCCTCGCCCTGCGCATTGCGGGTGGCCACCAGGCGTCCGGCCTTGTCGTAGAAAAACGCGTTACGCTTGCCGTCGGCGCCCTCATGGGTCTGCGGCAGGCCGTGCGCGTTCCAGACGAGGCGCTCGCGCCAGCCTTCCGGCCGCTCCATCTGGACCGGGCGGCCGGCCGCGTCGTAGTGGTAGACGGTCTCCTCGCCGTCCGGCGTGACCTCGGCTTCCAGCCACCCCAGCGGGTGATAGCGATAACGGGTGGTGCGCCCCGAACAGTCGGTGGCGCGGATAACCTGCCCGGCGTCGTTGTATTCCTGACGGCGGAGGTTGCCGGCTGCATCCAGCTCCTCGACCACCTGGCCCTGTTCGTTGCGGCGGTACCGGGTCGACTGGCCCAGCGCATCCACCACCTGCGTCAGGCCGAGGTGCTCGTCGTAGTAAAAGCGGGTGACGGCGCCGTCCGGTTCGGTGACCGAGGCCGGAATGGCGCGGTGCGCCAGCCACTGGGTGGCGCGGACGTTGCCGTCGGCGTCAATTTCCCGCACCCGGTTGCCCTGGTCGTCATAGGCGAACGTGACGGCGTTGCCGAGCGGGTCGATACGGCGGGTGAGCTGTTCGTTGTCGTTCCACTCAAAGCGCCAGACTTCGCCGCGCTCATCGACAAACCGGGTGATAAGCCCCTGTGGGCTCCAGTAGTGCCGGCGTATCTGGTTGTCGTACTGGGTGACGGTGGTCAGCCCGGCGTCGAGGTCGTAGTCGATACGGCAGCCGTCGCCGGTGCTGGTGCGGCTTTCCACCACGCGCCAGTGGTCGAACATCCGCCAGCGGTACGCGTTCTCCAGGCCGCCCGGCAGCCGGTGCCAGACCATCAGGCCGTCATCGTTGTAGCGGTACTCGCGGGTGACGACGCCGGCGGCGTCGATGACGGCGGCCAGTTGGCCGCGGTCGTCGTAGCGGTAGGCGGCCAGCGGCCAGCGGCGGCGGCCGTCAAAATGGCTGGCCGCCGTAACGCGTGACGGAAAGCGCGCGTCGTCATAAGCCAGCGTGAGGTCGATGGCGCAGGGGGCGTCGTGAATACGCACCAGGCGGCCCTGTTCGTCCCAGCCGGTTTCCAGCGCATTGCCGTATTCATCGCTGAGCGAGGCCAGCCGCAACAGCGACGGGTTGGCCCGGGTGGGTTTGAACAGCCGCCATACCGCGCCGTCGTCATCGGCGATGGCGACGTCGCCGTTTTCGTTGCGGCGAACGATAAGGCCTTCGCTGATGCTGTAGAGCGGCTGGTCGACGGGGGGCAGGGCAAAACGCAGCTCGCGCCCCGTGTCGTCAAAGAACATGACCTCGCCGTCCTCCAGCCGCAGATAGCTGTCGAAGGCGGTGGCCCAGCCCAGGCCGAACAGGCCTTCCCGCGTGGTCAGGCTGTTATAGCTGCGCTGCCAGTACAGCGGGAAATGCCCCGGCAGGGAGAAATCGAGTTCGTGCTCGTCATTGAGCACCTTCACGCCGGTGGCGGCATGGACGGGGTGCGGGGAGGCGAAGAGCGCATTGATGGCCATATCGGCCAGCATCCCGCCGCCGGCGGCGGCCAGCGCACAGGGCATGTTCTTGAGAACTTTGCCGGGGCGGCCGCGAATGAGGGAGAGCGCAATCATCGCCACGGCCAGGCCGGGCGTTTTGCCGCTTTTGATATCGCGCACGACAAGGGGCTCGCCGCCGATAATGACATCGGGCGAGACGCTGCTCGAGACGGTGGCTTCGCAGGTGGTGCGGTCCCCGGCGCGGACGGCGGGCTGGCCGTTGATAAAGACGCTTTTGGAGCCTTCGGCCAGATATTGCGGGCCGCTGTGTTTCTGGCAGGCGACGGTGTCTTTTTCCAGCGGGGAGGTGCCGGAAGCGGCGGCGGCGACGGAGGGTTGCCACATCTCGCTGCCGAACTGGCCGGCGGCGGCCAGCAGCATGCCGCCGTAGTCGGCGAAGCTGGTCGGCGACTGGGGCTCGGGGGGCGGCGTCTCGGCGGTGCTGAGCGTGCCGGCGGCGCGGGCGGCGGGTTTGCCGTTGGTGAGGACGTCCGAGGCCCCGGAGGTAATCAGGCCGGCCGGGGAGGGGGGAACAGGGCGTTGCCGAGGTTGTCGGCCACGTTGCTGATGTCATCGGTGATGCCGGCGGCGTTGGCCAGGGCGCCGCCGATAATCCCGGTCAGCACACAGCTGGAGCCCACGGCGGCAACGCCGGCGGCCGCGGCGCCGGCCCCTGCGGCGGCGAGCAGGGGGGCGGCGGCGGTGATGGAGGCGGCGACGATGGTGCCGATAGCCGCGTAGACAACCCCTTCGGCGACAAGACTGGTGATATCGGCAAAAATACTGGAATGGATAATGGCGTCGTCCTGGCGGGCCGCGTAGTTATCACTCATGTCTTAATCATCCTGATGGTCGTTCAGCGCCAGACTGGATTTAAAGTTTTCCCAACGCACCGCATCGTCGTCGTTGAAGGGCCGCAGGGCGGAGAAGGTAAACAGCAGCAACACCGGTTTGCCCGGCACCCGATCGGGGGCGCAGGATAGATTGAAATCCAACGGTTTTTTACACGGCGAGACGAAAACACGGACGGTGTCGTTGCGGTAGCCTGCGGGGAGAGGTATCAGCCCTTTGCTGAAAATACAGACGACAGACGGTGATGAATTGATAGTCACGGCACAATATCCTTTGCAGCATTATTCCTGAAGAGACTGCTTTTTTCTGTCACATTCGCCACAGGTGCAATAGGAATAGTCTTGATTAGCCAAATAGTAGGCGGATATCGCAGGAACCGCGCCAGCGGCGCATTCGCGGGGGCCTCCACCTCATCATAATTTCTTAAGCCATGGGGTGAATGGCTTACATACTGAATTTATATTTAATATCAGCAAGTAAAATATAAAGAGATAAACACGATTTTTTACAACTTACAGGGATATTCACCGTACGGATGGGGAAAACACGGCGAAACGGCCAGCGCGCCGCTGCATCAGGAGAGCGATATCAGCCAACGAGAAAACCCGCTGGCGTTTCCGTGATAAAACGCTAAGAATAACGTTCATAAAGTCGGTTCGCGGCCATAACCGCGCCATCTGTTCATACCCTTCATCCTGAAATCCATAGGGGTATCTTTGCATTTTACATTTAGCATCAGCTTTACGTATACAGGACGTCATCATGCAGTTACTGAATCTGAAACAAGCCCGGTTTTTGAGCTTTTTCTTTATTATGGGGGGCTTGTTGCTGCTGTTGCCCCTGCGTCTGTTAGCTTGTTTTATCGCCGGTTTTCTTGTTTATGAAATCGTTAATCTGCTGACGCCTTATTTCCAAAAAGTGATTAGCGGCAAGCGCGCCCGCTGGATGGTGGTGGCGATCATCAGTACGCTGGTGGTCAGCCTGCTGAGCCTGCTTTTCGGTAGCCTGGTAGGGCTGCTGATGCAGGAAATGAAAGACACGGCGGCATTCAACACCCGGATTGCTTACATCCTCAACGACATCCAGCAGGAGCTGATGGTCTATTTGCCGGGATATCTGCCGGTCAGCGTGGAAGAGCTGCAACATGAATTTTTACAGTGGGTACAGCAGCATATTGTTATCCTGCAGAACATGGGGAAAAGTTTTCTGCACGGTTTCGTCACCATGCTGATCGGGATGGTGCTGGGCGCGATAGTCTCTCTCTATAATGTGGAAAATAACGGTGAAAAACCGATGCTGAAGGCCGAGTTACTGCGTCGGGTTGCGCTGTTGTCGGCATCGTTTCGCAACATTGTTTTTGCTCAGGTGAAAATCTCTGCGGTGAATACCGTGCTATCCGCCATTTTTATCCTCGGCGCGTTCCCCTGTTTCGGCATCCATCTGCCATTCTCTAAAACGCTGGTGGTGCTGACGTTCGTTTTCGGCTTACTGCCGGTGATTGGCAATTTGATTTCCAATTCCATCGTCTTTATCTCCGCCTTATCCATCTCCTTGCCGACAGCGATAGTCGCGCTGGTGTATCTGATGCTGATTCACAAGCTGGAGTATTTTCTGAACGCGCAGATTGTCGGCACCAGGATCAAAGCCCATGCCTGGGAAATTCTGCTGGCGATGCTGGTGTTCGAGGCGGCGTTTGGCCTGTCCGGCGTGATCGCCGCGCCGATTTATTACGCTTATCTGAAGAGTGAGCTGAAAGAGGCGGGGCTGATTTAGCCATAGAGTCCGGCAGATAATAAATGCGATTATCTGCCGATGTTTTCCCTTTCATAACAATGGATTGTGGTATTACACGATCGCCGTGTCCGCCTTAGCGCTTTTCAGCGCCGTGTTGTCCCGCCCGCTAAACGCCAGCCGTTATCGCGCCGCATTCACCTTGCTTTCCGGGAGCGTCGTCAGCGTTGAGACGCTGCGGCGAATAAATAGCGCCGGAATGATGGCGGCGAAGAAGCACATCGCAACCATGTAAAAGCCATCCTGATAGGCGAACATTTGCGCTTTGGGCGTCAGCACCTGTTCGATAAACGTCATCACGCCGGGGTTGACGCTGGCGCTGAGCGGTTCGCCGAAGGGATTCCCCAATGGGCGTAAAATCCGCTGAGCTGGCGGATGATATCGGTACTGACGGCATTATCGCGGGTCAGCGATTCCGCCAGGATCTCACCGTGGAACGTGCCGCGGCGTTCAATAAAGATCGAAAGCAGGTTCACCCCTAACGCGCCCCCAACTGGCGGATGAAGTTCAGACTGCCCGCGCCCTGCGCCAGCGTTTCCGGGGGCAGGGCGCGCAACGCGCCGGCATTCAGGGCCGGCAGCATCAGGCCGAGGCCGATACGCCCCAGTACGATCCACCAGGCCATGGTCCAGAATGGCGTGTCGGTATCGGCTGCGCTGGAGAGCCAGCAGGACAGGCCAAACAGCGCCAGCCCGATGATGATGGGGATATACGGCGTCATGCGGTCGCTGATATTGCCGGCGATTGGAAACACCAGCCCCAGCGCCAGGCCGGCGGGCATCAACAGCAGCCCGGAACGCGTTGGGGTATATCCTTGAATAGTCTGAACAAACAGGGGAATGATGTAGGTCGAGGCATAAATACCGGCGCCGAGGGCGAAAGCCACAATACAACCCGCGCTGAACGCCCGGTTAGAAAATACCCGCAGGCTCAATAAAGGGTGCGGGGTGATAAGCTCGTAGAAAATAAAGGCGATGCCGGTAAGCAGCGAACAGGTCAACAAACCAATAATCAGAAACGAATCCCATCCTTCCCGCTGGCCGTTGGATAGCCCGCTGAGCAATGTGACCAACGCGATCACCAGCAGTGTGAAGCCGATACCGTCAAACTGATGCTTCGGTGCGTCCGTTCGCTGCTGTTTGCCGGGTAAGATAAACATCGCTGCGGCGATGCCCGCCAGGCAGAAGGGCACTACCACCATAAAGACGGCGCGCCAGTCCAGTTGGTCAACCATCATGCCGCCTGCCGTCGGGCCGAGCGCGGGCGCCAGCACAATGCCGACGCCGTAAATCCCCATCGCCTTTCCGCGCTGCGAGGGCGGAAACACCTGCGAGATCACCACCATCGCCAGGGGTTGAATAATGCCGGACGCGCTGCCTTGCAGAATACGGGCGAAAATGACTTCGGCGCCGTTCTGGCTGACGGCGCCCAGCACGCTGCCAATCACAAAGATCACCAGCGATCCGACAAAGGTGTTACGGTAGCCAAAACGCTCCAGCGCCCAGGCCGTCGCCAGCATGGTGGCGGTCATGGAGGCCAGAAAAGCGGTGGAGAGCCACTGCACCTGATCTTGTCCCATGCCGAATGCCCCCATGATGTCGTGCATGGCGACATTCACAATAGTGGCGGTGGCGGTTGTGGCGATCGTGCCCAGCATAATGGTGGCCGTCGCCATCCAGCGGTACGAATCGCCAAAGCGCGCCGCCTGAGCTTCAATTGGCGACATTGATGTTCACTTCCGCCATTAAACCGGGTTTCAGACGCGTGTCCGGCCGATCGAGCGCGATACGCACCGGCACCCGCTGGGTGATTTTGGTAAAATTACCGGACGGGTTAGGACTGGGCAGCAGGGCGAACTGATTGGTCGCGGCATTGCCGACTCGCATGACATGGCCGTGAAACGCAGCGCCCGGATAGGCATCCACCGTAATGTCGACTTTTTGCCCTACTTGCACATGCTCGATAGCGGTTTCTTTGATATTGGCCTCAACCCATAGATTCCGGGGATCGTGTACCATCATGATCCACTGACCTTCCTGAATGTAATCGCCGACGTCGCCGATCGTCCGATCCACCACGCCGTCCACCGGAGATCGCAGCGCTCTATCGGCAATCTCCTGTTTCAACTGATCCACCTGAGCCTGCAAAGCGATCCGCTGCTGACGCTGCATCTCGATTTGCCGATCCAGTACCGTCAGGTTGTTGCGCTGCGCCTGGGCATTGGCGAGCGCCGCCTGTTGGGATGTCCGCTGCGCTTGCGCTTCCTGCTGTTCGCTTTGGCGTTGCAGCAAGAGCGCGTGAGATTCATCCCAGGTTTTTTTCGGGGTCAGACCGGTTTTGACCAGTTGGTCGTCCCGTTTGAAATTGTTCTGCGCCAGCGTAAGCTGATAGCCCGCGTTGGATAGCGCGGATTCGGCCGACGCAAGCTGCGCCTGCGCCTCTTCCAGCTCTGCCTTCGTGGTCAGATCCAGCGTTTGCCGCTGCGCCTGACTGTAGTTGACCTGGGCGTCCGCGGCGGCCAGGCTGCCTTCCAGCGCCGCCAGCCGCAGTTTGGCGTCCCGATCGTCGATCTGCGCCAGGATCTGATCTTTTTTGATCTCATCGCCATCGATCACCGGGCGCGCGGTTAGCCATCCGCTTTCCCGGCTGGCGAGGGAGATCACTTCGCCGACGATGCGCGCATCGCTCTCATTAATATGCGTCATGCGTTTGTGCAGCCATAAGGCGGCCCAGATCAACATAAGCATCAGGATCAATACGCCGGATAGCAGCATGATCTTGTGGCGCCGGTTCAAATGATGAAATGAACGGAAAAACCTGCTGCTCATGCATCGCTCCGTTCAATGGCGGATAAGTTGGCGATAACTTGTTCCACGGCCTGATTCACCAGTGCAACCTGCTCGTCGCTGAGGCCGTTTAATGCTTTGATTCGCACCTGGTTGGCGATGTTTTCAACGTCTTTGACCTGTTCAACGCCCTGGGCGGTGAGGTGGATCTCCTTGATGCGGCGGTCGGTTCCTTCGCGGCGCTCGATCAGCCCTTGCTTTTGCAGGTTATCCAGCAGGCGGACGACCGCAGAGGCTTCAAAGCCGATGGATTCCGCCAGTTCTTTTTGATTCATCGGAGTTGATGAACGGGAGATATACAACAGGGGAAGCCAGGTGGCCTGCGTCAGTCCGTAAGGCTGTAATTCTCTATCGATAACGCGGCGCCACAGGCGCATGGTGTGCCCCATCAGGAGCCCGAAGCGGCGGTGGGGGAGGATTCTGGTATAGACATAATAGGGACAAATAATCAGTTAAATGACATGTCATTTATTATCAATGTAACTAATGACGTGTCAACTGATATTGTTATCGAAATGATCTAATCGCGCGGATGACGCAGATCGTCTTCCTGCGCAGGGAGTGCGTCCAGTATTTTAATCGATTAGATCCTCCCCCCGGCAAGGGGGAGGAGGCTGGATGGGGGCATAATCAAGAATGGTTGGCGCTGGATTCCGGTTCGGCGCTATCCGTCTCCGGCTCGGCGCTTTCTTGCGCCGGGTTCGGGTTATCCTGGCTGTCCTGAAGCGCGTTGTCTTGCTCCGGGCTATGCTGGGCCGCATCATCTTGCTGCTGTGCCTCCGGCGTAACCGCAGGCGCATCGGCGGATTCAACCGGAGCCGCCAGAGGCGCTTCCTCTTCGCTCAGGCCGTTGATTTTGGTCGGGATGCCGGAACGCGCCTGAAGCGCTTTATCAAGCTCGCTTTGATTGGTGCTGGCATCGGCGATCACTTTACTTACGCTGGCGCTAATGGTAAGCGGCGCCGGGGCGTCGGAGTTAAATTCTTCTATGGTGCGCGACAGCGGGTGATGCACTTCCACATAGCGGGAACCGTCCGGTTCGACCGTCGCTTTTATCGGCTCGTTGATAAACTGTACGCGAGTGCCGACCGGCACGTGGTCGAACAGATATTTAATATCGTCAGCCCGCAGACGCACGCAGCCGTGGCTAACGCGCAGACCGATGCCGAAATTGGCGTTGGTGCCGTGAATGGCGTACAGGCGGCCGATATACAAAGCATAAAGCCCCATCGGGTTATCCGGTCCCGCCGGGAATACTTTCGGTAATGTTTCACCGCGGGCGGCGTATTCGGCGTGCATCGCGGCGGTCGGCGTCCAGGTCGGGCCGGCTTTCTTACGCTGCACGGAAGTAACCCAGTTAACCGGCGTATCTTTACCTAACTCGCCGATACCGATGGGCAATACCACCACGGTTTTGGTGCCTTTCGGATAGTAATACAGACGCATTTCGGCGCTGTTGATTACGATGCCTTCACGCGGCGTGTTCGGCAGAATCAACTGGTGGGGAATGACCAGCGTGCTGCCCGGCGTAGGCAGATAGGCGTCGACGCCAGGGTTGGCTTCCATCATATTGCTCAGCCCCATCTGGAACTGGGCGGCAAAGTGTTCCAACGGCAGCGTACTGTCCGACGGAATCGTAAATTCCAGATTTTCGCCTACCAGACGGCTATTGGCCGCAGGCAGAGGGTAAACAACAGCAAAGGCGGCCTGGCTGAATACAGCAGCCACAACCAGAGTTAGGATTGCGCGAATACTCATTTTCATATCTTTATCGAGTGGTAAATGCCATACCAGAAAAGATGAACCTGGTTTGTTCTGGGTCAATGGACCGGATGCGCATTATATGTTCAGAATGGCCTTAGAGGGAAATAGCTTATGTAACTAATCATTCTTTTTTTTGACGATCCGCCATGAGCGCGGATCCGCCGCTGGCGGGCAGGATAAAGGCGATCGTCCGCGCCATCGCCTTTACCTGGGATCGCCGGCGCCAGTTAAGGCGCGTCTGACGCCGGCGGCTGGCGTCGCCGTTTAAAATGACGCCCATCCTTCCTGTATCTCGCCAGTTGGTTGCTTGTCGGAACCGGCGTCGTTTTTCGCCGCCGGCAGCGCCTTGGCCGCGTTATTCCGCCAGGTTGTCGTCGCGCCGAGCTTGAAGACGCTGACCATCTGCATCAGCGAGTAGGCCTGATCCTGCATCGAGCGCGCCGCCGTGGCGGATTCTTCCACCAGCGCCGCGTTCTGCTGGGTGGTGGTGTCGATCTGCCCGATGGCGATATTGATCTGATTGACGCCATCGCTTTGTTCCCTGCTGGCCTGGGCGATTTCGCCGATAATGTTGTTGACGCTTTGTACATCCGAAACCAGCGACGTCATAGTGGTGCTGGTGTCATCCACCAGCGTCATGCCGCTTTGGATTTTCTGCGCGGCGGCGGCGATCAATTCTTTGATCTCTTTCGCCGATGTGGCGCTACGCTGCGCCAAAGAGCGCACTTCGCTGGCCACGACGGCGAAACCGCGCCCTTGTTCTCCGGCGCGCGCCGCTTCCACCGCCGCGTTCAGCGCCAGGATATTGGTTTGGAAGGCGATGCTGTCGATCACGTTGATGATGTCCGACATGCGTTGCGACGAATCGCTGATTTCCCGCATTTCCCGTGTGACGGCGGTCATCATCTCTCCGCTTTTCTCCACCGTGAGGGAGGCGCCGGCGGATAACTCCGTCGCCTGGAACGTATTGTCGGTGGTATTTTTGATGGTCGACGTAAGCTGTTCCATCGAGGCGGCGGTTTCTTCCAGCGAGCTGGCCTGTTCTTCGGTTCGGGAGGAGAGATCCTGGTTGCCCGCGGCAATCTGGGTGGCCGCGGTGGTGATGGCTTCCGCGCCGTCGCGTACCTGAGTGACGATTTGTCTGAGGTTGGCGTTCATCTTGTGCAGCGCGGCCAGCAGTTGGCCGGTTTCGTCGCGATGAAACGCTTTTGCCTGCATGGTCAGATCGCCCAGCGCCACGTTTTCCGCCACCTCTAGCGCTTCTTTCAACGGACGGGTTACGCTGCGGGTGATCAGCCAGGCGATGGCGGCGCCCAGAATAATGCTTAGCAAAATGGACGAGGCCAGAAAAATCAGCACGTTGTGGTAGCTTTGCGTGACGGAATCTCTGGCTTTGATCATCTTGCTGTTCTGGTAGTCAACAAACTCGGCGACTTTGCTTTTATAGCGCTCCTGTACATAACGGGTGACCGTCAGGTATTCATGGATAGCGCCTTCGCGATCGTTCGCCTTAATCATTTTCATAAATTTTTGGCTGGTAGTCAGGAATTCTCCCCGCACCTGGGTGATGTCCTGTATGATGCGCTGCGATTCGCTATCGTTCGCGACTTCTTGCAGGCTTTTTAATAATGGGCTTATTTTCGAGATATATCCTTGGATAGTGGTAAAACCGGCCTCCAGTTCTTCTGGCGTATTAAAAATAAACAGCTGTTCATAGACCAGTAACGCATCGTTAATCGTACTGATCAGCGCATTGCCTTCCACCGTGACGGGATAAGTATCCGAGACAATGGAATCGATCTTTTTATTAAAATCGGAAAGGTTGATTATCGCGATAGCGCCGATGGCCAACACCATAAATATGAGAAAAGAAAATCCCAATCCCAGGCGATATCCTATCCGCCAGTCTATTAATTTCATATGTATCTCCATGAATTCAAAAAATTAACTTTTTATTAAAAACCGTTTAAAATAATGAGTTGTTTTTATTGGATTCCTTTTATTTATTAAGTTGAATTCCGTTTTTTTAACTAAAAAAACAAACAGATAAGCCGATTTTATTCATGTGTTATGAATAATTTTCGCCGTAGTAAAACCAATGTCTATGCGGCTTGATGTATGACGGATACTTACCGGTTGATTATTTGTCATACGTCTTGCACGTAAATTGTGTAATGATTTATCGGAACGTTTTGGCTGGACTTTATTGCTTTTTTTATTTTTTTAATTCAACTAAAAGTATTTGAGCGTATTTAAAGAAATATTGTTATATCCGGCATTTTTCGCGGGAGAGAAAAATAGCGGAGAACGGAAGAATAAGCGGGAATATATTGTTTTATTTTACGGATTGCCGTCATTTTATTAAAAACGCTGAACGTAGCGTGAGGAATAATATTAATACTATATCCGTCGCCTGATTTTCTAATCATCCTGAAAATGCGCCCGGCGGCCGTCTTTCCATGTTCCGCGATCGTGGCCCGGCAAACGGGAGACGAAGCCGGCGTCCGGTCGCCGATAAGCGCATGCATTGCACGGCGTGTCTTTATAAGTCAAAAAATCGTGGGTATGGGTCAAGACAAAGATGCGGAGCCGACAACATAATAAATATAACAGCCTACAGAAGGCGGTAACGCATTTGCTTAAACGCTTTATTTTTACTGCGTTGCGCTGGGTACTCACTGGTTATCAAAAGGAAATTTTCGTCATGTCCACAGAAAAAATAGGCGCACGTTTAGCGCAGGATCCTATTCAGGAAATCCAGCAATTTATCTACCGGCCATTGCTGAACAATACCGATCCGGCTGATTTCCGCGACATGCTGGCGGTAAACGCCGCGCATCTGGTGATGTTGCAAGAAAATGGCCTGATGACAGATGAAAGGGCGAAGCTGCTGGCTGGCGCATTGATTAACATGGCTGAGGAAGGCGTGCAAGATCCCGCAACCATTGACTCCCGCACGGAAGATGCCTATTTCGCTTTTGAACTGCGTCTGGGGCATTTAGTCGGCGTACATGAAGCCGGTTTTCTCCACGTCGCCCGCAGCCGCAATGATATCGGCGCAACGCTGGATCGCTTACGCGCGGCCCGTTATGCGCTGACTATCATGGCCGCGCTGAACGACGTGCGCGATGTTTGTTTGGCGCAGGCGGAACGTTACGCGGATGTCGTTATGCCGGGCTATACCCATCTCCAGCCGGCTCAGCCGATTACTTTCGGTTATCTGCTCGCGGGTTACGCCGAATCGCTCGGCCGGGATTATCAGCGGCTGGCGGAATGTTATCCGCGCATCACCCAGGGGAGTCTGGGCGCGGCCGCCCTGGCGGGCAGCAGCTTTGCCATCGATCGCAACCGTACCGCGGAGCTGCTGGGTTTTGATGACGTCACCCGCAACGGGCTTGATACCGTGGCGTCTCGGGATTTCGCCACCGAACTGTTGTATGCGTCTACTCAGTTGGCGGTAACCTGGAACCGCGTCGTTCAGGATTTTCATACGTTTACCAGCGATGAATTTTCCATTATCGGCTTCCCCGACAGCGTCGCCGGCACCTCCAGTATTATGCCGCAGAAGAAAAACCCCTTTGCGCTGGAGTTCTTGCGGGCCGAATCCGCGCGCCTTCTTGGCGCATTGACGGGGGCGATGGGCGCTATTCGCTCCACGAATTTTACGGTTTCTCTGGATGCTATCCGCGAAGGGCTAACGGATGTGTGGCCGTCGCTGGTCAGAGTGGCTCAGGATCTGCAACTGTTCAAACAGGTGCTCGCCACCGTGGAGCCTCGGCCGGAACTCATGCTGCGGCGCTGTTACGGCAATTTCAGTACGGCTACGGAGCTGGCTGACGAGCTGGTCAAACATCAGGGGCTTTCATTCCGCGAGGCTCACCATGTTGTCGGCCTGGTGGTCCGCTTAGCGCTGGATGCAGGGAAAAACGCCAGTGAAATAGACGCCGCGCTGCTTAATCAGGCGACGCTGGCTATTTTGGGGCGTACGCTGGAGGTTGATGATGTTTTCGTCGCCCGTGCGTTGGATCCCGCTCAGTCGGTGTTGGGTAAGGTTTCGTTCGGCGGCGCGGCGCCGGAGCGCGTGCGCGGATCTCTCGGCATCGCTCAACGGCGGCTTGCCGACGACCGCCGGCAATTGGCCGGGCTGGAGTCGAGACGCGAACGCGCCAGAGTAGAACTTGAGTCGGCTTTACATGCGCTGGCGGCGTAAAGAGCGAACGGGGTTGGCGACGGCCCCGTTATCCGCTGCCGCCGTTTAGGTAATGTAAACGTCCACATGGTTTTTCTGC
Source organism: Brenneria izadpanahii (assembly GCF_017569925.1). Classification (NCBI taxonomy): domain Bacteria; kingdom Pseudomonadati; phylum Pseudomonadota; class Gammaproteobacteria; order Enterobacterales; family Pectobacteriaceae; genus Brenneria; species Brenneria izadpanahii. Next base: position 4,349,703 of record NZ_CP050854.1, on the reverse strand, counting down.
AAAGCATCGCGCAGGGAGTCGAGAGGTTGTTGGTCGGTAATCAGCTTGCCGACCTGGTGCCACGACGTATAGCGCGAAGGGTAGGTCATGCCGAATTTGGAATGATCCGCGACGATCAGCGTTTCGCTCGCCCGGTTCGCCATCGCGCCGTACACCGCGCCGAAATCAATCAGCGCGTCGCTTGGCCCTTCGGCTGAAATCCCGCTGGCGCCCAGTATGGCGTAATCCACGAAATATTGGTTGAGGAAACTTACCGCCAGCGCGCCGACCACGGAACCTTCCGTCGATTCATACTCTCCGGGAATGACGATCACCCGGATCGACGGATTGATAGATAAGACGGTCGCTACGCCGAAAGAGTGGGTGATAACGGTAACATTCTTCATATCGATAGCCATTCTGCGCGCAACATGCAGCGTCGTGGCGCCGGAGCCAATCATAAAGATCCGGCCGGTTTTTATATGATTAACGGTTTCCCTGGCGATCCGTTCTCGTTCCGCGACAAATAAACGGTGGCGTTCGGTCACCGAGGGTTCGCTGCTTTCGGCTTTGACCGCGCCGCCATAAGTGCGGTTTAGGTGGCCGCTGTTAGTCAGTTCATCAAGATCCCGACGAATGGTTTCCGTCGATACTTTATGACGCTTGGCCAGTTCAGCGATGCGCAGGCTGGAAGATTCATTTATTTCGGCCAGTATTTTTGCCTGGCGTAGCTGCTTGGCTTTCGACATAAAATGACTACTCAGAGAAAAGGGAACATGGTTGTTATCAATGGCAACCTTACCCGCCGGCTCTCCGGCGCGGGTAAGGCCGCCAACGCGCCATTGAAGCTGGTGTGATAGCCATAGCGGCGATAGAAAATACTATAAAGGCTATCGGCGTTCAATGCGCTGTAAGGCCGGGCGACGGACTACTGCTGGACGCAATCGCCAAGGACTTTTCCCAGCTTATCCAGGAAATAATCCGCATTTTGTTGGCTGAAACACAGCGGCGGCCTGATTTTCAGGCTGTTGCCGAATATCCCGGCCGCGCCAATCAATATACACTCTTCTTTCAGCGCATTAATCACATAGGTCGCGGTCGCGGTATTGGGATCGCGGCTCCCTGGGCGCACAAATTCCACCGCATTGAATAACCCCGCGCCGCGGATATCGCCGATAACCGGATATCGTTCAGACAGATCTTTTAATCCCGCCCGCAGGTAAGCGCCGCATCGATCGGCATTTTCAATCAGGCGTTCTTCTTCAATCACCTGCAATACCGCCATGCCGGTTGCCGCCGCCACCGGGTTGCCGCCGAAGGTGTTGAAATAGTCTGTTTCCCGGCAAAAGTTTTCCAGCAGTTCGGGGCGGGTGATGACCGCAGACATCGGAAAACCGTTGCCCATGGGTTTTCCCAGCGTGACGATATCCGGCTCGATATGGTGCCGGGCAAAGCACCAAAAGCCTGCGCCTGTGCGCCCGAAACCCGGTTGAACCTCATCTGCGATGAACAGCCCGCCGGCTTCATGCGTCAGATCGACCGCTTTTTGCAGAAAGCCGGCGGGTTCGGCAAAGACGCCGTCGCTGGAGAAGATGGTGTCCACCAACAGGCCGGCAAAACCGATCCCCTGTTCATTGAGATCCCGTATGGCCGCCGCCACATGGGCGGCAAACGCATCGGCCACCTGTTGGCCCGGCGCGAGATGAAAGGCATCCGGCGCGGGTATGGTGCGGACATGGGACGGCACCCGGTGGTTGCGATAGGCGGAAGGCGATACCTCCATTACCGCGGAAGTATTGCCGTGATAGGCGCCTTCGGTAACGATAAAACCGCTTTTGCCGGTATTGGTTTTGGCAATGCGCAGCGCAATATCGTTGCTTTCGCTGCCGGTACAGGTAAATACCGCGTTCGATAATCGGGGAGGAAAGGTGGCGAGCAGGGCTTCGGCGTACCGATCCAGAATCGGGTATAAATAGCGGCTGTTAGTGTTGAGCAAGGCGGCCTGCTGGCTCATCGCGCTGACTACCCGCGGGTGACAGTGGCCGACGGAAGGCACGTTGTTGTACATATCCAGATAGGCTTTCCCGGCGGCGTCGTACATCCACGCGCCGCTGGCGCGCACCATCTCTAAAGGTTGCTGGTAAAACAGAACCGAAGATTTTCCCTGCGTCTGGTGACGGTGGTTGATTAATCCGGCCAAACGGCTATCCAGCGGTTGCGTCTCATTCACTTCAAATCGGTTTAATTCAAGGATCGGTTTTGTTCCTTTCATCATATTCACTTCTTGTGTCGGCTCAGATAGTTTTCAGCAAGCGCTAATGTGCCCAGGGTGTAATCCGTCCCCATGCTTTGCGCGGTTGGTGTTTCGGCGTGGCTGGCGATCCAGGCGGTTAACTGCATACGCCGCAACATCAGAAACATCGGGATGGCCCGTTCCTCTTCCTCAGAGAAAGGCGCGACGCTGCGGTAACCGGTAAGCCAGGCATTCAGAAATGAATCGATGCGCGGGTCATGCTCCATAAAACTTACCGATGCGGCAAAGTCATAGGCGTACCAGCAAATGCCGCAGTCATCAAAATCGATGACGGTCATTTTCTCTTCGTCCACCAGCAGATTGGCCAGACGCATATCGCAGTGTATTAAGCCGAATCGCTGCGGATCCGAGCCAAAGCCGTCGATCTGTTTTTTGAGTAACGCCGAGGCGCGTTCGAGGATTTCCAGGCCTTCCGGCGTCAGTCCCTGCGCATTGCGCCAGTCCCCCCAATAGGCTCGATCACCCAGAATCGTGTCGTAATTCCAGATTTTGCGGGTGAACCCGGATGGTTTCTCCCATGCTTTGCTGTGGCTGTGTAAGCGTCCGGTAATCTTGCCCAACTCCTGATACCAACCTGCCAGATTGTCGGAGGTTTCAGGCTCTCTGCCCGGCACGAATTCGAACGCGACGACATGGCGGATGTGCTCGCCATCCTGGATCACGCCAACCAGTTCGCCATCCGCCATCGGTACGGGGGCGGCGGTAGGCACGGCGCCCGACCGGCGCAGCGCTTTTATCCACTCCAATTCCGAGCGTATTTCCGCATGCGTGGTGTAGTCGGGACGGTGAACGCGCATCACCAGGCGCTGTTGACGGTCAGGATCGGTGACCAGATAAGTCGCGTTTTCTGAAATAGTCAGCAGCTTCAGTTCAGAATTCGTACTCAATCCCCAGCGTGGCAGCGCTTTGCCGAGCAGATACTGCAATCGTTGCAGAAATTCCTCTTGATAGACCATGCTCACGGCTCTCTATGACATGACATGTTGCTGAGTACAACATTTTAATGTTTAAGTTTCAACTAAAAATGATGGTTTATGCCATAAGTACTTCATATGTGATTTTGCCGCGTCAGCGATGAAATGGCGATTGTCGTGATTTAATGATGTGTCTTATATAACTTAATGAAAAATATAATAAATATAAGATTATGATTTGTGCGTTCTCTTCTGGCTATGCCTCTCTTGCCGTGGTTTTGGCTAAATAATCATGCACTAAAATGTGGCAAATAAAACAGTAATGCTGTGGATGAGGCGGGGGATTAAAGAGGAGGGATGTATGAGAGCAGGCTAACTTGGCTATAACTTTATATTAATTAAAACAAATAATTAAAATGATAAAATCAAACCTCTGCACAATAATCGAGCACCAAAACCGTGCATAAAAATCGCCCGGTTTTCTCTAAAAAAATATGTTGAATGTGCAACATTATTATGGTTTTCTTGCCACATCGGCTTATGCGGCTCTGTCGGATTTCGAATGTCGGTCATTCCTATTTGGCGGCAATGAATGGTCATGAGTTAAGCCTCGGCAACTCGTTAATCGAGCTGGTTATTTTGATGTAGAGAGGTGGTATGTCGTTATATCCGAAACATAATTCGCCGTTGATCATCCGTTTGGAAAGTATCAGCAAATGGTTTGGCAAAACGCAGGTACTGAAAAACATCAGCCTTGATATTCATACCGGCGAAAAGATCGTGATCTGCGGCCCTTCCGGTTCCGGTAAGTCAACCATGACGCGGACGATTAATTTGCTTGAGCCATACCAGCAGGGGCGAATATTCATCGATGGAATGGAGATTTCGGATAACGCCAAATCGGCCCACGAAGTCAGACGTAAAGTGGGGATGGTATTCCAGCAGTTCAATTTATTTCCCCATTTGACCGTATTGCAAAACTGCACCCTGGCGCTGGTCTGGATAAAAAAAATGAAAGCCAAAGAGGCGCGCGAGGTAGCCATGATGCAATTGGAGCGCGTCCATATCGCCAGCCACGCCGACAAATACCCCAGTCAGCTGTCGGGCGGGCAGCAACAGCGCGTCGCCATCGCCAGGGCGCTGTGCATGCAACCCAGAATCATGCTGTTTGACGAACCCACCTCGGCGCTGGATCCGGAAATGGTCAACGAAGTGCTGGAAATCATGCTGCTGTTGGCGGGAACGGGGATGACCATGCTGTGCGTGACCCATGAGATGGGGTTCGCCAAGCGCGTGGCGGATCGGGTGGTGTTTATGGACCAGGGGGAGATCGTCGAAGTGAATACCCCTGACGAAATATTCACGCGTCCGGCCATGCCGCGCACCCAGGCGTTTTTCGATCAACTTCTTCACTAACAATTTGTATTTTAATAAATTTTTTTAAACGATGCGTAGGCTTTTCTGCAAGACGCTGCGCAGGGTAGCTATATTTATTAACAGCAATTTTTCACCAGGCGAGGGTTTATTTGATGAAGCGATTTAACCCATTCAAAGGCGGTCCGCTGTCTTCGAAAAAATTACTTTGGCTGTGCACTGCCGCGGCCATGGGGATGTTGTGCGGTATTCAGGCCGCCAGTGCCGACACGCTGCCTCCTCTTCCTAAATACATTGCGGATCAGGGGAAACTGCGGGTCGGCGTGAAGTGCGATTATCCCCCCGCGGGCTTTCTCGGCAGCGACGGCAAGCCGACCGGCGTGGAAATCGATATGGCGCGCCATATCGCCCAGATCGCGTTCGGCAGCCCGGATAAGGTCGATCTGCAATGCGTGACCTCGGAAAATCGTATTCCGACGCTGATGGCGAAGAAAGTGGATCTGCTGTTGGCGACGCTGGGGATTTTCCCCGCCCGGCAAAAGGTGATCGACTTTACCGTTCCTTATTTCTGGGGCTCCAGCACCTTCCTGGTCGCCAAAGACAGCCCTTATCAAACCAATGCCGAAGTGCTTGATAAAAAAATCATTGCGCTGAAAGGCGGCAGCCAGATTACCTGGCTGACCACTAACGCGCCTAAAGCGGAGCTGATCCGCATGAATACCAATTCGGATGCGCTGCAAAGTCTGCGTCAGGGACGCGGGGAAGCCTATACCGGCGATGTCGCTTCGCTGATCAACCTACTGCCGTCGAATCCCGATCTGCGCATGTTGCCGCTGAAAGAACAGTACGACGTGCAGTGGGGCGGCGGCGGGATCCGTAAAGGCGAACAAGAGTGGAAAGCCTACCTTGACGTTATTTTAACGGACATGAAATCTCAGCATTTCTACGGCCCGGTAGTGGATAAGTATGTCAAGGAGCCGGTGGTCAGAGATTTGATGGTGGCCACCTATGAGACCGATCCGCCGCAGAAATAACCCGTCATTTACCTGATGTAGCATGGCAATAACCCCGTGAACGGCGAACCACCGGCCGTCACGGGGCAATCAAGACGACAGAGGCGGCAATGGGTTCTTCTTTCGATTGGCAGTATATCGTTGAAAATGCTCCCGCGTTATATCACGGCTGGTTAATGACGCTGTGGTTGAGCATGATCAGCATAGTTATTTCCCTGATTTCAGGCGCAGTTCTGGCTTCGGCGCTGGTTTCAACATCGAGCCGCCTTATCGCCAGAATTATCGCGGGCTACGTTTCGTTTATTCGTAATACGCCCTTACTGCTGCAAATTTTCTTCATCTATTTCGGGTTGCCGGAAATCGGCATTAAGTTATCGGCTACCGGTTCCGGGATCCTCGCGCTGTCGCTCTGGGCCGTCGCCTTTAATATTGAAAATTTCAGAGCGGGCCTGGCGTCGGTGCCGCATGGCTTAAAAGAGTCAAGCCAGGCGTTAGGGTTTTCCACGCTGCACTATTTTTTGCTGGTGGCATGGCCGCTGGCGTTGCGCATCGCGTTACCTTCTTTGTTGTACACCTCGATCGGCGTGTTGAAAAATTCCTCCTATATGCAGGTTATCGGGCTGGCCGAATTAACCTTCGTCGCCGTGGATAAGGTGTCTCTGGAATTCAAATCAATAGAAATGTTTAGCGCTATTACGATCATCTATGTGGTCACCGTCTTCGCGCTTTCCATGGCGATGCGGCTGATGGAAAGCCGTATGAACCGCCCGTTTGTCAGGAGGTAAGCGATGACGTTATTAATCAGCTATTTTCCGCTTTTTCTGCATAGCATCGGCGTAACGCTGTGGTTGTCGCTGTGCACGCTGATACTGTCGACCGTGCTGGCGATTCTGTTGGCGATCGGCGTCACCGCGCGTATCAGGGCGATTCGTTGGCTTTTCATCTTTATCGTGGAGTTTATCCGCGCCATTCCCATTTTTGTGCTGGTGCTGGCGGTTTATTTCGTCGTGCCGATGGTGGCGATGTCCCTCGATCCCTTTACCTCTACCGTCATTAGCCTGTCGTTATGGGGCGGCGCCAATGGCGCGGAAATCATTCGCGGCGGCTTATCGTCCATCGATCCCGGTCAGAAAGAAGCAGGGAATGCCTTGGGATTTCATCCCATTATGTTTTTTGTGTTGGTGATAGTTCCCCAGGTGGTGCGCATCATTTTGCCCCCCTACTGCGGGTTGGCCACCACATTGATACAGGCGACGACCCTGGGTTCCGTGGTCGGAGTGGTCGAATTTTTACGCACCGGGCAAATCGTTATCGAACGCTCCGCCTTGCAAATTGACGGTACGCCCAGCCTGGCGATCTATGGCGGCATGCTGATTGTTTACTATCTGATTTGCTATACGGTTTCCAAAGCAGGACTGATGCTGGAAAAACGCCTGTCGCGCCATATCCGCCGCAATAACGATCGGGGGCAGAGCGCCCCGGCGGATGGCGTATCGTCGCTTGACCCCCGAACGTAAGCGGAATCGTGATGAAATTTTATCTGGATTTGGAATTGGAAATCGCGGCTGATTTACAGTCCTGTTTTGCCGCGGAGAAGCCGGCGGAGCTGCTGAGCGTCGCCGATGAACATTTGGCGGATCTGCTCGGCGTCATGCTGGCCGGCGCTCAACATCCCGCATCGCTCAATTTACTGCGCAGTCTGGCGAGGTGCGATTACGCGCCGGGGCTGACCGCGCGGGCGATCGGCCGCGGCGATCGTCTTGGCGTACAGGATGCGGCGTTGTTCAACGCCTTCGCCGGTCATATCCACGATTATGACGATGACGATACGCTGATGTCGCTGAGTCACCCGACCGTGACGGTCGGCGCGGCATGTCTGGCGTTGGGCGAAGCGCATAACATCAGCGGAAAATCACTGGTGAATGCCTATATCGCCGGCGTGGAGACGATCGCTCGGCTAGGGGTATTGGTTCACCCCTATCATTATATGAAAGGGTGGCATGCCACCTGTACGCTGGGCGTCGTCGGCGCCGCCGTCGCCAGCGGGCTGGCGATGAATCTAACGGTATCGCAGCTGCGCCATGCCATCGGGCTTTCCGCATCGATGGCCGCGGGACTGCGCAGCAATTTCGGCAGCGATGCGAAGCCGCTGCAAACGGCGCTGGCCGCCAGTCATGGGGTGATGGCGGCGCGCCTGGCCGCCGTCGGCATGACTTCGACGCCGGGAAGCCTACTGGGACCGATGGGGCTGGTGGATGTGTTCGCCGAGCGATTCGACCCGAAGAAAGCGGCGGTAATGACGTTCGGCCGTCCTTATGCGCTGTTGGAGCCGGGCATCACCATTAAGCGCTATCCGTGCTGCACCTGTAGCCATGCCGCCGTTGCGCTGTTGCAGGATGTGCTGGCGACGGAAAAAACGGCCGCCGCGCAAATCGCGGCGATTGATGTTCATCTGGATCCCGCCGCGCCGAAGATCCTGATCCACGAGCGGGCGGCCACCGGCCTGGAAGCCAAGTTCAGCCTGCCGTACAGCCTGGCTATCGCCGCGCTGGTCGGCCATCTGAATCTGGAAGATTTTTCCGATGAAAACGTACAACGCCAGGATGTGCGGACGCTGGCTGAAAAGGTGCGGATCCTGCCGGACCAGGATTTGCCCAAAGGGATTGCCGGCGTGGCATTAGGCTGCCGCCTACAGGTTACGACGACGAGCGGCGAAACCTATCGCCGCGCGGCCGATGTCGAGCCGGGCAGTAAAACCTGGCGTCTGAGCCGTCAGCAGTTGGAAAGCAAGTTTTGCGCCTGCGCCCGCTACAGTTTGCCGTCAGCCGCGTTGCCTGAACTATTCGACGAGTTGTTGCAATTTGAACGGATTGAAAACGTTCAATACCTGATTGACCGCCTTTGTTCAGGGCATTCCCTCGCATAAGACTCACTATTCACACTAAGCAGGCAGTTAAGGAGATCTCTGATGCGATCCTATGCGATACAGCCAGAAGGCGTTGTTGAAGCGACTGTATTAGCGACGATGATGGAAGGATTGGAGCGCTTTATTGAACAACAGGGCGCTGATGCGGCCGGCGTATTGGCGCGGGCCGGTCTGAAGAGCGAATTGCTTAAGAAGCCCAACCAGCCGATCTCCTTTGGCCGCTATTGCCAGGCGGTCAACGAGGCGGCCAAACAGACCGGCAATGAGAATTTCGGCCTGATGTTCGGCGCTCAGTTTCTCCCCCAGCAGTTGGGGCTATTGGGATATCTGTGCTTATCGTCCCGGACGCTTGGTCAGGCGCTGACGAATCTTGCGCGCTATTTTCCGCTGCATCAGCAGAATAGCGAACTGCGATTAAGCCAACAGCCGGACGGCTACCGTCTGGAATACCGCGTCGATGACGCCGTCGTCATCGACCGGCGGCAGAACGCGGAGCTGTCCATGATGATATTTCTCAATATCATGCGCCACGTGTTGGGAAACGATTGGTCGCCCGCCAAAGTCTATTTTGAGCATAAAGCTCCGCGCGCCAAACGCGCGCACTTGCAGCTTTTCGGCTGTGTGGTTTACTTTCAAAAACCGCAAAACGCCATTTTTTTCTCCCGCGAGGTGATGAACCGGCCAATGCCCGAATGTAATGACTATCTGTTTAACGTTGTCCGGCACAGTCTGGAGATCGTCGGGGAACAAAATCAATCCGCGGTCAATCTGGTGAGCGAGGTGAAAAGCGAGCTCATTACCTTGCTGGCGACCGGAAATCCCCGTTTGGACACCATCGCCAAAAGGCTGAAAATGCCGAGCTGGACGCTGCAACGCCGTTTGGCCGAGTACGGGGTAAGTTTTAAGGATATGATCGAAAGCACCCGGCGCGAGCTGGCCGTTTATTATTTAGAGCAGCGTCAGGTGAGCATTTCCGAACTTTCCGCTCTGCTGGGGTATGCGGAGGTCAGCGTGCTGTCGCGCGCTTTTCACCGCTGGTACGGCGCGTCGCCGAAAAAATGGCGCTCATCCATCGCCGGTTAAGCCAATTCGAACACGCCGCGCCGCCACGGCGTGTTCGGCCGGCGGCTAAATAAAACGGCTGAGAAATGCCTGGGTGCGCGGATGCTGCGGATTGACCAAAATATCTTCCGGCCGCCCGTGTTCCACCACCACGCCCTGATCCATAAACACCACCCGATCCGCCGCCTCCTTGGCAAAGCCGATTTCATGCGTCACCACAATCATGGTTAACCCCTGCACCGCCAGATCTTTCATGGTGGATAACACTTCGCCCACCAGTTCCGGATCCAGCGCCGAGGTCGGCTCATCAAACAGCATCAGTTTGGGGCGGATAGCCAGCGCCCGCGCGATGGCGACGCGCTGCTGTTGTCCGCCGGACAGATGGCGGGGATAGGCGTCCGCTTTATGGCTTAGCCCGACGCGTTCGAGCAGTTCCAGCGCATAGGCCCGCGCCTGCTGGCGGTTTTGCTTATGGACGCCGATCGGCGCTTCGATGATGTTTTGCAGCACGGTCATGTGGGGGTAAAGGTTAAACTGTTGAAAAACCATACCAATTTCGCTGCGCTGACGGGCTATCTCACGGGATGACAGCGGATAGAGTTTCTCGCCCCGCAGTTGATAACCGATTTGTTCGTCGCCCATCATGATATAGCCTTCATCCATCTCTTCCAGATGGTTGATACAGCGCAGGAAAGTCGACTTCCCCGAACCTGACGGCCCTAAAATCACCACCACTTCACCGGAGTGAACGTCTAAATCGATCCCGCGCAACACGTGGTTATCGCCAAAGTGCTTGTGAACATTACGCGCTCTGACCAACGGCCGATCCTCGGTCAAAACGGTTTCCTCGGCGGATAGATGATGAAGTTTAGTCATGAGGCTGGTCCTTACCGATCGCATCGTTCAACGGGGCCGCTTTTGCCGGCGCGGTACGACGGGTTTCCGACGCCGGGCGGCGAACGCCGCGGGAATAGTAACGTTCAATGGCGGATTGGCCGACGTTCAGCAGCGAGGTGATAAATAAATACCAGATAACCGCGACCATCAGCATCGGGATCACTTCAAACGTACGGTTATAGATAGCCTGTACCGAGTAGAGCAGATCGCCCATCGCAATCACGCTCACCAGCGACGTCGCCTTGATCATGCTGATTAACTGGTTGCCGGTCGGCGGCACAATGGCGCGCATCGCCTGGGGAATGATGATGCGGCGCAGCGCGCGGCTGCGGCTCATGCCGAAGGCCTGGGTGGTTTCCACCTGGCCGTTATCCACGGACAACAGCCCGCCGCGGATGATTTCCGCCATATAGGCGGCTTCGTTCAGCGCCAGCCCGGCGATCGCCGCCGTCAGCGGCGTGATCAGGTCGTTGGTGTTCCAGCTTATCCACTCCGGACCAAACGGAATGCCCAGCGATACGCGGGGAAACAGGGTGGACAGGTTATACCAGAAAATAAGCTGCACCAGCAGCGGGGTGCCGCGGAAAAACCAGATATAGAGGCCGGAGAGTCCGCGCAGCAGCACATTATTGGACAAGCGGGCTATCGCCAGCAGCAGGCCCAGCGCCACGCCGATCGCCATGGAAACCACCGTCAGTCCCAGGGTAACGCTTAACCCCTCCATAATGGTTTTTTCAGTGAACCACTGATAAACCACGGGCCACTCGAAGTTTTTATTGGTGCTGACCGACCATATGACGTAAAGCGCGATGATCAGCGTGAAGCCCCACGACAGCCTATGCTTTAGGCGGCTGGGGGCCTGGGCTCTGGCAACATTTCTCAGCGCATCCACAGTAGAAGAATACCCCTTGTCGTTGACGTTATGGTTCATAACGATGCTTTTCCAAATCGATGGTTCGCCAAACGGATTACTATTTCAGAATAGCGGCATTTCCGATAAGGCGGCCTTTTAAAACGGCCGCCTGACGAAACGGTTGTCCGCGAGCGATGGCGCTTATCGGCCGCGGTTATCCCCATCGCCGCGCAGGCGAAAGCGGTTCGTAAATAACATGTTGATATTAGCCGGATCTCTTGCCAAACGGGCAGGATCCTGTAGGCATAACGGCAATGCAACCCAAAGCCGGAGCGGCATTTAGCGGTCACATCGCCGTCGGTCAGAAAGGCTGCGACAGCGTTACTGTTTTCCCGCCAGGTTAGTGCCGGGCGCCGGCAGCATGTTTCCTTCCAGATGCCACTTTTTCATGATGGCGGCGTAGGTGCCGTTATCGAACAACTGCTGATAGGCTTCCTGGACGATGGGAACCAGCGGAGAGTCTTTGGCGAATACCGAACCTTGATACAGATCGCTAAAGCCGTTGTGCTGGCCGGTGCCGGATAGTTCCAGCTGTCCGTTGGTCTGATCGACAAAGTAGGTGAGCGGCGCCTGTGAAGAGAAGAACGCATCGGCCCGGCCTGAACGGACTGACAGAATAGAGGTCGGCTGATCGGTATAAGACTGGATCGCCACCGCCGGTTTGCCTGCGTCGGTACAGGATTTGGATTGTTTCACTATCACCTGTTCCGCCGAGCCGCCGGACATCACGGCAATACGTTTGCCGCAGGTGTCTTCCAGCGTATTGATTTTTTCCGGATTGCCGGAACGCACGGCGAACACGACGAACTCACGCACGAAATCGACGAAATCATTTTTTTCCTGACGAGCGGGGAAATCGCCAATCGGCCCCATGGCGAACTGATAACGGCCGGACTGAATGCCGCTCAGCAGGCTGGATAAGCCGCTGACGGAGGCATGTTCGATTTTTACGCCCAGCACTTCGCCCAACGCTTTCGCCAGATCGGCGCTGGCGCCTTCCAGAGAGTGCGTGCCGCTCACAATTTCATACGGAGGAAATGAACCGTTGTTCACTGCCTTAAGCACGCCGGATGTTTTAATTGCGTCCGGTAAACGGGAATGCAGATTTTCATTCACCTGCTGGGGGGCGATCTCAGGAGTCTCCGCGGCAAACGCGCCGGCGGAAAAGAGTAATCCTGTTAGCAGTGCGGTCTGCCCCAATCGTTTCATTTTCATTGCTCAATCTCCTTCGCCCTCATGAAAAGCAGGCTGCGTGTCGTGTTGATAACGTTCCTATAAATAGAATATAAAACTCCATTACTCGTTCGGCAGGCGCGGCGCGGCAAAACGGCGATTGGCCAGCGAGGGTAAGATTTCCCGCGCATAAGAAAGCCGTTCGGGATCGACATCGGCGTAGACCAGCGCCGGTACTTCCGGAGCCTGAACCACCACCACGCCCAGCGGATCGACGACCATGCTGTTGCCGATATTTCTCACGCCGCATTCGCCGACCGCGACGACATAAGCGGTATTTTCCAGCGCGCGCGCGCGAACCAGCAGTTCCCAGTGGGTCTCTTTCAGCGGCCCTTTCACCCAGGCGGCAGGCAGCACCAGCACCTGCGCGCCATCCAGCACCAGACGGCGCGCCAGTTCGGGGAAACGCACGTCATAACAGGTCATCAGGCCGATCTTCAAACCCGCGACCTCGACCAACGGCGGCACTTCATCGCCGGGAGTGACGTTTTCTGATTCCTGCATGGAAAACGCGTCGTACAGATGCAGTTTCTTGTACTGGGCGATAATTTCGCCGTTACGAATCGCAATGAGCACGTTCCAGACTTTTTCTTTACCGTTCGGCACATGGATACACATCATCGTGGTCATCTGATTGCCTTTGCTGGCGGCAAGCAGTTGGCTGATGAAAGGACCGTCCAACGGCTGAGCGGCGGTTAACACCAGTTTGGGATTGGTGATATCGCGCGCCAGGACGCCTTCCGGCAGCACCAGCAGATCGGCGCCCGCCTGTTGCGCGTCCGCCATCAGCTTCAGCGCGATGACAACGTTGTTTTGCCATTCACGATCGACGGCAAATTGACCAAGTGCGACTTTCATATCAATCCTTCTTGTCTGTAGACGAAAAAGAGGACGCCCATGGGAATAGCGCTTCCGGAGTCAGGCGGTTAGCGGTGATCCCTTGTAAATGTAGTTCACTGGCAAAATCGGCAATCATGTTTTTATTGATCTCAAAGCCATTATCGTTCCAGTGAGCGGGTAAATCCTGGGCGGTTCTGCGCAGGTCGTCCAACAGCCACGGGGTGGTATCGGCGTATTTAATGCGTTTGCCCATCCACACCTTATATGATTGGTCGATCACGTTGCTGAGAGCCTGGGGCAACCAGGGATGTTCGGCCGCCAGGGCGGGCTTCATCGCCAGCACATGCATGCCGGGAACATAGCCGACCTGATGGAAGTAGTCGATTTCCGCCTGGCGAAAATCGGGTTGCAACTGCCTTAAGCCTGAATCGCCGTTAAAAAATCCTTCCGGCATGAAAGGCGTGAAAATGGCATCCAGACCGCCGTTCTTCAGCAGCGTGATCAACGGTTGCTCGCCCGGCGCGGCTTCTATCCGCCCCGGCCGGCCGAACCCGCCCAGACGATCGACGATGGGGTGCGCGTCCGTCAAGCGGCCGACATACCAGTAGGCATCGTCATTGCCGATGCCTTCACGACGCAGCAGCGCCCGCGTCCAGGTGTTGCCGGAATCCTGCCAACCCGTCAGGCCGATGCGCTTGCCCGCCAGCTGCGATAACTCGGTCAGCGGGCTGTCCTGCGTGGTCAGAATGCAGCGCTGCCGGAAACCGCGCATAAGAAAGTGGGGCAGGGCGACCAAACTCTCATCGCCACGGGCGCGGCTTTGCGCATAGCGGCTGAATGAGACTTCGCCCGCATCGTACTGACTGCTGGTCGCCAGGTTGTCTGGCAGCGTACCGACTCGATCTATTTTTAGTTCAAACCCTTCTGGTTTTATGTCGCCCAAGGCAAGCGGGGTGATGTAATCCCAATCCCTCACTGCCAATCTAATCGTTATAGTCAACGTGTTGTTTCCCTGGTGAAGGCGCGATAGCTCGCATATAAAAAAGATGTCTGACATTTGCACATAATGTGCGTTTTTTTGATACTAGATCGTTGTTTATATGTGTACAATGATATTTTTGTTATTGTACAAAATATTATTTATGAGCAAATCGATCGATACCGACTGGCTGGCGGAACAGCTGCATAATCACAGTATCCGGGGCATTGCGATGGATATGTCCGCGCTGATCCGGGATGGCAAAATTGAAATCGGCAAGCAGCTGCCGTCAGTCAGGGAGCTGGCCGAAGCATTGGGCGTGAGTCCGGCGACGATTTCGGCGGCCTGGTCTCTACTGCGGCGGCAGAAAGTGATTGCGGGACGCGGCAGAACGGGGATGTGGGTTTCCGGCCAGCAGACGTCGCCCCGCCCGGAACGTTTTGAGAAGATCGGCAATTTCGGCGATACGATTATTGCCGATCTCACTTTGGCGGCGCCCGATCCTGATTTGCTGCCGGATCTGAGCGAGGCGCTGCTGTATGGCGCTCAGGTTAAGAATTTAAATAGCTATCAACGCACGCCGATCATTCCCGAACTGGAGGCGCGGCTGCGCCAGGACTGGCCGTATGCCGCGCAGGCGTTTATGACGTCTGAAGGCGGTTTTGACGGCGTGAACCTGACGCTGCAGACGCTGATCTTCCCCGGCTCCACGGTGGCGATTGAAAGCCCGACGGCAGCGCGGCTGCTGGATTTGCTGGACAACATCGGCATCAACGCCATTCCGGTCGAATGTGATGAACAGGGGCCGGTCGCCGAGGCGCTGAAACAGGCGTTGCAGCATAAACCCGCCGCGTTTATCTATCAGCCCAGAACCCATTCGATCACCGGCCGTTCGGTAAGTCCGTCGCGTATGAAGGCGATGGCCGAACTGCTGGCGGATAGCCCGATGACGATGATTATCGAAGATGACGGCGTCGGCGAGATCTCTTCCAATCCCGCGTTGAGCATGGGAGCGTATTATCCGGCGCAGACCATTTATGTCCGCTCCTATTCCAAAGCCTACGGCCCCGATTTACGCATGGCCGTGCTATCCGGTTCGGCGGAGGTTATCGGCAAGATCCAGTCCTTTCGTAATTTCGGCGCCGGGTGGAGCAGCCGGATATTGCAAGGCGCGTTGCGCTTTTTGCTGGCCGATGAGAAAACGCAGCGGGGGATTGCGCATGCCCGTCAGGTTTACCACCAAAGACGACAATGGCTGGCGAATGCGTTGGCGAGGCGGGGGATCTATGTGCCGGAAAATGACAGCCTGTGTATCTGGTTGCCGGTGCCGTCGGAGCGTTATGCGTTGATCACGCTGGCCGCCCATGGCGTCGCCGTGCAGCCGGGAGAACGTTTCGGCACGAAAAACGGTCAGTATATCCGGTTGAGCGTTTGTCTGTTGCAAGAAGAGCTGATAGAGACGGTGGCGGACGCGATAAGCCGGATTTATCGCTGAGGGCCTGCCGCCCCGGTGATTGGTTAGCCGCTTCTCCAGACGCCCGGCATCTGCGCAGGATGCGAGTAGTGGGCCGATTTGCGGGCATAATTGGATTAGTGGGATATTTATGACCCCCTCCCAGCCTCCCCCTTGCCAGGGGGAGGAGCGAATGCATTAAAAACGCGGGGGTTTTCTCCCTCCCCTGTGAAGGGGAGGGATGGGGTGGGGTACGAACCCGCAGGCTTGCCAACGCGCTGAAAGATAGCCTTTCCGGCGCGTTACTCCTGCGGGGTCTTCTCGGCTTTGCCCGCCAGCATAGTCAGGAAATCATAACGGCGGCGCAGATCGATTTCGGCCTCTTCGTAAAGTTGCGCGGTCTCTTCCGGCATCTGACTGTTCAGGCGGCGGAAACGCTGTTCATGCAGCAGCGTCTCGCTCAGGCTGGTTGACGGCGGACGGGAATCCGTCATCAGCGCCGGTTTGCCTTCCTCGATACGGCGCGGATCGAAACGGTAGAGCGGCCAGAAGCCGGTGGCGGTCAACTGGCGCATCTGATCGTGGCTGAACGCCAGGTCATAGCCGTGCTCTTCACATGGGCTGTAGGCGATAATCAGCGACGGACCCGGCCAGGCTTCCGCCTCTTGAATGGCTTTCACCGTCTGGTTCAACTGCGCGCCCAGCGATATCTGCGCCACGTAAACATGGCCGTACATCATGACGTTAATGCCGAGATCCTTACGCGCTTTACGTTTGCCTTTTTCGCCGAATTTGGTCACGGCGCCCAGAGGCGTCGCTTTCGATTGTTGGCCGCCGGTGTTGGAATAACACTGGGTATCCAATACCAGCACGTTGACGTTTTCGCTCAGGCTCATCACATGATCCAGACCGCCGTAGCCGATGTCGTAAGCCCAGCCGTCGCCGCCAATCAACCAGATGGATTTATCCACCAGATGATCGGCCTCGGCGGACAAGGCTCTGGCCTGCTCATTGTTGAGATCCGCCAGTATCATGCGTAACTGTTCAATCTGCTGACGGCGCAGTTCCGGGGCGATCGATTCTTCCTGCAATGCGGCTACTAAATCATCCGGCAGTTGCGGCGCAAGTTCACGCAGCAGGCGCACGGCGCGCTGGCGGTGCTGGTCGACGCTCAGACGGAAGCCCAGGCCGAATTCGGCGTTGTCTTCGAACAGAGAATTCGCCCAGGCCGGACCGCGCCCGTTGGCATCGGTGGTCCACGGCGTGGTGGGCAGGTTGCCGCCGTAAATGGACGAACAGCCGGTAGCGTTGGCGACCAGCAGACGATTGCCGTACAACTGCGTCAGCAGCTTGATATACGGGGTTTCGCCGCAGCCGGAGCAGGCGCCGGAGTACTCAAACAGCGGGGTGATCAACTGGGAGGTGCGGATATCGATACGCTCCAGTTTGGCGCGATCCATTTCCGGCAGCGCCATGAAGAAGTCGAAGTTCTCTTTTTCTACGCTCAGATTATCCAGCCGGGATTCCATGTTGATGGCTTTGATTTCCGGATTCTGGCGATCTTTCGCCGGGCAGACTTCCACGCACAGGTTACAGCCGGTGCAGTCTTCCGGCGCGACCTGTAAAACATACTTCTGGCCGCGCATATCGCGGGCTTTTACGTCCAGCGATTGCAGCGACGACGGCGCGCTTTCCATCGCTTCGGCCGGGACTACTTTGGCGCGGATAGCCGAATGCGGACAGGCGGCGACGCAGTGGTTGCACTGCGTGCACAACTGCGGCTGCCACAGCGGGATCGCCTCGGCGATATTGCGTTTCTCCCATTTGGTGGTGCCGGTCGGCCAGGTGCCGTCGGGCGGCAGGGCCGAAACCGGCAGCGTATCGCCCAATCCGGCCAGCATCGCGGCGGTAACGGTTTTGACAAAGTCGGGCGCGTCGTCGGAAACCACCGGCGGACGCAGCGGGCTGTCGGGATTGACGGCTTCCAGCGTTACGGCTTCCAGGGCTTCCAGCGTGGCGCTTAAGGCGCGCCAGTTGCGTTCAACCAGCTCCTGGCCTTTACTGCCGTAGCTGGTGGCGATCGCCGAACGCAGTTTTTCCACCGCGACATCGCTCGGCAGGATCTGCGACAGATGGAAAAACGCCATCTGCATTACGGTATTGATGCGCGCGCCCAGCTGACATTCGCGGGCGATTTTCGCGGCGTTAATGCAGTACACCCTGGCCTGGCGCTGGTTCAGGCCGGCCTGAACTTCCTGCGGAAGCCGATGCCACAAATCGTCGCTGGAATAGGGCGAGTTAATCAGAAATACGCCGCCGGGCTTCAGACGCTCCACCATGCTGTACTTATCAATAAACTGCCACTGGTGGCAGGCGACAAAATCCGCCTGATCGATCAGGTAGGCCGAATTGATGGGATGCGGGCCTACGCGCATATGGGAGACGGTCAGGCTGCCGGCCTTTTTGGAGTCGTAGACGAAATAGCCCTGCACGAACATCGGGGTGGTGTTGCCGACGATTTTAATCGAGTTTTTAGCGGCCGAGACCGTGCCGTCGCTACCCAGCCCATAGAACAAGGCTTGCAGAGACGCGCCGGCCGGCAGATGTTCGTCGGGCAGCGGCAGCGATAGATTGGTCACATCGTCATAGATGCCTACCGTAAAGCGCGGGCGCGGGTTGGCGAGCGCTAACTCATTAAAGATAGCCTGTACGCACTGCGGCGTGAATTCTTTGGACGACAGACCGTAACGTCCGCCGATAACCCGCGGCATGGATGCGCGTTCCCCCGCGGAGAACGCCTCGGCCAGCGAGGTCATCACGTCCAGATATAGCGGTTCGGCAACCGCGCCCGGCTCTTTGGTGCGATCCAGCACGGCGATGCTTTTCGCCGTTTGCGGGATAGCCGACAGCAGATGTTTGGCGGAGAACGGACGATACAGGCGGACTTTAACCACGCCGACTTTTTCACCGCGCGTCAGTAACGTGTCGATCACCTCTTCGCAGGTGCCGACGCCGGAGCCCATCAGCACGATAATGCGGGTGGCTTCAGGATGACCGTAATACTCGAACGGGCGGTACTGACGGCCGGTGACGCCGGCAAACTCGTCCATGGCTTGTTCGACATGCTGACAGGCGGCGTTATACCAGGGGTTGGTCGCTTCGCGCGCCTGGAAGAAGGTATCCGGGTTGGAGGCGGTGCCGCGGATCACCGGACGTTCGGGAGTAAGCGCTCGCTCACGGTGATCCTCAATGGCCTGCCGGGGCAGCAACTGACGCAGGGCATCGTCGCTCAGCGGTTCAATTTTGTTGATTTCATGCGAGGTGCGGAAGCCGTCGAAGAAATGGATAAACGGCAGCCGGCTGTTCAGGCTGGCCATTTGCGAAATCAGCGCGAAATCCTGCGCTTCCTGGACGTTGCTGGCGCACAGCATGGCGCAGCCGGTCTGGCGTACGGCCATAACGTCGGAGTGATCGCAAAAAATAGATAACGAATGCGTCGCCACCGTGCGCGCCGCCACGTGCAGGACGAAAGGCGTCAGTTCGCCGGCCAGTTTATACAACGTGGGGATCATCAGCAGCAGCCCCTGCGACGAGGTAAAGCTCGTCGCCAGAGAACCGGTTTGCAACGCGCCGTGAACGGTGGCTATCGCGCCGCCTTCAGACTGCATTTCAACCACGCGCGGCGTATCTCCCCAAATATTTTTGTCGCCGTCGCTCGACCAGGCCGCGGCCTGTTCCGCCATGGTTGAACTTGGCGTAATGGGATAGATGGCGATGACCTCATTGGTCCGCCAGGCGACAGAGGCGACTGCGTTGTTACCGTCGGTGGTGATCATGACTTAGCCTTTTTGCTCACAGAATGAAACTCGATGTTATCCGGGGGATTATCGCATCTCGAAGAACGAAGATGACGGCTCTAATTATGCGGAGTTGTTTCAATATATTTTTAACAATTCCGCATATTATACACCATATAGAATAAATGCCGCTATCGGCGTGATTTCAGGTAAACGACGGGCATCCGCTGCCGGTTGTCTGGCGTGAGGTTTTCGGATCCTGGCGCATTTCATGGCGGAAACTGTTAATGAAATTGAGCAGCACCGGTGAATGCGCCGCGGAACCGTGGCCGACGATCAGCCCGATATCCCATCTCATACCGGTTCCCGACAGCGGAATACAGATCATGCCGTCACGCAGCATCGGACGGGCCAGCCCTTCGACGAAGACAAAAACGCCTTTGTTCAACGTCACCAAATCATAGGCGACATGCAGATCGTGACTGATGCGGGTATGGATGTGCGGGGAGATGCCGGCGCGGTGCAGATGCTGCATGACCGTCTCCTGTAGCCGGAAGGTTTCATCCAGCATAATCAAGGAGACGTCGACCATGTCGGTCAGGCGGATGGGGCGCGTTTTGGCCTGCCGCGCCAGGCGGTGTTCCTCATTGCAAACCAGCACCAACCGCTCTTGTTTGATACTGGCGTAGCGCAGGCGCGGGTTGTCCGCGGGTTTGACGGTGATCGCCATATCCAGCAGGCCGTTGTCCACGCGCGCTTCGCACTCAATATCGGCGTGTTCGGACAGTTCGCAGTCCGCATCCTCATAGGTGGCCAGAAACTCCATTACCCGTTGCACGCCCAGACTCTGCAATGTGCCGGGGGAGAAGCCCAAACGATAATGCGGATGTTCGCGCCGTTGCCTGGCGCGCATATCATTTTCCAGATCGGCGATGCTGTTGATGGCGGCCAGGGCTTTGGCATAAAGCAAATCGCCCATTGCAGTCGGAGACATGCCGCGGGAATTACGCCGAAACAGGGTGACGCCCAGTTCGGTCTCCAGGTTGAGGATCTGCCTGCTCAGCGCCTGCTGGGTAATAAACAATTTTTGTGCGGAACGAGTCAGGCAACGATCCTCATACACCTGAACAAAATATTTCAGCGTGCCGATATCCATGTGCCATCGCTTCCATCATTGAAGATCGTGCAAGGATTGACGCACAGTGTAACCAGCCCTTTTCCGTCAGAACATGACAGCTATCATAGGAATAAAAAACACGCATAGAGAAAGGGGATATTGCGCACAGTTTTGCTGTGCGCAAAGGGAATGAAAACGCCATCGCCAGGTTATTGACGATGGCGTCCGGCGTTATTTCAGCGGAATGGTGACGCCCAGGTGCAGCATCGACATATCCACGTCGTTTTTGGCGAACAGCGAGACCAACAGGCGGCCGGAAACGGAGAACGAGCCGAAGTTGTAGCCGACCATCGGGCCGAGCGCGGCATATTCGGTACGTTTCCCCTGAGCATAGAATCCCGGCATGCCGGCGATTTTCTGTCCTTTTATCTCATCACTGCTGATTTGCCGGGTATAGTTGCCGATCACGCCCACGGTCCAGTTATTCATGGTTTTGGCTGCGGTCGCATCCAGATAATAGAGGTGTCCGGTTTGATACTCGGTGGTTTTGTTGCGGGTATTGATGTTGAAGATGTTATTCAGTGTGAACGCCCAGTCGTCCCGCAGGTAGGTGAAGGCGAGATTGGGCTGAAAAATATAAAAATTATTGGCGGTGGAGTTGCCCAGCATGACGTTTCTGCCGGCGGCCTCGCTGTATTGGTATTCAAACTTGCCGTTTTTCAGGCTGATCCCCGCGCCAAATCCCATGAACAGGCCGCCGCCCAGATCCCACGACAACATCACGGGAGTGAGCGTGGTGTTGAGTAAGCCGTCATAGCGATCCGTCGTGGCGCTCTTGCCGTTATCGGTTTTGACGCGGATCGTGCGGTACGGCTGGGTGACGCTTAGTCCGTAACGGGCGCCCAGCACTTCCCAACCCGGCACCCACAGCAGCGATGCCACGGAGCTGACGACCTTGAGCTTGACGCTGCCGCCGGGCGTTTGGGCCTTATCGCCGTTTTCGTCCCGCAGGGAGCCGGTTTCATAAGAGCTGCCAAACGAGAAATAGAGCCCGTCCGGCGGCAGCATCCCGGTCGCGCTTCCGGTGGTGGCGCCCGGCTGCAAAGGCGTGACATTTTCCACGCCATAAACCGCGGGCGCAGCCAAAGCGGCTGCCGTTAACAGTGCGGCGTTAACCCATCGATTGATATGATTCATTATTCCCCCTGTGCATGTGATGCACGATGGGGAGCCTGGGCGGCTCCCCAACACAGCGTGCGGGAGTTATTTCAGCGCGCGGATATAGGTTGCGGCATTGGCGCCGGACAAACGGCCTGAGGTGACCGAGAAGGAGTAAGCGGAACCCGACGCCCATAGCGTGTAGGTTCTGCCATATAGCCCGCCCGCATCAAGCCCGGTGGCGTAAAGCCCTTTAATCACGTTATCCTGCTTATCCGTTACCTCCATCGCCGGCGTGATGCGCACCCCGCCAATGGTGGCGAAATAGTGGGGTTGGACTTTCAGAGCATAATAGGTCGGGCCGGTAACCGGTATGATGGTGGTCGGATCTCTGACAAAATCCTCATCGATATTCTTTTCTTTGATCTGGTTATAGCGGGTGACGGACGCTTGCAGCCGTTTGGGATCGACGGCGATCTTTTTAGCCAGTTCATTCAGCGAGCCGGCCATGACCACTTTGTCGCTGCCTGCGCTGATGGCGTCGTTGATCTCTTTTTTTACGTTGGTGAGTTTCTTCATGACCGGAATAATGACCCCCATTCCGGTTCTGGCTCCCTGTTCTTCGACATATTTCACCGTATTGTCGTCAAACACGGACCAGACGAAGCTGTCGCGCTGCGCTTCAATCGCATTACCGGCAATCACAAAACTTTGCACGACCGTTTCATCGATAAAACGATCGCCGTATTTGTTGACCCACAGATTGGGTTCCCAGGCCATTCCCTGTAGATCGCCCACCAGCGGAATGCCTTTATCCGTCAGCGCGGGATGCATCATCAGCCCGAAGTCGGTGGTATCCGCGCCGACGTTCATCGCCATATCGATACCGTCGCCGGTTTTGTTCAGGAAAGCGAAGGGTTGAACCTTTTCCGGATCGAAGGGAGTCCAGGCTTTGACTTTCTCTTTGCTATCCTGAAATCCCCCCGTCGCCAGAATGACCGCTTTCGCCGTGATGGTGATTTTGTTGCCATCGGCATCTTCCGCTTCAACGCCCCTGATAGCGCCATCCTGATAGATCAGTTTTTTCCCTGGTGTTTTATACATAACCGTCACGCCCAGCTCGTTGGCCCGCTCAACCATACGTTTGATGAGCGCCGCGCCGTGATGGGCGTTGCCGTAATCTTCCACGATATGCCACACCCGCGGTTCATGCGGGGATATCTGGGTCACGTAGAAACTCACTCCGTGTTTTTCCAGCCAGCGGATCGTGGCGCTGGATTCCTTCAGGTACAGTCTCACCAGCGCGGGATTGACCCGGTAAGACTGATTAAACTCCATCGAGGTCTGGTAAGCCTCTTCCGGGCTCATGGTTATCGAGTTTTTACGGGTTTGATCGGTGTGGACGCCAAACAGCCCTTCGGCAAAGTTGGAACTGCCGCCGGCGAATGCCTGTTTTTCCAGCGCGATGACTTTCAATCCGGATTCCGCCGCCGACACCGCGGCGGACACGCCGGCGCCACCGAATCCGACGACAACGACGTCGGTTTCCATTTTGCGCTCTTGCGCGGCAGCCGGTTGCGCGTAGCCGAGGGAGAGGCTAAAGATGAAAAGAAAGCAACCGATAGCGCTATTTTTTCTTAATCTGCTCATGGTGTTGTTTTCCTGTTATGTAGGGTGGATATCAGATCCCCGTGCTGCTTCCTGGTTATATCGTCTGCCTGTTGTATGATGAGAATGAATCCTTCTGCAGCCTGATACACAGTTCGGGCGTTTCCAAACGGCTATACCGTCCTTGTATCGGTACGGCTGTAGGGGAGATAACAAGGGGTGGTTGTACTATAAGCATTTGAGATATATTGGAAAAACACTCTTTATTTGTGGTTGCCACAACCTCTGGTTGTGGCGTGCCGGAGCAGGTTGGTCGTCCGGTTTTTGTAAATGGTCGGTTGGCGGCAACCGAGGAAAGGCGCCGCTAATCAAGGAGCCGAATGATGGCGAATGAAATAAAAGATAAGCTGGTTTCCGTGGTGACATCGCTAAAGGAACAGGGCATGACCCCGGAACAGGCTTTTGAACATATTTTGCAGGCGTGGGGCGGATCGGCGACGGAGATTTCCCACATTACCGTGATCACACCCTGTTTGATTGCCGATGTGCTTCATTCGGTGTATCAGGACAACATCTCAGCGCGGCAAATCGCCCTGATCCTGCAACAAATGGGATATGAGCGGCAGGCCATCGCCGGTACGCTGCGCGGGCTTTTCCCTGAGCTTGCCCGCGCGGGCGGCGGGACCGGGGGAGCATGATGATGACGCCTATCCCGAAGTCGGCCGGTTTTCCCCCTTCAAGCGGGCGAATGACGTTATAAGCCCGCTCTTCGCCGCTATTCATTGGTTATCACTAATAAATAACGGCATTCTTGTTGCTCAGGATTATGAAAAGTGACGGGATGTCCCACGTCGAAAGTTAAACAATCGCCCGCCATGAGTTCAAAGCGCTCGCTGTGATACTCGACGTGCAATGTCCCTTCAATCAGCCACAAACGCTGCTGATAGGGGTGATTGCTCCAGCGCGGATAGCTGACTTTGGCGAACGCGGGCAGGGTAATTTCGATCATCTCCAACCCGGTAACCGGCTCTCTTTCCGACACCTGCCGACGCAGATAGCGCAGCTCCGGGTCGCGCCATCTCTCCTGGTCCGCTTTTCTGCGCAGCCGTTGGCGTGGCGGCTGGTCGCCGCTTAAAAGCTGGGTTTTCATCATGCGGGCACGATTCCCCAGGCGGCCTTTAAATTTGGACGTTGGCTGGATCTGGTTTTTTATCAGCTCATTCTGGAAACGCCGCATCATCCGACGGAAGAGTCGCTCACTGCGGCGCGTTAAATGCCATACTTATCCGAGCGCGTAAAAATGGGAGAGCGTTTAGCCGCGTTAAGGGGCGTCAGCATTCAACCCAAACAGGCGGCGCGTTTCAGATGAGGTATCCATGTATCGCAGAATCAGCGCAGAGGATTATCAAAAAATATTTGTGGTCGGCGATATCCACGGCTGCTATCAGCTATTGCTGGATGTGCTGGCCGCCCGGAAATTCAATCGTCAAACCGACCTGCTGATCTCGGTCGGCGATCTGATTGACCGTGGCCCCGATAGCCCGGCCTGCCTGTCATTGCTGGATCAGCCCTGGTTTACCGCCGTGTGCGGCAATCATGAACAGATGGCGCGGGAAGCGCTGATTGAAGATAACGGCTGGCTTTGGGCGCGCAATGGGGGAACCTGGTACGCCGCTCTGAATGATGCCGATAAACGGCTGGCAAGCAGTCGCATAGCCCAAACGGCAGACCTGCCGCTGGTTATTGAGGCGAATATCGGCGGCCGCCGCTATGTGGTAGCTCACGCCGACTACCCCGCCGACGTTTATGCCTTCGGCCAAGCCGTCGATGAGGATGAGCTGGTCTGGGGGCGCAACCGTATCACGCGGGCGATGGCAGGCGAAGGGAGCCGCATCTCCGGGGCGCATCTGTTTATCTTCGGGCACACGCCGCTTCACAAACCCCTGATCTTTTTTAACCAACTCTACATTGATACGGGAGCCGTGTTCGGCGGCCGCTTGACGCTGATTCAACTGCGCTGACCCGCGGTAATATCAGGCGGCCAGACGTTGCAGCAGCGACTGGATCCACAGCCGGGCTTCCGAGCGGCTGTTTCTGCGGTGGCTGTAAATCTTTACCCGATAGCTGGGAACGTCAAAGGGAAGCGGATGGATGCGTAGTGAAATGATTTTGCTGAAAAGCATCGCCACATGATAAGGCAGAGTCATCAACATGGATGATTGGGCGATGATAAACGGCGCGCTCATCATTGACGGGGTTTTCAGCACGATGTGGCGTTTTTTATTGATCTTATCCAGCGAATAATCCACTACGCCGCGTGCTTCATTCCAGGGCGTGACCACAAGATGACGCGCTTGCAGATAATCGTTGAGGGTTAAGGCGCCGTTGGGCAGATAATCAGACGGAGATATCACCACATAGTGGTCTTCTATCCAGTCGATCTCATCGATTTCCTTATTTCCCAATGGCGTCGTTTCGCTGAATCCCAACGCAAAGTCTATTTTGCCCGCTAATAAATCGTTAATCGCCACTTTCTGCGGTGAATAGATCAGATTGAATTTAATATTCGGCGCAAGCTTTTCCATCTGCGCCATCAGAGAAGGAAAAACCGAGAAAGCCGTGTAATCGGTGATGGAAAACGTAAAGCTTTCCGTACTTCTGGCGGGATTAAAACGAGGACGGCGCGCCAGACCATGAGTCAGCAGCGTCAAACTGTCGGCGATGGGCGCAGCTATTTCATCCGCCAGCACGGTGGGCTGCATCGTATTGCCTACACGAAAAAATAGCTCATCTGAGAAAGCGCTGCGTAGCCGAATCAACGCGTGGCTGACGGCCGAGGCGCTCATTGCCAGCGCTTTTGCAGATTCGGCAACGGAACGGTGCTGATAGATACTGTTAAATATAACCAATAAATTCAGATCGATGCGGCGTAGGTCAAGATGCATATTATTCATTAATCCCTGAGAACAATGCAGTTCATACAGTATTTGCAATGGAGTAGCATGGCAAGCATTCCTCTTCATTACAATCCATGGAACATAAATGAAAATAGATATTTATCCCGCCCAGAAGTCTGATGCCGGCATTATTTTAGATCTGATTATTGAACTGGCGGAGTATGAAAAAGCCAGGCATGAAGTGGTGGCTTCACGCCAGGATATTGAACAATCGTTATTTGGCGAGGATGCCGGCGCGGAGGCGCTTATTTGCAGTATCGACGGTCAGCCGGCCGGTTATGCCGTTTTCTTTATGAGCTATTCCACCTGGCTGGGGAAAAACGGTATTTATCTGGAAGATTTGTACATCGGGCAGAAATTCCGTCACCGCGGCGCGGGTAAAGCGCTGCTCGGACACCTTGCCGAAATCGCCCGGCAAAGAAAATGCGGTCGCTTGGAATGGAGCGTGCTTGACTGGAATCAGCCGGCGATCGATTTCTATAAAAGCATCGGGGCATTACCGCAGGACGAGTGGATCCGCTATCGGCTGGATGAAAACGGCATCAAACAACTGGCATCGGCAAAATAATCACCTTCATTGAGAACGTGATTATCGGCAACGCCGCTATTATTTGGTTGAGGCCGCCAGCGTGGTGCCCGCCAGGATAAAAATGCCGCCGGTTGAACGGTTAAACAGTTTGATGCGGCGCGGATTTGAAAACAGCGCGGACAGCCGGCGGCCGGTGCAGGCATAGATAAACATCATGCTGCAATCAATCATCAGCCAGGTCACGGCCAGGATCACGAACTGCAAAAGGTGCGGGGCGGCGGTATCAATAAAGTGCGGGAACAGCGCGGCGAAGAATAATAAATCTTTCGGATTGCTGATCCCCACCAGATAGCCTTTACGGAACAGAGACAACCAGCCGGTCGTCGGCGCATCCTGAACGCCCGGCTCCGTCTGATTCATCGCCGATGAACGCCACGACGTAATGCCCAGCCAGATTAAGTAGATCGCGCCGACGATTTTTAACGCGATGAACGCGGTGGTCGAGGCCGCCAGGATTGCGCCCAATCCCAGCGCCGAGCAGGCCATCAGCGTTAGCGCCGCAATCGCGCCGCCCAGCACGGTCGCGGTGGCGCGGGTATGCCCGTAGCGCAGTCCGTGGGACATGCAAAGCAAGGCCGAAGGGCCCGGTATCGCGATTAATGCGCTGATAATACCGGTATAAGCGAGCCAAAGGCTAAAACTCATGGTTGCTCCTGACGTTTAACATCACGGTATGGGTGTAGATCTCAATCGTCGTATATTCGCATAGATAACGTGATGTTGCACCTTGGTTATTGTCCGCGTTTTTTTCTTATCCGGGAAAGATTTCCGGCCGGGTAATCACCTGCGCGGGCTGGCGTTGCAGAATAATCTCGCCGTGGCGGATCGACCAGAGCACGTCCTCCTGACGGCGGATCGCTTCGTAATCGTTTTCGCCCGACAATACGATCAGGTTGGCGGGCTTGCCGGCCTCAATGCCGTAACGCGCATCGATACCCAATGCTTTGGCGCCGTTGTCGGTGATCAGGCTCAGCGCCGTGGAAATATCCTGATAGCCCATCATCTGGCAGATGTGCAGCCCCGCATCCAGCACCCGCAGCAGCTTGCCATTGCCGAGGGAATACCAGGGATCGAATACCGAATCCTGCGCCAGACAGACGTTCATCCCGGCCTTCAGCAGCTCCTTCACCCGCGTCACGCCGCGGCGTTTGGGGAAGGTATCAAAACGTCCTTGCAGGTGGATGCTCTCCGTAGGGCAGGAGACGAAGCTGATGCCGGACTTTTTCAGCAGACGGAATAGCTTGGAGCAGTAGGCGTTGTCGTAGGAGTGCATAGCGGTGGTGTGGCTGGCGGTGACGCGGTGTCCCATGTCGTTGAACAGCGCCTCGGCCGCCAGCACTTCCAGGAAACGCGAATTGGGATCATCGATTTCATCGCAGTGCACATCCACCAGGCGATCGTATTTTTTCGCCAGAGCGATAACCTGCTTCATGGAAGCCTCGCCCAACTCCCGGGTGTACTCGAAATGCGGGATGCCGCCCACCACATCGACGCCGATTTCCAGCGCTTCTTCCATCAGCCGCAGGCCGTTGGGATAAGAGAGAAGCCCCTCCTGAGGAAAGGCCACCACTTGTAGCTCCACCTGGTCCTTCAACTCCTCGCGCAGCTCGCACAGCACCTTAGTCGCCGTCAGCGTTGGATCGGTGGTATCGACATGGGTGCGGATCGCCTGCACGCCGTTCTCCATCAGCAGTTGAATGGTTTTCCGGGCGCGGGTGCGGATATCGTCTGGCGTCAGCAGCGGCTTGCGTTCGGCCCAGCGCTCAATGCCTTCGAACAGGGTGCCGCTCTGGTTCCAGTTGGGCTCCCCGGCCGTAAGCGCCGCATCGAGATGGATATGCGGTTCGACGAAAGGCGCGCAGGCGAGGTTGCCCTGCGCGTCGATCTCATCCGCCGCGGCGTGTTGTCTGGCGGTTTGCGGCGCGATCGCGGTGAATATTCCGTCGCGGATTTCCAGCGTGAACAGTTCCGGACGATGGCGCAGGCGGGCGTTGACGATTCTCATTAGTATTCTCCTTGTCGTGACGGAAAGATTGCGGGTCGGAGGGCCGTCAGCCGTCGGACTCGTGAGGATCGAGCTGATGGGTGTGCAACAATATGCGCTCGATCAACAGGGCGTTGTGCAGGTTGAGCCGGTGCAGCGGATCCAGCAGCGCGCGGCCCGTCATTTTCTCCAGCGCCGCCAGCCGGTATCGAAGGGTATTGCGGTGAATCCCCAGCGCGCGGGCGGCTTCAACGTGGCGGCCGTGGCTGTTGAGATAGCCGGCTAGCGTCGCCTTGAGATCCTGGGCTTCGCGGCTGCGGTTGAAACACAGCGGCCCCAGGGTCTGACTGCAAAAATCGCGCAGCAGGCGTTTATCCTGGACGGCGGCGAACAGGCGGGCGACGCCCAGTTCCCGATAATACACCGGTTCGAATAGTTGCTGGTGGATTTCAGCGAAGGTGGCCGCCTCCCGCGCCTGTTGTACGCTATCCGCCAGCCTGCTGAGGCCTTTGCACTCGCCGCCGATGCCGACCGCCAGCGGCAATCCGGGGAGCGTCTGGCGCAGGGGCGACAACAATTGGGCGATATCCTCGTTATCGGGCGCGGCGCTCCAGATTAATTGCCAGTCATCCAACTGACGCAACACCGGGAACGGATTGCCGCGCAGCGACAGGCGTTCGGCCAGATAGCTATCCAGATGCGTGTGCCAGTTTTCGCGTTGCTGGCGATCGCCCCCTTGAGTAAGGCGGATCACGACGCCGGTCAGCGGTTGTTCGGGTTCAATATTCAACTCTCTGGCGCGCAGATGGATCAACTCCGGCGCTTCGGCAATGCCGGCGATGATCCGGCCGAGAAACAGGCGGCGAGAGTGGCCGAGCAGGTTGTCCTGCACGATGGCGTTACTGATGATCTCGGTAACGCTGACCATTTTCAGGTCGTAGGGCTGTTCCAGCAGCGCGAAACCGTACTGGTTGGCCAGCCTTATCACGGCTTCCGGGATGCGGCGAATATAGGGTTGTCCGGTCAGGATCACCATGCCCGCCACCTGGCGGGAACGGCCTTCCTCAATCAGTTGGCAGAGGTTGGCGCTGTCGCGCTGGTGATTGATGCCGGTAATAAACACCAACTCGCCGCCTTCCACCCAGGGAAGGATAGTGTCGTTCTCCGCGACGTAGGGCCAGCGTACTACCCGGTTGGCGCCCTGAAAACCCGCCCGGAAGCGGATGCTTTCCAGTCCGGGCAGATGGGGGATGTCGGCACAGGTGATCGGCATGGAGGATCCTTGTCAGACTAACGCGGCTTAGGATGAGGTTTCGGTAGAGACTTCGGCGCCCGTTGCCAGACGCGTCAGCACGCCATAGACCGCCACGGCGACCAGAATGCCGACCAGCGGGGCGATCCAGGGCGAAACATAGGCCACGGCCGAGGCGATGGCGTAGGCCGCCAGCCCCCGGACGTTGAACGCGGGTAGGGCGGTGGTTTCCAGGTTTGGGTATTGGCCTTTATAGCGTAGCCAGAAATCCGCCATGATCACGCCGCCGATGGGCGGAATAAAGGTGCCGAGCAGGATCAGATAAGGGATTAGCATGTCATACATGCCGCCGATGGCAAGCAGCGTTCCGATGGCGGCGCCCGCCAGGGTCATCCATTTGCGATTAGGCGTGCGCAGCAGGTTGCATCCCGCCACGGCGAAGTTGTAGATGGTGTTGTCCTGGGTGGTCCAGATGTTGACGATCAGCATCAGCACCGCCAGGGTGACCAATCCCTGGGCCAGCATCACATCGACGATATCGGCCTGCTGATAAACCAGCGCGCCGAAGGCGCCGGTGAAGACCATCAGACCGTTGCCGACAAAAAACGCCAGCAGCGTGGACCATATCGCCACCGGCCCGGATTTGGCGAAGCGGCTCCAGTTGGTGGACTGGGTGCCGCCGCTGACGAAGGTGCCGAACACCACGGTGATGCCGGTCGCCAGAGACATGGGATCGCTGGGCGTCATCGATGCCAATTGGCTCCATGACCCCATATCCTCACCGCTCTTGATAAAGCTGATGACGATGAAGATCAACATGGCCGGCACGGCGAAGCGCGATAACCATTCAAGGCCGTGGTAGCCGATATAGGCGGTAACGCAGAAGGCGAAGCCGAACACCACCATCAGCGGAATTTCCCAGCTCGGCGGCAGACCGAGGATTTTGATCAGCACGATGGCGACGGTGGCCACGCCCCAGGAATACCAGC
Source organism: Brenneria izadpanahii (assembly GCF_017569925.1). Taxonomy (NCBI): domain Bacteria; kingdom Pseudomonadati; phylum Pseudomonadota; class Gammaproteobacteria; order Enterobacterales; family Pectobacteriaceae; genus Brenneria; species Brenneria izadpanahii. The sequence goes on along the minus strand of NZ_CP050854.1, from coordinate 4,318,355 downwards.
CGATTTGGGTGAATCCGAGCAGCGAGTCCGCCAGTTTGCAGCCCCATTCGCCGAAACAGAAACGCCCCATCAACAGGGTGTTTAGACCGCTGCGGTAGGCGATATAGGCCAGAATGGCGGAATAAGCGCCGAGCAGCAGATTGCCGATCAGCACCACCCAGAGCAACTCGCCGAAGGTAAAACCGCTGGCCAGTTTTCCTCCGGCGAACATCGTGGCGGTAAACAGGGTAAAACTCACCAGCACCAGCGAGGTGGACAGCAGCCCTTTGCGAGCGGAAAGAGGAACCGCCGAAAGCGGATAGTCCGTTGGAACTTCATTGCGCATGGGGATCTCCTGTGAAAACGGTGTCATGGGCCGACCCGCGATGACGCGGGCCGCCTGTTATCGGCGCATTCGATCCGCCCGCGGATGTCGGCATGGATCGGCAATACCTGACCAGCAAAAGCAAAGTGCATACCAGACAGCCGCGTTTAGCCGACGCCCATCACGATATCGCGCCGTATTGTGCGTAGCGTCGCAGGTTGAATAGGGTGGGTTGTGCAATATGTACATATTCCCTGGCTGGGAATAAGCCGCCAGCCGCCGCCGTATTCCGGGCGGAGACGGCTGATTGTCGCTTGCGGGGCAGAAAGGCTGATGGTGTGCACTATGATGAAGCGCGTTGCTTTCGATAATGAATGCTCTTATGTTTTAGTCATAACATATGTATATGTATAATGTTGGTTGTGAATAATGGAAATTGATCATTTGTTTGTCTGCTCTAAAAATAATGCATCTATTGCCGATGTTCTGGTCCGGAATGGGTTTCTTGAAGGAACATCGAATCACCACCCCGGACAAGGAACGGCTAATCGTCGATTTTTTTTCAATAATATCTTTCTTGAGTTTATTTACCTTGATGATAAAGAACCTATCCGGCAGTTTGCCCAAACAACCCCGTCGCTTGATATTCTGCTGCGGTTAACCGATCAAGAATGCCGTTATTCTCCATTTGGTGTCGGTTTTCGCCCAACAACGCAGGGAGAAACTGTCCCATTTCCCCACTGGAGTTATCAGCCAAGCTACTTGCCTGATGGATATTCGATTGAGGTAGGGATAGCGCCATCCAATGAGCCGCTATGGTTCTTTTTAGATTTTTCTGGCCGCCCAGATCATGCGGCAGAGGAAAAACGTCAACCGCTCTCTCACCCCTGTGGCATACAGCAATTGACTGGTATCCAATTAACTATTCCAGAAGGCGAATTGATCTTGCCCAGCAACGGTGGACACAGCCTTAAGCGAGGTTTCTTTCCTCAAATTGCACCGGGCTTAGCCCGCCGTTGGCACTATGCCGTCGGTGCCGATTGTAGTCTATCTCGATATACTCGAATACCGCCGATTTCATCTCCTCCCGCGTGTTGAACCTCTCACCGTGGATTAGCTCCACTTTCAGACTGTGGAAGAAGCTTTCCGCACAAGCGTTATCGTAGCAACAGCCCTTCGCGCTCATACTGCATATCAGTTCATTGTCTTTGATAACACTCTGATAATCATGGGAACAATACTGGCTCCCTCTGTCAGAGTGAACTATCACGCCGCGCGGCATCTTTCGCCGCCACAGCGCCATTTTCAGCGTATTGCACGCCAGCTCCGCCGTCATTCGTTCCGACATCGACCAACCCACCACCCGACGCGAATACAGGTCGATAACCACCGCCAGGTACAGCCAGCCTTCCTCTGTCCACAGGTAGGTGATATCCCCAACGTACTTCTGGTCCGGCCCCGTAGCACTGAAGTCCTGTTGCAACAGGTTCAACGCCACCGGCAGGTTATGCCGGCTGTTTGTCGTGGCTTTGAACTTGCGCGCCGCTCTGGCCCGTAATCCCTGACGTCGCAGACTGGCCGCCACCGTTTTACGGTTCCAGCCATGACCGGCTTCACGCAACTCCTGCGTCAGGCGGGGCGCGCCATAGCGCTGTTTGGCCTGTATAAAAGCTTGCGCCACCCGCTCATCACACTGCTGGCGGCGCATCTGCCGCGGTGAGGGGGATTGCCGGCGCTTCAGCCAGGCATACCAGCCGCTGCGCGAGACACGCAGTACCCTGGCCAGACTTTTCACTGAGAACGCCGCCTGATGCTGTTGTATAAAACCGTACTTCACTTCAGGCGTTTGGCGAAGTAGGTGGCCGCCTTTTGGAGGATAGCCAGCTCCTCATCCCGCTCGGCGAGTTGACGTTTAAGGCGGGCATTTTCCGTGGCCAGTTGCTGCTCACGCTCAGAGGTGGAGCCCTGCTGACGTTGTTTACTGCGCCAGGCGTAGAGTTGAGAGTCGTGCAGGCCGAGTTCCCGGGCGGCTTTGGCGACGCCGATGCGCTCAGCCAGCGCCAGCGCCTGCTGGCGAAACTCCGGGGTATATTGATTACGGGATGTCTTCTTCACAGATTTTGCTTGCGTCATGGTTCACCTTGTTAACGATTTTACTCGCTTAACAGCGTGTCCACCATTCGTGGGTAGGATCAAATCTCTTTCACATACAGCAAACGCAGTAGCGATGTTGGATGAGATTGAAATAATCCGAGGTAAACAGCATGAGATTGTTCTTACATTTGATTTTTCGCGGCAGAATAAAACGCTTTCTCTCATGCCTGAGCTACCGTTAACAATGGTTTATTGATGGAAGCTCTTTAGAAGCGCTGAAATGTAATTCTTTTCGGTTGCAAGTAACTATAACTGATGAAACTTGTACAAAATTACAAAAAATAGAATTTCAGAAAGCGGCTTATTTGCTGCTTGCTGAAAAAATCGGCAATCAATCGATTAAAAATGAGACACAGCAAAGTATTGCGTCAAAGATTACAAACGGTCGAACTACAAAAAGCGATATTGAAAGACAATTTGGTGAACCAACACGTAAAACAGCCTTAGATTCAAATGAGGACATGTGGCTTTACTCGATCATGAACTCGAATATGTCAGCTATTTCTTATATTCCAATCGTAGGTATTTTTTCGAACGGGACCGATGTGAAAAGTAAATCACTAACAGTCACGTTTAAAGGCGATAAAGTAGAGAACTGTTCATTTAGTGAGAGTAATGATTCTGTACACAATGGACTCTGACAATTAAAAACATTGAATGCGGCTACATAATTTGAGTCAAGTAGCCCTTTATAATATCATTTAACAAATGACGGAATATCCCCAGTAGCGCCGCCTTAACTCAAAAATCTCTTAATACTCAACTATGAAGCCCTGCACTGTTACTGCGTTTTAGCTCTGTCATGAAACCGATACCTTTTGCCTAAATCATTAGACTTATTTACAATACATGGCAGGATTGATTTAGGTATTTTTTGAGAAACAAGTTTATCTCTACAGTTAACTAGCGGTTTCATTGGAGGAAATGGAATGCCGCGCAATCTCGCACCAGCATACTGTGTAGTACAACAACCTGGCAACCTTGGATTCCAGGCAAGAATGCTTTTTCGTGACAGCAACTCTGAAGCTGCCCGCCTCTTCATGCAAAACAATGCAGACACTCCCTGGTTGACTCCGGGACAGATAGTGATCGTAGCAGACCCGGCTTCTTCACAAACCATGCAAATGATAGGCGCTTTACGAGAGGCTAAACAAAGAACAAATAGAGCGTTTGTTGGCGTAAGCTCTGACGAAGCAGGCTTCATGCAGCAACACTATGGTTTGATCGCTGCACTGACCACCGCGGGTGATAAAATTTTTGGCACTGTTGGCGACGTTGGAGAGAGATATTTTTCAGAGATTGAGAATACCCTCAAAAGGATAGAGGTCAGCTACCAGAACCAGTTTCGTGCTCAGGGAACACTGATTAGCCAGCAATTCTTTGTAGAACGTAATCAGCTCTTCAATCAGCTAAAAGAACTTGTGAACAAGCCACTACTGAAATCATTGATTCGTTATGCCGTGAAGTTTAAGCCTTACGAAGACATGCGTAGAGCACTAAATCTATCCAGCCGATCCATAGTACATGAATGGTCAACTGTGGGACTCGGAGGGATACCTGGCTATTCGAATTATGTTGGTAATGCAGCAAAAGCCGCAAAATTTTTGAAATCAGGCGGCTACATAGGTATAGGTTTTGCCTTTGCGGGAACCACGAATGAAGTAGTCAATGCCTGCGTTAAAGGACGCGAGAGCGAATGTAAAAGAACTGCATTCAAAGAGTATGGTAAGTTTGGCGCTTCGACCTTAACAGGTGTGGGAGCTGGTGCAGCCGGTTCTGTCGCAGGATTAGGTGTATGTGCAGCAATTGGGATCGCCACAGCAGGAACCGGCGCGGTAGTATGCGCTGCTGTTGGCTCGATAGCTGCTGGTTATGTTGGTGCCAAAGCAAGTGACTCGGTAATGGATACTATCTATGAATACATGGGAATTTGAAAAATGAATTCGGCAATAATGGTTTTAATCATGCTTCCTTTAGTTTGCCTGATTATAAGTATTTTTTTATATCTAACTAGCAGATCTCGATATCAGAAACTGATTTCCGACTTTCAACAAAAGTATACCCTGCCTACCCCTTACTTATTGCACTGCAATATGGGTTACTTCGGTTCGCCACTAATGACCTATTTTTTTATGCGGTTAAAACAAAATAAGAAGATCTTATTTTTAGACAAAAACAACCAAGCTTATAACTTTGCACATGAAGGTCAAAATCTAATAGCAATAAACAGCCTCAAGCTATTGTATTATACGTTTTTATTTGGTTTTTTTTGTTGTTTTCTACTCGCAGTTATCGCACTTTTGATCAGAACTCAAACAATTTAATTATGTAAATAAATACCTATAAATAGGTAACTTCTCACACCATGGTTTTTATAATTATCCCTAAAATCCAAATCATCGGTCAATAAAATGAAATATGTTATTTACTTAGTAATTATTGTTTCCACGTTTTGGAGTTGGTATGCATTCCCGGAAGATAGCTCTATTGCCATGCTATCTTTTTCTGCCACAAATATAAGTGATATGATATCTAATAGTTATCATTGTCTTTTAGGAATGTATAAATATACTTTACCCTCAACTTTCTGGGGTGTTTTCGTTATGTATAGTTATGATTTTTTAACTTCTGTCTTGAAGTATAACACACCCTATATGCGCGAACTGTATAAGAGTTGCAAAGTTGAAGTGTTGATTCTTTTAATATTATCATTGTTAACTTTTTCATTTTTTTGGAATTCTCAAAACACTTTTACCAACTCTAGCATAGACATAGGTACTACTGGATTAAGTTTCATGCTAGCTGGTAACTTCAACTTATTTAAATTGTTGAAATTTAAAATAGGCCGTATAAAATACTCTTCCAAAGTTTCAGTTTCAATTTCTTTAATAATTCTAGCTATATCCATATACAATATAAATATCCTTAACGACATTACAGCGGGTAGGTATAATATGGCGCAGTCAATTTGGTTACAGGTTACTGTCTTAACATATTCATTATCGCTTTACTTTTCATCTAAACATATCACTTATGTAATCGATAAGAAAAAGCTCGATGTATCTCCTGTTATGCTTTCCTTAATTAAATCCTTTTCATTGAAAACCAATATTTATGAAAATTTATCTTCAGGTGTTGATCTATGGAATAAAAAAGCTAGTGAAGAGATATCTAAAGCCAGTGCTAAACTGCGCAAAAAATGCACCAATAAGAAAAGAAAATAAATTACCAAGATTAATTTCATCAGTCTAATAATTTTTTAAAGACTATAATTATAGTATTAAGGTTAGAGCCGTTTTCCTTTTCTCTTTTTTTGGTGGCGTAAACTTGTCCTAAAAGTATCGCCTTCTCATACTTAACCCTTTCTACCTGATAAATCCCTTCAGCCTCTTGTTCATTATCAATCACATAGTGAATTAGATACCGAAAGAAGTAAGTTCATGCTCATACCCTAACGTATCAATGATTCGTTGTGAGCTTCCTTTAAGTGCATTTGAAAGCATTGAAATAATGGTGAAGCGATCTATTGTGGTACTGGTCTCATTTGGTAGATACTATTTAATATAGTAGCCTACGCAAAATAGCCACATATAGCGCACGATTCTGCTATGTTCGAAACCAGACTGTTTTAATTTTTCAACAAATAGTTGTAGAAGAAGCAGCAGCTTCTCTTCTTTTGACAGAGTATTATAATTTTTCATAGTTGCATCCTTGCAATAATTGTCATCCTGACAATTAAAAAAGTAACATAATCTTTTAACTAGTTAATAGGTGAAAACTATAAAATTATTCACTTTATTAATTCTGGCCGAAAATTTAATTAGCTTTCTTGAACACCATGTCTTATACAAACAGCGAACAAATTTACAATATATATCCCTCTGGATATTGATAGTTTTGGCATGCTCTTCAAGTTTAGCTTCTAGTCGTTCAATTCTTTCTGCTGCTATATTAAGATTAGCCGGGCGCACTTTGAATTGATTTTTAGTCTTAATTACGCCTTTCTTTTCTTTATAAGCAACTACTATGTCTTTGTGCATATAGAGTGATTGTCGGGTAGGACGCAACCTCATTAACAGATGAGCCATGCGGCATGCTACAACGGTCAAGTATCTAAACCATCCGGTATTACGTGTTATCACTGGCTTTTTGTTTTTGGACGGCTGTTTTTTCGCTGATGGTAGTCTTGCCTAAACGGCGGCTCAGAGAACTTTGGGTGATCCCGAGCAGTTTGGCGGCGGCGCTCTGGTTGTTATTGGTGCGAATGAGCGCCTCATGGATCAACTGCTGCGTGATTTCCCTAATGGTGGGCAAGTTCGCCGGAAAGGCAATCCGTTCGCTTTGGGGCATCTGTTGGGTCTGTTCCAGCACCTTAAAAAAAGGCGCGAGGGCCAGTTCTTGGCCGTTACTGATCCTAACTGCGGTAAAGGTTAATGCCTTTAATTCGGCAATATTCCCAGGAAAGGAGTAGCTCTCTAATCGGCTCGCTAAAGCATGGGGCAGGGCGAGGTAATCCCGGCCCAACTCCTGGCAGGCCATCTCATTAAAATGCTGCAATAACAGGCCGATATCGGCGGCTCGTTCCCTAAGCGGCGGCAGTTTGATCCGTTGTGGCTGCAAGCAGTAGATCAATCCGTGGGAAAATGCCCTTTGTTCGAGTTGTTCCAGCGGCACCGTCGTGCTAAACAGCAATCGGCATTTAAGGGCGGTTTCCCGCAATGATCCCTGTGGAAAATAGCGTTTGCGCTGGCACAGTTGAGCGAGCATTCTTTGGGTTTCCGCGCCCGCCAGCGCTAAATCATCGAGCAGCAAAAAGCCTGAGCCCGCCATATCGAGTAAGCCCGCTTGATTGGCAATCCCAAACAGTTTTTGCTCCAAAATCTGCGGGGATACATCGGCCAGTGACAGCGCTAACAATGGCAATTCCGGGCAAACCAGTTGTTGCAGCGCCTCGGCAAACAGGTGCTTACCTGTGCCGATCTCTCCTTCGATTAAAATGGGCTCGCGGCTATCGTGCAGGGCGGCGGCGAAGTTGAAGCAGTCGTGCATTTTGATGTCTGTGGTAAGGATTTGATCGAATGCTTTCAGGTTCACGCGGTTAAAGAAACCCTCTTTAATTTGATGGTAACGCCGTTCTAGCCCGATCATCTCCATGGCGCGTCGGACACACAGCAGCAAGTGGTCGGTCGAACTGGTTTTGGTAATAAAATCGTAGGCGCCTTGCTTCATGCACTCTACCGCGATTGCGGTTTCATTGAGTCCCGTCAATACAATCACCCGGACATAGGGGGCGTGCTCGCGTATATCCCCAAGTAATTGCCGGCCGTCGAGGGCTGGCATGTTGAGATCGAGTAACACGAGCGCGATATCCAAGTCGTTAATCAGTTGCAGCGCCTGACGGCTGTTTTCGCAGGTGTAGGTCTTGGCTTCTGGAATATGCCGATTGAGCAACATATCGATGGTGCGTAACCAGCGGGTTTCATCATCAACGACGAGAATATTGCGGCTAAGTTTCATTGCACATTCCTAACAGGATTTTCATTTCGGTGCCGATATTGGGCTGCGAATGGATAAGCCATCGGGCTCCGTGCTCGACAAGAATTTTATTGGTGGTCGAGAGTCCAAGTCCGGTGCCGCCTTGCTCGCGTCGGGTGGTGAAGAAGGGTTCGCGAATACGCGCCTGTATGTGGGGCTGCATACCGCAACCATTATCGATGACTTTAAGATATACCAGACCCTCTTCGACCCCGGTTTCAATCGTCAGCAGCGGATTGGTTTTGTCCATCGCCAGACAGGCATTTTGGATCAGATTGATAAGCACCAGTTGGAGTTGCAGTTCGTCTCCCTTAATCGCGGGAAGTTTAGGATGGAGTGAGAGCTGCAACTGCAAACGTTTGACATTGTTATGGGTTAATCGCAGCGCGGTTTCAACAACGTGGTTTAGCGCGACAGGCTTAACATTGCTGAGGCCGTAGCGGGAGAAGTGCTTGAGATCGTGGATAATGCAGCCGATGCGTTCGGCCGATTCCTGCACCGATTGGCTGGTATAATTAAGTTCCTCAAACCCCTGTTGCAGCGCCTGCGGTTGCGTGGCCGCCAACGGCAGCGCTCGTTGCAGATCGTCGATAATATCCTGCATCAGACTCATTGATTGATTGATAAGTCCTACGGGATTATTGATTTCATGGGCTATGCCCGTGGTTAGCTCCCCAAGGGAAGCGAGGCGGCTGGACAGCTCGCTCGCCTGTTTTAGCTCGAATGGTTCGGTGTAGTCTTCGATAAATAAGGCGAGCATATTGCTTGAGATCAGGTACAAGTTAAGTTTCCAGCGCTTATTGTCGAGGGAAAACTCTATTAATTGCGAGTCTTCACCGTTAAATCCTGATTGAATAAGCTGCTTTAACGCCACCTTCGGATACGCCTGTTTGAGCCTCTCTGGCTCTAACATCCATTGATACTTACCGTTTTGCCAAATTATCTGCAGGTGTTGATCCAGGAGAATAACGCCGCAGGGCAGGCCATCTAATACCGAGTGGAATTGGGCCGATACTCGGCTAATTTCCGCCTCGGCTTTTTGCCGCTGGCTGAGTTCCCGTTTAAGGGATTGGGTTTTTTGCCTGAGCACCAGGCTGATATAGAGGGTGATCAACAGGCCAATGCTGGAGACGATGGCGGCTAATAACGCTCCTTGAAACAAATTATTTCGTACTTGTCCCAGCTCGATTTTTTCCTTGCCGAACCCGACCCATTTATAAACCAAGTCATCGAAATAACCGCCGTGGTAATTCTGCTCCAGAACGTCACTCACGGCCTTGGAAAACAACGGATCCTTATCGGACATAACCAGATAAAACTGGCTAAAAAGCAATGGATTCCCCGCCGTTTTGGTCATCGGGAACAGTTGCAGCAGGCGGCGGGCGCAGTAGAATTCGGCCAGCACAAAGTCCACTTTACCGGCCGATAATAGCTCAAATCCCTGCTCGTTGGTGACCACGGGCACAGGGATAAAATCCTGCGGATTGGCCTTAAGATACATATCCACCGAGGAGGATTGTTTGATGGCTACGCGCTTTTTACTCAGCGCCGCCCAAGAGTCCGCATGGCCTTCGGTGCGCCGGTTATAGGCGCTGATATAGGTGGGCAACAACGGCAGCGCGGTATTGAGAGCGAACGTCTCTCCCGCTGGCAAATCAATCACGGCTAATTGGCGCGCCTTATGGGTCACGGCATACAGGGTTTGCTCTAGGGTTTGGCGGTTGATGATTAAATCGTATTGCAATTTTTGGGCAATTTGCCGGGCTAATTCAATATTAAAGCCTGTTTCTTCACCGGCCTCATTTTGCCACTCAAAGGGCGGGGTATTGCTATGGACGCTGAACGTCAGAGCCTGCTGCGCCAATCCTTGAGTCGAGATCAGACTTAGCGCCAATATCATTCCCCGTAAATACCGCCAATAGCTCACTGAATACACGCCTTCTTGATATCTTCCCAAAATCGATGCCAGGCTAAATCAGAGATCCGGGCCTTTTTGGATTGGGTTTAACCATAAGCGCAGTCAGTCCGCAATGGCAGTCCGTTGCTTCTTTTCTGCTGGCGATTTCACATTTAATTTGCTCGGCTAATTCTACGGTTAGATTATATTTAATTGAAAATAAAGATAATTAATTGATTTTGAACGGCTGAATTTTCGATGCTATGCAAAAATGCATAATTGGGTATGCAAGGGTCAAAGTTTTTTTAGTTAAGAGATCTATCGCCAAATTTTATCTTCGAGTGTTACCCCCTAAGAAATCGCGCGACGTAAATTGAGATCGTGAGCAAAACGCGTCAATAACTCCTGAAAAAAAATTGAATAACATAGGGGACAGTAATATGAATAATAGATTAGACCAAAATCGCCGTGAATTTTTAGCCAAGGGAGCAATGCTCGCCGCTGCGGCAGGAACGTTTGCCATGTCGGCCTCATCCTCGGTCAATGCCGCAGGCGCATCGGCTGCCGCGGCGGCGGCAACCACGGACGCTGCGGAGGTGCCAAAAGCCATCACCGGCTACATTAAAGAGCCTAAAAACTTAAAAGATGTGCTCAACAATGCCCGTAGAATTATGAGTACTTGCGCTGCTTGCGATGTAGCCGGCGCAGGCCGTTGTAACGGTAAAGGCCCCTGCGGAGAGGGGGTGCCTGGTATGGGCGGTATGCGTCAAAGTTTTGTGCGCAATATTGAAGCCTTTGAAGGCATGAGCCTCAATATGCGCAGCCTGCACAATGTGACTAAGCCGAAAATGGAAACTGAGTTACTCGGCGTTAAATTAGCGATGCCCATCCTGACCGGCGTCACCGGCGGCCTAACCTACAACATGGGCGCGGCCAACAAATTAGCGTTCGATGGCGCAGTGATGACCGAAGATAAATACGCCCGCGGCATTATCGAAGGGGCGGCGAACGTAGGCTGTTTAGGTTGGGCGGCGGATGGCATTGAAGATCCGCTCGATACCTACCAACGTCGTTTAGAAGTGGTCAAAGAGTTTAAAGGCCGCGCGATTGCGCAAATCAAGCCTCGTACTCAACAGGAAATCTTTGATCGTATCGATCTCGTACAGAATGCCGGCGCGCCTTTCTTTGCGATTGACATCGATTCGGCTGGCCGCGCCGCTCGTGCGCTACCCGGCAGCACGGTTGAGCCTAAAGATCTGAAAAAGCTTAAAGAAATCGTTAAATACGCCAAGATCCCCTTTATGGCGAAGGGGGTGATGACGGTTGAAGAAGCCCTGATGTGCGCTGAAGCCGGTTGCGGTGCGATTGTGGTATCTAACCACGGTGGCCGCGTACTGAGCTCGACCGTAGCAACTATGCATGTGTTACCCGCGATTGTAAAAGCCGTACGTGATCGCGGTTATAAGATGCCGATTCTGGTGGATGGCGGCGTGCGTGATGGCGGCGATGTGCTCAAGGCACTGGCTAGCGGCGCTCAGGCCGTATTAGTCGGCCGCCCAATGCTACGTGCCAGCCTCGGCGGCGGTGTTAAAGGGGTTGAGATGCAGTTCAAACGCTTCCAGGGGGAGCTTGAGTCAAGCATGGTGCTGACCGGCACCGCCGATGTGAATAATGTCGACCCATCGATTCTTATCCAGGGGGTTTAATTTATATCACTGCGGCATAGGTCTAAAAGGCAGTTTTGCGCGCTTTTTGGTTAAAGGCCGGTAGTCGCGCATCAGCCAGACTTTCCTGCCGCTGCTTTTGATTAGCAGTTGCAGACCATCGCCGTCTTGCAGTGTGTAATCCGCCTCCTGTGGTTTGGCGGCTTTGTTCTCCGTATCGGTGAGGGGTTTTGTTAACCGTGCCATAGGCACCTCAACCATTTAGGCACCCGCTGGATGGGTGCCTGCCTTTGGGGTACCTAAAAGTTGTGGCAGTCACAAGATTGCCACAGCGCCGGGGTATCATAACATTATGATAAATAATATATAATTTTGAGTTCAGACTTTGTTTATAGGCCTAAACGTGAGCCTACGAATAAGAGCAACGCTGTTATATGATGGTAATCGATCATTTTGTCAGCAAGTCCCCGATCCATGCCCTATATGTATATTTATTGTTCGCTTAATTTGGAGTAATGAAATAAAAAGATTTTATAAAAAACTGTTCACCCTCTTCGCCAGAAGATTTTATTTCTAATAATCAATATATTAATGGGTATTGAGTAGATGAACGGGGGGAGTGACTCATCACCTTGATGATAGGTATGTTGCACAACAAGAAAGCCGCGAGTTTAAAACATCCGCGTTTATAGTCGGTCTTTCGCTGCTTTATAAACTTCTGAGCGTTCCCGTTTGCCCACAGCTAAAACCAGCACCACGATCTCATGCTCAATCACTTGATAAACTAACCGATAGCCAGCGGAACGAAGTTTGATTTTGTAGCAGTCAGCCATTCCGTGAAGACGATTGGCGGGAACGTGGGGATTTTGTAAAACCTCTTTCAGTTTTTTGGTGAACTGCTCCCGCACGGGTGTACCCAGCTTCTTAAATTCTTTCAGCGCGTGCTCTTCAAACTCCAGCTTATAACTCATCCAGATCGACCTTCACTCGTTTCCCCTTCATCCGTGAACGGGCAATTTTGGCGAGTTCAATATCTTCCTGATAGTCGGCCAGAGCTTCCCATGTTTCAGGGGAAACATAATAGCCAGAGATACGGCCATTGGTTAACACGGCTACAGGTTCGCCGTTAGCTTCTTTAAGCGCGGCATTAGGCGATTTTTTAAAGTCGCTGATACTCACGACAGCATTAGCAAGGATAGGTTGTACAGACATAGTTCGCCTCTTTTTAAGTATGATATTTAATACTGAATTTAGCACTTAATCAAAAAAGCAGCAACATCACAGTATGAGCATGAGGCCAAATAAAAAGATTTTATAAAAAACTCCTCACCCTCTTTTTTATAGGGTTTTATTTTATTAATCAATAGATTAATGGGTTATGAGTCGGTGAGCAGGTTACGAGTGACCCATCACCTTTTAAGGTGTTCCGACGTAAAAAAACCGGCCGGAGCCGATTGTATCTTTGCTGGCGTCTACCTCGCCATCTCACACTTGGGCAGCCAGTCGGCATCCGATTCATCTTTCAGCTCAGGGTTAGTCTGTATGCCCTGTTTGGTTCTGCCCTTGAGGTACACCTGCCCGTATTCCGATATCATATTAGGCAGCACCTTGCCAAAAGCCGTCAGGCTGATGGATTTTTGATGGCCGTGCGACTCCATAAACGACAAGTAGGCGTGGTCAGGTATTTACGCGGATTACGCGGCGTGCGGTCACGGTTTTAACTCAATAAGGATCAGCGAGGCATCCGGTGCAATCGCCAGCAGATCGATACGCCCGCCGTCCAGCGTGCGCTCTTGATGACCAATCAACATCCACTCGTTAGACAGAATAGAAGGATCGCGCAGGATCATTTTTTCCAGTAGTTGCTCGTTCGCCAAACGGCTGATGGAAAGTGGTTCAGGGTTTTCACCCACGCGTCAGATAGCATTATGGATCGGCATAGATTGCGCCTTAGTTTAGTGCTGCGTCAGTAAGCGCATCCGGTAGATAAAGCAGGGTTTGCTGAGCGGCTTGCTGGCAGGATTTTAAGGGGGCGAAAATAATCACAAATTTTTCTCACTGAGTAAGTATTACAACTTAATTCACTGAGATAGAGAAATGACGTTTAAAACCAGCCGGGCGGGATACTCTCTTATCTTCATTAATGAAGGGAACTCTCAGTTTCGGAGCATGATGAACCGCCACTTTCCATAAATTATCTCCCATAAAATTAAAATCAACTGAGTCAGAGGATGCTACTCTTATATTTTTGAAAATCCCTGTGTTATACATTGCGCCAATAGTGGCTGAATCGACAACCGTGCTATTAGAACCCAAGCGGATAAGAAATATGTTCAGTGATTCCTCAAAAATAACATCATCAGTCAAAAACAGAAGATAAAGCGCGTCATCCACTTTAACCGCCGCTTCCAGCACTTTACCTGACACCTTAACGCCAGTGGCTTTACCATTCAGCAGCACTTCACATGCTGATTCCTTAAATTGTGTGGCTTCATGGATAATCTGTAATGATATTGCGTTAGTTACTTCCATTTTTACCTCCACACATTACCCATTTGCCACGCAGCAAGCGCACCGCCAACAAAAGCGCCCAACACCACGCACGCTGGGGCCGCAGGACCACATATCAAACCGGCAACAGCGCCACCGGCCCAGCCTCCGGCAATTCCTGCTCCACCAATTGATAACTGTCGCCCAGTTTCATTCAGTTTATCATCTGCATTCATTACTTCATAAGCCGCCACCGCAACGGCAAACACGACAAGTCCTTTCCCTGTCAGCTTCATTTTTTGCGCTAACGCTCTCCCCACAGGGGTAGACTTCGCTCGAATCATTTCCATAGTCATGTTGCGCGTATCCATCGCTTCTTTCGCTGCTTGTTCCCATGTCAATATCCCTCGGTTGGCTCGTTCCCGAAGCTCATCTGACATAGCTTTTATCAGCCTTGAATATTCAAGTCGTAATCGGGGATCTATAGAAAATTGCGCAGCAATGGCAGCCATTTCTCCCTGCAAAGCAGAAATAACCTGCTCAAACTGCACTTTTCCTCTTTTACCTAAAGGACTCAAAAGTGCCGTATCCATACAACTAAGCGATTTACTTTTCTGAGAAGCTATTTAGACGTTTTTATTTTTAATAATCAGTATATTAATGGATTAGGATTTGGTGAACAGATAATGAGTGACTCATCACCTTTCCTATGAATAACAACGATAAAACCGACCATAGCCGGTTTTATCATTGTTGGTGTCTATCAGGCATATCGTGTTCTGGCAGCCAGTAGATATTGAGTTGATAGCGTTAATGATGATGTGTCAGTTAGTTTTTATCCAACTCGATCGATAGTCGGGATAATTCGCTTTGAATGTTTTTACGCCTTTTTTTAATTAGGGACTTCCGCGGGAGTATTTTCTCTATAATTGTTGGTTTTTTATGTAAATAGCGGAGCACCAATTCTTTTACTTCTTCGGGTTCCCAGCCATCCATAACCGGAGTAGGGTTGAATAGCAGATTTCCCAGTAAGGCGGGTGCCACTTCGTCATCAATTATCTGAAAAATGGTTTCCTTGGATAAGCCAGATTCTTTCAGCACTTTGACCATCCATTGATAATCATAGTCCTGTAACTCACGTGCGGTGAAAAGATCGGACAAGGCATGCCATACTAAAACTCGTGTTGTCAGTTCGTGATCGCTTAGTTTCATGCTCAGATTTTCCCTTTAAGGCACCATGTAAATTGTTCCATATAACATTTCTGTGCCTGCTGCAGCCAGTATTCCACCTATCAACGCTGCGATGCCGACGCATACCGGAGCGGTGGCGGCGCAAACGCCAACAGCCACAACACCTGCTCCTGCAGCCCATCCCCCAGCAATCCCTGCCGTGGCAACTGCTCCCTGATGAAGTGTTTCCGTTGTTTTATCTTCAGCCTGGAATATTTCATAAGCTGCGACAGCAAATGAAACAAAAAGAATACGCTTCCCAGCCACCCCAAATCCTTAGCGAGGCTTGTGGCCGCCCCTCTGTCCCTGCCGGCAGACTGGACAATCTCTTTATATACGGCTGCCTGTTGGCTTTCTGATAGTGAGGTAAAAGATGTCTGGTACAGGCGAATGGCATATTGTTCGGCTAGTTCAGCCATTGTACGACCGCTTTTTTTGAGTGATTTGGCGTAAGCTCGACCAACCGGGCTGCTCTTGAGTCGTGATAACTCAAGAATTTCATTTCGCATCCTGTTAGCCTGAATGGATGCTTCTTGTGGCGTCATGGCTCCACTATTTACAGCCTGAGTAAACTCCGTAGACATGTTGCGGATATCTCGTAAATATTGTTCTCTCACGCGAGCTTCTTTGATGCAATGAGCGGCAAAGTTTGCTGCAGTTCCTTGTAATGAAGCCAAAGCCGTTGCAAAAGCTCTTCTGTCATTTTGCATCCCGCCGGCAACTGCTGGGTAAGTAAATCCCATTACCTACTTCTCCTTTTCCTGCTGTTACATACAAAGAAGACAAAAAGTGATTTCTTGTCAATCCTCAGATAGTAATGTCAAATCTGTGCCCCATAGAGTAACTATAACGCACTGTATTTTGATAATTATTTAATCGAGTCTCCGTTTTGAACATTTGGGGCAGTATGAAATTTTCTGTCATGCTACCTTGATGTGAGCGTTTAGGAGCAGCTATCCACTCGACCGGCTGGGCTGCTTCTTTAACGACACATATCCTGTCTTTTAAGCTCCTGGGGATGCATCATAAACAAAGGCACGCCTGGGCTAATATATGACCGTCAGCTCGCCCTAATAAAAGATTTTATAAAGAACTGCTCACCCTCTTCATAAATATTTTTATTTATAATAATCAATGTATTAATAAGGTATTAATTGGCTGGGGAAGTTGAATAGGTTACCTATTATTTTGATTAGATGGCTTATTGCTGATTCATTTTTTTGTTTTATGGGCCTAAGTGTGGGCCTAAAAATTTTTTGCTTGCTTATAAGCCTGGACAGCGGAAGCTTTTTGCAAAGTGAGTAGCCAGAAATTTATCAGCTAATAAAATGACCTTGTGTAGCAATTTGCCATACGTTTAGTTATAGTTAGTGTGTAGTAAATTGCTATACACGAGGTAATCATGAGAATAGAAGTGAAAGAAACGCCCATTAACATTCGGGCAAAAGCATCACAGCGCGAATTGATCGATGTCGCTGCAAGACTACAATCAAAATCTCGGACTGACTTTATTCTTGAGGCCGCATGCCGTGAAGCTGAAGAAGTGTTGCTAGATCAACGCCTGTTTTTGGCCGATGATTCTCAGTTCGATGCGTTCATTGCTGCTTTGGAAAAGCCCGTTGCTACTAATGAACGCTTACGGGCACTGCTAGACAGGACATCTCCGTGGGAATAACTGCACCAGAATTGCTATCAGCCCGGCATATTACAACGGATTTTTCTTGCTCTGAGTCGTCGTTAGATGAGTGGTTAAAGCGTAAGGCGCTCAAAAACCAGACGAGTGGCGCATCACGAACGTTTGTGGTCTGCGATGCGGATAACCAACATGTCGTTGGGTTCTATGCATTAGCGACGGGAAGCGTTCAGCGCCAGTCAGCACCGGGTGCAATAAGACGTAATATGCCCGATCCAGTGCCCGTTTTAGTATTGGGACGTTTGGCGGTGGATGGTCGTTATCAGGCAAAAGGGATTGGCTCAGGCTTATTAAAAGACGCGGTATTACGTTCCCGGCAAGTGGCGGAGCAAGTTGGAACAAAAGCGCTTTTAGTTCATGCGATATCCGAAGGAGCAAAGGCTTTTTATCTTCATTGGGGCTTCCTGCCCTCGGAAATTCAGTCTAATACTCTGCTTTTACCTTTATGGTAGATATGGATATTTAATAACCCCTTACTTTTTATTTGCAATGGACGTATTTATATTTGAAATTTCTTTGCTTATTTTACTAATTTCCTTTGATATTTTATTTCCTATGCTATTATCAGCTGCCGACACATGAGAAAAAGAAAAAACCTCCATATAACTACTGCTTTTTAATTCTTTAGAGTAGAGCAAAATGTTTTTGGATCTTCGGTATGTTATATCTATTCTTACTTTTTCATTACCGAACCACTTACGTAGCTCATGAAATTTACCAAACATCATAGATCTATCGCTGCTTGGCGCTAAAAATGGTATCCCTGTTATTAAAGCACCTTGTGTCATTTCTTGAATGTCACTATTAGTCATTGCTCTCTGAGGTATTTTTCCTCTTATATTGAATTTTATTTCATGTGCAGCGCCTTTACCGATGTTTTTTATGACGAGGTTTAATACTTGTTTTACATCTTTATCCTGCTCTAAGTAAACAATAATCTCAGGGTTTGAATTATCCGCATAAATAGCATAGCTAATTAAGGATGCAATTATTGCTATTAGTGCCATCAAAATGTTAACAAAAAAACTACCTATTTGAAGTGCTTCTATCGACATAAGAGAACCTATTAAATATAAGAGGAAGGATTTTTACAGATATGTCATCAGTCACATCGGTATGATAGTTTACCTCGAGTATTAGGTAAATATAGAAAACCGGATATTCATCGGTTTGCTTTCTTAAAATGTGTTGTTTGGTTCATACTTTGGTAGCCAGTCTGTGTTCGGCTTGCCTTTCAATACAAAGACAATACTAACCATATTGAACTATTCGGTGGCTATTAATTGGTATGGTCGGATGTGTATCTATATTGCACACGCATTAGTGTCTCAGGCATGGTTTGTGAATTTTTTTGTCTCATCTCGGTTAAAGATTATTATCATGATTCCTTGAAAATAACGCGGATTAGTAATATTAATAAATGTGCTAATTCATTACAGTTAGTTAATATTAGGAGTAATAACGTGGCTATTAGTGATCATGATTATGTTAACTTCTCTGAAGATTATGAATTGAATTATCATCTTCGGAAAGTAAATAAACGAGAAACAGAAAAAAATCGTTCAACTTTAAGGACTATGGGGACAGAACTAAAAAATCAATTAGGTAAGACTCGTGTAACTCACTCAGAGTTTCATGCATATATCCTTACACAATTAAGTCGCTTGGACTGAAAATGTTACTATGGGAACGATTAAATAATAATTGTTCCCGTTCGTTATTTTTAATAATTATTATTTTTTAATATCTATAATATATTTCTACTGTAGATTCTTTGCACATACCGCCCACGCCCATCGCCATGCCCTAAATCCATCGACACCAGCGCGTAGGCTTCCCGGTTGCTGAAACCCTGCTGCCGGTAATAATGCATCGCATCTTGCGCCCATGCGTAACGCAGGCTGTGCGGGGAATATTGCCCCTTTAGTCCGGCCATAGCGGTTTGCGAGCGCCAGCGATTAATGGCGCTTTTCAGATCCGGTTTATCAATCAGCCGACCGTTGCGGGCAGCAGCAATCGTCAGCGCCTGATTCACTGTCTGTGTTAACGCTTCCCGACCCAGAACCCGCGTTTGTCGGGGCCGTCCGCCTTTGGTGCCGAATACCACCGTCAATTGCTCGTCGCCTCGCTCGAGCGCTTCGGCCCACGTCTTGAGCGACTGCGAACACTGCACCGCTTCCTGCGAACGTAGGCCCATCATCCGTGCCAGTTGTAGCGTCAGCGTGAGTCCGGCGTCTTTTTGTTGCAGGATTGCCAGCGCCGTCTGATAACGCTCCGGCGTAATCGCTTTCCGCGTGCCGTCCCGGCTGGCGCCGCTCAGCCCTAATGCCCTGTTGCTCAATCGGTCCGCATCCGCCAGTTTGCTCCGTCCGGCAGCCCGTAGAATGACACGCACTGCTGCCATTTCATTATGCAGCGTGCGCAAAGTAATTCCCTGTTCTAACCGTTCGGCGATATAGCATTCGATATGTTTTGCTTTCAGATGCTGCACCGTGCGGATCTGAATATTCAAAGATAGCAGATGACTGGCAAGCCGCTCTGCAATTTTTAGTCGGTCGTGAACCGTCTTATGGCTGCCGCCGGCCTGTCGGGCCAGCGTAAGCATTTCCCGGCTTAATCGTGACATATGCTATCCCCCATCCTCAATAACCTCTGTTCTCCGGCGCACGGCGATTCACGACACGGATTTCCCGTGCCGCACTGAACAATACCTGCGCGCCGGAGCGGCAGCGGTTGAGGTATGACGGGGATATCGGTTATGCACTCGGTGCAGCCGCCTGCATCAGCAGGGTAATCCCCTCAGGCTGAAAGCCTGCCTCAGATATCGGTTCAGTCCTCCTCTGATAAGTAGGTTGATGAGAATTGACGCAGAAAATGTGCGTCAGATGACAGGTCGCGCCGGAAAGCGCTGTGGTGTAAGGGCTGGCGCAGAGTCCGTTCGCGGCGTCACTTGCAACGGCTTTGCGCCGTATGAAGTGACGCCGCTGCCTCATGGATAAGCTAGGCTGAGGCAGCAGAAGGCCGCAGACGGTTGCGCCAGCTATAAAGGTTGTTGTACGCATCAATGCGTATGCAAAAAGCAGTTGCTTCACGAAGAACAAGCAGGATGCGGCCCTAAGGCGCTGAAATAAGGTAGCTACCATCGCCGCAGCGATCACCCGCAAAAGGGTAGCGGGGCGGGTTGGGGGTCGACCACTTAGGCTGGGCCTGCGCGTTGCCTTGAAGGTCGTGGCAACATGGGAATGCTGCTTGCAGCAGCGGTATAGCACTGACAATTTACTGCGCCCAAATCCGTATATCAAGCGGCTAACGCGCTGCGCTTGTTGGCTCCTTACTGGATTTCTATTCCATAGAAATCCAGTAAGGAGCGTCTAAATCCACTAACAGTATGAAAAAAATTTTGTAAATTTTTAGTGGCTAATCCGAAGTTCCATCTCGGTATTGTTGATGCTGTCCGCTGTTATAACGCGAAGGCCAGATCTCTTCGGGGCGTTTATGCAAGGCTTCGGCGATTAAGCGTTCTCCTTTAGGCCAATGGCGCGTCAGTGTATTTGCCAAAGTGGAAGAGGCGAGTCCCGCGTCTCTGGAAACCGCAGCCAGCGTTGTGCCTTTCTTTCTTAAACCAGCAATGATATCTGCCGGATGCCAGTCTTGTTCAATCATACGAAGTCACCCAGGTTGATGCCCGTCAGAGGCGATGAAATCGTTTGTTCTGACTAAGGCATATTGTTTAATTTCTTCCTTTTTAGCATCCGATAAGTGACTTTATCTTAAGAGTTACTAAAGACGCGGGATTGAGCACCTGTCCATTGACGATGAACGAAAAATAACGCGTCTCCCGCCTCACACCATCACTTGCTTATGGTGTGAGGCGGGAGAAAAACACGGCCTCATATAATCACCCAATCGCTTTGAGTCCCCGGATCCCGCCTTCCAGCACACTGCCGTTGTCCGCCGCTTTCACAAAGTCGGCCCACCATTGCATCATGGGGCGGCGCTGTTCCAGATAATCGCTGCGGTTATAGGCCCGGCGTACTTCATTTTTATCTACGTGGGCGAGGGCGGCTTCGATGACATCGGGCGGAAAGCCTTGCTCATTGAGCGCGGTGCTGGCGATTGACCGCATGCCGTGTGATACCAGAATGCCGCCTAATCCGGCGCGTTTCAGCGCCGCGTTGACCGTCTGGCTATTCATTGGCTGTAACGGCTTAATGCGGCTGGGGAAAACATATTCCCGGTGGCTGCTTAAGGGCTTCATTAGCGCCAGAATCGCCAACGCCTGTTCTGACAGCGGAACGATATGTACCCGCTTCATTTTCATGCGTTCGGCCGGAATGCGCCATTCTTTAGCATCCAGATCGATCTCTTGCCAGCGCGTCTCAGCGGCTTCGACCGGGCGGGTGAGGGTGAGAAGCTGCCACATAAACAGGCAGCGGGTCGGCAACTCGATATTTGCCAGCCGCATCGTTTGCATCAGTTGCGGCAGTTGATCCGGGCGGATGCTGGGCATGTGCTTTTTCTGCGGTTTCTCGAACGCCTTGCTGATATTGACGCTGGGCGCCGCATTGATCAGACCAACGTTCATGGCATAGATCATCACTTCATTAATCCGCTGGCATAACCGCCTTACCGTCTCCAGCGCGCCTCTGGCTTGCACCGGCTGGATAGCCTGCACCAGCGTGCGCGCCTTGATATCTGTGATGCTGATATCGCCGATGGCGGGGAAGATGTCCTTTTCTAGGGAGCGCCGGATATCGGAGGCATAGTCGGCGGTGACGCTGCTCTTTTTTAACTGTAGCCAGCGTTCGGCAACGACCTTAAAGGTGTTGGATTGGATTTCCAGCGCTTGCTTGCGCAATGAAAGCTGGTGTTCATAGGGGTCAATATCTTTTACCAGCAGGGCGCGGGCCGCTGTCCGGCGTTGCCGGGCGTCGGCCAGAGTGACTTCGGGATAAGGGCCAAAAGTCAGTTTTGCGCGCTTTTTGGTTAAAGGCCGGTAGTAGCGCATCTGCCAGACTTTCCTGCCGCTGCTTTTGATTAGCAGTTGCAGACCGTCGCCGTCATGCAGTGTGTAATCCGCCTCCTGTGGTTTGGCGGCTTTGATCTCCGTATCGGTGAGGGGTTTTGTTAACCGTGCCATAGGTACCTCCATCATTTAGGTACCCGCTGGATGGGTACCTGCCTTTCGGGTACCTAAGAAGGTACCTAAAAGTTGTGGAAGCCACAAGATGGCCACAGCACCCAGCAGACGTAAAAAAGCCCGCAGGGCTTGAGCCATGCGGGCTTAGTGGACTTCTTTGGCGTTCTATAGAACAAAATTTGGTGGAGCTGGGGGATTTGAACCCCCGTCCGGAATTACTCTACCGTTGGTACTACATGCTTAGTCTAATCTTTACATTCGCCTGCCAGCTGCGGATAGACACGCTACTAACAAACTAGCCTGATTGAATTTAACGCTTCAGCCCCAGGCAGGACATCCACGCGATCTCTTTTGGGTTTGACCTCTCTTGATCCCCGTCCTAAGAGCGGAGGCTAGGGAGAGAGGGCTCAGAGCAGGTTATTAAGCTGCTAAAGCGTAGTTTTCGTCGTTTGCGACTATTTTTTTGCGGCTTTTTACGAGGCCAACCGCCCCTCGGCATGCACCTAGGGCTTTGCAAATCCCGTCGAATCCAGAATCAGCCCCAAGAAACTTTCGTTAGTATATCAGAACTTACCCTACTTAAGCTATATTCCCTTCATCTTTCAAGTTGCTGGTGCGTTGGCTACGTTCACTCACCCGAATCACTTACTGGCGTAAGCTCATCGGGATTCGTTCGCTTGCCGCCTTCCCGCACCTTGAAATCTATTGGAAATCGGCTTAGCGGTTTGCGTTCTTCATGATACGCGCTTTGTCTAATTTCCATTCGCGTTCTTTAATATCATCACGCTTGTCGTGATCTTTTTTACCTTTCGCTACGCCGATTTTGACTTTGCTCCAGGCGTTCTTCCAATACATGGATAAGGCGACCACCGTGTAGCCTTCACGGCTGGTGCGGCCCAGCAGGGAATCGAGCTCCCGTTTGTTAAGCAACAGTTTGCGCGTGCGCGTCGGATCGCAAACAACATGCGAAGAGGCGACGTTGAGCGGTGTGATGGTGGCGCCGAATAAATATGCTTCGCCGTCACGGAACGTTACATAGCTGTCGCTGATGTTGGCCTTGCCCGCACGCAGTGATTTTACTTCCCAACCTTGCAACGAAAGACCAGCCTCAAATTCCTCTTCAATGAAGTATTCGTGGCGGGCACGCTTGTTTTGCGCAATGGTAGCGGAACCGGGTTTGTACGCTTTTTTCTTTTTCATAGTGCCGTCATTATACTGGATGTAAAAGGGAATGAAATCCCTGTCGAATGTCTGGGTCAGCGTTGATGATATCGTGCGATAGCGCGCGCAGAATTTTTGTCTGACGGCTTATCAGTGCTATTATTTTGCGCGTTTTATGACTCACGGAAAATGATATGCCGAAAATAAGTCGTTCTGCTCTGGTGCCATTCAGTGCAGAGCAAATGTATCAATTGGTGAATGATGTCTCTTCTTATCCTGCTTTTCTACCGGGTTGCACCGGTAGCCGGGTGCTTTCCGCCACGCCAGACGAAATGACCGCCGCGGTTGATGTTTCCAAGGCGGGGATTCGCAAGACATTTACCACTCGCAACACGCTGACCAATAATCAGAATATTAACATGCAATTGGTTGACGGTCCTTTTCGTCAGCTAAGCGGAGACTGGCATTTCACTCCGCTAAGCAATGATGCCTGCAAAGTGGAACTGCACCTTGATTTTGAATTTACCAATGCGTTGATTGAACTCGCTTTCGGTAAAGTTTTCAAGGAGCTGGCGGGGAATATGGTGCAAGCGTTCACCCAGCGCGCCAAAGAGGTCTACAGTGCCTGATATTCGCGTTGAGGTGATCTATGCATTACCAGAGCGCCAATACTTGCGTACGATAACGTTGGCGGAAGGGAGTACCGTCAAGCAGGCGATCGTTGCTTCGGGGCTGCTGGAACTGCGAAGAGACATCGACTTGCAGACCAATAAAGTCGGTATTTACAGCAAAGCGGCGAAACTGACCGATACCCTCAATGATGGCGATCGCGTTGAGATCTACCGTCCGCTAATTGCCGATCCGAAAGAACTGCGCCGTCAACGTGCCGAGCGTACAAAAAAATAAGGCACCTTGTGCCTTACTCTTATTGCTATTCATCCACACGGCGGAAACCTTATCCTGATAAAATAGAGGCTCTTCGCCGCGCTGGATTTTCTCTATATTCAATGGATTATCGCAAAATTAATTCAGCGTCGGTTTGTTATCGATATTGGTTAACACGCCTTCTGAGCTGAAGGTTAGCGTCAGGGCCTGCTGTTTTACGGATTCATGACCCGGCTGTTGGCGGAATACATAAAACCAGGTATCGCTGCCGAAGGGATCCTGCATCATTGGCGTTCCCAAAGTGTAAGCAACCTGTTGTTTGGTCATTCCGGTATGAATTTTCGCGACGTCACCTGGAGCCAGATAGTTTCCCTGATTGATGTCCGGCCGATAAACCACTTTCTCTAACGTGGAACAACCGGCAGTTAGCATAACAACCACCGCGGCGACGACAGTCAGCGTTTTACAGCGCATAGTGATTACATTCCTTAAGGGCATAGGTTGCCGATGATAATAGACCTTGCCTGAATTGAAAACCTACAAGACCCCTGTATGACCTCAGTAAGTCAAAAAAGTTGGGATTTTTTATAGCGGCGGCCATGATGCGGAACGGAAAACGCTCCAGGCGTTTTATTATGGCGTACTGTCCCGGCCCGCCACCCTCCGGGCCGCCGCAAGCGGCGTTTAAAAACGCTCCAAGCGCTTTTTGATGGCCGTTTTGCTCCGCGTCGCATCGAATACGCTCGGTATTCGATGACTGGTCCCATCTCAGAGGCCCAGCCTTACGCGGCCAGAAGCTCTTTGGCGTTCGCCAGCGTATTTTTGGTGACGGCGCTGCCGCCCAGCAGACGCGCCAGTTCCTGTAGCCGGGCGCGCTTATCAAGCGGCTGCATCAGCGTTTCCGTTTCCGCGCCGTCCGTTTGCTTGCTGACAAAAAAGTGCTGATGGCCGCAGCCGGCGACCTGGGGCAGGTGGGTAACGCACATCACCTGCGTTGATTCGCCAAGCTGACGCAACATTTTGCCGACAATCGCCGCCGTCGGTCCGCTGATGCCGACATCGACTTCATCGAAAATCAGCGCCGGCGTATCCATTTTACGCGCGGTGATAACCTGGATGATCAGCGCAATACGCGACAGCTCCCCGCCTGAGGCGACTTTCGCCAGCGATTGATGCGGTTGGCCGGGGTTGGTGGTGACGCGAAACTCAATGCTGTCTGCGCCGTTGGCCGTCAGGGACTCCGGCGTGAATTTTACGTCGATGGTAAAGTGGCCGTGCGGCATAGCCAGTTCATGCATATTGTTGGTGATCAACTGCGCCAGTTCTTTAGCATGATGCTGCCGGCGAATGTGCAATTGTTCGGCGACGTGCAACGCCTGCTGATGATATTCGCTTACCGCGTTGCTCAAGGATTCATGATCGCTTTCCTGCTGTTCCAGTAGCTGTTGCTCTTCCAGCAACTGTTGATGGAATGACGGCAGCTCTTCCGGCGGAACATGATGTTTACGCGCCAGCGCCAACTGACGGGATAGCCGCTGTTCCAGCTCATAGAGCCGGATCGGATCGAGATCCATCTGTTCGCTGTAGTGGCGCAGTTCGTCGCTGGCCTCGCTGATTTGGATCCCGGCTTCTTCCAGCATAGACAGCACGCCGGACAGCCTTTCATCCATGCCGACCAGTTCGCTGAGCCGATGTTTGACGCTGTGCAACATGGCGAGCATATTTTGCTCTTCATCTTCACTGAGCAGTTGTAATGCCTGTTGGCTCAACGCCAGCAGTTGTCCGCTGTTCGCCAAGCGTTTGTACTCGATGTCGATCTGTTCATATTCGCCGGGCTGCGGTGCGAACTCATTCAGCTCTTTCAACTGATATTGCAGTAATTCGCGCCGGGCTTCCCGCTCGATGGCGGCCTGCTGCAACTGCGCCAGCGAACGGCAGCTCTGGTGCCATTGCCGCCAGACTTGCTGCATGGCTTCCAGCAATTGGGCCTCATCGGCGTAGGCATCCAGCAGGTGCTTTTGGTGGTCGGGTTTGAGCAGCAGTTGATGCGCATGCTGGCCGTGAAGCTGAATCAGAAGCTGGCCGAGTTCGCGCAGTTGCGAGAGCGGCACGGCCGTGCCGTTGATAAAGCCGCGTGAACGGCCGTCTGCGCCAATCACCCGGCGCAGCAGGCACTCATTGCTGTCATCCAGTTGATTTTGTTCCAGCCAACGGCGCGCGCTGGGGTATCGACCAGCGAGAAACGAGCGCAGATATCCGCGCGGGACGCGCCCGGTCTTACCATGCCGGCGTCAGAACGATTCCCCAGGCACAGGCCGAGGGCATCGATAGCAATAGATTTACCGGCACCGGTTTCCCCGGTGATCACGCTCATTCCCGCCTGAAAATCAATTTCTAACTCACGCACGATGGCGAAGTTACTGATAGTGAGTTGCGCCAGCATGATAGTTTTCCTGTATGTAATAACAAGGTGTATTTTCATACAGTATAAACTGGTTTTATATACAGTAAAGCGATGAGCGGCGATTTTAGAATAATTTTTTAGACCAGCCGAGTTTTGTGCTCAACGTATTGAAATAGTTGTAATTTTCAGGGTGGATAAGGTTGAGCGCATATTCGCTGCGACGAATCAGCACCTCTTCTTTTTCCTGTATGGGAAGTGAAATCTGGCTATCGCAGCTAATTTCCAGATCGCTGGTGATATGGGAAAACTTTAACCGGATGCTGCTGCTGCTGTTAATGACCAGCGGCCGGGCCGAGAGCGTATGGGGAAACATCGGCACCAGCGTGATGGCGTCCAGCGAGGGCGTCAGGATCGGACCGCCGCCGGATAAAGAGTAGGCGGTGGAGCCGGTCGGCGTGGAAATGATCAGGCCGTCCGAACGTTGGGAGAAAGCAAAGCTATCATCGATATAGACTTCGAATTCAATCATGTGCGCCACTTTGCCGGGGTGGAGCACCACTTCGTTAATGGCGGTACTGCTGCTGCTGGGCTGATTGGCGCGGCAAATATGCGCTTCCAGCATAAAACGCCGTTCGCTGATATACCGGCCGTTCAATACGTCGGAAAGCTGCTGCTGCGCATGATCGGGATCCAGGTCGGTCAAAAATCCGAGATTACCCCGGTTAACGCCGATGACCTGGATGTCATAGCGCGACAATACTCTGGCCGCGCCCAGCATATTGCCGTCGCCGCCGACCACCACGGCGAGATCGGCTTTTTGTCCGATATCGGCCAGGCTGCCGGTCTGCGCGCCCTTCAGATTCAGTTCGAGGGCGATCTGCTGTTCAATAAGCACCGAATAACCTTTGCCGGTCAGCCAATGATAGAGCATTTCATGGGTCGCCAGCGCAGTGGGATGTCGCGGGTGGCCGACTATGCCGATGCAATTAAACGGTTTATTCATTGCTGTCGTTATCCTCGACGTAGTGTGTCCGGTATCGCGGAAAACCAATATGTGACTGGTTCCCTTGAAACCCCGGTTTTGATCCCCATAATAAGCAATTAGCGAGATTAATGCTAAAACGCGGAGAATTTCATGAGTAGTAAAGAACAGAACACGCCTGACGAGCAAGTCTTGGATCAAATGGATACTGCAAAAGGGCAACAAAAGGAAGGCGCGTCAGCAACAACGGCGGAAGCTGCTGATCCACGCGATGAGCGTATCGCCGAACTGGAGGCTCAATTGAGCGAGTTGCAACAGCGTGAGCGTGATAGCGTACTGCGGGCGCGGGCCGAAGCCGATAATATCCGCCGCCGTGCGGAGATGGATGTTGAGAAGGCGCATAAATACGCGGTGGAAAAATTCGCCAGCGAAATGCTGCCGGTTATCGACAACCTGGAACGAGCCTTGGATTTGGCTGATAAATCCAACGAAGCGCTGGCTCCGATGGTTGAAGGTATTGAACTGACGCTGAAATCATTGCTGGATGCCGTACATAAGTTCGGCATTGAGGTGATTGGGGATGTGAATGTTCCCTTTAATCCTGAAGTTCATCAGGCCATGACCATGCTGGAGTCTGACGATTATCAGCCGAATCACGTCATGATGGTGATGCAGAAGGGCTATACGCTTAATGGCCGTCTGCTGCGCCCGGCGATGGTGGCGGTATCCAAAGCGAAAGCGTGATTATTCTTCATCCTTCAATTCGCTGACGCGTCTGTTTTCCGCAGCCTGAAAGCGACTGGGCTGCGGGTGGATAACGCACGTATTGGAGAGATTGGAAAGCGCCGGGAAATGCGTGTGATGACGCAGGCCTTAATAGGCAAAGCATCCATTTTTATGCGTGCGGGCATGTATTTGTCCTCCCCGCGGCAGTAGGCGGGGATCTGCTCTTTCCCTACGATCCGGCAATGTTTGAAAGCCCTTTGCCGGCACACTGACCCCATGCTTCGGCATGGGGTTTTTGTTTATATTTTGTTAATGTTTTTTTGTTAAAAGAGTGTTTTTTATTGTCTTGATAGATCATCATCTTTACCTATTAAAAGAATTGGTATCGCCATTCTAAATGCACTTGATAATCATTATCGATTCTGTGAGAGTGATATAACAACAGAGTTAGAAGGGTCATACTATGCCGGGTAGCCGAGTCGCCGAATCATCAAGCCGCACATCGAGAAAAATTAAACTTTCTTTGATGGGGCCGGCGTTTATTGCGGCGATTGGTTACATCGATCCAGGTAACTTCGCGACTAATATTCAGTCCGGCGCCGCCTATGGCTATACCCTGCTGTGGGTCGTCGTGTGGGCCAATATTATGGCGATGCTGATTCAACTGCTATCGGCCAAGTTGGGCATCGCCACCGGTAAAAACCTGGCTGAACTAATCCGCGATCGTTTTCCGCGGCCCGCCGTCTGGATCTACTGGGTTCAGGCCGAGATCATCGCCATGGCGACCGATCTGGCTGAATTCATCGGCGCCGCCATCGGCTTCAAACTGCTGTTGGGCGTATCTTTGCTTGAAGGCGCCATCCTCACCGGTATCGCCACCTTTCTGATTTTGATGCTGCAACGGCGTGGACAGAAGCCGATGGAGATGGTGATTGGCGGGTTGTTGCTGTTTGTCGCCGCGGCCTACATTGTCGAGCTGGTGTTCTCGCAGCCTGAGCTGGCCGCTCTGACCAAAGGGATCGTTATTCCCAGCCTGCCGACTTCAGACGCGGTTTTTCTGGCGGCCGGAGTGCTGGGAGCAACGATTATGCCCCATGTGATTTATCTGCACTCATCCCTCACGCAGCACGAAGGGGAACACTCAAAAGCCGAACGGTATTCCGCCACTAAAGTCGACGTAGCCATCGCCATGACCATCGCCGGGTTTGTGAACCTGGCGATGATGGCGACTGCCGCTGCGGCTTTCCATTTCAGCGGTAATCAGAATATTGTCGATCTGGATCGCGCCTATCTGACGCTGGAGCCTTTACTGGGCAAAGCGGCGGCGACTATTTTCGGCCTGAGTTTGGTGGTGGCCGGGCTCTCTTCAACCGTTGTCGGTACGTTGGCCGGGCAGGTCGTTATGCAAGGGTTCGTTCGCTTCCATATCCCATTGTGGGTGCGCCGTACCGTAACCATGTTGCCATCATTTATTGTTATTCTTTCCGGCATGGATCCTACCCGGGTATTGGTGTTGAGCCAGGTTATCCTCAGTTTTGGCATCGCGCTGGCGCTGATCCCTTTGCTGGCATTTACCGGCAATCGGGAATTGATGGGGAATATGGTGAACAGCCGGTTGGTGCAAAATACCGGGAAAGTGATTGTTTTTGTTGTCGTATCGCTTAACGCCCATCTGCTTGTCAGTACGGCTTTTGGATTGTGACGGCGCGTGCATTCCGCTAAGTCACATCTTATCATCAGACACTGATTCTTTTTTATATGGGTTCAGTTATGTCGTCGCCAATTAACATTATCGAAAAGAAACTTTTGTCCGATCATTGGTTTATCCTTCATAAGTATGTTTTTGATTTAAAAACAAAGGATGGCGGCACTGTCCGTCAGATCCGCGAAGTTTACGATCGAGGCGATGGGGCGACCATCCTGTTGTATAACCGGCGTAAGGGAACCGTTATCCTGACGCGGCAGTTTCGTATTCCAACCTACCTGAACGGCAATGAAAGCGGCATGTTGCTGGAGGCCTGCGCCGGCATGCTGGATAACCATTCGCCGGAAGCCTGCGCCCGTAATGAGGCGATAGAAGAGACCGGTTATGCGGTCGGTCAGGTGGAAAAGCTGTTTGATGCCTACATGTCGCCCGGCGGGGTGACGGAGCGCGTATATTTTTTCGCCGCTGAATATGATGAATCCGATCATGACAATTCGGGCGGCGGCGTCGAGGATGAAGATATCGAAGTGCTGGAGTTGCCTTTCACGCAGGCGATGGAAATGGTCAACGATGGGCGCATTAAAGATGCAAAGACCATTATGCTGCTACAGCACGCTTATATTCGGGGATGGTTTGCGTAGTTCCTTCACTCAGGCGTGGCAGGACAGGGAAATCCACTGCGCCGCGCTTATTGCCGCAGTGGTAATTTAACTATATTAACTATATTAAGCGAAATTAAACTCCGGTTTTTGCAGCCCTTCAAAGTTTAACAAACCACACACACTATACTGACCCTCTGTGACCTCCCTCCCTATCCATAACGAAAACAGATAAAGGATGTAACAATGGACGATCAACTGAAACAGAGCGCATTGGATTTCCATCAGTTCCCTGTTCCGGGGAAAATTCAGGTATCGCCGACGAAACCGCTGGCGACGCAGCGCGATCTCGCTCTGGCGTACTCTCCCGGCGTTGCGGCTCCATGTCTGGAGATCGCCGAAGATCCGCTGGCCGCCTACAAGTACACGGCGCGGGGCAATCTGGTGGCGGTGATCTCCAACGGGACGGCCGTGCTTGGGCTTGGCAACATCGGCGCCCTGGCCGGTAAACCGGTGATGGAGGGGAAGGGCGTCTTGTTTAAAAAATTCTCCGGTATTGATGTATTCGATATTGAGGTCGATGAGCTGGATCCCGATAAATTGATCGATGTGGTTGCTGCGCTGGAACCGACATTCGGCGGTATCAACCTGGAAGACATCAAAGCGCCGGAATGTTTCTACATTGAGAAGAAGCTGCGCGAACGGATGAAAATTCCGGTATTTCACGACGATCAGCATGGTACGGCCATTATCTGTACCGCCGCGGTGCTGAACGGGCTGCGCGTGGTGGAGAAAAAGATCGAGGAGGTGCGTCTGGTGGTTTCCGGCGCCGGGGCGGCCTCCATTGCCTGCCTGAACCTGCTGGTGGCGCTGGGTATGAAGCACGAAAACATCGTAGTATGCGACTCGCGCGGCGTGATTTACAAAGGCCGTGAAGAGAATATGGCGGAAACCAAAGCCGCTTACGCCATCGACGATAACGGCGCGCGCAAGCTGGCGGACGTTATTCCCGATGCCGATATTTTCCTCGGCTGCTCCGGCCCCGGCGTATTGACGCCGGAGATGGTGAAAACCATGGCGCCGAATCCGCTGATCCTGGCGCTGGCGAATCCTGAACCGGAAATTCTGCCGCCGCTGGCTAAAGAAGTGCGTCCCGACGCCATTATCTGTACCGGCCGTTCCGACTACCCCAATCAGGTGAACAACGTACTGTGCTTCCCGTTTATCTTCCGCGGCGCGCTGGACGTGGGCGCCACCACCATCAATGAAGAGATGAAGCTGGCGTGCGTTCATGCCATCGCTAATCTGGCGTTGGCGGAACAGAGCGAGGTGGTGGCCTCCGCCTATGGCGATCAGGATCTGTCGTTCGGCGCGGAGTATTTGATACCAAAACCGTTCGATCCGCGGCTGATTATCAAAATCGCCCCGGCGGTAGCGAAAGCGGCGATGGATTCCGGCGTGGCGACGCGGCCGATCGAAGACTTCGATGCCTATATCGAGAAACTGACCCAGTTCGTTTATAAAACCAACCTGTTTATGAAACCGGTCTTTTCCCAGGCGCGTAAGCAGCCCCGCCGCGTGGTGCTGGCCGAAGGGGAAGATCCCCGCGTATTGCATGCAACCCAGGAACTGGTGACGCTAGGACTGGCGTTCCCGATATTAATCGGACGTCCGAACGTTATTGAAATGCGTCTGCAAAAGCTGGGCCTGCAATTGACCATCGGTAAAGACTTCGAGGTGGTCAACAACGAATCCGATCCGCGTTTTAAAGAGTACTGGAGCGAGTATTTCGAAATCATGAAGCGCCGCGGCGTATCGCAGGAGAAAGCCCAGCGCGAAGTGATCGGTAATCCGACGCTGATTGGTTCCATCATGGTGCTGCGCGGCGAGGCGGACGCCCTGATCTGCGGCACCATCGGGACTTATGAAGAGCACTTTGACGTGGTGGAGAGAGTCTTCGGCTACCGCGACGGCGTGCATGTAGCGGGCGCCATGAATGCGCTGCTGCTGCCAAGCGGAAATACGTTCATCACCGATACCTATGTCAATCCCGATCCAACGCCGGAACAGCTGGCTGAAATCACCCTGATGGCGGCGAACACCGTACGTCGTTTCGGTATTGAGCCGAAAGTCGCTCTGCTGTCGCATTCGAGCTTTGGCACATCGGATTCGCCGACCGCGCAGAAAATGCGCGCGGCGCTGGCGCTGATTAACAAACTGGCGCCGGAGCTGGAAGTTGACGGCGAAATGCACGGCGATTCCGCGTTGGTGGAAGCGATCCGCCGCGAGCAGATGCCGGACAGCCCGCTGAAAGGATCGGCCAATATTCTGATCATGCCGAATATGGAAGCGGCGCGCATCAGCTATAACCTGCTGCGGGTTTCCTCCTCGGAAGGGGTCACCGTCGGGCCGGTACTGATGGGGATTTCCAAGCCGGTGCATATCCTGACGCCAATCGCTTCGGTGCGCCGCATCGTTAACATGGTGGCGCTGGCGGTGGTTGAGGCGCAAACCCAGCCGCTGTAATGGCGGGCTGGCAACAAAGCTAAGAGCCTGCTGACAACGGGCGAAACATTGCCGTTAATGACCCCCTCCCGGCCTCCCCCTTATCAGGGGAGGAGCGAAACGCCCTCTCTTGCGAAGGGGGAGGGTTGGGGTGGGGTTAGAACCAAAAGGTTTGTTATCAAACTTGGCCTGCTGACGCAGGCTTTTCTATATCCGATGACACTACATTGATTGCCGAAGCCACTTATCCAGCTCGCCGGCAAACTGCTGCCGGTCGCGCTGGCTCAGGGTCGCCGGACCGCCGGTCTGGATGCCGCTGGCGCGCATGGTGTCCATAAAGTCGCGCATATTCAGCCGTTCGCGGATGGTGTCCGGCGTATAGCGCTCGCCGCGCGGATTGAGCGCCACGGCGCCTTTTTCGATCACTTCGGCAGCCAGCGGAATATCGCTGGTGATCACCAGATCGCCGCTTTCAACCCGGCGCACAATTTCGTTGTCCGCGACATCAAATCCGGCGGCGACGCGCAGAGTTCGGATAAAGCGCGATGGCGGCACTTTCAATGACTGGTTGGCCACCAGCGTGGTCAGCGTGGCGGTGCGATCCGCCGCACGAAACAAGACCTCTTTAATGACGTTAGGACAGGCGTCGGCGTCGACCCAAATCTGCATTACTTGATTACTCCTGTTGGGATTGCTCCGTGGCTGTCATCGTTCAGCCAGTCTCTGACGGGTAAAAAATCCCGGTACAGCGCGGCTTCCGGGCTGCCGGGTTCGGGCTGATACTGGTATTCCCAGCGGGCCAGCGGCGGCATCGACATTAAAATGGATTCGGTGCGCCCGCCGCTTTGCAGTCCGAACAGCGTACCGCGATCCCACACCAGATTAAATTCCACGTAGCGGCCGCGGCGGTAAAGCTGAAATTCGCGCTCGCGCTCGCCCCACGGCAAGGCTTTGCGCCTCTCGACGATCGGCAGATAGGCGCTTAAAAAACCTTCGCCGACCGCGCGGGTAAAATCGAAACAGGTAGCAAAATCAGGCGTATTCAGATCGTCAAAGAATAGTCCGCCGATGCCGCGCGCTTCGTTGCGGTGTTTTAGAAAAAAATAGTCATCGCACCATTTTTTGTAACGGGGATAAACGTCCGCGCCGAAAGGACGGCATAGATCGCGTGCGGTCTGATGCCAGTGCACCGCGTCTTCCTTGAAGCCATAAAATGGCGTCAGATCAAAGCCGCCGCCGAACCACCATACCGCTTCTTCCCCCGGTTTTTCGGCAATGAAAAAGCGCACGTTGGCGTGGCTGGTGGGAACATAAGGGTTTTGCGGATGAATAACCAACGAAACCCCCATCGCCTGATAGCTGCGCCCGGCCAGTTCAGGACGGTGAGCACTGGCGGATGGCGGCAATGCGAGGCCCGATACATGGGAAAAGTTGACGCCGGCGCGTTCGAATACGCCTCCGCCGGACAGGACGCGGCTGCATCCGCCGCCGCCTTCCGCGCGCTGCCAGATGTCTTCGGCAAAATCGCCGGCGCCGTCTGCGGCGGCAAGCTGCCGGCAGATATCATCCTGCAACGTACGCAGGAAAGTTTTTACAGCATTGATGCGAGGCATGCGCACTGGTTCCTTCAAGGTGTTAAATAACGGGCAAGACAGTATAGCGACTATTGCCGATCAATAAAAAATCGCCGGGAGCGATTTTCAACGACGCTCGCAACGGTCCAGATGCGTCAAAAAATGGGCTGGTTGGGGATCTTTCCACTGGCTGGCTGCAATTTGATATTGCGTCTGACACAAATCACGCGATAATCAGAGCTTACCTAATTGCAACGTGGTAAATGTGATGGAAATCCGCATATTCCGGCAAGATGATTTTGAAGAAGTGATCACGCTTTGGGAACGCTGCGATTTGCTGCGTCCGTGGAACGATCCTGAAATGGATATTGAGCGCAAGCTGAATCACGATCCCGATCTGTTTCTGATCGCGGAGGTCGGCGGCGAAGTGGTGGGCTCCGTTATGGGGGGCTACGACGGTCATCGCGGCTCGGCCTATTATCTCGGCGTTCACCCGGATTTCCGTGGCAGAGGCATCGCCAATGCGCTGATCAGCCGTCTGGAGAAAAAACTCATCGCTCGCGGTTGCCCCAAAATCCATCTGATGGTGCGTGAAGATAACGACGCCGTTATCGGTATGTATGAAAAGCTGGAGTATGAGATGGTGGACAGCGTTACGTTGGGTAAACGTCTGATTGAGGATCAGGAGTACTGATCCGTCGCCGGCAGCCCCATTCCCGCCTCTGTTAGAGAAGGCTCTGGATTACTGAGCTTTCTCCCTGCATTATCATTAATGGTAATCTTTAGCGAGATTGCCCCGCTTTTTACGGCACTTTCCGTCAACTCTATACTCAAACTCGAATCGGGTGACGACGGCCGATCGTGGGGCCGTTCAATATTGAGGAGTAAATGTAATGAGATTCCGCCCACTGTTACTGGGTTTACCGCTGGTACTGAGCGGGTGCAGCGCCATGTCCAATTTTTCCTGGTCCAGCCTGTCGCCGTTTAACTGGTTCGGCGGCTCGATTCAAGTTACGGATACCGGCGTCGGCGCGATCAATGCCGGTACGCCGTTATCTGAATCCATTTTGCGCGAGGCGCTGGATAATAACTATCGGCTGCGTAGCGGCATGGGCTCGAACAACGGTCAACTGGTCGCGTTCTATCAAGCCTTGGACGGTAATGACGTGAAGCTGGTGATCAGCGGCGAACCGAAAAGCCATGTGCGGAAAGTTGAAGTGATGGATGCGGCGATTGACAGTGAGTGGGGCGTAAAAATCGGCGATGCGTTCAGTTCGGCCTACAGTAAGGCATTCGGCTCCTGTCAGCCGGGACAGGGGGATGACGCCCAAAGCGTTGAGTGTGTGGCGCCGCAGAGCAAACACGTCAGCTATCTGTTCTCCGGCGAGTGGAACGGGCCGGAAGGGTTGATGCCGCCTGACGATATTCTCAAAGACTGGCGGGTCAGCAAGATCGTCTGGCATGCCCAGGCTCGCGATTGATTGCGGCGCTCCGACTCTTTATTTTGCGGGCAAGGAAGAATTCAGTCATGGGGCGGATAAACGCGGCATCGGTTTTTTATTTCTGGGGGATCATGGATCTCTTTTATGTCGTTCGTTACCTGTGGCTGAATTTTTCGCATAACAACATTCCAATTTACGATGAAGTCCTTACTTTTTGGCGGCTGCGTCCTTTTCATGGCGGCTACCTTGACGTCTTTTTCGGGCTGTCGCTGATTTTAACGCTTTCCATTCCGGTATCCGCCGGGCTTTTTTTACGTCATCACCGCTTTGCCGTTACGTTGGCGTATCTCCAAACGCCGCTCAGACTATTGACGGCGGCGCCTTCCCTCTCTTTTATTCCCTGGCTGATTGGCGTCATCGGTTTTCACCACGCGCTGTTGAACCTCGGATTGCTGTTATTTTCTGAAATAGCCAAAGTGCTGACTTTGCGTCTTATCCGCGTAAAACGGCGGGAAAACCCAGTTTCATAACAAATATGCATTTTCCTTCTTGTTGAGATTCAAATATTTTTTGATATTGCGGCGATGGCTATGGGTAAGAAACCCGGCGTTCATGGCGATTTTGCGTTTAAGCAAAGTAAAAACCTTATCTCTTCCGGTATGATAGGCGGCTGCGTATTTTGAACCGCAGACAACAATAAAGAAGCATGCTTAAGATTGAGGAAGCAAAGATGACACAAATTCAGAGCGGTATTTTGCTGGAACACCGCCGTTTTGCCATTTATATGGAAGCCATGATCCAGGGGGAATTTGATGCCATTCGTCAGGGATGTAAAAAGTTTTGCCAGGTATTGTCCGAACTGCAACAGCAGTTTCCCGACGCCGGCCTGGGCGCGGTGCTCGCTTTTGGCAGCGACGTGTGGCGCGATCTGGATTGCCAACACTCCGCTCTGGAACTGAAGCCTTTTACGCCGTTGGGCAAAGGGCTGGCGCCGGCGACCCAACGCGATCTGCTGATTCATATTCATTCATTGCGGCATGACGTGAATTTCAGCTTGGCGCAGGCGGCGCTGGCCGCTTTTGGCAGCGCGATACATGTGGAAGAAGAGGTACACGGTTTCCGCTGGGTTGAAGAGCGCGATTTAAGCGGCTTTGTCGATGGCACGGAAAACCCGCAGGGCGATGCCCGCTACGATGTGGCGATCATTCCTGACGGTCAGCCGGACGCCGGCGGCAGCTATGTCTTTACCCAGCGTTGGGAACATAATCTGAAACAGTGGCAGCGCTTCAGCGTCGAGCAGCAGGAACAGATGATCGGCCGCACCAAACAGGATAGCGAAGAGCTCCCGCCTGAGCAGCGTCCCGTTACGTCTCACGTTAGCCGCGTTGATTTAAAGGAAGAGGGCAAGGGGTTGAAGATCGTGCGTCAAAGCCTGCCTTACGGTACGGCAAGCGGCAAGCATGGTCTTTATTTCATCGCTTACTGCGCCCGGCTGCGCAATATCGAACAGCAATTGCTGAGCATGTTCGGCGAGCTGGATGGCAAGCGTGACGATATGCTGCGCTTTACCCGTGCGGTGAGCGGCAGCTATTTCTTTGCGCCTTCTCTGGATCGCCTGCTGACGCTGTAATCATCCCGCTTTTGCCGCCGCCCCGGTCATGATCCTTGCCGCGGCGGCTTATCCTATCGATCTCTTCCTCTCTTGCCGCTATAGCGCCGTTGTCCGTCTGTATCGATCTGTCGGAAGTAGTCCGAATGATGAATAACGGAGTATGATAACAAAGGCATTTAGGGGGCGGTGAGCATCTGATAAGCGTCGCATACGACATTTATGGGGATAGGTTTTTGACAACACTTGAGCATTGTATTGGTAATACCCCGCTGGTGAAATTACAGCGTTTGACGCAGGGAATGAACAGCGAGGTCTGGCTGAAGCTTGAGGGAAACAACCCTGCGGGATCGGTAAAAGATCGCGCCGCGTTATCCATGGTTCAACAGGCGGAGAAACGCGGCGATATCGCGCCGGGCGACAGGTTGATCGAAGCGACCAGCGGTAATACCGGCATTGCGTTGGCGATGATTGCGGCGGTTAAAGGTTATCGCCTGCGTTTGCTGATGCCGGAGAATATGAGCTACGAGCGGCAGACTGCGATGCGCGCCTATGGCGCCGAGTTGATTTTGGTCAGTCAGCATCTGGGAATGGAGGGCGCGCGCGATTTAGCCCGGCAGATGGCGCAGTCGGGGGAGGGGAAAGTCCTGGATCAGTTTAATAACCCGGATAACTCGCTAGCCCACTTTTTAACCACCGGCCCGGAAATCTGGCGGCAGACCGCGGGGAAATTAACGCACTTTGTCTCCAGTATGGGAACCACCGGCACCATCACCGGCGTTAGCCGTTACCTGAAAGCGCAACGCCGCGAGATCGTCACCGTGGGGCTACAGCCGGAGGAGGGAAGCCATATCCCCGGTATTCGGCGCTGGTCGCCGGGATATATGCCGGGCATTTTCAACGCTGAACTTGTCGACCGTATTCTGGATATTTCCCAGCTCGACGCGGAAAACTCGCTGCGTCAGCTGGCTCAGCGGGAAGGGATTTTCTGCGGCGTCAGCTCCGGCGGCGCGGTTTCCGCCGCGTTGCGTATTGCGGCGGAAAACCCCGGCAGCGTTATCGTGGCGATAGCCTGCGATCGGGGCGATCGCTATTTATCGACGGGCGTGTTCAACTAGCCGGATGGGCGGGAGGCTCTCCTGAGCGTTCACATTCGGCGCTGCCGCCGTGTAATGTTTCAGCCTATTGAAGCGCTGTGACGCCGGCCCAATAACCGTGACGCCGCCTTCCGTAAACCGGCGTAATTCCCGGCGCTAATGGGAGCGAAGCTCGGTAAGGAATTTCCGCGCCCGCTCGCTCTGCGGATTTGAGAAAAACGCATCCGGGGTCGAGGTTTCGACCAGGCATCCGTTATCCATAAATAAGACGCGATCGGCTACTTCACGGGCGAAATTCATTTCGTGCGT
Organism: Brenneria izadpanahii; assembly: GCF_017569925.1. NCBI lineage: Bacteria > Pseudomonadati > Pseudomonadota > Gammaproteobacteria > Enterobacterales > Pectobacteriaceae > Brenneria > Brenneria izadpanahii. The sequence continues at coordinate 4,279,250 of NZ_CP050854.1, read as the reverse complement.
GACGCACATCATGGTCATCCCCTCTCTGGCCAGACTCTTCATTACCTGTAACACTTCGGCGACCATTTCCGGGTCTAGCGCGCTGGTCGGTTCGTCGAACAGCATGGCGGGCGGATCCATCGCCAATGCGCGGGCGATAGCCACCCGCTGCTGCTGTCCGCCGGAGAGCTGGCCCGGATACGCGTCGATTTTGGTCGCCAGCCCCACGCGATGGAGTAATTCTTTCGCCCGCTCCCGCGCTTCGCTTTTCTTTTTCTTCAGGACGTTGACCGGCGCCAGCATAATATTCTCGGCCACCGATAAGTGGGGAAAAAGGTTAAAGCTCTGAAACACAAATCCGACATGGCTGCGAAATTTATTCAGATCCAATGCCGGCGAGTGAATGTCTTGCCCGTCAAATTGTATCGACCCCTGTTGTATATCCTCCAGACGATTTACCGTACGGATCAGCGTCGATTTTCCCGACCCGGAAGGGCCGCAAACAACCACTACTTCGCCTTTGGAAATGTGCGCTGTCACATCGTTCAGCGCATGATAATCCCCATACCATTTATTGACTGACTTAAAGACAATCATTGGTACTTTGCGCGTTGTGTTATTTGTCATCATAAGATTCCCTGGTGTGGAATTCATTGTCCATTCAGCTTGAAGCTGAAGTGGATAGTTCAGTAATTATTGTTTTTTTCTCGCCGGCGCGTTTTTTATTGATGCGCCTTTCTACGTAACGAGCTAATTGTGTTAATGAAAAACAAAGTAAAAAATAAATAACGGTCAGAATCAGGAAGACTTCGAACGGTTTGGTCAGAAGCGTGCTGTTAATTTGATTAGCGGCGAACGTCAGTTCGTTCACGCTGATGACATAGCCCAGCGAGGTCTCTTTTATGGTCGAAACAAACTGGCTAATCATGGCCGGCATCATGTTGTAGAGCGCCTGCGGCAGGATCACTTTTACGGTGGTTTGCATATAGCTCAGTCCTACCGCGCGCGCGGCTTCAGTCTGGCCTTTGGGCAGGCCGACGATCCCGGCGCGGATGATCTCCGCGAGATAGGCCGCCTGATAAATCACCAGCGTCACCAGCATGGTGGTGAAACCGTTCACCGTCTGGCCGATTAACAGCGGGACGAAAAAGTACACCCAAAAAATCAGCATAACCAATGGGATGCCGCGCACCGCATAAACCAGCACGGTAGCCGGTACGCTCAGCCAGCGGAACGGGCTGACGCGCGCCAGGGCGATAGCCACGCTCAATGGGAAAGCGAGCAGCAGACCAAAAATGGAAAGCAAAAAAGTAATCGCCAACCCGCCAAGCGGACCATGAGGATATTGGCCCACGAGCAACAGCAACCAGTTATCTTTAAAAATTAACAGGATATCGCTCATTCCTACCTCGCCTTAATACGGTAGCGCTGTTCGAGCACGGAACCGGTAAACATAATGAGCAAAGAGACCAACAAGTACAGGGCGGTAACCACCGCGTAAATTTCGGCGGTGTGAAATGTCTGGCTCTCAATTTCTCTCGCTACGTAGGTCAGTTCCGCAACGCCGACGGTCATTGCCAAGCTGGTGTTTTTGAACAGCAGTACGGTATGGTTGATTAATGTCGGTAGAGCGACTCGAACCGCTTGTGGAAATACAACCAGGCGGAACGCTTGTACATACCCCAGCCCCAATGCCCGGGAGGCTTCAATCTGCGATCGGGGTATCGTTCGGATGCCGGCGCGAAGATCCTCCGATATATAAGCGCCCATGCATAGCCCGACCGCAATAAACGCAAACAGGAATTCGCTGTTATGCGTATTCGTCCAGGCCTGCACCTCTTCGGGAAATAACGTGGGAATGCCGAAATACCAGAGGAAAATCTGCACCAGCATCGGGACGTTCTGATGAAACTCAACATAGCAGGCCACCAGCATTTTACCCACGCGACTATTGCTCATGCGGATCAGGGCGAGCAACGTCCCCACCACCAGAGAAATTACCCATGCCAATGCTGTCAGTTCAACGGTCGTAATGACGCCCTGGAGTATCCAGTGCGGATACTCGCCTTGTGTCAAAACTGAGAAATCTAATTGGGTTCCCATTGAATCTCCTGATATGTTTTTTTCTTTTCTATCAGCCTTTTATCGGTTCGATAGTGAAGCCTCGCTGTAGACCATAGGCTGTGTTTTCACCCAACCATTTGTCGAAAATCTGTTGCGCTTCCCCCGATTTTTCCATGGATTGCAAGGTACTGTTGACCTGATCGGTCAATGCGGTTTCGCCTTTCTTCATGCCGACGCCCCATGCTTCGGTCATTAACGCCGGTTCGAGGATGGCGATAGGAGAAGTGCTTTCGACCTGTTTTTTGAATTTCATCAGCATAATTTCAGAAACGGCAAAGCCTTCTACCTTACCCTGCTGCATGGCGAGGAACGCAGCGGGAGGATCCTGGAAGGTGATGACTTTGGCGCTGGGTAAACGGCTTTTCACGGCGGCCTCGGAGGTTGAGCCTTTTGGCGCGCTTACGCGTTTGCCTTCAAGATCGTCCAGCGTTTTGAATCCCTGGCTGACTTTAGACGCGACCTTCTGCAAGCTGGCATAGTAACTATCGCTGTAGACGATTTGTTGCGCGCGTTCCGGCGTCCAGCCGAGGTTGGCGATCAGCAGGTCAACGCGGCCCTGCTGTAATTCAGGAATGCGCGCGGCGACGGAGATTAATTTGAGCTCTGGTTTAACCCCCAGGCTTTTAGCGATGGCGTTACAAAAATCTACGTCATATCCCTGGATTTCTCGGGTTTGAGGATTGGGAAAGCTAAATGGTTCGGCGGTGCCTAAGGTGCCGCATACCAGCGTTCCTTTATTTTTGATATCGGAAAGCTGATCGGCATGGGCCGATGTTCCTGTCAGAAAAGACATCACAACCGCGCTCAATGTGACTATTAATGTTTTACGCATTGTCGTTCCCCTTGTTTACAAACGTTCTATATAAAACGGCTAGAGGTAATAAGGTGAAGGCAATACGTCTTACCTTCACTGTGTGTTTGTCGAAATAAAAATCGATATAGATATGTTGATAATCTTCGGCCATACCGTTCCGTTTGGCGGTCAGGATGTCCCAGAGATACTGGCGTACGATAAAATTAATGTGCTCATCAATGGGTTGTAACCGGCATCAACGGACGCAACACACTATGAATAGTAGTAATAGACCATTTATCCAGGCAAAAAAAGTGATTTTTTATGTTGGTTTAAAATTACTTTTCTTCATGATTCGCTGCGAAGATAACGGAAATGGCGCATATTCTGGTTTAGAGGGGATTAATGATTTTTATTTTACGTCTTATCGGGAGATATAGGATTTTAATATGCCATTGGTGAAATAGATGATGGCTCAATTAATTTGAGTCATCATCTAGCGGGAATATAACCAGAGAAATATAAAACGGTGTTTGAATCTTAACGCGTTACTTTAATTTGGCGAGCGCGTTCTTAATGCGGTTACATCCTTCTTCAATAATATCCAGCGAGCTGGCAAAGGAAATCCTGATATAGGGAGACAGGCCGTAAGCCCGGCCGCCAACGGTAGCCACGCCGCCTTCCTGTAGTAAATACTGCACTACATCGTCATCGGAGTTAATTACCCCGCCTGCCGGCGTGACCTTTCCCAACAGTCCGGCAACGTTCGGGAATAGATAAAATGCGCCGGACGGCGGCGTAAAGCGTAGCCCCGGCACATCGGCTAATAGCTCCGATATCCGGTCGCGGCGTTGCTGGTAAATATCCAGCATGCGGCGCACCGGCGTCTGGTCGCCGGAAAGCGCGGCGGCGGCGGCGGCCTGGCTGATGGAACTGGGGCAGGTTGTGGTCTGGGAGATCAATTTGCCGATCGCGGCGATCAGCCATTGCGGCCCGGCGCCGTAGCCAAGGCGCCATCCGGTCATGGCGTAGCCTTTAGAGACGCCGTTGATGATCAGAATGCGATCTTTCAAATCCGGGGCGACCTTAGCCATAGAGAGGTGCTTATTACCGGGATAGACGAAATATTCATAGATTTCATCCAGCATGATAAGCACGTTGGGATATTTTCTTAATACCTCGGCAAGCGCGAGAAGTTCCGCTTCCGTATAGATAACGCCGGTTGGGTTATTCGGGTAATTCAATACCAGCCATTTGGTGTTGGCGGTAAGCGTGTTTTCCAGCGCTTGCGGCGTAAGTTTAAAGTTATCTTCTGCGCGGCCTTTAATAACGATCGGGAAGGCTTCGTTCAGGAGCGCCAGATCCGGATAGGACACCCAGTATGGCGCATGAATGATCACCTCATCCTGTTCATTCAACGTCGACGCAAAGGCATGAAAAATAATGTGCTTTCCGCCGCAGCCGCAGACAATCTCATCCGGGGAATAATCCAGTTGATTATCCCGGCTTAATTTCTCGCTGACCGCTTTTCTCAGCGCCAGGGTTCCATTGGCCGGCGTATAGTGAGTTTCGCCGTTTCCCATCGCGGCAATCGCAGCGGCTATGATGTGCTCCGGCGTATCAAAGTCCGGTTCGCCAATGGTGAAATTAATAATATCCTTGCCTTCCGACCGCAGTTTATTGACCAGATCGTTGGCGGCAATGCTGGGCGATGGTTTGATGCGGTTCAGACGCCCGGATATCTGTTTTTTATTTACCATGATTTAAGTAATCCTTTTTGTCTGAGTATGTGAGTGAACCAGGTTTGGTCTTCCGCGCCGGAGGCTATCTGCTGTTTGATGGCTTCCTCTTTGGCTGCGTGTTCAGCGGCGAGCGCGAGCAGTTCGTCGGCAAACCGGGGGGCAAAGCAGACGACGCCATTTTCATCGCCGACCACGATGTCGCCTGGGTTGACCACCTGTCCGCCAACGCTGACCGGAATATTGATTGCGCCCGGACCATCCTTGTAAGGGCCGCGGTGGGTCACCCCTCTGGCATAGCAAGGCGTATCGGCAAAACTGGCGATATCGCGTATTGCGCCATCCACGATGAATCCGACGCAGCCGCGCCTTACCGACTCCAGTTTGATCAGTTCGCCGATTACCGCATTATTCATATTGCCTTCGGCGTCAATAACCAGCACGTGGCCGGGTTTGAGCATGGTCATGGCCTGATAGACGATGAGGTTATCTCCGCCGCGGGATCTCACGGTGAGCGCGCTGCCGATGAGTTTTCCAGACTGGTTATAACGGGTGAGGCCGTTAATACCGATGCTGCGTGACAGGCTGTCGCTGATATGCGGGGTGACGACATGAATAAAGGCGTCGCGTACTTGCTGGCTGGCAGGCTCTGGCGCAGGATTAATCTCGCTTCCGGGTAAGTTCATTTTTCCCCTCTGAATCATAGTGTTGCATCAGCCTTTGATCGGCGGTTATGTGTACACAACAGCAATTGTGATACTACCCATAGTATTTGGAGAGTTTTAGCGATATTTTATGGAATTAACTCATCACTTTTGTTCATGAGATAGCGCTATGATCACCTTCAAGCAAATTGATGCGCTTTATTGGATCGTCACGTCAGGGAGTTTTGAAGCGGCCGCCAGTAAGCTCAATATGTCGCAATCGGCCATTTCGAAACGGATCCATGAGCTTGAGGAATCCTTCAATATTGAAATTTTCGACAGAAGGAGCCGCAGCGCTCAACTGACGGAAAAGGGCCGGGAACTGCTGGATTACTGTACCGATATTATTCATCGGCGCGATCAACTGCTGGAGAGGATCAGTGATAAACAGGTACTGGTCAGCCGGTTGCGCCTGGGCGTGACTGAGTTGACGGCGATGACGTGGCTGCCGAGTCTGATCGAGTCGATTCGAATGGTGTATCCCAGAGTGCAGATTGAGCCGTCAATTGAGCTGAGTTCGGTTTTATATGAAAATATCACCAATGACTTGCTGGATTTAATTATCGTCCCTGATATTTTCAATGACGTCCGGTTGATCTCGGTGCCGTTAAAAAGCGTTGAAAATGCCTGGATGTGTTCGCCGAAGCTTATCCCCCACGGCACTGAACTGAATTTATTGGATATCCCCGACTATTCGTTTCTATTACAAGGCGCGCAGTCCGGCACCGGCCTGATTTATGAGCGCTACTTTTCGAGCCGGGGTATTACGTTCAACAAAAATATTATCAGCAACAATTTGCTGGCCCAGATTGGGCTGGCGATTTCAGGTATCGGCATCACCTACCTTCCCGTAAAGTGTCTGAAATTTCTGGTGGATCAACAAAAGCTTGGGGTAATAAAACTGAAGCCCGCGCCGCCGCTGGTACGTTATGCCGTTATGTACCGCACCGATCGGACCTTTGGCGTTGTTCCTGCTATCGCGGAAAAGGCCGCTGAGCTGTGTGATTTCAATAAGTTGCAGTTATCAAATGATGATTGAATGGCCGCTTCAGGCGGGGGACGGCTGCTCTTTTATTACCTGGTCGCCGTTATGCTTATTACCATTGAGGGGATTTTCATATACAGGGACGGGATTAAAAGCGTTAATTTACGCGTTGTGTGGAAAAGCACCGGTAATCTTTAGTTAATGAAGGGTAAGAATTCTGTAAATCTGGCTGCTAAGATTTATGCCAGGCCTGAGAATGCACGATACATCCGCGAATGGGGACAGGATATGAAAATTTTACTGGTCGATGATGACGTAGAATTGGGGAATATGCTTTGCGAATACCTGAATGCCGAGGGATTTGCTACATCAAGGGTATTGACCGGCAAAGAAGGGATTGAGGGGGCGATGTCGGGAGAATACACCGCCATTATTCTGGATATCATGCTACCCGATATGAGCGGTATCGATGTGTTGCGCCAGATAAGAAAGAACCAACAGTTGCCGGTGATTATGCTGACGGCGAAAGGCGACAATATCGATCGCGTTATCGGGCTGGAAATGGGCGCCGATGACTACATGCCGAAGCCTTGTTATCCGCGTGAACTGGTTGCGCGGCTTAGGGCGGTTCTGCGGCGCTATGACGATCAGCCCAGTAAGAAACAGGATGATAGCGTAGCCTCATATGGCGATCTGGTGCTTAATCCGGCGACGCGCAGCAGCGAATGGCGGGGACAGGCTTTTGATCTTACCGCCTCCGAGTTTAATTTACTGGAGTTGCTGTTGCGGGCTCCTGAACGGGTGGTCTCAAAAGATGAACTGTCGGAAAAGTGCCTGGGACGGCGGCGTGAGGCCTACGATCGCAGCGTCGATGTGCACATCAGCAATATCCGCCAGAAACTCGGCGCGCTGGATGGCAATACGATGACCATTGAAACCGTGCGCAGCGTGGGATACCGGATTCGTTAATGATGATACGCGGACGGCTTTTTTGGAAAATATTACTGGGATTCTGGCTGACGTTTATCATCATCTCGCAGCTGTTATGGCTGGCGTTCTCTTTGTATGGCGAACCGCATAGATCAATGGAGGAGACGGCGGTTACGCGTATCGTCGACATGCAGTCAAACATCGCGTTGGCCGCGTTGCGGCACGGGGGACAGGCCGAGTGGAATGCCGTGGCGGCTCAATGGCCGGAAAAGGAGCGGGGTTATATCGCGGTAACCGCATCATCGCAACCGCTATCCGCGCAGGAAATCGGGAGCGGATCGGCGCAGGACGCTCAGCCGGCGCCGGGACTCGGGCGTTCGCTCAGGCCCAATTCCGAATTTGACGCGTTTGCCTTGGCCAATGCGGTAAGGCAGGTGCAGGGGCCGCAAGGCGAGTGGTATCAGGTTCGCTTCGATACCAATCAGCTACGTGACGAGTTTCGTCCTCGTACCCGGCCGCGGGAAATTCTCAACATACCCACCCCCTTGTTCTTGATCGGCGGTTTTTGCGGGCTGCTTTTCAGTTGGCTATTGGCGTGGAACCTGGCCCGGCCGCTCGATCAGATGCGCGCCGGCTTTGGACGGGTGGCCCAGGGCGATCTCACCGTGCGTTTGCTGCCGCTGATGCGTAAGCGGCATGACGAGATCAGCGAGGTCGCTCGTGACTTTGATTCGATGGTCGAAAGGCTGGATATACTCGTCAGCACCCGAGAGCAACTGCTGCACGACGTTTCTCACGAGCTGAGATCTCCTCTGGCGCGATTACAGCTGGCGATAGGGTTGGTTCATCAGAATGCCGAAAATACGGAAAACTCGCTGCAGAGAATCGAGCGTGAGGCCGCCCGTATGGACAAGATGATCGGCGAGTTGCTGGCATTGTCGCGTACCCAAAACTCCGGTATTGACGAAGAGTATTTTGATTTGCTGGGATTGGTCAAAGCCGTGGTCAATGATGCGCGCTATGAGGCTCAGGTTCCCGGCGTCGACATCCTCTTTGAGGCGGATGAAAGCCTGGATCACACGGTTAAAGGGAATGCGGAGCTGATGCGCCGGGCGATCGACAATATCGTGCGCAATGCGCTGCGTTTTTCTTCGCGGGCGCAGAAGGTTTATGTTTCGCTGAAAGGCGACGAGCGTGAATGGACGATACGCGTAGCCGATCAGGGGCCGGGCGTGGAGAAAAGCAAGCTGTCCAGTATTTTTGATCCCTTTGTTCGTATCGAGTCGCCGGTTTCCGGCAAAGGATATGGGCTGGGGTTGGCTATCGCCCGTAAAGTGGTGCTGGCTCATGGCGGACACATCGAAGCCGAGAACGGCGAGCAGGGCGGGCTGGTTATCTGCCTGTGCATTCCTCGTTTGCGGTTCGCGTCTTAAAATCCGCTGGGCAATTAATATAGAAAGAAATAAAAAACGGCACCTTGATGGTGCCGTTTTAGACGATGGCTTTAAAGCCATCGATGGCGATGCAATTTATTTCTTAATACGGATAACCGGCGTTTCACCCACAACCACGGTGCCGCTCAGTTTAACCAATTCCTTGATTTCATCCATATTGGAGATAACCACCGGGGTTAAAGTCGATTTGGCTTTTTCTTCCAACAAAGGCAGATCGAACTCAATGATGACATCGCCTTTCTTCACGCGCTGACCTTCTTCGGCAATACGTTTGAAACCTTCGCCCTTCAGTTCAACGGTATCGATACCGAAGTGAACGAATAATTCAATACCGCTATCAGACTCGATAGAAAAAGCATGGTTAGTTTCAAAAATTTTGCCGATAGTCCCGTCTACCGGAGCGACGATTTTGTTACCCGCAGGCTTAATGGCGATACCGTCGCCCACGATCTTCTCAGCAAATACGACGTCAGGAACATCTTCAATATTGACGATCTCGCCAGACAGCGGCGCAATGATTTCGATGCTTCCAGTATCTTTCTTATCATCAGAAACCAGAGATTTTAATTTATCGAACAAACCCATGATCTTCTCCTAAGCGTTAATATCGGGTCAGCGTCCAGTATAGCGGACTCAGCAGAGCGTTTTTTCTTTAATGAAACGGCTCACTAAGTTGCTCAACTCTTGCGCAGTCGGTTGGGACAATGCCTGCTCCGCCAGCGCCTTCGCATCTTCGTAATTCGCATTACGGATAATTTTCTTGATGCGTGGGATAGAGATTGCACTCATGCTGAATTCGTCCAGACCCATTCCCAATAACAGTAGTGTAGCACGTTCGTCACCAGCGAGCTCACCACACATTCCTGTCCACTTACCTTCGGCATGGGATGCGTCAATCACCTGCTTAATCAGGGTCAATACTGCTGGAGACATCGGGTTGTAGAGATGGGAAATCAGCTCATTACCCCGATCAACTGCCAGAGTATACTGGGTTAAGTCGTTTGTCCCAATACTAAAGAAGTCAACTTCCTTAGCTAAATGATGGGCAATGGTCGCCGCCGCCGGCGTTTCAACCATTACGCCCACTTCAATGGATTCGTCGAACGCTTTGCCTTCTTCCCGCAACTGCCCTTTCAGCATCTCCAGTTCCGCTTTAAGCGCTTGCACTTCTTCAACCGAGATGATCATCGGGAACATGATGCGCAGCTTGCCGAATACGGAAGCCCGCAGGATGGCGCGCAACTGGGCATGCAGAATTTCTTTGCGGTCCAGACAGATACGAATGGCGCGCCAGCCAAGGAATGGGTTCTCTTCCTTCGGCAGGTTCATATACGGCAGATCTTTGTCGCCGCCGATGTCCATGGTGCGGACGATCACGGCCTGAGCGCCGACGGCTTCGGCGACGGCTTTATAAGCCTGGAACTGCTCTTCTTCGGTCGGCAAGGCGTCGCGATCCATAAACAGGAATTCGGTACGATACAAGCCTACGCCTTCCGCGCCGTTGCGTTCAGCGCCGGCGACATCGCGCACGGTGCCGATATTGGCGCAAACTTCCACCTGATGACCGTCCAGCGTGACGGCAGGCAGATCTTTCAGTTTGGCGAGTTCATGCTTTTCTGTGTTGTATTGTTGCTGAACGGCTTTTAATTCTTCGATAACTTCAGATGACGGATTCTGATAGATTTTGTTGTTGACCGCATCCAGGATCAGGAAGTCGCCGTTTTTAACTTGTTTGGTCGCATCGGTGGTGCCGACAATCGCGGGTAATTCCAGCGAGCGGGCCATGATGGAGGTGTGGGACGTACGGCCGCCCAGGTCGGTGATGAAGCCCAGGACTTTATTCAGATTAAGCTGCGCGGTTTCAGAAGGCGTCAGGTCGGAAGCGACCAGGATGACTTCGTCTTCGATATCGCCCAGATCGATAATCGTCATGCCCAGAATGTTTTTCAGCAGACGTTTGCCGATGTCACGCATGTCCGCCGCACGTTCTTTCAGATATTCATCGTCCAGTTCTTCGAGCGCTTTCGCCTGGTTTTCAATCACGGAAAACGCGGCTGCGTCGGCAGAAGCATGCTCTTCTTTAATCAGGGCTATGATTTCCTGCTCGAACTCTTCATCTTCCAGCAACATGATGTGGCCTTCGAAGATGGCTTCCTTCTCTGCGCCCAGCGTTTCGCCCGCTTTGATCTTGATGGCTTCCAGCTGTTTAGCGGCCTTGGCCCTGCCAGTCAGAAAACGTTCAACTTCTTGCTCTACTTGGTCCGCAGAGATTTTTTTCCGGTTGATGACTATTTCATCTTCTTTCAGTAAGAGCGCCTTACCGAAAGCGATACCCGGTGATACTAATATGCCTGAAATCATAACCCTACCTTACTCGATTCTGATGTTCACTAAAAAGCTTGTCTGTAAGGCTCGTCTATTACTCAAGCTCAGCCATTAGTTTAACCAGATGTTCCACAGCTTTTTGTTCGTCTTCGCCCTCTGCAGCGATGGTAACTACAGTACCCTGAGTTAAGCCGAGTGTCTGTAACTTAAATAGGCTTTTGGCACTGGCGCTTTTTCCGTTGGATGTTACGGTGATTTCTGAAGTAAAGCCTTTGGCTTCTTTGACAAACTGAGCAGCAGGACGCGTGTGCAGGCCATTCGGTGCGGTAATAGTCACTTCTTGCTGGAACATTCTGTTTTCCCCAACTTATGGATTAGATTGATGTTGTGGAGCTAAAGTTTAGCGCATGCGCGAAACTTTAGCCTGTGTGGTTAGCACCTGATTATGTTACAGGGGCAGGCCGGGATGCGGCAAGGAAACGTAAAGTATTTCCTGAATAAAATACCACCAAACACCGCCTGATTCTTGAATCATTGTTTGAACCGGGCAATCAGAACGATGATACAACCATCTTTGCATCAGTTAAATCGATTCAGCGAATAGCGGTTATCCGGCAGTTATTAATTTCACGCATCGAAATAATTGTTCGGTTAAATACTAGACCTAAGCCAGAAAAGCAATCCACATATGGTGGAAAGTTTGAAGTGCACCACAAAAATGGATTAAAAAAAGCACCTGGGCAGGTGCTTTTTTAACATTGCCTTTACTTGCCGTCTCGAGACCGTCAGTAAATTTATTGCTGCAGTTCTTGTTCGGTAAAGAGGTCTGCAAAGAGCGCGGTGCTCAGGTAGCGTTCACCGGAAGACGGCAGAATAACCACGATGGTCTTATCTTCAAATTCTTTTTCTTTGAGCAGGTTCAACGCAGCGGCAACCGCGGCGCCTGAAGAGATCCCCGCTAGAATGCCTTCTTCTTCCATTAAGCGGCGAGCGGTGCTGATAGCTTCTTCGTTGGTGATTTTTTCTACCCGGTCGACCAGTTTGAGATCGAGGTTATCCGGGATGAAGCCGGCGCCAATCCCCTGAATCTTATGCGGGCCTGGTTTTATCTCTTCGCCCGCCAGCGCCTGGCTGATAACCGGAGAATCCGCCGGCTCCACCGCCACGCTGGTGATTGCCTTGCCTTTGGTATTTTTAATGTAACGGCTCACCCCGGTCAGGGTGCCGCCAGTACCTACGCCGGCGATAAATACGTCAACGGCGCCGTCGGTATCTTCCCAGATTTCCGGCCCGGTGGTTTTTTCATGAATTTCCGGGTTGGCCGGGTTACTGAACTGCTGCAACAGTAAGAAACGGTCAGGATCGCTGGCGACAATCTTTTCTGCTTTGGCGATGGCGCCTTTCATGCCTTTCGCGCCTTCGGTAAGCACCAGCTTCGCGCCCAGCGCCTTAAGCAGTTTACGGCGTTCGATACTCATGGTTTCCGGCATGGTCAGCGTCAGCTTATAACCGCGCGCGGCGGCAACATAGGCTAATGCGATACCAGTATTGCCGCTGGTGGGTTCGACCAGTTCGACGCCTTTTTTCAGCACTCCGCGTTTTTCCGCATCCCAGATCAAATTGGAACCGATACGGCATTTAACGCTGAAGCTAGGATTGCGCGACTCAACCTTAGCCAGAATGCGTCCGTTGCCGATACGGTTCAGGCGAACCAGCGGCGTATGGCCGATTGTAAAAGAATTGTCTTCATAGATCTTGCTCATAGCCCGTCCTTATAACTGTATGAAATTTTTGCGAACATAGAGAGAATACTCGTTCACACCCGTCAGGGAAGTAAAGAATTGCTATATCGTTATGTTCTTAGGAAATATGTTTTCATTACAACACGAAACATCGGCCAATATGCGCCGTCTCTCATTACTGTTTTGAACGTATGGCGGAAAGGTCGCGGTAGCATTCGGCCCAAAGGACCGTCGCGCCGCAAACCGCCACCGGCATAATGACCAAATTTAAAAAGGGAACCAGCGTAAACAGGCTGATCAGCGCGCCAAACTGCATATTGGTGACTTTATGCCGGCGCAGCGCCTGACGCATGATGGGAAAACTGACCTTATGGTTATCGAAAGGATAATCGCAATACTGGATGGCCAGCATCCAGGCGCTGAACAAGAACCAGAGCACGGGGGCGACGGTCTGTCCGACTCCGGGAATAAAATAGAGCAAAAGCAGAAAGACGGCGCGCGGCAGGTAATAAGCCAGCTTCTGTACTTCCCGCTTCATAATGCGGGGAACATCTTTGGCAATCCCCAGAATGCCGCTGTCAGGCAACGCCTGGCCGGTCAGGCGCGCTTCCAGTTGTTCGGCCAGCAGGCCATTGAACGGCGCCGCGATGAAATTGGCGATGGTGCTGAACAGATAGCCGAACACCAATAAAATGGATAGCACGGCGATCGGCCAGATAAGATAGCTAAGCCACTGGAGCCACGTAGGAATATGATTCATAACCTGCGGGATCCAATCGCCCAGGCGGGTGAAGAGCCACCAAAATGCGCCGCCCATCAGCAGAATATTCACTAATAAAGGCAGAATGACGAATCGGCGGATGCCGGGCAGCGAAATCAGGCGCCATCCTTCAAGAAAATAGTGGATGCCGCTGCGTGGTTTATCAACCGGTTTTAAATAAGGCATGGGGTCATTGTTCTCTGGTTGTCTATGCATGGCTGCATCATATCGGGATGATTTTATACTGACCAGTCTGCATTTGGATGAAAAAACAGCAAAAAAATGCGTTGTACCTATCTTTATTGTCATAATGTACCGTGCAGACTTGCACTTGTGTACGCAGGCAAATAGAGTTAGTGGTATATAAGTCTTTGCCGCGGTGGCAATGTATTGGAACAATTGGGATAGCAATGATGCAGGACTTGCGTCTGATATTAATCGTCGTTGGCGCGATCGCGATAATAGCGCTGTTGCTGCACGGCTTGTGGACCAGCCGTAAAGAGCGCTCGTCCCTTTTTCGCGATCGTCCGGTTAAGCGTTTGAAGAAAGAGCGTGATGAAACCCCGCTTGAAGAGCTTGATGAAGGCGTCGGCGAAGTTCGCGTGAAGAGCGGACGTTCGCAGAATGAGCCCCCGCTGGGGAGCTATCATGCGGATGAGGAAACGCGGCCCGCAGCTAAATCATCATTTGACAAACCGTCCGCTCAACCGGAGTCGTCATACGATCCGCTGCTAGATGAACCCGCGCCGGTTGATTCCCCACGTTCTCAGATACATAGCGATGGCCGCGCCGCCCAGAGCGTCGAGCCTAAGCTGGACAAGCCCTCGCGCGAACCGTCCGTATTTGCCGATGCTCCCCATGAGCAAGAGGTTCAAGAGGAAAAAGAGTCCGCTGCGGCTCGCTCTGCGTCGCCTTCCGCTGAACCCGTCCAGAATGAACAACCGAAAGAGGCTGTTTTGGTACTGCACGTCGCCGCGCATCAGGGCGGCGTTATCGGCGGCGAACTGCTGCTGCAAAGCGTGTTGCAGTCGGGATTCCAGTTTGGGGAAATGAATATTTTCCATCGCCATGTCAACCCGTCCGGTGGCGGACCGGTGTTGTTCAGCCTGGCTAATATGGTGAAACCCGGTTCATTTAACCCGGATGAGATGTCCGAGTTTTCCACTCCCGGCGTCTCCATGTTTATGATGGTGCCTTCTTATGGCGATGCCAGTCAGAACTTTAAGCTGATGCTTCAGTCGGCGCAGCGTATCGCTGATGATGTCGGCGGCGTCGTTCTTGACGATGAACGCCGGATGATGACGCCGCAGAAAGTCGAATCTTATAAAGCGCGAATTCGGGACGTATTGAAAGCCAATACCTGACGCAGGATAATGATTCGTGACAAGGCCTCCGTTTTGGGGGCTTTTTTTTTTGCATGGATTGATGCTGCGTGGCCTGGAAAAACAATGAAAAAATAAGGTGAGTGAGCGTGAGTGAAACAAAAGGATTAAAACAGGAGCTGAGCATGATGCAAGGCGTCGGACTGCTTTCCACTTCTCTGCTGGGGACGGGCGTTTTTGCGGTGCCGGCGCTGATCGCGCAGATTGCCCAGCAGGATAGTCTGTGGGCTTGGCCGTTGTTGATCCTTTTCGTTTTCCCGATTGCGATCGGGTTCGCGGCGCTGGGGCAGCACTTTCCCAATGCCGGAGGAACCGCCCATTTTGTCGCCATGGCTTTCGGACCTCGTCTGGCGCGGGTCAGCGGTTGGCTATTTCTGTCGGTTATTCCGCTTGGGTTGCCGGCCGCGTTACAGATTGCCGCCGGTTTTTGGCAGGCCGTATTCGGCTGGAGCACGAATGAATTGCTGCTGGTGCAGTTGCTGACGCTTGGCGGGATATGGCTGCTGGGGAGGCGTAGTGCGAGATCGAGCGGCAATATTCAGGTCATTATCGCGCTGTTGGTCGTCGGATTGGTGGTAGCCATCTGGTGGAAGGGGGGCATTACGCCGGCCCAAATCCATTGGCCGGCGGCCAGTGAGTTTTCCTGGCCGAATACTTTTGATGCGTTGGCAGTGATGTTCTGGTGTTTTGTCGGCATGGAGGCTTTTGCCCATATGGCGACGGAGTTCCGCGTGCCGGAACGCGATTTCCCCAGGGCATTGCTGATCGGCATGTTGGTGGCCGGCGCGGTTTACTGGGGATGCACCGTCGCCGTGTTGCACTTCCATGCTTATGGCGAAGCGTGGGTGGCGACCTCGTCGCTGCCGCGTATCGTCGTACAGTTATTCGGCGAGCAGGGGATGTGGCTTGCCTGTCTTGTCGGCTATCTGGCCTGTTTTGCCGGTGTGAATATCTATACGCAGGGTTTTGCCCGTCTGGTATGGTCGCAGGCGCCGGCGGGCAGCGCGCTGGCTCGGCTCTCCGCCGGACAGACGCCAACCAATGCGCTGTCTGCTGTGGTATCGTGCTGCGTGATGAGTTGTTTACTGATTTACTGGCTGAAATTGCCGCTGGATCAGCTTATCGTGTACGCGAATGGAATTTTTGTTTTGATCTATCTGCTGTGCATGCTGTCGGGATGGCGATTACTGAAAGGCCGGGCCAGAGTTATGGCGATGATCGGCAGCCTGCTTTGCTGCGCGCTGTTATTGATGATCGGTTGGAAATCGCTTTATGCGCTTATCGTGCTGGCGTTACTTTGGTTTTTCCTGCCGCATAAACAAAGGAAGCTCGCTCTCGATTAAGACGACGCCTCCGGCCAGGCGGGCGGAGGCGTTAATGACGACGAGATTATTCGCCGTCTGGCTTCTCGGCGGCGGCCGGTTTCTCTTCGGCGGAGAGCTTTGCTTCCAACTCGCTCAGGCGTTGCTCCAGCCGGGCGATTTTCTCACGCGTGCGCAGCAGCACCTGGGTCTGAACGTCAAACTCTTCGCGATTGACTAAATCAAGCCGGCTAAACTGCGCCTGTAATACCTGACGAATTTTCTTCTCTACGTCGTCGCCCAACTCCCGGATACCTTTCGGCATGGACTCATGCACCTGACGGGCGATCTGTTCAATCTTCTTCGTGTCAATCATGGCGCTTTCCTGATTATGCTATGTCGGATGATCATAGCGTTCAGTGTAATGCTAGTTGATTGCCGGATAAACTAAAACTCACATTTATCCCCGCCATCTTCCACGTTTCCGCTTGATACTGGCTTGATGCGCCTGGCGATTATTCCGTGGAGTAACGTCACATTTCTTGTTGTTAATCAATTGCCCTGTTACTGCATTGGCGCTATAGTAAATCCGCTTATTCTCAGGGCGGGGTGTAATTCCCCACCGGCGGTAAACCAGCCGTATATATATTGTTATATACGCGTTGGAAGCCCGCGAGCGCTCACTGTTGGTTTACCGGCGAATAGTTTGGTTTTCCAGCGTGAGGTCAGCAGATCCGGTGTAATTCCGGAGCCGACGGTTAGAGTCCGGACGGGAGAGAGTAACGGTACCTGTCGGGTAGTTATATTTTTATATAATTATATCCACTCGCGTTATTTTTTAGTCATTGCAACGCAGCTTGTTGCGATGGCGGCTCCTTAATCTCGCCCTGGTTCTGGTAATCCATATTAACATTGAGGTTTTTTTACCATGAATCAGACATTACTTTCTGAATTCGGCAGCCCGTTTGAACGTGTGGAACACGCGCTTGATGCTTTGCGTCAAGGCCGCGGCGTGTTGGTGCTGGATGACGAAAATCGTGAAAACGAAGGTGACATGGTTTTTGCGGCTGAAAATATGACCGTAGAACAGATGGCGCTGACGATCCGCCACGGCAGCGGCATTGTTTGCCTGTGCCTGACGGAAGAGCGCCGTCAGCAGTTGGAGTTGCCGATGATGGTGGAGCATAACTCCAGCCATTATCAAACCGCGTTCACCATCACTATCGAAGCGGCGGAAGGCGTCACCACCGGGGTTTCCGCGGCGGATCGTCTTACCACCATCCGTGCGGCGATTGCCGACGATGCCAAACCGAGCGATTTGAGCCACCCCGGACACGTTTTCCCGCTGCGCGCTCAGCCGGGCGGCGTATTAACCCGCGGCGGACACACTGAAGCGTCGGTCGATTTGGCTACGCTGGCTGGCCTGAAACCGGCCGGCGTACTGTGCGAACTGACCAACGATGACGGCTCCATGGCGCGCGCGCCGGAAGTGATCGCCTTCGCCAAACAGCATAATATGCCGGTATTGACGATTGAGGATATCGTGGCCTATCGCCAGGCGACGGAACGTAAAGCCAGCTGATTTTCTTGATTCAAGATAACGCGCCATATATCAATATGGCGCAATAAACGCCTGCCTGGGCAATCGGCTCAGGCGCTTTCCTCCCTGGGGCGTCACCTGCACCGTTTCGCTGAAAGCGATCCCCTGCGCCGACGCATACATATGAAAAACCATATTCTCTTCCAATTGCCAGTTTGCCGCCGGCGTAAAGCAGTATGAAAAGTCGCTGGGTCTGGGCGTGCGGGTATATAACCCTAACGCGCAGCCGGTGACGTTGCCGTAAGCGCGGCGTAATCCCGCAGCCATCACCCCTTCGCGCAGTAACGCGTCCACTTCAGTGGCCGGCGTGTTCGGGGTCATCATCGCCAACTGCCGATCCTGCAATTCAATCAGTTGCCGCGCCACCTGTTGCTGCTGCTCCGTTGGCTGGCCGATAAATATCGGCCGCATAATCCGGGCGCTGTAATGCCTGACTTTCGGGATCAGTTCGACATGCAGAATATCGCCGGCCGCCAGGCGGTGCTCGTGGTTGCTGTTATGCAGAAAGCCGTTGTCGCTGCGCGAGCAGACGATAGGCCCGGTTTCTCCGGTGTCGGCGCCTTCACGCAGGAAACAGGCGGCCGCCAGCGCCGCCGCGTCCCGTACCCGCCAGCCGCCCCTGACCTGTTCCGCCAGCGCCGACATGGCGCGATCGGCGATATCGGCGGCCTGTTGCAGGTAGGCCAGTTCCTGAGGGAATTTTACCTGCCTTAACCGATCGCTGACGCCGGTCATATCAACCCAATGCGAGCCGGGCAGGCATTTTTGCAACTGCCGCCAGTTGTGCACCGTCATGCCGTAAGAGTTGAAGTCCGCGGCGATCCTGCCGCTTCCGTATCCTTTTGCCGCTATGCTGTCCGCCACGCATTGCCAGGGCGATTGGTGGTCGTCGAAGGTAACGATCTCCCGCAGCCAACTGCTTTGGCGGCAAGGCGCTTCATCCAACTGGCGCAGCACCATCCAGGGGTCGCCTTGCACCGGAACCAGACAGGCGCGGTACAGGGTTTCTGATACGCTATATCCAGTCAGCCAGGCCAGGAGCTCCCCCTGGTCGACGATGAGGAGATCGGCTTGCGCCGAACTCATCGCCGTTCGTAACCTGGCCAGGGCGGCATGATTTACGTCGCTCATCAGGCCTCCACGGGCTGGCAGATATCGAGGATCGCCAGCATATAGATGCGGATCATGTCGAGAAAATCCGCGATATGCACCCGTTCGTCCGGCATGGTATTGAATTTTCCTCCTGGGCCGCAGACGATGCCCTCCATGCCCAACATCTGGTAGAAGTGGGCGGCGTCGGTGCCGTAGAAGGCCGGAGGCGTAATCGCGCCGGTGGGCTGTTTTTCCGCGCGAACGGTCTGATAGGCCCGATTGACCGCCTGCACAATGCGTGAATCGGATGAGACTTCAAACGGCAGCATGGTGGGGCGATCCCTTTTGCCGTCATCGAACAGCGTCGCCTGTAAGCCGGGGAACTTCTCAACCAACCGATCCAGCTTGCCTTGCAGATCGGCCAGCACGCTTTCCACGGTCTGGCCGGGCGCAAAGCGGGCGGAGCCTTTCATACGAACGAAATCGGCAACCTGGGGCGGGCGCCACTCTTCCAGATCGCGCCCCAGCGCGCCATGCACCGTACCGATGTGGGCCCGGTTGATTTTCAGATGTTCAGGGCTTTTCGCGCCGGAGAAGGTCATCGCGTTGATTTGCGGGATCAGTTCGACCGCCGCCATGATGGCGTCGACCGCTTCTTCCCGTTTCGACAGATGGCGGGTATCTCCCACCAGTTCGATGGTAAACATCAGCGAGCCGGCGTGCATGGACAACGCCTGCAAATCGGTCGGTTCGGCATTGATAAAGTAATCAGCCTTGATCCCCTGCTCGATGGCGGCGATCGTGCCAATGCCGCCCTGCAACTCTCCTACCACGTAAGTCAGGATAACGTCGCCTTTCAGCCTGACGCCCGCGTCAATCAGCGTTTTCAGCGCGCAGAAATAGGCCGCGTCGCCGGCCTTCATGTTGGAGACGCCGATGCCATAAATAAAGTCGTCGTCAATCTTGCCGCCCCACGGATCGACGGTCCAGCCTTCGGTGACGGGGTTGGTATCCAAGTGGCCGTTGAACAGCAGACTGTTGCCGCCGCCGGCGCCGTGCAGCGTGCCGATGGCGTTGTAACGCTCGCCGGGAACGGGGTGCAGCTCCGCGCTTAATCCCAGGGACCGCATTTGCTCCACCATATAATCGGCCAACCTGCGTTCGCCGTCTGTGGCGCTATAGCTTTTATGTTGCACCATGCTAGCCAAAAAATTCAGGCAATATTGGGTGTCGATGGATGCCAACAGTTGTTCTGATGTCATAATGTACTCTTATTTATCATTAAGTTATCAATATTCCGGCACATGGACGGCGGCCAACAATGCTTGCGTATAAGGGTGCTTGGCACTGCCGGTCATATCCTCTCCGGGCAGGATCTCCAGCAACTCGCTGCGATACATCACGGCAACCCGATGGGCAATCTGGCGGATCAGGTTGAGGTCATGGGTAATAAACAGGTAGGCCGTTCCGTAGCGGCGGCGCAGGCTAAGCAATAGCTCAATAATGGTGGCCTGCACCGAGACATCCAGCGCCGCCGTAATCTCATCGCAGATCACCAATTCCGGCGGATAGGCAAAGGCTCTGGCGATGGCGACCCGCTGTTTCTGTCCGCCGGATAATTCATGAGGAAAACGCTGCGCCATATCTGCCGGCAAGCGCACCTCTTCGAGCAGCCGGGCAACCGCCTGCGACTCGGTTTCTCCTTTAGGGAGACCATATAGCCGCAGCGGGCGGGCAATGATTTCGCCGATGCGCTGGCGCGGGTTAAGCGAGGCGTCCGGGTGCTGAAAAATCATCTGTACCCGGCGGCGGTAATCCTTATCCATCTCCGCCGAGCCGAATAGGCTATAACCGCGGAAATCCAGCTTGCCGCTGAACGGCACCAGCCCGGTCAGCGCCTTCGCCAACGATGATTTTCCCGAACCGGACTCGCCGACGACGCCGACGATTTCCCCACGGTGAATGGTCAGATTGACATCGTCCGCGGCTTTGGTCTGCCCGTTTGAACGTTGCAATAGCTTGTCCAACAGGCCGCGGCGGCCATAGGAAATCGTCAGTTTCTCCAGACTCAACAGCGGTTCGCGCCTGGTCATCATCTCTTCATTCGTCAGCAAACGGCAGTTGGGATCGGGCGCGGCGCGAACCAGACTGCGGGTATAGTCATGGCGGGGATGGCGGAAGAGTTCCCTAGCCGGCGCCTGTTCGATAATGCGGCCTTTTTCCAGCACGCAGATCCGGTCGGCGACTTTCGACACCAGCGCCAAATCGTGAGAGATATACAGCGCGGCGACACCGGTTTCTTCGCGCAGGCGTTCGAATAGCTGGAGAATTTGCGACGCGCTGATCGCATCAAGGGCGGTGGTGGGCTCATCAAAAATGAGGCACTTAGGCTGGCAGGCAAACGCGGCGGCGATCAGAATACGCTGCTTTTCTCCCCCGGAAACCTGGTGCGGATAGCGTTTCATCATTTCCCGCGGCTGTTTAAGCTCAACGTCCTGCATTAACTGGATCGCCAGTTCGTCGGCCTGCTGCCGATCCAACCGGCGGTGGCGAATCAACACTTCGGTGATCTGTTCCCCCAGCGACAGCGTTGGGTTCAGGGAGGCGCTGGGATCCTGAAAAATCATCCCCAACTGCCCGCCGCGCAACGATTCGATCTGCGATTGCGGCATTTGACGGAGATCGGCGTCGAGCAGGCGGATAGCGCCGCTTTGCTCTCTGGCATTGGCGGCCAGGTAGCGCATGATGGACCAGCCCAGCGTGGTTTTCCCGGAGCCGGACTCCCCGACCAGCCCGACCACTTCGCCAGGCTGCACGCGCAGATTGATATCATCCAGTACGTGCAGCACATTCCCCTGGGGCAGCAGGTAGTCAAGACGGTAATTTTCTACCGACAGAACCGGCGTGTTGGCGGTATCCCGTGTCATGAGCGGCGGCTCCTTGGGTTAAGTACGTCACGTAAGCCGTCGCCCAGCAGGTTGAAACCGATGGCGACGATGGCGATGGCGAGTCCGGGGATCAGCATCATCCACGGAGCGTTGAAAAAATAGGCGCGGGCTTCGGACACCATCAGTCCCCATTCCGGATCCGGCGGCTGAGCGCCAAGACCGAGGAAGCTCAGCGTAGCGAACAGCATAATGGCGAAAGCGACGCGGATGGTGGCCTCGACGATGATCGGGGCGACGATATTGGGCAGCATTTCCCGCACAATAATGTAGCCGGTATTTTCGCCTCTGGCGATGGCGGCGTTGACGTAATCCTGCTGGCGCACGGAAAGGGAGACGCTGCGGGCGATCCGCACCATGCCCGGAATAAAGGCGATGGTGATGGCCAGTACGGCATTCAGGCTGCTCTGGCCCAGCGTACTGACGATCAGCAGGGCGAACAGCAAACTGGGAATGGACATAATGGCGTCCATAGTGCGCATGATGGCTTCATCGATGCGGCCGCCCAGATAGGCGCTGGTGGTGCCGATGGTGGAGCCGATAATCATGGCCAGCGACGTCGCCAGCAAAGAGAGCAGAATGGTCGCTCTGGCGCCCGACATAACGCGGCTGAAAATATCGCGCCCAAGCTGATCGGTGCCGAACCAGTGTTGCAGGCTGGGCGCCTGATATCGCGCCAGCAGCG
Source organism: Brenneria izadpanahii (assembly GCF_017569925.1). Classification (NCBI taxonomy): domain Bacteria; kingdom Pseudomonadati; phylum Pseudomonadota; class Gammaproteobacteria; order Enterobacterales; family Pectobacteriaceae; genus Brenneria; species Brenneria izadpanahii. Next base: position 4,256,710 of record NZ_CP050854.1, on the reverse strand, counting down.
ACAGGCTTTCCGGATCGTAGGGGGCAAGGTGTTTACCGCCGCATACCATCAGCAGCGCCAGCAACAAAATCAGGCTGCCGACGGCGCCCTGCGGAGATCGAAGAAGCTGTTTGATGATATCAGGCATAATGGATCCGTTTATCCAGAGTGATATATGCCACGTCGGCCAGGAAATTAACGATGGAATAGGTGGCCGCCAGAATCATGACGCCGGCCTGAATGGTCGGCAGATCCCGCGATTGCACGGCGACGATCAGTTCCCTGCCGATGCCGGGGATAGCGAAGATCTCCTCCACCACGACGATGCCGCCCAGCAGATAGCCCACATCCAGCGCGACGATGGTGATGGTGGGCATCAGTCCGTTACGCAAAGCGTGACGCCATAGGATGCGGCGGCGCGATAGCCCCTTCAGATAGGCCGCCCGGATATAGTCGGTTTGCAGTACGTCGACCATTTCGGAGCGCACCATGCGGGAAACGTGGGCCACCAGAATCAGCGCCACGGTGACTGACGGCAGGATCAGGTGGCGAATGCCGCCGATCGGATCTTCCGTCAGAGGAACATAGCCGGTGGCGGGCAGCCACTGCCAGATATCGGCAAAGAGCAGCAGAAGCAGGGTGGCGGTAACGAATTCAGGGAAAGAGACCCCGACATACGACAGTACGCCGACCAGCATATCCGCCATTTTCCCCCGCCGTATCGCCGCCCAGATGCCGAGCGGAATGGCGACAATCAGCATCAGCGTCAACGCGCAGGCCGCCAGCAGCAGCGAACGGGAGAGGGCGGTGAGCAGGGTGGGGGCGACCGGCAGGCCGTTGCGCATGGAAATGCCCCAGTCGCCCTGGACGATGCCTTTGAGCCATTGCCAGTATTGCCACCAGGCCGGGGCATCCAGCCCCAGGCGCTCCCGCACCGCCGCCAACGCCTGCGGCGTGGCGTTTTGTCCCAGCAGGGTGACGGCGGCGTCGGCGGGAAGCAACTGGGTAATGCCGAACACCAGCAGTGAAACCACCAGCAAGGTATAAATCACCAGTAAAAATCGTTTTAACAGATAGCTTGCGGTCACACTGCCTCCTCGTTACCGGCGTGCCGGCGCGTTGGCGGTCAGCCACACGTGGTCCAGACGGAACACCGCGCCGCGCGGATTCAACTGGTAGCCCGCGACATAGTCGCGGCTGGCGGACAGCAGATCGAAGAAGGTGGGAATCAATGAGGGAACCTGCTCATTCATTAACTCCTGAGCCCTGGCGTAGAGCGCGCTGCGCTGCGCGGGATCGGCGACCTCTCTGGCTTGCTTGATCTGCCGATCGAATTCCTGATTATTCCAGCGAGTTTCATTCCAGGCCGCTTCCGTGGTGTAGAGCAGGGAAAACACCGCGTCGGGCGTGGGTTGCATATTATAAAAACCCACATAGAAGTTATTTTTCTTCCATACCTGATCAAGATAGGTGCTGTTGGCCATGGTTTTGACGTCGATGCTGATCCCCGCCGGTTTGCACATCTCCCGCAAAGCGATGCCCAACTGGGTACGAGTGGCGGGTTTATCGGAGGCAATCAGCGTGAGATCCAAACCATTGGGATAACCGGCTTCGGCCAGCAGCGCTTTGGCTTTTGCGTAATCGGCCTGTTTAAGAGGGATCGCTTTATAAAACGGATAGGCCGGACTGAGGGGATAATCGTTACCGGGCGCGCCGTATCCTTCGGCGACAAAATCGACCATCGCCTGACGATCGACGCACAGAGCCAGCGCCTGACGAACGCGCACATCATTAAACGGCTTCTGGTCGCACCCCATGTTGACGTTCAAAAACTGGCCGGAGGCGATGCGCAGCGGAATAATGCCCGGCGTGCGGGATAGCCGGGTAAATTCGGTCGTCTGGGCCGCCATCATCAGATCGGTATCGCCCGCTCTTAGTGCGGAGCTTTCCGCAATCGGGTCCGGGTATACCACGATTTCTATCCGGTCCAGATAGGGACGGGCGGGATCGTAATAATCGGGGTTGCGCTCCACGACGATCTGACGGGCGGGTTCAAAAGACAACAGTTTAAATGGACCGGTGCCGATCGCCTCTTTACTGAGGCGTTCAAGATCGCCGCGGGCAATGGCCGCCGGAATAATTTTGGCATCGGGATAGGCCAGCGCGACGGGTAAATCCGCATAAGCGCCCGTGGTGGTGATAATGACGGTATGGTCGTCGCTGGCGGTAACGCTGTCGATTGGGCCGACATTATGCAGCGCGGGCGAGGCGTTATCCGGATTAAGGATAGCTTCAAAGCTCGCCGCCACATCCTGCGCCGTACAGTCGGAACCGTCATGAAATTTCAGGTTGCTGCGCAGCTTGAAGGTCCACTGCGTCAGTTCCGGGTTGGATTGCCAGGATTCAGCCAGATCGCCTTCCGCCTGCATATTCTGCGTCAGACGAGTCAGACCGCTATATAACAGCTCCGCCAGCAGATATTCCGGGTTTACCCGTACCCGGTGAGGATGGATGACGTTGGCGGCCTGATCGACGCTGAATCGCAGTACGCCGCCCCGGCGCGGCGTCCCGTTGGCCGGCGTTGAACTGACCGCATCGGCCGCAGCCGCCGGCATCGCCCATGGCAGCATGGCCGCGCTGGCTAAACAGGATGAACCGATGATGAACTGACGACGGTTTAAAGTGGTTTTCCCGGTGCTCATGATGCTTTCCTCTCTGGTGGGGAGATATCAAAGGTCGGACCCGGCTCGAAATCGTGGGCCAGGTAAGCCAGGATCGAGCGTGACAGCGCGATAAGATCCTGCATGGTGGTGTATTCATCGGCGGCATGGATATGGTTGTCCGGGCGCGCCAGTCCGCCCAGCAGGATTTCCCGTATGCCGGCCTGCTGCACCCATCCCATATCGGAGCTGGTGGATGATCCCCAGGCGCGGAAATCGTCGGCATGGAAACCAAATCCCACGCTCAGCGCGGACAGCCAGCGCGGCCAGTGCGGGCCGGTCGGATCGTTGACCGGGGCAAGATGGCCGATAAGATGATGCTCAACCGCAAGCGCCCGTGAACCGGACATCGCCTGTTCGATGCAGTTGACGATCTCATCCATCGCCTGGTTGAACGTCTCTTCCGGCGAATAGCGGCGGTTGATCAATAGTTCGAAGCGCGCCGGAATGGTGGAGCCTTTGCTTCCCCCTTTGGCGAGCGCGATGGTGAGGCGGGAAGTGAGGGGCGCGCCCTGATAGTGCGGCGGCGCAGGCATGGCCGAGGTTCTCCGCTCCACCTCTTTTTTCAGTTCGTACAGCGCGTTCATTAACGGCAGACTCTCTTCGATGGCGTTAATGCCGCCCGCCGGATCGCCGGAATGGGCCGCGCGTCCCGTCACCTGAATAGCGAGATCGAAACTGCCGAAGCATCCGGCCCAGATTCGGGGAGCCGCTCCGCCGTTGAAGCTCAGCATGTGGCCGTGAAAAAGCCGTTGTTCCGCCAGATAGCGGATGCCGGGGTACAGTCCCCCTTCTTCATCGGTGCATAGCAGCAGCACCGGATTGAAGCGTAAAGGCAGATCGAATCGCTGCGCGGCGCGCAGGGCGGCCAGGGTGGCGACGATGGTGCCTTTCATGTCCGCGCTACCTCGGCCGAATAGTTTGCCGTCCTGCTGCGTTAAAGCCAGCGGCGGGAAATGCCAGCCGTCGCCGGGAGGAACGGTGTCTACATGAAAGTAGAGGTTGCAGTTTTCCGCCGCGTTTGCCGGCAACGAGGCAATCAGATTGGTTCGCGCGCCCTGAGCGCTGCCGTCGGGAACTTGCCATAACGCTTCAGGAACGTCGACGCGGGAGCAGGCGAATCCCAGAGGCGTGAGTATTTCTTCCATCAAATCGGCAAAGGCCGGATAACCCTGTCCGGGAGGGAAGCAGGTATCGACCGCCAGCATATCGCGCAGATCGTGTAGTATGGCTTGTTCGTCCTGCGGCAGTGATTTCAGCGCCGCGTCCAGTTTTTTACCATGGGCGGTTTCTGCCCGCGGTTCCGCGGATGGTTGTTGCGTGACGCTGGACGACGTCGCCGATATTTTTTTCTTATACGACATGCTATACTCGATTTTTTATTTCTATATAGTTTATAGATAATTCAGTTAGTGCCTTTGGTCAAGAGGTAATCAGTAATGGTGCAGCAAAAACATGAACAGGAAGTCAGCCGCTTTCACCGATTAAATGAATTTGAAGGCGCGCGCTTATATGAAGTGGTGAAACGCCATATCAGTGAAGCCATTCTGATGGGGCAATTGACGCCAGGTTCGGTGTTGCCGGGGGAACAGGCGCTGGCGGCGGATTTCGGCGTTTCGGTGGGGACGGTGCGTAAGGCGCTGGCGGCGTTGACCGACGAAGGGATGCTGATGCGCCGGCGTAAGACCGGGACGGTAGTCACCGGATGGGCGCCGCTGCACAATCTCAGCCATTTCTTTCAATATTTCCGCCTGCATGGCAAAGACGGCGCTCTGGTTCATTCGGCGACCCAACTGCTGGATTATCAGGTGGCTATCGCCAGCGCGGATGAGGCCGCCAAACTGCAAATTTCGCCTTCGGAGCAGGTTATCCGCCTGAAGCGTTTGCGGCGGGTGAAGGGAATCGCCGCCATGCATGAAGTCATGGTGCTGCCGGTGTTGCACTTTCCTGATTTCCCGCCAGCGGAGCAGGTGCCGGAATTACTGTATCGTTTCCTGTTGGAACATTACGGAGTGCGGGTGGCCGCGGTACGAGAACAGTTGACGGCCGTGCTGGCGACGCCGGAGGATCTGACGCTGCTCGAACTCTCCGAACCCCATGCCATTATGGTGATTGACGAAATTTCTTTCGATCAGAGCGCGGTGCCGGTGATCCTTGCGCATCACCGTTTCAGCACCGACCATTTTATTTACCTCAACGAGATGCGGTGAGGCGGTAATTTTGTCCTTTGGGCAAGCGGATTGCGGTGCTTAAGGCTTTTTCGCCAGCAGCGTGGCGAAGCGCAGCTTTATCCGGTTGCCGTTCTCATCGGTTTTGTGCAGCTCGCCGAGGTCTTCGTTATATTTGACGATCTGCCAATCGGCATAATAGTTTTTCAGTTCGCCCTCTTTGAAAGTAAAAGAAAACGGGATAGGGCAGGGGTAGTCATCGGTCGACATGGCGGCGACGATCAGGTTATATCCGCCCTGCGTCGTCTGCGCCTGCATATTGCGAATAATGTGCGCAATGCGCTCGCGTTCCAGGAACATGAATACCACGGTCGAGAGAATAAAATCGTACCGCGTTTTGATTTCCGCCAGGTTGATATTGTATACGTGGGCCTGAATGTGATTCAGCGCCTCGCTTCTGATGATTTCGTTGAGCGCTTCAATACTATGCTCGTTTTTGTCGCAGGCGGTGACATCAAAACCGCGCAGGTTTAAATACAGCGCGTTACGTCCGCTGCCGCAGCCTAAATCCAGCGCTTTGCCGGGCTGGATATATTGCATGGCGTTGATGACTTCTGAATGGGTGCGGGTGAGTTGATATTTTTGGGCGTAGTAATCTTCCGGTGTGCAGAAAAAACTCAGCTGACATTCCAGGTCGTCGGAAAAGGACACGATGCGGTGCCATGCCTGCGGCTCAATAAATGGCGGTTGATTGTGCTGCGAGAAGTGCAATGTCTCTTTGGTTTCCCCGTTTTCGTGTAGCAGAGAAAAGGTCATTTCTCCTTGCAGAATGACGAGTTTGGCCCAGGTTCCTTCTTTGGTGTTGTGTTTTTCCTGAAAGGCGGCGGGGAGGGTGGCGCTGTTCCAGCGCGGCATTTTTTTATAGCAAATAAGATTTTGCATTTTTACCTCTGCATATCGTTGATTGAGGTATTTTATAAATCGGCGGACAGCTTGACCAGAAATATGCATTTGAAATGCATTATTTGTTTTTCGGCCGGGGATAAAGCAAAAACGTTCTTATGACGTCAGCCAACGTAGCTGCAATTTGAAAGATGAAGGAATAAGGTAAAAAATACCGAGTTGGATGACCAACCATCCGGTTCTAACACCTCTCCGACATCCTCCTCTTCCCAGGGGGAAACTGGTTTTTTAGTGGGTTAGCGCCCCCCTGACAAGGGGGAGGTTGGGTGGGGGTAAGCTATGGCAATGTTTCGAACGTTGTCAGTAATTTAAAACCCCGGCAATGAATGCCGGGGTTTTGACATGATAACCAGTGCGTTTCAGCGATGAGCGCTTAAGCGCATTTCGTGCATTTGGCGCTCTGGATCATCTGGTAGAAGTCATTGCCTTTATCATCAACCAGAATAAAGGCCGGGAAGTCCTCCACTTCAATTTTCCATACCGCTTCCATACCCAGTTCCGGATATTCCACGCAGGTCAGGCTCTTGATGCTGTTCTGCGCCAGAATCGCCGCCGGGCCGCCGATGCTGCCGAGGTAGAAGCCGCCGTGTTTGTGGCAGGCATCGGTTACCTGCTGGCTGCGGTTGCCTTTGGCCAGCATGATCATGCTGCCGCCGTTGGCTTGCAGTAAATCCACGTACGAATCCATGCGTCCGGCGGTTGTCGGGCCTAATGAACCGGAGGCGTAGCCAGCGGGGGTTTTCGCCGGGCCGGCGTAGTAGATCGGATGATCTTTAATGTATTGCGGCAACCCTTCGCCGTTGTCCAAACGCTCTTTCATTTTGGCATGCGCAATGTCGCGGCCCACGATGATGGTGCCGGTCAGTGAAAGACGGGTGGAAACCGGGTATTTCGACAGTTCTTTCAGGATTTCCGGCATGGGGCGATTAAGATCTATTTTGACCGCTTCGCCTTCGCCCGCCTGGCGTAACTCTTCGGGGATATATTTGCCCGGATTGTGTTCCAGCTGTTCCAGCCAGACGCCTTTGCGGTTGATTTTACCCTTGATATTACGGTCGGCCGAGCAGGATACGCCCATGCCCACCGGGCAGGAGGCGCCGTGGCGCGGCAGACGGATAACGCGCACGTCGTGGGCGAAGTATTTACCGCCGAACTGCGCCCCCAGCCCCAGATCGCGCGCCGCTTCCAGCAGTTCCTGCTCCAGCGCGAGATCCCGGAAAGCCTGACCGTGTTCGTTACCCTCGGTCGGCAGTTCATCATAATATTTGGTTGAAGCCAGCTTCACCGTTTTGAGCGTGGTTTCGGCGGAGGTGCCGCCGACGACAAAGGCGATATGGTACGGTGGGCAAGCGGCCGTGCCCAGCGAGCGCATCTTGTCCAGCAGGAAGTTTTTCAGCTTCTCCGGAGTCAACAGCGCTTTGGTTTCCTGATACAGATAGGTTTTGTTGGCGGAGCCGCCGCCTTTGCTGACAAACAGGAATTTATACTCTTCGCCTTCGGTGCTGTAGAGGTCGATCTGCGCCGGCAGGTTGGTGCCGGTATTCACCTCTTTATACATATCCAACGGGGCGTTCTGCGAGTAGCGCAGGTTATCTTCGGTGAATGTGTTGTAAACGCCGCGGGACAGCGATTCGGCGTCATTGGCGCCCGTCCAGACCCGCTGGCCTTTCTTGCCGACGATAATCGCGGTGCCCGTATCCTGACAGGTCGGCAGAATACCTTTGGCGGCAATTTCCGAGTTGCGCAGAAATTGCAGCGCGACGTATTTGTCGTTTTCGCTGGCTTCCGGGTCGTGAAGAATGCTGGCGACCTGTTGCTGATGGGAAGGGCGAAGAAAGAAGGCGGCGTCATGAAAGGCTTGTTGGGCCAGGAGGGTAAGCGCTTCCGGTTCGATCTTCAGGATGTCCTGGCCTTCAAACTGGGTAACGGAAACATAGTCGCCGCTGAGAAGACGATATTCGGTGTCATCCTTACTTAACGGAAAAGGATCTTGGTAATGAAAGGGTTTAGTCGACATTTTTTTCTCACTTGCGTTCGCATTATATTAGTAGGATTACATCCTGTATGATTCATTTCCTTATTAATGACCTTTGTATCAGAGTCGTTATCATCGCTACCTATTTCATTTGGCACGAATACAAAAGTAATAAGCCCTATAATAGTATGGTTTTGTGACGAAACGTACCACTTCGCCGCATCACATAATTGGCAAGAAAATCATGCAAACCTCTTTTTATTTGCGGTTAAATAGAAAAGTAAAATGATTGTAATCAAATAGAATGAATTATTAATATTCGCACTTTAAGTTACTTAATTAAATTATTTAATTAAAATAATGGTAATGATTGAAGGGAATAATCATTTTATTAGAATCCTTATTTTTTAAATTCATTACGTAAGGATTAAATAATATATCGCGCTAAATGATTCGAGCCGCGGGAAAGCCGACACGCTTGCAACCCGGAGGATGAAGGCATAAATGGAGCGCTTCAGACCCCTTTACTGACGGCGCTTTGATGGCGTTACCGTTTCCCGGCTATCTTATGCCGCGGCATATAAGCGGCGCTACGATAGCCTGCAAGCGATTTATTCAGCGGCGAAGTAAGAGTACGCGCGGAACTCTCATCCGCGCTGATAATAACCGCCGCTATGTCTTGAGCGGCGTTCTCAGCGGGTTGGTCGCAGCATCCCTTTGAATTGCTGATATTCGGGTAATGCCGGAGTCCGCCACAAATACCAAGAGGCGATGGTGCGATAAGGCTGACAGGCATGACTCAACTCGCGCAGCGTCTGGCGGTTCGGCATCGTCTGTAGATCGTAAACATAGCGTAGCCCTTGCTTAATGCCGAGATCGTCCAGCGGCATAATGTCACTGCGCTCAAGCGAATAAATCAGAAATATTTCCACCGTCCAGCGCCCGATGCCTTTTAATGAACTAAGTTGTTCGATCAGCGTTTCATCGTCCATTACCATCGCCTGTTTGAGGGTGGGAACCCGTCCGCTGAGCGCGCCTTGCGCAATGGCGAGCAACGTTTCAGCCTTGCGAGCGGAGAAGCCGCACTGTTTCAGCGTTTCGGCGGAGCAAGCCGCTATTTGCTCCGCGCTGGGAAAGGTTTTCCCCGCGGCGTCATGAATCCGCAGCAATTTCGCCACCATCGCATCGCCCGCTCTGGCGGTGAGCTGCTGGTGAGCCACGGCGCGGATTAAGGCTTCGTAAGGTTCCCGGTGCGGCGCCGTTTGATGCCGGCAGTCGCCAATATGCGATATCAGATGGGCCCAGCGGCCATTAATCGCACAAAGATGTTCTTTGGCTTGGCGGTTAAAATCCAGTTGGCTATCGAATGTCATAACGATTTTTCCATGGGCCGGGGTGATAACATATGCGTCAGGAAGCTGAGTATAAGTTGGTTCGCCATGCCTTGTGCAGTGGCTGCGGAATTAAAAAGCAAGAGTTGGGCGTGTTTATGATGCTTCTTCGTCTTAGTGTGTGGCTCCTGAACCTTGAAATCTATTGACGATAGGCAAGGATTAATGGATCGACTATGCAGAGGTGACGAATGAACGTTGGCGATATCCCTGAATCTGATGATGATCCGCGCTGGCTGGCGGTGCTGACGCGTGATAAAGCGGCGGACGGCAGTTTTATTTATGCGGTAAAAACGACCGGGATATATTGTTCGCCTTCCTGCGCGTCCCGCCTGCCAAAACGCGAAAACGTGCTGTTCTTCGCCACGGCGGAGGCGGCCCAGGCCGCCGGATTTCGGCCTTGCAAGCGTTGCCGCCAGGGATTGATCCCGCGTGACGAGCAGCATGCCAGGCAGATTGCTCAGGCCTGCCGGATGATCGAACAAGCGGAGCGGGCGCCGGGGCTGAAGGAATTGGCGAAAGGCGTGGGACTCAGCCCCTTTCATTTTCACCGTTTGTTTAAAAACCTCACCGGCGTTACGCCAAAACAATATGCCAAAGCCCGCCGGCGGCGGCAGGTTCGCAAACAACTGTTGAAAAACAATCCGATTACCGGCGTGATCCAGGATGCCGGCTACAGCCCGAACGGGCGTTTTTATGCGGAATCCAATGCGCAGTTGGGGATGACGCCGAAAACGTTTCAGCATAAAGGACGGGGGATGACGATCTATTTTGCCGTCGGCGTCTGTTCGGTGGGGGATATTCTGGTGGCTGAAAGCGAGCGGGGGATCTGCGCCATTCTATTGGGGGACGATCCGCAGCAGTTGGTGAATGAATTGCAGGATATGTTCGCCAATGCGCAACTGGTAGGGGGGGACGCCGGGTTCGAGCAACGGATGGCGCAGGTGGTGGGGTTTGTCGACGCGCCGAGCGTCGGGCTGACGCTGCCGCTGGATATCCGCGGTTCGCTTTTTCAGCAGCGGGTATGGCAGGCGCTGCGGGATATCCCGATCGGCGAAACGGCCAGCTACAGCGATATCGCCGCCAGGATCGGCTCTCCCGCCGCGGTTCGCGCCGTTGCGGGAGCCTGCGCGGCCAACCGGCTGGCGGTGGCGATCCCATGCCATCGGGTGGTGCGTCAGGATGGTTCGCTATCGGGCTACCGCTGGGGCGTGGAACGCAAGAGAAGGTTATTGGCAAAAGAAGCGGGAGGATCCATACATCATGAATCTTGATTTGTTTGAACAGGATGAACCGCAACGCCGCACGGAACCTTTGGCTCCTGGGGCGGCGATCCTGCGCGGGTTCGCTTATGATCAGGCGCCGGCATTAGTATCGGCGATTGATACGGTTACCGCCCGCGCGCCGTTTCGTTACATGATAACGCCGGGCGGCTATACCATGTCGGTAGCCATGAGTAACTGCGGGCCGCTTGGCTGGGTAACGGATGAAACGGGCTATCGCTATTCCCCGTTCGATCCGCTTAGCGGACAACGCTGGCCGGCGATGCCGGATATCTTTTCCCAACTGGCGAAAGATGCCGCCAGAGAGGCGGGGTTCGCCGGCTTCGAGCCGGATGCCTGCCTGATTAACCGTTACGATGTCGGCGCCCGATTATCTCTGCATCAGGATAAAGATGAAAACGATCTTAGGCAGCCGATCGTCTCTTTTTCACTGGGATTAAGCGCGGTGTTCTTGTTCGGCGGTATGACGCGTAGCGAGCGGGCGCAGCGTTGGCCGCTGGCGCATGGCGATGTGGTCGTCTGGGGAGGGGAATCCCGGCTGCGCTATCACGGCGTGTTGCCGCTGAAGCCGGGATCGGCGCCTGCGTATTTGCCGGGCATGTATCGTTTTAATCTGACGTTTCGTAAAGCGGGCCTCTGAATTAACGCCCATGAATAAAATGATGGCCGTCCTCTTCATTTAAATGTTTGAACACCAGACAGCAAATCGGTAATCCGATGCCCAGCAACAAAAACAGCAGACTGAAGCTGTTTAGCTTAAAGACGACTTCATATTGGGATAGGAATCGCAGCACCGGAAAGGTCAGCGCCATACTGACCATGACCGAGATTAACTGCGTTATGGTCAGCACGTTATTGCCGCTATTGTACGTGGAATTGCTCAGGTTGCTGAACGCCAGCGTGCTTTCCGCCGAGTGCAGCGTTGAGATCAATATTCCGAGGATGGCGGCGATAATACCGATCTGCATCATGGATTTTTCCTGCACGGCGAAACTCATGGCAAGAATAAACAGCGACGTAAATCCGGTCGTAACCATCAAGAGTTTACGATAGCCCGCGCGCTTAATCATCGGTTCAAAAATCACTTTCGACAGCAGCGCGCCGGTGGAGAAAAGCAGCAGGATAATACTGGTTTCAACGGGTTTGCAGTCCAACGTCGTTTGCAACATCAATGAGAGCACGACGGGCGTGGACGACAGCAGCACCCGAGTCAGAATGCCGCCGAGAATACCGATGGAGAAGGTCTTTATTTCAAAGAGTTCGGCGGGGAATAGCGCCTCTCTTCGGGTGATGTCCCGTTTGAAGTACAGAAACGCCAAACCCGTCCCGGATAAACAAAGCAGTAAGGCGACCGGCGTGGAAATGATGTTTTTGGGCATTGCGGTGAGCGTGAAGGCGGCCATAAACAGCATTAATACCATCAAGACCAGCCCGTAGGGATCGGCTCGCCGCTCGATGCCGGGCGTTTCGTTGGGAATATGTTTCGCCGCCAGCAGCAGGCAGAGAAGCGAAAGCGGAATATTGGCGATAAACATAATCCGCCATGAAAACAGGTTGACCAAAAGGCTGCCTAATAGCGGACCGACCATCGTTCCCAGTAAACCGAGCAGGGTAATCCGGTTGAGGAATATCAACTTCATGGACTGCGGCGTGGTGCGTAATATCACGGTTCTGATGATAGGCAACATCAGCGCGCCGCCAATCCCCTGGATAAAGCGGAAAGCGCTCAGGCTGATAACCGAGTTCGCCGTGATGCATAACAGCGAACCCAGCATAAATATGCTGATTGCCAGCAGATAGGTTTTCTTTTCGCCGAAACGTTCGGCCAGCCAGCCATTGACGGGGGTAAACGCCACCACGGTGATGACATAGGAAATGACGATCATTTCCATATGCAGCACCGGTTGATGCAGCGAATCGGCAATGGCTGGAATGGCGACATACAACATGGTGGTATCCAGGGATTGCATGAAAAATGTGATTGATGCAATCCAGAATAAGACCCATGAGGTATTCATCGGATCAGGCCACCGTCATTTGTCCGGCATAAAGCACAAACAGCCGTAATAAGAACACCCCCAGCAGACTCAATCCCGCCATCAAGGCGAGGTTGCCCCGGCTGGGTTGATGATGCTTATCGCGGATAAAGCTGGCGATTAACGGTACGGCGATGCCGATGCCGATGATGCCGATCCAGAACACGCCGCCCCAGAAGCCGCTGAGGGCGGTATGCGCCGCCACCGTTTTTTGCCCGCCGCCGAGGAAAAGGCCGACAAAGAAGGCGAACAGCAGGAATAGTTCGGCGTAGACGACCGGGTTCTCTATTTTATGAATAAAGTGGAGCGTTGCGGTATTGCCGGAACGGTTACGGCTCATGGCGTTGGCCAGCATCGCGACCGCAATCCCGGAAGTGGTGCCGGAGGCCAGGAACAACACCGGCAACACCGGGTTGTTTAACAGCGGGAACGATTTCAGCGCGGACAGCAGGAAACCGGTATAGCAGCCGAGCAGAATGGCCAATACCAGCAGCACTTTCTCAATCACGCCGGCTTGATTGGCGATGACGGCGGTGACCTTTTGCGCCAGCGCGGTCAGCCGCGGACGGCGGATTTTGGTTGCTATCAGGTGGAGCAGCCCTTCGCGGTAAAGGTTGATAATCCACAAGGCGATCACCACGAAATAGACCTGAAATAACATCACTCCAAGCGACATGATGGAAGTGGGGCTGTAGAAAACCATCAGATACCAGAATGTCATCGGCCGGGTCAGGTGGAAAATAAGGATCACCAGCCCGACGATAACCGCCAGCGGCGCGATGATGGCGGTCGATTTAATAATATTATTGCCGCCGTGATATTCGGCCGGCACATAGTATTTAATCAAGATCGACAGCGAAACCATGCCCGCGGAAATCCCCACCAGCAACAGATAAATGGCGATGGGCCAGTCCCATACAAGGGAGTCAAAGTGGAAGGCTTCAAGCATTGTCTATTTCTCCCCGTCTGCCAGGCACGCGATAAACCTGCGGTTCGGTGCCGAGATAAACTTTCGACCGGTAGGTCGTATTGGCCTGGATCATTTTCGAAATATCGCTTTCGGGGTCGTTCAGATCGCCGAAGACCAGCGCCTTGGTCGGGCATATTTCAACGCAGGCGGGCTGTTTGCCTGCCGCCAGATTGGTTTCCCGGCAGAAGTTGCATTTATCCGCCGTTTTGCTGACCGGATTAATGAAACGGACGTGGTACGGGCAGGCGGCGATGCAGTAGCGGCAGCCGACGCAGCGTTTATCGTTGACGTCGACAATGCCGGTTAACGCATCTTTAAATGACGCGCCGGTCGGACATACCGAAACACAAGGCGGATTCTCGCAGTGCTGGCAGGATTTGCGGAAATATTGCTTGAAAGCCCGCGTTTTTCCTTCGGCGGGAATATCGACCGTTTTCAGTATTTCCAGCCGAGTCACGCCATCAGGAACATTGTTTGTGGTTTTGCAGGCGCCGATACAGGCGTTGCAGCCAATGCAGCGTTGCTCATTGTGCAACAGACCGTATTTGACGCCTTTGGGTTTGGTGGTTTTCGAGGGTTCTTCTTCAGTCTGCGCAAGCGCGAGGCTGGAATTCCCGGTAACAACAATAGCGCTTCCCAGGTAAGCGATAAAACGACGACGAGAGAATTCTTCCATAACATAACCTTCACATTGAAACTACAGCCATGCTGAAAAGTGGTACCGATATCAGCAGATCATCGTGATATACCCTTTTATTCTTCATGCCGCAGAGGCGCTGTTTTCCTCGCTTACTCCCGTTATTCGACCTTCGTAAGCGCCTGGGGATTCGCAGCAACGCCGCCTTCTTGCAACTTGAATTATTCGGGGCATAGGTTTTTGTTGAATTCAGTCATCCTGACGATCAACAAACAATCCGTTGCGTTGTGCAACAAAAAGCCTAAGCGGGAAAATGGTACCAATCTGGCATCAGAGGTAATTTTTATGACTTAAAATATTCTGGATCAGACGGCTAACTTACCCATAATCCATATTCTTTTTATTCGTTTTTATTTGACCATAGCGACGAAATGATGGTTGTGCTCTCAGTCACATTTATTTCTTTGTATATCTATGTGAAACCAATCTTAACCTATTATAACTGTCTGTTATTTAGATAAGTCTCTCAATTATTCAATTCGATAGGCGATAAATAATCTGCGGCATAATGAATTGCTATTTTTCAAATAATTTACATTTGCATTGGCGATTTTATTTGCATATTGTTAATTCGGTTGTAATGGAAATAGTAGATTTGTGATCGGTAATTGTTTTTTTTTCGAAAACTACTCTCAGACGGTAATAATATAACGAGGCTAATGCTTTTTAGCTAAACATGTGATTTCATCATTTCGTTTGATTAAGCGAAATAATGGAACAGTCCAAATTGCGCATAAGCATGAAACTCGGCTTTGCCTTACTGGGCCGCGAACTCCCCATAAAATACCTTTATATTTAACATACTGATATTGAATATAAACGCAGTGTTTAAACCGTCTACGCCTACGGCGTAAGAGATTACGCTGAGGCGGAAGCCCCGCGAAGGCGCCGCCAGCCATCACTTTATTTGCCCGCCTGTGCTCATTAAATCGTAAATGCATAAGTGTGAAGTGATTCAAATTATCCTTCTGTATATACTTGTATGGTAGTCAGCATAGAAGGCGTAACAGTGATAAGTCGAGAAGGATAAGCAAAGTGAAAATTGTCAGCGCAGAAGTGTTTGTTACCTGTCCGGGGCGTAATTTCGTCACCCTGAAAATCACCACGGACAGCGGAGTTACCGGCATTGGGGATGCCACGCTCAACGGTCGTGAACTGTCGGTCGCGTCTTACCTCAAAGATCACCTTTGCCCGCAGCTGATTGGCCGGGACGCCCAACGGATTGAAGATATTTGGCAGTTTTTTTATAAAGGCGCCTATTGGCGCCGCGGCCCGGTGACGATGTCGGCCATTTCAGCCGTAGATATGGCGCTGTGGGATATCAAGGGCAAAGTCGCCAACCTGCCGCTCTATCAGTTACTGGGCGGCGCATCGCGCACCGGCGTAATGGTTTATTGCCATACCACCGGCCATACTATTGATGAAGTGCTGGAAGATTACGCCAAACATCGCGATATGGGCTTCAAAGCCATTCGCGTGCAGTGCGGCGTCCCCGGTATGAAAACCACCTACGGCATGGCGAAAGGCAAAGGGCTGGCCTATGAGCCGGCAACCAAGGGCAACTGGCCCGAAGAGCAACTGTGGTCAACGGAAAAGTATCTCGACTTCACGCCGAAATTGTTCGAAGCCGTGCGCGAAAAGTTTGGTTTCTCAGAACATCTGCTGCACGACATGCACCACCGGTTGACGCCGATAGAAGCCGCCCGTTTTGGCAAGAGCATCGAGGATTACCGCCTATTCTGGATGGAAGATCCGACGCCCGCCGAAAATCAGGAATGTTTCCGCTTAATCCGCCAACACACCGTAACGCCGATTGCCGTCGGCGAGGTATTCAACAGCATTTGGGATTGCAAACAGCTAATCGAAGAGCAGCTGATCGACTATATCCGCACCACCATCACTCATGCCGGCGGCATCACCGGGATGCGGCGAATTGCCGATTTTGCTTCGTTATACCAGGTTCGCACCGGCTCTCACGGTCCTTCCGATCTGTCGCCTATCTGTATGGCCGCCGCGCTGCACTTCGATCTTTGGGTGCCCAACTTCGGCGTACAGGAATATATGGGCTATTCCGAGCAGATGCTGGAAGTATTCCCGCATAACTGGGTGTTTGACGACGGTTATATGCACCCTGGCGATAAGCCTGGGCTGGGGATCGAATTTGATGAAAAGCTGGCGGCCAAATATCCCTATGAACCCGCCTATTTGCCGGTGGCGCGTCTCGAAGACGGCACGCTGTGGAGTTGGTGACAGAGGTAACAATATGAAAAGCATCGTTATAAAACAGCCGAATGATTTGGCGATCGAGGAAAGAGAGATCCCTCAGCCAGCCGGTGGCGAAGTCAGAGTCAAGGTGAAGTTAGCCGGAATTTGCGGTTCGGATAGCCATATTTACCGTGGACACAATCCTTTTGCCAAATACCCCAGAGTCATTGGCCACGAATTCTTCGGTGTTATTGATGCCGTCGGCGAGGGCGTGGATGTATCGCGCATTGGCGAACGGGTGTCGGTTGATCCGGTCGTCAGTTGCGGACACTGCTATCCTTGTTCTATTGGCAGGCCGAACGTATGTAGTTCTTTGGTGGTATTAGGCGTCCACCGTGATGGCGGATTTAGCGATTATGCCGCCGTGCCGGCTAAAAACGCCTACCCCATTCCTGATGAGATTCCTGATGAGTTCGCGGTGATGGTGGAGCCTTTTACCATCTCGGCAAATGTGACGGCTCAAGTTAAGCCCACTGAACAGGATATCGCTCTGATTTACGGGGCCGGACCGATGGGATTGACATCTGTTCAGGTGCTAAAAGGGGTATATCAGGTTAAAGAAGTGATTGTCGTCGATCGCATTCCTGAGCGTTTAAGTATGGCGCAGCGCTGCGGCGCCACTAAAGTGATTAATAACGCGTCGCTGTCATTAAAGGATGAATTGGACAAGCTGAATATTAAACCGACGCTGATTATTGACGCGGCCTGCCATCCGGCGATTTTGCAAGAAGCGATCACCATTGCCTCGCCGGCGGCCCGCATCGCTATCATGGGCTTTTCCAACGAACCTTGTCATATAAGCCAACAAGGGATTACGAGTAAAGAGCTTTCTATTTTTTCATCAAGACTCAATGCGAACAAATTTCCGGTTGTTATTGAATGGCTGCAAAAGAAGAAAATCGATCCGTCAAAATTAATCACTCATCAATTTTATTATGAGCAAGTCGTTAATGCGATTGAGATTTTCGAAAAGGATCAAAAAAGCTGTTGTAAGGTGTTATTGGAATTTGATGAATAAGTTTTAATAAATAGCAGGTTAGATTGTTTCTGCAATTTATTTAAAGGGGGGTGACGATTGATTTAAACAACACCGGGCGTTTTTATAACAACTATCTTCTTCTGTATTTATCCAGGCCCTATTCGCCAGGCCTGGATAGAGGTATAGCGCATTTATAAATTGTACCTGATAGAGTGCTATACGCTAACTACAAATCGTAGAGAGTATAAATATGAACAATAAACAAGTAGAGTCCAGGACGAATAAACCTGAGCGGAGCACCACTGATTTAGTAAAAGCGGCTGTATCCGGATGGTTAGGAACCGCTTTGGAATTTATGGACTTTCAGTTGTACTCGCTAGGAGCTGCATTAGTTTTTCATGAAATATTTTTCCCGGAACAGTCTGCGGCCATGGCCTTAATTTTGGCGATGGGAACCTACGGCGCGGGATATATAGCGCGTATTGTCGGCGCCTTTATCTTCGGAAGAATGGGGGACAGAATAGGAAGGAAGAAAGTCCTCTTTATTACTATTACGATGATGGGGATCTGTACGACGCTAATCGGCGTTTTACCCACCTATGCCCAGATTGGCATTTTTGCCCCCATCTTGTTGGTGACGCTACGCATCGTTCAGGGATTGGGCGCAGGCGCTGAAATATCCGGCGCGGGCACCATGCTGGCGGAATACTCGCCGCGAGGAAAACGCGGGATTATTTCCTCTCTGGTTGCGATGGGCACGAACTGCGGAACGCTTAGCGCGACGGCGATTTGGGCGATTATGTTTTTCCTGCTCGATAAAGAACAATTACTCGCATGGGGCTGGCGCGTGCCTTTCCTGTGCAGCGTGGTCGTCATGTTCTTTGCCATATGGTTAAGGATGAACCTTAAAGAAAGCCCTGTCTTTGAAGAAGTTAATGAAACCGGTGATGACGCGTCGTCGACTCAAGCGCCTGTTATTGCCAGTAAATCAATATTAAGCATGTTCAAGGGTAAGTCTTTCTGGCTGGCTACCGGGCTACGGTTTGGTCAGGCTGGCAATTCAGGTCTTATTCAAACATTCCTGGCCGGTTATTTAGTCCAGACATTATTGTTTGAAAAAGCGATTCCGACCGATGCGCTAATGATCAGTTCCGTCATCGGTTTTATTACCATACCGTTACTGGGGTGGCTCTCTGATAAGGTCGGGCGGCGGATTCCTTATATTATTATCAATATTTCCGCGATCATTCTGGCTTACCCAATGCTGTCGATCATTGTGGATAAAAATGTCGCGGTCAGCACGATAATCCTCTGCATTATTGTTATTCATAACGTGGCCGTATTAGGTTTGTTTGCGCTCGAAAATATTACCATGGCGGAAATATTCGGCGCGCGGGATCGTTTCACGCAAATGGCTATCGCCAAAGAAGCGGGAGGGTTGGTTGCCGTCGGATTCGGTCCGCTGTTGGCCGGTATCTTCTGTAATATGACCGGATCCTGGTGGCCTATCGCTGCTATGTTAATTATTTATTCACTTGTCGGTTTATTCTCAGCCATTTGCATGCCGGAAGTAAAAGATCGCGACCTGGGCGCTCTGGAGGATGCCGCATAATAAATATTCAGAGAGATAGAACGGACGACAATCTCTCTGGTTTTATTTAATAGCGGCAATACCTCAATATTTTTAAAATCGAGATCGGGGAAAAGAATGAAAATCACTGAATTTAGCCTGCTGAAACCACAGGTGATCGTTCCAAAATATAATCGCAGCGCCCTGAAGACGCGTATCGCCCATATCGGTTTTGGCGCGTTTCACCGGGCTCATCAGGCGGTTTGCGCCGATAAGCTGGCATCTGAACACAATAGCGACTGGGGATATTGCGAGATCAATCTGGTTGGCGGCGAGCAGCAAATCAACGATATTCGTCAGCAGGATTTACTCTGGTCGGTATCGGAAATGGCCGATACCGGATGGCAGAGCCGAATTGTGGGAGTGGCGACATCGGCGCTGCACGCCGAAATTGACGGTATTGATGCGGTATTGGAAGCGCTGAGCGCGCCGGATATTGCCATCGTGTCAATTACCGTGACTGAAAAGGGCTATTGCCATCATCCGGCGACCGGCCGGTTAAATACCGAACATCCGCTGATTAGTCATGACTTATCGTCGCCCGACCAGCCGCGCTCCCTGCCCGGCGTGATTCTGGCTGCCATTAAGCGCAGACGGGAACGTCAGTTGCGTCCATTCAGCGTGATGTCCTGCGACAATATGCCGGAAAATGGCCACGTTACCCGCAATGTGATTGTGCAATTGGCTGAGCAGCAGGATATCGAGTTGGCGCGATGGATTGAGCGGAACATCACTTTTCCTTCCACGATGGTCGATAGGATCGTTCCGGCGATCACGCCGGAGACGCTGGAAACTATTCATAACCAATTGGGCGTCGTCGATCCGGCCGGCGTTGCCTGTGAGCCGTTTTTTCAATGGGTTATCGAAGATAACTTTGTGAATGATCGTCCTGAGTGGGAAAAAGCCGGGGCCGAATTGGTACAGGATGTGCTGCCGTTTGAAGAAATGAAGCTGAGAATGCTCAATGGCAGCCACTCGTTCCTGGCCTATTTGGGTTACCTGTCCGGCTACCAATACATTAGCGAATGTATGCAAGATGGCGATCTTGTGGCGGCGGCGCACCGCTTAATGCTGCAAGAGCAGGCGCCCACGCTGAGCGTTCAGGGCGTTGATCTCGCCGCCTATGCGGATGCGTTGCTGGCGCGCTATCGTAACCGGGCCTTAAAACACCGTACCTGGCAGATAGCGATGGACGGTTCGCAGAAATTGCCGCAGCGCATGCTGGATTCCATTCGCTGGCATCTGGCTCATGACAGCCGCTTTGACATGCTGGCGTTAGGCGTCGCGGGCTGGATGCGTTATGTCGGCGGGGTTGATGAACAAGGGCAACCCATTGAAATCAGCGATCCGTTGCAGGCGGTGCTAGCCGAAACGGTACAACGAAGCCGTGAAGGGAAAGAGCGAGTGACGGCATTACTCTCTTTGGATGCCGTTTTTGGTCAGGACTTATCCCACAATCAAACCTTCGTGCAAACGGTAACGCAGTTTTATCTGGCGTTGGTGGAAAAAGGCGCCAAAGCAACGTTAAAAACGTTAGTCCGCTAATTTATACGGCAATCCTGGTAAAGCACGGTTTATCAATCGGCCGTGCTTTTTAAGCTATTTTCATTAGCCGTGTATGTCTGAACATCAGCTCTTTTGGCAATAATTATGCCTAGGGCGATAAGCGTGAAGGATGTATGATATTCAGTCGGCAAATATCTTGGGTAAAAAACGGCTGAATGGATAACTCTTTTCAAATCAATAACAATGAGCCTGTAAATCAACAAATTTATCGCGTACTGCGAAGAGATATCGTGGAATGCAATATTCCGCCGGGTAAGCTGCTGTCTGAAAAAGAGATATCAACGCGTTTCGCGGTGTCTCGCCAGCCAGTCAGAGAGGCGTTTATCAAGCTGGCTGAATCCGGGCTGGTGCAGATACTGCCGCAGCGCGGCACCTTTGTGATGAAGATTTCCGAACAGCGGGTGGCGGATGCCCGCTTTATCCGCCAGGCGCTGGAGTGTGCGATTGTCCGCCGCGCCGCCGGGATGGTAACCGATGAGCAATTGCTGTCGCTGGAACATAACCTGCGCCGTCAGGAACTGGCTGCGCAGAATGAACAGATCCGCGAGTTTCTCAACCTTGATGACAGCTTCCATCAGTTTTTGACCCAGATTGCAAAGTGTCCTCTGGCCTGGGAAACCATTGAATCGATTAAAGCGACCATGGACAGGGTGCGTTTCCTCAGCCTGGGCCAGGTTTCCCCGCCGCAGAGTCTGATTCAGCAGCACTATCTTATTTTTGACGGATTGAAAAAACGCGATCCCGATGCGGCTGAAAAGGCGCTGCGCGATCACTTACAGGAAATGATTTATTCGATTACCCCGATCGCGGAACAAAACAGCGATTGGTTTGAACGAACCTGAACGGAGATGTTTGCCGGGGCGGGGTGAAAGCGTTTGGGCAATATCGGGCGACAAAACGACGCCCGAATAACAAAAACACTGCATCATAAACCGCGCGTTAAAATACCACGCATCCTAAAGATCAGGCACGGCTAAGACACATTAGTTCTTGAGGGGCAAATAGCCCTTTAACGCCTCGCAGCTCGACGCATTTTGAACGACGGACTTCTTCACGTTTTAGATTTTCGGTATGAATAGCCGCAATGGTTCCGACCAGGCGAGAATCGCTTTGCATCACGCGGTAACCGGTATCGAGCGGATTTCTGTATCTGTCATACGCCTTATACACCTTAAAACCTCCTTCGTTTGACGATAGAAAAATCGTTTCGATCCTACTGCTGCGGAAAAGCCGCCACCAGCGGATTAGAGGTTTTATATAAAATCTGTATATAAACCATTGCGTTATTAGCGAGGGTCATAAAAATCGCCGCTTGTGGCAGCATCTGTTGCCATCCTGTTACGGCAAAGGGCGATCCAGTTTAATCAGCCACAGCTCGTTATCGGACTCCGGCTTTTGCAACGGTACGATTTCCAGCGTGGTATCGGTGGCTTTCCCATCCCGCGTCAGTTTGCCGTCCTTGCTGACCTGGTAATCATCGGCCTTGTCTTTTGCTTTCACCGGGGATTTCAGGACGGAACGCAGGCCGAAGTCGTTATCGTTGATGACGGCCAGCGTTTGTCTATCGACAATGGTCAGACCTTCAACTTTCTCCTGCCGCCAACCCAGTTTCCGCAGATCGACCAACTCCTGTTTTTGCGCCAGACGAATGCCGCGTTTTTCCAACCGTTCGCGGTCGTCAAATTCCGGCGATTTGCCGTCAGCGTCAAACGGCGTCAGATCGGTGGCGTAGCTTAAGTCCACCAGATAAATGCGGTTTTGTAGCCGCTTATCTTTATCTTCGCCCTGTTCCACCAGCAAGATGCGTTGGTTATCTAACGCGGTGATATCGCCGATTTTGGCATCTTTGGCTTTCTTATAGCTGTCGATATTGATGGGATAGCCCACCATTCGGCTGGCGCCGGTTGCCGGGTTGAACATCACCAGCCGGGTGAATAGCGCCTTGTTCTTACTTTTTTCATTAATATCCAGCGTGCTTTGCAGCGCCATCACCAGGGTGCCGTTCGGTAGCCGGGTCAATCCCTCGAAGCCACGGTTGGGCTGACGCCATTTGATGATATTGGGCAGTCCGCTGGCGACGGACTGCTCGTCACCGGCCGGCGTCGGGCCGAATTTTTCCAGGATTTTCCCTTGCGCATCAATATGGATCAGGAACGGACCGTATTCATCGCACAGCCAGAAACCGCCTTTGCCGTCCGGCGTGATCCCTTCGGTATCCAGGCCGCGTGTACTGGTGTTTAGGGGAAGCAGTGCATCATTCAACGCCGCTTCGTTGGTGGCGCCGATTAAATCGCCCGGCAACGGCAGGCCATTTACCGCCCCTTGCTCGTCATGCAAGGGACGAGGGTTGATCGCCAGCGCTGCTTTGGCGCTCACTTTGATATCCATAATCAACGGGGTGTAATCCGGGGTGGCGAAGATCTTGGCTTCTTTATTCCCCGCCAGCGGCGCATCGGCGTTGGGACCGCGATCGGTCAGCGTGGTAAACAGCAGGTCGTCGCCCTGTTTACCCGCAAAATGGAGGCCGGAGCCAATCCCTATCGGCAAACCGTTGGGAAAATTGCCGGCGAATCTGCCCTGATAAGCGATTCGCTCTCCGGCGGGAAAAGTAACGATATAGCGGGTGACTTTTTCGCCATCGGCCAGGGCGTTTAACGGAACAAGGCCGGCTAGCAATAGCGGTAATACATTGTGTTTCATCGTGTTCACTCTTGTGGTATCCGTCATCTTGGGGATCTAGGCTGATTTGATTATGAAAATCACAGGAGCTTAAATAACGGATATGTCATTTGCGTGATTGCCAGGCTGTTACGCCGCCGCGCGGTCGGGAATAAGGCGGATATTGGTGAAAATCCAGACGTTCTGGACGACGGCCTGATCTGTTCAGGCTTTTTTAGCTACCCGACGGAAGTTTAATGCGATCTGTATGGCGTTACACAGCACCAGAAAGGCGGTCGTCAGAAAGACCCAGCGGAAGCCCGCCATGGCTGAAACGCTTGAGCCAATGAGCGGACCGGCGACATTCCCCAAATACATGAATGATTGATTATAGCCAAAGATGCGGCCGGTTACCTGTTGGCTGCTGTATTTCACCAGCAGAGCCTGTACCGCGGGCATCAGCGCGCCATCGGCAAATCCCAGCATAAACCGCAGTATGCCGAGCTGGATTGGCGTTTGAATCACCGACATTAAGCAAAACAGCAGAACGCTGAACGCCAGGGCGGCGATCAGTATGCGGTGCGCGCCGATGCGATCGCCCAGCCGGCCGAGGCGAGGGGCGGCCAACAGGGCCGATACGCCGGGAACGGAGGCGATAACGCCGCTGATAAAGGCGATATTATTGCTGTCGGGCGCAAGGTCGCGGATGAACAGCGTCAAAATCGGGTTGATGGAGCCGTTTGCCAGTTGGATCATCATGGTCGTGATAAACAGACCCACGATCAACATCGGGTAGGGCAGGGTGGTAAACACCGCTTTCCCGCTCAGGCGATTTGCTTTGCTGACTTTGATAACGTTTTCTTTAATCGCGAAAAGCGTAATCAAAAAGCTGGTGAACAGCATTCCGGCCGTAACGAAAAATACGATGCGCAGGCCGATATAGTCGGCCATAAATCCGCCGAGCAGCGGACCGAGTATCACCCCGGAAATTTGTCCGGTAGACAGAGTGCCTAGCGCCCAGCCGCTCTTTTCGCGCGGTACTTGCGAGGCGATCAACGCCATGGCGTTAGGAATAAAACCTGACGTCAGACCCATCATGGAACGCAGAAAAAATAGCTGCCATACGTTGGTGGCAAGGCCTTGCAGCGCCATGACGATGGACATGCCGAGCGCCGCGCGCAGCAGCATCAGCTTGCGCCCTTTTCTGTCGGCCAGGCTCCCCCATAGCGGCGCGACAATCGCGGAAACCATAAATGAAGAGCTGAAAATAATCCCCGACCAGAGGCTTAATGACTCATGTGAATGTACGCCGAGTTGCTCTATGTACAGCGGTAGAAAAGGCAATATCTGACTCATGGCCAGGCCGGTAAAAAAACATCCCAGCCAGGCAGAGAATAAGTTGAGTTTCCAGGTTTCCATGGTGTGCAGGGCGAGCCTTTGTAAGCGGGTTGCCAATGGTGAAATTGAGCGTCGGAACGTAATTTGATGAAATCCATCGCGTGTGAGTATCAACAAATACGTAAGGCTACCGGTATTTCATCTCATGCTATGAGCATAACATAGTGTGCTAATTTGTTGTTTGACAGTCCGGTAACTATTCGCAACAAAAACATTCAAAAATCAATCGTGTGAGGATACAGGTATGCCGGCGTTGGAGATGAGGGAAAGCGCCATCGGCGAAGGATGTGATTTTTTGTGATTTGCGTCACAAAAATCTTGCGTGCGTTGATGGCTAATCGTACAATTATTCACCTTGAGGTAACAATCTTACAACGTAATTAGTCAAGGTGAACAAAATGCGTAATCTATTGAAGAAAGTCCTGAAGGCCTACATCAATGCATATAAAGATGTCCCGCCGGGAGCAATCCACTAATTTTTTGTTCTGACCCCACCCCGACCCTCCCCTTCGCAGGGGAGGAAGAAAAGCTAGTGTTCTTAATGCATTAGCGCCTCCCCCTGACAAGAGGGAGGCCGGGAGGGGGTCGTTGATGGCAATATTTCGAACTTTGTTGTCAAACTTAAAGGCCGATTAATCGGCCTTTTTGACGTTCTGAAGAAGAGACTTTCGCGGAAAAGCGCCATTTAGCGCCGCACCTGCCGGCGCACTATTTGCAGAAACTCTTGCACCAGAGGCGGCGTGGCGTAGGGATCGTATACCACATACAGGTCGGCCGACGGCGGGTTGATCAATGGACAGAACCGCACGCCGGGCCAGGTAATTCGGCCGTAGCTGACGGGCAGCAAGGTGATGCCGTATCCTTCGGCGACCAGCGCCAGCGCGGTTTGCGGCTCGTTGACCTGATGGGCGATGACCGGCGAAAATCCATATTTCAGACACAGATTGCGCACCTGAAGCCCCAGATTTCTCTCCTGCGACGGCAGCACGATAAAAGACTCGCGTTTTAATACTTCAAAGGGGATCGCGTCCCCGCTGGCTAACGGATGATCCTGCGGCAGCGCGACGGCAAAGTTTTCACGAGCCAGCAATTGGCACGCCATCTCCGGCAGCGACTGGCTCGCCGCTTCCCGCCAGACGGCAATATCGATACGGCGCTGGCGCAGGGCGATAATTTGCTCAACCGGCGTCAATTCATTCAACGACCAGGTGGCGTGTTTAACCTGGCGGGTAAATTGTTGCAGGGTTTGCATCAGCGCTCCCCATACCGACGTTCCGACGGCGCCCACCACCATATGTCCCACTTCCCCGCGTCCCAACTGCTGAACTTCACGCAGAGAAATCGTGGCCTGATCCAACAGATTCTCCACGCTGCTTAGCAGCTTGCTGCCGGCCGGAGTCAACGACATGGTGCGGGTAGTGCGCAGGAACAGCTTCACGCCCAGCTGATCTTCCAGCTCTTTGATATGCTTGCTCAACGGCGGTTGCGACATGTTGAGACGGTGTGCGGCCTGAGTGAAGTTCATCTCTTCGGCTACGATGCGAAAGTAGTGCAGCAGACGGAAATTAATCGGTCCAAGATCAAATTTGCTAGTTTGTTGCCTTTTCATCGCTATTTTCTCCTGGGGCCGGGGCGATGCAATTTATAGCTATTTATAGAGACAGGCAATAAATAGGCCGCCGATATTGTATTAGTCCCTGTTATTTATTGCTCATAAGATAAAATTCCTGATTTTTCGACCGGAAATAACCATGTTTAATCAAAATGATGCTTTCATCGCGGCGGATATTATCCGCGGTAAAATCGCCGATCTGCAACCTCGCGCCGCCTTAATTCTTGGTTCCGGCCTGGGAGAGTTGGCCGATGCCATGACGGACGCCGTTGTTATTGATTACGATGAGCTTCCGGGGTTCCCGGTCAGCGGCGTGGTTGGTCATGCCGGGCAGTTGGTCGCCGGATATCTCGAAGGCGTTCCGGTTCTGGTGATGAAAGGCCGGGGGCACTTCTATGAAGGGCGGGGAATGAAGATAATGACAACCCCGATTTACACCTTTAAATTACTCGGCTGTGAATTCCTATTCGCCACCAATGCCGCCGGTTCCCTGCGGCCGAGCGTCGGCCCCGGCCGTCTGGTTGCGCTCAGCGATCACATCAATTTCATGCCGGAATCACCGATGGTGGGAGCCAACGATGAACGTTTCGGCCCGCGTTTCTTCAGCCTGGCGAATGCTTACGACCGCGAGTTGCGCAATCGTTTGGCTGGCGTGGCGGAGCGGGCCGGCATTGATTTGGCGGAAGGGGTTTTTGCCGCATATACCGGCCCCAATTTCGAAACGCCGGCGGAGATCCGTATGATGCAGATTTTGGGCTGCGATGTGGTGGGGATGTCGATTGTGCCGGAGGTACTGTCGGCCCGGCATTGCGGTTTGAAGGTGCTGGCCGTCGCCGCCATCACCAACTATGCCGAAGGGCTGTCGGATACGCCGTTGTCCCATGAACAAACTCTGCGCTGCGCCGCTATGGCGGCGAAAGATTTTACCCGGTTAATCCGGGAATTCTTCGCGTCGCTATCGGAGGCGTAACTTTCCGCCGTCGGGAGCGTTGCAAATAGCGGTATCGTTCCTGGCCGATCCAACACTTGTGTGTCCGCTAGCTGTGCGGCCCCAGCGGCCGCCGGCGCCGATTTTTATTATTACGGTAAATGTCATGTCGATAACGTTACGTTTGAAGTTTTTTGTTTTTATGCAGTTTTTTATTTGGGGATGTTGGCTGACGACATTTGGTTCCTACATGATTAACACGCTGCACTTCAGCGGGCTGGAAGTCGGGCTGGTTTACAGCGCTAAAGGCATCGCCTCGCTGTTTATGCCCAGCCTGGCGGGGATCGTGGCGGATCGCTGGATCAAAGCCAACTGGCTTTACGGCTTCTGTCACCTGCTGGGCGCCGTGGCGTTGCTGATTGCGGCTCAGGTTTCCACCTCCGCGGCGATGTTCTGGGTGATACTGGTTTACGCGATGCTCTACATGCCGACGCTGGCGCTGACCAACGCCATTTCCTATTTCTGTCTGGAAAAACATGGCCTTGATTCGACGAAAGATTACCCGCCGGTACGGGTGTACGGCACCGTCGGCTTTATTTGCGCCATGTGGATCATCAGCTTCAGCAAGCTGGAGCTTAGCAGCGTCCAGCTGTATTTGGCCGCGGCGGTTTCCCTGGTTTTGGGGCTCTATTCGCTGACGCTGCCGACCTGTTCTACCTCGCAGGCGAAAAAAGGCGCGAGCTGGTTCAGCATGCTGGGGCTGGATGCGCTGGTGCTTTTCCGTCAGCGGCGGATGGCGCTGTTTCTGCTTTTTGCCATGCTGCTTGGGGCCGCATTGCAAATCACCAACACGTTTGGTAACCCCTATCTGCATGATTTTGCGAGAAATGCGCTGTATCAGGACAGTTTCGCCGTGAAATATCCATCGGTACTGCTGTCCCTTTCGCAGATTTCCGAAGTCTTTTTCATCCTCACCATTCCGTTCTTTCTGCAACGCTACGGCATCAAAAGGGTCATGCTGATCAGTATGATCGCCTGGACCTTACGTTTCGCCTTTTTTGCCTGGGGCAGCCCGTCGGGGCTGGGCTTTATGCTGTTGGTGCTCTCGATGATCGTCTACGGTTGCGCCTTTGATTTCTTTAATATCTCCGGCTCAATCTTTGTTGAAAAAGAAGCCAGTCCGCATATTCGCGCCAGCGCCCAGGGGTTATTCATGACGATGGTGAACGGATTGGGCGCTTATGCCGGCGCTATCGGCAGCGGCATGGTGGTGGATTACTTTACCCGCGACGGGGTGAAAGACTGGAATGGCATCTGGCTGGTATTTGCCGCCTATGCGCTGGTGCTGGCCATCATTTTCGCCTTCTCGTTTCACTATCCCGCCGGCGAGCGAAAATCAGCGATCGCAAACTAAATTACGGCGATGAACCGCCGCCTCTGACATGCGCAGGGGCGGCGGTCATTATCGGCGATTGTCAGGCCGCCCGGCCTCCCAGATACAATTCGCGCATGCGCGGATCCTCCAGCAGTTCGCCGGCGTTGCCGGTAAGCGCCACCTTACCCAGCGCCAGCACGTAAGCGCGGTCTGAAATGTGCAGCGCTTCCATGGCGTTCTGTTCCACCATCAGGATCGCCACCTTTTCCTGTCGCCGGATATCCTGGATCGCCGCGAACACGTCTGAAAGCATTTTCGGCGATAGCCCGGCGGAAGGCTCGTCCAGCAGCAGCGTCGCGGGCTTCGGCATCAGGGCGCGGGTCAGCGCCAGTATCTGCCGCTCTCCGCCGGAGAGCGCCGAGGCCATGGCGCGCCACTTTTTACGCAATAACGGGTAGCGTTCGCATAGCTCCTCCATGCGCTGGCGGCGTTGACCGTCCGGCAAAAATTGTCCGCCGATCTGCAAATTTTCCTTAATGGTCAGGTTGTTAAAAACATTATCGGTTTGCGGCACAAACCCCAGCGAGCACTCGCGTACTTTGCGGTGAATAGGGATCTGACCGACGTCCCGGTCGTCCAGCAGGATCTGTCCGCTGCGTGGGCGCAGATAACCGGCGATGCATTTTAGCAGGGTGGATTTGCCGCAGCCGTTCGGCCCCAGCAGCGTGACGATTTCCGCGTTATCAACCTGTAGGGAAATTCCTTGCAGGATATCGATGCCGGGGGTATAGCCGGCAATCACGTCATGCAGCCTGATCATACGGCCTCCTGTAGTGAAAACGCTGTGCTGCGGCCGAGATAGGCGTCCAGCACCTGTTGGTTATCGGCCAGTTCATCGGGGCGGCAGTCGGCGACAATATTGCCCCGGTCCAATACGATGCAGCGCTGGCAGAGTTCGCGGATAAAGTGCATGTCGTGCTCGATAATCACCAGCGACAGTCCGTCACGTTGCAGACGCAGCAGCGTTTCCACAATGTCGCGCCGCAGATTGGGATGCACGCCCGCCATCGGCTCATCCAGCATCAGGATTTGCGGTTCGCCCATCAGCGCGCAGGCGATGCCCAACAGCTTCTTTTGTCCGCCCGACAGCGCGGCGGCGGGCAGATCGCGAACGGTGGTCAGCAACAGTTCGTCAAGCAGCGCCTGGGCCTTGTGTTTGTCTTCCCGTTCGGCCCGCCGGGCGGCGGACAGAGACAGCAGGCTGCTCCAAAAACCATGATGCCGGGTTCCGGCGGCCATCACCACTTCCATGACGGTCATTTTTTCAGGCATCGCCGGGAGCTGAAAGGTTCTGGCCACGCCGGCGTTGATAATGCGGTAGGTGGGAAGACGGTCGATGCGCCGTCCATCCACCAGAATGGCGCCGCCGTCGATGGGGGTGAAACCGGAGATCGCGTTAAGCAGCGTGCTTTTACCCGATCCGTTGGGCCCCAGCAAACCGAGGATTTCCCCCCGGTTCAGAGTGAACGTCACGCCTTCCAGTACCCGGTTGCCGCCGAAAGCCTTGCTGACGGCATCGATCTGCATCAATGGTGTCATG
The DNA here is from genome assembly GCF_017569925.1 of Brenneria izadpanahii. Taxonomy (NCBI): domain Bacteria; kingdom Pseudomonadati; phylum Pseudomonadota; class Gammaproteobacteria; order Enterobacterales; family Pectobacteriaceae; genus Brenneria; species Brenneria izadpanahii. The sequence goes on along the minus strand of NZ_CP050854.1, from coordinate 4,226,517 downwards.
ACGGTATTCTCCTTAGTCGTTCAGGCAGCAGACCGCCGGCGCGGCCCAGCAGGCAGCCCAGCAGAATGACGCCGACGGCGCCCAGACGCAGCGCGCCGGTAACATCGGAACTGATATTGAAAATATCTTTGGCGAAGGGAATAAAGGTATAGAGGCACTCTACCAACAGTACGCCCAACAATACGCCGGCTACGTTGCCGATGCCGCCGATCATCACCATACTCCAGATCAGAAAGGTTTCTGAAGACAGCAGGTAATCGGGGCTAACGTAGCTGGTGTAATAGGCCAGCAGAATACCCGCGGCGGCGGCGATCGCGGCGCTGCACATCAAGGTGCGGCACTTCAGCCATTGCAGGTGGTAGCCCATGCAGGTGGCTAACTGGGGCTGTTCCCGCATCAGCCGCAGCGCCCGGCCGAAGCGGCTTTTGCTCAGCCGCAGAGAGGCCAGGGCGACTAACGCCACGGCCGACAGGATCAGGATGGCGAAAATAACGCTGTCCTGCTGTTGGGAGCCGCTTGTCCAGGCAGGAACAATGTTGCCAAGCCCCTGGGCGCCGCCGGTCAGCTGATCTTCATTAATCGCTATCGTGCGGATGATTTCGGCCACCGCCAGCGTGGCGATCCCCCAATAGTCGGCGGCCAGTTGGCGGCCGAGCATCGCCATGCCCGCGCCGATCAGCATCGACAGCGCCATGCCGATTGCGCTGGCTTCGATAAAGGACAGTCCGAACTGGACGCCGATGCCGGCGGAGTAGGCGCCGATGCCAACAAAGGCGATATGGCCGAAGTTCAGCAGTCCGGCATAGCCGGCCTGAATGTTCAACGCCAGCGCGATAAGGGCATAAATGCCGGTGATGCTGATGAGATGGAGCAGAAAGTCAGACACGGCGCACCTCCCGGTTAAACAGGCCGTAAGGACGCAGCAATAGCGCCAGCAGCAGGATCATGAACGAGGCGGCGTTAATGTAGGTCACCGGAATAAAGACCAGTTCGCTGCCGAACAGCCAGCCGAAATCGAGGTTGGTGACCAGCGTTTCGGTGGCGGCGATCAGCAAGGCGCCCAGCACCGCGCCCATCGGGTTGCCCAATCCGCCCAGAATGGCGGCGGCCAGCACCGGCAGCAGTAAGTCGTTGCCCTGATTGAAATAGGCGCTGGCGTTCATCGCCAGCATGGAGCCGCCCAGTCCGGCCAGCGTACCGGCGATGAAATTGACGATGTGCACCAGCGCATCGGCATTCAGCCCGGAGGCGGCGGCCAAATCGCGATTGCTGGCCAGCGCCCGGATGGAGCGCCCCAGGGATGAGTAGAACAACAGGGCGCAAAAACCGATCAGCAGCAGAAACGTCACCGCGACGGACCATAGCTGATTGCGTGAAACGTGGCTGCCGGCCAGCGATAGCATCGGGCTGAGCGGCAGGTTATAGCCCTGCGGCGACGATCCGACGACGCCGAGAATCAGCGCGATCAGGATCATCGACAGCGCCAGCGATCCAATCATGGCGTTCGCCGGACCGGCCTGAGCCAGCCGGCGGAAGATCCAATGATGCAATAAGGTCGCCATAATCCCGCATAGCACGCTGGCCGCCAGGATCGCCAACAGAAACGGAAATCCGAGCTGTAGCAGGGCGAATGTCATAAACGACCCCACCATGGCGTACTGTACATGCGCGACGTTGGCGAACCGCACCAGGCCATAAACCAGGCTGAGGCCCACGGCGATCAGCGACAGATCGGCGGTGCGCAGTAATGTATCAAGGATGAACTGAAACATAATGCCTTCCTGCAAGGAAACGAATCTCTTGTGAGCGAATCACCCGGCGCTTAGCGAAGTTCCTGCGCGCCGTTGACCACTTTGACCTTTTTATAAGGCTGGGTCTGGCGCAGGTTATCGGCATCCAGATTAAGCGGACCGGTTACGCCGTCGAAGTGCGGCGCGACGCTCTGCATCGCCGCCTGCAGCGCGGCGGGATCGGCCGATCCGGCTTTATTGATGGCGGCGGCGGCCAGCGTGATGCTGTCATAGGCATAGCTGCTGTAAGCGGATTGCGGATCGGCGCCATAGCGTTTGTGGAACATGTCGATGTAGCCCTGGCCTTCATCGCCCGTGCCGGCCACTTCCATGCCCATTCTTCCCTCGATGTACTGCGCCGGCGTATTGGCCGTACACATGGTCAGGTACATACCGTACCAGGGCGTTTGATTCAGGCCCATTTCATAGGACTCACGGTTGAGCACCACCGCATCCTGGCCGTAGGTAGTGTAGACATAGGCATCGGGCTTGATGCGCGAAAGTTGGCCCAGTTCCCGGCGATAGGAGGACTGGCCGCCGGTGTACATCATCTTGGCGACGACTTTACCGCCCAGGCTTTGAAAATCTTTACTGAACTGATCCAGCATGCTCTGGCCGTAGGCGCCGTTCGGCGCGATAAAGGCGACCTTGCGGTAACCCATGTCATAGACATCCTGAGCGGAGAATCTGGCCGCCAGATCGGCCAGCCCAATCACGCTGTAGGAGTATTTGCCGACTTTACGCATATCGGTGCTGGAAGAGGTAATGTTGATATGCACCAGTTGGTTTTTCACCAGATATTGCCCGACGGGAATGGTGACGCTGGATGAAAATTCGCCGATGACCAGCGGCACGCGGTTAACCTGAGTGAGTTTGCGCACCGCATCCAGGGCGGTGACCGGGCTGCCCGCGGAATCTTCAATCGTCACCGCCAGCTTCTGGCCGTTAACGCCGCCGCGCTCATTTACCTGTTCCACGCCCAGCTCTATTCCGCGGCGCATGTCTTCGCCGATGGTGGCGCTGACGCCGGTCAACGGCAAAATCGCGCCAACCGTGACATCCGCTTTTGCCGGCAGGGAGGCGCCCAAAAGCGTGCCGCCTAACAACGCCGAAGCAAATAAAACATGACGAATACGTAAAGTCATACTGTGTCTCCTGGTCAGAGTAAATGCGGGCGGAGCGGCGGTGAACCTATTTTCCCCGACGGCATTGCTGCGTAATGGTTTGTGACCGGCAGGACGTTAAGTCTTGCTGTCCTTGTTTATCTACAAGTGAATAACATAGTGAATGCTTAAGTGAATACACTTTGCCGAAAGTATTCAGCAATTGCTATGCCAGCCGGGATAAAAAGTGGCGCACATGCGTGAAAATAGTCGGGACGTTATTGCAACGGGCGGTAATATTTCTATAAATAACAACAAGTCCCATAAAAAAGAACGGATGATAAAATGCGGTTTGATGATTTATACGGAAAAGGAATATCTAATGCGTGAATGGAATAAATTATAAAATTCCAGCGGGATATGCTTTTGTTTGGTGCGAGGAAAGAGTTATTTTAGTGCAATAAGTTTTTGTTATAAAAATATAATCAAATAATATATTGAGCCAGCGCCGTGACGCGGATTTTTTATTTGATTCCGATAAAAATAAAGTGTAGATAGAAGTGTATTCACATCGTCATTGTGTTATGCATGCAGGCATGCTATGAATTTAATTAACGTGTTTTCCGGGGAAAACTCCGGTTGTTAAACGATTTCAGCCATCAAGAGGAAATAACGTGCCGGTGAGTCAGAAAACAGTGCGCAGCGCGGATAGCGTGGAAAAGGTTTATGAAGTGGTGAAATCGCTGGCGGTGGATTATCACTTCAGACCGGGCGAGCGCATTAACGAGGTTGAACTGGCCAGCCGGCTGGGTGTATCTCGCACGCCGGTCCGCGAGGCGCTGAATCGTCTGGCTCAGGATGGCTTCATGAGTTTTGTGCCCAACCGCGGTTTTTACTCCAGAGATATCACGCCTGAAGGCGTGCATGAGCTTTATGAAATGCGGGCGGTGATTGAACAGGCGGCGTTCCGCTTCGCCTGTCTGCGCGCCAGCGATGAAGATATCAATCAGACGGCGGAAATCTGGGAGCAGAGCTGCCGCGATTTGCCCGATCCGGATACCATCACGGACTGGACCAAAGTCGCGGAGGATGATGAAGCCTTTCATATGTCGATCGCCCGTATCGCCCGTAATGGGCGGTTGTATGACACACTCGACAGCCTGAATTCCCTGATTCGTTTTTTCCGCCGCATCGATTTGGAAACGCCCAGCCGTCGTAACAATGCCTATGACGAACATATCGGCATTATTGAGGCGTTGCGCCAGCGTGACGTGGAGAGAGGGGTTTTATTAATGGAAAAGCATGTTTCATTGAGCGCGGAGCATGCGGTGGCGGTGACGAAAGAAGGCCTGGCGCGTATTTATTTCGGCAAATTAACTTGAGCGAAATAACCGGTAATCATCAGCGCCGTAAATAATATTGCCGCCGGGATAGTTGCCGTTACTCGGCTATTTTATCGCATTGTCTTATTTATATCCGATAATTTTTCGTGGCCGTTTCCCTGCGGCTCGCATTATTCCGGGTATGCATTTTTTTAGGTTTTATTCCCTGACTTCTTTTCAGGAAAAGGAATACGAAAATGAATATTAATCAGAAAGCGACGTTAAGTCTCGATCATGTATTGGTGACGGTCAATCATTATGAGCAGTCCTTTGAAAACTACCGCCGGATGGGATTTTCGCCATCGCCCATCAGCTATCATCCGTGGGGAACCGTCACCAGCTTTATGATGTTTGAAGATAATTTCATCGAGCTTATCGGGGTGAACGACGCCAGTAAATTCGGCGCCAATGCGGTCAACGGCTTCTGCTTCGGCCGTCAGATGGGGTCATTTCTGGAGCGCGGCGAGGACGGTATCTCCCTGATTGCGCTGCACAGCAAAGATGCGCGCGGGGATTACGCGGAGTTGATTAAACGCTTTGAACAGCATCAGGGCGTGATCGATTTCCGCCGTGAAATCATCATGGATAACGGCCAACTGGATGAGGTGGTGGTTTCTATCGGTTTACTGATCGATCCCCGCTATCCGGAAGCGTCCAGCTTTATCTGTCAGCAGTTCCGTCCCGATCTGATCTGGGTGGACGCGTGGCGTCATCACCCGAATGGCGCGACCGGCATTGAAGCGGTGACCTACATGGCGCGGCAAGACGAAATGAACGTGCTGGAATCCCGCTGGCGCAACGCTTACGGCGAGCGGGCGACGTGGAGGGACGGCGTGCTGACGGCGGATACCGGCTCCGGTCTGCTGCGGGCGATGACCCCGGCGCAGGCGGAAGAGCACTTCGCGGGCGTGGCGCTGCCGGTTTCGGTTAACACCAAACCTCATGCCATCGCCCTGACGCTGGGCACGCGGGACGGCCGCGCGCTGCGCGATATCCTGACGACCAATCAGGTCAGCCATCATGATGCCGCCGGACGAGTGCGCGTGGCGCCGGAAACGGCAGGTAACATTATCCTTGAATTTGTTGACGTCGAACGCTGAGTATCCGGAGGCCAGATCATGAGTCAGATTCACTTTATTGGGGCGGGGCAGATGGCGGAAGCCATTATTCGGGCGGCGCTGAACGGCGGTAAACTATCGCGTGACGCCGTTACCCTGGATGATATTGACGCCGCCAGGATCGCCACGCTGGAAGAGCGCTACCAGCTGACGTCCCGCCAGCGCGGCGAGGAGGCGCTGGCGGTGGCCGACTATATTGTAATGGGCGTGCGGCCGCAGGACGATATCGCGTCGGTGTCCGCCCGCATCCGCCAGCATGCGTCGCCGCAGGCGACGGTGATTTCCATTATCGCCGGCGTGACGATCGCCACCTTGACCGAACAACTGGGCGACGCGCGGCCTATCGCCCGAGTGATCCCGAATACGCTGACCGATACCGGCTATGGCTACAGCGGCGCGGCGTTGAACGCCTATGTTGAGGAAGCGCCGCTGCGGGCGTTTCTGGAAAGTTTCGGGAAAGTGATGCTGGTGGAAGAGCGGCTGCTGGATATTTTCACCGGTTACGGCGTGGCCGGCCCGAATTACGTGTACTACTTCCTCGAATCGCTGATTGACGCCGGCGTGCTGGCCGGGATGCCGCGGGCGCAGGCGACTCAGATCGCCTATGAAAACCTGGTGGGCGCGGTGGCGATGCTTAATATCAGCGGCAAGCATCCGCGTCAGTTGATGGATATCAACAACTCGCCGGCCGGGGTGGGCATGAATGGGCTGTATGCGTTGAACAACAGCGATTTTGCCGCCGGTTTACAGCGCAGCGTGCTGGCGGCGGTGAAACGAACCACCGAACTGGCGGGTAAATAAACATTTCAGCGGGGTAATAACGCCGTATCTTTGCATGGCGCGGCGTATCCTGACCGATACTGAAAAAACGCGCGCTGATCTAGCCATCAGCGCGCGTCGGGTTTTACCGCCGGCATTGATCAAGCCCGCAGCTCGTCGTAGGAAACCATCACATGCTCTTTGAATGCGGGGCGCTCCGTCAGCCGTTGGTAGTAGCTTCTGACGGCTGGAAACGCGGGGCGTTGAATAGCGATATCGTAATAACGGTAGAGGACGTGGCCGAACTGGATATCCGCCAGAGTGAAATCCGGGCCGGCCAGATAGTCATGCGCCGACAGTCTCTCTTCTGCGATTTTAAGTTTGGCGGAGAATGCCGCCAGCGCTTTTTCGATCGCATCATCATCGCGTTCGTTTTCCGGCGTACGCACGACACGCCAGAAAATCGGCGCGGTAAACATCAACGCGATATTGAGCTTGGACCACTCGGCCCATTTGTCGACGTTAGTGCGTGCAGACAAATCTTTTGGCCAGAATGCCTCTGGTCCATAACGATTTGCCAGGTAGCGGAGAATCGCGCCGGTTTCCCATAGCGCTTCTTCGTCCCCATCTTTCAGTACCGGGATCGTACCATTCGGATTCATCGCCAGAAACTCCGGCGTATTGGTGCCGCCGTAAATATGACCGGCATCATGACGATGATAGGGCAGACTTAGCTCGCCGATACACCACATTAGTGCCTGAACATTTGACGAAGAACGTCTTCCCCAAACCGTTAACATACCGCCCTCCAGTGAATGTGTTGGTATTAACACGATGATTGTATTCTAATTAAATATAATATAATCGGGGATAACGTGGAAGATGAGTATGCTAATCGTTAAAAAAAGTGATGCGCCCGACATTGAGTGGCAGGCGCTGGCCGCCCTGTTGCGCCGCGCCGGCTTGGGCGACAGAGACGCGGTTAAATTAAAACAGGCGTATCAAAACAGCCAATTTTATTGGCTTGGCTATGCCGATAATAAAATAATCGCCGCCGCTCGCGCCATCAGCGATTTAACCTACGCATCCTATCTGGCGGACGTGGCGATATCGCCCGAATTTCAAGGCCGGGGGTATGGCAATCTATTGATGCGCGAGATTATGACGACGTTATCCCAATATGGGAAAACCTTTATCTATTCGGTGCCGGATAAAATCGGCTTCTATAAAAAATATGGCTATCATATTCTGGCGACCGGCATGGTTTATGCCAATCCGCAGGAAATAGAACGGCTCAGAGGCGTTGGCTATCTTGCCGATTAAGCTGGCAAACTGACTAAAAATACCGTTATTAAACGAAATTTATTACGAAAGCACATAGCGGGAGCCGTCATTTTCTATCCAGTTATGCATATTTTCATTAACATGATAATTTCCCTCATGATGCATAAACTTCAGTTTATTTTTCATATTTAATTCCACAACTCCTTGTCCGGTCCAGGAATCGACGATCGCTCCTTTGGGGAAAGTATCGCTTGGGGGGAGAACCACATAGTTATGACTGAGTTTGTGGTTGCTGACGATGCTGAAGTCAGTCAAACCTAAACCATATCGTAAGTGCAGCCCGACTTCGAGAGCCTGCATATCACAATTGGAAAATCCGTGTTCGCGGCATTTTTGCAGACAATCGGTGAGCTGTTCCGGCGACATTTCAATTGCGCCCCGCAGTTCATCGCCGGCGGTGCGGTAGATATATTGTTGTTGCAACGTCGCCAGTTGTTTTAGCGTTTCTGTCGGGTAGGCCCGCTTGGCCGCCTGTGTATATTGCTCGGCTCTGCGCATTGTCATCAGAGTGTTGGCATCCAGCCTGTGGGAATTATTTATTCGCTCCATCGCAATTTGGTAGCCTGTGGTCGATAACCGGGTTCTGTTGGCTATTTGCTGTGTTAGTTCACCGATCCGCTCAAATAACCCCAAACATTGAGAAGCGGAGGCCGTTGCTCGTATATTCGAAGATGAACTGGCGGCGGATGGGGTATTTCCATAAGCGTGCGTCCATGAGGCGTTTGCTGAATAGCCGGGTATCTTATCCATATTAAAATTGTTCCATTACTGATCTGTTATGTATGCAGTAAGTAAGAGCCAAGTGGAGTAAGTTCCCTTCTTAAAGTTCCCGCAGCTTAGAATCCTGAACAATCTTAACGAAACTATTACGGTTAAAACATGGAAGTCGCCAACATAGTTGACGATAATAGCTCCAGTCACTTTTCTTTCCCGCCTTGCGGGAGAGGCATCCGCCCTTAACTACGATTAAGATTTTCATGACAAAGCCATCGCGTTCCCGACTGTTGAAACTCCTGTTACTTGTCGTATTAGTGTTAATTATCGCCGGCGTGGTCTGGCGTTTGTGGCCGCACGGACAGAGCGGGCAGAACGGTATGGGGCGGCCGGGCGGACCTGGCGGTCCGGGGGCCGGTATGATGATGGGCGGCGCAAGCACGCTGGTTCATGCCGGAAGCGCCACCCAGGCGGATGTGCCGGTGTACCTCAACGCGCTGGGTACGGTAACGCCGAATGCCTCGGTAACGGTGACCAGCCGCGTCGATGGCCAGTTAATGAAAGTCTATTTTACCGAAGGGCAGAAGGTTGAAGCCGGCCAACTGCTGGCGCAGATCGACCCGCGCAGCTACCAGGCGACGCTGGCGCAGTATCAGGCTGAACTGAGTGAAAATCAGGCGCTGCTGAAAAGCGCGCAGCTAACTCTGGAACGCTATAAAAAACTCTTCGCCCAGGATTCGCTTTCCCGCCAGGATCTGGATACGCAGATCGCCACCGTCGGGCAGTACAGCGGGGCGATCAAAGCCGATGAGGCGCAAATCGCCGCCGCGAAGCTGAATCTCGAATACGCGCGCATCACGGCGCCGATTAGCGGCCGCGTCGGTCTGCGCCTGGTGGATGCGGGCAATATGGTAACCAGCAGCGATACCACCGGCATCGTCACCATTACGCAAACTCAACCCGCGGCGGTGACTTTCAGCGTGCCGCAAAGCAACATTCCGGTATTGTTGAAGGCGCTGCATAACGGGCAGAGTATGCCGGTAAGCGCTTTTGATCAGGATAACAAAACGATTCTGGCGGAAGGCAAAGCGCAATTCATCAGCAACAGCATCGACACCAGCACCGGCACCGTGCAGTTAAAAGCCCTGTTCGATAATGAGGATGAGGCGCTGTATGCCAACCAATTCGTCAACGTGCGGCTGCAAATCGGTCTGCTATCGCAGGCGACGGTGATACCTTCCCAGGCGCTGCAGCTTAGCAGCGACGGCAGCTTTGTCTTCGTGATCAACCAGGACAATACCGTGACGCGCAAAGTGGTGGAAACCGGGCCGAGTTTCGGTGAAGACCAACGGGCGATTATTTCCGGCGTGGCGCCGGGGGATCGGGTGGTGACGGAAGGCGTCGATCGCCTGGCCAACGGCAGTAAAGTCAGCGTAGTGACAGCGGAGCAAGAGCAAACCGGCGCGGCCAGTGGGAGCGCCAAGGCTCAATGAATCCGTCACGAATATTTATTGAGCGTCCGGTCGCCACCATCTTGCTGATGGTGGGCGTGTTGATTTCCGGGATTTTTGCTTATCGCACGCTTTCGACCTCCGCGCTGCCGCAGGTTGATTACCCCACTATTCAGGTGACGACGCTTTATCCGGGCGCCAGCCCGGATGTGATGGCGTCATCCGTGACCGGGCCGCTGGAGCGCCAGCTTGGGCAAATGGCGGGACTGAGCCAGATGACCTCCAACAGCAGCAGCGGTTCTTCGTTGATTACCCTAAAGTTTTCGCTCGATCTGTCGTTGGACGTCGCGGAGCAGGAAGTGCAGGCGGCGATCAATGCCGCCGACAGTCTGTTGCCCTCCGATTTACCCAATCCGCCGACCTATAAAAAGGTCAATCCGGCGGATAGCGCGGTGATCACCCTTGCCGCCAGTTCGGATACGCTGCCGCTGATCAAAGTGCAGGATCTGGTGAACACGCGCATCGCGCTCAAGCTGTCGCAGATTTCCGGCGTAGGCATGGTCACGCTGGCGGGCGGTCATCAGCCGGCGATCCGCGTACAGGCGGATCCCAAAGCGCTGGCGGCGCGGGGATTGACGCTGGAAGACGTCAATACGTTGATTAGCAACAGCAATGTTAATGGTTCGAAGGGCGGCTTCGACGGCAAGTATCATTCGGTCACCATCGACGCCAACGACCAACTGCGTACCGCCGAAGAGTACGGCAATCTGATTCTGGCCTATCAAAACGGCGCGGCGCTGCGCCTGCGCGATATCGCCCATATCGAGGAAGCCTCGGAAAACAGCTATCAGTCGGCCTGGGCCAACCGCAATCCGGCGATTGTCATCAGCGTGCAGCGCCAGCCCGGCGCCAACGTGATCTCGGTGGTGGATAACATCAAGGCCCAACTGCCGACGCTGCAGGCGGCGCTGCCGGATGGCGTGAAAATGGAGATACTGTCCGATCGCACGCAAACCATCCGCGCCTCAATCAGCGATGTACAGTTCGAACTGATGCTGTCGATTGCGTTGGTCATCATGGTGACTTTCCTGTTCTTGCGCAATATCGCCGCCACGCTGATCCCAAGCGTGGCCGTCCCTTTGTCGCTGATAGGCACCTTCGGCGTGATGTATCTGGCCGATTTCAGCCTCAACAACCTGTCGCTGATGGCGCTGACCATCGCCACCGGCTTCGTTATCGATGACGCCATCGTGGTGGTGGAGAATATTTCCCGCCGGCTGGAAGAGGGCGAAACGCCGATGCAGGCGGCGCTGAAAGGCTCGCAGCAGATTGGCTTCACTATTATCTCGCTGACCTTCTCGCTGATCGCCGTGCTGATCCCGTTGCTGTTTATGGGCGACGTGGTGGGGCGGTTGTTCCGCGAGTTCGCCATTACCCTGGCGGTGGCGATACTGGTGTCGATGCTGGTGTCGTTAACGCTGACGCCGATGCTTTGCGCCTATTTACTGCGCCACATTCCGCCGGAAAAGCAATCGCGCTTTTCACGCAAGGGCGGCGAATTTTTCGACAAGCTGGTGCACGGCTACGATCGCCTGCTGACGATCGTGTTAAATCATCAGAAATTGACGCTGCTGGTGGCGTTGGGCACCTTCGTGCTGACGGCGCTGCTCTATCTGGTTATCCCCAAAGGCTTTTTCCCCACCCAGGATACCGGGCTGATTCAGGGCATCACCGTGGCGTCGCAGGATGTCTCTTTTGGTGAAATGGCCAAGCGGCAGCAGGCGCTGGCGGATGTGATTTTACAGAATCCGGCGGTCGAGAGCGTCTCGTCCACCATCGGCATCGACGGCAGCAACACCAGCCTGAACAGCGGCCGCATGCAGATTAATCTCAAGTCGTTCGATGAGCGCGACGAGCGCGCCGATCGGGTGATCGCGGAGTTGAAACAGGCGGTAAGCAGCGTGCCGGGCATCGAGATCTATCTGCAATCGGCACAGGATCTGACGGTGAACGATCAGGTCACGCCGAGTCAGTATCAGTTCACGCTGGATGATTCCGACAGCGAAAATCTGGTGAAATGGTCGCCCGCGTTGGTATCGGCACTGGCGAAACGGCCCGAATTCAGCGAAGTGGTCAGCAATCTGCAGGATCAGGGGCAGGTCTCCTATGTCGAGATGAACCGCGACAAGGCCGCGCGCTACGGCATCACCGCGTCGGACATTGATACCGCGCTGTACAACGCCTTCGGGCAGCGCCTGGTATCGACCATTTTCACCCAGTCGAACCAGTATCGCGTGGTGCTGGAAGTGGCGCCGGACTATCAACAATCTCCGGCGTCGTTCGATGATATTTGGCTGGCCGGCACGGCGTCCTCCGACAGCGGCAGTTCGTCATCTTCAACCTCGACCTCTTCAACCTCGTCATCTTCAACTTCCACGTCCTCATCGTCGTCGGCCAGTTCTACCGCCAACATGGTGAAACTGACCTCGATCGCCACCATTCACCAGCGCACCGGCTCGCTGATGCATATGCGGCTGAACCAGTTCCCGGCGGTGACGGTGTCGTTCAACCTGAATGACGGCTATTCGCTGGAAGAGGCGCAGCAGGCGATCGCCGACGTCAGTAAGCAACTGGCGCTGCCTTCCAGCATTACGCTGCGTTATCAGGGAGAGGCCGCCGCGTTCCAAAGCGCCAGCAGCAACACGCTGTGGCTGATTCTGGCGGCGCTGCTCACCATGTACGTGGTGCTCGGCATTCTGTATGAAAGTTTTATTCATCCGGTCACCATTCTGTCGACGCTGCCTTCGGCGGCGGTGGGAGCGCTGCTTATCCTGCTGCTGGCCGGCAGCGAATTCAGCATGATTGCGCTGATCGGGGTCATTTTGCTGATCGGCATCGTCAAAAAGAACGCCATTATGATGATCGACTTTGCGCTTGAGGCCGAGAATCATCAGCGCCTCAGCCCGCGCGAGGCGATCCATCAGGCCTGTCTGCTGCGTTTCAGACCGATCCTGATGACCACCATGGCGGCGCTGCTCGGCGCGCTGCCGCTGATGCTGGCGTCCGGCTCCGGCGCGGAGCTGCGTCAGCCGCTGGGGCTGGTGATCGTCGGCGGTTTGATCGTCAGCCAGGTGCTGACGCTGTTCTCCACGCCGGTGATCTACTTGTGGTTCGACGGTCTGGCGCAGCGCGGCAAGCGCTATATGCAAAACGCCCGGCAGCAGTCGCGGGGCGGAGAGTAAGTCATGGTGCGGCTGTTTATCTTCCGCCCGGTCGCCACGCTATTGCTGACGCTGTCGATCCTGCTGCTTGGCATGCTGGGCTATCGCCTGCTGCCGGTGGCGCCGCTGCCGCAGGTGGATTTCCCCACCATCATGGTGACCGGCTCGCTGGCTGGCGCCAGCCCGGAAACCATGGCCGCCACGGTGGCGACGCCGCTGGAGCGGGCGTTGGGGCAGATCGCCGGTATTACCGAGATGACCTCCAGCAGTTCGTCCGGCAGCACCAACATCATTTTGCAGTTTGAACTGAGCCGCGATATCAACGGCGCGGCGCGCGACGTGCAGGCGGCGATTAACGCCGCCCGCAGCCTGCTGCCCAGCAGCATGTCGACGCTGCCGACTTATCGCAAGGCCAACCCGTCCGACGCGCCGATCGTGATGCTGGCGCTGACCTCGGCGACGCGTCCCCCCGGCGAGTTGTACGATCTGGCGGACAGCAAAATCGACCAAAAGATCGCCCAGGTGCAGGGCGTCGGGGAGGTATCGCTGATGGGCAGCGCGCTGCCGGCGGTGCGCATCGATCTGCAACCGCAGATGCTGACCCACTTCGGCGTATCGCTGGACACCGTGCGCGCCGCCATCGCCAATAACACCACCAACCTGCCGAAAGGCATCTTGAACGGCGCCAGCCAGTCGTGGGTGGTGGATAACAACGGTCAACTGGACAAAGCGGCGCAGTACCGCAATCTGGTGATCAGCTATCAGGATGGCCGGGCGATCCGTCTGAGCGACGTGGCGACGGTATACGACGCGATCGAAGATAAATACAAGGCCGGTTACTATAACCAGCAGCCGGCGGTGATGATTGGCGTGACGCGGCAGGCGGGCGCCAACATGCTGCAGACCATCGACGCGGTCAAGGCGCTGCTGCCGGAATTGCAGAAGGATCTGCCGGCGGATACGCAGTTGAAGCTGGTGGTGGATCGTTCCACCACCGTGCGCGCCTCGCTGTACGATACCGAAGAGACGCTGCTGATCGCCGTGCTGCTGGTGATCGCCGTGGTATTTGTGTTCCTGCGCAACGCCCAGGCGGTGATTATCCCGGCGCTGGCGCTGCCGGTCTCGCTGATCGGCACCTGCGCGGTGATGTATCTGCTGGATTACAGCCTGGATAATCTGTCGTTGATGGCGCTGATTATCGCCACCGGTTTTGTGGTGGACGATGCCATCGTGGTGCTGGAAAACATCACCCGTTATATCGAAGAGGGGCTAAGCCCGGTGCGGGCGTCGCTGAAAGGGGCGCGGGAGGTCAGCTCCACCGTGCTGTCCATGACTCTGTCGCTGGTGGCGGTATTTATCCCAATCCTGCTGATGGGCAGCGTAGTGGGACGGCTGTTCCGCGAATTCGCGGTGACGCTGACGGTATCGCTGCTGATCTCGATGTTGGTGTCGCTTAGCCTGACGCCGATGCTCTGCTCGCGGCTGCTGAAACGCAAACCGACGGTGACGCAGCGTCCGCATCCGCTGTACCAGTGGATCGAAAATCAGCTCAGCGCCCTGCTGGCGGCCTATGCCCGCGGATTGGGGTGGGTGATGAAGCACCAGCGCCTGACGCTGTTCAGCCTGCTGCTCACCGTGGTGCTCAACATTTTCCTTTACGCCGTGGTGCAGAAGGGGTTCTTTCCCACGCAGGATACCGGGCTGCTGATGGGCATGGTGCGCGCCGACCAGAATATCTCGTTCCAGGCGATGAAGCCCAAAATGGAGCAGGCCGCCAAACTGATTGCCGCGGACCCGGACGTGGACGGGGTGATGGCGTCGATGGGCAGCGGCGCGTTCGGCTCGCGCAATAGCGCCAACTTCTTCGTGCATCTGAAAGACTTTAGCCAGCGCAGCGCCACGGCGAGCGAAATCGCCAACCGCCTGACCGCCAAGGCGCAACATCTCGCCGGCATGCAGGTGTTCCTGATGGCGGCGCAGGATTTGCGCGTCGGCGGCCGCAGCGCCAACGCCAGCTATCAGTACACCCTGCAGGCGGACGATCTCGATACCCTGCGCACCTGGACGCCGAAGGTGCAGGCGGCGCTGGCGCAGATCCCGCAGTTGACCAGCGTAGACTCCGATTCGCAAACCGGCGGGCAGGAAGTGATGATCAATATCGACCGCGATAAGGCCACGCGGTTGGGAGTGGATGTCAATATGCTGGATACTCTGCTGAATAACGCTTTCAGCCAGCGCAAGATAGCCACTCTGTACCACACGCTCAATCAGTATCACGTGGTGATGTCGGTGGACGACAGCTTCACCAGCGACCCGGACACGCTCAAAGATCTGTTGGTGGTCAACGACGACGGCGAGCAAGTGCCGCTCTCCGCCTTCGTCACTTTCAGCAGCGATACCGCGCCGCTGTCGGTGGCGCATCAGGGACAGTCCGCCGCCAGCACCGTCGCCTTCAACCTGCAGGACGGCGTTTCGCTGGAGCAGGCGCAAACGCTGATTAAAAACGCCATGGCGAAGATCGGCCTGCCGAGCGACGTGCAGGCCGGATACAGCGGCACCGCCCGCGAGTTCGGCGAACTGACCGCCACCATGCCGTGGCTGATTCTGGCGGCGCTGGCGGCGGTCTACATCGTGCTGGGCGTACTGTATGAAAGCTATATTCATCCGCTGACCATTCTATCGACGCTGCCGTCGGCCGGCGTAGGGGCTTTGCTGCTGCTATTGCTGACCAACACGCAGCTTACGGTGATCGCATTGATCGGCATCCTGCTGCTGATCGGCATCGTGAAAAAGAACGCCATTATGATGATCGACTTCGCGCTGATGGCCGAGCGTCAACAGGGCATGTCGCCGCAGCAGGCGATCACCCAGGCCTGCCTGATGCGCTTTCGTCCGATCATGATGACCACCCTGGCGGCCTTTTTCGGCGCGTTGCCATTGGCGTTGGGCAGCGGCGGCGACGCCGATCTGCGCAGCCCGCTCGGCCTGGCGATTGCCGGCGGCCTGGCGCTTAGCCAGTTACTTACGCTGTTCACCACGCCGGTGGTGTACCTCTATCTTGATCGCGCCAGCCGCGCCACTCGTCGCCAGTGGCAGCGTTTGCGCCATGTTGAATAAACCCTATGAAACTGAAAACTATCGCATTTAGCCCGCTTTTCCTCGCACTGCTGCTCGGCGGCTGCGCCGTGGGGCCAGACTATCAGCGCCCGGCGCCGACCAGCGTGCCGTTGCAGTATAAGGAAGCGAAAGGCTGGCAGCAGGCCGCGCCGCAGGATCAGGTCAACAAAGGCGAGTGGTGGGCGGTTTACCATGACGATACGCTGTCGTCGCTGCTCAGACAGGTGAGCATTTCGAACCAGAACGTGGCGCAGTACGAGGCGCTGTACCGCCAGGCCAAAGCGCTGGCGGCGGAATCGCGATCCAATCTGTTCCCAACGATCAGCGGAACCGGATCGGGCACGCGCAGCGGCAGCAAAGACAGCAGCAGCGGATCCAGCCAGCGCGCCGTCAGCAACAGTTTCTCGGCGCAGGCCAGCGCCAGTTGGGAACTGGATCTGTGGGGCAAGCTCAGGCGCACGCTGGAAGAGAACAAGGCCAGCGCCCAGGCCAGCCAGGCGGAACTGGCGAACATCACGCTGAGCGCGCAGTCGGAACTGGCGCAGGACTATTTCCAACTGCGCATCATGGATCAGCAGATCGCCTTGTATCAACAGAGCGTGCAGGCGTATGAACGTTATCTGCAGGTGATCGATAACAAATATCGGGCCGGGGCGGAATCGCGCAGTACGTTGGCGCAGGCGCAGCTGCAACTGGAGAGCGCCAGAGCGTCGGCGCTGGATTATGTTTGGCAGCGCGCGCAACTGGAACATGCGATTGCGCTGCTGATCGGCAAAACGCCGGCGGAGTTCAGCCTGGCCGACGCGCCGTTGACCGCCGCCATGCCGGCGATCCCACATGCGCTGCCTTCCGAACTGCTGCAGCGCCGGCCGGATATCGCCTATGCCGAACGCAACGTGGCGGCGGCGAATGCGGCGGTGGGCGTGGCGATCGCCGGTTACTATCCCGACCTAACGCTGAGCGCCAGCGGCGGCTTCACCAGTTCGGCGCTGCATAATCTGATCTCGCTGCCGAACCGCGTCTGGTCGCTTGGGCCGGAGCTGAGCGGCACGCTGTTGGATTTCGGCGCGACGTCGGCGCAGGTAGAACAGGCGCGCGCCGCCTATGACGCCAGCGTCGCCAGCTACCGCCAGGCGGTGTTGCAGGGCTTTACCGAGGTGGAAAACTATCTGGTCCAGCTAAATACCTTGCAGGATGAGCTGGCCGCGCAGCAGCGCGCCGCCGATGCCGCCAGGGATTCCGCCCGCGTAACGCGCAACCAGTACGAAGCCGGGATGATCGACTATTTGGATGTCGCCACCACCGAAAACGCCAGCCTGAGCCAGCAGCAAAGTTTGCTGTCGCTGCAAAGCACGCAGTGGGTGGCCAGCGTCGAACTGATTGCCGCGCTGGGCGGCGGTTGGAGCGCCGACACGCTGACGCCGTAGCGGCTTCCCCGCATAGTCATTATGGCCGGCGTTCGCTTGGCGGTCCGGGAAAGGGGACGACCGCCGAAGGAACCGCGCTAGCGGCGTGACTTCAGCCAGAAGTCTGGGTTCGCAGGGGGGCGTTTACACCGCCTTGCGAATGCTTTGTTATTAAACGCCAACCGTTGTTAAAGCGTTTTTTCTTTTATAATGACTATTCAGACATGACGATCGCAGAGATTGATGGAGTTGATCATGGTGCCGAATACGCAACTTCCCGTCGATATTGAAAAAAAGATAAAACAGCTGGGGCCGGTTATTGATGTGCCGACGACGAAAGCCTGGTATGCGCCGCTGCTTGCCGAGCAGCCTATTGAGGGCGTTAGCGTCCGCACGGATATTGCTTACGGCGATGATGAACGGCAGCGCGTGGATGTCTACCTGCCGACGACGGGCGCGAACAAAACAAGCCCGGTTCTGATCTTTGTGCATGGCGGCGGTTTTGTTCGCGGCGATAAATCCTCTCTCAGCAATCAGGGCTATTTTTACGCGCGTCAGGGGATGGTCGTCGTCGTCCCCAATTATCGTCTGGCGCCTGCGCACCAATGGCCGACGGGGGCGCAAGATGTTTCATCGGCGCTGGCGTGGACGCGAACGAATATCGCCGAATTTGGCGGCGATCCTGAGAAAATCGTGGTGGCGGGGGAATCCGCCGGCGCCGCGCATGTGGCTGCAGCCACGTTGATTCGCCGTTTTCATCCCGCCGAAGGGCTGAAAATTGCCGGAGCGGTGCTGATCTCAGGCGTTTATAACGCCCAACTGGAGCTTCTGGCCCGTCAACAGTTCGGAATTCCCACGCCCGATCCTTCCGGCGACGCCTATTTCGGCTCGAACCTGACTGACCGCTCGGCAATGTCTACCGTCGAGTTGATCGATACCGCGCCGTTTCCGCTGTTTATCAGTTATGCCGAGTTGGATCCGGTGTTGATGCAGGTTGAAACGGGAGAGCTATTTGCCCGGCTGGTCACGCAGCATGGATTTACGCCCGACCTGCACGTGGTGTACGGACATAATCACATTAGTCAGATGTGTGCGGTCAATACCGGCGATACCTCGCTCAGCGGCCCGGTGATGCGTTTTTTGCAAAAACAATTTACATCGGATGTTTTGTGATTATCGGTATGTGCGGATCGCAACGCGCGCTGATAGAAATTAATGCGGACTCCACTGGTAGCTCCATCCCTTCGCAGAAGTTGTCTCTTGGTCACATTTTTATGCGGACTCAGAGACAGTTTCGTGCGCCGCAATGCCGCTATTTTTATGCTATGGCGTAGCACGCGCCCGACATAGGGGGCTCAAACGCCAGCCCCCTATGAACCCCGTCAGAGTCCCTGCATTTATGTGTAAGAGAAAGTCCCTGGGGAGGGGCAAATCCGGCGTTATCTCCTCCCCCTGACAAGGGGGAGGCCGGGTGGGGGGGCTGACGGCGCTCACGCCTGACGCTTATCTTCGGTGCCGGTTTCGAAGTCGCTGGCGGCGTGGCGCTCATGCAGTTGCTCATTGAGTGGGCCATGGGTGCGATTAACGATGCGCCCGCGTTTGACCGCCGGACGGCTGCCGATCTCGTTCGCCCAGCGCAGCACGTTTTTATAGCTGCCGGCATCAAGGAATTCCGCCGCGTTGTAGGCGTTGCCCAGAACCAGGTTGCCGTACCACGGCCAGATAGCCATATCGGCAATGGTGTACTCGTCGCCCGCCACGTATCTGCCGCGCGCCAGCTGTTTATCCAGCACGTCCAACTGGCGTTTGGCCTCCATGGCGAAACGGTCGATAGCGTACTCGATTTTTACCGGCGCGTAGTTATAAAAATGGCCGAAACCGCCGCCAAGGAACGGCGCGGAGCCCTGCAACCAGAACAGCCAGTTCAGCGTTTCGGTGCGTCCGGCAACCTCTTTCGGCAGGAAGCGGCCGAACTTCTCCGCCAGATAGAGCAGGATATTGCCGGATTCAAACACGCGGATCGGCGGCGTGGTTGAGTGGTCGCGCAGCGCCGGAATTTTTGAATTAGGGTTAACATCGACAAAACCGCTGGAGAACTGATCGCCCTCGCTAATGCGAATCAGCCAGGCGTCGTACTCCGCGCCGGTGACGCCGAGCGCCAGCAACTCCTCCAACATAATCGTCACTTTCTGGCCGTTGGGCGTGCCTAGCGAGTAGAGCTGGAGCGGATGCGCGCCGACCGGCAGCGCTTTCTCATGCGTTGGCCCTGAGATCGGACGGTTGATATTGGCGAACGCGCCGCCGTTATTTTGCTTCCACTCCCATACTTTCGGCGGCTGGTAGCTGTTCTCTGACATGTTGACCTACCTTGTTTGTGGGTGTCCTGAAGCAGTGTAGCAGCTACCGGCGAATGCGTTTAACGGCGCGAAGCATAATGAGATTTATTAAGCATTACGACGGGGGAGAGCGCTCCTGGAGCCACAGCGAAATTTCCCGTCTTGCATCATGATCGGGTTGAATGAGTGCTATCATAAATCCACCTCTGTCGTGGCATTGCCCGGACGAGATAATTAGAGGGGTTTCCCACAGCCAACTGTCCGGGCGGCATTAATTTGAGGTCAGGTAATGAGCAAAGGAACAACAGGTAGTGACGCCCCATTTGGAACCTTGTTGGGGTACGCGCCGGGTGGCGTAGCAATTTATTCATCAAATTACAGAAGTTTGGATCCGCAGAACATGCCGGGCGACGCCTCGTTTCGCAGCTATATCGACAACGAATATATGGGGCATAAGTGGCAGTGCGTCGAATTTGCCCGCCGTTTTCTGTTTTTAAACTATGGCTGCGTCTTTACCGATATCGGTATGGCGTATGAAATCTTCTCCCTGCGCTTTTTACGTCAGGTCGTTAATGACAATATCCTGCCTCTACAGGCCTTTGCCAACGGCTCTCTGCGCCCGCCGGTAGCAGGTTCGCTGCTGATCTGGCAGAAAGGCGGCGAGTTTTACGAAACCGGCCACGTGGCGGTGATTACCCAACTCGTGGGCAATAAAGTTCGCATCGCCGAGCAAAACGTCACCCACACGCTGTTGCCGCCGGGACAGCAGTGGACCCGCGAGCTGACGCTGGAAGTGAACGACGGCCATTACACCATTCACGACACCTTCGATGACACCACTATCCTCGGCTGGATGATTCAGACCGACGAGACGGAACACAGCCTGCCGCAGCCGACCATCCCCGGCGAAGCATTAGTCATTCACGGCGCGCGGCTGGATAACCAGGGCCAGTTCGCCGGCAAATGGCTGGACGAGCAGGATCCCCTGCAATTGGCCTATGTGAAGGCCAATGGCGGCCACATTATCAACCAGGATCCTTACCAATATTTCACCATCACCGAACAAGCCGAGCAGGAACTGATCAAGGCGACCAACGAGCTGCACCTGATGTACCTGCATGCTACCGACAAGGTGATGAAAGACGATAATTTGCTGGCGCTGTTTGATATCCCCAAAATTCTCTGGCCGCGGCTGCGGCTCTCCTGGCAGCATCGCCGGCACGATATGATCACCGGCCGGATGGATTTCTGTATGGATGAGCGCGGCCTGAAGGTTTATGAATACAATGCGGATTCCGCCTCCTGCCACACCGAAGGGGGGCTGATCCTCGAACAGTGGGCCCGTCATGGCTATCCCGGCAAGGGACATAACCCGGCGGAAGAGCTGCTTAGCGAACTGACCGGCGCATGGAAGCACAGTCTGGCGCGGCCGTTTGTCCACATCATGCAGGACAAGGATCTGGAAGAGAATTACCACGCCGGGTTTATGCAACGCGCTCTGACGCAGGCCGGTTTCGAGAGCAAAATTCTTTGCGGGCTTGATGAACTGCGCTGGGATGAGGCCGGGCGGCTTATCGATGGCGATGGCCGGCTGGTTAACTGCGTCTGGAAAACCTGGGCCTGGGAGACGGTGATCGAACAGGTGCGCGAAGTCAGCGAAACCGAATTTGCGGCGGTGCCGATCCGTACCGGACACCCGGATAACGAGGTTCGCCTGATTGACGTGCTAATGCGCCCTGAAGTGATGGTGTTTGAGCCGCTGTGGACGGTGATCCCCGGCAATAAGGCGATTCTGCCGGTGCTTTGGTCGCTGTTCCCGCATCATCGCTATCTGCTGGATACCGATTTTGAGGTGAACGAAGAGCTGGCGAAAACCGGTTACGCGGTCAAGCCGATTTCCGGACGCTGCGGCAGCAACATTGACCTGGTCAGTCATCACGATGAGGTGCTCGATAAGACTTCCGGCAAGTTCGTCGATCGGAAAAATATCTACCAGCAGCTGTGGTGTCTGCCCAACGTCGCCGGGAAGTACATTCAGGTATGTACTTTTACCGTCGGCGGCAACTATGGCGGAACCTGTCTGCGCGGCGATGATTCGCTGGTCATCAAAAAAGAGAGCGATATCGAGCCGCTGATTGTGCTGAAAGATAACCGGAAGTAGCGGTGGCGTGCGGAGCCGTCGGCATTCGGCTCCGCACGAACAGAGGATTTTACTGCTTAATGTTAGCCAGCGGGCTGCCCGTCTGGCTTTCTTTTAGCTGCCAGTGGTCGAGCGCTATCTCCGCGCCGCCGCTAAATTTCATCTCGGCCCGCGCCGCAGGGAAGTAGCGTGAGGACATGACGCCGACGCCGTCATTGATGAAAATCTCCAGACTGGAGCTGTCGCAAAGGATTTGCAGCTTCTCCACCTTGCCTTGCCAGTAACGTTTTTCTTCCTCGCCGTTGCGCAGTCCCTTACGGCTCAGCGTGATGCCCTGCTCATCGCAGGTCAGCCGCATTGTGTCGCCAATATTCGCCTGGAAGTTCCCGGAGACCCGCAGCACGACTTCCGCGCTATGGACGTCAAGCGTCGGCAGCGAATCGGCGCGTCCGCCGGCCTGCCGGTGCGCGCCGCGCAGCGTTTGCAGTTCGCGCGCCGGCGTCTGGCAAAGCCGGCCTTCGCGCACGCTGAGTTCCCGCGGGCAGGTCATCATATGTATCCAGCCGTGTTGCAGGGTGGGTTGCTCGAACTCATCCTGGTCGGGCACGCCCATCCAGCCGATCAGCAGACGGCGGCCATCGTCGGTCCGGGTGGTCTGCGGCGCATAAAACTCGTGGCCGCAGTCCAGTTCGTGGAACGGTCCGTGAGCGTAGCCGCCCGTGGCGTAATCCAGTTTTCCCAGCAGATAGCCGCACTGGTACTGGTTTAAATAGCGGCGCTCTTCGGCTGCGACGCCCTGTGGACAGCTAATCAGCACGTCGTGGCCATCGAGGTTAAACAGGTCCGGGCATTCCCACATATAACCGAATTCGCCGCTATCCCCCACCTGACTGCCGGCAATCTCGCCCATCAGCGTCCACGTTTGCAGATCGGGCGATTTTAACAGCAGCACTTTACCCTGTAGTTGCGGATCCTGCGCCGCCAGCACCATGTACCAGTTATCGCCATGGCGCCAGACTTTCGGATCGCGCACGTGGCCGGTATAGCCCTCCGGCTGGCCCAGTACCGGTTGCTTCTCGAATTCGCCCTGCGCATTCTGCCGGGCGATGCATTGCCAGGCGGTACGATCGCCGGGGAGCATCACGTTGCCGGTGTAGATCAGCACCAACTGCCCGTCGTCATCCACCGCGGAACCGGAGAAACAGCCGTCAATATCGAACTTTTCACTCGGCAGAAGGGCAATTGGTTCATGCCGCCAGTTGACCAGATCGGCCGAGCTCCAGTGACCCCAGAATTTGGTGCTATGGTCGCAGGCCAGCGGGTTCCACTGATAAAACAGGTGGTAACGCCGCTGGAACTGAATAAAGCCGTTCGGGTCGTTCATTAACCCCACCACCGGGGACAGGTGCCATAGCGGCCGGTAACTGTCGGACGGGTCGCGATGATAACCGTTCATCACCGAGAGCAGCGTCTGCTTCAGGAGGTGTTTTTCTCTCATTGATCGCCCTTTTGGTTATAGTTGAATAGTAAAGAAATAAAGAATGCCAGCCCGAATGCCATAGTCAGACCAATCAGATGATTAACCAATGAACTGGCCTGAATAATGGCCAGGCCCGGCAGGCCGGTCAGACCCACGCCGGTAGCGTAAACTTTGTTGTAAACCACCCAGGCGCCGCCGACCGCGCCGCCGCCCATAGCGGCGACGAACGGTTTCACAAAGCGCAGATTGACGCCGAATACCGCGGCTTCGACCGATCCGATCATGGCCGAGAAGGCGGCCGGAATGGCTATCTTGCGGACTTTACTGTCGCGGGTGCGGAACCAAACGGCCAGACAAGCGCCGCCCTGGGCGACGTTGGACATCGACCAAATCGGCAGCAGATAGTTGACGCCGATATTCGGATTGATCAGCAGTCCGGCCTCAATGGCATGAAAGCTGTTCTGGATGCCGGTCATCGCCACCACCGAGTAGAGGCCGCCGAAAATCACCCCGGCAATCCAGCCCGTTTGCGCAATCAGCGTGGTCAGCACATAGGCGATGCCGTCGCCGAGCATACGGCCTGCCGGGCCGATAACCAGCAGCGCGACAAAGCCGGAGACGATCAACGTCAGGAATGGAACAAAGATGATCTCGACGATATCGGGAACGATGCGCCGCAGACGCTTCTCAATAAAACACATAAACCAAACGGTCAGCAGCACCGGGAACACCGTCCCCTGATAGCCAATCATGGCGATTTGCAGCCCGTAAAAGTCCAACGTATGGTAGCTTCCTAATCCGCCCCAGACGTTCGCCAGCGTCGGGTGTGTCAGGATCCCGCCGATCGTGGCGCCGAGAAACGGGTTCCCGCCGAATACGCGGGCGGCGGTGAATCCAATCAGCACCGGCAGGATGATAAAGGCGGAGGAGCTGAACATTTCCAGCAAAACGTAAACGGCGTTTTTCGAATCCAGCCAGCCGTAGGTTCTAATCAGGCTCATCAGCCCCATCAACAGGCCGGAGGCGATAATGGCGGGAATAATGGGGATGAAAACGTTGGACAGGGTGCTGGCTATACGTTGGAAGTAGCTGAGATTTTTTACGGCATTTTGCGAGGCTTCTTCTTTCTGCGTCGAGTCATCGATCATGGCTGCGTGGACAAACGCGTCGTAGATATCGTTAATCACACTGCTGTCGAATACAACCTGTACTTGCCCGGCCTTACGAAAACTCGCCTTTACCCCTTTAACCGCATCAATCGCGTTAAGATCCAGCTTTGATTCATCTTCCAGTACTACTCTAAGTCGCGTGGCACAGTGAATGGCCGAAGCAATGTTATCCTTGCCGCCCATCAGCGGAACGAGCTGCCGGGCTACCTGCTTATAATCCATGAACTTCCTCGGAAACTTTAGCTTTATAAACCCGTCATACTTCAAGCGCAGGAGCATTGCCTTAATCACCCGGCCTATAGGGCCGACGCAAGCGGCGTGCAAATCCGCCTCATGCAAATTTGCCGCTCGCCTCAGTCACTTACAAATGTAAACTTCTGGAGATTCGTTGCGTCGCCGCCTTCCCGCGGCTCGAACTACTTAGGGTATAAAATAGTGAACTTTAATTTTTTAAAATGGTGAGATGGATCACAAATAACATCTCAAACCAATGTATGTAAACACATAATCTCCTTCCGGTACAGTTTGATAAGGCAGGGATTCGCCATCTGGATGTCTCTATGGCGACGAATTTACGGCGATCGTCCGCCGCGTTTGATGTTCGCGATACCGGCTGTGCGCCGCGGGGATTGGCGGCCTGAGCCAGCGCTCAGGCAGGTGGCTCAGGCCGCGAGAATAGCCCTGCCGTTATTTAAAAACAAAGGATAGAACAATGGCTTTTTAGTCAGATGCTTATTACACTTTTACGCAATCATTCCGGTTTTTACCGTCGGATATCTCGCGTAATATTTTGTATTCAATAAAAATATAATTTTCGCTCATGGAGCACAGAGACTAGGTGTATAGCGACAAATGGATTTACTCAAATTCTTACTTCGTCTGCCTTTTACCCTGATAAAAGGCGTTTTTCGCGTGCTGGGTTTTGTTCTCGGCTTGCTTGGCCGCGTTATTAAACCAATCATCGGTCATATCGACTGGCGTGCGCCTGGCTGGTGGACGGCGATGTCCGGCTGGCTGACACGCGGTTTTCAGCGGATGGAAGGCGGGGTGGATAAACATCCGAAAGCCGTCGGCCTGACGATTTTAGTTCTGCTGTGCGCCGCCGGGGCGGGGGTTTACGGTTGGCACTGGTGGCTGAACCGGCCTCAACCCATCGAACCCGCGCCGATGGTGTTCCAGGAAACCGGCGTATCGGTTAACGCGCCGGATGTAGTGAATTACGCCGCCGAGAGAATCGCGCCTCAGGAAGTGCGCTTTAATTTCAGCCACTCCGCCGCGCCGCTGGCGGACGTCGGTAAAACGGTAGAGAAAGGGATTTCGCTGAAGCCCGCCGCCGAAGGCCAGTGGAAATGGGCAAACGGCGCGACGTTAGTCTTCACGCCTAAAAATCCGCTGCCGATGGGCGGCAAATATGAAGTGAACTTCACGCCTGACGCGCTGCTGGCGCCGCAAATCAAACTGACGACGACGCGTTATGAATTTACCGTTCCCGCTTTTGATTATCAGCTCGGCGAATCCCAGTATTATCAGGACCCGCAGGATCCGCAGAAACGCCACGCGGTGTTTAACGTTAAATTCAACGCGCCGGTGGATGCCGCCAGTTTCGAAAAACAGATTTCCCTTGGCCTGATCGTGGCGAAAGCCAAATCAGAGACCAAACTCAACTATTCCGTGGTCTACGACCGGAAAAAACTCAACGCCTGGGTGCATTCCGAACCGTTGCAATCTTTTGAGCACGGCGGTTCGGTGCATATTGCTATCGGTGAAGGGGTAAAAGCGTCGGTGGCGTCCAATGCCACCGCGCAGCCGCGCAACGGTTGGGTCGCGGTGCCGACGCTGTACAGTCTGACGGTGAACGAAGCCAGCGCGCAGGTTGTCGACGCCGAAGGGGCGAAAGGCGAGCGCGCGCTGATCGTCGGTTTCAGCGACGCGGTAAAAGACAGCGATGTTCGCCGTGCGGTGAAAGTGTGGCTGCTGCCGCAGCACGATCCGAACGACCCGTACGCCGCTAATGACCCGGACGATTTTTACCACTGGAATGTGGATAGCGTGGAAAATAGCGTGCTGGCGCAATCCACGCCGCTGAATGTCCAACTGAACGATGCGGAAAACGACTATCAGCCGCAGTTCAGCTTCCGCTTTGATGCGCCGGCGCACCGTTCGCTGCTGGTGGAAATCGACAATGTGCTGACCTCGTCCGGCGGCTATAAAATGCCGGAACGCCTCTACCGCATCGTGCATGTGCCGGACTACCCGAAACTGCTGCAGTTTATGTCGCAAGGCTCGCTCTTGTCGGTTAACGGCGATAAGCAGGTCAGCGTCGCCGCGCGCAACGTGCCGGGGCTGCGCCTTGACGTCAAACGCGTGATCCCAAGCCAGCTGCAACACATCGTCTCGTTCAAGCGCCGTGAGTACTCATCGGCGGAATTTAACCGCCTGAATGACGAATACTTTACCGAGCACTTTAAATACCAGACGGCGGTGGATAACGACAAACCGGGAGAAGTGAATTACCGGGGCGTCGATCTGTCGCGCTATTTATCCACCGATCCGCGTTCGCATCGCGGCATATTCCTGCTGACGCTGTCGGAATGGGATCCGCAGAGAGATGAAGAGAAACCTGCCGCCGATGATGATGGCTACCTGTATCAAGATCAAAGCGAAGACGAGCCGCAGGTTGGCGATTCCCGCTTTGTGGTGGTCACGGATTTGGGCATCATCGCCAAGCGTTCGCAGGATAAAACCCGCGATCTGTTTGTGCAATCCATCCATAGCGGCGCGCCGGTCGGCAATGCCAAAGTTTCGGTTATCGCTAAAAACGGCGTCACGCTGCTGACGCAGTTCACCGATAACGACGGCCATGCGCGTTTCCCGGCGCTGGATGTTTACACCAATGAACGCCAGCCGGTGATGTTCCTGGTGGAAAAGGAGGGCGATGTCTCCTTCCTGCCCGCCGATCGCAATAACGACCGCGGCCTGGATTTCTCCCGCTTTGACGTCGGCGGCGACATCGCGCCGAGCGACCCGCGTACGCTGGGCAGCTACCTGTTCTCCGACCGCGGCGTTTATCGGCCGGGCGATACCTTTAACATCGGGCTGATCACCCGCGCCGCCGACTGGGGCACCGGCCTGGCCGGCGTGCCGCTGCGCGCTGAAATTCACGATCCGCGCGCCAAGCTGATGAGCACCATTCCGCTGACGCTGAATGCCAGCGGGTTCAACGAGCTGAGTTACACCACCGACGAGAATTCGCCGACCGGCGAGTGGAATGTTTATCTGTATCTGGTCGGTAAGGACAATGAGTCGTCCACGCTGTTGGGATATACCTCGGTAAACGTGAAAGAGTTCGAACCGGATCAGTTGAAAGTGAAACTACAACTGACGCCGGAACGTAAGCAGGGCTGGGTGAAACCGTCGGAGTTACAGGCGAATATCGATGTGCAGAACCTGTTCGGCACGCCGGCGCAGGATCGCCGCGTAGCCTCGAAACTGACGCTGCATCCGGTATATCCGCGCTTTGACGCGTTCCCGGATTACGCGTTTTACGAGAACCGGCAGAGTCGGGACAGTTTTGAAACTGAACTGGAAGATCGCACCACCGATGAGCAAGGGGCGGCGGCGATTCCGCTGAATCTTAACGCCTACGCCGATGCGACATATCAACTGCAACTGTTGTCGGAAGCCTTTGTGGCCGGCGGCGGGCGTTCCGTCGCCGCCAGCGCGCGCACGCTGGTGTCGCCGCATGATTATCTGGTCGGCGTGAAGCCGGACGGCGATCTCGGCTATATCAACCGCAACGCCGCGCGGCATCTGAATATCATCGCCGTTGATCCGTCGCTGAAACCGATCGCGCTGCCGGATTTGAAAGTCACGCTGATCGAGCAGAAGTACGTTTCCGTGCTGACCAAGCAGGATTCCGGCATTTATAAATATCAGTCGAAAATGAAGGAAGTTGAGCTGTCGCAACAGCCGCTGTCGCTGAGCGCGCAGGGCGACGATCTGACGCTGGCGACCGACCGGCCGGGCGATTTCGTGCTGGCGGTCGAGGACGCGCAGGGCAACGTGCTGAACCGCGTTGCTTACAGCGTCGCCGGCAACGCCAACCTCAGCCGTTCGCTGGACCGCAACGCCGAGCTGAAGCTGAAACTCAACCAGGGCGAATACCAGCCGGGCGATGAAATCGAGGTGGCGATCAACGCCCCCTATACCGGCAGCGGGCTGATCACCATCGAGAAAGACAAAGTCTACGGCTGGCAGTGGTTCCACACCGATACCACCAGTTCGGTGCAGAAAATCCGCATACCGGACGGCATGGAGGGCAACGGCTACATCAACGTGCAGTTCGTGCGCGACATCAACTCCGATGAAATCTTTATGAGCCCGCTGAGTTACGGCGTGATGCCGTTTAAAATCAGCGCCAGGGCGCGTCAGAACGTCCTGAAAATCGACGTGCCGCAGGTGGTTAAACCGGGCGAAAATCTGCCGATTACCGTCACCACCGACGGCCCGCAGCAGGTGGCGCTGTTTGCCGTCGACGAAGGCATTTTGCAGGTGGCGCGTTATCGTCTGAAAGATCCGCTGGAGTATTTTTTCCGCAAACGCGAACTGGGCGTGGAAAGTTCACAGATCCTCGATCTGATCCTGCCGGAATTCAGCAAGCTGATGCAGCTGACGGCCGCGCCGGGCGGCGATGGCGGCGAAGGGCTGGATCTCAGCGTCAATCCGTTCAAACGCAAACGGGATAAGCCGGTGGCTTACTGGTCCGGCATTACCGACGTGAACGGCGAGCGGCGGTTCAACTATCCGGTGCCGGACTATTTCAACGGTAAAATCCGCGTAATGGCGATTTCCGTTACGCCGGACAAGATCGGTAAAGCGCAGACGTCGGCAACCGTGCGCGATAACTTCATCATGACGCCAAACGTGCCGGCCATGGTCGCGCCGGGCGATGAGTTTGACGTCAGCGTGGGCGTCAGCAATAACCTTACCGATTTGCACGGCCAAAGCGTGGCGATCGCGCTGCATCTGAACGTGCCGCCGCAGCTGGAAGTGGTGGGCCAGGCCGATCAACATCTGTCGCTGGCGGAAAAACGCGAAGGCGTGGTTAACTTCCGTCTGCGCGCCAGAAACATGCTGGGCGATGCGCCGCTGGCGTTCGAGGCCAAATACGCCGACAAGACCAGCCGCCGCACCATCAGCACCTCGGTGCGTCCGGCGATGCCATTCCGCACTCAGTCAGTGATGGGACGCATGAACCGTCGTCAGGATGTCGATAATCTGCGCCAGATGTTCGATGCGTATGCGGTGCGTCAGGCGGCGGTCTCCAACTCGCCGCTGGTGCTGGCCAGCGGGCTGTCGCAGTATCTGGCGGACTATCCGTACTTCTGTTCGGAGCAGATTGTCAGCCGTTCGGTTCCGCTGATTCTGGCGGCGTTACACCCGGAAATGCGCGGCGGCCTGAGTCCGGCGGAAAGCGGCAAGCAGCTGAAAGATATGATGGCGGTGCTGCGTTCGCGCCAGAACGATCGCGGCGCGATCGGCCTGTGGCGTTCGTCGCCGCAAGCCGATCCCTTCGTCACGCCGTACGTGGTGCAATATCTGCTGGAAGCCAGAGCCGCAGGCTATGCGTTGCCGGTCGGCATGCTGGAAGAGGCGAATGCGTCGCTGCGCGAGCTGGCGGCCAACCCGTCTGACGACTTGTACACGCTGCGCCTGCGCGCATGGGCGGTGTATCTGCTGACCCGTCAGGGCGAAATCACCACCAGCGCGCTGGCCTCGGTGCAGAACGCCTTGCAACAGCTGTATCCGGACGTCTGGAAAACCGATCTCGGCGCGCTGTATCTGGCCTCGTCGTACCGTTTGCTGAAAATGGACGATGAAGCCAATGCGTTGCTGCAGCCGACCTGGCAGCGGATGAGCAAGGCGTATGACGCCGCCTGGTGGACGCAGAACTACTTTGACCCGCTGGCGCAGGACGCGACGCGTCTGTATCTGATTACGCGCCACTTCCCGGAAAAAGTCTCCGCCGTTCCGCCGCAGGTGCTGGAAAATATGCTCAAGGCGCTGAAAGAGGAACGCTACACCACGTATTCATCGGCGATGAGCATTCTGGCGCTGGAGAGCTATTCCGCGCAGGTCGCGGCGCAGTCGGCGATGCCGGACGGGCTGAAAATCACGCAGATCGGTAAAACCGCCAATGTCGAACCGCAGTTGATTTCCACGCTGCAGGGGCTGTTCGCCAAAGGCCGTTTTACCGCGGATGCCGGATCAATCCGCTTTGAAAACGCCAATGACGCTCCCGCCTGGTACGTGGTGACGCAGGCCGGTTTCGATCTGGCGGCGCCGAAGCAGGCCATTTCCCGCGGTTTGGAAATCACCCGCGATTATACCGATGAGCAGGGCAAGCCGGTCACGCAGGTGACGTTGGGGCAGAAGATTAACGTTCATCTGCAAGTGCGCGCGAACTCGCAAGAGGGGCAGAGCAATTTGGCGATCGTCGATTTACTGCCGGGCGGATTCGAGGTGGTGCAGCAAACGCCGCCGGCGCCGGAATCCGACGATGGCGATGAAAGCAGCGAAGAGGAGGCGTCTGCCGTATGGCAATCGCCGTTGGCGGCATCCGGTTCGACCTGGGCGCCGGATTACAGCGATATCCGTGAAGACCGGGTGGTCATTTACGGCAGCGCCGGCACGGATGTGCAAACGTTCGTGTATCAGATCAAGGCCACCAACACCGGCAGCTTCGCGATCCCGCCCGCCTATGGCGAAGCCATGTACGATCGCGACGTTCAGGCGCTGTCCGTCAGCAACCAAAAACTGATTGTCGTGCCCGCCGATGCCGCGCCCGTTGATAAAAAATAATCCACCACGGTACGCGCTCCGCCGTTTACGGCGGAGCGTAGCCGGTTCCGAGTCGTAGGATGATCGCCTTCCCCGCGTTTTTCAAGGCGGCAAAACGTCTGCTGCAAAACCTCGCCATGGCCGTCTTATTACTGGCATTGGTGGTGCTGGCGTGCCGCCTGTGGCCGCATCCGCCGCTTTCCCAGG
This sequence comes from Brenneria izadpanahii, assembly GCF_017569925.1. Lineage (NCBI taxonomy): Bacteria > Pseudomonadati > Pseudomonadota > Gammaproteobacteria > Enterobacterales > Pectobacteriaceae > Brenneria > Brenneria izadpanahii. The sequence continues at coordinate 4,194,940 of NZ_CP050854.1, read as the reverse complement.
GGCAGCCTTTTTCGTCAGTCTATTACGACCGGCACGGCGCGCTGATGCGCATCGCGCTGGCCAGCGATGACCGTTATCGCCTGTGGACGCCGCTGGAGCGGATTTCGCCGCTGGCGGTCAACGGCCTGCTTCTGCACGAGGACCGCTGGTTTTATTACCACCCCGGTTTCAATCCGCTCAGCCTGATGCGCGGCTTCTGGCGTAGCTACATCGCCGGCGGCCGAATGATGGGCGGCTCAACCATCACCATGCAGCTGGCGCGAATGTACTGGCGTCTGAATACCCGCACGCCGTCGGGCAAGCTGATGCAGATTCTGCGTGCGATACAGCTGGAGCTGCGCTATTCCAAGCGCGATATCCTCGAAGCCTATCTGAACTATGCGCCCTATGGCCGCAATATTGAGAGCATCGGCGCGGCCAGCCTGATCTATTTCGACAAAGCGCCGCAACATCTGACGCTGCCGGAAGCGTTGACGCTGGCGGTGTTGCCGCAGTCGCCGAGCTATCGCATCGACGGCAATACCGGCGTGTTGAGCACGGCGCTGATCGAGGCGCGCAATCGCCTGTTCCAGCGCTGGCGGGCGCGCTATGCGACGGACGGCAGCCAGATTGCCCTGTTCAAACTGCCGCTGGCGCTGCGGCAGCCGGAGGGGATGCCCTATATCGCGCCGCATTTTATCGAACAGCTGCGCCAGCAAAATCAGCAGCTGGCGCAGAGCGATACCCGCATCGACACCACGCTGGACGCCGGTTTGCAGCGGCTCGTCGAGCGCCAGGTGAACGCCTTTATCACCCGCAATCGCAGCCACGGCATCGGCAATGCGGCGGTATTGCTGGTCGATACCCGCGATATGGGCGTACGGGCGCTGATGGGCTCGGCCGATTATTACAACCGCGATATTCAGGGGCAGGTGAACGGCACCAACGCCAAACGTTCGCCGGGCTCGGCGCTAAAACCCTTTATCTACGCGCTGGGCATGGAGCAGAGCGTGCTGCACCCCATGACGATCCTGCGCGACGTGCCTTCGGTGTTCGGCGCCTATGCGCCGGAGAACTTTGACCGGCGTTTTCTCGGGCCGGTTACCGCCACGGACGCGCTGAATTTCAGCCGCAATATTCCCGCCGTCTATATCGCTTCGCAGCTGCGTCAGCCGACGTTCTATCAGTTTCTGCGTCTTTCCGGCATCGCCAATATGTCCAGCGAGAATCACTACGGCCTGTCGCTGGTGCTGGGCGGCGGCGAAGTAACGATGCAGGAGCTGGCAAAGCTGTATGCGCTGCTGGCGAACCGCGGTTTGCTGCAACCGTTGCGCATGTTAAAAAACGAACCGACGCCGGCGCCGGTGCGTTTGCTCAGCGAAGAGGCCAGTTTTATGACGCTCGATATTCTGCGCCAGCACCGCCGCCCCGGCGATACGCTGGCGCAGGGGCGTTCCGCGCTGCCGGTGTACTGGAAAACCGGCACCTCATGGGGATTTCGCGACGCCTGGAGCGTCGGTATTTTCGGCCCCTATGCGCTGGTGGTTTGGGTGGGGAATTTCGACGGCAAGGGCAATAATGCGTTTGTCGGCGTGGATGCCGCCGCCCCGCTGTTTTTCAACGTTATCGACAGCATTCAGGCCAGTTATCCGGACTTACAGGAGCCGAAACATCCGTTCCCGAAACAGCTTAAACGGGTGGAAATCTGTCTCGCCAGCGGCGATTTGCCGACGCCGTGGTGCCAGCAGAAGGGCAAAACCTGGTTTATTCCCGGCAAGTCGCCGATCAAGGTCGATACGGTTTACCGCCCGGTGCGGCTGGATAAACAAACCGGGGAGGTGGCCTGCCCGCCCTACGATGAAGATGACGTCCGTACCGAAGTGTTTGAGTTTTGGCCGTCGGACCTGGCGAACGTGTTTGCGCAGGCCGGTTTGCCAAAGCGTAAGCCGCCGGTGAATCGCTGCAAAGACAGCGGCGTGGATATCAGCGGCAATCCGCCGCGCATCACATCGCCGCTGAAAAATACCGTTTACACGCTTCGCCAGTCGCAGCAGGGGCGCGAACGGATTTCGTTCAACGCGGTGACGGATGCCGACAGTAAAACGGTGTACTGGTTTGTGGATGATATTTATCTCGGCAGTTCCGCCAGCAAATCGTCCATCGACTGGCGGCCGATCGATAACGGGCAGTATCGCATCCGCGCGGTGGACGATCGCGGACGCGCCGACAGCCGGTTGATTCGTATTGAAATCGTAAACTAGCGCCGAGTTCGCGGTCACATGCCGATGCGGCGGGATGTTTATCGGGAATCTATGCAACCGGGCGAACATGGCCCGGCGGCCCCTCGAAGCAGGGACCGCCGGCCGTTTATGCCGTTTCTTCGTCACGCCCGGCGCGTTATCTTCGCACTATAGAGATAATTACCTGGAGTAGTTCATCTTTTGCCTGCTGTTCGGTAATGACGCCTTTAGCCGCGGCGTAGGCTAACCCTTCGGCGGAACCGAGCATGCCCCGCAGCGCCGCCTCATGCAGAGGTTGGCCGTCGCGGAACGGGGCGAACAGTTCGCGGCATTTCCCGGTAAACGCCGTGGCGTAATCCTGACGGATTTGTTCGAGTTCGGGGGTGCCGGTAAGCGCCGCCATCACGTTGGGCATTTCACGCCCCTGCTGTAGCTCGCACTCAATGTATGCTGAAGCGATCACCGCCGCCAGTTTCTCAATCTCCGGCTCTGTTTTGCGGATGCGTTCGTCCATCAGCGCCGTCTGGCGCTTATCGTATTCTTTATAAAGCGCGGCTAACAGCCCGGAGCGGCTGGTAAAGTGATCGTAAACCACCGGTTTGGTTACGCCCGCCCGCAGCGCCAGTTGCCCCAGCGTGAGCGCTTCTGTTCCTTCTTCCCGGATGATCCGCCATGCGGTTTCTATCAGTTGTACATGACGCTCTGCTCTTGTTAAACGCTGTCGTGCGCGTGGTTTGGTCATGGGCGGTATTTTCCTGTTGACATGCTTATATACCAACAGTAACTTACTATTGGTAGGTTACTGTTGGTATATAAGATTATCTCTGGCATCGTTTCAACGCAATGGGGAGTACCCGGAATGCATGCATTAATCGTCGTCTCTCATCCTGTTAATACCTCGCTGACCCACAGCGTCGCTAGCGCCATCGCGCAAGGGGGCGCAGCGTCAAATCCGCACAATACGTTTGAAATAGCGGATCTTGCGCGGGAAGGCTTTAACCCGGCGTTTTCTGCGCCGGATGTGGCCGCTTTTCAGCAAACCGGCGCAACGCCGCCTGATGTCGCCGCGCAGCAGTTGCGTATTGATAATGCGGATGCGCTGGTGCTGGTATTTCCGATTTACTGGTGGTCAATGCCGGGGCTACTGAAAGGGTGGATCGATCGCGTTTTTACAAACGGTTGGGCCTATGAAGAAACGGCTGACGGCAACGTCGTGAAGAAACTGGGGCATTTGCCGGTGCACCTTGTCGCGCTGGGCGCGGCCAGCCGGAAGACATTCGAAAAACACGGTTTTTCCGACGCGTTTAATGCGCAGATCACCCACGGAATTTTCGATTACTGCGGCGCGCCGGTAATGACGTCCGAAATGTTGCTGATGCCGGAGATGAAAACGCCGGACGCCTGTCTGGCGGCCGCGCGCAATATCGGGGGCGGTATTTTCGCTAATGCCGGATAAGCAGCGGCGCGCCCGACCGGGTGCCGATGCGGTACGGCGATTTTGTATTGCATAAACGCAACTCGCTGAAAACGATGCGGCGGCCCCTCGAAAAAGGGACTGCCGCAATCCGCCGGCCGTTTATTCCGTTTCTGCGGCGCGGGCGCTTTTTTCTTCGGCCTGCATCACCAGGCTGAGCGATGCCGGCAGCACGGTCAGCGTAACCAGCGTGGCAACGATTAACCCGCCGATGATGGCATAGGCCATCGGCCCCCAGAAGACCTGATGCGAAATCGGGATCATCCCCAGAACGGCGGCGCAGGCGGTTAACAGTATCGGCCTGGCGCGGTGTTTTGAGGCTTTGATAATCGCGTCTTCTCTGGCCAGCCCCTGGCTGGTATTGCTGTCCACCTCGCTAATCAGAATGACGGCGTTACGAATGATCATGCCGGCCAGCGCGATGATGCCCAGCAGGGCGACAAAGCCCATTGGCGTGCCGGTGGGCAGCATCGCCGCGACGATTCCGGGTAGGCCAAACGGGGCCATCAGCAGGGCCAGCAGCATGCGGGTAAACTTCTGCAGTTGGATCATCAGCAGAACCAGCATGGTGAAAAGCGTGACCGGCAATACGGCATAGACCGAACTGTTGCCTTTGTCGGATTCGGCTACCGTGCCGCCTTCCTCAATGCTATAGCCTGGCGGCAGGGAGGCCCGCAGCGCATTAACGTCGGGCAGCAACGCCTGAGAAACGGCGACGGCGTTCATCCCCGGCGCCAGATCGGTTTGAACGGTGATAAACGGCAGCCGCTGGCGCCGCCAGATCATCGGATCCTCCACTCCCCATACCGGCGTGGCGACCCGGCTCAGCGGCACTTTCTGTCCTCCTGATGAGGTGATCGTCAGGGATTGCAGGCTGCCGGTATCCAGCCGTTCGGCATCGTCGCCGCGCAGCACCACATCGATCAGCCGGTTGCGATCGCGCACGGTGGTGATAACGCTGCCGGCCCAGACGGTATGCAGGGTTTCCGCCAGACTGCTGGAAGAGACGCCTACCGCCCGCGCTTCGGTCTGATTCACTTTGAACGTGATGACCCGTTCCGGTTCTCCCGCCGTCAGGTTTACTTCGCGCGCGGCGGAATTCTGTCCGATGATGCCCGCCAGCTGCTGGGCGAAATCGTGGACTCTGGCGTAATCCGGGCCGCTGACGCGATATTTTACCGGCCAGCCTACCGGCGGCCCCAGCTCCAGCGGCGAAACGCGCGTGGTGATGTTATCAAACTGCTCGGCCAGTATTTTGTTCAACTGCTGGCTTAGCCGATCGCGCGCGGCCAGACTTTTGGCGACGATCACCAACTGCGAGGTGTTTTCATTATCCAGCAGCACGTCCATCGGCAGATAAAAACGTATCGCGCCGGTGCCGATATAGGTCGAGTAGCGATCGATATCTTTATTCCCCTCCAGCAGCCGTTCGAGCCGGGTCACCTGCCGCGTCGTTTCCGTCTGCGAGGCGTTGGCCGGCAGGGAAAGACTGACCAGCAATTCGGGACGATCGGAGGCCGGGAAGAATTCCCCCTCCATGAAGGCGGCGCCGAATACCGAGAGCGCGAAGACGGCCAGCGCGACAGCGAGCGTCGCCACGCGATGACGCAGCACCCGCGCCAGCAGGCCGCTGTAGAAGCGCATCAGGCGTCCCGGCCGGCGCGCTTGTTCACCCTTATGCGCGTTGAGGGCATGGGGTAAGAGCCAGGCTCCGGTAAGCGGCGAGAAAAGGATGGCGACGATCCATGAGCAGAGCAGGGCGATAAGCACGACGGCGAACAGGGAAAAGCAGTACTCGCCGGCGCTTGAGGCCGCGAAGCCGACCGGAATAAAACCGGCGATCATCACCAGCGTGCCGGTGAGCATGGGAAACGCCGTGGTTTCAAACGCGTAGGTCGCGGCGCGCCAGCGGTTATCGCCCCGTTCCAGACAGGCCACCATAGTTTCGACGGTGATCATGGCGTCATCCACCAGCAATCCGAGCGCGATAATCAGCGCGCCCAGCGAGATGCGCTGCAGGCCGATACCGCACAGCATCATAACGGCGAAGGTCATGGCCAATACCAGCGGAATGGCGGCGGCCACCACCAGCCCGGCGCGCAGTCCCAGCGAGACGAATGAAACGGCCAGCACGATCACCACCGCTTCGATCAGCACTCTGACGAAGCCGCTGACCGCCTGTTTCACCACGGTGGACTGGTCGGCGACGGTCGTCATTTCGATGCCGTGAGGCAGCTGCGCCTGTATCTCTTTCATTCGCTCGTTAATCGCCTGACCAAAGCGCAGCATGTTGCCGGTCGACGCCATGGAAATGGCGAGGCCGATGGCGGGCTTGCCGTTGACCTGGAACGCCGGCGCCGGCGGTTCCGCCGGCTGGCGGCTGATGGCGGCGATATCCGTCAGGGGAATGTAGCGTCCGTTAATCCGCAGGATGACGGCGCGCAGGCTTTCATCGGAGCTAAGCGCGCCGCTGACCCGTAACGCAATATTCTCTTTTTCCGTCCGCAGTCCGCCCGTCGGCACGACGTCGTTCTGCGCCTTCAGCGCGTCGGTAACCTGTTGCAGATCCAGCCCCATGCCGGCAAGTTTGCGCGGAGAAAAAGCGATGATGATTTGCTCTTCCTGTTCGCCCACCAGGGTGATTTTGCCGATGTCCGGCACCGACATCAGGCTGCGCCGGACGTCTTCAACCCGGTCGCGCAGTTCGCGCGGCGTAAAGCCCTCGGCGGTAAAGCCGTAAATCGTGCCGAAGGTATTGTCGAACTCGTCGTTCACCGCTGGCCCCTGCACGCCTTGCGGCAGCGAGGGGGCGATATCCTGCATTTTATTGCGTACCTGATGCCAGATATCCGACACTTGCGCCGGCGGCGTGTCGTCCCGCAGGTTCACGAAGATGACGGACTGCCCTGCCTTGGTTTCGCTTTCCACATAGTCAAGATAAGGCGTTTCCTGCAATTTCTTTTCCAGCGTGTCCGTCACCAGATTGGTGGTATCGCCGATGGTGGCGCCCGGCCACAGCGTGGTGACCACGGCTGCTTTAATCGTGAAGGCCGGGTCTTCATTACGCGGCAGTTGGTCATAGCTGATGATGCCGGCGATCATGATAAGCAGCATAAAAAAGCTCACCAACTGCTGATTTTTCAGCGCCCAGGCCGAGAGATTAAATGACTTTTTTAAATCGGAAGCATTCATTTCATTTCCTCTCCGGGGCTGACTTTTTCACCGTCCCACAGTTTGCTGACGCCCGCCGTGACCACTTTTTCGCCCGGCTGAATGCCGTCGCTGACGAATACCGATGAGGCGGTGTAACGTGCCGGCACAATCGGACGCAGATGAAGCTGCATGTTATCGCCCACGACGAATACCGCCGGCTGGTCGCCCGTTCGGGTCAGCGAGGACGCGGGGAGGGCAATCATTCCCGGCCCGGATAGCGGCATTTCCACCTGCGCGCTGGCGCCCATCGCCATGGCGTCCGGCGGATTATCAAGCGAAATCCTGACTCGCCAGGTTCGGGTCTGGGGATCGGCCTGCGGACTGATATCGCGCAGGCTGCCTGTCGTTTTTACGGCGGGGTCCGTCAGCAGCGAAACCGTGAACGCGCCACTTTTGACGCGGGCGATCTCTTGCGGATCGGCGACGTCGAATACCACATCCCGTCCGTTGCTGGCGGCGAAGGTGAAAATAGCTTGTCCAGCCGTGACCACCTGACCGGCAGACGCGCTGACGCTGGTAATCACGCCGGATTGCGGGGCGGTAAGCCGGGTCCACGCCAGATTGTCCTGCGCGTTTTTCAGCGCCGCTTCATCGCTTTGACGGCGGGATACCGCCGCCTGCCAGTCCGATGTCGCCGTGTCCAACTGCGAGCGGGCGATGGCGCCGGACGGCATCAGCGACTGTAGACGGCGCAGGTTTACCGCCGCCACGCGTTCGGCGGCGCGCGCGCTGTCCAGTTCAGCCTGCGCGCTGCTGAGTTGATTGCGGCCGGTATCGCTCTCCAGCGCGGCCAGCAGTTGGCCGTTGGCTACGCGATCGCCTACGTCGGCCACGCGGGTCAGGAGCCTGCCGTCAAGCCGGAAACTCAGCGATATTTCATCGTGGGCGCGGATCTCGCCGGTGCGGCTAAGCGTCGTGCCGGCGGAGGGGGGCTGCGCGGTAACATAGCGTACCGGACGGGGCGCTACGGTTTGCGGCGTATCGCGATCCCCGCAACCGGCAAGCAGCAGCGGTACCAGGTAGAACAGAGGCCGGGCCGGCGGTAACCGCAGGCGCCGGATAGGGGTGATAATCTTGTGCAGCGCGCTGCGCGCATAAGTGGCAAGGTGTTTTGACATGGTGCTTCCCCTGAATCAAGTTGGCGCCATTTAATCAATCAGGTGACGAAATTCCGTTTATATTTCATCAAGGATTCATCAAGAGAGACGAATTTAGCGTTATATTCCGGCGGCTTCCGGCAGGTGGATGGTGATGAGCAGCCCTTTGCCCGCCGGCAGCGCGGCGTTGATACTTCCGCCATGAGCCGCGCAGATGGCGCGGGCTAGCGACAAGCCCAGGCCGCTTCCGCCGGAGTGGCGGGCTCTGGATGAATCCGCGCGGGTAAAGCGATCGAACATGCAGGATAAAAATTCCGGATCGACGCCGGGGCCATAATCCCGGAAGGCGATCTGATAACCCTTACCCGCTGGTTGTATCTCAATGTTCAACTGCTTGCCTTCGCTGGCGTAGCGCAGCGCGTTTTCCATCAGAACGCTAAAGGCCTGCCCAAGCCGAAACGCATCCCCCACGTAGGCGCAGGGCATGGCGGCGATAACATTGATCGACATGCCTGTTTTTTCTGACTGGGGCCGGAGCCAGGCGGCGCGTTCCCGCAGCAGTTCCGCCAGGTCTAGTACGCGGCGATCGAGTTCGAGCCTGCCGGCTTCGGCCAGCGACAGCAGGTGTAGTTCATCAATCAGACGGTTCAGATGCTGTAGTTGCTTCATCACCATGCCGAGCTGCTGCGGATCGGCCATGAACACGCCGTCGATCATGCCCTGAAGCCGCCCGATGGCCGCCGTTAGCGGCGAACGCAGTTCATGCGCTATCGCCACGTGCGACGCCCGCATTTCATGCTCGTAACGCGCAAGCTGATGCGTCATGGCGTTGAAATCCCGGGTGAAGCGGGCCATTTCCGTCGGAGCCTTGTCAACCAACTCTGCCTGCGTGCCGAATTGTCCGCGGGTTACGGCTTCGGAGGCGGCGGCCAGTCGGCTGAACTGGACTGAAAGCGGAAGTGCGCTTTTTAGCCCCATGACAACGATAAAAGGGATCATAACCGCCACCAGCACGCCGACCATCAGCCAGTCTGCGGAGGCGACGGAAGGTTCGGAATAGCTTACGCCCCACCAGGTATCGACAATCTGGTGAAAGCGCGCCAGGTCGGTTTCAGGATGCTGGCGCAACATTTCAAATTCTTCCCGTAGCATTGGCGGCATATGATGAAGCACCCAGATATTCTGAATGGCGAAGCGCAGCCACATGCACAGCGCGATGACAATGACCGTGCCAATCGCCAGCGCCAGTATCCGAACGCATATCCAGCGCCAAAGGGAATGATATTTAATATTTTTCATGGATGACGGAGCCTGTAACCGATGCCTCGCATATCGCGCGGGGCATGAGTGTTGGTGATGCCGGCGGTTTCAATGGGGTCGCGCAGGTGGCGCTTCAGGTATGCGTTGATCTTCAGTCCCGCATCGCGAAAACCCTTCTTCTATGAAATATTCAATAAATCTTTTGTATCCCGGCGATTTTCGCAAAGAAAATGATCCATAATATGCCGCTGCATTTACCCGGTATCATCTCGGGGTTATGCTATGTTTTTCACTAATTACCCGTAAAAATAATTGAAATTGAAATAACTAGATGATTTTCTATAATTTGCGCCGCCGCCGTCTTGATAGATGCCAGCCGTTCGATCTTCGCATTACAAAATCAAGTGATGCTTAATGAATTATCAAGATTTCATGAAGGGACAGAATCTATGAGCCAGCGAAGAGTGCTGATCGTTGAAGATGATTTCGACGGCGCCGAGGTATTGAGCGCTTACCTGAAGCGGGATGGATTCCAAACTCGTCATGTCGCCGATGGCCGTCAGGCATTGGAGCAACATGCGCAATGGCGGCCGGATTTGGTGCTGCTGGATATCATGTTGCCGGGGTTGAGCGGCAACGATGTGCTGGCGGCGATCCGTCAACATGCTTCCACGCCGGTGATTATGGTGACGGCGGTGGGCAGCGAATCCAATCGCATCAATTCATTGCTGTATGGCGCCGATGATTATGTGGTCAAGCCCTATAATCCCGGCGAAGTGGTCGCCCGCGTCCATGCCGTGCTGCGGCGTTGGGTCAACAACGCCCAGGCGCGTTCCCGCAGCCTGCGTCACGGCAATTTGGTGGTGGATATCGATGCGGCGCAGGTTTCGGTCGAAGTCGACGGCGTGCGGCAACCGCTCGATCTGACGCGCACCGAGTTCAATCTGCTGGCGATGCTGATGGCTTGTCCGACGCGCATGTTTTCACGCGCGGAACTGCTTGCCGGCTGCTTGCCGGAAAGCGATGCGCTGGAACGCGTGGTCGACGCGCACATCTATAATTTGCGCCGCAAGCTGGAACGCGTCGGCATCCACGACGTACTGCTTACGGTGCGCGGGTTGGGCTATCGTTTCAGCAACGCGCTATGAACAAAAACGTCATGGACAACAGCAAATCCCGCGCCGCCGAACCGCTGTGGCGCTGGATAAGCCTGCGGATGATCGGTCTGGCGATGGCGGCTATTTTGTTGGTCGGCGTCGGCATGTGGCTGCGTTTTTTCTGGTGGGAGGAGCACCAGCGCGCGGCGATCCCGGAACCGGTGCGGCAGGAACTGCAACAGCTGGAGGCCCAGCCGGTCGAACACCGGCAGCGTTTGCTGCAAATCTATGGCGAATATATGTATGGCGAATATTTCACCAATGAAGCCATCCATGAAGATATGCTGTTTTTCGGCGTGTTCATGCTGATGTCGGTTCCATTGATAGTGGGCGGCGGCGTATGGGTGTCGCTGCATCTGTCGCGCCAGCTCAGCGCCGTGGCGATCTCCGCGGACCAAATCGCGCAGGGCGATTTCACGGCGCGCGCGGCGCTGGCGCCCCATACGCCGGCGGCGCTGCGCAGTCTGACGAGCGATTTTAACCGCATGGCCGCGCGGCTGGAGCGCCATGAACGGGAGTTGCAGGCGTCCAGCGCCGCCACCGCGCATGAGTTGCGCACGCCGCTAACGGCGGCCAAAGCGCGTCTACAGGCGCTGATTGACGGCGTGTTTGAACCGACGCCGCAGAATTTTCACCTTATTATGGGTCAGTTGGATCAACTGAACCGGTTGATTGATGATTTGTACCTGTTGTCGTTGGTTTCCGCCGGACAATTGGCGCTGTCGCCCTCTGAATTCGCGCTGCGTCCCCTGCTGGAAGAGCGCATCGCCTGGGTCGCGCCGCGTTTGCAGGCATTGCGGATGCGCGCGAATCTCGACGCGGCGGAGGATCTGCTCGTGCTGGCGGATCGCAATCGCCTGGGGCAGGTGCTCTCCATTCTGCTTGATAACGCCATCCGCTACGCCGCGTCGGGCGATTGGATCGCGCTGAACGCCCGCCGGCAGGACAACGGCGTGTATATCGACGTGGAAGACGGCGGTCCCGGTTTTGCGCCGGAGCACCTTGACCGCGTCTGCGACCGCTTCTGGCGCGCCGAAAGCTCTCGTTCGCGGCATGCGGGCGGCAGCGGCCTGGGCCTGGCGGTCGCCGTGGCGATCTGTCAGGCGCATGAAGGCCGGCTCTCCGTACACAATCGCGCCGGCGGCGGCGCGCGCATCACTCTTTACCTGCCTGACTAAGAGCCTCCCCATTAGGGCTTGGCCCAGGGCCGCGCCCAGACAATATGCGCGCTATTCGTGGCCAAACTGGCCGCGCCAATAACGCCTACAGGGATAGGCTCTAAGGGAATTTTTTCCCTCTCTTCATAGAATCTTCACCATTTCTCGGTCGGAACTTGTCTGAACGCTGGTGTACTGCTTGCGGTTTCTATTCAGCTTGAGGATGAGTACGAATGAGCAACACAAACAGTTTCCCGACGCGCCGATCTCTTTGTCTAGTCTGCGCTCTGGCGGCACTGCCGCTGACGGGACAGGCGCAACAAACCGAACCGCAGGCGCCCGCCAGCTTGTTCGGCGATGAAACTGACGTCAACTTGGGACTCGGCGCGACTTTCAGCCCGCGTTACCTGGGCGCGCGCCAGACGCGGGTGTCTCCCGAACTGGAGTTAAGCATTTCGCGCGGCATCTTTTTTGCCGATACGCTGCGCGGCATCGGCGCGGAGTATCTCACCGACAGCGGGTTTTATGTGAGCGGCGCGCTGTCTTACGACCCAGGGCGTAAAGAGAAAGAGAGTACCTGGCGGCCGGGTTCCAAACGGCTGCGCGGCATGGGGGAAGTCAAAGGCGCGACCACCGCCGATTTGCTGGTATCGCAGCGAATCACCTCCTGGCTGGCGATCAATGGCGAGGCCGAATTTCGCGTGGCGGGCTACGAGCGCGGGAATCGTTATCGGCTGGGGCTGGAAGGCACCTTACTGCGCGACGGCGGCGATACCGTCACCCTGGGCGTCAATATGCATGCGGGCGACGGCCGCTACAACCGCACTTACTTCGGCGTGAGCGAGGAGCAGCATCGCAATTCGCGTTTTTCCCGTTTCAACGCGAAATCCGGGGTTTATGCCTATTCGGCGTCGATCGACTGGCAACACGATTTCGATCGGAACTGGACGCTATTCATGGGGGTGAACCTGATGGAATTCAGCGACCGGGCGCATCATAGCCCGCTGGTGGAAGGCAATACCGGCGTGACGGGCTTCGCGATGGTGAATTACACGTTCTGAGACCGCGGGCGGCGGTAGTACGCATTAGACATTAAGGAATTTACTTTATGGCATTCCTTCCTTTTTCCCGGCCCTCGCTCGGTGAGATGGAACTGGCGGCGGTGAAGGCGGTTTTCGAATCCGGCTGGATTACCACCGGACCGAAATGCGCCGAACTTGAACGCGCATTTTGCCGGCTCACGGGAAATCAGCATGCCATCGCCGTGAGCTCCGCCACGGCCGGTATGCACGTCACCCTGATGGCGCTCGGTCTGAAGCCCGGCGAGGAAGTGATCACCCCCTCGCTGACCTGGGTTTCCACCATCAATATCATCTCGTTACTTGGCGCCACGCCGGTAATGATCGACGTTGACCGCGACACGCTGATGGTGACGCCCGAAGCCATTGAGGCCGCCATCACCCCCCGTACCAGGGCGATCGTTCCGGTGCATTATGCGGGCGCCCCGGCCGACCTGGATGCCATCCGGGCGGTGGGCGAGCGCCACGGTATTCCCGTTATCGAAGATGCCGCCCATGCGGCGGGAACCTTTTATAAAGGGCGTCATGTGGGGGGGCGCGGTACGGCGATTTTCTCTTTCCACGCCATCAAGAACATGTCATGCGCGGAAGGCGGAATGGTTGTCACCGACGACGCCGGCCTGGCCGAGCGTATCCGTATGCTGAAATTTCATGGGCTGGGCGTGGACGCGTTCGATCGCCAGACTCTCGGCCGCCAGCCTCAGGCGGAAGTCATCACGCCCGGCTTTAAATACAATCTGCCGGATATCAGCGCGGCCATCGCGCTGGTTCAGCTTAAACGACTGCCGCAAATCAATGCGCGGCGAACGGCCATTGCGCAGCGCTATCTCCAGGCGCTAAAAGAGACGCCTTTTTCTCCGCTTGAGGCGCCCGCCTGGCCGCATCAGCATGCCTGGCACCTGTTTATCATCCGCGTCGATGAGGCAACCTGCGGCATCTCGCGCGATGCCCTGATGCAGGCGCTTAAAGAGCAGGATATCGGCACCGGCCTGCATTTTCGCGCCGCGCATACGCATAAATATTATCGCGCACGCTACCCCGGCGTGTCGCTGCCCGCAACGGAGTGGAACTGCGAACGTATCTGCTCCATCCCGCTTTTTCCCGATATGACAGACAGCGACGTCGAGCGCGTAATCGCTGCGCTGCGCAGGCTAGCCGGGGTTTAAATGACTGAAGAAAAAACGATTAATAAAGTGTCGGTAGTCATTCCTGTTTTTAACGAACAGGAAAGCCTGCCGGAACTGATTCGACGTACGGACAGCGCCTGCCGCGGTCTGGGTCTGGAATATGAAATTTTGCTGGTCGACGACGGCAGTCAGGATCTCTCCGCCGACATGATATCGGCGGCGGCCGGCGCGCCCGGCAGCCATATTACGGCGATCCTGCTTAACCGCAACTATGGTCAGCATTCAGCCATCATGGCGGGATTCAGCCGCGTCAGCGGCGACCTTATCATCACGCTGGATGCCGATTTGCAAAACCCGCCCGAAGAGATCCCCCGCCTGGTGGCGGCAGCCCAGGAGGGCTATGACGTGGTTGGCACGGTGCGGCAGAACCGTCAGGACAGTTGGTTCCGCCGCCGCGCGTCGCGCGCCATCAATCACCTGATTCAGCGCGTAACCGGCAAAGCGATGGGGGATTACGGCTGTATGCTGCGCGCCTACCGGCGTCACATCGTTGACGCGATGCTGAATTGCCATGAGCGCAGCACCTTTATTCCCATTCTCGCCAATACTTTCGCGCGCCGCGCAACGGAACTGCCCGTGACGCATGCCGAACGTGAATTCGGCAATTCAAAGTACAGCTTTATGCGGCTCATCAACCTGATGTATGACCTGGTGACCTGCCTGACGACCACGCCGCTGCGTATGTTAAGCGTGCTGGGCAGCCTGATTGCCCTGGCCGGATTCGCGTTCTCCGTCTTGCTGATTGCGCTGCGCCTGTTTCTGGGCGCGGAGTGGGCCGGGGAAGGCGTATTCATGCTTTTCGCGGTGTTGTTTATGTTCGTCGGCGCTCAGTTCATCGGTATGGGCCTGCTTGGCGAATACATCGGCCGCATCTACAACGATGTACGGGCGCGGCCTCGCTATTTTATCCAACGCGTTATCCATCATCAGAAAGACGCTTCAGTACAGGAAACCGAACAATGAAAACCATCGTCTTCGCCTACCACGATATGGGCTGTGCGGGCATCAATGCGCTGCTTGAAGCAGGCTATAACATCTGCGCCATTTTTACCCATGCCGATTCAGCCGCTGAAAATCGTTTTTTTGGCTCGGTAGCGCGCATTGCCGCAGAGAAAGGCATTCCGGTCTACGCCCCTGACGACGTTAATCACCCATTGTGGCTCGATCGCATCAACGCGATGGAGCCGGATATCCTGTTCTCGTTCTATTACCGCACGCTGTTGAGCGACAGCATTCTGAGCAGCGCAAAATTCGGGGCTTTTAACTTACACGGCTCCCTGTTGCCGAAATACCGCGGCCGGGCGCCCCTCAACTGGGCTCTCGCCAACGGAGAGCGTGAGACCGGCGTAACGCTGCACCGCATGATCAAACGCGCCGACGCAGGCGACATTATCGCGCAGCAGTCCGTGAAAATTGAAGAAGCGGACGATGCGATGACGCTTCATCATAAACTGGTGCGGTGCGCGCGTAATTTACTTGGCGACGTACTGCCGGCCATGAAACAAGGGCGGATCGATGGCCGGAGCCAGAATGAGGCGGAGGCGACGGTGGTGCGCCGCCGCACGCCGGAGGACGGGCGCATCAACTGGTCGCTGCCTGCGCGGGAAATTCATAATCTGGTGCGCGCGGTCACCGACCCCTGGCCGGGCGCCTTTGCCTGGGCGGGGGCGTCGAAATTCATCGTCTGGAAAAGCCGGGTCTTATCGGACCATGTTCACGCCAAACCCGGCACCGTGCTGTCTGCCGATCCCTTTGTCATCGCCTGCAAAGACGGCGCGCTTGAAGTGCTGACCGGGCAAACGGATAACGGCGTCTACATGAATGGCTGCCAGTTGGCGCAAAGTTTGGGCGTGGTGCCCGGCGCGCTGCTGTATTCCCAGCCCGTGGCCGCCGTTAAGCGCCGCACGCGCGTGTTGATCCTGGGGGTGAACGGCTTCATCGGCAACCACCTGACCGAACGTTTGCTCAAAGAGGATAACTTCGAGGTCTTTGGCCTGGACATCAGCTCCGATGCCATCAGCCGTTTTGTGGGCCACCCGCGCTTTCAGTTTGTCGAGGGGGATGTCAGCATTCACTCCGAGTGGATCGAATACCACATTAAAAAATGCGACGTCATCCTGCCGCTGGTGGCGATCGCCACGCCGATCGAGTACACCCGTAATACGCTGCGCGTGTTTGAGCTCGACTTTGAAGAGAACCTGAAGATTATCCGCGGCTGTGTGAAATATGGTAAGCGCATCATCTTTCCATCCACCTCGGAAGTGTACGGCATGTGCACCGACGCCAGTTTTGATGAAGATAGTTCGAAACTGGTGGTCGGCCCCATTAACAAGCCGCGTTGGATTTACTCGGTCTCCAAACAGCTGCTGGACCGCATTATCTGGGCTTACGGCGAGAAAGAGGGGCTGCGTTTTACCCTGTTCCGTCCTTTCAACTGGATGGGGCCGCGTCTTGATAGCCTGAACGCCGCCCGCATCGGCAGTTCGCGCGTGATTACCCAGTTAATTCTGAACCTTGTGGAAGGTTCGCCCATCAAGCTGATTGACGGCGGCAGCCAGAAACGCTGCTTCACCGATATCAGCGACGGCATCGAAGCGCTGTTCCGCATCGTCGAAAACAAACATCAGAACTGCGACGGGCAGATTATCAATATCGGCAATCCGGATAACGAAGCCAGCATCAAGGAGCTGGCGGAACGGTTGCTTGACCGTTTCGAACGCCACCCGCTGCGCGACCGTTTCCCGCCGTTCGCCGGGTTCCGCGAAGTGGAAAGCAGCAGCTATTACGGAAAAGGCTATCAGGATGTCGAACACCGCAAGCCTTCCATTCGCAATGCCCGCCGCCTGCTGGAATGGAGTCCGACGGTTGAGATGGACACCACCATTGAAAATACGCTTGATTTCTTCCTGCGCACCGTAGATCTGCCGGAGGGGGATGCATGAAGACAGTCGGTCTGCGGGTCGATGTCGATACCTGGCGCGGTACGCAACTGGGCGTACCGGCGCTGCTGGATCTGTTCAACAGGCATAATATTCGGGCGACGTTTTTCTTCAGCGTCGGCCCGGACAACATGGGGCGCCACCTGTGGCGCCTGATAAAACCCCGCTTTCTATGGAAAATGCTGCGCTCACGCGCCGCATCGCTGTATGGCTGGGATATCTTGCTGGCAGGAACGGCCTGGCCGGGCAGAGTCATCGGCGAGGGGTTGAAGGACGTGATCCGAGCCGCGGCTGACCGCCATGAGGTAGGGCTGCACGCCTGGGACCATTTCGCCTGGCAAACCTGGGCGGGAAGCTGGTCTGAGGAGAAACTCAGCCAGCAGATAGCCCGCGGTTTGGCGGCGCTGGAGCAGATCGTTGAACAACCGGTGACCTGCTCTGCGGCGGCCGGCTGGCGCGCCGATGGCCGGGTCATGGAGGCAAAGCGGGCGTTTGGTTTTCGCTATAACAGCGACTGCCGGGGAACCGCGCCCTTCCGGCCGGTGCTCAGCGGCGGTCAGCCCGGCGCCGTGCAGATTCCGGTTACGCTGCCGACCTGGGACGAAGCGGTGGGGCAGGTCGTCGGCGTCAGCAATTATAACGACTTCATACTTGCGCGTATGCGGGCGGATAGCGGTACGCCCGTGTACACCATTCACGCCGAAGTGGAAGGCATCAGCCAGCTCAGCGCATTCGGCGATTTACTTCGGCGCTGCGAAGCGCAGGGGCTGCGGTTTTGTCCTCTCGGCGATCTGCTGCCGCAGGATGTGAGCCGACTGCCGACGGGAAATGTGGTACGCGGGTATATTCCGGGCCGTGAAGGGTGGCTTGGCTGTGAAAAACTCACGGGGAAGATGGAATGACGACCACTGGAAAAGGCTTTCTCCTGCTTGCTCTTTTGATTTTGTATTACCTGGTTCCTCTTGAGTTCAGGAGTCTCTGGCAGCCTGATGAAACGCGATATGCGGAAATCAGCCGGGAAATGTTGCAAAACGGCAATTGGGTAACGCCGCGCTTCTTTGACCTGCGTTATTTCGAGAAGCCGGTCGCGGGTTACTGGATCAACAATGTCGGGCAGTGGCTGTTCGGCCACAATAATTTTGCGGTGCGCATCGGCTCCGTATTTTCAACCATCCTGAGCGCGCTGCTGGTCTACTGGCTGGGACGGCGCGTCTATGCCGATCGCGCGGTTGCGCTCACCGCCGTCGTGATGATGCTTACCTCGTTGCTGGTTTACGGCGTGGGCACCTATTCGGTGCTCGATCCGATGCTGCTGCTATGGCTGACCGCCGCGATGTGCAGCTACTGGTTTGCCGCCGGGGCCGCCGGCGTAAAGCAGCGCGTGGCCGGCTATCTGCTGCTGGGACTGGCCTGCGGCATGGGGTTTATGACCAAAGGCTTTCTGGCGCTGGCGGTGCCGGTGCTGGTCATCGCCCCCTGGGCCATCTGGCGGCGCCGTTTTAGGGAACTGCTGGTTTACGGCCCGCTTGCCGTGTTAAGCGCCGCGCTGCTGAGCGCCCCCTGGGCGCTGGCCGTTCATCTGCAACAGCCGGATTTCTGGCGCTACTTTTTTTGGGTGGAGCACATCCAGCGCTTCGCGGAGTCAGATGCTCAGCACAAAGCGCCGTTTTGGTATTACCTGCCGGTGCTGCTGGTAGGGGCGCTTCCCTGGCTGGCGTTGCTGCCGGGCGCGCTTTATCAGGGCTGGCGGCAGCGGGCCGACTCTCCCGGCGGGCTGTATCTGTTCTGCTGGACGATCGTTCCGTTTCTGTTCTTCAGCATCGCCAAAGGCAAACTGCCGACCTATATCCTGCCGTGCTTTGCGCCCCTGGCGATTCTGATGGCCCGGCATGGGCTGATGCTCGCCAGAAAGGCCAGCAACATCTTAAAGATAAATGCCTGGATTAACCTTCTGTTCGGCTGCGTGGGCATGGCGGCTTTGCTGGCGGCGCTGGCGCCCTGGGGCATCGGCGGACGCTCGCTTTACCGGCAGCATGAGATGATTCCGCTGGCGTTGGCGGTGGTTTCATTCGCCGGCTGGGCGCTAGCCGGCGCGCTAAGCCTGAAGCCGCAGCGGGGGCGCTGGTTGGCCGCCGCGCTTTGCCCGCTGGCTCTGGCGCTGTGCGTCGGCGCGGCGATACCGGAAAGCGTGCGGAACACCAAGCAGCCCCAGTCCTTTGTCGGCGGCATCGCCGGCCAACTCGCCGACAGCCGCTACATTCTGAGCAACAACCCCGGCATCGCGTCTGCGATCGCATGGACGCTCCAGCGCAGCGATATGCTTTTCTACGATAAGCAGGGCGAGCTTAAGTATGGACTGAGCTACCCGGATGCGCAGTCACGGTACGTTGATAGCGCCGATTTTCATCGCTGGCTGGCCGCTCATCGTAAACAGGGAACGGTTTCGCTGGTGTTGCAGATGGATCGCGGTGAGCCGATGCCCGCCGGGTTGCCTCCCGCCGATATTATCTCTCGCGCCGATCAGATGTTGTTTTTGCAATACAGGGCCGCGCCATGAAGCTGAGTCTGCTCCTCGTGCTGCTGACCAGCCTGCTGAGCTGCGCCGGTCAGATGTGCCAGAAACAGGCGGCGCACCAGGCGAGGCGCGCCTCGCTGATGGGCTGGCTGCTGGCCAGCCTGGGTTTTCTGATCTGCGGCATGGCGACATGGCTGCTGGTGTTGCAGCGTCTGCCGGTGAGCCTGGCGTATCCGATGTTGAGCATCAATTTTATTCTGGTGGCCGTAGCGGCCAGGCTCTTCTGGCGTGAAAAATTGTCCAGCCTGCAATGGATTGGAACATTGCTGATTGTGGCGGGCGTGGCGGTTATCGGGAGTTACGCATGAAGGGATATGGACTGGCGCTGTGCAGCGTCATATTGGTTACGGCGGCTCAGCTGATGCTGCGCTGGTCGATGATGCGCCTGCCGGGCGTCGAGATCCTGGCCGAGTGGCGGAGCGTTTCGCCGCGGCCGCTCCTGGTACTGTGCGGGGGATTAACCGCCTACGGATTTTCCATGCTGTGCTGGCTGCTCGCTTTACGGCGGCTGCCTCTCAGCCGCGCCTACCCGGTGCTCAGCCTGAGCTACGCGCTGGTGTGGATGTTGGCCGTTCTGTTGCCGGCGTTTGCCGAACCCTTTCATCCGGGGGCGCTGGCCGGCGTGGCGCTGATCTTGCTGGGCCTGCTGTGCATGTGCGCTCGGCCTGGTAAACCTGACTCGCGGCGGAACGCGGCGGAAAACGATGCTACCCGCTAGCGGTGGACGTCTGACCCAGCGCTAAAATACAATCTTGATGGTTAAAAAATGAAAATAGCAATTGCAGGAACGGGATACGTTGGTCTGTCCAACGCCGTTTTACTGGCGCAACATAATGATGTCGTGGCTTTGGATATCGATGAAAAAAAAGTCCATCTTCTCAACGATAAAATATCGCCTATCGCTGATAAGGAAATAGAGGATTTTTTATTAAATAAAAAGCTAAATTTTCAGGCCACGACAGATAAAACCTTCGCTTATAGAGATGCGAAATTTATTATTGTCGCTACGCCGACTGACTACGATCCCAAAAAGAATTATTTTAATACGCAGTCGGTCGAGTCGGTTATACAGGATGTAATGAAGATTAATCCAGATGCGGTAATCGTTATAAAATCAACCGTGCCGGTTGGTTATACTAACCAACTGCGGGATAAGTATCATTTCAGAAATATTATCTTTTCTCCTGAATTTTTACGTGAAGGAAAAGCCTTGTACGATAATCTTTATCCGTCTCGTATCGTTATTGGGGAATGCTCCGCTCGCGCATCTCAATTTGCCTCATTATTATTGCAGGGCGCGATAAAAAAAGAGGTGCCGGTACTCTTTACCCATTCAACGGAGGCCGAGGCGATTAAATTATTTGCCAATACCTATTTGGCGATGCGTGTGGCCTACTTTAATGAGCTGGATAGTTATGCGCAGATTCATTGCCTGGATAGCAAACAGATTATCGAAGGCGTTGGCTTAGATCCTCGCATCGGTAAACATTACAATAATCCATCGTTTGGCTATGGCGGTTATTGTCTGCCGAAAGACACGAAACAGTTGCTGGCCAATTATAGCGATGTTCCCAATAAATTAATCAGCGCTATCGTTGACGCCAATCGCACAAGGAAAGATTTTATCGCCGAATCTGTTCTCAAACATAACCCTAAAGTTGTCGGCGTTTATCGTTTGGTAATGAAACGCGGCTCGGATAATTTCAGGGCTTCGGCTATTCAGGGGGTAATGAGACGGATTAAAGAGAAAGGCGTCGAAGTTGTCGTTTATGAGCCGGTGTTGCAGGAAGAACATTTTTTCCGTTCGCGCGTGATAAACGATCTGGCGGAATTTAAGCAAGTGTCTGACATGATTATCTCTAACCGCATGGCGGAAGAATTGTCCGATGTGGCCGACAGGGTTTATACCCGGGATCTGTTCGGCGCCGATTGACGGTGTTTTTGGCAGATCGGTGCGTTTCGCTGCGGCGCCGGAATGTTTTTTGCTGTATTGCCCGCCGGGCGTCAGCCATCTGACGGACGCATTGCGCGTCCGTTTTTGCTTTCAGGCAGTCGGCATCAGTGAGCGCCGCCGCTGCTGAACGGCGGACGGGCGAACCAGATGAATATCAGCAGTACCAGGAATGCCCCTCCGGATAACCAGAAGATCTCGTTGGCCGAAATAATCAGCCCTTGATTCGTGATTTCTCGCGCTATCCAGCCGGATGCCTGCTGGTGACTCATGCCCCGGCCTTCGAGTTGCTGATAGATTTGCGCCGCCGCCGGATTAAACGGCGTGATGTTTTCCGTTAGCTGCGCATGATGCAGCGACTCACGGTTCGACCACAACGTCGTGGTCATCGACGTACCAATTGACCCCATCAGAATACGGATAAAGTTCGACAAACTGGATGCCCCCGCCATACGTTCCGGCGCTAACCCGGAAAAAATAATGGTGGTCAGCGGCATGAAGAAGCAACCCACGGCGAAACCCTGAATAAACTGCGGCCAGGCAGAAGCGCCAAAATCCATCTCCGGTTCGAACGTATACGCACGCCAGAAGAAACAGTAGGCGTACATAATAAAGCTGAACGTCACCAGCTTGCGCATATCCAGACGGTGTGAAAAGCGGCCGATGACCGGTGATATCAGAATCGGCAATATCCCGACCGGCGCCGATGCCAGCCCCGCCCAAGTGGCGGTATAACCATAGACCACCTGCAATAGCTGCGGCAGCAATACAAGAGAGCTAACATAGAGCATGAAGGCCAGGCTGATACACAGCACGCCGATGGTAAAATTTCGCGATTTAAACAACGACAGATCGACTATCGGGTGGTCGTCCGTTAGTTCCCAGACCACAAGGAAGCAAAGCGCGACCACCGCCACGATTGCCAACACGATAATTTCGGTCGAGTTAAACCAGTCGAGCTCCTTACCCTGATCGAGCATCACCTGCAATGCGCCGATGCCCAGAACGAGAAGCATTAAGCCGACACAGTCGATCGGGCGGATCTGCGTCGCGGTTTCGCGGCCCTTCAACGTTTTCAGCGTCAGGAATACCACCGCAATGCCGATCGGCACGTTGATAAAGAAGATCCAGCCCCAGTGATAGTTATCACTGATGTATCCGCCGAGGATCGGCCCGCAAATCGGGGCGACGATCACCGTCATCGACCAGAGCGCAAGCGCGGTACTTCGCCTAGCCGGCGGATAGTTATTCAACAACAGACTTTGCGACAGCGGGATCAGCGGACCTGCCACCACCCCCTGTACCACACGGAAGAAAATCAGCATTCCCAGACTGCTGGACATACCACACAGCCAGGAGGCGACGGCAAACAGCCCGGTCGACCACAGGAATAGTTTGACCTCACCGATGCGTTTTGCCAGCCAACCGGTGATCGGGATCGAGATGGCGTTTGCCACCCCGAACGACGTGATGACCCAGGTGCCCTGAGAGTTCGAGGCGCCGAGATTCCCGGCAATGGTTGGGATCGCCACGTTGGCGATCGTCGAGTCCAGAACCTGCATAAAGGTGGCCATAGACAACGCCACCGTCATCCAAGCCAGCGGGGCACCTACCAGCGGTTTATTTGCCACAGAGGCCTCCAGAGATTTTAGCCTGCATTGGCATGAATAACGTCGGCAATGATGGCATTGACCGGCGCCAGATCCAGCGTCAGAGCGGATGTCTGATACAGCGGTTCTGTACGGACGGTATTCGCCAGCACCAGACCATCCCGGTTCTGGGTGTCGACTGTGACCAGCGCGGATAAACCGATGCGCAGCGGATGTTGCGCCACGTCCCGATCGTTTAGCTCAATACGTACCGGCAGACGCTGAACCACTTTGATCCAGTTACCGGTGGCGTTCTGAGCAGGTAACAGTGAGAACGCACTGCCGGTGCCCATGTCCATACCGACCACTTTGCCGGAATACTTTACGTTATCGCCATACATATCGCTGACGACGGTGACCCCCTGACCAATGCGTATATTTTCCAACTGCGTTTCTTTAAAGTTGGCATCAACCCAAATGTGATGGGCCGGTACAACGGCGATCAAAGAGGTGGACGGCGTGATCCGCTGCCCAATCTGTACGGCGCGGCGCGACACAAAGCCATCAATCGGACTGCGGATTTTGGTACGTTGCAGGGCGAGCCATGCATCACGAACCTGAGCGGCGGCCTGCAAAACCTGCGGCTGCTGAGCAACTGGCGTATTCAGCACCATCGCCTGATTGGCGTTGTATTGCTGAACGGCGACATCGTATTGCGCTTTGGCCGTTTCCACGGCATCACGGGCGTGTTGCAGCTCTTCACGGCCAATCGCATCGACATTCCCCAGCGTAACGCGGCGTTTCAGGTCGGTTTGCGCCTGTTGCCATTGCGTCTGACGCAGCGCGATATTCGCCTGATACTGTTTGCCGGTAATGATCAACTGATGCGTTTGACGCACGCTGTTTGCCAGCGTCGTTTTAGCGCGCTCAAAAGCCTGTTCTGCATCGGTCGGATCGATAGACACCAGCACGTCGCCTTTTTTCACCAAGTCGGTGCTGTCGAAGTTGACGTCGGTCACGCTGCCCGACACCTGAGCCATAATTTGAATCTGATTACCGGCGACATACGCATCATCAGTAGACTCGAAATGACGTAAAACCAGCAGCCAGTAAAATAGATAGGCGATGGCGATAATAATGAAAATCCCGGTTAACAAGAGCATCGCGATTTTCCGCGTTTTCTTTTTATTCTTCTGAGTTTGCTGTGTTGCCTGAGTTTCGGCATTTGCGCTCATGATCTTCTCCACATATGTCTATTTATTATGATTTTTGCTCCGCTGTGGGGGCCTGATAGCCGCCCCCAAGCGCGCGGATGAGGCGGATTTTTGCCTGCATCAACTGACTGCCGGCGCGAAGTTGCGCCAGTTGTTGTTGTTGAAACGCTGACTGGCTGCTTAAGAGCTCATCCCTTCCGATGATGCCGGCGCGGTATCTTGCATCCGATACGCGATACACCGCTTCAAGCGATTTCGCGGCGGAAGACGCCTGCTGCAATTGTTCGATACTGCTTTTCGAGAGGGTTATGGCATCCGCGGTTTGCTGGATGGCGTTCAGGATGGTTTGGTTATACGACTCAACGGCCTGGTCAAATAACGCGGACTCCTCGCCCAGTTTGGCGCGCAAAGCTCCCGCGTGGAAAATCGGCAACGAAATGGCCGGCGTGATGTTCCAGGCTTTACTGGCGGCTTCCAGAAGATTCGGGCTGTTGGTGGTAGTCAGGCCAGCAAAGGCGCTGATGGAAAGGCTTGGATAAAACGCTTTTTTCGCTGCGCTGACACGTTGGGAATAGGATTCCACCAGATCGCGCTGTGCGGTAATGTCAGGACGTTTGCCCAGTAAATCCAACGTCAATTCGCCTTTCGGCGCCAGCGCGTCAGGCGATGGCAGCGTAACGGCGTGCAGCCCGTTCATCGCATCCGGGCCGCGTCCGGCCAGCGCGGAAAGCTGATGTCTCAGTTGTTCGGTCTGCGACGACAGAACGATGATCTGCTGTTTGGCGC
Organism: Brenneria izadpanahii; assembly: GCF_017569925.1. Classification (NCBI taxonomy): domain Bacteria; kingdom Pseudomonadati; phylum Pseudomonadota; class Gammaproteobacteria; order Enterobacterales; family Pectobacteriaceae; genus Brenneria; species Brenneria izadpanahii. Next base: position 4,170,043 of record NZ_CP050854.1, on the reverse strand, counting down.
TGTCGGCCTGAGCCCGCGTTTGTTGTGGGATTTCAATACCGTACACACCGGCCTGATACTGCGCTTTACGCACATCCACCAGACGCTGATTGTTATCCACTTCCTGTTGCAGGATGTCCTGCAAGGCCAGATTGGCCTGCAACTGATAATAGGCTGACGCCACCGAACAGCTCAGCATCAGCGCGGCTTCCGCCTGTTCAGCGCGGGAGGATGCCACCCGCGCTTTCGCGGCATTCAGCTGATTGCGGTATTTACCCCACCAGTCAAATTCATAGCTCAGACTCAGCCCGAGGCTGTTGCTGCTGTCGTAAATCGGCGCTTCTGGATAGCTGGTCAGGAACGTCGGGATCGTGTTTTTCGCCACACGTTCACGGCGTATTGAGCCGTTCAAATCCAGATAAGGGCCGTTGGCCGCATCGGCTTCTCCCATCATGCTTTGCGCTTCACGCACGCGGGCCGCGGCCTGGCGTAGCGATGGCGAATTTTGCAATGTGGTGGTCATCAGGTTTTCAAGCTGCGGGTCATTAAGACTGCGCCACCACTGTGGGCTGATGGTCAGAGACTGGGCTTTTGCCTGCTGCAGATGAAGCTGCTGCGTATCGAGCAGCGACGATTGAGGAACAATATTATTAGAGGAGGCGCAGCCGGCCAAAATTAAAACGGCAAACAGCGGCGTCAGCCTCCAGCAAGTTTGGAGTGGCATATGGATTACCTGAACAGAAGATTAAAGAATTTACGTGATGCCGCGGGGTTCTATTGCGTCACTGCATCTGAAATGACCGCTCCGTCTCCGCAAATGGCAATGCAGATCTTCATATCTCAATTCCTCTACTATTAAAAACAACTACAACGTTGGAGTTTTAATTTAGAGCTATTTTCACTAAATGACAACTACCTTTTCCTGCAATGACCATAAATAAAGTGAGCGGACTCGGCCTGAAGGCTATTCATTTAGCGATGCGGCTCATCGAAAACCGGGATGCGGATCTTGGCATTGCCGGGGGTCAAGAGAACATGAGTCTGGCTCCTGACCTGATGCCTGAGTGGTACTGATACAACGTGGAAGCGCCAACCAGACAAACAAGCAGGAGCGGCGCTGAAAATGAGAAAAACATGCACACCTCACGGTAAGTTCATCGTGTGCTTAGAATGAGGAATCAGGGGAATGGGGCAGCGATAAACCCTTTCTGGCATTGTGAAAATGAAACCTCGCCAATAAAAAAAGCAACTGACGCGCCGGGCTTGCATAAATACCGGGATGGAACAGGTGAGGGAACAAAAAATAGCCATCGATAATAAAACGATGGCTATTGAACATTAATTTAATGTGTCGATTATTTCTACAATCTATTATAGATTTTCTTTTTTTCCGGCTATTAAGTCTTCTTTGTCTTTATTTAGTAAATTACAAATATTGATGTCTTTATCCAGGCAGATAACGGATTTTTCATTCTGGCTGTAACTCTTCCATACGGGTAAACCTTGACCATTGGGGTTGCCGCTGGTTGCGAAATTGACCCAATAGGAGGACATCACGTTTTCCAGAGCTTTATCGGTAGCATCCCATTTTCGATTGAGTTTCGACTGATTGTTCAAAACATAAGGTAATTCGCTTGAATGGAATACGCCAAAGTTTGGATGTTCCTGCCAGGGAATCGCTTTGCCAAAAAAGTATAAATAATTTGGCTGATTACCATAATGGATCCTAAGGTCAGCCATCCATTTCATTGCGTAAAGACGTTCATCCCGCAGAATATCTTTTTGTACGACAGCAACATCATGGTTATCATTCGCCTTGTATAAGGCATGAAATGCATCCAGGTGTTCGCCATAGTATTTTTTAGCATAAGAATCGAGATCGTTTATATTCCACTTGCCATAATCGGACTCACTTCCTCTCTCATCTTTATTCATGCCAGCCAGGACAGGGACATCATTCTGTCTGTTTTTTTGGTAAATCTCGGCTATCTGCATCGGCAATAATGCGCCATCAATGACAGCGCCCTTTATTGGCGTATTGATCGCGAATTTTTCAACCAACTGATTAGCCGGCGCGTTCCTCAGATCGCTTAAGGATGAATAGCCGTTGGATTTAGCCCATTGAGAAACCTTTCTTTCCGCATCGGCTAAAGGAATACCCAGGCTCTCAGCCGGACGGATGCCATAGTTAGAGATGGTGCTGCCAGGGGCGCTTTCCATGATGGCCTTATTATACAAACCGCGAGCTAAAGGCGATGCATTTAAAACAACAATCGAATTAGCCCCCGCGGATTGCCCCATAATCGTAATATTATTACTATCGCCGCCGAATTTATCGATATTGTCTTTTATCCAATGAAGCGCCGCTATTTGATCATAAAGCGCGTAATTACCGGAACTGCCTGATTCTTTCGTCAGTTCTTCAAGAGTAAGGAAACCGAAGACGCCTAACCGATAATTAATGTTCACAAAAATCACATTTTTTCGCGCAAGATTCTCACCGTCATAGATTGGCACACTGCCCGAACCTTCAACAAATCCGCCGCCGTGAATGAATACGATAACGGGCAGTTTATCTTTATCGGATTGAGCTGGACTCCAAATATTGAGGTATAGACAATCTTCACTCATCGGACCCTGATGCAAAAATTCAGATGTCCAGGGAAGTTTGTCGCCTGTCACCACTTTTTGCATACAGCCAGCGGCAAAAGTGTCCGTCTTTTTAACACCGCTCCATTTGTTTACAGGTTGTGGTTTTTTCCACCTTAATTCACCTACGGGCGGCGCCGCATAGGGAATGCCCTGAAATATAGACAGCTGCTTATCAGCGGATAGCTTACCTTCTATCATGCCGCCGGTTACGTTAATTGGTCCCTGGATAGCGCCTACGGCGCCAATTGAATATAAAGAAAAAGTAAGTAATAACCCTTGATACGTTTTTTTCATGATCATCAGCACTGTTAATAAACACCCGGTATTTATTTCACTTGTCAAAATAAATATCCGTGATCTGATCCGCACTTTACCGTTTAGTGTTAAGTATGTTGTCGGTGCGTCCTGAAGGTCGATTTGCTGGAGAAAGCCAGAGGAAAAAATCGCACCGATTTTGTCTTAGAAGCTGCTCGCGCCGCCGCAGAGGAAGCGTTGATCGAGCAGCGTATCATCATGGCGGATCCCGACGCTTATCAGGAATTCCTTGCCCGTCTGGATCAGGCTCCAGCGCCGAATGCCGCGCTGCGCAAAACCATGCAAACCCCGGCACCGTGGGAGCAGAAAAAATGATCTCTGCCCCTGAGCCTCTTCACTCCACACATGTACTATCTTCATTCCGTTGCGGCGTGGAGTCTATGGACAACTGGCTGAAACAGCGGGCGATGAAAAATCAACTAACGGGTGCGTCTCGAATGTTCGTCTGCTGCGACGATTCGAAGGTGATGGCGTATTACTCGCTGACGTCCAGCGCTGTGGCGACGAATACTGCATCCGGACGCTTTCGCCGCAATATGCCTGATCTGATTCCTGTTGTGGTACTGGGCCGTTTGGCGGTGGATAAATCGTTACACGGTCAAGGCGTTGGCCGGGCACTGGTTCGAGATGCCGGTCTGCGGGTGATTCAGGTGGCGGAGACTATTGGTATCCGGGGAATGTTGGTTCATGCGCTGTCTGATGAAGCTCGGGATTTTTACCTGCGGGTGGGGTTTGAGCCTTCGCCTATGGATCCGATGATGCTGATGGTGACGTTGGGGGATTTGGTGGCGAGTATCTGACGAGGAGGAGCGTTGAATACCCCCGGAATAACCACGCGTTATTGCTCAGTTCCGTATTGGTGCTTGGCGGATTGTCTCACCAGCATTGGGGACGGATGATTGCTCTATCAGCTTTTCTTGCGACAAGTATTCGACAAAAACCCTGACTGAAGATGGCACAGGCCTGATGGGTAAGCGTAAGAGGTGCATCGGTCGTGTTGGCGGTGTGTAGTCAGGAAGAACTCTGACGAGTTTGCCGGAAAGAATATCCCCTTCCAGTATAACAGCGGAATTAAGCGCCACCCCGAGTCCGGATAATGCAGCCTGGCGTACGGCATCTCCCGAATTGACAATCAGACGGGGAATTATTTCAACTTCATAGCGTCCCTTTGGCCCATCCATCAGCCAAAAGTGGTTCGATTGCCATTGTGTAAAGCTAATGCAGTTGTGCTGTTTCAACTCGTCAGGCGTCTGAGGTGTTCCGTAAGCTGCCAGATAATCTGGAGAGGCTGCAAGGAGCATACGATATGGTGGCATGGGCAAAGCTATGAGACCTTCGTCCTGTATATTGCCAATCCGAATGGCTATCTGAAACCTCTCTTCGATGAGATCGACCCGCCTGTCTGTTAAAACCAGCTCGATGTTTACATCGGGATACCGCAGAAGAAAAGGTGTTAACAAGGGCGTAAGAACTCGATTGCCAAAAGCAACAGGAGCGCTAATGCGTAAATCACCGGCGACTTCTTCATTCAGTCGGTGAACAATAGTATCCGCTTCATTCACCGCTGAAAGAATTTGCAGGCCGTGAGCATAGAAGCGTTGTCCGGTTCCTGTCAGTCCCTGGCGCCGAGTGGTACGGTGGATCAGTTGGCATCCAAGACGCTTTTCCAGTTCCCGAATATATTTCCCCACCATTGCGGGCGTAATCCCCATCTCTTCCGCCGCTGCGGTAAAGCTGCCCTTATCCGCGGCAAGAATAAATGCCTCGACGCTTTTTAGATAGTCCATTGCAATGCTCCTGCTGACATCGTTTTCATGATTATAAACTGACAGTAATAAATCAATAAAAAAATAGCTCTTTATTTACAAGATAATGTCCTTATTCTAGTGGCATAACTTGAATGGCTATGGAATGAGCGATATGTGTTCCTCTCTCTGTAATCTGATTTGTTGCCATTGTCGGTCGGAGTAAGGAGTATGAGTAAGTTTATAGTTTTCAATGGCAGTTCACGCTATCCGGGCAACAGCTCAATGGTTGTCGAGACGGTATTTCAGGGACGGGATTTTGAAGAATTTCAGCTCAAAGACTTCAATATTTCCCACTATGAAGACTATCGTGAAACGGAGCTAAAATATAAACCCGTAAATGATGACTACGATTATCTTATCGATAAATTTCTGAATGGGGATGTGGTCGTATTTATTTCCCCAGTATACTGGTATGGGATCTCTGGGACTATGAAGGTTTTTATTGACCGCTTCTCAGAATCTCTGAAAAAAATCCCTGATTTTCGTCAGCGCTGTAAAGGGAAGAAAATAGTTCTGATAGTGATCGGCGGTGACAATCCAGAATATAAGTCAGATATTATCATCACGCAGTTTAAATATATCTGCGAATTTCTCGGTATGTCGTTATGTCACGCTTTTAAATGCGAGGCGGAACTTTCAGGCGATATCCTTAAACAGCAATCTTTTATTTCATCAATAAAGGAATACCTTGATTGCAACTTCAGTGATTAATTTTTATCAAGAAGGCCGTTATGAAACAATTCCAATATTTGACTTATTTATCGAAAATTGATGTAGATGATGGTGTATTGGTCGGCGAAATTCTCGAATGTGGCTCCTGTGGTCAGGATCATAAGTTAATTAAACAAGAAAATTCTTATCGTCTGAATTTTTCCCCAGAGGCGGAAGAAAAATAAGGCGAATAATGGAGGGGAAATGTCTGTCTTCTTGTTTGTTACCAAGTCGTGGGAAGAAGAAAAACGATCGTAGAAGATCTATATAAAAATTATTTATACCAAGGAACACCTATGAGCATGAGCTTTGCCATCTTAAAAGATGCCAGGTTTCGAGCATTTTTTATCTCAGACATTATTTCCGGATTTGGCGTTGGCATGGCCACTATCGGTGCTAATTGGTTTGTTCTGATGAATACCGGTTCGAATAAATACGTCGGTATTTTGCTGGCAGTGAATGTTATTGCCGGGTTTTTAGCATCTTTATTTTCCGGGGTGATTACTGATAAATATAATCGTAGGCTTGTTATTTTTTTTTACGCACGCCATCCGGGCGATATTTTTGTTATTGCTGCTTGCTTGTCTTGAAAGTTTTGATTTCAGTATTTATTACCTTTATGCCTTCGCTATTATAAACGGCGTGGGCTGGACGATTTATATGTCGGCATCGCGCAGTTTTCTTCAGGAAATACTCGATGAAGGGAAATACGTTACTGGAAATTCATTACTGGAGATCAGTCTGCAAGTGGGGATGTTTCTTGCAGCCGCCGCATCAGGGTTTATTTATAAATATTTTAGTTTTAACGCCATACTCCTGGTGAATGCGCTGATGTTTATTTTAAGCGCAATCGCCATCAACCTGATTAAGTATAGTGCCGTACGACATTCTACCGACAATGAAGGTTACACCGTGATGCTACGTCGTGGCTGGGCCTTTCTTTATGAAAATAAGGCTATTTTCATCCTCGGAGTGGTATCTATTATCCCGCTGGTTGTCACCATGATTTACAACGTGGTATTGCCAGATTACGTCAATAAAACGCTTGGCAAAGATAGCATCACCTTTGGATTCGCCGATATGTCCTACGGGATTGGCGGGCTCTTGTCGGGCATCGTGATGTCATCATCAGTCATGAAACTGGATCCCAGGAAACTGATTGGCGTCTTCTTTATTCTCGCCTGCGTTAACCTGATGTTCCTCAGCCGTAATACGATGGTTTTTAACTTATATCTGTGCAGTTTGCTGCTTGGACTGTGCAATTCATCATTACGCATCCTGATGAATTCAGTACTGATGAATACTGTGCCCAAGAATTATATGGGACGCGCCATGGCGGTATGGGTCGGAATTTCACTGCTCTGCCAGTGTCTGTTCTCGCTGTTTATAGGTTCTTATCTCGATCAACATGGGGCAACGATCGGCATTGTGATTATGTCGCTGATGATGGGGGCGGGATTTATCTTGTTCATTATTAATCAGGCTATTTTGACCAAAAAGAATCACGAAAAATTACAGGAGTGAATGATGTCCGATCAAAAAGTTGTTTTTCTGGTTGAGCCGAGTTTTTTTGGGGTGAGTTTCGTCCGAGAGGCCCATAAGTTGGGCTTTTATGTGGTAGTTCTGGTGTCTGCTGAAAATAATCCTCAACTGTATGGCTATGAGGGAGAATACGACGATTTGCTGGTGTGCGATATCCGTGACGCCGCGTCAATTTATTCTGCGATCAGCTCCAGCAAATATAAGAAAATTGATGCCTTGATTGCTGCTACCGACTACGCGATGGCTACCACTGCTAATGCGGCGGAGAGGTTGCATATACCTTGTGTGAGCGATGAAACGGCCACTTTGGCACGCAACAAGGACCTGGCTCGTATCCGCTACAGTGAGCGACAGGTTCCTGGCGCGCAGTTTAAGATAGTGAATACTCTCGCCGAAGCTGAGGATGCCGCCAATACCATTGGCTATCCGGTGGTGTTGAAGCCCACCAACACAGCGAGTAGCCAGAACGTATTCTTTATCAAAGGACAGCAGCAATTGTGCGATGCCTTTAAGGTGATGGAGAACTTTACTACCAGCTATATGGGGTTCAGCGTACGTAAAGAGTATTTGGTGGAGGAATATCTGGATGGACCGGAATTTAGCGTAGAGATCTTTTTGGTCAAAGGGAATGTCGTATTTTCAGAAGTTACAGAGAAATTGACGTCTCCACTACCGTACTTTGTTGAAATGTTTCATATCTTCCCCTCCTCAGTATTGGAGGATAAAAAGGGACAGATGGTTGATGTCGCCTATCAGGCTCTGAGTGCTATAGGGTTCACCAATGGCCCTGCACATGTCGAACTGAAATACACCCAAACCGGACCACGGATTGTAGAAGTGAACGGGCGGCCTGGCGGAGACAATATTACTTCGGATCTGATACCGGGCGCTTACCAGATTAATATTTTCCGCCAAGCCGTACTTAACGCATTGGCGCTGCCGGTCGATTTCACTGTAGATCGCCCAGTCAGCTGCGCCGTAGGCTATATCTGCGCCGAGAAGGATGGCGTGCTGGAGTCTATAGAAAATCTTCAAAGTGTGTTAGATGATCCGGCAGTGTTGCGTTCCTCGATTAGCGCTAAGCCTGGCGACCATGTTGCTGTTCCGAAAAGTTCAGATGATCGACTGGGGTATATTATTGTGATAATGGGCACGCCAGCAGAAGCGAAAGGGAAAGTTTTCGAATTGATTAACCGATTAAACGTTATTGTTAGAAACTGAATGGGAATTGCGAAGCCGTAGCCGCAAACCTCGGTTTTAGCATCTACCGTCAGGTACAAGCCTTGCGAATCGGTAAGTTTGTAGGATTTTGCGCGGGATTTGGCTGCGCGGATTTTGCTGTCATTCAGGGCCATGTGAGGGTCTCCTTCGTTCATCGAACTGAATGACCCGCAATCTGACCCACAAATTCCCCGATACGAAGGGATAAATCAAAACGCATCGGGAAAGATTTTTACGCCAACTTATTTAATTACATACACATAGTGATTTATAAAGAGGCATAAAAAAGGAAAGGTGGTGCCGGACTCGGAATCATATCCACGATTAACATGCTGTTTGTTATTGGTTTTATTGCGAAATTGTTGAAACAGCGCCCCCACTAAAGCCCCCATAAAAAATCGCTTTGTTTTTGTGATGGTTATCACTAAAAGCGTTGTTTAAGGGAAGAGTTCTATGCGTCGCCATCATGAAGAGGAAAACTTAAATTCTAGAAGATTTTGTCAATCGAATAGCTCGCTATTTTCAGAAACGATTCTGTACCCCATTGCTTTGTAGCCCCGCTGGCGCTTATCCCACATTCTTAGTAATACCGGATAACCCTTATCCACAAAATCTATTATTCTCACGTCAGTTTTACCAGCATGTTCTCTATGCAACCGCCCGGCGTATTGCTGCAACGTCCCTTTCCAGGAAATAGGCATTGCCAGAATAAGCGTATCCAGAGGGTGATGGTCGAATCCCTCCCCGACCAGTTTACCTGTTGCCAGCAGGATACGGGGAGCGTCGGATGGCAAAGCATTAAGCTCCGTCATAAGCGTTGTACGCCGCTTTTTTGACAATCGCCCATGGAGAACAAACAGAGATGTATCTATGTCGTTCAAGGCCAGCATTATGTCATCAAGATGTTCGGTACGTTCAGTTAATATCAATACTTTTCGGCCTTGTTGAAAAGCACTTTTGGCTGCACTGGCAATTGCCGATGTTCTTTCTTGATCCTGAGCAATTTCACGGAATATATCCTGAATTCGCGCCTCTGGCAGGAGGGGACCGGGAGTGAAACGTGAATGAGGAACCACTTCCATATTTTGTGGCGCATTTGCCAGTTTATTTGCGGTATGGCGTATAGGTCCGCATTGCATGAAAATGATAGGGTGCAGGCCATCACGACGGATTGGCGTTGCCGTTAATCCGAGCACGTATCTGGCTTTTGTTCTTTTTAATATAGCGTCGAAAGAGGTTGCGCCAATATGATGGCATTCATCCACGATCACATGCCCATAGTCATCAATCAATGAGCTAATCTCTCCCTGTCGGGATAGCGATTGCATCACGGCAATATCAATTTTCCCGCCAGGCTTGTTTTTACCGCCGCCAATAACACCAATTTTATCCTCAGTGAAAAGAAAAGATTGCAGACGTTCCTGCCATTGTTTTAATAACTCGGTACGATGCACCAACACGAGCGTGCTGACTTTCCGACGTGCGATCGTCGCGGCTGCAACCACCGTTTTGCCAAATGCCGTAGGCGCGCATAATACACCGGTTTCATTATGCAGTAGGGCGGAAACCGCTTCTTCTTGATCCTGTCGCAACGTTCCCCGAAATGTAACGTCTACATGATTTCCTGTAAATCGCTCATCATGGAGTGCATAACCAATCCCATTATCCCGCAATAATGTTAATACGTTATCAAGGCAACCGCGGGGCAATGCAACGTGTTGCGGGAAATTGTCCGCACAACTAATCACTCGCGGTTTATCCCATACAGACATCCGCATTGTCTGAGCTTTATAAAACTCAGGGTTTTGAAACGCGGCCAGACGGATCAAACGATTAATCAGAACTTGTGGCAACTGGTTTTTTTCGAAGTAAATGAGGTTCGCCAGCGTTATATTTAGCGATTCAGGTATTGATATTGCCAGTTTTTTATCTGATGGATTATTTTGTTTCCAGGGGGTAGCTAAATCTTCATCATCAATGAATGAAATGTCGAGCGGATGGTGTCCTCCGGTTGCGCGCAACACGGTTGGCTCAATATCATGAACGGGCATTGTTTTAACGGTGGTCAGAAACGCCCATTGATCGGGCCAGGGACGCAGTTTTTTATCGACGAATACACTGTGTCCCTGTTCTCGCGGTGTTTTTTGTAGCGGTAATGCGATCAGATTGCCAAATCCCCCTTTAGGCATCGTGTCCTGATTTGGAAATAATCGATCGTAAGAACTTAATTTCAGTTGCCGGGTTCGGGTACAGGTGTGGCTGATAATGGCCGTACCCAGTCGTCTTGCATCATGCGCAGAAACCCGGCTGGCGAAAAAAATCCACACATGAGCGCCCTGACCTGATCTCGAAATTTCCAATACAGCTGGCACTCCCAGCTCTTCACATGACTGCATAAAGGCGACAGCATCGTCCTGCCATTGTGCCTCATCAAAATCAATGGCCAGAAGATGGCAGGTGTTATCCGCCAGCAGGGGATAAATACCTATTGTATGTTCACCTATCAGGTGTTTGTAGATAACTCTCTCAGAGACAGGTATGAGTAGGCGGCGAGTACAATCACTACACTTGATTTGTGGTTTTGCACATATCCCCGGCTGCCATTCATTGGCACAGGCGGGCGTGTAGCCTGATTTTCCAGAGCTTTTGCTTTCCCAGCGCAGGGGGTACACATCTTCTCGCCCGCGAAAAAGTCGTCGAAATAGCGTAATTTTTTCGTCAGGAGATAAACTTCGCGGCTCTGGTGCAATAGTTTTTGGTGATAAACGCCACTCGATCCCGTTGGACTCGAGTAATGAAATTAGTCGGGCATTTTCTGCTCTCAATGCACTTAGTTCATCATCACCGGTTCTATCAGCCATAAGAAATGTCGCGATGTATGACGCCTGTTCTCCAAACGGTTTTCAACCATTCTCTCAATATTCCCATGCTTCAAACGCCAGCGGCATCATATTCAGCAAGTCCCGCCGCTCACGCCAGTTAGGGATAAATCGATCCATATAAAGACGAAAGCGCTCGTTATGATGGCGCTCCAGAAGGTGAACCAGTTCATGCACCAGAATATACTCCAGACATTCCGGCGGCTTCTTAACCAGTTCCAGATTGAGCCAGATCCGTTTCGTTGTGGTATTGCAGGTGCCCCAAAAGGTTTTCATCTTTTTGATGCCCCAGAACGTCGGGGGAACGCCGGTTCTTGCCTGCCATTCGGGCAGTAATTTGGCAACCTGCTGTTTTAGTTCATGTCGATAAAAATCGTTTAATACCAGTACCTTATTGTCATTTCTGGTTCCCGGCTGGACATAAAGCTGGAGTTTATTGTTCCCTGCGACTTTCACTTCATGACGTCCCTGACGCTCAATCACAAACAGGCGATATTTACGGCCCCAAAGATAGTGGCATTCTCCGCTGACCATCTCCCGTTCGGACTGGCGGGGTTGTCGGGCGAAATCCTGCTGCTGCTTTCTGATCCAGCGAAAACGCGAGGCGACAGCCATACGAATCGCTGTTTCCGTCATGTGTTCCGGGGCTGAAACGCGGACTTTGCCGTCAGGCGGCAGGACGCTGATGTGCAGGTTCTTAATCGCTTTACGATTAACCTGCAAACGTAGCGCGCCTATCTGCATAACCGGCATCAGCGGTATTCCTTCTGCTTGCGGGCAAGCTCTATAACCGCATCAATGTTGACGTCATAACTGGCGGTCTCTTCGCGTAATGCGCAGGCGATTTCCCGCTCCTTAAAACGATCGCCAATCCATTCCGCTTTTTTGGTGTAGCGGATCGTCGTATCAATGCGGGTTGCCAGAACTTCGTCATGGCCGAAATTATCATAGAACGCGCGTTTCGCCTGTGTGTCCATTGAGTCAGGGTAGGATGCTCCGGCGGTTTGTTCCGGGCGAATGACTTGTTTACACAAATCACGGATACGCTCCAGATACTGCTGATAATCAAGCGCATTCTGGCGGCGAAGGGTAATCAGTTCATCCAGCAACAGCGACATGCGCCCGTAATATTTCGGATTCACCGGATTTTCATCTACGATGGTTTTACGCACATTGTTTTCGATGGTTTCCGCCATTGCATCCTGATTATTGCGAATATCATCCGGCAGGGCGGATAGTGCCGACGCACCCTTTTCAACAATGAGTTCGATCAGGCTTAACTCTTCGAAATCCATCAGCACTTCGCTGCCGTCGGCGCGAACGTACATATCCAGCAGGTGACGCATGGCGGGTTCAAAGCGTTTCATATCCAGCAGATCGCCGCTGGTCAGTTTAATTTCGTAACGCAGTTTCTCGAATTCAGCGACTTCGGCGCGAATGCTTTCTGCCTCCTCAGCGGTATAACCCGCTTCCGGCATTTCATTCGCCAGACTGGCGTAAGCACGCAGCAGGCGGGCGACATTCTGATAGAACGACAGGCGTAGCGCTTCTTTCTCGCTTAATGCCGTCTGATTTTCTCCCGACTCGCCGCAGAAATAGTGCTGATAGTCCTGCAAACTACGTGGTGCCCTGACGGGCTCGCACAGGCTACGAACCACCTCCAGCGCACTGTCGAGATCCAGACGCGCTTGCTCCAAACGGTTCTTCAGCAGGCCATCAACATCTTCCTGATCGTAATCGTCGAATGCGCCTGTGGTGTAATCGGTTATCGCTTTATCCAGTGAGCGGAACAGATCTTTATAATCGATAATGTAACCATACTCTTTATCTTCTCCGTCCAGCCGGTTTACCCGGCAAATTGCCTGAAATAGCGTATGGTCAGTCATGCTCTTATCGATATAGAGATAAGTCGCAGAGGGTGCATCAAAGCCAGTCAGCAGCTTATCCACTACAATGAGCAGGCGCATTTGCCCCGGATCATTAATAAAGCGCTGTTTAACTTCCTGCTCGAATTCGGCGATGCGTCCGGCAACTTTCTCTTCGCTTTGCTCAAAATAGTCGGCCAGCATTTTGCGATAGGTTGAGAATTTAAACAGCTTCTCGGTCAGACCCGCGCCGGTTTCTTCACCTTTGATGCTGGTCGCATCGGGGCGGAAGCTGGTCACAATCGCCACTTTCCCTGCCAGATCGGTCTGGCTGAATATCTCATAAACCTTACAGGCCTGATACACGCTGCTGCACACCAGCATGGCGTTGCCGCGCCCGTCCATCAGGCGCGGGCGAGTGTCCATATCCAGCAGAATATCGTTAACGATCTGCTCAAGCCGTGATTTGCTGGAAAGCAGCTTCTGCATTGAGCCCCATTTCTGCTTAAGCTGGGTTTTAGCTAAATTCGACAGGCCGCGCGTCTTGGCCTCAAACCAGTCATCGACCTTTTTCTCTGACGTCAGATACTGATCGATATCGCGGGCCTCATAGCGCAGATCCAGCACCACGCCGTCTGCTACCGCCTCATCAAATTTATAGGTATGGATATAAGGGCCGAAAACCTCTACCGACTTTTTCTTATCTTTCTTCATCAACGGTGTGCCGGTAAAACCGATAAACAGGGCTTCCGGCAGAATGGTGGTCATGGCGTTATGTAACTTGCCGGACTGCGTGCGGTGACACTCATCCACGAAGACGAACAGATCGCCTTTGGCGTGGAACGTTTTCGTCAGGGATTGCTGCAATTCGGTGATAAAGGCGTCGGTTGCCGCACTGTCTTCCGCTTCGCTGTGGCGACCGAACTTATGCACCAGCGAACAGATGAGCCACGGATTTGGGTGATTGAGCGTTGCAATAAGATCGTTGCCGCTGGAGGTACGATAAATGTCTTCATCCACCCCCATAAACACGCTTTCGATCTGCTCATCCAGTTCAGTGCGATCGGTCACAATCAGCACGCGGGAGTTCGGCACGTTTTCGCGGATCCATTTCGCCAGCCAGACCATCGTCAGGCTTTTGCCCGATCCCTGCGTGTGCCAGATAATCCCGCCTTCACGACGGGTAATATGCTGTTTAGCCGCCTCGACGCCGAAAAACTGATTATGGCGACACAGTTTTTTCACTCCGGCGTCAAATGCAATGTAATTATGGACAATATCCAGCAGCCTTGATTTGCTGCAAAGACGACTCAAATGAAAATCGAGCTTATGCGTACAGATGCCGGGATTATCTTCCTTCCACTCCAGATAATATTTTTCCGGCGTTTCGGTCGTGCCGTAGCGCAATCCCTGCGTATCGTTGCCCGCCATTACAAGCTGTATGGTGGTGAAGAAATTGCGGATAAAGGTTTTCTTTTGATTATCGAGATTTTGCCGGATGCCTTCGCTGACGTGGACTGACGAACGTTTAAGCTCAATGACGCCCAGCGCGATGCCGTTAACGTACAGCACCAGATCCGGGCGCTTGCGATATTCGCCTTTCACCGTCACCTCGTCGGCGATGGCGAAATCATTGGCTTCAGGATGCGCCCAGTCAATCAGCCACACGGTCTGATTCTGCTCGCCCGCGCCTTCCTTTTCCTTCACGCCGTAACGCAGCAGGCGGTAGACCTCTTTGTTGGCGTAATACAGCTTCTTACCTTCGCCCAGCGCGGCGGCGGAATCCAGTTGCCGAAGTACGCGAGTAATAAGGGTATCGCTGACGCCGCGCCGTTTCAGCCATGCACTCAGTATTTCCGCGTCGATATTGCTGTCCCCGGCATACCCGGCGCTCCGACTTAGATAGCGGTATCTTAAATCCTGAACAAAAAACTGAATCAGACGCTGCTGTGTGGCGCGTTCGCGCTGGCCGATGGTGCTCAAAAGGCGCTCTCCTTAAACCCTCAGCAATGGAACTCCATTACGCGGTTAATAGCGAATTGCAGATTATTATCATCGAATAGTTTCATCTTGCGGCTGGCCCAGTGTTCGCCCGCAGGCCACTGGCTTAGCCCCTCTTTAACGGAGTCCAGCGTGGGCTCGCATTTGTCGCAGGTAAGCAACCAGTCCACGGTCGCCAGTAACTCCATACCGAATGGGGATTCAAAGCCGTCTATTAACTGACTAACCTGCTCCAATGCTGGCAACCACGCTTTAGCTTCGCTATTCAGATAAGTATTTACGTGGTCTTTTTCCCGATCGTTAAACCAGATCACATCCAGCGGCTGGCTGTCCGGGATGCGTTTTTCCGCTTTCAGATAGTTGCCGTCTAGCTCATTAAGCAGATGGGTCAGGTTGTGCGCATAAGGGCCATAGTTGTGCGCTTCAAATCGCAGTTTCAGCACATTTTCTTGCTGATGCAACTTAATGGCACGCTGTAGAAGCCATGCCAGCTTCTGAATCTCCAGCAGGCTGCACTCCATCCCCAGCACCCAGTAGCGGCGCACCAGTTCAGCGATCATCGCTCTGGCGGGGGTGAGCTTTTTTACGCCGGTGCTTTTGGCAACGTTCTGGTATTTTTCGGTGGGCTCATAAATCAGGATTTGAACGTCCTGAAGGTCGCCCAGCGCAGATTCAATATGCGCTCGAACGTCCGGCCAGTTCAGACCGCCGTTGCCTGCCCCCAGCGGTGGAATGGCGATGGACTGCACCTGTTTTTCGATCAAAAAACGGCGTAAGTCCTGTAAACCGTCTTCAATCCACTCCATACGCGAGTCGGCGCGCCAGTGCTGTTTGGTAGGGAAGTTGACTATCCAGCGCGGTCCCATCAGTTCGCCGGTTTCGGTAATAAACATTTTTCCGGTCATCACCTGCTTTTGTTTGCAGGCGAGGGCGTAGGCTTTCATATTGGCGGGAAAGCGCTCTTTGAACATCAGCGCGATGCCTTTACCCATGACACCGACGGTATTAACCGTATTCACCAGTGCTTCCACGGGCGCATCCAGTAAGTTGCCTTGTGTAAATGTGATCATGAGAAGTACCACCCGGCCCGTGCGTGAACGGGCATTGTCAGATTGCGTTGCGACAGCCACTGTTCTAATTGTAACTTGACGCTGTCGTTGTAACAAACCATCCCTTTCAGCAGTGTAATTGGACAATGTTGCCAAATCAGTGCTTCGGCCTGATAGCGTTCAAATTTACCCGGATCGTCTGGATCGCGGCGAAAATCCCGCGCCTGTAAAATGGGCCAGTCGATCCGGTTCAGGTTGTCCAACTCTGTGTAGTAGTTGGCCCAGTTATAGTAGGCGTGGCTATCGGTAAACACAAAAGGCACATTTTGCGCCGCCACGGTGCGCAGGCTGCTGACCAGAATGACAATTTCTTTATTGGGGCGCTGCTTAATGCCGCCACGCCCGCTGTGGATATTCATCAGCATCGGCGAGAAGGGGTAAAGTAAAACGGCACATAGTCATGTAGTACGCCGCCCGTTCCGACAGGTACCGGATGTCCGGCGCGTCTGTTGATAAGCTCCGGGTTGCCGATATTGATCCAGTTTCCCGCCTGCACCGGACTGTTGCCGCAGTGTAGACCGTTGTCCAGTATCCAAGGGATATTATCCCGATGGACAATACGCCAGATTAGGGCTTTTTGTGGGTTGAGACTGGCGCTGTAATCGTAGGCCACGGTCAGGCTCCGGGGAACATATTAGGGCTGTTATTGACGTACATACTCAGCCCATAAGCTCTTTTAAGATTGTTTACAGTTGCCTCTGTTTCCGCATCAGGAACAAAGATACTATTAAAATCGCTTGCAGACACAGTTGTTGGAGATAGGCATTCCGCCATACAGACACACTTACAATTATCATCTCTATAGTCACGAAGGTTCATTGTTTCCCAGTCAATAGTGGCCATGCCTGTTTCATAATCAAGCAAAGTAATCGTTGAACCAGATAACGGATGCCTGGGAATGATTGACCAGTTATTCGTTTGAGCATGGTTGCGTCGGACGGTGATGAGGACGAGCGTCTTATCTGGGTTATTCCGATGAACTCTGCCATCAAAGGGGTTTCGAGCGAAAAAATGGAAAGGAACATATTCTTCTAATCGCAAAGCTCGGCGTGAGGCTATAATTTCAGGATCGGCAACATCTGAAAAACCACGTAAGAGGCTGCGGGATTTTAACCCTTCTGAAAAAATGTCCTCCAGATTGTTAATATCTGTTAAATGATAAAGAAATTGCTGTGTGCGAATATCAGCCATAGGTTTAGCCCATTTTTATTAGTCTGGTTTTCCCGGTTAACAGCTCCTGCATCATCCCCTGTTTAAGCTGACGGTTTTTCTCCAGACGCTGTTGCAAGGTCTGAATTTCCTTGTCCATGTCGGAGAGGATGGCGGCGATGGCAGTTTGTTCTTCAACTGATGGCAATGCCGTTTTAATACTTTCAATTGTACTAGCGTTTAAGCTAGGCACTCCCGAAGCCTCATTGTATTGCATCCAGTCAATCGTACAGAACTGATAAAAAATAAATTTTGCATCTGCTGATTCTGATATTTCTGAATAAAACAAAGTATCAACCGTCCAAAACGGTTTGTTTGTATACCGAGGTTTATCAATAGTGCCTTTACGTCCAATTAATACGGATGGTTTATTATAGAGAAAAGAATTCGCTTTCCCTATTTGCCCACCAGTGGCATAGATTGGGTATTTTCCATCAATACATTCAACATCTTTCTGGTTTTTCCCATGGCGAATTTTCATGATATATCCAAAAGGATATACTACCCAATCTTCAGGAATCTCCCCCAACTCACTCTTTTTATATCCCTTAGCAGCTCCATCATCCCGCAATGCAAACTGCGGCAAACGGGTTTTACCTGTCAGTAGTTGCTGCATGGCGGCGGTTTTAATAGCCTGTTTTTTTGCGATTAGTTTCTCTAATTTAAGGATGAAATTGTCACAATCCGACAATGTACCCGCTATTTTTCCCTGCTCTTTCTCCTTTGGAAAAGGTACAGGAATAAGTCGAATAAGATCGGTATTTAGATTCGGCTGTCCATTACCCGTTGCGACTTTGTCATGGAGGTTTTTTGTTATTGTATTGATGTAATGAATAAGAAATGATTTATTGCCAATTCTTTGATTAATAATCGCAGCAACACCATCATTTGCACAGCACTTGATTCCTAAGAGTTTTGCAACGCCAAGTGTTGCGCCACTATTAGAAATAATAAGAGTATCTTTTTCTAAGGTCCGGCTATGCTTGGAACCTAATTCGGTTAACATCGACGATGTTGTCATAACGACCTGTTGAGCATCCGGGATCGCCGTAAGTGAAGCAACCGTTAGCCAAGGGATAAAATCACCTTCAAAATATCTAGGATCACCTGCGGGGCGAGGAGAGCCACCCCGCACAATATCGCCAAATTCACCGAGATATTTGCACTCCCAATCCTCAGGAATAACCCCCACCTCTGTTAGTTTATACCCCGCAGGCACGACTTTCCCCGCCGCACCCGACTGCTGTTTCTCTATCACTAGATCTTGCATAGCCATCACCATACCAGCCCCATCGCCCGCAAATGCCCGGCCACCTTCTCGCTCAACGCCGTAACGGATGCTTCCAGAGCTGGCAGCGGTTCCGCATAGCGCTCTTCAAGTTCCGCCACACGTTCCGCCAGTTGCTGGGTAATACGCTCAATCTCCGCCTTAATCTCCATTTGCAAGGTTGCCAGCCATTTGTCCTGCACCACCAGCGCTTTGATCGCCGGTTCGTCCAGTGTGGGATAATGCTTAAACACGGCACGATCCAGCGCATCCTGTGCGGCTTTCTGCGCTTTTTTCGCGTTGGCTTCTGCCTTAATCAGCGCCAGACAGCGGGTCAGCGCCGCCAGTTCATCCGGGTCGGCGGTGGTTTTTTTCAGGTGGGTCAGGCGGGCATTCACCAGTTTTTGCGTCACCTTATCTTTGTCATTCTTCGCTTCCGCCAGCAAATCTTCTTCACCAGCCTGCTCTTCGATGAACTCGACTAACTGACGGCTGGCTTCCTCGCTACGTTCATGCGCGCGGTTCAGCGCTTCCAGCAATTCCGGGAAACAGCGTTTCTCTACCAGAGAGCGGGGTAAAACGTCGGCCTTATAGCGCCGTTTGGTAAATTCGAAATCGTGCGCTTCTTTCCAGACGTTTTTTCCATCCTTGCCTTTCACCGGCTGGAGTTCGCGGATCTGCGCGGCAGCTTTCCAGCCATCTTGCGTAATCACGTACACATCGTCCTGCATGGCGTCGAACCAGTAGTCCATTAAAATCTGGTACACGCTGTATTTGTTCATTAGCTCGCTGTTGGCGTACTGCGCCAACAGCATTTCGCCGATATCCTGTATCAGTTCTTTCGGTTTATCACCTTTGCCTATGTCATCCAGCGCCGACTCTTTCACCCATGCCTTAAAAGGCAGCAGGCTGCGGGTAGCGAAATCCTTAAACTCCTGATGCGCCAGAATAGTTGGTTTAACCCGCTGGGCTTCGACCCGCGCCCGACAGTAGCCGGGGCGATCGTCGGCAAACAGCACGTCGCGCAGGGCGGGAAACACCCGCCAGTAGTCCTGTAAGGCATCGACATCGCGCATCGGAATACCGCCCTGTAAGTGTGCGGTCAGATCGTGCAAATCTTCCGGCTCGCCGCTGTCAATATAGCGAGGGATATTCAGGTTGTAAGCATTCTGTTCACTGGCGATTTCGCTGACCGGCACCATCCGGCTGTAGCCGGGCACCGTGCGTTGGTGGTTGAACACGTCCACGATACGGTGAATATCCCGACTGCGCAGGCGGTTCTTGTTGCCGTCCTTAATAAAGCCCCGGCTGGCGTCGATCATAAAAATACCTTTGCGGCTGTGCGCGTGTTCTTTGTCGATCACGATAATGCACGCCGGGATGCCGGTGCCGTAAAACAGGTTAGCCGGTAAGCCGATAATGCCTTTGATATAGCCTTGTTTGATCAGGTTTTCGCGGATAGCCGCCTCGGCATTGCCGCGGAACAGCACGCCATGCGGCAGGATCACCGCACCTTTGCCGGTGCTTTTCAGGCTTTTGATGACATGTAGCAAAAAGGTATAGTCGCCGTTCTTCTCCGGCGGAGTACCCCATACGAAGCGTTCAAACGGGTCTTTCTTCGGATTCAGGCCGCTGGTCCAGTTTTTATTCGAAAACGGCGGGTTCGCTACAGCGAAGTCGAAGGCTTTCAACTGGCCGTTGGCCTCTTTCCACTGCGGATCGCTCAGCGTATTGCCTTTCCATATCTTAGCGGTCTCGTTGTTGTGCAGGATCATATTCATCCGCGCCAACGCACTGGTGGCGTTGTCCATCTCCTGCCCATAGAGCGATAGCCCGCGGCGGGCTTCGTCGTTCACTTTCAGCAGCAGCGAACCG
The DNA here is from genome assembly GCF_017569925.1 of Brenneria izadpanahii. NCBI lineage: Bacteria > Pseudomonadati > Pseudomonadota > Gammaproteobacteria > Enterobacterales > Pectobacteriaceae > Brenneria > Brenneria izadpanahii. The sequence continues at coordinate 4,149,610 of NZ_CP050854.1, read as the reverse complement.
GAGCCGCAGGTCGGATCGTACACTGTCGCATCCTGTGGCGTCTCAGTCGTAATGCCGATCACCTTCGCCAGAATGCGCGACACTTCCGCCGGGGTATAAAACTGGCCCTTACTCTTGCCGGATTCGGTAGCAAAGTGGCGCATCAGATATTCATAGGCATCCCCCAGCAGATCGTCGCCCTCGGCCCGGTTGCCGGACAGATCCAGCCCCTCGAAGATGCCGACTAGCTTCGACAGCCGATCGATCATCTCTTTGCCTTTGCCGAGTTTGTCTTCATCGTCAAAATCGGCCACGTCAATCACGCTTTTCAGATCGTTCTCAGCCGCCAGTTTTTGGATAATCTTGTTAATTTTGTCGCCGATCTCTTTGTCGCCTTTCAGCGCGACCATATCATCAAAGCTGGCCCCTTGCGGGATAACGATCATCCCGTAGGGATCGCCTTTATATTTATCAGAAACATACTTCATAAACAGCAGGGTCAGCACATAGTCTTTGTACTGGCTGGCATCCATTCCGCCACGCAGTTCGTCGCAGCTTGCCCAAAGAGAGGAGTAAAGTTCAGTTTTTTTGATAGCCATTCAATGTCTCGTAAAACGTTGTCATATGCCGTAAGCCTGCTTACAACAGTTCGGTGTCCAGACCCGCAGCTTTTAACCGACGGGTTAAGTTACGCATTTTGCTGAATTCAGTACCCAGACTTTGGCGCAGACCGGCCCCTTCGCAAAATTCTTTCGCCGTAATATGTTCCAGTTCATCGGCATATTTGATCATTTGCAGATGCAATTCGGCTATGTACTGGTTACGCGGGGCTTTGTCCAGTGCCTGCTTAATACGGTGGTAGATGTCTTGTTCATTCATACTGTGTGGGTGACTAAAGGTGTATTAGCTAATTTGGCTAAATTAGCTAAATAGAACATTAAGTTCAAGCTCTATGATGACCGGCGTATTTATTTGCACAGTTTATGAGCGTAGAAAATCGCTTGCGGTTAATTCATCGCCGCGCTATCTTTTACTCGCACCTGCAAAATCAGGTGCCGGGATTGGTCTCCTGAAATACTTCATCGGCGACATAGGACGCGCCAGCGTCTTTTTTATGTCGTATGCTTAGCTATGCCGAATTATGGTGGGCTGGGCGGGGGCACCGCAAGGTGCGCCGGTGTCCGATGAGGCCGGTAAGACCAACTCCGTTCAGTCCACCACCCGCAAGATTGGTCTCTTCGGTGGTGGTAATATTCCTTACTCATCGGAGGCTGCCACTATGGCTACAACCCTCAACCAGACTCACCCATTACTTAGCGTTCCTTTCAGCGCCGCCACGGATTTCATCGTACTGGCCGACCATTGTGAAAAGTGCGCAGATACTCAGGCGGAAAGCTACGATCCTGTACTGAAGATGGCTCTCTGCGGTCGGCTTGCCGCCGGTCTTGCGCTGCTGAAACCGGGCCTAAGCGATCCCATTCCGCCTCACCTGATAGACAGCCTGACCGTTGATACCTTGCCCACAAATTCTCCCCGTTTTGCCCCCGATGCGGATACGCTTTGCGATTACTGTTTTACCCTGACTCAACTTCTGCTTTGCCGGATGTTTCCACCACAAGCGGAAGAACAATTGCGTTGGCTTCTGGCGGAACTGGTTGATTACTTTGCCGCTGAACTGAAAGCCCCGCGCTGGATACGTACCGCCGACGGTGTGAAATGTATTAATGAGGAGGCGGTATGAATCAACAGGATTGGCATCCCGCCGATATTATTGCGGCGCTGAAAAAGCGGGGAACGTCGCTGGCGGCGGTTTCGCGTAACGCGGGGCTAGCCTCTTCCACGCTGGCGAATGCGTTGACAAAACACTGGCCCAAGGGTGAACGGCTGATTGCGGAAGCATTGGGTGTTGCGCCTGCGGAAATCTGGCCTTCCCGTTACCGCAATCCAGAAGAACGCTAAAGTAAAATAATCTCTCCCGTCCTGTTATCGGCGAACGCGGATAACAGGACGGGAGAAGGCAAGCGAAGCGCGGCAGCTTTACATTCATAAAATGGCGAAGAAATCAACAAACAACTGTGTAAAAGCAAAAAACAGTTTTCCCTTTCTGCCTTGTTGCCACGGGTGTAAGTTTTCACCTGCACAAAATGCTTCACGACCTGAGAGAAGCGCCTGATGAATCAGGATGGTCGTCCCTTTACCGGCAGCTACCTTTGCAAACCGCCGGGCCATCTTACTGATGGTTAAGGTCATCCTTCACTCTCTGCACCAGTCTATAAACGTGACGGACTGTGTCCTGCAACGATAGCTGCTTTGCTGCCGTGTGACCGCAATCCTGCACCAGAATTTCAATTTTCAATCACTGCGCCAGTCCAGTGCGTCACTTTAACCGCGCCGAGCGGGAAAGTGACGCACCAGCCCTTCAGTCCTGCGCCAGAGAACGTCACTGCGCCAGCTTATGGCGGGATTCTGACACCGTGATTCCACCCACTTTCACTCACAGGAGAACTTGAACCGATACCGGAGGGGGATCAGGGCGATCCGGGGGATTACCCGCGCAAGCGGCGGCTGCTCAGAGAGCACCACCGAAGCCCCGCAACACCTCAACGGCTGCCGCCCCGGCGCTCAGGTATCGTTCGCAGCCCGACCACCATTCAGGGCTATCGGCCCACGCGCCGGGGAAGGTTGTATCAGATTTTGGAGTTGCGGCAATCATGAAAAGGGGAAAGCGAAAATGGGCATTCTGGAGCAGAAAATGAAAACGCTGGCGCGGCAGGCGGGCGGCAGTCATAAAACCGTTCATGACCGTATTAGGCTGGCGCAGCGCTTTTGTGGCCGTCTGGTGGTGGCGCAAAATGTGCAGATCCGACGGGTGGGGCAACTGAAAGCGCGGCATATTGAGAGTTACGTTCGTGAACGGTTGGAACAAGGCATAACGAAACGCAGCCTGCAAAACGAAATGGCGGCGCTCCGCTGTCTGCTGAAGCAGTCCGGGCGTGATCGGTTAGCAGCCAGTGAACGGCTGTCCAATAAATCGCTCGGCTTATCCGGCGCATCCCGTAATGGTACTCGGCAGGCTATAACGGCGGAGCATTATCAGCAGGTGCTGGAAACCGCTCGCGCAAAAGACGCGGGAATGGCGGCGGCGTTGGAATTATCAAGGTTGATGGGACTGCGTTCACAGGAAGCGGTGCAGTGTGCGCAGTCGCTCAGAACGTGGAAACAGGCGCTGGAGCGTGGTGAGTCCCGGCTGACCATCGTTTTTGGAACCAAAGGCGGACGGCCTCGCGAGACAATAATTCTGGATGCTGGCGCAGTCAGAAAAGCGCTGGAAAATGCGCTGGCTGTGGCAGAGAGCCGCAACGGCAGGCTGATTGATAAGCCCGACCTGAAAAGCGCGATGAAATATTGGCACGGTCAGGCTTCGCGTATCGGCTTGACCGGCGCATATTCTCCGCATTCATTGCGTTACGCCTGGGCGCAGGATGCTATTCGCTATTATTTGGCGCAGGGATTCAGTGAAAAAGAGGCGCTGGCGCTGACGGCGATGGATCTGGGCCACGGCGACGGGCGCGGGCGCTATGTGGCGCAGGTCTATGGGCGTTGAAACGAAGGATAATTCCTGTATCTGGTGCAGTCAAAAGGGAAAAGGCCGAAAGGGTAAAGGGGGTCTAAGGGTAACAGCGCCAAACCGGAAAGGGCCAAAGGGCTGAAAAGGCCAACACTGGCGCAGTTCGAATTTGTTCGGCGGGGAATCTGGTGCAGTCCTGCGATTTTCCCGGCGTCGGTGAACGGGTGCAGTGATATGGGCCCCTGCGCTGGTGCAAATAAAAAAGCAGATCCACTGGCGCAAAGATCTGCTTTTCGGCGTCAATCAGTCGCGGGTTCAGGCAACCTGAATATGCCTCTCAAAACGGTAAGCCGGGATGAATTTCTGCCGGCAGGCGTCGAGATAGTCTGACCACCATTGCATCATCTGCGTGCGTTCGTCGAGGTGCTCCGCTTTGTGGATATAGGCGGCGCGGACGTGGTTGCGCTCCTGATGGCTCATCTGCCGCTCCACGGCGTCTTTTGACCAGCGACCGGACTCAATCAGCGCGCTACAGGCCATCGTGCGGAAACCATGACCGCAAACGTCCACCTGCGTGTCATAGCCCATCGTGCGCAGCGCCTTGTTGATGGTGTTTTCGCTCATCGGTTTACGCGGATCGTGGTCGCCGGGAAACAGCAACTCACTGCTACCGGACAGCAGTTTTAGCTGCTTCAGTACAGTTACCGTCTGTGTTGACAGCGGCACCAGATGCGGTGTTTTCATCTTCGCGCCGCGCTCTGAATAACGCACGCCCGGAATGGGTTCACGTTGCGCGGGGATGGTCCACATTGCGCCATCCAGATCGATCTCCGTCCAGCGGGCAAAGCGTAGCTCGCTGGAGCGAATAAAGATCAGCAGGTTAAGCTGCACTGCCAGCCGGGTTAGTAATCTGCCGGAATAGCCTTCGATCCGTTCCACCATCTCCGGCAGCTTCTCCAGCGGTAGGGCGGGGTAGTGGTTTTTTGGCGGCGGCGCAATGGCTCCGGCCAGATCGTTGGCGGGGTTGCTGGCGATGAGTCCTTCCTGTACCGCATAGCGCATGATCGCCGTGGTGCGCTGCTGTATCCGCGCGGCGGTTTCCAGATTGCCTTTTCTCTCCGCCACCCGCAGCGGGATTAGCAGATCGGCCGTTTTCAGGCCGGTAACGGGGAATTTACCGATCAGCGGAAAGACGTGCAGTTCCAGCGAGCGCAGGGCTTTGGCGGCATGGGCTTCAGTCCAACGGATATTACCCGCCACCCACTTGCGGGCGATCTCTTCAAAGGTATTGCCGTTTTTTCTCGCCTGCTTGTCCTGCTGTTTTTTTACGCCGGGATCGTCGCCTGCACTGAGTACCGCACGGGCTTCCTCGCGTAGCTTACGGGCATTTGCCAGCGTGACAGTGGGGTAAGCGCCAAACGCCAGCTTTTTCTCCTTGCCGCCGAAGCGGTACTTAAGATGCCAGAGCTTGGAACCGTTGGGTTTGATCAGCAGGTATAAGCCCTGCGCGTCGCTGAGTTTGTAAGGTTTATCGAGCGGCTTGGCGTTGCGGATGGCGGTATCAGTCAGAGGCATGATGGGGGCTCCATAGTTTATCGAACCGGCAGGCCCCCAATTAAGCCCCCAAAAACTACGGATGTCAAAAAATCTGGTAGTACCCATTGGTACTCCAGATTTTTTTTAACTTACTGATTTTTTAACGTTTACGGACGCATAAGGACATCCTGAAACTAAATTATGGTGCCGGACTCGGAATCGAACCAAGGACACGAGGATTTTCAATCCTCTCTTTGTAAGCAAGTTAATATATCGCAGTGTGTAGAGTACCGTAGACCCTGTACGCATCGAATAATTTATTCGAGTGTACACATGGAAAATATCGTTACTAAAGCCACTGAAGCTTCCGTCAGTACCCGGCCGCAAATCGTCCCTATGGTCTCAACCAAAGGCGGCGAAGGAAAATCGACACAAAGTGCCAACCTCGCCGGTTTTCTGGCGGATGCGGGCAAAAAGACTCTCCTCATTGATGGTGATCACTCTCAACCTACAGCAAGTAGTATATTCGCCCTGGAATACGAGGCACCCAGCGGCCTGTACGAATTGTTGATGAAGTCAGTCGATCTCAATCAGCCTGAGAATATCGTTTCACGGTCAGTCATCCCAAATCTGGACATTATTGTTTCTAACGATCCGCATGACCGCCTGTCTTCTTCCATGCTTCACGCGCCTGATGGTCGTATGCGTCTGCGCAATGTGCTGCAGCATCCTCTGTTTCAGCGCTATGACGTCATTATCATCGATTCTAAAGGTGCGGCTTCAGTGATGTTAGAACTCATATTGCTGGCCAGCACCGAATTTGCCGTCGGTGTGATTAAACCTATACTGCCGGACACTCGTGAGTTCTTGCGTGGTACGTTGGGATTGATGGAAGGGCTATTACCGTTGACTTGCTACGGTATTTCGTTGCCACACATTCGTATTCTGACAAACTGCATGGAGTTCACGAACCTTGACCAGCAAACGCTGGAAAGCCTGAACAACATTATCGCCAACGGCCTATACACTCGTGCAGATCAATTCAACGTATCTCTCCTCAATACCCTGATCCCAAAATTAGAAATCTACAAGATGGGGCACGCCTGCGGCCAGCCGGTTCACCGTCTTGAAAGAACGACGACACGCACATCCACTCAGGCCGCTGCTGTTACTATGCATAATCTGGCCTGCGAGTTATTTCCGTATTGGAAGCCTGACTTTGACGCACTTCTGATGGGAAACAAGGAGGTGCAGGCATGAGCAAAAATAACCAAAACCGGTTGTGGCGTGCCGTTGCCAGCAGTACAGATCCCCTTCGCTTATGTGAAGAGATTTTTGCGTTTGTTGACGCTCCCGATTACGAAACCGCCAAAGAGTTGTTATACCAGCGATTGTCTTTGGAATGGGGTGTTTCCCGCGGATTTATTGATTTCTATAACCTTGATAGCGAAGAAGAACTCCGCGAGCAGGCGCTGGGCGAGTTTTCTTCCCCTGGAGCCCCTCTGCTAGAAATCGGCTGGAGCCATCAGGCTGGAGGAGGCGCAATCTATGATAATGCTCCCCTCATCCTGGTCGCCTCAGCGGCGCTACGCGCAATATTAACTACAGCGCTTCATGAAATTGGCGCCTTATCGGTAGCGGTTGAGCAGGAAGCCACTTGTGTCGGGTGTGGTTGTACAGACAGCCATGCCTGTGTCGACGAAAACCGAAACCTTTGTTACTGGCTCAAAGTCAACCGTGAAACAGGGTTAGGTGTGTGTTCGTCTTGTGATTTTTTTCTGAATCATCCACTCACTGATGATCATGACTAAGGGGCGAGCCGTGTCAGAACAAACCGTAAACGTACCTTATTCCGCTGATGCCGAGCAAGCTGTGATCGGCGGGTTAATGCTGGATAATGATCGCTGGGATGATGTGCTGCCGCTGATCCGGGATACCGATTTTTATCTGCCGGCACACCGCCGGATTTTTCAGGCGATGGGGCAACTTATGGCCAGCCAGCAGCCAATCGATCTGATTACTTTATCCGATTCGTTGGAGCAAAACACAGCTCTTGAATCGGTTGGTGGATTTGCCTATCTGGCTGAAATGGCGAAAAACACGCCGAGTGCGGCCAACATTGTTGCCTATGCCAATATTGTTGCTGAGCGCAGCAGGCTGCGTGGACTTCTCCAGTTAGGGCGTGAATTAAGCGTCGAAGCAGTAGTTCCCCGTGCCGATGCGGCCGTACTGACCGAACGGGCGGAACAGCAATTGTTCCAACTGTCAGAACAGACACAAACGCAGCAAAATGTGAGTCTGATTGCCGGTCTTGAATCGCTGGCCAGTCATCTGGAAATGGTTAACGGGGGGAATGGCATTACCGGAACGCCGACCGGTTTCGCCAGACTGGATGCGATTACCTGTGGCTTGCAGGGCGGCGATCTCATTTTACTCGCTGCACGTCCTTCCATGGGGAAAACCTCTCTGGGGCTCTCATTCTGCGTCGGCGCCCTTCGGGACGCCAGTAAGCCGGCATTCTGTTTTAGCCTTGAGATGCCGCGAGCGCAGTTGCTGCAACGGCTTGTTTCGATGCTGGGACGGGTAGCGTTAGCGCGGCTGCGCAATGGTCAACTGGATGATGAAGACTGGGCGCGGATCAGCCAGGCTGTCGCGGAAATGACGCCCTGGGAAGATCGCTTAATCATTGATGATGAAAGCTACCAGACGCCGGCCTTGCTGCGTTCACGCGCACGACGCTATACCCGCCTTTATGGCCGGCCGGGCCTCATCATGGTGGACTATCTGCAACTGATGCGTTGCCCAGGTCAGGAAAACCGTACACAGGAAATCTCTGAGATCTCACGGAGTCTTAAAGCGTTGGCCAAAGAGCTTGACTGCCCGGTGGTAGCGTTGTCTCAACTGAACCGTCAATTGGAGAGCCGGGCGGATAAACGCCCGTTTAACGGCGACCTTCGTGATTCTGGCGCGCTGGAGCAGGATGCTGACGTCATTGCTTTTGTTTACCGCGACGAGGTGTATAACGCCGATACGCAGGATATGGGTATTGCCGAAATCATCATTGGCAAACAGCGCCAGGGAGCTACAGGCACCATCCGCGTTAAGTTTGAAGGGCAATATACCGCTTTCAGCGATCTTCCTGACGGGCAATATGTTGGCGCAGGGAGGGCATGAGCATGGCGCGTTCAAAAAACAAGGTACTCGATCTTAGCAGCGCATTATTGCAACAGGGTAAAACCGCGTTGGGCACGCAGCCTGAAACAACCTCAGTCACTCCGCTTCCTGTTAGTGAACTGCCGATGGTGCTGACTTTGGATGAATTGGCACCTAACCCAGACAATCCCCGAACTTCCCGTAACCCTAAATATGAGGAAATCAAAGCTTCTATTCAGGCCAGAGGGTTGGACACTGTGCCAAAAGTTACCCGGGATCCGGAAGCCGGTTCGCAGGTTTATATCTTTAGTGATGGTGGCAACACTCGCTACCAAATCCTGTGCGAACTGTGGCAGGAAACCGGGGAAGAGCGTTTTTACCGTTTTCCTTGTTTGTTCAAACCGTGGCCGGGCCGTTTGTCCTGTGTCATTGGACATCTGGCCGAAAATGACGTGCGTGGCGACTTGAGTTTCATTGAAAAAGCGCTAGGTATCAGAAAGGCTCGCTCTATTTATGAAGAGCAATTGGGTAAATGCGTCACTCTCCGGGAGCTTTCTTCATTACTTGCTGCGGAAGGTTATCCAGTACATTTCTCGGGGATCAGCCGAATGGAAGATACGGTGAAGTATCTGTATCCATCCATGCCGGTACTACTTGAGTCAGGGCTGGGGGCGCCGCAAATCAGGCAGTTGCTTTCCCTGCGTAGTGACGCTGAAAAAACCTGGAAACTCTTTGCTAATGATGTTTCCACAATGCGCTCTTTTGATGAAGTATTTGCTGCCGTTTGCCGTCATTTCGACGCTCCTGAAATGTATTCACTGGATATGTTCCGTGACGAGCTGATTGGTGCTCTCGTAGAAGCACTGCCACATCCCTCACTTAACTATGACCGTTGGTTACTGGAGCTCGATCCAAAGGAACAAAATCGGCGTAAGCATTTGGGGGAACCAACATCATTATCGGTACAATCTTTAGAAATTGATGGTTCCTTGCCGTCAGAGGGATCTCCTGAGGAGAAAAACAGTCAATTATCGCCGGGCGTAGAACATCTGGGCGATCAGAATATTGCGCCGACAGCCCTGGCCAGCGCTTTGTTTGATTCAGATGGTAAGCAGGACAACGCTTCGGAGGAACCGCAGGAAGAGAAAACGGCTCCTTCTTTCAATACGACGCGTGTAGAGACCCAGCCTGATTTATACGGTGCGCCAGCGATACTCTCTGGTGAAACCGAAAGTGCCTCTGGGAGTGCCCCTTTACCGGACAACGATGAGGTATTAACGCGTTCTCCATTCCAGCCCCCGCATTTGGTCATGGCGCCACAACAAGATAATACCGAACATTCTGAGGTTGCTTTTGCTGAAGTGGGTCTGGAGCCTGTCGGCACTATCTGGGCTATTCCAACACTGCAGGATGATATTGAACATCTGCAGGTAATGACGTTCCGTCTGGCTTTCGAACTGGCCGAAGTCGCGGGGTGCGAAGCTGAAATCAAAGCTGACAGATCCGGATTGTACGCGGCCGGCTATGAGCTGGCCGATCGGCATCTGGCGGCAGGGCGTATTGAACAACCTTCCCCTTTTACTGTTTTTCTGCTCTCTCTTGCCGGCGCCGACAACACCGACCATGACGGTTGTTCACTGGGCGATGTGTTAATCGGAACGGAGAGGGCTGCTGACTTACCGCTGCTTGACGACATTCACGCCGTCAAGCTGATGCGCCTTATCCGGGTTATGCGTCGTCTGCGCGAGCTGCAGCGTGACGTACCTGCAACAGAGGAGAATGACCGATGAGTTCTTCACAACGACAAGAACGCTTGGTGAAACTGGTTCGTAAACTTCTTGAACTGGCTCGTAGCAACAGCAATGCCCATGAGGCTGGTCTGGCGTTGGCCCGGGCGCAAAAACTGATGGAAAAATACGGTATCAGCGAGCTGGATGCGAGTCTTTCATCAATACAGCAGGCCCCAAGTCAGGGCGCGCCGTCAGAGGCTAAGAGCAAACTCCCCGAGTGGATGTCCAGTCTGGCATGGGCCGTTTGCCATGCCTTTGGGTGCCGCCTGTATTTCTCCTGGCGAGAAACCCCGTCCGGGTATCGCCGTAATGTGACGTTCTATGGCTTTAGCGGACGCCCGGCTGTTGCCGCTTATGCGTTTGATGTGCTTAGCCGTCAGTTGAAAGATGCCACTTCAGCCTATTTGAAAACCCAGAACAAGCATTTGAAACTGACTACGCGCCGTGCGAGAGCGGAGCAGTTTCGGGCCGGATGGGTTCTGGGCGTTCGGCAGGTCATTACAACGTTTCGGGTTTCTGAACAGGAGCACCAGTTGATGGTGTCATGGATGGAGAATCAGAGAATGGGCGAGTTACAAACACGCGCACTCAAGACATGTCGCGGTGACGATATTGCCCGACGGCAGGGGTATGAGGCCGGACAGAACGCCCGGTTGCATCACGGTGTACAGGGAACCGGGCCTGCCGCGCTTGGTCATCGCCGGGAGGTTCAGTGATGCGCATTCAATTATCGCCAACGGGTAACCCTTCCCTGGCTCCTGTTTTTCTGACCTGCTTATCTTACCGCTTTATTTTTTTGCCATTCACTGCTTTGAGCCCGGTGGCTGAATATCTGGGGGGAACCAACGATGAGTAACAGCTTATCTCAGGCGACCAACAGCTTGTTAACGCAGTTGGTTATGGAGTTGAAGTCCGGCTATATACGCCGTTGTGAGTCTCTGGGACTGACAACAGAGGAAATGCAACTGCTGCATGGTTTGACTGTTGAAGATCTGCATTATCTGCTGAACAGCCCGGTATCGGTACTGACATTTCAAATCCACCATGAAAACTTCTCATTGATGCTGCAGCATGCGCGTCGCGAGCAACAACGCATGCAACGTATTGACCGTGCCCTGGCGCTGGGGGGTTCTATTGAGATGATGCAGCACTATTTTGGGTTGACGACGGTTGAAGTCGCCGCGCGTCGGCGTATGACCGGTATCAGTATCCGCCAGGGGCGTTGCGCCGCACTCAGTGATGAAGAAAATGCGACGCTGTGGCGCCAGTGGCAAAAGGCAGGCATTGACGATCCCTCAAGCGCGGATGGTCTGGATGTCATGATGCTGGCCGCCGAGCAAATGGATGTGTCACTTACGGCTGTGTGGCACGCGGTACGCGGCTTCGATGTACCTCATACCAACACGGCCAAAAAAGCCATTCAGGCGGTCCGTAATCATGCCGAGAGAGGAACGGTGAGGAGGCCGGCATGAAGCCCATGATCTTGATGCCCGGTTTACAGGTCCCTCGTTCTGCGCCGCCATCTTGCCAGAAAAAAGCGAAAGCGCTGGTTCAGCAGTTTCGCCGCGGCGAGCGAAATTACAAAAATATCCATGTAAAAGGTAAGCACGCCCCCGGGCGTGCCTGGATAAAGATTAATGTCGGGGCCACCTGGCGGCTGTTAAGCCGTAACAGTGGCGCAGACTGGGAGTTACTCACCCACGAACGCTACAACAATGAAATTTGGAAGTGACGACATTCACCCTGTGCCTGGGTACCGGGTACAGGACTGAGTGCCTTTAGCCATGTGCAGCATTGCCTGCACGATTACCGTTTGACTCCTTCGCCATATTTGTTGGCGCAGGGCGCGTGATTAAGGATCCGCTAAATCCATGACTACAACTCGAATACCTGATGATAGCCTGATCTCCTTTACACTGGCGCAAATGAATGCCCGAATGGCGGAGCGAATAAGCGCGGAAAAACACACGGGTAGCGCCGATGTTACGAATCTGCGTAGTGGCCTGCTCTATATGGGCAATGTGCATGATTCCATACCCCGCCGATTATTGTTGGACACGCGTTTATCGCCACTGGATAAAACGGCGTGGATAATGATCCGTCTGTATGCGCAACAGAATCAGGGGGCCGTATTTCCGACTTATGATGAATTACAGTTGCAGCTTGCTTCTCCATTTAACGGCAAAGCATCCCGTGAGACCGTTAGCCGCGTTTTGTTGATGTTACGCCTTACCGGCTGGCTCAGCCTGTGTCGCCGTGTACGTGACGATAAAGGTCGTGTGCGGGGAAACATCTATGCGCAACACGATGAACCATTATCAGCCCGTGATGCCGAGACATTAGATCCGACCTGGCTTGATACGCTGGCTGCGGCCTGTGAGCATAAAAACCGTACAGTGAATCAAACGGCCTGGTCAGTGTTGTCCGACATCCAACATGACCCGACAATGCGTCATCAGCATTCGCAGATGGCAGCTATCGTTGAACGATTGGGAGCGCCACAAACGCCTCAGCAGATGGCGAACCGCGTGTCCCTCAGGGAGTCTATTTCCCATGTTTCTATAACCGAACCCGGTAATAATCCCCCCGGTTCGGATGCCGAACTCAGTCAATTTAAGCGCAGTTCGGATACCGAACTCAGTCATGAAACGGGTAATGAAATACAGAGTTCGTTTTCCGAACTCATTCTGGAATCAGTTACTTACAAGGATTCAACCAAACCGAACTGTAACGTACGTAATTTCACACACAGTGTGAATAAAAAAACGTACGTACCAGAACTACCAGCCGAACTGCAACGCAGCATGGCTGAGGAAGATCGCCGACAGATCACCGCTCAGCTTTGCGCATTGCCTGCTGAGGCTGCCCGGCAAGTGTTGGATAGCCTTGTTCAGACGATGGTCAGAGGAAACCTGAATAACCCGACAGCCTGGCTGCTGACGGTGATAAAGCGCGCCCGGAATGGCGAATTGTTCACAGCAGGAAAATCTTCCCACCCGGCCAAACCTGAAGCAATGCGTTTGGCATCACGCTCGGCGCTCATGTCAACATCAACGCAACCCGTTCGTCCTCAAGCAGCCTCACGTGAACATGTCAGTGGTGTTGTGGCCAAATTACGTCAGGAAATGGCACGAGCCAAAATTAGAAAATGAGTGGGTTTTGGTACGATTGTATAAAAAATGATCTTGTTGGCAGTGCCAACAAGATTAAAAAATGAGCACTCCGCTCAGAAGAGCTTCCCGTTCGTTGCGTTTTGGAACTGGTGAGCTTAATTTGTTCTGTTTTATTCTATGCCAGAACGGGCGTATTGCCAGTTGATCAGTTGGCGGAGAGTTTGAAGGCGATTCTTCCCGGAATAGACAGCCGGGGATCTATTTTCTCTCAGAACGAGAAAAGCCACCCTAAGGTGGCTTTTCCGATACTAACTTATACGCACGGGTCCGAAGAAATCCGCGCCTTGATGTGGAAAATCTATCAGCAGTTGACACGCATGTCAACTTTGTTCCAACCTAAGAGCCTGGGAGGGCAGAATGCAGTTGGAAGATTATATCTCGGCTGAACGGCTAAAAATTTACGCCGATGTGCTGAAGCTTAAGCCAGGTGAAGAACTGGGTGGATATAACTGGAACAAGGCGATTGCCAGTGCAATGCAGCCACTTATGCAGTGTCTTGAAGTGACGCTGCGCAATGCCATCGATTACAGCATTCGCCATCATCCTATGCCCGGGGCTGTGGGACATTGGCGCACGGATGCCAACTGGATCTTTGATTTGCCCCGTTATATTGGTGATAGGGTCTGGATCCGTCAGGGAAAACGATTTAAGAAAAATGCCCGTGGTCAGACTATGCATCGTGACGGAAAGCCTGTTTATGACAGAACAGCCTGGGAAGAAGATTGCATTCGCAAGGTATCAAAGCGGATCAGAGATGCAGGTAAACAACCCACTGCGGAACGGGTGATTTCTGGACTGGATTTTGGTTTCTGGACCAATTTCCTGACGAATAATTATAATGAGCCCCGAAACCGTTCGCTGCTGTGGCCTCAGTTGCTACCGGAGGTCTTCCCTGGTGCACCAGCCAGAACGGGACGTCATATTCTGGAAAAAAAATTTACTCGTATACGTGATCTGCGTAATCGTCTTGCTCACCATGAAGCCATCTGGAAATTTCAGGAAGAAAATCCACTTACCGGCGCGCCAGATTATAACCGACCGGTGTACGGACTGAATGCTTCACTACAACTGCTGCGCAGAGCCTGGAATGATATGCTGGAGGCATTGTACTGGCTCAGCCCGGCACGCCATTCCGCATTCCTGGCAGAAGGCCACCATATTCGTTTTGAAACGCTGGCTACTCAGGAGGGGCTGCTTAGTTTCATTAGTCGCAAACAACTGGCGAACGGCCTGAATATCAGACGGAGTAAAGAAGTCAGAAGATTGTTACGGGGACTCAACCAGCAAAAGATCGTAAGACTGACAAATCGTACACGTATCATTGCCATTATTGGCCCTGATTTTATCCGTATGTGAGCTCAGATTCTGCCTTTGGTGGTTAAAAAACGACCTTGCTGGCAGTGCCAGCAAGATTAAAAAATGAGCATCTTGCCTTCTGGACTCTTTCTGGAGTTTGAGGTCCAATGATGTAAAAAACGCGCTAATAGCATAATTACCTGTTTTTATTGGATATAATAATCAGATGTTGTAGTTTATAGTAAGGTTTTCGTTTGTAGCATTCTTTAAGAAACCCAGCACCGACCAACTGGGCTCGTGAAGGTTACTTAGCTGGTGTTTCGCTATTTCTTGCCTAATCTCTTCAATGGTATCCCGCCTTATCTACCATCTCGACACGGATGGCGCTCGGGTTTTCTTCGATACCTACCGATATGGTTATATTGGGATCTTTGCCGATCCAGCAATCTCCGCTGGTATTGCACATTCCTCCTTTTTTATACCCGTTTTTTTCCAGGTAGGTGTCAATTTCGCTAGTATCCGTTGTGCCGGAAAATCTTGCCTGATAAATCAGTGCGGGGTTGGGTCCGGACACATTGCTGTAATGAAAGTTGTAGATGTTGCTAACGCGCGGCATATTTTTCAGCAATTTCGGAGTATAAAAATCATACTCCCGCTTATCCTGTTCCGTATAATCAGCACCATCCGCGAATTCCATCTTGAGATATTGCAAGCCATATAAAAAACCAATTACGCATACCACCAGAATGGCCAGTGTAATTTTTAGTGACTTTTTCATGTCCGTGATTCTCCCCTGCCAAAAAGGATAAAGCTGCGGTTAGGGTCAACAATACCGACATCCTCAGATGTCCACCTGTTATAAGGAGTGACGGTTCTCATGAAGTTAGGTAATTGCCCAAAATGTGGCCTGCCGTTGGGGAATGGTCCGGGTCTGGGAATAGCAGCGGTTTGAAAGTCTCATTTTTCCACGAGCCTATTTTTCCGTAATGGTCCCACCGTTTTAAAGCCTCTTCTTTGCTTACTGGTTTCAGGTAGCTGAACACGTTGTTCATACACGCCATAACCCGGTAAAAGCCGAGGAGGTCCGATACTAGGTCTTCACCGCTGAACCCGCTATCTGTAGCCCAGTTGAAAGGGAAAGAGCCCTGGAGCCCCTCAAATCTTCGGGCTACAGTCATCATCATGGCAAGAGCAATGCTTTGCTTTTGATGATATGACAGGCCTTTTTTTAGGCGCCAGGTGATTGATTTACCCACCGTCAGACGACGTTTAAGGCCAGCCATCGATTGTTTATATGTCACATCATAAGTTGGCCCGCTTTGGGATTCACCTCGCAGCATTTGCGCCCACAAATTGCGTATGTCTATACCCTGCGCATGTCCGAGATCCACCCAGCCCAATACTTCCGTATATATCAATCCGTATGTGCTTCTTTGGGCCTCGTTGCCATCAATAATTTCGCTTCTTATACTCATCCTTATTCCCCTTCCATTTGGTGGCAGCCATCAGGCATTGGACCGTGATTTTCCGTTAACTCCATAAAAACAATGCTACTTTAGCATGCATTAGCATTAATTTTTATATGGGAATAAATTCCTACGGCAGGAAAAGCTACAAACTCAATCGGTATGCTTTTTCAGACGAAAATAGGTTGCACGGGATATGCACGTTTCCTGGGAACGTTTCTGAATGATCTCATGCAGATCCCTGCCGGGGTGTGGTTCTCTTCACACACCAAAAAGCGTTTTGAATAGTCGTGCAGGTCGCAGGTTTTTCCGGCCTGCTACTGCGGGATACTGAACTAAATACGTATCTTGTGTCACTCAGGATACTCATTGGTGGTTAAAAAGTGAGCTTGTTGGCAGTGCCAACAAGATTAAAAAATGAGCATATTGCCTTCTGGACTCTTTCTTCGCGCACCAAAAAGCGTTTTGGATAGTCGTGCAGGTCGCAGGTTTTTCCGGCCTGCTACTCGGGATACTGAACTAAATACGTATCTTGTGTCACTCAGGATACTCATTGGTGGTTAAAAAGTGAGCTTGTTGGCAGTGCCAACAAGATTAAAAAATGAACACTCTGCCTTTTACACTTTCTCTTCACAAACCAAAAAGAGTTTTGAATTGCTGCTTTCTGGCCCTGCCGAGACTATTTCAAGCCAAACATACTCTCAGCAGACAGAAGGATGCTTAATATGGCAGATACAGCAAACAATTCTCCGGACACTCCCGCACGGGGAAAGGCGGGGGCACTGAAGTCGACTTTAACCGTCCAGCTACATACCCAATATGCCATCCTTTTATGGGAAGGCCGTCAACGTCAGAAAGAGTCAAAAAAACCTCAAATAGTTAGCATGCCCCAGGTCATCGCTAGGGCAGGTAAAATCAATGCCGATTCGGATAGTGACAACCCGTATGCCGACGACGCGATGTTGTTATTGGAGCAGGCGATAGAGCGAGGAACCGCACGGTTACAAAAGGCGGTTGCTGAGCTTGAAAACACCTTATCCGATTTGCCGGGTCAGATCACGATGTCCGATGTTTACTCCGTTTCGCCTTTAAATATCGGTGTATTCAGCCGAACTCCCCTGGGTTACCGTTGTGTCTGGTTACTGGTGGGTTTTGATCAGCTTGCGATGAAAGCTTTTCAGGCCTGGCATTACGGTTTGATTTCACGTCAGAAACGCGATGATTTGCTGAGTAAGGGAGGGCACTGGGTTCGTCAGGTGTACGGGGTGGTGCAACAATATCATTCTGTCAGCGTGACCCGCGATGATATTCGTCTGCAAACGCCTGCCGGTCTTGAGGCGATCAAACGGTTAGGTGAGCCGAATGCAGATATCTTAACGGGTGTGAAACGTTCAATGTTCTCACCGCCGTTACGTAATCCTGTCACTGTCTCCGCTGATGCTTCCTCTGATAAAGGAGGCAATGCATGAGCCCTTACAAGAAAGCGTTAATGCCTGCTCTATTTTGCACTGCGCTGATTTTAAGCGGTTGCGCCGGTAGCGACCTCGCTGCGTGGAATCAAAAAATCAGTGATGCCGCCCATTCGCTGGCCGGCGGCAGTGCTAATAGTGCTAATGACAGTGACATGCCATGGATGACCAAAGCCGGAAACACCGGCCCGCGTCAAAATGTGCTCCATGTTTATACCCTTCCCGTGGATGTTGATACCGCCGCGGCCCGCCTCAAAAGTCATTATCAGTTTATCTCTTCAGATGAGCTGGAAAGTTTGCGTAAGCGTGATCAGTACGGTGACTGGAGTGCCGGCTCTGTTGATGAAGCTCACTCCGTATGGTCAGCGGTAAAGGGCAGCTACTATAAAATGGGGCAGGAATGGAAAGGAAGCGATCGCCTGGTGCTGGAAGTCGAGAAATCAGGTGCCGGCAGTCGTTTGAAGGTGACTTACAGTTCCCCGGATAGTTCGCATCTGACCGATGCGTATTTGGGGCGCTTAATGAAGCAGCTGCAGCAGGTTGCTAACGGTCAGGTGAGCTGACTGGAGGCGATCAGATGCAACTCTATCTCTGTGAGAAACCGTCCCAGGGTAAGGATATCGGCGCCATCCTTGGGGCGACCCAACGTAAGCAGGGTTATCTTGCCGGTCCCGGAGTCATTGTTACCTGGGCTGTAGGGCATCTATTAGAGCAGGCTCAACCTGAGATCTACGGTGAACAGTACGGTAACCCATGGCGCGAGTCCGTACTGCCCATCGTGCCGACGCAGTGGAAAATGACCGTTAAAAAAGATACGGCGGATCAGTTTGCCGTTGTCAGGTCACTTCTGAAGCAAGTGGACTCCGTGGTCATCGCCACTGATGCCGATCGGGAAGGCGAGGTCATCGCCCGCGAGCTGCTGGAGTATTGCCACTTTACGGGGGCCGTACAGCGGCTCTGGTTATCCGCGCTGGATGAGGCGAGTATTCGCCAGGCTCTGGCGAATAAGCTGCCTGGTGAAAAGACGGCGGCGCTTTACCATGCCGGCATGGCGCGAGCGCGGGCTGACTGGATGACGGGAATGAACCTGACCCGGCTTTATACCCTGAAAGCCCGGGAACAAGGGTATGGCGAGGTCTTGTCGATCGGCCGGGTGCAGACTCCCGCGTTGGCGCTGGTCGTGAACCGTGACCGTGAAATTGCCAGTTTTGTGTCAAAACCGCACTGGCAGGTACAGGCTATGTTGCAGAAGGAGGGGATCAATTTCCCTGCCAACTGGGTGCCCGCCGCCAACTACTGTGACGAGGAGAAACGCTGTATTCAGCAAAATGTGGCGCAGGCCGTGCTGCAACTTTGCCAGCAAACGGGTAGCGCCCTGGTGCTTGATGTGGGGACGGAGCGTAAGAAAGCGTCAGCTCCTCTGGCCTTTGATCTGGGTACACTGCAACAGGCCTGCTCTCGCCAATGGGGGATGAGCGCAAACCAGGTATTGAGCATTGCTCAATCGTTGTATGAAACCCACAAAGCGACAACCTATCCCCGCACCGATTGCGGTTACCTGCCGACGTCAATGCGTGAAGAAATCCCACAGGTCTTCGATGCCATTACGCGAACGGACCCCACACTGAGTGCGACAGTGGCTAAACTCGATACAGGTTTCGTTTCACGGATCTGGAACGATAAGAAAATCACCGCTCACCACGGTATTATTCCTACAAAACAGCCGTTCTACCTGAGTAAGTTGTCTGCCGATGAGCTCAGGGTCTACCAACTGATACGACAGCATTACCTGGCGCAGTTCCTGCCGCTCCATGAAGTCGATGTAACTGAAGCAACCTTCAATATTGGCGGCCAACTGTTTCGTACCCGCGGTAAGGTTGAGATCGTAGCAGGCTGGAAAGCGTTGTTTCAGCATGAAGGCAGTGAATCGAAGGAGAATGACGATGATGAGGCCCGTCTCCCGACACTTGTTAAAGGACAGGCCTGTGCCGTAGCCTGCGCTGAACTTAAAACCCTGCAAACAAAGCCTCCAGCGCACTTCACTGATGGAACGTTGATTGCGGCGATGAAAAATGCAGCTGCATTCGTCAGCGATCCTCAACTTAAGAAAATTTTGAAAGAGAATGCCGGATTGGGAACTGAAGCGACGCGAGCCGCTATCCTGGAAACGCTATTCAAGCGGGGATACCTGGAGAAAAAAGGAAAATTCTTGTTCTCCACACCGATTGCCGGCGAGTTGATTGATGCCCTGCCGGCGGCGCTGACAAATCCGGGTATGACGGCGCTATGGGAACAGGCGTTGGATGAGATTGCCCAGGGGCAGATGACGCTGGAAACGTTTATGTCGCGGCAGGCACAGTGGACGGGGCATCTGGTCGAGAAAGGTAAAACGCAGGCGGTGAAGTTCACTGCGCCGCCATCTCCTCCTTGCCCTGTCTGTGGCGGAGCGATGCGCCGGCGTGCGGGCAAGAAAGGCAGTGGCGCTTTTTGGGGATGTATCAATTACCCGACCTGCCAGGGCATTGTCAATATTGGGGCTAAAACCAACCGTAACGGTAAGCGATATAAAGGGAAACCAGCGGCTAAAAATAAAGCAACCGCATCGGAGTAAGAGATTGTCTGATGTATATGGCGGAAACTTTTGCTAAGGTGAACTGGCTTTGATGCAGGGTACCCCGTGACTGCGGTGGTAGGAAAATTCTTCCATGGTTTTTTTCTACTTCAGTCCGGTCAGCGGCCTCCACACTCAGGTTGGTTGACAAGGCGCATGCGACTCCGTGAAAAACGCGCCGGGACACTAGGTTCCTCCCCGGAGTCTGTTTGATTATATGAAAGGTTAAGGTACCGACCCCAGGGCGTTGATTTTCGGATCAACGCCGTTTTTATTTTTATCGCCCGCAAAACTAGTTATTAACGTTGACACTCACATAACTTGCATTAAAAATGAACAGGCTTACTTGTTGTCTCCGGACAACCAGCCAATGCTTCCGCACTCTGTGAGAAGCGCCTTCGGGTGAGTGCCAACCAATGTTTCAGCGGTCTGTGAGAAACGCCTTCGGGCGATCGCGAATATCCTTGTAGCCTGAAAGAGGATGCCCTTGTGGTGGTAACTCCGTTTAACCTTTGAGAACGGGGATCACTCAACAGTGATGAAGGTCCATCTCACAATCCAGACTGTCTGCATTGACGTACGACTTTGCAGACTCCCGACGGGAAACACTTTTCCCGTCGGGGAAGGTGTCTTTCTCCGTCACCGAATCTACACTCCATGGAGAAAACATCATGTCTCAAGTGCAAAACACGTCCAACAAAACTGAATATTTCAACCTGACCATTAAAGGAATGGGGTATCTCAGCAATGTTCGCCAGGTCAATGGTTCTAACGGCACCTTTATCAGCTGTGTTATCAACGGACTTTCTGGTCCGACCGATAACGCCAGTTATACGCGTTTCGATGTCACGGTCGCCGGTAAAGAAGCCAGCAGCCTAATCAATCGTTGTCAAAAGTCGGTTGATGAAGACAAAAAAGTCCTGATTGGGTTTGTGCTCAGCAACCTGAAAACGGACATTTTTACGCTCAACAGCGGTGAACATGCCGGTGAACAACGTGTCAGTCTGAAAGCCCGCCTGATCAAGGTCGATTGGATCAAAATCGGCCAGGAGAAGGTTTATCAGGCTGATAAATCTGACTCCACGCCGCCTCAGCAGGGTTCTGCTCAGCAACAATACGCAGAAAACTCCTTCTGATAACGCCCTCTACGCCCCGCGTTTCTCGGGGCGTTTTTCCCTTTCTTATTCCCTATGAGGATTCGATTATGGCGTCTCGCGGCGTAAATAAAGTCATTCTTGTCGGTTTTCTTGGTCAGGATCCTGAAATCCGTTACCTGCCGGCCGGTAGTGCAGTAGCAACATTGTCACTGGCCACTTCCGAAACCTGGCGTGATAAACAATCTGGTGAACAGAAGGAAAAAACGGAATGGCACCGTGTTGTGCTGTTCGGCAAACTGGCTGAAATTGCCGGTGAGTACCTGCGCAAAGGTTCACAGGTCTATATCGAAGGCCAGCTCCAGACCCGTAAATGGCAGGATCAGAGTGGCCAGGACCGCTATTCAACCGAAGTCGTGGTCAGTATGGGGGAACGATGCAGATGTTGGGCGGTCGTTCCCAGTCTGCAAACTCTGGTCAACGTGCTCAGGGAGGATGGGGACAGCCCCAGCAGCCAACGCACAGTGGTTCTGCGCCTCAACAGCCTCAATCCCAATCAGGAGGAAATGAACCTCCGATGGATTTTGACGATGATATTCCGTTTCTCGGGTTTGGTTACGGAATAGCGAAATCAGCTATTCATGCTTTATAAGAAAGGCTGTGTGATATACTTCGACATACGATTTGTCTGCTCGTATGTTTTTTATTAACTAACCGGAGGCTCCCATGGGAACTCGTTATGATACTGACGTGGTAGCCTGGGCGAATGAACAGGCTGCGTTACTACGTGCCGGTAAACTCAGTCAGCTCGATATTGAAAACATTGCCGAGGAGATAGAAGACGTGGGTAAAAGTGAAAAACGCGAACTGGCCAGCCGGATGGCGGTTTTACTTGCTCACCTTCTCAAATGGCAATTTCAACCCACTCATCGTGGTGCGAGCTGGGAATTGACGATTAAGGGGCAACGAGGCTTGATTGAACGCCGCCTTAAGAAAACGCCAAGCCTGAAAGTGACTCTGGCCGATCAGGAATGGTTGGAAGATACCTGGTTTGATGCGCTGGCTATAGCATCAAAAGAAACGGGCATCGGTTTGGAAAAACTTCCGGCTTCATGCATTTGGACAACAGAACAAATTATGAGCCCGGATTTCTACCCTGAGTCATAAATAGAGTTATCTGGACTTCATCATCAACGCTGACCTTCGGGTTGGCGTTTTTTTTTGTTTTGCAAAAAGAGTTGTTAATTGAGGGCCGTGGGCGGTAACCGCACAGTGACACCTGTCAATTGTCACTGAACAGGAAACCATCCAGATGAAAAAAACACTCGTCATCACTTCCCTGGCGGCCATCATGCTGACAGGGTGCGCCCCCCGGCAACCTCTGCAACAACGTGATGTTTCATCAGTCACGCCGCCTGTCATCGTTACCCGTAATGTGCAACCGGTTAGCCCGGACGTTTATGCCCGGGCGCCGGAAGTGGTTCGTTATGACCGCTATTTACTGGTCAGCACCGATCCTGCTTCCGTCCAGCGCGATCCGCTCTCCCAGATTATCGATATTCGCATCCCGGCGTCGGTTAAACCGACGGTGGCGGATGCCTTGCGTTATGCCCTGCGCCAGTCGGGATACTCGCTGTGCGCCACGGGGCCGGCAAACGGTGTGCTGTACCGACAGGCTCTGCCGGCTGTTCAGTACCAATTAGGGCCAATGCGTTTACGTACCGCGTTGCAGGTACTGGCGGGGCCCGCGTGGCAGCTTGACGTGG
Organism: Brenneria izadpanahii; assembly: GCF_017569925.1. Lineage (NCBI taxonomy): Bacteria > Pseudomonadati > Pseudomonadota > Gammaproteobacteria > Enterobacterales > Pectobacteriaceae > Brenneria > Brenneria izadpanahii. The sequence goes on along the minus strand of NZ_CP050854.1, from coordinate 4,126,709 downwards.
ACGATGTACAGCGTGTCGTTTGCCACAGCCTGCGCGAAGGCTACCAGTTGCCGGCCACGCAGCTGCCGCCGGCGACGGTTGTCTCTGCCCCGATCAGCGCACCGGCGACGTCTATTGCGCCGCCGCCAGTAAAACCCGTACCGGCAACGGCAGGATGGCTGAAAAAATGACAGAACAAAAGGAACACATGCCCCGGATGACCGCGCCTCAAAAAGGTCTCCTTCGCAGCAAAACATTCTGGGGACTCACCGGAGGCGCATTGATTGTCCTCATGATGGGCATGGCAGGCAGTCATGCGCTTAAGGGCGTTAATCAACGCGTTGCACAACTGGAGCAGGCTCAGAGAAACCTGTCGCCACAAGACGATGTAACGTCTTTACGCAACACGCTGGGGGCGCAACAGCAGCAAGTCGCCATGCTGGAAAGCCGCCAGGCGCAATTCGAGACGAAACTTGCGGCAATCATCAGTAACGCAGCACTGCCGCAGCAGTTGCAGGCGCAACTGGAGGCTCAGCAAGCGGATTTGAACGCTTTGAAAGATGACCTCGCCGCATACAAAAAGTCGGCGTCATCAGCCCCGACACCAACGACTGATACCCCGGCAAGCTCAACTGGCGCATCGACAAAGCCATCAACATCCGCCCCCGCCGCGCCGTCTGCGACGGCCAAAATCATCCCAAAGCATCCGGCTACGCCGATTAAATCGCCTGCACGAGCAGCCGTCCGCGTGGCGCGTAAAGCGCCTTTTGTGCTGACGGGTATTGAGCGGCGAGGTACTGCCGCATTCGCCGCTGTGGCACCGCAGGGGGTCAGTGATTTATCCCAGGTGCGTTTAATCGGCGAGGGAGAATCAGTATCAGGATGGCAGTTGGTCAGCGCCGGGGTTGGCCAGGCTACATTCCGCGTAAATGGCCGTCTGCAGACGCTCAACGTGCAGTGAGGAATGTTAGATGAGACAAAAAAACGCGTTTTTTATCCTGTCGGTACTGCTCCTAACCTGTGGTTCTGCCCACGCCAGGATCCAGACTGTAAACAGTCAGGGGCAGGACGTTTCCAGGCAGGAAACCGCGCAGAGCACTTCTCAGGATCTCCAGAAACAGGCCGGCGAGTGGGGGCTGAATGTTGAGGATTACCAGCGATACCAACAATTAATGGATGGCCCCCGCGGTATGCAGTCACCCGGGCTCGATCCATTAACGGCGTTGGGCATTGAAGCGAGAAGCGATGCTGAACGAAAAAAATATGCCGAACAATGGGTCAGGCAAGAATTTGCCCGTACCGAGAAAGAACTGAAGTTCCAGCGGGAGGTGGATGCTGCCTGGCAGCGACTGGGAGTATTGCCGGTCAATATGGGGAATGCCGCGGGGATTGCACACGATACCGGCGGCCGCCTGGCCCTGTTTGTTAAGGCCAAAGATTGCGCCCAGTGCGATGCGCGTCTGGCGGCGGTTCTGGCGGACAACCGACCTGTCGATATTTACCTGGTCGACAGCCAGGGCAACGACAGTTTTTTGCGTGACTGGGCCCGGGCGCACCACATTCCCGCTGATAAGGTTCGTGCGCGCCAAATTACGCTCAATCATGACGGTGGCCGCTGGATGAAATTCGGCAACGGCCTGATGCCGGTTGTGTTGCAACAGGGGGAAAACGGATGGACTATCGCCGCGTTCTGACCCTGGCGCTGTTAGTGGGATGTGGGGTGCCGGTTTGCGGACAGGCCGCTACGGCACAAGATATCCCGGCCGGTTACCGCGAAGTGGCTATGCGCCACGGGGTGCCGGCGGAATCACTCTACTCGGTGGCGCTGGCTGAAACCTCGATGGCGCCCAAAAGCATTTCCTCTGTTACCCGGGGTGCTGGCCAGCCCCCTTCGGTCGAACGTCCCTGGCCATGGACCATCAATGTGGCCGGGAAAGGTTACCGATATGCCAGCCGTCTGCAGGCTTGGGAAGCCCTGCAGAATTTCCTGAAAACGCATCCGCGTAAACGTATTGATGTCGGCATTGCCCAGGTCAACCTGGGCTGGAACGGTCACTACTTTATGTCGACCTGGGAGGCATTTGACCCTTATACCAACCTCAACGCTGCCGCGAGCATTCTGCGAGAGTGCTATGACCGTAACCCGGGGAGTTGGCTGGCGGCCGCCGGCTGCTATCACCATCCCGCCGGCGGCGCTCCTGCCGCCCGTTACAAATCTATCGTGAAAACCAAGTTGGCACGGATTAACGGCGGAACGACGGCTCCCGCCATCGTGACCCGTATGACGCCAATGCCGGTACAGACCGCGGCGTTGACCTGGATAGAACCACGGAGCCAATAATTATGCGTAAAGTGAATTTTTTGTTGTTCGGCTTGTACCTGGTAACGGCCACCGCATTAGCGAATTTGAACGTCATTGCCGATGTAGGGGGCGATGATGCCGCACCCTATTTTGAGGGGATCAATCGCCAGGACGTGCGGCCTTCCCCCCCTGTGGAACCGCCGCTCCCGTTGTCTGCGCCTGAAACGGAAACGGCGATGTTGCCAGTGAGCACGCCGGATCTGACCCCGGGGAACGTCGCCTCACGACCGCTGAATCTACCGGGCATCGGCGCCTTGTTTATTGTGGGGGATGATGACGCCTCCCGTGCCTGGCTGCAGGCAAATGCGAAAAGCCTGAAGTCCCGGCGTGCCGCCGGATTGGTGGTGAACGTCAGCCACTTTCCGGCGCTTCAGTCACTGCGTGAAATGGCCCCCGGCGTGCCTATGGCGCCGGCGTCAGGCAGCGAGCTGGCGCGCCGTCTGCAGTTCAGCCATTACCCGGTACTTATCACAGACACCGGGTTATCGCAGCAGGTGACCCCATGATGCCGGCGCCACACCTGACCGCTGAATTGATGGCCAACCCATTGCTGACGACGCTGCTGGTCGGGTTGTTTATCGTGGTTATGGTGACGCTGAATCTGCGCGGTTGCCAAAAGGCCAGCGCAAGGCGTCACCGTCGTTACAGGACCAAGGCTGAGCGGGTGATTCAGCGTTTGCCGCAATTATCTGGCGATGCGCAACGCCTGGCATACCTGCGTAAAATCAACCCCTATGTGTTTGAAGAGTTGTTATTACTCGCTTTTGAACGTCAGGGATATCCGATCGTTCGCAATGCCTCATACAGTGGCGACGGTGGGCTGGACGGGCAAGTGTTTATCGATGGCCAGCGTTACCTCATCCAGGCCAAACGTTACGGTAAAACGATTACCCCGGCCCATATTCAGCAGTTCGGGGCGTTGTTGCTGCGAGAACGCTGTGGCGGCTTCTTTATCCATACCGGACGCACGGGCAAACTCAGCCGATCATTACTGAACACTCATCCTCAAGTTCAACTGATAAGCGGACAGCGCCTGCTGGATCTGCTGAATGGTAAAGCGTCCTGGGATGCGGTTTCCTTCACCCCTTTTAAATCCCAACGGAGTCAATCCGATGCGTCTTTCCTTTAATCTGTTGCCGGTACAGTGCCGGTATGGACGGAGAAAAAACGATGAGTAATCGCCATGTGATGGAAGCGCTGCTGCGTCCTGCGGTGGAACTCAATACGGCAATTGTCGCCGGCGCCGCTGCTGGGATTTGTTTTGTGGCGCCCTGGTCGGTGGCATTGGCGCCGTCGGTCAGTTATGTCACCGCCAGTGGTTTCGCCGTTCTGTCGGTTATTCGGGCACGTCAGGGCATGAAGGTGATCCGTTACCGCCGTAATCTGCGCCGCTTACCCCGTTATGTCATGACCAGCGCGCAGATCCCCGTCAGCCGGCAACGGCTTTTCCTTGGCAAAGGTTTTCGCTGGCAACAGAAACACACCCAGCGCCTGATGGATACGCGCCGGCCGGAAGTCGAGAAGTATGTCCTGCCGCCAAAACTTTATCAGATGGCGCGGCGTCTGGAACTGCAAACCGAATACAACATGCCGTGGTTATCCCGGTTGCTGCGAACCGATTCGCCGCTGAATCCGGTTAGGCCTTTGCCGCCGGTGGGGGCAATCCGGCAATCCATGGCATTGAGCCGGATGAGCTCGATGTCTCGATGCCGCTCGGTGAACGTGTCGGCCACTCCCTGGTGCTGGGTACGACGCGAGTCGGTAAAACCCGCCTGGCTGAACTGCTGATCTCCCAGGATATCCGCCGCGGCGATATCACCATCGTGTTCGATCCAAAAGGCGATGCGGACCTGTTACGCCGGGTCTGGGCTGAGGCCCACCGTGCCGGCCGTAGTGATGAGTTGTATATCTTTCATCTTGGGTGGCCGGATATCTCTGCACGTTATAACGCGGTCGGCAGGTTTGAGCGTGTTTCGGAAGTGGCGGGCCGCATTTCCGGGCAGTTAAGTGGGGAGGGGAACAGCGCCGCGTTCCGCGAGTTTGCCTGGCGGTTCGTCAATATCGTCGCCCGCGCCCTGGTCGCTCTGGGCCAACGCCCTGACTACACCCTGATCACCCGTTATGTGAATAACATTAATGAACTTTACGAGACCTATGCTCATAAGGTTATCGAGGAACGGATACCGGCGCTACTGCAGCAGATTGATAACAGCCTGCAGGTGCTGACGGAAGATGATGTGCCGCGCAACATGCAGGGCCAGCCGAACGCAATAAAAATCATGGCGGTGGAAATGGCGTTGAGCTCTGACATTGGCAAGCAACTGTATGATCCCATCCTGGATGGTTTGCGCTCGGCCGTGCGTTATGACCGCACTTACTTTGACAAAATCGTCGCTTCATTGCTGCCGTTGCTGGAGAAGCTGACGACCGGCAAAACTGCTGAACTGTTGGCGCCCGATTATACGAATATGGCCGATCCGAGGCCTATTTTTGACTGGGAGCAGGTCATCCGCAAGCGCGGCATTGTGTATGTCGGGTTGGATGCGTTGTCCGATGGCGTGGTGGCCTCAGCCGTCGGTAACAGCATGTTCGCTGATCTGGTATCCGTAGCCGGCCATATCTATAAACACGGTATGCACGGTGGACTGCCAACCCGATCCGACGGCAAGCTGCCGATAAACCTGCACAGTGACGAGTTCAATGAATTGATGGGGGAAGAGTTTATCCCGCTAATCAATAAGGGCGGCGGCGCCGGCATTCAGGTGACAGCCTATACGCAAACCGAGTCAGACATCGAGGCCCGTATCGGCAGTGCGGCTAAAGCGGCCCAGGTCACCGGTAACTTCAATACCCTGATTATGTTGCGCGTGCGTGAGCAACGGACGGCTCAGTTACTGACATCACAATTGCCGGAGGTGGAGGTCTATACCAAAACCCTGGTATCCGGTCATGCAGACACCGCCGATGTTGAGAAAGGGCAGGATTTTACTTCCAGCACCCAGGATCGTGTCAGTACAGTGAAGACACCGTTACTGGCGCCGGCTGACGTGATCAATCTGCCCAAAGGCCAGGCGTTTGCCCTGCTGGAAGGCGGGCAGTTATGGAAAATTCGCATGCCGTTGCCCAGCGGTGACGGTGATGATGCACTGATGCCCGCTAATCTGCAAAAAATTGCCGAGGAGATGAGGCGTAACTACCGGACTAGCGAGTCCTGGTGGTCGGCGAGCCAGATCATGCCGGATACGGTAGGGAGAACGCATGTCGCAAACGGATAATACTCAGCCACAGCATCCTGTGCCGCCGCGAAAACACGGATTGATTTACAACGTGCTGTGGTGCTGGCCCTGGACATTGATCGGGATGTTCCTGGCTTCGCTCTTTGTGAGTCTGGTGATCGAATATGTCGGAATGGTGTTCTTCTGGCCGGAGCTCGGGGCGTCGCACAGTGAAGCGGTGATGCATACGGAAATAGGGTATTTGTCATCGGAATTTACCCGCAGTCTGCTGTTGTCGGAACCGTCGGTCACCCTGGTTCGCTGGATCAGCGTGGTCTATCAGTGGGCATTTGTCGACAGCGGCTTTCTGGCGTGGATCCATCGCGCTTATGAGACGCAAGCGCACAGCCAGAATGCGATAGCCAGAGAACTGAACAACTGGAGTGCTCAACTGGCAGATTCATTGCAGGATTTCCTGCTGGCGAGCATGTATGTCACGGTGATCGCCCTGATTCGCGTCACGATTCTGGTGCTGTCTATTCCACTCTTTGTGTTGGTGGTGCTGGTAGCATTGACCGAAGGGATGGGGCGGCGTGATATTCGCCGTTACGGCGCCGGGTATGAATCGAGCTTTGTATATCACCATGCGAAACGGATGGTGAAACCCGCTGTTTATATCCCCTGCATGCTGTATCTGTCCTGGCCAACAGCCGTATATCCTAACCTGTTGCTGCTGCCGGCTGCGATTCTATTGGGGATCGCGGTGACTGTGACCACCGCATCTTTCAAAAAATACCTCTGATATCAGGCTGTTATCCCAGCTGGACGGCGGCGTGCAAAACTTGTTTTTGTGCGCCGCCGTCAGCAGACAAGCCGCGAAAAGCGGCGCGTCAGTGGTGGTTCACCAAACAGATTGTATTACGCCATATAGGACGCCAATTATCCCGACCCCACCCGATATGTAGCTGAACCATCTTAATCTGTTCTCACGTCGTTCCCGGGTTATGAAGAGATCTTTCAAACTGGCTGCTAATCGGCTGATCTGATATTCGGTTTCTGGGGTTTGTTTTTTGATTACTTCAAGGTTAGTCCTGATATCTTTAGGGAGATCAATCAGACCTTCTTGTTCTTCGTACCAGTTAATGATGTCTCTGAGGGTATCTGCATGATTATCAATCCCGGTTTTTTTAATTCTTCTTCGAATAAATGTTTTAAAACCAGGCTGAGTGATCTATAGCTTATATACCCTTTATTGAGGAATGTGTGTAAATCCTCCTTTTTCAACTTATTGTTATTTAAGGATATGCTTATTATTTTACGATAACGAAGATTCGTTATAAACCAACCGATAAAAATGATAATCCCCGATGCCATAACAGCGAAAGCTATCGGTATAGCGCTATATAAAAGAATTACTGCAATATCATTGACTTCTTTCAGTGTCATTTCCTTGTTTCTCCTTTTGCTAAACAGTGAAAAAGTATACTTCTGTTGATTCATACCAGTTGATCTCTTGTCCCGAAAATTATCAAAAACCCATAAAGAGTTATCCGCTGACCTTCTCCGCCTGATACCGCACCCTGACAGCACCCTAAATCACTAAGGAGTGCTCGTATGCCTATCCCCGTTGTGAGTAGTCGTGTCGGCGCCGGCTGTCTGCTGGGTCTGACACTGCTGACTGCGCTGCCAGCCCTGGCATCTGAAAAGGACGAGCTGGCGTCTGCCCAGCGCATGCTGATTCAGGTGCAGTCGGCGCTGGAGCGCGCCCGAGTCGCCGCTGTTCAGGCGGATCCGTCGGAACAGGGCCGTTTTTACTTTGACTATCAACGCGCCACGTCCGACCTCAAAACCATCAATGCCGGTATCGAACGCTACCTGGAGCCATCCCGTGCGCAACCGCGCGACGTCGGCGCTGTCGCCGGCAATTACCGCCGGGAGCGTCCCTGATGGCCATGAGTAGCGCACAGGAACAGGCCTTCAACGCCGCCAGCGGCGGGGTTGAAATCAATATCCTTTCGTTGATTTGCATCGGTGGGTTACTTGCGACGCTGTTCGTGTGGGCGGCCTGGGCATTGGTTGATGTCTGGCAAGGGTGGAGTAACGAGAACGTGCGTAACAGTGCGCTGATTCATTTCGGCGTCAGGCTCGTTTTTTTGTTGGTTATCTCAACCTGGATGTTCGCCAGTTGAATGTGTTGTCTTATCGTAAAAGGAATCTCTTATGAACGCTGTTGTAGGTCTTTTTCGTCATCTTTCCGCGCGACTGGCGGTGGCTACGTCACTGTCGTATGCCGCTGTCCAACCGGCACAGGCCGCATTACCCACCGTTGAAGCACCGTCTACCGGTAGCGGTGGTGGTCTGATGTCAACCATCAAAGGCTACTTCCAGGATGGGATCGTCGTCATTGGCCTGGTAGCCGCCGCGGTGGCCTTCCTTATCGTCGCCAATGCGGCCATTCACACCTTTGCGGAAGTTCGTGACGGTAAAGCGAACTGGGCCAAATTTGGCGCCATCGTGCTGGTCGGCGTCGTGTTGTTGGTCATTGTTATCTGGCTGGTTGGCAAATCTGCCGAAATTCTGTTCTGAGGTCGCAGACGATGCAGACTATCCGTTTTTTACCCGATCGCCTCAATGCTGAACCGGTGGTTTTCCGGGGCTTTACCACCCCGGAGATGGGGCTGGCGGCGCTGGCCGGTGTGGGACTGGGTCTGCTTGTGTCGCTGCCGTTTCTTCCGCTTGCCGGTTGGGTTGTTGTCCCCACCGGTATGCTGGTGACGCCACTCCTCGTCATCTGGTTTGGTGGCAGCCGGCTAACGCGCCTCAAGCGCGGTAAACCGGAGAACTATATCTGGCAGCGTCTCGGGGAGCGTAAACGTCGCATAGGGTGGGGTGACCCCACCCTCATTATCGACAAACAAGGCTGGTCGTTGCGGCGCAGCCGAGTGGTTAAGAGGTCAACATGAGCCGTTTCCGTCATGCGGTAAAAAACCGTGACCAGCATATTCTCACATTGCGTATAGCCTGCGGCGTGCTGGTCTTCTTCGTTCTGGTGGCCAGCGTCGGCTGGATGCGGGCGCCGGATAATCTCACCATCCATAACCCTCCTGATTTACGCAGCGGCTCTACCCGCGCCTGGTGGGAAATACCGCCCTCCACGGTGTACAGCTTCGCGTTCTATATTTTCCAGCAACTCAATGCCTGGCCGAAAAACGGCGAAGTGGATTACCCGGCAAAAATTAACACGCTCTCCGCCTACCTGACGCCATCGTGCGAACGTTTCCTGCAGGCGGATGCGAAAAAACGCAGTGATAACGGCGAGCTGACTGGCAGAACGCGCGTGGTGTTCGAAATCCCGGAGCATGGCTACAACGGACGCTATAACCAGGATCCGGTTACGGTCGAGGGACGGGACAACTGGGTTGTGCGTCTTGACCTGGTGGCCGATGAGTCGTTTGCCGGGGAGCCGGTGAAGCGGGCGCTGACGCGCTATCCGCTGAAAATTGTTCGCTGGGAAGGCGATCCGGAACGTAATGAGTTTGGTATGGCGCTGGATTGCTACGACGGTATCCCACAGCGCCTGGCTGTCGCACCGCAAGAACCCGCGCCGGAGAAAAAAGGAGTGTTCCAATGATCAACGTACGTGTATTGGCGCTTGCCCTTGGTTTATTACCGCTGACGGCGACGTTTACCGCACCGGCTGCCCATGCGGATGAGTTGATGAAGTGGGAGCGTATTCCTCTGCCAATTCCGCTGGCCGTGGGTAAGGAGCGGGTATTGTTCGTCGATAAAAATGTGCGCGTTGGTTTCCCGCCGTCGCTGAACGATAAGTTACGCGTGCAAAGCAGCGGTGGCGCGGTATATCTGAAAGCCGACAGCGCCTTTCCGCAAACCCGGCTGCAGTTGCAGGACGTGGAGAGTGGTGAATTCATTCTCCTTGATGTCACTGCCGCAGAAAATGGCCCCACCGAGCCGGTGCGTCTTGTTTACAGCGGTGATGTCACATCGGTCAGCAGTGATAAAGACAATGCCGTCGCCACTGGCGAAGAAAGTTCGACTCCCGGCGCTGATAACGGTACCCAGACGAAACGCAAGCCGGCGAAATATAACGCCCCGCTTCCGATTGTGCTGACACGCTATGCGGCGCAAAGCCTGTACGGCCCGGTGCGAACGGTTGAAGCGGTACCGGGTATTCATCCGGTTAACCCTCACCTGCCAAAACGTATCACCACGCTGTACCCGTCAGAGCCGGTGGCGGTTACGCCGCTGGGAGGATGGGGGATCGGCCGTCGCAATGTCGTCGCGCTCAAGGTACAAAACACCGCCAGCCGCAAGATCGTCCTGGATCCTCGCAACCTGCAGGGACAGTTTGTGACGGCGACATTCCAGCATCGCTTCCTCGGTCCGGTCGGCACGCCGGAGGACACGACTACGCTGTATCTGGTCACGGCCGGGCGTCCGGACGGCGCTTTTGTTGCAGAACCTAACGTTGTGCGTAAAGCGGTGAAGCAAGGAGGTGAGTATGGCGAGCGTTAAATCCAATATGCTGCCTAAGGTGATTGTGGTTGGGGTGTTGGCGGCTGCGATTGTTGTCGGGCTGAAAAGCTGCGGTGGTAACAAATCACCTGAAAAAAACCAGCACGATCAAAGTGTGCTGGCCAACTTATCTCCAGCAGAACTGCATGCGCTGGGGTTGAAGGCGATACCCCGGAGGACACGCTGCGCACCCTGGTCGGCACATTGCGTACTACGCGTACCCAGCAGGCGGAGTTGCAGAAAAATATCGATAATGTCCTGAAAGAAAATGAGGAATTGCGCAAGCGTAATCAGAACGTTTCGGGTCAGGTGAGCGAGGCGGTTGCCGGGTTCCAGAAACAGGCTCAGCAACGTCAGCAGCAGCTCCAGCAGGAGCAGCAGACGCTGATGGGTAAAATTCAGAGTCTGACCGATCAGTTGGCCAACAACAAGGATAAGAAGAAACACGATTCAGATATCCCGTTAGGCCTGGGGCTGGACGGAATGGGCGCCGGTGATGGGCGCGCTGCGTCTGGACAGGACGGCCTGATGTGGGTGAACCCCAAAGATCAGAAAGAACCCGATCCGCGCAATACCAACAGTGCGAAAGAAGGGCCTCAGTTCCCGACCTCTTTCCTGGCTGACAATGCGTTAACCCGGCAAAAAGCCGCGTATGAGCAGCAGGTGAAGGGCCACACCCATGAAAAAGGGGCGGAGGAGAACGTTGAGCCGGTCTATACCCTGCCGGAGAACGCCACATTGGTGGGTAGCCGCGCGATGACCGCACTGTTGGGGCGGGTGCCAATCAACGGTACGGTCACCGACCCCTATCCGTTTAAATTGCTTATCGGCAAAGATAACCTGACGGCCAATGGCATTGAACTGCCGGACGTCGAAGGTGCTGTCGTATCAGGCACCGCCAGCGGTGACTGGACGCTTTCCTGTGTGCGAGGCCAGGTCAACAGCATTACGTTTGTCTTTGCTGATGGCACGATTCGTACGTTGCCGAAAGCTAACGCCAATGCTGGCAGCGGTAACAGCGGTGGCAACGGCAAGGACGTGAGCACTAATGCCGGCATTGGCTGGATTTCGGATGACAATGGTATCCCCTGTATCAGCGGTGAGCGTAAGTCCAATGCCTCGACCTATCTGCCTACCATTGCTGCCCTTTCCGGCGCCAGCGCCGCCGGTGATGCATTTAGCCAGGGGCAGTACACCACGCAAAATAACGTCAACGGTATCACCTCCACCATGACGGGCAGTGCCGGCCAGGCTGTTCTGGGCAAGGCGCTGTCCGGCAGTATGAAAGAAACGGCTGACTGGGTGCGTGAGCGGTACGGGATGATGTTTGATGCCATTTATGTGCCGCCGGGTCAGAAACTGGCTATCCATATCACCCGTCAACTGGCGATCGATTTTGAGACCCAGGGGCGCAAGGTGCGTTATGACGACTTCAGTCTGCCAGGCGCAGACGGTAGCACTGGCGGATTGGACTGATTACAGGGGAACCTTCCATGAAAATGAAAAAAACAAGGGCGGTGATGGCCGCTATTTTGGTGAGCGCACTGCTGAGCGGCTGCTCTACGTCGAAAGAAGAAATGCTGCCGGCGGGTGACAGCACGATGCTGGAATTGTGGCAGGGGGAGGACGGCGCCGGCTCCACGCGCCATGCGGTGGCCGCCCGGGACAGCCTGAGGCGTCCGCTTACTGAGAACGAGCAACAGGCCACCCTGGCAGACGATCGCAGCTACAGCCGCACCCAGGAAAGTGAAATCAGCCAGCAGTTCCCGCGTTTGCCTAATCCTGATCTTGTGATGTATGTGTTTCCGCACCTCGCTGACGGCAATACCCCGGTGCCGGGTTACAGTACGGTGTTTCCGTTCTACAGCCAGGTGCAATACGCGATGCCCGGCGAGCGGACGGAGGCCTACTGATGCGATTCCCTCTGTTTGATAAAAAGCGCCTGATACGAAAAAGTCCGGCGCTTCCCGCTGATAATACGACCGGCCAGCTCACTTCCGCTGAGGAAGGTGTTTCCCTGATCGTTGCCGGGCGAGAGGCGCTGACGCGACCGGGAAAAATGACGATTGATGATGAAAAGCAGTTGTATCACGCCAATCCATCCATCATTGATTACCTGCCCTGGGCAGAGTTTTTGGATCGCGAGCAATGTATTTTGCTCGATGACGGCGTTTCCGTGGGCGCGGTATTTGATGTCACGCCTGTGGCGACAGAAGGGCGTACTGACGACCGCCTTGAGCAGATGCGCGACACGGTCGAGGATGCGTTGCAGGATTCGTTTGATGAACATGACGAAAACCCCTGGGTGGTACAATTTTTCTGCCAGGATGAAAACAATGTCGAGGCCTATATCGACCGGCTCAGAGCCTACGTTAAACCCCATGCACAGGGCAGTAAATTGTCAGAGTCCTGGTTAAGAGAGACTGAGCGACATCTGCGAGGTATCGCCCGGCCGGAAGGACTGTTTAAAGATACGCTTATCACCGATCAGCCATGGCGGGGGCAGCAGCGGCGTACCCGCATGGTGATCTATCGCTGGATTGGAAAGAATAACGCGGATCCGATGCCGCCAATCGCGATGCTCGATCAGGCCTGTGAACGTGTCACCGGCGCTCTCGCCGGCGCCGGCGTCATCTGCGTGCGGCAGAACGGGGCGCAGGTGCATGACTGGCTACTGCGTCATTTTAATCCGAGCCCGGACTGGGTGAATAAAGAGACCCTGTACCGGGACGCTGCCTATTTTGACCGTCGTGATACACCGGATGGCGAGATGCCGGTGATGAACGATTTCGCTGAAACATTGTGGTTTACCCCGCCCCGGTCCGATCCGGACAACGGTGTCTGGTGGTTCGATAATCAGGCGCATTGCGCCATTCCGGTCGAGAAACTGCGCCGCCCGCCGGAGCCGGGCACGATCACCGGGGAAATGAAACGCGGTGAGAAAAAAATCAATGCGCTGATGGATTTGTTCCCGGAAGGGACGATGCTGTGTATAACCATCTTGGTGCAGCCGCAGGATACGCTGGAGAACGATTTCAACAAGCTGTCTAAGAATGCCGTCGGTGAAAATACCGAGTCCGGGCGCGTGCGCCAGGATGTAGCACAGGTGAAGGAATACCTGGGCAATCGCCACAAATTGTACCGTGCCGGCATCACGTTCCTGCTGCGTGCCGGCGACCTGAATGCACTCAACCACAAACGAGTGGAACTGACTAACGTGTTGCTTGGCGCCGGCCTGCAGCCCATTCGTCCCGAATTTGACGTGGCGCCCCTCAATACCTATTTGCGGGCGCTGCCGATGTGTTTTAACCCGGAGACGGACAAAAAACACTGGTATACCCGCCTGACCTGGGTACAACACCTCGCCGGTCTGTTGCCGGTAACCGGGAGAGAAACTGGTACCGGTAACCCGGGAATGAGCTTTTTCAACCGTGGCGGCGACACGTTGACGGTCGACCCGCTGAACAAGCACGATCGTAGTCAGAATGCGCACATGCTGTATTTCGGCCCGACCGGCGCCGGGAAATCCGCGACGCTGTGCGCGGTAATGTCTCAATTGATGGCGATACACCGTCCCCGTTTGTTTATTGCAGAAGCAGGCAATAGTTTTGGTCTGCTGGCAGATTATTACGAGAGCCAGGGGCTCAGCGTCAATAAAGTGAGCATCAAGCCGGGTAGCGGCGTGTCACTGCCGCCGTTTACTTATGCACATAAGTTGGTTGAAGAAACCGCCCTGAACCTGGATGAGAACGAGTTGCCGGATCTTGATGCTGATGATGAAGATGAGGACAAACGTGATTATCTGGGAGAAATGGAAATTTCGGCGCGCATGATGATCACCGGTGGGGATGAGAAGGAAGAGGCTGAATTGAAACGCGCTGACCGCGCGATGATCCGTGAAGCCCTGCTGATGGCGGCACGCCAGACGTATGAAGAGGGGCGTCAAATGTTGCCGACCGACCTGCAGAATGCGCTGTATGACATCTCCAAAGATGACGGCAACGATGTGCGTAATGCGCAACGGCGGGCAAAAGCCGCCGAGATGGCGGAGTCGCTGGGGATGTTCACACAGGCAGGCAGTTTTGAAGCTGAACTGTTCAATCGTGAAGGCAGTCTGTGGCCGGAGGCGGATGTGACGCTGATCGACCTGGGCCACCTGGCGCGGGAAGGCTATGAAGCACAAATGGCGCTGACCATGGTGAGTCTGACCAACACCATCAACAACATTGCCGAACGCGACCAATACTCGGAGCGGGATATCGTGTTTGCCGTGGATGAAGCGCACATCGTGACGGTGAACCCGCTGCTGGCGCCGTACATGACTAAAATCGTCAAAATGTGGCGTAAGCTCGGCGCGTGGCTGTGGTTGGCCACGCAGAACCTGAAAGACTTCCCGGACATCGCCGAGAAGATGCTGAATATGGCGGAATGGTGGGTTTGTCTGACGATGCCGCCGGAAGAGGTCAACGATATCGCCCGATTCAAGGCGCTGACTGATGAACAAAAGGCGGTATTGCTGTCCGCCAGTAAACTGTCCGGCTGCTATACCGAAGGGGTGATACTGTCGAAAAAAGTGGAGGCGCTGTTCCGGGCAGTGCCGCCCAGCCTGTACCTGGCACTGGGTATGACCGAAAAAGAGGAAAAAGCTGAGCGTCGCGCGCTGATGCAGAAATTTGGCTGCAGTGAGCTGGAAGCCGCCCGCAAAGTGGCGCAAAAGCTTGACCGCCTTCGTGGGTTGCTGACAGACGAGGGGGAAGAGGCTGCATGATGACACTGAAATACCCCGCCCTCGCTGTTCGTTCGCATAATCTGTATCGGGAGCCGTCTCTGTTTACCCTGCCGCCTCAGGGGGCTGCCAGTATCAGTGAAACCGATGCCCGGGCGCTGGATGTATTTTGTCAGGCTATCCGCGATCGGCTGTCGGGGCCGGTCTCATTGACCGCGCACCCCCATCGGATTGGAAGCCGCACCAGTGTGGCGCTGCATCTGGAAGGCCGTAGGGGGAGGGGCATTGATGTCCTGATAACGGTGACCGGCAATACCCTGTGAGAGCGTTAGAAATTCTGTGTCATTCCAGTAATATACTTCAAAAAAGGAATGACACATGTCCCAGCCCTTCGATTTCGACAAAGCACTTAAGGCCCTCCAGTCCGGTCAGGCATTAACAGGCAAGGATGGTATCTTAACCCCATTAATTAAACAGTTAACTGAAGCTGCTCTGGCCGCTGAACTTGACTCTCATCTGGCTGCAGATGTGGAAGCAAACCGTAAAAACGGTTCCGGCAAAAAGACCATTAAAGCGACGACCGGCAGTTTTGAACTCGCCACACCACGCGACCGCAATGGCACTTTCGAGCCTCAGTTGGTAAAAAAGCACCAGACCACCCTGTCCGACGAGATTGAGCACAAGATTATCCGCCTGTTCGCTCTCGGCATGAGCTACGCCGACATCAGCCGGGAAATCGAAGACCTGTACGCTTTCAGCGTTTCCACGTCCACTATCAGCGCCGTTACCGACAAGGTCATCCCCGAACTGAAACACTGGCAGCAGCGCCCGCTGGAGCCGGTGTATCCTTTCGTCTGGCTGGATGCCATCCACTACAAAATCCGTGAGGATGGGCGCTATGTGAGCAAGGCGGTGTATACCGTACTGGCCCTGAACGCCAAAGGCAAAAAAGACGTGCTGGGGTTGTATCTGTCTGAAAGTGAAGGAGCCAACTTCTGGTTGTCGGTGCTGACCGACCTGCAAAACCGGGGTGTCAGGGATATCCTGATTGCCTGCGTGGACGGATTGACCGGGTTCCCGGAAGCGATAAATAGCATTTATCCGCAGACGGAAGTGCAGTTGTGCGTCATCCACCAGATACGCAACTCCATCAAATACGTGGCGTCGAAGCACCACAAAGCGTTCATGGCCGACCTGAAGCCGGTTTACCGCGCGGTATCGAAAGCGGCGGCGGAAACTGCGCTGGACGAGTTGGATGCCAGATGGGGCCAGCAGTATCCGATGGTTATCCAGTCATGGCGCCGGAAATGGGAAAATCTGTCGGCGTACTTCCGCTATCCGGCGGATATCCGCAAGGTGATTTACACCACCAACGCCATCGAATCAGTTCACCGGCAGTTCAGGAAGCTGACGAAAACCAAAGGGGCGTTCCCTAATGAAAACAGCCTGTTGAAGCTGCTTTATCTGGGGCTGATGAATGCGCGGGAGAAATGGACAATGCCAATCCAGAACTGGAACTTGACCTTGTCGCAGTTGGCCATTTATTTTGACGGGCGACTGAATAACGTGATTACGCTGTAATATTTTTACCGTGACACAGAATTCTGAACACTCCCTTTCATTATCACGCATCATCTCGTTTTCCATCCTTGAATAATGCGATAAATCACTCAGGCGTAACCCAGCCTTATCATCAATAACAGGCAGTAAATTTTTTTTCTTACCGTACAGATATCTGACATTCACAAATAATAATCCTTTTATTTATCTATGTTATATAACGCTGGCAGTGGCCAGCATTAAAAAAATTCTCTTAGCCTAAAAGGTCATCTACATAATTCATTATCGAACGAACCAGATTGATAGTAAATTTAGCGTCTGCCTCGCTTAATAATGAGGGTGAGCCATGCCATGATGATTCCTTAAATAGTTAATCTTATCAAGATCTGCCATGTTCGTTTTCGTATCGTCTTATGAATTCATGGATGTGGTTATGGGTCAGTTGATTATCCTTTTCAACTTTATCAATGATGTCGGTGACATTACCAGCTTGGCTGGGGCCAAAGGCCGTCTGATACTTTGATAGCTCACTGCTCATACGTTGTTCCCTTCACTGGACAGAACGGTAATTCTGCCCAGTAAGGGTCCGTTTCGGCTGCGGTCCCACATCTGGCATCTCCTGCAGATAGCTGGGCCACAATATATAGTGTCTTCCGGCTTTGCGACGGTCCCGTTCCGGAACTCGTCGCAGCATTACGCGGTTCGATCGCCGGAAAGACGCAGGACAAAACCGCCCGTACGTGCAAAATTGCCCAATACCTGACACGCCCGATTCGATTTATTTACTTCTTAGTTTTTTAGTAAGAAAGGAATTTTTTATTTCTACTGTGATTAGCATCGGATGGCTTTATGTCGGGTTTTCGCTCATAGCCGACCCGACTGCTGGTAGCTTCGTGTTAAAAGCGCACAATATTAATGCTATGGATCGTTAATAAATAAGTGGGCAGATTATAAATTCTCATTCATTAATGACTCAATGTGATTATTTATAATGATAAATACTTTTGGCATAGAAGCGGTTTTATCGTTTGATGCCAAAAAATTTTCTCAATCCAATAAAGACTTCTTTGCTGCCTTTCTGAGCTCCCCATAGCACCCTGTGTGAATTCTATCCATGCAGGAGTGTAGACCATGAAAATCAGCACGTTGCTGACGTTGTTCCCACTGCTGATGCCGGCATCGGTGCTTGCCGGCACAGTGCTCTATACCGATTCCCTCCATCCCCCGACGAATAGCGATGCGTCGGTCGCCGTCATTTACCTTGACGGACCGGACCAACTACAGGCGCAGATCTTCGGCGAGCTTCCTTCCGATCCCGTTCTGGCAGAGCGCCATGCGAAAGCGGTACTTCAATCCTCACAATGGCAGGCGCAAGAAGAGCAACTGGCGACGGTTTACCGTGCCGTTGTTCGCGCCTGGGAACTGGGTGTGAAAAAGGTACCTGCGGTGGTGTTTGATGATCAGGACGTGGTGTATGGCACGGCCGACATTGCACGCGCCAGGGCGCTGCGCATCCAGGGTCAGGGAGGACAGTAATATGCAATTTACTCATCTCCATTTGATCTCCGGGCAACGGCCAAATCAATCACGCCTTAACCTCAAGTCTCTCCGTGTAGCCATTATGCTGTCCGCAGCCAGCGTGCCTGCCGTTAATGCTTCGCTGAACAGCGCCCAGATTATTGCCAGTGCCGTATCACAGTCTTGCATCAGTTGGCGCGTGTCCGGTATTTGCTACTGGCTGCTGTGTACGCCATTTGGCTGTAAAGTGCGTACCTCCGTTAAGGTGACCCACTTTATTCCGGAAGCTGTCGTGTCTTCTTATAACGCCCCTGGCGGCAATCCGTGGCAGGAAATGGCCTTCGTCAGTCAAACCGCCGGCGGTCTGGAAAACACCGTCACCAGCGCACTGAGTGGCTTGTCTGCCGGCGGCGGCAACAATGAGCAGAAAACACCAGGGCAACGTAAAACAAACCTGCATTTCAAGTATGCCGATGCCATTGGCCATCCGGCGACGTCATTAATCGGCGGCAGTATCCCCGGCTATTCGTGCAACAGTGCGGCGACGCCGTTCGTTCCCTATTTTCTCAGCACGCTGGATAGCCTGGTATGGCGTACCGGCATGCCGGAGTCACTGTATCCGGAAGCCCTGGTCCCCGGGCAACGCGAGGTCGGCAGTCAGGCTGCCGGTAACATGTGGGGGAACGTCTATCCCCGCTCGGGGTTCGTGACGCAGGTCGATGATGACAAGGCCGGTGCTCTGGTGGCGCAGCGGGTGGCCGACATTATCACTCGTTCGGGGCAACCCCATGTTTACCAGCCCCTGGTTGGCCATCGCTCCGCTGGCTACTGGCCGCCGGATGCAGTTCAGGAAAACACCGGTACCCAAAACCACAAATGGCAGCGTCTTTCCCCGCAGCTCAGCCAGTCCTGCGCCGTGTTTCCTGACGGAGACCACACACCCGCGACTGATGCCAATGCCGCTTTTGCCCTGTGGCAACCCTACAGTTGCTGCCAGCGACGCGGCCAGACTTTCCTGTACAGCACGAATTTTTGATGAGGTAACGAATAATGCAGAAAACGGAAAAAAATCAGTTTTCCAGGAGGCGATGCCGCGCCCTGTCTTTGATGATGACCGGGAGTCTGCTCATGACCGGCACTACGGGCAGTATGAACGTATTCGCTGATGATAATGACACGCTGTTTGGGGTGTCATTACCCCAGGTAAATGAAAGCAATATGGGCTATGGGCTGAACTCCAGCGGAGCCGTTTCGGACAAATTGTTCTACTCCCTGGGCGGTGGCTCGGTGATTTCTCAGCCGGCGACGCGCAGCAATATGCAGCGTCTCGGAATGAACCTGGGTTGGAGCTCGGATTTGATGTGCGGCAACTTTGATCTGAAGACCACGGTCGGCAATCAGCTTAACGGCGTTACCTCCGGTTTCAAGAACCTGATGAGTGAGGTTATCCAGGGGGCAACGGGTGCGGTGGCCAGCTTGCCGGCGATGATTATCCAGCGCGCCAACCCGGGTTTGTATGAAATGCTCACCAACGGGGTATTACAGGGTGGTGTCGCGTTCGATAAGGCTCAGTTGAATTGTCAGAACCTCTCCAAACGCATGATGGACATGGCCGATACCGGTAGCTGGAGCCAGTCGGCTGCGATGGAAGAAGCCAAAAGCCTGGTCAACGGCGGTGATGGGGATGCGGTACGTTCAATGAACGCCACCGAAAAGGTGACCGGGGAATCCGGGCAGACCTGGATCGGCGGCCAGAAGCGCGGCGGCGCCGGGCAACCCTCTATCAAGCCGACGCATGACCTGGCCGCAGCCGGCTACAACATGATGAACGGGCAGGCCGTAACGAGTACCTCCAGCGTCACGGGCAGCAGTTGTACCGGCGGGGCCTGCGCCAAATATGCCAACAGCGAAGAAGCGGCTGCCGCGGTCGTGAAGGTGCTGGGGGATGCCTCGCTGCGTACCTGCAAAGACGCCAACGCATGCACCAGTGGTGACGGCGCGGAACAGCCGGGCAGCACCGTGGCCGGCACCGGCTTTGCGCCAATGCTGGAAGACGCCACCAAAACCAATAATGAGCAGTTGGCCAAGCTGGTTAACGGAACAGAAAAGCCCAATGCGACCAATCTGGCAAAGCTCAAAACCGGCAGCCTGGCGGTCACCGCCGGCGTTATCAAAGCACTGCAGCGAGATCCGGATAATGCGGCGTTAGTCGGCCGTCTGGCCAGCGAACTGGCGATGGCGGATACCATCGAAACGGCCTTCATCATGCGCCGCATGATCACCACCGGGATGTCGGAGCCGAACGCGGCCGCATTGAAAACCGCCATGGAGGAAGGTGGGCGTCGTATCGAGGCGCTGGACAGAGAAATTGCCGCACTGAAAAACGAGATGGAAATGAAACGTGAAATCTCTCGTAACGCGGTGTTGACCATCATTGAGCGTGAGAACAACCGCGTCGAAACTAACCCGCAGCGCCAGTCTACCGACAGTCAGGATACCAAATTTAATCGGCTGGCCGTGCCGGAAAGCGATCAGTAACCGAGGGGGATACATTGTGATGAACGAAACAAAGAAGAATACGCTGTCGCCCCGACGGGACGGCAAATTCAGCCACCGGGCAAAGCGAGTTCTGCAACTGCTGGGCACGATGGTGGCCATGATGGCGATTGCCCTGGTGATAGCGCACTGGGGCATTAATCACCCAACTGATAGCGCCGCGTTGCGAAACTGGATGCAAAGCACTCGTTACGGCTGGCTGGTCTGGCGTTTGGCGCTTTACGCCGCGCTGGCCTGGGGATTTTGGAAAATCTGGCATTCTCCGGGCTGCAAACCGTCATACAGAGGGCCTCTGAAACGTATGGCGATCGCATGCGCGTTGTTCGCGCTGGTCTGTGAGTACTCCCTCTTTGGCGGAGGGTTGCCGTTATGATGACCAACAGCTATCTCGAATACTTCCTGACGCTGCTCGGCTGGCTGATCAACAATGGCTTGTGGGAGTTGCTGGTCAGCACTGGATTATTCGTGCTGCCGTTACTGTTCAGGGTTGTCGGCATCTGGCTGAAAGTACGTGAAGAAGGCGATGACGAAGGTAACAAAGGGATGCTGTCCCTGCCGCGCATCGAGAACCTGCTTTATGTCGCTTTCTTTGTGATGATCGCCTGCTGCTTGCCGCTGATCAACGTCAGCCTGGACACGATCAAATATGACAGCAGCCGAGCATCGACCTGTGGTACCTGGACACCGAAAAAACCGGGGGACACCGGGTATGCCAATATTGTATCGAGCATGAATGGCCAGGCGGCGAAGGTGCCGGTGTGGTGGTTGGTGGTGCATAAGCTCTCCAAAGGGATCACCCAGGCGGCGGTGGCCAGCATTCCGTGCCGGCCGGATTTGCGGCAGGTGCGTTTTGAGGTTCAGCATAGCCGGGTGAACAATCCGGCGCTGGCAAAAGAACTGCAGGACTTTACAAACGACTGTTACGCGCTGGCGCTCTATACCTGGCAGAACCGTGACCAGGGGCAGACGACAGATAAAACCACGTTACGGGATATTGAATGGCTGGGCTCCAGCACGTTCCTGAATGGAGGCTATTACGCTACTCTGCAGTCAAAAACGCCGCGATCAAGTTTTCCCTGGAATGACTCTCGGGATAGTGGCCGGCCAAACACCGGTCGAGGCGGATATCCGACCTGCAGCGAATGGTGGTCATCAGCAGATACAGGCTTGGAGGCCCGTGTACTGAAGCAGGTTGATTCAGGTGTTTTGTTGCGAATGTCCGCAGCCCTGAAGATGATGGGGCAAAGTGACGCAGACTATAAGGAAGCGGTGGTGCGTCGTCTGGTCAGCCCGGATAACCTGACGGTTTCCCAGGGCGGGCGTGCCTATGCCGGTTATGGCGGCAATGCGGACTTTACGCTGGACAACTCCATAAACCGCCTCGCATCGCTTGGCGGCACCGCTCTGGGCAGCCTGGCGGCGTTCCCTGCTTTTGATGCGATGCGTCAGGCATTGCCAATGGTGCAAGCGGTGCTGCTAATGGCCATCTATGTGATGATCCCCTTAATCCTAGCATTTGCGGCGTACGAGTACAAAACCGTGATTACAGTGACGTTTGTGATCTTCGCACTGAATTTCCTGACCTTTTGGTGGGAGCTGGCACGCTGGCTGGACAGTTGGCTGCTGGAAGCGCTCTACAGTTCTGATACCCACAGCCGATGGAACGTGGCCGGGTTCCAGAACAGCGCCGATGATCTGATCATGAATCTGGTGATGGGAACCATGTTTATCGTGTTGCCGGCCGTGTGGCTGGGGGCGTTGTCCTGGGCTGGGTTGAGTGTTGGTGTAACACTCGGTAATGCAATTAAAGGAGGCACTGAAACTGCTCAAACATCAGGGGGACAAGTAGGGGCGGGGGGAAGTAATGCAATTAGTAGCAAAGCTGGAAAAAATTTGACTGGAGGTTAGTTTATTTCAGAGTTTCAGAGGTAATAAAGCTGAGAAAGGACTCTCAGTTCTCGTCTTCATCATGCATATAGCCTGTCGAATCATACCAGCCCCAGCCATGTGGGCCACTGCGATATTTTGTACCGAAATCGTTATTAAGGTAAGTGGGGGGGAAGTCTTCACCTCCTTCTTTGCGATTAGCGTCCCCCTCTGAAGAAAATGATCCACTAACAAGAAGAACCAGCGCACCAACGAGTACTGCTGAACTCGCAATAATCATCCCGCCGAACACAAGTGCTGCCAGCATGATGATAGCAAACATGCTCATCGGAATGTGTCCGACCCAGCCAGGGAACTTATGTGCACGCGCTTTAGATACGCAGCGTTGATCCAAACGTAAAATCGTACTTTTAAGGCGCTTCCACATACGTGCCGCTAAAATACCTCGTTGCAATGCTTGCTGATTTCTCGTTTGGCTCATAGAGCTTCCATATCTCTTGTTAGGCTTTCTTGAGACTATAGCTGAAATAACAACCAATTGCTATTTACCTGGCCCTTCTGGCCGCAGATGCTCAGGCCTTTTTTTTGCGTTCTGTGATGCGCTAAATAACTTCGCAAAATATTAGATCACTCGAAGGGAACTCAGTCCGGTTTAAGTGATCTGATCAATCGCCAAATATCCCACATCACTAACCGGACTGAGTTATGCCGATCATAGCATTTATCGCTGATGAAGAACGACACCTGATGAGAAAAGAAGCCCAGCAAAACCGTGATAAAAAACATGCCAGACGGCTCATTGCCATGCTGATGCTCCATCAGGGAATGACCGTTACCGACGTCGCCAAAATACTCTGCGCCGCTCGCTCATCCGTTGGGAGATGGATAAATTGGTTTACTTTACATGGTGTTGAAGGACTAAAAAGCCTCAGGCCCGGACGCGCTCCACGGTGGCTGGTTGCCGATATCCTTCAGGCTCTTCCGCTACTGATACAACGCTCTCCGAAAGATTTCGGCTGGCTGCGCTCACGATGGAGTACAGCGTTGCTGGCCCGTATCGTCAACCAGTTTTTTGGCGTTGCTCTTCATCCCGCCACATTACATCGATACATGAAACAAGCAGGCATGGTCTGGCGCAGGGCCGCGCCGACGCTGAAAATCAAAGAGCCGCATTATGAGGAAAAGCGGCTTGTCATTGAGCAGGCACTGGCTCAGGCGCAGACAGACCATCCCGGGTTCTATCAGGATGAAGTCGATATTGACCTGAACCCGAAAATCGGTGCGGACTGGATGCCCAAATGGCAACAAAAACGCATTGTTACACCGGGGAAGAATTAAAAACATTATCTGGCTGGCGCGCTCCATTCGGGTACGGGACGCGTCCACTACGTCAGCGGCGGCAGCAAGAGTTCTGACTTATTTATCAAGCTATTAGAAACATTACGCCGCACTTACCGGCGAGCGAAAACCATGACACTGGTGGTTGATAACTACATCCTCTATAAAAGCCGCAAAGTGGCGCGTTGGCAACGCCTGATTATGGACTTGCCAAACGTAAAGAATCAATCCCTAAATGTGTTTATTCAATATCTTGATATTGATAACAGTATCAATTAGTTACTGAAAAAATTAAGATCTCATTTCTTGTTCTATAGACCTCCACTAAAGTCTGTAGCTCTCTGATTCAACAGGGTAATCGCGCTGTTGAGCCTCCAGCGAAATCCACTGAAAACTACCGTCAACCACGCCGAAGTAGTACACAAATTGGTACACGAAAATCGGGTGCGTTATCGATGCGGATTGTTTGCTGAGTCGCTTCCCTGTGCGCGTGTATTCCCGCAGGAGCGTTAATCGTCAAAATCATCGAAATAGTGCTTTATCAGTTTCCGCAACAGGCTCAAATAAAGAATCAGGCAAACACCTAAACGTTATATTTATACCCCATTCATGCGCTCTGTCTGGTGTATTCGGCAAGGAAAGTCATGCCATCGCAGCAAACAGGCCGTCGCGGTTGATGTCGCTCCAAACCCCATGGTTATCACCAGTTGTCCGTCTCGTAAACAAAAATGCTTTGCCATATCAATAAGAGCGACCGTGTTTAGTGCGGCTCCCAGGCTTCCGTAGCGTGAAAAAGTGGAAAAAATTTTTTTGCTGTCTATTTGCAATGCCTTCGCCGCTACTTCATGTATCCAGTGGACCGGTTCGAAAACATAGAATGCGTCAATGTCCGACAGTTGAAAATCAGCAGAACGGCAGACGCCGGTGCAGCAGTCAATAATCGTTTCTGGCAAATGGTCAAAAATATAACCTCCTGAACCAGGGGGGAACCTGATATGAGATACGTTATTGTCTGACGTACCATCTACATATTCCAGTGGCTGATAATGAGCAGTAGATACCGAATAAGACGCGATGATTTCCGGCCCGTTTCCCTGACCGATGATCATACTGGCGGCGCCATCGCTGAGTAATTGCTTTGCCGGTTCGTTCTCTTGAAAGAAATGACGATAATTACAACCGGTTACTATAGCAATTCGCTGATAACGTCCTGACAAAATCAGTGAATTGGCAATTTCCATTGCCGTACATCCACCACCAGTACCAACATTGATGCCAATCGAAGGGCACTTCACACCTATTCTTTTCGCCAGCAGGCCAGATTCCTGCCCCAAAATATTATCCGGCCATGATTGGCTCAATATCAGAAAGTCAATGTCGTCAACAGACAATTGGGCATATTCCATCGCGGCTAGAAAGCTGTCATCAAGCAAAATATCAATATCCCGTTTATCGTCAAGAGGCCAGATATGTCGCGTATCCGCCTCAAACTGAACAACATTTGTGCTGAACTCAGTCGTTAATTCGTCATGGTGCTTGATATCAATGCGTTTATCAGGCAATACGCCTGAGGCAGATAATATTCTGGGAAAATTCAGCATAATATTTAATTCCTAGAGTGACTTAATTGTATTGATCCGATCAAGCAACGGCGGCTGCGCATCTTTATCGATCAGAACATCAATGACAGTAGGAACGCCTTTCAAGATGGCTGCACGTAGTGAGGTTTCCAACTCGTCCGCCTCTGTGACCCTGACGCCATCCGCGCCCAATGCCTTGGCAAACAAAGAAAAATCAACCTGGGGAATAACACAGTCCAGCGGTGGGTAACCTAATAGCCCCAATCCTTGCCGACACATGTTGTATACGCCATCGTTCATTATTAGCCAAATAGCCGGTAACTGATAATGAACAGCGGTGCTGACTTCATTATTCATCAACATGGAACCATCACCGATAATACCCAGGGTAGTTTTTCCTGACACGCTCAGGCCCACGATCCCGCAAGCATAATGGGCCATGGCGCCCAGCGCGGTACAAACCCGGTAGCGGTTTGGTTTTTGAAAATGTAAATATCTGTTGGTCCAAACAAACGTGTTTCCTGCGTCTGCGGCGATCAAACAGTCATGTTCTTCAATTGCTACCTTTTGAGTAATCGCCATTACCTGCTGTGGATGAACGACGCCATCCTTAACCGGTATCGGATCCTGTTGTTCAGGTTTCTGTTCTCTGCGGAGTCTCTGCGGGTTATGACAAAAGGCGGTTTTTTTTACTTTATCGTATACCCCATGCAGGAAATGAGAAATTTCCGCATTAATAATAACAGCGCTGGCGGGAAGGTTTCTTTTGATATCCTCATTTCCCAGACCAATATAATAAACATCAATATTAGTCATCTGATTTTGTATATATGAAGAGCTAAACTCTCCCAGTTTCGAACCCAATACAATAATAGTCTTTAATGATGGGTTGCTTAGCGTATTTCTGATTTTTTTGCCATCGGAACCTAATCCAGTTGTGCCAAGGTAAAGCGCATGGTTTTCGGGGAAAATCCCTTTTCCCCTCGGAGTAGACATTACCAGTGTATTCGTTTCAACAGCGATGCGGGTTAATATCTCTGCGGCATGGAGGCAACCAAATCCATTCCAAAGAATAGCACCTCCCGCCGCAAGCGCATCTGCAATTTTTTGTTGTTGACTCTCAGCGTTATTGTTCTTTTCGTAAGAATTCGATGCGGGTGTGATGCGTTCTATATTGATTCTATTATTTTCTTTTAAAACTTCTTTTTGGATATTTGTTGGTATAAAAATCCCCAACACATGGCCATAAGATGTTGTCATATTATTTATGGCAGTGATTGCTTCCATTAATTTTTCTTGTCTGTCAATAAAGACAATACTATCAAAAAAACCGCTGATGCCATCGCCTGCGAGGTCGTTGATATCTTGACGAGTTGTTTGCTGTAATCCCCATTTACCGTTGTGTTCCTCAATAGTAGTTGCTGAAATGAATATCACTCTTGCGCCATCCAGCTTGGCCGCACGTAATCCCGTTAAGGCATTGGTGATCCCTGGCCCGGAAGTGGAGAAAACAATGGTGGGGACATTGTTATATAAACTGTACTCTGAGGCTGAAAAAGCGGCACCGCTTTCATGTCTGCAATGGATAACCTTGAGTGGTGACTCTGACAGTGCTTCCCACAAAGGAACAATAAATCCACCTGAGACACCAAAAGCAGCTTCAACACCCACTTTTTTTAAACTATTGACTAAGGCTTTTATAACCGTCAGCTGTTCGTCTTTGCTCATAAAACCTTCCTAATAAAGCGTAAATACTTAAAGAACACTTGATATAGGAAAATAATTCTTACCCTTTAACGTTCTAAAGATCGAGAATATTACTTTCCATCTATATAATTATAGCGTGATTTATTGAAAACGCTAAATAACTTCGAAAAATATTAGATCACTCGAAGGGAACTCAGTCCGATTTAAGTGATCTAATCACTCGCCAAATATCCCACATCACTAACCGGACTGAGTTATGCCGATCATAGCATTTATCGCTGATGAAGAAAGACGTCTGATGAGAAAAGAAGCCCAGCAAACCGTGATAAAAACCATGCCAGACGGCTCATTGCCATTTAAATCGTGATTGTTCATTAATCTGAAAACTCTGATGCCAGATGTTTTATAGCGTCATTTTTACTTGTGTTTTTGTCCATTAATTCCTTAATATATCTTATCGCAACGTTCTATTTGGAAAAATTTAAAGAGTGAGGCTGGCGCTCTACTCCCTAAATAACAATGCTAACTTTATTTATTAGAGAAAACATATCACTCACTTTATGGTACTTATATCCGAGGGAAACGTTATCAAATAACAGAAAAATGTCTACTCCTATGTTTGACGTGGTTTGTTCAGATTGCTAGGATTACCGAGTTGTACTGTCGTCCCAGGACGACCACCAATGCTCAGTGGGTCTGTGATGAGCGCCTTCGGGTGGCCCCGCTGTCAAAAGACAGCCACCAATGATCTGGCCATCTGTGAGGATCGCCTTTGGGTGATGGCAAAAGAACGCTTCCGTAGCCTGAGAGGAAGCACACCGTTTTCGGTGTGGTACATCTGCCCGCCTTTGGGAGCAGATATCGCTCATTCAACGTAGTATTCGGAGCGGTGAAGGCTGCTGAAAAGTCCACCAATGCCGCGGTGTTCGCTAGCCAGGCACATTTCCACATTAGGCATCTCTGCCTGGATAAGTCGGATACAACCGACTGATATCGCTTACTTCTTTAAAGCTATTAAAGCCTTAATGACGTGTTGCTGACGATGCAACCTTTGAACGAACGTATAAAGCCAATTGGTACATTTGGCTGCTTACGTGAGTCCCATTGGGAGCAGAGGAACGCGCGTCACTTGTGAAGTGGCGAAGACACTACCAAGTGACGCGCGTAGCGCACAACGTCTCAACCCACGCACGACGTGGTTTTCAACGTTTTAGTACCATCTGACCAACACGTAGTCCGTGTCAGTACGGTCTTAAACTTACATTCACTTCAACGTAACTACGACGGGACTAACCGTTTTGAACGTTTCATTACCTATAAGGAGGAAATCGACTCGGTATCGATGGCGACACTACGAACAGTAGTGTGTGGAGGCAGTCTGACGACAGTCAGCCCTGTGAAAACAGCGAACAGGTCAGAGACCTGGGGAGCCTCGAAATAACTCAACATTTCGCCGCCCCGATGCACAGATGCCAGTCGAGACGCTGGAAGCGCAAAAGTAACCGTGTCGTCGGGGTTGAAATTATCGGGATACAGATCCGTCTGCTTTGGTGAAAAGTAGAGGTTTGTGTATGCCGTGGGAGATGAAACGATGTCTAAACTCAGCAAGCAGCTAGTGACTCTCGCCCGCCAAGGGCGAGGAAGTTTTAAAACCGTAGCTGACCGTTCCAGAATTGCCGACCGTTTTTCTGAGCGCTTGGCGAAGTTAAATATTCAGATCAGGGATGTAAAACACATTAAGACGTCTCACATAGAGAAATATATTCATAGCCGTCAGGCTGAGAATATATCGTGTCGTACGTTACAAAATGAAATGTCAGCTGTGCGTTCAATCATGACTGCAGCAGGTAGAAATAAGTTAGCTGACCCAAATCATGAAAAACTGAGTAACCAGGCATTGGGTATTTCAGGGGCTAACCGAGATGGAACAAAAGCACCAATAACGGATGAAAAATTAGCAGCAGTCATAAACCACTCATTAAAAAAAGACGAGGGTGTAGCGCTGGCTGTTCAATTGTCTCGTTATTTAGGTTTGAGAACCGAAGAAGCCGTTCAGTCGGCAAAATCGTTAAAAACGTGGAAGCAGGCTTTGATTAATGGGAATGAACGTGTGCGCGTTATTTTCGGAACAAAAGGTGGACGTCCACGGGAAACAACCGTTTATAATAGAGAAAAAGTCTTATCCATTTTAGATGCAGCAATAAAGCACAGTGGAGAAAACAACGGAAAGTTGATTGACAAGCCATCTTTACATACCGCAATTGAGCGTTACAGAAATATCGTTCGTGAGGCGGGAATGGTCGGTAAAGATGCGCCTCATAGTTTACGTTACGCTTATTCACGTGATGCTGTTAGTTTTCATGTTGAAAATGGGATGAGTAAGGTTGAAGCTGAAGCATTAGTCTCGATGGACTTAGGACACGGAGATGGTCGTGGTCGGTATATAAAACAGGTGTATTTAAAAGATGGACTGGATGAATGATAGTTTCGGCCGTCGCTGCGACATCTCTGGGGGGCAGTGCCAACCCCGCCTATGAGGCGTTGTGGTCGGAGGCGGCGCCAGCGTCCTGAGGAATTTTAGCGCTTAACAAGAAAATATATTATCGGACAATGAATAAACTTACAGGAAAAGGTGAAGGAATAATGAAAATAATACCTATGATTATAAGTTTAATTGCATATATCTGTTTGTTTTTATTGAACTACATAATATACCCGCAATATTTTAACCCTAAATCATGGTTCTTTAGCTCAATAATATTTTCACTGGTTTCGTATATTTTCTTTATAAAATAAACAAATAATAAATAAAATCGTTCAGAGCGACGGGCTGCAACTGTATGTATCCCGCACCGGATGTTACTAACGTATTTTTAAACCTTTCGCCGCAGCTCACTCAGGGCTGCGGCTTATAATTTTTTCAACTTGTCGATAAATAGGCTTGACATATCGGCTTGAGGATTCAAAAATAAAGTTGCTTACTCGTTGTCTTCGGACAACCACCAATGCTCAGTGGGTCTGTGATGAGCGCTTTCGGGTGACCCTGCTGTCAAAAGACAGCCACCAATGACCTGGCCATCTGTGAGGATCGCCTTCGGGTGATGGCAAAAAAACGCTTCCGTAGCCTGAGAGGGAGCACGCCGTTTTTGGTGTGGTACATCTGCCCGCCTTTGAGAGTAGATATCATCTTATGATGATTAAGGCTGTTTACATTATCCAATCCCCAGGGATAATCCAATCCCTGCAGGACAGTAGTTTCTCCTGGTTTTTGGAGACGATTGCATGTCCTAACTCATGTACTACCATCAGAAACTTGAGAACTGAGTCGAAACGGCGAGGGCGACGAAGCCATTGCGGCGTTCGGCTTCTGAGTCTGAAAAACCCTGAGTTCGTCCATTCAATGGATATGGACGACTAATCACCGTCAGCCAGTCTGCTTTGCAGTTGGTTTACCTATCGGGAAATACCTTCCCGATGGGACGGGTGTTTCCCGTTTTTACAGGAGAAACACCATGCATACCTTTTCACTGCGTTACTTGCGTCCAACTTTTCGTGTCACCGAAAAATTGCGTTCGCTTTGGTACCGAATAAATCCGGTTCTGGAAGGAGTAATTGAAGGTGAGTGGAAACATACCGCTATGGGAGACCTGAGCTTTAGGGCCAGAGCTTTCCCACTGCCATCTGGTGGTTGGGGGGCGTCAATCATCTCTCGTTCCGGATTCTATGCCGGGAAGTACAGCTTTTCTATCCGACCGTTGACAGCAGGAATGGCTTCAGTCGAATTTCGAACTCAAAGGGAGGCAATGGCGGCGGCAATTATTCTGGCCGAACATCTTGCTTCACTTCGTTATCGTTACCATTAAAGCGTTTGGTTTTCTGTAACGACTGACCCAGACGGGGATTTATTCCCGTCCGGGGGATAAATCCCCCCTTCATTTCTTCCTGGAGGATTTATTCATGAGCGCGTTATCTTTCACCCCCACGGTTGAACCCATTACTTACACCATTGAACAGGTGAATACTATTGCCCCTCACGACTGGCAAAGTTTTGTGCTGGCAGTGACGGATACATTTTGGAAATTACCCTCTGTTTTGCGTCCGTATGATGGGCAGCACAGGGTACTGACTGATGCCTCTGGTCTGTTCCCTGACGCTGGCGTTCTGGTCTTTTCAGGCGAAACTGATGCTGAACACCGACCGGATGTCATTACTGTCGAACGTATACGTAGCAACAACACACTTTGCGTTCAGGAATTTACCCCGCAGCATCAACCCTATGATTTTTTTAGTCGGCTTGTCATGGTGCTGTTGCACAGTCTCTGCCGAAATAATTTTCGGGTGCATTCCTCTGCCGGCGAAGCCAGTTGGTCTATGCCGTTACGTTGGCTGAACCGGAATCTGGGCTGGCCAGTGTTATCGGCTCCGCTTTCACCGTCTTCCGTGACAGTGATGGCGGGCTCTGTAGACGAGCTTTTACTTACTTTTCTGTCCGATCCGAAGCGTTCTCTGAATAAAGACGATTGGCGGATCCTGACTGAAACCGAACATCGTTTGTATCAACTAAAAGCGGAAAATTTTTACGAATACTGATGACTTTACGGCTTTGAGCTAAACAACCCTGCGCCTTTAAGGCGTTAATCCCCGGAGGGAGCTTTCCTTCCCGGGAAGCTGTCTCCGTTATTGAAGGAGACAAACATGTTGCATTTTAACTCTGCGGAATTGCGTCCGGTCGTCGAGGAAACTTTGGCTAACCAGTGTGAGTTGTTGCTGGTCAAGGATCAGGGGATTTACCTGATGTCGGCGGAGGGAGCGTGGCGCAAAGATGGTCATATCAAGCATCTGGTTTATGCGGATGGCTGCCATCCTGAGAAGGATGAGGACTGGTACGATACCGCCTGTGAATTTGCCGGCGGTGATGATTTTTGCGAGCACCTCAAACTGGATGCAAAGGCTGCTGAACGAATACTGTCTGAAGGCAATCAGTTACGGATACATTTACTCAAAGAGGAATTCATCATTCATGTTGCTCCTGTTGAGTGGGTATGCGTTGCCGATTACCGTCGAATGGCGGCGCGTCTGTTGCAACAGGCTAACGTCCATTATCCGGCATGTGTCGGTAAATCGGAACTGAAACGCTGGCGTAACAGCGCCATCAACCTGCTGGGAACGGCTTGCTACACCGCTTGCAAACGGGCTAAACCGCGCGATCGGGGAGAGTTCCAGGCCGCTTTCAGGTTACTGAAACAACGCATTGACTCGGTCAACGCGCAAGGGGCGATACGTTACCCCTCTTGCTAACCCTTTTTCTGTCCCCCGGGGCGTATTCTTCGCCACCTGGGGAGGAATGCGCCTTTTTTTATGAGGAGCACTCCATGAAAAAAACATCACGTCAGTTCACTCAATCTCGTGGCGACCGTCCGGATCTGTATCAGCAGGTGACGGACAAAATCATTGTGGCCATAGAGAATGGAACCTTGCCCTGGCGTAAGCCATGGCGAACCAATCAGCGCCGCATTTCTTCGCATGCCGCCATGCCGTGCAACGGCACGACCGGTTATCTCTACAGCGGCGTCAATGTATTGCTGTTATGGATAGCTGCAGCAGAGAAGGGCTATGAGGCTAATCGCTGGTTAACCTACAAACAGGCGCAAGCCGTCGGTGGCCATGTACGCGCAGGCGAGAGAGCGACACTGGCCGTGGTATTCAAACCCTGGGATAAACAGGTGGAGGATGCCGACGGTAAGCCGCAACTGGACGACGACGGGAACCCGCTGAAAATGCGAATACCCATGCTGAAACCCCTGTATCTGTTTAACGTCGCCCAGTGTGATGACCTCCCGGATTGCGTTGTCGGCGAACCGCCGGCAGATGCTCCGGAACAGGATGTCACTCGGGTTGATGGGAAAGTTCAGGAACAGGTTAATACGATGGTTGAAGCCTGTGGCGTTCAATTTGACCGGATTTACCAGGACAAGGCGTTTTACTCACCGGGCCGCGACCAGATTGTTTTGCCGCAGGTTCGGCAGTTTCGAACCGAGGCGGACTACTGGTCAACGTTGCTGCATGAACTGGTACACAGTACCGGTCATGCCAAACGGCTTAATCGTGAGGGGATCACCTTAACTTCGCGCCGGTTCGGCGATCCGCTTTATGCGTTTGAAGAACTGGTGGCCGAGCTGGGCAGCGCTTTTTTATGTGCGCAGTTGGGGATCTTCGGTCATGTTCAGCACGACAGTTACCTTGAGTCCTGGATTAAGGTGCTGCATGAGGATAAACGTGCGATTTTTCGTGCCAGCAAACAGGCAAGGGAGGCATCCGAGTTTCTGTTAACGCCTCTGGCCGAAGCAGAAATGGGGTCGACTGAATCCGCGGTGAGCGGCATGAGAGAGGCATCATGATGAATCATGAACAACAAATCTGGCAATCCACTGCCGGCATGCTTCTGGCCAAATATTTTGGCCTGACGTTAAACGATACCGAGCTGTGTGAAGACGATTGCGTTATTGCTTTAGATGAGGCCGGGATACGGCCATTTGAGGCGATCAACACCCTGGTGGACAAGTACCACCTTGAACGCATTGATTCCACTGACTATCAGCCATTATCACCGTATATCCGTGAAGTCGATGAGTTGAAGGTTATCCTGGCGGCGGAAGAGGAATACAGCTAACAGAGAGGAAGGCGTAATCAGCCTGACTGTCATGATTTAACACCTGACCCATAGGGGGGAGACACTCCCCCTATGGGGGAAACTCCCTCTTTTTCTTGTAAAGAAGAGGAGAACTACCATGTCGAACTGGTGCAACAATCGTTTGATTATCACTGGCCAATCCGTGTTTGTGGATGAGGTGCAAAAATGGGCCAATGGCCATGTGGTGCCTGATTATCGTCATGCCATTTTGCAGAGCTGCCGCCTGTTTTTGGCAGGTTGCGCCGGCATATTGAAGCCGGCGACGGTAAAGCCCGGTATCTATGAACCCTATCCAGGATTACTGGCGCATCCTGGCGTGGCATCGCCGCAGAATCTGGCCTTTGAACAATGGGTTGGGTTGCTGAAAGCGGATGTGCCGTTAACGACAGAGAACATTCGGCTGATTGAACGTTCCTATCGCCAGTCAGGCATCGATGCGGTGAAGTGGGAAAACATCCCGGCCATGGCGCAGGATCGTATTGCGGATGTGCTCACCCGTCAGTATGCGGACTGGTTTGGCATCGTCGGCGTCAGCCCTGTCATTGATGCCGGCAATTGCTGGGAACGTCTGGGCATGATGCCTGAGTATACCGCCCCGTGCGATATGCTGATGCTGATACCGACACGTTTGGCCACTGAACTGAATGGTTCAGGGGATCTGTTGCGGGACGTGCCGACAACGCCCGGGCTTTACGGCCGCCAGTACGGGGTTGAATGGCCATGTGGGCATAACGTCGGCTGCGTTCGTGACGGTATCAACACGTTAACGGTGCATTTCGACTCTCCGTGGTATCCGCCGGCAGGCGAAGTTATCGGGATATTATCAGAGCAGTTCAGTTGCCAGGTCGAGCATGCCTGGTTTATGCCGGATGCGAAACGCAGTGGTTATGACTGTTACGACCGTGGCGAACATGTTGATGGCGGACGAATAGAGCCTGAAGGTGAGGTTGTGTACCTGACCTACGCAGACAAGGATTCAGTGCCGCTTTCGTCAAATGCAACTGCCAGTTAACCACCGCCTTTTCGTTTAAATTAACCTGTGGCCACCGCTGACAACGGTGGCCTTTTTACCCGTTGGGGAACATTGTTTCCCTGACGGGATACGTGTTCCCTTTTTTATGGAGAGCACGTATGAACGGCGTTATTAACCATGAAAAGGCTTTTGTTTCTCTTTTTAACCAGACTGCGCGATACCATAAGCGCCACAAGGTGTTCGAAGATTTTGTCAGCTGCAGCGTGATTGCGCTGGAGAACCGCCTTTGCTTCAGCCAAAAGCGAGAGGACAAATATATGCGAATAATCAGTGGCTATGAAAAAACGGATGTGAGTCGCCTGGCGCAACTGCTTGCCCATGTGGTTAACGGCTTGCAAACAGGGTTCTGTGACTTCCTCGGCCGGGTGTTTATGCAGTTGGAACTGGGCGACAAATACCGCGGCCAGTTTTTTACGCCGTGGGAAATTTCACTCATGATGGCAAAAATACAGCTGGGCGATGTGAATAAGGTGTTTAAGCAGCGCCCCTTTATCACGCTCAGCGAGCCTGCATGCGGAGCGGGTTGCATGGTATTGGCCTATGCCGATGTTCTTAACCAGGCAGGTTACGCTTCGCACCGTCACCTGTGGGTTTCCGCGACGGATGTTGATCCACTGGCGGCTGGAATGGCCTACATACAGTTGTCGCTTTGCGGCGTAGCGGGTGAAGTCGTGATTGGGAACAGCCTTAACGATGAGCGTCGTCGGATCCTCTACACGCCCGGACATTATCTGGGGAACTGGACACATCGGTTACCGTCAAGACGGGAAAGTATTGCCTGACTCAGGGCAATAAACGCTATCTTTGTGCCGGCCTGTTGGCCGGTTTTTTTTATTTTAGACCGTATGATTTCGTCTGCTTTATCAGACAGTTCAGCGGTGTTTTCGGTCAGGCGCTGTCGTAGCATTAAGCTTGCCTGAAAATAATCTTTTCTTTCCGGGAAAAGGTTTTTCTGTGGCGAACGTCGTAACGACCCACGCAGCATAACGCCCGTCATGATTTTACGGAGTGCTGCTGATGTCCTATTCTGATACGCCTGAACAGGCCGCCGTCATCGGCTGGTCCGGACACCGCCTGGTGGTCAGGGCCTTTGCCGGCACAGGCAAAACCTCGACCCTGGTGCGTTTTGCGTTGGCCAACCCTGGAAACAGGATGCTCTATCTCGCCTATAATCGGGCGGTCAGGGATGAAGCCGAGCAAAAATTCCCGTTCAACGTGGAATGCAAAACATCACATCAATTGGCCTGGCCCAATTTTGGCCGTCACTACCAACACCGGCTGACCGGGAACCTGCGCATCACCGACGTTGCCCGACAGCTCAATACCCGCCACTGGCCGCTGGCACGAGCGGCTATCATCACGTTCAATGCCTTCCTCTGTAGTGGCGATACCGGGTTTGGGCATCAACACTTACCGAGCGACGAGGCACGCAGTGGATTGTCCGACGGGAAGATATTAGCGGCGGTACAGCGGCTCTGGCACGAGTCTGCCCGACCAGATGGACATTTTCCTGTCACCCATGACGTCTATCTTAAGCTGTACCAGCTTTCGCGACCCGACTTCTCGACGCGCTGGCATACCGTGTTGTTCGATGAAGGGCAGGATGCAAACCCGGTGACGCAGTCGCTGATACTGACACAGCGCTGCAACGTGGTGCTGGTCGGCGATCGTCATCAACAGATTTACCGGTTTCGCGGCGCCGAAAATGCGCTCGATGCGCCGCAACTGGCTGATGCGGATCAACTTTGCCTGACCCACAGTTTTCGGTTTGGCCCGGCGGTGGCCGGCGTGGCGAATATGCTGCTGGCCCGCCAGGGGGAAACGCTGGCCGTGGTGGGTAACGGGGGCAGTGATAACGTCGTGGCACATCTGCCCAAAGACGCTGAGCAGGGGCATGTCGCCATATTGAGCCGGACCGTTGCCGGTGTCATCGGCGCGGCGCTGCAGGCCAGTCTGGCAGGGAATAAAGTGTATTGGGTGGGCGGCATCGCCGGCTACAAAACGGAGGAAATGGAAGATTTGTACTGGTTCTCGGCCGATATGCCGGAACGCATGCAATCGCCACAGCTGGCGCGGGAATATCGCAATTTTGACGAGTTTGAAGCCGTGGCCAGAGCCACCAAAGATGCCGACATGAATCAGGCATTGCGGTTGCTTGATCGGTATTTTCCCCTGCCACAAAAGCTACAGGTAATGCGTGAGCACGCGGTGACGAATGAAAATCAGGCACAGGTCACCGTTTCAACGGCACATCGCAGCAAGGGGCTGGAGTGGCCGGTGGTAGTGCTGGATGAGGATTTTGCCGATATCACCGATCCGTTGATGGCGGAGTGCGAGCGCACGGATGAAACCAATTTGCTGTATGTGGCGGTGACGCGCGCCCGGCAAACGCTGGTGATCAATACGTTGCTGCAGGCGCTTATGGCCGAAGAGCGTGATACCGCCGGGGAGACGTCATGCTGAAAGCCATCAGGGCGTTACTGGTTGGCAGCCGGGTGGCACCGGCAAAATCTGTGCTTCAGTCTTCATCTCCGGCATGCCCCGCAGGCTATTTTATACCGGTATCCGCCGGACAACTGTTGAACCCCGTATCCCGCAAACAATGCCTGCAACAGCTATGGGAAAGCAGTGCATTACCTGGAGATCTCTACAGGCAATTTTATCTGCAGCCCCTGGAGCATTTGGTAACGTTGATGCAATCGTTGCCGGCAACGCAACAAGGGGAGTATGCCGGCGAGGGCGGGCTGGCGGAGGTCACCCTGCAGACGACGACTTTTGCCGTACGCCTGGCCAGGGGGCATATGCTCCCTCCGGGTGCCGCGCCGGAAGATCAGTCCGCCCAGAATGTACTGTGGAATGCCGTCATTTTTTACGCCGCCCTTTGTCGTTACCTGCCAGCCCTCAGCCAAATTGAAGGCGAGCTGCTGAGCGGCCGACCCTGGTTGCCCGGCCTCACCGTACCTGATGAACCATACCGTTTTCGTTTCAGGGTTAAGCCGCCAGAACCGGCACTGACGACAAGTCAGTGTGCGTTGATCGCCGCACGCCTGGTACCGTCTGATGCCATTACCTGGCTGTCGACGCTGCCGGCCGCCGCCCAGGCACTTATGATGATCGTTGCACGTCAGCACAGCCCATTACCGGTGATTGATGAGATTGTCCGGGAAGCTGTTCGGCAGGCGCGGGGAGATAGTCTGCTGGCCGCCTTACCTTCGGGTAGCTTGGCTATCGTTTCACCGGCACCGCTGCAAACGGTCACTGCCGCCGCCGGGCCATTGGCCCCACCGGAGGATTTGCAAAGCGCGGCCAGTGCTTTACCGACGGTAGAGGCGCCGTCAGTGGAAAGCGAGCCTGCGGCAGAGGTGAGCAAAACGCCAACAGCCGATGTGTTGCTGAGCTCCGCACTGGATGAACCCGTTAATGACAAACCGCTGGCTGAAATGGTTGTGGCGCCGGAACCGGTTGCCGGCACTGAAGAGGATATGGAGGCCTTGTTGTCACTGATGGCGGTGAAGGTGTCTGCACCAGAGCACCAGAAAACGCAGAACGATGAGCTCGCTGTTCAGGAGGAGCCCCTGACCGAAGAGAACCTGGCGCAGGAATCAGTTATCCCCACTGCAACGGAAGAACACACTGATTTAACAGATCAAACAGTCAGACGGCCTGAAATTAAATATGAGGCTATTGAGTTGCCGACTGAGACCATTGACGCTGATCTAAGTTTAGGTGAGCTAACGCCCCATTTGGGGCGCGATATGGAACTGTTTACTGAGCCGACCACAGAAGACAAACCGGGAGAACATTTTTGGAAATGGTTAAG
This sequence comes from Brenneria izadpanahii, assembly GCF_017569925.1. Lineage (NCBI taxonomy): Bacteria > Pseudomonadati > Pseudomonadota > Gammaproteobacteria > Enterobacterales > Pectobacteriaceae > Brenneria > Brenneria izadpanahii. The sequence goes on along the minus strand of NZ_CP050854.1, from coordinate 4,088,204 downwards.
TGAAGGACTTAATTCAGACGAGATCGAGGTCAACACGGCAGGGGCGAGGGTCCATTTTGTTTCCGGTTTTATCTTCATCACCGTACCCGGTATTTTTTATCTTTATCTGAAACAGCAAGGACTGGATGGCAATCAGCGCGAAGCCCTCCAGGAGGACTTTGAACGTCTGGAAAAACACCGTCGGGTCAAAGGGAAACGTTTTTATTTTGCTCATCTGTATGAAAGCGCCGATGGATCGGGCCCTTATAAACGAACTAAAGGCTACCTCATTAAAGCGAGTTTGCTCTTTCGCGGAAAAAATGTACCTGACGATAGCAAGATGCTGGTTATCCCCTGACTGGAATTATCTGTGGCCTGGGGAGCCGGGCGTTCGCTGTATGTCTGTTAAACAAGAGGGATGTCAATCATGAATAAGGAACGGTTAATGAGCTGGGATGCACTGCTTGATGAATACTTTTTCTCCAAACCATTGCGACCGGATACTGAAAATAGCTATCGGCGCGTGGTCGCGGTGTTTCGGAAATTCATCGGCCATAACAGGTTGCCTGACGAAGTGACTCACCGTGACTTGCTTTTATGGCGCAGGGACATGCTGGGAAGAGGTTTAACGACCAGCACCTGGAATAATAAGGTGCGTCATTTACGGGCGCTTTACAACCAGGGGATCAAGAAAAAATGGCTCATTATCGGGGAAAATCCGCTCAACGAAACACAGGTGCCATTAGGAAGCAAACGAAAGAAAATCCTGAGTCGTGACCAACTGGTCAGGGTGAACCTGGTTCTGGGGCTATTTGAAGTAAGAGAAAAGCGCCAGGAGAGGAAAGGCCGGCCTTGCGCACTCTATCCAGTGTGGTATTGGCGGACGGTGATTGATGTGTTGCGTTCGACAGGTATGCGACAAAACCAGCTGTTGCACATACGTATAATGGACGTCGATCTGGGGGCCAACGCTATTCTGCTGTGCAGAGAGGGGAGTAAAACTCATCGCGAGTGGCGGGTTCCTGTCGTCAGTTTTGTCCGCGAGCGTGTGCGGATACTGGTTGAACGCGCCATAGCACAAGGCGCCGAACGCGAAAGCTACCTGTTTGATGTGGCAAGATTCCTGAATCCATCAGGCGAGGTCGGCCCCGAACCGGCGATACAGCCTGTTCGTTCGTTTTTCACCAGACTGACAAAGGAGTGTGGTTTTAAGGTGAGCCCTCACCGATTCAGGCATACCCTGGCGACAGAAATGATGAAGTCGCCCGATCGCAACCTGGCGCTGGTCAAAGGGTTGTTGGGGCATCGGAGCGTCAGCACCACAATGGAATACGTCGAGTTGGATTTGGCGATCACCGGGCAGGCACTGGAGGAGGAATTGTCGCTGTATATGGATATTATCCCAACCAGGGAAGAAGAGACCAGACACGCCTTGACATAACTTTAACGAACTGTAAGAATTGCCAGCGATCGAGAAAAGGACGCCTGCGCTAACAGGCATCCTTTTTAAGAGGAACCTAATCATTAACATCGAGTGTACAAGGTCTTAGAAAACACTACGATATTAACTTTCCGGTTCCATTTTTTCCGCCCGTCAAAGGGTTTTCCCTCTAACCAGCGTGCTTTGATGCAGAATTAATGGTGCCCGGACTCGGAATCGAACCAAGGACACGAGGATTTTCAATCCTCTGCTCTACCGACTGAGCTATCCGGGCGACGGGGCGCATTAAACCGTATTGGCTGCGCGCCGTCAACGAGTTTCTGTCACAAACGCTCGTACTTGCTCTATTTTCAGGCAATCGCCGGGCGTTATTACGCGGTTGGGCCATGCGCGTAGGGGAGTTTCCATCTGTAGCGCTGTTTTGCGCCGAAATGTCATGATTGGAGACAAAATGAAAGCCGTCCATTTCTTGAATTCGGCGGAAAATAATGCCAATATTGCGCGGTTTTTAACTTCCTGTTCGCTTGAACTCCCTGTTCACCCGTGGCTAAAGAGGGCTGCTGATATGTCGGATTCATGGTTCTTGGTGCAAAATGACTGCGCCGGATCTTTGATGATGGCGTCGCACGTTTCTCGTTCCAGCCGCCTTTCCCCGTCTCTTCGATTATCCTTCGCCACCATGCGGTGAGGCGTTCGTACGCTCACTGTTAGGCATGATTAAAAATAGAGCGCCGCTCTGATTTTACTGATGTCTATCGGATGGTGCTGACCCCAGTTTATCCATTCTTAACCTACAGTAATAACTGTAGGGATCATACGCTTGCCGTTACCGATCGGCATTGTGATTGGTCGGGATTATTATCCCTGCGCTGTGTCTTCCGGGCACGTACACTCATCCTTAACCGTTTGGGTTTGGTTAAATGAAACAGTTAAAAATTGCGGCTAATTCTGCGGTTGCCGCCCGTTTAATCACTGCACGTGAAATTGTTGCGCTCAGTCAGACTGATTTTACCGATGTGGCAGCGGTCGTTGTCTCTCTTGAGGAGGATCGCAGCGGGATTTTGTCGATATTGCACCACACCGGTTTTACCATTCCGGCTTTTGTGGCGCAGGATAATACCGATTCGCTATCCGAAATGTTGCCGCTAGGCAGCGAGTGGTTGCCGCTGGACGATGATGGCGCCGCAGAGATATTGGAAAGCGCTGCCCAGCGTTATCAGGAGACGTTGCTGCCGCCGTTTTTCGATACGCTGGTCAAGTATGTCGAAATGGAAAACACCACCTTCGCCTGTCCGGGGCATCAGGGCGGACAGTTTTTTCGTAAACATCCGGCGGGGAAACAGTTTTTTGATTTTTACGGCGAAAATATTTTCCGTTCGGATATTTGCAACGCCGATGTGAAGCTGGGCGATCTGCTGATCCATGAAGGCGCCGCCAAAAAAGCGCAGAAATTCGCCGCGCGCGTGTTTAATGCTGATAAAACCTATTTTGTGCTGAACGGCACTTCAGCCGCCAACAAGGTGGTGACTAATGCGCTGCTGACGCGCGGCGATTTGGTGTTGTTTGACCGCAATAATCATAAGTCCAACCATCATGGCGCGCTGATCCAGGCAGGGGCGACGCCGATTTATATGGAAACCGTGCGCAACCCGTTTGGTTTTATCGGCGGGATCGACGCGCGCTGTTTTGATGAAGCCTATCTGCGCGAACTGATTGCGGAAGCGGCGCCGGAACGGGCCAGAGAAGCGCGTCCGTTCCGTTTGGCGGTGATTCAGCTCGGCACCTACGACGGGACGATTTATAACGCGCGTCAGGTGGTCGATAGTATCGGTCATCTGTGCGACTACATTCTGTTCGATTCCGCCTGGGTGGGATATGAGCAGTTTATCCCGATGATGGAGCAATGCTCGCCGCTGTTGCTGGAGTTGAATGAAAACGATCCGGGCATTTTTGTCACGCAATCGGTGCATAAGCAGCAGGCGGGCTTCTCCCAGACGTCGCAGATACATAAGAAAGATACTCATATCAAAGGGCAGCGGCGTTTCTGCAATCATAAGCGTTTTAATAACGCCTTTATGCTGCATGCCACTACCAGCCCGTTTTATCCGCTGTTCGCCGCGTTGGATGTGAACGCCAAAATGCATGAGGGTGCCAGCGGGCGCCGGCTATGGCTGGAGTGCGTGAAAACCGGTATCGAAGCGCGCAAACAGCTGCTGGCGCGTTGTGATTTGATTCAGCCGTTTGTGCCGCCGACGGTGGCGGGGATACCGTGGCAGGATCACGATACGGACATCATTGCGCATAATGTGCGGTTCTTCAATTTCGAACCGGGCGAAAAGTGGCACTCGTTCGACGGCTACGCGCAGGATCAATATTTTATCGATCCCTGCAAATTATTGTTAACTACGCCGGGAATTGACGCGATCAGCGGCGAATACACCGATTTCGGCATTCCGGCGACTATTCTGGCCAATTACCTGCGCGAGCACGGCATTATTCCTGAAAAGTGCGACCTGAACTCGATTTTGTTCCTGCTGACGCCCGCCGAAGACAGCGTCAAAATGCAGCGTCTGGTAGAGGCTATCGTCCATTTTGAACGGCTTATCGCCAGAGACGCGCCGCTGAGCGATGTGTTGCCCAGCCTGTATCAGAAATATGAGCAGCGCTATCGCGGTTATACGCTGCGCCGCTTGTGTCAGGAAATGCATGATTTTTATGCCGGTCATAACGTGAAGGATCTGCAAAAGGCGATGTTCCGCAAGGCGGATTTTCCTCCGGCGGTGATGCTGCCGCAGGATGCCAATCGTGAGTTTGTGCGCGGCAACATTGAGCTGGCGCCGATTGCCCAAATCGCCGGTCGTATCGCGGCGGAAGGCGCTTTGCCTTACCCGCCGGGCGTGCTGTGCGTGGTGCCGGGCGAAGTGTGGGGCGGGGCGGTGCAGCGTTATTTTCTGGCGCTGGAAGCCGGGATCAATCTGCTGCCGGGGTTCTCGCCGGAACTGCAAGGCGTTTACAGCGTGGCTGAGGAAGACGGCAGCAAACGTCTTTATGGCTACGTGATTGAGCGTTAAAAACATCAGGCCCGGTCGCGGGCCTGTCTATATCAAATAGGCCGTCAGATGGTGGTTGATTCCGGCTCTTGAACTTCAGCCTGATGCTGCCTTTCCTTCCGTCTGCGCAGCCCCAACCACCCCGCAACCAGCATCAACCCCAGAATGGGAATGGCGGAGACAGTCCAGGTGCCGTTCGGGTAATCGAACGCCATCAGCACCAGCACCCCCAGCAGAAAGGCCAGCGTCAGCCAGGATGTGACGGGGGCGCCGGGCATTTTAAAGGTCACGGGAGCGGCCTTGCCCTGGCGGATCGCTTTGCGCAGTTTCATCTGGCAGACGATGATAAACCCCCAGGAGGAGAGAATGCCCAGCGAGGAGATATTCAACACGATCTCGAATACCTGCGACGGTACGATGTAATTAAGAAAAACGCCGATAATATGAATGCTTACCGTCACCAGAATACCCGTATAAGGTACGGACTGGGCGCTCATTTTCGACAGGAATTTCGGTCCCGAACCGCCCAGAGACAGCGAGCGCAGAATTCGTCCGGTGGAGTATAGGCCGGAGTTCAGGCTGGAAAGCGCCGCGGACAACACGACAATGTTCATAATCGAGTCGATGTAAGGCACGCCCAGTTTGTTGAAGAAGGTTACAAACGGGCTTTGTCCCGCCTGATAGGCATTCCATGGCAGTAAACAAACAAGCAGAACAATTGAACCCACGTAAAATACCCCGATACGCCAGATAACGCTATTGACGGCTTTAGGCAGTACGGTTTCCGGATTCTTGCACTCCCCGGCGGTGATGCCGATCATTTCAACGCCGGCGAAGGCGAAGATAACGCCCTGAATCAGCACCAGCGCCGGCAGAAGGCCGTGCGGGAAAATCCCGCCGTTATCGGTAATCAGATGCATGCCGGTCTGGTTGCCGTCCAGCGGCGCGCCGATGCCGAGATAGACCGTCCCAATGATGAGAAACAGCGAAATGGCGGCGACCTTAATCAGCGCGAACCAGAATTCCATTTCGGCAAACCATTTGACGCCGATCAGGTTCATCAGGGTGACGAGCGACAAGGCGCACAATGCGAAAAACCATTGGGGGATGTCGGCGAAGGCGCCCCAGTAGTGCATGTATAGCGCCACCGCGGTGATATCGACGATACCGGTCATCGCCCAGTTAAGGAAGTACATCCAGCCCGCCACATAAGAGGCTTTTTCGCCGAAAAATTCGCGGGCGTAAGAAACGAAGCTGCCGCTGGTCGGGCGATGGACGATCAGTTCGCCCAGCGCGCGCAGTATGAAAAAAGCGAAGATGCCGCAGGTCAGATAGACCAGCGCCAGCGCCGGCCCCGCCATTTGTAAACGCGCGCCTGCGCCAAGAAAAAGACCTGTGCCAATAGAACCGCCAATGGCGATCATCTGAACGTGACGATTGCCTAATCCCTTGTGATAGCCTGCTTCATGTGAGTCCAGCCAACGTCTTTGGTTTGTATCATGTTCACTACGTGTTTGTTTGCTCTGAGCCATTACTTACCTGTATTCCTGTCAATCATTCATTTGCGATGAATGACGTATCTACCCAATAGATTTCGCGTTGCATCAAGACTCAGGGATGAGCCGGGTAATAAAAAGCAGCCAACTATCGATGCAGCTTGAAAAATGAAGGGTATAGCAATGAGTATTTTTGCACCCGAATAGGCTATACCGCATCCGTGGTTTCTTATAAATGTATCTACATAGCGTTAAAGAACGGCGGTGATGCTACCTTTTATTGGCAAAGGTAGCAAAAAATGCGTTTATAACCTGATAGGGAAGCGGGAAATTCGGCGGGAATGGATTGCGCCGGGCAATCGTCGTATGCAAATGCGCTTCGACGTCGCCACGGGGCATTTTGTAGGCTGTGGCGCGCCACAGCCCGTAGATCCTGATTTAGTTAGCCAGCAGTTTTTTGATTTCCGCCAGACCGTCGGCATAAGGCGCGCGCATACGCAGATTGTATTCGCCGCCCGGACTCTGCACCACAACCGCCTTGGCATGGCTGAAACGGCGGAAACCGTGGATGCCGTGGTAGGCGCCGATTCCCGATGCGCCTACTCCGCCGAACGGTATGCTCTCGACCGTGGCATGCGTCATCACATCGTTGATTACCAGCGCGCCGGAAGTGGTCTGCACGCTAAACCGCTGTTGACGCACCGGATCCTGACCGAAGTAGTAGGCGGCCAGCGGACGCGGATGCGCGTTTATGTAGTCCAGCGCTTCGTCAACGTTGCGATAAGTCTTGAGCGGCAGGATCGGCCCGAAGATTTCCTCCTGCATCACCAGCATCTCGTCGGTGACGCCGAGCACCAGCGTCGGCGCTATCTTGCGGGTCGCCGCATCGGCGTTGGCTTCGTTTTCCGGCTCCAGCCCGATGACGGTGGCGCCTTTGGCGCGCGCATCGTCCAGCAGGTTCTGAAGGCGCTGGAAGTGGCGATCGCTGACGATAGCGGTGTAGTCCGGGTTTTTCTGTAGCGTCGGGAACGTCCGGGCGATGAAACGACGCGCGTGTTCCACGAAGGCGTCACAGGCGCTTTCTGGCAGCATGACGTAGTCGGGAGAAATACAAATCTGACCGGCGTTGAACGTTTTGATCGTCAGCACCCGTTCGGCGGCCACCTGCGCATCGGCATCGGTATCGAGAACCACCGGCGACTTGCCCCCCAGTTCCAGCGTCACCGGCACCAGGTTCTCGGCGGCGGCGCGCATCACATGACGGCCGACGCCGGTGCTGCCGGTGAATACCAGATGGTCGAACGCCTGCGCGCTGAAGGCGGCGCCTACGTCGGCATCGCCCAGCACCGTGGTCAGCTCCAGCGGATCGAAATAGCGGGCGATTAGCTCGGCCAGCAGTTCGGCGGTGCGCGGCGTCAGCTCGGACGGTTTGATCAAGGCGCGGTTGCCGGCGGCAAATACGCCGGCCAGCGGGCAAAAGGCCAGGTTGAGCGGGAAGTTCCACGGGCTGATGATGCCGACCACGCCCAGCGGCTGATACTGTATGCGGGCCTGCATTCCGGGGCCCGGCGCAGGCTGTTCTTCAGCCTGCATCCATTGTTCCAGATTTTCCGCCGCATACTGCAACTCGCCGACGGAAGACAGTACATCGGCCAGCAGGGTCTGATAAGGACTGCGATGACCGTAATCGGCGCTGATGGCCGCTTCCAGCTCCTGGTGATGCTCGGTGAGCAGTTTCGCCGCGCGGTTCAGCCGGTCGCGGCGCAGTTCGGCGCTGGCCGGACCATCCTGAACGTGGGCTTGTTTCATCGCTGCCACGGTTGCAGCCAGTGTGGCCGCGGTAACGGGAGAATTCATCATTGACTCCGGAACGTGTTAAAAAGTTAAGACAGCTGTGTGATTAAGGCTTCGGCCACCGCTTCGGAGCTGGCGGGGTTCTGCCCGGTGATCAAACGGCCGTCGATGACGATGTGCGGCTGCCAGTCCGCCCCTTTCTCATACAGACCGCCCAGACGTTTGAATTCATCTTCAATCAGGAACGGCACCACTTTGCTCAACTGCACCGCCTCTTCTTCGCTGTTGGAGAAACCGGTGACTTTGCGTCCTTTGATCAATGGCTGACCATCGGCGGCGCGAACGCGGCGTAATGCGCCCGGCGCATGGCAGACCAGCCCGAATGGCTTGCCGGCGCGATCGAAGGCTTCAATCAGCGCGATCGACGCGGCGTCTTCGGCCAGATCCCACAGCGGGCCGTGACCACCGGGATAGAACACGGCATCAAAATCAGACGCGCGCACATCGGCCAGCTTGCCGGTGTTGGCCAGCGCCGCTTGCGCCTGCGGATCGTTACGGAAACGCTCGGTTGCGGCCGTCTGCGCTTCCGGTTCGTCGCTCTTGGGATCCAGCGGCGGCTGACCGCCCAGCGGCGAAACCAGCGTCAGTTGCGCGCCGGCATCCTTGAATACGTAATAAGGCGCGGCAAATTCTTCCAGCCAGAAGCCGGTTTTCTTGCCGGTATCGCCGAGGCGGTCATGTGAAGTAAGCACGATCAAAATGTTCATATCCAGGACTCCTAAATTTAGTCTCAGTGAGCTTGCTCGTAACGGCGCCGTCAAATGCCGGCGCTATTTCCTGCCGGAACGAGCAGCAGTTCGGTCGTCGCTAATGCTTGTCGCAGCGGCGACTTGTCTTTATTCAGCTTAGAGAGCAGGGCGGCGCCTAGCCAGAGCTGGTACAACGTTTGGGCGGCGGCCTGCGGCGTCAGCGCTAAGCGTAGCGATCCGTCGCGCTGGCCGTCCGCCACCGCTTCGCTAATGCGCGACACCAGCCGCGTGACGCCATCGCATAGGATCAGGCGCATGTCCTCGGACAGATCGGCGATTTCGGCCGCCAGCTTGACGACCAGGCAGTGTTCGGCCCAGCCGCCCAGTTCGGGATCGTCTATCCACGCCGTCCAGTAGCGCATCAGGCGCTCGCGCCCGCTGCCCGCGCCGGGCGCGAACAGGGCGTCCAGCCGCCGTTGGTAATCGCTGACGTACTGCTCAAGCAACACGCAGCCGAACTGCTCCTTAGACGAGAAATAGTGATAGAAAGAGCCTTTGGGCACCTCGCAGGTATCGAGTATTTCCTTCAGGCCCACCCCGATAAACCCCTTGCGCAGCACCAGGTTCCTACCTGTATCGAGGATGTGCTGGCGGGTGAGTTCCGCTTTATGTGTTTTGTTCATACGCTCATCTTATATTGTAATAGACCGGTCGTCTACAAAAGGATCGCGCGCGTTGTTTATTACGCAGTATGCCCCAGCCGTAGCTATGCGGCGGGAACGGCCGTTGCCGAAAAAAAAAGATACTGAATGACGTTGTAGGCCGCGCGGGCTTTTACTATTAAGGATGCGGCTCGTTTATCTTTAGCAACGTTAATCTTCGCTTATTGACGCTTCTTCTTCCGCCTGGCGCAGAATTGCTTTGGCGACCCACTGGGTTACGTCTTGAATGGCATCGTCATTCAGATCCCAGATATCTTTTAAAACCAGAAAAACTTCCGAACCATAAACCAGAGATAGGGCATGAATAACGCGCTGGCGGGATTCCGCCGGGATTTTCCCTTCCAGGGGGTCAGTGGCTATTTTTAACAGCCGCTTACGGTTGCCGCGTTCCAGTTTTTCGTTGTGAGGGCGATTGGAGCGACGATCTGCCCATTGCTGGAGAGAAAGCAATAGCGCCGCGCGTAAAGCGCCTTCATGTTCCAACATCCGCGGATAGGCGAATTGTAATAGCTCGGCAACCCGTTGTTCGGCATCTGGCTGCGTTGGATTCCAGGCGAGAACCGGGCCAAGGCTCTCGTCGATAACCGCGGAAACCAGGGCGCTTTGCGTCGGGAAATAGCGGTAGGCAGTGGCGCGTGAAACCTGGGCTGCTGTGGCGACGTCGGTAATTGAGGGAAATATGCCCTGGTTAAACATCCTCACGGCAGTATCGAGCAGCAGGCGACGGGTTCGTGCCCGCGTCGATGTCAGTTGACCATTCCTTTCAATCACATAGACCTCGTTTTATCGCATTTTTCGAGCTGAAGCGTTCCAGACGTCATTATCGTTGCTCGCACTATAACAAAATGGACGGTTCATGTGTTACGCCACGCTTGTTCGATTGAGAACAACGCGATTGGCTTTATTGTGAGACTCCAGTCTCAAATTTAGATCGGGCCGATTGCATTATTGATACTGTCGTCTCAATATGATTGCAAATTAATCTACAGCCACACCTTATTTTAATAATTTATTTTTATATCAATTAGTTAGTCGTCTCTATTAATAGTGAGGGTACACCTTATGGGAATGGAAGTCGGCAGCATTTATATTGCAACAACATCAGACACCAAGGGAAATGAGCAAACCTATGTCCGCGATCTGATCGCGGCAGTTGGCTTGAAAACCGTCACCGTGGATCTGTCAACCAGGGCGCCGGCGGCAAGCGCGGCGGATATCAGCGCCGAAGCCGTTGCGGCCTGTCATCCGCTGGGGGCCAAGGCGGTATTTTGCGGCGATCGAGGGCGGGCGATGAATGCCATGTCCGAGGCGTTTAAGCGCTTTATGTTATCGCGTAATGACGTTGCCGCGCTGCTAGGACTGGGGGGATCCGGCGGAACGGCGCTGATCACGCCCGCGATGCAGGCGCTGCCGATCGGCTTACCGAAGCTGATGGTTTCCACCATGGCATCGGGCGATATTTCCGGTTACATCGGCGCCAGCGATATCAGCATGATGTATTCCGTTACCGATGTCGCCGGCCTGAACCAGATTTCCCGGCAGGTGTTGAGCAATGCGGCGCATCAGATTGCCGGGGCGGTGAAATTCAGGATCCGGGAAAGTCATCATGATGATAAGCCGGTAATTGGTTTGACCATGTTTGGCGTTACCACGCCTTGTATTCAGTCGGCCTGTGACTCGCTGGAAAATGCGTTCGACTGTCTGGTATTTCATGCCACCGGCAGCGGCGGTAAAGCCATGGAAAAGTTGGTGGACAGCGGTTTGCTTGCCGGTGTCCTCGATCTGACCACCACCGAAGTGTGCGATCTGTTATTTGATGGCGTATTGGCCTGTGCCCCCGAGCGTTTCGACGTGATAGCAAAAACGCGGATTCCCTGCGTGGTTTCCTGCGGGGCGCTGGATATGGTGAATTTTGGCGCGCCGGCCAGCGTGCCGGAAAAGTATGCCGGCCGTCTGTTCTATAACCATAACGCGCAGGTCACGCTGATGCGTACGACGATTGAAGAAAATGTGGCGATGGCGCAGTGGATCGGTGAAAAGTTCAATCGCTGCGAAGGCGAGGTGCGATTCCTCATTCCCGAACAAGGGTTCTCTGCGCTGGATGCGCCGGGCCAACCTTTCTGGCACCCACAGGCGCGAGAAGCCTTTATTCAGACGCTGGAAAGCGTGGTTCGGCAGACTGAAAAACGGCGGATTATCCGTTTGCCATTCCATATCAACGATCCTTTATTCGCTCGTGCCGCCGTTGATGCGTTCAGGGCGATTTTTAAATAAAAGGGGAAAATTATGTCAGCTATTAGTCGTCAACAGTTGTTAGTGAAATTCCGCAATATGATCGCCCGCCGGGAACCCATTATCGGCGGTGGGGCTGGAACCGGACTTTCCGCAAAGTGTGAGGAGGCCGGCGGGATTGATTTAATCGTGATTTACAACTCGGGCCGGTATCGCATGGCAGGGAGAGGTTCGCTGGCGGGGCTGCTGGCTTACGGCAATGCCAACGAGATTGTGGTCGATATGGCGAAAGAGGTGTTGCCGGTGGTAAGGCATACGCCGGTTCTTGCGGGGGTCAACGGTACGGATCCATTCTGTCAGTTCGATAAATTTCTGGACGATCTGAAAGCGTTAGGATTTTCCGGCGTACAGAACTTCCCGACCGTCGGATTGATTGATGGTAACTTCCGCGCCAATCTGGAAGAGACGGGAATGGGATACGCGCTGGAAGTCGATATGATCCGTCTGGCGCATGAGAAAGATATGCTGACCACGCCTTACGTATTCAGCGCCGAAGACGCGATAGCGATGACCCGGGCCGGCGCGGATATCATCGTTCCCCATATGGGGCTGACCACCGGCGGCAACATTGGTGCGGAAACCGCGCTTGAACTGGCCGATTGCGTACCGTTAATCAATCAATGGGCGGAAGCCGCGAAGAAAGTTCGTAGCGATGTGATTGTATTGTGTCATGGCGGCCCGATTTCAACTCCGGAAGATGCCCAGTACATTATGGATAACTGTCCGCACTGCGATGGTTTTTATGGCGCCAGCTCAATGGAGCGGTTGCCAACGGAAATTGCATTAACCGCAACGACTAAGCAATTCAAAAATATTAAGCGTTAACTTTTATTATCTATTGGCGTCAATACCAGGGAAACACGGCCGGCATACTCGCCGGCCGTCTATTTTTGGTCGCGCATATATTCCTGTATTTGAACTTCTTCCGTTAGATCAACGTTATTCCGGGGGCAACGGGAGATTCGGGGACGAGATCGATCTCCATAGCCATTCCCCGCGTTGCGATCATGTCCGGTTTTTTATCCTCATCCAAGCTGTGTGATTGATTAGCGATTGCTGATAAGCGGTTTCTCGTTGGGGAAGGCGGCGCTTATTCTCAGATTAAAAGGTACTGAATAGCGTTTTAGGTCGCGCGCGGCGCGGGTTCTCAGTACAAAGACGCTGCTTGTTTACGTTTAATCAATATGGAGCGTCTGGTAATGAAATCTGCATTCGGCATTTTTATGTGGGGCTGTCTGGTCTGTTTCCCGTTGCTGGCTTTTTCGTCCGTGGGATACCGGCATCTGGATGTGGCCGACGAAAAAAACGGGCGGCCGCTCAGCGTCGCGGTGTTGTATCCGACTCCGGCAACGGGAGAAGCCGAATCCCTTGGCGAGAATCCCGCTTTCTTCGGCGTGCCGGTAATTAAGCAGGCTCGGCCACAGGACGGCGTACATCCTTTAGTGATTCTTTCCCACGGCTATGGCGGAAACTGGCGTAATCAACTCTGGTTGGCATACGCGCTGGCGCAAAAAGGGTATGTGGTTGCCGCGCCTAATCATCCCGGCACCACATCCAACGATATGAAACCGGCGACAGCGGCGAAACTTTGGCTGCGGCCCGGCGACGTCAGCCGGGTGATTACCGCCTTACAGGCGGATTCGGCGATCGAGGGGAATACCGCATCCGATCGGATTGCCGTCATCGGGCATTCGCTGGGCGGGTGGACGGCTCTGGCTATCGCCGGCGCGCGTTTTGATGCCGATCGGTTTGAATCGGATTGCCTGACGCAAAAGCAACTCGCATCCTGCAAGACTTATCAGGCGATTGGCGCCGGCAAAGATGATGCATCGCGGGCGCGGCTTAATCAATCGGCGCGGGACGAGCGGGTCAGCGCGGTCGTCTCGCTCGACCTCGGGCTGGCTAGAGGATTCACCCCCGAGAGTCTTTCCGCGGTGACGATACCCGTATTGGTCGTCGCCGCCGGCGTTCCCGATCCCGCGCTCCCGGCCTCGCTTGAGTCACAGTATCTGATGAAGTTTCTGCCGGGAAAAACGTCCCGATATTGGGAAATCGCCAATGCTACGCACTTTAGTTTTATGCAGCTTTGCAAGCCGGGAGCGGTAGATCTCATCAATGCGTCGGAACCGGGGGAAGGCATTATCTGTATGGATGGCGCAACGGGTTCCCGCGAGGCGATTCATACTGCGCTGTTCGAGAAGATCAGCGGCTTTCTGACGCAGGCATGGCGGCAGAAGTAGCGGATTCCGATGCGGCGTTGGCGCGCCGCCAGTGGCTGGGACTCATCCCCGTGGATTTTAAAAATTCGCGATTGAAGTTTGATTTGGTCTGGAAACCGCAGGCCAACATGATGTCGGTGATACGCCAATCCGTCTGACTGAGTAACCGTCGGGCTTCGTCAATGCGATAGCCATTCACGATCTGAGAGATATTGCGTCCGTAAACGCGATTAATGGCTTCCGAGAGTTGCCGCGTGGGAATGCCCAGGCGCCGGGCAAGGCGTTGGATCGTCATATTGGGATCGGTATAGAGATTATCTTTACGAATCAACTGATCCAATTTATCCGCCAGTTCCTGATCTTCAAGGCCGGCGGGCTGTATTTCGGCTGCGACCTTATTTTTTACCGTCGTTCCCGCGGGTGAAGCGTTCTTCGTCACAATCAGGAACGTTAGAACAATCAGCGTGGCGATGTGGGCGGCGGCAATCATGCCCGGCGCCCGCTTGCCGCCCAACATGCCCAGATCCAGCGCGATGGCGATATCAGCCATGCCGGAGAAAATGAAATAGAATCCGGCCAGAGAGGACATGTTTTTCCACCAAGGGGAACCGTTGCCGTGTTCAGATGGCCTATAGCGCGCCGAGTGAACTAGCGCGATGCCGTAGCCGGCGTAAATCATCAGCAAGGAAAAATCGAGTAGCGGCAAGCTGATGTAGGCTTTCAGCGCCGCTAAGAGGGCCACCATGACTATGGGAAACAGATGCCAAAAGTAGCGTAGGCGGCGCGGTTTACCGTCGTTGTTGCCTGGTTTGGCGCAAAGCCAAAACAGCGGAGGCACGCTGGCGGCGGCAATCGGCTGAAAAAGAGCCGGTAGCGGAAGCGATGTTCCCCAGTGAAATCCGCACAGGGCGATAGTGAGGCAACTGGCGGCGATAAACGCCGTTTCTGTCTTCGTCGTACGGTTTTTCCCCTTGGCGTGCCGAACCCGCAGGAAAAGGACGACCAGCAGGAACGCGGTGATAAAAGGTAGCGGTATCGCAGGCATGCCAGTTCCTTTATGCAGTCGTGGGGGATGGGGTCATGATACTGAACCTCTGGTCATCCATACCAGAGGTTCAGTCAGTAGCATTAAAATAATGTTTATCGGCGGTAATTCTTCTGCGCGGTATTGACCTTATACAGATAACGCCGCGACTCTGCGGACGGATGTTTGGTGGTCAGCGTGTCATACACTTCGCCCGGCGACATGTTGTTGATGATATTCACCGCGCGATCTCTATCGCTGGAGAATACCCGCAGCACGCTGCCTGCGCCGCCGTTATAGGCGGTGATAATGGCGTAGCGCCGCGAAGTCGGGTTCTCGATGCCGGCCAGATAGCTGTTTTTCAGGATCGATAGATAGGCGGTGCCCGCATCAATGTTATTTTCCGGATCGAACAGGTAACTACGGCTTGGCTGTCCCCATTTCCCTTTCAGTTTGAATACGTCGCGGCCGGCGCTGTGCTGAACTACCTGCATCAATCCCAGCGCGTCCGCATGGCTGACGGCATAAGGGTTGAAGCTGGATTCCGTCTGCATGATGGCTAGGATCAGCGATTCCTCAATGCCATAGCGTTCGGCGGCTTTACGCACCAGCGGCAGATATTTGTGCGCGCGCTTATCCAGATGGTTAGGCACCAACTGGATGGTGATCGACCAGATGACGTGCAGCCCCGAGGTCCGTTTTTGCAACCGGTTCTGTAGCAGATAGTCGGCAAAGTTGGCGGCGCGTCCTTCCCAGCGGATCGGCTGGCCGGTGTTGTCCAGCACCTGACCGTACAGCATCGGCTCGCGGCTGATCTGAATGTCGTTGGCATCCGAATACAGGTCGGTGTTGCTGGCGTCGTCGCCCATCAGCAGCGTGGTGATAATCGCCTGACGCAGGCTGGCGACCGAATTGGTAGCCGAAATCGTCTCAATGGTGATGGTACCGGCATCAAAGTTGATGTGGCTGCGGGTTTGATATTGATCGGTATATTTTACGTAGTCTTTCGGCCCGGCAATCAGGACTTCATTTATGCCCCAGATATTTTCGATGTTATTGGCGAACTGCCCCATCAAAATATCGAATGCGTTGGTGTCTTTGATGAATTCTTCATTGTCAGTCGTGCTTTTATTTCCCGAACAGGAAACCAATAACGGTGCGATAACCAGCAGAGCTAAAATTTTCTTCATATAAAAAAGCCGTGTCGGAATAGGGCGCAAAAGGGCCGCCGGCCCTGCAAAATCAATGACTCGGAGGCGTGTAGCCTTCGATATGCACATCCTTGCCTTCAAACAGGAATTTGATCATCTCCTGTTCCAGCAGTTTGCGATCCTCCACGTTCATCATGCTCAGCTTCTTTTCGTTGATCAGCATGGTTTGCTTGGTTTGCCACTGCGCCCAGGCTTCTTTCGATATTTCGTTATAGATGCGTTTGCCTAAATCGCCCGGATAGAGCTGAAAGTCCTGCCCTTCGGCTTCGCGTTGTAGAAAAGTACAAAAAATGGTTCTGCTCATGCTTTTTCCTCATTAATTTCGCAGCGATTCAATAGTGTTGGCTGCGGCTGGGCTAACTCTCGCAGTAGACGTTCGACCGGCGCGCCCAAACCGACGGAAGGCGGCTGCGCTAAGTTATACCAGAGACCTGGGCCATCATCCATGCAAGACCCTTTTTGTGCGATATCCAACGGTGAAACAGCCAGCCATAGCGGCACGATATCCAAATGGAAATGACTGAATGTATGGCGGAAAGCGACGAGCTGTTGCAATCCTTCTGCGTTCAGACCACGCTGCCGCAGCCAGAGTTCCAATTCGCTGCGTTCGTTGAACTGGGGAAAGCAAAATAATCCGCCCCATAGCCCGACGGCGGGGCGCTGTTGCAGCCATATTTTCTCCCCTTGCTGCAGCAGCAGGAACCAGCTGGTTTTTTCCGGCAGCGTCTGTTTGGGCTTCTTGCCGGGGTACTGCGTCCAACTGCTGTTGGCATAGGCGACGCATCCGGTATGCAGCGGGCAGAGTTCGCATTTGGGGCGGCTGCGGGTGCAGACCATCGCGCCCAGATCCATCATCGCCTGATTAAACTGGCTGACGCCCTTGGCGGGCGTCACCGAATCGCTTAAGGTCCACAGCTTCTTTTCCACCTCTTTTTTGCCCGGCCAGCCGTCTACCGCATAGCAACGCGCCAGCACGCGCTTTACGTTGCCGTCGAGGATTGGATAGCGCTGCCCCAGCGACAGCGAGAGTATGGCGCCGGCGGTCGAACGGCCGACGCCCGGCAAATCGGCCACTTCATCGAAAGTCATCGGGAATTCGCCGCCGTGGCGGGCGACGATGGTCTGCGCCGCCTTGTGCAGATTGCGGGCGCGGGCGTAATAGCCCAGTCCGGTCCACAGGTGCAGCACTTCGTCCAGCGGCGCGGCGGCCAGCGCTTTCACATCAGGAAAACGCGTAATAAAACGTTGAAAATAGGGAATGACCGTGGCGACCTGCGTTTGTTGCAACATCACTTCGGACAGCCATACTTTATAAGGCGTTTTTTCAAGCTGCCACGGCAGGGTTTTTCGGCCATAGCGTTGGTACCAGTTCAGCACCTGTTGCGCGAACTGTTGCGCTTGCATCATAAAAGGGATCACTATCCGGCAGGTAAAAAGTCTGACAGCGATTCCAGCACAGAGTGAATGTGCTGTAAACCGGAACTTTCCGAGGCGGCGCTCTTGCTAAACCACAGTATCCTTGCATAATGCGCGTTTCCTTTATGAAATCGGACCGATAGTAAGCACTCTTTATGATTAACAACGTCATCTCACCGGAATTTGATGAAAACGGACGCCCGCTGCGTCGCATCCGCAGTTTTGTTCGCCGTCAGGGGCGTTTGACCAAAGGACAACAGCTGGCGCTGGATAACTATTGGCCGGTGATGGGCGTGGAATTTCAGTCTGAGCCGCTGGCGTTTACGCCGCTATTTGGCCGTGATGCGCCGGTGGTGTTGGAAATCGGCTTTGGAATGGGCGCGTCATTGGTCACCATGGCGGCGCAGCACCCGGAACAGAATTTCCTCGGGATTGAAGTTCATCTGCCGGGCGTCGGCGCCTGCCTCGCTTCAGCGCATGAGGCCGGCGTCGGCAACCTGCGCGTAATGTGCCACGACGCGGTGGAAGTATTGGAAACCATGATCCCCGATGGTTCTCTGTCAATGGTGCAGCTTTTCTTCCCCGATCCGTGGCATAAGGCTCGGCATAATAAGCGCCGTATCGTGCAGACGCCGTTTGTGGAGCTGGTGCTGCGCAAACTTAAGGCCGGCGGAGTATTCCATATGGCGACGGATTGGGAACCTTATGCGCAGCATATGCTCGAAGTGATGAACGCTGTCGCGGGATATCGCAATCTTTCCGATAATAATGACTACGTTGCGCGGCCGGAATCACGTCCGCTGACGAAATTTGAAGCTCGCGGCCAGCGTTTAGGGCATGGTGTTTGGGATCTGATGTTTGAGAGGAAGAAATAATGGCACAAGCTCGTAGCCGTCGTTTACGTAAAAAACTACACATAGATGAATTTCAGGAACTGGGATTTTCCGTTAGCTGGCGTTTCCCTGAGGGAACCAGCGTTGAAGATATCGATGGGACGCTGGATAAGTTCGTTGATGACGTGATTGAACCTAACGGTCTGGCGTTTGAAGGCAGCGGTTATCTGCAATGGCAGGGGCTGGTCTGCTTGCAGAAGATCGGCCACTGCACGGATGAGCACCGTCTGTTAATCGGTCATTGGCTGGAAAGTCACAATCTAACGGACGTTAAGGTAAGCGAGTTGTTTGATATCTGGTGGGACTTGCCAGAGGAACTGATCTAGATTTTGCTCCGGCTGGGCAACAACGCCGTCGTCCAGCCCTCTCCGCTCGGCAACGGGCGGACTGCTCCCCCGCTGTTTCCCTCAGGAGAAAATATGCTGCGTAAAATAACTCTGGGTTTATTGATGATGTTGTCCTGGCAGGCTCAGGCCGCATACCAGTGTAACGTTAATCCGCAGGACGATATCGTTATCAGTCCGCAATCCGTGCAGGTAGTGGGCGCCAGCGGAAATTTACAGATATCTCCGCAGGGCGACATCATTCGCAACGGCGCGCCGCTGACGCTGACCGCCGGGCAGCGTCAACAGTCTAGAGCCTACCAGGCGGATATACGTCAGCAGCTTCCCTGGATCGATCAGGGCGCGCATCAGCACCTGGAGAAAGCGCGCGTGGCGCTGGATAAAGTGATCGTGCAGGAGTTGGGCAGCGGCAGTAATGTGCGTAACCGGCTGACCACGCTGAATGATCAGCTTAAACAACAGATGAACCGCATTATTGAACACCGCAGCGATGGCCTGGCTTTTCACCATCAGGCGATTAAGCAGGTAGAACAGGATGGACGGCAAATCGTCGAGCAAAGCATGGGCGGCGTATTGCAGGACAGCCTGAACGAAATGGGCGTGAAGCAGATGTCGAACGGCGGCAATCCGCTACAGGTGATGATGGGCAATCTCGGCGGCTTGCAGAAAGCGATTCAGACCGAGTGGAACAACCAGGAAATTGAATTTCAACGTTTCGGCCGTGAAGTGTGCGATCGGGTAACGTCGCTGGAAAATCAGCGTAAAGGCTTGCTGCAAACGCTGAATCAGGACTGAGATAACGCAGGCGCGCCGGGGGGATGCGTTAATATCGGCCCTTCCCCGTGCAGGGAAGGGCTGTAGTGGGGAGCCAGAAAGGGTTATCGCTTAATTAAGGCGCGGGGATAGTAAAGCGGCGGTGGATTGCATCCAATTCGTCCAGAATTTCTTTATCCAACGTCAGTTTCAGGCTGGCGAGATTGGTTTGCAACTGTTCCACCGAGGTCGCGCCCAGCAGGGTGGTGGCGACAAACGGTTGCTGGCGGACGAAGGCCAGCGCCATTTGCGCGGGATCCAGACCGTGTTTCTGCGCCAGCGCCACATATTCGGCGATAGCCTGTTCGGTATGCGGCGCGCTATAGCGGACAAAGCGGCTGAATAGCGTGTTGCGCGCGCCGGCGGGCTTCGCGCCGTTAAGATATTTACCGGTCAGCGTACCGAATGCCAGGGCGGAATAGGCCAGTAGCTCAACGCCTTCGTGCTGGCTGATTTCCGCCAATCCCACTTCGAAACTGCGGTTCAGCAGACTATAAGGGTTCTGAATCGACACGATGCGCGGCAGATCGTGTTTCTCCGCCAGATGCAGATAACGCATCACGCCCCAGGGGGTTTCGTTGGAAACGCCGATATAGCGGATTTTACCCGCGCGAACCTGCTCATTCAGCGCTTCCAGCGTTTCCAGTAATGTAACGGCCGGCTTTTCATCAGTATATTGGTAACTCAGTTTACCGAAGCAGTTGGTTTGCCGCTGCGGCCAGTGCAACTGGTATAAATCCAGGTAATCGGTGTTCAGACGCGTCAGGCTTGCATCCAGCGCGTCACGGATGTTTTTACGATCCAGCGCCTGTTGCGGACGGATGCCGCTGTCATTGCCGCGAACCGGCCCGGCGACTTTGCTTGCCAGAATCAGTTTTTCACGCCCGCCCCGGGATTTCAGCCAGGAGCCAATATAGCTTTCGGTTAATCCCTGAGTTTCCGGGCGCGGAGGCACCGGATACATCTCTGCGGTGTCAATCAGGTTAACACCGGCGGCAATGGCGTGATCCAATTGGGCATGAGCTTCAGCTTCACTGTTTTGTTCGCCAAAGGTCATTGTGCCGAGGCTCAGCACGCTCACTTCTAAAGCACTATGGGGAATACGGTGATATTGCATTGCCAGCTTCCTTTATATCTGAGAATGGCAGGTGCATATCTATACCCGTAATTTTCAAGATGCGGGGAGTCGGCTTCCCGCATCTTAAAACCTCTTGGGTATAAACACCTGAGTTTGACTATAACGAAGCCGCGTCACGTGGGGAAGTATCTTTATTGTTTAAAATCGGGCGAAGCCCTGCGGATGTCTGAATTCGGCCATCACCGTTCGATGATCTGGGAGATCCGATCGCTGTTGATCTGTTTTTCATTACCCTCTTCATCAATGTAGCTGATCATACCGGTATCCTTATCCAGGACGGGCTTGCTGTGCGTCAGCAGCATCTGCCCCTCTTTAGTGGCGATCACGTAGTTACTGGAGCAGCCGCAGAGGGTGAATAATAACGCCAGCGTTACCGCTATCTTCATCCGAACTTTCATCATCATTACCTGTTATCGACAGTAAAAAACGGGAGCTATTGAGTAATGCCGCGCTCTTGGATTTGGGGGAAACACGGCGAAGAGGCCCGGCAGGGGCGCCTCACGCCGTGGTTGTTCCTTAAAGCGGGCGGCACTAAGCTATCGAAGGGAGTCTAGCAAATAGATTGTCAAGGTTGAGTAAGAATAATGGGAAAAATTGGTAAGGCGGGCACTGCCGGACCTTTATGTAAGTAGCGGCGGTGAAAGCACGGAAGAAGAAAGATGCCTTGCGGAACCTCATTCCCCGTGCTTCCCCGGTAAAACTGTTGATATCCGGCGGTAACCAACAGACGCGAGGCTAAAAAATAGCGGCGACTCTTTAATTCGTTGTCTTGGCTTTTTTGCCGCGCAGCAGATTCAGCGCTTCCACCGACATGGAGAAGAACATGGCGAAATAGATGTAGCCTTTCGGCACATGAATATCGAGGCTTTCCAGAATCAAGGTGAAGCCCACCAGGATCAGGAATGACAGCGCCAGCATTTTAACCGACGGATGACGATCCACGAACTCGCCGATGACGCGGGCGGAGAACATCATCACGCCGACGGCGATAACCACCGCCGCCATCATGATAAACAGATGGTCGGAAAGGCCGACCGCGGTAATGACGGAATCCAGGCTGAAGATGATATCCAGCAGCATGATCTGTATGATCGCGCCCCAAAATGAGTGCACCTGGGAGGCATGATCTTCCGAACCGCCTTCCACCATTTCATGAATCTCCTTGCACGACTTCCAGATCAGGAATAGTCCCCCGAAAAACAGGATCAGGTCGCGAATGGAAATATCATTGTCCAACACGGTAAACAAGGGGTTTGTCAGGCGGATAACCCAGGCAATGGAGGCCAGCAATCCCAGACGCATGAGCATGGCGCCCATTAGTCCTAAACGGCGTGCTTTATTTTGTTGAGCTTTGGGAAGTTTGGCGACAACCAACGACAGAAAAATAATGTTGTCGATGCCAAGAACGATTTCCAGAATAGTTAGCGTACCCAGAGCTAACCAGGCATTCGGATCAACAATCCAATCGAACATTATATCAAAGTACCTTAAACGAAATGTAAACGATATTATACTCTGCCAACTTGGTGAGCAGGCAAGCTAAAATATCGCGGGTTACAGCAGAAAATGGCGCGCCAACAACGGAGCGGTGAACGTTTTCTTTAAATAGAATCCACGGGGTAAGGTCAGGATCGGTTGTCCAAACTCACCAATCGCTTCTGTTAATGCATGGCTATTCGCCGCCTTGGGGCGCAATTGTAGCACTTCGCCATGGCGTGCGGTGATACTTTCAACCCGGCCAAGTACGATTAGGTCCATCAACTCCTCCCAGTCGCGCCGCAACAGATCTTCCTCTTCCCGGCTGGGGCTCCAGATAAGCGGCGAACCAATCCGGCGTTCGCCCAGAGGAATGTGGCGGGAGCCTTCAACCGGGATCCATAGTACCCGCGCCAGCTTATGCCGCACGTGGCTGCTTTCCCAGGTTACGCCGCTGTTGCCGGTTAACGGCGCAACGCAAACGAAGGTGGTTTCCAGCGGGCGGCCTTGCTCATCGATGGGGATGGTCTTCAATTCAATGCCGATGTCGGGGAAATCCTGTTCCGGTTTACTGCCGGCGCTGGCTCCCAGAAAAAGCTCCAGCAGTATGCCAATCCATCCTTTATCCCGTTTCAGATTCGCCGGCAGCGGCAGTTGCGCGATGCTCGCCAGCTCAGCCAGGTTATAACCCGCAAGCGAGCGGGCCCGCAGCAATAGTTCCTGTTCATTCTGCGGCGGCGTAGCGGAAACGGATGGTGAATTCATAAAGTCTATAGCCTGATTTTTTTCTGTTCAAAAAAAACACAACGTTTAAAGCGTATTAATGCACAAGCGGCGGAGCGGTTAGAAAAATCAATAATAGCATGATTCATAGCGATTTTTTTCAGTGCGGCAGCGTTATCTGGATCTGTTTTCATAAACTGTGCACTTGTAGACACCGACAATGAACAGGATCTTACACCATCTTATCCACAGATTTCTTGGATAACCCGTATAAAGATGGATTACTGGTTTGATTTACAGCCTTGACGTGAGAGGGTTTTGCTGTTTTTGCCTGTTTTTTACCTAATGTCGGGGTTATGGCTGTGGATAAAATCGGCATAGCGCGATCTTTCGCCACTATTTCGGCGGCTGTCATTTAATCAGCGGATCCCACAGCGGCCTTGCTGTTAAGAATGCGCCTAATTAGATGAAATATAATAATTATTTTATCGTCGGCCGCGATGCGTTTTCCCGCCGGGAAATAAGTTTTACTCACTTTTTCATGGGTTCTGCACAAAGATGTCCACAGAAATAGTGAATAAACCGGCGGTATTGAACTTTACATGTTCATAACTTTGCGCGCATCTGTGAGTTATCTAAATCTTATTAGAAGGATAACTGTGCCAAGCAGTGGTTTACCGTCTGCCGGGAGTGTGAAACAATCAGGTCATCTTTGCATTTAAAGTCTATCGAGGTAGTCCGGTGATCGATGATGATGGCTACCGCCCGAATGTTGGTATTGTAATTTGTAATCGGCAGGGACAGGTCTTATGGGCCCGTCGTTACGGTCAGCACTCCTGGCAGTTTCCCCAGGGGGGGATTAACCCCGGAGAAAGCGCAGAACAGGCGATGTACCGTGAACTGTATGAAGAGGTGGGGTTAAAGAAAAAAGATGTTCGTATTTTGGCATCTACCCGCAGCTGGCTACGTTATAAATTACCGAAACGTTTGGTGCGTTGGGATACAAAACCGGTATGTATTGGCCAAAAGCAAAAGTGGTTTCTGCTACAGTTGATGTGTAATGAGTCAGATATCAATATGCAAAGCAGTGGTACGCCTGAATTTGATGGTTGGCGCTGGGTCAGTTACTGGTATCCGGTACGCCAGGTCGTCTCTTTCAAACGCGATGTTTATCGTCGGGTGATGAAAGAGTTCGTCAGTTCAGTGATACAACTCCAGGAGAATACCGCGGCTCGGACGACCCATTCGTCCGGCTTTCGGCGAAAGAGAGGGTAATACAAGCACATCATGCTTACGCGCTTGCGAGAAATTGTCGAAAAAGTAGCGGCGGCGGCCCGCCTTAATGATGCGCTGGAAATTCTGGTTAATGAAACCTGCCAGGCAATGGATACGGAAGTCTGTTCAATTTACCTGGCCGATCACGATCATCAATGTTACTACCTGATGGCGACGCGCGGGTTGAAAAAACCGCGCGGACGCGCCGTTACGCTGGCATTCGGGCAAGGCGTGGTCGGCTTGGTGGGGCAGCGCGCCGAACCGATTAACCTGGCGGATGCCCGCACCCATCCCAGTTTCAAATATATTCCCGCCGTACAAGAACAGCATTTCCGCTCTTTTCTCGGCGTGCCGGTTATCCACCGCCGCCAATTGCTGGGCGTGTTGGTGGTGCAGCAGCGCGAGCATCGGCAGTTTGATAAAAACGAAGAGTCGTTTATGGTCACGCTGGCTACGCAGATGGCCGCCATTCTTTCCCTATCGCAGATTAAAACGCTGTTTGGCCAATACCGGCAGGCGCGCATCAAAGCGCTGGCGGCATCGCCCGGCGTAGCGATAGCGCCCGGCTGGCGCGATAGCTCCCAACCTTCGCTGGATATGGTTTTCCCGGCTTCAAGTCTGGATAGCAAACGGGAGCGCGCCAGACTGACGCAGGCTTTGGAAGACGCCACGGCGGAGTTTCGGCGTTTCAGTAAACGCTTCAGCGCCAGCGCGCAAAAAGAGAGCGCCGCCATTTTCGATTTGTACTCTCACCTGCTAAACGATGCCCGCCTGACGCGTGAACTGTTTCAGGAGGTGGATGCCGGTAATGCGGCGGAGTGGGCCGTTAAACTGGTGATAGAGCGTTTCGCCGCGCAGTTTTCCAAATTGCAGGATACCTATCTGCGCGAGCGGGCCGGCGACTTGCGCGCGCTGGGGCAACGGCTGCTGTTTCATCTTGATGATAATGCGCAAAGCATCGGACAGTGGCCCGAACGCTTCATTCTGGTCGCCGATGAACTGACGGCGACGCTGCTGGCGGAATTGCCGCAGGAGCGTCTGGCGGGCGTGGTGGTATTCGACGGCGCGGCGAATTCGCATGCGGCCATTCTGGTTCGCGCCATGGGGATCCCAACCTTGATCGGCGCGGATATCGAGCCGGAGCTGCTTAATCAGCGGCTGCTGATTATCGACGCCTATCGCGGCGAGCTGCTGGTGGATCCCGAGCCGGTGCTGGTGCAGGAATATCAACGTCTGTTGCTTGAAGAACATGAGCTTACCCGCTTAGCGGAAGATGATATGGATCGTCCCGCCGCGTTGAAAAGCGGCGAGCGTATTCAGGTGATGCTGAATGCCGGGTTAAGCGCGGAGCATGAGAAATTTTTTATTAATCATGTCGATGGAGTAGGGCTATATCGGACCGAGATCCCTTTTATGCTTCAGAGCGGCTTTCCGTCTGAAGATGAACAAATGGCCCAATACCAAAGTATGCTGCAGCTTTATCCTTCCCGGCCGGTGGTGCTGCGCACGTTGGATATCGGCGCCGACAAGCCATTGCCTTACCTTCCCATCAGCGAGGAGAACCCGTGTCTTGGCTGGCGCGGCATTCGTATTACCCTCGATCAGCCGGAAATATTTTTAATTCAGATTCGGGCCATGCTGCGCGCCAATGCGCATACCGGGAACCTGAACATTCTGCTGCCGATGGTGAGCAGTCTGGATGAAATCGATGAGGCCCGCCGTTTGATCGCACAGGCGGCAGGCGAGGTTGAAGAGCTGATGGGATTTCCCCAGCCCAAACCTCGTATCGGCATTATGATCGAAGTGCCGTCCATGATTTTTCTGTTGTCGCATCTGGCTTCGCGCATTGACTTTGTTTCCGTCGGCTCCAACGATCTTACCCAGTATTTACTGGCGGTGGATCGTAATAACACCCATGTCGCCTCTCTGTACGACAGTCTGCATCCAGCGATGCTGCAGGTGCTGAATATCATTTCAACCGAGTGCCGGCGTCATAATATCGCGGTTTCCGTATGCGGCGAGATGGCGGGGGAGCCTCTGGGGGCATTGATGCTGATGGGGTTGGGATATCGTTCTCTCAGCATGAACGGCCGCAGCGTGGCGCGCATTAAATACCTGCTGCGCCAAATCGATTTAACCGAGGTGCAGACGCTGGTGCAACAATTGCTGAAGGCCCAGAGTGCCAGCGAGGTACGGCAATGGGCATCGATTTTCATCGAAGAGCGCGGGTTGGGCGGCCTGATCCGGGGCGGCCGTTGATTTATGAATACTGAAAATGTTTTACAGAACTTTCCCTATCTGAATAGCCAATGGCGCCGGCGCGCTATGTTATGATGCGCAACCGCAACTTGCGGGAAGGATAAATATCCAGCTTTATACCGATGGCCCCGTAACCGGGGTAACACAATAAATTTATGTGGTGAACGATGACGACGAGCTATCTGGCGTTTCCCCAGTTTGATCCGGTGATTTTTTCGATTGGACCGGTGGCGCTGCACTGGTATGGACTGATGTATCTGGTTGGGTTTGTGTTTGCCATGTGGCTGGCGATTCGTCGCGCGAACAAACCGGGTAGCGGCTGGACAAAAGACGAAGTCGAAAATCTGCTGTATATCGGATTTCTTGGCGTGTTTGTCGGCGGCCGGCTGGGCTATGTACTGTTTTATGCGCTCCCGTCATTTCTGGATAATCCGCTCTATTTATTCAAAGTCTGGGACGGCGGCATGTCGTTCCATGGCGGGTTGATCGGCGTGATCTGCGTAATGCTGTGGTTTGCCCACCGCACCAAACGGCATTTCTTCCAGGTCGCCGATTTCATCGCGCCGCTTATCCCATTCGGTCTGGGCGCTGGTCGTCTGGGCAACTTTATCAACGGCGAACTGTGGGGCCGCGTGACCACCGATACGCCGTGGGCCATGCTCTTTCCCGGTTCCCGCAGCGAAGATCTGGCGCTGGCGGCCGGCAATCCCCTGTGGCAGGCGATTTTTAACCAGTACGGTATTCTGCCGCGGCACCCTTCCCAGCTTTATGAAATGCTGCTTGAAGGGCTCGTCTTGTTCATCATCCTGAACCTGTTTATTCGTAAGCCTCGGCCTATGGGGAGCGTATCGGGGCTATTCCTGATCGGTTATGGCATTTTCCGCATCATCGTGGAGTTCTTCCGTGAGCCGGATGCCCAATTGGGACTGTTCAGCAATATCCTCAGCATGGGGCAGATCCTGTCGCTGCCGATGGTGATCGCGGGTATCCTGATGATGGTCTGGGCCTATCGCCGGCAGCCTGCGCAGCAATAGTCAGCCGTAATTTTTTAATATTCGTGGTGAGGTAATATGAAACTGTATCTGGATCTGATGAAAAAAGTGCTTGAGGAAGGAACGCCAAAAGCCGACCGTACCGGCACCGGAACCCTATCGATTTTCGGTCATCAGATGCGTTTCAATTTACAGGATGGTTTCCCGCTGGTGACGACCAAACGTTGTCATTTACGTTCGATCATTCACGAACTGCTATGGTTCCTGAATGGCGATACCAATATTGCTTATCTGCATGATAACAAAGTGAGTATCTGGGACGAGTGGGCGGATGAAAACGGCGATCTCGGACCGGTTTACGGTAAACAGTGGCGCGCCTGGGGGGCGGCCGACGGACGTCAGATCGACCAGTTGAAAAATGTGCTTACCCAGTTAAAACAGGATCCCGACTCCCGCCGCATTATTGTTTCAGCCTGGAACGTCGGCGAGTTGGACAAGATGGCGTTGGCGCCGTGTCATGCGTTTTTCCAATTCTACGTTGCCGACGGAAAACTATCCTGCCAGCTTTATCAGCGTTCGTGCGATGTCTTCCTCGGCCTGCCTTTCAACATCGCCAGCTATGCATTACTGGTGCATATGGTCGCGCAGCAGTGCGATCTGGAAGTCGGGGATTTTGTCTGGACGGGCGGGGATACGCATCTCTATAACAACCATATGGAACAAACCCATCTGCAGTTGAGCCGCGAACCGCGCGCCTTGCCGAAGCTGGTGATTAAACGCCGTCCCGAAACGCTGTTTGATTACCGTTTTGAAGATTTTGAAATCGAAGGCTACGATCCGTATCCGGCGATTAAAGCGCCGGTGGCTATTTGATGTGGTTAAGTTTGAAAGGCCGCTTGCGCGGTCTTCTTTAGACCGTCGATGAAAGCCGCCCCGGCGCTAGCGAACCCTAATCCCTGATTCCTGCGCAGGCAGGGATCTTCCCGATCTCAACGCTCGGCCTGACAGTAGATCCCCGCCTTTTCGCATCTTTTCTTTGCCGTTGCATCGTTGCAGGAAAAGATTGCGCATCGCTACGTATAAAACGGTTAACAGTCTGTTTTTACTCGCAAAAAAACCTACACTCGCGGTATGAAAATCATCGATCGGCAATCGCGGGGATTTACCTTGCTGGAATTATTAGTGGTCATGACCATTGCGGCGCTGCTGGCCGGCGGCGGCCTGCATGGCTGGATTGGTTATCAACAGGCGTTGCATCTGGAGCAAGGCGCGCAGCAACTGCTGGATTTTTTACTCCGGGTGCAGAGCAGGGCGTACTGGCTCAATGAAAACCAACAGGTTCGGCTGATACAGCAAGGAGAGCATTGGTGCATGGATAGCGGTAGCGGCGCTGAACGCGACGCGCGCGCTTGTTTCGAAGAAAACGGCTGCTGTGAAGATAATGGACGGCAATTTGTGCGGGCGTCTAAGGCGCTTTCCATCGCGGAGTCTACCGCCGACGCCTTCTTTTTTTACGGTTTGCGCAATGCGGCGCAGGCCGGACACATAACGCTGACCAATGCGGCGGGGCGAGTGCGTTTGGTCATATCGGTGCGCGGGCGTATGCGTCTGTGCAGCGAAGCGCGGCAGGTTCTGGCTATTCCTCTATGTTAAATATCAGGCAGCAGGGGTTTACCTTGCCGGAGATTCTGCTGGCGCTCGCCCTGGGAAGCCTGATTATGCTGTCGGCGGCGCAGTTATATCCGTTGCTGCGCATGCAAAGTCGAAACAGCGCCCAATATTTCAGGCTGGAACAGCTATTTAGCCAGACAGCCTTCGCTATTGAAAAGGACATTCGCCGTGCGGGATTCTGCGCCGCCGCCTGTCAGGGGAAAGCCATCAGCATCGGCAGCTATCCGGGGGAAATGGCGCACAGCTGCTTCAATGTGTCGTATGATTTGAACCGCAACGGCAGATGGGACGGCGGAGAGCGGCAGGATGGCGAGTCTTTTGGTTATCGTCTGCGGGCCGGCGCGTTAGAGATCCAAAGCGGAGCGCACAATTGTCAGGGGGACCGCTGGGAAAAACTCTTTGATCCGCAGGAAGTGACGCTCACGCAATTTCGTTTGCAACGTCTGAGCGAGCGTTCCGGCGCAGTGCTGTATCAGCTACAGTTGGCCGGCTACTGGACTAACCGGCCGGTTATTCAGCAGAAAATCTCCCGTTTGATTATGGGGCGCAACCAATGAAAACATTCTCCCAGTCCGGCGCGAGTACGTTGGCGATGGTTATGCTGATATCGATAGTCGGGCTACTGTTAATGTCCGGCCTGCAACGTCAGCTTGATGCCGCGATGCGGACGGGAAGTGATGAGCGCCACTATCTGCGGGCTTTTAACCAGGCGCTATCGTCCCTGAATTGGGCGATGAGCCTACGGTGGCGCGATGCGGGAACCCATTGGCAATGCCGAACTCTTGCAACTGAGGGGCTGAAAGCCTGTCTGAGAAAGGCTTCCGACGATGTGCAATGGTTATTGCGCGGCGAGGGTCGGCTGCCTGCGTCGCAGCGTCCGCTGGTGCTATATCGGCGAGTCGCCGCCTTAACGTCGGAATCGCAGCATGTTACGCTGCAGTCCGTACCGCATGGATGGCTGGATTTTTGTCCGGATAAGGATAGCGAGCTCTGTGCCGATGCTGAATGAAACGGGCGGAATTCAGCATCGGCAAAACGGTTTCAGTCTGCCGGAAACGTTAGCGGCGGCCTTGTTGTTTTCGGTTTCGCTGCTTGGACTGCTGCAATACCATGAGGTTTTGCAACAGGCTTTCCTGCATCAATGGCAACAGCGTCAGGCCTGGCGTCTGGCCTCCCAGCAGTTGGAAACCTATGAGGCGGGAATGAAGTACGATGCGATAATTGCAAGATCGGAACATGGATGGCGTTTTAATCTGCAGGAACAGCGGCAAAGCGCGGAATGCCGCAAAGTGACGGTAACGGCGATTACGCCGCGGCGCTATCAGGCGCAGCTTACCCGTTGGTTTTGCCAGCCGGCCATAGCTTCCGCCATGCCGCATCATCCGTAATGGATGAGCAATCAGCCCCGTTAAGTTCAGGCGGCAGCGGATAGCGCTGCAATCTGAAGGGGATAAAGAATCAGCAGGACAGGAGCCAGAATGTTTACGGTTTATCATTCAAATCAGCTGGATATTTTAAAACGGCTGATGGTCGAGCTGATTAAACGTCAGCCGTTAGCGGATCCCTTTCAGCCGGAAGTCGTTCTGGTGCAAAGCCCTGGTATGGCGCAGTGGCTGCAAATTGAACTGGCCGAGCATTTCGGTATTGCCGCCAACATTGATTTTCCGCTGCCCGGCGTTTTTCTGTGGGAGATGTGCCGTCATGTTTTGCCTGATATCCCCAAAGAAAGCGCGTTCAGCAAAGATTCCATGACCTGGAAATTGATGCATCTGCTGCCTGAACAATTGGAGCAGCCCGATTTTGCTTCGTTGCATCACTATCTACAGGATGACGGCGATCGGCGTAAGCTGCACCAGCTCGCCGGGCGTATTGCCGATCTCTTCGATCAATATCTGATCTATCGTCCAAAGTGGATCGAACAGTGGCAACAGGGTCAACAGGTTGACGGTTTGGGCGCTAGCCAACCGTGGCAGTCGGCATCCTGGCGCGCGCTATTGAACTATACCCGCGAGCTGGGGCAGCCGGAGTGGCATCATGCTAACTTGTACCAGCGCTTTATCAAAAAGCTGGAACAGGCGGAGAGCTGTCCGCCGGGATTACCGCCGCGCGTATTTATCTGCGGTATTTCCGCCTTACCGCCGGTGTATTTGCAGGCTTTGCGCGCGCTGGCCAAGCATATTGACGTTCATCTGCTGTTTACCAACCCCTGCCGCGATTACTGGAGCGATATTCAGGATTATAAGTTTTTGGCCAAGCTGAAATCCCGCAACCGCCGGCTGCATTGCTGGGATAACGCGCAAGCGGCGGATTATCGTCCGCTATTCCGCGATCCGCAGCAGGCTGATTCGCTGTTTAATGCGGAAGGCCAGCAGCAGGTGAATAACCCGCTGTTAGCGTCCTGGGGGAAGTTAGGCCGCGATCATCTTTATCTGCTTGCCGAGCTTGATGATGTGCAGGAGGTGGATGCGTTTGTTGATGTGGACGGCAGCAACCTGCTGCAAAGGATACAGCGCGATATCTTGGAGCTGGAGGATCACAGCGTCGTGGCGCTCAGTAAATCCTCCTTGGACACCAGCCGTCAGAAACGTCCGCTGGCGCCGGACGATCGATCCGTCGATTTGCACGCCTGCCACAGCCCGCAGCGCGAAGTGGAAGTGCTGCACGACCAATTACTGGCCATGATGGCCGACGACAAAAATCTCACCCCCCGCGATATTATCGTCATGGTGGCGGATATCGACAGCTATACGCCTTTTATTCAGGCGGTGTTCGGCAATGCGGCGGAAGATCGCTATCTGCCTTTCGCCATTTCCGACCAGCGGGCGCGGCATGCCCACCCCGCATTACAGGCGGTGATTAGCCTGCTTGATTTACCCAATAGCCGGTTTACCGCCGAACAGGTGCTGGCTCTGCTGGAAGTGCCGGCGCTGGCCGCGCGTTTCGGCATTCAGGAGGAGGGGCTGAGGCGGTTGCGCCTGTGGGTGGTGGAGTCCGGTATCCGTTGGGGACTGGATGATGACAATGTACGTGAACTGATGCTGCCGGCAACCGGACAGCATACCTGGCGTTTCGGCTTGACGAGAATGCTGCTGGGCTACGCCATGGATAGCCATGCCGGTGATTGGCGGGGCGTGCTGCCTTATGATGAGTCCAGCGGTCTGATCGCCGAGCTTGCCGGCCAATTGGCTGAGTTGCTGATGCAGCTTAGCCAATGGCGTCATCGTTTGCAGCAATCACGCACGCTGACCGAATGGCTGCCTTTATGCCGTCAATTGATTGATACCTTCTTTGATGCAGACAGCGATACCGAAGCGGCGTTGGCGCTGATCGAAAAGCAGTGGCAGCTTGTTATCAGCACAGGAACGGCCTCCTGTTATCCGCAGCTTGTACCCGTTTCGCTGTTGCGGGATGAACTTTCCCGCCGGATCGATCAGGAACGGCTCAGCCAGCGTTTTCTGGCCGGCTCCATCAATTTTTGCACCTTGATGCCGATGCGCTCCATTCCGTTCGAAGTCGTATGTCTGCTGGGAATGAACGACGGCGTCTATCCGCGGACTTTGCCGCCGCTGGGGTTTGATCTGATGGGGCGGAAAATTCAACGCGGCGATCGCAGCCGGCGTGACGACGACCGCTACCTGTTTCTGGAAGCGTTGCTTTCGGCGCAGCGTAAGCTCTATATCAGCTATATCGGCCGCTCGATACAGGATAACACCCGCCGTTATCCTTCCGTACTGGTTAGCGAACTGATTGAGTACATTGCGCAAAGTCATTATCTGCCGGAAGATCGGGATAGCGATGTTGATGCCAGTTCGGAACGCGTCGCGCGGCATTTGTGCCATGAGCATAGCCGTATGCCGTTTGATGAGAAAAATTTTCTACCGCCGCTGCCGCAGAGCTTTGCGGCTGAGTGGCTGGCGGCGGCAAACCGGCGGGGGCAACCTCAGCCTGATTTCGATCGCGAATTGCCATTGGAATGTTATACCGAAATCAGCCTGGACGATCTGAAACGATTTTATCGTCATCCGGTTCGGGCTTTCTTCCAGCTTCGGCTCGGCGTGAGCTTCATGCTGCAAGATGATGAATTGCTTGATGAAGAGCCGTTTATCGTGGATAACTTGAGCCGCTATCAACTCAATACCGAGCTTCTCAACACCCTGATAGAGCAGGGCGAGCCGGAACGATTATACCGGCGCGTGCGGGCGGCGGGCGGGTTGCCGTACGGCGCGTTTGGTGAACTATACTGGCAGACTCAGCAGCAGGAAATGTCGGCGCTGGCGGAGCGTATACGCGAAGAGCTGGCGCCGGGCAAGGCGGAAAGCCTGGAGGCGGATATCCAGCTTGACGGGATTCGCGTCAGCGGTTGGCTGTCTCGGGTGCAGCAGGATGGTTTGCTGCGCTGGCGGCCGGGAAAACTGTCGATGACGGACGGCATCACGCTCTGGCTGGAGCATCTGGTCTATTGCTTGACCGGCGGGCAGGGGGAGAGCCGAATGTTCGGACGCGATAACACCGCCTGGCGTTTTGCCGCAATGCCCGCCGAACAGGCGCGGGAATATCTGCAATTGATGCTGGCGGGCTACCAGCGCGGGATGAACAAACCGTTGCTGCTGCTGAATAAGTCGGGCAGCGCCTGGTTGGCTCAATGCTATGACCGTGAAAGCGATAGCATTCAATGGGATGAGGAGACGCAAAGGAAGGCTTGCGCCAAACTGCTGCAGGCCTGGCAAGGCAATATGGGCATGCCGGGCGAGGGCGAGGATTATTATTTGCAGCGGATCGTGCGTGAATTGGATGAAAGGCGAATGGAAGAAATTATTGAAGCGGCGCAAACCTGGTTACTGCCGCCAATCCGTTCTAATCTGGTTTGATTTATACCTGATATACCTAATAGATTTCGGGTGGCGGGAGGCCGGTATTCCTGCGACTTGCAAGCTAAAGGGAACATCGATTGATTGACGTGAAGGCTATTGGAGAAATGCATGCGTAAGCAGTTTGTCTGGATCACCGGATTGTTTTTTTTATTTACTTTCTGGCTTCCGCAGAGTTGGGCTGAAACAGGTTGGCAGCCTCTAGCTCAAACCATCCGTAAAAGCGAAAAAGACCCGCGTCAGTATCAGGCGATAAAACTGGATAACGGGATGACGGTGCTGCTGGTTTCCGATCCGCAGGCAACGAAGTCTCTGGCATCGCTGGCATTACCGGTAGGATCGCTGGAGGATCCGGATAGCCAGCTTGGCCTGGCCCATTATCTCGAACATATGGTTTTGATGGGCTCCAAACGCTATCCGGAACCGGAAGCGCTTGCCGAATTCCTGAAAAAACACGGCGGCAGCCACAATGCCAGCACCGCCTCTTATCGTACCGCGTTCTATCTGGAAGTGGAGAACGATGCGTTGCAACCGGCGGTCGATCGTCTGGCTGACGCCATCGCCGAGCCTTTGCTCGATCCGGTCAACGCCGATCGCGAACGTCATGCGGTTAATGCGGAATTGACCATGGCGCGCTCTCGCGACGGTCATCGTATGGCGCAGGTGGGGGCGGAAACCTTAAACCCGGCGCATCCCAGTTCACGCTTTTCCGGCGGCAATCTCGAAACCCTGAGCGATAAGCCCGGCAGCAAACTGCATGATGAACTGGTGAAGTTTTACCAGCGCTATTATTCAGCCAACCTGATGAAAGGGGTGATTTACAGCAATCAGCCTTTACCGTCCCTGGCGAAGCTGGCGGCGGAAACCTTTGGCCGTATCGCCAATCATAATGCCGACGTTCCGCCGATCACCGTACCGGCGGCTACGGAGAAACAGCGCGGCATCATGATCCACTATGTTCCGGCTCAGCCGCGCAAACAACTGCGCATTGAATTCCGGGTGGATAACAACAGTCAGGCATTTCGCAGTAAAACCGATACCTATATCAGCTATCTGATTGGTAACCGCAGCCAGAATACGCTATCAGACTGGCTACAGAAGGAGGGGCTGATTGAATCGATCGGCGCCGGTTCCGATCCGGTTATCGATCGCAATGGCGGCGTTTTCTCGATTTCGGCCTCTTTAACGGATAAGGGGCTGGCGCAGCGCGACGAAGTTATCGCGGCGATATTCAATTACCTGGGGCAGGTGCGCCGGGAAGGGATCCAACAGCGCTATTTCGATGAGATAGCCAGGGTGCTGGATCTGGATTTCCGCTATCCCTCCATCAGCCGCGATATGGATTATATTGAGTGGCTGGTGGATACCATGTTGCGGGTGCCGGTGGAGCATACGCTGGACGCCATGTATCTGGCCGACCAATACGATCCCAAGGCGATTGCCGAGCGGCTGGATTATATGACCCCGCAGAACGCGCGCATTTGGCTGATCAGCCCTAATGAACCCCATAACAAAGTCGCTTATTTCGTTGATGCGCCTTATGAGGTCGATGCCATCCCCGCCGCGACTTTTGCCAAGTGGCGGCAACTGGGAGAGAAAATTTCACTAACCTTGCCCGCCGTCAATCCTTATATCCCGGATGACTTCTCCCTGATCAAGGCGGATACCAGCATCACGCATCCGAAAATATTGCTGCAACAGCCCGGCCTGCGCGTGCTGTATATGCCGAGCCGCTATTTTGCCGATGAACCCAAGGCGGAGATTATGCTGCTTCTGCGAAATAATGAAGCCAGAAGCACCGCCCGCAATCAGGTGCTGTTCGCCCTGAATGATTATCTGGCCGGCCTGGCGTTGGATGAATTGAGCTATCAGGCGTCGGTTGGCGGTATCAGCTTCTCCACCACCAGCAATGACGGCCTGGTGATCAACGCCAACGGCTTTACCCAGCGCTTGCCTCAACTGCTGCTGGCGCTGGCGGATGGCTATGCCTCTTTCTCGCCGACTGAAGAACAATTGCAGCAGGCGAAATCCTGGTATCGGGAACAGTTGGACGCGGCGGAAAAAGCGAAAGCGTTCGAACAGGCCATTCAGCCAATACAGGCGTTGTCGCAGGTGCCTTATACCGAACGTTCCGAGCGGCGCGAACTGTTAAAGGATATTCGTTTGCAAGAGGTTGTTGATTACCGGAATTCGTTATTGCAAAAAGCTACGCCGGAAATGCTGGTGGTGGGGAATCTATCGCCGGAGAAAGTGATTGAACTGGCGCAGACTTTGAAAGCGCATTTAAAGAGCAATGGGGAAAACCTGCAGCGCAGTGACGAGGTTAGCATCAGTAAATCGCAGCGGGCCAATTTGCAAAAGCCGGGGAGCAGCACCGATTCCGCCTTGGCGGCGGTCTATATTCCCATCGGTTATAGCGAAACGCAAAGTATGGCCTATAGCTCCGCGCTGGGGCAGATTATTCAACCCTGGTTCTACAGCCAACTGAGAACGGAGGAGCAGCTCGGCTATGCGGTGTTTGCTTTCCCGATATCGGTTGGACGGCAGTGGGGGATTGGTTTCCTGCTGCAAAGCAACAGCAAACAGCCCGCCTATCTGTATCAACGCTATCTGGATTTCTATCAGAAGGCCGAAAAACGGTTGAGTGCGATGAGCGCGGAAGATTTCGCCCAGTACAAGCAAGGCATAATCAATGAGCTAAGCCAGCGTCCGCAAACGTTGGATGAAGAGATAAGCCGGCTGCGTAACGATCTGACTAGGGAGAACTTTGCGTTTGATACCCGGGAGAAGATTATTGAGGAAATCAAACCGCTGACGGTGGCGCAACTGGCCGATTTCTTCCGCCAGGCGCTGAAGCCGGAAGGGCTGGCGGTATTATCGCAAATTTCCGGCAGTCATCATGGCAAGGCGGATTATGCCGCGCCGCAGGAATGGCATACCTACCCGAATATGTCTTCGCTGCAAAAAACGCTGCCGCTGCAAAAAGCGCCGTCGCAGGATAGCGCCGCCAAGAAGCGTGAAGCCGCAGCGGAAACCACGAACGCGGGTGAGCAAAAATGAAGCCTGCCGCGCCGCAATCATTAAACGTTCTGACGTTGCCGCTTCTGGGGGAGCGGCTGATTGAGGCTTCGGCCGGAACCGGGAAAACTTATACGCTTGCCGCGCTTTATTTACGCCTGCTGCTGGGATTAGGGGGCGCCTCGGCTTACCCCCGGCAATTGCTGGTAGAGGAAATTCTGGTGGTGACCTTCACCGAGGCCGCCACAGAAGAGTTGCGTGAGCGTATCCGCGAGAAGATCCACGCCCTGCGCATAGCCTGTATTCGCGGGGAGAGCCAGGATCCGCTGCTGACCATGCTGCTGGCCGAGATCCCGGATCTCGCCGATGCGGCGGATGTCCTGCTTGCCGCTGAACGGCAAATGGATGAAGCCGCTATCTATACCATTCATGGTTTTTGTCAGCGGATGTTAAGCACCAATGCCTTTGAATCCGGCGTGCTGTTTGAACAGGAATTGATTGAGGATGAGCAGCCGCTACGCCGTCAGGCCTGCGCCGATTTCTGGCGTCGCTACTGCTATCCTTTACCGCTGGAGGTGGCGCGCGTCGTGGGGCTGGAGTGGAGCGGGCCCGAGAGTTTACTGACCGACCTGATGCCCTATCTGCACGGCGAAACGCCGGTTTTGCGCAGTTCGCCGCAGGATGATGAAACGCTGCTGAGCCGCCATCAGAAAATCGTTGCGGCGATTGATGCGTTTAAGCGGCAATGGCTGGCGGCCTCGGCGGATTTGGCGGCGCTGATCGACGCATCCGGCGTGGACAAACGTAGCTATAGCAGTAAGCATCTGCCTAATTGGCTGCGGAAGATAACCGCGTGGGCGGAGCAGCCAACGCAGGATTATCAATTGCCGAAAGAGCTGGACAGATTTAGCCAGCAGACGCTGATAGAAAAAACCAAAAAGGGAGAGCCGCCGTTACATCCGGTGTTTGAGGCGACGGATAAATTGCTTGGCGCCTCGCTTTCCCTGCGTGATTTGGTGATTGTGCGGGCATTGAGTGAAATCCGCCGCTCTGTGCGGGAGGAAAAACGCCAGCGGGCGGAACTGGGATTTGATGATTTGCTGAGCCGGTTGGATGAGGCGCTGCGGCAGACGGGCGGAGAACAACTGGCCGCCTCAATTCGGGAACGCTATCCGGTGGCGATGATCGACGAGTTTCAGGATACCGACCCCCAGCAATACCGGATTTTTAGCGCGCTGTATGTCGGGCAGGCGCAGTGTGGCCTGCTGTTGATCGGCGATCCGAAACAGGCGATCTATGCATTCCGCGGGGCGGATATTTTTACCTATATGCGCGCCCGATCGGAGGTGAGCGCGCATTACACGCTGGATACCAACTGGCGTTCATCACACCAGATGGTGCGCGGAGTTAACCGTTTGTTTCAGCGTCTTGAGCATCCCTTTATCTTTAAAGATATTCCTTTTCTTGCCGTTTCCCCCGCCGAACCGAAACGCGATCTGGTTTTTAACGTAGCCGGAAAACCTCAGCCGGCGCTCCAGCTATGGTTGACGGGAACGGAGTCTATCGGCGTGGGCGACTACCAGCAGCTAATGGCCCGGCAATGCGCCGCGCAAATCAGAGACTGGCTGGCGGCCAGCCAGCGGAATGAAGCCTGGTTAGAAACCGGTAAAACGCGGCGTCTGGTTCAGGCCTCGGACATGAGCGTACTGGTGCGCAGCCGCCATGAGGCTGCGCTGGTGCGGGACGCGCTCAGCAGGCTGTCGATTCCGTCGGTTTACCTTTCCAACCGCGACAGCGTTTTTACCACTCCGGAAGCCCGCGATATCCTGTGGCTACTGCAGGCGGTGTTGGCGCCGGAACAGGAAAGAACATTACGCAGCGCGATGGCCACCTCCCTGATGGGATTGGACGCGCAGGCGGTGGATGCGCTAAGCCGCAGCGAAGCCGCATGGGATGCTCTGGTCGATGAATTCGCCGGTTATCGCGCGCTCTGGCGGCAGCGCGGCGTATTGCCTATGTTGCGCGCGCTGATGAGCCGCCATCAGTTGGCGGAGAACCTGCTGGCCAGCGTCGATGGCGAACGCCGGTTAACCGATATTCTGCATATCGGCGAATTATTGCAGGATGCCTCATCGGCATTGGACAGCGAGCACGCGTTAGTGCGCTGGCTGTCGCAGCAGATTACCCAACCGAATCCGCAGGCGGATAATCAGCAGCTTCGGCTGGAAAGCGATCGCCATCTGGTGCAGATCGTGACGATTCACAAATCCAAAGGGTTGGAGTATCCGCTGGTCTGGCTGCCGTTTATCAGCAATTTCCGCGAACAGTCGCAAGGGATTTATCACGATAGAAGCACCTATCAGGCTTTACTGGATCTGGATAACAGTGAGGAAAGCCGAACGCTGGCGGAAGAGGAGCGTCTGGCGGAGGATTTGCGTCTGCTGTATGTGGCGCTGACCCGCTCCATTTATCATTGCAGCGTTGGCGTAGCTCCGCTTCAGCGTTCGCGTAAGAAAACGGCGGGCAGCGATATGCACCAGAGCGCGCTGGGATATCTGCTCCAGCGCGGAGAAGAAGCCGACGTGGCGGCGTTGATCGCCGAACTTGAAGCCATGACGGGCGACGGCGTGGTATTAACGCCGGCGCAGATCAACGATGAACTTCCCTGGCGGCCGAACGAGCCGGAGAAGGTTGAGTTACAAGCGCGCCGCAGTGACCGGGCGCCGAGGGACGGCTGGCGGATGACCAGTTATTCCGGGTTACAGCAGCATGGTTCTTCCGTCGTGCAGGAACTGATACCGCGTCTGGATATTGAAGCGATGGGCGAGCGTCAGGAAGAGCCGGAAACGCAGTTTACCCCGCACACATTTCCGCGAGGCGCGAGCCCCGGCACGTTTTTACATAGCCTGTTTGAGACGCTGGATTTTACTCAGCCGATCGATGAAGCCTGGCTGGCCGAGCAATTGCAACTGCAAGGGCTGGAGGAGGTCTGGCTGCCCGTATTGCGACAGTGGATGGAGGCGGTGTTAACCACGCCCCTGAATGACGAGGGCATCGCGTTGTCCGCGCTGGATCCCCGGCGCAAGCAGGCGGAGCTCCAGTTTTATCTGCCGATTCAGGCGCCGGTGCAGGCAACTTGGTTCGATCGCCTGGCAAAGCAATATGATCCTTTGTCCGCCCGGTGTCCGCCGTTGTCCTTTCAACAGGTTAAGGGGATGCTGAAAGGGTTTATCGATCTGGTGTTTTGCTGGCAAGGACGCTACTACCTGCTGGATTACAAATCCAACTGGCTGGGCGCGGATGCGAGCGCTTACACGCAGTCAGCCATGATGCAGGCGATGGCGGAACATCGTTATGATTTGCAGTATCAGCTTTATAGTTTGGCGCTGCATCGCTATCTGCGTCACCGCATTGCCGATTATGACTATGAGCGTCATTTCGGCGGCGTGTTTTACCTGTTTTTGCGCGGCGTTGATGCAAATGCTCCCGGTAACGGCGTGTTTTCTTTTCGCCCGCCGCAAGCCTTTATCGCCGGGTTGGATCGGCTATTCGAAGGAACGCTGATACAGGATGCCAGTCATGATTGAGTTACTCGAAACGGCATTACAGCGCCGGCTTCTGCGCCCGCTGGATATTCAGTTCGCCAGGATGCTGGCGGATGACGACAACCCTCAATTGCTGCTGGCCGCGGCCTGTCTAAGCGCGCAGTCCGGCGCCGGACATGTTTGCCTGCCGTTGGAAGTTTTACAGCCCTCGCTGTTGTTTGACGATCGCGATCGTGAATTGGCTCAGTCGGTATGGGAAGCCGCCGGAAAATTGGACGCATCCGGGTGGCGGCGATGCCTGTTGGCATCCCCCGCCGTGGGCGACGGCAATAGCCCGACGCCGCTGGTGTTGCGGCAACAAAATCTCTATTTGCAGCGCAGCTGGCAGAGCGAAGGACAGGTCGCGCGGTTTATCGCCGGTGAGGATCACGATCCCCGGATCGATGAGCAACCTATCCGCACGGTGTTAGATAGCCTGTTTCCACCGGTCGACGGTGAAATCGACTGGCAAAAAGTCGCGGCGGCCGTCGCCCTGACCCGGCGTATCACCGTGATTTCCGGCGGGCCGGGCACCGGTAAGACAACCACGGTCGCCAAACTGCTGGCCGCGTTGATTCAGCTTAATTCGGGAACGCCGTTGCGTATTCAACTGGCCGCGCCGACGGGGAAAGCCGCCGCGCGTTTAACGGAGTCGCTGGGCGCGGCGTTGAGCAACCTATCGCTGAGTCAGGCTCACCGGGAGCGCTTTCCCCAGGAAGCGACCACGCTCCACCGTTTGTTAGGGGCGGTGCCCGACAGTCAACGATTGCGTCACCATCAGGGGAATCCGCTGCACCTTGATGTACTGGTGGTGGATGAAGCCTCAATGGTCGATCTGCCGATGATGGCGAATCTGATCGCCGCGCTGCCTGAGCAGGCGAAGGTCATCTTTCTGGGCGATCGCGATCAGCTGGCGTCGGTGGAGGCGGGAGCGGTGCTGGGAGATATCTGCCGCTTTGCGCAGGCGGGCTACAGCCGGGCAAGGGCGCAGCAGCTACAGCGGCTGACCGGCTGCCGGCTTGACGATGACGGGGCTGAAAACCGGGCAACCGTCGGGGATAGCATCTGTCTGTTGCGTAAAAGCTATCGTTTCGATCGGCATTCCGGCATCGGGCAATTGGCTTTGGCGGTGAACAACGGCGATGACCGGCGAGTGCTTGCCGTTTTGAACGCTAGCTTTACGGATATCTCCTGCCGTCCGCTGGCCGCAGCGGAAGATTACCAGCAGATGCTGGCGCAATGCGTTGCAGGCTACCGGGATTATTTACGGCTTATTGCCGCCGATGCCGATCCGGAAACGGTTCTGACGGCCTTCCAACGCTATCGTCAACTGTGCGCTCTGCGCGAGGGGCCATTCGGCGTGGCGGGGCTTAACCAGCGGATTGAACAGGCATTAGATAAAAGCGGACTGATCCATCGCAGCCGTAATCCGCTTAATCGCTGGTACGTTGGTCGCCCGGTGATGATCGAGCGTAATGATGCGGTGCTGGGATTATTTAATGGCGATATCGGTATCGCCATGCTGAGTGAAAAGGGAGAACTGCGGGTTTACTTTCAACTCCCCAACGGCAAAACCAAGGCCGTAGCGCCGAGCCGTTTGCCGCCGCACGATACGGCCTATGCCATGACGGTGCATAAGTCGCAGGGATCGGAATTCGAACATACCGCGCTGATATTGCCGAACCATTATCTGCCGGTATTAACGCGGGAATTGGTCTATACCGCCATCACCCGCGCCCGTCAGCGTTTGTCGCTGTATGCGGATACCAAAATTTTGTGTCGAGCGGTGAAAACCCCCACCCAGCGTCATAGCGGTTTGGTTGAACGCATCATGGCGCTTTCATCAGAC
The DNA here is from genome assembly GCF_017569925.1 of Brenneria izadpanahii. Taxonomy (NCBI): domain Bacteria; kingdom Pseudomonadati; phylum Pseudomonadota; class Gammaproteobacteria; order Enterobacterales; family Pectobacteriaceae; genus Brenneria; species Brenneria izadpanahii. The sequence goes on along the minus strand of NZ_CP050854.1, from coordinate 4,045,908 downwards.
GAGCATCGCTAACACGGCATCCCCGTAGCAGGATGAACTCCGCTATGGGGATGGTTGTTACAGATCCAGCACCAGGATTTTGGAGCGGCGCTGATAGTTATACAGTTCCTGTTTTTTCCTCGGCAGCATTTCCACTTCGGCGGGCAAAAATCCGCGTTCCTGAAACCAGTGGATGCTGTGCGTCGTCAGGACAAACAGCTTTTTCAGCCCTTGCAGACGGGCCTGAGCGGCGATTCTTTGCAGTAACGTGTCGCCGCGTGAGGAGCTGCGATAGTCCGGATGCACCGCGACGCAAGCCATTTCACCGATGCTCTCTTCCGGGAACGGATAAAGCGCGGCGCAGGCAATGGTCAGGTTATCGCGGACGACAACGGTGAACTTATCGATCTCCATTTCCAACTGTTCGCGGGAGCGTCTGACCAGAATGCCTTGCTGTTCCAGCGGGCGAATCAGCTCCAGAATGCCGCCGATATCGTTAATCGTTGCACGGCGCACCTGCTCGGCGCTTTCCATGACGATCTGCGTACCGATGCCATCGCGGGAAAACAGTTCCTGCAGCAAGGCGCCGTCGACCTGATAGCTGATCAGGTGGCTGCGGCGCACGCCGCTGCGGCAGGCTTTAACCGCGCCGCGCAGGAATCGGACCGTACCGGACTGGTAATCGCCTTCCTGTTCCAACGCTTCAATGCGTTTTTGGGCGTCATCCGGGAATAACTCGGAAATGATTTTGCCTTCTTCATTCGTCACGCCCTGTGAAGAGCAAAAGCCAATCATTTTTTCCGCTTTCAGTTTGATCGCCAACTGGGTGGCGACCTCTTCGGAAGTCAGATTAAAGCTCTCTCCGGTGACGGAAACCGCCACCGGGCCCAACAGCACGATCGCGCCGCTGTCTAACTGACGGTGCAGCGCATCTTCATCAATACGGCGGATACGGCCGCTGTGACAGTAGTCGACGCCATCATCCACGCCGAGAGGCTGGGCGATAATAAAGTTGCCGCTGACGACGTTGATGTGCGCGCCCTGCAACGGCGTATTATTCAAACTCATGGATAGACGGGCGGTGATATCCAGTTGCAGCATTCCGGCTGCCTGTTTAACCAGCTCTAGCGTCGTACTGTCTGTAATACGGATATTTTTATGGTAAAGCGGTTCGTAGTGATGCGTTGTCAGATTGCTATCGATCTGCGGACGAGCGCCATACACCACCACCAGCTTGATGCCCAGGCTATGCAGTAGCCCGATGTCGTTGACGATATTGGCGAAGTTTTCATGCTCAATGGCTTCGCCGCCCAGCATGATGACAAAGGTTTTGCCACGGTGGGCATTGATATAGGGAACGGTGTGGCGAAAGCCCTCGACCAGTTCTGTACTACGCTCCTTCACTGCGACTCCTTTGAATTTTTATTCGTAATTTCTGTATTTTTATTCTTTGCGAGGTAAAAGGCAAGGGGTATGTAATAAGCAAAGTCAATGCCGCCGTAATTTGCAAGAAGCGGGAAGAGAAAGCGTAACAATGATTTTTGCATGACACCGGTGTAGAGATTGGTTAAAGTTTTTGACAATTTTGCGATTTCTGCTTCCCGTATCGGCAGTGGCACTGTAATCAGACCGGAGTTGCATGTCTTACTCGAATCACAATCTGACTCGGCGGCGCCTGCTGCAAAGCGCCGCGGCAACTTGGCTATTAAGTGTAAGCGGCGTTGGTTTGGCCGCCGTTGCCCAGGTTATCGCCGTACGCGTCTGGCCTTCTTCTTCCTATACCCGGGTAACGCTGGAGTCAAATCTTTCGCTTAAATACAAGCAATTCACCCTCGGCAATCCGGATCGTCTGGTGGTGGATATTGAAAATATTCATCTCAATAGCGTCCTGAAGAATGTTCCCGCCCAGTTTCACCAAAATGATCCGTTGATTAAAAATGCCAGGATTGGCCAGTTTGATAAAAATACGTTGCGCTTGGTTCTTGAGCTAAAACAAGGCGTTGATGCCAAGCTCTTTACGCTGGGCCCGGTGGCCGAATTCAAACATCGTCTGGTGATGGATCTTTATCCGTTGGCCGGCCGTTATGATAACGAAGAGGATCCGCTGCTGGCGTTGCTGGAGGATTACAACAAAGGCGATCTGGAGCGGACATTGCCGGCGGAAGCGCCGCAGGCGGGGAAAGCCGGACGCGATCGGCCGCTGGTTATTATGCTGGATCCCGGCCACGGCGGCGAAGATCCCGGCGCGATTGGTAAAAATAAAACCCGCGAAAAAGATATCGTGCTGCAAATCGCCCGCCGGCTTCGCGCTCTGATTGAACGCGAGTCTAATATGAAAGCCTATATGACGCGCAATGAGGACGTATTCATTCCATTGCGCGTGCGGGTCGCCAAAGCGCGTAAGCAGCGGGCCGATCTATTTATTTCCATTCATGCGGATGCGTTCACCAACCGCGCGGCAAGGGGATCGTCGGTATTTGCGCTGTCGAAAAAGGGAGCGACCAGCACCGCTGCCAGCTTTCTGGCGCAGACGCAGAACGAATCGGATTTAATCGGCGGGGTCAGCATGAGCGGCGATCGCTATCTGGATCACACCATGCTTGACCTGGTTCAGACCGTTACCATTAACGACAGCTTGAAGTTCGGGAAGGAAATACTAACCCGTTTAAGCAAGGTTAACCGTCTGCATAAAAATAGCGTCGACCAGGCCGGATTCGCGGTGCTAAAAGCGCCGGATATTCCCTCCGTGCTGGTAGAAACGGCATTTATCAGTAATCTTGAAGAAGAGCGCAAGTTGCGCACCAGCCAGTTTCAACAGCAGGTAGCCCAATCGATCCTTGACGGAATTAAAGCCTATTTCGCCAGTCAGACGGGGCGCTAGCGCTATACCGGCGCGATTTTCGGGGCCGAGAGGGGAATGGCTTGCAGAGTGTTACGCGGCATAAATAATAATGCGTTGGCGAGAATGGGGGACGCCAGAAAGCAAAAAACACCCGCTAAGGGTGCCTTTTTAATAAGAATCAATTGGTTGCGGGGGCCGGATTTGAACCGACGACCTTCGGGTTATGAGCCCGACGAGCTACCAGGCTGCTCCACCCCGCGTCCGTCTTGATACTGTCTTTTACTTTTGATGGTCTATTCACATCAATTGGTTGCGGGGGCCGGATTTGAACCGACGACCTTCGGGTTATGAGCCCGACGAGCTACCAGGCTGCTCCACCCCGCGTCCGTGGATGCGCACTATACTCCCCATGAGCTTCAGTGCAACCTATTTTTGTAAAAAATGCCGTATAACCCGCACGGGTGCTGAATTTGCAACCTAATGGGCTATTTTTTAAACGTTGCGCCGACGGTTTTAATGGACGACGATTTACGCCGCGGCGAAGCGAAAATGGGGGGTAAAGCCCAATATTGCGCTAACAGCCCGCGCCGCGGTCGCTCTGGTATCTCTATCGGTACTACAATATGAGCGGCTCGTCCCTGTGGCTCGCTGTGCGGGCCGTCGCTATGCGACGTTGAAAATCGCTTCCGGCGATTTTTTATTAGGTGACGTTTCTTTCTCTATAGGTGTTTGTTATCGTTCGGCGGTGAATCTGTCGATGTCAAAAGAGAGCGCAAAGAAGATGAGAGGATGTTGGGGAAAATATTTGCTGACCGGCGTGGTAATTGCCATTCTTGCGGGGTGCCAATCCAAACCCACCGATCGGGGACAGCAATATAAGGATGGACACCTCAATCAGCCTCTGGAACTGGTGAATGAGCCGAATGCAACCGGCAAACCCGTTAATGCCAGAGACTTTGTCGATCAGGTCGCTGAAATCAGGAACGCTTCGCCCGGCCTGTATACCAGCAATAATAGTACCTTCCAGGCGATAGAAAACTGGATGATGTCGGGAGCCGATACCCGCGAACTGAGCAAGTTTGGCCTCAGCGCCTGGCAGATGGAGGGGGTGGACAACTTCGGCAACGTCCAGTTTACCGGCTACTACACTCCGGTTCTGCAAGCCCGCTATACCCGTCAGGGCGAGTTTCGCTATCCGCTTTATGCCATGCCTTCGCGCGGCAAGAAAAATCGCCGCCTGCCGGATAGAGCATCTATTTACTCCGGCTCTTTAGACGATCGCTTAGCCCTGGCCTGGACTAATTCGCTGGTGGATAACTTTATGATGGAAGTGCAGGGCAGCGGCTACATCGATTTTGGCGACGGCCGCCCGCTAACGTTCTTCGGCTATGCGGGTAAAAACGGCCATGCCTACCGCAGTATTGGCAAGGTTCTGATCGATCGCGGCGAAGTGGCGCGTGAAGATATGTCCATGCAGGCGATCCGCAAATGGGCCGAACAGCACTCGGAATATGAGGTGCGCGAACTGTTGGAGGAGAATCCGTCCTTCGTGTTCTTTAAACCGATGATGACGTCGCCGGTCAAGGGGGCGAGCGCGGTGCCGCTGGTCGCCAAAGCGTCCGTGGCTTCCGACCGTTCGCTGATCCCGGCCGGAACCGCGCTGCTGGCGGAGGTGCCATTATTGGATAATGAAGGGAAGTTCACCGGTAAATATGAAATGCGCCTGATGGTGGCGCTGGACGTCGGCGGCGCCATTAAAGGCCAGCACTTTGATATTTATCAGGGTATCGGCCATGAGGCAGGCCATGCGGCGGGTTTCTATAATCACTATGGCCGGGTATGGGTCTTAAAAAATACGCAGAGTAACGGAACCTTGTTCAGCGCTTCGCAAAGCGCTCCGTTAATGAATAGCAATAATTCCGGATCGCTGCTGGTCAGCAATCCGCAGAATTAACGCGCCGCCGATCCTTTACCCGCGGCAGGCCAATGGCGCCGCGGGTAATACCTTATTTACGCTTTTCCCTTTAATCCCTTATCTGAAATAGATTATCCGGCGTAACCGTTTATTTGGGCGGCCGGAATGGGATCGTTTCAATAACCTGATATTTTATATAACGTTAAAAATATCCATTTTATTTATAGGGTTATGGTTCTGCCCGTGAACCGCTGAATTTTTATATATCCGGACGATTTTATTTACTCGCCCGGTATCCTCAGGTTTTTTATGGTTATTTGCGCCGGAAAGCGATTTATTATCGATAATTAACTTTTGTTATCTGATTTATTGCTATTTATATAAGGCTATTTACCGTTTCGGCGATTGGGTAAAGCGTGAGTTCAGGTATATTCTATACCCTGCTAACTACTTGCCATGAGGTCGTCATGACGATTAAGCGTTATCCACATCTGGCTCACTGGGGAGCGTTTACCGCCGTTGTTGAGGATGGAAAGTTGATTCGTTGTGAGCCGTTCGCGGACGATCCTTCCCCCTCGCCAATGCTTGATTCCATTGTCCCGCTGGTCTATTCGGAACGCCGCATCCGGCGGCCCGCCGTTCGCCGTTCCTGGCTGCAAAAGCGGGAGAACAGCGATGGCTCGCTACGCGGCAAAGAGGATTTTGTTGAAGTCGACTGGGATGTCGCGCTGAAACTGGTTGCCGAAGAGAACCGCCGTATCCGCGATCGCTATGGCGCCGACGGGCTATTCGCCGGTTCTTATGGTTGGTCTTCCGCCGGGCGTTTTCACCACGCTCGTTCTCAGGTGCGGCGCTTCTATTTTTCCGGCGGCGGCGCGGTGGATCAGCAGGGTAACTACAGCTGGGGGCGGCGCAGTTTTTCCTGCCGTATGTGATCGGTACCTTTCATCCGTTGACTGGCAAGGTGACGGAGTGGCGCAGCGTCGCCGAGCACTGTGAAATTTTTCTCGCCTTTGGCGGTCTGGCGTTGAAAAATGCGCAGGTGGCCTCCGGCGGAGCGGGGCATCATACGCTGAAACCCGCGCTGGAAACGCTGGTGGCGAAGGGCATTCCGGTGATTAATATCAGCCCGATGCGCGATGATTGCCCTGAATTTGTCAATGCGGAGTGGATCCCTATCCGCCCGAATACCGACGTCGCCCTGATGCTGGCGTTAGGGTACGAAATTCAGCGTCTGGGCGCTGACGACAAGGATTTTCTGCAACGCTACTGCGTCGGCTATGAGCAATTGTCGGATTATCTCAGCGGCCGCAGCGACGGGACGGCGAAAACCCCGGCCTGGGCCAGCGGGATCACCGGTATTCCGGTCGAGCGCATTGAACGCCTGGCTAAACAATTAATCGGCGTACGCAGCTTTATCACCTGTTCCTATTCCGTTCAGCGGGCGCACCGCGGCGAACAGCCATACTGGATGATGATCGCGCTGTCGTCGATGCTGGGGCAGGTCGGTTTGCCGGGCGGCGGTTTTTCGTTCGGTCACGGTTCAATGAACAGCGTCGGCAACGAGCGTATCGCGACGCCTGCGCCGGCCTCTCCCTCCAGCGCTAATGCAGGACGCGCCATTCCCGTGGCGCGTATCGCCGACATGTTGCTTAACCCCGGTCAGCCGTACACCTTTCAGGGGGAGACGCATACCTATCCCGATATTCATCTCATCCACTGGGCCGGCGGCAATCCTTTTCATCATCACCAGCAGTTGAACCGGCTGGTGGAAGGATGGAGCCGGCCGGATACGGTGATTGTGCAGGATATCGTCTGGACGCCCGCGGCGCAGATGGCGGATATCGTGCTGCCGGTCACCACGACGCTGGAGCGCAACGATATCGGCGGCTCTTCCCGCGATCGTTTTATCTTCGCTATGCATCAGGCGATTGCGCCCCGCCATCAGGCGCGCCATGATTTTGATATCTTTAGCGAGCTGGCGGAGCGACTCGGTTATTGGGGCGAGTTCACCCAGAACCGTAGTGAACGGGAGTGGCTGACGACGCTCTATGATGATTGCCGCGCAAGGCAACAGGAAGCCGGGTTATCCTGGCCGTCATTCGAGGATTTCTGGCAGCAGGGCCGCGTTGAGATCCCGATGGATGAAAAGCCGTTTGTTTTCTTTGAGGATTTTCGCCGCGATCCGCAGCAGCATGCGTTGCAAACGCCAAGCGGTAAAATCGAGCTGTTTAGTTCGACTATTGCGGATTACGGCTATCCCGATTTCGCTCCGCATCCTGAATGGCGGCCGCCGGTCGAATGGTTGGGGGCGTCTGCTGCGAAAAACTGGCCGCTGCACTTTATTTCCATTCAGCCGGCGGATCGGCTGCACAGCCAACTGGCGACGACGCCGCAGGTCGAGGCGAATAAAACCGCAGGCAAAGAGACGCTCTATATGCATCCGCAGGATGCGGCGGCGCGAGATATCCGCGATCGTTCGCTGGTGGAGGTCAAAAACGCGCGCGGCCGTATCCTCGCCGGCGTTCAGATTACCGACGGCGTTACGCCGGGGGTGGTGATCATGTCTACCGGCGCCTGGTTCGAACCCGGTTTCGGGCGCAAAGAGTGGCACCCTGTTGAGCAATCGGGGAACGCGAACGTACTGACGCTGGATATTGGCACCTCGTCGTTGACGCAAGGCCCGAACGCCATGAGCTGCCTGGTTGAAGTCGTGCCCGTCATCGGCGGCGATTCCCCTAAGGCTAAGCGACAGGTATTGGCGTAACGCCGTCAGACGGTTTGTCATCAACCGGGCGGATCCTTTATGATTGGCTCGGTTTTTTGTCGCAGAGCTCATACTGCACCCCTTGTCAGGGGGAGGAGCCGAACTCCCTCCCCTGCGGAGGGGTGGATTGGGGTGGGGTCGCTCACGTATTGCTGATTTCAAATATTACCGTTAATTTTCTTGTTTTCCTCATGTAAAGGTTGGTTGTAATGAGTTCGCAATTATCCGAAGCCTATCTACAGCGCTTCGGCGGTACCGCTCGTTTATATGGCCGGCAGGCGCTGGAACTGTTTTCCGAGGCTCACGTCTGTGTGATTGGTATCGGCGGCGTCGGTTCTTGGGCCGCGGAGGCGCTGGCTCGTACCGGCATCGGGGCGATCACCCTGATTGATATGGACGATGTGTGCGTCAGTAACACCAACCGGCAGATCCATGCGTTGCGTCAGCATACCGGGCAGGCGAAAACGGAAGTCATGGCGGAACGTATCCTGGCGATTAACCCGGAATGCCGCGTGACCTGCGTGGATGATTTCATCAGCGCCGAGAATGTCGAAACGTTGCTCGATCGCAATTTCAGTTATGTTATTGATGCGATCGATAGCGTGCGTCCTAAAGCGGCGCTGCTCTCTTACTGCCGGCGTTACAAAATTCCGGTGGTGACCGTCGGCGGCGCGGGCGGGCAAATCGACCCTACGCGCATCGAGGTGGCCGATCTGGCGAAAACCATTCAGGATCCGCTGGCCGCCAAACTGCGCGAGCGGTTGAAACATGATTTCAACGTGGTGAAAAACAGTAAAGGAAAGCTGGGGATAGATTGCGTGTTTTCCAGCGAGCCTCTGGTTTATCCGCAGCCCGATGGTTCGGTGTGCGCTTCACGCAGCACCGCCGAGGGCGTCAAACGTATGGATTGCGCATCCGGTTTCGGCGCCGCCACGATGGTCACGGCCACGTTCGGTTTTGTCGCCGTTTCTCATGCGTTGAAGAAAATGATGGCGAAAGCCGCGCGTCGATCCAACGAGAGTCAGACGGTTAAATCGGCATAGGAAGGTTAGCGATGCCGCCGCCTGCTCCGGTTATCGTCAGGCGCACTCTGCCGCAATGGCCTGGATGCGGGCGGCCAGCGCGGCTAAGCCGCTCGATCGCGAGGCGCTAAGCTGCGCGCGCAGCCCCAGCGTATCGAACAGCGCCAGCGGATCTTCCTGAAGTAATGTGTCCGCCGTTTTCCCTTCTACCGCGGTTAATAACACCGCCAGCAATCCGCGCACGATACGTCCGTCGCTGTCGCCATAAAAATGCAGCGTCCCGTCTTCCTGACGTTGATAACCCAGCCAGACCCGATTTTCACAGCCGGACAGCGCGATCGTCTCGTTTTTTAATGTTTCCGGCAGGGAAGGGAGCTGCTTGGCTAATAAAATAAGCTGCCGGTAGCGTTCTTCCCATGAACGGCAGGCGTCGAAACGCGTTTTCAGGTCAACTGCGCTAATCTGGCGGCCGAACGGATGGGCCGTATGTGTCATGTCGGTCATGGTTATCTTCGCTAGTCGGTCAGTAATTCAAGCGCCGCGCCGACGGCTGTAATCAACGCGTCGACATCCTGCTGGTTGTTATAAGGGGCAAATGAGGCGCGCAACGCGCCGTCGATTCCGAGCGCGGTCATTAAGGGCTGCGCGCAATGATGCCCGGCGCGCAGCGCAATACCGCTTTCAGCCAATAGCGTGACCAGGTCGCTGTGGTGAATACCGGCAAATTCGAAAGACAGTACGCTGGAATTTGCGCAGCGGAAACTGCGAAAGCCGGGAAACTGCGCCAGGCGGGTTTCCGCTTGGCCGGCCAGCGCTTGACTGTATAGCTCCGCTGCCCGCCAGTCCAGCCCGGATAGCCAATCCACCGCCGCAGACAGGCCGATAACGCCTGCGATATGAGGCGTACCCGCTTCAAAACGGTGAGGGATCGCCTGAGGCGTAAAACCATCAAAAGAGACCTTGGTCATCATCTTGCCGCCGCCTTGCCACGGCGCCATGCTTTCCAACAGCGCCGTTTTCCCATACAGCACGCCGAGACCGGTGGGCGCATACAGTTTATGTCCGGAGAACGCATAAAAATCGATATCCAGCGCTTGAACATCCGGCGGGCAGTGAACCATGCCTTGAGCGCCGTCGATCATCACCCGTGCGCCATAGTGGTGGGCAAGCTGAATAGCCGCCGCCAGATCGGGTATGCCGCCGGTAACGTTAGACATGTGCCCCAGCGCCAGAATACGCGTTCTGCTGTTCAGCAAATGAGGAAGGCGCTTTATATCCGGCAATAAATCCTCCCCGATGGGCAGTTTTATTACGCGTGCGCCGGTTTGCTCCGCCGCCATCAGCCAGGGGATCAGGTTGGCGTGGTGTTCCGCTTCACTGACCACGATCTCATCGTTCGGACGCAGGCGCGGTCTGGCATAGCTTTGCGCCACCAGATTAATGGCTTCCGTCGTGCCTTTCGTCCAGATAATGGAGCGCGCATCGTCGGCATGTATCAGCGCCGCAACCTGCTCCCGCGCGCGTTCAAAGCGCTGCGTCAGCCGCTGCGCCGCACGGTGCTGGCTACGATGAACCGTACCGTTCTCCTGGCAGTAAAACTGCTGAACGGTATCGGCGACTATTCGAGGTTTTAATGCCGTGGCCGCACTATCAAGGTATACCCCTGGGTGCACCAGTGCGGGAAACTGCCGGCGGAAAGATGTGGCGTTAAACGGTGTCATGAGCATCCTCTTTTGGGAGTCAGATCCTGTCCCATTTTCACTGGGGACACAAGTTTAGGACGATGCTTAGCGCTATTTTCTGGAAAAGCGGATAATTCATACTACACTTTAGATTGTTAAATTTTTAGAATTTATTGGTGTGTAAAGTCACTTGTAAAGTGTTTTTATTCAACAGGAGTTAACTATGAAGAATAAAATCTCTATTTTCGCCGCTATTGTGATGGCGTTTTCTCTGGCAGCTTGTTCCAGCAATTATGTCATTCATACCAATGACGGGCGCACGATCATTGCCGACGGCAAACCCCAGGTCGACGATGAAACCGGTATGATTAGCTATACCGATGCGTACGGCCAGAATCAGCAGATCAGCCGCGATCTTGTGCAGGGAATGACGGAAGCGAAGTAATCTTCTGTGAATAATTTTCGGCTATGAGATAAAAAAAGCACCGCAGATGCGGTGCTGTATTAAAATCAGGACAGACAAGGTAAATGTAAGAAAGTGAAAAGGTAGCCGGGCTACCTTATCTGCAAAGGCAGACAAACAAATAGCAAACACAACATCACAACCACAAGCCAAAAGCACTTCGGATTACCCCTCCGCACTTTTCGTTCCGGCTTAGGAAGTCGAGCTAATATAGGTATTTGCTGGTACATCCTCAATGGACAATTTATAATGTTTCGGATTATAAAATCTAATAGATAAATGAACATGATGTGTATGTTATTTATCGGGAAATAAAAGAATTTCATTCATGTCGAAACGTCTCCCTCCACTCAACTCCTTGCGCGTATTTGATGCGGCGGCCCGCCATCTCAGCTTTACCAAAGCGGCGGAAGAGCTATTCGTTACGCAGGCGGCGGTCAGCCATCAGATAAAGTCGCTGGAGGATTTCCTGGGGCTGAAATTGTTCCGCCGACGTAATCGCTCTCTGCTGCTGACGGAAGAAGGGCAAAGTTATTATCTTGATATAAAAGAAATATTTTCCTCGCTTAATGAAGCGACCCGTAAGCTGCAGTCGCGCAGCGCCAAAGGCGCATTGACCGTTAGCCTGCTGCCCAGCTTTGCCATTCACTGGCTGGTTCCTCGTTTATCAAGTTTTAATACGGAATATCCGGGCATTGATGTGCGAATTCAGGCGGTGGATCGCGATGAAGATCGCATGTCGGATGACGTGGACGTCGCCATTTTTTATGGCCGGGGGAACTGGCCGGGGTTACGGGTAGAGAAATTGTATGCCGAGTATCTGCTGCCCGTCTGCTCGCCCGCGTTGTTAACCGGGGAGCATCCTTTGAAAACGCCGGCCGATCTGGGCGCGCATACGCTGTTGCATGATACGTCGCGCCGTGACTGGCTCGCTTATACGCGTCAACTTGGGGTACAAATAAATGTGCAGCAGGGGCCGATTTTCAGCCACAGCGCGATGGTATTGCAGGCGGCGATTCACGGGCAGGGGGTTGCGCTGGCGAATAATGTGATGGCGCAGAGCGAACTTGAAGCGGGTCGGCTGGTCTGTCCGTTTAATGATGTGCTGGTTAGTAAAAATGCTTTTTATCTGGTATGTCATGACAGTCAGGCAGAACTGGGTAAAATAGCCGCCTTTCGCCACTGGATTCTGGCGCGGGCCGCCAGCGAACAGGAAAAGTTTCGCTTCCGTTACGATAACAGTACGCGCTGATAGCGGGGCGCATAGCGAATGCCCCTTACAGGCGGTGAGTCTGGGTGGTTTTATGCGCTGTCCGGCGACAATAATGCTTACGGAGTAGGCACAAAATTAGGTATCAACAATGAATAGCCGTTTCATGCTGATTTTTGCCGCTATTAGCGGTTTTGTTTTTGTTGCTCTGGGGGCGTTTGCTTCCCATGTGTTAAGTAAGAGTATGGGGCCGGAAGAGCTTGCCTGGTTGCGTACCGGGCTGGAGTATCAGGCATTTCACACGCTGGCTATCTTGGCGCTGTCCGTTTCAATGCATCAGCGCACCAATCTGTGGTTTTACTGGAGCAGCGTTTTTCTGGCGTTGGGCACGGTGTTGTTCAGCGGTAGCCTGTATTGTCTGGCGCTTTCCCATTTGAAACTCTGGGCTTATGTCACGCCGATTGGCGGATTCTGTTTTCTGATTGGGTGGTTATTGATGTTGGTTGGCGCATTGCGTCTGAAAAGAAAGGCTGAACGCCATGAATAAAGTTATTTTGTACTGTCGTCCGGGGTTTGAAAAAGAGTGTGCGGCGGAAATAACCGAGAAGGCGGCGCAGTATAACGCCTATGGCTTTGTGCGGGTGAAGGATAACAGCGGTTACGTGATCTTCGAATGCTATCAGCATGAAGATGCCGATCGCCTGATAAAAGAGCTGCCGCTTCATGAGTTGATTTTTGCCCGTCAGATGTTCGTCAGCGGCGAACTGTTACGCGACCTTCCGCCGGAAGACCGGATTACTCCCATTGTCGGTATGCTGACGGGGGCGATTGAGCGGGCCGGCGAGCTACGGGTCGAAGTCCCGGATACCAACGAAAGCAAGGAACTGATGAAGTTCTGCCGCAAGTTTACCGTACCCTTACGCGCCGCCCTGCGTGAAAATAAAATTCTGCTGGGCTATGAGAAAGCCGATCGGCCGGTGCTGCATGTGTTGTTTATCGCGCCGGGCTGTTGCTATGCGGGTTATTCCTACAGCAACAACAATTCACCGTTTTATATGGGCATTCCCCGTCTGAAGTTTCCCGCGGACGCGCCCAGCCGTTCAACATTAAAGCTCGAAGAGGCGTTTCACGTTTTTATACCGGCGGATGAGTGGGATGAGCGCCTTGCCAGCGGGATGTACGCCGTCGATCTGGGCGCCTGCCCCGGCGGTTGGACCTATCAACTGGTAAAGCGCAGCATGATGGTTCACGCCGTGGATAATGGCCCGATGGCGCCCAGTTTGATGGATAGCGGGCAGGTTATGCATCATCAGGCTGATGGCTTTCGTTTCGAACCGCCGCGTAATAACGTCTATTGGCTGGTGTGCGACATGGTGGAAAAACCGGCCAAGGTCACCAGTCTGATTGCCGATTGGCTGGTAAAAGGCTGGTGCAGAGAAGCGATCTTTAACCTCAAACTGCCGATGAAGAAACGTTTTGAGGAAGTTTCTCAGAATCTGGCGTTACTCCGCGAACGGCTGGAGGAAAATGGCGTCAATGCGGAAGTGCATGCCAAACAACTCTACCACGATCGCGAAGAGGTAACCGTTCATGCCCGCCGTTTCTGGGCCGCGGTGCCGGGCAGACGTGATGAGCGGTAAAATATTGCGGCGCGATTTACTACTCGGCGTGTCTCATGGTTTTTGCGGCGTAAAAAATCGCGCTGAGGTGGACGTTGCCGTCGAATGAGCTTGATGGGTGCCGTGAAAGCCAGTGCTGCGTCGGGCGAGTGCTACGACGTAGCGGAGCGATGGCGGCGTTCTGGCGCTGAGCCTACAGAAATGCCTTACTCCCAGATTTGAGTATTCTCAGCGCGGGGACGGCACTCTTAGCTGCTGAAGGTTGCCATGCAGCGACAGATCCTTGCTGAGCGTCGCGACCCGGCGGCTGATAAATGCCATTTCCCGCTGTTGCTCCAGTTTGCCGCGCCATTTCTCCGGCACATCTTCCAGTTGTTGATAGAGCGCATCCAGGCCGCCGGCCTGTTGCAGCAACTGCACCGCGCTTTTGGGGCCGATGCCGCTGACCCCGGGAATTTTACTGCTGCCGATCCCCGCCAACCCCCAATAGTCGGGGAGCTGTTGCGGCAATACGCCAAACTCCTGTTGTACAAAAGGGAGATCCAGCCAGCGTTTTTGAAAGTAATCTCTGATTTGGATCGTCGGCGCCAGTAGCTGGCAGTAACCTTTGTCGGTGGACACGATCGTCGCCTGATGCCCGGACCCCGCTACTTTAGTGGCCAGCGTCGCCGCCAAATCATCCGCTTCGTTACCCGGCGAATGCCAGCTCGCGACTCCCATCGCGGCAAATGCGGCTTTAATTTGCACCAGCTCCTGTTTAAGATTTTCCGGCATTGGGGAACGCCCGGCTTTGTACTCCGGTAAAATCTGATGGCGCCAGCTGGCGTTTCGATCTTCATCATCAAATACCGCCACGGCATGGCTTGGCTGACTGTGTTGCAACAGTTGGTTTAGCGCATGCTGGCAGGCAGTGACGCAAGGGGAACCTTGTACGGCATGAATCCGGCGTATTAAGTTCATCGCATCGACAATCAGCAAATGTACGGGCATAAGCGGGTTCCTGACGGTGTCGTCCATGTCGTGAGGGGAAGATTTCCTTCCCCTCGTTGGTTATCAGCCGATTGAGCGGATATCGGCAAAGCGCGCGGTCGGCGTTAAGCGCAGATCTCGTAGCAGGGAACATAAGCGCTGCCGGGGAGTTTCATGCGCTGCTGCGCGACGAAGCCCTGAAGCAGCCGGTCCATGCTTTTCATGAGCTGCGAGTCACCGTGGATTTTGTAAGGCCCTTGCTGCTCAATGGCCTGAATCCCCACTTCTTTGACATTACCGGCGACAATCCCGGAGAACGCGCGACGCAGGGCGGCGGCCAGTTCTTCCGCGGGTTGATCGAAATGCAGATTAAGGTTGGCCATATTTTCATGGCTGGGATCGAACGGCATCTGCAGATCGGGGGCGATACGCAACGACCAGTTAAAGCTATAGGCATCGCCGGTGTGACGGCGGCTTTCCTGAACCACCGGCATGGCTTTTTTCATCTGACGGGCGACTTCCGCGGCGTCATTAATGATGATGGAGTAGTGACGGCGCGCCTGGCGGCCTAATGTGCCGACGATAAACTCATCCAGCACGCGAAAATAATCGGCGCTTTCCTCCGGACCGGTAAGAATGATCGGCAAGACTTGCTCGCTGTTTTCCGGATTCATCATAATGCCCAACAGGTACAGAAATTCTTCCGCCGTACCGACGCCGCCGGGGAAAATAATGATGCCATGGCCGAGACGCACAAACGCTTCCAGGCGCTTTTCAATATCCGGCATGATGATCAATTCATTCACCAGCGGGTTAGGCGGTTCGGCGGCGATGATGGACGGCTCGGTCATGCCGATAAAACGCCCGTCTTTGTAACGTTGCTGCGCGTGTCCGACGGCGGCGCCCTTCATTGGCGCTTCCATGGCGCCGGGGCCGCAGCCCGTACAGATATTCAACTCGCGCAGGCCTAGTTGGCTACCCACTTTCCGCGCGTAAAGATATTCGGTTTCATTAATGGAATGGCCCCCCCAACACACCACCATATTGGGTTCTTCGCCCACGTGCAGCGCTCTGGCGTTGCGCAAAATAGAGAAGACCAGATTGGTGATATGCGTAGAGTTTTCCAGGTTCAGGTTGAGGTAACGGCCGGCGTGGACTAGCTGCCCGTTAACAAACAGAATATCGCGCAGTACGGCGAACAGGTTGGCCTGAAGCGAGCGAATGATATTGCCGTCGACGAATGCGTCCTCCGGCGGATTAACCAGCTCCAGCTTAACGCCGCGTTCACGGCGCAATACGTTAATATCGAAATCTTCATAACGGGAAAGCAGTTCTTTGCTGTTATCCGTCTGGCTGCCGGAATTCAATACGGCCAGGGAACAGTTACGAAACAGTCGGTAGAGGTCGCTGCTGGCGGTGCTTTTCAGCATGTCCACTTCCAACTGCGATAGCAAATCCATAGACCCCAGCGGGCTGATATGTGTAATCAATTTAGCTCCTTTAAACGCAGTATACCCGTCATCTTAAGATGCCTGCGGGCATAAGATCCGTCATGCTGTTTGAGGACGGCATACCCAGGCTGTCGGAGGCGAGACTCCCCGGCGGGGAGATCATCCGCATGTTTCCTTTGATTCACGAACGTCGACAGTCGGCGTCGGCATCATTCGATAATATTGGACCCTGATTCTTTCTCAGTGCTTCACCTTAGCGCGCAGCCATCATTTTTTCCAATAATGATGGCTGCTGGCAATAAGAAGTTGCGTAACGTTACGCATTTATTGACGCGGCAGCCGTCCAACGGGAGCGGTGAAAGGAACATTGCTGCGCCACGGATTGATATCCAATCCGCCTCGGCGGGTATAGCGGGCGTAAACGCTGAGCCGTTCGGGCTGATAGTAACGCATCAGGTCGTTAAAAATTCGTTCAACGCACTGTTCGTGAAATTCATTGTGATGGCGGAACGACACGATATAACGCAGCAGCGATTCCCGGTTAATGCGCTTCCCCCGGTACTGAATCTGAACCGAACCCCAGTCGGGTTGATGGGTAATCAGACAGTTGGATTTTAGCAGGTGGCTGACCAGCGTTTCTTCTACCAGCGTATCATCGTGACTGTCTGATGCCAGATAGTCCGCATTGAACTCGTAGCTGTCGATGCGAATATCCTGATCGTCGATGCACTCGCCGTCAAAACCGGCGATTGGCCGGCCTTCCAGCTCGCTGAGTTTAAATAACGTTACGCTGACCTGGCCTTGCGCGCATTGGCTCAGATCGTTTATTAACGTGGCGCGTACGCTGTCCCAGCTATCGAACACGGTTTGGTTAAAGCTGTTCAGGTAAAGTTTGAAGCTCTTGGATTCGACCAGATTTTGGCTGGCGGCATCCAGATGCATTTCTCCCACGGCGACCTGGGGTACGCCGTTTTTATTCAGCCAGGACAGTTCATAAAGCGTCCAGATATCTTCTCCGTGAAACGGCAGAGCCTGCGGGAAGATACCGAGCGGCTCACGATTCAGGCTACGGGGAACCGGTTGTAATAGGTCGGCATTGTAGCGATCGTGATAAGCTGTTGGTTTCCCCAGCGTCAGTTGGCTAAGAGCCTGATGCTTGTCGTAAGTGGACATATGATTACCTTGATGAAAAAGAACTGATGGCGCGTAGTGTAACTCGACTAACAGAATGATGAGAAAAATTATGGATTATGAGGTTCCCCAGGCATTAGCGGCCTTTACCCGGCGTTATGTTGAACTATGGCGGCAGGAAACGGGCCATCCGCCCGCCAGCGAAGCGTTATACGGCGTTCCTTCCCCGTGCATTACGGAAAGTCAGGGCGGCGAGGTTTTCTGGCTGCCGCAGCCGTTTTTGCCCGACGCCGCGCTGGATGGGGTGGAGCGTGCGTTGGATATCAGCCTGCACCCGGATATTCATGCGTTTTATACGGCTCAGTATGCCGGTGACATGGCGGCTCAATTCGAATCGGTTTCGTGTGTGCTATTACAGGTCTGGAGCGAGGAGGATTTCTCCCGTATGCAGGAGAACCTGATCGGCCATCTGCTGACGCAGAAACGTTTAAAGCTGCCTCCGACGCTGTTTGTGGCGACGACCGACTCTGAAATGACGATGGTTTCGCTCTCCAATGTTTCCGGGCAGGTGATTTTGGAAGAGTTCGGCACAAAGAAACATCAGGTGCTGGCGCCGACGTTGGTTGATTTCCTTTCCCGGCTCACTCCGGTGACCATCTAATCATTAATCATGTTTCACTTTCTATGTTGTGAGAGATCTCTTACATTTACTGTAAGAAATCTCTCCACTTTCGTGTTTATGTCAGGCGGCGTGTTTATTTTTTCATTATTAATTAGTCAATTAAATTTATTTTTCCTTTTCGCGCCAAAGACAATTGATAAACATTGTCACTTGCCTCTTGCTGAATCCAAACAATTAATACATCTTATTACTTAAGTTGGTAAACGGTTGCGCGGGATTGAGCGCCGTTCGCCAAACGCTGTTTTAAAGGATGGATACATTTTCAGGATGAAGTCAGGGACACCTCCAGGAAGGAGATTGAGAGCCGGACGGGACGTCTAGGTGGGGCTGGAGCCTAAAGGAATTGAGTCATGGATGATACAGGATGGGCAAGTCAGGATGAAAGTTGGACGCTAGCAAGGATTGTCGGTCAGGAAGGCCACTAAGGAAAAGTTTTCAAGGATGAGCAGGGACGCAAAGGTGTAGCGGGATAGCTATGAAACGAATCGGGGGTACTGAGCAATCAGTACCCCCATTTTTTTGCCTGCGAAGTTCACCAAAATGTGAATTTTGGGCGAGACTAATATCAGTGCTATGCTCTGCCGCCTACGGCAACAGGCTTTAATGGTGAGAAAACGCATGAGTTTAGAGGATCAGGTTCGTCAGTCTTTGTTTGAGGTCGAACGCGTGTTACGAGACAGCCCTTTCTGGCAGCAATCTCCGCCGGAAGCTTCTGCTTTCGCCAGCAATGAGCCTTTCTGCATTGATACCATGCGCGCCGAGCAATGGCTGCAGTGGGTTCTGCTGCCGCGTATGCATGCCTTGCTCGATAGCGGCGCGCCGTTGCCGGCGGCATTTTCGCTATTGCCCTATTTTGAAGAAGCGTTGGAGGGGGCTCCGTCCGATATCGAGCCGCTGCTGATGCGGATCGGCCAACTTGACGCGCTGTTTGGCAATAACCCGAATTCCGCTGACGGCGATAACGATGCTTGAGATCATTTATCAGGATCGGCATCTGGTTGCGGTCAATAAACCCGCCGGTTGGCTGGTACACCGCAGTTGGCTGGATCGTAAAGAGAAAGTGGTGGTGATGCAGACGGTGCGCGATCAGATTGGTCAGCGAGTTTATACCGTTCACCGTCTGGACCGGCCAACATCCGGCGTACTGCTGTTAGCCTTATCCAGTGATGTGGCGCGCTCATTGTCTCAACAGTTTGAGCAGCATCAGATGCAGAAAACCTATCACGCGGTCGTCCGCGGCTATGTGATGGATGACGGCGTGATTGACTACGCGCTGACGGAAGAGCTGGATAAAATCGCCGATAAATATGCCAATGCGGATAAAGCTCCGCAGCCGGCGGTAAGTCATTACCGAACGTTGGCTCAGGCTGAGATGCCGGTAGCCATTGGTCGCTACCCGACATCGCGCTATAGCCTGCTGGAGCTGGCGCCGCAAACCGGGCGTAAACACCAGCTGCGTCGCCATATGTCGCATATTCGCCATCCGATTATCGGCGACAGCACGCACGGCGATCTGCGGCAGAACCGCGGCATGGGAACGCACTTCTCCTGCAACCGGCTGATGCTGCATGCGAGCCGGCTGCGCCTGACGCATCCGGTAGACGGTCAGGATCTCACGCTGCAGGCGCGTTGGGATGCGCCGTGGCAGGGAGTCATGGCGCGCTTTGGTTGGCAGGGCATTCTCCCTGATTTTGAAAGGGTTGAGTTTCCGGCGGCGTCGGGTCAGGATAGCGGCTAGCATTTCATCAGGTATTAAATAAAAAAGGGAGTCGGGAATCATGGCGCAGATTGGTATTTTTGTTGGCACGGTCTACGGGAATGCACTGCTGGTGGCCGAAGAAGCGGAAAATATCCTTAGGGAGCGCGGGCATGAGGTCAAAGTCTACGAGGATGCGTCGCTGGAGTCGTTTCTGGACTATCGCGAGCACGACGTGCTGGTGGTGACGTCAACGACGGGGCAGGGAGACCTCCCCGATTCTATCGCGCCTCTGTACGCCGCTCTGCGCGAACAGGGGGGGTATCAGCCAGAACTGCACTATGGATTGATTGCCCTCGGGGACAGCAGCTATGAGAATTTCTGCGGTGGCGGCCGCCGCTTTGACGCGCTATTGCAGGAAATGGGCGCCAAGCGCATTGGCGAGATATTGGAAATTGATGCGGTTGAGCACCCCGAACCGGAGGTCGTTTCTTGTCCGTGGGTGGAACAGTGGCTGACGTTGGTGGAAGCTCGCCGCGCCTGAATGCGGAACGGGAGCGCGACGCTCCCGTTGTCGTTATTGTTTCAGCAAACTATTAGCGATTTTTAGTCAGCTTTTCCAGATCGGCTTCGATCTCGGCGATCTTGTTCGATACCACGCTATCCAGATGGCGCAGGTCATCAAGAATTTTACGTTTAAGATCGACTTCCGACTGCTCATGCTGACAGATTTGATCAAGTTCATCAATGACATAACGTAAGTTAGGGCTGATTTCGTTAATCTCTTTATATCCCTGGCCCGAATTGTCCGCCATGATGGTTTTACGCTGACGCGGGTATTTGAACTTCACGCTTTTGGCGAAGAATTCCCCTTTGTCCTTACGGAAATAAATTTTCAGGATGTCGTTGCTGGCTTCCTGACGCAGGCTATAGCGATCGATATCGTCTGGATTGGTAATGCCGAGGCTTTTCAGATTGTCATACATAATGCGACCTTTTTTGATTTTAAAATAGTCCAACTAGAATACTGGCAAACGACCGGATTCATCTGTGATAGCCCACGATTTTTTGGTCGCATACGAAATCGCCGGCAGCGATTTTGAACGTCGCTTGCGACGGCCTTTGCGGCGGGCGGGGAGCCCGCCATAAAAATGGCCGGTTAACAATAACCGGCCATTTTCAGTTTAGTCGATGGTGCGCAATAACTCGTTGATACCCACTTTACCGCGGGTTTTCGCGTCCACTTTCTTAACGATAACCGCGCAATACAGGCTGTAGCTGCCATCTTTGGACGGCAGATTGCCGGAGACGACGACGGAACCCGCAGGTACGCGGCCATAATGAACTTCACCGGTTTCCCGATCGTAGATCTTGGTGCTTTGACCGATGAAAACGCCCATCGAGATGACGGAACCTTCCTCGACGATCACCCCTTCGACCACTTCGGAACGAGCGCCGATAAAGCAGTTGTCTTCGATGATGGTCGGGTTCGCCTGTAATGGCTCCAGAACGCCGCCGATGCCGACGCCGCCGGACAGGTGGACGTTTTTACCGATCTGCGCGCAGGAACCGACCGTTGCCCAGGTATCAACCATCGAACCTTCGTCAACATAAGCGCCGATATTGACGTAAGAAGGCATCAGAACGGTGTTGCGAGCGATAAACGCCCCCTGACGTACGCTGGCCGGCGGCACCACGCGAAAACCTTCGCGTTGGAAACGCTCTGCATCGTAATCAGCGAATTTCATCGGCACTTTATCGTAATAGCGCGTTTCCGCGCCTTCCATTACCTGGTTATCGTTGATGCGGAAAGAGAGCAGCACGGCTTTTTTCAGCCATTGATGTGTAACCCACTGGCCGTTGATTTTTTCTGCGACGCGCAGCTTGCCGCTGTCCAGCAGGCCGATAACCTGATTAATCGCCTCACGAGTAACGGCGTCTACGTTTGCCGGCGTAATTTCGGCGCGGCGCTCGAAAGCGCTTTCGATAACGTTTTGTAGTTGTTGATGCATCCTGTTTTCTCTTTCCTGATTGTGAAAATTAGTTCAATGGTACTTTATCGTTTGGGTTTAGGGCTTCTGTCAACCGTTCTTGCAGTTTAACGCGTAATTCCGGTTTCAGCGCCCGTCTATCGCTGTCTGCCAGAATAAACAGATCTTCCACCCGTTCGCCGATGGTGGAAATTCTGGCTCCATGCAGCGATAGATTAAGGTCGGCGAAGATTTCGCCGACGCGAGCCAGCAACCCCGGCTGATCGAGGGAAACAAGCTCCATATAGCTGCGTCTGTCCGTGTGGGTCGGCAGGAAGTTGACCTCGGTCGGTACGCTGAAGTGGCGTAATTTCGGCGAGGAGCGACGCACGCGCGGGGGCTGATAATGACGCTGCGTCAGCGCTTGTTCAAGCGCATAGCGCGTCATTTCATGGCGATCCTGCGCCAGCGGACTGCCGTCCGGCTCCAGCACAATGAAGGTATCCATCGCCATGCCGTCGCGGCTGGTGAAAATTTGCGCGTCATGGACGCTGAGATTCCGGCGATCCAGCTCACCGGCCACCGCGGCGAACAGATAAGGCCGGTCCGGGCTGCAGATAAAGATTTCCGTGCCGCCCCGGCAGGCCTGATGGCTGATTAACACCAGCGGCTTACTGATATCGTGCTCCAGCAAATGACGGGCATGCCAGGCCAGCTGGCTCGGCGAGTGGCGCAGGAAATAGTCGGCCCGGCAGCGGCTCCAGATATCGCGCAACGCGTCTTCATTAACATTATCCATGCGCAGCAGCGCCAGCGCCTGTAAACGATGCTGACGAACGTGTTCGCGTAAATCCGGGGTGTTTTGCATCCCCCGGCGAAGTTGTTTTTCTGTCGCGAAATAGAGTTCGCGCAACAGACTCTGTTTCCAACTGTTCCACAGCGTTTCGTTGGTGGCGCAGATATCCGCGACGGTCAGGCACACCAGATAGCGTAGACGCGTTTCGCTTTGCATTTCGACGGCGAATTGCTGAATAACGGCCGGATCCTGGATATCGCGGCGTTGAGCGGTGACGGACATCAGCAAATGGCGCCGCACCAGCCAGGAAACCAGCTGCGCTTCCCGTGAATTCAGACCGTGCAGCGCCGCGAACTCCAACGCGTCCTGCGCGCCGAGTTCGGAGTGATCGCCGCCGCGGCCTTTGGCGATATCATGGAACAGCGCGGCGAGCAGCAACAGTTCGGGTTGGGGGATGCGCGGATAAAGCTCTACGCACAGCGGATGGCGCGTGCGGTTTTTCTCATCGGCGAAGCTTTCCAGCTTCAGTAATACCCGAAGCGTATGCTCATCAACGGTGTAGGCGTGAAATAGGTCAAACTGCATTTGTCCGACGATGTTGCCCCACTGCGGCATATAGGCCCACAACACGCTGTGGCGATGCATGGGAAGCAGGGCGCGTTTTACCGCATGCGGATGGCGCAGTATGTTCATGAACAGATACCGGGCTTCCGGGATAGTGCACAAGGGGCTGCTGAGATGACGTCTGGCATGGCTTAGCTGGCGCAGCGTGGTGGAGTAAATACCGGTAATTTCCGGATTGCGCACCATCTGGTAAAACATGCGTATGATCGCTTCAGGTTTGCGTTCGAACAACGTTTCATCACGCAGATCGATCAGGTTGCCGCGCAACTGAAATTCGTCGTCGATCGCCCTGGGTTTTTCATTGGCTTCCAGCGCGAGGATCGCTTCATCAAACAGCTGCAGCAGCATTTGATTCAGTTCGCTGACGCGGCCCGTTACGCGGTAGAAATCTTTCATCATGCGTTCTACCGGGACGTTGCCTTCCCCCTGATATTGCAAAAGCTGTGCGACGTTAAGCTGATGGTCGAACAGCAGGCGGTTGTCGTAGCGCGTCAGTATCAGATGCAATGCAAACCGGATACGCCACAGAAAACTTTGGCAGTCATTCAGCTCCTTCCGCTCCGCTTCCGTCAGAAAACCAAAACCGACCATCTCATCCAAAGATGTGGCGCCAAAGTGGCGATGGGCAACCCACAGCAGGGTATGAATGTCTCGCAATCCACCGGGACTGCTTTTGATATCAGGTTCAAGGTTGTAGCTGGTGCTGTGGTAATGCCGGTGGCGCTCGTTCTGCTCGGCGATTTTGGCCGGAAAAAATTTCGGCGAGGGCCAAAATTCTTCGCTGAACACCTGTTTTTGCAAATTGAGAAACAGCGCGACGTCGCCACATATCATGCGCGACTCAATCAGGTTGGTGGCGACGGAAATATCAGCCCGGCCTTCTTGCAGGCACTCTTCCAGCGTTCTGACGCTGTGGCCGACTTCAAGCTTGAGATCCCACAGCAGGGTAATAAACTCCCCCGCGCGCTGCGAGTATTGTTCGCTGAGCTTTTCCTGACTGAGAATCAGAACGTCGATATCGGATAGCGGATGCAGTTCCCCGCGCCCGTAGCCGCCGACGGCCAATAACGCCGTTTGTGGAATGTTTTCAAAACCATAGAAAAGCCACAGCCGCTGCAACAGTTGATCGATGAACTCTGTTCTGGCGCCGATCAGCGTTTCCGCGCTGACGCCCGATTTAAACTCGCGGCCCAGCCAGAGCTGAAATTGTTCCAACCGCTGTTTCAGCGTCTGGCAATTCAGCATGTCGTCACTGTAATTCAGAGGCGATTCAGGAGGCTGCGCAACTGCAGGGGATTCAGCGGAAATATCTAGCGAAAGGTTTTTGTCGATCATATGCGCAGCCCATAAAAAGATTGTCAGGAACGATTTTAAACATCGCTTGCGACGGCCCGCAAGGGCGGCGGACAGGGACGCCCGCTATAAAAACCGCCGGGAGTTAGCGGAGTGGAGCGGGCCAATATCTGTTCCGCATTTTGATGGCTGAACAGTCATTTCCGCGCCAACGGGGATCTTCTGCGCGCCGGGCCGCCATCAGAAGCCGGTCCCTGCCTACTGCCGCAGGGACAACGGGATAGTAACGCTTTGTCAACAATCTTAATAGAAGTAGATTCGATACTATGCGTCAGGCGTAATGATCTTGGGAATGGTGTCGTCTTTCCGCAGCGTCATTATTTCACAGCCGTTCTCGGTTACCACAATCGTATGCTCGTACTGGGCCGACAGGCTACGATCTTTGGTTTTCACCGTCCAGCCGTCTTTCATGGTCCGGATGCGGAAGTCGCCGGCGTTGACCATGGGTTCAATGGTTAACGCCATGCCCGTCTGTAAAACGACGCCACCGTCATCGGCATCATAGTGCAATACCTGCGGTTCTTCATGGAACCCTCTGCCGATGCCGTGACCACAGTATTCACGGACGACGGAAAAGTCGTTTGCTTCAACGAACTTCTGGATTGCTTTGCCCAGCGAACGCAGGCGAATACCGGGTTTCACCATCTTTAACGCCAGATACAGGCTTTCTTGCGTAATACGGCACAGGCGTTCGCCGAGGATCGTCGGTTTGCCGACGATGAACATTTTGGAGGTATCGCCATGAAAACCATCTTTGATCACGGTGACGTCAATATTAATGATATCGCCGTCTTTCAGAATTTTTTCTTCGCTGGGGATGCCGTGGCAAACCACTTCATTGACGGAAATACATACCGATTTCGGGAAGCCGTGATATCCCAAGCAGGCTGAAACCGCATGTTGTTTATTAGTGATATGGTCGTGGCAGATCCTATCCAGTTCAGCGGTACTGACGCCAGGCACGACATGGGGCTCGATGATTTCCAATACTTCAGCCGCCAGGCGGCCGACTACGCGCATTTTTTCGATGTCTTCAGGGGTTTTGATTGATATTGCCATTAAATATTGTCCGCAGGTGTCGAATTAAACGACGAATTAGGGTCAGTCAGTTACGAATTAATAACGTATGTTATCAGCCCAGCCGTTGGCTTGCCAAATTATCATTTGGCCGCGAAGGCGCGGACAACAAAAGTTGGTGTCCCGGCGGGAATTATGGTATAAAGCGCGCCGGTGATCCGGCTGGAGTATTTTTAATATGTCCGGCTGAATCAGCTAAACTCACTTTGTGTATATAACACACACGTGTCGGCACATTCGCCGGGGTGCTCCAACGGTTTTTTACCTGCGGGGTCGGCGCAATGGGACACGTGGAGGCATAACCCCATACTTAATTAATAGAGGTAATCATGGCAACTGTTTCCATGCGCGATATGCTCAAGGCTGGCGCACACTTTGGTCACCAGACCCGTTACTGGAATCCGAAAATGAAGCCGTTCATCTTCGGCGCTCGTAATAAAGTGCACATCATCAACCTTGAGAAAACCGTACCGATGTTCAACGACGCTCTGGCTGAGCTGAGCAAAATTGCTTCTCGCAAGGGTAAAATTCTGTTCGTTGGTACTAAACGCGCAGCAAGCGAAGCGGTAAAAGAAGCGGCTAACAGCTGCGATCAGTTCTTCGTGAACCATCGCTGGTTGGGCGGCATGCTGACTAACTGGAAAACCGTTCGTCAGTCCATCAAACGTTTGAAAGATCTGGAAACTCAGTCCCAGGACGGTACTTTCGACAAACTGACCAAGAAAGAAGCGCTGATGCGCACCCGCGAGCTGGACAAGCTGGAAAACAGCCTGGGCGGCATCAAGGATATGGGCGGTTTGCCGGACGCATTGTTCGTTATTGATGCCGATCACGAACACATCGCAATTAAAGAAGCCAACAACCTGGGTATCCCGGTATTCGCTATCGTTGATACCAACTCCGATCCTGATGGCGTTGACTTCATCATCCCTGGTAACGATGACGCTATTCGTGCAGTTAGCCTGTACCTGAGCACTGTTGCTACCGCCGTTCGTGAAGGCCGTTCTCAAGATCTGGCTGAGCAAGCGGAAGAAGGCTTAGTTGAAGCTGAATAATAAGACTGGCTCCTACGAGCCCTTATTAACCAGGTATTGACATATGTTGGTTAGGGGGCCTGCTAAGGCCCCTTTTTTACTTATCTCACCCATGAGATAACCGAGGAAAAGATAATGGCTGAAATTACCGCTGCCCTGGTAAAAGAACTGCGTGAGCGTACTGGCGCAGGCATGATGGAATGTAAGAAAGCGCTGGTTGAAGCGAATGGCGACATCGAGCTGGCTATCGACAACATGCGTAAATCCGGCCAGGCGAAAGCTGCCAAGAAAGCAGGCCGCGTTGCTGCTGAAGGTATCATTCTGACCAAAATTTCCGCAGACGGAAAATTTGGCGTCATCGTTGAGCTGAACTGCGAAACTGACTTCGTGGCTAAAGATGCCGGCTTCAAGGCTTTTGGCGAAGAAGTCGCCGCAGCCGCTCTGAACGATCGCATCGCTGATGTTGAAGCGCTGAAAGCAAAATTCGAAGACCAACGTACCGCTCTGGTTGCGAAAATTGGTGAAAACATCAATATCCGCCGCGTCGCTACTCTGGAAGGCGACATTCTGGGTTCATATCTGCACGGCGCGCGCATCGGCGTTCTGGTTGCGGCCACTGGCGCTGATGAAGAGCTGATCAAGCACATCGCCATGCATATCGCCGCCAGCAAACCGGAATACGTTAAAGCTGAAGACGTTCCGGCTGACGTTGTCGCCCGCGAGCATCAGATCCAGTTGGATATCGCCATGCAATCCGGCAAACCGCGTGAAATCGCAGAAAAAATGGTTGAAGGCCGCATGCGTAAATTCACCGGCGAAATCTCTCTGTCCGGCCAGCATTTCGTTATGGATCCGAGCAAAACCGTCGGCGATCTGCTGAAAGAGCGCAAAGCTAACGTAATCAGCTTCATCCGTTTTGAAGTGGGTGAAGGTATTGAGAAAGCTGAAGTTGACTTTGCTGCTGAAGTTGCGGCAATGAGTAAGCAGTCTTAATAATAAAAAAAGGGGGCCGCCGCTTGGCGGTTCCTTTTTATCCAGCCAAAATAATTTCAGTGCATTTATTTGAGGTTTACATTCTGGTAAACAGCGGTAAGTGTGACAGTAACAACCCCCAATACGATGACAGCCTGTAGGACAAAACACCATGGCAACCAATGCAAAACCCGTATATCAACGAATCCTGCTTAAGCTCAGCGGCGAAGCTCTGCAGGGAACCGAAGGTTTTGGTATCGATGCGAGCATTTTGGATCGCATGGCTCAGGAAGTGAAAGAACTGGTTGAGTTGGGCATTCAGGTCGGTGTGGTCATCGGCGGTGGTAACCTGTTTCGTGGCGCAGGCCTGGCTAAAGCGGGTATGAACCGCGTAGTGGGCGACCACATGGGGATGCTGGCGACGGTCATGAATGGCCTGGCGATGCGTGATGCGCTGCATCGCGCTTATGTCAACGCTCGACTGATGTCCGCTATTCCGCTCAATGGCGTGTGCGACAATTACAGCTGGGCGGAAGCCATCAGCCTATTGCGTAATAACCGCGTGGTGATTTTCTCCGCAGGCACCGGCAATCCTTTCTTCACCACCGATTCGGCCGCTTGTCTGCGCGGCATCGAAATTGAGGCTGATGTTGTTCTGAAAGCGACAAAAGTGGATGGCGTCTATTCCGCCGATCCGGTACAGGATCCTAGCGCGATATTGCATGAAACGCTGAGTTATCAGGACGTGCTGGAGAGAGAATTGAAAGTGATGGATCTGGCCGCTTTTACGCTGGCGCGCGATCACAATCTGCCTATCCGCGTTTTCAACATGAACAAACCCGGCGCGCTGCGTCGCGTCGTCATGGGCGAGAAGGAAGGTACGTTGATCAGTAATAACGGATAACCCTAAAAATAGGGTAATATCCAGATCTGGTAACCAAAGATATTGCCATATACCGCCAGCTGATGCTGGTGTTAATTATTCACCGGGTCATGCGTTGGCATGATCTGTCAGGCAACCAGTTTTCAAGGGTTCACAACGTGATTAATGAAATCAGAAAAGATGCTGAAACGCGCATGGAAAAATGTGTAGAGGTTTTCAAAAACCAAATCAGCAAAATTCGTACTGGCCGCGCATCACCCAGCATTCTTGACGGTATCCAGGTCGAATATTACGGCAGCGCGACCCCGCTGCGTCAGTTAGCTAACATTGTGGTGGAAGATTCCCGCACGCTGGCGATTACGGTATTCGACCGTACGCTCGGCCCGGCGGTTGAAAAAGCCATCATGTCTTCCGATCTCGGATTGAATCCCTCTTCCGCAAGTTCGGTTATCCGTGTTCCGCTGCCTCCGCTGACGGAAGAACGCCGTAAGGATTTGATTAAGGTCGTACGCGGCGAAGCAGAGCAGGGGCGCGTATCCGTACGTAACGTGCGTCGTGATGCTAACGATAAGCTGAAAGCGCAATTGAAAGATAAAGCGATCAGTGAAGATGAAGAACGCCGCGCGCAGGAAGAGATACAAAAACTGACCGACCTCTACATCAAGAAAGTAGATGCCGCGCTGACAGAGAAAGAAAGTGAGCTGATGGAGTTTTAATTCGCTCGCTTGATATAGCGCCGCGGGAAAGTGATGATGCGTATTGCATCAACCTTGCTGGCGGCGCTTTGTTTTTTGATGCAGGCCAGCCTCTTTGGACGGTGGATCACCGGCTATGGGTTTTTGCGATAAATAGCATGGACACTTCATAGCGATCGTCTCAGACTAGTAAACCTTCCTGTAATCAAATCCAGTTATTCAGAGCATTTTAATGAAGCAAATGAAGCAACTGACAATTCTTGGCTCGACTGGTTCTGTCGGCATCAGCTCGCTGGCGGTCATTAATAAAAACCCAGACAAATTTGCAGTGAAAGCATTATCGGCAGGACGAAATGTCGATCGGATGCTGGAGCAATGTTTAGCTTTTCGTCCGGCTTACGCATCAATGGCGGATGAGGCTTCCGCCAAATTATTACGTCAACGGTTATCACAACACGGATGCCGAACCGAAGTGTTGTCCGGCGAGCATGCCGCATGTGAGCTGGCGGCGCTGGATGACGTCGATCTGGTGATTGCGGCGATTGTCGGCGTGGCGGGATTGCTGCCGACGCTGAGCGCTATTCGCGCGGGCAAACAGATACTGTTGGCGAATAAAGAGTCGTTGGTAACCTGCGGACGCCTGTTTATGGACGCGGTCGTACAGAGCAGCGCTCAACTATTGCCCATCGACAGCGAACATAATGCGATTTTTCAGAGTTTACCTGAGCCAATTCAACGGCAGTTAGGCTACTCTTCTTTAGAACAGTACGGCGTTGAGCGCATTATTCTCACCGGGTCCGGCGGGCCGTTTCGTGAATCACCGCTCGGCGCGTTGGCCGATATGACGCCCGATCAGGCTTGCGCTCATCCGAACTGGTCGATGGGACGTAAGATTTCGGTGGATTCCGCGACTATGATGAATAAAGGGCTGGAATACATTGAGGCGCGCTGGCTATTTAACGCATCCGCTGAACAGATGGAAGTGATCGTCCATCCGCAATCAGTGATCCATTCGATGGTGCGCTATGTTGACGGCAGCGTGCTGGCCCAGTTGGGATCGCCGGATATGTGTACGCCGATTGCTCATGCCATGGCCTATCCCGAACGCGTGAATTCGGGCGTGAAGGCTCTGGATTTTTGTCAATTGGGCGCCCTGACGTTTTCAGCGCCGGACTATGAGCGTTACCCTTGTTTACAACTGGCTATTGATGCCTGTAATCATGGTCAGGCGGCGACTACGGCTTTAAACGCAGCCAATGAGATTGCGGTCGCCGCATTTTTACAGTCACGTATTCGTTTTACAGACATTGCTGTTGTTAATCAGCGGGTTGTTGAGCAACTCACATTATCAGAGCCTGTCAGCGTCGATGACGTTCTGTTCATCGATCGCTGGGCCAGGCAAGCCGCGACGCAGATACTGACGCGCTATGAACAGTAGGCTTGTTTATTCGCATAGCACGATTTGTTCATGTGTGGTTGAGGTGGTATAGTCTGCGCCACTTGACAGCTGGCTAAGCGACTTTCTCATGCCGGCGGTGAAGTTAAGCCGTGATCGTTCACGGCTTTTTTGCGCTGACAGGGTCTGATGTTATGGAATGACTGTTTTATTTCTTGTTTGAGGATATAAGTACTCGTTATGCCGTCCGATAATCAAAATAGTGCTAATAATCTGCCATTCGCCGGGCCGCGGCATGTCGCCATCATTATGGATGGTAATGGCCGCTGGGCTAAGAGTCGGGGAAAATTGCGGATTTTTGGCCATCAGGCCGGTGTTAAATCCGTACGCCGGGCAGTGAGCTTCGCCGCCAGCCACGGACTTGAAGCCCTGACGCTTTATGCATTCAGCAGCGAAAACTGGAATCGCCCCGCGCAGGAAGTGACCGCCTTGATGGAGCTGTTTGTCCGGGCGCTGGACAGCGAGGTGAAAAGCCTGCATAAGCACAAAGTCCGTTTGCGTATCATCGGGGATATCAGCCGTTTTAGCCTGCGTTTACAAGAGCGGATCCGCCGCTCTGAAGAACTGACAAAAAATAATCCGGGGCTGACGTTGAATATTGCCGCGAATTATGGCGGCCGTTGGGATATCATTCAGGGAGTGCGGCAACTTGCGGAACAGGTGCAGGAAGGAACATTACGTCCCGATAGCATTAACGAGGATTCGTTATGCCAATGCGTTTGCCTGAGTGACCTGGCTCCGGTTGATTTAGTGATCCGAACAGGCGGAGAACATCGCATAAGTAACTTCCTGCTATGGCAAATCGCTTATGCCGAGCTCTATTTTACCGATGTCCTCTGGCCTGATTTTGATGAACAAGTTTTTGAAGGTGCGCTGAATGCATTTGCACAACGCGAGCGTCGCTTCGGGAGAACAACACCTATCGATGCAGATGCATCCTAGGGGGAACTTTTGCTGAAGTATCGCCTGATTACTGCTTTAATTTTAATCCCTATCGTTATTGCAGCGCTATTTTTGTTGCCCCCTTTGGGCTTTACCCTGGTGACTCTGGCTGTTTGCATGCTGGCCGCCTGGGAATGGGGACAGCTTTCAGGGTTTGCCTCATATGGACAACGGCTCTGGCTGGCTATTCTGTGCGGTTTTTTGTTGGCGCTTATGTTGTTGACGCTTCCGGCGTACCATTACTCCATACATGTACCGCAAATCAGCGGAACGCTCTGGATCTCTCTTGTCTGGTGGGTTGTTGCTCTGTTTTTGGTCCTGTTTTATCCTGCTTCCGCATCATTATGGCGCGATTCCCGCATTCTGCGGCTGGCGTTCGGCGTGGTGACCATCGTTCCCTTTTTTTGGGGGATGGTGGCGCTTCGCCAGTACAACTATGACGTCAATCCCTTTAGTGGCGCGTGGTGGCTGCTGTATGTCATGCTGCTGGTGTGGGGCGCGGACAGCGGCGCTTATATGTTTGGCCGCTTGTTTGGCAAACGAAAGCTGGCGCCGAAAGTTTCGCCGGGTAAAACCTGGGAGGGTCTTATCGGCGGGCTGATCACTTCAGCCGTAATTTCTTTGCTGTTTAGCCGCTATGCGCCTTTGGTTATTTCTCAGTCAACGTTGTTGATCTGTTCTATCGTCGCGGCATTGGCTTCCGTATTGGGCGACTTGACTGAAAGCATGTTTAAGCGCGAGGCGGGCATAAAGGACAGCAGTCATTTGATTCCGGGACATGGCGGCGTGCTTGATCGCATTGATAGCCTGACCGCCGCCGTGCCGGTGTTTTCCTGCCTGATGCTGTTAATGTTTAAAGCCGTTTAGGATGGGACAGTAGAGATTATTTATGATGAATTTCCTCTGGAGTTTGGCTGCATTTATCATCGCACTGGGTGTGTTGATCACCGTGCATGAGTTTGGTCACTTCTGGGTAGCTCGTCGTTGCGGCGTCAAAGTGGAACGTTTTTCGGTTGGGTTCGGCCGTGCTTTATGGCGTCGCCGCGATCGGCTCGGCACCGAATACGTTATCGCCCTGATCCCGTTGGGCGGTTATGTCAAAATGCTTGATGAACGGGTCGACACCGTATCGCCGGAATTTCGTCATCAATCTTTCAACCATAAAACGGTGTGGCAACGGGCGGCTATCGTCAGCGCCGGGCCTATCGCCAATTTTATCTTTGCCGTTGTGGCGTATTGGCTGGTGTTTATTATCGGGGTTCCCGGCGTTCGTCCCGTGGTTGGTGAAATATTGCCCAACTCCATCGCTTCGCAGGCCGAAATGTCCGCCGGAATTGAACTAAAGTCGGTTGACGGCATCGAAACGCCTGATTGGGACACGGCGCGTTTGGCATTGATCGGTAAAATCGGCGACAGCGATGTGGTGATCGGTACGGCGCCTTTAGGTTCGAATCAGGTTGTGTTGAAAACGTTGGATCTGCGCGATTGGCTGTTTGAGCCGGATAAGCAAGATCCCGCCACTTCATTGGGAATTGTTCCCAAAGGGCCGCAGATTGAAGCTGTGTTAACTCAGGTGCAACCGGGGTCGGCAGCAGAAAAAGCGGGTTTACAAGTGGGGGATAGGATCGTTAAAGTCGGCGGGCAGGTTTTAACGGACTGGCGCGCTTTCGTTGTCGCTGTTCGCGATAACCCAGGCCAACGCATCGCGTTGGATGTAGAGCGCGGCGGAGTCACATTGCCGTTAACGTTGACGCCCGATAGCAAGTCAATAGGAAATGGCAGGACAGAGGGATTCGCCGGCGTGATGCCGAGCGTAACGCCGCTCCCCGATGAATATCGAACGGTACGCCAGTATGGGCCGTTTAACGCTATCTATCAGGCAACGGATAAAACCTGGCAACTGATGAAATTGACGGTCAGTATGTTGGGGAAACTGGTGACGGGCGATGTTAAGCTGAATAACCTGAGCGGTCCGATTTCGATTGCTCAGGGCGCCGGAATGTCAGCGGATTATGGGTTGGTTTATTACCTGATGTTTTTGGCGCTAATCAGCGTCAATCTGGGGATTATCAATCTGTTCCCGTTGCCGGTATTGGATGGTGGACACCTGCTCTTTCTTGCAGTTGAAAAATTGAAGGGCAGGCCGGTTTCTGAGCGTGTGCAGGACTTTAGCTATCGCATTGGTACTGTGTTGCTGATGTTGTTAATGGGACTCGCACTTTTCAATGATTTCTCCCGCCTTTAGGCGTGGGATTAGGTTAGGAAAAACGCATAACAACGATGGCGATGAAAAAGTTGCTCATAGCGTCGCTGCTGTTTAGCAGCGCCACCGTATACGGTGCAGACGGGTTCGTAGTGAAAGACATTCATTTCGAGGGCCTGCAACGGGTTGCCGTCGGAGCGGCATTACTCAGTATGCCAGTCCGCGTTGGCGATACCGTCAGCGATGATGATATCGGTAATACCATCCGTGCTTTGTTCGCTACTGGAAATTTTGAAGATGTTCGTGTCCTGCGCGACGGCGAAACGCTGATTGTGCAGGTTAAGGAACGTCCGACAATTGCCAGCCTGACGTTTTCCGGCAATAAGTCGGTAAAAGACGATATGCTGAAGCAGAATCTGGATGCGACCGACGTGCGGGTCGGTGAAGCGTTGGACCGTACGGCGCTTTCCACTATCGAAAAAGGGCTGGAAGATTTCTATTACAGCGTTGGTAAATACAGCGCCTCGGTAAAAGCCGTTGTCACGCCGCTGCCCCGTAACCGCGTTGATTTGAAACTGGTGTTTACGGAAGGGGTATCGGCCAAGATTCAGCAGATCAACATTGTTGGCAACAAAGCGTTCAGCACCGATGAATTGATTTCCCATTTCCAACTGCGCGACGAAGTGCCTTGGTGGAACGTGGTCGGCGATCGCAAATACCAGAAACAGAAACTTTCCGGTGACCTCGAAACGCTGCGCAGTTTTTATCTGGATCGTGGTTATGCCCGTTTCAATATCGATTCCACGCAGGTTAGCCTGACGCCCGATAAAAAAGGCATCTATATTACGATTAACCTGACGGAAGGCGATCAATACAAACTGTCCGGCGTCGTGGTCAACGGCAATCTGGCCGGCCACTCCGCAGAAATTGAAAACCTGACGAAAATTGAGCCGGGCGAGCTGTATAACGGCGCCAAAGTCACGCGCATGGAAGAGGATATCAAAAAGCTGTTAGGCCGTTATGGTTATGCCTATCCGCGCGTGGTGACTCAGCCTGAAATCAATGACGCCGATAAGACGGTTAGGCTGAATGTCAACGTTGATGCCGGTAACCGTTTCTCCGTGCGCCGTATCCGTTTTGAAGGCAACGACACGTCCAAGGACTCTGTTCTGCGCCGTGAGATGCGCCAGATGGAAGGCGGCTGGTTAGGTAACGATTTAGTCGAGCAGGGTAAGGAACGCCTGAACCGATTGGGTTATTTTGAAAGCGTCGACGTTGAAACCCAGCGCGTGCCCGGTACGCTCGATCAGGTTGATGTAATCTATAAGGTCAAAGAGCGTAACACCGGGACGTTCAACTTCGGCGTGGGCTTCGGTACGGAAAGCGGCGTCAGTTTCCAGGCCGGCGTTCAGCAGGATAACTGGCTGGGTACCGGGAACTCCGTCGGCATCAGCGGAACCAGAAATGATTATCAGACCTATGTCGAACTTTCTCTGACCGATCCGTACTTTACGGTAGATGGCGTCAGCCTCGGCGGGCGTATTTTCTATAACAAGTTTGAAGCCTACGATGCCGATCTATCCGACTATACCAACTCCAGCTATGGCATCGGCAGTACGCTTGGGTTCCCGATCAACGAGAATAACTCGCTGCGTCTGGGTGTGGACTACGTTCACAATGATGTTTCCGATATGTCGCCGCAGGTGGCAATGTGGCGCTACCTGGATAAAGTCGGCGTCAGCCCGGAGATTGTAAGTACGAACGAACACTCCAAGGCCAGTTATAAAGCAAATGACTTCTTCCTGAATACCGGCTGGGTCTACAATAACCTGGACCGTGGCTACTTCCCGACGGAAGGATCGCGCGCTTCGTTCAATGCGAAAGTGGCTATCCCGGGATCGGATAACGAATATTATAAACTGACGTTTGATTCCGCATCATACCTCCCGCTGAGCGAAAGCCGGAATTGGGTATTGCTGGGACGCGCCCGCGCAGGCTACGCCGATGGCTTGGGTAATAAAGAAGTGCCGTTCTATGACAACTTCTATGCGGGCGGTTCGAGTACCGTGCGTGGCTTCCAGTCCAATACCATCGGGCCGAAGGCGGCATATTACAGATGTAACGGCAGCGAAAGCGCCTATTCATCTTGTCCGGTTGAAAAATCGGATGACGCGGTGGGCGGTAACGCGATGGCGGTTCTGAGCGGCGAACTGATTGTGCCTACGCCGTTTATCAGTGATAAATATTCCAGTTCCGTGCGCACCTCGCTGTTTATCGATGGCGGTACGGTTTGGGATACCAACTGGGAAAATACTTCGGCAACCATCGCCGCGGGTATTCCCGATTACAGCAAGCCGGGTAATTTCCGTGTTTCAAGCGGGATCGCCCTGCAATGGATGTCTCCGCTTGGGCCATTGGTCTTTTCCTATGCCCAGCCGGTTAAAAAGTACGATGGAGACAAGTCGGAGCAGTTCCAGTTTAATATTGGCAAAACCTGGTAATGTAACGTCGGCAGATCGTATATAAGCAGGTTGCATCGACGTACGTCATGTTCAGGAGCTGATAGCTTTGCCAGCGTGATTACGCCATGCACATCAAAATGTGCTTAGGCACAAACAGGTTAGGTTAAGGAGTTTATAGTGAAAAAGTGGTTGTGTGCTGCTGGTCTTGGTCTAGCGTTGGCTGCTTCAGCCGGTGTCCAGGCCGCTGACAAGATTGCCGTTGTTAACGTATCCAGCATTTTCCAACAGTTGCCGCAGCGTGAAACCGTGGCTCGCCAACTGGAAAATGAATTCAAGGGCCGTGCGACTGAATTGCAATCCATGGAAAAAGATCTGCAAACCAAGATGCAAAAGTTGCAGCGTGATGGTTCTACCATGAAAGCGAGCGATCGCAACAAAATGGAGAAAGACGTAATGGCTCAGCGCGAGCAGTTCTCCACCAAAGCGCAGGCTTTCGATCAGGATAACCGTCGTCGCCAGATGGAAGAACGTAACAAGATCCTGAGCCGTATCCAGGACGCGGTAAAAGCTGTTGCCAGTAAAGAAGGCTATGATGTCGTGATTGATGCCAATGCCGTCGCTTACGCGGCTAATGCAAAAGACATTACCGCCGATGTGCTGAAACAGGTTAAATAATTCATGTATTCAATTCGACTGGATGCTTTAGCACAACAGTTGGATGCGCAATTACACGGTGATGGCAGTCTTGCCATCACCGGCATTGCTTCTATGCATTCAGCAAAGTCAGGGCAGATCACTTTTCTGTCCGACAGCCGCTATCGTGAACAATTGACAGAGACTAAAGCCTCTGCGGTAGTGCTGACTGAAGCGGATTTACCCTACTGTCAGGTTGCGGCGCTGGTGGTTAAAAACCCTTACCTGACGTATGCGCGCATGGCGCAATTGATGGATACCACCCCGGCTCCTGCTGCGGACATCGCTCCCAGCGCGGTCATCGCAGCGGATGCAACGATAGGGCGGGACGTCGCTATCGGGGCGAATGCCGTTATTGAGTCAGGCGCGCGGCTGGGCGACAACGTGTGCATCGGTCCAGGCTGTTTTATCGGTAAAAATGCGCGTATCGGCGCCGGAAGCAAGCTGTGGGCGAACGTAACGATTTACCATAACGTCGAAATGGGTGAACACTGCCTGATTCAGTCAGGCGCGGTTATCGGTTCCGACGGTTTTGGCTACGCCAACGATCGGGGTAACTGGGTGAAGATCCCGCAGTTAGGTTCGGTCAAAATCGGCGATCGCGTTGAAATCGGCGCCAGCACAACGATCGATCGCGGCGCATTGGACGACACGATCATTGGTAACGGCGTGATCATTGATAATCAATGTCAGATTGCGCATAACGTTGTGATTGGTGACAATACCGCGGTCGCAGGCGGCGTCATTATGGCCGGAAGCCTGAAAATCGGTCGTTATTGCATGATCGGCGGGGCCAGCGTGATCAACGGGCACATGGAAATCTGCGATAAAGTTACGGTAACGGGAATGGGGATGGTGATGAGGCCAATCACCGAACCTGGGGTATACTCTTCAGGCATTCCTTTACAGCCCAATAAAGTTTGGCGTAAGACCGCCGCGCTGGTGATGAATATTGATGACATAAGCAAGCGGTTAAAAGCCGTTGAGCGAAAAGTCGATAAAAGTTAGCCGGCGGCGTTTCTGATCCGCTTTGGTGGAAACGCTGATGTGGATGCCGCAGGCGGCGTCCGCCTGATGGGCCGAGTAATAGTAATACAGCCAACGTACCTGCAACTTGAAAGATGAAGGGTATAAACGCATAGTCTGGATGTAAACGAAAGGACCGGGTGTGAGCCAGAGAGCTCCTCCACTTGTGTACCAATCCTTATTTGCGGCCTGCCTGAAGATCCCCCTTTTAGGGTCTGAGCAGGCCGTGTTGTTGATGGCATCAGTTTTATGGACAGGAAGAGTATTTTGACTACTGACACTCATACTCTGCATATTGAAGAGATTTTAGAATTATTACCGCACCGCTTCCCGTTTTTGCTGGTTGACCGTGTACTGGATTTTGAAGAAGGAAAATTTTTGCGGGCGGTGAAAAACGTCTCTTTTAATGAACCTTTCTTTCAAGGTCACTTTCCGGGCAAACCTATCTTCCCTGGCGTGTTGATTCTGGAAGCAATGGCTCAGGCAACGGGTATTCTGGCGTTTAAAAGCGTCGGCAAGCTTGAGCCAGGTGAACTTTATTACTTTGCGGCAATTGATGAAGCGCGTTTTAAACGCCCTGTAGAGCCTGGGGATCAGATGATCCTTGAGGTTGAATTTATCAAAGAGCGTCGCGGCGTTGCACGTTTTAAAGGCGTTGCTAAAGTTGATGGTGAGATCGCTTGTGAAGCGTCAATGATGTGTGCTCGTCGTCGGGAGGCCTGATACCGTGATTGATCAAACCGCCTTTGTTCATCCCAGTTCCATTGTTGAAGACGGCGCCGTCGTTGGCGCCGGTGTGCATATCGGCCCATTCTGTTATATCGGTTCTCAGGTTGAGATCGGTGCAGGTACTGTGTTGAAGTCGCACGTCGTGGTTAATGGTGTAACCAAGATTGGCCGCGATAACGAAATCTATCAGTTCGCCTCAATCGGCGAAGTGAATCAGGATCTGAAGTATGCAGGAGAGCCGACTCGCGTCGAGATCGGCGATCGTAACCGTATCCGCGAGAGCGTCACTATTCACCGTGGTACGGAACAAGGTGGTGGGTTGACCAAAGTCGGCAGCGATAATCTGCTGATGGTCAATACGCATATCGCGCATGATTGCGTGGTCGGCAATCGCTGTATCTTTGCCAATAACGCGACGCTGGGCGGACACGTGTCCGTAGATGATTTTGCGATTATCGGCGGTATGACGGCGGTACACCAATTCTGCATCATCGGCGCTCATGTCATGGTCGGCGGATGTTCCGGCGTGGCGCAGGATGTTCCTCCTTACGTTATCGCGCAGGGAAATCATGCCACGCCGTTCGGCTTGAATATTGAAGGATTGAAACGCCGCGGTTTTGAAAAAGAAACGCAGCATGCCATCCGCAATGTCTATAAGCTGATTTACCGCAGCGGTAAAACGCTGGACGAAGTGAGGCCGGAAATTGAAGCGCTGGCGCAGAAGTATCCGGCGGTGCAGGCCTTTGTTGATTTCTTCAGCCGTTCTACCCGCGGTATCATCCGTTAATCCATGACGCAGCGTCCTTTGGTTATCGGATTGGTTGCCGGAGAAACCTCCGGCGATATTCTTGGCGCGGGATTGATCCGCGCGCTTAAAGAGAAAGTTCCTGATGCTCGTTTCGTTGGCGTCGCCGGACCGCATATGCAGGCTGAAGGTTGCGAAGCCTGGTACGAGATGGAAGAGCTGGCCGTCATGGGCATCGTTGAGGTGCTCGAACGTTTGCCTCGTTTGCTGAAAATTCGCCGCGATTTAACTCAGCGTTTTAGCGAACTGAAGCCCGATGTTTTCGTCGGCATCGATGCGCCGGATTTTAATATTACGCTGGAAGGCAACCTGAAACGGCGGGGTATTAACACCATTCACTATGTCAGCCCGTCCGTTTGGGCCTGGCGTCAAAAACGTGTTTTCAAAATAGGTAAATCGACCAACCTGGTTTTGGCGTTTCTTCCTTTTGAAAAAGCGTTTTACGATCGTTTTAATGTTCCCTGTCGCTTTATCGGTCATACAATGGCTGACGCCATGCCGTTGCATCCGGATAAAAGAGCCGCCAGAGCGGCTTTAGGGCTGCCTATCGATGCCCGTTGCCTGGCGCTGTTGCCCGGCAGCCGTGGCGCCGAGGTTGAGATGCTCGGCGAAGTCTTTCTTAATACCGCCAAACTGCTGCGTCAGCGTTTCCCCGATCTGGAGATTGTGGTGCCGCTGGTTAACAGCAAACGGCGCGAGCAGTTTGATCGGATAAAAGATAGCGTTGCGCCGGATTTACCGGTTCATCTCCTGGACGGACGCGCGCGCGAAGCGATGATCGCCAGCGACGCCACCCTGCTGGCTTCGGGCACTGCCGCGCTGGAATGCATGTTGGCGAAATGTCCGATGGTGGTAGGGTATCGCATGAAGCCTTTCACCTTCTGGCTGGCGCGCAAACTGGTGAAAACGCCCTGGGTTTCCCTGCCCAATCTGCTGGCCGGTCGCGAGCTAGTGACGGAACTGCTGCAAACGGACTGCACGCCGGATAAACTGGCGGCGGCGCTGACGCCCTGGCTGGCGGATGAGCATAAGATCGCCGCTTTGCGGGCAACGTTCCTGGATTTGCACCAGCAAATTCGCTGCAATGCCGATGAGCAGGCGGCGCAAGCCGTATTGGAATTAGTAAAATCATGAGTCATACGTTTCTCTACCCGCAGGCATATTGTTGCATTGCGGGGGTTGATGAGGTAGGACGCGGACCTCTGGTGGGCGCAGTCGTCACCGCCGCGGTTATTCTCGATCCTTCCCGGCCGATCGTCGGGCTGGCGGATTCGAAGCAGCTAAGCGAAAAACGCCGGCTGGCGCTCTATGACGAAATAAAAGAAAAAGCGCTGTCCTGGAGTCTGGGACGGGCCGAACCGGAAGAGATCGACCGGTTAAATATATTGCATGCCACCATGTTGGCGATGCAGCGGGCGGTGGCCGGGCTGTCATTGACGCCGGATTTTGTGCTTATCGATGGCAATCGCTGCCCGGCTTTGCCGATGCCGGCGCAGGCCGTAGTGAAAGGCGATAGCCTTGTTATGGAGATTAGCGCGGCGTCGATTATGGCGAAGGTGACGCGCGATCGCGAGATGGTCGAATTGGATAAGCTGTTTCCGGATTATGGGTTTGCGCAACACAAAGGCTATCCGACCGCTTTTCATCTGGAGAGACTGGCGGCGCTGGGCGCCACCGCGTACCACCGCCGGAGTTTTGCCCCGGTTAAACGGGCGTTAGGATTGGCGTAACATACGTTCATCCTTACTTTTAACTGCTGTAATAATCTTTTTATTGCAGCGCTGACGAATCGAAGAATTCTGGGATCTGGATATGGCCGAGCCACGTTTTGTTCACCTGCGTGTTCATAGTGACTATTCCATGATCGATGGGCTGGCAAAAGTCGGGCCGCTGGTAAAAAAAGCGGCGGCGCTAGGCATGCCGGCGCTGGCGATTACCGATTTCACTAACCTGTGCGGGCTGGTAAAGTTTTACGGCGGCGCTCACGGCGACGGTATCAAGCCAATTGTCGGCGCGGATTTTTATGTCGCGAGCGAAGAGTTGGGCGATGAACTTGCGCAGCTCACGATACTGGCGCTGGATAATGAGGGCTACCAGAATCTCACGTTACTGATATCCCATGCCTATCAACGCGGTTACGGAGCCGAAGGCCCGACCATCGATCGCGATTGGCTGATTGAATACAGCAAAGGATTACTGCTGCTGTCCGGCGGCCGTCACGGCGACATCGGCAAATTCCTGCTGCGCGGAAATCAGGCGCAGGTTGAGCAATGCCTGGCCTTCTATCAGCAGCATTTCCCTTATCGTTATTATCTGGAGCTTATCCGCACCGGGCGTCAGGATGAAGAGAACTATCTGCATGCCGCGGTTGAACTGGCCATTAAGCACGAACTGCCGGTTGTCGCGACCAATGACGTCCGTTTTATCAGCGAAGATGATTTCGACGCGCATGAAATCCGCGTGGCGATCCATGATGGCTACACGCTGGACGATCCCAAACGGCCGCGAAATTACAGTCCGCAACAGTATATGCGCTCCGAAGATGAGATGTGCGAGCTGTTTGCCGATATTCCCGAAGCGCTGACTAATAGCGTCGAAATAGCCAAACGCTGTAACGTAACCATCCGGTTGGGCGAATATTTCCTGCCGCAGTTCCCGACCGGGGATATGTCCACCGATGATTATCTGGTCAAGCGGGCCAGGGAAGGGCTGGAGGAGCGCCTGGCGTTCCTGTTCCCCGATCCGGAAGAGCGGGCGGCTAAACGCCCCGCCTATGATGAACGTCTGGAAACGGAACTTCAGGTTATCAACCAGATGGGGTTCCCCGGCTACTTTCTCATCGTGATGGAGTTTATCCAGTGGTCCAAGGATAACGATGTTCCGGTCGGGCCAGGACGCGGATCGGGGGCGGGGTCGCTGGTGGCCTACTCGTTGAAAATCACCGATTTGGATCCGCTGGAGTTCGACCTGCTGTTCGAACGTTTCCTGAACCCCGAACGTGTTTCCATGCCCGACTTTGACGTTGACTTCTGCATGGAAAAACGCGACAGGGTGATCGACCACGTTGCCGATATGTACGGACGGGATGCGGTATCGCAGATTATTACTTTCGGTACTATGGCGGCCAAAGCGGTTATCCGCGACGTGGGACGGGTGCTGGGTCATCCTTACGGTTTTGTCGATCGCATTTCCAAACTGGTGCCGCCCGATCCGGGAATGACGCTGGAAAAAGCGTTCGCGGCCGAACCACAGCTACCTGAAATCTATGAAGCCGATGAGGAAGTCAGGGCGCTAATCGACATGGCGCGTAAGCTGGAAGGCGTTACGCGCAATGCGGGGAAACATGCCGGCGGGGTGGTTATCTCCCCGACCAAAATCACGGATTTTGCCCCGCTGTATTGCGATGCGGAGGGCAACCATCCGGTTACCCAGTTCGATAAAAGCGACGTTGAATATGCCGGTCTGGTGAAATTCGACTTCCTCGGCCTGCGTACGCTGACCATCATCGACTGGGCGTTGGAGATGATCAACGCGCGGCGGGCCAAGCAAGGCCTTGAGCCGATCGACATTGCCGCGATCCCGCTGGATGATAAAAAGAGCTTTGACATGCTGCAACGCTCGGAAACCACGGCGGTGTTCCAGCTTGAATCGCGCGGCATGAAGGATTTGATCAAACGCCTGAAGCCCGACTGCTTTGAAGATATGATAGCGTTGGTGGCCCTGTTCCGTCCCGGCCCGTTGCAGTCCGGCATGGTGGATAACTTTATCGACCGTAAGCACGGCCGCGAAGCGATTTCATACCCCGATATCGAATGGCAGCATGAGTCGCTGAAACCGGTGCTGGAACCGACCTATGGTATTATTCTGTATCAGGAACAGGTGATGCAGATCGCCCAGGTTCTGGCGGGGTATACGCTGGGCGGCGCGGATATGCTGCGCCGCGCCATGGGTAAGAAAAAGCCGGAAGAGATGGCGAAACAGCGCTCGGTATTTAAAGAGGGCGCGGAAAGGATGGGCATCGACGGCGAACTGTCGATGAAAATCTTTGACCTGGTGGAAAAATTCGCCGGCTATGGCTTTAACAAATCCCACTCGGCGGCCTATGCGCTGGTCTCCTATCAGACCCTGTGGCTGAAAGCGCATTATCCGGCGGAATTCATGGCGGCGGTGATGACCGCCGATATGGATAACACCGATAAAGTGGTGGGGCTGGTGGACGAATGCTGGCGCATGGGGTTGAAAATTCTGCCGCCGGATATTAACAGCGGACTTTACCATTTTCACGTCAACGACGACGGCGAGATCGTTTACGGCATCGGGGCGATTAAAGGCGTGGGCGAAGGGCCGATTGAAGCGATCATCGAAGCGCGCAATCGGGGCGGCTATTTTAAAGAACTGTTCGATCTCTGCGCCCGTACCGATATTAAGAAACTGAATCGCCGGGTGCTGGAAAAACTGATCATGTCCGGGGCGTTCGATCGCCTGGGGCCGCACCGCGCCGCGTTGATGAATTCGCTGGGGGATGCGCTGAAAGCGGCCGATCAACATGCCAAGGCCGAAGCCATCGGTCAGGTGGATATGTTTGGCGTGCTGGCGGATGCGCCCGAGCAGGTTGAGCAGTCCTACAGCACGGTACCGCCCTGGCCGGAACAGGTGGTGCTGGACGGTGAGCGGGAAACGCTGGGGCTTTACCTTACCGGCCACCCGATCACCCAATACATTAAGGAAATAGAACGTTATGCCGGCGGCGTACGTTTAAAAGATATGCATCCGACGGAACGGGGCAAAATGACCACGGCCGTCGGCCTGGTGTTGGCGGCCAGGGTAATGGTTACCAAACGGGGAAACCGTATTGGCGTTTGTACGCTGGACGATCGTTCCGGTCGCCTTGAGATAATGCTGTTTACCGATGCGTTGGAAAAATATCAGCATTTATTGGAAAAAGACCGTATTCTGATCGCCAGTGGACAGGTCAGCTTTGATGACTTTAGCGGCGGGCTTAAAATGACCGTCCGCGAGTTAATGGATATCAGCGAAGCGCGGGAAAAATATGCGCGCGGGCTTGCTATCTCTCTGACTGACAGGCAAATTGATGACCAGTTATTAAACCGTCTCCGCGAATCGTTGGAACCGCACCGATCGGGGACGATCCCAGTGCATCTCTATTATCAACGTGAAGATGCGCGCGCCCGGTTACGCTTCGGTGCGGCATGGCGGATAACGCCGACCGATGTGTTGCTGAACGATCTGCGCACATTAGTGGGTAATGAACAGGTGGAACTGGAATTTGACTAATATAGGAATACTATGAGTCTGAATTTTCTTGATTTTGAGCAGCCGATTGCAGAGTTGGAAGCGAAAATTGACTCGCTGACCGCAGTCAGCCGTCAAGACGAAAAATTAGATATTAATCTGGATGAAGAAGTCCAGCGCCTGCGTGAGAAGAGTGTTGAACTGACGCGTAAAATTTTCTCCGATCTGGGGGCCTGGCAAGTCGCCCAGTTGGCTCGTCATCCAATGCGTCCTTATAC
Organism: Brenneria izadpanahii; assembly: GCF_017569925.1. Lineage (NCBI taxonomy): Bacteria > Pseudomonadati > Pseudomonadota > Gammaproteobacteria > Enterobacterales > Pectobacteriaceae > Brenneria > Brenneria izadpanahii. The sequence continues at coordinate 4,001,229 of NZ_CP050854.1, read as the reverse complement.
GCTGGATTACATCAAGCATATCTTTACCGACTTTGATGAACTGGCGGGCGATCGCGCCTATGCCGATGACAAAGCGATTGTTGGCGGCATTGCGCGTCTGGACGGACGTCCGGTGATGATTATTGGTCATCAGAAAGGCCGCGAAACCAAAGAGAAAATCCGTCGTAATTTCGGCATGCCTGCGCCGGAAGGCTATCGTAAGGCTCTGCGTCTGATGGAAATGGCGGAACGTTTCAAACTACCGATCATCACGTTTATCGACACGCCGGGCGCTTATCCGGGCGTCGGGGCCGAGGAGCGCGGGCAGTCGGAAGCCATTGCTCGCAATCTGCGGGAAATGTCCTGCCTGCGCGTGCCGATCGTCTGTACCGTTATCGGTGAAGGCGGTTCCGGCGGCGCGCTGGCTATCGGCGTGGGCGACAAGGTCAACATGTTGCAATACAGCACCTATTCGGTGATTTCACCGGAGGGCTGCGCCTCTATTTTGTGGAAGAGCGCGGATAAAGCGCCGTTGGCCGCAGAAGCGATGGGCATTACGGCTCAGCGCTTGAAAGAGCTGAAGCTGATTGACAGCGTGATCCCGGAACCGCTGGGTTCCGCGCATCGGGACGTGGCGACGATGTCTGAATCGCTGAAGGCGCAACTGCTGGCCGATCTCCAGGATCTGGATGCGCTGGATGAAGAAGAGCTGCTTAACCGCCGTTATCAGCGTCTGATGAATTACGGCTACTGCTGATTTATTCATCGGGTTACTATTTAAAAGTCCGCTGTCAGCAATGAGAGCGGACTTTTTGCTATGATTTTTCCTGCTCCGTTTGAATTGCGTCGCTCTAGCGATAAATGCGCGATTTGCAGATAACCTGGGCCGAACATCATCAATCAACGTGGGATTTATGCTAAAACTCATTGATACGCATCATATTGCAATTATTGCCTCTGACTATGAACGCAGTAAGGCTTTCTATTGCGACGTGCTGGGTTTTACACTGATTAATGAGGTGTATCGCGCCGCGCGGGATTCCTGGAAAGGGGATTTGGCGCTGAATGGGCGCTATACCATTGAGCTGTTTTCATTCCCGAAACCGCCGGATCGCGTTAGCCGGCCTGAAGCCTGCGGCTTGCGCCATCTGGCCTTCTCGGTTGAAAGCGTGGAACAGGCCAGCGCCGCGCTCGCTCAGGCGGGCGTGGTTTGCGAGCCGGTGCGCATCGATCCTGAAACGCAGAGGCGGTTTACCTTCTTCTGCGATCCTGATGGATTGCCTTTAGAACTGTATGAGATTTGACACGGTGAACAGCGCTACGCCCGAAAGCCCTTTACTTGCCTCCCTTATCGCTCAACTGGCTGAATATCGGCGGATCCTGGTGGCTTACAGCGGCGGGCTGGATTCCAGCGTTTTACTGCATTTGATGGTGGAATTACGCCAACGTAATAACGATATTGCGGTGCGCGCGGCTTACGTTCATCACGGTTTGAACCCGTTGGCGGATAGCTGGGCCGAGCACTGCCGTCAGCAATGCCGGCAATGGCAGGTGCCGTTTGCCGAGCTTAGCGTTACCGTCGATGCGCAAAACGGCGGCGTTGAGGCGGCGGCAAGAGAGGCGCGCTATCAGGCGCTGAATTCGCACTTGTTGGACGATGAAGTTTTGCTGACGGCGCAGCATCTTGACGACCAAAGTGAAACGTTTTTACTGGCGCTCAAACGCGGCAGCGGTCCTGCCGGGCTTTCAGCGATGGCCTCCCAAACGACATTAGGCGACCACGCGCTGCTACGGCCTTTACTCGGTTTTTCCCGCCAACAGTTGGAGAAGTATGCGCGATGCCGCCAATTGCGTTGGATCGAGGATGACAGCAATCAGGATGAACGCTTCGATCGTAACTTTCTGCGTAAAAAGATACTTCCCCAATTAACCGAACGCTGGCCGCATTTCCCTACGGCGGTTGCGCGCAGCGCGCAGCTATGCGCCGAACAGGAACAACTGCTTGACGAGCTTTTGGCTGATTCCTTGCAGGCGCTGTGTCAGCCGGATGGCTCCCTAAGCATTGACGGCCTGCTGCCGCTCAGTCCGGTGCGGAGATTTGCATTGCTGCGTCGCTGGCTGGCGGCGCGGGGAGCGCAGATGCCCGCCCGCGATCAATTGCAGCGATTGTGGCATGAGGTTGCCGTTAGCCGTCAGGATGCCGAGCCGCTGCTACAGCTTAACCAGCGGCAGATTCGGCGTTTTCGACAGCATCTTTATGTGCTGCCGCCGCTGCAATCGCTGAAAACCCGCGTATTAACATGGACGCCGCCGTTCGCGCCTCTTACGTTACCTGACGGCGCTGGCGTACTATCATTGGGGGACGACGGCACGCGAGTGCGTCGGCCGAATGCGGACGAACAGGTCAGTATCCGTTTCCGTGCCGGCGGACGGGTGCATATAGTAGGGCGGAGCGGCGGCCGGTTGATGAAAAAAATCTGGCAGGAGCTGGGCGTGCCGCCATGGTTGCGCGATCGTACTCCCTTGCTTTTCTATAACGATCGGTTGATTGCCGCGCCCGGCCGGTTTGTGACGTTGGCAGGTCAGGCGAAAGAGGGCGATCCGGATTGGTGTATCGTCTGGCTGACTGATGATTTCTGAAAGAAAAACGGACAACGTGCGTTGTCCGTTTGAGAAAAATCGATGCGAATCAAGATTCGCTGACCACCACTTTCCCTATTTCAGGGTGGCTAAAGCTGACGATGTGATCGAGTCGCAGTTCACGCGTCGAGCCGGACTCTTCGATCACTAAATATTCAACATGTTTACGTGAGATCATGTCGCTGGCTTTGCCGATCACGGTTTCACCATTACGCAGTTCCAGCGTCAGTATCAAATTCTGCTGGCAGGTGGCCTCCAGATTGTCATAATCATCACAGTTGATGGGTTGATATTCGTTACTCATTGACATAATCGCTCACCAATAAGTTGGCAGCGGCATAAGCCGCCTGTTCCCTGACAGAGGATGGCAATTCGCTGTTAGCAGCGATGCCATCCAGGGTTTTCAATACACAACCCAGCGAATCGGGTATATAGCCCAGATCGCCGCTGGCGATCTCCGCGTATACGCGGCGTACTAATTCACAGTATTCTTGCACTATATCCTCCCCTGAAAGCCTAACCCGGTAGGGATTCATGCATCCTCGTGTTTACAGCGAGGGGATGTTGTAAGCCTACGAAGATAAACTCTATTTATCAAATCGACTATAGCATAGGCTTTATTAGGATATCAGCATTCCAATTGGTCTGTTTCATAACAGCTATCGCCTTTACTGTGAGGTTAGTCCCAACTCAAGTACACTGTCTGCGGATAAACATGAGGTAACAGATGGCATTAAAAGCAACGGTGTACAAAGCGGCGATCAACATTGCGGATATGGACCGCCATTTTTTCTATGACGCTAACCTGACAATCGCTCAACATCCCTCAGAAACGGAACAGCGGATGATGCTGCGTTTGCTGGCCTGGATTTGCCATGCGGATGAAAATTTACGCTTTACCAAAGGCCTGAGCGCCGATGATGAGCCTGAAATCTGGCTGCGTAACGATACGCTGGAACTGGAAAAGTGGATCGAACTGGGGTTGCCGGATGAAAAACGTCTGAAGAAAGCCTGCAGCCTGTCGCGTTCCGTCGCGCTGTACGCCTATAGCGAACGTGCCGCGCAGGTATGGTGGCAAAATATGGCGGGCAAAGTCTCGGGATATAAGAACCTGGCAATCTATTTTCTCGACGATCGCCAGTTGGCCCAACTCGCCGCTTTGGCAAAGAGAAATATGACGCTGCAGGCTACTTTACAGGAAGGAACCATCTGGTTGTCCGACAGTGAGAATAGTCTGGAAATCACATTTGCCGACTGGCAAAGCGCGCATCAATAAGGATTATTATGCGCGGTGTTGATGAAAAGTAGAAGAAATCATCAGTAAAATAGCCGGTTATAATAACAGGCCAACCCAGTAGGAGAATAATGGTGAAAAAACTGGCGGTTGGCGCGCTGTTGGTTGCAGTAATATCTGTACTGATTGGGTGCCATACAGGTTCACGGGGACAAGAAGAACAATTAAAACCGATGGCGCAGAGTTATCGCGGGATATTGCCCTGTGCTGATTGCGAAGGTATTGATACGTCACTCTTTTTGGAAAAGGATGGGACGTTTGTTCTGCGGGAGCATTATCAGACGACGCGCGAAGGCACGAATACCTTTGCTGAGTATGGTCAATGGCGGCGGACGGCGGATAAACTGGTGTTGACCGATAGCCACGGTGAAAAGCGCTATTTCCGTCCATTGGGTAATGATTTGGAAATGCTCGATCAACAGGGCGTGCCTATCAATTCCTCCTTCTCTTACCGTTTGAATGCAACCGCGTTGACCCTGCCGGATACGCCGATGCCCATGAAAGGGATGTACCGCTATATGGCTGATGCCGCGGCGTTCGCTGATTGCGCTACGGGTAAAACCTTTGCGGTGGCAAACAACATCGAGTTGGAACGGGAATACATGCAGGTCGAACCTGAAGCGGGCGCGCCGGTGTTTATGGAGTTTTCGGCGCATTTTGCCGAAATCCCCTCAATGGAGAACGGACGGACGATCAAGGCGTTGGTGCCGGACGCTGATAGTAAAACCAGGATGGATGCGCGGCGGCATTGCGATACCGTTACGGATAACGCCGAGTGATAAAAAGGCGCTGATAATTCAGCGCCTTTCTTGTCTGGGTAAGCAATATCGCCGGTTATTACAGCATATTTTTCAGTCGGTATAACCAATCCAACGCCTGACGCGGCGTCAAGGTGTCGGGATCGATGGCTTCCAGGGCTTCCACAGCCGGCGACGGCTCTTCATCGCTGAGCAACGTAAGCTGTGCGCCGTCGATATGACTGGCCGATGCGTTGTTGGACAAGGTTTCCAGCTCTTTGAGCTTTTTCCGCGCTCGCTTAATCACATCCTTTGGCACGCCCGCCAGCGCTGCTACCGCTAGCCCATAGCTTTTGCTGGCCGCGCCATCCTGCACGCTGTGCATAAAGGCGATGGTATCGCCATGTTCCAGCGCATCCAGATGAACATTCGCCACGCCTTCCATTTTTTCCGGCAGGTTGGTCAGTTCGAAATAGTGGGTGGCGAACAGCGTCATGGCTTTGATTTGGTTAGCCAGGTTTTCCGCACAGGCCCAGGCCAGGGACAAGCCGTCATAGGTCGAGGTGCCGCGGCCGATTTCATCCATCAATACCAGACTGTTTTCTGTCGCGTTATGCAGGATATTGGCGGTCTCGGTCATTTCCACCATAAAGGTCGAACGGCCGGAAGCCAGATCGTCGGCGGCGCCGACGCGGGTGAAAATGCGATCCACCGGGCCGATAACCGCCTGATCCGCAGGGACAAAGCAGCCAATATGCGCCATCAGCACGATCAATGCCGCCTGACGCATATAGGTGCTTTTCCCGCCCATATTGGGACCGGTGATAATCAGCATGCGGCGCTGCGGTGAAAGCGACAGCGGGTTTGAGATAAAGGGTTCGCTGAGTACCTGTTCCACCACCGGGTGGCGGCCGCCAATGATTTTGATGCCGGGTTTATCGCTGAGCGTCGGGCATACGTAGTTTAACGTATAGGCGCGTTCCGCCAGATTAGACAATACGTCCAGTTCGGCTAACGCCGCCGCGCTTTGTTGCAGTTCCGCCAGATGCGGCAGCAACAGATCGAACAGTTCATCATAGAGGGCTTTTTCCAGCGCCAGCGCCTTGCCTTTGGAGGTCAGCACCTTGTCTTCATATTCTTTCAGCTCCGGGATGATATAGCGTTCGGCGTTTTTCAGCGTTTGACGGCGAACATAGTGTATCGGCACCAGATGGCTTTGACCGCGGCTGACCTGGATATAATAACCATGCACCCCATTAAAGCCGACCTTGAGCGTATCAATCCCCAGCTTCTCACGTTCACGGATCTCAAGCCGATCCAGATAATCGCTGGCGCCATCCGCCAGCGCCCGCCATTCATCCAGCTCGGCGTTGTAACCGGCGGCGATGACGCCGCCGTCGCGCACCAGCACCGGCGGCGATTCCACGACCGCGCGTTCAAGCAGGCCGCGCAATTCGTCGAACTGGCCGATCTGGCTGACCAGCGTTTGCACATACTCGGTTTCCACCGGGGCCAGCAGCGCTCGAATATCGGGAAGCTGCTGGAAGGCGTGACGCATACGCGCTAAATCGCGCGGTCGGGCGGAACGCAGCGCCAGACGCGCCAGAATCCGCTCCAAATCACCGACCTGGCGCAGATAGGGCTGCAGCTCCGAGGTGAGATCCTGCAAGGCGCCGATAGCCTGCTGACGGTTGGTCAGCGTATCAATGTCCCGGCTGGGCATATGCAGCCAGCGCTTGAGCATTCGGCTGCCCATCGGCGTTACCGTGCTGTCCAACACCGCGGCCAATGTATTTTCCGTTCCGCCGGAAAGGTTTTGCGTCAGTTCCAGGTTCCGTCGCGTGGCGGCATCCATAATGATGCCATCCTGCTGGCGCTCCATGGTTATGCTGCGAATATGGGGCAGCGAGGTGCGCTGAGTATCTTTGGCATATTGCAACAGGCAGCCGGCGGCCCGCAGCGCGAGTTTCGCCTGCTCGACGCCGAATCCGATGAGGTCGCGCGTGCCGAATTGCAGATTTAGCTGCTGACGGGCGGTATCCAGTTCAAATTCCCACAGCGGGCGACGGCGTAATCCGTGACGATGTTCAATCAACGACATGGATTCGAATGATTCAGGATAAAGCAGCTCGGCCGGATTGGTTCGTTGCAGCTCTGCAACCATGGTTTCCCGATCGGCCGGTTCGGTTACGCGGAAACGGCCGGAACTGATATCCAGCGTGGCATAGCCAAATCCGCGGCCATCCTGCCAGATGGCGGCTAACAGATTATCCTGTTTTTCTTGCAGCAGCGCTTCATCGCTGATGGTGCCCGGCGTGACGATGCGCACCACCTTGCGCTCTACCGGCCCTTTGCTGGTGGCCGGATCGCCGATCTGTTCGCAGATTGCGACCGATTCGCCCAGTTGCACCAGCTTTGCCAGATAGTTCTCGACGGAATGGTGGGGAACGCCGGCCATCGGGATGGGTTCGCCGGCCGAGGCGCCTCGCTTGGTCAGCGAGATATCCAAAAGCTGCGATGCCCGTTTGGCGTCGTCATAGAACAACTCATAAAAGTCGCCCATACGATAAAACAGCAGAATCTCCGGATGCTGCGCCTTCAGCTTGAAGTACTGCTGCATCATCGGCGTGTGGTTATCGAGGTTATCGGTGGTTTTCATGCGATTATGTTTTTTAGTCCATTGAATTTAAAGTTAATTGTGATTTTTGTTGTTTTCATCGGGTATCACAGTGTCTCACTGACTGGGTGTTTTAAGGCGCCGGTTATAATGCACGGATATTTTTGGTGCAAATAACCTACACGCTTCTGCTGAAAATGAAAATCAGTGCAAATAAATCAAATGATTGCCGATAAGCCGGCAGCCGGTTCGCCATGCGCGGCGCGATAGATATTAAGGCTTTTTTCTACCGCTATACTAGCCCAGCGTCCCGTAAACTGACACCGGTAAAAACTGAAAACGCTTCGCAAACTTTGCTTGTAATAGCGAGGATGGCATTGCAAGGGAGAGAGGCAAATCAGGAGCGCCGGACCCAGATAGATCGGCCTTGCGGCAAAATTTTTTCCCTTCACCGCCGCGCCAACAGACTTCATTCCATTAACGTTCCGGCGCACGACGGCGATACGTGCCGCTTTGCATATGGCGATGCCATATCAGATGGAACTAAACGCGGTTTGAACCACTCAAGAAGCTGAGATTTTTGTACGGTCATTATCAATGACGCGTTCAGACATTGTAGCTGTTTAGGAAAACCATTTTTCAGGAGGAATCAAATGTTTAATATAAACCCCTATCTTTATGACATTAATGCATATCAGCGCTTGAGAGATGCGGTTAACAACACCGCTGTATCAGACGATACGCAGTCTGCAAGCGGCGAGTCTTCCAACGATTATCATGATGCCGATAATTCCGGGTACGTCCATTCGTATGCCGTAAACCATGGGTATGACAACGCTAACGTTTATCATGAGTCCAGCCATTACCAGTACGCGCAGTACGCGCCGCCGGAAGCGCCGTATTTTCCCGCCGGTTTTGCCGCCATGCCCGGCTATGGCAATTTAAGTCATCTTGCTCAAGGCTATTCGGCATTGATGTCGTCGCATGAGGTCTCTTATCCGGCCGGCAGCGCTTCATCACACGGACCGACATTACGTTTTGATCGCGGAGAAGGATGGAATGAACCGGGATGCGTGGTGGCCTGTATTGCGATGGTGGCGGGCGTACCTTATAAGGAAGCGCGCGATCAGGCGGAGTCTGTCGCGGATTTCGATGGCGAAAGAGGATTAACCTTTACCGAGGCGCAGGACATTCTTGAATCCATGGGGGTTGAAGCCAGCAGGCACGATCAGGATGTTGACTGGAGTGACCTGCCTGATTTGGCCATTGTTTCGGTGCAAGGTGAAGTCAGTGAAGCCCATTCGGTTGTTTTCGAAAGAAACGGAAATAATGAGTATATCTACGATTGGAAAAACTACGCGCCCGTGCCTCGCTCGTCGAACTATGAATTGCTGTCGGATGACTACTATCTGGAAATTCATCGGTAATCGAAAGAAAGATATAAAAGTAGACCGTACTTATTCGCCGGACGTACGCCGCGATCCTCCGTGCGCTAAGCCGCCTTATCCGGGCATCGATTGGAAATGTGTTTAATTTTGCGAATATTGATTGGCCGCGCGAAGCGGTTCGCATTTTTGCCCAGGGATCCTAGAGACGGTTATGCCGCTACAGGCGCTAGCCAGTCAAAAACGGAATCCCGGCGTGCGCGCATTGACTGGGCGATTTTGAACTGAAAACCGGTGAGACGCATATTCTGCTCGGCGAGAACCGGGGAATGATGATTTCGCCCGCGCAGCTATTTATCTGCATGCCGTCGGATTGCACCTTTTTTGTGCATCGGTATGGGTTTTCTGTGCCGTTAGCATCGCGCTCTGGTTTAAAGATAGATATAACCAACTGATTTGATATGGCTTGAAAAGTGGCTCGCTTCTTGCTTGTAAATTGACCACTAGTTGAAATGACTTTGTTCCCTTTCGTCCAGACAGAGGTTTCTTGCTATGGAATTGAAATGGTTTGAAGATTTCCTCAGTGTCTCTCGTTGTTATAGCTTCACTCGCGCCGCCAATGAGCGCCATATTACGCAATCAGCACTGAGCCGCCGCATCCGCCAGTTGGAAGAGTGGCTTGGCGTGCCGTTATTCGATCGCAAAACCTATCCTGTAACCTTAACGCCGGAAGGGCAGGAGTTTCTCGCTACGGCCAATGAAACCGTGTTTGCCATGGCGCATTTACGCAGTAATATGCACCAGCGCTATGAGAAGCGCACCGCCGTTCTGCGCTTCGCCATGTTGAATACCTTATCGCTGACGTTTTTCCCAGAGTGGTTCAAGCATGTTAATAGCCAGCAGCGCATGGGTTACATTCGCCTGTGCGATCAAAAGCCGACCTTTGTTGAGCATATTTCTTTGTTGCACAGCGGCGAGACGGATTTCCTGCTGACGTATGCGCATGATTCGGTATCGTTAATCAAGCAGCTTTCCGCTTACCCGATGTTGACGCTGGGCTCAGAGCGCGCGATTGCGGTCTGTCGCCCGGATAGCCACGGGCGTCCGCTTTATCCCATCGGTTTTTCACGCGATGCGGTTCCCTGGCTTAGTTATGGCAAGCATTCGTTTTTTGCCCATGCGCTTGCGCAAATGCAGAGCGTCAAACCGCTGCCGCTGGAGCCGATTTATGAAAACAGCATGTCGATTAACCTTAAGGCCATGGCGCTTTCCGGCTGCGGGGTCGCCTGGTTGCCGGAGAGCCTGATGAAAGATGAGCTTGCCGGCGGTGAATTGGTGCGCGCAGGCGATAGCCACTGGGATGTGCCGTTGGATATCCGTCTGTACCGGCAGCCCGCGCTGCGCAACCGTCAGGGGGAAGAGTTCTGGCAACTTGCGGCGGCTTCCGTCCTGCCGGAACTGGCGGTGAGTTAACCCCATCATCTTTCTTCCGCCGTTGTGCCGAGCCTGGTCTCAAGCCGCACCCGCCAACCCCTCCGCTTTTTCTTTTCATCGATCCCGTTATCTGCGCGGCGGTAGACGGGGCAATTCGGAGTACAAAAGGCGAGCGGCTTCCTGTCCCATCCCGAAGGCGCGGGCAGAGATAGCCCGCCATAAAAATTTTCAGCCGGGATTTTCGCCAAACTATGAATTTTTGGAATAGGTGGTGTGAATTGCTCATTGGCATTGCCGCTTATTCTTGTCGCATTCTGTGAATCTCCAGGGCCTAATGCGCCCGTCGTCCCATCCAACGGTAAATTCTGGGGATTGTCATGAAAAATAAAGCGTTAGTCTGGAAATTGGTGGATGAAAGCAAGGCCGAATTTTGCGATCTGAGCGATCGCGTCTGGGGTATGCCGGAGATCTGCTATACGGAATATCGTTCGGTCGCCGAGCACACGGCGATGCTGAAAAAGCAAGGTTTCCGCGTAACCGAAAACGTGGCCGATATTCCGACGGCGGTGATGGGCGAGGCCGGCGAGGGCGGCCCGATCATCGCCATTCTGGGCGAATACGATGCCTTGCCGGGACTGAGCCAGGCTTCCGGCGTCGCCAAACCTTCGCCGTTGCCGGGCAACGGCAATGGTCATGGCTGCGGGCATAACCTGCTGGGCGCGGCGGCGATGCTGGCGGCGACGGCGATAAAAGAGTGGCTGGAGAAAACCGGCCAGCCGGGACGGGTGCGGTATTACGGCTGTCCGGCGGAAGAGGGCGGGGCGGCCAAGTCGTTTATGGCGCGCGCCGGCGCGTTTGACGGGGTGGATGTCGCCATTACCTGGCATCCAAGCCCGCATCATGAGGTGGCGAAACCGCTCTCTCTGGCCAATACCCGCATGGATTTCCGCTTTACCGGCCGCTCCTCGCATGCCGCCGCCTCTCCCCATCTGGGCCGCAGCGCGTTGGACGCGGTTGAACTTATGAATGTCGGCGTTCAGTTTCTGCGCGAACATGTGCCGCAGGATTGCCGCATTCACTATGCGATGCTCGATTCCGGCGGTATCGCGCCCAATGTGGTGCAGGCCAAGGCCGCCGTCCGTTATGCGATTCGCGCCCGCGATGTGCAGACCATGTTTGATCTCAACGAGCGGGTAAAACGCGTGGCCAACGGCGCCGCCATGATGACGGATACCCAGGTGGATATCAGCATTATGAGCGCCGTCTCCAATCTGCTGGGCAACCGACCGCTGGAAGAAGCGATGCAGCGTAATTTCGAGGCGCTGGGCCCGGTGCCTTTCGATGACACGGATATGGCTTTCGCGGCGGAAATTCAGGCCACGCTGAGCCCGGAAGAGATCGCCAGCGATTATCGCCGCGTGGGGATGAAACCCGCCGAATTAAAACCGCTCAGTGATTACATCGTTCCGCTGGATGTGCACGGGGAAATCATGATCGGCTCCACCGATGTCGGCGACGTCAGCTGGGTGATCCCCACCGTTCAGGCGCATGTGCCGACAATGGCTATCGGCACGCCGGGCCACTCGTGGCAGCTTACCGCGCAGGGCAAAATGCCGGCCGCGCATAAGGGGCTGGCTCATGTCGCCAAAATCATGGCCGCCACCGCCGTCGATGCGTTGACCGATGACGCGCTGTTGGCGCAGGTGAAGCAAGCGCACGCCGTACAGGTACAGGAAACCCCTTACCGCTGTCCTATCCCGGCCGAGGTCAAACCGCCGATTCAGCCGCGCCCGGAAAACCTCTAATCCTTTGTTTTTCAATACGCTGGAGTCCGTTCAATGATAAAATTCAATACGATTACGGCAGCACTCGTTTTTTCAGGCGCGATCGTCGCGAACGCCCATGCCGCCACGCCGTCAGATTCCCTGGTCATGGCATGGAATATTGATGCCATCAGCACCTGGGATCCGGCGCAGATTGGCGAAGTGGTTACCAATGAGATTGTGCTGAATACCTGCGATTCGCTGGTTAAGTTTGACGCCGGCGACGAAAAAAAGGTCGTCCCTAATTTGGCGAAGAGCTGGGACGTGTCGCCCGATCATCAGCAGATCACCTTTCATTTGCAGGATAACCTGAAATTTCCCGACGGCTCGCCCGCTACGGCCGGCGATCTCGCCTGGTCGATGCAGCGGATCGTTAAATTGGGATACGGCAATGCCGCCGCCATCACCGATTATGGATTCAATAAGGAAAACGTCGACCAGACGATCGCCGCGCCGGATGATAAAACGCTGGTCATGAAGCTGGATAAGCCCTATCCCACCAATCTGGTATTACAATCCATTGCCGCGAATGTGGTTTCCTCCTTGCTGAATCGTAAGCTGCTGGAGAAAGAAGCGGTGAACGGCGACTTCGGCCATAAATATCTCTCCACCCGCACCGCCTGCGTCGGCCCTTATCAGCTGGTGCGCTGGAACGCCGGCGAAGGCGTGGTGTTACAGGCGACGGACAACTACTGGTCGACGCCGCCGGCGCTGAAGCGCGTACTGATCCGTCACGTGGCGGAAACCGGCACCCAGCGCCTGCTGCTGACGCAGGGAGATGTGGACGTGGCGCGCGATCTCTCCGCCGACGATCTGAAAACGCTGGATGAAGGCGGCAAGATCAAGGTGGAGAAAGTGCTGAAGCCCCAGCTCTTCTTCTGGACCTTTAATAACGAAGATCCGATTTTCAAAAATGAAAAAGTCCGTCTGGCGATGCGTTATCTGATCGACTACGACGGCCTGGCCAAAAATGTGATGCCGTATCTTGGCGTTCCCCGCGCCAGTTTCGTCCAGATCGGCGCATTCGGCGCGCTGGACGAGCAGCAGGGGCAGCCGTTCAAGCTGGATTTGGAAAAAGCCAAACAGCTGCTGACCGAAGCCGGTTATCCCAACGGATTCACCTCCAGCGTTATTTTCGGCACCTTGCCGCACTCCGCGCCTATCGCGCAAAGCATCCAGCAGAACGCCGCCAAAATCGGCGTCACGCTGAAGCTGGAACGCATGGCGAACGCGCAGTTGTTCAGCCGGGCGCGCGGGCGCGAGTTCTCCAGCGCCATGATGGCGTGGCAGACTTCGGTGCCGGACGCCCATGGCAACGCATCGCGCCTGGTATTCAACCCTGATAACAGTAAGGATGCCCGCGCCACGCAGTATCCGAGCTGGCGGGCCGCGTTTTATAACGAGGATCTGAATAAGCAGGTTGAGGCGGCGCTGCTGGAAGCGGACGAGGCCAAGCGAATTGAGCGATATGCCGAGCTGCAGCGCGAAGTGATGGAGAAAGGGCCGATGGCCATTATGTTCCAGATGTATAACACCGCGGGCATCAGTCCGGTGATTAAGAACTGGACCTGGAATGGCTTTCGCGTCTGGTACAACGCCGCAAGCAAATAATCGGAGGGGCGTCAATGTCGCAGGTATTTTCGCAACAACCTATGAACCTGGCGTGGTCGCTGCGTTACCGCCGTCTGATAAGGCTGGTAAAAGGCGCGATCTCCATTTTCTGTACGCTGTTGGGGCTGGCGGCCTTGACCTTCTTTATCGGCCGGCTGCTGCCGATCGACCCGGTCGTGGCCGTGATTGGCGATAACGCCAGTCAGGAGGCCTATAACACCATGTATATCCAGTTGGGGCTCGATCAGCCGCTGTGGAAACAGTTCGTCGATTATATCTGGCAGTTGGCGCATCTTGATTTCGGCATCGCCCTGACGACCAGTCACCCGGTCGCTCAGGATATCGCCCGCGTTTTTCCCGCGACGCTGGAACTGGCGACGCTGGCGGCGATCATCGGGACGGGGCTGGGGATCCCCGCCGGGGTGTTGTCGGCCATGTACCGAAACTCCTGGTTCGATCACCTGATCCGTTTCATCGGCTTGCTAAGTTATTCGACGCCGCATTTTTGGCTCGGCCTGATGGGGTTACTGCTGTTTTACGCCTCGCTGGGCTGGATCGGCGGTCCCGGACGTATTGATTTTATCTACGAATTCGATCTGCAGCCGGTCACCGGGTTCTGGCTGATCGACAGCGCGCTGGCCAACAACTGGGCGGTATTCAAAAACGTTTTCAGCCACATTGTCTTGCCGGCTTCGATTCTGGGCTTAAGTTCGCTGGCCTACATCAGCCGCATGACCCGCAGCTTTATGATCGAACAGCTTTCTCAGGAGTACATCATCACCGCGCGGGTTAAAGGTTTATCCTGGGCGCGCTGCGTCTGGGTGCATGCGCTGCGCAATATCGCCGTTCCCACGCTGACGGTGGTCGCGCTCTCCTGGGCCTGGCTGCTGGAGGGCGCGGTTTTGACCGAAACCGTTTTCGCCTGGCCGGGGTTTGGCCGTTATCTTACCAACGCCTTGCTGGCGGGCGATATGAATGCGGTAGTAGGCTGCGCGCTGCTGACCGGCGCGATATTCGTCACCCTCAACCTGATTTGCGATTTGCTCTACCGCCTGTTTGATCCTCGTACCCGTCAGGAGGATAAATGACCGATTTGACCAACAAATCCTCTGCCGCCCGGCCGCGTTCTTCCCTGCGCGACTGGCTGAACGCGCCGGTGCCGACCACGCCGTTTCAGGCTCGGATGCAACAGACATGGATTCAGTGGCGCCGCTTTTGCGCCAACCACTCGGCGCTATTCGGCCTGATTGTGCTGCTGGTGATTGTTTTCGCCGCGCTGTTCGCGCCCTGGCTGGTCAGTCACGATATCTATGCGCAGGATTTGGCGCATCGCCTGCAACCGCCGAGCCTGGATAATTGGCTTGGCACCGATGAACTGGGACGCGATATCTACAGCCGGCTGCTGTACGGCGCGCGCATCACGCTGTATATCGCCGGGCTGACCGCCATTATCATTACGCCGCTCGGCCTGGTGATCGGCACCACGGCCGGTTATCTCGGCGGCTGGGTGGATACGGTGCTGATGCGGCTGGTGGATATTTTTCTGGCTTTCCCCAGCCTGATTCTGGCGCTGGCGTTCGTCGCCGCGCTCGGCCCCGGCATCGAGAACGCGATCATCGCCATTTCCCTGTCGTCGTGGCCGCCGATAGCCCGTCTGGCGCGGGCGGAAACGCTGTCGATCCGTAAGATGGATTACATCGCGGCGGTACGTTTGCAGGGGGCGTCGTCCTGGCACATCATCCTGTTCCACATCATTCCCATGTGTCTGCCGTCGGTGGTGGTGCGGGTGACGCTGAATATGGCGGCCATTATTTTGACCGCCGCGGGGCTCGGTTTCCTCGGTTTGGGCGCGCAGGCTCCCAGCCCGGAGTGGGGCGCGATGTTGGCGTCGGGACGCGAGTTTATGCTTAATAACGGCTGGATCGCCGCCATACCTGGTTTAGCCATTCTTTTCACCAGCCTGGCCTTTAACCTGCTCGGCGACGGCCTGCGCGACGTAATGGATCTTCGCCATGAGTGATACGCTGCTTGATGTACAGGATCTGAATATCGTTTTTAAGGGCGCTCAGCAGGACAACCACGCGGTGCGCGACGTCTCTTTTCAGGTGGGGCGCGAGAAAGTGGCGATTGTCGGCGAATCCGGTTCGGGGAAATCGCAGACCTGCCGCGCGCTGCTGAAGTTAACGCCGAAAATCGGCCGCATCAGCGCCAAAGCGATCCGTTTTGGCGATATCGATCTGTTGAACGCCAGCGAAAAACAGATGCGCACCATCCGTGGTAATCGCATTTCGATGATTTTGCAGGATCCTAAATTTTCGCTGAATCCGCTGATGCGCGTCGGCCGCCAGATCGCCGAGGCCTATCGTCTGCATACGCGCGTCAGCCATAAGATCGCCCGTGAGAAAGCGTTGGCGATGCTGGAATCGGTACATATCCGCGATTGTGAAAATGTGTTTGAGCGTTATCCCCATGAAATTTCCGGCGGCATGGGGCAGCGCATCATGATCGCCATGATGCTGATCCCGGAGCCAGACCTGATCATCGCCGACGAGCCGACCTCGGCGCTGGATGTCACCGTACGCCGGCAGGTGCTGTCGATCCTCGATGAACAGTTGGCCCGCCGTAATACCGGATTACTGTTTATCACCCACGATCTGAATTTGGTATCGCGTTTTTGCGATCGGGTGCTGGTGATGTACGCCGGACGCATCGTCGAAGAGATCCTCGCCAGCCGCCTGCACGAAGCGTGTCATCCTTATACCCAGGCGCTGTTGGCCAGTCAGCCGCGCTTGCATCACCCGGTGGAGACGCTAAGCGTGCCGACGCGCGATCCCGACTGGCTGAATGGCCCCAGTTACCGCAATGGAGTCGCCTTATGATTATTCCAGCATCGCAACGTAGTGTGGAGGTCGTCGATCTCAATATCGCTTTCGGCGAGGGGATGATGCGGCGTCAGGTGGTCAGCGACGTCAGCTTCACGCTGGCGGAAGGCGAAAGTTACGGGCTGATCGGCGAATCCGGCTGCGGCAAGTCGACCATTCTGCGCGCGCTCGCCGGGCTGAACAGCGATTATCAAGGGGCGATTCTGTTTGGCAACCGCGAACAGCACCCGGTGCGCGATAAAGCCTTTTATCGTCAGGTACAGATGGTGTTCCAGGATCCTTACGCTTCGCTCCATCCACGCAAAATGGTGTACGGCACGTTGCGTGAACCGTTGCAGCTGCATGGGCTGGATCGCCATGAGGAACGGATCAGCGAAGCGCTGAACGCCGTCGGTTTGTCGGATGCTTTCCGCTATCGCTATCCGCACCAGCTATCCGGCGGTCAGCGGCAGCGCGTCGCCATCGCCAGGGCGTTGATCATGGAGCCTTCCGTTCTGCTGCTGGACGAACCCACCTCCGCGCTGGATGTGTCGGTGCAGGCGGAAATTCTTAATCTGCTCGCGGGTATGCGCCGGCAACGCAAATTGACCTATCTGATGGTCACGCACGATCTGGCGGTGGTGACCCATCTGTGCCAGCGCGTGGCGATTATGCATCAGGGCAAATTATTGGAAGAACTCAGCGCGGACGCTCTGCGGCGGGGAGACGCCCGCGAAGAGTATACCCGGCATTTTCTCGCCGCCAGCGAGGCGTAAAGGAGCCAGAACCATGTTTCAGTCGCTGACTGCCTATCTCTCCACCATTGATACGGCGGCCATGATGGTGTGGCGCGCCGGGAGCCGCGTTTATGAATACGGCGATTGCCAAACCCGCTTTCAGTGCCATTCAATGCGCAAAAGTTTTCTCAGCGCGCTGATCGGCATCGCCGTGGAAGAGGGACGCATCGATTTGTCGCTGACGCTGGAGGCGCTCGGATTAGACGATATCGGCGGTCTGTCCGATGTGGAAAAACAGGCCACGTTGTATGACCTGCTGACCGCCCGATCCGGCATCTATCACCCGGCCAATTACGAAACCGCCTGGATGAAGCGTATTAAGCCGCGGCGTCATAGCTACGCCCCCGGAGAACAGTGGTGTTACAACAACTGGGACTTTAATGCGTTGGGAACCGCCTGGCTGCAACTGACCGGCGAGCCGATTCATCAGGCTTTTGAGCGCTGCATCGCACAGCCCATCGGGATGGAGGATTTCCTCGCGCGGCGGGACGGCTGGATGGAGCCGGGAGAATCCTCCCGTCATCCCGCATATCCTTTCCGGCTTTCTTCCCGCGACCTGTTGCGTTTCGGCCAGCTGTTTCTGCAACAGGGCGCATGGCATGGCAGACAAGTGATCCCCGCTAAATGGGCGCGCGCCAGCACATTGCCGATCTCCCATGCCGGCGGCCGCGGCGCGTATGGCTATATGTGGTGGATCGTTCGGGACGGTATCGCCTGGCCGGAAGTGATTTTACCCAATGGCAGCTACGCCGCCTGCGGCGCGGGGGGCCACGTTTGCCTGGTCATTCCCGCCTTGGATGCGGTTGTTGTGCATCGCGTCGATACCGACGAGCCCGGACGCGAAGTGAACCGTTTTCAGATCGGTAAAGCGTTGCAGCTAATGCTTAATGAACTTTCCTAGGGAGAACATGATGACGGTGATTGAAACCATCGCCGCCTGGTGCGCGCGTAAACCGACGTTCAGCCAGGCCGCCAGACAACGGGCTTGCGAGGCCATTATTGATACGCTGGCGTGCCTGTACGCCGGACATAATGATTTCTCCAGCCGAGCGGTGCGGCAGGCGTGGGCGGCTTACCAGCCGCAGCCGGCGGCCGTGTGTGCGCTGATTAACGGCACCGCGGCTCATGCCATTGATTACGACGATAATTTTGCTCCCGGAATGAGCCACGCGTCGGCGGTGCTGGTGCCGGCGTTGCTGGCGGTGGCGCTGGCGGAAAAACGCGGCGGCGGCGACCTTGTCGATGCCTACCTGATAGGATTGCAGGCGCAGGCGTTTGTCGGCTCGGTGGTCAGCGCGTCGCATTACACCGCAGGGTGGCACGGCACCTCCACCGTGGGCTGTATCGGCACCGCCGCGGGCGTCGCCTGGCTGAAAGGTCTGGACGAACAAGGGATCGCCAGGACGTTGAGCATCGCCGTCAGCCTTGCCGGCGGCGTTAAAGGCCAGTTCGGTACGCCGCTGAAACCGTTCCACGCCGGCATGGCGGCCCGTAATGCGGTGGATGCGGCGGAACTTGCCGCCGCCGGTATGTCCGGCCGCCTGGATATTATTGAAGGCGATCAGGGCTTTTATCAGCTCTTCGCCGGAAAGCGCTTTCAGCCCGCGGATATCGAGCGCTGGCTAGCCCCGTCGCGGCATGTGATCGAGAGCGTTGGGGTTCTGCCGAAAAAGCATCCCTGCTGCGGATCGACGCACCGAATTCTGGACGCCATCAGCGATTTGCAGGCGCTGCATGCCTTCAGCGCCGACGATGTGGTAAAAGTCGAAGCCAAAGTCGGTATCGCCAACCGGCGTAATCTGGCCTATCCGCTGCCCGAAAATGAAATGCAGGCGCGTTTCTCCATGTCCTATTGCGTCAGCGTCCTGCTGGAAAAAGGGGCGTTAAGTGTCGCGGACTTTACGCCGCAGCAGGTCGTCAGGCAGTCGGCGGCGGACAAACTGAACCGGGTCAGTATGACAAGCTGGAGCGAAGCGGAAGAGGAAGCTAATGACAATCTGCCGCACATCGTTACGATCACGCTAAAAGACGGCCGTAAGCTGAACGCTCAGCGGTTAACGGCGAAAGGCGATATCAGCGATCCTTTCAGCGCTGCCGATCGTCAGCGCAAGTTTGCTGACTGCTGCGCCGGGCTGGCCGACGCCGATGCGCTGTATCAACGTTTAACCCGGATTGAGCAGGAAAGTTCGTTGGCGTTTTTACGCGTGATGCTGATGGAGTAAGGTGATGTGATCGCATAAAAAGCGAGCAAATTCATGTAGAAAATACCGCAACATTTATATTGCCGGCGGGAACTGCCCCATATTTTTTTCCACTCAAGGAAAAAATTGAAATAATTATGGGCAGGAACACGGCATGGCCATCGGCAAAGTAAATGTTTCGTCGACGCAGTGGGTCAACGCGAGCAGAGCAGCGGGTGCGGAAAACGGAGGGAATAAAAAACTGCATCAGGCGACGACGTCACACGCGTCGCAATCTGCGGCTGGCTCCTTGGCTGGCGAAGGGCGAAATCACGCCTCGCGGACGAATCTTCGTCAGGCGCCGCCCGCGGCCCAAGATGAGATGCCTGCGCGTCAACGCGGACGCGGCTCCAAACTCGGCAACTTTTTGCATGGTTTTTCGGTTTTTAAAAAAAAGAGCGCCGAGGCACAACCGGCAAAGCAACCCGAACCGCAAAAAACGGCCGCGGCGTACCAGCCCAACTCGTTGTTGGCGAAGATGGCGGAGGAACGGCCGTCAGCGTTGACTCATGGCCGGACGATCGCTCTCGATGAGAAGCCGTCCGCGGATGAGGTGCGGCATTATCAGCATAATTTCAGCCAGGTCCGGCAGAATATCCTGAAAAAGATTGGGCGAGCTTCCGGGGACGAGGGCTTTGTCAGCGGCTCGTCCCACTATTACACCCCGCCTTCATCGATGACCTCTTCCGGTTATCTCTCCTCCGAGTCTTTGGATTCTTTGCCCGCCGATATGTTTGACGATGACGGCGCGGTGGACCAGCTGTACCGCGACATGCTTGATAGGCAGGCGGGGCAGGCGCCCAAGGTATTTGATCCGGTGGCGTTCTATGGCCTGGAGCCGGAACCGGCGGCATCAACCTCCGCGGAGGCGGCTGACGACGCGCAGCTTGACGACGACGGTATGCTGGAACGGTTGCATCGTCAGATGACGGAGCGCCAGGCGGGCAAACCGCCGAAAGTATTCGATCCGACGCTTGCTCCGCCCAAGCGCGAGCCATTTCAGCCGTCGTTATCCCCAATAAAAGAGAAACCGTATGAAGGCGCCGAAGAGGCGTCTTCCCGTCAGCGCGAGGTGTCGGGACAGCAGTTGGAGGCGGGGCCGGCCACGCAGCCGCTGAACGTGAGTCTGGACGACAAAGGACGCCTTGCGGTGCATGAGACGGCGTCGCCGGCGCTCCAAAGCCTGTTGCAGCAGACGTTGGGGAAAGACAATCAGCGCTTTTTGTCGCATATGACGCGCCTCTCGGACGAGGGCGATCAGCAACATCTGCTGTTGGGCAAAGAGGGTAAGCTGTTTGCCCTAAACCGTTCGCCCAACGCCTATACCGCCATTCATTCCAGCGTGCCCGCCGCGGAGAAGAAAACGCTGGAACTGGCGGGGAAAGGTAAAGCGAATTACACCCTGCATGCGGACGCGGATAACGGCATAGTGAGCATGCGCGCCGAGAGTAAGCACCGGCCCGGCGGTAGTTCGCAATCGTCTCTCCCCTTGCCCGGCCGTCTGCATGAGTCGCTGTTGACCGGCATTTATCGTCATCCCTCAACGGCAACCAATACGCAAGGGGCGCAAGTGCGTCTGCACGGCGGAAAACTGCATGAACTGAACGAGGCGCTGGACGTTTGGCAAAAGAAAAGCGATATCGCCTTCGATAAGTTGTCCGCTCAGGCGGACAACAAACTTTATGCGATCCGGAATAAGCATACGCTGAGCAACTTAACGGACGGCGCGCATTCTGAGAAATTCGTGAATGACATTGCCGCGTTCGCGGTCAATAAGCGCGGTCAGGCGGCGGTGCTGGTGGATACGGACGATCGCGCCAGAGTGTGCTTTATGCCGTCGCTGGACGCCGCGCCGGAACACCGCGTGCCGGTTATCCTTAAGCTGGCCGATCCGGCATTGGCGTTGGTGCGCGGCAGCGAGCATATCGAAGCGCAAACCATCGGCATGGCGGATAACCAGTTCTATGTCTCCGATAGCGAGGGCAAGCTGTTCGTCGGCGACTATCCGCGGCTCGGACAGGATGAACTTACGCTTAAGCCGGCCCCGCAGCCGAAGCTGGAGCAGGCGTTTTCAAAGAATTATCACATCGAAGGCTTTGCCAGCGATGAATACGGCCAGTTGAACGCGCTGGTTAAAGACAACCTCAAACAAACGCACGCCTGTCCGTTAGGCAAAGATAATCAGTTTACGCCCGGCTGGAACCTGACCGATGCGCTGGTGCTCGATAATCAGCTGGGCCTGACGCATATTCAGCCCACGGAATTGGAAACCGTCGGCCTGCAATATCAGGGTAAGCTGACGTTGCAGGAAGGAACGCTGTATTACCACGACAGCCTGACGCATGCCTGGACAAAAGCGGAGGACGGCTGCGCGCAATTGAAAAAAGGGAGCGACGGCCAAGCCTATATTCTGAAAGACGGCGAGGTCAAAAAACTCAGCATAAACCACCAGAGCAGTACGCTGCGGCAGGGAACGGACAATATTTTTTCGTTGCCGCATGTGCGCAATAAACCCGAATTGGGCAAAGCGCTGTTGCCCGAAGCGAAGAAAGACAATGCGACCGCCATGGCGGTGATCAACGCTCAGCAGTTTCTGGTGGCGTCGGAACAGGGCGATATCCATTTTCATCAGGTAAAACCCGGCACTAAGCAGTCGCTGCATCCGGCCCATGTCGTGCCTAAAACGGGGATTAACGGCGAGATAAAAGACATTTCGCTGGATCGTCATCAAAACCTGTACGCGTTGACCCGGCAGGGGGACGTATTCACTTTGCCGCAATCTCAGTGGCGGAAACCGCCGGGCGAACAGGGACAGATAGCCTGGGAAGCCGTATCGCCGCCCAACGTCGCCGCCGGCGAGATTAGCCATATTCAGAATGACGATGCGGGCAATCTGGTCGTTTCCCAGGATGCCGTTCATCACCGGTTAACCGATAACGGCTGGCACTCATTGGATACCGTGCGCCACGCGGAGCCGCCGCCGATAGAGTCGCGTTCGTCGGAGACCGTTTATAACCGTCTGAATAACGTGAATAAGCGCGTGCGTCTGCCGGGTTCCGGGCTGACGGCGCAGGGTACGATTATGAAAGGCGGTTTTACCGGCACGGAAGGCGGCGCGGTGAAAAGCAAGTTCGCCGAGCGTCTTAGCGCGCACGTATTTTCGCCGACCCTGTCCGTGCCAAGGCCGGTTAAGAATCTGGCCTACGCCGTTCAACACCAATGGCAGGGACGTGAAGGCTTAAAATCCCTCTATCAGATGCAGAGCGCCTTGCTCAAACAGTTGGAAGGGGGAAATATTCGCAAGTCGGCGGTGGCGATTACGCCGGTCGCTGCTCATGCCGAGGCCGTGGCGGATTTGCGTACCCGTTTGGATCGCCTTGATTTAGGCGAGAAAGGGACAGAACTAATCTCGATGTTGCAGCGTTTTCGTTCCGAACTGGAAGAGAGCGCGACGCTGTCGGTTACCCGGCTGGGGCAGCATAAAGGCATTGTGAAAGACAACGGCGAACTGAACGAAGGGTTCAAGCCGTCGCCGCTGAAAAACGCCGCGCAGTCTCTGAACCCCAACCGTTCCGGCCGCGATCTCAGTAAGTCCTTGCTGGACGCCTGGCGTTCGGCCCCGGCGGCGAAAGACAGCAAGGTCGAAACGCTGTTGTCCGCCTTCGTGGATAAAAAGGTCAACATCAGTCATCAGAAAGCGGATATCGCGCTGGGACGCCAGCGCGATCCCAACGATCAAAATTCATTGCTCAAATCCCGCCTGGTTCTGGATACGCTGACGCTCAAAGATCTCCACCAACTGGTCGACAAGGCGGAACTGTTGTCCGGTAAAGCGCCGGATGAGCAACAGATTAGCCAACTGCGGCAGGAAGTTACCCAGCTACGCGACGGTCAGTATGGCCAGAACCCGATTAAACAATTCACCGATATGGGATTTTCCGGCGACAGCATGCTGGAGGCGGACTATGACGCGGTAAAAGCGTTTCTCAATGCTTTCCGTAAAGAGAATCACGGCTTAAACGTTACGGCGAAAACGGTATTGGACGCCTCGCATCAGGCTGAACTGGAGTCGAAGCTGGTCGATACGCTGAAATCCATGGGCGAAGGCGACGTCATCAACTTTGAGCGCAGCTACGGCGGCGGCGCCAGCGCGGCCTATGTCTTTTTGCTGAAGAATTCGCCGCTTCCCGTCGTGCCGGGCGGCGGTATGACGTTTAACCGCGTGTATGGGCTTACCATGACGCGCCTTGATAACAGTTTATATGTCGAATTTAACCGGCGGGGAGATACGGTCGGCAATGTTTCCATGGCGACCGGCTTTAACCTCTTGCCGGAATTACTGCCTAAATCCATCAAAGAAAAAGTGAGCGCGATAAGTATCAACGACCATTACAACCTGATGCCGGATTTGCGCATCAACGGTTCAATGGCCGGCGCGTTAACCAAAGGCAGTCAAAAAGGGCTGGCCTTCACGCTGACGGACGAGGAGTTGCCTGATTTTGTTAAAGGCCTGACCCAGGGAACGCTGAACCCTGCGGAGTTGATGCAAAAGGGCGTGCAGCATCTGGTGAGAAGCGGCGATAAAATCAGCTTTAGCCTGGATATCAGCAGCTCGCTGGAAGCGCGAGCCGCGGTGAACCTGGGCGCGAATATCGTCGATCCGGCGACGTCGCAATCAAGAGCGCCGTTCCCGGAAACGTTGACGCGCGCGTCGTTGGGCGTCGGCGCCGGATTGAATGTGCTGTCCGCCACCCGCGAACGGACGTTAGCCGAAGGCGAGAATGCCATTAACAGAACCTACACCGACAACCGGGTGCGTTTCTTTAACCGGGTGGACATGGATGCGCATGCCGGTATCAACGCGGGGGCGATTTTCCCCATTGAAGACGGCAATGCCGACGATCCGAATGACCTTGTTCCGATATTCGTCGGCTCCGGGGCATCGGCGAATCTCACCATAGACAGTTCGGTCAACAAAATGGTCGATATGACGATGAAGCGGGCGGAACCTGTCATTGACGATGACGTTACCGAATTGACCGTTCAACTCAGTAAGCATTTTAAAGACAGCGCCAGCCGTCAGGTACTTGCGGCGCTGCCCGACGTGAAGGATGTCGGGGAAAAATTGCGCATTCTGAATAATCATTTCATCGGTCAGGAGATCAACAGCGACGAACGTTATGAGGCGCTGAATAACGTTAAATCCGCCTTTTTTCAGCACCAGATCGCCCAGGACGGCGGCATGATGGCGGCGGGGATCACGCTCAACACCACCTATAACAATCTGTCGCGGCTGGATAACAACGGCATGATCCATGCCGTGCGTAAATTTTTGGACGCCTCGTTGCCGCCCACCAACTCGGATCGCCTTAAAGCGCTCATGGCGTCAACGCCTGAGCTAAACAGGGCCATTGAAAGCATAAAACAGTTGCCCGGCACTAACGCAACGATCGGACTGGAATTAAAAGAACCGTTAAAACAAAAAATTATTGAGGGTATTCAACAGAAGAAGGTTGAACATCAGGATATTGCCAACCTGTTTAACGATCGTAATAACTTGCGTTTGAGTTACATCGCATTCTATCAAACCGCCAAAAAGAGAGAGGGGTTTGATACGCCGACGCTGGTCTTTGGCGGTAGCAGCAGCGCCAGCGTCTCCATGTCGAAGAACATCGGCACGATCGCGTTCAAATATGGGCAGGATCAGAGCGTCCCGCGCGGATTCACGCTGGACGGCGATATCGCCAAGGCGAATCCGACCCTCGCTAACGCTATGTATCAGTTGAAGAACGAAGGTATGGAAATGAAGAGTTAATTCACGGGCAGAAATAAGGAAACGAGAACATGACACAGTATCAACGACAGGTTGAGCGCTGGTTGCAGCATCTTGCTCAACGCTATCGGACCGATCTGACGCTGCGGGACGGCGTGTGCGCGCTATGCGACGAGAACGGCGGCGAAGCGGCGATCATTGAAGTGCCGGCGCAAAGCGACAGCCTGCTGCTGCATTGCCAGCTACCGGTGTTGCCGGAAGAGATCGCCGAAGGGATTTCGCGGTTTTGTCTGCAATTGAATTTCGAAATGAACGCCATGCGCGGCTGTTGGTTGGCGATGGATGAGTACCAGACGCTCCGCCTGTGTACGCAACATACCGTCAATACGCTGAATGAGCAGGCATTTACCGCGCTGGTTGAGGGCTTTATACGACAGGTTGACGAAGTGGGCGCGTTTTTACGCGATGCGCTCACGCGGATAGCCGCCGCGTGAGGGCGCAAGTCGATTACGTCAGAAACGGCTGAAGGATAGTGGTTGGGCGCTAACCGCGATTCCAGCGGCTGGCGGCGTCGGCATGACGAGAACGATCGATGTTTTCGCCACAGGAACAGCGCTTACCCTATTTGATAAAAAACAATATTTATTCCTTAAAAAATAAATTGTTATTGCAAAAATGAAAATAGGGGGAGGCGATGCTCAACAACAGGGGGCGGATTACCTCTGCGCAGCAAACTATTGCGCAAAACGCGGTAGGGATGGAGGGCGCAGGTAAGGCGAAACTACAGCAAAAGGCAACTCAGCATTCAGCGAAGGCCGCGGCGGGCTCCCTGATTGAAGAGGGAAAACGTCACGCCAGCCGAACCGATGTTCGTCAGGCGCGCTCTTCCGTTGAGGATGACATGCCGGCGCGTCAACGGGGCCGCGGCGGCAAGCTGGACGGCCTGCTGCATAGTTTGCCGTTCTTCAGGAAAAAATCCGCGGCGCCGGAACAGCCAGCCAGGGCGGAAGGCGCGCGGAAGCCGGGCGGCGATAGCTTGCTGGATAAAATGCTGGCCGAGCGGCCGACGGATTTACTGCGCGAGTATGCGGAGCGCCCGACCAAAGAGGAAGCGCGGCGCTATCAGCAAAACTTCAATCAGGTGCGGCAAAACATTCTCGGCAAGATCGCATCGCACGCCTATGCGGCGGAAAGCAGCAATGCGGATTCCATTTCCTCCCACTACCATACGCCGCTGTTGTCGCCGTCGTCGTCTGGCTATATGTCCGCCGAGACGTTCGATTTGCCGCCGCCGGAAATGGCTGACGATGCGTCGTTTGACGATGATGGCGTTGCGGAGCGCCTGTATCGTGAAATGATGGAGCGTCAGGCGGGCAAGCCGGGGAAAGTATTTGATCCGGTGGAGTTTTACGGCGTGTCGCCGGAGTCCGCCCCAGAGTCCGACGGCGCGCAGTTTAACGATGACGTCGCGCAGGCGGAACCGTTCGGTCAGCTTAGCGCGGCGCGGCGGCCGCCAGGCGAAGGTTCCTCCTCGCCGGGGCTGAATCTGAAGCTGGACGGGAAAGGCCGCCTTCAGGCGGATGAAACGGTTTCCCCCGCGCTGCGGACGCTGCTGGACGAAACGTTAGGAAAAGACAGCCAGCGGTTTCTTGCCCACACGACCTATGAGACGGACGGCGGCGAACGGCGTCATCTGCTGCTGGGGGACGAGGGCAAACTGTTCGCGCTGAAAAGTTCGGCGCACGCCAGCATCGCCCTACATTCCAGCGAGTGTTGCGCGGAGAAAAAAATGCTGGAACAGGCGGCGAAAGGGAAGTCCGCCTATAGCCTGCACGTGGCGGCGGATGGCGAAAACGCCAGCGTGCGGATGAGTGATAAACATCATACCGGCGGCGAGACGCTAGCGACGCTGCCATTGCCGGGGCGGCTGCATGAGTCGCTGCTGACCGGCATCTACCGTCAGCCGGCCACGCCTGCGGATCGGTCGGAAGAGCAGGTTCGCCTGCACGACGGAAAACTCTATGCGTTGGACGAAACGCTGGAGGTATGGCAAAAGAAAAGCGATATTTCTTTCAGCAAGCTGTCGGCGCAGGCGGATAATAAACTCTATGCGGTACAGGATAAACGCACGCTGACCAATTTGACGGACAGCGTGCGTTCCGCATCGTTTGACGATGATATCGCCGCCTTTGCGGTGAATAAGCGCGGTCAGGCGGCGGTGCTGACGGATAGCGGTGAAAACGCCAGGATGCATTTTATGCCGTCGCTGGACGCGGCGCGCCAGCGTGAGACGGTGACGCTGGCGCTGGCTAATTCGGCATTGGCGCTTGAACGCGGCAGCGAACATCTTGAAGCGCAAACCCTCGGCATGGCGGATGACCAATTCTATGTTACCGATAGCGACGGCAAACTGTTTGTCGGGGACTATCCGCGCCCCGGCCAACGGGAAGCGGCGCTGAAGCCGGCGCCGCAACCGGAACTGGAGCGGGCTTTTTCAAAAGACTATCAGATCGAAGGCTTTTCCAGCGATGAGCACGGCAGGCTGAACGCGTTGGTAAAAGACCCGCTCAAGCAAACGCACGTTTGTCCGCTGGGCGAAGAGGGCCGTTTCCGCCCCGGCTGGAACCTGAGCGACGCGCTGGTGTGCGATAACCAGTTAGGTTTGACGCACATCCATCCCACCGAGCTGGAAACCGTAGATTTGAAGCACCTGGGCAAGCTGACGCAGCAAGAGGGGGCGCTGTATTATCTCGATAAACTGACCCAATCCTGGGCCAAAGCGGAAGGCGGGTGCGGCCAGTTAAAGAAAGGCCTGGACGGTCAGGCCTACGTGCTGAAAGACGGCGAAGTCAGAAAAGTCAGCATCAGCGTGAACAGCGGCGGTTTCAGACAAGGGCGGGATAATGTTTTCTCGCTTGCGCATGTGCGCAATAAACCCTCTTCCGGCGGCGGACTGTTGCCGGACGCCAAGCCCGATAACGCTACGGCAATGGCGGTTATTAATCCTTATAAGTTTCTGGTCGTATCGGACAAAGGCGACATTCGCTTTCACCAGGCCAAACCGGATTCCAGGCTGTCGCTGCACCCGGCGCAAACGTTGCCGAAAACCGGCATCCGCGGCGAGGTTAAGGACATCGTGCTCGACCGCGGTCAGAATTTGTACGCCTTAACGAACCAGGGCGAGGTCTTTACCCTGGCGAAAGCGCAGTGGCAGCAGCCCCCCGGCGTACAGACCAACGCCGTCTGGCAGACGCTGCCGTTACCGGACGAAAGCGCCGGTCATATTAGCCATATTCAGAATGACGCCGCCGGCAATCTCGTGGTTACGCGGGATATGGACAGCTATCAGCGCGATGGCGATGGCTGGCGTCCGATGCACAACATCGAGCCGGCGAAAACGTCGTCGTCGGAAGAGCTGTTGAAACAAACCGTATTTGAGCGGTTAGGGAAAGCGATGAAGCGTCACCGCATACCCAAAACCGGCGTTACGGTACAGGGCGCGGTGAGTCTGGGCGGTTTCACCGGCGAAGAAAGTAAAAAGATAAAGAGCAAATTTTCCGAGCGTCTCAGCGCTCATATGTTCTCCCCCTCAATGGCGGCGCCCAGGCCGCTTAAAAATCTGGCTTACGCCGTTCAGCACCAGTGGCAAGGACGTGACGGACTCAAACCGTTGTACCAGATGCAAAGCGCTTTATTTAAACAGCTGGAAGCCGGAAACATCCATAAGTCCGCTATCGCCGTATCGCCCGATGACGTGAATGCCGGGGAAGATTTGCAGCTGCGGTTGGAAAAACTGGATCTGGGCGAACGGGGAGAAAACGTGGTCGCGCAGCTACAACATTTCCGTCATGAGCTGGAAGATAGCGCGCTGCATAGCGTTATCCGTTTGGGGCGGCAACAAGAAGTCGTCACGCAGAACGGCGAACTGAACGACAAATTCAAACCTTCCATACTGAAACCGGTGGCGCAATCCCTGAATCCGCATCGTTCCGGGCACGATCTCATTCGCATGCTGCTGGATGTCTGGCGGAGCGTTCCGGTAGCCAGGGAAAGCAAAGTCGAAAAGCTACTGGCCGGCTTTGTCGACAAGCAGGCCGACATCAGCCACCAGAAAACGGATATGGCGCGCCAGCGCGATCCCAACGATCGCGGTTCGTTGCTTAAATCCCGCTTGATTCTGGATACCTTGACGCTGAAAGATCTGCATCAGCTGGTGCGCAAGGCGGAGCTGCTGTCGGAAAGATCGCCTGATGAGGGGCAGATAAAGCAGCTGCAACAGGAACTTTCGCAGTTGCGAAATCACCAGTACGGCGATAATCCGGTCAAGCAATTTACGGATATGGGATTTGTCAGCGATCGGGCGCTGGAGGCCGATTATGATACCGTTAAAGCGTTTTTGAACGCGTTCCGTAAAGAAAACCACGGGATCAATATGACGTCGCGCACCGTGCTGGAGGCGGAAAGCCAGACGCAGCTGGAGTCGAAACTTGTCGATACATTACAGTCGCTGGAAGAAGAGGAGTTTATTACTTTTGAGCGCCATTACGGCGCGGCGGCCTCTTCATCCTATATCTTATCGCCGAAATCGCTGCCGATTCCGCTAATACCGGGCGCCAGCGTGGGATTTAACCGAACTTACGCACTCAGCCTGACGCGTGTCGGCAACGATTTTTTGGTCGAGTTCGACAAAAAGGGCAACGCTACCGGCAGCCTTTCCGTCGCCACCGGTTTTAATCTGATACCGGAACTGTTGCCGGATAACCTCAAGGAAAAAGCGCGCGCCGTCGCGATTAATAAAGAACGCGATCTCTTGCCGGATCTGCGGGCCAGCGGAACCGTAAGCGGAACCGTGACCGGCGGACCGAAAAGCGGCCTCTATTTTTACTTAACGAATGACGAATTACCGGATTTTATCAAAGGATTAACCCAGGGGACGTTGAACCCGGTGGATGTGATGACCAAAGGGGTTCGGCATCGGGTGATGGAAGGGAACAAGCTCGGTTTCAGTCTGGATGTCAACGGTGCGCTGGAGGCGCGCGCCGGCGTTAATCTCACCGATACCGGCGCCGCGCCGACATCGGCAGTGGCGCGTTTGGCCGTGGGCGTGGGCGGCGGGGCGAAGCTGATGTCGGTTAACCGCGAGCGCGCTGTTGAAGAGGGGAGCGCCTTGACAACCATCAGTCATAGAGACAGCAAGGTGCGATTTTTCAATCAGGCCAACGTGGATGCGCATGTTTCCGCCAGCGCAGGCATTATGCGCGCCACCAGCGATAATCCGCCGGAAACGTTGCCGTTCTTTAGCGCGGTTTCTGCGTCCGTCAGCGCCAGCGTGGACAAAAACGCCCATAAGCGCGTGGATGTCACCATGAAAAACGCCGAGCCGTTGACTGAGGATAACGTAGACGATCTCGTCAAATCGTTGGGCAAGCATTTTAAAGACAATACCAGCCGTCAGGTTTTAGCCGCGTTGAAGGATGTGTCGGATATCGGGGAGAAACTGACCATTTTACATAAGCATTTCAGCGGGCAGGAGATTAACAGCGACGAACGCTATGAAGCGGTCAATAAAATCAAGGCCTCGTTGTTTGAGCACCATGCCGCGCTTCATGGCGAGGAAATATTGTCGAACGCAAGACTAAGGTCGTATTACAACTGGGTGCCGAGTCTCAAGCGCGAAGGGGTATCTCACTATCTGCATCGGCAGTTGGATTCCGCCCTGGCGCCGGATAATGCCAAACGTATAAAAACGCTGATGGACTCTACGCCGGAAGTGAAATCGGTTCTGGATAAACTGAGGAAGGACGCGCCCATACTGATGATAGTTAAGCTGGAATTAAAGGAGGATCTGAAACAGCGGGTACTTGATGGGATACATGATAAAAAGCTGGATCGGCAGGATATCGTCCGGTTGTTCGGCGATAGAACTAATTTGCGGCTGGGCAGCATTATGTTTTACCAGACGCTGAGTAAAAAAGAGGGATTGAATACGCCCACGTTGATCTTAGGCGGGAACAGCAGCGCCACCGTATCCATGACCAAAAACACCGGTACGATCGGCCTGAAATATGGCAGAGATCAGGATACGCCGATCGGATTTGTGTTGGAGGGCGATATTGCCAAAGCCGGCGCCGGCGTGGCCACCGCGATGCACCAGCTGAAAAGCGAAGGTATGGAAATGAAAAGTTAATATATTTACTTAACAACGAATCCGCGCAATGACGAATTGGTTTGAAATGCATGTATGTTTAACCACGATTTAATTAATTCCGTCTATTTTACGTAAAAAATCGGCATGGACGCCGATTTTCATCTATATAAATTAGTGTTGTGACACATTGATAAGTAATGGGTTAATGCAAACACAATAAGTAACGGCCTCTTTCTTGGCTGGTTTATTTTTGTGGCGCTTTGCTTTTGCTTTAGGGCCGGTAATTTATTTGAAATAGCGTAATACGCGGGTTAGAAAATATATGGAATATTACAGTTTTGTACTAATAAAATTCGTCATTGGGTTCTGCATTGTGATAATGCATCTCAATCTGTCAGGAAAAACGCAACTGTCTCAAATGACGCCGGTTGATTTTATTGGCAACTTTGTTCTTGGGGGCATCATCGGCGGGGTAATCTACAGCGACAGTATTCCTCTGCAACAATATATTATCGTGCTATTTATCGGCGTCGGATTGATCTCGTTGCTGAATGCCATCACCAAGCACGTTAGTCTGTTTCGCTCCATCGCTATCGGCAATCCGCTTCCTATCGTTAAGAAAGGAAGATTCCTGATGGATAATATTCTGCGCAAGAAAAATAAGATCGATATCCTGAATGTCGCCTCTCAACTTCATTCCCAGGGGATCAACTCTTTTCAGCAGGTAACCTACGCTCAAATAGAACCCAGCGGTCAACTCACCGTGGTTTGCGATGACGCCAAGATGCCCTCGGTCATTATTATGAAGGACGGCAAGATCAGACATGACGAGCTGGAGCAAATAGAAAAAGATGAAGATTGGCTGAAAGGTGAGCTGGAGCGGCATGCCCTTGAGGAAGAGGATGTCTTTATCGCCGAGTTTTGGAATGGGAAGGTCATGTTTATCCTGCAGGACGGGAAAATTGTGAAGTGATTCAACCGCGCCGGCCTAAGAGATGGCTACTCTCCGGGCGAATAAAAAGTTAAAATATACATAGCTGGTAACACCATCTTTGATTTTATTGGCTTTTTATCTAATTTTTTAAATTTTCGGGAATTTTATCATGCAACAGCTACCTAATTGTCCTAAATGCAATTCTGAATATACCTGGCAGGACAATGAATTATTGAACTGCCCGGAGTGTGGGCATGTATGGGCAATGAACGCTGATCCGGCGGCCGAAGAAGAAGGACTGGTCGTCAGAGACGCCAATGGTAATCTGCTGGCGGATGGTGACTCCGTAACGGTAGTTAAGGATTTGAAAGTTAAGGGAAGTTCATCAACGCTGAAGATCGGTACGCGCGTTAAAGGTATTCGCCTTGTCGAAGGCGATCATAATATTGACTGTAAAATTGATGGTTTCGGCGCGATGAAGCTGAAATCTGAGTTTGTTAAGAAAAACTGACAATCTGGTGCGCTTCGATTTTAAACGGTCCGGGGCGCATATTTCAGTTTTTTCGTATCGGGCAATGATTTACCATTGCGGTTACTTTTCCCTGACTCGGTTACACGGACATCTGATGCGTCATTTGGCCACTCTTCTTCCACTGGTTGTGTTTCTCTCCGCCTGTAGCAGTAAACCGACGCCGCCGCCACCTGAAGCGCCTAAAGGCAATCCTTTTAAAGGCGGCTTTTTGCTGGAGCCTGCGCATAGCGGTCATCTGCTGAGCGGCGATTTCGCTTTCAATCCGGCGACGACGCGCTTCGTCGATAAGATGGTAAGCGAGCACGGATTCGACCGTCAGCAGTTACACGATGTTCTGGCCCAGGCGCAGCGGCTGGACTGGGTGCTGCGCCTGATGGATAAACAGGCTCCCACGCCTACGACTACGGCGCCGTCTGTTCCTAACGGCGCCTGGCTTCGCTACCGTAACCAATTCATCACGCCGGGTAACGTGCAAAACGGCGTGGCTTTCTGGAATCAGTATCAGGATGCGTTGCAACGCGCCTGGGAAATATACGGCGTTCCGCCGGAGATTATCGTCGGCATTATCGGCGTTGAAACCCGCTGGGGCCGGGTGATGGGTAAGACCCGAATCATTGATGCGTTGGCGACGCTGGCTTTCGACTACCCGCGCCGGGCCGAATATTTTACCGGCGAATTGGAGACGTTCCTGCTGATGGCCCGTAATGAAGGCAACGATCCTCTTAGCTTGCGCGGCTCCTACGCCGGCGCCATGGGATACGGCCAGTTTATGCCGTCGTCGTTTAAGCAATATGCCATCGATTTTGACGGTAACGGTCATATTAATCTGTGGGATCCGGTGGACGCCATCGGCAGCGTCGCCAATTACTTTAAGGCTCACGGTTGGGTCAAGGATGGTTTGGTGGCCGTGCCCGCTTTGGGTCAGGCTCCGTCGCTGAAAAATGGTTTCAATACGCGTTATTCCATCGCCACATTGCAGGCGGCGGGATTAAAACCGTTGAGCACGCTGGGCGGTAATGAGGAGGCCAGTTTATTGCGTCTGGACATCGGTAGCGGCTATCAATATTGGTACGGTCTACCGAACTTTTACACCATTACCCGTTATAACCACAGTACCCATTATGCGATGGCGGTATGGCAACTTGGGGAAGCGGTCGGCCGCGCCCGCCGCGGGAGCGCTTACTGATATTCAACGCAGTTTCTGCCCCGGTTCTTCGCTTTATAAAGCGCGGCGTCCGCCGAACCGTAGATCGTATCAAAACAGGCCTTGGGCGGCGCCCAACTCACGCCGAAGCTGGCCGTTACCGTATGGTGGGGTAAAACCGGCAGCGGCGCGTCGTTCAGGCTGAAATGGATGCGCCCCGCAATCTCTGCGGCCTGCTCAAGGGTAAAGTTATCCAGTAAGATGGTGAACTCCTCGCCGCCCACCCGGCCGACGCTGCCGTTCTCTTTGAGGACTTCCCGTACCCGTGATATCAACGCGCATATTACGGCATCCCCGGTGGGATGGCCGTAGGCGTCGTTTACCCGCTTGAAATGGTCGATATCCAATACGATAAGCGCGGCCTGATTGCGTTCCAGCGTTTGGTTTATGCGTTCGATGATCGCGCCGCGGTTATAAACGTTGGTCAGCGGATCGTGGCTGGCTTTGTATTCCAGCTCGATCGCCAGTTTGTGTAGCTGCGCGTTCAGGCGATTCAGTTCTTTTTCCGCCCGGTCGCTACGGGAAATCAGCCGATGGGACTCCCGGACCAGGCGCTGGTAGTGTTCGGTCAATGCCAGCAGCGTATCCCGGTAGACCTCCGCCGGCATATCATGCTGGGTGGCGACATTACGTGCGGCGATGAGAATATCGTATTCCGGCGTGAATAGCTCAAAAGTGCTCATCGTTGGGTTACTCCAGAGTATGGCTGTTGAAGTTGAGAGCGGGAAAATCGATGCGTAATTCTTCACCGAACTCTTCCGCAATGTCATCATCTTGGTCGTAATACCAATGCAAAGTAATGGGCAGTACATGTTCCGCCGCCTGATTCAGCACGTTGAGCAGGCTAAACAGCATTTTGGTGCTGGAACTGTTGAAGTAAACCAGCGACACATGGAACTCGACGGCCGTCGGCGGGGCCGCCTCCGAGGCATCGATTTCTGCCGCCAGCGTATGAAGGTAGTTCTGAACCTGCTCAATCAGCGGGCGATAAAACGCCGCCGCATTTTCGGGATAGGACTCGCCGGTCAGAGAAAGGCGGTGCGCGTCAAAGTAAAAGTCCACGGCCGGTGTACAGGGCGTCCCTGCGATGTGAAGATTTTCCATATTTATAATATTCGCCATTTCAGATGATCGCCTTCAGATAAAACATAGACAGTCCCGTTGATGCGTCCGCTCGAAAGGTGAACTGCAGCGGCTCGCTGGCATCACGTGCGACGGTCAGTAATCCCATATCCGCCCCCTTGCTCCAGGGCGGCGTTTCATCGCGCAGGGAGGCTTTATAGGCGAGCTTGATTTCATCAAGCGTCATATAGCGCAAAGGCTCAAGCCGGATCCGCAACTTTTCGATGTCGTCAGGATGGACCTGGTTTGCGCAAAGTAAAAAATATTTCCCGTTTTCAAGACCGACGCACACGGACCCGTGACGTATCTCATTGAGCTGGTCGATCTCGGTCAAATGGGCCGCCGAATAGCGGGTGATGTTCTGCACCATTTCGACGAAAGCGGAAAATAGCTTCCGGCGTATTCCGGTGGGAACCTGTTTTTTTTCAAGTTGTAACCGCACCGTTTCAGCCAGAGAACTGATGATGTTCTGCGAAAAATATCCGACGTAATACAACGTGATATCCCGTTGATTCGTAGAGTCGAAAAGTTCGGTGTATTTAGTATCTGGCATAATCCCGTTTCACCTGATTAAGTCAATGTCGAACAATGTCGGAAACCCCAAAAAGTCAGGTCGTCCCTTCTTACCTGATCGCCTTGATAATCCATATGTTTTTGTAGTAAATGACTGGCGAAAGCCTGCATCGGCTGATCCTGGTAACGCAGAAGCAGCTCTTGTAGCCGGCGTTTGCCGAACATCGTTTTCCGCTCGCCACCGATTTGATCGGTCAGCCCGTCGGTGGTGGTGAAAAAGAGATCGTTGTTGTCGAGCGTTAACTGATGGCAGGGCCAGCAGTAATCGTAGGGCGTGTCGGTATAACCGACTCCCATGCGGTCAGCGGCGAGGATCTCCACCTGCGACGCTTGTTGCTTGACCAGAAAGGCGGACATGTGGGCGCTGGCCCAAACGATCGTATTTTTTGTGGTATCGCAAAAGATCAGAATGGCGTCGCAACCGTCGTTAGATGAGGGATGTTGCCGCCCGCCATTGCCCTGACCGAGGGTATTCTTGATATGACGGTTGATGGCCTGCAGCAATAGATCGGGCATTTCCGGCCCATGTTGCGTCAGCGCCTGTTCCAGTGCGGAGGCGAAAATCAGGGTCATAAATGCGCCGGGAACGCCATGACCGGTGCAGTCAGCGACAACGGCGAGCCAGCCGTTTTTATATGCTTTGAAGTAATAACAATCGCCGCCGACGCAGTCCCGCGGCTCCCATACCATGCACCAGTCCGTCAGCGAACCGGACATCGACTGGCGCGACGTGGTCAGCATGGCCTCCTGGAGCACTCTGGCGTATTCGATGCTCTGCATGATCTGCTGATGCTGTTGCGAGTGCATGTCGGAAACCGCTTTGATCAGATCGATGCCGAGCCCGATACCGATATACCGCTCGTCTTCCGTAATAATGTAGCCGTCCGTCAGCGATTTATCCCCGGTGATGACCGTTTGATCCGCCACATCGCTCAACGGGGACGCAGCATCAATAATCAATGGATTTTTATCCATAAAGGCGATGCAGCTCTTTTTATCGTACAGCTCATGATAAAAAGGGCGGGACATTTGGGACATGAATATGTGGCGGCTGATTAACCCGAAAGGGCGGCCGTTTTCGACGACCGGCAAACTGACCAGCTCTTTGTTTTTACTGAAAAGCTGTAACACGGTGGAGTTATCTGTGTCAGGGGAGACGCTTGGGGCCGGGATGCAGAGATCCAGCGCCTTGGTCGGCCCCCAGTGATATTGCTTATCGCGTGGAACAGAGAGAGAAGTCATGGCCCTTTTTTACAAGCTGATCGTCCTTGAGGCTAAAATAGCCGATGTTTATGAACGAATAATGACAATACGCCCTCTCGCCAGGGGAATTTGACCGATAAGTCATTCGTTTTTCAGGACTTCATTCATCACCTGGGTTTGCCAATTGAAATAGGGGTTGAACGTTAAGCGAACATGCGTTTTGCCCGCTTCCTGATGGCCCCAGTCGGAATACCACAGTTTGCTTCTATCCCGGCATTGAGGCTGACTGACGTGGGTTTGTCCGTTAGCGCAAATAATGATGGCGCCCGTCTCGCCGTACTCTTTATTGTCCGGCGCAAACAGCATCGACATATGGGAGAACTGACTTATCCGCCGTTCGGGCAAGTAGTCGCTGCGAACCAGCACGCGCGAGGAGTGCGGTTCCGCCGGTTGGCTGCCGTACCAAATCAGCCTGCTGCGTGGGTTGGTGAATTTCCGCTCGAAGAGTTCGAGCATATAGGGCGTATCCAGCACCGAGTCATGCTCGGCAAGCGCTATTAAGACGGGCTTATCGTAAGTCGTTCGGGCCAGCCGCGCCCGCACCGCGCTACTGGAATGGTAAAACTGGGCGAAACCGTTGGTCGGCACCACCATGTAACGCGTCGCCAGCTGTTCAGGATATCCGGGGCGGGGTTTCAGTATCCAGTCGGTAAAAACGGCAAGCAGCGGCGTCAGAAAATCGTACCGCTCGTTGGATTTTATCGCGGGTGAAAATAGCAACAATCCTTTGATTTCCGGGTGGTTAAGCGCATATTCCAAAACCAGATTGCCGCCGGTGGAAAAACCGCCCAGATAAACCTCGCTTACGTCATGGCGAAGAATCGCCGCCTGTTCATTGACGACTCTGCGCCAGTCATCGACGGTGATATGCAGCATGTCCGCAGGGCGGGTGCCGTGTCCCGGCAGCAGCACGGTTCGGACCAGAAAGCCCTGTTCCGCCAGACGCGGCATAATATCGTTAAATGAACCGGGAGAGTCGCCCAGGCCGTGAACCAGTAACATTCCCTTGGTCGGCTTACCGGACGGACGCATTTCCCGCGGCGTATTCCAGGCCAGTTCGACGCCTCTATCGGCGCTCTGGAAAGCGCGATGCCGCTCTACCCATTGCGTGGCGTCGCGCTGATATTGAGCGAACGTGGTTTGTCCAAGCGGCGTAACGTCGCGCTGTTTGCCGCCGCAGCCTGAAATGAAAAGCAGGCAGACGGCGACAATCGCGCAGGATAGGCTTTTCGCAATCATCGCCGGAACGGCTGGCCAAAAGACGCGCTTTCCCATTGGCTTGTCCTGCATCTCGAAATCTGGTGGATATAGTATATAAACCATATTCCGCAGCAAGTTACCTTCAATTTAAGCCCGCGCACCCGGCCGCGCCGCAATATTCCGGGATCCGTCCCCCGGTAATAGCAACGTTTTTGGGGTTATATAGGTTCTTCCAATAGAAAAGGTTTCCGGTCTTCGTGTTATACTTCGGACAAATTGGGTGACTTATCGCGTTATTGGTCCTGCCAATTGTGGGCTGTGGCGGCGGAATGGATGAAGGAACGAGGTGATATGAGGTTATATCAGCAAATAGGCGGTAACATCCGCGCAGAAATTCTGAATGGAAAATATCAGATTGGCGATCGTCTTTCTCCTGAGCGCGATATCGCCGATGCCTATGGCGTCAGCCGCAGCGTAGTGCGCGAGGCGCTGATTATGCTTGAGCTGGAAAAGCTGATCGAAGTGCGTAAAGGCTCAGGCGTCTATGTGATCCAGATCCCCGACGGGCCGGAAAAGGACGACGCCGCGGACAGCGGTTATGGCCCGTTTGAGCTGTTGCAGGCGCGTCAGCTGCTGGAAAGCGAAGTGGCGGCGTTTGCGGCGATGCAGGCTACCAAGAGCGATATTATTAAAATGCGTCAGGCCATTGAACAGGAGACGCTCTCTCTGGAAAACGGCAGCGTGGATGAGAGCGCGGACGAGCAGTTTCATTGCCTGCTGGCGCAGTCCACCCAAAACAGCGTGCTGGCCAATATGGTGTATGAAGTGTGGCAGGCCCGTAAACGAAGCCCGATGTGGCAGGGGATTCATTCTCATACCGATGATTTCAGCTATCAACGGCAGTGGCTGGACGACCACCAGAAAATCCTGCGGGCGGTGTCGCGGCGAGATTCAAAAATGGCGCGTCAGGAAATGTGGCTGCATTTGGAAAACGTGAAAAATAAGCTGCTGGAAATCTCAAACATGGACGATCCGGCCTTTGACGGCTATCTGTTCGAGTCCGTACCTTCTCGTCTGGAGTACTGACGGGCTTTCCCGCCCGGACTCCATTATGCATAAGCCCGAACGCGCGAGTCGGGCTTAGCCGTTTAATTATTAATTACAACAACGCGGCGACGGCGGCTTTTGCGCCGTGCTGTTGAAGTGACGCGTAAGCCTTAATCAGTTGGTCAACAAACGCTTCGTTTTGCGGCAATTCCTCGCCGAACACCGCCGTTAGGGCCAATAGCGCCCGCACGCGGGGTTCGCCGTCCGCGGTGGCGCCGACGATTTGCTGAAGCTGTTCGGCCATCGGGTCGCGAACGTCAATCGCCTGTCCGGCATCGTCTACGCCGCCGACGTAACGCATCCAGCCTGCGACGCCCAGCAGCAGGCAACGATAATCGCCGCCGTGGCTGATATGCCAGCGAATGGAGTCCAACATACGCTGCGGCAATTTTTGCGTGCCGTCCATCGCAATTTGCCAGGTGCGGTGTTTCAGCGACGGGTTTTCATAGCGGGTAATCAACTGGCCGGCGTAGTCCGCCAGATCGACGCCGGTAACCCGCAGCGTCGGCGCTTGTTCTTTGAGCATCAGATGGTGGGCCGCACGGCGGTAATGTTCGTCCGTCATGCAGTCATTAATGTGTTGATAGCCTGCCAGGTAGCCAAGATAGGCGAGGAAAGAGTGGCTGCCGTTCAGCATACGCAGTTTCATTTCCTCAAACGGCAGCACATCGTCGACCAACTGTACGCCGGCGATATCCCAGTCGGGGCGGCCTGCGACGAATTTGTCTTCCACCACCCACTGAATAAAGGGCTCGCAGGCAATGCCGCAGGGATCGTAGACGCCCAGCGTATCGGCAATTTGCTGCAAGGTTTCCGGCGTCGCCGCCGGCACGATGCGGTCGACCATGGTGTTCGGGAACGCGCTGTGGGTTTCAATCCACTGCGCCAATTCCTGGTCTCTGAGGGCCGCCAGCTCCAGCACGGCGCTTTTCACCACATCCCCGTTTTCCGGCATGTTGTCGCAGGAAAGCACGGTGAAAGGGGCGAGGCCGCGTTCCCGGCGCACGCGCAGCGCTTCCACCAGCACGCCCGGCGCGGAAGCCGGCGCATCCGGCATTTCCAGATCCATCTTGATTAGCGCGTTTTCGCGATCCAGCTTGCCTGTACTTCGATCAATGCAGTAGCCCTTTTCTGTAATGGTTATCGAAACGATGGCGACCTGCGGTTCGGCCAGTTTCTCTATTATGGCGGTGATGCCTTCCAGACGGGCATGCAGCGATTCATTGACCGAGCCGATAATGATGGCCTGATTGTCGTTGGCGCCTTTTTCCAGCACGCTATAGCGGTGGGCCTGTTGGCGAAGGCTTTTAAACAGGTTCTCGTTGCCGAATAGGCTGACTTCGCAAATTCCCCAATCGCCCCCTTGCCGATTGAGCACGCGGTCGGTCAACAGCGCCTGGTGGGCGCGGTGGAACGCGCCGAATCCAATATGTACGATGCGGCTTTTCAACGTCTTGCGATCGTAATGCGGTTGTTGAACTTCATCGGGTAAAGGGGTATTGGCGATGTTGTTCTGATCATCGGCCAGTGATTCATTATTCAATGTATTTTTTCCAGCGATAGTCGTTTTCATACGGATTCTCTGAGTTCTTTCCCTTGCCATAAAGCGTTTTTATAGACGGGAAACCGAAATATGTCAGACCAAAATGCATATTTGGACAAAAAACAGACATTATGGTGCTGTGCCGCTAGCAATAATGTAAGCCTTAACGGCCTAAAATGAAATTTGTTTGTCCAAAACAGGTTATTTTTGTGTAATCGATCAACCAATTCGGCTTTTTATTTGACACTAAAACCTGTTGATGTAGGCTTTGGTTATATTTTTGTCGTAATTGGTCTGACATAAATCTGGTCTGATATAAACAGTGACTTTAGCGAGAAGGTAACTCTGTATGGAACAAACCTGGCGTTGGTTCGGCCCGAAAGATCCGGTATCACTTGATGATATCCGGCAAGCCGGGGCCACAGGCGTGGTGACGGCGCTGCATCACATCCCCAATGGGGTAGTCTGGTCGGTTGAAGAAATTGAAAAGCGCAAGGCTGAATTAAAAGCCAAAGGGCTGGTGTGGTCGGTGGTGGAAAGCGTGCCGGTACACGAAGAGATCAAAACGCAAACCGGCGATTATCAACAGCATATCGCGAACTATCAGCAGTCGCTGCGCAATCTGGCGCAGTGCGGTATTGATACCGTTTGCTATAACTTTATGCCGGTGCTGGATTGGACCAGAACCGATCTGGAGTATCAACTGCCGAACGGCGCCAAAGCGCTGCGTTTCGATCAGATAGCCTTCGCGGCCTTTGAACTGCATATTCTGAAACGCGCCGGCGCGGATCGGGATTACACGGAGCAAGAGCAGGCGCAGGCCGCTGAATACTTCAAGGCGATGAGCGAGGAAGATATCGCACGTCTGACGGGCAATATCATCGCCGGACTGCCGGGCGCGGAAGAGGGTTATACGCTGGATCAGTTCCGCGCGCGCCTGGCGGAATATGACGGCATCGATCATGCTAAGCTTCGATCTCATCTGGGATATTTTTTACAGCAGATTGTGCCGGTTGCGGAAGAGGTTGGGATCCGTTTGGCTATCCACCCGGACGATCCGCCGCGTCCGATCCTCGGCCTGCCGCGCGTCGTTTCAACCATTGATGATATGCACTGGCTGAAACAGACCGTGGATAGCATCAATAACGGTTTCACCATGTGCACCGGCTCTTACGGCGTGCGGGCGGATAACGATCTGGTCAAGATGATCGAAACCTTCGGCGATCGCATTCATTTTACCCATCTGCGGGCGACGTGCCGCGAGCAGAATCCGAAAAGTTTCCATGAAGGCGCTCACCTGTATGGCGATGTAGATATGGTTGCCGTCGTGAAGGCGATCCTGACGGAAGAACTGCGTCGCCAGAAATCCGGCGATCTGCGTCCGATCCCGATGCGTCCGGATCACGGCCATCAAATGCTGGACGATCTGAAAAAGAAAACCAACCCCGGTTATTCGGCGATTGGCCGTCTGAAAGGATTGGCGGAAGTGCGCGGCATCGAGCTGGCGCTGAAACGCATACTTTTTCCTGAACTGAAGCAGGGATAAAGTGAATGGAGCCTCATGGATGAGGCTGCCTGGATTACCGACAAAGGAGATCAACCCCCCTTTCCGTAACTAGACTTCCCAGCCCCTGCGCGGGGCATCGTTTTCTTGATACTCCATCAGCAGGGATCATTACGCCCATTAGCTTGAACTATGAGCATAATGAACTATGCCAATGATTTTGCAGCAAACGCTATACAGATCAGCGGCGCTGGGGCATCATAAACGCCGATGTCAGCTAGCCTGCTGGCAGACAGGATATCGATACCC
Source organism: Brenneria izadpanahii (assembly GCF_017569925.1). NCBI lineage: Bacteria > Pseudomonadati > Pseudomonadota > Gammaproteobacteria > Enterobacterales > Pectobacteriaceae > Brenneria > Brenneria izadpanahii. Next base: position 3,958,599 of record NZ_CP050854.1, on the reverse strand, counting down.
TGCGTCTTGAAGTTTATTTTATTGGGTATATCGCTCACTGGCGGCATTCTGATGCGATAACACGATTTCAGAAAGTCTTCGTATTTAAATATATTGGGTTGGTACAGGTATGAAAAGGATATTTAATTCTCTGTTTTTAGTCATTTTTGTTTGTTTTTCCGCCGTGGCGAGTGCGGCTGAAAACCTGCCTAACGTGGTTATTCTGGCTACCGGCGGAACAATCGCGGGCTCCGCGGCGGCCAACACGCAAACCACGGGTTATAAGGCCGGCGCATTAGGCGTGGATACGCTGATTCAGGCCGTGCCGGAGTTGAAAACGCTAGCGAATATTTCCGGCGAGCAGATCGCCAATATCGGCAGCGAGAATATGACCAGCGACGTTTTGCTGAAGTTGAGCAAAAGGGTCAATGAGCTGCTGGCCCGCAGCGATGTGGACGGCGTCGTCATCACGCACGGTACGGATACGCTTGATGAATCCCCTTATTTCCTGAACCTGACGGTGAAAAGCGACAAGCCGGTTGTTTTCGCGGCGGCAATGCGTCCGGCGACATCGATCAGCGCCGACGGTCCAATGAACCTATACGACGCGGTTAAAGTGGCGGCGGATAAAAATGCGCGCGGCCGGGGCGTGATGGTGGTGCTGAATGACCGTATCGGTTCCGCCCGTTTCATCACTAAAACCAATGCTTCCACGCTGGATACCTTCAAAGCGCCGGAAGAGGGCTACCTGGGCGTGATTATCGGCGGCAAAGTCTATTTCCAGAACCGTTTGGATAAAATTCATACCACGCGTTCCGTATTCGATATCTCCAAACTGGAAAAACTGCCGGCAGTCGATATTATTTATGGCTATCAGGACGATCCGGAATATATGTATGACGCGGCCATCGCTCATGGCGTGAAGGGTATCGTTTATGCCGGTATGGGCGCCGGCAGCGTATCCAAACGCAGCGATGCCGGAATTCGTAAAGCAGAAAGCAAAGGCATCGTGGTGGTTCGCGCCAGCCGTACCGGCAGCGGCATCGTGCCGCCGGATGCTTCTCAGCCAGGATTGGTTTCCGATTCGCTGAATCCGGCTAAAGCACGCATTCTGCTGATGCTGGCGCTGACGAAAACCACCAATCCGGCGGTGATTCAAGAGTATTTCCATACGTACTGATATTCGCTTCAGATAAAAATCGCCGGGAGCGATTTTCAACGCCGCTTGCGGCGGCCCGAAGGGGCACGGGCAGGACGTCCGTCATAAAAAATCAGTAGCGAATAAAAAAATGATGGCCCCGTTATTTATTGCGGGGCTTTCTGCTTTAATCGCGGCTTTCATATTGTTGGGTTTTATCGGTATGATTCAGCCATTCGACTATGCCTTCATCCTGAAATCCATTGGGTATAATGGGCTACCCGATGGCGGAATTATGGTGTTCAGTGCAAGCCTGGAGAAAATTAAGGATATATCATTAGATGACACAACCCATTTTTATGGTTGGCGCCAGAGGTTGTGGTAAAACCACGATAGGAAGAGAGCTGGCGCAGGCGTTAGGGTATGACTTTGTCGATACCGATCTTTTTATGCAGCAAAACAGCAATATGACGGTTGCCGAGGTGGTCGAGCTAGAGGGATGGCACGGTTTCCGCCGGCGGGAGAGCCAGGCATTGCTGGATGTGACGAAACGTCGTCGCGTGATTGCCACCGGAGGCGGCATGGTGCTGTCGGAATCAAACCGGCGGTTTATGCATGACAAAGGGACGGTTATTTATCTCCGCGCGCCTGCTGAACTGCTGGCCCGGCGTTTGGAACACAGCCCGCAGGCGCATCAGCGCCCAACGCTGACCGGTCGTCCTATCGCGGAAGAGATGGCCGACGTACTGGCGTCGCGCGAGGCGTTTTACCGCGGCGTGGCTCATCATATTATTGATGCGACGCAGGAGCCGATCGCCATCGTCGCCCATGTTATGCGGATTCTGCGCTTATCGGCGGCCTAGCCTCTTATTGCGCTGACGAAATATTTTTCATCGAATAGTTGATGACAGCGGCGCTATTCTCCTTTTATGATGAATTTTCTTGATTTTTTTCGATGATAGGTGCCGCAGCTATGCTGAATGTGAATGAGTATTTTGCCGGGAAAGTGAAGTCTATTGGCTTTGAAAGCGACAGCATTGGCCGCGCCAGTGTCGGGGTCATGGAGGCTGGGGAATACACGTTTGGAACGGGACAGCCTGAAGAAATGACGGTGGTTAGCGGCGCGCTGAAGGTATTATTGCCAGGAGAGACTGATTGGCAGGTATTTATGCCCGGCGATTCGTTCTCTGTTCCTGGACAAAGCGAATTCAATTTAGAGGTGGCGGAAACGTCTTCTTACTTGTGTAAGTATCTGTAGTCGCCTAAGTCTGATTAATATGGGGCTGCTTTTCGTAATTAGTGCAAAGCGGCTTTTTTATATATTACTTTTTATTATCTATATAAATCATTAAACTAAAAACTATCGGTAATAATTAATTGTTATGCCACACGCCGGGAGGCGCGAACTTGTTGAGTAAAAATGCAGCGATAGCCGTTTTTTTTAGCGCTAATCATCTCTTATGCAAAAAATAGTTTTTATTAGCTGAAAATATTAATTTTTTTAGTAAATTAAACTAAGGTTTTATTCCTGAACGTATTTAATGACTCTTCCGTGGTCTGAATACGCGATAACGTATTTCGCCTTTCTCGTTAATTTCCTTTATAAATCAATCTGCTGTTATTTAGGCTATTTCAAGTTTTATTCGGTTGTGCCGTTAAGATCTTTATCAGCTTTCTATGTGAAGAACGTCCTATGCTAAAAACGACACGAGCCCGAATTTTGGCGGCTTGTACGATGATCGTCGTACTCTCGCTCACCATTAATACTTTCCTCAATTACACCATTGTAAATCGTGCCAATGAGGAATCCATCGACAATATGCTACAGTCCGTCGCCGCCAGTCATAGTATGGCGATCGGCGATTGGGTCGCGTCTAAGACGTTGATGATGACGTCGCTCCAGGAACGGGCGCTGGTGGAGGATGATCCGGTGCCGATGTTTCAGCAGATCGCCGCGGCCGGCGGTTTTCTGAACGTTTACATGGGCTACGAAAATAAAACGGCGAAATTTTCCGACTCCAACGGCATTCCCGCCGACTACGATCCCACCATTCGGCCCTGGTATCAGCAAGCCGTAAGGGAAGGGAAGCCGGTGGCCACCGCGCCTTATGTCGATGTGTCGACCAAAACGCTGATTGTGTCTTTCGCCGTTCCGGTCGTGGAGGGAAATACGGTCAAAGGCGTGTTGGGCAGCGATTTAACGATGGGCAGCGTGATTGAAAACGTCAAGTCGATCAACCCAACGCCTTCCAGCTTTGGCGTGCTGATCGCTCAGGATGGGACGATTATCGCGCATCCTGATGAAAGCCTCACTTTGAAGAATATCGCCGAGATTGCGCCGGGCATCGACCTGAATGCGTTGATGACGGCAACGCATCCGCTCGCTGTCGATTTCGGCGGCGTAACCAAGCTGGTTCTTGCTCAGCCGATTCGCGGCACCAACTGGCATATGCTGGTGGCGCTGGACAAGGCGGAAGCGACGGCGGGGATGCGCTCTTTACTGGTCACCTCGGTCAGTACGCTGCTGATTATTGCGTTGCTGGGTTCGCTGGTCGTTGGCGTCATTATCACTTCTACGCTGAAACGTTTGCTGCTGATCCGCGATGCGATGGACGATATCAGTCATGGCAACAACGATCTGACGCAGCGCCTGCCTGATGAGGGTCATGACGAGGTGGCGCAGATAGCGCGCTCGTTTAATACCTTTATCGATAAGCTCAGTCTGGTGATGATTCAGATCCGCGATATCAGTGCGTCGCTGCAGGCCGCCGCAGATGAAATATCAGCCGGAAATAACGACCTGTCGTCGCGCACGGAATCTGCGGCTTCCAGCATTCAGCAAACGGCGGCGGCGTTAGAGCAAATTTCCGCAACGGTCACACAGTCCGCCGGTTCCGCCCGGCAGGTTAATGAAAGGTCGCTGGCGCTGGCGAAAGAAGCGGAGATCGGCGGGAAAGTGGTGTCTGATGTGATTGTGACGATGGAGGATATCGTGACCGCGTCCGGCAAAATCGGCGATATCATCGGCGTGATTGACGGCATTGCATTCCAGACCAATATTCTGGCGCTGAATGCCGCGGTGGAGGCGGCGCGGGCCGGCGAACAGGGGCGCGGCTTCGCGGTGGTCGCCGGCGAGGTCCGTAATCTGGCGCAGCGCAGCGCACAGGCGGCGAAAGAGATTAAAGCGTTGATTGAATCGACCGTGGTCAGCGTATCATCCGGCTCGGCTCAGGTGCGTCAGGCCAGTAATACCATGAACGGCATCGTCGGCGGAGTATCGACGGTAACGACGGTGATGTCCGAGATCGCCCATGCGGCGGATGAGCAGATGCGCGGCATCCATGAAATCAACCAGGCGGTTGTGCAACTGGATTCGATGGTGCAACAGAATGCGGCATTGGTTCAGGAGTCTGCGGCTGCATCCGCCGCGTTGCAGTCTCAGGCCGACGATCTGACGGCGGCTATCGGACACTTCAAGGTGTAACCGGCATGCCCGCCGTTGGCGTAGCTTCGGCGGGCACTATTTCATCAGCGCGGAACATGCGCCGTTAGGCTAGCGTTGCGCTTCTCCGCCCAATGCTTCAATCAGGTTGCTGATTAGCGCGGCCAGTTCGCTGGTCATTAGAATAAAGTCGGCATCGAAACGCTGGGCGAAATCATCCCGATCGATATCATCATTTTGTTCACGCAGAGTTTCGGAAAACTTCATCCGTTTCAGCGAACCGTCATCCGACAACACCAGCTGTACCCGTTCCTGCCAGTCGAGCGCCAGCTTGGTGACCAGTTTGCCGGCTTCGATATGGACGGCGATTTCATCACACACCAGATCCTGTTTCTTGCAGCGGATGACGCCGCCATCTTCCAGAATCGCTTTCAGTTCGGCTTCGTCCTGTAGCGCGAAACCCGCCGGCGGCTCACCGGAGCGCACCCATTCGGTCAGCGTTAGTTCTATCGGGTTTTCCATCGTCAGCGGCACAACCGGAAGCGACCCCAGCGTTTTACGCAATAGCGCCAGCGTATCTTCCGCTTTCTTGGCGCTGGCGGCATCGACCATGATCAGTCCGTTAACGGTGTCGAGCCATAGCCAGGTTTGGCTGAAACGGCTGAAGGCGCGCGGCAGCAGACTGTGCAGCACCTCGTCTTTCAGCGCGTCTTTTTCGGTTTTTTTCAGTTTGCGGTGTTGTTCCGCTTCCAGCCGCTCGATTTTGGCCTGCAGCGTTTGCTTGATGACCGGTGAGGGCAGGATCTTTTCTTCTTTACGCGCACAGATGATGATCTGGCCGTTAACGGCATGCGTCAGCGCATCGCTGTGGGAGCCCATCGGCGATACCCAACCCGTTTTCATCATGTCCTGACTGCCGCACGGCGCGAAGGCGAAGGTGCTTAACTGTTTTTCCATCTCATCCGCAGAGAAAGCGCTTTCCCGGCTTAAGCGGTAAATCATTAAATTTTTAAACCACAGCATGGTGTTATCTCAGACTGGGCGCGCGAATTTGCGCGCAGGTTCATTGAGGCAGCGGGCATAATAGCGAATTCGGCCGGCTTATGTTGCATAAAAATAAGATTATTCATCGGCCGAACCTAAACTAAACCGCGAATTCCGGCGCTAAGCGGCTGATGCCGAGCCCATTAATTCTAGCGACCCTGATCTGTACCGGGATGCGTTCCTTCATGGCTTCGACGTGACTGATTACGCCAATGGTTTTGCCGGATGCGTTGAGGTTATCCAGGGCATCCAGCGCGGCGTCCAGCGTTTCGGCGTCCAGCGTGCCGAAGCCCTCGTCCAGAAACAGCGAATCGATACTGGTCTTGTTGCTCACCAGATCGGAGAGCGCCAGCGCCAGCGCCAGACTAACCAGAAAACTTTCTCCGCCCGAAAGAGTGCGGGTATCTCTGACGGCGTCGGCCTGCCAGGTATCGACGATCTGGAGCTTCAATTCGTCATCGGTCTGACGTTGCAGCAGATAGCGCCCATGCAGACGGGCAAGTTGCAGATTAGCCAGATACGCCAGATGATCGAGCGTCAGCCCCTGGGCGAATTTGCGGAATTTATCGCCTTTTTGCGAGCCGATAAGTTCATTCAGGCAACTCCAGTCGTCATAGTGGCGTTGGCTTTGTGCGATTTCGGCCAGCAGTGCCTGTTGATTCTGGCGGTAGCGGCGATCGGTGGCTAGCTGCTGATTGATTTCCCCCTGCTGTTGAAGGTTGGTTTTCAGCATCTCGCCGAATTCGGACAGCGCCTGTTGTATCGACGCCGGGGTGGCGTCAGCCGCCAATGTCGCCGGACGTTGCTGCCGATGCGCGGCCAACGACTGCTCGGCCTGCTGATGAAGCGCGCTGGCCTGCTGCAACTGCTGATACAGTTTTTCTTTCCAGTCGCGCAGTTCGTTGCGTTCCTGCTCATCAAGCAATGCGCGTTGAAATGCCTCCTCGTCGGTAAAAATACTGTGCTGTAACGCCTGCATGAAGTCTTGCGCCGCCTGCTGGCATAACGCGTTTACGCGGGTTTGCTGCTGTTGAAAGCCGGTCAATTCGCCGGTTAAACGGCTCAACGATGATTCCGCCTGCTGGCGCTGTTCCTGCGCCTGTCGGCTGGCCTGCTCATATTGCTGATCGCTTAGCCGAAGCCGATTGCTGACGTCCGCGGTTTGTTGGTCGCCGAAAAGCTCGCGCCGCTGCTGTTGCGCCGCCTCCAGGGTTTTTATATGCGCCGCCTGCTGCTGCTGTAATGCCAGCAGATGCCGTTCAAACTCTTCAAGGGATTTCGTCAGGTGCTGGCGATCGGCTTCCAGCGCCGACAACTGGTTAGATAGCTGTTGCTGCTCCTGCTCGGCGTCTTTCCATTTTCGCCATTCATCGCCGCGTTGCGTCAGCCAGGCGGACTGCTCCGCCGCCTCCGGCAGGCCCAGGCCAAAGCCGGTGATCGTTTGCTCCAGCGCCAACCGGTGTTGTCTTTGCTGCTCCTGCGTTTGTTGCAGCGATTGTTCCAGTTCGGTCCGAACGTTTTTCAGCGTCTGCTGCCGCTGGGTATTCAGTTCTATCTGCTGCAGGGTCTGTTGCAGCAGGGCATTCGCATTGGTCAGTGAATCCTTACTTTCCTGCCATTGCCGTTGTATCTGTTCTCGGTGCGAAATTTGCCGTTGAATGTGCTGTTCCTGGGTTTCGCTCTGCTCCAGCCATGCGGTTATTGCGGCGGATTGTTCGGGATCGAAATCCCCTTGTAAGCGCTTACTGACATCCTGCCACTGTTGCAGCAAACGCTGGCGCTCTTCATCTATTCGGGTGAGTTCAAGCCGTTGTTGTTCAGTCTGTTGTTGTTGTGAAACCAACTGCGCTTCGGCGCGCGTCAGCGCGCTTTCCAGATCGCTGACTTCCTGACGTAACAGTTGCAAGCGTTGCTCGGTTTCCGATGGCTGTAATGCCTGATAGCGGTCGATTGCCGGATGGTGCGTTGAGCCGCATAGCGGACACTCGTCGCCAGGCTGTAGCCGCTTCCTCTCTTCCTCCAGCTTAACGATGCGCATTTCCAACTGGTGATGTTTATCCAGGTCGGCTAAATGCTGGCGGCGCTGAGCGTATTCTTTGCTTTGCTGTTTGCGTTGTTCTTCCAACCGGCCGATTTGCGCCTGTTGCTGAGCCTGATGCGTTTCCAACTGCCGCCGCTCCTCGCCCAGCCGCTGAAATAAGGCGCTGAGCGTGGCCAATTGCTGGCGGTCGGGACGTTGCGCGATGGAGCGGCTAAGTTGCTGATGCAACGCGGCAAGCGGCTGGCATGCTTCCTGTTCTTGCAGACTTTGCTGATGCAGGGCGAACTGCTGCTGAACCCGATCGGCTTCATGCTGCTGTTTGGTTTGTTGCGCGGCTAACTGAGCCGTTTGATGCTGTAACTGTTCCGACTGTCGCGTGTAGCTTTCCTGCTTGTGGCGCAAATTCGCCAGTTCGCTTTCAAGCTGTTGCTGACGCTGAAACTGGGTCCGCCACAGGGAAAGGTTTTCCCCCCAGTGTTGGTGATGCGGGTGCTGCTGGCGATAGCTATGAAGTTGCTCGCTCCGTTGTTGGGCAAGCTGGCGCCGTTGCGCTGTTTGCGCCAGCTTGAGCCGATCGTCCTGTTGACGTTTTTGCGCCTGTTCCAGTTCTTGCCGCAGTTTTATACCCTGCTGTAGCAGGCTGTCTATCTGGTGATCCAGCGGTATCACGCGTTCACGGATCAATACCTCCTGCTGCTGGCGGTAATCAACGTGCCGGCGCCAGGTTTGCTGCGCCTTTTCTTCCTCTTGGCGCAGCGCGGCTACGGCGGATAGCTGCGTTTTTTGCTGCTCGGCCAGGCCGGCGATGCGCTGCGACAGCGCCGCGGACTCCTGTTGGTAACGATCCCTGTTTTGCTGGAAGGGTCTGAGTTTTTCCGCCGGTTCGTTTTGCGCCAGACGTTCGAGTTGGGGCTGCGCCTGCTGGATAGCGGTTTGCGCCGCGTCGCGCTGCGTTTTGCCGGCCGTCAGCGAGTGCAGATACCGATCCTGCTGTTCAAACCAACGCTGATAAGTTAGTGCTTGCTCTCGCTCGGCAACCAGCTCTTGCTCCCGCTGCGTTAATAATGACAGCTGCGTTTCCAGCGACTGGCGCTGTTCATCATTCAGTAACTCAATTCCTGACGCGCGCGCCTGCAGCGTCTCTAACGCTATCCTGGCCTGTTTGTGCCGATCGAAAACGCGTTCGGATATGAGCCCGTAAATATCGGTGCCGGTCAGCTCTTCCAGCAGTTCGGCGCGGTCATTGGCATCCGCATTCAGAAACGCGGCGAATTGCCCCTGCGACAGCATCATCGAGCGGGTGAAGCGACCGAAGTCCAGCCCGGTTATTTCGGCGGTCATGCTCAGTTTTTCGGTCAATTTTTCACACAGTATCCTGCCGTCATTGATACGCGCCAGCTCCGCTTTCGGGGTTTGCAGATTGCCGTCGGGGGAGTTTCTGGCCCGGCGCTGGCTCCAGAAGGCGCGATAGCCGACGCCTTTGACTTCGAACTCCACTTCGGCAAGGCATTCGGCCGTGTTGCGGGTCATCAGTTCATTCTGGCTGGCGGTGATGCTTTTTAGTCTTGGCGTTTCGTGATATAGCGCCAGGCAAATCGCATCGAGCAGCGTGGTTTTCCCCGCGCCGGTCGGGCCGGTGATGGCAAACAGCCCGTTGCTGGAAAAAGGTTCCTGCGTGAAGTCGATTTTCCATTCGCCTTTCAGGGCGTTGAGGTTTTTTAACCGCAGACTGAGTATTTTCATTCGGCGCGCTTATCCTGTTCCAATTCTTCAATAACCTGATCGAACAACGCGCGCACGCGCTGCCGACGATTTTCCTCCAGGTCGCCGGCCGCCGCCAGCCGCCGTTCAAAAACGTCATGTACCGTCAGTTCATTCAGCGTTTCCTTTTCCTGCCGCACAATCGCCTGCATGTGCTGTTCGCGGGCGCGGCGTAGCAGCAGCACTTCAACGGGTAAATCCTCGGTCAGCGCCTGAATGCGCTTTTGCATATCGTTCAGATAATCCTGGGTGCTGATTTCGATATCCAGCCACACCGTTTTTTCGCCCTGATAATCATTGAAGGCGGAGAGTTGGCGCTCAATGTCGGCCAGATTGCCTTTGATGAGCCGCATTGGCTGCGTCATCGGGATCGCAAGCGTCTCTATCGCTGGCGGGGTATCTGGTTCGAAGCTGACCAGACAAACGGATTTTTCACTGCCCAGTTCATCAAAACTGAGCGGAATAGGGGAACCGCTGTAACGAATATGTTCGCTTTTCGTCACGCGTTGCGGACGGTGAATATGTCCGAGGGCAATATAGTCCGCCGGCGGAAACGCCTGGGCCGGGAAGGCATCCAGCGTACCGATGTAGATATCGCGCACCGACTCGGAGGCGGTGACGCCGATGGTCGTCAGGTGGCCGGTGGCGATGATGGGCAACGGCAGCCCCAATCTTTCGCGCGTCTGGCAGGCCAACTGGTAGCACTGCCGGTAATGCTCGGTGATGGCGTCCTGCAATGCCTGTTGTTTTTCGTCGCCGGATTGCCCGGCCTGGCTGACGATCAGATCGCGCGGACGTAGAAAGGGGATCGCGCAAAGCACGGCGCCGGGCTGCCCCTGGCGGTTTTTCAGCACAAGCGTCTGTTTTTCGATATCGCCGTCAGTGCTGGCAACGACCTGCGTGTTCAGACGGGCCAGCAATTCCCGTGATTCATTCAGGGTGGCGACGGAATCATGGTTGCCCGCTAATATGACTAACTGACAGCCTTTACGCTGTAAATCGACAACAAAACGGTAATACATTTCCCGCGCATAACTTGGCGGAGAACCGTTATCAAAGATATCGCCTGCTACTATTACTGCATCCACCTGATGTTGTTCGACCTGAGCAATGAGCCAGTGCAGAAACGCTTGATGTTCGGCCGCGCGGCTCTTGGTATAGAAATATTGCCCTAGATGCCAGTCGGCGGTGTGAATAATACGCATGGAACTCCCTGAACGGCGTGTAATCGCAATGTCTCTGATTATAAACGGCCTGTGAGCGCGCTGTCGTTGCGAAAACATAAGTTTGGAAAGCGGTTCGAAAATATGCGGCAAGGTGGAACGTTTTTTCGCGATGGGCTGGAGAGCCCGCCGCCTTTCGGGTCGTCACTCCGTGACGTGGAAAAATGCGCCGGCGTTTTTTTCATAAATCTGTCACAAAACTGACGCATAATGCACAGCGCATGCTAACAGCGACGATGATTAACGGCAGGATTAACAATGGCAAGACGCATATTGGTCGTGGAAGATGAAGCACCGATTCGTGAAATGGTATGTTTTGTACTGGAGCAGAATGGTTATCAGCCCGTCGAAGCTGAAGATTATGACAGCGCGGTAATGCAACTGTCAGAACCTTTTCCTGAGCTGGTATTGCTGGACTGGATGCTGCCGGGCGGATCGGGGTTGCAATTCATCAAGCATATGAAACGTGAAGCGCTGACTCGTGACATACCCGTCATGATGCTAACCGCCCGGGGCGAAGAAGAAGACCGGGTGCGCGGGCTGGAAGTCGGCGCGGATGATTACATTACCAAACCTTTTTCTCCCAAAGAGTTGGTGGCGCGCATTAAAGCGGTCATGCGCCGCATTTCGCCAATGGCCGTTGAAGAGGTGATTGAAATGCGCGGCTTGAGTCTGGATCCCTCCTCTCACCGGGTAACGACGGAAGAACTCGCGCTGGACATGGGGCCAACGGAGTTTAAGCTGCTGCACTTCTTTATGACTCACCCCGAACGGGTTTACAGTCGTGAACAGTTGCTCAATCACGTTTGGGGCACTAACGTTTATGTTGAAGATCGCACTGTTGATGTTCATATCCGCCGGCTGCGTAAAGCGCTGGAAACCAGCGGCCATGATAAAATGGTGCAAACCGTTCGAGGAACGGGGTACCGTTTTTCAACGCGCTATTGAAGGTTGTCGTACCGGAGAAACATCAACGTGCTAGAACGTCTATCATGGAAGAGGCTGGCGCTGGAGCTGGCTTTTTTTTGTCTGCCCGCGCTTTTGCTGGGGCTGGTATTTGGTTATCTGCCCTGGTTTCTTTTCGCCGCTGTTTTGATTGTGCTTTGCTGGCATTTTTACAATCAGCTTAAACTCTCCTACTGGCTGTGGGTCGATCGCAGTATGACGCCGCCGCCCGGACGCTGGAGCTGGGAACCGCTGTTCTACGGCCTTTATCAAATGCAATTGCGCAACCGCCGGCGGCGGCGCGAATTGGCATTATTGATTAAGCGTTTTCGTAGCGGCGCCGAATCGTTACCGGATGCGGTGGTGATTACCACCGAAGACGGCACCATTTTCTGGTGCAACCGGCTGGCCCAGCATCTGCTCAATTTCCGCTGGCCGGAAGACAGCGGGCAAAATATTCTCAATTTGCTGCGCTATCCTGAATTCGCCAGCTATATGAAAGGGCGGGATTTCAGCCGTCCTCTCACGCTGCAACTGAATAACTCCCACCACGTTGAATTCCGCATTATGCCTTATTCCGAGGGGCAGTTGCTGATGGTGGCGCGCGACATTACCCAGATGCACCAGTTGGAAGGGGCCAGACGTAATTTCTTTGCCAACGTGAGCCATGAGCTGCGTACGCCTTTGACCGTATTGCAAGGATATTTGGAAATGATGCAGGATGACGCGCTGGACGACTCTCTGCGCAGTAAGGCTCTGAATACCATGCAGGAGCAGACGCGGCGTATGGACGGATTGGTCAAACAGCTGCTAACCCTGTCGCGTATTGAAGCCGCCGCTACCATCGATCTCAGCGAGAAAGTCGACATGCCTCTGATGTTGCGCGTATTGCAGCGCGAGGCTCAGGCGTTAAGTCAGGATCGCCATGAGATTGTGTTCCGCGTGAATGAAAACCTTCATGTTTTCGGCAACGAAGAACAGCTGCGCAGCGCCGTTTCCAATCTGGTCTACAACGCTATTAACCATACGCCGGCAGGCACCCGTATCGAGGTTTGCTGGCAAAAAACGCCTCAGGGCGCGCAGTTTCAAGTCAGCGACAACGGGCCGGGGATCGCGGCGGAGCATTTGCCGCGTTTGACGGAGCGATTTTATCGCGTCGATAAAGCGCGCTCGCGGCAGACCGGCGGCAGCGGGTTAGGCCTGGCGATTGTTAAACATGCGCTGACCCATCATGATTCCCGCTTGGAAGTTATCAGTGAGTTCGGTTTAGGCTCTCGTTTTGTGTTTACGCTGCCGAATAGGTTGATTGTGCCCGCCTCTCTGGCCGAGAATACAGCGAACCTCTAAGCCTGACGGATAATTTTATTCATGAAATCCGCCGTTAATATAATCGCGGGCGCTATTTTAGCGTTGCTCGGTTTTTTCTGCATGGCGCAACCACCTCAAATGTTGGCGGGTAATCTCTCCAGCGCGGGATCGGATACGCTGGCTAATCTGATGTCGCGTTGGGCGGCGGATTTCAGCCGGCGCTATCCCGGCGTGAATATACAGATTCAGGCTGCAGGCTCTTCTTCCGCGCCGACTGCGCTGGCATCGGGCTCCGCACAGTTGGGGCCGATGAGCCGGGCCATGAAATCCAGCGAGATCGATGCTTTTGTTCAACGCTATGGCTACCCGCCGCTGGCTGTGCCGGTCGCCATGGATGCGCTGGTGGTGATGGTTAATCAAGATAATCCATTGCCGGGGCTGAATTTATCGCAGTTGGATGCGATTTTTTCCATCACCCGGCGCTGCGGCGGGCATCAGCCGGCAAAAAACTGGCGCGATCTGGGGTTGGGCGGCAGTTGGGAAAAGCGATCGCTGGTGCGTTATGGGCGTAATTCTGCCTCGGGAACCTACGGCTTTTTTAAGCAGCGGGCGCTATGCGGCGGCGATTTTCTGCCCCAGGTTAATGAGCTTCCTGGTTCCGCCTCTGTGGTGCAGGCCGTTTCGGCCTCGACCGAGGCGATTGGCTATGCCAGCGTTGGATTTATTACCAGTGGGGTAAGAATGGTGCCGTTGGCATCTCAAGGTACGGATTATGTGTATCCTTCCATGGAGAATATACGTAACGGACGTTATCCATATACCCGCTATCTGTATATCTATGTTAATAAAACGCCGGGCCAACCGCTGGAAGCGCTGACGTCCGCATTTTTGGATCGGGTGTTGTCGCATGCCGGCCAGACATTGGTCAGTCAGGAAGGTTATTTACCGTTACCGGAAGAGACGCGCCGGGCGGCCCGCCAGCAGCTTGGTCTGACTACGCCGGCTCCCCCTTTTCAGCGTTAAGTCTCTCTCAGCCGTTTTTTATTCTCATTAGGCTATCACCCGACTATCCAACCGCTACGCCGATTAAGCCGGCGGGTTGCGCGCCGTCGCCTTATTTTTTGCCATAAGATGAATATATGGTTATAATTTGCGCGCTTTAGGCATTTATTGCTGTTTTTATTGCAATGTGGTGCGATTAAATGCGCAAATCATGTATTGGGTAAATCTGTATTGTTAATTGTATATTCCAAATACATCAATTAATACAGTCAAAAACTCTGCTTTTTAGCGAAAGGGTTGTCTTCTATCGCTATAAACGTTTTACTTAGCCCGCAATATGGCTGTGCGACAGAATATAATTCTTATAAGTTCATATGCCGTTCGTTTTTTAATCGGCGGCGGCAGTCGGCAGCGCAGTTTTTCTTCTTATTTTTCGTTTCGATTGATACAGGCAACACGACATAATTATGAGTCATCGTTTAACTTCCAAAGATATCATGGCATTAGGTTTTATGACCTTCGCCTTGTTCGTCGGCGCGGGGAACATTATTTTCCCGCCCATGGTGGGCTTACTGGCGGGCGAACACGTCTGGCTGGCCGCCGCCGGCTTTTTACTGACTGCCGTGGGATTGCCGGTACTCACCATTATCGCGCTGGCGCGTACCGGCGGCGGTATTGATGCATTAAGCTCCCCCATCGGTAAAAAAGCGGGCGTGGTATTGGCGACGGTCTGTTATCTGGCTGTTGGTCCGTTATTCGCCACGCCGCGCACCGCCACGGTATCGTTTGAAGTCGGACTGGCGCCGCTGGTAGGAAACGGCGCTTCTCCGTTATTGATTTATAGCCTGATCTATTTTGCGATTGTCATCGGCATTTCGCTGTATCCGGGGCGCTTGCTGGATACCATCGGACACATTCTGGCCCCGCTGAAAATCGCCGCCTTGGCGGTACTGGGGATTGCCGCGATACTGCTGCCGGCTGGTTCTCCTCTCCCGGCGATTGAAACCTATCAACGCGTGCCGTTTTCCAACGGTTTTGTGAATGGCTATCTCACTATGGATACGTTGGGCGCGATGGTGTTCGGCATCGTTATCGTTAATGCGGCCCGTTCGCGCGGCGTTGACAACGCCAAGCTGTTGACGCGTTACACCATCTGGGCCGGTCTTATTGCCGGCGTCGGCCTGATGCTGGTCTACCTGAGTTTATTCCAGCTCGGCTCCGTCAGCGGCGTTTTAGCGCCGGAAGCCCAGAATGGCGCCGAAATTCTGCATGCTTACGTTCAGCATACCTTTGGCGCTATGGGCAGCAGTTTTTTGGCGTTGCTGATTTTTATTGCCTGTATGGTAACGGCGGTCGGCCTGACCTGCGCCTGCGCGGAGTTTTTCTCTCAGTATCTGCCGTTCTCCTACCGCTCGCTGGTATTTGCGCTGGGCTGCTTCTCCATGGTGGTGTCAAACCTTGGTTTAAGCCATCTGATTCAACTGTCGATTCCGGTACTGACAGCCATCTATCCGCCTTGTATCGTGCTGGTTTTACTGAGTTTTACGCGCCACTGGTGGAATAACAGCTCGCGTATTGTGGCACCTGTCATGTTAATCAGCCTGTTATTCGGCATTATTGATGGAATAAAATCGTCGAACTTTAAGTCGCTGTTGCCGGAGTGGAGTCTGCACATGCCGCTGGGTGAACAGGATTTGGCTTGGCTGCCGCCTTCATTATTGATTTTACTGGCGGCGGCTATCTACGATCGGCTGTGCGGCCGTGAGAAAGTCGCGGTTCATTAATCGCGCGGTGAATTTGCTTCATATACCACAGGCAGTTGCCTGTGGTTTTTCTTTTTTCAACAGGGCTGCTTATTTATGGAACAACAATCCACTAAGCTCAAGCGTGGGTTAAGTACCCGGCATATCCGTTTTATCGCATTGGGCTCGGCGATCGGCACCGGGCTTTTCTATGGTTCGGCCAGCGCCATTCAGATGGCGGGGCCTAGCGTCCTGCTGGCCTATCTGATCGGCGGCGTCGTCGCTTATATTATCATGCGGGCGCTGGGCGAAATGTCGGTGAACAACCCGCAGGCCAGCTCCTTTTCCCGCTATGCGCACGACTATCTTGGACCGCTGGCCGGTTATATTACCGGTTGGACCTACTGCTTTGAGATGCTGATTGTCGCCATTGCCGATGTAACCGCGTTCGGTATTTACATGGGGGTATGGTTTCCGGCGGTTCCCCATTGGGTGTGGGTTCTTAGCGTGGTGCTGATCATCGGGGCCATTAACCTGATGAATGTAAAAGTTTTCGGCGAACTGGAGTTTTGGCTGTCTTTCTTTAAAGTCGCCACCATTATCATAATGATAGTGGCCGGGGTAGGCATTATCGTCTGGGGCATCGGCAACGGAGGCGAACCTACCGGCATTCATAACTTATGGACCAACGGCGGATTCTTTAGCAACGGCGTGATGGGGATGATCCTCTCGTTGCAGTTGGTGATGTTCGCCTATGGCGGGGTGGAGATTATCGGCATTACCGCCGGTGAAGCCCAGGATCCGAAAAAATCGATCCCGCGCGCGATTAACTCCGTTCCCTGGCGTATTCTGGTGTTTTATGTGGGCACGCTGTTCGTCATCATGTCGATTTACCCGTGGAATCAGGTTGGCACCAACGGGAGTCCGTTTGTTCTGACATTCCAGCATCTGGGGATCACCGCCGCGGCCGGTATCCTGAATTTCGTGGTGATTACCGCGTCGCTATCCGCCATTAACAGCGATGTGTTTGGCGTCGGGCGCATGCTGCACGGTATGGCTGAGCAGGGCAATGCGCCAAAGGTCTTTACCCAGGTTTCTAAACGCGGGATACCGTGGGTAACGGTGGTGGTAATGATGCTGGCTTTGCTGATAGCGGTATATCTGAACTACATCATGCCGGGTAAAGTATTTCTGGTTATCGCCTCTCTGGCAACCTTCGCCACCGTTTGGGTTTGGATCATGATCCTGTGTTCCCAGATCGCTTTTCGACGCGGCTTGAACCGGGATCAGGTGAAAGCGCTGGCGTTCCCGTTGCGGGGCGGCGTGGCGACGTCGATGTTCGCTATCGTTTTCCTGTTTTTTATTATTGGCTTGATTGGTTATTTCCCCGACACCCGCGTGTCGCTTTATGTCGGCATTGTCTGGATTGTATTGCTGCTGGCGGGTTTTGTGATCAAGCAGAGATATCAGCGGCGCTAGGTTGAACAAGCGGGCGAGCATACGGGGATGAAGGCTTCATCCCCGTTTTACTTTGCGCCGGCGTGAGTTAACGGGTTGCAACCGCCTGCCGAGCCAGCGCCTGCATATCATAACCGGTCGGCGTCTGATGCACTCGCAAATCAAACTCCGGCATCACGGCGAAGATATGGTCGAAGATGTCCGCCTGTATGCTTTCATATTCCACCCAGGCAGTGGTATTGGTGAAGGCGTAAATTTCCAGCGGTAAGCCTTCCGGCGTCGGCGCCAACTGGCGCACCATCAACGTCATGCCGTTATGAATCCCCGGATGCGCTTGCAGATAAGCCTGAAGATAGGCGCGGAACGTCCCCAGATTGGTCAGCCGGCGTCCGTTGAGCGGCGAGGAGAGGTCGGCCTGCGCATTATGTTGTTGCAATTCACTGGTCTTGTGGGCGATATACGGCGAGAGCAGTCTGCTGCGTAGCAGCCGCTGCTGTTCGTCTTCGGTCATAAAATGCACGCTGGTGGTATCGATATTGACGCTGCGCTTGATGCGGCGACCGCCCGATTCCGACATGGCGCGCCAGTTTTTGAATGAGTCCGATATCAGGGCGTAAGTGGGGATGGTGGTGATGGTATTGTCCCAGTTTTTGACCTTAACCGTGGTCAAGCCGATATCGATTACCGCGCCATCCGCGCCGTATTTCGGCATTTCCAGCCAGTCTCCCAGCAACAGCATATTGTTGGCCGAGAGCTGAATTCCCGCCACCAGCCCCATAATCGGATCTTTAAACACCAGCATCAGGACGGCGGTCATCGCCCCCAGACCGCTGATCAGAATCAACGGCGATTTTCCGATCAGCAGCGACACCACCATAATGCCGATCACGATGGTGGCGATCAGCTTCAGGCTTTGAAAGATCCCACGTAGCGGCAACTGGGTGGCGACTTTTGAACGCGCGGAAACGGTCAGCAGGATATCAAGCAGCGAAAACAGCACCAGCAAAGCGAAAATCATGATCCAGACCTGAGAACAGATCACCAGCGCTTCACGGGTTTCACTTTGGGACGGCAGCCACAGTACCACCTGAATATTGAGAATGATGCCCTGGAAAAGAAAGGCCAGGCGATTAAACAGGTTATGCTGCGTTAAAGCCTGCTTCCAACCAGGGACGTCGGCACTGTTCGTTTGGTTTGACGAACGCAATACCATCCTTTTTAGCACCACCTGATGGAGAATCAGATGAATGACGGCTGAAATCAGCAATATCAGCCCCAGAACAATCAGTAGCGCAATGATGCCGGTGTGTTGCATTCCCGCGTTTTCCAGCCACAGAGCAAGATTTTGTTGCATGCGTCCCTCTTTGATATGCCAGCAAACCGGCCAGGTATTAACGATAGGTGACGTTTAAGGCTAAGGATTTGGCGCACTCAGTCAACTTTTTGTTTTGACGACGCGGGTCAAGACGGAAATAGCCGGGGTTGCGCTACGGGTTGACTTAACGGGGCGGTAAGAACGTTGTCGGAAAGCAAAGAAGCCAGCTGCTGCGGGCAACTGGCTTCGGCGGAATGACGTGCGGGGCGATTACAGTTTGTCGGCGTTTTCAGACAGGTATTTCGCAACGCCGTCCGGAGAGGCGCCCATACCGGCTTTGCCTTTTTCCCACTGGGCGGGACAAACTTCGCCGTGCTCTTCATGGAACTGCAGCGCGTCGACCATACGCAGCATTTCATCAATGTTGCGGCCCAAAGGCAGATCGTTTACCACCTGATGGCGGACGATGCCTTCTTTGTCGATCAGGAAGGATCCGCGTAGCGCAACGCCGGCATCCGGGTGTTCGATACCGTAAGCTTTTTGGATCTCGCGCTTAACGTCGGCGACCATGGCGTATTTCACTTCGCCGATGCCGCCTTTATCGACCGGCGTGTTACGCCATGCGTTATGAACGAACTCGGAGTCGAAAGAAACCCCGACCACTTCAACGCCGCGCTGTTGGAATTCGGCGTAACGGTGATCGAATGCGATCAATTCCGACGGACAGACAAAGGTGAAGTCCATCGGCCAAAAGAAAATCACGGCCGATTTACCGCTGATGTGTTTTTTCAGGTTGAAGTTTTCAACGATTTCGCCACTGCCGAGAACGGCTGCGGCAGTGAAGTCAGGGGCTTGACGCGTTACCAGGACCATAATTACTCCTGTGATTTATTATTAATGATGGATTAATGTAAATAACATTAATAAGTATATGGACTTTACCGGAGGGAAGACAGGCGAAGAGACCAATCAATGAGATAGCTTTCATCTATCAATCTAATAGATGATTTATATCATGGCCTTGTGTCCATCGTTCCCGGATTCAAATCTGCCGCGCTTTCGCCAGGTTCATCATCCTTGGATAAAACTGCCAGAAAAGTGTTTCAAATTGAGGATAGCTCCGTTCAATATCGCCAAATGAGCCGGAAAGCGCCGCCAGTCTGGGACGGCGAATCGACATTCTATGCAACACATCGGCGATGAACGGCAATTCGGCGTAACGTTCCAGCCAGCGTTCCGGCCATAAGTAGCTATTCAGATTTTGAAAACGATCGGGCGTCTGCGCCAGATGCGGCGTGATTTGCGCTTGCGCCTGGCTGACGAACGCTGGCAGCGATATCTGCGGCTCCAACCGCCGCCAGTGGCGGGCCAGAAAATGGTCCCACAGCACATCAAGCGTAATGGGCGCGACGCGGCGGTAATCAGCGCTGAAATACTGGCGGGCCTGTTTCACTTCCGGCAGGCTGTCGGTCAGAGAGTCAACCCGGCGATGTAAACGGATACCCGCGACGACGTCATCAGAATAGTTTTCCTGAGGATTGCCGCGGACAAAGTCAGCCATCAGATTGCCTAACAGCGAACTGTCAGCCAGCGTGGCCAGGTGGAGGTGAGCAAGAAAATTCATGGCGGAAGTATAATGCATTACGCTTCCCGTGTGCTTATTTCTTGCAGCCATGCGCTTGCGGCTCTAGACTAGGCCGCCCATTTTTTAATGTATTAAATAGCTAAGTGAATTGTCATGCGTGTTGCCGATTTCTCGTTTGAACTCCCTGAATCATTGATCGCCCATTATCCGCAGGCCCAGCGTAGCGGGTGTCGTCTGCTGTCGCTGGACGGGCCGACGGGAAATCTGACGCACGGCGTGTTTACCGATTTGCTGAATAAGCTGGATGCCGGCGATCTGCTGGTGTTTAACAATACGCGCGTTATTCCGGCCCGGCTGTTCGGGCGCAAGGCCAGCGGCGGTAAACTGGAAGTGCTGGTGGAGCGGGTGCTGGATGAGCGCCGAGTGCTTGCGCATGTGCGCGCGTCAAAAGCGCCGAAACCCGGCGCGGAGCTGCTGCTGGGCGATGACGACAGCGTCAGGGCGACGATGGTCGCCCGCCACGATGCGCTGTTTGAACTGCATTTTGATGATACCCGCGATGTGCTGTCGATTCTGAACGATATCGGCCATATCCCGCTGCCGCCTTATATCGCTCGGCCTGATGAAGAGTCTGACCGCGAACTGTATCAGACGGTCTATAGCCAGCGTCCGGGCGCGGTGGCGGCGCCGACGGCAGGCTTGCATTTTGATGAGCCGATGCTGGCCGCTCTGCGTGAAAAGGGCGTGGAGATGGCGTTTGTCACCTTGCACGTTGGCGCGGGGACATTTCAGCCGGTGCGCGTAGAGACCATTGAAGATCATGTGATGCACGCCGAATATGCCGAGGTGCCGCAGGAGGTGGTCGACGCGGTGCTGGCCTGCAAAGCGCGCGGGAACAGAGTGGTGGCGGTCGGCACCACCTCTGTCCGCTCGTTGGAGAGCGCCGCGCAAGCCAGCGAAGACGCGCTGATCGCGCCTTTTTTCGGCGATACCCGTATCTTTATCTATCCTGGTTATCACTACCGGATTATTGATGCGCTGGTAACCAACTTCCATCTGCCGGAGTCGACGCTGATTATGCTGGTGTCGGCTTTCGCCGGCTACCGGCATACCATGTCCGCCTATCGGCAGGCGGTGGCCGAACAGTACCGTTTTTTCAGCTACGGAGACGCCATGTTTATTACGCGCAATCCGCTGGCTGAACAGGAGCAAATCGGATAGTTACCCTGTCCGAACTTTTTATGTACGCCGCAGGCCAGGCTCTGTCAGGCGTTTGTCCGGCACTATCAATGTCAACATCAGACTGTTTTTCTGATGCTGGAGGCTAAGTGAAGTACGAATTACAAAAAACCGATGGCCGCGCCCGGCGCGGCAGATTGATTTTTGAACGCGGCGTGGTGGAGACCCCGGCGTTTATGCCAGTGGGAACCTACGGTACGGTGAAGGGCATGACGCCGGAAGAAGTGAAAGATACCGGCGCGCAGATCCTGCTGGGAAACACCTTCCACCTGTGGCTGCGCCCCGGTCAGGAAATTATGAAATTGCATGGCGATTTACATGATTTCATGCAATGGCATGGCCCGATTCTGACCGATTCCGGCGGTTTTCAGGTCTTCAGCCTGGGGGATATCCGCAAAATCACCGAAGAGGGCGTTCATTTCCGCAACCCCATCAATGGCGACGCCATCTTCCTCAGTCCGGAAAAATCGATGGAGATTCAGTACGATCTGGGATCTGATGTGGTCATGGTTTTTGACGAATGTACCCCATATCCGGCCGAATGGGACTACGCAAAGCGCTCGATGGAAATGTCCCTGCGCTGGGCGAAACGCTGCCGCCAGCGTTTTGACGAGCTGAACAACAAGAACGCGCTATTCGGTATTATCCAGGGAAGTGTTTACGAAGATTTACGTGACGTATCGGTAAAAGGACTGGTAGACATTGGTTTTGATGGGTACGCTGTGGGCGGTTTGGCGGTTGGTGAGCCTAAAGCGGATATGTTCCGTATTCTGGAGCATGTCTGTCCGCAGATCCCGGCAGATAAGCCACGCTATCTGATGGGGGTCGGTAAACCGGAAGATTTGGTGGAAGGCGTACGCCGCGGTATTGATATGTTCGATTGCGTCATGCCTACGCGTAATGCGCGTAACGGTCATCTATTTGTCACGGACGGCGTGGTTAAGATCCGTAATGCGAAGCATAAGGATGACGTCCGTCCGCTTGATGAGCATTGTGATTGCTATACGTGTCGCAATTATAGCCGCGCATACTTGCATCATCTTGACCGTTGCAACGAAATACTCGGAGCGCGACTCAATACTATCCATAATTTGCGTTATTATCAGCGTTTAATGGCAGGTTTACGTCAGGCTATTGATGAGGGTAAATTAGAGCACTTTGTGGTGGATTTTTACCAACGGATGGGTAAACCGGTTCCGCCGCTTGCTGAAAAAGAAGTTGCCGACAGCAACTGACAGCCGGCGTTATTGTGATTTTCATATTATTCAATTTTGTCACACTGATAACTTATCTTTTTGATAACAAAGAGGAAATTTAAATGAGTCTTTTTATCTCCGATGCTGTAGCAGCGACTGGCGCTCCGGCTCAGGGAAGCCCGTACTCTCTGGTTATTATGCTGGCCGTTTTTGGTCTGATTTTTTACTTTATGATCCTGCGTCCACAGCAAAAGCGCGCCAAGGAACACAAAAAGTTAATGGATTCTATCAGCAAGGGCGATGAAGTCTTAACTACCGGCGGTCTGGTCGGCCGTGTGACGAAAGTGTCTGAAACCGGCTATATCGCCATTGCGTTGAATGACACCAATGAAGTGGTTATCAAACGTGATTTCGTGGCTGCCGTGCTGCCGAAGGGCACGATCAAAGCCCTGTAATTTTCGATTTTCCCGAAGGGAACTGCCGTGTTAAACCGTTATCCTTTGTGGAAGTACCTGATGCTGATCGTGGCTTTAGTCATCGGTCTGCTCTATGCGCTTCCTAATCTGTATGGTGAGGATCCTGCGGTACAAGTTACTGGCGCGCGGGGAACCGCCGCCAGCGAAACGACGCTGATCCAAGTCCAAAATGTATTAAAAGAGCAAAATATCACCAGTAAGTCGATTGCATTGGAAAATGGTGCGATTCTGGCTCGCTTCTCTAACCCGGACATACAAATCCGTGCCCGTGAAGCCCTTTTAAGCGAATTGGGCGATAAATTTGTTGTGGCCCTTAACCTTGCTCCCGCCACGCCGACATGGTTACGCGTTCTGGGCGCCGAGCCGATGAAGCTGGGGCTTGACCTGCGCGGCGGCGTTCACTTCCTGATGGAAGTGGATATGGATACAGCGCTGGGCAAGCTGCAAGAACAGTCAATGGATTCTCTGCGCAGCGATTTGCGCGAGAAAAATATTCCTTATGCCGCGGTGCGCAAAATCGACAACTACGGTGTTGAAATCCGTTTCCGCGATGCGCAAACGCGTGACGAAGGCGTGAGCTATCTGACTTCCCGTCACCGCGATCTGGTCATCAGCGCTAGCGGCAGCAATTTGCTGCGCGCGGTAATGAGTGACGAACGTCTGCGCGAGGCGCGTGAATATGCGGTGCAGCAAAACATCACTATCCTGCGCAACCGCGTTAACCAGCTTGGCGTCGCCGAGCCGTTGGTTCAGCGCCAGGGCGCCGATCGGATTGTTGTTGAACTGCCGGGTATTCAGGACACCGCCCGGGCGAAAGAAATTCTGGGGGCGACCGCCACGCTGGAATTCCGCCTGGTAAATAGCGACGCCGATGCGACGGCCGCCGCCAATGGCCGTGTGCCGGGCGACTCCGAAGTGAAGAATATGCGCGACGGTTCGCCGGTTGTGCTGTTCAAGCGCGTTATCCTGACTGGCGATCACATTACCGACTCCACGTCGAGCAATGACGAATACAACCGCCCGCAGGTGAATATATCGCTGGATAGCGCCGGTGGTAACACCATGTCCAACTTCACCAAAGACAGCATTGGCAAGCTGATGGCGACGCTGTTTGTCGAATATAAAGACAGCGGCAAAAAAGACGCCAACGGCCGTGCGATTCTGGAGAAACAGGAAGAAGTGATCAACGTGGCGACGATCCAGTCGCGGCTGGGCAGCAGCTTCCGTATCACCGGTATTGATAATCCGAACGAAGCCCGCCAGCTTTCCCTGCTGCTGCGCGCCGGCGCGCTGATTGCGCCGATCCAGATTGTGGAAGAGCGCACCATCGGGCCGACATTGGGTATGCAGAACATCACCCAGGGGCTGGAAGCCTGTTTGTGGGGGCTGATCGCTTCAATCGTCTTTATGGTGGTTTACTACCGTAAGTTCGGCGTGATCGCGACAACGGCGCTGGTGGTCAACCTGGTGCTGATTGTCGGTATCATGTCGCTGCTGCCGGGCGCTACGCTGACCATGCCGGGCATTGCCGGTATCGTGTTGACGCTGGCGGTGGCGGTTGACGCCAACGTGCTGATTAACGAGCGTATTAAGGAAGAGCTTAAAAACGGACGCAGCGTCCAGCAGGCAATTCATGAAGGGTATAAGGGCGCATTCTCCAGTATTGTGGATGCCAACCTGACCACTCTGATTACTGCCGTTATCCTTTACGCCGTCGGTACTGGTTCGATCAAAGGCTTTGCCATCACCACGGCTATCGGGGTAGCGACCTCGATGTTTACGGCGATCGTCGGTACTCGTGCCATCGTTAACCTGCTTTACGGCGGCAAACGCATTAACAAGCTGTCTATCTGAGGAGTGCGTTGTGGCACAGGATTATACTGTTGAACAACTGAACTATGGACGCCGGGTCTATGACTTTATGCGGTGGGATAACGTCGCGTTTTTGATTTCAGGAACGCTGCTGATTCTCTCGCTGATTGTTATGGGCGTACGGGGTTTCAACTGGGGATTGGATTTCACCGGCGGTACGGTGATTGAAATCAGTCTCGAAAAACCCGCCGATCTGGATTTGATCCGCGATTCATTGCGGCAGGCAGGGTTCCACGATCCGCTGCTGCAAAACTTCGGCAGCAGTCGTGACGTGATGGTGCGTATGCCGCCGAGCGTCGGCACCTCCGGTCAGGAACTGGGTAATCGCGTAGTGAGCGTGATTAATCAGAGCACCGAACAACATGCGACGGTAAAACGCATTGAGTTTGTCGGCCCCAGCGTCGGGAGCGATTTGGCGCAGGCGGGGGGAATGGCCTTGCTGAGCGCGTTGATCTGTATCCTGATTTACGTCGGTTTCCGTTTCGAATGGCGGCTGGCGTTGGGGGCGGTTATCGCGCTGGCGCATGACGTGGTTATCACCATGGGCGTGCTCTCTCTCTTTCAGATAGAGATCGACCTGACTATCGTCGCATCGTTAATGTCGGTCATCGGTTACTCGCTGAACGACAGTATCGTGGTCTCCGACCGTATCCGTGAGAATTTCCGTAAAATTCGCCGTGGTACGCCTTATGAGATTATGA
Organism: Brenneria izadpanahii; assembly: GCF_017569925.1. NCBI lineage: Bacteria > Pseudomonadati > Pseudomonadota > Gammaproteobacteria > Enterobacterales > Pectobacteriaceae > Brenneria > Brenneria izadpanahii. Next base: position 3,933,132 of record NZ_CP050854.1, on the reverse strand, counting down.
ACGTCTCTCTGACGCAAACGCTGAGCCGCACCATCATGACGTCGGCGACCACGCTGGTTGTGGTGCTGATGTTGTACATTTTCGGCGGCGCGATGCTGGAAGGCTTTTCGCTGGCCATGCTGATCGGCGTATCGATTGGTACGGTGTCTTCTATCTATGTCGCTTCTGCGCTGGCTTTGAAGCTGGGGATGAAACGCGAGCATTTGCTGGTTCAGAAGGTGGAGAAAGAGGGGGCCGATCAGCCCTCGCTGCTGCCGTAAGTTTGCCGTGCGCCCCGGTAAAAAACGTTTCCGGGGTTTGAAATTGCTGACAATCCCTTTCCGTCATCCCCGCGCAGGCGGGGATCCGCTGTCAGGCGGCGCGTTGATATCATGAAAACGCCTGCCTATGCGGGAGTGTCGGTATTACGAAGGCAGTTTGATCATTAGTCTGAGCCCCATTTTTAACTGCGCCCTAAAAGTTGGAGATCCAACTGAGTAAGGCGCAGTTTTTTATGCCTGATTATCCATCCTGCGGGCCGTTAGGCCGCCGATGCCGGTTAAGGCGCATCGGTGCTGGCAACGGGCGGCGGCGTCTGCTCTTCGCGCGTTATGCGGTATAACCGGACAAAACCCAGTTGCTCCGGGGATAGCCCGCTAAGCCTCAGTTCGATCGCCGTTTCGGTTTTGGGCAACAGCGGAGGCAGGAACCTGAACGCCTGCGTTTGCGTATCGCTGATTAATGGTTTTCCGCTTACGGGGTCGATTTGCCCCCAATCTACATGAGCGCTGAACCCAGGCAAGCGGGCCGCATCAAGGGTGCGAATATTCAACAGCGCGCGGGTGCCGTTGGCTTCAGTTTCGATATGACTGAGTGATACGCGAAGCTGACCGATATCGCTTTGCAATACCGCGCTGCTTTGCGCCGCCGGCAATAAATAGACGCCGGAGTCTGAGTGTTCATTCAGCGCATTTTGTTGTTCCAGCGCGGCGGCCTGGTCGGTCAGCGTTTGTAATTGGTGGTTCAACTGACTCAATTGATTTTGCAACTGCGGCACCTGGCGTTGTTGCGCACAGCCGGCCAGGAAAACCAGGGCTGGCAGAATTGAGAGTATGCGGTATCGGGTTGTCATTTCAGCGTTTCCCCTGCGTGGTTTTATTTACGAATCCTTCAGTTCTCTTTTCTGACAGTTTAGCCGTGATCGTAGGCAAGTCATAGGCTGCCGGCATCGCGCTATCCATGGGGTATCGATCGCTGGATATTTTTATGCGATTTCCAGGGCATGCGAATCAGTTCGCAACAATATTCAGGTGCTTTGGTTAGTCTGTTAATTCAGGGTAAACTGTCTCTATGTTAAGGATTAGTGGTCAGGAAGCATTATGCATTGCCCATTTTGTTCCGCTGTGGATACCAAAGTTATCGATTCCCGTCTGGTCGGTGAAGGTTCCCAGGTACGCCGTCGTCGGCAGTGCCTGGTTTGTAATGAACGTTTTACCACATTTGAGGTGGCGGAGTTGGTGTTGCCCCGGGTTATAAAAAGTAACGATGTGCGTGAACCATTCAATGAAGATAAATTGCGCAGTGGCATGCTCAAGGCCTTAGAGAAGCGGCCGGTCAGTTCTGATGATGTTGAAATGGCGATTAACCATATTAAATCTCAGCTGCGCGCAACCGGTGAGCGGGAAGTGACGGCCAAGATGATAGGTAATTTGGTGATGGACGCGCTGAAAAAGCTGGATAAGGTCGCTTATATCCGCTTTGCGTCGGTGTATCGAAGTTTTGAGGATATCCGGGAATTCGGTGAAGAGATTGCTCGCCTGCAAGATTAAGCGCGGCGGGGTAATAGGCCCAACAGAGAGAAGAGGCGCGGGGAATGGGTAATCCACTGGACGAATTGGCGCTTTCGCAGGATGAGCGGTATATGGCGCGGGCGCTTGAGCTGGCGCGCCGTGGGCGGTTTACTACCGCACCCAATCCTAATGTCGGCTGCGTGATAGTCAAAGACGGCGAGATTGTCGGGGAAGGATACCACTTGCGCGCCGGTGAGCCTCACGCAGAAGTTCATGCGCTGCGGATGGCCGGAGAGCGGGCCCGTGGCGCGACGGCTTACGTCACGCTGGAGCCATGCAGCCATCATGGCAGAACTCCGCCTTGCGCGGACGCGCTGATCGCGGCCGGCATTTCCCGGGTTGTCGCCGCCATGCAGGATCCTAACCCCCAGGTGGCGGGGCGAGGGTTACGCCGTTTGCAGCAGGCCGGCGTCGATGTCAGTCATGGGTTGATGTTGTCTGAGGCGGAGAAGGTCAATCCGGGGTTTCTGAAGCGTATGCGTACCGGTTTTCCCTATGTACAGCTTAAAATGGCCGCCTCGCTGGATGGCCGGACGGCAATGGCCTCAGGGGAAAGCCAGTGGATCACCTCGCCGCAGGCCCGGCGGGATGTGCAGCGTTTTCGGGCGGAGAGCGCAGCTATCCTAAGCAGCAGCGCCACGGTATTGGCGGATGATCCATCGTTGACCGTGCGTTGGCAGGAGATGGACGCCGATACGCAGCGGGTTTACCCAGCCGAGCATGTGCGGCAGCCCGTACGCGTCATTGTTGATAGCCGGCGGCGTGTTACCCCGCAACATCGTATCATTTCGCAGCCGGGGCAAACCTGGCTGGCGCGCACGCAGACGGATGAGCAGGCCTGGCCTGAAAATGTTGAGCAACTCCGGTTGCCGCAGCACAATGGCGGTATCGATCTGGTCGCTCTGATGATGGTGCTGGGCAAGCGGCAGGTTAATTCAGTATGGGTTGAAGCCGGCGCGAACCTGGCGGGCGCCCTATTGACGGCCGGCGTGGTGGACGAACTCATTGTCTATCTGGCGCCGAAGCTTTTGGGCGACGATGCTCGCGGGCTCTGCGTCCTGCCGGGATTAAGCCAACTGTCGCTGGCGCCTGAGTTTGAGATAATTGATGTTCGCCAGGTCGGACCGGATTTACGGCTGCGGTTAAAACCGAATACGTAACCGGAAGAATATGATAGAATCCGCCCCCCTGCGGGGTATAAAGACCAGATAAAGGAAAGCTATGAACGTTATTGAAGGTGTTGTCGCTACTCCTGATGCCCGCGTGGCGATTGCTATTGCTCGTTTTAACCATTTTATTAACGACAGCCTGTTGGAAGGCGCCGTTGATGCATTGAAACGCATCGGTCAGGTTAAAGACGAGAATATTACCGTTGTTTGGGTTCCTGGAGCCTATGAGTTGCCGTTAGCCGTTCGCGCGCTGACCAAAAGCACTCAAAACGGCGGTTACGATGCCGTGGTCGCGCTGGGAACGGTTATCCGTGGTGGAACAGCCCATTTTGAATTTGTTGCTGGCGAATGCAGCTCAGGTTTGTCACAAGTCGCTATGACCAGCGATGTCCCGGTTGCCTTCGGGGTGCTGACCACAGAAAGTATTGAGCAGGCTATTGAACGCGCCGGCACGAAGGCGGGTAATAAAGGCGCAGAAGCTGCCTTGACCGCGTTAGAAATGATTAATGTATTGAAAGCTATTAATAAGTAAGCCTGATTAAGTAAGGGGAATTCCGTGAAACCTGCTGCTCGTCGCCGCGCCCGTGAATGTGCGGTTCAAGCGCTTTATTCCTGGCAATTGTCTAAAAACGATATTGCCGATATTGAACTACAATTCCTGAGCGAGCAGGATGTCAAAGATGTCGACATCACCTATTTCCGAGAGCTGCTGGCGGGCGTCGCCACTCAGGCAGAAAAATTGGATCAACTGATGGCGCCTTTCCTGTCGCGTCAGCTCGATGAGTTGGGGCAGGTTGAAAGGGCTATTCTGCGCTTGGCCATATTTGAACTCAGCAAACGCGACGATGTTCCTTACAAAGTGGCTATCAATGAAGCGATAGAACTGGCCAAGGTATTTGGCGCCGAGGATAGTCATAAGTTTGTTAATGGCGTGCTCGACAAGGCTGCGCCTTCGGTGCGGAAAGGTAAAAAATAAATAAGTCAGGGCCGGATATCCGGCCCTGGCCTTTTAAGTTAAACGCTGGCTGGAAAGGTTATGGTTGAAGGTGAGTTTGACCTTATTGCCCGCTATTTCAATCGGGGCAGAAGTTCACGCCGGGATGTTGCGTTGGGTATCGGAGACGATTGCGCGTTATTGTCGGTTGCCGAAAAACAATTACTGGCGGTGAGTACCGATACGTTGGTATCCGGGATTCATTTTTTACCCGATATCGATCCTGCGGATTTGGGTTACAAATCACTGGCGGTCAATTTAAGCGATTTGGCGGCAATGGGCGCCGATCCCGCTTGGTTATCGCTGGCAATCACCCTGCCTGAAACAAACAGCAACTGGCTGTCTGGTTATAGCGATAGCCTGTTTGAACTGCTCGACTATTACGGCATGCAGTTAATCGGCGGCGATACTACTAGAGGCCCTCTGAGCCTGACGTTGACGATTTACGGTTTAGTCCCCGCTGGGCGCGCATTGACCCGCAAAGGCGCCCGGATAGGCGATTGGGTTTACGTTACCGGCTCGCTGGGGGATAGCGCGGCCGGGCTGGCGCTGCTACAGGGCGAATTGTCGATCGATGACGAGCATGCCCGTCAGGCGCTGATTCAGCGTCATCTGCGTCCGCAGCCCCGAATATTGCAAGGGCAGGCGCTGCGTGATTTGGCCAGTTCGGCGATTGATATTTCCGACGGCCTGATTTCCGATTTACGTCACGTGCTGAAAAGCAGTGAATGTGGGGCGCGAATCAATCTGGACGCCATTCCCCACTCGCCTTGGCTGCGCGATCATGTCGATGCCGAGCAGGCTCTGCGCTGGGCGCTGTCAGGCGGCGAAGATTACGAACTGTGCTTCACCGTACCTGAAATCAACCGTGGCGCGCTGGATATGGCATTAGGCCATCTGGGCGCCGCTTATACCTGTATCGGGCAAATATCGCCTTCATCCGAAGGGGTGCGTTTCTTCCGGGGCGAGAAAGAGATTGAATTGAACTGGAAGGGATATGACCATTTTAGCCAGTAAAACTAAAGGGTCGCAAACGGCAAAAAGCCGGCTGCATTTGAGCAACCCGTGGCACCTGCTGGCTACGGGATTCGGCAGTGGTTTGGCGCCCTGGATGCCCGGCACATTCGGATCGCTGGCGGCGATCCCGCTGTGGTATGTGATGTCGTTTCTTCCTACCGAGCTTTATGCGCTGGTGGTGATGTTCAGCATCTGTATCGGCGTTTATCTGTGTCATCGGACGGCAAAAGATATGGGGGTTCACGATCACGGCAGCATCGTCTGGGACGAGTTTGTCGGCATGTGGATTACCCTGATGAGCATACCGGTAAACGACTGGCGGTGGGTCGCTGTAGGCTTTGTGGCGTTTCGTTGCCTGGATATCTGGAAGCCCTGGCCGATCCGCTGGTTCGATCGCAATGTGCATGGCGGAATGGGCATTATGATCGACGATATCGTCGCCGGGGTGATTGCCGCCGGCATAATCTACGGCATTGGGGCCTACTGGCCTTGATTTAAATGTGTTTGCCCGCATCCACTGACGCTCCTGTAAGGCGCGTTGGCCCGCTTAGTAAGGCGAATCATCCCAGGCTTGTTGCGCCGCGCGTTGCCGGGACACCGTGGCCTGGGCGATGTCGTCCATTGACCTGGCGCTTAAGGCGTCGCTGGAATAGCGCGTGCTGGGGTCTTTGGCGACGAGCCGCTCATCCAACAGACTACTGAGTACGCCGTAGTAATCATTCAACTGGATATAGCTCCGGCCGATCGGCGGGTATTGGTTCTGCCGCAGGTAGTTCGCCACTTCACCGCTGGTCACGTGCTTTATATGATTGAGCGTCAGCGCCGCCGGGAGCGGCGCTGCATTAGGGGGGCGCTGATAAAGGGCCGGCAGGGCCGGAGTGCGATTTTTCGACTCCTGTAGTGTGACGGCGGAAGGATATCTGACCCAGGGATCGACCACGACAGTATTTTTTTCTCCCCAGGTCTGATCGCGCGGATCGCCGATCAAAACATAGGCATGACACCAGTTTTGATCCTTCACGAAGGATACCGGGGCATTAATCGATTGTTGCGCCAATAGCGTATAGCTTACGCTGGCGAATTCCTGACAATTGCCGGACTGATGGCGGGCGGCGTCCCATGCGGCCTGGATTGGAGAGGAGAACGGCGTTCTTCTGACCATATAGGTACGGGCCATGCTCTCGCCGCCGGTATATAAAACCTCAGCCGTTTGATTGCCCGCGCCGTAGGGCAGCAGCATCTTCACCTTGCGCAACGCTTCCTGAGCCAGCTGCAAGTGCTCCATCGTGGATGCGCTGACGCTGACGCGTTTGCCTTCATAAGCGCCAATGCCCAACTCTTGCGCGCTGGCCGCGTCATGGAGTTTGACCGTACGTTCGCTGCTGAAATTTTCCAGCGGGTTTACCGTAACCCTTCCAGGGAAGTATCTGTTATGCGTGGCGTTTAGCATGGTTTTCCGTCCTTATCCTTGTAACGTATTGAAAGCGATGTGCCGGCGTAGGATAAATTCCGTTCTAAGTAGGCCGCCGGCGTAATGCATATACCGCGGTCATTCTCAATAGCGTGAAGCATTCCCCGCGAGTAAACAGGCAAAAGCGAGCGCTACCATCGATATGGCGAATTATTCCAGGCTTGCTGCGCCGCGCGCTGCCGGGACACCGTAGCCTGCGCGATATCGTCCATTGATCTGGCGTTAAAAAGGTTGCTTGAATAACGCGTGCTGGGATCTTTGGCGGCGGTTTTCTCATCAAACGTTTCAGACTCAACTCCGCTTTGGGAAAACCATTCCAGAAAATCGTCACCGAGGGAAGGGAGTTCAATCTCGGCGAGATAGTGGCTTACTTCGTCGGTAGTCACGTGGCGTATGCTGTTTAACGCCTGGGCGCCGGTCAGAGGCGACGCATTGCGGGCTCTCTGATATTCCGGCTCGGGATAAGGATTACGCCGGCTGGCTTGTTCCAGCGTGACCGCCGCGGGATACCTGACCCAAGGATCTACGACCACGGTATTTTTCTCTCCCCATGTTTGATCGCGCGGATCGCCAATGAGTATGTAGTTATGCTCCCAATCGCTATCGCTTACATATAACACCGGCGCGTTGATTTGCTTCTGCGCCAGCAACGTATAGGCTACATCAGCATTTTCTGCGCAGTTACCCGCCTGATAGCGTGCGGCCTGATAAGCGTTAGGGATGGGGTTGTCAATGGACGCGTTATTTCTGTGCATTAGCGCGCGCGCTGAACTTTCTCCGTTGGTGTAAACCATTTCCACTTTTTGGTTGCCCGCCCCATAGGGCAACAGCATCTTCACTTTGCGCAGCGTTTCCTGCGCCAGTTGCAAGTGTTCCATCGTGGCGGCGCTGACGCTGACGCGTTTGCCTTCATAAGCGCCAATGCCCAACTCTTGCGCGCTGACCGCGTCATGGAGTTTAACCGTACGTTCTCGGCTGAAATTTTCCAGCGGGTTTACCGCAACTCCTCCGGGGAAATATCTGTTGTGCGTGGCGTTTAGCATGGTTTTCCTGTCCTTAACCTTTTTAACGTCTTAAGAGTGATGTAGCGGCGTAGGATAAATTTCCGTTTTAGTCCGGCGTAATGCATGTACTGCGGTCATCACTGATTGATGAAAAGGAGATGTCAGGCAAACGCGGGCGATCTATTTCCCTGCGGAGGAATTCATCAGCTTGTTGATCCAGGCTTTCAGTTTTGATGCCGTATCGATAAATGAACCAACTAATTTATAGGTTTCGGCTTCATCCAACTCGGCCAGCGCCTGCCGGCACGAAAGCATGACTTGCATGTTGCGGATATCAAGACCAATGTTGAACACCGGATGTTTGGTGTTCCACATATTCATGGAAAGCAGCGATAACAGAATGTCGGGGCGCGCGCTGACGTCCGGCTCCAGCGAGATAACCGGGCTGATGATGTTCAGGTAATCCTGCTGGTTCCCCAACAGCAGGATCTGCATTTCATCTTCCAGCGTAATGATATAGACATCGTGCCCGTTCTCCGCCGCTTTTTCCGCGTCAACCTGATACCGTTTCATCAGCTTGGACATGACGATGTGGAAACCTCGCTTACTGCTCATGCCATTTCTCCTTTTCGATTTCCTTGAGTGGCGGGAGCGCGGCTTGGGTTCCATGTGAAATGAAAAATAGGGAAGGGCGGAATAACGCCGGTGAAAGCGCTATTCCGCGTAGGAGGGCGTTAGGCCAGCCACTCCTGGATGCGACGTGCGATGCCTGCGGCATCCAGACCGAGATCGGCGCGGATTTCTTCCTGCACACCTTGAGGAACGAAGGCGTCCGGCAGGCCGATATTCAGTACCGGCAGCGGTTTGCGTTTTGCCATCAGCAGCTCGTTTACGCCGCTGCCCGCGCCGCCCATAACGGCGTTTTCTTCCAGCGTAACCAGCGTATCGTGGGTGTTCGCCATTTCCATAATTAGCGCTTCATCCAACGGTTTGACGAAACGCATATCCACCAGCGTAGCGTTCAGTTTGTCCGCGGCTTTTTGCGCTTCCGGCAATAGCGTGCCGAAGTTAAGGATTGCGATCCCTTTGCCCTGACGCCGCACGACGCCTTTGCCAATCGGCAATTCAGCCAGCGGAGCTAAATCCGCGCCGACGCCGCTGCCGCGGGGATAGCGCACCGCCGCCGGTCCTTTCTTGTAGTGATAACCGGTGTGCAGCATCTGACGGCATTCATTTTCGTCGCTTGGCGTCATAATGACCATGTTGGGGATGCAGCGTAAAAACGACAGATCGAAAGCGCCCTGATGCGTCTGACCGTCGGCGCCGACAATGCCGCCGCGATCGATGGCGAATAGCACCGGCAGATTTTGAATGGCGACGTCATGGATAACCTGATCGTAGGCGCGCTGCAAAAAGGTGGAGTAAATCGCCACTACCGGGTTGTATCCCCCAACGGCCAGACCGGCGGCAAAAGTAACCGCGTGCTGTTCGGCGATGGCGACGTCAAAATATTGCTGCGGATAGTCACGGGAGAACTGCACCATGCCGGATCCTTCACGCATCGCGGGGGTGATGGCCATCAATTTACTGTCTTTCGCCGCGGTTTCCTGGAGCCATTGACCGAAAATCTTGGAATAGGTCGGCAGGTTGTCTTTGCTTTTCGGCAGCGTGCCGCTGGCGGGATCGAACTTGGGCACCGCATGCCAGCTAATGGGATCCTGTTCTGCCGGGGCATAGCCTTTACCCTTTTTGGTCATAATGTGCAGCAGTTGCGGACCTTTCAGACTGCGCATATTTTTCAGCGTTTGCGCCAGCGCCTGCACGTCGTGACCATCCACCGGACCGATATAATTAAATCCCAGCTCTTCAAACAGAGTGCCCGGAACCACCATGCCCTTGAGATGTTCTTCCGTCCGTTTGACCAGTTCCTTGATCGGCGGCAGTCCGGATAACACTTTTTTGCCCCCTTCGCGCAGGCTGGCGTACAGCTTGCCGGACAGCAACTGCGCCAGGTGGTTGTTCAGCGCGCCGACGTTCTCTGAAATCGACATTTCGTTGTCGTTCAGCACCACCAGCAGGTCGGCGTTAATATCGCCGGCGTGGTTCATGGCTTCAAAGGCCATTCCCGCGGTAATGGCGCCGTCGCCGATCACGCAAACGGTGCGGCGGCCTTTCCCTTCACGCTCCGCGGCGACGGCCATACCCAGTCCGGCGCTGATTGAGGTTGACGAATGGCCGACGCTTAATACGTCATATTCGCTTTCCTCACGCCACGGGAAGGGGTGTAAACCGCCTTTTTGACGAATGGTGGCGATACGGTCGCGGCGGCCCGTCAGGATTTTGTGCGGATAGGCCTGATGCCCGACATCCCAGACCAGGTGATCGAACGGCGTGTTGTAGACGTAATGCAGGGCGACCGTGAGTTCAACGGTCCCTAATCCTGAGGCGAAATGACCGCTTGAACGGCTGACGCTATCCAATAAATATTGGCGAAGTTCATCACACAGCTTCGGCAGGCTCTCTTTCGGTAGCAGACGCAGTTCATCGGGTGTTTCCACTAACGATAATGTAGGGTATTTCGCTGTATCAAAACTCATTAGAGACTCGTTTAGAGATTTTATTTGTTGCGCTCGACGATGAAATTCGCCAGCGCTTGTAATGGCTCAATATTCAATGGTTCTTGGCTGGAAGCGACCAGATCGTCCAGCGACGCCAGTGATTCCTGGTAAAGCTCCCGCGCCTTTTCCCGCGCGCCTTGCAACCCCAGCAAGCCGGGATAGGTACTCTTACCCAGTTGTTGATCGGCGCCCTGACGTTTCCCCGTCGTGGCGCTATCCCCGACCACATCTAAAATATCGTCCTGTACCTGAAAGGCCAGACCGATAGCGTTGGCGTAGCGATCGAGGTAAGGCAACGCCGCCCGGCCCGGCTCGCCGGCCGCCAGCGCGCCCAGTCTTACCGCCGCGCGGATTAGCGCGCCCGTCTTATGCCGGTGGATCTGCTCCAGCGCGGCCAAATCCACCTGATGGCCTTCCGCCGCCAAATCCAACGCCTGGCCGCCGCACATGCCTGCGACGCCGCTGGCCTGGGCCAGCTCGGACAACATCGCCAGGCGATTTTGCACCGTAACTTGCGGCATCGGGGCATCAGCTAAAATTGAGAATGCTAACGTTTGCAGGGCATCTCCGGCCAAAACGGCGCTGGCTTCGCCAAACTTGATATGACAGGTCGGCTGACCGCGACGCAGATCATCATTGTCCATCGCCGGTAGATCGTCATGGATTAATGAATAGGCATGAATGCATTCTACCGCCGCGGCGGGCGCATCCAGACTTTCCAGCGGCATACCAAACAGTTCACCCGTAGTATAAACCAGAAATGGACGCAGCCGCTTGCCGCCTAACAATGAACCATAACCCATGGCGTTAACCAGTGGACTACTCTGAAAGGGTAACGCGGAGATGAAATGACTCAGGATACGATTAGTCCGCTGGCAGTGGGCATCCAATTGTTCGGAGAAGTCTGTCATAGCGGCTCACTGTCCGGGGTAAAAGGCGACAGCTCCGCATCCGGCTCATCGCTAAGTAAAATCTGTACCCGCTGCTCAGCCTGTTGCAGTTTTTGCTGCCCCTGACGCGCAAGCTGTATTCCATGCTCAAATTCATTCAGAGCCTCTTCCAACGGCAATTCACCGGATTCAAGGCGGGTCACGATTTTTTCCAGCTCGTTCAGCGCGTTTTCAAAACTCACTGGCTGCTCGGTTTTCTTGGGCATAGTATTTTCAGAATCCTGGTTTATACGCTGCGGTGTGGTTACTGCATAGCGTTATTTTACATGCGAACATCAACCAATGCCGATGCAATTATACGGCTAAAGCATAGGGCAATCTCTATATCCCCGTCATCTTTCAAATTGCAGGCGCGCGGCCGCGCTTATTACTCGGCCCTTCGCTGGGCCTCGCCCCGTTGGGGCTTCCGCCTTCCTGGATATCGAAATATATTGGTTATAGGCTGATTATTTGATGCCGCCGCGTGATTGGCCGTAACGCCAATTACTTTGGGTATAGATAATGATATACTCCGCGCCCTGGATGCTATCGGTAAAATCATCGCTGTCTGGCTAATTTTACCGATAACGTGATTTTAGCGCTCAGGGTAAATTTATTTACACCCTATCTGATCAAGTAACGACAGCCGCCATGAAGTTTATCATTAAATTGTTCCCGGAAATCACCATCAAAAGCCAATCCGTGCGGTTGCGCTTTATCAAGATTCTGACGGGGAACATCCGCAACGTACTCAAAAATCATGATGAAACGCTGGCGGTTGTCCGTCACTGGGATCATATAGAAGTTCGCGCAAAAGACGAAAGCCAGCATGAGAGTATTCGCGATGCGCTGACGCGTATTCCCGGCATTCATCACATTCTGGATGTTGAAGATCGCGCCTATAGCGATATTCATGACATCTTTGAGCAGACGCTGGCGCTGTACCGCGAGCAACTGGAAGGGAAAACGTTTTGCGTGCGCGTGAAACGCCGGGGTAAGCATGAGTTTAGCTCTCAGGACGTGGAGCGCTATGTCGGCGGCGGTTTGAACCAGCATATTGAAACCGCCAGGGTAAACCTTACGTCTCCGCAGGTTACCGTCCATCTGGAAATCGATCAGGATCGGCTGCTGCTGATTAATGGCCGCTACGAAGGGATTGGCGGCTTTCCCATCGGCACGCAGGAAGACGTCTTGTCGCTGATTTCCGGCGGCTTCGATTCCGGCGTATCCAGCTATATGCTGATGCGCCGCGGCTGTCGGGTGCATTACTGCTTCTTTAATCTGGGCGGCGCGGCTCATGAAATCGGCGTTAAGCAGGTCGCGCATTATCTGTGGAGCCGTTTTGGCAGTTCACATCGGGTGCGTTTCATTGCCATTGATTTTGAGCCGGTAGTCGGCGAGATCCTTGAAAAGATCGATGATGGTCAGATGGGCGTGGTGCTCAAGCGCATGATGGTGCGCGCGGCTTCCAAAATGGCTGAACGCTATGGCGTTCAGGCATTGGTGACGGGCGAAGCGCTGGGACAGGTTTCCAGTCAGACGCTGACGAACCTGCGCCTGATCGATAATGCTTCCGATACATTGATTTTGCGCCCGCTGATTTCTCATGACAAAGAGCACATCATCAAGCTGGCTCGTCAACTGGGAACCGAAGACTTCGCCAAAACGATGCCGGAATACTGCGGCGTGATTTCCAAAAGCCCGACGGTGAAAGCGGTTAAAGCTAAAATCGAGCATGAAGAAAGCCTGTTCGATTTCTCGATTCTGGAACGCGTGGTCAGCGAAGCGCGTAACATCGATATCCGCGAAATCGCCGAGCAAGCCAGTCAGGAAGTGGCTGAGGTGGAAACTGTGGCGGCGTTTGCGCCAACGGATGTCTTACTGGATATCCGCGCGCCGGACGAGCAGGAAGATAAACCGTTGGAGCCGAACGGCGCCGAGATTAAATTGCTGCCATTTTACAAATTGAGCACGCAATTCGGCGATCTGGACCAGAGTAAAACCTATCTGCTCTATTGCGAGCGCGGGGTGATGAGCCGTTTACAGGCGCTGTACCTGCGCGAACAAGGGTTCAGCAACGTGAAGGTGTACCGTCCGTAATGCGATGGGAAGGGCGCCGGACCGCGCCCTTCTTTGTCAGTCCCGGTAGTTATAAATACCGGGCGGCAGGATTAGCTGTGCCGCCACTTCCGCCGCTTTCTCTTTACCCAGCAGCAGATCGATCAGTTTCAGGGCGAAATCCATGCTGGTGCCCGGACCTTGGGTGGTCAGCAGCTTGACGCGGGGATCGTAAACCACCCGCTTATCCATCCACTTCTCCGGCGCGATTTTATCTTTTAACCCCGGATAACCGGTCATATTGCCGATGGGGAATAGCTGGTGATGTTCCAGCACCACGGCCGGCGAGGCGCACATCGCCGCGATGATTTTTCCTTCCTGATGGGTCTGACGAATACATTCCACCAGCAGCGGGCTATCGCGAAAACATTCGGCGCCTTGCAGCCCGCCCGGTAAAATCAATGCGTCAAAATGCCGATCGGCAACCGCGACCAGCGGAACGTCGGCCAAAAGTTTTACGCCGCGGGAACAGATGATTTCCAGGCCGCCATCGCTGGCGACGCTGGCGGTCGTAACCTGAATGCCCGCTCTGATCAGGAGATCTATTGTCGTGACGGCTTCGGTTTCTTCGCTACCAGGAGCCAGACACGCCAGTACCGATGCGCTCATATTCATTCTCCTTACGCTTGATGGCTTCAAACAGCCGGCTATTCTCGGGCAGCGTCAGACCGTGGATACGCGCCCGCCGCAGCAGATAACCGGTGATATAGTCGATCTCGGTATGCCGCTGCGCCATGATGTCTTGCCGCATGGAAGAGATATTAGCCGCAGTGTTCTGAATAACTTGGTTAATGTAGATTAGCAGGCTTTCCGTTGAGGTATGGAAGCCCTCCCGATCCATCACGGCCGCTATTTCCTGACAAAGCGATTCCAACTGTTGCGGATGATCCCGCAGGTCTCCGTTTTGGCATTGGTACACCACCGTTAACGGATTGATGACGCAGTTGGCCGCCAGTTTTAGCCAGCAGGTGGCGGTAATATTGTTATGCCAGGCGACATCGGGTAAAACCTGGTGCAGTATTTCTGCAAAATGACTTTGCGTATCGGCATTGTTGACCGATCCGATGTGCGTTGTGCCCGCCGCGACATGGACTACGGTGGTGGCATCACGGCGAGCTGCGTGCGTCGTCACGCCAAAAATCAGCGGCTGACTGAGAGGCGGCAGCTCTTCGTGTGTTCCCATTCCATTGTGTAATAACAAAATAGTGCAATGGGGGTTTAGTTGCGGCAGTAACGCGATAACGGCATCAGAAACCTGCCAGGCCTTTAACGTGACCAATAACAGCTCGCTTTGCGCCAGATGCTCGGGATCGTTGGCGGTCAGATTCAGATTACAGTGCTGCCCGTTTAGCTGGATCACATTAACCGGGCAGAAAGGTTGTGGAATACGTAGCCACCCTTGGACATCATGCCCATGCTGATGGAAGGCGGCTAGCCATAGCTGCCCGATAGCACCGCAACCAAGAACGGTTATTTTCATTTGATACTCCCTTTATTGACACGGGAACAGTCGTTCTTATATAGGCCAGTCATAGGTTACTATTTGCATCACTATTCGGTTATATCCATTATCTTTCAAGTTGCGGCGGCGTATTGCTCCCTAAATGCTTTGCGTTTGGGGTTCGTGCATTGACGCCGTCTTGCGCCATGAAATCTATTGGGTATATGGAAAAGGAGCGGTTATTATGCTCGCCGGTCAAAATTGTCAGGAGATTGATTATGCCATCTTTCGATATTGTTTCGGAAATTGATATGCAGGAAGTCCGTAATGCGGTGGATAACGCCACGCGTGAGCTGAGCACTCGCTGGGATTTTCGCAATGTGCCGGCCAGCTTTGAACTGAATGAAAAATCACAAAGCATCAAAGTCGCCAGCGAATCGGATTTTCAGGTTCAGCAACTGGTTGATATTCTGCGTGAAAAACTGATGAAGCGGGGTATCGAAGGCGGCGCGCTGGAGGTTCCTGAAGAGATGGATCACAGCGGCAAAACCTACAGCGTTGAGGCCAAGCTGAAGCAGGGTATAGAAAGCGCGCTGGCGAAAAAAATCGTTAAACTGATTAAAGACAGCAAACTGAAGGTGCAGGCCCAGATTCAGGGCGAACAGGTGCGGGTGACCGGAAAATCGCGCGACGATTTGCAAAGCGTGATGGCGTTAGTGCGCGGCGCCGATCTGGGGCAACCGTTCCAGTTCACCAATTTTCGCGATTAAGATTTTACAGGCCGGCATTGCCGGCCTTGTCGTTCTTATGCCTGTCTGACCAACTGCTCTAGTTGCTGTCTGCTGATTCGCTTGTTATCGATCTTAACGTAGGCGCTGTACTCATCCGGCACGATGATGACCTCCGCAACCCCCGGCTGGGTTCGCATTTTCTGTTCGAGGTCGCTGTTCTTTAAGGCTAAATCGGAGAGAGTGATTCTCAGGCTGCTGAGATAAGGCGGTTCCGGCATCGTGAAGCCGACGATCAGCCACAGCGCGGCAATGCCTGCGCCAATGGCGAAGACCGCCGCCGGACCGTACAGATCGAACAGTCCGCCGCCCAGACTACCGCCGATGGCGACGCCGAGAAACTGCGTCGTGGAATAAACGCCCATAGCGGTTCCCTTGTATCCGGCGGGGGACTCTTTACTGATCAGCGACGGCAACAGCGCTTCCATCACGTTAAAGGCGAGAAAGAATAGCTGAATGCCGAAAATGATGCGCCAGAGCTGGTTTCCGGCCGCCCATAGCACCAGTTCCGCAGCGATCAGCAGCACAATACAGAGGATAAATACCCGGATCATCCGCCGTTTCAATTCGGCATAGATAATGAACGGCACCACGCCGGCGAATGAAATCAGCATGGTGACCAGATAGACTTTCCAGTGGTCCTGCGGCGCCAGCCCGGCTTGTTCCATAACTCTTGGCAGCGCCACGAAACTCGACATCAGCAGAATATGCAAACACATGATGCCGAAGTTTAGTTTTAGCAGGCGGCTATTGGCTAAAACCTTGCGGAAGCTGCCGCGTACAATCGCCGATTCCCGGTTCAATACATGCGATGGCGCCGCCGGGATCATGGTTAAGGTAATCACGATGCCCATCAGCGCCAGAACGGCGATGCCCCAGAACAAAGCCTGCAATCCGAATGCATGGGTGACGATGGGACCGACCACCATGGCGATAGCGAAGGTGACGCCGAAGCTGACGCCGATAAACGCCATCGCTTTGGTACGATTCTGCTCGCGGGTAAGATCGGAAAGCAGCGCCATCACGGCGGCGGAAATCGCGCCGGAGCCCTGTAGCGCCCGGCCAAGGATAATGCCCCAGATTGAATCGCTGAGCGCGGCGATGACGCTGCCCAGGGTGAAGATCAGCAGGCCGCCGACAATCAACGGCTTCCGGCCGACGCGGTCTGACATCAGGCCGAAGGGGATCTGGAAAATCGCCTGCATCAGGCCGTAAATGCCAATGGCGATACCGATAAGCGACTCGCTGGCGCCCTGCAGCGCCATGCCGTAGGTGGTCAGAACGGGGAGTACCATGAACATGCCGAGCATGCGCAGCGAAAATACCGTACCTAAGCCCCAGGTCGCACGTAGTTCGCCGGGAGTCATTTTATTGTCGTTCATTGATACCTCTGGAAAACAGTCGGCGCTATTCTAGTTCGATATCCGTCAGCGCGTAAACGATAGCTTTGTTACGCGATTTGGCGGGGCAGGGCGGAAGGGGAAAAGAAAACAGGCGGAGAGCGCCGCCTGTTTTGTGCAGCGGAGCGCCGGCGTTAACGCAAATAGGTTAACAGCGCTTCCTGCGCCGGTGCGATGGAGTCAACGGACATCATCACGCTCAGCGAAGTAATGGCGACGATGGAAAAGATAAACAGTTTTTTGGCCCAGACCCGGTCATCATTGGCATTTTTATAGCCTGATAACGCCATGCCCAGCCACCATACGCTGACGGCGGCGGCGACGACCAGGTATTTGTAACCGGCATAACCGCCCAAAGAGAGCATCAGCGTGGCGATCATGAATGCCAGAATGTAGAGCGTGATATGGTTTTTCGCCACGGAAATGCCTTTTACTACCGGCAATACCGGAATATTGGCGGCCTGGTAGTCTTTCAGGCGAAAGATGGCGATCGCGTAGGAGTGCGGCATCTGCCACAGGCTGAAAATCAGCAGCAAAATCAGCGCGCCGGCGTCGAACTGGCCGCTGACGGCGCAATAACCGATCACCGGCGGCGCGGCGCCGGACAGGCTGCCGATCAGCGTGCCGTAAACCGAATGGCGCTTCATATACAGACTGTAAACGCCGACATAGACCACGAAGCCCATCACTGCCAGCCACATGGCCAGCGGATTGGCCGCGATGTACAGCAACGCAAAGCCGGCAATACCCAACAGAGAAGCGTAAACCAGAGTTACCTTCAGTGAAATCAGTCCCTTAACCAAAACTCGATTTTTGGTTCTCTCCATTTTTTTGTCGATATCGCGGTCGATGACATTGTTAAACACGCAACCCGACGCAACGACCAGCGATACGCCAAACAGGGTGGAGAGAAACAGGACGTAATCAATACTGCCTTGAGCGGCAAGGAGAAATCCGCCGATAACAGAAATCAGGTTACCGAAAATAATTCCTGGTTTAGTGACTTGCAGGTATTTAATCATCTTTTACGGCTCGGTTACTGGATCATCATGTTGGCGTGCGTATTCCACATAATCCATATGGAACCCGCAACGACAATCGCGATAATCAGGACGGTAAACACAAGGGCCACCACGTTCCAGCGCTCTTCAGAGGCGGTACTCAGGTGCAGGAAATACACCAGATGGACCAGAATCTGGACAACGGCGCATCCCACCACGGTCAGAATGATGGCGTGCTGTGAGGCTGAGCCGGCCATGACCATCGCAAAAGGAATGACGGTCAGGATAACGGACAGCACAAAACCTATCAGATAGGATTTGACGCTGCCGTGGCTGGCGCCTGCATGATCGGTTGTTGAATGACTCATTACATCGCCCCCATCAGATAAACAACGGTGAAGACACAAATCCAAACCACATCAAGGAAGTGCCAGAACAGACTCAGGCACATCAGACGGGTTTTATTGACGGCGGTCAGGCCGCGGCTGGAAATCAGCACCATCATGATGATGATCCAGATCAGACCGGAGGTGACGTGGATACCGTGCGTGCCTACCAGCGCGAAGAAGGCCGATAGAAAAGCGCTGCGATCCGGACCGAAACCCTCGGCAATCAGGTGATGGAATTCGTAGATCTCCATCGCGATAAACGCCAGGCCGAATAGGAACGTCAATCCCAGCCAGGCGTTGACCTGTGATTTATTGCCTTTGTTCATGGCGATCATCGCCATGCCGTAGGTAATACTGCTGAACAGCAGGGCGAAGGTTTCCACCAGAACGAAGGGCAGTTCGAAAATGTCCTTCCCCGTCGGACCGCCCGCGGTGCCGTTAACCAGCACCGCATAAGTTGCGAATAGAGACGCAAACAGAATGCAGTCGCTCATCAGGTAGATCCAGAAGCCGAATACCTTGGTGGCCCCCGCATCGTGATGCCCATGCTCGGCATGGGCTGCGCTATGGTTAGTCAGAGTTTCAGTTGACATGTTTCAGACCTGCTTTGCTGATTTGCTCAAAATTCTGATTCTCGATCTGCTCGATTTCTTTAACCGGAACGTAGTAGTCGACATCCTGATTAAAGCTATGCACGATCCAGGTCACGATCATTCCGGCGAAGCCGATAATCGCCAGCCACCAGATATGCCAGATCATGGCAAAACCGAACACCAGACTGAACGCTGAAATAATGACGCCCGCGCCGGTATTTTTCGGCATGTGAATCGCTTCATAACCAGCAGGTTTTTTGTAGGCTTCGCCTTTTTCTTTGGCTTCCCAGAACGCATCGCGATCGTGAACGTGCGGAACGGTAGCAAAGTTATAGAAAGGCGCCGGAGACGAAGTCGACCATTCCAGCGTGCGGCCATCCCATGGGTCGCCTGTCAGGTCGCGGTTCTGGTGGCGATCGCGGATACTGACGTAGAACTGCATCAACTGGCACAGCACGCCGAGACCGATCAGCACCACGCCGAGGGAAGCCACGACCAGCAACGGGTGGAATTCCGGGTTGATTTGCTGGCTTAACCGGCGGGTCATTCCCATAAAGCCCAGCGCGTACAGCGGCATAAAGGCAACGAAGAAACCGGTGATCCAGAACCAGAAAGCGCGTTTGCCCCAGGTTTCGTTCAGGGTGAAGCCGAATGCTTTCGGGAACCAGTATGTGATGCCGGCAAAGCAACCGAACACCACGCCGCCGATGATCACGTTGTGGAAGTGAGCGATCAGGAACAGGCTGTTGTGCAGCACGAAGTTGGCGCCGGGAACCGCCAGCAGTACGCCCGTCATCCCGCCGATGGAGAAGGTGATGATGAAGCCGGTCGTCCACAGCATGGCGGAATGAGGCTGAATGCGGCCCTGGTACATGGTGAACAGCCAGTTGAATATTTTCACCCCGGTCGGGATCGAAATAATCATCGTGGCGATACCGAAGAAGGCGTTGACGTTGGCGCCGGACCCCATAGTGAAGAAGTGGTGCAGCCAGACGATGAACGACAATATGGTTATCGCGATGGTCGCCCACACCAGAGAGGTGTAGCCAAACAGCCGTTTTTTACAGAACGTGGCCACCACTTCGGAGTAGATGCCGAACACCGGCAGAACCAGAATGTAAACCTCAGGATGACCCCATGCCCAAATCAGGTTGATGTACATCATCATGTTGCCGCCCATATCGTTGGTAAAGAAATGGGTGCCGAGGTAGCGGTCCAGCGTCAGCAACGCGATGGTTACGGTCAGTATCGGGAAGGCGGCGATAATCAGCACGTTGGTGCATAGCGCCGTCCAGGTGAATACCGGCATTTTCATCAGCGACATGCCGGGCGCGCGCATCTTCATAATGGTGGCGAAGAAGTTCACCCCGGTCAGCGTGGTGCCTAAACCGGATATCTGTAGACTCCATATCCAGTAATCGACCCCGACGCCGGGACTGTATTCCTTACCGGATAGCGGCGGATAAGCCACCCAGCCGGTCTGAGCAAACTCGCCTACCCCCAGCGAGATATTGATCAGGATGACGCCGGCCACAAACAGCCAAAAACTCAGAGAGTTCAGGAAAGGGAAGGCAACGTCGCGGGCGCCGATTTGCAACGGAACCGCCAGGTTCATCAAACCCACCACAAAAGGCGTCGCCACGAAGAAAATCATGATGACGCCGTGGGCGGTAAAGATTTGATCGTAGTGATGCGGGTTAAGGAAGCCCGCTTCGCCGGCGGAGGCCAGTACCTGTTGACCACGCATCATAATGGCGTCGGCAAAGCCGCGCAGCATCATCACCAGCGCGACGATGACATACATGATGCCGATCTTTTTATGGTCGACGGAGGTGAACCATTCCGTCCATAGCCATTTCCACTTACCGAAATAGGTTATCGCCGCCAGCAGCGCCAGACCGCCGACGATGATCCCCGCCACGGTGACCATGATAATGGGTTCATGATACGGAATTGCATCGAGTGTAAGTTTTCCGAACATCTTATTATCCCTCGGCTCCTTGGTGCGAGGCATGCTCGCCCATGTTCATACTCTCATCGTGCTGCATGTGCATGTTTTCATCGTGCTTCATGCCTTCGCCGTGATGTTGCATGTTCATGTCGTTGCCTGTGAATTTGAGAATAATATTCCTGAACAAATCCGGTTGAACGCTGGAGAAGTACTCTACCGGATGGTATTCACTTGGCTGAGCCAGTTTATTGAACTCATCCATGCTGTTGAGCGTTTTGGACGACGCACGGACGTTCGCTACCCATTGTTCAAATTCCTGCTGAGTGGGGGTAGCGATGGCGGTGAATTTCATCCCGGAAAAACCCTTTCCGCTGTAACCGCCGGAGATGCCGTCATATTTACCCGGTTCATTGGCAATCAGATGAAGCTGAGTCTGCATACCGGCCATGGCATAGATTTGGCCGCCGAGACGAGGAATGAAGAACGAGTTCATTACCGAGTCGGAGGTGATTTTGAATGCGACGGGGACGTTTGCCGGGAACGCTAGTTCATTAACGCTGGCGATGCCCAGATCCGGATAAACGAACAGCCATTTCCAGTCAAGGGAAACCACTTCGACATTAATCGGCTTAATATCTGATTCCAAAGGTTTATAAGGATCAAGCGAGTGGGTCGTTTTCCAGGTGATGGTGGCAAGGATCGCGACAATGATAATCGGCACAGTCCAGACAACGGCTTCAATCTTGTTGGAGTGCGACCAGTTGGGGGTGTACTTTGCTTTCTCATTGGAAGCTCGGAACTTCCAGGCGAAAGCGATCGTCATAATGATGACGGGAACAACAACGATCAACATCAGCCCGATGGCAGTCAGTATTAACGATCTTTGCTCTAACCCGATTTGTCCTTTGGGATTCATCAGTGCCATATCGCAGCCGCTGAGCACTGCTGTGGCTGCAAATAAAGACAACATCCCAAAAATTTTATTGTATTTCCTGAGTCTCATCTAGCGACCTCAATTACAAGGGCTCTATTGTCATTTCACGCGAGCGGGCATTTTACGGGAAGGTTACTTTACTGTAAACATGATTAAGGTTATGTCAGCCAATTGTTGCTGCTTTTTGCACGTATTGTCACAAAGACAGCGGTCAATAAAAATGATTTTTAAAAACAGGCAATTAACGTTTTGCCTAGCAAAAAGTATGGTTTGATAATACAAAATTACAACTAATAGTGACGTTTATTTTCGAGCGGGTAAAAATGTTGGGTTCAGAAACTTTTATCGTCAAAAAACAAAATTAGTTCAGACGAAATGTTACCGTTATGAAATAAATTTTTTTCTTGGCGAGATAATTGAGAAAAATAATTTAATAAAGGGATAAAACCGTAGAATAACGCGTTTTTGTCCCTTTAGTCATGATCAATTGGAATGATTCGCTGGCGAGCGCAGCGACAGGTAATCCAACGCGCTGCCCAATACAATCCCCAGCAGGGCTAATCCACCGCCGGCCGTCAGCAGATAATCGGCCAGCCTGGGATGAACAGTCCACCCCAGCGCATTGGTTATCAGCAGGATTAACCATAATCCCAACAGGCAGGAGCCCAGCGCGAGTGCGCGCAACGCCCCGGCGTAATAGCCGGGAAATGTGGCGCGCGGCAGGAAATCGCCCGTTTTTTGCGTGTACTCCAACGTATCCCGGCATGCCATCAAGAGAATTAGCCCCGGCAAGGCCGCGGCGATCGAGAAAAGATAAAACCATGCCCAACCGTGCGCTTCAACAAACCAGCCGGCAATCGGGCCAACATAGACTCGTCCTACGGCGGAAAGGGCGGAAAGCAGGGCAAACTGCGTAGCGGAGAACGATTTGTGGCACAGCGTCATCAATAACGCGACAAATGCGGAGGTGCCCATTCCCCCGCACAGATTTTCCAGAAAAACGGCGCTGGCCATGGTGATCATGTTTTTATCGGTGACGGCCAACAGCCAGTAGCCGGCGTTGGAAACCGCTTGCAGGATGCCAAACAGCATCAACGCCCTGAACAGAGTAAGCCGCTGCATCAGCAGGCCGCCATAAACCGCGCCGACGATGGTGGCAAATAACCCCAGCGTTTTGTTGATCAGGCCGACATCGCCGGCATTGAAGCCGACGCCGCGAATAAGGAATGTGGTGGTCAGGCTGATAGCGAAAGCATCCCCTAATTTGTACAGCACGATTAACAGCAAAATCAGCCAGGCATTGTTCCGCCCGAAAAAGTTACGCAGCGGGGAAACTATGGCCTGTTCGATTGTGCGCGGGGCGGGCTGGCTGTTATTGGGCTCGGGCGCCAGCAGGGTGGAGAGTACGCCGATGAGCATTAAGCCGGCCATCAGCCAGTAAGTCGCCTGCCAACCCAATAACCTGTCGGCAATCCATAGCGCAAGCCCGCCCGAAACCAACATGGCTAAGCGATAACCCAATACGGATACCGCCGCCCCGGTTCCGCGTTCTTCCGGTTGGAGCAGATCCGTTTTGTAGGCGTCGAACACGATATCCTGCGAGGCGGAGCAAAAAGCGACCAATACGGCCAGGGCGGCCAGCCACCAGAGGTCATGGGCCGGATTCATAAATCCCATGCATACGATCGCGGCGACCAATGAGAGTTGACTGAGCAGCAACCACCCCCGGCGCCGGCCAAGGAACGGCGGGGTGTAGCGGTCCATCAGGGGGGACCACAGAAACTTGAATACATACGCCTGACCGACCAAAGAAAAAAAACCGATGGTTTTTAAATCAACATTTTCCACGGTCATCCAGGCTTGCAGCGTGCCGGAGGTTAGTGCCAGCGGTAAACCGGAAGCAAAACCCAGCAACAGCAGGAAAAGCGAATTACGCTGGCTGAATAGATTGATGATACGACTAAGCATGAAGCGTCCTTTCCCTTGCTCCGCAGGAGAAATCGCGGAGCAAAGGAATCGGAATGAAAAGATTAACGGGCGTTTTCTTTAATAAAGGCGCTAACGCTGGTGTCTTGCGCCATGTCGTTGATGACATCGCCTAACACCGTATTGACCGCATCGGTAATTTTATCATTGGTCGCAGTGAATGCGCCCTGAACATTATAGGTCGAACGATAGTTCTTGACCTGTTTGTTGCCGTTGGCGGCCTGGGAGAGGATGGAGATATCGGCTTTAGTGGTGATGTTGTAGCGCAGGTTGCCTTCGGCAACGTCCGCGTACAGATTATTAACCACGATCTGCAAAGCAACCGGTCCGCCGGTGCCGATCATATAACCCCGTGCCGCCATCTGTTTCTCCAGCGCTTCCTGCAACAGGAAACGTAGATCGCGCGATGGAGTCAAGGTAATCAATTGTCCGTCGCGGTTTACTTTTGCCAGGGCCTGATCGGCGCGCTGATCGGCGCCGTTGATGCTGATTGTAATGCCCATTAGCGTCGGATCCTGCGGGGGAAGGCTGATTTTGGGCATTACATTGAGCGTGTTGCTTTTGCTGGCACAGCCGGCAAGCATCAGCACGGCCAAAAGCGGGAAAAATAATTTTTTTAACATTCGTATTTTCTCGGTAATGTTTAGGGTGGTTAGCTGACAAAATTTGTTGGTATCATATCATTGCCGCGGGCAGTGGAAAGAGCAGAGTTCGGGGAATTCTTCTGAAATTTATCTTTTCTTCACCCTCATCCAGGCAAAATCGTTTTTATACCCGCCATCTTTCAAGCCGCGGGTGTGCCGGCCGCTCTTGAAATCTATTGGGCCGCCCGCATCAATGCTGAAATAGTGACGAAAACAGGCCATCAAATCGCCACTCGTTTATTTTTCCGCAAAGGCGTGGCGGGGGATCATAACGGCTTGAAAAACAGCTAAGATTGAAGTGAGCGGGAAGTCTGTCCATGACGGAAGTTCCAAGCTGATACCGAACTTTTCCAACGTCGAAAGGGTAGTCGTATGATGCGTGAAGTAATAGAAGAAAAATTGCGTGTGGAATTCGAACCGTTTCACCTGGAAGTGATTGATGAAAGCTATCGTCATAACGTACCAGCCGGATCTGAAAGTCATTTCAAGGTGGTGATAGTCAGCGATCGCTTTACGGGGGAACGGGTGTTAGGCCGTCATCGGGCTATTTATGCGGCGCTGGCGGCGGAATTGGCGAGTTCGGTGCATGCGTTGGCGCTGCATACCTACACGACCAAAGAATGGGATAGCCTGCAAAACGCCGTTCCGTCATCACCGCCCTGCGGCGGCGCGGGCATCATGTCATAGATTGTCGCCGACGACCCGTTTTCGGACGGGTTATTTATAAAAGTGTGCATGTCCTATCGAATAGTCTGTCCGCCGTCCTCGACTCATCCTATCTATACCGCTATAATGCCGCGTCTATTTTTCCGGAATGTATTCGGGACGCTTCTGACTACAGGGAACAGGGTCTGGTAACAACATGGTGGCCGTCCCGGTTCTGTAAGGCTTTTTTCTGTTAAGCGCCGACGGCGCTTGTTTGAAATTGAGCTTTGCTGTTGTGAGAATAGTTTTGGGGTTGACCGAGCACTGTGATTTTTTGAGGTAACAAGATGCAAGTTTCTGTTGAAACCACTCAAGGCCTTGGGCGCCGTGTAACGATTACCGTTGCTGCTGACAGCATTGAGAGTGCGGTTAAGAGCGAGCTGGTCAACGTGGCCAAAAAAGTACGTATTGACGGCTTTCGCAAAGGCAAAGTGCCGATGAATATTGTTGCTCAGCGTTATGGTGCATCCGTGCGTCAGGACGTGCTGGGCGATTTGATGCAGCGTAATTTCGTTGATGCCATCATCAAAGAAAAGATTAACCCAGTTGGTGCGCCGAACTATGTTCCGGGTGAATATCAAGTGGGCGGCGACTTCACCTACTCCGTTGAATTCGAAGTGTATCCGGAAGTGGAATTGAAAGATCTGGAATCAATCGAAGTCGAAAAACCGGTTGTCGAAGTAACGGAAGCCGATGTCGATACTATGCTGGAAACGTTGCGTAAACAGCAGGCGACCTGGAAAGAAACCGATGGCGCCGCGACTGCCGAAGATCGCGTTACCATCGACTTCACCGGTTCTATCGATGGTGAAGAATTCGAAGGCGGCAAAGCTTCCGATTTCGTACTGGCTATGGGTCAAGGCCGTATGATCCCAGGTTTTGAAGATGGCGTTGTCGGCCACAAAGCGGGTGAAGAGTTCACTATCGACGTGAACTTCCCGGAAGATTACCACGCAGAAAATCTGAAAGGTAAAGCCGCTAAGTTCGCTATCGTGCTGAAAAAAGTCGAAGAGCGCGAATTACCTGAATTGACTGAAGAATTCATTAAACGTTTCGGCGTGGAAGATGGTTCTCAGGAAGGTCTGCGTGCTGAAGTTCGCAAAAATATGGAACGTGAGTTGAAAGGCGCGGTGCGTAACCGTGTGAAAACCCAGGTTCTAGACGGCCTGATCAAAGCGAATGAAATTGATGTTCCCGCCGCGCTGATTGACGGCGAAATCGACGTTCTGCGCCGCCAGGCCGCACAACGTTTCGGCGGCAACGAAAAGCAGGCGCTGGAATTGCCGCGCGAATTGTTCGAAGAACAAGCCAAGCGTCGCGTCGTTATCGGCCTGTTGCTGGGTGAAGTCATCAGCGCCAATGAGCTGAAAGCGGACGAAGAACGCGTTAAGGCGTTGATCGACGAAATGGCTTCCGCGTATGAAGATCCGCAGGAAGTTGTCGAGTTCTACAGCAAAAACAAAGAACTGATGAACAACATGCGTAACGTCGCTCTGGAAGAACAGGCGGTTGAAACGCTGCTTAGCAAGGCAAAAGTGGTTGAGAAATCCGTTAGCTTTAATGAACTGATGAATCAGACGACGGCTGCGTAAGCATCATTTTGTTGTTGCTGTGCCAGGGAGTTTTTCCCTGTCAAAAAAAGCCCGTAGCCTTATGGCGCGGGTTTTTTTCTATTTAAGTGATTGCTCTAATTATCGGTTTGTTCTTAAACGAGATGAGTTAAATTGCACTACTATGAATAGAGGGCGTCAAGCCGGGCCGATAACGCTTTAATCTAAGGCAATTGGTGGTGTAAGCTTGAAAAACGATGCCGATACCCCAAATATTGCAGGAAAGAGGGCATCGTTAGGGATCTCCGGTTTATTGTTTGCGTTTTGCCCCTTGGATGAGTGAACCGAATGCGTCGGCATGGTCATCATCATTTATCTAAAGTAGAATCGGGCAATAATGATGCCGGATGTATTTTATCTAGGAGACGTGAATGTCATACAGTGGCGAACAAGAAAAACAAGCACCTCATATGGCTTTGGTGCCGATGGTGGTTGAGCAAACCTCTCGTGGGGAACGTTCTTACGATATTTATTCCCGTCTGCTTAAAGAAAGGATCATCTTCCTGACCGGTCAGGTCGAAGATCATATGGCGAACCTGATCGTAGCCCAGATGCTGTTTCTGGAAGCTGAAAATCCGGAAAAGGACATCTTTCTGTATATTAACTCCCCCGGGGGCGTTATTACCGCCGGCATGTCTATTTACGATACCATGCAGTTCATCAAGCCGGACGTGAGCACGATCTGTATGGGACAGGCTTGTTCCATGGGATCTTTCCTGTTGGCCGCCGGCGCAAAAGGCAAACGTATCTGCCTGCCCAATTCACGGGTTATGATTCACCAGCCGCTGGGCGGGTTCCAGGGGCAGGCTACGGATATCGAAATCCATGCCAAAGAAATATTGAAAGTAAAAGCCAGAATGAATGAACTGATGGCTAAACATACGGGTCAGCCTCTTGAAGTGATAGAGAGAGACACGGAGCGGGATCGTTTCCTCTCTGCCAGCGAGGCGGTAGACTACGGCCTGGTAGATTCTGTATTCACTAATCGTCAATGATGTTCTGCAATATAAGCAGGAAAATCAGTGTTCGACCGGGGGTCTGTAGTGCGGTGTATTCTTGCGCGTATTGGCTATGAGTGTCGGCGTTCGCTGTAGCGATATCGCTGTGGTTGGCCTGCGGGCAAAAGACTAAGAAGAGGTTTACTGATGACAGATAAGCGCAAAGACGGTTCAGGAAAGTTGCTGTACTGCTCTTTCTGCGGCAAAAGCCAGCATGAAGTACGCAAGCTGATTGCCGGGCCGTCAGTGTATATCTGCGATGAATGTGTTGACTTGTGTAACGACATTATTCGCGAAGAAATTAAAGAAGTGTCTCCGCATCGTGAGCGCAGTGCGCTGCCGACGCCGCATGAAATTCGCCGCCATCTTGACGATTACGTTATCGGTCAGGAACAGGCCAAGAAGGTGCTGGCTGTCGCGGTATATAACCACTATAAGCGGTTACGCAACGGCGACAGTAATAACGGCATCGAGCTGGGCAAAAGTAATATTTTGCTGATCGGTCCGACTGGTAGCGGTAAAACGCTGCTGGCTGAAACCCTGGCGCGCTTTCTCGACGTACCGTTCACCATGGCTGATGCCACCACATTGACCGAGGCGGGTTACGTGGGTGAAGACGTGGAGAACATAATCCAGAAGCTGCTGCAAAAATGCGACTATGATGTGCAGAAAGCGCAGCGCGGCATTGTCTATATTGATGAAATTGATAAAATTTCACGTAAATCAGACAATCCGTCGATCACGCGCGACGTCTCCGGCGAGGGGGTTCAGCAGGCGCTGCTGAAACTGATCGAAGGGACTATCGCCGCCGTTCCGCCGCAGGGCGGCCGTAAGCATCCGCAGCAAGAGTTTTTGCAGGTGGATACTTCCAAGATCCTCTTTATCTGCGGCGGCGCGTTTGCCGGGCTGGATAAGGTTATCGAACAGCGTACCGACACCGGGCGCGGCATCGGTTTCGGCGCGTCGGTAAAAGGAAAATCGGAAAAATCGACGGAAGGCGAACTGTTAGGCCAGGTTGAACCAGGCGATTTAATCAAATTTGGTTTGATTCCTGAATTCATTGGCCGTCTGCCGGTGGTCGCGACGCTGAAAGAGCTGAGCGAAGAGGCGCTGATTCAGATTCTGCGCGAGCCGAAAAACGCCCTGACCAAGCAGTATCAGGCATTGTTCAATCTGGAAGGCGTTGAACTGGAATTCCGTGATGAAGCTCTGACGGCGATCGCTAAGAAAGCGATGGCTCGTAAGACCGGCGCCCGTGGCTTACGCTCGATCGTGGAAGCCGCGTTGCTGGATACGATGTACGATCTGCCATCATTGGAAAGCGTTGATAAAGTGGTGATTGACGAGTCGGTCATCGCTGGTCAGTCCGAGCCTTTGTTGATCTACGGTAAGCACGAAGCTCAGCAGGCATCCGGCGAATAGTTAACCAAAAAACCGTAATGAAAGGCAAAAATGGGGGATTTTATCCCCCATTCGCTTTTACGCGTATTCTGACCGTTGAATGTAAGATATTTATCCCCATATACTCAATTACCTATTTGGTGAAACCCGTGAAGATCGTGTTTCACGAGATTCCCTTAACCTGGCGGAAACGAAACTAAGAGAGAGCTCTATGAACCCTGAGCGTTCCGAACGCATAGAAATCCCCGTATTGCCGTTGCGCGATGTGGTGGTTTATCCGCACATGGTGATTCCGTTGTTTGTTGGTCGGGAGAAGTCAATTCGGTGCCTTGAAGCCGCAATGGATCACGACAAAAAGATCATGCTGGTGGCGCAGAAAGAGGCCTCAACGGATGAGCCAAGTATTAACGATCTTTTCTCGGTAGGGACGGTAGCCTCAATTCTTCAAATGCTGAAACTGCCGGACGGTACGGTTAAAGTGCTGGTTGAAGGGTTGCAGCGTGCGCGTATTACGACACTGTCTGACAGCGGCGAACACTTCACTGCGCAGGCGGAATATCTTGATTCTCCGGCGATTGATGAGCGTGAGCAGGAAGTATTGATGCGCACGGCAATCAATCAGTTTGAGGGATATATCAAGCTGAATAAAAAGATCCCGCCGGAAGTGCTGACATCATTGAACAGTATTGATGATGCGGCGCGTCTGGCTGATACCATCGCCGCCCATATGCCGCTGAAATTGGCGGATAAGCAGTCTGTACTTGAAATGTCCGATATTACGGAACGTTTGGAGTACCTGATGGCGATGATGGAATCCGAAATCGACTTATTGCAGGTTGAAAAGCGGATCCGCAGTCGCGTCAAAAAACAGATGGAGAAGAGCCAGCGCGAGTATTATCTGAACGAGCAAATGAAAGCCATTCAGAAAGAACTTGGTGAAATGGATGATGCGCCGGACGAGCATGAAGCGCTGAAGCGCAAGATTGAAGCGGCGAAAATGCCGAAGGAAGCGCGCGAAAAAACCGAAGCGGAGCTGCAAAAGCTGAAGATGATGTCTCCGATGTCGGCTGAAGCGACCGTCGTACGCGGCTATATCGACTGGATGGTGCAGGTTCCCTGGAATGCCCGCAGCAAAGTTAAGAAAGATTTGCGCAAGGCGCAGGAAATGCTGGATACCGACCATTATGGCCTTGAACGCGTCAAAGAGCGCATTCTGGAATATCTGGCGGTTCAGAGTCGCGTCAGCAAGATAAAAGGGCCGATCCTGTGTCTGGTTGGGCCTCCAGGGGTGGGTAAAACCTCTCTGGGACAGTCTATCGCCAAGGCAACCGGACGCCAGTATGTGCGTATGGCGTTGGGCGGGGTGCGTGATGAAGCGGAAATCCGCGGGCACCGCCGTACCTATATCGGTTCCATGCCGGGTAAACTGATCCAGAAGATGGCGAAAGTCGGGGTGAAAAACCCGCTGTTCCTGTTGGATGAGATCGACAAAATGTCCTCCGATATGCGCGGCGATCCCGCCTCCGCATTGCTGGAAGTGCTGGATCCGGAACAGAACGTGGCATTTAACGACCACTATCTGGAAGTGGATTACGATCTGTCGGATGTGATGTTCGTCGCAACGTCTAACTCAATGAACATCCCGGCGCCTTTGCTCGATCGTATGGAGGTGATCCGTCTTTCCGGTTATACCGAAGACGAAAAGCTAAACATCGCCAAACAGCACCTTCTGCCGAAGCAGATTGAACGCAATGCTCTGAAAAAAGGCGAGCTGTCGGTTGAGGATAGCGCGATTGTCGGCATTATCCGTTACTACACCCGTGAAGCCGGCGTGCGTAGTCTGGAGCGTGAAATTTCCAAACTGTGCCGGAAAGCGGTGAAAACGCTGTTGATGGATAAATCGGTTAAGCATATTCAGATCACGGGCGATAACCTCAAGGATTTCCTCGGCGTACAACGTTTCGACTATGGCCGGGCGGATGATGAAAACCGTGTCGGTCAGGTTACCGGATTGGCGTGGACGGAAGTGGGCGGCGATCTGTTGACCATTGAAACCGCCTGTGTTCCTGGTAAAGGCAAGCTGACATATACCGGGTCATTGGGCGAGGTCATGCAGGAGTCGATCCAGGCTGCGCTCACCGTGGTGCGCGCCAGAGCCGAGAAACTGGGTATTAATGCGGATTTCTATGAGAAACGCGATATCCACGTTCACGTTCCCGAAGGCGCGACGCCCAAAGACGGACCGAGCGCCGGGATCGCGATGTGTACCGCGCTGGTGTCCTGTCTGACCGGAAATCCAGTTCGCGCGGACGTCGCGATGACGGGGGAAATTACACTGCGTGGTTTGGTGCTGCCAATCGGCGGTCTGAAAGAGAAGCTGCTGGCCGCTCATCGCGGCGGCATCAAAACGGTATTGATCCCGGATGATAACAAGCGCGATCTTGAAGACATTCCACAAAACGTGATTGCCGACCTGGATATCCATCCGGTGAAACGAATCGAGGAAGTGTTGTCGCTGGCGTTGCAGAATTCGCCATATGGTATGCAGGTCGTTACCTCTACGGCCAAGGCCAAATAGTGACATATCGCAAAAACCCTTGAGAAAATCAGAGCTGGTAAGTGAAATCGTGCTTGCCAGCTTTTTTTTGTACCGCTAAGTTAGAGCACTGTTGGTTTTAGCTGTAACTTGCTAAGGTCTGACAGGATTGATATAAATTTGGCGTCGTGTTTTGGGAATTTCAGCGCGACCATAGAATTCCAAAGGGGATGATAGAGTGAACAAGTCACAATTGATCGATAAAATTGCTGCGGATGCTGACATTTCCAAAGCAGCGGCAGGGCGTGTGTTGGATGCGATTATTGGTTCCGTAACCGAATCTCTGAAGGATGGGGATGATGTTGCTCTGGTTGGTTTTGGTACTTTCTCCGTGCGTGAACGCGCTGCTCGTACCGGTCGTAACCCACAAACAGGTAAAGAAATCAGTATTCCCGCAGCGAGAGTACCTGGCTTCCGTGCCGGTAAGACGTTGAAAGACGCCGTTAACTGATTACTGCGTCACAGGTTTGGCGGACAACACCTTGTGTTGTCAAACATTACCTGACGCAGGATTATTGGTAAGGTAAAATACAAGGCGCATCATTTTTATGATGTGCCTTTTATTATGACGGGTTATCCTGCCGCCGCCTTTTGGACCGTCGCAAGCGACGTTGAAAGTCGCTCCCGGCGATTTTTCATGTCGGGCTATCTTTGCCGGATCGCCATACGGACCATTGCTGTGCAACGTTAAAGAACATTCCTGATGTTTTTTAGCTGGTAATTCAGGTTACTATTGTCAGACAAAGATTAAACGCGCCCTGGCCTTGTTCGTGGAGGATGCATGGTTTTGCCAGCGCAGGGAGCGTTATTCATTCTACAGCGGAGTGTTGTCACATTATGATGGACAATTTACGCGCGGCCGCTAATAACGTCGTGCTCAAAATTATTCTTGCCTTGATCATTGCATCGTTCGTTTTAACCGGCGTTGGTGATTATCTTATCAGTGGTTCTGGGAATTACGCCGCGAAGGTTAACGGGCAGGAAATTTCCCGCGCTCAACTTGAGCAGGCCGTACAGAACGAACGCAACCGCCAGCAGAGCGCATTGGGTGAAAACTTTTCCCTTCTGGCCGGAAATGAGGGTTATATGCAGCAACTGCGCAAGCAGGCGCTCTCACAGCTGATTGATGAAGTTCTGCTGGACCAATATGCCAATAAGCTGGGATTGAACATCAGCGATGAACAAATAAAACAGGCGATTTTTGATGTTCCGGCATTCCAGACTAACAACCGTTTTGATAATGAAAAATATCTGGATCAGGTTCGCCGTCTGGGCTTAACCCCGGATAGATATGCTGAATTGCTGCGTAAGCAATTGACCTCTCAGCAGCTTATTCGCGGGTTTGGCGATACGGCGTTCATCCTGCCGCAGGAAATCGACAATCTGGTCAAGCTCGCCGCGCAGGATCGGGTTATTCGTCTGGCGACCATTGATATTGATGCCAGCGCAAAAACGCAAACCGCTTCCGATGAAGAAATCCAAAGCTATTACGACCAGAACAAGAGTCGTTTCATCGCGCCTGAGTCGTTCAAAGTCAGTTATATCACGCTGGACGCCGCGAGCCTGATGGACAAGATCGCGGTTGACGACGCCGCCATCGCCGATTTCTATGAAAAAAATAAAAACGACTATACGCAGCCTGAGCGCAAGAAATTCAGCGTTATTCAGGTAAAAACCGAAGCTGATGCGCAGTCTGTTCTTGATGAACTCAAACAGGGTTCTGATTTTGCGGCGCTGGCGAAAGAAAAATCGACAGATCCGATCTCTCGCCGCAATGGCGGCGATTTGGGATGGATGGATGAGAATTCCACCGTCGACGAACTTAAGCAGGCTAATCTGACGGAAAAAGGGCAGCTCTCTTCGGCGATCAAGTCCTCCGTAGGGTATTTGATTGTCCGTCTTGATGATATTCAGCCGCCGCAGGTTAAGCCGCTGAGCGAAGTGCGCGACGAGATTGCCGCCAAAGTTAAGCACGAAAAAGCGCTTGATGAGTATTTCGCGTTGCAGCAGAAAGTCAGCGAGGCTGCCAGTAACGACAACGAATCTTTAGCCTCCGCCGAAGAGGCTGCCGGTGTGAAATCGGCGGAAACCGACTGGTTTACCCGTGAACAGGTTCCCGCTGCCTTGAATTTCCAGCCTGTCACCCAGGCTATTTTCGGCGGCGGATTGGTCGGCGAGAACGGTAGCCAGGGAAGTAACTCCGACGTCATTAATGTCGATGGCGATCGCGCCTTCGTCATCCGTATTACCGGGCATAAAGCGGAAAGTACGCAGCCGTTGGATCAGGTGCGCGAGCAGGTGATTCAGACGGTTAAGCGTCAAAAGGCGGAGCAGTCGGCCCGGGTAGATGCTGAAAAAATCCTGGCTGAGCTGAAGCAGGGTAAGGATGATGCGCTGAAAGCGGCGAAACTGAGCTTTGGCGAGCCTAAAACTCTGTCTTCCCTCTCGCAGGGAGATGTCATGGCCGAATCTGTTTTCGCTCTACCCCATCCGACCAAAGACAATCCGTCTTATGGGATTACCCAGGATCAGGCTGGTAATGTGGTGTTGGTGGCTGTTGATAGCGTGACTCCGCATCAATTGACCGATCAACAAAAGGAACAGTTCGCCAGTCAGATACAGCAAACTTCGATGGGCTCATTATTCGATGCTCTGCTGATAAGCCTGCGTAGTGAAGCCAAAATTAAGCTGGGCGCAGCGGCGCAGGAGCAGCAATAAGCTCCGCATAAATTTGCAAACCGTTGCAATAAGAAAAGGCCGCTTTCGCGGCCTTTTCCACATCCGGACAAAGCCATTTGCGATGCGATGGGCGCTACGGCAAGGTAGCCATGCTGTCAAACACATGGAGGAAACAGCATGAAAAAGTCAGGAGTAAAGGCGCTTTGCCTAATCGTTGGAATGAGTTTGTCCGGGTTGCCGCTATTAGCTCAGGCGTCGTCAAAGACTGAAAATGCCGGAGGCGCGGTGACATCCGAGCCCGTCTCTCAAAAGATGGAAAAAGTATCGCTTCCCGTTGCCGATGAGGATGAAGTAAGCATTAACACGGGAACAGCGGAAGAGCTGGCGCAGGTAATGAACGGCGTCGGTCTTAAAAAAGCCGAGGCGATCGTTAATTATCGCGAACAAAATGGCCCTTTTACGCAGATAGAACAATTGCGGGAAGTTCCGGGGATCGGCGCCGCTTTGGTTGAGCGCAATCTGTCGCGTTTAAAACTGTGATGAGTTCCGCGACCGGAGAAATACCGCCGGTGGCGAACTGTTGCACGTCCGCCTGCCAGGGGAAGCTATAAGCGCGGAATAATTGAAATCATATGACAGGCAAGGAGGTGAGCGAGGTTCGGCCTTGCCTGTTTTTTAATACCGAGCGTTATTGCAGACCGGTTTTCTGCTTCATTGCCGCCATCACCCCGGCGGGATCGCGCTGGTATTCTTGCAGTCCGTTGGCCCGTAGATGACAGGCGGCGCAATGACCGCATCCATCACCTTTAATGCCGTTATAACAGGTTAAAGTGTGGTGACGGATAGTATCCAGCTGTTGGTAATAGTCTGCCAACGCCCAGGTCTCTGCTTTATTGAGCCACATTAGCGGCGTGACAAAGCGAATATCGCGTGCAATACCCAGCACGATGGCCTGATTCAACGCTTTGACGAATTCATCGCGACAGTCGGGGTAACCGGAGAAATCCGTTTCGCATACGCCGGTGATAACGGTTTCGGCTCCGACCTGATAGGCATAGATCGACGCCAGAGTCAGGAACAGAATGTTCCGCCCCGGAACAAATGTACTGGGAAGCCCTTGAGCGTCGCTGCCGTAGTCCGGGACAGGAATGTTTTCGCGCGTCAGGCTGCTGGTGGCTAGTTCATTCAGTAAGCCGACATCCAGAACTTTATGCGCGGTTGCCCCGAGTTGCAGCGCGAGGTCTCTGGCTATATCGATTTCTGCTCGGTGGCGTTGGCCGTAATCAAAGGTAATACAGTGAACTTCATCATAGTGTTTTAGAGCCTGAATAAGGCAGGTTGTGGAGTCTTGTCCACCGCTAAAAACGACAACCGCGCGCTTCATTTTTCATTCACCCTGCTGCAATTGGGACTCAACGCGGAACAGAATACGTTGAGGCGTAAAACCAGTATGTTACCTGAAAAATGACGATCGTTCAGCGGCTCCCGTTATCTGGCTCATCGCAGATGTGCGGCATTGCTTCAATTACGCAGCCTCTTTCCGCACGTTGTACCGCTGGATTGCCGTCACGTTGGCGGCGACACGCGGGGGAGTAGATGAACGTTGGGCGTTTGTTTTTATCATGAGGAGGCCGCTTGTCCCCGGTATATCTGTCGTTCGTTCAGGTTGTAAGTGATAAAGTGATTTTTTTCGCCAAATGGTTGCCTTTTTATCTTTGAATGCGGGAAATTGAAGAAAATTTTCCTACGGAATGACGCTATGTTAGATAAAACAGATCGTACTTTGTTAAGCTTGCTGCAACAGGACTGCACGCTTTCACTACAAACGCTGGCTGAATCGGTGAATCTGACGTCGACGCCCTGCTGGAAAAGGCTAAAGCGGCTGGAAGAAGAGGGGTATATCCGGGCGCGTGTCGCGCTACTGGATAATGAACGCCTGGGCCTTGGGTTAACGGCTTTTGTGTTGTTGAAGACGCAGCAACACAATAGCGTCTGGTATCAAACATTCACCAGCGTTGTATCGGAAATGCCCGAAGTATTGTCTTTCTATCGGATGGCCGGAGAGTATGATTACCTGATGCAGGTACAGGTCGCTGATATGAAAAGCTATGATGACTTTTATAAGCGATTGGTGAATGGCATTCCCGGTCTGGTTGATGTGACATCCAGTTTCGCCATGGAACGTATCAAGTACACGACCGCGCTGCCATTAACGCTATGATTAATCATTTTTAATAAGCGTACTGTGTCATTTTTCTGAGTTTATAATGACTCCTCTGGATATCGGAATCAAAACTGCGTGAGACTGTTTGCTCAACTAAGCTGGTATTTTCGCCGAGAATGGCGGCGCTATGTAGGCGCGGTGGTATTGCTCATTGTTATTGCCATCCTGCAATTGTTGCCCCCAAGCTGGTCGGGGTGGTGGTTGATGGCGTTACGCAACACAATATGACAACTGGCAAGGTCATGCAGTGGATCGGCATAATGCTGATTACCGCCGTGATGGTTTATCTGCTGCGCTGTGTCTGGCGCGTGCTGCTGTTCGGGGCGTCTTATCAGTTGGCGGTTGAGCTGCGGGAGGATTTCTACCGCCAGCTTAGCCGGCAGCATCCTGCTTTTTATTTGCGCTATCGTACCGGTGATTTGATGGCTCTTGCCACCAATGATGTTGACCGCGTGGTGTTTGCCGCCGGGGAAGGGGTGCTGACGCTGGTCGATTCCATGGTCATGGGATGCGCGGTGCTGTTTATTATGTGCACCCAGATTAGCTGGCAATTGACGTTGCTGGCGCTGCTGCCGATGCCGATCATGGCGCTGATTATTAAACATTACGGCACTCAATTGCACCAGCGTTTTAAATTGGCGCAGGCGGCATTCTCCTCGCTTAACGATCAGGCTCAGGAAAGTTTGACCAGCATTCGAATGATTAAATCGTTTGGGTTGGAGGATTATCAGTCGGCGCGTTTTGCTCAGGTCGCCGCGGATGCCGGCGCCAAAAACATGTATGTCGCACGGGTTGACGCGCGGTTTAATCCCACAATTTATATCGCCATCGGGTTGTCGCATCTGCTGGCTATCGGCGGTGGCAGTTGGATGGTGATCCATGGCTCTCTGACGTTGGGCATGTTAACCAGTTTTGTCATGTATCTCGGCCTGATGATATGGCCGATGTTGGCGCTGGCATGGATGTTCAATATCGTTGAACGCGGAAGTGCGGCATATAGCCGGATTCGCCGGCTCTTGTCTGAAGAACCTGTCGTTATGGACGGTACGCAATCTCTGCCCGATGGGCGCGGCGCGCTGGAGGCGAATATTCATGAGTTTCATTACCCGCAAAGCGATCGTTGCGCGCTGAAAAAAGTCAGTTTTACGCTGAAGCCCGGTCAAGTGCTGGGATTATGTGGCCCTACGGGGTCAGGTAAAAGCACGCTGTTGGCGCTTATCCTTCGCCATTTTGATATTCAGTCTGGTGAGATTCGCTACCACAACCTCTCTTTGTCAGACATTCGTCTGGATGAATTACGTCACCGTTTCGCCGTTGTAGGACAAATGCCTTTTCTGTTTTCTGACACTGTTGCCAACAATATTTCTCTGGGACGGCCGGATGCAACCAAGCAGCAGATTGAGCGAGCGGCCCGCCTTGCGAGCGTGCATGAGGACATTCTGCGGCTTCCTCAAGGATATGATACCGAAGTGGGGGAGCGCGGCGTTATGCTGTCCGGCGGTCAGAAACAACGGATCGCCATTGCCCGCGCATTATTGCTGGAAGCTGAAATCCTGATTCTGGATGATGCGCTATCCGCCGTTGATGGGCGCACGGAGCACCAGATCCTGCGGAATCTCAAACAATGGGGAGAGCAACGCACAGTGATCATCAGTGCCCACCGCCTCTCTGCCTTGACGGAAGCAAATGAAATTTTGGTACTGCAGCGTGGACAGGCGGTCCAACGGGGTAACCACCGCGAACTTGTCGCGCAATTTGGCTGGTATCGGGATATGTATCGCTATCAACAATTAGAGGCCGCGCTGGATGATGTGCCGCTGGCGGAAGGGGAAACCAATGAATAGCCCTAAACAGCTTTGGCCTACCTTAAAGCGGCTGCTGGCTTATGGTTCGCCGTGGCGAAAGCCGTTGGCGCTGGCGATGCTGATGCTATGGATTGCCGCCGCCGCCGAGGTTTCCGGCCCGGTACTGGTGAGCTATTTCATTGATAATCTGGTTGCAAAAGGCGAGTTTCCGCTCGCATTGGCTGCGGGATTGGCCTGCGCCTATCTTCTGTTACAGATTTTAGCCGCGGCGCTGCAATATTTTCAGGCGCTGTTATTTAATCGGATAGCGGTCGGGGTGGTGCAACAGCTGCGCATTGATGTCATGGATGCGGCGCTGCGCCAGCCTCTTAGCACTTTTGACACCCAGCCGGTAGGGCAATTGATATCCCGTGTAACGAACGATACGGAGGTGGTGAAAGATCTGTATGTCATGGTGGTGTCAACCGCATTACGCAGCGCGGCGCTGATCGGCGCCATGCTGGTGGCTATGTTCAGCTTGGATTGGCGGATGGCGCTGGTTGCGCTGACGATCTTCCCGGCCGTGTTGACTGTCATGCTGATTTATCAACGTTACAGCACGCCTATTGTTCGTCGGGTTCGCAGTTATCTGGCGGATATCAATGACGGCTTTAATGAAATTATCAACGGCATGGGCGTTATTCAGCAATTCCGCCAGCAGGCCCGGTTTGGCGAGCGGCTGAGCGATACCAGTTGGGCGCATTATCGGGCGCGTATGCAAACGTTGCGCCTTGATGGCTTTCTGCTGCGCCCGTTGCTTAGCCTGTTTTCGGCAATGGTATTGTGCGGGCTGTTGATGCAATTTGGCTTCAACTCCGTAGGTTCGGTCGGCGTCGGTGTTCTGTATGCGTTTATTAACTATCTTGGTCGCCTGAATGAGCCGCTGATTGAGATGACGACTCAACAGTCGATGTTGCAGCAGGCGGTGGTCGCCGGTGAACGGATCTTCGAACTGATGGACGGCGTGAAGCAAGGCTATGGCGATGATATGCGGACACTTTCTCACGGACGTGTTGAGATTGATGATGTTTCTTTCTCTTATGGTTCGGGGAAAAAGGTTTTGCGGCATATCTCGCTGACCATTCCTGAACGGGGATTTGTGGCGCTGGTCGGTCATACCGGCAGCGGTAAGAGTACGTTGGCTAATCTGTTGATGGGATATTACCCGCCCGATGAAGGCGAGATCCGCCTGGACGGACGCCCGCTGCAAACGTTATCGCATCAGGTTTTACGCCGTAATGTGGCGATGGTGCAGCAGGATCCGGTGGTGCTGGCCGAATCTATGTATATGAACGTTACGCTGGGGCGCGATATCGCTGAAGATGAAGTATGGCGAGTGCTGGACATTGTACAGCTGTCCGAGTTGGTGCATTCGTTCCCTGATGGATTGCATACTCCGATTGGAGAGCAGGGCAACAATCTGTCAACGGGACAGAAACAACTGCTGGCGATAGCCCGGGTATTGGTACAGACGCCCAAAATCCTGATATTGGATGAGGCGACGGCGAATATTGACTCCGGCACTGAGCAGGCGGTGCAAAAGGCGTTGAATATTATTCGGGCCCAAACGACGCTGATTGTTATTGCTCATCGTTTATCGACAATTGTCGAGGCCGACACCATTATGGTGCTCCATCATGGACAGGCCGTCGAACAGGGTACGCATCAGCAGTTGTTGGCCCGGAAGGGGCGTTATTACCAGATGTATCAGTTGCAGTTGGCTGGGGAAGAGCTGGCGGCTGCAGCGATTCATGAGTCCGTTACCGTATCGTAAGCCGGCGCGCGTTCAAATACCGACGGTAATGGATGGTTAATGTTTGCTTCGCACCATCACTAAGCATATTCATTCTGTTTTTAGCCCCAATGCACTAAGATTACTCTCAGTGCACTACATTGGTGCATTGTCTGCCCCTCTTTTATAAGTTTTTCTTTTTACGGCGGCATGCATCCTGCCGTTAATAGACCTTGCCCGCGTTCTCCTACCTGATATCTGCCAGATAAATCATTTATGGCACATCCTTTGCTTTATCATTGCGTGAAGATAATTCGAAATGATGGAAATCCGAGATAGCAGCGGGCGCAAGTCTGAACTTAACGGTTAGGGGGATGATGAATGAAACTGGTTACTGTGGTAATAAAACCATTCAAACTGGAAGATGTGCGTGAAGCATTATCTTCCGTTGGCATTCAGGGACTAACGGTCACTGAAGTGAAAGGTTTTGGACGCCAGAAAGGGCATGCGGAACTGTATCGCGGCGCGGAGTACAGCGTTAACTTTTTACCAAAAGTGAAAATTGACATCGCAATAGCTGATGATCAGCTCGATGAAGTCATTGATGTGATTAGTAAAGCGGCCTATACCGGAAAAATTGGTGACGGCAAAATTTTTGTCGCTGAATTACAAAGGGTTATTCGTATTCGTACCGGCGAAACTGACGAAGCCGCACTTTAACACCTGACTTAGATTCGTTAATAGGGATGGATGAAAATGAAAAAACTTGTCTCCTCATTGGGTCTTGGTGTGGCTGCTTTGCTCCCGTCCTGGGCTATGGCTGCAGCACCCACGATCGATAAAGCAGATAATGCTTTTATTATGATTTGTACCGCTTTGGTACTTTTTATGACTATACCTGGGATTGCGCTGTTTTATGGCGGTTTGATTCGTTCTAAAAACGTACTTTCCATGTTGTCGCAGGTGATTGTCTCTTTTGCGCTGGTTTGTATTTTATGGGTTGTGTATGGCTATAGCCTGGCCTTTAGCGAAGGCAATTCGTTCTTCGGCGGTTTTTCCAACTTCATGCTGAAGGGCATCGCCATTGATTCGATTACCGGTACTTTCTACCAGTACATTCACGTCGCTTATCAGGCCTCTTTCGCATGTATTACCGTAGGGCTGATTGTGGGCGCCATCGCTGAACGCGTGCGTTTCTCCGCCGTGCTGATTTTCGTTGCGCTGTGGCTGACTTTCTCTTACCTGCCGATGACTCACATGGTATGGGGCGGCGGTTATCTGGCTGCTGATGGCGCGCTGGATTTTGCCGGTGGTACGGTGGTGCATATTAACGCCGCTGTCGCTGGTTTGGTCGGCGCTTACCTGCTGGGCAAACGCGCCGGTTTCGGTAAAGAAGCGCTTAAGCCGCATAATCTGCCAATGGTATTTATTGGTACGGCGATTCTCTACATCGGCTGGTTTGGTTTTAACGCCGGTTCTGCCGGGGCCGCTAACGAAATTGCCGGTCTGGCTTTCCTCAATACCGTCGTCGCTACTGCCGCTGCGATCCTGGCATGGGTTGTCGGTGAGTGGATGGCGCGTGGCAAGCCTTCTTTGTTGGGTGCATGTTCCGGTTGTATCGCCGGGTTGGTTGCGATTACGCCGGCGGCAGGTACAGTTGGCGTCGGCGGCGGCCTGATCATCGGCATCGCCGCTGGTATCGCTGGTCTGTGGGGTGTGACCGTCTTGAAAAGATGGCTGCGCGTTGATGACCCGTGTGATGTGTTCGGCGTCCATGGCGTTTGCGGTATCGTAGGTTGTATCCTGACGGGCGTTTTCACCTCGGCTTCTCTGGGCGGTGTGGGTTATGCGGAAGGCGTAACCATGGCTCACCAGGTTTGGGTTCAGCTGTTCAGCGTTATTGTCTGCTTCGTATGGACTGGCGTTGTTTCCTTTATCGCTTTCAAAGTGGCCGATATGGTCGTTGGTCTGCGCGTACCGGAAGAACAGGAACGCGAAGGCCTGGACGTCAACAGCCATGGCGAGAATGCTTACAACCAGTAAGTAATGTGAATCTTCATTGATAAGCAGGGCGTCGGATAATATCCACGCCCTGTTTCTTTATCCTGCTTCCTGGCTCCGTCAATCGCGTTTTTAAGGCTTTAATGGCGGTGATGGCGTATCACTCCCTCCTGCACGCTGGAAGCAACCAGCACGCCTTCTCTGGTATAGAATTGCCCACGTACAAACCCTCTGGCGCCCGAAGCCGAGGTGCTTTCTACCGCGTATAACAACCAATCATCCAGCCGGAAATCACGATGGAACCACATTGAGTGATCGATAGTGGCGACCTGCATGCCTGGCTCCAGAAAACCAACGCCATGCGGTTGTAATGCGGTTAACAGAAAATTACAGTCGGACGTGTAGCCAAGCAGGTACTGATGAATTCTTTCATCGTCAGGCAACGGGCCATTGGCACGGCACCAGACATGTCGTACTGGCTCCTCCACTTTCCCTTTTAATGGGTTGTGAAACTTTACCGGGCGAAATTCAATGGGCCTGGGTCTGGTAAATTTTTCACGGAATTGTAGCGGCAGTAAATGCGCGAGACTTTGCGCGATTTCCTGCTCTGACTTGAGTTCTTCAGGGGGAATAACAACAGGCATTACATTCTGATGTTCAAACCCAGCCTCGTGGCTTTGAAACGAGGCCATCATATAAAATATCGGTTTACCATTCTGAATGGCGTTGACCCGGCGAGCGCTGAAACTATTGCCGTCACGCAGGTTTTCCACATCGTAAATAATAGGTTTCTGACTATCTCCAGGTAGCAGGAAATAGCTATGGAATGAATGGATTTTACGGTCTGCCGGCACGGTTTGTTTAGCCGCCGACATCGCCTGACTCACTACCTGTCCGCCAAACACCTGTCGCAGCCCCAAGTCATCGCTGTTTCCCCGAAATAACCCTTCCTCGATTTTTTCCAAATTGAGCAGATCGAGGAGGTTTTGTAGTGCCTGGCTCATAGTGTTGTTCTCATTGGTTGAACGTCTCTAAATTAAGCAGCTAACGAGTTGAATTCAGTAATTTAAATTATTTATCAGAGGAATATCAGAATATTGCACTATCAATTGTGCTATTGCGTGATTCATACTACTTATATTCATCATTTTTCAAGTCGCTGTAATTGACTTTCCGCTCTTTGGCATCTATCGAAATAAGTGAACGCCGGTTTTTCTGATGCCGGCAGTCTGACAATAACAAAGGAGACTGACCGAAATGAAATTATGGCATATCTTAGGCAGTATCACGTTATCAATGACTTTGGCAGCCTGCGCCGACAGGAATGATTATGGCGTGTCGCCTGAAACCGGGGCATCCGTAACCGCTGCTTCTACCCAACATCCAGCGGTATCAATGCCTTCCGTTACCGGGACGGTGAATATTCGCCAGCGTATTGCCTTACCGGCCGATGCGGTATTGACGGTTACGGTGTCCGATGCATCATTGTCCGATGCGCCTTCAAAAGTGATCAGCCAGCATGTAACCCGCACCGAGGGGAAACAGGCTCCTTTCACATTTGCGTTACCGTATAATCCGGCTGACATTCAACCCCATGCCCGTATTTTACTCAGCGCGGCTATCGCGATAAATAACAGGGTGTCGATGGTGACGGAAAATGTCTTGCCGGTGATCACCAATGGCGTAAATAATGCCGATCTGGTTATGGTGCCCGTAACGTCCGTACCTTTGCCGGTGCAAGGCGCTGAACCTTCTTCGCCTGCGCCATCAAAAATGTTGCCGTCATCGCAACCAGTTCAATCTGTTTGGTAAAAACAGCCTAAGGCGGGGCCGTGCCATGATGTTATGGCACGGACTGCCAACGGAACGTAGCGAGGTCGATTTTGCCCTGCTTGTTAAAGAGGACTCCCTCCGCTTGTAAGGCTGATTTTTGACGTTGGCGATCGTCTCCGGTGAGCGATATTTCTCCTTTTCGGTTTATCACCCGGTGCCAGGGGAGTTTACTTTCTTTGGGTAAACGCTTCAGTACGCCGCCAACTTGGCGGGAGGCTCGCGGCGATCCCGCCATCAGGGCCACATCACCATAGG
Source organism: Brenneria izadpanahii (assembly GCF_017569925.1). Taxonomy (NCBI): domain Bacteria; kingdom Pseudomonadati; phylum Pseudomonadota; class Gammaproteobacteria; order Enterobacterales; family Pectobacteriaceae; genus Brenneria; species Brenneria izadpanahii. Next base: position 3,888,978 of record NZ_CP050854.1, on the reverse strand, counting down.
TCGCTATTTTCCCATATGGGATCGCGGCGACAATTTGGAAAACACGTTGTTGAAACGTGTCCATTTCTCCTGTCATCAACAAAACCTTGCTTTTCAATCGGTAGAAGAACACATAGCAGTATGGCGTGCTGGGTAAGAAAGCAACGATTGGTATGCGTTAGCTTGCAATTGAACTGCCCATCACCCATAATGCCCACCGCTCTATAGTAATGAATATTTAGTTAGAGCTGTCAATGGGGGCCCTGTCGGTTCTCCCGCAACACTAACCTGTGGATTCGGTCAGGTCCGGAAGGAAGCAGCCGCAGCAGGAGACGTGTGTGCCGGGATGTAGCTGGCAGGGCCTCCACCATTTCCCTTTCTATATCCATTCTCTTGCAAAAAATCCAAAGCAGCTAAAAGCGATTCCGTTATGCCGGCTTATACTTCGCTGGCTGTCTGCCTGAGTTCAGATTTTTTTATCTTTTATGCGGCGATAGTTGTTTCTCTGATCTTATCCGTCTGTTTGGTTTACTCAGATAACCGGGAGCGATTTGTTTTGTATTAATGAGCGTAAATAAATTTAGATACGAAAATTTCGTTCTTGCGCCTGGTTGGTATGTAAATTCTTTCCGGCGATTTGTTGAGCGCAATATGCCTGTCGAATCGATGCGGAATAATCTGGATTATTGAAATGGGTTTATCAATTGTATTGTGAGAAAGGTATCAGTTATAGCGGATTGAGCGAGTTGTAAAACGCAGTATTCTAATTATTTTTATTATATAAAATACACTTTGTTACAACTCTTATTCTATTAAGGTGTGAAAAAAAACAATAAAAACAAAGGCCGATAATGACATCGGCGCGATGTATTAATTTTATCTCACTATCAATGTGCTTTTGGGCGTCGGGGGAATTAACGGACGTATTTCCATACAGCAGTGGGGACTTTGTCGTAAAGTTTGTTCATCGTCAGTTCGGCTAGACGATGATCCGCCGCAGAATAGAACATCTCCAGTTCATCGTTGGAGAGCTCATACTTGTTTTTCTCAATAACGCGTTCCAATGTATCTATGGTGGTGCATTTACGTAAACGCATCAAATAATCGATTTTTTTCATGTTGGCCTTTATGCTAACAGTACCTGGTGGTTAATAAATATAAGATAAATTATTGCTTAAGTTTTAGCAGGCGTACAGATGTCCCCTTCTGAGAACATTCCGAATAATCTTTCTTTAGATTTCTTCCATCCGCGCAATTCAGCATCATTGATGCCATAGTTGCTAAACAGTACATAGGTATCATCTAAATACTTTTCAACCCGCTGAGAAAGCTCGCCTTCGTCAGGATATTTTATTTTAAATGTGAGAATAAATGTAGCGATATGCTCAATAAGTTCATTTAATTGAAGATTGATCGCAGATGTCGGGTCATTGACCCAGCCGTGACTGCTATCGCCTAACGTTGCAATGCTTTCGTCGCATAGATACTCACATAAGAATTTGAGTTGGGCAATATCATAATGTTTGGGTGTGTACTCATCCATATCAATCCCTCCGTTAAGCCGTTATTCAGTGTTACAGCAGTTAACACCTGGTAAACAGGCAGACTGACAAAACTCATAAGAGAATAGCCTCAACCATGTTTCTACAATCATGATGCCTACATGCAAGAGTTCAACGTCTGGGATTTAGACAACCACAATTTAGCCCACAATGGTTTTACGCCTCCCGATGCCGACAGAGTATCTTTTCAATTTAATGAAAACAAGAGACACTTACGCTGTGCCATTTTGATACATATCGGGTCGTTCTGTATATAACTATAGCAAAAGAGTCAGTAAGATTCGCGGGCATTAGATATGGTTTTTAATGCTATTTATCAGGATTAAATCACAGAATTTTCCAAAGACGGAATAGTTTTGGAATAACCATAATATCAGCCTATTAATTTAATTGGTGTATGGGACAACGTCATAACCTGAGAAAGACAATAGCTATTCCTCTAATGTAAAGATATGTAGCGTTAGGCTGTTTTTTATCCTATTGTTTTTACAGTTTTTATCAAAAATATAAAAAAGCTCTGTTACATACATAACAGAGCTGTAGAAAATTGTTACGGAAATAGGATCAGCTTTTTTTCTTCTTTCTACCTTGAACGGCTTTAAAGCGGGGGTTGCTTTTACATATCACATAGATACGTCCGCGGCGGCGTACTACGACGCAGTCTTTATGACGGTTTTTCGCCGAGCGTAGGGAGCTAAGCACCTGCATTTGAATGTTCCTCGTTATATTTTCATCATCATCCAGGCGATGACCGTATGGTCGGCTTTATCAAACTCCTCAGGCTTCCCTTTGGGACGCTTCCTCTCCGGGGCTGCCTGCAAGCGTTAGAATCGGCTTTAGGCGAATGTACCGTTTGCCGAGTTGTTTAAGCGCCTTAAGTTCAATTAGTTTCTCTGCCTGGGTGATCTGGATTATTTGAAAAAGTTGCCAAAACGTTGTTGGAATCGCGCGGTACTACCTTCCTTCGCGTATTCTTTCTGCTTCCCGGTGTAGTATGGGTGAGAGGCAGAGGAAACATCAATCGTGACGTAAGGGTAGCTGTCTCCGTCCAGTTCGATAGTGCGTTCAGTTTTGATGGTTGAACCGATTCTGTAATACATATCGGCGCTGGTATCATGAAATACCACGGTCCGATAGTCAGGATGAATGCCTTTCTTCATATAACCTCTATTGTTATGTTATAACATATACATATGTTGCGCTTTTTTATTGCGCGATTCAACCATGCGATTTGTATGGATATTGCCGCCCGCGTATGGCGTTTACGGTGTATGGAATGATGAAACAGCGGGAGAGGGGATATAAAAAAGGCCGCAACTGCGGCCTTTGGAGAATGCTAATGTGTTGACGGTGTTTAAATTACCGATGTTGGGACTCTATATCCTCATTCTTTTTGCCAAAGCGGCGGCGGACCACCACAAAGAATACGGGAACGAAGAAAATAGCGAGTACGGTAGCGGTAATCATCCCGCCCATTACGCCGGTACCAACCGCATTCTGCGCGCCGGAACCTGCGCCTGAGCTGATAACCAGCGGTACAACCCCGAGGATAAAGGCGAGGGAGGTCATCAGGATCGGGCGTAGACGCATACGTACCGCATCCAGCGTCGCCTCAATCAAACCTTTGCCTTCTTTTTCCATTAGGTCTTTAGCAAATTCGACGATCAATATGGCGTTCTTCGCCGATAGCCCAATTGTCGTCAGCAGACCTACCTTAAAGTAGACATCGTTTTCAAGACCGCGCATGGATGCCGCCACCACGGCGCCCAGAACCCCCAAGGGCACGACCAGCATAACCGAGAACGGAATCGACCAGCTTTCATACAATGCAGCCAGACAGAGGAAGACCACTATCAGGGATATGGTATACAGCGCCGGCGCCTGACTGCCGGACAAGAGTTCCTGATAGGACATGCCCGTCCACTCGTATCCAACGCCTTTAGGCAGCTTGGCGACGAACTCTTCCATCAGCGCCATTGCTTCACCGGTACTTTTACCCGGCGCGGCTTCACCCTGTATTTGCATGGACGGCTGACCGTTATAGCGTTCCAGGCGTGGAGAGCCGTATTCCCAGTGACTTTGCGAAAATGCGGAAAAAGGAACCATCTGTCCGTCGCTGCCGCGCACATACCAATTTTTAATGTCATCCGGCAGCATACGGAAAGGCGCGTCGCCCTGAACATACACTTTCTTCACCCGGCCGCGATCGATAAAGTCATTCACATAACTTCCGCCCAGCGCCGTCGCCAGCGTAGCGTTAATATCCGATAGGGAGACGCCTAACGCCTGTGCTTTTTCATGATCGATATCAAGCCGGAACTGCGGCGTATCTTCCATGCCGTTCGGGCGGACCTGAACCAGCATATCCGGTCGCTGCGCGGCCATGCCGAGCAGTTGGTTACGCGCCTGAGTAAGCTGTTCATGCCCCAGGTTAGCCTGATCGACCAACTGGAAGTCAAAGCCTGTCGCCGTTCCCAGCTCTACAATCGCGGGGACGTTGGTTGCAATCACAATCCCTTCTTTGATTTGGCTGAATGCGGCGTTGGCCCGGCCTGCGATAGCCGCGACTTTATTTTCCGCGCCGTCACGCTCGCTCCAGTCTTTCAGGCTGGCAAACGCCAGACCCGCGTTCTGCCCACGTCCGGAGAAACCGAAACCGCTGACCGTAAAGACCGATCTCACGGTATTTTTCTCGTTTTCCAGATAGTAATTGGTCAACCGGTCCATCACTTTTTGAGTGTTTTCCTGCGTCGAACCGGCGGGAAGTTGCACAATGTTAAGCAGCACCCCCTGATCTTCTTCGGGCAGGAAGGAGCTTGGCAGACGTAAGAACAGAAGCGCCAGCCCCACGACAATCAGCAGATAAACCACCAGATATCGACCGGTGCTGCGCAGAATGTTGGCAATGCTATCGGTGTAGTGGTGCGTACTCTTTTCGAACAGCCTGTTAAACCAGCCGAAAAATCCTGTTTTCTCGCCGTGGTCGCCTTTGGCTATGGGTTTTAGCAGCGTGGCGCAGAGCGCCGGGGTTAAAATCAATGCAACCAGTACCGAGAGCACCATCGCGGAAACAATAGTGATGGAAAACTGACGGTAGATGGCGCCGGTTGAACCGCCGGTAAAGGCCATCGGAACAAATACCGCGGAGAGGACCAGCGCAATCCCGACCAGGGCGCCCTGTATCTGCTCCATCGATTTTTTGGTGGCTTCTTTCGGCGGCAATCCTTCCTCCGCCATCACGCGTTCAACGTTTTCCACCACCACGATGGCATCATCCACCAGCAGGCCGATGGCGAGCACCATCCCAAACATGGTAAGGGTGTTGATGGAGTAGCCAAACGCCGAAATGATAGCGAATGTGCCCAACAACACAACGGGGACGGCGATGGTCGGAATCAACGTCGCTCGGAAGTTCTGCAAAAACAGATACATTACCAGGAATACCAACACGATGGCTTCCACCAGCGTTTTCACCACTTCGTTAATGGAGATTTTAACGAAAGGCGTCGTGTCGTAGGGATAAACCACATTTAATCCGCTCGGGAAAAATTCCTGCAGCCGGGATAATTCGGATTTAACCGCGGAAGCCGTATCCAGCGCGTTGGCGCCGGTGGCGAGTTTGATCCCGATACCGGCGGCGGGCTGCCCGTTGTACCTGGCTATAATGTCATAACCTTCCGCGCCGAGTTCAACGCGCGCCACGTCTTTCAGGCGTACCTGGGAGCCGTCCGTATTGACCTTCAGTAAAATGTTGGAAAACTCTTCGGGCGATTTCAGTCTTGTTTGCGCGATGATCGAGGCATTCAACTGCTGGCCCGCCACCGGCGGCGTTCCGCCGAGCTGGCCGGCGGCGATTTGGTTGTTTTGCACCGTAATGGCCGTCGTGACGTCGCCGGTCGTCAACTGGTACTTATTCAGCTTGTTTGGGTCGAGCCAGATCCGCATGGCGTATTGTGCGCCGAATAGCTGCACATCACCGACGCCATTGGTACGGCTAATGGGATCCTGGACGTTGGCCGCCACGTAGTCAGCAATATCCTGCTGCGTCATTTCGCCATCATTGCTGATGAAGGCGGCGACCATCAGGAAGCTGCTGCTTGATTTCTGAACATTAACCCCTTGTTGTTGAACTTCCTGCGGCAGTAAAGGCATTGCCAACTGAAGTTTGTTCTGTACCTGAACCTGAGCGATATCAGGGTCGGTGCTTGCATCAAAGGTCAGCGTAATCTGCACCGTGCCCGATGAATCGCTGCTGGAAGACATGTACATCAGGTTATCGATACCGTTCATGTTCTGTTCGATAACCTGTGTTACGGAGTCTTGCAGCGTTGATGCGTCAGCGCCCGGATAGTTTGCTGTAATTTCGATTGCCGGGGGTGCGATAGTTGGGTATTGAGCTATTGGTAGCCTCACAATCGCCAGCGCGCCGGCCAACATCACCACGATGGCGATTACCCATGCAAAAATGGGTCGATCTATAAAAAACTTAGCCATGAATTACCGGCTCCTGTTAAGACTTCGCGGATTCAGCCTGCGACTGCTGCGGCTGTTCATTATCTTGAGCGACTTCTTTTCCTGTCACCTGTATGCCGGGTTGGATTTTTTGCAGGCCGGTCACAATAACGCGGTCACCTTCTTTTAAACCATCGGTAACCAGCCATTTATTGCCAATTGCCTTGGATGTGGTCACGCTGCGGACTTCGACCTTATCGCCTTCGCCTACGACCATCGCTGTCGCTTCACCTCTGGGGGTGCGGGTAATCCCCATCTGCGGAACCAGCAGCGCGTTATTTTGCACACCGGCATCCAGACGCGCGCGAACGAACATTCCGGGTAAAAGGTCGTGATCCGGGTTAGGGAAAATAGCTCTCAGGGTGATGGAACCGGTGGTTTCATCCACGGTGACATCGGAAAATTCCAACGTGCCGGGGTGTGAATACTCAGAGCCGTCTTCCAGCAGCAGGCGGACATTCGCTTTGCCTTCGCTCTGCTTCAGCGTGCCGTTTTCCAGGTCTTTTTTCAGACGCAGAAAATCATTGCTTGATTGGGTGACATCGACATAAATCGGATCGAGTTGCTGCACGGTGGTTAATGCGACGGTTTGACCGGAGGAAACCAGCGCGCCTTCCGTCACCGTTGATTTACCTACCCGTCCTGTAATCGGCGAATTGACTTTGGTGTAAGCAAGGTTGATTTGCGCATTATCTACCGTAGCCTGGGCCGCCTGTACGCTGGCATCGGCCTGTCGGGATGTGGCGACCGTCTGATCGTATTCCTGTTTGCTGATGTAGTTGGTGCCTAGCAATGGTTTGTAGCGGTTAAGCGTCAGATGGGCGATTTCAGCGCTTGCCTGAGCCTGGGCCAATGAGCCTTTAGCGCTATTGTAAGCAGCCTGATAGGGCGCGGGATCAATTTGATACAGCGATGAACCGGCTTGAATATCGCTGCCTTCAACAAAATTACGCTTCAGAATAATGCCGCCAACCTGAGGACGGACTTCCGCAATGCGATAGGCATTGGTACGGCCCGGCAGGTCTGTCGTTACATTTAGCTCCTGGGTTTTCAACGTAACAATGCCGACTTCGGGTGCTGATTGCTGTGCTCCAGCCTGTTGTGCTTCTTTATTATCACATCCCGCGAGAATTAAGCCGCCAGAAAGCATCAGAACTGCCGCCAGAGGCGTTAGCCCTCTGTTTTTGTTCATAGATAAACCTCAAGTATCCGATTTGAAATTGACCAATGGATCACGCGCTTTAAAACCCATTGCTGCGATAATTTTATGTTCGTGCTATGTTACATACATACTCGAATGTATGTAAATCATACTTTCTTTCAAATACAGCGATATGGCACGAAAAACCAAACAACAAGCTCAGGAAACCCGGCAACAGATACTGGATGCAGCATTGAGAGTCTTCTCAGAGCATGGCGTGTCCGCTACATCGCTGGCTGATATCGCCATGACCGCAGGGGTGACCCGCGGCGCTATTTACTGGCATTTTAAAAACAAAGCTGAACTATTTAACGAAATATGGGCTCAGGCTGAGTTAAAGCTCAATAAGTTTGAAATAGAGTATCAGACAAAATTTCCTGATAATCCACTCCATGTTATGCGTGAAATATTGATTTATATGCTGCGTTTAACAGTAAGTGACTGTCAGTGGCGTTCGATGATGGAAATCGTCTTTCATAAATGCGAGTTTGTTGGCGAAATGTTGCCATCTTTTAACGTCCGTAAAGCGTTTTACCTCGATTGTTATTCCGATATCGAAGCTTATTTAATACGCTGTATTCGCATGGGATTGCTGCCAGAGGATATTCAGCCCCGCCGGGCGGCCATTGCGTTGCGCGCCTATTTTTCCGGCCTGATGGAAAATTGGCTATTTATGCCGGAAAGTTTCGATCTTAATCAGGATGCCCCTGAATTGGTTGATTCTTTTATTGATATGCTGCGTTTTAGCAACACATTACGTCAGCCGGACTAACTACGGGAATTTTCCGGGCGCCATCGCTGCCGGGATAGCGAATGGCCGCATTTGCGCATCTATTTACCGCGTATGTTTCAGACGACTGCGCCATCTATGTTACGCCGGCTGATTTTGTTGTAGGTCGGCGAGGCTATTTCTTCTCTCCTGAGGGTTCTTCCTGCGCTTTTTTCTGAAAATCCTGGCGCACAATTTCCAGCGCGGCCAACACGACCTGCGGTTCTATCTGGTTATCTTCCAGCAACATAATGAGATCGACCGCCAGTTTGATTTCAGGCGGCGCATTTTCCAGGGACATTTATCTTCACCTTTTATAGTTCGTCATCTGTTTTTCACATATAGCAGAAAGTTAAGGAATACCGCTAGAAGCTACAGCCCTTGTTCCTTGCGTTCAATGAGCCGTTCCAGTCTCGTTAATGCCTGACGACAGCGCATTAACCGTCCTTCAAGGGCCGCTAATTCTTTTTGCAGGCGTTGTTGCTCGCTGAATTGCGTTTGGCTGCCCAGCAGGCTTTCCCGGTCATGGATCATCGACAGCAGGCGTCTTTCATAATCCTGATGCTCGGCCAGCTTATGATACAGATCCTGCGGCGGTTTTTGCGCCGGGCTCTCCTGTCGCCGTAAGGATTGGGTCGCCAGTTCACGCTGTAGCGCCGTGATTTGCCTTACCAGCTTTTCAGCCATGAATGCGACGCGCTCAGTGCGCTGCTCGGCTACCAACTGCCTGATGGACTGGAAATTCAGGGTCACTTCATTGAAATAATCTTTTAGGCGCGTGCCATAGCAGCTAAACAGTTGCCGATCGAAACGCGACTGCGGAACGGATTTATCCGCCAACGGTTCGATCTCTTTTGCCAGCGAATCAATTTGTTGTTCAAGCGCGAGCAGCAATTTGTGAGTATTCACTCTGTTCCTTATACCGATGAATGCAGCAAATTTATCTTTGGGATTGAAACGAACTTTATGCCGAAACATTATCCCTTTTCTTCTCCTTTGCGAATATAGCATCTGCTGTAACCGGCTCATGGAGATTTCGCTTTCCTGGTTGCCATGATTGCGGCCATTAACAAGCGCGCGATGTTGATGATAAAGTAACTGCGCCGGGTTGCGCTTTACTTACCCATTAACGGTGGATTGACTGAAGGTGAATATGTATCGCGCGTTGCTGATTGTAATGGGGTGGGTGGCCGTCGTTCTGGCAACGTTAGGCGTAGTGTTGCCTTTGTTGCCGACCACGCCGTTTTTATTATTGGCGGCCTGGTGTTTTGCCCGTTCGTCGCCGCGTTTCCACCACTGGCTGCTATACCGCTCCTGGTTTGGGGGATATTTACGTCACTGGCAGCAACATCGGGCGTTGCCTCCGGGAGCAAAATGGAAAGCGGTTGTCGTTATTTTGCTGACGTTTGCGCTTTCGCTCTGGCTGGTTAAGATTGGTTGGGTAAGGGTGCTATTGTTGGTGATTATGGCGATCTTACTGACCTTTATGCTTCGTCTGCCGGTTGTCGATTCGGAGCAACAAAAAATTTCCAGAAAAAATTGATGACGCGCGCATCAATGCGGTTCGCCGTTTCAGCGCAGGGCGGCGGGCTATAGAAAGCCGGCATAAAACGCGCAGGGATCGCGGGACTGTTGCATTTGTTGGCCAGTTTGACTAGATTTGAGCGCTTTCGTGCGCGGATCGCCGCTTTCCTATGTAAAAGTCAGTATTTCATCAAGGTAATGCTGGGTGTGGGTTGGTAGCGGCCGGCATTGGTATGGATCAGAACGTTTTATCAGGCACAGATATGATGACCTCAACTGCGCAGCAGTCAGAATTGATTAAAAACAGTATCAAAAGCATTCCCGATTATCCGAAGCCGGGCATACTGTTCCGTGATGTTACAGGCCTGCTGGAAAACCCGACGGCTTATGCCGCCAGTATTGAGATGCTGGCAAACCGTTATCGCAATCGCGGGATCAGCAAAGTCGTAGGGACTGAAGCCCGCGGCTTTCTGTTCGGTGCGCCGGTCGCGTTGGCGTTGGGCGTCGGATTTGTGCCGGTTCGTAAACCGGGAAAACTACCGCGTCCGACCATCAGCGAAAGCTATGAACTGGAATATGGCACGGATTCTCTGGAAATTCACAAGGATGGAATCGGCGCGAATGACAACGTTCTGGTGATAGACGATCTGCTGGCGACCGGCGGGACGGTTGAAGCCACGATAAAACTGATTCGTCGTTTAGGCGGGACGGTAACCGATGCCGCGTTTGTGATCAATCTGTTCGATCTGGGAGGCGTGCAGCGGCTGGAAGCCATGGGCGTGACCTGCTATAGCCTGGTTGACTTCCCCGGACATTAATTATAACGGCCTCGCGGATACCCGCGCGGCTGTGTTAGCATGACCTCCTCAATAACTCGACTGTTGCGGTATTGATGAGCTATCAGGTTCTTGCCCGTAAGTGGCGTCCCCAAACCTTTGCTGATGTGGTTGGTCAGGAACATGTACTGACCGCATTAGCCAATGGCCTTTCTCTAGGCAGAATCCATCACGCCTATTTGTTTTCCGGTACGCGCGGCGTAGGGAAAACCACCATCGCCCGTTTGCTGGCAAAAGGCCTCAACTGTGAACAGGGCGTGACGGCAACGCCCTGCGGACAGTGCGATAACTGCCGTGAAATTGAGCAAGGCCGTTTTGTTGATTTGATTGAAATTGATGCGGCTTCCCGTACCAAAGTTGAGGATACGCGCGACCTGCTGGATAACGTTCAGTACGCCCCGGCGCGCGGGCGTTTCAAAGTGTACCTGATCGATGAAGTGCACATGTTGTCGCGTCACAGCTTTAATGCGCTGCTGAAAACGCTGGAAGAGCCGCCGCCGCACGTAAAATTCCTGCTGGCGACCACCGATCCGCAAAAGCTGCCGGTGACGATTCTGTCGCGCTGTCTGCAATTCCATCTTAAGGCGCTGGATGTCGAGCAGATCCGGGCGCACTTAGAGAAGGTGTTGCAGGCGGAGCATCTGGCGAGCGAGCCTCGGGCGCTGCAACTGCTGGCCCGCGCCGCCGACGGCAGCCTGCGCGATGCCTTGAGCCTCGCCGACCAGGCCATCGCCATGGGGCAGGGACAGGTGACGACGGAATCGGTCAGCCAGATGTTGGGAACGCTGGATGACGAACAACCGCTGGCGATCATCGAAGCGTTGGTGAAAGCCGACGGCGCGCGCGTTATGGCCTTGCTCGATCAAGCTGCGGCGCGCGGCATTGACTGGGAGTCGCTGCTGGTTGAAACCCTGACGTTGTTGCACCGCATCGCGATGGTTCAGCTATTGCCCACGGCGCTAAGTAATGACTATGCGGCGGTAGAGTCCCGTTTACGGGATCTGGCGCGGCTCTTACCGCCTGCGGATGTGCAGCTTTATTACCAGACGCTGCTGATAGGCCGTAAAGAGCTGGCTTATGCGCCGGATCGCCGGATGGGGGTAGAGATGACGTTATTGCGCGCGCTGGCTTTCCATCCTAAGCAGATTATTGAAGCGCCGGTGTCGCACGCATCCAGCCAGCCTCCGGCGCCTTCGCATGCGGCGCCGCAGTCTGCGCCGGCGTCTTCGGCTCAGCCGTCAAGACCGGTTCCGCCGCCGCGGCAATCCAGTACCGGCGGGCATGGACATATTCCCCCTTATCCGACTGAGCCGCCGGCGTCATTCGACGAATCCGACGGTTTTGAACCACCGGGGCCGGAACAGAGCGCGGAGCCGCCGCAGGCGGATGGCGGACTTTCGGATACTACGTCGCAGCTTTTACAAGCGCGTAGTCAGCTATTGCGAAAGCAGGGGGCAACCCCGCCAAAAAAAGCTGAACCGGCAGCGTCGAATAAAGCGCGGCCGGGAAACTCAGCGCTTGAACGGTTAGCCTCGGTGACTGAGCGCGGTTTACAGCGGAAAAACGAGAAAGACAGCGTTTCCGCGGCGGCCAAAAAGAAACCGGAAGCCTATCGCTGGCGGGCGCAGAACGTCGTGGAGGATGTCAAAGCCGACGTCGCCACGCCAAAGGCGCTGCGTTCGGCGTTAGAGCATGAAAAAACGCCCGAACTGGCGGCCCGGTTGGCGGAAGAGTCGCTGGAGCGCGATGAGTGGGCGGCGGAAATTAATCGCCTGTCGTTACCAAAACTGGTACAACAACTGGCGTTAAATGCATTCAAGGAATGCCCGCAAGCCGGTAAAATACACCTGCATCTGCGTTCTTCCCAGCGCCACCTCAATTCACCGGCGGCGCAGAAAACCCTGACAGAAGCTTTAGCGGCGCATTACGGCCAGCCTATCGAACTGTTGGTGACGGAAGACGATAATCCGGCAGTACTGACCCCGCTGGAGTGGCGTCAGGCTATTTATGAAGAAAAGCTGGCGCAGGCGCGCCAGTCGATTATGTCCGATAATACTATTCAAACGCTGCGGCGTTTCTTTGATGCGGAACTGGACGAAGAAAGTATCCGCCCTGTTTAACCGCTGCGAATGCGCAGCCCGAAGTGATAGAGAGAAAACTATGTTTGGTAAAGGTGGATTAGGCAATCTGATGAAGCAAGCCCAGCAGATGCAGGAAAAAATGCAGCAGATGCAGGAAGAGATTGCAAATCTGGAAGTCACTGGAGAATCGGGCGCGGGGCTGGTCAAAATCACCATTAACGGCGCGCATAACTGCCGCCGGGTGGAGATCGATCCCAGCCTGTTGGAAGACGACAAAGACATGCTGGAAGATCTGATCGCCGCCGCATTCAATGACGCCGCCCGTCGTATTGCTGAAACGCAGAAAGAAAAGATGGCGTCGGTTTCCAGCGGTATGCAGCTGCCGCCGGGCTTTAAGATGCCGTTCTGATGCAAACCAGTCCGCTTCTTGAATCGCTGATGGAGGCGCTGCGCTGTTTGCCGGGCGTTGGGCCGAAATCAGCTCAGCGTATGGTTTTTCACCTGCTGCAGCGCGATCGCAGCGGGGGAATGCGTCTGGCGCAGGCGCTGACTCGCGCGATGTCTGAAATCGGTCACTGCGCTGATTGCCGCACCTTTACCGAACAGGACGTATGTTCGATTTGTGCGAATCCTCGGCGTCAGCAAAATGGCCAAATCTGTGTGGTGGAGAGTCCCGCGGATATCCACGCCATCGAGCAGACCGGGCAGTTCGCCGGGCGTTACTTCGTCCTGATGGGACACCTGTCGCCATTGGACGGCATCGGTCCGGATGATATCGGTCTGGGACGGCTGGAAGATCGTTTGGAAAGCGAATCCATCAGCGAAGTCATTCTGGCTACCAACCCGACGGTGGAAGGGGAGGCGACGGCCAACTACATTGCCGAACTGTGCGCGCAGCACGGCGTCATGGCCAGCCGGATTGCCCACGGCGTGCCTGTCGGCGGCGAGCTGGAAATGGTCGATGGCACGACGCTGTCCCATTCGCTGGCGGGGCGTCAGCCTTTCAAGTTTTAATCGCCCGCTGTCGGGCTTTATGCCTGACGGCGGTTTCTATTGCTTCATTTCTTTGCGCTTTTTCTCCGGTCAGGATTTCTTTTCCCCCTTGAAATTATCGTTCTCTATCCCCACTTGAAGCTTATCGTCAGTTTAATCAGCCTGAATAATATTAGGATTGAGGTAAGCAATAATGAGTATGAAAGGCCAAGAAACCCGCGGATTCCAGTCTGAAGTAAAGCAACTGCTGCATTTGATGATCCATTCACTGTATTCCAATAAAGAAATCTTTTTGCGTGAATTGATCTCCAATGCTTCCGATGCGGCAGATAAATTACGTTTTCGCGCGTTGTCCGCTCCCGAACTGTATGCCGGCGATGGCGAACTGCGCGTGCGAGTTTCCGCCGATAAAGAAAAACGTACTCTAACGATTTCCGACAACGGCATCGGTATGACTCGCGATGAGGTGATCGATAACCTCGGTACTATCGCCAAATCCGGGACGAAAGCCTTTCTGGAGTCGATGGGTTCCGATCAGGTAAAAGACAGCCAACTGATCGGCCAGTTCGGCGTAGGGTTCTACTCGGCGTTTATCGTCGCGGATAAAGTCACCGTGCGTACCCGCGCCGCGGGGACCGAACCCGATCAAGGGGTATTCTGGGAGTCGGCCGGCGAAGGCGATTACACCGTCGCGGATATCACCAAAGAAGATCGCGGTACTGAAATTACCCTGCACCTGCGTGAAGGCGAAGATGAGTTTCTTGATGACTGGCGGATACGCTCCATCATCGGTAAATACTCTGACCATATCGCCTTGCCGGTAGAAATTGAAACGCATCATGAAAGCGAAGAGGAAGGCGGCGAAGCCACGGTAAGCTGGGAGAAAATCAACAAGGCCCAGGCGCTATGGACGCGCAGCAAATCTGAAGTCAGCGATGAGGAATATACCGAATTCTATAAGCACATCGCCCATGACTTTACCGATCCTCTATGCTGGAGCCACAACCGGGTTGAAGGGAAACAGGAATATACCAGTCTGTTGTACATTCCTTCCCAGGCGCCGTGGGATATGTGGAACCGCGACCATAAACATGGCCTGAAGCTGTATGTACAGCGCGTATTCATCATGGACGACGCCGAACAGTTTATGCCGAACTACCTGCGCTTCGTGCGCGGCCTGATTGATTCCAACGATCTTCCGCTGAACGTCTCCCGTGAAATTCTGCAGGACAGCCGCGTGACTCAGAGTCTGCGTAGCGCGCTGACCAAACGCGTATTGCAGATGCTGGAAAAACTGGCGAAAGACGAGCCGGAAAAATATCAGACATTCTGGCAACAGTTCGGTCTGGTGCTGAAAGAGGGCCCGGCCGAAGATAGCGCCAACCGTGAAGCGATTGCCAAGCTGCTGCGTTTCGCCAGCACGCATAATGACAGCTCGGCGCAGACCGTATCGCTGGAAGAGTATGTCGGCCGCATGGTGGAAGGGCAGGAGAAAATCTATTACATCACCGCTGACAGCTATGCCGCCGCGAAAAGCAGCCCTCATCTGGAACTGTTCCGCAAGAAAGGCATTGAAGTGCTGCTGCTTTCCGATCGCATTGACGAATGGATGATGAGCTACCTGACGGAGTTTGACGGTAAGTCGTTCCAGTCCGTCAGCAAAGCGGATGAGTCGCTGGACAAACTGGTGGATGAAGAAAGCGATGCCCAGAAAGAAGCGGAAAAAGCGCTGGAGCCCTTTGTTGATCGCGTTAAAAACCTGCTGGGCGATCGGGTGAAGGAAGTGCGTCTGACGCACCGTTTGACCGATACGCCGGCGATTGTGACCACCGACGCCAATGAAATGAGCACCCAGATGGCGAAACTGTTTGCCGCGGCCGGACAGCAGGCGCCGGAAGTGAAGTATATTTTCGAACTGAACCCGGAACATGCGCTGGTTAAACGTGCGTCCGACGTGAGTGACGATGCGCAGTTCGCCGAGTGGGTTGAACTGCTGCTGGATCAGGCCTTACTGGCAGAGCGCGGCACGCTGGACGATCCCAACCAGTTTATCCGTCGCATGAATCAGTTATTGAGCGCCTGATGCGCCGCAGCCCCGGCGCTATGCCGGGGCTAATTTCCCCTTTGCGCTTTCCTTAATCCCATCCCCTTGTTGCTCGATTATTCGTCTACACTGAACGTTCATGCCGTTGCGTCACTACCGCAAATCACTTTTTCTTCTACCGCCGGCAGGCTGAAACGAGCCCGTTTCTTGAGGATAAACGCCCGGAATGGTATGGTTTAGCGCTTTCAAATTTATTTTATAAATACTCCGCCCAATAGATTTCGGGATGCAGAATAGCGACCAACCTGTCTGCGGCTCGAAAAATGAAGGGTTATATACATAAGCAAGGGGATTTACGCAATGCGTATTATTCTGCTGGGCGCTCCGGGCGCAGGCAAGGGGACTCAAGCTCAATTCATCATGGAAAAATATGGTATCCCGCAGATTTCTACGGGTGACATGCTGCGTGCAGCGGTAAAAGCCGGAACTGAATTGGGAAAACAGGCTAAAGAAATCATGGATGCCGGCAAGCTGGTCACGGATGAACTGGTTATTGCCCTGGTAAAAGAGCGTATCGCCCAGGATGATTGCCGTAACGGTTTCCTGCTGGATGGCTTTCCGCGCACGATTCCCCAGGCTGACGCGATGAAAGAAGCCGGCATCAGCGTGGACTATGTTATCGAGTTTGCGGTTCCCGATGATCTGATCGTCGATCGCATCGTTGGGCGCCGTGTGCATCCGGCTTCCGGCCGCGTTTACCATGTGAAATTTAATCCGCCGCAGGTGGAGGGTAAAGACGATGTGACCGGTGAAGATCTGGTAACCCGTAAGGACGATCAGGAAGAGACCGTGCGTAAACGTCTGGTGGAATACCATCAGCAGACGGCTCCGCTGGTGGCTTACTATCAGAAGGAAGCCGAAGCCGGCAATACCCGCTACTTCAGAGTAGAAGGGACGCGCAAAGTCGCGGAAGTTCGTGCTGAACTGGAATCGATTCTGGGTTAATCCCCGCTGAGCGTGATTGCGAGTGTTGCCGGAACCTGTATGGCGACACTCGCTGCCGATTATTGCATCATACGGAAACCGCGCCGATCCATGTCTCCCGCAATGCGTTGATTTACAACATTATCCTCCACCTTCTCGCCCTAGTCTTAGCTTTCCCCTATCGATAACATCGATTTCAATGTTGTTATCTTTCAATTTTTGTAAGCCGTTTTTCGCTACAATAGAAAACCTAATCGTACAGATTGGTTCGGGATAACCGACTTATCCATAAGAGGAAAGCTGTGATGACGCAAGAGAAGTATGGCGTGCTGATGGTGAATTTAGGTACGCCCGACGCACCAACCCCGCGAGCGGTGAAACGCTATCTGACGGAGTTTCTGAGCGACCGGCGTGTGGTCGATACCTCTCGCTTGCTATGGTGGCCGCTGTTGCGGGGCGTTATCCTTCCTCGTCGCGCGCCGCGAGTGGCGAAGCTTTATCAGTCGATCTGGATGGACGGCGGCTCGCCGTTGCTGGTGATTAGCCGCCGGCAGCAACAGGCGTTGGCGCATCGTCTGCCGGGCATTCCGGTTGAACTGGGGATGAGCTATGGTTCTCCCAGCCTGGCTTCGGCGCTGGATAAACTGTTGGCCCAGGGGGTGACATCGTTGGTGGTGTTGCCGATGTATCCGCAGTATTCCTGTTCGACGACGGCATCCGTCTGGGATGGGCTGGCCAAGGCGCTGAGCAAGTACCGCCAGTTGCCTGAAATCCGCTTTATCCGTGATTATGCCGAACATCCGGCCTATATCGCGGCGCTGAAATCCCAGGTTGAGCAGTCATTCGCCGCGCACGGCGAGCCGGATCGCCTGGTGCTCTCTTTTCACGGCATTCCGGTGCGTTACGCCAGCGAAGGGGATGATTATCCGCAGCGCTGTATGGCGACGGCAAGAGCGCTGATTGCCGCCTTGGGATTACCGAAAGAGAAAGTATTGGTGACTTTCCAGTCGCGTTTCGGACGTGAGCCTTGGCTGACGCCCTATACGGATGAAACGTTGCAAGCGCTGCCGGGGCAGGGGGTGAAGCATATCCAGATCATGTGTCCCGGTTTTGCCGCGGATTGTCTGGAAACGCTGGAGGAAATTCAGGAGCAAAATAAAGAGATCTTTCTACACGCGGGAGGAACGGCATATACCTATATTCCGGCGTTAAATGATAACCCTTCGCATATTGACCTGCTGGAACAATTAGTCGCCAAGGCGGAATAAGCGGAAAACAAGCGAATACTATTCATTTAATCTTAAGTTTACTCTCTCCATTCTGAACGATTGCCGCAAATGGCGTTTAAATCGCCGCCCGCATTTATGAGAAAACCGCACGGTGATGAGGATTCAAAGCCTCTCGCCGTCCCCTCTCTGTTTTTACCCGTAGCTGTTACGTAAAGATCGAGTTTTGTGATCAAAACAACGTGTTATTGACTATGCTTATATGCGATGGATTTCGAGATGCGGTCGGCCGACAGGGGGGCTTTTGATTTATATGAATTTATGTCTTTCTGTAAGGATCGAGAAAATAAAATTTTAGAAAAATATAAAGGATTGGCATCCCCCCTCCTTACATACGGCATTAATGATAATCTACATCTGCTTATCTGGATGGTATATGAATAAATATGACGATATTAAGCATTTCAAAGAAAAGCTGAATCTGGAACAGATTGATTATAAAGATACATCGGAAAACGATGTCTATATACCATCGCAAGAGTGGTCGATTTTAAGGCAGGTCGCCGGCGAGAATGGCTCCGACGCCGATAATGCGGCGCCCCTGGGAAAAGGGGGACTGGCGGCCAGGCCGGTTCCGGTGAACAAGGAGGAGTTTCGCTCCGCATCCCTGCTACAGGCGGTCGGTCAGCAACTGTCGGCCGGTCAGGAATCAACCGTTCAGCCAGCCGTTGCCATCGAACGATCGCCGGTTCCGGCGGCTCCGCGCCAGCCCGAGCCGGCCGCCGCCGATGCCGCCCTTAACGTCGATGATAAGCCGCGCTTTCGTAATCTATTCAGGCAAAAAAGCGCTGCTGTAGATGAGAACGACAAGCGCCGAAATACGCCGCTGAAACCACTGTTAGAGACCATTGCCTTATGCCGTTAGTTTGTGTGTGCTCTCCCAAAGGGGGCGTAGGGAAAACCACTGTTGTAGCCAATCTGGCATGGACGCTGGCCAGTAGCGGGCTTAAAGTGCTGGCTGTCGATTTCGACGTACAGAACGCCTTGCGCTTGCATTTCGGCGTGCCGATGTCGGATGGGCGCGGCTATGTGGCGCAGGCCACCTCCGCTTCCGACTGGGGGCAGTTTATCCTTAAGGCGCACTCCAACTTATTCATTTTGCCTTACGGAGAAACCACGCAGGAACAGCGGGGGGCTTTCGATCAGGCGATCGGCAGCGACGAACATTTTATCCAGCGCGGTTTAAACAGCGTGCTGAACTATCCCGATATGGTGGTGATCGCCGATTTTCCTCCCGGCCCGGCGCCGGCGCTGAAAGCGATCCGCGAGCTGGCCGATATGCACATCGTGGTTATGCTGGCGGATACCGCCTCGCTCTCTTTGCTGCCGCAGATGGAAAACCATAAGTTTCTCGGCTCGCCCCTCAATAGCCAGGGCCGGGAATATTACATCGTAAACCAGAGCGATATGCGTCGCCCGCTCAACCGCGACGTCACCCTGTTTTTCGAACAGCGGCTGGGCGACAAACTGCTTGGCACCATCCACCGCGATGAGTGCGTACCGGAAGCCAATGCGTCACAGCAGTCCATTCACCAATTTAGTCCCGTGTCCGCCGCCGCCTTTGATATTGATCTGATTAGCAAAAAAGTCGCGGCCATCCTGGACGTTAATGTAGGTGGTGGGGAATTTTATTCTGCGCCGAAACACAGCCTTTATTAATAATTACTTCGTCAGGCAAGTAAAAATGAATAAGTTCCTTTTTTCATTGCTGTTGCTGCTTTTGTCGCCGCTCATTCTGGTTATCATCATCACCCCGATGAATAGCGATAAACAGTTTTTTTTCGGTCTTATCTCTATCGTCGCCGTCGTTTTGCTCGGACGCACGCGCAGCCGTAAAACCACCATCATGATCATGGTGATGTGTTTTTTAATGTCCGCGCGTTATCTGTATTGGCGCGCCACCGAAACGCTGCATTTTAACTCCATGATCGAAACGGTACTGGGCATCGGGCTATTTCTTGCCGAGCTGTATGCCTGGGTCATGATGTTGTTTAGCTATGTGCAAACCAGCTGGCCTTTACAGCGCACCATCGAACCGCTGCCGGCGGACACCAGCCTGTGGCCGACGGTCGACGTGTATATTCCCACCTACAATGAAAGCCTGAGCGTGGTGCGCGATACGGTGTTGGCGGCGCAATGTATTGATTACCCAAGAGATAAAATCAAGGTCTATCTGCTGGACGACGGCAAACGCAGCGAGTTCGCGGTGTTCGCCGCCGACGCGGGCGTTGGCTACATTACCCGTAACGACAATAAACACGCCAAAGCGGGTAACCTGAATCACGCCATGACGCTGACTCAGGGCGAACTGATCTGCATTTTCGACTGCGACCACGTTGCGACCCGTGCGTTTTTGCAGGCCACGGTGGGCGCGTTTCTGGCCGATCCGAAGCTGGCGTTGATTCAGACGCCGCACTATTTCTACTCGCCGGATCCATTTGAACGCAATTTGTCCGTCGCCCGCCACATCCCCGGCGAAAACGACCTGTTCTATGGCCCGATTCAGCAGGGCAACGATAACTGGGACGCCACTTCGTTCAGCGGCTCGTGCGCGGTCATTCGCCGCAGCGCGCTGGAAGAAATAGGCGGATTCGCGGTCGAAACGGTCACCGAAGACGCCCACACTTCGCTCAAGCTGCAGCGCCGCGGCTGGCACGCCGCGTTCCTGGCCATTCCGCTCGCCGCCGGGCTGGCGACGGAACGCCTGGCGCTGCATATCATTCAACGCACCCGTTGGGCGCGAGGCATGACGCAGATCTTCCGGGTGGATAACCCGCTGCTGGGCCGGGGACTGAAATGGCAGCAGCGTATCTGTTATCTCAACTCCATGCTCTATTTTCAGTATGGGTTGCCGCGCCTGGTATTCGTTACCGCCCCTTTGGCCTATCTGCTGTTTAACCAGAATATCATCGCCTCATCCGCATCCATGATTTTCGCCTATGTTCTGCCGCATCTGGCGCTGTCGATCTACGCCAACTCGCGTATCAACGGACGCCATCGCTACTCGTTCTGGGGCGAAATATACGACACGGTGATCATGTTCCATATCATTATTCCGACGCTGGTTACGCTGTTTTCCCCCAAACGCGGCAAATTCAACGTCACCGATAAAGGGCGGCTGCTGGAAGAGGGCTACTTCGATTTCAATATCGTGCGGCCGCACATTATCGTCACCATTCTGCTGATTCTGGGGATTATCTGGGGGAGCGCGCGTACCCTGATGGATCACTATATCGGCATGAATCCGCAGGTTATTTTCCTCAACGTGTTCTGGGCCAGCTTCAATGTGCTGATCCTGCTGGCCGCTATCGCCGTTGCGCGCGAAACCCGTCAGGTGCGGCAGACCATTCGGCTCGATGTCGAAATCCCGGCCATTATCCATTTCGCCAGCGGCATCTCGCTGCGCACGCGCACGCTGAACCTTTCCATGGGCGGCGTTCAGCTGGTTACGCCCGACGAACGCTATAAGACCGACACTATCGAAGAGGTGGAACTGCTGTTGCAGTCCGGCGCCGTCTGTATACCGGTGCAGGTTATCGACGCCACTGACGAGATCCTGCGGCTGGAGTTCGAGGATATGCCGCTGTCGAAACGGCGTGAACTGGTGCGCGTCGTGCTGACCCGTGCCGACGCCTGGCTCAATCCTCCTTATCCGCAGGATAACCCGCTCAAATCGCTGCTGGGGATTATTCGCTGCGTGTTGGAACTGTTTTGGTACGCCATTCGCGGCAACAAACACCCTAAAGCTCCGTCCAGCCCGGCGGAGAAAAGCGATGTACAGGGGGACGCGGCATGATGGGGTATCGACTACCGCGCGCCGGACTGCGGCCATCGCGCCGCCGCGCGCTGCTGACCGTGGGCGGTCTGTTCGCCGCAATGCTGTTGCCCGCGTTAACCTCGGCGACCGCGCCGACCTTGCCGCCTGATTTTCCGGCGCTGCCTCCGTTTAACAGCCCGCCGACGAACCCGCAAACGCCATCGCAGCCGGACGGTTTGCCGCAGAACGCCGATCCAGCCGTGCCGACGATCCTGCCTGCCCCGGCCTCGACGAGCAACGACGGCGCAAGCGCGGAACGGCTAAGCCAGATCGATAGCTATACGATTAGCATTGCCGATATGGGCCAAAGAGACGGGCTCACCTTAAGCGGCGGGCAGATGCAGTCCGGCATCCGCTTCACCTTGCCCCACGGCCAGGTGGTGACGCAGGCCAAACTCTATCTGGTGTTCAAAGCCGACTCTTCATTAGCGGATGAGGGGAATCAACTGTCCCTGATGCTCAACGGCCAGCCGTTGGGCAGCGTCCCGCTGGCCAAATCCTCATCCGCGCCGAACGCCTACGAACTGGATATTCCGGCGGCGCTGGTGGTCAGCAATAACAATCTCAATTTCAGCATTCATAATCATGCCGATTTGCTGTGCGAAACCGGCGACGTAAGCCGCCGTCAGGTCAGTATCCTGCCGGAAACCCGCATTGAGATGACCAACCAGTTGCTGAATGCCGGTAAAGATCTGGGCTATTTCCCGCGCCCGTTCTTCGATCCGATGGTCATGGGCAAAAGCGCTATTCCGGTGGTGTTCGGCAGCCGTCCCTCCTCGCAGACCATTACCGCCGCGACGATCGTCGCTTCTTTCTTCGGCATCCGCGCCAACTATCGCGATATTTACTTCCCGGTTTATCAGGACACGCTGCCGGAAAATAACGCCATTATCTTCGCCATGCCGGGGGAAAACGTCGCCGGTCTGAACATCCCGGCCAGCGAAGGGCCGTCGCTCCAGGTTATCGATAACCCGATTAATCCGATTTATAAACTGCTGTTGGTTACCGGCCGCGACGGGGAAGAGTTGCGGCAGGCGGCTTACCGGCTGACTAGCGCGCAGTTGCCTTCCGGTCAGGATCGTCTGCTGGTGCAGAATCAGAGCATCCCGTCGCGCCAGCCTTACGACGCGCCGCGCTGGATCAATACCGAACGGCCGGTTACCTTTCGCGAGTTGGTCAGCCAGCCGAGCGATCTGATCGCCGAGGGGATATACCACGACAGTATCCACATCAATTTTCGCGCCGCGCCCGATCTGTTCATGTGGGACGGGCAAAATATTCCGGCGCGCATCAATTACCGTTTCCCGACCGGAAGCTGGATCGATGAAGATGCGTCACTGCTGAACGTTTCGCTGAACGGCACCTTTTTACGCAACCTGTCGGTCAATAAAATCGGTCTGCTGGAGTCGGCCTGGCGCCGGCTGGGCGGCGATACCCGTCAGGAAAGCTATAAGCTGGAATTGGCGCCGTACCTGATTTACGGCGACAACCAGATGGCTCTATACCACAACATCAAGCCAAAGCCCGGCACGCCGTGCGAGATGCTGAGCAGCGACAACATTAAAAGCTCGATAGACGGCAACTCTTCGATAGACCTGAGCGGTTCCCACCACTTTTCCATGCTGCCCAACCTGTCGTACTACGTCGGGGCGGCTTTCCCGTTTAGTAAAATGGCCGACTTTTCTCAAACGCGGATCGTGTTGGCCGGAGAGCCGGGCGCGACGGAGATCGGGGCGCTGCTCAATCTTGTCGCGCGCGCCGGCAGCGCAACCGGCGTGGCGATCGGCCATGTGCAGGTGAACCTGGGGCTGCCGGAGCATATCTCCGCGCTGGCCGACAGCGATGTGCTGGTCGTCGCGCCATTAACCCAGCGCGCGCTGATGCGTCAGCTACTGAGCCGCTCTCCTTATGATTTTGACGACGCGCGCCTTTCTCTGAAAACGCCGTCTATCCAGGACAAGCTCTTGCGCTATCTATCCGGCCAGTGGACCCAGCAATATCTGGCCGCCGACCGTTATCTCTCCTCGATCGGCGCTTGGCGCGGTTTTCTCAGCTTTCCGTCGCCATGGGGACGGAATCGCCTGGTGGTGGTGGCCACCGGCAGCAACGATGAGCAACTCGGACAGATAGATAGCGATCTGAATTCGAAGAGAATCAACGCCGCTATCCGCGGAGATATGGCGGTGATCACGTCTGATGGCAACGTGAAGAGTTTCAGCGTCAGCCCGCAGTACCCCAGCGGACAAATGCCCTGGTATCTGATGGTTATCTGGTATGCCAACCAGCACGTGGTGCTCCTGTCGCTGCTTGCCGTACTGATCTCCGTATTGATAGGTCTTCCGCTGTACCGGCTGCTGAGCCGCCATGCGCAACAGCGCCTGTCCCGATCAAATCAAAACAATACGCCCGATCGGCCTGTTTAATCAGCCTACGCGCAGGTACCAGCAATGATGAAAGCGAAGCAGAAAATGAGGTGGAAAACGCGTTATCTGATGATGGCAGGCATGATCATGCTGCCGGTCATGACCGTGGCCGCGCAGAACAGTCCGGCGATCAAAGCGCTGCTGGATCAGGCCGCATATTGGCATGAAAAGACCCATAGCGATCTGGCCAATGAGGCTTTACATAAGGTTCTGGAAGTCGAGCCGAACAACGTTGATGCGCTGTACCTGCTGGCGCTGTATGCCCAGCAAAACAACGATAGCGCCGCCGCGCAGTCCTGGCGTCAGAAACTAGCCGCCTTGTCGCCGGGCGACAGCCGGTTGGACGATTTGGATAAAGCGCGCGCCCTGACGTCGATACCCCCGCGCAACTGGCCAGAGCCCGACAACTGGCGGTCCAGGGCAATCTCGCCAGCGCTCTCGATAGCTATCGCGCTCTGTTTAAAGGGGATCAGCCGCTTGATAGTCTGGCGGTCGAATATTATCAGACGATGGCCGGTCTTCCCGCTTCGCGCCCTGAGGCCATCAGCGGTTTGCAGCGCCGGCTGGCCGCGCATCCCGACGACAGATCGGCCCAGCTCGCGTTGGCGCGTATTCTGACCTATGACGAAACGACCCGGCGCGACGGGGTCAACCGTTTAGCCGCGCTGGCGGCGCAGAACGTCAGCGGGGCCGATCCCGCCTTGAAGCAGGCTCTGCTGTGGATGACGCCGCAGGCCGGCGACGAATCGCTCTATCGCGGCTATCAGCAGCGTAATCCCGGCGATACGGAAGTTCTGGCCCATTATGAAAGTAATTTAGCGGGGGCCGGCCTCGGTCAAGGATACGATGCGCTGCAGCGCGGCGATCTGAGCGCGGCGAAAAGCCAGTTCGAAGCGCTGCTGGCGCAGAAGCCGCAGGATGCCGACGCGCTGGCCGGGCTGGGCTTTATCGCGCTGCGCAACGAAGATTTCATCGGGGCGGAGAACTATCTTAACCAGGCGATAAACATCGGCGGAGCGAATCGTGAACGTTGGGTGGCGCTGGCGCAGGACGCGCGCTTTTATGCCGATCTCAACCGGGCGAAACAGACCGCGGCCGGCGGCGCGTTGGATGAAGCGCTGGCTCTTAGCGCGCCGCTCAGCCAGCAAAGCGGCGAACGAGGCCTCGCCGCCCAGCTGTTTCGAGCCGATCTGCTGCGGCGCAAAGGGGATGCGGCCGCGGCGGAGCAGGCATACCGCAATATCCTCGCCGGCGCGTCGGATAACAACGATGCGCGCCTCGGTTTGTACTATAGCCTGCAGGAGCAGAAGAAAACGGCGGAAGCGCAGCAGGTGCTGCAAAGCCTGCCTGCCGGTTTGCGGCCGCAAAGCTCTTCGGGCGTCGCCAGCGTCGAGCCTCTGCGCCGCGACGCCGCGCTGGCGCTTCAGGCCGGCAACGCCGAACGCGCGCTGACGCTGCTGCAACAGGCGCAGCAAAGGCAGCCCGCCAATCCCTGGGTGCGGCTGGATATCGCCCGTATTCTGCAGCAGAAGGGCAACGATGCGCAGGCTCAGTCGACCGTGGCGCCGCTCGCGCAGCCGGGCGCCTCCAGCGAAAATCTGTATGTGGCCGCCTTGTTCGCCGCCGATAATGAACGCTGGGCGGAAGCCGGCGCGCTGATGGCGCGTATCGCGCCGGCCCGGCGCTCCAGAGAAATGGCGTCGTTGGCCCGGCGGGTGGAATTCAACCAGCAGATGGAGCAGGCCCGCCGTTACTTGCAGCAGGGCAACCGGCCGGCCGCCGCCGCGCTGTTGCATCAATTGGCCGAAACGCCGCCCGCCGCGCCGGCGGATCTCGGCAATCTGGCGCTGGCGTTGCAGCAGGCCGGCGACAGCGCCGGCGCGGTGCGGCTGGTGCGGCAAAATATGCAGCGCGGCGTGCAGGGCAACGCCGGCGATTATGCCGCCCAGCTTAACGTGCTGAATCAGGCGGGCCTGACGGCGGAAGCCGACGCCTGGCTGAACGATCCCGCCATCCAGAGCCGCAGCTCGCCGGTGGATATCAGCCGGCTGCGCACCGGCTCCGTCATTAACGAAGCGGACAGGCTGCGCGAGCAAGGGCAATACGCCGTTGCGTACGATAAACTGATTGTGGCCCTGCAGCAGGATCCCCAGAACGATGATCTGATGCTGGCAATGGGCCGCCTGTATCAGTCCGGCAAAATGAATCGGGAGGCCGGTCAGGTATACGACTACCTGCTGCGGCGCGACGGGCAGAATCAGCAGGCGCGCGAAGGCGCGGTGAATGTCGCGCTGGCCACTGGCGATGTGGCGCGGGCGAAAACGCTGATGGCCGGCATGAGCGGACCGCGCACGCCGGAACGTCTGTTGCTGGCGGCGAGGGTGGCGCAGGCGGAAGGCGATCGTCAGCAGGCGTTGGCGCTGCTGCGTTCGGCCAAAGGGAAGATGATCGGCCTGGAGGGCGCCGACAGCAACGCGACCATCGCCGGTTTGCCCATCACCGACAACCCGTTTATCAACCAGCAGACTCGTACCAGCCGCAGTCCATCGGCTTACGGTCAGGTTCTTCCCTGGCAGCTGTCGCCGCGTCAGGCGGAAAACCGCTACGATCTGACGACCGGCGCGGCGCAGACCGCGGCGGCCGGCACGGAGAGTTCAACGCTGCGCGAAGTCGATCGCCTGTTGGACGAAGTGCAGGGACGCGAGGCCAGCTGGGCGCAGGGCAACGTCAGCGTGCGCGGACGCGACGGGGAGAGCGGCCTGAGCAAACTGACCGAGGCCAAAGCGCCGCTTAGTCTGTCCGGCGTGCCCTTCGATACCTCGCGCCTGAGTTTTACCGTTACGCCGCTGACGTTGAATGCCGGTACGCCGACCGGCACCACCAGCAACCGCTTCGGAACCGGCGCGTTGCAGCAAGCGCAGTTGGCGGAGGCGGCAACCGCGGCTTCTGCGCAGGCGGCGACGGAATCCGCTCAGGCCGCCGTAACCGCGGATACCAACTACCAGACGCTAAAGAGCAACCAGGATACGGTTTGCGCGGTCAGTTCCACCTCCTCTGAGTGTCTGGCGGCGACAAGCGCGGCGAGCGAGGCCTATATAGCTAAACAGCTGGCTGACAGTAACGTCACCACGGCGCAAACGTTCGGACCCAACGATTTCAACGCCGCATCGCCCGGCGCGCAAAGGGCTAACGGCGTTGAGTTGAATCTGGCGTTGGCCGGCGACAGCTATAAAGCGGATATCGGCACCACGCCGCTGGGCCAGGATATGAGCTCGCTGGTGGGCGGCGCGCAGTGGTCGCCGAAGCTGAGCGACTATACCACGCTCACCCTGAACGCCGAGCGGCGTCCGGTGACCGATAGCCTGCTGTCGTATGTCGGCGCGCGTGACAGGTTCAGCGGGAAAAAATGGGGCGCCGTCACGCGCAACGGCGGCAGCGTCAACCTCGGCTATGACAACGGCGACGCCGGGTTCTACACCGGATTGGGCTATTACAGCTACCTCGGCGATAACGTCGCCAGCAACAAAGGGCTGACCACCTCATCAGGAGTGTATATCCGCCCTTACCGCTACGACGATCGCGAACTCAAGCTGGGCGTCAACGTCAGCTATATGGACTTCTCCAAAAACCTGAGCTACTTCAGCTACGGTCAGGGCGGTTACTTCAGCCCGCAGGATTACGTCAGCGTGTCGTTCCCGGTGGAATACAGCCAGCAGTATGATAACTGGAGTTATAAACTCAGCGGAGCTGTCGGTTATCAATCATACTCTCAGAAAGAGAGCGCGTATTTCCCCAATAATCCGGCGCTGCAGTCCGAACTGGAAGGACTGGTGGCCGCAGGCTATGGCTCGGAAGCCTGGTATCCCGGTCAAAGCCAGAGCGGAATCGGCTATAACTTGAAAGCCGAGGGAAACTATAAACTCAATAAAAACATGATAATAGGCGGGCAGGCCGGCTACGATACCTTCGGGGATTACTCCGAAAGTACGGCTTTAGTCTATTTCAGGTACTTACTGGATGGAAAATAACTATGCAAGCGTATGACCCGGTGGCGCAGCAGCTTGAGTATTATCAGTACAGGCAGCAAAAGCCTGGCTGGCAGGATCTGTTACAGGTCGTTTTTTCCGGCATTTTTGCCGATGCGGATGAAGCCGACGCCTGCGCCTTTCTGCGGCTGACCGGCAAGCATTTTGCCCGCCGTTATCCCCTGGCCGCCAGCCTGACGCTGGGCGAGCTGGAAGATCGCATCAATCAGCGGCTGGCCGAATTTGACTGGGGGTTTGTCAGACTGGAGCCGGCGGAGCAGGCATTAACGTTGCTGCATCAGGCGTGGCCGGCGCTGTTGCCGTCCGAACAACAGCAAAATGAGGAGCAGAGCTGGCGTCGGGCCTTCACCTGCGTGCTGGAAGGCGTCTACAGCGAATGGCTGCTGTCCCAGGGCGGTCATCCTCATGTCGCGGTGCGCTGGCAATCGGATAACGTTTCAGGACATACTTTAGTTTTTCTTTATAAAGGCGGTTTGTAACGCCAGGAGCAACTGCAATGTCGTCACAGCGGATAAAAGGCATTTCGATATTATTGCTATGGAGTTTGCTGTGCGGCGTCGCGCTGGCGCAGGATAGCGGCTGGAGCCAATTCAAGCAGCGCTACATTTTGCCGGAAGGCCGGGTAGCGGATACCGGCAACCATAACATCAGCCATACTGAAGGGCAGGGGTTTACCCTGTTGCTGGCGGTATTCAATGATGACCGGACCACCTTTGACGGTCTATGGCGCTGGACCAAAAGCACGCTTTACCAGCCGGAAACCGGTCTGTTCAGTTGGCGCTACGATCCGGCCGCGCAGGAGAAAGTCACCGATAAGAATAACGCCTCCGACGGCGATACGCTTATTGCATGGGCGCTGCTGCTGGCCGCGGATAAATGGCAGGAGCCGGAGTATCGCGCCGAATCGCGGCAGATTCAGGCGGCGCTGGTCAAGCACACAGTGCTCCCTTTCGCCGGCTATCAGATCATGCTGCCCGGCATGAACGGCTTTAATCATGACGGCTCAGTCGTTCTCAATCCGTCCTATTTTCTGTTTCCGGCCTGGCAGGCCTTCTATCGAGACAGCCATCTGAAAGTGTGGTCTGACCTACAGCGGGATGCGTTGCGCCTGCTGGGCCGGATGACTTTCGGTCAGCCGCGCCTGCCCACCGACTGGGTGACGCTGAGCGCCGATGGAAAGATGATGCCGGCCGCCGACTGGCCGCCCCGTTTTAGCTTTGATGCGGTGCGCATTCCGCTCTATCTGCGTTGGGCGCGGGCCGACGAGCGCGCGCTGACGCCGTTTCGCCTTTACTGGCAGCGCTTCACGCGCGAAAAGACGCCGGCGTGGATTAACGTCGCCACCGGCGAACAGGCGGAATATCCGCTTACCGGCGGGATGATGGCGATTCGCGATATTACTCTGGGGCAGGATAACCTGGTCGGCGATCGGCTGCTGTTGGAAGAGGATTACTATTCCGCCAGCCTGCATCTGCTGGCGTGGTGGGCAATCCGCTAGTGTAGCCTGCATCTTTCACATCGCAGGTGCGTTGGCGGCCAAATTACTCGGCTTTCCTTGGGCCCGCCGCAAGCGGCGTTCAGAACGGCAAGGTTTATCCTGCGGCTCGAAATCTATTGGATATATAGGCGGGCGGGGATCCTTCCCGCCCGTCCGACATCAGATGGGGCATTCCTGCGGCGCCGGCGCCGCTTCATCGAGTTTGAGTAGCGTAATCATGCTGTTGGCGATTTCCCGCTCTCCCATTACCACCTGATCGGCGCCGTGCTCGGTAATGTAGCTGACTTCATCATCATAATGAGCGCGAGCAATGATTTCCAAATCACTTCGCTTTTCACGCGCCGCCGCGACGATTTCTCCTGCTTCATAGCCGTTTGGAATCGTCAGCAATAGCCAGCGTGCGCAATCCAGCCGGGCGATTTCCATAATTTCCGGCTTGGCGGCATTACCCAACACCGCCTTGATGCCTTGCTCACGCAGTGCGTCGACGCGCGCGCGAGAGTTTTCTATTACCACCACCGGAATACCCGCCTGGTGAAGTTTGGCGCCGATCAGGCTGCCGACCCGCCCGTAGCCGACTAACAGCGCGTGATTACACAAATCCACGGGGATCTGTTTCTCTTCTTCTATCGCTTCTTCCACGATCTGTTCTTCGATGGTTTCATTTTTAGCCAGATAGCGTTCAAGCAGGGTAAAGAGAACCGGATTGATCATGATGGAAAGGATCGCGCCGGCTAATACCAAGCTGCGCCCTTCTTCGGACAGTAACCCCAGCGCGATGCCCAGCCCGGCGAGAATAAAGGCGAATTCCCCAATTTGCGCCAGACTGGCCGAAATGGTTAATGCGGTGCGCTTGGAGTGGCCAAAGAGCCGGACCAACATAAACGCGGCGGCTGATTTACCAAAGACAATGATCGCCAGAGTAATCATCACCGCAATCGGGTCATTGATTAGAATCATCGGATCGAACAGCATGCCGACGGAAACAAAGAACAGCACCGCAAAGGCGTCGCGCAGCGGCAGCGTATCGTGAGCAGCCCGCTGACTTAACTCTGACTCATTGAGCACCACGCCCGCAAAGAACGCGCCCAGAGCGAAGGAAACATCGAACAGTTTTACCGCGCCAAAGGCGATCCCCAACGCCATGGCAAGCACCGCCAGGGTAAATAGCTCGCGGGAACCGGTACTGGCGCTTTTGGCCAGCACCCAGGGAACCAGACGGCGGCCCACGACGATCATCAGCGTGATGAAAGCGATGACTTTACCGATGGTCCACGCCAGATCGCGCAGCAGCTTATTGGTATCGGCATGTTCCGAGCTAATCATGTCGCCGAAGGCGGGTAACAGAACCAGCGTCAGAACCATCGCCAGATCTTCTACGATCAGCCAGCCGATGGCGATTTGGCCGCGCTGGCTATCAATAAGCTGGCGTTCTTCCAGCGCGCGCAAGAGTACGACGGTACTGGCCGTTGAAAGACAGAGACCGAATACCAGGCCGTTCGGCAGGCTCCAGCCCAGCAGCATGGAAAGCCCGATCCCAAGCAGCGTCGCCACCGCGATCTGGGCGATAGCGCCGGGGATGGCGATCGATTTTACCGCCATAAGATCTTTCAGGGAAAAGTGCAAACCCACGCCAAACATCAACAAGATGACGCCGAGTTCGGCCAACTCAGGCGCCAGCGAGGTGTCAGCGACGAATCCTGGGGTAAAAGGCCCAACAAGCACACCGGCAACAAGATAACCAACAAGAGGGGAGATACGCAGGCGGTTTGCCAGAATACCGAGAAGGAAGGCCAGAACAAGCCCTCCGGCAATCGTTGAAATT
This sequence comes from Brenneria izadpanahii, assembly GCF_017569925.1. Classification (NCBI taxonomy): domain Bacteria; kingdom Pseudomonadati; phylum Pseudomonadota; class Gammaproteobacteria; order Enterobacterales; family Pectobacteriaceae; genus Brenneria; species Brenneria izadpanahii. The sequence continues at coordinate 3,857,598 of NZ_CP050854.1, read as the reverse complement.
AGAGGTGTTGCAGCATGCATCCCGACTCCTTTTGCCATGTATGAAACGTGAATGAGCGGACTTCTTATTCCCCTTTATCTTTCAAGTCACAGGAGTATCGGCTTCTTTTGCTCACCCGAATCATCTACTGGTGTAATCTCATCGGAATTCTTTCTGTTGCCGCCTTCCCGCACGTTGAAATCTGTTGGGCACACATAAATTCTATTGTATATGGAGAAATGTTGCTTGGTAAAAACTGGTATTTTGCTAAAAATGTTAGCTTATCAGCTTATTCTCATGATAACACAGATTTAAACACAGTTTCCTCAGATAAGCGTTGATAAACATGCGTAATTATCAATGGGAAGCTGGTTTATTGCCGTGGATGCCTTGCGCTTTATCCGGACGTTCGATAAAAAAACGCTATCAGCCAGTCGGAAACCATAGAAAGTGGGGAATAAAAGGGCTGACAACGGATTATTTGGATGAACCATTCATATTATAAAAAATTGGTTACAGCCTAAAGACAGGCGGAGAACGCTCCGTTATGTGTTCTTCATCATCTGCGTTTATTATGAATCGTTAGCGCCGGAATGACGGCGATTACGCCCATAGCCCGTCATTGCGCTTTACCGCTTTGCTCAGGTAAAGTTTTTCTACATGGGTATTTTTAAGACACGGAGATTTTTAATGCGTTTTTCAATAAAAACACTGGGATGCGCGCTGGCGGCATCTCTGGTGTTGGCGCCGTATGGCGCAATGGCTTGGGAAAAAGATAAAACGTATTCCATCACCATTCTTCATACCAACGATCACCATGGGCATTTTTGGCATAACAATTATGGTGAATACGGATTGGCGGCACAAAAAACACTGGTCGATCAGATTCGTCAGGAAGTCGCCGATAAAGGCGGCAGCGTACTGTTGCTTTCCGGCGGCGATATTAATACTGGCGTGCCTGAATCAGACCTGCAGGACGCCGAACCCGATTTTCGCGGCATGAGTATGGTCGGCTACGATGCGATGGCGCTCGGTAACCATGAATTCGATAATCCGCTTTCTGTTTTGAGACAACAGCAGAAATGGGCGAATTTTCCCCTGCTGTCAGCCAATATTTATCAAAAAAGCACCCATCAGCGGTTATTCAAACCGTATGCCTTATTCGACAAGCAAGGGGTTAAAATCGCGGTTATCGGTCTGACTACCGACGATACGGCCAAATTAGGCAATCCTGAATATTTTACCGATATGGAATTCCGTAAACCTGCGGTGGAAGTGAAGCAGGTGGTCGAGGAGTTACGTCAAAACGAGAAACCCGATGTCATCATTGCCGCGACGCATATGGGCCACTATGACAACGGCAATCACGGTTCCAATGCGCCGGGCGACGTGGAAATGGCCCGCAGCATACCCGCCGGCTATCTGGATATGATTGTCGGCGGCCACTCGCAAGATCCGGTCTGTATGGCCAGCGAGAATAAAAAACAGGTGGATTATGTACCGGGCACGCCCTGTGCGCCGGATCGTCAGAACGGCGTCTGGATCGTTCAGGCTCACGAATGGGGCAAATATGTCGGCCGGGCGGATTTCACCTTCCGTAACGGCGAGCTGAAACTGGAACACTATCAACTGATCCCGGTCAACCTGAAGAAAAAAGTCGAAACGGCGGATGGCAAAACCGAGCGGGTTTTCTATACCCATGAAATCCAACAGGATTCGTCAATGCTGAAAATGTTGACGCCGTTCCAGGAAAAAGGGCAAGAACAGCTTGGCGTAAAAGTGGGCAGCGTCAACGGTAAACTGGATGGCGATCGCAGCCAGGTCCGTTTTCACCAAACGAATTTGGCCCGGGTATTGTTGACCGCCCAGCTTGAGCGGGCGAATGCCGATTTCGCCGTAATGAGCGGCGGGGGGATCCGTGATTCGATTGAACCCGGCGATATTACCTATAAAGACGTGCTGAAAGTACAGCCCTTCGCCAACACGCTGGTCTATGTGGATATGAAAGGCAGCGACGTTGAGAAATATCTGGCCGTGGTGGCGAATAAAGTCGTGGATTCCGGCGCCTATGCGCAGTTCCTTAACGTCAGCCTGACGGCGGACGGTAAAGGCGTCCGGGATGTTAAAATCAAGGGCGAGCCGTTACAGGCGGATAAAGTCTACCGGATGTCCACCCTGAACTTTAACGCTATGGGAGGGGATGCGTATCCGCGCATTGATAATCTCCCTGGCTATGTGAACACCGGATTTATCGATGCGGATGTATTGAAACAGTACATCGAGAAAAACTCGCCGCTGGATGCGGCCGCATATCAGCCTCATGGTGAAATTGTTTATAAGTAACTGACGAATAAAGCGGTTTTCGTCTCCATTTCGCCGATGAAAACCGCTGCTTCTTTACTTCCCGCTCCCCCGCGGCAAAACGTTGCCGAAGCCGTACCCATCAATCCGATATGGTTATCCTCGCGTTACCGTCGTTATCGCTGCATTGGCCGATATACTGCGCGGCTTGCGCATGTCATAAAACTGTAGCCTTTCCCGGTTAAAAACGAGTCTCGTTCAGATAGTCGATAGCTTAAATAAATTAATACACTCTAGGGAAACGCACTCATGAATGTCTTACATCCACCAGGGCGCCGCCGCAGATTATCGGCGCTAGGCATCATCCTGTCCGCCGTTATGGCGACCTCCGTCCATGCTGAAACCGCCGTCGGTAAGCCCGCATCAGAAAGGACGCCGACCGGTATCGCGCTGGAAAAAATCGGCGGCTACGCGGCGGGCGTCTTCGGAAAGAGCGCGGCTGAAATAGTCAATTACGATGCCGGCTCCAAACGCGCTTTCGTCGTCAACGCGCTGGCGGGAGCGCTGGACGTTCTCGACCTGTCCGATCCGGCCCACCCCAAACTGCTGCAAACGCTGAAAACCGAAAATATTCTGCCGGGTTCCGAGGTCAACAGCGTGGCCGTGCGAAACGGGCTGGTGGCGCTGGCTATTGAAGCCGGCGACAAGACCGAACCGGGACGGGTGGCGCTTTACAATGCGTCCGATCTGCAATTAATCAGCCATGTGGAGGTCGGCGCGCTGCCGGATAACCTGGTGTTTACGCCGGATGGCAAAACGCTGCTGGTCGCCAACGAAGGCGAGCCAAGCGATGATTACGGCAAGGATCCCGAGGGCTCCATCAGCATCATCAATGTCGCTAATCCCGCCAGGCCGGAAGTGCGCACGGCGGATTTCGGCGCGTTCAACGGCCGCGCCGACGAACTGCGCGGCAAAGGCGTACGTATTTACGGTCCCAATGCCAGCGTAGCGCAGGATCTGGAGCCGGAATATATCGCGGTGGCGGCCGATGGGAAAACCGCCTGGGCGACGTTGCAGGAAAACAACGCCTTGGCGAAAATCGATGTCGCCAAGGCCAGCGTCATCGATATTCTGCCGCTGGGATTCAAGGATCATGGCGAGGCCGGCAATGAAATCGATGTTTCCGACGGCGATGGCGATGCCAAGCTGGTCGGCGTGGATATCCGCGCCTGGCCCGGCCTGCGCGGTTTATATCTGCCGGATAGCATTGCCGCCTATACCGCCCCGTCGGACGGCAACACCTACTTGGTGACCGCCAATGAAGGCGATGCGCGGGCGTGGGGCGAAGATAACGATGCCTACTGGGCGGGCGACGCCGGCAAGGGATTCGTGGAGGAGTTTCGCGTCAAGCATCTGGTGCACCAGAAAGGGTTCGACCGCCGCGCGGGTGACGACCTGCCGCCGCAATTGCGTCAGCTTGCCGCCGGCGCGCTGCTTAACCCGGAAATATTCGGCTATTGCGGCGCCAAAGCGGGAGATGCCGGCGATTGCCGCGCGGATGACAAATTAGGACGCCTGAAAGTCACCTGGACGGAAGGCTACCGCCGGGATGCCCAGGGGAAACCGGTGTTGTTCAATACGCGCGGGGAGCAGGATGCGCACGGCGATCGCCTGATGTATGACGCGCTGTACACCTATGGCGGACGTTCGGTGTCGATTCGGGACGCTAACGGTATTTTGGTTTGGGATTCAGGGGCCGATTTCGAAAAATTCTTCGCCAACCAGATCAACACGCGCAGCGGCAAGGCGTGTACGCTCAGTTCTGGCGGCAACAGCGTGCCATGCAAAGAATTCTTTAACTCCAATCATGAGGAAGGCGCCAGTCTGGACAACCGCAGCGATGATAAAGGGCCGGAGCCGGAGGGCGTGATTCTCGGCGGCATCGGCGGCAAGACCTATGCTTTTGTCGGTTTGGAGCGTTTCGGCGGCGTGTTGGTCTACGACGTGACTCATCCCCAGTCGCCCGTGCTTGAGGATTACATCAATACCCGCACCGACTGGACCACGAAGAAACTGAAATCGCTGGATTGGAAGGCGCAGGGCGCGGCCGTGGGCGACTTGGGGCCGGAAGGTTTGGCGTTCGTGCCGGCCGAACAGTCGCCCAATGGAGAGCCATTGCTGCTGGTGGGGCATGAGGTCAGCGGCACAACGGCGGTGTATCGCCTGAAACTGACTTATTGATGCGGTCAACTCTGCCGCTTCCCCTGCACCCGCGGCGTTAAAAACGAGCCGCGGGCGCAGAGGCGTAGATTCCGCTGTCCGCAGCCGTGTTGGTTGGCGCAGTCCGCGGCAAGTCGGGACTATCCCTTAGCGTTACCGTATGCCGCTAATTTCCGTCATGTCTTTCTGACGCGGCCAGAAGCTGTATAGCAACAGGGCGATAGCGAAGGTGACGGGCGCGGAAAATGTTTGCAGCACGGCGCCGCCGTGCATCAGCGCGATGCCTACCGCCACGCTGCAAAACCAGGCGCTAAGTCCAGGCACGCTGAATGTCCGTTCGCTATGCGGAAGCGACGTCCGCTCGGCGGAAAAAATATGTCCCAGCGCCACACCGACCCACGATACGACAAATACTCCCTGATAGGCCAATGCCTGCAGAATGTAGGCGAAAATATCCGCCAGCATCAACACATACACCACCGCGCCGACAATGCAGGCCCAGACGATCTTACGGCAGCGGATACGCAACAATCGGTCGAAAAATACCTGCATATTCACCGTCGCCAGATAATAATTGGCGGTGTTAATCCGCGTCTGGGTAACCCACACAAACAGCAATCCCCATAGCCCCAGCAAATTCAATATCGCCACTACCACCGCCACCTCGCTCACGCCGCCTTGCTGCTCAAAGCTGCTGACCAGATAAATACCCGCCACGCCGTTGAGCAGGAATGTGATTAGGTAGAACGGCATGCCGAAGTTAAATTTCGCATGATAGTCGCTGTCTTTCTGTTTACCGAAGCGGGCATAATCGAAGGTATACATCATCAGGATCCACACCCCCATATAGTAAGTGAAGCAGTTCCACCAACCGTAAGCCGGCGGCGACGCCGGTCCGAAATCCAGCCATTGCGGCTGATAGCCATAGTGGTTAATGGCGACCAATACCGTGAGCAGCAGGCCGATCAGATAGAAGGGTAGTAAAATGCCGTTAAACTTATCCAGCCAGTGCTGTACGCTGCCGAAAATCAGCGGCACGCTGTATAACACCACGATCAGCGCAGCCCAGTAGTAGGGCAGTTGAGGGAAGAGATGATTGATGGCATAGGCGATCACCGCGCCTTCGAATACCGCGTAGTAGATGGCGGTCGAAAAGAAGATCAGCGTAGCCAGCGTCGAGCCGAGGCGTCCGAACAGCAGATTGGAAAACAGCGCAACCGATAAACCGCTGCGGATGGCGAAACGGCTAATCGCCGCATTCACCAGACCATAACTGATCACCGACAGCACCATACCGATAATGGCGTTCTTGGCGCCATAGCTCTGCGCCAGCGACGCGCCGACCACGATATAAAATATGGCGCTGCATACGGCCCACCAGGCCATTGTCAGGGACAGTTTCCCCATCCGCTCCGTATCAGTGACCGTTTCAGCGGATGTGGCGTTATGCGTACCTTCAACTTGAGATAAATCAGCCATTGTACACCTCCAGAAATCAGGCCGCGCCTTGCCGGACGACAAGGGAAGCCTGACTGGGATCGTCGGTATTCGGAGCGAGCAAACCCCTGGTTTCGGCGCATGCCAAAACCAATGGGAAAGACGTCCAGCGTGTGTAGGTCTAGTTCACAAATAGTGTGTAGGTCTAGTTCACAAATAGATGTTCAAGCCGATCCAGACGCTGACGATATTGCCGTCGCGCCTCCAGTGCCTCTTCTAGCGAGATCGGAACAAAACGCACGCGATAATTGGGCTGTAACTGCCCGATGATATCCAGATCGGCGCCGATCACCGTTCCCAGCGTCATATAACCGCCGCCGGATACCGCATCACGCAGTAGAACTATCGGCTCCAATCCGCCGGGCACCTGCACCGAACCAATCGGATAACAGGCATCGACGATATTGGAGGGATCGGAGCCCGCGCCAAACGGCGGCGTGCGCGGTTGGAAGGCCAGCGGGCTGCCGCCTTTCAGCCGATAGCCGATACGGTCCGCTTCCGTCCCCACCGACCAGGTATCAGCAAAAAATCGTGTCGTCGCTTCCGGGGTGAGGCGATGGATATACAGCCCCGGCACCATGCGCAGCGAGACATCCTTGCTGAACGCCGGCAGATAATCTTCTGGCACGGTGGTTCCCGGTTTGGCTTTTGTCGCCGGCGCGCCGACGGGAAGCGTATCGTTCGCCGCCAGACGCCGTCCCAGATGACCGCCCAGCGCGCCCAATGTATAAGTCGAACGGCTGCCCAGCGCGACGGGAACGTCAATGCCGCCGGCGACGGCCAGATAGCTGCGGCAACCCGCGGCGGCGTAGCCAAAGCGCAGAACCTGTCCGGCCTTGACGCTAAAGGCGGTATGCATAGGCATTTCCACACCGTCCAATTGCGGTTTCATACTCGCTCCGCACACGGCCGCCAGCCCTGCGCCGGTAAACTCCAGTTCCGGCCCCAGCAACGTAATTTCAAGCGCCGCGGCCGATTCAGGATTTCCCACCAGCAGGTTCGCCATGCGCAGGGAATACTGATCCAGCGCGCCGGAGGGCGGGATGCCGAGATGGTAATAGCCTTCACGCCCCGTATCCTGCACAGAGGTCGCCAGTCCGGGTTTGAGGACATTAATCTGCATACAGCACCTCCTGGAGATAGTGTTTATAGCCAGCGGGATCGGCGGCAAATTTATCCAGCTCGAAGGTTACGGGCCGGATGCGCAGGTTAAAGGTTCCGGCCTCAACCGCCTGTATCGCCTCGTCATAGCGTTGCCGGTCGATAGGCTTGAACTGCACGATGTCCCCGGCGCGGAAAAACACCAGCGATTCGCGGAAATAGTCCAGATTTTGCTGCGGGTCATAGATGGGGGCGGGGGTGACGCCGAATAGCTGATAACCGCCGGCGCCCCGTACCGAATAAATACAGCCGAAACATCCGCCGTGCCCCAGCGACAGGCGCGGCGTATCGGTACGGGGACGCAGATATTTGGGAACCTGAAGCTGTTTTTCCTGCTCGACCATCTGGAACATAAACGGTAAACCGGCGACGAATCCGACCATCGACACAAACCACGGCGTACCGCTGTGGGCGTCGATAAAGGCGTCGATATCTTGATAACCGTTGATGGCGGCGGCGTACTCCAGATCGGTTACGCTGGGATCCTGATGGCGATCGCGAAAGCGCATCAGCGTTTCGCGCGTCCAGGGATCGTTATATAGCACCGGAATTTCAATGATGCGCGTCTCAAGCCGGTTCACCGTCTGCGCCTGGTTTTCCGCCTTTTGGACGGTATCCAGCAGCGCCTGGGGGGCAACAATATCCGGGTTGAAGCGAATCTGAAAAGAGGCGTTCGCCAGACAAATATCCAGAATGCCGGGGATCGCCCACTGTTCGACGGTACGGGTGATCGCCAGACCGCGAAAGAATGCGGACAGCGACATCGCTTCATCAATTTCGGCGAAAAGATGTTCATCGCCGCCAAAGCTGTAACGGATTGCGGTGTTTTCCATATCAGGCCTCCCGGGAAATCGGCGTCTTGGCTTGCGCGCGCGCTTTCAGCCACTCTTCCAGCGCGGTGGTATCAAATTGCCCGGCGCGCAGGCGCGGATCGGCTATCAGCCATTGATGGAGAGATTGCGTGGTGACGATCCCCGTCAGGCGTAATTGCCGCAGCGCCAGCTCCGCGCGCGCCAGCATTTGCCGACGATCGGGGCCATGCGCCACCAGTTTCGCCAACAGGGAATCGTAATAGGGCGGAATGCGGTAGCCGCTGAATAGATGGCTATCAATACGGATGCCTTCTCCCTGCGGCCAGAGCAGCTTGTCCACCACGCCGGGGCAGGGGAAAAAGTTGCGATCCGGATCTTCGGCATTGATCCGCATTTCGCAGGCGTTGCCGTTAAGCGCGATATCTTGCTGACGCAGGCTGAGTTTTTCTCCCTGCGCGATACGCAGCATCCATTGCACCAGATCGACGCCGGTGACCATCTCCGTCACCGGGTGTTCCACCTGAATGCGGGTATTCATTTCAATGAAATAGAATTCACCGCTATCCTCATCGAACAGATATTCCAACGTCCCCGCCCCGCGGTAACGCAGCTGTTGCGCCAGTTGCAGCGCGCTATGGCAAATGGCTTCGCGCTGAACCGGGGAAAGCGCCGGCGACGGGGCTTCTTCAAATATCTTCTGCCGCCGCCGTTGCAATGAACACTCCCGCTCGTAGAGATGGATGACCCGCTCTCCGTCGCCGAGTATTTGCACTTCAATGTGCCGGGCGTGCCGGATAAAACGTTCCAGATAGACATCGCCACAGCCGAATGCGGCGTTGGATTCATTCTGGGCGATGGGAAAATCACGAGCCAGTTCTGTCGCGTCGGCGACAACGCGGATACCGCGGCCCCCGCCGCCGGCCGCCGCTTTAATCAACAGCGGATAACCAATCTCTTCGGCGCATCGCAGCGCTGCGTCAATGTCGCCCAATGCGGCGGTGGAACCGGGCACCACGGGAACGCCGGCCTCCCGCGCGGTGCGCCGGGCGACGGCTTTATCGCCCATCATGCGGATGGTTTGCGGGGTAGGGCCGATAAACCGCAATCCGGCTTGTTCCACCGCTTGAGCAAAGTCGGCGTTTTCAGATAGGAAACCATACCCCGGATGAATGGCGTCGGTGCCGCTGCGACGGGCGCCTTGAAGCAGCGCCTCGACGTTCAGATAGCTTTGATCGGCGCGCGCCGGGCCAAGAATATAGACTTCATCGGCAAGACGGGCCGGCAGAGAATCGGCGTCCGCGTCACTGCATGCCGCCACCGTGGGGATGCCCAGGCTTTTGGCCGCGTGGATAATTCTGACGGCTATTTCGCCCCGATTGGCGATAAGTAGTTTTTTTATTGGTGTTTCCATCTCCGCCTCCTATATTGCTGTCTTTATCTATTCGTTTTTATGATGGCTATTACCTGCCCTGGTTCGACAGCATCGCCGTTATTGATATTAAACGAGATTAATTGTCCAGCTTGTTCTGCATAAACTTCGCTGAATTGTTTCATAACCTCAATTAAACCAATGACGGTGTCTTCATTAACAACATCTTTTTCTTCAATAAAAACGGCGGCGTCCGGCGCGGGACGACGATAAAAAACACCGGGTAAAGGGGAACGTACTTCATATTCTTTCATCACTGGATTCCCTTAAAATTTTTACTTTGTTGGATAAGAAATTATTCTGGCTGCCGATTTAACATTAATATCAGCGGCATGAAGCTGTTCGCGTATGGCTTTTATTAATGCCAGCGCGCCCGGCGTATCGCTGTGAATACAGACCGAATCAAATACGACCGGAATGTCGTCTCCTTCGATGGTGCGGACCTTTCCTTCCCGGCAGGCGCGTAATACTTTCTGCGCCACGTGCTCAGGAACGAGCGGGCCAACCCGGCGGGTAAACACGATCGATCCGCTGCGGTCATAATCTCTGTCGGCATAAAATTCACAAATAACAGGGTGTTGTAGATTTTTTGCGGCCTGCCATACCGCCGAGTTATGCATGCAGAACAACAATAAATCGGGCGCCAACGAGTGCAGCGTTTCCACAAAAAATTGCGCCGCGGCCTGATCCCGCGCCAGATGCATATACAGTGCGCCGTGTGGTTTTATATGTTGTAACGGTAATTGATACAGCGTAGCAAATTCGCGCAATGCGCCTAATTGGTAGATAATATCATTGGTTAATTCCTGTGGCGGCATATTAATATTTCGCCGGCCAAAACCCGCCAGATCGCGAAAGCCGGGATGCGCTCCAATAGCAATGTCATAATATTTCGCCAATTCAATTGTCTGGTTAATGGTATTGGGATCGCCGGCATGAAATCCGGCGGCAATATTCGCGGAACTTATATAAGGCATAATTTCTTTATCGACGTTATCGCCGATGGTCCAAGGACCGAAATTTTCACCCATATCGGAATTCAGGTCGATTTCATATTTCATAATTATTTCTTATTTGTGATGGCTTTGTTTAAAAATAATATAGAGTGAATTTTTTCCATTCGGAAAGACGTATTTTTAGATGCTTTGATATCTGAAAAACAGAATGCTTAAACAATAAGAGAAAAATATGATCACACTTCGCCAAATCCGTTATTTCGTCGCGACCGCTGAGATGGGGCAAATATCACAAGCCGCTATTCATTTAAATATTTCACAGTCGGCCGTAACCACGGCGATTCAAGAGCTGGAAAGCATGCTGGGGAAACCGCTGTTTCTGCGTTCGGTTCATGGAATGACGCTGACCGAAAACGGCAGCTACTTTCTTAATCACGCCTATTCCATCCTGCGCAGCGTTGATGACGCGATGATGGTGCCGCTGACGGATAACCGCACCCAGGGGGCGCTGAATGTGGCGGCCAGCTACACCGTGATGGGGTACTTTCTGCCGTTTCATCTGCAACGCCTGGCCTACGGTTTTCCGCATATCACCATCAACCTGAACGAGCGGGAGCGCAGCGACATTGAGCAGGGGCTGATCAACCGCTCTTTTGATATTTCGCTGGTGTTGACCGCGAATCTCACCCACCCGGAAATCACCTCGGAAAAGTTGTTCAACTCCGAGCGGCGCTTATGGCTGCCTAGCCGTCATCCGCTGTGCGATAAGCCGCAAGTGAGTCTGGCCGATGTGGCGAAAGAACCATTCATTATGCTGACGGTTGATGAAGCGGATCACAGCGCCATGCGCTATTGGGATGAGAGCGGACATCGCCCGCGCATCATGCTGCGCACCAGCTCGGTGGAAGCGGTGCGCAGTATGGTCGCCAATGGGTTAGGCGTGGCGATTTTATCCGATCTGGTTTATCGGCCGTGGTCGCTGGAAGGGCGGCGTATTGAAACCCGCTCTTTGAAAGATACCGTTCATCCGATGAGCGTCGGGTTGGCCTGGCATCGAGACGCCAGGTTTACCCCGGCGATGCAGGCTATCCGCGAATATTTCCGTCAAGCCTTTCTGACGCCGCAGCTTAATTTTTCCCGGCGTTGACGCCGCTTAGCGTGACGGAGCGATAAGCGGCATTCACCCGTCAACCGTTCACCCGACGATTCTAACCGCTTAGCGCGCTATATTACCGGCTAGCAAAATAGCGATAGTTCGTCGGTCGGCGCTGACGTAATGTTCTGCCACCAGCAGTGTTTCGGCGGAACATGATGACAACTTCATTGGTTTTTTCACTTATCCGTAATCCTGTCTTCAATCCGGCGGATCGGCTGGCGCGCCAAGCCGGCCTGTTGTCGTTTTCCGTACCGCCTCCATTGCTGCGTCCGCCTCGTTCCCTTTATATCCGGCCCCTCTGCGTGATGAATATCGTCATCGCGTTGATTTATTTAATAAACATCAAAACCAAATAATTATGACTTTTATGAAGGATGTCTTATGAAGAGCAGTACCATTCTTAAACACATCCCCTGGATGATCCTGGGGATCATCGGGGCTGCTTGTCTGGGCGTGGTCGCACTACGCCGCGGCGAGCATGTCAGCGCCTTATGGATTATTGTCGCCTCTGTCGCCGTATACCTGGTGGCTTATCGATACTACAGCCTGTATATCGCTCAGAAGGTTATGAAGCTGGACCCGAATAGGGCGACGCCGGCCGTGGTGAATAATGATGGGTTGAACTATGTTCCAACCAATCGCAACGTGCTTTTCGGCCACCATTTCGCCGCCATCGCTGGTGCGGGGCCGCTGGTCGGACCGGTGCTGGCCGCACAAATCGGCTACCTGCCGGGCACTCTGTGGCTGTTGGCCGGGGTGGTGCTGGCCGGCGCGGTACAAGACTTTATGGTGCTGTTCCTCTCTACGCGCCGCAACGGCGCCTCGCTGGGTGAAATCGTCAAGAAAGAGCTGGGACCGGTGCCGGGAACGATCGCGCTGTTCGGCTGCTTCTTAATTATGATCATCATCCTGGCGGTGTTGGCGCTGATCGTGGTGAAAGCCTTGGCGGAAAGCCCGTGGGGCGTATTTACCGTCTGTTCAACGGTGCCGATCGCGCTGTTTATGGGCGTCTACATGCGCTTTATTCGCCCCGGACGCGTGGGCGAAGTTTCGGTTATCGGTATTGTGCTGCTGGTGCTGGCGATTTGGTTCGGCGGCGTTATCGCGCACGACCCGTACTGGGGGCCGGCGTTAACCTTTAAAGATACCACCATCACCTTCACGCTGATTGGTTATGCGTTTGTCTCCGCGCTGTTGCCGGTATGGCTGATCCTGGCCCCGCGCGACTATTTGGCGACTTTCCTGAAAATCGGGGTAATTGTCGGTCTGGCGATCGGGATCGTGATTTTGAATCCGGATCTGAAAATGCCGGCGGTTACGCAGTTTGTCGACGGCACCGGGCCTGTCTGGAAAGGCACGCTGTTCCCCTTCCTGTTTATCACCATCGCCTGCGGCGCGGTATCCGGTTTCCATGCGCTGATTGCCTCCGGCACGACGCCGAAACTGCTGGCTAGCGAAAACGACGCCCGTTTCATCGGTTACGGCGCGATGCTGATGGAGTCTTTCGTCGCGGTGATGGCGCTGGTTGCGGCATCCATTATTGAACCGGGTCTGTATTTTGCGATGAATACCCCGCCGGCGGCGTTAGGGATCACCATGCCTAACCTGCATCAGTTGGGAACGGCCGATGCGCCGGCGATTCTGGCGCAGTTGCAGGAAGTTTCCGCTCATGCGGCGGCCACCGTCAGTTCGTGGGGATTCGTCATTTCGCCAGAGCTGATTATGCAAACGGCGAAAGATATCGGCGAACCTTCCATTCTGAATCGCGCCGGCGGCGCGCCGACGCTGGCGGTAGGGATTGCGCACGTATTCCATCAGATTATTCCGGGCGCCAACATGGGCTTCTGGTATCACTTCGGTATTCTGTTTGAAGCGCTGTTTATTCTGACCGCGCTGGATGCGGGTACGCGTTCCGGCCGCTTTATGCTGCAGGATCTGCTGGGTAACTTCGTGCCGTTCCTGAAGAAAACCGATTCGCTGGTCGCCGGGATTATCGGTACCGCCGGGTGCGTGGGGTTGTGGGGCTATCTGTTGTATCAGGGCGTGGTGGATCCGTTGGGCGGCGTGAAGAGCCTGTGGCCGCTGTTCGGCATCTCCAATCAGATGCTGGCCGCCGTAGCGCTGGTGCTGGGCACGGTGGTGTTGATCAAGATGAAACGCACGCAGTACATCTGGGTGACGCTGGTGCCGGCGATTTGGCTGCTGATTTGTACCACCTGGGCGCTGGGGCTTAAGCTGTTCAGCAACAATCCGCAACTGGAAGGCTTTTTCTATATGGCAAACATGTTCAAGGGCAAGATTGCTGAAGGCGGCGCGGACTTAACCGCCCAGCAGATCGCTAACATGAACCATATCGTTATCAATAATTACACCAACGCCGGTCTGAGCATTCTGTTCCTGATCGTGGTGTACAGCATCATTGCTTACGGTATCAAAGCCGCGTTGGATGCGCGCAAAGATCCTAAGCGCACGGATCAGGAAACGCCGTTCGTCCCGCTGCCCGAAGGGGGCGTGAAGATTTCATCCAGTCACTAAGCGGGCGATATCCTAATTACCCCGTATAATGTATAAACATTATACGGGGTCAGACTGTTGCGAAAGCCTGTTATTAGGAGAAACACGGGGGGAGGTTCCCGCCGGGACGTCTCACTCCCGTGGTCGCTCCGGGTATCCCGATCTCATCACAATGGGTTTGTCATCAAACTTGGGGTTGTTTTTATCGCGCGGCGAAAAACGGGCAACGCGCAGAGCGATAAAAAACGTCATGCCACGGCCGTAGGCGGGAATGACGAAGGTAGGGCGGAAATGATGGTGCCGCTGATTGGGCGCTTTTGACAGGAGATGATTATGTTCGGCAATCTGGGACAGGCAGGGAAATATTTAGGCCAGGCGGCGCGTATGCTGGTTGGTATTCCTGACTATGAAACCTACGTACAGCATATGCAGACCAATCACCCTGATAAGCCGGTGATGACGTATAAAGAATTTTTCCGCGAACGCCAGCAGGCGCGTTACGGCGGCGATGGCAAAGGCGGAATGCGTTGCTGTTAGCAAATCGGAGCTGTTATGACTCAACCTCTCTATGTCACTATTCTGACCGGATTTCTCGGCGCGGGTAAAACCACCTTATTGCGGCATATGCTCAATGCCGAGCATGGTTATAAGATTGCCGTGATTGAAAACGAATTCGGCGAAGTGCCTATCGATAATGCGCTGATTGGTGAGCGGGCAAGTAAAATCACCACCCTGAGCAACGGCTGTATCTGCTGTAGTCAGGCGAATGAGCTGGCCGATGCGCTGTTGGATTTACTGGACGGCATCGACGGCGGTACGCTGGATTTCGACCATGTGGTGATTGAGTGTACCGGCATGGCCGATCCCGGCCCGGTGGCCCAGACCTTCTTTTCCCACGAGGTTATCTGCGAGCGTTTTATGCTGGACGGCATTATTACGCTGGTGGATGCGGTACATGCCCAGCAGCAACTCGATCGGTTCACGATCGCCCAGTCGCAGATCGGCTATGCCGATAGAATTCTGCTGACCAAAACCGATATCGCCGGCGAAGATGAGGCGTTGATCCAGCGTCTTCAGCGCATTAATGCCAGAGCGCCGATATATTCCGTGGTGAACGGGGACATTGATTTAAGCGTGTTATTTAATATTGAAGGCTTCATTCTTAACGATAAACTGGCGGTGAACACGCCGACCTTCCGCTTTATTGCGCCCGCGCAAAACAATATTCAGTCTATCGTCGTTCATCTCGACGCCCCGGTTGAGCTTGCCGCGGTATCCGATCTGATGGAAAGTTTTCTGGTGAATCACGCCGATAATTTATTGCGTTACAAAGGGATTCTGGCGATTAACGGCGACGCGCGGCGCCTGTTGTTTCAGGGCGTACAACGCCTGTACAGCGCCGACTGGGACAGAGAATGGCGGGATGACGAAGAAAGGAAAAGCGTACTGGTTTTCATCGGCAGGGATCTGCCCGAGCAGGAGATCCGCGACGGCTTTACCCGTCTGGCTGAATGAATTGTTTTAGGTTTTCCGGCTGCCCTGCGGGCAGCCTTCTATCGCTCGCATTACTTCGCGCGTAATTATTTAACCCTCATGCTTGGCGACGTCGGCAAATTTCGCTTCTAACAGACGAGCCAGATCTTGCGCCGCCAGCTCGATATCCAGCCCGCGCTTACCGCCGGAAATAAAAATGGTTTTGAACTGTTGCGCCGCTTCGTCAATCACGGTCGGCAAACGTTTTTTTTGCCCCAGCGGACTAATCCCGCCGACCAGATAGCCGGTTACGCGTTGGGCTATCGCGGGATCGGCCATATCGGCTTTTTTAGCCGACAGCGCGCGGGCCACTTTCTTTAAATCCAGCATTCCGGCGACCGGCGTAACCGCAACGGCGAGGTTCTTGGCATCGCCGTTCAGCGATACTAACAGTGTTTTGTAAACCTGCTCTTTGTTCAGCCCCAGTTTTTTGGCCGCTTCCTCGCCAAAATTGGTTTCGTCGCTGTCGTGATGATAGCTGTGTAAAGTAAATGCGATCTTGTTTTTCTCAAGCAGTTTAATTGCGGGTGTCATGATTCAAATATCCTTAACGGGCGATATCCTGTTCTTGCATGTCGCAGGCGTATTGAACTCCTGCATATTGACATCTGTCGGGTATATTTCGCTCAATTAGCCTGTAATAACGTGGGGAGGTTGTCATCACCATATAAATGTAGCGCGCCGACTGCAACCACATAATTGCCGGGAGGCAAAGCCTGGAGCTTTTGCCGCCAGAGCCGGTTACGTTGATTCATCAGCACGTTGCTCATCTCATTACTGAAGGCGGCGGGAAGCGAGGCCGACATCTTGCCCGGTTTGCTGTCCAGCCACCAGCCGACCATGGTTTGCAACAGACGCGCGTTGGTATGCCAGTGTACGATCGTATCTTGCAGCAGCGGTAAACCGCCCTGCGGCAGCTGTTGCAGCAAATCGACCTGAGTTTGTTGCCCCTCAAGTTCAATAATGTTCACCCCTTGCGCCTTAGCGGCGTTAATCAACTGATAATCGATGCCGTAATCCGGGCGCAATCCCAGTACCTGGGCCTGACGGGCCTGTAGCATCAGCGCCGCTTGCCAGGCGGGAACGCGGTCGATAAGGCTTTCGCTGAAGGACAACTTTTCACAGATTTGCTGTAGCCGGCGGTAATCTTCCGGGCTGAGCCGTTCCGAGAGCGGCGGCTCGGACGCGGTATGTTCAAAAGGCGAACCGGCGCTGGAAATATCGGCTTCGACAATCAGCGCGGTGGCGCTTTGCAATTGTTTCAGCAGTTCATCGGGCAGGGGGGCCATATCCATGCTGCCCATATGAATACTGCCGACCAGATGAAACAGGCGGTCATCCGGCAGTTGAACATCCACTGCGGGATAGGCGTAGGTCAAGGGCGTGATAAAACCCAAAAAAGTCGCAATTTGGCGTAGCAGATGTCCCATAGATCCCGTCTCCCGATTCTCATCCGTCTATGCTAAACGCATCGAAAGGCAAGTTGTACTGGTAATAGGCTGAAAATGCGGATGCCAGAGGGCGCGCGCAGCGCGCCGCTCATCTCCTGGGTTTGAAGCGCAGCAGCCGGTTGGCGTTACTGACGACGGTGATGGACGATAGCGCCATTGCCGCGCCGGCAACCACCGGGCTTAACAACGTCCCGGTCAGCGGATAAAGCGCGCCGGCCGCGATCGGGATCCCCAACGCGTTGTAGACGAACGCCCCCAGCAGATTTTGTTTCATATTGCGCAGCGTGGCGTTGGATATGGCCAGGGCATCGGCTACGCCGTGCAGGCTATGGCGCATCAGGGTAATGGCCGCGGTTTCGATAGCGATATCGCTGCCGCCGCCCATGGCGATCCCCACATCCGCCTGCGCCAGCGCGGGCGCGTCATTGATGCCGTCGCCGATCATCGCCACGCGTTTTCCCTGCGCCTGAAGTTGCTTGATGGCATCCGCTTTGCCGTCCGGCAGCACGCCGGCGATCGTCCGGTCGATGCCGGCTTCTTTGGCTATCGCATTGGCCGTCAGCGGATTATCGCCGGTCAGCATCACCAGTTGGTAGCCCGACTGATGCAGACGTTGCAACGCCGCGGCGCTGTCTTCGCGCAAAGGATCGAGAATGGAGAACATGGCGACGATATGTCCGTCGGCCGCCAGCAGCACCGGCGTAATGCCGCGTTGCGCCTGCTGATCGATCAGCGCTTCGCCCTCCCGGATGTCGACCTGGCGCTGCTTCAACAGCGCCGGATTGCCCAGCAGCAGCGACACGCCATCGGCCGTTTGCCCGCTGACGCCCAGACCGCGCAAGGTTCGAAACTGCGTAATCTCCGTGAGCGCCAAGCCTTCGGCGCGGTTAACGATGGATTTTGCCAGCGGATGATTGGCTCCCTGTTCCAGCGAGGCGGCCCAAATCAGCGCCTGCTGTTCCGTCGCCGCCCCAAAGGTGTGAATCTCCGCCACGCGCGGCTGGCCTTCGGTCAGAGTGCCGGTTTTATCAAAGACCAGGATGTCTAACTTACTGGCCTGTTGCAGGGCATCGGCATCGCGCACCAGTACGCCGAATTCGGCCGCGCGGCCGACGCCGGAAATAATCGACATCGGCGTCGCCAGCCCAAGAGCGCAAGGGCAGGCGATAATCAGCACGGTGGTGGCGATCACCAACGTGTAGACGATTTGCGGCGCCGGTCCGGCAAAGAACCAGACGGCGCCGCTAACGACGGCGATAGCCGCCACCACCGGCACAAACACGGCGGAAATGCTGTCGGCCAACTGCCCGATAGCCGGTTTACTGCTCTGCGCCTGCCTGACCAGCCGGATAATGCGCGCCAGCGTGGTCTGGCTGCCGATAGCGTCCGCGCGAAACAGCGCGCTGCCGTCGGTAACCAGCGTACCGGCGCGAACCTCGCTCCCTGGCTCTTTTTGCCGCGGCAGCGGCTCGCCGGTCAGCATCGCTTCATCTACCCAGATTTCCCCCTGCAGGATTGCGCCGTCGACGGGAATACGATCGCCGGTCGTCAGGCGTAACGTCATGCCGGATTGCACGGCGGCCAGCGGCAGCGTTTTCTCGCCGTCCGGCGTCACGACGCGGGCGCTGGGGGGCGTGAGATCCAACAGCTTTTCCAGCGCGTGGGACGAGCGCTGACGGGCGCGCTGCTCCAGGGCATGACCCAGATTGATCAGACCGATGATCATGGCGCTGGCTTCATAATAAAGGTGGCGGGCCGCCATGGGGAAAACGTCCGGCCATAGATTGACGGTAATCGAGTAGATCCAGGCCGCGCCGGTGCCGAGCGCGACCAGGGTATCCATGGTCGCGGCGCCGTTTTTCAGGCTGCGCCAGGCATTGCGATAAAAATGGCCGCCAGCGAAAATCATGACCGCCAGCGTCAGCGCGCCGACGATCAGCCACGACGTGCGGTTTTCCGGCGTCAGGGTCATGCTGCCGCCGAGCACGCCCCACAGCATTAACGGCACGCCCAACAGCAGGCCGAGCGCGGCCTGCCGCTGAAAACGCCGGATGTTTTGTTGCGAGGTCTGCTGCTGGCGGACGCGGCGTTGCTCCTCATCCTGAATGATTTCGGCGCCGTAGCCCGCCTGCTCGACGGCGGCGATCAGCGCTTCCGGCGCCGCATGGCCGCTCACCAGCGCGCTGCGCTCGGCCAGATTCACGCGCGCCTGGGTTACGCCGGCAACGCCTTGCAAGGCTTTCTGCACCCGGTTGACGCAGCTGGCGCAGCTCATCCCCTGAAGCAGCATTTGCACGCTGTCGTCATCAACGGATGAGGCCGGAACGCTATTATTCTGGGCCGCTGGCAGCGTTTCCGGCGTCGTCGCTACCTGTGCCAGCGGCTCAGTTTTTGGGTGAGCCGCCTCCTGCAATACCCTGGCTTGATAACCGGCCTGTTCCACCGCGCTGATTAGCGCCGCCGGATCGGCCTCGCCGTAGATGTCGGCTTGCTCTTTGGATACCTCTGCCGCGACAACGCCCTGAACGGCTTCCAACGCTTTACGCGTTGAGGCGACGCAGTGCTGGCAGCTCAATCCGGAAAGTTGCAGAGCGACATCCGGGGCGGCGGCCTGGCTGGCTTCGTATCCGGCCTGTTCGATACTGGCGATTAGCGCCGGCGTTTTCGCATCGCCCGTGACTTTGGCGTAATTCAGCGTGACGTCCGCCTGTTCAACATCCGGCAACTCCTCCAGCGTTTTTTTTACCCGCTGTACGCAGTGTCCGCAGGTGAGTCCCTGCAATGACAAAACGATAGTTTGTGACATGAGCGTTATCTCCTGTGAGCGCAACCGGCGGTCGAATACGCTGGCCGTCAGTCGGCTTTTTACCGATGATTAAGCAGGTTAAACCTTACAGCAAGGGGAAGGTCAAGATATTATTTGGCTGATTAAAGCAGGCTTTTAAAATCGACGCCGACGCCGCGATCGCGCTTTGAATAAAGGGGATGTATGACTGTGGAATTTGGCCGGCATTTGAAATATCGCGCCGCATTACCGGCTGCGGCGCGGGTCTTCGAATATTGTTTCGCTTTTCCCTTCAATCGCGATGCGCCAGGTAAAGGTAAGGTTGCAAGACTCAGTTATTCGATAATAGGTTTGATGATGGATGGCGATTTGGTCATGAACGCGTGAATAATCTTATCTACCTCCGCCATAGACTGACTATTTAATCGATAAAAATAGAAGACCATAGCGGCAAATGCGACGGCATATAAGATCACCGCCCACGGGTATTCGATGATCATCAGGAAAAGGTTTTTCATCATATTTTCAATATCAAACCCGAAGCTAAAATATTTCTGATAGCGGCTGAAAAACAGAAAAAGAGAGAAGATCAAAAGGGGGAGCGCTAAAATCCCCGATATGATGTTGGCGGAACGTTTTTTCTTATTCAGATTGGCGTACTTTGACCCGCCCAGATATCGTTCAATCTCGATAATCTGGTGAGAGAGGTCATCTTTTGACGTGACGGGCACATTGTGACGTTCAATGTACTGATGAAGCTCTTTCAGCCGTTGCGCGTTATCAATCGTCTGACTCAACGTTTTGAAATATCCCATAATGCATAATGCTCCTGCTTTATTTATTCAATCATCGTCAATCTGCCGGTTTTACGGCAAGCCCCGATCCGGCGCTCAATTGTACATAACCCAATATAAGGCCGCACGCCATAGGCGATTATCTTGAAAAATAGGGAACATCTTCTGTGGATATTCAGATCGGAGATAACCATTCTGACATTTCACTGGCGATGACGTATGCTCATTTTAGTTGACGATCTACCCGCAAGGGAGGCGTAAGGGGGAGTGATGAATATCGGCGATGTGGCAAAAAAAACCGGGCTTACCAGTAAGACCATTCGCTTCTACGAAGAGAAAGGGCTGCTGACCGCGCCGTTGCGTTCTGAAAACGGCTACCGCAGCTATAGCGCTCATCATATTGAAGAGCTGACGTTACTGCGTCAGGCTCGTCAAGTGGGGTTTAATCTGGAAGAGTGTAAGGAGCTGATCGCGCTGTTTAACGATCCGCTACGCCGCAGCGCGGATGTTAAAGCGCGCACGCTGCAAAAAGTGACGGAAATCGAAGTCCAGATTGAAGAACTGAGGGCGATGCGCCAGCGTTTGCTGGCGCTGGCGGAACAGTGTCCGGGAGACGGCGGCGCGAACTGCCCGATCATCGATAATCTTGCCGGTTGCCGTCATTCAGAGACAACGCACTCCCTGAATGACGATCCGCTGGTTAAGACGTAACCGGGCGCACATGCAGCGTAATGCCTTCAATGGCGATCACTTCAATATGCGTTCCGGCGGCCAGGTGTTGCTCTGATTTTACCCGCCAGGTGCTGT
Organism: Brenneria izadpanahii; assembly: GCF_017569925.1. Lineage (NCBI taxonomy): Bacteria > Pseudomonadati > Pseudomonadota > Gammaproteobacteria > Enterobacterales > Pectobacteriaceae > Brenneria > Brenneria izadpanahii. The sequence goes on along the minus strand of NZ_CP050854.1, from coordinate 3,836,203 downwards.
CGCCTATTCTGATGCGTCCGTAACCATCCACCGTGGGTTCGATTAGCGTGGCGCGCCGCCCAATTAGCTGCTGTCCGCGCTGGTTCAGCGAGGACGCCGGACGGGCAAGCGTGCGTTTACGCAGCCAGTACCACCAAAGCACGGCGGTGATGATGGTCAGAACGGCGAATGCAATGCCTTGCCACGGCCAGCCTATCGGCATCAGCCAGGCCAGCAGCCCAACCAGCACCGCCGATATCCCGCTCCATAACAGATAACCACTAGCGCCCAGCATCTCGGCCGCCAGCAACAGGCCACCGAGCGACAGCCAGAACCAGTGCGCGTTTTCCATCACCAGTTCAATACCCATTATTTACTCCGGCTGTCTTGGCTATCTTTAATCAGTTCGGTAATACCGCCGATGGCCCCCATCAGGTTGCTGGCTTCCAGCGGCATCATGATGACCTTGCTGTTGTTGGATGAACCGATTTGCTGCAGCGCGTCGGTATATTTTTGCGCCACAAAGTAGTTGATCGCCTGAATGTTGCCCGCGGCGATGGCTTCAGACACCATTTTAGTCGCCTGCGCTTCCGCTTGAGCCGCACGTTCACGCGCTTCGGCTTCTAAAAAGGCGGACTGCCGTTCCCCTTCCGCCTTCAGTATTTGCGACTGTTTTTCCCCTTCGGCCCGCAGAATGGCGGCCTGGCGAACGCCCTCGGCTTCAAGAATATCGGCGCGTTTGTTACGTTCCGCTTTCATCTGCGCGTTCATCGCCGCGATCAGCTCGGCCGGCGGACGCACGTCGCGGATTTCAATACGGGTAATCTTAACGCCCCACGGGTTGGTGGCTTCATCGACGATATGCAGTAAACGGCTGTTGATGCTGTCGCGCTGGGAGAGCATTTCATCCAGCTCCATCGAACCCAGCACGGTACGGAAGTTGGTCATGGTCAGATTGACGATCGCCTGTTGCAGATTGCTGACTTCATACGCCGCGCGGGCAGGGTCGATCACCTGAATAAAGCAGACCGCATCGATAGCGACATTGGCGTTATCGCGCGAAATGACTTCCTGGGACGGAATATCCAACACCTGTTCCATCATATTGATTTTTCGGCCGACGCGGTCCATGAACGGCACCACCAGATTAAGGCCTGGCATCAGCGTTTTGGTATAGCGGCCGAAGCGTTCAACGGTCCATTGGTAGCCCTGCGGTACGATTTTAATTCCTGACCAAACAACGATCAGCGCAACAAAGATCAATACGGGAATGACGGTAAGCATTATCTAAAACCTCCTGGTTGTTTTATCTGCCGCTAAGTGTAACCCAAGCGCGGCCGGATTCAGTGGGGTTCTGTGGTTATTTTCCGTTGTTTTGCCGTTTTCGCCGTTCTTTGCCCGGCACTTACGCCATGTCAGTGGAAAAGCGGATGAGCAGAAATGACAAGTTTGATAAGTTTGTCATATTAGACAAGTTTGGAAAGTTTTTGCTACGGTGATCCTGCACAACCGACTTCCTTCATTCTTGGTCTATATCCGGCGATGCGTCCATGCTGCGGCAATGGCGTCTCTGGGAATGCTGTTAATCAGGAGTATGTGATGAGTCTTTCACCTGCAATAAACAACACATCGACAACCGTCCCTGCGCCGCCCCCGGTCGCTATCTCAATGAGGGGAGTAAAAAAACAGTTTCTGGATCATGATGAAAACGTGGTGGACGTGATTAAAGACATCACGATTGATATTTATCACCGGGAGTTTATTAGCATCGTCGGTCCCAGCGGATGCGGCAAGAGCACCATGTTCAACATGATCGCCGGTCTGTTGACGCCTTCCGCCGGCGAGATCCAGGTATTTGACCAATATTACTCAATGCCCAAAAAAGGCCGGGTGGGCTATATGCTGCAAAAGGATCTGCTGTTTCCCTGGCGCACCATCCTCGATAACGTTTGTCTGGGATTGGAAATCAGCGAGGTGCCGAAGAAAGAGCGCCATGAGCGAGCCATGGACTATCTGCTGAAATATGGCTTGGGGGATTTCGCTCACGCCTATCCGTCCACGCTCTCCGGCGGGATGCGCCAGAGAGCCGCGCTGATCCGCACTTTGGTTATCGATCCTGACATCATTTTGCTTGATGAGCCTTTCTCCGCGCTGGATTACCAGACCCGCCTGGTGCTGGAAGAGGAGATCCTGTCGATTCTTAACGAATATGGCAAAACGGTGGTGCTGATCACCCACGATATCGGCGAAGCCATTTCCATGTCAGACCGGATCGTGGTGATGTCGCAGCGGCCAACGTGGAATAAAAAAACCTATGAAGTCGGCCTGGCCAAGCAGCACGGCTCAGCCATCGGCGCCCGTAAGGATCCGCGCTATCAGCAGTTTTTCGATGCGATATGGGCCGATATGGATATTCAACTGGGAGGCCTGCTATGAACATGCCCGCTACCGCCGCGAATAAAACGCGCGCCAATCCATCGGCTGCGAGCCGCCGGCGCAAGAAGAAAGCGCTGGCGCTGCTGAAAGATAATAGCTGGCGGGCGCTGATCCTCATCGGGATGGTGACGCTGTGGCAATACGGCGTAGACAGCGGCGTGGTCAATGCCTTTCTGATGGGATCGCCGGCGGGGATTTGGCAGGAGTTTGTCCGTTTGCTGGCTAACGGCGAACTGCTGACCAACACCTATGTCACGGTTTACGCCACGGTGACCGGATTTGTACTGGGCAGTCTGCTGGGGTCGTTGTCTGGACTGCTGCTGTGGTATTCGTCCACGCTGGCGCGCATTCTCGATCCGTTTTTCATCGCCCTGAACGGACTGCCGAAAATCGCGCTGGCTCCCATCATCATTATCTGGTTCGGATCCGGGATGTTTTCCAAAATCGCCCTGGCGTTTATCGCCACTTATATCGTGGCATTGCTGTCGGCGTGGCAGGGTACGCATCAGATTGACGACAGTCAGGTGAACTTGATGCGTTCGCTGGGCGCCAATAAGAACCAGATTTTCCGTAAGGTGGTGATCCCGTCCACGCTGCCATGGATCATCTCCGCCTTCCGTCTGAATATCGGTTTTGCGCTGATCGCCGATATCGGGGGGGAATTCATCTCCTCTGATTATGGCCTCGGCAAAATGATTTTCGTCGCCGGCAACCTGTTCAACCTCAATGTGGTGTGGGTCGGCGTCTTTACCTTGCTGTTCGTCGCCATCGTGCTTTATCTGCTGGTTATCCAATTACAGCGCTGGCTGCTGCCTTGGGAACGCCAGTCCGTGAATCGTTAGTCATGCCGTTTGCTTGTTCCGTAACCCGTTAACCGAAGGAATTCACAGATGAATAAAATTGTTTCATGGCTGTGCGCCGCTGCTTTGACTTTGGGCTCCGCCGGCAGCTTTGCCGCTGACGGCAAGGCCGATCGCGTGCTGGTGACCGAGGCTTTTCACACGCTGCTGTATCTGCCGGTTTATGTGGCGAAACATCAGGGTATCTTTGCCCAGAACCAAATTGACGTGACGACTATCCGTTCGGCTGGCTCCGGCCCGACCGCGCTGGCGGCGGTGATGTCCGGCGAGGCGCAGTTCTCGGTGCACGGGCCCGAACATGTGGGGTTCGCGCAGCAGAAAGGCGGCCAGGCCAAGGCCGTCAGCGCCGTCGCCAACAGCGCGCCGGTGTGGATACTGGCTAAGCCGGATTTTACCTTTAATTCGCCTGCCGATCTGAAAGGAAAACGGCTGGTTTCCGGACTGGCGCCCGGCACGTCTCATACCCTGCTGATGCGTTTGCTGCAACAGCAGGGGTTGGATCCCAAGAAAGACGTCACGCTCAACGAAGTGCAGAATGGCTCGGAACTGGGACCATTGCTGGCCGGCAGGGCGGACGTCGCGGTGGTCTATGAACCTCAGGCCGATCAGGGCGTAGGGCAGGGGTTGAAGGTGGTTTATGACTTTACCCGCGATTACCCTGAGTACGCTTTCTCCACCATCAATACTTCGGAGAAACTCATCGCCGACAATCCTCAATTGGTCGCGCGTTTCGTTAAATCCATCAATGAGTCGCTGGCTTTTATTCACCAGCATCCGGATGAAGCGAAAAAGGTGGCTCGTCTGGAGTTCGCCTCTCTGGACGGCAAAATAGTGGATGCGGCGGTGCAGCGCATGATCGACAGCAATGTCTACCCCACTGATGCGGTTATTTCCCCCCAGGCATTCACCACCGCCATCGACATCCAGAAATTCGTCGGCAATATCACGCAGGATATGCCTTATGAACAGATCGTTGATGGCCAGTTCGCCAGCAAACCCTAATTAAGGATCGGCTCTATGAAAAACGTGTTGGACCCTTCTCCTTTTGCCACCATTGCCGCCACCCGGCGGCTGTTGGCCGCTCGCAAAGTTTCGCCGGGGGAGTTGCTGTCTCATTTCCTGGCGCGTATCGACGAACGCGACGTTCAGATCAAAGCCTGGCGTTATCTCGACCGTGACGGCGCCAAGCGACGGGCGGCGGAGCTGGATCGGCAGATGGCGGCGATTGCCTGCAAACCGGTATTATTCGGCATTCCCTATGGCGCCAAGGATATTTTCCATACTCGCGGGTTGCCTACCGAAGGCGGTTCTAAAGTTCTTCAGGGGATGATTTCGAGCGAAAACGCCAGCGTTATCGATCGGCTGGATGAGATGGGCGCGCTGTTGTTGGGCAAGCTGACCACGACGGAGTTCGCCAATTTAGGCACGCCGCCGGAAACCGGCAACGCCTGGAATCCGCAGCATACGCCCGGTGGTTCAAGCAGCGGTTCCGCCGCCGCGCTTGGCGCGCGTATGGCGCTGATGACGCTGGGAACGCAGACCGCCGGATCGCTGTCCCGCCCGGCGGCGTTTAACGGCGTCACGGTGCTGAAGGCCAGCTACGGGCGTATCAGTAAGGCCGGCGTTATCCCTGCCAGCTGGTCGCTGGATCACGTCGGCGCCTTTACCCACACCGTTGAAGACGCCGTGCTGGTGTATAACGCGCTGTCCGGTCCGGACCCCAGGGATGAAACTACGCAGAATCTGCCCTACGCGCCGCTGCAATTAAGGGAAAAGCATGATTATACTGTCGGCATCGTGGAGCATCCGTGGTTCGCCAACGTGGATGATGAGGTCGGCGCCGCCTGCCGGCAGGCGATGGACGAACTGGCCGAACATGGCGTCCGGCTGCGTAGTATTGCGCTGCCGGCGAGTTTCGCCGCGGCCTGCCAGGCGCACCAGATCGTGATGCAGGCCGAATGCGCGGCCTATCATCGTTCGACGTTCATGCAAACGCCGGACTTATTCGGCGCTTATTTACAGGAGTTCCTGCAACAGGGTTTGGCTATTTCCGCCCATGAGTATTTGCAGGCCCAGCAGACGCGGGCCCGTTACCGGGCTGAGCTGGCCGCGTTGTTTGACGAGGCGGATATTCTGATGACGCCCGCCGCGCCGACGCTGGCGCCTTATAGCCTGGCGCTTACCGGTTCGCCGGCGTTTAATATGCCGTTCACCAACGCCGGCGTGCCGACGTTGGCGCTGCCGGTTGGTTTTTCCCGTTCGGGATTGCCTATCGGCATGCAGTGGGTGGCCCGGCACGGCAACGAACAGGCGCTGGCGGATTTAGGGTTGTATTATCAGCAGATGACCGATTGGCATGCTTGTTTGCCTCCGGTCTGTCGACACTGAAAATAGGCCGCCCGCCGCTCAATTCGTCGGGCGGGCGATAAATACATTATGATTTTTTGATGATGGGCCGCCGCAAGCGGCGTTGAAAGACGCCCGCGTTTCAGGCCATTGACAACGTTAGATTTTAGGGGAAACACGGGGATGAGGTTCCCGCAGGGACGCCTCGCCCCGTGTATCTCAGGCTTACAGGCGACTTTGTCAGCAATCTTAAACACGCCTGTTTTTTAAGCGCGCGGTTTGTGCGTGGTAGTCTTTTCCGGTTAACCAGGATGGCGTGTTATGTACGATAAATTATTGACGGTTTCTGATGCGGCGAAAATGCTGGGGATCTCCGCCAGCACCTTAAGGCGCCTGGAGGAAAATGGCGAGGTGAAAACCTACGGCCTCAAGGTGGTCTACACGCCTGGCGGTCAGCGCCGCTATCTGGCCGATGAAATCCAACGCATTTATTCACAGACCGGGTTCGCCAGTAAAATTGGTTTTGGCTCGAAGGCGGCGGTTCTGATTCGGGACGTCACCTATGCCTTTATGGATTCCGGGTCGACGCTGGCGATCAATACGTCGTTTAATAAAACCGCGCTGCGCCGGTTACTGAAGTCGGCCGGACAACATCAGCTACCGACGGTATTTACCCGCACGATTTATCAGGAAGATCACCCTTTTTCCCGCATGTGGGGGAAAAAGTTTTCCTCTATCACCGTCCTGACGGATGACGCCTACCTTAATCAGACCGATGCGGCTCTGGAGGGCGTTGCGTTCGATCGGATGCAGTCCACTTGCTATATCTCCGATTTGCACGGTCACGATCTAACGATGTGGTTGAAGCGGCAGGGCGTGGATACGGTGATCCTGGGCGGCGTGACCGCCAGCGGCAGCCTGCGCGCCACGGCGATCGAAGCGTTCCAGGCGGGGTTCCACGTGGTGGTGCCGCGGGAGATTGTCGGCGACAGAAGTCAATCCGTGCTGGATTTCACCCTGTTGGATCTCAATGCCCGCTATGCGGATGTGCTTGGTATTGACGAGGTGCTCGGCTGGCTGACCGAACAGCCCGTCGCGGCGGAACAGGAACAGGCGTAACCCTCGCCGCGGAACACATTCACATATCCAGTTCAATATCATTGACGGGCATGCAGCAGCAGGGGAGGATTTCTCCCTGCTGAATGCAGGCCAGCGGCGTCTGGCGGTATGCCACTTTACCCTTGAGCAAGCGGATACGGCATGAGCCGCAATAGCCGGAACGGCATTGATACTCCACTCTCATTCGCTGAGATTCCAGCGCATCCAGCAGGGTGGCGTGCCGGTCGGAACAGGTGAACTGCGCGCCGGACGCGCGCAGCGTAATGGTGGATGCCGTCATGATTACAGTTGGAAGTCGCTGAGGTCGTCGGCATTGATTTCAGAATCAATCTGACCCACCAGATAGGAACTGACTTCCACTTCCTGCGGGGCAACCTGCACGTTATCGGAAACCAGCCAGGCGTTAATCCACGGAATCGGATTGGTGCGCGTTTCAAACGGCAGCGACAGACCTACGGCCTGCATGCGGATATTGGTGATGTATTCAATGTACTGACAAAGAATATCTTTATTCAAACCAATCATGGAGCCGTCGCGGAACAGATATTCGGCCCACTCTTTTTCCTGCTGTGCGGCGAGCACGAACAGGTCATAGCATTCTTGCTGGCATTCTGCCGCGATCTGGGCCATATCCGGATCGTCGTGGCCTGAACGCATCAGGTTCAGCATATGCTGGGTGCCGGTCAGGTGCAGCGCTTCATCACGGGCGATCAGCTTGATGATTTTCGCGTTGCCTTCCATCAGTTCGCGTTCGGCAAAGGCGAACGAACAGGCGAAGCTGACGTAGAAGCGGATCGCTTCCAGCGCGTTGACGCTCATCAGGCACAGATACAGGCTCTTTTTCAGCTCATGCAGGTTAACGGTAACGGTTTTACCATTCACCAGGTGGGTTCCTTCACCCAACAGGTGATAGTAACCGGTCATCTCGATAAGCGTGTCGTAATAACCGGAAATGTCCTTGGCGCGCTTCAGGATCTCTTCATTGGTCACGATGTCGTCAAACACCAGCGACGGATCGTTGACGATGTTACGGATGATATGCGTGTAGGAGCGTGAGTGGATGGTTTCGGAAAACGACCAGGTTTCCACCCAGGTCTCCAGCTCCGGAATGGAAATCAGCGGCAGCAGCGCCACGTTCGGGCTGCGGCCTTGAATGGAATCCAGCAGGGTCTGGTATTTCAGGTTACTGATAAAAATGTGTTTTTCGTGCTCCGGCAGCCCCTGATAGTCGATGCGATCGCGGGAAACGTCAACCTCTTCCGGACGCCAGAAGAAAGAGAGCTGTTTTTCGATCAGCTTTTCAAAGATTTCGTATTTTTGCTGATCGTAACGGGCAACGTTAACCGATTGACCAAAGAACATAGGTTCTAGTAACTGGTCGTTTTTATTCTGTGAAAAAGTGGTATAGGCCATAGATCTCTCCAAAAAATGCCGCAGCATTTTTTAACGCCGCTTGCGGCGGCCCGCCATAAAAATGAAGCGTTTGCATACCTGACTGAGGTTGGCTGAATCAACCCCACCCCAGCCCTCCCCTTCACAGGGGAGGGCTGGGGTGGCGCCTCCCCCTGATAAGGGGGAGGATGGGAGGGGGTGTTTTGTCAGCAACCTTATAAATTATAAAAGGCTTAAATCTTACAGGCTCCGCCTTCGCAACCGTCGTCCTGCGGCTCGGCGGCCAGCAGATCGTCCTGCGCATCTTCCGCGCCGTCGCGGGTGTTCTGATAATAGAGCGTTTTTACGCCGAACTTATACGCCGTCAGCAGATCTTTCAGCAACTGCTTCATCGGCACTTTTCCCGATGGGAAACGTGACGGATCGTAGTTGGTGTTGGACGAAATCGCCTGATCGACAAATTTTTGCATCAGGCCGACCAACTGCAGATAACCGTCGTTGCTAGGCATTTCCCACAGCAGTTCGTAGGCGTCTTTCAGCTTTTCATACTCAGGCACCACCTGACGCAAGATACCATCTTTAGACGCCTTAACGCTGATGTGGCCGCGCGGCGGTTCAATGCCGTTAGTGGCGTTGGAGATTTGCGAAGAGGTTTCAGACGGCATCAGCGCGGACAGCGTAGAGTTGCGCAGGCCGTATTCTTTAATGTCGTTACGCAGCGTTTCCCAGTCATAATGCAGCGATTCGTTACAAATCGCGTCAAGATCGCGTTTGTAGGTATCAATCGGCAATATGCCCTGGGAGTAGGTCGTTTCGTTGAACCACGGGCAGGCGCCTTGCTCGCGCGCCAGTACGTTGGACGCTTTCAGCAGATAATACTGAATAGCTTCAAACGTTTTGTGCGTCAGGTTGTTGGCGCTGCCGTCGGAATAACGAACGCCGTTTTTCGCCAGGTAGTAGGCGAAGTTAATGACGCCGATGCCCAGAGTACGCCGGCCCATCGCGCCGCGTTTGGCGGCCGGGATCGGGTAGTCCTGATAATCCAGCAGCGCATCCAGCGCGCGTACCGCCAGCGTCGCCAGCTCTTCCAGATCGTCGAGGCTGTCGATAGCGCCGAGGTTAAAGGCGGATAGCGTACAGAGCGCGATCTCGCCGTTTTCGTCGTTAACATCTTCCAGCGGCTTGGTCGGCAGGGCGATTTCCAGGCACAGGTTGGACTGGCGTACCGGCGCTATGTTAGCGTCGAACGGACTGTGGGTATTACAGTGGTCTACGTTCTGAATATAGATACGGCCCGTCGAGGCGCGCTCCTGCATCATCAGAGAGAACAGCTCGACCGCTTTGATACGCTGCTTGCGGATGCTGTCGTCCTGCTCGTATTGCACGTAGAGACGTTCGAATTCGTCCTGATCGGCGAAGAAGGCGTCATAGAGCCCCGGCACGTCCGACGGGCTGAACAGCGTAATCTCTTCGCCTTTCACCAAACGTTGATACATCAGCTTGTTGAGCTGCACGCCGTAGTCGAGATGGCGGACGCGGTTGCCTTCAACGCCGCGGTTATTTTTCAAGACCAGCAGGCTTTCCACTTCCAGATGCCACAATGGGTAAAACAACGTGGCCGCGCCGCCGCGCACGCCGCCCTGCGAACAGGATTTCACCGCGGTCTGGAAATGTTTATAGAACGGGATACAGCCGGTATGAAAGGCTTCGCCCCCACGGATCGGGCTGCCCAGCGCGCGGATGCGGCCAGCATTGATGCCGATGCCCGCGCGTTGCGACACATATTTTACGATGGCGCTGGATGTCGCGTTGATGGAATCCAGGCTGTCGCCGCACTCGATCAGAACACAAGAGCTGAACTGGCGGGTCGGCGTGCGGACGCCGGACATAATCGGCGTCGGCAGCGAAATTTTAAACGTCGAGATCGCGTCGTAGAAGCGCTTCACGTAATTCAGACGGGTTTCCCGCGGATAGCCGGAGAACAGGCAGGCGGCGACCAGAATATACAGAAATTGCGCGCTTTCGTAGATTTCGCCGGTAACGCGGTTCTGCACCAGGTATTTCCCTTCCAGCTGTTTGACCGCGGCATAAGAGAAATTCATGTCGCGCCAGTGGTCGATGAAGCCGTCCATCTCGGCGAACTCTTCCGCCGTATAGTCTTCCAGCAGGTGCTTGTCGTATTTGCCCATGTCGACCATTTTGGCGACGTGAGCCAACAGCGTTGGCGGTTCGAACTGGCCGTAGGCTTTTTTACGCAGGTGAAAAATGGCCAGGCGCGCGGCCAGATACTGGTAATCCGGGCTTTCGCGGGAGATCAGATCGGCCGCTGCTTTGATAATGGTTTCATGGATATCAGCGGTGCGGATGCCGTCGTAGAACTGAATGTGGGATCGCAACTCGACCTGAGAAACAGAGACATTGTGCAATCCTTCCGCGGCCCAGGTGATGACTCGGTGGATTTTGTCCAGATTGATTTTTTCTTTACTGCCATCGCGTTTGGTTACTAGCAGGCTCTGGTTCATGGGACGTAATACCTATCCATTTTTTTAACCCTACACGGGGTGCGCATAGACAAAAAAAACGTCAGACACAGTGGTGCCTTTTCGCTTAACGCAAACACTATATGTAGGGGGTGGGGTTTAGTTTGATAACAAGATAATGAGAAAAGCGTGTTATTGCAAGTGAACAAAATCACGCTAAATTGTGGATAACTTGGGTAGTAAATGTTATTTATTTGCTAAGCGCCGGTTTACTCGCGGCCTCTGGTCCTGTCAATGGATGGGGATAAAAAAATAAATAATTGATCGGTTGCCGCTTTCTTGCTCGCGATGGGTTTTATCATACCGCTCAAACGCTCATATGACCAACGGTACTAGGAATTGTCTGGTTATTTTAAGGCCGCTCGCCGATCCCTGCCTACCGCGGCAGGGATGACGGGAAATGCGCGCATACGCAACAGTTGCGTCGAACGAAGCGGGGGCGCCATATCATTGGATGTCGAACTTACGCTTCGCGCCGGGTGTGCAGCATATAATTGACGTCTACATTGGGGCCGAGTTTGAAGTGGTCCGTCAACGGGTTATAGTGCAGCCCGATGATGTGCCGTTCGCGCAACGGCGTGGTATCGATCCAGCCGATCAGCTCCGCCGGGCGAATGAATTTTTTTATATCGTGCGTTCCGCGCGGCACCATCTTCAAAATGTATTCGGCGCCGATAACGGCCATCGCCCAGGCTTTGGCGTTGCGATTAATGGTGGAGAAGAACACGTGGCCGCCCGGCTTGACTAACTGCGCGCAGGCTTGAACCACTGACTGCGGATCGGGAACGTGCTCCAGCATTTCCATGCAGGTAACCACATCGTATTCGCCGGGGTGCGCCTGGGAATGCGCTTCCACGGTTTCCTGAATGTAATTCATCGTCATGCCGCTTTCCAGCGCGTGTAGGCGGGCCACCTGCAACGGTTCCGCGCCCATATCCAGGCCGGTGACATCGGCGCCTTCCTTTGCCATGCTTTCGGCCAGAATACCGCCGCCGCAGCCTACATCCAGCACTTTCTTGCCGAACAGCCCCTCGGCGCGCTGCGCGATATAACCCAGCCGCAGCGGGTTGATGCGGTGCAAGGGTTTGAATTCACCTTCCAAATCCCACCAGCGGGGGGCTATCGCCTCAAATTTGGCTATTTCCTGCTGGTCGACATTCGGTTTCTGATTTTCTGCATTCATGTGCAATTACGACCTTTGGTTAGCGTTATCTGCTGCGAGTATATCGTCAGCGCCTGCAATGTTGTAGCAATCATCGTTTCGTTATCACCGGGTTCCGGCCGTATCCGTTAACGGCCATGCCCGGAAGATATCATTTGCTGAATGGCGGGGAGTTTCCCCCGAAACTGCGGTTTGTGATATACTTTTTCACCTTTTGAACTCGGGTAGATGCATAAATAGAGGGATAGCGGCTCCATGAGCGACCTTGCCAGAGAAATCACACCGGTCAACATCGAAGAAGAGCTTAAGAGCTCATATCTGGACTATGCCATGTCCGTTATTGTCGGGCGTGCGTTACCAGATGTTCGTGATGGACTAAAGCCGGTACACCGCCGCGTGTTATACGCGATGAGTGTATTGGGGAATGACTGGAACAAACCTTATAAAAAATCGGCCCGCGTCGTTGGGGATGTGATCGGTAAATATCACCCACACGGCGATTCTGCCGTTTATGAAACTATCGTACGTATGGCGCAGCCGTTTTCACTGCGTTACATGCTGGTTGACGGACAGGGCAACTTTGGTTCAATTGACGGCGACTCAGCGGCGGCTATGCGTTATACCGAAATACGCATGGCGAAAATCGCCCATGAGTTGTTAGCCGATCTGGAAAAAGATACCGTTGATTTCGTGCCGAACTACGATGGCACGGAGCAAATTCCCGACGTCATGCCAACCCGTATACCTAACCTGTTGGTTAACGGGTCTTCCGGTATTGCGGTGGGGATGGCGACCAACATTCCGCCGCATAACCTGACGGAAGTGGTGAATGGCTGTCTGGCTTATATCGATGACGAAAACATCAGCCTTGAAGGGTTGATGGAGCATATTAAAGGGCCGGATTTTCCGACCGCCGCCATTATTAATGGCCGGCGCGGTATCGAAGAGGCTTACCGTACCGGACGCGGCAAGATTTATATTCGCGCGCGCGCCGAGGTGGAAGTCGACGATAAAAACGGGCGTGAAACCATTATCGTGCATGAAATTCCTTATCAGGTGAACAAAGCGCGCCTGATTGAAAAGATTGCCGAACTGGTGAAAGACAAGCGTATCGAGGGCATCAGCGCGCTGCGTGACGAATCCGATAAAGACGGTATGCGTATCGTCATCGAGATCAAACGCGATGCCGTGGGCGAAGTGGTTCTGAACAACCTTTACTCCCAGACGCAGCTGCAAACCTCTTTCGGCATCAACATGGTGGCGCTGCATCAGGGCCAGCCGAAGATTATGCCGCTGAAGGACATTCTCGCCGCGTTTGTCCGTCACCGCCGTGAAGTGGTGACCCGCCGGACCATTTTTGAACTGCGTAAAGCCCGCGACCGCGCGCACATCCTGGAAGGTCTGGCGATTGCGCTGGCTAACATCGATCCGATCATCGAGCTGATTCGCCGGGCGCAATCGCCGGCGGAGGCGAAGGCCGGATTGATCGCCCAATCGTGGGAGCTGGGTACGGTTGCCGCGATGCTGGAACGTGCGGGCGACGACGCCGCGCGTCCTGAATGGCTGGAGCCGGAGTTCGGCATCCGCGACGGGCGTTACTATCTGACGGAGCAACAGGCTCAGGCGATTCTGGATCTGCGTTTGCAGAAACTGACCGGTCTGGAGCATGAAAAACTGTTGGATGAATATAAAGCGTTGTTGGAGCAAATCGCCGAACTGCTTTATATCCTGGAAAGTCCTGAGCGCCTGATGGAAGTGATCCGCGAAGAGCTGGAAGCCATCAAGGAACAATACAGTGACGAGCGCCGTACTGAAATCACCGTCAATACCGCTGATATCAACATCGAAGATCTGATTAATCAGGAAGATGTGGTCGTAACCTTGTCGCATCAGGGCTACGTTAAATATCAGCCGCTGAGTGACTATGAAGCGCAGCGCCGCGGCGGGCGCGGCAAATCCGCCGCGCGTATTAAAGAAGAAGACTTTATCGATCGTCTGTTGGTCGCCAATACGCACGATACGATCCTGTGCTTCTCCAGCCGTGGCCGTCTGTATTGGATGAAGGTTTATCAGTTGCCGGAAGCCAGCCGCGGCGCGCGCGGCCGTCCTATCGTCAACCTGCTGCCGCTGGAGCCGGATGAACGTATCACGGCGATTTTACCGGTACGGGAATACGAAGAAGGGCTGAACGTCTTTATGGCGACCGCCAGCGGAACGGTGAAGAAAACCGCGCTGACCGAATTCAGCCGTCCGCGCAGCGCCGGCATCATCGCCGTTAATCTGAATGACGGCGATGAGCTGATTGGCGTCGATCTGACCGACGGCAGCAACGAAGTCATGCTGTTCTCGGCGGATGGGAAAGTCGTTCGCTTCTCTGAAGAAGCGGTGCGCTCCATGGGCCGTACCGCGACCGGGGTGCGCGGCATCAACCTGCAAGGCGAAGATCGCGTCGTTTCCCTGATTATTCCGCGAGGCGAGGGCGACATCCTGACCGTGACGCAGAATGGTTTTGGTAAGCGTACCGCGGTCAGCGAATACCCGACCAAGTCCCGCGCCACCAAGGGGGTTATCTCCATCAAGGTGAGCGAGCGCAACGGCAAAGTTGTCGGCGCCGTTCAGGTAGACGCCGCCGATCAGATCATGATGATCACCGATGCCGGAACGCTGGTTCGTACCCGTGTTTCCGAAGTCAGTATCGTTGGGCGTAATACCCAGGGCGTAACGCTGATTCGTACGGCTGAAGATGAAAATGTGGTGGGTCTGCAACGTGTAGCCGAACCGGTGGAAGATGAAGAGTTGGATGGCGTTGCCAGCGTTGACGGTGAAATCGCCGAAGACGAAGGCGCTGCCGACGACATTGACGCCGATGATGACGACATCGTGGAAGACGACGAATAAGGATAAGCATCGGTAAGCTTATTGTAAATATCAGGCCAGCGTGTTATACGCTGGCTTTTTTTATGTAGTATCGGTAGTGTATCGACAGATAATTACGCTCATCAGCACTCTCTGTTCAATGGTATCCATTTGAAATATCTGGCCTCGTTCCATACGACATTAAAAGTCTCCCGTTATTTGTTCCGAGTGCTGGCGGTTATGCTATGGACGCTTGGCGCGCTGATATCCATTTTTTATATCAGCAACATGCTGAATGAAAAAGAATCGGAGCTGCGTCAGGAATACAACCTGAGCTTCGATCAGTCTCAGGGCTATATTCGTCACGCCGCGGATATTGTGCGCGAGCTTAAATATCTGGCCGCCAACCGTCTGATGAACACCATCGGGAATCAAAACCAGCCGATTGATGGGGATTCATCCTTATCAATTTATCCGCTATTGCCTGGGGCGAACTGCTCGGTTGATTATGAGGATAGTAATAGCTCCTTAGCCGCGCTGAATAATTTTTTTAACGGCTGGCGAGAAAACTTTTCCGCCGTGTACGATCTTAATCGGGTGTTTTTTGTCGGCGGCGATCGGCAGTGTATGGTCGATTTCGGTATTCGCAATCAGTCGCTCGACCGCGATACTCTGCTTAAGAATGTGCAGGATCGCTTTGTGGAGCAGAAAAATACCAATCAGTCCGTGATACGGGATGAAACCGTCTATTGGATTACGCCCGCCTCCATCTCGGATGTCGGTTATCTGTATGCGCTGACGCCAATCTATATCGGCAGCAAGCTGGAAGTGATCATGGGAATTGAGCAGACAATTCGCCTTGATGATTTTGTGCTGTTGGGGAAATTCCCGATCAGCGCCAAGCTGATCAACCAATATAACCAGACGGTACTGCAGTTTTCTGAGGAGTCTGGCCATCATTCCTCATCTACCAGCATCTATCCCGTCGATCATAACTATTTTGGCTACGTGAACGGTTATGACGAAATTATTCTGAAGAAGAGTCTGTTACCGACTAATTTCAGCATCATCTATTCTCTGCCGTTAAAGGTATTGTTGTCTCATATCGGGCCGCTGATTATTAATATGACGGTGCTTAATACGCTGTCGGCCATTCTATTGTTTATGCTGAGCTGGTTCTTCGAGCGGAAAATGTTGCTGCCTGCCGAAGTCAATGCGTTTCAGCTGGAAGAAAATGAACAGTTCAACCGTAAGATTGTGGCCTCCGCGCCGGTAGGGATCTGTATTCTGCGCATCAATGACGGGACGAATATTCTCAGTAATGAATTAGCGCATAATTACCTGAATTTGCTTACTCACGAAGATCGTCTGCGTATTACCCGTATTATTTGCGAGCAGCAGTCGAAGTTCGTCGATGTAATGACCAGCCGGAACCATCACCTGCAAATCAGCTTTGTGCACTCCCGTTATCGCAATGAGAATGTGGCGATCTGCGTGCTGCTGGACGTCAGCGCCCGGGTTAAAATGGAAGAGTCGCTGCAGGAAATGGCCAACGCCGCGGAGCAGGCGAGTCAGTCTAAGTCGATGTTCCTGGCAACGGTCAGTCACGAGTTGCGCACGCCGCTCTATGGCATTATCGGCAACCTGGATTTATTGCAGACCAAAGCCTTACCCAAGGATGCCAATCGTCTGGTGGCGGCGATGAATAACTCATCCTCGCTATTATTGAAAATCATCAGCGATATTCTCGACTTCTCCAAGATTGAATCTGAACAATTAAAAATTGAACCCTGTGATTTCGCGCCGCATGAGGTGATTAGTCATATTTCCAGCAACTATTTACCGTTGGTGGTGAAAAAACGCCTTACGCTGTACTGCTTTATTGACCCGAATGTGCCGGTCAGCTTATCCGGCGATCCGGTGCGCCTGCAGCAGGTGCTCTCTAACCTATTGAGCAACGCCATCAAGTTTACCGATACCGGATGCATTATTTTCCAGGTCGGCTGCCGCGACGGTTATCTGGAGTTTCTGGTGCGGGATACCGGGCTGGGCATCCCGTTCCGGGAAACCGTTAAGCTATTTGATCCCTTCTTCCAGGCCGGCAGCGGCGTTCAGCGCCATTTCCAGGGGACGGGGTTAGGTCTGGCCATCTGCGAGAAATTGGTCAACCTGATGGATGGCGATATCTCAATTGAATCGGAGCCTGGTCTGGGCAGCCAGTTCGGCGTCAGGATCCCGCTGTATAAAGCGAGTTATGTGCCGTTGGCGATCAGCGCCGGCTTGCAGGGAAAAATATGTTGGCTGATGGTGCGTAATGCGCGGATGGAGTCTTATTTGCTCGCGTTTTTACAGGCGCACGGGATGCAGGCTTGCCGTTATCAGCATCAAACCATCGGTCGGGATGATGTGATTATCAGCGATTATCCGGTTTCGCAGCAGTTTGAGGCGAGAGCCTTTATTATTATTAGCGGTTCGCACACCGGATCCGCACAGGAAATCCGCCCCGGATACTGGGTGCATAGCACCTCTGCGCCCCAATATTTGCCGAATTTGCTGGAGAAAATTTACCGCCCGGATGTAGATGCTTCATCGCATACCGCGCTCTCGACGCCGTTGAACAACTATAGCTGCGTCGAAAATGGCGACATTATGATTCTGGTGGTGGACGATCATCCGATCAACCGCCGCTTACTGGCCGATCAGCTAGGATCGCTGGGTTATATGGTGATGACGGCCAATGACGGCGTTGATGCGCTCAGCGTATTAAGCAAAAACAAAATCGATATCGTGCTGACGGATGTCAATATGCCGAATATGGATGGATACCGGTTAACGCAGCGGCTGCGTGAAATGGAAATGACTTTCCCGGTTATCGGCGTTACGGCGAATGCATTGGCGGAAGAACGGCAGCGCTGTCTGCAGTCGGGCATGGATAACTGTTTATCCAAACCCGTGACGCTGGATACCTTGCAGCAGAGCCTGTCCTATTACAGCAATGTGGTTCGTCAATCGAGGCAAGCGACGGAAGCATCAGAAACCTGAGTTGAGTTTCCGGCAACCATAAGTTCGCAATATTGCCGTTAATGACCCCCTCCCGGCCTCCCCCTTGTCAGGGAGAGGAGCTAACGAGCTAAAAACGCGGGAACTTTCTCTTCCCTTGTCAGGGGGAGGAGCTAACGAGCTAAAAACGCGGGGTTTTCTCCCTCCCCTGCGAAGGGGAGGGATGGGGTGGGGTTAAAACCACAAGAGCCGTTATTCTGCTTGCGAAGAACCGTTGCCGTTAACGGATGACAGGTAGTTCAGCAGGGCGATATCGTTATCCACGCCCAATTTGGTCATGGCCGACTTTTTCTGACTGCTGATGGTTTTGATACTACGGTTAAGTTTCTTGGCAATTTCGGTTACCAGGAAACCTTCGGCGAATAGCCGCAAGACTTCGCTCTCTTTTGGAGACAGACGTTTGTCGCCATAACCGCTGGCGCTGATTTTCTCCAATACTTTAGATACGCTGTCCGGCGTAAATTTCTTGCCTTTCTGCAAAGCGGCCAACGCCTTCGGCAAATCGGTGGGCGCGCCTTGTTTCAGAACAATGCCTTCAATATCCAAATCCAGCACCGCGCTTAAAATCGCCGGATTATTGTTCATGGTTAGAACAATAATGGAAAGATGTGGGAAGTGACGTTTAATGTATTTAATTAGCGTGATGCCGTCGCCGTATTTATCTCCCGGCATGGACAAATCGGTAATTAAGACGTTGGCGTCCAATTTAGGCAGATTATTTATCAGCGCTGTTGAGTCTTCAAATTCACCAACCACATTGACCCATTCAATTTGTTCAAGCGACTTTCTGATGCCAAAAAGGACAATGGGATGGTCGTCGGCAATAATTACGTTTAGATTACTCATCGTTTTGGTTACTCATATGTTGGCTACCTTGCTGTAATAACGCACTGACGAATTCCTCAATTTCATGAAGGTTATTTTCTATCTGTGCGCTATCGCGCGCGGTAATATGCTGTTCAAGCTGCTCACACAATTGTTTGCCGGGATGCAGATTCAACATGGCAAACACGCCTTTCAATCGATGGGCTGTCTGTGCGAGTGACAAAAAATCGCCATCTTCCGCCTCAGTATACAGCCTCTTTAAATCATCCGGTACTGTCTCGACAAATAGGGAATAATAATCGCTTGACGCCAGTTGACGGACGTAAAAGCCGGTATCACCGCTATCCTCTATCGACGGCGTATCCGCAGATGTTTCCAAGCGCTGTTCAATCAGCTTAAGCAGCGCCTCCAGCAAGTGCTGGCTGATATTATAATTCGTCTGCAAACGGTGAGGCGCCAAAGAAACTAGCGTCGTAGCGTCGCCATTAAGCAGTATGGAATAATCCTCGTTTTTTTCCGCATCGTCAGTGATGCTTAAATCCGCTTGTTGATTAACCTGACGTTCATCAACAAGCGCATAGTTGGCTCCCCATCCTGTCAGGAGCCGGCTGACGATATTCCGCACTTCATCTGAAGTGATATCCAGTAAGACATTAATGCCGTCCAGTAACTTCTCTTCCTCCACGGGGACAGCTTCGGGCTCCAGGGTTACCGTTAAGGTATAGTGCGTTCCAAGACCTGTTTTATTGTGGATATTCAGTTTGCCGCCAAGTTTATTGCAGAGTTGATTGCACAGAAATATCGTTAGTCCCGAACTTTGATTGAAGCGATCCGAAATCGCCGGATGTAAGAATGGATAGTCGAGATTATCCTGGTCGGCGGCTGAAACTTCCGTTCCGGTATCGCTGATCTGAATAATCAGTTTCCCCGCGATATTCGCATCGCGATCGGCGGAAACCGTAATTTTGCCGTAGTCGGTATTGGTAATGGCGTAATTCAGCAGCAGCGACAGCGTCTTGCGCAGAAGTTCGCTATCGCCCAGATAGGTTTGGTTGAGATCCAGGTTGTAGTGATTAAACAGGAGAAGTCCTTTCTGATTAATCCGCGGCAGCAGTTCCAGCAACAGACCGTCGATCATCGTCAGGGGAGAAAAACTATTGTGCGCGGGCTGCCATTCCTGCTGCTCCAGTTTTTCCTGTAGTTCGATATTCTCCAGCAATTCAATTGCGCCGCCGGCATCCGTCAAGAGCTGCCGAATTATCCGCTGCCGTTCGGCAATGTCATCGGCGCGGCTAATGGAAAGCGCATTTTGACGCAAAGAAAGCAAAGGCTGCTTGATTTCATTGAGCAGGTTTTTGAACAGGCGCTTCCTGGCCTGAACATTTTTCTCATATTCACGCTGCGCCAACTGGAGTTTTTTATTAACCAGAATCTCTTTGTCTTGCTCGCGCAGCAAAAACAGGCAGTAGTCCGGGGAGTATTGACTGCGGAACTGGCGTATTTCATACATTTCATTATTCACCGTGACCTGAACGATGCCCTGATGTTCATCGGCCATATTGGTGATTTTCTGCAGACTGAGATGGGGTAATAAACTCTCTGACTGCGCGTTCTGCATAACGACCTTATTGCTGCTGAAATCATAAATCAGCACGCCCATCGGAATTCGGCTAATCGTTTCGTCATAAATACTCAACTGATTGGTTAACTGCTGGGAGACATCTTCACTGGGCTGAATATATTTCCGGCGGAAAATATAAAAGCCGGAAAGAACGAGGAT
The DNA here is from genome assembly GCF_017569925.1 of Brenneria izadpanahii. NCBI lineage: Bacteria > Pseudomonadati > Pseudomonadota > Gammaproteobacteria > Enterobacterales > Pectobacteriaceae > Brenneria > Brenneria izadpanahii. The sequence continues at coordinate 3,815,848 of NZ_CP050854.1, read as the reverse complement.
CAGCAACGCCAGATTAAGCAATAGCAGCCAAATATTATTATTCAGCATATTGAGAACCAGCACCCTGATCGGCACCTGAAAAACGATTTTTACCGGTGCGTTGATCAACTGGGAAGATATCTCGATCAGCGAGCCGTTCAACTGTATCACCGAAATATCCTCGCCGCTGCCGCTGGCGTCGATACTGGCCGAGGTATCCTGCCGCAGCATGAAGTTTTCTCGCGACATATCGAGAGGGATCAAATCGTTAATGGGCAAGTCGAAAGCGATGATGGTGGCCAGGTGGCCGGGCTGATTGAAGGTGGTGCGCAGCGTGAAATAATAGTTGTTATAAAAACGCAACTTACGGATGGGAGAGAAACTTTCACGTTCGTCCAGGGCATTGGCCTGTTGCAGCATTTCCGTCCGGCGCGCTTCCGCTATCGCGGTGATATAGCTTCCCCGGAACTGGGATGAGATATCTTTCAACGTCTGGGTCGAGATCATCGTCAGACTATTATCCATGCCGTTGAGATAGTACATGGAATAGACATCGTTTTCCGCGCCCCACAGGATATCCAGATAACGCGATATGCGGTATACGGAATTTAACGTTGACTCATCGTGTTGACCGAATATCAGGGCATCGGTTTTTTGATCGTTTTTCTCTACGTAAAAGACATCCGGCATCAGGCTGATGGCGTTGACATTCGTATCGCCGGGCAGCGGCGCGCCGTTTAGGCTGCCGTAAATCTGGTAGGTGAAAAACCGATAAGTATCGATGCGTTTTTGCACGCCTTGAGCAATATCCGTTAATGCATGTTTCTTGTCGATTAGCCAGCTACAGATATAGTTATAGCTAAACGTGCCGGTGGTTAGCAGCAACAGCACGATGAACAAAGAAAAATAGCGCATTATTATTGCTGGCATTATTTAACGCTCCTGATTAACGAAAAACCGCACGCGCGCTGATGCTGACGATCAATAACAATAGCGCGACACACCCGAATGCCATTGCCAGATTGCTGATTTGCGCGATAAATCCCAACAGTGTCGGACCAATCAAAATACCGGCGTAACCGACGGTAGTAATAGAGGCGATAGCCAGATTCGCAGGCATGACTTTTTGATTACCCGCCGCGCTAAAAAGGATCGGCACTACGTTCGATGCGCCGATTCCCACCATAACAAAACCGAAAATGGATGCTGCCGCGTTGTCGATGCCGATGGCCAAGAGCAAGCCCGACGCCGCGCAAAGGCTGCCGCCGGCAAGGATGGCGTAGCGTCCCAGCGTATTGACGATACGGTCGCCGTTCAGCCTGCCCAGCGTCATCGCGACGGAAAATGCGGCATAGCCGATACCCGCTTGCGCATGGTTCAGACGGCGCTCGGCGTTTAAAAACAGCGCGCTCCAGTCCAGAATTGCGCCTTCAGCCAAAAACATAATAAAACACAGCAGGCCAATAAACATGATCCAACCCCGAGGGATCACAAATAACGGGGTTCTATCAACCTGATTGGTGGTGCGCAACAGATGGTTTTGCGCCAAAGAGAACAGCGCCAGGCATAGGGCGACGATAACCAGAATTGCCATAATGGGGGTCAGCCCCAGCCATAGCAAGGCGCTGACGCCGCCTGCGCCGGCTATCCCGCCAACGCTGAAGAAACCGTGGAATCCCGACATCATTGCCCGGCCGCTGGCCTGTTCGACGATAACGGCCTGAATATTCATCGACACATCAATCGTGCCGATGGTCGCGCCGAAAAAGAGCAGGGTAACGGCCATCAGCGGCAGCGTATCCGCCTGCGTCAGCATCGGCAGCACCAGGCACAACAATGCGCCGGCCGACAAGATGACGGTCCGGCATCCCAGTTTTCCGGTCAGCAAGCCGGCGAACGGCATCGCCAGAAGGGAACCAATGCCGAGAGAAAGCAACAGCATGCCTAAGGATGCATCGTTGACCGCCAGGCGTTCTTTAACAAACGGCACCAGCGGCGCCCAGGAAGCCATGGCAAAGCCCGCGATGAAAAAAATTATACGCGTTGCTGTCTGGGCCTTTTTACCGGGATGTCGCTGGTTGATGGATTGCTCGGAACTCAGTGTTGTACTCATGGACTAAACGACACATACCTGGTGGATGCAATGGGGATTCTTTCTACCATAATTGCGGCGCTGAATCGAAGAGATCGTTATTTTCCGACCATAGATCGCGGGATTATCGGATAAGTTAACGCGAGTTGTGCGAAAGATGAGCAATCATCCAGCGTAAAGCGGCATGAGGCAGGCAAAGACGATGCCTTAGCAAAGCGCGGCTTAACATAAGATCCATTATTCTTTTATCCTGATAACCTCTCACCCACCGCGCCTTTTTTTCCGTATAATCCCGTACTTTAAGTTAGTACACCGGGGTTACGTTGAGACAACTTTCCGACTTGTTGCGCCACATGCAGCAGGAATTGCGCAAGCCGCAGCCTCCCAATGCGGGTTTCAGACAGATAACGCATTCTGTGGTCATCAGCGAACCGGCTGAGCTATTGCCGTGGCTGGCAACGCAACCCGTTTACCCACAGTTTTACTGGCAGCATCGTCAGGGGAACGAAGAGGCCGCGGCGTGCGGGCGGGTATGCGGTTTTCATCATATTCAGGATGCCGAAGCGTTTCTGACTCGGCAAAATTGCGCGCGGAATGTGCGTATCTGGGGATTGAACGCATTTAACCAGACGCCACGCGAGAGCGCGCAAGGTACGTTCCCCGGCTATCTCTTTTTGCCCCGCATCGAGCTGCTGCGTCAGGATAATACGCTTAGCGTGCGGATTAACTTGTTCAGTGAAACCGCGTTGCAGCAGGATGCCGATGAAGCCTCGGCGTTCATAAATTTTCTGCTGCCGATGCGCCCGCAAACCCCTCTGCAGGCGGAAATCAGGAAGACAGAGCATCGGCCTGATCGCCGGCGCTGGGGTACTCTATTGCAGCTTGCGCTACGCGATATCGCGGCCGGCGCGATGGAAAAAGTGGTGCTGGCGAGAGCAACGACGCTGACGCTGGATCGGCCATTACAGGCGGCGACCTTTATGGCCGCCAGCCGTGAAGCCAATCATCGCTGTTTTCATTTTATGCTGGCGCATAACGCCCGGCAGGCGTTTCTCGGCTCCAGTCCTGAGCGGCTTTACCGCCGATGTGAAGCGCAGCTTGAGACCGAAGCGCTGGCCGGTACGGCGGCGAGTGATAAGGACGAAGGTAAAACGGCGGCGCTTGCCGACTGGCTGATGAAAGATGCGAAAAACCAGGCTGAAAACATGCTGGTGGTCGATGATATCTGTCAACGGCTGCGGCAGTCGACGCTATCGCTGGATGTGATGCCGCCTGAAATTGTCCGCCTGCGCAAAGTGCAACATCTGCGCCGCGCCATTCTGGCGGGGCTGAAGGGGCGCTCGGACGCCGTCTGCCTCAATGATTTACAGCCCACGGCGGCCGTAGCCGGTCTGCCCAGAGACGTCGCACGCCGTTTCATTGCGGAACATGAACCATTCGAGCGCGGCTGGTATGCCGGATCCGCCGGTTATCTCTCTCTTCAGCAGTCGGAATTTTGCGTGTCGTTGCGTTCGGCGGAAATCAACGACAATATTTTGAAACTGTATGCCGGTGCCGGAATCGTGACCGGTTCCGATCCGGAACAGGAGTGGCTGGAGTTGGAAAACAAGGCGGCCGGGTTAAAATCCCTGTTAGATGGCGATATGTCATAGTTTTGTTTTATGTGTGTTGTGTCCGGTGCCGGTTTATATCAAAGTCGGCACAGTGAAAAATATCATCATTACTATCACCTGGGCCGTTGAGTGAATAATGTCAACAAGTGTATTTAATCGTCGCTGGGCCGCGTTGCTGCTTGAGGCGCTGACCCGTCATGGCGTCCGCCATATCTGCATTGCTCCCGGCTCCCGTTCCACTCCGCTGACGCTGTCCGCGGCCGAACATGGCGCGCTGATTTGCCACACCCATTTTGACGAGCGGGGATTGGGGCATTTGGCTCTGGGGTTGGCGAAAACCAGCCGCGAACCCGTTGCGGTGGTGGTGACATCGGGTACGGCGGCGGCGAATCTTTATCCGGCGATTGTTGAAGCGGGATTGACCGGCGAGCGTTTAATCGTACTGACCGCCGATCGCCCTCCTGAATTGATTGACTGCGGCGCTAATCAGGCCATCCGCCAGCATGGATTATATGCTTCCCACCCGGCGCAGGCGCTGAACCTGCCGCGACCTACGCCGGACATTCCCGCCAGTTGGCTGGTATCCACGCTGGATAGCGCCATGGCCCGCCTTACCCACGGCGTATTACATATCAATTGCCCGTTTGCGGAGCCGTTATATGGCGCTGATGATGAAAACGCTTATCGTGACTGGCTGATGCCGCTGGGCGACTGGCGGCAAAGTCGGGAACCCTGGCTGCGCGAGGCGCGACAGTCCGCGTTAATGGTGCAGCCAGACTGGGCGGCGTGGCGGCAAAAGCGCGGCGTGGCGATTGTCGGCAAGGTCGGCGCGCGGCAGGGCGCGCAGATAGCGCAGTGGGCAAGTACGCTCGGCTGGCCGCTGATTGGCGATGTGCTGTCGCAAAGCGGCCAGCCGTTGCCCTGCGCCGATATCTGGCTGGCTACGCCTTTGGCGGCCGAACGGCTGCGGCAGGCCGACATCGTCGTGCAATTCGGCGGCAATCTGACCGGGAAACGGCTGTTGCAATGGCAGGAACAGTGCCGGCCGCAAGAGTTTTGGCTGGTTGATGAGCTGCCCGGTCGTCTGGATCCGGCTCACCATCGGGGCCGCCGCCTGGTCGCCGATATTGGCGACTGGCTCACCGCCCATCCTCCTCTGGCGCAGGCTCCGTGGGCCGGCGATCTGACTACGCTGGCGCATCAGGCCCAACAACAGGTCATAACCTATCTGGCGTCGCGCTTTGGCGAAGCGCAGCTGGCGCAGCGCATTCCCGAACTTCTGCCGCCGGGAGGACAACTTTTTGTCGGCAATAGCCTGGCGATCCGCCTTGTCGATGCGCTGGCGCAGCTGCCGGCGGAGTATCCGGTGTACGGCAATCGCGGGGCCAGCGGCATTGATGGCCTGATCTCGACGCTGGCGGGGGTTCAGCGGGGCAACGGCAAAGCTACGTTGGGGATCGTGGGCGATCTTTCCGCGCTGTACGATCTGAATGCGCTGGCTTTGCTGCGTCAGGCGCCGGCTCCGCTGGTGCTGATCGTGATTAACAACAATGGCGGCCAGATCTTTTCGCTGCTGCCGACGCCGCCGGAACAGCGGGATGCGTTTTACTGCATGCCGCAAAATGTGGAGTTCGGCCATGCGGCGGCGATGTTCGGTCTTGACTATATCCGCGCCGACAACTGGGAAGCGATCGCCGGGTCGGTCGCCAATGCCTGGGAACAGGGGGGCGTGACGCTGTTGGAAGTGGTTGTACCGCCGCAGGACGGCGCGCAGACGTTGAACGCATTAGTTTCGCAGGCGGCGACGTGGCAACGCTGAACTGCCGGAAAATCCTCCCTGCGGGCGTCTCTCCCTCTCGTCCGTGGCTGGTGTGCCTGCACGGTCTGTTAGGCAGCGGCGAAGATTGGCGATCGATAACGCCGTTTTTCCATGACCGGCCTTTGCTGCTGGCGGATTTGCCGGGACATGGCGGCTCGCAAGACCTGACGCTCGACGCCGGCGACGGTTTTGCCCAGGTCAGCCGGCTGTTGACCGCTACGCTGCGGCGGCAGGGCATTGATGCGTATTGGCTGCTGGGGTATTCGCTGGGCGGGCGTATTGCCATGTATCATGCCTGCTGCGGCCGGCATGACGGCATGCAAGGCCTGCTGGTCGAAGGGGGAAATCCCGGTTTGACGCAGCCGCTACAGCGTGAGGAGCGCCTGTTGCATGATGCCCGCTGGGCGCGGCGTTTTCGCCATGAGCCAATCGACATGGTATTGAACGATTGGTATCGGCAGGCGGTATTCGCTGATTTAAACGCGGCTCAGCGCGCCGATCTGGCGGCCCGGCGGCGACGCAATCAGGGCGCGGCGGTGGCGAATATGCTGGAGGCGACCTCGCTCGGGCGTCAGCCCTGGCTGGGGGAACGGCTCCGGCAATTGGCTTTTCCCTTTGCCTATCTGTGCGGCGATCGCGACGCTAAATTTCAGATGCTGGCAAAACAGTATAATCTGCCGTTACTGAGTGTGGCGCAAGCCGGGCATAATGCTCATTTAGCCAATCCGGCGGAGTATGCCGCGCGGATACTTTCTTTCATTTCGCATCCCGTTAAGGATTAATTACTATGCTTTATCCCAGTGAAGAACTGCTTTACGCACCGGTGGAATGGCACGATTGCAGCGGCGATTTCGTCGATATTCTCTATCACAAATCCACTGACGGCATCGCCAAAATCACTATTAATCGTCCTCAGGTGCGGAATGCTTTTCGCCCGCAGACGGTGAAAGAGATGATCCACGCATTGGAAAATGCCCGCTATGACGACGGCGTCGGCGTCATTATTCTGACCGGCGCCGGGGAAAAGGCCTTTTGTTCCGGCGGCGATCAGAAAGTGCGCGGCGATTACGGCGGTTATAAAGATGACAGCGGCGTGCATCACCTGAACGTGCTGGATTTCCAGCGTCAAATCCGCACCTGTCCGAAACCGGTGGTGGCGATGGTCGCCGGCTACTCCATCGGCGGCGGCCATGTGCTGCATATGATGTGCGATCTGACTATCGCGGCGGAAAACGCCATCTTTGGTCAGACCGGGCCGCGCGTCGGATCGTTCGACGGCGGTTGGGGCGCTTCTTATATGGCGCGCATCGTCGGACAGAAAAAAGCCCGCGAAATCTGGTTCCTGTGCCGCCAGTATGATGCCGCGCAGGCGCTGGATATGGGGCTGGTTAATACCGTGGTGCCGTTGGCCGAGCTTGAAAAAGAAACGGTTCGCTGGTGCCGTGAAATGTTGCAGAACAGCCCGATGGCGCTGCGTTGCCTGAAGGCGGCATTGAACGCCGACTGCGACGGCCAGGCCGGGTTGCAGGAGCTGGCCGGCAACGCCACCATGCTGTTCTACATGACGGATGAAGGACAGGAGGGGCGTAACGCCTTTAATGAAAAACGTCAGCCCGATTTCAGTAAATTCAAACGGAATCCGTAATGCGTCAGGTTAAGGTTTATCGCTACAGCGTACCGATGGAGGCCGGCGTGGTGCTGCGCAACCAGCGCCTGAAAAGCCGCGACGGGCTAATTATTCTCCTGCGGCAGGATGGCGAACAAGGCTGGGGCGAGATTGCGCCGCTGCCTGAGTTCAGCAAGGAAACGCTGGCGGAAGCGGAGTCGGCAACGCTGGCGCAGCTGCGGCGCTGGGTTGCCGGCGATGCGCTGGCCGAGGAGGCGCTGCCTCCATCCGTCGCTTTTGGCCTGAGCTGCGCCCTGGCTGAGCTGGAACATCGCTTGCCGGAAGCGGCTGACTATCGTAAAGCGCCGCTGTGCACCGGCGATCCTGACGAACTGTTCGCGATGCTTCAGGGGTTGCCGGGCGAAAAGGTCGCCAAGGTTAAGGTCGGGCTGTATGAAGCCGTGCGCGACGGCATGATCGTAAATGTATTGCTGGAAGCCCTGCCGGAGCTGAAACTGCGCTTGGACGCCAATCGCAGTTGGACGCGCGCCAAAGCGGACGGCTTTGCCCGCTATGTGGCGCCGGCGTTGCGTTCGCGCATCGCTTTTCTGGAAGAACCCTGCAAGACCCGTCAGGAATCCCGCGAGTTTGCGCTGGAAACCGGTATCAACATCGCCTGGGATGAAAGCGTGCGTGAAGCCGATTTCCGGGTCGAAGCGGAACCGGGCGTCAGCGCCATCGTGATAAAACCGACGCTGGTCGGTAGTCTGGCGCGCTGTCGGCAACTGGTTCAGGAAGCGCATCAGGCGGGGTTAGCCGCCGTTATCAGCTCCAGCATCGAATCCAGCCTGGGATTGACCCAGTTGGCGCGGCTGGCGCACTGGCTGACGCCGGATACCGTTCCCGGTCTGGACACGCTGGATTTGATGCAGACGCAGGTGATCAAACGCTGGCCGGAAAGCGCGCTGCCGCTGTTGACGGCCGATCAACTGGAACTGGTATGGCAATGTTGAACGACTGGCCCTGGCGTTACTGGGCCAGAGAGACGCCGCAAGGCGTCGCGCTGATTGAAGAGAATACCCGCTGGAGCTGGCCGCAGGCGGCGGAGCGGATTAATCAACTTGCGGCCGGTTTTGAGCAACAAGGGGTGAAACCCGGCTGCGGCGTGGCGCTGCGCGGCAAGAACAGCGGGACGATGCTGTTCTGTTATCTGGCGCTGCTGCAATGCGGCGCCCGTTTGCTGCCGCTTAATCCGCAACTGCCCGAATCGTTGACCCTTCCTTTGTTGCGTTCTCTCGACGTTACCTATGGATTGTGCCTGAGCGGGCAGCCGTGGCCGTCCGGCATCGCCGCCTTGCGGCATGAAACCGCAGAGCCGCTCTCTTGCCGCCCTGTACAACCCTGGCGGCCGGAACGATTGGCGACGCTGACGTTAACCTCCGGCTCCAGCGGCGCGCCGAAAGCGGCGGCGCATACCTTTGCCGCTCATCTGGCCAGCGCGGAAGGCGTTTTGGATATGATGCCGTTCACGGCCGGCGATAGCTGGCTGTTGTCGTTGCCGCTGTTTCATGTGTCGGGACAGGGGATTGTATGGCGTTGGCTGGCCTCCGGCGCGACGCTGGCGGTGCGTGTCCGGCAGCCTTTGGAATTCGCGCTACAGGGCTGTACTCACGCATCGTTGGTGCCGACCCAGCTATGGCGGCTGTTATCGAAGAATAGCGTGCCGGTCGCGCTGAAAGCGGTATTGCTGGGCGGCGCGATGATCCCGCAGGAGTTAGTGCGGCAGGCCGAAGCCTGCGGCGTGAGCTGTTGGTGCGGATACGGTTTAACCGAACTGGCTTCGACGGTGTGCGCCAAACGCGCCGATGGCCGGGCCGGTGTCGGTGTGCCGCTGCGCGGACGGGAAATCCGGCTGGCGGGCGAGGAAGTGCTGCTGCGCGGCAGTACGCTGGCGTCGGGCTACTGGCGGGATGGGCGGCTTTTTCCGCTAGTTGATGATGAGGGATGGTTCCATACTCGCGATCGCGGATGTTTCGTTGATGGCGAATGGCGGATTCTGGGGCGTCTGGATAACCAGTTTTTCAGCGGCGGCGAAGGCATTCAGCCGGAAAATATTGAATCGCTGCTGCTCACACACCCGGATGTTCAGCAGGCCTGCGTGGTGCCGGTTGATGACGCGGAGTTCGGTCAGCGTCCGGCGGCGGTGGTTGAAATCACCGGGGCGGCGACGCTGGACGATCTTCGCAATTGGCTGTCGCCCCAGTTAGCGGGATTTCAGCGTCCGGTGGCCTATTATCATCTAGCGGCGGAACTGAAAAACAACGGAATTAAAATCTCTCGCCGCCAGGTGCAGGCGTGGGTTGATAGTAAAAGCAATCAGCAGAAAGGCTGAGGCGTGTATTCCCGTTGGTTTGATGAGCGGCTTTGTGGTTCCGATTCTGCTCCATCCCCCTTTGCAGGGAAGGGCGCGTAGTTGCTCCTCCCCTGCAAAGGGGAGGTAGTTAAGGGCAACGCGAGTTTTGAAACGCGCTCTCACCTATTTGGTTATTTCCCAACGGCTTCCAGCGCTTTCTTAACCCCGGCGCCATAGGCGGGATCGACCTTGTTGAACAGCGCGATCTGGCGTTCCTGGATAAACTCCGGCACCTGCGACAGTTCACCGGCGATACGCTGGAACATACGCTGGTGCTCTTCTTCACTCAGCAGATTAAACAGCGCGCGAGGCTGGCTGTAGTAGTCATCGTCTGCACGGTGATTCCAGTGATCGGCCGCGCCTTCCAGCGTTAACGGCGGCTCGCTGAAATTCGGCTGTTCCTGAAATACGCCAAAGCTGTTCGGCTCATAGGTCGCGCCGTTGCCGCTGTTGCCGTCGATACGCATGGCGCCGTCGCGGTGATAGTTATGGAACGGACATTTGGGCGCATTCACCGGGATCTGGTGATGGTTCACGCCCAGACGGTAGCGTTCCGCATCGCCATAGGAGAACAGGCGGCCCTGCAACATTTTATCCGGCGAGAAGCTGATGCCCGGTACGGTGTGCGCCGGGTTAAACGCGGCCTGCTCTACGTCGGAAAAGTAGTTGCCCGGATTACGGTTCAGTTCGAAAAAACCGACATCAATCAGCGGGTAATCGCCGTGCGGCCAAACCTTGGTCAGATCGAACGGATTATAGGGAACCTGAGCGGCTTCGGCTTCCGGCATAATCTGTATCTGCAGATTCCAGCGCGGGAAATCGCCGTTTTCAATCGCGTTGAACAGATCGCGCTGTGAACTTTCACGATCTTTGCCAATCAGCGCTTCCGCTTCGTCGTCCATCAGATTTTCGATGCCCTGCTGGCAGCGGAAATGGAATTTCACCCAGAAACGTTCGTTGGCGTCATTGATAAAGCTGTAAGTGTGACTGCCAAAGCCATGAATGTGGCGGTAGGATTTGGGTAAGCCCCGATCGCTGAAATCGATCGTCAACTGGTGCAGGGCTTCCGGCAGCTGTGAGAAGAAGTCCCATTTATAAACCGGATTGCGCAGGTTGGTGCGCGGATCGCGTTTGACCACATGGTTGAGATCGGGAAATTTCAGCGGATCGCGTAAATAGAATACCGGCGTGTTGTTACCGACCAGATCCCAGTTGCCCTCTTCGGTATAGAATTTCATGGCGAAACCGCGGATATCGCGCTCAGCATCGGCGCCGCCGCGTTCGCCGGCCACCGTGGAGAAACGTACGAACATGTCGGTTTTTTTGCCTACTTCGGAGAAAATTTTAGCTCGGGTGTAACGGGTGATATCGTGGGTTACGGTGAAGGTGCCGTAAGCGCCGGAGCCTTTGGCATGCATCCGTCGTTCCGGAATCACCTCACGATCGAAATGCGCCAGTTTTTCCAAAAACCATACATCTTGCAATAACATAGGACCACGCGGACCGGCGGTGACTACATTGTTATTATCAACCACGGGCGAACCGGCAACGGTCGTCAGCTTTTTTTTGCTCATCATCTTTTCCTTATATTATCGCTATGAGTATTTGAGTTGCCCCTAATACTATTAGTCATTATGTGGTTTTTAGGCAAATGATGGCGCTTATCTTTTTACCCTGGCTATTTGCGGCGCTTCCGAAGGGAAAAATGACACTTTAGGACAACGTTACGCTGGAGTACCTGTGCGATTCGCGTAGAATCGGCGACGATATCAACTTGTTTTTGCACGCGCGTTTAATAACTGCTTTGAAGGATATTAAAAATGAAAAAGTTTGTGATTGCTTGTGCAGGAAGTTTGCTGTTCGCGGCATCCTCTGTGTACGCCATCGGCATCTCCGGGGAAGCTGGGCGTGATTATGCGGGGGCGAATGTCGGTTTTGGCCTGCTGGTTCCTGGATTGTCGGGTAATGTGAGCTACGCTCACGGCGACAGCAATAACGATGTTTACGGTTTTGGTCTGGGCTACACGATCCCTGCCGGCCCGTTGAAAGTGACGCTCGGCGGTAAGGCGCTGTATTTGAACCAGGATCACGGTTCAGACGGCCATGCGCTGGCGCTGGGCGGCGGCGTGCAGTGGCCGATCAACCGTTATTTCTCGCTATACGGCGAAGGTTATTACTCTCCTGACGCCTTCTCCAGCCACGTAGATCACTACGTCGAAGGCAAGGCCGGCGTCCGCTGGCAGGTTGTTGGCCCGCTGAATGTGGATGTGGGCTATCGTTATATCAATCTGGCGGGCGAGAGCGGTCGTTCAGACAACAAATTGGCCGATTCCGCCTATATCGGCGTAGGTTTGAATTTCTAATTACTGCGCGGTCGCGGTGACGTCAAAAACGGGCGCGATAATTCGCGCCCGTTTTGCATCTCTTATATTTTTACAAATGTTGGATCCATTATCCGCCGTCGAGTCGTATTGTAATAGGAACAAGAAAAAATCATTGTTTATCAGCTGGATTTCCCGCGGCTGTAGAACAACATTAGGAGTGAAAAATGCTTAGGGTCGAGATGTTATGTACCGGTGATGAAGTTCTGCATGGTCAGATTATTGATACCAATGCGGCCTGGCTGGCGGATTACCTGTTCCATCAGGGATTGCCGATGGCAAGCCGCATGACGGTGGGAGACGATCTCGATGCTTTGGTATCGGCGCTGAACCAGCGCAGCCAGGTCGCGGATATTCTGATTGTTAACGGCGGATTGGGGCCGACCAGCGACGACCTCAGCTCGTTGGCCGCCGCGACCGCGGCGGGGGAAGCGCTGGTGGAACATACGGAATGGCTTGAACGCATGGAGGCTTTCTTCGCAGAGCGCGGCCGCGTTATGTCGCCGAACAACCGTAAGCAGGCGCTGCTCCCCGCCAGCGCGGAATTGGTTGATAACCCGGTGGGCACCGCCTGCGGTTTTGCACTGCAATTAAACAAATGCCTGATGTTTTTTACTCCGGGCGTGCCTTCCGAATTCAAAGTCATGGTGGATCAGCAAATCATGCCGCGCTTGCGCGATCGCTTTACTATCGATGAACCGCCGCTATGCTTGCGTTTAACCACCTTTGGCCGTTCCGAAAGCGATCTCGCCAGCCATCTGGATGGCGTCGCGCTTCCTCCCGGCGTGGTGTTGGGGTATCGCTCGTCCGTTCCGGTGATTGAGCTGAAGTTGACCGGACCGGCCTCGCAGCAGGCCGCAATGGAACAACTTTGGGAGCAGGTGCGCACCGTCGCGGGAGAAAATACCGTATTTGAAGGCACGGAAGGGCTGCCCGCCCAGTTGGCCCGCCGGCTGGCGGAACGCGAACTTCAACTGGCGGTGAGCGAAGACTTTACCGCCGGTCTGCTGAACTGGCAGTTGCAGTCGGCCGGCGTGCCGCTGGCCGGCGGCGAGCTACTGGTAAATACGGATTCGCAGGACTTGCAACGACTGGCTGATGCCGCCCGGCAAACGGCGGAAAGCCGTCAGGCCGCGCTGGGATTGACGATAAGCGCCAGAGTGGGCGATCGGCTGGCGATAGCGCTGCATACGCCGCAGGGCGCTTTTGCGCTGGCGATACAGTTTAACGTGTCGCGTTACAGTCTGCAGACGCATCAGGAAGTGGTGGCGATGCTGGCGATGAACATGCTACGCCGCTGGCTGAACGGCTGGCCGGTATGCAGCGGTCACGGCTGGATAAATGTGTTGGAGACGCTGGACTGATTATGTCGCCATCCCCGGCGGCGCTTGTGCGCTCTGCGCCGGGGCGGGCCGCAAGGCCGCATAAAAATGGCGGCGTTGCGGCGCACGATCCTGCCTGCTTGTCCGCATATAAATGGGGCTAAAGACAGACTCGTGCGGAGATAGCCGGCATTAATATAGCAGCGAGTAGAGCTGGCGGCGGTAGCGGGCGGCGAGGGCATCGCCGGTGCCGAGCGCGGACATGATATCCATCAGCGTTTTACGCGCGTTGCCTCCCGCCGCGCCCAGATCTTTCTGCAGAAAACCCATCAGCAGTTCGAGCGCTTCTTCATTACGGCCGACCTGATGCATCTGCAGCGCCAGTTGCACGGCCAGTTCGGCATTCTGCGGATCGGCTTCCAACTGTTGTTGCAATAGCTGAATCTCCGGGGTATCCGCGGCCTGCTTCAGCAGTTCGATCTGCGCTACCAGGCTGTGATAGCGGGTATCCTGATCCTGTAGCGGAATGGTCGCCAGTACGGCTTCGGCGTCTTCGCTGCGGTTTAGCTGAATCTGGATTTCCGCCAGCATCAGGCCGATATCGCTACGCTGTTGGCTGAGCTGCCAGGCTTCTTTCAGCAATACCATCGCTTCCGGCAGTTTGCCCTCCTGAATCAACTGCTGGGCCTCGGCGACCTTCAATTCCTCTTCTTTCGGTAATGCGCGCTGGAGCAGTTCACGAATGGCTTCTTCCGGCTGCGGCCCCTGGAAGCCATCCAGCGGCTGGCCGTCTTTGAACAGATAGACCGTCGGGATGGCGCGCAGACCGAATTGCGCGGCGACGCGCTGCTCGGCATCACAATCCACCCGGGCAAGAATAAATTGGCCGGCATACTCCTGAGCCAGTTTGTTCAGCACGGGTTCCAACTGTTGGCAGTGCTGGCTACGCGCCGACCAAAAGTAAAACAACACGGGAAGCGTTGTGGAATGTTCCAAAACCTGATGAAGGTTGGACTCGTTAACATCAATAATATCGGCTTGTTGTTCTAGCATGGGGTTCTCTCTTATCCGTTTTGGCTATATGTGGGGGCTAAAATCGGCCGCTTCAAGCCAATATCAGGAACGGGTTCGTAATAGATTATCCAGATAGCGTCCGGGCAGCAGACGACGTAACCACGATAAACCGTGCGCAACCAGCGTCACCGGGTAACGAAGCCTGGGGCGCGGGCTTTCCAGCGCATGATGAAGTTTGGGCAATACGGCTTCCGGCGGCAGCGTAAAACGTTTGGCAATGCCGGGATTGGTTACCGGTTTATCGGTTCGGGTCTGATCGACATTCTCGGTGAATCGGGTCGCCAGCGGGCCGGGTTCGATCAGGCTGACATGCAGGCCGCTGCCGTGTAGCTCCATGCGCAACGTATCCGACCAGGCTTCAAGGGCGAATTTGCTGGCGGCGTAAGCACCCCGTCCGGGCGTGGACACCAGCCCCATCACCGAACTGGTTTGAATAATTCGCCCTTCGCCGTGCGGCAGCATAGCGGGCAGCAACAGTTGGGTTAGCTGATGCGTGCCAAACAGGTTGCTGGAAAACTGATGCTCAAGCTGCCGGCGCGAAATGCCGCTTAATGGCCCATATAATCCGAATCCGGCGTTGTTGAACAGCCCGTACAGACGGTTCCCGGTCAATGCAATGACCTGGGCGGCGGCGTTTTCAACGCTGGCGGCGTCATCCAGATCAAGCTCAATAGCTTCCAAGCCCAACGACGCCATGCGACTGACATCGTCGGGACGGCGACAGGCCGCCAGTACGCGATAGCCGCGCTTGTGCAGATCCTGCGCGGCTATCAGACCAATCCCGCTGGAACAACCGGTAATAAGCACCGTTTTTTGCATAACTTTACCTAATTCAAAAGCCTATTTGTCAAGACTCATGCTTAACTAAGGGTTCCAGATGTTCAGCCATCCAGTCGGCGATAAAGGGTTGGGCGTCACGGGTGGGGTGAATGCCGTCCTCCAGTATCCACTCAGGCTTAAGATACACCTGCTCCATAAAGAAGGGCACCAAAGGAATGGCAAACTGCTGCGCCAGCCGTGGATAGATGTTGCTGAATAACTCGGTGTAGCGGCGGCCATAATTGGTCGGCAAACGAATTTGCATCAGCAGCGGTTGCGCTTCGGCCTGTTTAACTTGCGTAATGATTTGGGTCAGATCCTGTTCGATGTTTTGCGGCGGAAAGCCGCGTAACCCATCATTGCCGCCGAGTTCGATCAATACCCAGCGCGGCTGATGCTGCTTCAGTAACGCCGGAAGACGCGCCAGTCCTTGGGCGGCGGTATCGCCGCTGATGCTGGCGTTAACGACGTTTATGTTTGTCGGCTGCGCCTGCCATTTCTGATTCAGCAAGGCGGGCCAGGCGTTGGCCGCCGGCATCCGATAGCCCGCGCTGAGGCTATCGCCCAGTATCAGTAAAGTGTCCGCCGCAAAAGCGCGTACACTGAATAATCCCAGAAGTAAAAGGATGAAAATATGTTTGCAAAGACCAGTCCAGCGAGTGTTATGCCAGCCGAAGCCGGGCCTGCGGAAAACGTTCTTGAAGTTCATCATCTTAGTAAGCACGTTGGTCAAGGGGAACATCGGCTTTCCATCCTTACCGGAGTTGAGCTGATTGTCAAACCCGCGCAGACAATTGCGCTTATTGGCGAGTCCGGTTCCGGCAAGTCAACGCTGCTGGGTATTCTCGCCGGTCTGGATGACGGCAGCGAGGGCGACGTCAGTCTGATGGGGGAATCGTTAAACAGATTGGATGAAGAAGGCAGGGCCGCGCTGCGGGCCAGAGACGTGGGCTTCGTGTTTCAGGCGTTTATGCTGGTGCCGACTCTGAATGCGCTGGAGAACGTCCAACTGCCGGCGCTGCTGCGGGGCGAAAGCGACGGCCACAGCCGTAAGCAGGCGGAGCAGCTGTTGCGGCAGCTTGGGCTGGGCGAGCGTTTACATCATCTTCCCGCCCAACTTTCCGGCGGCGAGCAGCAGCGGGTGGCGTTGGCGCGCGCTTTCAGCGGGCGTCCCAAAGTGCTGTTCGCCGATGAGCCGACCGGCAATCTGGATCGTAAAACCGGTGAACGCATTGTGGATCTGCTGTTTTCCCTTAACCGTGATTACGCCACGACGCTGATTCTGGTTACGCACGATGAACAACTGGCGGCGCGCTGCGCGCGGCGTCTGCGTCTGGTGGACGGCAAGTTGAGGGAAGAAGCATGATTTGGCGGTGGTTCTGGCGCGAATGGCGTTCTCCCTCATTATTGATTGTCTGGTTGGCATTAACGCTGGCCGTGGCCTGTGTGCTGGCGTTGGGAAATATCAGCGACCGGATGGAAAAAGGACTGAGTCAGCAAAGCCGCGATTTTCTGGCGGGCGATCGGGTGTTGCGCGCCTCGCGCCCGGTGGATGAGTCCTGGCTGCAAACCGCGCAACAGCAAGGATTGACGCTTAGCCGGCAGATTTCATTCATGACAATGACCTTCGCCGGCGACACGCCGCAGCTGGCGAGGGTAAAAGCGACCGACCAACGCTATCCGCTGTATGGCGAGCTACAGACCAACCCGGCCGGGCTGCGGGCCGAGGAGGGCAGAGTGCTGGTCGCCCCGCGTCTGCTGGCGCTGCTGGGACTGAAGGTCGGCGATATGCTGGATGTCGGCGATACTTCTCTGCGTATTAGCGGCGAACTGATTCAAGAGCCGGACTCCGGCTTTAACCCGTTTGATACCGCGCCGCGTATTTTGATGAATCTGGCGGATGTGGAAAAAACCGGCGCGATACAGCCCGGCGGACGCATTACCTGGCGCTATATGTTCGCCGGCAATGAGCAACAAATCAGCCAGTTCAGCGATTTTATCAAGTCGAGACTGAAACCCGATCAGCGCTGGTATGGCATGGAAGATTCAGAAGGCGCGCTGAGCCAATCATTGAAGCGCTCGCAGCAGTTTCTGCTGCTGTCGGCGTTGCTGACGCTGTTGTTATCCATTGCCGCGGTCGCCGTTTCCATGGGGCACTATTGCCGCAGCCGCTATGATTTGGTCGCGGTATTGAAAACGCTGGGAGCCGGGCGTCGGGCCTTGCAACGGCTGATTGTCGGCCAATGGCTGTCGGTGCTGGCGCTGGCCGCCCTGTGCGGCGGGCTTGTCGGGCTGGGCTTTGAAGCGATACTGATGAAAATGCTGGCCCCGGTTTTACCCTCAACGCTGCCGGCCCCGGGGTTATGGCCGTGGGTATGGGCGTTGGGGTCGTTAGTGCTGATTTCGTTGCTGGTCGGGCTGCGTCCTTATCGCCTGTTGCTGGCGACGCAGCCGCTGCGCGTATTGCGGCAGGATGTGGTGGCGAATGTCTGGCCGCTGCGTTATTACCTGCCAGTAGTGCTGGCGATCGTGGTGGGGCTGCTTGCGGTATTATCCGGCGGCAGTTCTCTGCTGTGGTCGTTGCTGGGCGGCATGGCGGTATTGTCATTATTATTGGGCGTTATCGGTTGGGGCGGTCTGTTACTGCTGCGCCGTTTGACGGTTAAACAACTGGCCCTGCGTTTGGCTATCAACCGCCTGCTGCGTCAGCCGTGGTCGACTATCAGTCAACTGGCGGCGTTTTCGCTGTCGTTTATGCTGTTGGCGCTGTTGCTGGTGATGCGCGGCGATTTGCTGGATCGCTGGCAGCAGCAGCTACCGCCGGAAAGTCCGAACTACTTTCTGTTGAACATGACGGCGGATCAGGTTCCGCAGGTGGAAACGTTTCTTGAGCAGCATCAGATTAAGCCGGAACAATTTTATCCCATCGTTCGGGCGCGTCTGACGGAAATTAATCAGCAGACGGCGACGGAAGTCATTCACGAGGACGATCCCGGAGGGAACACGGTAAACCGCGAACTGAATCTGACCTGGATGGACGGCATCCCCGATCATAATGTACTGGTTGAGGGGCAGCCGCCAAAGGTGGGGGAAGTTTCGATGGAAGTGAAAGAAGCCAAAGAGATGGGCATCAAAATTGGCGATACGTTGACGTTTACCGGCGATACGCAGCCGTTCAGCGCCAAAGTAACCAGCTTCCGGCAGGTGGATTGGGAGAGTCTGCGTCCGAACTTCTTTTTTATTTTCCCCGCCGGCGCGTTGGATAACCAGCCGCAGTCCTGGCTGACCAGCTTCCGTTACCATGGGGATGAGAAGGTGATTACCCAGTTGAATCGTCAGTTCCCGACGCTGAGCCTGTTGGATGTGGGCAGTATGCTGCGCCAGATCGGACAGGTATTGCAGCAGGTGAGCCGGGCGTTGGAAATCATGGTGGTTCTGGTGTTGTTCTGCGGCGTCTTGCTGCTGCTGGCGCAAATCCAGGTCGGTATGCGCCAGCGACGGCAGGAGCTGATGGTGTACCGCACTTTAGGCGCCGGGCTGCGGCTGTTGCGCGCCACGCTGTGGTGCGAGTTTGCTGTGCTGGGGCTGGTGGCGGGGATTGCCGCCGCGATCGGGGCTGAAGCCGCATTGTGGATGCTGCAGAGTCAGGTGTTTAATTTCCCATGGGAACCAAACCTGGCGATGTGGGGCGTATTACCGCTGTCCGCCGCGCTGTTGCTATCCCTGTGCGGCGGTTGGCTGGGACTCCGCCTGCTGCGCGGCAAGGCGTTGTTCCGCCAGTTCGCCGGGTAGGGGCGTCGCAGGCGGGGTTCCCGCCTGCTTACGCAGATATGTGTAGGCAATCGTAGTCAAGACGCTCGCCTTAGTCATTCCCGCTCCGGCGGGAATCTCAAACGGCATCGAAGCGCCGGAGCCGATCACAAGGTGATATCGGCGCCCGGCGCGGAGCCGCCGGTGCCGGTCACCGTTTTGTGTTTTGCCAGATATTGGTGCTGGAAAATACACATACGGATGGCATTGCAGTATTGGCCGTTGATGAAAAACTCGTGAATCAATTCGCCTTCCACTTCAAAGCCCAGCTTGGCGTAGAGATGTATCGCCTTCTTGTTTTCCTTATCCACAATCAGATACAGCTTGTACAGATTCAGCACCGAAAAGCCGTAATCCATGGCCAGCTTCGCCGCCGCGCTGGCATAGCCTTTCCCTTGATGAACGGGATCGATGATGATCTGGAACTCCGCCCGGCGGTGGATGTGGGTGATCTCCACCAGTTCGACCAGGCCGACTTTGGTGCGATCGTGTTCGATAATAAAGCGCCGTTCGCTTTGGTCGTGAATGTGTTTATCGTACAGATCGCTGAGTTCGACAAAGGCTTCGTAAGGTTCTTCAAACCAGTAGCGCATAACGCTGGCGTTATTATCCAATTGATGAACAAAGGTTAGATCGTCCCGCTCCAGCGGTCGTAGCCGAACGACGTTACTCGTATCTGGCATAAGTTAATCCTCATTTCATGCAGTTAGCTCTCATCGATTGTATGACAATACGGCGCAATGATGAGCATTTTATTTGGATTTTATTTAATCAAATAATAATCAATTAATTTGATGGCATTCAGTTGATGTTTTTTTTAAAAGTAATATTTGCGGGGTTATATGTTGTTTGCTTTTATTTTTTTACGGTTCGATAAAGGATAAAACTGAACGGTAATTTATAATTAGTCTGGTTATTATTTATTTGTACCATTTTTATTTGTGTTCGCTTTTTTATTATTTTTGTTTTTAATGGAATGTTTTTATTTTGTTTTTCTTCTTTGCAGAAATGTTTAAGTAATATTTATATTGTTGATTTTAATTAGTTTTTTTATTTTTCCTGGCGCCGTGAACGGCAGGGGGTGAATGGTTTGGCGCGTGGGGTTTTTGCGGCGGGGAAATATAAAGTGATAATGATTTTTATTTTTACCATTAGTGATTCTATTAAAATAGGCTGGTTTTTCATTTGGAAATAAAATAGTATTGCGCGGCCCAAATTTATTCACGGGCTTATTGTCACTATTATTAATCGTAAGGATATGTACGTTATGAATAATAAATTAAAATTAGCCGCCGCAGCATTTGCTGTTTCTCTGTTGGCAGGCTGTTCTTCTTATAACACAAGCCAGCCTACTAGCGCGCTGGTTGGCAACGTCGAATCTACTGTAAAAGCGGATATTCAGGTTGGTGAAAAAATCCAGGGTGAAGCTACCGCTAACGTACTGATGGGCTTCATCAAATGGGGCGAAGGCGACAACTACGTTGATGGCGTAAACTACGGTACCGGCGGCGCGCTGTCTTTTGCCGATGCTTCTGGTTCAGTTAAGTCTGCCGCAACCTACAACGCGGTTAAAGCCGCCGGCGCTGACTTAATCGTTGCTCCTCGCTATGAAGTAACGACGAAAAACTACGGCGTATTCAAACAAATTCATGTTGTTGTTCGTGGTTACAAAGGTACTATCGTTAGCGTTAAATAAGCGCGATATGATGATACTGCCTGACGATATCTATGTCAGGCAGTGCCCTTCTTAGTTCTATTATCCCTTGTCGATCAGAAATCCACGCTGGCGCGCAGTACGAACTGGCGCGGTTCGCCCACGGCGATACGCAGGTTGTTGCCGCTGGACGGATAATAGGTTTTATCAAACAGGTTCTTGATATTTAACTGCCACTTCACCTTGTAGCCGTTGATTGGCGTGCTGTAAGCCACAAAGGCATCGGCCACTGTGTAATCATCCAGATAGAAGCTGTTTGCCGCATCACCGGGACGGCGACCGACGTAACGAGCGCCCGCGCCGGCGCGCAGATTATCACCCGAATGCAGTCCCAAGGCGCCGAAATCCTGCGTCAGGAACAGTGAAGCGGTATGACGCGCCGCATTGGTCAGTTCATTGCCGTTGTTTTCCGGGTCCGCCGTTACGCGCGCATCGGTATAGGCATAGGAGCCGATCAGACTCAGCGAGTCGGTCAATTTCCCTGCCATATCCAGTTCGATACCCTGCGAACGGACTTTGCCGGCGGTGCGCGTCACGGTGTCGCCGTTACCGTCAAGTTCACTCACCATCACGTTACGCTTTTGAATATCAAACAACGCCACGTTGGCGGTGATCCGGTTGGGCAGATCCAGCTTGGCGCCGATTTCGTAGGATTTACCGATTTCTGGCGGCAGCGCGCCGATTTGCGTGGCAATCGAGGAGTTGGGTTTAAACGACTCGCTGTAGCTGGCATAAAGCGATGAATACGGCGTCAGGCTGTAAATAATGCCCGCGCGCGGCACGACGCGGTTATATGAACTGTCCGTATTGGTCTTGAATGGCCGGCCCTTGCCTGACATAACGTCAAAGCTGTCGTAGCGCAGACCGCCCAGCAGTTGCCAACGTTCGTTAAGGCGAATCGCATCCTGCATAAAGAAACCGGTGCTGTCGATATTTTCCCGCTGATCGCTCTGTGAGGCGATAACCGAACTGGATTCAGCTAAATTGCCGTAGACCGGGTTGTATACATTGAAAACATCGGTGGCGGAGCCTTGCAGCATATCGCCGCGGTAAGTGCGGTCGGCTTCGTAATCAAAGCCAAACAGCAACTGGTGATTGATTGCTCCCCAATCCACGTCGCCGTTCAGGGTTAACTGCACAACCTGGGTCTGTGCGTGGGCATAGCCGGTGGAGTCGGCCCGGCGAGACAGGTTGCCGGTATCGGCATCATAACTCATCGCCCGCGCTTGATTGTCGCTGTAGCGGTTGCGGTTATAGGAGTAGGTCAGACTGCTTTTCCAGCGATCGGTCAGGTTGCGATCGATCTGCATGGTGATGCTGTCCTGATCGCCGCGGGTGGCGTTGTAACCCTCGTCGAAACGTCGTTTACGGGGCGTATTTACCGGCTTGCCGGTGTTGGTGTCCAGCACGGTGCCGCGATCGAAAGGCGTCAGATACTCCATATGCTCATAGGCGATGCGCACCGTGGTATCTTCGCCGTACCACATCAGAGATGGCGCAATGGTGGTTTGACGGTTGCGGCCAAAATTACGCCAGTAATCGGTTTCATCATGGTCGACTATCATCCGGTAAGCTAGCCCGGACGTTCCCAGCGGTCCGGTGACGTCCAATTGGCCGCCGCCGCCCTTAAAGCTGCTGCCCCAGCCTTCGATGTGCGTCTTTTGCTCTAATTCCGGTTTTTTGCTGATGATATTGATGACGCCGCCGGGTTCGCCCATGCCGTATAGCATAGAAGCCGGGCCTTTCAGCACCTCGACGCGTTCGCTGGTCGGCGTGAAGTTACGCGCCTGAATCGAGCGGACGCCGTCACGAAAGAGCGAACCATCACGGTTATCGCCGAAACCGCGCTTGATCAGCGCATCCTGGGTGCCGCCAAGCGTGTTGGCTTGCGTAATGCCGCTGACGTTATACAAGGCTTCGTCAATGTTGCGTACCGCCCGATCTTCAATCACCTGGTTAGGCACTACATTCACCGCCTGCGGCACATCCAGCAGGCGGCTTTCGGTACGGGTGCCGGTAACGGTTTTATGCGGCTGATAGCCGCTTTCCTCGGCTGGCGCCGTTCCCGCCGTCGCCGTGACCTCCACCGTATCCCCCCGGTCGTTGGTCGCCGCCTGAATGCTGAAAGGCAGCAGGGCCAGCAACGGCCAGCCATTCCGAAATAGTTGGTTATTCATGTGCAAGTTGACTCCAATATGTCCCTGAAAAATCGATAGGTAAAAAGTTCTGGTAAATTTTTTGTAGTGTGAGTTGCGGATCGATATCGCTGAAGAGATCGGGGTAGAGCGCTTTGGCAAACATCTCCACCATAACTACGTGGTAAGGGCTGAGATAAAAGTTGTGCCACATACTCCAGGCTCGACCGGTTTTAACCGCCTGAAGATGAGACAGAATAGGATCCTGGCGTATCAGTTTGCCGAAGCTGTCCTGCGCCTGCTGCGGATTGACCAACGGGCCCAGCATCAGGCTGGAGAAGCGTTTTCCCTCCGGCCCGGCCATGCCGGTAGCGATATAAACATCGGGGTTGGCCGCCAGCGCCCGTTCGGGGCTGAGTTCGCCGTATACGCTGCTGATGGTTCCGGCGGCGATATTTTCACCGCCGGCAAAGGTCAGCAGATCGCCCAGATTGCCGCCGACGGCGGTGGTACAGCAGGTATCGCGGCGGCCAAGGTGCAGGTGCAGCATCACCGTGGTTTTTTTACCGTGATATTGCGCGATGCGCTGACGGATCACTTCCATATGCTGCTGATAAAACTCGCTGAACGCCGCGGCCCGCTGCGGCTGATTCAGCACTTCTCCCAGCAGCCGGATGCTGGGTAAGGTGTTGTTGAGCAAATCGACGCGTAAATCGACGTAGATCACCGGTACGCCGGCGTTAGCCAGCGTTTGTTGCAGTTGGGCGTCATCGGCGGAGCTTTTCGCCAGGCGCGGCAGAATCACCAAATCGGGTTTTAACGGCAGCAGCATTTCCGCATTTACGCTATGCAGATTGCCGTTGCCCAACTGCGGGATTTGACTGATAGCCGGAAATTTTTCCGTATAGCGTTGCCAGCTCTGCGCATCGTAGCGCGCCATATCTCCCGGCCAGCCGACGATATGTCTTGTCGGATTTCCCGGTTCAAGCAGCGCCAGCGTATAAAGCATACGGCTTTCGCCAAGGACAATTCGTTGTGGATGGTCTGGGATTTCTACCTGTCGGCCGAGAATATCAGTAACGCTTTTGGCCAAAGAGAACGGGCTAAGAAGTAATAAAACAACGGATATGAGAATACGCATGACTAATTCTGCAAGAAAAACGATAGCAAAAGATAATCATTGTTATTCTTGTTTTCAACCGAAGATGAGTGAGGATTATTTACCCTGGCGCCGGATACCGTTATAGATCTTAAATTTACTGGTAATTAAATAAATAATTAAAGTAAAAACCGACGGGAAGTGGCGTATCTCGCTAAAATCGAAGTCGGTACGGCAACGCTGTTATTAGTTGAAGCGGCAGGGTTATCGGAACGGATTCAGAGGGGTTGTTGATAGCGGGTGATATTGCTCAAGGTTGTCAGCGATGTTATGCATATCCCGGATGCCGTCATCACAATCCGGGATGGTTATCGTGAATACGAATGAAGGTTATTCTGCGGCATATCCTTGCGGAGGAATACGCACGCCATCCAGCCAGGCTTCATTTTCCCGCATTTTTAAGCGGCCGGAAAGGAACCAACTGACCACCAGGGGATAAATGGTGTGCTCTTGTACATGAACGCGTTGTTTCAGGCTTTCTTCGGTGTCATTGGTGAATACCGGTACTTTGGCCTGCAGGATCAACGGGCCGCCATCCAGTTCGTCCGTCACAAAATGCACCGATGTGCCATGCACGCCGTCGCCGTTTTTCAATGCCTGGCTATGGGTGTGCAATCCAGGGTATTTGGGCAACAGGGACGGGTGGATATTGAGCATCTTACCGGAGAACTGCGCCACAAACTCAGGGCTGAGAATTCGCATATACCCCGCCAGAACAATGAGCGCCGGTTCATACTGTTCGATTTCCTGCGCCAGCGCCGCATCATAAGCGGCGCGGTCGGCGAAATCCGCCGGGTTAATGACATGGGCCGGTATCCCCGCCTCTTGCGCGCGCTGTAAACCGTAGGCTTCAGGATTGTTGCTAAAGACCGCTGCTATCTCACCGTTAATACGGCCGCGCTTGCAGGCGTCTATCAACGCCTGCAAGTTGCTTCCTTGACCCGATATCAGGATAACAAAGTTTTTCATTAGCTAATGACCACTGCGTCTCCGGCGTCAGTTTGGTTAATCACGCCGATTTTCCATGCGGTTTCGCCACTGCTGTTTAACAATGCGATGGCTTCGTCTGCCTGTTCGGCTGGCAGTGCGACAATCATACCAACGCCGCAGTTGAATGTGCGATACATTTCGCGCCGGCTGACGTTGCCCGCCTGTTGCAGCCAGTTGAATACCGCCGGCCACTGCCAGCTTGATTCGTCAATCGTTGCCTGCATGCCTTCCGGCAGTACGCGCGGAATGTTTTCCCAGAAGCCGCCGCCCGTCAGATGGCAAATAGCGTGCACGTCAATTTTTTCAATCAGCGACAGAATCGATTTAACGTAGATTTTTGTCGGCGCCAGCAGATGGTCGGCCAACGGCTTGCCTTCCAGTGCGACCTGAGCCGGATCGGTTTTGCTGACTTCCAGAATTTTGCGCACCAGCGAATAGCCGTTTGAGTGCGGGCCGCTGGCGGCCAGGGCAACCAGCACGTCGCCCGCCTGTACCTTACTGCCGTCGATGATTTCAGATTTTTCAACCACGCCGACGCAGAAGCCGGCAACGTCATAATCTTCGCCGTGATACATGCCCGGCATTTCCGCCGTTTCGCCGCCAACCAGCGCGCAGCCTGATTGTTTACAGCCTTCGGCGATGCCTGCGATTACGCTGGCGGCCGTATCAACGTCCAGTTTTCCGGTGGCGTAGTAATCCAGGAAGAATAAGGGTTCGGCCCCTTGCACGACCAGATCGTTGACGCACATGGCGACCAGATCGATGCCAATGGTGTCATGACGCTTGAGATCCATAGCCAGACGCAGCTTGGTGCCGACTCCGTCAGTGCCGGAAACCAGAATGGGTTCACGGTATTTTTGCGGTAAGGCGCATAAGGCGCCGAAACCACCCAGACCACCCATAACTTCAGGGCGGCGGGTTTGTTTCACTACACCTTTGATACGGTCTACCAATGCATTACCCGCATCAATATCCACGCCTGCGTCTTTATAGCTGAGAGAGGTTTTGTCGGTCACTACGGAGTCCCCACGGAGGTTACAATTTGTGGTTAAAAACAGTGTCGGTTAAAAAATGGAGCGCGCTAATTCTAACAGCGCGAGCAAACGTTTGCGAGCGATGAGTCACCGGGTTTCCATTTTTCCTTATCCCGCGCAATTTCCCTTATCGGTTGATCTGGATCAGGCTTAACCGTATGTTACTCGTTCAAAAAAGCGGTATAATCCGGCGATTTTTTTATGGCTAGCGTCCAGCCGCCGCCCTGCGGGCCGTCACGTTGTGACGTTAAAAACGCTCGTGGTGTGGCTACCCCGCCGGCTGCCCTGCGGGCCTCCGCAAGCGGAGTTTAAAAACGCGCCAAGCGTTTTTTTGACCGTCCACTGTCTAGGGAGAATACTGATGAAGATCGTCGAGGTGAAACACCCGCTCGTCAAACATAAACTTGGTCTGATGCGTGAGAACGATATTAGTACCAAGCGTTTTCGTGAGCTGGCTTCCGAAGTGGGAAGTTTATTGACCTATGAGGCAACCGCCGGTTTAGAGACGGAGAAAGTCACCATTGAAGGCTGGTGCGGTCCGGTTGAAGTCGATCAAATCAAAGGCAAAAAAATTACCGTGGTGCCTATTCTGCGCGCCGGCTTAGGGATGATGGAAGGCGTGCTGGAGAATGTTCCCAGCGCCCGCATCAGCGTGGTGGGGATCTATCGTAATGAAGAAACGCTGGAGCCGGTGCCGTATTTCCAAAAGCTCGTTTCCAATATAGATGAACGTATGGCGCTGGTGGTGGATCCGATGCTGGCGACCGGCGGCTCAATGATCGCCACCATCGATCTGCTGAAAAAGGCGGGTTGTCAGAGCATCAAGGTGCTGGTGCTGGTGGCTGCGCCGGAAGGGATTGCCGCGCTGGAGAAAGCGCATCCGGATATCGAGCTCTACACCGCGGCGATTGATAAAGGTCTTAATGAGCATGGCTATATCATGCCGGGCCTGGGCGACGCGGGCGATAAAATATTTGGTACTAAATAACAGGTAAGCCGGCTTAATCAGTCGGCTTTTTTATGGCGGCCATTCCTGCCCGCCACCCTTGGGGCCGCCGCTTGCGGCGTTGTCGGCGGCGGTCCACAGCCATAACAGCATCTTCCTGCCTGAAATATGCGCTTTGGGCGAGTTGGGTGCGGCTGTAATAACAGGTGCGGACATCATGCCGCACACGATAAATAGCCATTTTACCGAGGATACAAAGATGACTCGTCGCGCCATCGGGGTAAGTGAACGTCCCCCCTTGTTGCAAACCATTCCGCTGAGTTTCCAACATCTGTTTGCGATGTTCGGCGCCACCGTGCTGGTCCCTATTCTGTTCAAAATTAACCCGGCTACCGTGTTGTTATTCAACGGCATTGGCACTTTGCTCTATTTATTTATCTGTAAAGGCAAGATCCCTGCCTATCTGGGATCCAGTTTTGCGTTTATTTCGCCGGTGTTGCTGCTGTTGCCTCTGGGGTACGAGGTGGCGCTGGGCGGATTTATTGTCTGCGGCTTCCTGTTCTGTCTGGTGGCGCTGATCGTCAAGAAAGCGGGAACGGGATGGCTGGACGTGATATTCCCGCCCGCGGCGATGGGGGCGATTGTTGCCGTTATCGGCCTGGAACTGGCCGGCGTGGCGGCGGGGATGGCCGGTTTGCTGCCTGCCGACGGCGCCTCTGTCGATACGTCGGCGGTGACGATTTCACTGGTGACGCTGGCGGTAACGATTTTGGGCTCGGTGCTATTTCGTGGCTTTCTGGCGATTATCCCGATTCTTATCGGGGTTTTGGCCGGTTATGCGCTGTCATTCGCCATGGGCGCCGTGGATCTGACGCCTATCGCGCAGGCGCACTGGTTCGCGTTGCCGACATTTTATACCCCGCGTTTTGAATGGTTCGCCATTCTGACCATTCTGCCGGCGGTGCTGGTGGTGATCGCCGAACATGTCGGGCATCTGGTCGTTACCGCCAATATCGTAAAGAAAGATTTGATGCGTGATCCGGGGCTGCATCGTTCCCTGTTCGCCAACGGTGTTTCCACCATGCTGTCGGGTTTCTTCGGCTCCACACCGAACACCACCTACGGTGAAAATATCGGCGTACTGGCGATTACCAAGGTATACAGCACCTGGGTGATCGGCGGCGCGGCGGTCCTCGCCATTCTGTTGTCCTGCGTCGGTAAGCTGGCGGCCGCTATTCAGGCCGTTCCGGTTCCGGTTATGGGCGGCGTATCGCTGTTGCTGTATGGGGTGATTGGCGCGTCCGGCATCCGTGTTCTGATTGAATCCAAAGTGGATTACAACAAGGCGCAAAACCTGATTTTGACCTCCGTTATCCTGATTATTGGCGTCAGCGGCGCGAAGGTGCATCTGGGCGCGGCCGAACTGAAAGGGATGGCGCTGGCGACGGTGGTGGGGATCGGCATGAGCCTGCTGTTTAAGGTGATTAGCCTGTTCCGCGCTGAAGAAGTGATTCTTGATGCGCCGGACACGGAAGAGTCGGCCCCGCGTTGAGCATATGTTTGCCGATGTTTGACGGCCGCGGAGAGATGGCGAACGCGTTCTCGGCGCTAATTGCCGTAAGGATTAACGTCTGACGCGGATTTCCCCTGATGTGAAGCGCCGGCGGCCCTTTGGGGCCGCCGGTTTACTGGCCTAACTCGACGCAACTGACTCAACAGGGTCAAGTTTCTGTGATAGACTGATTTCGTTTCCCCTGCCTGTCTTGCTTGAGGTTATTCTGAACACGCCGGCACAGCTTTCATTGCCTCTGTATTTACCCGATGACGAAACGTTCTCCAGTTTCTATCCGGGAGAAAACGCGTCTCTTCTCGCCGCCATCAACGCCGCTCTGCGTCAGGAACACGGAAGCTATATTTATTTCTGGTCGCGGGAAGGGGGCGGTCGTAGTCATCTGCTGCACGCGGCATGCGCTGATTTATCCCATCACGGCCAGGCGGTCGGTTATGTGCCGCTCGATAAGCGCGCCTATTTCGTACCCGAAGTTCTGGACGGCATGGAGCAACTGGCGCTGGTGTGTATCGATAATATCGAATCCATCGCGGGTGACGAAGCCTGGGAAATGGCGATGTTTAACCTCTATAATCGTATTCAGGAAACCGGGCGCACCCGGTTGTTGATCACCGGCGATCGTCCCCCTCGTCAGCTCAATCTGCATTTGCCCGATCTCTCTTCCCGGCTGGATTGGGGACAGATTTATAAACTTCAGCCGCTGTCCGATGAGGAAAAAGGCGAGGCATTGCAACTGAGGGCGAAACTGCGCGGTTTCGAACTACCGGAAGATGTCAGCCGTTTTCTGCTTAAACGGCTGGATCGTGAAATGCGCACCCTATTTATGACGCTGGATCAGCTCGATCATGCCTCCATCACCGCCCAGCGCAAATTGACTATTCCCTTCGTGAAAGAGATCCTCGGGTTGTAACCTGGGCGCTTGCCCGCTTACAAAATTTCCAATACCTGTTCCGGCGGACGGCCGATGCGCGCCTGCTGGCCCGCAACCACAATGGGGCGTTCGATCAACTTTGGATGTTCAATCATCGCCTGAATAAGTTGGGCTTCGGTCAGACTGTCATCGGCAAGATTTAGCTGACGATAAAGGTCTTCTTTACGGCGCATCAGATCGCGCGCGCTGTTCAGACCGAGTTGATGAATCAAGCGATCCAGGGTATCGGCATCGGGCGGCGTTTCCAGATATAGCACCACCTGGGGCGTAATGCCGCGCTGTTTCAGCAGCGATAGCGTTTCGCGGCTTTTGGAGCAGCGCGGGTTGTGGTAAATCGTGACGTTCTTGGTCATCAGAAAGTTTTCCTTCATTCCATCAGGATTTTTGGTACTGACGAAAACGTTGTTGAAGTTGGCGTAGCTGATCGATGCGGGCGTCGTAGCGCGCCTGTTCCAGACTGCCAAGCTTCACCAGCGAACTGGCGTTGCTCAGTAAACGGATCGACTGATCGAGGTTCCCGGTCAGCGCCAGACTTTCCGCGCGGGCGGCTAACTCTTCCGCGCGGGCGCCTTGAGCGGCGGAAGACTGCGCCAGCAAATCCCAGCCGTTGGGATCGTCAGCGTGGGCGTAGGTGTAGCGATAGAGAATTTTGCTCGCGGCCGCGGGCTGTTTCCCCTCAACGTAGGCGTTCGCCAGATTGAGCTGGAGCACGGGATTGGTTTGTATGCCCGATGCTTTCTCCAACCTTGCGATAGCCTGCGACGCGCGATTTTGCCCTAAATCGATATCGGTCATTAAATCCAGAAACCACGGATTGTCAGGGGCGTTATTCAGTAAAGGTTGCAATAGATTGCGCGCTTCATCGTATTTTTTGGCCTGATAAAAGCGGATGGCCTCGCCGTATTTGGCGGCCAACTGCTCGCGGACATTTCCCTTCGCCCAGGCATTCAGTAAATCATCGCTCAGCGGACGTTCCGTTGAACCGTACATGCCGAAGACGCGCACTTTGGCGAACAGGAAGTCCTGAGAGGATTGCACCGGCGTGGAACGCATCTGATTTGCCCGGTTGCGCGCATCGGACAGCCGGCTTTCCGGCAGGGGGTGCGTAAGCAAAATTTCCGGCGGTTTGGATGAATATCGTGACTGATCGGCCAGTTTTTGCAGGAAATTCGGCATGGCCTGCGGATCGAAGCCGGCGCGCTGCAGCACTTGAAGACCAATGCGATCCGCTTCCTGTTCATTGGCCTGGGTAAAGGTAATCAGCCCTTGCTGGCTTCCCGCGATGGTGCCGCTCAGCGCCGCCATCCCCAACTGCGGATTAGCCATCGCCAGTAGAATGGAGCCCAGCGCGCCGACCCAGGTCAGCGGCGCGTTCCGCTGTTGCGATTCCATGGTGCGCGCCAAATGACGCTGCGTAACATGCGAAATTTCATGCGCCAGCACTGAGGCCAGTTCGCTCTCGTTGTCCGCATAGCGGAATAATGCCGAGTGCAAGACGACATTGCCGCCAAAGAAGGCAAAGGCGTTGATATCGTCATTGCGAATCAGGAAAAAGTGAAAGGGGGTGCGTACGGAATTAGCCTGTTTGACCAGTCGGTTGCCTAATTGATTGATGTAATTGGATAGCAGGGGATCGTTGATCAACGGCGCGCCGGACCGCAACTGACGGACATAAAAATCGCCCATGGCCAGTTCCTGATTGATGCTAAGCGTGTTGCCGGCCGTAGTGCCGATCTCCGGCAGCTGATCCTGGATCTCGGCCTGGACAGGAAGCATATTGGCGGTCAGCAACGCCCCCGACAGGACGGCAATGACCGTTTTTCTTAACCGGCTAGACATAACGGAAGATAACCTTATCAACAGACATAAAGGAACCTGTTAACCATCTTAGCCAGCGCGGGCGCACAAAGAAATATTTATACGGGAAAATCGTGGGGTCGGCAGGGAATATAGTTTGCCTGGCGCGCAGACCGGCGATGGTATAAACCGACACCTTATGCAAGATGCCGGCGATATTGCTGGAAACGAGCGACTCAGGCCGTTTTCAGGTATTCCAGGACGATATCATGGTGGTTGTTGGTTTTAAAATCATCAAACACCTTCATGACCTTGCCGTTTTCATCAATCAGGAAACTGATGCGATGAATACCGTCATAGGTTTTCCCCATGAACGTTTTTTCACCCCATACGCCGAATTGTTCCGAAACCTGATGATCTTCATCAGATAACAGGGTGAAGTTTAATAACTCTTTTTCGGCGAAGAGGGACAGTTTCTCTGGTTTGTCCGTGCTGATGCCAATGACTTCCACGCCATATTTTTTTAGTTCGTCCATGTTGTCGCGCAGACCGCAAGCCTGAACGGTACATCCGGGGGTCATGGCTTTAGGGTAGAAATAAACCAATACTTTCTGCCCCTGGAAGTCGGTTAAATCTACTTGTTCGCCGTCCTGGTCGGGCAAGCTAAATTTCGGTGCGATATCACCGGCTTTCAGTGTATTCATCACTACTCTCCGTCTTTCTCTTCATGCTGTGGATAGTTCACGACACTAATACTGCCTTGTGCGTGCAGTTCTGTACATAGCTGATAAAAGGCCGGCTCAATAATTGAACCGTCCAACGTGGCAGGACTGTGCGCGGTGATTTGAATATGCAATTTTGGCGGCTGATCTCCCTCAGCTGGTTGGGTTTTGGACACTAATTCGGCAATGTTCATTTGGTGAGAGTCAAATAAATCCGTAAAACGCTCAATGATGTGGGGCGAGTCCGCCACATCCACTTTAACCCAAACGGTTGACGGCATCGGTGGCCGAGCCTGCGACTCTGTTCGTTTCATCACGATCAATAAATCCATTTCCGCCCCTTTCAACGGTAGGGTGGATTCGATCTGCGTGATGGCGTTCCAACTCCCGGAAAGCAGCATGATAAACGTGAATTCTTCGCCCAGCATGGCAAGACGGCTATCTTCGATGTTACAGCCGCAACTGCTGACGTGACGGGTAATCGCGTTAACAATTCCTGGGCGGTCGGCTCCTACGGCGGTGATAACCAGATAGTGTTCTTGTAAGCTCGACAAAATCGTATGTCCTGTGCTTCCCCTTAGAGGATTACATGGTAAACATAAAAAATTGCTCCCGGCAATTTTTAACGCCGCTTGCGGCGGCCCGGAGGGCGACGGGCAGGGATGGCCCGCCATCAAAAAGCCGGGAGAAACTTTAGCGCCGCTTGCGGCGGGCGGTGATAAAAAAACCAGAAGAATTTTTAATGCCGCTCGCAGCGTTATAAAAAACCGTGCGTCAAACGCTTACAACGCCGTTGCGCGCTTGCTTTTGCATAGAGGTCAAAAGTACCATGAAGAACTTGTTTGTGGAGGGAATGGCCAATGTTTACGGGAAGTATTGTTGCGCTGGTTACGCCGATGGACGCCAAGGGCGCCGTCGACCGGCCGAGCCTTAAAAAACTTATTGATTATCATGTTGCTAGCGGCACATCGGCGATTGTCTCCGTCGGAACGACGGGGGAGTCCGCCACGCTGAGCCATGAAGAGCATGGCGATGTCGTTATGATGACGCTGGAATTGTGCGATGGCCGCATCCCGGTTATTGCCGGAACCGGCGCCAACGCCACCGCGGAAGGTATCTCGCTGACCAAGCGGTTTCATGATACCGGGGTCTTGGGTTGCCTGACGGTAACGCCGTATTACAACAGACCTACCCAGGAAGGGCTGTATCAACACTTCAAAGCGATCGCCGAGCATACCGATCTGCCGCAAATTCTCTATAACGTCCCTTCTCGCACGGGCTGCGACATGTTGCCGGAAACGGTCGCGCGCCTGTCCGAAATCAAAAATATTGTAGCTATTAAAGAAGCGACGGGGAACTTAAGTCGGGTAAGTCAGATCCAAGAGCTGGTTAATGAAGATTTTATTCTGCTGAGTGGCGATGACGCCAGCGGTTTAGACTTTATGCAACTAGGCGGCAAAGGGGTGATTTCCGTTACGGCGAACATCGCCGCGCGTGAAATGGCTGAAATTTGCAGGCTGGCGGCGCAGGGCAATTTTGTTGAAGCCCGCCGTTTAAATCAGCGCCTGATGCCGTTGCATCAGAAATTATTTGTTGAACCCAATCCTATTCCGGTGAAGTGGGCCTGTAAGGAATTGGGACTCATGGCGACCGATACGCTTCGCCTGCCCATGACGCCACTGACTGAATCCGGTCAGACGGTGCTGGCGCGAGCATTGAAGCAAGCTGGTTTGCTGTAACCGTTAGGGAGATTTAATGACTGGTTCATTACAAAAGTCGATGGTGGCAAAAGTTGTTGGCGTATCGCTGGTGATGTTGTTAGCTGCGTGTTCCAGCGATCAGCGCTATAAGCGGCAGGTGAGCGGCGATGAATCTTATCTGCATACGCCGACGCAGAAAGCGCTGAACACGCCGTCCGGTATTATTTTGCCGGTGCAGAATGGGGATTATGATATACCGCCGGTGACCCTGAACGGCGCTGTAGGCAAAGAGCTGGATATTCGTCCTCCGTTGCAGCCATTGGCTTTGTTGAATGGTTCTCGTACCCAGAGTTCGGGTAACACGGCGGCGCTGTTATTGGAAAGCAGCGCACAGAACAGCCAGCTTTGGCCTCAGGTTGTTCGAGCTTTACAAGAGAAGAACTTCGCCATTGCCAACCGTCAGGACGCCAACCAAACATTAACGACGGACTGGATCACATGGGTGCGTCAGGATGAAGATCTTCAATACCGGGGCCGTTACCAGGTAGCCGTTCAGCAACAGGGGTATCAGACGGCCGTCGTCGTCACTCTGTTGGCGCTGGAACAGCAGAATAATCCCGTTACCGATCCTGTCCAGGTTCAACGCTACGCCGGGTTGATGTTGAATACCATCACCGAGTCATTGGATAGCCAGGCGACCGAGCGTGAAAATGCGCTGGCGCACCGCACCAACGGTTCGCTGGATGTGCAGAGCGGGGCTGATGATACCGGTCTGCCGCTGCTGGTGGTTCGTGGGCCTTATACCCTGGTATGGGATCGCTTGCCGGCTGCGTTAAGCAAGATCGGTATGGAAATTGACGATCGCAGCCGTCCTCAGGGTTCTGTTTCCATTACTTATAAAGCGCCTGGCGGCGGTACGTGGGATACCCTGGGAACGAAAGATCCCGAGCTTCCTAATGGTAAGTACAAATTGCAGGTCGGCGATCTTGATAACCGTAGCAGTCTGCAATTTATTGACTCCAAGGGACATACGCTAAGCCAGTCTCAGAATGACGCGCTGGTGCCGGTATTCCAGGCGGCTTTCAACTAAGTAATTTATATACCCAATAGATTTCAAGGCGCAGGACAAAACGTTATCGTTTTGAACAACGTAAAGCGTTGGCCCTTTATGGGCGAGGCTCATTAATGAGCATCGTAACGCGGCAACCGATAAGTCACTGGGGTGACAAATCCGCCGGGAGCGGATTTGAACGCCGCTTGCGGCGGCCCCACCGGGGCGAGGTTCAGGGAATAGCCGGGCAATTAGGCAGCCAACGCATCTGCAATTTGAAAGATGAAGGGTATAGGGTCGGATTATCCGGCCCTTCTTCATTAATTAATCGATACCCAAAATGGCTGGGGTTGCAGCGAAGCAGCGCGAGTCCGAAGCGTGATTCGGACGAGGGCGTGCGCTGACGGCGCGGCAATGTCAGGTAAGCAGGGGATGGGCGTTAAATTCTCGGGCCGTGTGCGGCGGCCCTCATTGTGTGGAGTGATAAAGATGCAAAAGCTAGCTGAGTTGTATCGTGGGAAGGCAAAAACTGTCTACACCACCGAAGATCCCGACCTGCTGGTGCTGGAGTTTCGTAATGATACGTCAGCAGGAGATGGCGCTCGTATTGAGCAGTTTGATCGTAAAGGAATGGTGAATAACAAATTTAACCATTTCATCATGAGCAAACTGGAAGAAGCCGGGATCCCTACTCAAATGGTGAGCCTGCTTTCTGATAACGAAGTGCTGGTGAAAAAACTGGAGATGGTGCCGGTAGAGTGCGTGGTGCGTAACCGCGCCGCAGGTTCGCTGGTAAAACGCCTGGGCGTAGAGGAAGGGATTGTCCTGAATCCTCCGTTGTTTGACCTGTTCCTGAAAAATGACGCCATGCACGATCCAATGGTCAATGAGTCTTACTGCAAAACCTTTGGCTGGGTGAGTGAAAAGAACCTCGCGCGCATGAAGGAACTCAGCTACAAGGCAAATGAAGTCCTGAGCAAACTGTTTGACGATGCGGGATTGATTCTGGTGGATTTCAAACTGGAATTCGGTTTGTTTAAAGGCGAAGTGGTTCTGGGGGATGAATTCTCGCCGGACGGCAGCCGTCTGTGGGACAAAGCCACGCTGAATAAAATGGACAAAGACCGTTTTCGTCAAAGCCTCGGCGGCCTGATCGAAGCCTATGAAGAAGTCGCTCGCCGTCTTGGCGTAAAATTAGACTAATAGCGCAATCGTTTCCGTTCTATACGCAGAACCCAGTGTTCTGCGTATAGTTTTATCGGTGAATAATATGCGGCCGTCCGACCTATTGAATCGGGGCAAATATTTTGGATAATTTTATTTCGTTGCTCTCTTTGATCTGCCACAGATAAAAAGTATCGCTTTTCTTTGTCGGTCTTCTCCAGACTTCAGCGTCTCCATAAGGTTTGGGTTCCTTTTCATAGCCAAGCCGCTTTAGATAATCGCGCAGTGGAACAAGATCGCTGGCATGATGAAAGACAATTTCGTTGGTAGGCGCATAGCCATCGCCAGTATGATATTCGAAATGATAATTGTTCGAAATTTTTGGCGTATCGGCAATATCTTTGTCTGTAAAATGTTTATAGATCAGCACATCGCTTTTCGTGTATGCCGGATTCTCTGCGATTCTCTTATCAAGCCAGCTTTCCAAAACAAAATCGCCAAGGGCGTAAAGAATTAGCGCTAGTAGAATCCACTTTAAAGATTTTTGCATTAGCATTGCCCCGGATAAACTTGTTTGCTGAATGAAAGCTTAGTGCCGTTGTTAGTGAAAACTTCTACCTTACCGGATGTGAAATCATCCCAGGGTTTTATCCATGTCATAAAATGGGGGAGATGTTTTCGATATGGGCTATGCCGTACACATGGATTTTGCGGATCTGGGTAGAGAATCGGGGTAAATCCTTTGTTTTTGTTAATTCCGACTGGACCATAATAATCCCAACGCCTGAGTGCGGATTCATAGCTGACCGGTTTGACGTGATGACTATACCGACTTGGTATTAATGTCTTGTAAAAGCCGAATAGGTCAGAGACTAAGTCTTCTCCACTAAAGCCACTATCGGTGTACCAGGAAAAATGTCGTAGAGACTGCAACCCTTCGAAATTAGAGGCGGTTATCATCATCATGGCAAGCATTATGCGATTTATTTCGTCGGTAGTCCTGCCTTTTTGGATAACCCATTTAGTATACTTTCCTACCCCGATACAACGATTAAAGCGCCCTATATACATGTTTTGGTCATATACGATGGTGTAATGCGGATTGTTGCTGATTTCGCCAATTTTGAATTGATGGTGGAGCGCTTTTACATCATCGCCTCTGGCATGACCCATATCGATCCAACCCAATACTTCGGTATAAACTAGTCCGTTTTGGAGGGTATCAAATTGGGCGCCGTCTATAATATCTCGTCTGCTGCTCATAAATAGATTCATCCATTGAAAAACATAAATAATATTGTTTTATGTTTATTCAAACAATAGTCGTATTTTTTATTTATTGTTTTAACTTCAACGCGTTACGTATTTTTGTTTTCATCAAAACATCATTGTTTATGATGCTTTTGGTTTTTTTATTGAGTAATGATAATCGTAAGGCACTTCATTCCGGATTATTCGCTCCCCTCCCGAAATATTCGTCATGCCCATGAAAACGGGCATTTCAAACCACCCCGGATGATAAGGCGTGACATTCTCTTTTTGGTGTTATAATTGCACGCCAATTTACGCCGTCTGGGTTTACGGCCTTTTCAGGAATAGTGTTTTTCTATGACTTTTTTTGATCCAACGCTGTTGATTCTACTGGTTCTGGCCGGACTGGGAATTATCAGCCACAACATGACCGTTACGCTGGCCATTCTGCTGTTGCTGGTTGTGCGCGTTACCCCGCTAAATAACTATTTCCCGTGGGTAGAGAAGTATGGTTTGACCATCGGGATTGTGATCCTCACCATTGGTGTGATGGCGCCCATAGCCAGTGGAAAAATTACCGCGGCTGACGTTATTCACTCCTTTATGAGCTGGAAATCCATACTGGCGATAGTCATTGGCGTCGCCGTGTCCTGGCTGGGGGGACGGGGTGTTTCCCTGATGAGCCATCAGCCCTCGGTGGTGGCGGGGCTGCTGGTCGGTACGGTTCTGGGCGTGGCGCTGTTTCGCGGTGTTCCCGTCGGGCCGTTGATCGCCGCGGGATTGCTCTCCTTGCTGATCGGTAAAACCTGATCGTCTTCGCCGCCGATGAACCGCCTCTTTTCTGATTTTATCAACAGCCAGCGTCAACAGCAGCGTAGCGGCGTGCGGCGTCTGCTGGTGATCAGCGGAGAGTCCGGCTGGTGTGAAGATCAAGGGCTGGCTCTTCGTCGTCAACTGGACGGCGATTGGCTGTGGATCGGCCCGCGACAGCCTGAAGATATGACATCTTTACCTGCCGGTAAGGTGCGTACCCTGCTTGGACGAGAGTTTACCCATGCGATATTCGATGCCCGGCAGGGGCTTGATGTGGAAGCATGGGCGATGCTGGCGGGCACGCTGCGAGCGGGAAGCTGGCTGATACTGCTGGTTCCTGAATGGACGTCGTGGCCGAATCGCGCCGATGAAGACAGCCTGCGCTGGAGCGAGCAGCCTCAGCCAATACCCACTCCCCATTTTGTTCGCCATCTTCAGCGGCATTTGCTGGCGGATGATGAAGTGACGATTTGGCGTCAGGGAGAAGCTCTGTCCGTCAGACCGCTTCATCCCCGGCCCAATTGGCAACCTGCCGGTGGCGAACCGACGACGCAACAACAGCTTATTCTACAAGGGTTGCTGGCGGCGCAGCCGGGCGTTTATGTGATCACCGCGCCGCGCGGGCGGGGAAAATCGGCTCTGGCCGGTATGCTGACCCAACGCTGTACGGGCACGTGCTGGGCGACCGCGCCGTCACGCTCCGCCACGGATGTTCTGCGATATTACGCCGGGGAAGACACCCGATTCTGGGCGCCGGACGCGCTGCTGGAACATTGCCGATTGAACCCGCCTCCTGCGGTTGACTGGCTGCTGGTGGATGAAGCGGCGGCGATCCCCTCATCGGTGCTGACGGCGTTGCTGCCGTATTTCCCGCGTATTTTGATGACAACCACCGTGCAGGGGTATGAAGGCACCGGCCGCGGCTTTTTACTGAAGTTTTGCGCCGCGTTGCCGCAGTGGCGGGCGTTCACCCTGAATGAGCCGCTACGCTGGGCAGAAGACGATCCGCTGGAGCGGTTGCTGGACGACGCGTTGCTGTTTGCCGAATCATGCGAAGCCGGGGATGAAAGATCTCTTGCGCCATCACGCGCTGTACCAGCGTTTTGTGAGGAAAACGCGGATGACTGGCTTCCGAGCCTGCGGCGTTTACAGCGATGCTACGCCTTATTATGCAGCGCTCACTATCGTACCTCCCCCCTTGATTTACGCCGCCTGCTGGACGCACCGGGTATGCGCGTATGCAGCGCCAGCGTATCCGGTTCGCTCAGCGGCGTATTGTGGATGGTGGATGAAGGCGGCTTATCCGTTGAGCTGGCGCACGAGGTCTGGGCCGGGCGTCGCCGTCCGCGCGGCAATCTGGTTGCGCAATCGCTGGCGGCGCACGCCGGACAATGGACCGCGCCGATGCTGCGTTCACGGCGCATCAGCCGCATTGCGGTAGCGGCGGCCCACCGGCGGCAGGGCATAGGGCGCGCTCTGGTCGAATTTCAGCGGCGGACGGCGCAAACGCAGGGAATGGATTATCTGTCGGTTAGTTTTGGCTATCAGCCGGATTTGTGGGCGTTTTGGCGTTCATGCGGTTTTCAACTGGTACGGGTTGGCAGCCGGCTTGAAGCCAGCAGCGGCTGCTATAGCGCGATGGCCTTATTGCCCTTGAGTGGCGCAGGCCAATCGTTGACGGCGCGGAGCGTCCGACAGTTGGACAGGGATTGGTTCTGGCTGCGCCGTCTTATTCCGCTGGATTTGCCGTTGCCGCTGGATGATTCGACGGATCTGGATCGGGAG
Organism: Brenneria izadpanahii; assembly: GCF_017569925.1. Lineage (NCBI taxonomy): Bacteria > Pseudomonadati > Pseudomonadota > Gammaproteobacteria > Enterobacterales > Pectobacteriaceae > Brenneria > Brenneria izadpanahii. The sequence goes on along the minus strand of NZ_CP050854.1, from coordinate 3,776,158 downwards.
GATTGGCGCACGCTGGCTGGCTTCGCTTTCGCCTGCCGACCGATGGAATCCAGTTTCGCCGCATTGTCCCGATTGACGCTTGGCTCTTCTCTGGCGCTGCCGGCACTGCGTATGCTGGTTGACGCCCCTGCTGATAGCGAGCGGGGCGTGAAAATATTCGGCCTGCCGGGGAAAAAAGCGCTGCTGCAACGCTGGCGCGAAGAAACTGCCGAGGCGCTGCATCAGCAAGATGCGAAAAACAGCGCCGACTGGCGTGCCTGGGTTGCTGGGGCGCAATCGGATCGTGCCGATCCGTTGTAACCCCCTTGAGCCGCAAAAAAATGGAACATCTTGTTCAGGAATTCCCGATTTCACCTGAAACGGCGCGGCGTATAGTGAACCTCAACCGCTATTGATGAACTGACCGTTGGAGATACCGCGTCGGTTGTTTTCAGGAGAAATAGAATGAGCCAGGAATATGTTGTCGTACAAAATCCAGATGTTCCCCAGCAGTTATTTTTACTGTTTCATGGGGTAGGCGATACTCCCGCGGGTATGGCCCAGATAGGGCGTTATTTTGCCGCCGCTTTTCCACAGGCGCTGGTCGTGAGCATCGGCGGGCCGTTCAGCAGCGGATACGGCGAGGGCCGTCAGTGGTTCTCCGTACAGGGCGTGACGGAAGAGAACCGTTTATCCCGTATTGAGGCGATTGTTCCACGCTTTGTCGCCGTCGTGCGCGATTGGCAGCAGAAAAGCGGCGTGGGTTTTCAGCAAACGACGCTGGTGGGGTTTTCTCAAGGCTCCATCATGTCGCTGGAGGCGCTGAAAACAGAATCGCAATTGGCCGGGCAGGTTATTGCGTTTAGCGGCCGTTTCGCCGTATTACCGGAAAAACCGTTCGGCGATGTTGTGGTGCATTTGATTCATGGCGACGCAGACGGCGTTATCGCCGTCAGTCATGCCCAGGCTGCCGCACAGCGTTTTCAGGCGTTAGGAACAGCGTTCTCATTGGATGTGGCGCCCGACGTAGGTCATGGGATTGATGAGCGGATGCTTAATCATGCGCTGGCGCATCTGCGGCATGACGAGAATTTGGCATCACGGCGATAAACATCGTTTTTTCAGCGCCGGCCAGCCATTTTTTCACGGCTTTTTCTGCGGCCAGTCGTCCTCTTCGTCATCCCACTTATCATTGTTATCGCGGTGCGGAGGTAGTTTGGGCTTGTTCGTCAGAAAGCTTTTGTGATCGACATTGCGCAGCTCCTTGATGCCGTTTATTAGCATTCCGAGCAGGATAATCAGGATTATCCACCAGTAGTCAGCCAGCCATGCCATGATTAAGCTCCGTCAACGTTGTTTATGAAACGGGTAAACAGCAGCGGTAAGTGTTCGCATAGCCAGTCATAACCTGCGATATCCTCTCCTTGCCAGGCCGACAGGATAATACCGGACGTTAGCTGTTTTTCAGCGTGCTGCGCCAATGGGTAATAGCTGATATGCCAGGGCTCTGCGGCGACTCCGCCGAGATCGTGCTCATAAGGACGATAAAAGCCGAATTCATGCATATGCCGACTTAGCCAGTCGTTAAGCGGCGCGAAGTAGCCCCCGGATTCATACTCCCAGGGCTCCAGCATTAGCCGCTGTCCTTCAGGCAGAAGGTCGGGATCATAAATGTCCAGATCGCTGCCCCAATGATGGCGGCTGGCGCCCGGCATCGCGGACCAGCGTAGAATCGCTTTACAGCGATCGCCCTCATTGAGCGTCGACACATCCAGCGGCCGGCCGTCTCTGTCCATCACCGGGCGTTCTCCCTTGAATTTGCCATTCCAGATCAAACGCTGGCGATCAAAGTCACGAAATGTACTGGCGGGCTGCAGATTAAATTCGTCTTTTTTCGCCGCGCGCTGCAATGCCTCAAACGCGATGACCGCTTCAAGCTGAAGACGATGATGGCCGCTGAGCGTGACCAGGTGGCTATCATCCTTTCCGGTTAGCATGGCATGGGTAATCATGCGATCAATTGCTCCATAATACGCTGATACATCCGGCTCAGCAGTTGTAAGTCCGCGGCGTTAACGCATTCATCCACTTTATGAATGGTTGCGTTGACGGGGCCAAGTTCGACAACCTGGGCTCCCATGCGGGCGATGAAACGTCCGTCGGATGTGCCGCCGTTGGTGAGTAACTGCGGCGTGATTTCATTGTAATGCCGCACCGCATTCACTACGGCATCGACTAGTTCGCCCTGAGCGGTCAGAAAGGGTTGGCCGGAGAGATTCCAGTCAATGCTGTAGTTGAGCTGATGGCGGTCGAGCAGTTCCGCCACCCGTTGTTTAATCGCTTCATCCGTCAATTCGGTGCTGAAACGGAAATTAAACTGTACGAACAGTTCTCCGGGAATGACGTTATTGCTGCCTGTACCCGCCTGAATATTGGCGATTTGCATGCTGGTCGGCGGGAAAAACTCATTACCCCGATCCCATTCAGTGGCAACCAGCTCGTTAAGGGCGGGCATGGCCCGGTGTACCGGGTTATCCGCAAGATGCGGGTAGGCGACATGCCCCTGGACGCCATGAACCCGGAGATTGGCGGTGATGGAACCGCGGCGGCCGTTTTTCGCGACGTCTCCCACCACATTCGTGCTTGATGGTTCGCCCACCAGGCAATAATCGAGCCGTTCATTACGCGCCATCAGCGCGTCAACGACCTTGACCGTACCATTTACGCAGCTTGCCTCTTCATCCGAGGTAATCAAAAAAGCCAGTCTGCCCTGATGGTCGGGATGCGCCGCGACGAAACGCTCTGCGGCAACCACCATCGCCGCCAGCGACCCCTTCATATCGGCCGCGCCCCGGCCATATAACATGCCGTCGCGAATCGTGGGTTCAAAAGGCGGGTGCTGCCAGAGGCTTTCATCACCGCTTGGCACCACATCGGTATGTCCGGCAAACGCCAGTGTTGTACCGGCGCCGCGCCATGCCCAGAAATTTTTGGTATCGCCAAAGTCCATCGGTTCAATGGTGAAGCCGATGGCTTTCAGACGCTCAGTCATTAATTGCTGACAGCCTTCATCATTTGGGCTGAGGGAAGGGCGCTTAATTAACTGTTGGGCTAGTTCGATAACCGGACAAGACACGTTATTTGTTCTCCGCAATAAATTCCTGATAGCTGTCTGCGCTGAAGCCGAGCAGCGCTTTTCCATCGTTTGTAACCAACAGCGGCCGCTTGATCACCGCCGGCTGTTCAAGCATTAACGCAATGGCCGCCGTTTCGCTGTCGGCGGTATTGCCGTTAATTATGCCGCGTCGCTCTTCGCTTAGTTTACGCCAGGTCGTGCCGCGTGTGTTGATTAATGGCTGCCAGCCCAGCAGAGCGATAAAGCGCCGCAGGAGCGGCTCGTCCAGACCGTCGGCGCGATAGTCATGAAAATGGTAATCAACCTGTTGTTCTTCCAACCAGCGACGGGCTTTTTTTTATGGTATCGCAATTCTTGATACCGTACATGGTGAGCGTCATAGTGGTTAATATCCTTCCAGATCCAGCGGTTACATGATGATTGTCGAATGGCTGCGTGTGGAAATATGAGCCTGACATCGTAATCGACCAGCATGCCGAAAAAAAAGAGTGAGATCCACCGCGGGCTGAGATGTAAAAATGTGGCGCAGTACACTTTTTATACTTTCAGAACTATTTCACCTGATTAAAAAGTGTGCGTATAATATGCGCAGTTAATTACCAAGAGGTTAGCATGATCGAAGTAGAAGTAAGTAATTGGAAAGATTTTATTGAAGCAATGTTACGCAAATAATAATTACAGCCACACCTGTCATTGTTTACCAGGAATAAGATCGAATAAACAAAGCAGCATTAATTTCCAATGCTGCTTTATTTTTATCCTAAATGGGGAAACCTGAGTAAATAAAAGAGGCTATTATTTATTCTTGGGTGAAAGTAGTTGCTTTTTAACGTAATTTATTGTTATTCAAGATAATGCATATTTGGCTGCAGCGATGGCATGTAAGGCGGTGGTGTCAAAAAGAGGAACATCGGCATCGTCTGCGCTTAACAGCAGCGGTATTTCGGTACAGCCGAGAATAATGCCTTCGGCGCCTTGCCGCATAAGCTGTTGGATGATTTCCCGGTACGCCTGACGAGATCCCGCATCAATTTTCCCTTGGCACAGCTCTTCATAAATAACGCGGTTCACCGTCTCCCTTGCCGCCGGATCCGGGATGATGACTTCTATGTCATAGCGATCGTGAATGCGCCGCCGGTAAAAATCCTGTTCCATGGTATAGCGGGTTCCTAATAGGCCAACTTTTTTCATTCCCTGTTGCGATACGCTTTCGCCGGTGGCGTCGGCGATGTGTAAAAGAGGAAGCCCGCTGGCGTTTTCGACGGCGTCCGCTACTTTATGCATGGTATTGGTACAGATAACCACGGCCTCCGCTCCCGCTTTTCCTAGCCCGATGGCGATGTCGGATAACGCCTGTGCGGCCTGCTGCCAATCCCCATGTGACTGCAATTGTTCTATGTCGTGGAAGTCGACGCTATGCAATATGATTTTGGCTGAGTGCAGTCCGCCGAGTTGGTTTTTGACGTATTCATTTATCGTGCGGTAGTAGGGGATGGTCGATTCCCAGCTCATTCCTCCAATAAGGCCTAGCGTTTTCATCGTGTTTCCCTTATGTGTTTGATACCATAAAAAGTGATGAGTAATGACGATCGTACCAGACTAACATATTAATCTTGTTAAAATTTGCCCTTGAATCCGGCCAAGCGTTTTTTTTAGCGATTTTTATCACTTTTTATCCATCTTAAACTGGACAAATGAGCCATCTATTGCTGTACTGTACTCGACACAGATTTTGTGTCTTTCATTCATGTTAAAGGTAAGTTTGATGTCTAAGATTAAAGGTAGCGTTAAGTGGTTTAATGAGTCCAAAGGATTCGGTTTCATTACTCCAGAAGATGGTAGCAAAGACGTATTCGTACATTTCTCTGCCATCCAGAGCAATGGCTTCAAAACTCTGGCTGAAGGTCAGCGCGTAGAGTTTGAAATCACTAGCGGTGCGAAAGGTCCATCTGCTGCTAACGTTATCGCTATTTAATTATACCGATTTCTTGAAAACCCGCCTTTTGGCGGGTTTTTTTATTGCTGACGATCCCGTGTTGGAAACGGCGTTAGAACGCCGCTGCCGTTTTCCCTGCTTTTCGGGACTTAGTGGGTTATGAACCAGGTGACCAACGTGAAAGCCATGGCCGTCAGCAACAGCGATCCCACTAGATTCAATAGCACATTCAAACCGGCCGCCGCCAGATTTCCGCTTTGCAGGAACATGATTGTCTCTAGTGAAAATGTCGAGAATGTGGTTAATCCGCCACACAACCCAGTCGTAATAAGTATTTTCCAATGCTGATCGATTTGAGGGTGGCGCAGAAAGTAGGCCAATGCCGCACCGATAATAAATGCCCCGATCAGATTGGCGAGCAGCGTTCCCAACGGGAGCGAATAGTTGTTACCGTTGAACTTCAGTCCTAGCATCCAGCGCGCAACGCTTCCGATCCCACCACCAACAAATACGACAAGCAACATACTAATAAACATAGACACCTTTTTATTTAGCATTGAGTATCAAGGGTATCTCGAAGGAGAGCAGGCACGACGCTACGCCTTCTCTTCGAGAAGTGCATAGACATCATCAGCCGAATGGCGGTTATGGAGGAATGTCATCTCCGTTTTACACAGAAAAGCCTACGCTTTCTTGCCGTAATTTTATAGATCTTCATCAGTAAAAGTTGTAAATCGATTTGAAACGGGTTGAGGTAAGCACGGTGGAATCCCGCTTGGCGTCTTACTTTGTTACAGAAGGGGATTGTTTTGTTGGCGGTAAGGTTTTACATAGAAAGAATGTTATCCGTTCGCTGGCTTATCCAGCATCCGTAATCAGGTAGGTAAGTATGGAAGGTATCAGTATCGCCAAGCTATTGGTCATCGGCGCATTGATTGTTTTGCTTTTCGGAACCAATAAGTTACGCAGCCTGGGCGGCGATCTCGGCGCGGCAATCAAAGGCTTCAAAAAAGCGATGAATGACGATCAGCCCGCTAATAACGTCACGTCAGACGAGTCTGCCGCTATCAGCGACACCCAGAATAAGAAGTCATAGTTTGATAGTACGGACAAACGGACGGTATTTACCGTCCGTTTGCTTGTTCCGCGCCTGAAATGTAACTAAATATAAGCGCATATCCTGAGATTTATCGGGGGCAAACCGCTCATCCGCGGCTTACTTTTTTCATTTATTTCACTTCAATGCCTTTCGCCTGCAAATCGGCATGATAGGACGAGCGCACAAACGGGCCGCAGGCCGCATGGGTAAAGCCCATCGCCATCGCCTCTGCTTTCATCTCATCAAACTCTTCAGGGCTGACATAACGCTGTACCGGCAGGTGATGGCGGCTTGGTTGCAGGTATTGTCCCAGCGTTAGCATAGTAACGCCGTGGCGGCGCAAATCGCGCATAACCTCCACGATCTCGGCATTGGATTCACCCAGGCCTACCATCAGCCCGGATTTCGTCGGAATATCCGGGTGCGCGTTTTTGAAGTTTTCCAGCAGTTTCAACGACCATTCATAGTTGGCGCCGGGGCGAACCTGGCGATAAAGACGCGGGATGTTTTCGAGGTTATGGTTGAAAACGTCCGGCGGCGTTACCGTCAGAATATCTAATGCCCGATCCATACGGCCGCGGAAGTCGGGAACCAGCGTTTCGATACGGATTTGCGGGTTTTTACGGCGAATGGCGCTGATACAGTCGGCAAAATGCTGGGCGCCGCCGTCACGCAGGTCATCACGGTCGACAGAAGTGATAACCACATAGCGCAACCCCATGTCATGGATCGTCTGCGCCAGTTTTTCCGGCTCGTTGGCGTCTGGCGCAAGCGGGCGGCCATGGGCGACATCACAGAACGGGCAGCGGCGGGTGCAGATCGCGCCCAGGATCATAAAGGTGGCGGTGCCATGGTTGAAACATTCCGCCAGATTGGGGCAGGAGGCCTCTTCGCAAACCGAGTGCAGTCCATTTTTTCGCATCGCGGCTTTGATGCCCTGGATACGGCTGGAGTCAGCTGGAAGTTTGATTCTCATCCATTCAGGCTTGCGTAGCATTTCCTGCCGTTCAGTGACCACGGTCCGCACCGGAATTAGCGCCATTTTATCGGCATCGCGGTATTTTACGCCGCGTTCGATCTGAATAGGTTTACTCATGTTTGCGTAAGTTCCAGTCCTTAATCGCTTTCTTGAATTTATTAATAAAATTCAAAGGATTATATGTTTTATTAAAAAAATTTTTAAAAACTCTTAAAATTATATCATCATTGCCTGGCGATATTCAGCTATTGCTTAGCCAAAATGAAGAAATTATGTAAATAAAATGTGATTATCGGTCAACCTGTCTTGGCGCCGGCGCGCCATGTTCGGCGAAATCCCAGTCTACCAATTCATATTGCTGATAGCCCAATAGCTGCCGGAATGACTGAAGCAGAATGGGCGCGGTATCTTCCAGCGTAACGCCAGGGACATAGTCGCTTACCTGCGCCATCTGCATTCCGGCATAGCCGCAGGGATTGATGCGCTGGAAGGGCGATAGATCCATTGCGATATTCAGCGCCAATCCATGAAAGGAGCAGCCTTTGCGAATGCGTAGTCCCAGGGAACAGATTTTACGTTCTCCGACATAAACACCCGGCGCGTCAGCCCGCGCATGGGCCTCAATATGAAAATGAGCCAGCGTATTCACCACCGTGTTTTCAATGGCCGAAACTAATAACCGAACGCCCAATTTACGCCGCTTTAAATCAACCAGCACGTACATAACCTGCTGACCGGGGCCGTGATAGGTAACCTGGCCGCCGCGGTCGCTCTGTATAACGGGTATATCGCCGGGCATCAAAACATGCTCGGCCTTGCCGGCCTGGCCTTGAGTAAATACCGGGGGATGTTGAACCAGCCAGATTTCATCCAGCGTCTTATCGTCGCGCAGATCGGTGAATTCATGCATCGCCAGCGAAACGGGTTCGTAAGGTTGTACGCCCAATTGACGTACGATGATCTTATCCTGTAGCAAACGTGTCACCTTCAGGTTAAGGAAGGATAGCAGCGATTATAACGGCGGGAGGCGCCGGCGAACAGTGTTAAGCACGTTTCCCCGCCTTGCTATCCTGCGAAGGTCGCCGATCTGCCCGATGCCGTCGGGATTGGGTTACAGAACCATCCGTACGATTTCAATATTACCCAGCTCTTCATACAAGGTTTCCACCTGCTCGACATGCGTCGCGTTAATGGTAATAGAGACGGAATGGTAATTCCCCTTGCTGCTGGGCTTGACCTGCGGCGTGTAGTCGCCGGGCGCATGGCGCTGGACGACCTCGACAACCTGATCGACCAATTCTGGTTTTGCTAATCCCATCACCTTATAAGTAAAAGGGCAGGGGAATTCGAGCAGTTCATTTAATTTGGTTTTCATCTGCGCTCCAGTGTGAAATGGGAAGTGTATAAATTATAACTCCCGCCGAAAGGACGGGAGTTAAAGACTTAATCTGAATATGGGGACAAATCGTCTTTTTACAATAGGGTTCAGCCGAACCAGTGGTGGAACATCAGTTTGACGTAGTCGATCATGCGGCTGAAAATACCGCCCTCTTTGACTTCATTCATCACCACCAATGGGCGCTGGTCGATGGTTTTGCCGTCCAACTGGAAGTTGATGGAACCAACGACCTGATTCTTGCCCAGCGGCGCGTGCAGCTCGGTATTGGTCAGCACATAACTGGCTTTCAGATCTTTCATCCGGCCGCGAGGAATAGTCAGATAAACGTCCTTTTCCACGCCCAGGGCAACGCGATCGTTGTCGCCAAACCAGACGGGTTCCGAAGCGAACTCTTTATCTGCTTTCAGCGGGGCCACGGTTTCAAAGAAACGGAATCCCCAGGTCAGCAGTTTTTTGCTCTCGGTTTCACGGCCTTTGAAGGTACGTCCCCCCATGACCGCTGAAATGAGCCGCATCTGACCTTCGGTTGCGGAGGCTACCAGGTTATAACCGGCCGCGGAGGTGTGTCCGGTTTTAATGCCGTCCACATTCAGGCTGGTATCCCACAGCAGCCCGTTACGGTTGGTTTGCCGAATATTATTAAAGGTGAATTCTTTTTCTTTATAGGTCGCGTATTCGTCCGGCACGTCGCGGATCAGCGCCTGGCCGATCAACGCCATATCCCGTGCGGAACTGAACTGACCGGCGGCATCCAGGCCGTGGACGGTTTCAAAGTTGGTATTTTGCAGGCCGAGAGCCTTCACGTAGCCATTCATCAGATTGACGAAGGCGTCCTGACTGCCGGCGACATAGTCGGCCATGGCGACGCAGGCGTCATTGCCGGATTGCAGGATAATGCCGCGGTTGAGCTGGGCGACGGAAACGCGATCGCCCGGTTTCAGGAACATCAGCGAAGAGCCCTGGAATACGGGATTACCGGTGGCCCAGGCGTCTTTATTGATGGTAACAATGTCGTTTGGGGTAATTTTCCCTGACTTTATCGCCTGACCGATGACATAGCTGGTCATCATTTTGGTCAGGCTGGCCGGATCGCGACGCGCATCGGCGTTCATTTCGGCCAATACCTTCCCGGAGTTGTAATCAATCAGGATGTATGATTCTGCATCAATCTGCGGAACGCCGGGGATCATCGTGGTGATATTGATGTCGTCGGCATAAGCAAAGGAGGATGCGCTAATGGCGAGCAGAGCGCCGAGCGCAGTACGTTTAATAAAACGAGACGTGTTTACAGTATTCATGATTGGAACAACAACATCCGTGGGTATAAGTTAAAAAACGAGCCACACTATAGCAGATGAGAAATAGGCGGGCACCAGACATTACGTTACGCGATTTTGCTAAAAGGACGCTGTGTTCAATATCACATCATCCCTTAAGCGATACTGCTCCCAGACAAGGCGTCATCCCTTATTACAGCGAACCGGGCGCGGCAGTAATAAAGGACTGCTGCTGAGCTTCGACTGACAAACGTTGTTGAAGTTCAACCGCTTGTTGACGATTTTGGAACGGCCCCAGTTGGATGCGATATAACCCGTCGCTGGAGGCGACATTGCCTGTCACATGAAACCGTTCGCTGAGGTTGTGCAACCAGTCCTGCGCCCTCTGCTGGTTGCTCAGCGCGCCGACCTGAACCACATAGCGCCCGCCCGGCGTCGGCGTAGCGGTTGCCGCCGCGGGAGCCGGAGACACGGCGCTAGCTGATGCCGCGCTGGGCGACGGCGACGTTTCAAGCACGCCGGAAGGAAGTGCGGAAGGCGCGCCCAGGAAACCGCCGCTGCGGGGCGGCGTACTGCTTTGCGGCATGGCGTCATCAGTTGCGGTGTTCAATGCGCTGTTGCTGATGGGGCGGGCGGCGTCAGACGGCGTATTGGCGTTTTCCATGACGGGCGTGCCAAGTCCGCTTGCGCCGAGGTTAGGGCGATCGGGCAGGGAGAAACTTTGTTTCGCCACGCTGGTGCCAATGGTGCCGGGGCCGGAAAGCGTACCGTCCGGGGCTACGTTGATGAAATCGACCTTAACCTTGGTATTGTTGGAAATGTTTAACCGATCGCCGGCCGCTTTAGACAGGTCGATGATTCTGCCCGGCGTATAAGGGCCGCGGTCGTTCACTCTGACTACCAGCTGGCGGCCGTTGCTGAGATTGGTGACGCGAACATAGCTGGGCAGCGGCAGCGTCGGGTGAGCCGCGGTTAAAGCGTTTGGATCAAACACTTCGCCAATCGATGTGCGATTACCGCTAGCCTCTTCGCCATACCAGGTCGCCAGGCCGGTTTCGCTGAAGTTTTGCGGGTTTTTTACAATATTATAAGTCCGGCCTTTAAGGGTATAGTCCTGCAACGTTCCCTGGTTATAGGGTTCGTAGCGCGGCTCGACGCCGCCGATTTCCTCAACCGGGCCATTGTAAACATTACTGGCGGGGGGAGCCGTCGGCTGTTCCGTTACGGTACAGGCCGAAAGCGCCAGACTCAAGACACCAATCCAAAGCCAATCCTTACGCATTGCTCACCTCGGGTTATAAGTTTTTGGATAACATTTTGCGGTGAGTATGTATCGACATAATGATACCAAATCCCGCCATTAGGACGATCAGCGCCGAACCGCCGTAGCTGACCAGCGGTAAAGGCACGCCAACAACCGGTAGGATACCACTGACCATCCCGATATTAACGAAAACATAGACGAATAGGATCAACATCAGTCCGCCGACCATCACGCGGCCGAATGATGTCTGCGCGTTGGCGGCGATCACCAGCCCGCGCATAATTAAAAACAGGTACATCGCCAGCAGAATCAGTACGCCGATTAGCCCTAATTCTTCAGCCAGCACCGCGAAGATGAAGTCGGTATGACGTTCGGGCAGAAACTCTAACTGTGATTGCGTGCCGTGCAGCCATCCTTTGCCGGAGAGCCCGCCAGAACCGATTGCGATCTTCGACTGAATAATGTGATAACCGGCGCCCAGCGGATCGCTTTCCGGATCAAGCAACATCATCACCCGCGCTTGCTGATAGTCATGCATCAGGAAGAACCACAGAATGGGAATAAAAGCGGCGAGCAGTAGCACCGCAATGCCGATCAAGCGCCAGCTCATCCCGGAGAGAAACAAGACGAATAGCCCGGATGCGGCGATCAGTATTGAGGTGCCTAGATCCGGCTGGGCCGCGACCAGCAAGGTCGGCGCGAAGATAATCACCAGCGCGATGCCGGTATTTTTAAGCGAGGGCGGGCACATATCGCGGTTGATAAAACGGGCAACCATTAACGGCACCGCGATTTTGGCGATCTCCGAAGGCTGGAAGCGCACAATTCCCAGATCCAGCCAGCGCTGAGCGCCTTTACTGATCTGACCGAAAATATCGACCATCATCAGCAGAATAAAGCAGATAACATACAGGTAAGGCGCCCACCCTTCATAAACTCGGGGGGGATCTGCGCCATGATCACCATGACGATCAATCCCAGCACGATCTGAACAACTTTCCGTTCCATCATGCCGGCATCCTGTCCGCTGGCGCTCCACATGACGAATAGGCTATAGCCCAGCAATGCCAGGATGCAGAGAAGGAAAGGAAAGTCGATATGGATTTTCGTCCAGATCGAGCCTTTTTGTTGGCTATCGGTCATGGGTGTCGGTTACTCGCTTTCGCTGCCCGGCGGCGCCGGCGGCGCTGTCGGTAAGTCTGTATTGTTATCGCCCAGCAGAATATGATCAAGGATCTGCCGGGTGATGGTGCCGACGGTTGGACCGGCACCGCCGTTTTCCAGAATGATCGACATCGCAACTTCAGGTTTATTATAGGGGGCGAATGCCATCATCAGCTTATGATCGCGCAGATGTTCGGCGATCTTATGCGCGTTGTAGGTTTCATTTTCTTTCAGACCGAATACCTGCGCGGTGCCGGATTTCGCCGCAATCTTATAAGGCGCGTCCTCAAAGCTCTTGTGAGCCGTGCCGTTAGGGCGGTTAGCCACGCCGTACATCCCGTCTTTGGCAACTTCCCAGAAACCGGAATGGATATCGCCAATTTGCCGGTGCTCCGGTTGGCTGTAGGGCACAACCTCCCCGTTTTCTCTGGTGCTGTAGAGCAGATGCGGCGTTTTTACCTGTCCGTCGTTAATCAGGGTCATCAGCGCTTTATTCATCTGTATCGGGGTCGACGTCCAATAGCCCTGTCCGATGCCGACCGGGATGGTGTCGCCCTGATACCAGGGCTTCTTAAAACGCCTGAGTTTCCACTCACGCGTCGGCATGTTGCCGGCGCTTTCTTCCGAGATATCGATACCGGTTTTTTCGCCGTAGCCAAATTTATTCATCCACTCGGCTAGACGGTCGATTCCCATATCATAGGCAACCTGATAGAAAAAGGTATCCGCGGACTCCTCCAATGCCTTGGTCAGATTCAGCCGGCCGTGTCCCCATTTTTTCCAGTCACGAAAGCGCTTTTCCGAGCCCGGCAACTGCCACCATCCGGGATCGAACAGGCTGGTGTTGGTGGTAATGACGCCGGAGCTTAAAGCCGACACCGCAATGTAGGGCTTTACCGTGGAAGCCGGAGGATAAACCCCCTGCGTTGCCCGATTGATCAACGGTCGGTCAGGATTGTTGCGCAACTGGTTATAGTCTTTGCTGGATATGCCGTCGACAAACAGATTGGGGTCATAGCTGGGTGTCGATACCAGCGCCAGAATTCCGCCGTCGCGGGGATCGGTGACGACAACCGCCGCGCGGCTGCCTTCCAGCAGTTTTTCTATGTACATTTGCAGGCTTAGGTCGAGAGTCAGGTAGACGTCTTTCCCCGCCTGCGGCGGTTGTTCATGGAGCTGGCGGATCACGCGTCCGCGGTTGTTGACTTCAACTTCTTCATAACCGGGTTTGCCGTGCAGCAAATCTTCGTAATGGCGTTCAATGCCCAGTTTGCCGATATCGCGGGTGGCGGCGTAATCGGCGAGTTTCTCTTCTTTATTCAGCCGCTCAACGTCTTTATCGTTGATTTTCGACACATAGCCGATGACGTGGGTCAGCGCGGAGCCGTAGGGATAATAGCGGCGCTGATAGCCTTTTATTTCAACGCCGGGAAAACGGTATTGGTTAACGGCGAAAGTGGCTACCTGAACTTCGTCCAGGTTGGTTTTAACGGGAATGGAGGTAAAACGGCGCGAGCGCTTACGTTCTTTTTCAAAATTATCCAGATCGTCATTGGTCAGATTGACGATCGGTTTTAATGCGTTCAGCGTGTCCTGTAGGTTATCTACTTTTTCCGGCACCAGCTCCAACTGATAAATTGTTCGGTTCAGCGCCAGCGGAATACCGTTGCGGTCGTAGATAATACCGCGGCTGGGGGCGATGGGCACCAGCTTGATGCGGTTTTCGTTGGAGCGGGTGCGATAGTCGTCGACGCGTAAAATTTGCAGATGATAGAGATTAGCGACCAGGACGCCGGAAAGCAGCAAAACACCCAGAAACGCCACTAAAGCGCGACGCACGAATAGGGCGGACTCAGCCGTATAATCACGAAAGGGTTTGCGTTCTATTTTCATCCAGCGAATTATTTCACGTGTGTCATCATATCGCCTTACTCCCGATGGTAAGGATGATTAGTCGTAATGCTCCAGGCCCGGTACAGACTTTCCGCCACCAATACGCGCACCAGAGGGTGAGGCAACGTTAAGGGAGAGAGCGACCAACTCTGCTCCGCCGCGGCCTTGCATTCAGGCGATAATCCCTCAGGGCCGCCGATTAACAGGCTGACGTCCCGGCCGTCCTGTTTCCAGCGTTCCAACTGCTGCGCCAACTGCGGGGTTTCCCACGGCGAACCGGGAATATCCAACGTAACAATACGGTTGCCTTTACCCACCGCCGCCAGCATCTGTTCGCCTTCTCGTTCAAGAATGCGTTTGATATCAGCGTTTTTACCCCGCTTGCCAGCCGGAATTTCCGTCAGTTCGAATGGCATATCTTTTGGAAAGCGGCGCAGGTAATCGGCGAAACCCGTCTGTACCCAGTCAGGCATTTTGGTGCCGACGGCGACCAGTTGCAGTCTCATGTCTCAGCCCCAAAGTTTTTCCAGTTCGTATAGTTGGCGGCTTTCTTCCTGCATGACGTGAACCATCACATCGCCCAGATCGACGACGACCCAGTCGGCGACGTTCTCGCCTTCCACGCCAAACGGGATCAGCCCGGCGGCACGTGACGCTTGTACCACATGGTCGGCAATAGACGCAACATGGCGGGTGGATGTGCCGGTACAGATGATCATGTAGTCGGTGATGCTGGATTTATCCTGCACATTCAGTGCAACGATATCCTGACCTTTTAAATCGTCTATCTTGTCAATAACGAAGTCTTGGAGTGCTTGGCCTTGCAAATGTTCCCCCTCGGTAGTTACTCATCGGCGACGGATGAACGCTTATTGCGCTAATAATTAAATAGTTGGAAAGACCGTTTTCGCGGCCTAATCGCCGATATTATCGGTTTTTCCTGTAATTGAAACCAGCGGCGGAGTATATCATGCGCCGCTGGCGAGTGGTATAAGGCCCGATTGATGCTATCGGTATAGATTATGCTCGTCGATATAGCGCAGCACGGCCGGGGGCAATAAATCGTCGCAGCCGAGATTTTGTTGCCGCCGTTGGCGTATTTCCGTTGCTGAAATAGTAACCAGCGGCGTGTGAGCTAAAAAGATCAAACCGTGCGTTTTCCGGTGCAGCTCATGAGGATCTTTTGTGAGATGGGCTTCCAGCCATTGCTGCAACGCCGGCGTAT
Source organism: Brenneria izadpanahii (assembly GCF_017569925.1). Lineage (NCBI taxonomy): Bacteria > Pseudomonadati > Pseudomonadota > Gammaproteobacteria > Enterobacterales > Pectobacteriaceae > Brenneria > Brenneria izadpanahii. The sequence continues at coordinate 3,760,807 of NZ_CP050854.1, read as the reverse complement.
CCATTTCCGAGCGATAGCCGGGGCGGGCGCAAACCAGCAGATGACAGGCGTTGAGAATATCCTGCCAACGCTGCCACTGATGCAGCGTCAGTAACGAATCCTGCCCGATAATAAACGCCAGCGGTTTGGCGTTGCCCAGCTCCGCGCGCAGCGTTTCCAGCGTATCAATCGAATACGACGGTTGCTGGCGCCGTAATTCCCGATCGTCCACGCTAAACAGCGGGTTGCCTTCAACCGCCAGTTCGACCATTCGCCGCCGTTGCTGCGGGCTGGCTTCGGGTTGCGGGCGATGGGGCGGCACATTGTTCGGCAGTAAAACCACCTGATTTAATCCAACGATTTTTGCCAGCGCGATGACCGGTTTAAGGTGCCCGTAATGGATAGGGTCAAAGGTTCCCCCGAAAAACGCCGTCAGGGAGTTATGCCCGGTTTGTTTTGTTAAATCATCGTGTTGGGTCGAACTAGTTAACATCTAACAGGCTCTCTGGTAGGTCTTTACCGCACAATATCATGGAAAGGGTTTCCAGTTCAGGCCAGACCGACTGACCATAGTTCTGTTTCAGCGTGATCTCCAGTTTAGACAACAGGCCGATCGCCTGTTGCAACTGCGCCATATTCAAACGCTGTAGCGCCTGCGTTAATAGATCCCTGCGATTTTGCCAGACTTTATGCTGATCAAAGAGCGAACGTAGCGGCGTTTTCGCCATCTGCCGCTTCAGGGTTAGCAGCAGAAGCAATTCACGCTGTAGCGTCCGCAGCAGAATTACGGGTTCGCAGTCTTCCTGTCTGAGCTGATGCAGAATATGCCAGGCGCGTTTGCCTTTGCCGGTCAGCAGTGCGTCAAGCCAGTGATACGGCGTGAAATGCGCGGAATCGCTGACCGCTTGCTCAACGCGGGGCAGGGTGAGTTTGCCGTCGGGATAAAGCAGAGACAGGCGCTCCAGCGCCTGCGCCAGCGCCAGAAGATTTCCTTCATAGCAGTAACAGATAAGCTGCCCGGCCGCCTCGTCCAGATCCAGCTTCATGGATTTGGCGCGTTGAGATACCCAACGCGGCAGCTGCGTTTGCTCCGGGGTCAGGCAGTTTACATAAACGCCATTCTTCGACAGCGCCTTGAACCAGGCGCTGTTTTCCTGCGCTTTGCTCAGCTTGTTGCCGCGCAACATCAGTAAAATATCCTGATGTAATAAGCCGGATAGCTTAACCAGGTTTTCAGCCATCGCCGCGTTCGGGCCGTTTTCAGGCAGTATCAGCAGTAGCGTCTGACGGCTGGCGAACAGGCTGAGAGACTGACAGGTGCTGAAGATGGCGTCCCAATCGGTGTGGGCATCCAGCGCGAAACTAAAATGTTCGCTGAACTCCTGTTGCTGGGCGGCCCGGCGAATACTGTCCAGGCTTTCCTGTAGCAAAAGGGGATCGTTGCCGCAGATCAGATAACAGGCGCGCAGCCCCTCATGGAGTTGCGCGCCGAGCTGTTCCGGGTAAAGGCGGATCATGGACGATTAGACGACAGAGTAGCGGCAGTCTCCGGGCTTTGCTGCCGGTTTTTTACTTCTTCGCTGCCTTTAACGGTCAGCAACTTGCGCACCAGCTGTATAGCCGCCTGTTCACGCATTTCTTTTCGGATAATATCCTGCTCGGCATCTTTCGCCAGGGCGGCCAACGGGTTGTCGAAGAACGTGCGGAATATCGTGACGCTGAGCGGATAAATATTCTCGCCCGGCATCAGCACCTGCGCTCTAACCGTCAGCACCATTTGGTATTCGGCCGTTTTCCCATCCTGGAAAATAGAAACGGTATCTTTTGTCTCCGTCGCATTCAAAAGGCGCAAAGAGGGAATATCCTGCCGAGCGGCATCCGCAACGATTTTTACGTCGTTGAGGCGCAGTTGTTCACGGACGGCGCGGGTTAGCGGGCCATACGGATCGCTGCTATCCAGCACCAGCATTTGTAGCTGCGCAGGCACCTGTGTCGTGCCTCGCAGATGAAAACCGCAGCCAGCGGTGATTAACACCGACAGCCCCAGCAACAACGTGAATAGACGATGTCGCACAGATCCTCCTTGCCTTAACCCACAACCAGGTTAAGCAGTTTGCCAGGGACATAAATCACTTTACGTACAGTGACGCCGTCCAGATACTTCGCCACCAGAGGTTCCTGGGCGGCGCGCTCACGCACTTGATCCTGGCTGGCGTCGGCGGCGACGGTGATTTTACCGCGAACTTTGCCGTTAACCTGAATGACCACCAGCTTGGTATCTTCAACCATGGCGTTTTCATCCGCAACCGGCCATGGCGCCGTGTCAATATCCCCTTCGCCCTGCAATGCCTGCCACATAGCGAAGCAAATGTGCGGCGTGAACGGATAAAGCATACGAACAACCGCCAGCAGGGTTTCCTGAGTCAGCGCGCGATCCTGATCGCTTTCCTGCGGCGCTTTAGCCAGTTTGTTCATCAGCTCCATAATGGCGGCGATGGCGGTGTTAAAGGTCTGCCGGCGGCCGATATCGTCGGTTACCTTGGCGATGGTCTTATGCAGATCGCGGCGCAGCGACTTCTGCTCTTCGCTTAACGCAGCTACGTCCAGCGCTTGAACCGGGCCTTTCTCCGTATGATCGAACACCTGCTTCCAAACGCGTTTCAGGAAACGGTTAGCGCCTTCAACGCCGGACTCCTGCCATTCCAGCGTCATTTCTGCCGGCGAAGCGAACATCATGAACAGGCGAACGGTATCGGCGCCATATTTTTCCACCATGACCTGCGGGTCGATGCCGTTGTTTTTGGACTTCGACATTTTGCTCATGCCCGCATAGATGACTTCGCGGCCATCTTTAACGACGGCTTTGACGATACGGCCCTTGTCATCGCGCTCAACGGTCACGTCTACCGGGGAAACCCAGACGCGTTCGCCGTTATTGCCGACATAATAGAATGCATCCGCCAGCACCATACCCTGACACAGCAGGCGTTTGGCGGGCTCATCGGATGTCACTAAACCGGCGTCGCGCATCAGCTTGTGGAAGAAGCGGAAATACATCAGGTGCATGATGGCGTGTTCAATGCCGCCGACGTATTGATCGACCGGCAGCCAGTAGTTGGCCGCGGCCGGATCCAGCATTCCCTTGTCGTACTGTGGGCAGGTGTAGCGCGCGTAATACCAGGAAGACTCCATAAAGGTGTCGAAGGTATCCGTTTCACGCAACGCCGGCCGACCGTTTACGGTGGTTTTTGCCCATTCGGGATTGGCTTTCAGCGGGCTGGTGATGCCGTCCATCACCACATCTTCCGGCAGAATCACCGGCAATTGATCTTCCGGCGTCGGGATGACGGTGCCGTCTTCCAGCGTCACCATCGGGATTGGCGCTCCCCAGTAACGCTGGCGGGAAACCCCCCAATCGCGCAGGCGGTAGTTGACTTTACGCTCGCCGATACCCAGCGCAACCAGTTTGTCGGCGATGGCGTTAAAGGCGGATTCAAAATCCAGGCCGTCAAATTCTCCGGAGTTGAACAGTCGGCCTTTTTCCGTCATCGCCTGGGTAGATAAGTCGGGCTCGCTGCCGTCGCTGTTCAGGATAACCGGCTTGATGGTCAATCCATATTTGGTGGCGAATTCCCAGTCGCGCTGATCGTGCCCCGGTACCGCCATCACCGCGCCTGTACCGTAATCCATCAGCACAAAGTTGGCGACCCAGATAGCGACTTTTTCACCGTTAAGCGGGTGGATGGCGTACAGGCCGGTGGCCATGCCTTTCTTCTCCATGGTCGCCATGTCGGCTTCGGCGACTTTGGTGTTGCGGCATTCATCAATAAAGTCAGCCAGCGCCGGGTTATTGGCGGCGGCCTGAATCGACAAAGGATGGCCCGCGGCGACGGCGACGTAGGTCACGCCCATAAAGGTATCCGGGCGGGTGGTATAAACGCTCAGCTTTTCCTGGCTGCCATCGACGCCAAAGGTGATTTCAACGCCTTCAGAACGGCCAATCCAGTTGCGCTGCATGGTTTTAACCTGTTCCGGCCAGCTTTCCAGCTTGTCCAGGTCGTTGAGCAACTGATCGGCATAATCGGTGATTTTGATAAACCACTGCGGGATTTCTTTACGCTCGACTTTGGTATCGCAGCGCCAGCAGCAGCCGTCAATCACCTGTTCGTTAGCCAGCACGGTCTGGTCGTTCGGGCACCAGTTGACCGCGGAGGTTTTCTTGTAGACCAAACCTTTTTCATACAGCTTGGTGAAGAACCACTGCTCCCAGCGATAGTAATCAGGTTTACAGGTGGCGACCTCACGGTCCCAGTCGTAGCCAAAACCCAGCAGCTTGAGCTGGTTTTTCATGTATTCGATATTGGCGTACGTCCAGGGCGCCGGAGCGGTGTTGTTTTTAACGGCGGCCCCTTCAGCCGGCAGGCCGAATGCGTCCCAACCGATAGGTTGCAGGACATTTTTTCCCAGCATGCGTTGATAGCGGGAGATCACGTCGCCGATAGTGTAGTTACGAACGTGTCCCATATGTAGACGGCCAGAAGGGTAAGGCAGCATGGAAAGGCAGTAATACTTTTCCTTGCCAGGCTCTTCGGTCACTTTGAATGTCTGTTTCTCTTGCCAGTGAAGTTGAACGTGCGCTTCTATCTCTTCTGGGCGGTATTGCTCTTGCATGGCTGCCAGGGGTCCTATTAGTAAAGAATAGCTACACCAGTAGCGTGTTCTGATTCATAACAAATGATCCGCATAGCATAGCTGATAAGCGGCTGAGGCAACAATACTCTGTACCCGACTGGGGGATATTTCTGATCTGTAATATGAAAACGGGTAAAGATCGTGCAAATCCGGCTTTCGTCCCCATTGCAGAGATGAAATAGTCTAAAATAGAAGAGGATAGATTGAATATTTATTGCTTCGAGGGACGGCGAACGTCAGAAAGGGATTGCGTAGCTTATTTCAACCGGCATATCCAGGAGGAAGCATGAGTAAAGTAGCCCGCTACTACCGCGAGTTGATGGCTTTGGTGACCGCCCGCCTGGACAAGGGGGAACGCGATATCAATGAGATGGTGCAACGCGCCTGGGAAACGTTGCAACAAGGCTCGGAGCTGACGCAAAAAGAGAGCGAGCAGGTGATTCAGGCCGTGCAGCGGGATCTGGAAGAGTTCGCGCGCAGCTATGATGAAAGCCAGAGTGAATTTACCGACGGCGTCTTTATGAGGGTGATTAAAGAAAGTCTTTGGCAGGAACTGGCGGATATTACCGATAAAACGCAGTTGGAATGGCGCGAGGTTTTTCAGGATGTCAGCCGCCACGGCGTTTATCACAGCGGTGAAGTCGTGGGACTAGGCAATCTGGTTTGCGAGAAGTGTCATCACCATATTGCGTTTTATACGCCGGAAATTCTGCCGCTTTGCCCGAAATGCTCGCATGACATGTTTCATCGGCAGCCGTTTCAGCCGTGAGGGCGCGATAAAACCTTTGCCTTGTGATAATTCGGGGTCATGTAATATTGATGAGAATAATCGTAAGTTTCAGCGTCATCCTGGCGATAATTTTTCTATTTTTAGTGAAATAAACGGATAAAGTGACGTTAAAAGTAGAATCGGAACGATAACGATTCCGCCACAGAAAAAATGATATATTTTCGCTGTTCTTTCCGCTTTCTCTTATCGGGGCGGGACTTCTTTTACATAGGTAATCGCATGATAATCATTAGGATAAGTCATTTTATGATGAAGGTGGTCATTACTTTTCTCAGAGATAAATAATTATCGTAGCGATGAACATTATATTTTTTATTAAATTTACTTTATGAAAATATATAATTTAAACATTTCTCCTGAATGGCTTAGCTACAGTTTAAATGCGCGAGCCAGTCTATATTATTCAAATAATAAATAAAGGCTGCTCGCGGGCAGCCTTTATTCTTAGGAAGATAATGGATTAGTGCAGGATCTTCGCCAGGAAGTCTTTAGCGCGATCGGACTGTGGATTATTGAAGAAATCGTCTTTCGGCGTATCTTCAATAATTTTCCCTTCATCCATAAAAATAACGCGGTGCGCCACCTTGCGGGCAAAGCCCATTTCGTGCGTCACGACCATCATGGTCATCCCTTCCTGAGCCAGTTCGACCATAACATCCAGCACTTCGTTGATCATTTCCGGATCAAGCGCGGAAGTCGGTTCGTCGAACAGCATTGCGATGGGATCCATGCACAACGCGCGGGCAATGGCGACGCGTTGCTGCTGACCGCCGGACAGTTGACCCGGATATTTATTCGCCTGCACCGCCAGACCGACTCGCTCCAGCAGTTTTTGCGCTTTGACCCGCGATTCTTCGCGGTTCCGTTTCAGCACTTTTACCTGCGCCAGCGTGAGGTTGTCGATGATGGACAGATGCGGAAACAGTTCAAAGTGTTGGAATACCATGCCAACTTTTGAGCGTAACTGAGCCAGATTGGTTTTTTTATCATTAACAATGATGCCGTTGACTTCAATCTCGCCTTTTTGGATAGGTTCCAGGCCATTAACGGTTTTGATTAAGGTGGATTTACCAGAGCCGGAAGGGCCGCAAACCACGACTACTTCACCTTTCTTCACTTCCGTGGAGCAGTCGGTTAGCACCTGAAATTGGCCATACCATTTAGAAATATTTTTCAGGAAAATCATCAAACCGTCCTTTTTTTCAGGTAACTGACCAGCATTGATGCGCTAATGCTGATAATAAAATAGACAAATCCGGCAAACAGGATCATTTCAACTTGCGTTCCGTCACGTTCTCCGATGGTGGAGGCGGTACGGAAGAAATCAGCCAGGCTGAGCACATAAACCAGCGACGTATCCTGAAACAGGACGATGCCCTGCGTCAGAAGCAGAGGAACCATGGCGCGGAATGCCTGCGGCAGGATCACCAGCTTCATGGACTGCCAGTGCGTCATGCCAAGGGCCAATGCCGCTGATGATTGCCCGCGAGAAACGCTGAGTATGCCCGCGCGGATAATTTCAGAATAATATGCCGCCTCGAATAATGAGAAGGCAACCATCGCTGAAATTAACCGAATATCGGTTTTCGGCGACAGGCCGAGCACATTTTGCAATAAGCTAGGCACGACCAGATAGAACCACAGCAGCACCATAACCAACGGCACGGAGCGGAACAGGTTAACGTATAGCTTGGCGAACCAACTGATGGGTTTTATCGACGAAAGCCGCATAACCGCCAGAATCGTTCCCCAGATAATGCCGACGATTACCGCAGTAAATGTGATTTTCAGCGTAATCATCATTCCCTGCAACAGGTACGGCAGGCTCGGTCCGATCGAGGTCCAGTCAAATTCGTACATGATTTATTTGCTCCCCATATTGCCCGGCAAACGGGTTTTCTGCTCGATTACCTGCATGACCAGCATAATAACCGCGTTAATAGCGATATAAAGCAGCGTAATGGCGGTGAAAGATTCATACGCGTGAGCAGAGTAGTCCAGCAGTTTCCCAGCTTGCGCCGCCATCTCCACCAGCCCGATGGTTGAGGCGATGGAGGAGTTTTTGACCAGGTTAAGCATCTCGGATGTTAACGGCGGAACGATAACGCGATAGGCATTGGGCAATAATACGTAGCGATAGGTTTGAGGCAACGTCAACCCCATAGCCAGCCCTGCCGCCAGCTGGCCGCGCGGCAGCGACTGGATGCCGGCTCGAACCTGCTCGCATACGCGGGCCGCGGTGAATAAGCCCAAACAGATCGTGGAAGACAGGAAGAACTGGATATTGGGATCGAGTTCGGCTTTAAACCACATACCGATATTGGTCGGCAATAATTCCGGCACCACCAGATACCAGGTGAAAAACTGCACAATCAACGGCACGTTGCGGAATAATTCAACATAACAAGTACCAATGCCCGCGATAAAACGGTTGGGGACGGTACGTAAAATCCCAAGTAGAGAACCAAGTAAAAACGCGATAATCCAGGCACAGATGGACAATGTGACTGTGACTTGCAGGCCGGACAACAACCACCCCAGATAGGTGGTGTTACCAAATGGGGCGTTTTGCAGGAATATGCCCCAGTTCCAATCTATTGACATAACAAACTCCGGTAAAAAAGGGTAGCGAAGCTACCCCGAAGATTGATGAGTGGCGATGTACCCGCCATCTTTCAAGCTGCCGCCTTCCTGCATCCCGAAATCTATTGGGTACCGGCACATGATGGGGAACGACCATCATATGCCCGTCTGTCCTGCCACGAATCAGCAATCATAAGGCAGATACACTGCCTTTATTGTCATTATTAATCAGTCTAAAGCCGTATCATTCGGCGCTTTGAACAGGGCTTTCATTTCGTCGGAAAGCTCAAAGTTCAAATTGAGATCTCTTGGCGGGATCGGCTGTTTGAACCAGCGATCAAACCATTTTTCCGCTTCGCCGGAGGTTTCTACTTGCGCGATAGTGTCATCAACCAGCGTCTTGAACTGCGGATCGTCTTTACGCAGCATACAGCCGTAAGCCTCTCTTGACTGCGGCGTACCGACAATATCCCACTGATCGGCATTTCTTGCTTTAGCGCGTTCGCCGGCCAGCAGGGCGTCATCCATCATAAAGGCTACCGCACGGCCGCTTTCCAGCGTACGGAAAGAATCGCCGTGGTCTTTAGCGCTGATGATGCGTAATTTCATCTGTTTTTCTTCATTCATCTTGTTCAGAAGAATTTCGGATGTGGTGCCGGAGGTCACGACCACCGTTTTTCCTGCCAGATCGGGGAAGTCGTGAATGCCGGAGCCTTTCTTCGTTAACAGGCGCGTGCCGATAACAAAGATGGTGTTAGAGAAAGCGACCTGTTTCTGACGTTCCAGATTGTTGGTCGTCGAACCGCATTCCAGGTCGTATGTGCCGTTTTGCAGCAGAGGAATTCGGTTTTGAGCGGTAATCGGCAGCAGTTTGACCTGCAGATTAGGCGCACCCAGTTTTTCCTTCACGGCTTCTACGATTTTATCTGCATAAGCCTGAGAGTAACCGACGACTTTTTGCTGGTTATCGTAATAAGAGAAAGGAACGGATGATTCCCGATGGCCGATAACGATAACGCCATTATCTTTTACTTTTTTCAGCGTGCCAGTCAGATCTTCCGCCTGGGCCAGGCTGGCTGTGGTACTAAGTAGAAGCAGTGATAGTGCCAGTTTACGCATCTGCATGTTTGAACTCCTTTGCTGTAGTTATGGCGCTGTAGTTGTTTGTGACGCTAAAGTTATGCCGCTAAATAATGATGACGTTCTGTACTTCCCTCGGTACGAAAATCATGCACCGCCAAAGAGCGAAGTAACGACGTATACTGTTAAAAATAGCTTATTGTAAATGGTTTGATGTAGAAATGTTTATTTTTTGCGAGACACCCTGCACCGTTCGGTAGCAATAAAATTATCATGCACAAAAGTAGTGCAATTGTTGCCCTGAATCTGTGCCGTCTTTGAGTGAATCAATAAAAAAACGTTGAGATAACCATTTACAATATATTTAACAGGCAAAGATCATGCCATAAATAACTAAAGACATGCGTTAACATGCCTTTAGTCGGAAGGGGCGGGGATTAACGGCGGCGCAGGCTAAAGATAACGGCCGCGAAGCCGCAAAGCAGGGTAATGATCCATAGCGGCCAGGAGCCGAAACGGGCATAAGGCGTGAGTCCCGAAGCGGGAACGACCTGGGTATCCAGCACTGCTCGCGTGAACTGCGGCAGGCTGGCGCTGATTTCGCCGTCGGGGGCAATGACGGCGGTCACGCCGTTGTTGGTGCCGCGAACCAACGGACGCCCCAACTCCAACGCGCGCATCCGGGCCATCTGAAAGTGTTGCCAAGGCCCGATAGAGTGGCCGAACCAGGCATCGTTCGAGACGGTCAACAGCATATCGGTGTCTTCGCGGAAGTTGTCCCGTATCTGATGCCCAAGAATGATCTCATAACAGATAGCCGCGGTCAGCTTATAGCCGTTAACGCTTAACTGCGGTTGAAGATAATTGCCGCGACTGAAAGAGGACATCGGTAAATCGAATAACGGCGCCAGCGGACGCAACAGGGTTTCCAGAGGAACGAACTCGCCGAATGGAACCAGGTGGTTCTTGTTGTAACGGTTGCTGGTCGGGTAGTGGTAGGGCGTTTTATCGCCCAGCACGATGATGCTGTTGTAAACGTCGTATTGCGGCCCATTATGACGCGAATCGACGATGCCGGTAATCAGACTGCTATCGTGCCCGCGCAGGATATCATCAAGCTCGGTAAGGTAAGCGTTCTGGCGGCTTTCGATATCGGGAATGGCGGATTCCGGCCAGATGATAATCGGCGCTTTATCCATATAGGGCAGGCTGCTATCCAGATAAATTCGCAACGTATCCAACAGCTGGTCTGGATTCCACTTCAGCTCTTGAGGAATATCCCCCTGCACCAGCGCCACGTTTACCGCGCGTTCGGGCAGCAGGTTGAACCACTGAATGTTGCGCAACGGCCACGGCAGCGCCAGCAGCGCGATGGCGATAAGCGCCGGCCCGATGCGGCGCCGGCACAGCGCGAAAATCAGCAAACCGCTGATGCTCATCAGCAGGAAAGTAATGGCATCAACGCCCAGTAGCGGCGCAATCCCTTTCAGCGGGCCGTCAATCTGACTGTAGCCGAACTGTAGCCACGGAAAGCCGGTCAACACCCAGCCACGCAGAAATTCCGTCAACTGCCACAGCACCGGCGCGGCGATAGCCAGTCTCCACCAGGTGGTTTTAGGCCACAGGCGTGTCAGTAACGCGGAAAAGAGCAGGGGGTAGAGCGCCAGATAGGCGGCCAATAAAACCACCAGCGCGATATTGACCGGTTCAGGCATGCCGCCAAACTGGGAAATGCTGACATACACCCAGTTTACGCCGCTGCCGAACAGTCCGAAGCCCCAGCAAAAGCCGATCCAGGCGGATTGGCGTGCGGTGCGATTCAGGAGCAGCGCCTGTAATCCCATCAGGGCGATAAGCGCGGCAGGCCAGAAGTCAAAGGGGGAAAACGCCAATGTGCCGCAGGCGCCGAACAAAAGCGCCAGCAGGACGCGAACCTGCTGGCGTTGAAGGAAAGAGGCTAGAGCCATTATTAAATTAGTCTTCCAGTTGAGGTTGAGGCGCATTGTCAGGAATTCTGACGTGTACCTGAATAATACGTCGGCTGTCGGCCATCGCAACTTTAAACAGATAGCCTTCTATCTCAATGGTTTCGCCACGAGCTGGCAGGTGTCCGAAAGACTGCATGATCAGACCGCCGATGGTATCGACCTCTTCATCGCTGAACTGCGTACCAAACGCTTCATTGAAGTCTTCAATGTCGGTGAGCGCGCGGACCGTGTAAGTCTGGCGATTGAGCTGACGAATATCCCGGTCTTCTTCGTCGTCGTACTCGTCTTCAATCTCACCGACGATCAGCTCAAGGATGTCTTCAATGGTGACCAGACCGGAAACACCGCCAAATTCGTCAATTACGATAGCCATATGGTAACGCATGGAGCGGAATTCGTTCAGCATCCGGTCGACGCGTTTGCTTTCCGGCACCACTACCGCGGAGCGCAATACCTTATCCATGCTGAAAGGCTCGGAGTTGCTGCGCATAAAAGGCAACAAATCTTTGGCCATCAGAATACCTTCGATATGATCTTTATCTTCGCTGATGACCGGAAAGCGGGAGTGGGCGGATTCAATGATAACGTCCAGGCACTCTTCCAACGTTTGGTTGTGCTTCAGGGTGATCATCTGCGAACGGGGGATCATGATGTCGCGTACGCGTTGTTCGGCGATATCCATTACGCCTTCGAGCATATCGCGGGTTTCCGGGTCAATAAGATCATTCTGCTCGGAATCACGGATCAGCGTCAGCAGATCGTTACGATCTTTGGGTTCACCGTGAAAAAGCTGATTGAGAATAAGAGAAAAGAAACCCTTTTTGGGACTGGGGCTATCGCTGTTTTGAGAATGGTCGTCGCTCATGGCGTTTTAATTAATATCTCTCATGTTGATGGATAATTATCAGCAGGTTGGGAAGAAAAGTGATGCTGCCTGACTGACGTGGAAATCATGTAATTCAATTTTGTAAAACAGAATTATTTCAATACTGCGGTTGGGGCTAAAATAACGGTTGTTCTATTGAAATATCAAGGGGTGCCGAGAGATATTCTGGCCGGCGCTTTATCCCTGCGTTTCCCTTGATATTAAACGAATCCGGCAACCTGCGGCGTGCGCCGTCTTGCAAGCCGCAGGCGCGCGGCTTCCCGAATTCTGAAATCGCCTGGGCGGATATTATTCAGTAAAGCCGTCTTTTTCTGCAAGATAGGGATCGGAATACCCCATTTTTTGCATAATTTCCGTTTCCAGCGCTTCCATCTCTTCGGCCTCGCCGTCCTCAATATGGTCATACCCTAGCAGATGCAGACTACCATGGACAACCATATGTGCCCAGTGCTCCTCCGGCGTCTTTTCCTGCTCGGCGGCTTCCCGTTCAACCACCTGGCGGCAGATAACCAGATCGCCCAGCAAAGGAAGCTCCACTTCCGGCGGCGCTTCAAACGGAAATGAAAGTACGTTGGTCGGCTTATCCTTATCCCGGTAGGTATGATTCAGGTGCCGGCTTTCCGCTTCATCCACGATACGGATAGTGACTTCGGAAACGTCCTGAAACTGAGGCAGCACGCCTTCCAGCCAGCGCTGAAAATCCTTTTCGTCAGGTAGACCCTGAACCTGTTCGCTGGCGATTTGCAAATCAAGGATAACCCGGCTCATTTGCGTTCCTGTTCCGAAGCCGACTGCGCCTCTCGTTTACGTTGTTCCGCCAGGGCGTCTTTACGTTTTTGCTCAGCCGTTTCCCAGGCTTCATAAGCATTAACGATCCGGGCGACGACAGGATGACGCACTACGTCTTCGCTGCTAAAGAAGTTAAAACTGATTTCTTCAACGTCGGCCAGCACTTCAATGGCATGACGCAGGCCGGATTTCTGGTTACGCGGTAAGTCAATCTGCGTGACGTCGCCGGTGATCACCGCCTTGGAGTTAAAGCCAATACGGGTGAGGAACATTTTCATCTGCTCAATGGTGGTGTTCTGGCTTTCATCCAGAATGATGAACGCATCGTTCAATGTACGGCCGCGCATGTAGGCCAGCGGCGCTACTTCGATCACATTGCGTTCAATCAGCTTTTCGACTTTTTCAAATCCCAGCATTTCAAACAGCGCGTCATACAGCGGGCGCAGATAAGGATCGACTTTTTGGCTCAAATCGCCGGGCAGGAAGCCCAGTTTTTCACCGGCTTCAACCGCGGGGCGCGTCAGCAGAATACGGCGGATCTCTTGACGTTCCAGGGCATCAACGGCGGCCGCGACCGCCAGATAGGTTTTCCCCGTACCCGCCGGACCGACGCCGAAGGTGATGTCGTGGTCGAGTACGTGCGCAATATACTGAGCCTGATTGGGCGTGCGCGGTTTGATTACGCCGCGTTTGGTTTGGATGTTAATCGCTTTACCGTAATCGGGAACGCTTTCGGCCGACTGTTCCAGCGCTCGGGATTCTTTGATGGCGAGGTGGATTTGTTCAGGTTCAATGTCGCCGACAACGCCGCGTACCGGAGCGGTATCGACATACAGATGCTTCAGGATATCAGCCGCAGCGTCAACGCAGATCGCTTTGCCTACCAGCTTGAATTTGTTGTCCCGCCGATTAATCTCAATACCTAAACGGCGTTCCAACTGCTTAACGTTGTCATCAAACGGTCCGCAGAGACTAAGCAGGCGTTGGTTATCTGCGGGTTCAAGGGCAATCTCTTTTGTCGTTACGTTCAAATTATTCCTCTTTGGCTTTATCGGACAAGTCGAAGACCTGTTGTCGGACTGCGCAGTTTTCGCTGCGCCTATTCGTGAATTATTTATCGCGAATGTCGGATGGCGCAAGTAGCAATATTTATATTGGGATAGTTCTTCGAAAAAAAATGGGCGGCAATGCCACCCATAGCGGAAATATCGCAGACGGCGGCCGCGATCAGGGCTGATAGATGCCTACGCCGATTTCATTTTCCTTACGGGTGCGGGCAATCACCGCGGACGGCGATTCATGCACGCGCAGATCCATCTGATCTTCCGTGCGTACCACGATACCGCGTAGCGAGTTGGGGTAAACATCCACGATTTCCACATCGACGAATTTACCGATCATATCCGGCGTGCCTTCAAAGTTGACGACGCGGTTGTTTTCCGTGCGTCCGGACAGCTCCATTACGCTCTTGCGCGATGTGCCTTCCACCAGAATACGCTGGATGGTTCCCTGCATCCGGCGGCTATATTGCATGGCCTGCTGGCTGATGCGATCCTGCAAAATGTAGAGACGCTGCTTTTTCTCTTCCTCGGTAACGTCGTCCACCATGTCGGCCGCCGGCGTTCCCGGTCTGGCGGAGTAAATAAAGCTATAGCTCATGTCGAAATTCACATCGGCAATCAGCTTCATCGTTTGTTCAAAGTCAGCCTGAGTTTCGCCGGGGAAGCCGACGATAAAGTCGGAGCTGATCTGAATGCCCGGGCGCGCGTTGCGCAGCTTACGGATGATGGATTTATACTCCAGCGTCGTGTGACTGCGCTTCATCATGGTCAGCACGCGGTCGGAGCCGCTTTGCACCGGTAAATGAAGGAAACTCACCAGTTCCGGCGTATCTTCGTAGACGCTGATGATATCGTCGGTGAATTCAATGGGGTGGCTGGTGGTGAACCGTATACGGTCGATACCGTCGATCGCCGCAACCAGACGCAGCAGTTCCGCGAAAGAGCAGATCCCGCCATCATAGGTCGCGCCGCGGTAAGCGTTAACGTTCTGCCCCAGCAGATTCACTTCACGTACGCCTTGCGCCGCCAGTTGCGCGATTTCAAACAGCACGTCGTCACACGGACGGCTGACTTCTTCGCCGCGGGTATAGGGTACGACGCAGTAAGTGCAATATTTATTGCAGCCTTCCATGATGGAGACGAATGCCGTCGGGCCTTCCGCCTTCGGCTCCGGCAGACGGTCGAATTTTTCAATCTCAGGGAAACTGATATCCACTATCGGGCTGCGCGTTCCCTGGACGTGATTAATCATTTCCGGCAGGCGGTGTAATGTCTGGGGGCCGAAAATCACATCAACATAGTGCGCGCGTTCACGGATGTGCGCGCCTTCCTGCGACGCCACACAGCCGCCAACGCCAATAATCAGATTTGGGTTGATCTCTTTCAGCGCTTTCCAGCGGCCAAGTTGATGGAAGACCTTTTCCTGCGCTTTTTCACGGATGGAACAGGTGTTCAGCAGCAGAACATCGGCCTCTTCCGCGACTTCGGTTAGTTCATAACCGTGCGTACTTCCTAGTAAGTCGGCTATCTTGGATGAATCGTATTCGTTCATCTGACAGCCCCAGGTTTTAATATGCAGTTTTTTTGTCATCGACTTGCCATTACTCAGTGCGGGTAAGAAAGCTTTCCCTTCATTTGGGGCGCGTATTGTAATCTTTTGCTGCCGTTGTGACCAGAGTCCGAAAAGTCTCGCCTTGATAAAAAACAACGGCGCATTTCTATAAGACTTCTGCTGTTATGAAAAAAACGTTTGAAATCCAGTACACTGCTTTTAAATATTTCTTTGCTGTTGCTAAGCATAGACGGGTAGGGGGAAACCAGTATGCATTATGATGCGATCATCGTCGGCGGCGGAATGGTGGGGGCGGCCGCGGCATTGGGATTGGCCCGGAGCGGTTTTCAGGTCGCCGTTGTCGAACACGAACAGCCGGCGCCTTTTGACGCCGGCAACCCGCCGGATCTGCGCATCTCGGCCATCGGCTATGCATCTGTCGCGCTGTTAAAACAGCTGGGAGCCTGGCAGTGGGTTGAACAGATGCGCAGCGCTCCCTATCGTCGCCTGGAAACCTGGGAATGGGATAATGCCCGCGTGGTATTCGATGCGGCGGATATCCATTTGCCGGAATTAGGCTTTATGGTGGAAAACCGGGTGCTGCAACTGGCGTTATGGAAGTCTCTGGGGGAGATTGAGCGCTGCCATTGCTACTGCCCCGCCAGGATGAAAAGCATGCAGCGAATTGAAGAGGGCTGGCTTCTTCATCTGGATGATGGACATAGCCTAACGGCGAAGCTGGTGGTTGGCGCCGATGGCGCGAACTCCCAGGTACGGCAGTGGGCGGGCATCGGCATCAGCGGTTGGCAGTACCGCCACTCCTGCATGTTGATAAGCGTTGAGATGCCGTCGCCGCAGCAAGACGTCACCTGGCAGTGGTTTACGCCTGACGGCCCGCGCGCTTTCCTGCCGCTGTTCGACCGCTGGGGATCGCTGGTGTGGTATGACAGCCCTCGGCGGATCCGCCAGCTTCAGGCCATGCCGTTAACGCAACTGGATAACGAAATTGCCGCCGCCTTTCCTGAGCGCTTAGGACACGTTAAGTCGCTGGCTGCCGCCTCGTTCCCGCTGGCGCGCCGTCATGCTCAGCAGTATGTGCAACCGGGGGTGGCGCTGCTGGGGGATGCGGCGCATACCATCAATCCGCTGGCGGGGCAGGGCGTCAACCTCGGCTACCGGGACGTCGACGCCTTGCTGGATATCCTGATTGGCGCCCGCGATGCCGGAGAGAATTGGTGCTCGGAAGCGGTATTACGTCGCTACCAGTGCCGCCGTATGCCGGACAATCTGCTGATGCAAGGCGGGATGGATCTGTTCTATAGCGCATTCAGCAATTCGTTGCCGCCGCTGAACGTCGCCCGCAATCTGGCGCTGATGGCCGCGCAGCGAGCCGGCGCGCTTAAACGACGGGCGCTGAAATACGCCATCGGCGTTTGATGGCGTATTGGCCTTCCCGTCAGGTTCGTCCTACTTGTGGTTGACGACGAAACATTAGAAAAACGCCGCAAGAGGATGGCGGCGCGGGGCGTTATCACGCAGCGCGGTAAATAAAGAAGAGACGTCGCCTGAGGGCGTCGTCTCTTCTTTTTATGCCATGGCAAGTTTATCGATGTACAGGCATAACGAAACGGGGCGGCGTCTTTCGACTGTCGCCCCATATCTTGCTGTTTTACCAGCTTTATTTGGCTGGGGTACCAGGATTCGAACCTGGGAATGCCGGAATCAGAATCCGGTGCCTTACCGCTTGGCGATACCCCAAAAATGTGGTGGCTACGACGGGAATCGAACCTGTGACCCCAGCATTATGAGTGCTGTGCTCTAACCAGCTGAGCTACGTAGCCGAATGTTACTGCTAATTTTGCGATCTTACAACAAAAATCTTTAATCATCAAATAGATGGCTGGGGTACCTGGATTCGAACCAGGGAATGCTGGTATCAAAAACCAGTGCCTTACCGCTTGGCGATACCCCAACTGGGCAACAATACTTTTACAACGAATGTTTTCCAGTATCGCCGCTTAAATATGGCTGGGGTACCTGGATTCGAACCAGGGAATGCCGGTATCAAAAACCGGTGCCTTACCGCTTGGCGATACCCCAATAAATAAAACCATTATCAAGCTTTAAAAAGCTATTTCAAGCCGTGAAGGTATGGTGCGGGAGGCGAGACTTGAACTCGCACACCTTGCGGCGCCAGAACCTAAATCTGGTGCGTCTACCAATTTCGCCACTCCCGCAAAAAGATGGTGGCTACGACGGGAATCGAACCTGTGACCCCAGCATTATGAGTGCTGTGCTCTAACCAGCTGAGCTACGTAGCCATCTTTTCCGCGTCACCTTCATCGGCGTTGCGGGGCGCATTATGCGTAGTTGGCCTAATTGCGTCAACAAATTTTTTCCCGAAAAGCGCATACCTTGTGTCGTTTGTTTGGGTTATGAACAGTATGGTGAGAAAAACGCCAAAAAGCCGTCTTTCTCAATAATTCAAATAGAAAAAACGGGCCAGCTCGGCCCGTTACATTGATAAAAATAATTCGCTTATTAGTATGCGGACTGGTGTACGCCAACCGCACGACCTGACGGATCGTCCATCTTTTTGAAGGATTCATCCCATTCAATGGCTTTAGCCGAAGAACAGGCGACGGACGGGCCGCCGGGCACGCATTCAGCGGCGCTGGGAACCGGGAACAGCTCTTCGAAGATTTCACGGTACAGATAGCCTTCTTTGGAGGTCGGCGTGTTGTACGGGAAACGGAAGTGCGCGGTTTCCATCTGTTGATCGCTGATTTGTTGGGCCGCGACGGCTTTCAGCGTATCAATCCAGCTATAGCCGACGCCATCGGAGAATTGCTCTTTCTGACGCCATGCCACGCTGTGAGGCAGATAGGAATCAAAGCATTCGCGCAGAATGTGTTTTTCCATTTTGCCGTTGCCGCACATTTTATCGCGCGGGTTGATGCGCATCGCCACATCAAGGAATTTTTTATCCAGGAACGGTACGCGCGCTTCTACGCCCCAGGCCGACATGGCCTTGTTGGCGCGGGCGCAGTCGTATTGGTGCAGCGCCAGTAATTTACGCACGGTTTCTTCGTGCAGTTCTTTGGCGTTTGGCGCTTTGTGGAAATAGAGATAACCGCCGAACACTTCGTCGGAGCCTTCGCCGGACAAGACCATTTTAATGCCCATCGCTTTGATTTTACGGGACATCAGGTACATCGGCGTAGACGCGCGAATGGTGGTTACGTCATAGGTTTCAATGTGATAAATCACATCGCGGATCGCATCCAGACCTTCCTGTTCGGTAAAGTGGATCTCATGGTGAACCGTACCTAAATGGTCGGCCACTTCCTGCGCCGCTTTTAAATCCGGCGCGCCTTTCAGACCCACGGCAAAGGAGTGCAGCTGCGGCCACCAGGCTTCGCTGCGCTCTTGGTCTTCAACGCGGCGCGCGGCATACTTTTTCGTGATGGCGGAGATAACGGAAGAATCCAGGCCGCCGGAGAGCAGAACGCCGTAAGGCACATCCGACATCAGGTGGCTTTTTACTGATTCTTCCAGCGCGTCGCGCAGGGCATCGGCATCAGTTTCGTTATCTTTTACATTGTCATAGTCGAACCAGTCGCGATGATAGTATTCACGGATTTCTCCGTCCTGGCTCCACAAATAGCTGCCGGCGGGGAACTCTTTGATGGTGCGGCATACTGGAACCAGCGCTTTCATTTCTGAAGCGACGTAAAAGTTTCCGTGTTCATCATAACCCATGTACAGCGGGATGATGCCCAGATGATCGCGGCCGATCAGATAGGCGTCTTTTTCGCTGTCATAAAGCGCGAAGGCAAACATGCCGCGCAGATCGTCCAGGAATTCCGGGCCTTTTTCCTGATACAGAGCCAGAATGACTTCGCAGTCGGAGCCGGTCTGGAACTCATAGCGATCGGCGTACTGCTGACGCAGCGTCTGATGGTTATAAATTTCCCCGTTAACGGCCAAAACATGGGTGCGCGCAGCGTTGTACAGCGGTTGGGCGCCGGTGTTTACGTCAACGATAGACAAACGTTCATGGGCCAGAACCGCTTTGTCGCTGGCATAGATACCAGACCAGTCCGGTCCGCGGTGGCGCATTAACCGTGATAATTCCAGCGCTTTTTTGCGCATTTCAGCCGGGTCGGTTTTCAGATCAAGCACGCCGAAAATAGAACACATAGATAACTCCCTTAACTCGCTGGTCTCGCCAGTCGAAGAATATTTCAGATTGATCAAATGCAACTCACGGATGCCGATAATAGACGCCGTTTTTCTGCATTAAGATTACAGATGTTGTCTTAGTGACATTGATTTAGCATCAAAACGCGATAAGAATTCAATATCATCTAATGAAAAAACCAGTGTTGGTGTCGATTGAATAATTTATATGGCGATTTAATAAATAATCGACAAATTTCATCCGTGAAATCGCCGTATTTTTAGCGATACCATAACCTAGTCTTATGAGAAAAAACGGCTGTTAGCGCGTTTCCAGCAGATATTGCAATAGCGTGCCGTTTAGCATTGCGCGTTTTACCAGCGCAAAAGCGCCAATCGCAGAAAGATGATTCAGGCCGGATACCTCAACGGGGAGGTTATCCCGAAACTCTTTTAGCACCTGGGCATTGATGCTGCGCTGAATCGCCGGCAATAAGATTTTTGCCGATTCGGTAATCTCTCCGGCGATTACGACCTTTTGCGGATTAAATAGGTTGATGGCAATGGATACCGCTTTGCCCAGATGTTGTCCCGCATGTTCAATGACTTCGCGCGCGAGCGCGTCGCCCCGGTTGGCCGCTTTGCAGATGCTGGCGATCGTACAGTTATCGGCCGTTAGTTTACTGGGGTAGCCTTGTTGCAACAGGTGTTGTACCCGCTGTTCGATAGCGGCATTGGAAACAACCGTTTCCAGACAGCCGAAATTACCGCAGTGACAGCGTTCCCCTAACGGATCAATCTGGATATGGCCGATCTCTCCGACATTGCCGTTATTGCCGAGAAATATTTTTCCATTGACCACTATACCCGCCCCGGTGCCGCGGTGAACGCGCACCAGAATCGAATCCAGTGAATCCAGCGTAACGCCAAAGTAATGCTCAGCCAGCGCCAGGCTGCGGATATCGTGGCCGACAAAGCTGGTGACGTGAAAATGGCGCTGAATGTTGGCGACCAGCGGCCAGTTGTCGACGTTGATGTGCGGCATATAACGAACCACGCCATTAAGCGGATCCACCAGTCCGGGCAGCACCACGGAAATGGCGATCAGTTCACGGATGCGGTGCTGATGATTATTAAGAAAATGGCTGATGGTTCTAAACAGGGCGGCTTCCACCGTGTCCTGCGTATTTTCCGGCAGGTTGTAGTGCTCTTCTCCTAATGACTTTCCCCGTAAATCATACAGGGCGACGGTGGCGTCATGGCGGCCAAGGCGCACGGCGATGGTGTGAAAGGGACGCGTTTCGGTGACGATGGAAATGGCGCGTCTGCCGCCGGTTGACGCCTGTTGGTCAACTTCTCTGATTAAGCCGCGCTCCAGCAGTTGGCGAGTGATTTTAGTAACGCTGGCTGGGGCAAGCTGGCTCTGTTCCGCAATCTGTATTCGTGAGATCGGGCCTTGCTGGTCAATCAGGCGGTACACGACCGCGCTGTTTAGTTGTTTAACCAGGTCGACATTCCCTATCTGTGCTTGTCCGCCAATGGTCATGTAAAAGTTACTCTTATCGGGTCAATCCTTTGTCAGCGCCAACATATCGTTACCGTTAACCAAAGTTTTGAGAATGTGATAATTGCGGTCAAAAACGGTCAAATTAGCCACTTTACCGCTTTCGATGCTTCCCAAACGTTTATCGATGCCGATAGCGCGTGCGGGATAAAGCGTCGCCATTCTCAGCGCCTCATCCAGCGGGATCCCCGCTTGTTCGACGCAATTGCGCACCGCTTCTATCATCGTGAGCGCCGAACCGCTAAGGGTTCCGTTTTCATCCACGCATCGGCCATCGCGACAGTATATGGGTTTGCCGGCAAAAATGAACTGCTCAATGTCCGAACCGGCCGGCGCCGTGGCGTCGGTGACCAGTACCAGTTTTTCCCCTTTGATCCGCTTACTGTTGCGGATGTTGGCCCAATTGACGTGGAGACCGTCGGCGATAATACCGCAATAGATCTCCGGCGCGTCATAGACCGCGCCGACCAGACCCGGTTCACGGCCTGTCAGATACGGCATGGCGTTGAACAGGTGGGTGGCGAAGCGGATACCGGCGGCAAAGCCTTGTTTGGCTTCTTCCCAGGTTGCATTGGAGTGACCGGCGGAAACCACGATGCCTGCTTCGGTTAATTGGCGGATTACCGCGGGTTGCACTTTTTCCGGCGCCAGGGTGATTTTACTGATGACATCAGCATTTTTACATAAAAAATCAACCAGCTCCGGGGTGGGTTGACGGATAAACGCCGCATTATGCGTGCCTTTTTTAATCTCATTCAACCACGGGCCTTCGAGGTGCAATCCTAATGCCTGATTCTGGCTCTGCGCCAGATAGGCGCGCATGACTTCCACCCCATGTTTCATAAATTCATCGCTGGAGGTGATGAGGGTTGGCAGGAAGCTGGTGCAGCCCGACTTTATATTAGCCCGTTGCATGGTTTCCAACGTCTGGACGGAGATGGATTCCAGCGAGTCATTGAATTGGACGCCGCCGCAGCCGTTTAGCTGTAAATCAATAAATCCGGGAGCCACCAACGCGCCGCCAAGATCCTGTTTTTCCAGCCCGGCGGGAAGATCGCTCATGGGGCAAACGGTATCTATCAAACCATTGGCAACGATAACCGCATGATTATCAAGTATCCGGTGACCAGTATAAATCCGACCATTTGTTAAGGCGTACATCATCAACTCCTTGCTATGCCCTTCATCTTTTTCACGTTAGAGGCGCGTTGGCTGGGCTAAACCATCAGGCCCGGCTGGATCCCCTCTATTTCGGGGATGCGGCGAGCCGCGTTTTGGCGCTTTGAAAGCTATAGATTAAAGATTTTTTATGTTTTCGCTTTCTAATTCACGAAAATACTTAACGGTTTTGACTTTTAGCTCCATGGTGGAGGGCTCGTCGCAGACCACAATCGCCTTCGCGTGCAGCTGCAGGCAACTGATGGTCCACATATGGTTTACATTTCCTTCTACCGCGGCCTGTAATGCCAGCGCTTTATTGCGTCCGCTGACCAGGATCATCACTTCTTCGGCGTCGAGAAGCGTACCGACGCCAACCGTCAAAGCATACTTCGGCACCAGATTAACGTCACCGTTAAAGAAACGGGAGTTGGCGATACGCGTCTCTTCCGTCAGGGTTTTGATTCGCGTGCGCGAAGACAGAGAAGAAGCCGGCTCGTTGAACGCGATATGCCCATCATTGCCTACGCCGCCCATGAACAGATGGATTTTGCCGTAAGACTTGATTTTCTCTTCGTAGCGGCGGCATTCCTCGGCGATATCTTCCGCGTTACCGTTCAATAAATTGATATTTTCTTTGGGAATATCAACGTGGTCAAAAAAATTCTGGTGCATGAAGCTGCGATAGCTTTCCGGATGATCGCTGGGTAAGCCGACGTACTCGTCCATATTGAATGTCACTACGTGCTTGAAGCTCACCTGTCCCGCTTTATGCATCTCTACCAGCGCTTTGTACGCTTCCAGCGGCGAACTGCCGGTGGGCAGGCCCAGGATGAAGGGGCGGCTGGCGCTGGGATTGAATTCGTTAATTCGCTGGACGATATAACGGGCGGCCCATTTGCCGACTTCAACCGGCGTGATTAAAGGAATAAGTCTCATCAGTGCTCTCCTGGTTTACTCAGTAATGGCGAAATAATACTCGACTGAATGGCGTCACCGACGCTTTTTCAGCGTTGAGATAAAACTGGCTGTCAGTGTAGCTCGTTTTTTTTTGTCTTGAAATAAGATGGCGTTTTTTTCAGGTATAAACTTTTAATATGCGAATTTTTAGTGATTTTCATCACATAATTATTATGATTAATTTGTGAGGAAAAATATATTGTTTACCCTCCGCATTGAAATTATCTGGTGTGCATGAGCTGGCGGTGAGCGCGTCTAACGGGCGGCTTTGGAGCCCCATAGAGTAAGAATAAGAGAGGAAACGTGAGTATTCTTGGCTATTTACAAAAGATTGGACGGGCATTAATGGTGCCCGTTGCGACGTTGCCCGCTGCTGCGATCCTGATGGGGGTCGGATACTGGATTGATCCGGTGGGGTGGGGAAATGAAAATGCGTTGGCGGCGCTGTTTATCAAATCCGGATCGGCCATTATCGGGAATATGGATGTCCTGTTTGCGTTGGGGATCGCTTACGGGTTGTCGAAAGATAAAGACGGCGCGGCGGCTCTGGCGGGTTTTGTCGGCTATCTGGTGCTGACAACGCTGTGTTCGCCGGATGCTATTGCGATGATTCGGAAAATACCGCTGGAGCAGGTGCCGGCCGCATTCGGCCACATTAAAAATCAGTTCATCGGTATTTTGGTGGGGATTATCTCCGCGGAACTGTACAACCGCTTTAGTCAGGTCGAGCTGCCGAAAGCGCTGTCGTTCTTCAGCGGACGCCGCCTGGTTCCCATTATCACCTCGTTTCTGATGATTCTGGTGGCCTTCATCCTGATGTATGTGTGGCCGGTCATTTATAGTTCGCTAGTCTCTTTCGGCGAGTATATTCAACAGTTAGGTTCGGTCGGCGCCGGCGTTTATGCGTTCTGTAACCGGATGTTGATTCCCGTAGGCTTGCATCACGCCCTGAACTCGGTGTTCTGGTTTGACGTGGCGGGTATTAACGATATTCCCAATTTCCTTGCCGGGCAGCAGTCGATTGATGCCGGTAAAGCCGTGGTCGGCATTACCGGCCGCTATCAGGCCGGATTTTTCCCGATTATGATGTTTGGTCTGCCTGGCGCGGCGTTGGCGATTTATCATTGCAGCCGTCCGGAGAACAAAAGCAAGATCGGCGGGATTATGCTGGCCGCGGCGGTGGCCGCATTTTTTACCGGCATCACCGAGCCGCTGGAGTTCTCCTTTATGTTTGTCGCGCCGGTACTGTATTTTCTGCATGCGGTGATGACCGGCATCTCGGTATTTATTGCGGCCAGTATGCATTGGATTGCCGGTTTCGGCTTCAGCGCCGGGCTGGTGGATATGGTGCTGTCGTCGCGCAACCCGCTGGCGACCCACTGGTATATGCTGATACCGCAGGGTCTTGTGTTCTCGGTCGTTTACTACTGCGTATTCCGATTCACCATCACGCGTTTCAATTTACTGACTCCGGGACGCGAACTGTCGGTAAGCGGTAGCGAGGCCGACGGCTATGATGTGAATGCGGCGGTTCCGTCGCCATCCGGTGATGTTCTCACGCAGGCCAGGGGGTATTTACAGGCCATCGGCGGAAAAGAAAATCTGTCCGGTATTGATTCCTGCATCACCCGGCTGCGTTTGAACGTGGTGGATTCAGGGTTGGTCGATGACAAACTGGCCAGGCAATTAGGCGCCGCCGGGGTGATTCGTTTGAATAAACAGAGCGTGCAGATCGTCGTCGGCACTCAGGCTGAGTCGATCGCTTCGGCGCTGAAGAAAGTCAGCGAAGAATAATGTCGATACGCGCTTTTCATCGTATTTGAATCGCGCGGCATAAGGTAAATTTGCGGGATGAGATCGCTATCTCATCCCGTTTTTGTTTTTTAATGAAACTAACGGTTGTTTCCCAGCGTAGCTTGTTGGATCATTAGCGGTTATACGTCGTTTTAGCATTGAGGAATCAAGCATGAGTGAGGCTGAAGCCCGCCCAACTAACTTTATCCGTCAGATTATCGATGAAGATCTGGCGTCAGGTAAGCATGACCATATTCAGACGCGTTTTCCGCCAGAGCCGAATGGCTATCTGCATATCGGACATGCGAAGTCTATCTGCCTGAATTTCGGGATCGCTCAGGATTACAACGGGAAATGTAACCTGCGTTTTGACGATACCAATCCGGTGAAAGAAGATATTGAATACGTTGAATCGATCAAACGCGATGTTAACTGGCTGGGTTTCTCATGGAGCGGCGACGTTCGCTATTCCTCCGACTATTTCGATCAGCTTCATCAGTATGCGGTTGAGCTGATCGGTAAAGGGCTGGCGTACGTCGATGAACTGACGCCGGAACAGATCCGCGAATATCGCGGTACGCTGACCTCTCCGGGTAAAAATAGCCCGTATCGCGATCGCAGCGTACAGGAAAACCTGGAACTGTTCGAAAAAATGCGTAACGGCGGTTTTGCCGAGGGGACGGCCTGTCTACGCGCCAAGATCGATATGGCATCGTCATTTATCGTGATGCGCGATCCGGTTCTGTACCGCATTAAGTTTGCCGAGCATCATCAGACCGGCAACAAATGGTGCATCTACCCGATGTATGATTTTACCCACTGTATTTCCGATGCGCTGGAAGGCGTGACCCACTCCCTGTGTACCTTGGAATTCCAGGATAACCGCCGTTTATATGACTGGGTGCTGGATAATATCACCACCCCTTGCCATCCGCGTCAGTATGAGTTCTCTCGCCTTAACCTTGAATACGCCATCATGTCCAAGCGCAAGCTGAACCTGCTGGTGACGGAAAAAATTGTCGAAGGTTGGGACGATCCGCGTATGCCGACGATTTCCGGCTTGCGCCGCCGTGGCTACAGCGCCGCATCTATCCGTGAATTCTGTTACCGCATCGGGGTAACCAAGCAGGATAACAACGTTGAAATGGCGGCGTTGGAAGCCTGTGTGCGTGACGATCTGAATGAAAACGCGCCGCGCGCCATGGCGGTGCTCGATCCGGTGAAAGTGGTGATTGAAAATCTGCCTTCAGGTCATGAAGAGTGGGTTACGATGCCAAACCATCCGAATAAACCGGAAATGGGGACGCGCCAGGTGGCATTCAGCCGTGAGGTTTATATCGATCGCGCTGATTTTCGTGAGTCGGCCAATAAGCAGTACAAGCGTCTGGTGTTAGGTAAAGAAGTTCGTCTGCGTAATGCTTACGTGATTAAGGCGGAGCGTATCGATAAAGACGAGCAGGGTAACATCACTACTATTTATTGTAGCTATGATCCTGATACCTTAAGTAAAGATCCGGCCGATGGCCGTAAGGTAAAAGGCGTGATCCACTGGGTATCCGTGACGCACGGTCTGCCGGCGGAATTCCGTCTGTACGATCGTTTGTTCAGCGTCGCCAATCCTGGGGCGGCGGATGATTTTCTGTCAACCATCAATCCTGAATCGCTGAAAGTGACTCATGGATTCGTTGAGGCGAGCTTGGCGCAGGCCGAAGCGGAAAAAGCGTATCAGTTTGAGCGTGAAGGCTATTTCTGCGCTGACCGAGTTTATTCCAGTCCGCAGAATCTGGTATTTAACCGTACGGTGGGCTTACGGGATACCTGGGTAGGATAACGGCAGGATTTGCCGCAAGGATAAAATAAAACCGCCTCGGCGGTTTTATTTTATGACGGGCTATTCAACCCGTCACCTTACAGGCCGTCGCAAGCGACGTTGAAAATCGCCGCGGCGGTTTTTTTATGCGGTAGATTTATCTTTTTGCGTCGTGCAGGGTTTCGTCTTCACGGCAATCCCCTTCACTGCAATGGCCATACAGATACAAACTGTGGTTAGTCAGCTTGATGCCGTGTCTTTCCGCGATTTCGCGTTGGCGTGCTTCGATATACTCATCACGGAACTCAATGACTTTGCCACAATCCAGGCAAATCAGATGGTCATGATGATGTTGTTGCGTCAGTTCGAAAACCGATTTACCGCCTTCAAAGTTATGGCGGGTTACGATACCAGCATCATCAAACTGATTCAGTACGCGGTAGACGGTCGCCAAACCAATCTCTTCGCCCATATCAATCAGTTTTTTATATAAATCTTCCGCACTGACGTGGTGGCACTCTGGGTCCTGCAATACTTCCAGAATTTTCAGTCTTGGAAGAGTGACTTTCAGGCCGGCCTTCTTTAATGCGGTGTTATTGTCAGTCATGCGGATTTAGTCCTGTTGCTTACTTATCAATGGAGGCTACCTAGCCTATGACATCGGTCGGCTCAAAAAATGCAATAGCGTCTCAATTATAGAACCGTGCATACAAAATGAAAACAGTGAAATGTTAACAATATTATATCCATATACAATCTAGACGTACCATGCAATGTATTGTTGGTATTGGGGTACACCAAATGAATGCACATAACCGATGTGGGTATTGTACATACTTATAGGAAGAAGTTAAAAAAATGTATCAATCTTTGCGAAAGGTTTTTTCTATTAACCCGGCTCTGACAGGTATGGCTATCAGAGCCGGAAAACCGTTTTAGCCAACCAACTCTTTCAGATTCAACTCTTCGCTGATCTGTTTCACCCAGGCGGTGACGCGTTCGCTGGTCAGTTCAGGCTGACGATCTTCATCGATGGCCAAACCGACGAAGTGTTTATCGTCCACCAGACCTTTAGACGCTTCAAAGTAGTAGCCTTCGGTCGGCCAGTGCCCAACGATAGTCGCGCCGCGTGGCTCGATAATATCGCGGATGGTGCCCATCGCGTCACAGAAGTACTCTGCGTAGTCTTCCTGATCGCCGCAGCCAAATATGGCGACCAGTTTTCCGGTAAAGTCAATTTCTTCCAGCGTAGGGAAAAAGTCATCCCAGTCGCATTGAGCTTCCCCGTAGTACCAGGTTGGGATACCCAACAGTAAAATATCGAAGGCTTCAAGATCTTCTTTACTACTTTTGGCGATGTCATGAACTTCGGCAACGTCGGTTCCCAGTTGCTGTTGGATGGTCTTGGCAATGTTTTCGGTATTGCCGGTGTCACTGCCAAAGAAAATTCCTATGAGTGCCATGAATTGAATAACCTCTTGATTCTTAATGATATGGAGCAGTGCCTTACCCACTTATCGGCTAATAATAACAGACACTCACTGCATGAGAAACTCGTATCGGTAAGGATAAGTAAATAGCGGCATGAATTTTGTCGGCGTCCATTTCCCGGATTGAACCGGCCATAATCCGCCTCGCCATTTCGTCAAATTGCAGATGCGCCGGTTTTGTACTCGGCCCCTGTGAGCCTCGCCCGTAAAAAGCCAACGCGTTATCCGGCACCGCGAAACCTGCTGGATATATTCTTTAAATGCATATCGAATGGATCAATAAAACTTATGTTTATGAAAAGTTATGAGGTTGTTCAAAGAATAGAAAATTAACGACGGTAAGTACAGTTCAGAAGCTAAACATTCCCCGTATTTTGTCGATTAACAAGCGTGGATTGTATCCGTTTCGACAGGACGAAAGATTAGCGACAGGAAGGAGTGATGAAAGCCTAATTAATAGAATTCTCGTTATCTTGCCGCCTATTGCCGGCAAGATCTTCCTTTTTTATGCGTGTTCGGGTTTGGAGTGAACTATGAGATTTTTAAGGAACATCGCCATCAGAACGGCCATGTTATGGGTACTCGGCACCTTCTGTGTACTATGGGGAGGCGTGTCGATATACACGATATTTTCTTTCAAGGAGATGACGACAACGTCTAAAACCAGCAGCCTGCTGGTGGAAAACATGAATTTTGTTAATCAGGCTAACGATCAGTATTTTCGTATGGTTACGCGTTTGGCCCGCGCCGTTGATGCGCGCCGCAGCGGCGATAATGCCTCCGCGGACAGAGAGCAGGCATCGGCGTTGAATGCGCTGAATACGTTAAAAGCGGATTTGGCGGCATTCAATGGGATAGATCATGCGGGATTGGATGATGCGCTGGTGCAGGCGGCCAGTCGCGATTGGAATACGCTGATTGTTCAAGGCGTCGAACCTTTATATCAGAAAGCCTCGGCAAATTTGCTGGATGACTATCAGGTCCAGGCCAGAGACGTGGTGCCGCCGTTGAGCCGCCAGTTCGGCGCATCGATGTCGGCCCTCAATAAAGTCGCGTCTGAAAAGTTTGTTGCCGCCGGCGTGCGTTTCGAGCAGATCACCTCTATTGGTCAAAACATTTTGCTGGCAGGTTTGATCGTCGGGGTGATTATGCTGTTCCTGACCGATCGCTATTTGGTGAAGTTCCTGGTCCGGCCATTGAACGATCTGCGCGATCATTTCAGCGTGATTGCATCAGGCCAGTTAGGCAAACCTATCGTGGATTTTGGCCGTAACTGCGTCGGCAGGTTATTTCCTCTCTTACGTGAAATGCAAACCAGTTTGGCCAACACGGTCAGCACCATCAGAAACAGCACCGATTCTATTTATCAGGGATCTTCGGAAATCGCCGCCGGGAACAACGATCTGTCGTCACGTACCGAGCAGCAGGCTTCCGCACTGGAAGAAACCGCCGCCAGCATGGAGCAATTGACGGCAACGGTAAAACAGAACGCCGAAAACGCCAACCATGCCAGCCAATTGGCTTTGCAGGCCTCTACGACGGCGAAGAAGGGCGGCGATATTGTTGAAAACGTGGTGAAAACCATGTCGGAAATTTCCAGCAGTTCACGGAAAATCGCCGAGATTACCACCGTGATTAACAGCATCGCCTTTCAAACCAATATCCTGGCGCTGAATGCGGCTGTTGAAGCGGCCCGCGCCGGCGAGCAGGGACGTGGCTTTGCCGTCGTGGCCGGCGAAGTTCGTAGTTTGGCGCAGCGCAGCGCGCAGGCCGCCAAAGAAATTGAGGGGCTTATTTCGGATTCCGTCCGGTGTGTGGATACCGGTTCCCATCTGGTTGAAGAGGCCGGCAACACCATGCACGACATTGTTCGCGCGGTGACTAACGTGACCGATATCATGGGAGAGATCGCTTCCGCATCGGAAGAACAAAGCAAGGGGATAGCTCAGGTCGCTCAGGCCGTTTCAGAGATGGACAGCGTCACCCAGCAGAACGCGGCGTTGGTCGAGCAGGCATCGGCCGCCGCGCTGTCGCTGGAAGAGCAGGCGGCGCTGTTGAATCAGACGGTTTCGTTATTCCAGTTGTCCGAACATCATATCCAGCCGGCAAAAGCGGTAAAAATCAACGCGGCGCCGAAAGCCGCGATAGCGGCAACGGCTCAGAAAGCGTTGCCGCCAAGTCATGATAATTGGGAAAAGTTCTGATTATTTATAGGGCGTCAGGGATGACGCCTTGCTGCCGGGAAGCGCGGCTTATTGGCGTCAGACTTTTTTCCCGGCCAGCTGTTCCAGTAAAATTTCTTCAATAAGTTCACTACGGCTGATATTGCGCTGTGCGGCCAGGTCGTTAAGGATATCGACCGCCTCGCTGTTAATTTTCAGCTCAACCCGCCGTAATCCGCGAACTTTGTCGCGTCGCAGCTGATTACGCTTATTGATTCTTAACTGCTCATCACGTGAAAGCGGGTTGGTCTTCGGGCGGCCCGGGCGTCGCTCATCTGCGAACAGATCCAGCGTGGTACGATCCGTTTGTTCTTTTGCCATAGGTAATGATACTGCAAGGTATTCGGACCAAAATGCGCACGTCTATAACATAACGTACTACGCGTTCATTTTGATGATGTGGTTACAACGCCTTGGCTGAATTAGCCGTCCCTCTACTGCGGGCGTCATCATACCCCAGCCGTACTGGCGGCGACAATGGTTAATCAGGGCCGTCCGGTTAACTCGCATCCAGAAAACGATGGATTGCGCGTAAGACCGCCTCGGGTTTCTCCGCATGAACCCAGTGTCCCGCGCCGCTCACCACATAAGCGCGAGCCATCGGGAACTGGCGCAGTATGGCTTCGCGATAGATATCATCCAGATAGGGCGAGTTTTCGCCGCGAATAAACAACACCGGCCCCTGCCAGGCGGGAACATCCTGCCAGCCGATAATATTTTCGTATTGATCCCACAGCGCCGGCACATTGAATCGCCATTCGCCCTGCTGGAACGATTTCAGCAAAAATTGAATGACGCCTTCTTCCTTCAGATATTGTCGCATCAGCGCGGCGGCTTGCGTACGGGAGGCGAGCCCGGCATCGCTGACGGCCCGTAACGCGGTAAACACATCGTCATGCCCGCGGGTCCGATA
This sequence comes from Brenneria izadpanahii, assembly GCF_017569925.1. Taxonomy (NCBI): domain Bacteria; kingdom Pseudomonadati; phylum Pseudomonadota; class Gammaproteobacteria; order Enterobacterales; family Pectobacteriaceae; genus Brenneria; species Brenneria izadpanahii. The sequence continues at coordinate 3,729,314 of NZ_CP050854.1, read as the reverse complement.
GGCGACCGGCGCGATATCCATCACCACCAGCTTCGCCAGCCGCTGCGGAATAAGGGAACTGAGCGACATCGCCACTTTCCCGCCCATCGAATGACCGATCACGATTGCCCGCTCGATGTTCAATGCATCCAATAATTCCAGAACATCTTGCGCCATCGCCGGGTAGGTCATCTGCGGCGAGCGCGGCGACAGGCCGTGATTGCGCAGATCCAGTTGTAAAACATCGCGCTGATTTTGCAAATCCCGGCCCAGTACACCAAGATTATCCAGATTGCCAAACAGTCCGTGGATGAGGACGACGGGTAATTTGCCATCGGGTTGACGCGCATCATGCCTACGATAATTCAATTTCATGGTGAAGTTCATTCAGAGATACAGGCGCTTAGGGTATCATTAGTTTACAACACAAGGTTACCGCGGAAGAAGCAAGTCTAACCTCGTCGGTGAGAGCAGCGTCAGCAAGGCATAATCCGAGTTTTTGCGTTGTCGGTGTTCTGGCGCTGTTCGAGAGCCGTTATTCGCTTGTATACTTCTTGACGATTGATTTGAGTAATAAAACAGCACTGGATAAAGATGAAAACTATTGAGGTCGACGAAGAGCTTTATCGTTATATCGCGAGCCACACGCAGCATATCGGTGAAAGCGCATCGGATATTTTACGGCGGATGCTGAAATTTACCGCCGGCCAGTCCTCCGCGGCGCCAGCGGCGGACGTTGCGGCAAATACGCAGCCAGCTTCATCCCCGCGTCCGGGCGATCGGGTTCGGGCAATGCGGGAATTACTGTTATCGGATGAATACGCTGAGCAGCATAAGGCGATCAATCGCTTTATGCTGGTATTGTCTCAGTTGTACCTCCTGTCGCCGCAGGAATTTGCGCTGGCGACAGAATCGCTTCATGGCCGTACGCGGGTTTATTTCGCGGGCGATCAGCAAACTCTACTTCAGAATGGCACCCATACTAAGCCCAAACATATTCCGGGTACGCCATACTGGGTTATTACCAACACCAATACCGGTCGTAAACGAAGCATGGTCGAACACATCATGCTGTCAATGCAGTTCCCGGTAGAACTGACAGAGAAAGTTTGCGGAACCATCTAATTCATGACAGCGTCAGAGAGAGATGCCAATGGCTAATCACCCAAGAGCCGGACAGCCTACCCGGCAAAGCGATTTAATCAATGTGGCTCAGTTGACGTCACAATATTATGTTCTGCGCCCGGAAGTCGGAAATGCAGCGCATGCGGTGAAGTTTGGTACTTCGGGACATCGCGGCAGCGCGGGACGCCATAGTTTTAATGAAGCGCATATTTTGGCGATAGCGCAGGCGATCGCCGAAGAGCGCGGCAAGCAAGGCATCGCCGGCCCGTGCTATCTCGGCAAAGATACGCATGCGCTGTCCGAACCGGCGTTTATTTCGGTACTGGAAGTGCTGACGGCGAACGGCGTGGATATCATTGTCCAGCAGGACAACGGTTTTACCCCGACGCCGGCGATTTCCAATGCCATCTTGGTTCATAACCGTGAAGGCGGCGCGCTGGCGGACGGCATCGTCATTACGCCGTCCCACAATCCTCCCGAAGATGGCGGCATTAAGTACAATCCGCCAAATGGCGGCCCCGCCGATACCAACGTCACCAGCGTGATCGAAAAACGCGCCAATGCGCTGTTGGCTGACGGGCTGAAAGGGGTGAAACGTATTACGCTGGATCAGGCCTGGAAGAGCGGTTATATCCATGAGCAGGATTTGGTGCAGCCTTACGTTGAAGGGCTGTCCAGCGTGGTGGATATGGCGGCGATTCAGCGTGCGGGCCTGACGTTGGGCGTCGATCCGCTGGGCGGATCCGGCATCGCCTACTGGCAGCGTATTGCCGAGCATTACAAGCTGAATCTGACGCTGGTGAATGATTCCATCGATCAGACTTTCCGTTTTATGACGCTGGATCACGACGGCGTGATCCGTATGGACTGCTCATCGGTTTCCGCCATGGCCGGGTTGCTGGCGCTGCGTGATAAATTCGATCTGGCTTTCGCCAACGATCCGGATTATGACCGCCACGGTATCGTCACGCCTGCCGGCCTGATGAATCCGAACCATTTTCTGGCCGTATCCATCAACTACCTGTTCCAGCATCGCCCTCAATGGGGAGAGTCCGTCGCGGTAGGCAAAACATTGGTTTCCAGCGCGATGATCGATCGCGTCGTGGCGGATTTGGGGCGCAAGCTGGTGGAAGTGCCGGTCGGCTTTAAATGGTTTGTCGACGGACTATTCGACGGCAGCTTCGGCTTTGGCGGCGAAGAGAGCGCGGGGGCGTCATTCCTGCGCTTTGACGGCACGCCGTGGTCAACGGATAAAGACGGCATCATTATGTGTCTGCTGGCCGCGGAGATTACGGCCGTAACGGGTAAAAACCCGCAACAGCATTATGATGAGCTGACGAAACGCTTCGGCGCGCCGAGCTATAACCGTATTCAGGCAGCGGCGACTCACGCGCAGAAAGCGGCATTATCCAAGCTGTCGCCAGAGCAGGTGTCCGCCAGTACGCTGGCCGGCGATCCCATCATCGCTCGCCTGACGAGCGCACCCGGCAACGGCGCGCCTATCGGCGGGCTGAAAGTGATGACCGATAACGGCTGGTTTGCGGCGCGTCCTTCCGGCACGGAAGAAGCCTATAAAATCTACTGTGAGAGCTTCCTTGGCGCAGAGCACCGGGAACGCATTGAGAAAGAAGCGGTAGAAATCGTCAGCGCCGTGCTGGCTAACGCCAAGTAATGATCCTGTCAGGCGCTGCATCGCAGCGCCTTTTATCCCAGCGCTACAAGCAGCGCGCCCGCTGAGATCAGCGCCACGCCCGCGCCGGCCATCAGCGAAATTTTTTCACCCAGCAGCAACACCGCCAGCACCACGGCAAAGACCACGCTGAGTTTATCGATCGGCGCTACCTGAGCAACATTGCCGTTTTTCAGCGCGACAAAGTAAAACAGCCACGACATGGCGCCGGCCACGCCGCTGAGCAGAATAAACATCAACGCCTTTTTATTGGCGATGATTTCGCTGACCAGCGCCGTTTTTCCCTGTACCACCACCACGCCGACTAAAAAAAGCGCCATGACGACAGCACGGATTGCCGTTGCGGAATTGGCATCCAGATTTTGCAGACCGATTTTGCCAAAGATGGCGACCAGGGCTGCGCATAGCGCAGATAGCAAGGCATAGATTAACCAGCTAGTCATAATATGAGATCCCAGAATAAATAAGCGGAAATGGCAAGGTTCTTCTTGAATGTAATCGCGCAGAAATGTTACGCCGGGCGCTGGCAGATAACCAGATTTACGGCATAAAACGATAGCCAATCGCCGTTTCTGTTAACAGATGGCGCGGCCGGGCGGGATCAACTTCCAATTTCTGGCGCAGATGCCCCATATAGATACGCAGATAGTGACTGTGTTCTACGGCGTTGGGCCCCCAGACCTGGGTTAGCAGCTGACGTTGCGTCAGCACCTTGCCGGGGTTCGCCGCCAGTACCGCCAGTAGACGGAATTCGATCGGCGTCAGGTGTAATTCCTGGCCCTCGCGGCTGACCAGGCGATTGAGCAGGTCGATGGTCACATTCCCGAAGCGCACCAGCGGCGTCTCCTGCGGCGAACGCCCGTGGTGACGCAATGCGGCACGTACTCTGGCCATCAATTCACCGATGCCGAACGGCTTGGTCAGATAGTCGTCCGCCCCGGCATCCAGCGCCTCGATTTTATCCTGTTCGTCAGCGCGCGCCGACAGCACGATAATCGGCATACTGCTCCACTGGCGGAGATCGCGGATATAGTCGATGCCGCTGCCATCCGGCAGGCCGAGATCGAGAATAACCAGTTCGGGTTTACGCGTCGCCGCTTCAATCAAGCCGCGTTGCAGGGTGTCGGCGTCATACACGCGACAGCCCTCGGCCTCCAACGCCTGACGGACAAAGCGGCGGATCTCTTTTTCATCTTCTACGATCAAAATAGCGGTCTGCAATGAATTCAGTTCTCCTCAAGATCTTCTGGCTCGATCGCCGGCGGGGCGGATAGCGGCAGGGTGAAATGGAATGCGGCGCCGCCCGTTTCGCTATTGGCCGCCCAGATGCGCCCGCCGTGAATGTCGATGATGGCGCGGCATATCGCCAGCCCCAACCCCACGCCGGGGATTGACGACTCTTTATGGCCGCGGGCGAACTTGTCGAAAATAACCTCTTCCTGCCCGGCTTCGATACCCGGCCCATTATCCCGCACAATCACTTCCAGCCAATCATCCGGCGTAGCCGGCCGATAGCGTATTGTCGTCTCTATCGTGATGATTGCCTGCTCGCCGGCATATTTCAGCGCATTTTCCAACAGGTTGATCAGCACCCGCTCAACCAGACTGGCATCACAATAAACCAGAATCATATTGTCGGATAGATTTACCCGAATCGTATTTTTCTCCAGCGCGCTTTCCAACTGCTGTAATGCGCCACCGATCAACTCTTCCAGCGTTTGCCACGATTTGCGCAGATGAAAGCCGTCGGATTGGATCCGGGCCATATCCAGCAGGTTGTTCACCAGCCGCGTGGTATTCAGGATCTGCTGGCGGATTTGGCTGGCCTGGCGTGCGTGCGGCGAGCCTTCGTCGGCCAGATTAAGCGTCAGAATTTCGGCCTGGCCGAACAGTACCGTCAACGGCGTGCGCAAATCATGGGAGAGGGCCGCGAGCAGTGAGTTTCGCAATTGCTCGCGCTCCGTATTCAGGCGGGCGTTTTCCGTGCTTTGCATCAGAAACAGGCGCTCCAGCGCATTGGCGATCAATACGGTAAAGGTTTCCAGCAGGCGCTGTTGTTCGGGAACCATTAACTGCCGGATATTGTCCGGTTCAATCGCCAGCACGCCGAAGATTTGCTGCGTCGTGGCCAACGGCAGTATCTGGTAGGGGACGCCGGGCAGGGTGGCGGTGCCTGCTCCGGCAGGCGTACGATGATCGAAACTCCAGCGGGCAATCGCGTTATCGACGATAAGTTGCTCCTGACCGTCGAGCGCCGGTTGCTGTAGCTCCGGCGAGGAATGGTCGGGGTCATCGGCCAGCAGTAGTGCGATTCTGGCTTGAAACGTGGTGCTGAGGAAATGATGGCTGGCTTTTACGATATCCGCACGGGACAGGCTGCGGTTCAACGTTTTTGACATCTCATAGAGATGCCGGGCGCGCTGTTCGCGGTAGCGGGCGACTTTGGCCTGATAACGCACGCCCGCGGTCAGGTTGCCCACCAAAATACCGACGCCCAACATCACCGCAAAGGTGACAAGATATTGGGCGTCTGAAACGGCAAGGGTGCCGCGCGGCAAAATAAAAAACAGATCGAAGATGGCGACGTTGATTATTGCGGCGAACACCGAGGGCCAGCGACCATAAAACAGGGCGATAACCACGACCGCCAGCAGGTAAATCATCACCAGATTCTCTGATTCCAACATAGAGAAGGGGGACCAGAGCGCCAACAGCGTGATCGCGGCGCACAGTATGGCGGCCATCGCGCAGCCGTAAAGCTGCATTCTCCACTTTTCAATCAAGTCGCGCGTATCCGGCGCTTTGGCCGGCCTGGGAGCCTCATCTTTAACGGAGACAATCACCAAATCAAGGTCCGGCCCCAGTTTACCTAAGCGCTCGGCAAAGCGGGCGCGCCACCGCCAGCCAAAGCGTTGTTCGGCATGGCGGCCGATAACAATTTTTCCCAGGTTATGTTCCCGGGCATAACGTAATATGGCGTATTCTTCATCCGGATCGGATAACGTCGCCGTTTCCGCGCCCAGATCCTGCGCAAGTTTGAGCGCGCGTAAAATCGCCCGCCGCCGCGCTTCCGGTAACTGGTGCAGACTGGGCGTTTCGACATAAACGGCATGCCAGACGCTGCCCAACCGGGCCGCCAGCCGCGATGCGGTACGCACCAGTTTTTCATTTCCCGGTCCATGGCCGATGCATAGCAAGATGGCGTCACGGGTATGCCAGATATGCTCCCGCCCTTGAACCGCCCGTAGCGCCCGCATTTGATCGTCGACCCGATCGGCCATACGTCTTAATGCCAGCTCACGCAGCGCGATCAGATTACCTTTGCGGAAGAAGTTTTCTATCGCCCGTTCGGCCTGCAACGGCAGATAAACTTTACCTTCATTCAGCCGTTGGCGCAGATCGTCCGGCGGCAAATCCACCAGTATCACTTCATTGGCATTATCAAAGATCGGATCGGGCAGGGTTTCCCGTACTTGAATTCCGGTTACGCCGCCTATCACGTCATTCAGGCTTTCCAGGTGCTGAACGTTAACGGTGGTGAATACGTTGATACCGGCATCCAGCAGTTCCTGAACATCTTGCCAGCGTTTGGGATGCCGTGAGCCCGCCACGTTGCTGTGCGCCAGTTCGTCGATCAGGATTAGTGCCGGACAACGCGCCAACGCGGCATCGAGATCGAATTCGACAAGGTGACGCCCATGATGATTGATGCGTTTTTGCGGCAACTGCGGCAAACCTTCCAGTAAGGCGGCGGTTTCGCTGCGTCCATGGGTTTCCGCCACGCCGACCAACACGTCCAGCCCCTGGGCTCGTAGCCGCTGCGCTTCCTGTAACATGGCGTAGGTTTTCCCTACGCCGGCGCAGGCGCCGAAGAATATTTTCAGCTTACCGCATGGCGGTTCATCAATTTGCGCCAGCAGGCTATCGGGATCCGGACGATGATCTTCGCCATTAATCATGGTGTTTCCTTATCTGGGCAGTTTTTTTTCCCGGTCTAACGCCAGATTCAACATTAGTACATTTACGGTTGGGCGGCCGATAAACGCCGGCGTACTGGTTTGGGTAAAACGGCTAATCAATTGTTGCACCCGCGGCAAAGCGATCCCCCTGACCTGAGCGATACGCGCGGCCTGATAGCGCGCCGCTTCCGGCGAGATAGCCGGATCCAGTCCGCTGCCGGAGGCGGTCAGCAAATCAGCCGGAATAGGCAGCGGGCTGTTGGTGCTCCGGCGCCACTGCGCGACGCGCTGCCGGATCTGTTTATCCAGCGCCGGGTTACTGGCCGCCAGATTACTGCCGCCTGAAGCCAGCGCATTATAGGGGGTATCCGCGGTAGCGGAAGGGCGCCCATGGAAATAGTTATCCTGGTTGAATGCCTGGCCGATAAGCGACGAGCCGACGACGATATTATCACGGTAAATCAATGAGCCATTGGCCTGGGAAGGGAATAGCCGCTGCGCCAGCTCCGTGGTCAGCAATGGATAAGCCAGGCCGGTACACAGCATTAACATGATTAAAAGAAACAGGGCGGAACGTAAATTACGCATAGCGATTACCCGTCAATGGTTAAACCAGATTCAATCCGCTTAGCAACATATCGATCAGTTTGATGCCGGGAAACGGCGCCACCAACCCGCCAAGCCCATAAATCCACAGATTGCGGCTCAACAGCGCCGCGGCGCTCATTGGCCGATAGCTAATCCCTTTTAACGCCAGCGGGATCAGGAATACGATGATCAGCGCATTGAAAATGGTGGCCGAAAGCATGGCGGAAGCCGGCGAATGCAGATGCATGATGTTCAACGCATTTAGCTGGGGATAGGTGGCGGCGAACGCCGCGGGAATAATGGCGAAGTATTTGGCGACGTCATTGGCAATACTGAAAGTGGTTAGCGATCCTCGCGTCATCAGCATCTGTTTACCGATATGCACCACTTCGATCAGCTTGGTCGGATTGGAATCCAGATCGACCATATTGCCCGCTTCTTTCGCCGCCTGCGTGCCGGAGTTCATCGCCACCGCGACGTCGGCCTGCGCCAGCGCGGGCGCATCATTGGTACCGTCGCCGGTCATGGCCACCAACCGGCCTTCAGCCTGATACTGACGAATCAGCGCCAGTTTGGTTTCCGGCGTCGCTTCCGACAGGAAATCATCCACACCGGCTTCGGCGGCAATCGCGGCGGCGGTGAGAGGATTATCGCCGGTAATCATCACGGTTTTGATTCCCATGCTGCGCAATTCGGCGAAACGTTGCTTGATGCCGCTTTTGACGATGTCTTTCAATTCCACCACGCCCAATACGCGTCTCCCTTCCGCGACGACCAAAGGCGTTCCGCCGCGCCGGGCGACATTGGAAACCAACGCTTCCACCTGCTGCGGGAAACTGCCCTGATTGGCTGCAATATAGTGGCGCAGGGCATCGACGGCGCCCTTGCGAATGATTCGCTGCTGAATGTTAACTCCGCTCATACGCGTTTGCGCGGAAAACGGCACAAAGGCGGCGTCGCTATCCTGCAGGCTGCGATCGTTCAGATTAAAACGCTGTTTGGCCAGTATCACGATGCTGCGGCCTTCCGGGGTTTCATCGGACAGCGATGCCAGCCGGGCGGCATCCGCCAGCGTTTGTTCCGTGACTCCCGGCGCAGGCAGAAATGCCGATGCCTGACGATTGCCCAGCGTGATGGTGCCGGTTTTATCCAATAACAGCACGGCGATATCGCCCGCCGCTTCCACCGCCCGTCCGCTGGACGCAATGACGTTGGCGCCCAGCATACGGCTCATGCCCGCCACGCCGATGGCGGAGAGCAGTCCGCCGATCGTCGTGGGAATAAGGCAAACCAGCAGGGCGACCAGGACGGTAATACTGACGGTTTCTCCGCTGCCGTTGGCCGCCGCGCCAAACCAGGAAAAGGGATATAGCGTGGCGCTGACCAACAGAAAGATGATGGTCAGCTCAATCAGCAAAATGGTCAGGGCTACCTCGTTAGGGGTTTTCCGCCGCTGGGCGCCTTCCACCATTGCGATCATCCGGTCGAGGAACGTTTCGCCGGGATTGACGCTGCATTGGATCACCAGCCAGTCGGACAGCACGCAGGTTCCGCCGGTTACGGAGGCGAAATCGCCGCCGGATTCGCGGATAACGGCGGCGGACTCGCCGGTAATCGCGCTTTCATCCACGGAGGCGCTACCTTCCAGCACTTCGCCGTCGCACGGAATGATTTCGCCCGCCTTAACGAGAACGACATCCCCCTTACGCAGACTATCCGCCGGGATCGCTTCTGTCGCCGCATCGTGCCGCGGCGCCGCAAGTTTATTGGCCCAACTGGTTTTTTGCACCCCTTTCAGGGCGTTCGCCTGCGCTTTGCTGCGTCCTTCCGCCAGGGCTTCGGCAAAATTGGCGAAAAGAACCGTAAACCATAACCAGAGCGAAATCAGGCCGGTAAATGCCGCATCCCCGGAGGCCGCGCCGGCCAGAATCGCCAGCCAGATAATACTGGTCAACAGGCTGCCGAGATAAACCACCAACATCACCGGGTTACGCCACTGTATACGGGGATCGAGCTTCTTAATTGCATCCGTCAGCGCGGTGCGCAACAGCGTCATATCAAACAGCGATTGCGCTTTACGCCGCCTGGCGCGATGGAGCATGCCGCGCTGCGGCGCGGATGAATGTTCAGCTATCGTTTGAGTCGTGCTTGTTTGGCGGGTCATAAATCGTCTCCAGCCTTAGTGAACTTGGCCGAACTGTAAATATTCGGCAACCGGCCCCAGCGCCAGGGCGGGGATGAACGTCAGCGCGCCGATCAGCAAGATGACGGCGATCAGCATGCCGATGAACAGGGGACCGCGGGTGGACAGGGAGCCTCTGCTTTCCGGCTGGCGTTTTTTAATAACCAGCGACCCGGCGATAGCCAGTACCGGGATCATGACGGCAAAACGCCCCAGCAGCATGGCCGCCGCCAGCAGCAGGTTATAGAACGGCGTGTTGACGCTTAGTCCGGCAAAGGCGCTGCCGTTATTATTGGCGGCTGAAGACACGGCATAGAGCACCTCGCTGAAGCCGTGCGCCCCCGGATTAAGAATGCCGCTGCGTCCGGCTTCGCTGCCGATCGCCAACGCCGTGCCGAGTAACGTCAGGGCCGGGGGAAGCAGAATGGCAAGCGCCGTCATCTTCATTTCGTAAACGTCGATCTTCTTCCCCAGGTATTCCGGGGCGCGTCCGATCATGAGTCCGGCGATAAAAACGGTCAGTAAAACGAACAGCAGCATGCCGTATAGGCCGGAGCCGACGCCGCCGAACACCACTTCGCCGATTTGTATCAGCCACATCGGCGCCATGCCGCCCAGCGCGGTAAACGAGTCGAGCATCGCGTTGACCGCACCGGACGACGTCGCCGTCGTTGTCACGGCATACAGGCTGGACATCAGAACGCCGAAGCGGGTTTCTTTGCCTTCCAGGTTGCCGGCGCTATCCGCCCCCAGCTCCAGCAGATGCGGATTACCGTCATATTCCGCGTACATCGTCAGCGCCGCCGCCACGATAAATATCAGTACCATGGCCGATAGCAGGGCATATCCCTGACGGGGATCGTTAACCGCTTTGCCGAAAGCAAAGCACAGTGCGGCGGGGAGCAGCAGAATCGCCAGCATCTGCACGATATTGCTCAGCGCGCTGGGGTTTTCAAATGGATGGGCGGAGTTTGCGCCGAAGAAGCCGCCGCCGTTGGAGCCCAGCAGTTTGATGGCCTCCTGAGAGGCTACGGGGCCCATGGGCAGAGTTTGCGTTGCGCCTTCCAGCGTGGTGACGTGTTGATAGGGCAACAGGTTTTGCAGCGTCCCCTGACTGATAAAGAAGAGCGCCAACAAGAGAGAGAGCGGCAGCAAAATGTACAGCGTAATGCGCAGCAGGTCGAACCAGGCATTCCCCAGAGTATCAACGGCGTGGCGGGAAAATGCGCGGATTAACGCGAAGGCGGCCGCGATCCCCGTCGCGGCGGAAAGGAAGTTCTGTACGGTTAGTCCCGCCATCTGGCTCAGATAACTCAGCGTATTTTCCCCGCTGTAAGCCTGCCAGTTGGTGTTGGTGACGAAACTGACGGCGGTATTGAGCGCCAGATGCCACGATAATCCCGGCATGTTTTCCGGGTTGAGGGGGAGAGATCCCTGCGTCATCAACAGGCCGAACAGCACAACGAAACCGAGAAAATTAAAGGTCAGAAGCGCCTGGGCATACTGCCGCCAATGCATTTCTCCGCGATGAATCATTAAAAAACGCGCGCTTCCCGCTTCAAATTTTTGCAGCAGCGCGCCGCTTTCCCCTTCGATCAGGCGCGCCAATACATTGCCCAGCGGCTGCGCCAGTAACATCAGTATCAGCAGCAAGCCGCCGATCGGTAAAAAGACGTCAGCGATCATCAGAAGTTCTCCGCCTTTAGCAGGGCATAAACCAGATAGCCCAGTAACAGCAGCACCAGCAGGCTGCCCAAAAGGATGCCGAGAGTCATAAAACCCCTCCGGGGGTAATCAAGAATTAACGACAGCAGGCTACTGAACGGCGGGAAAAGAAGGTGCAAATTTTCGGTGGTTGGGCGTAAAAAAAGTATAAAAATGGTGAAGCGGCGATGGTAAACAGGCTGTGATGGGGGATATCGGCAGGCGTATTACATGGATTTACGGATAAGTTTAGCCTGCGTACCGCCTGACGCCGGGGAAAATAGACGGCGATTATTCAGACTGATGACAAAGCCTGTTATTACTCGCCCCGCAAGCGGCGTTCAAAAACGCACGCGTTTTTGTAAGAGAAACACGGAGGGGAGATTCCCGTCGGGACGCCTCACCCCCGTGGTCGCTCCGGGTATCTCGCTCTCATCACAATGGATTTGTCATCAAACTCCGATTATTTCACTTTTTTCTGGTCCGATGAGTAGAAAATTTGCGCTAAAGGCGGTAAAGTTCCAATCAGTTTTCCATCCGGATTTTATCGTTAATATAAGTGACCTGCCGGCCGCGGTCACTGGCCTCTGGAGGATCGTCATGTCGCCCTATACCGCTTATCCTTTCTATCGTATTCTCCTGCGCCGTATCGCCGTGGTTTTTATCGGCGTTGCCGCGCTGCCGGTGATGCTGTTTCGCCGCGATCGGGCGCGTTTCTATAGCTACCTTCATCGTGTTTGGCTGAAAACCAGCGATAAACCGGTTTGGATGGCGCAGTCGGAAGCGGCATCCTGTGATTTTTATTAATCAATCTGCTATATAAATAATTCTGCTTAATACTCTTTTTAATTTACTCCCGCTTCGGCGGGTTTTTTTATGGCGGGCCATCCTGGCCGTTATGTTCCACGCCGTCACCGGCGCCGTTTAACATCGCTTCCGGCGATTTTATGTAACGCGCCGATTAATCTTATGATTTCTTACCTTATTTCCCCTTTCGTTTTTCCTGCGTCGCGGCGGGATCCGCTATGCTGGTTATAACGGATTGTTTTTTATAAGGGGATAAATCATGACGTTCGATCCGATCCCGGTTGGTATAAGCGCCTGTCTGCTTGGAAAACCGGTGCGCTTCGACGGCGGGCATAAGCGTCTGGCGTTTGCCGTCGAGCAATTATCGCCGTATTTCCATTTTGAGCCCGTTTGTCCGGAAATGGCCGTTGGGCTGCCGGTGCCGCGTCCGGCGTTGCGGCTGATAAAAAACGCGGAAGGAAGCATTACCCTGCGCGCCAGTAATGGCTCGCCGCTGGATGTCACTCAGCAGATGCGCCGCTTTTCCGCAGAAAAAGTCAGCCAGCTACAGCAGCTGTGCGGCTATATTGTGTGCGCCAAATCGCCCAGTTGCGGTATGGAGCGCGTCAAAGTGTATGACGAGCCGCAAAAGAACGCGCGCAAAAGCGGTACGGGACTGTTTACCCAGGAACTGTTGCATCAGTTGCCTTGGTTGCCGGTAGAGGAAGATGGCCGTCTGCACGATCCGGGACTGCGGGAAAACTTTATTGAGCGGGTTTATACCCTGCATGAATTGCATCAGATCTGGCGGCAAGGTCTTAGCCGCGGGGCGCTGATTGCGTTTCACAGCCGTTATAAATTGTTGCTGCTGGCCCATTCACAGCCTGAATACCGCGCGCTGGGGCGTTTTGTGGCGGATATCGATAAATGGGAATCGTTGGACGATTTTGCGCGGGAATACCGCCTGCGGTTGATGAAGCTGATGACGCATCCGGCAACCCGGCGCAATCACACCAATGTCTTGATGCATATTCAAGGATATTTCCGCCGCCAGCTTAGTTCGTCGCAGCGACAGGAACTCACCCAACTGATCGATCGCTATCGGCAGGGCGTGCAACCCCTGCTGGCGCCCATCGCCTTGCTGAAGCATTACATGGCGGAATATCCGGATGCTTACCTTGCGGAACAGCGCTACTTTGAGCCTTATCCGGAAGCGCTAAGGCTGCGCTACGGTTACTGACGGGTGACCTAAGGATGATTAATGACCACGCATTTAGTTTGGCTGCGCAATGATTTGCGCATAACCGATAACCTGGCTTTACATGCGGCCTGCCGGGATCCGCAGGCGCGGGTTATCGCTCTGTTTATCGCCACGCCGCAGCAGTGGCGCCGGCATGATATGTCTCCTAGACAGGCCGCTTTCCTGCTGGAAAATCTCAACGCGGTGCGGCGAGATCTGGCCGAAAAAGGGATCGCCCTTTATTACCATGAGTGCGATGATTTTTCCGCCGCGGCGAACTGGCTGGCGGACTTTTGCCGGCAGCAGACCGTCACGCATCTGTTCTATAACCGCCAGTACGAAATCAATGAACGGCGGCGCGATAACGAGGTGGAAAAACTGCTGGCCGGGCGCGTTGAATGCCGGGGATTTGATGACGCGCTGTTGTTGCCGCCCGGACGTGTGCTGAACGGGGACGGCGCAATGTACAAGATGTTCACGCCGTTTCGGCGGGCGTTTATTAACTGCCTGTTGGAAACGAATACCGATAGCGTTCCCGCTCCGAAGCCGAGAAGCGGCGGTGCGGTTGATATCACGGCGGCGTTAACGCCGTTCAGTTATCCTCAGCAGGAGATTGATCGCGATTTTCCCGCCGGGGAGACGGCGGCCTTACAGCGGCTGCGTCAGTTCTGCCGTGAACAGGTACAGGACTACCCGCGTCAGCGGGATTTGCCGGCGCTGGCGGGAACCAGCAAATTATCGCCTTATCTGGCGTTGGGCGTTCTGTCTCCCCGTCAGTGCTTTAACCGGTTGCGGGCCGAGTGTCCCGATCTGCTGGAGCAGCGGGAGGGCGGCGCTTTTGTCTGGTTTAATGAGCTGGTCTGGCGTGAGTTTTACCGGCATTTGTTGGTGTTCTGGCCGGATTTATGTAAGCACAAACCTTTTATCGCATGGACGCAGCAGGTTCAATGGCGGCGCTCGCCGGACGATCTGATCGCCTGGCGGCAGGGAAACACCGGTTATCCTATTGTTGATGCCGCTATGCGGCAGATGAATCAAACCGGCTGGATGCATAACCGCCTGCGTATGATTTGCGCCAGTTTTTTAGTGAAAGATTTACTTATCGACTGGCGTGAAGGGGAGCGCTATTTTATGTCGCAACTGTTAGATGGCGATCTTGCGGCGAATAACGGCGGTTGGCAGTGGGCGGCTTCCACCGGAACGGATGCGGCTCCCTATTTCCGTATTTTCAATCCGACCACTCAGGGGGAGCGGTTCGATCCGCAAGGCGCTTTTATTCGCCGCTGGCTGCCGGAATTGGCCGCGGTGCCGGATAAAGATATTCACCATCCCCATCGGTGGGCCGCTCGGCAGTCGTGCTCTCTGAACTACCCGCTGCCGATTGTCGATCACAAAGCGGCGAGACAGCAGACGCTGGCGGCCTTTGCCGCCGCGAAAAATTCAGCCATGGCACATGACGATCAACCAGAGAAAAGTAAGTATGCGTAATAGCGATTTGGAAAAACTGATTAACCAGCAGCTTAACGCCGAGTCCTTCCAGGACTACGCCCCAAATGGTTTGCAGGTGGAGGGCCGCAGCGAGGTGCGGCGTATTGTCACCGGCGTGACCGCTTCCCAGGCATTACTGGATGCCGCCGTTGAGCATCAGGCCGATGCCGTTCTGGTCCACCACGGTTATTTTTGGAAAAACGAATCGCCGATTGTACGGGGCATGAAGCGTAACCGGCTGAAAACGCTGCTGGTCAACGATATTAATCTGTATGGCTACCATCTGCCGCTGGATGCGCATCCCCAATTGGGCAACAACGCCCAACTGGCGGCGTTGCTGGAAATCGATGCATTAGGAACCATTGAACCGCTGGTGCCGTACGGCGAGTTCTCTCAGACACTTAGCGGCGATGCGTTGCGCCGGCGTCTGGAAAACCGATTGGGGCGTTCGGTGCTGCATTGTGGGGATAATGCACCGCAACAGATACGTCGAATTGCGTGGTGTACCGGCGGCGGGCAGGGATTTATCGAGCTGGCGGCGCGATTTGGCGTTGACGCTTTCATTACCGGTGAAGTTTCAGAGCAGACCATCCACGTCGCGCGTGAAATGGGGGTGCATTTTTTTGCCGCCGGGCATCACGCCACGGAGCGGGGAGGGGTCCGCGCGCTGGGGGATTGGCTGGCTCAGCAGCATGGTTTTGACGTGACGTTTATTGATATTCCCAATCCGGCTTGATGGTTAACGCTTTTTTATTAACAGCATACGGTCAAAAACGACAAAAGGCAGTACAAAAAGTCATTTTGGTATCTTTTTTGCTTTCCCCATAATCATAGGAAAAGCACATAACGTGATGCAGGAGAACAGATTGCAACGGGCGCGATGTTATCTGCTGGGCGAGAAGAGCGTGGTTCTGGAACTGGAACCACCGATGACGCTGCTAAGCCAGCAGCGCATCTGGGGGCTGGCCGAACGTTTGAATCACCATGAAGCGGTGCAGGAAGCGATTCCGGGAATGAACAACTTGACGGTGCTGCTGGAACATCCGCAACAGTCCGCGCTGGATGCGATTGAGCGCCTGCAACGCTGGTGGGAAGACAGCGAGTCATTGGTATTCGAGCCCCGTGATATTGATATCCCAGTGACCTATGGCGGAGAGGCCGGGCCGGATTTGGCGCTGGTCGCCGATCATTGCCGCATGACTGAAAAACAGGTGGTGGAAGCGCACGCCTCCGCCAGCTATATCGTTTATTTTCTCGGCTTTCAGCCTGGCTTTGCCTATCTGGGTGGGTTGGACGAAAGGCTATATGTTCCCCGCCGCTCTGAACCCAGACTGAGAGTGGCGGCCGGCTCGGTTGGCATCGGCGGCTCTCAGACCGGTATTTACCCGTTATCAACGCCGGGCGGCTGGCAACTGATTGGCCGTACTTCGCTGGCTTTGTTCAACCCACAAAGCATGCCGCCGACATTATTGCGCCCTGGCGATAATATTCGGTTTTTGCCTCAGAAGGCGGGCATATGCTGAAAATTATTCATTCCGGATTGTATACCTCGGTACAGGATACCGGACGCTTCGGCTTTCGCCGTCTGGGCATCAGTCAGTCCGGCGCGCTGGATATACCCGCGCTCAAGCTGGCGAATCTGTTGGTGGGCAACGAAGAGAATGCCGCCGCGCTGGAAATCACGCTGGGAAGATTCGCCGCTACTTTTACGTCGCCTTGCTGGGTCGCGTTGACCGGGGCCGACTGCCATGCCGAGTTGGATGGCAAACCGTTGTGGACCGGCTGGCGTTTTGCCGTAACCGCCGGACAAACATTGAAAATGCATCTGCCGCGCCACGGGATGCGCAGTTATCTGGCGGTTTCCGGCGGCATTGAGGTGGCGGAAGCGCTAGGGTCGCGCAGTACCGATCTGAAGGCGGGTTTCGGCGGATTTGCCGGACGTTTGCTGGCGGATGGCGATGAGCTGGCGCTGGGAACCGCCGCCCGGTTGCCGGCCAGGGAAATCGGAGTGAAGCAACTGCTGTTCGGCAACCGCGTTAGAGCCTTGCCGGGGCCGGAATACCAGGAGTTCAGCAAAGACGCGCAAGAGAAATTCTGGCGCACGCCCTGGCATCTCAGTCCGCAAAGCAACCGGATGGGCTATCGGCTACAGGGGCCGGAATTACAGCGGACCACCCCGCGGGAAATGTCATCGCATGGCCTGCTGCCGGGCGTGGTGCAGGTGCCGCATAACGGTCATCCGATCGTGTTGCTGGCCGATGCGCAAACCACCGGCGGCTATCCGCGTATTGCCTGCGTGATTGAGGCCGATCTATACCATCTGGCGCAAATACGTCTGGGGGAGCCGGTGCATTTTATTCGTTGTACGCTGGCAGAGGCCCAGCGCGCGGCACAGGAGCAGCAGCGTTATCTTGAACAACTGGCGTGGAGGCTACATGATTATTGACCTGAATGCCGACCTGGGCGAAGGCGGCGAGAATGATGAGGCATTGTTAAAACTGGTCAGTTCGGCAAATATTGCCTGTGGATTTCATGCGGGAGATGCTCAGACCATGCGGCAGTCGGTGCGTTGGGGCATTGACTACGGCGTCGCTATTGGCGCGCATCCGAGCTTCCCGGACCGTGAAAATTTTGGCCGTAAAGAGATGCAGTTGCCCGCCGAGACGGTTTTTGCCCAGGTGGTTTATCAGATCGGCGCGCTGGCCGCGATAGCGGCGGCGGAAGGTGGAAAGCTGGTCCACGTCAAACCGCATGGCATGCTTTACAATCAGGCGGCCCGCGAGCCCGCGCTGGCCGACGCCATCGCCCGCGCGGTGAAAATGATTAATCCGGCGTTGCGTCTGGTAGGGTTGGCCGGCAGCGAACTGATTCGGGCCGGACAGCGATTAGGCCTGGTAACCCGGCAGGAAGTGTTTGCCGATCGCTGTTATTTGCCGGATGGCTCTTTGGTGCCGCGTTCGCAATCGGGCGCGCTGATCAACAGCGACGATCTCGCCTTAGCCCAAACGTTGGAAATGATCCAACGCAAGCGCGTTCGCGCCAGCGATGGCTCCTGGGTCGATGTTCAGGCGGATACCGTCTGTGTTCATGGCGATGGGCAGCATGCGCTGACATTCGCGCGCAAGTTGCGCAACTGTTTTTCTCAGCATCAGATTAACGTTACCGCTGCATGATACGTGATGCGATCGCGCGTCTGATCCAGACCACTACCGCCTAAGCGAGGGCAGATGAAAACCGTATTAATTACCGCGTTCGAACCTTTTGGCGGCGAGAGTTGCAATGCGTCATGGGAAGCAGCGAAAATTTTTCATCAGCGTGAGATCGCCGGAGCCAGAGTTGTCGTCTGCCAGCTTCCTTGCGTATTCGATCTGGCTTTACAGCAGCTTTATCGCGCGGTGGCGCAGTGGCAGCCGGAGGTCGTCATCGCCGTCGGCGAAGCGGGGGACGAGCCGATATCTCGGTAGAACGGGTGGCGATTAATGTTAATGATGCGCGTATAGCGGATAATCAGGGCAATCAACCTATTGATACGCCGGTGATTGAAGGCGGTCCAGCCGCTTATTTTTCAACTTTGCCGGTAAAAGCGTTGGTCGCTGCGCTGCGCGGCGCCGGTATTCCGGCATCGGTATCGCAGACGGCGGGCACCTTTGTTTGCAACCATCTGATGTATGGTCTGTTGCATCTTCTCTATCAGCAGGGCGACGCGGTACGCGGCGGTTTTGTGCACGTCCCTCATTCGCCACGGCAGGCGGTCGATCATCCTGGCGAACCCTGCATGCCGACCAGTACGGTAAGCGACGCGCTGGAAATTATCATCAGCCAGTCGCTATTGGCGCGGCAGGATATGCCTGTCGCCGGAGGTTCCTTACACTAGCTGTCTGGATTTTTTTATTACGGAGCGATTCATGCCGGAAGGACCGGAAATCCGCCGAGCGGCAGACCAACTGGCGGCGGCAATGGTTGGAAAGAGATTAACCCGCGTCTGGTTCGCTTTCCCTGAACTAAAACAGTATGAGCCGGCGCTAATCGGACAAAAGGTTGAGCGGATCGTTACCCGGGGTAAAGCTCTGCTGACCTATTTCACCAGCGGCCTGGTGCTTTACAGCCATAACCAGTTATATGGCGTATGGCGGGTGGCGAAGGCGGGGGAAACGCCGGAAACCAAACGCGATCTGCGGGTCAGACTGGAAACGGCGGAGCAGGCCGTTCTGCTTTATAGCGCTTCCGACGTTGAAATGCTGACGGTGGATTCGCTCTCCTCTCACCCCTTCTTGCAGCGTATCGGTCCCGATGTGTTGGATCTGACGCTGACGCCGGAGCAGGTCAGCGAACGGTTACTCTCTGCGCGGTTTCGCCGTCGCCGGTTCAGCGGCTTATTGCTCGACCAGGCTTTTCTTGCCGGGCTGGGAAACTACCTGCGAGCCGAGATTCTTTGGCAGGCGCAGCTGGCTCCGCAGCATTGCGCGCAGGATTTGAGCGCCGAACAGCTGCAAACTTTGAGCCGGGCGCTGCTTGATATTCCCCGTTTGTCCTATAACACGCGCGGCGCGGCGGATGAAAACCGCCATCATGGCGCCGTTTTCTCTTTCAAGGTGTTTCATCGTGAAGGCGAGGCCTGTCCGCGCTGCGGGCGTATTATTGAGAAAACGACGCTGGCTTCGCGCCCGTTTTTCTGGTGTCCCGCTTGTCAGAAATAAAAAACGCAGGAGCGTTTTTCACAAAGACAGCTTATCAGGGGGAGATAACCGACTAAAGAAGCCGGATTGCCCCCCTCTCCAGTGGAGGGGATGGCCGGGGCGGGGTAAAAACTGAGACGTTCGTCATGCAGGCCGGGAGCTCCGGCCTTTGTTTTACTGGGCCGATCAATCTTTCTGCAGATTGGATGCAAAATCACGTTTGGCGTAGCCGGTATAGAGCTGACGCGGACGCGCAATTTTAATCCCGTCGTCATGCATTTCATTCCAGTGGGCGATCCAGCCGACGGTACGCGCCATGGCGAAGATCACGGTAAACATGGAAGAGGGGATGCCCATCGCTTTCAGAATGATGCCTGAGTAGAAATCGACGTTCGGATACAGCTTCTTCTCAATGAAGTACGGGTCATTCAGCGCGATGTTTTCCAGTTCCATGGCGACTTCCAGCAGGTCGTCTTTTCTGCCCAATTCCTTCAACACCTCGTGACAGGTTTCGCGCATCACGGTTGCGCGCGGGTCATAGTTTTTATACACGCGGTGACCGAATCCCATCAGACGGAATGAATCGTTCTTGTCTTTGGCCCGCTTGATAAACGCCGGAATATGTTCAACGGAGCTGATCTCTTCCAGCATGCGCAAACAGGCTTCGTTCGCTCCGCCGTGCGCCGGTCCCCATAGAGACGCAATACCCGCGGCGATACAGGCGAACGGGTTGGCGCCGGACGATCCCGCCGTTCTCACCGTGGAGGTTGAGGCGTTCTGTTCGTGGTCGGCGTGCAGAATCAAAATACGATCCATGGCGCGTTCCAATACCGGGTTCACTTCATACTCTTCGCACGGCGTCGCGAACATCATGTACAGAAAGTTACCGGCATAAGA
Organism: Brenneria izadpanahii; assembly: GCF_017569925.1. Lineage (NCBI taxonomy): Bacteria > Pseudomonadati > Pseudomonadota > Gammaproteobacteria > Enterobacterales > Pectobacteriaceae > Brenneria > Brenneria izadpanahii. The sequence goes on along the minus strand of NZ_CP050854.1, from coordinate 3,709,000 downwards.
GAGGTTGTTTTTGGGGTAAACAAAGGGTTGACCGAGCGAGTATTTGTAACACATGGCGGCAACGGTCGGCATTTTAGACAGCAAGCGGTAAGCGGCGATTTCACGGTGGCGTTCGATGCTGATATCCAGCGAATCATGGTAGAACGCGGCCAGAGCGCCGGTCACGCCGCACAGTACGGCCATAGGGTGCGAGTCACGACGAAAGCCGTGGAACAGACGGGTAATCTGTTCATGGATCATAGTGTGGCGCGTTACCGTGGTTTTAAACGTGTCGAACTGCTCCTGCGTCGGCGCTTCGCCGAAAAGCAGGATATAGCAAACTTCGAGATAGTTGGATTTTTCAGCCAACTGGGCGATAGGGAAACCACGGTGTAATAAAATGCCCTCTTCACCGTCGATATAGGTGATTTTAGATTCGCAGGATGCGGTGGAGGTGAAACCGGGATCAAATGTAAACAACCCTTTGGAGCCCAAAGCTCGGATATCGATCTCTTTTTGTCCCAACGTACCGGTTAGCACGTCAAGTTCAATCGGGTCTTTACCGTCTAGCGTAAGCGTTGCTTTTTTGTCAGTCATTTATAGTCTCCTAGCGCTTTAATTTAAAACTTTTTTCACCGAAGAAATACCGTCATGCCTGTAAACCGGCTTAATGATAGACCGGCTGAAACTCTGTAGCGACGCATCGTCAATAGGGTACAGAGTGGAGCTGAAAGCCCAGCTGCCTTCGGGATGAATACATCGTTCTCCAGATAATTAATCATTCTCTGAATTTGTCATAGTGATATCTATCACTTTTACATGGTTATCCGTCCCACTGTTACATAAGTTGTGGCGGCGGGGAAGAAGTAACCGCTGAGCTTTACTACAGCATAGGGAATTTAACGCCGAAGTTGTAATTCAAATGTTGAAATTTTGTCAAATAACATGATTGCTTTTGTATGAAATGTAAAATTCGTGACATGAGTCACTATTCAAGGGAAATGTCACCAAACATTTTGTGTGTTAATTGTAATGGATATGTGAAGAACCTATACTTTCGTCAGGTCTCCGGGATACCTTGCAGTTGGAGCACCCAGTATGAATGGAACATGCGCTGTTTAGATACCGGAATGTCGATGTTTGAGCGCGTATCGTAAAACGAGTTTCAGGTTTTCGGCATTCATTCATGCTGTCTGACCTCATCAAGGCCCGGAGGAAAACACAATAATAAAAGCTGTGTGGGCAAATCTGTGAAAAAACAAAGACCTGTTAATCTGGATCTGCAAACGATCCAATTTCCCGTTACTGCGATAGCCTCTATTCTTCACCGTGTATCTGGCGTTATCACCTTTGTCGCTATCGGCATCCTGCTGTGGCTGTTGGGACTCTCGCTTTCTTCAGAGGCGGGATTCTTACGCGCTGCGGAGATAATGGATAGCTTCATGGTCAAATTTATCGTCTGGGGCATTCTTACTGCGCTGGCCTACCATCTTGTGGGCGGCTTACGTCACCTGATGATGGACTTTGGCTACATAGAAGAAAGCCTTTCCGCCGGTAATCTTTCGGCCAATATCTCTTTTGTCGTTACTGTCGTGCTTTCACTTCTGGCTGGAGTCCTCGTATGGTAAGCAATGCTTCTGCGTTAGGACGAAATGGCGTACACGATTGGTTGCTGATTCGCGCTTCCGCCATCGTCATTGTGTTGTATGTCGTTTATCTGATTGGCTTTATTGTCTCCGCTAATAACATAACCTATGAAATCTGGCGCGCCTTCTTCGCGATGACGCTCACCAAAGTCTTCACGCTGCTCACGCTGTTTTCCATCCTGGTGCATGCATGGATAGGGTTGTGGCAAGTGCTGACCGATTACATCAAACCGTTGGCTTTGCGTCTGACTTTACAGTTGGCGATTGTGGTCACGCTGCTGGTGTACGTCATTTATGGAACTATTGTGGTGTGGGGGGCGTAATGAATCTGCCAATCAGAGAGTTTGATGCAGTCGTTGTCGGAGCAGGCGGCGCAGGTATGCGCGCCGCGCTGCAAATATCACAGATGGGGTTGTCCTGCGCCCTGTTATCCAAAGTATTTCCAACCCGTTCCCATACCGTGTCCGCGCAGGGCGGCATTACCGTTGCGCTGGGTAACACCCATGAAGACAACTGGGAATGGCATATGTATGACACCGTGAAAGGTTCCGACTATATCGGCGATCAGGACGCGATTGAATATATGTGTAAAACCGGCCCGGAAGCGGTTCTGGAGCTGGAACACATGGGATTGCCGTTTTCGCGCCTGGACGATGGCCGAATTTATCAGCGCCCGTTCGGCGGGCAATCCAAAAACTTTGGCGGCGAACAGGCAGCCCGTACCGCCGCCGCCGCCGACCGTACCGGCCATGCCCTGTTGCATACCCTGTACCAGCAGAATCTGAAAAACCACACCACCATCTTTTCCGAATGGTACGCGCTCGATCTGGTGAAAAATCAGGATGGCGCGGTGGTTGGCTGTACCGCGATTTGTATCGAAACGGGGGAAGTCGTCTATTTCAAAGCGCGCGCCACCGTTCTGGCGACCGGCGGCGCGGGCCGTATCTACCAGTCTACGACCAATGCGCATATCAATACCGGCGACGGCGTCGGTATGGCGCTACGCGCCGGCGTGCCGGTGCAGGATATGGAGATGTGGCAGTTCCACCCGACGGGCATCGCCGGCGCCGGGGTGCTGGTGACCGAAGGCTGCCGCGGCGAAGGCGGCTATCTGCTGAATAAACACGGCGAGCGTTTTATGGAACGCTACGCGCCGAATGCCAAAGATTTGGCCGGTCGCGATGTGGTCGCCCGTTCCATTATGATCGAGATCCGTGAAGGCCGGGGTTGTGAAGGGCCGTGGGGACCGCATGTCAAGCTGAAGCTGGATCATTTGGGTAAAGAGGTTCTGGAGTCGCGTTTGCCGGGGATCCTTGAACTGTCCCGCACCTTTGCTCACGCCGATCCGGTGAAAGAGCCGATCCCGGTGATTCCGACCTGCCACTATATGATGGGGGGGATCCCGACCAAAGTCAGCGGTCAGGCGCTGACCATCAACGAGCAAGGCGAGGATGTCGTCATCCCCGGTTTGTTCGCCGTGGGTGAAATCGCCTGCGTTTCTGTTCATGGCGCCAACCGTCTGGGCGGTAATTCGCTGCTCGATCTGGTGGTGTTCGGCCGCTCGGCGGGGATGCATTTAAAGGAATCGCTGGAAGAGCAGGGCGCGTTCCGCGACGCCGGCGAATCGGATATTGAAGGCTCTCTTGAACGTCTTAACCGCTGGAACAACGCCCGTTCAGGCGAAGACCCGGTGGAGATTCGCAAGGCGTTGCAGTCCTGTATGCAACACAATTTCTCGGTTTTCCGCGAAGGGGAGGCGATGGCGAAAGGTCTGGAAGAGCTGAAGGTGATCCGCGAGCGGTTGAAGAGCGCGCGGCTGGATGACCACTCCACCGAATTCAATACCCAACGGGTTGAATGCCTGGAGCTGGATAATCTGATGGAAACGGCGTATGCGACAGCCGTGTCCGCCAATTACCGAACCGAAAGCCGTGGCGCGCACAGCCGTTTCGACTATCCTGATCGTGACGATAAAAATTGGTTATGTCATTCGCTGTATCTGCCGCAAACCGATAGCATGACGCGCCGCGAGGTGAACATGCAGCCTAAACTGCGCCCGGCTTTCCCGCCGAAAGTGCGTACTTATTAATCGCGGGGGATCGACTGATGAAACTTGAATTTTCTATTTATCGTTACAACCCGGATGTTGATAATGCGCCGCGGATGCAGGACTACCAGTTGGAGGCGGAAGAAGGGCGCGACATGATGCTGCTGGACGCCTTGATTCTACTCAAGGAGCAGGATCCGACCTTATCGTTCCGCCGTTCATGCCGTGAAGGCGTTTGCGGCTCGGACGGCGTTAACATGAACGGTAAAAATGGCCTGGCCTGCATCACTCCGGTATCGGCATTACGCCGCGGAAACAGTAAAATCATCATCCGGCCCCTGCCAGGATTGCCCGTTGTGCGAGATTTGGTGGTAGATATGGGGCAATTCTATGCACAATATGAGAAAATAAAACCTTACCTGTTGAATAACGGAAAGAATCCTCCGGCGCGTGAACATTTACAGTCACCAGAGCAGCGTGAAAAGCTGGATGGATTATATGAATGTATCATGTGTGCCTGCTGCTCGACCTCTTGCCCGTCGTTCTGGTGGAACCCAGATAAGTTCGTCGGGCCGGCGGGCCTGCTGGCCGCATACCGCTTCCTGATTGATAGCCGCGATACGGAAACCAAGCCCAGACTGGACGACCTGGACGATGCTTTCAGCGTATTCCGCTGTCATAGCATTATGAACTGCGTCAATGTTTGTCCGAAAGGCCTTAACCCGACGCGGGCGATTGGCCACATTAAATCCATGTTGCTGCAGCGCAACGGGTAACCGGGCGGGCGAGGGATTTTCGTTATCTCCGCGGCGGTCGGCGGGGATCCGCTTCCGCTGGCAGGGAAGACGCCGCGGGCGTAACGCAGGGTTTTATCGTTAGACAGACCATCTTCCTGAAACCGGCTTCGGTCCGGGGAGATGGCAGGAAACCTTTAAAAACGGGCTTGGCGCCAGAAGCGGTTTTTAAAGGTTCCTTAATGGGCGCTCCGCACTAGGGAGCGGCAAATGAACCGTTTTACGGCAACCGATTTTATACGGCACGAATAACATGTTAACCACGGCGAAAACTGAAGCTTATTAGCTTAAGGGATCATAATGCAGAACGGCGCAATGAAGGCCTGGCTGGATTCCTCCTATCTGGCGGGCGCAAACCAGTCCTACATAGAGCAGCTCTATGAAGATTTTTTAACCGATCCAGACTCAATCGATCATAGCTGGCGTTCTATCTTCCAGCAGTTGCCTACGGCTGGGATTAAACCGGATCAGCTCCACTCCAAAACTCGCGAATATTTTCGCCGTCTGGCGAAGGATTCCTCACGTTATACCTCGTCGATTACCGATCCTGACAGCGATGCGAAGCAGGTCAAGGTATTGCAGCTTATCAATGCCTTTCGCTTTCGCGGTCATCAACAGGCTAATCTCGATCCCCTGAATTTACGTCCTCAGATCCCGGTGCCTGAGCTGGATCTTGATTACCACAATCTGACCCAGGATGACTTGCAGGAAACCTTCAACGTGGGTTCATTTGCCATCGGCAAAGACACCATGAACCTGGGCGACTTGTACCAGGCGCTGAAGCAGACCTACTGCGGCTCGATCGGGGCTGAGTATATGCACATCACCAATACGGAAGAAAAACGCTGGATTCAGCATCGTATTGAGTCCGTGATGGGGCAGCCTTCCTTCACCGCCGATGAGAAAAAATGTTTCCTGAAAGAGCTGACCGCCGCCGAAGGTCTGGAGCGTTATCTCGGCGCCAAATTCCCCGGCGCCAAGCGTTTTTCGCTGGAGGGCGGCGATGTCTTGGTGCCGATGCTGAAAGAGCTGGTGCGTCATGCGGGCAACAATGGCACGCGTGAGGTTGTGCTCGGCATGGCGCATCGTGGTCGCCTGAATGTGCTGATTAATGTGGTCGGGAAGAAGCCGCAGGATTTGTTTGATGAATTCTCCGGCAAGCATAAAGAGCATCTGGGCACTGGCGATGTGAAATATCACCAGGGTTTTTCCTCCGATCTGGAAACGGAAGGCGGATTGGTGCATCTGGCGCTGGCCTTTAACCCCTCGCACCTGGAAATCGTCAGCCCGGTGGTGACCGGCTCGGTGCGCGCGCGGCTCGATCGTCTGGATAATCCGGTCGGTACGCTGGTTCTGCCGGTGACCATCCACGGTGACGCGGCCATCAGCGGACAGGGCGTGGTGCAGGAAACGCTGAACATGTCCAAAGTGCGCGGTTATGAAGTGGGGGGAACGCTGCGTATCGTTATTAATAACCGTATCGGATTCACCACCTCTAACCTGCTGGATATCCGCTCCACGGAGTATTGCACGGATATCGGTAAAATGGTGCAGGCGCCCATTTTCCACGTTAACTCCGACGACCCGGAGGCGGTGGCTTTCGTTACCCGTATTGCGCTGGATTTCCGTAATACCTTTAAGCGCGACGTGTTTATCGACCTGATTTGTTACCGCCGCCACGGCCATAACGAGGCCGATGAGCCTAGCGCCACCCAGCCGATGATGTACCGGAAAATTAAAAAACATCCGACGCCGCGTAAAGTGTATGCCGATCGGCTGGAACAGGAGCAGGTGGTGACGCTGGAAGACGCCACCGAAATGATCAATCTGTATCGCGATGCGCTGGATAGCGGGGAATGTGTGGTGGAAGAGCGGCGCGAGATGGATATGCAGGCCTTCACCTGGTCGCCCTATCTGAATCACGAGTGGGACGAACCCTATCCGAACAAGGTCGAGATGAAGCGTTTGCAGGAACTGGCCAAGCGCATCAGCGAAATTCCCGAAGCGATAGAAATGCAGCCGCGCGTGGCCAAGGTGTACCGCGATCGGGCGGAAATGGCGAAGGGCGACAAACCGTTCGATTGGGGCGGCGCGGAAATGCTGGCCTATGCGACGCTGGTCGATGACGGCGTTTCGGTGCGGCTGTCCGGCGAGGACACCGGTCGCGGAACCTTCTTCCATCGCCATGCCGTGGTGCATAATCAGAAAAATGGTTCAGGTTATACGCCGCTTGAGCATGTACATAATGCGCAGGGCGAGTTCAAAGTCTGGGATTCGGTGCTGTCGGAAGAGGCGGTACTGGCGTTTGAGTATGGCTATGCGACGGCCGAACCGCGCACTCTGACTATCTGGGAAGCGCAGTTTGGCGATTTCGCCAACGGCGCCCAGGTGGTTATCGATCAGTTCATCAGCTCCGGCGAGCAAAAATGGGGACGGATGTGCGGGCTGGTGATGCTGCTGCCGCACGGCTATGAAGGGCAGGGGCCGGAACACTCTTCGGCCCGCCTGGAACGCTATCTGCAACTGTGCGCCGAGCAGAATATGCAGGTGTGTATCCCCTCCACGCCGGCGCAGGTTTATCACATGCTCCGCCGCCAGGCGCTGCGCGGCATGCGCCGTCCGCTGATTGTGATGTCGCCGAAATCGCTGCTGCGTCACCCGCTGGCGATTTCCTCTCTGGAGGATCTGGCTAACGGCAGCTTCCAGCCGGCGATTGGCGAAACCGATGATTTGGACCCTAAAGCGGTCAAGCGCGTCGTTCTCTGTTCCGGTAAGGTTTATTATGATCTGCTGGAACAACGTCGTAAAAACGAGCAGAAAGATGTGGCGCTGGTGCGTATCGAACAGCTTTATCCCTTCCCGCATCAGGCGGTGCAGGCCGCACTGGAGCCGTTCTCTCACGTCCTTGATTTCGTGTGGTGTCAGGAAGAGCCGCTGAACCAGGGCGCCTGGTATTGCAGTCAGCATCATTTCCGTGAAGTCATTCCATTCGGGGCTTCTTTACGTTACGCCGGACGTCCAGCCTCCGCTTCACCCGCTGTTGGCTATTTGTCCGTACACCAGAAACAGCAGCAAGCTCTGGTTAATGACGCGCTGAACGTTGATTAAATAAAAGGATAGATAATGAGTAGCGTAGATATTTTTGTCCCTGATTTGCCAGAATCGGTAGCCGATGCAACCGTGGCTACCTGGCATAAGAAACCAGGCGATAGCGTCCAGCGCGATGAAGTGCTGGTCGAAATTGAAACCGACAAAGTCGTACTGGAAGTGCCCGCGTCCGAAGCGGGGGTTCTGGATGCGATTTTGGAAGATGAAGGCGCCACCGTGACCTCTCGCCAGGTGCTGGCTCGTCTCCGTCTGGGCGACAGTTCAGGGAAAGAGACCAGCGAAAAGCCCCAAAGTAAAGAGTCTACGCCGGCGCAGCGTTATACTGCGGGCCTGGAAGATGAAAACAACGATGCGCTTAGCCCGGCGATCCGTCGTCTGATCGCGGAGCACGATCTGAATCCTGCCGACATTAAGGGCAGTGGCGTCGGCGGCCGCATTACCCGCGAAGATATTGACAAATATCTGTCCGCGCAGAAGAAAGACGCCGGAAAAGAAAAAGAAGATAAGCCCGCGGCCACGCCGGCTTCGTCCCCCGCAACGGCTCCGGCATTAGCCGGTCGTAGCGAAAAGCGCGTGCCGATGACGCGGCTGCGCAAGCGCGTGGCTGAACGCCTGCTGGAAGCGAAAAATAGTACGGCGATGTTGACGACGTTCAATGAAGTCAACATGAAGCCGATTATGGATCTGCGCAAGCATTACGGTGAAATGTTTGAAAAGCGTCACAGTGTGCGTTTAGGATTTATGTCTTTCTATCTCAAGGCGGTAGTTGAAGCGTTGAAGCGTTTCCCGGAAGTCAATGCGTCCATTGACGGCGAAGATGTGGTTTATCATAACTATTTTGATATCAGTATCGCCGTATCAACGCCACGCGGTCTGGTGACGCCGGTGCTGCATGATGTTGATACGTTGGGGATGGCTGAAATTGAAAAACGGATCAAAGAGCTGGCGTTGAAAGGGCGCGATGGCAAGTTGACCGTTGAAGAGTTGACCGGCGGTAATTTTACTATTACCAACGGTGGTGTTTTTGGTTCGCTGATGTCGACCCCGATTATTAACCCGCCTCAAAGCGCGATTCTTGGCATGCATGCGATTAAAGACCGTCCGATGGCTGTGGATGGTCAGGTTGTCATTCTGCCAATGATGTATCTGGCGCTGTCCTACGATCATCGCCTGATCGATGGCCGTGAGTCCGTAAGCTTCCTGGTTACGATAAAAGAGATGCTGGAAGATCCGACTCGTCTGTTGTTGGATATCTAATTTGGCGGGCGGTAGGGTAGGCGATCGATGCTTACCCCTCATAACTTCATAATTATAATTATGTGCTATGCAGGTCGTTGCTGTTAACGACGTTCTCAAAAAACGAAAACCTGAATGGATAGAACATCATGAATTTACATGAATATCAGGCAAAACAACTTTTTGCTCGATATGGGTTACCGACACCGGTCGGCTATGCTTGTACTACGCCGCGTGAGGCGGAAGAGGCCGCATCAAAAATTGGTGCGGGTCCTTGGGTGGTTAAATGCCAGGTTCACGCAGGGGGCCGGGGTAAAGCGGGCGGAGTGAAGGTCGTCAGCAACAAAGAGGATATCCGCGCGTTTGCTGAAAGTTGGCTGGGCAAAAATCTGGTTACGTATCAGACGGATGCGCTTGGCCAACCCGTTCACCAGATTCTGGTGGAAGAGGCGACCGATATCGATAAAGAACTCTACCTGGGCGCGGTTGTCGATCGCGGCAGCCGTCGCGTGGTGTTTATGGCATCCACGGAAGGCGGGGTGGAAATTGAAAAAGTCGCCGCGGAAACTCCGGAACGGATTCATAAAGCCGTATTGGATCCGCTAACCGGGCCTCAGCCCTATCAGGGGCGTGCGCTGGCTTTCAAAATGGGCTTAAGCGGTAAACAAGTCGCGCAGTTCAGCAAAATTTTCATGGGGCTGGCGAAGATGTTTCTGGAGCGTGATTTGTCGCTGGTGGAGATTAATCCATTGGTCATCACCAAACAGGGCGATTTGATCTGCCTGGACGGCAAACTGGCGGTAGACGGTAACGCATTGTTCCGTCAGCCTGAACTGCGCGAAATGCAGGATCCGACTCAGGAAGATTCCCGCGAAGCGCACGCCGCTCAGTGGGAGCTGAATTATGTGGCGCTGGACGGAAACATCGGCTGTATGGTGAATGGCGCCGGTCTGGCGATGGGGACGATGGATATCGTCAAGCTGCACGGCGGGGCGCCGGCTAACTTCCTTGACGTGGGCGGCGGAGCCACCAAAGAGCGCGTAACGGAAGCGTTCAAAATCATCCTGTCTGATGACAACGTCAAAGCCGTATTGGTCAATATCTTTGGCGGCATCGTGCGTTGCGATTTGATCGCCGACGGTATCATCGGCGCCGTCGCGGAAGTGGGCGTTAACGTACCTGTCGTTGTGCGCCTGGAGGGCAACAACGCGGATGTGGGCGCCCGGAAATTGGCGGATAGCGGCCTGAATATTATTGCCGCGACCAGTCTGATCGATGCGGCTCAGCAAGTCGTTGCGGCAACGGGAGATAAGTAATGTCCATTCTGATTAATAAAGACACCAAAGTTATTTGCCAGGGATTTACCGGCAGTCAGGGGACTTTTCACTCCGAGCAAGCGCTTGCTTACGGCACGAAGCTCGTTGGGGGCGTAACGCCGGGCAAAGGCGGCACCGAACATTTGGGATTACCGGTTTTTAATACCGTGCATGAAGCTATCGAAGCCACCGGCGCGACCGTCTCCGTTATTTATGTGCCCGCGCCGTTTTGTAAGGACTCGATTCTGGAAGCCATTGATGCCGGAATTAAGTTGATTATCTGCATTACCGAAGGTATCCCGACGCTGGATATGCTGATTGTTAAGGTCAAGCTGGATCAGAACGGCGTGCGAATGATTGGTCCGAACTGTCCGGGCGTTATCACGCCTGACGAGTGCAAGGTCGGCATTATGCCCGGACACATTCATCTGCCGGGGAAAGTCGGTATTGTTTCCCGTTCCGGCACTCTGACTTACGAAGCGGTAAAACAGACAACCGATGCAGGACTGGGCCAGTCCACCTGCGTGGGGATCGGCGGCGACCCTATTCCCGGCTCCAGCTTCATTGATATTTTGCAACTGTTTGAGCAGGATCCGCAGACCGAAGCGATCGTTATGATCGGCGAGATCGGCGGAACGGCGGAAGAAGAGGCCGCGGCCTACATCAAAGAGCACGTGACGAAACCCGTCGTCAGCTACATTGCCGGCGTTACCGCGCCCAAAGGCAAGCGTATGGGGCATGCCGGGGCAATTATCGCCGGCGGCAAAGGCACCGCTGATGATAAGTTTGCCGCGCTGGAAGCCGCCGGGGTGAAAACGGTGCGCAGTCTGGCCGATATCGGCGATGCGGTAAAAAGCGTTCTCGAACGATGATTCGGCTATATAAGACGAAGGGTATAGCAGACCGACTGTTATGACCTCGTGATTGCAAAGTTCGACATGTTTGGCCACCTGATGTACATAGGTGGCTTTTTTTATGGCGGGCGTCCTGCCCGCCACCCTACGGGCCGCCGCCAGCGGCGTTTAAAATCGCTCCCGGCGATTTTTTATGGCGTGCTATCCCTGCCCGCCACCCCACGGGCCGTCGCCAGCGACGTTTAAAATCGCTCCCGGCGATTTTTTATGGCGTGCTATCCCTGCCCGCCACCCTACGGGCCGTCGCCAGCGACGTTTAAAATCGCTCCCGGCGATTTTTTATGGCGTGCTATCCCTGCCCGCCACCCTACGGGCCGTCGCCAGCGACGTTTAAAATCGCTCCCGGCGATTTTTTATGGCGGAATTTTAATACATTCGGTCAGTTCTAATCGTTGATGATTATTGTTAATTAATTACTGCAATTGTGTAGCAATAAAGAGGCGTAATTAATTCTTTAAATACAGCGTGAACAATAGATAGGCGAATAGAAACGAATAGAAAGAACAGCACATAAGATAAATTATCGGCAATAAAGTAAAAAATATATTACCAGGCTAGCTTTAATTTAAACCAATGTGATACATGGATTTAACAAATGCGATTAACATGAAATCATTATAACCTGTTAATTAACAATAAACGCTTGATTTGTTTTAGATCAAGATTTGTCTATGGATATATTTTTAGAAATGCGCTTAAATTGCGCCAAATCAATTATTGCGTAAGATCGGCCTTACCCCAAAAGTTGATTTGAAATCAAAAACCCAATCTGAGTCACGTAAAAACCTATTTATTGTATGGGATTACAGGCGTAATATACCGATACTCTATCTTAGGATACGATACTTGTAATATTTGTGATTTTTCTTTGGCTTGCTGTTGGATTCGCCGGGGGATTTTCCGGCGTTCGTTAAAGCCTGTGCTGAAGCAATTTCTGTTGTGTTCTTTTTCGGGTGTTTACTGACGGGTGTTTAGTGGCTTGTTAGCTTAAAACCTTCCTGCGAGGAGCAAGGAGTCAAGATGTTTGATATAGTCGAACTGTCACGCTTACAGTTTGCCTTAACCGCAATGTACCATTTTCTATTCGTGCCGTTAACGCTGGGGATGGCGTTTCTGCTGGCGATTATGGAAACGGTATATGTGCTGTCTGGCAAACAAATCTATAAAGATATGACTAAATTCTGGGGCAAGTTATTCGCAATTAACTTTGCTCTGGGTGTGGCGACCGGGCTGACGATGGAGTTTCAGTTTGGCACCAACTGGTCATACTTTTCGCATTATGTCGGAGATATCTTCGGCGCTCCGCTCGCCATTGAAGGCTTGATGGCATTTTTCCTTGAATCCACCTTTGTTGGTCTGTTCTTTTTCGGCTGGGATCGTTTGGGAAAAGTTCAACATATGGCGGTCACCTGGCTCGTCGCGTTGGGTTCCAACTTCTCCGCTCTATGGATCCTGGTGGCAAACGGCTGGATGCAAAACCCCATCGCCTCTGATTTCAACTATGAAACCATGCGTATGGAAATGGTGAGCTTCGCCTCGCTGGTGCTGAATCCGGTTGCTCAGGTGAAATTCGTTCACACCGTCGCCGCCGGCTACTGTACCGGCGCGATGTTCATTCTGGGCATCAGTTCCTACTATCTGCTAAAAGGCCGCGACATCGCTTTCGCCAAGCGTTCATTCGCTATCGCCGCCAGCTTCGGTCTTGCTTCCGTTCTCTCTGTTATCGTACTGGGCGATGAATCCGGTTATGAAATGGGCGACGTGCAGAAAACCAAACTGGCCGCTATCGAAGCAGAATGGGAAACCCAACCGGCTCCGGCGTCTTTCACGCTGATTGGTATTCCTAATCAGGAGACTCTGGAAAACGATTATGCGATCCGTATCCCTTATCTGATGGGGCTGATCGTGACTCGCTCCACCGATAAGCAGGTTACCGGTCTGAAAGAGCTGATGGAACAGCACGAAGTGCGTATTCGCAACGGTATGAAAGCCTATCAGCTTCTGGAAGAACTGCGCGCCGGCAATACCGATCCCGCGATTAAAGCTGCGTTTAACGAGTCCAAGCAGGATCTGGGCTACGGCATGTTGCTGAAACGCTATACGCCGAAAGTTTCTGACGCGACCGAAGCGCAAATCCAGCAGGCGACGAAGGATTCCATCCCGCGTGTCGCGCCGCTGTATTTCTCTTTCCGTATCATGGTGGCGTGCGGCGTATTGATGCTGCTTATTATCGGTCTCTCTTTCTGGACCGTGCTGCGCGGCAAAATCGGCGAGAAAAAATGGCTGCACCGCGCCGCGTTGTACGGTATCCCATTGCCGTGGATCGCAGTGGAAGCAGGGTGGTTCGTTGCCGAGTATGGCCGTCAGCCTTGGGCTATCGGTGAAATATTGCCGACTGCGGTTGCGAACTCATCACTAACCGCAGGCGATATCCTATTCTCTATGGGGCTGATTTGTGGTCTGTATACGCTGTTCCTGATTGCGGAAATGTATCTGATGTTCAAATTCGCGCGTCTGGGGCCAAGCAGCCTGAAAACGGGTCGCTACCATTTTGAGCAGCCGATAGCGGTCGCGCAGGAAGCACGGTAAACGGGAGTCCACTATGTTTGAATATGAAGTATTACGATTTATCTGGTGGCTGTTGATCGGCATTCTGCTGATTGGTTTTGCCGTCACCGATGGTTTTGACATGGGGGTAGGGGTGTTGGTTCGTCTGATGGGACGAAGTGACACCGAACGCCGTGTGATGATCAACAGTATTGCCCCGCACTGGGACGGAAACCAGGTATGGCTGATCACCGCGGGCGGCGCGCTGTTTGCCGCCTGGCCGATGGTCTACGCCGCCGCATTTTCCGGTTTTTATATTGCGATGATCCTGGTATTGGCGTCGCTGTTCTTCCGTCCCGTCGGTTTTGACTATCGTTCCAAAATCGAAGATCCGCGCTGGCGCGGTATGTGGGACTGGGGCATCTTCATCGGCAGTTTCGTTCCGCCGGTGGTGATTGGCGTGGCTTTCGGCAACCTGTTGCAGGGCGTGCCGTTCCATGTCGATGAATATCTGCGCCTGTACTATACCGGTAATTTCTTCCAGCTTCTGAATCCGTTCGGGCTACTGACCGGGGTGGTCAGTCTGGCGATGATTGTGGCTCATGGCGCAACATATCTGATGATGCGCACCAGCGGCGATTTGCACGTTCGCGCCAAGTCCGTCGCGCAGATTGCCGCTCTGGTCATGATGGTGACTTTCGTGCTGGCCGGTATTTGGGTGATTTACGGCATTGATGGTTATGTCGTGACTTCCGCCATAAATACGGCGGCTGAATCCAATCCGCTGCATAAAGAAGTTGCGCATCAGGCCGGCGCCTGGCTGATTAACTTCAACAACCACCCGGTGCTGTGGGTAATTCCGTTGTTGGGGGTAGTATTACCGCTGTTGACTACCGTCATGGCGCGGATGGAGAAGGGCGCGATGGCCTTCCTGTTCTCTTCGTTGACCATTGCTTGCGTGATTTTGACCGCCGGTGTGGCGATGTTCCCCTTCATTATGCCGTCGGTCACTATGCCGAATGTCAGTCTGACTATGTGGGATGCGACCTCAAGCCTGCTGACGCTGAAAGTGATGACGGTGGTGGCGATTATCTTCGTCCCGATTGTGCTGTCTTATACCGCGTGGTGTTACTACAAAATGTTCGGACGCATTACCAAAGAACATATTGAGCAGAACACTCACTCAATGTACTAAGTAAGGAGCTTAATTTATGTGGTATTTTGCTTGGATACTCGGAACGCTTCTTGCTTGTTCACTAGGGATCATTACCGCCCTGGCGCTTGAGCAGAGCGAGGCAAGCCAAAAGACCGAAGATGAAACTCAATGAGTGATTTGGTCGATAAGTTGTATCGTCTGATGGATAAGAGCCCGCTTCGGGCTCTTTCCCTTATCATGGCGCTGATGACCGCCGGATGTGTTTTCTGGGATCCCGGCCGTTTTGCGGCGAGAACCAGCGAACTATCGGTCTGGCAGGGGTTTCTGTTGATTTGGGCCGTTTGCGCGGGCGTCGTTCACGGCGTCGGATTTCGCCCTCGCCGGCTGCGTTGGCGGGCGTTTTTCAGTCCGCTTCCGGCCCTGGCGATCCTGGCGTTAGGACTCTATCATTTCTTCCGGTAACCCTATCGTCTATTCCATTTGGTTATGGGTTGCTTGCAACCCATAATTATTTTCTTTCCATTGTTGCAATCCATTCCCAACCTCATTTCTCTTGCGTATAGTAGCGGTGTTTATAGCATTGCCGGGATGTAGAGTGAGTAATACGTTGTTCTGCTGGCCAGTTCGGGTCTACTTTGAAGATACTGATGCAGGTGGTGTTGTCTACCATGCACGCTACGTCGCCTTTTATGAAAGGGCGAGGACAGAAATGCTGCGTGAACACAATTTTCATCAGCAAGCCTTAATGCGTGAGCATGTCGCTTTTGCCGTTCGCCGAATGGCGGTGGAGTATTATGCTCCGGCGCGTCTTGACGATCTGTTGGAGGTGCAAAGCGAAATCGTTTCGATACGTGGTGCCTCTCTGACTTTCTTACAGCGCATTCTTAATTCAGATGGCAAATTACTGAGTCAGGCTGACGTTTTGATCGCATGTATCGATCCATATCAAATGAAGCCCATCGCGCTTCCTAAGTCTATTGTCGCGGAGTTTAAGCAGTGACTGACATGAACATTCTTGATTTGTTCCTGAAGGCAAGCCTTCTGGTCAAACTAATCATGCTGATTTTAATCTGTTTTTCCATCGCTTCCTGGGCGATCATCATCCAGCGTACCCGCATTCTGAATGCGGCGACGCGTGATGCCGAAGCATTCGAAGATAAATTTTGGTCAGGTATCGAGCTGTCTCGCTTGTATCAGGAAAGTCAAACCCGCCGCGATACGCTGACGGGAACAGAACAAATCTTTTATTCCGGGTTCAAAGAGTTCGCTCGCCTGCATCGCGCCAACAGCCATGCGCCGGAGGCGGTTGTTGAAGGCGCATCCCGGGCGATGCGTATTTCCATGAATCGCGAGTTGGAAGCATTGGAAACGCATATCCCGTTTCTGGGCACCGTGGGATCCATCAGCCCGTATATCGGCCTGTTTGGCACCGTTTGGGGCATTATGCACGCGTTTATCGCTTTGGGCGCGGTGAAACAGGCAACGCTACAGATGGTCGCGCCTGGTATCGCCGAGGCGTTGATTGCAACGGCTATTGGTCTGTTTGCGGCGATACCCGCCGTTATGGCGTATAACCGCCTTAACCAGCGGGTAAACAAGCTGGAACAGAATTACGATAACTTTATGGAAGAGTTCCTTGCCATCCTGCATCGTCAAGCCTTCTCCAGCGATAGCAGTAAATAATCAGGGGGGATCATGGCTCGACTACGCAGAGGGCGTCGTGAACTGAAATCCGAGATCAACATTGTTCCGCTGCTGGACGTGCTGCTGGTGCTGTTGCTGATCTTCATGGCGACCGCACCGATTATCACGCAGAGCGTTGAAGTCGATCTGCCGGATGCTACGGATTCCAAAACGGTTTCCAGCAATGATAATCCTCCGGTGATCGTTGAAGTGTCGGGCGTCGGACAATACAGCCTGGTGATTGAACAAAACCGGATGGAACAACTGCCGGCGGAACAGGTGGTTGCTGAGGCTCAGGCTCGTCTGGCGGAAAACCCTAAAGCGGTATTTTTGATTGGCGGTGCAAAAGATGTTCCTTATGATGAAATTATCAAAGCGCTGAACCTGTTGCATCAGGCCGGAGTGAAATCCGTTGGGCTGATGACGCAACCGATCTGAATTAGCGAGATGATCGTCGGGCATATTTCTGGCAATACTGTTTTTGGGAATCGATTGTGCTAAAAGCAACCGAACAAAACGACAAGTTGAAACGCGCCGTTATTATTTCGGCTGTTCTGCATGTCATATTGATTGCTTTGCTGGTCTGGAGTTCGTTGACGCAAACGATGGATGCCAGCGGTGGCGGCGGTGGCGGCTCATCTATTGATGCCGTCATGGTCGACCCTAGCGCCGTTGTCGAACAATACAATCGTCAGCAACAGCAGCAGAGCGACGCGCAGCGCGCCGAGCAGTTGCGTAAGAAACAGGCCGAACAGCAGGCTGAAGAGTTGCAGCAGAAGCAGGCGGCGGAGCAACAGCGGCTGAAAGAGTTGGAAAAAGAGCGTCTGCAGGCGCAGGAAGAGGCTAAACAACAGGCGCTGGCGCAAGAACAACAGCGCAAACAGGCCGAAGAGGCCGCTCAGCAGGCTAAAGAACAGCAGAAACAGGCTGAAGCGGCGGCGGCGAAAGCGAAGGCCGAAGCGGAACAGCAGGCTAAAGCCGCTGCTGAAGCAAAGAGAAAGGCTGAAGAAGAGATTCAACGGCAAGCGGCCGCCGCAGCGGCTGCGAAGAAAAAAGCCGAAGATGAAGCCAAAGCCGCGGCTGCGGCGGCAGCGAAGCAGAAAGCGGAAGAAGCCGCTAAAGCGGAAGCGGCGAAAGCCGCGGAATTGGCGAAACAAAAGGCCGCCGCGGCGGCGGAAGCGGCTAAGCAAAAGGCGGCGGCCGAGGCGGCGAAGAAGGCTGAAGCCGCCGCTGCCGCTAAAAAAGCCGCGGATGATAAAAAGCGGGCCGCGGCGGAAGCCGCTAAACAGGAAAGCGCCGTTGATGATTTGCTGGGCGGATTGGCGTCATCAAAAAATGCGCCGAAGTCGGGCGGCGGCGCGCCGGCCGGCGTTGGAAACAACAAAACCAGCGGCGCGTCCGGCGCGGCGCTGGACAGCTATGGCAGCCAGGTTCGGGCGGCTATCCAGAACAAGTTTTATGATTGGCAGCTTTACAAAGGACGGACCTGCACATTGCGCATCAAACTTGCTCCGGACGGCCTGTTGATCGATGTGAACGCTGAAGGCGGCGATCCAGCCCTGTGTCAGGCCGCGATTGCCGCAGCAAAACAGGCGAGGATCCCGAAACCGCCGAGTTCAGATGTTTATGAGGCTTTCAAGAATGCGCCAATAGACTTTAAACCGCAGTAACCGGGCTGTTTACCGATATAGGTTTAAGATTATTACTATGGTAAACAAACCAGGTTATAGTGTTTTGTTGACATTGGTTTGTTTTTGTTAAAATTCTGCTATTTATCGCAGACGTCATGTCTGGATAAGGGAGATTAAATGAATCGGGTATTTAAAGTCGCATTAAGTTTTTTAATGCTATGGGCAACGGTGCTGCATGCCGAAGTACGAATAGAGATTACCCAAGGGGTAGACTCCGCGCGTCCCATTGGCGTCGTCCCGTTTAAATGGGCTGGGCCGGGAGCCGCGCCTGAAGATATCGGCGGTATTGTCGGGGCCGATTTACGTAACAGCGGTAAATTCAACCCGATTGATGCCAGCCGTATGCCTCAGCAGCCCGCAACGGCATCGGAAGTGACGCCGGCCGCCTGGACAGCGCTGGGTATTGACGCCGTTGTTGTCGGTCAGGTGCAACCCAGCGCCGACGGCAGCTATGTTATTTCATACCAACTGGTTGATACCTCCGGCAATCCGGGGAGCGTATTAGCGCAAAACCAGTTCAAAGTAACGAAACAGTGGGTGCGTTACGCCGCACATACCGCCAGCGATGAGGTTTTTGAAAAACTGACGGGAATTAAAGGCGCATTCCGTACTCGCATTGCCTACGTGGTTCAAACCAACGGCGGGCAGTTTCCTTATGAACTGCGCGTAGCGGACTATGATGGTTACAACCAGTTCGTTGTTCATCGCTCCCCTGAACCATTAATGTCTCCGGCCTGGTCGCCGGACGGCAGCAAACTGGCCTATGTAACGTTTGAAAGCGGTCGTTCCGCGCTGGTTGTGCAAACGCTGGCGAACGGCGCCATCAGACAAATCGCTTCGTTCCCTCGTCATAACGGCGCGCCTTCATTCTCGCCGGATGGCAGCAAGCTGGCGTTTGCCTTGTCCAAGAGCGGCAGCTTGAATCTGTATGTAATGAATCTGGGTTCCGGTCAAATCAGCCAGGTAACCGACGGACGCAGCAACAATACGGAGCCGAGCTGGTTCCCGGATAGCCAGACCTTGGCCTATACTTCGGATCAGGCTGGACGTCCTCAGGTTTATAAAACGAATGTGAACGGCGGTTCGCCTCAACGTCTGACTTGGGAAGGTGCCCAAAATCAGGATTCAGAAGTGAGCGCCGACGGTAAATTTCTGGTAATGGTGAGCTCCAACAGCGGCGTTCAGCATATAGCCAAACAGGATCTGGTAACGGGCGCCGTGCAAGTATTAACGGACACGTTCCTGGACGAAACGCCAAGTATCGCACCTAATGGCACCATGGTTATCTATAGCTCTAAACAAGGGCTGGGTTCCGTGTTACAGATAGTTTCGACTGATGGGCGTTTCAAAGCGCGTCTTCCGGCCACTGATGGACAGGTTAAATTCCCTGCCTGGTCGCCGTATCTATAAGTGCAGAATATGTACAATAAACTATTTAAGGACACAAAGAGATGCAATTCAATAAAGTGCTGAAAGGCCTGATGTTGGCTCTGCCGGTACTGGCAGTTGCCGCATGTAGCTCTAACAAAAATGCGGGCAGTGACCAATCCTCCATCGGTGCCGCCGACGGCAGCGGTTTTGAAAATGGCGGCGCGTCTTCTTCTGAGCAGGCTCGTCTGCAGATGCAGGAATTACAGCGTAACAATATCGTATACTTCGATCTGGATAAGTACGATATTCGCTCTGATTTCGCTCAAATGCTGGATGCGCACGCTGCATTCCTGCGTAATAACCCGTCTTACAAAGTGACCATCGAAGGTCATGCGGATGAACGTGGTACGCCGGAATATAACATTGCTTTGGGTGAACGTCGTGCCAACGCGGTGCAAATGTACCTGCAGGGCAAAGGCGTTTCTTCTGATCAAATCTCTATCGTATCTTACGGTAAAGAAAAACCGGCCGTTCTGGGTCATGACGAAGCGGCATATGCCAAAAACCGTCGTGCCGTTCTGGTCTATTAAGAGAATCGCATGAGCAGTAACTTCAGACATCGCTTATTGGGTCTGTCGTTACTGGTTGGCGTAGCGGCCTCCTGGGCCGCTACTGTCCAGGCAGCGCCAATCAGTAATGTCGGCTCAGGCTCGGTAGATGATCGAGTCACTCAATTGGAGCGGATTTCTAACGCTCACAGTCAGGTTTTAACCCAGCTTCAGCAACAGCTCTCCGATACGCAACGTGATATTGATAATCTGCGCGGGCAGATTCAGGAAAGTCAGTATCAGTTGAATCAGGTCGTTGAACGGCAGAGACAGATCTATCAGCAAATTGATGGACTAAGTTCATCGTCTTCTTCCGCGGCAACGCCAACCCAGAATGCGCCCGCAGCAGGTTCGGATACCGGCGCCGATAACAGCGCCGCGCCGGCCAGTAGCGGTGATGCGAATAGCGATTACAATGAAGCGGTTGCCCTGGTGCTGGAGAAAAAACAGTACGATCAGGCCATCAACGCATTTCAGGCTTTCGTCAAAAAATACCCGGATTCAACCTATCAACCCAATGCCAACTACTGGCTGGGGCAGTTGAATTACAACAAGGGTAAAAAAGATGATGCGGCCTACTACTTTGCCAACGTCGTCAAAAACTATCCTAAATCGCCCAAAAGCGCCGAAGCCTTGCTGAAGGTTGGGGTAATCATGCAGGAAAAAGGTCAGGCGGACAAAGCCAAGGCCGTTTACCAGCAGGTGGTAAAAATGTATCCCAATACTGAAAGCGCCAAACAGGCTCAAAAACGCCTTTCCGCATCGTGATCCTTTCCTTTAGGTATAAAAGTTGCTCTTTATGGGCAATTTTTGTGCCTGAACGTTTGAAGAATAAGCAGTCGGGCCGTTTTTATGGAAAATAGGTTGCGTTGAAAATTTAAATTAGTAATATATGCCGCCGTTGCCAAGGCAAGCGCAAAACGCTAAAGCAGCATGAAATTTGGGTCGTTAGCTCAGTTGGTAGAGCAGTTGACTTTTAATCAATTGGTCGCAGGTTCGAATCCTGCACGACCCACCAATTTCAGCATTAAGTTTTAGTTCCGGATTTATCATCAGTATTTCCGCATTGCGGGTCGTTAGCTCAGTTGGTAGAGCAGTTGACTTTTAATCAATTGGTCGCAGGTTCGAATCCTGCACGACCCACCAACATACATTCTTGGGATGTTTCATTGCATCCGGGGAAGTAAGAAAACCGTATCACTGTCATCAGGATACGGTTTTTTTCGTCTGTATGCTCCCCTCAGTATACCGGGGGAGCCAGAGCAAATGGGCCTATGAATGGGCCTATGCCTCTGATGGTGGAAGTCTTGTAGGCCCATATTGAGTTTCGGGCTGAAAAACGCTTCAGAAAACAGAATATTGCACACTCCATCACTGTCATTTTTCACTGATACGTAAGGAGTGACTTTATGGCTGTTCTTACCCGCCCTTTATCTGCCTCGGAAGTCCAGAAGGCAAAACCCGCCGATAAAGATTACGAACTGTTCGACGGACAGGGGCTGACCCTTTTCATCAGAACCAACGGTAAAAAAATCTGGCGCTTTCGTTACAAGCGTCCCGGTTCGACTGCCCGAACCACCATTACCCTCGGACATTACCCTGCCATGTCGCTTGCCAGCGCCCGGACGCTGCATGCCGAACACCTTACCCTGCTGGTAAAAGGCATTGACCCGAAAAAACAGGAGCAGGAAGAGGAAGAGCGTGAAAAGCTGGCGGTGGATAGTCTGTTTATCAACGTGGCGACAAGATGGTTCGCCGTGAAGAAAACAAAAATCTCCGCCGACTATGCAGATGATATCTGGAAATCACTGGAGCGTGACGTGTTTCCGGTTATTGGGCAGACGCCGGTAACTGCGCTGAAAGCCCATACGCTTATCGCCGCGCTGGAGCCAGTAAGACTGCGTGGCGCACTGGAAACCCTGCACCGCCTGACGCAGAGGATTAACGAAGTGATGAAATTCGCAATTAATACAGGCCTGCTGGATGCCAACCCGGCATCAACCATTGATGAGGCGTTTGTGAAGCCCAGGAAGAAGCATATGCCGACCATTCGCCCGGAACGTTTGCCGGAACTGATACAACGGGTTCATACGAGTAACTTGTCTCCGATGACGCGCCTGCTGTTGCTATGGCAGCTTCTGACGCTTGTACGCCCTGCTGAGGCCGCCGGAGCCATGTGGTGTGAGATTGATACAGAGAAACGGCTCTGGACGCTCCCGGCAGCCCGTATGAAGATGAAACGTGAACATCAGGTGCCGCTGTCTCCTCAGGCGATGGCCGTTCTGGAAATGCCTCATAGAAGCACTGAAGTATGACAAATGTGAATGGCCGGAAGATGTACCCAAAGACACATCATCTCCAGACTTTGCCTACTGTTATTCAGGTGAACGCTGGTTTGTTAATGTGAGCAGCTATTTTCATAGCAGGAATGTTGTAGTGGGTTATATCCGCGAGTCATTATCTATCATAAATAGTTAATAGCATGAGGTGAGTGGAGTATTCGCGCCGCGCCATGAGCTTAACCAGTATCCTGTTATAAAGCCGGGGCGGCGACGTTTACTGTTACGCCTTCAGGAAGCTGTTCGCATGTTAGAGCGAACGTCAGACCGTAAAGCCCGGCGTTGGCAGATGCATAGATTAATTCTCCGGGGTTGCTTTCACATCGATGCATCTATGGCGCAACCGGCGCTAATCCTGTTTTCCCGTTATCCTCTGGTTTGCTGTATATTACGTTACTTTAGGCCCTTGCTATGGACTGTAGAGCCTCTGAATGACGATGGATTATCTAATCGTGGTATGAGCGGTGGTTAGGGAATTTTATGATCGGTCCTTTGATTAATGGCGCGGCCATCCTTATCGGTGGCGGGCTCGGCGTTGCACTTCGGCGATTTATACCCCAGCGGTTACAGGATGGTCTGCCGCCTGCGTTTGCCATGGTATCGATAGCAATGGGCGTGACGCTGGTGGTTAAAGTACAGCAACTGCCGGCTGTTGCCCTGGCGATTATCATTGGCGTTGCGATCGGCGAGCTATGTCGTATGGAATATGGCGTTCAGCGAGCCGGGATGATGATTCAACGGGTGCTTAGCCATGTATTTCCAACGCCGGAACACCGCTTGCCGCAGGATGTTTATACGCAGAATTTTACGGCGCTGATAATGCTGTTTTGCGCCAGTGGGACCGGGGTCGTCGGGGCGTTGACCGAAGGATTGAGCGGCGACTACCAGTTACTGATCATTAAGTCTGCTCTGGATATTTTTACCGCTTTGATTTTTTCTATCTCGCTTGGCTTTGCGGTGATGTCGATCGCCATTCCCCAGTTTATTATCCAGGCGTTGCTGTTTTTCTCTGCCAAATTGATAATGCCGTTTATGACGGTCATCACGCTAGGGGATTTCTCCGCCTGCGGCGGTCTTATTATGATTGCGGTGGGATTGCGAATTGCGCAGATTAAGATATTCGCCGTCGTAAACTTCCTGCCCGCGTTATTCCTGGTCATCCCTATATCATTGTATTGGCATCGGCTTTTTGGTTGACGCCGTATAATCGCGGTAATGGTACGCCTGCGTCGCCGGTGCGTCGTGATTCAGGCGTACCCACAGTTTGCGGTCATCGATTTAGGGCGACCCATCCACTTCCTTGTTTCATCTCCGCCTTACCCAGAAGAGTTGCGTCCAAGGTAATATTCTTGTTTTAAATCCAATAAACAAAATATCGGTTTTTACGCAAAAACAGAGCGACTTCATGCTTTTTTTACGGTATTTTGTTTAGGATATAAAACAATTCAACCTGGTTCGTGCGGCTTGCGCCGTTTCAAATTTCTGAGTTGTCATGATGGATATCCATAATGAGCATTCTTTTTGATAGCAATGAAGCAATTTATCCTTTCCCAGCCAAGCCAAAGCCATTACCGGCCGAGATTAAACAGCGCTACCGTAGCAGGATAAAGACCCTATTGCGGCAGAAAAATGCGGTGATGGTGGCGCATTATTATACCGATCCGGAAATTCAATCTCTGGCGGAGGAAACGGGCGGCTGTGTCGCCGATTCGCTGGAGATGGCCCGCTTCGGCAGTACGCATCCTGCATCAACGCTGCTGGTTGCGGGCGTTCGTTTTATGGGCGAAACGGCCAAAATCCTCAATCCGGAAAAAACCGTGCTGATGCCGACGCTGGAAGCCGAATGCTCGCTCGACCTTGGTTGTCCGGTCGATGAGTTCAGCCGTTTTTGCGATGCTCATCCCGATCGCACCGTCGTGGTATATGCCAACACCTCCGCAGCGGTAAAGGCACGCGCTGATTGGGTTGTGACGTCCAGTATCGCGGTTGAGCTGATTGAATATCTTGATAGTCTGGGTGAAAAGATTATCTGGGCGCCCGATCGCCACCTGGGAAGCTACGTGCAAAAGCAGACCGGCGCTGATGTACTGTGTTGGCAGGGCGCCTGTATCGTTCATGATGAGTTTAAAACCCAGGCGTTAAAGCGCATGAAAGCGCTGTATCCCGATGCCGCCATTCTGGTTCACCCGGAATCGCCGCAGAGCGTGGTTGAAATGGCCGATGCCGTCGGCTCCACCAGTCAACTGATTCAGGCAGCCAAAACCCTGCCGCAGCGGGAGATGATTGTGGCGACCGATCGCGGCATTTTCTACAAGATGCAGCAGGCGTGCCCGGATAAAACCCTGCTGGAAGCGCCGACTGCGGGTGAAGGCGCGACCTGCCGCAGCTGCGCGCATTGTCCCTGGATGGCGATGAACGGGTTGGAAGCCATCGCCAACGGTCTGGAGCAGAACGGCGGCAAACATGAAATTCATGTGGATGCCGCGCTGAGAGCGGGGGCGTTGATCCCGTTGAATAGAATGCTTGACTTCGCCGCCTCATTGAAATTACGTGTACGCGGAAATGCCTGATAAATCATGGCGTTCATTTATTTCTTATTTATTACTGAATGTATTCTCAACCGGTTTCAAGGCGTAGGAAGTCAACATTCCCGCGATTTGAAAGATGAAGAATATAAAATAAATTCGCATATCATTAAGACAGGATAACGAGATGGACTTTTTTAGTACCAGCAATATTTTGGTTCACATTCCTTTAGGCGCGGGCGGATACGATCTCTCCTGGATAGAGGCGGTTGGTACGTTATTTGGCCTGCTCTGCATCTGGCTGGCAAGTCTGGAAAAAAACATTAACTATTTGTTTGGTTTGATTAATGTCACGCTGTTTGCGGTGATTTTTTTCCAGATTCAGCTCTACGCCAGCCTGTTGCTGCAAATTTTCTTTTTTGCCGCCAATATTTATGGCTGGTACGCCTGGACGCGCAAGACTGATGCGCATGAAGTGGAGCTCAAAATCCGCTGGCTTCCGTTATCGAAACTGATCGGTTGGACGGTAGTGTGTGTGGTCGCGATTGGGCTGATGACGCTTTACATTGACGCGTTTTTTGCCTCGCTGACGCGTGTTGCGGTTTCAGGCATGCAGGCGCTTGGACTCGGCGTACAGATGCCGGAGCTGCAGCCGGACGCCTTCCCGTTCTGGGACTCCACAATGACGGTGCTGTCGATTGTCGCCATGATCCTGATGACGCGTAAGTATGTCGAAAATTGGCTGCTGTGGGTGGTTATCGATGTTATTAGCGTTGTGATTTTCGCCTATCAGGGCGTTTACGCGATGGCGGTGGAATACGCCATTCTGACGTTAATCGCGCTGAATGGTTCCTGGCTATGGATTAAGAGCGCGCGGGAAAACCGTTCCGAACCGCTATCCGCCGGAGCGTAAAACCCGGCCGTTATCCATAAGGAAGAGGCTCTCAGGGAGCCTCTTTTCGCTGTTTAATGAGGATGGCGATGGCCTTCCGCATGTTGGATATCGCAGTGGTCATCGTCGCAGTGCTGATACTCCATTTGAATGGTGGAGTGGTCGATTTGATAATGTTTCAGCAGATAATCCTGAATACGTTTTAATAACGCATCATGGTCATAAGGTGGAATGACTTGCGCATGGAGCGTCATTAAGGGTTTTTCGCCGACCTGCCATAGATGGACATGATGGATATTTTTAACTTCCGGTATGTTGAGCGTCAGATCCTTCTTCAAAGCATCAATACTTATCTGGCTCGGCGTTCCTTCCAGCAGTTCATGAATACTCTCTTTCAGCAGCGCCCATGCGCTGCGCAATACCAGGCAGGATACTAATATAGACAGGATAGGGTCAATCGGCGTCCAGTCGGTAAACAGGATGATCAGCGCGGCGGCGATAGCGCCGACCGAACCCAGCAGATCCCCCAGGACATGCAGCGCCGCTGCCCGAACATTGATATTTTTCTCTTCACTGCCATGATGCAGCAGCCAGAACGCAGCGATATTCGCTACCAGTCCGGCAATGGCGATCAGCAGCATCGGCACGCTTGCCACCGGCTGAGGGGCATAAAAGCGTTGGATGGCTTCCCAGAATATGAAAGCGGTAATTACCACCAACATCAGCGCATTGACAAATGCGGCGAGGGTGGTTAGGCGCAGGTAGCCGAACGTATGGCGGGCATTGGGCCGACGTTGTGCGAAGCGTACGGCTAATAAAGCCACGAATAGCGCGGCGGTATCGGTTAGCATGTGGCCGGCATCGGCGAGCAGGGCCAGCGAGCCGGAATATAGCCCGCCGACAACCTCCGCCACCATGAACGTCGCGGTAACGATAAATGCGGCCAACAGCCGTTTGCTGTTACCCGATTCCGCGTGTTGGTGCGAATGTGTCATAGTCTGTCCTGAGTTGGATATGCGCTGATTTTTTCTCACAGTAATGTAATCGGTAGTGAAAAAGAATTCTGCTGATAATCAATATGGTGCTTTTTGATAGCTTATACCTTTCTTCTCCCCGATTGCATCTGCGTTGGCTCTATTATTTAGCCTCGGCCAAGCGGTAACTTGAAGTCTACGGGCTATGTATGCCGGCGGGGCGGGTGGCGCATAGCGGCGTTTTTGGGCACGGCTAAAATGTAGTTTATTCAGATCTGACAGTATTTGATCATGTGAACAGTGCCTATTTCAGCGCGATTAAGTCGCTTGCTTGGCATATAATAGTCAATCTGCAACATGAGCAGCTCCGTTTCTCAATCTATCAGCTATCTTGTATTCCGGTGGCGCGCGTTGGATGTGGGTTGAAAATACCGTTTTGAAATCGATGGAATTATTATGAATTACCAAATTGACGACTTAAGAATCAAAGAAATTAAGGAACTTTTACCGCCGATAGCGCTGTTGGAAAAATTCCCGGCCACCGATCGCGCAGCGGAAATTGTCTCGTTTACGCGTACCGCCATTCACAAAATACTTAACGGCAATGATGATCGTCTGCTGGTTGTTATTGGTCCCTGTTCTATTCACGATCCCAAAGCGGCTAAAGAATACGCTGACCGCCTGCTTAAACTGCGTCAGGAATTGAGTGACGATCTGGAAGTCGTGATGCGGGTTTATTTCGAAAAACCGCGCACCACGGTTGGCTGGAAAGGACTTATTAACGATCCTCATCTGGATCATAGTTACCAGATCAATGATGGCCTGCGTATTGCGCGCCAGCTGTTGCTGGAAATTAACGACCTGGGCCTGCCGGCCGCCGGCGAGTTTCTGGATATGATCACCCCGCAGTACGTCGCGGATCTGATGAGCTGGGGGGCTATTGGCGCGCGCACCACCGAGTCCCAGGTACACCGCGAGCTAGCCTCTGGTTTATCCTGTCCGGTCGGTTTTAAGAATGGCACCGACGGCACCATTAAGGTCGCCATTGACGCGATTAACGCGGCCAGCGCGCCGCACTGTTTTCTGTCCGTCACCAAATGGGGGCACTCCGCGATCGTAAATACCAGCGGTAACCGCGATTGCCATATCATCCTGCGCGGCGGTAAGACGCCGAATTACAGCTCGGAACATGTTAAAGAGGTCAAAGTCGGTTTGGAAAAAGCGGGTCTGTCGCCGCAGGTGATGATCGACTTTAGCCATGCGAACAGCAGTAAGCAGTACAAAAAGCAGATGGAAGTGTGTGAAGACGTCAGCCGTCAGATTGAGCAGGGCGAAAAAGCGATTATGGGCGTGATGGTCGAAAGCGCTTTGGTTGAAGGCAATCAGAACCTGGAGAGCGGCGAACCGTTGGTCTACGGCAAGAGCGTGACGGATGCCTGTATCGGTTGGGAGGATACGGAAGTTCTGTTGCGTCGCTTGGCGGCGGCAGTTCGGGCGCGCCGCAGCAAATAACCGTGGAATGGCGCGTAATATAAAAAAACCCGGCTCGATGGCCGGGTTTTTTACTGGTTAAGCCGCGTAATTACTTGGCTTTACCCTGATTCGCTACCGCTGCGGCTTTTGCGGCGATTTCGTCGGCGTTGCCCAGATAGTAGTGTTTGATCGGTTTGAAGTTTTCATCGAATTCATAAACCAACGGCACGCCGGTCGGGATATTCAGTTCAAGAATTTCTTCTTCGCTCATGTTGTCCAGGTATTTAACCAGCGCACGCAGAGAGTTGCCGTGAGCGGCGATAATGACGCGTTCGCCGCTTTTAATGCGTGGCAGAATGGTTTCATTCCAGTAAGGAACAACACGTTCGATGGTCAGGGCCAGGCTTTCGGTCAGCGGAAGTTCTTTGTCGCTCAGAGAGGCGTAGCGTGGATCGTGGCCAGGGAAACGTTCGTCATCGCGGGTCAGTTCCGGCGGCGTAACGGCAAAACCGCGACGCCACTGCTTAACTTGATCGTCACCGTATTTTTCAGCCGTTTCCGCTTTATTCAGGCCTTGCAGAGCGCCGTAGTGACGTTCATTCAGTTTCCAGCATTTTTCCACTGGCAGCCAGGCTTGATCCAGCTCGTCCAGTATATTCCACAGCGTGTGAATAGCACGTTTCAGCACGGAAGTGTAAGCAAAGTCAAAGGAAAAACCTTCATCTTTAAGTAACTTACCTGCGGCTTTCGCTTCTGAACGACCTTTGTCGGACAGATCGACATCGTACCAGCCTGTGAAGCGGTTTTCGTTGTTCCACTGGCTCTCACCGTGTCTTACCAGTACCAGCTTAGTTACAGCCATAGCTAAACTCCTTCATATCCTAAGATTTCTGTGATAACTCGCTCCATTATAGGGGGCGAGAACGGTTATCGGCAATCGATAGTCGACCCTCAACGCCATTTAACCGCGCTATTTTTGCTCAAAATCACTCTCTGCTTTATCGTTTCAGCCGATTCGAATCATTCTTGTGCAATAACAGATAAACCGCCGGGATCACCAGCATGGAAAGCAGCGGGGCGCTGACCATGCCGCCAATCATCGGAGCGGCGATGCGTTGCATAATCTCTGAGCCGCTGCCGCCGCCCCACATGATCGGTAATAAACCGGCCATAATCGTCGCGACGGTCATCATTTTAGGCCGCACGCGCAGTACGGCTCCTTCATGAATGGCGTCCATTAATTGCTGCCGTGATAGCGGCTCTCCCGTTACGCTGCGTTTTTCCACCGCATGATTAAGGTAGAGCAACATAATGACGCCAAACTCGGCCGAGACGCCGGCCAGCGCGATGAACCCCACCGCCCCGGCAACGGAGAGATTATAGCCGAGAATATAGAGCAACCAGACGCCGCCGATCAACGCAAAGGGCAGGGTTGCCATAATCAGCAGCGCATCTCTGATGCGGTTAAACGTGATGTATAGCAGCACGAAAATAATCAGCAGCGTAAAGGGCACGACGATCTTCATTTTCTCCGTCGCGCGTTCCAGGTACTCGAATTGACCGGACCAACTGAGCGAAATGCCTTCGGGCAACGTTATCTGCCGGGCAACGGTCTGCTGCATCTCTTC
This sequence comes from Brenneria izadpanahii, assembly GCF_017569925.1. Lineage (NCBI taxonomy): Bacteria > Pseudomonadati > Pseudomonadota > Gammaproteobacteria > Enterobacterales > Pectobacteriaceae > Brenneria > Brenneria izadpanahii. Next base: position 3,679,073 of record NZ_CP050854.1, on the reverse strand, counting down.
CACGGCGGATTTCAGATCCCGGCCGCGCAGGTCGACATAAATCCAGTCTGACAGGCGGCCATTTTCACTTTTCAACATCGGCGGACCTTCGCTGACGCGGATATCGGCCAGTTCGGCCAGCGTCACGCGAGCGCCGCTGTCGGTCACCACCGGTAAATCGCGCAGCTTTTCCAGCGAGTCGCGCAACTCGCGGGGATAGCGGATGTTGATGGGATAACGCTGGCGGCCCTCAATGGTTTCGCCAATATTTTGTCCGCCAATCAGCGTTGACACCAGAGACTGTAACTCTTCCACCGAAACGCCATAGCGGGCCGCCCGCCGGCGGTCGATATCAATGTCGATATAGCGCCCGCCGGCCAGACGTTCGGCCAGGGCGGATGTTACCCCCGGCACGTTTTTCACCGCCTGCTCGATTTGCGCGGCTACGCGCTCGATGTCCTGTAAATTATTGCCGTTCACCTTGATGCCCACCGGGCTTTTGATGCCGGTGGCCAGCATATCCAGACGATTACGGATCGGCGGCACCCAAACGTTGGCGATCCCCGGTACGTTGACGGTGCTATCCAACTCGGCAATCAGTTTGTCCATCGTCATTCCCGGTCGCCACTGGTCGCGCGGTTTCAGACGAATAGTGCTTTCCAGCATGGTTAACGGCGCGGGGTCGGTCGCGGTTTCCGCTCTGCCGGCTTTACCAAAAACCGAGGCGACTTCGGGAACGGTTTTGATCAGCCTGTCCGTCTGTTGCAACAGCCGGGCCGCTTCCCGGGCGGAAATGCCGGGCAGGGTCGATGGCATATAGAGCAGGTCGCCTTCATCCAGCGGCGGCATGAATTCGCTGCCAAGACGGCTAAGCGGGAATAGGGTGAGCAACAGTACGGCGGCGGAAATCAGCAAGGTTATTTTGGGATGGCTCAGCACCTTCTGTAGCACTGGGTGATATATTGAAATCAACCAGCGGTTCAGTGGATTAGCCTGTTCGTCAGGAATTTTCCCGCGTACAAAATAGCCCATCAGCACCGGAACCAATGTGATCCCCAATCCGGCGGCAACCGCCATAGCATAGGTTTTGGTGAAGGCCAGCGGCGAGAACATCCGGCCTTCCTGCGCTTCCAGCGAAAAAACCGGGATGAACGACAGCGTGATGATCAGCAGGCTGCAAAACAGCGCCGGACCGACTTCGGTCGCGGCGCGTTCAGCCAGTTGCCACCACTCCTTGTCCTGCGGATTTTTCCCCGGATGATTATGCCGCCACTGTTCAACCACCTTATGCATGTTTTCTATCATCACGATAGCCGCATCCACCATGGCGCCAATCGCAATCGCGATACCGCCCAGCGACATGATATTGGCGTTTACGCCTTGATAGCGCATGATGATAAACGCGCCGAGGATCCCCAGCGGCAGGCTGATGATGGCCACCAGCGCGGAACGGAAATGAAACAGAAAGAGCGCGCAGATGACGGTAACCACGGCAAACTCTTCCAGTAACTTATGGCTCAGCGTTTTGATTGCCTGCTCAATCAGTTGGGAGCGATCGTAAGTGGGGACGATCTCCACGCCGGCCGGCAGGCTTTTCTCAATCTCTTTAAGCCGGGCTTTAACCGCATGCAGCGTCTCCAGCGCATTTTTGCCATAGCGTAAGACAATAATGCCGCCGGCCACTTCGCCTTCGCCATTCAGTTCGGCGATGCCCCGGCGCATTTCCGGCCCTTCCCGCAGGGTGGCGACATCCTGCAATAAAATCGGGATGCCGTTGCGCATGGTGATGACGACCTGATTGAAATCCTGCGCGTTTTTCAGATAGCCGGATGTGCGAACCATATATTCCGCTTCGCCCAATTCCAGCACCGAGCCGCCGCTTTCCTGATTCGCCGACTGAATGGCGCTGATGATCTGCTGATGGGTAATATTCTGCGCGCGCATCCGTTGCGGATCGACCACTACCTGATACTGCTTCACCATGCCGCCGACGCTGGCGATCTCGGCGACGTTGGGAATGGTTTTCAGTTCGAATTTGAGCAGCCAGTCCTGTATGCCGCGCAGATCGGCCAGACTATGCGCGCCGCTGCGATCGACAAGGGCATATTCATAGATCCATCCCACGCCGGTGGCGTCGGGCCCAAGCGAGGTTTTGGCGTCGGCGGGCAGGCTGGACTGCACCTGGCTGAGATATTCCAGCACGCGGGAGCGGGCCCAGTAGGGATCGGTGCCGTCCTCGAACAGAATATAGACGTAAGCATCGCCGAACATGGAAAAACCGCGCACCGTTTTCGCTCCCGGCACCGACAGCATGGTGGTGGTCAGCGGGTAAGTGACCTGGTTTTCCACTACCTGCGGGGCTTTGCCCGGATAGCTGACGCGGATAATCACCTGCACGTCTGACAGATCGGGTAAAGCGTCCAGCGGCGCTTTCTGTAGCGATATGATCCCCCAGGCCGCCATCAGTAACGCCGCCAATAGCACCAACAGCCGGTTTTTCAACGACCAGCGGATAACGTAAGCAATCATTGGCGGCCTCCATGTCCGGCATCGACCGGCGAGATTTCCTGAATATGAATGCCGCTATCATCCATGGTGAAACGAAAGCCGATCTTGCTGCCGATACCGATGCCCTGCGGCAGGCTGTCTTGCGGCAGGGTGAAGTCCATGGTCATCGGCGACCAGTTAAGCGCCGGCACCGCATCATGCTCGATGGTAAGCTGGTTGCCATTGATGGCTTTGATTACCCCCTGGGTTTGATAACCCGTTTGTTTACCTTCGGTTTGCCCGCTATTTCCCTGGGATGACATCTCCTGTTTTTCGTCACTAAACTGAGAGAAAGAACTGCGCAGACTGGCTTCGGAATCAATGAGGAATTGGCCGGACGTGACCACGGCGTCGCCTTCGCGGAGGCCGTCGGTGATTTCAGCCCAGCCGTCCTGGACGATCCCAACGGTGACTTTGCGGGGGACGAAGTGACCATCGCCTTCGCTTAGCAGCACCCGGTTTTGAGCACCGCTAATCAATAATGCCTGTTGCGGGATCATCAGGCGCGGCTGCGGTGTTTGGCCGCTAACCTGCACCGACAGGTACATGCCGGGTTTTAGCTGCTTCTGAGGGTTCGCCAGCACCACGCGCGCTTTTAATGTCCGCGTCGCGCTGTCCAGTAGCGGCAACAGTTCGCTAATGGTTCCGCGGAAGGTTGTTCCCGGCCAGGCGTTGCTGCTGGCGATCGCTTCACCGCCAACGGTCAGTTGCGCCGCCTGTACTTCCGGGAAGTCCACCTCTACCCAGACGGGATCCAGGTTTGCCAGTTCGAATAGCGGTTGCGCTGGGGTTAACTGCATTCCCGCCCGCACTTCCAGCTTATTCACGTAGCCGGCTTCCGGCGCGGTGATGGTCATGCGCGATTGTGGTTTCCCGCTGCGCTCCACCTGGCGGATGACGGTTTCCGGCATGAACAGCAGAGAGAGCTTTTGGCGCGCGGCCTGCGTCAGCGAGCTATCCCCCAGCTGTCGTACCGCCAGATATTCCTGTTGCGCCGCCGTCCAGGCGGGGTTCCACAATGTCGCCAGCGTTTCTCCCTTCTTAACCTGCTGTTGCGGCGCACTCACATTAAGCTGTTCGACAATGCCGCCGCTGGGGGCCACTATCGTATGCAGCCCACGCTCATTGAGCGCCACGGCGCCATAGCCGGGCGTTTGCGTGTTGGTGGTTCGTATTTCCGCCGGTGCGGTGCGAACCCCCAGGTTTTGCTGCTGGCGGGCGCTGATGGTGACGCCGCCGTCGTCTTGCGCTTCATCGGCATAGCGGGGAATAAGCTGCATATCCATAAACGGCGATTTACCCGGTTTATCAAAGCGCTTATCCGGCACCATCGGATCGTACCAATACAGAACCGGGCGTTCGCTCTGGGGCTGGGCGTCTGGCGCGGCCGTTTGATGTTGCTGACTGCCCCAGAAATAACCGACGCCGATAGCGCTGGCGATCGCCAGGGTCAGCAGGCTGATAGTAAGTGGTTTATTCATTGTAATGGGTTTCCCTGCGGCGTCAGATAGCGGATGGTGGCCCAAAGCTGGGCCATCTCCCGGGCGGTGGTCTGTACGTCAATCTGGCTTTCAAGCAGCGAAAGGCGGGCTTCTAGAACCGAAGCGAGATCGCTGCTGCCGGACTGGTACTGGGTCTGCATCAGTTTGATGCGCTGCTGCTGAAGAGGCAGCACCTCATTCTTTTGACGCAGCCAGCGTGACTGGGCCGCCTGATACTGCGCTATCAGCGTATCGAGCAGCGCCTGATGCTCCCTGCCGGTCAGCAGCGCGCGGTCGCGGGCTTCCTGAGTGCGCGCCACATCGGCGGCGTAGTCTTTATCCTGCCGCCGGGATTTGAACAACGGCAGATCGACCGTCACCATTACGCCGGCCATATCGTCGTAGTCGTCTCCCCGCTTGGCATAGTAAAGCTCGACGCCCACATCGGGGATGGCCGCCACCGCGGATTGCGCGGCGCGAGCCTGGGCCAGTTCGGATTCGCGCTGCGCCAGCTGCATTTCCGGGTGCAGGCGGATCGTTTTGCTCAGTTCATCCGGCGGAGCGGGTAAACGTTCGAAGCGGGGGAGCGCGCCGCGGACGTTGATATCCGCTATCCCGGTAAGCTGAACCATCCTTGCCCGCGCTATTTGAACGTCCCGTTCGGCATCGGCCAGTTTGTCCTGCATTGCCGCCAGCGTCAGGCGGGCATCCAGCACGCCGCTGGCTTCGCCGCCTGCGGCAACGCCGGCTTTTTGCAGCGGAATCTGCCGCCGGCTTTCGTTAGCCAGCGACCGAACTTCTTTCAGCGATTGCTGCGACAGCGCCAGTTCCAGCCAGGCCTGCGCGGTTTCCCGCTGCAGGCGGGCGCGGATGGCTTCGCTGTTGCTGCGCAGGCTGTCGGCTTCCGCGCGCAACGATCGGGCCTTATTCTCGCGCTTGGTACTGCTGACATAGGTTTGCATGACGCCGATACGCTGCATCGTCATCCCTTCACGCGTCAGCCTGCTGCCGTTGTTTCCCCCTAACGGCAGGTTTTCTACGCCGAACCTGAGCTGCGGATCCGGAAGTTGCGTGGCGGAATCGGCCATGTTTTGCAGCGCGCTAATCTGATGCCTATTGGCCGACAGATCGGCGGAATAGCGTTCCGCCGCCTGTAAAGCCTGCTCAAGATCCAGATCTGCCGCAAAGGATACGGCAGGCAGCCACAGCAACATCGCCAGCCACGCTCTTAGTGAGTGGTGCTTGGACATGCTCATTTTTGATCCTCGGTTATTTTTGCCGTGGCGTAATACTGGTCAAGGTATAGCCGCTGTCGCTTTGCATAAAACTGAAAGCAACGGGGGTATTCGCCGGTAACGGCTTAAATTCGCCGGAGGAATCAGGCAGCCTGAACGCCATGGTCATGGCCGGCCACTGCAAGTCGGCAATCGGCGCGTGGGAAATCGTGACGCTGTCGCTATCCCATTGTTTAACGATGCCGTTGGCTTGATATATTTTTTGCGCGGACGTATCGGGCGACGCCATCATGTGATGTTGATGGTCGTTGGCCCATAGCGGGGAAGACAGGAAAAGACCGGCGATAAACGCAACGTAGGTGGTACGCATAATAATAGCTCCATAAAAACAATAAATAACATACGGTTACGCCAGAAGGCGCAGACGGGTTATTCGTTGTTGAGCTATTCTATGAAGCGGCAAAAACGTATTTCAGCCGGCGGGCCGGCAACGGGCGGGGAGAACCAGGCGTTACTGGCGCAGTTCGCTTCACGCGGTTGAGCGGCCAGAGCCAGTTCATTGCTGACCGGGATCGCCAGTAACGTCAGCGAAGCGTTGTCTTGTTTGACGGTGTCCGGCACACAGTGTTTTTCACACAGCGGCGTTTGCTGAGCAGCCGAGTGCGCCGGCATCGCATGATGCGATGGATGAGACGCTGTTTGTTGCAGGTGAGCCTGATGCTGCACGGTAGGGGAAACCGTGCTGATGGCCAGATCGCATTGATGGCCAGCAAGGGCCAGTTGGGCATTCAGAAACAGCCAGCATAACGCCAATAACCATCCCCACCTGCCTTTGTTGCGCAGATGATGAATCAATGATGGCGATAAACCGGATGCTGACATAACGAATCCTTACTGAATGCAATGGCAGTGTAATAGTCTGAAACAGAAGTGGGCAAGCGGGGATTTGCAGAGATTTGTAAATTGGCGGCGCGGGGGGATTTTCTGCAACGCCGGGCCGCCGGCGGAAACGGATCCCCGCCTGATGCCGCGGGGATGTCGGGACAAGTCGCCGCAGGCATGCCGAGAAGACGCGCCGCGATAACTACGGCGGCCAGATCGTCGGTTACTGGGAAAAAAACTGGTACGTCGTGTCCGAGCGGTAAACCTTTCCCGGTTTTAACCAGCAGTCCGGCTGCGGCCAGTCGGGATGATTGGGGCTGTCCGGCAGAAATTCGCTTTCCAGCGCGATGCCGGCGTAATTTTCATAGCCGCCGCCTTCCCGTGACGGCGTGCCGGCCAGGAAATTGCCGCTGTAGAGCTGTAAGGCCGGGGCGCTGGTAAATACGCTCATCAATACGCGCCCGTCGGATGACCATAGGTTAGCCGCCGGACTCTCGCTGGAACCACAGGTTCGATGCAGCAGATAAGCATGATCGTAACCGCCGACGGTAATCTGGTCCCGGTCGCGCAGAAAGTCTTTTGCCAATGTCTTCGGTTGACGGAAATCCATCCCGCTATCTTTTACCGAGGCGAGGTTATCGCCGGGAATACCTGCGCTATTTACCGGCAGATAATAATCGGCGAAGAGTTGCAACTGATGTCGGCGTACATCGGTCTGGCCGCCATCAAGATTAAAATAGGCGTGATTGGTTAAGCATACCGGGCAGTGTTTTTCCGTGACCGCCTGATATTCGATCTCCAACGCGTTATGTTCCGTCAGGCGATAGCGCGCCTGTACGTTAAGCTGCCCCGGAAATCCCTGATCGCCGTCCGGCGAATTCAACTGGTAAACGACCTGCGACGCATCCTGGCTGAGAATACGCCAGCGCCGGGTGTGAAAGCCTTGCGGCCCGCCATGCAATTGGTGTTCCCCCTGATTGGCTATCAGTTGGAATACCTCGTCTCCGCGACGGATCTCGGCATTGGCGATACGGTTGGCATAACGGCCGATTGATGCGCCTAGATAAGCCTGCTGCAGCGGATATTGTTCGGGTGATGCGCATCCCAACAGGACTTCCCGAACGCCGCTATCCGGTATGGGAAGCTGACAGGAAAGCCAGGTCGCGCCCCAGTCCATTAGGCAAACGCGCATGCCCGCCAGATTCTGTAACCTGGTTAATTGAAATGGCTGACCGTCCGGCGCCAGCGCGGCAGTTTTTTCATTCAACATGATTTACTCCTGTGGATGCCATCGCCAGTATGGCTCGCAGTCGCTAAATTGGCATTCTGCATGGCGGCGTTACCATTTTCTGAGATCGACGCCACGCTGCCGCAGGCCGGGTCGGCTTTTCATGTTACAAATTACAAACGCCCCGGCGGCCGGTCACGGTTATTCCGTGGCCGGCCGCCGTTTCAATCAACCTGGCCCCTTGGCCGTTAACGGTTTTTAACGCCGGCAAGGGGTGTGGGGTTTTAGTCCGGATAACCATTCGGATGGGTGGACTGCCAGCGCCAGGTATCCTGCGCCATTTCTGTCAGCGAACGTTTTACCCGCCAGTTCAGATCGCTGGCGGCTTTTTCCGCATCGGCCCAGTAGGCGGCCAGATCGCCCTGGCGGCGCGGGGCGAAGTGATAGGCTACGGGTTTGCCGCATGCCTGACTGAACGCCTCGACGACCTGTAAAACGCTATAGCCAACGCCAGCGCCCAGATTATAAATATGAACGCCGGCGCGGTTTTGCAGCGTATTCATGGCGGCGACGTGGCCGTCGGCCAGATCGACGACATGGATGTAATCACGTACGCCGGTGCCGTCTTCCGTCGGATAGTCATTACCGAAAACCGCCAGTGATTCGCGGCGGCCGACGGCAACCTGAGCAATATAAGGCATCAGGTTATTGGGAATACCCTGCGGATCTTCGCCCATTTCGCCTGACGGATGCGCGCCTACCGGGTTGAAATAACGTAGCAGCGTGATGCTCCAGTCAGGTTCGGCGTGTTGCAGATCCTGCAAAATTTGTTCGACCATCAGCTTGCTGCGGCCATAAGGGCTGGCAGGATGACCGGTCGGGAAACTTTCCTGATAGGGAATGCGGGGTTGATCGCCGTAAACGGTGGCGGAAGAGCTGAAAATCAGGTTTTTCACCCCGGCCTTTTTCATGGCCTCAACCAGAACCAGCGTGCCGTAGACATTGTTTTCATAATAGCTAATCGGTTTCTGAACGGACTCGCCTACCGCTTTCAGGCCCGCGAAGTGGATCACTGAATCAATAGCGTGGCGGGAAAAAATGTCATTCAGCAATGTGCTGTCGCGTACGTCGCCTTGATAGAAATCAGGCGCTTTTCCCGTCAGCTGCGTGATGGTTTTAACTACGCTGGCTTTGCTGTTGCACAAATTGTCGAGGATGATGGGATGATGCCCGGCGGCCAGCAGCTGCACGCAGGTATGGCTCCCTATGTAACCGCTACCACCCGTAACGAGAACGTTCATAAATAACCTCTGTTTAAAGTTTTAGAAAAAATAACACGGCCGGATGCTGAAAAAGGTGATCTTCAGCGGGAAACCGCGCCTGTTATTGATAATGTTTTTAAGTGGAAAGCATGTATGCAAGTCATATAATCGTTTTAATAAACGCCGTTTCTGCTTTGAAATTCGATGGAGTGGTAGCGTTATCACTCACATGCTTTCCTCATGTACCCCATGTATAAGAATTCTGTTTCGGCGTGGGAAAAACAATCGGAATCCTGATAAATCGTTTTTTCATGGCATAGGATGCGTCGGAATAATTTCTTCGGTTTGATAGTCATAGATATCGTCTTTGGCGACAAACGTCAGACGGTGGGTAATGCACTGCGGCGCATCCTCCGCGTGATGGGACACAAACAGCAGTTGCGTATCGCCTTCGCTCATCAGGATATCCAGCCAGCGGCGGACTAGCTGCCGGTTCAGCGGATCCAGTCCTTGTAAAGGTTCATCGAGGATCAGCAAAGCCGGGTGTTTAACCAGTGCTCTGGCAATCAGCGCTAGCCGCTGTTGTCCCCAGGACAAAGACTGAAACGGGGTATCCGCAATCGCGCCGTTAAGGCCCAGCAGGGTCAGCCACTGTTCGGTTAACAGGCGCTGGCGGTCGGAAACCGCCTGATAAATTCCGATAGAATCAAAAAAGCCGGAAAGGATAACGTTGCGCACGCTGACGCTGACGCGGTAATCAAGATGAAGACTGCTGCTGACGTAACCGATATGCCGCTTGATATCCCAGATGGTTTCTCCGCTGCCGCGCCGGCGGCCAAACAGGGTGAGATCGTTACTGTAGCCCTGCGGATGATCGCCGGTAATCAGGCTAAGCAGCGTGGATTTCCCCGCGCCGTTCGGGCCGACAATCTGCCAGTGCTGTCCGGGCAGCACTTGCCACGTTAATCCATGCAGTATCGGGCGATCGTTATACTGTACGACGCCGTTACGCAGCGTGATGCGGGGTTCGTCGGGGGGAAGTTTCGCATGGCGTTGGGGATCTTCCGGTTCGGGAAGAACGCTGCCGGACAGCTTTTCACTGTAGGCCAACTGGGCGATCAGCGCTTCAGAAAGAATGTCTTTACGTTCTCCCGTACGGGTTAACGTACAGTCGGCCAGAATACCCACCTGATTGATAAAATCAGGGATATCGTCAAAGCGATTCAGAATCAGCACCAGGGTATATCCCTGATTGGCCAGTTCAGGCAAATGCGCGGCAAGCTGCCGGCGTGAGTCGACGTCCAGCCCGTCAAAAGGCTCGTCCAGAATCAGCAGGTCGGGTTGCGGCATCAGCGCCTGACATAGCATGGTCTTGCGAGTTTCGCCGGTGGAAAGGTATTTAAAGCGGCGATCCAGCAGATGCTCGATGCCAAACTGCTGGGCGAGCCGCCGGCAGCGCTCCCGATCTGTTATCGTATCCTGAATCACTTCTGCGGTTGTGCGCCCGGTATCGTCTTCGTTGGCGCTCAGCATATCGGTATTGTTTCGCTGCCACTCTTCGGAAACCAGCTGTTGCAACTGTTCAAATGACAGCCGGACCACGCGTTGAAAATCGCTTTGGCGTTCACCGCTCAGCAACGGCAACTCGTCGGATAGCGCCCGGGCCAGCGCCGATTTCCCGCTGCCGTTTGCGCCGACAAACGCCCAGCATTGATGCTGTTCGATCGTTAGCGCATCCAGACGCAGCATGCGGGCGTCACTCAAGCGGAATAACCCTTGCGATATTTTCAACAACGACATTTTTCTACCTTCCTACGACGGGTGTAAAATTCGGATATAGCGGTTTATCAGACCGGGGACATATTCAGCACAGCGTTGCAATAATGACTTTGTCGGCATTGAAATAGGCGCAGACTTGCCGACCGGGTTCGAACTGTTGTTGTGAAACGATATGGCTCGGAACCGTCGCGCAAAGCGTTTCGCCGCTAACCAGCGTGACCAGCACTTCGCTGTTTTCATCGCCGGACTGAATACTTTTTATGTTTCCGTGCAGAACGTTATCCGCTTCTGCTTCCGGGGGCGTTCCCACGCATAAATTCACCCAGGGAGCCTTAACCAGCACTAATACTTCTTTGCCTGGCTTGAGTTGCAGACGCTCGGCGCTTTGTTGGGTAATCAACGCGCTAAGCGAGGTTTTACCATCGGCGAGTAAAATATCCAGATGTTGTTGCACCTGTTGATCGCTGCGTGCGAGCACGGTGCCGAAAAACTGGTTTCTGGCGCTGGTTTGCAGCGAAAAACGCGCGATGGCCGCCAACAGGCTATCCAGCGGTAAATTATCTTCCTGCAATACATCAAAGGCTTTCTGCTGAATTTGCGCGAGCAGATCGTAGAGTTGAATCAGCCGCTCGCCATAATGCGTAACCTGAGCGCCGCCGCCGCCTTTGCCCCCGGTCATCCGTTCAACCAAGGTCTGCTCGGCTAACTGATTCATTTCGTTGATGGCGTCCCATGCGCTTTTATAACTGATGCCGGCCAGCTTGGCCCCCTGGCTGATTGAACCGGTATGGCGGATTTGTTTTAGTAATTCGATGCGCCGCGGATCGGCAAATAAACGCTGTTGCAGTTTGAGGGTAAGAAGGATTTCAGCTTGCATGGTCAGGTTCCGCCAACGTGTAGTTTTATAATTGATGATAAACCCATTGCCGCCAGAACGAGATACCCGGATTTACCTCAGGGCGGGGGAACTCATCCCGCATTCCCCTGATAACCGGCTGTGCCGGCGGGCCATGTATTGTCGTCATTTTTTTCATCAGGGGCAAATCGCACGAATGGACGCATTATTTTCTCTTATTGAGATACACTGTTGGCTCATTATGATGACTATGATAGCTTACGGCGAAGTGATTCACCGGGTGAGCGACCAGCGTGACGGCAAGCGTTGCGATAAGTGAGGTAAGCATGTTGGAGTTAGTAACAAGCCTGCTGTTTGCAGTAGCTATGGTGCCGGTAATGATGGCCATTATTCTGGGCGCCATTTATGGCTTGGGCGAAGTGTTTAACGTTCTTTCCAAAATCGGCCATTCCGAAGCTAAAAAACAGCATTGATTCGTTTTATCAACCCCCCTGTTTTGGCGTCCGGCTTCCCGCCGGACCCTTTTCACAAATACTGATTCAGGTTTCCGAAAACCGTATGATACCGCTTTGATTTTCGCTATATTACCCATGACACAACGACGGTTATTGGGAGACGGGAATGAAAAAGCAATGGGTCAAATGGTTCGCCGCGCTGGCGCTCAGCGTAAGTGTGGCGCTACCCGCAATGGCGGCGGAAGGGAAAATCACGGTATTCGCAGCCGCATCGCTCACTAACGCATTACAAGAAATCGCCACGCAGTATCAAAAAGAAAAAAATGTCGAGGTTGTTTCCTCTTTTGCTTCATCGTCGACGCTGGCGCGTCAGATCGAGCAGGGCGCGCCTGCGGACATGTTTATCTCCGCCGATCAGCAATGGATGGACTACGCCCAGGATAAAGACCTGATGGACACCGCTACCCGCTATACGCTGTTAGGTAATGAACTGGTGGTGATCGCGCCGAAAACCAGTTCGTTTAACGATGTGGCCATCGACGATAAAACCGACTGGAAAAGTTTGTTGAACGGCGGGCGCCTGGCCGTTGGCGATCCGGATCATGTTCCGGCCGGCATTTATGCCAAAGAGGCGTTGCAAAACCTGAAAGCCTGGGATGAACTCTCGCCGCTGATGGCGCGCGCGAATAATGTGCGTGCGGCTATGGCGCTGGTTGAACGTGAAGAAGCGCCGCTGGGTATCGTGTATGGCTCTGACGCAGTCGCCAGCGACAAGGTTAAGGTTGTCGGCGTATTCCCAACCAGCAGCCATAAGCCGGTGGAGTATCCGATGGCGATCGTGAAAGATCATAATAACGCGACGGTGAAGGGGTTCTATGACTACCTGAAAACGCCGGAAGCCGCCGAAGTCTTTAAACGCTATGGGTTCGCGCCTCGCTAATGATGTTAAGTGACTACGAATGGCAGGCGGTTGAGCTCAGCCTCAAGGTTTCCGTTGCGGCGGTTGTCTGTAGCCTGCCATTGGGAATTTTGATGGCGTGGATTCTGGTGCGCTTTCGTTTCCCCGGCAAATCACTGCTTGATAGCATTATCCATTTACCGCTGGTGTTGCCGCCGGTGGTAATCGGTTATTTATTATTGATCGCCATGGGGCGGCGCGGCTTTATTGGCTCCTGGCTGTATGACTGGTTCGGCTTCAGCTTTAGTTTCAGCTGGCGCGGCGCGGCGCTGGCGTCGGCGATCGTCGCTTTTCCCCTGATGGTCAGAGCGATTCGTCTGTCGCTGGAGGCCGTAGACAAACGTCTTGAGCAGGCGGCCCGAACGCTGGGCGCCTCTCCCTGGCGCGTTTTTTTCACCATCACCTTACCGCTTTCCTTTCCCGGAATTGTCGTTGGCACGGTATTGGCCTTCGCCCGTTCTTTGGGTGAGTTTGGCGCGACCATCACCTTTGTTTCCAATATTCCTGGCGAGACCAGGACCATCCCTCTGGCGATGTACACGCTGATTGAGACACCCGGCGCGGAAGCGGATGCCGCAAGGCTATGCGTTATCGCAATCGCGCTCTCTCTGGTGTCGCTGTTGCTTTCAGAGTGGCTGACGCGCTGGAGCCGCAAGCGGTTGGGGGATAATGCTGCAACTCGATTTTGACCAACAGCTGGGCGATCTGCATCTCAGCGTTAAAGAAGATTTACCCGCCAGCGGCATTACCGCTATTTTTGGCGTTTCCGGCGCGGGGAAAACGTCACTAATCAATGCGGTTGTCGGGCTAACCCGGCCGAAGTCAGGCCGTATCGTGCTTAACGAGCGCGTGTTGGTGGATACCCGGAAACATATTTTCCTGCCGCCGGAAAAACGCCGCATTGGTTATGTTTTTCAGGATGCCCGCCTGTTTCCCCATTATCGCGTACGCGGCAATTTACGTTATGGAATGGCCGCCTCAATGGGGAAACAATTTGACGATATTGTCCGCCTGTTGGGTATCGGACATTTACTGGGCCGCTATCCGCTGACGTTATCGGGCGGCGAAAAACAGCGAGTGGCGATTGGTCGCGCATTATTGACCGCGCCCGACCTGTTGCTGATGGATGAACCGTTGGCCTCGCTCGATCTACCGCGAAAACGGGAGTTGATGCCTTATCTGGAACGGTTGGCGAAAGAGGTGAATATTCCCATTCTGTATGTTAGTCACAGTATGGAGGAAATCATTCGTCTGGCGGATCGGATACTGGTATTGGATCAGGGTAAGGTAAAAGCGCAGGGGGTACTGGAGGAAGTTTGGGCCAGCAGTGCGTTACGCCCCTGGTTGCCGCGGGAAGAGCAGAGCAGCATATTGAACGTGCGCGTTCTTGAGCAGCACGATCGCTACGCCATGACGGCGCTGTCGTTAGGCGATCGCTATCTATGGGTGGGCAGGGTTGACGCCCCGATTAATACGCCGTTGCGTATTCGTATCAAAGCCGCCGACGTATCGCTGGTATTACAGCCGCCGAAGGTAAGCAGTATTCGCAATATTCTCCCCGCCAGAGTGATCGAGTGCATTGACGTTGAGGATCAAATAGAAGTTAAGCTCTCCGTCGCCGATCAAACCCTATGGGCGAGGATCACGCCGTGGGCCCGCGATGAACTGGCGTTAAGCCCGAATATGCAGCTCTATGCGCAGATAAAAAGCGTGTCGATCACCGCCTGACGAAGTAAAGACGGCGGGAATAGAGCGCTTGCGCCGACGCTGTGCCGGGAATCCGTAGTAAAGCCCGCGTTATCGAACATGACTGCCGTTGCGGGAATATCCTTAGTCTTAACGCCTTGTACTCCGGGCTGCCAGCGAAAGCCGGTTCCCGCCTGCCGCCGCGGGACGGCGATGGCAGAGGGAGCGGCGGCCGTGGCTTGACGCTAGCGTCAGCCCCGCTGAGTTACCCCAGCACTCTGGTGCGGATCGTTTCCGCTATCGTCGGTTCTTCATTATGGCCGATAACCAGATCGGCATGGGCTTTGACTTCATCAGCGCTGTTGCCCATCGCCACGCCCAGCCCGGCGCTTGCCAGCATACTGAGATCGTTAAAGTTGTCGCCAAAGGCGATAACCTCTTTCATGGCGAGACCTTGCTCTTCAACCCACCGCCGCAGCAGATTGCCTTTACTGTTGCCAGTCTGCGCGATATCAACCTGATCCTGCCATGACCATTCGCAGGCTAAACCGAGTTCTTGTTCTACGATGCCGGCAAAATCATTCAAGGTCGGAACATTTTCGTGATGAGTGGCGAATTTCCAGATGGAAAACGAGGATTCCGCCTGCGATGCCAAACTCTCGACTTGCTCGAACGATGGCCGTTGCGATTCCGGCAGTGATGATGCCCAGGCTTGAGCGCGGGTAACGTGTCCGGTCGGATACTGGTAATACATGGCGTCATCGGCATACATCAGCCCATGGATATCAAATCGTTGCAGAAGTTCCAGCACGCTTTTCGCCTGGCCGGCCGTCATTGGATTGGCATGAGACGCCTGACCTGACTGATAATCATAGAGATACGTTCCGTTACAGCAAATGGCGGGAGTATCAAGCTGCAACGCCTGATAAAAAGGGAGGATTGCCGAGTGATGACGGCCGGTAACGATAATGACTTTTATGCCTTGCTGGCGGGCCAGCGCTAATGCGGCAAGTGATTCCGGCAAAATTTTTTTCTGTTGATTCAGGAGTGTTCCGTCGAGATCGAGCGCAATTACACGATAGGCCATAGTAGTCTCGCAAAGTGGCGGTAGAATAAGATGATCAACGATGATGTTACACCGTATTTGATACGGCGCAAAATACGGGGATGATGGTGCGCCAGAGAAGTAAAATTCGCGTGAATTAAGGAGAGTACGATGCAGCAAGTGGTTTATGTCGCCGGTCCGGAAAGTCAGCAGATTCATGTATGGCAATTGGACGAGCAGGGCAAATTGACATTATTGCAGGTCGTCGATGTGCCCGGTCAGGTACAGCCCATGGTGATCGCGCCTGACAAACGCCATCTGTATGTCGGCGTTCGTCCTGCCTTTAGCGCTATCAGTTACCGTATTGATGATAAAGGGTTATTGACGGCGGCGGGTTCCGCTTCCTTGCCCGGCAGCCCAACGCATCTGTCTACCGATCATCAGGGCCGTTTCCTGTTGAGCGCTTCCTACAGCGGAGCCTGCGTCAGCGTGAGCCCGATCGGCGAGGACGGCATTGTGGGCGAACCGATCCAGCAGTTGGATGGTTTGGAAGGGTGCCACTCCACCAATATTAATCCCGACAATACCGTGGTCTGGGCTCCCTGTCTGAAAGAAGATCGTATTCGCCTGTACGATTTGAGCTCAGCGGGAAAATTGAGCGAACATCGCCAGTCAGCGCTGACTACCGCTGCCGGCGCGGGGCCGCGTCACATGGCATTCCACCCCAACCAGCATTTTGCCTATTGCGTGAACGAGCTGGACAGCTCGGTGGATGTCTATCAGCTTAATGCGCCGGATGGTAAGTTGCAGCGTGTTCAGACGCTGGATGCGATGCCCGCCGGATTTAGCGATACGCGCTGGGCGGCGGATATCCACATTACGCCGGACGGCCGTTTCCTTTATATCAGCGACCGTACCGCCAGCCTGCTGAGCATTTTCCAGGTATCCGACGATGGCAGCACGCTAACATTACGCGGGCATCAGCCGACGGAGACGCAGCCTCGCGGCTTCAATATTGACCATAACGGCGAGTTTCTGATTTCCGCCGGGCAGAAATCAAACCATATTGAGGTGTATCGGATTAATGGTTCCGACGGCGCATTGCAGCCGCTGGCGCGTTACCCGGTAGGGAAGGGCGCAATGTGGGTCAGTATTCTGGCGCTGGATTAAGCGCCAACTCAGTAGCGGCGAATACCGTTTCGCCATTGCTGTCAGTCACGTGGTCATCACTGTCAGTTGCTCGGTCATTAACTGGCCGTCACTGGGCCATGACCGACGGTTATTCTCGGCATCCCCGCGGCAGTTGCGGGGAACTGCCTCCGCTGAAGGTTGGGCGTAGTTGGAAACGCCCCATCCCTGGGGCTTGCCCTCCTGATGCCGACGGGCGTTTCTTCGCCTCGACGCGTCTATAAATCGCTATCTTAAGCTGCGTATCAGCCGCGATATTCAATAATAGATAAGCCTGCGTTGTAATCGGTGCTGTAGATAATGCCTTCGGCATCGACAAAAACATCGCAGGATTGAATTATCCGCGGCCGGCCGGGGCGCTTGTCCACCATCCTTTGCGGCGCCGCCGGCACCAGCGCGCCGGTTTCCTTGGGCTGATAAGGGTTGCTGATATCGTAAGCTCTGACGCCAGCGTTCTGGTAAGTCGCGAAAATCAGCGTTGAGCTGATAAAGCTGCCAGGCCGGTTTTCGTGCAGGTTATGCGGACCAAAATGCGCCCCTTTCTTTACGTAGTCCGTTTCGGCTGGTTGGGGAAAGGTTGCAATACTGACCGGATTGCTTGGTTCCCGGATATCAAATACCCAGATAAGTTTCTCGCCGTCTTCCTGGTTATCCAGCACGGCCTCATCCAGTACGATAAGCAGGTTGCGATCGGGCAGCGGAAGCGCGGTATGCGTACCGCCGCCAAAAGGAGGGCTCCAGTTGCGGTGGCTGATCAGCTGCGGATTGCGGCGATCGCTAACGTCCAGCAGCGTTAATCCGCCATCGCGCCAGCTGCCGTAAGCGGTGTCGCCGCTGACGATGGCATGATGCAATGCATAGCGTTTGCCTTCCGGCCAACTGGGCGTTTCGCCGCCGGCGGTATGCATGCCGGGCAGCCAATAGCGTCCGGCCACCTCAGGGCGTTTGGGATCGGCCAAGTCGATAGTCAGGAAAATATAATCGCTGTACCCGTCGAGCAGCGCGGAAACATAAGCCCAGCGGCCGCCGACATACCAGATACGATGGATGCCGATGCCGTCCAGGGGCAGGAAACTGATCTCACGTGGTTTATCAGGCGTGGAAATATCAAAGATACGTAACCCGGCGCTCCAGCTTTTGTCCTGTTGTTTGGTGCTCACCGTCTCTGCGACGGAGCGGGTGTAGTAAACTTTTTCCTCGGCAAAACTGGCGTCGGCGAACAGATCCCGGGCATTGACCACCAGCAGCAGGTCATCGTGCGCCTGGAGATGAATGTTCCAGGTGCCGGGCGGCGCGGCGATAAACCCGGCGGGCTTGGGATTTTTTGCATCGCGCACATCAACAATGGATACGCCCTGTGAAACCATATGTCCGATGTAGGCGTAGCCGCGGTGAACCATCACCTGCACGCCATCGGGTCTGCCGCCTTGATCGCTGTGTCCGATCAGCCGCATATTGCGGCTGTATTCCGGCGTCGGTAGAGGACTAGATACCATCTTTTGTCTCCACTTATTTAGCCTGCTTGGCTTCCAGTGTTGCAAACCATGGCGCGATAAAATCATCCGTTTGGCCCCAGCCGGGGATGATTTTAGCCAGGCCGGCGACGTTTACCGGGCCCGGCTGGCTGGCTAACAGCGCCTGAGGGATCGCCGCCGCTTTGAACTCATAGGTGGCTGGCGTCGGCTCGCCGGCGATTTTATTGGCCACCAAACGCAGGTTTACCTTGCCAATCAGTTTAGGATCGACCGCCACGCTGACTTTCCACGGGCTATTGGCTTCGCGCATCAGTTGCAGATCCTGATTGGAAATATCAATGCTATAGATTTTTATTTCAGTGCGGCCGTTCTCTTTCAGCGCTTTATATGCGCCCTGAGTGAATGCATCCCACGATCCCCAGATGGCGTCGATTTTCCCTTTAGGATATTTCGCCAGTACGGCGCCCACTTTATTGGCCGTATCACCCTGCACATCAGAAGAAACGGCGCCGATGGACTCCAGCTCTTTGATGCCGGGATTGGCCTTCAGGATTTGCTGATAGGCTGCCTGGCGGCGCTCCATCGGCGGGAAACCGGCCACCCACAGTTTGATGATGTTCGCCTTGCCGTTGAAATCTTTAACCAACTGGCCTACTGACTCGTTGGTCAGGGATGCATCGTCCTGCTGAGTGACGGTAACGCCGGGGATCTCGCCGTTAACGGCGGTATCGAAAACGGAAACCGCAATGCCGCTGTCGACGATGCGTTTAATCAGGTCGGTAGAATAGGGATCGCGTCCCTGAGACAGGATGATGCCATCGTATTTCTGGCTGATGGCCTGATTGACGAAGTCTTGAAAGCGGGCGTCGTCGCCATTACTGAGAAACGTACTGACCTTGAAGCCCAGCTTTTTACTCTCCTCTATCACGCCGGAGATAAACTGCGTGGTATTGTCATCGGAGCCCAGATTGCGGATAACGGCGATGCGCACCGGGCCATCGTGCTGAGCGAGAGCGGCGGGAATTGGCGCAATGGCGGCGGTTTGGGCGGCAAATACCGGGAAGGCGGCCGCCAGGCTCAGCGCGAACAGTGCAGGGGTAAATTTCTTCATTCTCAGCTCCATGGTATGTCAGCAATTTGTTGTATTGACGAGATATAACCGTTTTATCGTTTTCGTTTTACACCCACTGACTGTATGGCTGTCTTTATGTCTGGATGTCTATTAATAAGCGATAGTGCATCATAACCGCTAAGTGATTGCTGAGGAATGGGGCGCATTATGACTTTTAGGCGCAAGTTATAACGTTTTGTTTGTATGGCTGAACAAGGGGAGGGCGAGTAGGAAGACCGCCATAAAAAACGCCCGCTGACGGGGCATTTGCGGTTGATATCATACCTTTGCGGCCGGCTCTTATCCCAGCCTTTCGCGGGCAATGGGTTAGCGCCTCCCCCTGACGAGGGGGAGGCGCAATTAAAAACCCGGATTTTCTTCCTAACTAGGGAAGAAGGGAGGCGTTTTCCGCTGGCCGCCGTCTACTATGCGGAGTCGCGGGAGCTACTGTTACTTCACCTGCATACCGGGTTGCGCGCCGCTGTCCGGGCTGAGCAGGAAAATGTCTTTTCCACCGGGGCCGGCGGCCATGACCATGCCTTCTGATACGCCAAAGCGCATTTTGCGCGGCGCCAGATTGGCGACCATTACCGTCAGGCGGCCTTCCAACACCGACGGATCGGGATAAGCGGTGCGGATGCCGGAGAAGACCTGGCGGGTTTCGCCGCCGAGATCCAGCGTCAGGCGCAGCAGCTTATCGGAACCGTCAACCAATTCAGCCTGCTTGATCAGGGCGATACGCATATCCACCTTGTCAAAGTCATCAAACTTGATGGTTTCCTGTACGGGATTATCCGCCAGCGGACCGGAAACGGTTTTTGCCGTCGCCATGTCTTCTTTTGACGCGTTAACCATGGCATTGACTTTATCCAGGTCGATACGGTTGAAGAGCGCTTTGAAAGTATTCACCTGATGGTTGAGCAGCGGCGCGGTAATTTCATCCCACTTCAATTCCTGATTCAGGAAAGCTTCAGCACGTTGCGCCAGCGCGGGCAGTACCGGTTTCAGATAGGTCATAAGTACCCGGAACAGGTTGATGCCCATTGAACAGATGGCTTGCAGATCGGCTTCGCGGCCTTCTTCTTTCGCCACCACCCACGGCGCCTGTTCGTCCACGTAGCGGTTGGCCAAATCGGCCAGCGCCATGATTTCACGGATCGCCCGGCCCGATTCGCGATTATTGTAGGCTTCGGCGACGCTTTGCGCCGCATCGGTAAAGGTTTGGTATAAATCGGCGTCAGCCAGTTTGTCCGCCAGTTTGCCCGCGAAACGTTTGCTGATAAAACCCGCGTTGCGGGAGGCCAGATTGACCAGCTTGTTGACGATGTCGGCATTCACGCGCTGGACGAAGTCTTCCAGATTAAGATCGATATCATCAATACGGGAAGAGAGTTTGGCCGCGTAGTAGTAACGCAGGCAGTCTGCATCCAGATGTTGCAGATAGGTATCCGCCTTGATGAACGTGCCGCGCGATTTCGACATTTTAGCGCCGTTGACCGTCACATAGCCATGAACGAACAGGTTAGTCGGTTTACGGAAGTCGCTGCCTTCCAGCATGGCGGGCCAGAACAGGCTGTGGAAATAAACGATATCTTTGCCGATGAAATGGTATAGCTCGGTCGTGGAGTCTTTGCGCCAGAATTCATCGAAATTGATATTGCCGCGTTTGTCGCACAGATTTTTGAATGAACCCATGTAACCGATTGGCGCATCCAGCCAGACATAGAAATATTTACCCGGCGCATCCGGTACTTCAAAGCCGAAGTAGGGCGCATCGCGGGAAATATCCCACTGTTGCAGGCCGGCATCGAACCACTCCTGCATTTTATTGGCCACCTGTTCCTGCAATGCGCCGGAACGCGTCCACGCTTGCAGCATTTCGCTGAATGCCGGCAAATCAAAGAAGAAATGCTCTGATTCGCGCATCACCGGCGTTGCGCCCGAAACGGCCGACTTGGGATCGATCAGATCCGTCGGGCTGTACGTCGCGCCGCAAACTTCGCAGTTATCGCCGTACTGATCGGGCGCCTTACATTTCGGACAGGTGCCTTTTACGAAGCGGTCCGGCAGGAACATGCCTTTTTCCGGATCGTACAGCTGAGAAATGGTGCGGTTTTTGATAAAACCGTTCGCTTTGAGCCGGGAGTAAATCAGGGCGGACAGTTCACGGTTTTCTTCACTGTGCGTGGAGTGATAATTGTCATAGCTGATGTTGAAGCCAGCGAAATCTTGCTGATGTTCCTGACTCATCGCCGCAATCATTTGCTCGGGCGCAATTCCCATCTGCTGAGCTTTCAGCATGATCGGCGTGCCGTGAGCATCGTCTGCACAGATAAAGTAAACCTGGTTGCCGCGCATTCGCTGGTAACGAACCCAGATATCCGCCTGAATGTGTTCAAGCATATGACCGAGGTGAATCGAACCGTTAGCGTAAGGCAACGCGCACGTTACCAATATTTTCTTTGCGACTTGAGTCATGAGGAACTTGCTTTCTTTTTGATGATAGAGGGTTATTGATGTTAACCGATAGCGCCTTACTGCGTAAACCGCTGCCTTGCCTAAACCTGTGCTCGCTTGGCTAAGTTGATGCGAAACTTTCGGCGATTTTTTACGTCGGGCTTTCCCTGTCCGCCGCCCTACGGGCCGCTGCTATGCGATGTTTAAAATCGCTCCCGCGTTTTTTTATCTCGGGTCGAGTTAGTTGCGGCGCCCTTCTGATATGCTATACCCGTCTTTATCGGTTAAATAATGAGAATTTTAAGGAGCCGGAATGAACTCTAAACTCCCCGAACAGCGTCCAGAGGCGTTACATGCCATGGTGACCGGGGTTCTGTCGACTTTTCAGCAGCCGACACTGAAAAATAACCTGACGACGTTGAACGCGCTGCATCACTGCGCGTTGCTGGATGACGTGCTGCATATTGAATTAATCATGCCGTTTGCCTGGCTGAGCGGTATGGAAGCGTTAAAAGAGACGATGAGCGACGAGCTGCTGCGTTTGTCCGGCGCGAAAGCGGTAGAGTGGCGTCTGACGCATAATATCGCCACGATGCGCCGGGTGAACGATCAGGCCGGGGTGAAAGGGGTTAAAAATATTATTGCGGTCAGTTCCGGTAAAGGCGGCGTCGGCAAATCCAGTACCGCGGTGAATATGGCGCTGGCGCTGGCGGCGGAAGGGGGCAACGTCGGCATTCTCGATGCCGACATTTACGGGCCGTCGATTCCGACCATGCTGGGAACGGCGAGCGAACGCCCGACCTCGCCGGACGGCCAGCATATGGCACCGATTATGGCCCACGGGCTGGCGACGAATTCAATCGGCTATCTGGTCACTGATGACAACGCCATGGTGTGGCGTGGGCCGATGGCGAGCAAAGCGCTGTTGCAGCTATTGCAGGACACGCTGTGGCCGGATCTGGATTACCTGGTGCTGGACATGCCGCCGGGAACCGGGGATATCCAGTTGACGCTGGCGCAGAGCATTCCCGTCACCGGCGCGGTGGTGGTGACGACGCCGCAGGATATTGCGCTGATGGATGCGATGAAAGGGATCTCGATGTTCGAGAAAGTCAGCGTGCCGGTACTGGGCATCGTTGAAAACATGAGCGTGCATATTTGCAGCCATTGCGGCCATCTGGAGCCGATTTTCGGCACCGGCGGGGCGCAAAAGCTGGCGGAAAAATACCATTGCGCGCTGTTGGGACAACTGCCGCTGCATATTTCGCTGCGCGAAGATCTGGATCGCGGCGAGCCGACGGTGGTCAGCCATCCTGACAGCGAATTTACGTCATTATATCGCGAACTGGCCGGTCAGGTCGCCGCCCAACTCTACTGGCAGGGCGAGGTTATCCCGACGGAAATCTCCTTCCGGGCGATTTAGGCGGCGGATAACGACCTGGTTTACCAGACTGCGCGCCTTCCTTTTCCACTGTTTCCACGCTTTTCCTGTCATCCCCGCGTAGGCGGGGATCGGTTGCGGAAACCGTAAACCGTTATTGGCGGATTCCCGCCTGCGCGGGAATGACGATACCGCCCGCCTATCCGCCTAATAGTGGAAACGCTGGCGTGCGCAGCGCTAACTCCCTATAATTGCCGCGTCACCGCACCGGTTGGTGCATCCCCTCTTCTTTTTTATGTTAATCAGGTCGTTAATACCATGACTGATAAGTCTCACCAGTGTGTCATCATCGGGATAGCGGGCGCGTCTGCTTCCGGTAAAAGTCTTATTTCCAGCACGTTGTACCGCGAGCTGCGTGACCAGGTCGGGGACCAGCATATTGGTGTGATACCTGAAGACAGCTACTATAAAGATCAAAGTCATCTGACGATGGAAGAGCGGATCAAAACCAATTACGACCATCCCAATGCCATGGACCACAGCCTGTTGTTGACGCATTTGAAAATGCTGAAGGCGGGCCAGGCGGTGGAGCTTCCTCTATATAGCTATGTTGAACATACTCGCAGGCAGGAAACCGTGCATCTTGAGCCGAAGAAGGTCATTATTCTTGAAGGTATTTTGCTGCTGACCGAGGCGCGTTTGCGCGAGGAACTGAATTTTTCCATTTTTGTCGATACGCCGCTGGATATCTGCCTGCTGCGTCGTATGCGCCGAGATGTCAACGAGCGTGGCCGGTCAATGGATTCCGTGATGGAACAGTATCAGAAAACGGTGCGTCCTATGTTCATGCAATTCATTGAGCCCTCCAAACAATATGCGGATATTATCGTCCCGCGTGGCGGGAAAAACCGTATTGCGATTGATATTCTGAAAGCCAAGATAAGCCAGTTTTTTGAATGATTTTTGGGGATTTTTCACCCAGTATTGATGCGAGTGGAGAAAAAAATGAGATTGTGTGACCGTGATATTGAAGCCTGGCTGGACGATGGCCGGTTACTGATTACACCGCGCCCGCCAACAGAAAGAATCAATGGCGCTACCGTTGATGTCCGCTTAGGGAATCAATTTCGGGTATTCAGGGGGCACACTGCGGCTTTTATTGATTTAAGCGGCCCGAAAGATGAAGTCAGCGCGGCGCTGGATCGGGTAATGAGCGATGAAATCAATCTGCCGGAAGGCGAGGCTTTCTTTTTGCATCCGGGAGAATTAGCGCTGGCGGTCACGTTGGAGTCGGTGACATTGCCGGATAATCTGGTCGGCTGGCTTGACGGCCGTTCCTCTTTGGCGCGTTTAGGTTTGATGGTTCATGTTACCGCGCACCGAATTGATCCGGGCTGGCAAGGAAGAATTGTGCTGGAGTTCTATAATTCAGGTAAGTTGCCGTTGGCGTTGCGCCCCGGCATGATGATCGGCGCGCTGAGTTTTGAACCGCTCTCCGGTCCGGCGGCCCGTCCTTATAACCGTCGTCAGGATGCCAAATATAAAGATCAACAGGGGGCTGTGGCGAGCCGAATCGACAAAGACTAATTGCCAAACCGTCTGTGATAAAGCGTATGCAATGAGGATGGCATGAGAAGATTTCTGACAACACTGGCAATTCTGCTTGTGGTGCTGGTGGCAGGAATGACAGCGCTGGTGGTGCTGGTTAATCCCAATGATTTTCGCGCTTACATGATAAGGCAAGTCGAAGAGCGTAGCGGGTATCAGCTGCGGTTGGATGGCGATTTACGCTGGCATGTCTGGCCGCAGCTCAGCATTTTATCCGGCGGCATGTCGCTGATCGCGCCGGGGGCGACGGCGCCGATCATCAGCGCGGAAAACATGCGTCTGGACGTTAAGCTCTGGCCGCTTCTCTCCCATAAACTCGCCGTCAACCAGGTTATGCTGAAGGGCGCGGTTATCCGACTGACGCCGGAAAGCGAAGTTAAGCCAGCCAATAATGCTCCTATCGCCCCGCCAGGATCGCCGGCCTCCGCTGAAAAATCGGGCTGGCGGTTGGATATTGATAAATTAAGGATCGCAGACAGCCTGTTGGTTCTGCAACGTAATGATAATGAGCAGATAAACGTTCGCGATATTGATCTATTAATGGAGCAGGACAGCGAGCGTCAGGTGCATATTGATCTGTCCAGCCGCATTAACCGCGATCAGCGGGATATCGCTTTTTCTCTGTCTGCGGATATGGATATGTCTCATTTCCCGCAACAGGTGAGCGCAAATATTGAGAAGCTGGATTACCAGATTCAGGGCGCGGATATCCCCGCTGGCGGCATCGCCGGCAAAGGCAGTTTGCAGGCCAGCTATCAGCATCAGCCTGAAAAAATCACGCTGAGCCAACTGGCCTTGAGCGCCAATGAGAGTCAACTAACGGGAAGCGGCAGCGCAACGCTTGGCGCCGTTCCTGATTATGCGCTGGACTTGAAATCCGACAAAATCGATCTGGACGCTTTGCTCGGCACCAAGCCGACCGCTGCGAAGGACTCCTCCTCGTCCGGCCCGGCCAAAGCGGGGAAACCGGTCATCTCATCTGAAGAACCCGCGAATAAAACCAGCGGCCTGGAGGGTTTTTCCGCGCGGCTGTCGTTGCAGGCCGGATCATTGATCTACCGTGGACTCCACATCAGCCAGTTTAACCTTCAGGCGACCAATCAACAGGGGCTGCTGGATATCGCCGCGTTGAACGGCAAGCTGGGGGAGGGGAGTTTTTCCCTGCCCGGCAAAATGGATGTAAAAGCGTCTCCGGCTATCTCGATTCAACCCGAAATTACTAATGTGGATATCGCCCCGCTGACGGCGGCCTTTGGTTTACCCGGAACATTGAGCGGCAAATTCTCAATGAATGGCCAACTGGGCGGCAATACGTTTACGCCGGCGGATATTCTTCGCCAGTGGCAGGGCAAAGCGGCGCTGAAAATCACCGATCTGCGTTTGCAGGGGCTGAATATTCATCAGATGGTGCAAATGGCGGTGGTGCGCGGCAACAGCGGCGTTCAGGGAATGGAGCGGTATGAACGTTATACTGAAGTCAAGCAGTTGACGGGAAACGCGCAGTTGAACGCCGGAAAGCTGCGTATCAGCGACCTGAAAGGCAGCTCTGAACTGCTGTCGTTAACGGGGAACGGGCAGCTTGATCTCCTGGCCAGAACCTGTGACACCAATCTGGGCGTGCGGATTGTGCAGGGCTGGCGCGGCGATGAACAGTTAATCAGCGCGTTGCAAAATACGACCATTCCATTACGTATTTATGGCTCGTGGGATAAGCTGAATTATCAGCTGCAGGTAGAGCAGTTGCTGCGTAAACGCATCCAGGATGAAGTGAAAAAACGGCTAAATGAATGGGCTGATAAAAATAATCAAAGCCAGAAAGGTAATGATCTGAAACAACTGCTTGATCGGTTGTAGCCGCTGTTTTACAAACTATCCCCGTATCTTTAATAGGGCATATTCTGCTTTCGCTCGGGAAGGCGTAATCCAACGTTTTTGGGTTAGCTCCTTCCCCTGGCGAGGGCTGTCTCTTAGTCACATTTTTATGCAAACGCCGAGGCCGTTAGTTTCGCGCGCTGCAATGCAATGGCGTCATTTCTATGCGCTGGTTTTGATTCCCTTTTCCATGCCTTTTTCTATTCCTTGCCGCATCCCTTTTTTAAAACCGATCTGTTCCAGTTGCGATGCGATGGCCATAATTTCCTCCCGATGCTGAGGCCGTTTTTCCATTAACACCTGGGCGAGATTCTGCACTGCGCGAGTATTGCCGCTACTCAATGAGCCGCGTGATTCCCGTCAACGGCCAGCGTCCCCGCCTGCTGTATTTCGTCCTGCATTTTTTGCGTCAACAGGGGGCATTCTTTGCACAACAGGCGTTCTCTCTGCACGCTGAAGATCTCTCCTGATAATCCCAAATAATCAAAAAACACAAAATCTACTTATAAATCATCCAATTAATTAGTTGGCAAATATATTGCATTGTGACGAATAAGTTGAGTTGTTGGACCAATTCAAAAGATCCATTTGAGGACGGGAATGCACAACGATTTGAATTTACTGCATCCGATAGCGCGCCAGCAGAGCGACACGATGGTGCTTGACGCACTGACGCGTTATGTCGCGCAGTCTGGTACTCGCGTCGGGGAGAAACTACCGCCGGAACGCGTATTGGCCGAAGGGTTGGCAGTCAGTCGTAATACCGTGCGTGAGGCGCTGAAACGCTGGGAAGCGCTGGGCATTATTGTGCGCAAAAAAGGCAGCGGAACATTTCTGCAATCGGAAGTCGCGGCGAACGACAGCTTTCTATCTCTGCGTTTTAAAAATGATTCCGAGACGATGCTGCATGCCTTGGAAGTCCGTCGGATCATTGAATGTGAAGCCTCCGCATTGGCCGCGGTTCGCGCTACGGAAGGCGACTTGCGTCTTATCGAACAAAAACTCGAGGTGATGGAAAAGGTACATATGGATGTCGGATCGGCCGGGGCGGAAGACTGGGAGTTCCATGCGGCCATCTATCATGCGGCGCGTAATCCGCTGTTATTACAGATGGTGGAGGGTATTTATGACTTACTGCACGCCTTCTTTGAATCACCGCCTGAACAGGCGCTGTTTAGCGACTCTTTCCCTCTGCATCGCACCTTATTTGAAGCTATCGCCCGCCGTGAACCTGAGGCGGCGCGCCGATTAAATAATGAAATTCTTAACATCACCGAACATGACATGAAGGAAGTGATCAATGCAGCAAGATAAAGGGCAACCATTACCTAATGAACTCAGTGAAAGCACCCGTTTAGTTCACGATGGTCATCATGAGCACGGCGCAATCTCGCCGCCGATTTATCAGTCATCTTTATTTAGTTTCGCTGATTATGACAGCATGATTGCTCGTTTTCGCGGCGATAGCGATCACGCGCTCTATTCCCGCGTCGATAACCCGACGGTGGTGGAGTTGCAGAAAAAAGTGGCTGAGTTGGAAGGCGGCGAAGCCTGCCTGGCATTCAGCAGCGGCATGGCCGCGATCAGCAACGCCATCCTCAGCGTCGTGGGGCCGGGCGATAAAGTGGTGTGCGTCAACCATGTTTATCCTGATACCTACCGATTTCTGCGCGGCTTCTGCCATCGCTTCCATATTGAATCGCAATTTGTTGATGGCGGTTCGCTGGATGCGCTGGAACAGGCGATACAGGGCGCCAGGCTGCTGTATCTGGAAAGTCCGAACAGTTGGGTGATGGGGGAGCAAAATTTACCGGCCATCGCCAAGCTGGCGAAAAAATATGGCGTCGTGACCATGATTGACAACAGTTGGGCATCGCCTGTTTTTCAGAAGCCGTTATCAGCGGGCATCGATCTGGTGATCCACTCCGCTTCAAAATACATCAGCGGACACAGCGATGTGGTGGCCGGGCTGGTCATCTCCAGCAAAGAACGCATCGGCGCCATTACCCGCGCTATCAGTCCGTTCCTCGGCGGCAAGCTATCGGCCAATGAAGCATGGTTGCTGCTGCGCGGCTTGCGCACATTGCCGCTGCGCATGCGCCAGCATCATAGCAGCGCGCTGGAATTGGCCCGTCGTTTGGACGGTTACTCACGCGTTACCCAGGTTAATCATCCCGGTCTCAACCCATTACCGACCTCAACGCTGACCGGCTACAGCGGGTTGTTCTCTTTTGAACTGAGCGAAGAAGTGGATATTCCCGCTTTCTGCAACGCATTGACGCTGTTCCGGATGGGCGTTAGCTGGGGAGGTTTTGAAAGCCTGGTGATGCCGGCGATTTCCGTGCTGAATCAGTCTGGCGAATTTAACTCCGCGATTGATTTTGGCGTATCGCCACGCGTTATCCGTATCTCAATCGGCCTGGAAGATATTGACGATTTATGGCGTGACCTGAAAAACGCGATTGAAAGCGCCTGCGCCTGAATGCGCGCCAACCAACGACTGTTCTTGTGCATCGACCTTTAGCTACGTGGAGAATCAATATAATGCGACATTCTAAACGTCATACATTGCTCAGTACGCTGGCCCTCAGCGTCAGCCTGTTTTCCTGCGCCGGTTTCGCCGCGACTAAACTGACGCTGGTGGAAGTGATCACCAGCCCGGCGCGTACTGAAATGCTGCAAAAAATGTTAACGGATTACAAAACTCAACATCCGGATGTTGAAATTGATGTGATATCCCTGCCGTGGGGACAAGCATTCGAAAAGCTTGGCACGATGATCCAAAGCGGACAATACCCGGATGTCGTGGAAATGCCGGATACCTGGCAAGGACTGTATGCCAATAATGGCATGCTTGCCGATCTTGAACCACGTTTGAAAAGCTGGAGCAACACGGCGGATTTGACCGATAAAACGCTGATGATGGCGCGGGCCGCCGGCGGTAATGCGACCATGGTGCCTTATGGCTTTTATCTGCGGGCCATGTTCTGGAATAAAAAGTTGTTTCAGCAGGCCGGCTTGAGCGAACCACCCAAAACCATGGATGAGTTTATGGCCTACGCGAAGAAAATCACCGCGCTGGGCAACGGGGTCAGCGGCTACTGTATGCGCGGCGGCGTCGGCGGCACCAATGCCTGGCTGATGTTTATGACCGCGATGAACGGATCTCCTGAGTTCTTTGACAAAGACGGCAATAGCACGCTGACTCAACCCGGCGCGATAAAAGGCGCACAATTTCTGGTTGATATGTATAAGAACGGTTATGCGCCGAAAGATAGCGTTAACTGGGGCTTCAATGAAATTGTATCCGGCTTCTATTCAGGAAAATGCGCCATGCTGGATCAGGATCCCGATGCATTAATCGCTATCAAAAACAGTATGGATGCAGACAGCTTTTCCGTTGCTCCGATGCCGTTGGGGCCGAGCGGTAAAGCCTATCCCACCATCGGCTATACCGGCTGGTCGATTTTCAAAAAAAGCAGCAATCAGGACCAGGCATGGGATCTGATTTCGTTTATCAGCAATAGAGAAAACAACCTCGCCTGGTCGAAATTCGTCGGAACGCTGCCGATCTATAAGGGCTCGGAGCAGGATCCGTATTATCACTCGCCGCAATTTTCCGGCTGGTTTGCTGAACTGAATAGTCCTGATTACATCCCGCTGACGATGCCGACGCATCTGAAAGGCTGGGGGTATTTCAATTCGGTGATTGTCAAAGACTCCTCACAGGAAACGTTACTGGGCCAGAACGATACCGAAAGTATGGTGCAAGACTGGGCCAAATATCTGACCAAAGAACAGAAATCCTGGCTGGCAACGCAAAAGTAAACCGCCGCTATTCTCCGGCTGATACGGCCGGAGAATTTGATTCGCTTTGATGGAGACGCGTCATGATGTTGGATACTTCATCGCCAGACACGACTGCCGCGCCACGCTTTTCCCGCTTGAAGGCGCTGCTGGAACCTTGGCTTTATCTCAGCCCGACGATGGTGCTGATTGGATTGTTTATCTTTGTGCCGATGGTAATTGGTATTTCTTATGCTTTTCAGAATATCCAGTTACTTAATCCCTTCGATAGCGGTTGGGTAGGGCTGGATAATTTTCGCACGATGTTCGACGATCGGCGCTTTTACGCCGCATTACGTCATACGGTTAACTGGACGCTGCTCTCACTGGTATTGCAATTCACGCTGGGGCTGGGATTGGCGCTGTTGTTGAATCGTGAGTTTCCCGGCCGCCGCTGGGTGCAGGCATTGGTGTTCCTGCCGTGGGCTGTGCCCGCTTTCCTTTCTGGATTGACCTGGGCCTGGCTGTTAAATCCGGTGATCGGCGTTTTGCCTCACTGGTTGGCGGCGCTGCACGTTATTTCTGAACCTTACAACATATTGTCCGATCCGCAACTGGCATTGTTCGGTCCGGTGCTGGCAAACGTTTGGTTCGGTATTCCCTTTTTCGCCATTACCTTATTGGCCGCTTTGCAGTCGATTCCGAAAGATTTGTATGAAGCGGCGGCCATGGATGGCGCGACGGGCTGGCAACAGTTTTGCAAAGTAACGTTGCCTTTTCTGGCGCCGATGATCGCCATAACCGTGATGCTGAGAACCATTTGGATTGCCAATTTTGCCGATCTGATTGTGGTCATGACCGATGGCGGCCCGGCGAACTCAACGTCGATTTTATCCAGCCTTATCTTCACGACGGCTTACCGCAAGCTTGATTTCGGCTATGCCTCGGCGATCGCCGTATTTCTGCTGGTCCTGATGACGTTATATGCGTTGGTGTTGTTGCGCATTCGCCATCAGTTATTGAAATAAGGAGATACCAATGAATGTTTTATTCCGCAAGGGCGGACACCGGCTTGGGATCCTGTGTTACCTGTTATTTTCCTTGTTTCCAATATATTGGTTGATAAAGATTTCCTTCACGCCGGACAAGCTGCTGTACAGCGAGGGCGTGCGTATGTGGCCCAGCGAGCTGACGCTGAGTCATTTTTTGCGGGTTTTTACCGAAAGCCAATTTCCGATCTACTTTTCCAACAGTTTGATCGTGTCGTTTGGTACCGCGTTTCTTTCCACGTTGATCGCGGCGGGCGCCGGTTTTGCCTTCTCCCGTTTCAGTTTCCGCGGCAAAACGGTGATGGCGGCGTTGCTGCTGTTCACTCAGATGTTCCCGCTGGTGATGATACTCGCGCCTATCTACAAAGTGATGGCGCCGCTCGGCCTGACCAACAGTCTGCTTGGGCTGATTCTGATTTACACCGCATTTAACGTGCCGTTCGCGACCTTCCTGATGCAGTCATTTTTCGACAGTATTCCGAAAGATTTGGAAGAGTCCGCGATGCTGGAAGGGTGCAGCCGATTTATGGCGTTACGCAAAGTGATTATCCCGCTCACGCTGCCGGGCATGGCCGCTACGCTGGGGTTTGTGTTTACGGCGGCGTGGAGCGAATTGTTGTTCTCGCTGATGCTGATTAACAAAAATGAGGTGATGACCTTCCCGGTCGGGTTGCTCAGCTTTGTCTCTAAATTTGCGGTTTCCTGGGGTGACATGATGGCGGCCGCGGTACTGGCTTTGATTCCGGCCTGTCTGTTCTTTGCATTTATTCAGCGTTACCTGGTTCAGGGGCTGACTGCCGGCGCGGTAAAAGGATAATTTTATGGCTCAGATTACGATTTCCAATCTTCAAAAACGTTATGAGAATGTAGAAGTGCTCCGACACATTAATTTAACCATCAAAGACGGTGAATTTGTGGTGCTGGTCGGGCCGTCAGGCTGCGGCAAATCTACCTTGCTACGCACGATCGCCGGGCTGGAACTGGCGACGGCGGGCGATATTCATATCGGTAACCGGCTGATGAACCAGGTTGCGCCGAAAGATCGCGATATCTCAATGGTGTTCCAGAGCTATGCGTTATATCCGCATATGACCGTCGCACGCAACATGGGTTTCAGTCTTGAGGTACAAAAGCGGCCAAAAGCCGAAATTGATGCCGCGGTGAATAAAGCCGCAGATATCCTCGGGCTGACGGCGTTGCTACAGCGGCGGCCGAAAGAGCTTTCCGGCGGGCAACGCCAGAGGGTAGCCATGGGGCGGGCGATCGTGCGTGAACCGCAGGTTTTTCTGTTTGATGAGCCATTGTCGAATCTTGATGCGCAGTTGCGTGGTCAAATGCGTATTGAAATTAAAAGCCTGCATCAGCGGATGGGTAACACTATTGTATACGTCACCCACGATCAGGTGGAGGCAATGACGCTGGCGGACCGCATTGTGGTGCTCAATCACGGCGTGATCCAACAGGTAGGCACGCCGCTGGAGCTGTACGATACCCCGGCCAATAAATTCGTCGCCAGCTTTATTGGCGCGCCGGCGATGAATTTTATCAACGGTACGCTGGAGCTCGGCGACGGCCGCCCGGTGGTGCGTATTGATCCTCAGCATTCTTTGCCCGTCGATCCC
The DNA here is from genome assembly GCF_017569925.1 of Brenneria izadpanahii. NCBI lineage: Bacteria > Pseudomonadati > Pseudomonadota > Gammaproteobacteria > Enterobacterales > Pectobacteriaceae > Brenneria > Brenneria izadpanahii. The sequence goes on along the minus strand of NZ_CP050854.1, from coordinate 3,646,131 downwards.
GCCATCAGCGGGTTGCAAAGTGGTCGTCCGGTAATTTACGGCGTGCGCCCGGAGGCCATCGAGTTAACGACTCAGGATGCGCCTGACGCCGTACCATTGGACGTCACATTGATTGAGCCGACCGGTTTGAGCGAATTGATTCACGGTACTTTCGGTGATGAACGTCTGAGTATCTACAGCATGGTGAGGTCGGGCGCTAAACCGGGGGATCGAGTGTGGATCAGTATTGATACCGCACGAATGCAATTGTTTGATGTGAATTCACAGGTGAGGCTTGCCAAGGCAGGGGAGTGATGGTGAATGGGAATGACGTCTGCTCCTCGTCGTTCCCACAATTAAGGATACGGCGCGGCGGGATGCCTGACTGGCGGAGAGATATCAGGCCATTCTCGATCTTGATGACAATGTTGCCTATATCGGCAACATTGGTATTGGAAGTCTCAGCTTGCCAGCAACATGATCACACCTCAAAATCTGATTGCGCATCGGCATCCTGGGTGATTAGCACCTTCACGATACGATGGCTTTCCACCGTTAGAATGGTGAAGGTGTAGCCATCGATAGACAATGTATCTCCAGCTTCGGGGATCCGCTGCGAGTGCTCCATCAGCAATCCTGCCAGCGTATAGTATTCCCGCTTTTCATCCAGCTTGATCGGAACGTACATGGTCAGATCTTCCAAAGGAAGGTAGCCGTTTGCCGTCCAACTGCCGTCCGGGTTTTGCTGAATATCGTGGCGCGCATCAATTTCTTCCCCGGCCAATGGCAGATTGCCGGCGATGGTTTCCATCACATCGCTCAAGGTGACAACGCCTTCAACCGAACCAAATTCATCAACGACAAAGGCAAAGTGGGTGCGCGCTTCCCGGAATTGTTCCAGCGCCAGCAATAGAGAGAGCTGTTCGGGAAATATCAGAGGCTGACGGATCAGAACATGCAGGTCAAAGGGATCGTGATTCAGCTGTTGTTGTAATAATTCCGTGACATTGACGACCCCCAGAATCTCATCCGATTTTTCGCTGTCGATGATGACCAGACGAGTGTGCTGATTGTTTTTCAAAATCTGCGCCAATTCCTCCTGAGAGGTATTTAGCTCGACGGGATCGATATCATGGCGGGATGTCATAATGCTGCTGATGGTACGTTGCGACATGCCGAGAACGCGCTCTATCATGCGGCGTTCCTGCAGATTGAAAACTTCCTGCCCGGTGTGGGCATTGTCCGCAATCATGGATGACGTCTGGTTATCCAGTTCGGCGTCTTCGTGCTCTCCCCGCAGAATACGCAGTACTACCTCGGCAGTACGCTGGCGCAAAGGAACGGACGAAGAAAGAAAGCGCCGGCGGTTAAACATGGATACCTGGTTGAACATCTCAATAACAACCGAGAAGCCGATAGCGGCATAGAGATAGCCCTTGGGAATATGATAGCCAAACGCATCCGCAACCAGGCTGAAACCGATCATCAGCAAGAAACTCAGGCACAGAATAACAATGGTTGGATGCTCGCTGACGAAGCGGGTCAGCGGCTTGCTGGCTAACAGCATCAGGAAAATCGCAATCGTCACCGCAGCCATCATCACCAATAAATGTTCCGTCATACCGACGGCGGTGATAACGGAATCGAGTGAGAAAATAGCATCCAGAACAACGATTTGCGCAACAACGGGCCAGAAACGCGCGGCTTTACGCTGCGTATGCTGCTCCTGATCCTTCCCCTCTAGCCGTTCGTTGAGTTCCATTGTCGCTTTAAATAGCAGGAACACGCCGCCAATCAGCATAATGACGTCTCGTGCGCTGAATGAATGGCCAAGCAATGCGAAAAGGTGAGTAGTCAGGGAGACGAGCCAGGAAATCGACGACAATAAAATTAGGCGCATCACCAGCGCCAATAACAAACCAACAACGCGAGCTTTATCTCTTTTTTCTTTTGGTAATTTTTCAGCCAGAATGGCAATGAAAACGAGATTATCTATCCCCAGCACCAGTTCCAGCACTACCAGCGTTGCCAGACCGGCCCATATTGTTGGATCAACGATCCACTCCATACTGATTATTTCACCTTTAATTGAATACCACGGCTGATAGCGTATCAGGGCAAACGCGGATGAACCAGAACTTGTGAGGGTATTTTATCGTGGGTAATCAACGCGATTGTGTTCAGGCTGATGATTTGACTCGGCATTACTGACGTTTTTCGGCATTATGCTGGCGCACAATCATCAGAATTGATTGAAAAAAAAGCATGCGCACGCATTTTTTAGCTTTCTCGCTATATTACGGCATGTAACATTTGAAGTGTCGGTAAACGGTGAATAGAATATGTCGCCATTATCAGCATGGTTTTACGATGTATAGCTCGTTATCTTTCATAAATCTTTATCAAAAGATATCGTCTTTATCCCTTAAGTCGGTTTTTTATTCCAATGGAGATGGGATCGTTATGGATAAACGTAGTCTTTTTCTGAAAAGAACCGCTTAGAACATCTTCTCCTTGTGCTCCTGCATTAGTAGTCAATACTATTAGAACGCAAAATTTAGTTTTGCAACAGAGGTCGTCTTTTCAACAAAAAGATAGTGTGTATTGGTAACGTTTTGTTACTCGATGTTTACCTCTTCAATAAAAATAAAATCGCCGTGCATAAGCTGTGCGGCTATCGATTTCAAAGTTTGAGTCTATAGAACGGTGTTCCGTATTTTGATAGTGCATTGGTAGCTACAAGCCAAGGGCGGTAGCGTGTCTGATGCTACATACTTTATAACGGTTGATGATGATGCAAGAATTTACCATAGTGTTTATCAGTGCATTTATTGTCCTTTTTTTTGCAAGAAAGGCGGCGGTAGCCATTGGGTTGGTGGATAGACCCAATGTCAGGAAACACCATCACGGCAATGTCCCTTTGGTTGGTGGGGTTTCTATCTATCTGGCGCTATGGGTTTTGTATGCACTCCATCCTGAATGGCTTCCTGACTTCCCCCTCTATATGGTTTGTGCCAGTGCGCTACTGACAGTCGGCGTATTGGACGACCGTTTCGACCTTCCCGTATTACCTCGTATAGCCTTACAAGCACTGGTCGCCGGCCTGATGATGTATGCCGGCCTGTATTTGACCTCGTTGGGCAATGTGCTGTTTGGTTATGAAATCGTTTTAGGCTCCTGGGGTTACGTCATTACGCTATTTGCCGTATGGGGAGCCATCAATGCTTTCAATATGGTTGATGGCATTGATGGCTTACTGGGGGCGCTTTCCTGTGTTACTTTTGGCGCGCTTGCCGTTTTGTTCTATCTTGGCGGCCACCGTGAGTTAGCCCTGTGGAGCCTATGTATGCTGGCGGCAACGCTGCCTTATATTTTATTGAACCTGGGCATTCCCTGGGGGAGGCGATTTAAGGTATTTATGGGCGATGCGGGCAGTACGCTGATCGGTTTTACGGTAATCTGGCTACTGATTCTGGCGACGCAAGGGGAAAAGGCCGTAATGCATCCGGTAACCGCGTTGTGGCTGATCGCCATCCCTTTGATGGATATGGTGACCGTGATGATTCGCCGAATCCGCAGAGGCGATAGCCCATTTAAGTCCGACCGTGAGCACCTGCATCATATTTTGGTGCGATCAGGGCTAACGCCGCGCCTGGCGTTGACTATGATTGGCAGTGCGGCGATTTTATTTGCGGTAATTGGCATCATTAGCGAGCGCAATGGCGTATCTGAGTCTATTATGTTGGGCATATTTTTGGCGTTTTTTGCTGGTTACTTTTGGTCAACCCCGCGAATATGGCGGGTACTGATGTGGCAGCGACGCATTAGCCATAACCGGCAGAATACACTGATGAACCGTATGGCGCAGCGGCGTTAACAGGTAAATTAACTGCCTTTTGTACGTCAGACTTTGGGTTCATTCGAATAAATCTTCTCTATAATGATTGATCATTTTGTAGGGATTTGCGCAGTTTTCAATCAAAAGCGATGGCATACACAGGATGATAAAGCACAAATTAAAATTGTTACCGTTGGTGGTTTCAACCGTTCTGCTTAGTGGTTGCACCATCGTTCCCGGCAGCCATCTTTCCACCAGTGGTAAAGAAGTGATCGAACAGCAGGATGCTGATTTTGACATTAACAAACTGGTTAATGTTTATCCGATGACGCCTTATCTGGTGGAAAAAATGCGCGCTAAGCCACTGGTGGCGCAGAATAATCCGGCGCTTGAGCGCGAACTGCAAAGTTACGAATACCGTATCGGTATTGGTGATGTCATCATGGTTACCGTGTGGGATCACCCGGAACTCACCACCCCGGCGGGGACTTATCGTACCGCCGCGGATACCGGCAACTGGGTGCATTCCGACGGCACCATTTTCTATCCTTATATTGGTAAGGTAAGCGTCGCCGGTAAAACGGTGACTGAAGTGCGCGATCAGATTATGAGCCGCCTGGCGACCTATATTGAATCGCCGCAGGTTGACGTTAGCATCGCCGCGTTCCGCTCGCAGAAAGCCTATGTAACGGGTGAGGTCGCAACCTCGGGGCAACAGGCGATAACCAACGTGCCGCTGACGATACTGGATGCGATCAATAAGGCGGGCGGATTGACCGAAAATGCTGACTGGCGCAACGTGGTGTTAACCCACGACGGTAAAGAACAGCGTATCTCTCTGCAGGCGCTGATGCAAAATGGCGATCTGTCGCAAAACCGCCTGCTTTATCCTGGCGACATTCTTTATATTCCCCGCAATGACGATCTAAAAGTATTCGTGATGGGTGAAGTGAAGAAGCAAAGCACCCTGAAAATGGATCGCAGCGGCATGACGCTGACCGAGGCGTTAGGCAACGCTGAGGGCGTCGATCAGGCGTTTTCCGATGCCACCGGGATTTTTGTCATCCGTTCGCTAAGAGGAACGCAGGGACCGAAACTGGCCGATATCTATCAGCTTAATGCCAACGATGCCACTGCGATGGTGATGGGCACCGAGTTCCAGCTTCAGCCTTACGATATAGTGTATGTGACTACCGCGCCGGTTGTGCGTTGGAACCGGGTTATCAGCCAGCTGGTGCCGACCATTTCCGGCTTTAATGACCTGACCGAAGGTTCATTGCGTGTTCGTACCTGGCCATAGAGATAACGATGTTTGATTCTATTTTAGTGGTTTGTGTGGGCAATATTTGCCGTTCGCCAACCGGTGAGCGGCTGCTGAAACAGGCATTACCGGGGAAAAATATTGCCTCGGCTGGGTTGAGCGCACTGGTGGGTAAGCCAGCGGATACTACCGCCGCCGAGGTAGCTGTGGCTAATGGGCTTTCGCTGGATGGCCACCGTGCGCAGCAGCTAACTTCTTCACTCTGTCGCCAGTACGATCTGATTCTGGTAATGGAGAAAGGGCATATTGACGCTGTGGGGCGCATCGCTCCGGAAGTGAGGGGTAAAACTATGCTGTTCGGCCACTGGCTCAATCAGCAGGAGATTGCCGACCCTTATCGCAAAAGTCGCGAAGCATTTGAATACGTCTATTCACAACTTGAGCAGTCTGCCCAGAAATGGGTGCAAGCATTAAGCCGTTAAAACAAGTCAGGGAAACCCATGGCAGAGAAAATTTCAGTAAAAGCATCTGAAACAACGTCAGATGAAATTGATTTAGGGCGTTTGTTAGGCACGTTGCTGGATAATAGATGGCTGATAATTGGTGTTACCGCCGTGTTCGCCATTATCGGTATCTTATATGCCACATTAGCAACGCCTATTTATAAGGCCGATGCGTTAATTCAGGTAGAACAGAATAGTGGTAATAAGTTATTAAGCGATATTTCCAGCATGTTGCCGGATGCCAAGCCCGAGTCTGCGGCTGAAATCGAGCTGATAAAATCCCGAATGGTAATTGGCAAAACTATTCGTGATCTTTCCTTAGATACGGTAGTTGAACAAAAATATTTTCCGGTATTTGGCAAAGGATTAGCCAGAATTCTGAATGAAGATCCGGGAGAAATCGCCGTTTCCCGTCTTGAGGTGCCGGATTCCTGGCAGGATGAAAAAATTGAGCTGACGGTATTAAGCCCAACCAGCTACCAGGTTGAGGCAGGCGATATAGTCAATTTTACCGGTAGTGTAGGGAAGTTGGAGAGCAACAATGGCCTTACGCTACTGGTAAGTGATATTGCTGCCCCGGAAGGTACGGTTTTTCGCTTAAAAAAGCTTAATGAGTTAACCGCAATTAAAAATTTACTGGATGATTTTACCGTTGCCGATACTGGTAAAGATACCGGCGTATTACAGCTAAGTCTGGAAGGAGAAGATCCAGCGAGTATCAGTAAGATTCTAAATAGCATCAGTCAAAACTATTTGCAGCAGAACGTTGAGCGCAAATCCGAAGAAGCAGGCAAAAGTCTGGAGTTTCTAAAAGAGCAGTTGCCAACCGTTCGTGACTCGTTGAATGAGGCGGAAAACAAGCTGAATCAGTACCGCCAGCAGAATGAGTCGGTTGATCTTTCGCTGGAAGCGAAATCAGTATTGGATACCATGGTTTCAGTCGAAACACAGTTAAATGAATCGACCTTTAAAGAAGCGGAAATTTCCAAGCTGTATACCAAAGAGCACCCGGCTTACCGTGCTTTGCTGGAGAAGCGCAAAACGCTGGAACAGGAACGGGATAAGCTGAATAAACGCGTAAGCGCGATGCCAGCAACCCAGCAGGAAATATTGCGTTTAACCCGTGATGTGCAATCAGGGCAAGAAGTTTATATGCAACTACTGAATAAGCAGCAGGAACTGAGCATTAATAAAGCCAGTGTAGTAGGGAATGTGCGCATTATTGACTCTGCTGCTACCCAGTTAAAGCCGGTTAAACCCAAAAAAACATTAATCGTATTGTTTAGTTTGATTCTTGGTGGAATGTTATCTACCGCATTTGTGATTCTTAAAACTATATTGCATAAAGGCATTGAAAGCCCGGAACAGTTGGAAGAACTGGGGATTAATGTTTATGCCAGCATACCGCTTTCGGAATGGCAGCAGAAAAAAGATCGGGAGCTGTTTACTCGTAATAAGGGCAAAAAAGCGAATGCTAGAGCGAACGAACTATTGGCTACCGGCAACCCAACCGATCTGGCGATTGAAGCTATCAGGAGCCTGCGTACCAGCCTGCATTTCGCCATGATGGAAGCGAAAAATAATGTGCTGATGATCTCTGGCGCCAGCCCGGCGATTGGTAAAACCTTTGTCAGTGCCAACCTGGGGGCGGTGATTGCTCAATCTGGGAAAAGAGTGCTGATTGTTGACTGTGATATGCGTAAGGGTTACGCCCATGAACTAATGGGTACAGATAGCACCAATGGATTATCTGATGTGTTATCAGGGCAAACCGCTTCGGAAAAAGCGGTAAGAAAAACCAATGTGGAGAATATGGATTTTATTCCCAGAGGGCAGATTCCACCCAATCCTTCAGAATTATTAATGCATAGCCATTTTTCTGTCTTTATTGATTGGGCTTCTCAGCATTATGATATTGTGCTGTTGGATACTCCGCCAATTCTGGCGGTAACCGATGCGGCTATTATCAGCCGTCATGCAGGAACTTCTCTGTTGGTAGCCCGTTTTGAAATGAATACCTTAAAAGAAATTGAAGTCAGTATTCGTCGTTTTGAGCAAAATGGTGCCGAAATAAAAGGTGTTATTCTCAATGCGATTGTAAAACGTGCAGCCAGTTATTATGGCTATGGTAATTATGATTATTATACCTATGAGTATAAAAAATAACTCATCTGCTGTTTGAGTTTTTAATTAATATATAGAGTAACATAGCTCGCCTTAATAAAAGGTGAGCTATAATTTTGATAATTAATTCGAACGTTTAATTACATTGCGGTAAATATGTTTCCATTGTGATTAATTATATATATTATCTGTGTGGCTATATGTATCATTATCTCTGGATTATATTCAGTTATATCTCGAAAGAACCTTGGGTTATAGAGGGCTAATAGGTAGAATGAATTAAGTGCTTATTCAAAATAAAAACAAAACATCAATATTTAAAAATGGAATTTCGAGGTTATATTTTATTTGGAATAAAAATAAACTATACCCTTGTAATAGAACTATGCTTTTGAATAAATAAAATATGGCTCCTTATTTATTGTTTCTTTCAACGGTGAAATATAATGAAAGTTAGAGTGGTTATTCCTGCTTATAACGGCGGTGAATTATGGCGGAAAGTTTGCGCTGCTATAAAAAAACAATTTGATTATTTTGAGTCTGTGCTTGTTATTGATTCATCCAGTAGTGATGACACATGTCAAATAGCCGAGGACTCTGGTTTTCAAATTATTAAAATAAATAAAACAGAATTTAATCATGGAGGAACCAGGAATCTGGGAGTTGCAAACTCGACTGATGTGGATATAGTAATATTTCTTACTCAGGATGCCATACCGGAACCCGATTGCATTAAGTCTATCTTATCGGTGTTTAATGACCCTAAAGTAGTTGTCGCTTATGGCCGACAGCTACCTCATGACGATGCCAATCCTATAGCAACACATGCGCGTTATTTTAATTACGGTGTGAAAAGCCATGTCTTAGGTTTAGACGATAAGAAAAAATATGGGATTAAGACGGTTTTTTCATCTAACTCTTTTTCTGCATATCGAACCAATATGTTTAGAGAGTTAGGTGGTTTCCCTTCCAATACTATACTAGGGGAAGATATGTATTTTGCAGCGAAGGCTGTTTTAGCTGGTTATAAAATCGCTTATGTTGCAGAGTCCAGTGTAAAACATTCACATAATTATTCTGTCTGGGAAGAGTTTAAACGATATTTTGATATCGGCGTTTTTCATCATGATGAGCCTTGGATAAGAGAAAATTTTGGCGGAGCCGGTGGTGAAGGGAAAAAATTCATTTTTTCAGAGTTAAATTTCCTTTTAAAACATGCGCCTCTTTGGATTCCTCTTGCCTGTATCAATAATTTTTTTAAAATAACAGGTTATAAACTTGGACAGAATTATAATAAATTACCTAAATCTTTGGTGAAGAAATTCAGTATGCATAAAGGTTATTGGTATAAGGATTAATATAATTTGAGGTGCAGCCATGCATACACTTAAGAATTCAATAAATAATAATGTAGTGAAGTTTTTATTGGCATTATCAGATTTTTTATTATTTAATATATCATTATTCTTGACTTTGTGGTTAGTGCGTGCACTGGATTATGATATTTCAGAATTTATTCCAGAGTCTGAGCTCCCAGCGCGATTTATCTCACATTTCACACTGTCTTTGCTTTGCATTGGCTGGTTCTGGGTACGATTGCGGCATTATACCTATCGAAAACCATTCTGGTTTGAACTAAAGGAAGTTATTAGAACGTTAGTTATATTTTCTGTTTTTGACCTTGCGCTAGTCGCTTTTTCAAAATGGCATTTTTCGCGTTATATCTGGGTAATAACCTGGATGCTGGCGATTATTTTAGTCCCCTTGGGGCGAGCTTTAGTTAAAAGGTTTTTGAATAGGCTCGGTTTATGGCAAAAGCAAACGATAATCATTGGCACAGGTAAAAATGCCCGCGATGCCTATGCTGCGTTGCAAAGTGAAGAAGTGCTGGGATTTGCCATCTGTGCTTTTTTCTCCAGTGGCAAGCAATGCGAAGATGAGTTACTGGGAATACCGGTGATTTGCGATGAACAGCAGCTTTGGCAACAGTGTGATCCCGAATCTACTCAGTTTATTGTTGCATTGGAGTTCGATGAACATGATTTGCGTGATGAGTGGCTGAAAAAACTGGCGAAGCATCATTGCCGTTCTGTTTCTGTGATCCCGACATTGCGGGGTGTGCCTCTGTATGGCACTGATATGTCATTTATTTTTAGCCATGAAGTTATGATCTTGCGTGTCAGTAATAATCTGGCTAAGAGAACTTCTCGTATATTGAAGAGGACTTTCGATATTGTAGGATCCGCCAGTATTATTATTTTACTTTCGCCCCTCTTGGCTGTTTTAGCCTATCTGGTTTCTAAAGATGGGGGTAATGCAATTTATGGACATGAGCGAATTGGGCGTGACGGTAAAAAATTTAAATGCTTGAAATTCCGTTCCATGGTTATGAATTCACAAGAAGTGCTTCAGCAACTACTAGAAAACGATCCCGAAGCTCGGGCTGAATGGGATAAAGATTTTAAATTGAAAAATGACCCTCGCATTACTCGGGTAGGAAAATTTATTCGCAAAACCAGCCTAGATGAATTGCCGCAGCTTTTTAATGTGCTGAAAGGTGAGATGAGTCTGGTTGGACCTCGTCCGATTATTGAGGCTGAGTTGGAGCGTTATGCCGGTGATGTTGATTATTATTTAATGGCTAAGCCGGGTATGACAGGATTGTGGCAGGTCAGCGGCAGAAATGATGTCGATTATGATACCCGTGTTTATTTCGATGCCTGGTATGTAAAGAATTGGTCTATGTGGAATGATATTGCGATTCTTTTTAAGACTATCAATGTGGTTCTTAAAAGAGATGGCGCATATTAAAGATAATAAGATGGCTTTGAGGATTATATGAAAATTATCGTTACCGGTGGTGCCGGGTTTATTGGGTCTGCGGTTGCCCGTCATATTATTAATGATACGGCGGATGAAATTCTGATAGTAGACAGTCTGACCTATGCAGGTAATCTTGAGTCATTAAAACCGATTGCAAATAATACTCGTTTTAAATTTGAAAAGGTGAGTATTTGTGACCGTAAAGAGTTGGAGCGTGTTTTCAATACATTTAAGCCTGACGCAGTGATGCATTTGGCTGCGGAAAGCCATGTTGACCGTTCTATTGATGGCCCGGCAGCGTTTATTGAAACCAATATCGTTGGCACCTACACGCTATTGGAAGTTACACGTCAGTTTTGGAATACGTTGGATGGTAATGCTAAAAACGCATTTCGCTTCCATCATATTTCTACCGATGAGGTATATGGCGACCTTCATGGTACGGATGATTTGTTTACAGAAACCACGCCATATTCTCCCAGCAGTCCTTATTCCGCTTCTAAGGCATCCAGCGATCATTTGGTTCGTGCCTGGCTGCGTACTTATGGTTTGCCAACCATTGTCACCAATTGCTCCAACAACTACGGTCCTTATCACTTCCCGGAAAAATTGATCCCACTGATTATCCTCAATGCACTGGAAGGTAAACCACTGCCGGTATATGGCGACGGCGCTCAGATCCGTGACTGGCTGTATGTGGAGGATCACGCCCGTGCTTTGTACAAGGTAGTAACTGAAGGGGAAGTAGGGGAAACCTACAACATTGGCGGACATAATGAACGCAAAAATATCGAAGTGGTGCAAACCATTTGCCGGCTGTTAGATGAAATGGTGCCAAATAAGCCTGCGGGTATTGATAAGTATGAAGATCTGATTACTTACGTTACCGATCGCCCTGGTCACGATATGCGTTATGCCATTGATGCTTCGAAAATTCACCGGGAATTAGGTTGGAAACCGCAGGAAACGTTTGAAAGCGGTATTCGCAAAACGGTGGAGTGGTATTTGGCTAACGAGCAATGGTGGCGCCGTGTTAAAGATGGTTCGTATGCTGGTGAGCGTCTGGGTCTAACGCGTTAATTCAGGAGATATAAAATATGAAAGGTATTGTATTGGCTGGTGGTTCCGGAACGCGTTTACATCCGATTACCCGCGGTGTGTCTAAACAGTTGTTGCCTATTTACGATAAACCGATGGTGTATTATCCCATTTCCGTTCTGATGTTGGCTGGCATCAAAGATATTCTGATTATTTCGACGCCAGAGGATATGCCTTCATTTAAACGCCTTTTGGGTGACGGTAGCCGTTTTGGCGTTAATTTCAGTTACGCTATTCAGCCCAGTCCTGACGGCTTGGCACAGGCGTTTCTCATTGGCGAAGAGTTTATTAACGGCGATCGTTGCGCTTTGGTTTTGGGGGATAATATTTATTTCGGTCAGAGTTTTGGTCAAAAACTGGAAGCTGCATCGGCACGAACAGAAGGTGCTACGGTGTTTGGTTATCAGGTAATAGATGCCGAGCGTTTTGGTGTGGTTGAATTCGACGAAAATAATCGAGCGATCTCTTTGGAAGAAAAACCGCTAAAACCAAAATCTAACTGGGCGGTAACCGGCCTCTATTTTTATGACGATCAGATCGTCGAGATGGCTAAACAAGTAAAACCTTCTGCTCGTGGCGAGCTTGAGATTACAACCTTAAACGAAATGTATCTGGAAAAAGGCTTGCTCAATGTAGAGCAATTGGGACGTGGTTTTGCCTGGCTGGACACAGGTACGCATGACAGCCTGATGGAAGCATCGCAGTTTGTTCATACCATCGAAAAACGTCAGGGATTTAAGGTTGCATGCCTGGAAGAGATAGCATTTCGCAAGGGATGGTTGAGCAAAGAGCAAGTTGCTCAAGAGGCTAAAGCCTTGAGTAAAACGAATTATGGGCAATATTTGGCCCGTTTGATTGGGGAGAAATAAGATGCAGGTTATGGATACTCGTATTGAGGGTGTAAAGATCATTCAACCAAAAGTCTTTGGTGACGCGCGAGGTTTCTTCCTGGAAACGTTTGAAAAAAGACGCTATCAGGAAATGTTGAACATCGATCTTGATTTTGTGCAGGATAATCACTCTCGTTCCGCAAAAGGCGTATTGCGCGGGCTACATTTCCAGAGATCAAATCCGCAAGGGAAACTGGTGCGCGTTGTCCGTGGGGAAGTATTTGATGTTGCCGTTGATATTCGCCCAGATTCACCGACTTATGGTGCCTGGGAAGGCGTAATTCTTTCAGAAGAAAACAAAACTCAGTTCTGGATCCCACCCGGTTTGGCGCATGGTTTTGTTGTGCTGTCTGATTTGGCTGATTTTGAATATAAATGTACTGATTACTACAATCCTTCAAATGAAGGTTGCCTGCTGTGGAACGATCCTGATGTTGGTATTGAATGGCCGATCACTAATCCTCTGCTTTCTGAAAAAGATAAGTTAGGCAAACGGTTTAAGGAGTTGGCGGCATGAAAATTTTACTGACAGGCGCGAACGGTCAGCTCGGCCGCTGTTTTCAGGATAGACTGCCTGCTGACTGGCAGATATGGGCAACAGACACCGCCGATCTGGATATTACCGATTATGCGAAAGTATTGTCTGCGGTAAAAGAATTCCAGCCAGATGCCATTGTCAATGCAGCTGCTTACACTGCGGTGGATAAAGCGGAAAGTGAGCCGGAACTGGCAGCATTGGTGAATAAAACTGGACCGGAAAATTTAGCTCGAGCCGCCAAAGAGGTTGGCGCTCGTCTGGTTCATGTATCGACAGATTATGTTTTTGACGGCAATGCAACGGTTCCTTACGTTGAAACCGACAAAACGAATCCGCTGGGTGTGTACGGTAAGACTAAACTGGATGGCGAAATTGCTGTTTCCCATGTTTTACCGGAAGCCATTATTATCCGTACTGCTTGGGTATTCAGCGAATATGGAAATAACTTTGTGAAAACCATGCTGCGGTTGGCAAAAGATCGTGATGAATTGGGTATTGTGGCCGATCAGCGTGGTTGTCCAACTTACGCCGGAGATATTGCTCAGGCGATTATTGATTTGCTGAAGCAGAATGCTGATGGTGGTATTTATCATTTCTGTGGTGATGAAGAAGTATCTTGGTGTGAGTTTGCTGAGTTTATTTTTGATAATGCTATAAGTTTAGGTGTATTAAAAAAATCAATAATAGTCAATGGTATCACTACAGATCAGTATCCTACCCCAGCAAAAAGACCATCTTATTCAACTCTTAACTCTGATAAAATTAGCGAAATAGGTGTAAAGCCATCTGACTGGAGAGCATCTTTAAGTAAGGTAATTGCCAATCTTTAATAATATAAAAGGGTATATATTGCTCCCTTGTATAAAGGCGTTCTTTAAGCGATAGAGAATATTATGTCTATTAAAATTTTGAAAATGTCTTATGATTAAAAAAATATTTTTTGCGACTCATAATAATGAGAATGACACCGATGGTGTATGGAAAAAAATAAAATCACAGGTTTCTGCCTTAAGAAGTATGGGGGCTTGTGTCGATTTTTTCTACTTAAAAAATGACAAAGCTATTCTTGATGATGGTATTAATGAATCAGAAATAGGTCTTAGTAAAAGCAAAAAATATTTCTTCTATATTGCACTAGCCCGTTATATAAAGAGTCGAGGGAATAAATATGATATCGCTTATATAAGGAAACCTCATGGTGGATTGTTCATTACATTTCTTCCTGGTTTATTGTATCAATTAAAGAATGATGGGGCTTATATTGTTATTGAGGTTCCAACTTATCCATATAAAAAAGAACTACGTTCTGCTAAAGCAAAAGCTCTTAATTTTTTGTTTGATATGTCAATCCCTTTCTTTAAAAGAAAAGTAGATGAAGTCCTGTATATGGGGGAATATACAGAAAAAATATGGGGCGTAAATGCAACTCGAATATCAAATGGAATAGATATTAATGATATAAAACCAGTAAAAGAAAAAGGAAGGTCATTATCAACTTTTGTAATTGTTTGTGTGGCAAATTTAGAATTTTGGCATGGATATGATCGTATTATAGAAGGAGTTAGGAAATACAATGGGAATAGAAATATTAGATTTGATATAGTAGGATATGCTCAGCCCGAATTTAATAGATTAAAAGGTATGGTATCTAAATATGGATTAGATGATTGTATTATTTTTCATGGAAGAAAGGCGGGTGAAGAACTTGACATGATTTTAGAAAATGCGGATGTATGTGTCGATGCAGTGGGTAGACATCGTAGTGGAAACAATACAAACAGTTCTATTAAATCAAAAGAATATACTGCTCGCGGACTTCCTTTTGTAAAAAGTCACATTGACTATTCATTTGATAATGAAGAGTTTATTCTACAGGTGGCTGCAAATGATACACCTATAGACATAAATGAGCTTATAAAATGGAGAGATGATCTCCCCAATGGCTTTTCTACAAAGGAGAGGATATTCGCATCAAATAATTTAACCTGGGCTAAGCAACTTGAGTTTTTGTTGGAGAGAAAATGAAAATTATTGCAGTAGTTGTTTTTTATAATCCGGAAGGTGATTTTTTTAATAGGTGTTTGTCAATTTCATCTCAAGTAGATAGACTTATAATATATGATAATTCAGTTGATAAAACCATAATAGATAATAATAGGGAAGCTATTTCCTCAATTGACAATATATCATACTATTCCGAAGGAATAAATAATGGTATAGGGCGTGCGCTAAACTATGCAGTTATTGAAGCTAGAAATAATGATTTTGATTTTTTGATTACATTTGATCAGGATACTTTAATTGAAAATGATTATGTTGAGAAAATGATTCGTTCTTTTAGCAGTGAAAATAATATTGGCGTTATTGGTCCTATCTATAAAGATATTAATGCTAATAGAGAATGTAGATTCCCTGTGAAGAAAGGTTTCTTTGTCTTAAGAAAAACATTATCAGATAAGAATAATATTCAAGATGTTATGAGTATTATTACATCTGGATCATTATATCCTGTTTCTATTTTTAGCAAAGTCGGCCTTTTTGAAGATGACTACTTCATCGATTATATTGATAATGAGTTTTGTTTACGACTGTTACAGTCTGGATATAGAGTTTGTGTAGACCCTACAGTAGTTATAAATCATGCTCTAGGTAATAGAACAATCAGTAAGGCTATTGTGCGATTCTCACCGACTAACTATCCATTTTATAGAAAGTACTATATTACAAGAAATAGACTCTTTATATATAAGAGATACTTTTTTAAATTTCCTTCTTTTATATTATATGATCTGGCAGCTTTTACTTTGGATTTTGTTCGAGTTTTCCTTTTTGAAAAAGATAAAAAAAACAAAATCATGGCATATTATAAAGGAATAAAAGACTTCTTGAATAATAAAAAAGGAGCCATATCTTAATAATAAATAATTATAATAATCGTTGTTGCGATTTTTATATTTTTTTCATGATTTCTTGCATTGCTAATTGCTTGCTCTTATAGGAATTTAAAGAAAATTTTGTTTTTTAGATAATTATTTATATTTAACCTGTGTGTTAATAACAAATACTAATCATTTAGTTAATATTTCAAGAGGTGTTGAGAGTGGCTTATTTTTTTATAGTTATTCTGCTTTTCTTTTCGTCATTCTCAAAAAGTCGCCATGTTTTTAATTTTTCATTTTTTATAACGACATTGAATTTCTGTTTGTCATTTGGATATGGATATGATTGGATTAACTATTTCGATATTTATGAAAATATTGATTATTATAAAAACACTTCAGCACCATTTGAACCGGGGTATTATTATTTAATGTTAGCTATGTCTAAGATTGGAGCTCCGTTCCAATTATTGCATCTAATAACCACTTTAATTATATTCTCGTTTGCGTATCTTTTTTGTAAGAAAACAAAAAACCCAACATTATCTTTTTTCACTCTTTTTTCGTTTATGGGTTTTTTCATGTTTATCGAGCAAGTAAGACAAGGCATCGCCGTATGCATAATAATTCTTTCTACCCATTTAATTCTTGATGGTAAGAAAATCAAATATTTTTTGATGGTAGTTCTTGCTATGTGTTTCCATTTGTCTGCGATAACTGGCCTTGCTTATTATCTTCTTGCAAATGAAAAGAAAAGGAAATTTGGGAAAATTATTTATATAGTAGTTAGTGTAACAATAATCCAATTTTTCCTTTATGCATTCGAAAACCCCTCTGTTATTAGTTTTCTTCCCGTTATTGGACAAAAGATATTTTTATATGGATTAATGAATAATTCTCTTGATAATTCTTTGTTTGTGAAAAGCTCATTTGTTTATATATTTATCATTATATTATGTTTTTATTTTCAGTATAAAGAGAAAAAATCTGGTCTTAATTATGGCAAGCTCGATGGAGCCATTTATTCGTCGATACTAATATGGGAAACAAAAGCCGCGTTTTTCCTTCAACGTATTCAGTATTATGCTGTTTCGCCATTAATTACCGGGCTTGATGACTTTTTCTATGTAAGAAATAGATTCTCAACATCCCGTATAATTTATGCTTTAACAGTTATGATTGTTGCTTTTATGCCAATGCGGTTTGAAATATATAGAAAATCTATATTTGACCCTCTATTTATTCTATCGTCAGAAATAGAAATAAAAAATAAAATTATGCAAAGATGTGCTGATTTGTTAACTGTTGATGAAGATAATTTTATTATTAAGCAATGTTATTAATATTATGAAAGTCTGTCTTTTCTAATTGATAGCGTCATTTATCATCATTGTTTTCCTTTGGGGGTATTTTAAATTGTTTTTGAAAATATTGACTATGTGGTTGTAAGAGATAGAGGGTTCATCATTTAATTAAAATCCTTTATAAGGATCGCGCAGCTTATGAAGTATTCATTTGTTATTTTAATAGTATTATGTAAATGTATAAACTAACCTTTCAACTAAATATTAGTGATAGAAAAGAAAAATCTGGTTTCTGGAATACATCTCATCGGTACGAAAATTACGGCTGTGGAAAGCTGTTTAGCGTTCACTGAGGAAAAATCGATATAGATGGATATCCTATTAGTTCCGTTAATTTAAAAAAACCTGATGACTATTTGTTATAAAGACATATTAATTGAAATATATTTATCTTCCGCGCATGTTAGAGGACTTTAAGTACGTAGATGATGTAAGTACAATGCTAAATTAAAAACACCACCTGTTATTATAAAAGACGGCTATTTGTGTTTTCGTTCTAAACCTCTAAGGTTTCATATCGATAATTTTATGATACGAAAAGAAAGGTGGATTAGATGATGTTGTGAAGTGATGAACTAACTATATTTTAAATTATAATTAATAGAGATTATTACTATGAATTAAGGCATGTACGATGCTATTTATTTTCAATAAAGGTATTTTATGTTTTGCCTTCATCCTAAAAAATGTCAAATAGTAAAGGAAATTCATGTGAGTATTAATTCCATTTATAAGAAAAGACTATGAGTATATTATCAAATACCAAATGGGTGGCTCTTTCTCAGGGAACTAAGATTCTTGTACAATTACTAAACATAGTTGTTCTAGCTAGACTTTTACCTCCAGAAGAGTATGGCCTGATGGCCATGGCCCTTGTTGTTGTAAATCTGGCAATGCTAGTAAGAGATTTGGGTACTTCTGCTGCCATTATTCAGCGCAAGGATTTAACAGATAGAACAGTGAATGCAGTATTTTGGCTAAATGTTTTTATGGGATTAGGAGTATGCTTATTTATTATAATTCTCTCTCCGTTTATCTCTGATTTTTTTGGCGAAAAAAAACTACAGTTTATACTTTTTCTATTAGCTTTTAGTTTTCCTCTAGGTAGTTGTTCTGCTACCCATCTCTCTTTATTAGAGAGAAAGTCTGAGTTTAAAAAAGTTGCAGGAATCGAAGTCAGATCCTCATTGTGTGCTTTTATTGTTGCTGTTGCTATGGCTGTCATAGGATTTGGTGTTTTAAGTTTAGTATTTCAAATAATAGTTTTAAATATGCTTTCTACATTGCAGCTATGGGTTGTCTCTGAATGGCGTCCATCTGTTAAACGGCTATGGGACAAAGATGAGTTAAAAGAAATATTTGGGTTTAGCGCAAATCTTACTGGATTTAATATAATAAATTATTTTTCGCGTAATGCTGATAGTATGATTATAGGGCATTATATGTCATCGTTAATACTGGGTGCATATTCCCTAGCCTACAGAATAATGCTTTTCCCTCTGCAAAGTTTGACATTTGTTATTACAAGATCGCTATTTCCTGTGTTAAGTAGAAATCAGGATAACCCAGAAGAAATAAAAAAAACATACTGTAATGTTTTTTATTATATTTTACTTATTGTAATGCCATTAATGTTGGGGATGGCTCTTTTGAGTAAAGAGTTTGTAAGTTTTGTTTTTGGTGATAAGTGGAATCTTACAGCAGAGATATTAACTTGGTTAGCTCCTACCGCAATTATTCAATCCGTTTTAAGTGTATCAGGAACGATATTTATGTCTAAAGGGCGAACTAATATATTAATGATATTAGGAATCGTTGGTGCTGTGTTGCAAGTAACAGCCTTTATTTTAGGTGTGAGATTTGATATCGTAACTTTCACTAAACTTTATTTTCTGGCTAATTTATTTAATTTTTTTCCAGTTATGTTTTGTATTCATACTTTGATCAGATTCTCAGTTAAGGACCTTTTTATTAAAGTCCTGCCAGTTATCCTTTCATCAGCATTGATGGCCTTATGCTTATTTTTATATCGATTTTATAGTTTTTCTTACTCATTCTCATCAAGTAACTATTTTCTTATTGTTTCTTTTTTTATAGGAATGCTGACGTACTCATTAAGTATTTTCCTTATAGATAAAGACATTAGGTCAATCATAGTTAGTTTTTATAATAATAGAGTAAAGAATAAACCCCGATATTAATTGGTCATTGAAGAGCGTTTTTAATGAAATTTCCCGGAGATAACGTGACTAAAGTGAACTTTGCTAATGTTATATTAGTCATCATTTATAATAAATCACTCTGTGACTCAAAGACCCTTGATACTATATCTAATTATAACTTCCCTAATTCTAAATTGGTTATTCATAACAATGGACCTGAGGAAGTTATTAGGATGTCCCCTTTATGGGGGAAACTAAATAAATGTTTTTACTCTCAGGTAGAACTGATCAATTGTCTTTATAATAAACCATTGAGCATCATATATAATGATATTTTTGTGAAGTATCAGGCTTGTAATTTTGTGATCTTAGATGATGATACTGAAATTTCAGAATCATTTGTTTATGCTATGAAAAATAATAACGTTGATTTAGAACTTCCTAAAATAAAATCATCTGATGATGAGTCAATATACTATCCCATTTGTGATGGGATAGTTACTAATGAATCGGTTGATTTAGATCCAAGAAAAGTCCTCTCTATAGGTTCAGGATTGATAATCAATCAAACATTAGTAGATAAGTTTAAAACGAATAATTTAAAATTATTTGATGAAAGTTATGCTTTATATGGTGTTGATTTTAGCCTTTTTAGGCGAATTTATAAAATAGTAGATCTAGGTGAAGTAGTTAAAATTCGATCGTCTTGTTTCCTGAGACATTCTCTCTCCAGATTAGATATGAATGAAAATAGAGATAGCTTTAGAGCAAGAGAGCGCGCTTTGGATTTGGCTATTTCAACTAGACGATATCCAACAATGAATTTGTATTATATGTTTTTACGGAAAATAGTTGGTGAGTCTATAAAAATGAGATACGGAAATGTTTATTGTATGATAAAAGCTTACATATTGGGGATGCATCCTAGATGCTCAAAATAACAAACTCTGATATATAATGGTCTTTATTTTTAATAATATGAAAATATTATTTTATAATGTTTGAACGTTGGCGTAATAACTATTATGTATTCAACGGAGACGTTAAAAGTTAATTCTTAATTTAGAGTGATATACAATGAAAATAGCCATTGCCGGTACAGGTTATGTTGGCCTGTCTAATGCCATGTTATTGGCGCAACATAATGATGTTGTTGCAGTCGATATTATTCCTGAAAAGGTTGAACTGCTTAACGATAAAAAATCCCCAATTGCCGATAAGGAGATTGAAAATTTCTTATTGAATGAACCCCTTCGTTTTCAGGCAACGTTGGATAAGAACGTCGCTTATAAAAATGCAGATTTCGTTATTATATCAACGCCAACGGATTATGATCCTAAAACTAATTATTTTAATACAAAATCTGTTGAGGCAGTAATCGAGGATGTGTTGAAAATTAATCCTACTACGGTGATGATTATTAAGTCTACCGTCCCCGTCGGATATACGAAACAGACTCGGGAAAAATATGGTACGAATAATATCATCTTCTCACCAGAGTTTTTACGCGAGGGACGAGCTCTCTACGATAACCTCTATCCATCCCGCATTGTCATTGGCGAGCGTTCAGACCGTGCCGAGAAATTTGCTCAATTATTGCTGCAAGGCGCGATAAAAAAAGACGTTCCAGTGCTTCTTACTGACTCGACAGAAGCTGAAGCCATTAAATTGTTTGCCAACACCTACCTTGCTATGCGGGTTGCTTATTTCAATGAATTGGATACCTATGCGCAGACGAACGGTCTGGACAGTAAACAGATTATTGAAGGTGTTGGTTTAGATCCGCGAATTGGTAATCATTACAATAATCCATCTTTTGGTTATGGTGGTTATTGTTTGCCGAAAGATACCAAACAGCTATTGGCTAATTACGAAAGTGTGCCGAATAATCTGATTAACGCGATCGTTGAAGCGAACAGAACGCGTAAAGATTTTATTGCTGATTCTATTATTAACCAGAATCCCAAGATTGTTGGTGTATACCGTTTAGTTATGAAGACTGGCTCTGATAATTTCCGCGCGTCGGCGATTCAAGGCGTAATGAAGAGGATCAAAGCTAAAGGGATTGAAGTCGTAGTCTATGAGCCTGAACTAAAAGAAGATACTTTCTTTCGTTCTCGTGTGATTCGTGACCTGTCCGAATTTAAACAGCTCTCAGATGTGATTCTTTCCAACCGGATGGCATTAGAGCTATCTGATGTTGCGGAGAAAATCTATACTCGCGATCTCTTTGGTTCAGATTAATTGTATAAGACCTGCTTTATTTCATTTGTAATAAAGCAGGCCATTCATTCATTTTCCACAACTTTCTTGGAGTATTATCCGGTTGGATAATTGGATATAAACGTTTAGCTTATCTATGAAATCTCTGACCACAGCTCTCCAGTCAACACCAACCCAGAAATCACAAGAAGCATTTTGCGATAAAATTGGTGTTTTTACAATGGAACTGCGGTCGTAGAGGTCACTTATACGTCAATATTTGTCATGGTTAACTAGGATTTATCTACTTTAGTTCAAATATCCACTCAAATACAAGGTGGGTCAGAAACCAAGGGATTAGCATTTAGTTTACATATTTTGGTAATGGAAACCCAATATTTGCTGCTGAAATGTCCTGCTATCATCACGTGGTTAAATTTGGTTATCTCGTTATTCACAATAAATTCTTTTAATTAGGTATCCTATGTCAGTTTTTATTTCACTTTTCGATAATTTACAGTCCGATTTTTCGAAAAATAAAGCTATGTGTATCGGGATTAAGATAAATAAAAATGGCTAATTTATCAGAATCAGCAATCTCAGATAGGAGATTGCAAGTTGATATTATTATAAGAAAGCATAACGAAACTTACTAAGTTATATCTGTCTTTTTTCATGATCACGATAATCTTGGGCCAAGGTTAGATAACCTTACTTTCCTCTTCTTCAGAAGAAAACTATAAAATTTTATAAAAACAAATGAGAAAAATACGCTAATTGTTGGCTGTTGAATAAGTATATTACTCCCAAGCCAAAATATTATGCAAAAAAACAACCATGGATAAAAAATCAATCCAAACAGCTTATTTAATCTAAAGCTATTCCATGCTAGTTGGGAAATAACACCATAGAAAAACATGAATAATGGAGTCAATATTTTTATTGATATCCATACATAGCCAAAAACAGTAATCCATATGTAATTTCCGTTTAACATGCCTTCGTATGTATCCATAAACTCTCTATATCTAACGTCCTCAGGATGAGGCCATCCCAATATACTATAAGTAAACGAGTCTCCAATAAGTGGAATATATGAAAGAAATGTCGCTATATAATAACCGTGACCAGGATATAGATATTCCAATGTTCCATCAAGAAGCGCTGCCATATGGTTGTACGATGTCACGGTATACCCGATTATTGATCTTATAACATCATCTGATGAGTCAAATCCTCGCATAAAGCTAAAAAGGCCAAACAAAGCGACAATAGAAATAAAGGATATAACCATGTACTTTATAACTTTTACATTGGAGACGGTTTTATATCTTTGATTAATAAACACAACCATCATTCCAAGCAATAAAGGGATAATTTCAAATCTTGCCATTTTTAATGACGCGTTAGAAATACAAATTATCGAAAGAAAAGTTATTAGTATTACTAGAATAAATTTAGGCATCCGATTCATTTCATGCTTAACGTTATTATAGTTGACTGTAGCCCACAATGCTATACATATAGAGAACTGTGCCGCCTGAGCCATTGTATTACTAAGGTCTAACTCTCTTTTTATATTCGCACCGTCGCCAATCAAAAGATAAGCCAATATAAATGGGTTCTTGTCAAGCAAAAGTCTTATAGACATGATGCTAAATATTATTGATAGTATTACCGGTATGGCGATATACTTAAAATTAGATATGTGATAGTTATACTCCGTTACTATCAATCTGTCATTTTTCCTTTTCTTTGTTACGAGCATTCCTAAGAAAAAAAAGATAAGGCTAACGGTAACCAGAATGAAAGAAGCTGGATCAAAGAAAATGTAGTTTTTTTCAGATATTAACTTAGAGTAATAATTAGGTGGAAAAGTAAGTGATATTAAAAAAATAAAATAACTAACAATAGCGGCAAAGGCAGGTGATATAAAAAACCTGCTGCTATTCCTAAAAGATATCTCTACTTTCACTGTTTATTCCGTTCTTGATTTTCTGCTGAGTGTAATATGTATGATAGCCATAGATTACATATGTTATTTGTAATAATTGTAGCATTTAGACACGTTTATGTCTATTCGTGTCTAAATGCTCCTGATATAAATGTGCTATTGCACAGGTTTTTGGTGGGGTAGTTATGGCAATAACTCGTAGAATCATGCTTAAGTTGGGCATACCTTCCATTGCGGCAGTCGGTATGATGCAGTCGTCTCTCTCTTTGGGGGACGTGACAGCAGACAAGATTGACTCAACCACATGGAGGAGCGTTCTGTCATTTGGAGCGATTGGTGATGGAAATAGTGACGATACCGCCGCATTTAACGCAGCATACGATTCAAAACATGAGTATATATTCATACCGTCTGGATATCGATTTGTCATAACCAGTCCGGTTGGATCATTGACACGAGCTAGTAGCAAAAAATGGATAGGTGATAGTGCCAGCGTGGTCGTTATACGAGATGCTGGGGGATTTCACGTAGCAGGTATGCGGTGGGGATTTAGTGGAATTAGGTTCATACCTGATGGGAAATCGGTTGGTTGCGCCATTAAATC
Organism: Brenneria izadpanahii; assembly: GCF_017569925.1. Classification (NCBI taxonomy): domain Bacteria; kingdom Pseudomonadati; phylum Pseudomonadota; class Gammaproteobacteria; order Enterobacterales; family Pectobacteriaceae; genus Brenneria; species Brenneria izadpanahii. The sequence goes on along the minus strand of NZ_CP050854.1, from coordinate 3,621,912 downwards.
TGGTACAATTAATTCTAATAGAAATTCATTTATTCATGAATGTATATTTAATGGTGAAAAGTCCGGATGCTCTTTTAAAGTTGCCATTGATCTTTATAACGCCTGGTACTCATCGTTAAGGGGATTATTTATCAATAATAGCGGTGAAGATGATTTCTCAAAAAATATATGCTCAGGAATCGGTATTCGTCTTAATTTTTGTGCTAACACAAGGATAACAGAGTGTGATATTGGTTCATGTGACATCGGTATTAGTATTACCAGTACATTATCTCCAGTTGATTTGGGGCGGCCACACTGTTGCGAAGGAATTACAATATCATCAAATACTATTATCGCTAATAAAAGCGGGATTGATGTAAGAGAAGGCTACTTTATAAATGTTAATAACAATGTAATAGATATACCATTGAAAGATACTGAGAATATAATATATTTTGCTGCTATGTGCTCAAAACTCTCTGATAATTGGATATCTGTATCTAGAGGGGAAGTATATATAGGGAAAGGTGAGTCTGGATCTCCAAATTATGATGGTTCTTGCAATATAATAGATTCAAATATAATTAGGGGTAACTCGAAGTCTAATAACAACTTATTAAGGATAGGTGATATAAATCTATTGAAAGTAACCAACAATCAGATTCAATTCGGTAAATTTGGTATTGTTTCCATCGGCGGAAGTCAAATATCAGTATCAAATAATATGTTTGCAGGGCAATCTAGTGCCCCATATGACCTGAAAATGACTAAGAGATTAATTATAGACAAAAATAATGAGTAACGCGGAAGCTATTTTAAAAATAAATGCACTAAGAAATAATATCTCGGCGGTAAAGATTGGAAAATCATAGACAGGGAAGTCCTATGTGAGCGTGAAAACGGTCAATAAATTTTTCGGCTATGATAAAAACGACAATCCCGGGACAATGATGTCTAAATAGCTTCGCATATTGATGCTTCACTCTGACTATGCCATAACGCACAATCGTTAATGCGATTATTTAAAATTGCCATTAAAAAATAGGATACGATAAAATTATAAAAACATGCTACTTTGCGAGGAGAAGCAAGTGTATCGCTATTATACGAAGTTATTTAATTTATCTAATGCTGTCTGGTTAATTCGCTGTGTTTCCATTCAGCAATATGTTGTAGCTATTCAGTTCAGGTATGCCGTTTGGTTATGATTCATTTCGCACCGATCAATGGGTGACATGAGCATTTCATAATGGTAATCCCATCAACAAGATGAGATGTCCTAAATAACTGATCCTAATATTGCTTATACCTTTGCCGTGTCATGTCCCCCTCTGGGGAACGGACTGACGCTCGCTATAAAATGGCGAACTTTATTCAGCAACTGCCACATCGAACGGCACTGATGATTTCGCATTGTGGTTTCATGTAGTGCCTGCCATAACCGTTCGACATTATTCACCCATGACGAGTACACTGGCTGATAAATTACCCTGAGCTTCGGGTTCTTTTTCAACCAGTTCAGCGTCCCCGGTGTTTATGGATGATGATGTAGTTAGCGAAGATCAATGTGACCGTTTTCGCCTACCGGTAACTCATTTTTATATTCTTTAATAGACTGATAAGCAAGGATGAACCTTTACTACTTCCACCTATATAGCTAGCTTTCCCGATTCTGCTGTGTAACCGCGCACGCCAGATAATATTTTTCATTCTGGCCCGACGTGACGATGCGCTTCTGCTGCCCTTTGGGCCTCCAGTCCGCACCTATTTTGGAATTCAGGTGAATGTCCGCTTCATCCTCATAAAATATCGGATGTTCCGGGCTACACTGCGCCATACCAGACCGACTGCGGACAACCAGCGACGAATGGTGAAGGAATGCAGGCAGAAACCGGTTATCTCATTGATTTTTATTGCCAGCAGTTCGGTACTCCTGCGTGAACGCTGATAGTCAAAATCACCGGGAGTCCGTTTGACAAACTGTTGTAGCAATCGACAACTCATCTCAAATGGCCAACGACGTCCGTGACCTGAGGTGAGGCCAGAGATTGCAGGCCGTCTATACCGTACAGAGTAAGCCAGTTAATCTATCGGCCCACGGAGGAACGGGCGCAGCATAGGGTTTTGACGACATCGCTGATGGTAACGCTCCGGTGCAACATCAGCATGGCGATAAGTCGTCGGGCATGGTTTTTGTCGCATGTTTTGTGAATGATTTTCTGCATCAGCCGTCATTCAGTACGGGGTATTGGTGCTCTGCTTTGCATCGCTCAGTCTGGTTGGTGATTTGTGATGTTTGGCGATTGATCAGATCGCACAATTCGGACTGAGTCGTACTGAGTTCCCTCAAGGTGATCTACTATTCGGATCGGAACAGTTATTTAGCCCTTACGCCCAACAAACCTATACTTACCCCATATAACAGAAAAATAAGGCATTGATAGTCAATATGGCTGATTTAGCCCATTACATTACAGAATACGGTTACTGGGCGCTGTTTATCGGGTGCCTGGTGGAGGGGGAAACGATAACCCTGCTGGGCGGCATTGCGGCGCATAACGGGTTGTTGCATTGGCCGTGGGTGGTTTTAGTGGTAGCGGCTGGCGGTTCGCTGGGCGATCAACTGCTGTATTTCGCCGGGCGTCGATATGGGGAACGGGTTATCTCGCGTTTAAAAGGCCAGCAAAAACGTATTGCCTATGCCCAGCGTTTGATTGCTCATCATCCAACGCTGTTTGTTATTGGCGTGCGTTTTATGTATGGCTTTCGAATTATCGGTCCAACGCTGATTGGCGCCAGTCGGCTTCCGCCCACACGCTTTGTGCCGCTCAATATCCTCGGCGCCGTGCTTTGGGCTTCGATATTTGTCATGCTCGGCTATTTCGGCGGTCAGGCGATTGAAACGCTCATCGGCGATGTCGATAAAAAGCTCTCCAGTCTGTTGTTTGTCATACTGGTTATCGTTGCCATTCTGTTGCTGCGCCGTTGGTGGCGCCATCGCTCTGTTTGATTTGGTTCGGTGACATCAGAACTATCTGATGTCTTAGAAAAAGCCTATTGCCGCGATCTCTTTGGCTCGGATTAGGTGTAATCTTAAAGGTATATGTGGCTCAGCGGTGTATGGTGCCACAGAGTGAAGGTAATCCAATAAGAGAGTCAACTCATGACATCATTGAAAGCTGTTATCCCTGTAGCTGGTTTAGGGATGAATTTGTTACCGGTGACCAAAGCTATTCCTAAAGAGATGCTACCGTTGGTTGACCGTCCGGTGATTGAGAAAATCGTTAACGAGTGCGCTAATGCCGGCATCAAAGATATTATTCTGGTCACGCATGCGTCTAAAAATGCGATTGAAAACCACTTCGATACTTCTTTTGAGCTTGAGTCCCTGTTGGAAGAACGCGCTAAGCGGCAGTTGCTGGCAGAGGTGCAGGCCATTTGTCCGAAAGGCGTCACCATCATGAACGTGCGCCAGGGCGAACCGCTGGGGTTAGGGCATGCGGTTACCTGCGCCAAGCCCATTATCGGCGATGCGCCCTTTATCGTGGTGCTGCCGGATGTGGTGATGGATGAGGATATGGCCGATCAAACCAAGGATAACCTGGCGCTGCTGATCTCTCGTTTTGAAGAGAGCGGAAATAGTCAGGTGCTGGTGAAGCACCGTCCTTATGAGGTTCTGCCGGAGTATTCCGTTGTTGAATGTAAAACGCCGCTGGTGAAAGAGGGGGATGCTTCAGCTATTACCTCGATGATTGAAAAACCGGAACTGGCGCCGTCTGAAGGTTCCGATCTTTCCGCGGTTGGGCGTTATGTGCTGACGGCTGATGCCTGGCCGATTCTGGACAAAATCCTGCCGGGAGCCTGGGGGCGTATCCAGTTAACGGATGCGATTGCGGAACTGATTAAAACCCAGCAGGTTGACGCCGTGCAAATGGCGGGCCGCAGCTTTAACTGCGGGCGTAAGCTCGGCTATGCGCAGGCCTTTATTTCTTATGGTTTACGCAACCCGGAATTTGGCAAAGCCTTTAAAGAAAGCATCAAGACGTTGCTGAAAGAACAAGCCTGATAGAAGAGGCGTCGTGCCGTAACGGGCACGACGCAATAGCGCTTAGGGTTCGTAAACTATCCGATTTATTTTATGCACCGAGCCGTCACTGAAAGCGGGTTCCCCAGGTGCAAATTAGCCACTAGCTATTTATGCGATCCTCGCCTACTGCTGCAGGGATAACCGGTACTCTTTCTCCGCAAGCGTGACGGAAATTACGGTATTTCCAGTCAGCTATTTTTCGTCAAACCACGGTTGATTTCGATCTCGCGTCCAGCGGGAGTAGAGCATTAAGTCGTTATTCACTTCATCGGCATCAAATAGCCCAAAAATATCCGGTTCTATTTCCAGTAGTTCGGCTGGAATGCCAAGCCACTCTAATGTTTCTTCATAATCTTCATGGGCCGGATCCTGAAGGATGCCGAGCAGGTTTTCATAGCCTGGCACGCCGCCGCAATCTTCCAGCGGGCAAACGCGCTCACCGTTCAGGCAAAACAGAAAACCGTCAAATTCTTCGGGGTGATAGTCAGTGTTTTCCAAAATAATTTCGTGTTCCCAATCGTCGCCAAAATCATAGAGGTAAGTCAGCTTGTTGCCTTTGCGTTTCAGCAGTTCGTTGAGGCGATAGAAGCCTTCATCTTCATCTTGAGGCGTATCCTCCGGCCGTTCGGTAAACCGTTTTTTACCGAAGGTGAATTGATGAAGATGACTGTCTTGCCAACCCATCACGATTTGCAGCACATCATGCAGACGATCGAGGGTGATGGAGGCGGGCACAACAAATTGTCGCCAGATGGCGGGGGTTGTGCCGATAAGGATGACTTTTAGCTGATAAAATCTTATATCCATACCCGATCTCCTTTAAGTGTAGGGTGCCTTGCCCATAGAGGGGATGAGCCATGAGCAGCCAGTGGCATATTACGCAGTGTATAAAAAATCAGCAAATAATGAATGTGGACGGACGTGACTATTCATTTTCCGCCAACTATCCTTGCTATCAAACCAATCACTATTCACCTGTCGTAAGCTGAGTTACCATGTTGGCCTGCTTTTGATTGCCAGCGGGTATGGTGAACACCGCTGGCAGGTTATCCTTCAGACAGGAGTTGTTTTAATGTCCAAACAGCAAATTGGCGTTGTCGGTATGGCGGTAATGGGGCGCAATCTGGCGCTTAATATTGAAAGCCGTGGCTATACTGTGTCCATTTTTAACCGTTCTTCAGATAAAACTGACGAAGTGATTGCAGAAAATCCGGGTAAAAAATTGGTGCCTTATTACACCGTTGAAGAGTTTGTTGCATCCCTGGAGAAGCCGCGTCGTATTCTGCTGATGGTTAAGGCTGGCGAAGCGACTGACAAAACCATTGAGTCACTGAAGCCTTATCTGGATAAGGGCGACATCCTGATCGATGGGGGTAACACCTTCTATAAAGATACCATTCGTCGTAATCGTGAACTGTCTGCCGAAGGGTTTAACTTCATCGGCACCGGGGTTTCCGGCGGTGAAGAGGGCGCGCTGAAAGGCCCGTCTATTATGCCTGGCGGTCAGAAAGAGGCATATGAGCTGGTGGCGCCGATTCTGGAGAAAATCGCCGCCCGTGCCGAAGGCGAGGCCTGTGTTGCCTATATCGGCGCTGATGGCGCCGGCCACTATGTGAAAATGGTGCATAACGGCATTGAATATGGCGACATGCAGTTAATCGCCGAAGCCTACGCGCTGCTGAAACAAGCGCTGAATTTAAGTAATGAAGAGCTGGCTTCCACTTTCTCAGAATGGAATAAAGGTGAACTGAGCAGCTATCTGATCGAAATTACCGCCGATATATTTACCAAGAAAGATGAAGACGGCAAATATCTGGTCGATGTCATTCTTGATGAAGCGGCGAATAAAGGTACGGGTAAATGGACCAGCCAAAGTTCGTTGGATCTGGGCGAGCCGCTGTCGCTCATCACCGAGTCAGTATTCGCGCGTTACCTTTCTTCTCTGAAAGCACAGCGTGTTGCCGCATCTAAAGTACTGAGCGGGCCAACCGCACAGCCGTTCAGCGGCGATAAGTCTGAATTTGTGGAAAAGGTCCGTCGTGCGTTGTATCTGGGTAAAATCGTGTCTTATGCGCAAGGTTTCTCCCAGTTGCGCGCCGCATCTGAAGAAAACGATTGGCATCTCAACTATGGCGAGATTGCGAAGATTTTCCGCGCAGGTTGCATTATCCGGGCGCAGTTCCTGCAAAAAATCACCGATGCCTATCAGCAGAAAGCCGATATCGCCAACCTGTTGCTGGCGCCGTATTTCAAGAAAGTGGCGGACGAATACCAGCAGGCATTGCGTGATGTCGTGGCCTACGCCGTTCAGCAGGGCATTCCAACCCCGACGCTCTCCGCGGCCATCGCCTATTACGACAGCTATCGTTCCGCAGTACTGCCCGCGAATCTGATCCAGGCGCAGCGCGATTATTTTGGCGCGCATACTTATAAGCGTACCGATAAGGACGGGGTATTCCATACCGAATGGTTGGAATAATGTAGCCCGTGCCGTCAGTATCGACCGCGTTGGCGGGCATCTTCGGTAACGACGGCACGTATAGAATGAAGCGAATTCCCGCCCATATGGGAATAGCGATTTTATCAGTTAGGTTTTGTTATTAAATTCACGCCAGATTAGGAAATATCTGGCGTTTTTGTCTTAAAAGATAAATCTCTTCGTATTACATTGAATAACATTGATTTTTTTGATTTCTTTTTTGTCAGGTTAGTTAAAGAAACCTATTTTTTTACCAAGATCTTCATTGTCTATTGTGTAGGGATCTTGCTATTTTTAATAAAGTTGCAAGAATTAGTCTGGGATGATGGTGTTTGAAATAGTTGTTACCACCATACGCCTGTAACTCATTGCCGGGAGGATCCCGGTGTCGATTGGTCAATGGTAGAACAGGATGTTTTTACTATCGTTCTGATCGGAATGAAGGACGGGGTATGGTCGTACTGACGATGCCTCACCCTGAAGTACTTCATGTTCAAAAAAGGAAAGCGTAATGAAAAAAGTGTTAATTGCATTGGCTGCTGTGTTAGCCATGTCATCAAATGCGTTTGCCGTTGATGGCGTTTCTGCCGAAACCGCTGCTGGTGGCGGTACTGCTGCTGGTACTGCCGCTGTCGGCGCTGGCTCTGCTGCAGGCACTACTGGCCTGGTTGCTGTAGGTGTCGCAGCAGCAGTGGCGGCAGGTATTGCCGTTGCCGTTGCCAACGATGACGACAATGGTAGTACTGGTACCAGTACCATTACTACTACTACCGGTACTCGTTAATCTTGTATTAACCATAAGGCCACTTCGGTGGCCTTTATTTTTCCTGATTACTACGCTGTTCAGCGAGAATCCATTCAGTGATAAAAATAAAACAAAGGACGACAGTAAAACGAATGGCAAAAATGAAGATGCTGATTGCCGCGCCGATTTTGTCCATCCTCCTGACCGGTTGTTCTCAGAAGATGGAGTCATTGGGAAAAACGGTGAAGCTGGCTTTTTTGGGGCAAGATGATACGCAGGTTACCGCGCAACAAGTTGCAAACACTCCCTATGCTTCCGCGTATCTGAAAGTCGGTAAGGCGCCTCAGGCCTTTGTCGTGCTGGTATTTGCTGAACAACAGCAGTTGAAGTGGATTGCCGCGGACAAGAATATGGTGGTGACCCAGAACGGCCGACTGGTTAAAACGCAGGGATTTGGCGAGGATATTACTCATGTCGGTAATCTCGCGCAGGATCCGCTTACGTTAGGGTTACTGAAATCCACTACGCCGATGAAATGGCAAACTCGGGTCGAGTGGTCCCAGGTTTTTCGCGGCGGATATGATTTAACCTCCGTTTTCCAGCCGCGAGGCAGAGAGACGGTGCGGATCTTGGATCAATCACGCGAACTGATGCGTTTCGATGAGCTGGTTACCGTCCCTTCATTGAATGAAACTTATACCAATAGCTATTGGGTTGATCCGGCGAATGGCCGAGTGGTGCAGAGTCATCAGTATATGGGGCCGGATATGGCGCTGGTGAAGTTCACCGTTTTAAAACCATACGTACAATAAGGGGCTTAGCTTAAATGTTGTCACTCACTCGTATGGCTACTTTATTGCTGCTGGTTTGCGGTTCGGCGACCGCCGCCCAGTTAACCGTGAAAGATCCTCAGCAAACCATCGCGGTTGTAAAGCTTGATGATGGCACGCGTCTGGAGAAATTCTACGAACAGGCCGCGTTGCCGGGAAATGTAAACTGGCAGGCCGCATTAATATCTGATTTCGCCACCACGCAAAAAGCGTATCAGCTGGGCGATACGCTAAGAGAAAAGCTGGCGGTGCTGGAAACGCGCTGGCGTAATTCCGGTGATGGCGATCTGGCGATCTCGGCGTGGTTGTTGCGTAAAACGTTGGAGCCGATCAACGTCGCCGGACGAATCTACACCGATCTCGATCCCGATCGTGTACGCGTTTATCTGCAGAATAACCGGCCGTTGGTCGGCGAGTATGCGCTGTACATCGCGCCGCATTCCGATAGTTTTTCACTTATTGGCTTGATTAATACTTCCGCAGATGTCGGGGAGCTGGAAACGTCGGGCAAAGTCGCTCTGCGTTCCGGATGGTCGGTTGAGCGCTATATTTCCGGCCGCCGTCTTCTGGCGGGGGCTGATAAAAGCTTTGGCTATCTGATCGGCGGCAATGGCGAATGGCGCAAGGTTCCTCTGGCGCTGTGGAATCAACGGCATATTGAGCCTGCGGCCGGCGAAACGCTGTTTATTGGTTTTGATCCTTCGGTATTGCCCGATGATATGGCATCGCTAAACGATCAACTTGCTGACTATCTTGCAAACCGGATCCCACTCTAATGATAAAAAACAGAAACTTTAAACTGGGCTGTCTGTCGTTGGCGATCGGCGGCATTTTAAGCGCCCAGGCGATAGCGGCGGATGCGACGCAGGAAAACGAGGTGACTAACGCCAATACCCGCTATAAGCCGGCTGGCGTATCGCAATCTGATTTTGGCGGCACCGGGCTGCTGCAAATGCCGACGGCCCGCATGGCCGAAACGGGCGAATTCAGCGCCAACTATCGTGATAACGACCAATATCGGCGCTACTCGGTATCGTTGCAATTATTAGACTGGCTGGAAACCACCGTGCGCTACACCGATATCCGAACGGTTCCTTATAGTAATAATCCCGGATTCAGCGGAGAGCAAACCTATAAAGATAAAGGGTTCGATCTAAAGGCGCGTCTGTGGCAGGAAAGCTACTGGATGCCGGATGTGTCTTTGGGGCTGCGTGATATCGCCGGGACCGGATTATTCGATAGTGAATATCTGGTTGCCAGCAAACGTATCGGGCCCTTCGACTTCACCCTGGGAATGGGGTGGGGGAATATGGCGGAAAGCGGCAATATCAAAAACCCGGCCTGTTCCTTGAAGGATAGTTTCTGTACCCGCACGGCCAACACCGATACCGGCAAATTTGAGGTCAAGAACTTCTTCCACGGACCGGCAGCGCTATTCGGCGGCGTAGAATATCAAACGCCGTGGGATCCGCTGCGTCTGAAGCTGGAATATGATGCGAATGATTACAGCAACGAAGCCGCCGATCGTGGACGGCGAGAAAAAATAAAGCAGGATTCGCCGTTTAACGTCGGTATGGTGTATCGCGTCGGGGATATATTGGATACCACGCTGTCTTGGCAGCGCGGCAATACGCTGATGTGGGGCTTTACCCTGCGCACCAACTTCAACAAGCTGAAACCGGCGCGTCTTGATGACGCTCCGCCGGTTTATGCCCCGGTTAACGACGGAAAAGGGACGAATTGGCAGCAGGTGGCGAAAGAGCTGGATGATAAGGCCGGGTATAGCGGGGCGGATATTTATGCCGACCAACGCCAGGTCACGGTGGTTGCCCAGCAGGATAAGTACCGCGATAACGATGAAGCCAATCAGCGCGCGGCCACCATACTGGCGAACCATGTACCGGGGGATGTTTCCGAATATCATATTGTGAAGCGCAACCAGCGGATGCCGATCGCCAGCACCCAGGTGGACGCCAAAGCATTCCATCAGGTGCAACAGGCGGCAACGCCGCTGGGGCAACCGGAACCGGCAACGCACCGCTCAGAGCCGGTGACGGATATTCGCGGGCAGCAGGTGTTGCTCACCGAGCCGCAGCGCTTCTCCTATTCGCTGGAACCGGCCCTGACGCAATCCATCGGCGGTCCTGAATCATTCTATATGTATCAGATCGCGCTGAAAGGCAATGTGGATTATCGCTTGAGCGACCACTGGACGATTGGCGGAACGGCATCGCTGAATCTGTTGGATAACTACGACAAGTTCAACTACACGGCGCCGCCGGCTGATGGTTCGGCATTGCCGCGCGTCAGAACCCGGATCCGGGAATATGTCACCTCTTCCGATTTGATGCTCACCAATTTGCAGTTGACGCGCATGGATAATCCGGCGCCGGACTGGTACAGCCAGGTGTACGGCGGTTATCTGGAGATGATGTACGCCGGCGTCGGTTCCGAAGTGCTGTATCGGCCTTACGGGCAAAGCTGGGCGCTTGGCATGGATGTCAACTACGTCAAACAGCGTGACTGGGATAACATGATGAAGACGGCGGATTACGACGTCGTGACCGGCCATTTGACGGCGTACTGGAAACTGCCGTTCGTGGAAGGCGCGGTGGCCAAGGTCAGCGTCGGGCGTTATCTGGCGGGCGATAAAGGGGTTACGCTCGATCTGTCCCGCCGCTTTGACAGCGGTATTGTCGCCGGCGCCTTTGCCACGAAGACGGACGTCAGCTCCAGTGAATATGGCGAAGGCAGCTTTACCAAAGGCTTCTATATCTCCATACCGTTCGATCTGATGCTCTCCGAGCCAACCGTGAAACGGGGTTCCGTCGGTTGGGTGCCGTTAACGCGTGACGGCGGCCAAATGCTGCAGCGTCGTACTTCGCTGTATGGCGTGACGGATAACTGATCAAGTAGCGCCTCCAAACGCTAGCGTCCAGGGCCGTTAACTTCGTTTAACGGCCCTGTGTTTTATGACAAACCCTCTAACGGTGATGTTCATCACATATTGCTCTGTTTGCATTTGAGTTAGCCTTAATTAGCGGATATAACTCCGCAGGAAGGACGTTATTAGGTCGAACCTGAGCGAAACCTGAGACGAGCCACGTTATTACCGACGTGGCTCGTCTCAGGTTTTTTTTTGCGTCTATTTTCCACCTGGCCCGCAAAGAAAAGCGAAGTAAGCAACGCCAATGGGACTGATGGCGAATACAATGCCGTTCGCGCTAAAAAGCGCCCGGGTTGGCGGCAGGTCGGTATAGGATATACGCGGATCGTCAAAAATAACGGGTTATAATTCGTTATTAAAGAAGGGAGGGACGCCATGATTTTACCGGCCTCCCTTTTCCTGCAATCAGGCGAGCTATGAGCCGAAATGACTGTGATGAAAATTAAAAAAATATTAAGCAATAATTCAGTCCTGCTGATAAGGGGGGATAACAAGGAAGTCGTCGCCATTGGCAAAGGGGTTGGGTTTGGTAAAAAAGAGGGGGATGAGGTCGACCCTCAGCGCATCGAGAGTCAGTTTATCAAGCAAACGGACGACATGGCCGATGTGTTGTCGCAACTGCTGGCGGAAATACCGGTTGCCTATCTGACGGTGACTCAGCAAATCATTACGCTGGCGCAGCATAAACTGCAGCTGAACGTGCAAGACACCCTTTTTCTGGCGTTAAGCGATCACATTAATTTTGCGGTGCAGCGTCATCAAAAAGGGCAGACCATCAAAAACGCTCTGTTGTGGGATATCAAGCAGTTCTATAGCAACGAATATGCGGTAGGGCTGGAAGCTCTGTCATTGATTCGCTCAAGGCTGAATATCGATTTGCCGGAAGATGAGGCGGGATTTATCGCCCTGCATTTAGCCAATGCTCGCAATAACAGCGATATGCACAGCACCATGCTGAGCGCTGGGATCATTAAAGATATTCTGACCATCCTCAAATATGACCTACATATCCAACTTGATGAAAATTCATTGGATTATCATCGTCTTATCACCCATCTCAAATTCTTTGCGCTACGTTTGCTGAACCGTGACACGGTCAGTCACGGCGATGACAGCATCTATCAGGGGATCAAGGAGCTTATGCCGCGGGCATTTTCCTGCGCCATGAAAGTTTATGATTATGTGGAAAAAAACTATGACTGCCAGCTGACGACCGATGAAATCATGTTTCTGACCATTCATATCAACCGTCTGCAAAAATAGCGAATGAAGCATCCCCGGAGCGTCGGCAACGTTTGGCGCTTGCCCCCGAACGGCATTGCATCCTCCCCGGTAAAGAGAGGGGGAGGGATTGGGGTTGAGGCGCGTCTCTGTTTAAGCTATTTAAGCGACGATCGCGGAAGGGTTCATGCGTTTAATCACCTCATACAGCGCCTGCGGATCGATAGCCTTGCAGACTCCCTCAGGCTTTTGCATCGGCGCATCTTCGGCGGCCAGCATCGCGTTGATAACCGCTTCATGCGTGCAATCCACCGCCGACTGATAGATAACATCGAAATATTCATCATTCAGATACTGGAATGAACGATGGGCCGTCGCGATCTGCGGCAGGGAACCGGCATTCGCGGTACTGAACGCCAGAAAAATATCGCCGGAATTATTGCCGCCCGGACTCCCGGAGCGGGCAATTCCCAGCGCCGCCCGTCTCGCTAACCGCTGAAGTTGGTGAGGCATCAGCGGGGCGTCCGTAGCCAGAATGACGATGATGGAACCCCGCTCGCGCAGCAATCCTGACGATGACGCCGATTCTATCAATGCGCCGACCGGGACGCCGAACAGTTCAAACCAATCCTGCTGGCCGTAATTAGCCTGTACCAGAATGCCCAGCGCGTATTGGCGATCCTCAATGGCGAAACAGCGCGACGAGGTGCCGGTTCCGCCTTTGAAGCCATAACAAATCATGCCGTTGCCGCCGCCCACGTTGCCTTCGTCCAGCGCGCCGGAACGCGCCGAGTTCAGCGCGGCCAACGCGTCGTCCGGGGTAACATGCAGCCCGTTGATGTCGTTGATCACGCCGTCATAGGTTTCAGCCACCACCGGCATCGCCCAGATATGGTGTTTCTCCCAGGTATCATGGTACTGGGTCAGCATCCATTTTACGGCCGCCTGATGTACGGCGCCGACAGAGTGGGTATTGGTCAGGCAAACCGGCCCGACGAAATTGCCGCCGTCTTTTATCCAATGTATCCCCGTCATTTCGCCATTGCCGTTCAGCGCGTCGTAACCCGCCCATACCGGCTGCGGCTCTGTCTGGTATCCTCTGGGCAGGATCGCGGTCACGCCGGTTTTGATGCGCCTGTTGTCCTGGCTGATGGCATCAATGGTGCGATAACCGACCAGCACGCCATCAACATCGGTAATGGCGTTATATTTTCCTGTCGTACCTGGAAACCGTAATCCTAATTGGCGGGCTCTAAGTTTTGCCATTATGACTTTCCTTATTTATTTTCATTTCTATTTCTAAGATATAAACCCACGGCGGCGATCAGCAGCGATACCAAAATCAACAGCGTGGCGATGACATTGATTTCCGGCTTTATTCCGCGCCTGATCATGCCGTATATCTGAACGGGAAGCGTGGTGGCGTCGACGCCGGATATAAAATAGGTGATAACCAGATCGTCCATGGAAATAATAAATGCCAGCAGCGCGCCGCCGATAATACTGGGTAATAACATCGGTAGCGTAATGCGCCGGAATGTCACCCAGCTATTGGCGCCCAAATCATAAGAGGCCTCTTCCAGCCGGGTATCCATTCCCGCCAGACGGGCGCTGACGATGAGAAAGACATAGCTGCATAAAAAGGTGCAGTGGCCGAGAATAATAGAGGTTCTCCCCAGCGGAATGCCGACGTTGACGAAAAATATCAGCAATGCGATGCCTAATATGACATCCGGCATCATCATCGGGATATACAGCAGGAAGCGATAGAATCCCCGCAGATAAAAGCGGTAACGCATTAATGCCAGTGCGGTCATGGTGCCGATTACCGTCGAAATAACGGTGGTGATCAGGGCGATGATCAAACTGTTCTTTAACGCATTAAGCACCTGATCGGTGGAGTCGATATACAGCGCATTGTCCGCAAGGTGATTACTCATGCCGAACAGCGATAAATACCAGTCGAAGCTGAATCCCTGCCATATCATCATATTGATGGGATTGGCATTGAAGGAGTAAATAGCAATCAAAACGATGGGAAGATAAAGAAAAATAAAAAACAGAATGCCATAGCAATTAAATAGCCATGCCATTATCCGTGAAAGAATATTACTTTTCATCGTTGCTCCTGTTTGTGCCGGCATGGGAATAGCGGCTGCTCAGATAGAGATAGAGCAACAGCGCGAATAGAACCATCGACATCAACAACATGGCCAGCGCCGCGCCAAACGGCCAGTTTCTGGCGGAGAGAAACTGCTGTTCGATTAAACTGCCGATCATCACCACTTTTGCGCCCCCAGCAGCGACGGCACAATAAAATTACCGAGGCTGGGGATAAAAACCATGATGGAGCCGGAAATCACGCCGGGCAGCGTCAGCGGGAAAATAACTCGGAAGAAGGTCTTAACCCGGTTGGCGCCCAAATCGTAGGAGGCCTCAATCAGGCGATGGTCAAGCCGTTCGACGCTGGCGTAAACTGGGAGAAACATAAAGGGGATATAGATGTACGCCATGCCTATCAATACCGCCAGTTCGGTATAAATCAGATCCAGCGGCTGGGCGATGACCCCCATGGTTTGCAACACGGTATTTAGAAAACCGGTCGGGCGCAGAATCAATACCCAGGCGTAGAGGCGCACAATCAGGCTGGCGAAAAAAGGCAACGTGATAAGGAATAATAAAAAGTTGCGTATCCGGGGCGATTTGTTTCTTACCCAGAATGCGATCGGATAGCAGATGATCAAAGAAACGGCCACGCTCATTAAGGCGATGCGGAAAGAGGTCAGAATGATTTTCAGATAAAGAATATCGAACTCTTCCAGCGTGCCGTCCGCCCAGCCCAATATGCGGCCATAGTTGTCGGCATAGTAGCTCCACTCCACGCCCCCATACATGCCCGGCGTGAGTACGCTGAACACCACCATGATCGCCAGAGGAATAAACAGGCAGATGCCTAACAGTAAGCTCACCGGCGATAATAGCCCGATAAGCGGAAGAGATTTTTTCCATTCAGACATGGGAATCCTCAGCGCGGCAGCAGATGACAAGAGGTAACGGCATACCAAAGCGTGATGGCATTCCCCGGCGCCAGATCGTCGTGGCGGGCGGAGTCGGTCAGGCGAATCAACGCCTTAATTACCTCGCCCCGGTCTGAATGCAGAATGACCTCAATATCGCTTCCCATAAAGATCACCTGATTTATAACGCCGCGAACGTCGGCATAGCGAGCCTGGCCGTCATTCGGTTTAGCGAGGTGGAAATGCTGAGGCCGCAATAGCAGCCATAAGCGCTCTCCCGTCTGACAAGGTTGGCGGTCGTCCGCCAGCCAGGAGCCTCCCGTTTCGCTGGTCAGCAACAGTGTCCCAGCGGTTTTTTGCGTGACCTCCACGGCAATCATATTGCCTTCGCCGATAAATCCGGCCACAAAAGGGTTGGTTGGCGTATGGTAAATTGCCGCCGGCTTATCGTTTTGCTGTATCTTCCCGCCGTTCAACACAATGATCCGATCGGACATGGTCAGGGCTTCATCCTGATCGTGGGTGACGAAAATAAATGAGATACCGAGTTCGGACTGCAGGCGCTTAAGTTCGAGCTGCATATTTTTACGCAGGTTGCGATCCAGCGCAGACAGCGGTTCGTCCAGCAGCAACAGCGTCGGATGGTTAATAATGGCGCGCGCCAGCGCGACCCGCTGCTGCTGGCCGCCGGAGAGCTGGGCCGGGCGGCGTTTTTCCATATTCAGCATTCCCACCATTTCCAGCGTTTCGGCCACGCGACGGTTACGCTCCTGACGCAGTACGCCGCGGATATCCAGGCCGTAGCCGACATTATCCGCCACGCTCATATGGGGAAATAGAGCGTAGCTTTGAAACACGGTATTCACCGGACGCAAATGCGGCGGTACGTGATTCATCTTTTTCCCTAAAATCAGCAGTTCCCCGGCATCCAACTGCTCGAATCCGCTAATAATCCTCAGCAGCGTGGTTTTGCCGCATCCGGATGGCCCAAGTAATGTGACGAATTCATTGTCTCTGACCGAAAAAGAGAGATCGTCCAAAGCCTTAACGCTATTGCCTTCAGGGGTTTGGTAATATTTAACGGCTTTTTCAAGCGACACGACGGTACGAAAATGATGGTCCTGACTCATTGTCTATCCCAAATACAGAGTACCCCAGGGTCGGGTTTGATTAAATTTGGCGCAAGCGACGCAGATACGCCGTCTCGCGCGATTTTATTATGTGCATCGGGCCGAACCCGATGCACGCTGGCGGCGACAGGATTTAGTTCGCGCTGCGGAATCTTGTCCAGGTTCTGTCGTACAAACGCAGGTCTTTGCCCAGGTCGTTGAATATCTGTAATTTTTTGCGGATTTCCTCTGGCGGATTGGCCGCCGGGTTGTTTTTCAAGGCATCGGGCAGTAGCGCTACGGCATCGCGGTTTGGCGTCCCGTTCATCTGCTGAGCGGTATTCATCGCGGCGATTTCAGGATTCAGGAAGAACTCCATAAACTTTTTCGCATTCTCTTTGTTTGGCGCGCTGGCCAATACGCACATATTTTCCTGATACATGGTCGCGCCTTCATCCGGGATGACGTACGCCAGGTTTTCCGGATCCTGCGATACATACATCAGCGCGCCGACAAAATAGTGGGCGGCCGCCACATCGCCGGATTGCACCAGCGGAATACTTTCATAGGTCAATGCGGAGATTAATGGTTTGCGCGCGGTCAGCCAGTCGGCCGCCAGCTTCAGATCGTCAGGATTGGTGGTGTTGACGGATTTGTTGTTAACGATTAAGCCAACGCCCAGCGTTTCACGCATATCGTCGAGCATGATCACCTTTTTCCCTTTCTCGGCTTCGGCAAAGAAGTCTTTCCAGGAGGTAATCGGCTTATCGACTTTTTTCTTGTTATAGAAAATACCGACGGAGCCCCAGGCGTAGGGAAGACAATATTCGCCGGCGGGATCGCTCTTGGCGCGTAAAAATTCGGGATCAATATGTTTAAATTCAGGCGAGCGGTTAATATCCGTACGCGCCAGCAGCTTCAACGCCGCCATGGCGTCCTGCATATGCACGGAGGGAAAGACGATGTCATAGCCGCTGGCCCCGGCCTGTATTTTGGCCAGCATCTCTTCATTACTGCCATAGGTATCAAGTTTTACATTAATGCCGGTTTCCTGGGTAAAGCGCGTCAATACTTCCGGGTTAATGTAGTCCCCCCAGTTATATAACCGTAATTCACCGGCCGCCTTCGCTGGTAAGCTACTGAATATGCTTGAAAATACTAACCCGAAAATGATGCTCTTCATCCAACTTGGTCTGTTAATGATGTACATTTTTCTTCTCCGGTGGGTTTGCTATTTAGCCATGGGGACTAAACTGATAGAGTATTTGACAGAATTATGTCTTCTGTGTTTGGTTTGCAATTAATATGCCAACGGAATGTCGGATGAGAGAGGAAAGGGATTTTTATGTCACGAATTTTGCATTTGGTATTTATATATCTTTTCCTATCAACGAGGTAACGCTATGCTTGACGCCAGGCTGGAAAAGCTGGAAGGCAATCTGACGCCAGCGGAAAGGACGCTGTGGGCCTATATCAACGCGAATCTTGAGAATATTGCGTTCGAAAATGGTGCAACCCTTGCGCAAAAAAGTGGCGTTAGCCCTAATACCGTCAGCCGTTTCTGCCGCCGCTTGGGTTACAAAGGATTGAAGGGGCTGAAAGAAGATCTTCGTGATGAGGTGAGGGTAAAGTCATTGCTCAATACCACCTTGCTGGCGCGCGTCGAACAGCAAAGCGATGACTTAACCGTTCATCTTAATAATGAGATAGAGGCGTTGGTCAAGTTCTGGGAGCAGATCGGCAGCCAGCATTGGCAGGATATTGTCCAGTGCGTAAGCCAGGCGGAGCATGTTTTCGTCTGTGGCTTTCAGACGATACGCGGCCTGACGGAGGATTTCGCCAACCGGCTGTCGCTGGTTAGATCCAACGTCGAGTTTCTTGATATCTATGGCGGCGTACTGGGGGATGGATTGATAGTTACGACAAACAGTGTTGTGTCCTGCTTATCGATATCGCTCCCTATGCGGATGCGGGCATCGCCTTTGCCAATGAATGTATCAGGGAAAAAGCCGATCTGGTGGTTTTCACCGACGAATATGGCATCGCCAAGTATATGAATACGCCGCATATCGTTACTATCACCACCAAAACCGGGCTGATACTGGAGTCCACCGCCGGGCTGGTCAACGCGCTGAATGTTTTGCTGCACTGTGTGGCGGGCCGCAACCGCGATAAATTAAAACAGCGCCTGGAGCGCTTCGAAAGCCGGGTGAAACGTTTGAAGCTCTATCGCACCTAGTCGAGCTGAAAAGCCCGCTTTAGCGCGTGAGCCAGCCGGTAACGCGGTTGATAACGGACAAATAGCATGGCTTTAAGAAGTCGTTTTGATTAAGGCAGAAATAAGTAGGCTAATGTAACTAAATGTTTATAAAAATCTTTTCAGGATGATTCTGCATTGTTTACTGATTGTTACCCTCCTATGATGCGCTCGTGATATCCCGTCAACACTGAGGTAAACATGAGTCGTATATTTAAAATCATTGGGGTGATTACATTAATCACGGCGCTGAGTGGTTGTCTGTTTCCGCCTCCGGGCGGCGGCGGTCATGGCGGCGGTGGGCACGGCGGCGGTCCTGGCTTCCAGGATGTGCACGGCAGCCAGATGGGACCACGTTAAGTTTTATCCGCCGCACCAGGCATGAATAGCATTCACAGGCAGGTTCCCCCTGCCTGTTTTTTATTATCCCCTATCACGTTTTCTCTTTTATTACGTTGGCGGCAATAACGATGCTTCCATCACCGCACGCCGCCGGCGATCATCGGCAGCAGGTACTGATTAGGGTAATGCCGCGTAATCCCGCGCTGATGTAGCTGCCGGTTTACTTTCTCTACATCATGATGGCGGCGATCTAGCAGCAGCCCGACCACGCTGCCGCTGTGCGCCACATTCAAGCCGTAAAGGCCGTTGGCTTCGACCACATCCAGTAAATCGTTAAAGGCCGGTTTGATGAGCAGTCGCTGGCTGGCGATGGCGCTGAGAGCGCAGGCTTCCCCCAGCCGGTGGCGATCTTCCGCGGCAACCGCCGAGCGGAACAACCGCCAGGCGCGCTCCAGCTCGCCGGCGTGATGCAGCAGAGCTTGCCGCCGATCGAGACGGTGATAGTCGGCGGTGTCCAGCGTTTGCGGACTTTCCAGCAGCAAAATATCAATAGCCGGCGGCCAGCCGCAGGAAATGGCGGTTTCAGCGGTTTGATGATCAAACAGCGTAAGCTGGCGAAACAGGGTGCTGTCGGTTGGCTCCAGCCGCACGCATAGCGCGGCGAGGGCCGCTTCATCCAGCGTTTCGCCAAGATGACGGGCGGCGGCCAGCGCGGTGGCGGCAATATCGGCGGTGC
Organism: Brenneria izadpanahii; assembly: GCF_017569925.1. Taxonomy (NCBI): domain Bacteria; kingdom Pseudomonadati; phylum Pseudomonadota; class Gammaproteobacteria; order Enterobacterales; family Pectobacteriaceae; genus Brenneria; species Brenneria izadpanahii. Next base: position 3,602,160 of record NZ_CP050854.1, on the reverse strand, counting down.
TGCTGGCCATTCCTTTGGCTACCGGAATGGTGGAAGTAAAGTCAATGTGCAATCCGCGCGTCATATCCGTGGGGTGACCGAAATGCGCGACTACCGTTTCCAGCATGCGCCGCATTCGCGGGCGTTCATGCAATCCCGGTTCGCCATCCGTAACCGACACGGTGCTGAACCATGCCACCGGACAGGAAATCAGCTTCTCGCCGCCGAGGATCCAGCCCTGGATCAGTTCGCCGCAAGAGGCGGGGCAACGCGCTTCAGCCATGGCCGAAAACCTGATGCAGCGCCGTAATCAGCCGTCTGTTGTCGGCGTCGCTTTTAATGGCGACCCGATAATGGCTAGAGGTTAGACCGGGATAGTTGGCGCACGATCGGATCAAAATACGGTGTGCCAGCAACGCTTGCTGAAGGGCGATTTCCGGTCGCAGACACTGGAGAAAAATATAGTTGGCCGCCGGCCGCCAGACGCGAAGCTCGGGCATGGCGCACAGTTCCTGATAGAGACAGCGCTGCGCCTCGGCCAGCCAGCGGTGCGTCGCCGCGATATAGGCGCGGTCGTCCAGAATAATTTCCCCGGCCAGCGCGGCGAACGCATTGATGGTCCACGGTTCGCGCGCGCGTTTCATCGCGCTGATGGCGTCCCGATCGCCGCTGACCAGATAGCCGAGACGCAGGCCGGGAATGGCGAAAAATTTGGTCAGCGAGCGCAGAATATAAAGCTGAGGGAATGCGGATAGGTGCGGGATAAGCCCCGGCGCGCCGGGCAGAAAGTCGATAAAGGCTTCATCGACGATCAGCGCGGTTCGCCGCTGCTGGCAACGCTCGGCGATGGTCAAAAGCAACTGGGGATCGGGCATCAGGCCGGTCGGGTTATTGGGGGTGGCGATAAATAGACAGTCATAGTGCGTATTGTCCAGCGCCGCCAGCAGCCGCTCATCGGGCTGAAAGCCATCCGCTTCCGTCATGGCGTAATCGTCAATCACACAGCCGGCTCGCTGCAACGCGCGGCGGTACTCGGCAAATCCCGGCGTCAGCAGCAGCGCCCGGCGTGGTTGAAGATACTGCGCTACGGCATAAATCAGCTCGGTAGCGCCGTTACCGGCGATAATATTGCCGGCCTCACAGCCGTGAACGCGGGCAAGCGCAGCGTGCAGCTTGCGGTATTCCACATCGGGATAGCGCTCGGCGAATTCAAGCTGGCTGACTATCGCCGCTTTTAGCGATTCCGGCATGCCCTGCGGATTGATATTGGCGCTGAAGTCGATAATGTCGTTGGCATCCACGCCGATTTTTAATGCCATTTCCAGTATATTGCCGCCGTGTTCGCTCATGATATCGCTATATTCCTCAGACTGCCGACAAGCCCATTATCGCCGCTCTGCGTAAACGCATTCCACGGCCGATTGCCGGCATCAGAGTACCATAAGCGAGGGGATGGCGGTTAACGCCAGGCGTTCCGGCGCGAAGGCCAGTACCGAACTGAGCCGCGTCATTTCGCCGATGACGATGAATGCGGGCGCGCCCAGATTTGCCAACGTTGAGGCTTTCGCCGTCGTCAGGCGCTTTCGCCGGTAAGTGGGATTGTTTGCTGAGCAGGTAGGCGATTACTCGCCCCATCCCTGGGGAAAGCCTTTCAGCAACGTGAAAGCTGACGGGGATAAATAATCAACTCTGGAAACTCTGTTTCAGAGAAGCCATTTCAATCACAAAGCGGTAATGCACGTCACTCTTCAGCATGCGCTCGTAGGCGGTGTTGATATCCTGCATGTTGATCATCTCAACGTCACAGCTAATGCCGTGTTCGGCGCAAAAGTCCAGCATTTCCTGTGTTTCTTGAATACCGCCAATCAGGGAGCCGGCAATGTTCTTACGGCCCATGACCAGCAATCCGCTGTGTACCGTCGGTTCAATCGGCTCAATCAGCCCGACCAGGATCAGCGTGCCGTCACGCGCCAGCGTGGCCAGATAGGGATTGAGATCGTGCTGCATCGGCACCGTATCAAGAATGATATCGAAAGTGTTGGCGGCGGTTTTCATCTGCGCGTCATCGGAGGAGATGATCACGCGGTCCGCGCCCAGGCGGCGCGCTTCCTGCTCTTTGCCTGGCGAACGGGTGAATAGCGTGACTTCAGCCCCCATGGCTTTGGCAAACTTTAGCCCCATGTGTCCCAGTCCGCCCAGACCGACAACGGCGACTTTATCGCCCGGTCCGACATTCCAGTGGCGCAGCGGCGAGTAGGTGGTGATCCCGGCGCACAGCAACGGCGCGGCGGATTTCATATCCAGCTTATCGGATAGGCGCAGCACGAATTTATCGGAAACGACGATACGCTCGGAATAGCCGCCGAAGGTCGGCAGGCCATCGTGACGGTCGACCGCGCCGTAGGTCAGAGTCATACCTTCTTCACAATACTGTTCCAGGCCGTCTTCACAGGCGTCACACTGTTGACAGGAGTCCACCATGCAGCCGACGCCGACCCAGTCGCCTTGTTTAAATCGCGTGACTGATTTACCCACGCCAACGACCTTGCCGATGATTTCATGTCCGGGGACGAGGGGGTAATGGCTGTTTTTCCACTCGTTGCGCGCCATATGGATGTCGGAATGGCACACGCCGCAATAAACAATATCGATGATTACATCATCTTCTCGCGGATCTCTGCGGACAAACTGATGTGGAACTAACGGGCTGGCGGCATCAAGCGCAGCAAAACCACGTATATTTTGCATTCGATTTTCCTCTCCATTTATTGCACAACATCAAGGGATTGAATCCTGGATCCAGTATGATGCATATCTTGATTAATGGGGGTATGAATTTGTGATGAGTTCCTACGGCATGGTTGAGCGGCATAACGGACGATGACAAAATTTTGCTATTTGGCCTTCGTCATACCGGCCTGAATAGCGAGGATTTTCGCGATGAAGAGAACAATAATTTGTTATTCCGGCGCGAAAAGGGGCATCGTTAAAAAATAAAGTTCGCCATTTTTTTGCTATGAAAGGGCTATATTGAGTTTGAGCGCAAAGCGATCTTATAAACTTCATCCTTATGAATACCGCCGTCGTCATCCCTGAGTCGGCAGGCGGGAATGACGACTATTACCTTATGTAAAAATATATAACAGATATATAAACGTTAATGTGGTGTTAATAAAAAGATAAAAGTGAAATAGCCATGATATCGCTGTCAGGTAAGAATCTTTTCAAATGATTCTGCTGGGAAGGGGGTGAAATTCCCCCGCAGCCCCCGCTGCTGTGATGCCGACAACCCCGTAAAAGCCACTGATCGTATGATTGGGAAGGCGCGGGGGAGGTTGACGCTAAGCCAGAAGACCGACCTGACAGTCTGTATGTATATATTCAACTCCTTCGGTGGGAAGCGGGTTGTCATCCGATGCGTGCATCAGCGATGCTGGCTGCGCGTACTCTTGTGACACTGCATTTCCCGGCCGAAACGTCGGGATTTTTTATGTCAGGCTTCAGTGAAAAAAAACCGGATCGGACCGGGACGGATAAAAAAGCCTTCGTGATCGCCGGCACCGGCAGCGGCTGCGGCAAAACCACCGTCACGCTGGGGCTTCTGCGGGCGCTGATGCGGCGCGGGCTTGCCGTCCAGCCCTTCAAGGTCGGGCCGGATTATCTGGACAGCGGCTGGCACAGCGCGGTATGCGGCGTAGCTTCCCGCAATCTGGACGCCTTTATGCTGCCGCCGGCAACGCTAAACGGTTTATATAACCAGCATATGCGTCATGCCGATGTAGCGGTAATCGAAGGGGTGATGGGGCTGTATGACGGTTACGGCGCCGATCCGGACTATTGCAGCACGGCGGCGATGGCGAAGCAGCTGGGGTGCCCGGTGATTTTGCTGGTGGACGGCAAAGCGGTATCGACGTCGGTGGCGGCCACCGTGATGGGTTTTTGCCGTTTCGATCCGGCGTTGACCATCGCGGGCGTGATTGTTAATCGCGTCAGCTCGGCGCAGCACTACGCGCTTATTCGCCACGCCATTGAACACTATTGCGGCATCCCGGTGCTGGGGCGGCTGCCGGTCATGGAAGAGGTGACTTTGCCTTCCCGTCACCTCGGTCTGATCCCGGCGCAGGAACAGGCTAATGACGATCTCCGCTGGCGGCAGTTGGCCCGGCAGGTGGAAGAAACCATCGAAGTAGACCGTCTGCTGGCGCTGTGCGGCAACACGGTATTCCCCGACGGCGAAGCGCCCGCTTTGCCGGCGCCCGAACTGGCCGACGGTCTGACGCTGGCGCTGGCCGATGACGAAGCCTTCAACTTTTACTATCCGGACAATCTGGATCTGCTGGAGCAGGCCGGGGTACGTATTCAGCGTTTCAGCCCGCTTTACGATCGCCAGCTTCCCGACTGCCGGATGATTTATATCGGCGGCGGCTATCCGGAAATCTACGCGCCGCAGCTGGCGGCCAATACCGCGATGCACCGCGCCCTGCATCGGGCGCATCAGCGCCGGATCCCGCTGTATGCCGAATGCGGCGGCCTGATGTATCTGGGATCGGGGCTGACTACCCCTGATGGACAGCGTCATGCCATGACGGGGATTCTGCCCGGCGAAAGCCGGATGGGAAAACGGCTGACCCGCTTTGGCTACTGTCAGGCGCAGGCGAAGCAGGATACGCTGCTGGCGGCGGCGGGCGAGATCCTGCGCGGTCATGAATTCCATTACTCCGATTTTTCCACGTCGCTATCTCCCGTCTTCGACTGCGCCAAATCCCGCGACGGCGCCGTGATCCAGCAGTGGCAGGGCGGTTATCAGCTCGATCAGACCTATGCCGGCTATCTGCATATTCATTTCGCCCAGCGTCCCGGCGTGCTCGATCGCTGGCTTTCCGCCGCCCGGAGGCCGCTATGACCTTGACGCTGGCGGCCTGGCTCGTCGCTTTTTTACTTGATTATTGGCTGGGCGATCCCCCGCATTGGCCGCATCCGGTGCGCTGGATCGGCAATCTGATCGCCTGGCTGCAACGGGGCATTCGCGCCTGCTGCCGCAGCGAACGGGCGCTTAAGCTGGGCGGCGGATTGCTGTGGCTGGCCGTGGTGGGCATCGCCTGGGGAGTCAGCTGGGGCGTTTTGGCGCTGCTGACGGCGATCCAGCCGTGGCTCGGCTGGCTGGCGGAAGTGTGGATGATTTACACCTGTCTGGCGGGGCGTTGCCTGAGCGATGCGGCGCTGGCGGTTCATCAGGCATTGCGGCACGGAACGCTGGAAGAGAGCCGCCGACAGCTCTCATGGATCGTCGGGCGCGATACTTCGCAGCTTGAAAAACCGCAAATCACCCGGGCGGTGGTGGAAACCGTGGCGGAGAACAGTATCGACGGCGTGATTGCGCCGCTGTTTTTCCTGCTGCTGGGCGGCGCGCCGTTGGCGATGGCCTACAAAGCGGTGAATACCCTGGATTCGATGGTGGGTTACAAAAATTCGAAGTACCGGTCGATCGGCTATGTTTCCGCCCGGATGGACGATCTGGCGAACTATATCCCCGCCCGGTTGGGGTGGCTGCTGCTGAGCGCGGCGGCCTGGCTGCTGAAGGATGATTACCGGCAGGCATGGCGCATCGGCTGGCGCGATCGTTATCAGCACTCCAGCCCCAACTGCGCCTGGTCGGAAGCCACGGTAGCCGGCGCGTTGGGGGTACGGCTTGGCGGGCCGAACAACTATTTCGGCGAGCGGGTGGAGAAACCCTGGATCGGCGATGAACGCCGGGAGATTACCCTGAACGATATCCCGCGCAGCATCAATTTGATGAAGGTCGCTTCCTTACTGGCCTTGATGCTGTTTAGCGCCGCGTATTTTCTGCTGTCGGTCATGACGGCATAAGGAACGGACACATGAACTATCTTCAGCAGCCGCAGGACATCGAACGGCAAAGTTTTGTCATTATCGGCGACATCATCGCCAGCGAGCGGCCCGATTACCGTTTCGCCGATGCGGATCGCGAAGCGATCGTTAAGCGGGTGATCCACACCACGGCGGATTTCGACTGGCTGGACACCCTGCATTTCTCGCCGGAGGTGGTGACGCGGATCGCCGACGGCCTGCGCGCCGGCTGCACGCTGTACACCGATACCACTATGGCGCTGTCGGGCATCAATAAAACGCTGCTGGCGAAACTGGGCTGCGAGTGCCGCTGCTTTATCAGCGATGCGCGCGTGGTCGAGCGGGCGAAGGCCGGGAATATGACGCGCTCGATGGCGGCGGTGGATGTGGCGCTGGAAGAGCCGGGCAGCAAGCTGTTTGTGTTCGGCAATGCGCCTACCGCGCTGTTCCGGCTGTTGGAACATTCCGCGGAAAAACCGGCCTCGGCGCTGGCGGTTATCGGCGTGCCGGTAGGGTTTGTCGGGGCGGCGGAGTCGAAGGAGGCGCTGATCAATAGTGCGCTGCCGTGCATTGCCGCGCGCGGCCGCAAGGGCGGCAGCAATGTGGCGGCCGCCATCGTCAATGCCGTTTTGTATCGCATGCGGGAGGAACGGTGAACGCCGATTCGCAAAAGCCGGCAATGACGCTGGACAGCGTCTGGCGCAACGGCAAGCAGTACCGTAAAGGCTACACCACCGGCTCATGCGCGACCGCCGCGGCCAAGGTGGCGGCGCTGATGGCGCTGCGCCAGCAGGTGATCGATCAGGTTTCCATCGTCACTCCCTCCGGCGTGACGCTGTATCTCAACGTCGAACAACCGTTGATTGAAGGCCGGCAGGCGACGGCGGCGATCCGCAAAGACGGCGGGGACGATGTGGACGCCACGCACGGCATGCTGATTTTCGCCCGCGTCACCCTGTGCGATCACGGCGATATTCATATTCGCGGCGGGGAAGGCGTGGGCACCGTCACGCGTAAAGGCATTGGCCTGCCGGTCGGCGGCCCGGCGATTAATCGCACGCCGTTGCAAACCATTGAAGCGGCGGTGCGCGAGGCGATCGGCCCGACGCGCGGCGCGGAAATAGAAATTTTCGCCCCGGAAGGCGAAGAGCGGGCGAAGAAAACCTACAACGGACGCCTGGGGATCCTCGGCGGGATCTCCATCATCGGCACTACCGGCATCGTGACGCCGATGTCGGAAGAGAGCTGGAAACGCTCGCTGGCGCTGGAGTTGGAAATGAAGCGCGCCGACGGCGAAGATCGGGTCATTCTGGTGCCCGGCAATCACGGCGAGCGGTTCGTGCGCGAACAGCTTGGGCTGGATGGACAGCGGGTGGTGACCATGAGCAACTTTGTCGGCTACATGTTGCAGGAAACCGTGCGGCTTAAATTCCGCCATGTGGCGTTGATCGGCCATCCCGGCAAGCTGGTCAAGGTGGCGGCGGGGATTTTCCACACCCACAGCCATATCGCCGACGGGCGCATGGAAACCCTGATCGCCAATCTGGCGCTGATGGGCGCCTCCCAGGATGTTTTGCTGGCGGTCAATCAGTGCGATACCACCGAAGCGGCGATGGAAGTGATTGCGCAACACGGCCTGCAGGCGGTGTATCACCGCATCGCCGGGCGCATTTGCGAACGGGTAAACGAGATGATGCGCTTCTCCAACGATCCGCCGTGCGTCGACGCCATTCTGTTCTCGTTTGATAACCAGGTGCTGGGAGCCAACCGGCCGCTGGCCGATATCGTGGAGGCGCTGCGATGATTGTGGTGGTGGGCATTGGCCCCGGTTCTCTGGCGCATCTGACGCCGCAAGCGCGGCAGGCGATCGCCGCCGCCGACATCCTGGTCGGCGGGGCGCGTCATCTGGCGCTGTTTCCTGACTTTACCGGCCGGACCCGCAAACTGGATGCCGATATCGACGGGCTGCTGGCGTGGCTTGAAGAGCATAAATCCCGTCAGGTGGCGGTGCTCGCCTCCGGCGATCCCTTGCTGTACGGCATCGGCAAGCGTCTGTCCGCCCATTTCGCCGCGGATGAACTGCTGATCGTGCCCGGCATCAGCGCCGTGCAGTATCTGTGCGCCCGCGTCGCGCTGGATATGAATGATATTTATCTCGCCAGCAGCCACGGACGCACGCCGGATTTCGATTGGATCCTGCAACACGACAAGGTGGCGATGGTGACCGACAAAACTATCGGGCCGCGGGCCATCGCCGACGCCATCCTGCAACGAAACCTGACGCGCACGCTGATTATCGGCGAAAACCTGTCGCTGCCGGATGAACGTATCCATCGCCTGCCGCCGGAGAAGGTGGCGCAACGCTATGACATGAATGTGGTGGTGATCCTCAATGAATGACGATGAATTTTTGCGCGGCCAGCGGGTGCCGATGACCAAAGAAGCGGTGCGGCTGCTGGCGCTGGAACGGCTGGAACTGACGGGCGCTCAGCGCCTGATTGACGTCGGCGCGGGCACCGGCAGCGTGTCGCTGGAAGCGGCGCTGCGTTTTCCGCATCTTCAGGTGACCGCGATTGAACGCAATCCGGCGGCGCTGGCGCTGATTGAAGAGAATCGCCGGCGGTTCGATTGCGGCAATGTGGAGATTATCGCCGGCGCGGCGCCGTTACCGCTGGAACTGATGGCGGATGCGGTATTTATCGGCGGCAGCGGCGGACAGCTGACGGAACTTATCGACTGGTCTTTGGCGCATTTACATCCCGGCGGCCGACTGGCGCTGACCTTTATTCTGCTGGATAACCTCAATACGGCGCTGACGCATTTGCAGTCGCTGAATGTCGCGTCGCTGGCGTGTATGCAACTCCAGGTTTCGTCTCTGACGCCGCTCGGCGGCGGTCATTATTTTAAACCGAATAATCCTACCTATCTTATTTCCTGCTGCAAGGAGGGAACACATGTCTGAGTATGAAGAGACACAGCAACAGGCTACACAACAGCGCACGTTTGATCCCCGCAAAATCTGGTTTGTGGGCGCGGGGCCGGGCGACCGCGAGCTGATTACGCTTAAAGGCTACCGTTTATTGCAGCAGGCCGACGTAGTGATCTACGCCGGATCGTTGATTAACACCGAGCTACTCGACTACTGCCGGCCGCAGGCGGCGTGTTACGACAGCGCCGGGATGACGCTGGAGCAGATTGTATCGCTGATGGCGGATAGTTCGCGCGCGGGCAAGCTGGTGGTGAGACTGCAAACCGGCGATCTTTCGCTGTACGGATCGATCCGCGAGCAGAGCGAAGCGCTGGCGCAACAGAATATCGGCTTCGTTTCCGTTCCCGGCGTGAGCGCGTTTCTGGGCGCGGCGGCGCAGCTCGGCGTGGAGTACACCGTGCCGGAAGTGGCGCAGAGTCTGGTGATCACCCGTATCGAAGGGCGTACGCCGATGCCGCCGCTGGAACAGCTGGAAGCCTTTGCCGCACACCAGACATCAATGGCGATTTTCCTGTCGGTACAGAATATCGGCGGGGTGGTGGAGCGGCTGACCGCCGGCGGTTATCCGGCTACCACGCCGGTTGCGGTGGTGTACAAAGCCACTTGGCCGGAAAGCCGCACGGTACGCGGCACGCTGGCCGACATCGCGGAACGGGTGCAGGCCGCGGCCATTCGTAAAACGGCGCTGATTCTGGTCGGCGCCTTCCTGGGCGATGAATACCACTATTCCAGACTCTATGACGCGGAGTTTAGCCATGAATACCGTCAAGCCTGAATCGATCGCCGTTTTCTGTCTGACGCCCGGCGGCGTGCGTTTGGCCCGGCGCTTGCAAACGCATTTGCCGCTGACCTGTTTCACCAGCGAAAAGCTGCTGGAGCCCGGTTTCACGGCGTTTAACGGCAGCTTCGGCGACACGCTGCGCGAAGCGTTCAAAAGCTATAGCGCGCTGATTGTGGTGGGCGCTACCGGCATCACGGTGCGAGCCATCGCGCCGCTGGTCAGCGATAAGATGACCGATCCGGCCGTGGTGGTGATTGACGAGCAGGGACGGCATGTTATCAGCCTGCTCTCCGGTCATGTCGGCGGCGCCAACGCGTTGACCCGCTATCTGGCGGGGGTGCTGGGCGCCGATCCGGTGATCACCACCGCCACGGATGTCAATCAGATGGCGGCGCTGGATACGCTGGCGGTGCGGCTGGATGCGGAAATGCAGGATTTTCGCCATGCGGTGAAAGTGGTGAATCACATGCTGGTCAGCGATCGCAAGGTCGGCCTGTGGTGGGATGAGCCCTTGCGTGAAGCGCGGTCAAGCTGCGATGTGCGCGGTTTTATTTCGGTGGAGAGTCTGGAGTCGTTGCCGCCGCTGGATGCGCTGGTGTGCGTTACGCTGCGCGACGCCTTGCCCGAACTTCCCCTGCCGACTTTCAAGCTGGTGCCGAAGCGCGTGGTGGCGGGCATCGGCTGCCGCCGGGCGACCTCGTTGCAGACGCTGGTTGCGCTGCTGTCGCAGCAGCTGGCGGAAAACCATTTTGATCCGCTGGCGTTGCGCGCCATCGGCAGCGCCGCCATCAAGCGGGATGAACCCGCGTTGAACCAGTTGGCGCAGCGCTGGCGGGTTCCCTTCGAGTTGTTCAGCGTTGATGAGCTCAGCCCGCATGAACAACGCTTTCCCGCTTCTGAATTTGTACGCCGAACCGTCGGCGTCGGCAGCGTTTCACAACCGGTCGCCTGGCTGATGAGCGACGGCAAGCTGGTCGGCAATACCCTGCGTCAGCAGGGGGTCACCATTACCCTGGGAGTATCGCATTAATGTTAACCGTAATCGGCATTGGGCCGGGCAGTGAATCTATGATGACGCAGGAGGCCATTGCCGCCATCCGCGAGGCGGACATCGTGGTGGGCTACAAAACCTATACCCATCTGGTGAAGCCGTTAACCGGCGATAAGCAAGTGATCAAAACCGGCATGTGCAAGGAGATCGAACGCTGCCAGACGGCTATCGATCTGGCGCAGGCCGGCCAAAATGTGGCGCTGATCAGCAGCGGCGACGCCGGCATTTACGGCATGGCCGGGCTGGTGCTGGAACTGGTCAGCCAGCAACAGTTGGATCTGGAAGTCCGACTGGTGGCCGGCATCACCGCCAGCATCGCCGCGGCGTCATTGCTGGGCGCGCCATTAATGCACGATTTTTGCCATATCAGCCTGAGCGATTTGCTGACGCCGTGGCCGGTGATTGAAAAACGCGTCGTTGCCGCCGCGCAGGCCGATTTTGTTATCTGTTTCTATAATCCGCGCAGCCGCGGCCGCGAAGGGCATCTGGCGCGGGCGTTCGAGCTGATGAGTCCCTGGACCGCGCCGCAGACGCCGGTTGGCGTGGTTAAGGCCGCCGGACGTAAGAAAGAGGAAAAATGGATCACCACGTTCGGCGAAATGGATTTCACGCCGGTGGATATGACCAGTCTGGTGATCGTCGGCAATAAAACCACCTATTGCCGCGACGGACTGATGATCACCCCGAGAGGCTATGCGCTGTGAGCGGCCCGGCTATCCATGTTTTCGGCGGCACCAGCGATGCCCGGCTGATTTGTCAGGCGCTGGATGCGGCGGGCGAAGCCTATCGCCTGTCCGTCGCCACGGAAACGGGAAAACAACTGGCGGGCGACATCGCCGGCGAAGTGGTGGTCGGACGCATGGATCAGGACGCGATGGCGGAGTACCTCGCCGCGCATCGGATTCGCTGGGTGATTGACGCCTCCCATCCTTACGCCGATGTGCTGCATCACAACGTGGCCGCCGCTTGTAGCCGGCTGCGGCTGCGGCTGACCCGCTATCAGCGCCCCAGCGACATTGACGCCATCGATCATCCGCTGCTGCATAAGGTGGATAGCCTTGACGCGGCCTGCGCGATCGCCCGCCGGCTTGGGCCGCGGGTGCTGTTGACCACCGGCAGTAAAGATCTGGCGCAGTACCGGCGGAATTTGCCGGATAAGTATCTGCTGGTTCGGGTATTGCCGACCTCCGCGGTATTGGCGCAGTGCGAAGCGCTGGGGCTGGGCGTGGAGCAGATTATCGCCCAGTGCGGGCCGTTTGGCGCGGCGTTTAATCAGGCGCTGTACGAGCACTGCCGGCCCGATGCGATGATCACCAAAGAATCCGGCGCGCCGGGTGGCTATCAACAAAAGGTCGCTCCTTGTCTGGCGTTGAATATTCCCTGCATCGTGATATGCCGCCCGGTCATAACAGACGACGCCGCGCCAGCGGAACGCATCGCTTCGCTGGATGCGTTCCTTGAGCAGTTGTCCTGCTGGCGGGCGCAACGAGGATCATAAAATGAAAAAAGCACTGTTGATTATTAGCTTTGGCACCAGTTACCCGCAAACGCGGGAAAAGAATATCGATGCCTGCGAACGGTTTTTGTCGTCCTGTTACGGCGATCGCCGCCTGTTCCGGGCTTTTACGTCGGAAATGATTATCCGCAAGCTGCGCGAGCGCGACGATGTGCGGATTGACAACCCCGCTCAGGCTTTGCAACGGCTGGCGGATGAAGGCTATCAGGATGTGGCTATCCAATCGCTGCATGTGATTAATGGCGATGAATACGAAAAAGTGGCGGCGGAAGTGCGCGCCTATCGTTCGCGTTTTCAACGGCTGGCGCTAGGCGCGCCGTTGCTCAGCAGCTTTGATGACTACCAGCAGTTGATGAACGCGCTTCAGGCGCAGATGCCGCCGCTGGCCGCCGATGAACGGGTGGTGTTTATGGGGCACGGCGCCAGTCATCACGCGTTTTCCGCCTATGCCTGTCTCGATCACCTGATGGCCTCGCGCAACTTTCCGGCGCTGGTGGGCGCGGTGGAAAGCTACCCGGAAGTCGGTCACATCGTTCAGCGTCTGCAACGGCAGGGCATACGCAAGGTTCACCTGATGCCGCTGATGCTGGTGGCCGGCGATCATGCCATCAACGATATGGCCTCGGACGACGAGGGCTCGTGGAAATCGCAGTTGGAAGCGGCGGGAATCGAAACCTGTTGCTGGCTGCAAGGGCTGGGAGAGAACCCGCAAATCCGCCAGATGTTCGCCCGTCATCTTGACGCGGCGCTGAATGATAAACAGCAGGAGGCGGCGTAATGACCGGCAGACTGTATGCGTTGGGCGTCGGCCCCGGCGCCAGCGATTTGATCACCGTGCGCGCCGCCCGTTTGATCGGCAAGCTCGATATTCTTTATGCGCCGGCTGGGCGCAAAGGCGGCGATAGTCTGGCGCTCTCCATCATCCGGGAATATTTGTCGCCAAAGACGGAGATCCGCACCAATCACTTCCCCATGAGCGCCGATAACGCGGAGAAAGAAGCGGTCTGGGATGATATCGCCCGGCAACTGACGGATGAGGTCGCAAACGGCAAGCAGGTCGGGTTTATTACCCTCGGCGACGCGATGTTATTCAGCACCTGGGTTTTTCTGTTGGCGCGCATCGGCCGCCAGCCGTGGCTGGAAATTGTGCCGGGCGTGACCTCGTTTGCGGCGATCGCCGCGCGTTCGGCAATGCCGCTGGCGATGGAACAGCAGTCGCTGGCGGTAATGCCCTGTACCGCGCCGCAAGCGGATCTGGAGCAAGCGCTGTTGACCCACGACTGCGTGGTGCTGATGAAGGTCTATGGCCGTTTCGCCGAGGTGCGTTCGCTGCTGGCGCGTCTGGATCTGTTTGAACACGCTCTGCTGATGGCCGATGCCTCGCTGCCGGGCGAACAGTGCTGGCGGCGGCTGGATCAGGTAACCGATGACCAGCCGCTGCCCTATTTCTCCACGATCCTAGTGAATAAGCAGTGGCGCAGCGAATGACGGCCGCAACCCGCTTGCAGGGGGCAATGACGGCTTTATCGCGCACGCAATATTCTCCGATGCGGCATATCCCACTTATGGAGAACCTTCATGGGGAGAGCGGAAGCAAAAAATGGGTAATTCCGCAATAAAATGCAATAAACGATAGCCTGTTAAGGGGTAATCAATGGAACAACAATTAAAGAAACTCTCGCTATCCGGTCTGGCGGCGGCGCTGCTGCTGATGTCGGCGCCGCAGGAAGCGTTCGCCATGCACATCATGGAAGGCTTTTTGCCGCCGCTGTGGGCGCTGGCCTGGTGGGCGCTGTTTCTGCCGTGCTTGTTCGCCGGGCTGGTGCGTTTGCGCAGGATCGTGAGTGAAGACAGCAACCAGAAAGTCCTGCTGGCGCTGTGCGGCGCGTTTATCTTTGTCCTTTCCGCCCTGAAAATTCCGTCGGTGACCGGAAGCTGCTCGCATCCGACCGGCGTCGGTCTGGCGGTCATTCTGTTCGGTCCCACCGTGGTGGCGGTGCTGGGGGCGATCGTCCTGCTGTTTCAGGCGCTGTTGCTGGCGCACGGCGGTCTGACGACGCTCGGCGCCAACGGCATGTCGATGGCGGTCATCGGGCCGGTTGTCGGCTATCTGGTATGGAAATTGGCATGTAAAGCCGGGGTCCGCCGTGATGTCGGGGTATTTCTGTGCGCCATGCTGGCCGACCTGGCGACCTATCTGGTGACGTCGCTTCAACTGGGCGCGGCCTTTCCCGATCCGCAACTGGGCGTCGCCGCGTCGATGCTGAAATTCATGGGCATCTTCTGTCTGACGCAGGTGCCGATCGCCATCGCCGAAGGGCTGCTTACCGTGATGATTTACGACCAGTTGACGAAACGCCAGCTGATTCATGCCGGGAGTCACTAAATATGAAAAAGAATTTAATCCTGTTATCACTGGTTATCGCGCTGGTGATCCTGCCGTTTTTTATCAATCACGGCGGCGAATACGGCGGTTCCGATGGGGAAGCGGAAACGCTGATTAGCCAAACCGCGCCGGATTACCGGCCCTGGTTCCAGCCGCTGTATGAACCCGCCAGCAGCGAGATTGAAAGCCTGCTGTTTACTTTGCAGGGATCGCTAGGCGCGGCGGTGATTTTTTACATTCTTGGTTATTACCGGGGTAAGCGCAGCGGCCATGCTGGGAATTGACAAACTAAGCTATCAGGGGCGCTGGCGGCAGGTCGATCCGATGCGCAAGCTGGCTCTGTATGGGCTGTTTCTGCTGCTGGCGATGACCTGCCCGCCGCTGTATCAGGCGCTGTTGCTGGTGTTTATCGCCGCGCTGACCTGCTGGCTGCTGCGGGTCGGCCCGCTGCGTTATCTGAAATGGCTATCGGTGCCGCTGGGGTTCTTGTCGGTGGGCGTGGCGGCGATAGTGCTGTCGGCGTCACGCCAGCCGGAAACGCTGTGGTGGGGAATACCTCTGGGATCGTTTTGGCTGGGCATCGATGCGCAGGGATTGCATACGGCGAATCAGACCTTCTGGCGCAGTTTGGCGTCGCTGGCGGCGACCTTCTGGTTCGTGCTGAATACGCCGTTTCCGCAGTTGATTCAGATCCTGCAACGCTGCCGGGCGCCGAAGCTGCTGACGGAACAGATCCTGCTGACCTGGCGCTTTATCTTTATTTTTCTCGATGAAGCGCTGGCTATCCGCCGCGCGCAGTCGCTGCGTTTTGGCTATTCGTCGCTGGGCAGCAGCTATCGCTCGCTCTCCATGCTGATCGGAATGCTGTTCATGCGGGTGATGATGCGTTACCAGCAGATGGTGATTTCGTTGGAGATCAAACTGTACCAGGGAGAGTTCCATCTGTGAGAAGAGAATAACCATGCTGGCAACCCGACAATTGAATTTCCGCTATCAGGATGAACCGGTGTTGCGCGATCTGTCGCTGGATTTCGGACGCCATGCCGTCACCGGGGTGATAGGGGCGAACGGCTGCGGTAAATCGACGCTGTTTATGAACCTGACCGGCATTCTGCGTCCGCAGAGCGGCGCGGTATTGTGGGACAACCGGCCGATCGATTACAGCAAAGCGGGGCTGCGCACGCTGCGTCAGCGTATTGCGACGGTGTTTCAGGATCCGGAGCAGCAGATTTTTTATACCGATATCGACAGCGATATCGCGTTCAGCCTGCGTAATCTCGGTATGGATGAAACGGTTATCGCCCAGCGGGTGGAGCAGGCGTTAACGCTGGTGGATGCGCAGGCGTTTCGCCATAAGCCGATTCAGTACCTCAGCCACGGCCAGAAAAAGCGCGTCGCCGTCGCCGGGGCGCTGGTGATGGAAGCGCCCTATCTGCTGCTGGACGAACCGACCGCCGGGCTCGATCCCGCCGGGCGCGAGCAGATGATCGCCATCATCGAACGCATTGTGGCGCAGGGGAAACGGGTCATTATCTCCAGCCACGATATCGACCTGATCTACGCGGTGTGCGGCTATGTGTATGTGCTGTCGCACGGGCGGCTGGTGAGCGAAGGGGAAAGCGGCGAGGTGTTTTTGCAACGGGAACAGTTGCAGACGGCCTCCCTGACGCAGCCCTGGCTGGTTAAGCTGCACAGCGAACTGGGGCTGCCGCTGTGCAAAACCGAACAACAGCTATTTGCGCTGCTGCGCGAGCGCGGCGCGGGAGAAAACTCATGAGCCTGTCCATCATGTTGCAGGGAACGGCGTCCGATGTGGGGAAAAGCGTGCTGGTGGCCGGTCTGTGCCGGATTTTTACCCAGGATGGCTATCGCTGCGCGCCGTTTAAATCGCAAAACATGGCGTTGAATTCGGGGATTACGCCTCGGGGCGAAGAGATGGGGCGGGCGCAGATATTTCAGGCCGAAGCGGCGGGGATTGAAGCGGATGTACGCATGAATCCGGTGTTGCTCAAGCCAACCAGCGATTGCAAGTCGCAGGTGGTACTGATGGGCAAAGCGTTCTGCAATATGGATGCGCAGACTTATCATCAGTACAAGCCGCAGTTACAGCGGCAGATCGGCGAGGTTTACCACAGCCTGGCCGCCGAATATGACGTAATGGTGCTGGAAGGGGCGGGCAGCCCGGCGGAAATCAATCTGCGCGATCGGGACATCGTCAATATGGGCATGGCGGCAATGGCGGACTGCCCGGTGTTGCTGGTGGCCGATATCGATCGCGGCGGGGTGTTCGCCGCCATCTACGGTACGCTGGCGCTGTTGCGTCCTGAAGAGAAAGCGCGGGTAAAAGGGGTGATCATCAACAAATTCCGCGGCGATGTGGCGTTGCTCAAACCGGGGCTGGAGCAGATCGAAGCGCTGACCGGCGTGCCGGTGATCGGGGTGATGCCCTGGCTGAACGTCGAGCTGGAAGATGAAGACGGCGTGGCGCTGCAAACCGGCAAATATGACGCCAGCGCGCAAAAAACGCTGGATATCGCGGTGGTGCGCTTGCCGCATATCGCCAACTTTACCGACTTTAACGCGCTGGCGGCTCAGCCGGATGTGCGTCTGCGTTATATCGCCGAGCCGTCGGCGTTGGCGGGCGCCGATTTGATCATTCTGCCCGGCAGTAAAAATACGCTGGGCGATTTGCAGTGGTTACAGCAAAACGGGCTGGCCGCGGCGCTACAGGCGCGCCATCGGGCCGGCGTGCCGGTTATCGGCATCTGCGGCGGTTATCAGATGCTGGGTCGGCGGATTATTGATGGCGTGGAGTCGGGCGTGGCCCGCATGGACGGCCTGGGGCTGCTGGATGTCGAAACCGAATTCGCGGCGGAAAAAATCACCACGCGCGTCGCCGGCCGTTGTCGTTCGGCGCTGCCGGGCATGGCGCTGGCCGGTTCTGAGATGCCGATTGCGGGCTATGAAATCCATATGGGAACGTCGCGCCTTGGCGAGCAGGCCACGCCCTTTATCCGCCTGACGCAGAGCAACGGCCAGCCGGCCGCCCGGCAAGACGGGGCGGTTAATGCGGACGGCAGCGTGATCGGCAGTTACATTCACGGCCTGTTTGATAACGACCGCTTTACCCGCGCGCTGCTGGATACATTACGCCGGCGTAAAGGGCTGACCGCCTTTGACGGCGAGGTTTTCGATTATGCCCGCCACAAGCAGCGGCAGTTCGATATTCTGGCCGCGGCGATGCGCGAGCATATCGATATCGCAGCGATATATGGATTTATGGGGGCGGGTAGGTGCTAGTTTTCGACCCCACCCCGACCCTCCCCTTCGCAGGGGAGGGAGCCCCTGACAAGGGGGAAGCAAGGAGGGGGTAGCGTCAGGCATCACGTGTGTTCTGATCGACCCCACCCCGACCCTCCCCTTCGCAGGGGAGGGCGCCCCTGACAAGGGGGAAGCAAGGAGGACGTTTAGCTCCTCCCCCTGACAAGGGGGAGGCAGGGAGGGGGTAGCGGCGGGCATCACTTGTGTTCTGATTGACCCCACCCCGACCCTCATCTTCGTGGGGAGGGGTTAGCTCCTCCCCCTGACAAGGGGGAGGCAGGGAGGGGTAGCGGCAGGCATCACTTGTGTTCTGATTGACCCACCCCGAATCTCATCTTCGCGGGAAAGGGGAAATATATATTAAACAGGAGTTTATCGGGTGATATTGATTACGGGCGGAGCCAGAAGCGGCAAAAGCGCGCTGGCGGAGCGGTTGGCGGCGCGGCACGGCGATAACGTGCTGTATATCGCCACGTCGGTCGTCACCGACGACGAAATGGCCCGGCGGGTGAAACGGCATCGGGAGAGCCGGCCGGCGCACTGGCGCACTTGGGAAGGGTATCGGGAGTTGGGAACGGCGATCGCGGACGAAACGGCGGCGGACGAAACCGTCATTCTTGAATGCATTACCACGATGATCGCCAATCTGCTGTTCGATCAGGCGGGCGACATCCCGGTAGAGCAGATGGATTTCCCGGCCATTGAAGCGGTGATCGAACGGCAGATCGATGAACTTATCGCTGCCTGTTCGCGCCGCGCGTCGCCGGCATATCTGGTGACCAACGAGCTGGGGATGGGCATTGTGCCGGAAAACCGGCTGGCGCGGCATTTTCGCGATATCGCCGGGCGCGTCAATCAGCGTCTGGCGGCGGCGGCCGAGTCGGTCTATCTGGTGGTATCGGGAATTGAGGTCAAAATTAAATGAATCTGCGTTTATTTCTCGCCACGTTGCAATTTATGACGCGTATTCCGGTGCCGGCGCGTTGGACGCAGGGGCTGGAGATGAGCCAGTACGTGCGCGGGATTGTCGGCTTTCCATTTATCGGTCTGATCGTGGGCGGGATTGCCGGCGCGGCGTTTGTGGCGCTTTTACCCTGGTGCGGCGTACCGCTGGCGGCGTTGGCCTATGTGCTGGCGCTGGCGCTGATTACCGGCGCATTTCATCTGGACGGACTGGCGGATACCTGCGATGGCGTGTTTTCCGCCCGCA
Organism: Brenneria izadpanahii; assembly: GCF_017569925.1. Lineage (NCBI taxonomy): Bacteria > Pseudomonadati > Pseudomonadota > Gammaproteobacteria > Enterobacterales > Pectobacteriaceae > Brenneria > Brenneria izadpanahii. Next base: position 3,583,059 of record NZ_CP050854.1, on the reverse strand, counting down.
AACGGGAAAAAATGCTGGAAATTATGCGCGACAGCCGTCTGGGCACCAACGGCGGGCTGGCGCTGATTTTCATCGTGGTGGCGAAAATGCTGGTGGTGAGCGAACTGGCGCTGCGCGGCACATCGATGCTGGCGATACTGGCGGCGGCTTCGGTAGTCAGCCGCAGCGCCATCGTGTTGCTGATGTACCGTCAGCGCTACGCCCGTGAAGGGCAGGGGCTGGGAAACCTGTACATCGGCCAGGTCAGCGGCGTGGAAACGCTGATCACGCTGGCCGGCGGGGCCATATTAACGGGATTGCTGGGGCATTGGCCCGCGCTGTCGGCATTCGCCGTCACCCTGATTGTCGTTTGGCTGATGGGGCAATATCTGCGGCGGCGGCTGGGAGGACAAACCGGCGATACGCTGGGGGCGGCCGAGGAAGTGGGCGAACTGGTATTTTTACTGGCGATGTTGTGACGGAAAAGAGTGAGGGTAAACCATGCGGTTGTTTCTGGTCAGACACGGTCAGACGGAGGCCAATCTTAGCGGCGTTTTTTGCGGTACGACGGATGTCGAGCTGACGGAGGCGGGCATCGCCCAGGCGCGGTTGATTTCCGGCTGGCTGGCGGACGTGACTTTCGCTTCTGCCGCCAGCAGCGCGCTGCTGCGCGCGCGCCATACGGCGGAGATTGTGCTGGCGCGGCACCCCGTCAGCGCCGTCGCGGATGAGGCGTTAAACGAAATGTCTTTCGGCGACTGGGAAATGCGCCATCACTACGATTTACAGCATGAGGATGCCGATGCCTGGGCCGCCTGGATCGCGGACTGGCAAACGGCGCGTCCGACCGGGGGGGAGTCGTTTCCCGAGTTTTCGGAGCGCGTGGCGCAATTAACCCGGACATTGTTAAAACAACGTAGTACGGATAATCAACTGATCGTGGCGCATCAGGGCGTATTGAGCCTGTTGTTGGCAACGCTGCTGACCATGCCGGCCAGCGATATGTGGCACTTTCATTTTGAGCAAGGGGCATACAGCGTGTTGGATATACAGGACGGATTCGCCACGCTGCGGGCATTGAATAATCGGGCTTACTGGCAGTCCTGATAACGAATAGCGAGAATAACGCGATGCAAACAGACTCATCATCCACGCTTTCATCGCTGGTTGACGCGATCCAGCCGTTGGATCAATACGCCATGCAGCAAACCGCCGTCAGGCTGGATAGCCTGCTGAAACCGCCGGGCAGTTTGGGGCGGCTGGAACAACTGGCTATTCAACTGGCGGGAATGCGCGGGCTTTCCGGGCATCGGGTGGCGCGTAAGCAGATTATCGTAATGGCCGCCGATCATGGCGTCTATGAGGAAGGGGTGGCGATTTCCCCACGTGCGGTTACCGCCATCCAGGCGGCGAATATGGTTACGGGCATTACCGGCGTCTGCGTGCTGGCCGCCAATGCGGATACGGAAGTGAAAGTGGTGGATGTCGGCATCGACGGCGATCCGCTGCCCGGCGTGCTGAATATGAAAGTACGGCGCGGCAGCGGCAATATCGCCCGGGAGGCGGCGATGACCTATCGGCAGGCGGAAGATTTGCTGCTTGCCAGCGCGCGGTTAACCATACGGCAGGCTGAGGAGGGCGTCCGAGTTTTTGGCGTCGGCGAACTGGGAATGGCGAATACCACGCCGGCTGCGGCGATGATCAGCGTGCTGACCGATCATGACCCTAATCAGGTGGTCGGTATCGGCGCGAATTTTCCCAGCGAGCGTCTGCATCATAAAGTGGCGGTGGTGCGCCAGGCGATTAGCGTTAACCAACCCAACGCCCAGAACGGCGTTGACGTGTTGGCCAAAGTCGGCGGTTTTGATTTGGCGGGGATGGCGGGCGTGATGCTGGGGGCGGCGTCGGTCGGATTGCCCGTGGTGTTGGATGGTTTTCTTTCCTATGCCTCGGCGCTGGCGGCCTGTCGTATTGCGCCGCAGGTGCGGGATTACCTGATCCCCTCCCATTTTTCGGCGGAGAAGGGCGCGACGATTGCGCTGCGGCATTTGCAACTGGAACCTTATCTGCAATTAGGCATGCGCCTTGGCGAAGGCAGCGGGGCGGCGATTGCCATGCATCTGCTTGATGCGGCCTGCGCGATGCACAACAATATGGGACAACTGTCCGACAGCAATATTGTCCTGCCATCATAATCTTGCGTGATTCCCTTTCTCCCCCTCGCATCGGCGAGGGGGCTATTTTGTCGATAATACGTTTATTTTTCCCAAATTTTCATATCTGTTCTATCCTGTTAAACGGGATATTGAGTAAAAGGATTAGTGGATAATAATTAATATATTATCTATTTTAAACTTCAATCAAACGGTTGCTATTATTCTCATGAAATTATTAACGTGCTATTTATATATTAAAGCTCATGAATTATTATTATTTATAGTAATGCATATTTGAATTAAATTTATCCCCATGATTTACTTGGGTTTTATGAATCTTTTCTCAAAAAGTTTAATTTTATTGTTGCAAACACAACATGTTTGCATTTTACTGTAGCAACTGAGTCATTCGGGATTTTATATGAATTTTTCAGCATTGGTCGGCGAACGCTTTTCTAAACTTACTCCAGCACAGCAGCTTATTGCGCGTTATATTGAAAGGAATAAGGAGCGAGTAGCGTTTATGACGGCCAAGCAATTAGCCGGTGCGATAAATGTTAGCGACGCCGCGATTGTTAGATTTGCTCGCGCACTGGGTTACCGAGGTTATACGCATTTACGCGAGGATTTGGGCGAAGCGCTGATTGAGAATACTGGTTTGAGTGGCGTATTCCAATGGGCGCCAATGTCATCCAGTGAAACTGAATTAAAAGAACAGATATTGTCGAATAGCAGTTTGCTAATAACCCAGACTATCGGTTTGAATCAACCTGATACTATTGTTCGTATCGCTGAAAAACTGGCATCGGTCAGGCGAATATGGGTGACGGCGCATGGAACAACACATGCAATGGCGGTTTATCTGGCAATGCAGCTCAATGTGCTGAAGAATGCAGAGGTATTTAATATTGGCGTGGGCGACGTTGCCGATCGTATAAGGCAGGTAAGTGACGAAGATGCTTTTATCGGCATCGGTTATGAAAGATATCTCCCTTATACCATTGAATTAATGCATCTTGCCCGTTTGCGTGGAGCCTATATGGTTGCAGTGACCGACCGTCCGTCATCGCCCCTGGTTCGTGAGGCTAATGAATCTATTTACGTTGCCCATAGCAAATCGCAGGTTGCTTGGTGGTCACAGATAGGCACGCTGGTTATAGCCGACTGGCTAATGTCTCAAATGGTTGTTTTAAATAAAGATAATGTCAAAGAGAAGTTAGAAGAATCTGATAAGGCTTGGGAATTACTTGGCCATTGGAAAAATGACAGCACCAGGGAAACACTTATAAATAAAAGATTAAATAAAAAATAATATTTATTTTAAATATAATATTGATACCAGAGAAGAGCCATTTCTTTATCTATCAATAAGGGACAGTGGGTATGAGTGATAAAAAGGAACATATGCTTTCTTCTCAAATTCCTATGAGTGAAAGTATTGATGTTGCGCGTCGTCGGTTAATAAAACAAAGCTCTATTCTTGGTGCCGGAGTTGCGCTTAGTGCTTTTTCTTCGCCTTTAGTCTTTGCTAAAGGGAGTAAGGAAGTCATTGTTCGGGGATTAGGCGGGGCTTATCAGGAGGCGATGGATATCGCTATCTATAAGCCTTTTACCGAGGCAACGGGTATTAATGTGAAAATCATCCCGGCCACAGGTTCACAAGTGTTGGCTATGGTGAAAGCGGGTCGGGTCAGTATTGATGTTCTGGATTTAGGCGATATTATTCAATTTAATTTGGATAAAGCCGGTGCACTTGAACCCATTAATTATTCGGCAATGAAATACAGCGATCCGAATGATATTATGCCAGAGCTTCGCCATCCCAATATGGTCGGGAATTTGTTATATGCGTCCGTGATGGTCTATAACACGGATGTCTTTAGCGCGGATTCGCATCCAAAAAATTGGACCGAGTTTTGGAACGCTGAACGCTTCCCTGGTCCCAGAACGTTAGCGGATATGCGTTCTGGCGTAGTCGAACTGGAATTTCCACTGTTGGCTGATGGCGTCGATATGGCGCATATTTACCCTATCGATATTCAACGAGCCTTTCGCTCCATGGATAAAATTAAGCCTTATATTTCAAAATGGTGGGATACCGGAGCGATTTCAGCACAGCTGCTGGAACGTAAAGATGCGGTACTTGGCGCAGTATGGAATGGCAGGGCGCAGACATTGATCGATCAGGGCGCACCACTGGCTATTGAGTGGAATCAGGCAAAACAACAGGTACAGTACTGGAGCGTGGTTAAAGGCGCGCCTAACCCGGAAAATGCTCAATTGCTTATCGATTTTGCCCTGCAGCCAGAGGTTCAGGCCAAACTTACTCAATATATCGCCTATGGGCCGACCAATAAAAAGGCCTTTGATTTTGTTCGGCCGGAAGATCTGGCGAAACTGTCTTCTAACCCAGCGTATTTCGCAAACACTTTTGTACAGGATGCACAGTGGTGGGCTGATAATTTGGATCAGGTGGGTAAAGTTTGGCAGTCCTGGATTTTAGGTCAGGCTTAATGGGTGTTGCTGACTTGTCACGCCGTTCCCGGCGTTCAACGGTGGGAACGGAACTTCGCCTGGAAGGCTTAACCCGGCGTTTTGGCCGCACGGCCGCGGTAGATAATCTGCATTTGACGGTCGAACCCGGCGAGTTTGTCACGCTGCTGGGGGCTAGCGGCTCGGGAAAAACCACCACGCTGATGATGGTTGGCGGCTTTACCGCGCCAACCGCCGGCCGGGTACTGATCGGCGGTGAGAACGTCACCGATTTCCCGCCCGCCAAACGCAATCTGGGGGTGGTCTTCCAGAACTACTCGCTGTTTCCCCATCTTTCCGTCTTTCGCAATCTGGCGTTCCCGCTGGAAATGCGCGGCGTGTCAGGCGGCGTTATCAAGCAAAAGGTGGCGAAAGCTCTGGAGATGGTGCAACTGGCGGATAAAGGCCAGCGGCTGCCGCGTGAATTATCCGGCGGACAGCAGCAGCGGATCGCCCTGGCGAGGGCGTTGATATTCGAACCTCAGGCGCTGTTAATGGATGAACCGCTGGGGGCGCTGGATAAAAAACTACGTGAACATATGCAGTTGGAACTGAAGCGTCTGCATCTATCGAGCGGCTCTACCGTGCTGTTTGTTACCCACGATCAGGAGGAGGCCCTCACGCTTTCCGATCGTATTGCGGTAATGCAGGACGGCCGGATTGCGCAAATCGATACGCCTCAATCCGTTTATGAAAAGCCGGAGAACCGCTGGGTCGCCGAATTTATCGGGCAATCCAATTTTATTGGCGGCCATATCGATGCGGTTCATTCAACGGGCTATGACGTCAGGCTGGATAGCGGCGAGCGGGTCAGCGGGCGGGGCGTCAGCCATCTGACTTGCGGGCAGCGGGTTTGCGCGGTATTGCGGCCGGAGAAAATTCGTCTGGCGGAGGCCGGTCAGCTACCGATCGCCGCGGTTATCCGCGAGGTGTTGTATCTGGGCCATACGGTAAAAGTCACCGTGCGGCTTAACGACGGTACGGAATTACTGGTTCAGGCGCAGAATATCGATCTGAAAAAAGAGATAACCCCAGGCATGAGCGTTTCGCTCGGCTGGCAGTCGGAGAGCCTGTGGTTTATCGCCGCGGAGCAAGGGCGATGAGTTTATCAATGCCGATCCGGCGCAACTGGAAGCTTTGGCTGCTGCTGGCGCCATCGTTGCTGGCTCTGCTGATATTTTTTATCTGTCCATTAATAAAAATGCTGAGTTTCAGCTTCTACAGCCCGGATTTTACCTGGAAACACTATTTGCGCATCGTTCAGGAACCGGTCTGGATAAACGTACTGTGGATCACTCTGCGCATCTCGCTGTGGGTGACGTTAAGCACCTTATTGCTGGGCTATCCGCTGGCCTGGGTACTGGCAAGGCTGAAACCCCGCACGGCGAATATCTTTCTGATTTTGGTGATTATTCCCTATTTTACCAGCGTACTGGTGCGCACCTACGCCTGGATGGTGCTGCTGGGAACGGAAGGCGTGCTGAACCAGCTCTTGATCGCCGCCGGTTTCATTACCGAACCGCTAAAGCTGATGTATACCGAAACGGGCGTGCTGATCGGGATGACCTATATCCTGCTGCCTTACATGATTCTGGCGCTCTATAGCGTGATGCGGGGGATTGACCTTAGCTTGCTGAATGTGGCGGAAAGCCTGGGGGCGTCGCGCAGCCGCGCTTTCTGGCGGATTATCGTTCCGCTCTCTTTGCCGGGCGTCGCGGCGGGCGGATTGCTGGTGTTTATTCTCTCGCTGGGTTTTTTCATCACGCCCGCGCTGATGGGCGGCCCGCAGCAGACGATGATTTCGATGGTGATTGAAAGCCAGATTGAAATCTATTTCGACTGGGGCTTCGGTTCCGCGCTATCCACGGTGCTGCTGGTCTGTACGCTATTGTTATTCTGGTTTTATCAACGATTGGTTGGACTGGAACAGCTGTTTGAGGCCAAGCGATGAACACCATCAAACCGGGGCTATTCTCGCTGGCGGTGGCGATACTGGTGCTGTTATTTCTGGCGTTGCCCATTATCGTTATTTTTCCGCTGGCATTGAGTCAGACGGCCTATTTGAGCTTCCCTCCCAGCGGATTTTCCCTGCGCTGGGTGGAAAAAGTGCTGACCAATCCAGACTGGCTGGATTCGCTGTGGCTGAGCTTTCGTATTTCTGTGGTATCAACGCTGCTGGCGATGATATTAAGCCTGTCGATGGCGATAGCATTAGTTCGCTACCGTTTTAGCGGTAAGAAAATCATTTATGTGCTGATATTACTTCCGATGATCGTGCCGAATATTATTTCGGCGCTCTCATTGTTTTTTTTCTTTTCTGATGTCGATATTTTTAACAGCATCAGCGCGATTATTATCGGCCATACAATTATTGCCCTGCCGGTGGCGACGATCATTATTTCGTCTACCCTGCAGGGGATAGACAGCCAGCTTGAGTATTCCGCGATGAGCCTTGGCGCCAGCAACTTCACCGTATTTCGGCGGATTACGTTTCCTCTGGCGGCGCCAGGCATGGTAACCGCCGCGCTTTTTTCGTTTCTTAGCTCTTTTGATGAGCTGTTAATCGCATTGTTTATGGCCGGCAACAGTGTGCAGACGCTATCCGTACGAATATGGAATAGCGTGCAGTTTGAGCTTGATCCGACGATTGCGGCGGTAAGCGTATTGTTGGTGCTGATTACCATTGTATTTTTACTGACGGCTAATTTTTTAACAAAACAGCGATAAACAAAACAGCGATAATAATAAAGTTGTAATTTTTACGGGGAAACTATGGGTAATCATAAAAATCTTGTTTTTACACTGGCCGAGTATCATCAGCGGGCGGAAAAAATTCGCGCTTATATGCGCGACAAAAATATTGGCCTATTGGTGATCGATCAGACGGAGTTTCTGTTTTATCTGACCGGATTCGGTATTTCCGAAAATATGTACCGGGCGTGTTTATTACCGCTGGACGGCGATCCGGTCATGATCTTCCGGGCTATGGATGCGCACACCTTTCGGGAAAATAGCTGGATAACGGATACGGTAACCTTTGCCGACTGGCAAGACCCCATTGAGGTGCTGGTCGGAACGATTGTCGAACGTGGTTGGGAGCGACTGAACATTGGCTTCGATTTCGATTCTTACTGCATGACGGTGAACCGTTTTAATCGCTTGCAAAGCTATTTCCCTGACCGGCCCTTCCGTGACTTTTCCGGCGTACTGGAACTGCTAAGAGAGTGCAAAACGCCACGGGAGATTGAGTATATTGCCAGAGCGGCAAAAGTGGGCGACGTCGCACTGTCGGCCGCTGTTGCGGAATTAGGCGTAGGGAAGAGCGAACGAGATGCGGCGGCCGTTGTGCATCAGGTCTTTATGCAAAACGGTTTGGACTCGGCTCGCTACGGCATTATCACCACCGGCGACGGGAACAGCTTTTTACACGGCAATTTGCATAATACGCCTTTAGCCGAGGGAGAAATCGTCCATATGGAGTTGGTGCCCATTCTGCATGGCTACAGCGCCCGGTTGATGCGTCCGGCGATCGTCGGCAAGGCATCGCAACGGCAAAAAGATATCGCCGAGCAACTGATCGCCATACAGGACGCCCAGCTTGCGGCGATGCGCCCAGGCGCGGTGGCGAAAGATATTGATGCGCTGGCCCGCAATGCGGTACTTGAAGCGGGATTGCGGGAAGACTACGTTGGCATTACTGGATATGTGTTAGGTTATTACTCACTGCATACCCCTCATACCAGCGACTTTAGCCGGGTATTTTTACCAAACGCCGAATGGGTACTGAAACCGGGAATGGTGTTCCATATGTATATTTATGCGCAAGGGATCGCATTCAGTGAAACTATTGCCGTCACTGATCAGGGACACATCCGCCTAACCCAGGCGCCGCGCCGGTTGTTTATCGCGCAATAGGCGCATTGCGTTCTTGCTGCGGCGGTCTGGATCTGGCGCGCCGCCGCCGTTATCGCCATGAAATAGATGCGGCCTGGACGGGCTGCCGATGATCAGACGGCTGCGCCGGGGTCATCGATCGGCTTCCGGAAATTCATAAGGATCCGCCGGCGGCATTTTCTCTTTGCCCATCGCGCCCGTCTTCCCCAGCGTGGGTTCTTTGCTCAGGCGTTCAGCCAGAAATTGAATCAGTACGCTGAGTTTGGACGGAAGGTGCCGTGTCGGAGGATAAAGTATCCACAGTTCGCCGCAGTAATTGTTTCTGAATAACCAGTCAGGCAGCACCTGAACCACCAGTCCCTGCTGGAGCGCATGTCTGGCGGTGAAATAGGGCAGGCTGCCGATGCCGATGTGGTGCAATACCGCATCCAGCCTGACGCCGGTGTGATTGGCCGCATAGCGGCCATGCACATCGACGCTGATCTGTTTACTTCCTTTGCGGAATTTCCAGCGCGAATCGCCCGGCTCTTCGCCAAGGTAGATGCAACTGTGGGCTTTCAGATCGTGCGGGTGTTGCGGCGTTCCGTGCTGCTCAAGATATTGCGGCGTCGCGCACAGCATATGTTCTATATTCAGCAAACTGCGGCCCATCAATCCCGGTGGCGGCCGATCGGTGATGCGGATAGCAAGATCGACCCGGTCGTCAATCAGATCGACATAGCGATCGTCAAGCAGCAGGTTTACATCTATTTTCGGGTAGCGGGCGAGGAAATCCGGCATATGGGGATGGATCACGAAACGCCCCACCGCCTTGGGAACGCTGAGGCGCACGATGCCCTGCGGCTCAGTGTTCAATCTCCCTGATACCTCCATCGCCGCCTGGGCGGCGTTCACCATCGCCAGACTGTGGATATAGACCTCTTGCCCGCTCTCGCTCAGACGCAGTTTACGCGTCGTCCTCTGTAAAAGCCGCGTGCCCAGCGCTTTTTCCAGCCTTGATACGGAACGGCTGACTGCCGAAGGCGTCGCCGCCAACTGGCGCGCCGCCGCTGAAAAGCTGCCGGTTTCCACCACCTTTACAAAAACGGCCATCTCACCCATCAGGGTCAACGTTTTATTTGTGCTCATGAGGAAAAAGTTATTTGGTTTTGTAATGGATTATCGCGGCTACCCGCATTCCATACAATGAATGAAAACCACGATAAAGGAAATGAAAGATGACGGATTGTTTATCGCTTTCCGGCCGTAGCCTGGCCGGTGGAGCCGAAGATATTGAGCGCCGGCCGCGGGGGAGTCGATATGTTGCATAGCTACTGGAGTGAGTTTCTCGGACTGGCGTTGATTCACTTTCTGGCCGTTGTTGCGCCAGGGCCGGATTTCGCGGTGACGATCCGGCAGAGCGTGAAATTCGGCCGCCGGGCCGGCATCTACACGGCGATAGGGATCGGCGCGGGGATGTCGGTTCATATCATTTATACGTTGGTCGGCATTAGCGCGCTGATGCATGCCACCCCTTGGCTGATGTCTATCGCAAAATTTGCCGGCGGGGCGTACATCATCTATCTGGGCATTCATTTCGTAAAGAGCGAGCCGGCCAGCATGCAAGACCTGGATACGGGAACTGCCGCGCCGCTGCCGCAGGGCAGGCGAAAAGCCTTTCTGATGGGATTTATGACCAATGCCACCAATCCTAAAGCGACGCTGTTTTTCCTGGCCGTCTTTACTACGGTAGTGAGCGGCACGACGCCAGTGCCGATACAAATGCTGTATGGCCTGTGGATGTGCTCGGTCAACGCGCTATGGTTTGTGTTGGTCGGCGTGCTTTTTTCCAGTCCGTCGGTTCGTCAGCGATTTGTGCGGCGAGGATACTGGTTTGAGCGGTTTATGGGGGTGATATTAATTGGTTTTGCGATTCGTCTGTTGTTTGTCGCTATTTGATGCGACGTTTTCCTGCTCCGGCGCATCGTTATCGGCAGAGGAGTATTCGCCGGCGGCGCGCATGCCGATCCATTGCGCGCCGTTTTCGCGCCACTGCGGTGGAGAATCGTTGATTTTCTCTATTCAATAGGTGGTGCTTTGTCCGGTTTTTGCTGATAAAAAATAAACCCGGAAAAGGCAATAAATATGATGCCCGGACCGCACCACAACGCGTAAGCCAATCCGGGAGAAATAAGCGGCATGGCCTGCGCCATCGCGTAGAAACACAGCAGATAAGATCCCACCACGAGCAATGACGGCATCGCTTTGCTAAAATTCCGGGTTTTTAATAGCAGGCTGGTGCCGGCGACTTCCAGCAGTACCGCCATAAATAGCCAGAAAAAAACATTTTCTGCGACTCATCGTTACGTCCTGATTTAAATGAATGCGCCCGGACGAGCGCGTCGGATTATCAACAAAATAGTCTTATGACCATTGTTGTGAATATATTGGCGGCTATCCTTGCGGATAGCGTGAGTTAAGCGGCGATTTTAGAAACTCACCTCGCCGACGTACGGGCCTTCCACCAGGCGTTGATTGGGACGCTCGTTTTTACCATCCATGCAGATATAGCGATAACCGGCTTTCAGCGTCAGCGGCCGCACCGGCGACTTCACGGCCATTTTCGTACGTATTTTCATTTACCTTCTAGTAATTCTTAAGGATGATGAAACCACTTAAAACTCGATATCTTTCAAGTCTCAGGCGTGTTCCGCTGAGGCATATGAAACATCAGGGCGTACTCATCCACAATTTTATTATAAAAAAAAGAGATATTTAGTTTTTTATTCCTATTATCTCTTCATATTTATATTTACATCCTGTTTAGGCACGAGTGGGTAAAGCGCGCGAACGCGATCTCGGTGAGAAAACGGTGTGACGAAGGCGCTATGCCGGTTGCGATAGGGTGATGTAGATTGGAGTCCATCGCTCATATTACGTTCAAATAGATAAACTTATTAGCGCATATGCCGATTGTTTGAGCATCAGGGAGCAGTTTTATCATGATCAGAGAATCAGAAACGATGAGATCGGTTAGCAGAATAGCAAAAGGCGTCATAGCTTTTAATATAGCGATCGGAGTCTTATGCCTGCTGGTTATCGGCCAGGTTGTGATTGCCAGGACGGATCAGGACAAGCTGAATAATTATGGCGACGCTCTCATGCGCCGGGCCAATGATGTGGCGATGCAGTCAGAGCAGGCGATGCGTGACGCCGGATATATTTCGCCGCCTCCCTGCTCTGATGACGATCTGTTTCAACTGCGTTTTCTGGTCTATAAATACCGTTATGCGCTGGATATCGCCCGTCTGCGCGATGGTAAACTGATTTGTTCCGCCGAGCGGGGGGTTATCTCTCCCCCGGTTGCCTTGCCGAAGCCGGATATTGTGGAAAATAACACCAGGCTGTGGCGCGCGGTAAAAGGATTGTTCGATCCCAGAATAGAAATGGATATCTCCAATCAAGGCGATGTCGCCGTTTTCACCTCGCCTTATGCCTTCCTCGATTTTTCCCTGCCTGCGCCCGGTTATAGCGCGTTAATGACCACAAAGGACGAAAGTCATATTTATCAGTCTTTTGGCGCTGAAAACGGAAAGTATTCACGTCAGAAGAGCGCATGGTACAGCCAGTATCGGCTGGGGTATCAGTGCAGCAAACTTTATAATATCTGCATCTATGTCCGGCTCAATTCGTCCGGCATCCTTTCTCTGCCGCCGTACGCCGTCATTATGCTTGCGCTGTTTGGCGGAGCGTTAGGCGGCTCTTTATCTTTGGCGACCGTTTTACTTATTGAGCGCAATAGGTCGTTGAGCAAACAGGTCTATAGCGCCGTATGCGGCAAACAGCTTCACGCGAATTATCAACCCCTGGTCTGCCTGCATAATCATAGAGTGGTCGGCGCCGAAGTTCTGGCTCGTTGGACGAATAATAAAGGGGAGAATATTCCGCCGGATGTTTTTATTCCGATAGCGGAGAGACTGGGAATCATCGGGCAGATTACCCGCCAGGTAACGCATATGGCGTTGGAAGAGTTAAAAGATATTCTGGTTCTGAATAGGGACTTTTACCTAAGCATCAATCTCGATATTAGCGATGTACTGGAGCCTGGCTATCAGTCCTATCTTGATGAACTTGTTGATCGGTTCGGTATCGCCAGAGAACAGATTATGCTGGAAATAACCGAGCGCTCCACGGCGAATCATGGCGTGATGTCTGAAAGGCTTAAGGTATTGCATGACGCAGGTTATAAAATTGCGCTGGATGATTTTGGCACCGGTTATTCCAATTTATCCTATCTTGCGGTTATGCCTTTTGATTTCATTAAAATAGATAGAATGTTTACCGAGGCCATCGGCACCGACTCCGTTAATGCCAAAATGGTGGAGTATCTTTTTAATATGATGGCAATGTTTAATGCCAAAGTGGTGGTTGAAGGGATTGAAACTTATGAACAGGCGGTTTATGCCGGCGAACACTGTTTGAATTCGGTCGGGCAGGGCTGGTTTTTTGGTAAACCGATGAACGGCGTCTATTTCAAACAATATTACCGTGATAAGGCTGGCGATAACGTTTAACGCTAATTCGTTTATTTACCTCTGTATTAAGCGGGATACCGGAAAATTGGATTCGCCATTTTTTATCCGTAATTTCCCCATCGCCTATTAATTTTCCGTTTTTTGCATCATGCCGTTTTATAGCCATTTTTTAGAAAATATTAGTCTTATAAGTTATATAGGCAACGTGTTTATATTCATTGATTTCATCGTATATTGTGCTGACATAAAGAAAGGGAAGCAATATTTCTATTTAATAGGGGATAGCGATGAAATATTCGTTTTTTCGTCCGGCGTTAGCCGCAAGCGTGTTAATCAGCCTGAGTTTTATAGCGAACGCCACCGATTTTACCGTGGCGTACCAAACTATTCCGGATCCTTCGCAGGTGGCGCAGGCGGATGGCGCGTATGAAAACGCCACCGGTTTGAAAATAGACTGGCGCAAATTTGATGCCGGGGCGGAAGTGATCGCCGCGGTGGCCTCCGGCGACGTGCAGATCGCCTATCTGGGGTCCAGCCCTTATGCCGCCGCGGTGAGTCAGAAAGTGCCGGTTGAAACATTGCTGATCGCCTCCAAACTGGGAACCAGCGAAGCGCTGGTGGTGCGCAATGGGGCCGGTATTGAAAAGCCTGAAGATTTAGTCGGCAAAAAAGTCGCGACTCCGTTTGTTTCCACCAGCCATTACAGCCTGTTGGCTGCGCTTAAGCACTGGAATATTGACGCGAAAACGGTGCGGATTCTGAATCTCAATCCACCGGCCATCAGCGCCGCCTGGCAACGCGGCGATATCGATGCCGCCTATACCTGGGATCCGGCGCTCGGCGTGGCGAAGTCGAGCGGCGACGTTCTGATCTCCTCCGGGGATTTGGCAAAGCTCGGCGCGCCGACATTTGATGTCTGGCTGGTGCGCAAGGATTTTGCCGAGAAGCATCCGCAGGCGGCGAAAGCGTTTGCCAAAGTCACCCAGGATGCCTACGCCAGCTATCGCCAGGATCCGCAAGCCTGGCTGGCGGATAAAAGCAACATCGATAAGTTGGTGAAGATCACCGGTGCCAAAGCGGAAGATATCCCCGGCTTGCTGCAGGGGAATACCTATCCTCTGGCCGATGAACAGCGGGAATCGCTTGGCGCGCCAACGGTGAAGGCCATTTCCGATACGGCGGCGTTTCTCAAGGAGCAGGGGCGTATAGACGCCGTTTTGCCTGATTATTCGCCATATGTTACCGCCAAATATGTTCCTGAATGATGCGTGAGTTTTCGCGCTCTTAGCGGAGCGCGGGATAATTTGCCAGCGGATACATGATGACATTATTGAAACTGGAACGGGTTAGCGCGCGCTATCCCGATAGCGAACGGCCGGTGCTGGAAGATATCTCTCTTACGCTATCAGCCAGACAACTGATGGTGGCGCTGGGGCCGTCGGGCAGCGGGAAAACCACGCTGCTCAATTTGATCGCCGGGTTTATTCACCCTGAGGCGGGCGCAATCTCGCTTGATGGCGAGGCCGTGGCCGGACCGGGGCCGGAACGCGGCGTCGTTTTTCAGCATGATGTGCTGCTGCCGTGGCAGGACGTGCTGGGCAATGTGGCTTTCGGGCTGGAACTGGCCGGCGCGCCGAAAGCGGAGCGCGAACGGAAAGCCCGCAAGCTACTGGCGCAGGTTGGGCTGAGCGGCTATGAGCGTCGGGCGGTGTGGCAGCTTTCCGGCGGTCAACGGCAGCGCGTGGGGATCGCCAGAGCGCTGGCGGCCGATCCGCGAATTTTACTGTTGGATGAACCTTTTGGCGCGCTGGATGCGTTCACGCGCGAACAGATGCAGGAACTGCTGCTTACGGTGTGGCAAAAAGCGGCTAAGCCGGTTTTTTTGATCACCCACGATATTGAAGAAGCCATCTTCCTCGCAACCGATCTGATCGTGATGTCGCCGCATCCCGGACGCATTATCGAGCATTTAAAACTTGGCTTCAGCTTACGCTATGCGGATGGGGAAAGCGCGCGGGCCATAAAATCCGATCCGGTGTTTATTGAAACGCGCGAGCATGTTCTCTCCCGCGTGTTTGCCGAACGCGAACAGTTTTCAAATCACGATGAGGATAGTTCGTCATGAGCGTCGTCGATAACCCAGCAACACAGCAAAATAGCCCCCAGAGACGGCCAGCGGTTAAAAAACCGCTGCCGCTCATTTTCATCAGCGCCATCAGCATCAGCGCGCTGTTGCTGGCATGGTGGCTGTTGACCCGGTTCAGCCTCATCGAGCCGTTATTTCTTCCTTCGCCCGGCGCGGTATTACGGCGGTTATGGCAGTTGGCGACCATAGGGTATATGGACGCCACGTTATGGCACCATTTGTCCGCCAGCCTGCAACGTATCGGATTGGCGCTGCTGGCGGCGCTATTGACGGCGATCCCCCTGGGCGTCGCGATCGGGCGCAGCCGGATCGCCCGCGGCATATTTGATCCGATAATCGAGTTCTATCGACCGATCCCGCCGTTGGCCTATCTTCCGCTGATCGTTATCTGGTTCGGCATCGGCGAGTTTTCCAAGGTATTGCTGATTTATCTGGCTATTCTGGCTCCTATTGTGATTGCGACCGCCGATGGCGTGCGCAGTGCGGATCCGGCCAGACTGCTGGCGGCCCAGACGTTGGGCGCGACGCCGTTACAGCTTATCCGCTATGTTATTTTCCCCGGCGCGCTGCCGGATATTCTGGTCGGGGTTCGTATTGGGCTGGGGGTTGGCTGGTCAACGCTGGTGGCGGCGGAACTGGTGGCGGCGACGCAAGGGTTAGGGTTTATGGTGCAGGCCGCCTCGCAGTTTTTGGTGACGGAGGTGGTGATTCTGGGGATCCTGGTGATTGCCTGCATCGCGTTTGTGATGGAAATCGGGCTGCGCTACCTGCAACGCAAACTGGCTCCCTGGCATGGTCAAACGCCGTAGCGGTGATTGCGTTGAGATTTGCTCATGGCGCGGTTGGCAAAAACTCAAAACTATCGGCGCAACCCCATTTCCGCCACTCGCTCGTTAGCTGGCTAGGTTCGGGCATGGGTATCCGCCGGATTAACCGTTAGCAGTTCACCCAGCCTAAGACGCTGAATTTTGCCTGAGGCGCCGCGCGGCAGGCTGGTCACCGCATAGAAATAGCGCGGCGTTTTGTATTTCCCCAGTTTCTCCCGGCACCATTCCCGCAGCGCGTTTTCATCCAACCGGCAACCGGCCTTAAGGACGATGGCGGCGGCGATTTCCTGTCCGTAGTCGGCGTCGGCAATGGCGAAAGCGGCGGCCTCCATAATCGCCGGGTAGCCGACCAGCACGTCATCGATTTCCCGCGGCGCGATATTCTCGCCTCCTTTAATAATCAGCTCCTTCAACCTGCCGGTAATAAAATAGAACCCCTCGTCGTTGCGATAGCCCAAATCGCCGGTGCGCAACCATCCGTCCCGATCGATGGCGGAAGCCGTCTGCACGGCGTCTTTGTAGTAGCCGTTCATTACGCCGGCGCCGCGCAGCATGATTTCCCCCACGCGGTTATCCGCCAGCCGTTCTCCCTGCTTATCGATGACCGCCGCCTCGACGCCGCAGGGCAGCCCGACGCTGCCGAATACCCGTTGCGCATGAGGATTACAGAAAACCAGCGAGCTGGCCTCCGTCATTCCCATGCCTTCAATCACCGGGATGCCGAAACGCTGTTCAAACTGTTCGTGGTGGGTTTGAGGCAACGGTGCGGAGGCCGAACGGGCAAACCTTATCCGCGGATAGCGCCGTGCACCGCCGTCATCGGCATTTAATAAAAACGCGATCATGGTGGGCACCAGATTCAGCCAGGTGCAACGATGATCCTCAACCATTTTCCACCAGGCGGAGACGGAGAAACGCCGCATGGCGACCAGGCTGCCGCCTGAAAAGAGTGGAACCAGCACGCCGATAACCCAGCCGTTAATGTGGTAAACCGGCAGCGTGCTCAGCAACCGATCCTGCGGGCCAAGCCGGTGCCAGCGGCTGATTTCACCCGCGGCGGCGAGCAGATTGGCATGGCTGAGCAGCACGCCCTTCGGGTTTCCGGTGGTGCCGGAGGTGTACATCAGTAACGCGGGGTGCGACGGCGCCGGCCGATAGAGCGGGGCTGCGCGTTCGGATAATAATTGTTCGTCGGCAGGCCAGCGATCGCGGGTTATCATCAACGGTCTTTGCTGTGCGGGAAGCCGTTGCAGTATGCCCTGCAAGCGGGGCGCAAGTCGGCGCGTGGTGAAAATAATCCGCGCGTCGCTGTGGGGAATAATTCGCTCCAGCGCCTCGTCGGTCGCCAGCAGGTTGAGCGGCGTCGCCACATAGCCGGCCAGCATCAAAGAGAGCGCCAGTTTGACGGTATGAAAACCGCCTTGCGACAGAAAAGCGATTTTATCTCCCGGCTGGCAACCTTGCCGGCGCAGCCATGCCGCGGTGGCGGTTGTACTTTGCAATAGTTGGGCGAAATTCAGAACGTCAGGCGAATCGCCGGCGATAATAAACGGCGCGTCCGGGCGTTCAGCGGTATGCCGCAACAAGATGTCCTGTAGCGTTGCCGGTAGCGCGCTCATGGGTAGCGCCTCTGCAAATAGCCGCCCAGAACCTCTTCCAACGCAGGTTCGTTTTCGGGTATCGGCGACGAAACTCTAACCAGATTAAAAAAATGACGGTAATTGAGATTGTCCGTGAAATGGTTTTTCCCCCAGGTGCCGCAGCCGAGCGTCAGGGTAAAGGGCAGACCGTTATTGAAATTGCCGCCGGCGGCGAAACAGTGCGCCTGATTGACGATGATCCGGCTGGCGGGCAGCGACAGCCCGGCCTGCACGGCCTCGTTGCTGTCGCGGGTATGCAGGCCGACCGAATGTCCGGCCCCTTGCCAGCGGTAAATCCGCCGCACCGTCTCACAGGCATGGCGGAAATCTTTCACCTGGTACAGAGTCAATACCGGTGAGAGCTTTTCGCCGGAAAAGGGGAATTGCGGACCGATTCCTTGCTCTTCCACCAGCAGAAAACGCGCTTTATGACACGCCTGGCGCGTCAAGCCGGCGATCTCCGCCAACTGGCCGGCGGGGCGCGCGATACTGTGGCGGGCCAGCTTTCCCTCCCGCCAGAGCGCTTGCCGCAGATGCTGTTTCTCCGCCGGCGTTAATAACACGCCGCCCTGATCCTGCAACGCCGCAATGGTTTGCTGATAGCGGGAAACGGGAATAATCAGGCTATTTTCAGAAGAACAGCTAGTGGCGTTGTCAAAGGTTTTGGATGCGGCGATGCGGGCGGCGGCGGCCGCAATATCCGCGGTTTCACTGATGATGCTGGCGACATTGCCGGCGCCGACGCCGAAGGCCGGGGCGCCGCTTTGCGCCGCGGCAGCGATATTTTTTTGCGAACCGGTGGCGATGATCAGATCGGCCTGTTGCAGTAACTCGTCCGTTTGTTCGCGATTCGCCGGGATCGGCAGCATCTGCGCCAGCTCGCGCGGGGCCTGCACGAAGTCCAGCTCATGATGGATGTACTCCAGCATCCGGGCGCACACCTTTGCCGCGGCGGGGGAAGGCGCAAGAATAATGGCGTTGCGGCATTTTAGCGCATTGATAATGTTATTGATCACCGTGGCGACCGGGTTGGTGGAGGGCGTGACCGCCGCGACCACCCCCACCGGCCGCGCGATTTCAATAATGCCTTGGTCGGGAATTTCATTAATGACCCCGACGGTGCGTTTCCCCTGAAGATCGCGCAGCAGGCCGATGGTTTTGCGGTAATTCTTCGCCACTTTATCTTCGACGTCGCCCAGACCGGTATCGGCGACGGCCTGGATGGCCAACGCCCGGTTATTCTCAGGATGAATAATCGCCCAGGCCGCCGCGTCAACCACCCGATCGATTTGCTGCTGAGGGTAATGTTCAATACTTTGCTGAGCATGGCGGGCCTGTTCAACCAACCTGCTTACCGCCGAACGATGCGTCGCCCGGCAGCGATCGCCGCCAGCCGTCATTGGCTCTGCCCCGTCGTGGGATGCCAGATCGCGACGTCCAGCGCGTTGATATGGTTAGGCAGCAGTCCTTCATTGAAAAATGCGTCGGCGATATGCTGTTGCTCGCTTAAACTTTGCTGCGTGACCGGCCTGACCTGATAGGTGCGGTTGGCGTTAGCCAGCTTGACCGTATCGCTATCCAGATTGCCCCACTGCGGCCCCAGCAACGCCGCCGCCTGGTCAGGATTCGCCTTCACCCACTGGCCGGTTTTTTCCAATTGTTGAAAAATAATGTTCAGAATTTCAGGATGTTGGCGGGCGTAGTCCGTTGAGGCAAGATAATAACGCTGATAGCTCGCCAGCCCTTCGCCATCGGCCAGCACTCTGGCTTTTTGCTGAACGATGGCGCTGGAGACGAAGGGTTCCCAGGTTACCCAGGCGTCGACGTTGCCGTTCTCCAGCGCCGCGCGGCCGTCGGCCGGCGTCAGGTAGGCCGGCGTAATATCTTTAAAAGAGAGATTGGCCTTGGCGAGCGCGGCAATCAGTAAGAAGTGGCTGCCTGCCGCCTTGGTGACGGCAATGCGTTTGCCTTTCAGCTCCGCCAGGCTTTTAAGCGGCGAATGTTCCGGCACCAGAATCGCCTGCGCCGCGGGGGAGGGGGTTTCCAGCGCCAGATAGGTCAGCTTTGCCCCCGCCGCCTGTGCGAACACCGGTACGGTATCCGCCACGTCGGCGGAAATATCCACATTGCCCAAATTAAGCGCCTCCAGTAGCGGCAATCCGCTGGAGAACTCATGCCAGCTCACCTGTACCCCTTGTTCATTGAGCGTTTTTTCCAGCAACCCCTGCGATTTCAGGATGGTGAGCAGCGTAGACGACTTTTGGTAACCGATGCGCAACGTCGATTCTGCCTGAACCGGGGAAAGCGTGAATATTGAGAATAGGAAAATAAATAAAAACAGCGGCATGGCGATGAATCGGCGATTAGCCCAATATAATAGTGGCATAACAGGCATCCCATAAAATAGATAAAATAAAGGGGTATGCTTGATAAAAAAATAAAAACTGTCAAAGACGATAGTTGTCTTTTTATTGCCGGTTTTTCACTATTGGATATGCCTTAATGCTATTTTAAGCAAAGTAAATACGATATTAATTATAGAGTAAAATAAATGGAAAATAATGGTGCGGATTTTAAATCATTTATCACCGTTGATATTAACATTTGGGCTATTTAATAGAAATCGCTAACACGCCTTTTGGATCTAACCCCACCCCGGCCCTCCCCTTCGCAGGGGAGGGAGAAACCGGCGCTTTCATGTGTCGCTCCCCGTCGCAGAAGAAGGAGAAACCTAGCGTTTTTATGTGTTGCTCCTCCCCCTGACAAGGGGGAGATAGGGAGGGGGTAATTAACAGCAACGTCAAACGTTGTCATCAAACGCGTTAATAGAAAACGTATATTAATGGATGGGTGAAAATATATTTCCTCTTAAATAACCCATTAGATAAATAATCGATATCCTTATCAATAACTGATGTTTCATACCGCCGGTTGATAGGGGCTAGGATGCAATATTATTGTTTCTATTTTACGGTGCATTTATGTTCGGCTTTCTCCGCTATGGTCTTCTTTTCATTATTTCTATGGCGTTTTCCGCCGCCGCCTGGTCAGAAGACGTTTTACGCATTGGCTATCAGAAATCCGCCACTACGCTGGTGTTGCTAAAGGGAGACGGCGCGCTGGAAAAACGACTGCGTCCGCAAGGGGTCACGGTAAAGTGGACGGAGTTCCCCGGCGGCCCGCAATTGCTTGAAGGATTAAATGTCGGCTCCATCGATTTTGGCTTTACCGGCGAAACGCCGCCGGTATTTGCCCAGGCCGCCGGAGCCAGTCTGGTTTATGTCGCCAATGAACCGGCGTCCCCAACGGCGGAAGCGATTCTGGTGCCCGAAAACTCCGCGCTGCGCTCGGTGGCGGATTTGAAAGGAAAGAAAGTGGCGTTAAATAAGGGGTCTAACGTTCACTATTTATTGGTGCGGGCGTTATACGAAGCCGGGTTGAAATACGGCGATATTACTCCGGTGTATTTACCGCCGGCGGATGCCCGCGCGGCATTTGAAAACGGCAGCGTCGATGCCTGGGTCATCTGGGATCCTTTCAGCGCCGCCGCGGAAAAACAGATCCATGCCCGCGTGCTGCGGGACGGCCGCGGCATCGTCGATAATTATCAGTTTTATCTGGCTACCCGCGATTTCGCGGCGAAACACCCGCAGGTCATCACCGCGCTGATCGAAGAGATACGTCTCATCGGCAAGAAAGCCACCGAGGATCCGCAGGCGGTCACCCGGCAGGTGGCGCCGCTGCTGGGGTTGCCAGAGGATATTACCCTGGTTGCCGTCGAGCGGCAGGGCTATGACGCGCAGTTTATTTCGCCGGAGGTGATAGCCGGCCAGCAGCGTATCGCCGATACCTTCACAGACTTAAAGCTCATTCCGCAAAAGCTGGATATCAAGCAGGCGGTGTGGGCTCAGCCTCAGTAATCCATCACTTACTACTCCGTCAACGCGTTTTATCAGGAGAGGAATTCGATGAATATCATAGTTAAACAGACGCTGACGCGGTTGATCCCCTGGCTGATACCGACGCTGCTGATTATCGCCTGGCAAGGGGCGGTGACGGCCGGTTGGCTGTCCACCCGAATACTGCCGGCGCCGGGCGCGGTGCTTAAGGCGGGTTGGACGCTGGCCTACAGCGGCGAACTATGGCAACACCTGGCGATCAGCAGTTGGCGGGCGGCGGTTGGCTTCGGCATCGGCGGAAGCATCGGTTTATTGCTGGGATTGATTACCGGGCTATCGCGCTTCGGCGCGCTGCTGATCGATAGTACGGTGCAGATGGTGCGCAACGTTCCGCATCTGGCGTTGATCCCGCTGGTTATTCTGTGGTTCGGGATTGATGAATCAGCCAAGATTTTCCTGGTGGCGCTGGGCACCTTCTTTCCTATCTATCTGAATACCTACCACGGGGTGCGTCATGTCGATGCCGGGCTGGTGGAAATGGCGCGTAATTACGGGCTATCCGGCTTTGCGCTGTTTCGCCAGGTTATTCTTCCCGGCGCGTTGCCTTCCATTTTGGTCGGCGTGCGTTTTGCGCTTGGCCTGATGTGGCTGACGCTGATTGTGGCGGAAACCATTTCCGCCAGCGCCGGCATCGGCTATTTGGCGATGAATGCCCGTGAATTTCTGCAAACCGATGTCGTGGTGATGGCCATTATCCTGTATGCCGTGCTTGGCAAACTGGCGGATATCGCCGCCCGTCTGCTGGAGCGAAGCTGGCTGCGTTGGCATCCTTCCTATCAATCAACCGGAGGTGAGGCATGAGCGCCCGTATCTATTCCGTTAATCAGGGAATTTCGCTGGCCACACAGCGGCTTGATAAGCATTTTAATCAGCGTTCGGTATTGCATAGCCTGGATTTGCAGATCCCCGCCGGGCAGTTTGTCGCGGTGGTCGGACGCAGCGGCTGCGGCAAAAGCACCCTGCTGCGTTTGTTCGCCGGTCTGGAAAAGCCCAACGCCGGGCAACTGCTGTCGGGGAATCAGCCGTTGCATCAATTTCGTCAGGATATCCGGCTGATGTTTCAGGATGCCAGACTGCTTCCCTGGAAGAAAGTGATTGAAAATGTGGGCATCGGCCTGACGGGGGACTGGAAAGCCAAAGCGCGGGAGGCGCTGGAAGAGGTGGGGCTTGCCGGGCGGGAAAACGACTGGCCGGCGGCGTTATCCGGCGGGCAAAAACAGCGCGTGGCGTTAGCCCGCGCGCTGATCCATCGCCCGCGTCTGCTGCTGCTTGATGAACCGCTTGGCGCATTGGATGCGCTGACCCGCATTGAAATGCAGCAGCTTATCGAACGTTTATGGCTGGAGCTGGGTTTTACCGTCTTGCTGGTGACGCACGATGTCAGCGAGGCGGTCGGTATCGCCGATCGGGTGATTCTGATCGAGCAGGGAACCATCGGCCTGGATTTGACTATCGATCTGCCGCGGCCGCGAAAGCGGGGATCGCCCCGCCTGGCGGCGCTGGAGCAGGAAGTGCTGGAACATATTTTTAACCGCCATGAGGCGCGTTCCGGGGAGATTGCGGAGATAGGCCGCCAACAGGTTAACGAATAAGCGCATCGGCGGCTGCGCGTAGAACGGGGAGCGAGCAATGAGTCAGGATGCACCGGTATTGAGTCCGCAGGAATCGCGTATTTTGCAAGCCAACGCGGCTCCGCAGGTCAGGCAACAGCGCAGAACAGATAAGATATTGGCCGACATTCAGCAGGGGAAACCCGGCATTGACGTTGAGCGCGCCCGCTATTTCACCGAGTCGATGCGCGCAACGGAAGGGCAGTTATTGATCCTGCGCTGGGCGAAGGCGATGTATCACATTGCGCGCAACATCACGGTTTATATCGACGATGAGCAGTTAATCGTCGGCCGGGCCGGTAAGCCGGGGCGTTACGGCATTTTGTATCCCGAACTGGACGGCGATTTTCTTGATGCGGCCATCAGCCAGCTTCCTTCCCGGCTGGAGTCGCCGTTTACTATTGATGAACGGGACAGCGCGATTATTCGTGAGGAAATTTCCCCCTACTGGCAAGGCAAAACCTATCATGAGAGCCTGTCCCAGGCATTGCCGGAAGAGACGTTGCGTCTGACTTATGATCCCAAAGACCGGCAGACTTCCCGCTTTATCGTCAATGAAACCTCCTCTTTCCGCTCTTCCATTCAATGGGTGCATGATTATGAAAAGGTGTTGCAGCGTGGGTTTAAAGGCATCCGCCAGGACGCCGAGCAGCGGCTGGCGCAGTTGGACCCGTTTAATCCGGTTGATAACGTGGAGAAAGCGCCGTTCTTACAGGCGATTATCATCGCCGCCGATGCGATCGTGCTGTGGGCGAAGCGTCACGCGCGGCTTGCCGGAGAGCTGGCGGAGAAAGAAAGCAATCCCCGGCGGCGGCAGGAACTGCTGGAGATAGCCGAGCGCTGCGAGCGAGTGCCGGAACATCCGGCGCGGGACTTCCGTGACGCCCTTCAGGCGCAGTGGTTTACCCAGCTCTTTTCCCGCCTGGAGCAGAAAACCGGCACCATTATTTCCAATGGCCGGATGGACCAGTACCTTTTCCCTTATTATCAGCGGGATATCGAACGGGGCGTCTTGAATGACCAACAGGCGCTGGAGTGGTTATCCTGCGTGTGGGTCGCCATGGCGCAGTTTGTCGATCTCTATATATCCCCGACCGGCGGCGCGTTTAACGAAGGCTATGCGCACTGGGAAGCGGTGACCATCGGCGGGCAGACGCCGGACGGTATGGATGCCACCAACGCGTTGTCGCACCTGTTTTTACGCTCCAAACGCGAGTTTCCGTTGCATTATCCCGATTTGGCCGCGCGTATTCACAACCGCACGCCCGCGCGTTTTCTTCACGATATCGCGGAGACGATTAAAGAGGGAACCGGCTTCCCTAAACTGATTAATGATGAAGAAGTCGTTCCCTTGCTGCTATCCAAAGGCGCCGAATTTCCCCAGGCCTATGACTATGCGGTTTCCGGCTGCGCCGAGTGCCGGATGCCGAACCGCGATACCTATACCAGCCCCTGCGCCTATATCAATTTCCCGGCGGCGCTGGAAATGACGCTCTATAACGGGCGGATGAAACGCTACGGTTCAGAACGGCTCGGCCTGGAAACCGGCGATGCGCTGAATTTCGCCTCATGGGAGGATTTTTGGCAGGCCTATATCAGGCAGCATCTTAATTTTCTGCGCCACGCCTTTATCCAGCAAAAGATCATCATCGATTTACGGGCCAGGCATTTTGCCTGGCCGCTGGGCTCGGCCTTGCATGATTTAGCCATGACGGCCTGCAAAGATATCCATCAGCCGGCGATCGAAGGCGGGATTGATTTAGGCTACTTCGAATTTATGGGCTACGGCACGGTGATTGATTCGCTGGCGGCGATCAAAAAACTGGTTTACGAAGAGCGGCGCGTTTCAATGTCTCAACTGCTGGAGGCATTGGAAAACAATTTTGAGCATCATCAGGTGCTGCGCGCCCTGCTGATGAATGCCCCTAAATACGGCAACAACGATCCCTATGCCGATGACATCGGCAAAGCGCTGGATAAAGCGTGCCTGGAATTCACCCGCAACTATTCGCGCACGCTTGGCGTGCATCTTGATCTTCGGCTGGTGCCTTTCACTTCCCACGTGCCGTTCGGCAAAGTGGTGCATGCCACGCCAAACGGCCGTAAGGCCTGGATGCCGCTGTCCGATGGTTCATCGGCCTCTCAGGGATGCGATAGCAAAGGGCCGACGGCGGTGCTGCTGTCGAATTATCAGACCAAGAACTACCAGTTCCGCGAACGGGCGGCGCGATTGCTGAATATTAAATTCACGCCGTCGATTGTCGCGGGGGAGACGGGAACGCGCAAACTGTGCGATTTGATCCGAGCCTGGTGCGATCTGAAATTGTGGCATGTGCAGTTTAACGTCATTAACCGCGAAACCCTGCTGGCGGCCAAGGCCGATCCTGAGCGTTACCGCGGGCTGATTGTGCGCATCGCCGGTTACAGCGCCTATTTCACCGATTTGTCGCCGGATTTGCAGGATGACCTGATCGCCCGCACCGGGCACGAAATGTTTTAGACCGATGTCGTTATTAACGAATGCTCTGCTGCCGACCGTTAGTTACGGCCTGCGGTTACGGTAAACCCGCCATGTCGCTTTGCGCCGAACAGCCTACCGGCTGGGTATTTAATACTCAGCGTTACTCTCTGCATGACGGGGAGGGGATCCGCACGGTGGTGTTTTTGAAAGGCTGCCCGCTGCGCTGCGCGTGGTGCAGTAACCCCGAATCCCAGACGGGCACGCCGGAAATCGCCGTTGATGTCGGCAAATGTCTGGGCGGCGCGATCTGCGGGCTGTGCGCGCCCCAATGCCGGACGGCGGCGCTAGGCTACGCGCCGTCGGGAGAGATAAGCATTGACCGCAGCCGTTGCGCTCACTGTTTGCAATGCGTCGCCAGTTGCCCTACGCGGGCTTTGCATCATTTTGGCGAACGGATGACGGTGGCGCAGGTGCTGGATATCGTGGAGTCCGACGCGGTTTTTTATCGCCGCTCCGGCGGCGGGTTGACGCTGAGCGGCGGCGAACCCTTGATGCAAGGGGCGTTTGCGCTGGCGCTGTTGCAGGAAGCAAAGCGAAGAAATATCGATACGCTGCTGGAAACCTGCGGCGACGGCAACTGGCCGGTTCTGCGCGAGATCGCCGGCTACGCCGATGCGGTTTACTTTGATGTTAAGAGCCTGAACGACGCACGGCACCGCCGGTTTACCCAACGCGGCAATCGCCGCATTCTGACCAATTTATTGCGTCTGCGTCGTGCGTTTCCCGATTTGCCCATTCATGTCCGCACGCCGCTGATCCCAGGGTTTAACGCCGCGTGGGATGACATTAACCCGATTATCGACTTTATCCTTCCGCTGGCGCGGGTCAGCTATGAAATTTTGCCCTACCACCGTTTAGGCAGCGACAAATACCGTCTGCTGGGGCGGGACTATTTCCCGGCGGAGCGGCGGCTGCCGCCCCAACTAGCGAACGACATCATCCGCCGGGCGAAGGCGCGATGCGGTACGCGTTATGGGGTATCAGGCGGGTAGCGATGGGCCTCTTCGCCGCGAAAGGGCGGCCCCGTCAGCTCTCTTGCATTTGTGTAAAGCCGTCGCCGCGTAGAGCGATGATAAATTAACTACCCCCTCCCGGCCTCCCCCTTGTCAGGGGAGGAGAGGATGCCGGTTTTCTCCCTCCCCGGTGAAGGGGGAAGATAGCCGATTAAAAGCGCCGGTTTTCGCCCTCCCCGGTGAAGGGGAGAAGATAGCCGATTAAAAGCGCCGGTTTTCGCCCTCCCCTGTGAAGGGGAGGGCGGGGTGGGGTTGGAGTCTGAAGGTTTGTCAGTAGTCTTCACCCCGCCATAGCGGGCGGTGGAGCGCCGCTTTAAAAGGTCTCCCAGTTGCTTTCGCCGCCGGAGGATTTGGGCCGGGGGAGCGCGACGTTGGTTTTATGCGCCAGCCGCGCCGCGCTTTCCGTTTTACGCCTTTCGGTGGCCGGATGAACGTCGGCCTGCTGCGTAGCGGACAGACGAAAAGCGGCAACGGCCTGGTTCAGCGCGCGCGCCTGTTCTTCCAGCGCGATGGCGGCGGTGGCCGACTCTTCCACCAGCGCGGCGTTCTGCTGGGTTACGCTGTCCATCTCGCTCACCGCCACGCCTACCTGTGCTATGCCCTTGCTTTGCTCGTCGGAAGCGGAGGCGATTTCGCCCATAATATCGGTCACGCGCGTCACGCCGGAGACGATCTCCTCCATGGTCGCCCCGGCATTTTCCACCAGCGAAGAACCTTCGTTGACGCGGCTGACGGAGTCGTCAATCAGGGCGGTGATCTCTTTGGCCGCCTGCGCGCTGCGTTGCGCCAGATTGCGCACTTCGCCCGCCACTACGGCGAAGCCCCGGCCCTGTTCTCCGGCGCGCGCGGCTTCCACCGCCGCGTTCAGCGCCAGAATGTTGGTCTGAAACGCGATACCGTCTATCACGCTGATAATATCGGCGATTTTCTGTGAACTGTCGGTGATGTTGCGCATGGTCAACACCACGTTATTCACCACTTCGCCGCCTTTCTGCGCGCTTTCCGATGCGCTCAGCGCCAACTGGCTGGCCTGGCGGGCGTTTTCCGCGTTCTGTTTCACCGTGGCGGTCAATTGTTCCATGCTGGCCGCCGTTTCTTCCAGCGCCGATGCCTGCTGCTCGGTACGGGAAGAGAGATCGTTGTTGCCCGCGCTGATTTCCGTGGCGCCGGTCAGGATGGATTCCGCGCCGCTGCGCACTCCGCTCACCAGCCTGACCAGTTCATCCTGCATGTGGCGCAGGTTATCCGCCAGAACGCCCATCTCATTCTTGCCGCGCACGTTCAGCGTGTAGGACAGGTTGCCGGTGGCGATATGGCGGATATAGCCAATAATGTCGGCCAACGGGCGGATCAGCAGGCGCTTGCTGCCGAACCACGCCAGTAGCGACAGCAGCGTGATCAGCGCGATCGCCGCCCCCATCGTCCACAGCGATAGCCGATAGTTGCGGTCGTTTTGATCGTCTATCTGTTGATAGATCCGCGTAATGTCGTTCTGGTAAGTTTGGTAGGCTTTTTCAAGGTTGTTTTGGAAGCCCTGGGTCGGCTGATCGAGAAATTTTTGGATTTCGTTGGTTGAGAGGAATTGAATCAGTTCGATAAGCGCATCGTGGTAGGCAAGATAGTGTTTTTTTACCTCGCTGGCCAGTATGGGATCCCGCTTGATGCCGCTGGCCGTTTTTTCATAGCGGAGAAAACGTTGGTTGGCGTCATTCAGCGAGGTTTTCGCCGAGGCGAGCAGGCCGCTGGAGTCCGCCCTGGCTCCCTGACCATTGAGTTCCAGCACCGCTCGTGTGCCCGCCCGGTTCAAGGTAATGCGGGTTTGCAGCAGTAACGACCAGGCGGCGTCCAATTCCGATTTTTGCTGATTAACCAACTGCGCGGTGCTAAAAGATTCTTTACTGTTGGTTAGAGCGTTAAAGAACAACCCGCCGGAAACTAATTGCGATAGGTAGAATAGCGACAGCACCGCAATCAATCCAGTAACTACTTTTATACGATTAAACATTTTTTTTCCTTTAAAAAATAACCATATGAAGCGTACGACACATAGTTATCGTCGGCGTCCCCGATAAACTTTATGTTATGTAAATATAAATACTTATGTATGGTTATTTTAGAATACTGGCGATTGTGGCCGGCATCCGGCGCAGGCCGTTCAAGCGCCGACTTTCCGCTTCCGCCAGCCATAACGGCCGTTCTTTTTCTTATAAGAAGATGGCTAATGGGATATCTATTATGGTTGAGATGATGGGAATATATATTTCCTTCCCTTGTCGGCTTTTATATCCGCAGCAAGATTGCATCATGTTTCGCTAAAAATATAGCGCCGCCAAAATATGACGCCGATCAATTTATTATCACTATACGTTTGCGTCACAAAATATCATGGCCGCCGGGTATTATAAATGACTTGTTGTTATCTAAAGTTTTTTTCCTTGTTTTAAAATAAATAATTAATTTCCTCATTACGTCATGAAGGATTGTTATTTATGTTTTGGGGCATGTTTCTGCATAGTCATTACGTTTTCCCAAATGGGCTAATAATAAATTCGGCGCAATCGCCGGATGCGATTAAATAAATATAACCAAGGGGGTGATTTTATGGCGGATGCTATTCATTTTGATCAGCTTTCGTTGGATCAGGCGATTGAAAGCGCCGAAACTCGCGGGATCATTATTCTTCCGGTGGCGACGACCGAAGCGCATGGAACCCATTTACCGTTGGGAACGGATACGTTTACCGCCGAATGGATTGCGGCGGAGTTAAGCCGCAAAACGGGCCTGCCGGCGCTACTGCCGACGCCGATAAGGGCCGGCGCCTCGCCGACGTTCCATTACGACGTCAATGGCGATCCGATCCCAGGAACGCTGGCCATCGGCCACGCGACCATGCATGCGTTGATTAAGGATATCGTGCGCGGACTGTGGGCCACCGGGTTTCGTAAAGTTATTATTATTCAAGGGCATGGACAAGAACCAAATTTTCAGGTCATCGCCCATGAGGTCGCAACCGAACTGCGCAGAGAAGGCAAGCCGATCTTCATTGGCGGCGCCACCTATTGGGAACTGGCGGCGCAAACGCTGCGCGAAGAGCTGAATACGCCCTTTTACCATGCCGGCGAAGAAGAAACGAGCAACATCCTATTCGTCCGGCCCGATCTGGTGAAGCTGGATACCGTCAAAGGCCATGAATTAAAACCGCTTCTTGAGCGTAATCTGCTAAAACGTTCCGTCACCCATGATGAAACAGAAACGTTTGGCGTGATGGATATCGCTACATGGATTCCCATTCCCGACGCCGGCCATAAAAGCCTCGGCGGGCTGGGAAGAACCGAAGATATCCTGACCGCCAGCGCGGAAAAAGGGCGGAAGATATTGAGCAAAGCGGCGGATAGATATCTGGCGCTGATTCGGGATTTGGAAACCCATTATGCGCCCGCGGAAGTACCGGGCGTCGATGTTAAAGTCCGTCCTGAAGAACCGCGCTTTAACGTCGATTATTAACTGAAAAACAGTTATTCAGAATCTGAACGGCGCTATTTCACAATGAAGTTTCACTATGAAAAATAGGGTAGAGCAGCAGCAGCGACGGGTTAGTATTTTTATTGCTAATTATTCCCGCCAGTCAGCAATGGCTGATGCGGGATAATCAATTAAAATTAAATTAAGTTGCGTTAATCGCAATTAAAAATATGACATTGATCAATTTATACAACGGAACAGAGAGTTTATTTCTTAAACGCCGTCAGCCGCCGGAGCAGGATAGCGCTGAATAACCTTTTATATTTTATGATTTTTTATTTTGGAGAAACCAAGAAATTCGGATAAGAAAATAGCGTTAACCCGCGTAGCTAAAAAATATAATATTTTTTAACAAGAGAGTAACTAAGGTATTTAATCCTGCTTTCCATATAATGATATCCGATTATTTGATTTATTTTTGTCGGCCTTTGTTGGTAGCGTTTTTATTGACGGTATTATTTCAAGTTTGCACTCAGTAATTGGGTGTGGGTTTAATTTATGTGGGAAATAATCAGATGATTTCAGGAAAGTATTCCAGATATTTATATTTGATGCTGGCTTTATTGGCGGGCGCTATTTTTATGCATTCTCATTCAGCGCAGGCGCAGACGATTGTATTCGGCGTGGCTCCCGGCCCATATAGCGACATGATTAAATTCGCCATCAAGCCAGGACTTGAGCAGAAAGGTCATCAAGTCAAGATCACGGAATTCAGCGATTATGTGCAGCCAAATTTGGCGCTGGCGAATGGCAGTATTGACGTCAATTTATTTCAGCACCTTCCTTACCTGAAGAAATTTTCCGCCGACAAGGGATTGAAACTGTCGCCGTTAATTAATGTTCCCACCGCCGGGTTAGGGCTTTATTCCAAGGAAATTAAAAGCCTGGATGAACTTAAGCAAGGCGATGTTGTGACGCTGTCGAACGATCCGACCAATCTGGCGCGCGGCATTCGTTTTCTGGCCAGTCTGGGGCTCGTCACTCTGAAAGGGAATATCGATGCGACGAAAGCCACGGAAAGAGATATCGGCGGCAATCCGCGGGGGCTGGTATTCAAACCGCTAGAGGCGGCGCAACTGCCAAGAACGCTGGATAGCTCCGCCGCTTCGCTGGTGAACGGCAACTTCGCCATCGCTTCGGGTCTCAAGCTCTCGGACGCCATCGCGCTGGAAACGCTTGATGAAGAGCTCAAGAACGTGGTGGCGGTGCGCAGCGACGATGTGAACAAGCCGTTCGTCGCCGATATTCACGCGGTTATCGAATCTCCTGAGTTCGCTGCGGTGATACAGGATCCTCAATACATCTTTCGCGACTTCCAAAAACCGCTCTGGCTACAAGAGAAGTTAGCGCAGAAATAAGGGCATGTCATGACTAGCACAACAGCTTATCGGCGTTATTGGGATGAGGTGGAGATACTGCCCCGTCAGGATCTTGAGGCGCTGCAACTGCAACGGTTAAAAAACACGCTCACTCATGCTTACGCGCACTCCCTTTACTACCGGGAAGCGTTTGAGCGGGCGGGGGTACATCCCGAAGATTTACGCCGGCTTGACGATCTGCGCCGTTACCCCTTTATCGATAAGCGGATTGAACGGGAGAGGCAGGATGCCGCGCCCTTGCTGGGCGATATTCTGGCCATACCTGAAGAGCAGGTGGTATTCGTCTCCGCGTCGTCAGGCAGTACCGGCTCGCCGACGCTGAGCCCTTTCAGCGCGGACGATTTTGAACGCTATCAGGATATTCAGGCCCGGCTTTTCTGGGCCATCGGCATGCGTCCCGACGATCGCTATGTGCACGCGCTCAATTTCACGCTTTTCGTCGGCGGGCCGGATGTTATCGGCGCTCAAAAGCTGGGAGCGCTCTGCTTTTGGGCCGGCACTATCCCATCCGATCGTCTGCTGTATATCATGAAAACCTTCCGGCCCACCATAACCTGGACCACGCCGTCTTATGCCTGGCATCTGGGGGAAACGGCGATTGATCAGGGGATCGATCCGCGCCGGGATCTGGCGCTTAAGCGTATTATCGTATGCGGCGAGCCTGGCGGCTCGATCCCGGAAACCCGGCGGGCCATTGAAGCGCGCTGGGGCGTTCAGGTTTATGATTTTTATGGCATCTCCGATATTTACGGCGCCTGCGCCGGCTCCTGTGAAGAGAAGAACGGTCTGCATCTGGCGGAGGACGATATTCTGCTGGAAGTGCTGGACCCGGTAACCGATGAGCCGGTGCCGGACGGCCAACCGGGGGAAATGGTGCTGACCACGCTGACCAAACGGGCGCGTCCGATGATCCGTTTTCGCACCGGGGATATTATCATCGCCGACCATTCGCCCTGCGCCTGCGGCCGCACCCATGTGCGCATCACGGTCACCGGGCGCAAAGACGATATGTTTATCGTCTCCGGCGTGAATGTCTTTCCTGGCGATCTGGAGGCGATAGTGCGCGCTACGCCGGAACTCAATGGCGAATACCGCATCACGCTGTATGAAGAAGAGCGCCTGACGCGTTTTGATCTCGAAGTCGAACGTAACGGCAATGTGGGCGAAGAGGATGGCCTGCTGGAAGCGCGTCTGCATCAGGAGATTAAAGCCCGGCTTGGCGTTCGTCCCAAACGGGTGCTGCTGCTGGCGCCGGAAACTCTTCCCCGCCACACCCATAAAGCGAAACGCGTTATCGATACTCGTAGCGCCTGCGCGCTCTAGATCTCACCGATAAAACACCATAAGAGGCGTAGCATCAATATGCTTGATATTCTTTGGCTGGGGCGGGGAGGCCAGGGCGCTTTTACCGCGGCCCGACTGCTGGGGCTGGGAGCGGTCCGTTTTGCCGATCTTGAGGCGATGGCCTTTCCCTCTTTCGGCCCTGAACGCCGGGGCGCGCCGGTCTATGCCTACACCCGGCTATCCCATTCGCCCATCCGCGACCGCAGTCCGGCGCGTCAGGCCCAGATCGCGGTGGTGATGGACGACACATTATTGCCGCAGCTACGCGCCGAACAGCTTGCCGCCGGATCGTTGATTCTGATTGACGGCAAGCATGAGCAGCGTTTTCAGCCACGGCCTTATGGGCTGGAATGGCGCGTTCCGGCGAGCGCGCTTGCCGAGCGCCATCTGGGGAGCCGGCATATCAACACCGTGCTGCTCGGCATACTCAACGGGCTGCTCTCCTTGCTTCCGTCTTCCGCGCTGGAAAACGCCGTTATTTCCGAGTTCGCCCCCCACTGGCGTTCTCCCGCGCCGTTGCCGGAGCGGGTCCGCCGCAACCTGGCGGCGTTTGACGCCGCCGAGCGGTTTGGCCGCACGGAGAAAGATATCGCGAGGCCGCTGGCCGAGTGGCTGGCCGCCCATCATCGGACGGCGGCGCTTCAGGAGACGGCGCATGCGTGATTCTACCGGAAGACGGGGAGACGGCGCATTGCCGGATGAGGCCGCTTGCGAACGTCCCCGCCGCGCCCGCAAAGGCGGAGTCAGTCAGGATCCGCGGCCCGTGACGTTGCAGGGCCCCTGCCGGCTGCGGGTTCATCAAAAGCCCGGCTTACAGCAATGGCCCGCGTCGCCGCAGCTTACTTCGGGTTATCTGGCGGCGGAAAACAGCGGCTGGCGCACCTTGCGGCCGAAAATCGAAGACAGCGCCTGTATTTGCTGCAACCTGTGCGTGCTGCTCTGCCCGGACGGCGCGCTGGCGAATACCCGAGACAACTATCCGCGGTTACTGGCCGAGTGGTGCAAGGGCTGCGGCATCTGCGCGCGGGAATGCCCCAAGGACGCCATCGTCATGGCGAGCGAGTTCGAACCGCTATCGGCGGAGGCGCAACATCATGAGTAACGCACGGCGCCATGCCGGCAAGGGAGAACAGCGATGAGCAAACCTTTAACGGCCGACCCGCATGCGCATGAGCGCCACGATGGCGAACGTCTGTTCCTGTCTGGCGATGAAGCCGTCGCTTATGGCGTGCGCTTGTGCCGGCCCGCGGTGATCGCCGCTTATCCCATCACGCCGCAAACGGTGGTGGTGGAGCGCCTGGCGGAAATGGTGGAGGAGGGAGAGCTTGACGCCGAATTTGTCCATGTGGAGTCGGAACATTCGGCGCTGTCGCTGGTGATGGGCAGCGCCGCGATGGGCGTGCGCACCTTTACCGCCACCTCATCGCAGGGGCTGCTGTATATGGCCGAGTGTTTGCCGTACAGCGCGGGAGGACGCTTCCCGCTGGTGATGATGAATGCCAACCGGGCGCTGGCGCTGCCGTGGAATATCTATGGCGATCAAAGCGACTCCCTTTCCCAGCTTTCCAGCGGCTGGATCCAGGTTTACGCCGAAACGGCGCAGGAAAGTCTGGATCTGGTTATTCAAGCCTATGCGTTGGCCGAGCATCCTGCCGTTCGTACGCCGGTGATGATTAATCTGGATGGCTTTGTCCTGACGCATACCTACGAGCCGGTGCGATTGCCCGCTCAGGCGCTGGTCGATGCCTTCCTACCGGCGCGTTTTTTTGCCGACGGCGCGCCGGGAACCTTCAGCCTTGGCGATCCGCAAAGCCTGGCGATTACCGCCGGGCCGGGGGAATATACCGAATTCAAGTATCTGCAACATCAGGCGATGCGCGGCGCGTTGAGCGAAATCGCCGCCATCAGCCGGCGGTTTCAATCCCATTTCGGCCGCGGCGAGGAGGGGCTGACGGATGGCGTTATTGAGCGTTACCGGCTTGATGACGCCGAGCGGATCATCATTACGCTCGGCAGCGTCGCCGGTACGGTGCGCAGCGCCGTCGATACGCTGCGCGCGCGGGGAGAAGCGGTCGGGCTGCTGCGTTTACGTTATCTGCGGCCTTTCCCGCAGGCGGCGTTGCTCTACGCGCTGTTTGGCCGGCATCGAACCCGGACGGCGCAGGCTATCGCCGTGCTGGAGAAAGACATCTCTTTCGGTCAGCAGGGCGCGGTGGCGGTGGAGGTCAAAGCCGCCTTGTTTGACTATGCCAGCGTGACCGGCCGGCGTCTGCCCTATGTGATCAACCAGATCGCCGGTTTGGGGGGGCAGGAGATTGGGCTGGAAGACGTGGTCCGGCTGTATGGCGAATTATTGCGGCCGCCGGTCCGCTCCGCTGAGGCGCCGGATCTGCGCTTTCTCGGCATTGAGCCGCCGTCACCCGGCCAGAACGCGACCGGCGTTTCCTCTGATGAGCAGGAGAGTTCCTATGTCCATATCGATTAAAAACCTGCCGCCGGAGGAGTATTTTGTCGGTCATAAAGCCTGTGCGGGCTGCGGCGGCAGCCTGGTGGTGCGTCTGGCGCTAAAGGTTTTCGGTCCGAAAAGCCATGTGGTGATCCCGGCGGGCTGTATGTCGGCGGTCGGTTTTATCTATCCGCAAATGGCGGTGGGCGTGAATGCGATGATCGCGCCGTTCGCGGCGACCGGGGCAGTGCTCTCAGGGCTGGCGGCGGCATTGCGCGCCAAAGGCATCACCGATATTCCGGTGGTGGGCTTCGCCGGCGACGGCGCCACGGCGGATATTGGTCTGCAATCCCTGTCCGGGGCGTTCGATCGCCAGGAGCGCATTATCTATATTTGCTACGACAACGAAGCCTATATGAACACCGGCATTCAGAAGAGCGGCGCCACCCCCTGGGGGGCGAAAACCACCACGTCGCCGTCCGGTTTCAAGCCTTACCACCTCAACGGCGAAAAACGTCCGGGCGACGTTCTTGACGCCGCGCCGCCGACGGCCCGGCAGGGATGGCGCAGTCATAAAAAAGACCTGTTGCAGATCGCGGCGGCCCATCATGTGCCCTATGCCGCCACCGCCAGCGTGGGGCAGCCGTCCGATCTATTGAAAAAGCTGGAGAAGGCCGCCACCGTCGATGGCCCGGCCTTTCTGCATGTGTTTGCGCCTTGTCCCACCGGCTGGGGGTGCGCCAGCGACAGCACCATCGCGCTGGGCAAAAGCGTGGTGGATACCGGACTTTGGCCGCTGCTGGAATACCAGCAAGGGGCGCTGACCATTAACCGTAATCCTAACCGGTTTGCGCCGCTGGAAAGTTATTTTTCGGAGCAGGGGCGGTTTAAATCGCTGGAGCCCGAGCTGCTGAGCGCGCTGGCCGCCGCCCGCGATGAACGCTGGCGTGAGCTTAGAGCCTGGGCGAACGCGGCGCCGCCGGTGTAGCTGCGCCGCGGTCTTTCCCCGATCTCAGGTCTGCGGGCGCAGACTGCGGGTATAGTACAGCACCAGCAGCAGCCCGACGACGGCGACCAACGCTCCGATTACCGGGATGTAGGCGTAGCCCAGCCCTCCGGCGATCGCCGCGCCGCCCGCGGCGGCCCCTAACGCATTGCCCAGATTGAAGGCCCCGATATTGACCGATGAGGACAATCCTGGCGCTTCATGAGCGACCCGCATAACATTCATCTGTAGCGGCGGCACGACGCCGAACGTCGCCATCCCCCACACGACCATGCTGAATGCCGCGCCGATTTCACTTCTGGCCAGCCAGGGGATTGCCAGCATCGTTACGATCAGCAGCAGAAAAAAGCCTTTCAGCGTGCCGTTCAGCGATCGATCGGCCAGGCGTCCGCCCAAATAGTTGCCGAGAGAAAACCCTATCCCGATTAATATCAACATGGCGGTGATGAAACCCGGCGACGCGTGGGTGAGGGTCGTCAGCACCGGCGAAATATAGGTATACAGGGTGAACATGGCTCCGGCGCCCAGGACGGTGGTCAGCAACGACACCACGACGACCGGGCGGGTCAGTACCGCTAATTCCTGACGAACCTGAGGACGTTTCCCCTTATTGCCGCCCGGCGGCAGCGACAGCAACAGGCTCAGCATCGCCGCCAGTCCCAGTAGCGATGTGGCGGCGAAAGACATGCGCCAGCCGATCATTTCTCCAAGCCAGGTCGCCGCCGGAACGCCGCCGATATTGGCGATGGTCAGCCCCATAAACATAGTGGCGACGGCGCTGGCCTGCTTATCTTTGGTGACCACGCTGGCGGCCACCACCGAGCCAAGGCCGAAGAAAGCGCCGTGATTCAGGCTGGTAATCAGCCGTGAAATCAACAGCACCGTATAATTGGGCGCAACGGCCGATAACAGATTTCCCAGCGTGAAAATGCTCATCAGGAAAATCAATGCGCTGCGATGAGAATAACGCGACAGCAATAGGGTCATAATCGGCGCGCCAACCATTACGCCAATCGCATAGGCGCTGATTAACATGCCGGCGGCGGGAATGGAGACATCGACGCCGCGAGCAATAACCGGTAATAATCCCATCGGAGAGAATTCTGTAGTACCAATGGCGAATGCGCCTGTGGCTAAGGCCACCAGTGGAAAATTGAGTTTCATCAACAGCCGATCCTGATAGAAAAATGCCGTAACCGTCCCGGTTTTTTTGCGGAATTCGTTATCGGCGCAAGTGACTGGAAAAATAAATGAGAACGAACAGCAGTATCCCCGCCCCTGATAACAGGGGTAGGGAAAAGCGGCTGTCTCTTCTTGGTTTCCGAGCGATTAATCGTCCCAGCGAGCGGCCAGCCCATCGGGACTGACCTCGCGGCCGCCGCGATCCAGAGCGGCGATCTCCGCCATATCGGCCTGCGTCAGCGTGAGCTGTTGCGCCAGTAAATTGCTGGCCAGGTTTTCCCGCTTGGTTGATGACGGTATGACCGAAAATCCGGACTGTAGCGCCCAGGCCAGCGCCACCTGAGCCGCCGTTGCCTGATGCCGTTGGGCGATGGCGTTAATGACTTTGTCTTTCAGTATCTTGCCATACGCCAATGTCATGTATGAGGTAATAGCGATATTTTGCTGTTTCAGGAAAGAAACCAGCTTGGGGCTTTGCAAATAAGGGCTTAATTCTATTTGATTGGTGGCGATCTGATCTTTTCCTACCGCTGCCATCGCCGCTTGCGTTTCAGCGATGGGAAAATTGGAGATGCCGATCTGACGGCTTAAGCCCTGCGCTTTGGCTTCGGCCAGCGCGGTCATGAATTCATCCACGCCGACGCCGTTGCCGGGGGCGGGCCAGTGAATTAACGTCAGGTCCACATAATCCGTGCGTAATTTTTTCAGACTTTCTTGCAGACTGGGGATCAGCTTGTCTTTGGCGTAATTATCCACCCAGATTTTGGTGGTGATGAATAACGAATCGCGATCGATGCCGGATTCAGCCACGGCCCGGCCCACTTCCGCCTCATTATTGTAAATCTGGGCGGTGTCGATCGCGCGGTATCCCACATCCAGCGCATTACGGACGGAATCGATAACTACCTGGCCGGTCAAACGGAACGTTCCCACTCCAAACGCAGGAATAGTCATATCTTTACCTCCTGAAAAATAGCAATATTGAATTTCTCAATTATTCCATATGGCTACGTGACGCTTACCGTCAACGAGATAGTCATTATGGCAGCCTGATATCGTAGATATAGTGGCATAATTGCGAAAGATAATTGCCTATAGATCAATAATGACCATTTTATTGCGCGCGCGCGCGGGCGGCTCGGCTCCTCCCAGGGCGGACGGTTATTCCCGATAGCGCATACGGCCCGCCGCCGTTTTCTCCAGCAATTGCGCCAGCTTTTGGGCGATAGCCGCAAAGTCCTCTTCGTTGTTTCCCTGCCGCGTCATAAATTGCGTGCCGACGCGCAGCGCGAATTCATTCGGCGCTCGCGGATCGGCGCAGGAGCCGACCAGAATGCCGTGCTGTTCAAGGGCGGTGATGGCCGCTTTCGGCGACAGCGATGAGTCCATCGGGATCAATAGCTGGTGGGTGGCGGTTTGATGCGGCGGCGCGGCGATCACCGCCACGTTCATTGCCCGCAGCGCGGCGGCCATCGCGGCCGTGTTGCGGCAAATCTGCCGCGCATAGCCGCCGCCGTTGCGCCGGGTTTCCATCAGCGTAACCAGCAGCGACGGAAGGCAACCGGCATCGCAGTTGGCGATCATCCGGCTTTCAATCAACTGCGACAGGCGCTGACGATCCTGCGCATTACGGCCGGCAATAATGCTGTGCGGGCGTCCAGGGAAGGTTTTATAGGTCGAACTGGTCATGATATCGACGCCCAACGCCAGCGGATTGGGAAACATTCCTCCGGCAATCAGCCCCAGCACATGGGATGCATCGAAAATGACTTTGCCGCCGACCCGGTGCGCGCTGGCGACCACCGGCGCGATATCGTCGGCTTTGATCATCACCGAACGGCCCAGCATCACCAGTTTGGGCTTCTCGGCAAGGACCATCTCGGCGGCCGCGGCGGCGTCCAGAGCGTCGTTTTCCGCGTCGTACGGCAAATCCATCACTTTCAGCCCCGCCAGTTCGGGCGTTCCTCCGCGGCGCTGGCTCAAGTGGCCGCCGTGGGCCGCGGCCGGCGCCAGCAGCAGATCGCCGGGTTGGGAAAATGCATGAAATACCGCCAGATTCGCCGTCGTGCAGTTCGCCAGCCGGGTTTCCGCCCATAGCGAACCGAACAGGGCGTTGATTTCGTTTTCCACGGCGGCTTCCAGTTTCGACACCAGATCGGTGTCCGGCTGCTCCTTGGCGAACCGGGGGCCCATGGCCGGATAGGCGCTCAGCGCCGGCGAGTAGGCGGCGATAGCCGCTTCGCTGGGTAAATTGGCGCCGGCGTAGAGTACGATGCGATCGTTCTTCAGGGCGTCGAGGCGAGCGGCGCAAAGGCGTAACAGCGCGTGGTTGTCTTCTGCGGCCGCAGCGTCATGGCCGGTCTGATTGTTATGTTGCGTTATGGGCATTTAATTCACCAATCTGTTTGAAAAAGAGCGTTACCCTGTGTTTCTGACCCCACCCCGGCCCTCCCCTTCGCAGGGGAGGGAGCAAATCCGGCGTTCTCTCCTCGCAGGGGAGGGAGCAGATCCGGCGTTATCTCCTCCCCCTGGCAAGGGGGAGGGCGGGAGGGGGTAATTAGTGGCAATGTTTCGCATTTTGTCGGCGCTCCGATACTCTGCGTTTTGCCGGCCGCAGAGGGAGATCGCCGCCGGAAATCTCATGCGGTACGGCATCGGATGCGCTGCTCCCCGGATTTCATCATGGCTCAACGGATAATGGCGGTGCGCTTCTGTAGCAGCCGCACGGCATTGGATGCCAGATAAGAGATGATGAAATAGACGGCGGCGGCGAACAGATACATTTCCAGCAAGCGTCCGTCGCGTTGCGCGACCTTGGCCGCCGCGCCGAGAAAATCGGTAATCGACAGGACATAGACCAGCGAGGTGTCCTGAAACAGGATAATGGTCTGGGTCAGGAACAGCGGCAGCATGTTGCGCATGGCCTGCGGCAGAATGACATACAGCATGGTTTGCCTTCCGGTCAATCCCAGCGCCAGAGACGCCTGAGACTGGCCGGCGGGCAGCGACTGAATGCCGGAACGGACGATTTCGCAAAAATAGCAGGCTTCGAACAGCGTAAAGGTGATGACCGATGACCAGAAGGGCTCGACCCTGACCGGAAAAGACGCGCCGGTGATCCATTGCAGAATATAGGGCACCAGAAAATAGAACCAGAAGATCACCAGAACCAGCGGCAGCGAGCGCAATAGGTTGACGTAACCCGCGGCCAGCATGGCCAGCGCCTTGAATCGGGACAGGCGCATTATCGCCAGCAGCGTGCCGAAAATAATGCCCAGCGCCGTGGCGAAGAAGGTTAACTTCAGCGTAAAGCTCATCCCGGTCAGAAACAGGTAGGGCAAGGCGTTGACGATGGTCTGAAAATCAAATCCCGTCAGCATGATTTCACCCCTTCTTCCGGTTCTGATCCATGCCGAAACCCGGCAGCGCCGCTCGTTTTTCCATGTTGCGCATAACAAAGACGATAATCAGATTAAGCAGCAGGTAAAGCACGGTGGCGGCGGTAAAGGCCTCAAACACCTGAAAACTGTTTTCCTGCATGGCGCGGGCGCTGCCGGTGAGTTCCACCAGCCCGATAGCCAGCGCCACCGAGGTGTTTTTGGTACAGCTGAGAAATTCCGAGGTGATAGCCGGCGTTACGATGCGAAACGCCACCGGCAGCAGCACGAAACGGTAAGTCTGCGGCAGCGTCAGCCCCAAGGCTTGTCCGGCCATGCGCTGTCCTTTGGACAGGCTTTCCAGCCCGGCGCGCACCACTTCCGCCATGCGCGCGCCGTGATAGCAGCCCAGACAGAGCGTCGCGGTATAAAATTGCGCGTTAGGCAACTGTTTCAACCAGACGCCCGCCGATTCCGGCAGCGCTTCCGGTAAGACGAAGTACCAGAGAAACATTTGCATTAACAACGGAATATTGCGGAACAGTTCGACGAAGGCGCCGCCGCAGCGGTTCAGAACGGCAAACGGCGTATTGCGGGCGATGCCGGCCAAAGAACCCAGCAATAGCGCGATGCTAAAGGCGCAGACGGCCGTAACGGCCGTCCAGCCGAGACCCATCACCAACGTTTGCCAGTAAGTGTTGGTCCCATCAAGCGACATATCGAAAAATATGTTCCAGTTCCAATTATAGTTCATCGTTTCTCAAACTAGCCGTTCTTATTATTTACAGCGTTTGTCGGCCTACGCGCCGCCGACGTGATTCCCTGGATATGGCGCTAAATCGCATGCGTCGATAGCAAAGCAATATGGATCTGTTTCTTAGCGGTAAAGCTCAGGATTCGGATCGTCGGTCGGATGGGCGATCGTTTTCTGCAACTGCGCCGACATCGGGAAATTCATATTGATGTTTTTCGGCGGGATCGGCTGCGTGAACCATTTATCGTAAAGCGCGGTAATGGCGCCGCTGCTGTACAACCCTTCAATAGTGGTATTGACCAGCGTCTTAAACTGCTCGTCGTTACGGCGCAGCATGACGCCATACGGCTCTACCGACAGCGGTTCGTCTGAAATCTGGTAATCGTCGGGATTCTTGGACGTCGCTCTGGCGCCGGCTAAGGAAACGTCATCGAAAATAAAGGCGGCGGCCCGGCCGGTTTCCAGCGTCAGCATGCCTTCGGCCAGATCTTTGGCGGAAAGAATGGTCATGCCCAATTTCCCGGCGTTGTTGGCGTCATTGATAATCCTGACGCTGGTGGTGCCTGCCAGCGTAACCACGGTTTTTCCCTTTAAATCCGCCATGGATGCCGCCGGCGCGGATTTTTTGGAAAGAATTCTCACGGCTGCGACGAAATAGGTGGTGGAAAAGGTAACCTGCTTCTGGCGTTCGGCGTTGTTGGTGGTGGTGCCGCACTCCATATCAATGGTGCCGTTGGTCAGCAGCGGAATGCGCGTCGTGCCGGTGACCGGCATAGTGCTGACCGCCAGCTCGGGCTTGTTCAGCTTGGTTTTTACCGCGTCGACCACCGCGGCGCAGATATCCATCGCGTAGCCGATCGGCTGCTGATTATCGTCGTAGTAGGAGAAGGGGACCGCGCCGTCGCGGTGGCCCACGGTGATCTGGCCGCTGTCGGCGATTTTCTTTAATGTTCCCTCCAACTCCTCGGCGCCAGCCGATGCGGTAGCCAGAATAAGCGTGCACAGGGATGTAGCCAATATCTGTCGTTTCATGGTTGCTCCACGGGAAATAGAATGAATTACGCTTTCATACTGATGGCCGGTCCGCGTTGCGCCGCGAATGTCAGTGCGGAAAACGCAGCGCAGCAGGAGTTCGATTGGCCGATAATCGTTCAATTTTGCAGCAGCGGTCAATAAAAAATAATAATGTATAATTAATTCATTTTACCGAGACGCAAAAAGACCCGCGCTCTCGGCTGGCATACGAGAGTATTTTTATTTTAAATTCATATGGTTATTCTGAAATGCCGCGATATGGCTAATGGCGGGAAATATAGATAAAAGTTATGACCATCAGTGATGGCTGCTGGTGGACGCGTTGACGGCGTTACGCACGGCGTTTGCGGTGCTCATGACATGCCTGCGCAGCGTGGCGGCCAGCTGCTGCGCATTTTTGTCCCGCAGGCACTGTAGGATCTCTTCATGCTCCTGCACCGCCAACTGCCAGTCGCTGGGGCGCTGCCGGATGGTATGGCGGATATTTCTGATGCGCAGCTCAAGATTGTGGTACAGCGCAATCAGCGATTGGTTGCGTGCCGCGGCGAATATGGCTAAATGAATTTCCCGGTTCAGTCTGGAATACTCCAGTCTGTCGAGCTGCTGGTAAGCCTGTAGCATGGCGTTATGCAGTTGCTCAATATGGGTTAGCTCGTCGCTGGTGATATGCTGGCAGGCTATTTCGCCGGCCAGTCCTTCCAGACTGGCGATAATGGGGAAAATTTCAAACAGTTCGTCGTCCGTCAGCGTGGCGACGCGGGCGCCGCGCTGGGGCAGCAGAA
This sequence comes from Brenneria izadpanahii, assembly GCF_017569925.1. Classification (NCBI taxonomy): domain Bacteria; kingdom Pseudomonadati; phylum Pseudomonadota; class Gammaproteobacteria; order Enterobacterales; family Pectobacteriaceae; genus Brenneria; species Brenneria izadpanahii. The sequence goes on along the minus strand of NZ_CP050854.1, from coordinate 3,539,441 downwards.
CGATCATCCCTTCGGTGGCCAGCACCTTAAGCGCCTCGCGCAGCGGGGTGCGCGATATCTCAAACTGTTCGCACAGCGCTTTTTCGGGGATCCTGCTGCCCGGTTCCAGTTCGCCGCTGACAATCATTTCACGAATCAGATCCGCAATCTCGCTATGGAGCGTTTTTCGTGAAATGGACATTCCTTTGAGCATGGGAACCTTCTTTAGATGAATGACGGCGCAACGCAACGAAACAGGAAATTATGCTAGCAAGCTAACAATAGCATAATGCATAGCGCTTTCAGACTTCAACCGCCCCATTGGCAGGGGCGTTATGCGGATTTGCCCGCCGCGTCTACCATTGCCTGAGCGCCAGCGCCGCGGCGCCGAACGCGGCGCTGTTTTGCGCCGGGATGGAAGAGATTTTCAGCGGCGGCAAAGGCAACGGCGCTTCGCCGTTGGGCCGCGGGCGCGGCGTTTCCAGCGCGCTTTTCAACCGGCGCGTAAACGGCTGCGGCAGCGTGCCGCCGAGGTAGACGCAGGGCGGGTCGAGCAGGGCGGTTACCGTGTAAATCAGGTCGAACAGCTCATCCGCCGCCCGTTCGATCCAGCGTCCGCCCGCCGGTGAGTTCGCCAGACTTTCCCACTGCGGATCGTCCGGGGATGAGGGGATATCCACTCCCGCCGCCCGCAGACAATCCTGCAAATCATCAAACGAAGGGCGTGACTGCGAACGAGGGCGCAGCGCGCCGATTTCGCCGGCGTTGCCATTCTGGCCGTGATAGAGATCGCCGTTTAGCACCAGCGCGCCGCCGATGCCTTTACCGATGTACAGGTAAAAGAAACTGTCATGATGGTCGGCCTCGCCAAAATTCAATTCGCCGATGGCGGCGCAGTTGGCGTCGTTCTCCACCAGTACCGGGCAGTTCAGCCGTTCGCTCAGTTGGCTGGCGATATCCACGCCCCGCCAGGCGACCAGGCCGGGGGCAATCCACACCGGCAGCGCGCCGCCGTCAAAGCGGGCGGGCAGCGCCAGATTGACGGCTAACATTTTGTCCTGTGGGATACGCTGTTGCTCCATCAACGCGGCGACCGCCCCGGCGAGGGTATCCGCCACGGTCAATACGGAGCGGAAATCTCCCCGCAGCGTTTTTTCCGCCACGCAGTGCCCGGCGTAGTCCATCAGCAGCAGACAGATCAGATCGTATTCCGCGTATACCCCCAACACATAACCGGTGTGGGCCACCACCCGCAAATTGATTTTGGGCGGGCCGCGCCGGCCCTGTTCTCTGTCGCTCTCTTCCAGAATGCCGAGGTTGAGCATGTCCCGCGTCATCATGCTGACGGCGGCGGTGGTCAGCCCGCTGGCGGCGGCGAGCGCGAGACGGGACAGGCAGCCGGAACGGCGTAATAGCGCCACCAGTTTACGGTGAGTCGCGGTGAGTTCGCGTTTATCCATGATGGTTCGGTTTCTCCTGATATCCCGCCGGCGGTCATATGCCTGCAATATAATTAAGCTACTTAATTAATTCGTCAACTTAAATAGCAGGGTAGTGACTATGCGTAAATTTACATTGTTGTCTTTATCTGCGGCTGTGGCGCTGAGTATGGCGGCGCATAGCGCGCTGGCTGAAACGATCGCTCTGAAACTCTGGACGCTGAACGACAGAAACGCCCCGATGCGCACCGCCAACATCGAGGATGCGGCCGAGGTGATGAACCGTCAGTTCGCCGCGGCGGGCGTGGACAAGAAAATAGTGATTGATACCCATGCCAGCGCGGTGCAGGGCTGGGACGATCTGGCGCTGGACACCATGAAAGCCTTCGCGGTCAATCAAGGGCCGGATATCGTGCTGCTGCCCCACGAGTGGATCGGCGAATTCGCCCGCAATGGCTACGCCATGCAGATGGACGATCAGATTAAGGCCAATCCGTGGGTGTACGGCGATATTTTGCCGACGCTGTGGGACGCCGCCAAATATCAGGGCAAGATTTACGGCATCCCGCAGGATGCGGAAATCCGCATGTTCTTCTACAACAAGGACATGTTGCGCAAGATCGGCAAGGATGAGGCGTTTATCGATAGTTTGCCGGCGCGCGTGGAAAGCGGCGATTTCACCCTGGATGACCTGACCGCGCTGTCCAAAGAGGTGGTGAACGGCGGCGCCGCGCAGGTTGGCATGCTGCACCGGCCGAACGTCGGCATTGATTATCTGATGGTTTTTTCGTCGTCCGGCGCGAAGTTTATGGATGAAAAAACCGGCAAACTGCTGTTCCCGAAAAAAGAGATCGAAAACGCGTTGAGCTGGTACGCCCGCAACGTCAGCGAGGGCGTTACGCCGACCGATAATACCTCAATGAGCTGGGACGCCATTCAGGCCAATTTCAAACAGGAAAAAGCCTTTATTTTCCATCAGGGGATCTGGGCGATGGCCTGGCAGGTGAATGACAACTTCGGCCCCGCCTGGCCGGCCGATAAAGCGGGTTATACCCATAAAATCGGCTGGATCCCGGCTCCGGCGGCGGTCAAAGGCGGCAAACCGGCCAACCTTTCCCATCCCATCGTCCATGTCGTCAGCAACAAGAGTAAAAACCGGGAACTGGCCGCCCAACTGGTGGCGATAGCCAGCCTGCCTTATTACAACAACCGCCATGACGTGACCTCCTATCATATCGCCATCAGTCATGCGCAGACCGCCATGCCGCAGTATACCGATAGCTGGGCGTTGGCCGAGGCCGGCAAGATGATGACGAACCTGACCTTTGTGCCTAATCATGTGCGGTTCGGCGATTACAACCGGGTGTTGTTCAAAGGGTTGCAGGCGGTGGAAACCAAACGGATGACGCCGGCGCAGGCGGTCGAGTTCATCGCCGACGAGCTGGAAATGCAGTTGGGCAAGGATGTGGAAATCGTCGATAGCCTTCATTGAGAGCATGCCGGGAGGGTCTGATTCCCGGTCATACCGTAAGGGTCAAGATATGTCCGTTATTCTTCCGCAGCGTACGTCCAGAACCCGGCCTTTGCTTTATATGGCGCCGGCCATTTCGGTGTTGGCGGTGTTTTTTATCGCGCCGATCCTGCTTAACCTGGTCATCGCCTTCAGCGATACGGGCAGCAACCTAGAGATCGCCCGCTTCAGCGCCGATAACCTGGCGCGGCTGTTGGTCTCCGATAGGCGGATGCCCGCGATCCTGCTGACCACGCTGGCGTATGTCTGCGCCACGCTGCTGCTGTTCAATCTGGGGTTGGGGATCGTACTGGCGATCGCCACCACCGCCATCCCTGCTCGCTTCGGCGCGCTGTTTCGCGGCATCTGGTTTCTGCCGCGCATTTCGCCCTCGGTGCTGTATGCGCTGCTGTGGATATGGGCGGTGGATTCGTCGCCGCACGGTTTGCTCAACCAGATAACGATCAACCTGCTTGGGCTGCCGCCGCTGAATATCCGTAATGATCATCCGATGCTGCTGATTGTGGTCGCCAATGGTCTGGTGGGCGCGTCTTTCGCCATGGTGATCCTGACTTCCACTATTCGCGCCATTCCTGCGCACCTCTGGCATGCCGCGCGCGTGGACGGCGCAGGGGAGTGGTCGGTGATCCGCCATGTGGTGCTGCCGGCGATCGCCGGTCCGGCGCGCTTTATCGCCATGTATCAGGCGCTGTCGCTGATGGTGACCTACGAATATATCCTGCTGCTGACCGGCGGCGGGCCGGTGTACGACACCACGACGTATGCGCTTTACATCTATCGCCGCGCCTTCGAGTCCGGGGCGTATGGATACGGCGCGATGCTGGCGCTGGGGCTGATGCTGTTTGGCGTGCTGCTGACGCTGCTGCAATGGCGAATGATGAACATGCGGGATCAGTTTGCTCCGCCGCGTATTGAGGTACTGCGATGACCGATGTTGTTCGTATTGACTGGGCGCGCCGGGCGGCGCGTTCGCGCTGGAACCGGCTGGGTTTTATGAGCGGGGTGATCGCCTTCCTGACGCTGGTTTCCATTCCGGTGTTTGTGCCTTATCTGTGGCTGTTGGCGATCTCGTTCACCAACCGCGACGGCAGCGCCGAATTTCATGTGTTGTGGCAGTTGCTGGCCATCGCGGGGCTGGCGTTTGCGCTGCTGATGGTCATCGCCTGCCGGGTGCGCAATGAAACCCATATCGCGCGCCTGCGCTGGATGGTCGGGCTGATGGCGCTGCTGCTGCTGGTTCTACTGGTGGCGCCGCAGCTCACGCTGCACAACTACCGTTTTTTATGGAACCCGGACATACAGGCGGCGGGCGCGAAAAGTAATACGCTGCCGTCGATCTGGGCCGCGTTGGGCAACTCCTTTCTGTTCGCCGCCGGGCATACGCTGTTGGTGACGCTGCTGGCGGTGCCCGCCGCTTACGCCTTGTCCCGCCTGGGATTCCGGCGGCGTGAAGGCATGTTGAAAACGCTGTTGCTGCTGCACGCCTTTCCGGTGATGGCGCTGACGGTGGCTATTTTCATCCAGATTTACTGGATGGGAATGTTGAACAGCCTGTTCGGCGTGATGCTGGTGATGTGCGCGCTGGAACTGCCGTTCGCCATCTTTGTGATGAAGGGCTTCTTCGACGGCGTCTCCTGGAACATCGAAATGAGCGCCATTACCGACGGCGCCAGCCGTTTTCAGGCTTTTCGGATGGTGGTGCTGCCGCAGGTGGTCGGCGGCGTGATTGCCATCGCCACCTTCGCGTTTCTGCGCGGGTGGGAGGAGTACATCTTCGTGCGCACCCTGCTGATCGACAGCAACCGGATGACCATGAGCCTGTATCTGTTCTGGACATCGCAAGACAGCATGGGGGCGGATTCCGGCCTGATCGCCGCCGTCGGCATTATCTACATCCTGCCGGTGATCGTGCTGTATCTGTTTACGCAAAAATATCTGACGCAGATGAGCGTCGGTGGAATCAAGGGTTGAATCATGGCGGAAATTGTTCTTGAAGGGGTGGCGAAAGCCTGGGGCGATACACAGGTGCTGCATCCCGTCGATCTGACTATCGACGATGGCGAATTTGTGGCGATCCTCGGTCCGTCGGGCTGCGGCAAATCCACGACGCTGTTTCTGCTGGCCGGGCTTTATGCGCCGACGCAGGGACGCATCCTGTTTGACGGTCAATCGGTCAACGGCGTCGATGCCCGCGACCGCAATGTCGGCGTGGTCTTTCAGTCCTACGCGCTGTACCCGCATCTGAATGTCTATGACAACATCGCTTTCCCGCTGCGTTTTAAGCCGGTCGATCGGCAACTGAGCGAGCGGCGCATCCGCGAGGCGGCGGAGCTGGTCATGGTGGATGAGTTGCTGGATCGCAAACCGTCGCAGCTATCCGGCGGACAGCAGCAGCGGGTGGCGTTGGCGCGGGCGCTGGTCAAGCAGCCGTCGCTGCTGTTGCTGGATGAACCGCTGTCCAATCTGGACGCCACGCTGCGTATGGCGATGCGGGCGGAATTGAAAGCCATTCATGCCCGTACCGGCGCCACCACGCTGATGGTGACGCACGATCAGATCGAGGCCATGACTATGGCCAGCCGCATTATCTGCATGAACAAAGGCCGGGTGGAACAGATCGGTACGCCGGAAGCGCTGTACCGTCAGCCGGCCAATACCTTTGTCGCCGGCTTTATCGGTTCGCCGCCCATCACCCTGCTGCCGGGGGCGGCGAGCGGCGATGAAGCGCAGGTGGGCGAATGCCGTCTCTGGCTATCGCAGCCTTATCGCGGAGCGCTGACGCTGGGCATTCGTCCGGAGGATGTCTCGCTGACCGCGGCGGGCGGCGGCGTTCTGGACGGGGTTATCGAACAGGTGGAGCCGATGGGCCGGGAAGTGCTGTACCGTCTGCATACGCCGTTGGGATCGCTCCAGGCGCTGGTGGCCGGCGCGGCGGCGCAGTACGGCCCCGGCGCGTCGCTCGGCGTGTCGCTGCCGTATGCGTCGCTGCTGCTGTTTGACGCCGATGGCTATCGTCTGCCCGGCGCGGCCGTTTCTTTTCTTTCTTCCGATCAACGTCCTGCCAAACGGCAGGCTAACTCTCTTTGGTAACAGGTTAAATCATGCTTATTGTCAGCTACAACATACAGTACGGCCTTGGCCGCGACGGCCGTTACGATTTGGCGCGCATCGCCGATGAGGTGCAGGGGGCGGATATTATCTGCATGCAGGAGGTCGAGCGTTTCTGGCAGCGTTCAGGCATGCGGGATGAAGCCGCGGAGTTTGGGGAACTGCTGAAAAACTATTACTGGGTATACGGCGCCAACCTCGATATGGACGCCAGCGTCGTGGAAGCCGACGGCCGGGTGCATAACCGCCGCCGTCAGTTCGGCACGCTGACGCTTTCCCGCTGGCCGATTATTTCCAGCCGTAATTTCCCGTTGCCGAAGTTCGGCACGCTGACTCAGCACTCCATTCAGCAAGGGGTGCTGGAAGCGGTGATCGATACCGGCGCGTCGGCATTGCGCGTGTACAACACTCACCTGAGCCACCTGTGCGCGGAAACGCGCCTGCCGCAGATAGAGGCGATGCTGTCGATTTTCGCTCAGGCGCCGGATGAAGGCGGCGCCTGGTGCGGCGGACATCCCGATCCCCGCGCGGGCTGGACGGAAGGCGGCATGCCGCCGATGCCCGCGGAGATGATTCTGATGGGGGATCTGAATTTTCTGCCGGGCAGCCGGGAGTATAGCCGGTTGATAGGGCCGGTATCGCCGGAACACGGCCGGCTGATCCGTCATAACGGCCTGATGGACGCCTGGGTAGCGGCGGGGCAGGCGGAAGAGAGCGGCGTCACCCATCCGAATGCGGGCGGGCGTATCGATCACTGTCTGCTGACGCCGACGTTGGGCCGGCGGGTGCGCCGCTGCTGGGCGAATACCGACGGCCAGGGTTCCGATCATTATCCGCTGTGGGTGGAGGTTCAGTAAGCGGGTGATGGCGTTGGCCGTATCCAGCAGGCGATGGCGTCCCGCATTGCGGCCAACCGGTTATCCAACGCTTCCGGCGCGGTGAGATCCTGCTGGTAGACGATGGAGAGAGTGGAACAGTTTATCAGATAGAAAAAACCGAGAGCGGAAATAGAAATATTCAACTGCATGGCGTCCAGCCCGGCTTTTACGGTCCCTTCCCGTTCGCCGCGCTCGATGAGCGACTGCGAGATCCCTTGCCAGCTTAGATTGATATCGTCGATATTGCGCGAGGCTTTCAGATGACGGGCTTTTTGCTGGTTTTCACTACTTAGCAGCCGAATAAATTCGGGATGCTCCAGATAGTAATGCCAGGTGAAGTCCACCAGTTGCAGGATCGCCTGATCCGCCGGCAGATGGTCCAGTTGCAGCGCCGCCTCTTCCTTGCGAATTCCCCGATAGGCGTCTTCCAGCACGCGGGTGAACAGCTCATCTTTATTATTGAAATAATGATAAATAAGCTGTTTGTTGATATCCGCCTGACTGGCGATTTGCTCAACGCGGGCGCCGTCAAATCCTTTCTCCGCAAATTCTTTGCTTGCCGCGGCCAGGATCCTCGCCTGGGTAAGCGCCGGGTCACGTTTACGTTTAGATTTTGCTGTTTCTGCCACGCCGCCACCTCAAAGTATTGATCAGATGTATTTTTTGCCAGCGAAAAACCATTGATAACGCGCCTAATCCTACCATAGCGCAAGGGCGCAATAACAATGACCGGCGCTAAGTTTGGCGACAAACTCATCATGGCGCACGGCGTGAAGCGCCAGGCGCCGATTTTTAAACTTTTCCCTGGAGCCCGAATGAAAGCGGCAAACCGGCAAGGTGCGGCGGCGGTATAAAACCCAACGATCCGCGCAATGATCGACATTGTGATCCTGCTCAAAAATGTATCAACCATCTGGTTGATTATGCGAGTTGGATCATTTTTTTTGTCCTGAACACGCTCTAGAATCGTCAAATAACCAAACGGTTGGTTGATTATAACGTATTGAATAATAAAGATATGGAGAACGTATGACGACAACAACTCGCCCAGTGGCGCTGATTACCGGCTCTACGCGGGGAATTGGCAGGCAGTGCGCCATTGAACTGGCTAAACAGGGATTCAATGTGGCGATCAACGGACGGGATACCCCTGAAGGCGTGCTGCGCCAGCAGGAATTGGTCGATCTTCTCGCAGGGTACGGCGTAGAGGCGATAGCTTGCTCCGGCAACGTGGCGCAGCTTGAACAACATCAACCGATGCTGGATCGGATTCTTGAACGCTGGGGCAGGTTGGATTGTCTGGTCAATAATGCCGGCACCGCCGCCAAACAGCGTGGCGATTTGCTGGACGTCAGCGCCGAAAACTATCAGTACTGCCTGGATGTCAATGCGCAGGCGATGTTTTTTCTCAGCCAGCGCGCCGCGCGCGTCATGCTGCAACAGGGCGAGCTTAACGGGCGCCACCGCAGCATCATCAATATCACTTCATGCAGCGCCTCGATCCTGTCGATCAGCCGCGCCGAATACTGTATCTCCAAAGCGGCGGCCAGCATGGTCACCCAGCTTTTCGCCTTACGTTTGGCCGAAGAAGGGATCGGCGTTTATGAGATCCGGCCCGGCATTATCAACACGGATATGACCCGCGTGGTGAAGCCTAAATACGACCGACAGATTGCCGATGGGCTGGTGCCGATGAAGCGCTGGGGGGAAACGCAGGATGTCGCTCTGGCGGTGCAGACCGCGGCGGCGGGGAAACTGCCGTTTACCGTCGGGCAAATCATCAACGTCGACGGTGGGCTGAATGTCCCGCATTTTTAATAAAAATAACAACTAGTTATCGCGAAAGCGTTAATCAGAACTCCAGGGGGAGCTATCAATGGCGACACACTCTATTGGCATTATCATGCATGGCGTTACCGGCCGCATGGGGAAAAACCAGCATCTGATTCGTTCCATCGTCGCGATTCGCCAGCAGGGCGGCGTGGCGTTGGCGAACGGCGATCGATTAATGCCCGATCCCATTTTGGTGGGCCGCAATGAAGAGAAAGTCGCCGCGCTTGCCCGCAAGTACCGGATAGAACGCTGGACGACCGATCTGGAGCAGGCGCTCGGCAATCCGCAGGACGTTATTTTTTTTGACGCCGCCACGACGCAGGCCCGTCCGGGACTATTGAAGCGAGCGATCGCCGCCGGCAAGCATATCTACAGCGAAAAGCCCGTCGCGGTCGGTCTGGAGGAGGCGCTCGATCTCTATCGCTTCGCCGAAGAACGCGGGGTGAAGCACGGCGTTGTGCAGGACAAACTCTGGCTGCCCGGTTTACAGAAACTACAGATGCTGAACCAATCCGGCTTTTTCGGCAAAGTGCTTTCCGTGCGCGGCGAATTCGGCTACTGGGTTTTTGACGGCGATTTACAGCCCGCCCAGCGTCCTTCCTGGAATTACCGTCGGCAGGATGGCGGCGGCATCATTCTGGATATGGTTTGCCACTGGCGTTACGTCATCGACAATCTGTTCGGCGAAATAAAAAGTCTGAGCTGTTTCGGCGCGACGCATATCCCGCGGCGCTGGGATGAAAACGGCCAGCCTTACGCCGCAACGGCCGACGATGCGGCCTATGCCACGTTTGAACTGCGCAACGGCGTGGTGGTGCAAATCAATAGCTCGTGGTGCGTGCGCGTTCGGCGCGATGATCTGGTTACTTTTCAAGTGGACGGCGTCAATGGTTCCGCCGTGGCCGGTCTGACAGACTGCCGTACCCAGTCCAGCGTCAATACCCCCAAACCGGTGTGGAATCCCGATGTCCGTCAAACCCATGACTTTTATCAAGACTGGGCGTTGATGCCTGAAAATCAAATCTATGACAACGCTTTCAAAGCGCAATGGGAGCTGTTCCTGCGCCATGTGTGGGGCGAGGGGGATTTCAAATGGAATCTGCTGGAAGGGGCGAAAGGGGTGCAGTTGGTGGAGCTTGCGCTGCAAAGCTGGCGCGAACGCCGCTGGATAGACGTTCCCGCGTTGAACCATAAATGATGGCGCTGAATGAGGAGTCATACCGATGTCTGAACATCACAACCAACAGCCCGACGCCAATCTGCTTTCACTGAATACGGCCACGGTTCGTCAGCAGTGGACGCTCGATAAAATCATTGACGGCTGCGCCCGTCATGAGATCCGCGGCATTTCCCCGTGGCGCGATCAAACGCATGCCCTTGGCGTGAAGGAAGCCGCGCGCCGTATCCGCAGTCACCAGTTGACGGTGACCGGCTACTGCCGCGGCGGCATGTTTCCCGGCGCGACCGAGCAGCAGCGCCGCCGCAACGATGACGATAACCGCCGTGCGGTGGATGAAGCGCTGGAGTTGAACGCGCAGTGCCTGGTGCTGGTGGTCGGCGGCCTGCCGGAAGGCAGCAAGGATCTCGGTCAGGCCCGTGTGCAGGTGCGGGATGGGCTGGCGGCGATGCTGGAGTATTCGCGTTCGGTGTCTATGCCGTTGGCTATCGAGCCGCTGCATCCGATGTACGCCGCCGATCGCGCCTGCGTCAACACGCTCGAACAAGCCAACGATCTGTGCGACGAACTGGGCGATGACGGTTTGGGGATCGCGGTCGATCTCTACCACACCTGGTGGGACCCCAAATTCGCGCAACAGATTAAGCGCGCCGGAAAATCGCGGCTGCTCGCTTTTCATATCTGCGACTGGCTGGCATCGACGCAAGATCTGCTGCTCGATCGCGGCATGATGGGCGATGGCGTTATCGATATCCGCGGGGCGCGCTGGACGGTGGAAGCGCAAGGATACCGCGGCTTTCACGAAGTGGAGATTTTCTCGGCCAAAAACTGGTGGCTGCGCGATCCCGACGACGTTCTGGCGACCTGTAAACAGCGTCATCTAGCGTGTTGCTAGGCTGCGGAAACGTCGCCTTATCTCCGACATAGAAAAATATCGGCGGCCATTATCCGGTTGCCGAGGTGAAATTCAATTCTCGTTGCTAACATTATCAACCGGGGAAATTATGAATACAGATACAAAAAAAATGATATTGGTGTCCGTCCTCTGCGGGCTCGGTTATATGATGTATTCAGTGGACCGAATGACCGTATCCTCAGCCATTGGCTTGATTTCTCATGATTTTGGTTTGGGAAAAGGCAGCTCCGGTATATTACTCAGCTCCTTCTTTTACGGCTTTATTCTGTTTTTATTCGTCTCAGGCATTATTTCCGACAAACTCAGCGGTAAGCCGGTATTAATTCTTGGGCTGACGTTGTTTTCCCTCGCCACGATATTTACCGGACTCGCCGGCAGTCTCACCGCGCTAATTTTTTATCGCGTCATGACCGGTATCGGAGAGGGGATATTCTGGCCCGCCGCCTCGCTGGAAGTGGCTAACGTTACTACCGAAAAACAGCGAACTACCGTGATGTCGCTGTACTGGATGGGCTACCCTATCGGCGGTTTCTTCGGCACCTGGCTGGGCGCGGTGCTGGGGCCGGTCTACGGCTGGCGCATGGTCTTTTACGTCGCAGGCGGTCTGGGGCTTCTGGTGGCGCTCCTTTACGCCATTCTGGTTAAAAGCGAGCCTAAATCCGCCGCCGCTCGCGCCAAATCAACCGTAGTCAAAGAGAAGGTTCCATTAAGCCTGCTGTTCAGCACCCCGTCCGTGGTGATGATGGCGCTCTACTATTTTCTGCTGCTGTGCGGCTGGTGGATCGTGCTGCTGTGGGCGCCGACTTTCCTGATGAACGCCAAACAAATGCCGATGAGCATGGCCGGGACGATCGCCAGCCTGCTTGGCCTGACCGGCGCGCTGGGGGGCTTTCTGCTGGGGCGCTACTGCGATAAAGGCAATTTTTCCCGCAAGAGATGGATTTTGATCGGGATCACCGTAGCCAGCGGGCTGTTAATGGCTTCGCTGATCGTTGAATTGCCGCTCTTTGTGGTGGTGGCGCTGGTGATGCTGCTCGGATTTATTGGCTATCCCATTACTCCGCTGGTGATCTCCTTTACCTCCGAACTGGTGCCGGTTTCCATTCGCGGCGCGGCCATTGGTTTCGTCATGAACATCGGCATGATTGCCGGCGGTATCTCTCCGGTGCTGGCGGGTTATCTGTCCGACCGTTACGACATGCCGGCGGTGTGGTTTTTCGCCGCCTGCCTGATGGCGTTAAGCAGCTTGCTGCTGCTGAGAGTCAATAAAATCGAGGTTGGAGCGGATAGCGCCGTCAAGCCAAAGGCGTCGGGCGTGGTCTCCGATACCTGATTCCTCATCCGATGATAACCGAATGCCCGCATAACAGATTTCAACGAGTGGACCGAATATGGCAATGATTATTTCGCAGAATACGCTGGACCAGTTAACCGATGTCGAAATGCCCAAACATACCGCCATCCGCCAGCCGGATGAGTCGCTGGCGCTGGAGCAGGGGATAACCCTTCCCGTTTATCGCGGCGAAGCGCTGGTGGTGGGCAGCGGCGCCGCCGGATTACGCGCCGCGGTGGAGCTGAAGCGGCGGAATGTGGATGTGCTGGTTGCGACGCAGACGCTGTTTTGGGGCACGTCCGCCTGCTCCGGATCGGATAAGCAGACGCTGCATACCGCCGCCACCAGCAATCGCGGCGATAATTTCATTCAATTGGCGAATGCGCTGAGCGCCGGCGGGGCGATGGACGCCGATACGGCCTATGTCGAAGCCGTCGGTTCTATTGAGGCGTTCGCCGGCCTGAAATATATCGGCCTGCCTTTGCCGGAGGATCGTTACGGTGCCACCTTACGCTATCAGACCGACCATGACGAAGCGGGCCGCGCCACCAGTTGCGGACCGCGCACCTCGCGGCTGATGGTCAAGGTGCTGGCCGAAGAGGCGAACCGGCTGGCGGTGCCTTTCGTCGATCACTCGACGGTTATCCGTCTGTTAATTGACGATCGTGATGGTAAACGGCGGATTGCCGGGGCGCTGGCGATCAATACCGGCGCACGCTGCGAGCATAATCCCGCCGGTCTGGCGCTGTATCTCTGTCCGTCGCTGGTGCTGGCCGCGGGCGGGCCGGGTGAGCTGTTTCGCGACAGCGTCTATCCCAACCGCTGTTTCGGATCGCTGGGGCTGGGGCTGGAAGCGGGGATCGAGGCGGTAAACCTGACCGAAAATCAGTTCGGCATCGGCACCCGGCGCGATGAGTTTCCGTGGAATCTATCTGGAACCTATGTTCAGTGTATGCCTTACATCTATTCGGTGGACGAACAGGGCGGGGAACATAATTTTCTGGCTGATTACTACCGCACCACGCAGGAACTGGCGTCGAATATTTTCAGAAAAGGTTATCAATGGCCGATCCACGCCACGCGAATGCTGAATTTTGGCTCCAGTCTGGTCGATTTGGCGATTTTTTCCGAATCGCAACTGGGCCGAACCATCTATATGGATTTCAATCGTAATCCGCAGCCGGTGCCCGGCGGCCGGCCGTTCAGCCTGAACGAACTGGATGACGATGTCGCGCAGTATTTGACGAACAATGAAGCGTTGCTGACCATGCCGATCGATCGCTTGCGGCGCATGAATCCGCTGGCTATCGAACTCTACAAACATCACGGCCATGATATCAGCGCCGCGCCGCTGCCGTTTAACGTCAACCATCAGCATATGAATGGCGGGCTGGCGGTGGATATGTGGGGGCAAACTTCGCTGGCCGGCTGTTTTGCCGTCGGGGAAGCGGCCGGCACCCACGGCGTGACCCGGCCGGGCGGCGCGGCGCTGAATGCGGGACAGGTATTCGGCATGCGCTGCGCCCGGCAAATCGCCAGTCAGGAGAACACCGCGCCGATAGCGGTATCGGGGCTGCTGCGCCAAATTAACGACTGCGCGCAAGAGATCCGCATGGGAATGAACAATAAAAACGGTCTGGATATTACCGATATCAAGCGGGAAATTCAGCAGCGGATGAGCGATAAGGCCGGATTTATCTGCCATGCCGATGAGGTCAGGGATGCGTTGCTGGCGGCCAGGCGGCTTAATGAACAAATACGCGAGCGCGGCGTAGCCATTCCGTTCGTCAACAAAGCGGCGGTCAGTTTTCAATGGCGTCATATGGCATTGGCGTCGGAAGCGGTGCTCAGCGCGCTCGATTTCTATATCAGTCAGGGGGGCGGCAGCCGAGGCGCCAGAGCCATTTGCTCGCCGCGGGGGGAGGAAACCCCAACGACGCGCGCCGGCGCGCTGGAGCAGTACCGGTTTTTGACGGAAAAACCGGAGCATAAACAGCAACAGCTGTTCGTTAGCTATCGGCCATCGGGTTTTACCGTGACGCCGAAGCCTTTACGCTCTCTCGGCGATCTCGACGCTATCTTCTTCGAGAAAAACTGGCCCGATTTTCTGACCGGGGAAATCTATCGCTAATAATGCGACAGGGCTTTGGCCGCCATCCGGCATGAGATCGGGTGGCGTGGCCAACGCCTGATTTATTCAGCCATGCTGTGCTAATCTGCTTATTGGCGCGATATGGCGGCGGTAATGGCTTTCGCCGGTGAGCAATATGCGGTGGCGGTAACCTACCCAGATGACGAGCAGTTTAAATTACTGTCCGATCCTTATGCTTTTCACCATCAAGTCAACACGGTGACCCCGTTGTAATTCCCGGCGCAAAATGGCAAGGCGGAGCCACTCAGCCGATCTTGCCCCCTTACGCAAGGACATGATAAATTTCCGCCTGGGTGTCGGCTGTATAGGGCAGTTAGGCAGGTTATCATCATGCGTTGGTCGGGCCGCCGCGCGGAGCTTTTTTGTTATGAAGCGCGACCTTGCACAGCGTAAAATCCCCGCGTCCGTCTTTTGGCTGAACGCACTTTCGCCACTCTAGAACGTTTTGCCCATATTGAATCGGTTAGCGGCATCGTATTGCTTGTCGCCGCGGCCATCGCGCTGATTTGGGCGAATTCCCCCTTCGCCGCCAGTTACCATAATTTATGGCATACGCCGATTTCGATAGCCATCGGATCCTTTTCATTTTCCCATCCGCTCCATTTTTGGATCAATGACGGGCTAATGGCGATCTTCTTTTTAGTGGTCGGCATGGAAATCAGATATGAAATTCACGCCGGCGCGCTGAGTAATATCAAACAGGCGACGTTGCCGATCGTGGCCGCTTTCGGCGGCGTCGCGGTTCCCGCGCTTATCTACACGCTGTTTAACGGCGATCCGGCCCGGCACCACGGATGGGCGGTGCCTACCGCGACCGATATCGCCTTTGCGGTGGGCGTTCTTGCGCTGCTGGGGCGTTCCATCCCTGGCAATGTGCGGGTGTTTCTGCTCACGCTGGCGATTATCGACGATATTATCGCCATTGTAATGATCGCCCTTTTTTATTCCGCCGGGCTTGACTATAGCGGCTTGGCGATCGCCGCAGCCGGGATATTGCTTGTTTTCGGTTTTCAGTTAATCGGCATCGGCGCGGCGCTGGCCTACGTTATTCCCGGCGTCGTTATCTGGAGCGGTTTTTTGATCATGGGCATACACCCGACGATAGCGGGAGTAGTGCTTGGTCTTATTACCCCGGTATTACCGGCGCGTATGCATGAATCCGCATTGGACAAAATTCTGCGCATCAGTAACGAATTGGCAGACCGCTATTCCGCTCAGAATAACGATGCGGGGCAGTTATCCCAGCCATTCAAGCAATTGCGTTTGGCCAGGCGCGAACTTCTTCCTCCGGTAATGAGAGTGCAAATGACGCTGCATCCGTGGGTGGCGTTTTTCATCATGCCGTTGTTTGCGCTGGCGAATGCCGGGGTGAGCGTTGACGGCGTAAATCTCTCGGCGGAAGGCGCGCATTGGGTGATGATCGGCGTGATGGCGGGGCTGGTGGCAGGCAAGCCGCTGGGCATTATCGCCGTAAGCTGGCTAATGGTTCGCGTGGGGTTATGCAAACGTCCTCCCGGCGTGTCCTGGGGCGGTATCGCTCTGATCGGGCTATTGGGGGGAATCGGCTTCACCATGTCCATTTTCATCGCCATGCTGGCGTTTTCGAACGAAAACCAGCTAGGCGCCGCCAAACTAGGCGTTTTATTAGGCTCATTGACGGCGGCTATCCTGGGGATTGCATGGGGTAAGATTTATGTAAGACGGGTGCGGGCTGCGAACGACGGCGGACTGAAACCAGACACGGTAGCGTGAATCAGCCATGACATCGTTATCGCCGGCGGATAATGAGGAGAGAATAATGTGGCGCGCGTACCACCCGGAGAAGCGCATTACGTTTATCGGCGAGGCTATCCACGGAGTAGGGGCGTTTACGACATTCAAGCTGGATTTCGCCCGGCGCTATTGCGGCAAAAACTGGGTGTGGGTGTTTGAAGCCGATCATCTGGGCATGGCGTTGTCGCATGCGAATCAGGAACCGGCCAGAGCGCGCCTGATTAATTTTCCCGCGGTGATGCGAACGAAAAAAATGCTAGGTTTGCTCAGACGGGGGATTGATGCCGGCATTCCTTGTCTGGGGGCGGACATTATTCCCCGGCGTCCATTGGCGTCGTTTCCCGCCGCGTGGTCGGCGCGGCGAACCCGGCAGATGGCGCTTTTTCACAAGATACGCCGCAGCGACGGATATTTCGCCCGGCGCGACCGCTATATGGCGCGCCAGGTGCGGCGCATCGCCGGTCATTACGCCGATGCGCCGCTACTGGTGATGATGCACAACATGCACATAAAGCGATGCGGCAGCCGGGAAATGCCGCCGCTGAGGCTAAGGTCGGTGCGGGAACATCTGGCCCGCAGTTTTCCCGGACAGATGGAAAGTATTGCGCTTCTTGCGCGTCAGGGAAGCGCTTGCCACAACGATTTGACGCCGTTCTCCTTTGTCATTGACGATCCGCGCTCGGCGGAAGTTTTTCTTACCGCCGCCGAACAACCGCCTTGCCTTGCCGCCGCCGCGGATATTCCATCAGAGTATGTGGCCTGGCATCACGCATTCGAACGGGAAACGCGGCCGGTCAGAGAACAATACGAATGGTGCGCAGTATTTGCGCATGTTAGCGCGCCGGTTCTAACCCCGTGTGAATAAGCGCCCGGCTTACGAATTCATATTAAATGTCCGCAAGGCGTTTATATTGGAAAATATCGCCACCCATTTCAGCTATTGCGGATATTATTCAGACTATCTCCGCATTTTGCGAATATTCTTAATCTCTATTCACGTCGGGATATACCCTGGGTTTCCATGAATTAGACGATTAAATCAGCAACCCCCGATGTTGTAACAAGATGCGTGGAGAGACTATTATTCCGGCTCCGTTTCTATGGCGAAATAAAGCGAATACCTACATGAATAATGCAAGAAAATTTACTCTGACGACACTATTTTCCGCGCTTTTATTATGCGGTCTGGCGGGGTGCGATCGGCAAAGTAAGGAACCTACTACTGCCGCCAGTAGTTTGTCCGAAGATCAGAAAGAGACGCAGACTATCAGTTATTACGTTGAAATAGGCAATCAACTCAATAATATAACTGGTCTGGAATACGCCGCGAGCAATTACATACGGCAGAATATCGATAAAGGGGATGGGAAAGGCAGTTATTCGCTGACTATTGTTCCGGTTAATTATAATTACATCATGGAACAATATGCCAACGCCGAAGGATTAAACTATCAGGGAAATCCTGAATTAACTCAGGCCGCCGCCGATTTAAAGAAAAAGCTTGAAGTGTTGCATAATGAACAGCAGCAACTGGGTCAGTATTATGAAACGGCCGAGTATAAGATGGATAATCTGGCTAAAGGGAAAAGCGCGGACGCCCGTATTAAAGATGAACTGGAACAGGCATTGCAGAGCTATGCCGATTTTCAGACGAAGTTGAGCGTGGTGTATCACCAGAATCAGGATAAGCAATTGGAAGCGATGAAAAAGAACGGTCAGATGTACGCCTATCATCAGCTGAAAAGTTTAAATTTGGCCGAAGAGTTGGTGTCGCTGATCCAGTCGGAAGCGGACTTGCAGGATAAAAATAAAGTCGCCCACGCGGATGCCATCGCTAAAGAGATCCAGGACAATCTTGCCAGCCTGCAAAAACTTATCGACCAGGATCCTAACGCGAACAAACCCGGCGTGCCTAAAAACTCGGTGATTAGTTATCTTTATAGCGAGCTTAAATATTACCGTGAGTTTAAAGACTCGAAAGATCCGTCCGATCATAGGTTCATGATCGACGGCTACAATGATGCCGTTAACTCCTACAATAATTAAACGTGCAGCACAAGACGCGCGGCAAATGCAGGTTTGCTACGCGTCAATCATCCCCTTCCTTCCGTTGTGCGTACTGCCGTTCCGGTTCGAATTTTTATCATAATCGCCGATACCCTCGCCGTCCTATGCCATGCGCGCGGCATAGGGATATCTACGTTATAAACGTGCTGTTTTAAAAAATGTTTCCCGAATCCGTGAAGCGATTAGCCTTTATCCTGGCGGCGATGGCCCAATAGTCCGCCGCTTAGGATCATGCATCCCCCCGCGATCGAGGTGACGGCCGGCAGATTATTGAACGCCACCGTGTCTATTATCATCGCCCACACTAATCCGAAGAATTGCCACGGCGCGAGACGAGAGGCTTCGCCGCGCCGAAGGGCGGCCGCAATGCTCGCCATTCCCGCCGTTTGTACGGCGGTGAAAAGCACGGCGACCAGCGCGCCTTCAAATGACAAGGGATGCCACATCCAGGGCATAAAAATGAGGAGCGCGATGAATCCGACAACCGCGACCTGGAGCGTGATATCAACGCTGGTGGCATCGTTTCGAAGCCGGCGGACCAGAATTTGATAAATCGCGTATGCAAGGGCGGAGAGTAAAGCCGTGCCGACGCCGACGGGCGAGACGCTTCCCGTTCCCGGTCTGACAATCAGCAGCATGCCGACGAATCCGACGATAACGCCGAACCAGCGCGACAGCGGCACGCGCTCTCCCAATAACATAACGCTCATGACCGTTAGCATGAGCGGGGCGCTGAACCCCAGAGCCGACGCATCCGTTACCTGAATCAGGCTATAAGAGATAATCGACAAAACGTTCGACGCCACCAGCGCCGCCGCGGCCGTTCTTTGTTCCAGCGGCCTAGCGGGAAAGCAGATGCGGCGCCAGGTTATTCCGGTTGCCGGTTTGGCCGTCAGCGTCGCGCCGGCCGCAAGAACCAAGCCGCACCGCAGGAACGTCACCTGCATCGCGGTGAGTCCGTAAGATATCACCAGCTTTTTAGAGAGCGAGTATCCGATTACATATAGAAGGCTTGATAGTATCGTCAAAAAAATGGCGAAGCTCTGCGAGCGGCGGTTATCGGCGGAGATACCGGCTAATCTGATCATTGTGTCCCCAGGTTGATATCTACAAGCGGGTTGAATTCGAGGCGCGGGCGCCGGCATCTTGGGCAGTAACCTTTCCCCGTGTGCGCGTCATGGAAGGTTCAAGACCGTCTATTGCAGGATCGCAAAGTATTTACGCGGAGAGAAATTAATTATTCAGGGTTTATAATTAGGTGGGCTGATTTTGCGCGGCGTAAGGCGCACGCGGTTAATCCTGTCGGATCAACGGCGTTCGGCCGGGGCATGGCCAAGCCGGGTAACCGGGTTCTATCTGGCGTTCGGTGCGCTCAACCGATCGACCAGCGTTTGGCTTTGTTCGATAAAGCGGCGGCTATCTTCACTATTTTTCTGCAACAGGCAGACGAACAGCAGATCGATAATCGTATTCTGCGCCGTTCTGGCGGAAATGGAGGAACTGCGCCAGCGAGTTTCATCCGCGATGGTATCAAGCGTGCAGTCCGCCAGTTCGCGCAGCGGATTATGCTGCAGGGAGGTAATGGCGATCAGCGTCGCGCCGTTTTTTTTGGCGGCTTCGGCGGCGATCAATAGCTCCCGGCGTTTGCCGGAAAATGAAATGATGATTTGTACATCGGCGGCGCCGAGAGATTGCGCAACGGTGATCTGGACATGGCTATCCAACTCATTCATTACCGGGTAGCCGATCTTCATCAGCTTATAGGCCAGATCCTTGGCGACCAGCGATGAACCGCCCACGCCGGCGATCTGAATGCGTTTGGCGGACTGGATATGCGAAACCGCCTGCTGTAGTTGGGCAAAATCAAGACTATCGGTGGTATCCCGCAGCGCCTTTTGCTTTTCCGCGCATAGTTTCTCGGCGATATCCGTCAGGCTGTCGTTGCTGTTGATGGCATTATGAATATGCGAGCTTTGCCGTTTCTGCTGCGATACCTGTTGTCCCCGCTCTTCGATTAACGCCATCTTCAAGTTGGTAAAACCCTTCAGCCCCAGTTTCTGCGCAAATTTGATAATGCTGGATTGGCTGATGCCCAGAACCGCCGCCAGCCCCTGTGAAGAAAGCTGCTTTAGCTTATCGGGATTTTCCAGCAGATAGTCTGCAATTTTGCGCTCGCCGGGAGTAAATATCTCTTTGTTATGGATGATTTTTTGTGTGTATCTCATGGTAAAACCCACCTAGTCAACAGAGCGGATAGCCTGGCCGAGTCATCTTACGTTGCATGTCGTCAAAAACAAAACGTTGCCGTTAGCAACCCCCTCCCTGCCTCCCCCTTGTCAGGGGGAGGAGCCAACGCATTAAAAATGCTGAGCTTCCTCGCTCCCCCTTGTCAGGGGGAGGAGCCAACGCATCAAAAATGCTGGGCTTCCTCCCTCCCCCTTGTCAGGGGGAGGAGCCAACGCATCAAAAATGCTGGGCTTCCTCCCTCCCCCTTGTCAGGGGAGGAGCCAACGCATTAAAAATGCTGAGCTTCCTCGCTCCCCCTTGTCAGGGGAGGAGCCAACGCATCAAAAATGCTGGGCTTCCTCCCTCCCCCTTGTCAGGGGGAGGAGCCAACGCATCAAAAATGCTGGGCTTCCTCCCTCCCGCTTGTCAGGGGGCGGAGCCAACGCATTAAAAATGCTGGGCTTCCTCGCTCCCGTTTGTCAGGGGGAGGGGCCAACGCATTAAAAATGCTGGGCTTTCTCGCTCCCGCTTGTCAGGGGGCGGAGCCAACGCATTAAAAATGCTGGGCTTTCTCGCTCCCGCTTGTCAGGGGAGGGGCCAACGCATTAAAAATGCTGGGCTTCCTCCCTCCCGCTTGTCAGGGGGAGGGGCCAACGCATTAAAAATGCTGGGCTTTCTCCCTCCCCTGTGAAGGGGAGGGCAGGGGTGGGGTGAAAATTTGAGGCTTTATTAGCGATATGAATAAAATATTATTTTATTGGTCCATACTTAAGTATAAATTATTCCATCCACTGTACAAATATAACGCAATCCGCTTATGAAAATAGACTTATCCGCCCTGGTGACCGAGAGCCGTAATCAGGCCAGCGAGAACATCGATACGCTGCCGACGCTAGAGATGCTCAAAGTAATTAATAGTGAAGATAAAAAAGTAGCCTTTGCCGTAGAGCGAACGCTGCCGCAGGTGGCGCAGGCGGTGGATGCCATTAGCGCCGCCTTCGCTCAGGGCGGCCGCCTGATTTACTGCGGCGCCGGTACCTCCGGACGGCTGGGAATTCTGGACGCCAGCGAATGCCCTCCGACTTATGGCACGCCGCGCGGGCAGGTCGTCGGCCTGATTGCCGGCGGACACCCGGCGATCTTACAGGCGGTGGAGAATGCCGAGGATAACGGGGCGCAGGGCGAGCAGGATTTACGCGATCTGAATTTCAATTCCCGCGATGTGCTGGTAGGGATTGCCGCCAGCGGGCGCACGCCTTACGTCCTGGGGGCGATGGGCTATGCCCGTTCGTTGGGCGCGACGGTGGTCGCGTTGACCTGCAATCCGGAGAGTGCAATGAGCCGTCTGGCTGATATTGCCATCGAACCGGTCGTGGGAGCGGAGGTCGTCACCGGTTCGTCGCGTATGAAGGCGGCGACGGCGCAGAAGCTGGTTCTCAATATGCTGACCACCGGATCGATGATCCGCAGCGGAAAAGTGTACGGCAACCTGATGGTGGATGTTGAAGCCACCAACGCCAAATTGGTTCAGCGTCAGATCAACATCGTTATGCAGGCGACGGGATGCGGCCATCAGCGCGCCAAAGACGCGCTGAGCGAGTGCGGCAATCACTGTAAAACGGCGATTGTTATGGTGCTGGCCAATCTTTCCGCCGCTGACGCCGGGGCGCTTTTGCAGCGGAACAACGGTTTTATCCGCTCGACATTACAGGATACAGGACATCACACCGATGGCTAAAATAAACCAAGCAATGATCGAACAGATTCTCGTCCATGTGGGCGGCGGCGGAAATATCACGCTTTGCGGCAACTGTATGACGCGGCTGCGTTTAACGCTGACGGACCGGGAGTTGGTTGAGCACGATGCGCTGAAACGCGTTGACGGTGTGATGGGCGTGATTGAGGGCGACGATCAATTACAGATTGTTCTTGGTCCCGGTAAGGCGCAAACCGCCGCCGAAATGATGAACGCCTTGCTCAGCCGCGCCGCGCCGGAAAGCGCGGACGCCCCCAGGGATCTCAAATCGATCGCCTCAGAGAATAAAAAGCAGATCAAATCGAAACAGAGCAGCGCGATTCATCACTTTTTCACCAAATTTGCCACCATCTTTACGCCGCTGATCCCTGGCTTCATTGCCGCCGGGCTGCTGCTGGGGATCGCCACCCTGCTGGAGCAGAGTCTGGTGCTTGGCGCCGAGTCCCCCAGCCCCTGGCTGATTAGCGCCATTGGTTATATGAAGATATTCAGCAAGGGGCTCTTCGCCTTTCTGAGTATTCTGATCGGCCATAATGCGCAAAAGGCTTTCGGCGGCACCGGCGTCAACGGGGCCATCATCGCCTCGCTTTTCGTGCTGGGCTACGCGCCGGACGCCAAGGTAGGCTACTACGCGGGAATCGATAATTTCTTTGGGCTGCCCATCGATCCCAGAGGCAGCATTATCGGCGTGCTGATCGCCACGATTATGGGCGCCTGGGTCGAGCGGATGGTGCGGAAATTCATGCCCGACAATCTGGATATGATCCTGACGTCGGTCATTACGCTGTTGATTATGGGCGCGGTGACGTTCGTGGTGATCATGCCGCTTGGGGGCGAACTGTTCAAAGGCATGTCGTGGCTGTTCCTGAATCTGAATGGCAATCCGATTGGCAGCGCGGTTCTGGCGGGGCTATTCCTCATTGCGGTGATGTTCGGCATTCATCAGGGGTTTGTTCCGGTCTATTTCGCCCTGATGGACGCCCAGGGATTTAACTCGCTGTTTCCAATTCTGGCCATGGCCGGCGGGGGACAGGTTGGCGCGTCAATCGCGCTGTTTGTCAGAGCGAAAACCGGCTCCGTATTGCGCACCCAGATCAAGGGGGCGATCATCCCTGGGATCCTCGGCATCGGCGAGCCATTGATTTACGGGGTCACGCTGCCCCGGCTAAAACCGTTTATCACCGCCTGTTTGGGCGGCGCAGCCGGCGGATTTTTCATCGGACTGGTGGCCTATCTGGGATTGCCGATCGGGCTGAATACCGTCTTTGGTCCTTCCGGCATCGTCTCTATTCCGCTGATGACGTCTGGGCAGGGCATTTATGCCGGTATTCTGGTGTATATCGCCGGGCTGCTGGTGTCTTACGCCGCCGGTTTTATTTTCACCTGGTTCTTCGGCAGCAAAAATGTCGATTTAAGCTAAGTCGGCTTGCCTTGCCGCCGGGCAGCGGATGGCGGCAAGGCATCTTTTCCCATCGGGACGCATCTTGACCTTCACCCGCCGTTATCTTTAATGTCCGTATTAATACCTTGAGGATTTTGCCTATGAAGAAGCGGTACGGCGTTTACTTATGTTGCGGTATGAGGCGGGGAAGTTTCGCGCTTATCTTCGCGCTGCTTTTGGGGCTGCCGGCGGTTGCCGCGGCGGATTCGGCGGCGGTGACGCGGCTGCTTGACGAGGCGGAAGAGATCGCGCCGTTGGAAACGGTGGTTATCGCCTGGCAGGGCCGGATTGTGGCTGAGCGTGGCTATCGGGGGCACTTGACCACCGCGCCCACGAATATCAAATCCGCGTCGAAATCGGTGATATCGGCTTTGGTCGGCATTGCGATTGATAAAGGTATCCTCGACGGGCCGGATCAGACGATAGCGCCGCTGCTTGCCGATGCGCTGCCCGCGCATCCCGATCCCCGCATGAGCAAAATAACCATCGGGAATTTGTTATCCATGCAGGCGGGATTGGCATCAACCTCGGGGGCGGGGTACGGCGCCTGGGCCAATAGCCGTAACTGGGTTCGCGCGGCGTTGGCCCGACCGTTTGACGACGACCCCGGCGGACGCATGATCTACTCCACCGGCTCAACGCATTTGCTGTCGGCGATCCTTTCCCGGCAAACCGGACGTACCGCTCTGCAACTGGCGCGTGATTGGCTTGGGCCGCTGGATGGTTTTGCCATTACGGGTTGGACGCGCGATCCGCAGGGCATTTATCTGGGCGGCAACGAAATGGCGATGAGTCCGCGCTCGTTGCTGGCTTTTGGCGAACTTTACCGCATGGGCGGCGTCACGCCGGCTGGCGAGCGGTTGATCTCTCCTGCGTGGATTGCGGCGTCCTGGCAGCCGCGAACGCAATCACCCTATACCGGCGATGGTTATGGCTATGGCTGGTTCCAGACGCGGATCGCCGATGAGGAGGTACACTATGCCTGGGGCTTCGGCGGACAAATGCTCTATATCGTGCCCCGGCTGGCGCTGACCGTCGTGATGACCTCGGACGGCGGTTCGTCGGCGGCGCGCACCGGCCACCGGGACCGCTTACACCAGTTGCTGGGCGCTATTATCCGTGAACGGCAACGCGCGGTCTGAATCCGCGACGGCGTTGTTGGCGTGACATCCGCGTCGGCGCTTTTCCCTTCGTCAGCAAGACGGTGGCGAGTCAGAATACTGTTTTGAACATTTATTTAACATTGGGTTTCATTTGCTAATAAGAATTTTCTTAGTCCGTTAATGGCGTCATTGTGTGAATTGAGGTTTTTTTAGCATATTAATTTATAGTTTTGTTTTTTTTAGGCTATAGTTTTGTTGAATGTCGGGTTTAACCTTAATGTTTGGATGTTTATTCTATTGGGGCGATTTATCGCGTATTTTGAAAAATACTTCTATATTTTAAAGTGAGTTGCACACAGGATATATACCCTTCACCTTTCAGGTACATGGGCCGCTTTCCTGCGCCTGAAATATATTGGGTAATTAGGTAAACATATTTACTAGAAAAATAGCTTGGATTTTTCCATGCATTATTAATGAAATATTTTTTATTATTTTTATATTAAGGTTACTCGAATGGTTGATCTGGAGCAATCCATATCTCGTCTGACAAAAATGCTTTATCCATATACAAGCTCGGCTGCGCCAAGCGAAATTGTTAAAGGGAAACGACGTTATCATATCCATACCGAAAACGGGAAAGTTATCTATTTTCTTGATGAAGGTGAGTTTTTAATGAAGCGGACTAGAGATAACAAAGTTATTTCGGTCATTTTATCTCCATCTATTGTGGGCTGGTCGCAGGCGGTATTAGGCTGCGATGATATTTATCTTGAAAGGATTGATTACGGAAAAATAAGATGTTTGCCCTTCGATCTTGCTTTTAGAGTGGTCACCGCCTATCAACGATTTGATGATGTTCTAAATATCGTCAATTTCTGGTTTCATTATCTGGTTAACTTTTGTGTCGATAACGATGGCGACTCGGTCTCTATCGTAGAAAAAATGCTGATTTCATTGAATAACCTGCCGCCGGAAGTCAGGCAGCGTTTTAGCGCCTTAACCTATATCGCCGAGAGAACCTCGTTATCAAGAAGCACCATATTTAGAATATTAAAGAAACTACAGGAGGAGCAGGCCATTGAAATGGAGAACGGGCGGTTAAAAAAAATCTCTTTTTGATTAGAATTTAGCTAACTGCGCGATCTCCGGCCCTCGCATCGTCAGCCTTGTCAACAGATACATACTCTTTGCCGCGCTTCAACTGCCCCGAATGCGACCGGGTATTATCAGGAATAACGGACAATATTTCATCATTATTAATTACCCGGCTTGCTATTCGTTAAATAGCGTCAGTTGAGCGCTCTTCCCATATTATTAGCCCATCGCCGAGCGGCGTGGGCTCCGCCTTTTTACTTATTTCCTGCCAAAGCTGTTTTTGAGTATTTCACCTGGTTATCATATTTCACCGGTCCGTATTTATCTGTGTGTGAATATTTACATTGCTGACAAATAGCGGGTTAATTTAACCGTTTTTATTTGGTGTCGTTATTCTTATCGGGTAAATTATTTCGGGCTGGATACTTTTATTCTTTAACATTTAATAAATACTTTTAGTCATATGATGTTTTTTATTTGGTTTTGCAAAATTTTATCATTGATGATCCATTAAGATAAAACAGTGTGTTGTTTTTTGTATTTTTCGTTTTTTAGATTATTTGTCTGCGTTGGGCGGGGATCCGTGGTTCGTTAAGATTTTTATCACTATCTTTCGTTTTTTGTTTGTTTATCCCCTATGTCGTCTTTTTTTGAAAATAATAAAAAGGCGGAAAGGATGCTGTGCATGCAGTATTTTTCTCAATACCGCCGCGCTGAACTCTATTTAAGAATGAACCGTATCGGTCGCTTCTTATATCGATTTCAGGATGGATTGCGGCATATGAGAAATAATCATGTGGTCGCTATATCACATTCATTTATTGGTAATTAAGGAATCTTCACTTATGCGTAAATTACTACTCAGCGCCCTGATCGGTGCATCTGTGCTGTCATCTGGTTTGGCCGCCGCCGCAACGACAACCGTTTCTGGCGGTACCGTTCATTTTAAAGGCGAGATCGTTAACGCCGCCTGTGCGGTAAGCACCAATTCCGCCGACCAGACGGTAAACCTGGGTCAGTACCGTACGGCTAACTTCACCGCAGTGGGGTCATATACCAGCAAAGTTCCGTTCACTATCAAGCTTGAAGATTGTGATACCACCGTATCGACTACCGCAGCCGTTGCTTTCAATGGTTCAGCAGATTCCACCGATAACACCGTGCTGACCACCAGCAACATCACTAATGGCGGCGCCGGCGCAGCAAGCGGCGTTGGTATTGAAATTTCCGACAGCAAAGGCACCGTATTGCCGCCAAACGGTTCCACTTTCTCCGCTGCTCAGACGCTGGTCAACGGTAACGGTAATACGTTGAACTTTACCGCACGTTATAAATCAACTCTGGCTACCGTTACCCCTGGTCAGGCCGACGCGGATGCCACCTTCACCATGCAATATGAATAAGCCGCAACACGTATAAGGATGTGAACAACAAGCCAGGGAAGGCTGATTCAGTTGGAAAGGGTCATTGCAAGGACACTCTTCACCGCTACCGCGCGATGGCGTTCTGTCGCTCCCATTTTCGCCTGTCGCCCGACAGAAGCGCAGCCCTGCGGCCATTAGAGAACCGACTGCTTTACGTCTATTTATGCATCAATTATGCATCAACGAGGTCTAGTGTGTTTAATACCCCATCATTATATACGACGTCATTACGCTGGTTAGCTCGCGTCGGCATTGCGTTTTCTTTATTGACTGTTTCTCAATCCGTGCTGGCGGGGGGCATCGGTCTTGGCGCCACGCGCGTTATCTATCCCGCCGGCGCGACCCAGACATCATTGACCATCAACAACAGCGATGATAAATCGCGTTTTCTGATTCAATCCTGGGTGGAGGACAGTAACGGCAACAAAACCGGCGATTTCGTCGTAACGCCGCCGCTGTTTGTCGCCAATCCCAAAGGCGAAAATACGCTGCGCATCATGTATGCCGGTAAAGCGCTGCCGGCTGACAGAGAGTCTCTCTTCTGGATGAACGTCAAGGCGATACCATCGGTGGATAAAAACGACCTGCAGAATAAAAATGTGCTGCAGTTGGCGGTATTGTCCCGCATCAAGTTGTTCGTGCGTCCGGCCAACCTGGCTATTTCATCTATTGAGGCGCCAGAAAAACTGCATTTCAGCCGTGTCAACGAAACGGTCCGCATCGATAACCCCACGCCTTATTACATCACCTTAGTGAACATCAATAGAAGCGGGAAAAAGCTTCCCAATACCATGGTGCCGCCTAACGGGAACGTTTCGATAGCGCTTCCAGCCGGGACCAGCGGCGATCTGACCTATCAGACCATTAACGATTACGGTGGCAATACGCCCAAGGCGATCGGCGTACTGAAGTGATTTCAGCGCATCGCTATCGGCACCAAAACTAAAGCAAATAAAAGCGCAATACCCAATTTTCGCTCGCGGGCGCGTTTTCGTTATAACAGCGAGGATTTTCGAATGCAGTCGCTAATCCCTATACATTGCCGCCTGAATCCGCTATGTCAGGCGATTATATTGAGCATCGCGCTCCCATTTGGCGGCGCATCGGCTGAAGAGTATTTTAATCCGTCGTTTCTATCGAACGACCCGTCCGCCGTTGCCGACCTATCGCGTTTCGAACGTGGCGAAGGACAGCCGCCCGGTATTTACCGCGTGGATATTTATATCAACGACGAGTTTGCCACTTCCCGCGACGTCTCCTTTCATGCCAAGCCGGCGGCAGCGAAAAACGCCGTCGCGGCGGCATCAGACAACACCGGGCTGGAAGCCTGCCTGACGCGGCCGATGCTGGAGCAGCTTAATATCAATGTAAGCTCTATTCCCGACATCGCGCAGGCGCCGAACGATAAATGCATATCGCTGGCGGCGGCAATCCCCGATGCCGGCAGTACCTTCAATTTCGAGCTGCAACGCCTTTATCTCAGCGTGCCGCAAGTCGCGTTGACGCACCGCGGGCGCGGCTATATTCCGCCGGAACAGTGGGATGATGGTATCACCAGCGCGTTGCTCAATTACCATTTCACCGGCAGCAACACCTCCGGCGGCAGCACCGACAGCGATAACTATTTTCTCAATTTAGACAGCGGAATAAACTGGAAAGGCTGGCGTCTGCGCGACTTCTCTACCTGGAACTATAACCAGCAGCACAACGTCAGCAACAGCGAATGGCAGCACGTCAGCACTTATTTACAACATGCGATTACGCCGTGGCGCAGTCAGGTGACGATTGGCGACAGCACTACACCTGGCGAAGTGTTCGACAGTCTGGGGTTCCGCGGCGTGCAATTGGCGTCTGACGATACCATGCTGCCGGACAGCCTGCGCGGTTTCGCCCCTACGATCCGCGGTATCGCCAAGAGCAACGCCCGCGTCACCATCCGACAAAACGGCTACGTCATTTATCAGGCGTACGTCGCGCCCGGCGCGTTCGTTATCAACGACTTATATCCCACGTCATCCAGCGGTGACTTGCAAGTGACGGTTACCGAAAGCGACAATAGCGTCAATAGCTTTACCCTGCCTTATTCGGCCGTGCCGCTGCTGCAACGAGAAGGCCACGTCAAGTACGCCGTTACGCTGGCGGAATACCGCAGCAACATTAGCCAGCAGAGCGAACCGAAATTCGCGCAGGGCACGTTGATCTGGGGGTTGCCGCACGGTACTACGCTGTACGGCGGCGGCCAATTGTCGCAAGACTATGAATCCGTGGCGTTCGGCGCCGGTCAAAATTTGGGCTATTGGGGCGCGTTATCTTTGGACGTCACGCAGGCCCATACCAAACTGGCGGACGGCAGCGAGCATGACGGCCAGTCGGCGCGTTTCTTGTACGCCAAATCGCTTAATGACCTCGGCACCAACTTCCAGCTTCTCGGCTACCGCTATTCAACCAAAGGATTCTTTACGCTGGATGAAGCCAGCTACAAGAATATGCAGGGCTACACCATTGATGATTCGGTGACCGATCGTATCGTCTACCGCGACTACTACGACCTGCGCCATGCCAAGAAAAGCCAAATGCAAATCAACATTTCTCAGCAGTTGGCAGAGGGAATGGGGTCGATATTTTTCTCCGCCAACCGGCAGACCTATTGGCAAAGCGATCGCAGCAACGAGCTATGGCAAGTGGGCTACAGCGGTAACTATAACAACATTAGTTATAACCTGACGTACAGCTACAACAAAAGCCAGGGGCTTGACGATAGCGATCGGATGATTTCCTTCAACCTCTCGCTGCCGATTGGCCAGTGGCTCAGCCCCGCTCAAAACAAAGGCATTTTCAGCAATTCCAGCAACAGCGCTTACGCGACTTATAACGCCACCACCGACAACCGTCACCGCACCGTTCACCAGGCCGGCGTCAGCGGTACGCTGCTGGAAGATAATAACCTCAACTACAGCATCCGGCAGGGCTATGGCAATAAAAACATCGATTACAGCGGCGGCGTTGACCTCAACTATCAAGGCGCTTACGGCAATAGCAACGTCGGTTACAACTACTACCGCAATTACCATCAGCTGAACTACGGTTTGAACGGCGGCATCGTCGCCCACGCCAACGGCATCACGCTTAGCCAGCCGTTGGGCGACACCAATGTGCTAATCAAGGCGCCGGGCGCCGAAGATGTGAAGTTGCTCAACACCACCGGCATACGCACAGACTGGCGCGGTTATGCGGTGATCCCCTACGCCAGCGTATATCGCGCCAACCGCATTGCGCTGGATATCGATTCGCTGAAAACCAATACCGAGATTGACAACGCGGTGGTGAATGTGGTGCCGACGCGCGGCGCATTGGTGCGGGCGGATTTCCGTGCCCGCGTGGGGGGGCGCGCTTTGATTACCCTGTTGCAGCGGGATGGAAAGGCGGTGCCGTTTGGCGCGCAGGTTAGGCGCACCGATAGCGATTACACCGGCATCGTCGGCGATAACGGCCAGGTATTCCTCTCCGGCCTGCCGAATAAAGGCACGCTGAAAGTTGAATGGGGCAGCGGCGCGCAGCAGCAATGTCTGGTCGATTATACGCTGCCGGACGGCAGTGAAAATCAGCCGATAACCTATGCCAAATCGGGATGCCAATGAAACGGAAGCTAGAAAGAGCAACAGCAGCGCCTCGGCGCTCCGCCACGGCCGAACGGCAGTGGGAATCGATCAACAATCTCGGTATTAAAAGCGAAACGCTAATGAAACAGCTTGTGAGAAATACGCTCTGCGCCGTGCGCGGCAATGCGCTTTGGATAACGCTGGCGGCTGGCGCGCTGGGGCTGCCGCAGATTGGGTGGGCTGCGCAGTGCAGTACGGTCAGCGGCTCCCCGACCACCTATAACTTCGCCTATACCATCGCCTCCACCCAGAACTATACCGGCTATGAGACCGGGTGGCGGGATGAAACCGCATCAGGATCGTCGGCGATCGGCGGCGCATGCAGAGGCGGACCCGATACCTATTTTACCTCGACGGTCGGGCCGTCGCTGACCTTCGCGGTTGCCGAAGGCGATACCAAATGGTACGACATCGGCAGTAATGATTACCTGCAAGTCGCCTCGCAGATCGGTATCAATAACGTCAATCTGGGACAGCTTGTGTACCAGTATGTCCCTTTCACCGACGTCAACAATAATTGCCAAGGGCGCTGCGGATCGACGCTGGCCAGCGGCAGCCGCGTGCGGGTCAACTTCCGCATCAAACGTCCGTTCGTCGGTATTACCACCATCTCATCAATTCCTATCTTCTATCTGTACGCCAATCAGGGCGGAGCAGGTCTGGGCACCGGCACCCCGATCGCGGTGGGTTATTTGAGCGGTACGGTCACGGTGCCGCAAAGCTGTGAACTGAACGCCGGGCAAATCATCGCCATCGATTTCGGCAGCGTTTCGACCGGCGCGTTCAAAACCGCCGGTCAGATAGCGGAGGGCGTAACGCCCGCCAACCGCAGCATCGGCATTCAGTGTAAGGGCATTGAAGCGCAGACCAGCCTGTCGCTGCGCGTGCAGGCCGACAACGTGAAAGACAATATGATCGTTTCCGACAACGCCGACATCGGATTCATCATCACCGACGGCGACAACAACCCGCTGACGCCCAACTCCCTATCGAGCGTGATCCCGTTCGTGCTTGACGACGCCGCCAGCGCCAGCGTCAAAATCGGGGCTTATCCGGTCAGCGTTACCGGCCAGACGCCGGCAGTCGGCCTGGCGACCGGCAAAGGCTATCTGCGCGTCGACTTCTACTAATAGGAGAAAGTCAGGTGAACGATTCTTTATCTATCCGCAGTATTGAACGCGCCCTCGGCCGTCGTGGTTTGAAACTTGGCGGCGCGCTGTTGCTGGCCGCGCTGGCGCCCTCCGTACAGGCGGATTTGGGGCTAAGCAATATGCAATTGACTGTTACGGTGATCGCCAACAGTTGCGTCGTCAGCCAGGATAGCGTCAATAAAACCGTGGATCTGGGAAGCTGGGCCAGCAAACAGTTTATCGGCACGCAGAAAAGTCCGGAGGCGACGCCTTTCCAGATTAATTTAGAAGACTGCGCCGCGGCGGCGACCGGCGTACAGGTCACTTTTTCCGGCACCCAGGACACGGCCGATAGCACATTGTTGGCGCTGAGTAGCGATAGCACCGCGACTAACCTCGCGGTGGAAATTTTGGATAAAGACCGCAATCAAATTCCACTTGGTCAGGCGAGCGAAGTTTATGCGTTGACCGCCAACGCGAGTAGCGCATCGCTGATGTTCTATGGGCGGTATGTGCGGACTGGCGACGCGGTAACGCCGGGGTCGGCCAATGCCGATGCCACATTTACGCTGAGCTATCAGTAATCGGAGAGCGTCAACCAGCGGACAACCCATGCTAAGGCGGAGTATTTATGAAAATAAAAATTACAGCGTTGATTAAATTTACCGGGGAGAAAAAATGGTGGCTAACCCTGGCCGCATTCTGGTTCCTTTTGCCGCAGCACGCCTTTGCCATTCAGTGTAATACCGCGACAGGCTCGCCCGTGAGCTATGATTTTAATTTCCAGTTTGCTTCACAGCAAAACTATGTCGGCTATACCACCGGCTGGAACCAAAAAACCGACAGCGGTTCATACACGATAAGCGGCGGATGCAATAATAAGGATACCGTCTACTACACCGCCCAGGCGGGAGCCGGCCTTAGCTACTCTTTCAACGACGGCTCCGCTAACTGGTACGATATCACCGGCAATGATTATTTGCAGGTCGCCTCCCAGATCTACGTGTATAACGCGTCAGGCGGCAGCACCTATCATAATGTGCCTTTTGTTGATTTATCCAATAACTGTAACGGGAGATGCGGCGGCACGGCGACGACCGGCAGCCGGGTGCAGGTCAGTTTTCGTATTAAACGGAAATTTGTCGGCGTGACGACGTTGCCCTCCATTCCCATTTTTTCCGTCTATGGCAATCAGGGCAGTACGGGGCTGGGTACGGGGTCGCCTTTGGTGGTGGGGTACCTGAGCGGCACGGTGACGGTACCGCAAAGCTGTACGCTGAACGCCGGACAGGTGGTTTCCATCGACTTCGGCAATATTTCCACCGGCGCGTTTACCACGGCGGGCAGCAAGCCCGATGGAGTGAAAACCGCCACCCGCACCATCGGCATTGCCTGCAACGGCATTGCCGCTCAGACCAATCTTTCGCTGCGCGTTCAGGCGGATACGGCATCCGGCAATGCGATTGTCTCTGATAACAGCGATGTCGGCTTCGTAGTTACCGACAGCAACAGTAGCCCGCTGACGCCGAACGACCTTGCCAGCGTGCTGCCCTTTACGCTGGATGATAACGACAGCGCCAACGTGACGATCACGGCTTATCCGGTCAGCGTTACCGGCAATAAGCCGCAGGCGGGCGTCGTGACCGCGCTGGCCTACCTGCGTGTCGATTTTGACTAAGGGAGAAATAGTCATGAGATTGCCTGACGCTTTGCACCTTCGCGCCCCGGCCGCGCATCTGGCGCTGATGGCCGGACTGTGGTGCGGCCTGTTGCCCGCCTATGCGGATCTGGGGACAACGAACATGCAGCTTACCGCGACGTTGGTGTCGAACAGTTGTTCGGTCAGCGTGGCTTCGCAGGAACAAACCGTCAATATGGGAACCCTGGCGACGAAGGCGTTTTCCGAGGGTAAGCCGGGCGCGTCTCCGGTTAGGTTCGCCATCAACCTTGAAAGCTGCGGCTCGGCGGTCTCTTCGGTTTCCGCCACGTTTTCCGGCACGGCGGACGCCAACGACTCGACGTTATTGGCGTTAAGCGCCGACAGCAGCGCCACGCATGTCGGCATCGCCATTCTGGATAAGGATCGCAATCGTATCCCGCTTGGCAATGCCAGCGAACAATACCCGCTGACCGCCGGCGTCGACAGCGCGCAGTTGGTGTTCTACGGCCAGTATGTGGCGACGCAGAACGACGTCACGCCCGGTTCCGCCAACGGCGACGCCACCTTCACCTTAACTTATCAGTAAACGGCGGTTCGGCGGCCGTTTGATGGCGAGCGGCATCGGCGTTGAAATAACCGCCGGGCGTTACCCCGAAGCGTTGACGAAAAACGGCAATATACGCACTGACGTTTTCATAGCCGCAGGCCGCGGCAACGTTGCCGACGGAGTCGCCTTTCGCCAGGAATTCCATCGAGCGCAGTAGGCGGGCTTGCTGACGCCAGTGAGAAAAATTGATCCCGGTCTGGGCGAGGAAAAGCCGGCTTAGCGTACGCGCGCTCAGGCCGCTCCATTTCGCCCATTCCGCCTGAGTCCGCGGATCGGCCGGATTTTCCAGTATTTCGCGCGCGATTTTCAGCGCCCGGCTATCCTGCGGCAGCGGCAGGTGCGAGGGTATCGTCGGGGCTGATGATAGCTCGTCGATGAGCACCTGAATCAGGCGCAGATGTTTCTCCGCTAATGAGGAGGCGTTCAGGTTGGCGATGCGTTCCACCAACGCCTGCAACAGCGCATTCGCGCTGAAAATCTGCGGCGCGTCGGGCAGTTCCCGGCAATATTCCGCCGCCAGATAGAGACTCACTCCCGTCATATGGCCGAAAGCGCATGCCCGGTGGGGGACATGCGGCGGAAACCAGCCAATACAGCCCGCCGTCAGCGCCCACTGTTTATCCTGAGTTTCAAGCGCAATCATGCCGCGGTTTAACCAGTAAAGCTGACCGGCGGTATGTTGGTGCCAAGGCGTAAGGGACTTTTTCGCGTGTTCCAGTTTTTCGCTGCGGATGATGTTCATTATGGCGGAAAAGCATTATTAAATGTCAGAGTGTGGTTATTATGACACGCATTGGCCGGGTTATTCTCTGTGTATTCACTCAATCAGGGAGACGAAAATGGTATTTTCCGCGCAACAACAGGTTATCGACGCTTTACATCAGGCGATCGCCTCGCCGGTTCATAGTCCGGCGTCGATCGCTGCGTTCTTCGACCCGGACTATGAGCAATGGGTGGACGGCAAGACGCTCGGCTATAACGATTTTCTGCATCACATGGCGCTGTTGAAGCAGGTCACGCGGAGTATGTCGCTAACGATCCTTGCCGCGGCGTCGCAGGGGAACGATGTACTGACGCATCATCTGGTCGAGGTTGAAAAGCAGGATGGCGTGCGCAGTGCGATACAGGTGTTTGCGCATTTTACGTTGAGGAACCAGCGCATCTATCGGTGCAGCGAGTTAACCCATCTGGTTAACGGCGATCGTCAGGATGCGGATTTAGGATCGCGGGTGATAAGCGCGAAGTAGTGTGGTCTTATCGGGTCGATGACGCGCGGGATTGATCTTTCCCGGCCTGGGCGATGTCGGCCGTAATGGAACGGCAGGCCTGACGCAGCCCGTCGATAAGCCCGCCGCTGCGGCCGCGCAGATGGATCATGCCGAAGCTCGGACTCCAGTAATCCGATACCAGCGGAATACGCACGATCGCTTCAACGGACGGCCTATTTCCCGCCGGCAGCGGATATAGGTTGAAGACCGAATAACCAAGGCCGGCGGCGACCATAGCGTACGCCGTTTCGCGCGAACCTACCGTATAGCTGACCCGCGGCTTGACGCCATGATGATCGAAAAGGCCGGCGTAATAGCGCCGGGCGCCGTCGAAATCGAGAAGAATGTAAGGCTCGTCTTCCAGTTCCGCTAAATGGATTGCGCTTTTTCCGGCGTGCGGGTGGGACGGGTGCAGGCCGACGTGAAGGGGCGGGTTGAATAGCTCGACGAACTCCAGCGAAGGGTGAAGATCGTCGTTGAAGGTGAAAGCCGCCGCAAGTTTGTCGGATCGGACCGCTTCTGAAAGTTCTTTCGAGTTGTGTTCATAGAGCTGGATGTGTCCGTTCGCGACAGACTGGGAAAGCTGGGCGACCAGCGCCGGCATAACAAGCGAGCCCGCACTGGCGAGCACGCCCAGGGAAATATCGCGTTCCCAATCATGGGGGATATGCGCCGCCGCCTGTTCAAAACCCATATAGGCGCTGAGAAATTCTTCGGCGAGCGCGGTGAATCGTTCTCCATCGCGGGTTAGCCTCATCCCCTTGGCCGGCTCGCTGAGGAACAGACTGATGCGCAGCTTCGCTTCAATCAGGCGAATGGCTTCGCGGATCGAAGATACGGAAACCGACATGCTTTCGGAGGCTTTGGCGAGCGAGCCGCTCTGCTTTACCGCGACAACATAACGCAGGTGTTTGATCGAATAGGACACGCTTTCGCCTGAATATTTATGATGATAGTTTGGTTAAAGCATACATTTTATGTACCTATTGCTCAATATTAATGCATTTTTTCAAATGGGCAATTTTCGCTAGTCTGACCTGGAAAGACAAAAATTAAACGCAATCAGGGGGACTGGTATGGAAAGAAGTTCGGCGGCTGTTTCCGCCCGCGAGCAGCATGAAACAGAGGCTAACGCGCCGGGGAGGACGGCGAGTATTGGGGCGATAACGCTTGGAAACGCGCTTGAGTTTTATGATTTTACTATTTACAGCATTTTCGCCGCCGTTATTGCCCGGCAGTTTTTTCCAGCGGAAACGCCGCTGGGCAGCCTGCTGCTTTCGGTCGCGGTTTTCGGCGTCGGATTTCTGACGCGTCCGCTGGGGGGGATCCTGATCGGCGCCTATGCCGATCGAAAAGGACGAAAAGCGGCGATGACCCTGACCATATCCCTGATGGCGCTGAGTTCGGCGATGCTCGCCGTCATTCCGCCTTATGCCTCCATTGGCATCGCGGCGCCTTGCCTGGTGGTGCTGGCTCGCCTTATTCAGGGATTTTCCGCCGGCGGCGAAATGGGGCCGGCCACGACCTACCTGTTGGAACGCGCGCCCGCCAACAAGCGAGGCTTCTTCACCAGCTGGCAGTCGGCCAGTCAGGGATTGGCTTTTCTGATCGCCGGTCTGATGGGGTTTATTATGACGCAGATTTTGCCGAAAGAGAGTCTGGAGTCATGGGGATGGCGGCTGCCGTTTCTGCTGGGGGTTCTGATTGCCCCGGTCGGCATCTATATTCGTAATCGTCTGCCTGAAACGCTGAACCACGAACAGGCGCACCGCTCGACAAAAGCCGTTCTTGCCGATTTGTTCTCCGGTCATGGCCGTACCGTGGCGCTTGCCGGTCTCGCGATCGCCGGGGGCGCCGTCACCATGTATATATCAAGCTATATGACCACCTACGCGCTGACGACGCTCAAGCTGCCGATGGGCGTCGCCATGCTGGCGACGTTCGTTACCGGCGCCACCATGGCGGTAATGAGCCTGGTGGGCGGCTGGCTGTCTGACCGGTTCGGCCGCAAGGTGGTGATGATCGTTCCTCGCATGCTGCTGGTTCTGGCGGCATATCCCGCCTTCCTGCTGATCACCCATCACCAGACGGGAACCATGCTGCTGCTGATGGTCGCGCTGCTGGTGACGCTGCATTCAATCAATGCCGGCGTGATGCTGGGCATGATCCCCGAATCCTTCCCCAGCCACGTGCGTAGCATCGGCCTCTCTTTTTCCTATGCCGTGGCGGTCACCCTCTTCGGCGGAACGGCGCAGTTCGTGGTCACCTGGCTGATCGGCATCACCGGCGATCCGATGACGCCGGCCTGGTATCTGGTCATCGCCAATGCCGTCGCCGTCGTGGCGATGCTGATGATGCGTGAGACGCGGCATGTCAGTCTTAATGATTAAATAGACTAGGGAAAGGGTAATAGATGAACAACACGATATTAAAAAAAATCAGCGAGTACCTTCCTGAGCTGATCGCTATTCGCCAGGATATTCACCAGCACCCCGAAGCGGCGTTCGAAGAACAACGAACCGCCGCGCTTGTCGCCAGAACGCTTGAAAGCTGGGGCATCGAGGTGACGCGCGGGCTCGCCGGCACCGGCGTTGTCGGCACCATCGTCGGCAACCGTCCGGGGGCGCGCCGTATCGGGCTCCGGGCGGATATGGATGCGCTGAACATGGAGGAAACGACCGGCTTGCCTTATTGCTCCGCCTACAAAGGGAAAATGCACGCCTGCGGCCATGACGGTCATACGGCGATGCTGCTGGGCGCGGCCCGCTACCTTGCCGAAAATCCCGACTTCGCCGGTAAGGTTCACCTTATTTTCCAGCCGGCGGAAGAAGAGGGCGGCGGCGGGCGCGTGATGATTGAAGAGGGGCTGTTTGAGCGCTTCCCCTGCGATGCCGTCTACGGATTGCACAACGAGCCGGGATTGCCGGTCGGCCGGTTCGGCATCCGGCCCGGCCCGATGCTGGCCAGCGTCGATACCTGGAGCGTCAAATTCAATGGCACCGGCGGGCATGGCGCGGTTCCTCATCGCGCCACCGATCCCAGCATGCCGCTTGCGCATTTCCTGCTGGGGCTGCAAACCATTATCGGGCGTAACGTGCCGGCGCGGGAGACCGCCGTCATCAGCGCCGGTTACATTTCGGCGGGACACGCGCGCTCCGCCAATGTCATTCCCAGCGAAATTGTCGTGCGCGGAACCGCCCGCACCTATGAAACGTCGGTCAGGGATACGCTGGAGCAGCGGCTTTGCGAGCTGGCGCTAAACCTGGCGGCCGCTCACCAATGTGCGGCGGAGGTCTGCTATGACCGGGGATATCCCGCGCTGGTGAACGCCGCGCCGCAAACGGAACTCGCCGCGGCAGCGGCGGTGCGCACGGTGGGCGAGGAGGGGGTTGATGCGGCGTATCCGCCGATTACCGCCGGCGAGGATTTCGCCTATATGCTGAAAGCGCGGCCGGGAGCGTTTATGCTGATTGGCAACGGCGTTCAGCCCGACGGCAGCTATCACCATGTCCACACGCCGCTGTTTGATTTCAATGACGAGATTCTGCCGCTTGGCATCGGCTATTGGATCAATATCGTGAAGCTGGAACTGGGCGGGGAATAAGCGCGTTGGCGAACCCCACCGCAACCCTCCCCTTCCCAGGGGAGGGAGTTTAGCTCCTCCCCCTGACAAGGGGGAGGTTGGGAGGGGGTCATTAGCCGCCGATTTTTACCAGCGTCCGTCCCTGTATTTTGTTATGCAAAAAATCCGCGGCGGTGCCGATCGCCTCTTCTAATTTGATCTCAGTCGCGGCCTGCTGGTAGAAACTCTCCGGCAGTATTTCCGTTAGCCGGCTCCAGACTTCATTCCGGCGGGCGGTAGGCACCGAAACGGAATCCACGCCCTGCAAACGCACGTTGCGCAGGATGAACGGCATCACCGTCGTCGGCAGGCTAAAACCGCCCGCCAGGCCGCAGGCCGCGACGCAGCCGCCATAGTTCGTCTGCGCCAGCACTTTTGCCAGTACGCTATCGCCCACCGTATCCACCGCTCCCGCCCAAAGCTGTTTTTCAAGCGGGCGGGACTGGGCGAAATCAGCGCGGGGAAGGATTTCACTGGCGCCGAGTCGACGCAGATAATCACTGGTGTTTTCTCGTCCGGTAACCGCCGCCACGGTATACCCCAGCGCGTGCAGCAAAGCGATCGCCGTGCTTCCCACTCCGCCGCTGGCGCCGGTAACCACGACTTTGCCGCTTTCCGGCTTAACGCCCGCATCCTCCAGCGCCAGGACGCACAGCATGGCGGTAAAACCGGCGGTGCCGACGATCATGGCCTTACGCTCATCCAGTCCAGCCGGGACGGACACCAGCCAGTCGCCTTTAACGCACGCCTGTTGCGCTAAACCGCCCCAGTGGGTTTCGCCCACGCCCCAGCCGGTCAAAATCACTGCTTGGCCGGGCTGGAAGCGCGGGTCATTGCTGCGGTTTACCCGACCGGCGAAATCGATGCCCGGAACCATCGGGAATTGACGGATAATTTTACCTTTACCCGTAATCGCCAATGCATCTTTGTAATTAAGGCTGGACCAGTCGACATCCACTAACACTTCGCCATCAGCCATAGCAGGAAGCGTAATGTCTTTTACCTCCGCCAGCGTTTTGTCGTCTTGCTGTTCGAGTACGAGAGCTTTCATTCTTTCGCCTTTATTTGTTGGCAGCGTCTTCTTCCGTCTGCGGCGCTAAATTGCGGACGGCAAGGAGAACGATGTAATGAATCAATCACCATGTGCTGGTGAACATACAAGGTATTGCTTTTTGTCACTGTATTTTGTCAGGAGGCTGTCTTTTATCTCTCTGACGGCAGGTGCTCTTTGTTATGAATACTTTGCAGGAAAAACGCCCAAAACTGTTCAAGCGGTTCCACCGAACGGAATAGTTTCGCGCGCATGACCGCACCTTCCCAGCCGGACCAGAAGATCCGGGCCAGCAACGATGGCGGCGTAGCGGTTGCGATCTGCCCGGCGCGTTGCGCTTCTTCCAGACATTGCGCGACGCGCGTCTCCCAGTCTTCCAGGATGGATTTGAGCATGTCGGGAAAATCTTCGGGAAGCAGGGGCGCCTCTTGCAGCAGGTTGCCGACCAGGCATCCCCGTTTAAAGTCATATTTCGCCATACCCAGACCGGCGTGGGTGACAAAATTCTGCATGCGTTGCAAGGGCGGTAACTGGGTATTGAGTAAAAACTTATCCAGTTTGTGGGCGAAAAACGAACCGTAGGCGGTTAGCACCGCGATGCCGAACTCTCTTTTATTCTTGAAATAGTGATAAAAGGAGCCTTTCGGAACTGAAATGTTTTTAATCACGGTATCAATGCCGGCGGACAGGTAACCGGTCTTGGTTATCACTTCCAGACCTGAGCGAATCAACTCTTCGCGCGTGTCGGCGAAGCCCCGATCCGTTTTGGGCGGGCGTCCCCTGCGCGGTTTAAGTTCGGCGTAGGATTCAGAATTCATAATTTAGACCGATTGGTTTTTAATCATCAAAATCCTACGCTTGATCGCCGCCGCAGGCAAGCGTTGGTATGCCGCAACCTCAGTAACATATTGATCGTTTTGCGGTTGTTTTCTTTCAGCTTATCTATTTTTGCCGCTGCGCTCGGCGGCTGATCTGATGCGTTTAATCGATAACGGCGACTACGCCAGTCTTTCCCGCGCTATCGGGATCAGCTGTTGCTCGGTTAACGGCGCCAGCGTCATTCCGGCGGGCTGTTTCCGTATATCGATCCATACGGCCTCTTCAATTTCCGCCGCCGGGACGATGGGCGCGGAAAGCGATAGCCAGAAAATTTCCGCGTCTATCCAGGTATCGGGTTCGTTGGCGGCTTTGGCATGATAACGCCCCATATGCTGCAACTGCGATTCATCGATATGAAGCGACAGTTCTTCATGCAGTTCACGCAATAGGGCGTCGGTTGGCGTTTCCTGACCGTCGATCTTTCCGCCGGGTTGCATAAAGGCCTGCGTATTCCGTTTCCTGACCAGCAGCATTTCTCCGGCGTCATTCACCACGATTGCCGCGGAAAGGCGCAAGGTTTTGGGGGCGTTGTTGTTAGCGTTGGTCATCACGGCGTTACTTCTCTATTGATGTGGAAGAGAGCCATTTTTGTTCCGGCGGCGTATAGTGGGTGAAATTTTCGATCAACTGACTGATATCTGAGCTAAAAGTCAGCATCTTGTCAAAACGCTCCATCATAAATCCTTCCCTGACCATCTGCTTGCTCATCGCCTGCAACGGATCATAGTAACCATTAATATTATAGAAGGCGCAGGGTTTATGATGCAGGCCCAACTGCGCCCAGGTCCATTGCTCGAATATTTCTTCAAGCGTGCCCGCGCCGCCGGGAAGGGCGACAAAACCGTCCGCCAGCTCCGCCATTTTCGCCTTCCGCTCATGCATGTTTTTTACGACGATCAGCTTAGTCAACTCCTTATGCGCGATCTCCCGATCGGCCAGTCCCTGAGGAATGACGCCAATCACTTCACCACCGGCCGCCAGCGCGGCGTCCGCCATGGCGCCCATCAGGCCGACGCGCCCGCCGCCATACACGATGGCGATATGGCGCAACGCCAACTGTTCGCCTACCTGCTTTGCCGCCGTCATATAGATCGGATCATGGCCGGAGGCTGAACCACAAAAAATACCTATTCTCATTGAAATCAACGGTTCCTGAGTGAATTGATTGCATAATAAATCAGATGGATGACGAACCTTCAGCTTTTAACCCGCCTCAAGTTTCTCCAGCGCAGAGAGAATACTTTAGCGCCTCTCCCCGACAAAGAGAAGGCGGGGAGAGGCGCGTTAATGGCAATGTTTTGCGCTTTGTCATCCAGCGCATGATAAATGCGCATTGTTACATTGCGCTGAAAATTATCCGTCGGCCGGCTTGCGAGCTTACCGCGTTAAGGCAACCAGCGGGATCAGTGATTGGCGTGTTCGGCCGTCGTCGGTTCCGCTTCGGTTACCGGCGCCGCTTGCGTATCCTGCGTCGTCGTCGGTTGGGCCGTATCCTTGTTTATGCTGTCTTTGATCGCCTGGGTTTGCTTTTGGGCTTCGGTGGAAAGGTCTTGCGCGCCGCTGATGGCGCTATCCTTGATATCTTTCGCCTGTTCGACGATCTGATCGCTCTGCTGTTTGGCCTGTTCCTTGATGGCGCCGGCCTTCGCTTTGGCTTCGCCCGTTATGGTATTGGCATGTTGCTCGGCGCTGTTTTTAATCGCCGCGGATTCCGATTTCAACTGTTCGATGTGCGCCGAGGCTTCTTTCTTCACTTCATCGGCTTTCTGCTTGGCCGCATCGGTGATCTGATCGGCTTTGTTGTCGGCGGCTTCTTTGATTTGCTGCGCGTTGTCCTTCGCTTTGTCCAGTTGCGCATCCACTTTGGATGAGTCGTCACAGCCGGCGATAGCTAATCCAATCAGCGAAGCCAGCAGAACTTTATTCCATACTTTCATGATTTATGTTCCTGAAAATTGATAAGGTGTTAAAAATAAGTAATGTAATCATTGAATTATACAGAGAAAGGATAGTACAAATTTCAATATTTTCCACATCGGATTCAGGTTTGGGATACCACTCGTTTTCATCGTATTGCGGTGATATATCAGGGGGAAATGAGGGCATCTTCGCCACCGCATCCGGCAGCGGATTTCCCGCAGCGCGATCGTCAAAGGCGGGATGGAAACGAACGAGACACGACAATTGACCGCTGTTCGATAAAGATTGTCTTGATATGTTAACACCGGTCAACCTGATTTGCCTGATAATGAGCCATTACCGGATTCCAGGGTAACAATGGGGCGTGACCTATGGATATAAAATTATTTTCAATAATAACCTATGGCTTTTATTTAATAATAAAAAGCAGGTTCTTTTATAAGGAACATTATTTCTGATAACCAATATATATATCGAATCATATCTTCTGTTTATGGATTATAATTAGTCCGTATCGATTCATTAAATCGGATTGCTTAATTAGCCTGGCAGAGATGTGCCATTGAATTCGCAGCGTCGCTAATTTAATGCGGGATATTCGGATTTAACGTGTTTTCAATTAATTAGTCCGAATAGATCAGTGGTGTAGAACAGGGTGTATTAACAATGATAAATATAGGAACAAAGTTTAACCAAATAGTTACAAAAACCATGTCGCCGCTATTATCAACCCTGGTTGATAAGGTCGATGAAGAGGGCTTTGAGAAGATATTTACCCTAGGAGCCAAATTCGCCGGAGATAATAAGGATGACTTGCTGCGGCTGGCGGAAATATGTCACGACAAAGACCCGATGGTCAACGGATGGATAAGGGCTTTACGCGGAATGGGAAAAAAGCCCAGGGCAAAACTGGTTAATAATCTTATTCTTAATCACTTTATTTACGGCAGTGGGGTACGCAACCGGAAAGGCGTGGAATATAACACGCATATTCCGTTTTTGGTTCTGATATCTCCCACTTACGCCTGCAACTTACGCTGTAAAGGCTGTTACTCGGCGCTGTATGGCGACCGCTATCATTTCGAAGAAGATGAAATGATGAATATATTGCAGCAGTTTTACGATCTCGGCGTGAGGTTCTTTACCTTTACCGGCGGCGAACCCTTTGTTTATCCCGCCATTATGCGTATTTTCGCCAAATTTAATGATTGCTTCTTTATGGTTTATACCAACGGTACGCTGCTGACGGAATCGCGCGTTAAGCGGCTGGCGGATCTGGGCAACGTGGCGGTGACCATCTCCATTGAAGGCTGGGAAAACATGACCGACTGGCGGCGGGGCGACGGCGTCTTTCAAAAAATAGTTACCGCGTACCATCGTCTGCGCGAGGCCGGCATATTGTGCGGCGCTTCGATGATGGCGACGCGTAAAAATCACGATCAGATGATAGACGATAAATATTGGGATTTTATCAGCGATCTGGGCGTGGAATATGTCTGGGTATTCCAGTACATGCCTATCGGCCGCGACGCCACTTTCGATCTGGTGCCCAGCGCGCGGCAGCGTTATGAACGTTTCCATAAAATAGAACAGTTGCGTAAGTCCGGCCGCTTCGCCTTTATCGCCGATTTCTGGAACCATGGCTTTCTGGTGAACGGCTGTATGTCCGGCGGGGCGAATTATCTGCACATTAATGCCAAGGGCGGAGTGGAGCCCTGCGTCTTTCAGCAATATGCGGTCGATAATATCCGCGA
This sequence comes from Brenneria izadpanahii, assembly GCF_017569925.1. NCBI lineage: Bacteria > Pseudomonadati > Pseudomonadota > Gammaproteobacteria > Enterobacterales > Pectobacteriaceae > Brenneria > Brenneria izadpanahii. The sequence continues at coordinate 3,494,657 of NZ_CP050854.1, read as the reverse complement.
TAAATCGGTGATTGAGGTGCTTAAATCGCCGTTCTTTGAAGGCTATAAACGGGATATTCCGTTTAATAAAAATCTGATGCAGCCTTGCCCGATTATCGATAATCCGGAGAAATTTCGGCAGCACATTATAGAAAGCGGCGCGCAGCCGCAGCATGACGGCAGCGATAGCTATTTTAAATTCAGCCGCGAGTTGGATAATCTGGCGCAGGAATGGAAAAAGTACGCGATAAAAATATGGGATGAAGAAGGATACGGTAAGGAATATAAAGCGGAAATGAACCTGTACAGTAACGAACCTGAGGCGGAAATGGCGGAAGAGAAGTAGGTTCCGCGCGGGGTTGTGTTGGACGGCTGATCCTGAGTCTGGATGGTTTTAACCCCACCCCGGCCCTCCCCTTGGCAGGGGAGGGAGCAATCACCCTAGCTTGGCTTTCCTCTTCGCAAGGGAGGGTGCCATAACCCAATCCTTCCGGTGTTAGCGCCTTTAATCAATCGCGCTCATCGCATCGGGTTCGCTTGGATCCCGCGCAGGAATATCTCAAGTCTTTTTTTGATGTGTTCTATTCTGCATGCGCGCTCCGGCTGTTGCTGTACTCTTCTATGCGGCAGAAGCGCGCCAAAGACGATGTCCATCAGCATACCGGCGCAGACGCTCAGGTCGTCAACCGCCATACGGCCGCGATCGGCCTCTATCCGCAGCCAGTCGATCAGCGCCTCTCTGGAACGGATGATCTCATTTTCATACAGATAGTCGGACAGCTCCGGGAACTGAATGGATTCCCTGACGATCAGGTTAAGCATAGCTTCCCGCGCGCGGTCGGCTTCTTCATCAACGTTCAGGCGAAATATTTCGATCAGCGTATCCAGCAGCGGCAACATCTCGTTCTGCGGACGAGGCAGATCGAGGATCAAATGCTGGTGTTCATGGATAACGGCGGCAAACAGGGCGGTTTTATTACTGAAGACCTCGTAGATAGAACGCTTCGAAACCCTGGCTTTCGCCGCGATAACGGCAGTCGTCGTTCGCGCGAAACCCAGTTCGATAAAAGCCTCATAGGCTCCCTTAATGATGGAGCGCCGGCGTTCTTGGTCCCCGATAACCTTTGGCCGTCCTCGCTTCGGGACTGGCTTTTTGCGGCTGATTTCCATCCATTCTCCCGATTTTTGCTTTTCAATTGACAGCCAGTACCGGCTGCAATATGGTACTGGACAAGTACCATATCAGCTGATCGCACGCTCTTCAAGGCGGCAAAATTGGCTTTCGCCCCAAACGGGCCGGCAGGCGATCTGCGGACGTCGCCTCGCCACGGCTGGATTAAGCAAAAGAGGATGAATATGTCGCAGGCAATCTCTTCTCACGGCAGCGGGCCGAGTCCCATTGGCGATCCGAGCAACGGGTTCATCTCCGTCACTCTGCCGATAAAGCGCGGTACAGAGCTGGTTTTGAAGTTTGGTTGAGGAACTGACATGCAATCACGGCGGGAATTCCTGTTGGCGGGGCTTGGATTAGGTATTGCGGCGCTGCTCCGGCCCGGCGCGGCCTTTGCCGGTACGGCGGATGCGCCGGTGTTTAACGCTGGGGCGGGGCGGGCGGATATCGTCTTTTCCGCCGATCTCTATCCTCTGGACGGATTCGCCGGCGAGCGCGATCCGCTTTCCGTTCGCCTCCTTTTATTGGATGACGGCGGCAGGCGGATGAGCATCATCGTCGTCGATCTGACTTCGATTTCCGACGATATGATCGCCGCGCTGAAAACGATTCTTGCCGATGTCGCGGGCGTAGCGGCGGAAAACGCCCTGGTTTGCGCCAGCCACACCTTTTCGACGCCGCATATCTTTTCGGCCGGGCAGGCTCCCGCCGGTACGGATCTCGCGCGTAACGGCGCCGCGCTGCGCGCTATCGAAGCGGCGCTGCGCACGGCTGCGGCACAGGCCGTCGCGAATTTGCAGCCCGCCCGTTTGGGCTTCGGGTCAGGAACCAGCCGGGTGAATGTCAACCGTGATGTTCCTACGCCTCACGGATGGTGGCTGGGAGCCAATGACGCCGGGTTCGCCGATCCTTTTCTCGGCGTGTTGCGTATCGACGGCCTCGACGGCAAGCCGTTGGCGATCCTGATGAACTTTGCGGTGCAGTCTTCGGTTATGGACGGATCGCAGCGCTCGGCGGGCGGCCGGTTGATTTCCGCCGATCTCGCCGGGGCGGCCGCGCGCTGTGTCGAGGCGCATTATGGTTCTGGCGCGGTAGCGCTGTTTCTTGTCGGCGCGGCAGGCGATCAAGCGCCTTATCTTCAGGCGAACCGGCATGTGGTCAACAGCGATGGCGGCGTCGGTCAGATCGATCTGCATGAAGCGGGATTCATACTGGTGGATCTGCTTGGCGAACGGCTTGGCGCCGATGTTGTGCGCGTCGCCCGGAACATCGCGACGCAGCCCGGCGGAGAGCTGGAAATGCGGCGCGAGAGTATTGCGGTGGATTCACAGAGCTTTACGCCGGAAGATAAGCCGGTCGGCCCCGTGACCGCTTTCAACTATAAGATCGGCGCGAAACGCACGCTTCCGGTGATATTGATGCGTATCGGCGGCATGGTTTTGGTTGGCGTGCAGCCGGAGCTGTCCGCCAGCATCGGCGCGCAAATCCGCGCGGCATCGCCGTATCCGCAGATCATGGTGGCGACGATGGTTGATGGCGCGGCCAAGTATATGCCCGATGCGCAAAGTTATGACCGCTTCACCTACGAAGCGCGTAACTCGCCGTACGCCAAAGGCGCGGCCGAGGCGGCGGCGACCGCTATCGCTGATAAACTGAAACGAATGAAAGATAGCAATAACCAAGGAGAATGAAGATGCCATCACGTCGGGAATTCCTGATCATGGGCGTATGTACCGGAGCGCTGATTGCGATCAATGTCCCTGTTTTTGCCAAAGGCGGCGCCCGCAATGCAACGGGGGCAACCGCTATCACCCAGGTGTTTGGCGATGGCATTCGCTTGACGGGGGTCGCCGTGGAGTACGACGCCGCCATCGACAGCGCGAAATTGTCTGCGGCGAGTTTCCGCGTTGCAGGGCGGACGGTCACCGGCGTATTCGCCAGCACATCGGCCAATCCTGCTGACCGCGCGGCGGAAGGGCGTTTCGCCATCATTACGCTGTCGCCGGAGGATGAAAACGCTCCGCTCGCCGAGAAAGTGCAGTCGCAAGGCGAGAGACAGGCGCCTTCTTCTCCCGCCGGCGGGAATAGTAATAGTGCCGGGAAAAAAGGCGGCGGACCTGGAAATGCCGGGGATATACCGGTTTACGACACGATCTATAAGACCGCCGCGGCCAGCGTCGTTCAGTCCGCGCCCGTTGCGATGGCCAACGGCGATATCATTGCCGCGAGTAATCAGGCGATAGCGACGACTCAGGTCGAAAATCCGATCGTCGACGATTTCCAGCAACGGGAGTTTCACGATGCGAAAACGGGCAAGTTGCTGCGCTATAACCTGTTCGTGCCGAAAAACTATGATGCCAACACCGCCTATCCGCTGGTGCTGTTTATGCACGATGCCGGCGCAACCAGCGACGTCACGCGTACCACGTTGTATCAGGGGCTGGGCGCGATAGCCTGGGCGAGTCCCGAAGATCAGGCCCGGCGGCCCTGTTTCGTTTTGGCGCCGCAGTATGCCGAAATCATCGCTGATGACGATTCGAAAACCTCCGATATGCTGGATACCACCATCGATCTTATCAATGCGCTCGCGGAGCAATACAGCATCGATCGTAATCGGCTCTACACCACCGGGCAGTCGGGCGGCTGTATGATGTCGATCGCGATGGATATCAAGTATCCGGCATTCTTCGCGGCCTCTTTCCTGGTTGCCGGTCAATGGGCTCCCGAACTGGTGAAACCGCTCGCCAAACAGAAACTTTGGATTCTGGTATCGCAAGATGACGACAAAGCCTATCCGGGGCAAAACGCCATTACCGCGGTTCTGGAAAAGGAAGGGGCGAAGGTCAGCCGCGCCGTCTGGGACGGCGCCTGGACGCCGGAACAATTTCGCAGCGCTTTTGAAAAGATCGCGGCCGAGAATAGTCCCATCAATTACGTGACTTTCCGCAAAGGCACCGTTATCCCGGCAAACCAGTCGAGCGCGGGAGCCAGCGGACACCGGAATACCTGGCGTATCGCCTATACCATCGAACCCATCCGCGAATGGATCTTCCGGCAGCATAAATAAGCGGGGCGTCGTTATCCGCCCTGGGGGATCTGATGATTAGGGGTTACCTTGCGCCGCGGTAGTTATACGCACGGTTTCGACAGGCGATCGATCCGCGGATGAATTTCCGGCGCTCAGAATCAAGGGGAGCCACGATTCCCAGGGCATAGCCCGCATTGCAAAAAGCAGATAAGGCCATTAAATAACCGTTTGAATTCGCGAATTGAATTATTTTGAGCATAGTCGCTATAGCTGAAATTCATCGGTCCATTGGATGGCATCGCCCATAACTTTAATAACCATCTCTTCAGGAATATTTAGGCTGGCGATAACGCGCTTGGCGTCATTCCATCGCTGTTGCTCGTATAATTGCGCAAGATTTAAGAGCGGGTAGAGCCCCCCTTCATGCCGCAATAATGTATCTATTACGGTTTCAGATATTGTCACCTGTTTGAAAAGCTCATCCAACGGGATGTCAAGAATGACGTCAAGCAAAGAGAAGAGGCCGCAGAGAAAAGCCTCCTGAGAGTGGGCGTGCAGGTTAACGTGTTCAGCGATAAGTTCACAAAACCGCCCTCTGATCAGGCTGGTATGATATAACTCCGGCGTTGTTATACTATCCTTACTTGCCAGGCAGGCAACAGAAACAAAGCGGCGCAGTTCATGTTTACCGAGATACATCGCGATTTCTTTGAGTGATAAACGATTAACGTTATTATTTCCGCCTGTTCTATATAAGAAGTTCTTGGCATAGCGCATGATTTTATAGGAAAGCGACAAATCGCGCTTAATTATCATTTCTATTTTATTAAAGTCTGGCTCTTCGGCATTCACTTCCAGCATAAGCTGAAATGCGGATGCTTCGTTCAGGGAAAGCCGGCGGTTTTTTATTAGCTCTGGCTTGCTGTAAAAATACCCTTGAAAAAGTTCGAACCCCTGTTTTTTATATTTTTCAAACTCAACGTAGGTTTCTATCTTCTCGGCGAGAAATATAACTTTCTGGAGCTGTTTTTTATGTGATTTTATATAGTTATCAATATCACTGAAATCGCTCGTTCTGACATCGAATTTTATAAAGTTAATATAGGGAATAAATCTGTCCCATTCGCTGCTTAAAGAAAAATCATCAAGCGCGATGCGAAATCCGTCATGATGCAACCGTTGTACTGATTGCAGTAAATGATCATCAGGCTCGGCATTTTCGAGTATTTCAATAACGACCTCTTCCCGAGGCAGCGCATCTGCCAGGCCCTGAATAATCATTTGGTAGGGGAAATTAATAAAAGACGAATAATTGCCAACAAGTCGGGAATGCGGAGTACATAGAAACTGGTCGGAAATCATTTGCTTTGTGGCGTATTCGTCTGAAACGGAAGGGAAAGTATTATTTAACCCGTTTCTGAAAAGCAGCTCATAAGCCACGGTATTCAAATTTCGGTCAAAAATAGGCTGTCGTGCAACGAATGAATATATCATAAAAGTCCTTGATTCAGAATGAAGTGCATATAGACAATCTTTTTATCCGGTTTTTTTATTTTTTTAATAAAATTGTCATAATGATGTGGATTGGATTATATATACATTCTTGATGTGAATAATCTACTTGCCTCTGTTATGGCAGGAAAGGGTTGTCATCCGCAACTTCAATCATATTGTTTTCGGTATTTAATCACGAAATGATGGGTTTCGCTTAATATTCTCTAAGTATATAGGAATGATAAATTATAAAGATGTGGAATTTAAGGAATTAATTTTGGTTAAGCGTTAACTTTTCGCCGGTTTCCGGCGGAGATTAATGAGAGACATCCTGTCTCTCCGCGCCTCAATCTTTTTACGCCGGCCGCGCACCTCTTGTCGTTTAGTAAATATCGTATGCGAGCATATCTTCGTAAGTGTCCTCCCGGCGGATCAGGCGCGCTTTTCCCTGTTGATCAATCATCACTACCGCGGTGCGCGGACGGTTGTTATAGACCGTCTGGCTTTCGATGCTATAAGCGCCGGTATCAAGGAAAGCGGCGATATCGCCGATTTGCGTGCCTTGCGGTAATAGAAAATCTTCCCCTTTAACGCCGGCGTGGAAATAATCTCCGCCGTCGCACAGCGGGCCGGCCAGTTTGACGTAGCGATCGTGTTCTTCACTGATACGCGAAGCGTTATAGACATAATAGAACCAGTTATAAAGCAGGCTGTCGGTCAGTATGCTGTAGCCGGCGTCAACGAATTTCCACTCGACGCGGCGTTCCGCCTCGCCGTTGGCGTCATAGTGGGTCTTCTGCTTTTCACAGCAGATCTCGGCCAGTAGCACTGCGGCGGAACCGATCACCTTGCGCCCCGGCTCAATGCAGATTTGGATATCCTCTCGCCATTTATGAACTTCGCTCACCACCGCAGCGGCGAAATCCTCAGCGGTGATGCCGGCATACATATTGTCATGCAGCGGATCGCCGTTTTCCTTATCGTATTTATAGGGCACCGGAATGCCGCCGCCGACGTTGATGACGTCAAAGCGGATATCCAGAACCTGCTCCAGACGCCGGGCTTCATTCACCAATACGCGGGTGGCTTTGGCGAAAGGCTCCACTTCGGGCACCTGATCGCCGACGTGCATATGCAGGCCGCGCAGCCGGACATAAGGCATAGCCAGCACACGGCGGCAGGCGTCTTCCGCCTGTTCCAGATCCAGGCCTGACTTGGCGTGAAACGCGGTAACCAATTCGGGATGGGTGGCCGAGGGCACGTTGGGCTCGACGCGAATACAGATATTGGCCGTTTTCTTGAGCCGGCGTGAAATCGCGTCGATCTGTCCCAGTTCGTACAGGCTATCGACATTGATCAGATACAGATCGCGGCTAATCGCAAACTCCAGCTCCTGCGGTTTTTTGACGACGCCGTTGTAGACGATCTGGTCGCCGCGAAAGCCGGCCTGCAGGCACTTACGTATCTCATAAAGTGAGTTGGCTTCGGCGCAAATGCCGGTCTGGCGCACGCTCTGCAATATGCTCATTATGGAGCAGGCTTTGGAGGCGAAACATATTTTTGTATCGGCGTGGGAAATAAAGGCCTGCTGAATTTCCCGGATGTTGGCGAAAATTTCCTCTTCGGAAAAGACGTATAAGGGCGTGCCGTGCTCTTTCGCCAACTCCTCAACGTCGGCTCCGGCAAAGTGGAGCTTTCCATTGCGGACGCTGAAGCGTCTGTCCTGGGCAAGAATCTTTTTAAGCACCTGGTTATAGGCGGTTATCGTTTGATCCGACATAAATTCCTCTGTTGATAAGCGCAAGATCCGCTCTACGATAGGCGCGCAGAGCGAATGCAGTGATTCACCGAGCGATGATATCGCGCGTAAAATAGTGTTTTGACAGTTTTTCCAGGGTGCCGTCCGCCTTCATGTTATCCAGCGCCTGATTCACCTGTTGCAGCAACGCGCCGTCTTTTTGGCGCAGGCCGATGCCGGTGCCTTGTCCGAGCGTCGACGGATCGGTTATCGGCTCGCCGGCGAAGCTGAAATCGCTCCCCTGGGGCTGGTTAAGAAAAGCATCCTGCGCCGACTGGCTTTCCTGCAAGGCGGCATCAAGACGGCCGACGGATAAATCCATAAAAATCTGATCCTGTTCCGGGTAGGTAACCACGTCCACGCCCGATTTAGCCCAATATTTCATTGCGTAATCCGCCTGCGATGTGCCCTGCTGCACGCCGACGCTTTTTCCCTTCAGGCTATCCGCCGTCGGTTGCAGGCCGGCGTCTTTCCTGGCGACCATCTGAATCGGCACTATGTAGATCGGTTTGGTAAAGGCGATTGACTGCAGCCGTCTTTCCGTAATGTTCATCGCGGAATTGATTAGGTCGATTTTATTGGCTTGAAGCGAGGGAATCAGTCCGTCAAAGGCGGTGTCGACCCACTCGCAGCGGGCGCTGAGCCTTTTGCACAACTCATTGCCAATATCTATATCAAGACCGGCCAGCGTTCCATCGCTGTTTGTTATTTCGAAAGGCGCGTAGCCGCTATTGGTGCCAATCCTCAATGTCTGCTGTTCCGCTGCGTTGACCAAACTACTATAGACGACCATGCCTGCCAGCAATGTAGTTTTCCAGTTCATTTTTTCTCCTTTGATTTTAATCGATATATCGTCAGCAAGGCGCGCGTTTGCCGGTATTACGGATGGGCCTTGATGGCGGTGTTAACTACGTTTCATGATTACCTTTTGTGCTTTTACTCAGTTCAGAACTGCCGAAGAAAGATAAAAAATGAACGGTTTCATACTGCGCTGATTATGTTTTCAGCCAGCAGGGGATAGCGAGCAGCAATCGTGCCAGAAATGCATAAAACCAATGTGGTTTTATTTTTAATATAAAAAACAATGACTTGATCTGAATATTTATGCAATATTTATGCGTTTATACTCTTGGAAAACCGTAGGGAAGGGGGCTGCCGGAAAGAAAAGGGCAAGGCATATTCAATTTGGCAAAAGAGCTAAATCGGATTCGGCCGCGAACAATAACCTTTGCGCAACCTGATAAATCGAGCCGTTGCACAAAAATATCATGCAAGAATGTACGCTTATGGTGCATGGCGTGATATTGCACCGTGATGCGTCATGTCGCCGGCGCTGAGCGTTCGGCTCATGGCCGAGGCGCCTAATCCAACAGGCCGCGCCGCGCCAACCACGCTTCTCTCGTCGAGCCGCGAGTAAATTGAGGTTTGGTTCAGTCATATCTCATTGTATCCCGGTCTGAAAAAATGAGAAAAAGTGTCCGGCGCATGTTATAAATGCCAATGCCGCGTCTTCCGCCCTATGTTCGGCATGGCTATATTTATTTCCTCAATTACCGGGGCGGCGATGCCCGCCGCCACGCATAACAATCTGATTTTTATGTACCACAATCGCACGCCGGACACATCATGCGGGCGCAGAGTGGCCGAGGTCTTTCTTAGATGGAATTATTCTCCGACAGGCCGGGCGATGAGGGACTGCCAGGCCGTGAACGTCGTTTGGCGATGGCCGCCGTGATGACGACGACAACGATGGCCGTATTCGACGGTTCTATGGTAAATATCGCATTGCCTCAGATTGCCCGCGCGCTGGACGTTTCCTCCGGCGAAGCCATCTGGGTTTCCAACGGCTATCTTTTAACGGTCGCCATGACGCTGGCGATATTTGCGGCGCTTGCCACCCGGTTCGGATTTCGGGCGCTGTTTGCCTTCGGCCTCGGCGTGTTCACGCTGGCGTCCCTGGGTTGCGCGATGTCATCGTCGATCGAGACGCTTATCGCCATGCGGTTACTCCAGGGCATTGGCGGCGCGGCGACATTGAGCATTGGCCCGGCTATTCTGCGATCGATTTTTCCAAACCGCCTGTTGGGACGCATACTGGGGCTGAATGCCTTGCTGGTTGCGGCGAGCACCGCTATCGCCCCCATCCTTGGCGGTACGTTGTTGTCGGCCATGGGCTGGCAGTGGTTATTCGCCATCAATATACCGTTGGGCATTATCGCGTTGACGCTCACCCTTCACGTCATCCCCGGCAAACCCTCTCCGGCGCGCGAACCGTTCGATATCGCGGGAGCCATCTTGTCTGCCGCCATGTTGGGCGGGTTTATCATGGCGGCGAGAACCTTCTCGCAGCAAGGTGATGGCGCGCTTGCATTTAATACGCTGGCGACGGCCATCGCCTACGGGGTAAGCGCCGTTATCGCGGGGCTGGCGTTCATCTGGCGTCAGCGCCACGCGCCGAAGCCGCTTCTTCCGCTCGGCATGTTCGCCTCTACGCGGTTTTCGCTTGCCGCGTTGACCTCCATGGCATCGTTTGTCAGTCAGGGGATTACATTCGTCGCATTGCCGTTCCTGTTCCAGGGGGTTTATGGCTACAGCGCGTTTGTTTCGGCGTTGCTGTTCATCCCCTGGCCGATAGGCATCATCCTGGCCGCGCCCTATGCCGGACGACTCGCCGATCGTTATCCGCCGGCGATCATTTCCACCGTGGGATTATGCCTGTTCGTCATTGGCCTCACGCTGCTGGCGCTGTTGCCCGATCGCGCGCAGGTGTGGGATATCGGCGTTCGCAGTTTGTTATGCGGCATCGGGTTCGGCTGTTTTCAAAGCCCCAATAATCGAGAGATGCTATCGAACACTTCCCGTGAAAACAGCGGTTACGCATCAGGCGTGCTGGCGATAATGCGCACTTTCGGCCAGTGTCTGGGGGCGGCTTTTGTCGGGGTTATCCTGTCGGTCTACGTTCAGTCCGGCGGCGAGCCGCTGAAGATTGTCGCGCAGGAGGCGCAGGCCGTTCGATTGAGCCTTTGGGTAGCGGCGGGCGCTACGATCTTGGCCATCGCAATTAGCTTTAGCCGCATACGAAACGCGCGCGGATAACGGCGGGAAATAGAGCCCGGCGCTAAGGATGCCGGAGGAAGGCGGCCGGGCGGGACGATCCTGCGCGGTATCGGAAATCGTTTTTCATTCTGGGTTCAGCCTTCTCAACCGGCTTGAAACGTTAATGGCCGTTATATATGACGGCCGTCTCATTTTACGCGTTATTTATATATCGCTGAATTAATGATTAGGGAAAGTGTTAATAGATTAACACTCGGTGTCTATTTATTGACATCTGCTGTCGATATATTGACACCTTATTTCAATATATACATTGAATATAAAAATATATAAAAAATTCAAATTGTTATTCACCATGTTTTTTTTGGTACGCCTTTTGCTTTCTATAAATTAAATACCATTAGATACAGTCACGATATTTTCAGATATCCGCATGCCGAAAGTCTGCGGCAATCATTTCACATTCGTTAATTCGAAACGAATTGCCTGACTTTTTGCAATTATTCCGGCTAATGAGAAGTTAGATGGAGAGCAATCAATGGGAGCGCAATCAAATTCGTTGAAGAAGAAAATGAAAGATGCGGTGGTTAGAAACGAGCTGCGGGTCGTTTTACGATCGATGGCGCCGTTTATCAGGCTGGCGGCCAGATTTTCCGAAGAGGTCAGACAGTTATTATCCGCCATGAATTTCACCATAGAGATTCGTCTTAACGATAAATCCATGGCGTATTGGTATCGCTTCAATAACGGAAAATTGAAGGCCGGTTCCGGCTTTGCCACCGCGCCGGATGCCGTATTGAAACTCAATTCGGCGCAAGACGCCATGAAGGTGATGGTCCCCTGGCGCAACTATCTGGAAATGATCAACCTGATGAAGAACTTCTGCGTCGATTTCACCGGAGACGACCGCTACGTCATGCACTTTATGCGGATTGCCGGCGCCGCGCAGGAGATCGGCGTGAAGTATGGCGAGAAGATGCCGGACGGAACGACGAAATACATCAACAACACCAACGGCGGCCCCGTTTGCGTCTATGTGAAGGACGGCAAGATTATTCGCATCACCAACCTGGAGCTGACCGATAAAGACGCGGAAGGATGGACGATCGAAGCCAGGGGGAAAAAATTTACGCCGCCGCGCAGGCAAACCGTGACGTCTTATAGCCAGTCGTCAAAGTCCACCATCTATTCCAAAGATCGCCTGCTCTATCCGATGAAACGGGTGGATTTCGATCCCAACGGCGAGCGTCATCCGGAAAACCGCGGCAAATCGGACTATGTGCGCATAACGTGGGATGAAGCCTACGATATTGTGGCGGGCGAGATCATGCGGATTAAAAAAACATACGGTCCCGGCGCGATTTTAAACAGTACCGGCTCTCACCATACCTGGGGAAATATCGGCTATTACCTTTCCGCGCGGCTGCGTTTTTTCAACATGATCGGGGCAACCTATGTCGCGCATAACCCGGACAGTTGGGAAGGGTGGTACTGGGGAGGGATGCATCACTGGGGCAACTCGCTGCGGCTGGGCATGCCGGACGGCTATGGCACGGTGGAGGATTGTCTAAAGCACTGCGAAATGATCGTGTTCTGGTCGAGCGATCCGGAATGTACCCACGGCATCTATGCCGCCCAGGAGGGGACGGTGCGCCGGCGCTGGGCAAAGGAACTGGGCATCGAATGCGTGCATATCGATCCGTTCTACAACCATACGGCCCAGTTTATGGGGGGAAAATGGCTCTCGCCAAGGCCGGCGGAAGGCAACGCGATGTCGTTGGCTATCGCCTACGTGTGGATCACCGAGGATACCTACGATAAGTGGTTTGTTGAAAACCGCACCACCGGCTTTGAGCAGTGGCGCGACTATGTCCTTGGCAAAGAGGACGGCATCGCCAAGACGCCGGAGTGGCAGGAGGCGGAAACCAATATTCCGGCGCGGGTCATCAGGGCGCTGGCGCGTCAATGGGCGAAGAAACGCACTTATCTGTCCTGCGGCGGGCGATCCGGGTTTGGCTCGGCCTGCCGCAGCGCGACCGGCATCGAATGGGCCCGCTCGATGATCTATCTGGCGGCGATGCAGGGCATCGGCAAGCCGGGGGTGAACATCGGCAACCTGCAAACCGGGACGCCGGTCAGCACGCGCTTCTTCTTTCCCGGCTATGCCGAAGGGGGCTGTCGGGGGATTTGGTCGGCAGCGGTCTGGCGCAGAACATGTATCAGCGAATGCCCCAGGTGGTGACGATGAATACCGTGGCGCAAACCGTGCCCCGTCTGCAAATTCCGGAAGCGATTATGGAAGGCAAGGCGCTGGGCTATGCGTTTGACGGTAAAACGATTGAGGGGCAATTCAGGCCCGTTCCTTTTCCCGCGCCGGGCTACTCGACCATCAAGATGTATTACAAATACGGCGGTTCGCATATCGGCACCATGGTGCAAACCAACCGCTATGCGAAAATGTATCAGGATCCGAAGCTGGAATTTGTCTGTAACCAGTCGATATGGATGGAGGGCGAGGCGAAATTCGCCGACATTATTCTGCCGGCCTGCACCAACTTCGAACGCTGGGATATTTCGGAAACGGTAAGCTGCTCGGGATACAGCACCCATTCGTTCTTGCAAAGCAACTATCGCGTTCTCACGTTACAGCATAAGTGCATCGAGCCGTTGGGCGAGTCCAAATCGGATTTTGAGATTTTTGCCGAACTGGCCTCGCGCCTCGGCATGGGAACCTACTTTACCGAAGGTACGACGGAGCTGGGCTGGTGCAAACGGCTGTTTGACGGTACGGACTTGCCGCAGCATATTTCCTGGAAGCAGTTTCTCAAGAAAGGGTATTACGTCGTGCCCGCGCCGAAGCCCGAAGATCGCGATCCGGTATCCTGGAACTGGTATTACGAGGGCCGCCCGAAAGATTTGCCGGAAGTTTCTCCTCTGCCGTCGGACTATTCGGGAAAATGGCGCGAAGGGGTGCAAACCCAGTCGGGGAAAATCGAGTTCGTCAGCAGCAGCCTGATGCGCTATGACCCGAACGATCCGGAACGCCCGCCGATGTCCAAGTTTATCGAAAATTGGGAAGGCCACCGCTCCGAGCTGTTCAAGAAATATCCGCTGGCGCTGATATCGCCGCACAATCGTTATAGCTTCCACACCATGTCCGACGGCAAAGACTCCTATTTGCTGGATATTCCCGATCACCGCGTACTGATAAACGGCTGGCACTACTGGATTGCGCGCATTAACACCAGGGATGCCGCGCAGCGGGGCATCAAACAGCATGACGTGATTGAGATGTACAACGATCGCGGCTCGGTGCTGCTGGCCGCCGATTTGACCGAGCGCGTTCCTCAGGGAACCGTCCACTCTTATGAATCCTCCGCGATTTATGCGCCCATCGGGGAAATCGGGGCATCGCCCGACCGCGGCGGATGCGTGAATATCCTGACCACCAAACGGCCGATTATTAAAAAATCGCACAGCGCCGCCTGGAACTCTTGCCTGGTCGAAGTCCGGCTGTGGAACGGGGAGATCTGATCATGAAGAAATGGAACATTATCGTCGATGTGGAAAATTGCACCAACTGCCAGAACTGCACCATGGCCGTTATGGACGAATATGTGGGGAATGCGTTCCCGCACTACAGCGCGCCCCATCCGCCGCACGGCCATCACTGGGTGGAGATTAAAAAGCGCGAGCGCGGTTCCGGCTCGCTGCTGGATGTGGCGTATTTAAATGTGATGTGCAACCAGTGCGACAAGGCGCCGTGCGTCCGGGCGGCCAAAGACGGCGCGATCTATAAGCGCGAGGACGGCATCGTGATGATCGATCCCGATAAGGCGAAGGGACAAAAGCAACTGGTCAAAGCCTGTCCTTACGGGCACATCTGGTGGAACGATGAGCATCAGGTGCCGCAAAAATATTCGCTGGACGCGCATCTGCTGGACGCCGGCTGGCCCGAACCGCGCATTACCCAGGTTTGCGCGTCGGGCTGTTTGTACGCTGTGAAGCTGGAAGATAACGAAATGCGTCAGAAAGCGCAGGAGCAAGGGTTGGAACGGCTACGGCCGGAGCTCAAGACGGAAGGGCGCGTCTGGTATAAAAATCTGCACCTGTTTATGAAAGAGCATCTGGCCGGCAGCGTCGCCACTTATATCAATGGCCTGGATGAGTGCTGCGAGGCGGCGCAGGTGGAGCTCTATAAAGAGGGAAAATGCCTCCAGCGCACGGTTACCGATTTCTTTGGCGACTTCAAATTTCAAGAGCTTGAAAGCAACTCCGGCAAATATGTCGTGCGGATTAAATGGAACGGCATTGAAAAAGAGATAGCTGTCAATCTGGAGGCGGCAAGCATCAATATTGGCGATATCCGGCTCGATAATCCAGAGGCAGAAGCCGGGCATAAATCGGCTTCCTGATTATCAGGACGATCGGGCAAACACCGGGTTTATTGCCATGATGCGGCGCCTGTGTATAAACGTATAAATCAGAGTATCCATCGGATGAAAAACAAGTGGTTATTACCCGCTTCTGTCGTCCTAGTTCTGGTCTGTGGTCTGCTGTATTCCTGGTCAATCTATGTGATTCCGCTGGAAAGAGAATTCGGATGGAACAGAAGTCAAACAGCTTTTAATTTTACGGTTTGCATTTCATTTTTCACATTGGGAATGTTTCTGGCCGGTTTTCTGGTTAATAGCATCGGCCGCAGAAATACCATCTGGCTTGGGGGGATCGTCGCTTCATCCGGCTTTTTGCTGGCTTCATACAGCGCAAGTCTGCCCTGGCTCTATCTGAGCTACGGGGCGTGCGGCGGGCTGGGCATCGGGCTGATGTATATTGTTCCGCTGGCGACGTGCACCAGTTCATATCCCGAGCGGAGCGGCACCATCGCCGGGCTTATCACGATGTGTTTTGGATTGGGCAATCTGCTGCTGGGCTTTTTCGTTATCTCCTGGCTGCTTGAGCACTATGATTGGGCTGTCGCGCTCCGCACCGTCGCCGCCGTCATTTTATTGGCGAGCTTATCGACCGGCAGTTTTATCCGGCCGGGCGTATCCGCAAGCGTAACGGAGGGCCGTCCGGCGGCGGACGAATGGGGCTTCACCATGAAGGGGATGGTTTCGACCTCTTCATTTTGGATCTACACCGCCTGGATCGTGCCGTGCGAAAGCGCCGGTCTGATGGTGATCGCGCATATTGTCCCCTTTGCCATCGAGGCGGGGATCGTCACCGCTCTGGCGGCATTGGCCATGGGCATAGAGGCGACCTCCAATTCGCTGGGGCGCTTGATCTTCGGCTATCTGATCGATCGGGTCGGCCGCCGCGTAACGATGATGTTGACGCCGGCGACCATGATCATCGGGCTGCTGACGCTCTGGTGGGGGACACCGGCGTTCGGCTTTACGGCGCTGTTGATCGGCTGTGTCATCGTCGGTATCAGCTACGGGTCGATCTATGCGCAAAACGTTTCGCTGATCCTGCAATTTTTCGGTCCGAAACATTATACCTCCAATCTCGGCCTGCAAGGTTTCAGCATGTTCGCCGGCGCGCTCGCCGGCCCGCAAATCGCCGGGTTCATCCAATCCACGACCGGAAGTTATACCCCAGGGTTCATCGCGGCCATCGTTATTGTCTTTATCGGCATGGTATTCGGCCTGTTCGTCAACCCCCCGAAAAACCAAAAAGAAATTATCAAGCGGAACAATGATTTTGTCGGATGCGGAACGGATTAACGCGTTTCATCCAGGCGTTGGTCCATCGGTTTTACATTTTATACCCACTGAATTTCGAGATGCGGGAACGAGCCGCAAGCGCCTGTAACTTGAAAGATAGCGGGTCTATAAGAGAGTCAATTATGCCAAATACATCAACGACGGGACGGCATCATTCGCCACACAGCGCCGTTATGCTGCTCATCGCCGCCGCGCTTATCGCGCTGGCCGCGGGCACGTTATATGCCTGGTCCCTGTACATTATTCCTCTGGAGAATGAATTCGGCTGGAACCGCTCGCAAACCTCGTTAACTTTCACCATCACGCTCTTTTTCTTCACGCTGGGCATGTTTAGCGGCGGCGCCTTGATTGAGCGGCTCGGACACCGGCAGATCATTTGGCTCGGCGGATGTATCGGCGCATTGGGATTCTATCTGGCATCGTTCGCGGAGAGCTTGAACTGGCTGTATATCACTTACGGCGTGATGGCCGGTTTCGGCCTCGGTTTCGCCTACGTCGTGCCCTTATCGACGGCGCCGAAATCGCTCCCGACGAAAAGCGGAGCGGTGGCGGGGTTTATTACCATGTGCTTTGGGCTGGGAAACCTGGTTTTAGGGACATTCGTGCTAGCCAGGGTTATCGAAGGATCGGGCTGGAAAAGCGCTTTGCAGCTAACGGCATGCATTTTTCTGATTGTAACCCTTGTTTCTGCGTTCTTTGTTCGTCCCCGGTTACCGCGTCAGGAGCGGCATGCGAACGCGCCAACGAAACCGGGCAGTGATGAATGGGGATACAGCATGAAACAGATGCTGTGCACCTCGACGTTCTGGATCTATACCGTCTGGATCGTCTCCTGTCAGGCGGGCGGCTTAATGGTTATCGGCCACATTGTGCCTTTCGCTCAGGAGGTCGGCATCGCCGCCGCCGTCGCGGCGCTGGCGATGGGCATATTTTCGGCGGCCAACTCGCTGGGACGGCCGTTGATCGGTATGGTGTTCGACCGCTTCGGCCATCGCTTCTCGATGTTTATCACCCCGCTGTTTATGATGGTCGGCCTGGCCGTTCTTGGCTGGGGAACGCCGGCGTTCGGTTTCCCCGCCCTGGTGACTGGCGCGGTCATCGTCGCCATCTGCTTCGGCGGGATCTTCGCCATTAACGTTCCTTTGATACTGAAATTTTTCGGCGCCAAACACTATGCCGCCAATCTGGGATTGCAGGGGTTCACCGTATTTCTCGGCGGTTTTTTCGGCCCCCAGATCGCCGGGATGGTTAAGGCGCAAACGGGCGAGTACACCTATAGCTTCGTGATTGGCATCGTTTTGATTTTAATCGGGTTGCTTTTCGGTTTACTGGTAAAGGCTCCGGCAAGAATCTAGCGCTTGGGTTCTAATATCGTTCACTTAAGCAGCTTGCTATTAGGGGAAACACGGTGATGAGGTTCCCGCAGGGATGCCTCTCGCCGTCTCGCACCGGGTATATCGGGCAGTATTAGCGCTCAGATTCGGCGTTTTGGGAAAGGGACATCATCACGGCAAGGTTTCAATACGGTAAGGTTTCGCCATATTAGCGTTTAAGCCCCGAAATTTTTTCGCGTACGATATCCAGACGGCGCATGCGCGCGATGAGCGTCGTACGCTTCAATCCCAGGCGGGCGGCGGCGCCATTGGGCCCGGCAATCACCCCTTTGGTTTCCCGCAGCACGCGCATAATCGTTTGCCGCTCCATCTCTTTAAGATTGCTTTGCGGAATAAAGGAAGATTTAGTTTCACTATTTTCAGGTTCCGGTTTTGACTCGGGGAGCGCCGGCCCTTTTTTAAGGAAATCAAGCGAGAGATTAAGTTCTTTGCCCCGTGAGAGGATAACCGCCCGTTCAATAATGTGTTCAAGCTCCCGAACATTGCCCGGCCAGGAGTATTGCATCAACGCATCCATGATTTCCGTGGGGATGCGGCTAATGTCGCGTTTCAGTTTTTTGGCATATTTTTTCATGAAATGCCTGGCCAGCAGGGGGATATCTTCAGTGCGTTCGCGCAGCGGCGGGATGAAAATGGGAAAGACGTTCAGGCGATAGAACAGGTCGCTGCGAAACTCCTTATTGCGGATCATTTCCTCCAGATCGCGATTCGTGGCGGCGATAATACGCACGTCTACCTCGATGAGCTTAACGCCGCCTACGCGTTCAAACTCCTGCTCTTGCAGAACGCGCAGCAGTTTAGGCTGCAACTCCATGGGAATATCGCCGATCTCATCCAGGAACAGCGTTCCCTGATGGGCCAGTTCGAGACGGCCGATTTTTTGTGAAATCGCGCCGGTGAACGCCCCCCGTTCGTGCCCGAACAGATAGCTCTCCAATAGCCCGGTGGGGATCGCCGCGCAGTTGAGCTTGACCAGCGTTTTCGATCGTCTGGCGCTCAGATTATGTATCGCCCTGGCGATCAGTTCCTTACCCGTTCCGGTTTCGCCCAGAATAAGTACCGAGCAGTCGCTATCGGCGACCATTTCAACCTGCGTAAACACATTGGCCAACGCCTGACTGGTGCCGATGATCCCCTCGATGTTGACATGCTCCTTGAGTTCCTCTTCCAGATAGCTGTTTTTGCTCTCCAACTGTTTGGTCAGCAACGAAATCCGCTGATAGGCCATGGCATTATCGACGGAAATGGCGATCTGCCCGGCGATATCGTTTAATAAATCGGTTTCTTTGGCGGGAATATGATCGCTATCCGTGTGGCCAATGGTCAGCACCCCCAGGGTTTTTCCGCGATGCGTCAACGGCACGGAGCACAGGCTGCGGATGCCGGCGGCAAGCATGGCCCTGGACACCGGAAAATTATTCCCTAACTCGCATAGCGTTTCATAATCAATAACGAATGGCTCTCCGGTTTTGAATGTGACGCTGACCGGCGAGTCGTCCATGGGTTTTATGGCGCCGGGATGCACAATGGTTGCCCCGCCGGGGAAATAGACGGCTTCCCATTGCAGCATATTTCTTGCGGCGTCATGGAAAATCAAACTGCTATATTGATTATGAAAAACATGCTCTACGGCTTTGGCGATTTCCTCCAGCAGCGCCTGCATCTCCAGCTTGGCGGAAATTGCATTTGTCACTTCCAGCAATATTTTTAAGTGTTTTTGCTCCCGTATTAGAACGCTTTCCAGCTGGCTGATCTCCTCGCGGGAAAGAATATTTTTAATGGCGGAACTGACGCAGAAACTAATCATTTCTATGAGCTGATTGAAATGATGGGTGATATCGGCCTCTCGGTTGGCGTTGCTATAGTGAATGCGCAAAAAACCCCGGTACTGCGGATCCGCCAGCGGAACGAAGCAGCAAGAGCAGCGCTCATGGTGGCTGCCTGCGGCCTGGCGGCCCAGGGGACAGCGTTCATGCGCAATTCCGTAACAGGCGAAATTGTTTTGCGCCGCGCTGATATGCAGCGCGGCGGAAGCGTCATCCAGTTTTATCGGCCCCGGATTATCGCGCTCATGCCGCTCGCTGGAGTCGACCAGATATATTTCATTATGTATCAATCCTGCTTTGAATAGAAAAATTGAAATCGAGTTGGCGCCGATGATGGGATGTAAAATTTTGGAAAGCGTTTTGAGCAGTGAACTAATATCGGGGCATTTTTCAAGTAATTGCAATAAGGCGTGAGTGGGATCCCTGGTGGGAAAGGGGAGGGTGTCAAATAAGGGCGAGTTACTTGTTCCCATATTACTTAAACCATCATATTAATGACAAAGAATATTATTACCCTGTCTATATATCGTACTCCATGTTTTTACATCTGGATGTATTGCCTGTCACATTAAATGAAGGATGCCGAAGGCGACGCGCATAGGAGAAATTCTGAATTTTTCCTAAAAACGGATAGAGATTAACGACCTGCGGCATACGCGGCAAGCCGTCGCCGCGACAGATACCGTGCGCCTGTATATTTCTGATAACTAGCTGAAAATAAATAATTTTAGGAATTACTCGCCAATACGCGCCGGTAGCGATTCAGGAACCCGTCATAGGGTATCAGGTTGATATATAAGAAGATCGTTTTCCTTATCCGCAATTTTAACGCCCCGCAGCGTCTATACTTTGTAGCTTAGTGTCGACAACAATGCCCGGCACATCGGGAATGGACGTGCGTGTATAACCATCAACTGTAGAGAATATTATGGACTATCGTGATTCAAACTCACCTCAAACAGATGAAATATCCCATGCGGATATCGTAAAGCAGCGGATTTTTTTTGTCGTTCTGGTCGCAACCATGGGTTCGCTGGCATTTGGCTATGATACCGGTATTATTTCAGGCGCATTGCCTTATATGTCGTCTCCCCGTGCTGATGGCGGGCTGGGGTTGACCTCCTTTACCGAAGGTCTGGTTGCGTCATCGCTGGTTTTCGGCGCCGCTATCGGTTCCTTTCTCAGCGGTTTTTTCTCCGATAAGTTTGGCCGCCGCATCACGCTGCGGAGTCTCGCGGTTTTGTTTGTCGCCGGCTCGCTGGGCACCGCGCTGGCTCCCTCTGTTCCTTCCATGGTCGCCATGCGTTTTCTGCTGGGGCTCGCCGTCGGCGGCGGTTCATCGACAGTACCGGTGTTTATCGCCGAAATCGCCGGGCCGAAACTAAGGGCGCCGCTGGTAAGCCGTAATGAATTAATGATCGTCACCGGACAACTTGTCGCCTATGTGGTCAGCGCGTTGCTCAGCTATCTGCTGAACGATGGGCATATGTGGCGTTACATGCTGGCTATCGCCATGGTGCCCGGCATTTTGCTGTTTTTCGGGACTTTCTTTGTTCCCGTTTCACCGCACTGGCTGGTGTCGGAAGGGCGGCATGAGGATGCGAAAAAGGTTCTTAAACGATTCCGGGCAACGCCGCGCGAGGTGCATAAAGAACTGACGCAGATGCGCCAACAGGCCAAAGAAGCCGAGCGCGGGCCGGATGTCATGACGCTTATTCGCGAAAAGTGGGTATTAAAGCTGATGTTGGTGGGGATCGGCCTGGGGTTTGCTCTTCAATTCACGGGGGTGAATGCGTTTATGTACTATACCCCCATCATTCTTAAATCCACCGGGCTCGGCACCACCGCCGCCATTACGGCCACCATTGGCAACGGGGTGGTTTCCGTTATCGCCGCCGTCGCAGGCATTTGGGCCGTGAGCCGTTTCCCGCGGCGAGGGATGCTGATTACCGGATTCTTGTTCGTTATCTTTGCGCAGGTTTCTCTGGGAATGGTACTGACATTGTTGCCCGCCGATATGATGCAAAGCTATATTGCGTTAGCCTGCATACTGCTCTTCCTGTTTTTTATGCAGATGTTTATCGCGCCGGTTTACTGGCTTCTGATGTCCGAATTATTCCCAATGAAACTTCGGGGTAGATTGACGGGAACAGCGATTTCGATCCAATGGATTTTTAATGCGTTAGTCGCTTTCAGCTTCCCGCCGGTTATGGAATGGGCCGGCAGCAAAACCTTTTTCATTTTTGCCGTGATTAATGTCGGTTCGCTACTGTTTATCATGTTCACGGTGCCGGAAACGCGAGGCAAAAGCCTGGAGGAAATTGAAATGCACATTCGGGAGAAATTTGGCGAGGACGGCGATGATGCCATCCAGATTGATTCAGCTAGCGATAAAGTTTGAGTAATCAGGCCGCGGCGAGTTTTTCGCCGCATCGCCTTTCCGCTCCCCGCGCGTTGGGGGATAGATGGGTTCCATTATGAAATTAACGCCTGGTTTTGCCCGCGCATTGATCAAACGGCGCGCTGTCTGACGGCGCCGGGGAAAGGTATTGGATAAATATATGCTCTTATTACTTGCTGTCGTCATGCTGATTATTTATGTCTGGCTTCAGCAACCGCAGTATGTCTCGCCGGACGTGCATCCAGATCCGGAAACGCCGAACTTCCGCGATGGACGGTTCCATAATCAGGTTGAACGGCCGATAGTGAGCCGTAGCCAGAGCAGTTTTATGCTGTGGTATCGCCTTCTGTTCGGCAAAGATCCCGGCGCGGTTCCCGGCGCTGCCTTGCCGTCGCAAAAGACCGATCTGCACGCACTGGACAAAACCGCTAACGTGATTATCTGGATGGGACACTCCAGCTACCTTATTCAGATGGAAGGACTGCGGTTTTTGGTCGATCCGGTGTTAAGCAACAGCGCATCGCCGGTTCCCGGCACCAATGCCGCTTTCAAGGGGAGCAATATTTACGCCCCGGAGGAGATCCCCGAAATCGATTATCTCCTGATTACGCACGACCACTGGGATCATCTGGATTATCCCACCATCAAGG
This sequence comes from Brenneria izadpanahii, assembly GCF_017569925.1. Taxonomy (NCBI): domain Bacteria; kingdom Pseudomonadati; phylum Pseudomonadota; class Gammaproteobacteria; order Enterobacterales; family Pectobacteriaceae; genus Brenneria; species Brenneria izadpanahii. Next base: position 3,472,130 of record NZ_CP050854.1, on the reverse strand, counting down.
CGCTGCGCGGGAAAATCGGCCATATCATCGCGCCGACAGGCGTCGGCTCGTATTTTGCCAAGTGGGGATTCCCGCGGGAAAAGATCGACGAAGGGGGCTGGTTCAGCGTCGTGGAAAAAGACGGCCTGACGATCCATATTCTTCCGGCGCAGCACTTCTCCGGCCGGCTATTTAAGCGGAATCAAACCTTATGGGGTTCTTTTGCGCTGATCACTGAACGGCATCGCATCTATCTGGGGGGCGACAGCGGTTATGGGCCTCATTATAAGGAGATCGCCGGGCGTTTGGGCGGATTTGATATCGCCGTCATCGAATGCGGCCAGTATGACCCAGGCTGGCCCCATATTCATATGACGCCGGAAGAGGCAGCCCTGGCGGCCAGTGATTTACAGGCCCAGGCGTTGCTGCCCGTTCATAACAGCAAATTTAAGCTGGCGCATCATCGCTGGAACGATCCTCTGGAGCGCATCTTTCAGGCGGCCCAGGACCGGGAATGGCGCTTAATGACGCCGCGGATTGGCGAATATATCGCCATCGACGATCCAAGGCAGACTTTCTCTCAGTGGTGGCGGAATCAGCAATAGGGAGAGAAACGATGCGGCGTTCAGTTGCGAAACCCCCGCCCGGACGCGCCGCTATCCGCTAAAGCGCGGCGTGGATAATCGCCGACGCCTATGGGGATTTTGCGCAATTGATCACCTGCGAGGCGGGTAAAACGATCGTACAATCACGTAACGAAGTATTTCGCTTGATTTTCGCATAGCTAACGGCAAGGAAATGATCATGTTCAAAGGTTCGTTTACGGCTCTCGTCACGCCATTTCGAAATGGCAAGGTTGACGAAAAAGCGTTTCAGGATTTGGTTGAGTGGCAGATAGGCGAGGGGAGCCACGGCTTGGTTCCCTGCGGCACGACAGGGGAAAGTCCCACGCTTTCTCACGCCGAGCACAAACTCATCGTCGAAATGACAATCGAAGTGGCCGCAGGGCGTATTCCCGTTCTTGCCGGCGCGGGTTCGAATAGCACGGAAGAAACCATCGACTTCGTACGGCATGCGCAAAAGGCCGGCGCGGATGGGGTGCTGATCGTCGCGCCGTATTACAATAAGCCCACTCAGGAAGGGATATATCAGCACTACAAAGCGATCGACGCCATCTGCGACGTACCGATCATTATCTACAACATTCCCTCGCGCAGCGTGATCGAGATTTCTGTCGATACGCTGGCTCGCATCAAGAAAGAGTGCCGTAACGTTTCTGGCGTCAAGGATGCCACCATGAATCTTGCCCGTCCTTCGCTGGAGCGGATATCGTGCGGGCTGGATTTCAATCTGCTCTCCGGCGAGGACGCCACGGCGTTGGGGTATATGGCTCATGGCGGTCATGGCTGCATTTCAGTCACGGCGAATATCGCGCCTCGCCTGTGCGCCAGGTTTCAGCGTGCCTGCCTTGCAGGCGACTTCGCCGCCGCGTTGGAAATACAGGATCAACTCATGCCCTTACACCGGGCCTTGTTCCTCGAAACCAATCCGGCCGGCCCCAAATATGCCCTGTCGCTGCTCGGCCGTATGGAGCCGGACGTCCGTCTGCCTCTGGTTACGGTATCCGCGCCGGTCAGAGACGAAATCAAACGCGCAATGGTTCATGCCGGTCTGCTCGCGTAGCTGGCGAGTTAAAGTCGTTGGAGCGTTAAAATGGCGCGGTCTTAGCCCCGGCGTTTCGCGGGCTAAGGCTGCCGGCTCCTGACGATCGGCCCTCGCTACAAAATGCGATGTCATTACCGCCGCTTCGGACGCGCATACAACATCTAATCGTACCGCCACGGTTTTCGTGATCTGCATCGCGGCGCGGATTGCGCGTCTTCGCTAAGCGCTATTATCGATTAAAGCTAACCTGCTATAGTTATTGCGTTGTTCTCCTCGGGCCGGAGAAACATTATGAATGAACCTGTCATTATGCCGCCGCGCGTGGCATTTCCCAGCGGGCGATTCGCCGCGAATAACGTTATTAGAAAAGTCACGCGCAGGGGCGATTTGGCCGGCGTTTTTTCCGATGACGCCGCCTGGCGGTCAATCCCTGCCGATACCCCGATTTATCAGGTCGAAATGCTTGACGCTCCGCAGCAGGAGGGGGAGCTGTTTGTCGGTACGACGCGTCTGCAACCGGGACGCGTCGGCGATGAGTTCTATATGACCCGCGGTCATTTTCATCAGCGCCGGGAACAGGCGGAAATCTACGTCGGTCTGGGCGGCGCCGGCCTGTTGTTGTTGCAAACCGAGCAGGGCCAGGTACGCATCGAGCAGGCCGGAGCGGGTTCTGTCCATCATATTCCTCCGTTTACCGCGCATCGCCTGGTGAATACCGGTGATGAGATCCTCGTCCTGCTGGCGGTGTGGCCGGCGGTGGCCGGTCATGATTACGCTGCGTTGGCCGGGGGTTTTGCGGTACGCATCAAAGCCGACGGCAAAGGCTGGCGAGCGGAGAAAAATCATGGCTGAAAGCGTCGCGCGGTTTGGGCTGGATATGGCGATCCATCATCAGCCGTTGGGGTTCAATTATGGCGAGGACGTGATCGGGCCGCTGCCGGAGATCCGCAAGCTGTCCCAGATCCGCGCCTCGTTGCGCGATCCGGCGTGCGACGGTCCTGAAGACGTTTATGCCATTGCAATGGATGTGGCGCGCCTGAAAGATCGCGACGAGCTTAAAAAGCGGATGCTGCTGTTCGGCATTGTGACCTACGCTTCCGGCCGCCTGGGGGAAGAGCCGGTTCGCAGTCAAGGGCATGTTCACCGCGTCAGCGCGCACTCCGGATGGTCGCCGCCGGAGCTGTATGAAATCTGGCAGGGCACGGGGATTATCTATATGCAGGAATATGTCGCCGACGATCCGGGGCGCTGCTTCGCCGTGTACGCCGGGCCGGGCGAGAAGGTACTGGTGCCGCCCGGCTGGGCGCATGCCGCCATTTCCGCGTCGCCGGACGCGCCGCTGACATTCGGCGCCTGGTGCGATCGCGAGTATGGTTTTGAATACGATGGGGTGCGGGCTTATAACGGGCTGGCGTGGTATCCGTTGCTGCAAGGCGAGCATATCGTCTGGCAGCATAATCGCCGCTATATGCCGGGGCGGTTGCAGGTTATTTTCCCGCGGATTTACAGCGAATTCGGCATAACCGATGCGCCGCTGTATCAGCAATTTATCGAGGATCCCGCGCGCCTGCAGTTTATTTCAAAGCCGGGGCTGGCCGAACAGAAGTGGCGGAACTTTCATCCCTGAAAGCAGGATAAGCCGTTCGCGCACGGCCGCGTTTGCATGACTATATGATGAAGAAACCCCCTTTCCGGGGAGTAAACCGGAAAGGGGTTGATGAATCAAAGCCGCGATCGGCGCCGCCCATTATGGCGGTGTCAACTGGCGAACAGCCCGATAGCGACACCCACAGCGGCAAGCGCCAGCAGCAACAGCATCGCTCTCACCGGGGAGACGCCGCGCTTCGCCATTAAATACCAGGTGCCGATCACCACGATAAGCGGCAGCAGCTGCGGGAAAATACCGTCGAGCATTTGTTGTACGTGAATATCAACGCCATCCTGAGTGACGAATTCCAGCCCGGTGCTCAACTTCACGTAGCTTGCGGCCACGCCGCCCATCACAAATACGCCGAGTAGCGAGAGCGCTTCGCGCAGGCGGGTCGATTTGCTGCTTACCAGCATTTCCACCGACGTTGACCCCATGCGGTAGCCTTTGAGGAACAGAAACCATGAGCCGGGAACGATAATCGCCAGCCAGGCGACGCAATAAAAGAGCGGGCCGAGAATGCTGCCTCCCGCCGCCAGCGCCATCCCGATACTTAGCAGGATGGGAACCAGCATGCCTGGGATCATGGAGTCGCCGATGCCGGCAACCGGTCCCATTAGCCCGACTTTCAGCGTGTTGATGGTTTCGCCGTCAATGGGCTCGCCGTTGGCGCGTTTCTCTTCCAGGCCCAGCGCCATGCCGTTAACGATCGCCCCAAGCTGCGGTTCGGTGTTATAGAAGGAGGCATGGCGTCTGAGCATCTCTTTGCGCTGTTGCTCGTCGGGATAAAGTTTCTTCGCCACCGGCAGCATGCTCAGACAAAAGCCGAAGGATTCAAGGCGTTCGAAGCTCATGGATGAGAGGTTATACATCATCCAACTGCGCCAGCAGCGGCGCAAATCCTGGCGGGTGAGTTTACGTTCTTCCATTAGAATTCATCCTCGTCATCAGGGGTGGAGGCGGCGGCGCGCTCGGTCTGCGCTTCGGGTTTATAGTTATAGTGAATCAGCGCCAGCAGGGCGCCGACGATCACCAGCGCCACCATGTTCAGCTTTAGGAACACGATGCAGATGAACCCCACCAGGAAATAGATCAGCATGCTGTAGCTTTTAATGATCTGTTTGAGCAGTATGGCGATCCCCACCGCCGGCAGGATGCCGCCGAGCACGTTCATGGCCGCCAGTACAAAATGCGGCAGGCTATCCATAAACGCGTTGATGTACTGCGCGCCGAAATAGACGGCGATAAACGTCGGGATAAAGCGCATCAGGAAATTCGTGGCCTGCGGCCAGATGGCGCTGTTGAGATACACGCCGCGCTCATCGCCTCTCTCCAGCGCGTTATCGGCCCGGTGGTTCCACCATGAGTTAAGCACCATCATCGCGTTGAACAACACCGTTCCGGCAATGCCGATGGTGGCGGCCAGCGCCACGGCGACTTCCGGACCCTTGTTGGAAAGGATCCCCAGCGCGATAGCCGGAAAGGCGACAAAGTTCAGATCGGCGGGCATCGACCCTCCGGGTGTCACCATCGCAATGTAGACCGCCTGCACGGCCACGCCGATGATAATCCCGGTTTGCAGATCGCCTAAGATCAACCCCACCAACATCCCCGAAACCAAAGGGCGGGTGATCATATACCAGCCTCCGGTGAGTCCGAACAGCCAGGGGCTGCTGAGCGCGCCGAGGTAACAGAGAATACCGATTAACGTCGCTTCAAAAATCATCATATCCCCCTTATTTTTTTAATTTTTGCCGGGCATCCTGCCAACTGTAGCTGCTGGCGTCGGGAACCAGACGAAATTCAATCTGATGACCGCGCAGCGACAGATAATCGAACGCCGCCGCTTCTTCCTCGCTGACTGACTGGTTCGGACCAATGGTGGTGGTATTGGCGCGGGCGCTCATCGGTCCGACGTTGATTTTTCGATTGGCGTTTTGCAGGCTCAGACCCGCTTCTTCGATGCGTTTGAGCGTGACCGGCGATTTGCCGATCACGAAATAGCGCTTTTCGCTGGCGATGATCTTCGGCAGCTTTTCAATCGCCGTGGCGGTGTCGAATAGCCACACTTTGATGTCCTGTACCGCGCCTTTCATCACCGAAGAAAGCAGGGGATCGGCGGCTACCGCGTCGTCGATGGCGATAATGCCGTCGCAGGGCAGCTCTTTCGCCCAGCGCGTCACTAACTGACCGTGAATCACGCGATCATCGATACGTACAAAGGAAATGCTCATCATTACCCCTTAGAAGTCATCGGACTCGGACTGTGCGGCTTTATCCAACCGGGCCCGCACCAGCGAGTCTCGGGTTTGCGCCAGTAGCTGCGTTGCCGCCAGCTCGACGCTCTGGAGATGTTTCAGTTCATCGCTTAACAGCAGCATGGGAAAATTGACGCCGGCCAGCACCGCGACCGGCGGCTGCGTATCCGGATTGAAGGCGTAATGGCTGGCTACATTCCACGGCGTGCCGCTTTGCATATCGCACAGCACCAGTACGCCGTCCGCGCCGGAAGCGGCTTGGGCCAGCGCGGCGGCGAAATCCTCGCGAAAACCGCCGATCCCCCGCGTTTCGTCAAGCGATACGGGAAAGACGTGGGGCAGATCGCCGTAAACCATTTTGCCGCTCGCCAGCAGCGCCTGCGCCAGCGGGCCGTGCGTCGCCACAATGAAGTTGATCATCTCGTTATCCTCTTACCCAGGCTTTCATGGTGGCGAGCTGATGCCCTACGCCTGCGCCATGAGGGGAAATACGGTATTCGCCGATAGCCGCCGGAATAATGAAGGTTTCGGCGTAATGCACCACAAAGGGGTCGAACGCATTGTTCGGGCTATCCACCAATGCTTCGTCGCCTTCCACCAGGTTTAGCACGTTCACGCCGCCCTGCGTGTGGTGAAGGACCGGTTTACGAAACCAGTGGCGGCGGGTTTCGATAAATTCCCGCTCGTGCAGGCCGGTGCGCTCTTCACGCCAGCCGTCGCCTTCGGCGATGGGTTCGACATGATTAATCAGATGCTCGGTTACCCACCGGGTATCGCGCTGCCAGTCGATGACCTCCATGCCGTGCTCCAGATGGACCGGACGCGGCAGACCGTCCAATCCCAGCCGTCCCCAGTCCCACAGCTTAAAGGTGAAAATATAGGGCGTGGCGCTGATCTCCAGCACCATGGCGCCGGCGCCGGAGCAATGCACCGTTCCCGCCGGGATCAGGAAATGGTCGTGTTTGCGCGCGGGGAAGCGGTTAACGAATTTCTGGTCGTCAAAGGCTTTTTCTCCTCGCCGGGCGGCGGTCAGATCGGCCAGCATTTCCTGCGGGTCAATACCCGTTTGGGTGCCCAGATAGACTTCGGCGCCCGGTTCGGCTTCCAGCAGGTAGTAACTTTCGTCCTGCGTGTAATGCATACCGAAATGTTGCTGGATATATTCGGTGACCGGATGCACCTGGAAACTGAGATTCTGGCCGCCGATGGTATCCAGGAAGTCAAAACGTATCGGAAAGTCCGTGCCGAAGCGGGCATGAACCTTCTCACCCAATAACGGGCGGGGGTAGAGCAAAACCAGATCCTGCGAGGGGATCTCGATCCGCACGTCGCCAAAACGCAGTAACAGGCTGTTCTCCTCGGGCACGCAGTCAAAACACCATGCGTAATTGGGTGCCGAGGGATCGAGATCGAACCGGTTTTTCATCCATTGTCCGCCCCAGACGCCGGGGTCGAAGAACGGCACCACGCGGAAAGGCCGTTGCGTGGTCTGTTGCAGGGCATGACGCAATGCTTCGCCGGTAACCAGCGCGGGGCTGTCCGCCGAGTTGGTATCGAGCAGGAAATCCGCGCGTTTCAGCAGCGGCGTTTTATGGCGATCGAATACCCGCCATTCAATGAAAAATGCACGTTTATAGCGGCGTAAAATATCTTCGCTCGCGTTGTCGGCGCCCCAGTTGCCCAACTCGCCGCGGCGAAAGCGCTGCTGGATTTCCCAGCGCGCCAGATCCGCGTAAACGAGAATATCTCCCGGATGAATAAGCGCCGCCCCCGGTCCGTAGATAACGACCAGTCCCGCGCTTGTTTCCTCGACTTGCCGCTGCGCTTGCGCCAGCGAATCCGCGGAGAAAAACGCCTTGAGCGGGTGGCAGGAGAGCACGCCGAACACGCGGTCGGTCGTTAGATTAGGGGCGAGCAGATGCTGCAGATGCTGTTCGCTTAAACGGCACGTTTCCGCATTAATGAGCAATGCGGGATCAAGTCGGGCAATTAGTTGTTCTCTTAACTCCTCAAGACGCACGCCCGGATAACAATCGATCGTCAGGACGGTTTTGCGTTTTCCGTCAACACGCGCGCGGATGGCGGCCTGAATTGCCGGCCAGCCGCGCCATGCCTGATGATCATAGCCCGTAACGCGTACCTCGGGGTATTTATCGTATTGTGGGTGATTCATAAACGACTCCCTGGTGCTGGTAGTGTTAAGATTAATCGATAAACCTAATTTTAATAGCGAGGTAAATGCGATTAACCCGCCATTTTTGGCAAAGCGTGGCGAAAAAGGGAGTTATCTGTGACGGCTTTCACAGGATAAAATGCATTTTTTAGGTTATTCGATTAATCTACAAAACCAATTAACCTTCAGGAGAGTCGATGAGCACCGTTACCCTCGCTCATGTCGCCCGGCATGCCTCCGTTTCAACCGCCACCGTCTCAATGGTTCTGCGCAACCGCGGGCGGATATCGGATGCCACGCGCCAGCGCGTGCTCCGGGCGCTGGATGAACTGGGTTATGTCTACAACCAGACGGCGGCCAACTTGCGCAACCGCACCAGCAATCAGGTCGGGCTGCTGCTGCACGACATCACCAATCCCTTTTACGGCGAGATGACGGCCGGTCTGAGTCAGGAGATGGAGCGCCACGATCTGCTGCTGTTTCTGGCGAACAGCGAAGAGTCCGGCGAACGCCAGCAGAAGTTTGTTGATTCGCTGATGGGCAATAACGCCTGCGGCATGGTGCTGTGCGCCGCACGTGAAACCCCGCCGCTGTTTTTTGAAACGCTGAAACGGCGAAATGTTCCGGCCATTATGGTGGTGCGTCCGCTGGAGGATGCGGACTTCGATTTTGTCGGCACCGACAACTTTCTCGGCACGCAGTTGGCCACGCAGCATTTGCTGCGTTTGGGCCATCGTAATATTGCGTTCATCGGCGGCAATGAAACTTCCATCAGTCGTGCGCAGCGTATTGGCGGTTACAGCAGTAAATTGCTGGAACATCGTATTCATCCCAACGGCGATTGGGTGGTGTCTTCAAAGGCGAGCCAGAGCGATGGCGCCAGGGTATCCGAAGCGTTGTTCCGCCGTTATCCGGAAATTACCGCGGCGGTTTGCTATCAGGATATTGTCGCGCTCGGCGTGATGCAGACGCTGCGCAAGATGGGACGGATGCCGGGCAAGGATTTCGCGCTGGTGGGGTTTGACGATATTACCGAGGCCTCCTTGGTGCAGCCTGCGTTGACGACGGTTTCCGTCGCCGCCAAAGAGATTGGGCGTAAAGCGGGCGAATTGTTGTATAGCCGGATTCAGGGCAACGATGAACTGCCGAAGCGGATAATTTTACCGCCTTCGCTGGTGATACGGGAATCCTGCGGGTTCAGCCGTTCTTGATCGGGCTATTGGCGGCGGCTGTGATATGTTGTGATGGCGGGTGAAAATAACTGGAATGACTATAAATGAAACTCTTGATCGTTGTTGATATGCAAAATGGCGTATTTGCCACGCCGCGTTATGATAGGGAAGGCAGGGTCAATCTGATTAATCGGCTGATATCAGCGGCGGATCAGACGATATTTATTCAGCATATAGAAGGTGAAATGGCGGAAGGCAGCGAGTTATGGCGGATCTTGCCGGAGCTTGAACAGCCGGATGGCGCTATTTATGTTAATAAAACCGCGTGTGATGCCTTCTGGAACACGGAACTGGAAAATGTTCTTCACGCTCTGGACGCCAATAACTTCGTTATCTGCGGATGCGCGACGGATTATTGTTTAGATACAACAACAAAGGTCGGCGCCGGCAAAGGTTATGCCATTACCGTCGCTGCGGATGCGCATACAACGTCCGACCGAACTTATGCGACGGCCCAACAGCTGATTGGTCAGCATAATGAGGTCTGGGCCGAATTGAGTATCCCCGGAAATACCATTCAAGTGAAACCCACGGATGCGATTATCGCTGCGTGGCGAGTCTGATTGCAGACGCTGGGTATCAGGTTTTGCCGCGTTGTCCGGCGACGGCTTTTCGGGCGCTAGCCGCTTGGCGAGTTAATCGGTAAAAGCCCGCAGCCCCGGCGTGGCCTGATGCCCGTGCGGGCAGTTCGCCATCGCGAAGCGCAAAAAGACGGTAAGGCCGTTTGGATCACCGATTAAGTTCATCGCGGTACATTCTCAATATAATGGAAATAGTTATTCTTAATATTTTCCATTTTATTAACTTCCAACATCAGCAAGAATAATTTTTATTCTTTCATCAGCGTTATTGATGATATTGCCTGATCGAGGAACAACACGCATGAGCGAAAAGAAAACGGCCGTGGTGGCCGGCGCATTAGGGGTCATCGGCCGCAACCTGATCGAATACCTGGCTACGCAGGATGACTGGCAGGCGTTCGGTTTGTCGCGCCGCGCCCCGCCGGCCGGCACTCCGGGGCGCTATATCTCCGTCGATCTTCTGGATGCCGCCACCACCCGCGCCAGGCTCGGGGAACTCACCGGCGTTACCCATATCTTCCATGCCGCCTACCAACAGCACGATACGCCGCAGGCGCTGGCCGACGCCAATCTGGGCATGTTGAAAAACCTGGTGGAAACGGTGGCTCAATACTCCCCGACGTTGCAGCGGGTGGTGCTGTACGAAGGCGGGAAATACTACGGCGCGCACCTGGGCGCATTTAAAACGCCGGCGCGGGAGGATGACCCGCGGCACATGCCGCCGAATTTTTACTACGCCATGCAGGACTGGTTGTTTGACTACGCGGCGGGCCGGTCCTGGGATGCGGTGGTATTGCGCCCCGACGTGGTGTGCGGCTTCGCCATCGGCAACCCGATGAATCTGGCGATGGCGATAGCGGTCTACGCCACCATCAGCAAGACGCTGGGCCTGCCGCTGCGCTTCCCCGGCACGGCCGCCTGTTACGGCAAGCTGGCGCAGGTGACCGACGCGACGCATCTGGCGCGCGGCTCCGTATGGGCCGCCACGCAGGCCGCCGGGTCGGAGGCCTATAATTTGACCAATGGCGATATCTTCCGCTGGTATCAGTTGTGGGAGGCGGTGGCCCGCTGGTTCGATATGCCGTTGGCCGAGCCGCAAACGCTATCGCTGAGCGAATATATGGCGGATAAAGGGCCGCTATGGCAGTCGCTGGTGGAAAAACACGGACTGCTGCCGGTGCCCTACGAACAGATCGCCTCCTGGGAGTTCGGCGATTTTATCTTCCGCTGCGACTGGGATGTGATCGCCAGCACCACCAAAATCCGGCAGGCCGGTTTCCATGATGTGATCGACAGTACGCAGATGTTTATTCGTCTGTTTGAGGAGTTTCGCGCCCGAAAAGTTATCCCCTGATTACTGTGACATACAATGATGAGGTGAATAATGCACGCAAAACGCTATGTTCGTACGGATTCTACTCTCGTCCAGCCAGGCGGAAAGCTGGCTGATATCTTCAATAACGGCGCGGCGAGGCGCGGCAAAAAATATCGCTCGGCGTTTTTTGCCGGCGCGCTGCTTGCGTTCGGCATGAGTCCGTCGGTTGAAGCCTCCGAGCGGAAATCGCTGGAAACGGTGGTCGCCGGCCCCTACCAAATCAACGGCATCGCCGTAGCGCAGGACGGCAGAGTGTTTGTCGGCATGCCGCGCTGGATCCAGCAAAACTCGTTTTCGGTCGGCGTGGTGACGAACGGCGAGGTAAAGCCTTATCCGGGCGATAGCTGGAACCAATGGACGCCGCAGTCCGATCCGGCCCGGCATTTCGTCAGCATCAATGCGCTGCGCATCGAGCCGGACAAGCCGGATCATCTGTGGGCGGTGGACTGCACGCGGGGCGACGGCGGGGCCAAGCTGATTGATATCGATATCCGAAAGAATCAGGTCGAACGCGTGTATCCGTTCGATACGTCGATTGTGCCGGTGCCGGGCGGCTGTCTCAATGATGTGCGCATCGTGGATCAGACCGCCTTCCTGACCGAATCGGGCACCGGCGCGATTATCACCCTCGATTTAACCAGCGGTCAGGCGCGCCGTTTGCTGGCCGACAGCCAGAAAACCAAGGCGGTGCCGGGCAAGGCGGCGGTGATTGACGGCGTGGCGGTGAAAGCGCCGGAAGGCGGCATTCCGATTGTTCATGCCGACGGCATTGAAATCAGCCCCGACAAACAATGGTTGTATTTCTGCACGCCGATGGGCGGCAATCTGTGGCGCGTGCGGCTGAGCGACCTGCTCGACAGCCAGCTTGACGCCGCCGCGCTCGACCAGCGGGTGGAGAATCTCGGTCCGCTGATGCCGGTCGGCGGCATTCTAATGCTGCCCAGCGGCGATCTGCTGCTGTCGGACGTCGAGCATCACGCCATTCAACTGCGCCGGCCGGATGGCACGCTGCGCCAGGTGGCGGCTTCCGCGCTGCTCGATTGGCCGGATGCGATGGCTATCGGGCCGGACGGCAAGGTTTATACCGGCGCGCCGCAGGCAAACCGCACGCCCGCCAACAACGGCGGTCAAGATGGCACCCGGCCGCCGTTCCGCGTGCTGCGCTTTGCGCTGCCATAGCGGCGCCGCGCCCGTCAATATGGCGCAGCGGTAAGCCACCGTTGCCGCAAGCCGGCTTGATGGGCGCGCTTAGTCAGAACCTTCAGGCTGTGAACGATCGTCGGCGAAAAAGCCATCAACAACGGTTCGGATTTTTATCCGCTCAACCGCCGGTGCGCGTGGCGCTCCATTGCGTTCCGTCATCCGCCGTTCCTTTCATCGTATCGCCGTCAACCTGGCCGGTGTATTTTCTGTCGCCGACATTGAAGGTAATAACGGCGCCGTTGAGCCGGGCCTCGCTGATCGGCGTTGAATTTTCGCCACGGCTCAGCGTACCTTCCAGCATCTGGAACGACTGCTTGAGCGCCAGGTCGCCGTCGTCCAGACGCCAGCTTCCTTCAACTTTGGCCGGAACGATCCATTTGTGCGCCTGGCAAAAGCTGGAGCATCCCTCTTGTACCGCGGCCGTCTCATCGGGCAGCCAGTCTTCCATCATAAATGAGTTGGAGACCACCCGCGTGCCCGGCTTCATATCCAGCAGCGTTGGACGCAGCCGGAGATTGAGCTCCGGCAGCAGAAAGAGCGTCACCACCGTGGCGTCGGAGAAGTCCGATTCAAAGATATCGGCCTGTTCGAAGGTGGCGCGTTCGGCCACGCCCTCGCGCTCCGCGGCGCGCTTCGATAGCTCGACCAGGTCGGGATTGTACTCTATGCCATGCGCGCGGACGCCGATCTTGGCCGCCGAGATGACGGTTCTGCCATCGCCCGAACCCAAATCGACAAGGTAGTCGTCCGGCGTTAATTCAGCCATCCTGAACATCATATCAATCAGCGCCTGATCGGTAGGCACCCAGACGACATCCTTGCCCGCCTGGCCGACTTGCGGTTGGTACTCGTTATCGGCGACGGGCGAGGGGGCGAGAGCCCAGGCGCTATTCAACGTTATTACATACAGGACGGCGGCGAGAAGAGAAGTAAAAGAGGTTGTCATTGTGAGTCTCCTGGTTGAGGATTGTCATTGGAGCGAGCCAACGCCCGCACGGCATCTTGCCGTTCAACGTCATCTCCATCATCTTTTTTACGGAAGAAAAGAATCGGCGTGCCCGCCGCCAGCACCGCCAGACCAATCAGGGCGGCCACGCCGGTGTAGGTAATGCTGGAGTACAGCATGTACAGGCAGGTGATACAGAAAATGATCGGAGTAAGGGGATAAAACGGAACTTTATAGGGCAGCACGCGCTCCGGTCTGCGCCAGCGAAGCACGAAGACCGCAAAGCCGGTCAACAGCAAAAAGCCCCAGAATACCGGCGCGGTGTAATCCACCATGGCTTTAAAACCCTCACGGGTGATGGCGCCGACCAGAATCAATACCAACGCCACTATGCCTTGCATGATCAATCCGTTGGCCGGCGTTTTGCCTCGTCTGTTCCATTCGCCGACCCATGGCACCAGCGTCAAGTCACGCGCCATCGCGTAAAATCCGCGTCCCCCGGTGAATATCGTGGCATTGAGCGTCGAGACGGCGGCGATCACAATCGCCAGGCTGACCGCCAGCTCCCCCGACGGCCCGGCAACCAGGCGCATCATATCCGCCGCCACGGTATCCGATCCGCGCAGTCCTTCAAGTCCGAGTATCGAGAGCAATGCCAGGTTGGTCAGCACGTACAGCGTCACCAGCACCGTGGTGCCGAGAAGCAGCACCTTGGCAATGTTGTGCGGCGCATTCTTGAGTTCGCCCGTGAGATAGGCGGCTTCGTTCCAGCCGCCATAAGTGAGCAGGACGAAGATCATCGCCATACCCAGCGCGCCCGCCTCCGGGGGGATTGACGGAGACGTGACGTTCGCCGGTTCGGCTGAACCGAATAATCCGAACAGGATTATCAGCACCACCGCGCCAATCTCGATAAGCGTCACCACGACCTGCAGGTTTTTGCCTTCAATCGTACTGACGATATTGACCGCGGTTAACAGAATGACGGCCATGGCGGCGTAAATTTCCGGCCCGTAGGGACCAATGGGAATCATCTGCGCGACATAGTCGCCGAGCACGAATGCGACGCCGGCTATCGCGCCGGTCTGAATCACCGTACAGCGCGCCCAGCCGAACATCATGGCGACGGATTTGCCGTAGGCTCGGGACAGAAAATGATATTCTCCCCCGCATGAGGGTGGGCTGCGGATAACTCGGCGTAGCAGAATGCGCCGATAAGCGTTACCAATCCCCCGGCCACCCATACCAAAATAAACATCAGTTCGTTGCCGACGCTGCCAGCCACCAGCGACGGCGTGCGGAAAATGCCGATGCCGACCACCAGACCGACCATGATTGTTACGGCGTCAAATACCGATAGCAGGGATTGGGGACCCGCTCGACTTTCCAGGGACATTATTCAACTCCTCATGTTATTTACCGTATTGATGAACAGATTTGGGTATCTGAGTTTCATGCCCGGGTATGACGAGTGATTTCTACGCAACGGCTCCCTATGAACGATGGGCTTTGATGCTGTGGTATCGAACTCCCTGATTTCTATTGCGAAGAACGGGACATTTCGTTATGGCGGGATCTTATAATATCCATCTTGTCATTATGCTGACGGCAGGCTGACATTTCTGTCAGAAACAGCTTTTGGGCTGGCGGATAAATCAGGGCGGGATCGGTAGACGATTCATCCGGCGATCGCGCTATCGGCGAATGATGGCCGGGTCAGCTACGCGGGGCCGGGACTTCGGGGCTCATCGCCAATGAAAAGCCAAAAGTGTTGATTCCATTCCGGCTGCTGGCGAAAACCTCTCCGTGATGCATCTGCGCCACCGCGCGCACAATGGATAATCCCAAACCGTGGTGCACGTCGCTGCGCGTGCGGGATGAATCCGACCGGTAGAAACGTTCGAACAGGCGCGTCAGATGTTCTTCCGCGATGGGCTCTCCCTCGTTGGCTACGGCGATATGGGCGAAGTCCCGCTCTTGCCTGAGCAGGATGGTGACATTGCTTGCCGGGAAGGCGTGCCGGGCGCTGTTTTCCAGCAGGTTGGCCAGCGAGCGGTGAAACAGCCGGCGATCGACGCGCGCGCGCACTTCGCCGCGAATCTGGATGGTCAGCGATTTCTCCGCAAACGATGGCTCGACGTACTCCACCGTTTTGCGGCTTTCCTCGCGCAGCGACACTTCGCTCAGTTGCGTGGCGTACTGGCCGACCTGGGCATGGGATAAAAACAGCATATCATTGACGATGGAAGCCATGCGCTCAAGTTCTTCCAGGTTTGATTGCAGCAGTTCCTCCAGTTCGTACCGGCCGCGCTCCCGCGATAGTCCCAGTTGGGTCTGGCCGATCAGGTTGGTCAGCGGGGTGCGAAGTTCGTGGGCCACATCCGCGTTAAAACTTTCCAACTGACGCCAGGCCACCGCCTGGCGGGCCAACACGCCGTTAAACGACTCCGCCAACTGTTGCAGCTCGACCGGCAGCGCGGCGGCGTTCAGGCGCTGGTCATGATTCCCCGGCGGCAGGTTCTGCGCCTGCCGGCTCAGACTGTTGATGGGCCGCATGCCGATGCGCGCGATGGCGAACCCCAACAGCGCCACCAGCAATACGCCCAGGACGGTGATCATAATCAGCGCGCGGGTAAATTCCGCCAGCGTGCCGAGATAAGGGGCCGAATCAATCGCCACGACATAGCGCAGGGCAGGCCGATCGCCCTGCGCCGGGATGATGCTGGTCAACAGGTAAAAGCAGGCGCCGTCCTTGCCCGATACCATGGAGTAACCGCTGGTCAACCGTTCCCAGGAGACGCCATCGGGAAGCGGCCCGCCTACCTGGTATTGCGGCGTGGCGCTTAGCAGCCAGTATTTCACTTTGCCGCCTTCGGCGGTGGTTAGATTGCTAAACTTGCTGCGCACCATCTGCCAATCATTTTGCGACGTGAGCGACTTCAGATAGGGCGTCAGCAATGATTGGCGGAACAGCAGTTCGTTATGCATTTTATTGATCAATGACTCATTCAGCGAATGGCGCAGCAACAGGGCATAGGCTGAAACAATCATGACGGCGCCCAGAGCGAACATCAGCGCCAGACGCCCGGAAATGGATAATTTCATGAAGTCGCGGCCCGCCGTTCAACCTGGGGGGCCGAGCGGTTTTCAAGCACATATCCCATGCCCCGCACCGTATGCAGCAACTTGACCTCGAAGGGCGCATCCACTTTGGCGCGCAAGCGCTTGATAGCCACTTCCACCACGTTGGCATCGCTGTCGAAGTTCATATCCCAGACCTGCTCGGCAATCATCATTTTGGATAAAATTTCTCCCTGATGACGCGCCAGCAGGCTCAACAGCGAGAACTCCTTGGCCGTCAGCTCAAGACGTTCGCCGCCGCGCGTAACCCGGCGCGCCAGCAGATCGACATGCAGATCGTCAATCTGTAGCTGCGTCACGTCGACGCCGTCGCTTGGCCGGCGGCGCAGCAGCGCCTGGATGCGCGCCACCAGCTCGATCAGGGAAAAGGGTTTCGGCAGGTAGTCGTCGGCGCCGCGGCGCAGCCCCTTGACGCGCTCATCCACCGATCCGCGCGCCGACAATATCAGCACCGGCGTCTGTTTATTGACTCGCAGCCCTTCCAACACGCTGTAGCCGTCCTGGCCCGGAAGCATCACGTCCAGGATCACCGCGTCATACTCGTGCTGCACCGCCAGATGCAGCCCTTCCACGCCGTCGCTCGCGACATCCACCGTAAAGCCCAATTCGCTCAGCGCGCGATTGATATAGCACGACGTTTTTTCTTCATCCTCCACCAGTAGTAATCGCATGTCGTTTTATCTCCGTCGTCAGGCTCTCCCCGGCCGTCATCCACGTTTTTTACCAGTGTAGCCGCTAATTACTAACAGCAGGCTGACATTTACCTGACATTTCTGTCAGAAAACGGCGCAAGCCGCGGAGAAAAAGCCCCCGGCGGGCCATTAGCCGGCGCGGATGTCTTCTTTCTGACTTTCCCAATTGGCGGGGGAGGCGGTGCTAATGCATTAAAAAATGGGTTTTATCCTTTGCCAAGGACTGTCTCTGTATAGACAAAGGTAGGGGGTGTGACGGGAGGGGGGCGTTTACGCGGCGTAATTTCCGCCGCGCGAAGCCGTCTCTGCGTCCGCATTAAAAATGTGACTAAGAGACAGCTCTGGGAAGGGGCGGGGCTGACTTACAGCAGCTTTTTTTCCGCCAGATCGAGCGCAAAATAGCTGAAAATCAGATCGGCTCCGGCACGCTTGATGGCGCCCAGGCTTTCCAGCGCCACGTCGCGTTCGCTGATTGCGCCGGCCTGGGCGGCGAATTTGATCATCGCATACTCGCCGCTCACCTGATAGGCGGCCAGGGGCAGTTCGGTGCGTTCGCGCACGTCGCGAAGAATATCCAGATAGGCTCCGGCAGGTTTAACCATCAGCGCATCGGCGCCTTCGGCCTGATCGATCAGCGATTCGCGGATAGCCTCGCGGCGGTTCATCGGGTTCATCTGGTAGGTTTTACGATCGCCTTTCAGCGAAGTGCCGGCCGCTTCACGGAACGGACCATAGAAGGAAGAGGCGAACTTGGTGGAGTAGGACATGATCGCCGTATCGGCGAACCCGGCCTCATCCAGCGCTTTGCGAATCGCCGCCACCTGGCCGTCCATCGCGGCGGAGGGCGCGATAAAATCAGCGCCGGCGCGCGCGGCGGCAACCGCCTGCCGGCCCAGATTAACCAGCGTCGCATCGTTGTCCACCACCTGGTCATGCAGCACGCCGCAGTGTCCGTGGCTGGTGTATTCGCAAAAACAGGTATCGGACATCACAATCATTTCCGGCACGGCATCTTTACAGATGCGGGACATGCGCGACACCAGACCGTTCTCCTGCCAGGTGTCGCTGCCTTCATCATCGGTATGGTGAGAAATACCAAAGGTCATCACCGCGCGGATGCCGGCCTGCGCGATACGCTCGATTTCAAACGCCAGACGCTTTTCCGGAATGCGCATCACGCCAGGCATTGCCTGAATGGTTTTGTACTCATCAATCTCTTCTTCAACAAAGATCGGCAGCGCCAAATCGTTGAGACTCAGCGACGATTCCTGGAAGAGTGTGCGAAGCGATGGGCTCTGACGCAAACGTCTTAGCCGCTGACTGGGAGAATAACTGGACAAAGCAACCTCGGTTTAGCAGGCAACCGCCGGCGAACACGCCGCGGCGGCGATAAAAAGAATGCGATAACAGTATACTCCCGGACGCTCCCTGACAATATTTGTGACGTTTCGCCGTATCAGGCTGAAGCGCGTTAACGGCGCGTTATCGCTGCAGAACGCGGCCCGGTTCGCACTATGCCGGTGGCTTCATTTCACCGTTACCGAAAAATTGCAATGCCTTTTCGGCTTTCTCGAACTGACTGGTTCAGCACGTTAAACGATATTGATCGGGCCTGCGTACTCGCGGCGCTTATCGTACTGCATGAAAAAAGTCCGATGCTATCCCGACCTTACGCCGATACGATCACAGGCGCCCGCAACCGCAACATGAAAGAGTTGCGCGTTCAGAGCCGGGGCGATGCGCGCCGCCGCCGTTTTCCTGCCGCTCGAATTATTCAGTGCACATAATTATAATAATGATTATTATTTCAGTTTGCTGATAAAGCTCGAAACATGAACATTAATGACTCCCTCCCGGCTTCATCCTTGTCAGGGCGGCGTTAACGCATTAAAAACGCCGGGGTTTCTCCCGCTCCTGGGAAGGTGAGGGGGGGGAGACGGGGTTAGAACCGGAAGGTTTGTCATCTCGCTTATTATTTTTATTGTGTTGTTTTTATCTGCCGCCATTGCCATACCGGCTATGCCGGTTGCTGGGGCGCTGAACGTCAAGAGGCTGCCGCGGCAACCTTACCGTTGTTAACCGGGTAACCGGGCCGCATATCGCCGGCCCGGCAAAGATAGGACTTATGCAGGACAACTACCATCATCACGACGCCAGATTTTCCTTGTCGGAGGTGAGTTTCTCCGTATCGGACCGTATGCTGTTGCAGCCGTTATCGCTGGACTTCCCGCAAGGGAAGGTGTGCGGCCTGATCGGCCATAATGGTTCCGGCAAATCCACGCTATTGAAAATTCTTGGCCGCCATCAAGCGCCAAGCGGCGGACAGGTGTTGCTGAACGATCGGCCGCTGTCTCAATGGAACAACAAGGCGTTTGCCCGCCACGTGGCCTATTTGCCGCAGCAATTACCCGCCGCGGAAGGGATGACGGTGCGTGAACTGGTCGCGGTCGGGCGCTATCCGTGGCATGGCGCGCTAGGGCGTTTTGGCGCGGCCGATCGCCAGCGGGTTGAAGAGGCCATCGAACTGGTCGGTTTGAAACCGTTCGCCGGCCGCCTGGTGGATAGCCTTTCCGGCGGCGAGCGGCAGCGCGCCTGGCTGGCGATGCTGGTAGCGCAGAACGGCCGTTGCCTGCTGTTGGACGAGCCGACGTCGGCGCTGGATATCGCTCATCAGGTGGAGGTGCTGGCTTTGATCCAACGCTTAAGCCGTCAGCATGGACTGACGGTGATCGCCGTATTGCACGATATCAACATGGCGGCGCGGTATTGCGATCGTCTGGTGGCGTTGCGCGCCGGCGCCGTCATTGCGCAAGGCGAACCGCTGGAGTTAATGCGCGCTCCGGTGCTGGAGCGGATTTACGGCATTTCGATGGGAACGCTGCCGCATCCGCGCGGCGGAGCGCCAGTGAGTTTTGTCTACTGATGAGCGAACATCCATTCAATCCGTTGCGCCGCCGTCTGCTGACGGCGTTGGCGCTGTCTCCATTTATCTATGCGCTGCCTTGCCGCGGCAGCGCTGCGCCGGATTTAACCCGCATTGCCGCCCTGGAATGGCAGACGGTGGAACTGCTGTTTGCCCTTGATGTCGTGCCGATGGCGGTGGCGGATATTCCCAATTATAACCAGTGGGTGGTGTCTCCCCGTCTGCCGGCGTCGGTGATAGACATCGGTCAGCGTACCGAACCGAACCTGGAATTGTTGCAGCAATTGCGTCCTTCACTGCTGCTGCTTGCGCAAGGTTACGGACCCTCGCCGCAGAAATTACAGCCGATAGCGCCCAGCATGGCGTTCAACTTCAACGACGGTAACGGCAAACCGCTGAGCGTCGGTAAGCGCTCCATAAGGCAACTGGCGCAGCGCCTGGGATTGGAGGATAGGGCGGAACGTCATCTGACGCAATTCAGCGATTTTTTACAGCGGGCGCGCCAACAGCTACAGGCGTATACCGAGCAACCGCTGCTCTTGTTTTCGCTGATTGATGCCCGGCATGTGTTGGTGATAGGGCAAAACAGCCTGTTCCAGGAAGTGATGACCGAATTGGGTATCCGCAATGCCTGGCAGAAGGAAACCAGTTTCTGGGGAACGACGGTGGTGGGGATCGAGCGCCTGGCCGAGGTGAAACGCGCGCGCGCTATTCTCCTCGAACATCATGATCAAATGGTGTTCGATAGCGTCAGCGCCACCCCGCTTTGGCAGGCTTTGCCGTTCGTTCGGCAGAATCAGCTCCGGCGGGTGCCGGCGGTGTGGTTTTACGGCGCGACCTTATCCGCCATGCGCTTTTGCCGTTTGTTGATGCAGGCGCAGGAGAGCCGCCGATGAGTTCACGTATGCGAATGTTTCCGTTGACGACGTTGGGGGCGCTGCTGGCCGCCGCGCTGTGTTTAACGCTTTACAACCTGGGGCAGCAGTTGCCGATGGCGCAGTGGCGGCAGGGGGCTTTTGCGCCGGATATCGACGATATTAGCCAAATGTTGTTCCACTATAGCCTGCTGCCGCGCCTTGCCGTTTCGCTGCTGGTGGGGGCGGGGTTGGGGCTGGTCGGCGTGCTGTTCCAGCAGGTGCTGCGCAATCCGTTGGCGGAGCCGGCGACGCTGGGCGTTTCCGCCGGCGCTCAGCTTGGTTTGACCGTCGCTACGCTATGGATGTTGCCGGGGGGAGAGGTCACCCGGCAACTGGCGGCGATGCTGGGCGCGCTGATCGTGGGCGGGCTGGTGTTCGGCGTCGCCTGGGGCAAACGCATGTCGCCGGTGACGTTGATTTTGGCCGGTCTGGTGCTGGGATTATATTGCGGCGCGCTGAGCAGCCTGCTGGCGTTATTTCATTCCGATGATATGCAGAGCGTCTTTCTGTGGGGGACGGGCGCGTTGAACCAGCAGGGGTGGGGAACGGCGGCGTTTTTGTTGCCCCGGTTGCTGATCGCCGCGCTGTTGGCGCTGCTGCTGCTGCGTCCGCTGACGCTGCTTGGATTGGATGACGGTGTGGCGCGTAACCTTGGCTTGGGGTTGAATGCCGCACGCGCGGGCGCGTTGGCGCTGGCGATTATTTTCAGCGCCATGCTGGTGAATGCGGTGGGCGTGATTGGCTTTATCGGTCTGTTTGCTCCGCTGATGGCGAGAATACTCGGGGCGCGCCGTTTATTACAGCGGATATTGCTGACGCCGCTGCTGGGAGCGTTGCTGCTCTGGCTGACCGACCAGATTATGATCTGGTTGACGCAGGTGTGGCGTGAGATCCCGACCGGCTCCGCTACCGCGCTGATTGGCGCGCCGCTGTTGTTATGGCTGCTGCCGCGTTTGCGCGGCAATGCCTCGCCGCCGGCCATGTCGCCGGCGGATAACGCGCCGGCGGAAAGGCGGCGGCCGCTGATCGGGTATGCGGCGGCGGGGGCGATACTGCTGGCGGGAAGCGCGCTGGCGTTGACGCTGGGCCAAAACGCGTCGGGTTGGCATTGGAGTCTGGGTTCCGAGCTGGATGCGCTGCTGCCGTGGCGTTGGCCGCGCCTGGCGTCCGCGCTGGCCGCGGGGATGATGCTGGCCGTTGCGGGAACGCTGATCCAGAAACTGACCGGCAATCCGATGTCCAGCCCGGAAGTGCTGGGCATCAGTTCCGGAGCGGCTTTCGGCGTGGTCATCATGCTGTTTATGGTGCCGGGCGACGCCTTCGGCTGGCTGCTGCCGGCGGGCAGCCTGGGGGCCGCGGCCACGCTGTTGATTATTATGATTGCGGCTGGCCGCGGCGGTTTTTCGACCGAGCGGATGCTATTGGCCGGAATTGCGCTCAGTACGGCGTTCTCGGCCGCCATGTATCTGCTGCTGGCCAGCGGCGATCCGCGGATGGCCGGACTCCTGACCTGGCTTTCCGGTTCGACTTACGCGGTCGACGCGCAACAGGCGGTACGTACCGCATGGCTTGCCGCGGCGCTGATTGCTCTGACGCCGCTGTGCCGTCGTTGGCTGACGATTTTGCCGTTGGGCGGCGTGGCCGCCCGCGCGGTGGGGGTGGCGCTGACGCCGGCCCGTTTGGCGCTGCTGCTGCTGGCCGCGACGTTGACCGCGATGGCTACGCTGACCGTCGGGCCATTGAGCTTCATCGGCCTGATGGCGCCGCATATGGCGCGGTTGCTGGGTTTTCGCCGCGCGATGCCGCAAATGGCGATGGCGGCGTTACTGGGCGGACTGCTGATGATTACGGCGGATTGGTGCGGACGGATGGTGATGTTCCCGTACCAGATCCCGACCGGACTGTTGGCGACGTTTATCGGCGCGCCTTATTTTGTTTACCTGCTGAGGCGTCAGTCGTTTTGACTGGCGTCGGCGCAATCGTTCCTTTTGCCCCGTATCGCGCCGACGGCTGTCGGCTGCGATGGGAAAGAACCATTTTCCCCTCTATGGCGGTCTGACTTAGGCATCAACGATACCGGCCCCGCCTACGCCGGTTGTCGCGCTATCTTCCCGTCACAGACTCATTCCGGCGCTTCGCTCAGGGCGTCAATAGCGGCGCGTTGTATGTTGCGGCGCTGACGGCGCTGGGTACGCCGGCCACAGAAAAAACTGATCATCTTTTACATAATTATTGCATGGAAATATTTTGTTTCCAAATCATTACAATGCTTACTAAATACATCATGCATGATAATGGTAGTAATTATTATTTGTATTTATTGTCTTGGCTATCAAGATTGTTAATCGGTTTTTAACGCGCTTTCGACGCATCCGCCGAATTTCTTAACTGAGATGATCGTCTGTGGCGTCAAGACCAAAATGCTAACGAGGAAGTATCATGTCTTTCAAACAAGTCAGCGGCGGGGCGTCCGGCGTAAAGAGAGTGAAGCACTATTTCACTGTTTCGCTTATCGCTTTGGGCGTGGCGAATGCGCTGGGCCTTGCCGCCGCCCATGCAGCGGACACGACCTCCGCGCCCGACTCTTCCCAGGCTCGGCAGAGTAATAATGGCGATACGGTGGTGGTGAGCGCCGGCGGCGGAGACAATACCGACGGCGTTAGCCAGCCGGAACGTGACTATACCGTGCCGGCCACCCGCGCCGGCACAAAACTTAACCTGACTCCGCGCGATATCCCGCAGGCGGTGAGTGTCGTCACCAAGCAACGTATTAAAGATCAGGATCTGCAAAATATTGGCGATGTACTGCATAACGCCGCCGGTATTTCAACATCACAGAATGATACCGAACGTTTCGATTTTTATTCGCGTGGGTTTTATATCAACAATTATACCTATGATGATATTCCCACCACGCAAAATGCGTCATGGAACTTCGGCGATACCGACGATGACGCCGCGATCTTCGATCGTATTGAAATCGTGCGCGGCTCCACCGGCCTGATGACCGGAAGCGGAAACCCTGGCGCTTCCATCAATATGGTGCGTAAGAAAGCGGATAGTAAAACCTTTACCGGTAATTTAAGCGCCAGCTACGGCAGTTGGAACGATCAGCGCTATGTCGCCGATGTTTCCGGGCCGCTGAATCAGTCAGGTTCGCTACGCGGCCGCCTTGTGGCTGGGTATCAGGATAAGGACAGTTGGCTCGATCGCTACCATCAAAGCAAAAAATTCCTCTATGGCGATATTGAGGCTGACCTGACGGACTCAACGACGGTTGATGTGGGGTATAGCTACCTGGAGCGGAACACCGGCAATCCCACCTGGGGCGGTTTGCCGGCCTGGTACTCGAATGGCGAACCAACCCATTACGATCGCAGCTCCAACCCCGCGGCCGATTGGACGCATTATAATATTCTGTCGCGCAAGGTTTTCGCCAATTTGACCACCAACTTCGACAACGGCTGGCAGGTACGGCTGAATGGCGCGCACTCAGAAACGGATTTTGACAGCAAACTGTTTTATGTAAGCGGATTCGCGGATAAAACCACCGGGCTTCTTACCAATGATTATTCCGCCTATGGCGGCTGGTATGACGGCCTTCGCACGCAGGATGCCATCGACGCCTATGCGTCAGGTCCGTTTGAACTGCTGGGGCGGCAGCATGAGCTTGTCGTAGGGTTGGATTACAGCCGCCAGCGCAATCGTTACTATGGCCGTTTTGTAACGGTAAGCGCCAATGACGTAGGCAGCACCAATGGCTGGAGCGGCAACGTGGCTGAACCGGATTGGGGGAATGGGCGCTTAACGGGGATGATACCATTCGCCAGAAAGCGGGCTACGCGGCGGCGCGCTTCTCTCTTACCGATCCGCTATCGCTTATTGTCGGCGCGCGTTATACGCAATACAGCACAAACGGCATCACCGCTAATATGGATAAAAACAACCTGACGCCGTACGGCGGTCTGGTTTATGACATTAATGACACCTATTCCGCGTTTGTCAGCTATACCTCCATTTTCCAGCCCCAGACCTACCGCGATCGTCAGGGCGCCTATCTGAAACCGGTGATCGGAAAAGATTATGAGGCGGGCGTTAAATCCGACTGGTTTAATGGCCGGCTGACGGCTTCACTCTCCGTATTCCGTATTGAGCAAGAAAATCTGGGTCAGCAGGATGGCACGTCCCTGGTGCCGGGCAGCTCGGAATATGCTTACTATGCGTCTAAAGGCGTGGTGAGCCGCGGCGCGGAGTTTGAACTGAATGGCGCAGTCACCGATAACCTTATGCTGACGTTCAGCGCCAGCCGTTATGTGGCGAAGGACATCAATAACGATCGGGTTAATTCCAACCTGCCGCAAACGCAGCTGAAACTGTTTACCAGCTATAACCTGCCTATGCTGCCGCAATTGACCGTTGGCGGCGGCGTCAACTGGCAGAACCGGACGTTTAAAGATCTGACCGGGCCGTCGGGCAATACGGTTCGTTTGTATCAGGGGAGCTACCCGCTGGCTGACCTGTTCGCGCGTTACCAGGTGGATAAGAACCTATCGGTGCAGGCGAACGTGAAGAATGTGTTTGATCGTGAATACAACACTGGGCTGACGGGCGGCGTTATTTACGGCGAACCCCGCAATTACTCGGTCAGCGTTAACTATACATTCTGATAACCGATCGCTTTTATCCGCGAATAAAGAGTAAGGAAAGGTTATGGCCGGAGTTCAGGGATACCGCCTGTTTAACGTGCAACTGGCGCGCAAGACCGCCGTTTCTCCTTCGCTGCTAAGCCTGGTGTTTAGCGGCGCGGAAGTGGCTCAAATGAAACGCGACGCGCCGGATCAGCGCATCAAAATGCTGTTTCCTTCCGAAGACGGCACGCCGCCTTCGCTTCCCGAGGAAGGGCAGTGGTATCAAATCGCGCTGTCGCTGCCGAAAGAAAAGCGCCCGGTGATCCGTACTTATACGCTGCGTCATGTCGATCGTGAGCGTCAGGAGGCGACGGTGGAGTTCGTCAGCCACGGTACTGAAGGCCCGGCCTCGGCATGGGCGATTAACGCCGCACCGGGAGACGCTATTCAGATCATTGCGCCGAATGCGGCGCATAAAGAAGATAGCGGCGGCTATGAGTGGATGCCGCCCGCCGGGCTGCGCAACGCGTTGATTATTGCCGATGAAACCGCGCTCCCTGCGGCCAGAGGGATCCTGGAACTGATCGCCTGCCAGGAGAATCCGCCGCAGGTACAGGCTTTCTTTGAAGTGCCGGAGACCGGAGATTGCGTGGATCTGAACGAATTTAGTTTTGCGGAGATAATCTGGCTGGCGCGCAACCCCGCCGGCGCGGCGCACGGCGAATGTCTGGTTAAGGCGGTAAAAGAGCGGGTCAGGGTGCCGGAAAGCGGTCATCGCGAAGCGGTGCGGGAAGAGGCTGAAGGCGAGTTGCTGTGGGATAAAGCGACCACCGCAAACAGCGAATTTTATGGCTGGGTGGCGGCGGAATCGACGGCGGTAAAACTGTTGCGCCGCTATTTGATTGGCGAGCGCGGCGTGCCGCGTGAGGCGATTAATTTCATGGCGTATTGGGCTAAATCTTGACGAAGCGAAGGGCCGAAAACGCCGCTTGATTATTTTTAGAATGGCCCTGATACCGGGCCATTCTATACCCGCTTAAGGCCGTTGATTAAAGCGGCGGATGCTTACCGCGATTCTTTTAAGATAAAACGTTAAAAGGATCCTGCTCGCCGATTTCCTGAACGCCGACATCATAAAAAATATCGCCTCCTTTTTCGAACCGCCGGCGATGGAATACTCGTCTCATCCTTTTGACTCATTCTACCGGGCCGGCGCAAGCGCTATTCAGAAACGCGTCCCGGCGTTTTTGTCCGGCGCGCCGCCGGTTCTCGCCGCATCCATACCGCTCATGCGCGGAGTCGCCCGCCTTAACGTAATTTCTTACGCCGCGGGGCGAACGGTTTAAACATTGGATTTCTATTTAATATCAAAAAGCGATGCATTGCCCCGGCGAGCAAAACAACATTGTGAATAAGCCGAAAGCAATGTGTGATGGTGGTCGGTATTAAAGTCATTATTTGACCCAAGATCGCTAAAGTATTCGTTGCCGGGGAGAAATATACTTCCTTTCATCTTATTAGCCATCTTGAAATTTAGAAGAGTTGGCGTCTAAAACTGATTTAAATATATATGATTACGAATGGATGAATAAATTATTATGTCCGATGTGATTAAAAATATAATTATTGGCTGGAGCCTATTGCCGGACGGCGCCGGTAAGCCGAACCATTCTGACTGCGGGCAGGCGCGCCGTAATGATAGCGATTCCCCTTATGACCCCTCCTCCCGAAATAGAGCGTGGCGCGATTATCAAGCGTACATGTGCGTATCGAATCGGTGTGTCTTAAGGAGATATAAATTATGGCTAATATAGTCGCTGAATTGAATGAATCCCGAGTAGCTACGGCCAACGCTTCGGCCCAAGTGTCCCAACTCGTCGGTCTTGCCCGCGCCGCGCAGAAAGCGTTTGAAACGTTTTCGCAGCAGCAGGTGGACGCCATCGTGCGCGATTTTGCGAAATTCATTTACGACAATGCGCAAGATCTGGCCCGCAGAGCAGTTGACGAAACGGGTTACGGCGTTTTTGAAGACAAGGTCGCGAAATGCATGGGCAAGTCGCGCCTCATCTGGAATAGCCTGAAGGGCAAGAAAAGCCGCGGCATTATTGGCGAGGAGCCTGAGGCCAATCTGGTATTGATCGCCAAACCCATGGGCGTGGTGGCTTCCATCTGTCCCGTTACCAATCCGGTTGTCACCCCGATGTGCAACGCGATGTTTGCCTTGAAGACCGGCAACGCCGTGATTTTCGCCCCGCATCCGAATGCCGAAGAGGTGAACGCGCTGGTCGTCAAGGCGTTCCGCCAGATCCTGCGCCGGCATGACGCGCCGGAAGATTTGGTCCAGACGGTGGTCAATGGGTCGCTCAGCATCACCAAGGAGTTGATGGGCGCGGTGGACGTCGTCGTGGCTACCGGCGGCGGAGCGATGGTGAAAGCCGCCTATTCATCAGGCCGGCCATCCCTTGGCGTGGGGCCGGGCAATGTTCCCGTCGTTATCGACCGGGGAGCGGATCTAAAGGACGCCTGCGGGAAGATCGTCGCCGGGGCGGCTTTCGACAACGGCATCATCTGCTCGCATGAGCAGTTCGTTCTGGCGCCGGAGGAAAGCTACCAGACGGTCATCGATCAATTTCTGGCCACGGGCAAGGTGTGGTTCTCCTCAGATCCCGCCGTTGTCCAGAAACTGCGCGACGTCGTGTTTCCCGACGGCCGTATGAATAAGGACATCGTAGGCAAGTCGCCCCAACTGATCGGCGCGTTGGCGGGGATCAATGTGCCGGAGGGAGTTCGCATCATTCTGCTGCCGGCCAAGGGGGCGGGCAAAGAGGATGTTCTGGCCCGTGAAAAATTGTGCCCGGTGGTGGCGATTCTACCCTACCGGACCTTCGATGAGGCAGTGGACAACGCTAAGGCTAATCTATTGGTGGAGGGCGCAGGGCATACGGCCGCATTGCACTCCAACGATGAACAGCATATTCGCGCCATGGGGCTGGCCTTGCCCATAAGCCGTCTGGTCGTCAACCAGAGCTCGGGCACGACGGCGGGGGGATCGCTGACCAACGGGTTCGCGCCCACCACGACGCTAGGCTGCGGTTCCTGGGGGGGAAATTCCATTTCGGAAAACCTTGACTACAAGCACCTGATGAATGTCAGCCGCATCGGCAAAGTGATTACGGGTAAGCATGTGCCAACCGATGAAGAAATATGGGCGGAGTAAGCGGGCGCGGCCAGGCCGCAGTCTGCCTGCCTTTCGCATAATAATGCACACATGCATTCCAGCGCGCAGGCAGGATAGCGCATAAGTTCGCCTTCGCGTCAGGCCGAATCGTTGACGATGGCGCCATAGCGGGGCGGCCGGCGGCAGCGGGAATACCATAATCGTAGCGCCTGATTTTAGGCTGGAGTTGGATTATGGTTTCCTGCCGCAAAGAATAACGGCGACAGCGCGGACGTAATCCGCCTGCTTTCCCGATGGAGTTAAAAATATCGAAATTCACCATTGGGTGATAATGCAATTCAACGCGGCTCTTTCCCGCAATCGGCGTCGTTGCTGACAAGCATTTCCGCGCCAGCCTTCTCGGATAAAGCAAGATAGACGCTCGGCTCCAGCGCCTTGACGCTATGGCTTTCTCCTGCGTCCAGAAGCAGATGATCGCCCGGCTCCAGGCGTTGAGCGTTAACCTGCAAGCGGCCTTTAATGACATGAATTTGTTCCCACCCCGGATGCCTGTGTAGGGGCAGACTGGCTCCGGCTTCGAGCTTGAGCAGGGTATGACCGCCTCCGAGGTTATTGCGCCATAGCGGAGCATAGGATATGCCGGGGTATGGCGTGGGTTGATAATGGCGGCCGGCGTTGTTGTTATAGTACATAAAACCCCTATAAATTCATCCAGTTAACGTTGCTGTTCCGATGATTGATAAAGGTAAGGTAACGCATAATGCTGACAGATTCTGTCAGTAGCCTCAGCCGGACGGCAATTGGCCTTTTCCCTGCCATGACAGGATAGGACAGGCGGCGCGCCATAAGCCGACGCCCTGGTTTCTGTTGCTACCCAACAGCGGCCGGATTAACGACAAGTTTTTCCATAACCCTTTTACTTAACGATAAGCCGCCGGGAACCCGACGGCTCGATTTTATGTGCGGTTGTGCTGTTTACTGGGCGTTTTTATCGACGACGAAATCAAATTTCGTCAGGCCGACGCTTTGCGCACTGGTCATCACAAAGGATACGCGTCCATATTCCGATGCCTTATCGGCGTAAATACGTAAATGGGGCAATTGTGGTCGCCGGGCCGTTTCTTCCAGCCGGGATTTCAAGGTAGCGTCATCAACAGGCTGTTTATCCCAGGAGATACTGCCGTCGGCCAGCACTGAAATATCAATGGATTGAGGATCCTTTTCCAGCACACTGGCGTTGGCCTTGGGCAGATTGACTTTTACCGCGTGGTTTATCACCGGTAGGGTAATCATAAATACAATCAGTAGCACCAGCATGACATCAATAAACGGCGTCATGTTGATATCGTTGACCAGCGTCTCTTCATCGCTTTCAAACGGCGAGTTACCTGACATGCTCATTATCCGTTTTCCCCTCTGATTCTTGCCATTACACCGACTGGCCAGCGCGAAACGGCTGAACGCGATGGGTCGTTACGGCGTCGGCCGCGCGTAGTTCGGTAACATCGGCGCTGGTAATGCGCGAACCGGTGAGGTAATAGGCATGCAGATCGTGGGCAAAGCGGGCGATGGCATGTTGCAAAGTGCGGTTGCGCCGGTTGATGGTATTAAAACCAAGCACTGCCGGGATGGCGACGAACAGGCCGAACGCCGTCATGATCAACGCTTCGCCGACCGGGCCGGCGACATGGGCCAGATCCGGCTGTTCTACCATACTGATGGACTGCAATGCGTGATAAATGCCCCATACAGTCCCCAGCAGGCCAACAAACGGCGCGGTGCTGCCGATGGAAGCGAGGATCCCCAGGCCCGATTGCAGGCGCGCGCTATTATCGTCAATGCTGTTTTTCAGCTCGCGCGCCAGCCAGTCGCTGATATCAAGATTATTGCTGATGCCAGCCTCAATATTGTACTGGTGGGACATCGCCGCATGGCCGGCTATCGCCAGATCGCGAAATGGGTTATTACTGCTATCGCCCAATGATTCGATGGCGGCCGGCAGCGTTTTTTCGCTCCAGAAACGGTGCTTAGTGCGCAGGGCGATTTTGCGCAGCCCCGCGCCCTGTATGCATTTAATCACAATCACCGACCAGGACATCACGGACATGACCAGTAGAACCAGGGCCACCGAGCGGGTGACGATGTCGCCCTGCTGCCAAACGTGCTCAATGCCAAACTCATTCATTTTGCTTCCTCGATTATCAATAAACGCTATCGGTCATGGTCATCCACCGCCAGGTGGGCTAACGGGATAATTTAAACGTCACGGGTTGTACCGTCATAACGGCAATCGCTTGGCCGTTTTCCAGATACGGATTACAGCGTATGCCGGAAACCGCCGCCATCGCCGCCTGATCAAGATCCTCATAACCGCTGCTGCGGGCGACTTCGCCACGCCCCAGCGTGCCGTTGGCATTGATCGTCAGGCGAATCAGCACCTCACCTTCCTCGCGCAGCCGTTTTGCCTTGCGGGGGTAGTCGGGCGCCGGCACCATGCAGCCGACGGTAGAAACCATTTTCGGTGTGGCGTTGGGCACGCTTTTCAGCATTTCGCCTTTGGCCGTCGCCGGGATCGCTGTCTTATCGGCGACCTTGGCGTTTTGCACCGGAGAGGATTTTTCCTCGCTCGTCGGTCGGGCGGCTTCTCGCACCGGCTTGGATTTCGGTACGATTTGTGGGGTAGGTTTGGGCTTCGGTTTCGGTTTCGCCGCCGCCGGCATCGCCGGCGCAGGCACCGGCGATGCCGGCTCGCCTTGCGTCACTTCGCGTTCGCTATTTTCCGCCGTCAACAACGCCGGCGTTTCGGTGGCGGCCTGGGGTTCCGGCGGCGGCTCGGGCTGCGGCATCTCGACCATGGTCACCTGCACGCTGGTTTGCTCGGCAGGATTGATGATGTCCAGCGGCCGGTATTGCGTGGTGTGGGTAATCGCAGCCCCAATCAGCGCCAAATGGATCAGCGCTACCGATGCCATCGTCAACTGAGGCAAACGATCTTTTTTCGCCGCCGCTGGCCCAGCGGGCAAAAGCATGGCGGGCGCTGCGCTCCTCGGCACTTCAATCCTCTCTTTCAATATCAGGTGCTGTGCTTTCACCACTACCTCTCGATAAATCCTGACTGCCTTAACCCGCATGATGCGCAATCCTGGGGGGACTTATCCTGTATGTGCAATGAAGAAGCAAAAGTGACACCAGCCAGGGGGAAAAAGTGAAAAAAGATTGTGGTCAAACGTTGGCTGCAGTAATGCGAATCCAATATCCGGTGGTGCGGGTGATGGCGATCGGCATGGTTTGAGCCAGGGCGTCAAGCGTGTAAGGCACATCATCCAGCGGGAAGTTGCCGCTGACGCGCAGGCCGGCAATCGCCGGATCCAGGCGGATAACCGCCGGACTGTAATTTCTTAGCGCATCGATAACCGAACTCAGAGAGGTATCCTGTACTTCCAGCCGACCCTGAGTCCAGGCTGTTTCGGCATTGGGGGAAATGGCGATCGGCATCAGCGTGTCATGGTTGAACCACAGACCGCTGCCGGCTTCGACCAGTTGGTTTTCGCCGCTCAGGTTGGTGACCTTTACCACCGAGTCCAACACCGCTAGGTGGATGCCGCCTGATTCCTGGCGCACGTTAAAACGCGCTTCGCTTGCCAGGATGCGACCCATTTCGGTATGAACGCTGAACGGTCTGACGTCATTCGCCACGTTGGCAATAAAGCCGCCGGTATGCAGCTCAACATTGCGCAGGTTATCGTTGATAGCGACATCCAGCGCAGTGCGCGCGTTCATATCCAGAATACTACCGTCGCCCAGTTCAATGCGCCGCCGTTGGGCGGTATTGGTGTGAATATCGGACAACAGATAAGGCACCGGATATTTTTGATTCACCACCAGGCCGCCCACCACGGCGACGGCGGCGATGCTCAGGGTGGTTTGCAAAAACTTGCGGCGGCTGGAAGGGGCTAGCAGAGTCTGGCGCACGTTTTCCCGTGGAATGGTATGCGTCAGCGATTGAATTTTACCCAGCGTATTTTCTATTTGGGCGCAGGCGGCGTCGTGGCTGGCGTCGGAATAACGCCAGCGTTCGTATGAGCGGAAATCCTCATCCGTGGCTTCGCCGGAGCGTAACAACACCATCCATTCGATGGCTTGCTGGGCGGCGGGATCGGGGCGTTGGAATGATCTCATTATTTTTCTGCTGGTTATCGGTTACTCAATCTGGCCCGCGGTCGCCAGATAACAGTTGGTAAGCGCTTTCGCCACGTACTTGCGCACCATGCTGGCCGAAACGCCCAACTCTTTGGCGATTTCAGCGTAGGTCATGCCGTCTAGCTGGTTAAATAAAAAAGCCTTGCGCGCATTAATGGATAAGCCATCCAGCGCGCGGTCAATGGCCAGCAAAGATTCAATAACCATCTCCTGCTCTTCCGGCGAGGGGTGGCAGATCTGCGGGCTACTTGCCAGCGCGTTGAGATAAGCCTGCTCCAGATCGCGGCGGCGCCAGGTTTCATACAATATCCGCTGGGCCAGCGTGGTGAGCATGGCCCGCGGCTGGCGAATGTTAAGCAGATCCGGGATTGCGGCCAGGCGCACAAACGCTTCGGAGGCGATATCTTCCGCGCCGGTGCCATGGCTAATCCGCCGTCTCAGCTTATCGGTGAGCCACCGGTAATCGCTACGAAAAATAAGCGTTAATGCATCTGTTCGGCTGGTAAATTCGGCAGGCATCATCTCATCCGTCTGTCTTAAATCTAAGCGTAAACCTTCTCCGGGCCCCAACAAAGGATCGTTGACAGCCGATCCTGGAATAACGGCGCGTTTAGCAGTTACTCGCGTTCTACCGCTCGCAAAGCGGAAGGCTAATTCAAACCTGCTCAGCAATAAATGAGCCAATAATATTTATCTCTAGCTTATATCTATAGAATATAAGTATATTTTTTTCTTTGCTAAGACAAGTTTTGTTATATGCGTAGCGTAATAAATGGGTAATTGCACAATAATGGATAGCCGACTGACGATATCTCCGCCATTTCGCACTTAAATAGTGCCGCGGCGGCGCGGTTTGCCCACCCTGCGGGCAATATATCGGTGATGAGACGCGGAATAACAAAGAATATTAACGAGAAAAATAGTCAATGAATTAATACGTTACGCCGAATAATTTTATTTATCGCAAAAAATACGTGTTATCCGGTGACACATTTGCCCCCCCGTTGCACATACACACTGAGAAAACTAACTGACCCATAACAATATGGCGTCGCAATACCTTCTTTGCCCTTTTACTGGGAGCCGAATCAATGAGTGAAACACAGCTGCGCGGATGGAAGAAACGTATTAGCCCAAGCCGGTTGGCGTTGGCGATAAATATAACTTTTGCCGTGGCGAATGGCGCATTATTGTCGCCGCAGACAGCCTACGCGGCGTCAGCCGCGCCAATACATTTTTCGGTGCAGGCGGGCTCCCTGGAACAAGGGCTATTAACGATTGCGCGCCAGAGCCAGCAGACCATTTCTTTCAATCCCAAACTGGTGGCGCCTTACCAGGCCAAACCCATTGATGGCGATTTTACGCTTGAACAAGCGATAATGCGTCAGTTGCAGGGCACGCCGCTTTCCCTCACCACGACGGCCAACGGCACCCTGACCATTGATGCCGTCAGCACAAGTATGTCGACGACGGGCGCATCGGATTTGCAGGCGGCAAAGGACAGCGGGCAAACGCTGCCGTCCATTCTTGTCAGCGGCAGCGCGGATCAAAGCGAAGACGCCACGGTGTATAACCCCTCGATGTCCAGCACCGCCACCCGCACCAATCTCTCCTTGCAGGATACGGCGCAGTCGGTACAGGTCATCAGCCGCAAACTGATTGACGATCGCCAGGCCGTCTCGGTGGAGGATGCCTTGCGCAGCGCCGGCGGCGTGACGCTGCGCAGCAGCAACCGCGGTGAAAAATCCGTATACATCCGCGGTTTTAACGTTACCTCAGGTTCCACCGACGGTGTCTCCAACCCTAGCGCTACCGTGAACGGCAGCGCCACCGGCTATTCCAATATCGATGGTCTTGATCGGGTGGAAGTGCTGAAAGGGCCGCAGGCGGTGCTGGCCGGCAATAGCTCGCCGGCCGGTTCGGTGAACCTGGTGCGTAAGGCGCCCACCGACGATCCGCTGCATACGATAAAATTCGAAGTAGCCAAATATGGCGAAGTGAAAACCGCCATCGATCTTGGCGGTCCGCTGAACGACGATAAAACGTTTCTCTATCGTTTAAACGCTTCGACGATGCGGGCGGATAACAGTTTCCCTGATTTTAACGGCACACGCGGCGACTATGCCGCGCCGGTACTGGCCTGGAAAACGGATAATACCTATTTTAAGGTGGGGGCGGAATTCAACAGCATCAGGACGCCTGGCCCGGCGGGAACCGTATACAGCAATGGCCGTATTCAGCGCCTGCCGGTCTATCGCTTGGGCGATAAGGACAACCATTTATCGATCAATGCCAAGACGACGTATTATGAATTAAACCAAAAATTATCGGATAACTGGTCCTTCAACAGTAAGGCGACCTATCTCGACAACACCGTGAATTCCCGCCTGCACGAGTTATACGGGACAAGCGCCGACGGTTCGTTAGTCGTCCATGAGCTGGCCAGCCGGCAGGATCTCAACGCGCTTAGCCTGCAAAACGATATGCGCGGCAAGTTTGATACCGGGCCGTTAGCCCATAATATTCTGCTTGGGTACGATTATCAGCGCGCGAGGACCATCAGTTGGGATTTATCTGCCGGCCGAATTTATACCACCGCCAATTACAACGATCCCGATAGTCTGTCATTTCCGGCCATTCCGGATCCTTCCTATGAATCCTATAAACTCAATCAGGTGCAAAAAGGATACATTTTTCAGGATCAGATCGATGTTTGGGATAAATTGCATTTCCAGCTATCGGCGAAGCGCGCCGAATGGACATTGCGCAGCACAACGTCGAGTACTGGCGATAAAAAGATACGCAAATGGATACCGAGTTATGGCGTGAGCTACGATATCACGCCGGAAATCGCGGTTTACGCTAATCTGTTGAACAGCTTTTATAGCACCGGCACGGTAAATACCCGAACCAAGGAACTGATGGATCCGTCCACCGGTAAATCCAAAGAGGCCGGGCTGAAATTCAATTTGCTGGACGATAACCTGACCATCACCACCGCGTTATTCCATATCGTGCAAAAAAACGTTGCCGTTACTGATATTTCCGGCAACGCGGTCGGCGCGGAAGGGCGGGAGACCAAAGGCTTCGATTTTGATTTGAATGGCCAGATCCTGCCGGGATGGAATATTGCCGCCAGCTATACCTTCGCCCAGCCTAAAGACCCGGATAGAACCGCACTTACCGGTTATCAGGGAAAAATTACCGGCCAGCCCAAACACACCGGCAGCATCTGGACCACCTATGAGCTACAGGAAGGGCGTTTGCAGGGGCTGGGCTTCGGCGTGGGAATCGATGCCGCCAGCAAGACCGTAAACGGTGCAACCAATAATTACTTCAAGATGGGCGGCTGGGCGCAAACCGACGCCTCGATTTTCTATCACCAGCCGAAATATACCGTGACGTTGGGTGTGGATAACATCTTCGATCGGGATCTCTACTATTACTCAACCACCGTAAACTTTATCGGCGTCAAGCCGGGCCGTACCGCGCGCCTATCGGCGACCTATTCGTTCTAATTTGTAGGCGACATGACGACACCATCAGTAAAAAATGCGCAGCCCGGCGCAGGTAACCGCCCGGGCGTGTGGCAATTAATTCGCCCTTTTTGGCTATCACAGGAAAAGTGGCTGGCGTTGATATTAATCGGCGTTATTTTGACGATTAATTTCACTACCACCTATGCCCATGTTGCCTTGAATAAGCTGCAAGGACGGTTAACCGATGCCCTGGTCGCGCTTAACTGGCCGCTGATCAGCAACATCATGCTGAAAACGCTGGCTATCGGCAGTATTTCAATTTTATTGCCGCTGGTTAGCGTATTGGCGATTGATTACCTGACTTTACGCTGGCGCACCTGGATGACCGCCCGCTATGTGGAGCGCTGGACTCAGCGCGCCGCGTATTACCAGTTGGAGCGGGATAATTTAATCAGCAACGGCGATCAGCGGATTGCCGAGGATATCAATCTTTTTACCGAGGTCACGATTAACCTCTCCACCAATATGATTCATGTCGTGGTCAACGTAGCGACGTTTACCGTGGTGCTGTGGGGGTTGTCCGGCGCTTTGTCCATTCCCCTGGGCGGCATGACATTGTCGATTCCCGGCTACATGGTATTTGCCGTCTATTTATATTCATTCGTCCATCTCGCTTTGAGCCACTGGCTGGGCAGGGTGCTGATTGGCGTCAATATGAATAAACAAACGGTGGAAGCGGATTTCCGCTTCCTCGGCATGCAGATACGGGAAAATGCCGAACAGATCGCCTTTTTCGGCGGCGGAGAGCGCGAGGGGCAACGGCTGGTATCCCGTTTCAGCCGGGTTCGGGACAACACCCTGCTGCTGATGCGCAAATCTTTTAAGCTCAATTTTTTCCAAAAAATGTTTTCCCAGGTTTTCTCGCCGTTGCCGACCCTGCTGGCGCTGCCGTTATTGTTGTCGGGACAAATTACCATGGGCGGCTTGACCCAGATTACCTTGGCCTATGGCATGCTGCTTAGCACATTGTCCTTTTTCCCTCAGGCTTATCAATCCTTTACCAACTGGATGGCCTTGACCAACCGGCTGCGGGATATGCTCTGGGCGTTAAATAAGGCCCGCGATCAGCCCGCCGGCATCCGACTTGAAAACCGAGGTTCGGCGCTCCATTGCGCGGGCCTGACCCTGCGGCGCCCGAACGGCGAAGTGCTTACGCGCCTGGCGGACTGGCAGGTAGCGGCCGGCGAACGCTGGGTGGTGCGGGGCCGTTCGGGCAGCGGCAAGAGCACGCTGCTGCGCGCCTGTGCGGGGCTATGGCCGTATGGCGAGGGCGGCATCGTCCGTCCTCAGGCGGTGCGCATACTGTTTGTGCCGCAGAAAAGCTATATCCCGGTCGGTACGTTAAAGAGCGCGCTGGCGTATCCCGACGAACCGGAAGCCTTTACCGAGCGGCAATATCGCCAGGCGCTGGTGGACTGCTGCCTGGCGGAGCGCGTGGATTCCCTTACCCAATTCGAACGCTGGCAGCAGGTATTGTCCGGCGGCGAACAGCAGCGGTTGGCGATGGCGCGGGTGTTGTTGCACCGCCCGGATGTGATTTTCCTTGATGAGGCGACTAGCGCGCTGGATCCGGAAACGGAAAGCAGACTCTACCAGACACTGATCGAACAGCTTCCCAACAGCGCCATTATCAGTGTGGCTCACCGCAAAGAGCTGGAGCGTTTTCACCAGCATATTCTCACCCTGACGCCCGAGCAGGGCGGTTAACACCGATATAGGATGCCCCATGTTGAATAAACCAAATGAATTAACCGACGCCAGCCTTGACGGTTTTCTGGCCGCTGCGAAACTGCCGGTGCTGATAGACCTGTGGGCGCCGTGGTGCGCGCCTTGCCGCACTATGTCGCCGATTATCGACAAGCTGGCGAAAAACAGCGCGGGTAAACTGCTGGTGGCCAAGATCGATGTGGAAAAATATCCGGCGATTATGGCGCGCTTTGGCGTGCGCGGTATTCCTACCTTGCTGTTATTCAAGGGCGAGGCGCAGCCGGAGCGCCAGATGGGCGCTCTATCCCAGGGCCAGCTTATCTCCTGGCTGGCCGGGCATAAGGTCGATTTAACCTCGCAGCCGACGGTGCAGCATGACGAAGCGCTGGAGTGGGCCAGTTTTTATGGCGATGAAGAGCTACACGATTTTATCGCCCGGCGCGCTATCGGCCATGCTGCGGCAGGCGATATCAGCATGGGGCTGGGCAGCTTCTGGATCGACGGCAAAGGCAGCGCGTCGGCCGCAATGGTTCATCAGGCCGAAAACCATGCCTTTGAGCGCATTACCGGATTGCCAATCGCCATTGGGCGGCTGCTCGATATCTGCGGTTATCTGACGGCGGAACAGATGGATGCTCTGTTCGCGGCGTTGCGCGCCGGCAAGGATTACCGGCTGGCGCCGCTGCGCTTTATGCACTGGTGGTTTAGCGAGGAATCGGCTCCCTGGGCCAGTTATTTTCGCGATCCGCAATTGGCGCGGTTGCTCGAACGCTGGCGGGCATTATGCGCCGATCGGCTCGCGGGCCGTGAAACGTCGCCTGATGCCTGGGCGACGGTGGGCGAGCAGGCGATTTTGTTACAGCAGGGCTATCAGGGGCCGGATCGTCAACTGGAACAGCTGTTCGCCACGCTGCTGCAACTGCTGTCGCCGGTGCCTGTCACCACCGAGGGCGATAAGTGGGGTCATATCGCGATCAACATCCACTGGGCGCAGTTCCAGCACCTGGAGATCCTCTCTGGGTGGAGCGACGAGGATCGGGCTACGCCAGGTAAACGCATTCGCTGGTTTAGGGAACAAGAGCGCAAAACCTCGACGGGTAAGCTGAATCAAGAGGAGATTGCTGAGCTCAGGGCGGTGTGGGAGGCGGAAAACGCGGAATTCCTCGCTAAAGAAAACGTTTTCCATCAAAGCATTCTGCAGCTTTTCCTGCCGGTGAAAGCGCGGATGCAGCAGGAGCTCAACCGCTTGCTGGCCGAAGCGCCGGAGTTTTAATCATGACCGATGACCCGGAGGCCATCATGGCGAATACCTTTGCCTATAGCCAACAGCAACTGGCGGAGCTGGCCGACAGCGTAGTCGCGCAGGCGATGCGGGCCGGCGCCTCTGCCGCGCAGGTGATTTTTTCCGAAAGTAACGGTCTGTTGATTGAAATGCGACAGAGCCGGCTGCGGGCGCGTACCCGTGATGCGCAGTCCGGCATGTCGTTGACGGTCTATCGCGGGCAGCATCAGGGCGCCACCAGCACCACTGACTTTTCACCGGCGCGCCTGAGCGAAACCGTTCAGGCCGCCTGTCGGATTGCCGGCTATACCGGCGAAGATGCGTTCGCCGGCTTGCCGCCGGCGCGCTATCTGTGCCAAGCGCCGCGCGAACTCGATTTATGGCACCCCTGGGAATTGGACGAAATCGGCGCGCAGGCGCTGGCCCACAGCATAGAGCATGGCATCAATTCGGCGGGGGAAGGGGTGGTCAGCGATGGCGCCTGGGTACGTAGCGGCCAATCCCAATGGTTCCTGATGAACAGCCAGGGGTTCGCCCAGGGCGATCGGCAAACCAGCCATGTGATGAGCGCCAAGGCGTTGGCCAGAAAAGCGGGGCGCAGCCAACTGGATTTCTGGTATTCACAATCTCATCTTGCGCCGTCGCTGACGACGCCGGAGGCGATCGGCCGGCGGGCAGGGCTCGGGGCGCTGGCCGCGTTGGATGTCGCGCCGCTGACCGGCAGC
This sequence comes from Brenneria izadpanahii, assembly GCF_017569925.1. Lineage (NCBI taxonomy): Bacteria > Pseudomonadati > Pseudomonadota > Gammaproteobacteria > Enterobacterales > Pectobacteriaceae > Brenneria > Brenneria izadpanahii. The sequence continues at coordinate 3,432,138 of NZ_CP050854.1, read as the reverse complement.
CGCCGTTGCCCGGTGCTGTTCGATCCGCGCAGCGCCCTCTCGTTACTCGATCACTTCGTGCAAGCGGCGGGCGGCGCGGCGCTGTATCGCAAAAACAGCTTCCTCGCCGATCGCCTCGGCCAGCGTATTTTCAGCGAGCATATCAGCGTTGAGGAAGATCCGTTCGTCCCGCAGGGATTAGCCAGCCGGGCATTCGACGGCGACGGTATCAGCGGCGCGGCGCGCAGCGTGGTGGATAACGGCAGCCTGAGCGGTTTCTTTCTGTCCGCCTATGCCGCGCGCCGCCTGGGGATGGAGCCCACCGGCAACGGTTCCGGGCCGGGCAACCTGATCCTGCGTAGCAGCCGCACCCAGGCCGACGATGACTTCTCCGCCATGGTGAAAAAACTCCATACCGGCTTGCTGGTGACCAGTTTTAGCGGCGGCGGTGCACGGTTGATCAACGGGGATTACTCTCGCAGCCTGCGCGGCTTTTGGGTGGAGGCGGGCGAAATTCGCCATGCGGTTGACGGTGTGACGGTAGCGGGCAACCTGGCGGATATCTACCGCAACATCGTGGCCGTCGGCGCCGATACCCTGATTCAGGGCGCGCTGGCCAGCGGTTCCGTATTAATAGACGGCCTGCAGGTGGCGGGGCGCTAAGCCAGAGGAATTTATCATGAGTGAGTCAGTAACAATATTGCATCTGGCGCAGGCCAAACAGCAGTTGCTGGATCCGCACGGCATTACAGACGCCCATTTGCAGGCGATGATGGATCAGGTGCTGGCGCACCGGGTGGATTATGCCGATCTTTTTGTGCAAAGCCTGCGCCGCGAAACCTGGTCGATGGAAAACGGCGTGGTGAAAGGGGGTTCCTTTAATGCCGATCAGGGCTTCGGCCTGCGAGCGGTGGAAGAAGACCAGACGGCATTCGCCTATTCCCAGCATATCGGCCAGAAACATCTGCTGGATGCCGCCCGCTCGGTCAAAACCATTGCCGCGCCGGGTAAACGCGCCCTGGTTGCGATGCCGACCGATGGCGTGCAGCGGCTGAATTTCATCGCCGACGATCCGTTGCTGGCCAGTGATGCAGCGCAGAAAATCGGCCTGCTGGAGAACATCAACCGTATGGCGCGGGCGATTGATCCCAGGGTGGTGCAGGTGACGGCCAGCCTGGAGTTGACCCATTCGGTCAACTATATTCTGCGCCATGATTTCCATCAGGCGGCGGATATTCGGCCGATGTTGGTATTGCGCATGGGCGTGGTGGTTGAACAACGGGGCGTGCGCGAGACGGCCGGCGCCGGCATCGGGGGGCGCGGCGATTTCGCGATGTTCAACCAAGAACAGGTGTCGGCGGCGCTGCGTTCTATGGTCGATACGGCGTTGATCAATCTGGAGGCGGTCGCCGCGCCATCCGGCGGTATGCCGGTCGTGATTGCCGCAGGCTGGCCCGGCATGCTGCTGCACGAAGCGATGGGCCATGGCTTCGAAGGCGATTTTAACCGGCTGGGCACCTCGGTCTATTCCGGGCGCATCGGCGAGCGAGTGGCGCAACCCGGCGTTAATATCGTGGACGACGGCACCGTGGCCGGGCGGCGCGGTTCGCTAAACGTCGATGACGAGGGGCATCCGGCCCAGTGCACCACGCTTATTGAGGACGGAATTCTGCGAGGCTATATGCATGACAGCCTGAGCGCGCGCCTGATGAAGCTGCCGCCGACCGGCAATGGCCGTCGCCAGTCTTACGCGCATTTGCCGATGCCGCGCATGACCAACACTTTTATGCGCAACGGGCCATATGCGCCGGAGGAGATCATTGCCTCGGTGAAACGCGGGCTGTATCTGGCCGATCTGGGTAGCGGCCAGGTGGATATCGTCAGCGGCCAGTACAGCTTCCAGACCGCGCTGGCGTATTTGATTGAAGACGGCAAAATCACCACGCCGGTTAAAGGCGCCACCCTGACCGGCAACGGCCCGGAAACCCTAAAGTTAATCAGCATGGTCGGCAACGATCTAGCGCTGGATCGCGGCACCGCCGTGTGCGGCAAGGCCGGACAAAGCGTGCCGGTGTGCGTTGGGCAACCAACGCTGAAGGTGGATAACCTGGTGGTGGGCGGCACGCGCCAGGGGTGATTCATCCCCCGCGACCGCCGTGAGCACCGGCTCAGCCCCTCATGGTGATAAACGTTAATCAACAGCAATCAGACACAGAAACGACCGGGTGGGACATGTTGAAATTTTCTTTTAGCCGAATGCTGAAAAATGCGCGTTTCAGTCAGTCGGCCCGGCGGCTTTGTACTTTGCCGCTGGCCGTGATGTTGTCGGCGCAGGCGTGTCTCGCCGCGCCGCCGGGAACGCCGATCGTGCCGGCGCCGGCGCCGGAGATTGGCAGCCGGCAGGTCGCCGGCGTTGACCTGCTGGTGGCAAGACCGCATATCCGCGCTTGTACGGTGGAGTTGTTCCCCGAGCATGAATTTAACAGCGAGGCGCCTTTGCCGGTTAGCTATCGTCCGCCCGGAGACTGCCCCGGCCCCTGGTCTAAGGTGGTTCTCGAAATGGATTTTCATGTCAGTAGCGGGCAGCAGTACGATCGCAGCGCACGGCTTATGCTCGGCAGCGTCAATATCTATACCGGCACGACCGCCGAACCGACGAAAACGCACGCGCCCAAATGGCATGTCGAGCGGGATCTGACCGATTACAGCTCGTTCTTGCGACAGTCTGTTTTGGGAGAAGCGCAGCTTACCAACGCGATTAACGAAACGCTCAACGGCCGGATCTGGTGGACCGCCCAGATGGTTTTTTACCCGGTGGACAGCGCGAATCCCGCACCGGATAGCGCCGATCTCATCCTGCCGCTCAGCAACGCTCCTGTATTGTTGAACGCCGCGGCACCTACGCTGACCGGCCGCGTCGATCTTCCGCGCAACGCCACGCGGGTGATGCTCGATGTTCTTGCCATGCCGCAGCAACGCGATGAGTTCTGGTACATGTGTATGCCGATGCGCGATACGGTGGCCGAAATCACCGCTAGCGACAAGACCTGCGGCTTTCCGTTCCGGCAAACGGAGGTGCGTATCGATGGCACGTTGGCGGGCATTGCCCCGGTATTTCCCTGGATCTATACCGGTGGCTTCTACCCGGCCTTGTGGAAACAGATCCCCGGCATCGAAACGCTGAATCTATCTCCGTACCGGGTCGATCTCACGCCGTTCGCCGGGAAACTGAATGACGGCAAGCCGCATCATATCGATCTTACCGCCGTCGGATTCCGCGGCTTTGCCGTGATGACCGGAACCTTGTTAATTTGGCGCGATCCGGACAGCGATGTGGTTCAGGGGGAACTGACAAGCCATTCAGGCGAGCCGGTTGCCGTGACGATCGCACGAACCATTCCCCTGGATAAAAAGGGCTCCGGCGAGGCGGTCACCACCGCGAAGCAAACTCTCAAGCTGACCGGCTATGTGGATACTTCGCGCGGGCGCGTGACTACCCAGACCAGCCAAACGATGTCGTTCGATAATACCTTTACGCGAACGCCTTACAGCAACAAGATCGTGCAGATGACGAGCCTTACCAGCCAGGTTATTGAAGATGGCCCGAGTGGACGCCAGCGCCGGGATAGCGCCGAGCATTTTCCTCTTACGGTAAGACAAACGAGATCGGATGTTGCCGCTGGCCAAAAGTATGGGTACGACGTTCAACAGGAGCTTGCTCGTGATGTGGCCACGGCGAAAGATGCTACCCGCCGGACAAGATTTTCCGTCAGCGCCAACGCTGTTGTCATTGTTCCGGGGAAATCAGCGGCTCAAACGCTTCCGCCTTCAAGCACATCACAGGCGCGTTTGCAGATTCAGGATAGCTTGGCCGGTTGCTATGACAGGACGATCGCCAGCCGGGATGCGACAATTACGTCTGTTACCGATGGTTGCCGCGTCTCTGAGCAGAGTAAATCATGGTAAGCGCATTGCTTACTTGTTTGGCCTGTTTGTTTATCTGAGAGGCCGCCAGCGAACGTTAGCACAAGCCGTCCATCCGCGCCGACGCTGAAACCAAATTCTTTGTCGGCGAGTTTGGGATGACTTGCGGCGAGGCGCTCGGCAACATCACTCGTAGGCGGATTGAATCTTGCTAACGCGGCCTGAGCATCGCCAAAGATCTCGTTGGAAGAGGAAACGCCTTACGGCTAAGGTGCGGCAGTTTATCGATATGCTGGTTATGCACTTTCAGAACCGAGTGATTTTGCACTGTCCTCGCGGTTGCTTGTTGGGGCGGACTGAAGCCTATCAATATACGGCCGTCCGCGCCTAAACGGGCTGCGCCAGCAACGTCTACAGGGATAGTCGTTAAGTAGGATTAGCGGGATGCGATGACAGCATCGGCTGCTTCAACGAAACCCGCGCCGCCCGGTCCGCGAGTGATCCATCGGGGTAATCGCGGGATTTGATCAAGATATTTCGCGACGGTGCTTACGCCCACCGTATGTTCAAAGAATGAAAACATAGGAGCATCGTTTGTAGAATCACCGCTGTAAAGGACGGCGGAACGATCGGAATCAATATCGAGGTTATAGTAATGACGCAACACCCGGCGAGCCATTTCCAGCTTGTCGTAACCGCCAAGCCACCCGAGAATCCAGAGATTGTTTACCGTCGCATCAGCCCCGGCGTTGCGCAAAGCGTTAAAAATCAGATCCTGTTGGCGGCGATCCTGTGACTGAGCAAATGCCAGACTGGTGAGTCTGAATGGCTGATCATCGGCAAAGCAGGCCGCAGGAACAGAAAATTTTACCTGCTCCCCGATCTGAGCGAGATGTTCGGTAACCGCTGGGCGCGCTTCTTCACTATGCCAAAAATATCGCTCGACACTATGTTTACCGCATCTTCTGAAAAAGAACCCGCCGTTTTCTCCGATCACGCCATCCACCGGCCACATGCGCGCCATCTGGTCGCACCATCCAGCAGGAGCGGCGGTGACGGGAATGACTTTTACGCCGGCCGCTTGCAGCCGTTCAAGGGCTCTATAGGTTTCAGCCGCCAGCCGTCCCTGATAAGTTAAGGTTTCATCCATGTCAGTAAGAACAAAGCGAACATCTTTAAAAGTAGAAGGATCGGCTTGATCAATCGGTTTCATGTCATTTATCCAAATATGCTAATGACTAAAAACTCCCAAGATGCAATACATTTTGCAACTATTCAATGTGGGATTAATCAACTACGTCAACGACGGGAGATAACTTCATCCATACGTTTTAACATTCATTATTACGAACCTGGGCGGCGCTTTTGCCGTCGAGACGATATTTGAGATACCAGAGACGTGAACCGCCGGGATTAACCAAAAGAGACAGGCCATGAGTATCGGCGGCTTTGCTGGGGGATGTCGGCTTGAGATTGCGGATTTGCGCGTTGGAAAGGCGCATATGGGGGGATATTATTGATACTTAACGTTGCAGGGCGTTTGCCATAAACCTACAGCTATGCCATTGTTGAACCAGATAGAACTATCTCGCATCTCTGTATAATTAAACTAAATTTTAGTTTATATATCACGATAACTTAAAATTATAATAGGATAACGTTGATGTTGAAAAAAAACCACTTCCCCTTAGCAACCATATTTATTATATGTCTGACATTTTTTTATTCTATATATGTTTCATACTCCCTAACGGATAGTTTTATGGGGAAAATAAATGTTCTGGATTTAGATAAATTTGGAGGGGTAACGCCAAGTAAACTGTATGATTTTGAAGTTTGGCGACTGCTGGTTTCTCAATTCATACATGTTAAGCAGATTCATATGATTTACAATGTGTTATCTTTTTTGATACTAGGTGTGTTATTAGAAAAGCATATCGGCCCCCGATTTTTGTTCGCTTTATGGTTTACTACTGGTGCATTAGGAACCCTTTATAGTACTAATTTTGTAAGTTATCCTTGGAATATCGGCACAGGATCATCTCAAGCTGTGTTGGGAGTTTCTTCTTTCGCTTTATTATTAGTTTTAGTTAAAGAGAATACGACTAATATGTTAAAGTTCGCTGTGGTTTTTTCTATATTACCAGCAATGATCTTGGACATTATCTATGCACACTATCCAAAACCTGGTCATGTGCTTTCCATTTGTGTCGGTCTTGTATTGAGTCTAGTTTATTACAGAAAGCATAAATTATATTTTGATAATAAAATCATTTAAAACCTGTAACAGAGATCCGACCATTGGGATCAATGCCGACAACGCCGTGATCGCTGAACCTTGCGACTGGATACGCCGCGCGCAGCTTTCCAGTCCGAACGGATGGAAGCGTAGCGCCAAAAAGTCGATTGTCGATGAGCGTCAGAAGTTCCGTACTCTATCGGGAATAATGCTATGATCGATATCATTCAGTCCGGTTGGTGATTTGTGATTTTTGGCGATTGCTCCGATCGCACAGTTTGGATTGAGTTGATCTGCTATAGGCGAAGCTATTTAGAGCGATTAGCGCTGGTTGGCGTATTATTGGGTATAATGCAGTATCTGGTTTCGTTGTATGAAGGTTGTTATGAAACAAAAACGGCAACGTAAAATCCTCGAAATAATGTCCTCTCACCAATCGCTGGCAACTCATGAACTGGTTGCAATGTTAGGGGTGAGTATTGAAACCATCCGCCGCGATATCCGTGATTTGCACCGTCAGGGAAAAATCATTCGCCAGCACGGTAAAATTAAATATCTGGCCGATGATCAAAGCGATAACGGACTCTCTTTTTTCGATCGTTTTAGACGCCATTCAAGGAATAAGAAAGAAGTGGTGTCTCAGGTGCTCTCGCAAATTAAGCCCAATATGTGTATTGCGCTTGATGCCAGCTCCACGTGCTGGTATTTATCAAAACAACTCCCCAATATACCCCTGACCGTTATCACCAATAGCTTTAGAATTTGCTGTGAACTCGAAAAGAAAGATAATATCACCATTATTTGCACCGGTGGCACTTTAATAAGGAAATATTCGAGTTTTTTCATGAGTGCCGATGCAATGGCATCCATTAAATCTCGACAAATTGATGTATTTATTTTTTCCTGCGACAGCATTGATCGCATGGGAAATATTTGGGACACCAATAATGGCAATGCGAAGTTCAAAAAATACGTTTTTGGTTGGGCAAAGAGTAAGATTTTATTAGTTGATAAAAGCAAGATAGGTTCTCGCGGTGAGCTAAACCTATTCAATCTTAATGAGGTTACGTCGATTTTTTATAGCTAAAAGGGGCGTTAATTATCAGCATCCGGCGACATTAATGCATCCTCCTTTTCGCGTTGTGAGCCCATCACCTTCGTTATTTCATCTCACTACTGCTCTTGCAGGTCCGGTGTCAATTAGTCAGCTGTTATTATATCGCATTCGCATGACCGTTTGATTAAAAACCGAATCAAAAAGGCAAAAGTAAAATGCGAGAATTGTTAAAATCACGCGAATTTGTCGGCATTTTTATGACTGGCTTCACAAGCTGCTCTAAAAAGCATGGAGGCTGAAATTGGCCAAACATATAACTTCAAGGGAAAGTTAATGTCGCGGAGTCAAAAATGAGCAGAAATGAAATAAGTCAGGAAATCATTAACACTTGCCTTAAAATGAGTGAAATGGGGCTGAATCAGGGAACCTCCGGCAATATTAGCGTGCGCTATGAGAAAGGTATGCTTATTACGCCAACCAGTGTTCCGTATGAGTATTTAAGTCCAGACGACATCGTATATGTGGATATGAATGGGCAGTCAGAACCAGGGAAAAATCCCTCTTCGGAATGGCGCTTTCATCTGGATATTCTGAAGTCAAAGCCGGAAGAAGATGTTGTGTTGCACAACCACGCGGTTTGCGCCACCGCCGTGGCTGTGATGAATAAAGAAATCCCCGCTATTCATTACATGGTCGCCGCGGCGGGGGGGAATATAATCCCGTGCGCGCCCTATGCAACCTACGGCAGCCAGGCGCTATCGGACAACGCTGTTAAGGCATTGAAAGGGTACAAAGCAACCCTGTTGCAACATCATGGCATGATCACCACGGCAAAAACGCTGGAGAAAGCTTTATGGCTGGCACAAGAAGTAGAAGTGTTAGCGAAACTCTATTTATCCATTTTGCCGATTATGAATCCAGCACCTATATTATCAGATGCGCAGCTTGAAGAAGTATTGGTTAAATTTCACGGTTATGGCCTACGTGATGCCAAATAATTCATCGCTACTTAATAATGGTTCACATTCAGTAAAAGGATTATCTCATGACATTAGGTTCGAGAATCATCACGGAAAACTTATTTGCCTTACAATGCACCGCGAATAATTGGCAGGAGGCAGTTAAGCTAGGTTGTACCCTATTGGAAGAAAAGGAATACATCACTGCCGATTATTACCAGGGGATTTTGAACGTCGTAGCGGAACACGGCCCCTATTTTGTTATTTTACCCGGTATTGCGATGCCGCATGCCAGACCAGAAGCTGGCGCACTCAAAACAGGCTGCAGTCTGGTAATACTCAAAGAGCCGGTTGATTTTGGTCATGAAAACAACGGACCCGTCTCTATTCTTTTTACTATGGCCGCGAAAAGCACCGAAGAAATCAATGAAGGCATCCTGATCGAAATTATGGAGCTGCTTGATGATGATAATGTCATTGAGCGGCTCAGGCAGGTAAAAAATGCCGAGGATCTCAAGTCCGTATTTGGCAAATTTTAAACCGAATAACAGGAGGTCATGGTGAAATCTATTGAAATATTGATAACGAATCCTACCGGACTGCATACCAGACCAGGCGCTCATTTTGTTAAAGAGGCAAAGTTATTTCAGTGTGATATTTTTGTGCAAAAAGGGGATAAAATTGCCAATGGCAAAAGTTTAATGAAACTCCTCCAGGTCGGCATCTCTTATAAAGATAGGATCACTATTAGCGCAGATGGTCCTGATGAAGATGATGCACTTAATAAACTAACTGATTTGATCGCTTCATTAGAAGATTAATTCGCCTATACCAGGGTATTTTCTAAATACCATCGAGATACGATGGTGATAAGTTTGGGTAGCGCCGCTGCCCTTGAACTTTTTTATAAAAACGATTTATTTCTGCCCGGCATATATAAATCGATTTGCTTTGAGCTTAACACCAGTGAGGTTACTAACATGGTCGCTCTCATCGTAAGCTATATAGATAATTTTATGTCCTATGGCGCAACAATTGTTGTTCCTATTTTAATTATGTTTGTGGCCTTATTCTTTAGAGTAAAACTTCTTGATGCGATAAAAAGCGCTATCGCGATATCGGTTGGTTTTATTGGCATCAACCTGATGATTGGTTTTATGGTGACCAATCTTGGCGCAGCAACCAAGCTGATGACCGATCGTTTTGATATCCAGTTAACCGTGATGGATACCGGCTGGTCGGTTGGTGCCGCCATCTCTTATGCCACGCCGCTGGTACTTTGGGTGTTTGTTTTACATTTTCTGATTAATGGCATCATGTTGTGGCGCAACTGGACCAACGTCCTCAACGTGGATTTATGGAATTACTGGCATTTTATTTTTACTGGCGCGTTGGTTTACTACTCTACCCATTCCATATTCTTAAGTCTGCTGGCGATAGCCATCAGTATTATTGTGGTGCTGAAATTGGCTGACTGGGGGGCGCCCATCGTTGAGAAATATTTCCAGATGCCGGGCGTCACCTTTGCCCATCTGGAAACTGTTAACTGGTTACCCGTTGGTTATGGATTAAACAAGCTATGGAGCATCATTCCTGGATTAAACAGAATCGGCGAGAAAAACATTAACCCGGATGATGCGATCAATAATCAAAGCAAAGCGAAGTGTCTGGTCTGCTGCCCTTCGGGTGTTGCCACCTCGTCGATGATCATCAAAAAAGTGCAAAAGCATTTTGACGATCTGAATATCCAGTTAGACATCTCGCAATGTAAGCTTGCAGAAGTTGAACAGTATGCACAATCGGTAAAACCCGATTTCGTTATTCACTCTGCGGCGTTACCGCCGGGCACCCGTTTAGACTGCCCATCCTGGCTAGGCGTAAAAATTCTCGCAGGGGCTGCGGGCAATGAAATTTACGACCAGATTATGGAGAAAATTTTTCCTTCTCACCAGAATGAAAACAGTCAACAGGATAATAATGAGAAAAAAGTTGGCGTTCTTTATAAGATTATTGGCGATCCGGGCATTTTAGGCCTGCTGATCGGACTCGGTATTGGTTTGTTAGCGGGTTATGATTTAAAAGCGACTTTAACCCTGATGACCCAATTGGCGGCAGTAATGATTTTGTTGCCAATGATGACACGAAAACTGATGGAAGGCTTATCGGCTATTTCCATCGGCGCCCAGACATACATGTCTAAAAAATTTCCAGGCCGCAAAGTTTATATCGGTCTGGATGGCGCAATTGCGTTAGGGCATCCGAAAATACTTGCCGTTGGCATATTAATGGTGCCGCTGACATTATTTATCGCTGCGATCTTACCGGGTAATAAGATTCTGCCTTTTGCCGATTTACCCGTGATCCCGATTTTCCTGACCTGGGTTATTATTCCGTGTGCAGGAAATTTATTCCGCTCGCTGCTCTCTTCCATTGTCGTCGTCTGCTGCATTTTGTGGATTGGTACCGCCATGGCGCCTTTAATTACGCAGGTTGCCCATAGTATCGGCTTTAATATTCCGCCAGATACCAGCGAGATTTCCTCACTCGATCAGGGGTCGCATGTTTTGTCCTTTATCCTGTGGAAATTCTTTAATCTGTTCCACTAATTCAGGATAGGATTTCACGCCCAGCGCTCGTGCGACGCCTGCGCTGGGCAAACGCCGTTATCGCGCTAGCCGACCGCGAGTGAGTGACGATAACGCGGATGTGAAGTCGCCGTTCAGGGCGCTGAAATATATACCGGCCTGGTCGTCATCAGGGTTCAGCATGCAGGAGGCGGCGCAGGACTGGGGGAGATTTATACCTGCGCTTCGTCTCTGGCCAAAACTTATTCAGCAGCGAGCGAAGTGGCTACGCGGGTTATCAGCGCTCACGCTGGATTACAGAACCGCTGGCAATAACCTGTAAAATCGGGAACTAATTTACGCTCGCCAACTCCTCCGATTAAGGCGGATTTTGTCATCTAATCGGGCTTATGGGTGAATTCGCTTACTGTCTCTCTGGCTTTAAAGCATCATCTTATTCCTCAGATATTATCGGCATAGTATTACGTACTTTCTGGCGAGTACCCAACGAGAAAACGCCATATACTTTTTCTTCCTTAACCAATGAGCTGCCGATGCTCATTAACAGCAAGCAAAGGGGGATTTTTATGCGACTGACCGGCAATACGATTCTGATCACCGGGGGAGGCTCCGGCATTGGCCGCGGGCTGGCTGAGGCGCTCCATGCCGCGGGCAATGAGGTGATCATCGCCGGGCGGCGAAAAGAAGCGTTGGATGATACCGTGGCCGCAAACCCGGGCATGCATGCTATCGTCCTTGATATCGACAGCCCTGCGTCGATTCTGGCTTGTGCCGCCTCGTTAACCAGCAGATGGCCCGGGGTAAATGTTGTTGTACATAATGCGGGGATCATGCGTGCGGAAGATCTGAAAAGCGGCGATGTTTCGGTGGCGGAAGCAGAAATCACCACTAATCTTCTGGGGCCGATTCGTTTAACCGCCGCATTGATTGAACATCTGCTGGCACAACCCCATGCGGCCATCCTGACTGTCTCTTCCGGTTTAGCTTTTGTACCGATCGCGCCTACTCCGACGTACTGTGCAACGAAAGCGGCGATTCACTCCTGGACGCAGAGTCTGCGCTATCAACTGCGCGATACTTCCGTACAGGTGAGCGAAATCGTTCCTCCGCTGGTACAAACGGAGTTGATGGGCGATAAGCATGCAACCAATCCTGCCGGAATACCGCTGGCGGCGTTTATTGCGGAAACGATGAGTATCCTCAACGCCCAGCCCGATATCGCGGAAGTGCTGGTTGAAAAAGTGAAGCCTCAACGCTTTGCTGAACGCGGAGACTATGCCGCTTTTTATCAGGCGTTCAACGATCGCATTGCGTCACAATAAGCGGGTATTGCGCCAGACGGCGCATTATTCGTTTACGCTTGATGACGAGATCGCGTTTTTTCCCGGCAGCTGTTGGCGATGCTCGCGCGGAGAACATCCCCATTCTTTTTTAAACGCCCGGCCAAACGCGCTATCGCTGTCGTACCCGGCGGACAGCGAGATCTGAGTGATCGAATCGCGGGAATTTCTGAGGCGCTCTCCTGCGAGCAACATTCGCCAGCGGGAGAGATATTTCATCGGCGTGGTGCCGACCTTGTGTTTAAATTGTTTGGTAAAAACGGTCCGGGACATGCCAACCCGATTTGCCAGTTCCTGCAGTGTCCAGGGGAACGCGGGATCCTGGTGCATATAGCTAAGCGCGGCTTTGAGCTGCGGATCGGAAAGAGCAAACATCCAGCCAACGCGTTCACTCCCTTCCTGTTGAAGGAATACCCTTAGCGCCTGAACCAGCATGATTTGTACCAGCTGCTGCGCGATCAAATCACCACCCGGCTGGGGGACGCGCATCTCTTCGCGCAGGCATTCCATGGCATTACGCATGACCTTTTGCCCAATACCTTCGGTGATCGGTATCAGTGGAGGCAGGGAATGCAACAGGATATCGGCATGAGCGCTGCTGAAGGTAAAACGTCCGCCAAGAATAAACGCCCCGTTCCGGGGCGCCTGCATTGTCAGCGCAGAGCCCGTCCCCTTGTCCGGCGGGATAAAGGGCTGCCGTGGACTGTCGGGAGCGGTCGTCAGACAAAAGGGGGCGCCGGAAGGCAGAAACACACAGTCGCCCGATTTTAGAAAGATTGCCTCCTGGCTCCCGGTGACAGAGACCCAGCAGTTTCCGTCGATCACAACGCAGCATTTGATGCCCGCGTGTTGCCTGAATTCGAGCCCGCTTCCCGCCTGCAGGGGAAAACCGCCGGAGATATATGCCTCCAGTCTGAGCAATGACAGAACTTCTGAAAGAGGATCCATAAAGTACCGTACGATCTGCATAGAATAACGTATTTATAGCAGAGACCGTACCGGTGTTCATCTTTTACACTGCCATTAAGGGTGAAATCGTTAACCTGAAACCGCTTAGCAGGGGAAAACTATGAATATATTTTTAACGGGAGCCACCGGTTTTATCGGACTCGCGGTCACCGCAGAACTTATTCGGGCCGGCCATCGGGTAACGGGCCTGGCTCGTTCGGATAAAGGCGAACAACTTCTTGCCCGCATCGGAGCAGATACTCATCGGGGGGCGCTGGAAAACCTTCAAAGTCTGGTTGACGGGGCGCAAAAGGCCGATGCAGTGATTCATTGTGCTTATGACCACTCTTTTAGCCAGCCGGAGGAGGAGACGGCGAAAAAAGAAACCCAGGCTATTGAAGCGCTGGGAAGAGGGCTACAGGGAACCTCGCGCCCCTTGATCATTACGTCCGTTGCCGCAATGGGCCGGGCCGCGTCGGGTCAACTGGCTACTGAAGATTTTTATGACTCCGCGACGCGCAATCCGCGTAAGTCGACCGAACTGGCCGGAGCCCGCGTCGCGGACAGCGGCGTCAATGTTTCGGTTGTCCGCCTCCCGCAGGTTCATAATGAATGTAAACAAGGGTTCGTCACTGAACTTATCGCGTTTGCGCGCGAGAAAGGGGTATCCGCGTATGTAGGGGAGGGGGCCAACCAATGGGCCGCGGCTCATCTTCTTGATGTCGCTGCGCTTTACAGGCTGGTGGTGGAACAATCGCAATCCGGGCTGCGTTATCATGCGGTAGCGGAAGAGGGCATTCCTCTTCGTGATATCGCGCAAGCGATTAGCGTGGGCCTGAGTGTCCCGCTGGTCAGCCTCTCGTCTGAAGCCGCTAATGACCATTTTGGCTGGCTGGCGATGTTCGCGCAGATGGATATGCGGGCATCAAGCGCGCAGACCCGGCAGCGCGTCGGCTGGCATCCCTCCCATTCAGGGCTGCTTGCGGATCTCGCGCGATATTTTTCGCTTTAACCTGCAAATCACTTTCTGTAGCAAAAAAAACCGATTAAGAGAACTTAAGCGGTTTTTTAGGGCGGCTAATCTGGCTATCCATATTTTATATGAGGTTTGATAAAGACAGACATCACTCTCTTACAGGAGTAGGCGCGCCCGGAGGAGGTCTGTCCCTGGGCGTTCATTTGTCGAACCGAATTGACCCCTGTTTTGATCCCCAAAAGTATTGGCTGTCAATTAACAATATGGAGGTGGACAGACCCGTATTTTTACTAATTCGCTGAAAACAAAAATGCCACGGAATTCAGTGGAACTCCATGGCATTGAATCTGGCTCCTCTGACTGGACTCGAACCAGTGACATACGGATTAACAGTCCGCCGTTCTACCGACTGAACTACAGAGGAATCGTGTGAACGGGGCGCATCATAACGGGGTGTTCAGCGCATGTCAAAGGCGGAAACCACAAATTTGATCTGTTTGGCGAGAGAATGCGCAAATTGCTGCAATTCTGAATTATATCGGTGTTTTACTGCGGATTTTTAATGTCGCCGGCGGCATAAAAGCGGTGCTTTTTGATAGGGGGCTTTGCCGTAACGCCCGGATTCCGCCGCCGCTGACGGCATGAACGGCCTGAATCCGTTCCTCAGGCTAGCAACGCTTGGTGAGATAGCCGTCAGCGTCCGCATTCAGCGCGCCTTGCGCAAAGGCGCTAATGTCATTGATGCGTAGAGTAGTGGCGCGAGAGCCGGGGGCTGCTGATGCAGACGGGCTAATAATCTCAGGCCGCGACTTCGTTTTTATGCGCGTGGGCGAAGTACCATTCGACGGTTTTTTTAATCAGCGCTTCGGTGGCGTCAATATAGTTTTCCGGCGTTTTTTGTATTTCATCTTCCAGAATAAGGGGCAGCTCGGTACAGCCCAGAATGATTTTTTCAACGCCGTCTTGCAACATACGATCTTTTATTGGCGCGAGTATACTATGGGCTTTCTGAGCGTTGCCGGACTTATAGCTATAAATACTTTCCATCACCAGGTTTTGTTCCGCTTCCGTCGGCGTATGGCAGCGAATATGGTTTTTACTCGTATTATCCTGATAAATTCGCGCTTTAACGGTGGCGGTGGTCGCCAGTAGACCAACGTCGGTTATCTGCTTATTGCGAATAACCTCACAGGTCGCATCAATAATGCTGATCATTTCGGCATGGGTATGCAATTTTAATTCATTGAACCAATAATGCGCGGTATTACAGGGAATGATAATGCACTCGGCGCCGGCATTTTCCAATATTTTCATATACTGGATCATTTTTTCCAGCGGCGATGCGCTATGGTCAAGAATACATTTTGTTCTGTCAGGAATATCCGGAATGGAAACCGCAATCATCGGAATATGATCCTGGTCTCGGTAGGCTGGCGTGTTTTTAATCAATTTTTGCATGGCGTCAACGGTCGCGCCCGGTCCCATGCCACCAAGAATGCCTATTAGACTGTTCATGCCGATCGCCCTTTAGCGTTTTGAAACTGAGAGCATAATTGCACATCCTCCCGGAATGTGAATTGCTAAATTCCCATTCGCTATGTATGATTTGCATAGCTTTCCGGTTTTTTATGCTTTTATCGGGTTTGAAGGGGCGATGAAATATCATGCTGAATAATATCGAAACAAAATGGCTTTATGATTTTATCGCTCTGGAAGAGTATCGTAGTTTTACGGTTGCGGCAGAAAAACGGAATATTTCTCAGTCGTCATTCAGTAGACGAATTCGTGCGTTGGAAACGGCGATTGGTTTCGATATTTTTGACCGCAGTTCTTCGCCGTTGCAATTAACCGAGCAAGGAAGGGTATTTCATGCCCATATTCGAAATACATTAGATGATCTGGAATATCAGTTGAATAAACTGCACGGCGGCGGCAATTATAAAAATAAAATTACGATTGCCGCCGCACACTCTTTATCCATCTTCATTATGCCTGAGTTATTAAAAGACGTACCTGAATCTCAGGAAAAGATATTTTATGTTGAATCAATAGATGTTGATGAGGCGGTATTAAATCTTAAAGAAGGCAGAAGCGATTTTATCCTCTCTTTTTATAATGAAGACTTGATGTCCGAGCCTTTTATGCATGCCAAAATACTGGAGTCCCATCTTTATCCCGTTTGCGCATGCGATAGCGCAGGCAACCCCTTGTTTGATATTAATACGCCTTCGGCGCCTCTGCTTAATTACACGGATAACAGTTATATGGGGCGTCAGGTAAACCGTTATCTTGCCAGCATCGACAGCAACAAATTCGCCATCACTTTTGTTTCTTCAATGAGCGATTTGCTTAAACGGATGGTGAAGCAGGGATACGGGATTGCATGGCTGCCGGATTATTCGATACAGGACGAACTGAAAGACAACACGCTCGCTATCATCAATATGGAAAAGGCGGTCATGCGGATGGGGGTTTATATTTACCGGCTTGATACTAAGCTGAATATGGCTTCAGAAAAATTCTGGCGCTATGTGAAAACGCTGAGGCGGCATTAACCGGTAAAAATGAAACGGCGGCCGGTAAGGCCGCCGTTTTGAGAGTAACGCGGGCGATTAATTACCGGCTCGCATTGGCCTCTTCATACTCGATTTCTTCATCTTCCTCTTCCTCCGGTTCGCCTATGCTGTTTTCCAGTTTGGCGACAACGGCGGTAGATATACTGTTGCCGATGACGTTGGTGGCGGTACGGCCCATATCCAGGAATTGGTCGATACCGATAATCAGCAGGATCCCCGCTTCCGGCAGGCTGAACATCGGCAGCGTGGCGGCAACCACGACGACGGAAGCGCGAGCGACGCCCGCCATGCCTTTACTGGTGATCATCAGCGTCAACAGAATCAGAATTTGCTGCGTCAGGCTTAAATCAATGTTGTAAGCCTGAGCGATAAACAGGATCGCAAAAGACTGATACATCATTGAGCCGTCCAGGTTGAACGAGTAGCCCAGCGGCAGCACGAAGCTGGTGATTTTTTTCGGCACGCCGAACTTGGTCAGCGCTTCCATGGTTTTCGGATAGGCTGATTCGCTGCTGGCGGTGGCGAAAGCCAACATGGTAGGTTCGCGGATCAGTTTTCCCAGCGTGAAAATGGGTTTGCCAAGGAAGGCGTAACCAACCAGGAACAGCACCGTCCACAGTAAAATCAGTCCAATGTAGAATTCGCCAATCAGCTTGCCGAAGTCATACAGCAGACCCAGCCCCTGAGTGGTAATGGCGGATGCGATTGCGGCAAATACCGCGATAGGCGCCAGACTCATCACATAGTCCGTCACGCGGAACATGATCTTGGCCAGTTCTTCGATCATGGATGAGATTACGCTCGCGTTTTTGTTCTTGTGTTTTACATAGGCAAGCGCCGAACCGAAGAACAGCGAGAAGACCAGGATTTGCAGGATCTCATTGTTCGCCATCGCTTCCACAATACTTCTCGGGAAAATATGGCTGATGAAACTCTTAAGCGTAAAACCGTCGGTGTTTAGACCGGTAGCGACATGCGCGGTGCTGGCCGGCACTTCCAGATTCATACCGGCGCCGGGCTGGAAGAAGTTGGCCAGCGCCATGCCGATGAACAGAGAAAGGACCGATGCGGTAACAAACCAGATCATGGCTTTCAGACCAATACGCCCAACCGCGGATGAATTCCCCATACTGGCCAGGCCGGAAACCAGCGTGGCGAATACCAGCGGGGCAATGATCATCTTGATCAAACGCAGGAAAATATCGGTAACCATATTGAAATAAGAGGCAATTTCTTTCGCTCGTCCGCCATCAAGATATTGATGACACAGCCATCCTATAAATATCCCTAATATGATAGCGACGGCTATCTGTATAACTAACTTCTGCCTTTGCATATTAACCTCATGTTGGTGAATAGACTCAGACAACACACAGTATTATTGTCCGCGCTGGAGTAATGCATATCCCTTGAACGCACTAAGCCGACGCCCTTACTGTTATTGGGGTGTTGTGTCTGACTGCCTGATATTACATCGATTCTTGTCTTTTACCGTTTTTTTCTGTGTGACGGGATGCAAATTATAACAATTTGATGCCAAAAAAAACATGGTTATAAGTTGATTAAGGCTATTGCGAACAATATGGATGTAAAATTTTTTAGATGGGTGATGAATAAAGTGTATAAAAAACATAAGGTTGAAGATAACCGGTTTTTGTGCGGCAATATCGGCCCATTTAATTATAAGATATTCTTATGATTGTGGCGATATTAGCAATAAATGGAATTTTATTTAAACGCCAATTTTTCCTGGTTTCTTTATGACGATTTAATTTTCCGGTCATTACCAAGATATTACTCATCTGTCTAGATTAAATGTTATTTCAAAATAAAATAATTATCGTTTTTGCTCATTATTTATCCAGCAGGAGTGATGAGATGGAATTAATTGTTTTATTTTGATAAATAAAAGTAGAATTTCTGTTAACTAATAAAGTGAATCGATAAATTTTATTTTAATATCATTCATTAAGCGGCGTCATTAACGTGACGTTCACGCTGTTCTGAAACGTGGCAATGGTTCTGTTTCTTGCCGGGGTGAAAATCGGTCTGTTAAGTACGATTCAGATCAACCTATTGACACGGTGACATAGGATTTTGGTCTGTTAACTCCTACACTATTAACCACGTTGTTCATGATGTTTATTCTGGTGGTTATGGCGATACGGCTGACAGACTCTCCATCGCGGTTGTCAATTCTGTGGCAGGATACTTTACTGAAAGTGTCTCAGACATTGTTGCAGCAACGCAGTATCGATTCACTGTTGCATGTGTTGGATAGCCTCTCTTTTTCTGTCGTACGATTTGGCCGGGTCAATCTTCTGCTGATCGATCCGCTGCATAATCAAACCTCGTTTTATTACCATGACCGCGATACGCACAAAACGCGCTGTAATGAAGAAACCCTACTGCTATTGGATGGTCCGGGCGGCGTGGTATGGAATACTCATCGGCTGCTGCATTGCGACAAAGTCCATTTCCAGCGCGATTTCCCCCACCTGATGAATCAACCGGCTTATGCCGGATTAAGCGACTATTGCCAACTGCCGTTATTGTCGCCGCATCGTGTTCTGGGGGGCATTGAGTTCATCAAGACGGACGGCAGCCGGTTCGATGACAGTGAAATCGTTTTTTTTCAGGCGCTATCCGAGGTGATTGCGCTGGTGCTGGAGAATATCAGTGAGCGGGAACTGGCGCGGCGTGAAGAAGAAGCGCTGCGCCATGAACGCGACCATTACCGCATTCTGGTGGATGTGACCAACACCGTTATTTCCAAGCTGGAGCTGAAAGCGTTGGCTCAGGAAATTTCAAAAGAGATCCACCGTTTTTTTAATATCGACTTTGTGGCCCTGGCATTTCGGGATAGCGATGACGATGACAAAACCCTGAAATATTACGCCGCGCATTATCTTGCAGGACATGCGCCGCAGTGGCGGGAAGGCGAACGGCCGCTTTCAGAAACGCTGGCGGCGGACGTCATACGCGATAATGAGCCGATGCTGATCAAAAACCAGGATCGGATTGCCCGGCCCGGTCAGCCACGCTATCTGGCGCAGTGGGTCGACAGCGGATTACGTCATGCCTGCCTGCTTCCGCTGGCTTTTGGCAGCCGGGTGCTGGGCGTGCTGGAACTGGCTCACGGTATTGAACTCGCGGTCAATGATGCGGAGATGAAATTGCTGCGCCAGATTGCTTCGCGCATCGCGATTGCGCTGGATAACGCGCTGGCCTATGGGCAGATTACCCGTTTGAAAGACAGCCTGATCCACGAAAATTTTTATCTGACCGAACAGTTGACCGAGCATATTCATAGTCAGGGCGACGGCGCCTTTGGTGAAATCATTGGCCGCAGCGCCGCCATCCGTCAGGTGTTGGAGCAGGTGGAAATGGTAGCCGGCAGCGATAGTACGGTGCTTATTCTGGGGGAAACCGGAACCGGGAAAGAGCTGATCGCGCGGGCTATCCATAGTTTGAGTCCGCGCAAGGCGAAACGGATGGTGAAAATGAATTGCGCGGCGATCCCTTCCGGATTATTGGAAAGCGATCTGTTCGGGCATGAAAAAGGCGCGTTTACCGGCGCGACAAGTCAGCGGCAGGGGCGTTTCGAGATGGCGGATAAGAGCACGCTGTTTCTGGATGAAGTGGGGGATATTCCTTTAGAGCTTCAGCCGAAACTGTTGCGGGTGTTACAGGAGCGCGAAATAGAGCGCTTGGGGGGCAGCAAAGTTATTTCGGTTGATGTTCGCCTGATCGCCGCCACCAATCGCGATCTGAAACAGATGGTGGCCGATCGGGAGTATCGCAGCGATCTCTATTACCGGCTGAATGTCTTTCCTATCGTCATTCCGCCGTTGCGCGAGCGGCCGGAAGATATTCCGCTGTTGGCGAAGTTTTTTACCCGCAAGATCGCACGGCGTATGAACCGAACCATAGATAGCATTCCTTCCGAAATGCTGCGTCAACTGAGTAAGCTGCCCTGGCCGGGAAATGTGCGTGAGTTGGAGAATGTCATTGAGCGCGCCGTGATCCTGACGAAAGGCACCACGCTGAATTTGCAATTGGCTGAATTGCAGCATCATCTGTCGCCCCTTGACACGCCCAAGCCTTCTCCGGCGGCGGCCAAAGGCGTACCGGAGCCGTCGCCCGTCATGGAAGATGATGATGAAGAGTCTGAACGTCAACGGATTATCCGGGTGCTGAAGGAAACCAACGGCATCGTCGCCGGCCCGAAAGGCGCCGCCGCCAAGCTGGGCTTGAAACGCACCACGCTGCTATCGCGTATGCAGCGAATGGGGATTTCCGTCAAGGCTATCGAAGATATGGAGTGAGCGGGAAATTCCCATGCCCTCCGCCAGTTCCTTAGACACAAATGCAGGGGTTTATGGCGGGTTTTGCCGTTACTCGGCGTAAAAAATTATGCAGCGGTGGACTTGACCGTCGAGCGAGCCGCATGGATGCGGCGAGAGCCAGTGCCGCGTCGGACAAAAACGCCTGGAGCGTTTTTAAACAGTGCTTGCGCTGGCCCGACAGGGCGAGTCTCAGGGATGAGACGAGTATTCCGTCACTGACGGCTCGAATAGCGGTCGAGAACACCGATGGAACCGCGCAGCGGCATAATTTCAGCCGCAAGCCTGGGGTCACGGGGCGGGCGGCGATTGAGCCGCCCCGTGTCGGGCGCGTGCTACGAGGTAGCATAAAAACGGCGGCATTGTGGCGCACGAAATAGCACTGAGCTTACATATACCGATAATTATGACCAGAGACAGCGCCGCACTGGCTATTACCGGATCTCTTCCGCCGTCTTACGCAGGTGGGACTTCAACTGGCTATATTCCTGCTGGACATAATTTTCCGCCCATTGCTGGTTCTCTATCGCTTCCAGTTTGACGGCGCAGTATTTGTATTCCGGCGTTTTGGAAATCGGGTCGAGGTGATCCAGCGTCAGCTCATTACAGGCGCCAATCCACCATTGATAGGTCATATACACCGCGCCTTTATTAACGCGTTCGCTGACGGCGACGCGGGTAATCACCTTGCCGCGCCGCGAGGAAACCCAGGCCAGTTGTTGATCGCGCAGTCCCAACCGCTCGGCGTCTTCGGGATTGACCTGCACGTAACCGGGTTCGTCTGCCAGCGTTTGCAGGGCGGTGCAGTTACCGGTCATGGAACGGCAGGAGTAATGGCCGACTTCACGCACGGTGCACAGCACCAGCGGGTAATCTTCATCAACCAGTTCCATCGGCGGACGCCACTCGGTAGCGAAGAGCAATCCTTTACCGCCGGGGCGGGCAAATTGATTGCCTTCGTACAGCCACGGCGTACCAGGGCTGTCTTCGGTGGCGCAGGGCCAGGGAACGTATCCCAGACCGGCCATTTTTTCATAGGTCGCGCCGTAGTACGACGGGCATAAATGGCGCAGTTCATCCCAGATTTCCTGGGTGTTGTTGTAATGCATGGGATAACCGAGCGCGGTCGCCATCAGGCTGATGATTTCCCAGTCGGGTTTGACGTCCCCTTTCGGCTCTACCGCCTTGTAAAAGCGCTGAAAGCCGCGGTCGGCGGCGGAATAAACGCCTTCGTGTTCGCCCCAGGAGGTGGCGGGCAGGATCACGTCAGCCACCGACGCGGTTTTGGTCATGAAGATATCCTGTACGATCAGCAGTTCCAGCTCGTTGAACGCTTCCCGCATCATGGATAGGTCCGGCTCGGTTTGCAGCGGATCTTCTCCCATCACATAGTTTGCCCGGATTTTGCCTTCTTTGATCTTGTGCGGCACATCGGTAAGCGAGTAGCCGATTTTGTCCGACAGGCTCGCCACGCCCCAGGCTTTGGCGAATTTATGGCGGACTTGTTCATCGGTAACCGATTGATAGCCGGGGAACATATCCGGCAGGGCGCCCATGTCGCAGGCGCCCTGAACATTGTTCTGGCCGCGTACCGGGCCGACGCCGACGTTTGGCCGCCCCAGATTACCGGTCAACAGCGCCAACCCGGACAAGCCCTTGACCACATCCACGCCCTGGCCCCACTGACAGACGCCCATCCCCCACAAAATGGTGGCGGATGGGGCGGCGGCAAACATGCGCATCGCCTCGCGCACCAACTGCGGAGACAGTCCGGTGATGTCCGCGACATATTCCGGCGTATATTTGGCGACAATCTGGCTATATTCCTCAAACCCTTCCGTATGGCGGGCGACATACTCCTTGTTGTAAAGACCTTCGTTAATCAGCACGTTGGCAAAGGCATTGACTAACGCCATATTGGAGCCGTTTTTCAGCGGCAGCCACAGATCGGCGATACGCGCCGTTTCGATGTGGCGGGGATCGCAGACGATGATTTTGGCTCCGCGCTCTTTGGCCTTCAGGATACGGCGCGCCACGATCGGATGCGAATCGGCGGCGTTATAGCCGAACACCAGAATACATTCGGTATGCTCAATTTCGTTGATGGAGTTGCTCATCGCTCCGTTGCCCAAGGTTACCCGTAATCCGGCAACGGAAGGGCCATGGCAGACGCGGGCGCAGCAATCGACGTTGTTATTGCCGGTTACGGCGCGGGCGAATTTTTGCATAACGTAGTTGGTTTCGTTACCGGGGCCGCGCGATGAACCGGTGTGCATAATGGATTCGGCGCCGTACTTCTCTTTAATGGCTTTCAGGCGTGAGCTGGCGAAGGCGATCGCCTCATCCCAGGATACCGCTTCAAACGGTTCGCCTTTCCGGCGCCGGATCAGCGGCTGTTTCAACCGTGGCGTCAGTAGCTTGGTGTCGTTAAGAAAATCCCAGCCATAATAACCTTTAAGGCACAGTTCGCCTTCGTTGGTATGCCCGTTGGCGCCTTCAGCGCCGACAACTTTACCGTGTTCAACCAGCAAGTGAATTTTGCAGCCTGACCCGCAATAAGGACAGACGGTGATAACTTTCTGCATGATGATTATTCTCCTTCAGCGTACCTTGTCAGAACTGCATTCCTGCGGCTTCATCAAGCGCCGCTCGCCGTTGTTTTTGCTGGATCATGGCCTGAATATCATCACGGCCGATCAGTCGTAATGCCTTCATCGGGCAAACTTCAACGCAGGCCGGGCCCGCCGCCCGCCCTTCGCACAGATCGCATTTATGCGCCTCGGCTTTTATACGCTGGCCCAGCGCCTGATACTGGCCGATGCGGGCAATGGGCTTGACGATCACGGACATCGCGCCGTAAGGGCAGGCGACAACGCATGTCTTACAGCCGATGCATTTTTCCTGTTGCACCTTGATACAGTCATCCGCGTGGATGATGGCGCCATTCGGACACACCGTGGAGCAGGGCGCATCTTCACACTGGCGGCATTGAACGGTGGTGCTGATATTCAGCCCTTTCACCACTTTGAGACGCGGCGAAAAATGTTCTGGCGATAATGAGGACGTTTTGCCGTCGCTGTGGGCCAGAACACAGGCTATTTCACAAGTGCGGCAACCAATACACTTCCTTGAGTCTGCAATAACGAACCGGTTCATGACATCGTCTCCGACCTGGAGTCAGGTGAAAAAATTTGGTGTCGACATAATTAATCGCGTGACACATCACTATTTATAGGCACTTTTTATGCCAATAATTGTGTGGTTATTTTAATATATTGAATAATAATGTTTTTTTGTTTTTATGCATTGGGGAGTCATTGTGCTGATGTCGAGGGTGACGACGATAGAGAGGCTGTTTCGGCAGATTTGACGACGAGTGTCAGGCAATGGGCGATGCGGGATATTCTTATCGCCCGCTCTTTCTCTATATTAACATTAACGCCTATACTTTATTTATCCCCAAGCCGGAAAGGAGCCTCTACTTTTATATTGATCTCGCTTTTGGATATATCGGATTTTCTGCTGCATTGCTTCTGATTAATGATTAATTCAGGCGTTTCCCCTGCGTCAGCGGGCGGCCTGTGCGTAGCATTGCAGCGACAGCGTCATGATTAAAAAAAGTATCCCAATATCATCTTGGTGTGAACGGCGTTTGGTAAATTCATGGGGTGTATTATGAGCTTTCTAAAGAATATTAGCATAAGAATTATGGTGCTAATTATAGTGGCTATGCTGCTGGCAATCTGGGGATTAGCATCAGGTTATAGTCTTTACTCGCTTCATCAGGCGACTGATTTACTTAGTAAAAATGAAACGCAGCGAAAAACGTACTCCTATCTGGTCTATGGCAGCGATCAGTATTTCAGAGCCGTTACCCGTATGGAGCGAACAATGGATTATTTGCAGCATGACGATGGGGACAATGCGAAGAAAACGCTGGATATGGCGCAGATTGCCATAAGAAATACCAAGGAATCGTTGGAGAACTTCAAATCGTCGGAGCATATTGGGGTGGAACAGGCGACGCTTGATGAAATTACCCATAATTGGTCAACGTTAATTTCAGCGGCGATTGATCCTATGAATGCCGCGTTGCAACAAAATAATCAAGATGAGTTTTATCGGATATTCCGTGGCATTTATCCGCCGATTAGTTTGGCCTTTGGCGATAATGTTAAGGCATACACCGATCAAATTACCGCGTCGGAATTTATTCCCTTGGTAAACGAATACAATATCCATAATCGAAACGTCCTGGTCGCGGCCATGATAATCGGCATTATGGTGTTGATATTTACCGAGTATTATCTGAGAAATTATCTGGTTATTCCTATTGGGGTTCTCAAGTCGCATCTGGCCCAGCTAACGGCAGGCCGGCTGGCGGGCGATCTGGCCGAGTTCGGCCGAAACTGCGCGGGCCGCTTGATCCCGGATATCAAACGGTTGCAGAAAAGCCTGCGTGATACCGTCACGGTTATTCGTCAAAGCGCGACGGCGATCGATAACGGCACCGCCAATATCAAGAATGGCAACGACGATCTTTCCAGCCGGACGGAACAGCAGGCGGCCGCGCTACAGGAAACGGCCGCCAGTATGGAGCAGATCAGCGCCACGGTGAAACAAACCGCAGAGAATGTTTATCAGGCGCGAGAACTGGCGCGGGAAGCCTTTGGCGCGGCGACAAAAGGCGGTGAAATCAGCAACAGCGTCATGAACACGATGGATGATATCAGCGCCAGCTCGCGTAAGGTGGCCGACATCACCACGGTGATTAACGGCATCGCCTTCCAGACCAATATCCTGGCGCTCAATGCGGCGGTTGAGGCCGCCAGAGCCGGAGAACAGGGCCGGGGATTCGCGGTGGTGGCTGGTGAAGTCCGTACCCTGGCGCAGCGCAGCGCGCAGGCGGCGAAAGAGATTGAGGCGCTGATCGCCGAGTCGGTATCCCGTGTCTCGACCGGCGCCGATCAGGTTCGCCAGTCCGGCGAGGCGATGGCAGCCATTATTACCGCAATTAATCATGTTAACGAGCTGATCAGCGAAATCGCCGCCGCTACCGATGAGCAAACTCACGGCATCAGTCAAATTAGCCAGGCGATCCATGAAATAGACGGCGTGACGCAACAGAATGCGGCGCTGGTATTACAATCGGCGGAAGCCGCGGCCAAACTGGATCAACAAACCAGCGAATTGTCGGCGGCGGTGGATGTTTTCCAGCTTGAGGATAATGATAACCGGCAGACGGAACACTGGCAGAAAACCGTTGCGCCGCAGCCGACGGGGATGGGAGGGAAAGCGCCGCTGCTGCCGGTCAGCGCTCAGCGGAATGATGATTGGCAGCGTTTTTAACTGCGAAGTATGGCGAGCCTATCAGGGGATAGGCTATCCCCTTTACTTCTGGCGCTGAGTAACGCTACAGCGCCTGAAAACCCCCATTTCCCTGCCAGCCGGGCAATCGCTGGCGGATCTGCTCCACCGCTTGTTCGACTTCCCGACTGAGCGGACAGTAGAATGCGACAAGCGCCGGCTGGATACCGACGAAAATCACTTCCGCAATATCTTCCTGCAACTGTTCGATCAAAAAATTCAACGGCAGGTTGTGGGTGTTCATCAGTAAATCCTGCGCGATCCGCTGCGGATCGATAATGCGTATTTCGCCGGGCGGCAGTCCCATGTCGGTCGCATCCACCACCAGCAGCCGTTTAGGCCCTAAGGCGCGCAGCCGATGGGCCGCATTCTCAGGGATGACGCCGCCGTCAATTACCGACCAGCCGGCCACCGGGTTTTGCCGCATGCGTTCGGCCAGCAACGGCCCGGCGCCATCATCCCCCATCATACTGTTACCCACGGTCAGCACCATATTGTCCGCGCGTTCGATTAGTTCAGTCATCAATCCGTTTCACCATTAAATAAAGCGCCGTTTCCTGTTCAATCGCTTGCAGATAGGCGAGCAGGGTGTCCGTCCAATCGGGATAGGCGTCCTGCCCGGCGGATAAATCGCTGAAAGCCTGTCCCAGCAGTTTGGTATGGCTGCTATCAATGACGATCTCGCCGAATTTCATCAGGCCGGCCATTTTTCGCTGCGCTTCTCCGTCGGGAAGTTGTCCGATCCAATGCCGATAGTCCGCCAGCGGGCAGGTCAGTATCCGCTTCAGACAGTCAATAACCCCGACGTGATGACCAATCGACAGCGAGTAATACATCACCTGTTGCGCCTGTTCCGGCACCTTGTCTTTGCTGTCGAGAAACTTTTGGTTCAGGGCGTAGAAAATCACCTGACTGTTCATCGGCCGTTTTCCCCCTTCAGCAGTGACAGGTAAATTTGTTGTAGCCGGCCGACAATCTCATTCAGCCGCGGATCGTTATGCTGTTGCAGCCAGTCGCCGATACGCTGATCCAGGCCATCCAGGGATTGCTGTTCCATCCGGGCTAAAAAGGCGTCGCAGATTTCCCGCCCCTGGCGATACCCCGCCATCCGTCGCGCCTCCCGTTCCAGCAGCACGCGCAAATCCAACGGTACGCCGGGATGAATCAAGGCCGCTTTTTCATCATCGGCCTGCTGATGATCGCTACCGTGCAGTTTCTGCTCCAGCAGACCGAGCGCGACGGCAAAACCATAGATGGTGGCGGCGGGCGTCGGCGGGCAGCCGGGAATATAGACGTCTATCGGCACAATGGTATCGCTGCCGCCCCAGACGCAGTACAGATCGTGGAAAATTCCGCCGCCGCAGCCGCAAGCGCCGTAAGAGATGCAGATTTTCGGATCGGGGGCCGACGCATAGGCGCGCAGCGCCGGCGTTCGCATGGCGCGCGTCACCGCGCCGGTGAACAGCAGAATGTCGGCATGACGGGGCGACGCCACCACTTTGATGCCAAAGCGTTCGGCGTCGAACAGTGGGGTGATGGCGGCGAAAATTTCTATTTCGCAACCGTTGCAGCCGCCGCAGTCGACGCGGTAAACGTAGGCCGAACGTTGGATATCTTTCAGCAGGGTTTTCTTGAGTTTCTGCGCCTGTTCATCCAATACGATCGGCGTACTCCGGTAGTGCTGCGCGGCGCCAGTAGACTGAGTGCTCATGATTTGCTCCCCTTGACCGTCGCTGACGCGGTGCCGGCCGGAGGAAAAACATACCGGCTCAGCATCACATTGTCTTTGTTGTCCATGTTCTGTTTACGTTTACACTCCGGGCAGGTTTCAAAATGGTGCCGCCGCGCCGCCACCGCCTCTTCGGACAAACCGGACTGCGCCATCAGCGCCATGGCGTATTCCACCTCTTTTTGCGGCGCGAAAGGGCGGTGGCAGACGTGGCAGTTCAGCAGGTTAAACGTGGCCCGTTGATAAAGGTCGGCCTTATTGGCGACGGCCATTTCGAACTCCTGCGATAGCACGATGGCGCGGGTCGGGCAGACCTCTTCGCAACGTCCGCAGAAGATGCAGCGGCCGAGAAAAAGCTGCCAGGTGCGGGTGCCGTTGACGACATCGGTTTCCATCGTCAGCGCATTGGCCGGACAGGCCGCGGTGCAGGCGGCACAGGCGATGCATTGTTTGGCGTCGTATTGTGGTTTGCCGCGAAATCCCGCCGATACCTCCAACGGTTTAAACGGGTATTTCACCGTACTGTTGCCTGCCTTGAGGATGGTTTTAAACAGTTTCAACATGATTCATCCCTCTACTTGAGCGGCGAACGGGTACGTTCCAGACCGTAACGTTCTATTTCTTTATAGGGCACGGTGGTGATTTTCTGTTTGCGCACATCGACCAGCGTCACCCGGTCGGTACAGGAATAGCAGGGATCCAGGCTGCCGATAATCAGCGGCGCATCGGAAACCGTATTGCCCCGCAGCATGTAGCGCAGCACCGGCCAGTTGGCATAGGTGGCGGCGCGGCAGCGCCAGCGGAATAGTTTCTGGTTGTCGCCGGTCATGCTCCAGTGGACGTCTTCACCGCGCGGCGCTTCGGCATAGCCCAGCGCAAATTTGTGCGGCTGATAGGTGAAGTGCTCGTTGAGCAGCGGGCCTTCAGGCAGGTTGTCCAGACCGTATTCAATCATCGCCATGGAGGTGAATACCTCGCGCACCCGCACCAGCACCCGGGAATAGACATCGCCCGCATCCAGATGATGCAGCTCCATCGGCAGATCCAGGTAGCCGGCATAGGGATGATCGATGCGCATATCCCGCTTAAAGCCGCTGGCGCGGATCGTCGGGCCAACCGGGCTGTAATCGCGGGCGACTTTCTTGTTGAGGATGCCGATACCCTGGGTGCGCTGTGCCATATTCGGCGTGCTGAGCAGCATATCGGTCAGTTGGCTGACCTCGGCGCGCATTTCCCTAATCAGTTTGATGGTCTTTAACCGGTCGTCTTTCAGGATGTCGCGGCGGATACCGCCAATCAGATTCAGGCCATAGGTTTTACGCGCGCCGGTCAGCATCTCGGCGATGGTCATCGACTTTTCACGAACGCGGAAAAATTGCATAAACCCGGTGTCGAAACCGACGAAGTGGCTGGAAAGCCCGATATTCAGCAGGTGGCTGTGCAGACGTTCCACTTCCAGCAAAATACTGCGAATAGCGTGCGCCCGCGGCGGAACGACAATGCCTAACGCATTTTCGATAGAAGTGGAGTAAGCCACGCTGTGGGTAAAGCCGCAGATGCCGCACACCCGGTCTGACAGAAAGGTGACTTCGTTATAGCCCATGCGCGTTTCCGCCAGCTTTTCCATTCCCCGGTGTACATAGAACAGACGGTAGTCGGCATCAATAATCTGTTCTCCGTCTACGAACAGGCGGAAGTGACCGGGTTCGTCCGAAGTGATGTGCAGCGGCCCGATGGGCACGACGCGGGTTGCGCCGGTGGCTTCATTGGTGAAGGTATAGGACTCGTCATCGCGGGTCGGCTCCGGCCGTTGACGATAATCCATAGCGTCTTTACGCAGCGGATAGAGATCGTCCGGCCAGTCGTCCGGCAGCACCAGCCGGCGTTCATCCGGCAAGCCGACCGGGATCAGTCCATACATATCGCGGACTTCGCGCTCGCCCCAGACGGCGGCCGGTACGCGGGGCGTCACCGAGGGAAATTCCGGGTTATCCGGGTCGACCAGCGCTTTGATAATCACCCAGCACTTCTCGCCTTCCTCCATCGACAGCGCGTAGTAAATGGCAAAATAGCCATTCAGTGAACGTTCATCGTTACCAAACAGAACCGGCAGCCAGCCTCCCTGTTGGTAGTAAAGGAATTCAACCACTTCCGGCAGCATGTTCAGTTTGACGGTCAGGGTGAGCTGGTTCGATGTTTGCCGTTCTTCCTCCAGAATGGCGGCCGGGAAGCGCTGTCTCACCCGAGCGGCGTAGCCGGCGCCGAGTTCATCGGCATGGGATCCCTGGGCGGAAGCTGGTTTTTCATTCATCACGGTACGTCTCCTGACGGGAAGGGGTTAACACTGAACGTTCAGCCATGGATAGTTCGCGGGTTTTGACGGCGTCGAAGGCAGGGCGCTGAGCGGTGCGCTGCCAGGGCATCAGCAACGGGATATGCTGTTCCGGGCCGTTGTTTGGCGCCGCGCCGGTATGGGCGACGATGGTTGTGGCGTTTTCCAGCAGCCGAATAACCGGCTGGGGAATATGGGTGCCCATCATCAGCATCAGAACCAGCAGCACCACCATCGGCGCGGTGGTCATGATCCCCAGTTCCCCCTTGGCGACCGCTTCCGGGCTATTGCCCAGCACGGTGCCGGCGACCATGCGCACCAAACCGGCCAGCACCACGGTCAGCAGCGCCAGCAGGATAATCGTCAGCCATAGGTGCCCGGCGCTGAGCCCCGCGCTGACGGTCATGAATTCGCTGAGAAATATATTGAAGGGCGGCATGCCGCCCAGCGCCAGCGCGCCGCCGGCCAGCAGCGCGCCGGTGAGCGGGGTGACGCGCATAATGCCTTTAATCGCATCCATATCGCGCGTGCCGTATTTCAGCAGGACGTTACCGGAACCGCAGAACAGCAGCGTTTTCGCCAGACTGTGATTCAGGGTATGCAGTAAGGCGGCGAGAATGCCCAGCGGGCCGCCGATCCCCAGCGCCACGGCGATCAACCCCATGTTTTCAACGCTGGAATAGGCCAGCAGGCGTTTCATATCTCGTTGGACGAGGATCAGAAATGCGGCGACGGCGACCGACAGCATGCCGAAAACCAGCAGCAGCGTGCGGGGAAATTCAGAGCCGATGGCGGCGCTGACGATGATGTAATAGCGCACGATCACCAGCAGGGCGCAGTTCAGCAACACCGCCGATAACAGCGCGCTGGTGGGGCTTGGCGCCTCGCTGTGCGCATCCGGCAGCCAGGCGTGCATTGGGAACAGGCCGGCCTTGGTGCCGAAACCGATGATGACGAAGATGAACGCCAGATGCATCAAGGTGCCGTCCAGTTCGCCCGCATGTTTCAGCACTTCGGTCCAGAAGATGGCGTCTCCCGGCTCCGCCATTACGCTGGCGGCGTTGGAATACACCAGCACGGTGCCATACAGCCCGAAGGCGACGCCGACCGTACAAATGATGATGTATTTCCAGGCGGCTTCCAGCGAGGAACGCTGACCGTAGAGCCCGACCAGAAAGGCGGAGCTCAGCGTGGTGGCTTCAATCGCGGCCCACATCAGAATCAGGTTGTTGCTGGTGATCGCCAGCAGCATGGTGAACAGAAACAGGTGGAAGAAGCCGTAGTAGTCGCACAGGGTGGTAAGAGTAATTTCGCCGCCGTTGACCTCATGGCGCATGTAGCCGATGGAGTACAGCCCGGTAATAAAGCCGATAATGCCGAGGATAGCCAGAAACAAAGCGCTGAGGCTGTCGAGATGCAGCCAACGGTGTACGGCCAGTATTTCGCCGTGCTGGTACACCAGCCAGACCAACTGCATGGAAACCGCCAGTAGGGCGATGATGCCTAGCAGATGGATAACGTTTACCAGCGTGCGCGCATGGCCGCCGGAGAAGCGGCATAGAAAAGCCAGCAGCGAAGTAACGAACGGCGTGGCGAGCAGGGTGAGAAGAAGGTCGGTATTGGTCATATTAATCACCCTTTCAGCGCGGTTAGCTGTTGCACATCCAGCGTGTTGAGCGTCCGGTAGATTCTGCGCGCCATCAGAGCCATGACGATCACCGCGAAAATCGCGTCGGTGGCGATGCCGATCTCCACCAGCTCCGGCGCGCGGTTCGCCAGCAGCGCCAGCGTCAGGTGCGCGCCGTTTTCCATCAGGCAATAGCCGAATACCTGTTTGAGAATATTGCGTTGGGTAACGATGCACAGCAGGCCGATCATGAAGTGGCCGAGTGATACCGCCAGCGCCGGTTTCAGCGAACTCACCATAGGTAATTCAACCGGCGCCACCACGAAGTAGCACAGCACCACAATCAGCGTCGCCAGCAGAATAATCACCGCCGGGCCGACCACGCCGCCATCGGCTTTGGGATCGTCCAGTTTGCGAAACGCGCGGTACATAATGGCGGGAACCAGTATCACCTTGGTGATAAACGCGCTCAGGGACCACATATAAAGCTGATGGGCCTGCAGCAGATCGGCCAGCGAGAGAAAAATCAGCACCAATACCAGAGACTGTATCGCGTACAGACAGGCCGACAGCGCCGGACGCCGGGCGCAGATTACCAGCAGGGAAGTGATAATCAGCAACCCGGCCAGGTTATTAACGATCAGAGATCCAGTCATTATCATTCATCCTTAGTTCAGCCAGACGGCGGCTATAACGCTTGAACACACCGACATGACGATCAGCACGATCAATACCCCCTGCATCGCCCACGGAACGGGCGTGGCGCCAGCGATTTCTTCAGACGGTTCTCCTGGCACGGTGCGGCCGAACCAGTAGAGAAGCCAGGCGAAACTGGCTACCGACTCAATCAGCGCGATGATCAGCAACGGCAACAACCAGACGTATTCCCGCGACAGGCTGAAACCGGCGGCGAACAGGGGAAACTTACTGAAGAAACCGTTAAACGGCGGCACGCCGGCGATGGCCAG
Source organism: Brenneria izadpanahii (assembly GCF_017569925.1). NCBI lineage: Bacteria > Pseudomonadati > Pseudomonadota > Gammaproteobacteria > Enterobacterales > Pectobacteriaceae > Brenneria > Brenneria izadpanahii. Next base: position 3,399,186 of record NZ_CP050854.1, on the reverse strand, counting down.
CGCCGCAACGCAAAATCCGACGCCCAACAGCGGCATTTTCCGCATCATGCCCTTAAGTTTCGGCAACATCCGGGTGCCGCAGCTGTAGCTGAGCGCGCCGGCCACCAGGAAAAACAGACTCTTGGCGAAGGCATGGTTGAAGATGTACGCCACGCCCGCTTCGAACGCCATACGCGAGCCGAACGTCGCCAGCGACAGCGCGAAGAAAATGTAGGCCAACTGGGTGATGGTGGAGTAGGCCAGCAGCCGCTTCATATCTTTTTGCGGCAGATACATAAGGAAGCCATACACCATAGTGATGGTCGCCATCACCATGCCGACGACGCCGATAATATGCGGCACCTGTTCGGCGGATAAGATCGCTCTGGCGAAAATATAGACGCCCACTTTCACCATTGAGGCGGCGTGCAGATAAGCGCTGACCGGCGTCGGCGCCTCCATGGCGTCCGGCAGCCACATGTGCAGCGGAAGCTGGGCCGATTTCCCCCAGGCGGCGAACAGAATGCCGCTGAATACGATGATTTTGCCGTTGGTGTCCAACTGCGCCAGCGCGCTCAGGGCGAAGGTTCCCGTTTGCACAAACAGGTAAGCGGCCGCCAGATAAAGCCCGATGGAGGCGATGTGCGTTATCAGCAGCGCTTTCAGCGCCGAGCGCAGTGATTTCGGCTGCTGATAATAGCCGATGAGCGCCCAGGAGCAGCCGCCGGTAATTTCGAAAAACAGCAGTTGCCCCAGCAGGGTGGATGACAGCGTGACGCCGGCCATCGCGCCGATGAATACCAGCAGAAAGGCGTAATAACGGTTGGTGCCTGCGTGCGGATGCTCCCGGTTGCCTAACGTCAGGTAACCGGTGGAATATATGCTGACCAACAGGCCGAGGAACACCACGGCAAAACCGATCAGCAGGCTGATTCTGTCGAACAGAAAGCCAAACAGTTCAGCCGGGCCGTAGCGGTATAGGGTATAGGCAAGGTCGGTTTTGCCCCCGGCGAGATAGCCGTAGCCGAGCCACGCCATGCCAAGCGTCGCCAGCAGGGCGAACAGTATGCATAGCCATTTAGCCTGGCGCTGCGGCAGGGTGGATATCAGCAGCGCGCCGAGAAACGGCAGCAGGATGGTCGCAAGGGCAACATTCTTTATGATGAGAATATCCATGATGAATGCTTACTCCTTATAGACCGGTAAGATAGAAAACGAACGCCAGCGCGGCGGCGCCGAAACCCAACCAGGTAACATGCCCCGTAAGCAGAAAGCGCCCGCGGGCCAGGCTGTTTTCAATTAACGCGGCCACGAAAAACGCCGCGATCAGTTTGATAAGAAACGCGAGCGTTCCTACCAGCAGCGCCGTCAGCGTAAAGGTTTCGGCTTTGCCGAACGGGATGAAAATGGAGAGAAACAGCGCGGCGGCGACCACCTGTTTCAGACTGATCCCCCACTTCAACAGCGCCAGCGCCGCGCCGGAATATTCCGTCAGCGGACCTTCCTGTAGCTCCTGTTCGGCTTCGGCCACGTCGAAGGGAATTTTGCCCATTTCGATGAAAGCGGCGAAAGCGCAGGCCAGCAACGCCATCAGGGTGGCGGTCGGCGACAGCCAATGGCGGCCCGCCAGCATGCTGCTGATGTTGCCGATGTTGGTGGAGCCGGCAATCAGCGCGACCACCAGCAGCGCCAGGATCATGATGGGTTCAACCAGAATCCCTAGCGTGAGTTCGCGGCTGGCGCCGATGCCGGCGAAACTGCTGCCGGAGTCCAGACCGGCCAGCGAAAAGAAGAAGCGAAACAGGGCGAACAGGTAGAGCAGCGTAATGACGTCGCCCGCGGCGCCGAACGGCGATACCCAGGTGATAATGGGCAGCGTCATGGCGACCAGCAGCATCGTACCGATCAGAATATATGGCATCAGGCGGAAAACGCCGCCCGCGTGCTGTGGCGACACATCTTGACGCTTCAACAGCTTGAAAATGTCGCGATAGTCTTGCAGTAACCCCGGCCCCTGGCGGGAGTGCATCTTGGCGCGGATAACCCGCGCCATCCCGGACATCAGCGGGGCAAGCGCCAGCAGAAGCAGCGCCTGAATAACCGCGCAGGCCATCAGGACGGATACGGGCGCGGCCAGCGTCCCTGCGTTTACCGTTCCTGCGATTGAGCTTTCAGCGATCATCATGTTCTCCTCAGGCCATCGTCAGCAGCAGAATCGCCAGGGCCGCCACCACATACAGGCAGTAGACCCGGAAGTCGCCATGCTGAATCCGTTGCGTTATCCGGCCCACGCGCTGGACGAGATTGACCAGCGGCATAACCAGGCGCGTATCCCAGACCGGTTCGGTCCGTCCGGCGGCCAGCGTGGTTTTATCCAGCGCGTTTTGCATCATCGGGGCCGGGTCCAGCGTTTTACGTATTCGGTACAGAGGAGCGAACATCACGCGTAATGGCTGGGTGAAGCTGGCGGCGGACGCCGCCATCGAGGCCTCATAAGCGTAGCCGCAGGCCCAGGGCGCGCCGCGGCGGCGGAAACTCAGCCGCGAGCCTTTAGCGCCGAGATAAAGCAGTAACGGCAGGATCGGCAAGGCCAGCAGCAGAATAAAAATCAGCGGCGCGGATAACGCGGTTTGAGCGGGATCGCCGGGGAATATCAGCATACCCTGCGCCACCGGCGGCGCGGCGGTTCCCGCCAGGCTGGCGGCCACCCGGCTTACCACCGGCGCCACCGCGCTGGCGCCGACGCCGAGCGCGATACATAACAGCGCCAGCAGCCATATGGCGGCGGTCATCGGCCAGGGCGCTTCCCGCGCCTGAGCGGCTTTCTCGCTGCGAGGCGCGCCGCAGAAGCTGATGCCGTAGACCTTGACGAAGCACATGGCCGCCAGCGCCCCGGTGATCGCCAGCATGACGATGGCGATTGGCGCGACCAGCCGCAGTGAAAAACCGCCCTCGCGACTGAGAGTAAACAGCGATTGGTAAGTGAACCATTCGCTGACGAATCCGTTCAACGGCGGCAGCGCGGAAATCGCCATACAGCCGATCAGAAACGCCAGCGCGGTATACGGCATCAAGCGCGCGAGGCCGCCCATTTTTTCCATATCCTTGCTGTGCAGGCGGTAAATCACCGCGCCGGCGCCCAGGAACAGCAGTCCTTTAAATATTGCGTGGTTCAACAGGTGGTACAGGCCGCCCAACAGGCCGAGAACCGCCAGCAACGGGTGGTGCGTGGCGATGCCGATCATTCCCACCCCGACGCCCATCAGAATGATGCCGATATTTTCCACGGTGTGGTAAGCCAGCAACCGTTTGATATCGTGTTCGGCCAGGGCATAGAGCACGCCAAGCACCGACGAGACGGCGCCGAACGCCAGCACCACCACGCCCCACCAGACTTCGGCGGCGCCCAGCAGGTCGATCCCCACCTTGATAATGCCGAAGATGCCGATTTTCACCATCACGCCGGACATTAACGCCGACGCGTGGGACGGCGCGGCCGGGTGCGCGCGCGGCAGCCAGCCGTGTAGCGGCAGCATCCCGGCCTTGGCGCCGAAGCCGAAGAAGGCCAGCAGGAATACGATGGACGCCTGCGGCGCGGAGAGGGTGGCCTGGCGGAAATCGGCGAAATCGAGACTGTCGCTGTGGCGATACAGCAGGAAGAAAGCGATCATAATCAGCACTGAACCGGCGTGGGCGATTAAAAAGTAAAGCAGCCCGGCGTTAATGGCTTCTTCATCCTGATCGGAAATCACCAGGAAATAGGAGCTGAGCGACATCGCTTCAAACAGGATGATGAAATAGAAGGCGTTATCGACCACCACCAGCGCCACCATCGAGGCGATGAACAGGTTCATAAAGAACCCCATCGCCCAGGCGCGCCCGCGGTATTCCCGTAAATAAGAGAGCGAATAGACTGACGTGACGATAACCAGTAGCGAAATGACCATGACGATAAAGGCCGCCAGCGCGTCCATTCTTATCGTTAAGCGGGCGAAGGCGGCAAACGGCCCTTCAAACCTGGCCGTCAGCAGCTGACCGTTAAGCAATACCGGCAGCGCGGCGGCAAGACCACACAGGCCGCCCAGCGCCGAACCGACGCCGCTTAGCAGGATAGCCAGGGACTCGGCGCGCGCCAGGCAGAGGGATAACAACGCGCCAGCCGCATAGAGCGTCAGCGCCAGCGCCAGCCATTCCAGTGAAGTCATCATAGCGTATTCTCCCGATCGGCCGCGTCTGGCGGGAAAGGCATGTTGCCGGCCGGCCACTCCATCGCATGCCGGCGTTTTTCGGCGGTAATCCGTTCGAGTTCTTGCTCATCCACGATAAACAGCGCCTTGGTGGGGCATACGCGGACACACTCCGGCCCTTGCTCCTGAAAAGCGCAGAGGTCGCATTTCACGGCGACGCTGCGGATGCCGGCATTCCAGGCCAGTAGCGGGTTGACGGAAGCGACGCTGACCGGCACATCGGCGAGCATGGACTGCGGGATATTCTGGGGAAAGGTCGCCGGGATGGCTAACGGCTTACTGCCTGATGGCGTAATGGCGCCGAAGGGACAGGCGATCGCGCACAGTTTGCAGCCGATGCAGGTATTTTCGTTCAGCGCCACCGCCTGATCCCGATGCGTGATGGCATTAACCGGACAGACTCTGGCGCAGGGCGCGTCTTCGCAGTGACGGCACAAGACGGGCGCGGTGCCGGCGAGGTCGCGTTCCACCGTCAGCCGCGGATGAGTCTGCAATCCCTGACGGCGGTGCGCCTGCGTACAGGCGGCCATACAGGTATTGCATCCGATACAGCGCTTAGGCTCCGCAATGACGAAGCGGTTCATAGCCACACCCTCCGTGGGGAATTATTCGTGTTTGCAGCGCTAAAGCATATTCCGTGCCACGTCAGGATATGACATCGCCAGGCCGCGGCGGGCGCGGGCTGAGAGGGGAAAGACAGGGCGGCGAACCGGGGGGCGATAGGCTCGTCATTAGTGTCGATAGCTTCCCGCCGGGCGGTTTCGACACTTTTGACGACAGAATTATTCCTTCACCGCGTTGCCTTCTTTTTCGTCATCCGGCGGTATGCGGGTATCTTGGCTGCGCCGTCGGTGGACAACGTTCGAAACATCGCCGGCAATGACCCCCTCCCTGCCTCCCCCTTGGCAGGGGGAGGAGCCAGACAGACTCCTTCCCCTGTGAAGGGGAGGGTTGGGGTGGGGTTAGAACCTCAGCTTCAAACACTGCGTGGCGGCAGGAAGAGTGCGCGGGCGACGGTAAACCGGGGATAAAAAATCGTTGTTATGTAAACTTATCCTATCCTATGTAAAGAAAACGTTATTTAACACGGATTTATCGGGCGTTTTATGCTCGTAAATTTCATTGTGGCATAAATATTGCTGGATTGTTTTTTGTCAAAATTGCAGGGCGGCATTATCTGGTAAATCTCAATGGAGAATGATCATGTGTTTAGGCATTCCGGGAAAGGTTGTAGAGCTGGCGTCTGGCGACGGGCAACTGGCCTGGGTTGATATTTGCGGCGTCCGGCGTGAAGTGAATATTGCTCTGGTGATGGATGGCATCGATCGTCAACAGCTGATCGGCACCTGGGTTCTGGTTCATGTCGGCTTCGCCATGAGCCGTATAGATGAAGAAGAGGCCCAGGCGACGCTGAATGTTTTACGCCAAATGGAAGAGTTGGAACAAGATGTTACATTTTTTATCCGCCAATAAATTCCCTTTTGTGATGTGAATCAAGGCTTGTGCGATTTTCAGGGTGATAATGATAATAAATATCATTAGTGATTCACTCCTATGTCTACCTGGCAAAAACTCTTCTTTGCGTTGTGTTGGCTATTTAGCAGTTCTCTGGCTTTAGCCGCGACTGATTACGCTTCCTTCATCCAGGATATCGAATCCAGACTGGATAAAACGGCTCAATTGTACGAGCAGCAGAAGCCGGATGAAGCCCGTACCGAAGTTCAGATGGCCTATTTCGAAGTATTCGAAAATCTTGAAGGCCCCATTCGCATCAATATTTCCGCACAAAAAAGCTATCAGCTGGAAGCGACGTTCGGTGAAATCCGCCGCATGATCGGCGAGGGGAAGCCGCTGGCCGATGTGCAGGCCAAAATTTCCTGGCTGAAAGGGGAGTTGAATGCGGTGCAGCCGGTACTGGCCGAAGGTCATAAGCTGGTGGCGCAGGAGCAGCACGGCGCTTATGACAATACGGATATCGCGCTGTACTGGCAGCAGAGCTTTAAGATTATTGATGACTCGCTGGCGCAGGCGATAAGCGATTATCAGGACGGCGATTACGGTAACGCCAGCCAGAGCGTGCAGCAGGCGCTCTATCAGGGATTCAAGAATTCCGAGATGGAAATGTCGGTGCGTCAGAATCGTTCCGCCCAGCAGGCCGCCGCCATCAATCAGCAGTTCTCCGCGCTGATAGCCATGACGAAGCAGCCGGATCAGATGAGCGAGGTCGCCTATCGCGTAACCACGCTGTTGCAGGACATTGAGGATTTGCTGCCGGGGCTGCCCACTACGCGCGATAGCCAGCCGGTTACGGCGACGCCCGAAGGCGATGCCGGCATCGCCGCCGATGATAATGTGCCTAACGCCGACTGGGGGAAAGTCGCCGCCGATATTAATCAGGCCATGCTCGCGGCGATTGAACAATATCGTCAGGGACAGGCCCGGCCGGCTATGATGGCGGTGCAGGACGCCTACTTCGATCTGTTTGAAGCCAGCGGCATGGAAAATAAAGTCGGCTCGCGCAACGCGGCGTTCAAATCCACCCTGGAAGGCTATTTTACCCGCCTGGTCAGCCTGATGAACGCCGGGCAGCCCGTTGAACAATTGCAGGCGCAGGCGGACGCGCTGAAACAGGATCTGGCGAACGCCGTCACCATGCTGGGCGAAGGGGGCGATACCCACTGGAGCCTGCTGCTCTACAGCCTGTTGATTATTGTGCGCGAAGGGCTGGAAGCGTTGTTGATTGTGGCGGCCATCGTCGCCTATCTGGTGAAAAACCAGCATCACGACAAGCTGCCGCTTATTCGTCAGTCTGTTTATGTCGCGCTGCTATGCAGCGTGCTTACCGCCGTTATTTTCCAACTGCTGTTCACCAACTCCGGCGCCAGCCGCGAAATGCTGGAAGGCATTACGATGCTTATCGCCGTCGTGATGCTGTTCTTCATGAGCTATTGGCTGCTTTCGAAAGTGGAAGCCCAACACTGGAAAGCCTATCTGGAAGGAAAACTGTCGCACTCCCTGAGCAGCGGATCGATGGCGGGGCTATGGCTGACCAGTTTTCTGGCGGTTTACCGGGAAGGCGCTGAAACCGTGCTGTTTTACTATGCGCTGGTGGGCGATGCGAACAATATGATGGGGCACCTTTCCATTCTGGCGGGGTTCGTCATCGGGTGCGTGATCCTGGTTATCGCCTATCTGATTATGCGCTTCACCGTGGTTAAACTTCCGCTTAAACCTTTCTTTATGTTTACCGGCTGCTTCATGTATTTGATGGCGTTTGTCTTTGCAGGCAAAGGCGTGTTGGAGCTGATTGAAGGCAAATTGTTTGAGCCGACGTTGCTGACGGGCGTGCCGGAAATCAGCGGGCTGGGTATTTATCCCTATGTGGAAACGCTGGCGCCGCAAGCGGTGCTGCTGGTCGCCGCGTTGGCCGCATTGGTGGTTATGCGGCGGCGGGCCCCTGCCGCCTGATTGATGAAGTGATGGAAAGCGCTGCAACAAAACAAAAGATGATCTTTACACTGATGATATGAGGATGGGTTTGATGAATATGCGAAAGAGTCTGATTGCTGGCGCAGTAATCGCCGGTATTTTCACCGCACCGGCAGTCTTGGCGTTTGAAGAATACCCGGCAGGCGAGCCAGTCACCATCAATGAAATGGAGATTGCTGCGGTTTATCTGCAACCGATCGACATGGAACCTCGCGGCATGGGATTGCCCGCGGCGAAATCGGACATCCACCTGGAAGCGGATATCCACGCGGTTGAAGGCAACAAGAATGGGATTGGCGCCGGAGAATGGATGCCGTATCTGACGATTGCCTATACCCTGACCAACACCGACACCGGAGCCAAGCAAGAAGGCAACTTCATGCCGATGGTCGCCAGCGACGGCCCGCACTACGGCGCGAACATCAAAATGATGGGCGTCGGCAACTACAAAGTGGTTTACCACATCGAACCGCCTTCCAAAGCAGGCATGCACCGCCATACCGATAGCGAAACCGGCGTCGGCCGCTGGTGGAAACCGTTCGACGTCAGCTTTGACTTTAAATACGTCGGTATTAAGTAATCGCCCTGACCGCGATGCGCGCGTCGCCATCGCGGTCGCGTTTCCCCCTCTGAGCGGCCCAACGGAACGAGACCCACGGATGGGGCGAGTAAAGCAGCCGGCTTGGCTGCGACTTAAAAGATGACGGGTATATGAGTTATTTCTTTGTGACTACGCTACAGGCCTTTCTGCCGATAGCGTTGCTGTTAGGGCTAAACTGGAGTCACCGTTCCGCGCCCGAAATCAGACCGTTGGCATGGATCACCTTACTGGCGCTGATTATCGGTACGCTGATCGGCGTTCGCTTGCCCAACGGACAGCAATTTCAACTCTGGATAACGGCTATCCAGGCGGTTGCCCTGGCGCTGTTTCTCGTCAGCCAGTTTTTCTCTCATCCGCGCATCGGCTATTTCTGGCAGGCGATACTGGTGGCCGGCGCGGCGATCCATTGGGGCGGCGATCCCAACCTGAGCGCATTGACCACCACCCATGTGGTGAATACCGATCTGCTGCTGAATTTCAGCGCGGTGGCGATGGCTTTCGGCTGGCTGGTTTTCAGCGCCGCGCTTTGCGGCATGATTGTACGGCGCATTCGCCTATTGCGCTGGCCGCTGCTGGTATTGCTGAGCGCTTTATTACTATTGCCGATTAGCGGCAACATATTGTTATTATTGATGAAGCTCCAGGTGTTGGGGCTAACCAAACCGCGCCTGAGCTATGTCGCGCAGGTGACCAACAGCGCCTATCTGTTGAATTATTTCAGCGCGTTTTTGATGGCCGTCGTCGCGGCCTGCTACCTGTCGCCTCTATTTAGTACGCGGCGGCGGATGCTGGATGAAACGCAAGCCATTGCCAAACGCAAGGCCACGGCGGACTACCGGAATGTGCGCCGCACGGTGCTGTCAACCGTGGCGGCGTTGCTGGTGATCGTCGCGGGACAGCTTTACTGGGATCAGGTGGCTTCCCGTCCTCCGCGCCTGTCTGAAGCGCTACCCGTGACGCTTGCCGGAGATGGCAAGGTTCATATTCCGATAGAACAGGTGCGTGATGGCAAGTTGCACCGATTTGTCTGGATTGCCGATGACGGCAAGGCGGTGCGCTTTTTCGTCATCAACCGCTATCCAGATCGGCTGCGGCTGGGGGTGGTGTTCGATGCCTGCCTGCTATGCGGCGATCAGGGCTATGTGATGGAAGGCAATCAGGTGATTTGCGTCGCCTGCGATGTGCGTATCTTTATTCCTTCCATCGGTAAGGCGGGGGGATGCAATCCGGTGCCGATTGAGGGCTGGAGCAACGACGACCACGAACTGGCGATTAGCTATGCGTCGCTTGCCGCGGGTACTAACTATTTCACTACCGTGATAGCCATGGATGTCGTCGATCCGGTGGATGGCTCAAAACTCACCAATGTGAAAGCCGAGCATAAGTATCGATATGCCGGTAAAACCTATTTCTTCTCGTCTGAAGCCAACTACAATCGTTTCCGCGAAAACCCCGGAAAATATGTGACCTCAACGGCCGCGGCTGACGATCAAGCGGAAGGGGAATAATCATGCTATGGCGCATGTTGCGTCAGTCCTGGCGCAGAAATATCCGGCGTAAATCGCTGGCGATATTGACGGTCTTTTTGGCGGCGGGACTGATTTCGGCCCTGTTGGCGGTCTCCATCGATATCGGCGATAAAATGTCGCGCGAATTGAAATCTTATGGCGCGAATATCCTGATTGAACCAGCGGGGCAGGCGGCGTTGCCGGCGTTGTTCGGCGAGCGCAGCAATCCGCTGGACGGTCAGGATTTTCTCGATGAGGCGGAACTGCCCAACATCAAGGATATCTTCTGGCGTAACAATATCGTCGGTTTTGCGCCGCTGCTCAGCGGCGACGTCGAGCTTAACGGACAACCGGTCGCGGTGTTGGGAACCTTCTTCTCGCAGCCCGTGGCGGTGCCCGATGAAGAGGATTACCGCACCGGTCAGATAACCGTCAGCCCGTACTGGCAGGTCGCCGGTCAGTGGCCGCAGGAGCCGGTCGCCGCAGGGAAGATGGCCGAGACGCTGGTCGGCAAGCAGCTGGCGCAGCAGAATGGCTGGCAGGTAGGGCGCGAGTTGCCGTTGCACGGTCCAAAGGGCTATATCACGGTTCGCGTCAGCGGGATCCTGACCAGCGGCGGGGATGAAGAAAACCGTCTGGTGATGCCGCTGGCGGTGGCGCAGCGTTTGCTGGGGCTGGAAGGGAAAATACAGGCGATTCGCGTTTCGGCGCTGACGGTGCCGGAGAACGATCTGTCGCGCCGGGCGCGTGAAAACCTGGAGGCGCTGAACGCCGAAGAATATGATCTCTGGTATTGCACCGCCTATGTTTCATCCATCGCTCATCAATTGGAAGAGGCGATATCGGGGTCGGTGGTGCGTCCTATCTGGCAGGTCGCCGCGTCGGAAGGGGTGGTGATCGATAAAATTCAGCTCTTGCTGGCCGTCGTCACCTTTGCGGCATTGGTCGCCGCCGCGATGGGGATCGCCTCGCTGATGACCAGCACCATTATGGAAAGAGCCAGGGAGATCGGTCTGATGAAGGCGCTGGGCGCCCGGCAATGGCAGATTATGCTGCTGTTCTATCTGGAGGCGGCGTTGAGCGGTTTGCTTGGCGGGATCGCCGGCTGTGTGGCGGGCTGGGGACTGGCGAAAGCCATCGGCCTGATGTTATTCGGCGTTCCGCTCAGCTTTGCCTGGATCGTCATCCCTTGCGTGCTGGTGATTTCGATGCTGATTGCCGTTATCGGCACCTGGTTCCCGGCGCGGCGGATCGCCAAACTCTATCCGGTGGAGGTGCTGTATGGCCGCTAATGTCTGGATGAACGGCATGTTCTGGCGGCTGGTGCTGCGGGCGCTGCGGCTGCGGATGCAGCGGGTGGGCGTGGTGTTCGCCGCTTTGACGGTCGGCGCGGCGATCGTCACCGCCATGTCCGCCGTCTATTTCGATATTAACGCCAAGATGAGTCAGGAACTGCGCACCTTCGGCGCGAATTTCTATATCGGTCCCGCGCGGGGCAATTCGCTGCCGCAGACTACATTTCAACAGATTGTCGATAACGCGCCGGCCGGCTTAATCAATGCGGCCAGCCCTTATCTGTACGGCATGGCGCGCACCGAGCTGGAAAAAGTGGTGCTAATGGGCGTGTGGTTCGAATCATTACGCCCGCTGGCGCCTTATTGGCAGGTGAAGGGCAATTGGATCGGCGTCAGCTTTGACGATCGCAATGCGATGATTGGCGTCAAGCTGGCGGAACGGTTGAACGTCAGCGTCGGCGACAGCATCACGCTGGTGGGCGATGGCGCTAAACAGAGCTTGCAGATTAAAGGCATCGTCGAGTCCGGCGACGCCACGGACAATATGCTGATCGTCAATCTGGATCTGGCGCAGAAATGGCTGGATAAGGCGGGAACGATCAGCAATGCGCTGTTCAGCGTCAGTAACGATTTGGGACAGGTGGATCAATTCGCCGGACGGTTGCAGCAGCAATACCCGCAGTTGGAAATCAGGCCGATACTCAAGGTTTCCGCCTCGGAAGGCCAGGTGTTGAACAAAATCAAAGGGCTGATGGGATTGGTTTCCGCGGTCATTCTGGTGCTGTCCTCGCTGTGCGTCAACACCACGCTGATGGCGATTGTCGGCGAACGCGCGCGCGAATTCGCGCTACAGAAAGCGCTGGGCGCCAGCGGGCGGGATATTATCCGTCAGATGCTGGCCGAAACCGGCATCATTGCGTTAACGGCCGTAGTGTGCGGCTCGGTGCTGGGCTATTTGCTGGCCCAGATTCTGGGAATGGCGGTTTTCAATGCGACGATTTCGCTACGGGCTCCCGTCTTCCCGCTGACGCTGGCGCTCTCTTTGCTGGTAGCCGCCGTGGCGGCCATTGTTCCCACCCGGCGGGCGATCCATATCGAACCGGCTAAAGTTTTAAAAGGAGAGTAGTGCGATGTCCTCATCAATAAACGGTCGGAACGCGCAGCAGGAAGCGGTGATTGAAACACGGCGGCTCTACAAGCGTTTTGGCCAGGTTACCGCGTTGGAAGATATCAACATTCGAATCGCCCGCGGCGAGTTCGTCGCCATTATGGGGGCATCGGGGTCCGGGAAAACCACGCTGATGAATATCCTTACCTGTCTGGATACGGTGAGTGAAGGTCAGGTGCTGCTGGATGGTGTCGATGCCGCCGCGCTGGATGAAGAGGGGCGGCGCCAGTTTCGCGCCGATAAAATCGGATTGGTTTTTCAGCAGTTCCACCTGATCCCTTTTTTGACGGCGCTGGAAAACATCATGCTGGCTCAGCATTACCACAGCGTGGTCGACGAGGATGCCGCCAAACGGGTTCTGGCGCAGGTGGGATTGGAACACCGGATCGGCCATTTACCCAGTCAGCTTTCCGGCGGCGAACAGCAGCGGGTCTGTATCGCCAGAGCGTTGGTGAACGAGCCGCCGGTGATTTTCGCCGATGAGCCGACAGGCAACCTGGATGAAGAAAACGAGCAACGGGTGTTGGATCTGCTCAGAGATTTGCACCATCAGGGGCGCACCATCGTGATGGTGACGCATAACCCTGAACTGGGTAAGTTCGCCGATCGCATTATTCGTCTGCAACACGGCAAATATTTAGGCGAGGAGGTCAATCATCATGCTATGGCGTAACGCATTAAAAGCCGGTTGCCTGCTGGGCGCATTGGCGTTGCTGGGCGGCTGCAAAGAGGAGCAGGTGAGTATTGGCGCAAAGGCGCCCGCGCTGGCCGCCTATGATTTAGCCGGACAGCCGGCGGAGCTGGCGCGCTGGCAGGGGAAAAACGTTTACCTGAACTTCTGGTCTTCGGGCTGCGGCGGCTGTCTGGCGGAAATGGGGACGCTGGAAAAACTCAGCAAAAGCTATGGCGATCGGGTCGTGGTGGTGGCGGTCAATACGGATCCCGATGGCGTGGATATTTCCTCACTGCTGGCGCAGCAAAAGATCAGCTACCCGGTTATTCGCGATCAACTGGGCATCACCAAAGAGCGCTATCAGGTTATCGGCACGCCCACTTCATTTATCATCGATCGCAACGGCAAGGTCGCCGCGCAACATCAAGGGGCGCGCAATGAACAACAGCTGACGGAACTGTTTGAGCAGCTAGCGCACGGGGCGTGACCGGGCTACGATTAAAATCCGTCGCCGGCGGATTTTAATCATCGGTCAAGGATCCAAAAAATGAATCGCACGCTCTGTCTGTTCGCTATTTTTTTAGCCCTGAGCCCCGTACTCGGCCATGCGGCACAGCTCCCGAAAGCGAGCGGCAGTTTCCATTTCACCGTCCCGCAAACGGGTAAAACGGTGACGGTGTTCAGCTATCAGCCGCCCAATGCCGGCGCCGATACTCCGATTGTTTTCGTGCTGACCGGGTTGAACCGCAACGCCGATGATTATCGGAATTCATGGATTGAGAACGCCAGGAAAAGCGGGCTTATCGTTATCGCCCCGATGTTTTCCAAGGCCGATTATCCCGGCGTCGACGGTTACAACCTGGGCAATCTGGAAAATGTCAAAACGCATCGGGCGAATGCCAAAGGCGAATGGACGTTTACGGTGATTGACGATCTGTTCGCCGATTTGCAAAAACAGGGAATAACCCGTCAGCGCGGCTATTATCTGTTCGGCAATAGCGCGGGCTGCCAGTTTGTACACCGTATGCTGACTTTTGTGCCGCAGGCTAACGTTAAAGCCGCTATTTGCGCCGCCGCGGGATGGTGGACATTGCCGGATGCGGAACATTCCTGGCCCTATGGTTTAGGGAAAGCGCCGGTAAGCGTGTCGAAAGAACAGCTGGCGGCTTATTTTGCCAAACCGGTGCTGATCACGGTGGGCGCTAAAGACGACGATCCCCATCATCCGCTGCTGCGCCGCTCCCATCAGGCAATGGCGCAGGGCGACAGCCGGCTGGTTCGCGCGCGCAACTATTTTCTGACGGCCCAGCAGCAAGCCAAAGGCTACGGGGCCGATTTTAACTGGCGTTTTACTATCGTACCCGGAGTGGGGCATAGCGGCGCGAAAATGTCGGCCTATGGCGCCGAGCAGTTTGCCTGGTTTGAACAACATGGCGAATTCAACGTTCAGCCCCGCGGCGAAAGATGATGCGGTCTTGATGGCGCGGCGGCGTTATTTCCTCGAAGGCAGCGAAACCGTCAGCGGCGCCGCTACCGGTTTGGGTTTGATTCTTACCGCATAAATCACGCCGACCACCAGACAGCATATGCCTCCCAGCGTCAGCAGCGGCGGCCAGGCTTGACGCAGAATAAAAGCGTAACTTAGCGCCGCCAGCGTTTCGAACACAATCAGCGGGCCGATCAGCACGGTCGGCAGGCGCTGACTGGCCTCATTCCAGCAGAGCGTTCCCAGCCAGGAGCAAAACAGGCCGATGGCGACCATCAACGCGATGAATACCGCGGGGCGGGGGCCGAACGGCAGCGTGAACCCCTGTTGAGTAACGGCGAGTTGAGCGCAAACCAGCATATAGCCCAACAGCGCCAGCGGCAGCGTGACCACGCCCTGCGCGGTCGCCCAGGTTCTGGGGTTGCCGCCCGCGTGTTCGCGTAACCAGCGGGCGTTACGCAGCGGATACCAGGTCCAACAAATCACCGATAAAAACGCCAGCACGATTCCGCCGACATAGCGCCAGATGCTGTCCTGCGTTATCGATAGCGCCGACAGTTCGGCGATATTCACGCAGATCAATCCTATGGCGATCAGCGTCAGGGCCGGTATCAGTTGACGCCATAACACCCGACCATCGCGCTTACCGTAGAGCAGGTTCGCCGTTACGGCAATCACCACCGGCAGCGTGCCGATAATCATGGTTGAAACCGGCGCGCCGGTGCGTTGAATGGCGCTGGCGAGAAAAAAATAGTAGAGCAGATTGCCGACGGTAGTTAACTTGGTCGCCTCCCACCAGTCCCGGCGCGTCAATCGGCGTAGCCGGCGTCGATCCAGCCAGGCCAGCGGTAAGGCGATCAGGCCGAATGCAAGATAACGGCCGGTTGATTGCAGCGCGGCGGGATATTCAGGTATCAACAGCGGGCCGACAAAAACCAATCCCCACATTAATCCTGCGGAAAGCGCAAAGAGAATACCGATTAGCATTATTAAGCCTGTTGGTTGTCCGGTTATTTGCGTCATGGGCGTGCGGTAAACATCGGATCGGCGCTAAAATCAACATCTCGGCCTATTTTGCCATTCGTCCGCATTCATGACTTGCCTGAGTATACAGGTTTAACCTCGCCGTATAACAGACGGTTAAACATCGTTTTTTATCATGTCAGCCTGACGTTGATGATCTCCGTTGCTTGTTACTCCGGTTATCAATATCCGGAAAACTTTTTCCAGCAAAGCAAATATAAAATCAGATGAGTTTGATGACGATCCTTCTGGTTCTAACCCCGCCCCTCCCTGGTAAGGGGAGGGGGTAAATCCGTTGTCTCCTCCCCCTGGAAAACTGTCTTTGAGTCCGCATAAAAATGTGGCCAAGAAACAGTCCTGGCCAGGGGGAGGCCGGGCGGGGATAATTAATGGTCATGTTTCGAACTTTATCAGAAATTTGCTAATGCATTTAATCGTGAAATATATTTGAATGAATTGTGAATATTTAAATCTAAATTATCATCGGTAATTTTCCTAAAAAAATGTATTAATGAAAGGAGTGATTTGTCTGCCTATATGGAATTTTATTTTCTGACGAATTTACCGGTTTTCTGTTGAATGACATAACAACATACGTTAAGTCTGGCGGCCATTTGCCGAGGGATGATGAATGGCCGCTGGTTGAATCAAAAAAAGGAAGATTATCCGATGGATAAATGTTTTTTGGATGGTTTTTAACCTTTTATGATTAGAAAACAAAAGGTAACCGGGAATACGGATTATCTGAATATATTAATTATTATATGAGTTTTAATTTTTATTAATTCATTATATTAGTTTGTTTTGTGTTTATTAACTATTGAAAATTAAATAGAAAAAAGCATGTGACGATAATCACAACGGGAAATTAATAAATAAGATAAAACCCCTTTATCTTATAACGTAGATAAATAAAAGGTTCTTTATGTCTTCATTATTATTGTCTTCTTTATTTCCGTTGGTCTTTATCATGCTAATGGGTTGGCTGAGTGGGAAATTAAATTATATGAAACGAGATGACGCCGGCGTATTGGCGACGGTCGTTATTCGTTTTGCCTTGCCGTTACATTTGTTTATCGGCGCTTTGAATACCAGCCCCGATAAAATAAAAAATTTCTCCTTCGTCGCGGTGCTGTTCATCGGCCTGATGGGCGCCTATCTGCTGACGCTGTGCATTTCCCGATTTATATTCCGTCACGATATCAAGACCAGCGCGATTCAGTCGCTTGTCTGCGCCTTTCCCGATATGGCCTATTTCGGCGCGCCGGTATTGGCGGTGCTTATCGGTCCTGAAGGTTTTCTTGGCGTATTGATCGGCAACCTGATCACCAGCGTGTTCATGATTCCATTGACGATAGTGCTTATCCGCATGGGCGAGAGCAATAGCGACGCCGCCCAGCAGGAGGGGTTGGGCATCATGATCGTGAATAACCTGTTTAAAGCGGCGCGAAATCCAATTGTGTGGATTCCTATCCTGGGGGTTACGCTCAGTTTGCTGGACATCAAAATTCCGGAATTGCTGCATTCGTCGATTGACATGATGGGTAAAACCGCCGGAGGAATTTCTCTGTTTGCGCTCGGTCTGCTGTTTTATGGCGAAAATCCGAAGTTTAACCTGCATACCTTTACCAATATCGGTCTGAAAAATCTGGTGCAGCCTGCAATCATGGCCGCCGCCGGTATCGCTTTCGGACTCAGCCCCAGTCTGATGCAGCAGGTGGTTATTATCGGCGCGACGCCATCCGCCATCGCCGCCGGAATGTTCGCGATACGCAGCAACACTTATGTGGAATCTGCGTCCTCCGCGATACTGGTTGGCACGGCGGTAGGCATTTTCACTGAAGGCCTGGTGATCTTTATGATGACCTGACGTCGGCTATATTGAAAAAACGCACGCAGTTACCCGGCGGCGAGAGGCGACCGGGTAACGCGCAAGCGTCGTCCCCGATGCGGGCAGGGCAGTCATCAGTTCGCTTATCGGATATATACTTTTTATCCTGATAAACGGGTGAGAAGTATAGATATAAATATTATAAATAATGGCAAAAAGATTTAACGGCCGCCGCCGGAAATAACCACATTCTTTATATTGAATTTGTAATCCTTTGAATAAAATGGTGTTTTATTTTTATCCTGATTACTCTTTCATTGAAAATGCATTTGGATACTGGCGTTAGTATAAAAAAATATAATCAAATCCATTTCCTTATTTGTCTTGAATATTATTCCTTCGTATCACTGTTATCTACGAATAGGGCAACGGTGATGGAGTGAAAGGTGAATTTTCAACAATTGAAGATTATTCGTGAATCAGCACGGTGCAATTACAACCTGACCGAAGTGGCGAATACCCTGTTTACTTCTCAGTCCGGCGTGAGTCGCCATATCCGTGAGCTGGAAGAAGAACTGGGAATTGAAATCTTTATCCGGCGCGGTAAACGGTTATTGGGAATGACCGAGCCGGGCAAAGCATTATTAAGCGTGGCCGAAAGGATCCTGAATGACGCCAGCACTATTCGCCGGTTGGCTAATGTGTTTACCAACAATGATACCGGGCAACTGGTGATCGCCACCACCCACACTCAGGCCCGCTACAGTCTGCCCCAGGTGATTATGGCGTTTCGGGAGCTCTATCCGCAGGTGCGTCTGGTGCTGAATCAAGGCACGCCCGATGAGATCGTGTCCATGTTGCACTCAGGAGAGGCCGATATCGGTATCGCCAGCGAACGGCTGATTAACGATCCTTCGCTGGCGGCTTTCCCTTATTACCGCTGGCATCATGCGATCGTCGTACCCGAAGCGCATCCGATAGCTAAAGAGCAGGTTGTGACGCTGGATATGCTCAACTCGATGCCATTGATAACCTATCGCCAGGGCATTACCGGACGTTCCCGCGTGGATCGCGCCTTTAAGGCGGCGGGAATGGAGCCGGACGTTACGCTGAGCGCGCAGGATTCCGACGTCATCAAAACCTATGTGGAATTGGGGCTGGGAGTCGGTATTCTTGCCGATAAGGCTTACGATCCGGTGCGGGATAAAGGTCTGGTGCGTCTGAGCGCCGAGCACCTGTTTGAAGCGAATACCGTGTGGCTGGGGTTAAAAAGGAATCAGTTACAACGTAACTATGCCTGGAAGTTTATCCAGCTATGCAACACGGAACTCTCTCTAACGGAAATTAAAGAGCGGGTATTCGCAGAGAGTGACGAAAGCATTATTGATTATCAAATTTAATTTTCTGATCCGTTCCGTTTCGTATTTCCGCCGTCTGCCGGATTATCATAAGCTCATCCCCTGAAATTCATTGGGGATAACTGACTAACCAGCCAGAAAATTTCTGGCTTTCTGCGCTTTTCCTCACGGCGGTTTTACCCGCTTTCATATCAATTAAATAGCCGCGCTGATATATTCAATTCGCATAACTATGAGGCTGGTTATGAATAATCCACTTGATCTCGCCGTGGTGGGATAGTAGCATCGCCCGGCATAACAATAACATATGTTTGGTGTTTTGTTTTTAGATACAAATACTTGTGCACTTTTATTGAATAACTATGTGGTTCATCTTGTGTACCGGTGCCGGAAAATCTTCGGTCACTGTCCCATCAAACATACCTAATACTCGCTATCTCCACGCTTATTTTACGGCTCGCATTGAGCTGGAATTCGCGCTATCGCCTTCGTTCCGGGCGAGGAGTTTTGCAACGGAAGATCTCTATGAAAACACAGAAAATCAGCCTGGCCTGGCAAATCCTCATCGCATTAGTCCTTGGTATCGCGCTTGGCGCGGTATTGCATAACCAGCCTGAAAGCCGCCAATGGCTAATCAGCAATATTCTCAGCCCAGCGGGCGATATCTTTATCCGCCTGATTAAGATGATCGTCGTGCCGATTGTTATCGCAACGCTGATTGTCGGTATTGCCGGGGTCGGCGACGCCAAAAAGCTCGGAAGGATTGGTTTTAAGACCATTATCTATTTTGAAATCGTCACCACGTTAGCCATTGTGCTGGGAATTACGCTGGCCAACGTCTTTAAACCGGGAACGGGGATCGATATGTCGATCCTGACGGCCGTTGACATCTCTCAGTATGAGAAGACCACGGAACAGGTGCAAAGCGGTTCCCATAGTCTGGTGAACACCATTCTGTCTTTAATTCCGTCGAATATCTTTGCATCGATGGCTAAAGGGGATATGTTGCCGCTCATTTTCTTCTCGGTATTGTTTGGCCTGGGGCTATCATCTTTGCCGAAAGAGCATCGTGAACCGCTGCTGAACGTGTTCCGCGGCGTTTCTGAGAGCATGTTCAAAGTAACGCATATGATCATGCGTTATGCGCCGGTCGGGGTGTTCGCCCTGATTTCCGTCACGGTGGCCAACTTTGGTTTTGCCTCGTTGTGGCCGCTGGCGAAGCTGGTGGTGCTGGTTTACGCCGCGATTGCGTTCTTCGCCCTGATGGTGCTGGGCAGCATTGCCCGGCTGTGTAAATTGCGCATCACGACGCTGATTCGCATTCTGAAAGACGAATTGATCCTTTCTTATTCCACGGCCAGTTCCGAAACCGTGTTGCCGCGCATTATTGAGAAGATGGAGGCGTATGGCGCGCCGAAATCGATCACCAGTTTTGTCGTGCCGACCGGCTATTCGTTCAACCTGGATGGATCAACGCTCTATCAGAGCATTGCGGCTATCTTTATCGCGCAGTTGTACGGCATCGATCTGTCGATCGGGCAGGAAATTGTGCTGGTGCTAACCCTGATGCTGACCTCTAAAGGGATCGCCGGCGTACCGGGCGTCTCTTTCGTTGTTCTGCTGGCAACGCTCGGCAGCGTGGGGATTCCGCTGGAGGGGCTGGCGTTTATTGCCGGCGTCGACCGTATTTTGGATATGGCGCGCACCGCGCTGAACGTAGTCGGCAATGCGCTGGCTGTGCTGGTGATATCCAAATGGGAAGGCCAGTTTGACGAGAAGAAAGCGCAGCAATACGAGCGTGAACTGAACGGAATCGAGAGCGAATCCGTCCAGCAAGAGGAAAGGATTTAACTCGCTATGCCCGCATTGCGGGCATGCCATTTTTATCGCATCCGGGGGCGGATAATCAGGCGGCCTGGTTATCCGTCTTCAACGCGGGATCCGTTAGTTGTCGGGTGTCCCATAAAGCCTGTTTAATGCGCTCTTTTTCGACGGAGAAGGGCAACAGGGCGGCAATATGGGGTTTAATCCGCACATTTTCGGCGATTTCATCAACCTGCTGCGGCCGATCGGCAAGGCCGAGCAAGGTCAGCGTCACCGGACTGCCGTAACGATGAAGCTGTTGCAACAGCTCTTGCCTGTCATTGGCATCGTTATGCTCCAGGATCGCCTGCGCGGCCAGACCGAACCCGACTTTTTCTCCGTGTAGCCAGCGGCGTAGCTCCGGCAAACGGGTCATGCTGTGGTGAATGGCATGGGCGACGCCGATGCGCGGCACGTCGTCTTTCATGCTGTTGGCCACGCCGGCCAGCGCGATCGCTGCGTCAATGACTTTACGTAATGCCGGCGTTACCTGCTGTTGCTGGTTATCGGCAATAGCCTGTACCCCATAGGCATTAAACGTATCCACCGCCAGTTTGGCCGCCTGCGCTTTTAACGCCAGCGCCAGCCCGTCATCGCCGTTGCGCAGATAGGGCAGAAATTCATACCATTTCGCCAGCGAGTCTACGATGCCGGCCTTAAGATAACGCGGGTCGCTTTGCGCAATCACTTCGTTATCGACCAATACCCACACCGGTAACCGCTTAAGCTCTAACGAGCCCTGATGCGCCCCTGTATCGTCGTAGATCACGCTGATGGGCGACCAGGCCGCGCAGGTGGCGGCGATGGTGGGCGCCGTGATCACCGGCAACTGTCCCAGATATTCGCCGGCCGCTTTTGCCGCATCCAGCACTCGCCCGCCGCCAACACCCAGAATCAGTTCCGCTCCCTGCGCCTTAGCCAGATCGACCAGCGTATCGATAGCGGCCTGCGTGCAGTCGCCCGGCAGGTTCGCAACCTGCCAGACTATGCCGTGTCGCGTCAAACTGGGCTCAATTTTTTCAGCGGTGGCCTGCCAGGCATGCGGGCTGGTGACTATCAGAATGGTTTTGGCGAAAGGCGTAATATATTCACCGATATTCCCGATGACGCCATCGCGGTTCAGGTAGGTTTGGGGGGCTTGTATTGCGATCATATTTGTAATCTCTTTCTCTGTATGGCTGAAGGCAGATGTTGTTTTTGTAACAGTGATAGCCAATGACGCAAAAGAACAATTCCGATTATATATAGGTTAATCCCGTATAATCAGACGGCATACCGAATCCAATCGGCCGGCGCGATCGGATTCGTACCGCCGCCGGCATTAACGCTGCATTCCCCAGCGTTTTACCGTTAGTTTCTCAATAGTGGAAAAGATCAGGCTTTCCACCAGCAGGCCGATAATAATGACGGACGCAAGACCGGCGAAAACGCGATCGGTATAGAGCTCGTTGCGGTTCTGAAATATATACCAGCCCAGACCGCCGCCGCCGCTTGACGCTCCGAAAACCAGCTCGGCGGCGATTAATGTTCTCCAGGCGAACGCCCAGCCGATTTTCAGGCCGGACAGAATCGACGGCAGCGCGGCGGGAATTAAGATGGCGGTGACATAACGCCGGCCTCGCAAGCCATAGTTTCGCCCCGTCATGCGCAGTGTTTCCGATACGCCGAGAAAACCCGAATAGGTATTAAGCGCCATCGGCCACATGACGGAGTGGATAAGCACAAAGATCAGACTCTTCTCCCCTAGGCCAAACCACAGCAGCGCCAGCGGCAACAAGGCGATCGCGGGCAACGGGTTGAACATGGAGGTTAACGTAGCCAGCAGATCGCGCCCGGTGCGGGTTGAAACGGCCAGCGCGCTGAGCCCCAGCGCCAGCAGGCTGCCGATGAGATAGCCTTTCAGCAACGTGCTCAGCGATATGATTACTTTTTCCGGCAGTTCGCCGCTGGCGAGGTCGGTTCTGAAAGCCGCAAAGGTTTGCAGAAAGCCGGGAAACATCAGATCGTTATTCTGCACGCGGGCGACGATCTCCCAGATTGCCAGCAGCGCCAGCAAAATGGTCAGTTTGCGCAACCATTCCTGATTCCATAAGCGGGTGATCAGAGGAAGCGGCTGCGCCAGCGTGAAATTGGTTAGTGGCGTCAGCTCACGCTGATACTCGGGCCGGATGGGCGGCTGAATGCTCATGTTTTCTACCCTGATGTGTTGTGGCTGGCGTGGCGATAGCGCCTTCAGCCGGGAAAAGAAGGTGGTGAATGCGTTGGGCCGCCGCCTGGAAAGCCTCACTGCCCTGATCGTTCATGGCGAACTGGTGGCAGTTGATTTCAGCGCGGACGCGTCCAGGGTGTGGAGAAAGCAAGAGAACCCGGCTGCCGACAATCAAAGCCTCTTCAATAGAGTGGGTGACGAACAGCAGCGTGAACCGCACTTCTTCCCATAGAATCAGCAGTTCTTCCTGCATTTTTCGGCGGGTCAGCGCGTCCAGCGCGGCGAAAGGCTCATCCATAAGCAATACTTTGGGCTGCATCGCCAACGCTCTGGCAATGGCGACCCGCTGTTTCATGCCGCCGGACAGCGTGTGCGGATAGGCGTCGGCAAATTTCGCCAACCCAACCTTATCCAGAAAATACATTGCCTTATCCAGCGCTTCGGCGCGGCTGGCTTTGCGGCTGGCCAGCAGCGGAAACAGCGTATTTTCCAGCACGGTTTTCCAGGGCGGCAGTTGATCGAACTCCTGAAAAACCATAATCCGGTCTGGTCCCGGTTGGGTGACGGCGGCGCCATCCAGGCGAATTTCGCCATCCACCGGCGGCAAGAAGCCGCCAATCGATTTCAGCAGGCTGGACTTACCGCAACCGGACGGCCCAAGCAGCACAAAACGATCGGCGGGGAAGACGTCGAAGCTGACGTCATGAGTCGCCCTGACCTGGCTGCGACGGGTGCGGTACTCCAACCCGACGCCGTCTATCTGCAACAACGGTTGTGTAAGCGTGTCATTATTAGGGATGCCCATAAATCCTCCTGTGCGTGATTGGTCTGTCGTCCTGTAACATGTGGCCCACTGCGCACGTTAAACACGGTTAACAAAATCGGCTGATATAAACTGTCAGCGTGATGATTAATCCTCAGAGTCAGCTGCCTGGTTGGTCATGAATTTCACTAAAGAAGTAGTCTTTCCATGAGTCGGCTCTGTTTTTCAGTATGCCGAGTTGGTGTAGTTTTTCGGCGTAAACGTAAGTGCGTTCGGGCGTGATGGTGAAGTCGATTTCAGGATCTTCCACGATGCGTTTTACCAGTGCGGGGTCGAGCCGTGATTTTTCCACCCGGATATAAGTTTCAGCCGCTGCGGGCTTATCGGCTTTGATAATCTCAGCGGCTTCCGCCAGCGCATCGTAAAAAGCGCGATAGGTTTTAGGATTCTCATCGTGAAACTTCTGCGTGGTGTACAGCACATTGAATGTCGCCGGGCCGCCCAACACGTCGTAGGAACTGAGAATTTTGTGCACGTTTTTGTTCTCCAGCGCCTGATACTGGAATGGCGGGCTGGAAAAATGCGCGCTGATTTCAGAACCGCCGGCGATCAGCGCGGCGCTGGCATCGGGATGAGGAAGACTGACGCTGATTTTATCAAAGCGTTTAAAGTCGCTCGCGCCGTATTGTTTGGCGGTTTCAATCTGCAACGTGCGCGACTGGTATCCGACGCCGGCGGCGGGTACGGCAATGCGATCTTTGTCGGTTAAATCTCCGATGGTTTTAACCGATGGGTTATTGCTCAACAGGTAGTTGGGCATTGAGCCAAGTGAGGCGATGGCCTTTACATTCTGTCGGCCGAGGGTGCGATCCCATACCGTCAGCATCGGCGGTACGCCGGCCGATGCGACATCCAGCGCGCCGGATAGCAGCGCTTCATTGATGGCGGTTGCCCCGGAGAGGGTGCGCCACTCGACGTTGATATCAATACCTTGCTGTTTGCCGTGTTTTTCGATCAGATGCTGATCGCGCACCACGTCCAGAATCAGGTAGCCGATGCCGAACTGTTGGGCGATGCTGATATTCCCTTCCGCGCTTGCGCCAAATGAGGCTAACGAGCATACCAACGCCGTAGTGATAGTTAACCGACGGAATATTTTATTTTTTGCCGCTTTGTTCATTTTCTTCTCTCTTTTTTGCAACACGTTATTTTTATTTGAATTGTTCAAAAACGATTAAATAAGTTAAATAAATAAAACTGATACAAATAACCCTGGGTTTAAGGGAACGCTCTGTTGCATCCTATTTTTTTATGAATTCATTAATAAAGTACATTTTGGAATAACTTAGAATTAATGTTCTATTTCTTATCTAATATCAATTCAATATTGCCTTTAGTACAATATTTGCTAACGATATCTTTATTTTTCATTTAGCAATGAAAATAGCGGCGTTATAGTGATGCTCAAATAATTTAATCAAGATACAGAGACAATTATGCCGGTGTTCAGTCATCATTATTTACGTGATTATTTGCGTACCCAGTTAGTGAATATTGAGGTAGATAGTCGCGTGGCGGAGATCGTAGCGGATAATTTGGTGGAATCGAGCCTTAAGGGGCATGATTCGCATGGCGTCAGTATGTTGCCTCGTTATATCGCGGCGATCAGGGAGGGCGGGTTATCGCCGCATGCCAATGCCGAAAAAACGCTGGATTTCGGGCCGCTAATCTCTTTTAACGGTCAGCAGGGATTCGGCCAGGTCGTTGCAAAGCAGGCGTTGGCGGAAGGGATTACACGCGCGCAGGCACATGGCGTCGCGGTGGTCAGTCTGGCGGATTCCCATCATCTGGGGCGTATCGGCGCCTGGGCGGAACAGGCGGCGGATGCCGGTCTGGTTTCACTGCACTTCGCCAATGTTCATACCACGGTGGTTTTACCGTGGCAGGGGGAACGGCCGCGCTTCGGCACCAATCCTTTCTGTGTGGGGTGCCGGTAACGGGGGGCGACCCGGTGATTCTGGACTTTGCCACCAGCGTGATTGCCGGTAATAAGGCGCGTATTGCCTGGAATGAAGGTAAACAACTGCCTCCCGGCTGTATTGTTGATAATCAGGGAAATCCGACCATTGATCCTCGCTGGCTGATGGAACAACCGCTGGGAGCGCTGCTGCCGTTCGGTCAGCATAAAGGGGCGGGACTTTCGCTTATCTGCTCATTGCTGGGGGCGGCTTTAACCGGCGGCCGCACGGAGCGCACGGTAAAAGGAGAAAAGAAACAGATTATCAACAGCATGTTGTCTATTTTAATTGATCCTCAACGGCTGGGCGGCGCTGAAACATATCAGCAGGAAATCCCCGCTTTATTAGCCTGGATCCGGCAGTCGCGCGATGACGGAGAATTATTATTGCCGGGTGAACCGGAAAAACAAAAATATCAGCAACGTCTTGAACAAGGTATTTATGTTGATGATACCAGTTGGCAGCAATTACTTGATTTAAATAAACAAGTAGCCTGAGTCAGCGTAAATGCGAAATGACGTTAATTAAGCCGTGTTGTTAATCAAATTAGCCGCGCGATACATGGTATATTCAATTTCGTCGCTTTTATATCCGTCAACCTTTCGGACTGCGAACGTGTTGACGTTGTTGCCCGGCTTCGTTGGGGCTTGTCCCCGGGAAGACGAATGCGATGAACGCATTTCCCTGAACGATCATCCTAATCGGTAATTTGACCTTATTTAAGGAGAGTTTCATGCATCTTGCCCGTTTTCCCCGGCTGACGTTGGGACATTTCCCAACACCGTTGGAGGCCTTGCCTGCGCTGTCCAAATATCTGGACGGCCCGACTATCTACATCAAGCGCGATGATGCGACAGGGCTGGCGACCGGCGGCAACAAAACGCGGAAGCTGGAGTTTCTGTTGGCCGACGCGTTGCAGCAGGGGGCTGACGTCATTATCACCCAGGGCGCCACGCAATCTAACCACGTTCGGCAAACTATTGCCGCCGCGTCAAAACTGGGGCTGAAAACAAAAATCCTGCTGGAAAAACGCGTGGAGGACTACGGCGAAGACTATCAGCGCTCCGGTAATATTTTGCTGGATAACCTGTTAGGGGGCGAAATTATCGATCACCTGCCGGCAGGAACGGATATGCAGCAGGCAATGGAGGATCTGGCGGATACCTTGCGCAAGCAGGGAGCCAAGCCTTATGTCATTCCCGGCGGAGGGTCCAACCCCATTGGCGCGCTGGGTTATGTCGCCTGCGCGGAGGAATTGCTGTTTCAGTCCAGTCAGCAGCGTTTGCGCATCGATCATATTGTTCATGCGACCGGCAGTACGGGAACGCAGGCGGGCCTGGTGACGGGATTAACCGCCACCAACAGCCAGATTCCCTTGCTGGGAATCAGCGTGAGGGCGCCGCGGGAGAAGCAGGAGGAAAATGTGTATGCGTTGGCTCAGCGAACCTGGCAACTGTTGGGCATTGCCGGTGAAGTTCCTCGCCAGGCGGTGAAGGTAAACAGCGACTATGTGGGCAAAGGATACGGTATTCCGACCGAGGGCACGCTGGAAGCTCTGACCTTGCTGGCGCGCTTGGAAGGGATTCTGCTTGATCCGGTCTACTCCGGAAAAGGCATGGCCGGACTGATCGATCTGATTCGCAAAGGGCATTTCCGGCGCGATGAGAACATCGTCTTTATTCATACCGGCGGCTCTGCCGGGCTGTTTGGCTACCGTCAACTCTTTGAGCAAGCCGATCTCTGATGAGCGCTCAACGGGAAAAGCCGATCTTGATCGGGGTATTGGGCGGCATGGGGCCGCTGGCGACGGTGGACCTGTTGCAAAAGATTATTGAGGAAACGCCTGTATCCCGCGATCAGGATCATGTGCCGGTGGTGGCCTGGAATGTGCCGCAGATCCCCGACCGTCAGCAGGCGCTGGCCGGAACGGGCGAATCGCCGTTGCCTGCGCTGTTGGCAGCCATTAGCCAGCTGAATCGCCTTTCCGTCAGTCATATTGTTATTCCCTGCAATACGGCGCATCACTGGTTTGACGCGTTGTCATCAGCGAGCGATGCTCCGTTGATCCATATTGCCGATGCGACACTGGCTTCCGTGGCGTCTGAGGTGAAAAACCGGGAGACGGAACTGCAAAAAGTTGGATTGATCGCCACGCACGGCACGCTTGCCGCCGGGTGGTATCAACAGCGGTTTGCCGCGCTGGGCGTGGAGACGCTGACGCCGGATGAACAGGAGATGACGACGCTTTTTGTTCCAGGTTGTTATGCGGTAAAGCGCGGCGAGTTGCAACAAGGGGGGGAGTTGCTTGAGCAACTGGTTCGGCGGCTTGTCGAGCGTGGCGCGCAGCGGCTGGTTCTGGCCTGTACCGAAGTGCCGCCGGCGTTGACGGCGGTCAATTCGCCTTATTTAGATATCAGTCTCGATCCCACCAGGGCGCTGGCCCAGGCCTGCGTGCGGGAATGGCAACGCTCGGATACCGAGTAGGTTAAAATAAAAAGCCGTCCGGTTATGCCGGACGGCTCTCTACGGGATTCCGCAAACCTGGCGGTTATAGGAAACCGTACATCGCTGCAAATATCCAACCGAAGACGCAGGAAGTACCGACTCCGATCAAACCTGGGAAAATGAAGCTGTGGTTAATAACGAAACGTCCAATCTTTGTTGTGCCTGAACGGTCAAACTGGATTGCCGCCAGATCGCTTGGATAGGTCGGCAGAATGTAATAACCGTAACAGGCCGGCGCGGAAGCAACGATATAAGCCGGATTAACGCCGATTGCCAGGGCAACGGGCACAATCGCGGCCAGCGCTGCGGCCTGCGAGTTAACGAATTTGGACACGAGCAGCAGAATAATGGCATAAGCCCACGGATATTCTTTTACCAGCGTGCCCAGCGTGGCTTTAATCTGTTCCAGATGCGCGCCGAACATGGTTTCCGCCATCCAGGCAATCCCATAAACGGCAACGATGGCAATCATACCTGAGCGGAACACCTCGTTTTTGGAGATGGACGCCGGATTGGTTTTGGTTACCATGATGATGATGGCGCCCGACAACAGCATAAACATTTGGATAACCAGCACCATGGATAGGGGCTTGCCATCAAATGACGGACGTAATTCATCTATCGCGCCCAGCGTTGCTACTGCCGCAATGGCGGCCAAAAAAATCCACATGGCAAGCCAGTAGCTTCCCGGCAGTTTTTTGTCCAGCAATGTGGCGGTGTCGCCATAAACGTAATGTTTATTTTCAGGTACTGAGATAAATTTCTGAAACTCAGGATCCTTATCTAAATCTTTACCCCTGAACCAACTGAAGATACCTACTGCCAGAATACCAATCAGAGTAGACGGGATGGTAATCGACAGTAAGTCAAGGAACTCTAGATGTTTG
Source organism: Brenneria izadpanahii (assembly GCF_017569925.1). Taxonomy (NCBI): domain Bacteria; kingdom Pseudomonadati; phylum Pseudomonadota; class Gammaproteobacteria; order Enterobacterales; family Pectobacteriaceae; genus Brenneria; species Brenneria izadpanahii. Next base: position 3,370,283 of record NZ_CP050854.1, on the reverse strand, counting down.
CCATGGAACGTGAAGTTCGCCAGCATCGCAACTAGAGAAACAACGGCGACGGATACCGGACTGGCGATAACCCCCATTTGCGCGCCGATGGAACTGGCGGCCATGGGCCTTTCCGGACGGATATTATTTTTGATGGCGACATCATAAATAATCGGCAGAATGGTATAAACCACATGGCCGGTACCGCACAAGATGGTCAGAATACAGGTAACGAACGGCGCAATAATCGATACATATTTAGGATTACGGCGCAGCAGGCGTTCTGCAATCTGTAACATGACATCCAGACCCCCTGAGGCCTGAAGCGTCGCTGATGCTGCTACTACGGCGATGATCACCAGCATAACATCAACCGGTGGTCTGCCAGGTTGGAGTTTAAAGACGAATACCAGAATAACGAGCCCTATACCGCCTAATAACCCCAGCGCGATACCGCCTTTTCTAGCACCGTAGAAAAGACAGATTAGGACAATGACTAGCTGAATGATGAAATCCATATATATATACCCCATTGCTCAAAATGACGGGTTGATTAATAGGTTGCCTTACCCTCATCACGGCTACTATATGAATTACTGGTTATTTATTTTTTTGATCCATGTCTATTATTTTTTATGTTTCTCGCTTTTATTTCAAATAAAAGAGCTAGCTCTCAATAATTATTAAATTTTGATTTTTTTAGTTTTTTAATTATGAGTTTAGTTTCTAAATTGAAATTGAAAATCAATGAATTATATTTGTCTTATTATGGGTTTATATATTGCATAACCAGTATAAAAATGTTTTATTTTTGTTGTTAATTGGTTTTTATTTTGAATTGATTAAGTTTCATCCTTTAGCTTAACAACCATTCGTTATGTGAGGTTAATCAATTATTAGTGATTGATAATGTTTATTTTATTGATTTTGTTAGAAATTTGTTTTTATAACGATAAGATGGCTTGTCGTAATTAAATGTCAATTATCACATATTTTCAATATTCCAATTAATAATAACAAATGGATATCTATAATTGTTTTTTATCTAATGCTCGATTTACCTCTCTGATTTTTATTTTTGTGGAAATGGTGTTTTGAAATAAATAGCTTGATTGTGGTGGTTTCATAAGTTTCAAAACGGCGCTTACATATGATCTCCGAATATTGGAATTTACCCGCGCGGCGGTTGAAAACGTTTCGGGTGATTAGACAAACGCAAAGCGAGAGAAGGGCGTGGATGATGTAACATGAAGGCGGGTTTGTTTTTAAATGGCATCGCTTAGCCTTAATAAAAATAACGTGCTAACTGATATCGCATGGCGTTATCAGGCCATCAGCATAATCGAGTGATATGAAATCATATATAGCGCGCTCTGTTCCGGGCGTATTGAATGACATGCAACTCATTGTTTCACCTGTTGTTATTATGCTGCGCGGGCAGACCGCGGGCTGCTCACCTTTAGGTTATGCCGCGTTCCCTTCCCGTTAGGGAAGTTGCGGGTAATGCACGGCATCGCGGTTTATACGCGGTTAAAACCGATATTCCAAATTGGTGAACGGGCTTGCCGTCGTTCGGTTACCTGCGGGTGTGACGCCTACCATCGCTTCTTTGGCCGAGTCGCTGTTGGCTTTGCCGTAGAAAATATCCAGACCATAGTTGGCCTGCAGATTATGGTTTTAAACAGATAGGCCTTCTTATCAACAACGTCATCTTTCTGTTCCAGCCGTTGCGCCAAGCGTAAAAAACTCTCCTGTACCAAATCTGCCGCGGCCTGCGGATCGCGAATTTTATGATCGAGATACTTTTCCAACCGCTGAGCATAATGGCTGAAAAGAATTCTGAGTTCAGACGCCGACATCCAACTTCCCGTCAGGCAAGACGGCCCGAGTCATTAAAAGTAATGTAACTGATAACCATTATCATACATGGTCGGCGAGATAAATGTTCTTAAGTTGGCGTAATGTCGCGATCGACTACACTTATCTGATCCCCTCTATCTCAAATTAAGGAGCCCACTATGGCTAATACCGATCCCAAAGATGTCACCGTCAGCGAAGGGCTTGCCAAGATGCGGGAAGCGGCAGACAAACTCACCGAAGAGGAAGTGGCCGAGTTGGCTGAGGAAGCCAAAAAGGCGGTAATTGAATCGCAGGAAGCCGCCGCCAGAAAACGTTAACCATGCCGTTCTAGCAGATGGCGAATAGCCATACGCGGACGAGGCGATATTCGCTACGGTCCGCCAGTGTTGTCCCCAACCGAAAAAGTGGCAGATATTTTGCACGTGTCTTTTATAAGTGAAGAACCAGTAAGTAATGAAAAACCACTGATTTTCTGTTTATAAGGGAAGTGTTATGCACGATAAATTGCTCATAGATGGTAAGCAAGTTGCGGGTCAGGGTGAAGCGCTGGCGGTTTTTAATCCCGCTAGCGGAGAGCAAATCGCATTGATAGCGCAGGCTGACCTGCGGCAGGTCGATGCAGCCGTGCAGGCGGCGGATGCGGCGTTTGCGCAGTGGGGGAAAACCACGCCCAAAACGCGCTCTACCTATCTATTACAAATCGCCGACGTGATTGAGGAACATGCCGAGGAGTTTGCCCGGCTGGAGTCCCTTAACTGCGGCAAACCCTATCATGCGGTGTTGAATGATGAAATACCGGCCGTCGCCGATGTGTTCCGGTTTTTCGCCGGCGCGGCGCGTTGTCTGAATGGTTCGGCGGCGGGCGAATACCTTGAGGGCCACACCTCAATGATTCGGCGCGATCCGGTGGGCGTGGTGGCGTCTATCGCTCCGTGGAACTACCCGCTGATGATGGTGTCCTGGAAGCTGGCGCCGGCGCTGGCCGCAGGCAACTGCGTGGTGCTGAAACCGGCGGAACAAACGCCCTTGACCACCTTTTACCTGGCTCATCTGGTGGCGGATATTTTGCCCGCCGGCGTGCTGAATATCCTGTTTGGCAACGGCGCTGACGTGGGCAATGCGCTTACCGGACATGAAAAGGTGCGAATGGTTTCCCTGACGGGGTCGATCGCCACTGGCGTAAACATTATTTCCAATACCGCGCCCAGCGTAAAGCGTACGCATATGGAGCTGGGCGGCAAAGCGCCGGTGATTGTCTTTGACGACGCGGATATCGAGCAGGTTGTCGATGGCATTCGCAGCTTTGGTTTCTATAATGCCGGTCAGGACTGTACCGCGGCCTGCCGCCTCTATGTGCAGCGCGGCGTCTATGATCGGGTCGTGGCGGAGTTGGGAAAAGCCGTGTCTACGTTGAACATGGGCGATCCGATGGATGAAAATACCGAACTGGGGCCGTTGATTACCGAGGCGCAGTTGGAGAGGGTAGCGGGTTTTGTCGAACGGGCGAAAGCGCTGCCGCATATCACCGTAGCGACCGGCGGCGAACGGCGAGCAGGGAAAGGATATTACTTCCTGCCGACCGTGCTGGCGGGCGCCCGTCAGGAAGATGAGATCGTCCAGAAAGAAGTTTTTGGTCCGGTGGTTTCCATCACCCCGTTCGATGATGAAGAGCAGGTGGTCGGCTGGGCTAATGATTCCAACTACGGGCTGGCGTCGTCGGTTTGGACCAAAGATATCGGCCGGGCGCATCGTTTGGCGGCCTCTCTGCAATACGGTTGTACCTGGGTTAATACCCATTTTATGTTGGTGAGCGAAATGCCGCACGGCGGACAAAAACTTTCCGGCTACGGCAAGGATATGTCGATATACGGTCTGGAAGATTACACCATTGTCCGCCACATCATGATCCGCCATTAATTTACCCGCCTGAGCGCATAACGCCACATTACCTTATGTTTTTACTGAGGTAATGTGGGTTATTTAGCTATTTCCCAACCGGTCATATTTCCCTTGGTAGAGACGCTGCATTTTTATGGTTTGATTGCACCGAAATGGGGCTGATTGCTCGATGGTGGTGCGATTGGACGAATTTTAACCATGTTTTTTTGGCACAGGACGTTTGTATTAGTGTTTAATTCTGGCCATAAAGTTTTATTTTTCTTTTTATTTTGGTTTTATATGCCCTGGTAGATTTTAATCTTTTATTGCTTTTAGGGGCGGTCAACTGGCGTGTTATGTGCATTAATTAGATTGATATCATGTGATATCAGTTTTCAAGGAGCGCATTTTGTCCAGATCAAAGTCAAACGTCAACCCGCTAGAGTGTACTCAGCAGGCATTGCATTGGATTAAAAGCGAAAAATTGACCACTGATGAAGTGGCTGCATTAAACAAAGATGTTCTAACTTCCTTTCGTGAATACGTTAACCCAGGTTTTCTGGAATACAGAAAATCAGTCACTTCCGGGGGCGAGTATGGCGCAGTAGAATGGCGCGCCAGTAGCCCGAATACATTGGTCGATACCTTGGGAAATGAGTACCTGGATTGTCTGGGCGGCTTTGGTATCTTCAGCGTAGGTCATCGAAATCCCACCGTTATCGCTGCCGTAGAGCAGCAACTTGCCAAGCAACCTTTGCATAGTCAGGAGCTTCTTGATCCACTGCGGGCGATGCTGGCAAAAACGCTGGCGGCATTAACGCCGGGTAATCTTAAATATAGTTTTCTTAGCAACAGCGGCACGGAATCGGTTGAAGCAGCGCTGAAACTGGCCAAAGCCTATCAGTCCAAACGTGGCAAATATACATTTATCGCCGCATCGGGCGCGTTTCACGGTAAGTCGCTTGGCGCGTTATCCGCTACCGCGAAAGCTGAGTTTCGCCGTCCTTTCATGCCTTTAGTTCCTGGTTTTCACCATGTTCCTTTCGGTGATATCAACGCTATCAGGAAGCAGGTTCATCAATGCCAGAAGACCGGAGATGACGTAGCTGCCATTATCCTTGAACCTATTCAGGGAGAAGGCGGCGTAATTTTACCACCGGATAATTACTTGCCTGCAGTCAGAGCATTATGTGATGAGGTTGGGGCATTGCTGATTCTGGATGAAGTTCAGACCGGCATGGGTCGCACGGGCAAGATGTTTGCCTGTGAGCATTATGGCGTTCAGCCCGATATTCTTTGTCTGGCTAAAGCCTTGGGCGGCGGCGTGATGCCTATCGGCGCGACGGTGGCGACGGAAGAAGTATTCTCCGTGCTGTTTGAGAATCCGTTCCTGCACACCACGACGTTTGGCGGTAACCCGCTGGCTTGTTCCGCGGCTTTGGCCACCATCAATGTGTTGCTGACCGAAAAGTTACCTGAACGGGCCGCGCAGCAGGGCGCTTTCTTGCTGAACGGGTTGAAGCAACTTGCCGCCGGCTACCCGGAGTTGATTTCTGAAGTTCGTGGTCTTGGTCTGTTGCAGGCCATCGAGTTCAAGAAAAACGAAATCGGCTATGCATTTGCGAAAGAGCTTTTCCATCGCAATATTTTGGTCGCCGGTACTTTGAATAACTCCAAATCAGTTCGGATTGAGCCGCCGCTTACCATCACTCACGAGCAATGCGCTCGGGTGCTGAAGGAAGCCGGCGAGGTGTTAAAAAAGCTCAAGAGTATGGTGACGGAAGAAAATAGAATGAAAGAATACGCCGTCGAGTAAGACGGCGATACTGGCATACAGCATTTTCTTTACGTTATTCCGAAAGCCAGTCGGCTATAGGCCGACTGGCTTTTTCGTTTCATTAATCCGTTGCGGGCCGAGCAGCTATAACTTTCAATGCGCATTCTGCTCCGTCAGTTTCTCCACTAAATCCAGACGGGTTTGCCAGGGATCGGCTTGCTCTTTGGTGTGCTCCGCTCCGCTGGCCGGGATGATCAGAATGTTGTCTTTTTGCTGGCTATAGCGATTCCATGGCGGCAGATCCCCGGCGCTTGGCTGACCGGTTCGGGCAAAGTTAACCCAGTACTGATGCGCTTGCCGGGCGACGGCCCGATCTTTGGCCGTGACCTTATCCGCATAACGCGCGTTCAGCGTGTTAAATACGTAAGGGATCTCGCTGGCATGTACGGCTGCCGGCCATTGATCGCGCATGCTTTCCGCCACATAGCCAAAACGGTAGTGCCAAACCGGAATGCCGGTCTTATCCCAGATGCGAGCGACGAAACGAGCGGGTTCAACCATAAAAGCATCGCTGGCGATTGCCTCTGCGACAGCTTGAGGCGTCATCCCCTGATAGGCTAGTCTGGCTTTTGGCCGTTCGGCATCGGCGAAAACCGCAACGGCTTCATCCAGCGAGGTGGCTTTAGGGGGAAAGCCGATATCGGCATCGGTTGCGCCAATCATCAGCGGAACGTGCTGAAATGCGCCCCGACGATAAAGATCTTGCGGTTCTCCGACGATCACTTTGCCATCAATCATCGGGCCGGAGTAATCCGCCGACATCATTGTCGCCATGTTCAGCCCATTGACGATTTTATCGGCCGGGATTTGGCGTAAGGCATCCAGGGCTTTTTCATCTTCACCGCTGATGCCGTTTGCTTGGGCGAAAGCCAGACCGGCTTTTTCCGCCTGCTGCCACTCCTGTTTCGGCACCATATTCTGCCTGCCGGAGCCGGATTGAATAATGGCTTTTTGAAACAGTCCCTTGGCTAAGTCGGTGGTGAGCATAGAGCCGACGGAAAACCCACCGGCGGATTCGCCGAACAGCGTGACGTTTTGCGCATCGCCATGAAAGGCGGCAATGTTTTTTTGCACCCATTGCAGCGCCGCGATCTGATCCATCAGGCCGTAATTGCCGCGCAGCGGTTGATTAGCCAAGGCAGGATGCGCAAAGAAACCGAAACGGCCGACGCGATAGTTAAAGCTGACGAATACCACGCCCTGGCGCGCAAACTCTTCACCGGAATAGACGGCGGGTGACGAACCGCCGTTGACGAAACCGCCGCCATAGATCCATACCATGACCGGCAGCGGCCCATTAGTGTTAGCCGGGCGCCATACGTTGACGGTCAGACAATCTTCGCTGAACCCGACGCCGAGCGGAGCGGCATCGCCGGGAAACGGTTCCTGCATACAATCTTTACCGTATTCCAGCGCCGGTCGCACGTCCGTCCAGTGCTGTACCGGCTGCGGCGGCTGCCAGCGCAGCTCTCCCACCGGGGGAGAGGCAAAAGGAATGCCTTTGAAAACATCCACGTCTTGAATCGTCGTTCCGGCGACGCGTCCGCTATCCAGCGTAACCTCCGGTCCGTTGGCAAAAGCAGAATAGCTGGCTGACGATAGGAGGATCATCAGTCCGGCGGCTAGTGATTTATTCATCTGTCTGTCCCTCTTAATGCCAAAAAGTAAACAAGCTCCGGGAGACGACCTGAAAAGCGGCGTCAGGCGGCGCTCAACGCAAAAAAAAACCTGTCATGCACGATCTCTATGACCGTGCATGACAGGTTCGCCTTTAGTTGTTCAGTCACGCCCTGTAAACCTATTTTATAGAGGGCCGGTATGAGGATGACAATACCCGCGATCGGTATATGTGATACACCCTTCATCTTTCTCGTTGCCGGTAAAAAAGCATTGTGTGCCTGGTATTAGCGAAGCATCGATTTCAACACTGGAAAAGAGGAGGGTAGTTGACTGGGTAGCGCGCGAATAATAAGCGCCTTCTTACGGCAAAAATTCCCTGAACGGTAATAATCATCAGAAGGGAGGGCGATTCCTTCCGGAAGGCATGGTGATAGAAAGTGAAAATCTATTGCACAAATAGTTCGCATATACCCGTACAATAGGACTATATTGTTTATCGATAATCAATATCGAGTTCTGCCGCAGACAGTTAACTGCCAGCCCAGAATTAGTTTAGCTAATTAAGGATGTTATATGGCACGCACAACCCCCATTGAACGCTATCGTAATATTGGTATTTCCGCCCACATTGATGCCGGGAAAACCACTACCACGGAACGTATCCTGTTTTATACCGGGGTAAGTCACAAGATGGGCGAAGTACATGATGGCGCGGCGACGACAGACTGGATGGCGCAGGAACAAGAGCGCGGCATTACCATTACGTCTGCGGCGGTTACCTGTTTTTGGCAGGGCATGGATCACCGTTATCCCCAGCACCGGATCAATATTATCGACACCCCCGGACACGTCGACTTCACTATTGAAGTCGAACGCTCGATGCGCGTGCTGGATGGCGCGGTGATGGTATACGACTCTGTCGGCGGCGTGCAGCCGCAGTCGGAGACGGTATGGCGGCAGGCCAATAAATATCATGTGCCGCGCTTGGCGTTCGTTAACAAAATGGACCGCCCCGGCGCCAACTATTTCCGTGTTTATCAGATGATGATTGACCGGCTGAAGGCCAATCCGGTGCCGATCGTTATTCCGATCGGCAGCGAAGAGCACTTTACCGGCGTGGTCGATCTGATCAAGATGCGCGCCATCATCTGGGATGAAGCCTCACAAGGCATGGTCTTCAGCTATGAGGCTATCCCGGACGATTTACTGGCGACCGCCCAGGAGTGGCGGGAGAAGATGGTCACGGCGGCGGCAGAGGCTTCCGATGAACTGATGACCAAGTATCTGGACGGCGTGGCGTTGAGCGAAGAGGAAATTACCCTTGGCCTGCGTACTCGCACCATTGCCGGTGAAATTCAGCCGATGCTGTGCGGCAGCGCGTTTAAAAATAAAGGGGTGCAGCGTATGCTGGACGCCATCATCGAACTGATGCCCTCGCCGCTGGATATCCCGCCGGTCAGCGGAATTGATGAAAAAGGCAAGACGGTGGCGCGCCATGCCGATGACAATGAAAAATTCTCGGCGCTGGCGTTCAAACTGATGACGGACCCTTATGTCGGTCAGCTAACCTTCATCCGGGTCTATTCCGGCGTGCTGAAAAAAGGCGACAGCGTGTATAACCCGGTGAAGGGTAAGAAAGAGCGTATCGGCCGTATCGTTCAGATGCATGCCAACGCCCGTCATGAAGTGGATGAGATCCGGGCTGGGGATATCGCCGCCTGCGTCGGTCTGAAAGAGGTGACCACTGGAGAAACCCTGTGCGATCCGGATGCCGTACTGACGCTGGAGCGTATGGAGTTTCCCGATCCGGTAATTTCGCTGGCGATCGAGCCGAAAACCAAGGCCGATCAGGAAAAAATGGGGATCGCGCTGCAGCGGCTGGCGTCGGAAGATCCGTCATTCCGTCTCAGAACCGATGAAGAATCCGGTCAGACCATCATTTCCGGCATGGGCGAACTGCACCTGGAGATCATCGTCGACCGCATGAGGCGCGAGTTCGGCGTGGAAGCCAACATCGGCAGGCCGCAGGTCACCTATCGTGAAACGATACGCAGCAAGGTGACGGATGTGGAAGGGAAGTTTGTCCGCCAGTCCGGTGGTAAAGGGCAGTATGGCCATGTGGTGCTGACGGTCGAGCCGCAGGAAGCCGGCAAAGGCTTCGCTTTTGAAGATGCCACCAAAGGCGGAGTGGTGCCGCGTGAATTCATTCCGTCGGTGGAAAAAGGCGTACGTGAGGCGATGATGACCGGCGTATTGGCGGGGTATCCGATTGTCGATATTAAAGTTACGCTGACCTTCGGCTCCTACCATGAGGTGGACTCCTCGGAAATGGCGTTCAAGATGGCGGCGATTATCGGCTTCCGTGATGCGGTCAAACGCGCCAATCCGGTGATTCTGGAGCCGGTCATGAAAGTGGAAGTTGAAACGCCGGAAGAGTATGCCGGCAGCGTAATGGGCGACCTATCCTCCCGCCGCGGTCTGGTGCAGGGGATGGAAGAGATGATCGCCGGACGGATTATCCGCGCCGAGGTGCCGCTATCCGAGATGTTCGGTTATTCCACCGCATTACGGTCGATGTCTCAGGGGCGGGCAACCTACACTATGGAGTTCAAACACTATGTGGAAGCGCCGCGCAATGTGATGGATGAGATTATTGCCGCCCGCGGCTCACGGTAGCGCGGTATGTTATCCGGCCAGCCGTAATGGATAATAACCCCGCTACGTCTTGATTGATGAATCCCCGGTTCCCACGGAGAAAGGTTGCTCTGTGGGAACATTTCCTCTATCTGTGAATCCGTATTAAAACGCCGACTGATTTGCGATTCCCACGCAATCGGCGCGCGCAAAAAACTTATTGGATCTATATCGGAAAACAGCATTACAACGCTTTTGCGTCATGAGCGTTTTTAGCTGAGCGAGCTTGAATTGGTTGCGCCAATAACGGCAAACGCCGACCCGTCGGTTTGAACAATATAATGACAACTGTAAAAAGCCAAATTAGCTTTATGGTGAATATTTCTTCTAATTGGTGGAATTATAACCGCCTCGGCCTATTTTAAAAGCGTATAATTATATTTCAAAAGACATTGGGATTTTTGGAGCATGATTTCTATTGCGTCTGGCGTGTTGTTAAATTTCCAGAATTATCATTCGGATATAATAAGCAAAGAAATTATTGTCTTGATGTTCTTATCGGCACGCCGCGGCGGTAGATGGTAGCTCATGTAGCGCAGCGGGATTCATTTTTTAAAATACTCTATAATCAACGTCGAATTACTATGACAGCTTATATATACCATTTTATGAGCGGTTATTTTTTAAACGGAGGATGTCATAAATGGTATTAAGAAAGAAACGAATGGAACCAATGAAAATACAGGACATTACCATTATTGACGATGCCAAGCTGAAAAAAGCCATTACGGCTGCGGCGCTGGGTAATGCAATGGAATGGTTTGATTTCGGCGTATATGGTTTCGTCGCCTATGCGCTTGGCCGGGTATTTTTTCCCGGCGCCGATCCTGGCGTGCAAATGATCGCCGCGCTGGCGACGTTTTCCGTTCCTTTTCTCGTCAGGCCGCTGGGAGGAATATTCTTTGGCGCCATGGGCGATAAATTTGGTCGCCAAAAAGTATTGTCAATTACCATTATTATTATGGCGGTCAGTACATTCTGTATCGGGTTGATACCGTCGTATGCCTCAATCGGCATTTGGGCGCCGATCTTATTGCTGATTGCAAAATTGGCTCAGGGATTTTCCGTCGGCGGCGAATATACCGGCGCCGCGATATTTGTCGCTGAATATTCGCCAGACAGAAAGCGCGGATTTTTAGGCAGTTGGCTTGATTTCGGTTCGATTGCCGGCTTTGTCTTAGGCGCGGGCGTGGTGGTATTGATCTCATCCATTGTCGGCGAAGCCAATTTCCTTGAGTGGGGATGGCGAGTCCCGTTCTTTATTGCCGGTCCTTTGGGGCTGATCGGTATCTATCTGCGACATGCGCTGGAGGAAACGCCCGCTTTTCAACAGCATTTTGATGCTATCGATAAAGAGTCGAAGGACAGCTTACAGACGGCGCCAAAGACCTCTTTTCGCCAGATTGCTTCTACCCAGTGGAAAAACCTACTGCTCTGTGTCGGTATCGTGATTGTCACCAACGTCACTTATTACATGTTACTGACGTATATGCCGAGCTATCTGTCACACAGCCTGCATTATTCCGAAGACCATGGCGTAATGATTATTATCGCGGTGATGATCGGTATGTTGTTTGTACAGCCGGTAATGGGGCTAATGAGCGACCGCTTTGGCCGTAAGCCGTTTATCGTCTGCGGCAGTATTGGGTTGTTTGTTTTAGCCATCCCGAGCTTCATGCTGATTAACAGCGACGTGATTGGCTTGATTTTCTGCGGGCTGTTGATTCTGGCCGTATTGCTTAACTCTTTTACCGGCGTTATGGCGTCTATTTTACCGGCTATGTTCCCCACGCATATCCGCTACAGCGCGCTGGCGCTTTCATTCAACATCTCCATTCTGATTGCCGGTTTCACCCCCACGGCGTCGGCATGGCTGGTGGAATCAACCAAGAATCTCTATATGCCGGCCTATTATTTAATGGTGATTTCCATTATTGGTCTGGTCACGGGGATTTTGATGAAAGAAACGGCCAACCGGCCGCTGAAAGGCGCGACGCCTGCGGCATCCGACCGGGCTGAAGCGAAAGAGCTGCTGCAGGAGCATCACGACAATATTGAACAGAAAATCGAAGATATTGACGAGCAGATCGCCGAATTGCAGAAGAAAAGAAAAACGCTGATCGATCAGCACCCAGAAATAAATTAGTTTGATGAATAATTAAACTGCCTCCTGGCGTTGAACGGAGGCAGTTTTTTTATTCATATCTATCCAGCCGATTTCAGGCTGCATCCAATAAATTTCAAATTGCAGAAAGCCGGCAGCGGCTTTCCGTTGATTCAACCGCCGTTTTCACGGTCTGTCCGGCAACTATCCGCTTTTGCGCTATCCCATTCGGCGTATTATGGAAAATATAAATGTTATGTTATAACATATCCATTGCGTTCCGCCGCATGGCGTTTTAGTCATTGCCGGGCGGAGCGCGGATAAACCTGTCTGCAATGTTTAACCGCTAACGGATAGCCGAGTGCATCAATGAACAAAATTCCGCTGACCATATTGAACGGCTTTTTGGGCGCGGGGAAAACCACCTTGCTCAAAAGTCTGCTGGCGCAGGCGCATCAATACGCCATGCCGATCTGCGTCATCGTTAACGATATGAGTGAACTGGATGTGGACGGCGTGCTGATCGCCAATACTGAAATCGTCGATAAGCGGAAACGCAATCTTATCAGTATCTCGGACGACAATATCAGTAGCGCCGACGGTATTGCCAGATTGGATCGCGCGCTGGCCGATATGCTGGCGGAAAACACGCCGGCGCATATCGTGCTGGAAACATCCGGCAGCAGCCATCCCTTGCCGCTGATCAAATACTTACGCGCTCATCCCTCCGTCGCGCTAAAAGGGGTTATCGCGCTGGTGGATGCCATCATGCTGGAGCAGGATTATGCGGCAGGAACCGCGCTGCTTCCTCGTTTACGGAGTAATTTGGCGAGCGGAAAACGCAATATTGATAATTTACTGGCGGAGCAAATCATGTTTTGCAGCCAGCTGCATTTGACGAAAGCGGATCGCCTGTCGGCGGAGCAGGTGAGAGACATCGCTCAGGCCATTCATCCGCTGAATCCCTACGTCGCTATCCTCTCTTGCCAATGGGGCAATGTCAGGCTAAACGATTTACTCTCCTTGCCGGACTATGATTTCCATCGCGTCGAAAAACTGATTACCGAGCTGGAGGCGGAAGTGGAGACGCCGACGCCTAACGGCAGCCCGCCTTATGATATTGAGTCTCGCGTGATTCACGACGATCGGCCGTTCCACCCGCAGCGGTTGTGGCAGGTTTATCACCAGCGGCTCGGCGCGGGAATTCATCGCAGTAAAGGGTTTTTTTGGCTGCCGGGCCGAGACGATCTCGCTCTGCTGTGGAATCAGGCCGCCGGCGCCATCGGCCTGGAATTCATTAGCTACTGGAAAGCGGGAATACTCAACCATCAGGATAACGGGCTGAGCCAGTCTGAACGGATGATATTGCAACAACAGCTGGCAAATCAGCCGGGACGCTTTGGCGATCGCTGTTGTCGTTTGACGGTTATCGGTCAACGGCGGTCGTTGGCCTATTTTGTTTCAGCGCTGCAAACCTGCTTCCTGACGGAAAATGAAATCGCATATTGGCAGCGGGGCGGAGAATTTTACGATCCCTGGCCTAAACGTGTTGTGAAATTGAGGAATCGCGTTTAGCGACCTATGCTTCTTAACTGTGTGCAAAAAGGGCAGCCGCAGCCATTAATGGAGACGGCGCTACATACGCCCGGATGAATAGTTTGTATAGTCATTGCTGGCGATTGATAAAGGGCATTCTCGATATTATTTGCTTCGCCGGAAGGCGCAATCTTTGCCTGAAAGGCGGGAGCTTTTGCCGCAACGAGTAAAAGGAACAGCAGGTAGGCGTGTTTTTGCATCATGGCGGCCTGTTATTAGTCATTTTTAGTTGTTATAACATAACAAAATTGTGGATTCTATCTTTGGAGCCAAAGATGCCAAAATCAGTACCAGAAGAATTAGATATTCTGACCATGCCGTCGGAAGATTACATGAACCAGCAGCAGTTGGATTTCTTCAAAAACCGGCTTAACGCGGAGCGCATCGCGTTGCTCAATCATATCGATGAGCTTAAAAGCAGTATTCAATTCAACGAACAGTCCGGGGATGACGGGGATAAAGCGACCAGAGAGGAAGAACTGAGAATGTTATTCCGTCAGATCGACCGCGAAAGCCGGTTACTGCCGAAAATTGATGCGGCATTGCTGCGGATACGTAACGGCGAATATGGTTATTGCCGTGAAACCGGGGATCCCATCGGTTTGCGCCGCCTGCTGCTAAGGCCGACGGCGGAATTAAGCATTGATGCGAAAGAGACGCAGGAACTTAAGGAGCTATCGCGCAAAAGTAGCAGGCAGTGAACCCGAAAGCCCACTGCCGCGGTTTTAACGGAAAGGCGGCTCGTTGAAAGTACGCAGTTTGCGTGAATGCAGACGGTCGCCCTCCGCGCGCAGCAGATCGATAGCGCAGATACCGATTTGCAGATGCTCCGAAATGGCGCCCTCATAAAAACGGTTGGCCTGACCGGGCAGCTTGATTTCACCGTGCAGCGGTTTGTCCGAAACGCAGAGCAGCGTGCCATAGGGCACCCGGAAGCGGTAACCCTGCGCGGCGATCGTCGCGCTCTCCATATCAACGGCGACCGCGCGGCTGAGGTTAAAGCGCAGCGCGGAGGCCGAATATCTCAGTTCCCAGTTGCGATCGTCGGTGGTGACTACCGTACCGGTGCGCAGCCGCTGTTTCACTTCCTCGCCGGGCATGCCGCTTACCATCTTGGTGGCGTCATACAGCGCGCGCTGTACTTCGGCGATGCTCGGAATGGGAATATCGGGCGGCAGCACCGAATCCAGAACATGATCGTCGCGCAGATAAGCGTGAGCCAACACGTAATCGCCGATCGACTGGCTTTCACGCAGACCGCCGCAGTGGCCGATCATCAGCCAGGCGTGGGGACGCAGTACGGCGAGATGATCGCAGATGGTTTTGGCGTTGGACGGCCCGACGCCGATGTTGACCAGCGTAATCCCTTTGCCGTTGCGCGAGATCAGATGGTAAGCCGGCATCTGATGTTTTTTCCAGGTAAGGTCGGAAACGGTCTGTTCCGGCTCCGGGGTTTCCCCGGTAATAAGGATGTCGCCCGCGCAGGCAAGCGCTTCATAGGGGCTATTCGGATCCGCGATCTGCTTACAGGCCCACAGCACGAATTCATCAACGTAGCGGGTATAGTTGGTAAAAAGAATAAAAGGCTGAAAATGTTCGACCGCCGTACCGGTATAGTGCCGTAGCCGCGCCAAGGAAAAGTCGGTTCTCAACGCGTCGAAGTGCGACAACGGGGAGGTGGTGGTGGCGTGGAATAAGCCGTCGGCGGTCTCATCGCCGATTTTAGATAACTCGGTGGTCGGGAAATGTTTGGCGATCCCGGCGCTCATCGAGCGATCGAGGATCAAATCCGAGCCATCCAGAACGTAAGGGAAGGGGATCTCCTGCTGCGAGGGAACGACTTCGATACTGGCCGCATATTCTCCTTCCAGCAGGCTTAACTGCTCTTTCAGATAGTGGCGGAAAAACTCGGGGCGGGTAATGGTGGTTGAGTAGTTGCCCGGCCGGGTAAAACGGCCGTAAGCCCGGTGCTTAGGGTGACCTGCCGATTCGCCGTCCCATTTGACGCGCAGTTCAGGATAGGCGAAAAGCCCCGCGGCACGCGCCTTCGCGTCAGGTAACTTACCGTGATTGATAAAATCCCCTATTGCGTCACGCAGTGCCGCAACAGCACTGTTGTACAACGCTTCCAGTTTATCAAGCGCCTCAGCGGTCGTGAGGTTTGTTCTGGATCCGTTGTTATGCATATTTTCTCCTCTCATTGGCATTGGTTTTCAATTATTCAACCGAGTGTCGAACTGAAAGTGAGTATATACCCTTCGTCCTCCGGCCGCAGCGGCGCGGCTTCTCACCGATAGCGCAGGCTTCACTAAATAAAATAGTGCATCAGCTTTTATTTTTAGCGATCTTTCCTATCCCGAGGATGCGGCTAGTCGGCAATTATTACTGGCAGAGGCTAAAGCGTTGTCCTTTGCGCCTGGCGCGATCTTGCCAACGTAATGATTATTTTCACCCGCCGTCTCGCCTTTTAAACCATGCAGCAACGAACTAACGCTTGGCCCGGCCAGACAGATTGGCGGCGCTGACCGCCAGCACCGACAAAATGCTCAATGCGGCGGCGGGCGCCAGTACGCCCCAGAAAGCCCGTTCGATATACGGCATGCCTTCCGCCAATACGCGGCCCCACTCCGGCGTCGGCGGCGGCGCGCCTAATCCTAAAAATCCCAGCGAAGCCAGCGCCAGCGCGATGCCCGGCAGGCGCAGCATGGCGTGACGGAATAACGGTCCGATCAGCGCGGGCAACACATAAAACAGACTGCGGCGCACGGGGCCGACGCCGATTACCGGCAACATGCGAATGTAGGGGCGAGCGCCGATTTCAGACACTAATGCCGCGGTGTGCGCCGCCAGCGGCGCCCAACTGACGGCGGTTACCGCCACCGCCGCGCCCGTTGACGACGGACCGTTGATCGCCGCCACCAGCAGACCGGCAATCACTGGGGGCAGGGCATTGGTTACTTCCACCGGGCCGATAAACAAGCGCGGGAACAGACCGATAAACAGCCCAATCGTCAGGCAGGCCAGCGCCACCGCCAACGCCAGCATGCAGGTGTTCAGCGTGCCGTGAGCGACGCGGGCCAGCAGATCGCGCCCCATGGCGTCGGCGCCGAACGGCAGCGCAAAAGAGGGCGGCTGCAAACGCAAAAACTCGGACGTATAGGGATCCCGCGGCAGCCCAGCGATCAGCAATACCAGCAATATCAGCAGACAGACTAGCGGCAGCCAGGCGGCATAGCGCGATGCCGTCATTTGATTCTCTTCCGGCACCGGCATCGCGCCATTGTTCAGCGCGCGCCCAAGGATCAGCAACCGTACTCCGCCAACGGCTATACCGGCTATCGATGCGATGAGCAGTAAAATCAGCACGCCCGCCTGCAGCGCGGGGAGATCCTGCGCCGCCGCCGCGCCCAGCGTTGCCCGGCCAAGACCCGGAATGGCGAAAACTTTTTCTACGGCGATGGCGCCGCCGGTAAGCGAGACTAAAACCAGCCCCACCATCGGCATCACGCTCGGTAATGTGCGTTTCAGCACCGCCAGCGCAATGTGTCGGCGGCTGATGCCCGCGACGCTCCAGGTTGTCAGCCAGCTTTCGCTGAAAGTCGCCGCCAGCGCATCGGCAATAATGCGGCCGAGGTAGCCGCCGGCGGGAATCCCCAACGCCAGCGACGGCAATACCGCATAGTGCAGCCCGCGCCAGCCGTAGGGCGGAAACCATTGCAGCCAGACCGCCCCGATTATCAGCAGAAACGATGCCAGCAGAAACTCCGGCAGCGCGGTGAACATGGCGGCGAAAAGCCCGTTTGAGCGGCGTATTCGGCCATGTAATCCCCGCCGGAACGTGTTGGCGCACAGTATCGCCGCCAGCGAAAAGGCCACCAGCGCGGCCGATGCCATCAGGGTCAGCGATACCCCCGCGGCCTGCAACATTCCCGGTAAGACCGGATGGCCCGATACCCATGAGTTTCCCGCATCGCCATGCAGTAAGCCGCTAAGCCAGTTAGCCAGCAGCTGCAACGGCCCCTGATCCAACCCCAACGAGCGGCGGATGGCATTCAGGGTTTCCGCCGTGGGCTCCTGATCGCCGGAGCGGGCGCGCAGCAAGGCCAGCGCCGGATCCTTTCCCGAAAGCCACGGCAATACGCCAATCAGCACGATAATCGCCGCCAGCGTCATCAGGCGGGAAAAGAGCGGGATCAGCATACCGTAGCGGGCATTCCGCGTCCGGCCGATTTCGGCGCAGGTGCGGCAATATATGGTTTCACTCATAGCGGTGTTTCACTCGTTACGGTCATTCAGGCATCATTCGGCTTGTTTATTCGGATCAATCCGGGTGGCGCTGTTGATTAGGGCGCGTTCGCGCGGATCGCGCAGCGCATCGACCACCTGCGCGCGCTCTCCCTGGATAACGCGTTCGTGCAGCATCGGGATGGCCGCATCGCTGGCTAGAATCAGATTTTCCGCCCGCATAATCGCCCGGCGCCGTTCATCGCCGGCCGGAATGGCGGCGGCCTGTTGCAACGCCCGATCGATTTCCGGGCGGCAGAGCTGGGAAATATTGAACGAGCCTTCGCAGGAGAAATCGCTGTAGAGGTAGGCGACGGGATCGCCGGAATCCAACACCGTGGCGCGGGATAAAATAAAGGCGTCGAATTTGCCGGCCAGCGCATCGGATTCAATCTGCGCATATTCGCGCACCACCTGGTTTACCGTGAAACCGGCGGCGGTGAGCTGTTGCGCCAGATAGACCGCCACTTCGGGCAGTTCGGCGCGATCGCTGAAGGTGGCCAGCGTGATGCTCGTGCCGCCGGGCGACGCGGCCTGAACCGGATCGGCGACCGGCTGACGCAGTTCCGCGGCCCAGGGCAGCGCCGGGCCGAGCAATCCCTGCGCCACGTCGGCGCGTTTTTCATAAACGTTATCCACCAGTTGCTGCCGGTTCAGCGCGTTGCGCACCGCCGCGCGCAGCGCCGGATCTGTCATCGGTCCCTGGCGGGCATTGAGGTAAAGCGTATTGGTGCGCGGCATCGGCACTTCATGCACCATTTTTGGGTCCAGCAACGGCGCTTGCGATACCGGGATGGCCTCAACGATATCCGCCGTGCCGGTGCGCAATGCGGCGCCGCGGGCCGCGCCATCCGGCACGAAACTGACATCGATTCCGCTGGATTGGGCTTTGTCGCCCCAATAGCCGTCGAATCTGTCCAGCGTGGCGCCGCTGGTGCCGTTTACGCTACGCAGCACAAAGGGGCCGCTGCCGTGGTTTTGCGGATTGACTACGCCGTTTGCGCCATAGGCGTTGACGGACAGAATCGCCAACTGCGGGCTGGAAAGACGCTGCGGGATTAACGGATCGGGGCTGGCGGTCGATACGATAACGGCGCTATCGCCATCCGCCTCCACGCTCATCTGAACGCCGTCGAGGATGCGCGGTTTCGGCGCGGCGGTCGAGGCGGCGGTGAGCGCATTGACCACCGTCGCCGCGCTTAACGTGGTGCCGTCATGAAAATGAACGTTCGGCCGCAGTTCAAAACGCCAGGTTTTATCATCGATTTGCCGCCAATGGGTGGCCAGCGCCGGTTGGGCTTCGCCAAGTTCATTGAGCACCACCAGCGTCTCCGCCGTACTCCAGCGCGATAGTTTAAACGCATCGTCGCTAAGCGGCGTCAGTCCCGAACGCGGCGGTTGCAGCATAGCCAGTTTCAGCCGGCTAGCGCTATCGGCGGCCGGTTTTTCCTCTGGTTCGTTGAAGCAGCCGGAAAGGAGCAGGATAGTGCAAAGCAGGCCGGGAATCGGCCATAATGAGCGAGTATTCATTGGACAATCCTATTGATTAAAAGGGAGAGGGTGTTTAAACGGGCGACAAATCAGCGCCATCGCCAATGCGCTGCACAGCGGAACGGCAGCCAGCATCAGCCAGGGGATCGCGGCCTGCGGCGAGGGCGTCAGCGCGAGGTCAAGCTGGCCGCCGAGCAGGAAGTTGCCCGCCAGTACCGCCACCCCGCCCATTGACGCCAATGCGCCATAGTGCGCGCCGAGGTTGTGGTTATTGGCGAAGTGAGGAACAAGATCCATGCCGACGGGAATAATAAGCATCTGCCCCAGCGTCAATAGCGTAATCAGACAGATCGCCGGCAATAATCGCAGCCAGCCCTCCGGCGGCGTCATGGGGGCGAACAGCGCCACGCTGACAAAAGAGGCCGACAGAAGGGCAAATCCCAGCGGCAGCATACGGGCCGCGCCAAGACGGCGGGCAAAACGCGCCAGCGGCAGTTGCAGGCCAATCACCAACAGCGACGCCAGAACAAACAGCGGGCCGAGATCTTTTTCATTTCCGCCGGCGCGATGTAGCTCCACCGGCAGAGCCAGATAGAGCTGGTTATAGCTGAACAGGTAGGCGCTATAGGCAATGATAAAGGCGACGAAACGCCGCTGGCGGAAGGTCTGCCACCAGGGGGCGATATGCAGCGTTGACTGGTTGCGGGGCGTGGCGGGCAGGCTGAAAAACAGCACCAACAGCGCCAGTAAAAAGATCAGCGCCCCCGCCAGGGCGACCCGTTGGAAGCCATAGCCGGCCAGCATTGAGCCGAGCAACGGCCCCAGTACGGCGCCCAGTTCGCCACAGATGGCAAACAGCGCAAACCATTCGGAACGGCTGCGTTTTCCCTGTTGTTCACTGTAGGTTCCCGCCTGCGCCATTAGCGCTTCAATGGAGGGCGAAAACAGCGCGCCGCCAACGCCGGTCAGACAAGCGCCCAGGATAATCGGCCACAGCGAATCCGACAGCGCCAATAACAGATAGCCGGCAATACGCACCACGCAGCCGCAGAGGATGACGCCCCGTGCGCCGAAACGGTCGGCCAGCGCGCCGCCGATCAAAAACATGCCCTGCTGCGAAAAGGTTCTTAAGCCGATGACCAGTCCGATCGTCCAACCGGAAAGCCGCATGTCGTCACGCAGAAAGATGGCTAAAAAGGGGACGACGGCATAAAAGCCAATATTGAAAACAAGCTGGCTGCCCAGCAGTAGGGGCGGGTAAGGGCGCAGTGCGCGGTTATTTGCGAGGTCTGACATAGAATCATCCATTAATTCAAAGTACCCGATATCTTGCAAGCTATTGGGTATATATGCCCGTCGTCTTTCAAATCGCCACGCGATTAGCGGCGACGTGAAATTCATTGAGCGTCGTTATAGAAGGGATTGCCGTTAATAACCGGTGAGTATGCGGATGCAGGGGCGATGCCAGCACATCGGCCGTCGGGCGATCTTCGATAATGCGTCCATCGTCCATGACCAGCATACGTTCGCACAAACCGGCGATCATTGAGATGTCGTGCGACACCATCAACAATCCCATATTATTTTGTAACGTCACCTGCCGTAGCAGGGTTTTTATCTGTTCCCGCAGCGGTAAATCCAATCCGCTGATGGGTTCGTCCGCCAGTAAAAAATCAGGTCGCGTCACCAGGGCGCGGGCTATCGCCACTCGCTGAGCCTGCCCGCCGGATAGCAGACCGGCCGGCGTCGCCAGTAAGTCGGCGCTCAGGCCCACCTGATCCATCGCGTCTCGGACGCATAACCAAATATTTTCGCCGCTTTTCAGACGTTTCAACGGTTCGGCGATCAGTGCGGCGACAGACTGGCGCGGATCCAGCGAGCCGGCCGGATCTTGCGGAATGTACTGTACACGGCGGCGATACCACAGGAGCGAACGTACGGAACCGGGCCGCACCAATTGGCCGTCGCAGTGTATCGCGCCGCTGTCCGGCGTGTCCAACGCCAGCAGCGTTTTCAGCAGCGTGGATTTGCCGCAGCCGGATACCCCGACCAGACCGACGCGTTCACGGCGTTGCAGGCTCAGCGACAGATCAAGAAAAATCGCGCTGGCGGGATCAGCCTTTTGCCACGGGAAGCGCGGTGAATGACGGTAACGGCTAACGCGCTCCATGCGCAAAAACGGCATTGAAACGTCGTGAAGATGGCGGCTCATCCGGCAAGCGCTCCGGCGGAGGCCAATGACATATCGGCGTGACGGGCCGCCTTGACCAGCGCGCGGGTATAAGGGTGCTGCGGCGCGTTCAGCAATCGCCGCATGTCGCCGGATTCAACTAGACATCCTTGTTCCATCACCAGCCCGCGTTGACAAAGCTGCGCCGCGACGGCGATATCATGCGTAATAAACAGCAGCGCCGGGGCCGACGGCTGCGCGCATCTGGCCTGTAAGACCTGTAGAACCTGCTGTTGGGTAATGACGTCCAGCGCGGTAGTGGGTTCATCGGCAACCAGTAAACGGGTCCGGCTCAGCAGCGCCAGCGCGATGCAAATGCGCTGGCGTTGTCCGCCCGACAGCTCTGACGGAAAGCGCCGCGGCAGATTGTCGATATCGCCCAGTCCCATGTCATCCAACAGCATAGCGAGTTCACTCGGTGACGACGTACCTAACGCCAGCGCCAGTTGTTTGCCGAGCGTCATCAGCGGATTCAGCGCCGTGGCGGAATCTTGAAAAACCGCGGACACGCGTGAACTGGCCGGTCGGGCGAGCGCTCTCAGATGCGTCACGTTTTCCCCGTTTACCCGGATTTGTCCGCTTATCTGACCGCCTGCCGGCGGCGCGCCGATCACCATTTTGGCGGTTAACGACTTACCGGAACCGGATGCGCCGATCAGACAAACCTTTTCCCCGGCGCGCAGGCTGAAAGTCAGATCGCTGATTTTGCGATCCCCGCCAATGGACAGGCTAAGGTTGTCCACCTCTAATACGGTATCCGCTGTTTTGCTGCTGTTCGTCATTATCACTGTATTAGTCATCGTTTTTTGTTATGTAATAACATAACAAAATGCAACGGGATAATGCAAAAGAAATGTTTTGTTGTCGGGAGCGTTTTTGAACAGCGCGAGCGACGAAGCCGCATGAAAATGGCGGTATTGTGGCGCACGAAGCTGTCTCTGAGTCCGCATAAAAATGTGACGAAGAGACAGCTCCTGACAAGGGGAGCGTTGGGGCGGGGAGGGAAAACCGTCTGTGTTATCCGGCGTTATTCCGCAGCCTCTCCCGCAGGGGGCTTGTCGTAAGCAATGCGGTAACCTGACGCGGTTCGTTCGATTTGAGCGAAACCGAGTTCGCCAAAATGCATACCGGCGATCGGCAATCGTTCCGAGCTGGCGAGATCCAGCAGCCTCGATCGTGTCGCGGCGGCTAGATGCGCATCCTGATCGAAGGCAATCGACACATCCGGGCGCGGAATCTGAATCTGCGGGAAATGGACGATATCGCCCCAAACCAGCAGGTTTTGGCCGGCGGACTCGAGACGATAGCCGGTGTGTCCGTCCGTGTGGCCCGGAAGCGGAACCGCAGTCATGCCGGGAAGCACCTCTCCGGCATCGAAGACGCGCAGTCTATCGCGATAGCCGTCGAACGCCTGGCGCGCCATGAGGAAGTTACCCCGCGCTCGCTCGGAAGCGCGGCTCAGATAGCCGTCGTCCTGCCAGAACGCGAGCTCTCGATGGTGGACGACCAGCTCGGCGTTCGGGAATACGGCTTCTCCTGAAGCGTCCGTCAGCCCCCCGACATGATCGGGATGGGCATGGGTCAACAGGATCGCGTCGATCTCGGAAGGCTGGATGCCAGCCAGCGGCAGATTGGTCTGCAATCGACCGCCCCATTGCTTGACGCCGCCCGCTCCGGCATCGATCAGAACCGTGCGGCCGCCTCCACGCACCAGGTAGCAGTTTATATGGATCGCGGTGTAATCCTTTATCCCCGCGCTTTCCTGCATCCGGGTGGCATCGGCCGGGTCGATATTAGAGAGGATGTCGAAGCTGGCGGGGAGATAGCCATCACTGACCGCGGTGATTGTTAAGTCACCGACCTGTTGGCAGGGAAATGCAAGACTAGACATCGTTTTTCTCCAGACATTAACTTAATTTCGCGCGTGGATGCTCGATGCGTCATAACCAAAGCATGAAACGCTGCGAGGTATGGAAACCGCTCACCGAAATGAGAGCCGGCAGTTTGTCCAGGCTGTAAAAGTCGTTCCATTCCGCTTCGCTGCCGGGATCGGCAAAGCTGCATTCTACCGTATAGATCATCGCGCCCCCTTCGACCGCAAGCACGTAACTCCCGGTCTGGTTTCTCACTGATATTTCCTCATGATAAGCTGTCGTTATCCGTCTATAAATCGACATTGACTCATGCTTCAGTGATCTAATGTCAAGGTAACGGCGAATCGAACGCCGAACCGTCATCTCGAGGGCCGCTCATGCGCCGCAAGATCCCCAGCAATTCCGCGCTCATGGCGTTCGAGGCGTCCGCTCGTCATGGCAGCTTCGCTCGCGCCGCCGACGAACTGGCTCTGACCGAAGGCGCGATCAGCCGCCAGATTAGCCGGCTGGAGGCTTTTCTCGGCGTTATGCTGTTCGAGCGGGTCGGTAATCGAGTTCGGCTTTTGCCGAACGGCGAGCGTTATGCGGTTCAGGTTCGGGAGTCTCTCGACCGGCTGGAGCGTGACAGCCAATATCTGATGGGGCAGCCCAGCGGCGGCGCGAGCCTCGACATCGCCACCATCCCGACCTTCGCCGCGCGCTGGCTTATTCCCCGCTTGGCGCGGTTTCGTGACATGCACCCGAATATCATCGTGCATCTGGCCGAACGGATGGAACCTTTTGTGCTCGCCGGCAGCGGTTTCGATGCCGCGATCCATTTCGAACATCCTGCGTGGACAGGAATGAGAACCCACCGGCTGCTGCACGAGACGTTGGTTCCGGTTTGCTCCCTCCCCTGACAAGGGGAGGGTTGGGGTGGGGTAAGTGTTGCATTAACAGTTTGTTTTATTATGAATTATTTCGCAGCCACTCCCGCAGGGCCTCCGGCTGCTGAACGCCGTTAATGCGCGCCTTCACCTCGCCCTGTTCCAGCCACAGCAGCGTAGGCAGCGTTCGCACCGCGAACAACTGCGCTAAATCGGTGTGACGATCGGCATCCAGATAGTGGCCGTCAAGCTGGCGGAAGGCGTCCTCGCTCAATACCGTCTCCAACTGCCGGTACAGACTTTTACAGTGTACGCAGCGCTCCGCGCCGACCAGCAACAGCTGCGGCGACGGCTGCCGGCTGAGGCCTTCCCATACGGTATCGTCCAGCGGCGTAAAGCGGGCGCGGTCAACGGTAAACAATTTGGGACTGCGTTTCAGGTCTTCGCTGTCGGTCGCCACGCATAGCGCGTCGCCGCTTTTCTTGTAAGGACGCACGCCGTCGACGCGGATAACGCTGGCGAAACCAGGCTGGGCGGCGCCCGGCTGACGAAAGCGCGTGTTGTCGGGCGCTTCCACCGGGATCTCCCGCGGGCGCGCCAACTGCGGCACCCAGTCATAGGGCACGCGATAGGCCCGGTAAAGCATATTGGTGTTAACGGTCTTGCCCCAATACGGCGAGATATATTCCCACACGATATCGTGCTCTACCGTCACCTCGAAAATCCGGCCGTTCGCCCCTTCATTGATCAGCGTATTGCCGTTCGGCAGACGCTGAATATTGCTGATGTAAGGGCTATAAAAGCGGAAGGCGTCGGTAGGATGCGGGATGCCGGCTTCATAAGGCGAATAGCGCCAGACGATATCGAGCGTGACCGGGTTGATTTCCAGTATCCGCGAGTAGTCGCGCCAGGCGTTTTTAACGCCGTCGGCGGAAGCGGGATTAGGGGCGCCGTAGCCCGCCCAGCCGCCGTTGTCGAACACCAGAATATTGCCGGCGCCGGGTAATCCTGCCGGGATCATATGGGCGTGATGCTGGCCGATGATCCAGCCCAGATGTTTCAGCTCCGGCGTGTTGTAGTTCGGTCCCAGCTTCCAGACGATCTTGCCGCTTTGTTTGTCGATGATGGCGATGATGTTGGATTCGCGCGCGTCCCAGATAATATTATCGGGGTGGAAGCGGGCGTCGCCCTGATCGAACCACGGATTGGGGCCCAGGGCCGACATCGAGTTAATGTGCATCCAGTCGCCCATGCCGCCGCCGCTTTTGCGCATGTTGGGATTATTGTAGATGGCGGTTTTGGCCGCGTCGTCGAAACCCAGCTCATCAAAGTGATCGCTGCAACGCCACTCCCACAGAATATTTCCCTGCCAGTCCACCTCGATAATGACGTCGTCGAGCAGCAGCTTGTCGCTGATACGCGGGTTGTAGAGATTCTTATGCGCCAGCAGCAGCGTATTGCCGCCGATCGATTGCGGCTCTTGTCCCGGCGCATAGTAACCGACCGGGTTGCCGCTGCGCTGGTAGTCATGATGGACGCGCGCCATCCATTCGCTGGGAAGGCCGGGATCGCTGATCTGTTCATAGCCGTTGAATTTCCAGACGATATTGCCGTCCCAGTCAACCTGAATCAGATCGACCATATCCTGCATCCCATAGCGTGAATCGCGCTCGCCGCTATGGCCGAGAATGTAGCCGCCGGGCAGGATTTTATTGGGGAAGCCGTGCAGGCCTTCCCACAGCCGCAGTTCGGTTCCGTTCATGTCGATCAGCACGGCGCCGCTTTCCAGCGCCTGAAAGACGGTATAACCGCCCCAGGCCTTATCCGGGTTGTAAATTGTTGTGCCGGTGGGGTAAACGGAAGGATGTCCCATAGCAAAGCTCCATTCAGAAAGGTGTAAGAGAGGGTTCCGGCGACGCCGGCGTCTCAGGATGTGTCAACAGCGACAGCAGTGCGCTGCACTGCTGGTGAAAAGCCTGGCTGTCCCGCTGACGGGGATGCGGCTGGCTGAGCGTGGCGACGTGGCGGATGCGGCCCGGACGCGGCGCCAGCACCACGACGCGATCGGCCAGGTAGACCGCTTCTTCCACATCATGGGTGACCAGCAGCGTTGTTGTGCCTTCCGTCTGATGGATGCGCCGCAGTTCCTGCTGCATCTGCTGGCGGGTTAAGGCGTCCAATGCGCCGAAGGGTTCATCCAGCATTAAAATCCGTGGGTTGGCCACCAGCCCGCGCGCGATGGCGACGCGCTGCGCCATACCGCCGGAAAGCTGGGCGGGCAGGGCGTCGGCAAATTCATTTAGGTGCACCAACTGAATAAAATGGTCGATCAGCCGTTCGCGCGTCTCCCGGTTTTGCTTCTCATGCGCCAGCCCCAGCGCGATGTTCTGGCGCACCGTTAGCCAGGGGAACAGCCGCGGCTCTTGGAATACCATGCCCCGATCGCGGCTGATGCCGTTTACCGGTTTGCCGTCCACCAGAATGCGGCCCTGATAATCGTTATCCAGCCCGACCAGCATGCGCAACAGCGTCGATTTGCCGCAGCCGCTGCTGCCGACGATGGCGACCAGCTCGCCGCTGTAAATGGCGAGTGAAAAGTCGTCGATCGCCGTCAGCGGTTGGCCTTTCACGTTGAATTGTTTCTTCAGATGTTCAAACTGCACCACCGGCGGGTGGTCGTTGGTGACGATGCTCATGCGGATTCTCCTGCGGTACGCCAGCGGGTCATACGTTTTTCCAGCGCGAGGCCGGCACGGTCGATAACGGCCCCGGTGATGCCAATCAGCAGCATGCCGCTGATGATGGTGGGCATATCCAGCAACTGCTGGGCATTGATCATTAGGCTGCCGATCCCGATGTTCGACGACATGAAATATTCCGCGCCGATCGTGCCGAGCCAGGCATAAATCAGCGACAGGCGCAAACCGGCAAAGATGGCCGGCGCCGCCCCCGGCAGAATCAGCACGCGCAGCCGAAGCGCCAGCGAAAGCCGCAACACCTGCGCCACCTCCTGCAACTGGAGAGAGCGCTGCCGAATTCCCCGGTGGCTGGCGACCAGCATCGGAAAGAAAGACGCCAATGCGACAAATACGACTTTGCCCGCTTCGCCGTTGCCGACCCAGGCCGTCAGTAACGGCAGCCAGGCGAATAAGGCAATCTGGCGCAGCGTGGCGATGGTCGGGGTAAACAAGGCATCGGCGCGCGAGCTGAGTCCCAGCAATGTTCCCAGCAGCAGGCCGGCGATGACGCCGCCCGCCGCGCCGGCCAGCGCGCGCATCAGGCTGTGCCGCATGGCGTCCAGCAATACGCCGTCGCCGATCCCCTGAACCAGCGTATGCAGTACGGCGGAGGGCGGCGGCAGCAATACGTCGTCAACCCAGCCGGACAGGCTGGCGTGGCGCCAGAGCGCCAGCAGCGCGACGGGCAAGAGTAAGCCGGTCAGCCAGCGCGAGGGCGTCGTATTGAGGCGGCTGACCGGCGGATGCGGCCAATAGACCAGCCGCTGCTCCAACCGGTTGATCGCCCACTCCATCGTCAGCCCGGCCAGACCGATGACCGCGATGCAGACGAATACGATATCCAGTTGAAACAGCTGGCGGCCCCAAACCAGCAGGTAGCCGATGCCCTGCGACGACGCCAGCAGCTCCACCACGATGAGCGAAACCCAGGCCTGCGACAGCGCCAGCCGCAGCCCGGTCAGCCACACCGGCAGCATCGCCGGCAGCGTCAGGCGAATCAGCCGTTGATGCCAGGGCAGGCGCAGCGTTTGCGCCACCTCCAGCAATGAGGCGGGAATATTGCTCACGCCGCTTTGGGTGTGCAGCGTGACCGGCACAATCACCGCTTTAACGATCACGGCCAGTTTCAGACCATCGTCGATGCCGAACAGCACCATAAACAGCGGGATCCAGCCCAGCGTCGGAATTTGCGCCAGGGCATAGATGGTCGGATGCAGCAGGCTGGCCGCGCGCGGCGAGGCGCCCATCAGCGCGCCCAATAAGGTGCCTGCCGCCAATCCCGCCAGCAGGCCGCGCAGCAGATGGTTCAGGCTGACCAATAGCTGAGACAGCAGATCGTTTTGCCAAAGCTCGACGGCGGTATGCGCCACCGCCGCCGGGGATGGGAGGATCTGCGGCGGCATCCATCCTGACTGGCTGCTGACGTACCACAGCATCAGCAGAACAAGCGGCGCCGCCAATGGATAAAACGCTTTTTCCGGTAAGGCGGGCCAGGTCAACGGAGACATTTTTAGTGGAATAACCTTATTCATTTTCTTTATCGAAATAAGCTAAAGCGGACTAATAAGGAATAAAAAACAGTTTTTAGCCGTGAAGGCCAATGCATTAATCCGATAGTTGACGTGCAAAAAATGCATATATGCGGGATGACCGCCCGATGACCGATCCGCGCCTTCATCTTTCAAGCCGCGTTCGCGTTGATTTTTACTAATAATTCCATTTAGTTACTGATGTAAACCAGCGGCGCCTCGTTAAGACGGCCCCTTGATGCGGCCGGAGATCTATTGGGTTTATGCTTTTTTTTACTGAATAAAGCCGGAAATGTTATTTAAAGCGCGCCGCTGTGTTTCGGTAGTTTGATATCAGCATATTGACGGCAATATTTTGTTATTCATGGAGAAAATGATGCAGAAGAGCGCAGTAGGCCGCTGGCGAATATTGGCCGGCCGCATGGTTGGTTCGCTGGCGCTGATCGGCCTTATGCTGGCCGGCGGCGTGGTTCAGGCGGCGGAGAACAAACCGGCGGAAATCCGTATCGGTCTGCCCGATCAGAGCGCGGGCAGCAAGCCGTTTATCCGTGGACCGCTGGGGCTGGCGCATATTCGCCATCAGTTGGAAGCGGTATTCGAGCCCCAGGGGATAAAAGTTAACTGGCTGTTTTTTAAAGGCGCGGGGCCGGCGATTAACGAAGCGCTGGCAAACCAGCAGTTGGACGTCGTCTACCTGGGCGATTTGGCCGCCATTATCGGCCGCGCCGGCGGGCTGCCTACCAAGGTGTTGCTAGGCGCGCGCGGTTCAAATTCCTATCTGGCGGCGACGCCGGAATCGGGCATTCAGCGCATTGAGGATTTACGCGGCAAACGCGTGGCGGTCTACAAAGGAACGGCGGATCAGCTCTCTTTCGAACGGGCGTTGAAAAGCGCCGGGCTTAATGAACGGGACATCCGGGTGATTAATCTGGACTGGACGGCCAGTAAAGCCGCGCTGGCGGCCAAACGCGTGGATGCGGCGTGGGGCGGCGTCGGTCTGCTGGCCTTGCGCAAACAGGGCATCAATATTGTGGCCAACAGCAGCGCGCTGGGGCGCGCCAATACGACGCAGGCCGCGGTGCTGGCGACCGAGGACTTCATTCAGCGTTACCCGCAGGCGACGCAGCAACTGGTCGACGTGCTGGTGGACAATGCCCGCTGGATCGCCGATCCCGCGCATCTGCCGGACTATATCGCGTTGATGGCGGAACAGAGCCAGATCCCGCCGGCTCTGTTTGAGGAAGAACTGAATCCGAACGATCTCAACTTCCAGAGTTCCCCCGGCTGGATGCGTTTTTGCGCAGCAGCTTCGAGGACAGCATTCAGCGGGCGAAAGCCGCCGGGCTGATTCGCCGCGATTATCCGGTCGACGAGTGGTTTGACGGCCGCTTTGTCGAGAAGTCGCTGGCGGATCAACAGCAGGAAACGGTCTGGCCGCTCTATGATGCGGCCGGCCAGGCTCAATAGCCGTCGGACTGGCGCAGCCGATCCTGCTCAAGCAATGTGTCTATCATCAGTTGCGCCAGCGGAGGAATGGCTTTTTGCAGGTTGGATATGATGCCAAAACGGGTGCGCATTTCCCCCCATTCCGGCGGCGTTTCCGTCAGGGGAATTTCCACCAGTTGGTGGCTACGCCGGCCCAGCGCGAAGCCGTCTTCGCTGGCGAAACTGATGGCCTGAGTCTGGGACAGCACGTTAAACAGCGAGTAGATATGGTCACATTGAATTTGCGGCCGGAAATCGGGCTGGCGCGTCAGCGACGCAAGGATTTTGCGCATGCCGACCGGCAGATAGGGCGAGGCCAGCGGGAAGCGCAGCAGTTCGTCCGGCGCGACGGCCGGTTGCCGGGCCAGCGGATGCGTGTGGTGACAGATGAAAAAGCAGCGCTGCTGACTCAGCGGCTGTACGCGAAACGTGGTTTCCAGCTCGGCCTGCCAGGTATCGGCGACGAAAAACGGCCATTCGTCGGCCAACAGACGCTGACGCAACGACTGCCAGTTATCCACGCTGTAAGCCACCCTGTCCCGCGGGCGCAGCCGGTGAAAGTGCGCCACGGCGCGCGGGATAAGCGCGATAGCGGGCGCGGGGCCGCAGCCGAACGTCAACTCGCCGCCGTCCTCATCGAGGATTTGCTGCATATCGTTGATCAACTCCCAGGACAGCTCCTGCATCCGGCGCGCGAACGGCAACAGTTTTTTCCCCTGCCATGTCAGCGCGAACCGCTTACTCTGCCGATCGATCAGCGGGTGGCCCAGGGTTTGTTCCAGCGTTTGAATGCTGCGGCTGAATGCGGATTGCGACAGACAGACGGCTTCCGCCGCCTGCACAAAACTGCCGTGTTCCACCAGCGCGAGAAAATTGCGTAATTGCCGTAAATCCAGATGCATAACCTATTACCTGATAAGCGTCGTTTTTTATGTGCGATGGCTGAAGTAAGGCAATGAACGAAAGATTATAAGATATCGTTATTATCGTCCTTCATACCGACCGCGCTGACTTTCCCGTCATCGTCCTTCATATGCATTTATTATAATTGCCGGCATTTCCTTTCGATTCAATCAATAGCGTGTTAGTTATACATTAAGTATTTCCGGCAGAGGATCGAAAATTATACACGCGCCGTCATTACGGCAAATACGTCATTAATATTAATAAGATGCACGCACAGTTAAGTACGGTTTTTTTATAACGAACTAAAAACAGGCGGCGTCGTTCCCGCCGCCGTATATATATTCATGACAGGGGTATTGGTATGGGAAAAACAACCGTAACGACTTCGCTTTCCGCTATTTGCCTGAGTATTCTATGCGCTATTAATAGCGCCGATGCGGCTGCGCCGGATCTATCGGCAAAAGGCGAGGGACGCCTGGATATCATCGCCTGGCCCGGATACATTGAGCGCGGGCAGAGTGATAAGAGCTATGACTGGGTAACGGAGTTTGAACAACAAACCAGCTGTCAGGTGAATGTCAAAACGGCGGCGACCTCCGACGAAATGGTCAGTCTGATGGCGAAAGGCGGGTACGATCTGGTTACCGCATCGGGGGATGCCTCGCTGCGGTTGATTGCCGGTAAGCGCGTACAGCCCGTTGATCCTGCCGCTATTCCGAACTGGAAAAATCTCGATCCGCGTCTGGTCAACGCCCCCTGGTATACGGTCAACGGCCAGGTTTACGGCACGCCCTATCAGTGGGGGCCGAATCTGCTGATGTATAACAGCAAAATATTCCCTTCCGCGCCGGATAGCTGGTCTGTGGTTTTCGTCAAACAGGATCTGCCTGACGGTAAAACAAATCAGGGGCGGGTTCAGGCCTACGATGGCCCGATTTATATCGCCGACGCCGCGCTTTACCTGAAAAGCGCGCAGCCGGAACTGGGTATCAGCGATCCGTACCAGTTAACGGAGGCGCAGTATCAGGCCGTGTTGACGCTGCTGCGCAATCAGCATGGGCTGATTCACCGCTACTGGCATGATACCTCGGTACAGATGAGCGATTTCAAAAACGAGGGCGTGGCGGCGTCCAGCACCTGGCCCTATCAGGCTAACGCGCTGAAAAGCGAGGGACAGCCGGTAGCCACCGTGATCCCTAAAGAGGGCGTCACCGGCTGGGCGGATACCACCATGCTGGCGACGGACGCCAAACATCCGGTCTGCGCCTATAAATGGATGAACTGGTCGCTGGAAACGAAAGTACAGGGCGATATCGCGGCCTGGTTCGGCTCGGTTCCGGCGGCGCCGGCCGCCTGTAAAGGCAATGCGCTGCTGGGCGCGGAAGGCTGCGAAAATAACGGCGCCGGCCAGTTCGAAAAAATCGCTTTCTGGAAAACGCCTCAGGCCGAGGGCGGTAAGTTCGTCCCTTATAGCCGCTGGACGCAGGACTATATCGCCA
Source organism: Brenneria izadpanahii (assembly GCF_017569925.1). NCBI lineage: Bacteria > Pseudomonadati > Pseudomonadota > Gammaproteobacteria > Enterobacterales > Pectobacteriaceae > Brenneria > Brenneria izadpanahii. Next base: position 3,337,813 of record NZ_CP050854.1, on the reverse strand, counting down.
TTATGGGCGGGCGTTAATTAATTCGCCGTTTTATTAATCAGCATTAACGCCGTCAATCGCGTAGCTAAATGAGCATTCCGGCGGGAATCTTGCCGATATCAATTCATGGCGTTGAAATAGATTCCCGCCTGCGCGGAAATAACTGTAGCGGCGAGAGGGATTATTAATATCATCTCTTCTTCCCTTATTTGCCGTGAATATTCTGACGCTATTTTCCGTTTGAGTTTAATGAATGATGAAGGATGCCATCATCATTTATCAGGAGTCCGTTATGTCCAACGCCGTAGAATTTATTGATGTGTCCCGAATATTTGGCGATGTGCGCGCCGTCGATGGCGTTTCCATCGAAATACAGGACGGCGAATTTTTTTCCATGCTCGGTCCTTCCGGTTCGGGGAAAACCACCTGCTTGCGGCTGATTGCCGGTTTTGAACAGCTTACCTCCGGTTCGATCCGTATTCATGGCCGGGACGCCGCCGGGCTGGCGCCTTACCAGCGCGATGTGAACACGGTTTTTCAGGATTATGCGTTGTTTCCCCATATGAGCGTGCTGGAAAACGTCGCCTATGGCCTGATGGTCAAAGGCGTGGGTAAACGGGAGCGCCGCGATCGCGCGCAGGAAGCGCTGGAGCGCGTGGCGCTGGGTTTCGTCGCCGGGCGAAAACCGGCGCAGCTTTCCGGCGGCCAGCGTCAGCGGGTGGCGCTGGCGCGGGCGCTGGTCAATCAGCCCAGCGTCCTGCTGCTGGATGAGCCGCTGGGCGCGTTGGATCTTAAACTGCGGGAGCAGATGCAGGGCGAACTGAAAAAGTTGCAGCGCCAGTTGGGCATCACCTTTATTTTTGTGACGCACGATCAGAGCGAAGCCCTGTCCATGTCCGATCGCGTGGCGGTGTTCAATAATGGCCGCATTGAACAGGTGGACAGCCCGCGCGAACTCTATATGCATCCGAAAACGCCGTTTGTGGCGGAGTTCGTCGGTACGTCCAATGTGTTGTCGGGCGAGCAGGCGCGGCGCTTAACCGGAAGCGCGGCCAGTTACGCCATCCGCCCGGAGTATATTCAACTGGCCGATGCGTCCGCCGCGGCGAGTCTGCCCGGCGATATCCGCGTGGCGGGGCAACTCAGAGACATTCATTATCAGGGCGCGGCTACCCGTTATGAGCTGGCGCTGGAACAGGGCGAGCGGTTGCTGGTAAGCGAAGCGAATACCCAAAGCCATGACGCGCGCCCGGCGTTGCATATCGGTCAACAGGTCGTTGCCTGCTGGGATCGCAGCGCGATGGTGACGCTGCGGGAGGCGGGTTAAGATGGATAGACCGCTTATGCCTGCAACGGCGCGCGGCGGCTGGATGCATCGGCTGGCCGACTTTTTCTACCGCCGTCCGGGATTCTACCTGGCTCTGCTGCTGATCCCGCCGCTGCTGTGGTTCGGCGCCATCTACCTTGGTTCCCTGCTGTCGCTGCTGTGGCAGGGCTTCTATACCTTCGACGACTTTACCATGACGGTCTCCCCCGTTTTGACGCTGGCGAATATTCAGGCGCTTTTCAGCCCGTCGAATTACGACATTATTGTCCGAACGCTGGTTATGGCGATATTGGTGTCGGTGTTCAGCGCCATGTTGGCCTTTCCCATCGCCTACTATATGGCGCGCTACACCACCGGCAAGCAGAAGGCGTTTTTTTATATCGCCGTTATGATGCCGATGTGGGCCAGCTATATCGTCAAAGCCTATGCATGGACGCTGCTGCTCTCCAAAGACGGCGTTATTCAGTGGTTTTTGCAGCATCTGGGGGCGGAGCGGCTGCTGAACGATATCCTGCTGTTACCCGGCATCGGCGGTAATACGCTCTCCACTTCCGGGCTGGGGCGCTTTCTGGTGTTCGTCTATATCTGGCTGCCTTTTATGATTTTACCGATCCAGGCCGCGCTGGAGCGCTTGCCGGAGTCTCTACTCCAGGCGTCGGAAGATCTGGGGGCGCAGCCGCAGCAGACTTTCCGCTATGTCGTTCTGCCGCTGTCCGTGCCGGGCATCGCCGCCGGATCCATTTTTACCTTCTCCCTGACGCTGGGTGATTTTATCGTGCCGCAGTTGGTGGGGCCGCCGGGCTACTTCATCGGCAATATGGTTTATTCCCAACAAGGGGCGATCGGCAATATGCCGATGGCGGCCGCGTTTACGCTGGTTCCCATCGTGCTGATCGCCGTCTATCTAGCGCTGGTTAAACGATTGGGGGCTTTCGATGCACTCTAGACGCGCGCCGCTGCTGTTAAAACTGGCGGCATGGGGCGGGTTGCTGTTCCTGCACTTCCCGCTGCTGATTATCGCCATTTATGCGTTTAATACCGAAGACGCCGCCTTCAGCTTTCCGCCGCAGGGGTTCACGCTGCGCTGGTTCAGCATTGCGGCGCAACGGCATGACATTATCGAGTCGGTGATGCTGTCGCTGAAGATCGCCTGTTTCGCCACGCTGATCGCGCTGCTGCTCGGCACGTTGGCGGCGGCGGCGCTCTACCGGCGTAATTTTTTCGGTAAAAACGGCCTCACGCTGATGTTTATGTTGCCCATCGCGCTGCCGGGCATTATTACCGGGTTGGCGCTGCTGTCGGCGTTTCATTCGGCCGATATCGAGCCAGGCATGCTGACGATAGTGGTGGGACACGCCACGTTTTGCATTGTGATCGTGTTCAACAATGCGATCGCCCGTTTTCGCCGTATTTCCCACCATCTGCTGGAGGCGTCGATGGATCTGGGGGCTGACGGCTGGCAAACTTTTCGTTACGTCATTCTGCCGAATTTGGGCACGGCGCTGCTGGCCGGCGGCATGCTGGCGTTCGCGCTCTCATTTGATGAGATCATCGTAACGACGTTTACCGCCGGACATGAACGCACCTTGCCGATTTGGTTGCTGAATCAGTTGGGACGTCCGCGGGATGTGCCGATAACCAACGTCGTCGCGTTGTGTCTGATGGCGCTGACCATGATCCCGATTTTGGCGGCCTGGCATCTGACGAAAGACGGGGCGGACGTGGCCGGCGACGGTAAGTAGCTAAGGCGCGGCATTCGCCGCTCCTGGTAGAGTAATCATTATTTTAATTAATAGGTGGCACTTTTTAAGTGCAACTAAAATAGGCATACGGTGCGTTTTGTTTGATTTTTAATCTATTAATACATGCGTTTGTAGTATGGGAAATATAATTTCTAATCTAATACTATTATGGTGATAATTAAATTTATCCCGATAACGTCAGGGTAATAGTCTTTTTTATGGCTTTTTTGTAGTGAAGTGTGAATATGTATTTCAATTTATTTAATGGTTAATTTTATATATGATTGGTACAGGAGTTGCTTAATGAATACCTGATGTTAATTAACAGGTAATGATGGGGTGTTCATGAGCGATATAAAAAATATTAATAGACAACGTAGAGATCTGTTTAAATATTCCGGCGCTATTCTGGGCGGCTTGGCATTAGGCGGATTGAGCAAAACGGCATTAGCCTCATCCATCGGCGGCGGGGCATCGGCGGATAATACCGCCCCTGCGTTAATACGTATTAATTATAATGAAAACCCGCTGGGGATGTCGCCCAAAGCGCAGGAAGCGGCGCGCCTGGCGATAGCCAAAGCTAACCGTTATCCTTATCAGGAACAGGGGCTGCTGCGCGATAAGATTGCCGCCATGCAAGGCGTTGATAAAAGCAATGTGCTGGTATTACAGGGCTCGTGCGAAGGTATTCGCTCCTGTTTTGAAGCGCTGGGGACGCCGGAAACCCAGCTCGTTATTCCTGAGTTAACCTATGAAGGCGGGCCTAAATACGCCAAAGTCATGGGAATGAATATTGTCCGCGTGCCCATGTCGCCGGGCTGGAAATTCGATGTCGCCGGGTTGAAAAAAGCCGTTGACGCATACGCCGGCCCTTCTATTGTTTATATCGTTAACCCGAACAATCCTACGGCAACCATTACTCCCGCCGATTTAATTGAACCCTGGATAAAAAGCAAACCGAAGGATACGTTATTTCTGGTGGATGAAGCCTACGCCGAATTTGTCAATGACGATACCTTCCGTTCGGTTGCCGGGTTAATCAGAGAAGGTTATGACAATATTGTTCTGCTGAAGACGTTTTCAAAAATATTCGCCATGGCGGGGATGCGCGTCGGTTATGCGATCGGAAACGCCGGGATGCTGAAAAAAATGGCGGATTACAATACCTCCGAATCATTAAACTATTGCGCTATCGAGGCGGCCAGCGTTTCGCTGGATGATAAAGAGTTTATCAGTTACAGCAAAAAGACCATTGATACCTCGCGCCAGATTTTAATTTCCGCATTGAAAAAGCTCGATCTTGAATATCTGCCTTCGGAAGCCAATTTCCTGTTTCACCGTATCAGTGTGCCTTTAGCCTCTTATCAGCAAAAAATGAAAGAGCATGGCGTAATAATCGGCAGGGCGTTCCCGCCGGCGACGGACTGGTGTCGTATCTCGATGGGAACGCCTGAGGAAATGGGCAGGTTTACCCAACTGATGTTTGATTTCAGAGAAAAAGGGTGGTTATAAACATCGCCCGTCTTCCGGCAGGGATTGAGGGGGACACACTCTTTCTTACATTTTCCCGATGACGGCGTCAGCGGCATGGTCGCCCGGTTTACAAGGCGTCGTCACCGGGTAAAACCGCATGTTGATAACTCCGGCGTAAATGGCCGGATAAAAAAAGGACATTTTAATAATTTGGCGTAACCTTTATCTGAGTCAATGTAAATTTCAGTAAGGTTAATGTTATGCAAAGTAAAGCAGGGATATCACGAATACTGATAATCATCACTGTTCTATTTTCCGCGTTGACCGGTCTATACCTGTTAATCGGCGGTATTTGGCTGGCCAAACTTCAGGGTTCATTGTATTACCTTATCGCCGGTCTGATTATGCTGGCGACCGCCTGGCTGCTGTATCGCCGGCGCGCCGTTGCGCTGTTGCTGTATGCGGCTTTTCTGCTCGGCACGACTATCTGGGCGCTGTGGGAAGTCGGGCCTGACTTTTGGGCGCTGACGCCGCGTCTGGACGTTACCTTCTTTTTCGGCCTGTGGATTACGCTGCCTTTTATTTACCGCAGCCTGACCGCGCAGAACGCATTAGCGCGCGGCGCGCTGAATGCCTCGCTGGCGATCGCCGTCATCGTGCTGGCCTATGCGATATTTAATGATCCGCAGGAGATCGATGGCAGTTTGAGCGCGGCCCAGACCGCCACGCCGGCCGGACAGGCCGCCAGCGGCATTCCCGACGATGATTGGCCCGCTTATGGCCGTACTCAGCAGGGCACGCGCTATTCGCCGCTGGCGCAGATTAACGATAAAAACGTCGGCCGGTTGCAGGAAGTCTGGCGGTTTCGCACCGGCGACCTGAAAAATGCCAACGATCCGGCGGAAATCACCGATGAGGTTACGCCGATCAAAATTGACGATACCCTTTACCTCTGTACGCCGCACCAGCGGTTGTTCGCGCTGGATGCGGTGACCGGGAAGGAGAAATGGCATTTTGATCCGCAGTTGGAAACCAACCCTTCATTCCAGCATGTCACCTGCCGCGGCGTTTCTTACCACCAAACGCCGCAGGCCGCGCAGGCTAATGCGTCCGGCGCCGAACCCGCGCTCTGTTCCCGGCGTATTCTGCTGCCGGTCAATGACGGCAACCTGTATGCGCTGGATGCGAAAAGCGGCGAACTGTGCCCCGACTTTGCCGAGCACGGTAAACTGAATCTGCAAAGCAATATGCCGTATGCCAAAGCCGGCGCCTATGAGCCGACGTCTCCGCCGATTGTGACCGACAAAGTGGTGATCATCGCCGGCGCGGTCACCGATAACTATTCCACCCGTGAACCTTCCGGCGTGATCCGCGGTTTTGATGTGAATAGCGGGAAGCTGCTGTGGGTATTCGATACCGGCAGCAAAGATCCGAATAAGATCCCGGAAGAAGGGCAGTTTTATACCCCCAACTCGCCTAACTCCTGGGCGCCGGCCGCCTATGACGCCGCGCTGGATTTAGTCTATCTGCCGATCGGCGTGGCGACGCCGGATATCTGGGGCGGTCATCGTACGCCGGAAATGGAACGCTTCGCCAGCGGTCTGCTGGCGCTGAATGCGACGACCGGCAAGCTGGCGTGGTTTTATCAGACGGTGCACCATGATTTATGGGATATGGACGTACCGGCGCAGCCAAGCCTGGCGGACATCACCGATAAGAACGGCGACAAGGTGCCGGTAGTGTATGTGCCGGCGAAAACCGGCAACATTTTCGTACTGGATCGCCGGACCGGCGAAACCGTAGTGCCCGCGCCGGAAACCCCAGTTCCGCAAGGCCCGGCCAAGGGCGATCGCCTTTCACCCACTCAGCCGTACTCCGAACTGACTTTCCGTCCGCAGCAGCCGCTGACCGGCAAGGATATGTGGGGGGCGACCATTTACGATCAGCTGGTTTGCCGCGTGATGTTCCACCAGTTGCGCTATGAAGGGCCGTTTACCCCGCCTTCCGAACAGGGCACGCTGGTTTTCCCCGGCAACCTGGGGATGTTTGAATGGGGCGGTATTTCGGTTGATACCGATCGCCAGATTGCCGTCGCCAACCCGATGGCGCTGCCGTTTGTTTCTCAACTGATTCCGCGCGGTCCGAATAACCCGGCGCAACCGGGCGAGGGAGAGAAAGGCGGCTCCGGTTCGGAATCCGGCGTTCAGCCGCAGTACGGCGTGCCATATGGCGTGAAATTGAATGCGTTCCTATCGCCGCTGGGCATTCCCTGTAAGCAGCCGGCCTGGGGCTATATCTCGGCCATCGATCTGAAAACCAATGATATCGTATGGAAAAAACGCATCGGCACCGTGCGTGACAGTTCGCCGCTGCCGTTGCCGTTCAAGGTCGGGATGCCGATGCTGGGCGCGCCCGTATCGACCGCCGGTAATGTATTCTTTATCGCGGCGACGGCGGATAACTACCTGCGCGCCTTCAACGTTACCAATGGCGAACAGCTGTGGGAAGCGCGTTTGCCGGCCGGCGGGCAGGCCACGCCAATGACCTATGCGGTCAACGGCAAGCAGTATGTGGTCATCGCCGCCGGCGGTCACGGTTCGTTCGGCACCAAACTCGGCGACTACATTATCGCCTATGCGTTGCCTGACGAAAAATAACCGGAAATCGGCCAATAACGGTTTACGGTTCCCGTCGCCATCCCCGCCTGCCGCCGCGGGGATGACGGGGTACGCTTCTTAGTCGTTCCCGCGCCGGCGGGAACCGGTTAATGACGGTTTACGGTTTCGGCGGGAGATCCCCGCCTACCGCTACCGCCGCGGGAATGACGGAGCATGCCGTTATTTTGTTTTTTCCCACCCAAGGTCACGATTCGCGCTTAACCGGGCGGACTCTACGACTTTGCAGCCAGGCCATCAATGCCTTGCTATCCATCGGACGGGCATACAGATACCCTTGTAAGTATTTGACGCCGTTTTGCTTCAGATAGCGGTATTCATGCCGGGTATTAACGCCTTCCGCCACCATATCCAGCGCCAGCCTATGGCTCAGGCCGATAATCGCATCAAGCACCGGCGTATCGTTGTGAGCCGAATCAATAGTGCCGACGAAGGCCTTATCAATCTTGAGATAATCCAGCGGAAACATCTGCAAATAGGATAAGGAGCAGTGACCGGTGCCAAAATCATCAACGGCGATGACGAACCCTTCCTGACGCAGAATGGCCAATTTCTCCACCACATCTTGCGTATTAGTGATAAGGCTGCGCTCGGTAAGCTCCAGGGTAATTCTCATCTTGTGCGGCGACAGCATGTCCGAAAGGCGGCGGATATCGTCCACAAAGTCGGGATGCTGAACATGCTCGGCCGCGATGTTCACTCCCAGATGAAAACCGGCGGGCACCCGCCAGTGTTTTACGTCGTCGGCCAGCAGTTTGAACATGTGGCGCGTCAGGGGAATGATTAAGCCTTCGGCTTCGGCGGAAGGGATAAACACATCCGGTCTGATGCTTCTGCCGCCGGGCCGATACCAGCGCATCAACGCCTCTACGCCGATGCAGCTGCGGGCCGCGATATCATAGATGGGTTGGTAATGTACGGCGAATTCGTTGCTGATCATGCCTTTGCGCAGTTCATCGCGCAGCGACATTTTGCGTTTCTGCCATGAGCGTATGATGGAGACGAATATCAGCGACAGAATCAGCGACAGCGGCAGGAAGGTGAAGAAGGCGCTCCGCCATGACTCGGTTATTTCAGCGGCGGCGACCGTCGCGCTGACTTTGATCGGGTAATGGGATGAGACGACCGTATCGGATATGGGCGAGATGATCGGGTTGTCGTCGGCAATATCCCGGCCTTCCCGAATCTCATAGCCGTCGCCGAACTGTATGGTCAGCAGATATTGCCGGGTATTTCCTATCGCGCTCATAAAGTCGATCAAATATTGCGCGTCGACAATGGCAAACGCGCCGAATGACGAAGCGCGTTGTTTGGCGAAGATGACGGCCGGCCGGCCCTGGACGCCCTTGGTTTCCGACAGTGAAATATTCCAATTCCCCGAGCTCGGTATTGGCAGCGAACATTGAATAATCGCCTTTAACGGCACGCGCTGGTTGCCGGAGACGGATGAGCAGTACATATCTCGTCCCTGCGTCAAACCCACCGAACGAAAATAGGGGGACAGCGTGCCTTGTTGTATCAGCGTCGGAGAAACCGCGTCGCAGGATTGGCCCTCGAACCCCATCAGGCTGTCGACCATTTCCCAGGCCTGGCGGCTGATCGATTCCGTCTGATGCACGATGACCAGGGTTGTGGCCTGCAAATCCTGTTTTACGTTTTGCCTTGCGATGATATAGCTGAAGATGATGCCCAGTAACGCGGGGAGTAACCAGGCCGCGAGAAGCAGAAACAGATTTCCGGGGGCGCGGTTATAATCGTTTTTTTCCATTACGTCTCTATTCTTTATTTCCCCGATATTGTGGGATTTTATTACGCCTACAATATACCCCCTTCATCTTTCAAGCCGCAGGCGCGTCGGCCGCGCTATGACTCGGTTCATTGCTGAGCCTCATCCGTAAAGAGACAACGCCTGGCGTTATTCAAAACGGCAACGTTTTGTCCTGCGTCTCGAAATTTATCGGGTATCCACGGAAGTGGTCTGAAATAGCCCTTCCGGGCAAAAAAGACCTTATTGATATTGTAGGAGTAAGTGTAGCACACGCATCAATATTTCCCGTTCAATCAAGGGCGTGACGCGGCATAATCCGCCGCATCGGCAGCGGCGGGCGCCGCGTTGACGGCGCCATTAGCAGGCAATAATTCAGCGCCGGGCTTTGAATGGCGTCCCCATCGGCATTAGGCGCTGACCGTCCGGCAGATGCCGCCAGGGCAGAGTGGTTAGATCCACCGGCATAAAGCCCGGCGCGGCGGCCACAATAATTTCCGTCGCAATGGCGGAAAAATCGGCCCGAAAATGCACCGCGCTTTTCACCACCAGAATATCCTGCTCGGTGGTTTCAATACCGGCGAAGCGAAACATGGACTGATCGGCCATTTGCGCCTTATAAGTGGATACCACCACCCGCACCTCGCCGATTTTTAGACAGGCGCTGGGGCCGAGATCCATATCGAAACCGCCGAAATAGGGGCCGGTGGCTTTGAAACGGCCGGACATAATACGTTCGATAAAGAAATCGGCGGCGAAGGGGCGATCGTCGCTCAGACCGGCATGGCCGCCCAGCGAAAGCGTGACGGTATTGCCGGCGCCGGCGGCGGCGATGGTTTGCATCGCGTCGGGATCCACCATCAGGCCAATGGCGGCCCGGCTAGCCTGATTGCGTATCAGCGCGCGCAGCATGCCGGTGGTGTCGGAGTCGCTGCCCGCGCCGGGGTTATCCTGGGCATCGGCTATCACGATCGGACGCAGGCCTTGCGATGCCTGCCTCATGGCATATTGCACCGCCTCGTCCGGCGTATAGGTTTTATCGCAGAACCGGGGTTCCGCCTTGCACACGGCGGCGAACAAGGTATCGGCCAGCCGTTCCGCCTGCGCCTGCTCCGGGGCATAGGCCCAGATGACCGGCGTACACTCGGCAAAATCCGCCGCCGGAAATCCCATGGTAAACGACAGATGCGTCTGCTCGGTTTCCAGCGACGCCAACTGTTGATAAAGCTCGCGGGCGGGCGACATATCGGTGCACTGCCAGCTGATGGGGATAAGAAACGGAATACGCCGAACGGCTTTAGCCGGCGGCCGGCCCGAAGCGATGCGGCGCGTGAGCAGATCATAGGCGCGCGCGCCGGTATCGGCCATATCCACATGGGGATAGGTGCGGAAGGCCGCCAGATAGTCGGCGTTATCCAGCATCGCCTGCGTCACGTTGGCATGCAGGTCAAGGCTGACCACAATGGGAACGGCCGCGCCCACCAGCGCTCTGACCCGACGCAGCAGCTCGCCCTCGCCGTCGTCGGCGTGTTCGGCCACCATCGCGCCGTGAAGATCCAGATAGACGGCGTCGACCGGCAGCGCCGTACGGATACCGTCCACAATCAGACCGGCGATGCGTTCGAAAGCATCGCGGGTGACCGGGCCGGAAGGACTGGCCGCCGCCCATACCGTCGGGATCGTTTCATCGCCGTGGGCCAGCGCCTGGGCGACGAAACCCGCCGCGGGAATATTCTTGCCGCTGATGGCGGGCCATACCGCGTCGCCCTGCGTCATTCCCGGCCAGCCGCCGCCTTGTTCGAACATCCGCCAGTCGGCGGGGCTAGGGGCGAACGTGTTGGTTTCATGCTCAAAACCGCCATATACGATACGCAATGTCTTCTCCTCGCTGTATTGGGAATACCTGTCTGAAACTTTCCGGGTTACTGCACCGCCCAGGTGCGCGCCGAGTGGCGAAGGCGGTTAAAAATGCACCAGCAGCGCGCAAGGCGCCGCGTTTAATCAGGTCTAAAAGCTGGAACGAAAATTGCTTGAATTATCATGTCGTCGATTGTCGACAACGTACTGTCAGAGAATAACGCCATTTCCATCAATTGATCCAGGAGCTTTACATGACCAGTTTAAAGTTACCGCTGCGGCGTTATGCCCGTTATGCGTTAATGGCCGCATCGCTAGGGTTCAGTTCGACAGTGGTTCAGGCCGAAACCATCAACGCCGTCATGCATGCCAGCCTGCGCGCGCTGGACCCCAATATCACCACCGCCTACATCGTGCGTGATTATGCTTACATGGTCTACGATACGTTGCTGGCGCTTGACGCCGACAATAAAGTCCAGCCGCAGATGGCGGAGAAGTGGGATGTGTCTCAGGACGGTAAAACCTACACCTTCGTGCTGCGCGACGGTCTTAAATGGCATGACGGCCAGCCGGTGACCGCCGAGGACTGCGTCGCTTCCATTCAGCGCTGGGCGCAGTTGGATAAACTGGGACAGGTGATGAACGGCCTGCTGGACAATATGCAGGTCATTGACGCCAAAAGTTTCTCCATGACCTTTAAACAACCCACCGCCATCGCGTTGCAGGCGTTGTCCAAACCGAGCGGCGTAGCGCCTTTTATCTTGCCGAAACGGCTTGCCGGCCAGCCGCCGGGGGAGCCGATCAAAGAGGCGATTGGCTCCGGCCCGTTTAAATTCGTCGCCAATGAATATCGTCCCGGCGTACAGGCGGTGTTTGAGAAATTCGCCGACTACGTTCCCCGCTCAGAGCCGGCCAACGGCCTGGCGGGCGGGAAAGCGGCGCATGTGGATCGGGTGAAATGGATCTCCATGCCGGACACCATGACCGCGGTTAATGCGTTGCTCTCCGGCGAAGTGGATTTCATCGAGGATTTACCGATGGATTTGCTGCCGATGCTGGAGAATAACGATGAGATCACGCTGACCGAATACAAACGGCAGGGCACCCAGAATGTCGCCCGCCTGAATTTCCTTCAACCGCCGTTCGATAACAAACTTATCCGGCAGGCGGCGCTGGCGGCGATGGATCAGGAATCGGTATTGCAGGCGCAAAGCGGCAATCCTAAGTATTACCACACCTGCGCGGCGTTCTTTGGCTGCGATACGCCCTACGCCAACGAAGCCGGCGCGGAAGATTTGGTAAAGGGCGATCCGGCCAAAGCCGCGGCGCTGCTGAAGGAAGGAAACTATGACGGCACGCCGATCGTTATCCTGCATGCGACCGACGTACAGTCGCTGGCGGCGATGCCGCCGGTGTTCGCCCAGTCGCTGCGTCAGGCCGGTTTTAACGTGCAGTTGCAGGCTATGGACTGGCAAACCGTCACCGTGCGCCGGGCTTCCAAAGAGAAGCCCGCCAACGGCGGCTGGCACATCTTCAGCACCTATAACACCATCGCCGATATTTCCGATCCGGTTGGCTCCATCACCGCGGCGGCCAACGGGCCGCAAGCCTGGTTCGGCTGGCCGGATATTCCGGCGGTTGAGGAACTGCGCCAGAAAATCGCGCTGAGCGCCAGCGACGATGAGAAAAAGCAGTATGCCGGCGAGATGCAGAAAATCCTGCTGGACGAAGCGGCGGCGATACCGCTGGGAGAGCGTTCCGTGGTCACGGCCCGCCGGGCCAATGTCAAGGATCAGGTGGATACCACGGTTCCCGTGTTCTGGAATATGACTAAAACCGGTAACTGAGTCTGTATGCCCGGCGCCGGCCGGGCATTTCGTTTCCGACACGACAGGTAACTCACTATGCCAAGATTCATTCTGCAACGCCTGGCGGCGACGCTGCCGGTACTGTGTATCGTCGCGGTTATCGTCTTTATGCTGCTGCGCGTTACCTCTGGCGATCCGGCGCTGATTCTGGCCGGAGACAGCGCCACCCCCGAACAGTTGGAAAACATCCGCGCCGCCATGGGGCTGGATAAGCCGATGCTGCAACAGTTTCTTATCTGGGCGGGCGGACTGCTGCGCGGCGATTTGGGCGTATCGCTTATCTCCGGCACGCCGGTATCGTCAATGATCGCCGATCGCTTCGGCCCGTCGCTGGCGCTGTGTCTGTCCACCATCGTATTGGCTATCGCCGTGGCTATCCCGCTGGGGATTGTGGCCGCCTGGCAGCAGGGAAAATCCCTGGATCGTTTGATCATGGCCGGTTCGGTGATCGGTTTTTCGGTGCCGGTGTTCATTTTTGGCTACACCCTGATCCTGGTCTTCTCCCGCTGGCTCGGCTGGCTGCCGGTGCAGGGATACCGTCCGCCGGCCGAAGGGCTGTGGCCGTTTTTCGAACGGCTGATTTTACCGACGCTGGCGCTGAGCACGGCCTACATCGCGCTGATCGCCCGCATCGTGCGTACCAGCGTGATTGAAGTGATGGGGGAGGATTTTATCCGCACCGCGCGCGCCAAAGGCCTGAAAGAGAGCGGCGTGCTGATCCACCATGCGCTGCGCAACGCCGCGGTGCCGATCGTCACCATCATCGGCGTCAGCATCGCCATGCTGATCGGCGGCGTGGTGGTCACCGAGTCGGTGTTCAATATCCCAGGATTGGGGCGGCTGGTGCTGGAGTCGGTACAGGCGCGCGACTATCCCATTATTCAGGCGCTGATTCTGATCTTCTCCGCGCTGTATATCGTGATCAATCTGGTTATCGATCTGCTCTATGCCCTGATTGATCCCCGTATCCGTTACTGAGCCGAACAGGAGATTGACGATGAGTTCAGAGACCGCGATTGTTTCGTCCGCATCGCCGGGCGGGTTGTCCGCCCAGATTCGCGCCAGCCTGATGACCTGGCCGGTGATGCTGGGATGCACCGTACTGCTGCTGGTTGTCGCGCTGGCGCTGCTGGCCCCCTGGATTAGCAGCTACAGCCCGATTGACATCGATCCCTCTCAGCGGCTCAAGCCGCCCTCGGCGCTGCACTGGCTGGGGACCGACGCGCTGGGGCGCGATATTTTCGCCCGCGTGGCGTACGGCGGCCGCCAGTCGCTGGTGGTGGGATTGGGCGCGGTGTGCATCAGCGTCGTTATCGGGCTGGCGATTGGCGTCGTCGCCGGTTATTTCCGGCTGGTGGACGCCATAGCGATGCGCATTATGGACGGCCTGATGGCCATTCCCGGCATTTTATTGGCGATTGCGCTGGTTTCCCTGTCGGGAGCCAGTCTGTTTACGGTGCTGGTGGCGATCTCCATTCCCGAAATTCCGCGCGTGGTGCGGATGGTGCGCAGCGTCATTATGGGCGTGCGCAGCGAGTCCTACGTGGAGGCGGCGACGATTCTCGGCACGCCGGCGCCGGTCATTATGTGGCGGCATATGATGCCGTCCACGGTGGCGCCGCTGATCGTGCAGGGAACCTATATCTTCGCTTCCGCCATTCTGACCGAAGCGATTCTGAGCTTCCTCGGCGCCGGCATCCCGCCGGAGATCCCGTCGTGGGGCAATATTATGGCCGATGGCCGGGTCTATTTCATGATGTTGCCGGGCATGATCCTCTATCCGGGGATCCTGGTTTCATTGACGGTGCTGAGCGTGAATGTGTTGGGGGACGCGGTGCGCGATGCGCTCGATCCCCGTATGGCGAAACGGCTGTAACGGAAACGGCGGTTACGGCTCAAGTTTATAACGACGCATGTTTACAACGACGGGAGAACCCATGTCGCAAATTCAATCCTCTGAGGCGGAGCAAGACCGTAGTCCGGTGCTGAGCGTACAGTCGGTCACCGTGAAAACCGGCGCAGCGGGCGAAGGACGAGCGGTGGTGGAGAACGTGTCCTATCAGGTTTACGCCGGTGAGACGGTCTGCGTCGTCGGCGAGTCCGGTTCAGGAAAATCGGTAACGTCGCTGGCTATTATGGGGCTGCTGCCCGCCGGCGCGTTGACCGTCACCGGCGGCGCTATTCTGGTGAACGGCGAGGATGTGGTGAAAGCCGCGCCTTCGCGCCTGCGTCAACTGCGGGCGTCCACGATCGGCATGGTGTTTCAGGAGCCGATGACGGCGCTGAACCCGGTGCAGAGCGTGGGCAAGCAGATCGATGAGGTGCTGCGTATTCACACCCGGCTGTCGGGGCATGAGCGTAAAGGCCGGATTATGGCGATGCTGACCTCGGTTCATCTGCCGGACGTTGAGCGTATTTATCACAGCTACCCGCATCAACTGTCGGGCGGACAGCGCCAGCGTATCGTTATCGCAATGGCGCTGATTCTTAAACCGCGGCTGCTGATCTGCGATGAACCGACCACCGCGCTGGATGTCACCACGCAGAAGCAGATCCTGACGCTGATTAAAGAGTTGCAGCGCAGCCAGCAGACGGCGGTGGTGTTTATCACCCACGATTTTGGCGTGGTGTCGGAGATTGCCGATCGTATCGTGGTGATGAACCGCGGCGCGCTGGTGGAAAGCGGCAGCCGCGACGACATTCTGGTCCGGCCCGCGCAGGACTACACCCGTATGCTGGTTTCCTCGGTGCCCAGCCTGCTGCCCCGGCATACCGCCCGTCCGGACACGGCGGTGGCCATCGAAGTGGCGGGGCTGGATAAAGTTTACGAAGAGAAAAAATTCATGGGAACCACCCGGCGCGTGGTGGCGGCCAATAACGTCAGCTTCCGCATTCGCCGCGGCGAAGTGCTCGGCGTCGTGGGCGAATCCGGTTCCGGCAAATCTTCGGTGGCGCGCTGTCTGGTGCGGTTACAGGAACCGACCGGCGGCAGCATTATGTTGGGCAAAGCCGATTTGGTGAAAACCCGCGCCGGGGAGATGCGCGCGCTGCGGCGCAAAATACAGTTTATCTTTCAGGATCCCTATCGCTCGCTTAATCCGCGCCGCACGGTGGGGGATTCGCTGATCGAGGGGTTGATCAATTTCGGCGTATCCCGCCGGCAGGCGCTGGAGACGGCCGCCAACGCCTTAACGCTGGTGGGAATGTCGGCGGATATCATGTCACGTTATCCCCATCAGTTTTCCGGCGGCCAGCGCCAGCGGCTGTGCATCGCCCGCGCGGTGGTGATGGAGCCGGACGTACTGGTGGCGGATGAAGCGGTTTCGGCGCTGGATGTCTCGGTGCAGGCGCAGGTGCTGGCTCTGCTGGAGGAGATTCGCCAGCGCACCGGCGTCGCCATCCTGTTTATCACTCACGATCTGCGGGTGGCGGCGCAAATCTGCCACTCCATCGTGGTGATGAAAAAGGGAGAGATCGTCGAAGCCGGCGATGCCGTCAGGGTACTGAGCCAGCCCAGCCACAGCTATACGCGCGCGCTGATTGACGCGGCTCCCGGACGGGATTGGGATTTTCAGAATTTCTGTCCGGCGGGCGCGTCAGCCGCAGTCTGCTGATGTCTCCGATGCTTTTCTGCGATGAAACAAGGAAACCTGTATGAAAGATATACCCGAACTGTGGCAACTGTCGGCGAACGAAATCGCCAGCTTGATTCAACTGCGCGACATTAGCGCCAGAGACGTCGCGCAAGCCTGTCTGCAACGTTTGGAGGATGCGAATCCCGCCATCAATGCGGTGGTGGATTATCGCCCGGAAGATACGCTGGCGCAGGCGCGCGAAGTGGACAGAAAGCTGGCCGCCGGCGAGGATGCCGGGCCGCTGGCCGGGGTGCCGGTTACGATTAAAGTCAACGTGGACCAAACCGGCTATGCCAATACCAACGGCCTGAAAGCGCAAAAAAATCTGATCGCCGCCCGCAATAATCCGGTGGTTTCCAGCCTGCTGGCGGCCGGGGCGCTGACCGTCGGGCGCACCAACACGCCGGCGTTCAGCTATCGCTGGTTTACCAACAACCAGTTGCACGGCGCCACGTTGAATCCGCGCAATGCCGCCCTAACGCCGGGCGGATCGTCCGGCGGCGCGGCCGCTTCGGTGGCGGCGGGGATAGCCGCCATCGGCCACGGTACGGATATCGCCGGTTCAATTCGCTATCCGGCCTATGCCTGCGGGGTTCACGGCCTGCGCCCGTCGTTCGGCCGTATCGCCGCTTATAACGCCTCCGGCGCCGAGCGCACCATCGGCGGGCAGATTATGGCGGTGTCCGGGCCGATAGCGCGCAGCGTGGCGGATTTATCGCTGGCGCTAAAGGCGATGTCGGTGGGCAGCGCCGACGATCCCTGGTGGGTGCCGGCGCCGCTCAACGGCCCGGATATGCCGCGCCGCGCCGCGGTTTGTCTGCGCCCCGACGGCATCGACACCGCGCCGGAAATTTGTCAGGCTCTGCTGGAATCGGCTGACAAGCTGCGCGACGCGGGCTGGATCGTCGATGAAGTGGATGAACTGGTCTCGCTGGAAGAGGCGGTCGCGATCCAGATTACGCTGTGGATGGGCGACGGCTATGACGGCATGGTCGCGGCGGCGGAGCAGGAGGGCGATCCCGGCGCTATCACCGCATTGGCCGGACAAAAGGCGATCGCCGAGCAGATCGGCATTACGGATTTCTCCCGCGCGCTGTCGCGGCGGCTGGGGATTGCCCGTGAATGGGCCGCCTTCCTACAAGAGTATCCGGTTGTGCTGCTGCCGGTCAGCGCATCGCTGCCTTTCGCCAACGATCTGGATTTGCAGGGGGAGGAAGCCTATCAATACGTCTGGCGTTCGCAGTTGCCGATGATCGGCCTGCCGGTCACCGGTCTGCCCGCGCTGAGCCTGTGCACCGGTTATCTGCCCGACCAAACCCCATTGGGCATACAGATAGTGGCGGGGCGCTTTCGCGAGGATCTGTGTCTGGCGGCGGGGGCCGATATCGAAGCGCGCACTCCCCGTTTGCCGATAGCCGGCGTCGCGTCTGACGATTAAGCCATATAGGGCGCGTCAGCCGGCGGCGTCCGGGGAACTTTGCCGGCGCAGCCACTCGGACAGCCGCTTTCCTTCGGTTTCGTTGTGCAGCCAGGCTTCCTGCGAGGCGCGCTGTCCGTCGCCCGCCAGCAGCGCTTCCACCATCGGCGCGTGCTGGGAAAGGATATCGGAAGGGCCGTCGGAGGCGTAGGCATTGCTGGTTGCGATGTAGAGACGAACCTGCTGCTCCACCAGTTTGTACTGATGCGCCAGCCGGGTGTGCCCCGCGGCGTCGACGATGGCTCGGTGCAGATTCATGTCGCTTTCGCTGATGTCGTCCATATCGCCCGCCGCGCAATCGTCCCGTAGCCGCTGGTAGGCCAGCTCAATGGTTTTGCGCCGCGCCGGGGAGTCCTGTTCCGCCGCCAGCCTGGCCGCCAGCCCTTCCAGACTGCCGCGCAGCGTCCACAGCTCCCAGACGTCTTGGATGGACAGCGAGGTGACTTCCCAACCGGTATAGGGAATTTGCACCAGAATGCCTTCTCCCGATAAGCGCTGGAAGGCGCTCCTGACGGTCGCCCGGCCCACGCCAAGCTGTTCGGCCAGCGCGGTTTCGGTGAGCCGATCGCCCGGCCTGACCGCGCCGGAGAGAATGTAGCTGCGCAGGCTGTCGGTGGTTTGGCTTTCTATCGAACTTTTGGTCAGCGGTTTTAACTGGGAGTTTTTCATTATCGGCGCATCGGGAATCAGTGATAACCAAATTATATAGGTGGGAATTGGCGATTGTCGACTCTCCGCTTGCTTTATCACGCCTTATTGTCGACAATCGGCAATGTAGGATTCAATACGGAATAACGGGCTATGGCGACACACTCCGATGACATTGCTATCACGCTGGCGGGCAACGATTTAGCCGCCGAATTCATCAGCATGGGGGATGACGAAGCGTTGCGGCTTGCCCGTCATCACTTTGGCATAGAGGGGCAGGTCAGACGTCTGGCCACCGAAAAGGATGATACGTTCCGGCTGACGGATATGGCCGGACGGCACTATATTCTGAAGGTCGCCAATCCCGCCGAACCGGCGGAAGAGATCGCGCTACAGACGGATCTGTTGAATTATCTGCAACAGGCGGACAGCCGTTTGCCGGTGCCCGCGGTTATTCCCGACGCGCAGGGCCGCGCTATGGCGGAGATAACGGACGGCGCGGGCCAGCGGCGATGCGCGCGGCTGTTAACCTATCTGGACGGGACGCCGCTGGATAGCGTGGCCGCGTCGGCCCGGCAGCGGGAGCAGGTGGGAAAGACGCTGGCCCGGCTGCGGCTGGCGATGGCGGGCTTCGAACATCCGGCGGCTCGCCGCGCGCTGTTATGGGACGTGAAACGTCTGGCGAGCCTGCAACCGCTGCTGGCGACGGTGGAGGATAGCGGGCGCAGGCGGCTTTTGGAACGCGGCATGGCGCGCTTTCTGCGTTTTTCGGATCGTATCCGGGCGTTGCGCTGCCAGGTATTGCATAATGATTTCAGCCAGTCGAATATTATCGTTGATCCCGGCCGCCGCGATTTCGTCACCGGCATCATTGATTTCGGCGATACGGTGTATACCGCGGTAGCCGTTGACGTATCCACCGCATTGCTCAATCAGCTGCCGCGGGATGCCGCCGACAACCCGCCCGACGACCTGTTCGCCGCCGGCCGCGATCTGCTGCGCGGCTATCTGCGTCAGGCGTCGCTTAGCCGCGAAGAACTGGCGCTGTTGCCCCATCTGGTGATGGGGCGGGTGATTGCACGGGCGCTGATTACGCTATGGCGGGCGCAGCGTTTTCCCGACAACGCCCGGTATATTCTGCGCAATACGGAGCCGGGGTGGGGGCAGTTGGCCTGGCTGTTGGACCGGCCCAGCGACACGCTTGCGCAAACTTTTATGTCGATGATCCCGTATTCAGGAGAACACCATGACTGATTCCCATGTCCGCCGCGGTAAAATGGTCAACGCTTTTAATCCCGACGATCTTGATCATCTGGATGCCGCCGACCGCGCCGCCATCGAGCGGCGTATCCGGCTGCTCGGCCCGGCCTATCGCCTTTTTTACCAGCATCCGGTGGAGGTGAGCCGCGCCCAGGGCGTGCGACTGTACGACCGCAACGGCAATGAGTATCTGGATGCCTACAATAACGTCGTTTCGGTGGGACATGCGAATCCGAAAGTCGCCGACGCCGTTAGCAACCAGATGCGGCGGCTTTGCTCCCATACCCGCTATATTCAGGACGGCATTCTGGATTTTGCCGAGCAGTTGCTGCCGACGTTCGGCGGACGGATAGCGGAGCAGGGCCATATGATGTTCACCTGCACCGGATCTGAGGCCAACGATCTGGCCTTGCGCATCGCCCGGCATTATACCGGGCGGCAGGGGGTGATCATCACCTCTGAGGCCTATCACGGCAACTCTTTCCTTACCGCCGGCATCTCGCCGTCGCTGGGCGTTCATTCGGCGCTTGGCGCCTGGGTGCGCCGCGTGCCGGCGCCGGATTCCTACCGTCTCTCCCGCGCGGAGATGGGGCAGCGGATGGCGGCGCAGGTGGCCGCGCAGATCGACGAATTACAGCGACATGGCGAAGGGCTGGCGGCGTTTATCGCCGATTCGGCCTTTTCGTCCGATGGCATCTATACCGATCCTACCGACCTGCTGGCGCCGGTGGCGGAGGTGGTGCGCAAGGCCGGCGGGTTGTTTATCGCCGACGAGGTGCAATCCGGTTTCGCCCGCACCGGCGAGAAGCTGTGGGGCTTTCAGCGTCACGGCATCGATCCGGATATCATTACCATGGGCAAACCGATGGGCAATGGTTATCCGGTGGCGGCGGTGGCCGTCACCCACGAAGCCGTCGAACGTTTCGGCCGCGACCAGCGCTACTTCAATACGTTCGGCGGCAACTCGGTGGCTATTGCCGCCGCACAGGCAACGTTTGACGTGATCCGCGATGAAGGATTGCAGGAAAACTCCCTCCGGGTCGGGCGTTTTATCCGCGACGGTGTGCGCGAACTGGCCCGGCGCTATCCGCAGATTGGCGACGTGCGGGGAAGCGGGCTGTACATCGGCGTTGAGATGGTCAGCGATCCGCAGCAGAAAACCCCGGACGCGCAATTGGCGGCGGCGATTGTCAACGGACTGCGCGAGCGCCGGGTGCTGATCTCGGCGACGGGATTCTCGGCGAACATACTGAAAATTCGTCCGCCGCTGGTCTTTTCGCAAAGTGATGCCGAGCAACTGCTCGGCGAAATGGAAACCGTGCTGGCGCAGTTGCTGAGCGCGGCGTAGGCCCGCAGCGGCCATCGCCGCGCGCATCGGGCGATGACGCGGCATGGTTTTTATCGGGCGATCGCGCCGATCGCCCTTCTTAACGCCCCTCATCCATCAGACCATCGGCGGTTAAACGCCGTTATTTAAGTGATCCACTTCAATCTTTCATTCCCCTTGCCGAAATTTGCTATTTCCTTTTGCAAATCGTTGCCAGAATCGCTTTCAAGGCAATGAGGAAACGTGATGAAACGGAACGGATTCTTCAGGCGTTCATTCAGCAGGCCGATTACGTTGATGTTTCTCATGGCCTGCCCGGACGGTGCACGGCAAGCCGTTTCCCGCCAGGAATGGCGTGTTTTAACGGCGTGCGGTCTGGGCGATGTCGTAAGAGGACGCGAGTTAATCAACATCCGTACTTTTCGCCGTCCACGGTTGGAATAAACGGCATAACCGCATAACTAAGAGGAAAGTGAGTATGGAACAGTTAATGACCGAAAAAGCAGCGCATGTACCGCAGGCCGGCGTGTTCGACTCGCTGGACGATGCGGTATACGCTGCGACGATGGCGCAGAAGATGCTGAACAGCATGGCTTTGCGTCAGCGGGTGATTGATGCCATTCGCCAGACCGGGGAGCGTTATGCGCAGGTGCTGGCCGAGATGGCCGTCGCCGAAACAGGAATGGGCCGGGTCATCGATAAATATACTAAGAACGTGTCTCAGGCGCGCTGCACGCCGGGGCTGGAGTGCCTGGCCGCGGAAGTGCTGACCGGCGACAACGGGTTGACCCTGATTGAAAATGCGCCCTGGGGCGTGGTGGCCTCGGTCACGCCTTCCACCAACCCGGCCGCGACGGTGATTAATAACGCCATCAGCATGATCGCCGCCGGCAACAGCGTGGTATTCGCGCCGCATCCGTCGGCGAAAAAAGTCTCCCTGCATGCGATCAACCTGCTGAACAGGGCTATCGTGGCGGCCGGCGGCCCGGAAAATCTGCTGGTCAGCGTGGCGAATCCCGATATCGAAACCGCGCAACGGTTGTTTAAATATCCCGGAATCGGCCTGTTGGTGGTGACCGGCGGCGAAGCGGTGGTGGAAGCGGCGCGTAAGCACACCGATAAGCGTCTAATCGCCGCGGGCGCGGGCAATCCTCCGGTCGTGGTGGATGAAACGGCGGATATTGCGCGGGCCGCCCGTTCTATCGTGCGCGGCGCGTCTTTTGATAACAACATCATCTGCGCCGATGAAAAAGTGCTGATTGTGGTAGAGAGCGTGGCGGATGCGTTGTTGACGGAAATGCAGCGCTATCAGGCGGTATTGTTGAGCGACAGCGAAGTAGGGCAGTTGCTGCCGATGCTGTTGACGGATATCGACGAAAACGGCAAGGGCGTGGTCAGCCGTGAATGGGTGGGGCGCGATGCGGCGAAAATCGCGCAGGGCATCGGCCTGCATGTCGGCGAACAAACGCGCCTGCTGCTGGCGGAAACCGACGCCGCGCATCCGTTCGCCGTCACCGAGATGATGATGCCGGTATTGCCGGTCGTGCGCGCCAAAAACGTGAAGGAAGCCATTGATTTGGCGGTGAAGCTGGAAGGCGGCCGCCATCATACCGCCGCGATTCACTCTACGAATGTCAACAATATGCATAGTATGGCGAGCATCATTGATACCAGCATCTTCGTGAAGAACGGCCCCTGCATCGCCGGTCTGGGATTGGGCGGCGAAGGCTGTACTTCAATGACCATATCAACGCCGACCGGGGAAGGCGTAACCTCGGCCAGTACCTTCGTCCGCCGCCGCCGCTGTGTGATGGTGGATATGTTCCGTATCGTGTGAGGCGTTAGACGAGGAACGCCGCGGCCGGCATATTGCAGGCCGCGGCCACCGGGCCTCTGGCCGTTAATGGCTCCAATCCTCCTGCCGCGGATTGGGGCCGCGCCCCGAAAGGGGGAGGCGGGCCAAACGGCCGGCGGGCCGCCGCGGCGGCAAAGCGCATCGGGCGTTGGTCAGGCGGCGCCGATGGTGCGAGGGTATCGTCGGCGTCACGTTAATTCGCCCGAATATGACATAGAGTATCGTTATCCATGCCGGATAGCGGCGGTCGGCAATGTTGTGGATATCGTTACGGTAATTGTCGAGGAGCGTGCGATGACTAAAAAACGCCCCAATCTGCATTCTCTCGATGCCATGAATTATCCCTCGGAAATAAAACTGGCATCGTTGACCGAGGATGAGAACGTACATCAGCATCATACGCAGGATGTCTACGCGCAATCCTGCGCCATTACGGCGTGGCAGCAGCTTTACGATCAGGTTCATCCTGGGCATTTCCGGGGCGAATTGACGGAGTTGCTGTTCGACGGCATTCAATTCTGCCATGAATACACCAATCTGGCGTTGCGACAATCCTGCATGGTGTGGCCGGAGGCGTTTTGGCTGGGGAGCCCCGTCGCGCGCGGCGATATGGGATCCATCGGTTCACAGCCCATTGACGAACGAAGTATCGCGCTGAGCCCCGGCGGTAAAGAGTTCGAGCTGAATACGCCGAACGAGTATGCGATCCTGGGCGTCGTAATTTCGTATGAGGTGCTGCTTAAGCATACCGGAATGCTGGCGGAGCAGGAGCAGTTCTTCCGGCTGCTGAAAGAGCCGTCGGCTCTGATGGTGGAACGCGGCCGAAAAGCGGCGCTGTGGTCTTTCATCCATCAGGCGTTGTGGTATGGCAGTCACGATCCGCAAGGGATGCGGAGCGCCGGCGCCAGCAAGGTGTTGAACGATAATCTGCTGACGGCGGTGGTGGATTTGCTGGAAAGCGCCTATCCGGCGCCTTCCCAGACAACCGACCGGCGCATCGGCTACCGGCGGCTGGTGACGCGCGCGCGCGAATACGCCCTGAGCCGGATGTCGGAGCCGGTAACGGTTCCCGATCTGTGCCGGGAACTGTTCGTTAGCCGCCGGACGCTGCAGAATGCCTTCTGCGAGGTGCTGGGCGCGGGACCGAATGCCTGGCTGAAAATGATTCGGCTTAATGCGGTGCGCCGCGAGCTGATCAGCCCGTTTTCCCGTTGTGAGACGGTAAAGGACGCGGCGATGCAGTGGGGCTTCTGGCATTTAAGCCAGTTCGCCAACGATTATCAGCGGTTGTTCAGCGAGAAGCCGTCGGCGACGCTGCGTATGCGTTTAGGTCATTGACGATAAATCCGCAGCGCCTCAGAGTGTAACCTTGCCAAATGCGCCCGACTGATAGTCGCGAATGGCCTGGGAGATCTCCTCTCGCGTATTCATCACAAAAGGACCGTGCGAGACCACCGGTTCATTTAACGGGGCGGCGTGTCCATACAGGATCACGGCATCGGTGAACGCCGTGATGCCGACCTCATCGCCATCATCGTTCAGTTCAATCAAATGCTGGGGATTGAGCGGTACGCCGTCGATGGCAAGATTTCCCCGGACCGTATATAAAAACACGTTGCGTCCCTGCGGCGCGGGCAATGATATTTTGCCGCCGGGCTTCATGGCGACCGTCATCAGCGAGACATCGGTCAACGAGGCGATCGGCCCCGTTGTTCCCGCGAATTGGCCTGAAACCAAATCGACCTTTACCCGTCCGTCGTCAAGCGAGATTGCGGGGATCTGCTCTTTCTGTAGCCCGCTATAGGCCGGTTTGGTCATTTTCAGCCGGGCAGGCAGATTAACCCACAGTTGCAGGATCTCCAGCGGTCCGCCGTTTTGTTTAAACGACGCGGGGGAGAGCTCCGCGTGCACCAAGCCGGAACCGGCGGTCATCCACTGTACGCCCCCGGCGCTGATGATATTTTCATGACCGCCGCTATCAAGATGGGACAGTTCGCCGTCGAGAATGAAGGTAACCGTTTCGAAACCGCGATGAGGATGCGGGCCAAACGGCAGGCCGGCGTTATGCGGCGGATACACCTGGGGACCGTGATGGTTCAAAAACAGGAAAGGATCGATTTGCTCAACCTTGGGGCCGGGAAGCGGCCGCACCGTCGATAGATCGGCAATATCATCTCTATGCGCGGGGTGCTGGAATTTAATCGTTCTGCTGGTCATTTGGGATCCCCATAAGGTTTATGGCTCGGCGGTTAACGCATGGATATTCGTTTCGTGAAACCAGTCACATTAGAATAGCAGCCTATATCATGCTCTGTTCAAGATAACGCCTCTGTTATGTCAAAACTACATAATCAGGCGACAGCGATAAATGCACTTTGATTGCTTTCACATTTCATGCGGCGCAATCCCGCTATAGTGTCGATCGGGTATAGGCGTCGCCAGATCGGCATGAAGAGATAAACGATGAAAATGCAGCTTTTGTACGAATTTATTCTGTTGTCGGATTTGCTTAACTTCAGCAGAGCTGCGCAGAAGATGAATATAACCCAGCCGGTTTTAAGCCGGCATATGAAATCGCTCGAAGAGCAATTCGGCGCTGAATTGTTCCGGCGTGATACCCACCGCGTGGAACTGACGTCGACCGGGAAATTGCTATGCGGAGAGGCGCGCAAAATCATTCAGCAGTATGAAAGTTCTATGTCCATCGTCAACGCGTTTACCGGGAAAAGCCGCCGCCGGTTAACCATCACCTATCTGGGCGAAGCCATTCAACATGTGCTGGTTGAGCTATTAACCCAGTTCCAACGAAATCACCCCGATATCATGGTGGAATGCCGTGATAGCGAGTTGGATGAAGCGTTGCTTTTTCTGGAAGATCACACCTGCGATCTGGGCTTTTTAGTTCGCCCTAACTTCTTGGAAAATAAAAAATTTAACGCTTTGCCGTTTCAAACCGACTCGCTGTGCGTGGTGGTGAACAAGAATCATCCGCTGGCCGGAAAATCCCAGGTATCATTAAGAGAGGTCAGCAAATGGCCGATTATTCGCGTCGATCCGCGCGAGTTTCTGTTATCCGAAGAATACAGCACCCGATTTTTTGATTGCTACGGCATTGCCTTTAATCTGGATAAGGAATATCCCAATCTGAAAACCTGCTGTTTTAATCTGGAGTTCAGGGAACAGGTCGCTTTAGTGATGCCCAAACACCGGGGGTACTTAGTCGGTCCGAATAGCGTCTTGCTGGAAATAGTGGAGAATGATTATTGGTTTAATCTGGAATTGGTGTGGGACAATAAAAATACCAACCCTTGTATTCCGCTATTCCTAAATGAATTTAAATGTTTTTTTAATAATAAAACACTCTCTCCTGAATATTGCTCATAAAACCTACCCCGCTTATTTCATTACCTTATCTTATTAATCAGCCGCAATTCTGGACTCTCCGCCATTTTGTCTGACGGCATGCATCTTTGCTCCCTGAGAGAGAACTTGACCGCGAAAAAATTGAAATAATGGCGTGCGGTAATTAAATGTGACCTCTGTCTCATTAATATATTATTAATCGCCGTCGATTAGGGTTTTTTATATTATCAATTATTGTTTTATCCCCATGCTTCTATTTGTTTTTTAAGGATAAAAAAATAAAAATAGCGCCAATTTGCAAATGGTTATGTAAAAAATGCATAGGCGCGAAAATAAAAAGAATTTCTCCCGTTATAGGGGCGATGCTACGTTTTTATTGTCTGGAAGCTCCAGAGGTAAAATGTGAATTACATCACTTAAATCGACGTCGCTTCTAATAAATGCCAATAAAGAAATATGGGAGTAAATAAATCATGGTGATTAAAGCCAATTACGAGTCCGATCACGATAAACGCAAAGAAATGTCACATAAGGAATTGGGAACTATTCCCCATATGCCTTTCGAAGAATATTCGGAAAAGCTAAAACACTGTTTCACCATGAAGCGGAAAAATGGAATTCTTGAAGCGCGTCTGCATACCAATGGCGATAGCCTACAGTGGGGCGCGCCTGCGCACCAGGCTCTTCATTATTTCTTCGACTGGGCCGGAAGAGATCCGGATAACGAAATCATCATTCTTGGCGGCACCGGTAAGGATTTTATGAAAGGCATCGGCCGGCTGGATGAAAACGGCAACTGGCTTCCGGCCACCGAGTTCGCTTCAGCGCCGGATGAAGCATGGAAAATGTATGAATATCAGTACTATGACGGCACCAACGACATTGAAGGCCAGGTCTTCGATGTTGAGGTTCCCACCATCGGCGTATGGAACGGCGCGGCTTTCCATACCGACCTGGTGCTGTTCAGCGATATCACCCTGTGTACCGAAGACGCATGGACCACGGAGATGCACTTCCGCACCAACATGGTGCCCGGCGACGGTATTCAAATCGCCTGGCGCGAGCTGATGGGGCGCAAACGTTATGCCTACGCTGAACTGACCGGCGAAATCATCACCGCGCGTAAGGCGCTCTCCCTCGGCATGGTCAACGAAATTTGTCCCGATGCGGAAGCGGCCTATGACCGCGCCTGGGAAATCGCCGAACTGATTATGCGCACCGGCACCCGCGTCACCCGCCGCATCACCACGCAGCAACTGCGTAAAGCCTGGAAGGAGGATATCGCCAACGAACTGCGCAACGCCTTCGCCACCGAAATGTTCGTGACCGCCACCGAGCACTCCCCGCACGAAGCCAACTACTGGATGTTGGCCCATGAAGAGGCCGAGCTCGTTAAGGCCGCCGAGAAGAAAGGCAAGGTTATTCGTCCAAGGATCGGCGGCGGGCAGGAGGAAGATGAAATCAAGTGAGCGCCTGACGGCCTCGACTGACTTTGCTGTATACGTCAGCGCCATAGCCATTTTGTTAGCGGCGATCGCACGTGCGGTCGCCCAATCCGATAGCCGCGCGGCTTAACGCCCGCCGCCGTCAGAGTGGCAGATGGGTATAGGCAACCTATTGATTTAACAATTATAAAAACTGTGAACGGGGAAAATCCATGAACACAGGCAACGACGTCATTATTTCCGCCGCGCTGACCGGCGCGGTAACGCCAAAAGATATCAATGAACACATTCCGCTGACGCCGGAAGAGATCGCCGCAGATGCTTACCGCTGCTGGCAGCAGGGCGCCGCCATCGTGCATCTTCATATGCGCGACGATCGGGGCATGGGCACCATGGACTGCGATAAGTTCGCTGAAACCCTGCGTCTGCTGCGCGGCTACCATGACTGCGACGTGATCATCAACTGCACCACCTCCGGCGATCATCGCGCCAGCGACGCGCAACGGATGGAACACGTTTCCCGGCTGGACGGGATTGAAATGGCCTCCTGGGATGCCGGGTCATTTAACTGGATGCCCGGCGGCGTGTTCGTCAACTCTCCGCAGTTCCTGGGCAAACTGGGGGAAATTCTCACCGAGCGGGCGATCAAGCCGGAAGTGGAAATCTTCGACAGCGGCATGCTGGGCGTCGCCGGCTATTTCGTCGAGCAGGGCAAACTGCGCTCGCCGCTTCACTATCAATTCTGTCTCGGCGTGCCGGGGGGGATGCCCGCCACGGTAGAGAACCTGAACTATCTGGTTTCGCATATTCCAACCGATGCCACCTGGTCGGCCTTTGGCGTCGGCAAACACCATCTGCCGATTCTGTTCGCCACCCTGGCGCTGGGCGGACATGTGCGGGTAGGCCTGGAAGACAAC
Source organism: Brenneria izadpanahii (assembly GCF_017569925.1). Taxonomy (NCBI): domain Bacteria; kingdom Pseudomonadati; phylum Pseudomonadota; class Gammaproteobacteria; order Enterobacterales; family Pectobacteriaceae; genus Brenneria; species Brenneria izadpanahii. The sequence continues at coordinate 3,309,200 of NZ_CP050854.1, read as the reverse complement.
GTCTATTTCAGCAAAGGCGTAAAAGCCACCAATCCACAGTTGGTGGAACGCGCCGCGCGGGCCATTCGCCTGTTCGGCAAACAGGTCGCCACGCCGGCCAGCGCCAGAAAAATGCTGGGGATCCGTCCTCTGTAGTTATCCCTTTATGCGGTTTATCGGGGAAAGATTATGAAAGAAGCAGTGATTGTCTCGGCGGTTCGCACGCCGATCGGCAGGTGCCGCGGCGTATTGGCGCCGGTTCCGGCGCATAGGCTGGGCGCGCAGGCGGTGAAGGAAGCGGTGCGCCGCGCCGGGATCGCGCCAGAGAGCATTGATGACGTCATCTTTGCCAATTTAATGAACAACGAAATCAACAATATGGGGCGCATGGTGGCGCTGGAAGCGGGGCTGCCGATTACGGTGCCGGGCATTACGCTTGACCGCCAATGCGCCGCGTCGCTGAACGCGCTGGCCTATGGCGCGATTCAGATTATGGCCGGGTTCGCCGAAACCGTGGTGGTCGGCGGCGTGGAAAGCGATTCCAGGCGCACCTGGTCGATGGAAAAAACGGAAACGGCGTATTCGGTACAGCCGCCGCGCTGGGTGGATATTCATACCTCGCCGGATCGGCTGGGCAATCCGTCTATGGGCATCACGGCCGAAAACATCGCCCGCCGCTATGAACTGAGCCGCCGCGAATTGGATGAATTTGCGCTGCGCAGCCATCGGTTGGCCGCCGACGCCTGGCAGAAGGGGCTATTTGACGGACAGGTGACGCCGGTTTCGCTGCCGGATCGAAAAGGGCGGGAAATCGTGATTCAGCGCGATGAATCCGTGCGTCCGGATTGCTCGCTGGAGGCGTTGTCCTCGCTGCGTCCCTGCTTTTGCGACGATGGCGTCGTCACCGCCGGCAATAGCTCGCCGATGAGCGACGGCGCGGGCGCGCTGGTGGTGATGGAGCGTTCGCTGGCGCAAGCGCAGGGGCGGGAAATTCTGGCGGTATTCCGCGGCTATGCCGCCGCCGGCGTCGATCCCAACTATATGGGGCTGGGTCCGGTGCCCGCGACGGCCAAGTTGCTGCAACAGACCGGCCTGACGGTCAATGACATCGACCTGTGGGAGCTGAACGAAGCCTTTGCCGCCCAGTCGCTGGCCTGTATCCGCGATATCGGCATGGATCCGCATCGGGTTAACCCGAACGGCGGGGCGATCGCCCTGGGACATCCGCTGGCCGGGAGCGGCGCCATTCTGGCGACCAAAGCCGTTTATGACATGCAACGCCGTAATCTGAACAACGCCGTCATCACCTTTTGCGTCGGCGGCGGTCAGGGCGTGGCGGTCCTGCTGACGAGGGAATGATGATGCTGGGAAAATTCGCTTCAACCGATGAAATTACCGGCCTGTTTCAGGACGGACAAACGTTAATGTGCGGCGGTTTCGCCAACCACGGCGTGCCTAACCGGCTTATTCAGTGCGTGATCGACAGCGGCGCGCGCCACTTCACTTTGATTTCCAACGACTCCGGCGACGCGGATCTCACGATAGGCCGTCTTATCCATCACGGCCTGGTGGACAAGCTGATTGCGTCGCATATCGGGCGCAACACCGAAACGGTGGCGCTGGTCGCCGCCGGAAAGATTGAACTGGAACTGGTGCCGCAGGGCAGTCTGGCCGAACGGATGCGCTGCGGCGGTTCGGGGCTGGGCGGGGTGCTGACCAAAACCGGCATCGGCACGATGGTGGAAGAAGGCAAGCAGTCCGTCATGGTCGACGGCGAGCGTTATCTGCTGGAAACGGCGCTACAGGCGGATATCGGCCTGGTGCGCGCGCGCACCGCCGATCCGCTCGGCAATCTGACCTATCGTGGCACCATGCGCAACTTCAATCCGCTGGTCGCCAAGGCCGCCCGCCTGACGCTGGTGGATGCCGACATGCTGGTGGATGTGGATGAGCTCGGCGTCGACAGCATCATCACCCCCGGCGCCTATGTGGACAAGATCCTGACGTTGCAAGGAGAACGGTTATGAACGCACGAGACAGAATTGCCAAGCGCGCCGCGCAATATTTTGCGGACGGCGACGTCATCAATCTCGGCATCGGCATTCCCAGCCTATGCAGCGACTATGCGCCGCGCGGCGTCATGTTCCATACCGAAAACGGCCTGGTGGGCATGGGGCCGCTGGTCGACGGGCTGCTGGCGGTGGAAGGTTTCTCCAACGCCACCGCGTTGCGTTTTGAGCCGGTGCCCGGCGCCTGCGCGTTCGACAGCGCCGAATCCTTCGCCCTGGTGCGCGCCGGCAAACTGGCGGCGACGGTGCTGGGCGGGTTGCAGGTGGCGGAGAACGGCGATTTGGCCAACTGGGCGCAGCCCGGCCGGGTGTTCGGCATGGGCGGCGCGATGGATCTGGTCAACGGCGCCCGCAAAGTGATTATCACCATGGAGCTATGCACCAAGAAAGGCGAGCCGAAGATAGTTAAATCATGCAGTTATCCGCTGACGGGCGAAGGCTGCGTCGACCATATCGTAACCGAGCAGTGCGTGATTGACGTCACGCGCGACGGGCTGATGCTGGTCGAACTGTTGGAAGGATTGACGCCTGAAGATATTCAACGTCAGGTCGAACCGCAACTGATCGTCGCCGATCGGTTGACGATTATGCAGGCCTAATAACGGCGACGATGCCGTATTACCCCGTTCGCGCCGTGGGAGCACTCTTTTATGACTGGGCAAAAAAATAATATCGCGTTAAATAAAATGGCCGCATGTTCCATCAAGGACGATACGCAATCTTCTGTCGCCGATCGCAGCGGTTTCGGCGCGCGCGGTTGGACCATTATCATCTTTCAGGCGTTCATGTTCTGGATTGCCGCGGGGGCAGTGACTCACGGCCTGAACGTGATATTGCCCGCGCTATCGCAGATCTACGGTTTGGAATACAGCGCGCTGCTGGCATTGGCGACGCCGGCGTCCTGGGCCTCGATTCCCGCCGGCCCGATATGCGCCTGGCTGTGTGAAAAGAAAGGCGCCAAATTCAACATCGTCTTCTGTCTTTTGGCCTGCGGGCTATGCTTCGGCCTGCTGGGATACTGCGCTTCGCTGACCGGGTTCGCGCTGTTGTTCGCGGGCGTCTGCTTCTTCGGCACTGGATTCGCCTATGTAGGCGGCACCGCCATCATGACCAGTTGGTTCGTGCGCAAAGCGGGGCTGGCGTTGGGATGGTGTACGGTGGGGCAGACGTTTTCCAGCGCCTTCTTCGTTCCCACTCTGGCGGCGCTGTTCGTCTGGCTGGGGGTTATTCATGGCTTCTGGGGCATCTCAGTCATGATGTTTATTATGGCCGTACTGGTGCTGCTGTTCGTCGCCAATAAACCCGAGGATGTCGGCCTTGCTCCGGATAACGAGCCGCTCACCGCCGCTGAACTGGGGGCGCGGGTGCGCGAGCACGACAGCTATGTTTGTCCGCTTGGCGTCAGGCAATTGCTGGGCATGCGGGATGTCTGGTTCATGGGGATCTCCACCGGCGCTATTTACATCATGCTGGTGGGAGTCGTCAGCCAGATCGTGCCCCGGCTGATGGAGATGGGCTATGAGTTAAACACCGCCATCTTTTATATGACCATGTCTGCGCTGTTCGGCACGCTGGGCGCGTACGGCTGGGGCTGGCTCAATCACCGCGTTGGGGTCAAACGGGCGCTGCTGGTTTATACCCTCTGGTGGATGGCAGCCGTGGTGATCAACCTGTTCGCCCATCATGCCGTAATGCTGTGGATCTCTCTGCTGATGATCGGCTTTAGCCTGCCGGGCGCCACCAACTTAAGCACCGCGCTGATCGCCACCAAGTTTCCCCGTCGTCTCTACGTTCGCGCCATCGGCATTGTTCATCCGATTCAATCCGTGGTGCGCTGTTTCGCGTTTTCCATTCTGGCTTTCGGTCTGGCGTATCTGGGCGGTTATACCGGCGCTTACCTGCTGCTGGTGGGGGTCGGCGCCGCCGCGTTTCTGTTGATTTTGATGACCGATGTGACGCCGGTGGATGTCAGCGTGAACGTTGAGGAAACCAGGAGCGGAGAATGACTCATATAAAGCCGATGTCTCGGCGCGTGATGGGCGCGGCGGCGCTTTATCTCTCCGTGATGGGCGGCCACGCCATTGCCGCGGAGGGCATCAGCCCTCTGCAACCCGGCGCGACGACGGGCAATGCCGCTGGAGCGTTGCCGCCGCCGGGATTGTATTTGATGGCGGATGTCGCATCTGAAGGCGGAAAGCTGAAAGACGAACGGGGCAAAACGGCCAGAACGCCGGCCGGGCAGCGCATTAAGGCGTCCAATATCAGTTCCGTGGCGGCGCTGACCTGGGTGCCGGGCTGGGAAGCGCTGGGCGCGCGTTATGCCGCGGCCATTGCGCAGCCGTATAAATGGTCGCGGACCCGGATCAGCGATGAAAACGGCAGTGACGTCGTGCGCAGCAGCGGCATGGTCAACACCGCCATCACGCCGGTTATCCTGTCATGGAGCTTGGGCGGCGGATATTATTTGGGAACCGGGCTGACGCTCTATGCCGATAATGGAAAATTCCGCTACGCCTATGATGCAACCGCCGGACGCAACGTGAAATCCTCCACCGCCATCGGCAATGATTACTGGACGGTGGAGCCGAGTCTGGCATTAACCTATCTGGCCGATGGCTGGAATATTACGATTAATAATTTGCTGGATGTGAATACCACTAATAAGACAACCGATTACCGTTCGGGCATGACGTATTATCTGGATATGACCGCCGCCAGACGCATCGATAATTTTACCTTGGGATTAATTGGAAATTATACCCGGCAAATTACCGACGATAAAATTAATGGGGAAACGGTGTCCGCAGTGCCGGGGTTTTATGGTGAAGGAAATAAAATGGAGCATGTGCTGGCTGGGCCTTTATTGGCCTATGACTTCGGCGCGTTCTCGGTAAATGCGCGGATGTTGTTCTCGCTACGGGCAAAGAATGACGCCGATGTATCGTTTCTTCACCTCGGATTTAGTATGCCGTTAATTAATTTTCACTGAGCAGCGGCGTATTTAATATCAACGGCGAATTTTTAATTTCAAGAAAATATAAATAACGCGGTGTGTTTTGTCATTCGGTAATTAATTCGGCTGGATGCCGAATTAATTTCAGTGTGAAGCGTATCTCTTATTATAACGAGGCATTTATGACATCACTTGTTATCGCCAGCGCCGTACGAACGGCAATCGGCAAATTCGGCGGCAGCCTGAGCAGCTTCAGCGCGCCGCAGCTAGGCGCATTGGTAATGGATGAGGCGGTTCGCCGGGCGGGACTTGAGTCATCGGCGGTTACGGAAGTGATTTTCGGCAACGTGCTTCAGGCGGGGCTGGGGCAGAACCCCGCTCGTCAGGCGCTGCTGCAGGCCGGTCTGCCGGATACCACGCCGGCCACCAGCATCAATATGGTGTGTGGCTCCGGTCTGCAAAGCGTGATTCTCGCCGCGCAGAGCGTTGCCGCCGGCAATGCGGACGTGGTGCTGGCGGGCGGCATGGAAAATATGTCGGCGGCGCCCTATCTGCTTAATCAGGCGCGCTGGGGATACCGGATGGGCGATAAAACGGTAGTGGACAGCATGGTCAACGACGGTCTGTTCTGCGCCATTAACCGTTATCACATGGGGGTCACGGCGGAAAACGTGGCGAAACGCTGCCATATCAGCCGCCGGGAGCAGGATGAAGCGGCATTGCTTTCCCAGCAGCGGGCGGCGGCGGCGATTGAGCGCGGCGCATTTCGGCAGGAAATCATTCCGGTCACGCTGAAAAGCAAAAAGGGCGATACGGTGTTTGCGGTTGATGAACACCCGCGGGCCGACGCCTCGGCGGAAAGCCTGGCCAAGCTGTCGCCCGCTTTCGATCCCGCCGGTTCAGTAACGGCGGGCAATGCATCGGGGATTAACGACGGCGCCGCCGCGCTGTTGGTGATGAGCGAAGCGAGGGCGAAACAGTATGGCGTTAAGCCTTTGGCCCGTATCCGCAGCTATGCCGTCAGCGGCGTCGATCCCGCCGTGATGGGGATTGGTCCGGTGCCGGCGACCCGGCAGGCGTTGAGCCGGGCGGGGTTAACGGTCGGCGATCTTGACCTGGTGGAAGCTAACGAAGCCTTTGCCGCGCAGTTTGTCGCCGTCAGCCATGAATTAAAGCTGGATATGGATAAAACCAATATTAACGGCGGCGCTATTGCGTTGGGGCATCCAATCGGCGCGTCCGGCGCCCGTATCCTGGTGACGCTGTTACATGCATTGGCCGCACAAGATAAAACTCTGGGACTGGCGACGCTTTGCGTCGGCGGCGGGCAGGGGGTAGCGATGATTGTGGAGCGCATTTGAACGTAGCGTATGGAAAGCGTAAATCATTCGAAAAAATAAAATCAGGAATAACGACGGGAAAATATATATCAGCGCGAGGTACAGGAATTTGTCGTTTATGTCACTGATATTAAAAATTAAATATGGCTATTTGGACGAATGAAAACAAAGGGCGGGGAATCAAATGCGGTATTGGCATGATGAAAACATCTCTATAAAGGTGAGATTATGATAACGAAAAACAGAGGAAGCACCTATAAACGGCGGCTTGCCATGATGTTGTTGATCTGCGGCATGATGGGCTCGGCTCAGGCCGCGGTTACCGCGGGTCAGTATAGCGCCACGGAAAAGGGCAACGAAGGCATGGTCAATGTGACGGTCACCGTCGATGGCGAAGGCGTCATCAAAGATATCGCGGTGGATGCCAGTCAGGAAACTCCGGCGCTGGGCGGCGAAGCCGGTCCGGCGGTGGGCAAGGCCATTGTCGAACACCAGAGTCTGAATGTGGACGGCGTGACCGGCGCGACGATGACCAGCAACGCGGTGAAGAAAGCCGTCGCCAATGCCTTATCTCAGGCGGGGGCGGACGTCGCGCGCTATCAGGGCAAGGTCGCCAGGCAGGGACAGGATGAGGAAACCAGCGTCGACGTCGTCGTCGTAGGCGGCGGCGTGTCCGGTACGGCGGCCGCGCTGGCGGCGGCGGAGAAAGGCGCCAGCGTGCTGGTGGTGGAAAAGATGCCGGTGTTGGGCGGCGCGGGTCGGATGGCCAGCGGTTTTACCGCGGTGGAATCGTCGCTGCAAAAAGCCAAAGGCATGAAATATACCGCCGCCGAGCTGACGCAGCGGCTGCTGGAATATAACCAATATTTGTCCAACGGGCCGTTGACGAAAAAGATCGTCGATAAATCGGCTTCGACGGTGGATTGGATGATCAACCACGGCGTGGAGCTGGAAATCGTATCGACGACGCGCGACGCCAAGCAGAGCTCGGTACAGCAGGCGCATCTTGAAGATCCGATAAAATCGGACGTGTATCACCGCATCAAAAACGGCGGCGAGGCCGCTTATCAGAAGTTGTATGCCGACTTCGAGAAACTTGGCGGTAAAGTGATGACCAAAACGGTTGGTAAATCACTGATTCAGGATGATAAAGGAAAAGTGATCGGGCTGATCGCGGAAAAGGCGGACGGCGGTAAATTAACCGTACACGCCAAGGCCGTCATTCTGGCAAGCGGCGGCTTCGGCGCGAACAAGAAGATGCTGGATGAGGCGATGCTGACCTCGAACATTTTCCCGCTGGCATGGCCCAACATGGGTGAGGGGCTGGAAATGGCCTGGGCCGCCGGCGGCGCGAAATGGGATATGCAGTCCGCATTGATTCATGCGGCCCAACTGATTGGCATTGAACCCTCGGAAGACGCGCATCACGGCGGCGGCGACGCGGCGGCGTTGGACAGCCCGCTGATCTGGCTGCTGAAATCTCCGCTGCTGTGGGTGGATGTCGTCGGCGAGCGTTTTGCCGACGAAGGACATATCTACGATACCGCGTTCTGGGCCAACGTCGCCTATTCCGTCGGCGGCAATTATTACATCATCGTCGATACCCCTACGCTGCAATCCTTCAGCAAAAACGCCATGCCGTTCCCGCTGTCGGGAGCCGGTCCGGCCAACCCGCCTAAGCCCGGCGATTTTGTCGCGCTGGCGGATGCCGGCACCAAAGGTGGTAAGAGCGACACGATATTCAAAGGCAAGGACATTGCCGAACTGGCGTCGCATATGGGCATCGCGCCTGCCAGCCTGAAAGCCACCGTCGATCGCTACAACGAAAATGTGAAAGCCAAACAGGACAAGGATTTCGGCAAGAAGCCTGAATATCTGGCATACGGTATCGAAAAGGGACCGTTCTATGCATTTAAGGCGGTGGTGGTTAGCCTGAGCTCCCTGGGCGGCGTGCGGGTCAACTCCGATTTGCAGGTCACTAATGCGGATCTTAAGCCTATCGACGGTCTGTATGCGGTCGGGAATAATGCGGCCGGTTTCTACAGCGTACCGGGTTATCCGCCTTATCAGGGATTGGCGAATGGCTTTGCTCTGAATTCCGGGCGTATCGCCGGCGAACATGCGGCGCAAAGTATTTCGAAAAAATAATAAAGCAATATTGATAATCAGCCATGCGGCACGGAATGTGCCGCATTAATGACAACCAGAGACGGAAACAGAACGCTAATAATAAATTCCGCTGCCGGAGAATAATTATTATCGTACCGTCATTAACATTATTCATGACCGAAAAGAGCGTGAATATACCCGTTTATATTTCAAGTTGCCTGCATTGCCCGGCTCTTCTCTGAGCCGCGCCCGTAAAGGGCCGATGTTTTACGTTGTGCAACATGACGACGTTTCGCCCCGCGACTCGAATTATTTAGGGTATGACCTTTATTCTGCGGCCGTTAAATTCTGCGCGCCTTAAGCGGAAATAAATAGCCGTAATGAATAGAGATAAATAATTCGCTCTGCCGTTTTTTGTCATTCAATGACCGCCTGTCGCCGTCTCATTGCTCTTTGTGAGATAGAACAATGAAAATAACACACCGTAATTTGTGGGTGAGGATGATGTCCGCCGGGGTTGTCGTGTCCGGTATGATGTTGATGAACGGCGCGGCCGCCGCCGATAATACGGGGCGTCCGCTGTCCGAAGCGGGAGAATGGCTGGCGGATCACGGCATTACGCCGCACCTGATCGCTTCCCAGCTTTATTTGGGAAACCCCAGCGCCGGGACCGACACCGATAACCATGAAACGCTGACGATGCTGATGGCCGGCGCGGATTTCGATCTGGATCGCATGGGGCTGATCCCCGGCGGGAGCATCCACTTGATGCAACTGTGGGTGCCGTTTACCCATAATCTGGATCTCGGCAACCAGTCGGGAGGCGTACTGGCCGGCAACCCGCCCCCATACATTCCTAAGACGGCGCATTTGATGCGTTTCACCTACGAGCAGAAGCTGTTCAACGATCGCTTGTCGATTGAAGCCGGTAAGAGCAATCCCGGCCAGTTCTTCGGTTTCACCAACTGCAATATTCCGTCGGCCTGCGTGAATACCATTCTGAATGAAACGGCGGTATTCGCGCCGCCGCCTTATGCCGGCTGGGGCGCGCGCATCGGCTACCGCTTTACGCCGGCGCTGGAGTCCGCTATCGGCGCCTGGCGCACCTATCAGGCGTTTCCGTTCACCAACGGCTGGGAAAGATGGGACGACGACTACCAGAGCGGCAACACCCTGCTGGTCGCCAACGTAGCCAAGCGCGTCGGCTGGCAGCAAGAACCGTACCCCTTTAACTGGGAGGTGATGGCGTTTCATAACTTCAAAGAGTACGACGACGTCTACTATACGGTGAACGGGACGTCCAAGGTCTACGACGGCAGCGCCGCGGCGCGCACCCACGACGGCGTTTCCGGCGTCTATCTCACCGCCAAGAAGGCGCTGTGGCGGCGCGACGGCGGAGCCGATGCGCAAAACCCGGCGCCCAGCGCCATCAGTCTGCACGGCAGCGTAACGCAGACGTTGCAGTCGCACGCTCACCGGGGCATCGCCACGCTGGCGGATACCGGGCTGATCTGGTCCGGCCCGTGGCAGAGCCGTCCTCACGACAGCTATGGCCTGACTTTCCGCTGGGCCAAACTGACCAGCAGCGAGCGGAACTATCTGCAAGATATGTATAACGTATCGGGCGGAACGGGATGGCAGGTGCCGAACAACGAGTATCAACTCAGCATCGATGCCTCCATCATGCTGACGCCGGAGGTCAATTTACAGATGATCGGCGCCCGCACCTGGAATAACAGCAACTGGCAGTATCCGTATTCCGGAGTCAAGCCAGAAAACGGCTATACCTTCTGGCTGCAATTGAACGTAGTGGTGGATAAACTGCTCGGTCTTTGACGCCGAGCGCGCCATGAGCGAGGGTGAATCAATCCTCGCTCATCCGGCGGGCGATGAAGAAAACCCAGAGAATGAGCCCGGCTATCCCGGCGGCCTGCATGACTATCTGGAATTTAAGGGCGTCGTGGGCTAACGCCTATTCCGCCACCAGATCGAGCTTGATGCCCAGAGACGCCATTTTATCCCGGTATTCCTGCGGCAGGTGAGTATCGGTGATCACCCGGTTGACCTGATATTCGGTCGAGATCGGGTAGGGCTGTATCTGCCCGAACTTGGTGGAATCGGTCAGCACGATTGTCTCGACGCCTTTGCTCAGCACGGCGTCGATGACGTCGCAGCGCATCATATTGCGGCCGGTAAAGCCCGTATCGTTATGGTAGCCGTCAATGCCGATAAACGCCTTGTGAAAATGCACCTGCTGGATGCCGCTGCGGGTCAACGGTCCGACCACCGACTGGCTGTTTTTCTGAAAAAGGCCGCCAAGGGTGATGACGTCGCAGTCGGTATCATTAAGCAGATGAGCGATATAGTGGCTGACGGTAATGATGGTGACATTTTTGCTATTGGCGACGTATCGGGCCAACAGGGCGTTGGTGCTGCCGCCTTCGATGAAAACGCAGTCGCCGTCGTTAATCAGTGTGGTCGCATATTCGGCCAGCGATTTTTTTAATTGAAAGTTGGTCTGCATGCGAGCGTCGACGTCATCGCTTTCTATCGCAACGGCATAGCCGTGTACCCGCTTCAGATAGCTATTTCGCTCCAGCGTATTGAGATCCTGACGGATAGTGACTTCCGACACGCCGGAAATCTGCGCCAGTTCACTGACGCTAACGCTTTTTCGCTGATTGACGAGCTGAATAATATTTTGTTGCCGTGCGTTCATAATAGCCAAATGAAAAGGAAATGAAGGTAATAGGCGATACTATACCGCGTTTGCCGGCAAAGTTCGAAATGTAGCCGTTGATGATTCCCCTTGTCTCTTTTTTCCAAGGGGAGGGGCTAACTCATTAGACCAGAAAAGTATTTTATCCCTTCTCCTTGCTTGGGAGAGGCGAACGATAGACTCCCTCCCCTGTGAAGGAGAGGGTTGGGGCGGGGCAAAACCAGAAATAACGCCCTATAACGAAACCGTGTTGAACGCCTGCCTCCAGTCGTGCTCGAATTTTTCCACCGCGGCTTTTACCGCCGGCGCGGAGATAAACTGTTCCGCCACGTCGATCGGTAGCGTCACCGATTCGCACCCCGCCAGCAAACAGTCAAGCACCTGGCGCGAGGTCTTAAAACTGGCGGCCAGCACTTTCGCCTGCGGCGCATGCAGCGACAGCAGTTTTTGCAGGTCGGTTACGGTCTGAATGCCGTCGCCGCCCTGAACGTCCATACGATTGACATACGGCGCCACGTACTCGGCTCCCGCCAGCGCGGACAGCAGCCCTTGGCCCGCGCCGTACACCGCCGTGCCCAATGTCGGAATACCTTCTGTTTTCAATATCTTGATGGCCGCCAGCCCTTCCGCGGTAACCGGTACTTTCACCACCACGTTACTGGTGATGGCATGCAGTTTTTTGGCGTCTTCCACCATGCCTTTCGCCGTCGGCGCCATGACCTGGGCAAATAGACGCCCGTTGCCGCCCAGTATTTCATGCAGTGCCGGCAACACCTGATCCACGGGCTTGCCGCCGCTGGCGATGATGCTCGGATTGGTGGTGACGCCGGCCAGCGGGAAGATACGGGCCAGACGTTTTACGGCCGTGAGGTCAGCGGTATCGAGATAGAGTTCCATCGGTTCGTCCTCGGAAAGTGTGAGTTATCGCTAATTTTGCCAAGTGTAAAATGATAAAGGCGTAATACTGTTGATATAAATCAAAATAACTTTCTTTCGAAATAAATTTAATCTTCGTATGAAGCAAGCGCAATAGGCCGAAGTGATGATTTTCAACATACAACGCTATTCCACGCATGACGGCCCAGGCATCAGAACCGTGGTGTTTCTGAAAGGCTGTTCGCTGGGGTGCCGTTGGTGTCAGAACCCTGAAAGCCGTTCCAGAAAAAAAGAGCTGCTGTTCGATGCCCGTTTGTGTCTGGATGGCTGCGATCTCTGCCAGCGCGCCGTGCCGGAGGCGATTGAAAACACGAGCGCAGGTTTGGTGATTTATCGTGAACGGTTGCAGGAGAGCGACTTTCCACGCCTGCAAACCTGCTGCCCGACGCAGGCGCTGACGGTTTGCGGCGAGGAGATCGACCTGGATAACACGATGGCGATCGTGCGGCGCGATATGCCGTTCTACCAGCGCAGCGGCGGCGGGGTGACGCTGTCCGGCGGCGAACCCTTTATGCAGCCCGATGCCGCCAGCGCGCTGCTGCGGCGCAGCCATGATGCGGGCATCCATACCGCGGTGGAAACCTGCCTGCATGTGCCCTGGTCCTATATTGAACCCTCACTGCCCTACACCGATCTTTTCCTGGCCGATCTTAAGCACGTGGATGAACAGGTATTCCGTGCGTGGACGGACGGTTCCGCCCGGCGGGTGATGGAAAATCTGCGGAAAGTCGCGCGCGCCGGGAAACCGCTTACCATCCGCGTGCCGCTGATCCCGAATTTCAATGCCAATAGAGCGGCGGTCAGGGCGATAACCGACTTCGCCGCCGATGAACTGAACGTCGCCGATATTCATTTTCTGCCTTATCACACGCTGGGCATGAATAAGTATGTCTTGCTGAACCAGGCTTATCTTGCCGCGGATAAACCGTTGAACGATCCCGAATTACTTGCTTTTGCAGAACGTTATGCGCAGGCAAAAGGGCTGAAAGTCACACTGAGAGGATAGACCTATGACCACCCTGAATTTAACTATGTTGAGCGAGCGTATTAAAGCCCATAAAAACGCGTTGGTTCATATTGTGAAACCGCCGGTATGCACCGAGCGCGCTCAGCACTATACCCGCATCTATCAGGAAAATATGGACAAGCCGATCCCGGTGCGCCGGGCGCTGGCGTTGGCCGGCCATCTGGCTAACCGCACCATCTGGATTAAACACGATGAGTTGATTATCGGCAATCAGGCCGGCGAAGTGCGCGCCGCGCCCATTTTCCCGGAATACACCGTCAGTTGGATTGAAAAAGAGATCGACGAACTGGCCGATCGTCCCGGCGCCGGTTTCTCGGTCAGTGAAGAGAACAAACGCGTGCTGCATCAGATCTGCCCTTGGTGGCGGGGACAGACCGTGCAGGATCGCTGCTACGGCATGTTTACCGATGAGCAGAAAGCGCTGCTGGCGAGCGGCATTATCAAAGCGGAAGGCAATATGACCTCCGGCGATGCGCATCTGGCGGTGAATTTTCCGCTGCTGCTGGAGAAAGGCCTGGACGGATTGCGTGAAAAAGTGGCCGAACGCCGTTCGCGCATCAATCTGACGGTACTTGACGATTTGCACGGCGAGCAGTTTCTGAAAGCCATTGATATTACGCTTGAGGCATTGAGCCGGCACATTAAGCGTTACGCGGAATTGGCCAGAAACATGGCTGCGGCGGAGACGAGGGATTTCCGCCGCCGGGAACTGCTCCAGATCGCGGCGAACTGCGATCGGATCGCGCATCAGCCGCCGCAAACGTTCTATCAGGCGTTACAGCTGTGCTATTTCATTCAACTGGCGCTGCAGATCGAATCCAACGGTCACTCGGTCTCTTTCGGGCGCATGGACCAATATCTGTACCCGTATTACCGCCGCGACGTGGAACTGCAACAGACGCTGACGCGGGAAAACGCCATCGAGATGCTGCAAAGCTGCTGGCTCAAGCTGCTTGAAGTCAATAAAATCCGCTCCGGCTCTCACTCGAAAGCCTCGGCCGGCAGCCCGCTTTATCAGAACGTCACCATCGGCGGGCAAAACCTGATCGGCGGCGAGCCGAGGGACGCGGTTAATCCGCTCTCTTACGCCATTCTGGAGTCATGCGGCCGCCTGCGTTCAACCCAGCCGAATCTGAGCGTGCGTTATCATGCCGGCATCAGCGACGATTTCCTCGACGCCTGCGTGCAGGTGATCCGCTGCGGCTTCGGCATGCCGGCATTCAATAACGATGAAATCGTTATTCCCGAGTTCATCCGCCTGGGCGTTGAACCGGAAGATGCTTATCAATATGCCGCGATTGGCTGTATCGAAACGGCGGTCGGGGGCAAATGGGGATACCGCTGTACCGGCATGAGCTTCATCAACTTTGCGCGCGTGATGCTGGCCGCCCTTGACGGCGGATGCGACGCCACCAGCGGCAACGTTTTCCTGCCGCAGCTACAGAGCCTGTCGCAGGGCAACTTCGAGAACTTTGATCAGGTAATGCAGGCGTGGGACAGGCAAATTCGTTATTACACGCGTAAATCGATTGAGATCGAGTATGTGGTCGATACCGTTCTTGAAGAGAATGCGCACGATATTCTGTGTTCCGCGCTGGTGGATGACTGCATCGAACGGGCGAAAAGCATCAAGCAGGGCGGCGCCAAATATGATTGGGTTTCCGGCCTGCAGGTGGGGATCGCCAATCTGGGCAACAGCCTGGCGGCGGTGAAAAAACTGGTGTTTGACCAGGGGATTATCGGTCAGCAGCAGTTGGCGCAGGCGCTGGCGAGCGATTTTGCCGGCGTGACCAATGAACAGTTGCGCCAGCGCCTGATGAATCAGGCGCCGAAATACGGCAATGACGACGACAGCGTTGATGAGCTGCTGGTGCGCGCCTACCAGACCTATATCGCCGAGCTTCAGCATTACCACAATCCGCGCCATGGCCGCGGGCCGATCGGCGGCAACTATTACGCGGGAACGTCGTCGATTTCCGCCAATGTTCCCTTTGGCGCCGCGACCATGGCGACGCCGGACGGGCGCAAAGCCCACGCGCCGTTGGCCGAAGGGGCCAGCCCGGCGTCCGGCACCGACCATCTGGGGCCGACGGCGGTCATCAGTTCCATTGGCAAATTGCCTACCGGGTCAATATTGGGCGGCGTATTGCTGAACCAGAAGCTGAACCCGTCGACGCTGGATAATATTAACGATCGCCATAAGCTGATGGCGCTGTTGCGTACCTTCTTCGAAGTGCATAAAGGCTGGCATATTCAGTACAATATCGTTTCGCGCGAAACGCTGATTGAAGCGAAAAAACACCCGGACAGATACCGCGATCTGGTGGTGCGCGTGGCCGGATACTCGGCGTTTTTCACCGCGCTGTCACCCGATACCCAGGACGATATTATCGCCCGCACCGAGCATACGCTGTAATGATCGCGCGCGAGGATGACAAGCTATGGAGTTGAAAGATAACGCCGCAGAAGCCGTCATAAAGTGGTATGACGAACCCACTCCCTTCGGTAAAAAGCGTCCGCTAACGCTCGATACGCGTCTATCTGCGGGCAAGTATCCGTGGGCCAGAGAAACCGCTGACGACCTTGTGAAAGACTATTTTCCTCGTTTTGGCATTGACGATAGCCGTTTCGACTTCCTGAAATACTGGCCTGATGAGAAAGGGGGGTGCCAACGCGGATGAAGCCACCACTGAGATGTGCGCCTGCGCGGGAATGACGAGAAGAACCAGCCTTACGGAAAAGATATTGGCCGCTGCCGATGTCGGCTTGTATTCTGAATGCGATAACTTGATGTTTTTCTGTTTTCACTGGGGAGCAGGGCATGAGTAATACGCTGGAGCATTACCGTTATTTGCATCAGATTCCCGAATTAGGATTTCAGGAATTTAAAACGTCGGCCTATATCGCCGAGGTGATGGAAGCGGCCGGTTATAAGGTCACTCGCAACCTGAATGGCACCACCGGGATTGTCGCCGAGTTGGATAGCGGTCAGCCGGGGCCGGTGCTGGCGCTGCGCGCCGATATGGATGCGTTAGGACACATTATTGACGGCGAGCGGGTCGCCCGCCACACCTGCGGACACGACGGGCATTCGTCGGTGGTCATGGCCACGGCGCAGGAAACGATCAAGGAAGGTTTGGTTAAAAAAGGCCGCTTAAAGATCATTTTTCAGCCGGCGGAAGAGCTGGGAAAAGGCGCGCTGGCGATGGTGGAAGGCGGCGCCGTTGATGATGTCGATATCCTGATCGGATTTCATCTTCGTCCGCAGGAGGAGTGCCCGCTGGGGCTGGCGGTTCCGGCCATGCTGTATTCGGCCAATACCACGCTTGAGGCCACGATTACCGGCATCCCTTCTCACGCGGCCCGCCCTCATCTGGGGATTAACGCCCTGGATGCGGCGGTCAGCGCGGTTCAGGCGGTCAACGCCATTCATCTGGCGCCGAACCTGAACTACAGCGCCAAAGCGACCCGCTTTCTTTGCGATGCCGGCGTAACCAATTCGATTCCTGATAAAGCGGTGGTGTGCTGGGATTTGCGCTCGCAATACAATGAACCGATGCAGGCGCTGAAGGCTAAGGTCATTCAGGCGATTAGCCGCAGCGTAGAGGCTTTGGGCGCTACCGCGCAGATCAATGTCTTGACGGAAATGCCCGCGGCGCAGGTCGATGACGAGATAACCGCCCTGATTGCCGAAGCCATTACCGAGGTGCTGGGCGAGGGCGGGCTGACCGAAGCGAAAACCACGCCGGGAAGCGAGGATTTTTTCCACTATTCGATTCAGCGTCCGGCCATTAAAACTGGATTCTGGGGGCTGGGCGCCAACCTGACGCCCGGCCTGCATCATCCAGAGATGCGTTTTGATCTTGAGGCGCTGGAAATAGGCGTTCGCGTATTTAAGACCTGCGTAAAAAAAATTCTGGGTTAACCGATAAGCCGCGATATGCGGCTTAAGCCATTTATCCTGTCAGATCATGCCCCGAACGTCGGCGCGGCGATGAAACGTGCTGGGCGCGTCATTCGCTATGGCGAAGTATGTCGCCATAGCTCTGAGGCAGGAAACCTGTTACACCGGCAACGCCATTGACGGTAAGCGTTTCTTTCCGGGATGGATAACGGAGCGCCGGCACCCGTTGGTCGAAACCGCATTAGCCGCGTTGACGCAGGATGGCCGGCAGCCAAAGGTCGCAACGTATTCGTTTTGCACCAACGGCAGCCATTATGCCGGGGAAGCCGGGATTGCCACGATCGGATTTGGCCCCTGGCGCGAAAACCTGGCTCATGTGATCGATGAGTATATTGAGATAGAACAGCTTACGCGTGCGGCGGATGGTTATTACGCCATTATCCGCCAACTGCGCGCGAACTGATTTTTCATACAATATTTCACTAAACTTTAAATTCAGGGTGACGAAAATAGATAAGGTGGAATCGCTGTTTTTTCTTTCTGAAAGTGGAGGATAGGCAAGAGTGACTTGAATCGCGCAGCCAACCGCGTGCGGTGTGAAAAGGAGATGTTGGGCCTTATTTTGCTCGCATCATGAATGTCGTTTTATCAGGCCCATCATTAATTATTCGTATTGAGGAAAGCATGGATAATTTTCAAAAAGAGATTGATGAGAGAACAAATCTCACGTCGGCTAACAAGTTTGAATTATTGCTGTTCCGATTGGGAAACGCACAGCACGAAGAAAAATCCGAGTTGTTCGGCATCAATGTGTTTAAGCTGCGCGAAATTGTACCGATGCCGTCGTTAACCAAAGCCGCGGGCATGAAACCCCCGATGCTCGGCATGGTCAACATTCGCGGACAAGTCATTCCTGTTATCGATCTTCCTGCGGTAGCCGGCTGCGTGCCGGTCACCGGACTCAATATTCTTCTGGTGACGGAATATGCGCGCAGCACCCAGGCGTTTGCCGTGGAGTCCGTTGACGATATCGTCCGTCTTGATTGGGGACAGGTGCTGACCGCCGAAGCGGGCGTCAGCAGCCGCCATATTACCAGTATCGCCCGCCTCGACAGCGATAAAGAGAGCAATCGCCTGGCTCTGGTTTTGGATGTCGAACAGATCCTGCATGACATTATTCCCGTGGATCGCAATGTTCATGTGGATAATGTGGAATCGAAGAAATTTCCCATGAAGCCCGGCGCGGTCGCCATTGTCGCCGAAGATTCCAAAGTCGCGCGCTCGCTGCTTGAACAGGGGCTGAATATCATGTCGATTCCGTCGATGATGCATGTTACCGGGCTGGAGGCCTGGAAAAAGATAAAGGCGATGGCTCAAGAGGCGCAGGCCGAAGGCAAGCCGATTTCAGATAAAATCGCCTTTGTGCTCACCGATTTGGAAATGCCGGAAATGGACGGTTTTACCCTGACGCGAAATATTAAGCACGACGATTTCCTGAAAAACATCCCCGTTATCATCCACTCGTCGCTGTCCGGCAGCGCGAATGAAGATCATGTGCGCAAGGTCGGCGCCGATGCCTATGTGGCAAAATTCGAAATTAACGAATTGGCGGCGGCTATCCAGACGGTGCTGAACAAATAGAGAAAGGCCGCATATTCCCAGAATGATTCATGAGGATATATGCGGATTTCGCCGTCTCCCGGCCATCATTCCTTGCCTGCCGTCGCTGAGTCGCATTTTGGGCTCAGCGGCGGTTTTGCGCGCCGTCATTTCCGCGCCCGCCCGATGCGGGACGTTTCCTTCGCGACCCCGGAAATTATGCCGCTGCGCGGCTTCCTGGCCGATAGCCGGTTTTAACGAACCGCTTGCGGCGCGCAATGCCCGTCTCCTTGGCCGCCATAAAAAATATCCTTCTGAGTCATAACAAAACAGCCTAACCCGCGGCTTGCCTGGCAAGAATATAGGATATATTCTCAAGTTCATAATTTAACCAAACGTTTTGGGGCGGAGTATGTCGCAGTCGGGTTCTTTGCTTGAAGTCAGCAGCCTTAGCATCGGCACGGAAAGCGGCATGCCGCTGGTGTGCGACCTCGATTTTTCCGTGCAGCGGCGTGAAATCGTCGCGCTGGTTGGCGAGTCGGGTTCCGGCAAGACCCTCAGCTCACTGTCGTTAATGGGGTTGCTGCCGCCGGGCGTATATCAGACCGGCGGGGAAATCCGGCTTGAGGGGCGGACGATCGCCAGACCGGGGTCGCCGTTTGCCTCTCATCTGCGCGGTCATCGCATGGCTACGGTCTTTCAGGAGCCGATGACCAGCATGAATCCGGTGCTGAAAGTCGGAGAGCAGATTGCCGAAGTCCTGGTTCGTCATCAAAAGCTCAGTTGGAAACAGGCGCAAACGGAAGCCGTGGCGCTGCTGGAGCGCGTCGGCATCGTTAATCCGGCGTTGCGCGCCCGGCAGTATATCCACCAGCTTTCCGGCGGTATGCGTCAACGGGTGATGATCGCCAGCGCCATCAGTTGCAAGCCGTCGTTGTTGATTGCCGACGAACCGACCACGGCGCTGGACGCCACCATCCAAACGCAAATTTTGGCCCTGTTGCAAACGCTACAGCGCGAGATGGCGATGGGGATCCTGTTAATCACCCACGATCTCAGCGTAGTTGCCCGCTATGCCGATCGGGCTTGCGTTATGCATCAAGGCCGCATCGTTGAACAGGGCGATGTGCCGACGCTGCTTACGCAACCGCAAAATGACTATACGCGTAAATTGATCGCCGCCTCGCAAGCTCAGGCGAAGCCGGTAAGGCCGCATGGCGGTTTCGCCGCGCCGCTGGTCAGCATTGAGCGCCTGACGAAAAGCTATCCGCAAAAACATAGCCTGCCGTTTTTTCCGGCGAAGCGGCATACCGTTTTGTTTCCCACCTCAATGGAGATTGGCCGGGGGGAAATCGTCGGCCTGATCGGCGAATCAGGATCGGGGAAAACCACGCTTGGCCGCGCGGCAATCGGGCTGATCCCGGCGGATAGCGGGAAAATCACGTTCGACGGTCATGAAGTGAATGCGCGAAGCGATCGGCAGCAGCGCCTATTGCGGCGCCGGGCGCAGATTATCTTCCAGGACCCGTACGCCAGCCTGAACCCCAAAATCACTATCGGCGAACAGATCGCCGAACCGGTGCGCGTATATAAACTGCGCCCGGCCGGGCAGGTTGCGGCGCGCGTCGAAGAGTTGCTGGCGCTGGTCGGGCTTGAACCCTATCATGCGCAGCGTTTGCCCGGCGCTTTCTCCGGCGGACAGCGCCAGCGTATTGCGATCGCCCGCGCGCTGGCTCTGGAACCCGATTTGCTGGTGGCGGACGAGGCCGTCTCGGCGCTGGATTTGTCGGTGCGCGGCCAGATATTGGCGCTGCTCGATCGTCTGCGCGAACAATTGGGGCTAAGCGTGCTGTTTATCAGCCACGATCTGAGCGCCGTCCGCCAGCTGTGCGACCGGGTGGTAGTGTTGTATCGCGGCAATATCGTTGAAAGCGGCGCTACCGAGCAGATTCTGAATGCGCCGCGGCATGATTATACCCGCCAGTTGCTCGCCGCGGCGCCGGACGTGCAACTGGCTCTGCGGTTACGTCAGGCTTCCTGACCGCCCTGAACGATGGGCAGTTCCGTATGTTCCGCCCACTCATGCCAGGAGCCGACATAGACCGCCAGATGCCGGTAGCCTGCCAGCCGCAGCGCGACCAGCACGGTGGCGGCCCGTGCGCCGCGATGGCAGTAAATATGCAGCCGCTGTTCGGGATGCAGTCCCGCCGCCGCGGCGCGCTGGGCGATATCCGCCGGCGATCGGTAGGCGCCGGCTTCGATCACGTCTTCCCAAAAGAGTAGATGCGCGCCGGGGATCCGCCCCGCGCGATGGCAGCAGTCATGCGCAAAACTACCGTCGAATTCCGAAGGACGTCGGGCGTCGAGGATCACGTTTTGCCCGCCATCGGCATCGAGAACCTGTTGACGGCTGGCGGCCAGGCCGCGGACAACGTTTTTTGCTACGCCGCGAACCGGCTGGCGTTCCACTGTGCTGTCAACGCCGCTCCCCGGAAATAGTTGTCCGCCCGCCGCCAGCCAGGCGTCCACGCCGCCGTTTAACACCAGCGCATCGGAACGGCCGATCAGCCAGGCGAACCAGGCGCCGCGGGGCGAACGCATGCCGGTTTGCTGTTCGAAAAATACCGGGACGATGCCGTCAATCACGCCCAGCCGTTGCCAGCCCATCATGACGTCATCGGCCATGGCGGCGATGCCCGCCTCGGTGCAATCATCAATAAAGTAATCATACACGTTGAAGTGCCCGGCCCCCGGTAATGAACCGGCCAGGGCAGTGCGGGCAGCGATGCGAAAATGCGCTGCGGGTATCCGGGGTGCGGTTCCACCACGCCAGTTTTTCCAGCGACGGGAACAGAACCCGCAGCATCTCAATGTGAGCCTGCGCCTGAACGCCGGCGCCGATCAGCAGTACGCGCCGCACCTCTTTGGGGGCGGCATAGCGTAATGCGACGGCTGACACGGCCGCGGTGCGGGCCGCGGTCAACGCCGCGCTTTCCACCAGGCCGACAGGAACACCGTCGGACAGCCGATTAATCAGCGTCAGCGCCATCGCCTGCGGCAATTGATCCTGTATTTGCGGCCGGTGCGCGGTCCATTTTACGCCCGCGGCGTTAAATCGTCCGCCTACGCCGGCGGGCAGCGCATAGGCTCTACCGCGCGGCGTCGCCAGATCGACATGAGACTCTGGCGTCATATGCGCTTCTCCGCGCCGCATCAGGCCGACCACCTCCACCACATCGTTAAAGGCTTGCCGCGGATCGGTTCCGCCAAGCTGGATAACGGCCTGACGGTCCAGATAACGCAAAACGGGATGCATGCTAGCGTTCCAGCAAGGTTTGGGCGAAGGGGTAGAGCGCCGGCGATCCCCCGCAGTGAATAAATATCACCTGGGCGCCGGCCGGGATTTTGCCTTGTTCGACCAGCCCGATCAGCCCGTGCATCGCTTTGCCGGTGTAGACCGGATCCAGCAGCACGCCCTCGTCCTGGGCGACGCGGTAAATGGCGTCGATACCGCCTTGCGAAGGTACGCCATAAGCCGTACCGACATAGCCGTCCTCTATCCAGATATCCTCCGGCTTCCAGCGCTGCGGCCACTCCAGCAAATCGGCGCACTCCTGCGCCATGGCGGAAATGCGTTCCTGAAACCACGGCGCTTTGGCGCTGACGCTGATGCCGACGATTTTGGTCTCCGGCCAGTACCGATGCGCGCCAACGTATAGCCCGGCCAGCGTGCCGCCGGAACCGGTAGGCGCGACGATAAACTGCGGCGGGCGTTGATCGCGGGCTTTCAACTGCGCGTCCATCTCCTCTATCGCGCGCACATAGCCGAGCGCGCCCAGCGGCGTCGCCCCGCCCAGCGGAATAATCAGCGCTTTTTCCCCGCGCGCCGCCGCCGCGTCCGCATGCGCCTGCATCGCGCCGTCGATTTGCGTGAAGTACTCGTCAGGATCGAGAAACTGTAGTTCCGCGCCGAACAGCTTATCCAACAGCAGATTGCCCTGATAGGTTTGCGGCGGATTGCCTCGCAATACCAGCACCGGCTTCATGCCGAATTTGCGCGCCGCCGCCGCCACCATACGCGCATGGTTGGATTGATGCCCGCCGGTGGTAATGACCACATCGACGTTGCGGCGGCAGGCGTCGGCCATCAGGTACTCCAGCTTCCGCACCTTATTGCCGCCGCCGCCGAAGCCGGTGTAATCATCCCGTTTTATATTCAGTTTGATCCCCAGCGCGTCGCCGAACCGGGGGAGCGGCTCCAGCGGCGTTGGGAAGAAGCCTAACGTAACACGTTCAAAATCATTAACATTTTTCATATATTGTCCTGAAATCAGATACAACGATTTCCCTGGTGCTGGCTAAGTAAGCGGCTGGCCTTCGGCCGGCTCGGTAAAACGGGTCAGCCAATTGATCAGTGACGCAATAAAACGCTGCAAACCGCGCAGCGTGACAAATTCATTTACGCCATGGGCGTTGCCGCCGTGCCCCAGGCCGCCGATTAAAAAGGCGGGCGCAACCGGCGCAAAGGCATAGGCGGGAGCGCAGCCCGGCGCCCACGGCCAAATCTGCGCTTGCGCGCCAAGCCGGCGATAGCTGGCAAGCAGTTGGCGAACGCCTGGCGCGTCGAGGGTGAAGCGGTAGCCGGGGTAGCTGTCGTCCAGCGTCAGTTCGGCGCCGGCCAGTTCGGGAGCGGCCAGACGCGCATAAGCGGCGTTAAGCAACTGCGCGCCGTCGATCCCCGGAGGTATGCGAAACGCCAGCTCCGCTTCGGCGAATGGCGGAATGACCCCGCGCGCGCCGGCGGGAGCGGTTTTGATTTCGGATAGGTTAAGCACGGCGCTGCCGATAAAGGTTTGCAGGCAGCTTAGCGTATCGCCGGTCAACGTCAGACGCCGGCTGCGGCGAAAGCGCAGTTCGTCGTCGATGCTGAAGCTATCGGCCAGTCTGGCCAGCAGCATGTTGGCTTCGTCATCAGGCTTGATGGTCGCCAAAACGCCGTTCTTCTCCGGCGGCGCGATGGCATGCAGCGCCTGCACCAGCCGCCAGGCCGGATTGGCGATCCAACTGGCGTTGCTGGCGTGGATGGCCGCCTGCGGGCCGCCCCAGTCGCCGCCTTTAACCGTCAGTCGTCCGCCGCTTAGACCGGTAAAGCCCAAATAGACGCGCGGTTGGCCGCCGCCGTATTCGCAAAGGGAAGGGAACAGCACCGCGGCGGCCGGCGCAATCGGACAGGGGGTTTGCGCCAGATAGCGCCGCAACTGACCGCTGCCGATCTCTTCCTCGCCTTCCACAATAATTTCCAGATTGACCGGGAACCTGCCGCTATCGCACAGGGTTTTGATCGCGACGAGCATTCCGGCCAGCGGTCCTTTGTTATTTTCCGCGCCGCGGGAAATGTATACGTCGCCCAGTTCCGGCCAGTGACGGACGCCGCCGGTAAAGGGCGGTACTTCCCAGCCGTCTTCATCCGCCGGCATGACATCGTACATGTTATACAGCACCAGCGTTTTATCGGCGCCGCGGTCGAGGCGGACGTGAACCAGCGGCGGAGCGTTTTGCCGCTGTTGTTGCGCCACCGGCAACACCGGCCGAGCGCCAATCTGCTGAACCAGCCACGTTTCCAGCCATTGCGCCATCGCGCGTTGCTGGCCGATCTGACCGGAAACGCTGCGAAACGGCGTGATCTGTTCGAGTAGCGTCAGGGCCGCCTGCAACATCGCCGCTGAATTTATCGTCACAGTCGTATCCTCGGATTAAGCAACACATACAGCAGGTCGATGATCAGGTTTACGGTCACAAACACCAGCGCGGCCAACAGCACGATGGCCTGTACCAACGGAAAATCACGGTTCTGGATCGCCTGCACCGCCAAACGGCCGATGCCCGGCCAGGCAAAGATGATTTCCGTCACCAATGCGCCGCCCAGCAGCGAGGCGAAGTACATGCCCTGTACCGTAACCACCGGAATCAATGCATTGCGCAGACCGTGGCGCACCACGATGCGCCAGGCGCTCAGCCCCTTGGCGCGGGCCGTCCGAATATAATCCTGCTGCATGACGTCGATCAGGCTGGCGCGCACCAGCCGGGCGATCGCGCTCATGTAATAGGCGCCGAGGCTGACGGCCGGCATAATCAGGTGACTCAGGTCGCCGTAACCGCCGGATGGCAGCCAGCGCAGATCCAGGCTGAAGAACAGAATCATCAGCAGCCCCAGCCAGAACACAGGTATGGCCTGACCGGAAAAGGCCAGCAGGCGCGAGAGCAAATCCCACAGGCTGTTTTGCCATAGCGCGCCGATGATCCCCAGCGTCAGACCGACGACGGTACTCCAGGACAGGGCGCTGACGGCCAGTAGCAAGGTGGCGGGAACGCGATCGCCAATCAAGGCGCTAACGGGCTGGCTGTAGCGCAGCGAATCGCCGAGATCGCCCTGTAAGACGCCATACAGATAATGACCGTATTGCCATAGCAGAGGGCGATCGAAGCCCATGCTGTGACGAAAATGGTCGATCTCCTGCTGCGAGGAACCGGGCGGCATCATCACCGCCGCCGGATCGCCGGTCAGATGAAGGCTGTAGAAAATCAGGATAGATACGCCGAACATCACCAGAACGGATTGCCCGACGCGGGACAGCACGTATCTCACCATATCAGTCGAGCCTCGTGCGGGTTTTACGCAACAGGCTGTCGCCCAGAAGATTACAGCCGACCACCAGCGCGGCGATCGCCAGTCCTGGGTACAACACCAGCCACTGCGCCAGCAGCATATAAGATCGGCCTTCGCCGACCAGGTTGCCCAGCGTAGGCGTCGGGGGCTGAATCCCCATGCCGAGAAAGCCGATGGAGGCTTCAAGAACAATCAAGCGCGGGATATCCAGCGTCAGCAGGACAATCAAGGGCGTGGCGAGATTGGGCAATACGTGGCGCAGCAGAATGCGCGGGGTGGAAAACCCCATGGCGCGCACCGATTCAATATATTCCAGCTCCCGGATTTCCAGCGTTTTGGCGCGGGCGACGCGGGCGTAAATAGCCCAGCTGCTCACGCCCATAATGACGATGATATTGCTCAGCGAGGTGCCGAACAGCGCCATCACCAGCAGGATCAGCAGAATAAACGGAACCGCCAGTTGAATATCCATCAGGCGCATAATTACCGCATCCAGCCAGCCGCCGACGTATCCCGCCAGCATTCCCAGCAGGCTGCCGATAACCGCGGCGATCGCCGCCGCCATCAGCACCACGAATAACGATAGCCGAGCGCCGGAAAGAATGCGCGCTAGCATGTCGCGTCCCAGTTGATCGGTTCCCAGCCAGTGCATGCCTGAGGCGGTACGGCTGCCCGGCGGCATGAAAACATCCGCCAGATTGTTGGCCAGCGGGTCGGGCAACGACAGCCAGGGGGACAGTATCGCCGAGGCGATCGTTATCGCCAGCAGCAACCCGCCGATAACGCCATCGCCGTAAAATTGACGGCGCGGTTTTCTCTTCAGCGCATAACCCGGCGCAATCATTTCAGCCTCAGATCGAACAATGGTATCCGGGCATCGGCGCGGCCGGTAAACGTCAGGTCATCGCTGCCGGCATAGAGCGAATCTTCCCGGTAGAGCGGGATCAGCGGCTGCTGCTGCGCGACGATATCCTGGATCTGCTGTAATAT
Source organism: Brenneria izadpanahii (assembly GCF_017569925.1). Taxonomy (NCBI): domain Bacteria; kingdom Pseudomonadati; phylum Pseudomonadota; class Gammaproteobacteria; order Enterobacterales; family Pectobacteriaceae; genus Brenneria; species Brenneria izadpanahii. Next base: position 3,282,908 of record NZ_CP050854.1, on the reverse strand, counting down.
TTTTTCGCGTTTCACGGCATTCACCGTATTGCGGCTTTCGTTGAGCAACTTATCCAGTTCGGGCAGGCTCACCGTTGAGTAGGGTTCGCCTGAATGCAGGATGGGGTACAGCGCCGCATCGGCATCCAGCGTCTGCGTTGAGCCCCAGGCCAGCATATACATCGGCGCCTGCTTTTTCGCCGCCACCTGTTGCGTGTAAACCGACCATTCCGGCACTTCCAACTGCGCTTTGACGCCGATCGCGGCAAGATCCTGCACGATGGCCTGGGCGACGTCCGCGCTGGCGATATAGCGGCGCGGCGCCTGGAAGCGCAGGGTAAATCCATCCGGATAGCCCGCTTGCGCCAGCAGAGATTTGGCTTTGGCGATATCCTGCGCCGGCGCGGGTATCGGCTGATAGCCATAATCTTTTTCACCGGCCATGGTGCCGGTCGGGGCGCCGAACCCGTGCAGCAGCTGGGTGGTATAGGCGTTCCGGTTCAGCGCCAGCGACAGCGCCTGCCGCACGCGCACATCATCCAGCGGCTTCTGATCGTTTTTCAGTCCCAGATAGATCGTCAGTCCGCCGCCTTTGACCTGCACCAAATGGATGCCCGGTTTGTTTTTCAGCGCCGGCACCAAATCTACCGGCACGCTATCGACGAGCTGAACCTCGCCGGTCAACAATGACGTTATCCGCGCCGTGGCCTCCGGTATCGGACGCCAGGTAACGGTGTCAATCGACGGCTTGCCGCGCCAGTAAGCGCTGTTTGCCTGCATCACCACTTTTTCATCAGGAATGAAGGTTTCAACCCGATACGCGCCGCTGCCGATGGGTTTGCGGGCAAACTCCGCCGCGCCGACTTTGGTTACATATTCCGGCGGTACGATATAAGCCGGATAACGGCTCAGACGCGTAGGCAGCAGGGGGTCCGGACCGTCCGTATGAAAACGCACGCGATAGTCGCCGATAACCTCTACTGATTTAATGGTGCGGATATAGGAGATGGTCGGCGCATTATTGGCCGGATCAAGAATGCGATCGATGGAGAATTTAACGGCTTGCGCATTGACCGGTTCGCCATTGGTGAATTTCACGCCCTGGCGAAGATCGAATTCCCAGGTTGTATCATCGATGGATTGCCAGGAGGTCGCTAATCCTGGCTGGAGTTTCATCTGCGAATCGCGTAATACCAACGTATCGAAGACGTTATCGACCAGCGTGGCCGATTCTTTCAAAAATCCGGGATCCATCGCCGTCGCGGAGGCAGGTTGGGCGATCGTCAACGCCGAAGCCATCGACGGCGGCGATAGCAGACCGGACAGCAGTGCGAGCGAGATTAACGTTAAGGCAGGTTTTTTCATGACGATCGTTCCCAAAACATAGCCCCAAAGGGCTGACGTAAGCATTGATGTACGCTATTCGTCACAGATTTGGACGAATGCTGCCCAACTGCAAAATACACGATATATCCTATATAATATGTTTTTAGCAAGCTAACGATTAAACTGCAAAAGCAAAATCATCTTTTAACTAAAGGAAAAAGTTATATGTTCGAGATGGGGAAAGCGCAGCGCCTTAGCCTGACCATGCAAGTAGAAGCCCAACTGAAAAGCGCATTGATTGTCGGCATGCTGAAACCCGGAGCGCGTCTGGTGACGAACGAGATTGCCGAGAAGTTGGGCACCAGCGTTACGCCGGTGCGCGAAGCCTTGTTGCGCCTGGTGTCGGCCGGCGCGCTGGAGGCGACCCCGGCAAAAGCGTTTTTGGTTCCAGTGATGCCATTAAGCAGGTATCGGGAAATCACCCTGATTCGGAAACAATTGGAGGGGCTGGCGGTATCGCAGGCCGCCCAGGCGATGGATGCCGACAAGCTGGCGCATTTGACCATGTTGAACCGTCAGTTCAGGTCCAGCAAGATCGTGCGGAATTTTGAAGCGTCCCTCAAGGCCAACCACGAATTCCGTTTTACGCTCTATGGTTATGCCGATATGCCGACGCTGCTCTCGTTGATCGAACAGCTATGGGTGCAGATTGGGCCGTGTTTTAACTATCTTTATCCCCAATCCGCGGATACCGTCCAACGTCAGCACAATTACGATGAATTATTGCTGGCTCTGGCGGAAGGGGACGGCGAGCGCGGTATAAAATCAATTCATAAAGCGATTGACGACGGCGCATCGATATTGGAGAAAAACTACTTTAATCGCTGATTGTCATTTTGGCGAGCGCCGGATAACGGCGTATATCATTGGATATTCGTCCGCGCTTTTCCCCGGCGGCTCGGCGTCAGATAAGACGTAACTACTTCTCAGCGAGCTTCGGATATGGCACAGTGATATTCCAGCACTTTTCCCGCCCTGCATCTGGCGCAATTCATCAGGATTGCATCCAGCTTAATTACACGGTTTGAATGTGAAATTATCGGTACTCATTACTTATTACGAGGATGCATGTGAGTCAGCTTTTTTCTCCCGTTAACAGAACGCTCCCTTTACCTTTGGTCGTACAGGTCGTCAGCACGCTTCGCAACGCCATCGCCAGCAAGCAACTGCCCGGAGGGCAGAGATTGCCGTCGGTGCGCCGCGGCGCCAGCTTATTTTCCGTCAGCAACTCCACGATAGTGCAGGCTTATGAACAGTTGGTGGCCGAAGGCTGGATAACGGCGCGTCCTGGATCGGGTTTTTACGTCGCCGAATCAGGAATAAGCGAAACCCGGGTTGTCGATAGCGATGAAAGTTTTGCCATAAACCCCGTTAATGATTACTGGTTATTGTCCAGCATTTATGTCGCCTCGCCGGAATATCGTCAACTGAGCTGCGGATGGCTGCCGAAAGATTGGTATCAACAGGATATTCTGGCGAAAGCGCTGAGAACCGTGTCCCGCCAGAGCCTGAGCAATTCAGGATATGGCGAATCCCGCGGCTATCTGCCGTTACGCCAGCATCTGGCCGTTACGCTGCCGGAAAATATGCAGCCCGTCAGTCCAGAGAATATCCTGCTGACGCAGGGCGCCAGTAAAGCATTGGATATTGTTTCCATGGCGTTTCTGAGCCGCGGCGACAGCGTATTGGTGGATGAACCCGCCTATTGCAACTTCCTCACGTCGCTGATGTTGCGCGGTATCCGGCCTATCGGCATTCCCTGGACGTCTCAGGGGCCGGATATTGATCGTATGGCCGAAGTGCTGCGCCGGGAGAAGCCGCGGCTGTATATCACCAATCCCTGGTTTCAGAATCCGACCGGCGCCTGCCTGTCGCTTGGCATGGCCCACAAGATATTATCTTTAATGGAGCAGTACGATATCCATGTGGTGGAGGATAACGTTTCGGGAGAACTGATGCCGCAAGACGCGGTATCGCTGCTGTCAATGGGCGGGATGAAGCGCGTTACGCAAATTCGCAGTTTTTCCAAAACCCTCTCTCCGACGCTCCGGGTCGGATACATCATCGGCAATACGGATCTGGTTGAAAGGTTAATCGTTTTTAAAATGATGTCCGGGCTGACCAGTTCGGAACTGACCGAGCGAGTGGTTCTGTCCGTATTGCAAGACGGGCAGTATCACAAATACCGCAGCCGGCTGCGAACCCGTTTGGCCCAGGCGCAAACCGTCGCCAGCCAGTTTTTTCAGCGTATCGGCTGGCAGGTTCATACCCAGGCCGTCAATGGTTTTTATCTGTATGCCCGCCCGACGAAAAATGCCATTGATGCTTTGAAGCTGGCGGAAATCGCGCGGCAACATAAATTGTTTTTAGCGCCGGGAACATTATTTCATCCTCATCGCTGCACCAGTTCCTGGACGCGATTCAACGTGGCTTTTTTACAGCGCTATCAGGATGAATTTCACGAGTTTCTAAGTGAAAATAAAATGGTAGTGTAAATTCATTTTATATAAAAATGAAATAAATAATTCATAAAATATTTTTTGTTATAAATTTTCCCTCTTTTTGCCCTCCGAATTTCGGGGGGCGACAAAGTGTCGATGGGGTCACTAAAATATTCCATTGTTACCTATACAGTTAAATTATTAAAACATCAGTTTTTCTAATTTATATATAACTGATTGTTTTTTATTTATTTTGGTTTTTATAGCTGTATTGTTTTTAAAGCAATACAGTTTGTTTTTATGCAATAAAACTGTATCTGGTCAGCATGTACTCCTCTCCCTAAACTGATCAACGTGAGGCGCTTGGCTTCCCGTTGACCAATAATCTAATTAATACAGGTTTTTTTATTTACAACGGGATGCCGAATATAACCTATCGATGATGGTGCACTGGATCAGAGATATCTAAAATATCCGCGTTTGTTGTATCCAGCTTAGTACCTCATATCCCTACAAACTGGTTTTTGTTCGATGCTGGAGTAAATAATGACCCACTTAGCTCAACAGCAAGAAAATATAAAAAAGAAAAAGAACGTACGCTATTACATCATTCTGATGTTATTTATTGTAACTTCCATTAACTATGGCGATCGTGCGGTACTGGCTATCGCCGGTTCGCCGATGGCCGATGAATTAAATATTGATTCAATCACCATGGGATATATTTTTTCCGCCTTTGCATGGGCCTATGTCATAGGCCAGATCCCAGGCGGCTGGTTATTGGATCGCTACGGCGCTAAACGCGTCTATTTCGGCAGTATCTTTTTCTGGTCGCTATTTACCTTGTTGCAAGGGTTTATTTTTCTGTTTCACGGCATCACGGTATTCGGCGGAGTATCGCTGGCCGTGGTTTTGCTTTTCACGCTGCGTTTTATTGTCGGTCTGGCGGAATGTCCCGCTTTCCCTGGCAACAGTAAAATCGTTTCCTCATGGTTTCCGCAAAAAGAGCGCGCTACGGCGTCGGCTATCTTTAATTCCGCGCAATATTTCGCCACCGCGTTTTTCGCGCCGATTATGGGATGGCTGGTTCACATCACCGACTGGCACAGCCCGTTCATCTTCATGGGCGCGCTCGGCATCATCATCAGCCTGATCTGGCTGCGGGTGATTTATCCGCCGGTGCACCATCCGCGCATCAGCAAAGAAGAGCTGGACTACATGCGTGAAGGCGGCGCGCTGGTCGATCTGGATTCGAAGCAGAAAACGGAGGTTGTCGATAAGGCGGCCGAACCGGCGTCGGACGCACCGAAAGTCACGATCGGCATGCTGTTGTCGCAGCGTTTGCTGGTCGGCGTTTATCTCGGTCAGTACTGTATCTCGACGTTGACCTGGTTCTTCATTTCCTGGTTCCCCATCTATCTGGTGAAAGAACGCGGCCTGACGATACTTAACGCCGGTTTCGCCTCTTCATTGCCCGCCATTTGCGGTTTTGCCGGCGGGATTTTAGGCGGAGTGATATCCGACGCGCTGTTAAAACGCGGCTATTCGCTGTCTCTCGCCCGCAAGACGCCAATTATCCTGGGCATGGTCTGCTCCATGTCGATGGTGTTGTGTAACTACACCGACTCTATCGGACTGGTGATCTTCCTGATGTCCTTCTCATTCTTCGGCAAAGGCGTCGGCGCGCTGGGTTGGGCGGTCGTCGCCGATACCTCGCCGAAAGAGGCCATCGGCCTGAGCGGCGGCGTGTTCAACACCATCGGCAATATCGCCGGTATCGTGACGCCAATCGTTATTGGCTACATCGTGGCGACAAGCGGTTCGTTCGGCGGCGCGCTGCTGTACGTTTCCGTCTTCGCCGCCCTGGCTATCTTCTGTTACCTGTTCCTGGTGGGAGAGATCAAGCGCGTAGATTTTTCGGCCAAGCAATAACGTAATGAGAATATGTTTTCTAATAATAACTGGAGGCAACCATGTGCGCACAAATCAAAAAAACGCCTGAAACACTAAGAAGTTATCGCTGGTACGGCGCGCCGGTATTCCGCTCTCTGGGGCACCGCGCCCGTATGGCCCAGCAAGGTTACGCCCGGGAAGACTACATGGGCAAACCGGTGATTGCGATTATCAATACCTGGAGCGAGATCAATCCATGCCACACGCATTTCAAGGATCGCGCCGAGCAGGTAAAACGCGGCATTCTTCAGGCCGGCGGCTTTCCGATCGAACTGCCGGCCATGTCGCTGGGCGAGCCTTATGTCAGGCCGGCGGCCATGCTCTACCGTAATTTGCTGGCAATCGAAACCGAGGAGCTGTTGCGTTCTCATCCCATTGACGGCGCGGTACTGATGGGGGGATGCGATAAAACCACGCCCGGCCTGATTATGGGGGCCATCTCCATGAATATTCCGGCTATTTATTTACCGGCCGGGCCTTCGCTGCGCGGCGACAACAAAGGGAAATTCCTTGGTTCGGGCACCGACCTGTTCGCCTCCTGGTACAAATATAAGGCCGGAGAGTATAACGAACAGCAGTTGGAAGAGGTGGAGAACGGCATATCCCGTTCGGCCGGAACATGTATGACCATGGGCACCGCGCCCACCATGATGAGTATCGCCGACGCCCTGGGATTCTGTTTTACCGGCGCGTCATCCATTGTGGCGCCGGATTCGCGCCACGCCATCATGGCCGAACGTACCGGACGCCGCATCGTCGAAATGGTCTGGGAAGATCTCAAACCATCGGATTTCCTGTGTCCCGCCTCTTTCGATAACGCCATTATCACCGCATTGGCGCTCGGCGGCTCCACCAATGCCGTGATTCACGTGATCGCCATGGCGCGCCGGGCGGGCATCCCCCTTACGGTGGACCGTTTCGATGAACTATCGCAGAAAGTGCCCCATCTGGCCAATATTCGCCCCGCCGGAAAATACCTGATGGAGGATTTCTATTACGCCGGCGGCCTGCGGGCCTTGCTCAACCGTCTGGGATCGTTGATTGACGTTTCCCCGCTGACGGTGAACGGCAAAACGCTGGGGGAAAATTTCGCCGGCGCGGAAGTGTACAACGACGATGTGATTCTGCCGCTGGAGAAACCGCTGGGCGAACTGGGCAGCCTGGTGATCCTGCGCGGCAATCTGGCGCCTAACAGCGCGGTATTGAAAATCCATGCGGCCGATCCGCGCCTGCATGAGCACGTCGGCCGCGCGGTTGTTTTCAACAACGTGGAGGATCTGCAAAAACGCATCGACGATCCGGCGCTGGACGTGGATGAAAACTCCGTACTGGTGCTGAAAAACGCCGGACCGTTGGGCGCTCCCGGCTTTCCTGAGTGGGGACAGATCCCGATCCCGAAAAAACTGCTGGAACGGGGCATCCGCGACATCGTGCGTCTGTCCGATGCGCGCATGAGCGGCACCAGCTTCGGCTCCTGCGTGGTGCATATCGCGCCCGAATCTTTCGTCGGCGGACCGCTGGCGTTGGTGCGCGATGGCGACAGCATTGAGTTAAGCGTGTCAAAACGCCAGCTTAATTTACTGATCCCCGAAGAAGAAATGGAACAGCGGCGCAAAGCGTGGACGCCGCCCCAGCCTTATTACCCGCGCGGCTACGGCCGGTTATTCGCCGAACACGTCAGTCAGGCCGACGACGGCTGCGATTTCGATTTCCTGCAAACCGTACCGGGTGAACAAGGCCTGATTCCTGAACCGCCGATTCAGTAATCGCCCAACCGGCGCCTGACCGCTGTCGGGCGCCGGGGCACGAAAAACGCGGCGGCGGATACGCCGTTTTAATCCGCGTTATTTATTTCTTTATGAACCGAAAAAGAGAGGAAGTGCTGTAATGGAAACAATCCAACATTTTATCAATGGGAAAGAAGTGGGGGGCGAACAGGACGGACAGCAACCCGTATACAACCCCGCGCTCGGCGAAGTGGTGGCTCAGGTTGCGCTGGCGCGTCCGGCAACCGTCGATCTCGCCGTCGAAGCCGCCGCCGCCGCGTTTGACGGTTGGTCATCCCAGTCAGCGCTGCGTCGTTCCAGGGTGCTTTTTCGTTTCAAAGAATTGCTGGAAAAACATAGTGAAGAGCTGGCGCAGATCATCACCCGCGAACACGGCAAAGTCTTGTCCGACGCGATGGGCGAAATCACCCGCGGTATCGAAGTGGTGGAGTTCGCCTGCGGCGCGCCAAGCCTGCTGCAAAGCGCTTTCTCCGACAATATCGGCGGCAATATCGATAACTGGAACCTGCGTCAGGCGCTTGGCGTGTGCGTCGGCATCACGCCGTTCAATTTCCCGATCATGGTGCCGCTGTGGATGATCCCGATGGCGTTGGCGACCGGCAATACCTTCGTGCTGAAACCCTCTGAACGCGATCCCTCCGCCAGCTTGATGGTGGCCCGTCTGCTGAAGGAAGCCGGACTGCCGGACGGCGTTTTCAATGTGGTGCAAGGCGGCAAAGACGCGGTGGACCGTCTGTTGACGCATCCTAAAGTGGAGGCCGTTTCCTTTGTCGGTTCAACGCCGGTCGCCGAATACATTCATCGGCAGGCCAGCCAGCACGGCAAGCGCGTACAGGCGCTCGGCGGCGCCAAGAACCATATTACCGTTATGCCTGACGCCGATCTCGATCAGGTGGCGGATGCCCTGATCGGCGCGGCGTATGGCGCGGCGGGAGAACGCTGCATGGCCTGTTCGGTCGCCGTGGCGGTAGGTTCCGTCGGCGACGAACTGGTGGCGAAGCTGCTGCCGCGTATTGATAAGCTGCGAATTCGCCAGGGGACGGATGGCGAAGCCGATATGGGGCCGCTGGTTACCGCCGAACATCAGGCGCGCGTTACCCATTACATTGATAAAGGGGTGGAAGAGGGCGCCAGGCTGCTGGTGGACGGCCGCAATTTCCGCGCTCCGGGAGCGGAAAATGGGTATTTCGTCGGCGCGACGCTGTTTGATGACGTAACGCCGAACATGACCATCTATCGCGAGGAGATCTTCGGACCGGTGCTGTCTATCGTTCGGGTGCCGACATTTGCAGAGGCGATTGAGCTGACGAACGCCCATGAATTTGGCAACGGCGCGGTCTGCTTTACGCGCGACGGCGGTATCGCCCGCACTTTCGCCCGCAAGGTCAAAGCCGGCATGGTGGGCATCAACGTTCCCATTCCCGTTCCTATGGCCTGGCACTCCTTTGGCGGATGGAAGCGTTCGCTGTTCGGCGAACATCACGCCTACGGCGAAGAGGCCATCCGTTTCTATACCCGCTATAAGAGCATCATGCAGCGTTGGCCGGACAGCATTGCGCAAGGCCCGGAATTCGCCATGCCTACAGCCAAATAGCGATATCAACCGGCGGCTTTGTTTTTTTGCAAAGCCGCTTGCCGTTGGGGTTTGCGGCGCAGAAAGCAGGGGATCTGCAAAGAATACTTATCGATTCAAATTAAGGAGTCCGCGATGGATAGCCATCACTTCCCTGATTCTCCGGTTGTTGTCGACATGCAGGTTCTTCCCGTCGCCGGTTACGACAGCATGTTGTTGAATCTTAGCGGCGCGCATGCGCCGTATTTCACTCGTAATATCGTTATTCTGAAAGACAATGCCGGCCGCACCGGCGCAGGCGAGGTGCCCGGCGGCGAAAAAATCCGCCGGACGCTGGAACAGGCTGCGGCGCTGGTGATAGGCAAATCGCTGGGCGAATACAAAAACGTCATGAGCGCCATCTTTCGCCGGTTTTCCGATCGGGACGCTTCCGGCCGCGGTCAGCAGACTTTCGATCAGCGCACCACCGTGCATGTAGTTACCGCCGTGGAAGCGGCGATGCTGGATCTGCTGGGGCAGTTTCTGAACGTGCCGGCGGCGGCGCTGTTGGGCGACGGACAGCAGCGGGATTCGGTCGAGGCGCTGGGATACCTGTTCTATATCGGCGATCGCCGCAAAACCGATCTGCCCTACCAAAGCCAGACGGATGAAAAATGCGACTGGTATCGCTTGCGCCATGAAGAGGCGCTGACGCCGGAGGCCGTAGTGCGTTTGGCCGAGGCCGCCTATGAAAAATACGGTTTCAATGATTTCAAACTGAAAGGCGGCGTGCTGGCCGGCAGCGAAGAGGCGGAAGCCGTCACGGCGTTGGCCGAGCGTTTTCCGCAGGCGCGCATCACGCTGGATCCCAACGGCGCCTGGTCGTTGCAGGAAGCGATTCATCTAGGCAAACAGCTGAAAGGCGTGCTGGCCTACGCCGAGGATCCCTGCGGCGCGGAACAGGGCTTCTCCGGGCGCGAGACGATGGCGGAGTTCCGGCGCGCGACGGGGCTGCCGACCGCCACCAATATGATCGCCACCGACTGGCGTCAGATGAAACATGCCATTGCGTTGCAATCGGTCGATATTCCGCTGGCCGATCCGCATTTCTGGACCATGCAGGGATCGGTGCGCGTGGCGCAGATGTGCCATGAATGGGGGCTGACCTGGGGATCGCACTCCAATAACCACTTCGATATTTCCCTGGCGATGTTTACCCATGTCGCCGCCGCCGCGCCGGGCGATATCGCCGCCATCGATACCCACTGGATCTGGCAGGAAGGCAACCAGCGCCTGACAAAAGCGCCGTTACAGATTATCGGCGGCAGGATCGATGTGCCGAAGCGCCCCGGTTTGGGTATCGAACTGGATATGGATCAACTGTATAAAGCCAATGAGTTGTACAAAAACAATGGGTTAGGCGCACGCAATGACGCAGCCGGAATGCAATATCTTGTTCCCGGCTGGACGTTCGATAACAAACGTCCTTGTCTGGTGCGCTGACCGCTATTGAATAGCGCCTTCCAATTACTGAGGATGAAAAATGAACACGCCGATTTTACCTAACCGCTTTCGTCAGAATCTACAGCAACAAAAAACGCTTATCGGTTGCTGGTGCGGGCTGGGAAACCCGATCTCGACCGAGATACTGGGGCTGGCCGGATTCGACTGGCTGGTGCTGGACGGCGAACATTCGCCGAACGATATCAACACCTTTATTCCGCAGCTGATGGCGCTCAAAGGCAGCCACAGCGCGCCGGTGGTGCGTCCGCCCTGCAATGAGCCGGTGATCATCAAACGGTTGCTGGATATCGGTTTTTACAATTTCCTGATCCCGTTTGTGGAGACGCAAGAAGAAGCCGTGCGCGCCGTAGCATCGACGCGCTATCCGCCAGCCGGCATCCGCGGGGTTTCCGTTTCGCACCGCAGTAATTCGTTCGGCACGGAACCCAACTATTTCGCAACCATTAACGACAACATCACCGTACTGGTGCAGATCGAAAGCCAGGAAGGGGTGGACAACCTGGATGCCATCGCCGCGGTGGACGGGGTAGACGGCATTTTCGTCGGGCCGGGCGATCTGTCAGCCGCGCTGGGCTATCTGGGGCAGCCTAACCATCCCGAAGTGCAGAAAGTGATCCGCCATATCTTTGAACGTGCGGAGGCGCATGGCAAACCCAGCGGCATTCTGGCGCCGGTGGAAGCCGATGCCCGGCGTTACCTGGAGTGGGGCGCCCGCTTTGTCGCCGTCGGCAGCGATCTGGGCTTGTTCCGCGGCGCGTCTCAGGCGTTGTTCGACAAGTTTAAACAGTGAGTTACCAACCGCGGCCAGTCAATCTGTAAACGAAAGTGACCATTTAGCGATCGTACAGCGGGGTTAACGTCATGAAAATTGGTTTTATTGGATTGGGGATCATGGGTAGACCGATGAGTAAAAACCTGATTAAAGCAGGTTACTCATTGATTGTGTTGGACCGGAATGAAGACGCGGTCGCCGACGTCGTGGCGGCCGGAGCCGTATCCGCCGCCACGCCGAAAGCGGTGGCGGAGCAGAGCGACATCATCATTACCATGCTGCCGAATTCGCCGCACGTCAAACAGGTGGTGCTGGGTGAAAACGGCGTTATTGAAGGGGCGGCCAAGGGCTCGGCGCTGGTTGATATGAGTTCCATCGCGCCGCTCGCCAGCCGCGAAATCGCCGCCGCGCTGGCGGAAAAAGGCATTGATATGCTGGATGCGCCGGTCAGCGGCGGTGAACCGAAGGCGATTGACGGCACGCTGGCGGTCATGGTGGGCGGCGATAAGGCGCTGTTCGAGCGCTGCCATAGCATACTGAAAGTCATGGCGGCTTCAGTGGTGCATACCGGCGATATCGGCGCGGGCAACGTCACCAAACTGGCGAATCAGGTGATCGTGGCGTTGAACATCGCCGCCATGTCGGAAGCGCTGGTGCTGGCGACCAAAGCGGGCGTCAACCCTGAACTGGTGTATCAGGCGATCCGCGGCGGACTGGCCGGCAGCACGGTGCTGGACGCCAAAGCGCCGATGGTGCTGGATCGCAATTTCAAACCGGGTTTTCGCATCGATCTGCACATCAAGGATCTGGCTAATGCGCTGGATACGTCGCACGGCGTTGGCGCGCAGCTGCCGCTGACAGCGGCGGTGATGGAAATGATGCAGGCGCTGAAAACCGACGATCTTGGGGCGGCGGACCATAGCGCCTTGGCCCGCTATTACGAGAAACTGGCTAAAATTGAGGTAACGCGCTGATGCGGCAGGCCGGGGCGCGATCTGTCGCGTATCGCCCCGGCTTTTGAAACGGCGCCGATTCAGCGGGACTGGATGACGCAAGCGGAACGTTTATAAAATAGGATTGTTTATGAAAATCGTTATCGCGCCGGATTCTTATAAAGAAAGTTTATCAGCGCAGGACGTGGCTGCGCAGATTGAGGCCGGTTTCCGGGAAATATTTCCCGATGCCAGCTACGTCAAACTTCCCGTCGCGGACGGCGGCGAAGGCACTGTGGATGCGATGGTCGCGGCAACCCGGGGACGGGTCGTCAAGGTGCCGGTAACCGGCCCGCTGGGCGAGGAGATAGACGCGTTTTTCGGCCTGTCGGGCGATGAGAAAACGGCGTTTATCGAAATGGCGGCCGCCAGCGGCCTGGAACGGGTGCCGATGGCGCGGCGCAATCCGCTGTTTACCACCAGCTACGGCACGGGCGAATTGATCCGCCGCGCATTGGATCTCGGCGTGAAGCACTGCATTATCGGTATCGGCGGCAGTGCGACCAATGATGGCGGCGCCGGTATGGCGCAGGCTTTGGGGGCGAAGCTGCTGGATAATAAAGGCGAACAAATCGGCTACGGCGGCGGTGAACTTGAAAAGCTCGCCAGCATCGATATCAGCAACCTGGATACGCGTATCAAGGCGTGCCGTTTCGAGGTCGCCTGCGACGTCACGAATCCGCTCACCGGGCCGCAAGGCGCTTCCGCGGTGTTCGGGCCGCAGAAAGGCGCGACGGAAGCCATGATTATCCAGCTTGACGAAGCGCTGAAGCGCTACGCCGGCGTCATTCGCCGCGATCTGAATATTGAAGTCGAACAGTCGCCCGGCGCCGGCGCGGCGGGAGGCATGGGCGCCGCGCTGTTGGCGTTCTGCGGCGCGGCGTTGCGGCAGGGGATCGATATTGTAACCGAGTCGCTGGGACTGGACGAACTGGTCCGCGACGCGTCGTTGGTGATCACCGGCGAAGGGCGCATCGACAGTCAGACCATCCACGGCAAAGTGCCTATCGGCGTGGCGCGCGTGGCAAAACGCTATAACAAACCGGTGGTGGGGATTGCGGGCAGCCTGACGGCGGATGTCGGCATCGTACATAAACACGGTCTGGATGCGGTATTCAGCGTGTTGTACCGCATTTGCTCGTTAGACGAAGCGCTGGAGCAAGCCGCGGGTAACGTGAAAATGACGGCGCGCAATATTGCCGCGACCATCAAACTGGCGCAGGGCATGAGCGGCTGATGAAGCGCGCGGTAAATGACGGAAAACGGGTGAGCTAAGGCGTTAAATACACAAGAAAATCAAGGGATAAAGCGCGGATCGGTTCCCGTCTTTATCCCTGTGGAAAAATGAAAATTAATATGCGCTTGCAGTATCCAACGCCTTAACGTCTTCAGGAGAGAGCGTCAGCCCGACCGCGTTGGCGAAACTGGCGACCTGGGCGACGCTGGTGGCGCTTGCGATAGGCGCGGTGACTCCCGCCTGCTGGATCAGCCAGGCCAACGCGACTTCCGCCGGTTTGGCGCTGTGGCGGGCGGATACGGCTTCAAGCGCGCTGATGATTTTCGTTCCCCGCTCGGTTAAATATTTGGCGATGCCTTCACCCCGTTGGGACTGCGACAAATCGGCTTTCGAACGGTATTTTCCCGACAGAAAGCCTGATGCGAGACTGTAGTAGGTAACCACCCCCAGCCCCTCTTTTATGCACAGATCGCGTAATGCTCCATCGTAGGCGTCGCGATCGTAGAGGTTGTATTCGGGTTGGAGTACCTGATATCCGGGTAGCCCTTTTTCTTTCGCCGTCGAGAGCGCGGCCTCCAGCTGCCCGGCGTTAAGGTTGGAAGCGCCGATAGCCTTTATCTTGCCGGCCTTAAGCAGTTTTTCATAGGCGCCCAGCGTTTCTTCATAGCTCACGTCGGGATCGGGCCAATGAGAGAAATAAAGATCTATGGCCTCAATACCCAGGCGTTTGAGCGACCCTTCCACCGCCTGGGTGATCCACCGTTCCGACAATCCCTTGCGATCGGGGCTGCCGAGATCGGAACCGACTTTAGTGAAGATGACCACCTTTTCGCGGATACCCGGCCTTGCCTTAAGCCATCTGCCGATAATCGTCTCCGATTCCCCGCCTTTGTTGCCCGGCGCCCAGGATGAATAGACATCCGCGGTATCGATGGCGTTAAAACCGTGGTCGATGAAGGCATCTAAAACCGTAAAGCTGCTTTTTTCATCGATCGTCCAGCCAAAGACGTTACCGCCGAACACCAGCGGCGCGATTTGCAGTCCGGTATTACCGAGTTTTCGCTTTTCCATATTTTTTCCTTTTCTGTTTCTATACCGCGGTTCTGTGGAACCGCAGGTTGCGTGAAATAGAACGTCGGTCTGTTTATTTATGGTAGGTAATCACGGTGATTTAGCTACCGCGAAAGAAAGCAAAACAGCACCATTGTGATGCCAAATGTGAATGGTTTATATGGAAATATAATAAAGAGACTTTATCCATAAGGTTGATAATGGGGGAATATCCTTATGGCGTTGATAGCGGCGTTCCCGGCATTGCGGAGCATTGGCCGGAGGGGAAGGGGCGATCACCGCGGCATTAGCGGCGGCTCTTGATCTTGGCCGGGGTGCAGAATGGATGCTAATGTCGTCGCGATACTTTGCACCAGACAAACCGGCGCAGCCAGCGAGCGGGAAAAGCTGAATTCCGCTTCCGGGATGGTAAACAGAACGGCCGCGTTTTTCGCAAGCGGCGACAGCGGGCTATCCGTTATCGAAATGGTCGGGATATGGTTTTTGTCGGCAATATCCACAATGCTAATGACCTCTTGGGCGTAATGTCTAAAAGCAATGGCGACTAATATATCTTTTTCCGACATGTTCCTGGCCATATATGCAGCGAGCCCCCCTGCGGGATCGAGCAAAATAACTTTGCGATTCAACATGGTGAGTAGATAACGCATTAATTGCGCCACGGGGGCGGAACGAAGCTGCCCGGCGATAAAAATGGTTTCCGCATCCCTTAGCAGGTATGCGGCATTATTCAGATCCGACTCCGTGACGTTGGTCAAAAGCTCTTGCAGCGTCGCGATATCACGGATAACTTGCCGTTTTAAAAGACCTAAGCTGCCTTTATCGTCATTCTGCCGTAATTCATCTTCAAGAGCGGCGATTCGCTCATCGTATCCCGGCGCCACGGTGACAAGCCGGGTCTGGAAAACGCTTTGCATCTGTTTAAATCCGCTATAGCCGAAATATTGCGCGAAGCGAACCAGAACCGATGCGTGCATTACCCCGCATTTGGCGGCGATGGCGTTGCTCGATTCCAACGCCACCGTATTAGGGTTTTGCGTGATATAGCGGGCCACCATTTTGTAGCGTTCGGAAAGTTGCGCATAACGCACGGTAATGTCATTGACGAGCCGCTCGTAATTCTCATGAGGCAATTGTTTTTTTGTTCTCGGTGTGATGTTCGGCGTCTTCATTGTTTGTTTAATTTTCACCTTGATCTGACAATTAACATCATGTGAAACGTAGCTTGCCCATATAAAATGCAGCTTGCAACCGGCGCGAAGAAACTTCGGCGTTCTGTCGCAAAAATTCACTGAGTGCGGCGATAACCCGTTATATTCACATGCGCCGCGTCACCCTGATCCGCCTGCCGCCGCCGTTAAAACGCCGGGAACATAACCCGAGCGGCCGCGAAATGTTGATCGCAACCGCCGGGCCGTTTAAGCGGCGTTGCCATTGGATAGCTCGCCGCCATACTGTACTGCCGCGCCACTATTTATCATATAGAGCCGGTTTTTCCGGCAGCAAAATATCCACACCGCCACCCTGATGCAGACTTTGTATCGCGGCATCGGCGATGACGGAAGCGGCATACCCATCCCATGCGGTTGCCGTCGCCGCCGGTGAGCCGCTGGCGCTCACATTATCGATAAAAGCCTGGAATTCCCGGTTATAGGCATCGATGAAACGCTCAGTCCAGTTATCGGAAATCGCATGAGAGATTTGGCCGGCCTTACGCAATTCGGGCGTGGCGACGTCGGGCAGGGAGATAATTCCCGTCTCGCCGACCAACCGGCATTGGATATCGTAGCCGTACTGGCAATTGACGTTTAACTCCACCACGACCAACGCGCCGCTTTTCATTTCAATCAGCGCGAGCTGCGGTTCCCGCAATTCTCTGGCCTGATTGAGCGAATTCGGTCTGGCGAACCGCATCTCAATGCTATGAAATTCTTCCGCAAACAAATAACGAAGAATGTCGATGTCATGAATCAGCGTATCGTTAATTACGTTGTCAGTTTTATAATAATTCGTCGAAGGCCGGGTGTTGTAATGACGGCAGTTTGCTAATAGCAGAGCGCCTACCGTTCCCGCGTCGATCATGTTTTTCAATTGCCAATATCCCGTATCGTAGCGCCGATTAAAACCGACCTGAACATAGCGTTTTTGTTTCGCTACTTCGGCAGAAACAACCGAGAAGCTATCCTTGGCGGAAATCGTCATCGGTTTTTCGACAAACACGGGTTTGCCGGCTGCTATCGACTTCAATACCGGCGACAGATGAGTATCGTTACTGCTACAAACGATAACGGCATCTATATCGGGAGCGTTTATCAGTTCATCCTCGCCAGGATAAACTTTTGCATCCAGGTTAAAATCCTGAACGCTCTTTTCCGCAGCGGTTCTTATTATATCGTAGACGCCTGCAACGCGTACGCCAGAAATAACGCTGCTTAGTCGGGAAATATGATCGCGGCCGATTTGACCGCAGCCAATTACGCCTACATTAACCATAGTGTTTGTCTCCTTAATTTATATGTATTGCCAATAGAATATTTACGCTCAATAGGTCTTGAATTGCAGGAAGCCCACGCCTGCGCCACTTGAAAGGTGACGGCTATCGTTTTTTGTCTATTTATTGTTACAGCTTGGTTATGCCAATTAAAACGCCGCCAAAAGCAACGAGAAACAGGCCGGTTAAAAGGTATATCAACTCTTTCCTGGTTTTCCTTTCCTTCAATATCAGAATACCGCCGATTCCGGCGACAATGACGCACATCTGAGTTAAGGTAAAACCAACCGCAATGCCGTTCATCTGGTTGGATATCATCATGGCGAGGTTCGCGACAAAAAAGACAAAGCCCGTCGCAATATTCTTAAATGAGCTGACGGCCCATATTTTGACGTCTTTCCGGGTCAGACAAATAAAGAACGTGCCTAAAAATGCGCCGATAGCCTGAGGGAGAACCACATCCCATCCGTTTAGATTCGCTATTCGGGGAATAGAAACCCAGATGATAAAAAAGGCGCTGGAGATAATCAGAATGAAAATGCCTTTCTTCATATCGACATGATGCCGCGTTTCATTCCCCTGTTTTTCCTGATAGGCCGTCAGCATAACTCCGATAATAATAATGACGATGGCGCTTAGCCCCAGCACAAGTTTTGTCGTGGTATTCCATTCATGAAAATAGAAGATACCCACTAAAGAGGTGCCGAGTAACTGTAGCCCGGTGGATATGGGGAAGGCTCTCGATACGCCAATGAGCGGAAATGATGACACCTGGCCGAATTGAGCGACGGACCACACCACACCGCAGACAAACGATGCCACAATAAGCGACGTCGTCCATTCTACCGGCGGTCTGAACACCGCCACTATAATGGCGAGCAGCAGCGTCCCCATTACCATCCCCATTAATTGATTTCCTGGTTTTCCTCCTAATATCTGCATTACGACAGGCTGAATTCCCCACAGAAAAGCCGGTATAAGACCAATCAGAATAGCTTCCACCTTCGTTGTTCCTTATAAAATAAGCCTTTAAATTAGACGTCATTATCAGCCCCATAAAATATAGGGTTGATACGGATTTCATTTACATAAATTTGCAATGAAATATATTTAATGGAATATCGTTAATGTGTTTTTTTTGCTTGCGCCGCCACCTCATTCAGATAAAAAGATATATTGCAATCGTGGATTTATTGGTTTCCTAATAACAATTCCGTTGCCGATGGTCATAAATTAGTTATCAGTTAATTTTTCATTGTATTAACAAAATAACAACCAATAACCGCTTAATTCCCGCATTTATTAAATGGTTATTTATAGGTTTTTATTTATAGCTAGCGTGATCTATTGGGTATAAATGCGAATTCAAAGCCCGCGAATTGACGGCCAGGCTATTTTTCTCTTTTTATATATTTTCAATGATTGTTGCGAATATATATCTATCACAATTTAAATTGCAACAGGCGGGGGATGCGCGATAACCAGAGGAACGTTTTTAATATTTCCTTGCTAAAACAATGAATTATTATCTTAACGATGGGCCGCTGTTGTGAACGGTTTTCGTCCGCTTCTTATTTTTAACAATAAAATCAATTAATTAAGTTAAAATATAAAACTTATGATACCGATCACAGATGCTGCAATATTTGTTGTTTGATTTATATTGGTGCAATAAACGTTGCATATATTGCGTTAATAGGCGGTTATCAAGGTGTTGAATTGAGTTTTTTAAAGAGTTATGCGCTTCGGGTTATAAAAAATCTCGGCATGCTTATTTCGGGGAAATTTTATTTATGACCACGCTGCTTTTTCGGCGGGATGTGGGATGTGGGATGCGGGATTGAGGGAGTGATGCTGACGGATATAACTCAGTCCGGTTGACGATGGATTAGATCGCGCAATCCGGACCGAGTTTTCTCCGAACGATCCGCTATTCGGAAGCTAGTTAGGGCGTGAGCCCGGTATCTGTGGAACCATGACTATTCCACTTCCGAAATTTTTACCGGCCGGCCTTCTTTAAGCGATTTGTTCGCCGCAGCCGCCATAAGAACCGGGTACAACCCATCCAAATCCGTAATCGGAGGTTCCTTGTCGTTGATGACTGCATCGACGAACGCTTTCATCTCATCAATGAACGCCTGCGTATAGCGATCCCACATTAATTTATAGGTCGTGCCGTAGGAGGTGTTATCGGCGCCGAACACCACCACGGTATTGGGAATATCATTGGCGCTCTGCACCGAGCCCTTGGTGCCGAAGACTTCCAGACGCTGGTCGTAGCCATAGACAGCCTGACGACTGTTGTCGATTACGCCGAGCGCGCCGTTTGCAAAAGTCAGGGTGACCAGAGCGGTATCCACGTCGCCTTCCGCGCCGATGGCTGGATCGACAAGCACGGTTCCCTTGGCATAAACCTCGGTGACTTCGCTGTCGGCTAAAAAGCGGATCATATCAAAGTCATGAATCATCATATCGTAGAACAGTCCTCCCGAACGACGCACGTATTCGATGGTCGGCGGCTGAGGATCGCGGGAGCTGATGCGCAGGATATGCGGCGTTCCAATCTTGCCGCTGCGCACGGCGTCATATACTCCGTGGTGGTTGTGATCGAAGCGGCGTACGAAGCCAATCTGCATTTTTACTCCCGCTTCCTTTACGGCGGCGAGCGCGCTGCGGACGCGTTGTACGTCGTGATCTACCGGTTTTTCGCAGAAGATATGCTTGCCGGCGGCGGCCGCTTTGATAATCAGGTCGGCGTGGGTATCGGTCGACGAGCAGATCAGGACCGCGTCAATTTCCGGGTCGGAGAAAACCGAATCCACATCCTTGGTGATAACGGGAATTCCGAATTCTTTGGCGAAAGATTCGCCTTCTTGATCGAGATAAGGGTCCGCCACGGTTTTGATCTGCATTCCCCGCACGCCGGAACTAATATTTTCGATATGAACGCGGCCGATACGTCCTGCGCCGAGAACGGCGACTTTCAATGCTGCTTTTTTCATTTGAATTGCCCTTTTAAATTTGACGGTTTTTATAGGGTTATTGAATTGCTTTCTTCAGGATCTTGATATCCTCGCGCAGCAGTTCATAAGGATCTGGCGACTGTAAGCGCAGAGGAAGCTGGTCATAGTAATTTTCCAACAAGATATAGCCGGTGAAGTCATGCTCATTCAGCCAGGAGATGGTGGCGAAGAAATCGGAATCGCCGGTGCCCAGAAGGCCGCCGCTCATGGCGCCCAGACCGTCTTTGACATGAATCTGGTTGCACATGTACGGATATACGCCCGCCAGAATTTCGAGCTGTGAATAATTGCGGAATAGGTGATAGTTCTGGCTGTCGAAATAGAGATGGAAGTTCGGACGATCCACCAGGCCGGACATTTTGCCGAATTCGGCCGGGGTCATCAGGTTTTCGCCGGCGACGGATATGCCATATTCGCCGGCCGCGTCGCATAAATATTGAAAGGCGCGCGCACTGTGTTCGAAATCTTCTTCGGTTATTACCTCGCTTGCCGCGAAGCCCGGCACCTGGATGATCGGCACGTTGAGCGCTTTGGCGGTAGGCACGGCGCGGCGCAGCAGATCCCAGACGATCTCGTATTCTTTTGTGCCCGGCCGCGCGTGCATGGGAATATTGTCGAAGTCGTTGAGCGCGACCGCGCAATACTCAATGCCGTACTTTTGCTGCTCGCTGAGGTAGATGGCCTGCATTTCGCGATGGGTGATGGGGTAATCGTTCTCATAAAGCCCGATCTTTAGCGAAAGCGCATCCAGTCCGACAGACGCGGCGATCTGTGTGGCATACAGTCCGGCTCCGGGCAGACCCCAGTCGCACGCGCCAATTTTAATCTGTTTCATAATGACTCACCTTTACATTTTTTAAGTTGTTCACTGCGCGCCCCCGTTCGGCCAGGCCGACCATGACGAATGGCGAAATCTTTTTCCGCTTGCGGAATTAGAAGCGAAAGCTAGCGCGTTATGCGCCATGCATTAGTAATTCGCTCGCATTTGCATCTCGATCACCTCCAGAGAGCGGCGTGCGGTTTCAGGCACTTTGAACGCCACGAACAGCAACACAAGCACGTTGATGCCGGCAAAAATCAAGAAGATGGTGTAGTAACCGATGATGTCCGACAGAATTGGGAAAAATTGAGAAACCAAAGCGCAGCTTACCCACAGACAGGTGCTGCAGATCCCCATCCCCAAACCGCGGATTTTGAGCGGAAAAATCTCCGAAAGAACAACCCAGACCGTCATCCCCCATGAGCCGGAG
The DNA here is from genome assembly GCF_017569925.1 of Brenneria izadpanahii. Taxonomy (NCBI): domain Bacteria; kingdom Pseudomonadati; phylum Pseudomonadota; class Gammaproteobacteria; order Enterobacterales; family Pectobacteriaceae; genus Brenneria; species Brenneria izadpanahii. The sequence goes on along the minus strand of NZ_CP050854.1, from coordinate 3,261,450 downwards.
AATCCGACCATAAAGAGGCACATGCATGTCAGCATCAGCGGGCCGGAGCTAATATTGAGAACGCCCAGGCCGCCAAGCAGCGCGATCGAAACGCACATCAGGATGTTTCCGGCAATGAGCAGCTTTTTACGTCCCCAGCGATCGATTAACGCCATACCCAGGAAGGTAAAGAGTAGATTGATGATGCCGATGCCCAACGTGGAGAGCAGCGCGAACTGTTCGGAGAACCCCACGCCCAGCAGAATCGTCGGCGTATAATAGAGAAGAACCTGCGCGCCCAGGATCTGCTGTCCGATGGCCAACCCTATCCCTATCAGGATTAATTTGCGCACCCAGGATTCGGAAAGCATTTCCCATCTGCTCTGGTTTTGCTTCACTTCCATTTCGTTCGCTAAATTGATCTCCGCGATTTCCGCATCGACCTCCTTTTCGTTGCGCAGCATGAGCAAAACCTTTCTCGACGCTTTCTCGCCCACATTCTTCAACAGCCAGCGAGGGCTTTCCGGCATGAAAAACATACCGACCATCAGCATGATCGAGGGAACGATGGCCAAACCGACCATCATGCGCCAATCGGCATTGGCGGCGCAGAGATTGCCGAATATATACGCCATCAGGATACCAACGGCATTCATGCTTGTATTAATACCGCCAATCATCCCGCGGCTGCCGGCCGGCGCTATTTCGGAAAGGTAGACCGGCACAAGACCCGACGCGCCGCCGACGGCAAACCCAAGGATGATGCGTGAAAAGACCAGCACGGATACCGTCGGCGCCCAGGCACAGCCCAACGCGCCAATGGTGAAGAGAAAGCCCAAAGCGATGATTACGCGCTTGCGGCCGAAGCGATCTGACAACGGTCCCGCTAGCACCGCGCCGGGAATGGCGCCCCATAGCACGCCGCTGACGATCAACCCTTCCGCAGCGGAAGATAATGGCGTGGCGGAAAGCGTGACGTCTTTTTTGATGTAGGTGAGCGCTATGGCGATGACGCCAGTGTCATAGCCAAACAGCAGCCCCCCCAATGCGCCAAAAAAATAGATTATTCCCGTCTTGATATTTCTATTGCTCATGTTCCGACTTCCCCTCTGATGCATAGGAAACAATATTGAAGGAGAAGCCGGCAGTGCTGACTTATTGTCAGGGTGCATTGCCCATAGGGAAGTCTTTCAACCTATTCCCCCGGCAATCTACACCCCTAAACATCGTGTATTAATAAGTTTAGAAGCGACAACTATCCTGACAGAGGGGGCCCTCCATCATGCTAATTAATACATTCTGGCTTTCTTAAGTTTCTCTTCCTTATTTTTGTAAGAGGCCTGAGTCCCTTCGGACTTGCTGACTGAAGCCACGCCGAAATGCCACCAGGAGAAATAGCCTTCGGCCATCGTTTTAGGCAGCACTTTGGCATCGATCAGCGTGGAGACCGTCTGCTTCTTGCTGTCTTCAATGGCGGCGCGCAGTTCCTCCGGCGTCTTGGCGGTGTAGGTTTTCAGACCGTAACCTTCGCCTACCTTGGCGAAGTCCACATAGATGTAGTCGCCGTCGGTTTTGCCTGTATCCTCATTGCGGTAGCGGAACTCGGTGCACAAACTGCCAATACCGTTGCCCATTTGCAGGTTGTTGATGCAGCCAAAGGCGCAGTTGTCGAAAATTATCACGTTAATTTTCTTCTTTTCCTGAATGGCGGTGGTTAGCTCGGAGTGGAGCATCAAGAAAGCGCCGTCGCCGACCAGGGCGTAAACCTCTTTGTCGGGGCGGGCCAGCTTGGAGCCCAACGCTCCCTGTACTTCGTAACCCATGCAGCTGTAGCCGTATTCCATGTTGTAGGAGTCCTTGGCGTCGGTCAGCCACATCCGTTCCATGTCGGCGGGCAGACTGCCGGAAGCGCTGACCACGATGGCATCGTCCGCAATGCACTCCCGCACGATGCTGAGACCGTTGGTTTCGGTAATCTTGCCGCCAATCATTTTGAGATAGTCGTCAATGATCTTCGGCGTCCATGAGGCGACGACGGGAACGAAGTCTTGGCCGTCGTATGTCAGATTCTGAATCCGTTTCAGCTCCGCCATATACTCGGCTTTGATACCGGCAATCTCGCCGTCGCCATAGCCGGGCTTGTATCCCTTGGCCTTAAGTTCCGCGCCAATAGCCGCCAGACAGGTCTTGGCGTCGCCAACGACCTTGACCGCGTCTAACTTCTCCGCGTGGTACTCGGAAACGTTGATGGTCAGCACCTTGACGTCGGGGTTGCGGAAGATCTCTTTTGAGCCGGTGGTAAAGTCGGAGAAACGGGTGCCGATGCCTACGATCAGATCCGCTTTTTCCGCCACGGTATTGGCCGACGGCGTACCGGTCACGCCCACGCCGCCCATGTTCATGGGGCTGCTGGACGGGGTGGCGCTCTTACCGGCCTGGGTTTCGGCGTAGGGAATGCCCAGTTCTTCGCAAAGGCTCTGCAGGGTGGCGCCGGCCTCGGAGTAGCGCGTGCCGCCGCCGCCGATGAACAAAGGCCTCTTGCTGGCCAGGATCATGTTCACGGCATCCGTTATTTGCTCGGGGTCCGCCGGCGTTCTGGGAATGCGGTGCACGCGTTTCTGGAAGAAGTAGTCTGGAAATTCAAAGCTCTCGCCCTGTACGTCCTGGGGAAGCGCAATACATACCGCGCCGGCTTGAGCGGGGTTGGTAAGCACGCGCATCGCGTTGATCAACGCCGTCATCAACTGTTCGGGACGGTTGACGCGATCCCAGTAGCGGCAAACCGATTTGAACGCGTCGTTAGTGGTGATCGCCAGGCTGGATTCGTGCTCTACCTGTTGGAGCACCGGGTCGGGCTGGCGGGTCGCAAAGGTGTCGGCCGGAAACAGCAGCAGCGGCACGTTGTTGACCGACGCTGTCGCGGCGGCGGTAACCATATTGGCGGCGCCAGGGCCGATGGACGATGTGCAGGCGATGATCCTGCGACGGTTATTCTGTTTTGCATAAGACATGGCTACATGGGCCATGCCCTGTTCGTTGCGGCCATGGTAGACCCGGAGTTCGCCCGGATCCTCCTCCAATGCTTGTCCCAGGCCAACCACGATGCCGTGGCCGAAGATGGCGAAGATCCCATCCACGAACCTGTTCTCCACGCCGTCCAGGCTGACATATTGCTGGTTCAGAAATTTGACAACGGCTTGACCGACGGTCATTTTGATTCGATTCATTTTGTACCTCCTCTTCCCAAATAATTAACCGCTATCGGTAGTCGACCCAAACGGCGCCGCCATCGGCGGAGCGAACGCAGTTTTCGACCCAACGTACGCCTTCCAGCCCCGCATGGACGTCCGGATACCAATAGTCGACCGTTTCATGCTTGTCGGCGGCAACCATTGCGCGGGCAAAACGCCCGTACAGATTTGACCATGCTTCAAAGAGTCCTTCTGGATGTCCGCCGCCGATACGGTCTTCCTCCCGCGCGGAGGGGTATAAGCAGTCCATCCCGCGGTCGAATATCCGTATGGGTTCGCCCTGAACCTCGTAAATAAGCTGATTGGGGCGTTCATCCCACCACTCCAAACTGGCCTTTTCGCCGACCACGCGAATTTTCTGGCCGTGCATAGAGCCGCTATTTACGCAGCTGGACCAGGCCATGCCTACGGCGCCGTTGTCGTATTCCATGAGGGTGTACGCGTTGTCTTCCAGAGGAGCGCGGCTTTTGACGAAGCTCTGCCTTGAGCACAGCAGACGTTTGATTTTGAGGTGCGGCAGCAGCACTTCGGAGATGTAGTAGGGATGGGTGCCCACATCGCCTAAAACATAGCTGGGACCGGCCATTTTGGGGTCTACGCGCCACCGGGTGCTCTCCGCGTTCTTTTCCACCGCCACGTTATGCGCGCCGTGCGCAAACTGCATATTGACGATGCGGATTTCGCCCAGTTCGCCTGCGGCAATCATTTGCCGAGCCTGTTCGATCAACTGATGGCCGGAGTATCCATAGGTAACGCCGACAATCTTGTTTTTACTTTCGGCCAGCGCCACCAGCTCTTCGGCTTCTTCGGTGGTGAAGCATAGCGGTTTCTCGCAGACGACGTGGAGGCCGGCGTTCAGCGCCGCCTTGCAAATTTCATAGTGGGTTCCGTTGGGCGTTGCGACGGTAACGACTTCAATGCCGTCTGGGCGTTCTTTTTCCTTCTCAAACATGGTTTTATAATCCGGATAGCAGCGATCCTCCGCAATATGAAGCTTGTTGCCGAATTCCTTGCCGCGTTCCGGATTGATATCAAGAGCGGCCGCCACCAGGTCGAAGTAGAAATCGCGCAGCGCGGCGCTTCGGTGAATATAGCCAATCTGGCTTGTGCTGCCGCCGCCGACCATTGCCCAACGAAGAGGGCGGTCAATCGTTTTGCCTCCATAGATCATGGTAATCTTCCTCTGTTTTTATCAGTAACCAGCGCTAATCAAGTAATCCAGGCTTTTCTTAACTTCCGTGAGGCTCGCATCCGCGTTTCTGGGATCCTTTTCCTGCTCTATGGTGATGAAGCCGTTGTAGTTGATTTCCTTGAGCAATTTCAGTACGGCTTTATAGTCGACGATGCCTTGTCCGATGGGGCACATAACGCCGTTGGCGCAAGCCTCGAAAAAGCGGATTTTCTGCTTCATCACCTGGGCATATACTTTTGCGTCAATGTCTTTGAAGTGGATGTAGTCAAGCCGGGAGGCGTATTTTCGCAGCCATACGACAGGGTCCATGCCCGAATAAGTCAGGTGGCCGGTATCCAGACAGAATCCGGCGATTTCCGGCGGAACGGCGTCGGCAATCATGTCGATTTCGTCGGCAAATTCGATATATCCGCCGGCATGGGGGTGAATGACGGCGCGGACGCCATACTCTTCCCAGGCCTTCTTGGAGATGGTGTAAAAGTGCTCCACGGTGCGCTTCCAGATATCTTCAGGCAGTTTGGGCGCCCGGTCAGGATGGCCCGCGGCGTAATCACGCTCGTCGTGCCCCCAATCCATTACCGTAAGATAGGGCGCGGCGAAATGCTGTCCCTCGTCTTTAGTCGTTTGCGGCAGCTTGGTGATCAACGAACAGATTTCGTCGGTTTGCCGCAGGAGGTTTTGATAGTTGCTTTCCGATACCATGTCGTCGAAGATCGTGCCGGCAACGATAATCAGATCGTTCTTTTCCAGCTCCGCCGAAACGCGCGCCAAATCCAGCGGGATATACCCATATGGACCGAGCTCGATTCCCTTGTATCCGGCCTGGTGCGCTTCGGATAACACGCGTTCCCACGGTGGCAGATGCGGATTCGTTACATCATCCACTCCCCAGCAGCAAGGCGCCGTTGATATTCTAATTCCCATAAAAAAACCTCCATCCAATTAAAGTAATAAATCGTCCAATTCGTTTTACGTTATTTCTCACGACTGCGGCGATACGGCCCGTTTTTTAAATAGACATTATTTTTTAGCGTTTTAAGAATGTTGCATTGAAATATGGCATCCTCCCGCAGTGTCGTTTTTTCTTTAATCGTTATGGTTTGTCAGATGGCGCCTTTGCTGCTGGCGATGCGTCATACGTTATGAACGGGAAATACGGAAAACGGCTTTCTGCCTCTTTCAACGATTTAGCGTTCATAAATCGCAACTTCTGACCTTGTCTCTATAAGATAGATAACAAAACGAGACCATTACGGCGCAACGGTCTGCTATCCATATATATTTGACTTGACTCGGTTCTAGCCGGGCGCCAAGTTTTTAAAACTATCCGGATGCCTAAATAAGATTAGGGAGAGTATATTTCTAGTTGGCAACGAATACTTTAGCGATCTTGGGTTAAATAATGACTTAAATACCGATCGCTATCACACATTGCTTTCTGCTTATTCACAATATTGCTTTGCTTATCATGAAAAGATAATCCGCCGAAAAAAACGGCGCGTTGATAAGTTGATAAATAGAAATGTCTTGTAACCTGAACGCCGGAGATTCTTTCTGACCCGCAGAGCGGTCAAGCGTATAACGCATACTCGCCATGCTTCAAGTTACAGGCTGCAAGAGTTGCCGGCGCGTTGGTTTTGCCGCCCGGCTCATGCATGGGCTGCGGCTCTCATGCAGTTGCTCTCATACATGGGCTGCGTTGCTGCGGGGCCGCTCCCGGCGCTTTTGCCGCTCGCCCCGGCCGGTTGCTTGAGCTAAGCCCCAGGGGAGTAATGGGAGAGCGCCGTTCTGCCGCCGAAGGCCGGTCAAATCCGTTCCCGGCGAATGGCCGTTCAGCCGCCGCTTTGCCGCGGCTCGAATTATTTACAGCATAACCTGGGTTAAAAATCCCGGTTAAAAAGGGATGATGCATTTCCCTGATGAGTAAAGCAATATTGTGAATAAGCAGAAAGCAATGTGTGATAGCGATCGGTATTTAAGTCATTATTTAACCCAAGATCGCTAAAGTATTCGTTGCCAGCTGGAAATATACTTTCTCTCATCTCATTATGCATCTGGGTTGTTTGGCATTTTTAGCATGTGGAACAAATTAAAAAATATATATGGATAGCAGACCGTTGCGCCATAACGGTCGTGTTTTGCCATCTTTCTTATAAAAGTCAACATGCTTTACCGGTAACGGATATAAGAACGGATATAAGAAAAGTTACAAAAATCATAGCGGGTAATGTTTTATAGCTGCTTTATACAAACTCTGATTTTTAATAACAATGGCATTATGTGAAAAGGAGCGTTTTCAGGGCTATGTATAGGTATGCCAATACTATTTAGTCTGTTTTTATTGGTGTGATTCTAATTATTCCCGTCTAGCCTGTCCGGAAATATTCTACCTGCCACTGAGCCGTGTTGTTTGTTTTACAGTTCAACTTAAGGATGTGCTTGCGGGAAAATACAATGAGGAAAGACATTATGTCTCCAACAGGCAATGATCCAGTTGGATTAGCGCGATCGGCGGAAGACGTGCCGGTCAAGCACGATATATCCTACCTGCTGAGAATATGTAGCGTGGCGGCTTTAGGCGGCCTGCTGTTCGGCTACGACACCTCGGTTGTCTCCGGCGCGATTGAGCCTTTGCGCATTGCTTTCGGTCTGTCGGCGGCGGAAACCGGGTGGGCGGTATCGAACGTGGTAGTGGGATGTATCTTCGGCGCAATGATGGCCGGCTTTCTGGCGAATCGCTTTGGGCGGCGCATCACACTCTTTCTGTGCGCGTTGCTCTTCACCGTCCAGTCCGTCGGCGCGGCGCTGGCGCCGGATTTTTTCTGGTTTGTCGTCTATCGCTTAACCGGAGGCATCGCCGTCGGTATCGCCTCGGTAGTCTCCCCGATGTATATGTCCGAAGTCTCGCCGAAGAACATGCGCGGCCGTGCGGTCAGCATGAATAACTTCGCGATTATTTTCGGCCAAATCGTCGTTTTCATCGTCAACTATTTGATAGCGCGCAGCGCGACCGAAGCCTGGCTGCACTCCATGGGCTGGCGATGGATGTTTGCCTCCGAGGTTGTTCCCTGTGTGCTTTTCTGCGCCGTGATTTTCTTCATTCCCGAATCGCCGCGCTGGCTAATGCTGATTGGCCGGGAGGAACGTGCGAAGAAAGCGCTTACACGTATCTCCAATGAGAAGCACGCCCTGGAGCTTATGGGGGAAATCCGCGAATCGATTAACGAAGCCATCGGCAACAAGAAAGTCACGCTTAGGGAACTGCTGAATGACTTTAATGCGCGCTGGCTGGTGTTCGTGGGTTTTATGATCGCGGGCTGCCAACAAATCATGGGCGTCAACGTCATGATGTACTACGCGCCGATGGTTCTAAAGAGTTCAAGCGGCGACATGGTGGAGGCGCTATTCCAAACGATATGGATCGGCGTCGCGCAGTTGATCGGCAATGCGATCGGCGTGGCGTTGGTTGACCGTAAGGGGCGGCGGCCGCTGATAGCCGTCGGGTCGGTCGGCGTAATCCTCAGCCTGTTGGTTGTCTCCTGGAGCATGTATATGAAAACCGGTACGGGTCTGATGCTGACGGGCATGCTCGCCTACATGGTGTTTTTCGGCATGTCCTGGGCGCCTCTCGCCTGGACCCTGGTTTCCGAAATCTTTCCCAACCGCTGCCGGGGTCTCGGCATGAGTATCGCGTGCTCGTCCAACTGGATATTCAATTTCACCGTCGCCCAGAGCTTCCCGATGCTTAATGAAAATCCCTGGCTATTGGAACGGTTCCACGGCGCTTTTTCGATGTGGTTATTCGCGGGGTTAGGGCTGTTTTCGTTCTGGTTCGTGATGCGGTTCGTGCCTGAAACCAACGGAGTTTCGCTCGAAAAGATCGAAGAGACGATGATGCGCTATGCGCCAGGCCGTCGTCGTGAAGGCCGTGCCTAAGGTTCAACAGTAGGCGATGGCTTTGATTATCACCGGGTAATGATCCTGAGGTTTGTCCAAATATCAAGCAGGCTTTGGGCATTACGCCCGATCAGACCCAAATAGAGATGAGATTAAAGAGGAAAATATGAAAAACATGGTGAGTATACGTGAACGGATAGCAGCCGCTCCCATCTCTTGGGGAGTTTGGGAGGCGAACGGCGCCTCTGGCTGGACGCTTCCTCCCGACCTTTATTTACGGCAAGTTCAAGACCTTGGGCTAAAGGCAACCGAATTCGGTCCCGAAGGGTGGCTTCCCGTCGACGGGCGCGCCCGGAAGGCGAAGCTGGAAGCCTACGGTTTGCAGAGCCTGGGGGCGTTCGTGCCGGTATTGCTGTTCAAAAAAGATCACGACCCTCTGCCGGAGGTCGAGACGATTCTTGATAACTATGTGCAGGCCGGCGCATCAACCATCATCTATGCCGCGCTGTCCGGCGGGCAGGGTTACAACGATCGGCCGAAGCTGACCGAGGGCGAGTGGGCCACCTTCTTCGCTAATCTGGATCGGCTGGTCAAGGCGGCAAAGAAACGGAACATCACCCCCACGCTGCACCATCACATGGGGACCATCATTCAAACGGCTGAGGAAATCGATCGGCTGCTCGCCAATTCGGAGATCGGTCTGTGTCTGGATACCGGCCACGCCATGATTGCCGGCGTCCATCCGATCGACCTCGCCAAAAAGTACGGATCGCGTATCAATTTCGTGCATCTGAAAGATGTAGACAACGCTATCGCCAAACGGGTGCAAAAGGGCGAATTGAAGTACATGGATGCGCTCAGCGAAGGAATCTTCCATCCCCTTGGCGCCGGGGAGGCGAAGATCGGCGAAATCGTTATGGCGCTAGAGGAGGCTGGGTACACGGGTTGGTATGTCATGGAGCAGGATGCGATTCTCGCATCTGAGGACGATCTCGCCGCTACGTTCAACGATATCAAGGAGAGCCTTGCTTTTCTGTGGAATCTTTCCTCGGAAGGCGTCGCACGTCGCTAGCACTCAGAGTCCTGATAAAAAAACAACACTTGTCACAAAAGGAGTTGCAATTATGAACGCGCAATCAAAGTCGTTGAATATCGGAGTAATTGGCATCGGGCGAATTGGCGCTGACCACGCCCGGACGATAAGGACCGTCAATGGCGTCGGCGATCTGTTTCTGGCTGACAGCATTCCGGAGAAAGCCGTGGCCGTCGCCAAAGAACTGAACGCCACGGCGCTTCCCCCGGAAGAAATTCTCGACGTAGTTGATGCGGTGGTGATCACCACGCCGACCAAAGATCACGCTCGCTGGATCATCGCTGCGGCCGAAAAACATATTCCCGTGTTCACCGAGAAGCCGGTAGCGCTTGACGCGGCTACGACCAAGTCTGTGCTTGATGTCATCGAGCGGACGGGAACCCTGGTGCAGGTTGGGTTCATGCGCCGCTTTGACGGGGGATACATCAACGCCAAGAAGCGGCTGGATAACGGGGATATCGGCGAACTCCATCGCATTAATATCACGATGGGCGATTTCCCTCCGCCTCCGGCCTCTTACATTCCCGGATCCGGATTCATTTTCAAGGACTGCATCATCCATGACGTCGATGTTACGCGTTGGGTTACGGGAAAAGAGATCACCGAGGTTTATGCGATCGGCAAGGCCCGCGGCCCTGCGACCTATATCGGCGAGCTAGGGGATATCGATGAGGGCGGCGGAGTCTGGACGTTGAGCGACGACACCATCGTCACCTTCCAGGTGAGCCGAAACAATGGCGCCGGTTACGATATTCGGATGGAGCTGTTTGGAACCAAAGAGACTTTGTCCGTCGGATTCGATACCTACATGCCGGTGACGTCCGCAGAGCCAGACTTCGTCTTCCAACAGGCCGGCGAACGTTATCCCAATTTTTACCCACGGTTCGTGCCCGCATACAAGTCGGAGGTCCGGCAGTTTATCGAAACCGTGAACGCCGGCGGCAAGAGCATCGCCACGGTCGCTGATGCCTTGGAAGCTCTCTATGTCTGCGATGCGCTTGACTTATCGTTGAAAGAACACCGCCCGGTGAAGATTGATGAGGTTCGGCTGTAAGCCCGCGTTCGGCGCGCGATGCCCATGCATGATCGTCCCAAGCCGTAACGGAGGCAGCTGAATATTTCAGGCTTGGGGCGAAGGGTTCGCGGATGTTCGAACGAACCGGGTGTTGGGAGAAGTTGTGATTGAAGTTGTTATTGATGTGCCAAGCGAGGCGCGGAAAAACCTATAGATGACTGGGCGCAGGTTCTTTTCATCGGCCCTGCGCCAAACCAAACACGAGTAAAAGTAAGGAGGGCTAGATGTATCATCATGAAGATATGCGGGTTTACGCCAGAAACATCCGCGTGGAATCGCTTAAAGCGCTAAGCGGGCTGGGCTTCGGTCATATCGGCGGCGTGATGTCGGCGGCGGACGTGCTGGGCGTTCTTTATGGCGGCGTTATGAAGATTGATCCCAAAAATCCGAGTTGGGAGGATCGCGACTATTTCGTCATGTCCAAGGGGCATGCGGGGCCAGGTCTCTACGCGGCTCTGGCGTTGCGGGGGTATTTCCCAATTGAAGAGTTGAAAACAATCAATACGAACGGCACCCGGTTGCCGAGCCACTGCGACCGCAACAGCACCCCCGGAATCGATATGACCACGGGATCGCTGGGGCAGGGAATGTCGACCGGCATCGGCATTGCTCACGGCAACAAGATCCTCGGCAAGAAGAATTATACCTATCTTCTGCTTGGCGACGGCGAATGCCAGGAAGGGCAGATCTGGGAGGGCGCCCTCTACGCGCCGCAACAGAAGTTGTCCCGCCTTATCGCCTTCATTGACTACAACAAGCAGCAGTTGGACGGCTATACCAAAGATATATGCGATCTTGGCGACCTGCGTCAGAAATTCCATGACTTTGGCTGGTACGCCCTGGAAGTGGACGGACACAACATCGATGCGATCGTTGCGGCCATCGAACTGGGCAAGGGACAAGATGAAAAACCGGTGATGATTATCCTCCACACCCAGAAGGGCCGGGGATGTAACTTTGCGGAAGGGATTCTGTACAACCACCACATGACGTTCACCAAAGAGCAATGCGACGACGCCATTGCTAAGCTTGTTGATGAGGGGTGCTAACATGGACTACAAGGTGTGTACTGGTCTGGAAACGGAAAAAGTGGCGATGCGGGATGTCTATGCATCAACAATGATAGAACTCGCCTCCCAAAACGACAAAATCGTGGCCCTGGATGCCGACCTCATGAACTCGGTGGGCATGGTAAAATTTGCTAAGGCGTTTCCTGGGCGCATCGTCGACTGCGGCATCATGGAAGCCAACATGATGGGCGTCGCCTCCGGCATGTCGGCGGTGGGATTGATTCCCTACGCCCACACTTTCGCCTGTTTTGCGACGCGCCGGGCATTGGATCAGATCTTCGTTTCCGCGGCGTTTGCCCGCAACAATATCCGCATCATCGGCAGCGATCCCGGCATAACGGCCGCCTTCAACGGCGCGACCCATATGCCCTTCGAAGATATCGGCACGCTCAGGGACGTTCCCGGCGTCACCATTATTGAACCCACCGACTCGGTTATGCTGGAGGACATAATACGGCAGCTAGAGAAGAAATTCGGCGTGTTCTACGTCCGTCTTTCCCGCAAGAATGCGATCAAGATCTTCGAGGATAAATCCACCTTTGAAATCGGCAAGGCAGCGCCGCTTCGCGAGGGTAAGGACGTCACCATTATCGCCTCCGGCATCTGCGTTGCCGAAGCGCTGAAAGCGGCGAGCATCCTCAAAGAACAGAACATCAGCGCCGCGGTATTGAATATGTTTACCATCAAGCCCGTTGACCGGGAAGCCATCGAACAGGCGGCGATAAAAACCGGCGCTATCGTCACCGCTGAAAACCACAATATTTACAATGGATTAGGCAGCGCCGTCGCCGAGGCGTTGGTCGAGACTCATCCCGTCCCGATGGAGCGGGTCGGCGTACAGGATCATTTCGGCGAAGTCGGTTCGGTAGATTACCTCCGTAACAAATTTGGCCTTTCAGCGAATGCTATCGCCGAGAAGGCGATCAAGGCGATACAGAGAAAAAAGAACGGAGGATAACGCGCCGATGCCGGAACAACCGTAAATCGACCCTTAACAAGGAGAGGATCTATCATGAAACTGACAGCTGGTGAATTTAAAAACGGTTACAACTCTATGGTGGTTCAGGAAACGAATAGGGATATGAACATGGATTTCGGCGTCCAGCGCATGAGTGAAGGCGACGCTGTTTCCTATAATGAACCGAAGGAATCCATCTATGTGCTGATATTCGGCAAGGTTACCTTTGAATGGGACGGCAAGCGGGAGACCGTCGAGCGGACGTCCTGTTTTAAAGAGGATCCTATCCTGCTTCATGTTCCCCAGAATACCGCCGTTAGCATTACGTGCGTATCCGACAAGGCGGAGGTGGCTATCCAGCGCACAACCAACCCCAAAAGTTTTGTTCCCCGTCTGATGAAAAGCCAGGATTTGCTCTGCGCTTCCGAACAGCGGGGGGCCGGTCTGATGAATGAGGCGTCTACCCGTATCGTCCGTACCTTCTTCGATCGGTCGAATTGCCCTGAGACCAACTTCTTTATCGGCGAGGTCGTAAGTTATCCGGGCAAGTGGTCTAGCTTTCCGCCTCACTTCCACGTGGAGCCGGAGATCTATTTCTATAAATTCTTGCCGGAGAACGGTTACGGCTTTGCGGAGATCGGCGATGATGTCTACAAAGTCAGACACAACGATCTTACGGGCATGCCCAGCGGTCTTACCCATAGCCAGGCGACGGCGCCTGGCTATGCCGAATACTATATTTGGGTTATCCGGCTACAGGATAACGTGGCGATGAAGACTATTTTGGCGCCTGAACATGCGTGGGTCGCGGATAAAGAGGCAAAATACTTCCCAGAAATATAATGTTTGGCAGAAAGTTATTTCCCGATCTGGCTGCAACCTTTGTGTTGCACCAGATAGTGAACCACCGCCGCTCCCGATAACGCGCAGATCGCCGCAACCAGAAACAGCGTTTGATAACCTGAAAATGTCGCCAGCATACCGGCCAGCGGGCCGGTTGCGCCGTAAGCGATATCCTGAAAGGCGGAATAACCGCCAAGCGCCGTACCGTGCGCCTGGGGGCTGACCCGTTTGATAACCTCAACCCCCAGCGAAGGGAATATCAGCGAACAGCCGCTTCCGGTAATGGCCGCGCCAGCCAGCGCCAGCGAGGATACCGGCGCCAGCCACAGCAGCAACAGGCCGGCGCATTCCAATAAAAGCGATAATTTTGCCACGTTAGCCCCGCCGTACTTGTCCGGCATTGAGCCGAACAGCAGGCGCATGGCGATAAAAGCGCAGCCGAAAGCCGTCAAGGCAAAGCCGGCATTGCCCCACTGGCGGACGCTGAAATGCAGCGAAATAAAGGTGCTGATTACCGCAAAGCCAATACCCTGCAGCGCCAGGGCCAATCCCGGCCGCCAGATCAGACTGATAACTTTCATCAGCGGCACGCGTTCGCCTTTGCGCGGAGCGACGGGGGGAACGGTCAGATCCAGCAGCATGGCCGTCACGGGTAATAGCAGGGTGGCGAGGCCGAGGGCGGCGAATCCCCATAGGTGGAAAATCACCAGGCCGAGCGGGGCCCCGGCCGCCAGGGCGCCATAAGTCGCCATACCGTTCCAGGACATAACTCTGCCGGAACGCTGCGCGCCAACCAGCCCCAGTCCCCAGGTCAGATTACCGGTCAGCAGTTGGCTTTCTCCCAGCCCCAGCAGCAACCGGCCGACTATCAGCAGCAAAAAAGCCGCGACGGTGGAGTCAGCCAGTATGGCGGAAGTAATATAAGCCAGACCTGACAGCGAACACGCCAGCAACCCTTGGAAAGTCGTGCGCCGCGCGCCATGCTTATCCGCTAACCGGCCGGCATATCCCCTGGTCAGAACCGTGGCCAGAAACTGGATGCCCACGGCCACGCCGACCAGCGTATCATTCAGCCCCAACTGCTGGTGGACATAAAGCGGGATGACCGTCAGCGGCAGGCCGATAGTCATATACGCCAGGAACATGGAGCAAATGATGCGGAATAGCCGGGAGTTCATCTGTTTTGGCGTACCGTCGCCAACTACGGTGATAGCCGGGTTTCCTGCTGACGGATCCCGTCCCGCTGGCGTGCGGCGGCCGATATCCGCTTCTGCTTGCCGATTCATTAATTTTCCCCCGGCTGTCGCCAATAACGCGGCCGACGCATACCGTCGAAGACAATTCAGCGTGACCGGCGGGCGGACGACATGGAAAGAAAGAGTCAAATCACCGGGTCTTGCCCGTGATAAGAGGCGCCGCTATGGCTGCATTCCGTCGAACATCGAACGCATAATGCAAAAGGCGGGCAATTCTTCGCCCACCTTTCGCTCCGGGATCCCGGCTTGCGCCGCGACTAGGCGTCAACGCCGAGGAACGGCTTGGTTTTGCTGGCGCCGATCTCAAACACATCCCGCGCCGCCATGCGCCAATAGCCCGGATTAAACAGCTCCAGCGAGCAGGGCCCCGTATAGCCTATGGCCTGCAACTGGCGGGAAATCTCCGCCAGGGGAATGATGCCGTTGCCGGGAAATAGCCGATGGCAGTGATCTAACTTGTCCACCGGCAAATCGTCGGCGTCATCGATGTGATAAACGTATATTTTCTCCGTCGGCACCTTGCGCAATATTGTGGGATCGCGCCATTGATCAAACAGAAACAGATTGAAGGCGTCCACCACCACGCCGACATTGCTGCGGTCGACGGCATCGACAATCTCCATCGCCAGAGGCAGGCTGCGCACGCAACAGTTCGCACTGCCGATGGGTTCGAAAGCCAGACGCATTCCATGCTCGCCGGCATAGTCGGACAACTCCCGCAGCCGTTTCACCGAATCCTTGATGACTTCATCCTGCGTGCGCGCAAGGCCGGCTTGAATGGTGGGCACCACCACCAGGCAATCGCCGCCGATGGCCGCGGCCGCGTCACAGGCAAAAGCCAGTTGGGCGCGCTTTTCCCGCCAGCTTTCGGGATCGCAGAAAGTGATGTCTTCCAATGAGTTGTACCCGTGGGGCTTCAGGCGGCTGGAGGCGAAGAAATCCGCCAGCTCGCTGATATCGTGCTGTTTCAGATAGTTTGCCAGCATATCCAGACGTAACTCGATCACGTCGTAGCCACAGCTTTCCGCCAGCTGGATATCTTGCTCCAGCGTCGAATTCTCCATGCAGGTGGCCTGATTAAATCCCAGTTTCATGATGTGCATCCCCTTTTATGGATCGGACATAGCGGCTCGAATGGCCGATGCCGTAATCGCTATCGTTTATTGCGCATTGCGGCGCGACTGTCCGAATCGAACCGTACCGCGGCGGCGCGCGGGCTGCCCGGATGGTTCCGCCCGCCGGAGCCGTCCGGCAACGGGCGTCAGGGGATGATTATATTTTTAATCATATCGGACATAATAATTACGCCTTCATTCGCAATCATATATATTTAATTTTAATTAGTTTTACTCGCCGGATTTTTATAAATTTACAGAAGAGCTAATAAGGTGGACGGCTAATAAGATGAGGCAAAGTATATTTCTCCCTGGCAATGAATGCTTTAGCGATCTTGGGTTAAATAATGACTTAAATGCCGATCGCCATCACACATTGCTTCCAACTTATTCACAATATTGCTTTTCACGCTGTGGTAATGTTTTTCGGCCGCTTTGACATCTTGATGAATAAATCAGAATTTTCCGTTTTTTGTGACGCCGACGTAATAATGGTTTATACAAATTTACAAATTATGGTTTTGTTTTTATTCGTGACGATAACGTTATGTGAAAAGGATCACTTTATAAATTCATGCTTAAGTATACCAATACTATCGGGCAAATTAATTGAAGTGATTATCCCTGCCTGGTCTGCCCGGAAATATCCTACCTACATACTGAACCGTGTTGTTTGATTTACAGTTCAACTTCAGGGCGTGTTCAGGGCATGCTTGCTAGTGCAACGCTATTGAGGAGGAAAGTGATAATGCGACAGAGTTTCTGCCAGCCTGATTCCCCCATGACGGATCGCCCATACCTGGCATGGGCCAGCAAAGTCGATCAGTATCAAGGCTCGTATTCCCGTTTTATGCACATGCATCCAGAGACAGTGGAGCTTATTTTGATCACTGACGGGGCGGGAGACTTTTTCATTGATAATCGGACATATCCGGTCAAACGCGGCGATCTGGTGATTTATAACAGTCTTGTGGTGCATGATGAATTCCTTGAGAAGGCGAACTCATCATCGGCGCACTCTCTTCTCTGCTGCGGCATCCGCAACATCGTCAAGCGCGGCATGCGTCCAAATACGCTCATTCCGGATGGCGCGGTGCCGATATTCCCGCTCTATCACCATTACGGCAACGTGTCTATGCTGATGAATCTCATCTTCACGATGCTCAACAGCGCCGCGGAAAAACGGAACTCTATGGCGCAGTCCCTGACGCAGGTGCTGCTGGACTACATCAACGGCAATATTCTGGTAACGATCGACGACAGCGTTGACCCGCAAAGCGACACGCTGCCGGCAAGCATAAAAAATTTTATCGATCAGCATTACCACGAACCCATTCTGCTGGGAACCCTGGCGCGTAAGTTCCGGGTGAGCCCTTATTACATCTCGCATGAATTTAAGAGGGCCTACGGCTACTCGCCGATGGATTACCTGATAAAAAGGCGGCTGGGAGAAGCTCAAATACTGCTAACCACCGCAGAGGGGAAGGCGATGGAAAATATCACCGAGATCGCTTATCGCGTCGGCTTCGCCAACCTGAGTCATTTTCAAAACTATTTTAAAAAACGGTGCGGCGGGAAGACGCCGGGGCAGTTCCGGCGCGAGTATCTGATGGAAAACGAGTGACGCGCTCCGGGCCGCGCGCTCCCCGAAGAGAGGTTGTCTGATGAGTTCACTGAATAAGCGCGACGGACTAGCCAAACTAATTAGTCATTAGCCGATTATTTTACGGGAGCTCAATCCGGTTTGAATGTTCTGAATAATCGTCTTACCCAAATGGATTGAATTATGTAAGCAGGCGGCGATCTCGTCTTGCTAATTGATTTTTATTTCGTTATAGCAGCCCGTTTTACGCAGCCGCGGATGCCGATATCTGCGGCTGCTATTGAAAAATATAGAATTTTTTTGATCGGCGGAACGCCATTTCCCGACGGAAAACCACGGCTGATAAAATGGAAAGCTATTAATCTCACCTAGTTACAGTAAACATTACCCTGAAGGGCAAAACAACATTGTTAATAAACCAAAGACAATGTGTGATGGCGATCGGCATTTAAGTCATTATTTAACCCAAGATCGCTAAAGTATTTATTGCCAGGGGGAAATATACTTTTTCTAATCTCATTAGCCGTCTAGAGAAATATATTTTCTCTAATTGTATTAGCCATCTGGAAGTTTAGACAATTTAGCGCGTAAAGCTAATTAAAATTAAATATATATGATTATGAATGGAGAATGATTGTGCCTAAATTCATCGAACCTTTTGAATTCAACACGGTATCCAATATCCAGATGGTGTGGTCTGGCGCCAAGCGGCTTGGCGAGCTGCTGAAAGGCCGTTTCGCCGCGCGACGGGCGCTGGTGATCACCGATATTGGTCTGGTTAAAGCCGGCATGGTCGAGCCGATTGCGGCGAATCTGAAGGAGAATGGCTTTTCGGTGACTATTTTCGACGGCGTTCTTGCCGATCCGCCGGAAAGCATTTTAATGCAGTGCGTCGAGCAGGCCGGCGCCGCCGGCGTGGATATCGTCATCGGCCTGGGCGGGGGATCGTCCCTTGATGTCGCCAAACTGGCCGCCATTCTGCTCCGTACCCCGCAGACGCTGGCCGAGATGGCCGGCATCGGCAATGTGAAGGGGGAACGGCTGCCGCTGGTGCTGATCCCCACTACCGCGGGCACCGGATCGGAAGTGACCAACATCGCCATCATTACCACGGGCGAATCAACCAAATCCGGCGTCGTGGCGCCTCAACTCTATTGCGACTATGTGCTGCTTGATGCCGAACTGACGGTCGGGCTGCCGAAGGTCCACACCGCGGCGACCGGTATCGACGCCATGGTGCACGCCATTGAAGCCTATACGGGCCGAATCAAGAAAAACATTATCTCCGACGCCTTTGCCCGCGAGGCGCTGCGGCTGTTGAGCAGCAATCTGATCGCCGCCTGCAAAGACGGAAAAGACCGCGCCGCCCGTGAAGGAATGTTGGCCGGCGCCACGCTTGCCGGCCAGGCGTTCGCCAATTCGCCGGTCGGCGCCGTGCATGCGCTCGCTTATCCGCTGGGAGGGCATTATCACGTCCCCCATGGCTTATCGAACGCTTTGATGCTGGGGCCGGTGCTGCGTTTCAACGCCCGCTCGGCGGCGCCGCTTTACGCCGAACTGGCCGATGTGCTGCTTGGGCCAGGCACCGGCGACGTACAGGCGCGCTCCTCCGCCTTTGTCCGCGCCATGGAAACCTTGCTGAACGATAGCGGGGCGCCTTTGCGGCTTCGCGACGTCGGCGTGACTGAAGATAGCCTGGGCCTTTTGGCGTCCGACGCCATGAAGCAGACCCGACTGCTGATTAATAATCCGGTGGAAGTCACCGAGGCCGATGCGCTTGCCCTTTATAAAGAGGCCTTCTGAGCAAGAGGCTGGGGTATTGCCGCACCGCAATGAAATAACTTTTGGACATATCATCATGCCATTAATGACACCCGAACAGTATGAAGAAAGCCTCCGCAAGATGAACTTCAAGGTTTATCTACAAGGGGAACTGGTGGAAAACACGGTGGATCATCCCATCATCCGCCCTTCCTTGAATTCGGTGAAGGCGACTTACGCACTGGCTCAGGATCCGCAGTACCAGGATCTGATGACCGCAACTTCTCATCTGACCGGTAAGAAAGTCAACCGGTTCACCCACCTGCACCGCAGCACCGATGATCTGATCAAGAAGGTCAAAATGCAGCGTTTGCTCGGTCAGGCTACCGCCTCCTGCTTTCAGCGCTGCGTCGGTATGGACGCCGTCAACGCGCTGGATAGCACGACCTTTGAAATGGACCAGAAACTCGGCACCAACTACCACGAACGGTTCGAAAATTTTCTGCGGGCCATGCAGGAAAATGACTGGACGGTTGACGGCGCAATGACCGACGTTAAGGGCGATCGCAGCCTGGCGCCGTCGAAACAGGTCGACCCCGATCTGTACCTGCACGTGGTTGAACGGCGCGCCGACGGCATCGTGGTTAAGGGGTGCAAGGCCCACCAGACCGGCGCCCTCAATTCGCATCAGATTCTGGTCATGCCGACCATCAGCATGGGGCCCGGCGACGATGACTACGCGGTCAGTTTCGCCATCCCCGCCGATTCCGACGGCATTCTTTACATTTACGGCCGGCAGTCCTGCGATACGCGCAAACTTGAAGGCGGCGACATCGACGTCGGCAACCCGACCTATGGCGGCCATGAAGCGTTGGTGGTATTCGAGAACGTGTTCGTGCCGTGGGAACGCGTCTTTATGTGCGGCGAATGCGAATTCTCCGGCATGCTGGTGGAACGGTTCGCCGGCTATCACCGCCAGAGTTATGGCGGCTGCAAGGTCGGCGTAGGCGATGTGTTGATCGGCGCGTCGGCGCTGGCGGCCGAATACAATGGCGCCCAGAAGGCGTCGCACGTTAAGGATAAACTCATTGAGATGACGCATCTCAATGAAACGCTGTACGCGTGCGGCATTTCCTGTTCTTGCGAAGGCCACAAGACGGCGTCGGGCACCTATCTCATCAACCTTTTGCTGGCCAATGTGTGCAAGCAGAATATTACCCGCTTCCCCTATGAGATCGCCCGTCTCGCCGAGGATATCGCCGGCGGTCTGATGGTTACCATGCCGTCCGAGAAAGACCTCAAAAACCCGGAACTCACCAATGTGCTGGAAAAATATCTGTCCGGCGTCTCTCCGGTGCCGACCGAACATCGTATGCGCATCCTTCGCTTGATCGAAAACATCACGCTCGGCACCGCCGCCGTCGGATACCGCACGGAATCGATGCACGGCGCCGGCAGTCCGCAGGCGCAGCGCATCATGATCGCCCGTCAGGGCAACCTCAACGGGAAGAAAGAATTGGCGAAGATCATCGCCGGCATTCCCCCTGAGGCGGGCGCCGAAAAGGATGCAAAAGACGGAAAAGATGGAAAGGACATAAAGAAGAAAGAGCTCTCTTCCGCCAAGTAGGGCGATAACCGACAAGGAACGTCCCGACTAGCCGTTTATGGGTTTTCTCCGTTTTTAAAGCTGCGGAAGGAGGGCTGTCGCAGCGGTGAAAGATGACTTAGCCACCCGTTCGCCGGCTCGAAAAGGGTTCACGGAGCGGAGACCGATATGGACTCGATCCATATGTGAGGAACGAATAATGACCAGTTGGAAAGACAGGTATCGTGACAAGATCGTCAGCGCAGAACAGGCTTTGGCCGCAGTCAATTCGGGCAACCGCATCGTCGTGGGCCATAGCACCGGCGAGCCGCAGACGTTGATCGCGGCGCTGGTGGCGCGGGCTGATGAACTGAGGGACGTGGAGATCGTCCATATGGTGGCCATGGGGCCGGCGAAATATGCCCAGCCCGGTATGGAGAAAAGTTTTCGCCACAACGGTTTTTTCCTCGGCGCGACCACGCGGCAGGCGATCGAAGACGGACGCGGCGATTTCACCCCCAGCTTCTTCTCCGAAGTTCCGCGCTTGTTCAAGGAAGGGATAATGCCGGTGGATGTGGCGCTGATCCAGATTTCACCGCCGGACGAGGATGGCTTTTGCAGCTATGGCGTTTCGGTGGACTACACCCAGGCGGCGGCAGAGAGCGCCCGGATCGTCATTGCCCAGATGAACTCGCTTTATCCCCGCACCGGCGGGGCGAAGATTTCGCTCGATCAGTGCACCTACATCGTTGAGAAAGACGAGCCGATTATTGAGCTGCAGCCGCCGAAAATCGGCGAGGTGGAGCGCAAGATCGGAAGTCATGTCGCCAGCCTTATTCCCGACGGCGCGACGCTGCAACTGGGTATCGGCGCCATTCCCGACGCGGTGCTGCTGTTTTTGAACGATAAAAAAGATCTCGGCATCCATTCCGAAATGTTCTCGGACGGCGTCGTGCATTTAGCCGAAATGGGCGTCATCACCAACAAGAAAAAGACCATCAACCCCGGCAAGTTCATCGCGACCTTCCTGATGGGCAGCCGCAAGCTTTACGACTTCGTCGACAATAACCCGGCGGTGGAAATGAGGCCGGTGAACTATGTTAACGATCCCTTCGTGGTCGGTCAGCATGACAATCTGATTTCGATCAACTCCGCGCTGCAGGTGGATCTCATGGGGCAGGTGAACGCCGAGATGATTGGACGCCGGCAGTTTTCCGGCATCGGCGGCCAGGTGGATTTCATCCGCGGGGCGAGCCGCTCCAAAGGCGGCAAAGCCATCATCGCCATGCCGTCCACGGCGGCCAAGGGAACCGTCTCGCGCATTTGCCTGGAACTGGATCGGGGCGCGGCGGTGACCACCTCGCGTACCGACGTCCATTATGTGGTGACGGAGTACGGTATCGCCGATCTGCGCGGCAAAACTTTGCGCCAGCGGGCCGAGGCGCTAATCGCCATCGCCCATCCCGATTTCCGGGATGCCTTGCGCCAAACGGTTGTCGCAGGCGTCAGGGATTCCGTTTTGGCCTAACGGGCGTATCGGACGGCCGATAGGCCGCAGTATTTACGGCGCGGGATGATTTGGCCTAATCAATTTGAATAATAGCGAAAGGGTAAAAGACGTGGCGATCCTAAATCCAGAACAAGAGAAAATAAAGCAGGCAACAAGGCGTTTCGTTGCGGAATATATTACACCAAGGGCGGCGGAGTTCGATCGGAGCGGCGAGTTTCCCCCTTATCTACTCGATGCTGCGCGGGAGAGCAAGGTCTTTGCCATGGCAGTACCGAAAGAGTACGGCGGCCTGGATTATGACTCAGTGACCCAGGCGTTGGTGCTTGAGGAGTGGGGATACGGCTGCGCCGGCATGGGGACCACGCTGGCGGCCAGTATTCTTAGCATGGATTCGGTGCTGGTGGCCGGCACCGATGAGCAGAAACGGCGTTACTTCACGCCGATGCTTTCGGCCGAGCTCGGCGCTTTCGGTTTGACCGAACCCGGCGCCGGTTCGGACGCCGGTTCCGGCAAGACTACGGCGATCAGGTCCGGCGACGAATATGTGATCAACGGTTCGAAGTGCTGGATCACCAACGGCGCCATCGCCACGGTTTACGTGATCTTCGCTCTGACCGATCCGGCCAAGGGCGTGAAAGGATTGAGCGCATTTATCGTTGAGCGCGATCGTCCGGGCTTCACCATCGGCACCATCGACCACAAACTCGGCATCCGCAGTTCGAATACCTCGGAACTGCTGCTGAAAGACGTACGCGTTCCCGCCGCCAATCTGCTGGGTAAAGAAGGCGAAGGCATGAAGATCGCCATGAAGACCCTCGATCTGGCCCGTCCGGCCATTGCCGCCCTGAGCGTCGGTCTGGCCCAGCGCGCCCTCGACGAATGCGTCAACTATCTGCGCCAACGCTTCCCGGACAAAATGCAGCCGGGGCAGACGCTACAGTTCAAACTGGCCGATATGGCCATCCAGGTGGAAGCCGCGCGCGAAACGCTGCATCACACGATGCAATTGCGCGATAGCGGACAGCCGTTTTCCAAAGAGTCGGCGATTTCCAAGACCTTCTGTTCGGACGTGGCGATGCGTGTTACCGCACAGGCGGTGAGTCTGGCCGGCTCCTACGGCTACACGTCGGCGTTGGGGAAATATATGCGCGATTCGAAAATCATGCAGATCTATGAGGGCACCAATCAGATCCAGCGTTTGGTGATTTCCCGTGCGGTTCTCGCCCCCGCTCCGGCGGCGGCCCCAGCCCCAGCTCAGAAGGTAGGTGCATGATGAATTTCGAATTGAACGAAGAGCAACGTCTTATCGGGCAAAGCGCCCGCGAGTTCGCCAAGGAGTATTTGGATCCTATCGCCGCCGAGTTGGACCACGGCGGAGAGTATCCCAAGGAGATCATCGATCGGTTGGCGGGATATGACTTCCTGGGGCTGTTGCTGCCGGAAACGGCGGGCGGCGCCAACGCCGGCGCTGTCGCTTATATCGAGGTGATCGAAGGGATTTCCGAGTCCTGCGCGGCGGTGGCGACAATCCTGAACAACCATACCCTGGGCGCGCTTGCCATCGCCGAATGGGGGAGCGAGACGCAGAAGGGTGATTACCTGCCGCCGTTGGCCAAGGGGGAGCGTCTGGCTACTCCGGCTATCTATGAAAACGGCCCGGCGCCGGGGATCGGCGCCGATGCTCTGCTCGCTTCGCGTCAGGGCGGCAACTATGTGCTGAATGGCGTCAAGACTTTTGTGCGCAACGCCGGCGTTGCCGATCTGTATGTGGTTTTCGCAACCCTTGAGCCGGCGGCGGACAAGAAGGCGTTCAGCGTCTTCCTGGTGGATGGCCGGACTCCCGGTTTGAAGGTGGGCCCCGCCTGGAAACCATGGGCCTTAACGGATGTCCGGTGGCTCATATCACCTTCGACAACGTCACGCTGCCCGCAGCGGCGCTGTTGGGCGGCGAACATGGCGGCTCCGCCATCGCGCAATCGCTTCTGACCAAGGCTTCGGTGTTTGAAGCGGCGCAGACCGTCGGCATCGGCAAAGCGGCGGTTAAACATGCCGCTGAATATGCCAAACAGCGTGTTCAGTTCGGACGTCCCATCGCTGCGCTACAGGCGATCCAAACGTTGTTGGCCGAAACCGCCTCCAACTGCCATCTCGCCTGGCTGGGGGTGCAACGGACCGCCCAATTGATTGAAGACGGCGAACCGTTCGAAACCGATGCGGCGATGGTCAAAGCGTTTCTTGCCCGTTTCGGTTCGCAAATGCTGATCGATAGCTGTCAGGTTGAAGGTGGTTTCGGTTATAGCGAATTTATGCCGCTGCCGCGTATGTTCCGCGACATTGCGGGAACCACTCTGCTCGATGCTCCTGCCGATTTCCCCGACAAGATCATCGCGGACTCCATCGCTTAATCGATATTAACCCGGTCAGAAAACACGTCAACGGAGCGATAAAAAATGCCCAAGTTTTTGGTTTTGTACAAGTGGACTCTCAATGAGCAGGACATCAAGATCAGGCCGGATGACCTAAGCCTGGATGCCAGCCGCGCCAAAGGCAAAATAAGCGACTTCGATCGCAATGCGATTGAAGAGGCGGCGCAGATCGTCGAAGCGCAAGGCGGTAGCGTCGACGTTCTGACCTACGGCGCCGAGTCGCTTAAGTCATCCCTGAAAGATGTCCTTTCCCGCGGCGCCGATAAGGCCTATTGGATAGCCGACGCCTCCGCCGAAACGGCCGACGCGACGGTGACCGCCAAGGTTTTGGCGGCCGCCATCCGCAAGATCGGCCCTTACGACATTATCCTGACCGGCGAAGGCAGCTCGGATCAGTTTAATCAGCAAACGGCGCCTCGTCTGGCGGCGCTTCTCGGCCTGCCTTGTCTGACCCTTATTCACAAGCTGGATGTGGACGGCGAGACGGTCAGCGTAACGCGTAAATTGACCGATTGCACCGAACAGGTGACGGTCAACGGGCCGGTGGTGATCAGCGTGCTGTCCGATATCAATAAACCGCGTATTCCCGGTCTGAAACAGGTTTTGGGCGCGGCCAAGAAACCAAACGAAGAGATAGCGCTGGACTCTCTCGGCCTGTCGCCGGCGGATCTGCAACCGAAGGCGGTTCGCCGTTCGGTCAAGGGCTTCGTAATGACCCGCAAGAATGTGGTTTTCAAAGACGCCGACCCGGCGGATGCCGTTGGCAAGTTGGTGACCAGTCTGGTCTCCGAAGGTCTTATATAGAAGAGCGATAACGAATATGACTGGAATTTTCCTCTTTTCTGAAGTCCCCCCGCTGGCTAAGCAACTGTTGACGCCGGCGCTGGAACTGAAGCGTTCACTAGGGCAACCGATCACGGCGCTGGTTCTTGATGCCGCCAATGCCGACGAATTGGCGAAGCTGGGGGCCGACCGAGTCTTGGTTTTACAATCCGCTTCGGGGTGGGTTGAAGGGCTTGGCGACGCGGTTTATGAACTCGTCAAGGATGACGCCACGGTGTTGCTGGTGGGCGGAACGCTGCGCGGCAAGCATCTCGCCGCTCATGTCGCCGCCAAACTTGATGCCGGGCTGTCCACCGACGCCAAATCCCTGGCCATCGAAGATGGCAAACTGGTGACGTCGCGCATTCTGTATGCCGGATTGGCGGTCGTCGAGGAGGAACTGACGTTCCCCGCCGTCGCCACCATTCCGCCGCGCAGTTTCCCGGTACCGGGCGCCGCGGCGGAGGCCGGCAGCGTCGAACCGGCCCCCGTCGCCGACGACGGGCGGGTGACGATCGCCGCGACGACGCCGACCGAAAGTTCGGGCGTCGATATTTCAGCCGCCAACAAGCTGGTGTCGGTCGGCCGGGGATTCGCCGCGAAAGACGATCTGCAGCTCGCCGAGCGCCTGGCCGCCAAGCTGAAAGGCGAAGTCTCCTGTACGCGGGGGATTGCCGAGGATGAGCATTGGCTGCCTATCGAACGCTACATCGGCATCAGCGGTCAGACCGTGAAGCCCGACCTTTATCTTGCCGTCGGCTTGTCCGGCCAGGTGCAGCACATGGTCGGCGCGCGCGAATCGAAGGTCATTGTGGCCATCAACAATGACGAACGGGCGCCGATTTTCGAGGCCGCCGATTACGGAATCGTCGGCGACCTTTATACCGTGCTGCCGTTGCTGACCACGGCAATCGATAACTGAGGCGACGATGTCAGAAGATAAGTTCGATGCGATCGTGGTGGGAGCCGGCCCGGCGGGGTCGGCTTGCGCCTATACCCTGGCGAAGGAGGGACGCAGCGTCCTCCTGCTTGAACGCGGCGACGCTCCCGGCGCCAAGAATGTATCCGGCGGACGTCTTTATACCTATGCGTTGGAGCTGGTGGAACCCGGTTTGTACGAACGCGCGCCCCTGCAACGCAAGATCATTCGCGAACAGGTCATGTTGCTGAACGACCGGAGCGCCACCACCGTCGACTATTTCGATCCGAGTTTCGGCGCCGAAGTCCCGCAGTCCTATTCGGTGGTTCGCGCCGATCTGGATGAATGGTTCGCCGGCGAGGCGGAAGCCCAGGGCGCCATGCTGGCCGCCGGCGTTCTGGTGGACGACTTGGTTGAGGAGGGCGGGCGGATCGTCGGGATTCGAACCGGTGAAGACGAGATGCGGGCCGATGTAGTGGTGGCCGCCGACGGCGTCAATTCGCTGCTCGGCCAGAAGGCCGGGCTGTTCCCCGACGTCAAGCCGCACGCCGTTGGGGTCGGCGTCAAAGAGACCATCGAACTGCCCGACAACCTGATCAGCGCCCGTTTCGGCGTCAAGGATGGCGAAGGCGCCGCGCGCGTGGCGATCGGCTGCACGGACGGTATTTCGGGCGGCGGCTTTCTTTACACCAATAAAGGCAGCATTTCCCTGGGCATCGTTTTTAATCCCGAACAGGCGGGCCGGCAGCAACGCCATATCCAGGATATTCTCCAGGATTTTAAAATGCATCCGGCGATCCTGTCCCTGATCGACGGCGGCACCAGCATCGAATACGGCGCGCATCTGGTTCCCGAAATCGGCTTCCACGGCATTCCCAAGCGGCTGGCCCGCGAGGGGTTGGTGGTGGTGGGCGATGCGGCTCAATTCGGCATTAATACCGGGGTGACCATTCGCGGCATGGATTTGGCGATCGTCAGCGGTCTGGCGGCCGCGCGGGCCATCATCGCGGCCAAACAGCCGGCCGATGTGGAGCGGCTTTATCAGCAGCAGTTGGAGGAGTTGCTGTTGATCGCCAATCAGAAGGCTTACCAAAACTTTCACGGCATTTTCGAAATCCCGCGAATTTTCCGCGAGTATCCCAATCTTGCCAACGACGCCATGCGCTTCATGTTCAGCGTCGACGGCAAAACGCCCAAGCCGATGTTCAAGGGAATAATGGAATCAATTAAACGCAATGTCTCGTTCGGCCGGTTGGCGGTCGACTGCTGGAAAATATACAGGCACCTATGACGATCAAACGATTAAGCCCGGAAGACCTTCTCGCCCTCGATAGATTCGGGGTCGACGAAGGCAACCCTCATATTCTCGTCGACAAGGTGATTTGCGCAACGTGCAAGGGACGGGTTTGTCTGGTCGTTTGTCCCGCCCGTTGCTATCGGTTGAAAGACGGTGAGGTTAATTTCGAATATGCCGGATGCCTGGAATGCGGCACTTGCCGCATCATGTGCAGCGACGGCGGCGTCACCAGTTGGAATTATCCCCGCGTATCTTTTGGCGTCACCTTCCGCAGCAGCTGATCGGTTGAGGCGGGGGAGTATGAATCTTTGCGGCCGGCCTGCTCACGACGGGGAAGGCCGGTTAACGAATACGACGACAAGGAAATGCTTCGGCGGACGCTGAGGGCTACCGGATTGCCCCGACCAGGTTCCTATTCTGTCCCTCGATGCATGGCTCAACGGTAAAAAATGGAGGCAATAACATGACCAATATCGTCATCGCCAGCGCCGTTCGAACCCCTATAGGCGCGTTTCTGGGGAGCTTGAGTTCGCTTCCCGCCCATGCGCTGGGGACTCTCGTGGTTCGTGAGGCGCTATTGCGCGCCGGGACGCAGCCGGAAGAAGTTACCGAGGTCATTCTCGGTCAAGTGTTAACCGCGGGACTGGGCCAAAATGATGCCCGTCAGACAGCCATTGCCGCCGGTATTCCGCAAGAAAAAACCGCTTTCGGCATTAATCAAGTGTGCGGTTCAGGGCTGCGCTCGGTGGTGCTCGGTTATCAGGCCATCGGGATGGGCGACGCCGACATCATGGTGGTCGGCGGTCAGGAGAGCATGAGTCAGTCAGCCCACGCTTCCTTTTTACGCGCCGGCGTCAAAATGGGATCGACGCAGGTGGTTGATACCATGCTCAAGGATGGTCTGACCGATGCGTTCCATGATTATCCCATGGGCGTTACCGCTGAAAACATTGCCAAACAGTGGCGGTTGACCCGCGAACAACAAGATACTTTTGCCGCCGCTTCGCAGCAAAAGGCGGAAATTGCCATCAGGGAGGGTAAATTTGCGGACGAGATCGTCCCGGTGACGGTTCCCGGCCGCAAAGGCGATGTGGTGGTGGATCGCGATGAGTTCCCCAGGTTCGGCACCACCGTGGAAACATTGGCGAAACTCAAGCCCGCTTTCGTCAAGGACGGAACGGTGACGGCGGGCAATGCGTCAGGCATCAATGACGGCGCCGCCGCTCTGGTATTGATGACGGAGGAGAATGCCGCCAGACGGGGCATTACGCCTTTGGCCCGCATCGTGTCGTGGGGAACCGCCGGCACCGATCCCTCCATTATGGGAACCGGGCCGATTCCCGCCAGCCGATTAGCCTTGAGCAAGGCCCGCTGGTCGGTAGCGGATCTTGACCTGATAGAAGCCAACGAGGCCTTCGCCGCCCAGGCGCTGGCCGTTAATCAGGAAATGGGATGGGACACGGATAAAGTCAATGTCAATGGCGGCGCTATCGCACTGGGTCATCCCATCGGCGCTTCGGGAGCGCGCATCCTTGTCACCCTGGTTCATGAAATGCGCCGGCGCAGAGCGCGCAAGGGACTGGCTACGCTGTGTATCGGCGGGGGCATGGGAATCGCTATCTGCGTCGAGGCGCTTTGATTGAACCTATACGCATACGCCACGGCCGCCCGATGGACTCGGAGTGCGGCCGCGGCTGAACAAGTACGACGCATTGGGTAAACGACAGTCGTGCTTGAGCATGCGCCATATCGTCACGCGCGTCATAGGGCGTCAATTTTCATTGTCGTTGATGGCCAACCACAGATTGACGGCCAACAACAAAATGACGCGAAAAATATGGAAAGCCAGCCGTTGCTGGCGGTGAACGATAGGAGAGTAATAGTCATGACACACGTAAGCAATTCCTCTGTTGCATTAAACTCGGCTCATATTGGATCCATTGGCGTTATCGGCGCGGGGCAGATGGGCATCGGCATTGCCCAGGTCGCTGCCGTCAGCGGCTTTCAGGTGCGGCTGTTGGATATCAGAGAAGATCTTGTCAAAAAGGGCGTGGCTTCTATTGAGCAAAACCTTGAAAAACAGGTTAGCCGCGGTAAATTGTCGTCCGAAGCCAAAACAGCGGCGCTGGCCGAGATCTCTACCAGCACCGACTACAACATTTTCTCGGATACCGATCTGGTGATCGAGGCGGCTTCGGAAAATGAAAGCATCAAGAAAGCGATCTTCGCCAAACTTTGCTTGGCGCTGCGGCCCGACGCGCTCATCGCCTCAAATACCTCATCGCTGTCGATCACCCGTCTGGCGTCGGCAACCGATCGCCCCTCGCAATTTATCGGCATGCACTTTATGAATCCCGTTCCGGTGATGGCCCTGGTGGAGATCATTCGCGGTATCGCCACCACCTCAGAAACCTACTCCGCCATCCTCGATTTAGTCGGACGATTGGGCAAGACGGCCGTCAGCGTCGAGGATTTTCCCGGATTTGCCGTCAATCGCATCTTGCTGCCGATGATTAATGAGGCGATTTACACCCTCTATGAGGGCGTTGCATCGGTCGGCGATATCGACAATGCCATGAAACTGGGAGCCAACCAGCCGATGGGGCCGTTCGAACTGGCTGATTTCATCGGCCTCGATACCTGTTTGGCGATTATGCAAGTGCTGCATCACGAATTCGCCGACTGCAAATACCGCCCATGCCCGCTGTTGGTAAAATATGTCGAGGCAGGTTGGCTCGGACGTAAAGCGGGGCGTGGTTTTTACGACTATTCCGGCGAGAAGCCGGAACCGACGCGCTAGATATCACCTATTAACAATGGAGAATCATGTTATGGACTACGAAAATCTACTTGTTGAAATCAAAGGCCATGTCGCCCTAATCCGTTTAAATCGGCCAAAGGCGCTGAATGCTCTGTCGAGCCCCCTGATTGCGGAATTAGTAACGGCGCTTGATCGCTTTGAATCCGATGATGAAATCGGCGCCATTGTTATTACCGGCGACGAGAAGGCTTTCGCCGCCGGCGCCGATATCAAAGAGATGATGGATAAAACCTTCACTGAATGTTATGTAACTGATTTTATTACAAAATGCTATGATAAAGACCACTTCACCGAAGGCTGGGAAGTCGTCTCCAAAGTCAGAAAGCCGGTAATCGCCGCCGTAGCCGGATATGCGCTCGGCGGCGGCTGTGAGATGGCAATGATGTGTGATGTCATCCTGGCCGCCGATACCGCCAAATTCGGGCAGCCGGAAATCACGTTGGGCATCATTCCAGGGGCCGGTGGAACGCAACGCCTGACCCGTTTTATTGGCAAACCCAAAGCCATGGAGATGGTGCTTACCGGCCGGGTTATGGACGCGGCCGAGGCGGAACGTTGCGGCTTAGTGAGCCGCGTTGTGCCGGCCAAAGAGTTGCTTGACGAAGCCCTCAAGGTCGCCGAATGCATCGCCGCGAAGAGCCGTCCTGCGGTGCTTGCCGCTAAAGAGTCGGTTAATCGCGCCTACGAAAGCTCTTTGGCCGAAGGTTCGCGCTTCGAAAGACGCATGTTTCACGCCCTGTTCGCTACCGAAGATCAAAAGGAGGGCATGGCCGCTTTCCGGGAAAAGCGCCGGCCGAATTTCAAGAATCGGTGATATTTGCATTAATCATGGGGCGTTCAATTTATCGCTGCGGTGGGGCTAATTTCTGAAAGGCGTTATCCGGGAGATCGATAACGAGGAATCACTTCACTGCGGGTGCGGAAACCGTTTGTTCCCAAACGCCCCTATAACGAACCCATAATCCCTGCGGGCTGGCACATTCACGCCCAAACAATGGCCCGCAACGAGTTTCCCGCCACTCAATCGAACCTCCTGCTTTGAATCGTCCTGCAATGCCGTGTACGCCATCCGTTGCGGTACGGCATGTGGTTCCAGCCGAACTTTTTCCCCTTGCGAAAGCGCACATCTTTTGGCGATGGAGATTGCCATCTTTCAGTTCTTTCAACGGCAGTTTTTTCAGACGGGCCTTGAGAGATGCATCCCTTCTATTAAATGGAAAAAATCCCTATATATGGGACGAATGACCACATTGTAGAGTTCTGCGGGGCGCATCACAAAAGGACACCGCATACCTGTGCTAAAAATGACCACAATTCATATTTGGTTACAGGGGAAGGACGATGAAATCGGATAGCGCTGCGGGACCCAGTGGTGTTCAGACGCTGCTAAGAGGGTTATCGGTTATTGATGCCGTGGCCGCTGGTCATCGTGATTTGAAATCCATCGGCGCTTATGTCGGCACTTCGCGCAGCACCACACACCGCCTGGTCAACGCGCTGGTCGAGGAGAACCTATTAAGGCTGGTGGATAAGGACGGATATTATCTCGGCCCGAAATTAATCGAGCTCGGCACCCGTTCCCTCAACGCCTATCCGCTGAGGATCGCCGCCAGACCTACCCTGGAGGCGTTGGCGCAACTGACCCAGGATACGGTGCATCTCGCCATCAGGGAAGGCAACGACTTGCTGTACATCGATAAGATCCCCGGCATGCGCGGGCTGGAAATGCGCTCTCGCGTCGGACAGCGCATGCCGCTGTCATCCACAGGCCTTGGCAAGTCGCTCCTCCTCGACGATGGCCCGGAGGAATGGAAAGCCATTTTTCAGGTTAATCAGCCGTCGTGCGACGCAGCGCGGTTTATCCAGGTGATGACTAAATACGCCCAGGGGGGGTATTCGTTCGATTTGGAAGAAAATGAATTCACCATCCGCTGCGTCGCCGCGCCGGTGCGGGACGCTTCCAATCGAATTGTCGCCGCCATTTCCGTCGCCAGTATCGCGCCTTATATGCCAGACAGCCGCATGAGCGAACTCATTAATATCGTTAAAGGCCATGCCGACGCCATTTCCAGCGAAATGGGGTGGAGCAGGGCGTTGTTCAACATGCGCAGTCGGGCGCAGGCAGGGAAAAAATAACAAGGTGGATACGATGACAACACTAATCGCGCTGGATTGGGGAACTTCTATGCTACGCGCCTGCCGCCTGGGGAAAAACGGCGTCGTTCTGGAAAAAAGGACGCTGCCGTACGGGGTGGCGAAGCTGCCGTCGCCGGTCGCCAACCGGGAAGAGGCTTTTCTTCAGGCTTATACCCAGGCGTGCGGCGACTGGCTGCGGGAAACGCCGGCGTGTCCGGTGCTGGCCTGCGGCATGATCGGCAGCGCCCAGGGCTGGCGTCAGGCTCCCTATATTGAAGCGCCCTGCGATATCCGGCAGCTGGCCCGGCAGTTGATCCGTATCGAAACCGGCCCGGATCGCGCTTTTTCCATCGTACCCGGCGTATGGCAAGACGGCGATCTGCCTGAGGTGATGCGCGGCGAAGAGACGCAGATAGCCGGCGCGTTGCAGCATGACGAACAATTGCGTTCGGCGATGGCGCGGCAGGGAAAAGCGCTGATCGCGCTGCCGGGAACCCACTCCAAGTGGGTCGAAGTGACGCAAAACCGGATCACGCACATCCAGACTTTTATGACCGGCGATCTTTACGATGCGCTGACGCACCACACCATTCTGGCCGCCACGATACAGCCTTCTGAACAGCCGGACTGGGACGCGTTCGACCAGGGAGTGGCGGTCGCGCAGCGATACAGACAATCCGCCGGTTTGCTCGGCACGCTGTTTTCGGTGCGCAGCCGCCTGCTGTGCAAGCATATCAACGCGCGACAGCAGGCCGACTATCTTTCCGGCCTGGTGCTGGGCAGTGAATTATTGGCGGTACTGTCCAGGCTGACGCCAGAACCGGGCCAGGATATACCGCTCACTTTCATCGGTTCAGAAACGCTGTGCCAGCGTTATATCCGGGCGCTGACCTGCCTGGAGTGTCCTTATCCGGTTCATATTTCCGACGGCGCGACGGAGAGGGGGCTGTGGTTTATCGCCAGCTTGGCGGGCCTGCTCGACTAACGCCGTTTTTTCGCCAATACCAGGGGATTTAACAATGGATTTTTTAACAACATTAAGGCAAACGGGACTGATTGCCATCCTTCGGGGATCACTCCCGATGAGGTTGAGGATGTCGGGCGCCGGCTGTATCTGGCGGGGGTGCGCATCATTGAAATACCGTTAAACTCGCCCGATCCGCTGCTCAGCATTGCCCGTCTGCGGCAGAGCCTGCCGCAGGATTGCCGGGTGGGCGCCGGAACGGTTATGTCGGATAGCGATGTCCGCTCGGTAAAGCAGCACCAGGGGGAAATCATCATATCGCCGCATACCGATCCGGCCATTATTCAGGAAACCCGAAAACAGGGTTTGATTAGTCTGCCCGGCGCGGCCACGCCAAGCGAAGCCTTTAGCGCGTTGTCCCACGGCGCGCACGGCATCAAGATTTTTCCCGCCGAGGCGGCTTCTCCGCTGACGCTGAAGGCATGGCGGGCGGTGATACCCGCCGAGATCCCCTGCTGCCAGTCGGCGGGATCACTCCCGAATCCCTATCCGGCTGGCTGGCGGCCGGCGCCAGCGGTTTTGGCATTGGAGGCATGCTCTATAAACCCGGCATGCCGCCTGAGAGCGTCGGAGAGCGCGCCGCCGCTTTTGTGCGGGCCTGGCGAAATTCGTCGCATAACTAAATAAATAACTATACCTCTGTACCTGGAGTGCAATATGAAAACTCATAATCGTTTGCCCCACGCATTGGCCGGATTCCTGGCCGCCTGCTCGCTTCTGTCCGCCGCGCCTGCGTCGGCTGCCGATTATCCGGTCCGGCAGATAGAAATGGTCGTTCCCTACAGCGCCGGCGGCGGCACCGATCTGGTCGCCCGTTCGTTCGCCGATGTAGCGAAAGAATATTTGCCCAGGGCTATCGGCATCGTCAACAAGCCCGGCGGCGGCGGGGCGGTGGGCTTCTCCGAACTGGTCGCGGCCCGTCCGGACGGCTACAAAATCGGCCTCGGCACCGCCGAGATCACCATGTTGCCGCACATGGGACTGGTCAATTTCAATGCCGACGACTTCGCCGCCATCGCGTTGTTGAACGCCGATCCGGGCGCCATCACGGTGAAAAGCGACGCGCCATGGAATACCTTCGCGGAATTTATGGAATACGCCAAGGCCAATCCGGGCAAAATACGCATCGGCAATTCCGGTTCCGGCGCCATCTGGCATCTGGCCGCGGAAGCGCTCAGCGATAAAACCGGCGCGAAGTTCAACAACATCCCTTATGACGGCGCCGCGCCGGCCATTACCGCGCTTCTGGGCGGGCATATCGAAGCGGTGAGCGTCAGCGCCGCGGAAGTGTCCACGCACGTGGCGGCAGGAAGCGTGAAAATTCTCGGCATCATGGCCGATGAACGCTTACCCGCCTTCAAAGACGTACCCACGCTGAAAGAAAACGGCGTCGATCTGTCCATCGGCACCTGGCGGGGCATTCTCGTTCCGAAGAAAACCCCGCAGGACGTTCAGGCGGTGCTGGCGGAAACCGCGCGCAAGGTGGCGGAAAACCCCAGGTTCGCCGAATCGCTGGGCCGCATTAATCTGAACTTCGATTATCGCAACGCGGAGGAGTTTCAGCAGTTGATCGACCGTGACAACCGTTATTTCAAAGAGTTGATGACCAAAGTCGGTCTGGCGCAGTAATTCGTGAAGGAACGGCGTGCCGGGGGCAACCCCGGCGCTAGGATTTTTCACCCGGTTTCCCAGAGAGGGCGGCGATGCGCTATCCCGCTCTCAGACTGCCGCAGAAACCTTTTGCATCAGAGAATATGAATATGGCTCATCAACCGAAAGCGCCGGATACCTCAGTACCGGATAACGCGCGTAAAATTGAAATCGTCATCGGCATGGTTCTGATCCTGGTATCGCTGGCCGCCATCGTCGCCACCCTGAAATTTCCGGCTTCGCGTTTGGCGACCGATATCGGGCCTGCGCGCTTTCCGGTATTTTATTCCGTGGTGCTGATACTGCTCGCGTTATTACTGATTTTTAATAACCTGTCCGTTATCAGGCGCAATAAACGCGCCGGCATCACGATTTCAACCCCGCCTCCGCCCGACGGTGTGGATATTCGGCACGGGAAAACCATCCTGGGCATCCTGGCGTCCTTTGCCTGTTTCTTCGGCATGTATTATGTCGGCTATATCGTTTCCATGATCCCTTATCTGATCTTCCTGATGTGGCTCATGGCGTTCAAACACAGGATATGGAATCCCGTCATCGCTATTTTTATTACGGGATTGACCTACGCGATTTTCTATCTTGGCCTTAATGTGGCCGTCCCCGTCGGTCTGCTGTTCGAATAAACGGCAAGGCGGCGTAAAGAGGTAACGATATGCAAGAACTATCCATGCTTGCAGATGGCTTCATCGCATTATTCAATCACCCTACGGCGCTGTTGCTGTCCGTTTTCGGCGTGTTTCTCGGCATTATGGTGGGGCGCTGCCCGGCCTCACCGCCACTATGGGGGTGGCCATTCTGCTGCCGTTTACCTTTGGCATGGATCCGGTAACCGGCCTGCTGATGATTAGCGGGGTATTTTTCGGCGGCGTGTACGGCGGTTCCATCATCGCCATTTTGCTGAGAATTCCAGGGACGCCCGCCGCCGCCGCCACGGCGATCGACGGTTATGAACTGACCAAACGGGGTGAGGGCGGCAGCGCGCTGGGCATCGCCATCATCTCTTCCACCGTCGGCGGCATCATCAGCGTTCTGGTGCTGGTTTTCCTCGCGCCGCTGCTCGCGCAGGTCGCCTTGAAGTTCAGCGCCGCGGAAAATTTCGCGCTGGCGATTTTCGGCCTGAGCATTATTTCCAGCATCGCCGGCAAATCCATGATCAAAGGGATTATCGCCGGTTTCATCGGCTTGCTCATCGCAACCGTCGGGCTTGATCCCATGACCGGGTTTCCACGTTTCACCGCCGGTATGCCGGAGTTGATGAACGTGCCCTTTATTCCAGTGATGATCGGCCTGTTCGCCGCGTCCGAGGCGTTTAAAGGCATGGCGGAAACCGATTTAGTCAAGAAGAGCGCCGTGGCGATTGGCAGCGTGATCCCCACCAAAGCCACCATCAAGCGCTGTCTGGGCACCATCCTGCGTTCGTCGGGCATCGGCGTTTTCATCGGCACCATACCCGGCGTCGGCGCGGAGATCGGGGCTTTCGTCGCCTATAACGAGGCCAAGCGTTTCAGCAAAACCCCGGAAAACTTCGGCAAAGGCGAAATCACCGCCGTCGCCGCCTGCGAGTCCGGCGCGAACGGCTGTACCGGCGGCGCAATGTTGCCGATGATGACGTTGGGGATCCCCGGCGACGCGGTCACCGCCATCATGCTGGGCGCCATGACGCTACAGGGGCTACAGCCGGGACCGATGCTGTTCAAAGAACATGGCGATATGGTGTTCACCATTTTCGCCGGCATGCTGTTCTGCTACGTCGTCATGCTGATCATGGGGCTGGGTTCGCTGAAGCTGATTGTGAAGATGCTGCAAATTCCGAAACCTGTCCTCACGCCGCTGATCATGGCGCTATCCATCATCGGCACTTACGCCATCAACAATAGCATCTTCGATATTGGTATTATGCTGGCGGCCGGCGTCGCGGGCTACGTGATGGCCAGATTCGAATTCCCGCCGTCGCCGGTCGTACTGGCGCTCATTCTGGGGCCGATGGCGGAAAGCAACTTCCGCCGGGCGATGTCGATATCCAACGGCAGCATGGATTTTCTCTACACCCATCCCATCACCGCCGTTCTGCTGGGGCTGGCGGCGTTCACTCTGCTGTATCCGATCATCCGCAGCATAATCAGGCACTTTAAATCTTCCGCTGACCGTGTCGCCGGATAAACGCAGGGGGGAGGGCGATACATTTCGCATTAGCCGGTTACGGCGCCTTTGGCCGGCTCTCTCGCGCCGCTGCGCATTCACGACGGCTCGGCAAGGGCGCTGGATGTGAGCTTGCCGGCGAATGGGGCAGGGCGTTACAGACGCGCTACGGGGCCGGCGGCTGGCCGGCTTCTAGCGCTTTAATGATTGCCGCTGCTAATGGCTAGCACCGAAACCTATCTCCCCAGCAAGCTGAACCAATATTAAAGTGTTATCGGACTGAACCTGCTCCGGTAGACGATCCCGCCCTATAGTTGGATTGAAAGCATCGATAATGCTTTTCCGTATGGGGTGCTGCGTTAGTCGTATTCCATAGATCCCTGTATGCATTAGTTTTACGCGTTATCTAATCGCATTCCCAAATATTGTTTGGAAAAAACTAAATTATTAATATTTTTTATTGTTTCAATACCATCCTGATGTGATGGTCTTTTATGGAAAGATATTTTTATCAATCATATACGAATAATATATTGGGGTTTTATTTCGCAGTCCTAAAATTAATTGCATCTATAGATTAGTCGCGCTTTATCATTTAAGGTATCAAAAACTAAGACTATTCTTAAGGTGTTTCTCTAGGTGGTGGATTTTGCATGTTGTTGCTGCTCATTTGTTGCCCTTTGCACTAATGTCCAGCGATCAGACTGTGCAACTTGGCTTTGCAATTTTTGACTTCTCGTTGTAGCAACTCATCGCACTACCCCTTATGACTGTTCTAGAAGCCCGGTAGTCAAAATTATTTAAATATTAGAAGGATTTTCCTCTAAGGAGATGCGTTTTTATGAGTATCAACGCGCAGGTGAGTATCGCGCGCAAACTGGGATTCACTTCCCACCAGAATGCGGTTCCGCTATTACGTGAGCTTGTCTTGCATAACGAATCAGATCAAATCTTTCAAGATCTAACGTTGCATCTGCAGACAACACCGGCAGTGCTGGAAGCGAAGCAATGGAATATTGACCGCCTGCTTCCTGGTTCATCTCTCGATATTCGTGAGCGCGATGTAAATATCAATGCGGAATGGTTGGCTGAACTTACTGAAAGTGTGGTTTGTGAAGTCACGTTAAGTTTGCGGCAGGGTGACGAAGAACTTCTCACCCTTAATTATCCCCTAGAGGCGCTAGCGAAAAATGAGTGGGGTGGCAATGCAATGTTTGAACTGTTGCCCTCTTTCATTATGCCAAATGATCCTGCTGTAGATCGTCTCCTCAAAGCTACATCAGACGTTCTGCGCAGTGCCGGGAAAAACGATGCGTTGGATGGTTACGAAAGCCAGTCCAGAACACGCGTATGGGAGATTGCTTCTGCGCTATGGACTGCGGTTTGTAACTTGAGCATCAGCTATGCACTGCCTCCCGCCAGCTTTGAGCGGAACGGTCAGAAAATTCGTACACCGGGCGCCATTCTAGAAGGTAAAGTCGCCACCTGCCTGGATACAACGTTATTATTTGCCTCCGCTCTGGAACAAATTGGACTCAACGCTTTGGTATTCCTTAGCGAAGGACATGCTTTCGCTGGTTTCTGGCTTCAACCGCAGGAGTTTTCACAATTAGTAACTGAAGACGTGTCTTCGGTTCGTAAGCGCGTCGATTTGAAAGAAATGGTGGTGTTTGAAACGACGCTGGTCACTAAAGCTCATCCACCTTCATTCACTCAGGCTTTTGAGGAAGCGTTAAAGCATCTTACGGAGGAAGAGTTTCATGCAGCCATTGATGCTCGCCGCGCGCGGATGCAAAAGATTCGCCCCCTGGCACTGGGAATTACCCGCTTAGAAAGCCAGTCAGATTCATCACCGGATGTTCGGCATGGTTTTGAAGATGCTCCTGTACTCCCTTCTTTTGAACTTGATATTGAGATTGAAGGTGAGAGCGAAGCAACTAGTCGTCTGGTACATTGGCAGCGCAAACTGCTTGATTTGACGACCCGCAACCGGCTACTGCACTTACCTGAGAGTGCCAAAGGTATCCGGCTGATATGTTCTAATCCCGGCTACCTGGAAGACAAGCTGGCAGAAGGCAAACGAATCCGTATTGTCTCATTGCCTGATCTCGAATTGGGCGGACGTGATGCTGAATTATATCGTCAGCAGACAAATGAAAATCTCCGGGAGGAATATGCCCAACAGGCTCTGGATCGTGGTGAAGTTGTGTCACCGCTTGAAAAAGATCGTCTGGAATCAGCGCTTATTGATTTGTATCGTAAGTCAAAGAGCGATCTAGAAGAAGGGGGAGCAAACACCCTCTTTCTTGCGGTTGGTTTCCTGAAGTGGAAAAAATCAGCTGAAGATCCAAAGAGTTATTCAGCACCTCTTATTCTTTTGCCAATTCAGCTTGACCGTAAAAGTGCGCTTTCTGGCGTGACCATGCGTTTGCTGGAAGAGGAACCCCGCTTCAACCTCACCTTACTTGAGTTGTTGCGCAATGATTTTGCACTGACGATCAATGGTCTTGATGGTGAGTTGCCCACAGATGAAAGTGGCATTGATGTGGATGGTATCTGGAATATAGTGCGCCGCGCTGTACGGGATATGTCTGGTTTTGAGGTCATACGTGACGTCGTGATTGGTACCTTTTCTTTTGCCAAGTATCTGATGTGGAAAGATCTCATCGACAGGGCGCCACAACTGATGCAAAGTCCTCTGGTGAAATACCTCATTGAACGTGGTCAGAAAGATGCTGTTCTTGAGAAGAGCGGAGAAATAGTTGAGGTTGATAAACTTGATGATGCTGTAAACATTCAGGATCTTTTCCTGCCATTACCCGCAGACTCCTCGCAAATTGCCGCTGTAGTGACTTCCGCCAAAGGCCGTGATTTTGTCTTGGATGGGCCGCCGGGCACCGGTAAATCTCAGACAATTGCCAACATGATTGCACATAATCTAGCGCTGGGAAGACGTGTATTGTTTGTTGCCGAGAAGAAAGCGGCACTTGATGTGGTCTATCGCAGACTTGAATCTCAGGGACTGGGCGAGTTTTGTCTGGAGTTGCATTCCAGTAAAACGTCAAAAATGGATTTCCTCAAGCAACTGGAACGGGCATGGGATGCCCGAGATATGCTCACCACCAGTGAGTGGGAAGAGGAAGCAGGCAAGGTGCAACGGCTGCGTGACAGGTTAAATGAGGTTGTCCGTTTACTACATCTGCGTTGGCCAAATGGTCTGACGCTCCATCAGGCGATGGGACGCGTCATCAGAGATGCCGGTACGGCAACGCCTCAGTTCACATGGGCTGCAGGCACTCTGCATACCTCCGTACAAATGACAGAGTTCAGGGAAATTGCCAAACGTCTTGAACTCAATCGTGATGCTTTTAAACAACATGGCACCCATTTTGGGATCATTAACCAGACTGACTGGACGAATGGCTGGCAATCGTCGCTGATTGCTGAAGCACAGGCAATCCCGGGGAAAATTGAGAATCTGGAAAAAGCCGCCGGGGAATTACTTAAAGCGACGGGAATCCCCCTGGATTCAAACGAGCCTGATAAGCTGGTTCAACTGATCTC
Source organism: Brenneria izadpanahii (assembly GCF_017569925.1). Classification (NCBI taxonomy): domain Bacteria; kingdom Pseudomonadati; phylum Pseudomonadota; class Gammaproteobacteria; order Enterobacterales; family Pectobacteriaceae; genus Brenneria; species Brenneria izadpanahii. The sequence continues at coordinate 3,220,446 of NZ_CP050854.1, read as the reverse complement.
ACTTTGTGAATTATTGTCTAAAGTGGTCGGTATCGATCTGAGTTTTATGTTTGCCCCGGATGCAGCAGCCCGAATTGAAGCTGCGGAAACGGCAATCAACCTTCTCAGCGAAATCGAATCTACTAGAGCACGATTGTCTGTTGCCTATCCCGGAAACAGTTGGCAGAACGTCAATGTTCAGCAGATCAATAGCTCACTTGAAAAGGCGGACAAAAAACTCTGGTTCTTCGCAACCAGTGCCCGTAAGAAAGTCGTTGGCGAGGTGGTTCGACAATATTTACTTAGCGCAACTCCCGACCTTTCTGCCGATCTTCCAGTTATTGAGAAGCTTCAAACACTGCACCAGAGGTTATCGGAGCTCACTCCTTCGACGGTGACTCTGCCGGGATGGAATGGGCTTGACACCGATCATTCTGTCTTACAGAACACTCTGGATTTAGCTGACGCCATTCGCTGTGCTCTGGTTGGTTTTGCCTCATCCCCTCAGCAGCTTGCAGAGATCCGCTCTGCGGTTAAAACGTTAGTTATTGATGCCAATGACCTGCTCGGATCGCAAAGCATTGTTGCTGTTCTAACCCAGAGTCTGCGTGCCTCTGTATCTAGTTTCAATGGAGCCAAAGCAAGATTCTGCACTTTGATCAAAGATCCGGAAAGCAACCTGTCGATACCAGTCTTACGAGATTGTGCATTGGGTATCATTCACCATCAATCTGCTCTGAAAGCCTGGAGTGACTGGAGCCGGGTTCGTGAAGAAGCCATTGGCCAGGGCTTATTGCCATTGATCAATGTTCTTATCCAACGTGACTCAAGTGATGTCAGCGCAGCAGATTTGTTTGAAACAGCGTATTGCCGATGGTTTGCCTCATGGATTATTGACTCAGAGCCTTTGCTGCATAATTTTGTGCCAGCTGAACATATGAGTGATATTGAGGCTTACCGCACTCAGACTGACCGCCTAGCCAGACTCACGGTTCGCTATATTCGTGCACGATTGTGCGGTGTGATACCTGCGAAAAATGAGGTCAGCAAGCAAGGCGGCTTTGTATTGCTCAAACATGAGTTGCAGAAGTCCCGGCGTCATAAGCCGATCCGCCAGATGGCCGCTGAAATGGGTGATGCTATGTCTAAGCTTGCGCCCTGCATGCTGATGAGTCCGCTTTCAGTTGCACAATTCCTGCCTTCGGAGCAGGCTCTGTTTGATCTGGTAATTTTTGATGAAGCATCACAGATATCCCCCTGGGATGCTATTGGTGCAATGGCTCGCGGTAAACAGGTTGTTATTGCAGGCGATCCGCGACAGATGCCGCCAACCAGCTTCTTCAATCGTGCGGCAAATGACACTGATGATGATACCGAAGAGGATATGGAAAGCATTCTTGATGAGTGCCTGGCCGCTGGCCTGTATAATCATAGCCTGAGCTGGCATTACCGAAGCCGCCACGAAAGCTTGATTACGTTCTCTAATCATCGGTATTACGACAGCAATCTGATCACCTTCCCTGCATCTGAGACAAAGCAAAGTGCTGTTCAGTGGCGAAAAGTTGCGGGGCTCTACTCCAAAGGTAAGGGACGCCATAACCAGGCAGAAGCAGAGGCGATGGTTGATGAAACCGTAAAACGCCTGACGGATAAAACCTTTATAGCGTCCGGCAAATCGATCGGCATTATTACGCTGAATACGGAACAGCAAAAACTGATTAATGATCTGCTGGATCGTGCCCGACAGCAGCATCCCGAAATTGAGCCATTCTTCCAGTTTGAGTTGGAAGAACCTGTTGTGGTTAAAAATCTTGAAACCGTTCAGGGGGATGAGCGAGATTTGATTATGCTTGGCATTGGATATGGTCCGACAGAGCCAGGCGCTAATACCATGTCGATGAACTTCGGACCACTGAATCGTGATGGTGGATGGCGTCGTCTCAATGTTGCCGTCACCCGCGCGCGTCAGGAAATGATGGTATTCAGCTCTTTTGATCCCTCCTTTATCGATCTTAATCGCACAAGTGCGCGAGCGGTTGCCGACCTTAAACACTTTATCGAATTTGCCCAGCGCGGCCCGATGGCTTTGGCGCAGGCGGTTCGTGGTTCGGTAGGAGGTTATGACTCACCATTCGAGGAGGCTGTAGCAAATGGGCTAAGAAGGAGAGGTTGGCAAGTTGTTCCGCAGATTGGAGTGTCACGTTTCCGCATTGATTTGGGGATCGTCCATCCGGATAAACCCGGAGACTATCTTGTGGGGATTGAATGCGACGGGGCTACCTACCATAGCGCAGCCACTGCACGTGACCGTGATAAAGTCCGCAGCGCGATTCTGCAGGGGTTGGGCTGGAAACTTCTTCGCTTATGGTCAACAGAATGGTGGATTGATAAGGAAGGTGCGTTAGAAAGGCTGGATATAGCGATTAATGGCCTGTTGGAGGAATCCAGAGCAGCCGAAGCCGCAATTGCTGAAACAGAAGAGCAGGCACTTATAGCCACTGCAGAAAACAGCACTATAGAAGTGAGCGAGGGACAAGCCTCTACGCTGGTGGCTAATGATGAGGAAATATCAGCGCCAGTTGAGAGCATCGAACCAGTTGTCCACTCAGTAGCAACGGAAGATAAGGCAGTGGATTCATTGCCGGAACTGAAGTATGCCTATTCAGCGGTATCTGAGGCAGCCCAACCTGCAAACGCAGGCAAATATGTCGTGAATGAATTGAAGGAGTGGCTCGGCAAAACTAATCCAGAGAAGTTCTATGTCGTAGAGTACGATGAGACGCTAAAGGCTCTCATTGCAGAAGTGGTTAATGCAGAGTCCCCTCTCCTGGATACCACACTGGTGCAGCGTATAGCACGTGCTCATGGATTTAACCGTACAGGTAGGCTGATTCGCGAGCGTGTTATGGAGATTGTGGATCAAAACTATCATGTAGCTACGGATCATTCTGGCGAGGATTTTATCTGGTTGTCGGAAGTTCAAAGAGCAGGTTGGAATTCATTCCGTTTGCCTGCTACGGATCATGATGTTCGTCAGGTTGATGCTATTCCAAGTGAAGAGTTGCGAGCATTGGCTTCAAGTATTGATGGGGAAAATAAAATCTCAGAAATGGCAAGGTCACTGGGTATTAAACGTCTGACCAGCCAGGCGAGACAAAGACTGGAATTAGTTCTCTAAATAAAACAAAACGGCCATTTTGGGTATCTGAACCTAGGGTGGCCTTGATTACAGGGGGAAGAGCGGCAGCGCCTTGTTGACCGTGTTTTCACACATCGGTTTATACGGATTATGATCGCCGGGAAACACCAGTTCCAAATGACCGGAAATCGCTTGAATCTGCTTCAGAATGTCGATGGGTTGTCGGGAGAGTGGGACAATATGCGGCGTGCGCATTTTCGCGCCACGCCCGGAGTAGCGAACGCCGGCAATCGCATCGCGGGTGGCGGGTATGGTCCAGACCCTGTTTCTAAAATCTATCTCGCGCCAGCGAGCGAAGTGCAGTTCGCTGGAACGGATAAACAGGTGCAGGGTGAGCAATACCGCCAGCCGGGTTAGCTCTCGGCCTTGCTGATAGCTTTCAATACGTTCCAGCAGCTCAGGCAGACGCTCCAGCGGCAGAGCCGGATAATGGCGTCTAACCGGCGGAGCCGTTACGCCAACTAAGTTCAGCGCCGGGTTGTTTTCCACCCATCCTTGCTGAACCGCGTAACGCATAATATTGCACAGATGCTGCCGCGCGCGGGATGCGACCTCCAGCAAACCTTTTTCCTCAATACCTTTCAGCAGGGCAGTGAAGTGTCGGGTTTTCAGTTCCGTTGTTTGCGGATGCCGTCGCGCTGTTGCCGGGCATCGGTCAGCGATACATCGGGATAAGCGCCTAAACTGAGGCGAGACTCTTTGCCATTGATACGATATTTGAGATACCAGAGACGTGAACCGCCTGGATTAACTAAAAGGTACAGACCGTGAGAATCGGAAACTTTGAAGGGTTTAGCGGATGGTTTTAAGTTGCGGATTTTTGAGTCGTTAAGGGACATTTGGGGGTCACTCCGTCATCGAACCAACTTGACCCCAAATCTGACCACCAAATTCTCCCGATGCGGAGGGAAAACTGAAAATGCATCGGGAAGATTTTTCACGCTAACTTGTTGAATCTAAATCGTATAAGGATTCGCAAAGCGGCATGAAAACAGGAAATTGGCTCCTCTGACTGGACTCGAACCAGTGACATACGGATTAACAGTCCGCCGTTCTACCGACTGAACTACAGAGGAATCGTGTGAACGGGGCGCATGATATCCGGCGCCTGATGCAGTGTCAATGGCAAAGTCGGAGGTAATTGTCTGACTGTTTAGGCCGTGTACAGTTATTTCTCATATTGGTTAATAAGTAACGGGCGCGCGGTAATCCGCGCTGTTTTGCCACGCTTTGAGGCGGGTTAACGGATCCTGGCGATAAAAGCCTTTAAAGCACTGGTATAGCGCTGGGAATCGTTCATCCAACAATTCTGGCGCGCTGAAAAAATATTCGGACAGTACAGCAAAGCATTCTACAGGGTCTTGAGCCGCGTAGGGATCCATGCTGGCCGCCTCTTCTCCGACTAAATCGATTTCTTCCTGCAAAGATTCCATCGCAGCGTGCAGTTGCTGCTCCCACTGCGCGATATCGCGTAGGGCGATCAATGGAACGCCGGTAGCAATGCCGCCGCCGCGCAGATCCAGTTTGTGGGCGACTTCATGAATTACCAGGTTGAAGCCGGAGAGATCGAACGAGTCTTGAATTTCCTGCCAGTTAAGGATAATCGGCCCCTGATCCCAACTTTGTCCGGACTGTACCACTCTGCCGGTGTGAACCAGTCCGATATCATCCTGCCATTCGTCATCCACCGTGAAAGGGCCAGGATAGATCAGCACTTCGTGAAAACCATCCAGGCACTCAATACCCAGTTCCAGGATCGGCAAAGAGAACAGTAGCGCGATGCGCTGCTGCATAATTTCAGTCAAGGTCAATCCCTGTAATGGAATAAGGCGTTTCTGCTTCAGAAATTGATCCGCGATATTCACCAGCCGCGACTGTTCCTTATCGCTTAAAGGGGCGAGTAGGGGGATTGCCAGCGCAGGCTGCCAACGATCTAGCTCGTCAACCTGGAGTTCAATTGTTTTCCACGGCCACTTAATCATTGCTATTGCTCGCTAAGTCATCACTTGAATCTAAAGACGATAGCTAATGCTGTTAAAATGCCTCAAAAGAGGGCATTATAGCAGCCTCTAAAACGGAGAGATGCCGGAGCGGCTGAACGGACCGGTCTCGAAAACCGGAGTGGGGGCAACTCCACCGGGGGTTCAAATCCCCCTCTCTCCGCCAACATTCAAACAGTTACATGAATGTCTTTCTGTGACGATTACCACGCCGAAGAAATTTTCCATATAATCGCGATATCACTTCCGTCTTTGGCTTGATGGGCCGTTTTGTGTTGTCCGTAGTAACCATTCCCTCATAACATAATAACGCGGCACATTCGAATTTTATTTATCACGTTTATAAATTGCGGCGCGCCAGTACCCATTTCCCTGATTGCGCTCTTCGCTCCATCCTTCCTGCTTAAGCCGTGTCGCAATCAGATGATTGAACATCCCATGTCCCAGCAGCAGAACGGAGCCGGATTCCGCATAGGATATCAACCGGTTTGCCGCGATTTTTGCCCGTCGCCCGGCTTTTTCTTTTGATTCCACATCGCGGGAATAGCCGCATAGCCAGGCCAGACGAAAAATAAAGCTCCAGCAAAAAGGAGAAAGCGCCGGCCCGCGCCAATGGGTAACCGGCAAGTCCGCTTCACAAAACATGGCGTCAATGACGTTGGGTTCGTATCCCAACGCCCGCACGGAAGCGAGCGCTCTGGGGGCGGGGCTGGCGATGATGCAGCTAGCGCGCGAGGCAAGTTTCCGGCCGGTATCGGGCGGAAGATCATCGCCTATTCCCGCCTGATTGTACTGCTCGAACCAGGCTTTCATCTCAAACGGTGAGACTTTTGGGCGTCCGTTTAGGCAGGGTTTCCCGTGCCGCATCAGTATAATTTCCATCGGAAAACGTTTCTCTGTAAAAATTAGCGGGGTTGGTATGCGCCAGCCGCTAAAGTATCAGATTACCGGATGACGATCAGCTCGGCTTGACTCTTCAGCAGTTGATGCCATGACCTTGCGAAGGGCGAAAAATGTGATTTTCTTAACGGATTCACGCTTGAATTTTTCATCAATGCCGCCATCTTAATAAGCGGACAAGCGATGCTTGTCTTATATGTTGAGCTTTTGAATGTATCGAGCATATTCAGGAGGTTAATTATGGCACTGAGAACCTTGTCATTGTTCCCTGATGTTTCTGGTTCGCTTTTTTCCGATCGTTTCAACCGTATCGATCGGCTATTCAGCCAGCTAACTGGCGATACGCCGCTATCGGCAACGCCGTCGTATGATATTCGGATGTTAGGCGACAACCGGTATGGGATCACGTTAAGCGTGCCCGGCTGGAAAGAAGATGAACTGGAGATAAAAACGGTCGGCGGCAGGTTGACCGTTACCGGCAAACGTGAAGAGAAAAGTAAATCCGAAGATGAAGGCTGGCTCCACCAGGGCATTAGCCGCGCTGATTTCAGTATCAGCTATTCGTTGCCCGAACATGTAAAAGTACAAGGGGCCGCGCTGGAAAACGGGTTGTTGACCGTAGAGCTTTATCAGGAAATTCCTGAAAGTGAAAAACCGCAAAAGATAGCGATAGAAAATCGCGGGAAGGCCATTGAACATCAGGCCTGATGATTGATAACTATCGGTTATCTCATTGTTCTGAATGAACATAGCGTTATCCGTTGAATAAACGCTTTAGGACGAGTGCCGGTCGGCGAGGCTGACCGGCATTTTTTTATGGCGATCCGTTAAGCGATATGGCGGGCATATAAATTTGTCGGATTGTCCTTAGTGTACTAATTTCATAGTTAATTATTATGTTAGGGAGAAAAATATGGGATTTTGGCGCATCGTTTTTACTATCATTTTGCCGCCGTTGGGCGTGCTGCTTGGAAAAGGGTTAGGGTGGGCGTTTATCCTGAATATTATTTTAACGCTGCTGGGGTATTTCCCAGGACTGATTCATGCGTTTTGGGTTCAGACGAGAAATGACGGTATTTGAATAAGGCCTATACCAAGCGGCATGAGCCAGGTTTATCTATTAAGACATGATATTTAGCCATGTTTTACCACCAACGGGTGACGCTGCCGGCGTTACCCGTTTTATGTTGTATTCCCGACTGATATAACCGGTTTGAGGCTGTTCAGTATGCAGTCGAGAATGCTATTCTGATTGCAGATCGTAGCGGTAATCCGGGTTGTAAAACGTCTTGAAACTACCTTTGCATTATCATTTTTTATCTTTGACGTTGGTGACGGCCCGCAGTTGCTCTTTTATTGGTTAAATATTATAACCGCATAGTTTGTGTTGGCATGGTCTCCTGTCGTTTTGTCGTTCAAAGTGCGGATGTAGCAGTTATCTTTGTGGTGTCGGGGAATCAAGATGATTGATGTGCTTATCAAAGCCTTCTCGTTTGTTTTTGTTATCATTATCGGATATCTGCTGAAACGGCATGGCGTATTACAACGTTCCGACAGCCTCGCCTTGTCCAGGATCATGATGAATATTACGTTGCCGGCGGCGGTTATCACCGGCTTTGCCAGTTTTAAAGTCGATCACACGTTATTGATTCTGGTGCTGCTAGGGCTGGGGTGTAACCTTTTACTGATGGGAACCGGTTTTTGGATTGCCCGAAAAGGCCCTGATGACAAGAAAGCCTTTTATATGATCAATTCGCCCGGCTATAACATCGGCTGTTTTACCTTACCTTATGTTCAGAGTTTTCTTGGGCCGGCCGGCATTGTCGCAACCTGTCTGTTTGATGCCGGAAACTCCATTATTTGTACCGGCGGCAGTTATGTCGCCGCATCGCAAGCCACCGGCCGCAGCGCCGGGCTGAAAAGCACCATTAAGCGGTTGTTTTCTTCGGTTCCGTTTGATGTTTACATGCTGTTGCTGGTCGCGGCGCTATTGGGTTTGCATCTTCCCAGCCAGGTTACGTTGGTCACCTCGACCATTGGCAACGCCAACCCGTTTCTCGCCATGTTGATTATCGGCATGATGCTGGAAATCAATATTAACCGGGCGGCGCTGGCGAATGTCCTTAAGGTGTTGGTTATCCGCTATAGCATCGCTACCGTATTCGCCGTTTTGTTTTACTATTACACGCCGTTTCCGCTGGAGATCCGCCAGGTGCTTGCCATAGTGGTATTTTCGCCGTTGTCGTCACTGGCGCCTTTATTTACCTCAAGGTTCAGCGGGATGTTCGCGTCCGTCTCCAGTTTTACCAACTCATTATCGGTCATCATCAGCATTACCATCATTACAACGCTGTTAACGCTGATGCAGCCCTGAGACGCATAAAGCGGCGTTAGTGATTAATTCTGTTTTTATGGAGCAATGAATGCGTGATGACAATTTTGCCCGTTTGCCTGATCCGCCGTATTTCGCCGTCGTTTTTTCATCGCAACGCACGGAGGGGGATAACGGATATAACGCAATGTCGGCCAGAATGGCTGAGCTAGCCATGCAGCAGGCCGGATACCTCGGCGCGGAAAGCGCGCGCGACCAGCAGGGGTTCGGCATAACCGTTTCCTATTGGGATTCCCTTGACGCGATCAAGCGATGGAAAAGTCATTCAGAGCACCGTATCGCTCAAGAGTTCGGTATTTCCGATTGGTATCAGCATTATGAATTGCGTATTGCCGAGGTGAAATATGCCTATGGCAAAAGGCGCTGATGCAACCCGGCCGCGCGTTAAAACGGCGCCGCCGGGCTACTTTATTTTTCCGATTTGATTACCCGGTTACGTCCCTGCTGTTTGGCCTGATATAACGCGATATCGGCGCGGTTGATCAAGGCATCCAGCGTTTCATCTTTTTGGTATTCCGCTACGCCGCAGCTTATGGTGATATGAATCGTTTCATCCTGAAACGATACCGCCGCCGTTTCAATATCATGCCGTAGCGTTTCAGCTCGCTGCAGCGCATTTTCCAGATCGCAGTTATCCAGCAATACCACGAATTCTTCCCCTCCCCAGCGGCACACCTGATCGCTATGGCGTATGGATTGTTGCAGTATCTTCGCGATCTTCTGCAAGACTAAATCGCCGATGCCGTGTCCGTAGCGATCGTTGACCGCTTTAAAGTGGTCAATATCAAGCAACAGTATGGAGATAGGCTGATGTTGCGCAAGCCGCTTGCTGCTCAGGCGTTCAAAGGAGTAGTCGAACGCCTGACGATTCATAATGCCGGTCAGCTTGTCGGTTGTCGCCATCTGCTCCAGGCGGCGCTGATAGCCGCCGATGGTCAGCCATAGCAGGAACAGAAACAGCATACTCACGCTGATGCTGACCCCGAGGTTCTTTATCAGCGTATCGAACAACCGCCGCTCGCTCGGATGGTTGCTTTGTTCGACCATTAAATACCAACCGAACTCCGGCAGCAGGCGGGTATTAAGAAAGATTTGCTTATTTTGCGTATGGTACTCATATGCGCCGCCGGGCACGGTCAGAATCGAGGTGGCGATGGTTGCCAGCCCTGGCTGCTGTTGAATCTTCAGCGCGCGGTTATACGTTGTGCCGTGTAACGTTACGTTGCCGGTTTTATCAACGAAATAAATCGTGCGGTTGTAGCGTTGCTCATATTTTTCGATGAGGAGTTTGACTCGTTCAACGGGAATACCAATGCCGGTGACGCCAATGAAGTTGCCTTCATAGTCCATGACTTTGTAGTTGATGAAGATATCCATATGGGTGCGATCTTCAGGATCGACTTTAATATCAATAGAATAAGGCGTTTCATCTGACAGGTTTTGGGCTTGGAAAAACCACTGATCTTCGGGAGATTGCGCCGACATGATGCGCTGAACTCGCTGAGGATCGTAAAAGCGTTTCGTTTTGTCCGAAGCAAAAAAGGAGAATAGGGTATCGAAGCGGCGATCAATCTCTTTCAGATAGCGGATCATCGCCTGCGAATCGTTTTCATCATGAAGAACCCAGTCGCGGACAAAGGTGTCGTGCGCCATTAGCGATGAGATAAAGATGGGCTTTAGAAGATCTTGCTGAATTTCGGAATACACGTTATCGCTGGTCAGCGGGAGCGTATTTTCTTTTATTTCTTCTTCCAACGATTTTTTGGCTACTTCATAGCTGGTCAAACTGATAATCAGAAATGCGGTAAGCAGCATTACGGCAAATATCACAATTGCCCGAGTTTTATTTAACCAGCGGGAGTAGGTCATCAATCCTATCAGCAAAGCAGGGCTCCTGATGCTGTCAACTAACGGTAGGCAGGCAAAAATTTATCGTGCGACGTCATGACTGCCGGTAAACTCCTTCATTAAAGTTAAGCAGGCATAGCAGAAAACATCAATAAAAAGCCCGGCCGAGGGCCGCTGATTTAGCGTGGCTATCGTAAAGCAAGGAAGACAGAAGACGACATGATAAAGCAGCGTTCGTTTTTAGCTGGTTATTGGCTATGCGAAGAAATAAAAGTAATGCATGAGCGGGCGATATTTTAACGAATTATTGCGAATAACTCCGGTATCGACGGGAATAATGTAATGATTTGTATTTTATTGTGGTGTTACTCAATGTAACTTGTGAAAGCTGATAAAAGAGTGGTATTAATTAACGTTGGTCACGGTAATTAAATTGGGTTGGCAATGACAGCAGAAAGCCGAAAAAACAAGCAGGACGGCCCAACCGCACTTTTATTTATTAATCAAAACGCGAGGAATGGGAGTTCATCAAAATCGTATGTGATTCAATTATTACGATCGCATAATATTGCGGTTATTGAACCCGGCGAACGGGAGTCTGGTTCCTGCGGCGATATTATTCGCGCCCATGTGCATGATGTGGATATGGTTATTATCGGCGGCGGCGATGGCACACTAAACTCGGCGGCTCAGGCTCTGGTTGATACCGGGTTGCCGCTGGGCGTATTGCCGTTAGGCACGGCAAATGATTTTGCTCGTACTCTGGGGATCCCAAGGGATTTAAAGCTGGCGGCGCAAATTATCGCGGCGGGAAATTTAAGGCCTGTCGACCTGGGGGAAGTGAACGGTCATCTGTTCTTTAATGTCTCCAGCATCGGGTTTTCGGCGGCTCTGGCCCGTGGGTTATCGGCAAAGTCTAAAAAGCGCTGGGGAACGTTGGGATATGCGCTGGCCGCGTTTAAATTACTCAAGCAGAGCCGTCCTTTCCGGGTTGAAATTGAGCACGACGGTATCAAAGAGAGGGTCAAAACCGTTCAGGTTTCCGTGGGCAACGGCCGTTTTTACGGCGGCGGGATGACGGTGGAGCAAACGGCGGCGCCTGACGATGGCCGGCTTGACGTCTATAGTCTGGAAATCTCCCACTGGTGGGAAATGCTGGCGCTTGTCCCTTTTCTGCGGCGGGGAACGCACGGACGCTGGCGCAAAGTACGCGCCTTTTCCGCGACCCGCCTAACATTGCATACTGCAAAGCCGCATGATATCAATGCCGATGGCGAACTCATTGGAAAAACGCCCGCAACATTTACCCTCAGGGAAAAAGCTATTCGCGTATTCGCCCCAATCAGGGTAATTAATTAAACTTATATAAGTGCTAACAATGCAAACTATTATTTCTGCAATACTGGCTTTCTTTTTATTTGAGCCGCTTGAAAACGAATTAAATCGCTATGCTGAATCTATCAATATGCCAAAAGAAACCGCGCAGCAGGTAATTTTATGTTTAAAGTCAGAGACGCCGAAAATTGTTGATAAAGTTCAGTCGGATCTATGGTGGACAACGACGACAATTCTTTCCATTTGGGCGGGGAAGGCCGATGTTGAACAGATAATTACCGAAGCCGCGCCGAATTGCGTTACGCCATTTAATAAAGTTAATAAATTAACCTGACCGATAACAATACACGATTCAATGTGATGAAAGATTCAGGTCAGCTATCGGCGTAGCTGGCCTGAATTTTATTCATTGACTTTTGCTTGTTATTTAAAAATGCGGAAACGCTCTTCGTCGGGAATATACGTTTTTTCACCCGCCGGTTGTTCAATTGAGCCAAACGGCATTTGGGCGCGTAATTTCCAGCTTGCCGGCAACTGCCACTGTTTTTTCACATCGTCATCAATCAGCGGATTGTAGTGCTGCAATGAGGCGCCCACTTTTTCCTGCGCCAGAGCGGACCACACGGAAAATTGCGCAATCCCGGTCGAATGTTCCGACCAAATGGGGAAATTATCCGCATACAGGGCAAATTTTTGTTGCAGATCTTCAATGACTTTGGTGTCTTCAAAAAACAGCACCGTGCCGGCGCCCGCCGCGAACGACGCCAGCTTTTTCTCTGTTGGGGCAAAAGCATCTTCAGGAACGATTTTTTTCAGCTGCTGCTTAACGATATCCCAAAGTTTTTTATGTTGTTCGCCGAACAAAATAACGACGCGGGAACTCTGGGAATTAAACGATGAGGGGCTTTGCTTAACGGCTTCGGTAACGAGCGAGACAACCCGATCTTCTGATATTGGCAATGTTTTACCGATGGCATAGATAGAACGACGATTCTTAATGGACTGCAAAAAAGCATTACTCATGGTTGGTTCCTCTTTGCATGATTGCTTACTTCGAGCGTGTGGCACGGTTGCGTGTCGTATTTAATATATTAGCCGCCGCAGACTTCGCAGTTGGGATTTTTAGGCAATTTTATTTCACGAAACTGCATGGTCATGGCGTCGAACAACAGCAGGCGGCCGGTGATCGTCTTGCCATATCCTGTTAGCAGCTTGATGGCCTCCATCGCTTGCAAACTGCCTATGACGCCCACCAGCGGCGCCATTACGCCCGCTTCGGCGCAGGTTAGCGCGTTTTCGCCGAACAGCCGGCTAAGGCAGCGGTAACAAGGTTCATCTTTCTGATAGGTAAAGACGCTAATCTGGCCCTCCATACGAATGGCCGCCCCGGAGAACAACGGTTTTTTCAAATGAAAGCCAATGCGGTTCAGGCGATCGCGGATAGATACGTTGTCGGTGCAATCAAGCACCGCATCGTGTTTCGCCGCCAGCGCGCTTAAGGCGTCATCATCCAGATCGGCATTAATCGCGTCGAGCGTAAGGTAAGGGTTGATTTCCGCCAGGGCAATGCGCGCGGACTCAACCTTAGGCATTCCGATGCGGGCGTCGTGGTGGAGTATCTGACGCTGAAGGTTGGAGAGCGATACCGTATCGAAATCGAGCAGCGTCAGGCGTCCAACGCCCGCAGTCGCCAAATATTGCGCCGCCGCGCAGCCCAGTCCGCCGAGCCCGACAACCAGGAGCCGCGCGGCTTTCAACTTTTCCTGGCCGTCGAAATCAAAGCCGCGCAGCACAATCTGGCGATTATAGCGCAGCGCTTCTGCGTCGCTGAGTTCCGGCAGCATGGCTAATGGCCCAACAGCGCATTGAAGGGTTCAATTTCAACCCATTCACCGGCCGCTACGTGGCCACGTTCGGCCTCCAGCACGATAAAGCAGTTAGCCAGGCTAAAAGAGCTGAACACATGCGAGCCCTGATGTCCGGTGGTTTTGACTTCCCATTCGCCCTGGGCGTTACGGCTAAAGATCCCGCGCTGGAAGTCGGCGCGGCCCGGCGTTTTTTTCAGCGCGCTGGCGGTTTTCACCCGAAGCCGGGCGGGAAAACGCCACTGCGAATATCCGGATAAATGGGCCAACAGCGGTTGAACCAGCTGATAGAACGTCACGGCGGAGGAAACCGGATTACCCGGCAGGCCGCAGAACCAGGCGTTTTGCAGCTTACCAAAGGCGAAAGGTTTGCCCGGCTTGATGGCTAATTTCCAGAAATGGATATCGCCCATCTCTTCCAGCATCTGTTTGGTGTAATCCGCTTCGCCAACGGAAACGCCGCCGCTGCTGATGACCAGGTCGGCGCTTTCGTCAGCCTGCGAGAATGCGTCGCGCAGCGCCGCGGGATCGTCGCGGACGATACCCAAATCATTAACCTCGCAGCCCAGCTGTTCCAGCATCAAACGTACGGCGAAACGGTTGGTGTCGTAAATCTGTCCGGCTTGCAGCGGTTGGCCGACGGGCTGAAGCTCATCGCCGGTTGAAAAAATAGCGACCTTCAAGCGACGGAATACCTCAACCTGCGCGATCCCCAGCGATGCCAGCAAAGGCAATTCCCCCACGCCCAGTCTGGTTCCGGCAGGCAGCACGCCGGCGCCGGCGCGGATATCTTCCCCCGGCAGACGGATATTCTGTCCTGCTTTGACTTCACGGAGAAAGCGGATGCCCGATTCACCGGCCTCGGCGTGTTCCTGCATCACAACCGCATCGGCGCCGGCGGGGATCGGCGCGCCCGTCATAATGCGGATACAGGTTCCGGCCGGCCATTCACCGTCAAACGGCGCGCCGGCGAAAGATTTGCCGATGAGCGGGAGCGGGGCGGCGGCGGACAAATCCGCGCAGCGAACGGCGTAGCCATCCATCGCGGCATTGGCGAACGGGGGAACGTTTATTGGAGAAGTTATCGCCCGGGCGGTAATTCGGCCCGTCGCATCAAACAGTGAAACCGTCTCCGTTTCCGGGATCGTTTCAAGCTGGGAAAACATTTTTTCTCGCGCGTGTTCGAGAGTCAATAAACCAGAGTTAACGTTTTCCATCTGCACTCCATCATTTTATGGATCGTATTTCCGCCGGTAGGCGAAAATGCGCATTATATGCCAATATTATGTCAGAGAACGCCGCCCCCTTCATCTTTCCGGGCGGCGGCGCGTCGGCTTTTCCCGTTATTTATACTGTTTGTTTATGTTAATTAACTTAATGTTATAAAAGAAATTTTCCAGAGTGGCGATTCAGTTTCCGCTTTACATCCTACATTGCGCTAAATATAGTCAAAAAAACGAGTTTAATGACAATCGGTTATTTACCTGCCTGTCTGCTCTACTATTTTTGCATCCCGTTTTTTATGGAGACCCACTGTTAATGACACAAACACGGCATCATCATGCGCCGCTTTCCGAACCTGCGCCGGGCTTTTTTTTGCCGGATGAGCGGGTGTTATCTGTACGCGATCTGAGCGTTTATTTTGAACAGCAGGGCCAGCGGACTGATGCGGTGCGTGATTTAACCTTTTCGGTGGATCGAGGGGAGACGCTGGCGATTGTGGGGGAATCCGGGTCGGGGAAATCCGTGACGTCTCTGGCGCTGATGCGGCTCGTCGAGCAGGCCGGCGGCGTTATTCATCAGGGCGAAATGCTGTTTCGCAAGCGAGACGGCCAGGTGCTGAATTTGAAAACTACGGCGCAATCGCAGATGCGCAAACTGCGCGGCGCCGATATGGCGATGATTTTTCAAGAGCCGATGACATCGCTGAATCCGGTATACCCGGTCGGCGAGCAAATCGCCGAGTCCATTCGTCTGCATCAGGGCATGGATCACCGGGCGGCGCGGCGCGAAGCGTTGCGCATGCTTGATTTGGTCCGCATCCCGGAAGCGCGCAATGTGCTGGACCGTTATCCCCATCAGCTATCGGGGGGAATGCGTCAGCGGGTCATGATTGCGATGGCGCTCTCCTGCAAGCCGTCATTGTTGATCGCCGATGAGCCGACAACGGCGCTGGACGTCACCATTCAGGCGCAGATCCTGCAACTTATCCGCGTATTGCAGCGGGAAATGGACATGGCGGTGATCTTCATTACTCACGATATGGGCGTCGTGGCCGAGATCGCCGACCAGGTGCTGGTGATGTATCGCGGGGAGAACGTTGAAGCGGCAGCCGCCGCCGAGATTTTTACCGCCCCGCGCCAGCGCTATACCAAAGCGTTGCTGGCGGCGGTGCCCAAGCTGGGTTCGATGCGCGGTCGGCCCTATCCGGCAAAATTTCCGTTGCTGAACCAGGATCCCTCGTCGCCGGCCGACAACGAGCCGCAGAATACGGTTCCGCCCAACGCCGAGCCGATCCTACAGGTGAAGGATCTGGTCACCCGTTTTCCGGTTCGCAGCGGTATTTTGAACCGCGTCACGCGGCAGGTTCATGCGGTGGAAAAAGTCAGTTTTGATCTCTATCCGGGAGAAACGCTGTCGCTGGTGGGCGAGTCGGGCTGCGGAAAGTCCACGACCGGCCGCTCGTTACTGCGGCTGGTGGAAAGCCAGAGCGGCGCCATTATCTTTAACGGACAACAAATCGACCGTTTGACCGGTCCGGTGTTGCAGCATCTGCGGCGGGATATCCAGTTTATTTTTCAGGATCCTTACGCCTCTCTGGATCCGCGGCTGACGGTCGGTTTCTCCATTATGGAACCTTTGCTGGTTCACGGCGTGGCGAACCGTCAGGAGGCGGAGAAACGCGTGGCGTGGCTATTGGCCCGCGTTGGTTTGGAGCCGGAACACGCCCGGCGCTATCCCCATGAGTTTTCCGGCGGACAGCGGCAGCGTATTTGCATCGCCAGAGCGCTGGCGCTGAACCCCAAAGTGGTGATCGCCGATGAGGCGGTTTCGGCGCTTGATGTTTCTATTCAGGCGCAGATCGTCAATTTGATGCTTGAACTACAGCGTGAATTCGGCATCTCTTTTTTGTTTATTTCGCACGATATGGCGGTGGTGGAGCGGATCAGCCACCGGGTTGCGGTGATGTATATGGGGCAGATTGTAGAGATTGGCCCGCGCAGCGAGGTGTTTGAGCACCCGCAGCATCCTTATACCCGCAAGCTGATGGCGGCGGTGCCCGTAGCCGATCCATCGCGCCGCCATCGTGAACAGGTTTTATTGGTTGATGAAGTACCGAGCCCGATCCGGGCAATAGGCGATGAACCTACCACCGCGCCTTTAGTTCAGGTTGGCGAGCGGCATTTTGTCGCTCAACATCCGATTGCGGGCGCTTATTGACAGGGATTCACAAGGAGAATGTAACGCAATGAATGTTATCACTTTGAAACGTAAATGGTTACTTGCTGCCGGTATCGCCGCCGCCATGGCAACGGCGCCAGCCTGGGCGGCCAAGGATGCGGTTATCGCTGTCGCATCGAACTTCACTACCCTGGATCCTTACGATGCCAATGACTCGTTATCCCAAACCGTGGCCAAATCGTTCTATCAGGGGCTATTTGGTTTCGACAAGGATATGAAGCTGGTTAATGTGCTGGCGGAAAGTTATACCACCAGCCCTGATGGTCTGGTTTATACCATCAAGCTGCACCCAGGGGTGAAGTTCCATGATGGCACGGATTTTAATGCCGAAGCGGTGAAGGTGAACCTGGATCGCGCCAGCAATCCGGAAAACCGCCTAAAGCGCTATAACCTGTTCAGGATGATCGATAAAACGGAAGTGGTTGACGGGCAAACGGTAAAAATCACGCTGAAAACGCCGTTCTCCGCGTTTATCAATAACCTGGCGCATCCGGCGGCGGTGATGATTTCGCCTGCGGCATTAAGTCAATACGGTAAAGATATCGGTTTCCATCCGGTCGGCACCGGCCCGTACCGCTTTGTGGTTTGGAACCAGACCGACTACGTCAAGGTTGAAAAATTTGCCGGTTACTGGAAGTCGGGCCTGCCTAAGCTGGATAGCATTACCTGGCGGCCGGTCGTGGATAACAATACCCGCGCGGCGCTGCTGCAAACCGGCGAAGCGCACTTCGCGTTTCCGATCCCTTTTGAACAGGCCAAAGTGCTGGAGAAAAACGATCGGCTGGATCTGGTCGCTTCGCCGTCTATTTTACATCGCTATATCAGCCTCAACGTGACGCAAAAGCCGTTTGATAATCTTAAAGTACGGCAGGCGCTCAACTATGCGATCAACAAAGACGCGCTGATTAAAGTGGCGTTTTCCGGCTATGCGACCCCGGCGGAAGGGCCGCTGCCGCCCAGTATCGATTACGCGGTGAAGTATCAGCCGTGGCCTTACGATCCGGCTAAAGCCCGAGAACTGCTGAAAGAGGCCGGTTATCCGAATGGCTTTACCACTACGCTCTGGTCGTCGCATAACCACAGTACGGCGCAGAAAGTGTTGCAGTTCACCCAGCAACAGCTGGCGCAGGTCGGCATCAAGGCTCAAGTCACCGCGATGGATGCGGGACAGCGCGCCGCCGAGGTAGAAGGTAAGGGCGTAAAAGAGACCGGCGTGCGGATGTTCTATACCGGCTGGTCGGCTTCAACCGGGGAAGCGGATTGGGCGCTGTCGCCGCTGTTTGCGACGTCATCCTGGCCGCCGGCGCTGTTTAACACGGCGTTTTACAGCAATTCTCAGGTTGATGCCGATCTGGCCGGCGCGTTAAAAACCACCGATCGGGCGGAAAAACAGAAACTGTATAAAGACGCGCAGGATAAAATCTGGGCTGATGCCCCTTGGATATTCCTGGCGACTGAAAGTCTGGTTTCCGCGAACAGCAAGAAGCTGACCGGGTTTTACGTCATGCCGGATACCGCCTTCAGTTTTGATGATGCGGATCTGAAAGAGTAAATCACTCGGCGGCGACCCAGGGCGGCGGCGGTTGTATACCGCCCTGAATTTTCGGGAAATTTCACTCAAGGGAGAGCAAGTCGCATGTACGTGGAAACTTATCCATGTTGAATTATTTTATTAAACGGTTACTGGGACTGATTCCCACCTTATTGATCGTCATGGTGTTGGTTTTTCTCTTTGTCCACCTGTTGCCGGGCGATCCGGCGCGGTTAGCCGCCGGACGGGAAGCCGACGCCGCGGTGATAGAACTGGTGCGCCAGGATCTGGGGCTGGACAAGCCGCTGCCGCAGCAGTTTTGGCATTTCTTCACCAATGTGCTTCAGGGCGACCTGGGCAAATCGATAGTTTCCAAAAGGCCGGTAACGGAAGAGATCGCCACCCGTTTTATGCCGACGCTGTGGCTGACCATCAGCAGTATGGCGTGGTCGGTTATTTTCGGTATGACGATCGGCGTGGTTTCCGCCGTGTGGCGCAATGGCTGGCCCGACAGAATCGGCATGACGCTGGCGGTATCCGGCATCTCCTTTCCGGCATTCGCCCTCGGCATGCTGTTGATGCAGGTATTTTCCGTGGAGCTGGGCTGGCTGCCCACCGTCGGCGCGGATACCTGGCGGCACTATATTTTACCCTCTATTACGTTGGGAGCGGCGGTCGCCGCGGTGATGGCCCGTTTTACCCGCGCTTCTTTCGTTGAGGTGATGCAGGAAGATTATATGCGTACCGCGCGTGCCAAAGGCGTGCGGGAATCGCTGGTGGTGGTGAAACATGGTTTACGCAATGCGTTGATCCCGGTTATCACCATGATGGGGTTACAGTTCGGCTTTTTGCTCGGCGGATCGATTGTGGTCGAGAAAGTTTTTAACTGGCCGGGACTGGGGCGGCTATTGGTCGATTCGGTGGAGATGCGCGATTATCCGGTGATCCAGGCGGAAGTCCTGCTGTTTTCTCTGGAGTTCATTCTTATCAATCTGTTGGTCGATATGCTGTATGCCGCGATTAACCCTGCGATTCGTTATAAATAAGGAAGGAGAATGAGAAACTGGCGACGTAAAGCGGTATTGTCGGCTATGCCGGTGATTAAGGAAAATCAGATTCGCACGCCGTGGCATGAGTTCTGGCGGCGTTTCCGTCATCAACATGTGGCGATGTTGGCCGGTGTGTTTGTGCTGCTGCTGATTATTATTGCCTTGTTCGCACCGTATCTGGTTCCCTTTGATGCGGAAAATTACTTTGATTACGACCGCTTGAATGAAGGGCCGTCATGGGTTCACTGGCTCGGCGTCGATTCCCTGGGGCGGGATATTTTTAGCCGCATTTTGCTAGGGGCGCGGATTTCGCTGGCCGCCGGCATTTTCTCCGTATTGGTCGGCATGTTGATCGGCACGGCGCTGGGGCTGTTGGCCGGATACTACGAGGGATGGTGGGATCGGGCGATCATGCGCATTTGTGATGTGTTATTCGCTTTCCCCGGCATTCTGCTGGCGATTGCCGTGGTGGCGATCATGGGCAGCGGTATGGCGAATGTGATTGTCGCGGTGGCCATTTTCAGCATTCCCGCCTTTGCCCGGCTGGTGAGGGGGAACACGCTGGTATTGAAGCAGCAGACCTATATTGAGTCGGCCCGCAGTATCGGCGCGTCCGATTGGACGATTATCTGCCGGCATATTCTGCCCGGAACCGTGTCTTCCATTGTGGTCTACTTCTCCATGCGTATCGGCATGTCGATCATTACGGCGGCCAGTCTCTCCTTTCTGGGGCTCGGCGCGCAGCCGCCGACGCCGGAATGGGGCGCCATGCTCAATGAGGCCCGTTCCGATATGGTGATCGCGCCGCACGTGGCGATTTTCCCCAGTCTGGCCATTTTCTTGACGGTGCTGGCGTTCAATCTGCTGGGGGATGGATTGCGCGATGCGCTGGATCCGAAGTTGAAAGGCTAAACGCATATTTATAACGGCGGCCAGCTCGACTATCCAAGCTGGCCGTTTTTTTTTAGCCTACGCCGCGGTTTATTCGATGGTTTCTGATATTGATATGGCCGATGGGCGACCGGGGGGCCGTTTGCGGCGAACCGGCGACGTATGGGTTGAAGTGCGTTGAGCTATCCTCGGCATAACAACGCTTCACTCTGCATTATTATTGTCGGGTTCTGACGCGCCGTTAAAACGTAAGGCCTGCTGGCGAAACAGTAAAAATGCCAGACGATGTTTACAGTTTGGGCAATAAAGATCTTCCGAAATACGCGGACGTTCAACTTTTCGTATCCATTGCAGAGGGTAGCTACCGTTCTGCTTGTCGGCCAGCCCCCAGTAAACCGGGGTGTAGGAGTCGAAATCCGCATCGCAGAAATCGCATAACACCAGCTCCTGTCCCCACAATTGCCAAACGTTGTATTCATGTTCTCCGCGTTTACACTCTTTCAGTTCGCCACGGACGTGGCCGCAGTCGAAACAGGGCGCGACCGGTATGGGGCGCAGTTCGCCGGCACAGATTGGACATTGGGAGGGCTGCGCAGGATTAGCCATCAAAGTATTCCATTATTCCAGGTGGTTTCGTTTGTGAACTGGTATTTGTAGCTATCGATTCGCCATTGCTGCTGACGTCGAAGGATAATCGCCGGTCAGCTGTTAGCCATCATCCAGGCCAACGCCATAGACGTCGAATTCCCAGCGTATAAATTCATCGGCGCTGCCGGTAAATTCCACTCGTGGAAAGTTGGCGAGTTCCGTGCGTTTTGTCCAGGTAAGATGAACGACGGAAACGCGATCCGCTTCCTGAGTGTGCCGCAACAGAATGTCGTCATTTCTTTCCCGATAGGCGATAACGGCAACATCAACGCCGTGCAGAGAATGCTGTTGCGGCAGTTCTGTTTCATATTCATTCTGAAGCGTTTGCTGTTTCAGGCCTGCGGCATATTCCCAGCCGCAGGGGAGGCGAGGGAGTATAGACATCAATGAAACCTCTATTTTCAATTTAAAACCCGATGGCAACGGAGTACGTTCTCGCTAACCGGGACAGGGTTCTAACGCGCATTGCCTTCCCTGACTCAGAACACAATTATGGATGAGAAAAGCTAACGTTATGAAGCGGATAATACCATCTTTACCACTCAATCCGGGCGATCACCAATGGTTGTGACGCAGAACGTGGGGAAAAGACAGGAAAAAAATAGCAAAAACCTTTTTCGCCAACGTTCATAGAGGGATCGGCCTGAATCCCGGCTTTTTATTGATAGGTTGTTACGCGTCGCGCCGGCGAGACGTATACCAAGCGGTGTTCACGGCGGGTTAATGCCGCGCGGCTAGTACCGGCATCTGAAAATTTTATTGTTTCGAGAGAGATAATCACCAACCGTCACCATACCGAAATGGTTGAAAAACGTACAATTGTTAATATTAACAATACTAATGTTAATGTTATATTTGTAAGTCGTTCTAATGTTTATTAACTTCGGGATCGCTACATACAAGGTCTGTATTCGAAATTGCTAATTAATGCTGCGACGTATTTACCTTTATGGAGGAGACCATCATGCCATCAAGCGGCAACGCGCTTTTGCAAGAGGAAATAACGTTTTCCCGCTCGGTTTTCGCTGTGAATGGAAAGCTGACTTACGAAGAACAGGCGCAGCGCGCCTTGCAAGCGGCGCTGAAAATCAAGGAGCGGCTGCTGGATTCGCCTCAGATAGTGGATACCGAACGGCTGGTCCATCTTCTGGATGTGTATCAGAAATACGGAACCGAGCCCGCCATACTTTTAAGAGCTCGCGTGTTTGAGCAGATTTTGCAAAACAAGACGCTGTTTCTGGATGATAACCCTCTAGTAGGGACGATTACGTCGCATCCCGCCGGGGTTTATGTTTATCCCGAATACGGTTCGGAGTGGATCGCCGAGGAGCTTGACCAGCCGATCGTCTCCCATCTGGGGGAAGTTGCACTTTCCAGAAAGGACCGGGAACTGTTGGCGCAAGCGGCTGCCTATTTTCAAGATAAAAACGCCGAAGCCCGCTCCCGCGAACTGGCGCGCGAGCTTTTGGGGCTTGACCCCAAAGAAGGCGTGGCGGCCGGCCTGTTCACGGAGTCGGCGCGCTACACCGTCGGCGCGGGTAACGTCGATTACGCGAGCTTCATCGACCGGGGGCTGAAAGACGTCATCCGGGAAACCGAAGAGCGCCTTCGCGCGGTTCCCAGAACGGCTGCGGATTCGGATAGGATCGATTACTACAAAGCCAGCCTGATTACGTTAAGAGCGGTGATCGCCCTTGCACATCGCTACGCCGATCTGGCGGAAAACGAAGCGGATAAAACCGGCGATCCCATACGACGCGCCGAACTTCTGGCGATCGCCGAGGTTGCTCGCAACGTGCCGGAAAATCCGCCCAGAAATTTCCGCGAAGCGTTGCAAAGCTGGTGGTTTATCCATCTGGGAATTCAGATCGAGCAAAGTGGCTGCGGTTCGTCCCCCGGCAGGCTGGGGCAGTACCTGAATAAATATTACCAGGCGGATAAAACCGAAAACGGCCTTACCGCCGACCAGGCCAAAAGCTGGCTTAAGGCGCTGTTTGTCAAGATTTTGTCCTATGGGTTCTATCAGGGGGTGATCGCCGCCCGCCAAGGATCGGGCCACACCGGCCACACCATCAATCTGGGCGGACTGGACGCTAGCGGCCGGGATGCGACCACGGAGTTGGATTACATTCTGCTCGATACGCAGATAGAATTGCAGACTATTCAGCCCACCATCACGATTCTTTACCATGACGGTCTCGCGGAGGATTTCCTGCTAAAGGCGATCGATCTTGAACGTACCGGTCTTGGTCAGCCTCAATGGCTGAACAACCGCGTGATCATCGAACGTCTGCTGGCCCGTTACGCCAAGGTTGGCATCACCATTGAAGACGCAAGAAACTGCATCAACATGAGCTGCGTCGCCACCGGCATTGCGGGCAAAACGGCGTTTCTTCACGAAGGCGGTTCGTTTAATCTGGCAAAGGCGCTGGAGCTTGCGCTTCATGACGGCGTCGATCCCGGAACCGGCCTTATCGTCGGCGCGAAAACCGGAGATCCAAGAAATTTCGCTAATTTCGAACAGCTTTATGACGC
Source organism: Brenneria izadpanahii (assembly GCF_017569925.1). NCBI lineage: Bacteria > Pseudomonadati > Pseudomonadota > Gammaproteobacteria > Enterobacterales > Pectobacteriaceae > Brenneria > Brenneria izadpanahii. The sequence goes on along the minus strand of NZ_CP050854.1, from coordinate 3,196,812 downwards.
CTACTCGAAGCAGGTTCTTCACCTTTTTCAGCAGGTGCGGCCGTTGGGATCGCTGTCCAACAAGGCTTTAGGCGATACGGTTCCCGTGCCGTTCCGTTCATCGCTTTATGAAGGTTGCCGCAGGCGCGGCAAGGATATCTACAAAGGCGGGGCGGATTATTACCTCTATTTCGTCATCTCGACGGCGGGTGTGGATGTCGCCAATTCGTTGGCGGCGCTCAGGCATGTGATTTACGACGAGCAAGAAACCGGATGGGACGAGTTGCTGGCCGCTTTGGCCGCCGATTTCGAAGGTTACGACGACCTGCGCGCCAAATTGCTTAAAGCCCCCAAACACGGCAACGGCGATCCCGAAACCGACGCCCTGATCCGCCGCGTGTATGATGATGCTTGGACGCTGTTCCACTCGCTCGACGGCCAGGACAATTTTTTCGGCGACAACGGCGCCAACCTGGAGGCGTTCTCGCTTTCCATCCACAACTACTTCGGCATCCTGACTGGCGCTTTGCCCAACGGGCGCAAGAAAGGCACGCCATTGACCGATGCCAGCGTCTCGGCCACGCCCGGTTCGGATCGAAAAGGGCCTCTCGCCCTTCTGGGCTCAGCCGCACAGGCTTTGGATACGGTTAAATACGGTTCGAACCATTTCAATATGAAGTTCCATCCGCAGGCTTTGGCGGGGATTGGCGGCGCCCGCAAACTTCTGGCGCTGATCAAGGACTATATGGATCGCAACGGGTCGCATATCCAGTTCAATGTGGTTAGTTCGGAAACCTTGCGCAAGGCGCAGGCCAACCCTGAAGAGTACAAGGGCTTGACCGTGCGCGTGGCCGGTTTCTCCGCTTATTTCACCCGCCTCCATAAAGGGGTGCAAGACGAAATCATCGCTCGGACCGAACTCTCGTTTTAACTGGCGGGTTTTAAAACTGTAGAGGCGGTGAGGCGACTCCGCGCCGCCTCTTCTATCAGGGGTAGCGCAATGGAACAGCAGGGCGTTATTTTTGACATTCAGCATTTCAGCTTGCATGACGGGCCTGGCGTGCGTTCGACCGTGTTTTTCAAGGGCTGCCCTTTATCCTGCCTTTGGTGTTCCAATCCGGAATCCCAGCGTAGAAAACCGGAATTGCTGTATTTTGTGGCGAACTGCGTCAGCTGCGGCTCCTGCGTCGCCGTCTGTAAGGCCGGCGCGCTTTCTTTGGGGGAGAAGGGCGTCAGTATTGACCGATCCGTCTGCCAAGGCTGCGGCCTCTGTGTTGAAGCCTGTCCCAATGACGCCCGCAGCCTATCGGGGCGCAAGATGAGCGTTGATGAAATCGTGGACGAAGTGCGCCAGCATTGGCGCATTTTCATGCAAAGCGGAGGCGGCGTTACCTGCAGCGGCGGAGAAATTCTGTCTCAACCCGTTTTCCTGAAAGCGCTATTGCGGAAACTCCACGACGAAATTGGCTTTCATTTATGTCTCGACACCAGCGGCTACGCGCCCTGGTCGACGCTGGAGCCGCTTTTGCCCCACGCCGATATGATCCTTCTGGATTTGAAACATATGGATGCCGCCCGCCATAAAAAGGCGACCGGACGCGATAACAGACGCATTCTGGAAAACGCCCGCAACCTCGGCAAGCGTGGATTTCCCGTACTTGTGCGTTTGCCCCTGATTCCCGGTTTTAACGACGACGACGACAATCTTTCCCGGCTCGGCGCCTTTATGACGGAGGCCGCCCTGCCCGCCATCGAGATTCTGCCTTATCACGAATTTGGTTCTTCTAAATACGAAGCGCTGGGGAAAAGCTACCACGTTTATCAAAATAAGCGCCCCCGAGTCAGGGAAGCCTGCCAGATTCTGTCCGGTTTCGGGCTGAAAGTCGTTTTGAACAAACAGGAAAATAATCAAACCTACGCCTGACGTCTTGGTTTGCGAAAACGCGGGTTGACTTGGCCAGGCAATAACCGATTTCGGCGGACGGATAACGCCAACCGACGGGCATCGCCGATACCAGCGCCGCCGCTATCCCGTCATTATTCGATTCGTTTTACAGGAGGTTCTATATGTCTAATCAGTCTGTGAGCAAAAAGAGGCGGGCCGCCGCCCTGCTGGCGCTGAGCGTAACGCTCATTTTGGGGTTGCCGCCGGCGATTGCCGAATCCGGCGCGGCGCAATCGCTTAAAAGTATTACGCTGCAACTCGACCCCGCCACGGCGGTGGCGCAGGAAAAGGGTTTCTTCAAAGAGGAGTTTGACAAGATCGGCATCGAAGAGGTCAACCTGAGCGCCTCCGGCAGCGCCGAGCTGCTGGGCGCGGAGGCGGCGCACCTCAACCACGGCGGCATCGCGGTGGCGCAGCGCATGATCTATCCGGCGGTGGTGCACCGCGCCAACGGGCTGGATGCCGTCATCGTCTGGGTGTCGGAGCCTTCCGACAAATACCGGACGCCGATAATCGCGCGGGCGGACAACCAGGGGATTAATCAGGTTCAGGATCTGGACGGACGCCGGTTCGCCAGCAGCCGGGTGAGCTGCTACTGGACAGCACCCGCCGAAGTTTTGACCAAGGCGGGGTTGCCGCTGGATTCCCGTAAGCAGCAGGGGCGGATACGCTACCAGTCGATAGATAGCAACGCCGCGGTAGCCGCCGCCTTGTTGAGCGGCTCCATCGATGCGACGGCGGTGCATCTCGGCGCGTCCGGCGCTGCCGCGCTCTATACCTCCGGCCAGGTGAAGGTGATCGGGCGCTCCCCGGATGACGGCGTTTATGTCAACGGCGCCGGCCGGGTTTCCTACTTCGCGATGCGTTCGTTCGCCGAAAATTACCCGCAGGCCATCCAGGCGTTTTTGCAGGCGGTCGATCGCGGCAAAGCGTGGGCGCGGGAGAACCCCGATGAGGCGGCGGCGATCGTCGCCAAAGCCACGCGCGTGCCGGAATCTATCGCCAGATTTCAAATCACCGATCCGTCACAGTACTTCTTTATGCGCGGCGAGGAAGACGCCGATAGCGTGCGCGGCAATATCAAAAACTTCCAGGCTTGGTACATCAAGCACGGGGACGATATCTTGAGCGATCGCCATCTAAGCGATACCCAGGTTGATACGTTGGTCGACGCTCGCTTTTTCAAAGGCGGCGCTTACTCGGCCTATCGCTGACCGCCTCTTATGAACAGGACCGATAACCATGAGTGACGACATTCTTACCGACGCAATGGTGGCAAAGCCTCGCCGCCGTTGGCGAGCGGGGAACTGGATCGGCTTTATCCTGCCGTTGGCGATCTTGTCCGGCTGGCAGGCCGCTTCCTATTATCAGTGGGTTCCGCCGGTATTTCTGCCGTCGCCGGCGCGTACTCTCGCCTCGTTCTGGGACTTGTTGACTAAACAGTCGTTCGAGCAGGATTTTTTTACCAGTATCATGCTTGTTTCGCAGTCGTTCCTGCTCGGCGCGCTGGCCGCGCTGCTGCTGGGGATCGCCGCCGGTATGTCCCGCAAGGTGGAAGTTTTCTTCGGCCCGACGTTCGACACTATCCGTCATATCCCCGGCATCGCCTGGTTGCCGCTGATCATTCTGTGGCTGGGGGTAGGGGCGCCGGCCAAGACGCTGGTGATCGCTAAATCGGTGTTCTTTCCGGTATTTCTCAATACGCTGCAAGGGATCCGCAACGTCGATCGCAATTACATTGAACTGGGGGAGGTGCTGCGTCTGACGCGCGGGCAAACCCTGCGGCGCATCGTGATCCCGGCGGCCTTGCCCAACGTGATGGTGAGCCTGCGCTACAGCGCCGGGCTGGCCTGGGCGCTGGTCGTGGTGGCCGAAGGCATCGCGGGGCAGGTGGGCATCGGCTTTCTGATCTTTCGCGCTCAGTCGCTGCTGCTGACCGACCAGTTGCTGGTCTGCATGGCGACAATCGGCATCGTCGGTTTTCTGATCGACCGGTTGATGCTGGCGTTGCAAAGGCGCGCGCTGGTATGGAAACAGGGCTATGAGGGATAACCCATGACCGAGACATTGTATGTGCGCGGCGTGACCAAGCGCTATTCGCACGACGGCGACGCGCCGCGCGAGGTGCTGCGCGGCATCGATTTAACGGTGGCGCCCGGCGAATTCGTCAGCATTGTTGGGCCGAGCGGTTGCGGCAAGAGCACTCTGCTGCGTCTGATCGTCGGGCTGGATCAAAACTATCAGGGCGAGATTACCCTGGGAACGCGGCGCATTAGCGGCCCCGGCCCAGAGCGCGGCATCGTGTTTCAGGACCATCGTTTGCTGCCGTGGCTGACGCTGGAGGAGAACATTGCTCTGGCGGTGGAGAATGTCTCCTGGCCGGCGGCGCGAAAACGCGACACGGTGCGCGAACATATTAAACTCGTCGGACTATCGGGCTATGAGCACGCCTTTCCCCACCAGCTTTCCGGCGGTATGGCGCAGCGCGCCGCCATTGCCCGCGGGCTGGTGGCGCGCCCGGAAGTGCTGTTGCTTGATGAACCGCTGGGCGCATTGGACGCGCTGACGCGAACCCGCTTGCAGGATGAATTGCTGCATATCTGGGAGCATGAGCGCACCAGCATGATTCTGGTTACGCACGATATTGAGGAAGCGATCTATTTGAGTCATCGCGTCATGGTGTTGCACTCGCATCCGGGACAAATAGCCAAGGTGGTGGAAGTGTCGCTGCCCTCGCCGCGAGATCGCGCCAGCTATGCGTTTACCGACCTGCGGCGCGAGGTATTGGCCGCGATGACGCCGGCCGGCGCGCAACGTGAAGCGGCGGCGGCCGGGTAACGAATCCCGGCTTCCCCCCTCGCCAGTCTCTTATATACAAATATAAGGCTGATGGCGGATTCTGCCGTTACCCGGCGGAAACAAATATGCAGCGCTGACCTTGACCGCCCCGTGCCGGACGCGTGCTTTGAGGCCGTATGAAAATAGCGCGGCCTAAGCCGCGCGGTTTTGTGGAGAGAAAAATCAGAACGAGGTGCGTTTGTAGCTGCGGTACTGCGGCTGCCAGAAGTTATGCTCGATGGATTTCGCCAGCGCGTCGGCGGAGGTGACTACGGCTACCCCCTGCAACTGGGCCGCTTTACCGACTTCCAGCGCGATGCGTTTCGATACGCTCTGGATATCGGCGATATCCGGCAGTAACGCGCCTTCGCCGTGAGTCGCCAGCGGAGAGCAGTCCGCCAGCGCGCGGCTGGCCGCCATCAGCATGCCGTCGGTAATGCGGGTCGCGCCCGAGGCCAGCACGCCTAAGCCGATACCTGGGAAGATAAAGGAGTTATTGCACTGGGCGATGGCGTAAACCTTATCCTGATAGTTAACCGGCGCGAACGGACTTCCGGTGGCCACTAGCGCGGTGCCTTCCGTCCAGCGAATGATGTCTTCCGGACGGGCTTCCACGCGAGACGTCGGGTTAGACAGCGGCATAACGATCGGCCGCGCGCAGTGCTTGTGCATCTCGCGGATGATCTCTTCCGTAAACAGACCCGGCTGGCCGGAAACGCCGATCATGATGGTCGGTTTGGCGTTGCTTACCACTTCCAGCAGCGAGATCGCGTCGCTGGTGACGTCCCAGTGAGCCAGTCGTTCGCTTTTCTGCACCAGTTTGCTTTGGAATTCAAGCAGGTTCGGCAGTTTGTCGGTCAGCAGACCGAAACGATCAACCATAAATACGCGGGCGCGGGCCTCTTCTTCGCTCAGACCTTCCGATTTCATCTGGGCGATGATCTGCTCGGCAATACCGCATCCCGCAGAGCCCGCGCCGAGGAAGACCACGGTCTGATCGCGCAACTGGCTGCCGGCAGCGCGGCTGGCGGCGATCAGACTGCCCAGCGTTACCGCGGCGGTTCCCTGGATATCGTCATTGAAGCTACAGATTTCGTCACGGTAGCGATTCAGCAGCGGGGTGGCATTCTTCTGGGCGAAATCTTCGAACTGCAGCAGCACGTTCGGCCAACGGCGTTTAACCGCCTGGATGAATTCATCAACGAATTGGTAATATTCGTCATCGGTGATACGCGGATGACGCCAGCCCATATACAGCGGATCGTTCAGGCGCTGCGGGTTGTTGGTGCCGACATCCAGCACTACAGGCAGCGTATAGGCCGGGCTGATGCCCCCGCAGGCGGTATATAGCGACAGTTTACCAATCGGAATGCCCATACCGCCGATGCCCTGGTCGCCCAGGCCCAGAATACGTTCGCCGTCGGTAACCACGATAACCTTGACGTTCTGCTTGGTGGCGTTTTGCAGCATATCGTCGATGTTGGCGCGGTTGGGGTAAGCGATAAACAGACCGCGCGCCCGGCGGTAAATATCGGAGAAATGCTCACAGGCTTCGCCCACGGTCGGCGTATAGATGATGGGCATCAATTCGCTGAGATGCGCATCCAGCAAGCGATAGAACAGCGTTTCGTTGGTGTCTTGTATATTGCGCAAATAGACATGCTTTTCGATATCGTTTTTGAATTCCTGACACTGCCGCCAGGCGCGTTCAGCCTGTTCTTCAATTGTTTCTACCGCTTCCGGCAATAAACCATGCAGATTAAAGTTGGCGCGTTCTTCTTCTGTAAATGCGCTGCCTTTATTTAGTAAGGGAAATTCAAGAAGTATTGGACCAGCATAAGGGATATAGAGAGGACGTTTACTTTCGTATTCTAATTCCATGACTTTTTTACTCTTTTGGTGACGGAAACGAATTTAGGTGGTAGTGCGAAATTATTGCAGTCCCGATCTTAAATTACCCGTGAAATATGTACAGATAATGTTAATTAAAATAGTTACATATGACTTGCGTCAATAAATATAAAAAGCTGTAACGATTCAACAGCTTCTAATTAACCTCGTTACTCATTTTATTAATCAGATGAAATGTAATGTGACATTTTTACAGCCGAGTTCATTTAATATCGCTTTGGCGATCGCCCATTGGCTTATGGCGACGTTACGGCGTTCGACAACGGCCGCCCGGCGTATTTCCGTGTGCTTCTCGCCGGCCAGATTCATCAGATTAAGCGCCGCCTGCAAAGGAGGAAGGCTGGGATTGAATGCCGCATTTTCGGCGTAGCGGCCGGTATAGATATTACCGCCGGCCGTTGCTAATGCAACGCCGCTTATCGCCTGGCTGTACGGCGCGTGGCTATGATTGGCGGCTTCCAGTGCGGCAACGGATAAGGGATCGCTATCCGGCAGCGTATAGGCGTGGTCGACTTCATCCATTAACCGCGTGCTGATGTTCAGAGTGTCGGGGCCGAACGAATCGGGGAGATAATGGCCGAGCAGCGCGGGCTGACGTCCCGGCAATTGGATGCGTAAAGAAGACGCGGCGTTTAGTTCATTCATAAACTGCCGGCAATGGCCGCACGGCGTGTAATTCACCGTTATCGAACGCAGCGCCCGTTCATTGCGCAACCAGGCGTGGGTAATGGCGCTTTGCTCGGCATGTACCGTTTGCTGCAACTGCGCCCCGCTGAACTCCATGTTGGCGCCGAAATAAAAACTGCCGCTGACGCCCTGGGCGATCGCGCCCACAGAAAAATGAGAAATGCGCGGCAGGGCGTAGGCGGCCGCCAGCGGCAGCAGCGCAAACGCCAGGTCATTGCCGTCCAGCCGGGCGGCGGCGCCCAACATTTTCACTTCATCAGCAGTCAACATGGCGGCAAAGTTCCGCCTGTCCAGAATAGGCTTAAGCGCGGATTGCAAACGAGCCGGTAATTGTTGGAATGCGTCATTAAATCGTGGGTGCATAGCGGCCTATCTCTTTGAACCAATACAGGCAACCATAATAGGAATCAGATAAATAATAAATAGTGATATATATCTCGTTATCTATGAAACAAATGAAATTGATATTATCAATATGAGGTGTAAATCAAATCGTGCGAGGGATGGCGGCAATAGACGCGGGATGAGGAAATAGTTTTTACGGGTTAAAGCGCCGAGCTTTAACCCGTATGGAAAGCTGGAAGGTTATTTAAAAAACGCCAGCAGGATGGGGAAAATAAACGGCGCCAGCAGCGAGGTGATAATCCCGCAGATGACCAGCGCCAGCGAGCTGAAAGCGCCTTCCTGAAAATCCGCCTCGGCACAGCGTGCGGTGCCCAGGGCGTGCGAGGCGGTGCCCATTGACAGGCCGCGCGCCGCTTTGGTTCTAATGCCGACGCGGTCGAACAGGCTATGGCCGGTTACGGCGCCCACGATACCCACGAAAATCACGCATACCGCGCTGATGGCGGGAATGCCGCCGATCGAACTGGCTACCGCCATGGCGATTGGCGTGGTAACGGATTTTGGCAGTACGGAGGCGGCGATTTCAGTCGACGCGCCCAGCCATAGCGCGACCAGCGTCCCGGAGACGATAGCGGCGACGCTGCCGATGAAGCAGACGCTGATGATGGATTTCCAACGGGCCCGAATCTGGTGCAACTGCTCATACAGCGGGAAGGCCAGGGCGACGACCGCGGGTTGAAGCAGATCGTTGAGCACTTCGCTGCCTTTAAAGTAGTGGTCGTAAGGGATCCGCAGCAGCAGCAACAAGGGAATAATAATAGCCATCGAAACCAGTAACGGGTTCAGCAACGATATTTTTGTCCACGCCGCCAGCTTCCGGGCGGCAAAAAAGACCAGCAGCGTAAGTGGCAATGACCACCATATATAGGCGAGCATTATTCTTTATCCTTGGGTAATAATTCTTTTTCGCCAGCGATAGCGTGTTCTCTCTGCATAAGTTGCGTGCTGAAACCGACGACGAGCATCACAAAAAAGGTACTGATCAGACAGGAGATAACAATCGGGCCGAACTGTTGGCTGAGCAGATCGTAATAGTTCATCACGCCCACCCCGATCGGAACAAACAGCATCGCCATATGGCGAATAAACATATGGCAACCGGGTCTGACCCAGTCCGACGGCAGGATCTGCGAAGCGAGAAGCGAGAATAAAATCAGCATGCCGATAATGCTGCCGGGAATAACAATCGGGAGTAGCGCGGATATCGCATTGCCTGCCAGCAGACAGAGGTAAATCAATGCGAAAGCGCGTAAATACTGCCAGCAAAGGGTGATCGTATTACGCATGGGGAAGTCCTGATTAACTGATGGGCTAATCATAACGCTAATATAATTAGTGTGCCACCGATCACAACTTTCCCCTCGCTACATTAATTTGCGCCTTGAGTCGGATCGGCGATATTTTGTTCATTCGTTAAATAAATAACGCGCGGATAGGGCTTCGGCGATAGCATCGGTAAGCCGGCGCAACTGCGCCGGCTGAATAATAAATGGCGGCATCAGATAAATGAGTTTACCGAATGGACGGATCCATACGCCGCGCTCAACGAAAAAGTGTTGTAAACGCGCCATATTGACCGGTCGGCGCGTTTCCACTACGCCAATTGCGCCCAGCACGCGCACATCCGCCACCTCGGGGCAGGCGGATAAAGGCGTCAGCGCCTGACGCAACTGCTGCTCGATAGCCGTTACCTGCTGCGGCCAGCGGTTCTCCGCCAGCAGCGCCAGACTGGCGTTGGCCGCCGCACAGGCCAGCGGATTGCCCATAAACGTCGGGCCATGCATAAAACAGCCCGCCGCGCCGTTACTGATGGTTTCCGCAACCTGGCGGGTGGCGAGCGTGGCGGAGAGCGTCAGATAGCCGCCGGTCAGCGCTTTACCCAGGCACATGATATCCGGCGCGATCCCCGCATGCTCACAGGCGAACAGCTTGCCGGTCCGGCCGAATCCGGTGGCGATCTCATCGGCAATCAGCAGCAGACCGTATTGGTCGCAGAGTTCCCGGACCTGCCGCAGATAACGCGGATGATAAAAACGCATGCCGCCGGCGCCCTGTACGATAGGCTCCAGCACCACCGCCGCCACCTGCTGCGCATGTTCGGCCAACTGAGCGCGCAGCGGGGCGAGATCTTCTTCATCCCAGACGCCGTCAAACCGGCACTGCGGCGCATCGACGAACAGATGCCGGGGCAGATAGCCCTGATACAGACTGTGCATCGAATTTTGCGGATCGCAGACCGACATCGCGCCGAAGGTATCGCCGTGATAGCCGTGGCGCAGCGTCAGAAAGCGCTGACGATTCTGACCGCGGGACTGCCAGTACTGCAACGCCATTTTCAGCGCCACTTCGACGGCCACCGAGCCGGAGTCCGCCAAAAACACGCATTCCAGCGCCTCCGGCGTGATAGCCGTCAGCCGACGGCACAGCGCCACCGCCTGCGGGTGGGTAATGCCGCCGAACATTACGTGCGACATTTGCGACATCTGCTGCTGCAACGCTTGATTGATGGCCGGATGGTTATAACCGTGGATCGCCGCCCACCAGGAGGACATGCCGTCTACCAGGCGGCGTCCATTATCAAGCTGAAGCTCGGCGCCCTCGGCCGCGACGACCGGATAGCAGGGCAACGGCCGGGTCATTGACGTGTAAGGGTGCCAGATGTGGCGTTGGTCAAAGGCGAGATCGGCAGGGGTCATCATCATCTTTCGTAAACTAAAATAGCATTGAGTTGGTTGACAGTATAAAGGGTTAATTTAAACTGACGAAGTGTTTTTATTTTGGAGATGCCGACATGGCAGACCGCATTCACTGGACGCTTGAGCAAGCGCAAAATCTCTTCGATAAGCCCTTTCTGGAACTGATGTTTGAAGCCCAGCAGGTTCACCGCCAGCATTTCGATCCCCGGCAGGTGCAGGTGAGCACGCTGTTGTCGATTAAAACCGGAGCCTGTCCTGAAGACTGTAAATATTGCCCGCAAAGCTCCCGCTACCGCACGGGGATTGAAACCGAACGGCTGATGCAGGTGGATCAGGTGTTGGCGTCCGCCCGTCAGGCGAAGGCCGCGGGCTCGACCCGTTTCTGCATGGGCGCCGCCTGGAAGAATCCGCATGAGCGCGACATGCCGTATCTGGAAAAGATGGTGCAGGGCGTAAAGGCGCTGGGCATGGAAACCTGCATGACGCTGGGAACGTTGAACGGCGATCAGGCGGAGCGTCTGGCTTCGGCCGGTCTGGATTTTTATAACCACAATCTGGACACCTCGCCCGAATTTTACGGCAGCATCATCACTACCCGCAGCTATCAGGAGCGGTTGGATACGCTGGATAAGGTGCGTAACGCCGGGATCAAAGTGTGCTCCGGCGGCATCGTCGGTCTGGGGGAAACGGTGCGCGACCGCGCGGGCCTGCTGGTGCAGTTGGCTAACCTGCCTAAGCCGCCGGAAAGCGTGCCGATCAATATGCTGGTCAAGGTAAAAGGTACGCCGCTGGCCGATAACGAGGACGTCGATCCGTTCGATTTCATCCGCACCATCGCCGTGGCCCGCATCATGATGCCGACGTCATACGTGCGCTTATCCGCCGGACGCGAGCAGATGAACGAACAGACGCAGGCGATGTGCTTTATGGCCGGCGCCAACTCCATTTTCTATGGCTGCAAACTGCTCACCACGCCGAACCCCAAAGAGGACAAAGATTTGGCGCTGTTCCGCAAGCTGGGGCTGAATCCGCAGCAGACCGAGATCGAATACGGCGACAATCAACAGCAGGAGCGGCTGACGCAGCAGTTAACCACCCATGCCGATACGGACCAGTTCTACAATGCCGCGGTATAAAAAAATGCCGCGATATAAGGAACATCGCCGCGGTAAGGCGGATCCCAAAGGGCGGATGAGCCAATGAGCTGGCAACAACGTATTGCGTCGGCGTTGGAACAGCGCCGCCAGGATGACGCCTACCGGACGCGGCAGGCGAATCAGGGGGGGAATGGCCGTTGGCTGGAACTGGAGGGACAGCGCTACATCAATTTTTCCAGCAATGACTATCTGGGGTTGAGCCGTCATCCCGATATCATTCAGGCCTGGCGGCAGGGGGCGGAGCGCTATGGCGTCGGCAGCGGCGGCTCCGGCCATGTCACCGGTTATACCGACGCCCACGCGCGGCTGGAACGGCAACTGGCCGACTGGCTGGGCTATCCGCGCGCGCTGTTATTTATTTCCGGTTATGCCGCGAATCAGGCGGTGGTGGCGGCGTTGACCCAGAAGGGCGACCGTATTCTGGCCGATAGGCTGAGCCATGCCTCTTTGCTGGAGGCTGCCGCGCATTCGCCGGCAACCTTGCGGCGCTTTATCCACAACGATGAAGATTCGTTGCGGCAACTGTTGGAGAAAACGGCCGAGGGGCAAGCGCTGGCGATGACCGAGGGCGTCTTCAGCATGGACGGCGACGCCGCGCCGCTCGCGCCGCTGCATGCGCTGTGCCGTGAACATGGCGCATGGCTGATGGTGGATGATGCGCACGGCATCGGCGTCCAGGGGGATGAAGGGCGGGGGAGCTGTTGGTCGCAGGGCGTAAAGCCCGAACTCTTGATCGTCACTTTCGGCAAAGCCTTCGGCGTCAGCGGCGCCGCCGTGCTATGCGCGGAACCGCTGGCGGAATATCTGCTGCAATTTGCCCGCCATTTAATTTACAGCACCTCCATGCCCGCGGCGCAGGCGTGCGCATTGAGCGCGTCGCTGGCGTGTATCCGGCAGGGCGAGGCGTTGCGCGCGCAGCTACGGCGCAATATCGCCCAGTTCCGTGCCGGTTGCGATGCCGCCGCTTTCCAACTGATGGATTCCCAATGCGCCATTCAGCCGCTGGTGGTGGGCGACAATGCCCGCGCATTGGCGTTGACGGCGCGAGTTCGCGCGCAGGGGCTGTGGGTCAGTGCGATGCGTCCTCCCACGGTTCCCCCCGGCAGCGCCCGGCTAAGGATTACGCTGACGGCGGCGCACCGGCCGGAAGATATCGAACGGCTGTTGACGGTGCTGCATCATGCTGTCTGACGCGCATACGCATAACAAACAGGCTATTGCCCGGGCTTTTGGCCGGGCGGCCGCCAGCTATGACCGCTTTGCCGCGCTGCAACGCGCCAGCGGCGAGCGATTACTCAACATGATCGCGGCTCACAACGGGCGGCAGGTGCTGGATGCCGGCTGCGGAACCGGGTATTTCAGCCGTTGCTGGCAGCAGTTGGGGAAAAGCGTGACGGCGCTGGATCTATCCGCGGAGATGCTGGCCTGCGCCGCAGAACGGCGCTCCGCCGCGCGTTATGTGCTGGGGGACATAGAAAATCTGCCGCTGGCGGATTGCAGCGTGGACATCAGCTACAGCAATCTGGCGGTGCAGTGGTGCGATGATCTGCCTGCGGCGTTGGCCGAATTCCACCGGGTTACCCGCGCCGGCGGCGCGATCGCATTTTCCACGCTGGCGGAAGGCTCGCTGATTGAGCTGGCTCAGGCCTGGCAGCGTTTGGACGGCACCCGCCGGGTGAATCGGTTTCTGCCCGTTTCCGCCATTGAAGCCGCTTGCCGCCCTTATCGTTACCAACTTCATCAGGAATGCGTCACCTGCTGTTTTCCTGATGTGCCGGCCTTGCTCAAATCGCTGAAAGGTATCGGCGCCACCTGGCTGCATCAGGGGCGGACGCCCGGTTTGCTCAGCCGTAAGCGTCTTGCGGCGCTCTCCGCGTCGTACCCGCCGCGAGAGGATGGCTACCCGCTTAGTTATCAACTGGTTTATGGAGTAATTTATCGTGACTAGACGCTGGTTTGTGACAGGAACCGATACGGAGGTCGGTAAAACGGTTGCCAGCAGCGCGTTGTTGCAAGCCGCTAATCAGGCCGGATACCGCACCGCGGGGTATAAGCCGGTGGCATCCGGCTGTGACGTTACGCCGGAAGGAATACGTAACGGCGATGCGTTATCGCTTCAGGCTAATAGCAGCGTGCGGCTTGATTACCATGCCGTCAATCCGGTGGCGTTCGTCGAGCCGACGTCGCCGCATATCGTCAGCGCCGCGCAACGGCGGCCGATTCGGCTGGCTGAGCTTTCCGCCGGGCTGCAAGCGCTGGCAGCGCAGGCCGACTGGCTGCTGGTGGAAGGCGCCGGAGGCTGGCTGACGCCGCTGTCGGAGCGGGAAACCTTTGCTGACTGGGTGGCGCGGGAACAACTGCCGGTTATTTTGGTGGTGGGGATCAAACTCGGCTGCATTAATCACGCGTTGCTGACCGCCTGCGCCGTCAGACAGGCCGGGCTGACGCTCAGCGGCTGGATCGCCAACGATATTATGCCGCCGGGAAAACGGCATCAGGAATATCTGTCCAGCTTACGACAGCGGTTGTCTGCGCCGATGCTGGGGGAAATTCCGCATTTGGCCGATCCCCTGTCGCGAAATTTAGGACAGTATGTCGATTTGACTCGGCTGGCGTAACGTAAATTTTCCCATCGGCAATCCTAAATAGTAAATAGGGGATGGCGTTAATAGTATATTTTATCGCTATTCCCGCGCTGATAATTAGCGTCATATTCATCAGCGCCCGGTAGAAAAAATATCTTGAAATTCGCATCTTAGCCCTTGACAGCGTGGGCTATGCGCGTATCTGTCAGTTCCCGCGCTTATCGTTTTTTCACCTAATATTTATCAGATAAATTGCAGAAAAAAGGTGAAGAAAACCTATATCGATACCTCTATTATGTGACGATAGTATTTCGGCAGCGCAGAGCGGATGCGGGGTTGTGGGGGTTATCCACTATTTCTGTGGATAACTGTGTGCATTAGAGATAGAAAAACCATGCCAGGCGAGAAACGACGCGGGTTCCCGCCAGGTTGACGTTATTCTCTGCTTTTTTGTTAACTCTTTTTAAATCATTGCGTTATTTAAAATCAAGTCCCTTTCCCGTTGATGACATGCAGTTGCATAAATTAGCGGCAGCGACTATCTCCTATTCATTAGCAAAATTATTAATCTGGGGATAAATATTTTACCGGCGAACTGAAAACCGATGTGTTGGCAAGCCGGTTGGTGGATTAATCGCGCGCGCGGATCATAATCCCCTTGATGCTGTTTTTATATCCAGTATCATGGTGGTGGCAAAGCCTGAGATTGATTTCCATAATACTGTGAGTGCCGACGATAGCCATCCGGTTCCATTCGCTTGACATCCGGCAGCCCATCCAAGAGAAACGTATTCGATTATGAGTAAAGTATTCAAACTGAATTCCGAATTTAAACCAGCGGGCGATCAGCCGGAAGCCATTCGCCGTTTAAAGGAAGGGTTAGAGGATGGATTGGCGCATCAGACGCTGTTGGGCGTAACCGGATCGGGTAAAACCTTTACCATCGCCAACGTGATCGCCGATCTGAACCGTCCCACCATGGTGCTGGCCCCCAATAAAACGCTGGCCGCCCAGCTTTACGGGGAAATGAAGGCGTTTTTCCCGGATAACGCGGTGGAATATTTCGTCTCTTATTACGACTACTATCAGCCGGAAGCCTATGTGCCGAGTTCCGATACCTTCATTGAGAAGGATGCGTCGGTCAACGAACATATTGAGCAGATGCGGCTCTCGGCGACCAAAGCCATGCTGGAGCGGCGCGACGTGGTGGTGGTCGCCTCGGTTTCCGCCATTTATGGTTTGGGCGATCCCGATCTGTATCTGAAAATGATGCTGCATCTGACGAAGGGGATGCTTATCGACCAGCGCGCGATTTTGCGGCGTCTGGCGGAGCTGCAATATACCCGTAACGATCAGGCGTTTCAGCGCGGAACCTTCCGCGTTCGGGGCGAAGTGATTGATATTTTCCCTGCCGAGTCCGACGAGGTGGCGCTGCGCGTCGAGCTGTTTGATGAGGAGGTGGAACGCCTGTCGCTGTTCGACCCGTTGACCGGGCAGATTCTGCAAACCGTGCCGCGCTATACCATCTATCCGAAAACGCACTATGTGACGCCGCGCGAGCGTATCTTGCAGGCGATGGAGGATATCAAGGTTGAACTGGCCGAACGCCGCAAAATACTGCTGGCGAACGATAAGCTGGTGGAAGAGCAGCGGCTGAGCCAGCGAACGCAGTTTGACCTGGAAATGATGAACGAGCTTGGTTATTGCTCGGGGATCGAAAACTACTCGCGCTATCTCTCCGGGCGCGGGCCCGGAGAGCCGCCGCCGACCCTGTTTGACTATCTGCCGGCCGATGGGCTGCTGGTGGTCGACGAATCGCACGTCACCATCCCGCAGATTGGCGGTATGTACCGCGGCGACCGGGCGCGCAAAGAAACGCTGGTGGAGTACGGCTTCCGCCTGCCGTCGGCGTTGGATAACCGGCCGCTGAAGTTCGAGGAGTTTGAGGCGCTGGCGCCGCAGACCATTTATGTATCGGCGACGCCGGGCAACTATGAGTTGGAAAAATCCGGCGGCGAAGTGATCGATCAGGTGGTGCGGCCCACCGGCCTGCTCGATCCGGTGCTGGAGGTCAGGCCGGTCGCCACCCAGGTGGACGATTTGCTGTCGGAGATCCGGTTGCGCGCCGCCGTGAACGAGCGGGTGCTGGTCACCACGCTGACCAAACGAATGGCGGAAGATTTGACGGAATATCTGGAAGAGCACGGCGAGCGGGTGCGTTATCTGCACTCTGATATCGATACGGTGGAGCGCGTCGAGATTATCCGCGATCTGCGGCTTGGCGAGTTTGACGTGCTGGTGGGCATCAACCTGTTGCGGGAAGGGCTGGATATGCCGGAAGTGTCGCTGGTGGCGATTCTGGATGCCGATAAAGAAGGTTTCCTGCGTTCCGAGCGCTCGCTGATTCAGACCATCGGTCGTGCGGCGCGAAACCTGAACGGTAAAGCCATTCTGTATGGCGACAGAATTACGCCGTCCATGGAACGGGCGATTAGCGAAACGGAACGCCGGCGTGAGAAACAGCAGGCTTACAACCATGAACACGGCATCGTACCGCAGGGGTTGAATAAGAAAATCGCCGATATTCTGCAATTGGGCCAGCCGAACCATAAAGGCAAAGGGCGAGGTAAAAAAGCCGCCGAGCCGGCTGCGGGCTATCAGTTAATGACGCCGAAAGCGCTGGAACAGAAGATTCGCGAGCTGGAAAGCAAGATGATGACGCATGCGCAGAATCTGGAATTTGAAGAGGCTGCCGAACTGCGCGATCAGGTTCAGGCTTTGCGAGCACAGTTTATCGCCGCGTCCTGACCGTTTGCGCCGCAAGCCCGCCGCGCCTGGGCCGAATGCGGGCTGCGGCATAGCATAGAAATGGCGGCATTCCGGCGCACGAAACGGTTTCTGCCTCTGCATAAATAAAGGCAGGCCGGCGGCAAGCGAGCCTCTACCGCTTATGCCTTGCCGCTGTTATCCTGTGGCGCGCCATCACTCGTTTTGGTCGCCGCGTTCATTTCTTCGATCTCTTTCTTATTTTGAGCCGCCGCAAACTGTTCAAGCTGAATTTTTGCCAACTCAGCCTGCAGCATGGATATTTCCGACTGGATCATCTTTCTTTGTGCGAGGATCGCCTCCCGCTCTTTACTGCTTTCGGCGGACAAGGCTTGTGATACCAGCGTCTTCAATTGCTTATTCAGAACTTCGATACGATTTAAAATGCGGGTTTCAGCGCTGGTATTGCCTGTTCCGCCAGCGATGGCGGCGCTGCTTCCTGCTGCATCAATAGATATTGACATAATGCTCCTCCCTAGAAATGGTATGCGCGTTTGTTGGCTGACAATCCATAGACAAGTCCGCTGCATAAAGGGTATCGGTTCTGGTTGCCATTTTCTTAAGCGACTTATTTATTGGATATAGTCATTAATCGCTTTTATAGTAATGAATGACTGTCCCGCCGATATCGTTCAGATTCAGCGCACCCAAAATGTTCAGGAGGGCCCGGCTGGCTTCCCGTGGTCCTGACTGCTTTTTCTAACCTTTGAGTATCCACCCATAGCTGATTTCCGTGGCTTGTGTCGGATGAACCACATCAATCGGTTCATCACCGGCGATTTCTTTTAAATTCGCATAATATTCAACGAACTGATTCTGTTTTTATTCATAGTGATAAATATATTCATGCTGGAAGGCATGATCTCCATAATGTATAAAATCAAGAATCTTCAATGATTACTATATATATTTAATATTCTTTTGTTTTTATATTAATTTAAATGAATTAGATAATATTTCCATAAATAAAATAAATTATTAATAGGTTGTTAATAATTTAAAGGTGGTAAGTTTATTTTTTATTTGCAGTGGATAACAAAAATAAATATTTAAATATTATGTTTTGATGGCGGTAATATTTTGGGGAAGGTTCGGTGTGATAAATAATTCTATGTCATTGAATGATTAAAATCATAAAGTTAAAGGGTTTTTGTTTTTGTAATTAAATGCTTTTCGAAGTTGACAGCCTTTCATTATGATAGATTTTTTCTATTAATATGTAGTGAGTTGCTTTTTAATAGTGATGAGAGTAATTTAAAAAAATTGATTAATTCGGTAATGTCGTTAAGATTTTATATGACTTAACAGTCAATAGTCGGTGTTATAAATAACCTGTAATATCAATACTTGGGTAAGGAGAGTTATTATGTCTAAACTGAAAAACCGCTTTGGTTCACAGATCGTCAATAAAAACAATCCTGTCAAAAAGGGGCTTTACAGTCAGTCGCCGGGAAATTGTGCAGCTTGCTCCAACAGTGCGCCAAGTAACTGTAGTGATGGTGGTTAAGGTTAATTAAATCCACACTAACCATTAATTAAAGGTCATGCCTTTAGGTTGTGGCCTTTAAAAACATGGGGAGAAACTAGCATGTTATATTCAAGAACACCTGTCAGTATCTCACAATCTGCTGGAAAGACAGTAATGTACACCCCAAAAGGGGTTTTTGTTGTTGATGATTGCGTAATGTCTAAATTGCTTGCAACTATCAGTGCTGAAATTGTTGTTACATATGACTTTTTGATAAAAAAATGGGTTGCTTATGGTGGGGATATGGATAAACAAGAGGAGGTTATTAACTATCTTACCAATGAAACACAGGTTTTAATAAAATTATCGGATAGATATTTGATGAGAGATATTCATTTCATCACTGATGAAAAGAGTGTGTTATTACTTTTTGAAAATGATTGTTCTATTTTAAGTTTTTATACTATTAATGAATATTTTGAAACGAACTCTCTGAACGATAATGCTATTTTAATATTTTTTCTTCCTGTCTGGCCGAAAAGAGAGCAAATTGAAAGGTTAATGAATGGAACAAAATCTAACCAATTATGTTTGTTCGTTTTTATAATTGGGGAATATGCTGTAATAAGTCATATCTGGTCAAAGTCTCTTTGCAATCCCTGTATGTTATGTGTCTACGATTATCTGATGGATCGGGTTTACTATGATAGTGAGAATAAAATAAATAGTCTTTCAAATGCTATGCTTTATCTTGAGCATCTTTATCATTCAACCTTACCGGAAGTGAAACCGGATTTACTGGATTTGGCATTTATCTGTAGAGTAGTCATGCAGGATGTAGATATTCTATCCGGTAAGGGGCGTTCAGTTTTCGCAGAGTGTAATACAGAACATACAAAAATTATTAATATGTATACGTTGGAAAAGCAGGAAATGGATATACCATTTTCATTTCGTTGTGATTGCCTGCTTCATTATCATAAGTCAAAGGAGCAGACCAATGTTTGACTATATGCTGGCAGTTTTAAATGATACAATTGATCAGAGGGTACATAACGATTTAATGGATTTCCATGTAAAAACCTGCAATCGTGTGGATAAGAAAATTAATCCCTTTAATTTTAACCGAACGCTTCTGACGGACGGACAGAACCGGATGCTTGAATGGTCTGAGCACCGTTTTGGTAATGTGAAACGTGAACTTCGGAATGATGAGATTCTTCATTCATTTCACAGGGTACCATCTTCATCTGGTTTTTCTGCTTGCTCTCCTTTATCCGGGGATGTTTTTTCCGCCCTTATTAACAGTTGTTATGGGGCTCACCGTTCTGGTGAAAGAATTATTATGCCTTACCCAAGTGGTGGTGCTCTGTATTCCGGACAAGTAATTATTTATGTAAAAAACATAAGTAATTTTCAACCGGGAGCTTATCACTTTTTACCTCTTTCGGGAGAAATAGAGAGTCTTTCAGCACTATCAATAAAGGTGGTTGAAGAAAGTCTTTTTATTGGGAAAAATGATAAATTTAGCGATTACGATTTCTTTATCCTTTATGGTTCGGTTATTACTAAACATGCAGCAAAATATGGCTATCGAGGGTATCGCCTGGCAATGCTAGAGATCGGTTCGATGTACCGGAATATGGAAATAGCCTGCAACACTCTTGAACTCGATAACAGAGTTTGGGGGGGATTTAATGATGAAGCACTGACGGTTGCACTGGGCCTTGATCCAAGAGTCATTTTACCAGTCGTTTGCCAACTGGTCGGGAGGTCTTAATGTTAGGTCCGAAATTCTTACGTATTTGTTATGACCTTTCACCAAACCTGAATGCACCCATGATGGTGAGAATGCACCTTGAAAGAGGGATTGCCAGTTGTGCAACCGGGTATGATCGGCTTGTTGTCACCCGGGCTATCGGGGAGGGGTTGGAAAGGCATCTGTGTTATTCAGATTCAGATTATGGAACGAAACAAACAACGCTAAGTGAACTAGAACCCTTTATACAAAAGTGGTTTCTTCGGACACTGTCTTCAGCACAGAACAACGAAGATATAGCAGTTCATAAATTCATAATGACCCAAGTGCGTGAACAATTATCAGGAAATATTTACTTGGCCCCTTTGGTTGCATTCACGCTTGGGATTTGCCCTGATGATGTGAAATATGGATTCAGAGATAGTTCAGGTACCGCGCTTCACTATACAGATGAAGGTGCATTTCTTGGTAGCCGTGATGAGTACTGTGAAAGGCAGGCGTTGTCGCTATTCTGGTATTATGGGCATTGCTTATCTTTTATCAGGATATCACCGGATACCCTTTGGCAGTTTAATGTCCCTCATCTACGATTTATGGATCATTTGCTAGAAAATGGAGAGGTCTATCTATTTGATGTTTCACTTATCTCACCGGTAAGAACTTTTGTATCTGTGTATTTATCTGAGAAAGGTCCTGTACATTTTTCGGCAGGTGCTGCCGGCCATGAGCATATTGAAAAGGCAGTAGAAAAATCTCTCACCGAGATGTATCAAGCTTATATTCTGATGCAAAATATCTCAGATTCGAGATTTTACCAGAACCAAACTATTGATGACCCGATAATATCAGGGTATGCAAGTTTTAATAATCCGAATGTAATTAAGAAGTTCTCTTATATTCTGAATAATCAGAGGATTGAAAGGAGGAATATTAATGAGAATATTGAGTTTATCAAGAATTTCTATGAAGAGGAACTATTGATATGGAACAGAAAAATTATTTTCAGTGATCCACGGATGTCACTTTTCTACTATAATATAAAAAGTGTCAATGGTTTTACGTCGATGAGTCTTGATCGATGTAATGAGTTTGCTAATGAGGAAGCCGCGAACTATTATGGCTATTCTGGACAAGTTAATACAGGACCTATTGCCTTCGCATGAATAATTTTCTATATATAGCATCTCGCAGTTGGAAGATGATAGATAAAAGAAGCAAAGGTTACTTTTACCTTGCGGTAGTTCTGTTCTTATTAACTACATTGTTGCGTGTGTCTACACCCGTATTTTTCGCATATATAATCAGTTTTTCCGGGTATGTCAGGGAAAATATTCTTATGCTTTGTCTGGTTTATGCCGGGATATTTTGTGTCTCACGTTTTCTTGAGGAATTCAGACTGGCCTGTTACGTTTACTTTGAACAGATATTGCAAAAGAGCCTTATATTAAACACATTGAATAAATTTTTTTCATTATCTTTCACGGATGCAAGGAAAAATACAAGCAGTGAAAGCGCTATTATAATAGATCGCGGTTTGGGTGGTATTCGGTCTGCGCTTTATAATCTTATTTTTACTCTTCTTCCATTGAGTCTGGAGTGTATACTTCTGCTGATAATTATTGGCTATAAAGCAAGTGCCTTTCTTGCAGTTGTTGTTTTTATCCTTCTGTCAGCATTTGTTTATTTCACTTATAACTTCTCCATTATTGCTCAAAAGCTTCAGCAGAAGTGGTTTGAAACAGCATCAAGTAACTATAAAATGATGTCAGAGGGTATACGGTCATTCGAGTTTCTTCGTTCCTTTAATCAGACAAGGTGGATGAACGAAAGGTATGGCAGAGCAAATGACAGGTTTATAGAGGAAGTGAAAATATCTCTTAAACCGGGGATCATTTTGGGGATGATTCAGGGTGGACTATTGTTTTTATTGTTCTTCATATCAACATTCTATACTATTCATACGTCGACTGACGCTGATGAAATGGTTTCCCTCCTTGTGCTTGTAAACGGATTACTTTTGCAGATAGCTATTCCTTTATTACAGTTTTCTTCTTCTTATCGGTTTTTTATTCAGGGACTCTCAAGCGCCAGGCAATTGTTTAACCTACTTGCACTCAGGAGTGTTGAAGAGAAAAAAAGTCATAATCTGAACGTAAATGTAAAAGGATTTCAACTTGATGGTGTAATGGTTGTTTATCCTGATGGAAAGAGAATAACATTTCCAGATTTATATATACCCGAAAATGAGATAGTTATTATATCGGGGGATTCTGGCGTGGGTAAATCATCTCTAGCTAAAGTGCTGGCTGGTCTGTGTGAATATGACGGTTGTGTGAATACAAATTTCAAATCCGATGATATATTTTATCTTCATCAGAATGTAGATATTTTTGACATGAATTTCGACGAGAATATTATTCTTGGTAAGTCAAGGGATGAGATGAAGCTTGTATCTTGCCTTAACCGGGTCGGTTTTTCAGAGGATGAGATCCGGAGTATGTCTGAGCGCTCTTTCGGGGAGATGGGAACAAACATTTCTGGAGGGCAGGCACAGCGAGTCGGATTGGCAAGAATGCTCTATCATGATGCAAAAGTGATGATTCTTGATGAACCGACAACGGGCCTTGATGATGCGACAGTACTTAAGATTATTTGGGCTATCGCGGAATCTTCTAAAGGAAGGACAGCGATAATTGTGACTCATGATGAGAGGGTCAAACGGATAGGTACGGAACATATTCACCTTACATGAAATCAGTGGAATTACTTACGGATGATTAAAAAGGCCGACTCCCCTTTATTATTCGGCTTATCCTGAACCCGCCCTCTCTGGATCCGCTGCAAGCCACTTTGATGCAAATCTGTAATACGCCCGCTAACTATATAAAAACATATATTGATTCTGTGACAACGATAACAATTAACGCCAAGCGTGGAATAAATTCAAATAATAGTTGAATGAAATCATTAACAGGGGCGTTTTTTCTCAGCATGATTTTTCAAAGCGTATAAATAATTATTATTTGTTGCGATTATTGGCATTGATAAATTTTTATATTAACGCGAGGAAAATATGATGACGCTTGAGAAAAAAATAACCCGGCGCGAGGCCATTACGGGAGGGATAGCCACCGCCGGGGTTGGCGCGCTTTCATTGATGGGCGCGGCGGGCATCGCACATGCGGCGCAGCCCGCTGGCGTAGCGGCGGCCGCACAGCCGGCGGGCGGCGAGTCCGAATTCGATACCGTGATCCTGGGCGCCGGTTGCGCCGGTATGGTTTGCGCCATCCACGCCGCGGAGTTGGGCTTAAAACCGATTCTGGTTGAGAAAATGTCCCGGCCGGCGGGGAATTCTCTCTATGCGGGCGGTATTTTTCTGGGATTGAGCACCCGGTTTCAAAAAGCGCAGGGCGTCAATGCCGAGGATAGCGAGCAGCTTTTCTATGATGACATGATCAAAATGTCGCAGGGCAAAGGCGACCCGGTATTAACGCGTTACTTTGTCCAGCATTGCAATTCCGCGCTGGAATGGCTTTCCGACGTCGTCGGCATCAAGTGGGCGAAAATTGAAACCGAAGCCTATCCGGCGCGTGGACGCAGCCATGTGGTCGACGGTCCCTCGAAGCCGGGCGGCTCGCAGTTAGTGATGCAGCTTTTTGAACAGGTCAAAGCCAGGGGCATTCCGGTGTTGACCAATACCAAGGCGCTGGAGCTGCTTACGGATAACAAGTTTGCCGTCACCGGCGTTAAGGTCGTCGGCAATGAAGGAATTAAACACCTTAAGGGCAAGTACGGGGTGGTGATCGCCACCGGCGGTTTCCACGCCGCGGAAGATCTGGTCACCACCTATATGGGCGGATGGGCGGCGCAGATGCCGATCCGGGGATCGCGCATCATCACCGGAGAAAACCTGAATCTGACGCGGCCGCTATACGCCAAAATGGTCAACATCGATCAGTTCCACGCCGGGCCGATTTACGGCAGCGCCAATCCTTCCATTTTGGTGAATTATGGCCCGCTGGTGACGAAAGAGGGCAAGCGCTATATCGATGAAGTGAATACCTATGTCCGCGTCGCTAAGGAAACCGCCCGGCAGATAAAAGAAAACCTGGCCTTTATTATTATCGACGAAGCCTCTAAAGAGACCTCGTCGACGGTGAAAGAGCGCTTTGCCAGATACGAAAGAAACAAGGCGCCGGTATATCAGTCCGATACTATCGAGGGGCTGGCGAAAGCGGCCGGTATCGATCCTCAGGCATTGGTTGCCACCATTAAAGAGTATAACGACGCCATCAGTAATCAGCGCACCGGCGAGCTTAATCCGCCGCTGACGCTGGAGAATCCGCGACGTATTGATAAAGCGCCTTTCTACGCATTTCCGTTCCAGGGCGGCATGACGGCGACGTTCGGCGGACCGCTGGTGAATGTGAAAACCGAAGTGCTGAACGGCGAAAGGAAAACTATCCGCGGGCTGTATGCAATCGGCAACTCCATCGGCGGACTGTTTTACGATGACTATATCGTGGGCGCGCAGCTTACCGCCGCCACCATCTTTGGCATTACCTGCGCCGAGGAATTGAATAAAAAACGTCAGGCAGCGGTGAAAGCGGCATAACCTCAGACTGTTGATAAAGCCAATTATTACTCGCCCCGCTAGCGGGACTCGCCCTTTGTGCCGCTGCAAGCGGCGTTCAAAAACGCACGCGTTTTTGTAGGGGAAACACGGAGGGAGGTTCCCGCAGGGACGCCTCACCCCCGTGGTCGCCCCGGGTATCTCGGCTTCACAGACAGGTTTGTCAGCAAACTCATAACCTCTGCCATTTTGTTCTGAGCATGGGTAAACGGGCGGCGGCGTTTTACCGTCGCCCGTTATCGATGATCGACCGGGAACCGACTGACATGGAAGCGTCATACGCGAAGCAGTAGAATGATTACACAGCGTAGCCAGCAAGATATTCGGCTACGATGATATCTCGTCTTTATTATTGCGCAATTCACCGCCGCATTCTGATTGATCTAATGATTTGAAATACACGGAGAAGCCATTATGGATATCGCTATACCCGGCGTGAACGTGTTGTTTGTCGCGGGCTTCGGCCCCATCGTCAAATCGCTGTCGGACAGTTACGCGCTCTACGTCGACACGCTGCGTCTGCCGTTGAAGCCGCTGGAGGGCAACAGCGACTATCTGGTGACCGATAAGCTGGCCGGCGTAAAACACTTTTCGCTATGGCCGCTGGAGCAGGCCAGCCAGTCCTGTTTCGGTCAGGATCGGTGGCCGCCGGATCTGCCGGTGCCGCAGAGCTGGCTGGAGTTTGACGTCGCCGACGTGGCTGAGGCAACGCAGGCGATTAAACGGCAGGGCTACCGGCTCCTGGTTGATAACCGGCTGGAACCCTGGGGACAGCAGGTAACCCGTTTTCTCAGTCCCGAAGGCATACTGATCGGCGTGACCTATACGCCCTGGCTGCGTGAGTCCGACTGATCATCGCCATCTTAAGACGATGTGCCGCGCTAGGCCGTCAATCCTTACTCTCCTTACTCTGCTCTTTGTCTGAACCTGTCGGCCCGGACTGCCGTACGCGCCGGGCGGCTTCCGCCATCAGCGCTTTGCGATCGATTTTGTTGGTGCCGGCCAGCGGAAAGCGGTCAACCAGCCAGATATGGCGCGGATGCAGATAGGCGGCGCCGTGCCGTAGCGTGAATGCTTTGAGCGCTTCGCCGTCGATCTGCCGGCCGGCGCGCAATATCACCCAGGCCACCGGTTTGCAGCCTTTAATCTCGTCGGCCACCGGCACTACGCACGCCTGCTGTACCGCCGGATGGCGCTCCAGCAGCTGTTCGACCTCGCTCGGATAGATATTTTCCCCGCCGCAGACGAACATATCATCATAACGTCCGATAAAGGTGAAAAAGCCGGCTTCGTCCCGGCGGAACACATCGCCGGTAATGTAATAGCCGTCCGGCGTGAAGGGGGCGGGGAGGTCCGGCCGCTGATGATAGCCGAGCATCAGCGCCGGGCTTTTCATCTCCAGCACGCCGTAGTTGGACAGTTGACCGTCCGCGGCGCGCAGCCGCAACTGAACCTGGGGATGCGGGTAGCCGGTCGCCAGCGGCGGCAGCGGCAATCCTTGCGGATGCGGGCCGAAAACCACCGGGCCGCCTTCGGTGGTGCCGTAGGCATTGATGATGCGCGCCTTGGGCAATAGCTGATGAATCTGGCTTATCAGGCTGGCGCTCACCGGCGCCGAGCCCATGCGCACCACCCGCACGCAGGATAAATCGCTTTGCGCCAGCAGGCTTTTTTCCCGTAGCATCATGGCGATCATCGGCGGCACCGCCGTCAGCCAGCTACAGCGATAGTCGTGAATGGCGCGGATATAGGCCGGAGCGCTGAACTGCGGCAGTATGACGGTGGCGACGCGGCTGGCCAGCGAAAGCAGGATCAGCGCCAGCGCGTTCATATGATAAAACGGGGCGGCAATCAACACCCGTTCGTCATGCAGTTCGCGCGCGGCCAGACGGGTCCGCACCACCCACAGGTGGCTGTCGTGGCTTAGCCTGACGCCTTTGGGGATCCCGCTGGAGCCGGAGGTATACAGCAGCAGCGCGACATCATCCGGACGCGCTTGCCAGGGCGTCAGCGGCCCCTGGTCATAAAACGCGGTCAGAGCGCCGTCGCTGAAACTGGCGAACGGCGGCGGACTGGCGAGCCGCGCCAGCTGTTCGCTGTCGCCGAACAGAAAGCGCGCGCCGCTGTCTTGCAAAATATGTTCGATGGCGTCGACCGGCAGTTTGATATTGATCGGCACCGCCACCAGCCCGGCGCGCAGGATCCCCAGCAGCGTGGCGACGTATTCCACCGAGTTAAGCGCCAGAATGGCGGCTTTATCGCCGGGAACAAGACCGCGCGACAGCAGGGCGCGGCCAATGGCATCGGCCTGCCGGTTAAGTTGCGCGTAGCTGATTACCTGCGCCGGGCGATCGGCGCGCGGAGCGATCAACGCCGGTTGCTCGCCGCCGAGCGCGGAAAATAGTACGCCGAGATTATGACTGTTCATCATGGCAGAAACTCAAACAGGCAATGAAACGCGGGCAGCGCCACCAGCAGACGATCCGGCTGTTCGCTGAACGGCAGATCAAGGATGCGGGCCTGCGCGGCTATCCATTCACGGTCGCCGCCGTGAAAACGCAAAGCGGAAAATTGACTCTCACGCGCCGGATCCACGGTGAGCAGACGCTGATAGCGCTTGGCGTAGTCGTCATGATCGAGAAAAGCCAGTTCAAAGCCCGGCTCCAGCGTCCCCAACGCCTGATAATGCCGGGCCAGCGGCGCAGGAGCGCGGGTGACGACGGTCAGTTGGCCGATGTGCGTCACGCCATTTGGATGGCGCCGCCATTCATCGCGCCAGACCAGTTCCGGGGTATGGTGCTGGCAGAAATAGACTCGTCCGGCGCTGAAGGTGCCTGCCGCCAAATGGACGGTGCTAAAACGCGCCTGCCGCTGTTGTCCCTCGATATCCACCGGACGGGAGAACGAACGAACCGGCTGAGCAGTAAAACCGGCCTGGCGGATGGCCGCCGCGCTGGCTGCAATATCCTGGCTGGCGAACACCAGTCCGTCGAGTCCGGCCGGACCGGCCAGCAGTTCCTGCCGCCGCACCGGCTCGCCGGGCGGCAGCCCCAGAATTTCCAGATAGTGTCCGTCAAACATCACGAGATGGTTGATGGAGCCCATTGAGTGATACCCGCGCGGCGTCAGGATGAAGCCCAACTGACGCAGTATCGCCGCCGCTTGATCGGTTGCAAATTGCGCATTAAGCACCAGATGATCGAGAGATAAACGCATCGTTTTCTCCTCAGGCGCTGACGGTGGAATAAAGGCCGCGCCCGCTGGCGACCAGCCGTCCTTCGCCGTCAAACAGCTGGGCTTCGGCGCAGGATACCTGCTTACCCGCTTTGATCACCCGGCCGCGGGCCGTAAGGTCGCCGCGCGCCGGACGGTGATAATCGACGTGCAGATTAAGCGTCGGCACGCCCCGTCCGGTAAAGGAAACCAGCGCCCAGTCAGCGGTCAGGTCGATAAGCGCGGCGAGGATGCCGCCGTGAGTGTATCCTCCGGCGGAGTTGACCACCCACTCTTCGCGCCAGCGCGCGGTTAATTCGATTTCACCTTCGCTCAGGGAGGTGACTTCCAGACCGAGCCACTGGTGATAGGGGCCCTGTAATAAACGCGCCTGTATATCGGCGGCGTTCAGCGGTGCGGATTGCGTCATTATCGTTACCCTCAATCGTTATCCTAGTCACTAAGGCGTGACGATGACCTTGCCAAGCACTTCCCGATCGCGGATCAGTCTGAGTCCTTCGCCGGCCTGTTCCAGCGGCAGAACCCGGTCGATCAGCGGATCGATTTCGCCTTGCGCCACCATCTTCAGCAGGGCGCTCAGGTTGTCGGTATAGAAACTGTTGGAGCCTTTGATAGTCAGTTCGAAACTCCAGACATAACGCAGATCTTCCTGCGGGTCGTAACCGGCGGTCGCGCCGCACACCAGCAGCGTGCCGCCGCGCTTTAGACAGCGCAGCGATGGCCGCCAGGTATCGCCGCCGGTGAAGTTGATCACCACATCGACGCCGCCTTCATAGGTGCGGCGCTGTGGTTTGCCGTAGGTGGCGATGGCCCATTTTGAGAAGTCGGTTTCCCGGTAGTTGATTACATGGTCGGCCCCAAGCGCGCGCAGCGCGTCGGCTTTTTGCGTGCTGCCGGCGCAGGCGATGACTTCGGCCCCCAGCCGTTTGGCCAGCACCACGCAGGCGCTGCCGACGCCGCCGCTGGCGCCGAGAATCAACACGCGATCGCCGGCTTTGATGGTGTTGTGGGTGATCAGCATGCGGTGCGCGGTGCCGTAAGCGACCGGCAGGGCCGCCGCCTGGGCGAAGCTAACGTTGTCCGGCAGCGCAATCAACTGAGCGGCATCCGCCAGCGCATATTCGGCCATGCCGCCGTCGATCATCTCGCCCATCAGTCCCACGGAGGGTTTCAACGGATTGACCAGCACCCGGTCGCCGATGCGCCAGCCCTCGACGCCGTCGCCGACGGCGCTGACGGCGCCGGCTAAATCCAGACCGGGCACCACCGGCAGCGGCACGGTAATACCCGGCATTCCGCGTACGGTAAACACGTCGTGATAGTTAAACGACGACGCGCCGACGCGGATCACCACATGCCCTGGCTGCGGCGTCGGCCGGGGATGGTCGTCGACGACTTTTAGCCGATCAAGGTCGCCGTGCTGCGTCAGTATCAGTGCTTTCATGGTATTGCTCACCTGATGTTTCTCCTGTCGGTAGGGGGTTATTGGGCCAGAGATTGAATGGACTTCGCCTGTTGATAAGGGCCGGTGACGAACAGGTCATCGCTCAGTTGGCCTTTGATCGCGCCGCTTTCGACGAATACCTTGTGCTGGAGTTTCAACGTATCGATATCGGCCGGTTCAAACGACATCCGGTTCATGCTCTCCCAGCGGCTGACGTAAACTTCAGCGTCTTTTTGCGGCAGATTGGCCTTTTTCTGCAGAATGCCGACCACCTCGTCCGGGTGCGCCTGTCCCCAGATCAGCGTATCGCGCAGCGAGGCGATTACCCTGGCGACGGTATCCGGCTGTTTATCGATCAGATCGCTGCGTACGGCGCCGATGCCGATGTAGGGAACGGCGTCGCTGTGGGTGAGCTTGCGCCATTCATCGGCGAAGCTGCCCAGCGGTTTGACTTGCAGTTCATCCAATTGCGCGATGGTCACCGAGCGCAGCGCCGCCGCATCGACCTGCTTTTGCGACAGGAATTGCGCCAGCCGCGATTCGTTGCCGCCCACCAGCGAGAAATCCGCCGGTTTGATATCGTAGTTGCCGGCCAGTATGGCGCCGGCGATCACCGCCACGGACGAGCCGGCCGGAGACATGCCGATCTTTTTGCCTTTCAACTGGGAAAATTGGCTGATAGGCGAGTCGGCCGGGACCACAAACTGCACGTCGGCCGGCTGGGTGGCGGCGAAGATTTTCACCGGCACGCCCTCCGCCGCGGTGCTGAGAATACCCGCCAGCGGCGCGCCGAATGCCAGGTCGATGGAGCCGGAAGCCAGCGCTTTTACCGGCGCATTGACGTCCGGGAAGTGAATAAATTCGGCATCGATGCCGTGACGAGCCAGAAAATCGGTGCTTTCCAGCACTGCGCCGTAGCCGAGACTGACGCCGCTGGTCCAGTAACCGATGCGTACTTTTTCCGCCGCGGAGATATTTTGGGCAAACAGCGTCCCGGCGACCATCAAGGCCGCGGTAATGATGTGTTTCATCGCGTTATTCCTGTGTGAGTTTTTTCCAGCGGAACAAACGGCGTTCCAGGGGTTTTAAAATGCCGCCCTCAAGCAGCAGCATGAGAGTGACCAATAGCACCGTCCAGGCGAACACCTGATCGGTTTGCACCAGATCGCCCGCCTGACGCAGGCGGTAGCCGATACCGTTCGATGCGCCCAGCGTTTCGGCCACCAGCGATACGCGCCAGCCGAAGCCGAAAGCCAGCCGTGCGCCGGAGAAGAAATAGGGCAGAATGGTCGGCAGATAGATTTTCACCAGCGTTTGCCGGCGGTTCATGCGGAAGCTGCGCGCCAGCTCGACATACTGGGACTCCACGGTTTGCGCCCCTTGCCAGACGTTGGTCAGGATCAGCGGCATGGCGGTCATAAACACCACGAATACCGTCGTAGCGTTGGAAATGCCAAACCAGATGATGGCGAAAATGGCCCAGATTGCCGACGACACGCTATTAAACACCGCCAGCAGCGGTTCGAAGAAGCGGGCCAGACGGCGGCTGGCTCCCAGCGCCAGCCCCAGCGGAGTGCCGATCAGGGTGGCAAAGGCAAAGCCCATCGCCACGCGGGACAGGGTCACGCCGATATCATTCAGCAACGTATCGTTGCGCCACAGCAGCAGCAGCGCCTGCCAGGTTTTTTCCGGTCCAGGCAGGATGAATGACGGCATCCGCAGCGCCGCCAGCCACCATATCAACATAAACAGCGCCAGCAGGATCAGACGTTGCGCGACCAGCGATGACAGAGAACGAGCGCGTGACATGTCAAACCTCCAGCCGCAGCAGGCGTATCTGCTCGCTGACCGCTTGGCTGGTGGGCAAGCGCGGGCGCGGCAGATCGATAGGTTGAATGTGGTGGATATGTCCGGGGTGGGGTTTAAATATCACCACCCGGTCGGCCAGCACCACCGCCTCTTCCACATCGTGGGTAACCAGCGCAATCGACATCCCGGTCAGGCTCTGGATGCGCAGAATTTCGTCATGCATCGTGCCGCGGGTTTGCGGATCGAGCTTGGAAAAAGGCTCGTCCATCAGCAGGATTTCAGGCTCTGTCACCAGGCTGCGCGCCAGCGCCACCCGGCTTCGCATGCCGCCGGACAACTGATACGGCCAGTAGCGGGTAAAGTCGGCCAGTCCGACCAGATGCAGCGCATCCGCCACCCGCCGCCGCCGCTCGGCTTGGCTAAGACGCAGATTCTCCAGACCGAAGTTCACGTTTTGCTGTACCGTGCGCCAGGGCAGCAGACGATCTTCCTGAAACAGATAGCCAATGCGCTGCCAGTTTCGGAAATGCGCCGCGTCATCGCCCTGAATGGTCAGCGAACCGCTATCGGCGCGCAGCAGGCCGGATAAAATATTCAGCAGCGTACTTTTGCCGCAGCCGGAAGGGCCGAGCAGCGCCAGGATCTCCCCCTGATGGAGGGTTAAGTCGATATTGCGCAGTACCTGTAATGCGCCGAACGCTTTACTGATGCCTTTGGTCTGTATCGGCGGCGTGTCCGCCGCCAGCGCAGACGGCGGCGTTGTTTGTCGCAGCATGGTCATAGTTGCAGCCTCTGTTCCAGGATCGGCAGTACGGCGCCGTCTTTGCTCAAGGTGGCGTAAACCTTTTCCAGCGTCATGACCTGGAAGGTTTCGATATGGCGGCGGGCGATTAACTCAACCCGCTTGCTGTCTCCCTGACTGAAGGCTTCGATCATGGCGTTATGGTCGTGCTTGATCTCCGGTTTGGTTTTCTGCACGTTGAATCCCAGCGCCACCAGCCGCGACATTTCATCCATCAGGTTCGATAGCGTGCGAATCAAATGGTTGTTGCCGGAGGCTTGCGCGATCGCCAGATGAAACCGTTTATTGGCATTCATAAAGGTATCGATCTGCTTCGACAGCGGCGCCTGGATCTCTTCCCGGCAGGCGGCCTCCAGCCGGCGCAGCAAATCAAGATCTATGCGTCCCACCGCCAGTCTGGCGGCCAGCGGTTCAAGCTGGGCGCGGATGGTGAAAATCTCTTCCACGTCCTGCACGGTGATCGGCGCTATCTGATATCCCTTGCGCGGCCGCGACTGGGTTAAATTCTCATGACACAGACGCGCCAGCGCCACGCGGCAACTGCTTTTGCCAATCTGGTAACGCTCCATCAGCATCTGTTCGGTAACCATGGCGCCGGGCAATAGCCGGCAACACAAAATATCGTGGCGAATTCGGAGCCAGGCCGAGTCGCCCTGCGACACTCCGGCGTTTTTTTCTGGTGAAAGCGTAACCATCTGGAGATCCTTAATACATTCTGTGAGCTGCTCACAGCCTAAGACTAGGATGCTTAACCAGAGTCAGTTTATGAAGCAGGCTAATAATTAGCCAATAAGAAATTTGGCTTTGGATATGAGGAAAAAACATCAACTGGGCAGCTTAGGTCGGGGGGAAATTAATCCTCCCCGCGCCTAACCCGTGAAATATTGAGGATGAAAAGGGAATGGCAGGGCGTCTGCTTGCCGCGGGCGGCGTTTATAATCACAACCCGAAGTGCGCAGATACTACCCGTTAATCAATCGATGAATGATAAGACGTGAAATATTCGGTTTAACATAGCCAATTGCCATACGTTAATAATCAATAAGCTCCGAACGAGCGCGTTTGTTCGGTTGACGTTAAGGCGGATAACCCTTTTTCAATGGCGGCGTAGAGTAACTTCCTGTCGTGGCGGTAGGCGATGTCGGCCGCTTCCAACGGCTGCTGGATCAGAATGCAGCCGTCGGGCGCCGCCGCCGGGCCGGGCGGCATGATAATAACGTTTATGCGTCCCGCGCCGATATGCTTCTCCATCATTTCCAGTTTCTGTTGCAGCGTCATGCCGGCGGCGCTTGGGCTGAGCTCGCGGCCAAGATTATCGATATAAATGATAGGCGCGGCGGTGCCGCTCAGAGCATGGCTGAGATCGTCGAGCAGCAGCGGCGGCATCAGACTGGTCAAAAAGCTGCCGGGGCCGATCAGGATCAGATCGGCCGAGGAAATAGCGTCCAGCGCCTCAAGCGGGGCGGTGACGGAGGGGAACAGCATCAGATCCTGCGGTAAGGTAGGGAGCTGATCGACTTCAACTTCGCCATAGACGGGATTGCCTTGTTCATCTATCGCCATTAAATCAACCGGCTGTTCGGACATCGGAATGAGGAAGGCGTCCACTTTTAAGAGATTACGCAGCAGATTAATGGCTTCCAACGGCCGAACGCTCAAATTATCGAGCGCCTTTAGCATCAGGTTGCCCAGATTATGCCCCGCCAGCTCGCCGCTGCCGTTAAAGCGGTATTCAAACATGGCGGAGGCGACGCTCGGCGTGGTAATCAACTGATTCAGGCAGTTACGGGTATCGCCCCAGGCTATGCCGCCCTCGGCGCGGCGAATTCTTCCGGTCGAGCCGCCGTTGTCCGTGGTGGTGACAATCCCGGTCAGACGGGAACCCAGCGAGGAAAGCGAAGACATTACCCGACCTAAGCCGTGTCCGCCCCCCAGGGCGACAACCCGATCAAGATCGGCCAACGTGCGTTTGAACATAGAAACCCTTATAACTGAACTGAAGTGACAACTGCCGCCGGTAAGGTAGCCGATTTCGCTATAAAAGGCGAAAGATCATCTCGCAGGTGTGACCTGTGACAGTTTCCACAAACTATTTTCGCGTATTCTGTACCTTGGTAATAAAGAAAAACCGTTATATATCAAAGTACATATCGTATTTTAAAGTGACGGAGCACGGTGTTTGGCGGTAGACTTTGTTACGAAAATCACGGTTCCGCGTCTGTATTGTTTGACTATAGTTGTCAAATAATAGACTGGAATCAAACTCCTAGCCTTGGCGCCTAAGTGGTGTGTGCGTTGCGCATCATAGGGCGCCCTGGCCGTGACCTTAGCGTCACCAGGGTGCGAGGTAGAAATGCCTGCATCTCCCGTATTTGGAAAGGTGTTTATGGTTAGTCAACTGACCGATGCGTTCGCGCGCAAATTTTACTATTTGCGTCTGTCGATAACTGATGTCTGTAACTTTCGTTGTACCTACTGCCTGCCGGATGGTTATAAGCCGAATGGCGATAGCTCACGCCGCTTTCTGTCTCTCGACGAAATCCGTCGCGTTAGCCGCGCGTTTGCCGAATTAGGCACGGAGAAAGTGCGTCTCACCGGCGGGGAACCCTCTTTGCGCCGCGATTTTGTCGATATCATCGCCGCGATCCGCGAAAATCCGGCGATCCGCACCTTGGCCGTCACCACCAATGGCTATCGCCTTGCCCGTGATATCTCCCGCTGGCGCGAAGCCGGGCTGACCAGCGTGAATGTCAGCGTGGATAGTCTGGATGCCCGGCAGTTTCATGCCATTACCGGACAGGATAAGTTCCGTCAGGTGATGGCGGGGATCGATGCGGCTTTCGCGTGCGGCTTCAGCAAGGTCAAAGTGAATACCGTACTGATGCGCGACGTTAATGACGCCAGCCTGCACACCTTTCTCCAATGGATTAAGGCGCGGCCGATTCAGCTGCGCTTTATCGAACTGATGGAAACCGGCGACGGGGGACGTCTCTTTCAGCAGCATCACATTTCCGGCGAGGTTATTCTTCAGAAACTGTTGCAACAAGGGTGGAGCGAACAGCCGCGCGGCCGCAGCGACGGCCCGGCGCGCGTGTTCCGGCACGCTGATTATCAGGGCGAGATCGGACTTATCATGCCCTACGCGAAAGATTTCTGTCAGAGCTGCAACCGCCTGCGTGTTTCCGCCATCGGCAATCTTCATCTCTGTTTGTTTGGCGAGCAGGGGATCCCGTTACGTGATTTGATGGCCGACGACGATCAGCTTGATGCGCTGAAAATGCGTATTTCAGGCGGGTTATCGTACAAGAAGCAGACCCATTTCCTGCATCAAGGGAACAGCGGCATCACGCAGAATCTATCGTTTATCGGCGGTTAAACCCAGGCCGGGAATTCAACGTATTTCGTAAGGAGTCAGTTATGAGCAAGGTCAGTAGCGAATTTATTCCGCTTAATATTGCGGTGCTTACCGTGTCGGATCGGCGTACCGCCGCTGACGATACCTCCGGCGACTATCTGCGCGAGGCCGCGCAGTCCGCCGGGCATCATATTGTCGCCAGCGGCATTGTTAAAGAAAATCGCTATCAGATCAGGGCGCAGGTATCGGCCTGGATCGCCAGCGACGATGTTCAGGCGATCCTGATCAACGGCGGCACCGGGTTTACCCCCGGCGATGTGACGCCGGAAGCGATCGGCGTGTTGTTCGATCGTGAGATCGAAGGCTTTGGCGAGCTGTTTCGCATGGTGTCGTATGAGGACATCGGCACCGCCACCATACAGTCGCGCGCGATTGCCGGTCTGGCCAATCAGACGGTGATTTTCGCCATGCCGGGGTCGACCCGCGCCTGTCAAACCGCCTGGGAGCACATTATTCAGCCGCAGCTGGACGCCCGCCAGAAACCCTGTAACTTTTATCCCCATCTGAAAAAGTAACGAAATCATGTCGCAACTGTCGCATATTAACGCCGCCGGCGAGGCTTCGATGGTGGATGTGTCCGCCAAAGCCGATACCGTGCGCGAAGCCAGGGCGGAAGCCTTTGTTGAAATGGCCCCGCAGACGCTGTCGATGATTATCGACGGCAGCCATCACAAAGGGGATGTATTCGCCACCGCGCGTATCGCCGGCATCCAGGCGGCAAAACGCACTTGGGAACTGATCCCGCTCTGTCATCCGCTGTTGCTGAGCAAAGTGGCGGTTGAACTTGAGGCCCAGCCCGAACATAGCCGGGTGCGCATTGAATCGCTGTGCCGTTTGACCGGTAAAACCGGCGTTGAGATGGAAGCGCTGACGGCGGCGTCGGTCGCGGCGTTGACGATTTACGACATGTGTAAGGCCGTGCAGAAGGATATGGTGATTGGCCCGGTGCGTCTGTTGGCGAAAAGCGGCGGCAAATCAGGCGATTTCAAAGCGGAGACATCATGATCAACGTGCTGTTTTTTGCTCAGGTACGCGAACTGACCGACACCGAGAGCCTGACGCTGAAAGCGGAATACGCCACGGTGGACGATCTGCGGCAGGCGTTATGCGAACGGGGAAATCGCTGGGCGCTGGCGTTGGAATCCGGAAAGCTGCTGGCGGCGGTTAACCAGTCGCTGGTGGACATGCAACATCCGCTGCGGGATGGCGACGAGGTGGCTTTTTTCCCGCCGGTAACGGGAGGTTGAACATGGTTGAGACGCGCATTCGCGTAAGCGCAGACAATTTTAACGTCGGCGATGAATATCAGTGGCTGTCCCAGTGCGATGAGGACGGCGCGGTAGTGACCTTTACCGGTAAGGTGCGCAATCATAATCTGGACCGGAGCGTCAGCGCGCTGACGCTGGAGCATTATCCCGGCATGACGGAAAAAGCGCTGGCTGAAATCATCGAACTGGCCCGCGGGCGCTGGACGTTGCCGCGCGTTAGCGTTATTCACCGGATCGGCGAGCTCTATCCGGGCGACGACATTGTGTTCGTCGGCGTCAGCGCCGCCCACCGCAGCGCGGCCTTTGAGGCGGCGCAGTTCATTATGGACTATCTCAAAACACGGGCGCCGTTCTGGAAACGCGAGGCCACGCCGGACGGGGAGCGCTGGGTCGAGTCCCGCGACAGCGACCGGCAGGCGGCCCGGCGCTGGTAGCGGCGCATCGGCGTCCGGCTTCGGCCGGAGCGGCGTTTATGTGTTAGGATAAAAGAAGGCGAGACGCTCCGTCTCTTATGTATAACTTACTGCAAACAAAGGTAGCATCATGGATAGATATCCACGCTCGGGCGATTCGATTGTCGAACGCGCGCAGACAGGTCTTCAAGCCTATATGGCGCAGGTCTATGGCTGGATGACCTGCGGGTTATTACTTACGGCGTTCGTGTCGTGGTATGCCGCGAACACCCCGGCGATACTCAATTTCGTTTTCTCCAGCCAGATTACTTTCTTCGGCCTGATCATCGTTCAACTGGGGCTGGTGTTTGTTCTTTCCGGCATGGTGCAGCGTTTGAGCGGCGGCGTGGCGACCAGCCTGTTTATGCTCTATTCGGCGCTGACCGGACTGACCATCTCCAGCATTTTCATCGTCTATTCCGGCGAATCGATCGCCAGTACCTTTGTGATTACCGCCGGAATGTTCGGCGCCATGAGCTTGTACGGCTACACCACTAAGCGCGACTTGAGCGGCCTCGGCAGCATGCTGTTCATGGCGCTGATCGGCATCGTGCTGGCTTCGCTGGTAAATTTCTGGCTGAAAAGCGAGGCGCTGATGTGGGCGGTGACCTATATCGGGGTGGTGGTGTTCGTCGGCCTGACGGCGTATGACACCCAGAAATTGAAAAACCTCGGTCAGCAACTGTCGGTCGACGATCGGGATAACTTCCGCAAATATTCGATTGTCGGCGCGCTGACGCTGTATCTGGATTTCATCAACCTGTTCCTGATGCTATTGCGCATTTTCGGCAATCGCCGTTAAAGCTACAGCTCGCTTTCGTATCACGATGCTTAACTCCCGCTTCCATTGTCATCCCCGCGCAGGCGGGGATCTTCCTTCTGGCTCTAACCCCACCCCAACCCTCCCCTTCGCAGGGGAGGGAGCAACGCCTGCGCTTTTAATCGTAGCTCCTCCCCCTGACAAGGGGAAGGATGGGAGGGGGTTTTAATGGCAATGTATCGAAGGCAATGTGTCGAACGTTGTTCACAGTCTGACTCCCCACGAGCGGGGAATCCAGACTGATGACAAAGTCTGTTATTAGGAGAAACACGGGGGGAGGTTCCCGCAGGGACGCCTCACCCCCGTGGTCGCTCCGGGTATCTCAATCTCATCACAATAGGTTTGCCATCAAACTCACTCCCCGCATGCGGGGAGTTGCTATTTTTCCGCTTATAAAAAGCAGGATTCCGTTCACGCCGATAGCCGTCACGCAACCTTTCTTCGGAAAATCGCATAGGCGGCGGAACCGGTGATGACGATAATGATCAGCAACGGCCATAGACTTTGCCAGATAATCGAGAAATCCGCGTCTTTCAGGTAGATCTGCTTGGTGATTTCCGTGAAATGGCGGATAGGGTTAATCCAGGTGGCGTTTTGTAACCACTGCGGCATATTCTCCACCGGGGAGACATAGCCGGACAACAGGATCGCCGGCATCAGAAACACGAACACGCCGATAAACGCCTGCTGCTGGGTGGAGCAGAGCGAAGAGATAAACAGCCCGAATCCAACCAGCGACAGGCCGTAAATCAGGATGGTGGGGTAGAACAGCAGCAGCGAACCGGCAAAGGGGATCTGGTAGGCGAATATCCCGGCCAGCAGCACAATGGTGGCCTGGAAGGTGGCGACGATAAGGGCCGGCACCGCTTTGCCGACAAATATCTGCCAGGTCGACAGCGGCGACACCAATAGCTGTTCCAGCGTTCCTTGTTCCCGTTCGCGGGCGACCGAAAGCGCGGTGACGATCAGCACGCCGATGGTGGTGATCAAGGCAATCAGCGAAGGCACCACAAACCATTTGTAATCCAGATTCGGGTTATACCAGTGGCGGACCACCAACTCGCTGTTATTGATTTTCGGGGTGTCGGCCGATAGTTCCAACTGATAATCCTGAACGATCTTCTGCACGTATCCGGCGGCGATCTGGGCGCTGTTGGAGTGTCGTCCGTCCAGAATAAGCTGAAGCGACGTACTCTCGCCGCGGGCTATATTGCGGGAAAACTGCGGCGGAAAACGGACGATCAACAATGCCCGCTGGTTGTCCAGCGTGGGGCGTATCTCCTGCGATGCGCGCAACAACAGCACATTGGGGAAGGCTTTGGCTTTGGCGATGCGTTGGGTCAGTTCAACGGAAGCCTGGCCGTTGTCTTCACTGTAAATAGCAATCGTGGCGTTGGTCACGTCCAGCGTGGCGGCGAAAGGAAACAGGCCGACCTGAATAATCACCGGCAGCATCAGAATGGCGCGCGTTTGCGGTTCGCGCAGCAGAGACTGGAGCTCCTTGACGATAAGTGTCCATAGGCGATGAAACATGTTGGCTCCCTAGTCCAGTCGGCGTTGGGTTTTCCAGGCCGTGAGACCGATGAATACCACGGCGGAGGCGATAAGAAACAGCAGATTAATTAACAGCACGCTGCTGATGTTGCCCGCCAGAAACAGCGTTTGCAGCGTGCTGACAAAGTAACGGGCGGGGATCAGGTACGAGACGGCGCGCACCAGCACCGGCATACTGTCAATTTCAAAAATAAATCCGGACAGCATCACGGCGGGTAGAAAGCCGACGTTCAGCGCCATCATTGCCGCATTAAACTGATTTTTCGTCAGGGTGGAAATCAATAATCCCATTCCCAGCGTACTGGCGAGGAACAGGCTGCTGATGCCGAACAGCGCCAACAGCGATCCGCGGTAAGGCACCTGCATGACGAAGCGGGCGACCACGATACACAGCACCATCGCGATCATGCCAAGAACGTAGTAGGGGATCAGTTTCGCCAGCAGCAGTTCAGTGCGGGTCACCTGGGTGGATAACAGCGCTTCCATGGTGCCGCGTTCCCATTCGCGGGCGATAACCAGCGACGTTAGAATGGCGCCGATTACGGTCATAATAATGGTGATGGCGCCGGGCACGATAAAATGCTGGCTGATGGCCGCCGGGTTGAACCAGTAACGCTGCTGCACCTCGATCAATTGTTCAAACGATTCGCCTCTGTCGCTGGCCCGTTGTTGCTGCCAGAGCAGCCATATCCCTTGGGCATAGGCCTGAACAAAGTTGGCGGTGTTGGGTTCGGAGCCGTCGGTAACCACCTGAATGGGGGCATCTACAGAGGATCGCGCCATCTGTTCGGCGAAATTGACCGGGATGACGATCAGCCCGCGGATCCGTCCGGCCTGCATCATCTGAATAAGCTGCTGTCGGTTATCGCTAATCGTCGGGGCGATAAACGGCGACGCGGCGAAAGTGGCGGCCAGCTCCAGAGCGTCTTCGCTTTGCTGCTCCACCAGAATACCGACACGAAGCCGGCTGGAATCGAGATTGATGCCGTAGCCGAAGATAAATAGCAGCAATAACGGGATGACGAAGGCGATCAAGCCGCTGCTGGGGTCGCGCAGGATTTGCCGGGTTTCCTTCAGGCACAGCGCGCGCAGGCGACGCAAGGAAAAATGGGTGCTGTCTTGCTGATTATCCATGAGTGTTCTCCCTGTCGTATTCCTGGATCAGCGCGATAAACGCCTCTTCCATGGTGGGGGACGGCGTCTGCTCGTCGGCGGCCTTCTGTTTCAGATCGTCCGGCGTGCC
Source organism: Brenneria izadpanahii (assembly GCF_017569925.1). Lineage (NCBI taxonomy): Bacteria > Pseudomonadati > Pseudomonadota > Gammaproteobacteria > Enterobacterales > Pectobacteriaceae > Brenneria > Brenneria izadpanahii. The sequence goes on along the minus strand of NZ_CP050854.1, from coordinate 3,155,882 downwards.
GGCGGCGATCAGCTTACCGTGATACACCAGCCCGATGCGGTCGCAATACTCGGCTTCGTCCATAAAGTGGGTGGTTACCATTACCGTGACGCCTTTATTTACCATCCCGTTGATATGTATCCAGAATTCCCGGCGGGTTAGCGGATCGACGCCGGAGGTCGGTTCGTCCAAAAACAGGATGTCCGGCTCATGCATCAGCGCGCAGGCCAGCGCCAGCCGCTGTTTGAATCCCAGCGGCAGGGCATCGGGCGTTTGGTGATAAATCGGCTGGAAGTTAAACGCTTTTTCCATTTCCGCCATTTTATCGCGCTGCGCTTTGCCCTTTAGACCATATACGCCGGAGAAAAAACGCAGGTTCTGTTCCACCGTCAGGTTGCCGTACAGAGAGAATTTCTGCGCCATATAACCCAAATGCTGACGCGCTTTACCGGAGCTGGTTTTCAGATCCATGTCCAGTACCAGCGCTTTGCCGCCGGTGGGCACCAGCAAGCCGCACATCATTTTGAAGGTGGTGGATTTTCCCGCGCCGTTGGGGCCCAGCAGGCCGAAGATTTCCCCGCGCTGAACCTTAAAGCTGACATGGTCGGTGGCGGCGAAATCGCCGAATTTTTTCGTCAGTTGCCGCGCTTCGATAACGGTTTCTTCACCGTTAATTTCAATCGACGGCATGATTTTCGCCAGCGAAGATTCGCTGGCCGGGCCGCCGCCCAGTAAATCGATGAACGCATCCTCAAAACGGGGAGCGGTGTCCTGCAGGCTCTCTTGCGGCAGATTCAGCGCCGACAGCAGCGCCGCCCGATCCGCATCCGGTTGCAAAATCAGCCGCACGTACTGCCCCTGAATCACGCCGTCGCTAACCTGCGGCTGGCGCAGAGCGCGTTGCAGCAGTTTCCGGTGGCTCTCGTCATGGGCGCTGACCAGCACGCTGCGGCCGGCCATTTTCTCCGTCAACTCCCGTGGTTCGCCGCGGTACAACTGTTCCCCTTCATTGAGCAACAGAATGTCCCGGCACTGTTCGGCCTCATCCAGATACGATGTGCTCCACACGATCAGCATGCCTTCATCGGCCAGTTCATGCACCATGCGCCAGAGTTCGCGGCGGGAAATGGGATCGACCCCGACGCCCGGTTCATCCAGCAGCAGGACTTTGGGTTGCCCCAATAGCGTACAGGCCAATCCCAGCTTTTGCTTCATCCCGCCGGAGAGTTTCCCCGCCAAACGTTCGGTAAAGCGGGTGAGGTCGGTAAACGATAGCAGCCGATTAAACGTCTCCTGGCGGACGTCGCCGGTAATACCGCGCAAGTCGGCATACAGATTCAGGTTTTCCATTACCGTCAGGTCTTCATACAGGCCGAATTTCTGCGGCATATAGCCGAGGATCGCATGGAGCTGCCGATCCTGTTTTATCGGGTCCAGTCCGGTCACCTGGATGGAGCCGCTGCTGGGGGTCAGCAAACCCGCCAGCATACGCAGCAGGGTGGTTTTCCCCGCGCCATCCGGACCGACCAATCCGGTAACGGCCCCGCTGCGAATTTGCTCGGTAAGACTGGCGAGCGCGGGTTTATTCTGCCCCGGAAAGCGTTTTTCCAGCGCCTTTATTTCGATGCGCGCCGAAATATCATTCATGACCGGCGGCATCCTGGGCAAAACGCAGCGTCACCGGCATTCCCTGACGCAGATGCTCGTCCGCATCGTTCACCACGATGCGCAGGCGGTAGACCAGATCGGTACGCAGATCTTCCGTTTCAACGCTTTTCGGCGTGAATTCGGCGCTGGGAGACACAAAACCGATTTGGCCGTGATACGGCTTGTCGGGCCTGCCATCGGTATAAATCAGGATGCTGTCGCCCGGCACGGCGCGGCCTAAATTCTTCTCGCTGATATAGGCGCGAACCCAGACGGGACGGGTCAATGACAGGGTAAATACCGTACTGCCGGAGCTGAGCATGCTGCCGGTTTCCACCGCTCTGGTCAGGATGACGCCGGCGGATGGCGAAACCAATTCGGTATCTTTCAGATCCAGTTCGGCCTGGGCCTGTACGGCTTCAGCCTGAGCCAGGGCCGCCTGCGCAGCGGCGATTTCCTGTGGACGGTTGCCGCTTTCATACTGTTTCAGTTTGTCTTTGGCGCCTTGCAAGGTAGCCAGAGCCTGATTCCGGGCCGTCTTGGCGTCTTCCAGGGTATCGGCGGAAATTGACCGTCTTGCCCACAGCCCTTGCTGACGTTGATAGAAACTGTTCGCGTAGTCATAAGCCGCTTGACTCTGCACCAACTGAGCGCGCACCTGCTCGATCTCTTCGCGGCGATAGCCTTCCTGTAACAAATCCAACTGCGCTTTGGCGCTGGCGACGTTGGCCTGCGCCTGGCGCAGAGCATTCTGATAAGGGGCGCTATCCAGTATCGCCAGAGGCTGGCCGGGCTGAATGCCGTCCCCTTCGTCCGCTTTCAGATCGGCTAACCGTCCTCCCACGCGGAATGCCAGATTTACTGAGCGAATATCGACGTTGCCGTATAGCGTCAGCGGTTTTTCCTGCTGCTGGCGGTATTGGACGAAGCCATAAATCGCCGCCGCGATCAGGACGATAATAACAAGGGCGAAAGCCAGTTTTTTCTTATTCATTACGCAATGATTCCTTTATCTGTCGGGCATGACTGTCCCGCAGTCCGTTAAGGAGAATTTCAAGGTGTTCCATCAAGACTTGCTGAATGAGCGTCGTTTCTTCGTTGCCAATCTCTTTCCAGCCCGCACGTAATAGAATGGTTTCCCTGGTGGCGCGAAAAGAAAGTACCTCGCCAATCAATGCATGGGTATGAACGATGATTTTGGGATGGTTTGCATCCATCCCGGTATAGCGGGCGACCAATGTCGTTAACAACCGGTGCATGGGTTCGATAACCTGCCGATGGATCAGCGGGTAGGCTTCCGTCGGAGAAAGTTGTTCACGGGTCATGATCCGGCTCAGATTCAGCGTTTCCGAGCGGGTTAGCAGACGGCTGAGCGTCAGGATGCTGCGCCGAATATATTCCATAAGCTGTTCCGGCGACTGCTGTTGCAGCGGGAGCCGCATAAAAATTTCGATTTCCTCGACCAGAGGACGGTAGGTCTGACGAATATAATCGGACATCCAACTGGCGACGGCCAGATAAAGCCCCTCTTTTGACTGAAAGTGATAGGCAATGGCGGCAATGTTCTGTCCGGCGCGATTGGCGATATCGCGGGTGGTCGCGGCCTGCGGACCGTATTCGCCAAACACCTCCAGCGCGGCCTGGATAAGCTGTTGCCGCGTTTGATCGCTGCGGTTTGACGTGGTGGATTTTTGCGGCATAGGCCAACTCGGCAAATTTAATCAATCATATGATTAACTTTAGGCCTGTTTTTATTATTTTTATCGATCCCGATCACAAAAATTACTTTTTACGGCGTATCCGCCATTGAGTGATAGCCGCCGTCCGCATGTCCGTCCTCATTTTTCCGTCGCAGTAAAACGTCATGTAAATATATTTTTTATGTAAATGTTGTAAGTTTTTATATTCAATGATAATAATTACCATTATTGACTACCAGGGTAAAACCATACTAAATCAGTGGGATAGCGTTTGATTTTATCGCAAGGAAAGCGGCAATCCAACCTGTATAGGCGGGCGACGCTTTTATGAATAACGTCAGGGGGTGTCTGGTGTTCAGTGGCTAACCGGAGACCCTTTCATTTACCCGTTGAGTGTATAGAGGAAGGGGAAAAGGCATTGAACCAGATGCGTGTTTTATTCGTTGTTATGCCATGTGCGCTGTTATCTCAGGCTTACGCGCAGGAAGGGGACGGCAGTAGTGATGAGATAGTGATTTCGGCTTCCCGCTCCAACATCGAGCAGAAAAAATCACCGCAGGTAGTCACCGTGATCGCCAAAGAGGAAATTGAGCAGCAGATGCTGATTTCCAGCGACAGTTCCCAAATTCTCAGCAATCTTTTACCTTCTTTCTCCCCCAGCCGGCAAAAAATGAGCGGGAGCGGTGAAACATTCCGCGGGCGCGCGCCATTGGTGATGATTGACGGCATTCCTCAGTCTAACCCGCTGCGCCCAACCGGGCGGGAAATGCACACTATCGATTTTTCCATGGTGGAACGCATCGAAGTGATCCACGGCGCCAACGCCACCAACGGGCTGGGCGCCACCGGCGGCGTGATTAACATTATTACCCGCCGCCCCGAAAATGGTTCGTTCAATCAGCATGTCAACGTGCAGACCACCATTCCCACGGAGAAGATCCGTGGCGAAACCGCCAGCTATAAAACCACCTATCGCGTCGATGGCCGGCAGGATTATCTCGACTATCTGTTTGCCGTCGGTTATGAAGATCAGGGGCTGTATCTGGACGGGAAAAACCGTCCCGTCGGGGTGGATAATACCCAGGGCGATCTGATGGATTCGCGCGCCTATGACGTGCTGGCGAAAGTGGGATACTGGCTGGACGACTATCAGCGGGTCCAGCTCAGCGTTAACCGCTATCGCATCAAAGGTGAGAATAACTACCTCAGCGTGGACGGCGATCGGGCGCAGGGGATCCCCACCACTTCGATACGCGGCACGCCGGAAGGCATAGCGCCGCACAATAGCGTCTGGTCGACCGGTTTGACCTACGAAAATCACGATCTGGCGGGGATGAAGCTATCCGCGCTGCTGTTCAACCAGCGCTATGAAGCGCTGTTCGGCGCCGATAATTCCGCCACCTTTCAGGACGGCGCGCTCGCCCCGGTCGGTTCGCTGTACGATCAGTCCAGGGCGGTGTCGTCCAAATATGGCGTCAAGCTGGCGCTGACCAAAGACGACCTGCTGGATGACAGCCTGAAAATCACCGTCGGCTTCGATACCCTGTTGGATAAAAGCAAGCAGGATCTCTATCTGACCCGGCGCACTTATGTGCCGGAAGTGGAATACACCAACTATTCGCCGTTTATGCAGGCGGAATATCAGCTATTGGAACAGGTGGTGCTGCATGCCGGCGTGCGTCATGAAATCGCCAAGCTTAAAGTCGATAGCTACCAGACGCTGGCGGCCAACAACGGCGTGACCGTAGACGGCGGCAGCCCGAAATTCAACGAAACGCTGTACAACGTCGGTCTGGTCTATTCGCCGCTGGATTCGTTAAACCTGTTTGTCAACTATTCGGAAGGATTTGGTATGCCGGACGTGGGGCGCGCGCTGCGTTCCATCAGAACGTCAGGACAGGATGTCGATAACTTCCGCAATCTGAAACCGATCGTGACGGACAACATCGAAACCGGGTTCCGTTTCGCCAAAGATCGCATAGAGCTGGAAGCCAGCTACTATCAGTCCAACTCGAAACTGGGCAGCCGCGTGGAGCCGAATGCGGACGGTATCTTTATCGCGCAGCGGGAGAAAACGCGCATTCAGGGCGTAGAGATGAGCGCCGGTTATCAGATTAACGAGCAGCACAAGGTCAAGGCGACTTACGCGCACAGCCAGGGCAAATACGACAGCGACGACAACGGCAGCCTTGATGCCAAACTGGACGGGCTGAACGTTGCGCCGGATCGGCTCATCACCAGTTGGTCGGCCAACTGGAACGATAAGCTCAGTTCGTTTGTACAGCTCAACTACGCCTTCGATCGCGACTTTGACGGCAGCGATAAGGACTTTGACGGCTATATGCTGGTGGATGCGGCCGTGGGCTACAAACTTCCTTACGGTCGGGTCAATGTTGCGGTCGCCAACCTGCTGAACAAGGATTACATCACCTACTATTCACAGAGCGCGCTGGTCAACGATACCCGCTACTTCTCCGGTCGCGGACGAACGCTGACGCTGGGTTACACTCTTGATTTCTAAGGGTGAAATGCGGTATCGCCGCATGCGCTTCGCCGGGGGGCGGTGGTCCCGGCGGCTAATCGTAGCGCTGTTATTGCTGGCGGGCGGGGCGCAGGCGTCCTCGCCCCCGCGTCTGATCCATCACGCCCTGGGAGAAACCGCGATCAGCGGCACGCCGCAACGGGTGGTAACGCTATTTCAGGGCGCGACCGATACCGCCGTCGCTCTGGGAATTAAGCCTATCGGCGTAGTGGACTCCTGGACGGAAAAACCGACCTACAAATATCTGCGTCCGGCGCTGAACGGCGTGACGCACGTCGGTTTGGAAACCCAGCCGAGTCTGGAAGATATCGCGCTGCTAAAGCCCGACCTGATCATCGCATCGCGTTTTCGCAATGAGAGAATTTATGGCCTGCTTTCGCAGATTGCGCCTACGGTGGCGCTGGATGAGGTGTTTGAGTTCAAAAAAACCGTTCAGGTGATGGGCGTGGCGCTAAACCGGGAGGCGCAGGCCGATCGGCTGCTGACGGATTGGCGGCGCAGGGTGGACGGACTGCGTGAACGGCTGATGGCGCGCGTCGGCGCGAATTGGCCGCTGAGCGTGTCGGTGATGGAATTTCGCGGCGATCATGTGCGCAATTATTTGTCCGGCAGCTTCGCCGGCTCCATTCTCTCTGAGATCGGTTTCGTCTGGCCGCAGCGCGGCGCGGCATCGCAGGGAATATTGCAAAAGCTGACCAGCAAGGAGAGCATTCCGGTGTTGGATGCCGATCTGTTCTTCCTGTTTATTCGTCCTGAAAACCCCTCCGTGCAGCAAAACTACCGCGATTGGGTGTCCCATCCGCTCTGGCTGCGGATGAACGCGCCCCGGCAGGCGCGCGTTTATCGGGTGGACAGCGTGGTCTGGATCCTGTCGGGCGGCATTATCGGGGCCAACAAGGTGCTGGACGACATTGAACGCCATCTTCTCGGCGCCGGGGACGCGGCGTAATGGCGAAAATGGCTATTTTGGCTTCCGGGATGGCGCTGTTGGGCGTGGCGCTGTTCGCCAGTCTGATGGCCGGACCGACGGCGATCCCTTTCTCCGTGGTCTGGCCGGCGCTGTTTCATCACGACCCTCAGCAAATCGATCATATTCTGGTGACCACCACCCGTCTGGCGCGCACGGTGATTGCGCTGGTGGTCGGCGCCAGCCTGGCCGTCGCCGGGGCGCTGATGCAGGCGATGACGCGTAACCCGCTGGCCTCTCCCGGTCTGTTTGGCATTAACGCCGGCGCGATGTTTTTTATCGTCGGCTTTTCCGCGCTGTTGCCGCTTGCCAGCCAGAGCGCGCTGATGTGGGTGGCCTACGCGGGGGCGGCGATCGCCGGCGGCACGGTCTATTTTCTCGGCACCCTGGGTAACGGCCGCACTAGTCAGTTGCGTATCGTGCTGGCCGGCGCGGCCATCACCGCGCTGTTCATCTCCTTTACACAGGCGCTGCTGGTGATCAATCAGGAAGGGCTGGACAGCGTTCTGTTCTGGCTGGCGGGCTCGGTGGCCGGGCGCGATCTGTCCATGCTCTGGCCCATGCTGCCTTATTTTGCGCTGGCGATGCTGGGCGCGCTGCTGCTGGCGCCGCATATCAATATTCTGGCGGCCGGCGATGAGATTGCCAGAGGGCTGGGGCAGCGTACGGTATTGGTTCGCAGCCTGATGGCGCTGTGCGTTATCGCGTTGGCCGGCGGCGCGGTCGCCATTGCCGGCAGCATCGGATTTATCGGCTTGATCGTGCCGCATATGGCGCGCGGCCTGTTATCCTCCGATCACCGCTGGCTGATCCCCGGCTGCGCGCTGCTGGGTGCGACGCTGTTGCTGCTGGCCGACGTTGCGGCCAGGCTCTTGATTGTGCCGCAGGAAATTCCGGTCGGCGCGATGACGGCGCTGTTGGGCGCGCCGTTCTTTATTTACCTCGCCAGAAGAGGTCTCCGCCATGGCTAAACTGTATGCCGTTCGCGTCGGCCGCTTTTCGCGCCAGTTCGCCGGGCGCACGACGGCGGTCGCCGGCGCGCTGGCGGCGATCACGCTGGCGGTGATGCTGTTTTCGCTGACTCAAGGCAAGGTACGGATTTCCGCGCCGGATGTGATACAGGCGCTGTTCGCCGCTTCGGATAGCGGTATTGATTTTATCGTTAATCAACTGCGGCTGGCGCGTATTGTACTGGCGGTGCTGGTGGGCGGCGCGCTGGCCGTGTCCGGATTGATGTTGCAAAGTCTGGTGCGCAACCCTCTGGCTTCGCCGGATATTCTCGGTATCACCAGCGGCGCGTCGGCCGCGGCGGTAGGGTTCCTGTCATTTTTTTCCACCGCGCTCAGCCAGCATTGGATGCCGCTGGCGGCTATCGGCGGGGCATGGCTGACGGCGTTGCTCATCACGCTATTGGCCTGGAAGCAGGGCGCTTCGCCGATACGGCTGGTGCTGGTGGGCGTGGGGCTGTCGGCGCTTACCGGCGCGGCCACCACCATGATGCTGGTATTCAGCCCGCTGACGACCACGCTGTCGGCCTATGTCTGGTTGACCGGCAGCGTTTACGGCGCGCAGTGGCAGGATGTGCGCTCGCTGGCGGCATGGCTGGCCGCCATACTGCCGTTTATTGTGTTACTGGCCCGGCACGTCAATGTTCACGAACTGGATGACGATCTGGCGCTGGGCGTGGGATTGCCGGTCAAAGCGATGCGGCTGGCCCTGTTGTCCGTCAGCGTCGCGCTGGCCGGCGCCGCTATCGCCTACGCGGGCGCGATGGCGTTTGTCGGGCTGGTGGCGCCTCATATTGCTAAAAGACTGGTAGGACGCTCGTTCCCTGGGCTGGCGCTCGTCGCCGCGTTGGTGGGCGCGAACCTGGTGATGCTCGCCGATCTGGCCGGGCGCACGCTGTTTTTGCCGCTCGACCTGCCCGCCGGCGTGTTTGTTTCGGCGCTGGGAACGCCTTTTTTCATCTATTTACTGATTCGGCAATGCCGCTGAGAAGACGGATTTATGTGTGCGACAGAACGTTTTTCGCCCCAACCGCCGGCGATTGAAAGCCGGGGGCTGACGTTGGGCTATGATCGGCAACCTATTATCGACGCACTGGATCTCACGCTGCCCGCCAACAAGATTTCGGTGCTGGTGGGCAGCAACGGCTGTGGTAAAAGTACGCTGCTGAAATCGTTCGCGCGGCTACTGAAACCGCAGCGCGGGACGGTGATGGTCGGCGGGATTGACATCCACCGGCAGTCCACCGCCTGCGTGGCGAAAAAGCTGGCGATCCTGCCGCAAACGCCGGTGGCGCCGGAGGGGCTGACGGTCTATCAACTGGTCAAAATGGGGCGATATCCGCATCAGTCGTGGCTCCAGCAGTGGTCGTCGCAGGATGAGGAGAAAGTCGTACAGGCTTTTCAGCGCACCGGCGTGACGGATTTGCGGCATCGCCCGGTGGATTCGCTGTCCGGCGGTCAACGCCAGCGGGTGTGGATCGCCATGACGCTGGCGCAGGATACGGATATCGTGCTGTTGGATGAACCAACCACTTATCTGGACTTAGCTCATCAGATTGAGGTGTTGGATCTATTGCGGGAACTCAATGTGCGTCAGCAGAAAACCATCGTCATGGTGCTGCACGATCTGAACCTGGCCTGTCGCTATGCGCATCATATGGTGGCGGTGCATAACCGGACGGTATATGCGCAGGGGAAACCCGGCGACATTCTCAATGAAGAGATGGTGAAAACGGTGTTTAACCTGAACTGCCGGATTATTACCGACCCGTTTTTCGGCACGCCGCTGTGCATCCCCTTTGGCCGCGACGCTGCTGGCGCGGATAGCGATGAACGTGCGACGCCATCCGTTTAACCCGCAAGAGTGGGCGATGTTGTCCGGCGCGTTGGGGCTGGCCGTTGCCGACGGGCGGGAACGTCACGATGCCTGCGACGCTCAGACGTTGCTTAATCCGCAACATTGCCGGGCGGTACTGGCGCGCCTGACGCCGGCGCTTAATGCGCCGTCGCTGAAAATCGCCGCGTCTTTGTTGAGTAAACGCATCGCCTTCCTGACGACCGCCTCCAGCTTATATGCCATGTCGATGTATAATAAAGGGCTGGATATGTCGCTGCCCAACTGCATGCTGGAATATGGTCATGATGGTCAGCGCTGGATTTCCGGCATGCCGCTATATGATTTGTCGATTACCGCCGCGCCGGACGGCGCAATGCGCGAGGCGTGGCGAACGCGTCAGCTTCAGCGGCTGTTCGCCGGGCATCTGACTCCGCTGTGGCGGAGCTTTTCGGCGGCGGCGGGGATATCTCCGCGCATTTTGTGGGAAAATACCGCCGTGCGCATTTTTTCCCTGTATGAGAGGCGCATGCTTGTGGCGGACGGCGAATCGGCGACGTTATCGCAACGTATTCAGCAGGATTTCGATTATTTGGTCAACCAGGCGCCGGGCGCGGTTTTCGGCGGCGATGACAATCCGCTGACGGCGTTTTTTCGAGCGAAAACCTGGGTGCCGGCGCGGGCAAAAGCGGTGCGTTTTCGCCGTACCTGCTGCTTTTACTATAAAGCGTCGCAGCCGCGTGAATACTGCGCCGCCTGTCCGCTGCTGCGGCCGAAACGGAACAGCGGGGATACGGAGGAGGGCAACGAGTAAAATTAACGCGTTGTTAATAAAAATCGCTTAACCTTTATAATCTCTGATACAATATCGGCAGTTACGCACCGTAGTTGTGCCCGTTCATCGTGGTTGTTGCTTACGTCGTTATTGTTGAGTTGATGGTGGCCCGGCAAACCCGTCTTATCGTCCCTCTGAAAACTACACCGGTTGTTATCCGGTCAGGGCGGATCTGGAGTTGTTTTCTATTATGTCATTTGATTCTCTCGGCCTGAGCGCCGACATTCTGCGTGCTGTTGAAGAACAGGGCTATCGCGAACCTACGCCTGTACAGCGTCAGGCGATTCCCGTTGTGCTGGCCGGCCGTGACCTCATGGCCAGCGCGCAAACCGGTACCGGCAAAACGGCTGGTTTCACATTGCCGCTGCTGCAATTGCTGAGCAGCGGCGCGCCGGCGGCGAAAGGCCGGCGTCCGGTTCGGGCGCTGATCCTGACGCCGACCCGCGAACTGGCGGCGCAGATCGGTGAAAACGTTCAGGCTTACAGCAAATATCTGCGCTTACGTTCGCTGGTGGTGTTCGGCGGCGTTAGCATCAATCCGCAGATGATGAAGCTGCGCGGCGGCGTTGATATTCTGGTCGCCACGCCGGGCCGGTTGCTCGATCTGGAGCATCAGAACGCCGTCGATCTGTCGCAGATTGAAATCCTGGTGCTGGACGAAGCCGATCGCATGTTGGATATGGGCTTTATTCATGATATTCGCCGGGTATTGGCGAAACTGCCGGCCAAACGGCAGAACCTGCTGTTTTCCGCCACCTTCTCCGATGAAATCAAAACGCTGGCGAACAAGCTGTTGAGCAATCCGGCCTCGGTTGAAGTGGCGCGCCGCAACACGGCGTCGGAGCTGGTGACGCAACATGTTCATTTTGTCGATAAGCGCCGTAAGCGGGAACTGCTGTCTCAACTGATTGGCGAAAATAACTGGCAGCAGGTGCTGGTGTTTACCCGCACCAAACATGGCGCCAACCATCTGGCCGAACTGCTGGAAAAAGACGGCATTACGGCGGCGGCGATTCATGGCAACAAAAGCCAGGGCGCGCGTACCCGCGCGTTGGCTAACTTCAAAGACGGCTCCATTCGCGTGCTGGTCGCCACCGATATCGCGGCTCGTGGTCTGGATATCGACCAACTGCCGCACGTGGTGAACTATGAGCTGCCGAATGTGCCGGAAGACTATGTGCATCGTATCGGCCGTACCGGCCGGGCGGAATCCACCGGGGAAGCGCTGTCGCTGGTCTGCGTCGACGAGCATAAGCTGCTGCGTGACATAGAACGCCTGCTTAAGCGCGAAATCCCGCGTATCGCCATTCCGGGCTATGAGCCGGATCCGTCAATTAAGGCGGAGCCAATCATTAATGGTCGTCAGGGTAATCGCGGCGGCGGTTCCCGCAGCGGCGGGCCGCGCGGTCAGTCCGGCTCGCCACGCGCTCAGGGCGAACGTAAGAGCAACGACGGCGCCCGTCAGCCGCGGCGTTCCGGCGGCAACAGCTCCGCTCCGTGGGGCAATAGCGAAGGGCAGCGCCGTTCGCCGCGTCCGCAAAACCGCAGCAAACCGGCGGGTAAATAAATAGGTTTATGCTGGGGCTTTGCGCCCCAGCGGTTGCAGCCGACACCGCCTCAATCCTTATGGGTATTCCTCTCCCTGGCAAGGGGGAGGCGGGGCGGGGATCGGCGCAGTATGCAAGGCTATCATTCATCAGGTATGAAAATTCATTTCACCTGAGCGGCAGTTCCCATCCGTCGCCGCGGTCGGTAAAACATCACCGCGTTGCCCGCCAGAATCAGCAATAACCCGATAACGGCATTGGGCTGCCAATGGTAGTCTTCATATACCGTGGAGATGGACAGTGCGATCAGCGGGAACAGAAGCGTCGCGTAGGCGGCCTGACTGGCGCCGATGCGTCCTACCAGACTGAAATAAGCCCCAAAACCAATCACTGAACCGAATATCGCCAGATAAAATAGTGAACCAAGATAACGGGTGGTGATTTCCGGGGAGAAGTCATAGCCCTGAATCAGGCTGAATATTCCCATCCACAGCGCGCCGTAGCACATGCCCCAGCCGTTGGTGGTCATCACATCGCGTCCCTGCCTTTGATGCTGGGAACTGATCATATTGCCCAGTGAGAAACCGTAAGTTCCCAGCAGACAGAGCGCGGCGCCCCAGAGCAGATGCGGCTGCGCGTCCATGTTCATCAGGTCGTGCCAGAACAGCGCCACCATGCCGGTAAAGCCCAGCGGCGCGGCGATTATCACGTTGCGCGTCAGGCGATGACCGAAGAACAGCCGGCTATTGAAAGCATTAAATAATACCGCCATGGAAAAAATGACCGATTCTAATCCGCTCGAAATCCAGGCGATAGCGTGATAAAAACAGATAAAGTTAATGCCGAATACGCATAGCCCCTGAAGCATACACAGCAGGTGCGCCCGGCGCGACAGCGGGCGAAGGCGTTTCGTCAGCGAGAGAAAGGCCAGCAGAATCACGGAAGAAAGCAGGAATCGCCAAAAGATGGAAACTTCGGCGGCAACGCCGCCCTGTTGCATGCTGATGGCAATCCAGGTGGTTCCCCAGATCAGCACCACGGAAATATAGAGCACAATATTCATTAGCAGACTCCGGTGTTTATCATGACTGCCAGTATGGATTTTTGCTCCGGCTTCGGCTTTCAGCGGATTGCGGCTAATAACAGAATCTTGCGGTTTGTTGGTAGGGAGGTGCGATGCATCAGTATAAAGCGTTCAATTCGCTGCAACAGTATAAAACGGTGCTGCGGGATACCGTTGAACTGGGTTCCGGCGTGCGTCTGGCGTCATGGTTTAACCGCAACGATCTTGTCACCCTCGAAAACGGCGACCACCACACCCTCAGCCTATACACTGCCGATGGCTATGAAAGTTATCATAAAACGCCGGATGGATGGCATAACGGCGGGGGACCGGACCGCTTCTGTCTGATGCCGAAACAGAGCGTCACCACCTGGGATATCCGCGGCGATCTCTCTTTTGTCCATCTTTATTATGACGACAGCCATTTCCGCCGGTTGGCGGAGCAGACCTGGGATCGCAGTCCGGCTTCGATCCGCACGGAAGAGCGGATTTTCGGCGACGATGCGCAGATCACCACGCTGTACCGGCAGTTTTTACTCAACTACAGTTGGGCGGATCCGGCCAATCAACTGGCGCTGAGCAGCGCGGCAACCTTGTTGCTGATACATACGCTAAGACAGTATACCCAGCTACAGTGGACGCTGCCGAAGGTACGCGGCGGCCTGGCCCCGGCGGTGCTGCGCCGGGTAAAAGAGATGATGGAAAGCCGGCTTGGCGATCCTTTGACGTTGGACGAACTGGCGGCCGAAGCCGGATTGAGCGAGTTTCACTTCGCCCGCATGTTTCGTCAGAGCGAAGGAATGGCGCCGCACCAGTACGTACTGAAGCGGCGGCTGGCGCGGGCGGAGGAGATGCTGCGTCACAGTTCGCTGGCGATAACCGAGATTGCGCTGATTTGCGGGTTCAGTTCCGCCAGCCACTTTAGCCATAGCTTTAAAAGCGAACGCGGAATGACCCCCTCCGCGCTACGCCGGACGCTACTGCGCTGAGTCGTCGGCGGCCAGCAGACACAGATTCAGCGCCACTTGATACGATTTTACAAACGACGGGATGGGCAGGAATTCAAAACGCGAATGGAAGTTGTGCGCGCCGGTAAAGAAATTCGGCGTCAGCAATCCCTTCGCGGAAAGCGCCGCGCCGTCCGTGCCGCCGCGCATGGGCGTAACTTTCGGCTTAATCGCCAGCTTATCCAGCGCGGCGAACAGCAGGTCGATGGCGCGGCGATCGTCGGTAATCGCGTTGCTGATATTGCTGTAGGTATCGCTAATGGTGAAGGTGACGTTGCCGGTGGGATACTGACGGCCGATCTTCGCGGCGGTATCGGCAATCTGCTGTTTGCGGCGCTCGAACGAAGCCAGATCGAAATCGCGTATCGAAGCCTTCAGCCTGGCCTCGTTGGCGTTCGCCGCCAGATCGTTAAACCAGATATAGCCTTGACGCCCGTCGGTGTGTTCCGGGGTCTGTTGACGGTCAAAGTGGCTGATAAAATCATGGGCCATCAGCAGCGGGTTGACCAACACGCCTTTGGCTGACATCGGGTGGGCGGTCACGCCGGTAAAACGGATTTCGGCGGCGGCGGCGTTGAAGTTCTCGTACACCACTTCACCCAGTTCACAGCAGTCAATCGTGTAGGCGAAATCCACGTCAAAGCGTTTGAGATCCAGCGCTTTGGCTCCGCGCAGCCCGATCTCCTCGTCCGGCACGAATGCGACCACGATATCGCCGTGCCGCATATCGCTGGCGAGGTTCTCCAGCAGCGTCATGACCACCGTGACGGCGGCTTTATTATCCGCGCCCAGCACGCTGGTGCCGTCGCTGAAAATAATATCCTGGCCGACATACGGCATAATTTCCGGGTGTTCCGCCGTGCGCAGCCAAATATCCTGTTCGCGGTTCAGGCAAAGATCTTCGCCGGTAAAGTGTAAGGTCTGTGGATGGATGTGCGGCGATAGCCCGACGTCAACGGTATCTATGTGCGTAATAAAACCGATGCGCGGCGCGGAAGGGCAGTTGCCCGGTTTTACTGCGGTGACGGTGGCATGTTCATCAATAACGACATCTTTCATACCGAATTCGCGCAGCTCTTGCGCCAGCATTTTCGCCATGTCGTGCTGTTCCGGCGTACTGGGTAAAACCGAAGATGCCGCGTTGCTTTGGCTGGTCACGGCGAGATAGCGGTAAAAACGCTTGCTGAGCTGACTGGCCAGATTGTAAGTCATAACGCATCCTTCATTTGTTTATTACACGGGGTGTTTTATATCGTAGCCTAATTATGTTATTTGTTAACTACCTATATCTATTTGATTATATTGTCTACTATTTTGAGTCAGGCAATATGCTTATTGCTATAGATGCCGTTGTGCAGACGAGCGATTTTTTCTTTATCAGGGTATATAGAGTCATTAAAAGAGAGGTTTGGGATGAAAAGTTTGGTGTCGCGGTTAACGCTGTCAGCACTGACGTTAGCGATGGCTTCGGCGGCTTCGGCTAACACATTGGTATTTTGTTCAGAAGGTTCACCAGAAAACTTTAACCCGCAGTTGTATACCTCGGGCACCAGCGTAGACGCCAGCGCGGTGCCGGTTTATAACCGCCTGGTCGATTTCAAAGTGGGAACCACGGAGCTGATTCCGAGTCTGGCGGAAAGCTGGGACATTAGCGAGGACGGTACGACCTATACCTTCCATTTGCGCAAAGGCGTGAAGTTTCAAAGCAATAAATATTTCAAACCCACGCGTGATTTCGGCGCCGACGACGTTATCTTTTCGTTTATGAGGCAGAAAGATCCCCAGCATCCCTACCACAATGTCTCTAATGGCAATTACTCCAATTTTGAAAGCCTGGAGTTCGGCTCGCTGATCAAAAACATCGACAAAATTGACGACCACACGGTGCGCTTTACGCTGTCTCATGCCGAAGCGCCCTTCCTGGCGGATTTAGCCTGGTACTTCGCCTCGATACTTTCCGCGGAATATGCCGACGCGATGCTGAAAGCGGGAACGCCGGAGCGCGTGGATATGAATCCGATCGGCACCGGCCCGTTTGAACTGGCGCAATATCAGAAAGATTCTCGCATTTTATATAAGGCGTTCCCGGAATACTGGCAAGGCAAGGCCAAGCTGGAGCGGCTGATTTTCACTATTACGCCGGATGCCTCCGTGCGTTATGCCAAACTGGAGAAGAACGAGTGTCAGGTGATGCCGTTCCCGAATCCGGCCGATTTGCCGCGCATGAAGGAAAATAAAGATATTACCCTGATGCAGAAAGCCGGGTTGAATACCGGTTTTCTGGCTTTCAATACGCAGAAAGCGCCGCTGGATAATGTGAAAGTCCGCCAGGCGCTGACTATGGCGATTAATAAGCCCGCCATTATCCAGGCCGTGTTCCAGGGAACCGGGACGGCGGCGAAAAACCTGCTGCCGCCGGGCGTATGGAGCGCCGATCAGGATCTGAAAGATTATGACTACGATCCGGAAAAGGCCAAAGCGCTGCTGAAAGAAGCGGGGCTGCCTGAAGGCGCGACGATTGATCTGTGGGCTATGCCGGTGCAGCGTCCGTACAACCCGAATGCGCGCCGTATGGCGGAAATGATTCAGGCGGATTGGGCGAAAGTTGGCGTGCAGGCGAAAATCGTCAGCTTCGAATGGGGTGAGTACCTGAAGCGGGTGAAAAGCGGTGAGCACCAGGCCGCGTTGATGGGCTGGACCACCGCGACCGGCGATCCGGACAACTTCTTCGGGCCGTTGTTTAGCTGTACCTCCGCCGATGGGGGTTCCAACTCATCGAAATGGTGCTATGCCCCGTTTGATAAGGTTATTACCGAAGCTCGCACTTCCCAGGACCACAATAAGCGTATCGAGCTGTACAAACAGGCGCAGCAGATCATGCACGATCAGGCGCCAGCGGTGATGATTGCCCATTCGACGATCTTTGAACCGGTACGCAAAGAAGTGACGGGATATGAGATCGATCCTTTCGGCAAACATATTTTCTATCAGGTCGATGTGAAGAAGTAAGTTGAACGCCATCTAGGTTCATTAGGCATGTTCTACGGCGGGGATGGGGATTTGACCTCATCCCCGCGCTTTTTCCGTTGCGTATCCCTTACAATGGACAGTACCATTGCGTGCTTTTTGGCTGGTCCGCTTTTGTAACCGAGTAGCGTTATGCGTATTCTGCTTGCCCCGATGGAAGGGGTTCTCGACTCCCTGGTACGGGAACTTCTGACTGAAGTGAATGATTATGACCTCTGTATTACCGAGTTTTTGCGGGTGGTGGATCAGCGCCTGCCGGTTAAGTCTTTCTATCGCTTATGCCCGGAATTACATCATGCCAGCCGTACGCCGTCTGGTACGCCGGTGCGCGTCCAACTGCTGGGACAATATCCGCGCTGGCTGGCGGAAAATGCCAGCCGGGCGGTCGAACTGGGCTCCTACGGCGTCGATCTGAACTGCGGCTGTCCGTCCAAACTGGTCAACGGCAGCGGCGGCGGGGCGACGTTGCTCAAAGATCCGGAATTGATTTATCAGGGCGCCAAAGCGATACGCGAAGCGGTGCCGGCGCATCTGCCGGTGACGGTGAAAGTGCGTCTCGGCTGGGATTCCGGCGACCGGCAGTTTGAGATCGCCGATGCGGTGCAGCAGGCGGGCGCGACGGAAATAGCCGTTCATGGGCGCACCAAAGAGGATGGCTACAAGGCGGAGCGCATTAACTGGCGGGCTATCGGCGAGATACGCCGCCGGTTGACCATCCCGGTGATCGCCAACGGCGAAATCTGGGACTGGCAAAGCGCGCAGGCGTGCATGGCGGCCACCGGATGCGACGCCATCATGATTGGTAGGGGGGCGCTTAACGTGCCGAACCTGAGCCGGGTGATCAAATATAATGAACCGCGTATGCCGTGGACGGAAGTGATGGCGCTGCTGCGAAAATACGTCCGGTTGGAAAAGCAGGGCGACACCGGTCTGTATCATGTCGCCCGTATCAAACAGTGGCTGGGCTATCTGCGTAAAGAGTACGCCGAGGCTTCGGCGCTGTTCAGTGAAATCCGGGCGTTGAAGACCTCGGCCGATATCGCCCGCGTCATCGGTAATCTGCGCGATTAACCGGCCTTTTACGGGCTACTCGCTCAGATTTTGACTAATCGGCGCCGGCGTCCTTCCGGTCGCTTTACTTTTCGGATGGTTTAGCGGTATAACGCTCTATCTATCTGGAGGTTTAGACGTCTATACGTGAGGGACATAATGGAGCATCTCACCGCCAAGCCGGAAGGGCAATTCAAGCGCACGATGAAAGCGCGTCATTTGGTTATGCTGTCACTCGGCGGCGTTATTGGCACCGGGTTGTTTTTCAATACCGGTTACATCATTTCGACCACCGGCGCGGCGGGTACGCTGATGGCCTACCTGATTGGCGCGCTGGTGGTGTATCTGGTGATGCTGAGCCTCGGCGAGTTATCCGTCGCCATGCCGGAAACCGGCGCTTTCCATGTTTATGCCGCGCGTTACCTCGGCCCGGCCACGGGCTATACCGTTGCCTGGTTGTATTGGTTGACCTGGACGGTGGCGCTGGGCTCCAGCCTTACCGCCGCCGGATTTTGCATGCAATACTGGTTTCCCCAGGTGCCGGTTTGGATCTGGTGTCTGTTGTTCTGCACGCTGATATTCCTGCTGAATGTCATCTCTTCGCGCTTCTTTGCCGAGGGCGAGTTCTGGTTTTCGCTGATCAAAGTGGTCACCATTCTGGCGTTTATCATTCTGGGCGCGGGCGCGATGTTTGGCTTTATTCCGCTGAAAGACGGATCGCCGGCGCCGTTTTTCCACAACATCACGTCATCGGGCTGGTTCCCACACGGCGGCTTGCCGATCTTGATGACCATGGTGGCGGTTAACTTTGCGTTTTCCGGCACGGAATTAATTGGCATCGCCGCCGGTGAAACGGAAAATCCGCAAAAAGTCGTCCCCATTGCGATCCGTACCACGGTGGCGCGGCTGGTTATTTTCTTTATCGGCACGGTGGTGGTTCTGGCGGCGATGCTGCCGATGGATCAGGCGGGAATCATCAAAAGTCCGTTTGTGATGGTGTTCGAAAAAATCGGTATTCCTTATGCGGCGGACATATTTAATTTTGTCATTCTTACCGCAATCCTCTCCGCCGCCAACTCCGGGCTATATGCGTCAGGCCGAATGCTGTGGTCGCTATCGAACGAACGAACTCTGCCGAAGTGTTTTGCGCGCCTGACGCGCCGGGGCATACCGCTGTTCGCCATTTCGATCAGTATGCTCGGAGGGCTGCTGGCGCTGTTTTCCAGCGTGGTGGCGCCGGATACCGTATATGTGGCGTTGTCCGCGATTTCAGGGTTTGCCGTGGTGGCGGTATGGCTGAGCATCTGCGCGTCCCACTACGTTTTTCGCCGCCGTCACCTGCGCGCCGGTTTGCCGCTTTCGCATCTGCAATATCGCGCGCCCTGGTTTCCGCTAACGCCGATTCTCGGTTTCTCGCTTTGTTTGCTGGCCTGTATCGGGCTGGCGTTTGATCCTGAACAGCGTATCGCGCTGTGGTGCGGAATACCGTTTGTCGCTTTATGTTATGGCGCTTATTATTTCACTAAACTGATTCAGAAACGTGAATTTTCGAAGGGAGTGGAAGATGTTGCGTAATAATCCCGTGGCTGAGATGTTGGCGAGCGGGTCAACGATTGTGCTGGATGGGGCATTGGCCACGGAACTGGAAGCGCGCGGGTGTGATCTGACCGATCCTCTCTGGTCGGCAAAGGCGCTGATTGAAAATCCCTCGCTGATTTATCAGGTTCATCTCGACTATTTTAATGCGGGAGCGCAGTGCGCCATTACCGCCAGCTATCAGGCGACTCCGCAGGGGTTTAAAGCCCGCGGACTGACCGAACGCCAGTCGCTGGCGCTGATCGAAAAAAGCGTGCGGCTTGCGGTTCAGGCGCGCGATGAGTATCGCCGAACCCATCCTCAGGCCGGAACGCTGCTGGTTGCCGGATCGGTAGGACCATACGGCGCTTATCTGGCGGACGGCTCGGAATATCGCGGCGATTACGCGCTGCCGCACTCCGATATGATGGATTTTCACCGTCCGCGAATCGCGGCGCTGCTTGAGGCCGGGGTGGATCTTCTGGCCTGTGAAACCATGCCGTCGTTCGCTGAAATCAAGGCGCTGATCGAATTGCTGGCGGAGTTTCCCCAGGCGTTGGCGTGGTTCTCCTTTACGCTGCGGGATAGCGCGCATCTGAGCGACGGCACTCCGTTGAAAGATGTGCTGCCGTTACTGAATCTCAGTGCGCAGGTTGTCGCCGTCGGCATCAATTGTATTGCGCTGGAGAACGTCACCGCCGCATTAAAACAGCTTTCCGCCGAGACATCGCTGCCGTTGGTGGTGTATCCGAACTCCGGTGAACAGTATGATGCGGTTACCAAAACCTGGGGCAATCATAGTGAGGGCGGCTGCTCCCTGGCGGCCCATTTGCCGGAGTGGCGGGCCGCCGGCGCAAAATTGATCGGCGGTTGCTGCCGAACGACGCCGGCGGATATCGCCGGTATCGCCCGATTCTGTCAGGGGGGTGAAGAGGCGTGACGCTAGAGAATGACGCCAATATTCGCCGGCAGTATGAACAAATCGGACGGCGTATCGGGCAGCGCGCGCCGCTAACGCTGTTGTCCATTGGAGAACGGCAAACAACGGTCGCTTGTGGAACCGGGGCGGAGCAGGAATCTATCCTTCACCTGAAGTTGGGTTTTAAAAAGACGGCGGAAGCCTTTTTTAAACACCTTCCTCCCACGCCAGATGAAATGGAACTGGCGATCATGACCGTTGAAGACGAAGTGATGGCGATTCGCCACGATCTTCCCGTCGGCTCATCGCTGTTTTCTTTCGATCCGGAACTGGCGGTTATCGCACGGCTTTCCGGCGGGAAAGAAGATAGCGATGGCTGGCTATTGCCGCTGGATAATATGGAGCAAACGTTCAAGCGCCTGGAGCGGGTAATGTTGGGCAGCCCCGCATCTTGGGAAGGTATTCCGCTGGAGGCGGCATTCTCCGCCAGATTGCTTATTCTGCGTGAGTTTATGCATCATCATGGTTTTGATGATGTGCGCATATATTCTAAATAATCCAAGCCGCAAGGAAGGCGGCGTCCCGAAGCGGTGCGCATACTGGCCGGATGCGCAGGAGAATGAGAAGAAATTTACTGTCCTTGCAACCTTAACCATATCATCATTTAATTCCTCCCTGGGCCGTAAGCATGGCGGCAATCCGGCGCTATCCGCGAGGGAATGCTTTTAATAGCCTGAGATCCGATGATCGAAAATTGGTTTCAATATAAAAATCACTATGGATAGGCCAAACAGATTATTTCCCGGTATTGAAAGGTTTCTCATATGCGAAATTAATCGGCGAGAGATTATTGATAATTGAAATCTATTTTTTCACTGTGTCTGAGCTTGGGTATGAATTCACTAATTTACCGGCGATGTTGCTAACATCATGCGGCGGATAAATAAGCCAATACGCTTTGCATTTATTTATGGAAACGCCGCGTCTGAGCATTCGCGTGGCGTATAGCCGTAACAGGATGGCGTAATTGTCGGTTTTAGGCGCATCGGTTACTATTACGGCCGGCGCGCCGCATCATGAACCGCGCCCGGCGATGTCGCCTGGACGATGGGCCCGGCGTGATAAAACGATATGCTCCGTCAGCATGCCGTTGCGCATCGGTATGCGGCGATCTTGAACGTATTCGCCTTGATATTGCCGCTATATTCTGTATTCAAGCGGCTAAAACGCATCTGGCGAGCGTCCGGCTTCATGTGCTGACATCTTTCGGACAAAGAGAGTTGATATGTTGAACCGGGCGTCTCATAGTGCTTACAGGCAATCCTGTAAGGAGAAAGAACATGATTGAACATTTCATAGGGAAATATGAGGTTGAATTAAAGTTTCGTATTCGGGATATCGCGGCGTTCCGCGATACGCTCTTTAGTCATCACCCTGAAGCCTTTATTTTTGAGAATAAAGAGTACGATATTTATTACGATGATGTTCATAATGGTTTGTATAAACAAGATATTAGCATGATATTGCGGCGTATGGAGCCATCAGGGATCAAACTTTGGATCGTCAAAGGGCCAGGAGCGGAGCGCTGCGAGGCGGTTAATGTCGAATCGTTCGAAAAGACGGACAGCATGTTGCAAACGTTGGGATATAAAGCGATTTATGAGGTAGGAAAAACGCGCAGCGTTTATTTTCTGGATATTTTCCATATTACGCTGGATTATATTGAATCCCTCGGCCACTTTGTCGAAATATCCGTAATGACGGATGATGAAACGCAATTAATTCCACTGAGAGAACAATGCGTTGAATGTGCGATTCGCTTTGGGCTTTCAATGGATAATATTGAAACTCATTCATATCGACAATTACTGGGTTTTTAATCATCACAGGATTGCCTTTTATCTTTCAAGTACAGGTATGTTGATTTCCTCGTTCCTGTACTTGAAAACTATGAGGCATAAATATGTCTATTCTGTCTTTTTTATGTTATTCCCTTGTTAAAATTAAGCCTGCCTGAAATTATTTCATTGCCAATCATCACTCATTTATCCTTGCATTATGGGCAAGGGAATCTCTCGCCGAAAAATTTCCTTTCCGTCTCTTATCCCGCTGATAAATTCCTTTAAATGCATATTTCAAAAAATTTCTAAATATATGATCAAGTTAAAATTTTTGAATGAAAATTAGAGTAGGATTTAAATCAGTACTGTTTGTCGATGATGGCGAAATGATTAATTTTCTGTATGTATCAAACAGTGCCATATAAAGGTTGGACAGTTTTAATAGATGTTGTCGTTTGGGATTCCATAGGGATAAGAATGCTTTTTATCAGCGAAAAATCTGTTTCCACATAGCATCAAGCAACCTCTGCGGTATTTTCTGCGGTAAGAAGATGTTCAGTCTTGTTCCAATAAATGGATTTCCTTATTGGAAATAACAAAATATAGGTTCATATCATGAAGAAAAAAGTCCTGCTATTGAGCGCGCTGGCATTAGCTTTTTCCTCGGTAGTGCATAGCGAAACTACCGATTTGGTCATTATCGGCGCGGGGGGAGCCGGCATGTCGGCAGCCATTGAAGCGCATAATCAGGGCGCGAAAGTGATATTGCTGGAAAAAATGCCCTTTGCCGGCGGGAATACCGCACGGGCGGAAGCCGGGTTAAATGCGGCCGGTACGGAACTGCAAAAATCCCGGGGCATTAATGATAGCCCGGAAATGTTTTATGAAGACACCATGAAAGGGGGAAGAAATATTAATAACCCTGAAGTAGTGAAAACGCTGACGGAACATGCGAAAGACTCCGTTATCTTTCTGAAAGAGAATGGCGCCGATCTGGCGGATTTGACGCGTACCGGCGGTTCTCGCGTTGACCGTACTCACCGTCCCGCCGGAGGGGAGCCGGCAGGCAGCTTTATTGCGACCGCGCTGATTAAAAAAGTGAAGGCGCTGGATATCGATCTGCGTACCAACACTTCCGCTACCGATATCGTTCAAAATGACAAGGGCGAAGTCACGGGCGTGAAAGCTAAAGGCAAAGACGGGAAGGAATTCACCATTGATGCCAAGAAAGTGATGATCACCTCAGGCGGGTTTGGGGCCAACTTCGACATGATCAAACAATACGATCCCAAGCTGGTCGGCTTTAAGACCACGAATGCGCCGGGCTCCCAGGGCGACGGCATCAAGATGGCGACCAAGCTGAACGCCAAACTGGTGGATATGGAATATATCCAGATTCACCCTTCGACCGTTCCCGGTAAAGGCATCTTGATTACGGAAGCGGTACGCGGCGACGGCGCGATTATGGTTAATGAAGGCGGCAAGCGTTTTGTAAACGAACTGCTGACTCGCGACGTGGTTTCGCAAAGCATCCTGAAACAACCCGGCGCCCATGCCTACCTGATCTTTAATGATGATCTGGTCAAGCAGAATCAGGCGACGCAATCCTACTTTAAGCAGAAACTGGTTGCCGAAGGGAATACGGTCGAGGAATTGGCCAAAGCCATTAACGTTGATGCCAAACAACTGGAGCAGACCATCAGCGCCTACAGCGGCTATGTTAAAGCCAACAAAGATGATGAATTCGGCCGTGAAAGCATGAAGCTGGCTCTGGATAACGGCAAGTATTATGCCATCGAAATCACTCCCGGAATTCACCACACCATGGGCGGTATCGCCATCAACAACAAAGCCCAGGTCTTGGACGTGAACGGCAAAGTGATTCCGAACCTGTTTGCCGCCGGGGAAGCGGCCGGCGGGGTGCATGGGGCTAACCGTTTGGGCGGCAACTCGTTGGCGGATATCGTTACCTATGGCCGTATCGGCGCGGATGAAGCCGTTAAAGAGATAAAAGCGGGCAAATGAGAGTAATACCGCGCGCATAAGCCTGCGCCGGGGAGGTCGCGGCGCTGAGGTCAACGCTTGCCATGCCTCGCGTCGTGGCCGCCTCGAAGGTAAATAATCGGGCGGTTTAATGGCCGCCCGGCTGCTCGTCATGGCCGGCGCTGCTTTTTACGTGTTTCCAGGATGAAGGGCGTTCTGGGGGGATTAACGCGGTGCCGGCTAAATTCACGTCAGATATTGCAAGCGGCGCTTTATTAAAAGAGAAGCGCTTTTATCAATAGAAATAGATTTTTCAATAGAAATAGGAGGCCGCCGTTACTGAATCTAAAAGGAGCTTTAGCCGTTTTTTTTACGGTAAGAAAGGATGGTGGAAATCATTTCAATAAATTGAGTTTTTATTGGATATAACAATACATAGGTCCATTCATCATGAAAAAACAAATTTTATTATTGAGTGCGTTGGCATTGGCTTTTTCCTCCGCGGTCCACTGTGAAAGTACCGATCTCGTCATTATCGGCGCGGGGGGCGGCGGAATGTCGGCAGCCATTGAAGCGCACAACCAGGGTGCGAAAGTGATATTGCTGGAAAAAATGCCTTTTGCCGGGGGCAATACCGCTCGGGCGGAAGGCGGATTAAATGCCGCCGGCACGGAATATCAGAAAGCAAAGGGCATTAATGACAGCCCGGAGCTGTTCTATCAGGACACGATGAAAGGCGGCAAACAGAAAAATAATCCCGAGCTGGTAAAAACATTAGCCGAACATGCGAAGGATTCGATTCTTTTTCTGAAAGAAAACGGTGCGGAACTGTCGGACGTCACCAGAGCGGGGGGCGCCAGCGTTGACCGGATCCACCGTCCAGTGGGCGGAGAACCGGCCGGCAGTTTTATTGCGGTGGCGTTGCTCAAGAAAGTTAAAGCGCTGAATATCGATCTTCGCACCAATACCTCTGCGACGGAAATCCTGCAAGATGACAAAGGCGCGGTAACCGGCGTGAAGGCCAAGGGCAAAAACGGGAAAGAATTCACCATTGATGCCAAGAAGGTGATGATCACCGCCGGTGGTTTCGGCGCCAACTTCGATATGATCAAAGAGTACGATCCCAAACTGGTGGACTTTAAAACCACCAATGCGCCAGGCGCCCAGGGCGAAGGGATCAAAATGGCGCAGAAGCTGAACGCCAAACTGGTGGATATGGAATATATCCAGATCCATCCGACCACGGTTCCCGGCCAGGGGATTCTGATTTCAGAAGGCGTGCGTGGGGATGGCGCGATTCTGGTGAACGAACAGGGTAAGCGCTTCACCAATGAACTGCTGACTCGCGACGTGGTTTCTCAAAATATTCTGCAACAGCCGGGAAAACACGCTTATGTGATTTTTAACGATGCGCTGGCTAAACAGAATCATACGATCGAAACCTACTTTAAACAGAAACTGGTGGCCGAAGGAAATACGGTCGAGGAATTGGCTAAAGCGATAAATGTTGATGGAAAACAATTGGCTCAGACCATCAGCGCCTATAGTGGCTATGTAAAAGATAATAAAGACGCCGAGTTTGGTCGCGATAGCCTGAAGCTCCCTCTGGATAGCGGGAAATATTACGCTATTGAAGTGACGCCGGGCATCCATCATACGATGGGGGGGATCGCGATCAATACCAAAGCCCAGGTGCTGGATGTGAATGGCAACGTGATCCCGAACCTGTTTGCCGCGGGTGAAGTTGCGGGCGGGGTGCATGGCGCCAACCGTTTAGGCGGCAATTCGCTGGCCGATATCGTCACTTATGGCCGAATCGGCGCCGATGAAGCAGTGAAGGAAATAAAAGAAGGCAAATAATCAATTGAGGACTTGATCCCAAAATCCATCCTGGCTCGTTGTTCAGGATGGATGAGTGGTTATATTGGTTCTACTGGCAGGATCGCTGCTTGTCGTGAGTTTTTGATGGCATTTTTTATGTGTAATTAACTTATGGGAAAGTTATGAAAAAATTAATTCCGGCCGTAGTGGCCACTTTAGCGCTTTCGTTCTCTTTTGCCGCCGCCGCCGAGTATAAAGATGGCACTTATACCGGGAAAGCACAGGGTAAAGAAGGGGAAGTCGAAGTTTCTGTGGTTGTTGAGGGTGGCAAAATCACCAACGCCGAAGTCGTCAAACATGAAGACACCGAAGCGTTGATGATGGGGGTTATTGATAACGTGGTGCCGGAGCTGATCGAAACCCAGGATCCTGACCAGGTGGATGCAGTAACAGGGGCCACTATGTCAAGCAACGGGGTCATTAACGCCATAAAACAGGCTCTGGAGCAGGCAAAATAATTGGTTAGCTTGTTTCGAATCGCCAGTCTGTAATCCCACGTTTACAGACTGGCCGTTGCAGAAAGTCATTGCCGGGTGATGTTATTGCCTGGCGATGGCTGTTAGCCCGCGGCAAAATGCGGCTAAAGTTACTCACCGGTTTTCTCGACTCATTCGGTCATGCTTCAGTGCGGACAAAAAGGTCGCCATTGTCACTGGCCGAGCCCGAAGCGGCGCTCCACCGCCGCCATTTCTGCCGTTAGCCAGTTACAGAATGCCTGATAGCGGTCGTCGCTTTCGATGGGGCGGGCCGATAGAAGAATGTATTGGCTGCCATCCGGCTGGAAGGGGGCGAGTTTCTCCAGACGGCCATCCGTTAATTCCTTATCAACCATAAATAATGAAGCGATAGCGATGCCGAGCCCGCTTTCGGCGGCCTGCAGCGTCAGATAGAAATGCTCAAAATACTGGTTTTGCGCCCTCTGCCCGGCGGACGGCAACGGTATCTGGTTCCGCCAGATATTCCAGGCGTCGGGACGGGATGAAGTGTGAAGATGGGCGTTTAATCGTTCGCGATGCTCCTGCCGTATTGAGCACACCGGAGCGGTATATTCGGAAATTATTCGCTGTGAGAAGTAGTTTTTATCAAACACGAAATCATCCCGCCGCAGGGCGAGATCGATGCGGCTTTGCTGTAAATCGATAGCGCCGCCGGCGGCCAGCAGATGAACGTCAATGTCTGGATACGCTTGCTTAAACGCCGGCAAGCGAGGAATCAGAAAACGCATGCAGAGCGTCGGTTCGCAGGAAATGGTCAACGGCGCGTGGATCTCCGATGAAAGTTTAACGATGGTCTCCGTGACCAGCGCCACGGCGGCGCTGCATACGCGGTGCAGCTCGCGGCCTTTTATCGTTAAGCGGATGCCTCTGCCATGACGTTCAATCAATGGGAAACCAAGATGCGCTTCCAGCGCTTTAATCTGTTTACTGACGGCGCCATGGGTAATGTATAAATCCCGCGCGGCGTCAGTCATACTCTGGCGTTTTCCGACAACGTCAAAGGTATGTAATAGATTGAGCGGCGGCAGTTTTTTCGTCATTGGTGAGCGTCCGTCACAATTGAGTGTGAGTTATTATCGATTTTCCTTCATGCCATTTCCACTTATTACTTTATCTCGGTGTTATCAATAACTAATTGGAGATAAAGGGAATATGGCAGAGTTTTTAGCGGTAGCGATCATCACTTGTCTGGCGGTAATCAGTCCGGGGGCCGATTTCGCTATGGTGACGCGCAACAGTTTAACCGGCCGGAGAAGGTCGGGGATACTGACGGCAGGCGGCATTGCGCTGGGGGTACTGCTGCACGTGGCGTACACCTTATTAGGCGTTGCCGCGATCATGAGCCAGACGCCGCAGCTTTATGCGGTGATTAAATATATCGGCGCCATTTATTTGCTTTATCTGGGTTATAAGACCTTTACCAATACGAAACCGATAATGAGCGCCGCGGGGAAAATGAATAATGAAATAAGCGGCTGGCGTTATTTTCGTCAGGGCTTTTTTACTAATGCGTTAAATCCGAAAACCACGCTGTTTGTATTGAGCACGTTCCTGCAGGTGGTCAATCCGCAAACGCCATGGTTATTTCAACTGGGCTATGGCGTGTTTATGTCGTTGGCGCATTTTGTCTGGTTCAGCCTGGTGGCGCTATTCCTCACTGCGCCATTACTGCAGGACAAGATCCGCCGCGGCTATGCCTGGATTAACCGTATCGTCGGCTGTGGTTTAATGATTTTGGCGGGCATGATGGCCTTACCTTGATTGCGCGATGTAGGACCGGGGAGTAATATCCCCGATTGTGCTTTCAACGAAGGTCTATGAATTTTATGGAAAATTATCTCATTATCATTCGCCATACGCCATCCTGGGTATGGATTTTACTGGCTTACCTGATCTATGCAGGAATAAAAGCGCGTCAACCAAGGCAGCAGTCCCTGCGTCGTCTGTTAGTGCTGCCGATCATCTTCCTATGCTGGGGGTTATCTTCAATTCTACATAATCTGACGATGACCGAAGTCGCCGTGGCCGGCTTTGTGTTGGCCCTGATTATCGGGCTGGCTTTGGGCTGGATGTTGGGGAAGAACGCCGGAGTGTACCGAGCCGATATCCAGTGTTTCGAGCGCGCCGGATCGTCCGTGCCGCTGGTGTTAATGTTGCTGACCTTTTGTTTGCGTTTCTATTTCTCCGTCCAGTTGGCATGGTTTCCCGCGTTGGCCGATAGCGCCGTATTCTGTGCGCTGTCCGGCGCCGTTGGCGGCATCACCGGCGGGATATTCAGCGGTATCGCGCTTCGTCTGTTAAATCAGATGCGCGCAACTCACAAGGTTTCCCTTTAATCAAGCCAAGATGCGTCAGCGATGATGCAAATCGGCGCTTCGGCTATCGAGTCTAGATCGCTGCCGTGCCAGCCTATTTGCAATCGGCGCTCCCGCGTCCCTATCGGATAATGTCGATCATCATCGCGCGCCTGCGAAGGCCGCCTAAAAATCTTTGGGGCCAAGGGGCCGCGCGGGATGCCGTGTTTGTTAAACTTTGTCACAAAGCTTTTTCCGCTGCATGAGTGCGCCTCAATTGCCGGTAAATTATAATGCGCTTGCCCATCTCTTTTTATTTAACAGAGTACTGTTTAAGTCGCTGAATAATGGCTAAAAAATATAAGCTTTCTTTACTTGGTATGCTGCTGTTGTCAACCAACATGCTGGTTACCCCGGTAGTCATGGCGAAAACGCCGGCTAAATCAGCGGTTGCCGCATATCAGGAAATTGCCTCTGGCAGCGCTATGGTGGTGGATTTGCGTGACGATCACATCCTCTATTCCAGTAATCCGGATGTCGTGGTGCCTATCGCCTCCGTGACCAAACTGATGACGGCGCTGGTGGTGCTGGATGCCAACCTGCCGTTGGACGAGGTCATTTCCGTTGACATCAGTCAGACGGAAGAAATGAAGGGCGTTTATTCGCGCGTGCGGCTGAATAGTGAAATCAGCCGCCGCGATATGCTGCTGCTGGCGCTGATGTCGTCGGAAAACCGTGCCGCCGCCAGCCTTGCCCACCACTATCCCGGCGGCTATAAGGCGTTTATTGCCGCCATGAACGCCAAGGCCCGCGCATTGGGGATGATGCATACGCGCTATGTGGAGCCGACCGGATTATCCATCAATAACGTTTCGACCGCGCGCGATCTGACGAAGTTGCTCATCGCCAGCAAACAGTATCCTTTACTCAGCCAGCTCAGCACCACGCAGGAGAAAACGGTGACGTTTTCTCATCCGGCGTACAGTTTGCCGTTTCGCAACACCAACTATTTGGTCGGCAAATCCGACTGGAATATTCAACTCACTAAAACAGGGTTTACCAATCAGGCCGGGCACTGCCTGGTGATGCGGACCGTCATCAATCAACGCCCGGTGGCGCTGGTGGTGCTGGACGCGTTTGGTAAATATACGCATTTTGCCGATGCCAACCGTCTGCGGAAATGGATGGAAACCGGCAAAGTCAGCGAGGTTCCCGCTGTGGCGTTAAGCTATAAGAAACAGAAGGCTCTGGATTCACGGCAGCCGCAGACTCTGGCGAGCGCGGATACGGAGTAAGAGAGATTTTTTACGCAGGGAAAAGCAAAGCTAGAGGAAAAGCTGGGGGCGTTTGATGTCTGCAATCCCTCTAAAATCGTGGCCCCTGCGTAACCTGTTGTTAAGTCACGACGCTGTCTAGCTATCGTTTGCGGGGATGGCGTCAGCCCTATCCCCGATGGTTTCCGTTAAGCGCGGGCTCTTAGATCTTCAATCACTTCTCCGGCTTTGAGTACATCGTCTTCGTGCTCTTGTTCAATCCAGGGTTCCGCCAGCGCCTGCTCCAGCCAGTTTTTCATGGCCGGTTGGGACAGCATATGTTGACAGTAGGCGGCGACTTCCGGCGAGACGGGCAACTGATAGGTCCGGATACGGAACACGACCGGCGCAAAGAAGGCATCAGCGGCGGAAAATGCGCTCCCCGCCAGAAACGGACCGCCAAAACGACTTAATCCCTCCAGCCATAGCTCACTGATGCGTTTGATATCGTTGTTCAGCGCCGGGGAGATTTCCTGCATTTTGACCTTCACGCCGCAACTCATGGGGCAAGCGTTACGCAATGCGGTAAAACCGGAATGCATCTCCGCTGCGGCGCAACGCGCCCAGGCGCGGGCCTTGGCGTCGGCGGGCCATACCGCCTTGTGCTGTTCGGCAAGGTATTCGGTTATCGCCAGAGAATCCCAGACGGTGGTGTCGCCATCAATCAGACAGGGAACTTTCGCGGAAGGGGAAAACGCCTTAAACGCCGGGTTCGCCCCGGAAGAGACAAACGTCACCTGTTTTTCCTCAAACGGGATAGACAGCGCGTTTAACAATACCCACGGACGCAGTGACCAGGACGAATAGTTTTTATTGGCGATGTACAGCTGATACATGTCTTATGCCTCGAACATTAACGGAACATTATAATTAGCACGGAAAATGCCGCAGATCATCCTAAAGGTATGCGTAGATGGCGCGCCCATGGGGAGGGCGCATGCCGGAATGACATCAGGCGAGGATCGTCTGCTGGCAGCGCGCCTGAAGCGATGCCAGGTCGGGTTTGTCGGCGGCGGCCGCATCGGTGATGATGATATCTATCTCCGCCATTGTGGCGTAAATAACCCGGCTGGTTAGCCCGATCTTGCTGTGATCCGCCAGAATAATCCGCGTATTGGCGTGTTGAACCATTAAACTCGCGACGGCGGCCTCATGGTGGGCAAAGCTGCTGACGCCGGACTGACTGGCGAGCCCCACGGGGGATAGCAGGGCGACATCAGCGCGATAACGCTGAAGTTCGCTAATGGTTAAATCGCCGCAGGTGGCCTGCGCCGATAGCCCCATGTTTCCGCCGAGTAAAATCACATCATGGCGCAGCTCGGTTTCGGTTGTCGTCAGCTTAAGCGCGACGTTCAGACTGTTGGTGATGACGGTCATCCCCGGCATCGACAAGAGTTCGTCGGCCAACAGCGATGTGGTGCTGCCTGCATCGATAAATAACGTTTGCCCTGCCTTTAATTGCCGCACCGCCGCGCGGGCGATCGCTTGTTTCTCTTTTTCGCGTACCGTATTACGCACTGACAACGGCGCTTCCGGTTCCTGCGACGTCGCCACAATTCCACCATGTACGCGACGCAGAGCGCCCATCGCTTCCAGCTTCAGAATATCCCGCCGCACGGTTTCCCTTGATACGCCAAGGTGCTGAATAATTTTCTCGGTGCTGACCCGGTTTAATGTGGATAAAAGGGCGCGAATACGATGTAAACGAGTTTCTTCTAGCATGAATATCGGTTCTCAGGATTAACGGACCAGACAAAGATGCATCCAGCTCTCCTGTCGGGGTATGAAATCATTGCGTCATTATAGTCACAACTTGCTTAAAGCAAGCAGAAAAGGCCGCTGTTTGTGACGGGAAGGCGCGTCCCATCCATTTGCATCCTGCCAGTGGCCGTTAACGCCCTCGCAGTCAGGAATACTTTACACAATATTATTTCCTTTGTGCTGTTTTTTGTATTTGTGTATTTTCTTGCTTTTGATGTATGGTGATGCCCAGATTCTAACCGCTCCATGCAGTTATGCCGTCAATCTTGTGGCGGAATGGAACCGGCCTTAACCATAATTTATTGTTTATAATGGAGTTGTCATGGCGATACGTTCAACCATTATGGATACCAATAGCTTTCGCGCGGAACACGCGGATGCGTTGGATGAGGATATTCGTAAACTGACCGATAAGCGCAACCAGCTGCTTGGCGAATCCTATCGCTTGTTTTATCGCAATCCGGTGCATTTGGTTCGCGGAAAGGGGCAATATCTTTGGGATGCGGCCGGTGACAAGTATCTCGATGTTTACAACAACGTCGCCAGTATCGGGCATTGCCATCCGGCGGTGATTGAAGCGGTGCATCAGCAGATGAGCCTGTTGAATACTCACACCCGCTATTTGCATGAACGTATTTTAGACTATTCCGCCGATCTGCTGACGACGATGCCGGATGAAATCAATAAAGCGATGTATATGTGCACCGGCTCCGAGGCTAACGATCTGGCGATCCGCGTAGCAAGGGCTTACAGCGGCGGCAGCGGGATTATTGTCAGCCGGGAAGCCTACCACGGCACCAGCGAACTGACCTCCGGCGCTTCGCCCGCGTTAGGCAGCGGACAACCGCTCGCCGCCACCACGCGTTTGGTGCCCGCGCCCGATCGCTATCGGGTGGATGCGCGGGATCTGGGCCTATGGTTCGCCAATGAAATACAGAAGCAGATTGATGACATGGCCGCCAACGGCATTAAGTTCGCCGGTTTTCTGGCTGATTCTATCTTTTCATCCGATGGCGTTTTGCCGGGACCGGTCGGCTATCTGCAGCCCGCCATCGACGTGGTGCATGCCAACGGCGGTATTTTTATTGCCGATGAGGTCCAACCCGGATTCGCCCGCACGGGCGACAGTTTCTGGGGCTTTGCCCGGCACAATGTAGTGCCGGACGTGGTGACGATGGGCAAACCGATGGGGAACGGCATTCCCATCTCCGCGCTGTTGGCTAAAGCCGATGTGCTGGCGGCTTTCAGCGATGCCATCCCATACTTTAATACCTTTGGCGGCAATCCGGTTTCCATCGCCGCCGCGCAGGCGGTCTTAAACGTGATCAGAGAGGAAAATCTACAGCGGCACAGCCTGATTGTCGGCGAAAAACTCCGCCGGGAGCTTGGCTATCTGGCGCAGCGGCACGAATGCGTCGGCGATGTGCGCGGAGCCGGGCTGTTTATCGGTTTTGAGCTGGTCAGCGATCGCGAGGCCAAAACGCCGGATAAACAATTGGCGCTGGATGTAATTGAACGGCTGCGCGCCGAACATGTACTGACCTCGGTTGCCGGGCCGCATGGCAACGTATTGAAACTGCGCCCGCCGCTGGCTTTCCAGGAACAGGATATCGATTGGCTGGTCGGCGCGTTGGATAAGGCGCTAAGCGCGTCCTGATCGCCTTTTTATTAATACGATAACGCCGGAGATTATCCGGCGTTAGGCTGCCGGCGGCGGCACAAGATTATCTCACGCTCGCTCGGACGATGATTCGGCGCCGCACGTTTGCGCGCCACACCGGAGACCGCCAATTACCGCTCATGTTCCACGTCATAACCGGCATGGGCCACGCTCAATACATCGCTCATCGCAGTCGACTTCCGGCCTGGATTTGCCCGGGGACGGCGCCGGCAGGTGGATGAATGTTTTCCTGAAAACCCTAACGTAATATTCGTCTTGCCAGGTATAGCCGTGAGGAACGGCCCGCCCAACCGCGCGCGGGTGGAAGAATTTTTATTCTGCGCAACGCATCGCATTATTCTTACAGTTTTTATTAAATGAATCGTAAACAAATGCACTATTATTACGCGCTGTGTATTTGAGTATGTTGGCGCTGTAGGTGAGTCGCTATTTTTCACCATGCCGGTTTTTATGGCGCAATGGCTGACTGATTTTTTCAAACCTGTCTTGTGCTTCAGTGACCGATCCTGATGCCTGGATTGATAGGGTCTGTATATAAAGAATGAAATGGTTTACTTCACTGACTATTGCAATTGGACTTGCCTGTAACCCGGTATTCGCCCAGGAAATAGCCTCGTCCCCTTTGTCTGTTACAACGTCACACCAACAACGGGATGCGTTTGTTACTGATTTAATGAAGAAAATGACGCTGAATGAAAAAATCGGACAGCTCAGATTAATCAGCGTCGGGACGGATAACCCGAAAGCGGCCATTCGTGAAATGATCAGAAACGGTCAGGTCGGCGCCATTTTTAATACCGTTACCCGGCCCGATATCCGCGCTATGCAGGATCAGGTTACGCAGCTTAGCCGCCTGAAAATCCCACTATTTTTTGCTTACGACGTGGTGCACGGCCAGCGCACTATTTTCCCTATCGCGCTGGGGCTGGCGTCCAGTTGGGATATGGACGCCATCGCGCTAAGCGGGCGTATTTCCGCCTATGAAGCCACGGAAGACGGCCTGAATATGACTTGGGCGCCGATGGTCGACATTACCCGGGATCCGCGTTGGGGGCGAGTATCAGAAGGTTTTGGCGAAGACACCTGGCTAACCAGTAAAATCGCCGGCGTGGTGGTAAAAGCGTTTCAAGGGGATGACGTCACCGCTCGTCATTCCTTGATGACCAGCGTAAAACACTATGCGCTTTACGGCGCCGTTGAAGGCGGCCGTGATTACAACACGGTGGATATGAGTCCTCAGCGTATGTTTCAGGATTATATGCCGCCTTACAAAGCGGCAATCGATGCCGGCAGCGGCGGAGTGATGGTGGCGCTGAACTCGATCAATGGCGTGCCGGCTACGGCCAATAGCTGGTTGCTGAAAGATATTCTGCGCGATCAGTGGAAATTCACCGGGATCGCCATTACCGATCACGGCGCGATTAAGGAACTGATTAAACACGGCGTGGCGAGCGACCCGCGCGATGCCTCTCGCCTGGCGTTAAAATCCGGTATCGGCATGAGCATGAGCGATGAATATTTCGTGCGCTATCTGCCGGAACTGGTAAAAAGCGGAGCAGTCAGCGAGCGTGAAATCGATGAAGCCTGCCGTCAGGTGCTGAACGTAAAATATGACATGGGGCTGTTCCAGGATCCCTATCGGCATCTGGGGCCGGCGGGCGCCGATCCCGTCGATACCAATGCGGAAAGCCGCCTACACCGGCTGGAAGCGCGCGACGTGGCGCGCAGAAGCCTGGTTCTGCTGAAAAACCGCCTGCAAACGCTGCCGTTGAAAAAGCAGGGGACGATCGCCGTTGTCGGGCCATTGGCCGACAGCAAACGCGATACGATGGGGAGCTGGTCCGCGGCCGGCGTTACCAAGCAAACGATCACGGTTTATCAGGGCATTAGAAATGCGGTGGGCGGCAAAGCCCGCGTGTTGTACGCCAAAGGCGCTAATGTCAGTAATCATCAGGGAATTATCGATTTCCTGAATCTGTATGAAGAGGCTGTTCAGGTAGATAAACGCTCGCCGCAGGCGATGATTGACGAAGCGGTGCAGGCGGCTAAACAGGCCGATGTCGTCGTGGCTGTGGTGGGGGAAGCGGCGGGGATGGCGCATGAAGCCTCAAGCCGCGCCAATATCGATCTGCCGCAGAGCCAGAAAGCGTTGATCGCCGCTTTGAAAGCGACCGGCAAACCGCTGGTGCTGGTATTGATGAACGGCCGTCCTTTGGCGCTGGTGCGGGAAGATCAACAGGCGGATGCGCTGCTGGAAACCTGGTTCAGCGGAACCGAAGGGGGTAATGCGATCGCCGATGTTCTGTTCGGCGACTATAACCCATCCGGTAAACTGCCAATGTCCTTTCCGCGTTCCGTCGGTCAAATACCTATCTATTACAACCATTTGCCGACCGGCCGTCCCTATACGCCGGAAAATCCGGGTAAGTACACTTCTCATTATTACGATGAAGCGAACGGGCCGCTTTATCCGTTTGGTTACGGCCTGAGCTATACCACGTTCAGCGTCTCGGATGTTCGCCTCTCCAGCCAGACGATGAAGCGCAATGGCGCGGTAACGGCCAGCGTGACGGTTAAAAACACCGGCGATCGGGCGGGCGAAACGGTGGTACAGCTGTATTTGCATGATGTGGTGGCGTCTATCAGCCGTCCGGTGAAAGAACTGCGCGGCTTCCAGAAAGTGATGCTGCAACCCGGCGAATCGCGTACCGTTAATTTCCTCATCGAACCGGATGCGCTGAAATTCTACAATGCCCGCATGCAACAGGTGGTGGAGCCCGGTCAATTTGAGGTGTTTATCGGCTTGGATTCACAACGCGTGAAAAGTCAGAATTTCACCTTGTTATAGAATTATCGCATAGCTATCGGCGGTGGGCTTATCGCTCACCGTGGCGATCGCAAGGGGAGAGATATGCCGTTGACGGAAGTCATTCTGGTTAATGAAAACGACGAGCCGACAGGCATTATGGAAAAGCAGGAAGCGCACGAAAAGGGCGTGTTGCACCGCGCTATTTCCGTTTATATTTTCAATTCGCAGCACCAGTTATTGCTGCAACAGCGGGCGCAAGGGAAATATCACAGCGGGGGATTATGGAGCAATACCTGCTGTAGCCACCCGTCTCCCGGCGAAGATTCGCTGCTGGCGGCGCATCGCCGTTTGTACCAGGAGATGGGGCTGCGTTGTCCGCTCACGCCGATGTTTACGCTGACCTATCACCTGCCGCTGGATAACGGTTTGATCGAACATGAATTCGGGCATGTCTATTTCGGCATCACGGATGACGTTCCGAACGCCGATCCCGATGAGGCCGAAGGATTTCAGTATCTTTCTCTGGAACAGATTACGCGGCAAATGGACGCTTCGCCGGAAGCCTTTACTTCCTGGTTTAAGCTGACATTTTCGCGGATCCCGGCCTATTGGGCGCAGTTTTATGCCGCGCGAAATGGCGGCGCTTCGGCGGAGGAAATTAACCGCCGTGCACGATGATGATATAACCGACCAGCATCACGCCGCCGATCCCGCCAAGGGCGCACAGGGCAAATAGCCCGATAATCCCTGCTTTACTTAAATTCATCAGGTTATCCTTCTGTTAATTGCGCTGAATTATAAAGCCTTCAGCGGTGAAACAGGAGCACTAAACCAAAGAATATCAAAATGACGCCGGCGCCGCGCTCGATCGGATTCAGATAACGCTGCAGCCGCTGCTGTATCCGCGGCAGCGTAATCAGCGCGGCGATCAGCAAATCCCAGCCGAGTACGATGGAAAACATCCAGACGCCGCTGACGATTTGCTGAATGGGGGTGACATGCTGGCCGAGAATCGTGGTCATCAGACTGATGTAAAACAGGATATTTTTGGGATTCAGCAATGCGGAGCCTAATCCCAGCAGAATTTGCCGGGGAAAACCGGGACAGCCATCGTCATGCTGGTCAGGTAGGTCTGAGGATTGAGCGACACGCGGCGATGAGGCTCCCGCGGGAATGCCTCGCGCAGTTGGCATCTCGAACGCAGGACGGGGATCGGCCTGCGGCGCCGGCGCTATCGAATGAGATGCCCGGCTTTTCAGCAATTGATAACCAATCCACAGTAGATAGCAGGCGCCGCCCAGCTCAATGATGGTAAAAAGACGCGGCGAATGCTGGATGCCCGCCCAGCCGATTATCGCCAGAAAAATATACAGGCCGTTTCCCAGCGCGATACCCAGGCAAATTCCGGCGCTGCCCCGCAGGCGGTAGCGAATCGCATACGCGGCGAGAAGGAAGAAATCCGGGCCGGGGCTCAGTAGCGCAACAAAGTGAGCCAATGCCAGCGCCGGAAAATTATCGGGAAAGAGTGTACTGATATGCATAATAGCGATGACCTCGAAGAATAACCGAGGTCAGTCTAGGCATTTGATATCGCTATTTATTGTCAAATATTGATCGGGCCTGTCGATATTGTCCGGGAGTGGCCGCCGTGTATTGCACGAAGATTTTATGGAAATGGCTCTGATCGCAAAAACCGCTTTGATAGCCGGCATCGGCCAGCGGCGCGCCTTTTTTCAGCAGACTCTTGGCATATTCCACGCGCGCGTTATTGAGAAATGCCATGGGCGTAATGCCGGTATGGCGGCGAAAATGCCGCACAATGGTTTCCCGCCGCAGATTTAGCTCCTGCGCCAATATCTCCAGCGATGGCGCGCCCTGCAAATTGCTTAGCAAACGCTGGCGCACATGTTGCGCCGTCAGTCGGGCCAGGGCGGAGGGCTCCGGCGATGCCTCGATCGGTTGAAGCGGAACGCAGTATTGCTGCAATAGCGGCGTTATCAGCGCGTTCAACGTTTGCCGGGCGTCGGCGATCTCTCCCCGGTGAAGTTGACCGATCAGCCGAAGATAACCGGCAAACCGCGCCGGATCGCGCAGCGTGACGCAGCGGCAGTACAGCGTGTTAACCGGGAATCCGCATAGGCCGGACAGTTGTTTCAGACACCATTCCGTATCCAGGTACAGCATATGGTAGCTGCGGGTCTGGCCCGGCGGGGGATTGCAGCTGTGAGGCTGCTGAGGATCGATGAAAATCAGATCGCCGGCCTGCAAGCGGCGCTTTTCGCCGCGGTAATGACAGATCGTCGAGCCCTGTTCGATCGCGCCAATGGAGAACTGCGCATGACTATGCGTCTTATAGCCCTGGCCGCTGCGCCAGGTGGAACGGCACTCCACATAAGGAAGCTGCGGAGAAAACCAGTATGATTGCTCGACGCTATGAACGGATGACATATGTCCTTTATCTTTTGGGTTGCTGGCGTATTACCGCCCGAAATTACCATCGGCGGCCAGGATATGGGCTTACCCTAACCGCCGGTCCGGATTTTGTCGAGCGGGGAATGTGCGGTGATATCGGCTGACGTTACGGACAGTCTGTGGGACAATACCCGCCGGATTGACTGAATACAGAGAATGCATGGCGCTGTCCCCCGCAATAAAACAGCAGATTGGCCAATGGTATAAGGCGCTGCAACAACAGATCCCGGATTTTATTCCTCGCATACCTCAACGACAGATGATTGCCGAAGTGGCAAAAACGCTGGCGTGCGATTATCCGCGCCATTTAGCCATCGAAGCGCCCACCGGCGTAGGCAAAACGCTTTC
This sequence comes from Brenneria izadpanahii, assembly GCF_017569925.1. Taxonomy (NCBI): domain Bacteria; kingdom Pseudomonadati; phylum Pseudomonadota; class Gammaproteobacteria; order Enterobacterales; family Pectobacteriaceae; genus Brenneria; species Brenneria izadpanahii. Next base: position 3,116,303 of record NZ_CP050854.1, on the reverse strand, counting down.
CTACCTGATTCCCGGCATCGCGGTTGGCAGGGCGGAAGCGAAAACGCTGGTTGTCAGCACGGCGAATGTGGCGTTGCAGGATCAGATCTTCAGCAAGGATTTGCCCCTGCTGCAAAAGTTTATCCCTGAGTTGAAATTCACCGCGGCGTTTGGCCGCGGGCGCTATGTCTGTCCGCGTAATCTGGCCATGCTGGCGACGGATGTGGATGCGCAGGGCGATTTAACCCTGTTTCTGGATGATGAGCTGGTTCCTTCCAGCCGTGAAGAGCAGGGGAAATGCGCGCGCATCGAAAAGGCTTTGCAAAGCTACGCCTGGGACGGCCTGCGCGATCACTATCAGGAGTCGATCGACGATGGTCTGTGGCGCAAACTCAGCACCGATAAAGCCAACTGTCTTGGGCACAACTGCCATTATTTCCGCGAATGTCCGTTTTTTGTCGCCCGCCGTGAAATTGAAAACGCCGATGTAGTGGTGACCAATCATGCATTGGTGATGGCGGCTATGGAAAGCGAATCGGTGTTGCCGAATCCGAAAAATCTGCTGCTGGTGCTGGACGAAGGGCATCACGTTCCTGATGTGGCGCGCGATACGCTGGAAATGTCCGGCGATATCACGCCAGACGCCATTACCCTGCAACTGGAGCAGGTGGTGCAGCAGATCGGACTGTGCATGTCGCAGTTTGCGCCGAAATCGCCGCCGCGGTTGGCGCACAGCGAACGGCTGACCGCCCATTGCGAAGAGGTGCGCGAGGCGGCGCGGTCATTTTCGCAAATGTGCGGACTTTTTTTGCCGGCGGATAGCGTTGAAGCGGAGTATCGCTTCCCGATGGGGAAAATGCCGGATGAAATGCGCGCAAGCTGTACCCGCTTATTTAAGCTGACCGATAGTCTGCGCGCGCTAACGGAGTTTATGCTCAACGATCTCAGCGAGAAAACGGGTAAACACGATGTGGTGCGTTTACATCATGCGCTGTTGAAAATGAGCCGGCTGTTGGGCTATCTGGAAGCGTTAAGCAAACTGTGGCGTCTGGCGGCGATGGACAAATCATCCAATGCGCCGGTATCCAAATGGCTTACCCGCGATATCCGCGATGGGCAACCGCACCTGTTTCTTCACTGCGCCGGAATCCGGGTGTGCGACCAACTGGATAAATTGTTGTGGAACAATGTGCCGCACGTGGTGATAACATCGGCGACGCTGCGCTCGCTGAACAGTTTCTCTCGTTTGCAGGAGTTATCCGGCCTGGATGAGGACGCCGGCGACCGTTTTATCGCGCTGAATTCGCCGTTTAACCACCGTGAGCAAGGGCGGTTGGTGATCCCGAAGATGCGTTATGAACCGCTGATGGCAAATGAGTCGCAGCATATTGCCGAAATGGCGCGTTTTTTCCGCTCGGAGCTGCAACAGGGCAAGCATCATGGCCTGTTAATGTTATTTGCCAGCCAGCGGGCGATGCAGCTTTTTCTGACTCAGGTCGCCGATTTGCGCCTGATGCTGCTGGTGCAGGGGGATAAACCGCGTTATCGGCTGGTGGAGTTGCACCGCCAACGGGTGCAGCAGGGACAGACCAGCGTACTGATCGGCTTGCAATCCTTTGCCGAAGGGTTGGATTTGAAAGGCGATTTATTGTCTCAGGTGCATATTCATAAAATCGCCTTTCCACCCATTGATAGCCCGGTGATTTTGACGGAGGGCGAGTGGCTGAAAAGCCTGAAACGCCATCCGTTTGCGGTGCAGAGTTTGCCCAGCGCGTCATTCAATCTCATCCAGCAGGTCGGTCGTTTGATCCGCAGCCACGAATGTTTCGGTGAAATCGTCATTTACGACCGCCGTCTGCTAACCAAAGGCTACGGCGCCCGGTTGCTCGCCGCCTTGCCGGTTTTCCCGATCGAAGAACGGGCGATGCCGCAGGACGCTTAAGCCCCCCAGTCCTGTTGCCGATCTCAATGTGAACTTTGCGCCTTTAGCTGGCTATCGGCTTGCCGCCGCTGCTGTTTACTCGCGTGATAAAATGCTATTTTCGCAGACTATGCTATCAATGATACCCGGAGCGTTTCGTTTGTATGGTTCGGGGAAAATCGCGGTTAATGAGGGGCAGCATGGACTACACTAAAGTGATTAAAGAGGTCGGACGCGGTAAAAATCATGCCCGCGATTTGGATCAAGAGACGGCTTATCAGCTGTATCGCCTGATGCTGAATGGCGAAGTGCCGGAGCTTGAGCTGGGAGGGCTGCTGATCGCCTTTCGCATCAAGGGGGAATCCGAATCGGAAATGCGTGGTTTTTATCAGGCGATGGACGAACAGGTCATTCATCTGCAACCGCCCGCCCGGCGTCCGATGCCTATCGTGATCCCCAGCTATAACGGCGCAAGACGGCAGGCCAATTTAACGCCGCTGTTGGCGCTTCTTTTAGCAAAGTTGGATTTTCCCGTGGTGATTCACGGCGTGATGGAGGATCCGACCCGCGTCACCAGCGCTGAAATATTACGTCATCTGGGGATCGTCGCGGCGGAAAGCGCCGAACAGGCGCAACAGCGGCTTGATGCCGGCGAACCGGTTTTCATTCCTGTTGCGCTGCTGTGTCCGGCCATCGATCGGCAATTGCAGTTACGCTGGCGTATGGGCGTTCGTAACAGCAGCCATACCCTGGCGAAAGTCGCCACGCCGTTTAAGCACTACGATGCCTTGAGGATCGCCAGCGTATCCCACCCGGAGTATATTTCCCGCGTCGATACTTTTTTCAGGGATATTGACGGCCGGGCGCTACTGATGCACGGCTCGGAAGGCGAAGTGTATGCCACTCCTCAACGCTGTCCGGAAATTCACTTCATTCATCAGCAGAAAACGCAGATTTTGCAGTTGCGCCAGGATATTACGGTTGCCCCGGACGCATTGCCCATCGCGAAGGACGCCGTAACAACGGCGCGCTGGACGGCGCAATGCCTGGCGGGAGAAACTGCGATACCGCATGCGATTCGCCTGCAGTTGGCCTGTTGTCTGGTTGCGGCGGGTGAAGCGCCGACGATGGAGCAGGCCGTGGCCGCCATTAGAAAACGGTTGGGCTGAGCCTTCCCGAAGCCGGTTTGAACCCGCGCTTGCGGCGTCCGCAAGGGGCTCCCGGTTAGGGAAGCAAGACACCTGCAACCATAAAGGGTAGAGAAGGAATATGATGCAACAGAGTGTAGATTATTTTAATGCGCTGAACCGCGACTATCTTGCCGTTCACCAAACCAAAGAAGACCTGTTCTGGCAACTGTATATGGGAACCGGGAGCGATGATGTTTCCGCCCGGTTTTCTCGTGCCGAAAGCGACTATAAGCGTTTTATTTCCCAGCCGCAGCGGCTGGTTGAATTACGCCGGCACATCGCCGCGGTGGAAAATAGCCCGGTAAATGACGCTCAGCAGGCATTGCTGCATGGGTTAAACGGGTGGTATCGCTTTTTTGACTGCAATGTGATTGAAGATCCCCAGGCGCAGGCGTTGATGGAAGAGATCATCACGGCGGAAAGCGCGCTGTTTGAAAAGCGTAAAGCCTATGAAATGACGCACCTGGATGCGAAAGGCCAACGGGTCGGCGCCTCATTAGGCGAGCTGCTGACCAATCAGGCGACCAATGACACGGAAGCCTACCGGCAGAGCTCGCAGCAGGCGTTGCGCGATCTAGAACAGTGGCTGCTGCATAACGGCTTTCCTGAGTTGGTCGGCCTGCGCAACCGCTTTGCCCGCCAGATGGGATACCGCAACTACTTTGATTACAAGGTGAATAAAACCGAACGGATGACGCCGGAGCAGCTTTTCGCCATTCTCGATCCTTTTGAAGAGCAAACGCGGGAAGCAAACGCGCGCAGTCTAAAAGAACTGGCCGCCGAGAAAGGCGAGCAGGCGTTGGAGCCGTGGAATATTCGTTACGCCAGCGCCGGCGATGTCACGCGTCAGCTTGATCCCTATTTCCCTTTCGCCGCTTCGCTGGAGCGTTGGGTAAACAGCTTTAAGCGTCTGCATATCGGCTTTAACGGCGCGGAAATGCAGCTCGATCTGCTGGTGCGCAAAGGCAAGTACGAAAATGGCTTTATGCACGGGCCGGTTCCGCCGTTCGTTGACCAGGGGAAATGGATCCCGGCGCGCATCAATTTCACCAGTCTGGCTAAGCCGGATCAGGTCGGCAGCGGCGCAACGGGGATTAATACGCTGTTTCATGAAGGCGGACACGCCGCGCACTTCTCCAATATTCGCCAGAATGCGCCGTGTTTTTCACAGGAGTTTCCGCCCACATCCATGGCTTATGCGGAAACGCAATCCATGTTCTGCGACAGCCTGCTGACGGATGCCGATTGGCTGAAACGTTATGCGAAAAACGCGCAGGGCGAGACAATTCCTGATGATCTGATCCGGGCCGCCATTCGCACGCGCCAGCCGATGCGCGCGTTTAATGAGCGGCATATTCTGCTGGTGCCTTACTTCGAATGGCAACTCTATTCATGGGATGACGAGCAGCGCACGCCAGAGGCGATAACCAAACTGGCGCGCGATACCGAACAACGTATTCTGGGCATCAGCGGCAGTCCCCGGCCGACGATGGCTATCCCGCATTTATTATCAATGGAGTCCGCCTGTTCCTACCAGGGCTACCTGCTGGCGTTAATGGCGGTGGAGCAGACCAGACATTTCTTTTTGCAGCGTGACGGCTACCTGACGGATAACGCGGCGATTGGCCCCGATCTGGCGCGGCATTACTGGTCGCCGGGCAATAGCGTCAGCCATGATGATACCTTGCGCAGCCTGACGGGAGAGGGCTTTAATCCCGCCTATCTGGCGCAGGAATGTAATCTGACGGTGGACGAAGCCTGGAAACTGGCCGAAGCGTCGATCGCCCAGGCGCAGCGGCGTCCCCAGCCTGCGGCGGATTTTGACTTATCCGCGCGGATACGCGTGGTCGACGGCAGCCGGGTGCTGGCTGATAATGAACAGGGCGATGATGTGATGTGCCGGGATTTCGCCGCCTTTATCGAACGGGAATATCCCCGCTAATCAATAAATGAAAGGGGCTTTCGCCCCTTGAATTTGATGACAAACCTTCTGGCCCTAACCCCGGCCTCCCCTGGGAAGTGGAGGCCGGGCGGGCTTATGGCAATGTTCCGAACCTTGTCATCAACTCCCTTCAACGTTTTGGTTCAGGATCAAGATACGTGTTGCAGGAACTCGCGTAAGCGCTCGCTCGGCGGATTGGTGATCAGCGTTTCCGGGTCGCCATCTTCGGCGATGCGGCCTTTATCGATAAAAATCAGCCGCGAGGCAACCTGATGCGCAAAGCCCACTTCGTGCGTCACGATGACCATCGTCATTCCTTCTTCCGCCAAATCTTTCATTACCGTCAGCACTTCATGACGTAATTCGGGATCCAGCGCGGAAGTCGGTTCATCAAACAACATCAGCTTCGGCTTAACCGCCAGGGCTCGCGCAATAGCGACGCGCTGTTGCTGACCGCCGGAAAGTTCGGAAGGGTAGTGGTGCGCCCGTTCGGATAACCCGACCTTGCTCAATAGGTCGTGCGCCAGCTTTTCCGCTTCGGCCTTACTGGCGCCGCGCACCCGGATGGGGCCGAACGCTACGTTTTCCAACGCGGTCAGATGAGGGAACAGATAAAACTGCTGGAACACCATCCCGGCTTCCTGACGGATAAGACGCTCATCAACGCGGGGATCGTTAACCTTCAGGCCATCGACAACCAGCTCGCCGCTGGTGATTTCTTCCAGCTTGTTGATACAGCGCAGCAGCGTGGATTTACCGGAACCCGACGGGCCGATAATCACCACCACTTCACCCTGATTAATTTTCAGATCGATGTCATGTAAAACTTTCGTCTGACCAAAGTGTTTGGAAACATTTTTAAATTCAATCATATAATCTTAAGTCTTCTTTCCAGACGACGTAGGATGAAGCTGAGTATCAGTGTGATACACAGATAAATCACGGCTACCGCACTCCAGATTTCCAGCGCGCGGAAATTGCCGGCAATGATTTCCTGACCGGAACGGGTCAGTTCCGCCACCCCAATGACAATAAATAATGACGTGTCTTTGATACTGATGATCCACTGATTACCCAGAGGCGGCAACATACGGCGCAACGCCAGCGGCGCGATAACATAACGCAGCGTATCCCATCGTGATAATCCCAGCGCCAATCCGGCTTCGCGGAAGCCGTTATGGATAGAAAGCACCGAGCCGCGGGTGATCTCCGCGATGTAAGCGCCGGAGTTGATCATGATGGTGACGACCGCCGCGGTAAAGGGGTCAATGCGTACCGAGGTAAAAATCATCGGCAAAGCGAAGTAGATGAACATCACCTGTACAACGATGGGCGTACCACGGATTATTTCAATAAATACCAGCGCGATACGGCTGGAAAACCAGCCGCCGTAAGCGCGGGCAAAGCCCGCGACAACGCCGATAACCAAACCACCGAGCAGACCCAATACCGAGATCAGCAGGGTCATTTTCGCCCCTTCTAACAACAGGGGCAGAGAAGGCCAGATGGCGCTCCAATCAAACTGCATGGAATATCTCCAGATAAAATCGGCAATTACTTAGGTTCTACGCCAAACCACTTTTTGTAGATCTCAGCATAGGTGCCGTTTTCTTGCAGTGTTTTCAGCGCGCCATTCACTTTATCGCGCAGGTCGCTGCCTTTCGGGAAAGCGATGCCGTATTGCTGCGCCTTGATAGACTCGCCCACCGCTTTGAACTGACCGTTGCCGGCGGTTTTAATGAAATAAAGGATATTCGGCGTATCGTGCAGTACGGCGTCGGCGCGGTTGGTGCCTAACTCCATGTAAGCATTATCAATGTTAGGGAACTGACGCAGGTCTTTGGTTTTAATGTTGGCTTTCGCGTAATCAACGGAGCCGGTGCCGCTTTTCACTGCGACGACTTTCCCGTCCAAATCTTTATCGCTCTTGATGTCGTTATTATCGGCTTTCACCATAACCAGCAGACCGCTGTTGTAATAACCGTCAGAGAAATCGATTGCTTTTTTGCGCTCTTCGGTGATGGTGATCCCCGCCAACGCGACGTCCACATTGCGGGTTTGCAGTGCGGGAATGATGCCGCCGAAATCCATCGGCTTCAGGGTATAGCTCACATTGAGTTGTTTGGCGATGGCATCCCAAAGGTCAATATCAAAACCGACGTACTTATCGCCTTGTTTAAATTCGAAGGGCACGAAGGCGGTATCGGTCGCAACGATGAGTGGTTTTTCTGCTGCGTGACTGGAAATGCTCATGGCTAGCGTCAATGCCGCCAAAGACGCTTTCAATAGTGATTTCATTCAATTTTTCCTAGTTTTACCGGTTGTGAGAAGTTTTTTGTTTCGCGGGCGATATCAATATCGGAACAAAACATAAAGGCTTTAAAAACAATGTGTTGTTTGCAACTAATCTAACTTTGTCTAACGTTTATTATGAATCGTCTTATAAAGAACATGGTTTTTCTTCCAATGTTATTGTACAAGACGATAACTATGATTAACGAATTTATGCCGGGGAAACAACCATTGATTTTCTTTATGGGTGATTCTTAAGCACGATCGCTAATTTTTTGAGCGCTGAACCCGATATGATAACGGATTCGTGTATTGGGATGGCCTAGGTGAGGCGGGGCGTCTGGCGCGGGAAAACAAAAAGAGCTGCCGAAGCAGCTCTCTGATAGCGTGGATATTGTCGCCGTCAAGCGCTCCCACCTCCAAAAGGCAAACCTGAATCGGCTTGCCAGGAGCGCTTATACGACTTTACGACACTCGCAATATCCTTATTCGATGTTGGATTCGATGAACCACAGGAATTTATCAAGATCGCGCGATGCGGCGGTCAGGATATCCGCAGTGTCTTCGTCTTCCGCTTTGGCGATGCCTTTACGTACTTCATTAGCTACGATGGCATAACGTTCAGCCAATGCTTTCAGGTGATCCTGAACATTGTGAATGTCGACCGGATAGCTTTTCAGCGAAGTTTTTTCATTTACAATCTGCACGGTCCCCAGAGCAACGCCGCCTAACTGAACAACACGTTCGGCCATGGTGTCCTGATGGTCGGTGATTGCGGTACGGAAGCCATCAAGCATTTCATGCACAGCGATAAAATTGGCACCGCGCATGTTCCAGTGAGCCTGTTTGGTGATCAGCGATAAATCAATGAAGTCGACTACCAGTTGGCTTAACAGCTTGATGGTAGAGGTTTTTACTTCTTCATCCAAATCGTTACGAGTGTAGATAAGCTCAGAAGATGCGGATTTTACCAATTTAGCGGTACGCATAATATTGTCCTCTCTATTTAATTGTTCGTAATTTTACTGTTCAACGGGGTTAATTATAGCAGCAACCAAAAAAAACATTGAAAAGAATCACCTATCGAATGAATAGATATAGCGCATATAAAAGTAACTACTTATAATTTAGCGCTTTTCTAATTATTTGCTTTTTATAAACTTAATTCAATTCTGCGGCGACGGCAGCCGGTCTGACGCACTGGTGATTGATTGAATATCATTTGTATTTACACGGCCTATCCGTTTATGTCAATTGGCAATGTAGATGATAATTATTTTATATAACAACGGTGATGATTATTTGTATTTTTCATGACAGTAATTAAAGAATAACATTATTGTAACAGTGACGGGATGCAGCATGAAAATTAACGTGGTGGGCACCAGCGGCAGCGGTAAATCGACGATTGCCAGAGCGCTGGCGCACAGATTGGGAATTCCTTACATTGAGATGGATGCGCTATTTTGGCGAGAAAACTGGCAGGAAACCCCCGATAGCGAATTTTTCCCTCGCCTTGAAACCGCGCTGGCGCAGAAGGACTGGGTGCTTGACGGTAATTACAACCGAACCCGCTCCATTAAATGGCGCGACATCGATGTTGTGGTTTGGGTGGATTATGGCTTCATCCGTACGCTTTTTCAGGCGGTCTCGCGGGCCTGGCGGCGTTCATGGAACAAAGAGGAGCTATGGGCGGGAACCGGCAACCGGGAGTTATTTTCCCGCAACTTTTTTAGCCGGGACTCGATCGTTATTTGGACAATAAAAACCTATTCTTCGAACCGTAAACGATATCTGGCTGATTTATCCGACCCGCGTTACCAGAATATTCGTTTTATACGCCTGCGCTCCCGGCGGGAAAGTCGCGATTTTTTGCGCCGCTTCCCACAGAATATGGATCATTATGGCGCAGAGTGATTATTCTCCCGGTTAGTTTTTATCGTCATGGTCGCGCCGACGGACGCCGTAATAATAAGCAGGAGCGCTATCCACTGGATAAGGGATAAATGTTCGCTGAGAAATAGCATGCCGGAAATAGCGGCGATAGCCGGCTCCAGACTCATTAATGTACTGAACGTCCTGGCGGGAAGGCGGGTTAATGCGATCATTTCCAGAGAATAGGGCAACGCGGTGGAAAAAATAGCTACGGCAATGCCGATTGGTAATATTGAGGATGAAAATAATGCCGTGTCGGAATAAATTAAACCGACGGGACAAAATATCACGGCCGCAATAAACGAACCGATGGCGACGGTTTCAGGGCCATGATTGGCGCCGGCTTTCCGGCCGAAAAGAATATATAACGCCCAGCAGGTTCCTGAGCCAAGCGCGCATAATGCGCCGGGCAGATCGACGTTGCCGATATTATGTCCCAGCGGCAATAAAAACCACAGACCCAGAATAGCCAGAATAACCCATAAAAAATCAATCACTCGCCGTGATGATAACATCGCGACGGCAAGCGGACCGGTAAACTCCAGAGCCACCGCTATGCCCAGCGGAACCGTTCTCAGCGAGAGGTAAAATAAGAAATTCATTCCTCCCAGCATGGCGCCGTAAATTAATAAGGGCAATCGGTTTCCGCGGGAGCGCACGCGCCATGGCTTGAAAATGGCGCAGAGGATCAACGTACCGATGCTCAGGCGCAGCGCCGTCACCCCGGTGGCGCCGATCAGCGGAAACAGGGTCTTGGCTAGAGCGGCGCCGCTCTGAATCGACACCATCGATACGATAATGAGAAAAACGGGAAAGAATACGGATAAACGTGGAGAGGATAAGGTCATCCCTTCGGCCTTAATAAAAGGTAAAAAGAGGCAATCATCAAAAAACAGTGCCGCCAGATTGACCAATTGTAAATGATTTTCCCGGACAGTGCTTACGTTTTTTGACTTTTATTTACGGTATATTTAATTGATTTGTTTTTATTGAATAAGGCAGCGTGAAAATCACACAAAGATTTAAGAATTTTCTGTTTTAAATATTTCATTTGAATTAAAATTCATTCTTGATAATGACAGCTAAAATTCAATGTAATTAATATGATAGTGAGTTTCTGACAATATTGGTTACATCAAAGTCATAATTGAAAAATCTTTATCAGGCGGCAAGTTTATCCGTTCTTTGTTATATTTATGTCGTTAGCTATCCTCTCATTAAGTTGAATTCGAGGCTTTATAATGAAGAAAATTGTGTGTCTTTCTGCAGTGGCTTGTTTATTAAGCATTAGTGCCGGTTCGGCAATTGCCGGTCAAAGTACTGTTTCCGCTGGTTATGCTCAGGGTGATGCCCAGGGCGTTGTCAACAAAGCCAAAGGCTTTAACCTGAAATACCGTTACGAGTGGGATAACAACCCGCTGGGTGCGATTGGCTCTTTCACGTATCTGGAAGATAGCAGCACCAATGCCGGTTACTATAACAAAGGCCAATATGTAGGTATTACCGCTGGTCCCGCTTATCGTTTGAATGATTGGGCGAGCATCTACGGTGTTGTTGGTCTGGGTCATGGTAAATACACCCATAACGCCAGTAACGGGACTGACAACAAAAGCAATGACGACTACGGCTTCACCTATGGCGCCGGGTTGCAGTTCAATCCGATCGAGGACGTTGCGCTGGATGTCGGCTACGAACAGAGCCGTATCCGCAGTGTTGACGTCGGCACCTGGGCCGTTGGCGTAGGCTACCGCTTCTAATCCGTCCCCAGCTTTAGGCGTTATTCCTAAAGTTAGGCCGTTAGCGATATTGATAAAATCCGCCTTTTTAAGGCGGATTTTTTTATGCGTTGACGCGCTTATCCCGCTGATATGCATCTGCCGGCGTACCGCTATCCTATCCGCGGGAAGTCACGCGGTGGCCCGGTATTTTACGCCGTTGGCGTTCGCACCAGACGGTAAATATCCCGGCTCCGGCGACGATCGCCGCCCCAATGACAGTAGTAAGGCTGGGAATGCTGCCCAGAAAGCAGTAGCCGATCAGCATCGACCACACCAGCGTGGTGTATTCGAACGGCGCCAGCAGCGAAGCATCGGCGTAGCGCAGGCTTAGCGTCATCAGAATTTGCGCCATGCCGCCGAAGAAACCGCAGCCGATCAGCAATGCCAACTGCGGCGGCGTCGGCATGCGCCAGCCGAAGATGGCGGACGCCAGTCCGATGCACATCGTCATCAGCGAAAAGTAGAGCACAATGGCGCCGGGATTCTCTTTGCCGGTGAGAAAACGGATCTGTACCGATGAGGTCGCCGAACACAGTGCGGCCAGCAAAGCGAAAATCACGCCAAGCGCCGAGGCGGCGTCGGCCGTTGATTTGCCGATACTCAGGTGCGCCGAGAGCATGATGAGGATGCCGGAAAAGCCGACAATAACCGACAGCCAACGATAGAGACGCACCTGCTCTTTTAACAGGATCACCGCCATGACGACGGTAAATAGCGGCGCGGCGTAGCCGATCGCGGTGGCGTCGGCCAGCGAGATATAGATTAGCGCCATATAGTTAAAATACATTCCGCCGGTGCCGGAAAAACCGCGAATCAGATGGCCGAAAATATTTTTGGTCTTAATGGATTGCAGCATATTGCCCTGATATCTCAACCAAAGCAGTAAGGGGAAAAGCGCAATAAACGAGCGGAAAAAAACCACTTCGCCGGTGGGAATTTCTCCATTAAGACCTTTTACACAGGCGAGCATCAAGGTGGCGCAAAGCGCGGCCATTATTTTCAGTAACACGCCTATTCTTGAATTCATTACCGGCTTTGACTCCCGCTTATCTTCGAATTGCCGCCTTCCCGGCGGCGGAAACAGGCTTCTACCATAGAGTCACCGGATATGAGGTGGTTAAGATAATTTTGTTCTGTCCGAATAGTTTTTTCTTATCGCCCGCCGCCGTCATACAAATTCACTATCGCTACAAAAAGTTTCCCTCTTATACAGCCGGACGGCTTGTTTATATAGTCGGATCGTTATGTAGAGAGATGGTGTCGTTAATGGATATTTGTCGCTGCGAATAGATAACTTCCTTACTGTTTGCGGAACAAAAGAAAGATCGGAGAAATGCTGATGAAACTGAAGTTACTGCCTTATGCCGTACTTGCTTTGCCGATGCTCATGGCGTGGTCGCCCGCCCAGGCGGATGTTCTGGCCGATATTCAGTCGCGCGGACAGTTGAATTGCGGCGTTTACTCTGATGTGCCGCCTTTTTCGTCGCCCGATCCGAAAACGCGCGAGCTGGTGGGGATGGATGTGGATCTGTGCCAGGCGCTGGCTGAAAAGATGGGGGTGAAGGCCAACCTGATGCCGACTTCCGTCGAGGCGCGGATCGCCGTTATCGTCACCGGCCGGGTTGACGTGCTGATCGCTAATCTGGCGTATACCAAAACCCGCGGTAACCAGATTCAGTTCAGCGATCCCTACTATGTCGCAAAAGAGATGCTGCTGGTGAAAAAAGCCAATGTTGATAAGTCCCGCGACGATTTCAAAGGCAAACGCATCAGCGCCAACAAAGGAACCACGTCCGAACAGTCTATCCATCTGGCCGGCGGCAAGGCCGTGACCTTCCAGGATGCGGCGTCGGCCTTTTTGGCGCTGGAGCAGAATAAGGTCGTTGGTTTCGTCACCAATACCATGACCGGCATCAAAATGATTTCTCAGGCGCAAAAAGACGGCATCGAACTGGGGATGATTAAAGAACCGATGGCGCTGGAGCCGATCGGCGTCGGCATGAAAAAAGACGAACCGGCGCTGTTGGCCAAAGTTAACGCCAGCCTGAAAGCGATGGATGACGACGGCACTATCGACAAGATTTGGGATAAGTGGATCGGCCCGAACACCGAATACAAAATGGTGCGCGAAGAGCGGGTACAACCGTTATCCGAACTGAAATTCGAACCGCTGGAATAACCGATGACTATGCTGTCTGGAGAAGTCTGCGCGCAAGCCGCCGTCAGTTTCGGCGGTCAGGGAGGGCAGGTGAAGATCTCAACCATTGGCGGCCGCGCTTATTTAGTGGAAGCGCCCGGCGAGTTTGATTTACCGGCGCAGCGGCGTATCTGGGCGCTGGCGGCGGAGCTGGAGCGCAGCGACGACGTCGAAGCCTTGATTCCCGGCGTAACCAATCTGCTGGTGTTGTTTAAACGGACGCCGGCGGATGTCGAAGCGATCCGCGCCCGTTTGCTGGCAAGCTGGGAGCAGGCGCAGGATGTCAGCTATGTCGGCAAGCTGATTGAAATTCCCGTCTGCTACGGGGGCGAACATGCCACCGATCTCGACGGCGTTTGCCGCCATACCGGACTATCCGCGCCTGAGGTAATTCGCCGGCACTATCAGGGACGGTACACGGTGTTTGCCTTGGGCAGCGCGCCCGGATTCGGTTATCTGCACGGTCTGGATCCGTCGCTGGCGACGCCGCGCAAAAAGGTGCCGTCGCTGCACATGCTGAAAGGCACGGTAACGATCGGCGGGATGCAGGCCGGCGTGTCCGTGCTTACCGGTCCTAACGGATGGAATGCCATCGGCTATACGGATATCACGTTATTTGACCCTGCCGCCGGGACGCCGGCGCTGATGGCGCCCGGCGATAGCATACGTTTTCTGCCGGAAAGGATTGAGCTGTGATTGAAGTATTGAAAACCGGGCCGTTGAATACCGTACAGGATTTGGGGCGCAGCGGATTTCGCCATCTTGGGGTATCGGTCAGCGGGGTGATGGATCCGCTGGCGCTGCGCGTAGGCAACTTACTGTTGGGAAATGAGGAAAATGCCGCCGGGGTGGAGATTCAGTTCTTCCCGTTCCGGGCGCGCTTTCTGGCGGATACCGCGATTGCGCTGACCGGCGCGGACTGCCGCGCGCTGCTGGACGATACCCCGCTGCCGTCATGGTGGGCGCACCAGGTCCGGGCCGGCCAGCAGTTGGAGATCCGTTATCCGCCGCACGGGGCCAGGGGTTACCTGTGCGTTGCCGGCGGCATTGACGTGCCGTTGGTGATGGGATCGCGCAGTACGGCGCTGCGCGGCGGTTTCGGCGGTTGGCAGGGGCGGCCGCTGCAAAACGGCGATCGGTTGCCGATCGGCCGGAGCGAACATCGGCCGTTGCCTGCCGGCGGCATGGGCGTGGAGCCCCCGGAGGTGGCGCTGGCGGCGTTTTTTCCGCGCACGGACGAGGGCGTCCCGCTGTTACGCGCCATTCCCGCCGGCGAGTATGAGTTGTTTGCGGCGGATGCCCGGCGTTTCTGGTCGCAGCACTGGGTGGTGTCGATGCAAAGCAACCGCACCGGCTATCGTTTGTCGGGCGAGCCGCTGCGGCCGTCAAAAGTGGTGGAAATGCGCTCTTACGGCCTGATCCCCGGAATTGTGCAGGTGCCGCCGGCCGGAGAACCGATCATTCAGCTTAGCGACGCCAATACCGCCGGCGGCTATCCGAAAATCGCCGGCGTTATTGAGCATGACCTGTGGCGGCTGGCGCAGATACAGCCGGGCAAACCGATCCGGCTGATCGAGAGCGATGTACAGGAGGCCATCGCGGTGGAGCGGGCGGTGGAGGTTTATCTGGCGGCGCTGCGTCGCGATGCGCCTCAATTGGCGCAGGTCGCCTGCGGTTTATGACGGTGTGATGAACAAAGGAACAGAACATGAAAATCGATGTGAATTCTGACATGGGGGAAGGTTTTGGCGTTTATCGTCTGTGCGATGACGACGCGCTGATGCAGGTTGTCTCTTCCGCCAATATCGCCTGCGGCTTTCACGCCGGCGATCCGAACATTATGACGCGCATGGTGCGGCTGGCGAAGGCCAACAGCGTAGGCATCGGCGCGCATCCGGGGTTGCCGGACCGCCAGGGATTCGGGCGTAAAGCGCTGCCGTTCAGCGCGGATGAGATCCGTCAGCAGGTGCTATATCAACTGGGCGCGCTTTGCGCTATCGCCAAAGCGGAAGGGACGAAAGTGGCGCACGTCAGCTTTCATGCGGCGATGGGCAACATGATCAATGGCGATCTGCCGCTGGCTCTACAGGTAATGGAAGCGATAAAAAGCATCGATCCCGAACTCATTATCTTTTCGCAGCCTGATACCCATGTGGAACGGGCCGCGCAGCAATGCGGCCTGCAAACGCTGACCCTGTTTCTCGCCGATCGCGCCTATGACGCCCAGGGGCAACTGGTGCCGCGCGGCATCGCCGGATCGGTCATTACCGATGAAGCGGCGGTGCGCGCCCGCGTGCGGCAGTTCCTGCTGGAAGGAACGGTGACTACCTTCGACGGCCAGCTTATCGCGGTTCGGGCCAGGTCGATCCTGATCCACAGCGATACGCCGGGCTCGCTGGAGCTGGCGCGTATCGTCAGAAGTGAAATCGAAGTCAATGGCGGTATCGTGGCGCCGGCCGCCGAGGTTGTGGCGCAATAATCCGATAGATATCCATGAGGCGGTTATGAATACCCGACGGCTTAAATCATTTATCACTATTGTGGATATGGGCAGCATCACGCGGGCGGCGGATGCCTTATATATCGCCCAGCCGGCGTTGAGCCAGCAGATTGTCGCGCTGGAAACCCACTTCAAGCGCAAATTGCTGATTCGCAGCCAGCAGGGCGTGGTGCCGACGGAGGCGGGCAAAGTGTTGTATAGCCATGCCAACGCCATTCTGCGCCAGCTGCGGCAGGCGGAGATCGAGGTGCAGGAGGCCGGTCAACGGCTCATCGGCCGGGTATCGGTGGGGCTGGCGCCGTTCAGCGTCGCCGCTACGCTGGCTATGCCGCTGTTTGCCGAGATGCGTAAGCGTCATCCGGGGGTGTTGCTGCATCTGGTGGAAAGCGTGGGGCAGCCTTACAGCGAGCTGATTGTGAACGGCCGTCTGGAAATGGCGCTGATTCACGGCGTCGGCGGCATCAAGGGATTGCACTATGAACCGCAGCTGGTGGAGGAGTTTTTTCTGGTGGCGCATGAGGATTTCGACATGGACGATGACGGCGCGCCGTTAACGCTCGAACAACTTAGCCCGCTGCCGATGCTGTTGCCGCCATCATACAATTTTGTTCGCCGCGCCGTGGAACTGGCGTTCAGTCAGCAGCAGGTTAGTCTGAATATTATCGGCGAGCTGGAGGCGGTGAAAAGCATTTCGAAAGCGGTGGGGGCCGGACTGGGCGTAACCATCATGCCAAAAGCGATCGCCGAGCGTATTCAGTCGGAATCGCCGTCGGTGATCGTGCGATCCATTGCCTCGCAGTCCATGGAGGAGACGCTGTCGCTGTGTGTTTCAGACCGTTCGCCGCTGTCCGAACCGGCGACCGCGGTGCGCGATCTGCTTATGGAATTGACGTCGGCGCTGTAAGAACGGCGACGGCATAGTGCCGATCGCCCCGGGTAGCATCGAGCCTTAAGCAAGCGGCATGACGGCTACAGCATGGCTTCTTTGCGGCAATTTACCAGCAATTCGGCAATGGACAGCGTATTGGGCAAGCGTAACAGCAGCTCAACCATCTCGGCGAGATCGGCCGGTTGCGTCATCTCTTCACGCGTGATTTCCGTTTCGCCCGCCGTCATGTCGGTGGCGATATAACCGGGGCAGAGCGCCGTCGCCCGCACGCCGCTATCCCAGCACTCCTGTCTGATGCCGTGCGTTAACGCCACCACGGCGAACTTGGTCATGGCATAGCCGACGTTACTGCCTACCCGGCGTCCGGCGAGCGAGGCGACGTTAATCACTCTGCCGTTCCCCGCCGCGATTAAAAAGGGCAGCGCGGCGCGGCTCAGACGTAGCGGGCCTTTCACGTTGATGCGCCACATGCTGTCCAGCGCCTCCTCGCCTTCATCCAATACGCGCACGCGCGGGTTGATGCCGGCGCAGTTGACCAGGGCGTCAATGCGGCCCAAATCGGCCGCCGTTTGCGCCGCCCACGCCTCGCCGGAGCCGTTCTGTTCCGCATCGTAATGAAAGAGGTGCAGCCGCTGCGCGCCGGCAAGCGCAGAAGGATTGCGTACGCCCGCCGATACGGTAAAACCGGCTTGCAGCAGTCTCTGTACGATGTGGAAGCCGAGGCCGCGCGAGGCCCCGCTCACCATCACCACGCGCGGGTGACTATTCAGCATCTTATCCTCCTTATTTCATGTTGGCGCAGAAAGCTGCCAGACGGCGACAACCCTCCTCCAGAATTTCCATGCTGGTGGCATAGGAAATGCGGAAATACGGACTCATGCCGTAGGCGGCGCCCTGTACGGTAACGACATGCTGCTCTTCGATCAGCGCCATGACGAAATCCGCATCGTTGCCGATGTAGCGGCCGCCTTCAGTGGTTTTGCCGATATAGGCGGCGATATTGACGAACAGGTAAAACGCGCCTTGCGGCTTATGGCAGCTCAGATTGTCGATGGAGTGCAGCCGCTCCAGTACATAATCACGGCGTTGACGGTAGATTTCCGCGCGCTCTTTAAGCAAAGCCTGCGGTCCGTCAAGCACCGCCACCGCCGCGGCCTGCGCCAAGGTGCAGATGCCGCCGCTGTTTTGCGTATTGACGTTGCTCATCGCGTTGATCAGATCGCCGGGGCCGCCGCAGAAACCCAGCCGCCAGCCGGTCATCGAATAGGCTTTGGATACGCCGTTCACCGTTAGCACGCGATCCAGCAGACGCGGTTCTACTTCGGCGATCGTATAGAACACGGCATCGTCGTAGATAAGGTGTTCGTAAATATCATCGGTCATGATCCAGATATCGGGATGACGCAGCATCACGTCGGCGATGCCCTGCAACTCTTCCCGGCTGCAAACGGAGCCCGTTGGATTGCTGGGGTAGTTGAGCAGCAGCCATTTGGTCTTGGGGGTGATGGCGGCTTCCAGATCGGCGGGCAGCGGTTTAAAACCGTTGCTCTGCGTGCAGCGAACCGGCACCGGCGTGGCGCCGGAGAATTTTACGATATCGGCATAGCTGATCCAGGAAGGGGATGGGATCAGCACTTCGTCGCCAGGGTTGCAGGTCGCCATGATGGCGTTGAATATAATCTGTTTGGCGCCGCAGGCGGTCAGGATCTGGCCGACCGGGTAATCGAGATGGTTATCGCGCTTGAATTTGCGTTGGATCGCCGCCCGCAACGCCGGGGTGCCGTCCGTCGGCGGATAGCGCGTATCGCCGGCTAGCGCGGCGGCATATGCCGCTTCAATGGCGTGTTCCGGCGTGGGAAAGTCGGGCTCGCCGGTGGACAGGCCGATAACATGCACGCCCTGAGCGGCAAGATCCCGTGCCTTCTGGGTCATTGCAACGGAAGCGGATACAGTGACATTTTTTAAGCGATCGGCTATTTCAGGCATGGCGCAGATATTCCAAAAGTCAAAGTGAATAAGCCGCCGCGGCAAGGAAGGCCGAGCGGCCGAATAAAATAAAAGGTTGTGACGCGAGGTCAAAAAAAGAGTACGGGGGAATGGCGCGCTTAAGCCAATAGTGCTTTGTTGTGGTTACATAACATAAAACAATAGATAAGCGTTTTACCGGACATTAATACGCATGATTGGTTTTCGGCGCGGCGTAGTTAGCCGGAAGCGCGTCATTTATTATCTATAGGAAAAAGTTATTAATATTCCGTCATAACAAGACCGCATCCCTGCATAGTGAAAAAGTATTATTGTTTGCGGCATTCGTCACTTTATTGTCTGGTGAAAAGAAAAATAGCTGGTCATACAGTATTAACCGATTGACGTCATATACCCGCTAGATTTCGAGTTGCAGGTCAAAAGGTCGTCGTTTTAAACGACGCGCGGCGTTGGCCCTTTACGGACGCGGCTCATTGATGGGCCTTGTAACGCGGCAAGCAAGCGATAAATTTGCCGCAAGCGGATGTGAACGCCGCTTGCGGCGGCCCCAACAGGGCGAGTCCCAGGGTAGGGGCGAGTATTTAGGCAGCCGACACATCTGCAACTTGAAAGATTAAGGGTATTACCCATGTACCCATTCCTGTTTCCTTGCGTATCCGCCGATATGGCGATTATGCGTTTCGTTTTTATATAGAAATAAAATTGTTTACAGGAAAAGCCATGACCAATATTGTTGCCGCGATTAATCGCTCCAAAAAATTAATAAGCTGGCAATCGCCTTCATTATTGATTATTCCTTTATTGGTATTTCAGCTTTTTTTCTTTTTTACCCCGGCTATCCGGCTAATGTTTTTTAGCCTTATGACCCAATCGCCTGATGGGGAAATCGGCGCGCCTTATACGTTGTCCCATTATGTGCATTTTTTTGAAGTGGCGTTATACAGCAAAGTATTGTGGACCACGTTGCGCATCAGCGTGATGACCTCTCTGATTGCGGCGGTGCTGGCCTATCCGGTCGCCATCGTGCTGGTGCGGGGCAGCGCGTGGTTTTCCCGCATTCTGACCTTGATCATCATCGCGCCGCTGGCGGTTAGCGTGGTGGTGCGCGCCTACGGCTGGCAGTTGATCCTGAATAACGGCCCCAGCGGTTTAATTAACTATGTGCTGTTGCATTTGGGAATTATCGAACGCCCGAATGCGCTGATGTTTACCGAATGGGCGGTGGTTATCGGCTCGTTGCATATCTTTTTCCCTATGATGGTATTACCGCTGGCATCGGCGCTGGGCAAGATCGATCCCAATTTGCAATCCGCCGCCAGCACGCTGGGCGCGCCGCCCTGGAGCGTATTTCTGCGTGTGACGTTGCCGCTCAGCCTGCCGGGGCTGGTGGCCGGCATGACGCTGGTTTTCTCGCTGGCGGCCGGTTCTTATGTGATCCCCGCGCTGGTTGGCGGTCCTCAGGCTCAGATGCTGGGCAATCTCGCCGAGCAGCAGATCGTTTCGGTGTATGACTGGCCGTTCGGCGCGGCTATCGCCACCATTCTGGTTTTTATCGTGATTACCGTGAATACCCTGTCGATGAAACTGCTTGGCGGGCGCCGCCTGTATGGAGAGTCCAAATGAGCAACAGTCTGCGCGGTTTTTCCGGCTTTCTGCTTTACGTTATCACCGCTTTCATGTTGATTTTCATTCTGACGCCGATCGTGCTGATTGTGGTGATTTCCTTCTCGGACGGCTATTTCGTCAGCTTTCCGCCGACGGGCTTTACGCTCGATTGGTACGGCAAGGTGTTGGGCAACAGTGAATTCATGGAAGCCCTGTTATTCAGCACGTTGTTGGCGATAGGCACGACGCTGCTGTCGTTGTTGCTCGGCGTGCCCGCCGCCTTTGCGCTGGTGCGCGGCAAGCTGCCGTACGCTTCGCTGTGCAAAGGGCTGTTGCTGTCGCCGCTGATCTTCCCGGTGCTGATTACCGGCCTGGCGCTGTTGCAGCTGTTTTCCAGCTACGGCTGGGGCAATGTCAAACTGAATCTGCTGCTGGCGCATACCGTAGTGACGTCGCCGTATGTAGTGAGAACGGTATTGACCAGTCTGGAACTGGTGAATCCCAGTCTGGAAGAGGCCGCCCGCACGCTGGGCGCCGGCCGGCTCGCCGCCTTTCGGCATGTGGTGTTCCCGCAAATCGCCCCCGGCGTGGTGTCCGGCGCGATCTTTTGTTTCATGGTGTCTTTCGATAATTACCCGGTTTCCATGTGGTTGGCCGATTCGGCCAATACCCCGGTGCCGGTGGTGCTGTATCGCCAGATCGGCACGGTGTTTGATCCATCGGTAGCGACCATGTCCACCCTGATTATTTTACTGGCAACACTGGTTGTCGTCGCGCTGGAGCGCCTGGTCGGGCTGCGCCGCGCCATGGCGGCATAGTCTTTCAATTCCACCGGAAGAGGCATGGAGAAGACGATGAAACGACGTACGTTTCTGCAAGCGATGGCGGCAACGGCCGTGTTGCCTTACCTGAATACCAAAGCGTATGCGGCGGATCGCATATTGCAGGTCGGCGTGTATAACTCGGCGCAGGGCGCCCTGATCAAAAAAGAGGTGGCGCCGGTTTTCGAACGCGACTATCAATGCCGGGTGTTAACCACCGAGGGGCCGACGCTGGCGAATATCGCCGCGCTGCGGGCCACCAAAAACAAACCGGTGTATAGCGTGATGTCGATGGACGATATCGGCGTTCCGCAGGCGAAAGCCGAAGGGCTGATCGAACCGTTATCGGCCGATGAGATCCCCAACCTGAAAAATGTGTTCGATCGCTATGTGCTTGACGACAGCCACGGCGTAGGGTTTTCCGTATCAATGGCCGGATTGTTTATCAACACCGGCATGATGCAGCCGATTAAAAGCTATGCCGAAATTTTCGATCCGAAGTATGCTCGCCAGATCATTCTGAATACGCCGAAAAATACCCAAAGCATCCTGATGTTGATCGTCGCGGCGGCGCTGGCGACCGGTAAGCCGCTGCATGAGGCGCAGTATCTGATCGATCAGGGATGGGAAAAGCTGGCGCAGCTGAAGCCGAATGTGATGACGGTTTACGATAGCGAAGCGCAGGTGATGATGGTGGCGCAGGGGCAGGCGATGATTGGCGGCATTGAATATTCCAAGGCGATTTATCCGCACACCAAAAAAGGCGTGCCGTTGGATATGACTTATCCGCAGGAGGGCGCGTTTACCGGCATCAACGGTTTGGCGTTGGTCAAAGGCGCGCCGCAGCGCGAACTGGGACTGGCGTGGATCAATCGGCTATTGGAACCTTCGGTGCAGAAAATGCTGGCGGAGGCGACGCTGAGCGCGCCGACGGTGCGCGGCATCGAATTTGACGCCGCAACGTTGAAATATTTGGCTTATCCGGAAAGCCGGATGCAGGAGCTGAATCTGTTTACGCCGGACTGGAGCTATATCATCCCGCGTCGCGCGGAGTTGCTGGAAAAATACAACCAGACGTTCAGCGGTTGAGGTCATTATGTTGAGATCGTTTGAAGTCCGCCTGGACAAGCTGTGCAAGCATTACGGCAAAACGGCGGCGGTGGATAACGTTTCGCTGGTGGTCGATGCCGGCGAGATGCTGGCGCTGCTCGGCCCCAGCGGCTGCGGAAAAACCACCTGTTTACGCATGATCGCCGGTCTGGTTGCGCCGACCGGCGGCGATATTCTGGTCGGCGGGCGTTCGATTATCGGCACGGCGGTGCACCGGCGTAATGTCGGCATGTTGTTTCAGAACTACGCGCTGTTCCCGCATATGACGGTGGCGGAAAATGTGGCTTTCGGCCTGAAAATGCGCGGACAGTTAAAAACGGAGTTTGCGGATAAGGTCGCCAGGGCGCTGGACATGGTGCAATTGAAATCTTTCGGCGATCGTCTGCCGTCGCAGCTTTCCGGCGGCCAGCAGCAGCGGGTTTCGCTGGCGCGGGCGTTGGTTATCGAACCGGATATGCTGCTGTTGGACGAACCGTTGGGGGCGCTGGATAAAAGTCTGCGGGAAAGTATGCAGTTGGAGATCCGCAATCTTCAGCAGCGGTTGGGACTGACCACGATTATGGTGACGCACGATCAGGACGAAGCGTTGACCATGGCCGACCAGATTGCGGTCATGCAGGGCGGTAAGCTGGAGCAGATTGCGCCGGCCGCGGAGATCTATCGTAAACCGGTTAACCGCTTTGTGGCGGGATTTATCGGCGCGTCTAATTTTCTGCCCGCGCGCATTGAGCAACGCCGTCAGGATGGAAGCGTACTCCTGGGCACGCCGTCGGGTTTGCGCCTTGAGGCGGCGCAGTGCGACGTCTCCGGCGATCGGGCGGTGGCGACCGTGCGCCCGGAAGCGATTACCTTGCGGCCGCTGACGGAGAGCGCGGCTCTCGCCGAGAATAATTGCGTGGCGGCAAAGGTCACGCAGGTGGTGTATCGCGGTTATATGCTGCATTACACCCTGCAACTGAGCGGCGGCGAAGAGATGATAGCCTGGCGGCAAGCGCAGGGGGAGAGTGCCGACCAAATCTATCCTATCGGTTCCGCGGTCTGCCTGTCCTGGTCGGCGGAGAGCAACCACCTGATCGCCGATGTATGATGTGCTTTAACGTTTCACCTTTGTGCCACAATTGTGCAATATCCGCCGGCGTGGTTCAGGCCGGCATGGCGGAACGGGTTATTAAAAAAGCGCATATCTTTATCTACTTTTTTGATTTTTAAATATTTTTAATCTTTGGGTTCCATAAGAACATCTTGGCTGGATGCTGATGGCATAGATATTGCCTGTCTTAAAGTCAGGCTTATCACTTTATGGAGGCAAGTATGAATCTCCGTCGTCTTAAATATTTTATTAAAATTGTTGACGTGGGTAGCCTGACGCAGGCCGCCGATATCCTCCATATCGCGCAACCGGCGCTGAGTCAGCAACTGGCGACGCTGGAAGGCGAGGTCAATCAGCAACTGCTGATACGCACCAAGCGAGGCGTGACGCCGACTGAAGCCGGCAAGACGCTTTACACCCATGCCCAGGTGATTTTGCGTCAGTGCGATCAGGCGCAAAGCGCAATTAACGGCTCCGGTCAGTCGCTGTCGGGAGAGGTGTCGGTGGGGCTGGCGCCGGGAACGGCCGCACAGCAACTGGCGATCCCGCTGATGGAAGAGGTTCATCGTCAATATCCTGGGATCCTGATCTATTTCAATGAAAACTTCGGCACCACGCTCAGCGAACTGATTATGAGCGGCCGTATGGATATGGCGGTGATTTACGGCAACCGTGAAGTTCACGGTTTGCGTTTCCTGCCGTTGATGAAGGAAGAACTCTATTTTATCTGTCCGATGAGCCTGGGCGCGGCGCGCAAGACGATCCCGCTGGCCGAGGTGGTAGGTTATGACCTGTTCTTGCCGCGTATCTACAACATTATGCGCAAGCTGCTGGATGAGGCCTTTGTGCAGCAAAATCTGGCGTATCGGGTGAAGTGTGAAATCGAATCGCTCACCACGCTCAGCGGCGCGGTGACGGCGGGGATGGGATGCACCGTCCTGCCGGAATCAGCCGCGCGGAGCATGGTGAAATCCGCCAATGTCTGGATGGCGAAAATCGTCAACCCGGATATTCAGGCGCCGCTCTCCTTCTGTACTTCCGACCATTTGCCGCTGTCGCAGCCTGCCGAAGCGGTGAAAACCATTCTGCTGTCGCTGATGGCGAACCGTACCGTGGATAACCGTCCGTTGACGCTGGTGGGGTGATAAGCGCCGCTTATCTACGTACAGCGAAACCCTCTTACCCGATAGCGATAACCGCGCGTTACAGTGTGGTTATCGTGCGCGGGCGGCATTGCCATATCGTCAGAGGGTAGCGGAAATATCATGAAATATAATTCTTTTAATATTAATGAGTTGCGTCAGATTGCGCGCAAAATGCATCAATCCGGCCTGTCCGGTATCGAAATCCGTAATTGTCATTACAAGGTCCGATTGGCCTATGCGCCGCGCCAGCCGGTCGCTCAGCCGGTTATGCCTGTCGGCGCGCCTGCTGACTGCGCCGTACCGGAGACGGCCCTGCGGCGCGCCTGCTCGATGATGCCGGGGCATGTGCTGCTGCACCATCCCTCGAATGGAAAACCCTTTACCGCGGTGGGTGAAACGGTGGCGAAAGACGCGCTGCTGGCGCTGATTAAAGTGGGGCTGGTTTATTTGCCGCTGCTCAGCCCGGCGTCGGGCGTGGTGGCGTCTTTGGCGGTGGAACACGGCGATAGCGTTGAATACGACAGCGAAATTATGGCCATCCGGCCAGCGTTATAAGACCCCCTTATCACCTCACATGGTTTATGTCTTATGCCTGCCGGGATTTAGTGGATACAGTCACATTACACATGATTTCCGGCGCGAATCATCACCGCCGGAACCGTTACAGGAGAGGCAAGATGCCATTTTCAGATTATAAAACCGCACTGGTCACCGGGGCTTCCGCCGGAATGGGGGAGGCGATCGTCGAGCGTCTTTGTCAGGAAGGCATCACCGTTCATGCCGTGGCGCGCCGTCAAGAGCAATTGGCAGAACTGGCCGCCCGCACGGGGTGTATTCCGCATGCGATCGACGTCAGCGATCTGGAAGCCTTGACCCGCCTGTGCGCCGAAATCGAGGTGGATATTCTGGTGAACAACGCCGGCGTTTCCCGCCCCGGCTCGATCCTTAACGCCGATGAGGAAGCCATCGATACTCAGGTGGATGTCAATTTGCGCGCGGTGCTGCACCTGTGCCGTCTGCTGGTGCCCGGCATGGTCGCGCGTGACTGCGGCCATGTCATCAACATTACGTCAATCGCGGCGATTTATAACTTCGGCGGCAACTCGATCTACCACGCCACCAAAGCCGGCGTACATGCGCTTTCGCGTCAACTGCGGGTGGATTGTTACGGCAAGCGGGTGCGCATCACCGAAATCTGCCCCGGCAGGGTGGCGACGGATATTTTCGGCAATGTAATGGGGGATAAAGAGGAAGGACGCCGGCAGTTTATCGATGGTTTTGAACTGCCGCAGGCGAAAGATATCGCCGACACGGTGGCTTTTGTGCTGGCGGCGCCGGTGGCGGTGAACTTCGGCCATATTGAAATTACGCCGACGCTACAGGTGCCGGGCGGTCTGTCCACCATGCGGCCGGGCGGGCATGCATAGTAAACACGCCGGACGAAATACGGGGAGACGTTAATGATGACACTCGATTTTGGCACCGTTTTTTCCGAACGCTATGCGCAGATGATTGTCGATGGCATGGTGCTCACCCTTAAACTGGCCGTCGGCTCCTGGATGCTGGCAATGATTCTGGCGCTGGCGCTGGTCGCCATCCGACTAACCCAGCGTCGTTATGCGGTACTGCTGGTGGCGGCGTTTGTCTCCTATCATCGTAACGTGCCGACGCTGGTGCAATTGATGATCTGGTATTTCGCTATTCCGACGCTGCTTCCCGAATCTTTGCAGATCTGGTTGAACGATTATAACGCCGAGTTTCTGTTTGCCATGATGGCGCTGGGTTTTTGCCAGTCCGCCTATTTTTCCGAGGATATCCGCAGCGGCCTGAGGGCGATCCCCGACGGACAAAATGAGGCCGCGCGCGCGCTGGGCATGAGTTATATCCGCGCCATGCGCTCGGTCATTCTGCCGCAGGGCGTTCGCAATGCGCTGCCTTCGCTGATCAACCATACGGTGCTGCTGTTTAAAAACACCAGTCTGGCAATGGTGATCGGCGTTGCGGAATTGACCTATGTTACCCGCGAAATTGAAAACTATACCTTCCGCACCTTCGAATCCTACTTAATCGCTTCGGTTGCCTATCTGCTTTTTTCTCTGTTGCTGATGGGGGCGGGCGCGTTGCTGGCGCAGCGTTTCCAACGGGTGTATGCGAGGTAATCCTATGTTTGATGTCATGACTATCTTGCATGATAACTGGATGCTGTTTCTGGTCGGACAGTTTCCCAACGGCCCGCTGGGCGGGGTGATCTGCACCCTGGTCTTGTCGCTGTTGGCGGTGGCGCTGGCATTCCCGGTCGGCGTATTGCTGGGGATGGCGAGGATTTCGCCATTTCGCTGGCTGAGTTGGCCCGCGGCCTGCTGGGTTTACCTGCTGCGCGGCATTCCTTTACTGATGGTGGTGTTCTGGACCTATTTCTGCGTACCGTTGCTAATCGGCCATAACATCAACGGCTTCACGACCATGTTGTGCACGTTGGTGATTTACGAAAGCGCCTACATCGCGGAGATCGTGCGCGGCGGTATTCAGGCGCTGCCCGGCGGGCAATATGAAGCCGCCCGTGCGTTGGGAATGGGCTACATCCGGGCCTATTGCACGGTGATTTTACCGCAGGCGCTGTATAACACGCTGCCAAGTCTGGTTAGCCAACTGGTATCGATCATCAAGGATAGTACGCTTGGCTATGTGATTAACGTGCCGGAACTGACTTTCGCGGCGAATCAGGTCAATAACCAACTGCTGACAAAACCGTTTGAAGTGTTTGCCATCGTTGCATTGGGTTACTACGTCATCTGTTTCAGTTTGACGAAGCTGGCGAACTATCTGGAGGAACGCATTGCGCGCAAACGCCGCAATGAAGGACGCGTAGATCCGGAAAGAGAAAACGCCGTGCTGTTAACCGAAGCACAGTCACAAGAAGGAGTGCGAGGATGAGACCGATAATTTTGTTCAACAAAGTCAACAAATGGTATGGCGATTATCAGGCTCTGACCGATCTGAATGCCGAGATCAAAAGCGGCGAGGTGGTGGTGGTCTGCGGCCCGTCCGGTTCGGGAAAATCGACGCTGATCCGTACCGTTAACCGCCTGGAGCCCATCAATGACGGACAGATTCTGTTTGACGGCATGGATATCCACGGCAGCAGCGCCCGCTTGAACCAGTTGCGCACGCGTATCGGTTTCGTGTTTCAGAATTTCAATCTGTTCCCGCATATTTCGGTGTTGGATAACATCATGTTATCGCCGATCAAAGTGCTGGGCATCAAGCGCTCGGAAGCGAAACAATACGCGGGAGAATTGCTTGAGCGCGTCGGCCTGTCGCATAAGGCTAATGCTTATCCGGCGCAGCTATCCGGCGGGCAGCAGCAGAGGGTGGCGATTGCCCGGGCGCTGGCCATGAAGCCGCCGGTGATGTTGTTTGATGAACCGACCAGCGCGCTGGATCCGGAAATGGTGGGCGAAGTGCTCAGCGTGATGCGTAATCTGGCGCAGGAGGGGATGACCATGATGTGCGTGACCCATGAAATGAATTTCGCCCGAGAGGTGGCGGATACCATCTGGTTTATGGATCAGGGCGTTATTCTTGAAAAATCCCCGCCGGAGAAATTTTTCACCGCGCCTGAGCATCCCAGGGTGCGGCGCTTTCTCCGCGATCTGCGCCAACATTAATTATCGCCGGAAATGCGGCGACGGCGATGGGGATTAACGTCCGTATCGCCGTTCCTGTTCTCATTCCTTAACCGGCGCGTGTTTTCGGCGATGGTTAGCGCCGTTGCTCTCAAACCGTCCGCAAACTTTACCTGTAGCGCGTCCAACGGTTGGAATCCGGCCCACCGAAAACGGTGATAAAAGCTGACAAACAAGGACGCGGAATCCCGCTTATTTAACCAGCGTTTCCTGCGGGGCATAGCGCCACAGCCAGCGCCCGCTCGTCATGCGGCGATAGTAAAAGAAACCGCGGACGATCCAGTCCAGAAACATCCCCATCCATACGCCGATAACGCCGAATCCGAGCATAACGCCCAGAATATACCCGGCGATAATCCGGCATCCCCACATGCCGGCCACCGCAATCCACATCGTATAGCTGGCGTCTTTCGCTCCTTTTAACCCGGCGGGCAAGACCCATGAGGCGGCCCAGAAGGGGGTAAACAGGGCGTTGAGCCAAATAAGGTGTTTAGCCACCTCTATCACTTCCGGTTCATCGGTATAAAACGACGCCATAAATTTTGCGCTTGGGATGGAAAGAATAGCCAGCAGGCACAGGCCGATATTTGACAGCCAGAAAATATAATTCAGTTGCCGGATAGACTGCATAATTTGCCCTTTGCCTAACCGCGTACCGACAATGATGGTGGAGGCCGAGGCCAGAGAGTTACCGGGCAGGTTAATCAAGGCCACAATGGAAAAGGCGATGAAGTTCCCGGCTATGACTTCGGTTCCCATCCCGGCGACAAAACGTTGCGTGATCAGCTTGCCGACGTTAAACATGACCGATTCAACGCTGGCGGGAATACCGATGCTGAGAACCTCATACAAAATAGCGGAGGTGAATGGGGCGAAGTAGGATTTAAAGGGGATTCGCAGCGCGCCCTTAAAGCCGTGCATCAGCGTCAGAACCACGAATAGCGCGCCGATATAGCGGGAAACGGTGATCCCGATGCCTGCGCCGATAAAGCCGAAGCCATCCCAAGAAGAAAATCCGTAAATCAATAGGCTGCTGATGACAATATTGAGAATATTCATCCCGATATTAATGACCATCGGCAGTCTGCTATTCCCGGCGCCGCGTAGCGCGCCGCATCCGACCAGGGCGACCGCCAGCGCGGGATATCCCCATACCGTCCACTTCAGGAAGGTCAACGCCAGGCTTTTGACGTTGTCGTCCGCCTGACCGGCAATCAGATCAATAATTTCGGAACCGGCGAATTCGACCAATATCACCAGCAGAAACGAAACCAAAACCAGCAGGGATATCGACTGGCGGGAAGCGGCCCTGGCCTGTTTTCTATTGCGCTGGCCCAGGCTGAATGCCACGACGACGGCGGTACCCAGCGCAACGGCGGTAAAAAACGCGATAATCAGCATGTTAAAACTATCGGCCAGACCAACCGCCGCCATCGCTTCTTTGCCCAGCCAACTCACCAGAAAGGTACTGAAGACCCCCATCAGGACGACGCACAGACCCTCAATAAAGATGGGAAAAGCAAGCGGTGAAATCTCTCGCCAAAATAGAACACGGTTTGAATATCGTTTCTTATACCAGTCTGTGTCTTTTAACTTTTTAATGAAACGGTCGTGGTTATATCCCAAAGTTTCCCCGCTGATATTTCATAATGGCAACGTAACGACTCGGCCATCCGGAAAATGGCGTCATTGATGCAATGGGTAATCTATATAGAAAGCAGGTTGCCAATGGGCGACCTAAATTTAGCGCAGTACGGCGTGCGATGACCTGATGATCGAACCATGATTTGCATTGCCATCCGTTTCTGCCCCAATACGGATGATTTTGCCGGGCGCACGCCATTAATTTTTCGAAAAATTCAAGATTTGCTCAACAGAGTAGCAGCAGCCGGATTGATGCTCCAGCATAGATTTAACCGCCAGTGATGAAAATATTCATCCTGACGATAGAGCTATTTTATCCTTATGAAAATTGTGTCAACGCGGGTCGCACGCATGTTTTTCTCATTGCATCCTGCGAAGCATTAGGCAAACCAACGGTGTTCGTACGATAAAGTATTCATAGATACAACAGTATGTTACGGTTGTTAATATTGAAAAAAGCGGAGAGTAGCGTATGAATATTGCAAACATTCCTTTTGGTACGACAGACTGGTCTAAAATTCCACCCGAGGAACATAAAGGTGATACGGGAGTCGCTTATTGGCGCACTCAGAACTTCGATAACATTCGGGCCAGAATTGTTGAGTACACTCCCGGGTATATGGCGGATCATTGGTGCTCTAAAGGTCATATTCTCTTTTGCCTGGAGGGGGAGTTGCATACTGAACTGGATGATGGCCGCACGTTCACGCTTACGCCGGGTATGAGTTATCAGGTCGCGGACAATGCAGAGGCGCACCGTTCCCACACCGAAATCGGTGCCCGGCTTTTTGTCGTCGACTAAATTTCATACCAACAGGCAAGTAGCAACAAAAAAACCGCAAACTCAGAGAGAATGCGGTTTTCTGTGGGGGCTGTTAATAACCGGTACTAACGCACGAGAGAAGTTGAATTTATATCGTAACTTGATGTTTTTGCTGTTTTCGTTATGAATTTATTTTTGTTCATATAACTAAAGCGAACATAGTCTGTGCGTATTAGTCGAGTATCGTTTGATGTGCTGATTTTTAGCGATGGCTGTGCTCTGAATTTAACTTTGCTTTACGACGCTCCAACACCATCATTTTTCGGGTGTGTTGCCATAGAATCCCATCTAGCAACATAAACTTGCGCCACTCGTCTGTACCCAAAGAAAGAGATCTGTGCATCAACTCGCCGACACGTTCAGCCGGGAGCAGATTTCTTACTCGTAGCAATTGCAGTGGCGAGAATCGCCCATTATTCACCCACCAAAGGAAAGAATGCCCTTCGGCTGTGTTCTCCATGTTTCACCGCATTGGTGTTACCGACTGGCGCGCCAGCACCGACACGTTTCCCGCCCCAGCCGGACGATCTTGATTGTTGGCTATGTTTTTTATCGTCTTTCATGAATTCGTGAGTGTCAATTGGCGTTGAGCATTAAGTTATAATCGATCGTAATAATTCAGAAATGTTAATATCAAAGAGCATCTAATAGCATGCGTGTTGATTGAAGGCTGTCATAGGTGGCAGCAATTAGTATTAATCTGGGATGGGAAACTCTTCCCAAATCAAGGCGTTATCAGGTGATTTTTCATCAATCATAAGATTTTTAATCTCGACGAGCATATAAGAAAGGATTATCACCGCAATGGATGATATCGGCATAGGTGATGCCATTTTTAGCAAAGTAATATGGGGGATAGATTGTTTTCTTACTATTCGCAGCAAATGTAAGTTTTTCTGATACTGAGGCGGTATGACTGGTGTATAAATTACCAACTAAATCATAAATATATTTATGTGACTTTCTGTAATTTACAATGGAAACAATTCTTTTTTCATTATCGACTTTCGCATGTTCACCAAACCATTCCCACGTAATGAGCCATGCTGATTTTATTTTTTTCATGAGTCACCATTTTGATGGTAAACGTCTGTGCGTATGAAAGACGCGTAGAATCTGGATCATATTATCTTTCACGCGGTAGGGGATGATGTAGGGATAGTGAGTTAACACCAGTTCACGCGTTCCCAGCACACGGCCAGGTTTTCCGATTGCTGGCTGTTGCGGTAGTAATTCCGTTAACCGTTGGACTTCATTTACGAACTGGCTGGCAGCTTGTGGATCATCTTGCGCGATATAGCGGTACTCGGCTTCCAAATTGGCTGCGGCTTTACGCAGCCATTTAATTTCCATGTCTTGCCGTACCTAACTTTTTAAACAGATTGTTCATCTCATCTGATGAGACAAAATCATCCGCATCGGCTTCTTTTATGGCTTGCTCGATCTCTGCAATCTGCCAAGCTTCTCGCGCAAGATAGTCTTCAATGGCTTGTCCGGCCAGAAAAGAGCGAGTACGTCCTGTGGCTTTAGCCAGCGCATCAAGCTGCGCGGTTGTTTCATCATTTAATCGAACGGACATGACACCCATACGCCACCTCACTACATTGTGTGTTTTGTATACATTGTAGTTATCGCGAGCAAGAGAGGCAAGCGGCTACTAAATGGTATTTGGGATGTTGTTCTCTATGCAGGTATGGATTAGCCGCTGGCGTCTGTTAAGAGCGAGGAGCGGAATTCAGAGTGCATACTTACATCGAATGCTTGGGCAATGGCGGCAGGTCACATCAGCCTGCTTTGCCGTAAAATCAATGATAATGGCAAAGTAAAAGACATAGTGGGAAAACCGGGTAGAATGTCCACTTACACCTAAGTGCTCTTCAGCGATGGGGAGTACCAAGATAAAGCCGCTGCTGTTTCCAATATTCAATACCGCCTAAAATGCTGTCCGCCCTAATCCATGCTCTGGCTATATGGATCTGCAAATGCGGTGCATTCAGGGCGCTGACGATCTGGAAGCTTTCATCTAATAGTCGCACGATATATGTAACAACATAGTCTCCCGAATCCAAATACCCCTCCCTCAACTGCCTTTCCTTGAATACACTTTTGCTGCCTTTAGGCCAGCGACGCCGCAGAGCGGAAAGCAGGATATTGACGTAATTAATATTGGCCAGCACCAAGTCTGCTATGCGATCTTCTTCACGGGCAGTGCTGCGTTCAGTAAGATAAAAACCAGGGATTGCCGGACCGTACGGGGTATAAAAACTCGGCGGACTGCTCTCGCGGTATAGTAAATTCCAGACTTCTCCAAAGGGGAAAACCTCTTCGTCGTAAAACAAAGTGCCCATGCGAATGGACTGCATTTGTATCCTTCCATACAGATACAGAGGCAGCTTAGTATTCTCAAGCTTCATGAAATACCGACGGAAAACGATGCATATCTTTTCGTTGAGACGTCGCAAAGGTTTACTTTGCCAGAGTCGCCATTTTTGCCTCCGTTCAGCGATATCGAGTAGACAGCCAAACGCGTCGATTTGCTCATCAAGTGAGAGTTGGAGTGGGCTCCTTAACCACCGCGCAAGATAAAATAAAAGCGCTTTTGCCGGTTTATCTTTAGCGCGAATTAGGCCTGTACGGTTCACTTTTCTGGCTTTTTCGTGAGGGGATTTTAGATAGTTTTGTACCAATAGCGCCCCGGCAATAAAACCCCGGGAGTAGTAAATCTCAGCTTCAAAAGGCACTAACAAATTGTCGTTCTCCAAACGGCGCTTCAAATAGCGGAGTTGCTCCTCGGCTAGTTGGCCAAGACCCATAGAGCTGGCCAGGCGTGTACCGGTAAGGTACTTTTCTTTCTCCGTCGGGATGTAATATTCAGCTAGCGCAGTTCGCCACCAATCATTACCCTCTCCCGTGTGGGCTAAAGTTCTACTAGGAATTCCAAGTAAGGTGGTCAATAGTTCTGCCGTTGGCCCGTATTGAATCTTCATACCGCAAAAGGCTCCTTGCCAATAGACTCTCGGTTCGCGATTTTCCTGATCGTCGGGTTGCCAGAACTCTTCCTCCACTTTCAAGCTGTGACCAATCCATACCAAACGGGTCGAACGATCTCCATTCCAGCGCTCACGGATCCAATGATTAATGTCAAAATGGTCGGTACCGCTGTAGCCTGCTACCACCATTAAATCTGCCTGAACGGTTACCTGTTCGAGCAACGTTTTGATCACCTCCGGCAGTCCGTGTTCTAGGTCTGCAAGCGTTGCGCCTAGCCCAGAGCAGCCATGCTCTATGGTGCCGTGTACCTTGATAATACCCCAGTCTTCGCCGTATTCTCGATGCAGGATGTCAAAGGCTTTGGTATCAGGATCGATTACATGCACAGGTATCTGATAGTGACTAGCCTGTTCGATACAATCATCAAAATTAGTGGTAATACACCAGCCATGGTGCTCAAGCAGGTAATCGGCAATCAGATGGTGATTCGCATTCGGAGGACGGTTTGAAAATATACGCAACAGTTCCCGCGCGGAACCGCTACGCTCAACGCCTTCAATGGTTGAAGGTTCAAACGCTTTATCAAGCACATGTTCTAAGCGCGGCAGGTGTCGTCCCATCCACTGTTCACATTGGCTAAACACCGTTTTTATTTCAGAAGCCGCGTCGTTGTCTAGTAAATGGTCGAGCAGTGCTTCAGTTAGAGCGTTTCCTCCAGGTAGTTGCGTCGGGGGCTCTATCGAAATTCCCGCACCAACCATCAATACAACCTTGCCAGGGCAGGGCAGCTCGGGCGTGAACCCCTTCCAACCAAACCACCAGTCATCCATCTCCATAGTTTTCCCTCTGGGCTGCTTAGATGTGCTATTAATGCCTTAATTTTTCTGGTAATTCAAATTGACAAATAGAGCGCAATAATTGTGTAGTCTTTAAATTCGATAACTAATATTCAAAGTGTATAGCCGCTGACACTCAGCTTTGCTTTTCACTTTATTATTACCACAGGGGGAATAAACTCGCCTCTCCGATGCTGATGTCAGTATCCCCTAAATGAACCATATGCTTTGAAATTTCAGGCCTAACGCGGTTTAATGTCCGTGATGTCCCGCTCCTGGCACATAGCGGTCGGCCCGTTACTGAGGTAAGTTGAAGATTAGTTGCGATGTGCCCTCAACAATGAGTGCCGCCTCGGAGATTGTCAGGCTGATTGCGCCAATTGCCGCTGCAGGACCTGCAGACTAGTTCCCGCCCCCGCCCATGCAGCAGCCGAGCCGACCACATAGAGGTTTTGCTTGGCGCGTGAGACGGCCACATTGATAATGTTTGGCGGGCTCGCCGCCCACTGACGTGCCCTTTGCTGACTCGCTTTCGGCGCCCCCAGCAGCAGGATGACCGTGTCCGCCTCTCGGCCCTGGAACGTGTGGATCGTGCCTACACGATCACGGCTCCATTCATCCAGCTTTACGCCGAACGCCCGCAGCAGATCTGTCTCACTGTCGAGACGCCGACGCATTTTCTGCTCTACGATCTTGAATGGTGTGATGATAAAGACGTCCGGATTTGTAATGCCCGATACAGCCAGCTCTTTGAGCATTCGTACAACCGCGTCGCCCTCGTCGGGGCACCACTTCGTCTCGGCATCGCCATTGACGTCGATCCAGCGAGATCGCCCCAACGCCGAGCCGATAGGCCCAGGCCTTTTAGGCCCGACAGCATGGACCATCTGCCCGGCATAGGCGATGGAGTTAGAGACATCGAACATTGGGTTCTGGCAGCGCCTGTGAACGAGGAGTGGCAGCCCGACCTCTCGATCACCTACGTCCGTGACGAAGGTGGATTTGAAGCGCGATGCCTGATCCGCAAGGGTCTGCGTAGATGCAGCGGGGGCAGACCATTCGATCTGGTCAATGTCGAAGAACTTGCAGATTTCGGCGTTCAGCTTCTCGGGAAGCGAAACCACAGGTGGGATCTGCAACGGGTCACCCACCACGATGGAGCGCTTTGCCCGCATGATCGCTCCAACTGCCGCCTGAGGAACGGCCTGGCCCGCTTCATCGACCAGAAGCCAGCCAATACTCTCTGGTGGCAGATCCCCGAACATCGTCCGGACAGAGGCGAACGTCGTGGACACAGTCGGCACCACCATGAAAAGGCTCGACCAAAGATCGGGGAGAAGTCCACGGTGAGCGGGAGACTGGAAGGCGCCAGCCACCATGCCCGACATCAATAGCCCAAGATTGTGTTGCAAGCGGCTGGCCGAAGCATCGATGAACGCTTTATGCACCGCCAAGGCGGCGGCGAACAGATCCTCACGCAGGCGATGAACCTCATCGGGAAGCCATGGCGCCGTCAGGTGGATAGCCTCGTGCTCGCGCTCGAAGAATAGCTCGTCAACGACTCTGTCGCCCATGCGGTTTCGTGCCTGCGCCGCGGTCGCCTTCAATTCCGAGACTGCCTGCCATCTGCTGGAAATTTCATGGTCGAGTTGCTGTAACTGGGACTGAGCATTGCTCCACTCAGTCCTTGCAAGCTCCAGGGCGCCGTCCGCAACCTGCGCCCGTAGGGCTGATTGCTGCAAGGTTGCCGAGAGCTTCTGCAGTGTCGATCTCCACGATTTCCAGGCCGCAGTCCCGAACAAGCGGGAGAAGAAACCCGGACGGCCAGCAAGATGGCTATCGAGCAAGGTCTTGTCCCGCTCGACCTGTGACTTTGCCTTCTCCTGCTCCCGATGGCAGGATTCATCAATCTGGCGTGCCTGTTCGACGACTTCATCCAGGTTCGGACGAAGCTGTTTCAGCCTTTGAAGTTCGGTGGTCGCCCCCTTAAGCGCCCGGATATTCCGGCGCATCCCTTCGATGCTGGTGATTTCGGCGTCCACCGTCTCCTTGAGTTTAAGGAATGCGGTTCGCGCTTTCCGCCAAGCCGCAGCAGCGTCCGCTTCGTTGGTGCTGGGCCGCTCATTGACGACCACGCTGGGCATCACGCGATCAATGATTGCGCCAGTTCGTTCGTCCTTGATCTCACGCATGACGTTCATGCCGCGAGCTGCTTTCAGGTAGGTAAGAAAACCGCCGTCCTCATTCCACCAGAAACCCTGCTGGAACGCGCCTCGGTTGCTGCTCTTGCCGAGCGCGGCGGCGATCAATCCCCAGGTTTCGATAGGATCGGAGAGGGTGTCGCCCTCGGCTTCGAAATAGCCGGCGCGTTTGGGGTTCGCGATCAGGTCGCTGATGGACCGGAAGTAGGCGATCTGTTCATGGCGACCATTGGCTTCCTTGAGGGGAAGCTCTTTGCTGACGTTTTCGACCGCTTTGTTATTGGAGGACGCTACGACGATCTCATGACCCTTCAAGGATTCATGTAACCTGTAGAAGTGCAGGAAGGCATTGGAGCCGAATGCCAGCTTCTCGCCTGTTGTGGAAAAGGCATCCTGCGGTTTGTTGAAGCCGGACATCGCAGTGGCCCGATCAAGAATGCAACCAACGACGATATCCCGGAGAAGAGTGGTCTTTCCGGTTCCCGGCGGCCCATTGACGCCGATGATACCCGGAGCATCAATCAGCTCAGCACGCGCTGCATTCACGGCGGCCTGTTGAAGCAACACCAATGGATGGCCGCCTTGCGAAGGCCAACGAGCCTGCGGCATGAGCGACGGTGCGACGAACGGCTCGACTGCGGAAACGGGCGACAGCACGTCGATTTTCTGGTCAGGCCTGCCAATTCCCATGTAGCGCCGCAAACCGGTTCCGGCTTTGCCCGCCTCGATCAATTCCGCTGCTTCGCCGAGATCTTCAAGATAGAAGGAATTCAGCAACGAAGGCTCAGGAGGCGCCTTGGCCTTGAAATGATGAAACACCTTGAGTACGAATGTGGGTGGTTCAACCAAATGCTCGGGCACACCAAACTGCGACACAAGCCATCTATGAGCGTTAAGAACGGCATCCAGATCGATCGGTATGGGTTCTCCATCCTCGTTGTGGCGGCGAACCATCCGATCCAGACGCTCGATAATGCGCAGCTCTACTTTCGGCCAAGCCCCTAAGCTCCCGAGCTTCAGATCGAGTGCCGGCTTGAGCGCCCAGGCAAAACTGGAAACGGCGACGCCGTTGTCCTCAAGCACATAGCCTTCCTTGTCGATCAGGATCGAGCCGATGGCCGCTTTTTTGCCGTCCGGGCGTGAACGCTCCTCGTCCTCGCCAAAGACCTTGACCAGTTCGTCCGTCGCCTTGTCGAGAGCGATGGCGCCGAGGACGACTTCGAAATAAAGCCTATGGTTGGGCTTACTGCGGGCATTTGGTCCCCATGGAACGCCTCGCTCTAATAGGGCAACCCTGGAGCGGTCGCCGGTTGCCATATCTTCTGGGCGCTTATAGCCTTGAGGCGACAGTGCTTCGAGGGCTGTCCATGCTGCCAGTATCGCGCGCGCATCATTCGCCTTACCTGACGGAGAGAAAGACGGGAGCGGACCTGGGTCGATCTGGTCGTTGCCGAATTGCTGTCGCATGACAGGGTCTAGAGTAGCCTTCGGTCGCAGTTGCACTACCGTTGCGGGCGCATCGCGGGGCACAACTTGGGAAGATTGCGTGGACGCCGAACCAGGATGACGCGCTGATGGACTGGAACCCGACATGGAGACCACGCTGCGACCGCTAAGTGCGGTTAGGGCTTGCTCGATTTTAGTCGTCAGCGTCCGCGCCTTGGCAGTGTTGCGAAAGGTCAGCTCGTTCAACAGCCGTTCAAGTTCACTAGCGTTGTTGCGCGACCGCTCGAAGATTACTTCCAGATCGAAGATTGATTTTTGCGCATACTGCCTTGTCGTCATTTATTTCTGCTGCTCCATATCCCATCAGTTGAGAGATTTTATGCTAATTAGCTTGATTTCTAAAACTGTTAACTTCCGCTCCTGGCACGTAGCTGCCCCGAGATATCTTAGACAGTTTAGCTATGAGCGGACGGCTAAAAGAACGGCGACCGTCTGGACGGCCGCTTCTGAGAAAAGGCATAGGCATAGCATGGTGTACAGGTTCCAAATGAGCTCTTTCGCAGACTCCTTAGTTCCGGTTATGACCAAACTCCCGTGACAGTAGGATTTGTTTCCAGTGTGTTTCGCGGCGGTCAATTTCATCGTTTTCGGCATTCGGATCTATGACTTCAAGGATCGCGAAAGAGATATTCTGTAGCCGATTTTCATCGCCAGTTCCGAAAGCTTCCTTTAGTCCTACATTGCCGCCATGCCCGGAACCAAAATAATATTCCCATCGTCCCCAAATCCCCTCACTTCCATCAGCTTTCCCAACGTAGAGTTTTCCTCCATCTCGATCGGTTAATACATAGATGCCTTTAACCACGGATAGTGCTGTGCGCCAGGATTGTAGATTAAGTCTGAGGATTGCCCCAATACTGTTTCTATCCAGCACGACGTTGCGGTAACCTGGAAATTCGCCGAACGTCAGCCGTACCGGAGAGATAGCGCTAACAATCAATTCGTTCTGAATATTTTCACCACGGCGAATAAAGTTGCGGGCCGTATTTTTAAAGTTGATCTACATCCGCCCCGCGTATTCTTCAGTCTCAAGGATTTTCTGAAGGTCGTACTGATAATATAGCTCCTCACGGTTAGGATAGATTTGCTTTCCCGTGTGCCCCTTTTGCTGAAATACGCCCGTAAATAGCCAAGTTTCTGTCCCCGGGAGCCTGAGCAGTGAAACGACATACCTGCGACTAAATTCCAGCCGTTTCTGCCAGCACTGCCAATCGTCAAAAGTCCCTTCTCTAAATTTAACGAGCGGATCCTCTTTGTAGTCATTCATTTGCGCAAGGTGGACTTTGGTGGTTTCCGGGGTCAGATCCGGAAACACCATCCTTAGATAATCAAAAAGCTTCAATATCGCTCCTTAGTATGGAAGTTGAGTTATTGACTCTTTACCATGACTTTATGTCACATGCTTGCATTCCTATGATTTATTGTCCGTAAATTTGTATGGCTCCATGTTAGCAACGTCCGCTGTTGGCTGTGAGTTCAACCGATGGATGCAACACACTTATTGAACCGCTCTGCGGGTGATTCATAGTCTAGCGTTTTTCTCGGCCTTTCGTTGAGCTGTCTGGCAACACTGTTAAGTCTTTGCTGGCCGTGAACCGATAAGTCAGTTCCTTTTGGAAAATATTGTCTGAGCAATCTGTTCGTATTTTCATTTGAGCCACGTTGCCAAGGAGATTGAGGATCACAGAAATAAATCTGAATGTCTGTCGCTACAGTAAATCGGGTGTGGCTGGTCATTTCAGCCCCACGATCCCATGTTAATGTTTTATAAAGCTCAACAGGTAATTCTCGGGCTTGTTTGATGAGTGCAGATATAACAGTTATGGTCTTGTTGTCCCTGATTTTGGCCAGCATAACAAAGCGGGAATGGCGTTCTACGAGGGTGACGATATAGGAGTTTTTCGAGCCCTGGATCAGGTCACCTTCCCAGTGACCCGGTATGGCTCTGTCTGCGGCTTCAGGTGGCCTTTCGCTGATAGGTATCGCATCCGGGATTGACCCTAATCCTTTCCCTTTAAGCGATGACGTTCTGGATCTACGCACTGATCTTCCGCTTCTGAGGCATTGCTGCAGTTCTTTTTTTAATGCTCCCCGGGTTTGTATAAAAAGCGTTTTATAAATCGTTTCGTGTGACACATGCATTTCCTGATTATCCGGATAACAGCGTTTCAGCCAACCGGCGATTTGTTCCGGCGACCAGTCCTGATGCATCTTCTCTGCAATGATTTTACACAATGTGGGGCTTTCAATTAGCTTGCAATGTTTTGGTCTCAGAGCACTTTCCCACGCAGCAGTATCCGCTTTTGCTGCACGGTATTGTTTTGCACCTCCATGCCTCTTGATCTCGCAGCTAATCGTTGAGGGGGCTCTTGATAATTTGTCAGCGATGTCCCTGATGCTACGTTTTGCTACCAGCCCTCTGGATATCTCCTCTCGTTCATCAAGCGAAAGGGCTAACCGGTGCCGCTTTCGGACAGGAGGACGGTATCCACCAGTCTGGTAGATAGTGGGCATGATAGAAGAATGGTATCTGTCGAACATTCTGGCGATATCATGCAAGGAATCACCTTGCTTATATCTGTCCCAGATAATCGCTTTCTGTTCTGGCGTGTAGTTAATCCGAGTTCTTCGTTTCATGGCAACGTCCCCCTTGATTAAGATAGCGTTGCATCGACCAGTTGAACTCACAGCACATAGCAGACTGTCGAGCTGAGCCAGTCTCTGTATTGTTTTACTCGACCACCGATCAACACTATTCCCAATTTACCATTTCAAGCAAACTCCCCATACCTTCTCCCGCTGCGCCGACTGCGCAAAAAACCATAACATTTCGATACATGCGCGCCCGTCATGAAATTGATTTCAAATTGAATAAAATCAGGCGTGGTGCGGCTTACAGCGTGGTTCGCAGAGATTGCCATTGTGCCATACCAATTGCGAATTTTACCGTAGCCGTTCAGTTTCGTTTTGCGCACTTTCTCACTGCGCAGTGCGTTACCCGGTTATGATTTTTGTGTGTGCAAAATTCTTTTAGATAAGCAAAAGTGAGTCGGTTCGGTAGGTTCAGTCGGTTCGCGGAGTCAACTGATTGATAGATAGGGTAATTATTTTCAAAATTGAACCGACCTATGGGTAGGTTCACGCGGTGTGAAAGTCGGTTCACCAAGCCAGCCAGAAAAAGGACGCTTGGCTAGGTCGGTTCAAAATGGCTAAAGTCGGTTCATGGTCGATTCACTATTCAAATAAAAATACCCATAAATCAATGTATTAAAATAATGAACCGACTGAACCGACCTTATTTTACCTTACGCGCGACCTACTCTTTTTCATCGTCGAGCGTCATGAGCACCACAAAACGCGGCTGTTTGCCGTCAATGCGTAATGATTTACGTGTGATGCCTTTGGCGGGTTTATCCAGCATTCCAGCATCGGCTAACACCTGCGCAAACGCAGCGGCATTGGCACCAGCGGCAATCTCGTTATTGAATACGGCGGGGAAGGTGTGAAACACCAGCGTATCGGCTCCTGGTTTTTTCACCCGATAGCCTGCCAGATCCTTGATGGGTAAATCGCGTGGATCAGGGTTGGGGTGCGGTAAATAACGGCTGTAGCCAAACTGGTGCAAAAAGGCGTCGGCCTGTTCTACCCAGACTTTGGCTTCACGGTTGCCCATGCCAAATTCATTTACCCAGGCATAGAAGCTGTGTTGTAACGCATCGTGGCATTCCTGTGCCGTCCAGCCGGTAAAAGAGGCAGAAAGTAATAAAGCGGCTTCCAGTACCGCAAAACGTGATGCTACACGCCGTACTTGTTCGCTGGCGTCAGCGGGTAACAGTGTCAACCAGCGCCGCTCTGTTTCGCGGTAGGTTGCCAGCGCGTTTTCTTTCTTGCTGGCAAGGTGGGCGATCCACGCTCGACCAACCGCACCATAATGGGCGTTGCTGGCATCCCGGATCGCGTCGGCATGGGCTTTTCCATCCTGATAGCCATGAAATACCGTTGCCTTGGTGATCGGGACATTCAGCAAGCGAACCAATTGACCTGCATTCACTCGCCCACCGTCAGCGCGGATATAGCTTTCCAGATCGATCTCGCCGGTACTGAACGCCATTGCCCGCCAGCGTTTTAGCTCTCGGTTGCCGCCTTCTCTGGCTCCCTGAATTTTGCCAACACCGTTAAATAGCGCGTAGGCTGCATCGGCCACAGCTTTGCGATTGCTGCCTTGCCCGATTTCATCCAACGGCATAAAACCGTCATTGTGGGCGGCGGCTTCGTTCACCAGCCCCAGCGCGGTGGAATACCACGTCAGTTTAAGCGCGTTAGGATCGCCATAGACGGAAGAGGCGATATTGCCGGTGGTGGTTTTGCCCGCAGATGAACCGCCAAACAGATGAACGCCGAATCCGTCTACGCTCACCAGCCCGATGAGCGGCGCGGCAAAGGTGCAGGCGATCCCTAACATCATGGAGGGATTACCTTGTGCCAGTGTCGCTACGTTTTCGCGCCAGCTTTGCGCCGTTCCGCTGGTTGCATAACCTTTAGCCGCACCCGATTTACCGTTGAACAAAACGGGAATTGTCGGTGTGCCGATATACGGCCCTGCAGGGCATGCCGTTAGCATGTCGTCATCGTCGAGTACGCAGATCGTCGTTTCGTCGTTCCGTGATAATTGATTATTTTCATTTTCCCATCCCTGATTTTATGACGGGGTTATTCCCCCATAATTCCCCCGGTGAAATCCAGACGAAAAAAAACCAACCGTAAAAGGTTGGTTTTCTTGGGGAATTTGGTCGGCACGAGAGGATTTGAACCTCCGACCCCCGACACCCCATGACGGTGCGCTACCAGGCTGCGCTACGTGCCGATGCTATGGGCGCTTATACTACCTTTTATTGTCCTGATTGCAATAGCTAAACTGAACGACTGCTTTAGATTTAGGCAGTTAGTTGGCAATAAAGCGTCTTTCATTCGTTAGCACTTGTAAAAGCAGGGCAAGCTGAGGTTTTTCACTGCTTAATCGACGACCGTTCCGATCGTAGGCACGATAATTTCCATTATTTTCCAAAATAATGATGTTCTCTGGCGTGGTAATCATCAAATCGCCGCCATTGCCATTTGCCAACCAGTTGTTACGCCGCTGGGCGGAAAACAGATCCTCGCCCTGAGAATAATCGTCCGCCGTATTATTAACGTGCAGTAAACGCTGCATCAGCGTGGTCATGACGTCTTTATTATCCGTCATCTTATTAATCGTCTGCGCCGGCGTATCCGGCCAGTGAATAATAAGCGGCGTTTGCCATAGCGAACGGCGGAATACCTCCGCCTGATCGCTGGTGGGCAGGCTTTTTTGCATGGTCGTAACAACGACCACGGTTTTATCCAGTATATTTTTCTCTTGCAGCGTATTGATAATCCGGCTCACCTGGCGATCGATATTCTGGAGATCCGGATTGTCGCGCTGGGTGGAGAGTTTTCCGCTTTTCTCATTTGATAACGCGCTGTTCAGCTCAATATAAGAGAACCAGGGCGCGGTGTTGCTATCGTTATCCACCCATTGTCGCCATTGCGAGGTAATCGCTTCGTCGCTCTGTTCCTGAGGCGCCGGGAGCGAAATGTCAGACAATAACGCCTGTCGATAAAGCGGAGCATCAAAACCATTGGTGGAGAACAGCCCGAATTGATAGCCTTGCTGGCTTAGCGCCGTTATCAGCGCGGAAGGTTTACGGGCGCTCAAAATACCATCCATGTACGTTGTTGAGATCCCATAGAAAAGATTAAACAACCCGGAATTGGGCTGCGTGCCTGAATCATAGTGATCGCTAAAGCGGATATTTTGATCGGCAAAACGCGTCAGGTTCGGCATACCGGTTGGGATGCTATCGAACGGGACGTCATCAATTACGATGACCAGCAGATTATACCCGCTGCCGCTGTCGCGGAATGTAATGTCGTTCAGCGGGTATTCCACCGTCATCGCTTCAGGATTTCCCTGCTGCGCCAGGCGGCGCTGATATTCTTGCGCGTCAAGTAGACCATGTTTTTCCAGAAAGCGGCGCGCGGTCATGGGGTAAGACAAGGGAAGATTGGCCCGCTGCATGGTAATCGGTCGGTAGAAGTTCGCGTCGGCCCAGATGTACATCAGATGCGAGGCGAAAAAAGCCGAAATGAAAACGCCGGCTAAAGGTTTGCCGAAACTGCGGCGGTTAAGGCTTCGCAGCTTCTGCCAACACCAGGTGCCGAACAGCATTTCCACCATAAAGATAAGCGGGATGCCGATAAACATAAGCTGCCAATCGCGGGCAAGTTCACTTTGATCCGGGTTGACGACTAACTCCCAGACGGTGGTGTTGAGGTGAAGGTGAAAACGCGTGAAAACTTCAATATCGACCAGCAGCAACGTTAGCCCGGCGGTCGCCAGC
The DNA here is from genome assembly GCF_017569925.1 of Brenneria izadpanahii. Taxonomy (NCBI): domain Bacteria; kingdom Pseudomonadati; phylum Pseudomonadota; class Gammaproteobacteria; order Enterobacterales; family Pectobacteriaceae; genus Brenneria; species Brenneria izadpanahii. Next base: position 3,071,817 of record NZ_CP050854.1, on the reverse strand, counting down.
GCTGCGGAAAGAAAACGCAGCAATCGCTGAGACATGACAATAAAGGTCAGCGGGAAAATGATCAGTAGATAAACGGCAAATCCGATAAAGCTGAAATGCCCGAGCCAACTGACCAACGCATAAATTCTGCCGAACAGCGAGGAAGGCCAGTCGACGACAAACAGATAGCGGCTACCCAGCCCCAAACTGAGCAAAATGTTAAACAATGCGAACCAGTGTCCCCAGCTAATCATCTGGGAAACTTTTTCACGGTAGCGCTGACTGTTGGTTACCATAAGTTGGTCAAAAATTAGTGAGCTTTATCTGCTTTTTTAATTGAAGCCTGCAATGCTTCGGCAAAAGAATGCGCCAGAACCTGACGTTGAGCAGGGGCGACGCTGGTATTAATCAGGTTAGTCACCATATTGCCCAGAACCATTAAAGCAAGATCGGTTGGCGCATGATGCTTTTCCAGGACGTTGACCAGATCGGACAGCAGTAGTTCAACGTGTTCGTCACTGTAACGGGATGATTGTGGCATAAAATAGCGTATCTCAAGCTGTTAAAGTCACATATCTTACCGTATAGGCTCGGCCTTTTCCGCACTTTTATCATTTTAGACTGGTTGTGTGTTTACACGCAGTGAAGCGCGGCTTTTGGGTTGCAGGTATATCGGTTCGGTGTTTGAATACGTTCCTTGCCAAAAGGAGAGTTTATCATGAGTCTGGATATCGACCAGATTGCCCTGCATCAGTTAATTAAACGCGACGAGCAAACGCTGGAAATGGTGTTGCGTGATTCTTTGCTGTCGACCAATGCGACAGTGGAAGAAATGATGGCCGAATTGCATCGTATCTATAGCGCCAAGAGTAAAGCTTATGGTCTGTTTAATGAGCAAAGTGAACTGGCGGATGCGCTCAGAGCCTGCCGTAAAGGCGATGAGGGCTTTCTGGAGTTCACGCGCGCGGCCACCGGACGTTTGCGTGATGAATTGGCCAAATATCCCTTTGCCGAAGGCGGCATAGTTTTATTTTGCCAGTACCGTTATCTGGCCGTTGAGTATTTGCTGGTTGCGGTTCTCAATAGCTGTAGCAGTATGCGGGTTAATGAGCAACTCGATATCAGCAGCACGCATTATCTGGACATCAATCATGCGGATATCGTCGCTCGTATTGATTTGACCGAATGGGAAACTAATCCTGAATCAACCCGCTACCTGACCTTTCTGAAAGGGCGGGTAGGGCGTAAGGTTTCTGATTTCTTTATGGATTTCCTGGCGGCTTCTGAAGGGCTGGATACCAAAGCGCAAAACCGCGGTCTGCTGAAAGCCGTTGATGAGTATTGTGATGATGCGCAGTTGGATAAAAGTGAGCGTCAGAGTTACCGTCAACAGGTTTACAGCTATTGCAACGAGCAATTGCAATCGGGCGAGGAAATCGAATTGGCCGCGCTGTCTCAAGAGTTGCCGCCGCTGGGTGAGAAAACATTCCAGCAGTTCTCAGCGGAACAAGGATATGAGCTGGAAGAGAGTTTTCCTGCCGATCGCAGTACGTTACGGCAATTGACCAAATTCGCCGGCAGCGGCGGGGGATCAGTTTGAATTTCGATGCGCTGTTGCTGGGCGAGCGTATTTTTTGGGATCCGTCCACCGATACCTTGACCATAAAAGGCACACCGCCGAATTTACGTGACCAGTTGCAGCGCCGTTTAACCGGCGATAAGTCGTAACATTTATTGATTTGCGGGCCGCCGTTGGCGGTCCAAAACGGCTATCCTGCCGTTTTGTCGAACCCTGGCGAGGCTTCTCAACCGTCCATCACGCATAAAAGAAAACGCCCCTGACTTGCGTCAAGGGCGTTTTCTTTTATATGGCGGTGAGGGAGGGATTCGAACCCTCGATACGTTTTCACGTATACACACTTTCCAGGCGTGCTCCTTCAGCCTCTCGGACACCTCACCGGGGGTTGCCGCGTAAGTGACAACGGGGCGCTACTATAGGCAGTCGCCTTACGACGGTCAAGCAGTATTTGATGGTTTCGGCGCATCTGGTCAAGCATTAAACGCTAATGGGGTAACATGGTCTGCGATAAGGGATAATTACGCCGTCTGCCGTGTGAAACCCATGCGATGAGCATAAAAAAGCCGCAGATCGTAAAACGACCTGCGGCATGTTTTAATATCATTTTTTAGGCCAGCAAACCTTTAATATAACTGCTCAACGCTTCATCTTTGCTGTTGGCGAAGAAGTACTCCTGGAATTTAGGGCCGCTGATGGCGCCTTTCAGCAGTTCCTGATCGATACCCTTCAGGATGGTGATCAGATCTTTGTAGGCAACCGTTTTAACCGCATCCAGAATCTTCTTGTTACGCTGTTCGGAAACAACGCGTTCGCGCGGGTAACCCTGACCGCCTTCGCATTCGAGCAGTTTTTCGAATATATATTGCAGATTCAGCTCAGCTCCCCAGCCAAAGCCTTTGGCGAACGGCAGGGAGATCGCATTACCGTCGTTGATCTGTGCGAACAGATAGCCATCGGAAGGATCAACCACCAGACCGCAGATCACGCCGGGGAAAGAGTTACAGGCCAGCATCGCGCCGGAGCCCGTGCCACAGCCGGTAACGACGTAATCAGCCGCGCCGGAGTTCAGCAGAATGGCCGCCAGAATACCATTCTGTACATAAGTCAGCGGTGCGCTATCGTCAGCGGAATATTGGCCGTAGTTAAAAACGGTGTGGCCCATCGGCTCAACAACTTTGGTCAGGGTTGCAGCTATCAGTTCGTTTTTAGCCGCCTGGCTGTTTTCGTTAATCAGAGCAATTTTCATGTCCGTTCCTTTTTTGTGACGAGCAAATACATTTTTTAAAACTGCATTTCAATTTACTGATTTCAGTATACCGTTTCAAAAATAAAGCGCAAATCGTCACGTCAAAGAATGCGGCATAGCCCATAGAACGGGATGAAAAACGCTTCCAGACTTTTCATTGATATACATAACCTGACAAAAAAACGCCTCTCAGGTTCTACTATAAGGATGGATCGTAAATACCTATAACGCTATTTCCTTGAGGTGATAAATGAATAATTGGATACAACAGATTCAGGGTTTATTGAATTCTGGCAGCCCCAGGCAGGGTAATCATCAAGGCGGCAGCAACGGTAATCTGGGCGATATGTTAAAGCCAGCCGCGCTAGGCGGCCTTGCCGGCGTATTGTTGTCGAATAAATCCGCTAGAAAAATCATGGGGTCATTGGGCAAGAACGCGTTGATTATCGGCGGCAGCGCCGCTGCCGGCGTTGTTTTGTGGAATCAGTACAAGAAACGCGTACGGGATACGCACCAGGACGATCCGCAGTTTGGCGTGCAGTCATCTTCCGATAATGTTCGCGCCCGGCGTCTAATCCAGGCATTGGTATTTGCAGCTAAAAGCGATGGCCATATTGATGCCTCAGAAAAGCAGAGGATTGATGAAAATATCCAACAGTTGCAATTGGGTCATGAAGCTCAGCATTGGGTACAGGACGCCATTGAGCAGCCATTAGATCCAGAACTGTTAGCCAGAGATGTTAAGAATGAAGAGGAAGCGCTGGAGGTTTATTTTCTCAGTTGCGCGGTAATTGATGTCGACCATTTCATGGAGAAAAGTTATCTGGACGCGTTGGCGACATCACTAAAAATCCCCCAGGATGTTCGTCAGTCGATCGCAAATGAGATGAATAACCAAAAGTAAGCGGAGCGCGGTTCTTTGTGCCGGAGGGAGGATGAATCGTGGTTACCGTGGGCGAAAGCCATCTGGTTTTCGCCCACCGGTGAAGTTTAGAAGGAGCTTGTATCTTTAAATAAGCCGACCTTCAGCTCATCGGCAGTATAGATTAAGTGCCCGTCCACCAATACTTCACCGTCTGCGATCCCCATAACCAAACGACGATTAATGACTCGTTTGAAGTGAATGCGATAGGTGACCTTCTTCGCAGTAGGCAATACTTGTCCGGTGAACTTAACTTCGCCTACGCCCAGCGCGCGGCCTTTTCCTTCACCGCCCAGCCAGCCCAGATAGAAGCCGACCAATTGCCACATGGCATCCAGACCAAGGCAGCCGGGCATCACTGGATCGCCGATAAAATGACAACCAAAGAACCACAGCTCAGGGTTGATATCCAGTTCCGCTTCCACATAGCCTTTTCCATGACTGCCGCCGTCTTCAGTCATTTTTACGACCCGGTCCATCATAAGCATATTGGGCGCCGGCAACTGTGGTCCCTGAGGGCCAAATAGTTCACCACGGCTGGAGGCAAGAAGGTCTTCTTTTGTATAGGATTCGCGTTTATCTACCATGTTCTCTGTAAGCCTTGTTTTAGTGAAGCACGCAGGTTAGCGTACAGATGTACGCTGAGCAAGTCTGTTACATCTGGTTAAACCAGTTTGTCTAACGGAAAAACCAGGGAAAGCGTCGCCGCTCCTGCGGATTTAATTGTCCGATACGTTCACGGATTGCCGTCAACAAATTAGGCTGATGAGCATCGTCGTATGCCAAATTTGTCAGTAATGATATTGCTTCCGGCGCTGTTTCCACCGGGAACAGATGGAACCGCTCCTTACGGACAGCAGCAATAACGTCTTCATGCAGACACAAGTGGCGAAGATTTGCCGCCGGCAGAACCACCCCTTGTTGACCGGTTAGACCGCGGCGCCGGCATACCTCAAAGAAGCCCTCAATCTTCTCATTTACCCCACCGATGGGCTGAACGTGGCCGAATTGATCGACAGAACCCGTTACGGCAATTTGCTGATTGATCGGCTGCAAGGCGAGGGCGCTGATTAAGGCGCACAGCTCGGCCAGTGAGGCGCTGTCGCCGTCCACTTCACCGTAAGATTGTTCAAAAACGATAGAAGCGGAAAACGGAAGCTGTTGATCAAGCTCCAGCTCCGATATCAGAAATGCCTGCATGATCATCATACCTTTGGCATGCAGATTTCCGCCAAGTTCCGCTTTGCGTTCGACGTCGGTGAATTCGCCATCGCCAGGGTGAACGACGCAGCTGATGCGCGTTGGTTCCCCAAACATCATAGGGTAGCCAGGATAATCTAGCACTGAGAGCCCATTGACCTGTCCAATAACATAACCATCGGTTTCGATCAGTATCTGGCCCTGTTCAATTTCATCCTGCATGCGTTCGCGCAGATAGCCATCCCTCCAGAGACGAGCTGCGGCGGCGTCGATAAGCGTCTGGGCGGTGATTTCCTGTCTTTGTGCATATAGCGCGGCATATTTAAGCTGTTGGCCCAGCCATAGCGGACATAATGGCAGGAAGCCCTGATCTCCGCTGTAACGTACCGCCTGATTGAAAAACTCAGGCCAAGCATCGGCGGACAGCTTTGGTAAATGATTTCCCAGGCACAGTGAGTTGATGTATGTGCACCAACGCTCCATGTCTTTGACTTCAATAAGCTGTAACTGCGCTTCGAATTCGCCATAAACCGAACGATCGCTTAATTCAGGCTCGATATCATGAATATCCCCTAAACTTTCCCGGTCTCCCAGTATGATTAAGCGCACATCCAGCGGCATTGGCGGGATATCGACGGGGAGCGGGGTTCGCTCATCGGGAGAGATCCAACGATATACTCCTTCGGTAATAATTTGCTTTAGACGTAACCACAGTAATGGTTGAGCCAGTAATGCTCTGGCGGTAAGAATCAAGGTACCGCCATTCACTTTATGGATTAATCCAGGCGTGAGGGTCACTTGCTGCTGAAAATAACGCACGCAGCCAAATAATTGTTCAGGTTCAATCCACTCCTGATAGCCACAGGCGCTCTGCGATGCGAAATTGTCGGTGGATTGTGTTGCTGGCTGAACCCGCACAGCGGAACCTTCAACAATATATTTACTGCCGAACACGCCGTCGGTTTTAGGCCTTATGGCATTCACGGCACGTTCTATCAGCGCCATGTATTCGCTATCCTCCAACGCCTTCAGCAGCATAAAACGCGAGGGTGAACGCGGATGGCAAAACAACGTCAAACTGTCGGCCAAACGCGGCTGAATATCAGCGAATTCAGCGGGGGTAAGTTGTGCGGCCTGGGCGAATAAGGTTTGATAAGGCGTATAGTCGGGCAGTAGGTGCTGCCATGCAAGTCGGTTACTGGTCAAAGTATCAAATGTAGTCGTCTAAAGGAAAAGCGTGATTATACAAGAATAATGCTGGCTGCACATGAGGAGAGTCATATGATAAAAAAAGGTCTTCTCCTAATTAGCTTGTTTTGTGTAAAAATAGTCTTAAAAATAACCAGCGAACGGTGAAAATCAGGGAAAAACTGTTATGCTAATATCAACGTTACACGGTCACTGAAGAAATTAGTATGAAATATCAACAGTTAGAAAATCTTGAGTGCGGATGGAAATGGAAATATCTGGTGAAAAAACACCGTGAAGGCGAGGCTATCACTCGTTTCTTAGAGCTAAGCGAGGCGGAAGAAGCGGTGAATGCGCTACTGCAAATGGAAAACCAGCCGGTAAAGGTCTTGGAATGGATTGACCAATACATGAACCCCGCGCTGGAAAATCGCATGAAACAAACCATTCGGGCTCGGCGTAAACGCCATTTTAACGCGGAGCATCAGCATACCCGTAAAAAATCTATCGATCTGGAGTTTCTGGTCTGGCAGCGTCTGGCCGCATTAGCGCAGCGGCGCGGCAGTACGTTGTCGGACACCATTGTGCAGTTGATTGAAGATGCGGAATATAAAGAAAAATACGCCAGCCAGATGTCATTGCTTAAGCAGGATCTTAAGGCGATTTTGAACAAGGGAAGCAGTTAAGGTATCGGCTGAATTTGCAGTTAACACGATGAGTAGAAAAAGAAAAACCTCGCCGAAACGAGGTTTTTTTGTGGATAAAACTTAAGCCTGAGGCTGAGTTACCACGTCTTTGATGCCTCTAACTTCGATCTCTACGCGACGATCGGGAGCCAGGCAGTCGATCAATGCAGCGCGAGGTCTTACGTTGTCACAGGTAGAACCGGTAACAGGGTTGGATTTACCTTGACCGCGAGCAGAGATCTTGTCTGAAGGGATACCCTTGGAAACCAGGTAATCAACAACAGTCTGAGCACGTTTTTCAGACAGCGCCTGGTTGTACTGTTCGGAACCTAAACGGTCGGTGAAGCCCAGAACCACGACTGAACCGTCTTTCGGGTCGAGAGAGCTCAGCTGAGAGTACAGTTGATCCAGTGATTGCTGGCCTTCTGCTTTCAGAGTGGATTTGTTGAAGTTGAACAGTACGTCAGACTTCAGAGTGAAACGTTTGGTTTCAACTACTGGAGCCGGAGCTGGCGCCGGAGCCGGAGCCGGAGCAACGTAATCGTCCTGACCGAAGCGGTAAGACAAGCCAACGCTCATCAGCATGTTATCAGGACGTGCGCCAACGGTAGATGCGTCACCGATATTGCTAACCCACTGGTAGTCTACGCGAGTAGCCCAGTTTTTGTTGAACGCGTATTCAACACCGACCGCAGCCAGCGGGGAAACGCCGGTGTCATCGTTGTCCAGGTTGCGAGTACCGCCAGCATTGCTATCCGCACGCCAGATCATGCCGCCTAAACGGGTGTAAACGTCCAGGTCAGGCAGTACCGGGTAGCTAAGTTTAGCCGCCAGTTGAACGCCTTGAGCCTTGAAGCTGGCGCTGTCAGTGTTTGACGTTGCTGAGCCGGCGTATTTGATACGGCCCAACCAGTCGTAACCCAGTTCAAAACCCAAATAAGGGTTAGCTTGGTAGCCCAGGAATGCACCAGCGCCTAATTTGCTTTTGATTGGGTTGTTGTTGATACCTTCATAACCGTTTCCGTAGAAACCAGTGTCATGAAATTGGGAAACACCCAGTTTGCCACCGACATACCAGGTGTCATCTTTAGGTGCGGCTTGGGCTACGGTAGCGAAGCCAGCCAGTGCCACTGCAACTGCGATAGCTGTTTTTTTCATTTTACGCCTCATTATCATCCAAATCGGCAATTAACGCGGAAGGTTAATAGACCTTTGGTTAAAATCCTTTAACAGGAGACTTTGCCCTTATTTATTACTCACTGCCAAATATATTGGCGTTATAAAAGAGCAACTCCAGCGAGTCAAAGTCTACAACGTGATGAGAAAGTTACAAGTATGATGTGATTCGTATCATTGATAAATTAACGATTCATACATACTTACTAACAAATAGTAGATGGTTTTGACAGATATCACGGGTTTTCTACTGTAAAAAAACACATCCGAAGAGCTTGATAAAGCTAGCACTACCGGGAAATATTCTGGCTATTCCGCAAATCGGGTGAGAAAATTCTGAATTTACTTAATGATACAATGTTGTGTGAATTTTTAGGCTAGAAAACAGTCTATGTGCGCCATGATTCGTATTTTCTGGTCTCATAATAAAGCCATAGGTGTTTCCCGATTGGGCCGCACGGCGTAATCTTACCTTTTCTTCTTCAGTCAAATCTTCCGGTAACCAGCATAATACCGCACTATAATTTCCTGTCAGCAATGCTTTTTCCATGGCGTCAACCGTGAATAGGGGATTGATGTGATTCAACTGAACGCTTTTATCGAGCGGCAGTCCGGACTGCTGTAGCCATGGACGGCTGAGTTTCTGCTGAGGGGACAGCCAAAGCAACCAGCGTGATTGTGCTCCCAGCTGTTGTAAAAGCGGAAGCAGTAAATGCGCAACTATGGGTTGATCGGCGTTATAAACGATTTCGCTGATAACTCCACCACAGGACGCTGAAGACGTTGTAGCTAATTGGTTACCGGAAAACGGCGACGGTTGAGCGTTGTAAGAACGGCGTGGTTGAGTGCGCATAATGAGGTTCCCCATAGTTTGCTGTATGTATATACAGTATACTTGGCGCGGATGAAAATCAACCTGATTTTTTCAAAGCGCTTCGCATATTCGGCATACAATGCGCAGCAAGCTCATTTTATGTTTGAAGACGCTTTTACCCTGTGATTAATTACTTGCTCCTGTTATGAATATTCCAAGTAGCAGGGATAGATTATTTCAATACTAAGGATCACAGTAATGAAACATTTATGCGAAAAAAGGATTTTGCAGTCTAAGCTTTGTTTTGCATCTTTAGGGGATATAACATCCCGTTCCCAATTTGGTGGTTACAGCATCGCGGCAAATAAAATTATTTTTGGTCTGGTATCGGGCGGCGAACTCTATCTGCGCGCCAGCAAAAAAGATGAACCTCACTTTCGTAGCCGCAACATGCCCAATCTTATTTATACCAAGCGGGGCGTACCGGTTCCGTTGAATTATTATCTTGTCGATGCGTCTCTATGGGGAAACCATACGCAACTATTGCGCCTTGCCAGTATGTCTTTGTCAGGGGCGCAGCAGGATAAAACGGCGAAGAACATGTGTGTGCGTTTAAAGGATTTACCGAATCTCAATCACGATCTGGAGCGTTTACTATGGAAGGTAGGCATAAAGAATATTGACGAATTACAGCAGCATGGCGCCAAAGGCTGTTATCTGAAATTACGGACGATCAGTGCGAATCTGAGCGTTAATATATTACTGGCTCTGGCCGGCGCCATATGCGGCATGCATCAGGCGGCGTTGCCGCATGGTATTCGTAATGAGCTGTTGGAATGGTATGAGAGCAACGTTGTGTCTTCTTTCAAAAGACACAAGCATTGATGCGAATCCTCTCCGCCGACCGGTTATTTTTTATAGTTTAATCATGTCGTTTTTTAATTGAGTAAGTTCGGGCAATAGTTCAATGAGCAAGCCGATCTGCTGAAGAACCAATAGTTCTTTGCTATCCGGCTCTGCTGACAGGGAGTGGATGCGGCTGGTTATCGCGTTCAATCCCTGACTTACTTTCAGTTCTTCTTTTTCCTCATTGCGATGCAGCGCATCTTCAACGTAGTGGACCGCGTCATCCAGTAATTGCAGGATATCAGGCGATGAAATCTTTTCGCGATGAGCGCCCAGTGTGGAAATGTAGCTGAGCAAGGTGTGATTGAGACACATCAGGCGGAAGGCGCTATCCATTTTATCTCGAATGGCGTGCGGTTCCGACGACATATTGGAAACCACCGACGCTAATTCCGCATCGCAATTGTGGGCATCGCGTCGGGCGATACGGTAAGTCAGGCTATTATCTTTGCCCTGATGGTATTGATCCATAATTGCATTCAGGTAGCGGCAATTGGCGTTTAATGTTTTATTGATAACGGCCGGTAGACCGCGGAAACGCCAGTCCGGCCAGATAAAACTGACCGCTATCCAGGCGATGGCGCATCCGAGTAAGGTATCGATTACGCGCGGCGCGGCGACCTCAAAACCCTCGCCCAGCAGATTGAAACACAACAGCACCAGCAGCGTGATGAACATGGTGGCGTGCGCATATTGCACGTGGCGAAAAGCGAAAAACAACACGCCGCTAATCACTATGAGCGTCAATTGTCCTTCAATGGAAGGCACAAAATATAAAATGGGCAGTCCCAGCAAAATCCCCGTCAGTGTGCCTATGACCCGCAGGGCCAGACGACGTCGGGTTGCGTTATAGTTGGGTTGGCAGACGAACAGGCTGGTTAGCAGTATCCAATATCCATGCCGCATGCCTGTAAGCTGAATGAAGGCGTAACCGCAGCAAAGTAATACCGACATCCGGACGGCATGGCGGAACAGCGCCGATTGAGGCGTCAGATGACGACTAATCCGCAAACGAATATCGCTCCAGCCGGTAATTTTGTCATCGGCTAAGGTATTTTCCGGATTGTTTTCCTGCTCGATGGTCTGCTCTGATTCAATGGTTGATAATTGCGCATCGATCGCCCGCAGATTATTCAGTAAGTATTGCAATGCTTTGATTTGCGAAGAATCGGCGCTGTTGCTTTCGGCAATGCGCGTTATTGCCGACTCAAGATGAACGAAAGCATGCTCGATACGGCTATCATGCTGATATTTCTGATGAAATAAAATGGATTGCGCTAGCTGTTGGCAGGAGCGAGCCTGCATTGAAAGCAGCCGTTGAAAACGAAACAGCACATCGCTGTAGCGGAATTTTTCACGTAGCTGCGAATAATTCACATGGGAGGAACTGGCTCGCTCATGAATGTCCTGCGCAACAAAGTAGTAATGCAGCGTACGGCGCGTGCTTCTTTGACCTCGATCGCCTCGCAGACGGGTCAGCAATGACGATTTAGCCTGATTCAGGGTGGCCACCACCTGGCTGTTGACCATGGTGACCTCAATCAACGGCTGATCCGATTCCTCTTCGAGATCCGGATCGAATAGATTGGCTTTGGCGTCAAGATAGCGGGCAAGCTGCTGATAACATTGCGCCAGGTTGTCCTGTAGCGGTCGGATTGGAAAGATCAGATGCCCGAAGAGCGTGAGCAGGTTGTACCATAATGCGCCGATCAGCAACATGACGGGTTGTTGATACCAGGTATCATAAAGCGAGATCCCCAGCATGGTGTATACCGCAATCAGCAGCGCGCCAAAGGCGATAGTGGCATAGCGTTGTCCCAACGCGCCGAGCAAGATGAAGCCCCAGGTAGATAGCGCCAGCCCGATGCCAAACAACCAGGGATAGGGGAATAGCAGTTCTATCGAAACCGATGCAATGAGAAAACAGAACAGCGTGATAAACAGGTTACGCAATCGTCCGGCTAGCCGATCGTCAAGATCGGTTAATGCGGCGGCGACCACGCCCAGCGTAAGCGGAATTGTCGCTGTCGGCTGCCCCAGCCACCAGGGAACGGCTGCCGCACCGGCAAGCGCGATAAATATGCGGATGTTATACAGCCAACTGCTGTTATAAATATAGCGGCGGATCCTGGGGGTGAACGCGAACAACGATATATCCTCTGGCTCTGTTAACGGAAGCGTCGGCGGGCGTTTTCTTCTCTGGCGGCCTGCGCCATCTCAACCGATACCACGCGGCGACCGACCGGCCACAGCGCAATGGCCGCGATTTTAAAATTGGCGATGCCTACGGGAATACCAATGATAGTGATGCATTGCGCAATGCCGGTGATAATGTGCGACAGGCACAGCCACCAGCCGAAGAAAATAAACCAGAATATGTTCAGCACGGCGCCGCCGGCGTTTAATATGGCATTTTTGCCACCCGGGCGTAGCTCATCAACATGAATGGCTTCGTTGCCATAAGGCAGAAAAGACAATTTGGTGATTTCCCAACATGAGCGGGTCAGCGGCAGTGTGAATATCAGCAGTACGCTTACCACCGTAGCAAGGAGCCAGGATAACGTGGTGAAAAAACCTCCCAGCACGAAATTAAGGATATTCAATACGACGCGCATAAATTCTCCAGTGTTTCCAGAACAAGCAAACTCTATGATGATAAAAGAATTATTACATTAACTATCGAGATATCCTAACCTGTTTTTAAGGCTAGAGCGTAAATGCGGATAACAGGTAAACTACGAGGATAGGCGATCGAAATCTCACAATATTCATGGCGCAAATATAATGGAGCTTAAATCAACATCTTTAGGTAAGCATTTGGCGCAGCACCCATATAACCGGGTGAGGCTGCTTAACGCGGGCGTCGAAGTGAGTGGCGATAAACATGAATACATTATCCCGTTCAACCAGCTTTTGAATATTCATTGTAAAAGGGGGCTGGTATGGGGAGAGCTGGAGTTTGAACTCCCGGCTGATAAAGTTGTGCGGCTACACGGCACCGAGTGGCAGGAAACACAAGCGTTTTACCGTTACTTACTCAAGTCCTGGCAATCATGGAGCGAGGAAATGAGCCTGGTGAGCGCTGATGTGCTGCAAAAACAAGCGGACGAAATCCACATGCTGGAACAGCAGGATGACTGGTTTGACCGCAAGGCGTTGGCGCAATTGCAGGAGAATATTTGCGATACGCTGGCGTCCCTTCCGCTGCCTATCGCCCGGCTCGATGCATTTGAGATTTGCCGGGATAACTATCAGCTTTGTCAGCAGTGGCTCGATCGCGGCGCCATACGGCGTACGGAATGCAATCAGAAATGGATGGAGCGCACGCTGGTGGCGCAGCAGGATTTCTTTCAGTCGGTAGAAACGTCGCCGTTGAATGTCGCGCAATGTAAAGCGGTAATCAATGGCGAGGATGCGGTATTGGTGCTGGCCGGGGCTGGCAGCGGTAAAACGTCGGTATTGGTGGCTCGCGCCGCTTGGTTAATGCATCGTGGAGACGCGGTTCCGGAGCAAATTCTGCTGTTGGCGTTTGGGCGTAAGGCGGCGGAAGAAATGAATGAACGTATTCAAGTCCGGTTGCACACGAAAGATATTCAGGCGAAAACCTTTCATGCTCTGGCGTTGCACATTATTGAGCAATGCAGTCGCAAAGCGCCGCAGATCAGCCAGTTGGAAAGCGATGGGAAAAAGCGCCGAGAGTTACTGATAGTAAATTGGCGACAGCAATGCTCGGAGAAGAAAACGCAGGCTAAAGGTTGGCGTCAATGGCTGACGGACGAACTAGGGTGGACTCTTCCCGAAGGCGATTTCTGGCGCGATCAGGCTTTGGCCGATCGTTTGGCGGGACGCCTGGAGCGTTGGATCGGTCTGATGCGCATGCATGGAGGCAGCCAGAATGAAATGGTGGAACAAGCGCCGGAAGATATTCGTCCGTTATTTCAGCAGCGAATCCGGCTGATGGCGCCGCTATTGAAAGCCTGGAAGAAAGCATTGAAAGATGAGAATGCCGTAGATTTTTCCGGCCTGATCCATCAGGCGGTGAATCTGTTGGATAAGGGGCGTTTTATCAGCCCGTGGAAGCACATCCTGGTGGATGAGTTTCAGGACATTTCGCCCCAGCGCGCGGCTCTGTTGTCCGCTTTGCGCAGGCAAAACAGCAGGACATGCTTATTCGCGGTAGGTGATGACTGGCAGGCCATTTATCGCTTCAGCGGGGCTGAGTTATCGCTGACAACGGCTTTTGAACAAAATTTTGGCGTGAGCGAACAGTGTGCGCTGGATACGACTTATCGGTTTAATGAACGCATCGGCGAAGTTGCCAATCAGTTCATTCAACAGAATCCCCATCAACTAAAAAAACCGCTTAATAGTCTGAATAAAGGGGATAAAAAAGCAATAACGATCCTTCCTCAGGAGCAACTGGAGCCTTTGTTGGATAAATTAAGCGGTTTCGTTAAGCCAGACGAACGCATTCTGGTTCTGTCCCGCTATCATCATCTGCGCCCGGCGGTGTTGCAAAAGGCCGCGACAAAATGGCCGAATCTGCATATCGACTTTATGACGGTTCATGCCAGCAAAGGTCAACAGGCAGAATATGTGATTATTGTCGGCATGCATGACGGGAAAGATGGGTTCCCGGCGCCCGCGCGTGAATCCGTTCTTGAACAGGTGCTTTTACCTGAGCCTGAAGATTTTCCTGATGCGGAGGAGCGCCGCTTACTGTATGTCGCATTGACCAGAGCCAAGCATCGGGTGTGGTTATTGCAGGATAGTAAAAATCCTTCGGTCTTTATCGAACAGTTACGTAAGCTGGGTGTGCCATCGCAGCGTAAACCTTGATAAGAAAAGTGGTAAACAGGCTGACGATGCGGCGTCCGCCTGTTTATGACAGAATATGCGAGTGCGGTTACTTCAGACGATCCTTGAGATAACGCTGATAATCAGGGATAGCGATTTCGACGGGATGTTTAAACAGCTCTGAATTAATCAGGAAATCCGCCGTCGAGCGGTTTGTCGCCACCGGGATATTCCAGACGGTGGCCAGCCGTAGCAACGCTTTAACATCCGGATCGTGCGGTACGGCGTTAAGCGGATCCCAAAAGAAGATCATCAAATCTATTTTTCCTTCGGAGATCAAAGCACCAACCTGTTGATCGCCGCCCATCGGCCCGCTCAGCATGCTTTTGACAGGAAGGCCGGTATTCAACTGGATCAAATTACCCGTTGTCCCTGTGGCATAAAGCTTATGTTCGGCAAGTACCTCTTTATTGGTTCCGACCCAATTCAAAAGCGATTGCTTGCAGTGATCGTGCGCGACCAGGGCGATATGTTTATGTGCGGCGATAGTGCGGGTGGTGTACTCCATGGTTACGTCCTTCATCGGTATGGTATAGCTATCGGTGTGGTAAAAAAACAGAGTACTGAACCCCTGTTTCAGTGAAAAGTAATAAAAAGAGAAAATGAGAGCATTCACCAAAAATCTGATGTTATTGCGCTTAAAATCACCACGTTAGCGACTTAGTGGGTATCTTTCCCATGCATCCAGTGAAGAAATAGCTGTTGGGTTTCTTTATCTGCCATTTGAAACCAATACTGCATGATTGAAAATAACGTGCTGGAGGGGGTCGGGTCGTCAAGCGCGTCCGTCACCGGCCACTCTTCCGGCCGGTCGGTTTTCACGGAAGGTTTGGCCGCAGCAAAGCGAGCAACGGACGCATTATGATTTGCCGAGTTATACTCGGATATCTTTTTTTCGATATGATGCGCCAGTTCATCATCGGTAACGTTCAATATATCGATACGGGTGGGAATGATTTGATGATTTCCGTCTATCAACTGGTAATTGGGCTGCTGGTCGAACTTTTTACGTTCCTGTTTTGTTTCCAGTGGCGGCAATTTAAACGAAACCGACGCCAGTTTTTGGGCATCGAATATCGCAATCAATGCAGGGGAGGTGTAGGTTATCTTAGGGTTGGCTGCCGCGCCGGCGGTTTTCACTACTTTAAAAAGAATTTGATGTTGCCCGTTGTCAAGCTCAAGGCTGTCCGCGCCCTTCAGAAGCGAACCTGATACCTTCTGCCCGTCCACCACGATAAGCTCGATGTTCTGATCCAACTTCAGCGTGGTTGCGATGGCCGGCATGCTCATACCCGCAATGAAAAGGCACACAATGGCAAAGCCTGATTTCATTAACATCCCCAAAAGTCAATTGATCCGAGTATTGTTGAGCAATTATCGGAATGTGTCAAAAATTTCAATTTGTAAATCGGCGTTATTTCATATGATGAATGTAATGGAAGGTTTCCCCTTTAATGCTTGATTACACGGTATAAAAATTTTTTAAATCAATATGATATCCATCCCTTTGTTGAAAAATGTACGATACTTTGTAAAGCATAACGTAAAAGGTACTGAGCATGATAAAAGACAGTGATATTGAATTCGTACTTAAAACGGTAAAAACCATTGCACTTGTGGGGGCTAGCGAAAAAACGACGCGGCCAAGCTATGGCGTAATGGCTTATCTGCTTGAACAGGGCTATGAAGTTATACCCGTTAGCCCCAAGTTGGCCGGGCAGGTTTTACAGGGACAAAAGGTCTATGCCAGTCTGGCTGAAATTCCGCAACGCGTGGATATGGTCGATGTATTCCGTCAACCGGAAGCCGCGTATGGGATCGCTCAAGAGGCAATCGACATTGGCGCTAAGGTATTGTGGCTACAACTCGGCGTGGTCAATGAACAGGCTGCGAGTTTGGCTCGCGCTGCGGGATTGCGGGTTGTTATGGATCGCTGTCCTAAAATTGAAATCCCACGTCTGGGGTTAGAAAAATAAAGCGCCGATCGCATTTACCGGTTTAACGCCATAACCGGTAAATGTTGACTGATCGGTCATAAGGCATGCATCAATGGAGTAACTGCGGTGCCCGGCGTTGAATAACTTTTGCCAGTTCTTCTAATGAAGGATGTTCGTCCTGGTATGGTTCTTCTTTTATTAATTGGGCTTCCGCCAGATAAGTATGAATAGGCTGCCCTTCATCATCTTCCATTACGACATGATACCAGGGAGCCGTTCGCAGCGTATCGTGAGCGTTTAATTCTTCCCACTTAGGTGCTTCTAATGAATATTCGGGGTCGATATCAATAACGACACCCGGATACCCCAGTAGTTTATGACGAATCTGCTGCCCGATTCCAAATTTACAGATGATCATATAATCTCCTGAGAAATCTACAACACTCTCTAAATGGGGGGCGCTTTCAGCTTTTTCAAGTAGTGCGAACAGTTCGCAAGCTTATTTTTTGCACAGAATTCTTTGGTTGAATACTATGATATTAGTATGAGTCATTTTTGGGCTGATACCGCCGGGTTCATAGGTGGTTGCTTCACATAGACGAAGCCCAACAATGATTAAAAGAAAATAGGAGAGGGGAGATGTCAACAGTATCCATAGCCGCCTACGTTTATGGCATGGTTCAGGGGGTCGGTTTTCGCTATAGTACGCAGCACCGGGCTATGCAGCTAGGCCTTAACGGATATGTACGCAACAGTGACGATGGCAGCGTTGAGGTTATCGCCTGCGGCGAGCATCAGGCTGTTGAACAACTGGTCGAATGGCTGAAACAAGGGGGGCCACGCAGCGCCAGGGTGGAAAAGGTCCTCACTGAGCCACATGGCAAAGCTGATTATAAAGGTTTTAACATTCGCTATTAACGTCAACGCCTATATGCATTTGACTGGTTTGGGCAAGCCTGCAATTTTGGTTGCCTGTTTCGCCGGGCCTTTGGGGAATAATCGATATAGATAGCGGCTATTGCCTTTTTCTTCACCATATTTTTGCGCCATCGCTTTAACCAACATGCGAATGGCCGGCGATGTATTGAACTCCAGATAAAATGCCCGGACAAACCGGACGACCTCCCAATGTGCGTCAGTAAGCGAAATACCTTCCTGCTCTGCTAATACCGAAGCTAGAGCTTCGTTCCAATCAGCGCTGTTCATCAGGTATCCCTGAGCATCCGTTTCAATGGTTCGGCCTTCAAACTCCAACATATTTCCTCAGGCGTAATGTGACACCGCGTCAGTTTAACAAAAAATTCTTTTGCTAAGAATAAACAAAAGCCCCGCAGAGCGGGGCTTTCATCCGTCATTGGTGATGATTAATCGTTACGCATAATGCCCAGAATGCTTAACAGGCTGACGAAAACGTTATAAATCGAGACGTAGAGGCTGACTGTCGCCCGAATATAGTTGGTTTCACCGCCATGAATGATGTTGCTGGTTTCCCAGAGGATCGCGCCGGCGGAAAATAGAATAAACAGCGCGCTGATGGCTAAATGCAGCGCCGGAATATGCAGGAACAGGTTGGCGATCACGGCGACCACCAGTACCACAAAGCCGGCCATCAACATGCCGGACAGGAAAGACATATCCTTACGGGTTGTCAGTACATAAGCTGAACAACAGAAGAACACCAGCGCCGTACCACCCAACGCAAGCATAATAATGTCGCCGGAACCGGCTGATATCAGCATGCTCAATAGCGGGCCCAGCGTGTATCCCATGAACCCCGTCAGCGCAAAGGCGGCCAGAATGCCTGCCGGGCTATTTGCCAGCTTGTGAGTCAAAAACATCAGACCATAAAAACCGACCAGCATTAATATCAAGCCGGGCGCAGGCAGATTAAGCGCCATGCTGGCCGTTGCCGTGACGGCGGAAAAGCCTAATGTCAGCGATAGCAGGAAATAGGTATTGCGCAATACCTTATGGGTGCTAAGCAACGAGCTTTCGCGGGTTGATGAAACAATACTACGATCCATATTAGCGACTCTCTCTTTCAGGGGGCCATTATTCAACACCCAAGAGTAAATAGTTACCAAACGTTATTAAAGGCGTTTTACCCTTCTTTACGCTGTAAGTTGATATATTTATGAGCATTATGGCGATTTTGCGCCCATTCGAGCCATAAAAGACTATTTTTCAGGCAATTGAGCACAATGATGCTTTACAAGCCCCGGCTCTCTGTTTATAGTGCGCGTCATTGCGGAGGAGTGGCCGAGTGGTTGAAGGCACCGGTCTTGAAAACCGGCGACGCGAAAGCGTTCTAGAGTTCGAATCTCTACTCCTCCGCCACTCATTCAATAAAATCAATGAATTGAAGGTGGTTCGTTGGTTTTATTCTGCATAAACTGCAGCATAAAAGCTCCGTAGAAAGGGGCTTTTTTTGTTTCTGGCCCCTCTGTTTTTTCATCTTTTTTCCCTGATTGCTTATTTTCCCCCCTTCATCTTCGTATCTTCAAAAATTGATCTTTAGCCGTTGCTACGTGTTGGAATCGGTAGTAAACCCATTGAGAGATTTCAGCGAACGACACGAAGGGACGCGGATGAAAAAACAATAGAAGTCATAAAAGCAGCAAAGTAATGGTTTATAGAAACAAAGTGTATTGTGACGAAAGAATCGCAAGGTATGGTACATTTTCATCCTATCGATGGCGATGTTGCGAGGAAACTGTTGAAATGAAGAAAATCTATACTATTTTAGGAATAGATTTTGAACTTGATATCGCCAATATATTTGATGAGTTATCATCTATTGATTTTTATAAAACAATAGATGAACAATTAATGGTTTTAGATGAGGATTTATTATTACTCACATTTAAATCTGGTTATATAGTAGATGTCGGTTGGTATCCGGCTTTTGAAAAAGATGGCCGTTTTGTTATAAGTGAAATTATTGATGGCAATTGGAACGAGCCAGCGTACCAGTGTGCTGCGGGGTGGGATAGGGATGAATTAATAAATAAAAGAAATAATATATAAATTGAGTGATATTTAGACCCGCAGGAAAAATAGATTGCTGGAGTGTTCAATGAATTTTCACATAAATACCCACGCCCATGCTGCGGTAAGCATGAATTTGTTATTATTATCTGCCATACGTATTTATGGTTGAATATGTATAGCTTTTAGTATGTCTTCAATATGATTTTTTGCTCGTTTAAGTAATAACGTCTTTTCGTTTTCGTGATATTTTTTATCGATTAAACGTTCTTTAATTTCCCTATATGACTTTAAATGCTTACGGAACTCTTCTTTTTCATTCTGATCTAAACACTTGATGACGTTTTTAATCACACTGAATTGAACCTTTTCCGTTAAGTTAAGTTTCCCAGTCTCAAGTTCTCTGTGCCTTTCTTCAAAAAACAACACCAAAGGCTCAACGAGTCTGTTTCTTTCTCTTTTCTGTTTGTTTTTTCTATATATTATAAAAACAGCATATAACATAGCTGTTAATATAATAATGGTATATATATACAGTTTAGCCTCCAATGCTTAGCGTTATGTTATAAGAATGCTGGTTAAGATTTTATCAGAATTAATTCTACAGTTCTAGACAGGTTTTATTATTTAAGGGGTAAAAATGCTTAGGCTGCTTTAGATGGAAGACCTGTTTTTTGTGCGTTTTTCATACTCAATGCGTGAAACATAGACATAGACGTCCAGCACCTCATCGAACTTATCGTTTTCTGCAATACGTTTATCGTGTCCAGCATCTGGAGCTACAGATTTTCTTCTTCTTCGCCTAGATAAATTTCTCTTTAACGAAATCCATTACCAACAGGCGGGATGAAACGCTGGAAGATGATCTCCTGACGAGGCTTAGTCTCTTGTTATCATAATTTCTGCCTCTGGTTATTCATTTTTATCCCCTTCTTACCGTATCTTTAAAAATAATCCTTAGATGTTGCAACATGTGAAAATTAGTAGTAAATACATTGAGATAGTTTAGGGGACAACAAGAGGAGGCGAGGGAAGGCAAGCGCGGTCATGAACGTAACACGAATAAAGACGTTATTGAGCACCTCCGGAGTATGCTTCCCTAATGGCGTAATGCGCATAGTGTGTGAGTCAGTTATTAGGATGTTCGGGTTTGGGCCGAGCGCCAACAAAAAAACGATCGCCTTCAGGATTATCCCCATGCAGCTGTGGCTCTGGGCGAAATGGAGCGACGATGAATTCTCTATGAGCAATTTTCACTGCTTCTCTATTTAATTATTGTAATGAAAAATATATTTATAAGGGAAATTTATGTTTGTTATTTATAAGCCAATTATAAGAAATTTTTTGCTGGTGACAGCAGTGCTGGCTATTATGTTGGCAGCGGTCCATTACTCGCTTCGTGGTGTTGAACATTTTTTTGGCATAGATTTGTCTAGATTTCACACTTACTTTTTTTGGTTTTTTGGTTTTTTCTTTGTGGTGGTGATTCTTCAATTATTCTTTGGTATTTTGACGAATTATAACTTTAAAGATGGCATGCCGAAAATTTCTAATGGAATTAATAATGATGTTCGTTATCCTCTTATGGATGAGTCGGATGCATTAGTGGTGAAACTATCTTGTCTAATGGATGTGGGTGATATGCGAAACAATCGTGTAGAGCATGCCAGATCTTATATAAATAGCCGAGAAGCTTATACTGTCAATAAAAAAACCAACGAATTAGGAATTATATGCAATTCTGCTTATGATTATCTTGTGTTAAGTTATGATATAGATACGAAAACAAAACTTATTAATTTTGTCAGAGGTTTGTTGAGTTCTCTACCAGAAGAAAATAGACCGGATGTCAAATCAATATTTAGTGATGCCATTTCCATTTTGGATAAATTTTCAGCAGTAACACTGACCCAACTTGAAAAACATCATAATACTACAATACCTTTTGTCGCATTTAATCTGCAACGCGCGGCCATGCTGGTTCGCTGGGGGCTTACGTGTAATATGATAAATGATGAAGAATGGAACTTGTTTAAAAAAGAAATTCAGGATGCCTATCAGTTGTACTTTGGTGATACCGGTTTCGGAAAGTTCATCTATGACTATCTCATCGCTGTCTACTTATTCCATGCTGAAAATAATCTTGGGCTGATTCGGGACCGTTTATACGGTATCACCGAATTACAAAAAAATAATTTTTTGTCTCTGTCGTGGGAAGAGATAAATTCCTTAGCCCCGGTAGCAAATAGCTAAAATATAGAGGTATAGGGCAATAAGTCATTGAGCCGACTATTGACTGTAAAGTAACCGCTTCGCCCATCCCGCAGCCAAATATAGAGGGCGTGGCGGTTTCCTGCCGGCTCAGGATTGACGCCAGATGTTGGCCTGCGCGCGGCGAGCCGGCCAACATATATAATAAACACGTGTAGTGCTTGCTGGCTTTGAAAACCATCAGCCAGCCCCTAAACAGCCGCCGGGCTCAACGCCGAGCTTCAGTTGCCATTTTTACTGCCAGCGATGCCAGTATTGTCCCCATCATCCAGCGTTGAAATACTCCCCATTTCGGATGTCTCATAAGAAAATTCGCGATAGAACCCGCGGCAATAGCGATTAACGCATTAACGAATACGCTGATGGAGATCTGGGTAAAACCCAGCGTAACAGACTGCGCAAAAACGCTGCCTTTAGCCGGATCGATAAACTGCGGTAATAGCGAGAGATAGAGTACCGCGGCTTTCGGGTTCAGTAGGTTGGTGAATAGTCCCATGAGAAACAATTTGCGCGGGCTATCTTTAGGCAAATCCCGTAATTGGAAAACGGCATGGCCGCCGGGACGAATCGCCTGCCAAGCCAGCCATAACAGATAAATTACGCCGGCAAAACGAATAGCGTCATAGGCGTAGGGGACGGCTATCACCAGAGCGGTAAGACCGAAAGCCGCGCAAAGCATATAAAAGATGAAGCCCAGGGCAACGCCGCCCAGTGAAATCAGTCCGGCAATCCGGCCTTGGCAGATGGAACGGGAAACCAGGTAGATCATGTTTGGGCCAGGGGCAAGCACCATACCTAAACAGATGAGAGAAAAAGCAATATAGTTAGTAGTATCAGACATAGGTGCTCCCCATTTGCGCATTGGCGGATAAACAGATCATATAAATATATTTCCTTGTATTAGCGGATGATAAGACGAAAACCGAGAATGGCCATTACACATCCGCTCATTCGATCCAGTGATGCTTTATAGCTTAGGTAAACATGGCGTGGTTTGTCGGCTGAAAGTACATAGGCAACAAACCCATACCACAGCAAGTCAATCAGAAATGCGATGATAGGTAATACCATGTATACGAATATGGGTATTTTATGGCTCAATATTGCGGCAAAAATGCTGCCGAAAACTATTGCGGTATTCGGGTTACTCAACTGAGTAAGCAATCCGGTAATAAACGCTTTTCCGAAACTCATTTCTGCGGTGGGTGACGTATCAACGGTCAATGGCGTCCCGGCCCTACTAAACATCTTTATTGCCAGCCATATCAGATAAAGGCCGCCAGCCGTTTTTAAAGCTGTGTGCAGCCATGGAACCAATGTCAAAATTGAATGGAAGCCCAGTAACGCGATAGCGGCGAAAATCAGGCATCCTACTCCCATGCCGAGTGCTGAACCCATTGCGGCTTTACGTGAAGAGGCCACTGCGGTTCTGGCCACTAAAATAAAGCTTTGTCCTGGGCTCATCGCGCCCAGGAGAATTGCTCCTGATATGGTTAAAATGGTCAGTACCATACTTTCCGTGCCATTCCGCCTTGTTTGAAATGTAAAACCATATTGATAATGTACAGAATTTACAAACCTATTATCAAAATATATTGGAATTCATCGCGTTGCTTATGTCTGATGGAATGAGTCGGCTGAAGCGTTCGGATTTCGGATAGATTGGTCAGATTTTTCTGGCGAAAATCTGTGAAGACCTCATGGGAAATGCTGGTGGAATGGCCGGCGGATTGATGCAATATATTAACGGAAATAACGTTTGCCGAATAAAAGTGAACGAGATCATGGTACTGAATGGCAAGGCGAGCTAGTCTTTTTCTATGAACGGTTCACAAAGAAAGAGGCTGTCATGTATAAAACTATTTTAGTGCCTGTTGATATTGAAGAAGATGAATTAACCAAAAACGCACTAATCCATGTGGTAAAGCTGGCAAAAGTATCTGATGCCACGGTGCATCTTTTTCATGCGCTGCCGGATGCCTCGGCGTTTTTGTCCGCTTATTCTTTCGGCATAAAAGAGTTTGAGAATGAAGCCGTGGTTAAAGCTAACGACAGATTGAAAGCGCTCATTAAAACTATTGATCTTCCTGCTTCCCGTCTGTCATTCAGCGTGAGCTTCGGTACGCCGCGAGATGAGGTATTGCAACTGGCGCAGGAAATCAATGCCGATCTGATCGTTGTTGGTTCCCGCCGGCCGGATGTAAAAACCTACCTGCTTGGATCGAATGCCGCCGCGATTGTCCGGCATGCCAAAACATCGGTATTGGTCGTTCGTTAGATTGATTGCCGGCTTATGTCTGTCGTGCAGAATAAGCCGGTGACTTACCTTAATTGACTATCTTTGCTGCCACGTCGGTTATAGCCGCTGTTTAGGATATTCTTCTTGTCAAACTGCTCTTGGCATTCGATGCAATATCGTACCCCGGGTAAGGCCTTACGACGGGCCTCCGGAATCTGGACGCCGCACTCATCACAGTAATGTGCGCTTTCCCCGTTATTTAACTGACGACGAGCATGCGCGATGGCGTCATCCACGGTAGCATCAATTTGATCTTGAACGGCCCCATCATTTGACCAGCCACTAGCCATGATTACCTCCGGAGAATAGTGAACCTTTTCTTTCTTAGTATTGGGGGGATTTTGTACGATTCAAGAATAAATCCGGCAATTGTTTTGATGAAAGTGAAGATAAAAGCCGCCGACAGGCGGCGCTTGCGGCGCGATGGCCTTCCTGAACTAGTCGGCGTCAGCCAGCGTGATTTTCGTAACGATCGGCGTATTCAACGCGCGCAATCAACTGGTCGATATTCTTATCTGAAAACACTTCTATGCCATGCGCCTTCAGCAGTTCGGCCGTCACGCCATTTCCTGACGTTTGCGTACCGTCAAACTTACCGCTGTATATCACGTTGCTGCCGCAAGATGGGCTTCCTTCCGTCAGTAACGCAAAGCGGCAGCTATGTTGTTCCGCCATTTGCAAGGTTAGCCAGGCACCTAGAATATAGCGCTCAGTAACATCCTCGCCGCTTGCCTCCATAACTCTGGCGCCTTGTGCGATTACCGCGTTTCCGTCCCGTGTGGGAATAATTTCCGCGGAAGGTCGGGGCGTGGTGAATCCGGCGGCCAATTCAGGACAAAACGTTACCAGGCGTGATTGCTTTCGCCACTGCGCAAGATACGCCTCGACCGATTTTTTAGCGGAACCGTTATAACGTACGGGGAAGCCAGATAGACAGGCGCTAATCAGGATTTTATTCATAGGCGGGATATTGCGTAAATATAGCTATCATAGCCGGGTTGATTTCAAGCGCAAGTACTCTTCGGCATGGATTGGGTTCGCTAAAAAATAGAAAAAAGTAAAACGACAGGGAAACTTAACGGCCAGGTAAGTCCTATTAACAACGATGTCAGGATCCTAATAATCAGGGAGTTGTCTCTGCTTAGCAGGAATGTGACGAATAGTGAAATAGCGAAGCCGATGAAGTAGATGAGCTTAATTGATTCCCACAGGGTCTGGTGTGGCACGTTTGTTTCCTTTTATTCCAGATGCGTCCGCATTCTATGCCGTTAATATTTTATGATCAATTTTTTAACCCATTGATTCCATAATCGCTTCTTTCACTTACTTTCCCGCCAGCCTTGGCCAGCTGATTTTGACGCATTGGGACAAGGCCTTATCTACATCATCTCCGGCTAACGGCCTTGTTTTGTACTACAGTGAAATAGAAATGGTCTTCTGATTTCACAGGGATATCTTTTATGAACAGGGTGCTTGGGTCTGGGGCCTTGGCTATGATTATGCTTTTTGCGTCAATCCATACTATGGCGCAGCCACATAAGATTTCTGATGAGCAGGTCAAAGAACTGATTATTCAAGAATCAATTTCTTCTTATCCGGGCCGCTGTCCTTGTCCTTATAATGTCGCCCGTAACGGGAGTCAGTGCGGTAAACGCAGCGCATGGAGTCGCGCCGGCGGATATGCGCCAATTTGCTATAAAAACGAAATTTCGGCGAAAATGATTGCTGAATGGAGACAGCGGAAGGGATAGTTGTTGTATTCCTTTCGAGGGTAAATAAGCATGCTAATATTTTGAGTGAAAAATAATTAGTAAATTAATAACACATCAAGTTATGACAGAAATATTAAATTTTTATGTCAGTATGGACATTGTTTAAAGACTATCATAGCTTGTTGTTTTATCCCACGAGAAAGGTAATAAAATGAGTGAGATATCTAGCCTATCACTGAAGGTCCCGTCGGATCTGAAGGAAAAGATTAAAGCTGCAGCACTGGAGAATGGAGTTTCGATCAGTGCTGAGGTGAGTGCAAGGTTGCTGCGAAGCTTTGATGAAGGTGAAAATTCGTACTCATCCTCAGTGGAAGCGGTAGACAATCAAGACACGAAAGAAGACGAAGAAACGCAGTTAACGCCAAAAGAAATTAAGAAAATCAGAGCATTACTTAAAGACAAGGCCAAAAGTTCTTCAAAGAAAAAGTAATATCCGCTTATCAAGCATGCTATATCATAACGCCTATGTTGCCGTTCGTTGTGATATAGCAATGCTGCCCGCCGGTAACTAAAGTTAAAATTTGTGATGCAATTCAGTAAGGTTCCCCCGTTTTTTGCCGATAAATGCTATTCATATCATTTGTGGAGGCAATTATGTTAATGGGAACTCTTAAAGAAACCATGGTTTTTGTACAAGATGATGACGCCGGACGTCATCGGTACGAGATCTACAAGAGTGACCATCAAGGTGGGTATTTCGCTGTTATATATGTTCAAAAAACCGTTTTGCTGAATGATACGGCGATAGCCACCTGGGTTATTGATAATCCACAGTGGCATATGAAATCACATTATATCCCTAACGCCCGTATGGAATGCGAATCTCACTGGAAAGAAACATACAGAATCTTGGTGTAAATATATAAAAGCGGCAAAGAGAATAAGAAATTATGCCTTTTTTCGCTTTAGGATTTAACAGCATGATTTACTGTTTAGTATTTATTTAATCGGCGAAGTTAAATACCAGGATTTTAATTAACCATTAATTTAAATCTAATGGATTATTATCGGCAAAAATTCTGTCGCAGCGAACGTAGAAAACGCGACAGCGCATCTCATAATTCTCATGACCGCCACAGATTCCCTCTCAATGGCGGTTTTTTTTGCTGGATATGATGACGTGCTCAGAAAATAGCCGTTAGCTCGTTCGATTCAGACGCCAGCGAATCACATCAATCAATATAAATAACGCCAGGCTTACGCCCATAACCGGTAAACAGACGGCCAGCAGGGCGGTAACGACGATCAATATCAGCCTGGGGAAAGGGCGGATTTGTAATAGTGCCTGGGTCAGCGTGTTAACGGGACTGTTGCCCCTCTGAGGCTTCGGCCGTCGAATCCACCACATCCGGTATCCCCAGATAATGATTGCGCAGAGCCCGAGGCCGAAAGCGGCTAATACTAGCTGGTTGGGTAAACCAAACAGAACGCCCATATGTGCATCAACGCCCCAGCGGGTCAGTTTGGCCGCCAGCGGGAAAGTGGAAAAATCCGTTCTATCGACGATCTCAAGCGTTGCGGGATTAACCGCAACGGCATCAACCTGTGTCGGCCATGCGCGATCAATTTCAGCGACAGTCCACGCCTGATTAGCTTTACCGGCCGGTTTTATTTCGATCTTCTGCGCATCAATGCCCGCTTTTCTGGCCGCGGCTAATACCCGGTCAAACATTTCCGGCGCGTTTTCCTGTCCCTGCGGATGCGGGAGCGGCATCGAGGCGCGATGTTCCGCATGTTCGTCAGCGTGCATATGTTCGTGGGCGGACATCGGCGTATTGATCAACTGCGTATTTACCGCGGGCGTTTGCCAGCCTAAGTGGTTGCGCGCCACGGAGATATTTTTACCGGCCCACTGCGACCAGGTTAGCCCGGTCGCGGAAAAGAACAGCATACCAACCATCAGGCATAGCCCCATGGTTGTATGCCAGTGGCGTAATCGCCGTTTTTGCGCTGCCGGAGTTGGGTTCATTTTATTGTGTCGGCGTTTGTTGACCGAGGTTGAACGACGGGTCGCGCCCCATATGAGGAATCCCCCCAACGCCGCTACCCATAACCAGGATGCGGCTAGTTCACTGTAGTTGCGTCCAATATCGCCAAGCAATAATCCCCGATGCAGATAATCGATCCAGGTACGAAACGGTAGGACGCCGCTGGTGCCATAAACCGTTTCATCGCCACGAATTTCCAGTGAGATCGGGTCAATAAAAATAGCTCTGTTTTCCGATGGTCCCAGCCCTTGGTGGGCAAACATCACTCTGGTGGTCTCACCTTGAGCGGGCGCAGGACGAATGGCGGATAGTCTGGCCTCATGGTGATGTCCGAGCGCGGCTTGGGCGGCGGTAATTTGTTCCTCCAGCGACCGGGGAACGCCATAACTTTCGGTAAAAAGCTGATGCGCATAAAGTCGGTTTTCAATTTGCGGCGTCAGCACATATAGCGTGCCCGTAAGCGCGGCAATGAAGATGAACGGCCCAACGAAAATACCGATATAAAAATGAAGACGAATCAATAACGCAAGCATCGCGGCGCGTGGCGATATGGTATTTGATGACCCGCTGTGCGCGGGAGGTAACGCTCCCTTAGGCGTAGAGACTGGCGATGCCTGATTTTTAGAATGCGGCATAAAACCTTCTGAAGTCGGTTGGCAAAAATAACCAAGCCAAAAGCGATATCCGAAAAGAATATTGCAGCCAGGTTTGTTTTGGAAATGCCCGTAGGCTTATCGGCGTATATTCAGTAAGGTGGCGCGCGTGGAGCCGGGGAAGAGAACTTCTCGAACGGGATAACGCAGGATAGGCATAGGATAACGCGGGCATGAGAGAAATAACGTGTTAGCGCCACGATGATCTCGTGTATTTCTGGCAGCGCGGGAGTATAAGAAAAAAGGGCGCAATAGCCGCAGGCGTTGTGATCGGCCATGGAGGCGGGATTCGGCGGTGAAGAATGGCGTGTCTGGCTGCTATTATGCGCGCCGGACACGCCATGCACGGCATGGTGATGTTCCGTTGCAGATGCGCTCAGCGCTTGGGCGGTGCCATGATTGCGGTGGACCAGCGTTTGTGAAATCACTGGCGCAATGGAAATGGCTAATATAGCGAAGATACCGAACCAGGCCGGGAAACTTCGCTGCCGTCGCGGAGGCAAAAGCATAAATATGGCGTTAAAGCGTTGTCGGATTCAGTGGCGGACACTGTACCTTATTTATTTTGATTTTGTTACATAAATGTTTTGTGGCGGATTGATCGCGCGATGGGGATGGATATGACCGCTATCGCCTGAAGATGACTCAGCCTGGTAAACGGAATATTCCTGAAGCCAGGGCGTAGGGGTATCCGATATAGTAACGGTGAAAGTTGTTAAATACGCATCGGGATTTTATCTTCTCATGCATCTGGATAAATGACGCTTTAATGGTTACGGGAGGCAAGATTGTTGCCGACGCTGTTAAGGCAAAGTGGAGCAAGCGGCTTTTTATGTATTTTTATGTAAATGCGCGACTGATTTGATGTAAGCATGGTCGAAAGGTTTTTAGCACGGAAAGTAAGCGGGAAGTAACATGTTATCTGTTTTCCATTTTTTATCCGGACTATCATCTATTAGCGTTCAGGTTGCCTAAACGCTGACCTATTATGATGAATCATATCTTTATCAAGTTGTCGGAAAGCTAACTTATCCATTAATATGGATTTTAATTGATTGAAGCACACGAACAGGGGGAGTTGTGCTGGTTAATAAACTTGGGTCTAAACAGCGGGCCGTTGGCCTTTGCTGGCTTTCAGCGATAACCGTGCTGTCTTTAAGTGCAGCACCGGTATGGGCATTTTCTATTGACGACGTTGCTCAACAAGCGGAGGCGTTGGCGGCTAAAGGCTTCGACGCGCCGAAAAGTAATCTTCCAGCTCAATTTCGTGATATGAAATTTGCTGATTATCAGCAAATTCAATTCAATCAGGAAAAATCGTACTGGAACACGTTGCAGACGCCATTCAAACTGCAATTTTACCATCAGGGCATGTATTTCGACACGCCGGTAAAAATTAATGAAGTCACTGCTACGACGGTAGATGAGATTAAATATTCAGCAGATTACTTCAATTTTGGTTCAGTCAACCATGACCCCGAAACGGTGAAGAACCTCGGTTTTGCCGGTTTTAAGATTCTCTATCCAATTAATAAAGCGGATAAGAATGATGAAATCGTCAGCATGCTGGGCGCCAGTTATTTCCGCGTGGTGGGTAAAGGGCAGATTTATGGCTTGTCTGCGCGCGGGCTGGCTATTGATACCGCGCTGCCTTCCGGCGAAGAGTTCCCGCGCTTTCGCGAATTCTGGATTGAACGTCCTAAACCGGCTGATAAGCATCTGGTGATTTACGCCTTGCTGGATTCGCCGCGCGCGGCCGGGGCCTATCGCTTTGTTATTTATCCGGGAAGCGATAGCGTCGTTGATGTTCAGGCTAAAGTCTACTTGCGGGATAAAGTCGGTAAGCTGGGGGTTGCGCCGTTAACCAGCATGTATCTGTTTGGGCCTAATCAGCCGTCTCCAACGATGAATTATCGTCCGGCGTTACATGATTCCAATGGCCTGTCGATTCATGCCGGCAATGGCGAATGGATTTGGCGTCCGTTGAATAATCCTCGGCATCTGTCCGTCAGTACCTATGCGGTAGAAAATCCGAAAGGGTTCGGTTTATTACAGCGTGGCCGCAATTTCTCCTCTTATGAAGATCTTGATGACCGCTATGATCTGCGTCCAAGCGGCTGGATCGAACCGAAAGGCGACTGGGGTAAAGGCAAGGTTGAACTGGTTGAGATTCCGACAGCCGATGAAACCAACGATAACATCGTCGCTTTCTGGACGCCGGACGTTTTACCTGAAGCCGGTAAACCTCTGGATATGAAGTATCGTCTGCGCTTTACCAGCAATGAGGATCAGTTGCATTCGCCGGATATCGCCTATGTCCAGCAGACCCGCCGCTCCACTGGCGATGTCAAACAGTCTAATCTGATCCGTCAACCTGACGGCACAATTGCTTTTTTGGTGGACTTTGTCGGCCCGACGTTAAAAGAGATGGATGAAGCGACGCCGGTTACGTCTCAGGTAAGCGTTGGTGATAATGGCGAGGTTGTTGAAAATAGCGTCCGCTATAACCCGGTAACTCATGGCTGGCGTTTGACGCTGCGTTTGCGTGTGAAAGATAACAAGCAGCCGACAGAAATGCGGGCTGCGTTGGTTAATGGTGAAACAACATTGACTGAAACCTGGAGCTATCAGCTACCTGCCAATGAATAAGTCAACTTCTCCTCTCGATTATATCGAGAAATTGCCCTTGTCTGCGGAGCAGGCAAGGGCGCTGCGTGAAAAGCTACCAAAATCAGAGCCTATCGATCAGTCTGCATTGCATCAGGTATTGTCTGATGGCAACCAGGTCAAGAGCCAGTCGGAAGACGATGTAACGCTGAATTCGGTTCAGTCCCGTTTGGAGATGGCCTGGTCTGATGATCTGAATAACGATAAGTTGTTGGGTAAAGATACCGAAGGACGGACGGCATTGCAGGCTATGCCTAAGATCACGCGTTCTTCTATGTTTCCTGATGTCTGGCGGACCAACCCGCTGGTTCGCTGGTGGGAAAGTTTGCTGGGGCGGACGGCGCCGCCACGTCACCATTATCATGACGCCAGCCCAGAAGAAACCATTGCTGAAAACAGATGGCGTATGGTCGGGACAATGCGCCGCTATATTCTGCTGATCCTGACGCTTTTTCAGACAGCTGTCGCAACGTGGTATATGAAAACCATCCTGCCGTATCAAGGATGGGCGCTGGTCGATCCGTTTGAAATGGCCGATCAGCCGTTGATGCAGTCATTCCTGCAACTGCTGCCTTATGTGTTGCAGAGCGGCATTCTTGTTTTGTTTGCGGTGTTGTTCTGCTGGGTTTCGGCAGGCTTCTGGACGGCGCTGATGGGGTTCCTCCAGTTGCTGATCGGACGGGATAAGTACAGTATTTCTTCGACGACGGTTGGCGATGAGCCGCTCAATCCCGATCATCGCACTGCGCTTATCATGCCTATCTGTAACGAAGATGTAGAGCGTGTTTTTGCCGGTTTGCGCGCCACGTATGAATCCGTGGAAGCGACCGGAGCGCTCGACCACTTTGATATTTATGTGCTAAGCGACAGCAACGATCCGGATACCTGTGTCGCCGAGCAAAAGGCCTGGATAGATCTTTGTCGTGATGTAGGCGGAGCCGGGCGCATTTTTTACCGCCGTCGCCGCCGCCGCGTGAAACGGAAAAGCGGCAACATTGACGACTTTTGCCGTCGCTGGGGCAGCCAATACAGTTATATGGTCATTCTAGATGCCGACAGCGTTATGAGCGGCGAATGTCTTACATCGCTTGTCAGGCTGATGGATGCGAACCCTAATGCAGGGATTATCCAGTCCTCGCCGAAAGCTTCAGGCATGGATACGCTGTATGCGCGTTGCCAGCAGTTCGCCACCCGTGTTTATGGCCCGCTGTTTACCGCCGGTTTGCACTTCTGGCAGTTAGGCGAATCTCATTACTGGGGACACAATGCCATCATCAGGGTGAAGCCGTTTATTGAGCATTGCGCTCTGGCGCCGTTGCCGGGCGAAGGTTCATTTGCCGGCGCAATTCTTTCGCATGACTTCGTGGAAGCCGCATTGATGCGCCGGGCGGGGTGGGGCGTCTGGATTGCCTACGATCTGCCGGGCAGCTATGAGGAATTACCGCCTAATCTGCTGGACGAGCTGAAGCGCGATCGCCGCTGGTGTCATGGCAACCTCATGAACTTCCGGCTGTTTCTGGTTAAGGGGATGCATCCGGTTCACCGCGCCGTATTCCTTACCGGCGTGATGTCTTATCTGTCCGCGCCGCTGTGGTTCATGTTCCTGGCGCTATCAACGGCTTTGCAGGTTGTGCATACCCTGATGGAGCCCCAGTATTTTCTGCAACCCAGACAGCTCTTCCCCGTATGGCCGCAATGGCGGCCGGAGTTGGCGATCGCCTTATTCTCCACAACGTTGGTATTGCTGTTTTTGCCGAAGTTGTTAAGCGTGATCCTGGTTTGCGCCAAGGGCGCGAAGGCTTATGGCGGCGCTTTCCGGCTGGTCATTTCGCTGCTGATGGAGATGGTGTTCTCTGTTCTGTTAGCGCCGGTCAGAATGCTGTTTCATACGGTCTTTGTCGTCAGCGCATTTTTGGGCTGGTCAGTACAGTGGAATTCGCCTCAGCGTGACGATGATGCGACCCCCTGGGGGGAAGCCTTTGTTCGCCATGGCTCCCAGTTAGTGCTGGGTCTGGTTTGGGCGATCGGCATGGCGTGGTTGGATCTGCGTTTCCTGTGGTGGCTTGCGCCGATTGTATTCTCATTGATCCTGTCGCCGTTTGTCTCTGTTTATTCCAGCCGTGCTTCGTTGGGGCTGAAATGTAAACGAGCCAAGCTGTTATTGATCCCGGAAGAGTATGACCCGCCGCGCGAGCTGGTGGCGACCGATGCCTACTGGCAGCTGAATCGTCAACATAAGCTGGAAAATGGCTTTATGCAGGCGGTGTTCGATCCTTCGATTAACGCCCTTGCCAGCGCGATGGCGACGGCCCGTCATCGTTTCAGCCAGGCGATTGAGGATGTCCGCCGGCAGAGCGTCAGTGATGCGCTGAGCCGAGGACCGGAAGAGGTTAACAATAATCAGCGTCTGGCGCTGCTGAGCGATCCCGTGACGATATCTCGTCTTCACTATCACGTATGGCAGAAGCCGGAACAGTACGCCGCGTGGTCCGAGTATTATCGGAAATTACCAGCGCCGTATATTAAGGGATAAGATTCTTTTCCCCGTTAATGGAAAAAGCAACGGCCTGCGCTGTTGCTTTTTTTTTGCTCTGCGGTCGGTCTGCGGATGAGGCGTATCTTCACGTAATCATGCTGGCGCTTTTACGCCGCGGTTATATACTCGTCATGCTGTAAGTTACATGTGCGCGGGCTTTGTTGCTCGGACCATTCATGGGCCTCGCCTCGTTGCGGCTGACTTTCCGCAGCTTGAATTATTTAGCGGATAGGCGGCGGGGGATATCAATCTCCCGGCAGCTCAAGTTTCGAGCTACGAAGCTGTAAACTTCGCCAGGAATAGATCACGTTTGCCAGGACCACTAACGCGGTAACGATAAATACGGCCCGGAAGCCATAACTGGCCGAAATGGATGCGCCGATTATCGGGCCGGTCACATTGCCAACATCGCGAAACGATTGGTTATAACTGAATATTCGTCCGGCAACGTGATTGGATGAATGGTAAATCAGTAACGTTTGCACCGCGGGCAGTAACGCGCCATCCGCAGCGCCTAACAGGAAACGGAGGACGCCCAGCTGCCATGGCGTCTGAACGAATGCCATGGGAATCAGCAGCAGGACGGACACGATCAGCATGGCGATCAGAATACGTTCCGGGCCGATTTTATCTCCTAATTTGCCGAGTTTCGGGGCGCTGATCAGCGCGGATACGCCGGGTATGGCGGCGATCATTCCGCTGATAAAAGCCAGATTCTGAGTGTGTCCGGCTAAATCGCGCACGAATAATGTCAGTATCGGCGAAATTGAGCCGGTAGCGACCTGAATGATTAACGTGGTCACAAACAGACTTAATACCAGCTTGGGATTTTTTAGCGATGTCATTACCTGGCGGCCGCTTAACATGTCTTTCTTGCGGACTGCGGTAAAACGCTCCTGAACATAAAACAGCGTGGTCAGAAAACAGATGAACAGCACGGCGGCGGTGACGAAAAA
The DNA here is from genome assembly GCF_017569925.1 of Brenneria izadpanahii. NCBI lineage: Bacteria > Pseudomonadati > Pseudomonadota > Gammaproteobacteria > Enterobacterales > Pectobacteriaceae > Brenneria > Brenneria izadpanahii. Next base: position 3,037,197 of record NZ_CP050854.1, on the reverse strand, counting down.
TACCGGACGCAATCCATAGGTATCGGCGAGATAGCCGCCAATCAGCGGGCCGAGCAGCGCGCCGCTGACGGCTCCGGTCGATAAGGTTCCCAGCGCCCATCCGCTTTTGTTCCGTGGAACCTGTGTGGCGATCAACGCATTGGCATTAGGAACAAAACCGCCCAGAACGCCGAGAGCGGCGCGCAGCAATAGAAATTGCCATATGTTTTGCGCCAGCCCCATGAGTACCATCACGATGCTCATGCCCAGCGCCGAACGCAGTAGCATCAGTTTGCGGCCTTTGCGGTCGGCAAGGCGTCCCCAAAAGGGAGAGGCGATGGCGGAAAACAGGAAAGTGATGCTGAAAACCACGCCGGACCACATGTTTAACGCTTCATGCCCGCTGACGCCCAGCAGTTCGACATAGAGAGGAAGAAACGGCATGACCAGACTGAAGGCGACGCCGGTAAAAAAACAGCCTAACCAAGCGACATAAAGATTACGCTTCCAATCAATAGGCTCCGATTCTGGTGTCATAAATTCCCGATAACGAGGTTGGCGTTTCGATCCTCACTTTGAGATCCCTTGGGTATATGTGTGAGGATAAACAAATTACATAGCAGGCGATCTATTAAGTATGTGCCGCTTAAAAGATATCAGCAAGATGATCATCATTAATCCCTAAAAATTCAGCATATTTTAGGGGGCAATGCCGCTTGAGCGAGCCTGCATCCACGCCGTCTGACGTGAATGAGGCTGATGTGATATTAATAGAGCGAGGGTTCGCCTTCCGGGCGCGTTTTAAAACGACGGTGCAGCCACATGTATTGATCGGGCGCCAATAGGATATTTTGCTCGACGATTTTGTTCATCCATGCCGCCGTTGCTTCTTCATTTTCCAATGGGACGTCTAATTCTGCCGGCTGGATCAACAGCTCGTATCCCTTACCTTTCGGCAGGCGGCGTGGCACAAAGGGCACGATGGCTGGTTTGGCGGTCTTGGCTAAAATATAACTGCCCACCGTTGTAGCCGCTTTATTTACGGCAAAAAGCGGCACGAATACGCTACTGCGCGGGCCATAATCGTGATCGGGGGCATACCAGATAATCTCACCTTGTTTAAGCGCTCGAATCATGCCTTTAAGATCCTTCCGATCCAGCATGGATTTGTTTGAACGCATTCTTCCCCAGGTCTGCAACCAGTCAATCAGCTTATTATCGTTAGGACGATAAACGCCGATCCCCGCATTTATTATGCCGAAGATGCGGGCGCCGAGCTCCAAGGTCAGGAAGTGCAGCCCGATCAACAATACGCCGCGTTTTCCCGCTCGCGCCTGCTGCATATGCTCAAAGCCTTTCACCGTAAACCAGCGTTCTATACGCCAGTCAGGCCAGAACCATGCCATGCCGGTTTCAAGTATCCCCATGCCTACGGCTTCAAAATTCTTTCTGACCAGCTCATTCCGCTCTGCCTTCGGCATATCCGGGAAACATAGTTCAAGGTTTCGGGTGGTGATTTCAACGCGGCGCGGCAGCAGACGCATGGACAAATGGCCGAGACCGGTGCCGATAAAATAGAGCAGGGGATAGGGCAGCAATACCACCAGGTAAAGCGCGCCGATACCCAGCCAGGTTAACCAATAGCGCGGGTGCAATAGTGAACGATTAAAAATGGGGAGTTGTGTCATGGCCTCAGTATCAAATTCTGGTGCCTTTAGGCACTCATACCGTTAAAAAGAATAAATGGGATTGTCACTCAACAGGATAGATTATTACGGCACTTTAATGGGAAAACAAATTTGCGACGTGCTATAGCCTGATTTTTATACAAAAAAGCGAGTGGGCGCCTAATGATAACATTTGCCGCCGACAGTGTGTAACCGTTGATGCCATTGATAAAGCGCGTTTGATTATCCAATGAAGCGAATCCCCGCCTGTATGGCGGGGCGTGGTTATCGTATCGGCTTTATCGTTTGAATATCCCTCTGGCATAACCGGGCTCGCTACGCCAGTATTGGGGGGCGCGGTTACCTGGGCGCCCAATCTGGCCGCGGCATGCCAAGGCCAGCGCGGATTAAAGAGAATAGCGCGAGCCAGCGCAACCGCATCGGCTTCGCCGGTGCCGACAATAGCTTCGGCCTGTTCGGGTTCGGTAATCAGCCCGACGGCGATAGTGGTAATGCCGACTTCCTGTTTGATCTTTTGCGCGTAGGGCACCTGATAATTCGGCCCAGGATGAATTTGTTGTTCTGCTGAGAGGCCGCCGCTGGAGACGTGAATGAAATCACAGCCCAATGCGTGCAGCGCTTTACTGACTTGAACGGATTGTTCCAGATCCCAGCCGCCTGCAACGCCGTCTGTTGCTGAAATTCGCACGCCTACTGCCTTATGTGGCGGGAACGCCTGACGAACAGACTTATAGACCTCCAATACCAGACGCATCCGGTTTTGAAGCGAGCCGCCGTATTCATCTGTTCGGTTGTTTGTCAGTGGCGATAGAAATTGATGCAATAAATAGCCGTGCGCGGCGTGAATCTCTATCAAATCAAGACCGAGACGATCCGCCCGCTTGGCGGCGTCGACGAAGGCAGCGATCAGCCGGTTGATTTGCTGGCGGGTCATTGGCAGTGGTTTATCGTCGCCCTCATTATAAGGAATATCTGACGGCGCAATTGTTTGCCATCCGCCTTGATCCTTTCGAAGCGTGGCGCGTCCGCCCCAGGGGACATCCGTGGAGGCCTTACGTCCGGCGTGAGCAAGCTGGATCCCCAGCGGCATATCCGAGTATTTTTTTACCGACCGGATGACGGCGGCCAGAGCTTCTTCAGTACCGCTATCCCATAAGCCGAGATCTTTGGGCGAGATGCGGCCTTCTGGCGTAACGGCGGTGGCTTCAATGATCAATAACCCTGCGCCTGAATGAGTGAGATTGCCCAGGTGCATGCTATGCCACGCCGTCGCCTTGCCGTCTTCGGCGGAATATTGGCACATCGGCGCGATGATAATACGGTTAGGAAGCGTGAGCTTACCGATAGACAGCGGGGAGAATAGTTGACTCATATGATGACCTTAGATTGTGATATCTCTTGGGGGATGGAGAGTACCGATCCAGATTAAAATAGAGAGGTAGCCTTCTCTCCTTAAGATCGCCGTTTCACCTTCCGCTGTCAATTTCGCATCCTGACTTAAGTCCCGCAATCAGGTATGATGCCGGGCCATTTAATCCGTCGGGATCGACGTGGCGGTGAATGGTAATGATTAACCTCAATGAAGACAGGAAAGTACACCATGCCAGTGTTACATAACCGGGTTTCCAATGAGGAACTGAAAGCGCGAATGCTTGCTGAAACCGAGCCGCGAACCACAGTTTCTTTCTATAAATATTTTACGATCGATGAGCCGAAAGCATTTCGCGATCGCCTGTATAGCCAGTTTGCGCAGCTAAAGGTCTTTGGGCGGATCTACATCGCATCGGAAGGGATTAATGCGCAAATCAGCGTGCCCAAGAATCAGTTCGAAGCGTTTAAAACAGTGTTATTCGGCGCGCATCCCGCCCTTGACAATGTTCGCTTGAACATCGCATTGGACGATGATGGAAAATCATTCTGGGTGTTGCGGATGAAAGTTCGTGAACGCATTGTGGCCGATGGTATCGACGATCCGACGTTTAATCCGGCTAATGTCGGCCAGTATCTGAAAGCCGAACAGGTTAACGCCATGGCCGAAGACCCGAATACGCTCTTTGTTGATATGCGCAATCATTATGAATATGAGGTCGGACATTTTGAAAATGCGCTGGAGGTTCCCTCGGATACTTTCCGCGAGCAACTTCCGATGGCGGTAGAAATGCTCAAGCATGAGCAGGATAAGAATATCGTCATGTATTGCACCGGGGGGATTCGGTGTGAGAAAGCAAGCGCTTATATGCTGCATCACGGCTTCAAGCGCGTTTACCACGTCGAGGGCGGGATTATTGAGTATGCGCGCCAGGCAAAAGCTCAGGGGTTGCCGTTGAAGTTTATAGGCAAAAACTTTGTGTTTGACGAGCGGATGGGGGAAAGGATTTCTGATGACGTTATTGCGCATTGTCATCAGTGCGGCGCTCCTTGTGATACTCATACCAACTGCCGTAATGAAGGTTGCCACCTATTGTTCATCCAGTGTCCGGCGTGTGCGGAAAAATATGAAGGGTGCTGTAGCGTAAACTGTCAGGAAGAGCGTCGGCTGCCACTGGCGGAGCAACGCGCCCGGCGCAGCGGTCGTGAAAATGGCATGAAGATTTTTAATAAATCCAAAGGGTTATTAAAATCCACATTGCATATCCCCGCCCCAGACGGCAAGGATGAGCGGAAGTAGCGAGCTTAAAAAGCCCTTTCGTCAACTGAAAGGGCTGTAACCGACTATCGTTGATAACTTATTTCTGGCGAACGCCTTCGACGGAAATAATCAATTCAACTTGTTGAGAGGCCGGCCCCAAATCCTGGGTGATATTAAAGTCTTTCAGCGCGAGGGTTCCTTTGGCTTCAAAACCGGCGCGATAATTGCCCCACGGGTCATCGCCTTGACCAATCAGTTTTGCTTCCAGCGTCACGGGCTTGGTTACGCCATTCAAGGTGAGATTTCCGGTGATATCGTATGCCTCACCGTCTTTTTTCACTTCCGTGGAGGTGAACGTCGCCTGCGGATATTTGGATACATTCAGAAAATCCGCACTGCGGATGTGTTTGTCACGTTCCGCATGATTAGTATCGACGCTATTGGTATTAATGGTGACATTCACTTTATCCGCGGCAGGATTGCTTTCATCAAAAGTAAACGTCCCGTCAAAATCGTTAAAGCCGCCATAAATCCAGCTATAGCCCAGATGGTTAATGCGAAACTGGATAAACGCGTGCTGGCCTTCCTTATCAAACTTGTAATCGGCGGCTAAGGCCGATCCGGCAGAGGCCAGTAAAGATGCGGCAGTCAGGCCCAGTAGTGTTTTCTTCAGCATCGGTATTTCTCCATTAATTCATAAAAGTTAAGAGATGTTGCGGCCCAACATCCGTTTCAAGGTCGTATCACCATCTATGAAGTGGTGCTTTAATGCGGCTAACCCGTGCAGAGCTGACAGCGCTACCACCACCCAGGCAAGATAAAGATGCACGGTACCGGCAATGTCGGCTTGATCCGTCAAACCGCTTAATGTAGCTGGAATAGAAAACCAGCCAAAAACTGAAATAGGTTGCCCCTCGGCTGTGGAAATCAAATATCCACTGATTAATATCGCAAATAAAACAACGTAAAGAGCAATGTGCGCCAGCGTGGCGCTGATGCGGGTCAAGGTTGAATAGCTGCTCAATGGCCGCGGCGGAGGAGAAAAGAAGCGCCAGATTACGCGGAATATCATAACGGCGAAAAGCAATACGCCGATGCCTTTATGGATTTCAGGCGCGCGATGATACCAAACGTCATAGTACCCCAATGACACCATCCAGAGCCCTAACGCGAACATGCCGTAAACGGTTAACGCGACGGCCCAGTGGAGAAGAATACTGACATGACCATAACGAGATGAGGTGTTACGCCAAAGCATAGCGGTGACTCCTTATCAGGTGACCTGTACAATTTTGCAAACTTAAACATGTCTAAACACAAAAGCAATATAAAGTCACATTTTTTAACACTCAGTCGAACTTCAACAGTTTTTTTGAATTTGAAGTCATATCTTGTTCAATCTGATGGAGTGAGCTGATAAGGAAAATCATTTACGGATGCTTCACTGCTGTTCGCGCGGAAGAATGAGATTGCTACTCACTGGGCTGTTAATTAGCTGAATAATTGTGCGGTGCGTTACTATCTGCGGCGATCGTGCGGGCAAGCGAATAAGGCGTGGTAAGAATTATTGCGGATTAGAACGGGGGAAAAATACAGAGTAGCGGTAAAAATAACAACACCGTCAGTAAGACGGCGTTGTTATTGGGATCGTAAATCAAAAATCAATAAATCTGGTATAAAAATAATGGTAAACGTTATCAATGGCTAATGCTTTCGATAATCAAGGGATTGACAATCGGTTGATTCAATTTTAGCAATGCCAGCTTCAAGTATGTATATGAGTTTTCTGGCTACATCTGTCGTTAACCATAACGTCCGGTCAACTTGCGCTTCATCTGGAGCCTGATCCGAGGCGGATAAATAGTGTAAACGGATCATCATGGCGTCATAACTGTCAACGGTACTGATGTCCCAACCTACAAGAGGATGTGTCTGAATAACTTCATTTTCTCTATCCATAAATACCCCTTACTGACTAGTTACTAACATGAGTGACTAACGAGGTTTAAGGCGGCTCCTTATTTAGAAGAGCATTAACAGTATATCGTCGCTTATTTAATTTATGAAAAATATTTTAAAAAAATCTGCAAAAATTTTTTTCCGTACACTAATTAAACAGTCCGGGACAAAATGCATTTATCCGGACTGTTTCGGAAAATTGAATAAATGAGAATCTATTCGGTATTTAAACCGGCATTTTTCTCTAATGTGGCGACAAAACGGGCAAGATGTTTTTTCATCATCGGATCCCGATTTTCATTTTGAGATTCCAGCCGCAGGTTGTGGATCAGCAACTGGTTGGCTTTTTCATCAAGGCAGAAAACCAGCGATGAAAATGCCAGCTCCAGTGCGTCAATCTTGCGCTGCTGTGCGCCGATCAGCTCCAGCAGTTCACCGAATGTCATTGCCTCTTCCGGTTTTTCTACTGTCATAATAGGTATCCTCAGTCATAACAGGATGGCAAGATGCCCGATACAATAGTCATTACAGCCTATAACCTATCATTCAGCCAAATCTTTCAACAGACTAAATTTACTCGCTCCGTCCGCGGGGCTCGCCCTTCGGACCGTTGCAAGCGGCGCTGGCGTTAAAAAATTTTTATTCTGGTATAAACCAGTCGTCCGCGCTTTCCCAGGTTTCTTGCAGCAATTCGGATATACGCTCTTTGTCATCTTTATTGCCACCCAGCACGCTAAGGTTATTGGCAGCGGCATAACGAATATTAATTGGGGTATCTGGGTAGTGCTGGTGAATTCGTCTCCCCAACTCGTGCGTCAGTGCTTCAAGAGCGCCAGCGGGAAGAGGGGACGACTTTGCTATGGTAATTTCGACACGCATAATTGCCTCCATGGATAACTGTTTATTTATACAGTTATCCGTAAAAAAGAACAAGTGACGAAAAAGGATATTTGTTAAGCCGCGTTCACCATGCCGATTGATTCTTGCGCATCCCAATCAGGCATGCCGCGGCAGACTTTGAAACGCCGACCCATCAGCATTGAGGGGGAGCATGATGATGGGCCTGTCAGCTATCGGACGGACCAGTTGAGGCTCTGTCCCGCCAGGAAAGGGACCAACGCTTCGCTGCCCGTTGAAATTTCTTCCGGGAGGGTAATTGGTTCGCGGCGGAGTTCAACCCAGTCTTCATTAACCGGCAAGCCGTAAAAACGCGGGCCGTTTAACGAACAGAATGCTTCAAGTTTATCCAGCGCGTTTATTTCATCGAAAACCGTCGCGTAAGCGCTTAAGGCCGCTTGGGCATTGAATACGCCGGCGCAGCCGCAACTGGATTCTTTCCTGTGTTTAACATGAGGAGCAGAGTCAGTGCCGAGGAAAAGCCGGTTGCAGCCACTGGCGACGGCATCCCGCAGCGCCTGCTGGTGAATGTTTCTTTTAAGAATGGGCAGGCAGTATAGATGCGGCCGAACTCCGCCAACCAGCATGTGATTGCGGTTAAACATTAAATGTTGTGGGGTAATGGTGGCGGCAAGATACTCATTACCTGATACAATGTACTGCGCGGCCTCTTTAGTCGTAATGTGCTCGAATACGACTTTCAGTTCGGGGAAGTCCTTGCGTAATGGCTCCATCACCAATTCAATAAATCGGGCTTCCCGATCGAAAATGTCGATTTCAGGAGCGGTCACTTCGCCATGTACCAGCAACGGCATCCCTATTTCTTGCATTTTTTCCAGAACGGGATGGATGTTGGCAATATCCGTTACGCCATGACTGGAGTTGGTCGTCGCATTCGCCGGGTATAATTTTGCTGCGGTAAAAACGCCCTGCTCAAAGCCGCTGACAATCTCCGCGGCATCCAGCGAATCGGTCAGATAACAAGTCATCAACGGTTGAAAACTATCGCCTTCGGGGATGGCGGCCAGAATGCGCTGACGATAAGCGATAGCGCTTGCCACGCTGGTGACCGGCGGTGTCAGATTGGGCATGATGATGGCTCGGCCAAAAAAGCGGCTGGTGTACGGAAGAACGGTTTTGAGCATCTGATCATCACGTAAATGAAGGTGCCAATCGTCAGGGCGGCGGATTTTCAGCATGTCTGGCAGTGCGGTCATGGAATGTGCTCCAGCGGTCAGTAGAAAAACATCATCTGTCAGTCGGATTGAGACTAATACGGCGGGGAATAAGGATAAGTGCAAAGCCTTTCGAATGCATCCGTTAGTTGATGAATGTTCAAAATTAACTAGTATAACCACTACGACTATTGGCATCTCATGCCTTATCTTTTGATCTTTAAACATAAATTAAATAAGAAGGACTAAAATGGAAATTCGTATCGTTGCCAGCTTACAGGCTAAAGCTGAATTTATTGACGATGTTACCGCAGCGGTGAAACAGGCTGTGGCGCCCAGCCGTCAGGAAACGGGTAATCTGCAATATGATTTGCATGAAGAAATCGACAAGCCCGGCGCGTTTGTCTTCTTTGAACGTTGGAAGAATCAGACTGCGCTGACAGAGCATGAACAATCAGCCCATTTCAAGCGTCTGATCGCTGATTTGGAAGGGAAAACCGAATCATCAAGCATAAAATTGCTGAAATTTCTGGGCTGATAAAAGGCATCCGGGATTTTTTTAAGGCGGTATAGCCCGCGATAAAAAAATGCCAGGAGTATTTTTTAACGCCGCTTGCGGCGGCCCGAAGGGACCGGGCAGGGATAGCCCGCGATAAAAAAATGCCAGGAGTATTTTTTAACGCCGCTTGCGGCGGCCCGAAGGGGGGCGGGCAGGGATAGCCCGCCATAAAAAACGCCCGCCGAATTGGCGGGCGTTTTTACTGATAATGAAATTGATTATTCATTAATCGGCGTTGGCTTGGTTGCAGGCGCTGTAGCCTGGTTAACTGCGGCATGGCCTCCGGCTGAACCTTTGCCGTTGAACTGATACTCAGGACGCTTCCAGTCGCTCTGACGAGCCGGTTCCGGTTGATAATCCGGCGCTGGCGCTTTGGTCATCGGCGCGGTTGCGTGAAACTTATAACGCGGTTGTGCTGTCTCCGCTTCTGCCGGTTTAACCGAAATCACCGGTTTTTCCGCTGGCGCAACCGGTGCGACATCTGCCGGCTGAGGTGCGGTTTCTGCGGGGATTTTCACGCTTTCCTCGACGATTTCATCGCGTTCTGCAACGCTCTCGTCGATTTCCACGACAGCTTCATCGCGTTCCGCAACGCTCTCATTGCTTTCCACGACAGCTTCATCGCGTTCTGCAACGCGCTCATTGCTTTCCACGGCGGCTTCATCGCGTTCTGCAACGTGCTCGTTGCTTTCCACGACGGCTTCATCGCGTTCTGCAACGTGCTCGTTGCTTTCCACGACGGCTTCATCGTGCTCTGCAACGCTTTCATTGCTTTCCACGACGGCTTCATCGTGTTTTGTAACGCGTTCATTGCTTTCCACGACGGCCTCATCGCGTTCTGCAACGTGCTCGTTGCTTTCTACGACAGCTTCATCGCTTTCTCCGTAAGCCTTGTCATCAACCAGTATCGGCGGAATATCGTCGGCATCGGTTTGCGTTTCGACAATGTCATCCGTGACTGCTTCGGGCGCGGTTTTCTGTACTGGTTGCCCAGCTTCAACGGCAGTCGCCGCTTTGCCCGGCTCATCTTCTATTACCGCCGGCGTTTCCTGAACTGAAGCCGCGATAACCGGAGCCGCTGTTTCCACGATGGTCGGCAGATGAGGCGTGGCTACAGACGCGTTATTTTCCGCCTGCTGCTGTTCTTCAAGCTGTTCCAGCGATTGGTATTGAGCAACGGGATAGTTTATCCACACTTTGCCTGACGCCATTTCCGGAGAAGCGGCAGCATATTCCAGCGGCATTGGCGACTGAGACGGATACCGCTCATCACGGTAACGGCGGCGGCGTTGACCGCTAACGCGCAGATGACGCGGTGAGCGGCGGGAACGACGCGGCATACCGTTATTTTCCGTATTCGCCCCTTTGTTGGCGTCAGCGGCCTGCGTACTTTCCGTTTCGTTAGCGTCGGCAACGGCAATCGCGGCTTCATCAACGGGCTTGATTTGCGGCGCTACGCTTTCCGTCGTTACCGCCGTCGCTGCCGGTTCGGCAGCTTCAGCCGGCGCGTTTTCGGATTGAATCCGTACCTTCTGCGTCAATTGGCGACGCTGACGGCGCGGCATGACCTGAGCCGGTTTTTCCTGTTCGGCGGCGACTTCTTCCGCTTCGGCTACAACGGTATTTTGCGCTTTCGCTTCCTGTTGGGACTGACGTTTATCATCCTGACGGCGACGCTGACGCTCCGCACGCGGTTCGCGGCGCGGTTGCTCGTCAATAGCGGCTTTTTCTGGCTCTTCCGCCGCGCGGGCTTCAGGCGCCGCTTCAGCATTCTGACGTTTATTCCGGCGTTGCTCTTCACGCGTATTGCGATCGCGGCGGTTGTTGCTCTGACGGCGTGTATTACGACGTTCCTGACGCTGGCCTTCGCTGGCCGCGGCCGATTCGGTTTTCTTCTCATCCGCCGTCTCTGCTACCGCGCTAGCGGGTTCGGATGCGAAAATACCTTTCAGCACGCCCAGCAAGCGGCTAACAAGCCCTGGCTGAGCCGGCGCGACTGGCGAAACCGCCGATGGGGCCGATTTTTCCACCGCCAGTGCTTTATCTTCCGCCGGCATGCTAGGCATGGTGAAGGCGGCTAATGCTGGCTGCTCCGGCTGTTTACGTTCGGCAACCTGTTCTTCCTGCAATTGTTGGGCTTCGGTTTCCAGCAGTTGCGGCAGCAGATAGCTGAGGGTCGGCTTTTCTTCCCCTTTGCGCACGCGTACGACGGAGTAGTGCGGCGTTTGCATGCCATCATGCGGGACGATAACGGCTCGAACTCCCCCTTGACGTTTCTCAATCGCATTGACCGATTCACGTTTCTCGTTCAGCAAATAGGATGCGATTTGTACGGGAACGATGGCATGTACTTCTTTGGTGTTTTCTTTCAGCGCCTCTTCTTCGATAAGACGCAGAATAGACAGGGAAAGGGACTCGTTGTCGCGCACGGTGCCGGTGCCGCCGCAGCGTGGGCAGACATGATGGCTCGATTCTCCCAACGACGGGCTAAGGCGCTGGCGGGACATTTCCAACAGACCAAAGCGAGAAATGCGGCCGATCTGAATACGGGCCCGATCCTGGCGGACAGAGTCCCGCAGACGATTTTCCACTTCTCGCTGGTGGCGAACCGGCGTCATGTCGATAAAATCGATGACGATCAGACCGCCCAGGTCGCGCAGTCGTAACTGGCGGGCGATTTCATCGGCGGCTTCCAGGTTAGTGTTGAACGCGGTCTCTTCAATATCGCCGCCGCGGGTAGCGCGGGCGGAGTTGATATCAATCGCGGTCAAGGCTTCCGTGGTATCAATGACGATAGAACCGCCGGAAGGCAGACGCACTTCACGCTGGAACGCCGATTCAATCTGGGATTCAATCTGATAATGGCTGAACAGCGGGATCTCGCCGCTGTAAAGTTTGATTTTGCTATTGAAGTCCGGGCGGCCGAGCGCGGAGATATGCTCTTTTGCCAGTTCGACGATTTTAGGGTTGTCGATCAGGATTTCACCGATATCCGGGCGTAAATAATCACGGAAGGCGCGAACAATAACGTTGCTTTCCTGATGGATCAAAAAAGGCGCGGGACGGCCTTCAGCCGCTTTCTTGATAGCTTCCCAGTGCTTCAGACGGAAAGCCAAATCCCATTGCAATGCTTCGGCGGATTTGCCGACCCCTGCGGTACGAACGATAAGCCCCATACCATCGGGCAACTGTAAAGAACCTAACGCTTCTTTCAGTTCCGTTCGATCGTCGCCCTCAATTCGGCGTGAGATACCGCCGGCGCGGGGGTTGTTTGGCATCAATACCAGATAACTGCCGGCCAGACTGATAAACGTTGTCAGCGCCGCGCCTTTGTTGCCTCGCTCTTCTTTATCTACCTGAACAATGACTTCCTGTCCTTCGCGCAAGACATCTTTGATGTTGGGACGGCCATGAGAGGAATAGTTGCTGGGGAAGTATTCGCGAGCGATTTCTTTGAGAGGGAGAAAACCATGCCTTTCTGCGCCATAATCAACAAAAGCGGCTTCAAGACTGGGTTCAATACGCGTGATTTTACCTTTGTAGATATTTGCTTTCTTCTGCTCATGACCAGGACTTTCGATATCCAAATCATACAGCCGTTGACCATCAACCAAGGCAACACGCAACTCTTCCTGTTGAGTCGCGTTAATCAACATTCTCTTCATCTTTAACTTACTCGTTATTTTTACTTACATTATTGATAGAGCTGCGGACAAAAGAACCGCATGACCGGAGTGAACCGATGGCCTCGTGGCTTATCGCAAGGACGTCAACCTCCCGGTTGTCGCCTGCATAGAGACGCATGTTTCGGTAGCCTGTGTTTCCTGATGGAAAACAGCGCGTTTACTGAGGGAACAGCTTCTGAATAATGTCGCCAGATCTGATTCCATTTGCCGGCCAAGCTGCAATCCGCAGCCCGCTAACTGCTTGATATCACATTACGTCTTACGCCATTGCTGCGTTTGTGTGTCATCAGGCAAACTTAATAATTCCACAATTTCCCTTGCTTTAATGGAAATCAGCGCGGAAAACACGAAAAGCATTATTCCATTGCTGGCACTGTTATAGCAAGGTTACTTTGCCTGCCAGTATAAAGATAGTTGCGCCGTTATCCGCCAAACTGTCGGCGGTTGAGAGCAAATTCAGCCGAACCTGCTGGTGTAACAATATCTTCATAAGTCAGACTCCCAGTTAAGCACAGAAAAAGAAGTGGCGCTATCCAACCTCTCTATTTAGAATCGCGCATCATGAAAACAGAGAATCCAGCAGTACAGTTTGTGACAATATCCGCCGATGAGGCCGGACAACGTATCGATAATTTTTTGCATGCCCGGTTAAAAGGCGTGCCTAAGAGCATGGTTTACCGCATCTTGCGCAAAGGTGAGGTAAGGGTAAATAAAAAGCGGGTAAAGCCGGAATATAAGTTACTCGACGGGGATGAGATCCGTATCCCGCCGGTGCGGCAGGCCGAGCGCGATGCTCCGCCTGTTTCCGCCAGTCTTGGCAAAGTCGCGGCGCTGGCTGAATGCATTATTTATGAAGACGATCATATCCTGGTGCTGAATAAACCTTCCGGTACGGCGGTTCACGGCGGCAGCGGGCTGAGCTTCGGCGTTATCGAGGGCCTGCGCGCGCTGCGCCCGGAGGCCCGTTTCCTGGAGCTGGTTCATCGCCTCGATCGTGATACGTCGGGCGTTTTGCTGGTGGCCAAGAAACGCTCTGCGCTGCGTGCCTTGCATGAGCAGTTACGTCTCAAGGGGATGCAGAAAGATTATCTGGCGCTGGTGCGGGGCAACTGGCCGTCGCATTGCAAAAGCGTACAGGCTCCGTTGTTGAAGAATATTCTGCAAAGCGGCGAGCGTATTGTCCGGGTGAGCAGCGAAGGCAAGCCTTCGGAAACGCGTTTTAAGGTGGAAGAGCGCTTTGAAGCGGCGACGCTGGTTCGCGCCAGTCCGGTAACGGGCAGAACCCATCAGATCCGCGTACATACGTTGCACGCCGGTCATCCGATCGCCTTTGACGACCGCTATGGCGACCGCGATTTTGATAGCCAACTGGCCGAAACCGGGCTGAAACGTCTGTTTCTGCATGCGCAGGCGTTGCGTTTTGAGCATCCCAATACGGGTGAAACGCTGCGGATTGAAGCGCCGTTGGATGAGCAACTTCGCCACTGTCTGAAAATGCTTCGTAAAGCGAAAGGATAGCCAGGCGTTTCATCGGGATGCCGGGTCAGCGGTATCCCATCCAATCATTGCGTTATCAGCGGATTAACCTGTTCCGCGCGCAGCATATCCGCCAAAGCAATTAAAGGCAGGCCGATAAGCGTATTGGGATCGCGCCCGGACAGTTTATCGAATAGTGTAATTCCCAACCCTTCACATTTAAAACTGCCGGCGCAGTTCCAGGGCTGTTCCTTTTCCAGATAACCCTCAATCTCCTCCTGCGTCAGGGAGCGGAAATGGACGTCAAACGGCTCAACGAGGCGCTGTAGCCGCTGAGAGGCGCTATTAAACAGCGCTAATCCGGTAAAAAAAGTGACGCACTGTCCGCTTGCCTGCCGCAATTGCCGCACGGCGTTCGCTTTGTTATGCGGCTTCCCGGTAATGGCGTTGTTCAATACGCAAACCTGATCGGCGCCTATAATAAGATGATTGGGGTACTGCACCGCCAATGCGCGCGCCTTGCTTTCAGCCAGCCTCGCCACTAACGACGGCGCATCTTCGCCGGGGGCGGGCGTTTCATCTATATCTGGGGAGGCGCAAATAAAAGGCAGGTCGAGTTTTTCCAGCAGAGATTTGCGGTAGGGGGATGTTGAAGCGAGAACGATCTGATACATAATTTTTTTATAAACCGTAGCGTAATGATAAAAGGCATTTTAAACTGTGTGCCGCTCTGGAAGCGAATATTGGTGAAAGGTCGTGCTTCACTGCCTTTTTCTTTGACTCTATGTCGTTACGACGTTAATATGCGCGCCCTATGCAAAAGGTAAAATTACCCCTAACCCTTGATGCGGTCCGCACTGCTCAAAAGCGTTTAGATTACATTGGTGTTTATACGCCAGAGCAGGTAGTGCGTGTTGCCGAATCAGTGGTGAGTGTGGACAGTGATGTTCAGGCTTCTTTGTCTTTCAATATCGATAATCAGCGCCTGGCGGTGATTAATGGCAGCGCGGATGTTACGGTCACATTAATGTGCCAGCGCTGTGGAAAGCCATTTGAACATCAGGTTCATGCGGCGTTTTGTTTTAGCCCGGTCATCAATGATGAACAGGCCGAAGCTTTACCGGAAGCGTACGAGCCGATCGAGGTTGATGAGTTTGGCGAAGTCGATCTGCTGGCAATGGTTGAAGATGAAATCATCCTGACTTTGCCTATCGCCCCGGTACATGATTCTGAACACTGTGAAGTGTCCGAAGCGGACATGGTGTTCGGCAAATTGCCTGAAGAGGCAGAAAAACCGAACCCGTTTGCCGTATTAGCCAGTTTAAAGCGTAAGTAATTAAGGAGTAAGGTCCATGGCCGTACAACAGAATAAACCCACTCGTTCCAAACGTGGTATGCGTCGTTCTCACGATGCGCTGACCACGTCTTCCGTATCCGTAGATAAAGTTTCTGGCGAAACTCACCTGCGTCACCACATCACTGCGGACGGTTACTACCGCGGTCGCAAGGTTATTGCCAAGTAATTCTTGCGAATTATCAGCAAGGCAATACTTTGACACGCCTAACTCTGGCGTTAGATGCGATGGGCGGGGACTTCGGTCCCTGCGTAACAGTGCCTGCTGCATTGCAGGCACTGGCTTCTAATTCAAGCCTCAACCTGATATTAGTTGGCGATCCTGCTGCGATTACTCCATTACTAGCCAAAGTCGATTCTGATTTATCGTCCCGGTTGGAAATTATTCCGGCTGAATCGGTTATTGCCAGTGATGCCCGACCTTCGCAGGCCATCCGCGCGAGTCGCGGCACCTCGATGCGCATCGCGCTTGAGCTGATCAAAGACGGAAGGGCTCAGGCTTGCGTCAGCGCGGGCAACACCGGCGCGCTGATGGGGCTGGCTAAGCTCCTGATTAAACCGCTTGATGGCATTGAGCGCCCGGCATTGGTTTCCGTTTTGCCTCATCAGCAGCACGGGAAAACTGTGGTGCTGGATCTAGGGGCCAACGTCGATTGCGGCAGCACCATGCTGGTTCAATTCGCGGTGATGGGCTCGGTGATGGCTGAAGAGGTTCTTGGGCTGAAAAATCCGCGGGTGGCGTTGCTGAATATCGGTGAGGAAGAGAGCAAAGGCTTGGATAACATCCGCGATGCCGCGGCCAAATTAAGAAATACGCCTTCGATCAACTATATCGGTTATCTTGAAGGTAACGAATTGCTGACCGGGAAGACGGATGTCATGGTCTGTGACGGGTTTGTGGGTAATGTCACCTTAAAGACAATGGAAGGCGTGGTAAGGATGTTCCTTTCGTTGCTAAAGTCTCCATCTTCCGGTACGGACCGCAGGCAAAAACAGTCATGGTGGTTACGATTACTGGGACGTTTGTTACAAAAACGTTTGGCCAAACGTTTCGGCCATTTGAATCCTGACCAATATAATGGCGCGTGTCTGTTGGGACTGCGGGGAACCGTAATCAAAAGTCACGGCGCTGCGAACCAGCGAGCGTTTGCGGTTGCTATCGAACAGGCAATGCAGGCGGTACAAAGGCAACTTCCCGAACGGATTGCTGCCCGTCTAGAAGCTGTATTACCCAAGAGTGATTAAGCGTACATGTATACAAAAATAATCGGAACGGGCAGTTATCTGCCTGAACAAATCAGGACGAACGCTGATTTAGAGAAGATGGTGGATACGTCTGACGAATGGATCGTCACGCGTACCGGAATTCGTGAGCGCCGTATCGCCGCGCCAGATGAAAGTGTTGCCACGATGGGCTATCATGCGGCGCAAAAGGCGCTGGAAATGGCCGGCATCGATAAATCGCAAGTCGGTTTGTTGATTGTAGCGACGACATCTTCAAGCCATGCTTTTCCCAGTGCGGCCTGCCAGATTCAGCAACTGCTTGAAATCAAAGATACCATCGCATTTGATCTGGCTGCTGCCTGTGCGGGATTTACCTATGCGCTCAGCGTTGCCGATCAGTACATTAAAAATGGCGCGGTGGATTATGCTTTGGTCGTCGGTTCTGATACGTTATCCCGCACGTTGGATCCGCAAGACAGAGGTACGCTGATTTTGTTCGGTGATGGCGCCGGCGCCGTTTTATTGAGCGCTTCAGAGCAGCCGGGGATCCTGTCCACGCATTTGCATGCTGACGGACGTTATGGCGAGCTGCTGACGCTGCCGCACCAGGATCGCAATAATCTGGGAAAACCGGCTTATTTGACGATGTCCGGCAATGAAGTATTCAAGGTCGCAGTAACCGAACTGGCGCACATTGTTGAGGAAACGCTGCGGGCGTCCCAACTGGATAAAAGCGAATTAGATTGGTTGGTGCCTCATCAGGCCAATTTACGCATCATCAGTGCGACGGCCAAAAAACTGGGCATGGGAATGGATAAGGTTGTTGTGACGTTGGATCGTCACGGCAACACATCGGCGGCCTCCGTTCCCTCGGCTCTGGATGAAGCCGTGCGCGACGGGCGGATAAAACCAGGACAACTGGTACTGCTTGAAGCTTTCGGCGGCGGCTTCACCTGGGGTTCTGCGCTGGTTCGTTTTTGATTAAACAGGATTTTCACTATGACGCAATTTGCAATGGTATTCCCAGGTCAGGGATCGCAATCCGTTGGCATGCTGGCTGAACTGGCGGCGGAATATCCGATTGTTACTGAAACATTTGCTCAGGCCTCTGCTGTTTTAGGGTATGACTTATGGCAGCTTGCGCAGCAAGGGCCGGCGGAAGAGTTGAATAAAACCTGGCAGACTCAGCCGGCGTTGTTAACGGCTTCCGTCGCTATCTGGCGCGTCTGGCTACAGCAAGGCGGAAAAACGCCGGCGCTGATGTCCGGGCATAGCCTGGGCGAGTATTCCGCGCTGGTTTGCGCCGGCGTTCTTGATTTCCAGCAAGCTGTGCGGTTGGTTGAACTGCGTGGCAAGCTGATGCAGGAAGCCGTACCGGCAGGCACTGGCGCGATGTATGCGATTATCGGCCTGGATAATGACGCCATCGCCAATGCGTGCGAAGAATCCGCGCAAGGGCAGGTTGTCTCGCCGGTAAACTTTAACTCCCCTGGGCAGGTCGTAATCGCCGGGAACAAAGAAGCGGTGGAACGAGCCGGCGCGGCCTGTAAAGCGGCCGGCGCCAAACGTGCGCTGCCATTGCCGGTCAGCGTTCCGTCACACTGCGCGTTGATGGAGCCCGCCGCCGAAAAACTGGCTGTCGCGCTTGAGTCAGTTGATTTCAACGAACCGAAGATCCCAGTGGTAAATAATGTCGACGCGCGGATTGAAACATCGCCGGAAGCGATTCGCAGTGCGCTGGTGCGTCAGCTTTATAGTCCGGTGCGCTGGACGGAGTGCGTCGAGTTTATTGCCTCTCAAGGGGTTGAATCATTGCTGGAAGTTGGGCCGGGTAAAGTGCTTACCGGCTTAACCAAGCGAATCGTTGCTACCCTGACAGCTGCCGCGGTGAACGATCCTGCTTCTCTGTCAGCGGCGCTTGAAAAATAAAAACGGAGAAGACGATGAGTTTTGAAGGAAAAATTGCTCTGGTTACTGGCGCAAGCCGCGGAATCGGCCGGGCTATTGCCGAGACGTTAGCTGCTCGCGGCGCGACAGTCATTGGCACCGCCACCAGCGAGAAGGGCGCGGAAGCGATCGGCGCCTGGCTGGGCGAACACGGTAAAGGCTATGTGCTGAACGTCGCTGATGAGGCGTCCGTGGAAAAAACATTAGCAGATATTCGCACAGAGTTCGGCGAAATTGATATTTTGATCAATAATGCCGGCATCACCCGTGATAACCTGCTGATGCGCATGAAAGAAGATGAATGGCAGGATATTCTGGATACCAATTTGACATCGGTATTCCGTCTCTCCAAAGCGGTAATGCGCGCTATGATGAAAAAGCGTTTTGGCCGTATCGTCACTATTGGCTCCGTGGTCGGAACGATGGGCAATGCCGGACAGGCAAACTATGCGGCGGCCAAGGCCGGACTGATTGGCTTCAGCAAATCGCTTGCTCGCGAAGTGGCCTCCCGGGGCATTACGGTTAACGTTGTTGCGCCAGGTTTTATTGAAACAGATATGACTCAGGCATTGACAGAAGAACAACGAGCAGGCATTTTGAGCCAGGTTCCCGCTAACCGGCTTGGTGATGCTAAAGAAATCGCCAGTGCTGTTGCATTTTTAGCCTCTGATGAGGCGGGCTACATTACCGGCGAAACATTGCATGTCAATGGCGGCATGTATATGGTTTAAAAAGTACGAAAACTATTTGCGTTATTTGCGGCGATAACCGCAAAATAGCACAAAATCGTGGTTCGACCAGCCGGGATTTTGTTGCATCTTTTTCAACATTTTATACACTACGAAAACCATCGCGAAAGCGAGTTTTGATAGGAAATTTAAGAGTATGAGCACTATCGAAGAACGCGTTAAGAAAATCATCGTTGAACAGCTTGGTGTTAAGCAGGAAGAAGTCGTAAACAATGCTTCTTTCGTTGACGACCTCGGCGCTGATTCTCTTGACACCGTTGAGCTGGTAATGGCGCTGGAAGAAGAATTTGATACAGAGATTCCAGACGAAGAAGCCGAAAAAATCACGACTGTTCAGGCAGCCATTGATTTCATTCAGGCGAACCAGCAGTAAGCGAACATATCTAGGCGGTCACTCGACCGCCTAAGTTTTTTTTGTCCCGCAGTGTCATATTTTTCCCTCCCTGGAGGACAAGCGTGTCTAAGCGTCGAGTAGTTGTTACCGGACTGGGCATGTTATCTCCTGTCGGCAATACGGTGGAGTCTACCTGGAGTGCTCTTCTTGCCGGTCAGAGTGGTATCAGCCTGATCGACCATTTCGATACTAGTGCCTATGCAACGCGTTTTGCTGGCCTGGTAAAGAATTTTAACTGTGAGGAATTCATTTCGCGCAAAGAAGCTCGCAAAATGGATGCCTTTATTCAATACGGGATCGTAGCCGGCATTCAGGCCATGCAGGATTCCGGTCTGGAAGTAACGGAAGAGAACGCACCGCGCATCGGCGCGGCGATCGGTTCCGGCATTGGCGGTTTGGGGCTCATTGAAGAGAACCACAGCTCGCTGGTGAAGGGCGGTCCGCGTAAAATCAGCCCGTTCTTCGTACCGTCGACCATCGTTAATATGGTCGCCGGACATCTCACTATCATGTACGGATTGCGTGGGCCGAGTATTTCTATCGCCACCGCCTGTACTTCGGGCGTGCATAACATCGGTCATGCGGCGCGTATCATCGCCTATAATGACGCCGATGTCATGGTCGCCGGCGGCGCCGAAAAGGCCAGTACCCCGCTGGGCGTCGGCGGCTTCGGCGCCGCGCGCGCCTTATCGACCCGTAATGATAACCCTCAGGCCGCAAGCCGCCCGTGGGATAGAGATCGTGATGGTTTCGTGCTGGGCGACGGCGCCGGTATTATGGTGCTGGAAGAGTACGAACATGCGAAAAAACGCGGCGCCAAGATTTACGCGGAAATCGTCGGCTTTGGTATGAGCAGCGATGCCTACCACATGACGTCACCGCCGGCTGATGGCGCCGGGGCCGCATTGGCGATGGAGAATGCGTTGCGTGATGCGGCCATTTCAGCGTCGCAAATCGGTTATATCAACGCGCACGGTACATCCACCGCCGCGGGTGATAAGGCTGAAACCCAGGCCGTCAAATCGGTGTTTGGCGCGGATGCCGCCCGTGTATTAGTCAGTTCGACCAAATCGATGACCGGGCACTTACTGGGTGCTGCCGGCGCGGTAGAGTCCATCTTCAGTATACTTGCGCTACGCGATCAGGTTGTTCCTCCGACTATCAACCTGGATAACCCGGATGAAGGTTGCGATCTGGATTTTGTGCCGCATGAAGCGCGCCAGGTTAGCGGTATGGAGTATACGTTGTGTAACTCTTTTGGTTTCGGCGGAACGAACGGTTCTCTGTTATTCCGTAAGGTCTGACCGTCAAACCCCGATGAAAAAACCCGGTTTCCGGGTTTTTTTTTGCCTGTGTAAAATAAGACTGCTTGGCTTGTATGACGCGCCTAAATGCTGGCAAGCTGTCGACACTTGGCTGAATGGAAGAAATAAATGCTGTGGATAAATGGTCGGTTGCAAGAACAGCTGGCGGTGTCGGATCGAGGCACCCAGTTTGGCGATGGTTGCTTTACCACGGCCAGAGTGCGCGACGGGCAAATCGTATGGCTTGACAAACATCTGGCTCGATTGCAGGAAGCCGCCCGGCGTTTGATGCTGCCCGCCGTTGACTGGCCGCGGTTGTCGCAGGAAATGGGGCAGGCGGCGCAGGGCCGCCGTGACGGCATCGTCAAGGTCATCCTCACCCGGGGACAAGGGGGGCGGGGATATGGTATTCAAGGATGCGGTAGCCCGACGCGCATCGTTATGCAAGCCGACTATCCCGCGCACTATATCCGCTGGCGCGAGCAGGGGATTCGTCTGAGCCTCAGTCCGGTGGCGTTAGCCAGAAGTGCGCTGTTGGCCGGTATAAAGCACTTGAACCGCCTGGAGCAGGTGCTGATTCGCATCGATCTTGAACAGCGTTCCGCCGATGAGGTATTGGTGCTTGACACTTCCGGTGCGCTAGTGGAATGCTGTGCGGCTAATTTGTTCTGGCGTAAGGGAAAACGGGTTTATACGCCGGATCTATCCTATGCCGGCGTTGATGGCGTTGCCCGACGGCATATCATTTCACTGCTTGCGGATTCCGATTTTGAATTGCATATCGTCAGCGAGCCGCCAGAGACTCTGGCTGATGCGGATGAGGCGCTCATTTGTAATGCATTGATGCCGATTGTTCCCGTAAACCAGGCGCAATCCTGGTGTTATCGCTCCAGAAAACTGTACCGCTTTCTGAGCCCTAACTGTTAGTTGTTGGTTGATTTATGAAGATAAAAAAGATTGGTATTCCGATCGTCGTGTTGCTGATAGCCGCATTGCTGCTATGGCAGAAAGTACAAAATTTCGCCGGATCGGCGCTCGCTATCAAACAGGAAACCATTTTTACGCTCCCGGCGGGTACCGGACGGGACGGGTTGGAAACCTTATTGCTGGAGCAGAAAATCATTAGCGATGGGACGTTTTTTCCGTGGTTGCTGCGCGTTGAGCCGGAGCTGGCGAAATTTAAGGCCGGCACCTACCGCTTTACCACGGGAATGACGGTCCGGGAGATGCTGGCCTTGCTGTCCAGCGGTAAAGAGGCTCAGTTTTCCATCCGGTTTGTGGAAGGCTCCCGGCTGAAGGAATGGCTCGAAACGTTGCGCCAGTCATCCTATATTAAGCATACGCTGACGGATAAAAGCGCGCAGGCGATCGCAGAGCAGCTTGGAATGACGGATAAACCTAATCCGGAAGGCTGGTTTTATCCCGATACCTATATGTATACGGCCGATACGACCGACATTGCTTTGCTGCAACGCGCTCATCAGCGAATGAAAAAAGCCGTTGATGAAGTATGGCGGGGACGCGAGGAAGGATTGCCGTATAAAACGCCGGATGAGCTGTTAACTATGGCATCGATCGTTGAGAAAGAGACGGCGATCGCCGAAGAACGTACTCAGGTCGCGTCCGTTTTCATTAATCGCCTGCGGGCCGGTATGCGTTTGCAAACCGATCCCACCGTCATTTACGGCATGGGGGATGCGTATACGGGCGTTATTACCCGCAAGGCACTGGACACGCCGACGCCTTACAATACCTACGTTATTTCCGGATTACCGCCCACGCCTATCGCGATGCCGGGAAAAGCGTCACTGGATGCGGCCGCGCACCCGGCTAAAACGTCATATCTTTATTTTGTGGCGGATGGCAAAGGCGGTCATAGTTTTACTACTAACCTTGCAGACCATAACCGTGCTGTAAGGCAATACCGCTCAGCGCTAAAGGATCGGGATGAACAACAGTAAATTTATCGTTTTGGAAGGTCTGGAAGGGGCTGGAAAAACCAGCGCCAGAAGCGTTGTGGTTGATGCGTTGCATGAGTACGGCATCCGTGACGTGACTTTTACCCGCGAGCCTGGCGGCACGCCGCTGGCCGAAAAACTGCGCGAATTGATCAAGCAGGGCGCCACTGATGAGAAAGTGACGGATAAAGCGGAAATCCTGATGCTGTATGCAGCCCGAATCCAACTGGTGGAGAACGTGATCAAGCCGGCGTTGGCGCAGGGGAATTGGGTGATCGGCGATCGTCACGATCTCTCATCTCAGGCATACCAGGGAGGGGGCCGGGGAATAGATCGGCAGCTGCTGCAATCATTGCGTGATGCCGTACTGGGCGACTTTCGGCCCGACCTGACCCTCTATCTTGACTTACCGCCGGCCATTGGCTTGCAACGCGCCCGTCAGCGCGGGGCGTTGGATCGCATTGAACAGGAGTCACTGGCTTTTTTTGAACGTACCCGAGCCTGCTACCAGGCTCTGGCGGCGCAGGATAGCCGTATTGTGACGATCGACGCCTCGCAGCCGATAGACCAGGTCAGCGCCGACATTCGGGACGTCATGCGGCAATGGCTGCAAAAGCAAGGGTTGACTCCGCAAGCGTTAGAACAGGATCGTGCCTGATGGACTGGTATCCGTGGCTTAATTCCTCCTACCGCCAGTTGATCGGCCAATATCAGGCGGGGAGAGGCCATCACGCCATTTTGCTGCATGCGCTACCCGGCATGGGGGACGATTCGCTGGTCTATGCGCTGAGTCGCTGGTTGATGTGCCAGCAGCCGGAAGGAATGAAAAGCTGCGGCAAGTGTCATTCCTGTAACTTGATGGTGGCGGGAACCCATCCTGACTGGTATGTGCTGAGCCCGGAAAAAGGCAAACACAGTCTGGGGGTTGATGCGTTGCGCGACGTCTTGGACAAGCTGTATCAGCATTCCCGGCAGGGCGGCGCTAAAGTCGTCTGGTTGCCGTCTGCGGAACAGCTTACCGAAGCGGCGGCCAATGCGTTGCTGAAAACGTTGGAAGAGCCTCCGCAGGGAACCTACTTTCTGTTTGGCTGCCGTGAGCCTGCTCGCTTGTTGGCCACGCTGCGTAGCCGTTGCCTGTACCATTATCTGGATGCGCCGAGCGAAACGCAGAGCGTGCTATGGTTAAATTCACGTCATAAAAGCGACGCTCTGGCGTTGCGTACCGCATTAAGGCTACAGGCGGGCGCTCCGCTGGCGGCGGAAAAGCTTTTGCAGCCGGAGCGTTGGAAGCAGCGGGTCATGTTATGCCAAGCATTCTCTGCCGCGTTGACCTCGCGCGATCTGCTTTCGTTATTGCCTCAAGTTAATCACGATGATGCCGATGAACGTATCCACTGGTTGGCGTCGTTGCTGCTTGATGCAATGAAGCGGCAGCTAGGGGCGGGAGAATATCTGGTGAATCAGGATCAGACCGCGCTGGTTGAACAGTTGGCGAATGTAGACAATTCTCAGCTACAGTACGAAGCGCACCAGTGGCTGGCCTGCCGGCAAAAGTTACTGACGGTAACGGGAGTGAACCGTGAGTTATTATTGACCGAGCGATTGCTTGATGCCGAACAGAGCCTCTCTGCGCGTGTTCAGCGCTACTTTCATCCATTTTCTGCTTAATTAATTTCGAGTAAATATCATGTTGTTAGTTGATTCCCATTGCCATCTTGATGGACTGGATTATCAGTCAATACATAAAGATGTCTCTGACGTATTGGAAAAAGCCAGACGCCGCGACGTCGGTTTTGTCTTGGCGGTCGCCACGACGCTGCCTGGTTTCCGCGCCATGACCGATCTCATCGGCGTGCGGGATAATGTGGCTTTCTCCTGTGGCGTTCATCCGCTAAATCAGGATGAGCCTTATGATTACGCCGAATTGCGTCAGCTTGCTGCGTCCAGCCAGGTGGTGGCGATGGGGGAGACGGGGCTGGACTACCACTATCGGGAAGAGACTAAAGCGCAACAGCAAGCGTCTTTTCGTGAGCATATTCGCATCGGCAATGAGCTGAATAAGCCGGTGATTGTTCATACCCGTTCTGCCAGAGCCGATACGCTGGCTATTTTAAAAGAAGAACAGGTAGAGAAGTGTGGCGGCGTACTGCATTGTTTTACCGAAGATTTAGCTACAGCCAGAACGCTATTGGATATGGGGTTCTATATCTCGTTTTCCGGCATCATCACCTTCCGTACCGCGGAGGAATTGCGCGACGTCGCTCGCTATGTGCCGTTGGATCGCATGTTGGTTGAAACCGATTCTCCCTGGCTGGCTCCCGTTCCTTTCCGGGGGCAGGAAAATCAGCCGGCGAACGTTCGCGATGTGGCGGAGTATTTGTCCGTGCTCAAAGGCGTCGCGTTGGACAAACTGGCGGAGATGACGACGGAAAACTTTTCCCGCCTGTTTCGTATCGATCCGGCACGGTTGACCAGTGCGCAATAGTGGTTAAGAATAGCCGAGTTTTTTTGAGGTGTGTAATTAATAGCGACGGGCGCACAAGCTGTCTGGCTTTTTTTTCGCCATTTATGTGCGTTTTTTAGTGAGATATCTCAAATTAGATTACTTTATGCTCTGTTTTGACTTGCCGGGTTGTTGAAACGTGATAGCAGTCAAACATTGTTTGCGCTATTTATTTTACTCTTCGTAAAAATTAAAGGGGGGCTAAGACCTCCCTTACTTGTAAAGGGTATCCTCCCCGCCTTTTATGTATATATAAGCATCAGAAGTAAAAGCACCATTACTCAGGAGCACACTCAATTATGTTCAAGAACGCATTCGCAAACCTGCAAAAAGTAGGTAAATCGCTAATGCTGCCGGTATCCGTACTGCCAATAGCAGGTATCCTGCTGGGCGTCGGCGCGGCGAATTTTAGCTGGTTACCCGCTGTTGTATCCCATGTTATGGCTGAAGCCGGCGGTTCTGTCTTCGCCAATATGCCCCTGATCTTCGCTATTGGTGTGGCATTGGGATTCACCAACAATGACGGCGTATCGGCACTGGCTGCTGTTGTGGCTTATGGCATCATGGTGAAAACCATGGCTGTGGTGGCGCCACTGATTCTGCATTTAACCCCGGAAGAGATTGCGGCGCAGCACCTTGCCGATACCGGCGTATTGGGCGGTATTATTGCGGGTGCCATTGCGGCCTACATGTTTAACCGCTTTTATCGCATCCAATTGCCGGAATACCTTGGCTTCTTTGCCGGCAAACGCTTCGTCCCCATTATTTCCGGTCTGTGTGCGATCGTTCTGGGGATCGTCCTGTCGTTCATTTGGCCGCCGATTGGCCGAGGCATCCAGGCATTCTCCCAATGGGGCGCTTATCAGAACCCGGTTGTAGCATTCGGCCTGTATGGTATTGTTGAACGCTCGCTGGTGCCTTTTGGTCTTCATCATATCTGGAACGTGCCTTTCCAGATGCAGATCGGTGAATTCACCAATGCGGCCGGTCAGGTATTCCACGGCGATATTCCGCGCTACATGGCCGGCGACCCGACCGCGGGTAAATTGTCCGGCGGCTTCCTGTTCAAAATGTATGGCTTGCCTGCCGCCGCTATCGCTATCTGGCATTCGGCCAAACCGGAAAACCGCGCCAAAGTGGGCGGGATCATGATCTCGGCGGCATTGACCGCATTCCTGACCGGGATTACCGAACCCATCGAGTTCTCTTTCCTGTTTGTCGCGCCAATCCTGTATGTGATCCACGCTATTTTGGCCGGTCTGGCGTTCCCGATCTGTATTCTGCTGGGCATGCGTGACGGCACCAGCTTCTCACACGGTTTGATTGACTTTATCGTGCTGAGCGGCAACGGCAGCAAATTGTGGCTGTTCCCGATCGTTGGTCTGGGTTATGCGTTTATCTACTATTCTATATTCCGCATCCTGATCGCTAAGCTGAATCTGAAAACCCCAGGGCGTGAAGATAGCAGCGCCGATCAGGTTGTTCAGGGAAGCTCCGAAATGGCTGCCGCGCTGGTTAGCGCATTCGGTGGCAAGGACAACATCACCAACCTGGATGCCTGTATCACTCGTTTACGCGTGAGCGTGGCGGATGTATCAAAAGTCGATCAGGCTGGTTTGAAACAATTGGGTGCTGCTGGCGTCGTTGTGGCGGGTTCTGGTGTTCAGGCGATTTTCGGTACTAAATCTGACAACCTGAAAACCGATATGGACGACTACATCCGTAATAGCTAATTAGCAGTCGGGGAGTTTCAAAAGGGGCGAAAGCCCCTTTTTTTTATGGCCTCATTGGCTGCCATCCGCTCTACCTCCATGACAACTACGCCCGCCGTCAATTTAATTTCACTTAATTTCCGTAACACAAATCCAATCTCTTGCCGATAACCCTCTATATGGCGCAGCGAATCTATAAGGGCAAGCTGCCAGTCTGACATAGCGCACGTCTTTTGCTAAGCAGCCTAAATTAAGTAAAGGATAATCGTTACGATTTCCTGAGGGTGCCGGTATTTTGCATTCAAGAAGGTGACAGCATGCATACAGCAATCAAGGGCGCTGGGTTTGATATGTTAAAACAGGTTATTGAACAGTCTGTCGATGCCAAAGTGGTTATCGGCGAAAATGGTAGCGTCCTGTTCTTTAATGCCGCGGCGGAAACGCTGTGGGGGAAAAACAGAGAAAGCGTGATTGGCCGGGAGGCCGGTTTGCTTATCCCCGACATTCATTCCCTGACGGCCCATCCCGGATGCGATGCCGCAAGCGAGCTGGCGTCCATGGCGGGAACTTATCGCGATATCCAGATAGAACTGGACGACGGGGCGAGCGAGAAAATTATTGAGATTGGCCTCTCTCTTATCAATACGGCAGGACAAATTTTCTATTTGGCCATCGCCAGAGATGTCTCTATTGTTCGCCGACAGCAGGAAGAGCGGCGTTTGTTGTCGCTGGCGCTGAATAAAAGCGGATCGGCGATTTACATCACGGATGAGAACTGGCGTATTACCTATCTTAATGACGGATTCACCCGCATATTGGGCTATACGCTGGCGGCGGCCCAGGGACATACGCCGCCGCAGTTGCTGACCTCGGGAACGTCTTCCCGCGCCAATATCGAGGCGGTGTGGGAACTGTTCCGGCAAGGTAAGCCGTTCAAAGGAAATAGGCTGTTATTCCGATCGGATGGCCGGCGCCTGTGGGCGGATATCATGGAAACCCCTATTTACGATGAACAGGGTAACCTCTCGCATATTGTCGGCGTACTGACCGACATCACGCAGCCTCAGATATATCAGTCTTTACATCAGCAGGTATTGGAAGCGCTGGTGCGGGAACAGCCGCTGGCGCAGGTAATGGAGCAGATGTGCCGTCTCATTGAATCGATTCTTCCCGACTGCATGGCTTCCATTCTCCGCGTAGACGAGCAGCAACGTCTGCATCCTCTGGCGGCGCCCAGCTTGCCCGACGATTTTATGCAAGCAATCGATGGTTTGGCCATCGGCCCGTTGGTGGGATCCTGCGGAACCGCCGCCTTCCAGAACGAAGCGGTTATCGTTACGGATATTGCGCAGGATCCCCGCTGGGAGGCGGGGCGCGAGCTGGCGTTATCGCTGGGATTGCATGCTTGCTGGTCAAGCCCCATCCGCAGCGGCGATGGAAAAGTTATCGGAACTTTTGCTTTCTATTTCCGTCAATGCCGTGAGCCTGATGCACTGCATCGGAAAATCGCGGAAATATGCACTAATCTGTGCTCGCTCGCTCTGGAGCGGGAGGATTCCCGCCGCGATATCCGACAACTGGCGTTCTTTGATGCGCTAACCGGGTTGCCTAACCGGAATCTGCTGTTGGCTCAGGCGGATAAAACTATTGATGAAGTTGAGCGGGAAGGCGCGCCGTTGGCGGTGCTGTTTATCGATTTGGATCACTTCAAGGCGATCAATGATGCTTACGGCCATGCCGCAGGGGATGAACTGCTGCGCACTATCGCCGATCGGCTGCGGCAGTCCTCGCGGACGTCCGACATCGTCGGGCGGCTTTCCGGCGATGAGTTCGTCATTGTCTTGCCGTATTGCGGCGAAGAGCAGGTTTCAGAAGTCCTTGAAAAACTGCGCGGAGCCATTAGTCAGCCCTTTCAGTTGGCCGGTATCACCGTAACGCCGCAGTCCAGCATCGGTATCAGTTTATATCCGAATGACGGCAGAGATATGACTACGCTGTTATTACATGCCGATCTGGCTATGTATCAGGCCAAACGTACCAGACGTGGCGGCCTGAGTTTCTATAACAAAGAGATGAACATCGCCGCCCGCGAACGGATGATGATGGAACACGAACTTCGCCTGGCTTTGGCCAATGAATCGCTAAGTTTAGCCTGGCAGCCGCAGGTGAAGCTAAAAGATGGCGAACTGTGCGGCGTAGAGGTGCTGGCGCGCTGGCATCATCATGAATTGGGATATATTCCGCCTTCACGCTTTATACCGCTGGCTGAAGAGTGCGGCCTCATTCACCAACTGAGTGATTGGGTGCTGAATACCGCCTGCCGGCAACTCGCCCGTTGGCGTGAGGCTGATGTTCCCGTGCCCGGCATTTCCATCAATCTTTCGCCGGCGAGTTTTTATAATCCGAACCTGCCGGCGGCGATACTTGCCACGTTGGAAAAGTATGGCCTGGAATCCGCTGATTTAATCATCGAAATCACAGAAAATATTCTGCTCGATAATAGCCCTAACATTATGTCTTCGATCATGGAGCTCCATCGTAGCGGCATTCAATTATCCATCGACGATTTCGGCACGGGATATTCCAGCCTGGGATATTTGCGCCGGCTGCCGATAAGCGAACTCAAGCTGGACAAGAGTTTTGTCGACGATCTTGAATATGATGCCGCCAGCCGGGCGTTGAGCAAGGCGGTCGTCGGCATTGGCGACGGCCTTGAGCTCAGGCTGGTGGCGGAAGGCATCGAAAAACGCGCGCAGTTGGAGATTCTACAGGAGCATGGATATAAGCTGGGGCAGGGATATTTCTTTTCAAAACCACTCTCCGTGCCGGAGTTTGAATCATGGCTGGCCGAATCGATCCGTCAGTCGAGCCATGGGGCGCTTCGTTAATCTCAGGCGCCGTGATGCGGCGGACAACTCGGCGGATCCGTATTTTGGCGGTGGCGAATTATCCATTTGTGATAGAAATAGTCAAAGAAGGTTGAAAGAAATGGAATATGTCACTCATACTGCCTATGCCTTTCATTCTATTGGGCAGATACGATTTTGGTCCGAGCTTGTTTTAAAAGGAAATCAATCATGGCTGAAGAAACCATTTTTAGTAAAATTATCCGCAAGGAAATTCCTGCTGACATCGTTTACCAGGATGAATTGGTAACAGCCTTTCGTGATATCGCCCCGCGTACACCCACACATATTCTGATCGTACCCAACGTCTTGATCCCCACGGTTAATGATGCGACGGCTGAACATGAAGCCGCATTGGGGCGGATGATTACGGTTGCCGGGAAAATCGCCAAACAGGAAGGTATCGCCGACGATGGCTACCGACTGATTATTAACTGCAATCGACACGGCGGACAAGAGGTTTACCATATTCACATGCATCTGCTTGGCGGCCGCGCGTTAGGCCCATTATTGGCTGAGCCGGCCTGACGCCAATGCGCCGGTACCGGCTGTTTTATTGATTAGGAAGTGCCGACTGATGCTGCGGACTTAGGTGTTGAGAGAGGACATATGAAAAAATATCTATGGGTGGTATTGGCTACGCTGGTGCTGACGGGGTGTCCAAGCCGACCGCCCGAGCCCACGGAACCGCCTGCGACAGTTGAACCGGTGGAGCCGCCGGTTTCTACGGCGCCCCCGCCGAGCGAGCAGGTTCCGCCGCCGCCAAAAATCCAGACGCAGAATTGGGATGCCAGCATCAATCCGCTGATCGCTCAAATGTTGAAAGCCGAGGGCGTCGCGCCGGGAAGTATCCTGCTGCTGGACAGCGTGAAGAATAACACCAACGGCGCGTTGCAGACGGCGAGAGCCACTAATGCGCTGTATAACGCGCTGTCGTCCGATCATACTTTTACGCTGGTGCCGAAAGAGCAGGTCGCTCAGGCTACGCAGACGTTAGGCCTGTCGGTTGACGATAGTCTGGGTTCGCGCAGCAAGGCGATTGGGCTGGCCCGCTATGTCGGCGCGCAGTATGTGCTGTATAGCGACGTGAGTGGCGATATCAAATCACCGGTGCTGGATATGCAGCTGATGCTGGTTCAGACCGGCGAAATCGTTTGGTCGGGTAGCGGTGCGGTACAATAGCAAACAACAGATTGCCGACATAATCGGTAAGCATTTCCCGGCGGCAGAGTCCGCCGGTTTTCATTTTGAACCCATCAGCGGGTTAAGCAGCGAAAGCTGGCGGATCCGTTCCCCCGGATTCGACGTGCTGGCGCGGCCACAGTCGGTATCCGGCCGTCTATCGGGCACCGACCGCCAACGGGAGTTTCACCTGCTGCGGCAGATGGCGAAGATTGGTTTGGCGCCGCGTCCGCTGCTGTGGGCCGATGGCTGGTTAATTGTCGAATGGGTGGCGGGGCGCGTTGCCACGGCGTCCGAGTTCTCCGCCTTTCTGCGTAACGGCGAACTGGCGCGTTGTCTCGCCCGTCTTCACCAACAGCCGCGCTGCGGCTACCCGTTAGCGCTAAAGCCGATCTTCGCCCGTCATTGGCAAATGATGGATGTCCGCCGGCGTACGCCGGGGCTGTTGCGGCTTCACCAAGATTTCCAACGTAAGGCGCAGCCTAAACCATTGGCTATTGCTCCGTTGCATCTGGATGTTCATGCGGAAAATTTGTTGCTGACAGATGAAACAATGATGTTTATCGACTGGGAGTACGCGTCGGATGGCGATATTGCGTTGGAGATGGCGTTTATTATGCGCGCCAACCAGTTGGATAGCGCAGCGCAGCGGCGTTTTTTACAAACCTATCAGCAGCAGCGTCCGGGATTTTCTCTCGCATGTCTGCGGCAGAGAACCGCGCAGTGGCTGCCGTGGGTCGATTATCTGGTGTTGATGTGGTACGAAATACGCTGGCGGCAAACCGGACAGGAGCGATTTCTGCGAGCGCTGGCGCCCTTGCGTCGGCAACTGGGGATAAGTGAATAGCCGGGTTAGCGCAAGGCCGGGACGATGTGTTAATCAATTGAGTAATGAACGAGGTTTTTGTGGGCCCAGTAATGTTAGATGTCGCCGGCTACGAGCTGGATGCTGAAGATCGGGAAGTGTTGGCTCATCCGCTGGTCGGCGGCGTGATTTTATTTACCCGAAATTTCCATGATGCGCAGCAGCTGGCTGAACTGGTGCGCCAGATTCGCGCGGCGTCGCGTGAACGTTTGGTTGTGGCGGTCGATCAGGAAGGCGGACGGGTTCAGCGCTTCCGGGAGGGATTTACCCGCTTGCCGGCGGCGCAAGCTTTTGCCGCGTTGAATGCCGAAGCCGATGCCTGCCGACTGGCGCAGGAGGCCGGCTGGCTGATGGCGGCGGAAATGATCGCTATGGATATTGATATCAGTTTCGCGCCGGTGCTGGATATTGGTCACAAAAGCGCCGCGATTGGCGATCGCTCGTTTCACGCTCAGCCTGAGTCAGCGCTCGTGGTGGCTAAAAGTTTTATTACCGGGATGCATAGCGCGGGGATGAAAACGACGGGTAAACATTTCCCCGGCCACGGCGCCGTCAGCGCTGATTCCCATAAAGAGACGCCGATCGACCCCCGCCCGCTGGATGAAATCCGCGCGCATGATATGCTGATATTCAAAGCGCTTATCCAGCAACGGCTGTTGGATGCGATCATGCCGGCTCATGTGATCTATACTGACGCGGATCCTCGTCCAGCCAGCGGATCGCCGTTCTGGCTCAAACAGATACTGCGCCAGGAGTTGGGCTTTAACGGGGTCATCTTTTCCGATGACCTGTCGATGGAAGGGGCGGCGGTGATGGGGAGCTATCCTGAACGGGCGAAAGCCTCGCTAGACGCCGGATGCGACATGGTTCTGGCCTGCAATAACCGGGATGGTGCGATAAGCGTTTTGGATAATCTGTCCCCGGTCAAAGCGGAGCGGCTATCCAGCTTATATCATCAGGGTTCGTTCTCTCGTCGACAGTTGCTGGATTCGTCGCGTTGGAAGCAGGCGAACCAGGCGCTTACGGCGCTCAGCGATCGTTGGCAGGCATACAAGGACGAGGGGAAATAGGCCTTCCCGCTACGCCGCGCGCGGCGTAGCTAAAACAGCGGCGAGGATATAGATGATCATCTACTTACATGGGTTTGATTCGACCAGTCCCGGCAACCATGAGAAAGTGCTGCAGCTTGAGTTTATCGATGACGATGTCCGGCTGTTGAGCTATAGCACACGGCACCCGCGTCATGACATGCATCATCTGCTGAAACAGGTAGATAAAATGATTCAGCAGGTCGACGACGAGTGTCCGCTGATATGTGGCGTCGGGCTGGGCGGTTTCTGGGCGGAACGCATTGGTTTCTTGTGCGATATTCGGCAGGTGATTTTTAATCCCAACCTGTATCCGCAGGAAAACATGGTCGGTAAAATCGATCGTCCCGAAGAGTATCTGGACATCGCGACGAAATGCGTTGCCGATTTTCGTGAAAGAAACCGCGAGCGTTGCCTGGTGGTGCTATCCCGCGAAGATGAAATGCTGGATAGTCAGCGCAGCGCGCGGACGCTGGG
Organism: Brenneria izadpanahii; assembly: GCF_017569925.1. Taxonomy (NCBI): domain Bacteria; kingdom Pseudomonadati; phylum Pseudomonadota; class Gammaproteobacteria; order Enterobacterales; family Pectobacteriaceae; genus Brenneria; species Brenneria izadpanahii. The sequence goes on along the minus strand of NZ_CP050854.1, from coordinate 3,003,486 downwards.
TCACTATTATGAAATAGTCTGGGATGATGAACAGACGCACAAATTCAAAAGTATTTCGACCCACTTACAGCGCATCAAGGCATTTAAGACGCTGAAATAAATATCAATCTGTTATCTTCCGTTAGCCTTCGCGGTAAGACCGATTTGGTGACGGCGTCACTTTTAGCTGTTTGCCAATAGCGCCTAATTGACTGAAATAAAAAATAAATTTCAGCCTCTCAAACCATCGAAATGAAAATAAATTGATATATATCAATTTTGGTATGACCAAATGACCTGGCATGGTATTCTTGCCGCAGATATCGAGTCTGATTTACGCGAACCCTATGTTATATAAGGATATTATCGTTAACCCTTTATTAACTATCGGTTCACATTTTTAGGGGGTCATTTTGACATCACCAAGCAAAAAAATTGTTATTGTCGGTGGGGGAGCCGGTGGACTTGAACTGGCAACCAGTTTGGGTCACAAACTAGGTCGTAAGGGCAAAGCGGAGATTACGCTGGTGGATCGTAATCACAGCCATTTGTGGAAACCGCTGCTGCATGAAGTCGCAACCGGATCGCTGGATGACGATATGGATGCGTTGAGCTATCTGGCTCATGCCCGCAACCACTATTTCCAGTTCCAGTTGGGAATGCTGACGGATATCAACCGTGAAGAGCAGAATATCCAGTTGGCTGAAATCCGTGACGAGCAGGGTGAACTGCTGGTGGCGGCCCGTAAAATTTCTTATGACATTCTGGTTGTGGCGTTAGGCAGTACCTCCAATGATTTTGGTACGCCAGGGGTAAAAGATCACTGCATTTTCCTGGATAATCCGCAACAGGCGCGGCGCTTCCATAACGAAATGCTGAATCTGTTCCTGAAATTCACGGCCAATACGGAAGGAAAGGAACGGGTAAACATTGCCATCGTCGGCGGCGGCGCCACCGGGGTCGAATTGTCCGCGGAGCTGCATAATGCGGTGAAACAGCTACACAGCTATGGTTTTGATGGCCTGGATAAAAATACGTTGAACGTTACGCTGGTGGAAGCGGGCGAGCGCATCTTACCTGCGCTGCCGCCGCGTATTTCTGCCGCGGCGCACCAGGAACTGACCAATATTGGCGTCCGGGTTCTGACCAAAACCATGGTAACCAGCGCCGAAGCCGGCGGATTGAATACCAAGGACGGTGAGTTTATTGAGGCCGATCTGATGGTCTGGGCTGCCGGGATCAAAGCGCCGGACGCCATGAAAGATATCGCCGGCCTGGAGACCAACCGCATCAACCAACTGGTGGTGGAGCCTACGCTGCAGACGACCCGCGATGCCAATATTTTTGCTATCGGCGACTGCGCATCTTGCCCGCAGCAAGGGGGCGGTTTTGTTCCGCCGCGCGCGCAGGCCGCGCACCAGATGGCGTCACGCTGCCATGCCAATATCCTGGCGTTATTGAACGGACAACCGCTGAAGCCGTACGTCTATAAAGATCACGGCTCATTGGTTTCCTTGTCCAAATTCAGCACCGTCGGCAGCCTGATGGGTAACCTGATGCGTGGTTCGGTAATGGTGGAAGGGCGCATTGCCCGTTTCGTTTATATTTCGCTGTACCGCATGCACCAGATTGCATTGCACGGTTATGTGAAAACCGGCCTGATGATGCTGGTCGGCGGCATCAACCGGGTTATTCGTCCCCGCCTTAAACTGCATTAATATCGAGAGCCGGGTTGACCGGCTTTCTCCTCGGGATAGGGCGCGTAATCATTAGCCCTATCCTGTTTTTTTCTCTCCATACTCGATCTGAATGAATGGCGTCTGCGCAATACGGCGGTTTTATCTCACACTGCTAATTATTCACTATTCAGTATAAAATATCGCTCCGTTAGCGCTTCCCGTTAAGATAATTCTCAAACTATGTTTTTTTGTTATGAAAATAACATATTTGGTTAATTTGTCTGATTGCGGGAGCCATGAGCATTGTGCAGACTTCCTACTGTCTTATTGGCGGCACAGAGCGCCGCTCATCCTGAAGACAAATTATTCAGGATAAGCCTGCGGATTCATCGTGTGAGACGCGATGCGTAGTTAGGTCGCACCGTACTTATATACGGGGTCGCAGATGGGGAATGCGTGGAAATATATTGGGAGGTATCCTGTGAACAAATCAATGTTAGCGGGTATTGGTATTGGCGTAGCTGCTGCATTGGGTGTGGCTGCTGTGGCGAGTATGGATGTTTTCTCATCCAAACCGCAGTTTGCGCAGGTGGTTACGGCAACACCAATCAAAGAAACGATCAGAACTCCTCGCCAGGAGTGTCGTAATGTTAGCGTTACCCAGCGTCGTCCGGTTCAGGACGAACATAAAATAGCCGGATCGGTGTTAGGGGCGGTGGCCGGCGGCGTCTTGGGGCACCAGTTCGGCGGCGGCCGAGGTAAAGATGTCGCAACGGTGGCGGGCGCCTTGGCGGGCGGCTATGCCGGTAATAAAGTTCAAGGCAATATGCAGGAAAACGATACTTACACGACGACGCAGCAACGTTGTCAAACGGTATACGACAAATCGCAGAAAGTGCTGGGTTATGACGTCACCTATAAAATCGGCGACCAGCAGGGGAAAATTCGCATGGACCACGATCCAGGAACGCAGATTCCGGTAGATAAAAATGGTCAGCTGATCCTCAACCAGAAAACCTGATGCACATCGGCCGGAACGATTCTCTCCACGCTGCCCAATAGCGTAATCCCATGGGCAGCGCTCTTCCATCATCCGTAATGTCTGTCGTACTGGCGGTTGCCGCAATCTTCGCGCTCACCCGGCGGGGAGCGGCGCGATTGATGCCTGCCGCCTCCGCCGGGGGAAGCGATTACAGAATACGGTCGTTCGGCGCTTTGAACAGCGCCTTCATTTCGTCGGACATGGCAAAGTTCATGTTGATGTTTTTAGGCGGAATCGGTTGTGTGAACCAGCGTTGATACCATTTTTCCGCTTCGCCGCTGGTCTGGGCCTGGGCGATGGTATTATCCATCAGTTGTTTAAACGCGGGATCATTTTTGCGCAGCATACAGCCGTAGGCCTCATGAGATTGCGCGGTGCCAACGATATCCCACTGATCCGGTCTCTTCGCTTTGGCGCGCTCACCGGCCAGCAGCGGATCGTCCATATAGAATGCTACGGCGCGGCCGCTTTCCAGCGTGCGAAATGCGTCGCTATGGTCTTTGGCCGAAATGATGCGCATCTTCATGCTGTTTTTATCATTCAACTGATTGAGCAGAATTTCATTGGTGGTGCCGGAGGTAGTGACAACCGGTTTTCCCGCCAGATCCTGGAAATCGTTAATGCCGCCGCCTTTTTTGACCAGAAGCCGTCCGCCGACGATAAAGATCGAGTTGGAAAAGGCCACCTGTTGCTGACGTTCCGCATTGTTGGTGGTAGAGCCGCATTCAAAATCAATGGTGCCGTTTTGCAACAGGGGAATACGCGCCTGTGAGGTGATCGGAACCAGCTTGACCGCCAGATTGGGCATATTCAGCTGTTTTTTCACCGCGTCAACAATCGCATTCGAGTATTCCTGCGAATACCCGACGACGTTTTGATTGTTGTCATAGTAGGAGAAAGGGACGGAGGATTCACGATGTCCGACGACGATAACTCCGGCGTCTTTGATTTTTTTGAGCGTATCGGTCGGAACGGCTCCGTCGGCAGAGCTGGTATCCGCAGCATTGGCAGCATTGCAAGCGATCCCCATCAGCAGTAATGAGACCAGTGTTTGTTTTTTCATTGTGTACTCCGTTTTGGTATGAAGGCTGTGGCGAAGACGAATGAACGCCTGCGCCCAGCTCCGCGCCAGGCTGTAGACCGTGGCAAAAATAGCATTAGAAATTAATCTGTTCCGCTTGTCGTACTGTATTACGAAGCAATATTGGTGCCATGGGCGGACGGGTGCGTTAATAATAGTACGTGATGACGGGCGCCGGGCGAGGCGTAGATGATTATTTTTCCCGGCGGAGCGCCGCTTGGACAACGCGGCGGGAGCTAGCTGAAACCATAATATGCACCTTCAGAGTGCGTTATCCGTTCATGTTAAACCGGCCGCGTCTATTACCGGGCGACAGGGAGCGAATGAAGTCATCGGAGCAAGAGGGCCGATTATTCACTCCCATAATTGACTATCCGGCCGGCGCGTTAATCGCGGAATAAAACCTCAGCCCAGCGGGCCAGCCCCGCTGTGACCGAACCGAAGTCATTGCCGCTGGCGATGGGAATGTCCGGCAACAACTGCTCAATGGCATGACGCAATAGCGGCGAACGGGCGCTGCCGCCGGTTAGATAGATAACGTCCGGTTGGGTTTGGCTGGTCTTCAGCGCTTGTTCTATCTGCTGTTGAATGCGAATCAACGGCTGCGCTATTGCCGTATTTAACTCATCGTTGCTAATAGTCGTCGTTACGCCCGGCTCGACAAAGTGCAGATCGGCGGCGGCCAGTTCTGCATCGGACAGGGCGATTTTGCATGCTTCCGCCAGTTGCACCAGGCGATAACCCAGCCGCCGTCGCCAGACGGTAAGCAAGCGTTTTACCGCTTCCGGCTGCTGGGCGTCACGTATCATTTCATTGATCAAAGTACGGCATGCCGTGCTGTAAAAGTCTTTCTGCGCCGGGATATCGTTAATCGCCACCGCATTCCACCAGGGCTGACTGGGAAGCGTGATGCCCTTTTCCGTCATGCCGTTCATACCCAGCACCGGCATCAACTGCTTGAAGGCCAGAATGATATCCAGATCGTTACCGCCGACCCGGCAGCCGCTGTGTCCCAACAGACTTTGTTGCCGTTCACGTTGATGATGCCACTCCGGCCCCATCAACAGCATCGAGCAGTCGGTGGTTCCTCCGCCAATATCGACCACCAGCACGCGGGTTTCCCGGCTGAGCGAGGCTTCAAAGTCCAGGCCGGCGGCGACCGGTTCAAACTGAAATCTCACCTGTTGGAAGCCGGCGCGGTGTGCGGCGCGCTCCAGAATGCCCTGCGCCTGCTGGTTAGCCTCTTCTCCGCCAATACTCTGGAAGTTGATGGGGCGGCCGATAACGGCCTGTGAGATAGGCTGCGCGAGCTGCCGTTCGGCCTGTTGGCGAATATGCAGCATCATGGCGCAAACCAGATCCTCAAATAGCGCGATCTGCTGGGGCTGAAGACCGACGGCGCCGAGGAAAGACTTGGGAGACTTAACGAACCAGGTTTCTTCCGGGTCGTCCATATATTGCTGCAGCGCGGCGCGTCCGAATTTCACGCTGTCCGCCTGAACGCGGATATCCTCGTCACGGTTATAGTTGATGGCGCGGCGAAGCAATAACGCATTCTCCCCCATAGATTCGATCTGATGATGACGCCACAGCCACTCGCTAACGGCTTCGCGCACCGGGGCGCACAGCAGGGAGGATAAATACGGGGAAGCGTTTTCCAACGGTACGAGCTGCGGCGCGCCGGCATTCATCACCGCGACCGAGCAATTGGCCGTGCCATAGTCAAAACCTATAAACATCCTGAGTTTCCCATGCCATGAAAAAAGGGTGGGGACTTTACTGTGTTAATCACCGGGTTGTAAAGAGGAAAGGTTTTACAACCCGGTGATAATCGGGGTGAGGGCGAGAAGCGGTTCGGCGTGGGGAAGCGCGTTATCTGGATTTAGCGATCGACAATGGCGATCGATGGAATCGGCGGCAGCCCGGGCAGCTTCAATGTGACCTGAGCGACTTCGGCCGGCGGGGCGGTAAAAATACCCTGCCAGGAGCCGACTCTGGGGTTTTTCTTGCGGTCATAACTGAAATTCAGGCGCAGATCCCTGGGCGTTTTCTGTTTGCCGGCGGCGCTTAGCGGCCAGCGTTGCCCGTCCGCTTCGATATAGAATTGCGTGTCCAAATCGTTGGGAGTCAGGCCGCTGTAAATGATTTCACCGCCAAAAGTGTCGGCTGTGGTTTCAAACCGCAGTTCGATCTTCAATTCGCCGTCTTTACGGATTGCCCGCATCACCTGGGCTTCGGCATTGGCGCTGTTGGTCGGCGCCGTCGGACGTTCGGCTGCGTTGACGCTCAAGACGGGCAACAGCAACAGGCCGCATAACATGACGGCTTTCAGCCAGATGTGACGGATTGGCGTTAAAGATTGCATACTCATGAATAAACAGGATCTCTTGGTAAACGGGAATCAGCCAATGCCGCACGGAATCGATCTATCGCGTGCGGCATTGCTTAATGCTTAGTGGGTCTGCGTGGTATTAATGCCGAACGCGTTGGCTACCGTACGGAAAATATCCGTATTGTCGACATACTGCTGATTGTCTTCAGAGACATGATAAGCCGCCAGACCCGCGTCGTGTTTCGCCACCGAGGTCAGGAAGTCGGCGCCAGGGCCTTTGGCGAACACCGGCACCAGTTCGCGGGTGTGGGTATCGGTGTGCCAGCGCACCAGTGGCAGGGCTCCCGCGCCTTGATTGACGATGTCGGAAAACGCATCGTTATTGGAGTCCGGCCCCAGCAACAGACCGTTACCGTGGTCGGTGGTGACAATGACCAGCGTTTCATCCCAGGAGCTGTTTTCTTCCACCCACTCCGCTACCGCTTCAACCGCACGGTTAAAATCGATTTGCTCTTCGATCAGGCGGGGCAGGTTATTGGCATGGGCTGCCCAGTCCACCGCGCCGCCTTCCACCATCAGCATAAATCCGTTCGGGTTTTTGGCGACCAGATTCAACGCGCCTTTCGTCATGGTCGGCAGGTCAGGCTGGTTAGGCAGCAGGTTGCCCGCGGCAACGCCGTCGCGGTTGAATTGCAGCGTAGCGTTGTTTTGCACCGTTCCAATCAGTTTGGTTTTATTGCCCAAATCCAGCTTATTGTTGGCCAACGCCTCGAAATCGGCTTTGGTTTCGATATGTTTGTAGGCGGTTTTACCAGAAATGAGACGATCCCATTCTTCTTTACCGCCGACATAACGATAGGCTTTCTCATCCTTTGGCGTGATGGCTTTACCGTTTTCATCATAGGCGGGGTGCCCTGAACCCATTACCACCGTCGCCAGGCCGGACTCGATAATTTCTTTACCGATTGCGGCATAGTCATTGCGGCTGACATTGTGCGCCAGGAAACCCGCCGGTGTGGCATGGCTCCACTGTACGGAGGTAATAACGCCCAACGCTTTGCCATTTTCCACCGCGTACTCGCCAATGTGTTTCAGCTTCTTGTCATCATTGGACCAGTTGATCGCGTTGTTGTAGGTTTTATGGCCCGATGCCAGTGCGGTGGCTGCGGCGGCGCTGTCGGTGAAATCGGCGCGAAGGTAGTCGTAGCCGGAGAAGTAGCCGGGATAGTTCCCCAGGCTGCCTTCGAATATGGCGTCGGATTTGTCTTTAGTCCAGATTTTGGACGCTTCGAAAGTTACCGCGCCTTTTTCGGTATGGGTCGGGACATTAGATGTATTCAGAGGATGGGTGGAGGCGAACAGTTTGACGTCAAAATCATCATAGACTTCATGGCCTAATGCTCCGTGGCGATAATAACTGGCTGCGTGCCAGGTATTAATGCCCGCGCCGTCCGTGATAAGCAAAATGACGTTTTTTGCTTTGGCGGGGGTTACATCCTGCGCAATGGTTTGAGTGACCAGAGAAGTACTGAGCACAAACGTCAGCAGGGCAGTGGAACACATACGCATGGGATAATCCTTGTAGTAAATTGTTGCATTTAGATAAATCTTGGTCACCTTATCCTGCTTGGATGACTTTTTTTTGACGGAAATAAAACAGAAATATGACAGGAAGGCGAAGCGGATAGGCTCATGGGAAGCGGTTCCTTCCACATAGGGATAAGCCGCTAGTGTTTTTAAGGCGTTACGCCGCCAGCGTATGCCGGGTCATATTGGTTAACGAATATTGGATAAATTCGATGGGGCGCGGCCAGGCGCTTAAATCGGTGATGAGTTTCAGCCGTCTCGGCTCATCCTGGCGGTTGGCGAAGCAGCCCGATTAGATGCGTCGGGTCAATGCGGTTCTGTTGGCTGATGTAATAGAGATGACGTTTTCGCGTTTGAGCAATACGCGGTTTAACTCCACAATAAGCCATAATGCAGAATCGTTAATTATTTTCACATGTCATTCATTTTATTATTTAATTACGGCTTTTGGGGGCGGTATAGATAATTCTAGGTTATTCGTTTCACTAGAAGGAGATGCAGCAACTTTACCAAGTAGCCGTGCTACATGAGATGATATCTTCTCATGGCGCAGGTTAGTAGTGAGTAAACGGATAGATTGATTCGGCTGGCTAATTTATGCCTGAATCACCATCATCCAAATTATTAAATTTATAATAATGATGATGGATATCCATGATTGTTATATATTGATTTAGTATTAGTCAATATTGACAGCATTATTTAGTTCATTACCATAACCAAACTATTCACTACTGATTGGTTGAAAATATGGCAATACACGGAAAGTTTGAAGTCAATAACGCAGATTTTTCACCGCTAACACTGAATGGGGTAGGAACGTTCATGGCGTTTTCTGGCGACGGAGATTATCGTAATCGCGGTGGTTGTACTCTGATACCTGATGCCGGCCCCATCCCTGCTGGTATATATTGGATAGTTGATAGACCTACAGGCGGATTAAAATCGATGGCCTATTCAGCACTGAAAGATCTCTATAACACTGCGGTTAAGTTGAATCCCAGCAATCATTTCGAATGGTTTGCATTGTACCGTGACGATGGTCAGATTGATGATTACACGTGGGTAGACGGTGTCCGTCGTGGGAATTTTCGCTTGCATCCAGTAGGAGGCAGTAACTTATCATTAGGATGCATCACGCTACAAAGAAAAACAGATTTTACCACGTTGCGTAACGTCCTATTGAATACACAAAAAATACCTATAAACAATAGTACTAAATTGATGGCATATGGATCTATTGAGGTAATTACTCATGGCAAAACATGTGATGTATAAAATATGTAAAATAGCGATATTCATCGTCATATTTTTTCTTGCGGCATGGGCATTACCCTATCCAGATTTATCGGCGACGGAACAACAGCAAATACTTATAGAACTAGCAAGAAAAATAGGCGCTCATGATTATGAAATGGTTTATATAGTTGCACATACATGCATCAATTTGATAGTTACTGTAATCATCTATGCAGTAGTGATTAATATATTCAAGCTGTATAAACCCCGCCAATCATAAACCCATCAAGGATTACAACGACAACGCTGTAATCCTTTTTTACTCCATAGCACGGATCTGATGAACCGGGTTACCGCGCGGCGGCGGGTTCGGCATCGCGCTGACAGGCCGGCACAGCGGCGCAGTAGCGATCCATTAGCTTCAGCGTGACTCCGTTGGTCCAGCCGAAGCCGTCTTGCAGCGCATATTCGCCGCCGCCTCCGCCGCTGCCGAACCCTGCGCCTTCCACCACATATTTCTCCACCAGCTTATGCTTGGCGTCATACAACTGTTGCACATTGGCCAGGAAGCGGGTGCCGATGGCCTGCGCCAGCGCCTCCTGACCGTAGCGATTGAAGCCCTCGACCGCGACCCATTGCAGCGGCGCCCAACCGTTCGGCGCATCCCACTGCTGGCCGGTATTGACGGTGGTGGTGGTTAACCCGCCTTCTTTCAGCAACCGATCGCGCACCGCTTCGCCGGTGGCTGCAGCGCGATCGCGCGGCGCGATGCCGACATACAGTGGAAATACCGCAGCGGCGGTGATCGGCTGCGTTATCGCCTTGCTACGCCAGTCATAGTCGCTATAGTAGCCGCCCTGTTGATTCCACAGATAGCGATTGACGGCCTGCTTGCGCTCATCGGCGACACGCAGGAAGTACGCCGCTTCCGTTTGATTGCCGGCGGCTTTGGCGCCGTGCGCCAGCGTCATCTCCAGATGAAACAATAACGAATTCAGGTCCACCGGAATAATGTCGGTGGTGCGGATGGTGGACAGATCTTGGGGATCGCGCAGCCAGCGCGAACTGAAGTCCCAGCCCGAGGCGGCGCCGGCGCGTAGATCGCGGTATACTTCGGCGGCAGGGCGATCGCTCGCCTGAGCGGCGGTCGTTATGTCTTCCAAATAGGATTCGGTCCGCGGCGTATCGCGTTCATCCCAGTAGCGGTTCAGCACGCTGCCGTCGTCAAGACGCACCACGCGATCGCTGGCTTGTCCGGCCGTCAGACCCACGCTGCCGCGCATCCAGTAGTGGTACTCTTTTTTCAACTGCGGCAGATAGCGCGCATAGGTGTTGTCTCCTTGATGCTGCGCCAGCAGTTCCACCATAAACGAGAAGAAGGGCGGCTGCGAACGACTGAGATAGTAGGTGCGGTTGCCGTTGGGAATATGGCCGTAGCGGTCAATTTCGTAAGCGAAATTTTCGGTCATATTCTGCACCAGTTCCCAGTTGTCGCTTTCCGCCAGACCCAGCATGGTGAAATAGCTGTCCCAATAGTAAATCTCGCGAAAACGTCCGCCGGGCACCACGTAGCTATGGGGCAGCGGCAGCAGCGAGTCGTAGGCTTTCACCTGCCGGGTGGTGCGCGTCAGTACGCGCCACAGGCCGTCAATATGCTGGCGCAACGTCTGCCCCGAAGGGGGAACGTAGGCCTCGCCTTCTTGCGGCAGGGTAAAATGGCTCGCGACAAAATGCGGTAAATCGAAGCCGGGCGACGATTTCTGCCGCGTATAGGCCGCGAGGATGGCGGCCGGATCCTGGTTCGGCACGGCGTCGGCAAAGGTTTTTTGATCGGGGAACAGTCTGGCTCGTTGCACGTCGTTGAACAGCGGCCCCAGCAACACATCGGGCGGCTGAGGGGCCGAGATAGCAGAAACGGGTTGGGCGATGGCCGCCGGTTGCTCGGGCGCCGGCGTAGCGGCGGCGAGCGAGGGAACGGGAATGCCGAGGCTGAGCACCAGAGCAAGGGGGGAAAGGGAGGCTTTTATTCCATCCAGGGAAGCGGAAAACATGCTAAAATCTCCTTATGTAAGGCCGGTAAAGCCCGAGCGTTGCCGCTAAGACGGAACAATGCAATCGGCGACCCGGACTGACCGCGCAATGGAAATGACTGAGTGAATAAGCGTAGTCCTTCAGCGGCGGCGCTTGCCGCTGGAGGTGGTAAAAGTGAGGCGCAGCTCAAATTTTTCGCGGATAGGGAACGGCGGGACGGCCTATCTGATTGTTGGCATTGGGCGGCCGCGCCCAATGCCAAAGGGAACGCGGAGCGTTACGCCGCCAGCGTATGCCGGGCCATATTGGTTAACAACGATTGGATAAATTCGATGCGTTGCGGCCGGGCGCTTAAATCGGTGATGAATTTCAGCCGCGTCGGCCCATCCAGGCGATAAGTGCCGGGATTTTGCTGAAGCAGCCCGATCAGATGCGTCGGATCAACGCGGTTCTGTTCGCTGAATTCGATAAAACCGCCTTTTTCATGGCCTTCTATCCGTTTGATCCCCAGCGCTTGCGCCTGCTGACGCAGCGCCGCCACCTGCAACAAATGCCGCGCGGCATCCGGCAGCAGGCCGAAACGATCGATAAGCTCGACTTTAAGCTCCTCCAACTCGTTTGGTTGCTTCGCGCTGGCGATGCGTTTATAGAAAGACAGCCGGGTATTCACGTCGGGGATATAGTCATCGGGCAATAACGCCGGTAGCCGCAGTTCAACCTCCGTCTGGCTGCTGATCAGGTCTTCCAGCGACGGTTCGCGCCCGGCTTTCAGCGCGTCGACGGCGCTTTCCAGCAACTCCATATACAGCGAGAAGCCGACGGTGGCCATTTGTCCGCTTTGATCTTCTCCCAGTAGTTCGCCTGCGCCGCGAATTTCCAGGTCATGGGTGGCAAGCGCAAAGCCGGCGCCTAAATCCTCCAGCGAGGCGATGGCTTCCAGCCGTTTATGCGCGTCGCCGCTCATCGCTTTGGGGTTCGGCGTAAGCAGATAGGCATAGGCCTGATGATGCGAACGTCCGACGCGGCCGCGCAACTGGTGCAACTGCGCCAGGCCGAAGTGATCGGCCCGTTCAATAATGATGGTATTGGCGCTGGGAATATCGATTCCGGTTTCAATGATGGTGGTGCAGACCAGCACGTTGAAACGCTGGTGATGGAAGTCATTCATCACCCGCTCCAACTCGCGCTCGCGCATCTGGCCGTGGCCGATGGTAATCCGCGCCTCCGGCACCAGTTCGGACAGCCGCCGGGTGGCTTTCTCAATGTTTTCCACGTCATTGTAGAGATAGTAAACCTGACCGCCGCGCAGAATTTCGCGCAGAATGGCTTCGCGCACCACCAACTCGTCATACTCCCGCACAAAAGTTTTCACCGCCAGACGGCGGGCGGGCGGAGTGGCGATAATCGACAGATCGCGCATGCCGCTCATCGCCATGTTTAAGGTGCGCGGGATCGGCGTGGCGGTCAGCGTGAGGATATCCACGTTGGCGCGCATTGCTTTAATCCGTTCTTTATGACGCACGCCGAAGCGGTGCTCTTCGTCTACAATCAGCAGCCCCAGATCGCGCCAGTGCACGTCATTCTGCAACAGCTTATGCGTGCCGATAAGAATATCGACTTTGCCTTCCCGCGTTTCATCCAAAATCTGCGTTTGTTCGCGCGCGCTGCGGAACCGGGAGATCATTTCAATTTTTATCGGCCAGTTGGCAAAACGATCGCGGAAATTGTCGTAGTGCTGTTGGGCCAGCAGGGTAGTGGGGACCAATACCGCCACCTGTTTATGATTTTCCACCGCGAGGAACGCGGCGCGCATGGCGACTTCGGTTTTCCCGAAGCCGACGTCGCCGCACACCAGGCGATCCATCGCCAGCGGCTGACACATATCGCTCAGTACGGCGTTAATCGCCTGAGCCTGATCGGGCGTGGTTTCAAACGGAAAACTTTCGCAGAAATGCTGATACTGTTCTTTATCATGCTTGAAGGCGAAACCGCTTTTCGCGGCGCGCTGGGCGTAAACGTCCAGTAGCTCCGCCGCCACATCGCGTACTTTCTCAGCGGCTTTTTGCCGGGCGCGCGACCAGGCGTCGCCGCCCAGTTTGTGCAACGGCGCGCTTTCGTCGGCGCCGCCGGCGTAACGGCTGATGAGATGCAGAGATGAAACCGGCACGTAAAGTTTATCTTCCCCGGCGTAGGTCAGAATCAGGTATTCGGCTTTAATGCCGCCCGCTTCCAGGGTGGTTAAGCCGGCATAGCGGCCGACGCCGTGTTCCAAATGCACCACCGGTTGACCCGGACGAAGTTCCGCCAGGTTGCGAATCAGCGTATCGGCGTTAATCGCGCGCCGGTTATCCTGCCGCCGCCGATTGACGCGCTCGCCCAATAGGTCGCTTTCGCAAATCAGAGCCCGCTGGCTAATCGTATCGATAAAACCGTGCTCGCTGGCGCCGATCATCAGATAGGCGCCGCGTTTTTGCGCCTGCTCCAGGCTATTAATCGGCGTAGGCTTCAATTTTATGCGGGCCAGCAGCTCTTGCAGCGTTTCGCGCCGGCCTTCGCTTTCGACGGAGAAAATGACCTGGCCGTCAAACTGTTCGACAAAGCGGCGCAGAGGGTCCAACGGCGCTTTTTGCTGATGCTGGATGGCCAGGTCGGGCAGCGGCTGGTAACCCAGATTTTCGTTAGCGGCTTTTTTCGGCAGCGTGTCGGTGCGCAGTTGAATGCGCGGCCATTTTTTCAATTCGGAGAACAGGTTGTCGACGCGCAGCCATAACGACTCCGGCGGCAACAGCGGGCGCATCGGGTCGACCCGGCGGCTCTCGAAGCGTTGCTGAATATCCAGCCAGAAACGCTCCGCGCCCTGTTCGATATCGCCGGTATTCACCACCAGCGTATGGTCGGGAAAGTAGCTGAACAGCGGCGGCAGCGGTTGATTAAAAAACAGTGGTTGCCAGTATTCAATTCCCGCAGGCCAGGCGCTTTTACTCACCTGCTGATAGATATGTTCGGCGTCCCGGCGAACTTCAAACTGTTCGCGCCACTGACTGCGGAACAGTTCGATCGCGTTTTTATCCGTTGGGAATTCATGCGCGGGCAGCAGATTGACGAGCGGCACTTCGTTTAGCGTCCGCTGCGTGTCCACATCAAAAAGCCGCAGGCTGTCGATTTCATCATCAAAAAAATCGATGCGGTAGGGTTCGTCGCTCCCCATCGGGAACAGATCCAGCAGCGCGCCGCGGGTGGCGAATTCCCCGTGTTCCATCACCTGATCGACGCTGCGATAACCGGCCTGCTCCAGTTGGGTTCGCAGTTTATCACGCGACAGCCGCTGGCCTTTTTTCAGCATCAAGGCATGACCGTGCAAAAAATTGTGCGGACATACCCGCTGCATCAGCGTGTTGACCGGCAGGATCAGCACGCCGCGTTCCATTAACGGTAACTGGTACAGCGTGGCGAGCCGGGTGGAAATAATTTCCTGATGAGGAGAAAAGCTGTCGTAAGGCAGCGTTTCCCAGTCAGGCAAAGTCGTGACGGGTTGTTCCGTAAATTGCCGAATTTCATCGTGCAGACGTAAAGCATTTTGCATATCGGGGGCGATAAGAATGACCAGTCCGGCATGGCGATCGATAATTTCCGCACATTCCACGGCGCAGGCCGCGCCGGTCAGTTGTCCCAGCAGGCGTTGCTCGCCCGGTTTAAGCGGCAACGAATAACGGTATTTTTCAGGCATAATCTGATTATCAGGTCTCGACCCCGGTATCCGCTAAGAAAAAGCCGGAGAGTGAGGGTGTTAGGGTTCCATAAAGCGGTACTACCCTTTATTATCCTTGAACACTTTGCTTTGGCAACCTCATCCAGACGGATTTCATGTATCAACCTGTCGCATTATTCATCGGTTTGCGCTATATGCGCGGCCGAGCATCTGACCGCTTCGGGCGGTTTGTCTCGTGGTTATCCGCGATTGGCATCACGCTTGGCGTGATGGCGCTGGTAACCGTACTGTCGGTTATGAATGGTTTTGAGCGTGAACTGGAAGGCAATATCCTGGGGCTGATGCCGCAGGCGTTGATTACCACGGAACAGGGATCGCTCAATCCGCAAACTCATCCCGCGTCGTCGCTGGGATCATTACAGGGCGTTAATCGCGCGGCGCCGTTAACCACCGGCGAAGTGGTGCTGCAAAGCGCCCGTAGCGTCGCCGTGGGCGTTATGCTGGGGATTAACCCGGATGAACCGGAACCGCTGGCGCGCTATTTGGTAAACGTATCGCAGCAGCAGCTCCAGCCGGGGCAATACCGGGTTATTCTCGGCGGACAACTGGCTTCTCAACTGGGCGTCAAACCCGGCGAACAGTTGCGCCTGATGGTGCCCAGCGCCAGCCAGCTTACGCCGATGGGACGTATTCCCAGCCAGCGTATTTTTACCGTCGTCGGGACATTCTCCGCCAACAGCGAGGTGGATGGCTACCAGCTATTGGTTAATCAGCAGGACGCCTCACGGCTGATGCGCTATCCGGCCGGCAATATTACCGGCTGGCGTTTGTGGCTCGATCGACCGCTGACGGTGGATGCGCTGAGCGGCCAGACGTTGCCGGAAGGACTGGTCTGGAAGGATTGGCGTGAGCGCAAGGGCGAACTATTTCAGGCGGTGCGGATGGAAAAAAATATGATGGGGCTGCTGCTGAGCCTGATCATCGCCGTCGCCGCCTTCAATATTATTACGTCACTGGGATTGCTGGTGATGGAAAAACAGGGCGAGGTCGCCATTCTACAAACGCAGGGGCTGACCCAACGTCAGATTATGACGGTGTTTATGGTGCAGGGCGGAGGGGCCGGGATTATCGGCGCATTATTAGGCGCGCTTCTGGGGGCGCTGTTGGCCAGCCAGTTGAATACGCTGATGCCGATGTTGGGGTTATTGATAGATGACGCCGCATTGCCGGTGGTGATAGAACCGCTGCAGGTCGTCACCATCGCTGTCGTCGCGATGGCGATTGCCCTCTTATCCACGTTGTACCCGTCATGGCGCGCCGCCGCCGTTCAACCTGCCGAGGCTTTACGTTATGAATGAGTTACTGTTGTTGCAGTGCAATAACCTGTGCAAGCGTTATCAGGAAGGAAAATTGTCGACGGATGTCCTGCGCAACGTCTCTTTTGAGATGCGCAGCGGGGAAATGATGGCGATCGTCGGGAGTTCCGGATCGGGTAAAAGCACCTTATTGCATTTATTAGGCGGCCTGGACACGCCGACCTCCGGCGACGTGATTTTCAAAGGCCAGCAGATGAGCCGGCTCTCCGCGGCGGATAAGTCCGCGTTGCGTAACCGTGAACTGGGTTTTATTTACCAATTTCACCATCTGCTGCCGGATTTTACCGCGTTGGAAAATGTGGCCATGCCGTTGCTGATTGGCCGCGTCCCGGCCTCGAAGGCGCAGGAAAAAGCACGGGAAATGCTGGCGGCCGTCGGGCTGGAAACGCGCAGCCAGCACCGATCGTCGGAACTTTCCGGCGGCGAGCGTCAGCGCGTCGCCATCGCCAGAGCGCTGGTGAACAATCCGTCGCTGGTGTTGGCGGACGAACCGACCGGGAATCTGGATCAGCGCACCGCGGATACCATTTTTGAACTGCTGGGCGAACTGAACGTCCGGCAGGGCACGGCGTTTCTGGTGGTTACCCATGATTTGCAACTGGCCGGACGCCTGAGCCGCCAGTTGGAAATGCGTGACGGTCAGTTGCAACAGGAACTGACGCTAATGGGAGTGCCGCAATGAGATTTCCTCCGCTCTCCCTGCTGATTGGGCTGCGCTTTAGCCGCGGCCGTCGGCGCGGCGGCATGGTTTCACTGATTTCGATTATCTCGACGGTGGGTATCGCATTGGGCGTCGCGGTGTTGATCGTCGGCTTAAGCGCGATGAACGGTTTTGAGCGCGAATTGAACAACCGGATCCTCGCGGTGGTTCCCCACGGCGAAATAGAACCGGTTAATCAACCCTTTGACGGCTGGCGGTCGATTTTGCCGAAAGTCGAGACGGTGCCGGGCGTCACGGCGGCGGCTCCCTATATTAACTTTACCGGGCTGCTGGAAAACGGCGCCAATTTGCGAGCTATTCAGGTAAAAGGCGTCGACCCGCAACAAGAGAGCCGGCTCAGCGCGCTGCCGCGGTTTGTGCAGAATGACGCCTGGAAAAATTTTCGCGCCGGCGAGCAGCAGGTTATTATTGGTCAGGGCGTGGCGAAAGCGCTGAATGTGAATGATGGGGATTGGGTAACGGTGATGATCCCCAATAGCGACCCGCAGATGAAACTGATGCAGCCGAAACGCATCCGGCTGCATATCAGCGGTATTTTGCAGCTCAGCGGCCAACTCGATCACAGCCTGGCGCTGGTGCCGCTGGCCGATGCGCAGCAGTATCTGGATATGGGCGACAGCGTAACCGGAATTGCGATTAAAGCCTCCGACGTATTTAGCGCCAATAAGCTGGTGCGCGATGCGGGCGAGGTCACCAACGCCTACGTGTATATTCGCAGTTGGATCGGCACCTATGGCTATATGTATCGCGATATCCAGATGGTGCGCGCCATTATGTATCTGGCGATGATCCTGGTGATCGGCGTCGCCTGCTTTAATATCGTCTCCACGCTGGTGATGGCGGTGAAAGATAAAAGCGGCGATATCGCGGTGCTACGAACGCTGGGCGCCAGCGACGGGCTGATCCGCGCCATCTTTGTCTGGTACGGCCTGCTTGCCGGGTTATTGGGCAGCGTGTTCGGCGTAATAGCGGGCGTGATCGCGACATTGCAGTTGACCAATATCATTCGCGGCATTGAATCGATAACCGGTCATCGTTTTTTATCGGGCGATATTTATTTTATTGATTTTCTGCCATCGGAGTTGCATGCGATCGATGTCATCAGCGTACTAGCGACGGCGCTGTTGCTGAGTTTGATCGCCAGCTGGTATCCGGCGCGCCGCGCCAGCCGGATTGACCCTGCGCGTGTATTAAGCGGGCAGTAACCTTTTATACCGCACTGCCGTGTGGGGCATTATTCACTAAGGGGCAGGTCATGTATTACGGTTTTGACATGGGCGGCACGAAAATCGAGCTGGGCGTATTTGATGCCGATTTGAACAAGGTCTGGCAGAAGCGGGTTCCTACGCCCCGCAATAGCTATGAAGCATTGCTGAATACGCTGGTCGATCTGACCAAAGAGGCGGATGCGCAGACAGGGACGGAAGGTAAAATCGGCATCGGCGTGCCGGGCATGCAGACCGGCAGCAACGGCGCGCTGTTTACGGCGAATTTACCGGCGACCATGGGGCGGCCGCTGGCCCAGGATCTGGGGCAGCTATTGCAGCGGGAGATCCGCATCAATAATGACGCCAACTGTTTTGTCCTGTCTGAAGCCTGGGATGCGGAATTCCGTTGTTATCCGGTGGTGATGGGGATGATTCTAGGCACCGGCGTGGGCGGCGGGCTGGTTATCAATGGCCGCCCGGTCGACGGGCGCAACGGCATGACGGGGGAGATCGGCCACTTCCGTCTGCCCGCCGACGCGCTGGCGATCCTGGGGGAAGATATTCCGCTGGTAAAATGCGGCTGCGGACAGATCGGCTGCATTGAAAACTATATTTCAGGGCGCGGATTTGAGTGGCTGTACGCGCATTTTTATCAACAAACGCTGCCGGCCGTCACGATCATCCGGCACTATCGCGCCGGCGACGCCAATGCGCTTGCGTTTGTCGATCTCTTTATGGATTTGCTGGCCGCCTGTCTGGGCAACCTGCTAACCCTCATCGATCCCCACCTGCTGGTGCTGGGCGGCGGATTATCGAATTTTGATGAAATTTATCAAATACTACCTACGCGTTTACCCCCGCGATTATTGCCGATCGCCAAATTGCCGCGCATAGTCAAGGCGCGTTATGGCGATGCCGGCGGCATTCGCGGAGCGGCTTTGCTACACTTAATGGACCAATAGCAGGAGCAGATATGCATTCGCATCAACGGTTAGGACGTTTTCATAAAGGGAAACGAATGCGTCAGCAGCGTCTGCGAGCACGTATTTTCCACCGAGATTATCTGGCGGTAACAGAAGTGAAAAAACCACGAGTTGTTGTTTTAACCGGGGCGGGCGTTTCCGCGGAGTCAGGCATTCGAACCTTTCGCGCGGCAGACGGCCTGTGGGAAGAGCACCGGGTTGAGGATGTCGCGACCCCTGAGGGTTTCCAGCGCGATCCTGAACTGGTGCAGGCGTTCTATAATGCGCGCCGCCGCCAGTTGCAGCAGCCGGAAATCAAGCCCAATGCGGCTCACCTGGCGCTGGCGAGTTTGGAGGAGTCGCTGGGGGACAATTTTTTACTCGTCACGCAAAATATCGATAACCTGCATGAACGCGCCGGCAGCCGGCGCATTGTACATATGCACGGCGAGTTGCTGAAAGCGCGTTGCTGCCGAAGCGGGCAAGTCGTTGACTGGACGGGCGATCTCTCCGTCGACGATCGTTGCCACTGTTGCCAGTTTCCAGCGCCTTTACGTCCGCATATCGTGTGGTTTGGCGAAATGCCGCTGGAAATGGATAAAATTTATCAAGCGCTGTCGCAGGCGGACTATTTTATTGCTATCGGCACGTCCGGGCATGTCTATCCCGCCGCCGGTTTTGTGCAGGAAGCCCGCGCGCACGGCGCCTACACGGTTGAGCTCAACCTTGAACCCAGCCAGGTGGAGAGCCTGTTTGACGAAAAAAACTACGGTCCGGCCAGCGTTGTCGTGCCTAAATTTGTCAGTGGCTGTCTGGCCCACCGCAAGAGCGGCGAATAGTAAAAACGATTATTCCGGTGCGCGCGGGATCCGTTTCGTCGGTTTGGGGACGATCCCCGCGCCGGCGAAGAGCCGGCTCTTCGCGTCAGCGGTCAGCGGCGCTGTTCGCTCTCTGTTTTTTCTTTTCGCTGCGGCGCGCTAAGTTCGCATTCGTTGACCTGATCGAAAGCAAACGTCGCCGAGTGATTAAAGAAACAGAACTCGCTCTCATGGCAGCGGCAAGTCGCCGTCGTCTGGGGCGCGGAGCGTGGGGGGCATGGATTATCTCTGCGCATCATGCGACGCAAGAAAGTCAGCATACCGTTATCCTCATGTAAGCATGGGGGAGGCGTATCGCCAGACGAAGCTAATGAGAGATATTCTCATATGACTAAGCGTAGTTGATATTCCGGCGATTGCGGCATGGCAAATATCAACGCGCGCACACGGAACGCCGCTGGCGTTTAGAACGCCCGTTTCGCTTTCGCCGCCGGCAGCGGCAGGTAAGCAAGACCAGGCGCGAAAGCGATAGCTAAAATCGGTCGCCATAGCGCAGGCGCCTGTCGGGACAGGCGCTTTTTCTGTTGTCTCGGATGGATTATGCAGCCTTTGAATTTGGGATATACCGAGTTAAAACGACAGCAGCGCGTTCATGACCGCCAGCGTTTGATCCTGCTGTTTTTCCTGACGTTATTTATGCTGACGATCGCGCTGTGCGCCGGCGACCGCTGGATCTGGCCGCCTGACTGGCTGGATGACTCGCAACGCATCTTCGTCTGGCAATTGCGTTTTCCCAGAACATTGGCGGTACTGCTGGTGGGAGCCAGCCTGGCGATGTCCGGCGCCGTGATGCAGTCGATATTTGATAATCCGCTGGCCGAGCCGGGATTGCTGGGAGTAGCCAACGGCGCGGGCGTCGCGCTGGTCCTTTCGGTATTACTGGGGCAGGGAATGCTGCCGATATGGGTCTTAAGCCTGAGCGCCATTGCCGGCGCGTTGCTGATCACCTTTCTGCTGCTGCATTTCGCCCGCCGGCATGTTTCCAATGCGCGTTTGCTGCTGATCGGCGTTTCGTTGGGCATTATCTGTAGCGCGGTCATGACCTGGGCGGTCTATTTCAGCACCAGCCTGGATTTGCGGCAGTTAATGTACTGGATGATGGGCGGATTCAGCGGGATTGACTGGCGGCATGGTTGGCTGATGCTGGCGCTGACGCCATTTATCCTGTGGCTGAGCGGTCAGGGGAAAGTGCTCAACTGGCTGGCGCTGGGCGAGACGCAGGCTCGTCAACTGGGGGTATCGGTTTATTACTGGCGCAACATGTTGGTATTGGTTATCGGCGCGTTGGTCGGGCTGAGCGTTGCGCTGGCGGGGGTGATCGGCTTTGTCGGTTTGATTATCCCGCACATGCTGCGCTTGTGCGGACTCACCGATCAGCGTTATTCGTTAACCGGCTGCGCGCTGGCCGGCGGCTCGATTCTTATGTTGGCCGACACCGTGGCGCGGGTCGCGCTCTCTTCCGCTGAATTGCCTATCGGCGTCGTTACCGCTACGCTGGGGGCGCCGTGCTTTATCTGGCTGTTGTTACGTAACAGGATCTAGCCTGCCGCACAGCCAGAAATGGCTGCCGGCCTCCATTCTCACAGGATCAAGAGGGTCAAGACGATGAGTAATGAAATCTACGCCATTCCGCTGAAAACCATCGATGGACAAGATACGACGCTTGCGCCCTATCAGGGCAAGGTGGCGTTAATCGTCAACGTCGCGTCAAAATGCGGCTTGACCAAGCAGTATGACGCATTGGAAAAAATTTACGAAACCTATCGCGATCGGGGATTGGTGGTGCTGGGGTTCCCGTCGAATGAGTTTGCCGGTCAAGAACCGGGCAGTGAAGCAGAGATCCAGGAATTTTGCCGTACGACATTTGGCGTCCAGTTTCCGATGTTCAGCAAGATCGAAGTTAACGGCGCGAACCGTCATCCGCTGTATCAGCTGTTGATTCGCGAACAGCCTAAGGCCACCAATTCATTGCTGAGCGGATTTTATGCCCGCCTGGTTAATAAGGGCCGTAAGCCGGCTAATCCGGAAGATATCTTGTGGAATTTTGAAAAGTTCCTGGTCGCCCGCGATGGCCGCGTGACCCAACGCTTTGCTCCCGATCTCGCCCCTGATGACTCAACCATCGTCGACGCCATTGAAGCGGCGCTGGCAGAGTAACGATTTATGCCGTCATCTTCCCCTTTGCTGCGGCTGCGGCAGGCCGCCGCGTTTCCCCGCCTTTCCGCGATCGACGCGCAGTGTCGCGCCGGTCAGTTGCTGCATATTATTGGCCCGAACGGCGCGGGAAAAAGCACGTTGCTGAGCAGGATCGCCGGTATGCTGGCCGGAGAGGGGGATGTTTATCTGTCCGGCAGGCCGCTGTCGGCGTGGCCTGCGCGCGAGCTGGCGCTGCATAGAGCCTATCTGGCTCAACAGCAGCCGCCGGCGGCGATGATGCCGGTGTTTCAGTATCTAAGGTTGCATCAGCCGCCGATGAGCGGCGAATCGGTTATCGCCGACGCCGTCGATTTTCTGACGGACCGGCTGATGCTGACGGACAAGCTGGCGCGTCCGTTGACCCAACTGTCCGGCGGGGAATGGCAACGCGTCAGGCTGGCCGCCACGCTTTTGCAGATTTGGCCGACTGCCAATCCCCACGGGCGGTTGCTATTGCTGGATGAACCGGCCAACAGTCTGGATATTGCGCAGCAGGTGGCCCTGGACGATTTGCTCAATTTGCTTTGTCAGTCAGGGTTAACCGTTATCGTCTGCGCCCACGATCTCAACCACAGCCTGCATCATGCCGACGCCATCTGGCTGATGTCCGGCGGGAGGCTGGTGGCGCAGGGCGCTACCGATGACGTGATGCAACCGGAAACGCTGTCGCCGGTGTTCGGCGTCGATTTCCAGCGCTGTATGGTTGATGGGCGGCACTGGGTGATAACCCGCCGCGCCTGAACGCTGGTGTGACGAAACATCAGGAAACATCGCCTTTACTTGCCAGTCGCTCCCTTTCAACGCTAAATTAAGCAGGCATATCATTCTGATAGATACTATCCGTTGGTTTTCTGCATCAACCGGCGATTTTCAGGTAAAAACGCATGATACGTTTAAAACATGGGTTGGTGTTGGCATGCTTGATATTGGCGGGGTGCAGCAGTCATAAAAACCTGCCGCCGAACCCGCGTCTAAGCGATCCGATTATGGTGATTGCGCAGTTGAACGACCAACTACGCCAATGGTATCGAACGCCTTATCGTTATGGCGGGTTGGATCGTCGCGGCATTGATTGCTCGGGCTTTGTCTATCTGACGTTCCGCGATCGGTTCGGCATGCAGTTGCCGCGCTCGACGGAGGCGCAGACTGAAGTGGGGGAACGGGTCGATCGCGATGACCTGTTGCCTGGCGATCTGGTCTTTTTCAAAACGGGCAGCGGCGGTAGCGGTCTTCATGTGGGGATCTATGATAAAGACGACCAGTTTATCCATGCTTCCACCAGCCAGGGCGTCATCCGGTCATCATTGGAAAATGTTTACTGGAAACGGGCCTACTGGCAAGCCCGCCGTATCTGATTTTTCTATCTTACTGATCTCTATGCTCTAAATAAGTCGAGTTGCAGGAAGGCGGCCCCTAACCAGGCCGGAAGATGGGACGAGGGATAAAGCAACGTCCGTGCGGCTTGAAATATAAAGGGAATAGAGTACGGAGCATTTATGTCCTCTCTGCGTTTACTTATCTCTGACTCCTTCGATCCATGGTTTAATCTGGCGGTTGAAGAGTGCATATTCCGGCAGATGCCGACGACGCAACGGGTGTTGTTTTTATGGCGCAACGCCGAAACCGTGGTAATTGGCCGGGCGCAGAATCCGTGGAAAGAGTGTAATACGCGCAGGATGGAGGAGGACGGTATCAAGCTGGCCCGGCGCAGCAGCGGAGGCGGCGCGGTATTTCACGATCTCGGCAATACCTGCTTTACCTTTATGGCGGGTAAGCCCGGATACGATAAAAGCGTGTCAACCCAAATCATTCTTAATGCGTTGGCCAAGTTGGGGATCAACGCCAGCGCATCCGGCCGTAACGATCTGGTTATTGAAAGGGCGGATGGTATCCGCAAGATATCGGGTTCGGCATACCGGGAAACCAAAGATCGCGGTTTTCATCATGGCACGCTGCTGTTAAACGCGGATCTGAGCCGTTTAGCCGATTATCTCAATCCCGATGTGAAAAAATTACAGGCGAAGGGCATCACATCCGTGCGCTCACGGGTCGCCAATCTGGTCGAATTGTTACCCTCGATTGATCACCAGCAAATCTGTCAGTCAGTGATGCAGGCTTTTTTTGATTATTACGGCGAACGCTGCCGACCTGAGATTATTTCTCCCAGCGCGTTTCCTGATTTGCCGGGATTTAGCGAACAATTCGCCCGTCAGAGCAGTTGGGAGTGGAATTTCGGACAGGCGCCGGATTTTACGCATCTGCTGGATAATCGTTTCTCCTGGGGCGGCGTTGAATTACATTTTGATGTTGAACGCGGCGTTATCGTCCGCAGCCAGATTTTTACCGATAGCTTAAATCCCGCGCCGCTGGAAGCCCTGGCGGTTGCGTTGCGCGGCGCGGCATATCGGCCGGAAAATATGGCGGCCATTTGTCAGCAATTAATAGAAAAATTTCCGGAACAGCAAAGTGAGTTGCGGCAAATGGAAGAATGGCTGGCGCAAAGCATTCGTTAATTAATCGCCCACACAGCGTAATCCGGCTTTATAGATCGGCGGTTCGCCGTCGAACTATTAAGCCGGTCATTCCTATAGATCTCCCGTCTGTTTTAGCATGAATTTTTTAAATCAATGAATTAATTATTAACGCAATCTGCGCCCGCAGCCGCGGGATGACGGACATAACGCGACTTTGTCTAGCTACTGAGGCGGGGAGTTCGCCTGGAAACCGGCATGGCGTCGGAAGACGCGTTAATAGCGCATCGCCCGGTTATTTTTTCCGTCGGCAGCGGATTTTCCTTACCATTTTCCTTACATTCACGCATTTTTTATGGAAAAAACCGGATGCGTGAAGCCGCTCACAAATAGCGTTTGCGTAGCAGATTTCTGCCATTTGACAGCAGGACACTGCTGATCGGCATATAAATTTAGCGCTAAGTTAGTTGCCTGATGAAAATGCATGAATATCCACTTTCAGCGGGGCAAGGTATATGTCTCACACAGAAAAAAACTACTTAATGTGCTGTTTGTTCTTTCTCTTCTTTTTTATCGGATGGGGATGTTGTTATCCCTATCTTTCATTATGGCTGACGGAAACAATAGGTATTGATTATGCCGATGTAGGCTTGGTTTATTCGTTTACCGCTATTTTTTCCGTTTGCGTGCAACCTATATTCGGTTTTATTTCCGATAAGTTGATTTTCAGAAAAAACCTGATGTGGATGCTGGCAATTATTATCACGTTATTTGCTCCCTATTGGATTTATGTTTTCGCGCCGCTATTGCGATTCAACGTTATTCTGGGGGCGCTCGCGGGCGGGCTTTACATCGGCATGGCATACGGCGCGGGCTGCGGCGTATGTGAGGCTTATATTGATAAAGTCAGCCGTTTATCAGGTTTTGAATTCGGCCGGGCCAGAATGTTCGGGGGAATTGGGGCGGCAATCGGTACTTTCGCCGCGGGTAAACTTTATGGGATCAATCAGGACTATATTTTCTGGATGGCCAGTCTGGCGGGGATCGCTTTGCTGTTTATCGTTTGGAGAACGCATCCCGCGTCAACGAACGCAGCAAAAGAAAGCCTGCCTAAAACTGCGCCCATCACCCTGGTTGATGTCCAGAGCTTGATAAAATTAAAGAAATTTTGGTTTTTTGCCATGTATATGGTGGGCGTGGGGGCGATTTATGAAACCTATGATCAGCAATTCGCCATTTATTATAGCCATTTCTTCGCCAGTAAAGCGCGCGGCGCGGAAGTGTTCGGCTATCTGACGACGGCGCAAATATTTCTCGATGCGGCGGTTATGTTTATGGCGCCCTGGTTCGTCAATAAAATAGGGCCGAAAAACGCCCTGCTTTATTGCGGGTTAATCATGAGTTTCCGCATTATTGGTTCGGCCTGGGCAATAGGACCGATTTCAATCAGCGCAATCAAGATGCTTCACGGTTTTGAAAGTTCAATTTTATTGGTCGCCGGATTAAAATATATTACCGCCAATTTTAACCCCTGGTTGTCGGCGACGGTTTATTTAATCGGTTTTCAGTTCTCAAAAAGTTTCAGCACTATTTTTCTGTCCGGCGGGATCGGTTATATGTACCAGCGTATGGGGTTTTCCGAAAGTTATCTGGCGCTGGGATGCATCGCATTATTCTTTACCGTCATCTCATTTGTCACGCTTGATTCTTCTCGCGTATTACTTAACCAAGCCGTACTCACTAAATAACTCCAGGAGATACAATGGCCGATTTATATTACGGTGTCGCTTATTATGACGAATATATGCCAGAGGATCGGATGGAAAAAGATATTGAATTGATGTTGTCTGCGGGAATTAATGTCGTCCGTATCGCTGAGTCAACATGGAGTACCCTGGAACCCCAGGAGGGCGAATATAATTTTACGCATATAGATCGTGTTCTGGATGCCATGCACGCCGCCGGGATAGCCGTAATAATCGGCACGCCGACCTATGCCATTCCCAGTTGGCTGGCGAGAAAGCACCCGGAGGTTATGGTTACGACGGCGCAAGGACGGGAGAAATATGGCCGCCGTCAAATCATGGATATCGTGAGCCCGACATTTTTGCGTTACGCCGAAAATATCATTCGCGTCCTGATGGATCACGTGCATCGACACCCGGCTATTATCGGCTATCAGTTGGATAACGAAACCAAACATTATGATAACGTCGGGCCTGAGATACAGCGGCGTTTTGTTGACTCGCTGAAGTCGCGTTATCCGGATATTGGTAAGATGAACCGAGATTTTGGGCTGGATTACTGGAGCAATCGTATTGATAGCTGGGAAGATTTTCCCCCGGTGGAAAGCACCATTAATGCCAGTTTGGGTAGTGCGTTCGCTAAATTTCAGCGCCGGATGGTAACCGAGTATCTGACATGGCAGGCCGCTATCGTGGCGGAATATGCCCGGGACGATCAGTTTATCACCCATAATTTCGATTTTGAGTGGCGCGGCTACTCTTACGGCGTACAGCCGCGCGTGGACCATTTCGCCGCGGCTAAAGCGTTAACGGTGGCCGGCGTGGATATTTATCATCCTTCACAGGATCATCTCTCCGGGCGGGAGATTGCGTTTGGCGGCGATGTCGCGCGCAATTTAAAACAGGGGGCGAACTACTTTGTTCTGGAAACGCAGGCGCAGGGGTTCCCACAGTGGACGCCTTATCCGGGGCAACTGCGTCTTCAGGCTTTTAGCCATATCGCCCGCGGAGCAAAAATGGTGTCGTACTGGCATTGGCACTCGATTCATAACTCGTTTGAAACCTATTGGAAAGGGTTGTTGAGCCACGATTTCATGCCTAACGCGACCTACCGTGAAGCGCAGACCATCGGCGCGGATTTTGCCCGCCTTTCCGGCGCGCTGGCCGGTCTCTCTTTTCATAATGATGTCGCGTTGCTGGTGAACAACGAAGCGATGGAAGCCTTGAACTGGTTTAAACCTGGCGAAGCGTCAGGCAATGTCTATAACGATATTGTTCGACGCTTTTATGACGCCCTGTACGACCAGAATATTGCGCTTGATATCATCAATGATATCGATGATGGCTGTGATAAATATCAGGCCATCGTCATACCGGCATTATATGCGGCGGACGATGCGCTGCTGGAGCGCATCAACGGTTATATCCAAAATGGAGGCCGTGCGCTGATTGGCTTTAAATCCGGGTTTTGCGATGAAAATGTGAAGGTGCGAAGCGGAAAGCAGCCAGGAATATTGAGCCAGAGCTGCGGGATCTCCTATAGCCAATTTGTCTTGCCGGAGCAGGTCGTCATTAAGTCATTGGTTGAGGAGATAAGCGCGCGGGAAGATGAACCGGCCGAGTTATGGATGGAGTTGTTAACGCCGGATGACGAGGGGACTCGTATTCTGGCGCAATATCAGCATCCCTGCTGGCAAAAATATGCCGCCGTAACGGAAAAAAATTATGGCGGCGGGCTGGCGATGTATGTGGGATTTCTGCCGAAAAAACCTTTTATCAGCCAATTATTCAATTACTTATGCCGAGATTGTAAACTGGCGTCGCAAACTTCGGAAACTGCCTTCCCGTTAATCGTATGCAAAGGGAAAAATCGTGCAGGGGAGACAATCCGCTTTATGTTTAACTATTCGGCAACGGCTCGCGCCGTCCGCATTCCGGCGCCGTCCCGCTGCTTGCTCAGCGATCGGTTGTTGCCCGCGGCGGCGGAAGTAACGCTTGACCCCTGGGGGTTACGCGTATTGCAGGACGAGTAGTTTCCTCTGTCCGGCAGCGAGAGAATGATGACAATGGCGCTTAATTCAGATGATATGGTGAATTTCTCGCCATTGATGAAAAGTTTCACCTTCAATGCCTATCTGGTTGCCGGGTTTACCCCGATTTCGCGTGGCAGCAAGCTGGATTATTACATTAATCGTCCCCAGGGAATGAAAGGTTATATCATTAACCTCACGTTGCGGGGGAAGGGCGAGTGAAGGCCGGGGAACATTATATTCATTGCCAGGAAAATGAACTGGTGCTTTTCCCTCCGGGCGTGCCGCATCACTATGGGCGCGCGGAGAACAGCGAGTTTTGGGATCATTTATGGATTTATTTTATTCCAAGACCCTATTGGGTCGACTGGTTGCGCTGGGATAACACCGATAAAAATATCGGGAAGATGCGGCTCGGCTCTCCCACCGCCATCGAGAATATGCAGCTTCTGTTCTCTGAAGTGATTCACCACCATGCCGCCATCGAACCACTGGCGGAGGCGATGGCCATGAACGCGCTCGAAAGGCTGATTTTAACCTGTTTCCGGGCCCAGCCAATAAGCAATCGGCATGCCGTGGATCCTCGCATTAATGCGCTGTGCCAGTATATTGACGAGCATATCGCCGAGGATATCAATATTGAGGCGCTGGCCCGGCGGATTTTCCTTTCTCCTTCACGATTGGCCCATCTGTTTAAGCGGGAAATGAACCAGACGGTTTTCGCCTGGCGGGAGAAACAGCGCATTAGCCGGGCAAGGAGCCTGTTGCAAAGTACATCGCTGTCCATCACGCAGATCGCGCTGGCGGTCGGTTACCCCGACGCGCGCTATTTTTCCCGGCTGTTTCGCCACCACTACGGCATTAGCCCCCGCGAGTATAAAAAATGTTATGAGCGGAAAAATACGATTTGATAATCTTTTTCCCTTTACGCCGAAGAGCAAATTCTTTCCCTGAAATCATCCTAATATCCGAACTAAGTCTATTCCTATTGTATTAATGTGGAAAATAGATTGTTCTGGTCTATAAATAAAGCAAGTAGCACGCTTTTTATAGGTTGCGGCATGACATATTTATACGGCCAGAAAACCTAAGTGATTAATCCGACCCTCTAGCTGGGATAGCAAATGGTGTCTGAAAAAACAGTGCTAAATAGCGATCGTTTTTGGGATATTTAGTATAAAACGCACGCAAATAGTGGTTTGTTATTACCTGACTTATGATGATATAACATGCTTATTCGGTTAGATGTAGACTATGCAAGTGATTATGTTTTCTGGCCTATTTATCGTATGGAAGGGGAGTTATTGGCGGTTGTTATGATAACTCGATTTAATAGTTTGTCAGGAAATATGAGCATCCTTCCCGATGTTATTTTCAGTATATTAACCAAAACGCAACAGTATGATTTCATTAAAGAACAAATCGAGTTTGTCAAAAAAAAATGCGGATTGGTTTACTCAAAATAACGTTATTCTTTTGTTAAAAACCGACCCTGAAGCCGCAGATTTCCTGATGGGATCGCAGATGTTAAGTCATGAAATTAAAAACCTTCCATTTATCCAATTAGAGATTAATGAACTGTTTCCAAACTTATCCCAGGGTAAAAAAGATCCTCGTATTCTGAAGCTAAGTGAATCATTTAACCTTTGTCTGGATAATTTCGGTTCGGGGAAAATTAATCTGAATCCTTTGAATGATAACTTAATTAGTATGGTGAAAATGGATCAGAATTTCGTCTGGCATCTATTATCCCGTGCGACCAATGTTTCGATTATGGATCCGCTGTTGCGGATCATGAAAACTCATTATCCGCAGATAACGGTTATTGCGAAAGGCATTGACACGCCTGAATATTTAGACAAAGTCAGGCAGTTAAGTATTGATGCGGTACAGGGAAATCTTTGGTCGGCGGTTCACTTTGATGAATTGAAACCGCAGGCCGATTTCTTTCATCGCTCATAACGCGAAGCCTCGGATTTTACTTCCGCTGGTTTTGTCAGGTTATACGGCGGAATCGGCAATATCCCTATACTCTCTCCGTGTTAGTTTCATGACGGCCGTTCTACACTTTCCTTATAGGGGAGAACACATGCCGCAGACACTATCGTTCATCAATCACTACCATCAACAGTTGCCGGGTTTCTATACCGAGTTGAAACCGACGCCGCTTCAGGGCGCGCGCTTGCTTTATCACAGTCAAGGACTGGCGGATGAACTCGGGCTATCTCCGGAGTGGTTTACGCCCCCGCATGACGCCGTCTGGCGCGGCGAAGCGCTGCTGCCCGGAATGGCGCCGCTGGCGCAGGTGTATAGCGGTCATCAGTTCGGCGCGTGGGCCGGGCAATTGGGCGACGGGCGCGGCATCCTGCTGGGAGAGCAGCGGCTGGCGGATGGCCGCGGCATGGATTGGCACCTTAAAGGCGCAGGTCTGACGCCTTACTCACGTATGGGAGACGGGCGCGCGGTGCTGCGCTCCGTGATCCGCGAGTTTCTGGCTTCTGAGGCGATGCACCATCTGGGCATTCCCACTACGCGCGCGTTGACCGTGGTAACCAGCGAGCAGGTTATTCAGCGTGAACGGGAAGAGCCGGGGGCTATGTTGCTGCGCGTGGCGGAAAGCCATGTGCGCTTCGGTCATTTCGAACATTTTTATTACCGTCGTGAACCGGAAAACGTCCGCCGACTGGCGGATTTCGTCATCGCCCGTCACTGGCCGCAGTGGCGGGACGATGAACGGCGCTATACATTGTGGTTCGGCGATGTGGTTGAGCGCACCGCGCGGCTGATTGCGCACTGGCAGGCGGTCGGCTTTTCGCATGGCGTGATGAATACGGATAATATGTCGATCCTCGGTCTGACTATTGACTACGGCCCGTTCGGATTTATGGATGATTACCAACCGGGCTATATCTGCAACCATTCCGACCATCAGGGACGCTACGCATTCGAGAATCAGCCCGTGGTTGGGTTATGGAACCTGTATCGTCTGGCGCAGTCGCTGTCGGGGCTGATGACCGCGGATGAACTAGAGCGCGAACTGGCTCGCTATGAGCCGGCGCTGATGCGGCAATTCGGGGAACTGATGCGCGCCAAGTTAGGGTTGTTTACCGCCGATGCCGCAGATAACGATATTCTGGTGGGGTTGCTAAGTCTGATGCAGCAAGAGCGGCGCGACTATACCCGAACCTTTCGCCTGTTGTCCGGGGCCGAGAAAAACGATGCCGTTTCGCCGCTGCGTGATGAGTTTATCGATCGCCCGGCGTTCGACCGCTGGTTTGACGCCTATCGTAAACGCCTGATGCGGGAGCCGCAAAGCGATGCCGAACGGCAACAGAGAATGAAGGCCGCCAATCCGAAATATGTGCTGCGCAACTACTTGGCGCAGCAGGCTATCGAACCGGCGGAAAAGGATGATATCGGCGCGTTGGCGCGGCTGCATCGGGCGCTTTGTCAGCCCTATGCCGACCAGCCGGAAATGGACGATCTGGCGGCGTTGCCGCCAGAGTGGGGCAAACATCTGACCGTCTCCTGCTCCAGTTGAAAGCCGCTTACCGGCGCAGATAGACCTGCGGGAGCGGATATTCAGGATGCGGGCTGACGTTCAGATCGGCCTGATACCAGCGGGTAAGCAGGTCCGCCTGCAAAACCTGATCCGGCGTGCCCTGCGCCACCAGTTTCCCTTCGTGCAGCAGTAAAATCCGATCGGCGTACAAGGCGGCCAGATTGAGGTCGTGCAGCACGCAGCAAACGGCCAACGGCTGCTGTTGCGTCAATTGCTTCAACAGCCGCAGCAGATGCTGCTGGTGATAGAGATCCAGCGCCGAGGTGGGCTCATCGAGAAACAGCCATCCCGGCGTCGGTTCGGGATGCCAGAGCTGGGCCAGCACGCGGGCCAACTGCACGCGCTGTTGTTCGCCGCCGGAGAGATGGCGGTAATCCCTGTTTGCCAGATCCCGGCAGCCGGTTTGCTCCATTACCCGGCAGATGATTTCATCGTTCCGCTGGTCGCGTCCATAGGGAGAACGGCCCATGGCGACAACGTCCTCTACGCTGAAGGCGAAAGCCAGTCCGCTATGCTGGCGCATTACCGCGCGGGTTTTCGCCAGTGCGGTCGGCGTCCACTGCGCAAACGGCTTGCCGGCTAATAGGCATTCTCCCTGGTGCGGCGTTAAATAACCGGTCAATAAGCGCAGCAGCGTGGATTTACCCGCGCCATTGGGGCCGATGATCGCCACGATCTCGCCGCAATTAACCTCCAGCGAAACATCTTGCGTCAGATATCGTCCGCCGGTGCGGTAACTCAGATTTCGGGCTGCCAGCGCGGTGTCATTCATGGCCGCGTCCTTTATGTTGCACGATCAGCCATAAAAAATAGGGGCCGCCAATCAGACTGGTTAATAGCCCGACGGGCATCTCCGCCGGGGATAAGACGGTGCGCGCCAGGGTATCGGCAATCAGCAACAGGCAGGAACCGCCGAGTATGGAGCCGGGAATCAGCCAGCGGTGATCGGCGCCCAGATGCATGCGAATAAGATGGGGAATAACCAGGCCGATAAAGCCGATCACGCCGCTGACCGCCACCGCCACGCCTACCAGCAGCGAGCTTAACAGCAGCAGCGTGTGCTTGGTGCGTTTGACGTTCACGCCCAGATAATGCGCTTCTTCATCGCCCAACTGCAGCAGGTTTAAACGCCGGGCCTGATAC
This sequence comes from Brenneria izadpanahii, assembly GCF_017569925.1. Lineage (NCBI taxonomy): Bacteria > Pseudomonadati > Pseudomonadota > Gammaproteobacteria > Enterobacterales > Pectobacteriaceae > Brenneria > Brenneria izadpanahii. The sequence goes on along the minus strand of NZ_CP050854.1, from coordinate 2,970,515 downwards.
AGAGTAATCACCAGCGCCGGAAGCACCAGCGTAGCGGCGACCAGCAGCATCGGCCACTGCGCCTGGCCCAAACTTCCCATTCCCCACAGCGAGAACTGGCGCAGTTGCTGATCGGTGCTGATGTAGGTTAATACGCCAACGCTGGCGATGCACAGCGCGTTCAGCGCAATACCGGCCAACAACAGCCGCGTCAGCCCGCCCTGTTCGGAACGGCTCAGAATGAAAATCACCGCGGTAATCGCCAGGCAGCCGGCGAACGCCGCCAGCATCGGACTGTAAAGCGACAACAGCGGCGGAAGGCCGAGAGGCAGAACAATCGTCAATGCCACACAAAGCGCGCCGCCGCTGCTGATGCCCAATAGTCCGGGGTCGGCCAGCGGGTTGCGGAATAATCCCTGCATGATGGCGCCGGAGCAGGCCAGCGCACTGCCGACCAGCACCGCCAGCAGCACGCGGGGCAGGCGAATATTCAACCAGATGTGCCATAGCGGATCGCTAAATGGCGTCTGCCACAGCATCTTTACCGATAGGGTGAGCGCGCCCATATTCGCCGCTCCCGTCATCAGCGCCAACAGCAACAGCAGCAGAGCGGCCAGTAAATAGCGTGGATGAAGCCGTCGCGTCATTTTATTTGTTCTGCGGCCTGACGGATGGTCGCCATCAGGGCCGGCGTCTCCAGCGTAAAGCCGAGCATCGCCATATCATCAACCACCAGCAAGCGCTTGTCTTTCCCTGCCGGCGTTAGCGCCAGACCCGGTAATTTCCATATCTGCTCTTCGCCGCCCAGGCTCTTTAACCCCTGAGTGGAAATCAACACCAGATCCGGCGCGCTGGCGACTACGCCCTCCTGCGATAGCGGCTGATAGCGTTCGATGGCCTGCATGGCGTTGGTTAATCCGACGTTACGGATGATGGTGTCGGCAGGCGTATGTTTCCCGGCGGCCATCGCGGTCATACCGCCGTGGCTGAGAATGAAAAGCGCCTTAACCGGCAGCGGCGAACTGGCGACGCCGGCTAACTGTTGCTGATAAGTCTCTGCCAGCTTCTTGCCTTCCGCTTCTTTATCCAGCGCCTGAGCGATCGCGCTAATCTTTTGCGGAACGGTTTCCGGCACGGGGTCGGCCGGAATATTGATGACCTTGGCGCCGCTGTCCGCCACCTGCTGCAATACCAGCGAAGGTTGAGACAGTTCACTGGCGATCACCAGCGAGGGTCTCATGGACAAAATCCCTTCGGTGTTGAGCTGGCGCATGTAGCCAATGTCCGGGAGTTTGGTGGCGGCATCGGGATGCAGGCTGGTGCTGTCCCTGGCGACCAGATCTTTCTCCGCCCCTAGAGCGTAGATGATTTCAGTGACGTCTCCGCCGATGGAGACAATACGCTCGGCGGCCGAAGCGCCTAACGGCAGCGCCATTAATAACGGGAATAGCCAGTGTTTCATGCGGCAAGATCCTTAAGCGCTTTCAGGGCGCTAATCTGCTCACGCCATTGCTGCTGTTCCGGCGTGCCTTCGGTTCGTTGTCCGAATAGCTGCGCGATTTGCGTACCGTCCGCGGCGTACAGTTCCAGGCTGGTGACGATGCCATCGGCGGTCGGTTTGCGCGTTACCCAGCTCTCGGCAATTGAATTTTCAATCAGATGCAGCGTAAAGTACTGATTAAAAACGTTAATCCATTCGGCGTGCTGCTCCATTCGTTCCACGCGTTCGATTTTTCCGGTGAAAATCTGCACGCAGCCGCGGTTGCCGACGAATATCATGATTTCATTTTGCGCGTCTTTGGCGGCGAACAGGATTTGTGATAACGCCGTGTTATCAACCCGATAGGCCAGCTCATCGCTAACGGCGCGGAAAGCCTGCTGGCGGGTGAGGTTATAGCGCCTCAGCAGAATGAAAAACTGGTGGACATCGGTCATGGCGCGCCATTCGGCCTCAAGCTCCGGGTTGTATTCCACCGCGCTAGCCGCGGCGGCGTCGGCCGCTTGCGGACGAATGACCAGCGCCGGATTTTCAGCGCTGGCGAATTGATCGACGAACTGCCGCCAGGCCGGCATATCGGTGGCGTCGGTCGCATAAACCTTCAAAATGGCGTCGCCCTGGTGGTCAAAAAACTGAATGCTCTGGCGTTCGCCGCGCGGCGTGGTTTCCACCAGGAAGAAAGCGGATGACCATTGATGCAGGAACAGGCGCAAATCCAGCTCGCGCGGATTTAGGATCAGGCCGGCATGGCCGTCCAAATGCTGGTTGCGGTAATAACCCACGTGCTCATGAACGGCGTAATTATTACGCGTGATAGACTTGGTATTACCAACCTGCTCCAGGGTGGTCAGCCAGGATTTGGCATCTCCCTGCAGGCGCTTTGCATCATGTCCGACACGCGAGTGGGTCAGCTCAGCTTCGCTGATGCCGAGCAGGGCGGCCAGATCGCGGGCGTATTTACGCGGATGCGCAGTTTTAGCCTGTAGATATTGTTGGTAGATTGAAGTCTGCATTGTCGCTTCCTTATTCTTTGTTTTCATCACAGCATAGCCAGAAACTAATGAGAATCATTTTCATGTAACAAAAAAGTTACATCAAGTGAAATTTTCTTAATCCATGGGAAATGCGTCATTGGCGGGCGGGGGAAGATGCCGAATATCGCGAGTAAAGCGGGGCGGTCAACGTTAATGCTTTGTGTTTAAGGCGTGAGTAACCGGGAGGTGCCGTGCGTTTAAGCATCGGGATGTCGCGGCGTGAGGCGCTTCTGCCGTGTTCTCTTTAACATTCTGCTTAAGTTGACGGATTAGCGCCGGTAAAGCGGCGTCTTACCGCATCGGCGATGAAAGCGATCCCTCCCCGGCGCGGGGAGGGAAATCGGCGCTTATTTCAGTTCCGGCCAGTAGTCGCGGTTGGCTTCGATCAAATCATCAAGAATGGCTTTCGCCACGCTGGCGCTGGGGACGGTCTTAGACAAACTGATGGCTTGCCACAGCTTCTGGTAAGAGTGCTCGACCCAGGCTTCGACCACCAGTTTTTCCACCGCCACCTGCTGGCTCATCAAACCTTTCTGGAAGGTGGGAATATCGCCTACCTGCAACGGCTCCGGTCCTTGACTGCCCACCAGACAAGGAATTTCCACCATGGCGTCGTCATCAAAGTTATTGATCGCGCCGTTGTTTTCTACGATCAGCAACATTCTCTCCTGCGTATTAAAGGCGATGGCGCGCGCCAGATCGACGATATACGAAGCGTGCTCATCAATTTCAAGATCGCCGGCGGCGCCGGAACGGGCGTTGATGATCGCGTTGCAGGAGCCGAAAACATGTTTCTCGCGGCCGGCCATGACTTCATTGGCGCGGGTGTATTCCGGGTTTGAGTGCGCCACCACGTAATCCGGGAAGAAATAGTACTTCAGATACGTATTCGGCAGCGTTTGCGGATCCAGCGCGCATACGTCCTTGGCTTTGGCAAAGGTATCATTCCAGCTCTGTTCGACGTTAGCATCGCCCGTTTGCGGAATGTAACCGTATTTCGCCACGTGCTCGCGAATGGTCGGCAGCAGTTCGTTGCCGTCTTTATCCTGTATGGAGGTCCACCAGCCGAAGTGGTTCAGCCCGTAGTAGCGGACTTTCATTTCCTTACGTGATTTCAAGCCGATGATTTCCGCCATCCGTCCCTCAATACCGATAGGCATATCGCAAATGTTGAGGATCTTGGCTTGCGGACGTAGTTTCCGCGTGGCTTCCGCGACAATGGCGGCCGGATTGGAATAGTTCAGCATCCAGGCCTGCGGGGAATATTTTTCCATGAAATCCACCAGTTCCAGCACGCCGCCAATAGAGCGCATTCCGTAAGCGATGCCGCCGGGGCCGCAGGTTTCCTGACCGACCACGCCGTGGCGCAGCGGGATTTTTTCATCCAGTTCACGCATCGGGTATTTCCCGACGCGAATATGCGCCATAACAAAGTCCACGCCGGTGAAGGCTTCTTCCGGATCCGTGGTATAGCTGAATGCGATTTCCGGCGCCTGTTCTTGCAGCAGGATCTTGCAGGCTTCGGCGATGGTTTCCTGTCTTGCGCCGTCATTGTCATAAAATTTCAGCGTGCCGATGGGAAAACGGTCGCGGTTTTGCAATAGCATTAGAACAATTCCTGGGGTGAATGTGCTGCCACCGCCGGCGATAACAATTGAGAATTTTTTCATGAGTGAACCTCCGTATAGCGTGAATGTTGCATCAAGTTTTCCAGACGATCGCGAACCTGCGGAACCGATAGGCCGACGATAATTTGAATAGCGTTGTCGTTATGCACCACGCCGTGGGCGCCCAACTGACGGAATATGTCGTCAGGCTGCATCAGGGCGGGATCGGCGAGCGTGATACGCAGACGTGTTGCACAATTGGTTAGGTCGACGATATTCGCCGTGCCGCCAAGGGCATCCAGATAGGCCTGAGCCTGTTCGAGTTGGCCTGCCGGCTGAGCGGCTTTCTTGCTGCGCAGGTCGGTTTTGGTGTACAGCTTGATCTCACACTCTTCCCGGCCCGGCGTTTTGACGTCGAAACGTAAAATTATCGTGCGGAAGACAAAGAAGTAGATGAATGAAAACGCGACGCCAACCGCGATTTGGATCACCATGTTCATCGCGTGGTGGTGGAACATCGGCAGCCAGTTTTGCGTGGCAATTTCAATCAGTCCGCCGCCCATATTGCCGACCACGCCCAGCAGGTACATTACCGTCGCCATGGTGGCGGCCAGCAGAGCGTGAATGGCGAACAAGAATGGCGCGATAAACAGGAAGGTGAATTCCAGCGGTTCGGTTATTCCCACCAGTACCGCCGTCAGCACCGCCGGGATGAGCAGGCCGGCCACCTTGCTCTTGTTTTCCGGGCTGGCGGCGGCGTAAATGGCGGCGGCGATGCCGATGGAGCCAAACATTTTGGTATTGCCGTACAGCGCAAAACCGCCCTGAGGAAACAGCTCTTTCAACGGCAAGGTTGATTGACTGAAGGCCTGAATATGTTCAATCCAGTTAACCTGAATGCCGCCTTCCACCGCGACCGGACCAAAGATGAAAGGTCCGTAAATAAAATGGTGCAGGCCCGTCGGGATCAAAATTCGTTCTAAAAAGGTATATATCCAGACGCCTAATGCCCCCGACGCCAACATTAAATCTTGCAGCGAAGAAATGCCTGTTTGAATTTTTGGCCAAATAAGCAATGTTAACCAGGCGACAGGAAGCAGAATAAAAAAGCTGACAATAACGACATAAGCCGTTCCCTGAAATATACCGATATAAACCGGTAATGTTTTATCGTAAAAACGGTTATGAATAGCCGTGACTAAACCGGAAATGGCAATGGCGCCAATAATACTGGTATCCAATGTTTTTATTCCGGCGATCATAACTAATCCGCTTACGCCTCCGGCATCGGCGGTGAAATCAACATTAAAATAACCGCCCCACTGGGTCGCCATGGCCTGAATAAGATAATTGAAGGTAAGGTAAGACACCAGCGAGGCCAGACAGGCTCTGGCCGGAGCCTGATGGGCAAGGCCAATCGGCAGGCTGATGGCAAAGACTAACGGCATATTGCGGAATATTGTCCATCCGCCTTCTTCAATAATATTAATAATCTGAAAAAATAAACTATCCTGATTCGCTAATTCACCGACAAACATTGGATTCGTCAGCATAATTGCAATACCGACGACAATCCCAGCGAACGGGAATAGTAGTACGGGAGTAAACATCGCTCCACCAAATCGTTGGATTTGACTTAGCATAGTGTTTTCCTTCATTTTAAATTTTGTAGGGAGAAGCTATTTTTGTACGTCTAAATATTTTCTTGTGAATTGAGAATATGAAGATTGAATAAGGCGGGTAGTCATTTAACCAGAGATATGTGAACTGAATCATGATTTAGTGATAGCCTGAGAGGTATGCCTTTTTGTCATTTCGCAGACATCTTGGCGGAACCGCTCGGCCGAGTAACGCATAGCTCGTTGTAATATACTGATAATCAGGTAAATTCAATTGATATGAGCGCGAAAATGAGACTCGTTTGCCGTGAAATGGAGGTCTGAAAGTGATCTATAAATCTATCGCAGAACAGATTCGTTCGCGTATCAATTCGGCCGAATTTCGCATTGGCGAAGCCCTGCCGCCGGAGAAACGTTTGATGGTTGAATTCTCTGTTTCGCGCATGACGATCCGCAGAGCCATCGAACAGTTGATTGAAGAGGGGCTGCTGCAACGCCGTCACGGCAGCGGTACCTATATTCTGCGGAAAGATGTTCAGCATGAAGGACACGCGTTGAACAGCTTCGCGGAACATATGCGCTTGATTGGCCGTACAACGAATAACGAGGTGATTGAGTTTCGAACCATTCCTGCGCCGCCTGCTATCGCCCGCCAACTGCGGCTGCGCACCGACGAAAGAATTTATTTTGCCCGCCGCATACGCTATGTGGATGGGAAAGCCTGCATGCTTGAGGATAGTTATTTACCTATCGCGCCTTTTCCCGATCTCTCCATTAAGCATTTGCAGGGATCGAAGTTCGCCTATATTGAAGATGAAAAGCACGTTGAAATTGCCGGCTGTTATGAGATCTTTTCCCCGATTCTGGCGGATCGCGTCGTCGCCGGATTGCTGAAGGTTAATGAGGGAACGCCGTTGTTGCAGATGACGTCGCTGGCGAAAACGGTAGGGGGCGACTATATCGATTTCTCCATCATGATCAACGCCCATGACTATCAGATTAGCTTTTATATGCAACGCAATAAACTTACGCTGCCCTAAATATCACGGATATGCGGCTTGTGGCGGGGTAAAACCGGCAGGCGAATTAGCGGCTTGAACGCCGTGGCGGAGCCGCTCAAGCATGAGATATCTGTCCTTCGCTATCTCTCATGCTTGATTGGCAAAAAGGGTTTGCCGGCCGGTTGGTCATCAAAAACGGCTATCGACCGCGTCGGCCAGGCGGGCAAGCAGGGTTTCCGTGTCCTGCCAGCCCAGACACGGATCGGTAATCGACTGCCCATAGGTCAGCGTTTGCGGATGGCGCGCCGGCTGGTTTCCTTCCACCAGAAAACTTTCCGCCATCACTCCCGCAATCGCTAATGAGCCTGAGCGAATCTGCCGGCAGACGTCATCGGCGATCTCCAATTGACGGCGATGCTGCTTCTGGCAATTTCCGTGGCTGAAATCAATCACCAGATGTTCAGGCAAGCGGTGTTCACGCAGATGCGCGCAGGCTGCGGCAATATCGTCGGCATAATAATTCGGCTGTTTCCCGCCGCGCATAATAATGTGGCCAAACGGGTTGCCGTGCGTTTGGTAAACCGTCATCCGCCCTTGTTTGTCGGGGGAGAGGAACATGTGCTGCGCGCGGGCGGCGCGAATGGCGTCAATGGCAATACGCGTGTTGCCGTCCGTACCGTTTTTAAAGCCGACGGGGCAGGAAAGGGCCGATGCCATTTCACGATGGATCTGACTTTCGGTGGTGCGGGCGCCGATAGCGCCCCAGCTGATCAGGTCAGCGATATACTGACCGACGACCATATCCAGAAATTCGGTGGCGGTAGGCAATCCAAGACTATTGATGTCCAAAAGCAAACGCCGGGCTAACGCCAGTCCCTCATTCACCCGGTAAGAGCCGTCCAGCTTCGGATCGGAAATCAATCCTTTCCAGCCTACGACGGTGCGCGGCTTTTCAAAATAGGTTCGCATTACGATTTCCAACCGATCCTGGTATTGCGTGCGTAATGCCGTCAGACGGTTGGCGTACTCCATTGCGCTGACCGTATCGTGAATGGAGCAGGGGCCGACAATGACTAATAGACGGCGATTTTTACCGCTAAGAATGTGTTCGATATGTTTTCGTGACGACGTCACGGTTGCGGCGACGGCGGACGAAAGCGGCAATTCGGTTATCAGCGCTTGAGGCGTAACCAGATTGTCGATGCGCGTGCTGCGCAGTTCATCTGTTTGATGCATATAGTATCTCTGAGTGCGCTTAGCTGAGAACCTATGCTTCTCGCCTTCCGCGCCGCGGGCATTTGACAGTCCGCCGCTCGACGTTATCGGGGATATCTTCTGAGGCGAAGCCGCGGCGTATGTATATAAAAAAGTAAGGCGGGCGCCGCGCTCATGCAGGCCCGCATTTTTACATCCGTTGCGCGTGTCGCCTTTACCAGCCAGAAGCGCGAATCCTGTCGGGAGAATGTTTCTCAGCTAAAATGGTTTTCTTCTCAACGGCGGAATGCCGGGAAGTAATGGCGCTTACCATAAACTAAATCCGGCGATAAATACACCATGTACTAGTACATGCGTCGGCTCATGCCGAGGATATCGATGATTTTGGCGGAGATTTCCTCAACGGAATAGTTGGTGGTATTGATGTACTTAATCTGGTGTTTGCGAAACAGCGCCTCAACTTCGCTGAGTTCCATACGACACTGGCGCAGAGAGGCATAGCGGCTATTTCCGCGGCGTTCTTCACGGATGGCGGCCAGCCGTTCCGCATCAATGGTCAGCCCGAACAGCTTGTTTTGAAAAGGTTTGAGCGCATCGGGCAAACGCAGGTTATCCATATCATCGGCGATGAAAGGATAATTGGCGGCGCGGATGCCGAACTGCATCGCCAGATAGAGGCTGGTGGGGGTTTTGCCGCAGCGTGAAACGCCGAGCAGAATGACCTGGGCCTGATCGAGATTTCGCAGAGAAATACCGTCGTCATGCGCCAGCGTATAGTCGATAGCGGCAATACGCGCGTCATACTTACTCAAGTTGTTGGCGGTCAAACCGTGGGTACGATTGGCGATCGGGGTCGGCGGGATGTTGAGTTCTTTTTGCAACGGCGCCACCAGCGCCTGCACGATATCCTGACAGAACCCCTCGCTGCCGGTGATGATATCGCGTACGGTGGGAGTGACGATGGAATAAAAGACCAATGGACGAAGGCCGCTTTGGTGATACAAGGTGTTGATCTGTTCGCAAACGGCTTTGGCCCGCGCTTCATTTTCAACAAAGGGCAAGGTATAGCTCACGGTGCTCACCGGAAATTGCGACAACACCGCGTGACCAAGCACCTCGGCCGTGATTGCCGTCCCGTCAGAGACATAAAATACGCTTCTTTCCACATCCACCTCTTGTTGTTTTTTAATAAAAAAAACATGTCAACTGCAGTAAAAAATGTCTTTCAAGAATGCTTTTATTAAAACGCGGTTTCATTATCAGTATGATAACGATAAGAATCTTCTGCAATATTTTATTTTTACCGCATTTATCGATTTTGGCCTGTGAAATTGGTTTTTTTTCATAGGTTGATCGATTCACCTTTCAATACTTTATAGAACGTTATGCTACGCTGATTACGTTGAGACGAATTCTCAACTGAACGTTTCCATACCTTACTTGTATGCAGAAAGGATTTTTTCGATGTCCAATAACGGCTCTGATTTGCGGAATGTCCTCTGGTATAACCAGCTTGGTATGCACGATGTTGATCGGGTGGGGGGCAAAAATGCCTCTCTGGGTGAAATGATCACCAACCTGTCAGAATTGGGCGTATCGGTGCCGAATGGTTTTGCGACGACGGCACAGGCGTTTAATGATTTTCTTAATCAAAGCGGTATTAATCAGCGTATCTACGATTTGTTGGATCAAACCGACATTGACGATGTAAACCAATTGGCGAAAGCAGGAGCGCAAATTCGCCAGTGGATTATCGATACGCCGTTCCAGCCCTCGCTTGATCAGGCGATCCGCGAAGCGTATCAACAACTGGCCGAAGGGGAGAAAGACGCCTCTTTTGCCGTACGCTCTTCCGCAACCGCCGAAGATATGCCGGACGCCTCGTTTGCCGGACAGCAGGAAACTTTCCTGAATGTTCAGGGCATTGATGCGGTAATGGTCGCCGTGAAGCACGTGTTTGCTTCGCTGTTCAACGATCGCGCCATCTCCTATCGCGTCCACCAGGGGTACGACCATCGCGGCGTCGCGCTGTCGGCGGGCGTTCAGCGTATGGTGCGTTCCGATCTGGCCGCTTCCGGCGTGATGTTCACTATCGATACCGAATCTGGTTTTGATCAGGTGGTGTTCATCACCTCTGCGTATGGATTGGGGGAAATGGTGGTGCAGGGTGCGGTTAATCCCGATGAGTTTTATGTGCACAAGCCCACCTTGCGCAACAACAAACCGGCAATTGTCCGGCGCAATATGGGATCGAAAAAAATCCGTATGGTGTACGCGGCCAGTCAGGAGCATGGCAAGCAGGTACAAATTGAAGACGTTCCGGAGCAGCAGCGCGCGCGCTTCAGTCTGAGCGATGATGAAGTCCAGGCGCTGGCCCGGCAGGCGCTGCTGATTGAGAAGCACTACGGCCGGCCGATGGATATCGAATGGGCGAAGGATGGCCACAGCGGCAAGCTGTATATCGTGCAGGCGCGTCCGGAGACCGTGCGCTCCAATGGTCAGGTGATGGAGCGTTATCATCTGCCGTCCGGCGGTAACGTGCTGGTGGAGGGGCGGGCTATCGGCCATCGCATCGGGGCCGGCGAAGTGAAAGTGATTCAGGATATCAGCGAAATGCACCTGATTAACGCAGGTGATGTGCTGGTGACGGATATGACCGACCCTGATTGGGAACCGATCATGAAAAAAGCGGCCGCCATCGTCACAAATCGCGGCGGGCGTACCTGTCATGCGGCGATCATCGCCCGTGAGCTGGGGATCCCGGCGGTGGTGGGTTGCGGCGATGCTACGGAACGTCTGGGTAACGGACAGAAAGTGACCGTGTCGTGCGCGGAGGGCGATACCGGCTACGTCTACCATGATCTGTTGGATTTCACCGTGAAAAGTTCGCAAATCGATGAAATGCCGGACTTGCCGCTGAAAATCATGATGAACGTCGGCAACCCCGATCGCGCCTTTGATTTCGCCTGCCTGCCGAATGATGGCGTTGGGCTGGCGCGTTTGGAGTTTATTATCAACCGCATGATCGGCGTTCACCCCCGCGCGCTATTGGAGTTCGACCAGCAAACCCCGGAGCTACAGCGCGAAATCAAGGCGCTGATGCAAGGGTATGACGATCCGGTCGAGTTCTATATCGCTCGATTGACGGAAGGCATCGCCACTCTGGGGCGGCTTTTTCGCCGAAGCGGGTCATCGTGCGGTTATCCGATTTTAAATCCAACGAGTACGCCAACCTGGTGGGCGGCGAACGTTACGAACCGGATGAAGAGAACCCGATGCTGGGATTCCGTGGCGCGGGACGCTATGTTTCCCCTGATTTTAAAGCGTGCTTTGCGCTGGAATGCGAGGCGATTAAGCGTGTTCGCAATGATATGGGGCTGAAGAACGTCGAGATCATGATCCCGTTTGTGCGTACCGTCGCCCAGGCGGAGGCCGTGATCGACGAACTGGCTCGGCAAGGGCTGCGGCGCGGCGAAGACGGGCTGAAAATCATCATGATGTGCGAGATCCCCTCTAACGCTCTGCTGGCGGAGGAGTTTCTGGCGTATTTTGACGGTTTCTCCATCGGTTCGAACGACATGACGCAGTTGGCGTTAGGGCTGGATCGGGACTCCGGCGTGGTTTCCGAGCTGTTTGATGAGCGTAATGACGCGGTCAAGGCATTGCTGTCGATGGCGATCAAAGCCGCTAAAAAACAGGGGAAATACGTGGGGATCTGCGGTCAGGGGCCGTCGGATCATGAAGATTTCGCGCTCTGGCTGATGGAGCAGGGGATTGACAGTTTGTCGCTTAACCCGGATACCGTGGTGCAAACCTGGCTGAATCTGGCCGAACATCAATAGTCGCCGGACGCGACGGTATCTTGCCTGACGCTATTTGGCGTCAGGTTACCGCCGTACCTCCCGCTTTCATCGCCATCCCCGCCGCGCAGGCGGGGATCTTCTTTCAGACCGTTCGTTGCTCTGCGGCATTCACTGCGCAATCAGAAACGACCGGAATTGAGGCGTCATTTCCGCGTGGAAGCCTTTATCGGTCTTGGTAATCAGGTAAACGGCCAACCCTTGTTGCTCCGCCAGTTGTAAGGCTTTTTCCCTTCCCAGAACCATTAATCCGGTGTCCCAGCCGTCGGCTTCCAGGGCGGTCGGCGCGATCACGGTAACCGAAACCAACTGATGCGTGATGGGTTTCCCGGTGGAGGGATCGATCACATGGGAATATCGTTGACCGTTCTGCTCAAAGTAATTGCGGTAGCTGCCGGAGGTGCTGATGGTGTATCCCTGTAGGTTGACCGCCGCCTGCATGGCGTTTTCCTGGTCGGTCGGCTTCTGAATCGCCACTCGCCACGGCGTCCCCTCGGCATTCACTCCTCGGCTGGAGATGGCGCCGCCAACGGAAACCAGATAGTCGGTGATGCCTTTCCGGGCCATCAGTTGCGCTAGAACATCGGCGCCATAGCCTTCGCCCAATGTTGATAGGTCGACATACAGATCGGGCAAATCCTTTTGGATCCATTCGCCCTGTTCGTCACTCAGTAATTTCAGGTGCTTGAGCCCGATTTTCCGCCGGGCTTCATCAATCTGTTGCTGGCTGGGAATTTGCGTCGGCTGTTTTTGCGGGCCGAATCCCCACAGGTTGACCAGGGGGCCGACGGTAATATCCATAGCGCCGCCGGTTGCCCGCCCGATACGCTGGGCCGCCAATATGATATCGGCCATGCCGTTGCTGATGGGCTGAGGATCGCTGCCGCGATATTGATTGAATTTCGACAGCGTCGAATCGTTACGGTAGGTCGAAATCTCGTTATTCGCCTGCTCCAGCAAGGCATCAATCTCTTGCTGAAGTTGTTCCTTGCTCTCTTTCTGTTCACCGCTGATTTTTACGCTGTAAAACGTTCCCATCGTTTTTCCCTCGATGGTCAACAGTGGACGCAGATCGGTATGGGGCGGGTTATCGCAACCTGCGAGCAGGCTGAGCAAGAAGCCGAGTAGTAATCCCCTGGCGAGGTTAGCCATAAAAACTCCTGAGAATAAAGCGATTTGCCAACTAATATATCGAATAGATTTCAAAACGAAGACGCCATGCCCGTTATCTTTCAAGCCGCATCCGCTTGAAAGAGGAAAGATATAAAGCAAAGCGCGTGAAATACAAATAGAAGATTTACAAAAACATGGCCAACCGCAATTTATGGCGGTGAATCTTCATTGGTCGGCGGGTAAAAATTTCCGGGAGCGGCTTTCAACGCCGCTTGCGGCGGCACGAAGAAGCGGGCATGGATAGCTCGCGATAAAAAAAAGCCCATCTCAGGGGATGGGCAAAGACTACACACAGCAATTCGTTACTAACTCTGACGAGGAGGAAACCTTTTGACTAATGAAGGTTAAATTAGCTCCGTAAACAATCCTATTAACTCTGTTCCGCGCAGTCATTAGGAATCATCCTAATAGTTAATTGTTTTTTAAGGATTTATTGGCAAAAAGCGCGGGGGTTTTAATAAAATTGAACTGATAAGGAGAAAATAGCGCGATTTCTTAGGAATATTCCCGCAAAAATGAGATAAAACATTAAAAATATTTATCAATTAACTGCCGCGAAATAGATCTTCCGCGGCAGTAATGGCGTTTAACGTCGCTTAGTCCTTGCCGGTATTCGGTTTAAGGGGATCATCAACGATTCCCTTTGGTTCGGGAACTTCGTCCATCCATGCAAAAAGCAGGCGATAAGACACCGCAAGGACGACCGGCCCGATGAACAGACCAATCATGCCGAAGGCCAGCAAACCGCCGATAACGCCGCACAGGATTAGCAGCAGCGGCAAATCGGCGCCGAAGCGGATCAATATCGGACGGATGAAATTATCAATCGTTCCGACCACGCAGCTTAGAACCAACAGCACCGTTCCCCAGGTGGTATCCCCGCTCCAGTAAAGCCAGATAATCGCGGGAACCAGTATGGGGAGCGGTCCCAATTGCACCAGACAGCACAAGAACATCAGTACCGTTAATAGCGTGGTATACGGGATGCCCGCGACGAACAGACCGATGCCTCCCAACAGGGATTGCACAATAGCGGTTACCACCACGCCCAGCGCAACCGCCCGGATGGATTGCGCCGCCAGAATGACCGCGGTATCGCCGCTCTCATGCCCAAGGCGGATAGCGAAGTGGCGCACCGCTTTGGCGACGGCTTCCCCTTTGTAGTAGAGCAGGGCGCTGAATACCAGCATCAGGGCGCAGTGCATCAGAAAACGGCCGACGTGCGCCGCCTGCGCCACCAGCCAGGTTGCGGTTTTTCCCACATAAGGCTGCGCTTTGGCGAACAAACCGCTGCCGCCGCTTTGCAACAGGGTTTGCCAGCTATTGAATAATTTATCCCCGACCAACGGAATGGAGGTCAGCCACTCCAACTGCGGCGGGGAGAAGTTTTCCTGACTGGCCGCCCAACCCATTAACGCCGAACTGTTATCGACAGCGCTGCTGACCAGTACGGCAATCGGCATCACGAACAGCAGGATCAGCAGTAACGTCATGGCAACAACGGCGAGAGAACGGCGCCCCCAAAGCAGATGCTGAAGTTTGATTAATAACGGCCAGGTAGCGATCACCACCATGCTCGCCCAGGCGAATCCCAGGATAAAAGGTTGAACAACCCAAAAACAGGCGATGATCATGATGGCAATGAACAGCAGGCTGAATAATATTCTGACCAGGTCGAGATGCGGTTGTGGAATTTTTCTTGTCAATGAATAGTACCTCTATTAAGTAAACGCCACGTGTAAAAGCAACGCCGCTTTGGCAATGCGATGAAACGGCGATGATTTATCATGAGATATTTATGTGGTTTTTGACAGTCTGTCGAACATATTGTCGGTGTGAACAGTGGAAAACCAATACTCAGTGTGTTTTTTACCGAACCAGCGGCATCGCTGCGGGAAATATGATAAAACGTGATGGGTCTGATGGTTGGATAAATAATAAATCGTTTCATTCACAGACACCTAACGTCATATTGGCAAACACTTCTTGTATAAGACAGGGTCAAAAAATAATGATCCCACAGATCTCTCAGTCGCCCGGCCTCGTTCAGCCGGTGCTCAATTTTTTGGAAGCATTGAAACAAAATGGTTTTACTGGCGATACCGCGACAAACTACGCCGATCGTCTGACGATGGCGACAGATAATAGTATTTATCAATTGTTACCGGATGCCGTTGTTTTCCCCCGTTCCACCGCCGATGTCGCGATTTTGTCGCGTTTGGCTGCAGAGGAACGCTTTCTTGACCTGACATTCACCCCGCGGGGCGGAGGTACCGGCACCAATGGTCAGGCGCTGAATCGGGGCGTAGTGGTTGATATGTCTCGCTATATGAACCGCATTCTGGAAATCAATCTGGAACAGGGGTGGGTCAGAGTAGAAGCCGGCGTAATCAAGGATCAGCTAAATCAGTATCTTAAGCCTTTCGGTTATTTTTTCTCTCCGGAGTTGTCCACCAGCAACCGCGCTACCCTGGGCGGGATGATCAACACTGACGCCTCGGGGCAGGGGTCGCTGGTGTATGGCAAAACCTCCGATCACGTCCTGGGTTTACGGGCGCTGCTGATCGGCGGCGAGATTCTGGATACGCAGGCCATGCCTACCGCATTGGCGGAGCAACTGGCGCAGGATGAATCCGCGGTTGGACGGATTTATCAGACTGTCTTGCATCGCTGCCGTGAGCAACGCCAGCTTATCCTCGATAAGTTTCCTAAGCTAAACCGCTTTCTGACCGGTTACGATTTACGCCATGTTTTCAGCGACGATCTGCAAACCTTCGATCTGACGCGTATCCTGACCGGCGCGGAAGGGACGTTGGCGTTTATTACCGAGGCCAAGCTCGATATCACGCCGTTGCCGAAGGTCAGACGGTTGGTCAACGTCAAGTACGACTCATTCGATTCGGCGCTGCGTAGCGCGCCTTTCATGGTGGAAGCTCAGGCGCTGTCAGTGGAAACCGTGGACTCCAAGGTATTGAATCTGGCCCGTGAAGATATTGTCTGGCACTCCGTCAGCGAACTCATTACCGATGTGCCCGATCGGGACATGCTAGGACTGAACATTGTTGAGTTTGCCGGCAATGATGAAGCGTTGATCAACGATCAGGTGAACACGCTATGCGAACGGCTGGAAACTCTGATGGCGGAAGGGGAAACGGGGGTTATTGGTTATCAGGTCTGTAACGATCTGCTAGGCATCGAACGCATTTATGGCATGCGCAAAAAAGCGGTCGGCTTGCTGGGAAACAGCAAAGGTCTGGCAAAGCCGATCCCGTTCGCCGAAGATACCTGCGTGCCGCCGCAACATCTGGCGGATTATATCGCCGAATTCCGCGAGCTGCTGGATAGCCACAACCTGGCGTATGGCATGTTCGGCCATGTGGACGCGGGCGTTCTGCACGTGCGGCCGGCGCTGGATATGTGCGATCCTCAGCAGGAAATGCTGATGAAGCAGCTCTCCGATAATATCGTCGCGTTAACGGCGAAATACGGCGGCCTGCTGTGGGGGGAACACGGCAAAGGATTCCGGGCCGAGTACAGCCCTGAGTTTTTTGGCCCCGAACTGTACGCCGAGTTACGCCGTATCAAGGCCGCCTTCGATCCGGATAACCGCCTGAACCCCGGTAAAATCTGCGCTCCGCTGGGAGTCGACGCTCCGATGATGAAGGTGGATACCGTCAAGCGCGGCACCTACGATCGCACCATTCCTTTGGCGGTTCGCACCTCTTTTCGCGGCGCGCTGGATTGTAATGGCAATGGGCTATGTTTCAATTTCGATGCCCGCAGCCCGATGTGTCCTTCCATGAAGATTACCGGCAACCGGATCCATTCGCCGAAAGGCCGGGCGACGCTGGTCCGTGAATGGTTGCGTTTGCTGGCGGAACAGGGCGTCGATCCGCTGGAATTGGAGAAAAAGCTACCGCAGCAAAAGATCAGCCTGCGGGCGTTGATCCGGAAAATCGGCAACACCTGGCATGCGCGTCAGGGGGAATATGATTTCTCCCACGAAGTGAAGGAATCGATGTCGGGATGTCTGGCCTGTAAAGCCTGTTCGACGCAATGTCCGATTAAAATCGACGTCCCAAGTTTTCGTTCTCGCTTCTTACAGCTGTACCACACCCGCTATTTACGCCCGGTGAGGGATTATCTGGTCGCGGGCGTGGAAAGCTACGCGCCGCTTATGGCGCTCAGTCCTAAAACGTTTAACTTCTTTTTGAAAATGCCGTGGGTGAACGAACTGAGCCGCCGGCAAATCGGCATGGTCGATCTGCCGCTGCTCTCTTCCCCGTCGCTGCGTCAGCAACTCGCCGGCCACCGCGCCGGTAAAACAACGCTGGAACAGTTGGAAAAATTGTCCGGGCAGGAACGCCGGCAGTACGTGCTAATCGTACAGGATCCTTTTACCAGCTATTACGATGCGCAAGTGGTCGCTGATTTCGTTCATCTGGTAGAGAAGCTGGGGCTGAAACCGGTATTGCTGCCTTTTTCTCCGAATGGTAAGGCGCAGCATATTAAAGGATTCCTGAACAGCTTTGCCCGGACGGCCGCCAAAACCGCCGATTTCCTTAATCGCGTGGCGACGTTGGGGATACCGATGGTGGGCGTCGATCCTGCGCTGGTGCTGTGTTATCGCGATGAATACCGTGAAATTCTGGGGGAAAAACGGGGCGACTTTACGGTGCAACTGGTTCATGAGTGGCTGACGACCTTGCCGGCGCAAGAGACGCCGCCGGCCGCCACCGGCGAATCCTGGTATCTGCTGGGGCATTGCACCGAAACCACCGCGTTGCCGGCCAGCAGCCAGCAGTGGGCGAATATCTTCTCCCGCTTCGGCGCCCGGCTGGAAAATGTCAGCGTCGGCTGCTGCGGGATGGCGGGAACCTATGGTCATGAAAGTAAGAATCTGGCAAATTCCCAGGGTATCTATGCTTTGTCCTGGCAACAGGCGCTGCAGCGGCTACCGCAAAAACGCTGTCTGACCACGGGCTACTCTTGCCGCAGTCAGGTGAAGCGGATGGAAGGACACGCGCTACGTCATCCGCTACAGGCTTTACTGGAGATTATCTGATGCAGTGGAAACGACAGATGACGCTTGACCAGCTTAATCAGCAGGCCCAGGGGTGCATGATCGCGCATTTGGGGATTCGTTTTACCAAGCTGACCGAAGAGAGCCTGGAAGCGATCATGCCGGTGGATGCCCGGACCCGGCAGCCGTTTGGTTTTCTGCACGGCGGCGCTTCCGTTGTTCTGGCTGAGTCGCTCGGCTCGGTCGCCGGCTATCTATGCACCGAAGGGGAACAGCGGGTGGTAGGGATAGAAGTCAATGCCAACCATCTGCGCGCCGTCGTTGATGGCGAGGTCCGCGGCGAGTGCTACGCGCTGCACATTGGTCGGCGTCATCAGGTTTGGCAGATAAACATTTATGACGCGGGCGAGCGGCTGTGCTGTTCATCCCGCTTGACGACCTCGGTCATTAGCCTTTAGTTCAGCCATCACAAAACCGACTGGGCAATAGGCTATTGCCTGGTCAGTTTTGCCGCTATAGCCTGCTATACTTAAATTGTTTTGTTCGGATGGGCGCATCGTGCGCTGGCGGCAAAGCGTCAGGGCAGAAAAGGAACCTGTTTGACGAAATCAGTCTGGAATGCGGTGGCTTTATCCCATAGCCCCTGCATGCTTAGCTGGTGGCAGATGGACTTGAGCGTATTGCGTGCAAAGTAGTAGCTCTGCACCCGGAAAAGATGACAGCGCTCCTCATTATTTATTTCTTTAATCAGTCTATTGTGCAGTTTTATCAACGCGTGCAAATAACTGTCGTCGTCGCCGTTTCTCAGACATAAATCGACCATTTCCATGCAAGCGTTATAATAGCGCCTCAGATGGTCGATATGGCTTTCTGGACGATTTAGGCGAGCCTCCGCCATATAGAAATCTACTGTGGCATCCCGGATTTGAAATTTATATTCGTCAATCTGATGTTGCAGCCAGGCATTCACGGAAAGCATGGGTATCGACCTTGAACATTAATGATAATCATTATCATATTTATAAAAATAGTCGGGATCAATGGGGAAAATGCGCTTTGCCGACAAAAAATTTCCGGGAGAAGTTTTCACCTCCCCGTCGGCGACGGCCCGTAAGCGCGGCGAAGGGATGAGACGCAGTAAAAATCGTCATGGATGAGATTAAATCTTCATTTACTTTCCCTGTTTTATAAATAGGTATTCTCGATGTATGTTAAAGTAATGATAATGAGTTGATAATTTTTATGCGGAAGAAAGCTGGCGGTAAATGATTTTTTATTTTATTTATCAATTGGTTATATTTTAATTTCATTCCTGTTTTTGAAACGGGCAGACGGCGGGCGGGGTCAATAGCCGCCGCCAATAATGAAATGTTAAGAATAGCCATGCGAAGCAAGTGGTTGAAGCCAGGCACATTATCACTAACATTAGGGGAAACCAGCCTAAAACTGGTACCACACGTAATGAGGTATACCGTATGCAGACGGAAAATGTAGGGACCTTTTCACTAGATGAAAACATCTGGCAAGGTCTGACGCTAACGGACAGCGCAGCAAAACAAATCAAAAATTTAATGCAGCAGGATGCCGCAGTTAAAGGTTTACGACTTAGTGTGAAGCAGTCCGGCTGCGCCGGATTCGGCTATGTATTGGATCTGGTGCGAGAGAGCTCGCCGGATGACCTGTTGTTCGAACGCGATGGCGCAAACCTTTATGTACCGTTAAAGGCGATGCCTTTCATTGATGGCACCGAGCTCGATTTTGTCCGTGAAGGGCTGAATCAGGTGTTCAAATTTAATAATCCCAAAGCTCAGCATGCCTGTGGATGTGGCGAGAGCTTTGGCATTTAAGTGATGAAAAATTATGGCACGTAGCACAGTAGAAGTACCTGATGATGTTCAGATCTGGATGGGTGATGTGAGCTATAAAGAAGGCTTCTTCACTGAATTGGCGACGGATGAGCTGGCGCGGGGCATCAACGAAGAGGTTGTCCGGGCGATTTCAGCGAAACGCAACGAACCCGAATGGATGCTGGAATTCCGGCTTAACGCCTATCGGGCATGGCTGGAAATGGAAGAGCCTCACTGGCTGAAGGCCAAGTATGAGCATCTCGACTACCAGGACTATAGCTATTACTCCGCCCCATCCTGCGGGCAGTGTGACGATAGCTGCGGTTCCCAGCCGGGCGCGACCCAGCAGTCGGGCATCGCCGAGGTGAATAATTACCTGACCAGCGAAGTGGAAAACGCGTTTAATCAGCTTGGCGTACCGGTGCGTGAAGGCCAATCGGTGGCGGTGGATGCGATTTTCGACTCCGTTTCCGTGGCGACCACCTACCGCCATGAGTTGGCCGAACAGGGCATTATTTTCTGTTCGTTCAGCGAGGCGATTCAGGAGCATCCTGATTTGGTCCGGCAGTATCTCGGGACTGTGGTGCCTTCGAACGACAACTTTTTTGCGGCATTGAACGCGGCGGTCGCCTCCGACGGCACCTTTGTTTATGTCCCGAAAGGCGTGCGCTGCCCGATGGAGCTGTCGACCTATTTCCGCATTAACGCGGCGAAAACCGGACAGTTTGAGCGCACTATTCTGATTGCCGACGACGACAGCTACGTCAGCTATATCGAAGGGTGCTCGGCCCCGGTGCGCGACAGCTATCAGCTGCACGCCGCGGTGGTGGAGGTGATCGTCAATAAAAACGCCGAAGTGAAATACTCCACCGTGCAGAACTGGTTTGCCGGCAAAGAGTCGGAAGGCGGGATCCTGAACTTCGTGACTAAGCGGGCGCTGTGCGCCGGTGAGAATTCGAAAATGTCATGGACGCAGTCGGAAACCGGTTCGGCCATCACCTGGAAGTACCCCAGCGTGATCCTGCGCGGCGACAACTCTGTCGGCGAGTTTTTCTCTGTCGCGCTGACCAACGGTCATCAACAGGCGGATACCGGAACCAAGATGATCCATATTGGTAAGAACACCCGTTCGACCATCATCTCCAAGGGGATTTCCGCCGGACACAGCGAAAATACCTATCGCGGACTGGTGAAAATTATGCCGAGCGCCACCAACGCCCGTAATTTCACCCAGTGCGATTCCATGCTGATTGGCAGCAATTGCGGCGCGCATACTTTCCCGTATGTGGAGGCTCGCAACAATACCGCCCAGTTGGAGCATGAGGCGACCACGTCGAAGATTGGCGAGGATCAGCTGTTTTACTGCTTACAGCGCGGCATCAGCGAAGATGACGCGATTTCGATGATTGTCAACGGATTCTGTAAGGATGTGTTCTCTGAGCTACCGCTGGAGTTCGCGGTAGAGGCGCAAAAGTTACTGGCGATTAGCCTGGAACATAGTGTGGGTTAATTCGCCGGTTGCCGATGGTTTTTAATCGGTCACGAAAATGATGAGCGTCACAAGGTGCAAGACGCCTGAAGGATAGAGCATGTTAAGTATTGAAAATTTGAAAGTCAGCGTAGAAGGCAAAGAGATCATTAAAGGACTTAACCTGACGGTTAAACCAGGTGAAGTGCATGCCATCATGGGGCCGAACGGCTCGGGGAAAAGTACGCTCTCCGCCACGCTGGCCGGACGTGAAGAATATGAAGTCACCGACGGTTCGGTGAGTTTTAAGGGCAAGGATTTGCTGGAGTTGGATCCGGAAGACCGCGCGGGAGAAGGCATCTTCATGGCGTTCCAGTACCCGGTGGAGATCCCCGGCGTCAGCAACCAGTTCTTCCTGCAAACCGCGGTCAACGCCGTGCGCAAATACCGCCAGCAGGAACCGCTGGACCGTTTTGACTTCGCCGACTTTATCGAAGATAAAATCAAGCTGTTGAGTATGCCGGCGGATTTGTTGACGCGCTCGGTGAACGTCGGCTTTTCCGGCGGGGAGAAAAAACGTAACGATATTCTGCAAATGGCGGCGCTTGAGCCGGATTTATGCATTCTGGATGAAACCGATTCCGGTCTGGATATTGATGCGCTGAAGATTGTTGCCAATGGCGTTAACTCGCTGCGCGATCAGAATCGCTCGTTTATCATCGTGACGCACTACCAGCGCATTCTGGATTATATCAAGCCAGATTACGTTCACGTCCTGTATCAGGGACGCATCGTTAAATCCGGTGACTTCTCACTGGTGAAACAGTTGGAGGAGCAAGGCTATGGCTGGCTTACCGACCAACAATAAAGCAACCGCCGCTAAAATCAGCGTTGAGCGGAAACAGGGAAAAGCCTTGCAACAGTGGCATAACCTGTTTGAAACCTATAGCGCCAAGCGTTCGGCGGACGCCCATCAGCACTGGCGGGAAGTGTTGCGATTGGGGCTGCCGCACCGCAAACACGAGCACTGGAAATATACCCCGCTGGATGGTTTGCTTTCGCATGAGTTCGTCGCCGCCAGGGCGCAGGTCGATAAAACAACCTTGAATAAGCTGGCGCTGCCGGTTGACGCTTGGCGTCTGGTGTTTGTTGACGGCGAATTTAGCGCGGAACTCAGCGACGCCGAGTGGGGGCCGTATCAGGTTGAGGTCAACGCGATACGCGACGGCCACGATGACTTTCCCGCGGCAATCCAGCCTGAGGTGTTTTTGCATCTGACTGAAAGCCTGGCCGTCGAACGCACGCTGATACGTCTGGCCGCCGGCCGGCAGGCGGAAAAACCGCTGTATCTGCTGCACATCAGCAGCGGCCAGGCTCAGGCGTCGTCTCTGAATACCGTACATTACCGCCACCATCTGAACGTTGGGCGCGGCGCCAGCGCGCAGATTATCGAACATTACGTCAGCCTGGATGAACAGGCGCATTTCACCGGCGCGCGGTTGACGATTAACGCAGAGGAAAACAGCCAGGTCAGCCATATGAAACTGGCGTTTGAAGCGGCGGCCAGTTATCACTTCTCTCATAATGACCTGGCGCTGGCGCGTGACGCGCTGGTTCGCAGCCAGAGCTTTTTGCTGGGGGCGGGATTGACCCGGCATAACACCAGCGCTCAGCTTAATGGCGAAGGCACCAACCTGGCGATGAACAGCCTTATTATGCCGATCGGCAGCGAGGTCTGCGATACCCGAACCTATCTGGAACACAACCAGGGGTACGGCGAAAGCCGTCAGCTGCATAAAACCATCGTTAACGATAGGGCCAAAGCCGTGTTTAACGGCATGATAAAAGTGGCTCCCGACGCGCTGAAAACCGATGGCCAGATGACCAACAACAACCTGCTGTTAGGACGGCTGGCCGAAGTCGATACCAAGCCGCAGTTGGAAATTTACGCCGACGATGTGAAGTGTAGTCATGGCGCCACTATCGGCCGCATCGACGAAGAGCAACTGTTCTATCTGCGGTCGCGCGGCATCAGCCAGCAAGATGCGCAGCAGATGATCATCTTTGCTTTCGCCGCAGAGTTGACGGAAGCCATCGCCGATGAATCATTAAGAGACGTGATATTAAAACGTATCGCGCAACGTTTGCCGAACGCACAGACGGATTTATTGAAGGCAGAACTATGAGTTATCCAATCGAACGGGTTCGGGCTGATTTTCCGCTGTTGTCAACGGAAGTGAATGGTCAGCCGCTGGCTTATCTGGACAGCGCCGCCAGCGCACAGAAACCGCAGGCGGTGATCGATCGCGAACTGGCTTTTTATCAACATGAGTATGCGGCGGTACACCGCGGTATTCATACGCTGAGCGCGCGGGCCACCAGCGCGATGGAAGCGGTGCGCGAACAGGTCGCCGCTTTCATTAACGCCGCGTCGGCGGAAGAGATCGTGTTTGTGCGCGGCTCGACGGAAGCCATCAATCTGGTCGCCAATAGCTATGGACGGACTTTCCTTGAGCCCGGCGATAATATCGTCATTACCGAGATGGAGCATCATGCCAATATCGTTCCCTGGCAGATGCTGGCGAAAGAACGGGGCATTGAAATCCGCGTGTTGCCTTTGACGCCGGACGGCACGCTGGAGTTGAGCAAACTTCCGGCCTTGCTGGACGCGCGTACCCGGCTGTTGGCGGTAACCCAGATTTCAAACGTATTGGGCACGCTGAACCCGGTTAAAGAGATTATCGCGCAGGCGAAGGCGGCGGGCGCCGTCGTTCTGGTGGACGGCGCTCAGGCGATCATGCATCAGCCGGTTGACGTGCAGGCGCTGGACTGTGACTTTTATGTCTTTTCCGGCCACAAGATTTACGGTCCCTCCGGGATTGGCGTACTGTATGGCAAAAGCGCGCTGTTACAGGCGATGCCGCCGTGGGAAGGCGGCGGGGCGATGATCCGCGAAGTGAGTCTTCTGAACGGCACAACCTACGCCGATGCGCCGTGGCGCTTTGAGGCCGGTTCGCCGAATACCGCCGGGATCATGGGGCTGGGCGCGGCGCTGAGCTATGTTAGCGAACTGGGACGTGAAGCGATCCAGCGTTATGAAACGTCGCTGATGGGCTACGCGCTGGAAGCGCTGGCGCAGGTTCCCGATTTGACGCTGTACGGCCCCGCGGAGCGGCATGGCGTCATCGCCTTTAATCTTGGCAAGCATCATGCCTATGATGTCGGCAGTTTCCTCGATCAGTATGGAATTGCAATTCGCACCGGCCACCATTGCGCGATGCCGCTAATGGAACACTATCGTGTTTCCAGTATGTGCCGCGCCTCGCTGGCCGTTTATACTACACGCGAAGAAATTGACCGGCTGGTAGCCGGGTTGCAACGTGTCCATCGATTACTGGGCAACTAAGCGTTATTTTTGTTGCCTGGGGAGGAAAAAATGGCAAGTCTGCCGGATCCGCAGAAATTAGTACGTAATTTTTCGCGCTGTCATAATTGGGAAGAAAAATACCTTTACATCATTGAGTTGGGTGCCCGTCTGGACCCGTTGCCCGACGCCTGGCGGCGGGCCGAAAATTTGATTGCAGGCTGTCAGAGTCAGGTATGGATTGTGATGCAGCGCGACGATCGGGGATTGGTTGCTTTGCATGGCGACAGCGACGCAGCCATTGTAAAAGGGCTGATCGCCGTGGTGTTCAGTCTCTATCAGGGATTGACCGCGCAGGAGATCGTTGAACTGGATGTGCGTCCTTTCTTTCAGGAATTGGCATTGAGCCAGCATCTGACGCCATCCCGCTCACAGGGACTGGAAGCGATGCTGCGGGCCATCCGCGCCAAGGCGGCGCAGCTATCCTAAACTGAGTTGATTGTAGAAAAACACCGGGTCGAAAACCCGGTGTTTTTTTATGGCGCGCTCCGGTCATTGCAAGCGGCGTTTAAATCCCTCCCGGCGAGCGTTTATATTTACGCACGTTTAATAACTATTCGCTTTTTATTTAAACCATAATAAAGATAGGTATATACAAATTAACATTCTGATATTTCAGAATTAGTCCCGTAGATTTATTTGGGGGCGGATTTTATTCTGACACTGGCTTTTGTAAAGAATTGAATATCAATGATTTGATTTTTAAGTAAAATATCATTTTGTTACAACAATGCTAATATAGCAGGAACATGATACTGGTTGATAAAAAGAGAACCAGTCATCGTTTTTTAAACCGACATAGACCAGTGACGTGGGGAAATTAGTATGAAACGCGCGTTAACGTTACTTGGTATGGTATTCGCAACGTATCTGGCGGGCTGCGGCGCGGCCAGTGCGACGGAATACCCGCTGCCGCCGCCAAACAGCCGTCTTATCGGCGAGAACATCGCTTATACCGTCCCCAATGATGGCCGTCCGTTGGAAGCCATCGCCGCTGATTTTAAAATTGGCCTGCTCGGGATGTTGGAAGCTAACCCAGGCACCGATCCCTATCTGCCAACGGCCGGTTCAACATTAACCATTCCTGCGCAAATGCTGCTGCCGGATACGCCGCGCGAAGGCATTGTGGTTAACCTTGCGGAACTGCGGCTGTATTACTATCCGAAAGGTAAGAATACCGTCATCGTGTATCCTATCGGCATTGGCCAACTGGGGCGTAAAACGCCATTAATGACTACCACCGTCGCCGAGAAGCGGGCGAACCCGACCTGGACGCCGACGGCGAATATCCGAAAACACTATCTGGAAGAGCAGGGCATCGTGTTGCCGGCGGTGGTGCCTGCCGGGCCTGATAATCCGATGGGGCTTTTCGCGCTGCGTCTGGCGGCGCATGGCGGCGTGTACCTGATTCACGGCACCAATGCGAATTTTGGCATCGGTATGCGCGTCAGCTCCGGCTGTATCCGGCTGCGGCCCGACGATATCGAAGCGCTGTTTAATTCCGTGCCGGTCGGCACGCGTGTGCAAATCATCAATGATGCGATCAAAACCTCGGTTGAACCCGATGGCAAACGCTATGTAGAGGTTCATCAGCCATTGTCCCAAACGGATCAGGACGACCCGCAGACCATGCCGATCAACATCAATAACAAGACGAAGAAATTTATCGATGATGCGGATACGGATGCCAAAACCGTAGCAGACGCCATTGTACGCCGTTCAGGCATGCCGGTATTGGTCAACGTAGGCCAGGACATTAATACTTACCAGGAGGCGTTACAGGCGGTTCCTGAGGGCTCTGAGACGCAGGCGGCCGCGCCTATTACTGCTATTGGCGGCGCATCTGAGTGATATGGAGAAACCCGGCGGAAGCGTTCGCCGGGTTCAGACCCTAAAGGTAAGGGATTGACGTACTCGGACGAACGGATGGAAAGCAAAACTGAAGATAAAAAAAATGGCGCACAAGGTGCGCCATTTTCATTACTTAACCAGTTCGATTACTTTTTGTAAGTGCGAACTTGGTTGTCCAGACGCTGGTTAGCACGAGCTGCGTCGTCTTTAGCAGCCTGTACGTCAGAGCGGATTGCGTTCACGTCGTTGCTCAGTTGATCAACTTTAGCGTTCAGAGTCTGAACGTCAGAAGACAGTTGATCGATTTTAGCGTTGCTAGAACAACCGGCCAGCAGAGTAGAACCCAGGATTACCGCGCCCAGTACCAGTTTAGTACGATTCATTATTAATACCCTCTAGATTGAGTTAATCTCCATGTAGCGTGACAAGTATTACACAAACTTTTTTCTAATGAGAATAAATTTTTGATGAGAACATGCTTAATTTTGATCGTTAGCTCAAAGAAGCAGCGGGTTTTACCTAATAATGAAAAAAGCAAAAAAAACAGCGCTATTTCCATCAGAAAAGTCTTAGCTTTTGCTTATTAAAAGCATGTGTTAATAAGCATATTAATATTAGCTATGATAACGGCCGAATATAAAAAAGCGCCCTGAAGGGCGCTTTTTTAATAATGTGGAAGAGTAAAAATTTTAGAGGCGGTGTACGGATGCGGTATTGGTGGTGCCGCTTGGAACCAGCGCGCCGGAAACCATAACCACAACATCGCCGGCCTTAGCGTGGCCGCTGTTTAATGCTGCTTCTTTGCCGATACGATAGAAATCATCGGTAGAGGCGATTTCTTTTACCAGCAGCGTATCGACGCCTTTGCACAGCAGAAGCTGGCGGGCGGTCACTTCATTGGTGGTCAGCGCCAGGATGCGCGCGGTCGGGAAGTATTTGCGGATGGATTTAGCGGACTTGCCGCCGCTGGTCGCAACTACGATCAAAGGCGCATCCAGTTTTTCCGCCGTTTCAACGGCGCCGCGGCACACGGCTTCGGTGATACGCAGTTTGCCAACGGTTTTGATGGTATCCAGGCGGGACTTCATTACGGTGTCGGTGCGCTGGCAGATGGTCGCCATGATTCTCACCGCTTCCAGAGGATATTTCCCTTTGGCGCTTTCGCCAGACAGCATGACCGCATCGGTGCCATCGATAATGGCGTTGGCGACGTCGCCCGCTTCGGCGCGGGTAGGACGCGGGTTTTTGATCATGGAATCCAGCATTTGGGTCGCGGTGATGACGACTTTGCGAGCCTGATTACATTTTTCAATCATCATCTTCTGCGCGAAAATGACTTCTTCAACCGGGATTTCAACGCCCAGGTCGCCGCGCGCAACCATAATGCCGTCAGACGCATCCAGGATTTCGTCGAAGTTGTTCAGACCTTCCTGGTTTTCGATTTTAGAAATGATCTGAATATGTTCGCCGCCGTGTTGTTTCAGGTGTTCGCGAATTTCTTCAACGTCAGAGCGCTTACGAATAAAGGACGCGGCGACGAAATCAACGCCTTGTTCGCAACCAAAAATCAGGTCGCTCTTATCTTTTTCCGCCAGCGCCGGCAGTTGAATGGACACGCCAGGCAGGTTGACGCCTTTGTTTTCGCCCAGATCGCCGTTGTTTAATACTTTGCAAACCACTTCATTGCCATTGATCGCCGTTACTTCCATGCCGATCAATCCATCGTCGACCAGCACGGTATTGCCGACGCTCAGGTCTTCAGCGAAGCCCGCATAGGTAACCGCAACACGTTCTTTGTTGCCGATAACGCTTTGGTCGGTGGTGAATGTGAATGTTTGACCCGCGGTCAGGGAAACGTCAGAACCGTTTTCCAGCTTCATGGTGCGAATTTCCGGGCCTTTGGTATCCAGCAGAATGGCTGCTTTTTTACCGCTTTTTGCCAACACGGCGCGCAGGTTCTTGATGCGTTGACCATGTTCGGCGTAATCCCCATGCGAGAAGTTCAGGCGCATAACGTTCATGCCGGCATCAAGCATATTGCTCAGCATTTCTTCTGATTCTGTTTTTGGCCCGATAGTACAAACAATTTTTGTCTTTTTCATACGATAGCTTCTACAAGTTGTGATGGATAAAAAACGATTGAACCGAAGGCTGCGAGAGTTGGGCCCTCGGGAAGAATTCATTTGGATGCAGGTTGCACGAGATAAGTATAGATGATGATCTGCATAAAATATTATCACGTTTTATCAACGAGATAACGATAAGCGATGCCTTGGATAACGGTTTTAATAATAGTGGCACGTTAATTAGCTGAAACCATTCAATTGAAACAACGTTCCGTATTATAGTTATTCACCGGTGATAAACAAGGTGGCTAAAGGCTTCGGGGCGCATTTTTTAGCCTGTTTACGCAAAAAAAGTAACGATTTGTCGTTTTTACCAAGATTTGTTGCGCAACAGCACCAAAAAGCACCATGTCCGCGATGACCAAAATCACGGGATGGCAGAAGACATTGTGATCATTGTCACTTTCTCTTATGGAAAAGAAAAGAATTTGTAAATAAAGTGTGTTCTATCGATCCGCATCACGTTTCTATCCAGTAGATGTTGAGAAGAATATGATAAGTGATAATTTATCCGGCATAAGGATTGTTACTGCGTTAGCAGGCAAAACCAGACTCCCGCTTTACAGCGGGAGTCTGGTTTTTTTGTTTTCAAGGTATGAACGATGAAAATTGCCAAGATACTCAACAACAACGTCGTGACGGTTATCGACGAGAATAATAATGAGTCGGTTGTGATGGGGCGCGGGCTGGGGTTCAAAAAACATACTGGCGATTCCCTGGACGAATCGCTGATTGAAAAAGTGTTTTCGCTGAAAAGCGGGGAACTGACATCGCGTCTGCGGGAGCTGCTGTCGGAGATCCCGCTGGAGGTGATCACTACCGCGGACAAAATCATTTCATTGGCAAAAGAACGTTTGCCGGGGAAGCTGCAAAACAGCATTTACATCTCGTTGACCGACCACTGCCACTTCGCGATTGAGCGTCATAAGCAGGGGGTTAATATCCGTAACGTGCTGTTATGGGAAATCAAGCGGCTTTACCAGAAGGAATTTCTGGTCGGCGTGGAAGCGCTGGATATCATTGAACAGCGTTTATCCGTTCGGTTGCCGGAGGACGAAGCCGGCTTTATTGCGTTGCATTTAGTTAATGCGCAGCTAGACAGTGAAATGCCGGAAGTTATTCACATTACCAAGATCATGCAGGAGATTTTGAATATTGTGAAATACCAGTTAAATCTGGATTATAATGAGCAAGCATTAAGCTATCATCGTTTTGTTACCCATCTTAAGTTTTTTGCGCAGCGGCTTATTGGAAAAAATACGGTATTTAGTGATGATGAATCATTACATGATGTAGTTAAGGAAAAATATCAACTTGCCTATCAATGCGCTGAAAAAATACAGGCGTATATCGATCAACAGTATCGCTATTGCTTGACGAAAGAAGAGCTGATGTTTTTGACGATTCATATTGAGCGGGTAAGAACCGAATCGCAGGATAAAGCGTAAAAATAAAGAAGAGAGAAATTTGCTGTTCATCACATTATAGTGATAAAAAAGGATAAGTTGCTTGCAAGAATGTTAGAGGAAAGAATAAGATTCTTGCATTGAAGATGATTCGTAAAATCAGGATTGTAACTGTAAGGCTAAATATCGGTCATACAGGCAAAACCTAAACCGTTTTTGTTTTCTGCCGTCACGGCAGTAAGAAAAACAGTTTGGGTTTTTTTTTGTCTCAAAAATAGCGTTGAGCGTGCATAACGTATTGATTTTACTATGTGGTTACTGGGCATTAAGGATAGGCAATGAAATACAAGACATTAGCCAGTGAGGTACTTGAAGGTGTTGGCGGTCGCGATAATGTAAATAGTGTAATACACTGCGCGACGCGGCTTCGTTTTAAATTAAAGGATAGCAAGAAAACAAATATTTCTGCGCTTAAAAATAATCCTGGAATTATCATGGTGCTTGAAAGCGGCGGCCAGTTTCAGGTCGTCGTAGGTAATCATGTCGGCGAAGTATATCAGGATTTGCTAGAAGTGTCTGGTATCAGTGAATCATCGGGCGCTAACGCTGAAAATCAGGAAAATAGTAATAAGGAAAATATATTATCCCGCTTTATTGATATCATTGCCGGTATTTTTACCCCATTAATGGGCGTAATGGCCGCCTCCGGTATATTAAAAGGTTTTTTAGCATTAAGCCTGGCCTGCGGTTGGCTGGTGGAGAGCAGCGGAACTTATAAACTTTTATTTTCCGCCAGCGATGCATTATTCTATTTTTTCCCGATTATTCTTGGTTATACCGCCGGTAAAAAATTTGGCGGCAATGCTTTTGTCTCCATGGCGATTGGCGGCGCGTTGGTGCACCCGACGATGATTGCCGAATTTAATGCCATGTCGGCGGCGGGTTATCAGCCATTACACTTTCTCGGCATTCCCATCACGTTTATCAATTATTCCTCATCGGTTATTCCGATTATTTTTGCCGCATGGGTTTCCTGCAAACTGGAAAAACCGCTGAACGCTTTCCTGCACGCCAATATCCGTAACTTCCTTACGCCGGCTCTGTGCTTGCTGATTACCGTACCGCTGACGTTTTTAGCCATCGGTCCGGTGACCACCTGGCTCAGCTATCAGTTGGCGCATGGCTATCAGTTGATCTATGGCGCGAATCAAACCATTGCCGGCGGCTTTATGGGCGGTCTATGGCAGATATTCGTCATGTTCGGTCTGCACTGGGGATTCGTGCCGCTGATGATCAACAACCTGAGCGCATTGGGGCATGACACGCTGATCGCCGTATTGACGCCGGCGGTATTGGCGCAGGCCGGCGCGGCGCTGGGCGTCTCCCTGCGCACCAAAGACGCGAAGTTGAAAGGCATTGCGGGGTCGGCGTTTCCGGCGGGGATCTTCGGCATTACCGAACCGGCTATCTACGGCGTCAACCTTCCTTTGCGTCGTCCGTTTATCTTCGGCTGTATCGGCGGGGCGATCGGCAGCGCGATTGCCGGCTATTTCGGCACGACACAGTACTCTTTCGGCTTGCCCAGTATTTTCGCCTTTACGCAAATCATCCCGCCGACCGGCATGGACATCAGCGTATGGGGGGGAATCATCGGCACGGTCATCGCCTTTGCGTTCTCTGCGTTGGCCAGCTACTTGTTCGGGATAAAGAAAGAACCCGTAGCGGAGACTCAGCCGGCCGAGACCGTACAGAAAGGCGCCGCGCCGGTACGTCAGCAATCCATCAGCAGCCCAATCGAGGGAGAAACTCATCCGCTGGAGCAGGTCAGCGATCAGACTTTCGCCAGCGGCTTGATGGGAAAAGGCATCGCCATCAAACCGCGGAGCGGACGCGTGGTTTCGCCGGTCAACGGGACGGTCGCATCGCTGTTCAAAACCAATCATGCGATTGGCCTGGAGTCTGATGAGGGCGCCGAAATATTGATTCACGTCGGAATTGATACCGTAAAACTGAACGGACAGTATTTTACTGCCCACGTTAAAACCGGCGATGTGGTGAAGCAGGGCGATCTCCTGGTGGAGTTTGATTATCAGGCTATTGAAGCCGCGGGATACGACACGATCACGCCGGTCATTATTACCAATAGCGACGCTTACATCGATGTGTTGCCTGTGGCGGGGGATTCCGTTTCGGAACAGTCGCCCTTGTTAACGCTGGTTATTTGATTGACAAACATTTAGCACCCGAATTGGGAAGGAGATTAAAGATGAGCCACCGTTTTCCTGACAACTTTTTATGGGGCGGCGCTGTCGCCGCCAATCAAGTGGAAGGCGCCTATCTGAGCGAAGGCAAGGGGTTGTCTACCTCTGATTTGCAGCCGCATGGCATTTTGACTCCGCCTGTAGAACGTACGCCCGGCGATAGCGGCATCAAGGATGTGGCGATCGATTTTTATCACCGCTATCCGGAAGATATCGCGCTGTTTGCCGAAATGGGCTTTAAGTGTTTACGCACCTCGATCGCCTGGACGCGCATTTTTCCACAGGGCGATGAAGAGACGCCAAACGAAGCCGGACTGGCATTCTACGATCGTCTGTTTGACGAAATGGCCAAATATAATATCCAACCTTTAGTGACGCTGTCGCATTACGAAATGCCGTATGGGCTGGTGAAAAATCATGGCGGCTGGGGCAATCGCAAAACCATCGAATGCTTTGAACGCTATGCGCGCACGGTGTTCCAACGCTATCGCAATAAAGTGAAGTACTGGCTGACGTTTAACGAGATTAATATTTCGCTGCATGAGCCGTTCACCGGCGTCGGCCTGCCGGGAGGCAGCTCGCTGCAACAGATCTATCAGGCCATTCACCACCAACTGGTGGCCAGCGCCAAGGCGGTGAAAGCCTGCCATGAGATCATCCCCGATGCCAAAATCGGCAACATGCTGCTGGGCGGTATCCTCTATCCTCTGACCTGCAAACCGGATGATGTGATGAAGAGCCTGATACAGAACCGAGACTGGCAGTTCTTCGGCGACGTGCAGGCGCGCGGGGCTTACCCCTCCTATACCACCCGCTTCTTTAAGGAGAATGGCATCAGCCTTGATATCACCGATGCGGATCGCCAGGCGCTGAAAGAAACCGTCGACTTCATCTCGTTCAGCTATTACATGAGCGGCTGCGCCAGCGCCGATGAGGCGGAGATGGAGAAAGCGCGCGGCAATATTCTGAATATCATCCCCAATCCGCATCTGCAAAGTTCCGAATGGGGCTGGCAGATTGATCCGGTGGGGTTACGCTACCTGCTGAACGTGCTGTATGACCGTTATCAGAAGCCGCTGTTTATTGTGGAAAATGGGCTGGGCGCTAAAGATCAGGTTGAAAGCGACGGCAGCATCAACGATGACTACCGTATTCAGTATCTGAACGATCACCTGGTTCAGGTCGGCGAGGCGTTGGAAGATGGCGTCGAAGTGTTGGGCTACACCAGCTGGGGGCCAATCGATCTGGTCAGCGCCTCGACGGCACAGCTTTCCAAACGTTACGGCTTTATTTACGTAGACCGCGACGACGAGGGCAACGGCACGCTGGAGCGTAAGCGGAAGAAAAGTTTTTACTGGTATCGCGATGTGATTAACAGCAATGGCGAAGCGCTGAAATAGGCTTAACGTCCCCTAAATCGCCGGCAGGCCCGAACGCTTACCGCGTCGCCGACGGTTTAGGGTTTTATCGCAGTTGAGCGGATATGAACATGAATAGACGAGAACTACTGATAAAAGCTGCCGTGGTTGCCTCATGCATCAAAGCATGGCCGGTGCAGAACGCACAGGCCAAATCCGGTTCTCCGATACGGATGGGAACCGATGCCGCGGCTACGATGCCGGCGCAGCGCTATCTGCAACAGGCTGATGCTTTGACGCCAACGCTGCAGGAGGTTGCCTATCCGGCGTTGACGGCGGTGGAGCCCAGAGTGGATAAAAGCCGCATGCTGGGGTATGTCATGGAGAAAACCGCCGGCATGGCGGAGTTGGCGCAGCGTACTTTTAAAACGGGCGATAGCGTGATTGTCGATTTCGGCGATCATTACACGGGATTCTTGACGTTTTTGTTAGGCTGGAAAGGGGTTTCCTGCGATTCACCGGCACGTTTACGCCTGACCTTTGGCGAAGTGGTCACGGATGTCGCGGAATCCCTTTATCCTTATAACGGCTGGATTAGCGCGGCCTGGCTGCCGGAAGAAATTATCAATGTCGATTTTCTTCCGGCACCGGTGAGGATCGCCCGGCGGCAATCTTTTCGCTATGTGAAAATCGATGTGATTGCAACTTCATCCAATTTCAACGTCACATTCGATGCGATTCAGGTTCAGGCGGTGTCATCGGCCGGCGAGGATAAGCACCTTCCGGCGCAGTATGACAGCCCTTTGTGGCGGGATATCGATAAAGCCGGCATTAGGACATTACATGAGTGTATGCAGACCGTCTTTGAAGATGGCCCGAAACGAGACCGGCGGCTATGGCTGGGAGATCTGCGTCTGCAGGCATTGACCAACTATGTCAGTTTCAATAATACGGATTTGGTGCGCCGTTGCCTTTATCTATTCGCTGGCTTGCAGCGTGATGATGGCTATGTCACCGCGTGCGTTTATGAAAAACCCACCCCCAGAATTGGTGAAGTGGTATTGCTCGATTATTCCGCTCTGTTTGGCGGCATCCTGCTGGATTACTTCCGCGCCAGTCAGGATAAAGCCACCGTTGTTGAACTGTGGCCGATAGCTAAAAAGCAGATTGAACTGCTTTTGCAACACGTTAATCAGGAAGGTCTCTTCATTATACCGGATAAAGATTATGTTTTTATTGACTGGAATACCGGAAAAGATCAGGAGGCGGCAACACAGGGGATGGATAAACAGGCCGCAATGCAAGGGTTGCTGATTTATAGTTGCCGGCGCTTGATTGAATTAGGAAAGGTCATTCTTCCCAAAGAAAATATGGATGCCGTCGTTGAAAAAATAGCGCAAATGACTGCCGCGGCCAGAGAAATATTTTACGATCCGGCATTGCAGTTATTTGTCAGTGGAAAAAACCGGCAAATATCATGGGCATCACAAATATGGATGGCATTAGCTAATGTGCTGCCACAGAAAGAGGCCGCAATCTCTTTACAAAAAGTAATGATAAACGCTGAGGCAATTCGGCCGTTGACGCCTTATTTATATCATCATATGGTTGATGCTTTGGTACAGAGTGGATTAATAACAGAAGCAAAAAAATTGGTCGAAAATTATTGGGGGGAATGATAAAAGCAGGAACAGATACTTTTTGGGAGGCCTTCGAACCTGATAACCCTCAGGCTTCACCTTATGGCAGTAAACAAATTAATAGCTATTGTCATGCATGGAGCTGTACGCCAAACTATTTTATTCGCAACCAATTTAGGAAATAAAAAACACCAATACTACACAAACTAAACTAACGCGCGGAAATTCATTAAAAGCACGAACAGGTACTGATAATGGTATCAAATATCCCTTTGTTGTTATTTTTTATTATGTGCTCTATCTGGAAAACATTATGCGTAAAAAACACTACTCTCTAAAACTTATTGTATTATTAATATCATCCGCGATATTGTCCAATAGTGCTATCGCGGCAAAATTAACCGTCGAGGAAAGGCTGGAGCTGTTGGAAAAGGAACTGGCGGCGAACAAGCAGGAATTGCAATCCACTAAAAATGAATTAAAGCAATATAAAGCTTTTCTTGAACAGCGCCCAACGGCCTCGGCAGCGAATAATACGGCGTTGACGGAGAAAAGCGCCGTTCTAGTGAATGTCGCACCGGAGAAAAAAACAAATACAAATGAACAGGCAGATGGCGCAACGTCTAATACCGCCGATATGCAGGCGCTGACGCTGGGGGAACTGAGTAAATATATTAAAGATGATATCGGATTTAGCTATAACGGCTATTTCCGCGCCGGCTGGGCCTCTGCCGATCATGGCTCGCCTAAATCCTATGCCATTGGTTCATTGGGGCGTTTCGGCAATGAACATAGCGGCTGGTTTGATCTGCAATTAAAACAAAAAGTATATGATCAAGACGGTAAAAAAGTAGAAGCCATCGTCATGCTGGACGGCAATGTAGGCATGCAGTACGGCAGTGCATGGTTTGATCAGAACACGGAAAA
Source organism: Brenneria izadpanahii (assembly GCF_017569925.1). NCBI lineage: Bacteria > Pseudomonadati > Pseudomonadota > Gammaproteobacteria > Enterobacterales > Pectobacteriaceae > Brenneria > Brenneria izadpanahii. Next base: position 2,934,198 of record NZ_CP050854.1, on the reverse strand, counting down.
CCTATTGCAGTTTTCCGATATGTATGTAAAAACTCAGGGATTTCTGCCTTTTGCGCCAGAATCGGATTTCTGGGTGGGTAAACACAATTTGCCAGTGTATGAAATTCAGATGCTGGACTGGAAAAGCTACCGTTCAGAAACATCGGCTGCTGGCCTGGGTATTGAAAATTGGGCGCTGGGGATCGGTAAGTTAAACATTGGGCTGACCCGTGAAGATCTGGATGTGCATGCCATTGATTACGATACCAGTGGAAATAAACATCAGGTTAATACCAATTCCCTTGATATTCGCTATAAAGATATTCCGCTCTGGGATAACGCTACCTTGGAGCTGCTTGGTAAATATACTATGGCGAATAAAGATAATGTGCAGAAAAACAACGAAGGTTCGGGCGAATATTACAAGATGAAAGACGCGTGGACCGCGGGAATGATTCTGCGGCAGAATTTTACTTCTGGCGGATATAATGAATTCACGGTGCAGGGAGCGGTTAACTCGATCGCCAGCGGCTTTTCCAATATATCGGATGCCAATCCCGTATATGGTTATAATGGCAATTATTACGGCGATCATTCAGGCAGCGCTTTCCGGGTAATTTCGCAGGGGGAAATGTATTTACGTCCTGATGTGATTATGGCCAATGCGCTGGTATATTCGCAAGGGAGTGATATTTACAGCTATGATACCGGCGCGCATACGGATTTCGACAGCATTCGTGCCGTTATTCGTCCTGCCTATATTTGGGATGAGTATAATCAAACCGGCGTGGAGCTGGCTTATTTTAATCATACCAATAAAGCTGGCGGTGTGAATTATCATGAATCAGGGTATAAAACTACGCTTTATCACGCGTTAAAAGTAGGCACCAGCATGCTGACATCCCGCCCTGAAATACGTTTTTACGGCACTTATCTGAAAATTCAGGATAACGATATCAGCGATGCCTCATTCAACGACAATAAGAGCGACCAGTTTAGCTTAGGGGTTCAGGCGGAAGTGTGGTGGTAAATAATTGACGGTTTACTCCGTCTTAATGGGCGATATTACGCTTTTGGGGTCTAATATCGCCCGGTATATACTCAACGGATTTCAACACGCGGGAAGGTTGGCGATAAATCCGCGGCCTGAAAGATGAAGGGTATGCCTGCGCATATTCGGCGGCGGAATGATAAGACGGCGTCCGAATATTAAAAATAGATATAGGAAAGATTGAATTATGAAGAGATATGGCTCGATGATGGTTGGATTGCGCGGGATTGTTGCCGCGTTTCTGGTCGTGATGTTGGGCGCGCCGGCGGTTGTTCTGGCTCAGCCCGTATTTGATGTCGCAGCGCATAAACAGATCCGGGTGATGATCAGCAGCGATGCCAAGAACGAAGCGGATGATGATTTTGCTGTGGCGCATGCGCTGCTGACGCCGACCTTCCAGGTTAAAGGCATCATCGCCGCCCACTATGCTCGCACCGCGCCATTAATGAAACGCGACCCCGGCGCCAGTATGGAAAACAGTTATCAGGAATTGAAACGTCTGCTGACTCTGATGGAGAAAACCGATGTGCCGGTATATCGCGGCGCGGCGGACGCGCTCAAAAAAGGAGAAACGTCGCCGGCGTTGAGTGAAGGGGCGCAAGCGCTGATTAAGGAAGCCATGAAGCAGGATGATGCTCCGCTGTTTGTGCTGGTCATGGGGTCGCTGACGGATGTTTCCGCCGCTTTGCTGGCCGAGCCGCGTATTGCGCAGAAAATGACGGTGGTCTGGATTGGCGGCATGCCGTATCCGAAAGGCGGCTGGGAATACAATATGTTTAATGATCCGGTTGCCGCGGATAATGTATTTAAATCGCAGGTTCCGATGTGGCAAATACCGCACAATGTCTATATGTCCGTGCGGGTATCGCTCTCGGAACTGGCTGTCCGAGTCAAACCGCAAGGTAAAGTGGGGGCGTACTTGTGGCAGCAAATGATTGATTTTAATAAAGAGATTTCTGCTATCGTCAAAGATGTGCCCTGGCCGAAAAGTGAAGTGTGGGTATTAGGCGATAATCCTTCAGTATCGCTGTTGCTGGACGACCATGAATACAATTACGCGTTAGTCGATGCGCCGCGGTTAAATGATGATCTTACCTATGCCCCGCAGCCGAACGCACGCCAGATTCGGGTATATAACGCGGTGGATACCCGGTTCACGCTGGAAGATTTTTACGCCAAGCTGGCGCTGGCTTATAGCGTGAAACATTAGTCCGGCTGAATCCCGTCCATATGATGAAAACGGCGTCAGTATACTGACGTCATGTCCTGAAAAGTATCTCTCCGGGCCGCTAATTTGAAGGCGCGTGGGAAACGGCGCCCCCGGTGCCGGACGGATAAGTTCCGGCGCCGGCCCGCAGCGCGCCGGTTGTACTAATAAGGCGATGCCATTCGCCGTTAATCCGCCCCGGTCTGCATCAAGCGGCAACTGATGCGGCCGGCGGCGATTTTTTTGCCTCGCTCTCATATCCGAACGCCGATTAGGCGCTGAATATTTGACCTGTCACTTGCAATTCCTTTATGAAAAAGCGCAAATCCGATGAGCGCGCTAGCCGCCAATTCGTGAGATAAATCAAATTTTCGGCAGTTTTGTAAACATTAATTCAATTAATATTGATAATCATTATCATGTGTAATATGGTGTGTCTGCTTATTTTTTAGCTAGCCATATATCCAAGGCTATTCCTACCGGGCTCGGGTGACGCTGCTTCATTAATTCCTTTTTTTATAAAAAGGAGGGAATTGACCTGACCCCGACTTTGATGATTACACAACGACGAACGCTTCACCTTTCTGAAGTGGTGTCCTTTTCTGCCCTCAGAACGGTAAGCAAAACGGGAATTACATGATGATAAAATTATCGCGTTATTCCGTGGCGGCGCTATTGGGTTTGAGCACCTCGACACTTTCCCTGCCGGTTCTGACAGCGGAGACAACAACAGCAGCGGACGCCACGACGACACAAAACAACAGTCAGGAAAACACAGGTTCCACGAGCAATGATACCGGCGACACCATCGTGGTTACGGCGGCGGAACAGACCCGGCAAGCGCCCGGCGTTTCCGTCATCACGGCGGATGACATCAGTAAACGTCCTCCGGCGAATGATTTATCCGAACTGATTCGCACCATGCCGGGGGTTAATCTTTCCGGCAACTCAAACAGCGGTTCCCGCGGCAATAACCGGCAGATCGATCTGCGCGGCATGGGGCCGGAAAATACGCTGATTCTGGTCGACGGCAAGCCGGTTTCAAGCCGGGCGGCCGTGCGCTACGGCTGGCGCGGCGAACGCGATACCCGCGGCGATACCAACTGGGTGCCGGCCGATATGGTCGAGCGGATTGAAGTGCTGCGCGGTCCGGCGGCGGCGCGCTATGGCAACGGCGCGGCGGGCGGGGTGGTGAATATCATCACCAAACAGCCGACGCAGGAACTGCACGGCGCCTGGAATACCTACCTGAATATGCCGCAACATAAGTCTGAAGGCGCGACTAAACGTACTGATATCAGCCTGATGGGGGGCTGACCGATACCTTGAGCTTCCGTCTATACGGCAATATCAATAAAACGCAGGCGGATGCCTGGGATATCAACGACGGCCATCAGCTTAGCCCGCTGGCCACCAATATTCCCGCCGGGCGCGAAGGCGTGCGCAATAAAGATATCAATGGGCTGCTGCGCTGGGAGTTTATGCCGCAGCAAACGCTGGAGTTTGAAGCCGGATTCAGTCGTCAGGGCAATATCTACGCCGGCGACACGGAAAACAATAACAGCAACGTGACGTCCATTGATAAATACGGTCAGGAAACCAACCGGATGTACCGGCAGAATTTCGCCGTTACCCATCGCGGTTACTGGGATAGCGGTTTAAGCGCCATGTCCTACCTGCAATATGAAAATACGCACAATACCCGTATTTTTGAAGCGTTGGCCGGCGGTCCGGCCGGGCGGCCGCAGGGCGACGAATTCACCACCATTAAACTGGATGCGTTTACCGGCCATAGCGAAGTGAATGTTCCTTTTTATGCGCTGTTTAACCAAACGGCGACTATCGGGGTGGAATGGTCCGAACAAAAGATGAAAGATCCATCATCGAATACACAGGCTCAGCAGGGCGGGATCATCGACGGTTATCCGACCGGTACGCGCAGCGACAGGATGTCGGCCCGAATCGGCTCTGTATTCGCCGAGGATAATATTGAAATCACCGACAGCACCATGCTGACGCCGGCACTGCGTTTCGATCATCACAACATCGTCGGCAATAACTGGAGTCCGTCGCTGAACCTGTCGCAGCAATTGGGCGACGATTTCACGTTGAAGATGGGGATCGCCCGGGCGTACAAAGCGCCCAATTTGTACCAGATGAACCCTAACTACCTGCTCTATAGCCGCGGCAACGGCTGTTTTGTGGCGGGAAGCAGCGGGTGTTATCTGATGGGTAATGGTGATTTGAAGGCGGAAACCAGTATTAACAAGGAAGTCGGCATTGAGTTTAATCGCGATGGTTATCAGGCCGGGGTGACCTATTTCCGCAACGATTACCGCGATAAGATTGAGTCCGGGTACTCCTCAGTGGGAACCACCACAAACGGCAATACCCAGATCCTGCAATGGGAGAACGTACCTAAGGCGCTGGTGGAAGGGCTGGAAGGGACGCTGAATATTCCCATCAGCGATACGGTAAAATGGAACAACAATATTACCTGGATGTTGCAATCGAAAAACAAAACCACCGGCGACTATCTGTCGATCACACCGGAATTCACGCTGAATTCCTCAGTCAGTTGGCAGGCGACGGAGAGCCTTTATTTCCTGGCCGACATGACCTGGTATGGGCGCCAGAAGCCGAAAAAATATAACTATAAGGGAGAAGCGGTATCCTCTATTCCATTGACGGCCAAGTATGATCAACATGAAGTCAGCCCTTATGCGGTCTTCGGCCTGAGCGGCACCTATGATGTGAATAAATACGCAAGCGTGACGGTAGGGGTGGATAACCTGTTCGATAAGCGTCAGTTCCGGGCCGGGAATGCGCAGTCCGTTACCAATACATCGGGGGGCGTCACCTCGACGGTGTATGGCGGCGGGGCGGCGACCTATAACGAATCGGGCAGAACCTTCTTCGTCAGCCTGAATACGCATTTCTAAGTTCTGCTATATATCAATACGCAGGCAGCTTGATATCTGGCGGATATCGCAAAGAAAGAACACGGAATATCCGTGTTCTTTCTGTAATCGGCGTTTGGAATTTATGTGGAATGGTAATATTGATTTCTGTTTATTAGCCTATTTCGCGGAAACAACCGTGCAATGAATGTGTTAATAACAACGAGCTGAAATTAAATAAACGTTAAATAAATCCTTTCATTTTCTATTGCTATCCGATCGGTTTATTTCCTGATCTCACACTATTTAAAATTAATATAAATATATTGTTGCCTCTGCTCGATACTTTAGTATAGTTTATATTTAAACGATAGTGATTATCATAATCATTCCATTTTCAGGTGTAATGAAGGGTGATCAGATGAACGAATTGGCGACAGAATTCAGTGGCGACGGGCCGCCGGGCTGCGATGAATCAGCCAGCTTTTCGTATCGCTCGGCGCATCGTTGTATCGACGCTTCAGGAATATTTGAGCGGATATCTCGGCCGGCTATGCTAAAAAACGCCGACGATCGCGCATTTTGGCTGCATATCAAACAGGCCATGAACCGGGCTAAGCAGGCGGGCGTCGAGGCGCCTATTGTGGTCGGCGCAATACCTTTTGACGCCTCTCAGCCATCCTGCCTCTATATCCCTAAAGAATATCAGTTTATTTCAGCATCAACCGCGGATGCTAAAACGTTAAACAGTATTGATAAGATAAACAGCATCATAAGTATAAAAAACATACCGGAAGCGCCTCAGTTTAAATCCGCGGTGGCATCGGCGTTGAATTATTTCCAGAACGGCGAAATAAGAAAGGTAGTGCTTTCAAGGATGGTGGAAATTGAATTAGAACAGAAAATAGATCGCCAGAATATAATAAATAATCTTAGATTGCGTAACCCCGGCGGATATCATTTCTCTCTGCCGTTACCGGATGGCGGTATTTTATTGGGCGCCAGCCCGGAATTATTAATTCGCAAGGAAGGCCGATTTATTCATAGCCAGCCGCTGGCCGGTTCGGCCCCTCGTCATAGCGATAGCCGGCAGGATAAAACCAATGCCAGCCAATTGCTTGATTCGGAAAAGGATCGTCATGAACACCGGATAGTGGTGGATGATATTCGGCAACATTTATCGTCGCTTTGCCGCGATCTGACGCTGCCCGAAACGCCTTCTCTGCTGAGTACCGACACCATGTGGCACCTTGCCACCGCCATTCGCGGCGAATTGGCTCAGGCTGAAACCAGCGTGATCCAGCTTGCCTGCTTGTTACATCCCACCCCCGCGCTCTGCGGAACGCCGACGGCGGCGGCGCGTGATCTGATCGCCCTGCTGGAGCCTTACGACCGCGGCGTGTTCAGCGGCATCGTGGGATGGTGCGACGCCAATGGCGACGGCGAGTGGGCCATTGCCATTCGCTGCGGCATCGTACAGCGGCGATTGGTTCGTTTTTTTGCCGGCGCGGGCATCGTGGCGGGTTCGGAACCGCATAAAGAGTGGGCCGAAGTCTCAGGAAAGTTAGGCACGATGCTGCGGGCTTTTGGCTTACATACGGAGGACATATGAGGATTGAATTCACCCCTTGGCCGGATGAATTTGCTCAGCGTTACCGCCAAAAAGGATACTGGATCGATCGGCCGCTGGGGGACATTTTGCATCGGCAATATCAGGCGCGTCCCGATGCGGCGGCGATTATCTGCGGCGAGCGGCAGTGGAGCTATCGGCAGTTTGAACAGCAGGCGTCGGCGCTGGCCGCCAATCTGACCCGCGAGGGATTGCGCGCCGGGGATAGCGCGTTGGTGCAGTTGCCTAACGTCGCCGAGTTTTATCTAACCTTTTTTGCCTTGCTGAAAATCGGCGTAGCGCCGGTGAACGCGCTGTTCAGCCATAATCGGCTGGAACTGACGGCCTATGCGGATCTGGTTGCCCCGCGGTTGCTGATTGCTTCCCGTCAGCATCCGCTGTTTGCCGACGATCGTTTTCTGCATGAATGGCGGACTCAGTATCCGACATTAACGACCGTATTGTTAGACGGCAGCGGCGATGAACGCGATCTCCAACGCTGGTTGAAAGCCGGCTCGCCGCAGGAATACCGGCCGTCGGACGCCGCCGAGGTCGCTTTTTTTCAGCTTTCCGGCGGCACGACGGGAACCCCGAAACTGATTCCCCGCACGCACAATGATTATTACTACAGCGTGCGCCGCAGCGCGGAGATATGCCGCTTAACTCCCTCAACCCGCTATTTGTGCGCTTTGCCGGCCGCACATAACTATTCTTTGAGTTCTCCTGGCGCGCTTGGCGTGTTTTATGCCGGCGGATGCGTGGTGCTGGCGGGAGATCCCGGTCCGATGACCTGTTTCCCGCTGATAAAGCGGCACGGGATAGATATGACGTCACTGGTGCCTCCGGCGGCGGCGCTGTGGGCGCAGTCCGCCGCGCAATACCAAGACGATTTGGCGAGCCTGAAATTATTGCAGGTCGGCGGCGCCAGGCTGAGCGAAAGTGTGGCCTGCCGCATTCCGGCGCAACTGGGCTGCAAGCTGCAACAGGTCTTGGGGATGGCGGAAGGGCTGGTGAACTATACCCGGCTTGACGACGACGATGAACATATCTTTACCACGCAGGGGCGTCCCATGTGTCCGGATGATGAAATCCGCGTGGTGGACCAACAGGGAAATCCGGTTCCGGCGGGGGCGGAGGGCCAGTTGATAACGCGCGGTCCTTATACCATCCGCGGTTATTACCGTAACCCCGAACATAACAAGCGCGCATTTGATGCGGAAGGCTTCTACCACTCCGGCGATGTGGTGCGCATGACCGAGGATGGCTACCTGTGCGTGGTTGGGCGGGAGAAAGATCAAATCAATCGCGGCGGAGAGAAAATCGCCGCGGAGGAGATCGAAAATTTGCTGCTGAAACACGCTAGCGTCGTTCACGCCGCGCTGGTGGCGATGCCGGACCCGACGCTGGGCGAAAAAAGCTGCGCCTTTATCGTCGCGACGGACTCGAAACTGAACGCGCTGACGTTGCGCAAGTACCTGCGTAGTCAGGGGATCGCCGAGTACAAACTGCCGGATCGCATCGAATTGATTGACGTCTTGCCCGTCACCCCGGTGGGGAAAATCGATAAGCGGGCGCTGCGCGGCCGGCTTTCTGAAACAACACAGCCTTGATAATCAGTAAGGATTTCACGTTATGGCTATTCCTTCTCTGAGCGTTTATGACATGCCTCAGCCGCACGATTTCCCGGCGAATAAAGTGTCATGGGAATTTGTGCCTGACCGCGCCGTTTTACTGATTCACGACATGCAGGATTATTTCATACAGTTTTACGGTCGGCAAAACCAGCTTGTTACGCAATTAATTGAAAATATTGCTGTTCTTCGGCGTTCCTGCAAATCACAGGGGATTCCGGTGGTGTACACCGCGCAGCCGAATAACCAAAGCCCTGAGGATCGGGCGCTGCTGAACGATATGTGGGGACCGGGGATTAACCGGTGCCCGGAATTACAGCCGGTGGTTAGCGCGCTGCGTCCGGATGACGACGATACCGTATTGGTGAAATGGCGCTACAGCGCGTTTCATCGTTCTCCCCTTGAAGAGAAGATGCGGAAATGGGAGCGGGACCAGCTGATCATTTGCGGTGTTTACGGCCATATCGGCTGCATGATCACCGCGACGGACGCCTTTATGCGCGATATCAAGGCGTTTCTGGTGGGGGATGCCATTGCCGATTTTTCCCGGCGGGATCACATGATGGCGCTCGATTACGTGGCGAGCCGGGCCGGACAGGTCGTCAGCGTCGCAGAATTGGCATGACGCCGCGCGGGCGGACGGCGAATGTTGAGGATAACGAAAATGGAAAAGACACCACGGTTGCAGATGGAGTTTACGGGTAAACAGGTTTGGGTGACGGGCGCGGGGCGCGGCATCGGCAAGCAGATTGCCTGCTCTTTCCTTGCCCTGGGGGCGGAAGTGGTTGGGTTCGATCGCGAGTTTCCGTCGCCCGGCCTGCCTTATCGCTGCGTGTTATTGGACATTCAGCAGCCCGAACAGGTGAAAACGGTGTGCCGGCAACAATTGGCTGACTCTCCGCGTTTGGACATTCTGGTCAATGCCGCCGGCATTTTGCGGCTGGGCGCGCTGGAAACGCTGAGCGACGATGACTGGCGCGAGTGCCTGAATGTTAACGCGGCCGGCGCTTTTTATCTGCTGCGCGCCGTAATCCCGCATTTTAAGCGGCAGCGCTGCGGGGCGATAGTTACCGTGGGCTCCAATGCCGCGCATGTGCCGCGAATGCAGATGGCGGCTTATTGCGCCTCCAAAGCGGCGCTGGCCAGCCTGAATCATTGCGCCGCGCTGGAACTGGCGGAGTATGGCGTGCGCTGCAATTTGGTTTCCCCCGGATCTACCGATACCGCCATGCTGCGCGGCATGTGGCGGGACGACGGCGGAGAACGGCAGACCATCCAAGGTTTTCCGCAGCAATATAAGCTGGGGATCCCGCTGGGCAAGATCGCCCACGCGCAAGAAATCGCCAACGCCGTGGTTTTTCTCGCCTCCGATCTGGCCAGCCATATCACCATGCAGGATATCGTGGTTGACGGCGGCGCAACGCTGGCGGCCTGACGGATATCAACAAAGGGGCTACACGATGTCTTTGAACAATAATACGTCTTTAAGCGATAACGCCATTTTGGCGCTGACGGAAGGACAAAAAGAGATCTGGGTCGCCCAGCAGATGATTGAGGACAGCGCGCGCTACAATACGGCCGAGTGCGTCAGAATCGAGGGCGTTCTGTCTCCCGACTGTTTTAAAGCGGCGGTGACTCAGGTTATGCGGCAGATAGAGGCGCTCAATTGCCGGTATCAATTGCGGGACGGCGAACTGGTGCAGGTAATCGGTGAGCCGGCCGAGGTGAATTATCAGTTCCTTGATTTTCGGCGGGATGAACAGCCTGAAATTAGCCTGCGCCAGTGGATGCGGCACGACCTGGCGCAACCCGTCGACCTGGCGCAAGGGCGGCTGTATCGCGTCGGCCTGATTCAACTGGCGGATGAAAAGTTCTGCTGGTATCAGCGGGCGCATCATATCGCGCTGGATGGTTATGGCGTGGCGATGGTGTTGCGTCAGGTGGCAAATACCTATTCCCGGCTGCAGCAGGGGAAAAGTGTAGACGCGCGGCCGTTCTCGCCGCTGCGCTATCTGCTGGATAAAGAAGATTCATACCGCAATTCAACGCGTTTCCTGCGGGATACGGCCTTCTGGGAAGCCTATTGCCGCCGTTTGCCTCCGGCCCCCAGACTCAGCCCGGCGCGCGCCGAAGTCAGCGACAGCGTGCGGCGTGAGCGGCTGACGCTGCGCGCGTCGCAGTTTGCGCGGATAAAAACGCTGGCGAAAGCGTGGTCGGCGTCATGGGTTGAGGTATGGCTGGCCTTGTTCGCCGGCTACGTGGCGTGGAAAACGCGCGAAAGCGGCGTCGTGCTGGGAATGCCCTTTATGAACCGCAATGACGGGGAACTGTTCAAACTGCCGGCCATGCTGGTCAATATTCTGCCTTTATCCGTTCAGGTCGGGCCGGACGACGATCTGGCGAGCCTGGCGCAAAGCGTCCGGCGGGAGATTGATTACGTGAAGCCCCATACCGAATACCGGGGAATGCGGCTTTTGCGGCTTCGGGAGGACGATGAGCCGCTGTTCGGCCCGGTGGTTAATGTCATGCCGTTTTATGAGGAGTTGGATTTCAACGGCGCGCGCGGCGTGATTGAGAATGTACACGGCGGCCCGGTGGACGACTGCGCTTTGCGCGTGGTGCCGACCGGCAACGATGACCATAGCGCCTTACAGATTCACCTGGACGCTAATCCCAATATTTACCCGGCCGACGTGCTGTCCGCCATTCGCGATGAATTGATGGCCTGGGCTACCTACTGGATTGCACATCCGCACGCCAGCATGGCGCAGCTTAACCAGCGTAAGTGGCGCGAGTTGGCGGATTATGTCATTCACGCGCGAGAGCAGAAAGCTTTCGCCTGGCGGAGCGTGATTTCGCGTATCCGCGAACAGGCCGCGCTCACGCCGGAAGCCGTGGCGCTGGAAAGCGACGATCGGCGCGTCAGCTATGCGGCGCTTGCCGCGCGGGTTGACGCGATAGGCGGCGCGCTGATCGAACGCGGGATTCAAGCGGGGGAGGTGATCGCGGTTTATATGCCGCGCTCCGCCGATACGGTGCAAATGATGTTAGGCATCCTGGCGGCAGGAGCAAGCTGCTTCGTACTGGATACCGCCAGTCCGGACGAGCGCTTGCAGCAGGCGCTGGACGCGTGTGGCGCGCGGTTCGTCATTATGGCCGATCCGGAAAACGATCGCCGCGCCTTCACCGTTGAAAGCATCGCTTACTCGGCGTTGTTGACGCATCCGGAAGATCGGACATCCGCGCCGGCGGCGATTGCGCCGGACGCCACCGGCTTTATTATTTTTACTTCCGGCTCCACCGGGAAACCTAAAGGGGTGGCGATCCCGCATCGGGCGCTCAGTTGGTTTGTGGACGCGGCGGGCCAGGCGTACAACATTCAGCCGGACGACAGGGTACTGCAATTCTCATCGCTGACGTTCGATGCTTGTCTGGAAGAGATTTTCATTCCGCTGTGCTGCGGCGCCTGTGTGGTTCTGCGTAGCGAGGAAATGGCCGAATCGCTGGACGCTTTTTTGTCGTATGTTATAGAGCACGCCGTCACCGTGCTGGATTTGCCCACCACCTTCTGGCACACCCTGACGTTAACGTTAAGCGAACAGCGGCACGCGTGGCCGGCGGCGGTGAAAACGCTGATTGTCGGCGGCGAGGCGATTTCGCAGGAACGTTTGTCGCAGTGGAAGTCGTTGATGGGCGAGCGGGTACGGTTAATCAATACCTACGGGCCAACGGAAGGCACGATCATCTTTACCTACAAAGTGCTGGCCGGTGACGGGTTCGATCCGCGAACCCCCGATCTGCGCTCGATCGGCTTGCCGCTGACCGGGCTGCGCTGTCTGATTCTGGATGCCGCCCGGCGTCCGGTCGAACGGGGGATGGAAGGCGAGCTGTATCTTATCGGGCCGACGCTATCGAGCGGCTATATCAACAGCGACGAGATGACCCGCGAGAGCTTTATTACGCTGACCATCGCGGGCAAAGCCGTGCGCGCCTATAAAACCGGTGACTGGGTAACGCAGACGGAACAAGGGGAAATCGTCTATCTGGGGCGCATTGACAAGCAGGTGAAATTCCGCGGTTATCGTGTCGATCTCAATGAAATCCGCGATTGCTGTTTGGCGGTGGACGGCGTGAAAGAAGCGCGGGCGGTGATGTGGAATGAGGGCAACGCGCAGCTTGTCCTGTATGTCAAACTGGATGAAAACGCGGCGGTCTCCTGCGGGCGGATCGAAGCCCATCTCCGGAAAGTGTTGCCGCAATATATGCAGCCCAATCAGGTTATGCCGATTACCGACTTTCCGCTTACCCGCAGCGGAAAAATTGATGAAAAGCGTTTGCCGAAGCCGGATGTTCGTATTGACGCCGCCGCGGCCGAAGACGCCGCAACCGATTTTGAGCGGCAGGTGGCCGAAGCATGGAAGGCGGAGCTGACGCTGGATAGCGTTGGGATCCATCAGGATTTTTATGCGCTGGGCGGCAGTTCGCTGAACCTGTTTTCCATTCACGCCCGTCTGGCCGGGCAGGGACTGCCCATTCCGCCTAAGCTGCTGCTGGAAAACCGAACCATTCACAGCCTGTATCAGGCCTGGCGGCGAATTGCCGACGATGACGAACCGCAAATATCCGGTCTGGAGTGGATCGTAAAACTGCAAAACCATCAACGCCCGCGCACGCTATGGGCATTTCACCCATATTCCGGGCGCATTGACTGCTACCGGGAACTGGCGGAACGCGTCAATCAGTCGTTTGACGTGCTGGCGATCCAGGCGCCATACCTGTCTGAATCCGCCGAGGAGCTCCAAACCTTGTCCGATCTGGCGCAGCGCTATTGTGAGCTGATTCGTCATGTGCAGCAGCAGGGGCCCTATTACCTGATAGGGTACTCCCTGGGCGGCAACATCGCTTATCTGGTGGCGCAACGGTTGATCGCGCAGGGGGGCGAAATCCATTACCTCGGCCTGCTGGACAGCAGACCGCCGCAGTTCATCGAAAAGATGGAGAGCTCGCTCTATACCCTGGTGAGAGACACATTAGGCGCGGAGTTTCTCGCCGAGGTTAGGCAACTGGATGATGAGGCGCAGCTTGAGATTATCGCCGAACGGCTGTTGAGCGCAGGGCATATGCGGTTTATGGATAAGGCGCAACTGATTCGGGCTTTGCGTTTTAGCGTCACCAGCGCTCAGGACCAGGCGGCGGAGCTGACGCCGCTTACCATCGCCGGACAAACCTGTCACTACGGCGTTACCGCTCCGGGAGATGAATGGCGGATGCTGGTGAGAGAACGGCTGAACTGCCATCAATTCGACGGGAAGCACGATACCATAATGGATGAATTGGCCGCGTCGGGCGCGATGCAGGCCATTCAGCAAGATTTATTCCAAGCATCACGGTTACGTGAACGCAGCTAAAATTAAAGGATACCCACCATGAATAGGCAGATGACATTACCCGCCTTTAATGCAGCGGAACTGAAGGAACTGCTGCTGCAAAAACTGGACGTATCGGATGAGGAGTTTGACGAACATGAAAACCTTTTCGACTACGGCCTGGATTCAGTGGACGTGATGGCGCTGATCGCCTGTCTGAAAGCGCACGGAATAGAGGTCAGCTTCATCGATATGGTAAGAGAGCCGACATTTAGCGCGTGGCGAAAGCTGGTCGGCGTTTGACAATGCGTGAAACCAAACAGCGCGTGAAACCGAACGGCAGCGGCGGGAACGATAGCGCATAAACTTTCGCGCCGGCCCAAAATGTCGCTTCAATGAAAAAAGAGGGCGAGTGGATAAAAACTTAATTTTGACGGCGTTTCATCTCTTGAAGGGCAATCGGCCCTTTCGCGCCGTCTTTTATGCCAGAGCATTGTCCATTTTGTCATTAGGCATGTTGACGGTAGCGATCCCGGTGCAGATTCAATGGATGACCGGATCGGTGATGCTGGTGGGACTATCCGTCACCCTTGCCGGGGGCGGCATGTTCAGCGGGCTGCTGTTGGGCGGCGTGCTGGCGGATAGGTACGATCGCCGCACTATGATTTTGTTTGGCCGGAGCGTCTGCGGGCTGGGTTTCGCCGGGCTGGCGCTGAACGCGTTGGCGCCTTCGCCCTCCTTGTCGGTGATGTATTTTCTATCCGTATGGGATGGTTTTTTCGGCGCGATGAGCATTACCGCGCTGTTAGCGGCAACGCCCGCGCTGGTCGGGCGTGAGAATATCGCCGTGGCGGGCGTCATCAATATGATGATGTTCAGGATTGGAACGGTTATTGCGCCAACGCTTGGCGGTCTGGTGATCGCGTACGGCGGCGTAACGCTCAATTACTCGCTGGCTGCGGTGGGCACGTTTCTGACGCTGATTCCGCTGCTTACGCTTCCCTCTATGCCGAGCGGAGAACGCACCAGGCAGCATCCCGCCAGAGCGTTATGGCAAAGCGTTCAATTCGTCTTGAGCCAGCGGATCATCTGGACGATGATGCTGATCGGCGGAATGGTGAGCGCCATCGCCGCCGTGCGGGTGCTGTTCCCGGCGCTGGCCGAGCAGTGGCGGGTTGACTTGCGTCATCTTGGGCTGCTGTATTCTGCGATGCCGCTAGGCGCGGTTATCGGTATGCTAACCAGCCGGCGCTGGGTCGATAGCGGCTGGCGGACGGAACGGGTGATGTTCATCAGCGCCTACAGCGCTTTCACCGCCATCGTGATTTTGGGCATCGTCTCTCACTTCGCGACGGCGTTGATTTTCCTGATGGTTTATGGCTATTTCAGCGCGATCAACAGCGTTTTGCAGTTTATTGTGGTGCAGAACCATACCCCCAATAATTTGCTGGGCCGGGTAAACGGGCTCTGGATGGCGCAGAACGTCGGCAGCGATATGGCCGGCGCTTTTTTTATCAGTATGGCTGGCGCTATCATGATGCCGACGATGATCGCCATTGTTTACGGCGGGACGGCGTTAATCGCGGGGATCATTATCCTGTTGATTATCAGACGCTATGGCGAGCCGGTGCGGATAAATGACTAAAGCGGCCGGACAAGTTGTGTCCGGCCGCTCTTGTCGGCGGCTACTCCGGCAGCAGCACGATGCGTTTGAGGGTGTGGGCGGCGATCTTTTCCTCGCTATACAGCAAGGGAACGTATTCGCCATGCGACCAGCCGTCGGCCAGATCGCGGTAGTGGGGCGATCGCGGATCGCCGGACTGGCCGGGCGTGTTGATGCAGACTGAATTATCCCAGTCGCCTACGTCCATCACCAGGCGCACCGAGGCTCCGGCGGTCACCCTGAAATCGTTTATCCGGTAACTCGCCAGCATCGGCGTCGAACGGCTGCCGCCCAGCGGCAGCGGCCCGACGTTCCATTGCCGATCCGCGCCGAGCCGGGTGCGGCTGATCGCGTGTTCGAATAGCGCCTGGTGCAGCCGGCCCCATTGCCATTGACCCGAATCCGGCCCCAAACGCCGCCGGCATTCGTCCCAGGCCGCGGTCAGGCTGTCAAGCATCAGCCGGTCTCGCTCCTGTCCGGCATCAGTGCCGAAACGCGCGTCCGGCGTTTCTATCAGTTGCAATAGCGTATCCATATCTCCCGGCTGCAACAGCGCCCGGAGCTGCGGGTTCGGCGCCAGACGGGCAAACAGCGCCGGACGTAAATGTTTCATCCACCAGACTTCAAACAGCGCCGCCGCGGCGCTGCCGGCGTCGAGCTTATGATCCCAACCGGCCAGCAGTTGCGCCGCCAGGCGATTCGGCGGCGTCATCTCCTGTTGACGGCCGATCTGCGCCAGCAGCCGGCACAACCGCTGCGCCGGCAGCGAAAAAGTATCGTTTTGCAGCGCTTGCGCCGCGGCTATCGAATGGGCCGCATCGCCGGCCAGCACCTGCTTGATACGCGTCGCCCGGCTGCTCTCGGCCCACTCATGGCCGATAGAGGTCGCATCATAGTCCGCGGGCAGGTTCATTTCATTGGCGGTGGCGAAAAAACCGGCTGCGGGGTTGATGCTGCGCGGCAGCCGATCCGCCGGCAGATAGCCGTCCCACTCATAACATCCGTCGCCCGGCACCGGCAACAGACCGTGCCAATTATGCCTGACCGGGGTAAAGCCGGCGGTGAACCAGCCGATATTGCCCGCCACGTCGGCGCAGACGTGATTCACCGACGGGGTGCCCCACGCCGCCAGCGTGGCGCCGAACGCATCGACGCTGGCGGCGCGCATGGCGGACAGGCTGCCGAGGTAGGCGGCCGCTCCCGGCGACAGCCAGACCGATCGCAGCGCGATGGCGCGCCGGCGCGCCGGATCTTCATATAGCAGCGGGCCGTGGCGAGTAAAGGAGAGGGGCAGCGTCTGCGGCGCATGGCCTTTGACCTCGAAGCGTTCCTGTCGACGTTCGATGCGCTCCCAGCCATCCTGATAACGGTAATAATCCGCGTCTTCCGGCCGGGTCTGGTAAACGTACACATCCTCCTGGTCGGCGCCGAAAATAGTCAGCCCGAAAGCGGTTTGACCGTTGTGGCCGATCGAAATGCCGGGGGCGCTGGGTTCGCCGGCGCCGATGGCATTAAATCCCGGCGCCTGTAGATGAACCAGATAGCGCAGCGACGGCGCCGCATGAGCGCGGTGGGGATCGCTGGCCAGCAGCGGCCGGCCGCTGTCGGTGCGGCTGCCGTGCACCACCCAGTTGTTGGAGCCTTCCTCGCTGCCCGCGCGCACGATATCGCCCAGATCGGTGACCTCGCTCCACGCCCAGGCCTGTTCTGGCGCGGCGGCCAGCCGGGCGTCGTCAAAGCTGACCGGGGCGGTCGCCAGCTTGAACAGTTTCAGCGCCTCAAGCGGTATATCCTCCGACGACAGCCCGTCCGCCAACTGCGGTTCCACCGGCGGCGTGATGCCCGATCGCAACAGATCGGTGGCGGCATCGCTGCGCGCCAGCACGTTGGCGCGTAAAATTTCCGAGACGCCGTTACGCGTCAGCGCATGGGTGCGGATACGCACCACATCCTCCGGCAGCCAAAGCGCCGGCCGAGTGCCGAACAGGGCGAACTCCGGCGGCAGGCGTTCAGGTTCGCGTTGGCACAAAGCGATCCAGGCGTTGATGCCGGCGACGAAAGCGGTACAGATAGCCTGGGCGTCATCCGCATAGGATTTCCACTCCGCCGCCATATCGCCGCGAAACAGAAAGTGGCGCGCGGCATGATCCTGCGCCAGATAGCCGGGGCCGAAGTCGGCGGCCAACAGCCCAAGACCGCGTTTGCGCCACAGATCCAATTGCCAGAGGCGATCGCGGGCGGCATTAACCCCCTGGGCAAAAAATAGATCCTGTAGATTATCGGCACGAATATGGCTGATGCCCCAGCGGTCGATACGCAGCTCGCAGGCCGCTTCCAGCCCGGACAGCGACAAGGTTTCAGTTTCAATGGACTGATGCATCGGATCCTCGTTAAGCATAGTGGCAGGCGACCTGCGCGCCGTCCGAACGCGGCGTCAGTTCCGGGCGCTGTCTGGCGCACAGATCGGTCGCCAGCGGACAGCGGGTATGAAACGCGCAACCGGGCGGAATACGGGCGGGGCTGGGCAGTTCGCCGCCAAGAATAAAGCCTTGCCTGCCGCGCTGTACGGCGGGGTCCGCCTGCGGCACCGCCGCGATCAGCGCCTGGCTGTAAGGGTGCCTGGGGTTGGCGAAAAAGGTATCGCGCGGGGCGCTCTCGACGAAGCGGCCAAGGTACATCACCACCACCCGATCGCAGATATGACGCACCACCGCCAGATCGTGCGATACAAACAGATAGGCGACGCCGGTACGCTGCTGCAACGCCACCAGCAGATTGAGGATCTGCGCCCGCACCGAGACATCCAGCGCCGATACCGGCTCGTCGCAAATCACCAGCGCCGGCTCCAACGCCAGCGCCCGGGCGATAACCACCCGCTGGCGCTGGCCGCCGGAAAATTGATGCGGATAACGCTCGGCATGTTCCGGCCGCAGCCCGACCTGTTGCAGCAGCTCGGCGACCCGGACGCGTAGCGCGTTGCCGCGAGCCAGACCGCAGGCCAGCAAAGGTTCGCCGATCGCCGCGCCGATGGTGGCGCGCGGATCGAGCGATAGCGCCGGATCCTGAAATATCATCTGCACCTGCCGGCGTATCGCCTTCAACGCCTTGGCGCCGGCTCCCACCACTTGCTCGCCGCCAATGCGCACGCTGCCGGCCACCGGTTTTTGCAGACCGACCAGGGTATTGGCCAAGGTGGATTTACCGCAGCCGGATTCCCCCACCAGCGCCACCGTTTCGCCGCGGGCGATATCCAAATCAACGCCGTTAACCGCTTGCACTACCGGGGCCGTCTTGCCAAGCAGACTGCGGCGGCCGCCGAAATGCACCGTCACGCCGCGCGCTTCCAGAATCATTTTGCCGTCACTCATCGTACAACCTTATCTATTTCCTTTATCCGCCCGATATGCCAGCAGGCGGAGCGATGACCATCGCCGCAGTCAAACAGCGGCGGCCGTTCATTCCGGCAGCGCGGCGTCGCCAGCGGGCAGCGTTCGACGAAACGGCAGCCGGCAATAAATTGCTCCGCCGTCGGCACGCTGCCTTCAATCGTGGCCAAAAGTGATTTCGGTTCGTCATCGAGCCGCGGGACGCTGGCCAGCAGCAGGGCGGTATAGGGATGCGCCGGCGCTCGGAACAGGTCGTGTACCGGCGCGATCTCGGCGATACGGCCGGCATACATCACCGCGACATGATCCGCCATGTCGGCCACCACGCCCATATCATGGGTGATCAGCACGATCGCGGTGCCCCGGTCGGCCACCAGCCGCTTCATCAAATCCAGGATCTGCGCCTGAATGGTCACGTCCAGGGCGGTGGTCGGTTCATCGGCCACCAGCACCTTGGGATCGCAAATAAGCGCGATGGATATCATGATGCGTTGACACATACCGCCGGACAGCTCAAACGGATATTGATGCAGACGGCGATCGGGATCGGCGATGCCGACGGCCGCCAGCATTTGCCGCGCCCGCGCCAGCGCCGTCTGCCTGGATACGCCGTGATGGATACGGTAGGCGGCGGCGATCTGCTCGCCTACCGTGGTCAGCGGATCCAGACAGGCGCTCGGCTCCTGGAAAATAATGGAAATATCCTTGCCGCGCGCCTGGCGCAGCCGGCGTTCGGACAGTGCGGCCAGATCGGTCTGCGCCAGCATGATGCGGCCCGCGGTGCGCCGCGCCGCCGGCGGCAGCAGGCCGAGCATAGCGTAGGCGGTCAGGGATTTGCCGCAGCCGGATTCCCCCACCAGCGCCATCACCTCGCCGGGGGCGACGTCAAACGACACATCGTCCAGCACCGCCGCGCCGTCGATATCAATCGACAGATTTTCCACGCTCAGCAGCCGTTCGCTCGCCTTCATTCACGCTCCCCTGCCGCCGGCGAGGGGCGTTGATATGTGCCGATGGAATTGCCGCCGTCCACGCTAAGCACCGCCCCGGTGATAAAGCCGGCGCGGGCGGAGCACAGATACCCGATGGCCGCCGGCGCATCCTCCGGTCCGCTGCTCCGGCCCAGCGGGATGCGCGCCAACATATTCTTGACATAATCCCCGGACAGCAGGCTGACTTCGCTGCCCGGCGCAAAGCCCGGTTCGACCACATTGACGCGGATGCCATATTCGGCCAGTTCCAGGGCGAACCCTTTGGATAACCGTTCCAGCGCGCTTTTCGAGGTACAATACGGCACCGAATTCTGGTTCATTTTGCGCGCCGCGCCGGAGGAGATATTGACGATACAGCCTTGCTTCCCGGCGCCGATCATCAGCCGGGCCATTTCCCGCGTCAGCACGAACGGCGCGCGCAGATTCACGTCGAATACGCGGTCCCAGTCGGCCAATTCCATATCCAGCAGGCCAAAGCGGGTATAAATGCCGGCGTTATTGATCAGGATATCGGGCGCGCCCCACGCCTGGCGCACATGGGCCGCCAGATCCAGCAGCGAGTCGTTATCGGTCAGTTCGGTGGTATGCAACAAGGTGGTCTGCGCATTCAGACCCAGTTGCGCCACCGTGGCCTGCAGCGCCTCGGCGCGGTTATCGCTCAGGCACAGCTGCGCCCCTTCGCGGGCGAACCAGGCGGCTATCCAGCGTCCGAAAATACCGGCGGCGCCGGTGATCACGACCTTTTTGTTTTCAAATTCCATACTACCCCTCAGCGTATACGGGAACGGGGATCGAGCCGATCGCGCAGCCAGTCTCCCAGCACATTAACGGAAAAAACCAGCAGGAACAGGCAGACGCCGGGGAAGGCGACAATCCACCAGGCGCGTTCGATATACTGTCGGCCGACGCTCATGATCGACCCCCAACTGGAGGCCGGCGGCTGAATGCCCAGTCCGAGAAACGACAGGCCGGCCTCCATCAGGATCATCAACCCAAATTCGGCGGTGGCGACAATCAGCAGCGGGCCGGCGATATTCGGTAAAATATGGCGCAGCAGAATACGCGCCGCCCCGGCGCCGGCCAGCTCCGAGGCTTTGATGAACGGCAGATTGGCGATTTGCAGCGTCTGGGCATAGGCTACACGCGTGTAACGCGGCCAGCGGGTTAACGCCAGCACCAGCACCAGCTTGAGAAAGCCCGGTCCCAGCACCGCCACCGTTAGCACCGCCAGCAGGATCGCCGGAATCGACATCATGATATCCACCAACCGCATGATCAGGGTTTCGGCGGCGCCGCGAAACCAGCCGGCAATCATGCCCAGCGTCACCCCGACCAGGGTCGAAACCGCCACCGACAGCACCGCCACGCTCAGGGAGACTCTGGCGCCGTATAGGGTGCGCGACAGCAGATCGCGGCCCAGATCGTCGGTGCCGAACCAGAAGACGACGCCTCTGGCCTCAAAGCCCGGCGGCTTCAGCCGCGCCAGCAGGTTCTGCCGCGCCGGATCCAACGGCGCGATCCAGGGGGCGAAGATCGCCAGCAGTACGATTAGCGCCAGAATCAACGAAACGACCAGCACCGAAAGCGGCACCGTTCTCCTGCTCCTGGCGACCGCCGGATGGACGAATTGCATATTGCGGCTCCTCAACGCGCCAGACGGATACGCGGATCGACCAGCGCGTACACCAGATCGGCGAGAATGCTGGTCATCACATAGACAAAGGAAATCAGCAGCACAATCACCTGCACCACCAGGAAATCCCGCGACTGAATGGACTGGATCGCCAACTGGCCGATGCCCGGCCAGGCGAACACCGTTTCGATAATCACCGCCCCGGCCAACAGATTGCCAATCTCCAGCGCGGCGATGGTGATCACCGGAATGGCGGCGTTGCGCAGCACGTGGCGGCGGACGATGGCGCCGCGGGACATCCCCCTGGCCAGCGCCGCTCTGACATATTCCTTGCCCAGTTCATCAAGCACCGAGATACGCGTCATGCGGGCGAACGTCGACATCGAAATCGCACCGAGGGCGATAGAGGGCATGATCAGCGCGGACAGCTCCTGCGATCCCGAAGTCGGCAGCCAGCGCAGGGTGACGGCAAAAATAAAAATCAGCAAAATGCCCGATAGAAAAGTGGGCACGCTTTGTCCGGTGACCACGATGGCGGTCAACAACCGTTCCAGCCAGCCGCCGCGCCGCGTCGCCATCAGGATGCCGACCGGAATGCCGACGCCGATGGCCACCAGCAGCGCGCCGGCCGCCAGCATCAAGGTATAGGGCAGTCTGGAGGCGACAATCTCCAGCGCCGGCACGCGTTGCACCACGGAAATACCGAAATCCAGATGGGCCAGATCGTTCAAATAGGCCAGATATTGCACTCCCAGCGGCCGGTCGAAACCCAACTGCCGGCGCAGGGCGTTGATCATCTCGGCGGACGCGTCCTGCGGCACCAGCAGCAGGGTGGGATCCCCCGACAGGTGCATAATCATAAATACGATGGTCAGCACCCCAAGGATGGCGATAGCGGCATGCAACAGCCGTCCGGCTATATATCTCAACACATCGCGCCCCTCTGGCTACGGCTTCGGCTTCCAGCTCATATCCATTACGAACATCGCTTCGTTGGCGCTCGGCCGCCACTCCAGGTGCTTGCTGGCGCCGTATATCGCATAGGCCTGATATAGCCCGATGCCGGGCGCCTCGTCATGCAGGATTTGATAGGCCTGGCGATATTTTTCCAGCCGCTGCCCGCTGTCGAGGATCGAACGCGCGCTGTCCACCAGGGCGTCAAAGTCGGCATTGTGGTACTTGGCCCATAGGCTGCCGCTGCGGAACAGCGGGAAAATCACGCCGTCCGCATCCTGGCAGGCGCAGGACCAGGCGCCAAGAGCCAGACCGCCGGCATTGGCGGCTTCGCCCTGACGCCGTTTCAGGAAGGTCGGCTGATCGCTGGACTGGATTTCCACCTTCAGGCCGACATCGTTAATCATCTGCTGAATCGCCTCGACCATGGCGCGGCTGTAAACCGGCGAGGTCAGGAAGGTGATGGTCGCCCCTTCGGCTCCCGCGGCTTTGACCAATTCGCGCGCCTTATCCGGATCGAACGGATAGCCCGGTACCTGGTCGGTATAGCCGAACACCGGCGGCGCGCCGAGCACGTTGACCGGCGCGGCATAACCTTCCAGCAGCGCGTCGATCAGCGCCTGGCGATCGATGGCATAGGCGATGGCCTGACGGACGCGGACATCGCTGGTCGGGCCCGCCTGGGCATTGATAAACAGATAGCCGATGCGTTCGGTAGGCGCCGAAAGTACTTGCGTATCGGCGTTATTTTGTACGGCGGCGGTCTGATCCGGCGGCAGATCGCGGATCAAATCCGCTTTGCCGGTCTGTAGGTCGGCAATCCGGGTCGCGACATCGGGCACCGCGCGGAACACCACCCGCGGGAAGGGGGGCGTTCCGCGCCAGTAGCGCTCGTTGGCCTGTAATTCTATCTGCACGCCCTTTTGCCAGTTAAGCAGCCGGTAGGGGCCGCTGCCCAGGGGGCGCTGATTGAATTGCTGATCGCCGACCTTTTCCACATAGGCCCGCGGGACGATGGAGAGCTTGACCAGTTGCGCCAGCAGCGCCGGGTAAGGGGATTTGGTGGTTATGCGTACCTGATTGGGGCCGGTGACTTCGGCGCTATCGATCTGATCAAACTGGGATAACTGGGGGCTTTTCAGTTCCGGATTGATGATGCGCCTGATGCTGTAGACCACGTCGTCGGCGGTGAGCTGGCTGCCGTCCTGAAAGCTGACGTCATCGCGGATCTGGAAGTCGATGGTGGTGTCGTTGACATAGGTCCAGGAGGCGGCGATCTGCGGCGCGATCTTGCCGGCGGCGTCGCGGGTCAGCAAATTATCGAATATATTGCGATAGACGCTGTAGCTATCGGTGTTCCATTGCAGATGCGGATCGAGCGTCGCCGCGTCGCCCGGTAAATCGATGGTCAGGGTTTCTTTTACCGGCTGGGCGGCCGCCAGGGACGCCGCCAGCGTCAGGGCGGCGGCTGCGGCCCATCTCAATATCATAGACATATTCGTCACTCTCTTCAGACCAGAATACAGGGTTATTTCCCGCCGGCGACGCTGATGGATTACCGCGGGGTATTGCGCTCAAGACCGGCGCTGGCGGCGCAGAACGCCGCCAGATCCGCATGGGTGGTAAACCAGACATCGCCTTTGGACTGCGCCAGACGAATGATTTCCTCCAGCAGGAACAGCCGTGAGCGGTGTCCTGAATGGTGGGGGTGGAGGGTCAACTGGAACAGGCCGCCTTCCTGGTAGGCCATTTCCAGTTCACGCTGCAAAATGCCCAGTACCATCAGCGGATCGCCATAGGGACGGGCGGCGCTCATCCGATCCATGGCGAAATAGGGGGCATCGTCGCGGATCCATTCCACCGGGATTTCGACGATGCCGGTCGGCTGACCGTCTTCCAGTAGCTCATAGGGTTCGTCGTCGGCCATCAGCGAGGAGTCGTAGAGCAACGCCATCTCGCGGGCGATGCCGAGCGTGGCGGGGCTGAAATCCCATGAGGCGGTACGCATGCCCACCGGCCGGACGCCCGACAGCCGCTCCAGCACATCGGCGGCGCGCAGGGTCAGATCGCGTTCAGTGTCGGCGTCAAGAGCGGAGTTAAACTCATGGATCCAACTGTGTATGCCGATTTCATGACCCGCCGCCGCCACATCGCGCACTTCTCCGGCGTTGATCATCGCCGATACCGCAGGCACGAAAAACGAAGCCGGCACGCCATATTTCTCCAGCAGGCGCAGGATGCGCGGCATACCGGCGCGCGCGCCATACTGGCCCTGGCTCAGGCGTCCCGCCGACAGCCCGCCGTTACGCAGTTCAAATGTCTCATGATCGGCATCAAAAGAGAGGGCTACCGCCATACGCGCGCCGTCCTTCCAGGCATGGGGTTTCAGCGAGCGGCCGGCGCGGACGCGATCCACCTGGCGGCGCCAGAGTTCGTCCGGCCACAGCCAAGGCGCATCGACAGAGTACGGCCCTTCCAACTCAAACATATTATGTTGCCTTATTGTTGTCTGCCCTTTAAAAACTTGAGTGAGAATGCCGGATAATCAAGGGCAAAAAGAATAACGATAATGATTCATATAACCACATAGTTTAATTGACGGTCAAGTTTTGACCATTGAATGCAAAGGGGATAATTGCGAACCGATCGAACGCTTTCGTTGGAGCAGCGGGACAGCCGCCAGGGACGAGAGGGGGAGGCCGGACGGATCAGGCCCGGCGTCGGCGCAGCAGGGTGATGATCTGGCGCAGGGCTTCACCTAGGGAGATAGTATGGAAAATATCGCGCATCATGGCGGCATCGGCGCGCAGACCGCGCAGCCAGCCCATCTTGGCGGCTTTGTAAGGGCTGATGACGCGCGGCCATTTAACTACCCGGACGCGCGCATTCTGCGCGATCCAGATCTGATTAAGCCAGACCTCCAGCCCGAAATGCGGCAGCGAGCGTAATTCATCCAGACGCGCGGCGATCATGGCGCGTGCGAATACGCGTTCTCCGGAAATATAGTCAAGCCCGATGACGCGCCAGAGAAAGGGGCTGTTGCGCCGCAGGCTGATCGTGACGTCGGCCTGCTGTTGTTGCACCGGCTGTATTAATGACGTGATGTCATCCGCCGTCAGTCCGACCAGATCGGCGTCAAGCAGCAGCAGGTGGCTGCCGGCGGCGGCGGCGATACCTTCCGCCACGGCCTGGCTCTTGCCTCGGTTTTCCGGCAGCCGGATGACCGTTATTCCCTGCCGTTGCGCCAGTTCGGCCGTGCCATCGGAGGAAGCGTCGTCCACCACGATAATTTCGCACAGCAGCGGGTGGCGGATAACCGCCTCAAGCACGTTGCCAATCCGCAGCGCTTCGTTGTGAGCCGGGATGATGCAGCTTACGGAGATCATTTTTCCGGCCTCAGCCACATCACGCCGATTGCAATCACCAGGATCAGCAGGGTCAGGGATACATACACTATCCAGTGGTCTACCTGCTCGATGGCATGGCCGAACATCCAGCCGACGGCCACAAAAAACAGGCTTTTGGGAACGGTGGCCAGGGTGTTGTAGAGCAGGAAGGCGCCAAAATTCATGCGCGCCATGCCGGCCGCCGCCAGGACAACGGCGCCGGCCGAATGGGTCATTTTACCGAATACCAGGATCCTGCCCCCCCGGTTGTCGAAACTGCTGACCATTTTCTCCAATCTGGCGCGGCTTAGTCCCAGACGGGCCAACCATTTGGGCGGCTGGCCATCGGGATCGATCACCCAGCGTCCCAGCGCGTAAAACCCCGTGTCGCCGACCAGATCGCCGAGGATGACGATGACGCATACCGCGCTCAGACTAAAGTAGTCGAGACGGGCCATGTAGGCGGCAATCACGGTGACGATGGGCCCCTCGATGACCGCCAGCGGGGTGAGCAGCATCAGCCCGTGCGCTCTGATGAGCGTCTCTATGGTTTGCAGATCGAACATGCTAATTCTCTTTTCACTTACCGGGTTGCCGATTGCCCGAGGGCGATGGCTTTGCATCCAGTATATTGCCGCGCCAGACGAAGCTGCGTCCGGTCCAGCACCATAACCACAGTGCGGGGAACAGGATATCGCGGATCGCCATCGCCAGTACGTCTCGCGGGTGGTGAGGCCAGCCGGCCGCTTTTGCCAATCCCCATTCCGCAGCATACCACATAGCCATCAGCGCCGGCGGTATCGCCCAGGGGAAAACGTCAATGGCCGCCAGATAGACCGCAGCCGCCAGCGGCGGCAGCGATCCCAGCAGTATTTCAGGGATAAACAGCCACAGAAAACCAAAACGCCGGATACGCGCCCAGCGCAACTGGCGGCTCCAGACCGCGCTCAGGCTGCGGCGGCCAATCGGCAGCGGAAAGGGACGCGGGGGCAGACGTACCTTCAACCCGGCGTTACGCACCAGCTTGGTTGACGCCACGTCCTCCGCCAGTTCGGCGCCAAGCGCGCTCAGGCCGCCGCCGTTTTCCAGCACGGCGCGGCGCCAGAAGAGCGTTTTCCCCTGGGCAAAGCCCATACCCGCGAAATCGGACAGAAATTGCCAGCGAGCCTGATGGGTATTAAACATCGCCGCTTCCACCGCTCCCCACAGATTTTCGGGGCGTATCCCGAACGCGGGCGAACTGACCAGCCCGGTTTGATCGTCAAAGGTATCCATCAGGGAAAGCAGGTAATCAGCCGGCAGCAGCAGGTTGCTGTCGGCCATCACCACCCAGTCCGAGCGGGTGGCATGCCAGGCTTTGTTCAGATTGTTTATCTTGGGGTTGCCGGAGATCTTGTCTTCGCCTATCAACAGACGCGCGGGCCGTTCAGGGTAGGAGGCGATAACCTTTTCCACCAGCGGGATGACCGGATCATCCGCGGAAGCGACGCAGAACAGGATTTCATAGTTGGGATAGTCTTGCTGAAAGCTCGAACGCAGCGTCTCTTCTTCGAAACTATCCTGACCGCATAGGGGGCGGGTCAGCGCGATAAATGGATACTCGCGGCCTGCTTCTTTTTTCTTTAGCGGACGACGCAGACGCCACAGGGCAAGGCCGAGAGAACCAAACTGGATTACGGTAAGCGTGCCGCAGATTACGGCGGCAAAAGTGGCGATTAGAGTCATGCGGTAGCGGTCTCGCTCTCGGGTTCCGAAACGGGAATAGTCGTAGCTGTATCCGATAATAGCAGTGATGGGCAACTACTCCAGTCAATCAGACTAAATCTGCCCAAAGTATCTTCCGCAATGGCGCTCAGGCTGCTAACCCAGTCTCCGCAATTGGCATACACAATGCCGTTGCGCGTCTGTAGTGCGGGTTTGTGCAGATGACCGCAGATGATGCCGTCCGCGCCGTTTTGCCTGGCCAGCGCGATCAGCCGCTGTTCAATGCGGCCGCGGTACTTCAGAATCGAGCCGACCCGGTTTATCAGACGAAGCGGAGCCGGCTCATCCGCGCCGCCGTCTGGGCGGCCGGAACGCCGTAATTCCTGCCTGCTGCGCAGATACCAATCGATGCCGCTGCCCAGACGCGAGACGGTATAAGAACGGCCGTGCCAGAAGTCGCAGCAGTCGCCGTGCAAAACAAGATAGCGTCGTTTGTCGGCGGCCTTGTGGATAACAGGGCCTACGGTTGCCGCCAGGGAGGCCAACTGCGGGTGAATGTTCTCCCCGGTCAGGCTAAGCGGGTCGTGGTTGCCGGGAAGCCGCACTATTTTTACGCCCTGTTGCTCGCGGCGGCGGAGCAAATCAATGATGAAGTCATGATGCGGCGTCCAGTGGACGGCGCGGCGATGCCAGAAATCAAAGGTATCCCCCACCAGATAGATATGATCGGCTTCATGCAGTCTGAGAAACGCGAGCAGTTTATCGGCACGGCATCCCCGCGAGCCCAAATGAAGATCAGAGAGAAAGAGACTGCGGTAGCGCATCGGAGAGTGGAAACGACCATAAGGTGACATAACTTCCTCCAAATTCCAGGCCCTGGTTTATATCCTTCATCTTTCAAGCCGCAGGGGCGTCGCTTGGGTACTTGCTTGCCGCGTTATACGAGGCTCATGAATGAGTCTCGTCCGTAAAGGCCGACGCTTTGCGTTATGCAAAGCGATAACGTTTTGTCCTGCCACTCGAAATCTATAAGGTATGCAGACAGCCAAAAACGTTCGGATAATACGTTGTCATGTATCACTACTATAGAACATATGTTAAATCAATGTGTAACCCAAGTAATGTAACCCTGCGTCCATCGGCGTGAGGGTGGGCGGCGCTAAAAACGTCTCGCCGCTTCGATCTGAAATAACGTAACCGGGATCGCACGTAAATACAGCGTATCTTGCCGGTGATTTCTTAAGGAAATATTAAGGAGTTAACCGTCTGTTGCACCACATCGCGCATTTCAGCATATGTTCGTCGCGGTCGTGGTGCGAGGGCGGTTTGACATGGAGGCCGGCAACGCGGGATACGCGCGGCGCGCGATTCCGATCGCTCGGCTCGGCGGCCTCCGCTTAGGGGCGTTGCGGATAGACCGATGTTCCCAGCGTGTTGCCCATACGGTTACGCAGCGCGGAAGCGCTGAATAGCCCGATGTGATTAGGCTGCCGGGCGCTGATGTCGGAGGAGGCCGGTTTCCCGATAGCGCCCTGTTTGGCGGCAGAGGCGGGCGGCGTCATAAGTTGCTGATAGCAGTCCAGCGGAAGGGCGCGGTAGCCGTTCACTTCCGCCTCCACGCAGGACGCCGGGGCATTATTCTGCCGGAAGGCGGGCGTCTCCGCCGCCAGGACTATGCCGGCCGTCAGCATCAGCGTGCCGCATAGCGTTGCTTGGCGTACTATTTTCATCGCTCCGCCTTTCGTCATCATCACCGTGTTTACGCCATAGCGTAGCGCCGCAGGATGGCAATAAGATGACGTTTGCGAACGCGCCGTTCGCAAACGTCATCGTTGTGATGAAACCGGAACGTCATTTTTTTGTCATTAATAATTTCTACTATTCCCCATTACCAGACTAATTGTGGGTGTGCTTGTTAGCACGTAGACGTCACCGGGAGTGATGGGGTGGGAGCTTGCTGCCAGAGCGTCGGGATACGTCATGCGGCACAATTTTTGTTCCGTATTGGTTGCTGTCTGTTGCTCTGCCTGCTGCCGATGTCTGCTCCAGCCCAACCAGACCCCAATGAGGGGAGCCCGTCTTCTGTCCGTTATTTTCGTATTCCCGTTCAGCCATTGACCAAGGCATTAACGCTTTTTAGCGAGCAGTCGGGGTGGGCTGTGCTGGTTGACAGCGGCCTGACGGCGGGGAAAACGTCCGCGGCGGTCGAAGGCGCGATGGCGCCGGAGACGGCATTGGCCGCGCTGTTGCAGGGAAGCGGTTTGTCGGTTCGATATGCGCGCGATCGGTCGTTCACATTGGTGAAAGCGCCGCGGAGCGCGAATTTACAAGAGACGGCGCCGTCCGCCTCGGGTGATGTATCCATGCCCGGATTAGGGGGCAACTGGTTTGGCGCCATATTACAACGGGAGCTCAGGGACGCGCTTTGTGCCGATGCCCTGACGCGTCCGGGAGATTTCCGCACCGTTATGCAACTTTGGATTTCGGCCCGCGGGCAGGTGACCAGGCTGCGTTTGTTGACTTCTACCGGTCTTCCCTCCCGCGATAAGGCGCTAACGGAGGCGGTGCGACGCATGCGGCTCCGGTCCGAGCCTCCTCCCGGACTTCCTCAGCCGATAACGGTTTTGTTTTTGTCTGAAGTGAATTCCGGCAAGGAATGCCTGGACGCCGGGGATAAAATGCGTGAGCATTTTCTGTTGTATTACAACGTATTATTAAAAAAACTTAAATACCGGTTGGGGTCGGACGAACTGGCTGAGGACGCATTGCACGACGCCTGGCTGCGTATCAACCAGTTAGAGCAGGATAAAGAGGTCTATAACCCTTCGGCTTATCTTTACCGCACCGCGCTGAATGTGGCGATCGACAATACCCATCAACAGGGGGGACGGCTGCTTGTCGCCAGCGAAATCGACGAACTGATACAGGTAACGGACGCCACTCAGGATCTTGAACGTCTTGCGGACGGACAGCGGGAAATTGTTCGCTTGCGTCAGGTGATTGCGCAACTATCCTGGCGTCAGCAGGAAATATTGATCGCTTCGCGTCTTGAAGGTAAATCCCATCAAGAAATCGCCAACCGGTTCAGCATCTCTACGCGCATGGTCGAAAAAGAGCTGAAGACCGCTTTACAGTTTTGCGCTAAAAAAATGCAAAAAGAAGTCGTGCAGCGGTTCGGTCCGAAGGCGCGAAAAACGTCTGATAAGTAGAACCTGATATTAACCGGGCTGGTGGTAACGGGGAATATGATAAATGTTGATGAACGGAGTATGAAGCGGCGATGAATTTCCTGACTCGGCGCAGGCGGAAGAGTAAGCAATCAATGGAAGCAAGAACCTGGTTGATCCGGTTAACTTCGGGCCGCGCGACTACCAACGATGCGGCCGCCTTCCGGCAATGGCTGGCGCAAAGCCCGGAACATTATGCCGCCTTTGCGGAAATACGTATGCTTTGGCGGCAGATGGAACCGGCGCTGCTGACGGCGCCGTCGCGGTCGGCGGCGGGCGGCGCGCCGGTAAATAAAACGCGACGCGCGATGCTTGCCGGCGCGATGTGCGCGGCGGGCGTTCTGGCGACACGGCAACTGTTTGACTGGCCGCGGCTGCCGGGAAGCAGCGGCGATTTCAGCACCGCGGCGGGAGAGCAGAAAAGCATCCTTCTGCGGCAGGATATTACGTTGGAGATAAATACCCGCACGCAGATCGACGTGCTTGCCAGCGCGCCGCAGTCGACCTCGCTTGAGCTGCGAAAGGGGGAGGCCCAGATTCAGGCGTTGGGAACAGATGCGGGCGAAGTCAGCGTAAAAGCGGGGGTGGGGACGGTGCTGGCCCGGAACGCCTGGTTTAATATTCTCTATTTTGACGATAACGTCAGCGTAACCTGTTTGGAAGGGCAGGTTCAGGTGCGATGCGAGCAAGCATCGCTGACGCTGCTGCCGGGCGAGCAGGTGCGCTATGCCTATTCACGTCTGCTTCCGGTAACTCAGGTCGATCTACGCAAAGTGCTGGCATGGCGTTATCGACAGATATTGTTCGACCATACGCCGCTCAGCGACGTGATCGCCGAAGTGAACCGCTACCGCAAAGGGCGGATCATTCTGCTGAACAAGGAACTCGCCCGCCGGCAGGTTCATGGCCGTTTTTCCCTCGAACAGCTGGATGACGTTATCGACCTTATCCATCGTTCCTATGGCGCCAGAGTGACGACGCTGCCCGGCGATATCGTGCTGTTAAGCTGAACCCTCTCCTTTTCTGTCTCGGCGCCGCCGGCGGATAAGATATTCAATCCGCCCGGCGCTCCGCTAAAACTCGTCATTCCCAGATAACCGCGGCAAACCAACCGCGCGCTGGCATCAATGAACCGGGCGCGCCCGTCGCATCGCTAAATAGCGGAGATGATGACGGTACGATGAAGGAATATCGTGGATATTTTTTGCCGAAATGACCTGAACTCCCGTCTTTCGCCGGCGAAAAAGCGGAAATTATCCCGGAAAAAGTCCATCAGGAGGAAACATAAACTTGCGATCATTTTCCAGGCGGAACAAACGGCTGGGAGAATAGATATGATCGCTGCAGATCCCCGGACTCTGTCGGATCGCCTACGGCGGCAGCGGGGGTTCTCGCTGATTGAAATCATGGTGGTGCTGGTCATCATGGGCGTTCTCGCCGCCCTGGTCGTACCCAGCCTGATGGACAGGCCGGATCAGGCCCGCGCCACGGCTGCGCGCCAGGATGTCGGCGCCATTATGCAGGCGCTTAAACTCTACCGGCTGGACAACGGCGCCTATCCCAGCACCGAGCAGGGGCTGCGGGCGCTGGTGGAAAAGCCCGCAGCCGGCAAGGCGCCGACCAACTGGCGCGCTTATCTGGAGCGCTTGCCCAACGATCCCTGGGGCAATCCATATCAGTATCTCAATCCCGGCGTCAACGGTGAAATCGACGTGTTCTCTCTAGGCTCGGATGGCGAACCTGGCGGAGAAAACGTGGCCGCCGATATCGGCTCCTGGCAGCTGTAGGCGCTGACGATATGGCGGAATGCATGGCATCCTCGGCGAACCGACGGGCGCATTTCTCGTTCCAATGTCCGGCGCGCCGCGCTCAGCAAGGCATGGCCGTGATCGGCGTACTGCTGGTGGTCGCTATCATCGCCGTGCTGGCCGCGGCGATGATGGGACGTCAAACCGTGGCGATCCGCGGCGTTCAGAGCGAACTGACTCGTTTACAGGCTGGTTGGCTGCTGCGCGGCGAGCTGGCGCGCGCCCAACTGACGCTGCGGGCCGAAGCGATGCGGGGGCCGGTCACGCGTCTGGACGGCCGCTGGAACCGGCCGGTGGCCGGTTTGACCATCGGGCCGGTGGCGGGCGAGCCCGCACGGCTATTCAGCGAGATCGTCGACGAACAGGCCAAATTCAATCTGCGTAATCTGGTGGACAACGGTTTGCCCGATCCGATCGAAATCGACGCGTTCCTGCGTCTGTGCGCGCTGTTGGGGGTGCCGGAAGAGCAGGGTATGCTGATGGCGCGCCGGGTGGTCGTGAGCCTGGTCGCCGCGGAGCGCCGGACGGACGCTGCGCCGCCGGAGTCCGAGGCCGCGCGGGCCGCCGCAGAACGGCTCGGCCTGGCCGATATCCCGCAGCGGGAACTGGCGCCGAGACTGCGGGTCGTCGAGGATCTGCTGGCCGTTCCGCACGTAGCCGCGGAGAGCGTGGCGCGGCTCCAGCCTTATGTCACCGTGCTGCCCCGGCGCACCTGGATAAACGGCAATACCGCATCGGCGGAACTCATCGCCGCCTGGGTGCCGGGGCTGCCGCTGGAGCGCGCTCGCGCGCTGTTGCAGACTCGCGACGGCGGGCAGTGGTTCATCAATCGCGGCGATTTCGTCAACCGCCTGCAAATGCCGGAACTGGTTGCGAACACCGTGCATATCGGCATTACCAGCCAATGGTTTCGCGTGTCCGCCGCGCTGCGTCTGCCCCATACCCTGGTGATGATGCAGGCGTTGCTGCATGACGACAAGGAAACCCTGCCTCGGGTGATCTGGTTCAGGGAGGGAGTCTGAGAATGAAAGTCGATCTCCTGCGCCTTGTGCTGCCGCCCTCTCAGGGCGATGCTCAATCGCCGTTGCGATGTGCCTGGCGCACGCCGCAAGGGCGCTGGCAAAGCGCCGCGCATGACGATCCCGCCGCCATTTCCCGCTTGTATCAGGCCCGGCGTATTGAAGCCTGTCCGCATCCTGCCGACGTTGCCATGGCGGAAGTGGAATTGCCGCCGCTGCCGGTCAAACGGCTCCGCATCGCCGTACTGGGCGCGCTGGAGCCATTGGCGTTGACGCCGCCGGAATCGCTGTCCGTGGGGTTCGGCGCGCGCGCCGCAAACGGTAAGGTGCCCGTAGCCTGGGCCGATGCGGCGTTGCTCCGATCGGCGCTGCAGGAATTGCGCCGGCACGGCCTGATGGTCCGGGCCGTTTATCCGCCGCCCGCATTTCTGCCTTGCTTCGATGCGCAGGCCGCTACGGCGGTGCGGTTCGACGACTGGGTTATCGTGCGCGCCGGCGTGAGCTCCGGTTGCTTGTATCCGCTGGCCGAGGAGCGCCTTGATATGGCGCGGGTTGCGCAGCGCGTGCAGGGATTGCACCCCGACGTCGCCGAGGTGCGCTGGCTCCCGGCTATGCCGGAACACGCCGTGGAGTCCGCCTCCGAACCGATGGTCTGGCAGGGAGATGGCTGGTCCTGGTCTATGTCCGTCATGGGCGAGGCTAACGCATTGTCCGGTCTGCGCTGGGCGTTGCCTGCGGCGGGCTGGGGCTGCGCCGTCGCGGCGATCTGGCTGACGGGGCTCAACCTTTATGCCGCGCAGACGGATGTCCGCGGCAAGGCGTTGAATCGAATGATGACAGAACAGGTAAAGACCGCGTTTCCCGACATTCCGGTTGTCATCGATCCGCTGCAGCAGGCCAGGCAACAGCGCGATGCGCGGCGCGGCAACGGCGTTTCCGCCGGCACGGACGCGGATTTTCCGGCGCTGATCCGCGCCGCCGCGAACCTGTTGCCGCAGGCGGACGGCCAGATACAAAGACTGGAGTACCGCGACGGGCAACTGAGCCTTCAACCGCGCGCCGGCGCCGCCTTCAGCGGCGAAGAGTTGCGCGCACTGCGGGAACAGGCGCGGGAGCGAGGTCTGGCGATCCGCGCCGACGGCGACGGGCTGTTCCTGCAGGCGGACGCCGAGGCGGGGAATACGCCATGAGCGGCTGGACAAACCTACTCGTCTCCCGTCGCCGGAACGGCCGGATCGCTGTCCCCGGCGGCGTTCGACGATTGCTGCAGAAGATGGGCGCGCGCGTTCGTCCCGTTCTGGTTCAGACGCGGGGCCGCTGGCTGGCGCTGAACCGCCGGGAGCGAAGACAGATTGTTCTGACGGCCGCTGCGCTTGTCGCGGCCGTCGTCTGGCTGCTGCTGGTGAAGCCCGCGCTGGATACGCTGGCGTACTGGGATCGCGAACTGCCTCGCCTGCATTCGCAGGCGGCGGCATTGCAGGAGGTATTGGCCGATGTCGGCGTGGCCGCCGGCGCGCCGACGTCGTCTTTGCCGCCGGTTGCGCGCCTGACGGCCAGCCTGGATAACGCGGGGCTGGCTGGGCATAACCGGATCGAGATGTCCGGCGATGCGCTTCTGCTGGCCTTTGAGAGTCCGACGGACGCTGCCCGATTGATGAGCTGGCTGCTGAATGCGCCTGCTTCGCTGGGCATGTCCGTGCAGCACGCGATTCTCAGCCGCCCGCCGGAAGAAAACGAATTGCCGGCGTCGGATCGTCCGGTGCGCGTTCATGCCACCGTCACCGTGGCGGTGCAATCATCAGCAGGGAGAGAGCCATGAAGCATCGCTCGGTGCGGCGAACGTTCACAAAAGGCATACTGATGTGCGGCCTGGCGTTGTCGGGCTGTACGACAACCGATCCGCAAACGGAATCGCTTTTCCGCGACGGCGTCTATGTACCCAGTTCAGGGCGTGCCGCCTCGCCGCAGGCGCAGGAAGCGGCCAGGCCGGGAGGAACCGCGGAAACCGCTTCCCGGCGGCATGTCGTGCGGCCGGTGGGGCAGAACCGCCCCGGCTCGCCCGCAGTCACGTCCCGACGGCCGCTGTTCGCCGCCGATGAAAAGGTGACGCTCACTTTCACCAATGTGGAAATCGAATCCGTTATCGCGGCCATGTCCCGCTTTCTGGGT
Organism: Brenneria izadpanahii; assembly: GCF_017569925.1. Classification (NCBI taxonomy): domain Bacteria; kingdom Pseudomonadati; phylum Pseudomonadota; class Gammaproteobacteria; order Enterobacterales; family Pectobacteriaceae; genus Brenneria; species Brenneria izadpanahii. The sequence continues at coordinate 2,898,514 of NZ_CP050854.1, read as the reverse complement.
CGCCACTTCCTCATCGATCCGCGCGTCAAGGGGCAACTCACGCTGGTTTCCGAAGGGGAAGTGCCGGCAAACACCGCCTATGACATGCTGGTCTCGGCCCTGCGCATGCGCGGCTTCACCATCGTGGACGTCGGCGACGTCAGCCGCGTAGTGCCGGCGGCCGATGCCAGGATCCAGGGCGGCGCCGTCAACGCCGCGGCGCCCGGCGGCGGCGTCGCCACCCGCACCTTTCGTTTGGCTTATGAAAAGGCCGAAGCGCTGGTCGGCGTTCTCAAACCGATGATCGCGCCTGAGAGCAGTATCGCCGCCTATGCCGCCAACAACACCCTGGTGGTGACGGACTATGTTGATAACCTGGATCGCATCGCCCGCATTATCGAGAGCATCGACACGCCCACGGCGCTGGATACGGATGTCGTTCCGGTCTATAACGGCATCGCCGTCGATATTGCCGGACTGACCAATGAACTGCTGCAGAACAATGACAGCCAGCGCGACATCGCCGTACTGGCCGATCCGCGCTCCAACAGCGTCATCATCCGCGCCAGCAGTCCGGCGCGCACCGCGCTGGCGCGCGATTTGATCGTTGAGCTCGATAATGTGCAGCAGGATCCCGGCAACCTTCACGTCGTTTATCTGCGTAACGCTCAGGCATCCTCTTTGATGAAAGTGTTGCGCGGCTTGCTCACCGGCGATAGCGGCGGTAGCGCGCTCGGCAGCGACGGCAACGCCCGCGCCGCTCTCGGCGCAGGCGGAATGAGCGGCGGGACGGGATCTACGGGGACCAGCGGCGGCACATCGTCTTCCTCCTCCTCCAGCGGCGCTTCCCAAAACGCGACGGCCGTCAGCCAGCGATTTGCCACAGGAAGCGGCGCGCAGGACGCTTCCGGCGGCGAAGACAGCGGCGCGTTCTCCGCCGACGGCGTGACGGTACAGGCGGATCCCGCCACCAATACTCTGATTATCTCGGCGCCCGAACCCATGTACCGCAGTCTGCGCAGCGTCATCGATCTGCTGGACCAGCGGCGGGCGCAGGTGCTGGTGGAGACGCTGATCGTCGAGGTGCTGGAAAACGATGCCGCGGAGTTCGGTATTCAATGGATGCGCAACGGCGGGCGTTTCATCGGCGGCGCCAATCTCGGCGGCGCGGGTTTGAACACCAGCGCAACCAACACCATCGATCTGCTGCCCCAGGGGCTGAACCTGGGAATTATCAACGGCACGGTCACGCTGCCGGGCGTAGGGGAAATCGTCAATCTGGAGGTACTGGCCCGCGCGCTGCAGAGCAAGGGCGGGGCCAATATTCTCTCCACGCCCAATATTCTGACGCTCGACAACGAGCCCGCCTCGATCATGGTCGGCAAAACCGTGCCCTTCGTCAGCGGTCAGTACGTCACCAGCGGCGGCAGCAGCGATAATCCGTTCCAGACCGTCGAACGGGAGGATGTCGGGCTGAAGCTCAACATCCGGCCGCAAATCTCGGAGGGCGGCGCCGTCAAGCTGGACATTTACCAGGAGGTTTCCAGCATCGACGAGCAGAGCTCCGGCGCCGCGGGCATCGTCACCAACAAACGGGCGCTGGATACCAGCGTGCTGCTCGACGACGGCCAGATCATGGTGCTGGGCGGGCTGTTGGACGACAACGTCACCATCCAATCCGAATCCGTGCCGATACTGGGCTCGATTCCCCTGCTGGGCGCGCTGTTCCGCTACGATAAACGCCAGAGCGTCAAAACCAATCTGATGATCTTTCTGCGCCCTTACGTCATCCGCAATGCCGAAGCGGGGCGCGGTCTGACTCAGGATCGCTACAACTTCATGCGCACGCTGCAAAGCCGCGTACAGCCCGGCGGACATCCGCTGTTGCCGGATATGTCGGCGCCCATCCTGCCGCCGGCCGGCGTGCAGGCTGCAGGCGGCGGGGCGGCGCTGGATCTGCGGCAGGCGTCGATCGCTACGCCAATCACCGGCGAAACGCGGCCGCGTTCGGGGGCCGTTTCCGGCCATTCTTCGATGCTCCACGCTATGCCGGCCGGCAATACCAGCATATTGCAGGTGGCTGACGTCGCACGGGAAAATGACGCGGCCGCCATCGCCAGACGGGTGCGCGTCGGCGGTCTACAGGCGTACATCGTCGCCGGTCCGGCGGGCGCCGGCTACGCGGTGCGCGTGGATGCGCCCCGTGATGCGGCATCAGTGGATAAGGCGGTGGCCCTGCTGCGCGAACTGGGCTATACGCCTGAAATCGTGGTGACGCCATGAGTATTCCGGCCCGGCCCGAACTGCTGCTGCCCCACGCTTGGGCGCGCGCGCAGCGCATCGTCGTGCGGCGTGATGATGGCGGCGAGACGCGTCTGGCGCTTTGTGCGGACACGCCCGGCTGGGCGGTGGGGGAGGCGCGGCGCCGGACTGGGGTTTACGCGCTGCAAGAGGTGGCGGAAAAGGAGATGGACGCCCTGTTGGCGGCGGTTTATGCGGAGTCCGGCAGCGCGGCCGCGGTGATGGGCGCGGCGGAATCCGAGGTCGATCTGGAACGGCTGATGCAGGATATCCCGGCGGTGACCGATCTGCTTGACGCCCGCGACGACGCTCCCGTTATCCGCATGATCAACGCCTTGCTGACCCAAGCCGCGCGCGACGGCGCCAGCGATCTGCATTTCGAGGTGTTTGAAACCAGTTCGGTGGTGCGTTACCGGGTGGATGGCACGCTGCGCGATGTAGTGGCGCCGCGTAAGGCGCTGCACGCCGCGCTGATCTCACGCATCAAGATCATGGCGCAATTGGATATCGCCGAAAAACGCATCCCGCAGGACGGCCGCATCACCCTGCGCGTGGGGGGGCGGCCCATCGATGTGCGCGTCTCCACCGTGCCGACGGTGCATGGCGAGCGCGCGGTGCTGCGCCTGCTGGAAAAGGACGCCGGCCGCCTGCAACTGGCGAAGCTGGGGCTGGCGCACGAGACCCTGGCGGAACTGACGCGCCTGATCCGCCAGCCGCACGGCATCGTACTGGTGACCGGGCCCACCGGCAGCGGCAAGACCACCACGCTCTACGCCGCGCTCGACCAGCTTGATAAAAGCGTCAGCAATATCCTCACCGTAGAGGATCCGGTGGAATACGATCTGCCGGGCATCAACCAGATCCCGGTGCACGGCAAGATCGGCATGACCTTCGGCGCGGCGTTGCGCGCGGCGTTGCGTCAGGATCCGGACAACATCATGATCGGCGAAATCCGCGATCTGGAGACCGCGCAGATCGCCGTACAGTCTTCGCTCACCGGGCACGGCGTACTGGCGTCGCTGCACACCAACGACGCCATTTCCGCCGTCACCCGCATGACCGACATGGGCATTGAACCTTTTCTGCTCTCCTCGTCGCTGCTGGGCGTACTGGCGCAGCGGCTGGTTCGCTGTCTGTGTCCGTACTGTAAACGCGCGCAGACGTTGCCCGACGGCAGCGTCCGTTACCTGCCCGTGGGCTGCGATCGCTGCAATCATTCCGGCTTCAAGGGACGCACCGGCATCCATGAACTGTTCGTCATTGATGACGAGATCCGCCGCATCATCCATGCCGGCGGCGACGAGCAGGCCATGCGCGCGGCGGCGCGGCGCGGCGGCATGCGCACTATGCGCGAAGATGGTCAGCGCTGGGTCGATGCCGGCGTAACCACGGCCGAAGAGATCTTGCGCGTCACGCGCGACGAGGGGTAAGGGGGGACGATGGCGAGGTTCCGCTTCGAGGCCGCCAACGGGACGGGACAGATCCAGGCGGGCGTCATAGAGGCCGAATCGGCGCGCGCGGTACGCGCGCAACTGCGCGAACGCGGCCTGACGCCGCTGGAAATCCGGCAGAGCGCCGCCGGGCAGGGGAACGCATGGCTAAGCCCCAGATTGAGCGCGGCGGATCTATGCTGGGCCACGCGGGAGTTGGCCAGCTTGCTGGGGGCGAGCCTGCCGCTGGAGGCGGCCCTAACGGCGACCGTCGAGCAGGCCGAAAAAAAAGTGGTCGCCGAGGCGCTCACCGATGTGTGCAACCAGGTGCGCGGCGGTATGCGCCTGGCCGACGCCCTGGGCCAACGTCCGCGCGATTTTCCTCCCATCTATCGCGCCCTGATCGGCGCCGGCGAGGATTCCGGCGATCTGGCGCGCGTGATGGAGCGGCTGGCCGACTATCTGGAAAGCCGCGATAATCTGCGCAGCAAAATGTTGACCGCCTTTATCTATCCGGCGGTGGTCGCCTGCGTATCGCTGTGCATCGTCATCTTCCTGCTGGGCTATGTGGTGCCGCAGGTGGTCGGCGCATTCTCGCAGGCGCGTCAGGATCTGCCCGCCATTACCCAGGTAATGCTGACGGCCAGCCGCTTCGTGCGCGAATGGGGCTGGCTCGCCGCCGCCGCGCTGACGGGCGGTTTTACGCTGTGGCGCCGGTCGTTGCGTAACGATGCGGCCCGGCTGCGCTGGCACGGCCTGCTGCTGCGCCTGCCGCTGGCGGGCAAATACGTGCTGGGATCGAATACCGCGCGCTTCGCCTCGACGCTGGCTATCCTGATGGATGCCGGCGTACCGCTGCTGCGCGCGCTCGACGCCGCGCGCCAGACGCTGGGCAACGACTACCTCCGGCAGTGCGTGCTGGATGCGACGGCGCGCGTCAGGGAAGGGGCGCCGCTGGCCGCGGCGCTGCGCGTACAGAAGGTTTTTCCGCCGAATCTGATCCATCTGACCGCCAGCGGCGAAAAGACCGGCGCGCTGGCGACGATGCTCGACCGCGCCGCGGCCAACCTCTCCCGCGATCTGGAACACCGCGCCGCGCGCCTGACGGCGCTGCTGGAGCCGCTGATGATCCTGGGCATGGGCGGCATCGTCATGATGATCGTGCTCGCGGTGCTGTTGCCGATCATGGAAATCAATCAGATGGTGCGCTGAGGGTTAGCGATACAATTTTTGCTTCGTTTCAACACCCCGGCGATATCCGGCTGGCGGGCCACCTTCAGGCTCCGCATTAGCTGACTGTGCTTATGCAGATTTTCCTGCATGCGGGCCAGCAAGTCATTCAGCATACGCACCGCTTCCCGCACATGGAGCCCTTTATTGAGCATCACGCATTCGGTGCGGACGCCGCTTGCGGCGTCGGTGATCTCGGCTCGCGACGGAGAACCCTTCTTCGCCAGATTTTCCAGCACCTGCGTAGCCCATATAACCGGCACGTGGGACGCCTCGCACAAACAGAGAATTTCTTCCTGTAGTTCCGCCATACGTTCGAACCCGCCTTCTACGGCCAAATCGCCGCGGGCGATCATCACGCCGAAGCGGCGCTTGCGCATGCCTTCCAGCAGCAGCGCCGGCAGGTTTTCAAAACCGCAGCGGGTCTCGATCTTGAGAACCACGCCAATATCGTCCGCCCGACGCCGGGCAAGCTCATTGAGCAATACCGCCACATCCTCCGGGCGATTGACAAAGGACATCGCCACCAGGTCGGCATGCTCGATCGCGAATGCCAGAACCTTCAGGTCGTCGGGACCAAGCGGATCCAGATGCAGATTGCTCAGCGGAAAATTGATGCCTTTGTCGCTTTTCAACGCGGTCGGGCCGGGCGCCTGGGTGATACGCACGTTAAGGCGGCTCTTTTCCACGGATTCGACTACGCCGCCGATCTTGCCGTCGTCGAACCAGACGGATTCGCCAGCGTGTATCTGATCGAGCACTTTCGGCAGAGAACAACCGATATGCGCGGGAGAAAGCAGGTTGCCGGCGCTATCATAACTCGCCGGCCGTCCGTTTTCGGCATCAGCGGTAAGCTGCAGCAGATCGCCCTGTCGCAAAGGAATTTTCCCTTCAAGCGGCGGAATGTCGCCGATGGTGGTTTGAACGACCTCGTTCCCATCGTGCAGGTTCAAAACCAGGCCGGAAATCAGGTAGGCGGTTTTGTGCAATTCGGCCCAGCAACCGGACTCACCGCCGGTCTCGACCAGCGCCAGACGCCGGCGCGCGTTTCGGGTATCGCGAAAACTAACCGATAGCCCTCTGCGCAGCTTCCGCAGCCAGTCATCCGCTACAGGAATGACCGCATCCGCCGCGGCGGGCGCCGGCTCTGGGCGCTCCAGGGCCGTCAGCCAGATTCGCGCCGGACGCAATACTTTGCCCAGGCCGTCGCGCACCGGGCGCACTTTAACGGCCGCCGTCTCCGGCTGGATGCGTCCGGTGCGCATTTTCGGCCCGGCGAGATCCATCATCACCTGGCAATGTTTGCCCAGTTCACGCTGCGCCCGCCGCACGTGTTCAATCATGCGCAGCCATTCATCCGGGCCGTCATGGGCGGAGTTGATGCGGGCGCTATCCATATGGGCGGCCAGCAGATCGCGCACCAGCGGATAGTTATCCGCGGCCTCGCTGGACAGGGTTACCATGATGCGCGCTCTGCGGCCGATGGGCTCCGGTCCGAAAAGCGCATCGGCGTGTTCGGCCAGTAGCGCGCGATTGCTGGACAGGTTGAGTCCCTGCGGCGGTTCAATGGATTTGGCTGAAGTGCCGCTCATCATCCGCAGCAGCGCGATAACCGCGCCGACGGAAGAAAGAATGTGTCCTTCCGAACGACCTAAAGAGGAAAGCCCCAGTTCGGTCAACTGCGTCTGTAGATTACGGATATCGTGGCGGCGCAATGCCAGATAGGCAAGGAGGTTGCATGCGCTTTCCCGGTAACTGTCGTCTAGCTCGTCAAGAATAGGCCGCCCGCTATGTACGCCGGCAAGCATATCATCACGCAGGCTTTCCAGCACATGCAGGAGCGTCGTCACCTTTATGCAATCGCCGGGCTGATTGGGTGTTTCCATTGTGTGCGTCTCCGTTTTTCCTTACTCCGCAATACATATACTCACTCCGCAATACATATATATGACATCTTACAATGATTACACCTGGTTAGGCTGCCGGTCCTGACCGGGATGCCTCGTAAATTATATGTCCTGCGCCGCCCGTTGCTAAAAAACCGCCGGGAGCGATGTTAAACGTTGCCTGCGACGGTCCTGAGGGGAATGGGTAGGGAGCCCGTCATAAAAAAACTCCAGCATTGGCGCAAACTCCCCCGCGAACGGAATACCCCCGGATGGTTTTTGCCATGTTAGGGGAATTTGGTCATGGCGCCGTATTCGGAGAGGTATCGGGATCGGCGGATGCAGACGGTTACCTTGTGTAAATTTTATACACACTATTAAGCAATTACTCATAGCCGGCGAAGTGGATTCTATTCTGACGCACGGCGGTGCCGACCACCGCGAATAAGAGAAAAGTTCGGGAAGATTTTCTTTTGAATTCGGGTATTTAGTTTAACAGGGCGTCATGCTGCCCCGCCATAATATCCCCGTTGCCGGAGAAAGGCGACGGAACGGACCCAGGTCCGGCGGGCGGTGGTCGCTAACCAATCTATCGCATGCCCGCAGATGCAGTTTCCTGATTTTTTTCAAGCACTCATCCTGACACGGGAAGGAGCATGACATGAAAATGCAGTTTAAACTGAAAGCGCTGGCAGCGGCCGGCATGATGATGATGGCTGGCGCCGCTTCAGCGGCGGTGGTCGGCGGCGGCGCTACGCTGCCGGAGGAGCTTTACAACGAGATCCTGACGAAAACACCCTTTCCTGGTTTCAATCCTTATATCGGCGTAGGCAGCGGCAACGGTAAGACGGCTTTCTTCAACAACGACGCCACGAAGTTCAACCTGCCTGCCGGCACCCCCGTCGATTATGCCGGCAGCGATTCGCTGGTTAGTGCGACTGAGGCTCAGAACTACAAAACCAACAGCGAATCAACTTTTGGCCCGCTGATCCAGGTGCCCTCGGTGCTGACTTCGGTGACGGTGCCTTATAACGTATCCGGTCGAACCTCTCTGAATCTGACCAGCGATCAACTAGCGAAGATTTTTGCCGGTGAGATAAAGAACTGGAATGAAGTTGGAGGCCCGAGCCAAGCGATTAAGATTGTCTACCGTGCTGATGAAAGCGGTACTAGTGAAATCTTTCTACGACATCTTAATGCGGTGGCTGCTGGGTCGGTACCATCTGTTAATAAAGACTTTTCTAAAGTAATCACCGTCACCGATACTGAAAAGTATATCGCCGCTACTGGTAGTGACGATGTGGTGAGTAAAGTGAACAGCACGCCTTATTCGATCGGCTATGTCAGCCCCGATAAGGTCGACTACGATAACCCGGCCAAGGTCGCCGCCATCAACGGTCTGTTGCCGACCGAAGTCAACGTTCAGGCTGTACTTGAAACTGTGACGTTGCCGTCCACTGCCGCGGACAAAGCCGATCCGACCAAGTGGGGCATCAGCAACGCCAATCCGGCTCAGGGTTATCCTATTGTCGCCTCCACTAACTTGCTCTTTAGTCAGTGCTATAAAGATGCGGGTGATAACCTGCGGATCCGAGAATTCTTCACTCAGCAGTATGGCACCGTCAACGATACCGTTATTGCAGCTCATGGTTTTGTTCCACTGCGTAACGATTGGAAACAGGCGATCCGCGATACCTTTTGGAGTACCAACAGCAGCCTGAGCATCGGCAAGGCTGACGTGTGTAACGGCATCGGCCGTCCGCAGTAACTGGCAGAGTTTGAAAGGGAAGCGTAGCCGGGAACGGGATCTGCGCGGCTACGGTTTAGCCTTTGTTATCAGGCCGGTCGGGCGCGTGCATCCGCCCGGCCTTTACCGTTTCGAATATAGCACTGTCCGTGCCTCCAGCCATGATGGCGGCACGAGCGGAAAGACAGGAGAACATGGGTATGAACATGTGGTTTACTCTGAAAGCGCTGGCCGCGGTCGGTATGATGATGGCGGGAGTCGCGTCGGCGGCGGCGCCACGCTGCCGGAAGATCTGTACAATGAGATCCTGACGAAAACACCCTTGCCCGGTTTCAACGCTTATATCGGCGCAGGCAGCGGCAATGGCAAGAGCGCCTTTCTCAACAACGACGCCACGAAGTTAAACCTGGCTGCCGGCACCCCTGTCGACTATGCCGGCAGCGATTCGCTGCTTAGCGCCACCGAGTTGCAGAACTACCAGATTAACAGCGAGTCCGCTTTCGGTCCGCTAATCCAGGTGCCGGTCGCCATTACGTCGATCGCCGTACCTTTTAACGTGCCGGGACTCGGTTCGCTAAATCTGACCAGTGGACAACTGGCGCGAATTTTCGCGGATCCGGCCGTGCTGACATGGAATGATCCGGCGCTGGGGATTGCTAATGCGCCGAATGCGGATATCAAGGTCGTTTACCGTAGCGATGAAAACGGCGCCAGCGAAATCTTTCTGCGCTATCTTAACGCGATAAACTCCGGGCTGGTGTGGTCCGTCAGCAATGACTTTACCAAAGTAATCAATGTCAACAGTTCGTCGAAGTTTGTCGCCGCTACCGGCGACAGCGGCGTGGTGAACGCGGTAAATAACACGCCCTATTCGATAGGCTATGCCGGTCCCGATAAGGTCGACTACGATAATCCGGCCAGGGTTGCATCGATCAATGGACTACTGCCGGCCGAGGTCAATATTCAGGCGGTGCTTCAAACGGTGACGCCGCCGTCCACTGCCGCAGACAAAGCCGACCCGGCCAAGTGGGGCATCAGCAACGCTAATCCAGAGCAGGGTTATCCTATTGTCGCCTCCACTAACTTGCTCTTTAGTCAGTGCTATAAAGATGCGGGTGATAACTTGCGGATCCGAGAATTCTTCAATCAGCAGTATGGCACCGTCAACGATACCGCTATTGCAACTCATGGTTTTGTTCCACTGCGTAACGATTGGAAACGGGCGATCCGCGATACCTTCTGGAACGCCAACAGCAGCTTGAGCATCGGCAATCCAAATGTGTGCAACGGCATCGGCCGTGCGCAGTAAGCAACGTGATGCGCAGAGTCGGGCGGCTGCCGGCGCTTTATGGCAAACGCCTCAATCAAAGGCGATAACGCGCCGGTAGGCAGATGACGGACCGGCGTCACGGCGCACGCCCAACCTGATCTCCAGCCCGGTGGCGAACGCGCCGGCCCGATCGGCGGCCGGTAATCTTCGCCAGCCTTGTCCCGGCTCCCAGGCCCGCGCCTCGAACGCCGTCACGTCCGTCAGCAGCGCGATGCGATCCGCTGTCCGCGGCGCCGGTAGCGGGTAGGCGGCGGCAGCTTCGCCCGCGGCGCGGTACAGCGTGTCCGCCTGCACCCACCACTGCACGCGCTGCCAGCGTCCCGGTTCGGCGGGCGCCGCCCGCACCACTTCGAGCAGCAACGGCGTCTGCGCCGTCCTGCGCGCCGTGATCCCCGCCGGCAGCAGCGAAACACTTTTCGCCGGGCCGAGCGGCGGCAGTTCAACCGTGGCGCGCCAGGCCAGATCGCGATCGATCTGCTGCAGGACGCGCATAAGACGGGCGGTCTCTGCGGTACGGACGCGCAATTGGGCATCGGCGCGGTTCATGCTATCTAGTCCGCGCCAGGTCATGATGCTGAGCGTCGCCATGATAACAAGGGCGATCATCACCTCGATCAGCGTAAAACCGGACTGGCCGCGCGCATGCCGCATCATGGCCGCGCCGCCGGCAGTTGGGTCCGCAGAGAGGCCAGGCTATGGTCGTCGTCGCGCCCGGCATAGACGTCCACGGCGACGTCGTACACCCCTTGCCGCGGCGGTTCGATCGATACGCGGCACGCAAAGCGCCGTTCGCCCTGGGGGCACTCGAAGCGGCGCACGCCGGGCGCCGGCAACGTGCCGATACGCAGTTCCGCCAGGCTGTTTTCGGCTGACAGCATGGCCAGCGACTGTTGTTCGATATGGCCGAGATTGGCGGCGGTCTGGCCGGTGATGCGCGCAAAGGCCGCCAGCGCCACGCTGACGATGGTCAGCGCCACCAGCACTTCAATCAGGGTAAAGCCGCGCTGGCGAGCCTGTTCCCGCCCTACCGGGAGACGCCCGCGCATTCTATTGCACCTGAAAGCCGCCGTCGGCGGCGCGCACGATGGCGATGCTGTGCCCGCCGCGTCGCAGTTCCAAACGCAGCGGCGCGCCGAGCCATTCGGACGTCAGACGTAGCGGCGTCGGCGGCGCGACCTCGACCGCGCCGTCGCGCCAGCGGCGCGGCCGCAGCGCATCGTCGCGGGCGAAATCATCGAGTTTTCCGGCGGTCGTCACGCGCGGCACGACGCTGCCGGGCTGCTCGACCCAGACCCCGCGGACAAAACGATAGCCGTCGCCCAGCGGCTCCCACACGATGATGCGTCCGTCGATGCGCGTCTCATACTGCGCCGCAGCCAGCCGTTCCGCCAGTTCCCGCGCATCGAGCCGCAGATTCGCCGCCGGATCCGGCGCCATGCTCACGCTGACGGCGGCCGTGGCGATGCCGATGATGACCAGCACCACCATAACCTCGATCAGAGAAAAACCCTGTTGTCTGCTACTGGCGCATTTCATTAGCATGGTTTCCAGCGTTAGCGCGAAATTGAATAATAAATAATCAGGAGGCGGCGAAATAATAAACATGTAATGTGGCGTTGGTATGATCGGTAAAAATTTTTCTGGCGGCGGGCGATAAACCCGCCACATGTGCGCATTCGGCGACAAGCCGCTCTTCTCGCTTGTTGGTAGAGGATCGTTGTGATGAATTTTACCTGGAAACGTCCATCCGTCTGCTTTTCGGCGCGTCTGACTCATCTGCTAGGGCTGTGCGCCGCCGGGGCGGCCATCTGTTTCTGGGTCTATGTGTTGCGTTCTCCGGGCGAGCCAGCGGCGCAACCGGCGGATTCTATGGCGCGGGCGGACGATCCTGCCGGCGCCGCGGTTGCCGGGTGGTTCGAGCCCGGCCAGGTTCGTCTGAATATTGCCGTGCAGGGGCTGATCCTGCGCCATGACCGGGCGGTGGCTTTACTGGCGATTAACGGCGCGGCGCCCAGAGCCTACATTGAGGGGGAGGAGTTGCTGCGCGGCGTTACGCTCGACGTCATAGACGCGGCCGGCGTGACGATCGGACAGGCGGACGGCACCCTTCGTCTTGCCGCTCCCGCGTTGCCCGCCAGAGGAATATCAGGTATTGAGCGAGTTCGCTGAAAGCGTCGTTGGCAGAGGGAACTGCGGCCAGTTTGTCATTCTGGATTTAACCTCACCCGTATCCTCCTTTGCAGAGGAGAGAAAAAACAGGAATTTTTAATACGTTAGCTCCGCCTCCTGACAAGACAGTGGGACGGTGGGGCTACTAGCGGCAACGTTTTGAACTTTGTCGGCAAACTCAAACCTCGAAGAAATTTGTCATATTCCTTTCATATATCATCACTGCTACTCACCGTCTGCTTTATGCCTGAAGCACGTTCCATCGGTTCTTCTGTGGCCGGACACGCCGGACGTTTCCCCTGGTAATGTTCGTGATTTCCATTCATTGTAATCTCATTTTTATCACGTAAAGTTACAACCTTTACAATAAAAGACTAAAAAAGCAGCAACTAGAAAAAACGGGACGACGAAAAAATTATTATGTAATTCATTGTATCGGTTGAACTAAATAAGACCCAGGGATATGTGCGACGCGCATGCGGTGCGCGGCGGGGCATATTGGTCAACGGCTGCACAAGCAGCCCTTCCGCGGTCGATTGCGGACCAATATAGAATTGCAGCATTTGATTATCTGAGCTATTGCGCAGACGGATGGAGAAGTCTGAATGAAGCAGCGAAGATCAATAAACGGCAATTTGGAAGACAGCATCCATAACGTATCGCTGTCGAAACTGGATTTAAAACTGTCGGAATGGGTGGATAAGGCGAGAAAAATACAGCCCGTCATGGTTAAACGCTACGGCGTGCCTTGGGTATGGCTGGTGGCTCATCCGCTGTGGGTTGAAATGGATCACCTTTCTTCCTTCATTCCCCCGTCGCATGCGCTGGTTGACCTGCGCGAAGCGATCGATGATGTCATGGCCGGCGAGCATGACGCAGTGAGCAAACTCGGCGAAAAATGCATTTGCGGCGTCAACGCCCGCACGGTAATACGCGCTTGGCTGCTGCAAATTCTGTATTCGCGCACCAGCGCCCGCCAGGTCTATGAAATTCTAACCTACAACATGCTCTGGCGCTGGTTTATCGGCTACGATCGGATTTCCGAAAAATTGCCGAAGGCGGAACCGTTTATCCATGACATGGATATGGTCAGCACCGATCCGGGCGCACTTGGGATTGTATGCCGCTGCCTCGCCAACCATGAGGCGCTGCATGACAATACGGGGGAGTTCTGCATCAATCATGGCCTGTTGCACACCCTACGGATACGGCATCCGGCGCGGAAACCGTCCGATGCAGAGGATATTTTTCATTCCAACGACGCTGAAAAAACATGATGTCGTCAACTGCGCAAACCCCGTATCGGCAGGATAGCCGATCGGGGCGTGCGGAAGGTTGGTTCCTCCCGGTCTATTTCTCATCGGCTAGCGTCAAGCGAAGGCGCTAACCACATTCGGTGATTACAGGTACGCCCCATTGCGGAGGAATACGCAACGGGGTTTCTGGCTTACGGTCATCACGATCATCCCGTCATCGATCCCTGCGCGTCGCGCCGGCCAAACCATGAACTTTTTATGAACGGAGTTCGGTCTCACCCGCCAGGAGCGGTCATACAAGAAAAGTAAGTCGTGAAATGACGTTGACTGAGTGCGTCGGCGCGAACCGGTTATGACCGTTACCCTGAAAGGAAGTCATGATGCCATCCCTTAGCCCTGAATGTTCCTGCAAGAAAAACATCGCTGATGTGAAGTCGGTATACCCGTCAAAAAACTTCCGGGAGAGGTTTTTGACGTCGCGTTCAGCGGCGGCTCGTAAGGGTGACGGCCATGGACGGCGAGCCACAAAAAAACATGCCGGCCCGCGGTTAGGCGGATTTTTCCGTCTGTCGCCGCTGGCTTATACCTTATCGCTATTACTGCTTGCGGGAAACGTCCAGGCCGGCGCCAGACCGTTCAGCAGCGCCTGGTTCGCGCAGGCGGGGGCCGCCCGAGCCGCCGCCGCGCAGAATCCCGCCGCCGGGACAGGGAGCGGCGCCGCCCAGCCGGGGTCCTCGATATTGAAACAGCAGCAGGATGCCAGTCAGCAGTTGCAGCGCTCCGTCGGCAATCTGGCGCGCAGCGCCTCCCTTATCGCCAGCCAGCAGGCCGTGCAGGCGGCGGCGCAGCAGGCGGCGTCCGACATTCCCGACGGCTTGGCCGCCGGCGGCCTGAAAGTGGATGCCGACCCGCTCACCAAAGGCTGGCTTAACGCCAAAGACCCGACCCATACGGTCTCCGGCGGCAAAACCACGGTCACCGTCGAACAGACCGCCGACAAGGCGATCCTCAACTGGGAGACCTTCAACGTGGGTAAAAACACCACGCTCAACTTCCAACAGGATGCGAGCTGGGCGGTACTGAACCGGGTGAACGACCCGAATTCGCGCCCCTCGCAGATCCAGGGGCAGATCAACGCCGACGGCACGGTGATGATCGTCAACCGCAACGGCGTGGTATTCAGCGGGTCGTCGCAGGTCAACGTGCGCAATCTGGTGGCCGCGGCGGCCAATATCAGCGACAGCCAGTTTAATAGCGGGCTGTACGGCGTTAATGGCGCCGCCACTTTCACTGCTGCGGGCGGCGCGGTGAAGGTGGATCAGGGGGCGCAGCTTACCACCCATGCGCCGCAAAGCGTCACCGCCGGCGGCGGCTATGTGCTGCTGCTGGGGAAAGAAACGGAAAATGCCGGTGAAATCGTCACCGTCAACGGCCAGACCGTGCTGGCAGCCGGCGACAGCTTTACCATCAAAAAGGGCTATGGCACCGACGGCAATCAGAGTTCCACCACGCGCGGCAACGAGGTCACCGTCAGCGGCGACGGTACGGCGCTTAACAGCGGCCTGATCCGCGCCGCCACCGGCGATATCACCCTGACCGGAAGCGAGGTGCGGCAGCAGGGCGTGGCGGTTTCCACCACCTCGCAGGACGTGCGCGGCACCGTGCATCTGACGGCGGCGAACGGCGTAACGCTGGGCGCGGACAGCGTCACGGCGATCCTGCTGGAGAACACCGACGCCAGCGTGCTGGACAGCCAGCGCGACAGCCTGCTGGCGCCGGGGGTGGATACCTCAGCGGACGACCAGAATATCGTCGCGGCCGATAAATACCGCCGCGATCTGTCGCTGGTGGAGATCAAGGGCGACACGGTGGACTTTGCCGGGGATTCGCTGACGCTGGCCACCGGCGGACAGGTGGCGGTGGAAGCCGCGTCGCGCGCGCTGGTGCGCGACGGCGCGGTTATCGACGTCGCCGGCGCGCTGGGCGTCAAGGTGGCGATGGAGAGCAACAGCGTCAAAGTCAACGTGCAGGGCAATGAACTGCGCGACGCCGCGCTCAACCGCGACAGCGGAGCGCTTAGCAGCACCGACGTGTGGGTGGACGCGCGCGAGCTGATCTACGTGCCGGCCGGCACCAACGGCTACGAGTCCGACCGCTGGTACACCGCCGGCGGGCTGCTGGAAGTGAGCGGTTATCTGGGCGCCCAGGGCCACGGCGTAGGCGAATGGATGGCGCAGGGCGGCACGGTCAGCTTCGCCGGCAATGAGGTGGTGACCCAGGCCGGATCGCAGATCAACCTGTCCGGCGGCACACTGGACGTGCAGAGCGGAAAAATCAATCTGAGCTGGCTCAAGGGCAGCGACGGCCGGCTATACCAAATCTCCAGCGCGCCGGCCGATATATTGTACACGGGGATATACCAGGGATATGAGGTCGAGCATAGCCGTTGGGGAATAACGGAAACCTTCTACAACTCTCTTATCGCGCCGCAGAGCCGGCTGGAAAACGGCTACACGGTGGGCCGCGATGCCGGCACGCTGGTGATCGGCACGAAAAACGCAGTGCTGGAGGGGGAGATCGCCGGCGACACCTATCAGGGCGAGCGCCAGACGCAGGCGGCGCAGGCGGGTCTGGACGGCTACAGTCAGTCGCAGAAGGCGGCGGCGCGCGGCGCGCAGTTGGTGGTGGGGCAGTACACGCCGTACTACGTCAAGGACAGCGGCACGCTGCAATATGGCCTGACGGCGACGTCCGGCGCCGTACAGTCGGTAGTGTTGAGCGCCGAGGTAGCGGCCATCGCCGCCGATCTGGCGCTGGACGGCGAACTGCCGGAAGAGCGCCAGGGCGCTCTGTATCTGGACACCGATCTGCTCAACGACATCGGTCTGGGGGCGCTGCGCATCGCGGCGACGGACGCCATCACGGTGGATGACGCGCTGACGGTGGGCAACGGCGGCGAGATCACGCTGTACGGCCCGCGGGTGGAAGTCAATGCGGATCTTGCGGCGCACGGCGGCAATATCCGTCTGGGCAATGTGCTCAAACAGATCGGCAGCAACTTGCGCGTCGAGGATACGGTGCTGGCGGCGCCGGCCGGCACGGCGGCGGTCACGCTAGGGCCGGGCGCAACGCTGGACGCCAGCGGTCTGTGGAGCAATCTGCGGCTGGACGCGGCGGACATCAGCGGGTTGCCCTATGTGAACGGCGGCGGCGTCTCCCTGCGCAGCAGCGGCGATGTGACGCTAAGCGCGGGCAGCGTAGTCGATGTTTCCTCCGGCGCGGCGCTGGGCGCGGACGGCAGTTTTAGCGGCGGCACGGGGGGCGATATTACCCTGGTGGCCAACGCCAACAACGCATCGGACGAGGGCGCCTTTGTTCTGGATGGAGAACTGCGCGGCTATGGCGTCGACGGCGGCGGCACGCTGGATCTGCTGGCGGAACGGGTGACGATCGGCGGTGAAGAGGATCAAGCCGACGCGGGTTTGTGGCTGGACGAGATGTTTTTCGACAAAGGATTCTCGCAGTACCGTGTCACCGGCATGCGCGGCATGTCGGTGGCCGAAGACGCGACGGTCGACGCAGATATGCCGGTCTATCGTTACGGAACGGCCACACAGGTTGCCGTCACCGGTACGCCGATCGCCGAGGCGCTGGAACTATGGACGCCGCCGCTGTATCAGGAAGATGCGGCCGTCGGCGTGCTGACTCAGCGTAAAGGCGCCGGTCTGACGCTGCTGGCCGGCACGGCGCAGTCCAGCTCCGCCGACAAGGCGCTGACTCAAGCGTTGATCGGCAAAGGGGCGACGGTTACGGTCGATCCGGGCCAGTCCATCGAAGTGCGCAGCGTCGGCCAGTTGACGGTGGAAGGCGCGCTCAACGCCTGGGGCGGCCGCATCGAACTGGGCGCGATCGAAACGTCCACGACGGATGCCGGCGGCCGTTCCATCTGGATCGGAGAACAGGCGGTGCTGGATGCGGCTGGCCGTGCCACGGTGGCGACGGATGCGCTGGGCCGCCGCTACGGCATCGTCGACGCCGGCGGCGAGATTGTCATCGGCGGCGCTTTTGATCCTGCAAGCGGCACTGCCGGGGTGGCGGATATAACCGGCAACGCCGATGCTGACGATCTGTTTGTAGTGGTGCGTGAGGGCGCGTTGCTGGACGCATCGGGCGCTAGCGCCGTGTTGGATATCCCCGGTCTGGGCGCGATTGAGGTGGCCGGCGCTGGGGGCGCCATCACTCTGGCCACCAGCAACGGTCTGTATATCGACGGGGTGCTGCGCGCTGCGGCCGGGGGGGCGAACGCCGCCGGCGGCAGCCTGACGCTGGTGCTGGATACGCCGCTGTATGCGACGGGCGCGGATGAACGGGTGCGGCTGGCGCGCGAGCTGGTGCTGAGCCAAACGCAGGCGGAAAGTCCGCTGGCCGCCGGCCTCGGCGCTGATGAGGCCGCCGACCAACTGGCCTACGGCTATGGCGCGATCGGCGCGGACCGGGTCGCAGCCGGCGGTTTCGACGGCCTGACGCTGGCCAGCGACGGCCTGCTGAGTTTCGACGGCGACCTGTCGCTGACGCTGGGTCAGTCGCTCAACCTGCATGCCCGCGTGCTGGGGCTGTCCGACGAAGCGTCCGCGGACACCCGCGTCTCGCTAACCGCTCCCTATGTGCGCCTGGCGGGAATGGGCGGCGCGGTGGGGGGGACAATCGCATTCATCCTACCGTACACAGCGGCGGGTCCGCCGGCGTATCCCAACAGGATCTGGCCGGCACCCTGTTGATCCAAGCCGGCCAGTTGCTGGAGGTGCGTGACCAGCTCAACGTCGGCGTACGCGGCGGCACTGCCTCGACCGAAGGGCTGGCGACGGTGGTGGACCGGCGCGGCTTCGCGGATATGCAATTGGTGAGCAGCGGCGACCTGCGCTTTCTGGCGGCGACTCAGGCTAACGGTACCCAACTCTATGTGCCAGGCGACCTGACGTTGGCGGCGGCGCAGATCTACCCGGCCACCGGCGCCACTGCCACGGTATACGCCGGATGGCGCGGTGACGGCGTGGACTACGATCCGGATCGCCGGCTGACGCTGATGCGTACCACTGGCGAAACGCCCGCGGTCCCTTACTCGGTATTCGGCAGCCTGACGTTGGGCGCTGCCATCATCAATCAGGGCGGCGTGCTACGCGCCCCATTGGGAGCGCTGAACCTGGGGGTTTCACGAGGCGCGAGTCGTAGTACTAAAATCGTCAATTTGCTTGCCGACAGCCTGACCTCGGTCAGCGCGGCCGGGCTGGTAATGCCCTATGGCGGCACCACTGACGGCGTGAGCTGGGAATACGCCGGTCAGGAGATTGCGCTGAACGGCGTGGGCTCGACCGCTGCCGGCAGCGTGACCCTGACTGGGCAGTTGGTGGACGTGAGGGAGGGGGCGGTGATTGACCTGTCCGGCGGCGGCGAACTGACCGGCGCGGGCTTCATCTCCGGCCGCGGCGGTTCCACCGATGCGCGCTACACGCCGCTGGCGCAACTGGGCGGCGATGGCCTCACCTTGCCGGGGCTGGACAGCAACCCGGTCTACGCGCTGGTGCCGGGTATTCAGGCGATAGCGGCGCCGGCCGGCGGCGAGGGCGGCGCGGTCGATTCGCTGCTCGGTCAGCAGATCACTCTCGGCGCCGGCGTGCCGGGTCTGCCGGCGGGCACCTACACCTTGCTACCCTCCACCTACGCCCTGCTGCCCGGCGCATTCCGGGTAGAGATCAATGGCCTGGCCGGCCAGGGCACGGCCACCGCCGCCGCCGCGATGCGCAATGGCTCATACTCGGCCTCGGGGGTGATATCCATCGCAGGGACGAATATCCGCGACAGCCTGGCGAGCCAGTTGATCCTGACTCCGGCGGACGTACTTCGTACCTATTCGCAGTACAACGAGACCAGCTACGCCGCGTTCGCGGCGGCGGACGCGGCGACGCGCGGCATTCCACGCGCGCAGATCGAGGCTGACGCCAAGCTGCTGCAACTGGGGTTTACCACCCGCGAAAAAGAGAGCGAGGCGCTCAGCCTGCAATTTGCCGGCACGGTGCTGGGCGAGGCGGCCGAGGGCGGTTACGGCAGCACGCTGGCCGTACTCGGCAGCGGACTGGGATCGAGATCCTCGGCGACGCCGCGGCGCCGTCGGCGGACTTCGCCATCGCGCTGCGTGCTTCGGATCTGAACAAGGCCGACGTCAATCGCCTGGTCATCGGTGGTTTGCCGTATGTGGATTATGGTCAGGGCGGCAACCTGGTGCAGATGAGCCGTACCATAGACGGCGTCGCTACTTCCATCATGCTGCGCGGCGGTTCGGAACTCGCCGCGCCGGAGGTGATGTTGATTACGCGGATCAGCACTTATTTAGGCGATGGCGCCATCGAAATCGAGCAGGGCGCGATTATCAATACCCTGGGCCAGGGCGCGGCGGCCTACGATTCGAACGACGGCTTTATCTACCAGCCCGGCCCCCGCAGCGTGGTATCCGTCTCCAACGGCGTCCAGCAGTGGCTGGCGCCGAGCAAAGGTGATAGTACGACCACCCCTGGCCCCATCCGGGTGGGCGCCTGCGCTTCGGGCGACTGCGCGGGCATGACGCAACTCTATTCGGAAGGCACCATCGCCTTCGTTACCGACAACGACTTCCAACTCGACGACGCAGTGCGCTACGGCACCCGCCAGCTAAGCCTGGCGGTGGGCGCTTTCAATATCGGCTCGGCCGAGGCGCTGGCCGCCGCCGCCGTGCGCGGCGCGCTGACTTCCGGCCTGACGCTTAACCAGCAGGTGCTGACGCGCCTGCTGCAGGGCGATAGCGGCACGGGCGCGCCGGCGCTGGAAACTCTTGAACTGATCGCCGGTCAGTCGGTGAACTTCTTCGAGGACATCACCCTGTCGACGCTGGACGACGACGGCAACTCGTTGCTGGACGAGCTGCTGCTGACCACGCCGGCCGTCTACGGCTACGGCGACGCCGATGACGTGGCGCTGATCAAAACCGGCCATCTGGTGTGGAACGGCTCGTCCGATGCGCCCGGCGCGGTAGCGACGGACGGCGCCGGCACCGGTTCCGGCGTGTTCCAGGTGGAGGCCGAGCGCATCAGTTTCGGCTACGGCGGCTACGGCCAACCCGACGGGGTGAGTTCGCTGGACCGGCTGGCGCTGGGCTTCGCCAGCGTCCACCTTGCCGCCAGCGAGCGCATCACCGCCAACAATGCCGGTACGCTGGCGGTATACCAGTCGCAGGGCGAGTACGTCACCGGCGAGGGCTGGCAGTACGGCGGCGGCGACCTGAATATCGTCACGCCGCTGCTGACTGGTGAAGATGGGGCGGCCGGCAAAATCACGGCCGGCGGCGCGATTGCGGTCTTCGCGCCCGCCGCCGGCGCGGCCGATCCGTCCACGGTGACGATGAGCGAACTGGGCGCCGAATGGGCGCTGACCGCCGGCAAGAGCCTGAATCTGAATACTACGATAGCTCTGCCCAGCGGCAAGTTGACGCTGGCGGCGCAGGACGACGTGGCGTTAGGCGATCTCGCGTACCTCGATCTATCGGGCCGCAGCATCGCGTTCTTCGACGACGAGGCGGCCACTCAGTATAGTTGGGGCGGCGATGCGCTCCTGACGAGCGCGGCGGGCAATGTGAGCCAGTCCGCCGGTTCCACCATCGATCTGTCGGCCGAGTATAATCAGGCCGGCAGCCTGACCGTCACCGCGTTGGGCGAGGCAGCCGGCGCCGTCGATCTGCAGGGCGCGGTGCTGGGTTCGGCCAGCGGCTATTACGATGCCGGCGGCACCGAGGTGCCCTATCTGGCCGGTCGCGTTACGCTGCGGGCGCAGACGCTGGGCGGCGAGCTGAGCGCGGCATTCGCGGCGCTCAACGAACGGCTCAACCAGGGCGAGGTCTACGGCCTGCGCAGCTTCCAGTTGAAACAGGACGATCTGGTCATCGGCGACGGACTCAAGGCCAACCAGATTGAGGTGTCGCTCGATGGCGGCCATCTGACGGTGGCCGGCACGGTGGACGCCGGCGGCGAGCGGGTGGGCAGCATCCGTCTGGCGGGCGGGCAGGGGCTGACCCTGGCAGGGAATGCGCTGCTGGATGCGCACGGCACGCTGCTGCGTCTGGACAGCTACGGCGAGGCGATCGACGCCGCCAACCGGGCGACGGTGGAGCTGAACTCGGGCCAGGGCGCGCTGATCCTGGCTGACGGCGCGCGCATCGATCTGCGCCACGGTACCGATGATGCGCGGGTGCAGTCGGACCCGTCGCTGGCCGACGACGTCGCACGCGGCCGGCTGGAGCTATATGCGCCGCGCCTGGGCGCCGATGGCGAAGGCGACATTGCCGTCGACGCCGGCGGCAACTATATCATCGAGGGCGCGCAGTCGATCGCCCTCAACGCGGTGCGGCGCTATGACGATGCGCCGGCCGGCGCCGATGAAGCGGCCGGCGGTCAGCCTTGGCAGCTTATCGACCAGGATTATCTGGACCGGAAACATGAGGACAGCGCCGCCTTTATCACCGCCGCGTTGCAAAACGCCGACCTGCTGAACGGCAAACTGGCCGGACTTAACAACGCTACCTACCGGCAGGCGTTCCACTTACGTCCCGGCGTCGAGATCGTCACGGCGGGCGATCTGGTGGTGAACGGCGATCTGGATCTGTCGGGCTACCGCTACGCCAGTCTCAACCCGAATGCGCAGCAGAGCGGCGCCCCCGGCTCGGGCGAGCCGGGGGCGCTGGTGGTGCGCGCCGGCGGAGATCTGTCGATCTACGGCAGCGTCAATGACGGCTTCACGCCGCCGCCGGCTACCCCGGACGATGACGGTTGGGTGCTGACGCCGGGCGTGCAGGGCTACGGCGGCGACGTGGTGGTGCCGCGCGCCGGCGTGGTGCTGGCCGAGGGCACGCGCTTTCTGGTGGGCAAGGTGCTCAATTACGATCTACCGCTGCAGGCGGCGACGCTGGCGGCGGGCACGGTACTACCGTCGTCGGCGCAGTTGGCGGCCGAGCTGACGCTGCCGGCCAATACCGTGCTGGCCGGCGACGTGACGCTGGCGGACGGCACGCGCTACCGGGCGGGCACATTGCTGGGGCAAGCGTTGACCCTGCCGGCCGACAGCACGTTGGGGGCGGGGTTCCGCCTGACGGCGGCGACCAGTCTGCGGGCCATGATCTGGCCGGCGGGCGTGGCGCTGCCTGACACCGCTGGCGGCTCCACGCTTCTGCTGGCGGGCAGTCTCACGTTGAATATGGGGGCGCTGATCCCGTCGATGACCGACGTTAAGCTGCCGGGCGATGCGCTTAGTGTAAACCTGCGCCCCGAGGGCGCAGTGACCCGTAACTGGGCGCTGGCGCAGATGCTGCCGGAGGGATCGTCGTCGTGGAGCCTGCGGCTGGTTGCCGGCGCTGATACCGCAGCCGCCGATCCGCGCCTGACCCGGGCGGACGGCAAGGGCGATCTGGTGTTGGCCGATACGCATTACAGCCTTTATAAGCAAAGAGAGACCACCATGATCCCGGGCACGCCGGAACAACCCGGTTATGTGTGGTATTGGGATGAAATGGGAGAGTTGTTTGGGTTCACACCTGGAACGCCTGTGCCAGATGAGTGGAGCAGTGCATGTAACGAAGCCGGCTGGTGTGTAAAGGTGGAATATGTGTGGGGTGAGTTTGGTTCGCTCTTCGATCCCAGCTTCACGGTTGGCACGCCTGTGCCGGATGAGTGGAGCAGTTATTGCAATAGTATTCCTGGCTTGTGCATCAGGCTCAAAGAGCCGATTCCCGGTACGCCCGATCAAACTGTTATCGGCGACGTTATTGCAGTCTACCCGGTGGCGCAGAACTTTAGCGTGCTGCGTACCGGCACCGGCGATCTGGATCTGATCGCCGGCGGCGACGTCGCCATGCAGTCGCTCTACGGCGTCTATACCGCGGGCGCCTCCACCGCCTCGCTGGCGGGCGACCAGGCGGCAGCTTTCAATCAGGCTCGAGCCAAAGCCGCCGACGGCACTTACCTCAATACCAGCAACACGGCCGAAACGCCCGAAGGGGAGGAAAAGGCCGGACCGCTCTACGAGGCGCTGGTCGACGGCGGCGACAGCAGCCTCTACGCCGCCTGGTACCCGGACGGCGGCGGCGATTTGTTGCTGCGCGCCGGCGGCGATTTCACCGGCGATATGCTGGCGACCTACAACCCGACCAGAGAGGGTGAGGATCTGCGCATGCAACGCAGCAGCGTGGATGTGGGCAACTGGCTATGGCGCCAGGGCAGCGGCGACACCGCCGGGGTGGACGCCATTGCCACCAGCTGGTGGATCAACTTCGGTACCTATGTATCCAGCACTGGGCATGTGAATGGACAAAAGGGGGCGTTGAGTAGCACCGACGGTCTTGCGGTTTCCGCCATTCCGGAACTGGTCGGCTTCACCGGCGTCGGCACCCTGGGCGGCGGCAATCTGACGGTACAGGTGGCCGGCGACGCGGGTCTGCTGACGCGCCGCGGCTCCGACACGTCGTCCAGCAACCAGCCGCGCAGTCAGGGGCTGGCGCTGACGGTGGCCTCCAGCGGGCGGGTGCTGGCCGACGGCAGCATCCTGCTGACCGGCGGCGGCGATATGACGCTGACCGTCGGCGGCGATCTCAACCCCGGGCTGACCGCCCGCGCGGTGCCGAATCCGAACACCACGGCGTCCACTGCCGCCGATTACCGCAGGCAGAACCTCGACTTGAACGGGGTACTGGCCAACCTGCGCGGCGATTTGGCGTTGCAGGCCGGCGCCGCGGGCGGCGTGGCGCTGATATATTACCAATCCCATTCTGGTCAGGTCGATGACCGCGAAACGCGCGCCTACGATCCTTATAGCTCCTCGCTGGCTACCGCCACCGGCGGGCCGGTGCTGATGCTGGGCGACGCGGTGGCCACGCTGCTGACGCGCGGCGATCTGGTGGTTTCCGGCAGCGGCGATCCTGGACGGGTGACCCTGCCGGTCTCCATGCCCTATGCGCAGAATGGGGGCGCGCCGCAGTCCGGCGGCTACGGCTGGTTCTCGCTGTGGACGGACAATACCGCCATCAACCTGTTCTCCGCCGGCGGCGATCTGACCCCCAGCGTGCAGTTGGGCGATGTATCCAATGCATCGCCGATCGCGGGCAGGAATACCTCGCCCACCGACGGCCGCTTCGTCTGGCCGGCGCAGTTGAGCGCGGCGGCGCCCGGCGGCAGCCTCTATCTCGGCCCTTCGGCGCTGGGCAGCACCCTTGCGGTCGATTACAACGCCGCCTATTCGTTGCTGTTGGCGCCCTCGGCCAACGCCAGCCTGGCGCTGCTGGCGGGCGACGCGATCTACGCCGGCGGCTATGTGTTCAGCGTCTCCGCCGCCGACACTGCTGCGTTGCCTACGCCGTTCAGTCCCGCGTTCGGCGTGTTTACTTCGGGTGGTTCCTTGACCACAACGTACAATCTGTCCGCCGATGCCATCCGGCCGGAAACGAATCGCTTCCCGCTGTTTACCTTCGGCCCGAACACCGCCACGAACGATGAGAGTGTCGCGCCGGTACGGCTATACGCGTTGACCGGCGATATCGTCGGCCTGGGCAGCGGCGAGATCCTGACGTTCACCAATGGACAGCGCGCCGGGCAGTCCTGGTATGAAGGCGCCGGTCCGGTGTGGATGCGCGCCGGCCGCGACATTGTGCGCTCCGGCAGACTGCTTAATGGTTCGGTGGGTTTCCCCGCTGAAATCGCCAGTACGCCGTCGAACTTACAAACTGGCATTACCGGCACCAGCAGCGGCAATCTGTTCGTCCACGGCAGCGCCACCGATGTCTCCATCGTCGATGCCGGGCGCGACATCCTCTATTCCAACTTCAACGTCGCCGGCCCCGGTACGCTGGAGGTTTCCGCTGGCCGCAATATTCTGCTGGCCGGGCAGGTGGGATCGGATCTGAATAATCTACCGATCTACGGCGAATCCGCCATCACCAGCCTCGGCTCGGTGCTCGCCGGCGACGGCCGCCCCGGCGCCGGCATCGTGGTGCAGGCCGGTCTGGGTACGCAGGGCGCCGACTGGAGCGGTTTCCTCGATCTGTATCTCGACCCCGCCAACCAGGCCGACGTGACCTCCGGCCTGCCGCTGGCCGACCAGCCCGGCAAGGTGGCCAAAACCTACGAGGCCGAGCTGATCGCATGGCTGGCCGAGCGCTACGGCTTTGCGCCCGCCGGCGGCGAAAGCGCGGCGGCGGATGCGCGAGCCTACTTCGCGGCGCTGCCGGCCGAACAGCAGCGCATCTTCGCCCGCCGGATCTACTTCGCCGAGCTGCGTGCGGGCGGCCGCGAGTACAATGACGCCGAAGGCCCGCGCTTCGGCAGCTACCTGCGCGGCCGCGAGGCCATCGCCGCGCTGTTCCCGACCGCGGATGCCGACGGCAAATCCATCGCCTACGGCGGCGATGTGCTGGCTTACGGCGGCGCTGGCATCCACACCAACGTCGGCGGCGACATCCAGGTGCTGACGCCGGGCGGCGCGCAGACCTACGGCGTGGAGGGTGCGGTGCCGCCCGCCACCGCCGGGCTGATCACCCAGGGGCAGGGAAATATCCAGCTCTACTCGCTGGGCAGCATTCTGCTCGGCCAGAGCCGCATCATGACCACCTTCGGCGGCGATATCCTGGCCTGGTCGGACGAGGGCGATATCAACGCCGGCCGCGGCAGCAAAACCACCCTGGTCTATACCCTGCCGCGCCGGGTGTACGACCAGTGGGGCAACGTGGCGCTGTCGCCGACCGTGCCGAGCACCGGCGCGGGCATCGCCACGCTCAACCCGATCCCGGAGGTGCCGGCGGGCGACGTGGATCTGGTAGCACCCTTGGGCACCATCGATGCCGGCGAAGCGGGCATCAGAGTGTCGGGCAACGTCAATATCGCGGCGCTGCGGGTGGTGAATGCGGAGAATATCCAGGTGCAGGGGGAATCCACCGGGCTGCCGGTGGCGGTAACGGTGAACGTCGGCGCGCTGACCTCGGCCAGCCAGGCGGCCTCGTCGGCAGTGCAGGCGGCGGAGCAGATCAATCGCCAGGCGCAGGGTAACCGGCCTTCCATTATCAGCGTCGAGATCCTCGGCTACGGCAACGAGCGGCTGCAGCCGGGCGGCGACGCGCCGCTGGACGGCGCGCGCAACGGCCCGCCGGATTACCAGCCCGACAGCGCCATCCAAGTGTTGGGCGCCGGTCCGCTAAGCCCCCGGGCCGCCGCGTTGCTGACTCAGGAGGAAAAAAACGACCTCTCGCTGTAACCGCCAGCCATTTTCATGCTACGGAGTAACATGAAAATGGCGGCCATTCACGAAACGTACTCATCAAGGAAAGTAAGTATCCATCCCGTATCTTCGTTCTTATCCAAACGATACCCCTGCCATTTTTGTGAATATTCGGTGACAAAGGTTCGGTCTTTGCCGTCGTTATCCGTCTTGATCGTGACAAGCATCGTCGCTGTGCGCCGCATGCGAAAGATGATGCGATTTCATATACGGAGAATTCATCAGTGCGTGACGTGAATAAGAAAAAATACCGTCTGGCTCCGCTTACCCTGGCCGTGGCGCTGGCGTTGCCCGCCGTATCGTCGGCGGAACAGACGCAAGGCCGGGATGACGCCGATGCATCCCGGCAGGATTCCGCGGCGGCCCCGGATCCCGACGCGGCGCCCAGGGTCTATATCAGTGAATACATCATCCGCGGCAATACGGTGCTGACCAACCGCGAAATTGAAAAAGCGGTCTACCCCTTCCTCGGACCGCAGAAGACATTGGCCGATGTGGAAGGCGCGCAGGGCGCACTGCAAAAAGTCTATCAGGATAAGGGCTATCACTCGGTTTATGTGGCGCTGCCGGAACAGCAGGTTCAGGGCGGCGTCGTCTATCTGCAAGTGACGGAAACCCGCGTCGGCCGGGTGCGGGTAGTGGGGGCGAAGTACCATTCGCCGCTGAAAATCCGCGATGAGGTGCCGGCGCTGGCCGAGGATAGCGTCCCCGACTTCAGTCAGGTGCAGGCGGAGCTGACGGTTATTAATCGCGGCGGCGGCCGAGAAGTTACGCCGACGGTGAAGGAGGGCATGGTGCCCGGCACCATGGACGTGGATCTGAACGTAACCGATCGCAATCCCTGGGGCGGAAGCCTGACCTTGAATAACGATTACAGCGCGGATACCGAGAAACTGCGCGCCGTCGCCACGCTAAGCAACACCAACCTCTGGCAGCAGGGACACAGCGCGTCGCTGACCTTTTTTACCGCGCCGGAAAAGAGCGATAACGCCAAGGTGTGGTCCGCCAGCTACGCCATGCCGCTGAACGAGCGTTGGAGCCTGCGAGCCTCCGGTTATCGTTCGGACAGCGACGTCGCCACTATCGGCGGCACCAATGTGCTGGGCCGCGGCCACTCGTACGGCATCAATGCCGTCTATACGCTGCCGCTGGCGGATGAATGGCTGCATTCGTTTTCGCTGGGCGTCGATCTGAAAGACTTCGATGAAGAAGTCCAGTTTGGCGAGAGCGGCGATAAGGTGCCGCTGAGGTATGCGCCGGCGACGCTGTCCTGGAACGGCTACTATCTGGGCGAACGGCGCCAGGGCAATGCGGGGCTGAGCCTGGTATGGGCGACCAGTAATTTCTTTGGCTACGGCAGCGATGAGTCCGAGTTCGATTACAAACGTTACAAGGCCGATCCGGATTTTGCGCTGTTGAAAGGCGATTTCGGCGTGACGGAAACGCTGGCCGGCGACTGGCAGATGGCATTGACGGGCGGTTTCCAGATGGCTTCCGGTCCGCTGGTATCCAACGAACAATTTTCCGCCGGCGGCGCCAGCAGCGTACGCGGTTATCTCGCCGCCGAGCAGGCGGGCGATGACGGCGTAATGTGGAGCACCGAAATACGTACGCCGTCGCTGGCGCCCTATATCGGCGCGCCGCTGAGCGAACTGCGTCTGTACGCTTTTGTCGATGGCGCGAAGATATGGCTGCGCGATCCCCTGGCGGAGCAGAAATCCCGTTTCAATATGGCCAGCACGGGCGTGGGAGCCAAAGCCAGCGCCTGGTCCTGGTTGGATGGGCGGCTGGATCTCGGCTGGCCCCTGACGGACGGGGCGGATACCGAGAAGTACGCGCCGCGTCTCCATTTCAGCGTAAGCAGCAATTTCTGATGACGACACATTCCAATTTAACCCAAGTCCGATCCCGGAGTAAGAACATGCAACGCCTACTGACGTTATTGGTTATATGTATCAGCATACTGGCGCCGCTCTCGGCGCAGGCATGGTGGCAGGATGAGTGGAGTTACCGCAAACAGATTTCGATTGATGCCACCCCGCAGGGCGCCGCCATCACGGAAAATGTCGGGCGCATGCCGGTGCTGGTGCGCCTTCACACCGGTAATTTTACCTTTGACGGCACGCAGGAACAGGGCGCGGATCTGCGCTTTGTCGCCGGAGATGATAAGACCGTGCTCAATCATCAGATAGAAAGCTTCGATCCCCTGTTGGGCATTGCGCTGATTTGGGTGGATGTGCCGGCGGTGGAGGGCGGGCAACGCCAGGATCTGTGGATGTACTACGGCAACGATAAGGCGCCGTCCACGGCCAGCGGCCAGCTGATTTTCGATCCCGATTACACCTTGGTTTACCACTTTGACGATGCCTCCGGCGTTACGCCGCACGATACCACCGCCTATGGCAATCATGCGCAGAACCAGCCCGGCGCCGTCATCGATGGCATGATCGGCCGGGCGGCTCTGTTTACCGGCGGGGAACCGCTGATGCTGCCCGCTACCCAGTCGCTGGCGCTTGCCCAGGGCGGCGCTTTTACCTTCAGCGCCTGGATCCGGCCGGACAATGCGCAGGGCGAACAGTTGGTCTACGCCCGGCGGGATAACGGCAACGCGCTGTTAATCGGTCTGAGCCAGGGCGTGCCTTTTGTGGAGGTCAACGGCCAGCGGGCCGCCGCCAGTCAGCTTGCCGCCGCCGGACAGTGGCAGATGCTGTCGGCGACGGCCGGGGCCGCCGGTATCGATCTTTATCTTAACGGCCGTCCGATCGGCCATCTGGACGTCGCGTTGCCCGCGTTGGCAGCGGTGACGGCCATCGGCGGCGACATTCCCGGCAGCGCCGGTTATAGCGAGAGCGCGGCGCCGGCTTCAACCGATACGCAGGCCAATGGCGAGCCGGACGCCGCTTCCGCGGATGCCGACGATGCCGCGGGTTCGGCTTCCGCGGAAACGCAGGCCCAGCCGGTAGCTCCCCAGTACCAGCCCTTTATCGGCGCGATTGATGAACTGCGGCTGTCGAAAGTCGCCCGCTCCGGCTCCTTGCTGCTGGCGGATACGCTGGCGCAGGGCGTCGATGCCCGGTTGGTCGCCTATGGCGTGGATGAGGAGCAGTCCGGTTTCGGCTTCGGCGGTTTAGGCTTCCTGCTCAAGTCGGTTCCGGTGGACGCCTGGGTGGTGATCGTCGTCCTGATTCTGATGATGTTCCAGTCCTGGTACATCATGATCCACAAAAATCGCCATCTGAGCCGGGTGGTCCGCAGCAATCTGCGTTTTCGCGAGCACTTCGCCAATGCGGGTACCCGTTATGACGCGCTGGTTGACGATCCCGAACTCAACGGCGCGTTGGGCAATTCTTCGCTCTGGCGGCTTTATCAAGTCGCGGTCAGGGAAGTTCGGGCAAGAGAAGATCGGAACGGCGGCGAGCGGTTAATCACGCCGGCCGGCATAGAAGCGATCCGCGCGGCGATGGATGCGGCCCGTACGGTGGAAAACCAGCGGCTGGGCACCCGGATGTCCACGCTATCGAACGCTATCGCCGGCGGCCCCTATATCGGCCTGCTGGGTACGGTGCTCGGCATCATCCTGGTGTTTCTCGGCACCGCGATGGCGGGCGACGTCAATATCAACGCCATCGCTCCCGGTATGGCGGCCGCGCTGGTCGCCACCGCCATGGGGCTGTTCGTGGCCATTCCGGCGCTGTTCGGCTACAACCGGCTGGTGACCAAGAACCGGGAAGTGGGCGCCGATATGCGCATGTTTACCGATGAATATCTCGCCCGTCTGGCCGAACTGCAAGAGTCCGTCGCGCTGCGTCAGGCGGGGTCGCGACAGCCTGAAACATCCACCGCGCAACGCTGAAGGAGCAATGAGATGGCTAACCACACGGTATCCGATGACGAAGAGAGCAGCACTTTTGACGGCATCAATATCACGCCGCTGGTGGATGTGCTGTTGGTCGTGCTGGTGATGTTTATCCTCACGGCGACGGCGCAGATATCCGGTATCCGGGTCAATCTGCCCAAGGCCAGCGCGACGGTGTCGCTCTCGGAACAGAAGACCAAGGCGATCGCGGTGAACGACGCCGGGCAGGTATTTCTTGACGCCTATCCGGTGACGTTGCCCGAACTGGAGGATCGCCTGCGTACGGAAAAAGCGCTGAATCCTAATTTTCCGGTCATCGTCCGCGGCGACGGGGAGTGCAGTACCAGAAAGTGGTGGATGTGCTGGACGTCCTGAGACGGCTGGAGTTGTCGCAGGTGGGGCTGGTGACGGGCAAACCGAATAAATCGTAAAACAACGCAGGCCGGGGCTAACCATGTCATTTGACTCAAACCACGTAAAAGGGCCGGTTCCGGACTGGAAGGACCGGGAGGCGGAACGGAAGAAAGCGACAGGCCGGCTGGCGGTGAAGACGGTGGCGGCCATCGCGGTACTGATTGCCGCCGGATGGCTTATCTGGCTGTGGGCCCACGATTCGGCGGGCGTGCGCCGGGAAAGCCCCAGGGAGGACATGATCATTCCGTTGCCGCCGCCACCGCCGCCCGAGCAGCAGCAGCCTGAACCGGAACCCAAGCCCGAGGAGGTGGCGGAGCCGGAACCATTGCCGGAACCCAAACCGGCGGAACAACCCGAACCGGAAGAGGCGCCCAAGCCGATGGACGATATGGCGAAGGCGATGGAGATGGACGCTGAAGCCCAGGCCGGAACGGACAGTTTCAACATCGGCGCGGGACGAAGCGGCGGCATGAGCGGCAGCGGCGGATCGGGCGGGGTGGGGAACGCCACCTACGGCCAGTATCTGTCGTATATGTTTCAGCAGATCCTGCGCCAGGACGACAGTACCCGTCTGCTCAGCTATCGCCTGCAGGTCAACGTCTGGTTCAACGAGGCGGGAAGCATGACGCGCGTGGAACTGGTGAGATCCAGCGGCAATAAAACGGTGGATGACGCCATTATCGCCGCCCTGCGCAGGGCACCGGCCATGACGCAGAAACCGCCGAAATCTTTGACGCTGCCGGTGCGGGTCTCGTTACAGGGACGGCGTCCTAGCTGATGTTATTCAATCCATTCTGTTTTAGGAGCAGTGCAACATGAAGAAACGTTCACCAGGGCGCCTGGCAGTGGCGATGACCGCAGCACTGGCATTATCGTCCGGACAGGCGCTGGCGGCACCCTCGGAGAATGCCACCGTCAATCTGATTAATTTATTGGTGCAGCAGGGGGTGTTGAAACGGGATCAGGCCGAAGCGCTGATCGCCCAGGCGCAGGCCGAAGCGCAACAGGCGGTCGAACAGCGGCAAGCGGCGGCGCAGTCGTCTCCGGCCACGCAGCCGGGCGACGTGCGCGTGCCCTATGTGCCGGAAACGGTGCGCGACCAGATTCGCGACGAGGTCAAACAGGAGGTGATCGCCCAGGCGAAAGCGGAGAATTGGGCCGCGCCCAACACCTTTCCCGACTGGGCGTCGCGCATCAAGGTTAGCGGCGACGTGCGCTCGCGCTATGAGTCCCGTTTCTATTCCGATACCAACGACAACACGATTATTGATTTCCATGCGTTGAATGAAAACGGTCCTTATGACGTCAATCTCAATTCCAATAACGGGCAACTGCCGCCGCTGCTGAATACCCGCCAGGATCGCGAGAACCGCTTCCGTATCCGCGCCCGGCTCGGCGTCGAGGCGCAACTGGCGGATGAGTGGTCCAGCGGCGTAAGCGTGGCGACGGGCAGCGACGATAGCCCGGTCACCACCACCCAGACGCTGGGCAACAACGACGGCAAGAAGAACATCTGGCTAGATCGGGCCTGGATCCGCTGGCGCTCGCCGCAGGGCTACGGCATGGATTTCGGCCGCGGCGCCAACCCGTTTATGACCACCGATCTGCTCTGGTCGAACGATCTGAACCTGGACGGCCTCTCGTTCAGCGCAGGCGATATCAAGCTATCCGAACCGCTTTCCCTGTTCGGCACACTGGGCGCCTTCCCGCTGGAATACGGCTCCGATTCCTGGCCCGCCAACAGTTGGGAAAAGGGCAAGAGCGAAGATAAGTGGCTGTACGGCGGTCAGGTGGGCGCGGAGTGGCGAATCGACGAACGCAACCGCTTAAAAGGCGCGCTGGCTTATTACTATTTCGACAATATTTCCGGCGTGCGCTCCGCGCCGTGCAGCCTTTATGAAGGCGACCCGGCGTGCAGCAGCGACTGGTCGCGCCCGAAATTTATGCAGAGGGGCAACACCCTATTTATGTTGCGCAATATTGTGCGGAACCCCGCCAATCCGGCCAGTACCGCAGAGCCGCAATATTTCGGGCTGGCGTCTGAATTCAATCTGCTGGACGTCAACCTGGTGTGGGATACCGAAACCTTCAACAACATGAAGCTGCGCCTGCAGGGCAACTACGTGCGCAACCTGGCTTACGACGAGGGCAAGATGGAGCGCCGTTCTCAAGGGCAGATCGCGGATGTTTTTCTGGACGGCGAAGGCAATATCGACAGCGGCCCGAACGCCTGGATGCTGCAGGCGATGTTAGGACGCTCGCTGGAGATGGAGCGGCAGGGCGACTGGAACGTCTTCGCGGGCTACAAGTACATTGAGCCCGACGCCATGCCGGACGCCTATAACGACTCCAGCTTCCATCTGGGCGGCACCAACGCGCGCGGCTATTTCCTCGGAGCGAGCTATGCGCTGGCCGACAGCGTCGCGCTGCAGGGCCGCTGGAGCAGTTCGAAGGAGGTGTCCGGTCAGCCGCTCTCCATTGATGTCTTCCAGCTCGACCTGAACGCCCGCTTCTGACGCGGGAAGGAGTTGAAGGGTATGGATAACAAACTGAAACGACGCATCGGCATGCTGCTGCTGGCCGGCACGCTGCTGTCGCCGGCGGCGCGGGCCGACGCCGATTTGGAAAACCGCCTGCGCGATCAGCTGCGCGCCACCAATCAGCAGTTGCAGAACGCGCAGATCGAGCAGTCCAAGGCGCTGGCGGAGCGCAATGCGGCGCAGGCGCAACTGCAGACGGCGCGGCAGGAGATCGCGCAGTTGCAGGCTCGACTCGGCCAGAGCCAAGGGCAGGCGCGGGAACTGGCCGCGCGCGAGGAGGCGGTACGCAGCGCGGCGGAAAGCCAGGTGGCGGCCAGCCAACAGCAGGTGGAAAAATTCCGCTCCGCCTATGACGAACTGCTGCAACTGGCGCGCGGCAGGGAAGCCGCACGGCTGGATCTGCAACGCAGCGCGCAGCAGACCCGGCAGGCGCTGGATATCTGCCGGCAGAAAAACCAGCAGTTGTACGCGCTTGGCAAAGAGGTGCTGGCCGCCTATGAAGGGTTGAGCACCGGCAGCATCCTGCAGATGCGTCAGCCTTTCGCCACCTCGTCGCGGGTGAGGTTCGACGAAATCGCCCAGTCCTACGGCGATCGCCTGTATGAGAACCGGGCGGACGCCCGCAATACGGTTTCTACGCCGGAAACCCCGGCCAACCACAGTGAAACGCGGGAGTAAACGGTATGAAAGAGCAAGAGCTAATCAAAAGCGTCAACGTTGCGTCGCTGACGGAAAATCTGCAAAGCATGGGCTATCGCGTTACGCCGTCGGAACAGAACGGCATCGTGCAACTGCTCAGCGCCAGCCAGGGCATGGGGTTTTCCGTGCGCTTCGGCAATTCCGCGCCGGAAGCGGATGCGTGGCTGGATTTCACTTTCGGCTGCGTTCTGCGCATTGAAGGCGAACTGCCGGAAGCGATGACGGCGCAGTGGAATCGGAGCAAACGTTTTTCGCGTCTTAGCGAGCAGGAACATTTTCTGGCGCTGGAAATGGATTGCCTGGTGGCGGGCGGCGTCAGCGGCGGTTTTATACGCGCCAATATCGAAATCTGGGATCGTTTGATGCAGGAGTTTCTGCTTTACCTGCGTACTTACCGTCAGGTCTCAGCAGAAGAAACCACGCTCGGCAGCGCGGACGCGGCGCCGAAGACGGCTGGGCTGACGGGCGATAAGGCGCAGTCGCCCGCCGCGTCGGTTGAACAGGACATTGCATTGGAACAGGAAATCGAATTGAAGGCGTAGACGCGCGAAAAAGCTCGGTCGGGAATCATTCGCGTTGAAGCCAGTGGGAGGCGATATGCTTACAACTCTGTTTACGGGACAACAAGGGAAAAAGCGGCTTTATACCGCAGCGGCCGTATTGGCGGCGCTGGCGCTGGTTATCGCCTTGTGGCTGAACGGCATCGAGCAACCGGCCGAGGCCGCCGCGGATGTCCGGCAAGCGGCGGAATCGCAGGCGGCGAAACCGGTTGCCAGTCTGGGCGCGTTAAACGTCACGCGCGATGAGATCGGCCGCTGGCTGACGGTGTTGCCGCCCGCCGCGCGGCAAGAGATGACGGACGATTCCGCACGCAGGGAGCAGTGGTTGCGCCAGCATATTCAGGAGAAAGCGTTGCTGGCGGAAGCGCGGGATAAGGGCTGGGATAAACGGCCGGAAGTGGCGGCGGCGATGGCGGCCGCCGAGCAGCAGGTTTTACTGCGCAGCTATCTCTCCTCGGTCAGTCAGCCCGCGCCCGATTATCCTACGGAGCAGCAGCTGAATGCGGCCTACGAAACGGCGAAAGATAAGCTGGTGGTCGCCGCCCGCTATCATGTCCGGCAGATTTTCCTGTCCGCGCCGATGAACGACCCGGACGCGGCGGCGAAGGTGGAGAAACAGGCCAAAGAGCTGGCAGACCGGGCGCGCGGCGGGAAGGACGATTTCGCGCAATTGGCGAATCAATACTCCCAGGATGCGCAGAGCGTCGCCAACGGCGGCGATATCGGCGTTCAGCCGCTGCAGAATCTGGTGCCGGAAATGCGTCAACTGGTGGCGGCGCTGCAGCCTGGCGAGGTGTCGGCGCCGGTGCGTTCGCAGGCCGGGTTTCATATCGTCAAGCTGGAAGAGGTGATCCCCTCCCGTACCGCGACGCTGGAGGAGGTCGCCCCGCGCCTGACGGCGCTGATGCGTCAGCAAAAACAGGCTGAGCAGGCGCAAGCCTACCTAAACAACCTGCTGGGCGCGGCGCCGTTAACGATAGATGGACCGGCGTTGCAGCAGTTGCTGGCCGGCGTGTCGCCGGCAACTGACGAACGAAAGAAAACGCAAGATGTGCAGTAGACAGAATACGATGCGCCGCTGGCTATCGGGATTGCTATTGGCTTTTTTGTCGACATCGGCGCACTCCGCCGACAAATTGCTCTGGGATCGCTATGCACGGGAGACCTCCGTGCGCTTGCAGGCCTGTTTTAATGAAAACAACGATACCGTCCGGCATTTTCGCGAGCGGATAAACGAGCGGCAGGAACTGCCCGCCGATATCGCCCGTTCCGGCATCGTCGTTCGAATCTGGATTGACAATCGCGGCCGGATAAAACGCTTTTCCGCACCGCTGCTGGGTGATTTGCAACTGGAAGAACTGCTGCGCGATATCGTGCTGACGCTTAAACCAGGCACGCCGCCGACAGATATGCCGATGCCGCTGCTGCTGGTGGTCAGAATACCGCTGGCGGCCTGATCCCAAGCGTTGTTTTACCGTTTCCTTGCTCAGGGAACCGCGGATTTTATGCTTAACGGCAGCCTGAAACCCTGGGATCACGCGGCAGGCCGGCTTATTCATCAGGAAGCGGAGAATATTCCGCGTTACTTGACGGCGCGCCGTACCAGATGGGATTGCGCGAAAGGTTATCTTCCGCTTGCCGCGAATCAACCGCGTTGGAATCGGCTGGTTAAACTTGTATTTAATGGCTAATTACAAATTGGTCAGATGGCGCAATAGTATTTAACGATCGAAATTACTTATTCAATTTAAGTTGTCTATTAAAATTGGTTGTTTGATCGTTTTTATCGATGGAGTGTATAAACTTCCTTTCCCGTCAGCCGATAAATGACAGCGTCGTTGGAATATCCTCCCGCCATATTACTGCCGTTGGACACTCAATGCGCAAGATAGCTGGTCGAAGCATTTTTCCACCAGGCGTCAGGCTTTGTTCCACAAACGGCAATTGTTTTTTCAGCATTGGCTTTGCGGCAGTTTCCCGCTGGAAGTCGGGAGGTAGCGATAACTGCTATCAACGGATGAAACCCATAGCGAAATGTGAGTCATCAACGTAAGGGCTGGCATCAGGCAAGCCTTATATACACTTAAGGGTAGCGGGAAAGTGAAAAATTTCAGAATCGGCATTCGGCTGGCGGTGGGATTTGGCTTACTTATTGTTTTTTCATTGATTATGCTGGCTTGCGGCGTCTATCAGCTTCAGCAGATCGACCAAAGCACCCAGCGGATGATGCAGGTGCCGTTACACAAAGAGCGGCTGGTGGCCGATTGGTACGGCGCCATCGGCTCTAGCGTACAGCGCGCTACCGCGGTGGCGCGCAGCAGCGATGGTTCATTGGCTGAACTGTTTGCGGCGGATAACGCCGCCTCGACAAAAGACTCAAACGAACGGCAGGAGCAGTTCGCCAAACTGATCGGCAGCCCGGAAGAAAAGGCGCTGTTCGATAAGCTGGCAGAAGTGCGCCAGGCTTACATCAAGGCGCGCGACGCCGTCTCCGCCGCAAATAAGAACGGCCAACACGAACAGGCGTTACAGCTGTTTGAACAGGATTTCCGCCCCTCGGCGAATAATTATCTGGCTACGCTGCAAGCCCTGCGTGACCAGCAGCGCGCCACCATCAACCAGTTGGGCGCGGATATTTCCAGGAATGCCGGCAACGGTTTTATCTTTCTGGGGAGCATCGGCCTTTTGATTGCCGTCGTCGGTTCGTTGCTTGCCTGGATGCTCACGCGCAGTATCGTGCGGCCGCTGGAGCATGCCGTGCAGATTACGAATGCCGTGACCGGGGGCGACCTCACGCGGAATGTGCATGCCGAAGGCCGTGATGAAACCGCGCAGTTGCTTCATGCCTTGCAGGAAATGACGCTCCAGCTGCGCACCATCGTGGGTGAAGTTCGTCAGGGTTCGGAATCCATCGCCGGGGCGTCTTCGCAAATCGCGGCGGGCAACCTTGATCTGTCCAGCCGCACCGAAGAGCAGTCCAGCGCGTTGCAGGAAACCGCGGCGGCCATTGAACAGTTGGCTTCCACCGTGCGTCAGAACGCGGATAACGCCAAGCAGGCCAATCAACTGGCGCAATCAACGGCCGGTCAGGCCCAATCGGGCGGGCAGTTGATGAACGAGGTGGTGCAGACTATGGGCGCGATCGACACCTCGTCCAGAAAGATTGTGGACATTATCAGCGTAATCGACGGCATCGCCTTCCAGACCAACATCCTGGCGCTGAATGCCGCGGTGGAAGCCGCCCGCGCCGGCGAGCAGGGGCGCGGTTTCGCCGTGGTGGCCGGGGAGGTTCGCAGCCTGGCCCAGCGCAGCGCCTCGGCGGCGAAAGAGATTAAGGAGCTGATCGATCATTCGGTGCAGACCGTGGAAACAGGCAACCGGTTGGTGGAACAGGCGGGAGCATCAATACTGGACATCGTTAACGGCGTGCGCAAGGTCAGCGACCTGGTGGGCGAAATCAGCAGCGCCAGTCAGGAGCAGTCTCTGGGCATCGATCAGGTAAACATAGCGGTCAATCAGATGGAACAAACGACATTGCAGAACGCGGCGCTGGTTAATGAAGCCTCCGCGGCTACCCAGTCGTTGCAGCAGCAGGCCGAACAGATGGAACAGGTGGTTAGCGTATTCCGGCTAACGGAAGGGCGGCAGATATCGGGTTCCGCGCCGGCCGCCGGCAAATCTGCCTCTGCCGCTACGGCGTCTCGCGCAGCTCTGGAGCTTAAGCCTGCGGCTGCCGGCGCCAAATCCGCTTCATCCGCTGAAGGGGGCTGGAGTTCTTTTTAATCGAAATTTTGAGAAGTAATATATGGCGGCATTTCCCCGCCGCAATAGCATCTGCCTGACAGATCCCGCAACAACCTGACGCGTTGCGGGATTAACGGCGAGTTCTGTATTGGCCAAGGATGGCAAGAGCTTTTAGCGTGCTCAGCAAAATTCAGTTCAAACCTGCCCGCAAAATACTTGATCTGATTGCATTTCAACCGAACAGCGTGTGGTGTTTCATTAGTATGAATGAAACACCACAATATCTGCGTGAATTATAACCTGCGATAGTCCAAAGAATGCTCATCCCTTCGCCCTGTATTGGGGGCGCGCAAGTGTCTGGGTTCAGGCGATTTAGACGTAGTCGATAAAGATAGATTTCACAGGAAAGTAAGACGAGAGGTTTTTAGTCTGTAGAGACGTCAGCGGAATATGAATTGGTACGACCGAGTGGACTCGAACCACCGACCCCCACCATGTCAAGGTGGTGCTCTAACCAACTGAGCTACGGTCGTACAGGGTAGATTATGCTCTGACGGATGATAACTCCGTGAACTAACCTTTTGATTAAAATGCTGTTTTTGCATCCAAGTATCTGGAATGGACGCTATTATGGACTGCTCCGGGATAGATGGCAAGACCTTTATATATCATACCCTTCCAGATGCTGAATGTTTGGTCAACCAGCAGTTCGGACCGTCCGGTATAAACGGAAAGAAGAGGGATGAACCGCTCCGGCTCGCATTGCCTATGGCCGGGAATATACGATACCGTAATATCGGTTATGGGGCCGCTTTCCATCGCGCCCCATCACGCCAGTATGAATGTATACCCTCGAATGTATTGAGTGTAGTTGTCGTTGCTTGAGCGCCCGAAGTTTCAGGGGTCATTACATAAGGAACAATATGAACATCGCGTATTTGTTGATGGCATTGGCCGGCGGAGCCGGTTTATCGATACAAGCCGCCGTCAATAGCCGTTTGAGTTTTGGGGTGGGGGTCAGCCGTTAATTGCCGCGCTGATTTCGTTTGGTATCGGGACGTTGTGTTTACTGACGGTGGCGCTGGCTCAGGCCGACTGGCACAGTTTGGGAGCGAATATCGGACAGCAGTCATGGTGGCGCTGGATAGGCGGCGTTATTGGCGCAGCTTTCGTGTTCACTTCAATTTTTCTCGCCCCCAAACTTGGCGTTGCCAACACCATGTTTTTATTTATTATCGGCCAACTGGCTTCGGGTATGGTCATCGATAATTATGGTCTGCTTCAGATGCCGATACGGCCGGTGTACTGGTGGAAGTTCGCCGGTATAGGCGTGATGCTGCTGGGACTGGCGCTGTTTATGTTCGGCGACCGCTGGTTTCAGCACGCTTGATGCCACCCGAAAGTTCCGCCGATGGCGTCCGCGTTGCCTGCCTGATTCCAGAAAAATCAGGCACAGTGGGTATCAGCGCGGCAGGCGGGGGAACTCGCGGCGAAAACCCAAGCCGATAATGCGGCCGGTCAAACGCGGCAGCCAGGGCTGGCGGATCAGCCACATCACCAATGCCGGCGGGCGTCGGGCGGCTACGCGGGATGATGTTTTTCCTTTACCGGTCATCATTATTTGCAGCCGCTGGGTGGCCCGAGTGGGAAATTCGCGCCGCCGCTGCACCCGGTTAAGGATATTCAGGCTAACCGGGCCGTGCGCCAGAGGCTCGGCCAAAATATTGGCGGCGGCCACGGCGTCCTGAATAGCCAGATTTACACCCACGCCGCCGATGGGCGACATCGCGTGCGCCGCATCGCCGATGCATAAGACGCCTGGCGCGGCCCAGCGATCCAACCGATCGATGCGGATATCCAGCAATTTAACATGATCCCAGTCCGGTACCGCCGCCGATAGCCGTTCGACACTGACGGGCGACGCCGCCGCGACCTGTCGCAGCAGCGTTGGCAAGCCTTGCTGCTTGATATGGGGAAGGGTGCCTTTGGTGATGCTGTAGCCGCATTGCCAATAGTCGCCCCGGTCCAGCATGATGAAATTGTTCTTGGGGCCGCCGTGCCCGCTGGCCCAATTTTCGTCGCCGATGGCCTTGGGTAATTTCATCCATAGTACATCCCGCGGCATGCCGAAACTGCGGCCGGTCAGATTGGCCGCCTGACGCACCACTGACTGACGGCCATCGGCGCCAACCACCAGTCCGGTGCGGATCAGTAGCTTGTCACCCTTGGCATCCAATGCCTCCACGCCATTTATAGCGCCATTTTCCAGCGTCAGCCCCACCACTCGGGTAGCCTGTAATAGCTGGAAGCCCGGCAACGACTGACTCTGTTCAGCCAGAAAATTGAGGAAATCCCACTGCGGCATCAGCGCCATAAATCGACATTTACCCGGCAGGCGACTGAAATCGGCCATGGTGATTTTCCTTCCGTTGAACTCTCCGATAAGTTTCTCCACCCGCTGATGCGGCAGGCGCAGTAGCGGTTCCAGCAGTCCCAGACGGTCCATAATTTCCAGCGTTGAGGGATGGATAGTGTCGCCACGGAAATCACGTAGAAAGTCGGCATGCTTTTCCAGCACCGCAACAGGTATGCCGGCGCGCGCCAACAGGTAGCCGAGCATCAGTCCGGCCGGGCCGCCGCCGACAATACAGCAGGTCGTTTCCAGGATTCTATCGGTCATAGGCAACTATCGTCAGACAGGGGAAAACCTAATGATAGAAGCCTGATGACAAGTTGCAAATAATTATCATTACCCTGTAACTAAAGGGGATTTACGTCTTCGAAATGGGGTTGGGGGCAGCTATGCATACCAACCCTATTAACTTGTATGCGCGGCTGCGGATATAACGCTCATCGCCGCGCGTGATAATTGCCCGATGATCAACGGGATAGCCGACCAAATTATGGCCTTACTATGAGATATCAAGGCGTTGCCTTTTTTTGGGGAGAAGGTCAATCCGTCTCCTGCGCCGAGGCCATTGCTGGATGACCGTATTCGCCAGG
Source organism: Brenneria izadpanahii (assembly GCF_017569925.1). NCBI lineage: Bacteria > Pseudomonadati > Pseudomonadota > Gammaproteobacteria > Enterobacterales > Pectobacteriaceae > Brenneria > Brenneria izadpanahii. The sequence goes on along the minus strand of NZ_CP050854.1, from coordinate 2,857,032 downwards.
GTATTCCAGATAACTATCACAAAAAAACCTTTTTTCATTATACAAAAAATGAAAAATACATACTCTGGTTAATCATGCTAACCGATTTAAATAGATATTTTCTTCTGCCTTTTTCTCGCTTACCTAAAAGCCCGGCGCTTTTAGCATAAAGATAATACTTGAATTAACATTCAGGAAACATAATGAATAAAATATATGCAACAAGGATTGTTTTCTTTTCCGCTGGTTTGATAATAGCGGCGTGGGCGCCGTTAATTCCTATTGTGAAAGAAGCGTTAAACGTTAATACCGGTGTTTTAGGTGTTCTGCTGTTGTTCTTGGGCCTGGGCTCAATCATTTCGATGCCCGTCACTGGCATGTTGTCGGCGCGTTATGGATGTCAACGCGTTATTATCACCTCGGCGCTATTAACAATAATAAGTTTTCCATTTTTAGTTATTTCCCAAACCCCGCTTGAATTAGGCGTATCGTTGTTCTTTTTCGGCGCGTCAATCGGCACCGTTGATGTATCTATGAATATACAGGCGGTTAAGGTTGAAAAAGAGTTCAATAGGAATTTGATGTCTGGTTTCCATGGCTTTTTTAGTTTGGGGGGGATTGTCGGCGCAGCAGGTATGTCATTTATGATTTATTTAGGCGTGACGGCGCCTCCAGCCTGTTATCTAATGTCATTTCTTCTTGTAATATTATTCGCTATATCTTATTCCGGGTTGGTTAGCAGCGGAGAAAAAGAAAATAAGAAATATTTTTCGCTACCGAAAGGAATAGTCATTTATGTGTGTTTGTTGTGCTTTTTGATGGGGGTTATTGAAGGCTCGATCATTGACTGGGGCGCGCTTTTTATCACGACTGAGCTTGGCATGCCGCCTTCGGTAAGCGGGTTAGGATATGTGATGTTTGCCTTTGCGATGATGCTAGGCAGATTTTTTGGCGATAAATTAGTTACATTATACGGTAGGAGTAAGGTATTCTTTATCAGCAGTATTAGTATCGGATTAGGCTTTTTATTAGTCATCAACTTTGGCCTACTTTTTATCTCTTTGATTGGTTTTATCTGTATTGGGTTAGGCGCCTCAAACCTGGTTCCGATATTGTGTTCAACTTCGGGGCGGCAAAGTGTAATGGCTCCGAGTCACGCAGTGGCTGCAATCGTCACTTTTGGCTATGCGGGGATTATGATCGGTCCCGTATTAATAGGATTTATTGCTCATTTATCAGGTTTGACCCTGGCATTTTTTATTTTAGCGTTAAGTACGATGTTTCTAATATTAAGTGCAAGAATTATTCGATAAAAAATTATTCCCGATGGCTGTTTTAAGTGTAAAACACAATGTGAGGATGGAATTATGGAATTTCCTAATTGGCCAAGTTTTTCTCCCAAAAGTCTTTCCGATATTCAAGAACCGTTGATATCAGGCAAAGTTAATTATTGGACAGGAAAGAAAGGAATGGAGTTTGAAAATAAATTTGCAAAATGGATTAATGCAAATATGGCTATCTCATGTACCTCCGGTACTTCCGCTGTTCATATCGCCGTGGCATCTCTTAATATCGGCCCTGGCGATGAAGTTATTGTTCCCTCATATACCTTTATTGCGACTTCTTTTGCCGTATTGCAGGCAGGCGCGATTCCCGTTTTTTGTGATACCACGGAAGATCACACCATTGATGCCGGTAAAATAGAAAGCCTGATTACACACAGAACAAAAGCGATAATAGTGGTTCACTTATACGGCGTTGTATGCGATATGGACCCAATTCTCGACATTGCAAAAAAACATCATCTGAAAGTCATTGAAGACAGCGCGCAGTGCTTGGGGGCAAGTATAAAGGGCGATATGTGGGGACGATTGGCGATGTTGGAACCTTCAGCTTTTGTCAGTCTAAACATTTTACAACCGGTGGCGAAGGCGGAATGGTTGTAACTAATGATGTGGCTGTCGGCTGGGAATGCCGAGCGTTTAGAGATCATGGTTTCGATGTAAGAAGAAAGTTTGATTTACTTGCCCTTGAGGAAACCTCCTGGCATGTACATAACCGCATCGGTTATAATTATAGAATGACGGAAATTCAATCTATTATAGGAATCAATGAATTAGAAAGGTTTGATGATTGGAATATACCGAGGCGTAAATCTTATGCCAAGTTATACGACGAAATTTTCAGTGGTGTGGATACCATTTATAAACTTCCGTTAAATAACGAAGAAAGGGAGAATGCGTATTGGCTGTATCCCATTGTATTTGATCTTGAAAAGCTGGATTGTACGGCGGAAAAAATATTAGATGAACTGAAAATTATCGGCGTTCCATCCTTTAAGATACAGTGGCCCGAAGCGTATGGAGAGAAAGTATACAGAGAACTGCGCGGGTTTGGTTCGGCTGATTTTCCTTTCAAATCTAAAGAATATACATCGCCAGAGTCTGTGAAATACAACGATGTGATATGCGAAACGGCACGTTCTCTATTGAACAGAACAATTAGCCTCTATCTGCATCCGTCTTGGGAAGAGAAGCATATCCGGTATTGTGCTGATAAACTTATTAACTTGCTGAATGCTCATAGTGTTGAGTAGTTAAAACCAAACGCAATCTCGTTTGTTGTTAAACATGAGGTTGAGTTTTAGACCGAATGCGGGGGTTGAGCCGTTATTAAGCGATTAGGGACTATTTATTGCTGGTTTTTTAAACTCAACTCCGCAATCACCATTTTTATGAAACTATCTCGCACAGAATCATCAATGCTATTGTTCCAAACCAGGCCGATGTCCCAGGTAGCATAATTTCCCGTCAGTTTTTCACAGATAAGGTTTGGATTCTCTAACGGTATACTGCTTTGGGGTAAGATACCTACGCCTATCTGAGATTCCACCATGGCAATCAGGCTACTAACGTTGTTGACGTAATGGGTTGATATCTCATTGAGTTTATTGTGAAATATAAAATTATGTATTTGGTGGGCGGAGCCGGGGCACATTTTTGCATCAACCAGCAATAACGGATATTTCTTTAAAAGGTTTTTCGTATCCTGACCCGCTAAATTTATTTTTTCACTGTAGATGATGGAAAGATAGTCTTCTCCTATTTTTTCATAGGCCAGAGGATGTTCAACGGGCAATCGCATAAAGCCAACTTGCATTTTCCCTGCGGTAATTAATTCCTTCTGTAGGGGAGAAGAGCGATCATTTAGCTGAATATTAATTTTAGGATAGCGCTCCCGGAAAGAGGAGATTATTTCCGGTATGATTTTTAAAACGGAGTTAATAAATCCAATGGATAAGTTTCCTTCCAGTCCGTGTTTCATATTCTTACAACGCGTTTTAAATATATCAATTTCCTCAAGTAAATTTTTTGCGTTGTCATATAAGGCAAGCCCGTGAGGACTGAGTTGAGTCCCGTGGTTATCGCGAATGAAGAGCGTTAATTCTAATTCTTGTTCAAACATCTTGATCTGTTTTGTTAGTGTAGGTTGAGTTAGCCATAACTTATCGGCGGCTTCTCTGTAACTGAGGCATTCGGCCAACATAACAAAAGCGCGCAGTTGTCTGAACTCCATTCCAACCTCCTATCACCAAAAAACTATTTTCCATTATACAGACAGTATGGCACATGATTAAATCAGCATGATTAATAATCCTTTTAGGTCGTTATTTTATTACAGGCAACGGCTTCAATTGATTGTCTTATAAGATAAGATAGTATAAACATGCTTTTATTATAGCGGCATGGAATAATGATGTATGAGCCGGATAGTACTTTTACTCTGAATAATTCGAGTGCGAAAAGATCTGTGTATCTGCGGCTTGAAACGTGACGGGTATAATCGATGGAGAAATAACGCTATGTCTATCGTTAAAAAGAAACTCAGAAATGTAGAGCGAGCCAAAAATTCTTTACCGCTAATAAAAGAGAAGATTTTTGGCGATGTAATGAATTTTGATTCATTACATCGCGTCAATGTTATTGAGCTTCATTTAACCGACAGATGTGATTTGAAATGCGGATATTGTAGTTATAGAAGTGGAGAGGTCAGCGCCAAAAGAAGAAATACCTTTCCCTTTCATGCCATTCAGCATGTTCTGGCGCTTAATCCTAAAGCCGTGGTTTTAGCTGGAGGGGGAGAGCCAAGTTTATACCAAGACAACGATTATGATATTGATGATGTGATTGATGAACTTTATGCAAGAAATATCTCGGTGGGTTTGATTACCAACGGGTCTCGCATTATAAATACATCATCTTTTGATAAACTTAGCTGGTTAAGGGTATCGTTGGATGCGATCGACGGCGCATCTTTCTATAATCTTAAAAAAGGACGATTTGATAAAAGACTGGCGTTCATTCATGCCGCGGTAAGATCGAATATAGCCCATATCGGCGTTGGTTTTTTATACAACAAAACCAATATCCATCAGGTTTATTCTTTTTGTGAAATGATTTTTTCTGAGTTTAAAGATGAAAGGGTCAATATCCAATTCAGACCGACATGCCTAATTCAATCTTGTCACTGTCCTTCGGCCAATTATTCATCATCGCAAGCTATGACGCCCGATCTCGAAGATTGGTGGCGACTTGAAGTGGCAAAACTGCATGAGCAGGTCGAGGATCTCTCTTCCGTTTCTTCTGATCTCCAGTGCCGTATTTTAAATAACACTAATATCCTGGATATCTCTTTGCTGCGAGAGAAGAGCAGATCGCCACGCTTTGATAAATGCTATATGTCCTTAGCCCGATGGATGATAAGGGCCGATGGAAATATTTACCCATGTGTTATGAAGGCAACGAATAACGGCATCCCGATTGGTAATATTGTGTATGAAAGAAATGATATCGGTTTAAAGCAGTTTAGCTACTTCAATTTAGATAAAGAGTATTGCCTGGGCAGTTCTGTTTGTTGCAGATTGGCCGGAATAAGTAATCAGATTCTCGCTGAGAACATCGTTTTTAATGAAAAAGAGTCTTGTGAATTGAAAAATGAAGACTTCTTCTTTTAAAGAACAATAGGATGGCAATCATGAAAAAAATAGATCTACATATACATTCAAACTATAGTGATGATGCGGATTTCCCTGTTAAGGATATAGTCGAGCGTTGCGTCGCGAAAGGGATAAATATAATTTCAATTACCGACCATAACTCGATCAATTCTGTTAATGACGTGAAAGAATTCTCGGATAACAGAATTACTGCGATTCCGGGTATTGAAGTCGACTGCGTTTTTCAGGATAAAAACTTCCATTTGCTCGGATATGGTTTTGATAATCATTTTTCCGATTTCGAACTGATTGAAAAAAACTTCTTTAAACTACAAATTAATTTAATCCCAGTGAAACTTGAAAAGTTAAGAAATCTCGGTTTTTTTATCGATGAAGAGCAACTTTATCAATTGGCCATGGGGAGAATTCCACAGGAAGAACAAATGGCCGAGTTGATTCTACAGGATGAAAGAAACAACGATAATGAATTGCTCACGCCATACCGGGACGGTGGAAAGCGTTCAAACATGCCTTTGATAAATTTTTATTGGGATTTTTTCGGCTACGGCAAGCCTTGTTATGTAGATGCCAGTTACCCGCCGCTTGAGCGGATTGTTGAAATAATAAAGTCTAATAACGGCATCCCCATCATTGCCCATATCGGCGCAAATATTAAAAGCAACTATGAGCAGGTTCTCGACGATATGTTATCCGTGGGCGTTATGGGTGTTGAAGCGTTTTCCAGCTATCATTCAGAGGAACTATCCAGCCTTTTATACAACTATGCTTGTTCAACGGATATTTTCGTATCATGCGGGAGTGATTTCCATGGTAAAAATAAACCCGAAATTGAGATAGGCAGCTGCTGCTATAACAATGAGCAATATCAAAAAATCCGCGAGCTGACGGAGATAATCCTGACTGATTTATAATATTGGCCACTTCGCCGTCATCATAATAGCGCCGCGTATTAAAACCTATCCGTTAGGACTATTTCGCTTACCGTCTTGGCCCTGGGCCGTGCTCGAATAAACGATGCCGAACTTGAATGCGGCCCGCGGAGAAAGCGCAGCGAATAATCCTCTCCTGCTAATCCCCGCCTACTATGCGCCATATTCTGGCTTTCATCAGCCTTGCCTGATAGCGCGCTTACCGAGAGCGGCGCGCTTATGGTGATAATATCCTTATGGCGGTCAGGGTATATCTGGTATGACGGGAAAAGCGATTATTTATTAATTGAATCGGGGGGAGAATGGCGTCGCGCGCGTCGTGATGAATAATGTCATTTTGCCGACATAAAACATCCATCTTTTAGTCATCCAACCGTCTTATTTTGCTTGCTGACGGCAATAATCACGTGGACGACTAACAATGCTTCCTCCTTTGCGCGCCTTGATGGCTTTCGAGGCGGTAGCCCGGCTGGGTTCGATCGGATCCGCCGCCCGCGAGCTTCATGTAACGCAATCCGCGGTCAGCCAGCAGTTGAAAAGTCTGGAGCAATATCTCGGCAGCCCGTTATTCGAGCGCGATAACAAACGAATTTCGCTGACCGGCAAAGCGCAACAATATTTGCCCGTGGTGGCCGGCTCTCTGCAACACCTGCGGCAGCAGACCCAGTTTCTGTTTGGCGACAGCCAGCAGGCGGACACCTTAACGATCAATGCCAACCACTCGATCGGTCATAACTGGCTGATCCCCAAACTGCACGATTTCACCCGCCAGTATCCGTTTATTCGCCTGGATCTGAACCTGGTCGACTGGCCGTCAAGAGAGCCATGCAAAGACGCCGATATCGAGTTGACGAACGGTTTTGTCGAAACGAGCGATACGCGGGCGGAAAAACTGTTTCAGGAACATTGGCTGATGGTATGCAGCCCGGATTTTAAGGCGCGGCACGAAGAGACGCTGGCAAAGGCGGATCTGGCGCGGCTGCCCGCCGTACAGGTTAAGGGCTACGAAGAAAGCTGGTTGCAGTGGCTGGCGCACAACCATCTGCCGCCGGTCACCCCCGATATTCGGATCGAAATCAGCAATTCCCTGCACGGCTTACAGGCGGTCAAGCACGGCGCGGGCATTATGCTGGTGCGCTCTCTTGTCGCGCATAACGCGCTGAAAAACAAAGAGGTGGTGCTGGCGCTTAACGGCTCGATGCTGTCCGAATCCGGGCATTACCTCATCACCAGAAATCCGCGCTCGGCCAAGGCGAGTTTTTTCTGTCAGTGGCTGCATAGCCAGTATGCGGTGGATCTGCTCGATGCCGCGGAATAGCGCGTTTATGGCGAGCCATCCCCCCGGGTTGCCCCGCTGTGGCGTTAAACAACGCGGCGCGGAAATTTTTTTAACATATCCGCCATCCGTCATTAAGTTTTTCTAATGCCTTGGATTAAAAAAGGTGCGGTTTTTTCACCCCAAATTGTCATATGCGTCTTCTAGTATGACCACATCGACATTGAGAAGAGGAACGATGACGATGTTATCTCATACACTGCGAGAAAGGTTACAGGTGCTGTTTTTCGTCGCGCCGTTGCTGATTCCTCTCATCACCTTCTGGCTGATTCCCTTTGGCGTCAGCGTCTATATCAGCTTCACCGACTGGGACTACATCTCCGCCGATTACCATCTGGTCGGTCTGGAAAACTATCGCTATATGCTGGCGGACGACGATTTTCTACAGGCGCTCGGCAACACTTTACTGTTCGCATGCGGGGTTACGCTGCCTACCGTGGGGCTAGGGTTGTTATTCGCTTTGCTGCTGCATAAAAACTTCCGCGGCAGCCGCGTCTATCAGGCGGTGATCTTTTCCCCGTGGATTACGCCTACCGTTGCCGTTTCCATCGTCTGGTCCTGGGTGTTCGATACCAAAGCGGGGCTGGCCAATCTGTTGCTGGGCAAAATGGGGTTTGCTCCCGTTCCCTGGCTGGAAAGCGGCGGCAGCGCCATGCTGGCGGTAACCATCGTCACCGTATGGCAGGCGTTGGGCTGGACCATTCTGTTTTATATCAGCGCGCTGAACAAAATTCCCCGTTCGCTGTATGAAGCCTCGCTGATTGACGGGTGCCGTCCTCTGGTGCGCTTCGTTAGGATCACGCTGCCGTTGATCTCGCCGACGACGTTTTTTCTTGCCGTAGTGAACATGATTACCGCGGTGCAGGCGTTCGATCAGTTCCGGATCCTGACCCAGGGCGGGCCGAGCGGCAGTACGCGCACGCTGCTGTATCTGTTCTATCAGCAAGCGTTCGAACAGTTCGATATGGGCATGGCCACCGCCACATCGCTGGTGATTCTGGTTATCGCCGGTTCGCTGACTCTCCTTAACGTCATTATCGGCAAACGCTGGGTTTACTATTAAGGGCTAACATTATGACCGTCGATACTTTCATTATGGACCCGCGCTCCGGCGAGCGGGAGCAGCCGCGCCGCCATGAACGCCGCCGCTCGCCCGGCGCAACGCGCGGGCTGCGGGCGTCAACCGTAGGCAAACATCTTCTGCTGACGGCAACGGGGCTGATCATGGCGTTCCCCTTTATCTGGATGCTGTCGGGGGCGCTGAAATCTAATGATGAAATCTTCAGCAGTCCGCTCAATCTGATCCCGCAGCATTTCCGTTTCTCCACCTTTGTGGATACCTTTCATCGCGCGCCGTTCGGCCTGTATATCTACAACAGCTTCAGCGTCGCCCTGATTACCACGCTGTTGGTGATCGTCAATTCGTCGCTGTTCGCTTACGCCATCACCCAGTTCAAATTCCGCTCGCGCGCCGCGCTGTTTTTCATTGTGATGGGGTGCTACATGATACCGGGCGCGGTGACCTATATTCCGGCGTACATTATTCTGTCGCATCTCCACCTGCTGGATACGCATACGGGGTTGATCCTCTCCAACACCGCCAGCGTGTTCGGCGTTTTCTATTTGCGGCAGGTATTCCTGAAGGTTCATCCGTCGCTGGTTGAAGCGGCCCGCATCGACGGCGCCGGAGAGCTGAAGATTCTATACCGGATCGTGCTGCCGCAATGCAAGGCGGCGCTGGCGACCCTGTTTCTTATCACCTTCATCACCAATTACAACAGCTACATGTGGCCGGGGCTGGTGATTACCTCGCAGGATTTGAGCCTCATTTCGGCGGGCGTCCGCCAGTTCTTCATCGCGGACGGCAACTACGGGCTCAACTGGTCGCAGGTGATGGCGGCGAGCGCCATCGCGGTATTGCCGCTGCTGCTGCTGTTTATCCTTTCGCAAAAAATCATTTTATCCGGCATCGCCGACAACGGCGTAAAAGAGTGAGCATCATGAAAAAAACGCAATTAGCAATCGTATGTTCGACCATCGTATTGGGCGCGATCTGTTTTTCCGCCCAGGCGCTGGCGAAAACGGAAGTCAACTTTTGGTATTCCGGCGGCAGCAAGCCGCAACAACTGATGAAAGATCTGATCGATGAATTCAATCAGAGCCAGAATGAATATGAAATCAAGGGCGCGTTACAGGGCGACTACCAGGAAACCTTTCAGAAACTTCAAGCGGGGTTGGCATCAAAAACCGCGCCGGCATTCGCGCTGGTGAACGGCGTTACCGGCAAAACGCTGGCGGGACGCGGCATATTGCGCGATCTGCGGCCGTATATGGATGCGGAATTCAACTTTGACGATTTTGTCGCCGCGTTTCGCCGTCAGGTCACGGATGCGGATGGGGCGGTGCACGCCATTCCGGCCTACGGCACCACGCAGGTGCTGTATTACAACAAGCAGACGCTCGCCGATCTCGGCTTTACGGCGGACAACCTGAAAACCTGGCAGGGATTGGCTGAGGCGGCCGCCAAGGCGACCCGGCGCGACGCCCAGGGCAATACCACGTTTTACGGCTGGGAGCCGATGTGGGGCAATGGCAACCTGATCGATGCGGCATTCTCCAACGGCGCCAAAGTGCTCAGCGACGACGGCAAAAAAGTGCTGATCGATTCGCCCGCCTGGGTCGCCGTGTTTGATGGCTTCCGAAAATGGATCCATGACGACAAAATCATGCGTATTCACCACGGCGGGCAAGGATGGGAATACTGGTATAAAACCATCGACGACGTGATGAAAGGCCAGGCGCTGGGCTATACCGGATCATCCGGCGATCAGGGCGATCTGGATTTCAGTAAAATCGCGGCGGCGCCGCAGCCGGGCTGGAGTTCGAATCCGGCCGCGCCGCAGGCGGGCGCGCTGGAGTTCGTGCTGCCCAAAGGCACGGATGATAAAGCGGCGCAGGGCGCGTTCGCCTTTATCCGTTATTACGTCAGCGCGGCCAATACCGCCCGCTGGTCCATGTTCACCGGCTATATCCCGGTGCGCAACAGCGTGATCGCCGATCCTTCCTACAAGGCGTATACCGACAAAAATCCGCAGGCGCTGGTTCCGCTGACGCAGGCCGGCACCGCTACGCCCGATTTCCTCGACCCGACGGGCGGCAAAATTCTCGATGCGCTGGCGATTGCCGCGGATCAAATCGAGATTGAAAACATCCCGGCGGAGAAGGCGCTGCAACAGGCGGCCAAAAGCGCGCAACGCGCGTTGGATCGCGCTAACCGCCCCTGATTTGCCGCAAGGCGGCGGCCACGTCGCGCCGCCTTGTTTACCTCTTGCTTTTCACAGGAATCATCCATGACGACTTTCAGCGGCGAGTTGAGCTTCGGACACAACGCGTTCTCTTTCTCCGTGCCCGCCGACACCGGCAGCATCGCCTTGCAGGGCCATACGGAGAAAAAAGGGCTGATTTATGTTTACCTGTACGATCCGCAGGGACGCATACGCGCCAATATTCTGTTTGAAAAAAGCGAAAAACGGCTGGTCATCAGCCGCGAAAGCGCCTCGCTCGGCGGTTTCAAAGGCGAGATCGCGGCCGGGGAGTGGCGGCTGCATGTTTACCGCATGGAGGGCGAACGGCGAGCGACCGAGGCGCTGCCGTACCATATCCAGATTGAATTCGACGCGCCGCCGCTGGACATCGGCGTGCCGACGGCGCCGTCGCTTGATAGCGATAATCGGATTATTTTCGATTACGACGCCGAAAAAAATCCCGCAACCCGCTGGTATCGCGGCGATCTGCATGCCCACAGCGTGCTGTCGGACGGCCACAACGCCATTGACGCCGTGGTGGATATCGTCGCAAGGCAACAGCTGGATTTCTTCTTTCTGACCGAACACAACAGCTGCCATCCCGATCTGCCGCTGATGGAGAACACGCTGATCCTGCCGGGCATTGAAATCACCACCGATTTGGGACACTTCAACGTGCACGGGCCGGCGCGCGGCCTTGATATGAACGGCCTCGCATACTCAAGCGAAGCGCTGATCGCGCGGGGATTGGCGATGGTCGGAGACGGACTCGGCGCCATCAGCATCAACCATCCGATGATGAAGCCGTGGCACTGGCTGTACCGCGATATGCCGCTCAGCCGGGTGAACACGCTGGAAGTGTGTTGCGATCCTACCTGGTCCACCTCGCCGCAGGCCGCCGATGACGCCTTGCGGGTGCTCAGCGCCATGTGGAACGCCGGTCGCCGAATTGCCGCCGTCGGCGGCAGCGATTCCCATCTGACGCCCAGCGAGCGTAACCCCAACGCCACCGAACCTTCGATTTACGGCGATCCCTCCACCTTCGTTTATGCGCAGGGGCTGAGCGGAAACGGCATTCTGCGCGGGTTGCGCCGGGGCAACGTCTATATTGAGCGCGGTTGTGGGCTGGATTTCGCCATCAACGATGGAGCCGTGCTGCCCGGCGAAGACGTCGGCGGCGGCATGGTCGATTACCGGCTGGCGGTGACGGATACGGCGCGCCGTTATATCGCCGAATGTATCGTCGACGGCGAATGTGTCGCCAGCTATCCGTTGGAACGGCAGCCGGTGCGTTTCTCGCTGGATCTTGGCCGCCGCGCCTGGGCGAGAATCGATATCCGCCGGGTGGGCGATGACGGCCGACGCAATGAGTTCGAAGCGCTGATCAATCCGGTTTATAACGGCCGGTCCGCCCTATTCGAGCGGCCCAAAGCGCAAACCTGGGGCGAACTGCTGGAGATGATGAATCGCCATGAGATTTAAAGGATTGCTTTTCGATAAAGACGGCACTCTGCTGGAGTTTCATTCCATGTGGCTGCTGATTGCCCGCGCGGTGGCGGCGCGTTTGCTGCAAGCGCACCCGAACGTTACCGTCAGCGCGCAATCGCTGCTGACGGCCATCGGCGCATCGGGCGATCGTATCGCCAACCATGGTCTGCTGGCGACGCATCCGGCGGAAGATATCGCCAAAGCGTGGTATCGGCTGATGGCTATCTCCGGCGATTTGGCGCTATTTACCCGTCAGGTGAAAGGGTTGTTTAACTCGCAGGTGGAAGAAAATCCGCTGTTGATCCGCGCGTTGCCGGGAGTGAAAGAGACGTTGGCCGGGTTAAAGGAGCAGGGTTTCAAACTCGGCGTGGCGACGGCGGACAGCAAAGACGCCACAATATTCAGCCTTGAGAAGGCGGGGATCTACCATTTGTTCGACTATATCGGCTATTCCGACGGCGATATCGCGCCCAAACCCGCGCCCGTTCTGCTCCACCGGTTCTGCGCCCGCTGCGATCTCAACGCCGGCGATATCGTCATCTTCGGCGATACCGTTTCCGATATGTTGTTCGGCCGCAACGCCGGCGCCAAACGCGTAGGGGTGCTGACCGGCGCCGCCAGCCGGGAGGATCTGGAGCCTTATGCGGATATGATCCTGTCATCGGTGGCGGACTTTAATGCCTTCCGGTTACGGCAGTTAGATTATGACGAGGGGAAACGGGTATGGCTGGAGTAGCGCTGCGAGGAGTAGAGAAAGTCTACCCCAACGGCTACAAGGCGGTGCATGGCATCGATCTTACCATCGCCGAAGGGGAGTTCATGGTGTTCGTCGGCCCGTCCGGCTGCGCCAAATCGACCATTTTGCGCATGATTGCCGGACTCGAAGAGATCAGCGAAGGCGAGATCGCCATCGGCGGCAGAACGGTAAATCATCTGGCGCCCAAAGATCGCGGCATCGCCATGGTATTTCAGAACTACGCCCTCTATCCTCATATGTCGGCATACGAAAATATGGCGTTCGGCCTAAAGCAGCAAAAATTGCCGAAGGCGGAAATCGAGCGGCGCATTCAGGAAGCGGCGCGCACGCTGGAGATCGACCATCTGTTGCCCAACAAGCCGGGAGAGATGTCGGGCGGCCAGCGGCAGCGGGTCGCGCTGGGGCGCGCCATGGTGCGCAAGCCGGAGGTTTTTTTGTTTGACGAGCCGCTCTCCAATCTGGATGCCAGACTGCGGGTCTCCACCCGCGTCAGCATTGCCCAGTTGCACAACGCTCTGAAACTTGAAGGGCAGAACGCCACCATGATCTACGTCACCCACGACCAGGTGGAGGCGATGACGCTGGGCGATCGCATCTGCGTGCTCAATCAGGGGCGGGTGATGCAGGTGGACACGCCGATGAACCTGTACCAATATCCCGCCAACCGCTTTGTCGCCGGATTTATCGGCTCGCCGGCGATGAACGTCAGCAAGGCCAGGCTGGTAGGCGATGGCGCCGATGTCGGCGTTCGGCTCGCTGATGGCGTCGAACTGAAACTGCCGGCGGAAAAGGCGCGCCGTGCGGCGGAGCATCTCGGCCGGGAGGTCTGGTTCGGGCTGCGGCCGGAACACGTGACGGTGGCGTCCCCGACGGAGACGGATAACGTGATAGCCGCGCGGATTAGCGTGGTCGAGGCGATGGGAAATGAACTGTTCGCCTACTTTGAGTTAAACAGCGTCAGAATGATCGCCCGCATCCCTTTCGCGCCGTGTAAGGCCGTCGGTCATGGCGATAATTTGCGGCTGCGCTTCGATATGACGCATTGTCACCTGTTTGATATCGAGAGCGAGCAATCGTTATTCTGCTAGCGCGCCGGCGTTGCTCTGGCGCTCCAGCGCGCGGGCAAAGTCCCCGAGCGAAGTCGCCAGATGCTCTTCAAGCGATGCGCTGAATACCGGCGTGTGATCGTAGTGGGTTATCTGACTCTCCTCTGCGAAAACGCCGCAGAGTATCTCCTTCGCTTTTAATGCGTTAAGCACGGGTTTCAGCGCATAATCCAGCGCCAGCATATGGCGGGAAGAGCCGCCGCAGGCCACCGGCAAAATCACTTTATTGGCAAACGCGCGCTCCGGCAGCAGGTCGAGCAGGGTTTTCAACGCGCCGGAAAAGGAGGCTTTATAAACGGGCGTACTGATGATCACCCCATCGGCACCGGCCAACTGGTCGATGAAAACCTTCAGACCGGGGCTATCAAATTGGGCATAAAGCAAATCTTCCGGATTAAAATTAAATAAATTCCAGGGAAGAACGTTAATTCTTTTTTGCTCAAGCCAGCGTTGGGCAAAGATAAGAAGCGCGGTGGAGCGGGATGGAAAACGCGGACTACCGGCCAGGGTAATAACGTTCATTTTGTCTCCTGCAACTCGAATTATTCAGGGTATAGGCCAGCGAAAGAGATCGGCCAATTAGCGGTATTGAGTCAATTAATGCGATTCACCGATAATTAATAACTCTAGTACCTGGCGAATAGTAGCAGAAATATGATTTATGGCTGTCGATATTTGAAATCTGCAAATGGCGGATAATTTAAACGTTTTTTTATCCTCCGAGATTGTAAGTTTATTTTGTTCTCTGTAAATGATTGAATGGGAATATAATTAAAAGTTAAAAATCTCGCGGTATGAAACAGAAATATATAATGGCATGCTTATTAGAAATGCATATTTATTATAATGGCGAGAAATAATGATATCGCGCCGGGCGGCGCACCCGCGGCTTGAAGCATGGCGGAGTTAAATGGAATATTAAGTGAGTTTAAGTTATATACTGAATATTCCGGAGCTATGCTAGCCTGAATATTTCCTTATTGAAACTAAGCTCATTCATTCAATGCGCCGGCGCAAAGGCCGGATGTACATACCCATGCTGTTGGGCTTGGAGACTGAAAGGGGAAACATCGTGCATTATGACTTTGATCGCATTATTGACCGGCATAACAGAAATTCCACCAAATGGCTCGCGGCGGCGAATCAGGTCAATGCGGCCGGAGAGCCGGTAATTCCGCTGTGGATTGCCGATATGGATTTCAAATCGCCGCCGGCGGTGTCGCAAGCGCTGTATGATGTGATCGAACACGGCGTTTTTGGCTATACCGAATATTCCGGACTGGTTATCGAACCGCTGCGGAACTGGCTGGCGTCAAGGCACGGTTGGCAAATTCAAACGGAGTGGGCGCTGCCCGTCAACTTGGTGGAAACCGCTATGGATGCGGTTATTCAAACGTTGAGCGAACCGCAAGACGATATCCTGATCCTCTCGCCGGGATTCGGCGCTTTTGCCCGCGTTATCGACCAGACCGGACGCAATGCCATTGACGTGATATTGGATAAAGACGATAGCGGTTATACGCTGGATATATCTCAGCTTGAGCGCAGGATTACCGGCAAAACCCGTCTCATGATTTTGTGTAATCCGCACAATCCCATCGGTAAAGTCTGGCGGGCGGATGAACTGCGGGAAATCGGCCTCTTCTGTCAGCGGCATAATTTGCTGCTGCTGTCGGATGACGTCCATCATGATCTGATCATCGGTGATGTGCCCTATACGCCGCTGGCCAGTCTTAGCGAGCAGTTCGCGGATTTCACCGTAACCTTCACCTCGCCTGGAAAGACCTTCAATATTGAAGGCATCCAAATCGCCAACCTGATTATCCGCAATCCGGCGATCAGAGAAAAAATCAGCGCCGTTTTTCGGCGACTCTGCATACATAAACCCAACGTCTTTGCGCTTTACGCCGCGGATGCGGCTTACCGCCACGGAGCGGATTGGCTGGATGCGCTGATCGGTTATCTAAAGAATAATTATGCGCTGTTACGGGAAGGGATCGAACGGATTCCCACTATCGATTTGGTCGAAACGCAAGGCAGCCATCTTGCCTGGCTGGATTTTGGAAAAACCGGGCTATCTCAGCAGGCGCTGGAGCGGCGGTTGCTTAATGATGCGGGATTATTGCTTGAGAGCGGCCTTCACTTCGGGACGTCCGGAGCCGGTTTCATGCGTTTGAATTTTGCCCTGCCGCGCACGCGGCTGATTGAAGTCATCGGCCGTTTGCAGCGCAATTTTAGCGGATAAGCTACCGGGTTAAAGCAAGCTATTTCGTCTTCTTATTTTGCAACAACGCCTCCGCAGCTTGCCTACGGCTGCATCGGACTTCAATAGACTCAGATATGTCAAATGAAGACGTAATTACCAGTAAGTCATGACAATCAAAAGGTTACATATCAATGTTACTTACATTAATACCTACAATATGGGAAAATATTCAGGTATGAATTTTAAGGAGATTCAAAATGACAATACTGGTTACGGCTCAGGCCCAACTCATTGTAGGCGAACCGCAAGTGATAGAAAGTCCGGCGCCAGAGGGGGCGTTTGCTGCGGTATTTGAAGATGATGGAGAAACCGGGTATTTCTATGCCCTCGATGGGGCGGTTGATGGTAACCCCATTCAGGATGCTCTGCATATTTATAATGCAGAAGACATTTCAGACGGCAACATTCCGTCTGACGTAAAGATTGGCTGGTCGGAAGACGGCAAGAAATGTGTGCTTTTGATTAATGGCTATCCGCACGGCGTGTTTAACTTCGTAACTAAAAATGGATACTGCCGGAGCGGTTTTCCGCCCTCAATCAATCAGGAGTGGTCTATTTCGGGGCACGATTGGAATGATGCGGTTGATGATTTCTTCAGATGATTCATGAATCGGTTATTGCTTAACGCCACATTGGTTAGCGCACCGAGGCGCTTCAAATGACCGTTTTTGGCGCTGGCCGTGTAAAAACCTGAACCAAAAACTGAATTCCTGGCACTGGCATCTACGCAAAATCTGCAGTAGATCGGCTGGTCAAAGAGGCGAATATTACATACAAAGGGTGGGGGGCTGACGGCACGTCAACCCCAAACCCAGTTATGGGTATCCCTCAGCCCGCCGAGGGATACGCTTCTTCCTTAATGTGCGGGCCAGAACGGCTCGCCCAACGTCAGCATCAGCCGGTTGGCCCAGGCAAAGAAGGCCGCGGATTGCACCAGATCCAAAATTTCCAGCGTATTCAGCCCATGTTCGCGCAGGCGCGCCAGATCGTGCGCATTCACTTGCGCCGGCGTGGAGGAAAGGCGGGCGGCGAAGGCGATAATCGCCTGCCAGCGCGGATTTTGTTCCTGGGCGAGATCCGCGCCGGGCGGCGCGTCCAACAGCCGTTGCACCGCATCGTTTTGCTTGGAAAGCTGGCTGGCTTTGCGCGCATGAACCGAGGCGCAGAAAATACAGCCGTTGACCTTGCTGGCGACCGCCGCCGCCAGCTCGCGTTCCGCGCGCGGCAGACCGCCCGAAGTGTAAAAAATCCCTTTGTCCGTCAGCGTTCGCTGTTCCAGCACCGGCAGATCGCGTCCCAACAGGCGAAAATAGTCCGAGTCGCTATGGCCGAACCGCGCGAGAAGGGCTTGCTCATCGGCGTTAAATTCGTTTAGCGCTTTAGGGGCGATCCAGGGTTCCCAGCCGAGATCGGCCTGAGTAAACGCCTGCGGCGCGCGCTGGCCGCTCAGCGTGCGTTCGTGCGTATGCCAGCGTCCGGCCGTGGCGTTCCGCGGCGGCGGATTATCGACCTCGTGTCCCGCCAACAGCCGGTAGCCGCGCAACAAGCGGCTCTGAAAGCTGACGAATGCGGTTGTCTGTGACAACGTAACTATATCATCCTCCGTCCATCCGGCTGCGAGCAGCGCCTGCAAATCGGCTGGGGAGCCGCCGACCGGGTCGAGCGTCAGGCGTTCGGCGTGTTGCAACGCCGCGTCGATCGCTGGCGTTTGCGGCGGCGCGGGGAAGTCTTTCCGGCGCTGGGCGTAAAAGCGTTGCAGCCGGCCGTCCTGATGCCAGGCGCTGATGTTTTCCGCCAGCCATAGCCGTAACGACAGCGGCAGCGCGCTGTTTCCATCGTCGGCGGAAAACAGCGCCCGATAGCTGCCTTCGGTATGCCGGGCCGCCGCATCGCGCGTATGGCGCGCCTGCGCCAGTTCGCTGTCCGGGGCAATCTCGGCCAGTGTATTCAGAATGTCATGCTCATGCCGGGTCATACGGTCTCCTGTAACGTAAATGCTGATGACGGCAAAGGGCCGGGAATGGCCTCGATCAGTTCTCGCGTATAGCGATGGGTTGAATGGGTGAAGATGTGTTCTACCGGTCCGGACTCCACCTGTTTCCCGTGGTGCAGCACGGTCACGGTATCGGCGATTTGGCGAACAACGGCCAGATCGTGCGAAATGAAGATGTAGGTCAATCCCAGCGAGCGCTGAAGCTCCTCCAGCAGACGCAGGATCTGCGCCTGAACGGTCACATCCAGCGCCGATACGGCTTCGTCCAGCACCAACACTTGCGGCTCCAGCACCAGCGCGCGCGCGATGGCGACGCGTTGACGCTGCCCGCCGGAGAGTTCATGCGGCTTTCTGGCCAGCAGCGTGTGCGGCAGCGCGACGCGTTCAAAGATATCGTGCACCTTGTCGCGGCGCTGCGTCCGGCTATAGCGATTAAAATTGCGTAATGGCTCTTCCACGATATCGAACAGCCGCTGCGAGGGATCGAGCGAACTGAACGGATTCTGGTACACCAACTGGATTTTTTGCCGGAACTGGCGCAGCGTTTCGCCTTTCAGCCGGGTGATATCCGTATTGTCGATCAGAATGCGCCCCGAAGTCGGACGATGGAAGCCGAGCAGGCTGCGCGCGGTAGTGGTTTTTCCGGAGCCTGATTCACCCACGATGGCGTGCGTGGTGCCGCGTTCGACCGTGAACGAAATATCGTCAACGGCGCGGAAAGACGCCGCTTGCCGTCCTCCCAGCCGGTATTCCTGTATCAGATTTTCCACCTTGACCGCCACGTCTCCGGTGGCGAGCCGGAGCGGGCGCGGCGACGGATTTAGCGACGGCACGTCGGCCAGCAGCGCCTGGGCGTATTGGCTGCGCGGCGCATTCAGCACTTCACGCGTCGGGCCTTGTTCCTGAATGTAACCCTTTTGAAATACCAACAGGCGATCGGCGCGTTCCGCCGCTACGCCCAAATCATGCGTGACGAACAGCACCGCCGTGCCGCTTTCCCGCCGCAGTTCGTCCAACAGGTCGAGCACGCGTTTTTGTACCGTAACGTCCAATGCGCTGGTTGGCTCGTCGGCGATAATCAGCGCGGGTTTCAGCGCCACGGCAATGGCGATGAGCACCCGCTGTTTCATGCCGCCCGACAGCTCATGCGGATACTGCCTTACCCGCAGCTCCGGCTGCGTCAGCCCCACACGGGCCAGGAGAGACAGCGTCTTTTCCCGAATGGCGCGTTTAGAGGCGCTCAGGTGCAGACGCAGAATTTCATCCACCTGTTCGCCGATGGTTTTAACCGGATTAAGCGAACTGGTCGGATCCTGGGGGATCAAACTGATGCGGGCGCCGCGGATGGCGTCCATCCGTTTTTGCGGCCAGCGGCTGATATCGGTGCCGTTAAGCCGGATTGCGCCGCGTATCAGGCGTCCGTTTTCGGCGAGAAGGCCGATCACTGCTTGCGCCGTGGTGGTCTTCCCTGAGCCCGACTCGCCGACCAACGCGACGACTTCACCGGGGTTGATGGAGAAAGATACGCCTTCCACCACCGTCCGTTCCACGCCTCGCGCCCGGTAGCTGATGGCGACATCCTCCAGATCCAGCACCGGCGGCGCGGCGTTGTCTTGATGCCGACTCATGGCTGTTCCCTCCGCAGAGACTGGCTAATACGGTTGGCGGACAGTACCACCAACACCACGACCAGGCCGGGGAAGGTGGTTAACCACCAGGCGGTCGAGAGATAATTGCGTCCCTCGGCAATCAGCAGCCCCCATTCCGGGGTGGGCGGCGGCGCGCCATAACCGAGAAAACTTAAGGTGGAGATCGCCAGAATGGCGTTGCCGAACTGTAAGGCGGCAAAGGCGAACACCGTGTTCAGCGTGTTGGGCAAAATATGACGCCATAACACGCTAAAGAATGAGCCGCCGCTGCCGTAGGCCGCTTCGACATAGTCGCTGTGCTTTACCTGTAGAGCCTCGGCGCGGATTAGCCGGGTGAAGCTGGCGATGGAGGTAATCCCGACGGCGATGGCGGCGTTGACCGTACCGAATCCCAGCAGAATGATGACGCTCAACGCCAACAGCAGTCCGGGGATGGAGAGCAGAATATCGATGAAACGCATCACCACGCTATCCAGCCAGCCGCCCAGCGCGCCGGCCAGCAGACCGAGCAGGCTGCCCAGCGCCAGCCCCAGCCCGACGGCGATCGCCGCGCCGGACAAAGAGTGTACCGAGCCGTACACGATGCGCGTATAGAGATCGCGCCCCAGTTGGTCGGTGCCCAGTATATAGCCGCCGCCCGGCGGCAGGCGCTGCGCCCCCGCGATGCCGTCTATCGGACTATAGGAGGTAAACCAATGCGGGAAGATCGCCCACAAAATTACGATGAACAAAACCAGCCAGGCGGCGATCAATCCCGGCTGCAGGCGATGATGGAAGAGCGCGGCGTGTTTTTGCCGTAAGCTGATTTTTCCCTGATGAACCATGGTCATGATGCGACTCCTGTGGTGTTTTTCAGCCGGGGATCGAGCAGGGGATACAGCAGGTCGATAATCAGATTGATGGCGACGAATGCCGCCGCTGAAATCACCACCACCGCCTGTAAAACGCTGCTGTCCTGGGTATTGACCGCCTCCCGCGTCAGTTGCCCCAGACCGCTACGCCCGAATACCGTTTCCGTGACCAGCGCGCCGGCGATCAGCTCGCCCAGCAATAGACCCGCCACGGTAATCGTCGGCAGCAGAGCGTTGCGAATGACGTGACGCCACAACACGCCGAGACGGCTGGCGCCTTTGGCGCGGGCAACGGCGACAAAGGGCTGCGTTTGCACCTGGTCGATGCTGCGCATCAGAATTTGCGCCAGCGGCGCGGAGATCGGCAAAGCCAGGGTGAGCGTCGGCAGAATCAGTCCTTCCCATTCGCCGGGATTGATCACCGGAATCAGTCCTAACTGGAAAGAAAAGATCTGAATCAATACGATGCCGAGCCAAAACGTGGGAACGGAGATAAACAGCGACGGCAGCGATTGCAGCGCCGCCCGCAGGCTGCTGAACGGGCTGAGAAAAGAGAGCCCCGCCAGCAGGAACGCCAAGATGATTGATGTGGCTAATCCTAATGACGCCAGCAGCAGCGTCGGCGGCACGTTTTCCGCCAGTAATTCCGTTACCGGAACGCCGGACTGAAGAGAAATGCCGAGATTACCGTGCAGCAGGTTGGCGAACGCGTGAAAATATTGCGTCAGCACCGGCGTATCGGAGCCGTAGGCCAAGCGCAGTTGGGCGATTTGGTCGGCGCTGAGACCCAATTCCGGGTTTTGGAATTTGATCAGTACCGCGTCGCCCGGCAATGCCTGCAACAGAATGAAGGACAGCGTAAAGGCGGCCCACAATACAATCAGCGCCTGCCCCAAACGCATCGTCAGATATCTGCTCATGATCGTTCCTCTTTCGCTACTCTCCTTGCCGGCGCGGGGCAAGGAGGGCGCGATTACTTATCTAACCAGGTGTTGTAGAAGCTGGGCCGGCCGACGGCTTCAAAATCGATGCCCTTGGTAGTGGGCGCGGCGGCATAGACCTGCGGTTCTTCAAAGATGGGGATCACATAAGCCTGATCGATGAGGTAGCGCTGCACATCGCCTACCAGCGCCAGGCGTTTTTCGTGGTTCGTTTCGGAGGCGATATCGTCCAGCAGGGCGTTAAGGCGGGTATCTTCAAAGTTTTTCACCTTATCGCTGGTGCCGCCTTTTTGCAGCAGGACGTTGCGGATGGTCGGGTAAAACTGGCTTTTCAGCACGTCCGGATCGGCGCGTCCCACCATTGAGGGATAAAGCGCGGTTTTTAGCGGATCGAGGTTATCCACGGTTTTACTGCCCGCATCACCGGCCAGAATATTCAGCTTCACCCCGATTTTCGCCCACTGCTGCGCCACCAGTTGCAGCGTTTCTTTGTTCTGCGGCTGCGGCGGCGATTCATACGCGGTCAGTATTAGCGCCTGCCCGTCTTTTTGCCGCACGCCCTGCGGCCCGGTTTTCCAGCCGGCGTCATCCAGCAGACGGGAGGATTTTTCCGCATCGAAGGTCAGCTTGTCGGACAGATCGACATAGCCCGCCGCCGTTTTCGCTAAGGGAGAGGTGGCTTGCGGATAGTTGGCCGAGAACAGCGTCTGGACGATCTCTTTGGCGTTGGTGGCGTGCAGCAGCGCCTGGCGGACGCGCAAATCGGCGACCAGCGGATTATCCGGACGGAAGGAGAGGCTGTTGT
Organism: Brenneria izadpanahii; assembly: GCF_017569925.1. NCBI lineage: Bacteria > Pseudomonadati > Pseudomonadota > Gammaproteobacteria > Enterobacterales > Pectobacteriaceae > Brenneria > Brenneria izadpanahii. The sequence continues at coordinate 2,834,610 of NZ_CP050854.1, read as the reverse complement.
TGACGCCGCGCGTGGCGGACGCGTAGACAGAAAAGCCCTGATCCTGAACGCGTTTTTCATCGTAAGCCTGGATTTGGCGGATCGCGTCGGCCTGGCCCGAAAGCAACGCGCCGATGCGCACGCCGTCTTCCGGGGTCACCAATATGTTGACGCCGTCCAGGTAGGGGCGTCCCTGATGGCTAAAACTCGGCGGCGCCCAGTCATAGTCTTTGCGCGCGGTCAGCTTGACTTCGCGGCCCGGCCGATCGCTTTCCACGACGAACGGGCCGGAGCCGATAATATTGCGTCCGTTGCCGAGCTGGTTGAAGTTGCGCTCCAGCGTGCCGAGCGAGACCAGACCGGAACCGATGGCGGATGTGCCTTGCAGGAAGCCGGGGGACGGTTTGTTAAAGTAAAATTTTACCGTCAGCGGATCGATGACTTCACTTTTCAGGTAATTGTTGATGACTTCCGATACCGGCAGGTTCAGCGCTTTATTGCCCAGCCCGTAGGTATCGAAGTTTTTCGCCACCGCATTGGCGTCCAGCGGCGTACCGTCGGAGAAGGTGACGCCGGGGCGGATCTTAAAGGTGTATTCGGTATTGTCGTCGTTGATGGTCCAGGATTCTGCAATCCACGGTTCTATTTGCAGCGTATCCGGATTTTGCCACGTCAGCTTGTCGGTGATCTGATTCAGTATCCCCCCGTTGGGATAGAAACCGCCGGCGGGCGGATAGAGGTTGGTGTGGGCCTGCTGTTCAAGATAAACCAATGTGCCGCCCGTTTTAGGCGTTTGATCTGCGGCAAGCGCTGCGCCGCTGAGTCCTAGTAATGCCAGTGAAACCAGTGTGCGGATCTTCTGCCCGGAATAGGGAATCAACATCGTATTTTCCTGTAGTTATCATTTGCGAATCATGCAGTCGGCTGATGCGACATCGCGATATGGACGGCTAGCCGTCCGGTATCTACAGGTGATATTTTCACAGGAAAATGTAAACAGCAAAGAACAATAATGATATTGATTATGCGAAATTTTGTTAGAAAACATCGCGCCAGCGTCTCATGACGCAATCACGCCGGCGCGAGTTTGCGTTTGACGGCAACGTAGTGGCGTATAAATGCGTTCTCCTCACGCTGGCGCTCACATCCCGTCCCCCTCGTCACGGCTGATTTCGGCGAGCAGCGTGAACAGACGCGCGTCGGCGTCGAGCGGCAGGGCGCAGCCGGGAGCGAAAATAAAACCGCGATCGCCGCTTTCCTCTCTGAGCTGCATCAGCCGCTGGCGCAAGCGCGCCTTGACAGCCGGCCGACGCCCGCCGTCGTAATGAAAATCCCGGTTTTGATCGATGCCGGCGATCAGAATCTTATCGGTCATGGCGCGCACGCGCGCGACGCCGACACGTTGTGACGGTGTAACTGATTGTGGAGCATTTTCCCAGTTGAACGCCTGAACCTGGTAGTCGATACAGGGTTCGAACAACAGCTGGCTTTCGCCGTGGAGATGCAGAATGTTAAACCAGGTTTTGCCTTTTATATGGTTGAGCAGCGCTTCATCATAAGGGCGGCAGAATGTCTGGTACTCCGCCGCGGACAGCAGATCGCCGCGCGCATACTGGGTGGCGAGAAAGATGCCGTCGATACCCGCCTGCAACAGCGCGTCAAGGAAGTTTAGGTTGGTTTGCAGCAGAGCGTCCAACCCTTGACGCAGCGCCGAAGGATGGTTGCGGATAAACGCCAGCGTCGGGCCTGGTTGGGTGGATTGCGTCATCTCCTGTATCCAGGTCAGCGGAGTGAACAAGGTCGCCAGCAGAGGGACGCTGCCCTGATAGTGCCGGGCCAGGCCGCGGATAATTCCGATCTCCCGCGCCAGCACCGGGTTATCCGCCGTCAGCGCCGGCAGATTCGGCAGATCGGCGGCGCTGGCTATCGGGTAGCGGCGGAATACGCCGGACCACTGCGCGGGATCGCGGGAAAAAACGATGTCCGCGCCATAGGCTTCGGCCATATAGTGGCCGTTCGACATCACCTTGATGAAATCCCAGCAGTTTTCATCGGTCAGGCGGATCGTTTCCTGAATAAACGCCGCGGGATCGCGATCGACGTGCGGCAAATGCAGCCAGCCGGATATGGCGGGCTGCGCCAGACTTTCTCCCGCCAGCAGGGCTTTTATACGTGAAGTCGCGGTCATTTCAGGCTCCTTTGCCGCATGGATGATCGTTTAGCGTTGGGCCGGGTCGTGGCGGGGGCGCACCACGACTTCGGTGATTTGCGAATCTTCATCGGTGTCGATAACCAGGCGCACCGCTTTGGCGATCGAGTGCGGCGAACTGCGCGCCAGCGGATCGTCCTCTTCCCCTGGGCGGTTCATCGGCGTGTCCGTCGGTCCGGGATAAACGGTCGCGACCCTTACGCCATGTTCCCGCTCTTCATTGCGCAGCGCTTCCGCCAGGGCGCGCAGGGCGAATTTGCTGGCGGAGTAGACGGTATGTCCCGCCAGCGGCCGCGTTCCGGAGCCGGAGTTGATAAAGACGATGCTTCCCCGGCTGGCGCGTAACGCGGGCAGGGTCAGGCGCGTCAGTTCCGCAGGGGCGAACAGATTGATATCGAACTGATGACGCCAGATCTCCGGCGTGGCCGCCGCGACGGAAAACGGCTGTGAGACGGCGGCGGAATGCACCAGCACATCCAGCCGGGCGAGGGCGGCGGCCCAGGCGGCGAGCGCCTCGCCGTCGCGTAAATCCAGACTGACCGGAATAACGTTTGGGTGTCCGGCCAGCGGCGTCGCGTCGGCGCGGCGGCGGCCGATGACATAAACCTGATGGTCGCGAGCCAAATCGTGCGCCACGGCCAGTCCGATGCCGCTGGTGCCGCCGGTGACCAGCGCGACGGGACGGCGGTTTTTTTCCTCAGGCATCGATTCCTCCATCAACGCTGGCGCCAGGCATAAGGCGTGGCTGGCCGCCACTCATCGCCCAGCAGTTCGGGTTCGTCATAATCAAGGATGGCCTGGTAATGGTATTCGCTGTCTTCGACGTACAGCTGTCCGGCGATCGCCTGCGCCAGCGTGCGGGCGCCGTGACTGATGCCGGGAATAAGCCCTACCACGTGTCCGTTGCTGAGATGGGCCGGATAGCTGAAGCAGTGCAGCCGCGACAGCGCCGGCGGGGCGTCGGCGTGTTTAGGCTGCAACGCGAAATCCGCGCCCAAATAAGGGTAACGGGCCAACTGCGCGTTCTGCTGATCGGCCGGCGGCCGCCAGGCATCCTCCCAGGTTTTTACCTGACCGGCCAGCGAGCGGAACTCTGGGCGAGCGTTCCAATCCAGCTGATAGCCCGTAGCCAGGATCAAAAAATCCGCCGGGATTTCGCCCTGCGGGGTATGGACGACGATGCCGCCGCCTTGCGGCTCTACGCGTTGCACCGGCGCATTAAAGTTGAACCAGGCGTTTTTATGACGCGATACCCGCAGCGTGCTGCCATGCGGCGGCGGGATCTGCTCGCTGGCGATATGGTGCGCCAGACGCCATTTCCATGCATCGGGCAAGGCGGGATATCCGGATTCGAAACCGGGGTTGCCCGCGCCTTTCGAGCGGTTGACGCGCGGAAAATCGGGGCGGCGGATCAATATCTCCACGCCCGCGGCGCCCGCTTCCAGCGCGGTGGCTGAAACATCCATCGCCGTCGCGCTGCCGCCCACGACCGCCACCCGGCGCCCGGCCAGCGCGGCGAAATCGATGGATTCCTCTGAATGCGCCCAGTAGCGTTTGGGTAATTCAGCGACAAAATCAGGGATCGACGGCCCGCCAAACGCATCCATGCCGGTGGCGAGAATGACCTTGCGCGCGGCGATGGCGCTGAACTGCCCGCGATGCTGAAATGTCAGCTCAACCAGGCGGCCGTTGCGAAGATTCAGATCGGTCAGCGTATGGTCGTTGCGGACGTCCAACGCCAGAACCCGACGATACCAGCGCAGATAGTCCGCCCATTGCAGGCGCGGGATCTTGTCCAGTTCGTTCCAGGCCTGCAGGCCGAACTGCGCCTCATACCAGGCGCGAAAGGTCAGAGAAGGCAGATCCAGCGCGGGACCGGTCAAATGCTTGGGGGAACGGAGCGTTTCCATGCGCGCGCTGGTCGCCCACGGCCCTTCGTCGTCTTTTGGCGCTTTATCGTACAATACGGCATCGATGCCTTGCAGGCGCAGGGCAAACGCGGCGGCCAGCCCCGCCATTCCGGCGCCGATAATGACGACATCGTTTACCGGCGCGCCCGCGTGCTCGGTCACCGGCAACCAGCGCTTCGCCGGCTGGGCCAGCCATTCAAGATCCTGTTTTACGCGGGCTTCAAGCGCGGGGAGTCCGATGGCGTCCTCATGGGGTTGTGACATGCTATTTCTTTTCCTGTTGCAGTGAATTCAATCTCCTGTTTATTGAGTAATAACATTGCGTTGCCGGGCAGGCTAATAACAATTTTCGCTAGGCTATTGTGTTCTTGGCATAAACCGACGCCGCAAGGGCAATCGTCGGGTTAGGGGGCGATGGCCCGGTTTTCGCGCATTTCTCCGCCTGCTGGCGGCGCATCCTGTTACTGCCAATACCGGTATAAAATCAGACCTGTTTGGGCGGGTTGTTACGTGGAAATATGCATCAGACAACCATTTGGAGAGGAGATACCCAACATGTCTGAACAGCATATTGTTATCGTCGGCGGTTCTTCCGGCATTGGTCTTGCCGCGGCCAAACGTTTCGCCGGAGCCGGTTTTCAGGTGACCATCGGCGGGCGCAACGCCTCACGGTTGGCGCAGGCCGCCGTTTGGCTCGATAATAAGGCGAAGACCTGCGTACTGGACGCCGCCGATCCCGCCGCGGTAAAAGAAACTTTCGCGAAGATTGGGGCGTTCGACCACCTAGTGTTGGCGTTCGGCAGCACAAGCGGGGGCGGGGCGTTTGATTCTGTCGATATGAATGACGTTCGCGCCGGTTTCGAGGAAAAGGTGTTCCCGCACTTTTCCACCGCGCAGGCGGCGCTTCCGTTTCTTGCCCAACGCGGCTCCATCACTTTCATTGCTGCGGTAACCGCGCATGCGGCCATGCCCGGCACCGCCGGCATCGGCGCCGCGAATGCCGCGGTCGCCGCGCTGGTGCCGATTCTGGCCGCCGAACTCAAGCCCCGGCGCGTGAACGGCGTATCTCCCGGCGTGATTGATACGCCGTGGTGGAATTTCCTGAGCGATGAACAGAAAGCCCCGATATTCGCCGAGTATGCGGCTAAAACGCCGGTCGGCCGCGTCGGGAGCGCCGATGATATCGCCGATGCCGTCTATTTTCTGGTCGGCAACGCATTTATGTCGGGGGAGGTGGTTATCTGCGACGGCGGCTTGCGACTGGGGAGTTAACGATATATAAGACGGCGTCGCTTATGCGCGCCATGCCTGCGGTTTGACCGTTTCACCGTCGACAGCGCCGATTTTATTCTATGATCGGTAGGTATGGGCGCAGAGGGGCACAGGATGAAGAGTTCGGCGCGTGAAAATGCCAGACGGCATGAGTTCGGTTCTTTCCTTAAGTCCCGGAGGGAGAGACTTCGTCCCGCGGATGTCGGGTTGCCCGACGGCGCGCGGCGGCGCACGCCCGGTTTGCGGCGCGACGAAGTCGCCTTGCTCGCGGGCATCGGCATCACATGGTATACGTGGCTGGAGCAAGGGCGGGACGTTCGTCCGTCTTACGAAGTTTTGTCGTCAATTGCCGCAACCCTAAAGTTGGATGAGGCCGAGCGCCGCTATCTTTTTGATTTGGCGGGGCAGCCGCTGCGGAAGGTTTACCGGCCGAAGCCGCAACCGCCCGGCGAGGCCATGCTGCGCATGCTCCAGCGGGCCGTCAATCAACCGGCTTATATTCTGGGCCCCCGTTGGGACGTGGTGGCATGGAATCATGCCGCCAGCGCGCTTTTCGGCGACTATTCCAAGCTGCATGGCGATGAGCGGAACATCATGTACATGATGTTTAATAATCCGGCGCACCGCCGCCTGTTGACCGATTGGCGGGATCTGGCTCCCACGGTGGTCGGCATGTTTCGGGCGGAAAATGCGCCTTTGACCGGCGATGCGGATTATGACAGGTTGGTTGCGACGCTGCTGCGCGAAAGTCAGGACTTTCGCTATTGGTGGCAACGACACGATGTCATACGCTATACCTCGATCAATAAACGAATAAACCATCCGGAGGTCGGGGCGATGGTATTCGAATACAATAGCTTCAGTTCCGACGACGGGCGAAACATGAAGCTGGTGGTTTATACCCCGCTCGAAGAGAACAATACCGTCGAAAAAATGCAGCGTCTTATTGGCGGCTGGGAGCGGCTAGCCGGCAATAACGGCTGAGGGCGAGCGTTAAGGCCGCATATCCGCGGGCGGAAGGGATCTTCCTTTAAGGCATTTCGATCGTTAAACGTTCGGCTTTGGCGCCGCAAACGCCGTTCAGCCTGGCCTTCAAATCAATACTAATGGTTGCTGGCGTATTAATTGCATCTCTTCGCCAGTGATTTTTCGGGAGTAATAATGATGGTGGCGGACCCTTCAACAACGATCCGTTTCTTGCTTGCTTCGCGCCAGTGCGAGTTGAATAGCCTGCGCTATTTGCTGCAAAGCGGCGAGCTGGTGGGAAAGATCAGTCAACTGGTGCATATGCTGCAACGCGAGCGCGGCACCTCCAACCTGTTTCTTTGCTCTGACGGCCGCCTGTTCATGGATGAATTGGCGCTGCGCGAGCGGGAAGTGGCGCAGGCGCAGGAACCGCTGATGGCGCATCTGGATAAACTGGAGGCCATGACGGCCGATTTGCCGCAGGCCAGCCGTCTGTTCAGCCGCGTCGCCAGCGTGGTCTATGCGCTGAGCCTATTGCCGTCGCTGCGCCAGGATATTCGCCGGCGCATATTGCCGCTGCCGCAGGCCATGACCTTTTTCAATGACATTATCCGTAACCTGCTCTCGCTGGTGTTCGAAGTCTCCGACACGGCGGCGGAGCCGGTGATCTCGCGCGCGTTGATCGCTATGTTCAGCTTTATGCAGGGCAAGGAGTTCGCCGGACAAGAACGGGCGATTGGCGCGGCGGCCTTCGCCTCCGGCGTTTTCGATGAAGATACGCAGCAAAAGTTGCTGGACCTGATCGAACGGCAGGAGCGGTGTTTCGCCACCTTTGCTGATTTCGCCGATGAGCGAAACCGGCAACTCTGGCTACAAATGACGACGGATAGCGAATTTGAGCGTCTGCGCCGCATTGCCTGCACCCGCGGCGCGGCGGAAAAACGCGAGGATGAGGGCAGCCTGCGCTGGTTTGCCATTTCCACGCAGCGTATCGATGCCATGAAACAGCTGGAAGATCGCCTGGAGCAGACGCTGATGCAGCTTTGCCGCGATCGTATCGCCGCGGCCGAGCAGGCGAACAGCGAGCAAATGGCGGATATAGAAAGCCTGATGTCTCCCAGGGAAAACGACGATCCGGGCTATTCGGTGTTTATTGCGAGCCATGACATGGCGAGACGCGAACCGGACGGGGAGCACGCGTCGCATGGCTGGCTGAATAGCGATGGCGTCCGGCCGCAGCTTGGGCGTTCGTTGCTCTCGTTGGTACAACGGCAGTCGCGGCGTTTACAGGCGTTGGATCATGAGCTGGCGACGTTGCGCGATACCCTGAATGAAAGAAAATATATCGACCGGGCCAAAAGCCTGCTGATGCAGCACCGCGATCTCAGCGAGGAAGAGGCGTACAAAACTCTGCGCAAGATGGCGATGAATCAAAATAAAAAATTGATTGAAATCGCTACGGCGATGCTGGCGGTGGCCGACGTTTTTCAAGATACCCCGTAAAAACCATATGCACACAAAAGGTGCGTGATTCGATCAGCGATGGTGCAAAAGGCCGGCTTATCCTACCATCACCCCCTCCCGGTCTCCTGCTTGCCAGCGGGAGGGGTGGCCGGGGTCGGAACCCGCATCACACGGCTAAAGGCCGTTGGTGGTCGGCGCATGAAGTCTTCGCGATTTTCATCTGAAGTGTGATTCCTGGCACATATCTTGCCTTAAAATTGGCAGTAACAACTAAACATCATTAACGCGTTTCAAGCCAACGGCGGTTTGTTTCGCGTTAACCGGATAACGGCGTCCATAAGCGTGCATCTTTTGCATAGGCTTATGGGCGCCGTTTTTTTTTACCGCCAGAAACAGCAATCTGATGAAAGGTGTCGTGAATGAGTGATTCCAAAAGCAAGGGCATGACGGTTTCCCGTCGTCAGTTTTTACTGGGCGGCGCGGCGTTGGGCGGCGGTTTTATGCTGCCGGGGTTGATGAGCAGCGCCTGGGCCGCAGGCTCTGACGCGCCGGAGAAAAAGGAAATCCGCGTTGGTTTCATTCCCCTGACGGACTGCGCATCGGTGGTGATGGCCGCAATAAAAGGCTTCGACAAGAAATACGGAATCACCATTATCCCCAGCAAGGAAGCCAGTTGGGCGGCGGTGCGCGACAAGCTGGTATCCGGCGAGCTGGACGCCGCGCATATCCTGTACGGCCAGCTATATGGCTTGCAAATGGGATTATCCGGACCGCAGAGCGAGATGGCCGCACTCATGACGCTCAACCAGAACGGTCAGGGGATCACGCTGGCCAACCAGCTACGCGACGCCGGCGTAACCGATCTGGCCGCGCTGCAAAAATATGTCGCCGCCAGCCCGGCGGGCACCTACACCTTTGCCCAGACTTTCCCCACCGGCACCCATGCCATGTGGCTCTACTACTGGCTGGCTTCCGCGGGCATTCATCCGCTGAACGATGTGCGCACGGTGGTGGTGCCTCCGCCGCAGATGGTGATGAACATGAAGATCGGCAACATGGTCGGCTATTGCGCCGGCGAACCGTGGAACCAGCGCGCCATCAGCGACAAGCTCGGCTTTAGCGCCGCCGCGTCGCAGGATATCTGGCCCGATCACCCGGAAAAAGTGCTCGGCACGCGCGCCGACTGGGTCAACGCCAACCCGAACAGCGCCCGCGCCCTCACCGCCGCAATACTGGAGGCGTCGCGCTGGATTGATGCCTCCGATGAAAATCGCCGTGAAACCGCCGGCGTGGTGGCGGGCCGCGCCTACATCAATACCAAGGAAGAGACCATCGTCGGCCGGATGCTGGGCCAGTATGAAAACGGGCTGGGAAAAAGCTGGAAGGACGAACACGCCATGCGCTTCTACCACGACGGATCGGTGAACTACCCCTATCTGTCCGACGGCATGTGGTTTCTGACCCAGCATAAACGCTGGGGAATGCTGGCGGAAGATCCGGATTATCTGGCTGTCGCCAGGCAGGTCAACCGGATTGATATCTATAAACAAGCCGCGGCGGCGGTCGGCAATGTACCGCTGCCGGACAGCGATATGCGCAGCAGCGTGCTGATGGATGGCCAACGCTGGGACGGCAGCGATCCGGCCGGTTACGCCAACGGTTTTAGCGTGAAGAAATAAGTGAGGCAATGATGAAAAACCAGGCTCAGGTTATTCCAATCGCGCCGGAGAAACCTCCCGGCGCCGTACACAGCGCGGAGATTACGCCCTTGCCGGCTAGATCGGCGGCGGAAAAAGCGGCGGTCTCTTCAGCCCCAACGGCGCGCCGGTATCGTCCTCTATTGCGTCAAGCGGCCCAACGCGTTTTCCCCGCCCTGTTGGGCGCGGGTCTGTTGCTCTGTATCTGGCAGGCCGCGGCGCTGAACAGTGAAAACTTTCCGACGCCCTGGGCGACCTGGCTGGCGGCGTTGGATATCTTCGCCGAGCCGTTTTACATCGCCGGGCCGAACGATCAGGGCATCGGCTGGAACGTGGTGGCCTCGTTGCAGCGCGTGGGCATCGGTTTTGGGCTGGCGGCGCTGGTGGGCATTCCCGCCGGGTTCCTGATCGGCCGCTTCAGCTTCGTGGCCAATATGCTGAATCCGATTATCTCCCTGCTGCGTCCGGTGAGTCCGCTGGCGTGGCTGCCCATCGGCCTGCTGTTGTTTCAGCGCGCCGAACCGGCTTCCAGTTGGACCATTTTTATCTGCTCCATTTGGCCGATGATCCTCAATACGGCCGAGGGCGTAAGACATATTCCGCAGGATTATCTGAACGTGGCGCGGGTGCTTAAGCTGTCCGAATTCACCGTAATGCGCAAGATTCTGCTGCCTGCGGTATTGCCGAATGTATTGACCGGCGTGCGGTTATCCATCGGCATCGCCTGGCTGGTGATTGTGGCGGCGGAAATGCTGACCGGCGGCATCGGCATCGGTTTCTGGATTTGGAATGAATGGAACAACCTGAATGTGGAAAACATCATTATCGCCATCGTGGTGATTGGGGTGATCGGCCTGCTGCTGGAGCAAGGGCTGATGTTGATCGCCAAACGTTTCAACTATGACAACCGCTAAGGAGCCGACGATGCGAGCCAATCCGATTATTCAGGTACAGCAGGTCAGCCAGCGTTTCAACACTGCCAGCGGCGAGTTTCTGGCGCTGGATCAGGTGAGCTTCGATATCTACGTCGGGGAAACCATCAGCCTGATCGGCCATTCCGGCTGCGGCAAATCCACCTTGCTTAATTTGATCGCCGGTCTGACCCTGCCGAGCGGCGGCGGCCTGCTGTGCGACAACCGGGAAATCGACGGCCCCGGACCGGAGCGCGGCGTGGTGTTTCAGAACCACTCGCTGCTGCCGTGGCTGACGACGTATGAAAATGTGGCGCTGGCGGTGCGTCAGGTGTTTCGCGGCCAGATGAGCAAAACCGAGATGCATGAGTGGATCACTCACAATCTGGAACTGGTGAATATGGGGCACGCGGCGAATAAACGCCCGAATGAGATCTCCGGCGGGATGAAACAGCGGGTGGGAATCGCCCGCGCGCTGGCGATAAAGCCCAAGGTGCTGCTGATGGATGAGCCGTTCGGGGCGTTGGATGCGTTGACCCGCGCCCATTTGCAGGATGCGGTGATGGAAATTCAGCAGCGGCTGCAAACCACCATCGTACTGATCACCCACGATGTGGATGAAGCGGTGCTGCTGTCGGATCGGGTGCTGATGATGACCAACGGTCCGGCGGCGACGGTAGGGGAGATTATGGCGGTTGAATTGGAACGCCCGCGCTCGCGCGTCGCGCTGGCGGACGATCCCCGCTACCACCAGTACCGGCAGCAGGTTCTGCATTTCCTGTATGAGAAACAATCGAAGGCCGCCTGACGAGAAGGGATAACAATGATTGGCGCTGGCATGGCGCAAGCGCCGCGCCGCCGCGCTTCGGTTTTTTTCTGATTTTGATGATAGCCCGTAGCAGTAAGGATTTACTTAATGAACAAACCCGTTTTGCTGGTTATCGGCCATGGCATGGTCGGCCACTATTTTCTTGAGCAACTGGTCGAACGCGATCTGCATCAGCGTTACCGCATCGTGGCGTTTGGCGAAGAGAGCCGGGAGGCATACGATCGCGTCCATCTCTCTGAATATTTTTCCGGCCGCACGGCGGAATCCCTGTCGCTGGTTAAAGAGGGATTTTTTGCCGCCAGCGGCATTGAACTGCGCAGCGCCAGCCAAATCACCGCCATCGATCGCGAACATCAATGCGTCTGCGATGCGCAGGGCAACAAAACCGCCTATGACCAACTGATTTTGGCGACCGGCTCCTATGCGTTCGTGCCGCCGATTCCAGGCAATACGCGTCCGGGCTGTTTGGTTTACCGCACGCTGGACGATCTGGACGCCATTGCCGAACAGGCGAAAAAAGCGAAAACCGGCGTGGTGATAGGCGGCGGCTTGCTCGGTCTGGAAGCGGCCAACGCGCTGCGCCAACTGGGGCTGGATACGCACGTCGTCGAGTTCGCGCCGCGCCTGATGGCGGTACAGCTGGATGAGGGCGGCGCGGCGATGCTGCGGCGCAAGATAGAAGCGCTGGGCGTGCAGGTGCACACCAGCAAAGAAACCCGTGAAATCGTCGACGGAGAACAGGCGCTGCATCGGCTGTGCTTTGCCGACGGCAGCGTACTGGAAACCGATCTGGTGCTGTTCTCCGCCGGTATCCGTCCGCGGGATAATCTGGCGGACGGCTGCGGCCTGGAGAGAGGGCCGCGCGGCGGCATCGTGATTGACGACCGCTGCCGGACGTCGGACGAGGCCATTTTCGCCATTGGCGAATGTGCGCTGTGGAACGGACAAATTTTCGGGCTGGTGGCGCCCGGCTACCAGATGGCGCGCAGCGTGGCGGATACGCTGGCGCAGCGCGATACGCCGTTTACCGGCGCGGATATGAGCACCAAGCTGAAACTGCTGGGGGTGGAAGTGGCCTCCATCGGCGATGCGCACGGCCGCACCGCCGGCAGCCAAAGCTATCAGTGGACGGACGGTCCGAACGAAGTTTATAAAAAAATCGTGGTTTCCGCGGATGGCAAACATCTGCTGGGGGCCGTGCTGATCGGCGACAGCGGGGACTACAGCACGCTGCTGCAAATGAAGCTCAACGACATGCCGCTGCCGGCGCATCCGGAAAGCCTTATTTTGCCGGCCCGCTCCGGCGATGCGCCGAAAGGGCTGGGAGTGGCGGCGCTGCCCGCCGGCGCGCAGATTTGCTCCTGTCATAACGTCAGTAAAGGCGATATTTCGGCGGCGGTGGCCGCCGGCTGCGCCGATCTGGGCGCGATCAAATCCTGCACCAAAGCGGGCACCGGCTGCGGCGGCTGCGTTCCCTTGCTCAAACAGGTGATGGAATACGAGCTGACGCAGCTGGGCGTTGAGGTGAAAAAGGATATCTGCGAGCACTTCGCCTGGTCGCGCCAGGAGCTGTACCACCTGATCCGCGTGCATCAAATTCGTTCCTTCGATGAGCTGCTCGAACATTACGGACACGGGCTGGGCTGCGAGATCTGTAAACCGCTGGTAGGCTCCATGCTGGCGTCCTGCTGGAATGATTACCTGCTGAAACCGCAGCATCTGCCGTTGCAGGACACCAACGATCGCTTTTTCGCCAATATCCAGAAGGACGGCACCTACTCGGTGGTGCCGCGCGTACCGGCGGGCGAAATCACCCCGGCGGGCCTGATCGCCATCGGGCAGGTTGCGCAGCGCTACAACCTGTATACCAAGATCACCGGCGGCCAGCGCGTGGATCTGTTCGGCGCGCGGCTGGAGCAACTGCCCGCCATCTGGCGCGAGCTGATCGACGCCGGTTTTGAAACCGGCCACGCCTACGGCAAATCGCTGCGCACGGTGAAATCCTGCGTCGGTTCCACCTGGTGCCGCTACGGCGTACAGGACTCCACCGCGCTGGCGATTGAGCTGGAGCAGCGTTACAAGGGCTTGCGCTCGCCGCATAAAATCAAAATGGCGGTGTCCGGCTGTACCCGCGAATGCGCGGAAGCGCAGGGAAAAGATATCGGCGTCATCGCCACCGATAAGGGCTGGAATCTGTACGTGTGCGGCAATGGCGGCATGAAGCCGCGCCATGCGGATCTGTTCGCCAGCGATCTGGATAGCGAAACCCTGATCCGCACCATCGATCGCCTGCTGATGTTCTATATCCGCACCGCCGAACGTCTCCAGCGCACCAGCACCTGGCTGGACAATCTGGAAGGCGGCATTGCGTACCTGCGGCAGGTGATTCTGCAAGACAGTCTGCATATCGGCGAAGAGCTGGATAAAGAGATGCGGCGCGTGGTGGATAGCTACCAGTGCGAATGGAAAACCACGCTGGAAAGCCCGGAGCGTCTGGCGCTGTTCCGCGCGTTTCTCAACAGCGACAGCCCGGATGAAGCGGTGGTGATGGTGCCGACGCGCGGGCAGATCCGGCCGGCGCGGGAGGATGAAAAGCCGCCGATCCAGACGGCGTCCGCGCCGGAAGGCGACTGGATTCATATCGGCGCATTGCGGGATATTCCCGCCAATGTCGGCATGGCCGCGCGCCTCGGCCAGCAGCAGATCGCGCTGTTCCATCTTCCCGCCAGCGAGCAACGGGTTTATGCGTTGGAAAACCACGAACCGGGCAGCGGAGCGAACGTCCTGTCCCGCGGGCTGTTGGGCGACGTATCCGGCGAACCGGTGGTGATCTCTCCGTTATACAAAAAGCGTTTCAGGCTGCGCGATGGCGTCAGTCCGGATAATGCCGAGCAGCGCGTACGCGCCTGGCCGGTAAAAGTTGTGGAAGGGCAGGTCTGGGTGAGTCGTCAGCCGATGCGGCAGCCGGCATCCACGGCTATCGCGCACGCCTCATAAGCTGAACGCGTTTATGACGCCGCGGCGGATGAAATGAAAAAACAGCGGATTGATAAGGTAGGAAAATGGTGACGACGCAATCGATACTGGCTCAGGGCCAGCAACGCCAGCCGGTGCTGGGCGGCGAAATCTGGCTGGTGGGGGCGGGGCCGGGCGACGCCGAACTACTGACGTTGAAAGCGCTGCGCGCCATTCAGCAGGCGGATGTGGTGGTGTTCGACCGGCTGGTTTCGGCGGAGATTATGGATCTGGTGCCGCCGCAGGTTTTGCGCATCGATGTGGGTAAAACGCGCGGCTGCCATCGTCTTTCGCAGGAAAAAATCAATCAACTGCTGGTGGAGCTGGCGCAGGCCGGACAGCGCGTAATTCGTCTTAAAGGGGGCGACCCTTTTATTTTCGGCCGCGGCGGCGAAGAGATGGATTATGCCCAGTCGGCGGGCATCGCGTGCCATGTGGTGCCCGGCATCACCGCGGCGACCGGCTGTGCGGCGGCGGTGGGCCTGCCGCTGACGCACCGGGACTGCGCGCAGTCGGTGCGTTTCGTCACCGGGCATTCGCGCGATGGCGAACCCCAGTTGGACTGGCCGACGCTCGCCGACGGGCAGCAAACGTTGGTGTTCTATATGGGGTTGAGCCACAGCAGCCGGTTATGCCAGCGCCTGATTGAACACGGGCTGGCGGCGCGGACGCCGGCGGCGATCATCGAGCGCGGCACCCAGCGGGATCAGCGTCTGTTGACCGCCACCCTGGCGACGCTGCCGGCGCTGTTGGCGCGTTATCAGCCGCAGTCGCCCAGCCTGCTGATCGTCGGCGATGTGGTGCGCTTCTGCCGCCATCCGGCGCTGAGCATCGCGGAGTCGGCTGCGCCGCTGACGGTGAAAAAACATCAAGCCGCCTGACGCAATGAGAACTCGGCATAACGGTTGATCGGTCCCGCGGGGAATGATGATGGGTGCTAAACCTACAGCTTATGTCAAGAGCGTCTGCCCATACTGCGGCGTAGGTTGCGGAGTGGTGATGCAGATACAAAACAATCGCGTGATCAAGGTATCGGGCGATAAGACGCATCCCGCCAATTTCGGCAGGTTGTGTACCAAAGGCAATAGCTGCGGCCAGGCTATCGCCGAGTCGGGGCGGCTGGAGCACGCTTACCTGCGGGCGGAACGTCTGCGCGAACCGGCGCGGGTCGGACTGAAACACGCCATCAGGGAAACCGCGCGCCGGCTGCGCGCCATCATCGATAACCACGGCCCCGATGCGGTCGCGCTCTACGTTTCCGGCCAGATGTCGCTGGAAGCCCAGTACCTGGCCAACAAACTCGCCAAAGGTTTTATCGGCACCAACAACATCGAGTCGAACTCGCGCCTTTGCATGGCCAGCGCCGGCAGCGGCTATAAACTTTCGCTGGGTTCGGATGGGCCGCCGGGCTCTTATCAGGACTTCGACCGCGCCGATCTGTTCTTCGTCATTGGCGCGAATATGGCGGATTGCCACCCGATACTGTTCCTGCGCATGATGGACCGGGTCAAGGCGGGGCGAAGCTGATTGTGGTCGATCCGCGCCGCAACGCCACCGCCGACAAAGCGGATCTGTTTCTACAGATCAAGCCGGGCGCCGATCTGGCTTTGCTTAACGGCCTGCTGCATCTGATGGTGCAAAACGGCCACACTGACCCGTCATTTATCGCCGAATATACCGAAGGGTGGGAGGCGATGCCCGAATTCCTTGCCGACTACCCGCCGGAGAAGGTCGCGCGGATTACGGGACTGGCGGAGGCGGATATTCGTAAAGCGGCGGAGTGGATCGGCGCGGCGCCCGAATGGATGAGCTGCTGGACCATGGGGCTGAACCAAAGCACTCACGGCACCTGGAACACCAATGCGATCTGCAACCTGCATCTGGCGACCGGCGCTATTTGCCGTCCCGGCAGCGGCCCCTTTTCCCTTACCGGCCAGCCTAACGCCATGGGCGGGCGCGAGATGGGCTATATGGGCATGGGGCTGCCGGGCCAGCGCTCGGTGCTGGCGGACAAAGACCGCGCGTTCATCGAAGCGCTGTGGGGCGTGAAAGCCGGGACGTTGCGCACCGATCTGGGCGGCGGCACGGTGGCGATGTTTGAAGCGATGAAGGCCGGCAAGATCAAGGCATGCTGGATTATCTGCACCAATCCGGTCGCCACGGTGCCTAACCGCAGCAACGTCATCGCCGGGCTGCAAGCCGCCGAGCTGGTCATCACCCAGGATGCGTTTCTCGATACCGAAACTAACCGTTACGCCGACATTCTGCTGCCCGGCGCGCTGTGGGCCGAGGCCGAAGGAGTGATGATCAACTCCGAGCGCAATCTGACGCTGATGCAAAAGGCCGTCGAACCGCCCGGCGAGGCGATGGCGGACTGGCAAATCATTGCCGGCGTGGCCTGCGAAATGGGCTATGAACAGGCATTCCGCTACGCCTCTTCAGCGGAGGTGTTTGAAGAAATCAAACGGGCCTGGAATCCGGGCACCGGCTACGATATGCGCGGCGCAAGCTATGAGCGCCTGCGCCGGACGCCCTTGCAATGGCCTTGCCCGCCCGGCGATGACGGCGATCGCCATCCTATTCGCTATCTCAACGACGGCGTGAGCCAAACGCTCAAAGAAGCGCCGGACGGCGCCCGGCCGCGCATCGTATTCGCCACCAAAAGCGGCAAAGGCGTCTTTCTTCCCCGGCCGGATATGCCGCCGGCCGAGATGCCGGACGAGGACTTCCCCTTTGTGCTGAACACCGGCCGCTTGCAGCACCAGTGGCACACGATGACCAAGACCGGCAAGATCCCGATGCTCAACAAACTCAACCCGCAGCCCTTTATCGAAATGCATCCCGAAGACGCCGCCGCGCTCGGCATTCGCGGCGGCGATCGGGTGGAAGCGCGTTCGCGCCGCGGGCGCGCGGTATTGCCGGCCGTGGTGACCGGTCGGGTACGCCCCGGCAACTGCTTTGCGCCATTCCACTGGAACGATGTCTATGGCGAGGATCTGGCCATCAACGCCGTCACCAGCGATGCCGTCGATCCGATTTCCCAGCAGCCCGAATTCAAATTCTGCGCCGTCGCCCTGACGCGCGTCGCGGAGCAGCCGTCATCCACCGCACCGGCCCGCGAGGATAACGCGGCCGTTGTCCCCGTAAGGGAAAGCAACGCCGCGGGTTCGCCGCAAAAAGATATCAAGGAGCTCGACATGAAGCACATCGACGCGCTGGCCGCGCTGCTCGGTCTTGACGCCGCGCCCGCCATTACGCTGGAGGCGCATGAACAACTGTATTTGCAAGGCTATCTGGCCGCGCTGCGCACCGATGAGTCCAGACTGGCCGGCGGCGTGCCGGTACTGCCCGCCACCGCGCCGATGGATAACGCCAAACGCCTGGTGCTCGACGGAATGCTGGCGGGGCTGTTCGCCCGCACCTGGCTGCCCGGCGGCGGCGCGCTTTCCCTGCCGGCCGCTAACCGGTCCGCCTCCGCGGTTTCAGCCGCTTGCGCATCGTCTCCCGTTCTGATTTTGTGGGCGTCGTCGACCGGCAATGCCGAAGGCTTTGCCGCGCAGTGCGCCGCACGATTAAAAGCGGAGGGCCATAGCGTCACGCTGGCGGGCATGGACGGTTTTAACGTCGCGGATCTGAGCGCCGCGCCGCGCGCGCTGTTTATCGCCAGCACCTTCGGCGACGGAGATCCCCCGGACAACGGCGCGGCTTTCTGGACGGCGTTGCAGGCGGAGACGGCGGCCGCACTTGATACGCTGGCCTTTTCCGTACTGGCGTTCGGCGACTCGAATTATGACCGGTTTTGCGGTTTCGGACGCCAGCTCGATGCGCGGCTGGAAGCGCTGGGAGCGCAACGCTTGGCGGAGCGGGTTGACTGCGACGCCGATTATGAAGAGGTGGCAAAGGCTTGGCTGGATGACATCGTCAAGGCGTTGGCGGAAGCCGCGGCCCCGGCCGGCATGGCCGCCGCTCCGGCGGCGATAGCGGCAGGCGAAAGCGGGGGAGAGATTACGGCTCCATTAGTTACACCGTCACCTGGCTTTGGCCGTCATTCGCCGTTGCCGGCGCGACTGGTGCTCAATCGGCGGCTCAATACCAGCGGCGCGCAAAAAGAGACCAGACAGTTCGCCTTCGATCTGAGCGGTCAGGGCGTTAGCTACGAAGCGGGCGATGCGCTCGGAGTCTGGCCGACCAACTGCCCCGATCTGGTGGGCGATATGCTGTCGGCTCTTAGGCTTGCGCCGTCGGCGCGGGTAACGCTCAAAGATCGCGGCGATATGACGCTGGTTGAGGCGCTGTCGCAGCATTTCGAGATTGCGCGTATCACGCCGGAGGTTTTGCAGTTCGTGTATCAGCGTTCCGGGCATGAAACGCTGGCCGAGTTGTTGAAGGACGAACGCCGGGACGAACTGAAACGCTGGCTGTGGGGGCGGCAAATCGTCGATCTGCTGCAAGAGTTTCCGGTTCAGGCGCAGGCCGATGAGTGGCTGAGCGTGCTTAAGCGTTTGCAGCCGCGCCTGTACTCGATCTCGTCAAGCCCGAAAGCCTCGCCGGATCGGGTCCACCTGACGGTTTCGACCGTGCGCTATGGCGACGGCGGCAAGCGGCGGGGCGGCGTTTGCTCAACTTTTCTGGCCGATCGCGCGGGCTCCGTCGCCGTGCCGATTTTCGTTCACCAGTCGGCCCATTTCCGGCCGCCGCAGGATCCTGACGCGCCGATGATTATGGTGGGGCCAGGCACCGGCATCGCTCCCTTCCGCGCCTTTCTGCAAGAGCGTCAGGCCATCGGTGCCAAAGGCCGCAACTGGCTGCTGTTCGGCGAGCAGCGCGCGGCGACCGATTTCTACTATCGTGACGAGCTGGAGGCGATGCGGCGCGACGGCTACCTGCATCGGCTGGATACCGCCTTCTCGCGCGATCAGGCCGAGAAAATCTATGTGCAGCATCGCCTGCTTGAACAGGGCGCCGAACTGTGGCGCTGGTTGCAGGAGGGCGCACACTTCTATATCTGCGGCGACGCCGGCCGCATGGCCAAGGACGTTGACGCCGCGCTCAGGCAAGCGGTGCAACGGCACGGGGCGATGAGCGCCGAAGACGCGGCGGCCTATGTCGCAAAGATGGCGCAGGAAAAGCGCTATCTGCGGGATGTGTACTGAGCGTAGCGGGGAAGCGGCGCGATGGAATGGCGCGGCGGCTACCCTGTCTCCTAGCGCAGAGCCGCGCTCGGCAGGCCCCATTCGTTCCCGGCGAATTGGCCGCCGCGCCGCCGCCTTGATGCAACCCGAAATCGATTGCGAATAGTTGTCTTCCCGAACGCTGAAATATTCGCGCGGACGGGAAGACTTTTCTCCTGCGGTATTTCAGTTCGCTGAAATATATTCGCAATAATGAATTGTCCTCCGGATCATATGAAATATTAATGGATTTGGTTTTTTAATTTAATTTTCACGGCTAACGTTTTTTTATATGCACTTTTTTGTCGCATCCTTCCTCTAAAATTCAACGTTATTTACTTTCCCTAGTGCAATAATAATTCATTTGGTCCTCAATGGTGCAATCGATGCCATGTTTTCGTCTTTGACTATAAATACAGGTTATATTAACGCGTTATTTTTAATAACTCCTGATATTGTTTCTGGTTTTTTTTGCTTTATAACTGATATCTCTCCTGTTGAATAACGGCTTTCATCAGGTAGAAAAACTAGGGGTAATTCGAATTTATAGAGGGTGCCATAATGAAAATAAATATAAAAATAGCGAGCCTGATGATTGCCGGCGTATGTTTTTTTTCTTATGCGCAAGCAGACGATCTTCCTCCTCTTAACGTCGCGTTGGACGGGACTTTTGCGCCGCACGCCATGCCGAAAATGGGCGGGGGGATTGAAGGATTTAATGTGGATTTGGCCAACGAGGTGGCCAAAAAAATGGGGCGGCGGGTAAACATTATCGCCGCGCAATTTTCCGGTCTTATTCCCGCAATGCAGGCCGGGACATATGACTTTATTGTCGCGCCGGTTACTATTACCAAAGAACGCGCCGAAAATGTGCTGTTCAGCGAGGGGTATTATAATAGCGACTATCAATTCGTCGTGAAAAAAGGCACGCCGGAAATTAATTCTCTCGATGGTTTTAGAAATAAGACCTTGGCCGTTAATAAAGGCGCTGAATATGATATTTGGGCGCGTAAATTAGCCGATGAATATCAATGGAAAGTCGTCAGTTACGGTACTAATACCGATGCTATTCAGGCCGTGGTTTCTAATAAGGCTTTCGCCGCGATAACCGGCATCACGCCCGGCGCCTGGGCGGTGAAAAAAAATCCGCGCATCGCGCTTTCCTACACTCAGTCCACCAATAACCAATGGGGCATGGCGTTCCGAAAGGATGATGCGGCGACCCGCGATCGGGTGGATCGCATTATCGAATGCCTGAAAGTCGACGGCACCATCAGCCGTCTGTCTGAAAAATGGTTCGGCCTGACGCCCGCGGCGGGCAGCGCGGCGGTGACGCCGATGCCGGGCTATGGACCGCCGGGGCTGCCGGGTTATGAAGATACGCCTCATCCGTTTACGTGCGAGCCATCCGACGCCGAGGCCGGGGAGACGCGTTCATGATGCAACGGCCGATACTGGAGATCGCCGGACTGTATAAATCGTACGGCGACACCGAGGTGTTGAAAGGCATCGATCTGAAGGTGGCGGAGAAAGAGCTGGTGTTTCTGATTGGGCCTTCGGGTTCGGGCAAAAGCACGCTGTTGCGCTGCTGCAATTTGCTGGAGCGGCCGGAGTCCGGCGCGATATTGCTGCGCGGCGACGATATCGCCCTGCGCGCCCGGCAAATCAACCTCGTCCGCCAGCGTATCGGCATGGTCTTTCAGTCGTTCAATCTGTATCCGCATTTGGATGTGTTGAGTAACGTGATGCTGGCGCTGCGCAAGGTGCAAAAAAAGCCCGCCGCCGAGGCGCGGCGGATCGCCATGCACCATCTGGAGCAGGTGGGGCTGGGACACAAGGCGTCCAGCCGCGCCACGGATCTGTCCGGCGGTCAGCAGCAGCGCGTCGCCATCGCCCGCGCGTTGGCGTTGAAACCGGAAGTCATGCTGTTTGACGAACCGACCAGCGCGCTGGATCCGGAACTGGTGGCGGATGTGCTGAACGTGATGCTCGAATTGAAGCGCAACGGCATGACTATGCTGGTGGTCAGCCATGAAATGCGCTTTGCCGCCGAAGCGGCGGATCGGGTGGTATTTATGGACGGCGGCGTCATCGTCGAACAGGGGCCGCCGGCGCAGATTTTCCGCCATCCGCGCCATGAGCGGCTGCGCGCCTTCGTCAACCGTCTGGGAGGGTGAGCGATGGATGCGCCGGTTTCCGCTTTGGATCGATTCCTCTCGGTGTTTTTCAACGCGCAAATCATGCGCGAGTATGCGCCGCTGGTTGCTCAGGGAATGCTGGTGACCTTGCAGTTGGCGGCGCTGGTGGTGATAAGCGGCATTCTGATCGGGCTGGCGTTGGCCTGTATCCGGATCTGCCGGGTGCGCGCGCTGAATGCGTTGATTGTGCTGTATGCCGATCTGCTGCGTTCGCTGCCGCCGCTGGTGCTGATCCTGCTGGTGTATTTCGGCCTGCCTAATATCGGCATCGATCTGCCCGGTTTCGTCACGGTCTGGCTGGTGTTATCGCTGGTGCTGGGCGCGTTTGCCGAAGAAATTTTCTGGGCCGGCCTGCTATCGGTGCATAAGGGGCAGTGGCAGGCGGCGCGCGCCACCGGTTTCGGTTTCGGCGCCACGCTTTGGCACATCGTGCTGCCGCAGGCGATCCGCCTGACGATCCCGCCGCTGACCAACCGGGCCATCGCCATCAGCAAAAATACCGCGTTGGGATCGGCGGTCAGCGTGCCGGAAATCCTTTATCAGGCGACGTCGGCGCAGTCGGTCACCGGCAGCGCCACCCCGTTGCTGCTCGGTACGCTGGCCTATCTGCTGCTGTTTGTTCCGGTGGTGATTCTGGGGCGCTGGCTTGAGCAACGTTTCGCCTGGGGGACGCGTTAATGGACATGCTGTTAGAGCAATTTCTGAATATCGAGGTGATGAAAGCCTGCTTCCCGATGCTGGTCGACGGGCTGTGGGTCACGCTGCAACTCTGTCTGCTGGTGATCCCGGTCGGCTGCCTGGCCGGACTGCTTACCGCGCTGGCCTGCCTGTCTTCGCGCCGTCCGTTGCGCATCGGCGCGATTATTTTCACCGATCTATTTCGCGCCGTGCCGCCTCTGGTGCTGTTGATTCTGATTTATTCCGGTCTGCCGTTCGCCGGGCTGCATTTATCGCCGATGCAGGCGGTGGCGTTGGCCTTCATGCTCAATAACGCCGCTTACTACGGCGAGGTGTTGCGCGCCGGCATTCAGTCGGTGGGGCGCGGCCAGCGCGAAGCCGCGCGCAGCACCGGGCTTAGTGCGCTACAGACGCTGCTGTGGGTGGTGCTGCCTCAGGCGGTGCGCAACGTTCTGCCGGACCTGATATCCAACACCATCGAGGTGATCAAGCTGACCTCGCTGGCCAGCGTGGTGTCGTTGGCGGAAATACTGTACGCCGCCGATATGGCGCGTTCTCTGACCTATAACGCCTCGCCGCTGGTGCTGGCGGCGGGATTCTATCTGGTAATGATTTGGCCTCTGGTCAGGTTGATCAGCCGCTTTGAGCGGCGTGTTGAAGAATAATACAGGAACTGAATATGAGAAAATGTATTGTTGGCGGCGCTCAATTGGGCGCTATCCAGAAAACGGACAGCCGCGAGTCGGTAGTGGCGAGAATGTTGAAGCTGATGGATCAGGCGCACGCGGCTTCCTGCGATCTGCTGGTATTCCCGGAACTGGCGCTGACCACCTTTTTCCCGCGCTGGTACAGCGAAGATCCGGCGGAAATAGAACGCTGGTTTGAATCAGAGATGCCCAACCAGACGACGATGCCGTTGTTTGAGCGCGCGCGGATGTACCAGATGGCCATCACTTTCGGTTATGCGGAGTCCACGCCTGATGGCCGGCACTTCAACGCCTCGCTGATGACCGACCGTAACGGCGACATTATCGCCAAGTACCGCAAGGTGCATCTGCCGGGCCACGACGCCTACGATCCCGAACGCGCGTTTCAGCATTTGGAAAAATACTATTTCGAACCGGGAGACCTGGGATTCCACGTCTTTTCCAACCTTGGCGGCATCATGGGCATGGCGATTTGCAACGATCGGCGCTGGCCGGAAACCTATCGCGTACTGGGGCTACAGGGCGTAGAGCTGGTGACCATCGGCTATAACACGCCGGCGTTCAATGCGCAGCGCCGGGACGAGGCCGATGACAAGCGGTTATTTCATTCCCTTCTGTCGATGCAGGCCGGCGCCTATCAGAACAGCACTTATGTGGTGGGGGTGGCCAAGGCCGGCGTTGAGGACGGTCATGAATTGATCGGCGGCAGCGTGATTATCGATCCCAACGGTTTCGTACTGGCCGAGGCGAAAACCCAGGACGATGAACTGATCGTCGCGGCGTGCGATTTCGATGAGAGCAGTTTCGGCAAAGAGACGATATTCGACTTTAAACGCCATCGCCGCACCGAGCATTACCGGTTGATCGTCGAACAAACCGGCGTCGAAATTCCGGCTGAAGTGGAAAAGGAGCTGGCGAAATGCAACATCGGATAAACCGGCATACGGCGGGGGTGTTCGCTATCGCGCCGACGCCGTTCGACGAGCGGGAGCGCATTGATTACCCAAGTCTGTCGCGGCTCATCGCGCTGTATCAACAGGCGCAGGTCAGCGGCATCACGGTGCTCGGCATGATGGGGGAAGCGCAGAAACTCTCGCAGGCCGAACAGTTGAGCGTTATCGATGCCTTTCTTGACGGGGTGGCGGGCGCGCTGCCGGTGATCGCCGGCGTCTCCGCCGCGGGCATCGCCAATATGGCGGCACTGGCCGAGGCCGCCATGGCGCGCGGATGCGCAGGCGTGATGATCGCGCCTGCGGCGGGGCTGAAAACCGATGCTGCGGTATTCAATTACATGCAGCAGGCGTGCGCGGCGCTAGGGCCGGATATCCCAATCTGTTTTCAGGATTTTCCGCAGATGACCGGCGTGCACGTCAGCGCCGATCTGATCGTCCGTTTGACGCGCGAACTGCCGCAGATCGTGATGCTTAAACATGAAGAGTGCCCCGGCCTGAACAAAATCAGCGCCATCCGCCGTCAGTTGGCGGCGGACGACACGGCGCTCTCCATCCTGACCGGCAACGGCGGACTCTATTTGCCTCTTGAGCTACAGCGCGGCGCGGACGGCGCCATGACCGGCTACGCCTGGCCGGAAATGCTGGTGGAAGTGGTGCGGCGTCACCAGCAGGGCGATATGGACGGCGCGCAGGATCTGTTCGACAGCCATCTGCCGCTGTTGAGCTATGAGCAGCAGCCAGGCATCGGTTTAGCCATTCGCAAAGGGATTCTACGCCAGCGCGGCATTTTCGCCTCGGCGCGTCTGCGCGCGCCGGGAGCGCGGCTGTCGCCGGAAGATGAACAACAGTTGCAGCGCTTGATGCAGCGCCTGGCGGCGCGGCTGCGTCATGCCGGCTGATCGTCCACCTGCTTCCCGGCGGGCGTGCAGATTAATGAAGGAGGTCTCCGATGTTTGACTTGATTATCCGCGGCGGGCGCATCATTACCGCCGTCGACGACTACACGGCCGATATCGGCATCAAAGACGGCCGCATCGCGGCGTTGGGCGACCTGAGCGAAGGGCGCGAGACGATCGATGCGAACGGTCTATGGGTGATGCCCGGCGGCATTGAAGGGCATTGCCATATCGCGCAGGAATCCTCCTCCGGGCTGATGAGCGCCGATGATTATTACAGCGGCACGGTGTCGGCGGCGTTCGGCGGCAATACCACCATTGTGCCTTTCGCCGCCCAAATGAAGGGACAGCGGCTGGAGAACGTGCTGGAGGTTTACCACCGCCGCTCCGCGCCGAAGGCGGTGCTGGATTACTCCTGGCACCTGATCATCACCGACCCGACGGCGTCGCTGGCGGACGATCTGCCCAAAGTGGTGGCGCGCGGCGTGCCGTCGTTTAAGTTTTTCATGACCTATGACGCGGTAAAAATGAATGATGGCGACATTCTCAATCTGCTGACGCTGGCGGCGGAGCACGGCGCGCTGGCGATGGTGCATGCGGAAAATAACGACATCATAAAATGGATGAGCCAGCGGCTGTTGGATCGCGGCTATACGGCGCCGCGCTACCACGCGATCAGCCATCCGGCGGCGGCGGAAATTGAGGCGATCGGCCGGGTGACTCAACTGGCGGCGTTCGTCGGCGGTCCGCTGATGGTGGTGCATGTGTCCACCGTCGAAGGCGCGGATATCATCGCCCGCGCGCGTCTTGCCGGCGCGAAAATCTACAGCGAAACCTGCCCGCAGTATCTATTCCTGACCCGGCAGGATCTCGATCGGGAAGGGCGGGAAGGCGCGAAATTCATGTGCAGCCCGCCGGTGCGCGATACGGCCACCCAGCGGGGGCTGTGGCGTCATTTGCAGGCGGGCACCTTTGACTTCTTTTCCTCCGATCACGCGCCTTACCGGTTTGACGCCAGCGGCAAATTTTTCCACGGCCCGGACGCCACCTTCCGCCAGATCGCCAACGGTATGCCGGGCATCGGGCTGCGGCTGCCGCTGCTGTTCAGCGAAGGGGTGATGAAAGGCCGGATTACGCCGCAGCAGTTTGTCGCGCTGACCTCGACTAACGCCGCGAAAACGTTGGGTATGTTTCCGCAAAAAGGCGCCATCGCCATCGGCGCCGATGCGGATCTGGCGCTGTGGGATCCGAACGCCGCACGCCGTGTAACCCATGCCGACCAGCATGACAACATGGACTACACCCCGTTTGAAGGCATGATGCTGCGCGGCTGCCCGGTACGGGTGATCAGCCGCGGCGAAACGGTGGTCGCCGACGGCGAACTGCGCGCCGCCGCCGGCCGCGGCCGCTTCGTTCACCGGCGTCCGCCGGATTGCACCGGCATGCCCGGCGTCCATACGCCGGAGCTGGATCCGGCGCTTAACTTCGGCGCCGACCTGGCGCCGGTATCCATGCGGGGGGCCGAATGACGCGACCTTTACCGATCCTTGTCATCAATCCCAACAGCAATCCCGCCGTGACCGACGGGCTGCGCGCCGCCACCGCGGCCTTCCGCCTGCCGGCCGGGCCGGAAATCGAGTGCATTACCCTGACTCAGGCGCCCCCCGGCATTGAAAGTCAGGCGGATATCGAGGCGGCGGAGCCGCTGCTGCTGGCGGAAATCGCCGCCCGCCGCCAGGTCTCCGCCGTGGTGCTGGCCTGTTATTCGGACCCGGCCATCGACGCCTGCCGCCGGGCAGCCGGCGTACCGGTGCTGGGAATTCAGGAGTCGGCGCTGTCGGTGGCGCTGACGCTGGGACGCCGCTTCGGCGTGCTGGCCATCCAGACGCAATCGGTCGCTCGCCATCTGGCCTATGTGCGCCGGCTGGGGCTGGAGTCGCGGCTGGCCGGCGAGCGTCCGCTGAATATCAGCGTGGCGGAATCGGCGTCGGGCGAGGGGGTGAGCCGCCGGCTGGAGATCGTCGGCCGCCAACTGATCGAGCAGGATGGCGCCGATGTGCTGATTCTGGGCTGCGCCGGATTGTCGCGTCAGCGCCGGTTGCTACAGGAGACGCTTGGCGTCCCGGTGATAGACCCGACGCAGGCTGCGGTGGGGCTGGCGCTAACGGCGATACTCTCCGGCGGGGAATGCGGTGAAAATTGAGCGTAAAAACGATATCAATCTGCGTTTGCTGGAGATTTTCGGCACGGTGATGCGCTCCCAGACGACGGTGGACGCCGCCTACGAGCTGGGTATTTCGCAGCCGGCGGTCTCCGGCGGCATAAAACAGCTTGAAGGCCAGCTCGGCTTTCCGCTTTTCGACCGTATTAATCGGCGCTTGCAGCCCACGGAGGACGCCCATCTGCTTTATAAAGAGGTGGAGCCGATTTTTATGATGATCCGCTCGGCGGAGAGCCGCATTCGCTCTCTGCGCAGCGGTAATGCCGGCATCCTGCGCATCCTGGGGACGCCGCCGCTGGGCTTTTCGCTGGTGCCGCACGCGCTGCGCCATCTGCTGCTCAACCGGCGCGGCGTGAAGGTGCATTTCGACGTGGTGGGGCTTAACCGGGTATTGCAGGCGGTGGAGCTCGGCGTCGCCGACGTCGGGCTGGCGCTGGGGCTGGACGAGCATCCGGCGGTGAACGTGGAGAAGATTAAACACGGCAATATGATGTGCCTGGTGCCGCGCGGCCATCCGCTGTACGGCATGCCGACCATCCGGGTGGAGCATGTCCGTCAGTACGGCTACATCGGTCTGAACATCGAATCGACGCTGGGACTGCTGCTGGCCTATGCGTTTCGTCAGTGCGGCGTGAATTACGAACCCGACGTAGAGGTACGTTATACCAATAGCGCCGCCATGCTCAGCCAGGCCGGGGTGGGGATGGCGATTGTGGATTCGGTGACGGCGTTGCATCAGGAGTGGAAAGACGTCGCCATCGTTCCGTTTGAGATAGCGGTGCCGGTTTCCATCTGCATCGTGACGCGTAAACAGGTGTCGCAAAATCGCCTGGTGGTGGATTTTATCGACCAGGTAAAACACGTGATTGAACAGGAGATTCGCTGAACGGCGGCGTTTTAGCGATAGCGGCGCGAACGGCGCTTATGTCGACGCGGCGATGAATTTCAGAAAGGGGAATGGTATGGATTTCAAGATAGCAGGCAAAGTGGCGCTGGTGTGCGGCGCCGGGAGCGGGCTGGGGCGCGCCATTGCTCAATCGCTTGCCGCCGAAGGCGTGCTGGTGGCGGTCACCGGCCGCACGCCGCAGAAACTGGCGGAAACGGTCGAGCTGATTGAACAAGCGGGCGGCAGAGCGGGCGCCTGGGTGCTGGATCTAACCCGGCCGGCGTCTTTCGACGCGGTGCTGACGGATATCCGTCAGACGCTGGGGCCGGTAGGCATACTGGTCAATAACTCCGGCGGACCGGCGCCGTCGGGCGCCAGCGGCGTCGCGCTCGCCAGATGGCAGCAGGAATTCACCGCGATGGTGGGCTCGCTGATTCATCTGACCGATTGCGTGCTGCCGGATATGCGCGCGGCAGGCTGGGGCCGCATTATCACCAGTTCGTCATCGGGCGTGGTGACGCCGATCGCTAATCTGGCGGTATCCAACACGCTGCGTATGGCGCTGTCGGGCTGGTCGAAGACGCTGGCCGGCGAGGTGGCCGCCAGCGGCATTACCGTTAACGTGCTGGTGCCGGGGCGCATCGCCACCGCCCGCGTTGACCAACTGGACGCCGCGCGCGCCGAACGCGAGGGCGTGCCGGCGGCGGCGGTGAAAGAGAAAAGCCAGGCCGCCATTCCCGTCGGACGTTATGGCGATCCTGCGGAGTACGGCGCGGCGGCGGCGTTTCTCGCCAGCCGGCAGGCGGCGTTCATCACCGGCGCTATTCTGCGCGTGGATGGCGGCATGAGCCCCTGCCTGTAATGCGCGCGCTATGTTCAGGCGGGATAACTTATGAACGCCGCGTTCGGCAGTAACCCGCGATATCGGCCTTCCTGCAGGTTAGCGTGAACGGAAAAAGCCCTCGCAATGCCGCTGCGCGGGCTTTTTGCCAGGTAACGGCGGTGATGACGTAACCGGCGAGCCATAAAAACGTTATTGCGCGTATATTCAATTAGCGCACAAACTATTCACTAATTATCGTTTTGGATTGCAAGCGATATTCGCTAGGTTGATTACCTGTTTAGCACAGACGGATAGGTAAGAGACAAGTCTATGAGTGGTTTGACCCCGGTAGTCGATCACGTCGTTATCAATGTCGCGCAACGGCTTGACGACGCGCATACCCTGTTTCAACGTTTAGGTTTTCAGTTAACCCCCAGGGGGCATCACTCTCTGGGTTCCAGCAACCATCTCGCCATTTTTCATGAAAACTATCTGGAGCTGCTGGGCTTCGAAACTTATAACGCCAACCAGCGCAAAGATCTGTGGAGCGACCCGTTGGGCCTTTCCGGTCTGGTATGGAAAACCCAGGATAGCGATGCGGTTTTCCAACGGTTGACCGCCGTCGGATTGGCGGGCGATCCGCCGGCCTCCTTTTTTCGTCCGGTCGAATTGCCCGACGGCAGCCGGCCCGAAGCCCGTTTCCGCACGGTACGGCTGGCCGCCGAGCGGGTCGCCAACGGACGCAGCTTCTTTTGCCAGCATGAAACCCCGGAGCTGGTCTGGCGTTCGGAATGGCAAACGCATCCCAATGGCGTTACCGACATTGTCGGATTCGTTATTTCGGCGGCGGATCCGCGCGCCGTCTCCAGCCTGTACGGCACGCTCTTCGATTCCGCGCTTATCCAGCCTGACGACGCCGGTGGCTTCCGGTTGCAGGCGGGGAAAACCACGGTGTCGTTTATTACGCCTCAACGCGCGCAGTCGCTGTACGGCGAGGTCGCGGCGGGAGACGGCGGGAGTGAGCGCATGGTGGCGCTGGAATTCGCTGTTTCTTCTCCGGCCGCCAGTTCCCGCTACCTGCAACAACAGGGAATTGCCACCCATGCCCGCTCGCACGATAGCTTTTTGGTCGCGGCGCGGGATGCCTTCAACGTGGCGCTACTCTTTCGGGCCGTTTGAGTCTACCGCTGCTATTTTCGGATAAAAATATATGAAAGCCATAGTGTTACGTGAACACGGCGGCAATGATAAGTTGCGTTTTGAATGCGACTTTCCCGACCCCATTCCAGCTAAGAACGAGGTTCTATTACGCGTTCGGGCCGCTTCGCTGAATTATCATGATGTTTTCACCCGCCGCGGTATGCCGGGGATTCATTTGTCTTTCCCGATTATTATCGGCCTGGATGTCGCCGGAGAAATTATCGCGCTTGGCGAAAACGTTCAGGGCTGGAACATCGGCGATCGGGTTGTGGTGGATCCGATCAACCGGGTTGAAGGCGGACTGGTCGGGGAAACCACGCATGGCGGCCTGGCCGAATTATGCCGGGTGCCGGCTCATCAGCTTATCGCCTTGCCCGACGATATCGGCTTTGCCGAAGCGGCGGCGCTGCCTGTGGCCTATGGCACCGCATTCCGCATGATAACCGCCATCGGCCAGATCCGGCCGGGGGAAAAGGTTTTGATATTGGGCGCCAGCGGCGGCGTGGGCGTCTGCTGCGTGCAACTGGCCAAACTGGCCGGCGCGCAGGTGATTGCCTGCGCCGGTAGCGAAGAGAAGGCGCAACGCCTGCGCCAGCTCGGCGCGGATCATGTCATCCGCTATACCGAGGAAGATTTTATGAAGCAGGTGTTCCAGCGCTATGGCAAACCGGCGCGCCAGCGTAGTGCGGCTCAACCTGGCGGCGTCGATGTGGTGGTTAATTTTACCGGCGGCGACACCTGGGTGAAATCCCTGCGCTGCCTGCGCGTCGGCGGCCGCCTGCTGACCTGCGGCGCCACCGCCGGTTTCAATCCGGCGGAAGATATCCGCTACATCTGGACCTATGAGTTGCAAATCCGCGGCTCCAACGGCTGGGAAAGAGAAGATCTGCACCGCCTGCTGACCCTGGTGCGGGAGAAAAAACTCAATGTCCTGATCGATCGTCAATGGCCGCTGGAGCAGGGGGCCGAAGCGCTGGCCTCGCTGGAACAGCGTCAGGTTATCGGCAAGGTGGTGGTGGTATGAGTACGCGGTTAAGTCAAACGCAAATCGAAGAGAAATTTCGCGCCTCGCCTTTTATCCACTGGCTGAATTTAAAGGTCGAATCCGTGGATTACGACCAGCAAACGCTGACCGTCACGGTGCCGATGCGCGCCGAATTTGAACGCATCGCGGGGAGCGGCCAGTGGCACGGCGGCCCGCTGGCGTCGATTATCGATACCGTCGGCGACTTCGCGCTGGCCATGATCGTCGGCGAGGGGCTGCCCACCATTAACTTTCGCGTGGATTATCTGCGGCCGGCGGTCGACACCTCGCTGCGGGTGGTGGCGCGCGTGCGCCGCAACGGCCGCAGCGTGGGCGTTGCCGATGTGGATGTTTATAACGAACAACATGTTTTGCTGGCTATCGGCCGGGCAAGTTACGCCACCGGAACCGCATCAACAGGAGCGTCTATATGACCGACCGTTTTTCCCGCCGGAATTTCCTCCGCATCCTAGGGGTGAGCGGCTCTTTTGCCGCTTTGTCGTCGCAGGTGACCGGCTTTCGCCTGATCGGCGACGCCTTTGCCGATGAAAGCGCCGTTGCTGCCCCGCGCCGCGGCGGCACGCTGGTGATCTCCTGGGGCGGGCTTGAGCCGCAGGCGCTGTTTGTGCCCGGCGGCGGCGGATCCTCGCCTTTCCAGACCTCCACCAAAATACTGGAACGGTTGCTCAAGCTGGACAACAAACTGCGTTTTCAGCCG
This sequence comes from Brenneria izadpanahii, assembly GCF_017569925.1. NCBI lineage: Bacteria > Pseudomonadati > Pseudomonadota > Gammaproteobacteria > Enterobacterales > Pectobacteriaceae > Brenneria > Brenneria izadpanahii. The sequence continues at coordinate 2,802,883 of NZ_CP050854.1, read as the reverse complement.
GAACTGGCGGAATCAGTGGTGCCCGCCGCCGATTTCAAAAGCTATGAAATCAAACTGCGGCAAGGGGTGAAATGGCACGACGGCACCGATTTTACCGCCGAGGACGTGGTGTTTAACGTGCTTGAACACTGGAAAGCCATTTCGGCCGGCATCGCGCTGAAATCGCTGAACGGCGCCACGGCCGTCGATCCCTTCACCGTGACGCTCAACTTTGATAACCCGGTGCCGGAGTTTTTCCTGAAGTCGATTCTGGCGGGCCAATACCAGCTGGTGCTGCCGAAGCATCTCTATGCCGGTAAGGACATTCTGACCAATCCGCTCAATAACCGGCCGGTAGGCACCGGCCCCTGGGTCTTTGATAAATGGGAGCGCGGCAGCTACGTGGCTTACCGCCGCAACGACGCTTACTGGTCTCCCAACCAGCCCTATCTGAATAAGCTGCTGGTGCGCTGGTGGGGGGATGCGGCATCCCGTACCGCGGCGCTGGAAACGGGCCAGTTGGTCGTGGGCTATTCCAATCCGGTTCCGGCGCGGGAGGTCGATCGCCTGGTAAAAGGCGGACAGGTCGTGCTGGATACCAGCGGCTATGAAAACAGCGCCTGGGCGGTGACGATCGAGTTTAATCAGCGCCGTGAACATGTTAATCGCCGTGAAGTCCGGCAGGCCATTCTGCACGCCATCGATCGCCGGTTTATCGTCAACACCATCTATTTCGGCCGCGGCAAATCAGCGCTGGCGCCTATTTTCAGCAGCAATTCCCTGTTTTACACCGATGATGTGCCGCAATATGAATTCGACGTTAAAAAGGCCGCGGCGCTGCTCGATGCCGCCGGGCTGCCGGTGAAGAACGGCAGCCGTTTTACCGTAAATTTGCTGGCGGCGGCCTGGTTCGAGGAGAACGCCAAACTCGGCCAGTATCTCAAACAGGCGCTGGAGGATATCAATATTAGCGTGCGGCTGGATTCCGTCGATCGCGCGACGGCGTTAAAACGGATTTACAGCGATTACGATTACGATATCGCCATCTCCAACTACACCTCTCCGTTGGAGCCGGTGCCGACGGTAACCCAATTTTTCACCACCGACGGCATTGTCAAGGGCGGCGCATTCCGCAACGCCACCGGCTACAGCAGCCCGGAGATGGACGAATTGGTCGGGAAAATCACCATTGAAACCGATGAAAACCAGCGGCGGGATCTGATCCATCAGTTTGCCCGTCTAGCCAGCACCGATGTGCCGATCGTTCCGTTAGTGGAAATGCAGTCCTATACGCTGGCGCGTAAAAACGTGCGGAATTTCACCACCGCCGCGAATGTGCAGGGCAGTTCGCTCAATGATATATGGCTGGCGGAGTAACGGCATGGCGCGGTTGATCTTTCGCCGGTTGTTGCAGGGCGTTCCGCTGTTGCTCGGCGTGATTATCATCAACTTCATCCTGATGAAGCTGGTTCCCGGCGATCTGCTGGATGTGATGACCGCCGAACAGCAGGTGACCGATCCGGCGATGATCGAACGGTTGCGGTCGCTTTACGGCCTCGATCAACCGGCCTGGCTACAGTTGCTGAAATATATCGGCGCGGTGGCTCGCCTCGATCTGGGCTTCTCCTATCGTCAGAACATGCCGGTGCTGGAGGTTATCCTCGCGCATTTACCCGCAACGCTGATCCTGATGCTGGCCAGCATTTCCGTGGCGCTGTTGGTGGGCATCAGCGCCGGCGCGCTGGCGGCGGTGCGGGTGAACAGCCTGTGGGATTCGCTTATTTCCGCGCTGTCCGTGCTCTGTTTCGCCGCGCCGAGTTTTTGGCTCGGCATCATGATGATTATTCTGTTCGCCGTGAAGCTCGGCTGGTTTCCGGTGGGCGGCATGGAGGAGATCGGCGCGGATGAAACGCTCTGGGGACGATGTCTCGATATTCTCCACCATTTGGTGCTGCCCGCGCTGACCCTCGGCCTGTTTTACGCGGCGACCTACGCGCGGGTCATGCGGGCCTCGATGCTGGAGATCGCACAGCTGGATTTTGTGCGCGCCGCCCGCGGCCGGGGACTGGGGCGTCTGCGGGTGGTGATCGGACACGTTATGCGCAACGCGCTGCTGCCGGTGGTGACGCTGTTCGGTCTACAGCTTGGCACCGTGCTGGGCGGCAGTATCGTGGTGGAGTCCGTGTTCAGTTGGCCCGGCATCGGCCAGGTTCTATTCGACAGCGTGATGAGCCGCAACTATCCCGTGGTGCTGGGGGTATTGGTGCTCAGTTCGCTGGTGGTGATTGTGATTAATATTCTGGTGGACGCGATTTATTTCCGTCTGGATCCGCGGATTCGGAGCTGAATGAAAATGTCTGTGATTACGCCATTAGCCGCCGAAGGTGCGCCGTACCGGCAATTCTTGCGCCATTTTTGCCGCAACCGGGGCGCGGTTTTCGGAGCGTTCATCGTGCTGATTATTCTGATCGCCGCATTGAGCGCCGACTGGATTTATCCGGTCGATCCGCTGCGCATCGTCGCCATACCGGAGATCTGGCCGTTTACCGATGCCCGCTACCCGCTGGGCACCGATTCCCTTGGCCGCGACATCGCCGCGTTGATTATGCACGGCAGCCGCGCCACGCTGATGATTGGCCTGACGGCCAGCGTGGCGGCGACGACCCTCGGCGTGGCGGTCGGGGCCGCCGCCGCCTGGTTCGGCGGTTGGGTGGATGAAGTATTGATGCGTATCGCCGAGCTGTTCCAAATCATTCCCAATGTGGTCTTCGTACTGACGGTGGTGGCGATTCTCGGCCCCCATATCGCCAATATCATCGTCGCGGTCGGTCTGGTTTCCTGGCAACCCATTGCCCGGCTGACCCGCGCCGAATTCCTTTCGGTGAAAGAACGCGAATTTGTGCAGGCCTGCCGCGCCTGCGGCATGGGCAATACCCGGATCATTGTGGCGGAAATCCTGCCCAACGTGATGCCGCCGGTCATCGTGCTTTCCTCTCTGGTGGTCGCCGGGGCGATCCTCTATGAGTCGGTCATCTCATTTCTCGGCCTTGGCGATCCCAATCTTGCCAGTTGGGGACGGCTGGTGGGCGAAGGCCGCACGCTTATCCGCTCCTCCTGGTATATCTGCGCGGTGCCCGGCGTGGCGATTATGCTGGCGGTATTGGCGCTAAACCTGTTGGGCGACGGGCTAAACGACGCTTTGAACCCGAAGCTGCGGGATCGCCCATGAATACGGTGCTGGAAGTCAACAATCTGACGGTGGATATCGTCGGCAGACGCCGGCGGATCAAGGCGCTGGACGACGTTTCACTGACGCTGCATGCGGGCGAAACGCTGGCGGTGGTCGGCGAGTCCGGCTGCGGAAAATCGCTGACCGCGCTGGCGTTGATGGGCTTGCTGCCTGCGCCCTCGGTGTGCATCGGCGGGGGAGAGATCTGGTTTGAACGGCAGAATATCGCGGCGTTGAGCGAAGGTAAAATGCGGCGTCTGCGGGGCCGCCGGCTGGCGATGATTTTTCAGGACCCGATGAGTTCGCTCAATCCGGTCAAAACCGTCGGCGATCAGCTGAGCGAAGTGCTGCGGGCGCATCTTGGCTTATCCCTGCGCGAGGCGTGGCGGCGGGGGATTGAATTACTGGAACAGGTGCATATTCCCGATGCGCCTCGCCGTATGCGCGAATATCCCCATCGTCTCTCCGGCGGCATGTCTCAGCGCGTCATGATCGCCATTGCGATTGCCTGTAAGCCGGCCGTGCTGATCGCCGATGAACCGACTACGGCGCTGGATGTGACCATCCAGGCGCAGATCCTCGCTTTATTACGCGAACTTCAGCGCGATACCGGTATGGCGCTGATGCTGATTACCCATGATTTAGGCGTAGTGGCGGCCATGGCCCAGCGCGTGGCGGTGATGTATGCCGGAAAAAAAGTCGAAGAAGCGCCGGTGTTGGAGCTGTTCGACCATCCGCTGCATCCCTATACCCAAGGATTGCTGCGCGCCACGCCGACATCCGGGCAGCCGAACCAGCGGCTGCTGGATATTCCCGGCAGGGTGCCGTCTCTTGGCGAGCTGCCGGCGGGATGCGCCTTCGCCGATCGGTGCCTGTATGTTACGGATCGGTGTCGGCGGCAGCGGCCTGCGCTAGAGGCGTTACGCCGCGATCATCTGGCGGCCTGCTGGAATGCGGAGCAGGACGTATCGGCGGCGATCCGCCAGGCTAATGGAGGATGGCGATCATGAATGCCGTGCTTGAGGTGCAAAATCTACAGGTGAGTTACCCCACGGGACGAGGGCGGGTTTATGCCCTATCGGGCGTGGATCTATCCCTGTGGCCCGGCGAAACCGTCGGGCTGGTAGGGGAGTCCGGCTGCGGAAAATCCACGCTGGGTAAAGCGGTCATGCGGCTTATCGCCAGCAGCGGCGGGCGGATAAAAGTCAATGGCGACGATATCACCCATCTGAACCGCAGGGCGTTGCAGCCCTACCGCGCGGATATCCAGATGATGTTTCAGGATCCGCAGGGATCGTTGAACCCGCGCCAACGCATCGGTAAAAGCATCGGCCGCCCGTTGGAGGTCGCCGGCTGGGGAAAGGCGGCGATTCGTCGCCGGGTCGGCGAACTGCTGGAGCTGGTGGGGCTGCCCGCCGCCGCCGCATCCCGCTATCCGCATGAATTTTCCGGCGGACAGCGGCAGCGGATCGGCATTGCCCGCGCTTTGATTCTGGAACCTAAAGCGATTATTTGCGATGAGCCGGTCTCGGCGCTGGATGTGTCGGTGCGCGCCCAGGTGATCAACCTGATGCGCGACCTGCAACATCGAACCGGCGTGGCCTATCTGTTTATTTCCCATGATCTGTCGGTCGTGGAGTATATCGCCGATCGTCTATTGGTGATGTATCTGGGGCGAATTGTGGAAAGCGGGCCTACCCGGCAAATTTGGGCCAACCCGGCGCACCCTTATACGTTGGCGTTGCTCTCTGCGGCGCCGGTGGCCGATCCCCGCGCGGCGCGCGCGCAGAATCTGCTGACGGGCGAACCGCCCAGCCCGCTGTCGCCCCCGGACGGCTGCCCGTTTCACACTCGCTGTTCCCATGCCGGCGAGCGCTGCCGTTTGGAACGGCCGCAATTGCGTGACTGCGGCGAGCGGCGCCGGGTTGCCTGCCATTTCCCGATCATTGACATTACTGCTTAACCACTCGGCCATGGCCGTTCTGAGGAATTATCATGACTTCCGACATTAAAAATCTTGGCGACCTTATCGACCGCCAAAGCGATTTGCAACGTGACGCCATTATCGATTTACGTGACGAGGCATCGCCGCGGATCTGGAGCCATCAGCAAATCGACCTGCTGTCCGGCGGCGTGGCGAGTTTTCTCACCAGCCTCGGTCTGCCGCGCGGCAGCACGGTGGGCATCGCTTCGCTGAATCGGGCCGAATATCTGGCGGCGTATTTTGGCATTATGCGTGCCGGGCTGGTGGCGGTACCGCTGAATATAAAAGTGCCGACGGCGACGCTTGAGTATCTGCTGGCGGATGCGGGTATCCGTCTGGTGTTCGTCGATGACGCCCGGCACGCCATTCTGCAAAAAGCGAATTTGCCTGCGGCTATGACGTTGGTTAATTTCGACGGACAGACGGCCGAGGGTTCCTGGCGGCGTATTGTCCCGCAGACGTTTGACAGCGTGGCGCCGGCCCCCGGCGATCTGGCGATGATCCTGTACACCTCCGGCTCCACCGGCCGCCCTAAAGGGGTGCCGTTGACTCATCAGGGACAGCTCTGGGCGCTGCGCGTCACCCGCAGCGGCGGGGTAGAGCCGGACGGCCCGCAGTCCCGCTATCTGCTGGCTCAGCCGCTGTTTCATATGAACGGTCTGTTTCTGGCCAAGCGGGTCTTTGCGGCCAATGGTCTGTTGGTGGTTTTGCCGTCTTTTGACGTGAAACGCTACGTGGATGCGCTTTCGCGTTACCGGATAAATATCGTCACTGCGGTGCCCACCATGTTCGCCCGCCTGATTGGCGACGGCCGTTTACTGGAAGGGCATGATTTTTCCGCGCTTAGCAAACTGATGCTGGGCTCGGCTCCGATGTCGCTTTCGCTGCTGGCGCGTATTCAGGCCGCGTTTCCTCATGCGGTTATCACGCACGGTTACGGTACGACGGAGGCGGGACCGGCGGTGTTCGGACCGCATCCCGACGGTATCCCGACTCCGCCGCTGGCATTAGGCTATCCGTTGTCCGCAGGCGAGGTGAAGCTGGTTGACGGCCCAACGGAAAATGAAGGCGTGTTGTGTATGCGCAACCCGGCGGTAACTCCTGGGTATCACCGGCTGCCGGAAAAAAGCGCGCAGGCGTTTCATGACGGCTGGTACTACAGCGGCGATGTGATGCATCGTGATGAGCAGGGGTTCTATTATTTTACCGGGCGGGCGGACGACATGTTTGTCTGCTCGGGAGAGAATATCTTTCCCGTTGAGGTGGAGAAAACGTTGGAGTCGCATCCGCTGGTGCGCCAGGCCGCCGTGGTCCCTTTGCCGGATGATGAGCGCGGCCAGATGCCCGTCGCTTTTGTCGTACTTCATCCGGAGCATGTCCTCGCCGCTGAGGAACTCAGGCAGCACACACTGCGTCATGGCCCGGCCTATCAGCATCCCCGGCGCATCGCTTTTATCAATGAACTTCCCTGGGCGGGAACCAACAAGGTGGATCGCCATGCCTTGCTGCAATTAGCCCGGGAATTGGAAGCGCATAACACCTGGGCTGCTCCACGGCGGGAGGTCGAAAATGGCAACCGACATTCCTAAGATTGCGCTGGTGACCGGCGCAAGCCGTGGGATCGGCCGGGCCATCGCACTTGCGCTGGCCGCTCAGGGCGTAATTGTGGCGGCGCATTTTCATCACCGGCGGGAGGAAACCGCCCAACTGGTTGCGCAAATAGAACAGGCCGGCGTTCAGGCATTCGCTGTTTCCGCCGACCTGGACGATCCGGACGGCGCGTTTACGCTGATCGGGCAATTACGGTCGGAGCTTATCCGTCGCTACGGCGAGCCGGGATTTGATATTTTAGTGAATAACGCCGGCCTGGACGGTCGTGCGACGATTGCTGAAATTACTCCGGCGCAGCTTGACACAATGTTGCAGGTCAATTTCGTGTCGCCTTTTTTCCTGATTCAGCAAGCGCTTCCTCTACTGCGCGATGGCGGACGAATTATTAATATATCGTCGATGAGTACCCGTGCCGCATTTGCGGATATGGCGGCTTATGCCCCGGCAAAAGCGGCGCTTGAAACCCTGAGCGTGTTGTTGGCCGGCGAGTTGGGGAAGCGGGGGATAACGGTGAATGCGGTGTTGCCGGGGGCGACGGCTACCGAGATGAACCCACGCGCCCGCGATGCGCAATCCGCCGCGCTGATCGCGCAGAGCGTGGCGCTCGGACGGGTGGGGCAACCGGAGGATATTGCCGCGGTGGTCGCTTTCCTGGCCAGTGAGGCCGGAAGATGGATCACCGGTCAACGTATTGACGCCAGCGGTGGTCAGCGCCTGTAACCGGAAGAGCCGCCCCCGCTCGCGGTTTATCGCTGCGCCAGTTTTTGCAATGCTTTGCCCGCCAGAAGATTAAAGTAGTTCGCGGCGGGTAGGATGGCGGCTTCGTCAGGGTTAAACCGCGGGTGATGCAGGCCGAACTCGCTGGCCGAACCGATATTGACGAATACGCCGGGAACATGATGCAGATAAAAGGCAAAATCTTCGCCGCCCATCTGCGGCTGCTGATCGCGTACCCGATAGCCCGTCTCTTCCGCCACCGCCTTGCTGAAGTCCGCCCATTCCCTGCTATTGATGAGCGTAGGCGGACCGGCGTGCCAGCGTAGCTCCGCTTGCGCGCCAAACCCGGCCGCGATATTGCCGATCAGCGCGGCGAGTTTTTGCGGGATGGCCTTTCTGATTTCCACGCTATGGGTTCGCACGGTGCCTTCCAACTCCACCCGTTCAGGCAGTACGTTCCAGGTGTTGCCGCCGCTGACCCGCGTGACGCTGACCAATACCGAGTCCAGCGCGCCGAAGCTGCGGCTTGGCAGCGTTTGCAGCGCGGTAATGAGTTGCGCGGCGACCACGATGCTATCCACCCCTTGTTCCGGGTAGGCGGCGTGCGCTCCCTTGCCGCGCACTAAAATTTCGAAGCGATCGACGTTGGCGTGCATCGGGCCGCTGCGCGTGGCGAATTCGCCTACCGGCAGTCCGGGGGCATTGTGGCCGCCAAAAATCGCGCTGACGCCTTGTAATGCGCCCGCTTCAATCAACTGATTGGCGCCATTGAAGGTTTCTTCCGCCGGCTGGAACAAAATCCGCACGTTGCCGGCCAGTTGCGATTCGCGCGCTTTAAGCAATAGGGCCGCGCCCAACATGATTGAGGTATGCACATCGTGCCCGCAGGCGTGCATCACGCCCTTATGGCGGGAAGTAAATGGCTGCGCCGTCTGCTCATCAATGGGCAAGGCGTCAATATCCGCCCGCAGGGCGATGGTGGGGCCGTCATGGCGTCCGATCTGCGCCGCCACGCCGGTTTTCAGCGGCAGCGGCAGAATATCGATGCCCGCTCCGCGTAGCCACCCGGTGATTTTTTCCGTCGTCCGGTATTCATTATTCGAAAGCTCCGGATATTGATGCAATTCCCGGCGCCAGGCGATGAGTTTTTCAGCCAAGATATCAGTCATATATCGGTTTTTTATAAAAAGAAGGGAAATAAAAAATTAACAACCGAACTATTATTGGTCAAAGGTTTATTCCTGATAAGTTAATACATTAAATAGGTTAAGTGATTTTCCCCGCTGGACGGCATTCTAAATGACGCCGCTATTTTCCCCCTGTTAACGCTCTATTTTCCGCAGCGGCGGAATTCAACTATGGAAAGTTAAAAAAAGCATTTCAAATAGTTGTTTTAATCTCTTTATGATGTGCCATCGGCTATTTGGCTAGCGCAGGCCAATATTGATATTTACCTCCGAAGGAGAATGACAACGTGGCAGAAACCAAAGCAGAAGCGGAAATCAGGGAGCCGGATGTCAGGCAAAGGATCTTGAACGAAGCGATCAACATTTTTGCCAGTAAGGGCGGGGAACTGACGACGATCCGTGAAATCACCGAAGCGACGCGCGTCAATATCGCCGCGGTGAACTATTACTTCGGCTCAAAGGACGGCCTGTTGAAAGCGGTGCTCAATACCGTGCTGGATCCGCTGAACGCGATGCGTATCCGCCTGCTGGATGCGGTGGAAGAGCAATATCGCCACGAAAGGCTGCCGGTTGAGGCGGTACTGGACGCATTGCTCCGGCCGCTGGTGAAAAGCGCGCGCGCCCCGGACGGCGGGCGTATCGCCGTCCGGCTGTTGCAACACCTGCGCGCTACGCCGCGCGAATCCGTCACCGCGCTGGTCTCCGACAAGTTTGATCATGTCGCCGCACGTTTCTTTGCGGCTTTTGAACGCGCCGCGCCGCAGCTGACGCGGGCCGAGATCATTTGGCGCTATGAATTCGCGCGCGGCGCGGCCATGCATGTGCTCGCCGATTCCGATCCGCAGTCGGGGCGGCTGGCGATCATGTCCCACGGGTTGTGTAACAGCGACGATGACGATGAGGTGCTGGCTAATTTGCTGCGTTTCGTCGTGGCCGGCTTTAATGCGGCGCCGCTGAAATAGCGCGCCGCGTAACGCGCTAAGAGATAGACGAGTGCGTCGGGAACAAATATGACCGACCGGCGGCGGACAAACCTGCTGGATTTAACCCCACCCCAACCTTCCCCTTCGCAGGGGAGGAAAAAACCGGCGTTTTTAATGCAGTACGTCTCTCCTGACAAGGGGGCGGTTGGGTGGAGGGACTAATTGAAATATGGCGAGTATGGGAGACAGCGATGAGTAACAGTAACGAATTAATTACCGGGTCTTTTGTGGCGATTATTACCCCGTTCAATGAAAACGGCACGGTGGACTATGAAGCGTTTCGCACCTTATTACATTTTCAGGAAAGTAACGGCACGTCGGCGGTATTGATCATGGGATCGACGGGAGAGGTTTCCATGCTGTCTCCCGAAGAGCGAAAAGAAATTATCCGGCGCACGGCGCAGTTCAAAACCGGCAAGATGAAAATATTTTATGGCTGCACGGGAAATAATACCGATGCCAGTATCGACTATGTGAAATATGCCCGCGAACACGACGCCGATGGGGCCATTTTGGCCGCGCCCGCCTATATTTGCGCCAGCGAAGACGATATCGAACGCTATTTTCTGGAAATCGCGGACGCCACGGATTTGCCGCTGGGGATTTATAATAATCCGCCGCGGGTGAAAACCGATCTGCACTGGAATTCGCTATTACGCATTTTCAAACACCCCAATTACGTTATTCATAAAGAATCCACCACGCGCGTGGGGCAGGTTGCCCAGGTTCTGGCGGGTAACCCCGATGTCTCCGTCATGTGCTGCGATTCGCCCAATCTGGGGCTGGTGGTGCCGACCATGTCGCTGGGCGGGCACGGTACGGCGAACATGACCGGCAATATCGCCCCCGCCGAACTGGCGGAAATTTCCCGTCCCTGGCGCGAACCGGGCGATGCCGAGCGTTTCCGCGCGGCCTATCAACATCTTTTGCCGCTGCTGCACTACACCTATTCGGCCATTAACCCGGTGGCGGTGAAGTCGCTGATGCGCGCGGTCGGGCTGCCGGCGGGCAGTCTGCGTCGTCCGCTGCGCGATCTGCAAGGCGAGGCATTGCAGCGCGGCGTCGATATCGTCAAACGGCTAGGGCTGGCTGAAAAATACGGTTGGTCGGCGTTTTAGCCGCAAAGCGGGTGGGAATGATAGAGGTCAACATCCCCGCCCCGCGTCACAGATGCCGAGCCAGCGTCAACCCTTCCAGATCGATTTCTGCCGGATTGCCGGCAATCGCGTCGGCGACCAGACGTCCGACGCCCGCCGCCTGAGTCCAGCCGCTGGAGCCCTGGCCGCAGGCCAGAAACAGCCCGGCGAACGGGGTTTTGCCGACGTAGCCGGGGCCGTCCGGCGTCATCGGGCGCAGGCCGCACCACGGCTGGATGTCGCGATAGTTTCCGGCGTTGGGAAACAGCGCTTGGGCGGTGGCCGCGACGAAGGCGCATGATTTTTCGTCCGGCAGCGTGGCGTAATCGTCCACTGCGGCGATGCCGGCCACCCGCAGCCGGTTGCCGAGCCGGGTGATCATCACCTTGCGGGATTCGAACATCACCGACGAGCGGGGAGCGGCGGCGGGATCGTCGATATCCAGCGTGACGGAATAGCCTTTAACCGGATAGATCGGCAGCCGGACGCCAAGCGGCCTGACCAGCCGGGCGGCGTCGCTGCCCAGCGCGACCACCACCGCGTCCGCCGTCAGCGGGCCGCGGTCGGTCTCCACGCCGACGATGCGTTGCCGGTGTCCGTCCTGCGTCAGTCGGGTTATCGTGGCGCCGAAATGGAAATTTACGCCTTGCCGCTGTAGCTGTTGCGCCAGTTCCTGGGTAAACAGGGCGCAGTCGCCGGTTTCGTCGCCGGGCAGGTGCAGCCCGCCGGTCAATGGGATAGCGGCCTGCGCCAGCGCCGGTTCAATCGCGCCGATCCCGGCGGCGTCCACGATACGGTGCCTGACGCCGAACTCCGTCAGCACGCGGGATGCCTGCGCGGCCATATCCAGCTCTTGCTGGGTGCTGAACAACTGCAATACGCCCAGCGCCTGCTGCTGATAATTGATGCCGGTCTCCTCGCGCAGTTCGCGCAGACAGCGTTGGCTATACTGGGCGATGCGCTGCATGCGCGCCTTGTTCGTCCGGTAGCGTTCGAGCCGGCATTCGCGGGCGAATAGCCACAGCCAGCGCCACTGATTCACATCAAGACGCGGACGCCATTTCAGCGGAGCCTGCTCCTCGAACAGCCAGCACAGCGCCTTCGCCATCATGCCCGGCGCGGCCCAGGGGCCGGAAAAGCCGGGGCATACGCCGCCCGCGTTGGCAAAACTGGCCTCCTGTCCCGGCCCGTCCCGGCGGTCGATCAGTTCCACCTCGAACCCTTGCCGGCGCAGATACCAGGCGGTGGTGACGCCGATCACGCCGGCGCCGAGTACAATCACTTTCATGGCTATTTTCCTGTCTGAGATGAAATGGGGCCGGTTCGTGCTGGGCGGCGCGCGGGCCGAAGCTAAAAGACGCCGGGATAGCCGCCGCCGTCGATGAGCAGATTCTGTCCGGTGATGAAACCGGCCTGGCGCGAGCACAGGAAGGCGCAGGCGGCGCCGAACTCTTCCGGCTCGCCGTAGCGCCGCGCCGGATTAGCCTGGGCGCGTTCCTGCCGGATCTGGGCGGCGTCGCGGCCGGTTTGCCGCGCCAGTTCTTCAATGTGCCGCCATTGCCCTTCGGTGGCGAAGATGCCGGGCAGAATATTGTTGATGGTGACATTATGCTGGATCACGGTGCGCGCCAGACCGGCGACGAAGCCGGTAAGGCCGGAGCGGGCGCTGTTGGACAGCCCTAGCTCTAACTGGGGAGTTTTGACGCTGCGCGACGTGATATTGACGATGCGGCCAAAACCGCGCGCCGTCATGCCGTCGACGGTCAGGCGCATCATCTCAATCGGGCCGAGCATCATGCTGTCAAGCGCCGCCAGCCACTGCCGGCGATCCCACTGGCGAAAATCGCCGGGAGCGGGACCGTTGGCGTTATTAATCAAAATATCGGGTTCAGGACAGCTCGCCAATGCGGCCATGCGCCCCTGTTCCGTGGTGATATCGGCGACTACCGCGGCCGGCGCGACGCCGCAGAGCCTGCGGATCTCCTGCTGCGCCTGTTGCAGACTGGCGGCGGTTCTGGCCAGCAGCGTTACCTGCGCGCCTTCCCGCGCCAGCTGTAGCGCGGCGGCTTTACCCAGTCCGCGGTTGCCGCCCCACACCAGCGCTTTTTTACCTTCAATGCCTAAATTCATAGCGGATGCTCCAGTGGATTACCAGGCCGCGGCCTGCCGCATCGGGGCCGAATGGCGCCGGCCGCGCGGCACCGCGTCAATCAGCAGCCGGGTGTAGGGATGCTGCGGCTGTTGCCAGATCTGGCGGTGATCGCCGCTTTCCACGCAGCGTCCGTACTGCATCACCATCACCCGATCGGCGATATAACGCACCACCGCCAGATCGTGCGAGATGAACAACAGCGACAGTCCCATATCGTTCTTCAGTTCCACCAGCAGATTGAGAATCTGGGCCTGGATGGAAACATCGAGCGCCGAGACCGGCTCATCGCAGATCACCAGCCGCGGCTGTACGATCAGCGATCGGGCAATCCCGATGCGCTGGCGCTGACCGCCGGAAAACTCATGCGGGTAACGTTCCAGGCTATTCTGCGCCAGGCCGACGCGATCGATCATCTGCCGGACCATGCGCCGGCGCTCGGCTTTATCGCCGATACCATGCACGACCAGCGGTATTTCGAGAATATGGCGGATATCGTGACGGGGGTTGAGCGAGGCGTAGGGATCCTGAAATATCATCTGCACCTGGCGGCGCAGCGGTTGTAGCTGCGACTCTTTCAGGCGGGTAATGTCCTGACCGTCGAGGATCACCTGTCCCTGCGCGGACGGCAGCAGGCGCAGGATGGTTTTCGACAACGTGGATTTGCCGCAGCCGGATTCCCCCACCAGCCCCAGCGTTTCGCCGGGAAAAATATCCAGCGACACGCCGTCCACGGCGGCGATGCGGCCCTGCGCCGTCTGGTATTCGGTGCGGATGTTCTTCAACGATAGCAGCGGGCGTCCGGTCCGGTCGGGCGTGCGGGCGGGCAGCGGCGGCGGCGTGAACAGGGTGAACGTCGGCTCATCGTTTTGCGTAGCGTGGCGGATCTCCGCCAGCCGGCCGGTGTGATAGTGCGTATCCTGTTCCATATGCAACGACGTCGCGAGCAGTCCTTGCGTATAGCGGTGCGCCGGCGAGGAGAACAGTTGCGCCGTCGGCGCTTCCTCCACCTTGCGGCCGGCGTACATCACGGCGACCCGGTCGGCCCAGCGCGCCACCAGTCCCAGATCGTGGGTGATCAGCAACAGGCTCATCGATAGCTCGCGCCGCAGGCGATCGAGCAGTTCAAGGATCTGCGCCTGAATGGTGACGTCCAGCGCCGTGGTGGGTTCGTCGGCGATCAGCAGACGGGGCCGGCAGGCGACGGCCATAGCGATCATCACCCGCTGGCGTTGGCCGCCGGATAGGTTATGCGGATAGTCGTCGATGCGCCGGCCTGGTTCGGGAATTTTGACCAGGTCAAGCAGCTCGATGGCTCTGGCGCGGGCAACGGCCGGCTTCAGCGACTGGTGCAACCGCAGCGTTTCTTCGATCTGTTTACCGATGGACAGCACCGGGTTGAGCGACGTCATCGGCTCCTGAAAAATCATCGAAATGGCGTTGCCGCGCAGTTGGCGCATCTTTACCGCGGGCAGCGCCAGCAGATCCCGCCCTTCAAACAGAATCCGGCCGCTGATGCGCCCCGGCTCGGCGACCAGGCGCATCAGCGACAGGGCGGTGGCCGATTTGCCGCAGCCGGATTCTCCCACCAGCGCCAGGGTTTCTCCGGTCTGAATGGTTAGATTCAAACCGCGCACCGCCTGATGGCCGGGAAAGTCGACGTGCAGATCTTGAATATCCAGTAACGGCGTCATGCGTTTCTCTCCCGCAGGCGTGGGTTCAGCGCATCATTGAGCGCATCGCCCACCAGATTGAGCGATAACACGGTCAGCACCAGCACGCCGCCCGGCAATGCCGTCAGATACCAGGCGGTGCGCAGCGATTCGCGTCCGGCGCCGATCATCGAGCCCCAACTAACGCGATTAGGGTCGCCAAAGCCGAGGAAAGCGAGCGCCGATTCAATCAGAATGGCCGAGGCCACCATCACCGAGGTGGTGACGATAATCGACGGCAGCGCATTGGGCAGCATCTCCTGCAGGATGATGCGCAGGCTGGAGAAGCCCTGGCTGCGGGCGGCCAGCACGAAGTCGCTTTCGCGCAGCGATCGGAACTCGGCGCGCACCAGACGCGCGATGGTCGGCCAGGAGGCGATGCCGATGGCGGTGGAGATCAGCGTTACCGAAGGCTGACCGATGGCCACCAGCACCACCACCAGCAGGAAGGTGGGGAAGGTCTGAAACAATTCCGTGATATGCACCAGCACGCTATCGACGCGGCCGCCGAAATAACCGGCCAGGCTGCCTACCAGCATGCCGATGAGCAGACTGACCAGCACCGCGCAGAAGCCGATCAGCAGCGACACCTGCGCGCCGTGCACGATGCCGGCGACGACGTCGCGCCCCAGGGAGTCGGTCCCCAACGGATAGCTGGCGTCCTGTCCCGGCCACAGGAACGGCTGCGCCACCATATCGAGGGGATCGCCGGGATAGGCGAAGGGGGCTATCAGCGCCATAAGAAACACCGCCAGAAGCAACAGTAACCCGGTCAATCCGGCCGGATTGCGCAGAAAACCGCGCACCGTTGTCGGCAGACGGAAGGTTTTCCCTTGCCGTGGGATAATGCCGTTGGCCGGCGCAGCGGCGTGTTCAGCGTGCGAATTTTTCATATCAGCTTACCTTGATACGGGGATCGAGCCAGGATTGCAGCAAATCGACCAGCACGTTGGCGACGATGACCAGCAGGGCCGACAGCAGCAGCACGCCAAGCAGCACGTTGAAATCGCGCGCCAGTACGGCGTCCAGCGCCAGACGTCCGAGCCCCGGCCAACTGAATACGGTTTCCACCACCGCCGCGCCGCCCAACAGGTTGCCGAAATGCATGCCGGCGACGGTGGTGATGGGCAGCAGCGCGCAGCGCAGGATATGGCGGACGGTCACCGCCAGCGGCGCCAGTCCCTTGGCGTGCGCGGTGCGGACGAAATCCTGCCGGCTGATTTCCAACATCGCGGCGCGGGTCAGACGGGCGTAGATGGCGATGAAAAAGCTGCTAAGCGCCAGTACCGGCAGCGCCGCGTGGCGCAACATATCCTGAATGTAGGCCCAGCCGTTCAGGTCGGCGCCGATAGTGATATTGCCGCCGCTCGGCAGCCAGTCGAGGTGGACGGAAAACACGATGAGCGCCATCAGACCGATCCAGAAGCCGGGAGTGGAGTAAAGCAGCAGGGCCAGCAGCGACAGCAGACGATCCGGCCATTTGCCTGCCCAAACGGCCATGACCGCGCCCAGAACGATACCGGCGATGACGGCGGTTATCTGTGAAAGCAGCATCAAAAACAGCGTACTAGGCAGGCGGGATAAGATCAGATCCATCACCGGCGCGTTATAGCGAGGTGAAAAGCCCAGGCTGAAATGCGCCAGATCATTCAGGTAGCGATACAGCTGTTGCAGAATCGGCAGATCGAGCCCGAACTGGCTGCGCAGTTGGGCCATGGCGTCCGCGGTGGCGCCGCCCGATTCGCCGGCCAGCACGTCCGCCGCATCGCCCGGAACCAGTTGCAGTAGGAGAAAAACCACGATGACGATACCGATGGCGGTTGGCAGCGCATGCAGCGTCGTGCGCCGCAGGACGCCCCATGTTCGGGAAAATTTATTCATCGTCTTCCTTTCGCGTTGATCCCCGCTTACCTCGGCACGGGGATGGGGTTCTTACTGTTCCAGCCAGACGTCGGCCATGGAGCCGTTGACGCCCTGGATATCGGTCAAATGGTTGTGAACGCGCTGGTTGTAGATGGTCAGCCGTTTCAGCTGCAACAGATTCAGGTCGGGCAACTCCTGTATCACGATGCGCTGGAACGCTTTATACAATTCGGCTCGTTTGTTTGGGTCAATCTCCACCGCGGCCTGCTCCAATAGGCGGTCGACTTCCGGGTTGTTGTAGTGGGAACCGTTGCCGAAGGGAACGCCGGGCTTGAACGCCTGCGACCAGTACAGACGCTGTACGCCTACCGCCGGGTCGAACAGATTGGAGATGGAATGGTTGGTAAAATCGAAATCGCGGTCGGTATACACCCGCTTGATATAGGTGGCGAAATCCTGCGAACGGATGACGACGTCGATCCCCACCTTGGCCAGCGCGGACTTAATATATTCCGCCACGCGTTTGAAACCATCGCCGTACGGCATGTAGTCGTGAGTCAGGCGAAAACGGATACCGTTGGCCTGACGAGGGAAACCGGCTTCGTCCAGCAATTGTTCGGCCCGTTTGATATCGAAAGCGTAGGGCGAGGGCGAATTGTCGTGAAACTGGGCCAGTTCCGGCGTGACGGGCGTCGGGGAGTTGACCGCATAGCCATACCACACCACGTTTTTCAGCACCTCGCGGTTAATGCTATGCGCGATGGCCTGGCGCACTTTCAGGTTTTTCAGATAGGGATTATCCAGGTTGAACTCGATGCGAGTCTGGGTCGGGCCGTAGCCGTAGCCGCCGGTTTCAATACCCAGTTTGCCGTTGGTCTTGATGCGTTCGATTTCGCTCAGCGGCACCGGAGACTCGCTGCCCAGATCGAGCGCGCCGGTTTCGAAGGTGATGGCGCGGGTGGCCGCGTCGGGAATAAATTTCACCACCAACTGATCGATATAAGGTTTCGGTCGATCCCAATAGTCAGGATTGCGTACATAAATGATATGGCTGCCGCGCACCCACTCTTTGAAAATAAACGGGCCGGTGCCGATAGGCGCGGCGTTGTGCGGATTGCTGCGGATATCGGTTCCTTCATACAGATGGCGGGGGACAATGGGCGCTTCGTTGGCGGAGAATGCGCTGATGAGATAGGGCGCAGGCTGCGACAGTTCGACGACGGCGGTATAGGGATCGGGCGTTTTCACATCGCTGACGCTGGCGAAGGTGCCCTGGCCGCGGGAATTGTATTTTTTCACCGCGAGAATGGAAAAGGCGACATCGGCGGAGGTGAAATCTTTGCCGTCGTGCCACTTGACCCCCTGGCGTAAATGGAAGGTATAACTTTTGCCGTCCGGGCCGATCTCCCAACGGGTGGCTAACTGCGGTATCGGCTTGAGATCGAAGTCATAGCTCAATAGTCCCTCAATCACCTTGGCGTTGACCTTTAGGATCGGCCCTGCGGTGTTGACCAGCGTGGTCAGCACCGGCGGCTCCGGCTCCACCAGAAAATTCAGCGTACCGCCGCGCTGCGGCGTTTGTTCGTCCGCCTGAACGTTGGCGATGGCGAACGAACTGATTAAAAACAGCAACGGGAGGACAATTCGTTTGTTCATCTTTTTCGGCCCTGTCGTCAACCTGGCATGTCATATGCCGGCGTGTGCTAACAAACTTGCCGGTGAAGCCGGGATATTCGGGGCGACCACGGGGGTGAGGCGTCCCAGCGGGAACCTCCCCCCGCGTTTCCCCTAAATAACGGGCTTTACCAACAGTCTGAGGCATGTCATATGCCTTTATTTTGAAATAACTGCCGTCATCGTATTGGAACGGTTATTTAAAACGAACGTTTAAATTTAGCTATGCTTGGCTAAAAAATGCATAATCGGCGCGCGTTATGGCGAATCGGCCGCCATCGGGGAATAAAGCGGCGAGAAAACTTACCGGCTTACGCCGGGCCGAAAGACGGGACGGATAACAGCAAACGTTTTTTTGTGATTAATTTATTGAATTAAAAAATGGAGTTAAGCCTTCAGGCGTGAAGGCGCGGCGCTTTGTTCCTCAACTCGAATTATTTAGCATATCGATTGATAATAACGGCGGAAAATATCATTGGATTAAAGCGATTCTGGTGATAACAAAAGAAGTCAAAAATAAGATAACGCCGGCAACGTTATTCGTCTTGCGCATAACCAAAGCATAAATAATCACTTCGTTTTTGACGGATATGCGCTTAACTGGGATGGTGAATTCAGGTTGATTGGCGGCGCAAGGAGAATAGCAATATGAAACTCAACCGGCTTACCGGAATATTGGGTTCATTACTCGGCCAGGCTAACGGTTTAGCGGCGTCGGCGCCGTCCGGCGTGTCCGCGCCGGATAGTTCGAGAGTAACGGAAATCATTCTTTCTATGGGATATATTTATGGCATCGAAACGGGATATGTTTATCTGGTACCAGTTCGAACGGAAACGCAACAGTAATTACCGTCGCCTGGTTCGCCAGAGTTACTGGAATGAACTGTGCTAATGAACTGTGCTAAGAAAACGCGGCGACCGGGCAATAATTGCTGCAAAGGGTATGGAACGCTTTTATTTTTCTGGAGAGGAATTAAATAATCGTTTGGATGAATTTTGTCCGCTCTGCCTCAAGGGATAAAAACAGCTACTGGCTGACGCCTTCAATCATTTCTGAAATTAGTCATCGTATTTTTTTAGGTCGGCAATATGTGCAAATAACATGGTAATAATGTGAGTTTGATGACAAACCTTCCGGATCTAACCCCGCCCAATCCTCCTCTTCCCCGCGGAGGGAGGAAGCCCCGCATTTTTAAGGCGTTAGCGCCTTCTTCGGATAAAGGGGAAGCGGGGTGTGCGGTAATTAATCATTAATGACGGTGTTTCGAGCTTTATCGGCAATCTAAATAATGCCGAACGAATTTTAATGGCTTTAATTTAAGGGTTATTAGCAAGGGGATATTATGCTGATGAGGAAATATAAATAATGAAAAGCGGCAATATGAAAATATTTGGCCGGGGATGCGCGGGCGCGTTGCTGGCATTGGCGCTGGCGGCGACGGCTCAGGCCGCGGACGTAGTGAAGATCGGCTCCACCGCCGGCGCGACGTCCGACGCCATACTGGCCGCCGTCGATGATGCCAAAGCCCAGGGTATTGACGTGCAATTGGTGGAATTTACCGACTGGACGCTGCCGAATGAAGCGTTAAATAACGGCGATATCGATCTGAATTTTTTTCAGCACGAACCGTTCCTGCAAAACGCCATCAAAGAAAGGGGCTATAAGTTACAGAATATCGGCTTCGGACTGCTCCAGAATATCGGCATCTACTCGAACAAGATAACCGACCTCAAAAATGTGCCGCAGCATGCCAAGGTCGGCGTGCCTAACGATCCGGTGAATCAGGGGCGCGGCCTGCTGCTGTTGCAAAAGGCCGGGCTGATCAAACTGCGCAACGGCGACGCCACTGACGCGACGCTGGATGATATCAGCGAGAATCCGCATCAGCTGCAATTCTTTGAGATCGAAGGACCGCAGTTGATTCGTTCATTGCAGGATCTGGATTTGTCCGTTGTTTGGCCTTCCTATTTCTTCAATGCCGGCACGCCGCAAAAGGCCAGCGAAGCGTTGCTGTACTCCGGGGTAAGCGATAGCTACTACGCCATGCGTTTCACGGCGCGCAGCGATCGCGCCGACGATCCGGTGTTGAAGAAGTTTGTGGCGATCTATCAAAACTCGCCGGCAGTGCGCAAAACGATTGCCGAACGTTTTAATAACGATCCAAATCTGTATGCTTTGCCCTGGCTGAAGGACGGACAAAAGCCATGAGGCACTCGGCAACGGCATTGAAAGCGGCGCCGGTCTTTGTGGATCACGGGGCGGACGCGCATTCCGCCGGTGCGCCGCTCTCCGTGGCGAAGACTCGCGGCCGTGGCGCCGGTTCGGTGACATTCGATAATATTTCGCGCATTTACCGTTCATCCAATGCGTCGGTAGCGGCGCTGCGGGACATTAGTCTGGAGATCCCCGCGGGCTGTATTTTCGGCATTATAGGCCGCAGCGGGGCGGGTAAATCCACGCTGCTGCGTACCATTAATCGTCTGGATAAACCCACGACCGGCAAGGTTCTGATCGATGGCGTGGATATCGCTAAGCTGAGCGAGTCCGGACTGGTTAGCCTGCGCCGTCGTATTGGTATGATCTTTCAGCATTTTAATCTGCTGTCGGCGAAAACGGTGTGGGAGAATATCGCGCTGCCGTTGAAGGTATCGGGCGTGACGAAGGCGGAGATTGCGCGGCGCGTCGCCGAGCTTTTGGCGCTGGTGGGGCTACAGGATAAACATCATGTTTATCCCAGCCGGCTCTCCGGCGGACAGAAACAGCGCGTGGGCATCGCCCGGGCGCTGGCCACCTCGCCGGAGATTCTGCTGTGCGACGAGGCCACCTCGGCGTTGGATCCTGAAACCACCCAAGCCATTCTGCAATTGCTGCGCGATATCAATCGCCGTCTGGGCATCACCATCATCCTGATTACGCATGAAATGAGCGTAATTCGGGCCATCGCCGACCGGGTGCTGGTATTGGAGCAGGGACGCATTGCCGAATCGGGGGATGTGTGGCAAGTGTTCGGTTCGCCGCGGCATGAAGCGACCAAAGCTCTGCTGGCGCCGTTGCGGCAGGATTTGCCGGACGACTTGCGCCGCAGCCTGCAATCCCGGCCATTGCCGGACGGCGTCGCCAGCGAACGGATTCTGCAACTATCCTACACCGGCGAAGGCGGGCTGGAGCCGGATTGCTCCCGTATCGCCCAGGTATTGCAGGCTCCGGTTCGCCTGGTGCACGGCGGGATGGACCGCATTCAAGGCCATGCGCATGGCCGCCTGTTATTGGCGATGTCAGGCGATGCGCCGCTGCCTGATTTGGCCGGGCTTACGCAAGGCCCGCAGGCCGTTGCGCATCAGATCGAGGTGATTGGTTATGTTCCTGTCGCTCACTATTCCATTTAACCGTTATATACAGGCGCTTCTTGATACGCTGACCATGGTCGGCGTATCCGGTTTCATCGCCTTTTTAGCCGGGATCCCGCTGGCGGTAATGTTGATTGTCACCGCGCCCGGCGGCTTTCTGGCGTCCCCCCGTTTCAACCGCATTGTCGGCGGCGTGATCAATGGTTTTCGCGCCACGCCTTTTATTGTGCTGCTGGTGGCGCTACTCCCGTTCACCCGCTGGGTGGCCGGCACCACCATCGGCGTTTGGGCGGCCGTGGTGCCGATGGCGATTAGCGCCACGCCGTTTTTCGCGCGCATTGTCGAAGTCAATCTGCGCGAGGTCGATCCCGGACTGGTCGAAGCGGCCCAGGCGATGGGGTGTAAAAAGTGGGACATTGTGCGGCATGTTTATTTGTCCGAGGCTTTGCCGGGCATTGTCGGCGGTTTAACCATCACGCTGGTGGCGTTGATCGGTTCGTCGGCGATGGCGGGGGCGGTGGGCGCGGGGGATTGGGAGATTTGGCGATCCGCTATGGCTATCAGCGTTTTGATACGCAGGTGATGGTCATCGTCATCGCCGTGCTGATCGCCATGGTTACCGCGGTGCAATTTACCGGTGACCGGTATGCGCGTTGGCTTCGGGATCGCTGAAACGGCTTGGAGCCCATCCCATTAGGACTATTTCACTTGCCATTTTGGCCCTGGGCAGTGCTCGAAATCCTCACGTACTATGTGTACGTTCCGGTTTACTCGCTGCGCTCGCCCTACGGGCCGGACTAAAGTCCGTTCAACATGCTCGGCATGTTGTCTGCGCGCTGTCCGAGTCCAAACTGGCTGCGCCAATAACGGCTACTGGAATAGGCTCTTAATTAAAAAATGCATATAGAAAGCAAAAATCGGCACTTTTAATTATTAAATGCTCCGCGTTAACTATGAACCACTGTTTTAACAATCTGGTGACAAAATCATGGGCGCAGCATCGTTATTATCGCAACTGGAAGAGAGCATCGAACAGCATAGTGAGGAATATATTACCGTTTCCAGGGATATCCACGCCCATCCGGAAACGGGAAATAACGAATATTATGCCAATCAGTTGCTTACCTCCCTCCTGTCGAAAAACCGCTTTCAGGTTACGTCGAACGTGGCGGGGCATGAAACGGCCTTTTATGCGCTAAAAGAGAGCGGCAAACCGGGGCCGACGGTTGCCTTTCTGGCGGAATACGACGCGCTGATTGATATCGGCCATGCCTGCGGTCACAACATTATCGGCGTGACCAGCGTGGCGGCGGCGATCGCGCTCGGCGAGGTCATTGAGGTTACCGGCGGGCGCGTCGTGGTGTTAGGCACGCCGGCCGAAGAGGGCGGATTACGCGGTAAAGGCGGCCCGAACGGCAATGTAAAGGCGCGTTTTGTCGAACACGGCTTGCTGGAGGACGTGGATGTCGCGCTGATGGTTCATCCTTCCGGCAAAACGCGGCTCACCGGACCTTCGCTGGCCAATAATCACCTCTATTTCCACTTTTACGGCAAGCCTTCCCATGCCGGCAGTTCCCCCCATAAAGGCGTAAACGCGCTGGATGCGCTGGTGCTGCTGTATAACGGCATCAGCGTCTTGCGCCAGCAGTTGCCGGACGGCGTTAGGGTGCACGGCATTATCACCAACGGCGGCCAGGCGCCTAACGTCATTCCTGAATATGCCTCGGCGCATTACTACATTCGCGCCAAAACCCGTGAAGAGGTCGTCGCGCTGGAGCCGCGGATTCGCGCCATCGCCGACGGCGCGGCGCTGGCGACCGGCGCGACGGTGAAGATTGAACATCAGGTCGGGCCGCGTGATTTCCGCATCAACCAGCGGCTGAATGCGTTGCTGCTGGAGGAGTTCACCGCCGTGGGGGAAAAGGTCGATCTATCGGATAAAACGGGCATTGCGTCAACCGATGCCGGGGATATCAGTCATGCGGTGCCGACGGCGCATCCCACCATCAAAATCGGCCCGGACGATCTGATCGGCCATACCGTGCCGTTCCGTGAAGCGGCCAATTCTCCGCTCGGCTACACGGCGCTGATCGCCGGGGCGAAAGTGCTGGCGCGCAGCGGGCTGCGTCTGCTGACCGACGCCCAGCTATTACAGGAAGTCAAAGACGAATTCGCCGGTCAGGTCGCGGTCACGGATGCCGCCTGAATCCGCATCTCATTACAACGATAAGGGAGTTTCCCATCAATGAAGTGGTTTACTTTTCCTGCCGCCGCACTGCTGCTGGCGGCCTGTTTACCCTGGGGATTAACGCAAGCTGAAACCGTCGATCGCGATGCCGCGCTGAATATCGCTTACGGCAAAAGGCCGGGCACTCTCGATCCTTACCTGACCACCAATAGCGCCACCACGGATGTGGTGCGCCATATCTTCGAACAATTGTTCACCATCAACGCCAAGTTCGAACCGGTGCCGGAGCTGGTGGAAAGCTACGCGCTCAGCGACGATCGTAAGGTTTACACCTTTGTGTTGCGCGCGGGCATCCATTTTCATGACGGCCAACCGCTGACGGCGGATGACGTGGTGGCTTCGATGAACCGCTGGTTGGCGGTGTCGACGCAGGGCAAGGCCAACCTGCCGGGCGCGCAGTTCAGCAAGGTTGACGACCGCACCGTGCGGCTGACGGTGCAGACGCCGTCGCTGATTACGCTCAATGTGCTGGCCGATTTGAAGAATCTGGCCGCCATCATGCCCAAACGGCTGATCGACGAAGCGAACGCCAGTAAAAAGCCGGTCAGCCAACTGATCGGCACCGGTCCCTATAAGCTGGCGGAGTTCAAACAGGGCGAATATCTGCATCTCACCCGCTACGACGGCTATGTCTCGCGCAGCGAACCGGCGGACGGGCTATCGGGGCAGAAAAAAGCGGACCTTAAGGATATCTGGTTCCGCTATATCACCGATGAGTCCACCCGTCTGGCCGGCGCGCTGACCGGCGAATACGACGTTGTTTTCGACCTGCCGAAAGACAATATCGATGCGCTTAACAACGCGCGCGATGTTGAGTTATACCGTCCGGCGGCGGGCGGATCGCTGATTACCTATCTGTTCAACAAGAACCGCGGGCCGTTCGCCGATGTTAGGCTGCGCCAGGCGTTCAATCTGGCGCTGGATGTGCATCAGGCGCTGCTGGCGGGCTATAGCGATCCGCGCTTTTTCAAGGAGGATTCCTCGCTGGGTTTTCCCGAACAGGTGGACTGGTACAGCGAAGCCGGCAAACCGTACTGGAACCAGCATAAGCTGGACGAAGCGCGCCAACTGGTGAAGGCGTCCGGCTATAACGGCGAAGAGGTGGTGATCATCGCCACCAAGGAGTACGCCGAGCTGTACAACCTGGCGATTGTGGCGCAGCAGGTGTTGAAACAGATTGGGGTGAAATCCCGCCTTGATGTCTATGACTGGGCCACGGTGCTGCAACGCCGTCAGGATCCGTCTACCTTCGATCTGTGCGCGCTGGAGTTTTCCATGCGTCAGGTGCTGCATCAGTATCCCTTCCTCGATTCGCGCGCCAAGTTTCCGGGCCTGACTAATAGCCCGGAAATTGACGACACGCTGGACGCCATCAAACAGGCGCCGTCGCTGAAAGAGGCCAGACCGCTGGTGGATAAATTGCATTTACAGACCTGGACTTACCTGCCGGTGATCGTGCTGGGACGCACCACGCCGGACGCGGTGGCGATCAAACACCGTGTCCGCGGCTACTATGACCTGATCGGGCCGGTATTGTGGAATGTCAGCATCGCGGCGCAGTAAGCGGGGAAGATAATGGGTTGGTATATTTTCCACCGGCTGCTGGCGCTGCTGCCGGTGCTGTTCGTGGTGGCGGTGGTGGTGTTTTGTCTGGTGCATCTGGCGCCGGGCGATCCGGCGCTGGTGATCCTGGGCAATGACGCCAGCCCGGCGGATATCGCCGCGCTGCGTCAGCAAATGGGGCTGGATAAACCGCTGCCGGCGCAGTTTTTCACCTGGTTCGGCGCGGTGTTGCGCGGCGATCTCGGCCACTCTTTGTTGATGAACGCCAGCGTACTGTCGCTTTTTCTTCAGCACCTGCAACCCACGCTGGCGCTGGCGATTTATGCGCAGGGCATTGCGCTGCTCCTGGGGCTGGGCGGCGGGATTGTCAGCGCCTGGCGGCATGACCGGCTGTTGGATCGCGTCATCATGTGGCTGGCGACGCTGGGGATGTCCGTTCCCGGTTTTTTACTCGGCCTGTTTCTGATTTTCTTTTTCGCCGTGCAGCTGCGCTGGTTTCCGGTTGTGGGGTATAGCTCCACCCGCGGCGATGCGTTGCTCAATCTGTGGTATTTAACGCTGCCCGCGCTGGCGCTGGGTTTTCGTATCGCGGCGCTGATTGCGCGCATGACGCGGGCGGTGATGCTGGATGTGCTACAGGAAAACTTTATTAAAACCGCCCGCGCCAAAGGGGTGCCGGAATCGGCCGTACTGCTGCGCCACACGTTGAAGAACGGGCTGTTGCCGGTGCTGACCATCTGCGGCGAGTCGTTCGGTTCGCTGGTGACCGGCGCGATTGTGATTGAAAGCGTGTTCGGCATTCCGGGCGTCGGTTCGCTGGTGGTCGATTCCATCGAACGACGCGATTTCACGGTTATTCAAGGCGCGGTGCTGCTGATTACCGTCAGCTATGTGTTGATTAATCTGGCGGTCGATATCCTCAGCTATCTGATCGATCCCCGCCTTTCCGTTACGGGGAACGCGTCATGAAAAACTTTTTCAGTCAGCGGCGGTTTGCGGCGGGGGGCGCGTTGCTATTCATCATCGTGCTGTTCTCGTTGTCAGGCGTATGGGTCAGTCCGTTCGACCCTTACTCCATCAGTCCGCTAACCCGCCTCAAGCCTCCTGACGCCGTCCACTGGTTCGGCACCGATAACTTCGGCCGCGATCTGTTTGTACGCGTGGCGCTGGCCGTGCGCATTTCGCTCTCGGTCGGCGCGGCGGTGGCGCTGGCGGCGGGCGCCATCGGCACGGCGATAGGGTTGCTGTGCGCCTGGTATCGCTGGCTGGATCTGATACTGATGCGCATCTGCGACGGACTATTCGCGTTTCCCTCGCTGCTGCTGGCTATCGCCATCGTCGGTATCCTTGGACCGAACATCTCGAATGTGGTGCTGGCGCTGTCGCTGGTGTATGTCCCTTCCGTGGCGCGCGTTATCCGCGCCGCCGCGCTGGTGATCAAAGAGAAGAATTACATTGAGGCGTTGCGCGCGCAGGGCGCGACCGGCGCGCGCATCATCTGGCTGCACCTGCTGCCGAATGTTATTTCGCCGTTAATCGTACAGGTGAGCTGGATCTTCTCCGTCGCCATACTTACCGAAGCGGCGTTGAGCTTTCTGGGTTCCGGCATCCCGGCGCCGATGCCCAGTTTAGGCAATCTGCTGCTGGAGGGGAAAAAGGTGATTTTTACCGCCTGGTGGATGACCTTTTTCCCCGGCATCGCCATCGTATTATTGATTCTGGCGCTGAATATCGTCGGCGATGCGCTGCGCGACGGCTCCGATCGCGGGCTTCAACCCTTAACGCGCCGTCTGCTGCGCCAACTGAAAGCCGAGGCGTCGGGCCGATGAGTAACCACAGTCAGCCGGCAACGTTACTCGCGGTTAATGAGTTACAGGTAAAGTTCGCCACCGGGCAGGGCGTGGTGGCGCCGGTGCGCGGCGTTTCGTTTGCGGTGAAACAGCATGAAACGCTGGGGATTATCGGCGAGTCGGGCTGCGGCAAAAGCGTGACGGCCCAGGCGCTGATGGGGTTATTGCCGCCGCGCTACAGTCATGTCAGCGGCGAGATGACGTTTAACGGTCAGGCGCTGCGCAATCTGTCGCCCGGCGAGTTGCAGCGCTGGCGCGGCAGCCGGATGGCGATGATTTTTCAGGATCCGCTTTCCAGCCTGAACCCGGTTTTTAGCGTGGGTTTTCAAATCGAGGAGAGTCTGCGGCTGCACACGCCCTTGACGCGCAGGCAGCGGCAGGCCGAAGTGCTGAACCTGCTGCATCAGGTGGGCATTGAGGATGCGCGGCGCTGTGCGGCGGCCTATCCCCATGAAATATCCGGCGGCATGCGTCAGCGCGTAATGATTGCGATGGCGATCGCCAGCCGTCCTTCGCTGCTGATCGCCGATGAGCCGACCACCGCGTTGGATGTCACCATTCAGGCGCAGATCCTGGCGCTGCTGGAAAAGGTCAAAGCGGACAACGGGATGGGGATCATCCTGATAACGCACGATCTGTCGGTGGTGGCGCAGCTGTGCCAGCGGGTACTGGTGATGTATCTCGGCGAGGTGGTGGAAGAGGCCGATATCATCACGCTGTTTGATAATCCGCGCCATCCTTATACCCGCGCCCTGTTGCAGTCGGTGCCCCGGCTGGATCGCGCGCGCAAAACCGAACTGCCGGAAATCCGCGGTACGGTGCCGGCGCTGTCCGTGGCGATAACCGGCTGCGGTTTCGCCGATCGCTGTCCCTATGCGCAGGCGCGCTGCCGGGAACAGCGTCCCGCTTTACGCGCCTTGTCCGAACGATCATCGCAGCGGGTGCGCTGCTGGCGCGCCGAAGAGATAGAGGGGCTGCTATGAATACGCCGCTGCTGACCGTGCGTCATCTGAGTAAAACCTTTCAGGCTAAAGGCTGGCGCGGCAAGCGCTTTACCGCGGTGCAGGACGTCAGCTTTCACATTATGCCGGGCGAAACCTACGCGCTGGTGGGGGAATCCGGCAGCGGCAAAAGCACCACCGGACGCAGCCTGCTGGGGCTGACGGCCTCTTCCGGCGGCGAGGTCACCTTCGACGGCCGATCGTTGCTGACGTTTGACAGCAGACAGTGGCGCGACGTGCGTAAAGATATCCAGATGATTTTTCAGGATCCGCTGTCGTCGCTCGACCCGAAACGCTCGGTGGGCTACAGCATCGAAGAGCCGCTGATTATTCATGGCGTGCGCGATGCCCGCTGGCGCAGGGAGCAGGTTGGGCAGATGCTGCGCCGCGTCGGGTTCACGCCGGCGGACGCGCAGCGCTATCCGCATGAGTTTTCCGGCGGGCAGCGGCAGCGTATCGGCATCGCCCGCGCGCTGATCCTGGAGCCGAAGCTGATTATCTGCGATGAGCCGGTTTCGGCGCTGGATGTCTCCATCCAGTCGCAGATCCTTAATCTGCTGATGAGGCTACAGCGCGAACAGGGGTTGGCCTACCTGTTTATCGCCCACGATCTCAGCGTAGTGCATCACATCGCCGACCGGGTCGGCGTGATGTCGCGCGGCTTGATTGTCGAAGAGGCCAGCGTGCCGGAATTGTTCTCACATCCCCAGCATCCTTATACGCGTTACCTGCTGCAGGCGATCCCGCCGGCGCATCCGAGGCTAAAAAATCAGCCGCGCAACGTGCCGGTGGCCGCCCAGGGGGCGGGGTGCGAGTTCCGCGGCGGCAAAACCTGCCTGCGCCATGCGGAACAATATTACTGGTTAACGGATACGCACCGGGTGCGGTGTTGTCCGGCCGCATAGGGAAACGTTATGTACAGCCGCGGGGGATTGGGGCGTGCGGAGCGGGAACTTGGCGCTCTGACTGCTTCGGCCGTCAATGGCTGCGCCTATTGCGGTTCGGTCCACGCCCGGCGCTATGAGGAACTTTCCGGGCGCAATGACGTGGTCGGCACTCTCTATACTCAAGGTCTGGACGGTGAATTCGATGGTTACACCCAGGCAATCGTCGATTTTTGCCGGGCGCTGTCGCAAACGCCGATTGCCGTGACTGCGCAACATATTCAGACTTTGCTGGCGCAGGGATTGAGTAAGGCGGATATCGTCGATTTGCTGCATTCAGCGGCTATTTTCGGCTGGGCCAACCGCCTGATGCATACGCTGGGACATGCGGAATAGGATTGCCATCGTCTGTAGGCTCAATGCCGGGAGAAAATACCGGGGCGAGGTTCCCGCTGGGATGCCTCGCCCCGTGGCGGCTCTGGCGTTACGGGTATCGCGACCCTTATTAGCCTACATCCCGATGTTATGCGAAACTCAGTCAAGCTGGGCAATTTCCGCGGCGGCGTTGTCAATGATGCCGATAATCTTCTTCAGCGTTTCTTCATTGCTATCCTCGCGGTTCACCTTGAGGTCCAGTACGGATTTGATATTGTCCAATGCCCGTTTCATCTCTGGATGTTGACGCAGCGCCATGCCGGCGATGCGCGCCTTGATGCGTTCAAGGATCTGCTGTAGTTCCTCTTTACGTTGCTCAAGATACTGGCGGCCTTCGTCGGTGATATCGAATTTTTTCCGGCCGTTCAGTTCATCGGTAATGGCGATCAGGCTCTGTTCCTGCAGAAAATCGAGCGTCGGGTAGAGTACGCCGGGGCTGGGGGCGTAATGGCTTTCGGTCAGGGATTCGATCGCTTTGATCAGCTCATAGCCGTGGCTGGGGTTTTGCGCCAGCAGATCCAGCGCCACCAAGCGTAGCTCGCCATGGGCGAAGAGGCGCTGGCGGCGGTGCTGCGCGCCATGTCCTTCTTCCCGGTGTCCACGCCGGCCGTGGCCGCGGCCATGACCTCGTCCCGCTTCCTGTTCTCTACCTTCTACGCGATCGCGCTTTTTACCTTCAGCCCGGTGGTTGCGATCCCTCATTTCCTCGTTCTGATCCTGTCCGTCACGAAAGTGATGTTTACGCATGGTTATCTCCTGTTGTTTTAGATATATCTATTTATATCTTATTTTGTTTTTGTGTCAACATTTTTGCGGGGATAACAAAATGGGTTTGTTTTATCTCATTATATATTAATGATATTTTTAATTTTAAAAAGACATCAGGCAATATTCGGGTTTCCATGAAATTAGATAGGATGAGCAAGGTTGTGGCGCAGTTCGGCGCGGCGGGGAAAAAGGCGCTGATCCCGGCGCGGCGATTTTCATTTTTTCGATAAGATTCAACTAAAAACCGCCAATTTACATAGTAATGGAAATAATTATCACTTAGGTTATTAATGGCTATAAAGCATTCCAAATCAATGCCGATATCATTCAGTGACATGTCATCAATCTTTATGCTTCAAGAATATCCTCACAGGTAGGCCGTGGAAGACGATCATCCGGCGCGCAAACTTCCCGTATTCCGATCGGGAAGGCCTGCGCGCTGTGCGGCGGATAGCCTGATTTACGTGCAATATATTGAAGAGAAATATAATGAAACTACAAACTCGAATTATACTGTTGTGCGGTGCAATGCTACTGGGATTATTGGCTCTTTCGGCCGTAGCATTAAATACCTTGTATTCGTCGATGATGAAAGAGCGTATCGGGCAACTTACCACGCTGGTGGAATTGGCCAAGGCTTCAGCGCAAAAAACCTATGAGCGGGAGAAGGCCGGCCAGCTTTCGCATGAGGATGCGCTGAACGAAGCCAAGCGCGCCATCGGCAGTTTTCATCAGGGTAATCGCTATTTCTTTGTGCTGGGCTACAGCGACGATGTGAACTATGTACACCCCGACGCCAATCGCGTCGGCATCGTTGATGCGAATGGCGGCCGGGAAGCCGGGGTGCGCAACCGCGCGGCTCTGCAAGGGAAGGCCTTCGGCATGACGCAGGGCAAGGGCATGCGTCCCGGCGCTCAGGAACTGGTTGATAAAATTTACATTATCACCCACTTCGAACCCTATGACTGGATCATCGGCACCGGCGACTATATCGATGACATTCAGCAGACATTCTGGCATAACGCCCTCCGGCTGTTGGCCATTGTCGCGGCGCTGCTGGTGGCGATCGCTCTGCTGGCATGGAACATGCTGCGCACCCTTTTGCGCCAGTTGGGCGGCGAGCCGCAATACGCGGTTAATGTGGTGCGTCAGATCGCCGACGGCAATCTAACGGTGGACGTGCAGACCCGATCCGGCGACCAGAGCAGCATTCTGTACGCCATTCGCGCCATGCGCGATAACCTCTCCCTGTTGGTAAGCCAGGTGCGCAGCAGCACCAATTCCATCACCACCGCGTCAATGCAGATCGCTTCCGGCAACGAAGATCTGTCATCCCGCACCGAGTCGCAGGCCAGCGCGCTGGAGCAGACCGCGTCGGCTATGGAGCAACTGACCGCCACCGTGCAAAACAATGCGGAGAATGCGCGTCACGCCAATGAGTTGGCGCAGTCCGCTTCCGGAGTGGCCGGACGCGGCGGTTCGGTGGTCAGGCAGGTGGTGGATACCATGGATTCGATCAACGCCTCGTCGCGTAAAGTGGTGGATATCATTGGGGTGATCGACAGTATCGCCTTCCAGACCAATATCCTGGCGCTGAATGCCGCGGTGGAGGCGGCGCGCGCCGGAGAGCAGGGGAGAGGCTTCGCGGTGGTGGCGAGCGAGGTGCGCACGTTGGCGCAGCGTTCCGCGTCCGCCGCTAAAGAGATCAAAGGTCTGATAGATGATTCGGTGTCCAAGGTCACGGAGGGAACCGATCTGGTGAAACACGCCGGTTCCACCATGAGTGAAATCGTCGAAAGCGTGCAGCGCGTTACCGCGATGGTGGCGGAAATCAGCGCGGCCAGCGAAGAGCAAAGCTCAGGCATCAAACAGGTTAATCAGGCGGTATCGCAAATGGATCAGAGTACGGAGCAGAACGCGGCGCTGGTGCTGGAAGCCCTGGCTGCGGCCAAATCGCTGAGCGATCAGGCGCAGGAGCTATCGCGCACGGTAGACCGCTTCCGGACGGAAGAATCCGCCGATTATCTGCCGGCCCTGGCGCATCAGGGCTGATTTATTGGTCGTTAGCCGGTCTCTTAGCCACATTCTTATACGGGCTAAGAGACGGTTTCGTGCGCGGTAAAGCCGCCATTTCCTGCGATGTCGCAGCACGCGCCCGACGCTGGAGGATCAAGCTCCGCCGTCCTACGAATCAGGGCTGCGGCTAAATGCCGCCGCCGGGCCGGCGCTATTGAAACGAGGCGGTCTCTCGGCAGGGACGCCGCCGTTACCGGTTTTGCAACTCCTGAATAATGGCGAGGGCGGCATCGGTATCGAAGGCGTTCATGGCGTCGCACAGCGGTTGAATCTGCGGACCGAGGCGATCGCGATGGCGGGCCAGCAGGGTATCGAACAGGTCTAACGAAACCATATCGCTGGCCTGCAACGCAGCGGCCAGTTCCGCCAAATCCGTCCCCAGCGTGCCGTCATCTGTGGCCGTTACGCCGTCATCCCTGCGCGCATGCTCTTTTTCTGCGTCGCCATGCCGCCGCAGCCACGTCTGCTGCGCCGCCAGCGCGCGCGTCAGCGTTTCGGGCAGCGCCGCCGCCTGCCGCTCCAGCGCCGGACGATCTTCGCCGTTTCTCGCCAGTTGTTCGACGGCGGCGCAAACGGCCGTCAACTGGAGGGCGCCGCTGGCGGCGGCGATGCTTTTGAGCTGATGCGCCGCATCGCGCGTTTGCGCCGCATCCCCTTCCTCCAGCGCCTGAATGATGCGTTGCGTCAGCTTCCGGGCCGCCGGGGCGAAATTATGCAGTAGCTGGCTATAGAACGCCCGATCCTGCCCCAGTCGCAGCAGGGCGTTTTCCGCATCCAGCTCGGTTTCCATCGCTGGCGCGCAAGATGGTTTATGCGGCGCTGGAGAGGGAGAGGCGGTGGCGGGCAAGCGCCCGATATGGCGCAGAATGATGTCTATCAGTTCCTCCATATGGAACGGTTTGCCGATATGGCCGTTCATCCCCGCGTTCAGGCAGTCTTCCCGGTCCGACTGCATGGCATTGGCGGTCATGGCGATGATCGGCAGCCGGTCGAAGCGCGGTTCACTGCGTATCGTCTGCGTAGCCTGCAAACCGTCCATTATCGGCATTTGCATATCCATCAGAACCAGATCGTAGGCGTCTGGCGCGGCGTCCAGCGCCTGAACGCCCTGTAAACCGTTGCTCGTCACGCTGACCTGCGCGCCTTCCCGCGCCAGCATCCGGATCGCCACATCCTGATTGATTTCGTTATCTTCCACCAGCAGCAGCCGGAGCCCCGCCAGCCGGTGTTGCTGCGCCGGCGCGTCGGCGGGATCCTGTTGGTGTTTGCCCTGAATGGCGTTCCAAATCATGGAAAATGTGATCGGTTTGCACAGTATCGGCAGGCCGTCGCGCGGCGGGCAGGGGGTCGACGACAGCAGCAGGATCGCCGGCGGGTTAGGTGTAGCGCGCAGCCGCGCCAGCAACTGCTGGTAGTCCGGGGCATCCACGCTTAGCAGCGCCAGCGTCGGTTGCGGCTCTACGTCGAGCGTCGTCAGCGCGGAAGGCACATCGTTGCCGGCAACCACCTGCCAACCGCCGTAGTTTTCCAGCAGCTTACCGATCGCCGAACGGGACGCCGGATGCGGTTCCAGCAGCAATGCCCGATGGTTTTCCCCCGGCAGGGCGCCGTTTACCGTCTGGCCGTCGTCCTGATGCCCGGTTATCGACGGCGCGTCAAAAATTTTCTCTGAAATCTTTTTCACCGGTTGCAGCCAAATCTGGAACCAGAAGCGGCTGCCGCGGCCTATTTTGCTTTGCACCTGTAGCTGACCGCCCATCAGCGACACCAGCCGGTGGCTGATGGCCAACCCCAGGCCGGTGCCGCCATAGCGGCGTGAAATAGAGGCTTCCGCCTGACTGAAGCCGGTAAAGATATGCGCTGTGGCGTCCGCGCCGATACCGATACCGCTGTCCTGCACGGCGAATTCCAGCAGTACGCCTTGTTCGCCGTATTGCAATACGCGCAGTTGTATTCTTACTTCGCCTTTGGCGGTGAATTTTACCGCGTTGCCGCCCAGGTTGATCAGGATCTGTTTGAGCCGCAGCGCATCTCCCAGCAGCAACGGCGGAATGCCGGGATCTAGCTCATACACTAGCTCCAACCGTTTGCCGCTCAGCGTGCCGGATAAGATGGTTGAGACATCCGTCAGCAGATCCGCCAGTTTGAACGGCTCGGTATCCAGCAGCATCATGCCGGCTTCGACTTTGGAGAAGTCGAGAATATCGTTGAGGATGTCCAGCAGCGAACGCGCCGCCCGCTCCATTTTTCGCAACAGGTCGCGCTGTTCGGTGTTGATGGCGGTATGCTCGATCAACTGCATCATGCCCATGATGGCGTTCATCGGCGTGCGGATTTCGTGGCTCATGTTGGCCAAGAAATGGCTTTTGCTGCGTGAAGCGGCGTCGGCGTCTTCCAGCGCCTGGTGCAGATCGGTGACGTCGATCCAGAACAGCACCCGCATGCCGTCTACGGTGGTGACGCCAACGCGTTTAAGCCAGCGCCCGTCATTGAGCTTCACCTGCTGATGGTGGACGTGCCGCCGCCATAGATCGAGTTGATGCTGACGCCATCTTTCAATGCCTTCGGCATCCAGGCTGGTGTTCGTCTCAATCGCCAGTTGTATCACCTGCTCGACGGAGATGCCGGGTTTTATCCGATGGCCTTTATCGCCAAACATATCCTGATAGCGGTCATTGCAGAGCACCAGCCGATCGCCGGCGTCATACAAGGCAAACGACTCGTCCAGCGCATCGATAGCCGATCTCAGCAGCCGCTCGCTGGATTCGACGCGCAGCCGCGCCTCCACCTGGGCGCTGATGTCTTGTACCGCGCCCACCAGCCGGTACGGCTTGCCATGCAGATATTCTACCTCTCCGCTCAGGTTGACCCAGAGCGTCCGGCCGTTTATCAGGGTGAGCGGCATCTCCTGGGTGAACGGTTCGCCGCTCTCCATGGTATGGCGGATCAGATCGCGGTAAGCCGGCCACTGCCGGCGCATGATGCGCGGCATTAAGGTCTGCATCTTGTCCAGACACATTATGTGGTCGGCGTCGGAAAGCCCCAGCAGATTGCCCGCGCCTTTGGTGAGATAGAGCGTTTTGCTCTCCGGGGTGTAGTACCAGCCGCCGACGCCGGCGATTTTGCCGGTGCGTTCCAGCATATCGAGGCTGAGCTTCAGCGGCGTGATGTCGGTGCGGATCGACATGTATTTCACCGGACGGCCGCTTGCTCCCAGCATGGGCGCAATGACGCTGTCCAGCCAGTAGAGCGAACCGTCCTTGGCGTGGTTGCAGATTTCGCCGTGCCAGATATCGCCGCGGGCGATAGTGCTCCACATATTGCGCCAGAACGATCGGTCATGGATGCCGGATCTGAACATGCTGTGGTGGCGTCCGATCACCTCATCGGCGCGGTAGCCGCTGACTTCCAGAAAACGGTCATTGACCTTGGTGATATGCCCTTGCAAATCGGTTTCGCTGACGATGGCGTAACGGTCGAGAATATCCAGAACTGCCTGGCGGTCGCGCAGCGCGAGTTGCGTCATCTTGCGTTCGCGGCGCTGCTGGTCGATATCCACCTGTACCACCAGATAACCGGTGAACGTCCGCCTGGATAGCCGCGGAATAAGGCGGTTCGCCGGTTTACGCAGCGGATGCAATTCCACAATCATGCAGCGCGCCTCGCCGCTGGCCAAGCGAAACATCAGGTCGATACGCAGTTCGCGCCGCCCGGTAATGGCGTTTTCGATGGCGGCCACCGGCGCGTCGTCCGCCGCCTGTTGGCTTAGGAAGCCGGGCCAATGGCGATCCGCCAGATCCTCGGCGCCGAAACCGGTGGTATCGCCGTAGGCCTGATTAACCCACATCACCCGGCCATCCGGACGCAGCAGGCAGGCGGCGTCGCTGCGCAGCCGCATCATACCGACCATGTGACTCATATCGGTCAGATCGCCGCGGCGAAAACCGTACCGGTACAGCGCCGCCAGCAATAGCGTTATCGCCGCGGACGTCGCGGCTCCCCACCAGAAAGCAGCCATGTCGGTTTAGTTCCCGCCCAGTTGCGCCAGCTCCGCCTGTAACGCCGTCAGAGCAAGTGGTTTTTCCAAAAAGCCGTTGGCGCCGAGATCCAGAAAATGGCGCTGCGTCTCCTCGCCGCGGTGTCCGGATACCATCAGTACCGGAAGGCTCGGCGCGCCGGCGCGCCGCTCCTGCGTGCGCAGCGCGCGCAGCGTATCCTCGCCGCTCAGCTTCGGCATGTTGATGTCCAACAGCATCAGGTCGAACTGCTGCCGCCGCACCAGTTGCAACGCTTTTTCGCCGTCTCCCGCCAGCGCGCCGGAATGCCCCAGTTCGCGCAGCAATCGGGCGGCGATACGCAGATTCAGCACATCGTCATCCACAACCAGCACCCGCAACGCCGTCATGCGTCACCCGACAGCGCATGGATCGCCTGTACCAATTTCTGGCCGCGATCGTACAGCGGTTGGCTGGTGCTCAGCTTTTGTTCCGCCTCGCTCATCTTTTTGCGGTTGATCAGGTCGACCACCGCGCCCACTTCGCTGTGAAACGCCCGGTGGGCGTTGACCAGCGCTTCATATTCCGGCGTGCCTCCCCGCTGCGCCTTGCCTGGGCCGTTTAGCCAAGCGCCCAGGGCGCAGCTATCGTCGCGTCCGGCCTTGGTATCCAGCACCAGCTTGCGGTTGATGGCATTGCGCAGCGTGACGCGCCACTGCCGGTGGTTGGCGATGGCCTGTCCGAAGTCGAGGCGTCCGTCTTCGCCGATGACGTCGCGCTTCTGGGCCAGGCGCAGTTCGCCGGAATCCACTTCCGCCAGCGTGGTGTCACGCTCGGTAAGACGAAACACCCGGATGGTATTGTGCACCAGCGCGACCTGCCGGTTGAGGGCATTGGCCGCGGAAGCCAGATCGTCCACCATGGTGGCATTCTGCTGCGTGATGGCGTCCAGGCCGGCGATTTCGCCGTTCACCTGACCGACGCCGACGGACTGTTCGCGTGCGGCGGTATTGATCTGTTCCAGCATGGCGCTTACCTGACTTACGGCGTCGGTCACGCCCTGCATGCGATTCAGGGCATCGGCGGCGCGCTGGCTGCCTTCATCCACCCGCGCGCCCGATTCTTCGATCAGGCCGCGCACCTCTTTGGCCGCGTTGGCGGTACGCTGCGCCAGCGCCTGGATTTCCGTCGCCACCACCGCGAAGCCTTTGCCTTTTTCCCCGGCGCGCGCGGCTTCCACCGCGGCATTCAGCGCCAGGATATTGGTTTGAAAAGCGACCCCTTCGATCACCTGGATGATATCCTGAATGCGCCGCGACGACTCTTCGATAGCCTGCATGGTGTTCACCACGCTTTGCACCGCGTCATCGCTGCGCAATACCGCCTCGGCGGTGTGCCGGGCATGCTGGGCGCCGTCGTTGGCCAACTGGGTGGTTTGCTGAATGGTGCGATAAATCTGTTCCATGGCGGCGGCGGTCTGCTCCAGGCTGCCGGCCTGGGTCTCGGTGCGGGTCGCCATGTCTTTGTTGCCGTTGGCGATCTCCTGGGTGCCGCCCAGCAGGTTAGCCACTTCATGGCGCACGTCCCGCACCACTGTGCGCACTGAGACATTGAGCTGAG
This sequence comes from Brenneria izadpanahii, assembly GCF_017569925.1. Lineage (NCBI taxonomy): Bacteria > Pseudomonadati > Pseudomonadota > Gammaproteobacteria > Enterobacterales > Pectobacteriaceae > Brenneria > Brenneria izadpanahii. The sequence continues at coordinate 2,764,871 of NZ_CP050854.1, read as the reverse complement.
CCAACGCCAGCTGGATTTGGGCGATTTCGCCGCGTCCGGTCACCGGAACGAAGCGCGTCAGATCGCCGCCCGCCATCAGGTTGGCGACGCTCACCACCTGACGCAGCGGCGTTATGGTCTGACGCATCAGCAGCCAGGCGGAGAGCGCCGCGCAGCCCGCCGCCGCGGCAGCCGCGCCCCATAGCGGCGCGCCGGCGACTTGAGCCAGCAGCGGTCCGCCGGCCGCCAGCACGCTGATAACTATAATGTGGCCGCGCAGCCCTGGACTGAGTCCGCGCGCGATCCTTCCCGTCAGGGTACGGCGCACCAGTTGCCCGCGATGCAGGGTATGACGCCGGCGGCCTAGTTCCGCCTCCCGGCGCATGACGGCGTACAGTTTCTCGGCGGCGGCTATCTCCTCATCGGGCGCCCGCGAGCGCACGGATAGAAAACCGATGGTGCGATCGCCATCGCGCACCGGAGTGACATTGGCGCGAACCCAGTAATAATCGCCATTTTTGCGCCGGTTTTTTACCAGCGCCGTCCAGGGCAGGCCCGACTTGATGGTGTCCCACATGTCGCGGAAGGTTTCCTGCGGCATATCGGGATGACGCACGATATTGTGTGGTTGGCCCAGCAGTTCCTCGCTGGTGAAGCCGCTGACATTGATGAAATTCGAGTTACAGTAGGTGATATTGCCTTGCAGGTCGGTGATGGAGATAAGTGTTTGATCGCCAGGAAAAATGTAGAGGTTTTGGGTTATGGGCAAATTCTTTCGCATTTTTGAGGCTCAGTGATATTTCCGCAGATAATAGGTAACTATCGGAAACCATCGGCCGATCTTTAACAAAGTTAAATATTTTCGTTAGTTGTTGCAGGCTGATGACGAAATACGGAACATCGCCATTAATGACCCCTCACGGCCTCATTTTTGCCAGAGTTAAAATTCAACTCATTAAAAATGCAGAACTTTTCCCTCCGCAGTGAAGAAGAGAGCCTAAAGGTTTGTCAGCGATGATTGCCGATCATTCTCAACGGCACCGCCTTGCATCAACTCGACAGAGCGGATTTATGCAAGGCGGCAGGCGATTGAATCTTAGGAATCAGGAGGATTCAGCTATCAAGGGAACCTCCGGATCAGCAAAATGCATCAAGGGTATCCAGATCGTCCATCGCGGTGGCGATCCGGTGGATAAACGCCAGCGTGGTATCCCGCGGCTGCATATCAGGAAAGCCGGGGGGCGGCGTCAGGGTCACCGTCCACCAGGTTAATGCGCTTATCAACTGTTGGCGATAGATTTTCCAACCCTCGGCGAAGGAAACCTTCGGACCGCCCGCGGCGTGCAGTTCATTGAGGTACAGGCGCACCAGATCTCGCTCCCAGGCTCGTCGGTCTTCCACCGCCAGAGAACAGGAAAGGGTATAGGCCAGATCGCGTCCCCAATGACCGCGGCCGCCGCATTGCCAGTCGCAGAGCCCCAGTTCGCCGTTGCTGGTGATGTACCAATTCTTCAAGTGCACGTCGCCATGCGTCAGGGTATGCGCGGCACTCTGGTGAAAGGCGACGGATTGCAGGGTTGCCGGCCAGATTTCCGCGTGGCGCCGGTACAAGCGTTCGGGGATCACCGATTCCGCTTCAAGAAACCCCTTGCTGGAGCCTTCTTTTATGCCGATATCCAGGGTATTGGCGAAAAACTGCGGCCAGGTCGGTAGTACTTTGATCACCGCCTGTAGGTGCGTCATGGCGTAGACTCGTCCGTGCAGACGCGCCAATAGTTGTATCTGACTTTCAGCATGGGTGCGGGAGATGACGGTTTTGTGGTCGCAGAAATGACTAACCGAGCCGCTCAGATCGTTGAGGATGATAATCGAGTTAAAAGATTCCGGATCTATATGCGCATGGAAACAATGTGGAGCCTCAATGTCCAGATGCGGACGGATATCCCGAAAGAAAAGCACTTCGGACAGCGCGGCGCCCGATATTCCCAGAACGATACGGTTTTGTAGTTCCTGGGAGGCTTTGCAGAATAGCTGCTCCGGCAGACCGAGCGAGCGCCCGGTATCGTTATAGATGATTCGGATTTTGCGGCGGTTCGAAGAGCCATTATCCGGCGCGCCGACATAGTGTTTCAACACCCTGGCGCCGGGATGCTGATGGCAAAGGACATTGGTTAACCATTGGTCAGTGATGGATTCATAGGACAGCGGCAGATCCGTCGCCTCGACGGCTATCCGCTTGTTCCGCATATCTAGTTCGTAGGCGGTCTGGATACGTTTCAACAGGGTCTCGATGCTCATTTGGTTTCCCTCACATGAAATCGGCGAGTCGGACACTGGAAAATCACAGGTATCGTATTCCGGCAAACTATTTTGTTGCTCCTGCGATCTATCTTTAGTGCCGGTTTATCCGTGGCGGTCAGAACGCATATTCCGGCAAACCACGGTTTATATCCTTTTATTTTTTCGATGATTTTAATTTTCTCTGGAATACCTCCATTATTATCTGTCGTTTAAAATTAAAATGATTGTTTTATTAAAGTTATAAAATGAATTTGTTTAATGCATAATATTATTTTTTATATTGTTTGCTGTTTGATTAATTAGTTTATTATATGAATTTTATTTTTTATCTATTTAATGTTGCATAGATGGCTAGGCGGCGTATATCGTTTTTTTACTATCAGTAAAGAAATAAAATCTCGATGGTTAAATCGTCATTTTTTTGATCTAAGGCAATCAATCGCTTGTGTCTGTTTATGCGCGTTATATTTTTATTTTATATTAGAGTTATATATAAATCTTTTAACTTGATATGCCGGGGCGAACAAATTTTCATTTTTCTGTCTTTTTTAGAAAATAATCATTAGGTTAAGCTGATTAATATTATTTAAGAGGAAGATGAATTTATGACAATACATATCTATTGTGTTGCGCGGCGTTCATTCCAACAAATCGCTCCTGCCAGTAACTGACATACTGTCGGAAAAATGGATAAGGTAGTGGCGCGGGAGAGTATGGGTCCAGACGGTTAAATTGAGGCAATCGTTATGATAAAGCCAGTGGATATTTTGGAAATGCTTAAAGGCGGCGATCGGCGATCCATCGGGCTTGCCGACCAGGCGGCGGCGCTTGCCAGGTCTGATGCTGATGTTTTTGCTCAACTTATTCACGGCATCAGTCATCCCGATCCCGTCATCGCGATGCGCTGCGCCGACGCGGTTGAAAAAGCCTCCCTAGCCAGGGCGGATCTGCTTGCGCCGCATAAATCTCAAATGCTGAAATTGTTGGTCACGGCCTCGCAACCTGAACTGCGCTGGCATATCGCGGCGATGGTTCCGCGCTTATCGCTGACGCCGGACGAATCGCGAAAGGCTTTTTCGTCCCTGGTCGGCTATACGGCCGATCGCAGCAGCATCGTGAAGACTACAGCCATGCAGGCTTTGCACGATCTGGCGCTAAACCACGTTGAGTTACGCCGTGAGGCGCTGATGCACATCCGGGAATTGGCCGTTATCGGTACGCCGGCAATGAAAGCCAGAGGCAAGAAACTTATTCGGTCAATGGAGCGGGTGTGCGGATAGCGAGTTAAATGCGAGGCTTTTCCTGCGCGGCATCAAACAACATTTTTCCAGGCCGTGGCGGGAACCCGGTCCCATAACCGCTGATGAATGATTTCCGCCCGCCGGTGATCGCAGGCGCTTTCAAATTCGCTTTGCTCGGAGGCGGGAACCTTCTCTTGCATGTGCTCATACACGCGCTCCAGCGTATCCAGATTGCTGCAACGTCTAAATTTCATTAAGTATTCGAGTTTCGTCATCTTTTTTATCCTTCCTTTTTTGCCTTACATATATAGGCCGTTGGCGTTTTTTCAAGTGGGAATCGTTGTTTGGTTTTTACGTCCGATTTATTCGCGCTAAATAAAGGGGCGGGGGATATGGTTAAGCGAACGCGGTGCGAAAAATAGCGGCGGTACGTTGAGTCTCGCGGATAATAGCCAAATTGGGGCGGCTGGAATAGAATGCCTTCAGCACTAGGCGGATTATTTATGTCCAGCGTAGCTAAAATGAGCAAAGTCTTTTGGGGATCGTGAAATATGAATAGCGATGTTTCAGCGATAGCGAAATTGCCGCCAATGCCGGCCGACGTTATTGACGCCGTGAATATCATTGCCGCCTGGCTTGCCATCGATGATTATTCTTCCCGCCGGGACGAATTAATCGCCGACGCGATTGTTCTGACCGGCAATGCGGTATTGACAACCATCGACGGCGCTTGCTCCCTGGCGAAGACCCGCGGTATTCCTTTGATTATTTCCGGCGGTATCGGCCACTCCACCGGCTTGCTTGCCGCGGCGATTGAAAAGCATCCCCGCTATCGGGATATCGATACTTCCGATACGCGCCCGGAAGCGTGCTTGTTTCATGATATCGCCGCCCGTTTCTGGGATTTGCCCGATGAACAGATCCTGCTGGAAAGCGCTTCGCGGAATACGGGGGAAAATGCGAAATTTACGCGTGATTTGCTGGAAAAAATACAATTTGAACCGAGAAATATTGTCCTTATTCAAGACCCCTTGCTACAGCGCCGGGCTTACGCCACATTTTGCCATACGTGGTCGGATTCGGTTAATAGACCTGCTTTTTTCAACTGGCCGACCTATATTCCCCGTCTGATTGATAGCGCGGATGGCGTCCGTTTCTCTGGCGATGGTAATGGCGGCCTCTGGGATATCGATCGTTTTATCTCCTTATTGTTGGGCGAAATACCACGCCTGCGGGATAATGAGCAAGGATATGGGCCAAGAGGAAAAAACTATATTTGCCATGTCGATATCCCCAAACCGATTGAAGACGCCTGGCGCTATATAATGCGGCACCCGCGGTTTTTAACGGGCGAATGGCGCGAACACGCCAATATTATGCCGAGTTAAAACCGCGCCAGATTAAAAAATACGCTCGGTCAAAAATGATGCGGCCGTTGTTGGCAAACCCTCATTCGAAATTTTCTCCGTAAAGACCGATCAGCCGGCGGACCACGCCGTTCGTCCAGCCGAAGCCGTCCTGAAGCGGATATTCGCCGCCGCGGCCTTCGCGCGGCACGCCGCCGATGATATGGTATTTTTCAATCAGCTTATGGTGCTGCCGGTAAAAAAGATTCACCGTCGTTAGCCAGTTGCGGGCGATTTCATCGCCAAGCTGGTCATGGCCGTACATTTTAAAGCCCTGAATCGCCATCCATTGCATCGGCGCCCAGCCGTTGGGTTTATCCCATTGCTCGCCGGTTTCATACTCGGTAGTCATCAGCCCCCCGGAGTGAGCAGGCGCGCGCGCACCGCTTCAGCCAGTCTGTCGGCCTGTTCGTGGGTGGCCAGCCCCACATATAGCGGCACGATGCTGGCGGCGGAAAAAAGCCCCATCCGCTGGCGGTGCCAGTCATAGTCGCGGAAACAGCCTTCCTCTTCGTCCCACAGATAGCGGGTGACGGCCGCGCGGCGATTTTCCGCCCGCTGGCGAAATAACGCCTCCGTTTCTTTATCTCCTTTCAACACGGAGATATTGGCGATGGCGCCCTCCAGCTTGTACAGAAACGCATTGAGATCCACCGGGATAAACTGCGTGGTGCGGATACTGGCGAGACGGTACGCATCACGCAGCCAGCGCGATGAGTAGTCCCAGCCCGACGCGGCGCCCGCCCGCAGATCCCGGTAAACCTCGTTTGCCGGACGGCCCGATTGCTTCGCGGTTTCCACATCTTCCAGCCAGGATTCGTCGCGCGGGGTGTCTCTGTCATCCCAATAGCGGTTAAGCAGCGAGCCGTCGGGCAGACACACCACGTGGCGATAGGCCTGATTCAGCCCCAGCGATTCGGCGCCGTCCATCCAGAAGGCATACTCCATCAGCAGATGGTCCAGATAACGGCGGGCGCCGCGCACGCCGTCTTCCTCAAACAACTCCACCATCAGCGCGAATACCGGCGGCTGCGAACGGCTGAGGTAATAGGTGCGATTGCCGTTGGGAATGTGGCCGTAGGTTTCAATCATCCAGGCGAAATTATCCGCCATGCAACGCAGCAAATCGTTGCGGCCGCTTTCCGCCAGCCCCAGCATGGTGAAGTAGGAGTCCCAGTAGTAGGCTTCGCTGAAACGTCCGCCCGGCACAATATAGGCCTGCGGCAGAGCCAGCAGCGACGACCACGGAATATGATCTTGAGGCTCGCGCGTCAGCACGCCCCATAGTTTATCTATATGCTCTTTAAGGGAGTCCTCCGGGTTGGAGACGTAACCGTTGCTATGGTCTTCCGGCAGCCAGAAGTGCTCTTCGACAAACTGTTTCAGGTCAAAACCGGGTTTGTTTTTCATCCGGCGATAGCGAATGAGAATATCCAACGGGTCAATTTTGGGCGCGCAATCGGGGAACGTTTTACTATCGGTAAAAATACGCGAAGATTGCACGCGTTCGAACAGTTCCAGATAGCGATCGGCGGGCGTTAGCGCATCGGAAGGGGGCAACCCTTCGATCATTTCTGGTTCCGGCTCCGCTTCAAGCATGTTATCCGGTGTTAATTCGACGGGGTCAAGTTCATATTGGCGATTTGGGTCGATATCGAACTCTACTGATTCAGCAACGTGTAATTTCGAATTGAACATGTGCTACAAACCTCAGCATTGCGTCGTAAAAATACGGGACGTGGCCCGGGCTTCTCTCTATTAAGTGTAGACATTCGCCTCATCACTTACAGCAAAAAGTGTGCTATCTATCACGTTTTTCTCCGCCGCGCAGGGCGTGAAAGCGCTATAACCCATTATTTACAATCATAAAAGCAACAGTTCGGCATGCGCACGCTAAACCGCAATTTAGCGTCTTTGATTTGCAACGGTTTATGAATAGCCCCGGCGGGAGACTAATACAACTCGTTTAAGCCAGGATTTAGGGGGAACAGGATGATGGGGTTTCCGCAGGGACGCCTCACGCCGTGGCCGCCTGCGCCTGCGGTATCCCGTTCCTTAAACGAGCGGCATTAGGCGCAGGGGCCGGGTTGATAGGGATGAGATGCCGCCGGCCGAAGCCGGGACGGCGCTCGGCGCTATAATCCCGCGACGTTGGCGACGGCGCTATGTCCGGCGCTATGCGGCTGGATAGCACGCAGATCTTTTAAGTAACTGTCACACCAGTGGGCGATATCATTTTTGCGCAATATCGCCATCAGCTCGTTGTAACGGGCGATACGCTCGTCTCGCGGCATGGTCAGCGCTTGATCCAGCGCCGCCGCCACTTCATCCCGATCGTAAGGGTTGACGATAAGCGCGGCGGTCATCTCATTGGCCGCGCCGGCAAAGCGCGACAGCACCAGCACGCCCGGATCGTCGGGATCCTGCGCCGCCACATACTCTTTCGCCACCAGATTCATGCCGTCGCGCAGCGGCGTGACCAGCCCGACATCCGTCAGACGGAATATTTTCATCAGTAGCCGGCGGTCGAAATGCTGATTGAGATAGTAGAGCGGCGTACTGTTCAGCGTACCGTATTTGCCGTTAATTCTACCGACCTCCATCTCCAACTGATGGCGGATATCCTGGTACGCTTGCACATCCCCGCGCGAGGTTGGGGCGATTTGCGAATAACGCACCTTGCCGCGATGCTGCGGATAATGCTCCAGCAGGGCTTCATAGGCGAGGAAGCGTTCCGGCAGCCCTTTGGTGTAATCCAGGCGCTCGCAGGAAATAATATTTTGCGCATCGCCCAGCTCGCGTTTCATGGCGGCTATCTTGGGCGGCAACGGTCCTGACGCCATCTCCTGAATGTTGTCCGGCGCGATGCCTATCGGATAAACCTCCGTCATAAAGGTATTGCCGAAAGCGCGATGGGTTTTCGCCCCGATCGGCTGCAATGCGGTCAGTTGCCCAAGGTTATCAAGAAACGCCATCCGATCGTTTTCCGTTTGGAAGCCAAGCAGATCATATTCGCACAGCATTTTCAGCAGATCTTCATGGGTGGGCAGCGCATTGAAGATTTCCGGCGTGGGGAAGGGGATATGCAGGAAGAATCCGATACGGTTATTCACGCCTATTTGGCGTAACGCGGCGGCAAACGGCAGCAGATGATAGTCATGGATCCACAGAATATCATCCGGCTTAATCAACGGCTGCAACCGTCTGGCCAGCAGCGCGTTAACCCGGCGGTAGCCTTCCCAGGCTTCGCGCTGAAACTGCACCAGATCGATACGATAATGGAATGCGGGCCAGATGACGGCATTGGAAAACTGACAATAATAGAGGTCGTAATCATTTTGATTGAGCGGAACGGAGGCATAAGTGATGCCGTCATTTTCCAGTAGATTCAGGTCATCCTCATCTTCACCGGATATTTCACTTATCTCTCCGTTCCAGCCAAACCACAATCCCCGGTGGTTTTCAGTGCATCCAGAATACCTACGGCCAATCCGCCAGCGCTAGACTTCGACTTATCAGGAATAGCGATGCGGTTAGATACGACAACCAGACGACTCATAACCTTAACTCCTTTCCGACGTTATCATGCTTTAGTTGTAATAGTATTTGTTCAAGCCAGTGGTAAACGTCCGTTACCTGTTTGAGGCGGTAGCGGGCATGGCCTGAACCGTCTCCGACCTTAACGGAAACGCCTTGCATGGCGTTCACCGCCAGAAATCCTTTCTCATCCGTAAGATCGTCTCCAATAAAAACGGGAATGCGCCCGTTGAAAGGGGCTTCCCGCATAAAGGCGTTAATCGCCGCGCCTTTATCTATCCCTTGCGGTTTTATCTCTACCACGCACTTGCCGGGTTGCAGCGTCAACTGGGGAAACTGCGCCACGGCGGACTCCGCCAGCTTCAATATCTGCGGCCGATACGCCGCCGCCTGGCGATAGTGCAGCGCGAAGGCCATGCCTTTGGCCTCCAGCAGCGCGCCCGGCATGGCGGCTATCGCCTGCTCCAGCATCCGCCGCAGCGGAACCGTCACTTCAGCCGGCAGCGCCAGGCGATGCAGGTTGCCCTCGCCGTCGCGCCGTTCGGCGCCGTGAACGCCCGCCAGCGGCAGCTTAAGCGGCGCAACCAGTTTATCAAGCTGTTCGATGGGGCGGCCCGACACCAGGGCCAGCGCGCCGCGGCATGCGGCCGACAGCGCCTGCAAGTTGTCGCGGACAGAGGAAGGGATGACAACGGCGTCCGGTTGCGGCCGAATTTCCGCCAGCGTGCCGTCTACATCGAAAAAGAAAGCATATCGCCTGCCGTCGGATACAGGGAGAGGGGGCGAGTCTGCCGTATTGTCTGTCTCTATGGTGGTCAAACCGATTCTCCTGTCTGCATAGTGTTCGCACTGCACTGTGTCGCATGCTGTATGGCATTACGCGGCCTATCGTCGCGGTGCCGCTACGGGCGCATCGAGTGAAGTTCTAGAATCGCATTCGCGCGAGGAGCGTCTGATGTCACGGTGATGAAGGGATATGCCGCAACGGAAACAACATGGACATGCGGCGCATGGGTAGGATAAAACCGTTTATTTTCGATAAATCCGTTGATAAACACGCTCTACAACCGAATAAATATAACCCAAGAATCACAACCCGACTGTGAACATCATTGCAATTCATTGTAGACGCTGCTGGTTATTTGTCCAGACGTTCGGCCTTTCTCACCGCCGCCGGCCGTCGGCGCATTGCGGTTTTTTCCTCTCGCCGCCGCCTCAGTGACGAGTCAGGCCCGCGTTTACCGTTTCAGGAAAAAACAGCCGGCGCAGACCGCGCCGGATGGGAAGAGTATCATCCGTGAAGCGATGGCGTTATACCTTCACGGGCCGGGGGTTAACGCCAGCGATCGTGTGAGCGATGGGTTTCATGCCAGCGGTTATCATCCTGGTGATGGCGATCCGGATGGTTATGTTTGCCCACGACAATACAGCCGCTGAGCAGAAAAACGGAAAGCAGGCAAATGGCGGCGACTAGCTTTTTCATAATCATTTCCTTCTTTGTCAGGCCGTTTTATCGGGTGAACAACGGGTGCCACATTGATTTATTTAAAACTAAACGGTTTGGTATAGTTTATGGGGTTGTTAGTGAAAATCAACGTGCATCGCAGGGGAAATGAATAATTAAGATTATTCCTTTCGCTGTAAATACGATGAGTAATTTATGGTTTTAAATTAATGGATTATGTTATTTAACGCTGTGTTTTGGTCTCTGAGTGCGTTTTTACTGCTATCCGGGGTAATTGTCTTACCGCCTTAGCCTTAGCGGGACAAATGTGGCATACTCGGCCAATAAACCATACTGTTTAGTTATTGATATTCATTTTCCTGATAAGGAAGTTTAGTAAATCAACGGAGGCTGCATGAGGACATTAACAGAAGAGCGGCGACAGGCCATCATCACCGCGGCGGCGCAGCTTTTCCTGGAAATAGGGTATGAGCGCGCCTCAATGAACGAAGTGGCGAAGCGGGTCGGCGGCTCCAAGGCGACGCTTTATAACTATTTTACCTCGAAAGAAGAGCTGTTCGAAACGGTAGTCCGTACCTATAGCGCCCGCTTTTTGACGGAAGCCGCGGCTGAACTGACGATGCCCGGCAACGAGGCGCTTTCTCTTGAGCAAAAACTTACCCGGTTTGGCGAGCGTATGCTTCAAGCGCTTACCGGCGATAATCAGGCGTTGCAAATCTACCGTGTTGTGGTGGGTGAGGCCGGACATTCCGATATCGGCATTCTGTTTCGGGAGTCCGGGATCCAGGATAGTATGGAAAAACTTGCCCAGGTGATGGGCGAGGCCGTACAGAAAGGCGAGCTGATTGAGCAAGAGCCGATGCTCCTCGCAATGCAGTTCGCCGCGCTGGTTAAAGCCGAAACCGATGCGTTGATCTTTCAACGTGAACTGCCGCATTTTACCCCTGCGAAAATCCAGCAGATGGTCAAAAACGGCGTCCGGCTGTTCCTTAATGGCGCGGTGAGAAGATAAACATAATCATCGGCTGCTTTCAGTATAATTTTTCTGCCGGCGCGGCGTTATCAATGCGGACAGGCTTCCGCGCCGTCCGCCGACCATTGCGCGGCCGTTTGTGCGATCTGCGTCGCCATCCGCCCCATGAGGCTCTGCCAGGCGGTAAACAGCTGCGTGTAATCCCCCGCCGCGCTTTGCGTCAAATGACTTCGGCACAGAAGCCGGCTTCGTTGTTGCCCGCGTCTGGCCGAAAGACTCCAGTCCGCATCAAGAGCGACGCCATTTCCCGGCGAGCCGTCAAAGCGCCTTATCTGAATGAGTATCCGCACCACCGGTTTGCCGTCATCGCGGGGCAATCCTGACGCATCCTGCGTTCCCAGGCGGCGCGCTATCTGCGACGACAATGCGGTTTGAAGTTCATCGCCCAACGGGCTTAGCCAGCGGTCGTTATTGAGAACCGCAACGCGGCTGTCTCCCTGTCTGACGATCACCTGCTGCGTATCCAACTGCGCCGGCACCCCGACGGGCAGCACTTCAATCACAAAGGGGACCGGCGTCGCCGCATCAACGAACGGTTCAGGACTAACCAGCGTGTGATAACGCACCTGCGGCGACGCGCAGGCGCTCAGCGACAATACCGCGCCGATGACCAAAGCGCGAAACGAGAGTTTCATTAGTGTTTTCCTTCGCTGAGCATGGAACGGGTTCCCGTGTTTTCCGATATGACGGCGTCAGCCGGACGCCCCCGCAGCAATGATTCAGGATGACGATCGAGTTGATCGGTAAGGCTGCGCACGGCGCGCAGGGTGCGGCTCGCTTCCTGTAGCGTCTGCATGAAGTTAATCAATAACGGAGAATCTTCCGCCAATAGGTCTTGGGCATTTTGAGTTGTTTGCTGTGTCTGTTGCATCAGCCGGTTGGCCGTCGGCAGCGTCTGATTATTCACCATCCTGAGCGTTTTGCTGAGTTCGGAAAGCGCGCCGTTCATATTATTACCGATGGATTCCAGCGGCATTTTGTTGATTTTTGTTACGATCCCGGCCATTTGCTCCTGCATCCTGTCGAAGCCGCCGCTGACGACGGGTAACTGCAGCGGACGGGCCGCGATATCAAACGCCACTTTCGGCGTATCGGGAATAAAATCGATCGAAATGTACAATTGGCCGGTTAACAGGCTGCTGGGGATAGCCTGCGCGCGTAATCCCTGCGCGACCAAGTCGCGGGTGAAAATCGCCGTATCGCGCTCGATATCGTCTGATGGCTCCGGCAGCTTTTCCAGCACGCGTCCTAGCCGGGAAGGGTAGATTTCAATGCCCACCACGGTCGGGAAACGATATCCGCTAGGGTTGTAGTCCAGGCCGATCGATACCACCCGGCCTATTTTGACGCTGGAAAACGATACCGGGGCGCCGACGGCAAGGCCATGCAGGGTGCGTTCAAAACGCAACTGGAAGGGGATGGCGGGGCCGTCGGCCGGCGCCATGGCGGTGTCCCGATCGGGCGCCAGAGTATATTTCACCGGCGTATTAACCTGGGTTCGAGGGCTGTTTTCCGGTGTCGAAAAGGCGATGCCGCCGGCCATGATCGCGGCGACGGTTTGGGTTTTCAGGTGGAAGCCGTCGCTTCCCACGGAAAGATCAACCCCGCTGACATTCCAGAAACGGGTATCCGGGGTGACCAGCCGATCGTTGGGCGCTTCGATAAAGACCTGAAGATTGACGCCTTTCCCATCCTCCCGAAGGTGATAGGAGGCAACCCGGCCGACCTGAACCCGGCGGTAATAGATCGGCGAGCCGATATCCAGCGAGCCGAGATCGTCGGCTTCAATGACATACTGACTGCCCGGCGTATCGCTGATAATCGCCGGAGGGGTTTCAAGGCCAATGAATTCGCGGCGGCTGTCCGCCGATTTTCCCCGGTCCACGCCTATATAGGCGCCGGAAAGCAGGGTATCGATGCCGCTCACGCTGCCGACGCCGATCCGCGGCCGGACGACCCAGAAACGGGTGTCCGCGCGGGGCAGATTTTGCGCGCTTTTTGCCAGTCGCACCTGGACGAGCACTTGCGAATTATCGGGATTGAGCGTGATATCCTTCACCAATCCGACGGTGACGTCTTTGTATTTTACCGCCGTTTTGCCGGCTTCCAGCCCGGCGGCGCTGCGAAAGGCAATGGTGATTTCCGGTCCGGCGGAAAGCCGGGCCTGGATCAGCATGGAGATGGCGATCAGCAGCGCAATAACCGGCACCAGCCAGATCAGGGCGTTGCGCCAGTACCGGCGGACAAGTTTAGGGTCGCCGGGTTGCAAAGGCTTCATTCATTACCTTCCCATATTAATTTTGGATTAAAGTTCAGGGCGGAGAGCATGGTTAATATGACGACCAGCGCGAAAAACAGAATACCTGCCCGGGGTTCGGCCTCGCTCAGCGTATGAAAGCGCACCAGCCCGCAGACTACCGCCACCACTACCACATCCAGCATGGACCAGTAGCCGATCCGCTCGGTTATTCGGTATAGACAGGTGCGTTCACGTCTGGCCCAGGCGCTTTTCCGGCCGGCGGTGACCAGCAGTACGCCCATGGACAAAAACTTCATACAGGGGATCACCACGCTGGCGATAAAGATAATCACGGCGATGTCATATGAGCCGCCGCGCCAGAACTCCAGTACGCCGTCCATGATCGTGCTTTCGCTGCCTCTTCCCAACAGGCTGGTGTACATCACCGGCAATACGTTGGCGGGAATATAGAAAATGACGGCGGCGATCAGCAGAGCCCAGGCGCGGGCGAGGCTTTCACGGCCGGCGTCGCGCAGGCGGGAATGGCAGCGCGGGCAGCGCGCGCCGCGGGCGGTATCCCGTGTTATTTCATAGGCCAGGCCGCATACGGCGCAGCCGCGAACCCGCGATTGACGGGCAAACGGCGCGTTACTCATGAGGGCGCCTTTCTGGCGCCTGAATGGGGGCGAGCGCCCATAGCGGACGCATATCCTGGCCGGTGACGATCGTCATGAGGACCACGGAGGCGGCGAGCGCCCAGCCTCCGGGGCCGGCAGAAACGTCCAACAGCGAAGAGAGTTTGACGGCGGCCACCAGAAAGCCCAATACGCCGACTTCAACCATACTCCAGGGGCGCAGCCATAACAGCACTTTCATGACGGCGATAAACCCGGGCGCGCAGCGGCGGTAACGAACAAACAGCAGCAGCCAGAGCGTCAGCGTAATTTGCAGCAACGGGGCGAGAATAAGGAGGAAAACGGCGCACAGAGCCAGCAGCGGGAAAATTTCTCCCGGAGACAGCGCCCAGGCGGCCTGCCAGAGCGTAACCTCATTATGTGCGCCATGGAAATTGACCGTCATCACCGGAGAGACGCAGGCGATGGAAAAAGTGATGGCTGAGGCGAGGGCGAGCGGCAGCATGCGCGGCGCTATGACGCCATCGCCATGCCAGAGTACGCACTGGCAGCGGCGGCACAATGCCGTTTGACCGGCGGCGTACGGGCGATAGCGGTATAGGCTGTTACATAGCGGGCAGACAGTCAGATGCGGATATATTTTCATGATATGGAGCCGGGATATTCGGCGTTGCTAACCTGTGAAGCAAACGGCCCGGTTAAAAACCGGGCTGTCGCCGTATTTTGTTGTGATCTTGGGTTCACCTTGATTTCCCGCGCGCGGCATTCAAACCATTCCCGAAGTCTGCGACGCCGCTATCGGGAATATCCGTTGTCAGAAGGCGTAGCTGAAACCGGCGGAAATCACGCCCACGCCGTCCTTGTCCACCATCGGGCTGTTTTTCACCTCGTCGGGCAGCGCCTCATAGCGTGCGGAGACGAAAGTTACCCACGCCGGGGTGACGTTGTAACGTACCGCCAGCTCCGCATAAGGGGTAAAACTGTCCTGCGGATCGTAGACGGGCAGCCCGCTGCGCAGAGATTCACTCCGGCTTACGCCAAAGTAATATTTGTTCTGATCCTTGCTGTCCCAGCGCACGCCTACCTTGGGCAGAATTTCCCAATCGTTGAGTTTAATGGGATACAGATACGCGGCATTAGCGGTAATGCCGTCGCTGTTATCCAGCACATCACCGGCAACGGAAGCGTTGAAATGACCAAAATCGGTGCGCAGGGTATATTCCACGCCGGCCAGCGCAGTCGAGTCGCGCCGGTTCAGACGTTTCATCCTGGGATCGTCGCTGTCCTTTGGCCGGAACTGCCGCGGATCGTAAGCGGCAAAGACATCAAACTGGTTGGCGTCATCCTTCCAGAGATGCAAACCGCCTTTCAGACCGTGATAAAACAGGTAATCGCCTTCATAGCCGACCAATGGCAGCGGGAAGACGACGGGATCCGTTTTACGGTAGGGGCTTTCGGCGGCCCCTGCGGAGAGCCCCAGGGACCAGTCGCCCGCCAGGACAGGGGCGGAGCAGGTGAGCGGCAGCAACAGCAACGCACGGCATTTGCGGACGGAAATTTTATTCATCGGGTTATCTCTTTACGTTTAAATAACGGCATTCACGCTTCCCGCACGGGGATTATTTCAGCATTTCCGCCAACTCTTCCGCCCCTTTATCAATGCCCACTTCCGCTGCGCTAAGCGAGCCGATAGTGGCGGAGATGTTCATGGCGTTGGGGTACTGTTTGGCCACATAGGCATGCAGCAGACGGTTGGATGGGGCGTCGTAAATCTCGACGGCATAATTCACCGAACCGCTGAGCATTCCTTGTCCGCCTCGGATCGACTGAACGATATTATAGGGGCCGCCGGCCAGGTCGAATTTGGTGACGGTGCCGGCGATCTGGGTGGTGGTGTCCGCGCCGGTGAGCGTCAGCTTCAAACGCAAAGCATCCGGCGCGGGCGCGGCGGCTTCCCGGAAACGCGGACGTAACTCTTCTGCAAACTTTTTCTGCATATAGGCAGCAAGCTGCTGACGATCCGATTGCTCCATATCGCCGAACTGGTTATCCGCGCCCTGATAGATGCTTACCGGATCAATAATGATGCTGTGATATTTTTTCCAGTCCACCTGCGTGGCGTAGCGGTAGGGAATGCGATTGGAATTATCGCCGGTATTCGGCGTTAGTTGTGAGGCGGAATCGATGCCGGCATAACGTACGGGCTGATTACTGGCGCAACCGGTAATCAGAATGGCAAGACTTAATACCGCAGGGGCTGTCGCCCGGGATAACATCATCATTTGAAATATCCTGTAATAATTGATGGACTGATTACGAAGCTGATGCCGGCCTTCAACGCTGCCATCGGCAGAGGGAATATGGCGTCTTTATTCCCTGAATAGCCGCCAGGCAATGCATGGGGGCTATGTTGAAGATTATTTATAACTGTACGGATCAGTTTTGCATTGCCGATCTTAAGTTGTCAACAGAATGTTTCGTAATTTAAATTTATAAACTGCGGGCAGTAGGCAGGGCGGGAATCGGAGGACGTTAAAGAAGCCATCGCAGACGATGGCTCAAACTGTCGACAAACTTATCTACGGAACCAGAACGGTGAGAATGGGATAGAAGAGTAAAGCGTCCGCGCCAGGGATGGCGCGGCCCGAGCTTACAGGGATGTACTTGCCGCGTCTTTACGATCTACCCATTCTCATCGCTCGGTGCGCTTTGTCATCAATCTCAGCCATCGCAGCCGATGGCTTCGCGTAAACGTAATTCGTTATTTGTTAATCCGGCTATCTACGCCTTGCTATTTTTTAGCGGCGGGATCGCCGGAATATCTTCGACGTGAGATATCTTTTCATCGCTAAGGCGAAATTCTTCAGGGTAATGCGCAGGGTCTGAACGCCGGGCTGGCTCACTGGTGCGCCAGATATAGAGACATTTACTGCACTGAAGAACTTTCCAGACCCCGGCGACGGGGCTGTCATACAGGCTGCCGAGTTGATGATGACGACAGCGCGGGCAAATCTTGGCGATATTTTGCGTGGACATAATTTACTTAGCTCCGGCGATTAACTGGTTTAGACGTTGTATCCAGATGGATGTTTCAGGCAGATCCCTGACGGGCATGCTGTAATTGCCGCGAGTGTCGGGAGTGACCGGCGTGGTCGCATCGATGACCAGCTTATCGGTGATGCCGGCCGGCATAGAGCCGGGGTCAAGGGGCACCACCGACATGTTGGGCAACTGCACCAGATCGCCCGCCACATTGACCTTGGTAGACAGCGCCCACATCACCTGGGGAAGGTTGAACGGATCGACGTCTTCGTCAACCATAATGACCATTTTCATATAGCCCAGACCGTGTGGCGTCGTCATGGCGCGCACGCCCACCGCCTTGGCGAATCCGCCGTAGCGTTTTTTGGTCGAGATAATGGCGAGCAGACCATGCGTGTACATGGCGTTCACCGCCTGTACCTCGGGGAATTCGGCCTTAAGTTGCTTATAAAGCGGGACGCAAGTCGCCGGGCCAATCAGGTAGTCGACTTCGGTCCACGGCATGCCGAGATAAAGCGATTCAAAAATGGGGTCGGTTCGGTAGGAGACTTTATCAATACGGATTACCGGCATGCTGTGGCCGCCGGAATAATTGCCGGTAAACTCCCCAAACGGGCCTTCCAGTTCCCGCTTGCGCCCTTCGATCACGCCCTCAATCACCACTTCCGAACCCCAGGGCACGTCGAATCCGGTCAGCGGCGCAGTGGCGATGGGATAGGGCGCCTGCCGCAGCGCGCCGGCCATCTCATATTCAGACTGGTCATAACGCAGCGGGGTGGAGGCCATCAGGGTAATAATCGGATCGTTGCCGATGGTGATGGCGATCGGCAGGTCTTCGCCTCTTTCTTCCGCGATACGCAGATGGATGGCGATGTCATGCACCGGCACCGGCTGGATCGCCAAATGCCGTTTGCCTTTTACCTGCATACGATAGATGCCGACATTCTGCTTGCCGAAATTTTCCGGTTCGTCCGGATCGCGGGAAATAACGGAAGCCTTATCAATGTAATAGCCGCCATCGCCATCATTGAGGCGGAATAGCGGAAGGATTTCAAAGAGATTAATCGCTTCGCCTTCAACGCTGTTTTCACGCCACGGGGCATCTTCACGCCGAACGGACGGTACGGGAAACGCGTCCCAGCGGCGGATAAATTCGGCGACCTGTTCTCTGGTCGGCGTCGCCGGGTCCATACCCAAAGCGATGGCGTGATTCGGCCACGAACCGAGCGTGTTAAGGGCCACCTTTGCCCGCGTAAAGCCCGCGATATTATCGAAATAAAGACCCGGCGCTTTTTCGCCGATGCGGCCGGCGGCATTGGCGGCGGCGGCAAGATCGGGCTCGGGGCTTACTTCATCCGTAATGCGCAGTAGTTGCCCATGCGTTTCCAGGGCGGATAAAAATGATCTCAGATCATCAAAAGGCATAAGGGGTCTCCCTGTTGAGATAGAACGCGTGTTGCCGGATTAATCGAACGCGCTGTCGGTTGATTGAACCATTTCTTGACGCTGCTTCGCGTTTGACAGACCGTCCCAGCGCTTCGCTGATGCGAATGGAAGTCCGAACTGGTCAAGGATGCGCGCGACGATATGATCGACGATGTCGTCGACTGAAGTCGGATGGTTATAAAAAGCCGGCATGGGCGGAACAATGCTTACCCCAAGCCGGGCAAGATACGCCATATTTTCCAGATGAATGGCGCTAAGCGGCGTCTCCCGCGCGACAAGCACCAGTTTGCGGTTTTCCTTCAGTACAACGTCCGCGGCTCGTCCGATAAGCCCGTCGCTGTAACCGGCGCGAATGCCGGCCAGCGTTTTCATACTGCAAGGAACAATAATCATACCGTCGGTATGAAAAGAACCTGAACTGATCCTGGCGGCTTGATTGTTTGAGTCGTAGACTTCATCGCTCAATGCCGCGACATCGCGCCATTTCAGCGGCGTCTCCAGTTCGATGGTTACCCTGGCCCAGCGCGACATGACCAGGTGTATTTCCAGGTCAGGCAGGGCGCGCAAGGCGCGTAATACGCCGAGCGCCAGGGGGGCGCCAGTGCTGCCCGTGATCCCAACGATGATTCGCATAGAGGAAAATACTCCGTATAAGAATTAATTTGTTGGTATCATAGGAACGACGCATAGGGAAAGTCAATTAATTCGTACACGAATCAAGTGGAAATTATTTAAATGTTTGAAAACACATTATTTCATGTTATCCGGGTCATTCTTCAGGAGCATACGGCCCGTTGGTCGACGCTGATGCCCGACCTGACGAAGCCGCAATACGCGGTGCTTGAAGCCCTGGATCGGGAGCCGGAACTCGATCAGTTATCTCTTGGTCAGGCCAGCGCGACAACGCGGGCCACGCTGACCGAAATGCTTTCGCGCATGGAAAAACGCGGGCTAATAGAGCGGCGAACGGATGAAAAGGATGGCCGGCAGAAACGGGTCACCATAACGCCCGAAGGACGTAAGATGCTGCTTGAGGCACGTCCGGTCGCCGATCGGGTTACCGACAGTTTAATTCACGAATTAAGCCCGGAAGAGTTGGCGCAACTTCAGCAACTCCTGCAAAAAATGCTCAGGCAAGCCAGAAAGCAAGAAAAATTCGACTGAAGTCAGCGAGCTTCGCTTGCCGGTTTGAGTTGCGTACACGAGAAACCGGCGACTATATATTGGGAGCGGCATTAGATTATTGTTTGAGCGAACCCTGAGCGCGCAAATTCTGAGGTCGGCTCAAAAACGGCATCTCTTACCGGGAATATGAGCCAGGGTAAACCGCTAAAGTTTTAATAAAATCCTTAGCGAAATAATATCATCAAGTCCAACCAAAGTAGGTGAGTGCGTATGTCGACTAACGTTCCGTTTCTGCTTCTTCCCGGATTGTTGGGATCGCCGAGGTTATATCAGGAGCAAATTTTTTCATTGTGGCGGCTGGGGGAGGTTTTTATCTCTAACACGTCGCTGGATCCTTCTATCGAAGGCATCGCAAAAAGGGTCTTGTCTTGCGCGCCGCCACGATTCAACCTTGTTGGGTTGTCAATGGGAGGATACATTGCCTTTGAAATTATTCGTCAGGCTGCTGAGCGCGTAGAGAAACTCATCTTATTGGATACAACGGCAAGAGCCGATACGCCTGAAATATCCGCGTCACGGCGGAGTATTATTGGCTTGGCTGAAAATGGCGGATTTTCCGATATTGTCAATAGCGCCTATTCCGCTGGCGTTCACCCCTCTCGCGTAAATGATCATTTGTTAAAAGAAACGGTTTTAAAAATGGCTCATGATGTCGGGGAAGCTGGGTTTGTCCGGCAGTTGCACGCCATTATCGGACGTCCAGATTCACGACAATTATTAAAAGGTATAAATTGCGAAACGTTAATACTTGTCGGGGATACCGATAGGTTAACGCCCAAGGAACATTCAGAAGAAATGGCAGGCGAAATTAAGAAGTCGACACTAATCATTGTTCCTGAATGCGGCCATATTTCGACGTTGGAGCAGCCTTTATTTGTCAATAACGCCATCACATCATGGCTAAAAGCGCGTTAACGTCCATTTAAATAAAACATCCGCCGGGCCGGCTATGGATGCGACGCGCGCCTTTCTGGCCGACGGCGACGGATTGCGCATTCAGGGGTAATCCGCGCCGCATCGTTGTTGTTTGCCGGCCGGTCAGCGGATATCGACGGGGGAGCAGCCGAATCGTTGTTTAAAACGCAATGAGAAGCGGGAAGCGGCGCGATAACCACAGGCATCGGCGATTTGAGAAAGGCTCCAGCGCGTAGTTTGCAGCAGGGTCATCGCGTGATGCATGCGGATATCTTGTAGTATCGTGCGGAATTGAGTCTGTTCCTCTGCTAAGCGTCGTCTTAGCGTCGCTTCGCTCATTCCAAGCCGCCGGCCTGCATTCGCCGCCGTCCAGGCGAACTCCGGCGAAGCGGCCAACAGTGCGGTCAGCCGGCTGGCGAGAGGCTCCGAGGCTTGCGGCATAAAGATGAACCCGCGCTCGGCCAGCGCAATCAGTACGCCGCTTAAACGATGTTTTTGCACCGAGTAACTTGACGATTCGGCGTTAAGTCCGCGCAAGCAATAATCCAGCGTGTCTTGCAACTCGCCGTCCAGCGCCAGCGCTTTAAAGCCGGTAAACGGCGCTAGCGCGGTAAAGAGTTGCGCATGATCGCGATAAAATTCGGCAATGAGTTCGGGAGAAAAGCTTAGGTATAACGACTGAAACGAACCCGTCGCCGGATCGGGCGTTTTGCCGATGTCGACCAGCGTTTGCGGGGCAACCAGTATGAGCTGCTTTGCGTTATCCAATTGCAGGGATGAATCCCCATCGCGGCGGAGGTTCAATCGTCCTGATTTTATCAATAGCAGCGTCGCGTCAAAAAAACGGAAACCCGCGACCTGATGCGGGCGCCGCAGATAAGGTCGCGCCATCGAATAGAGCCGGCAGCGAGCCGCCGGCAACCCAGAAGGCGTCAGCATATTGGCGACATCATGGGTGTCATGCTTCATCGGCTTTCCCGTCAAACTAAATGAAATGCGGTTAGCGCACGTTGGGATTGAGGCTGTAGGTACCGGTTAAGCTCGCTTCCGCCAGAATATGACCGGCGATAGCCGATAATACCGCCGGACCGTCGAATTTTCCTTGCAGATCCAAACGCGGAATATCAAGCGCATAGAGAGTAAAAGTGTAGTCGTGCGCAATGGCATCGTTCCACGGCGGACACGGGCCGTCGTAACCGTAGTAATCGCCGCTCATCTGCTCATCGTTTTTGAACCATGCCGTATAGTCATTAATGCCATGGCGCATTCCCGCATCCGCAGGCAACGGCGGTTTTCCGCGCGCAGTGATGCCGTCGCTGTGGCTGCCGGCGGCAATCTCATGGATCTGCGCGGGAATATCTACCAGCGCCCAGTGGAAAAAATTAACGCGAGGCAATGATGCCGCGACCTCTTTTCCTTCCTGGTTGACGTCATCAAGGCTGCTCGGCGCGTGCGGATCCAGGCATATTAATACAAATGATTGCGTTTCGGCCGGGGCGTCGCTCCAGGCCAGGTGCGGGTTTTTATTGCTGGATAACGCCAGATGCTCATCCGGATCCTGAATGGCGAAAGCAAACTCGCCGGGAATGGGTGAACCCGGTTTAAAACTTTGGCTGGTCAATTTCATTGAGAAATCCCTCATGGGTTAGAAAAGCGGCGTTTGCGCGATGCCAGGCGAAGGCGTTCGGCTCTTCGGCAATGTTCTTTGAGTATAAGACGTTACTTCGTCAGGCAACTAACTTATCCAGTCATATTGATCACATACTCCATCAAAATGATGTGAAGAGTGATTAATGAACCGATAAGACGCTCGCCACGGCAATGGCGGATCGCGCCGGTAGGTGAGGGGGATGACGGGAGGGCGTTTATTCCGATGCGGCGATAAACGCCCTCTGCGGAACATCGCTAGCGCCGATGCTCCGTCTTTTTAGCTCCGAGTCGCCAGGCTTCAGGCTGGAATAAGGCGTTCCGCCTTCAGTCGGTCGAACAGGTTGAAAAACGCATCAGGCGTGCTCTGGTAATCGAGGAACCCGGCTTTGCGGCTCTTCGTCATGTCAGTCACGACTTCCATCGGGCGGCCGAGATCGGCGTCCGTGTGCCACCACGACGCCAACTGCTCGATGCGGCTTTCTTTCAGTTGATGCCGCGCCGCGATGTTGGCCCATTGACGCGCGGCGTCCTGCATCCGGCCTTCCAGCGGACGCAATACGCCGTCGAACGGCGCAGGCTCGATGCCGAAGTAGTCGGCCAACTGCGACCACATCGATTTCCAGCGGAAAATGTCGCCGTTCACCACGTTGAAATCCTGGTTTTTCGCCTGTTTGCTGGTCGACGCCCACTCCAGATGCCGCGCGAGCAGGCGCGCATCGGTCATGTCCGTGAGGCCGTTCCACTGCGCCGCCGATCCTGGGAAGACGAAGGGTTGATTGGCGTATTTGCAGAGCGTGGCGTAGACGGCCAGCGTCTGGCCCATGTTCATCGCGTTGCCGAGCGCGAACCCGATAACCGTATGCGGGCGATGCACGCTCCAGGTGAAGCCGTAGCGGTCGGCCGCTTCGAAAAGCCGGTCTTCCTGCTCGTAGTAGAAATTTTCCACCGGTTGGCGGCCCTGATCCTCGCGAAACGGCGTGATCGGCACGGCTCCCGATGCATAGGCTTCGAACGGACCGAGGTAGTGTTTCAGGCCGGTTACCAACGCCGCGTGCCTGAGCGTCGAGGCGCGTCCGAGCGGTTCGAGGACGTTGCGCACCATGGCGCCGTTGACGCGGATATTCTCCTTTTCGGTCGCCTGTTTCGACCATACGGTGAGGAACACATGGCTGATGTCCAGCCCCGCCACCGCGCTGGCGACGGATTCGCCGTCCGTGAGGTCGGCGATGATCGGACGGCAGCCCGGCACCACGGCGCTACGTCCGCGCGACAGGCCGTAAACCGTCCAGCCGCATGCGAGAAGATGTTCCGCCAGGGCGCTGCCGATGATGCCGCTGGCGCCGACGATAAGTGCTTTGTTGGTCATGCGATAACTCCCGCTCTAGATCATGTGGACTTCATACTATGAGCCCATCATACTGGAGACAATATTTCTCGGACGCGATAAGATTTCCATAAATTGAAGAATATAATTCATCAATCACCCGCGGTTTTTCCTACCGAGCGGCTCAAAGGCATCGTCCCGTTTGTCTGCGCGGCCGATGCCGGCAGCTTTGCATCGGCCGCGCAGCAGCTTAATCTCACCAGTTCCGCGGTGAGCAAAAGCGTGGCCCGGCTCGAAGGCCGTCTGGGGATCGTGCTGTTCGAGCGCACGACGCGCAGTCTGAAACTTACGGACGCCGGGCGCGCCTACTACGAAACCTGCGCCAAGATCTTGGCGGAACTGACCGAAGCGGAGGCCATGCTCGCGGCGCAAAGGCGTGAACCGATGGGCGCAGTGCACGTAGCGCTGCCCGCATCGTTCGGGCGGCTCCGGGTGATGCCGGTGCTGCTCCGCTTTTCCGTGCAATATCCGGACGTTCGCCCGCATCTGACGTTCTCCGATCGTTTTGTCGACTTTGCCGAGGAGGGCATCGATCTGGCCGTGCGCATCGGCGGCCCGCCGAACTTCCCGCCGTCGCTCGCGCGGCGCTACCTCGGCAGCGAGCGTCTGATTTTCTGCGCTGCGCCGACTTATCTTGAGCGACGCGGCACGCCCGCGGCGATTGAACAATTGCAAGAACACGATTGCATCGCCTATGGGCGAAGCGACGGCACGCAGTCCCCTTGGTTATACGCGTCCGGCAACGGCAAGATCGGGCAATATTTCGTCCGTCCGTATATTGTCGCCAGCGATGCCGAAGCCCAGCTCGCCTACGTGCGGGAGGGGCTGGGCATCGCTCAGCTTGCGACCTGGCTGGTGCAGGACGATCTGCGCGACGGGACTCTGGTGGAGGTGATGGCGGAACAGGCGGCCGACGGGCTGCCGCTCCACCTGTTATGGCCGGTTGCGCGGCAATTGACGCCGAAGGTCAGCGTCCTGGCGCGGCTACTTGAAACCCAACTGCGTATTCGATGAATACGTTTGCCAGTCATGCCGCGGATGAATTGGCATTCCGGAAATTAACGCGCCAATCGCGCGGCCATATAATCGATAAACGCCCGCAGCCTCGGCGTGACCTGATGACCGTGCGGGTAGACTGCGTTTAGCGGGGCGGCGGATACCGCATGCTGGGGCAGAACCTGGACGAGGGCGCCGCTCGCCAGATCGTCGGCCACGTCGAGAAACGATTTCAACACAATGCCCATTCCCGCCAGCGACATGGCGTGAGCGGCTTCGCCGTCGTTGCATACGGTGCGGGCGGTGATGCGTACCGGTTGTCCGTCGTCAAAACGCCACTCGGCCGCTGCCGCTCCCCCGATTTGTATGCAGTCGTGATGGGCGAGGTCGGCAAGGTTTTGCGGGTGGCCCCGGCGGCGCAGATAGACGGGAGAGGCGCACAGTACGCGGCGATTGGGCGCCAGAAATCGGGCGATTAAACTGGAATCGGGCAGTTCGCCATAGCGAAGCGCAAGGTCGAATCCTTGTGATATCAGGTCGATAACGTCATCGCTGAGCTGTAATTGAATGTGTATTTGGGGGTGCAGTTCGCTGAAGCCCGCCAATAAGGGAACCAGCCGTCTCCGTCCGAAGCCGTTTGGCGCCGTAATTTTAAGCACGCCGGATACATCCTCGCTCTGGCGTATCAGCGTCTCCTGGGCCTGCTTTAATTCGGCGATGATCCGCACCGCGTGAGTAAAGAGCTGTCTGCCTTCATCGGTGAGCGATAGCTTGCGCGTACTTCTGTTCAGCAAATGCACGCCCAACCGTTGCTCGAAATTAGCCAGGCGTTTACTGACTACCGACAGCGATATGCCCAGTTCAAGGGACGCCGCGGTAAAACTTCCCAGCGATGCGATACGTTCAAAGGCGATAAGTCCTGGAAGATCACCGATTAAGTTCATGGGCATTCTCAATATAATGGAAATAGTCATTCTTTATTTTTTCTATTTTAACCACATAGAACATCGGCAAGAATGATTTTTTATTCTTTCATGAGGTTGAAATCATGCATACAAAACTTACCGGGCAAAAAGTTCTGGTCGTCGGCGGCAGTTCAGGGTTGGGGTTGGCCATCGCCAAGGCGTTTGCCGGGGAAGAGGCCGATGTCACGATTGCCTCACGCAATCAGGCGAAACTGCAAGCGGCGGCGGCCGAGATTGGTCACGGGGCGCATACCGCCGTGCTCGATACCACGGATAACGCCGGCGTCGAAGCGTTCTTTGCCCAGGCGGGGAATTTCGACCATGTCGTGATTAGCGCGGCCCAGACGCCGGGAGGGCCGGTCCGTCAACTGCCGCTGGCTGACGCCAACGCGGCGATGAACAGTAAATTCTGGGGAGCCTATCACGTCGCGCGCGCGGCCAAGATCAACGAAAGAGGAACGCTGACGTTTATTTCGGGGTTCTTGAGCGTGCGTCCGGGCAACTGGGTATTGCAGGGCGCGATCAATGCCGCCCTGGAATCGCTGGGCCGCGGCCTGGCCCTGGAGCTGGCGCCGCAAAAAATCCGCGTTAATACCGTGTCGCCCGGCATGATCGCCACGCCGCTCTGGGATGGGATGGATGCGCAAGCGCGTCAGGCCATGTACGATAATGCCGCGGCGACGCTGCCGGCGCGCGTCATGGGGCAGCCGGAGGATATCGCCAACGCGGTGTTGTTCCTCGCGACGACGCCCTATGCGACCGGCTCGACGGTGCTGGTGGACGGCGGCGGCGCGATTGCGTAATTGGGCTGAATCGCCGGCGCGAATCCCATATCACGCCCAAACGCGGCGGAACGCCGAGGCGCTCCCGCCGCTTGCTGATTAACAAGGAGTATCTGTATATGAAAATCGATCTATCCGGCAAAACCGCATTGGTCACCGCTTCCACCGCAGGCATCGGACTGGCGATCGCCCAGGGTCTGGCTGAAAGCGGCGCCAGCGTATTGCTCAACGGCCGCAGCGCCGACAGCGTAGCCAGGGCGAAAGACAAACTGCTCGATTTGTATCCGCAGGCTCAGGTCGACGGTATTGCCGCCGATCTGGCAACGGGTTCCGGCGTGGAAGCGCTAATCGCCGCTTTACCGGGGATCGATATCCTGGTCAATAACGCGGGTATCTACGGTCCGCAGGATTTTTTCGCTACCGACGACGCCGTTTGGGAACGCTACTGGCAGACCAATGTGATGTCGGGCGTGCGTTTGGCGCGCGCGTTGCTGCCGGCGATGACGGATAAAGGCTGGGGCCGGGTGGTGTTCATCTCCTCGGAGTCGGCGCGCAATATTCCGGCCGATATGATCCATTATGGCGTCACCAAGACCGCGCAGTTGTCGCTTTCCCGCGGGCTAGCCAAACGCGTGGCCGGCAGCGGCGTCACGGTTAACAGCGTGCTGCCGGGGCCGACCCTTTCCGATGGCTTCGCCGACATGATGGCGGAAGAGGCGGCGCGCACCGGCAAGCCGTTGGAGACGCTGGGGCGCGAGTTCGTCATGGCCAATCGTCCCAGTTCCGTTATTCAGCGCGCCGCTTCGGTCGAGGAAGTCGCCAATATGGTGGTTTATGTCTGCTCGCCGCAGGCCTCGGCCACATCCGGCGCCGCGCTGCGCGTGGACGGCGGCGTGATTGACGATATTGTCTGATTAGGCGTTCGCGCATATGAACGAGTAGCGATGCAATTCACAGGCCCATCCCTAATGATGACATCCTGTCAGGCGGAGCGGGCATCCGGTAAGGCGGACGACAACGCGTAAATGACTCATGGCGCAAAAATAGGGATAGACAGCGAATCGGTTGAATCGAAAACTTAACAAGGCGCTAATGATAATGAACAACAATTGGCGGTTTTCGGCAGCGCGATGCTGTCAGAGGCGGGTAAGTTCTCGGTCGATGGCTGGCTGATCAGCCGCGGCAAGATGCCGAAAGCGCTGTTGCCGCTGTGCGTAACCAAAGCGTGCCGGCCCTGAGCCGTTCCCTTATGCCGCGGAGGGCATTACGGCAAGCCGCCGCTGGAGAGGCCGTTGTGACCGATCCCGGTTACGCCATCCGGCGGACGGCTTCATTCTTCTTCCTCTGCGCTGGGAGCCGCGTCCGACCGTTTAAGCTGTAGCACTACGGAAAAACGCTCTTCCGGATGTACCGTCACCGAAATTTCAAACGCCCGGCCCGTCGCATCAAGATAATGCCGTACCACCTTCAGCGCGGCGGCGCCGGTTTTCAACTGTAGCGCTTTCGCCATTGCGCCATCCGTCACGGTGCAAGCGCGGATCTCCTGGCGGATTCCCGCCACGCGGCGGCCGAAACGGTTTTCGATCAGGGAACAGACCAGCGTGTCCGATTGCCGATGGACATCAGCCACGATTTCCGCATAGTCCGGTTCGATATAGATGTCGGTCCAGCCGATCGGCATGCGTCCGCCATCCTGAAGGTACAGGCTCGAAATACGTAACCACAGCGTATCCGGGGTGCAAGACAGCGTCCTGGCCAGCGGGCCGTCAACCTGAACGGGGCCGACATTCTGCACTACGCGGATATGCTCCTTGCCGAACTGAACCAGATCGTCAAGCGACGCCGGCGTTGGCTGAAAATCATTGCGTACCCGCGTGGCCGTAACGCGCGTGCCGACATTCTTTCTGCGCGTAACCAGACCGAGCAGTTGCAGCTCATTAAGGGCGGCGCGCACGGTGTGGCGGCTGGTGCCGTAAAGTTCACACAGTTGGAGTTCGGTAGGCAACAGCGACCCCAGAGGAAAGAATCCCTGCGTGATACCGTCCATTAACTGGCGCACTAGCTGGATGTAGTTGAGCTTGCCCATCTATATGACCGTTACTCCACTTAAAATAATTATAAAACCAGGCTAACACGCGATTCGTCACAGAATGCGATATTGGCTACTGTTCGGTAACAGAAAAACACATTACTTTTAAAATGTCCGAACATATTGGCGCCTATAAGTTCGGACATATAGGGTGAGGACCATTGATGGTTCTGCATCAGGCGGTCCTCTGTTTATTCATTTTTATTATAAAAGCCGAGGTCTATTATGTCAGTCAGCTTCATCGGTAACTTATATTACCCACGTAATGCCTTCGCCGCCGTCAGGAAGCGCCTCTTATTTACAGTGTCGCACGCATCCTGAACGGCATCGACAACGGGGACGCTCTGGCTTATGTCAGGGATGGCCCGGTTCCTCAGCAAACCGCCGAGGTCATCACTCGCACAATATCCGTTCGCGGATATTCGTGGCGGAGGCTACCGTAATGAATACTTCACCAGTCACTCCAGGGGCGGCCAGGCGGACACCGTGGTATCGGCGTCTGGGCACTCAGGTTTTCATTTCACTTATTCTGGGGATTGCAACCGGCCTCATTTTTCCGTTATTCGCCACACAATTCAAGCTGCTGGGCGATATGTTCCTGAATCTGATCAAGGCAGGCGTCGCGCCGCTGGTTTTTCTCACCATTGTTCACGGCATTGCCTCCGCGGGCGACGCCCGCAGTGCCGGACGCATAGCCTGGCGCGCTTTCGTCTACTTCGAAGCGGTCTCGACCTTCGCTCTGATCCTGGGACTGATGGCGGGCAATATCATCAAAATAGGCGGCGGCATGTCGCCGCAGCAAGGCGGCGCTCCCGCGCTGGATATCCAACCCGCCGCTACGCCGGGTTTCGCCGAATTTCTGATCCACATCGTACCTGACAATTTCATCGGCGCTTTTGCCAAAGGGGAACTGCTGCAGGTCGTGGTTCTGGCGGTCATGGTGGGTATCGGTATCCTTGCCATTCCCACCGAGCGGCGAACGCTGGTCAACAATAGTCTGGATATGATCTCCGAAATTCTGTTTGCTTTTATCAATCTGGTGATGAAGCTCGCGCCGCTGGGCACCTTCGGCGCGGTCGCTTACTCGGTGGGGAGCAACGGTTCGACGGTACTGCTCGCGCTGGCGGAACTGGTGCTGGTGTTTTACGCGGTGATTGCGCTTTTCGTCATCCTCGGCATGGGGCTGATCGCGCGGCTGGCCGGGTTCAGCATATGGCGCTTTCTACGCTATATAAAAGACGAGCTTATCATCGTGCTCGGCACCGCCTCCTCCGAAAGCGTGCTGCCCCGCCTGTTGATTAAACTTGAACGCCTCGGCTGCGCCAAACAGACCGTGGGCCTGGTATTGCCGACCGGCTACGCCTTTAATCTCGATGGCACCTCCATCTTCATGTCGATGGGCGTCATGTTCATCTCTCATGCCTACGGCGTTCCGCTATCGCTGGAAACCCAGATCGGCATCTTGCTGTTGATGCTGCTGACTTCCAAAGGGGCGGCGACGGTTTCAGGCGGCTCATTCGTGGTATTCGCCGCCACCGTGACCTCAACCGGCATTCTGCCCGTTGAGGGGCTGGCGCTGATTTTCGGCGTCTATCGTTTTATGTCCATGGCGATCGCCACCTGCAACACCGTCGGCAACAGCGTGGCCACCGTGGTGGTCGCTAAATGGTCAGGCACTTTCGACGCCGGTCAGGCCGAGCGGCATCTCTACCCGGAGCGCTATCCTGAAACGGCGCAGGAAGACGAAGATCTGGATAACCGCGCGATGCTGCCTGAACATCAGGAGCTGGAGTCAAAGTCGGAGTCGTCGGCGCGGCGGCCCTGACCGGCAAGGTTTCAGCTATGCCGCTGGGAGCCGATCGTCGTTTTAAACAGGCGCAGCAAAGTATTTACGGCCTCGTCCGCCGGCATGAGGTCTTTTTTAACCAGCAAGTGCAAAGGCGTGACCCGGCGTATCCCATGGCTTAGCGGTAACGTTTTGAGGATCCCGCCGGCAAGATGTCCGGCAATTCGTTCTTCCGGCAACCAGCCATAGCCAACTTGGTAAAGCACCGCCTCTATCGCCGCTTCGAAGGTGGAAAACGTCCAGTATTCTGTTGCGGCCAGCCGCTGAGATCAACGCGTATATATCTCACGCGTGGGGGAACATATCTACAAAATTATCTGGACCGAGCCTACCGGCACCGACGTCAGTCTGATTATCAACCTCCAGGATCGCCTATGCCACGGAACCATATTTTTCCCTCGCTGGATAGTCGAGCATCCTGAGAAAACCGTCTGTTTCCAGAACGACCATATCGCAGAAATGGAAGCGTACCGTACGGCCGGCCCCGCTTACCCAACGGAAGTGATCGATGAGTTCGCGACAATCACCTTTTCCCGTGATTGCGGCGAAAACAACGAAAGTGTGATTGCCTGCGCGGCCAGCGAACTGCCGGAAGATTTTCCCAATAACCTGAAATAGCCGATAAGAAGATCCGTCCAAGCGCTGGCGGTCTGCGTCGGAACCGGTTTTTACATCGTTTGGCCGCGCGGTCAGGCGGCGGGACAGCGAACGGATTGAAGCATCAACGTAGCGATAGGGGAATAATGGCCGTGCGTTGTACGCAAAGAGCGCAAAGTGGCATTACAACCCGCGCAGATGCGATATAATGCCCGAACCTTCACCTTAACATCATAAAGATCATCATGATTTTGTCTCAGGTTCGGCAAGGCGTTTTCTCGCACAATAAATTGTTGTTGATATGCGGAACTGGGTGGCTGTTCGATGCGATGGACGTTGGTCTATTGTCCTTCATTTTAGCCGCCCTGAAACAGGATTGGGGGCTGACGGCAGCGCAGATGGGGCTGATTGGCAGCGTAAATTCCATCGGCATGGCGGTCGGCGCCTTTATCTTCGGCCTCTATGCCGACAGAAAAGGGCGCAAGGCGGCCTTTATGCTCACGCTGCTGATGTTCAGCGTCGCCAGCGGATTGAGCGCGTTTGCCTGGGGATTGGGCAGTCTGCTGGTGCTGCGTTTTTTCATCGGCATGGGACTGGGCGGCGAATTGCCGGTGGCCTCGACGCTCGTCAGCGAGAGCGTCGCGCCCGAAGTGCGCGGACGCGTCGTCGTGCTGCTGGAAAGCTTCTGGGCCGTGGGCTGGCTGCTGGCGGCGCTGATCGCCTATTTCCTTATTCCATTGCCCAGCGTCGGCTGGCGCGGCGCGATGCTTCTGTGCGCGTTGCCGGCGTTTTACGCGCTCTATCTGCGTTTCAGACTGCCGGATTCGCCTCACTACCTCCATCTAAGCCAGCAAGACAAAGAATCATCGTTCCTTAGCAAAATCGCGGCGCTGTGGGCCATAGAGTACCGCCGCCGCAGCCTCATGCTGTGGATTGTGTGGTTCTGCGTGGTTTTCTCCTATTACGGCATGTTCCTGTGGCTGCCCAGCGTCATGATGATGAAGGGCTTCGATCTGGTAAAAAGTTTCGGCTATGTCCTGATTATGACCGTCGCCCAACTGCCGGGCTATTTTTCGGTGGCTTGGCTGATTGAACGGGTAGGGCGGCGGTGGGTGCTGGCGGTCTATCTGCTGGGAACGTTGGTCAGCGCCTATTTCTTCGGCATGGCCGATTCCAGCGGTCAGTTGCTGTTTTTCGGCTCTTTGCTCTCCTTCTTTAACCTGGGCGCCTGGGGAGCGTTGTATGCCTATACGCCAGAGCAATACGCCACCAGGGTCAGAACCACCGGGGCCGGCGTCGCCGCCGCTATCGGGCGCATCGGAGGGATCCTGGGGCCGTTGATGGTGGGATATCTGGTTTCGGCCGGCGTACCCATCGGCGGCATCTTCTCACTATTCAGCATGGCGATTCTGCTGGCGGTGCTGGCGATCGTGATTTTGGGGAAAGAAACCAAGCAGATTGCGTTGTAAGCGCTCCAGTCCTGTTCGCCGGGAGCGGATATGCCATCTTGGCGCCCGGCGAATCGCGTTGCCGTTTCAAATCACCATCGTAGCCGCCCCGATCGTCGCGGCGGCCGTCTTTCAGGCGCATATCTCTTCCATCCTAAAGCATGTCAACAAGATGATTTCACGGGGAAAATTTCCCGCGTTTATCGCTCGCCAATTTCCCTGGCTTTGTCAGGCCAGGCGTCCCGTTTTTTGCATCACAACATTGTATTAACTGCGCTGGTGACGCAACGTCGCTTGAAATAGCATTACAAACAGTATTGATAATCGCCATTGCGGAGCCGGCCGGCCGTTCCCGCCGCGCATCCGCTTTGATGTCTTTAACATCACTGTGGTAATGAAACATGACATATAACTTACTTATCAAAAATGCCGTTATTCCTCTCATGAAGGACAACGACGTAGCGAAAGTCGATATCGTCGTCGCCGACGGTAAGATCGCCGGCTTCCTGGCCTGCGGCGCTCCCGTCGATGCGAATGAAATCATTGATGCCGAAGGTAATCTGGTTATTCCGGGCTGCATCGATTCCCACACCCACTTTATGGATCCCGGATTCACCCACCGCGAAACCTTCCATACCGGAACCAGCCAGGCCGCGGCCGGCGGCGTAACCACCATCATCGATATGCCCTGCTGCTCTTCGCCGCGCTCGGTGCGCGATGTCAGTTCCCTGAATGAAAAACTGGAGGCGGTCGCGCCACAGGCCATCGTCGATTACGCCATGTGGGGCGGCGTGACCGGGGAAGACGTTCGGGAAGGGCGGCTGGAAAATGTCAAGGCGCAGGCGGATGTCGGGGTAGTGGCTTTCAAAGTATATATGACGCCCTCGGTGCCGACCTACAACCGCGTGACCGATCCTGAAATGCACGAAGTCTTTAAGGTGGTGGAGAAAACCGGACTTGCGGTGGGCGTACACGCCGAGAACTTCGCCATGTGCGACTACTACGTCAATAAATATAAGGCGCAAGGGCGTCTGGATGGTCCGGCGTGGTCGGAAGCCCGCCTGGAGCTGGCTGAGAAGGCGGCCATTCAGTTGGGGATCGCCTTCTCGGAAGAGACCGAATGCCGTTTTCATGTCGTGCATATGAGCACC
The DNA here is from genome assembly GCF_017569925.1 of Brenneria izadpanahii. Lineage (NCBI taxonomy): Bacteria > Pseudomonadati > Pseudomonadota > Gammaproteobacteria > Enterobacterales > Pectobacteriaceae > Brenneria > Brenneria izadpanahii. The sequence continues at coordinate 2,731,539 of NZ_CP050854.1, read as the reverse complement.
GGCGTCGGGGCGCGTCTGGTTGCCGAAGCCAAACGGCGCGGGCTTGCCGTAACGGCCGAAGTGTGTCCGCACTATCTGGTGCTTAATGCGCCCGACGCCATGACCACCTATGGCGCGATGGCCAAAATCGCGCCGCCACTGCGCACCAAACAGGATAACAAAGAGCTGTGGGAAGGGCTGGCCAACGGCAGCATCGACTTTGTGGCGACCGATCATGCGCCGTACAAGGTGCAGGCCAATAAAGATCTCGATCCCGTACCGGTAGAGAAAGATGCGCCGGGGATGAATATCTGGACCGCGTTCCCCGGCATTCCCGGCACCGAAACCATGGTGAACATTCTCGTCAGCGAAGGCTACAACAAGGAACGTCTCACATTGCAGCGCCTGGTCGAGGTATTAAGCCGCAATGCAGCCGTCCATTATGGCTTGTTTCCCAAAAAGGGCGCGATGTCGGTCGGCGCCGATGCCGATTTCGCCATTATCGACCTGAATAAGCGGTGGGCGATAGACAAAGATATCTCTTTTATGAAGAACAAATATACGCCGCTGCACGGTATGGAACTAACCGGCAAAGTGGTGAAAACCGTGCTGCGCGGGCAGCTTGTTTATGAAGAGAAGGCGCAGGAAACCAAAGGGACGATCATGGTTAAACCGGGCTTTGGCCAGTTCGTTCGCCGTCAATCCATTCAGCAGCTCGCCAACCAGATAACGTTCGCAAACTACCGGGCTATTTCCTCCGATCTGTTCGACAACGTGCATCGGAAGAACGTTAACAATGTCATTTCTTGATCAGAAATTTACCTCATAGGAATTATGCAATGACCAAACACGCAATTCTCGTTATCGACATGCTGAACGATTTTATCGGCGAAAAAGCGCCGCTGCGCTGCCCCGGAGGCGATCTGATCATCGAAAACCTACAGCGCCTGTTCGCCTGGGTTCGCGAACGCCGCCAGCAGGGCAAGATGGATATCGAACTGGTTTTCATTCAGGAAGCGCATCGCAAGAACGACGCCGATTTTCGCGTGCGTCCCGTCCATGCGGTGAAGGGAAGCTGGGGTTCCGATTTCATCAAAGAACTCTATCCGCAGGAAGATGAATATATCGTGCCGAAACGCCGTCATAGCGGCTTCCAGCATACCGATCTCGACCTTTATCTGCGCGAGGAAAACATCGATACCGTTGTCCTGACGGGGGTGTGGACCAATGTGTGCGTGCGTTCAACCGGCGCGGATGCGCTAGCCAATGCTTATAAAGTCATTACGCTCAGCGACGGCGTTCAATCAAAGAACGAAGAGATGCACAAGCACGGACTGACCGACCTAAGCCTGTTCTCAAAGATCATCAGCATTGATGACTATATCGCCGATTGGGAAGCCGGCCGGGATCCCTGGGTCGGCGGCGGCGATCAGGAAAACCGCGTCGAATAAGGCGACAGGCGTTGCGGATGACGTTCGGCCGACCGATAGGCGAGTTGAATGTCGCCGGACTCTTTTTACTAATCAGCATCCATATACCGAGGAGTCTAACCGACCATGCTGCAAGATCCGTTGCTAACCGAGGCTGCCGTGTCAGCATCGAGACTGAATTCCCGCCTGAGCGGACTTGCCGCATTCGGCGCAAGGCCCGATGGCGGCGTCGATCGACAGGCGCTCTGTCCGCAAGAGCTGGCCGCGCGCCGCTGGCTGGTGGAACCGTTTTTGGCACGGCGCGGCTATCAGATCGCCGTGGATGACGCGGCGAATGTGTTTGTTCGCCGTCAGGGCCGCGATGCGCAGGCGCCTTGCGTGCTGGTGGGCAGTCATATCGATACCCAACCCGCAGGCGGACGCTACGACGGGGCGTTCGGCGTTTGCGCCGGCCTTGAAGCGCTGGATGCGCTGGATGCGGCGAATGCCGTTACTCGCTCGCCCGTTGAAGTGGTCATCTGGAATAACGAGGAGGGGGTGCGTTTTTCCCCTGGTCTGACCGGTTCCGGCGTCTTCACCCATCCAGAGCGGCTTGCCGGGCTCGCCGCGCTGATAGCCAGCGACGGACAAACAATGCAGGACGCCTGTCGTCAGGCCTGCTGTGACATGGACGCCTTTGTCGCCGGTTATGGCAAACAGCTTGCCAAGCGGCCGCTTGGCGCCGGCGTGCAAACCTATCTGGAGGCGCATATCGAGCAAGGGCCGATTCTGGAGCGGCTCAAGATCCCGGTGGGCTGCGTCACGGGGATTCAGGCGGTACGTTGGCTGTCGGTGTCGGTGCGCGGACAGAGCGCCCACGCGGGTACGACGCCGCTGTCGGTGCGCGATGACGCCATGGTGAAAGCCGTTGAGCTGGCCGCCGGCATTTTGGCGCTTGCCCGCGATGGCGACGACGATCTGCGTTTGACCATCGGGCGTTGGCAGGCTTCGCCAAACTCCATTAATACTATCGCCAACGCCGTTTCTTTCACCGTCGATATACGCCATCCCGACGCTGCGCGGGTGGATGACATCAGCCGTCAAATCAATGAGTTTCTGCCGAACGGAGCATCAGTGGAGGTTATTTTTACCCGACCGGCGACGCATTTCGATGAGCGGATTATCCGCGCCATCGAAGCGCGCAGTTCCGCCCTTGGCATCCCTTCAACGCGATTGATTTCCGGGGCTTTCCACGATGCGCTGAATCTGGCGGATCTGTGTCCGACGGCGATGATTTTCTCGCCCAGCCGGCGGGGCGTCAGCCATCATCCCGATGAATTCACGGCAAGCGAAGATCTTTACCAATGTACGCGAGTATTGACCGGGTGCGTCAGTGCTCTGGCAGATACCGTCCCTGATTGATAGCCATTGGATCTGGCGGGGATATGAGGATTGTTGCAACACTTTGGGGAGTAATAATAATGTCTGAGCTATCTGAAACAGAAGTTGAAAATGAAGCAGGAACTGACCTGATTTATGCCCTGGAAGATAAACCGTCGTTTTTGCAAACCATGATGAGCGCGCTAACCCATCTGTTCGCCATATTGGTTCCGATGGTGGCGCCGGCGCTGATTGTCGGCGGGGCGCTGGGTTTGTCGAGCGACGCCACCGCCTACATGGTGTCTATGGCCATGATCGCCTCCGGCATCGGCACCTGGCTACAGGTTAACCGCTATGGCCGGGTGGGTTCCGGGCTGCTGTCGATTCAATCGGTGAATTTTTCCTTTGTCACGGTAATGATTGCGCTGGGATCGGCGATGCGGCGCGATGGTTTGCATGAGGAATTGATTCTTTCCACCCTGCTAGGGGTGTCGTTCGTCGGCGCTTTTCTGGTGGTCGGCGCATCCTTTATTTTGCCGTATCTCAAACGCGTTATCACGCCTACCGTCAGCGGCGTAGTGGTGCTGATGATCGGCCTAAGCCTGATTAAAGTCGGGATGGTCGATTTTGCCGGCGGGTTCGCCGCCATGAAAAACAACACCTTCGGCAGCTTGCAGAATCTTGGCCTGGGTATGCTGGTGATTGTGGTGGTCATCGCCGTAAACAGCAGCAAGCGGCCGTTGCTGCGCATGAGCGGTATCGTGGTCGGCATGTTGGTCGGCTATTTGGCGGCGCTGGCGCTGGGCGTGGTGGATTTTTCTTCGCTGCTTGGGCAGCCGCTGGTGTCCATTCCGGCGCCGTTCAAATATGGCTTTACCTTCGATTTCCAGGTCTTTCTGGTGGCGGGGGCGATTTATCTGTTAAGCGTACTGGAAGCGGTGGGCGACATTACCGCCACCGCGGTTGTCTCGCATTGCCCCATCGACGACGAAAATTTTTCGTCCCGGTTATCCGGCGGCGTACTGACCGACGGGCTGGTGTCGGTGATCGCCACGATGATGGGATCGCTGCCGCTGACCACCTTTGCGCAAAATAACGGCGTCATCCAGATGACCGGCGTCGCGTCGCGTCACGTCGGCAAATTTATCGCCGTGATTCTGGTGGGAATGGGGCTATTTCCGGTTATCGGCCGCTTTTTCACCACCATCCCCGCTTCGGTGATGGGCGGCGCTACGCTGCTGATGTTCGCCATGATTTCGCTGGCTGGTCTGCGCATTATTCTGGCCGGCCCTCACGGGCTCGATCGCCGGGAAACGCTGATTGTGGCGACATCGCTGGGATTGGGATTAGGCATCTCTTATGAACCGGATGTGTTCCATGTTATGCCCGGCAGTATTTCAATGCTGATGGAAAATCCGATCAGCGCCGGCGGCATCATCGCCATCATCATGAATCTGTGCTTGCCCTACGGCAGTATGCGTAGCCGCAACAAACCGGCGCGGCAGCCGGTATTGGATAACGCCCGCATTGCATCGTCAGAGATGATCCAACCCTAAACGTTAGCCGGGTTAACCGCATTAAAAACGCCATCCGGTATGACCGTGACGGCGTTGTTTCATCTGTCGGCGTAAAAAGCCGAAGGGCTAATTCAGCAGCGCATTCATCTCATTATCGAACTCGTTCACCAGTTCCGTGGTTACGCGCGAAAGCTGACGATTTTCTGCCAGACAGAGCGAAAGCAGCGAGGGATGGACATTCTTATTTTCCAGGGGGATAAAACACATCTTGCCGCTTTTTACCTCGTTGGCGACATCGATATAGGTCGCCAATCCGATGCCGACATTTTGAGAAACCAGCTGTTTAACCATTTGCAGGCTGTTCGAAGTGGCGACCACGTTGAACTCGGTCGCCGATGTAGCCAGCAGCCGGTCGATAACGCCGCGCAGCGTTAATGAGGAATCCGGTATCACCACCGGATAGTCTATGCAGTCGGATAAACGGGCGGAACTCCGCTGGCTAAGCGGATGGCAGCTGGCGGCGATAATACCTAGTCTGAACTCGACGGAGGTCAACACCTTCAGGCCGGACATGATGGCCGGATTCACCGACAAACCGATATCGACGATATTTTCCAGCACCAGCCTGACCACCTGATCGGCGCCGTAAACCTGAATTTCATAGCTGATGCCGGGATACTTTTGGTGAAATCCCGCCAGAATTGACGTCGCCCATTCGATGGTGCCTTCGACGATGGCCATCGTGACGTGGCCCCGGTGCATTCCCTTGAGGTCTTCAATCTGCGTTTTAAGCTGGTACATATCCTGCTGCCAGCAATTAATCCGGTGCAGCACCAGTTCGCCGGCTGAGGTCAGCCTCAGCCCCTGGGGCAGCCGCTCGAACAGCGGTACGCCCAGTTTTTCCTCAATGCTCAATATCTGGCGGTCGACCGAAGAGGGGGAAACGTGCAGTTCATCCCCCGCGCGGCGCATGGTGCCGTGCTGGGCCGTAGCGCAGAAGTAGCGCACGAAACGGGAAAACGCCCATAGTTCGACGTCATTGAGACTTTCGTATTTGATTACCATAGTCAGTAGCTTTTAATAGATTATCGGCGCATGCCGGAAGCCTGCCTGAACAGGATTTATGCCACAGTATAACGAATCGTTTAATTAACGCGTGAATTCAATCAATTACATTACAACAGCGCGCAACTCAAAACGAGATGCGCGTCGAAGAATGAAATCCGGCGAGTCGATCGGCCTCTCCGGCGGTAGCGGCTTCAGCGCCGGGGAATTGGCGATTCCCGGTTAATATGAAATCACCTGTAGTTCTATTGGCGTGACTTTCATACCGTTGACCGGAACATAGTCTTGCGAGCAGGTGGTGCAGGCGACAAGACAGTTCTTTAGCGCTTTTAATCTGACGAAATCACCCGGCCTGGACAGTGGCGCTTTAATGGCGTAATCGCCGTTATCGTCCATGGCGTTATTCATAAACCAGTTGATGGGATCGGGAATCTCGTTCATACGCACGCCGCGCTGCGCCAGCGCATTGACCAGATTATCGTGGCAGTTAGGGTGATCTTCGACGTTGAAATCGACTTTATAACGATAGTAATCGCAGGCCGGGAAGAAAAAGTCATGCTTGCCGACGGTGTCTTCCACCAGGGTCATCAGTTTGTCCCGCCGGTTGCTGTAGAGCGCGTCGCCGATTTTCAGCCGAATGCTGGAAAGGGACGAACGCATATGGACGGGCGAGACAAACTCGGCGAGATCGTCGCGGTTGAAGCAGATAAAGTCGCTGACCTGCTGGCCTTCCACGTCGATGATGCAAAGTTCTTCGCCGGCCAACACTTCCACCGCATGGGCGGAATAGGGCGGAATAACGAAACGCTCGCGGATCCATGCAGTATTAGTCATTTGTTCTCTCCTTCGTTAAGCACGGCGATGGCCCTTACGGGCGAGCCGGTCCCGTTACGTATTTTCAATGGGAAACCAATGTACAGAAAGCGTTTGCCGGCCACCTTATCCAGGTTGCACATATTCTCGGTGTTGAGCATGCCGGAGCGCCGGCAAACGGTATGTCCGCAAAAGTTGTCGTCGCCGGTTTTGTCGATGGAGGGCGAATCCACGCCGATCATGCCTACGCCGGATCGCGCCAGAAATTCGGCGGCCCCCATATCCAGACCGGTATAGCGCTCCAGCCACTCCGGGGTGCCGTAAGCGCGTTGATAATGCCCGGTGTACAGCATGATGATATCGCCGCGCGCGAGGGTGAAACCGTGGCGATCCAACGCCGCTTCGATATCATTCCGGGTGATAAAGCTGTCGGGGGAAACGTGCGATACATCCAGTCCATAGGCCGGGCCAAAGAAGCGTGAAAGATCGACGCGGTCGATGGTGTCGCCGTTCGGATCGTACTCGTAGGGCGCATCGGTGTGGGTCGGCCCGTGTTCGCTGATCAGCAGGTTATTGGTCGCGAACATAAAGCCCGAACGCTTTAGGCTCTCTTCGTGGCTGATGTTCGGGAAAATCATCGTCGGCTGATGCGGCGGAAAAACGGGCATCCCTTGATAGATTTCCTGCGAAAGATCGATGATTTTGCTACCCATGACGGCGCTCCTTAATGCGTGATCGTATCAATTAGCTGCAAGTTTTCCGTATCGACCAACCCTTTGTCGGTGATCTTGCGGCTTGGGCTGGTGACCAGCGTCAGGAATGACAGGTGCATAAATGGCGCATGCAGATGACAGCCAAGGACGTCGCGCGCTTTTTCGTCCAGCATGGTCAGCCGCTCGGTAACCTCCTCGGCGCTGAGTTCATCCGTCATCAGGCCGGCTACCGGCAACCGCAGATCGCCGACGACCTTATCGTCCTTGACCAGCGCCAGGCCGCCCTGCATTGCAATCACCCGGTTGATGGCGACGGACAGATCGGCGTAGTCGGCGCCGCACGCCACGATATTATGCGTGTCGTGGCCGACGCTGAGCGCAATGGCTCCCTCTTTGAGGCCCAGCCCTTTGACAAAGCTCTTGCCGATGGCGCCGCTGCGGCCATGCCGCTCCACCACGACGATCGGCAGCACGTCCTGCGCGATATCGGGAACAACCCAGCCGATTTCCACCGCCAGGGCGGCGGAGAACGCGTCGGTAATATTCTGATCGGGTACGATAACCAGCCCCTGAACCTGGGCGCGGTGGCCGCTGGCCGCCACTTTGAGTTCGTCCTGTTTGACGGATCGGCGTTTAACGGTGGATTTAACTGCGTCGGGGTAGGCGTAGCGCGGGATATCAATCAGCAGCTTGCGGTTTTGCGCCGCCACCTGTCCGCCCATAACGACCATTTCGACGTCGATGGCGCGCAGATCGCGGATAACGACAATATCCGCCGCCTTGCCCGGCGCCAGACAGCCGATGTCGGTACGGCCGAAATGGCGCGCCGCGTTGATGGTCGCCATCTGAATGGCTTCCACGGGGTCGATGTCCTGAGCGACCGTGCGCCGGATCAGTTCGTTCATGTGTCCGAGCTTAACCAAATCCTCCGATAACATGTCGTCGCTGACCAGAACCAGATTCCTTGAGTCCATGCCTTCTTCGGTCACGGCCTTGATACACTCGGCCATGTTTTTCTGCGTCGAACCTTCGCGCATAAAGACGGTGATATCGGCTCTCAGCTTTTCAACGCATTCATCTTTGGTGGTGGTTTCGTGGCAGGAGGTTCGCCCGCCGCAGGCCAGAATATGCGCCGCCAGTTCGGCGCCGAACAGCGAAGGCGCGTTGCCTTCGACCGTTTTATGCAGTTCGTGAGTTTGAAAGACGCTCGATAGCAGATCGTCGACGATCGCCGGCGAGCGCGAATAAACGGGACGGACGCTGCTGAAGCCCTGCATTTCCCCCAGCCCTTGCACCAGCGGGTGTTTGATAAGGGCGGCAAGATTACGCGAGGTGATTTCGCTGCCCGCGGTTTCAAAACCGGGAATATCCGGCGTCAGGCAGGGGACGGTAAACAATACGCGGTTCGGCAGATTGGCGGCTTCCTCCAGCATGGCCTCGATTCCGGCTATGCCGCTGACGTTGCCGATTTCGTGCGGATCGGCGAATAGCGTGGTCGTTCCCGATGCGATGGAAAAACGGGAAAACTCGGAGAGGGTGAGCATGGCGCTCTCAAAATGCATATGCGAGTCGATAAATCCCGGTGCGATGAATTTTCCCGTTACGTCAATAACCTGCGTTGCGGGGCCGATAAGATCGCGGCAGTCGCCGACCAACAGAATATATTCGCCGGCGACCGCGACGTCGGCCTGGTAAAGCTCCCTGGTCAGCACGTTGACGACGGTGCCGCCGCGCAGCACCAGATCGGCGTACTGTCCGCCGTCCAGAAGTTTGTCTATCATGCGGCGATAGCAGCTCATCCGCCGGGCAAGAAAGGCGGCTTGCGTCATTATTTTTCTCCCATTATTTGATATTCGAGGCGTAATCGACGCTATCGACGATGCCCACGATCGCGACATCCACCGGGGCGGACGGATCGCGCGGCACCCTGGAAGCGACGGAACCAGACGCGTACAGCACGCGGTCGCCTTCGCCGGCGCCGAGCAGGTCGATAGCCACCACCGGATCGCTGACGGCGGTGCCGTCGGGACGAATCGGTTGCGTGATAAGCAGTTTGCAGCCCACCAGCCGTTGATCCTTGCGCGTGGCGATAACCTGCCCGATAACTAATCCAAGCTTCATTACACCTTCTCCTGTGTCGTTTGCTGTAAGGCGTATTCGCGCAGCCAATCTCTGGCCGCCGGGGTAAAACGTCCGCCCAGATTTTCAAGTTCGCCGCCGCCTTGGGCCGCCGCTTGCTGCACATCCTTTAGCGTTACGATGCCTTGATCCAATCGGCGCGCACCGAAGGACGCCAGCGCCGATTCTGGCGCGATATGGATACCGAGAGAGGCCAACTCCGACAACAGCTCGTCGATGCGTCTGCCGAACTGAACGGAGGATTGTCCTTTGTGCGGCAGATAAAGCCGCGGATCGATCGCCTCGCGCACCGCGGATACGGCGATCCCCATCGCCAGGGCGTAGAGAACCACCGCGGACAGCGGATTGCGGTCGTCAAGGTCGATCGTCCGCCGCAGGAAATTTAGCGGGACGCCCGCGATAACGATGCGGTCCGTGCGCGCCAGTAACGCTTCGATATCCTGTTCAAGCGGCTGAGACTGGTTTGCCTCTTCCTCAAAGGTACAGGTTGAGAGCCTTACCGGCAGCTGACCCAGCGTGCTGAGGATCCTGTCCAGCCCGCGGGCGTGCAAACCTCGCTGATAGATCACCAGTACTGACGACATCGCCATTGCACTCCAGATAAACCGCGACTTACGCTACGGCGTAAAATCGGCGGACTGCCGGCCTTATGCGCCGGTTTTCGCTTTGACGCCGACGGCCGGGCCGGCCAGAATCGTTTTCTCCACTTCGCTGTGCGGACGCGGAATAACGTGTACCGACGTGACTTCGCCGACGCGGCGCGCGGCTTCGGCCCCGGCGTCCGTCGCCGCTTTAACCGCGCCGACGTCGCCGCGGATCATGATGGTGACCAGCCCGAAGCCGATTTTTTCATAGCCGGTGATTTCGACATTGGCCGCTTTGACCATGGCATCGGCTGCTTCGATAGCGCCGACCAGGCCTTTGGTTTCAATAAGCCCTAAAGCTTCCTGCATAATGTGTTCCCCTCTGTGATAGTGACTAAATGCGGATGAGTTTTGCTTGCGTCTCGGCATCGACGCCGGCGATGACGTGAGCCGAAACCAGCGTGTTAAGCGCGGCAACTTCTGTTTTGGCGCGAGCCACGGCCGCCTGCACCGCGGCGACGTCGCCGGTGAAATAAACCGTTACGCCGATGCTTTTGCCAACGCCAATCACCGACTCCATTCTCACCAGCGCGACGTCGGCCGATTTCAGGGCAACGTCCGCCGCCACGATGGCGCTGGCGAAGCCGATTGTTTCGACGAATCCCATTGCTCTTCGTTGCATAACGTTTACCGTTTCATTGTCGCCATGATTGAATTCAGTTGTTCAACGCCGTTGCGCACTGCGTCGATGCCGCCGTGAAGAAACGCCGCGCGGTTAATGAGCCGCACGTCCGTTTTGGCATCGGTTTTCAGATAAACGCCCAGCGCGGCCGCCACATCGGCGGCGCTATTGCCTTCCACCACGCCGATGGCGCCCCGGCGCGCGATGCCGAGGTGATTGAGCAGTTTGGTCGAAGGGGCGGGCGACAGGGCGCTTTGTCCGCAGGTTGAACACCCCTGCCAGAGCGCGCGCAGCTCGTCCAGCAGCCCGGCCGCCGTTGCGGCGTCGGCGCCGAATGCGATAAGCAGCTCGCGTTGGCCAACGGTCGCATAGGTCATTACTTCCGGTCCGATATGGTGACGAACCAGCAGCTCATCGCTGGCGACCAGACGCCCGGTATCGGGACAGGCCGCGGAAATGCTGACGACGGATTCGCCGCCGCGCAGGCGAATGCCCAGTACCTCGCCGAGGGCGCGCGGCGCATCGTCCACCTGATGAAAGACGGCGCCCGGCGATTGACATCGGCACCCTTTGCCGGCCGGTTGCGCCGCCTCATCGGCGGATTGACAAGGGATCATCGCCGCCAGCGAAACCCGCCGCATAGGGGGATAGGGATCCGCCGCCGCCGCTTCGGTTTTCAGCGGCGCGTTTGATTCCGGCGTCATTTCGGTGACGACCAGACGGCTCTGCGTCTTTCTGCGCTGATAGTTCGGGCGGGAGATGACGACATCCTGTTTTGCGCTGGGGCCAAGTATGCTGGCCACCATATTTTCGACAAATTTATCCATTGATTGACGCCCCCGCCGTTAGGTATTTCGATAATTCAGCATGCGGATTGGGGATCACGCAGGAACAAATAATCTCCCCCCGTTGTGCTTTAGCACGCTAACGCCGCTGTCTACGGCGGCGCTTACCGCGGCGACGTCGCCGTTTACAATTAGCGTGATCAGCCCGCCGCCAATGCGCTTGGTTTCGATCATGCCGATGTTCGCCGCCTTGCACATGGCGTCCAGCGCTTCAAGCGCTTCGGGCAGTCCTCTTGTTTCGATTAAGCCTACAGCTGCCATAATGCTGCCCCCAGGTTAGTCATGAATGTAGTCAGAGATATTCATCTCAGCCTCGCCGGGAATGGAAACGCGCTGATACGCCGTATTACCGAGAGGACAGGTGGCGTCAATGCCCATTTTGGCCGACGTGCCGCGTTCAAGATGCGATGGTTCAAGCGGCGAGCCATTGGCGCCGGGAATGATAAAGACATCGATATCCGCCTGTACGCGGGTGGCGATGGCCCACTCGACGTCTTCCGCACTAAAGAGGTCGACGTCGCCGTCGACGGCCACCACGTGTTTAAGATCTTTGTCGGCGCTGAATGCGGCAAGCACGGCCTGTTTACCGTCGCCCGGCGATGTTTTATTGAGTTGGATAACCGCATGGAAGCGGCCTACCGCCGCGAGCGAAATATGAACGGCCGTGACGCCGGGCACCGTTTGCCGCACCGCCGCCAGCAGCGTGACCTCTCTGGCGACGGCTTCCGGTAATTTTTCTTCGCAGCTTCCGGCCAGTATGGTTTGCGCTATTGGGTTGTTGCGGAATGTCATAGCGGATAATTCCACCACCGGCTGTTCGGACACTCCGCCGTAGTAGCCGGCGAGTTCGCCGAACGGCCCTTCCGTTTCCTTTATCCAGGGGTAGAGGCGTCCTTCCAGCACCATTTCGGCATCGGCCAGCACATTGATATCGACGGTTTTGGCGCGTACCACGTCCAGCGCCTGACCCAGTAAGGAGCCGGTAACCGCCAGTTTGTCGACGTTATAGGTATGCGTGCTGATCTGGGAAGCCAGAATAACCGCCGGATTGACGCCGAACATAACGGCGATTTCCATTGGCCGGCGTATGCTTTCGTAATAACGGATCTGCTGTTTCATTTCATGGGACGTCACCAGCAGGCAGCAGCGGTTACCGCCCAGATACTGCATACGGCGAATCGAGGTGTACGTCTTCGCGCCGTTGATATCCGTCGCCGTCATTACGCCGGAAACCAGAAAACGTCCCGGATCCCGGTCGCTATAGCGCAGAATCGGGAAATAGGCGTCGAGATCGAACGGCGCGTTAACCACGTTCTGTTGCACCCTGGCCTGCGCGACCTGATTAGGCGGGATCGGGTTGACGATGGCCGACGCCAGCTTGGCGACCAGTTCTTCCGGCTCAACGCCAAGGTTCAGCGCCAGCGTCTGTTTAGTGCCGCCCAGCCCGGCCACCAGCGGCGTGGCGTAATTGTCTATGCGTTCGAAATAGAGCGGGATCCTGCCGTCGGTCTTTTTGATGAGCGCGGCGGCTTCATGGTCTGCGCTGACGGTGCGGGTTACGCGGCGCAGCAGGTTATGTTGTTCAAGCGTGGCGAGAAAGCCGCGCAGATCTTTCCGGCTCATCATTGTCCCCCGTTCCAGCGGGAAGCCACATCATTGTTTATTCCCAGATTGTCCAGCATCCGGCCGACCATGCCGCCGACCAATTGCGAGATCTCGGTGGGCCGGGAATAGAAGCCGGGGGCGGCGGGCATGATTATGCCGCCGGCTCTGGCAAGCGTCGCCATGTTGTCGATCTGAATAATATTGAGCGGCGTTTCGCGCGGAACGACTAACAGCGGGCGTCTTTCCTTGAGCGTTACCGATGCGGCTCTCAACAGTAAAGTGTCGCCCATGCCGTTGGCCATCGCGCCCAGCGTGTTCATCGAACAGGGGACAATAGCCATGCCGTCGCACCGATAGGAACCGCTGGCGATGGGGGAAAATAGATTGTCGTTATCGTGCGTCGTACCGAATTGGGCGATATCGTCTCTGGATATGCCGCATTCGAATTCCAGAACCTGCCAGCCCATTTTACTGGCGACAATTTCTATTTCGATGGATTGCTGATAGAGCGCGGAAATAAGCGTATAGGCATAAATAGCACCGCTCGCTCCCGTTATTCCCACGACAATTCTCATTTCATTTATTCCAATTATTATCGGCGCAGGCGGGCAACGTGGCAAATTGCGTCAGGTTGCAACGACAAAATAGTGAAATCCTGCGTCATCAGTGACTTGTATTGTTATGGCTCCAAGCTATCAACCCACCGGCAATGTTGTCAAAATCAGAATTTGCCATGCCTTATTGCAAAAAATGCAACGGCATGGCGCAACTGAGTAAATAACGGCGTAAGCCTGCGACAGGGAAAATGAAAATATCGGTATTTGGCGCGGTAATGAGAGAACTGGGATATTGCCGGCATAACCGGCCGGCAATATCTCATTATCTGATTTTTATTGCGGTGGATGATTAAAACAGTTTTCTCCCAATTTTATATATTTCTCCAGCGCCACTAAATATTTCTTATTTTTGGCGCTGAGATTTTTATTTTTATAACTTTCGCCGGGCAGCATATAAAACTGGGTTGAACTTTCATCATCGCCGTTGCAGCCTTTTTGGATGATCACGCGAAAGAACGTATTGCCGTTGTTTTGCAAGGTTCCGCTTTGTTCATCCAGCCGATAGGAAAAATGCAGCGTTCTGGGCCGCACCACCAGAATGGTGCTCATGGCGACGACGGGGAAGATATAGGTCTTTCGGGCCTCCGGTTTAAGCGGGAATAACGTCATCGGCGACTCTTTAAAGGTTATGCGGTAATAGCGCTCTTTATCGTCGCGCGGGCCGCGGTAAAAAATTTTAAAGTACTCTTTGCCGTTGGCGGCGACGGAGAACTTCAGCGGCGCATAAAGCAGTTCGCCATTTTCCATCGGCAACCGGCGTTCGCCGCCTGCGCCGGGGCGGTCTATCCGGTAGGCGGAAATGGTGTAGATATTATTTCTTTGCGTGTCGTTAAAAAGCTGTTTGGAAATAAAGTCCCTATCCGCCGGCATCTCATAAATAATGGAATCAAAATAAACCGCCTTTACGCCGGCTGAAAACAGCCACAACAGGGCTAAGGTCATGTATCTGGTCACGGTATGCTCTCAATTGGTACGGCGGAGGACGTCATTCGTCCTCCGGCTGGCGGTTTATTGATCAACGCCGATCCAGGTTGCGCTGACCTTCACTTCACCGCTGGCGCTGACCGTACCGGCCCATTCATCCCCGTTTACCGTATACAGCGAGCGGGTATCGTTCATCGGAAACAGCAGCCGCAGCGTGGCGGTGAAGTAGTAGCCTTCGTCGACCGCCGCATTCCAGGCGGTTTGCGTCCAGTTGGCGCCGGTGATATCAATCGCCGCTTCGCTACAGCTGTTGCGGCTTCTTACCGTCGCGCCCGTTGACGCCACATAAGACAGATAGGCCGGGATCGGTACGTTTACCTCGCCGTCCTCCGAGGTAAATAAACAGTAGGGGATGCCGTTAAGGGTAGTGCTGTTGCCCGTTACCTGCGCGCTAATGGCGTCCGCCTGCCGCGAGGCGGAAGTGGTGACCTTGTAGTCAAACGCTATCGGCGAGCCGCTGCCGATGGTTCCCGATGCGCTCGGAGCGGCTGAGCCATCCGTGGCGACAATGCTGATGCTGTACTCTTTCGGAGTGATGTTGAACGCATTGGATGCCGTAAACTGGTAATAGCCGGATTCCGGCGTCAGCGCGTTGGTAAAATAAAAGGTAAACAGCGAGTTATTATTAGTAATGGTTACGCCATTGTTGAGAATATTGTTAAAAAAAGTATTGGAGAGGAATACGTAAACATAGTTGCCCGATGTGTTAAACACGTTGCTGTATGTCGTGCTGGCGCTGTAGTTGTACCAGGTGGCGCCGTCGCCGCTGTATCTCACCGTGGAGGCGGCCGGCGTAAAACCTAATGTGGCGGTATCCAGCACCATTCTGAAATTTAATGAGGCGGTGACCCGCTGGGTTTGCTGCAAAGAATAAGACACCATTTTGCATATGACGCCGGATGTGCCGCCGACGGAGGCGACGCTGCACATGTCGTTGCCGCTATTGACGCTTGGGGTGCCGTCGCTGGCCACCCAGATTTCAGACAGGGCGCCGGTGCTGTTAAGCGTTAAATGACCGACTTTAGTGGCCGTGAGCGTGTAGTAGCGCCATGTCGCGTTGCTGGTCAGATCTTTACACCGCACGCCCGACGCATAGTCGTAATCGGTCGTGGTATAGCACCAGTTCAGAGTAAAGCTATCGCTGGAGCCGACGGATTTTTCTCTGAAATACTCATAAGCCGCGGGCGAAAACGAGGCGAAGCCGTAGCTGCCGTTATAAACGCTGCTGCCGGCCAGCGCGTGGTAAAAGCCGTTGGCGTCGCTCGCCGCGCCGGCGATATAGCCGACGGCGGGACAGGTGCTGCCGGACGTCATGCAGCGTATGCCGCGCAACGGCTCGGCGATGGGGGAGTTATCGATCCACATATCATAGTAGGAATTGGCGGATACCCAGCCGACATAGCCCATATAGCCCAGGCTGGTCTGGTTGGTCGAGTATTTGGTCCAGACATTGGCACCGGAAAAGCGCGGATCGAGGGCGCCCGGCGTAACGACATATTCGCCATCGATATTATTTTCGATAAACAGGTAGGTATTGCTGCCGGAGCCGCTGCTGGATGCGGTCGCGGCCAGCGCTCCTGCGCCGTGCGCCAGACAGAACAATAAAAACAGCGTCCGGCATAGTTTAATAAACATGTTCACTCTCCTTTTCTTCCTGCCGCGCGGTCTGATTTTGGCGGGCGCAGAGAATATCGCCGAGCCATACGGCGCCTCTTGCGCCCTGCAAATTGAGTTCGGCCTCACAAACGCCGCCGTTTTTTTCCCGCAGGGTGATGAATGGAAATTTTTTATCCACATCCATGGCAAATTCACCGTTCTCATCGGTTTGCGTTTTGCCAATATGGTTATGAATATCGGTATTCACCGCCAGCGCGCCGTCGGCATGGCGGATACGGCCGAATACCGTCACCAACTGTTTTATTTCCGGGTTAACGACGCTGACGTTGCCGGGATAAAGCACGACGCTGTTTTTGCGGCCGCTGACGATATCCACGCTGTCTTCGGAGTTTTTATCGTTCATTAATTCAACGTTATATTTTGCGTAAGGGGGGAGGGCGATAAAATTGGATTTACCGGACAGAGCATAAGTGCGTCCATTGACCTGCGCCGCAACCGTGCCTTTTTCCGCGAAGCCGGTATTAACCAGCACGCCGGAACGCTGGCTGTCTTTGCTGAGCGCCACATCGCAGCCTGACCAGGCCACCGAACCTTGCGAACTGAGGCTCAGGTTGGTGCTATTTTCCGAGGTATGCGTCACCGCCACCGTGCCCGCATTATATTTGGTATCGTAAGATGCGAAGCCATTCAGCGAATATTCGTCCGCGGTATAGCTATTGTCGTCGCCGCCGCCTTTGATCCGCTTGGATAACGACGCGCCGGCGTTGGTGATGACGCTGTCGTCAAAGCGTTTGCGGATACTGGCATTGGCCAGCATATTGCCGTTTTCGCTCGATACTCCCGCGCTGAGCCAGGTCGCCAGCGGCATGGATAGCTCAATGTTGACGTATTTATCCTGTAGGCCGTCGTCATTGCTATTGTTGTAGTAATAACGCTGTATGCCGGCGCGCACGCTAATGGTGGCGTAGCGCGTGTTGTATAGCGTCTGGCTGTAGTCGGCGTTGGTATACTGGTTGCCGGTATAATGATTAACGGTTCTGCTAAGGGATAGACTGCCCAGATACGGCGTCATCTTTCTTAGGTTTAGCGTGGCGCCGACGGAGTAAAAATCGCCTTTTTCAATCGGCAAGTTATCGCCGATGCGGCTAAACTCACGGGAGCCCCATAATGAGCCATAGCCGTCAGGTATGCTCAGGTTAAGCGTGCTGATGCTTTTCCAGGAAGAATCCGTAGCGGCCATAAATTGCTGGTTAAAACTGACCGCGTCATTGAGCGAAACGTTGGCTTCGCTCTCGTTCACCCCGGTATGATCGAAGCCGTAAAGCGTGGATTTTAGCGATACTCCCGATAGGTAAGGCAAGGTGAGCGCCGCCGCGCCGCCGGCAAGCCAGGTCTCTTTCTTGCCTAGGTTTCTCTCAATAGTGCGGCGGTAGTCCATACGGTGATATTGCAACATGCCGCTAAAGACCTGCCACTCTACCTGTCCGGTCAGGCTGCTTTTTCTGGAGAAGGTTTTGTTGATCTGGGCGATGCGGCTGCTGACCTGTTTGCCGTTGACCACCACCTGCACATCCACGTTGTAGACGCCGAACGGCAGCCGGGAGGTATCGATTTCATAGCTGCCCATGGCGAAGTTCTGAATACTGAGCAAACGGCCTTCACGATAAACGTGCACTTCGCCGGCGCTTGGCAAGAATACGGTGATCGGCGTTAATGACAGCGTATTGTCTTCAATCTGCGTACTGCTTTTATTGCCGTAGCTTAGCCCATAGATTCTGCTGGAGTTCAGGGCGCTCATGCTGGCGATCGACTGTAAATTCCACGTATCGACCATGCCCAGCGCCAGCCTGCGTCCCTCATAGTCGCGCTCGTACATGGCGCGATAAAGGTTGCTGCTGGTGTCGCCGGTTCCCAATCCATACAGGGAGCCATTGAGGTTGACGTGGCTCTCCCTCAGCGAGGTGGTGCTATCCAGCGTGATAAAACTGCTGCCGTTGTTGCGGTTGGAATATGTGTTGTAATAGCTGCCTACCGTATAATTCAGCACTGAGGACAGATTGGTCGACGTCGATTCGCCGAGCAAATTGCTGCGTGGAATAATAGAAGCCGCCAGCGCCTGCTGGTTGACCATCAGCTCAAGATAAAATGACTTGATATCCAGACGGAGGGTAGCGTCCTCACCCAGTCGCAACGTGGCGCCCTCGGTAAAATGCTTATCCTTTAGCCCGGTGATTATTGATTTTGTCGCGGGGGACAACTCGGTATTATTCGGCAGATCCGCCAGCGTCACTTCACGGATAAAAAGACCGTTTGCGTCAATAGCGATCGCGGCGTCAGCGATCTTTTGTTGGCTTTTTTTATTTTCTGCATCGCCGCTGTATTTAATAAAAACCGGAACACTCATGCCCTGATACAGCGCATTGGCGAATATGCCGGGAATGATAAATTCGCCCAGCCTTATCGATGTTCGTTTCTCTGTGCCGGCCGAAGAAAAAGAAATAAAAAGAACGCCCATCGCCGCCGCTTTTATGCAACCAGTCAATTTATCCATGTTCCGCTCTTTTATTTTACATTTATATATGTCTTGCCATGCCAAATGCCGATGCGTGTTTTTTGGTCCATAATATCGGTATATTTTATTTTGACGCTCATTCCGGGCATGATGTAATACCGTTCCCGGCATCCTTTGCCCTGATCCTGTTTTTTGTCTTTACATGCGCCAAATGAAATAACACGGAATGCCGCATTGCCGCTGTTATATATGGTGTCGCCCTGGCGCTTGAAATCGAAATTTTCGTTACGCGGCCCCACGACTAATATGGTATTGATAACGGCGGACGTCGTGGCCTGGCCTTGTTTGCTTTTTTGCGTATGTCCCGATTCCGTAATGGGTTCATCCGTCCATGAAAGCCGGTAATAACGCTCTTTGTCGTCAGTAGGGCCGTTATAAAAAAAACGGAAATTATCTTTGGCATTGCCTGGCAGGATCAGGCTTGAAGGGGTTGATAACAATTCCGCTTTGCTTTCCATCGGAATAATGACGCCTTCGGCCATGGGGGAAGATATGCGGTAAACCGTTACGCTGACAAAGCGCGCGGAATCGGTCGTGTTGGTAATCTCTTTTGACAGGCTGAATTCATCAGGCGCCATCATAGATGTCACTTTGCCAACATTGACCGCCTGGGCCATAAAAGGCAGCAGGGCTAAAACAGGCCAGGAGAAAATAAAGAATCTTTTCATAAAATAAAAAACCCCATTAAAGAAGGGGAAGCCCCTTCTTTAATCTTGAACAGTATTAAAATCGCGCCAGTTCAGCCGCTGTGCGCCAGGAGCGATTAAATCGTCCAGTTAGCGGTAAATTGAACTTTCACGTCGCCGCTCCAGTAGCCGTCCGCCAGATCGGCGAAGGAGGCCGCAGTGGAGCCGTCGGAAGTGGCGGAATCAATGGAAAAGGTGAAGGCGCCCTGGGTGCTGGCGCGATCGCTGCCGGCGTAAGCCGAACTTACCGCCAACGATTCCAGACCGGAAGAAACGCTGTTGGCCGTGTCGATCAGCGTTGTTGCGCTGCTGTTGGACAGGGCGGTGCCGTTCCAGACGACGCCTACGTCCAGCGTGGAAGCATCGGTGCTGCGCGTCAGGGTATTGCTGACAATCTGGGACGTCAGAGTAAAGTCGGTTGCGCCGGACTGACCTTGAATAGTGATATCGAAAGCGCCGTCCTGGGTATTAAAAGCCTGGATGCCTTCCGCGTATTCAAAGGTCAGCGATTTAAGCGGGGTGACGACCAAAGTGCTGGTCGTGTCTTTGGTCGCGCTCGCATCCCAGCTTGCCGTGGCGGACGCCGTGACATCGGCTAAGGCAGCGAAGCTAATGAATGATGAGGCGGTTAATGTAGCTAAAACTAATTTTTTCATTGGGACTTCCTTTTTATTTGAGACCGATATTGAGTTTTAATATGGTATTTCATTAACTTCTTAGGAGGTTTTCCTAAGTTCTTGCAGACTGATTAATTAAATAATCAGCATTGCAATTTTTTTTACTTTCATCTTTCTGGTAATGCTCCGGACGCGTGAGTAAATTGTTTTTTTTGGCTCAATATTCTCTTTCGAGATTGAAATGATGCTTTTACCGCACAAGATTTTGTCCAAGAGGTTGAACTCCTTCCTTGTTAAGCTGTTTTTTTCGTTTTCTTCAGGAATGACGGGTTGTTTACCTTTAGCTACTAACCGTAAGTCATTCAATAAGACGGCGTCTCCCGCTGTTATTCTTACGATGAAGATATTGTTTGATATCTTGCGAAGATATAATGCGACAGGAAGCGTGTGATCATCGCAAAAAAGCGTTATTTTTTTCCCGGCAGAAACGTATAACAAAAGAATTTTTAATGAAAACTCTTTGAAATTCTTCCGGGAAAAATCCAAATAAAGGACTCTATCTTGCCGTACTTTAATTAATTCATGTAAATAATTGATGCCCAAGTTAAAAAAATGATGATTAAAAGCTGAACCTGTCATTTTCCTATCTATTCCTCAGCGTGATTTTTCTTTGCGAGCGCTGATTTGACCAACAGCGGCTCACATTAAGACCCCGCGAAACTTTTTATCAGGCGCGGTTGCAACGCCGGCGAGTCAGAGCGTTGCTCAGCGACGGCCGGCGCAAATGACCTGGCATCCACAGTCAGATATTCATCGTTTCTCCGCGCCATGTTTTCTTCTTTTCCATTCTCCCCGCCGAATACTTTTACCCGTTGAAACCGATGATCAAATGCGCGATTTCACCGCGCGTCCGCATCCTGACATTTTTGCCCGCAGCGTAAGGTGAAAAACGCGTTGGGCGTCAGAACGGCGATAATCGCCATATCGGAATATGGCAAATGTTAGTGTTGTCATTGCCCCAAATTGTGAGCGAAAGTTGAAATATATTTAATCTGTGCTATCAGTTATCTTTCCTGATTTTCTATTTTTTCGCTTGCGCATGTCGTTGGCGTTACCGTTGTAAATATGTTGCAGCTGCATGTACTCGTTATGTTTTTTTGCTGATTTTGCATATAAGTCTCTGTATTAAAACCTCCCAATTGGGAGTGGTTAAATAAAATCTTATAAGCAGGAATAGTGAGAATGTTTTTGCATTTTACCTTTCGGTTTGTGGAGGAATTTGAAATGAAAAAACAATCATTAGACGATGACGTGATTGAAATAGCTTATATACTGGAAAGTGCGGCGTGGGGAGAAATTACCTGGGAGGAAGTGTTAAAGAGGATGGCTGAAATCATTCCTGGCACTTCATTGCATTCAGTTCACCATGAGCCATCCGCCAGTAAGGCGCTGACTCTTAGCTGGTATGGCGTTGATGATGCAATCGCGGATAGCTATAGGCGTTATTATATCAGCATTAACCCGTGGGCCCCGATTCTTACCGCTAGGCCCAGCGGAACTGTATTTGTTTCCGAGAAGGAAATGCCGGCTTATACGTTTAAAAATACCGAATATTACTGCGATTATCATGCCAAGTTAGGAAAGCGCATTGCCTGGGCCGGTATAAAAATAGATGTTGGGCCGCAGGATAACTTTTTCCTTTGTTTCAATTACTCGTTAAACGCCAGCAGGATGCTCGATTCACATTGTTTCCGGTTGTTATCCGCCATTAAGATGCCGTTATTAAGAGTTCTCGCAGCGGAGAAGCGCGTGAGTAATATACGGCAGCGTGTAGCCGCGGAAGCGGCGATCTCCTTATCTTTAGCGGACGCGTCGCTCGTCGTTGATGAAAAAATGAAGCTTTTTGAAATGAATCTTCGCGCTGAGGCGTTTATTTCTCAAGGGGATTTCGTTCGCTGTCGGCAGGGGATTATCAGTTTTAGAAATAATGCATTGAATAATATTGTCGCCGAGAAAGTTAGAGTGCTAAATGGCTCGCCGCTTGGTCCGCCGCAGATGCTTGGGGTACAGTGGGGTTTTAAGAATTTAATTATAAAATTCACTCGAGTAAGTAGAGATCTCGGCAAGCCTTTGTTAAATACACCTGCATTAATTTTAATTTCAATAATAGATGCCAGCCTTCACAAAGGAGAACTGGATATTAATCTATTAAAGAACCTTTACAAGGTCACTGATACTGAAGCAAAGCTTTGCCATCTGTTGGCAAAGGGGTTTAGTTTAATCGAATCCGCAGAGATGATCGGCATTACCTATGAACATGCTCGTCAGCGTATAAAAATAATATTAGGTAAAACCGGTACGAAAAATAAAACTGAGCTGACCTCATTATTAAACCAACTTATCTGCTGGATTTATTACTAAAATACGTATCTTGGCGCAAGCAGGCATAGCCTTTTCAGACCAGACCTACCGCATACTGTCAGGCGCACCCAGGCAGGATCACAGAAATGGACGATGTTGCAAAGGACTGTCTGTAAGCAGACAAAAGTTCGATTTACTCAATAAAGCCGACTTTTACGCCATAGTCCGTTGGGTTTACTACGCCTTCAAGCTTACCAATTTGTAATAGATCGCTTTTGGAAAGAATGCTATTTATATTGCTTTCTGGGAACCGAAGATTTTTAGTAATATTTACTTTTATGGGTTCCCCCTTATCATTTACATCCATTACCCAGGCGAGAAACCCTCCGCTGTATTTAACTAATGTACCTATTGGATTTTTACCATATGTCCGGATATATTCCATTAAAACAGCCTTATCATAGGCATTCTCGGCTTCATTTATATAACGGTAGGCTTCCAGTGGCGTACGGGGAGGAATACCATTACGTGCATATATTAACTTATTAACAGCTTTGATTACCGAAACTAATCGAATCAAATATGAAAGCTCAAAATGACGCTTTCCATTCGGATAACCTGCGCCGTCGAGACGCTCATTAGCGTTTTCAATCACATCTCTGCATACCGGACTCGGTTCCCAACCTAACTCCTTTAATTTTTCACTTAGCGCGATTACATGGCCTTTGAGAATATTCTTTTGAGGGGGAGTCATATCCACTTTAAGTGAAGGCAAGTTTACGCTAATTAGGAGCGCTTTTCCCATCGTGTGAAGCAACGTCCCTAACACGGCTTCGCGTATCTGATCATTATAGGGATCGCGCAAGAACAGTATATCAGCAAGTTGCCCTGCAACCACTATGGCATGCCTTACCCAATCAGACTCATCTCGTAAAAAAGCGAGAGCGTACAAAAAATTTTTTCGATCTTCTTTAACCAGATTGAGCAATATGTCGACACTGCTATAAAATATCTTAATAGGGAACAGATTATGGTTTTTGATATATATCAGACCGATCTGGAGTTGGTGGGCTATATTCATTACAGCCTTTTCAGCAGGAAGCCGGCGCGTGAGCTTCTCTCGTTCCTGAATTTCATATTGCAGAATCATTTTCTCCTTAACACCGGGAATGAATAGAGGAGATGGATGATCAACTTTATCGCTCGAGCCAGTTCGGTAAATGGCTTCTCGTTCTGACTCATTTACATAATGGTATAATGCTTCAGTTTGTGATGATGATAAGTTAATAAACTGAATGCCAATGGCTGCATATCCATGGTTGCCAAAAGGGCGTATATGACGAATCTTACCCTCCGCCCAAAAGGTTTCTCCGTTAGGAAATTCTAAGGTAATTCCTGGAAGCGTTTGATTTATGCCTAGAGCTACACAATCCGACAGATCAACATCGATCATGCAACCGCCGACAGATAAGTTATGCAGACTCCCCGTAACTTTTAACTCATGTGGATATACTTCAATGCTGACACGCCCTCGCATACCGAATATAAATGGGATACGGATAGCCCCTCTGTTTTCTTGTATAAATACGGATTCAGGGAGTTGGCATTCCAGTTGATATTGCATTCTGTTTATCTTAACGAGAATGCAAGGGACATTATTAAGATTGTATATATCCCGTTCAGTATGATGCGCGCCTTTCAGGGCTTCCAGGTCAAAACTTATTCCATTACTGGATAAGTATTCCTGAATATCCACCGCTGGGTACTCTATTTCAAATGTTATACGTCCTGTGATCAGTTCTAAATCCATAACTTTCGCTGTCAGCGAAAAGGGCATTTCCTTAATATATACAGACAGCGTATGTTTATGCTGAAGCAATGAGGAAATCACTTTTGCTGAAGGGTTGATATTCTGTGTAATCATCTGGAATACCTGTTCACGCTATAGCTGTTTTTCTAAGGACCGCTTACGTGCTCATCATGAATTAAGCAATCATATGTTAATCTTACCAATCGGAACTTTCCGCATGGTAAAAACATTGTTGTGAGTAATACAGGCGATATTTTCTAATCTATGTAAGGGAGCTCAAGATCATGTCTTTTCACCAAAACTTTTTGAAAAATATATAAATTCCATCATAAATCTTTCTACAAGCTACAACGTCAAGCATTAATGAGTAAAGAACTTCGGCTCCTGATGTACATCACGTTCACCTCAATATCCCACCCAGTTACGATATTATATTGAAATATATCATAATAGGATATAACGATCAATTGTTTAATCATGATAGTATATGGCTATCATTATGGTGTTATTGATCGATAGAAACGATTTAACACAAACTTACCCTTGTATTAATGTTAGCCTACTTTATAACCATAAAAGTAAGCGTCTATGCAGGGTTTAAAACCATTAGAAAAATATTGTATCCATAGGATTGTTTATCAGCCTGTAATGAGCCTACATTCCGGAATGGTTTACAAATTAGAAGCATTATCAAGGTTTTTTAACTCCCAAGGAGAAGCTCTGCCAGTTTTTGATGTAATAAAAGATTTGGAAAATATAGGAAGCATAAAAGCAGCAACATATCTTGTAATTGATTCAGTTGTTAATTTTTTAGTAAAATTAAATGATAAAAAAATCAGTTTTAATCTTTCTCATCTTTTGTTAGGTGACTATGAAACAATAGATTATTTGATAAACAAATGTTTGGAATACTCATTGTGTATCAGAAATATTGAGATTGAAATTAATGAAAATATCACACCTGATGATTTAATAATTCATTTGAATTTTCTTGATTATATAAAAGATCGCGGATTACTAATAGCATTAGATGATTTTGGCATCGGCATGTTGCAAGAAGAAAATTTGAAAGATTATAAGTTCGATACCATTAAGATTGATCGCGGTATTGTTAATGGAATTGGAAAATCCAGGATAAAGTATGAAAGGTTTTTACAGATGCTTTTTTTCTGCCTTGACAGTGGCGCTGAAGTTATTTGTGAAGGCATCGAAGATATAGAGGATCTTAAAATGATACCCTGTTGTGAAAAAATAGGTATTCAGGGATTCGTGTTCTCCGGCCCACTTTCCGAGTACGACGTTATCACGCTTTTTCCCGCAAAATGACTTTGATAAATATAAATCAATTCAGTGTGAAATTTAATTAATCCTAAGCATCGTCCGGTACAGGCCGTCGAACAATCAGCTCAGTCGAGTGAGTTAAAGCCATCCGCTGGCCGTTTTCGCTAAATCAGCGCCAGATCGACCTCCGGCAGAGATTCAAAACCCGGCCGCGCGAAATAGTATCCCTGCGCGTAGTCAATGCCCAGTCCATGCAGAAAAACGTACTCCTGTCGGGTTTCAATACCTTCCGCCAGTATGCTGACGTTCAGTTCTTTCAACATGCGGATCGTGTTGAGCACGATAATTTGCCGCGTTTGGTCCTTATCGATATTGCGAATCAGCGCCATATCCAGCTTTACGATATTGGTCTGAAAGTCCGCCAGCAGATTCAGCCCGGAATAGCCCGCGCCAAAATCATCGATGGCGGTGTGAAAACCGAGGCTTTTATAGTAGGAGACGATATGCTGGATATGTTTGTTGTCGATGGCCTGTTCCGTTTCGGTGAACTCAAACATAATATTTTCGATGGGAAAACCGCAGCTTCGCGCCGTCTGCAGCGTGGAGCGAATACAGCGCTCCGGCTGGTAGATGGCGTTGGGCAAAAAATTAATGCTGAGTATGCCGGACAACCGCAGTTTGGCCGCCAACGCGATCGCCTTGATACGGCACTGTTGGTCGAATCCGTAAAGTTTATCCTCGCTGACCTGCGAAATAATGCTGTACGCCGACTCATTATTTGTTCCCCGCACTAACGCCTCGTAGCCGAAAATGCGCCGGGTAGCGCAGTCCACTATCGGCTGGAACGCCATGGTGAAATCGAAATCTAAGTTACCGCTATTTTTACATCGTCCGCAGGGGGAGGGTACCGCATGAAAAGCCGGGGGATTCATAGTTACCTACCTGAACATCAAATAAATGAAACCTGGTGAGCTGATCAAGACACAACGAAATAGCCAGGGAGTCAGCAATTTACCTCGTCGATAGACAGCGTCAAAACGTGTAGTGTTTATCGGTTTAAAATGGCTGAAAGTTAGAGAAAATTTCGCTTTAGGGGCGAAAAAGGCGGTTATGCTCGCCTGTGCGATGATAATTAAGGCAAAGTAGCGCTAACTTGCTGCGCGGAATAGCAGACTTCTTTGGGGAAACTCGGAGCGGATTGTGCGAACTCAGTTGAACGCGAAAGGATGATTTCATCCTTGATTTTAAAGGGCGGTAGACGTCAATAGAGATCTATGGAACAAGAAATGGTGCGTTCTAATGGACTCGAACCATCGACCCCCACCATGTCAAGGTGGTGCTCTAACCAACTGAGCTAAGAACGCATTAGTAATGCCGTTTGAAGCCAGGCGGGCTGCCTGACAGCGGGGACGAATATTAACGGGCGCTATCGCTGCTGGCAAGGGGAAAAGTGCAAATATGCGCTCTGATACGGCGCGATTGCTGCGCTTCTATTCATCCCGCCGTTTTTTTCGCCCATTTATCGCCGTCCGTGGCGTTCATCGTGTGCATTCAATGCGTCGAGCGAGACAAAATCAGCGCGGCCGGTTGGCGCTGAACCCAGCGAATCCGCGCGACCATCATGACGGCGGAAGCCGTTAAGCCAATGATAAATCCGCACCAAAAACCCGCCGGCCCCATGCGCGGGACAATATAATCGGTTAACGCCAGCAGATAACCGCTGGGAAGTCCCAGAATCCAGTAAGCGACGAAGGTAATATAGAAGATTGAACGGGTATCTTTATAACCACGCAGCACGCCGCTGCCGATTGTTTGTATGGCATCGGAGATTTGGTACACGGCGGCCAGCAACATTAACTGTGACGCCATCGCTACGACGGCCGGATCCTTGTTGTAGAGCAGGGCGATGGGTTCGCGCAGCAGAATGGTGAAAATAGCGGTGCAGAACGCTATTGCCACGCCGCACAGTAATCCCGTATAGGCGGCGACGCGAGCATTGTCCACCGAGCCTTCTCCCAGGCGGTGGCCGACCCGAATGGTGGCCGCAATACCCACGGAAAGCGGCAGCACGAACATCAGCGAACTGAAGTTAAGCGCAATCTGATGGCCGGCGACATCAACCACGCCAAGCGGCAGCACCAGCAACGCCACCACGGCAAACAGCGTCACTTCAAAAAGCAGCGCCAGCGCGATAGGCAGGCCAAGGCCGAACAAACGCTTCAACGCCGGCCAGTCCGGTTTGAATCCGGCCTGCTGCGGTTTGATGTCCCGCCGCCAGGCGGCGCGGTTGCTATAGGCCGCCAGCAATAAGAACATAGCCCAGTAAACCGAGGCGGTCGCAACGCCGCAGCCAACCCCGCCCAACTCAGGCAGGCCGAATTTGCCGTGGATAAAGACGTAGTTGATCGGAATGTTAATTAATAAGCCGATGAAACCGATGATCATCCCCGGCTTGGTTTTTGACAATCCTTCGCACTGGCCGCGTAAAACCTGATAGAACAAATATCCCGGCACGCCCCAAAGAAGCGCGTGCAAATAGCCGATGGCCTTTTCGACCAGGGCAGGCGAGTCGTTATTCATCAGACGAATAACATGCCCGCCCTGATGCAGCGCCAGCATCGTCACCAGGGAAACCAGCAGAGCCAGAAAGAAAGACTGCTGTACCTGATGCGCGATACGATCGCGGCGTCCTGCGCCATTTAGCTGGGCGACAACCGGGACAAGCGCCAGCAGCAAACCATGACCAAAAAGAATGGCGGGCAGCCAGATTGATGTGCCGATAGCGACGGCCGCCATATCCGTAGCGCTATATGCGCCGGCCATGATGGTATCCACCACCCCCATGGACGTTTGAGACACTTGCGCAATAATGACGGGGATAGCGAGAGCTAATAAATTTCGCGCTTCTGACAGATACTTCTGCACACACACCTACCTTGAATTGGCCAAACAGGATGGTCAGGGAGTTAAACAGGATAAACGAGAGTTATTGTAGCGACTTATTAGCAGTAAATCAGCCAGTGGGGAAGTAAAGCCGACGCAGTTGAGTCGTTGTTGGATATTGACGATAAAATATCCTGTTTTGATGATGCAAATTGGAAGGCGCTAACTATAAACCGGTTTTAGATTATGTTCGAAATAAACAAAGCAGTTACAGAAATAAGTCTCGTCATTCGTTTCCGCGTTTAAATTCTCGCCGCAAGTTTTATTAATCAGGTTTGCCGAGGCGCATTTCCGCAATCAGGTTTGGTTTTCATCTGAATATGGGGCACACTGCATGGTATAGCAATGAGTCGTTACTCATTTTCATTTAAGTCATTCTTTGAGAGGCGAGACGCATGTTTACCGGTATTGTTCAAGGCACTGCGCCGGTGGTGTCTATTGATGAAAAAGTAAATTTCCGCACCCATGTTCTTCAATTGCCGCCAGAGTTATTACCGGGATTAGTGCCAGGCGCATCCGTGGCCAACAATGGCTGCTGCCTGACGGTAACCTCAGTAGAGGGCGATCGCGTCAGTTTTGACCTGATGAAAGAAACGCTCCGGCTGACCAATCTGGGGGATATCGCCGAAGGCGATCGCGTGAACCTTGAACGAGCGGCGAAGTTCGGCGATGAGATTGGCGGGCATGTTATGTCCGGTCATATTATTTGCACGGCGGAAGTGGTAAAGATTCTGGTTTCAGAAAATAATCATCAGATCTGGTTCCGCCTGTCGGATGAATCGCTGATGAAGTATGTATTGCATAAAGGTTTTATCGGAATTGACGGCATCAGCCTGACCATCGGCGAAGTTACTCGCAGCCGCTTCTGCGTGCATTTGATTCCCGAGACGTTAAATCGTACCACGCTGGGGCTGAAGAAGCTGGGACAGCGGGTGAATATCGAAATCGATCCACAGACTCAGGCCGTGGTGGATACGGTAGAGCGGGTGTTGGCCAGCCAGCAGGTTAAAGGTTCGGACAGCGAAGAATAGCCGGTTAAAAAAACGCCCGGGAATAATTTCCGGGCGGTTTGATATCTAAAAAAGATTAGCGCGGAACGCGCAATCCCCCCTCGATACCCTCTTTACTGAATAGGACTTGCCATAGCTGAATATTCCGGGCTCGGAACGCGCCCGCGCAGGCGTTAAGGTAGTAGCTGAACATACGGCGAAAACGCGCGGAGTAGCGGTCGGAAAGTTCAGGCCAATGCTGCTGAAAACGTTCGTACCATGCCATCAAGGTGCGATCGTAATCGGCGCCGAAATTATGCCAGTCTTCCATCACCATATAGGGTTCGCTGGCTTGCGCGATATGCTGGACGGAAGGGACGCAACCGTTAGGGAAAATGTATTTATTGATCCAGGGATCGACCTCGGAGTCGGTTTTCTGCGCGCCGATAGTATGCAGCAGAAATAATCCGTCCGGCTTAAGGTTCTTATTTACGATCCGGAAATAGGCATCGTAATTTTTGGGCCCACATGTTCAAACATCCCGACGGACACGACCCGATCAAATTGTAAATCCAGATCGCGGTAGTCCTGCAATAAAATGGTGACATCCAGATCTTTGCAACGCTGTTGCGCTAACTTTTGCTGCTCTTTGGAAATGGTGACGCCGCTGACGGATACGCCATAACGACGAGCGGCATATTCAGCCAGTCCGCCCCAGCCGCAGCCGATATCCAGCAGCTTCATTCCGGGTTTCAGTTGCAGCTTCTCGCAGATCATCTGAAGTTTGTCTTCTTGCGCCTGCTCCAGCGTGGTTGCCTGTTTCCAGTAGCCGCAAGAGTATTGCATGTAAGGATCCAGCATCAGCGAAAATAGGTCGTTGCCGAGATCATAGTGCTCTTTACCGACAATCCATGCGCGTTTTTTGGATTGCAGATTAATCAGCCTTGCGGCGACAACGCGCAGAATGTCTTTCAAGTGGTGGGGAACTTTTTTATCCAGACCGGCGCGCAGTATGCGATGAAAAAACATATCCAGCTTTTCGCATTCCCACCAACCATCCATGTAGCTTTCACCTAATCCCAATGAGCCTTCACGCAATACACGTTTAAAAAAATCAGGATTTTTAACCTTTATATCAAAAGGGCGCGAACCGTTGATTTTGACGTCGGCCATGTCCAGCATTTCACGGACAATTTGAAACCAGGAGCTGTCATGTCGCGCCTGGTCTTCTACATCCTCTACACATGATGAACTCATAATTTCTCCCTACCTTGCTGCTTACGGTGAAAACTGCAAGGAAAGCATAGACAATTTTTTACCCATTAACGGCATCGGTGGGTATAACCCATCGTCTACCCTCTGAATGACAAAGAGGAAAATGAAGAGAAAAAAGCCGGTACGTAAACACGTAGGGGCACTCATCCTTAATATAAATACGCATATTCCGTATGCGTTTAACACTAAAGGATAGTTATAAATATGGTTGTTGTCGCTAAAGCCGCTAATTAGTTTATGACTGCTTCAGCCAGGGTACAAGTATAAATTGGCTGAAGCAGCGGCGGGACGCGTTGTTCCGGGCGGGATATAAAAGTGCGGGCGTAACTCAGGAATAACGCCGGTAATCGCGAAATGGACCGTCGGCAACGGAGCGGCGCTCGATTAGCGCCGGATGCACCTCGATGACCTGCGCATCTTCACGCTTACTGGTGATACGGTCCAGCAGCATCGCAAGAGCCGATTGCCCCAGCCGTTCTTTGGGCTGGTGAATCGTGGTCAGCGCAGGGGTGAAGAAGCGGGAATGGCGGACATTGTCATAACCAATTACCGATATGTCTTGAGGAACGCGAAGTCCCAGTTCATCCGCCGCGCAAATCGCGCCCATAGCCATAATATCCCCTCCGCAAAAAACCGCCGTGGGGCGATGTTTCTGCGCCAGAATTTGGTGCATCGCTTTATAGCCGGACTCAGGCTCAAAATCGCCCTGAACGATCCATTCGTCATGAATCTGAATATCGGCATCGCCCAGCGCTTTTAAAAAACCACGATGGCGGCCGCTGCCGGTGTTTCGCTCCAGGATGCCATGAATGGCGCCGATATCCCGGTGACCGCGCTCGATAAGATAACGACCCGCCATATAACCGCCTTCAAAGGCGTTATCAATGATGGTATCGGTAAAATCGCTGTGCGCCTGGCCCCAATCCATCACCACCATCGGAATGCTGCGATAGTCTTCCAGCATGGCGAGCAATTGGGGGGGATATTCCGCGCACATCACCAGCAGCCCGTCGACGCGCTTTTGCGCCAGCATGGAAAGGTAGGCGCGCTGTTTATCAATATCGTTATGCGAATTACACAAAATCAACGTGTAGCCTTTGGCATAGCAGCTGTTTTCAACGGCCTCGATGATTTCAGCAAAGTAGGGCGCTTCACTGGATGTCGCCAATAGCCCGATGGATTTGGTGTGATTGACTTTAAGGCTACGGGCGACGGCACTGGGTGAATAGTGTAGCTCTTTAATGGCGGCCCTTACGGCGGCCTTGGTTTCTTCGGCGACGAAACGTGTTTTGTTAATCACGTGCGATACGGTTGTGGTCGAAACGCCAGCACGTTTTGCCACATCTTTGATCGTTGCCATGTAAAAATGACTCCTAACCGACTCATTGCAGTCGTAAGTATATTGTTAATCGTTTGCCTACGTTTAAAGTTCTCTTTCTATATAAAAAGACAGAATTTCAGAAGGAGAATGCCGAATGTTGTACCTGAAGGGGCAAGGCTGACTTTTTCGACCAATACGCGGCGTGCCATCAAACAGCGGATTTTGTCCGATTTAGCACGAAAGTGGAAGCGGTAATTTATACTATTAGTGATATGCAGGTATGAGTTTTTTCCGTCGGACTGTGCAAGAATTGCTACAGTTATACAGTATGTTGTTTTAGCCCAACGTTGGCTTGGGATTACAAAGATGGTCGATGCTGTCTTCTGATAACTTGTATGCACAAAGGAAACGCCTATGGATACTGACCTGAAGTTGTCGCTGTTCGCCACCGTCGGCGCGTTGGTAATGATTATTATATTTAGCTTTGTGGCTGTGATGAATTAATTGATGGCGAGCCGTATGGCCGTTAACGTCATTATCCGTTCGGGCGCGTTCAATCGCGCCCGAACTTCTATATGGCTTTCAGCGAATAGTCTGCGGGGTGACGACGCGCCGCGCGCCGACATAATGATCCTGCCAGTAATCTTCACTCAATTTGCTGATGCGGATATCAGAGCCTGTACGCGGCGATTGAATAAACTTTCCATCTCCCAGATAAACGCCCACGTGGTCGGCCGCGCCACGGTTGTTGATGCGGAAGAAAACTAAATCGCCGCTTTCCAACTCGCTTTTTTTAATCGGCGCGGCGTCGCGCAAGTGATACATTTCATTCGCGGTGCGGGGGATGGGGATTTTTACAATATCCTTATAGGCGTAATAAACCAAACCGCTGCAGTCGAATCCGGTAAAGGGCGATGAGCCTCCCCAATGATAGGGTTTGCCCACTTGGCCCATCAGTTTATTCATCGCCGTCAATTTAGCATGCTGATAGCGTTTTTTATGGGCTTCGCTCAGCGTTAAGCCTTTTTCTGCCTCGCCTTTCAACGCGCTTTTTTTGGTCCGCGCGGAAGCCAGCCTGGATTCGTTTCCCGCATGCGTTTTTTTGAGATTGCGTTTAACTAATGCCGGGGTACTGCTTTTGGTTCTCGATAGCGCCGGTTCCGGTTTACGTTTCACGAGGCGAGGGGTTTTAACTTTAGCTGCGGAGTCGGTTTTGCTGGCGGCGGGTTCTTTGTTTTTTACCGGCGCCGGCGATTTTTGAGGCGTTTTCTTCGTCGGCTTGGTTTTTTTATGATCCCCGTCGGGTACGCTGTTCACACTGGCTTTTCGCGGCGGCAAATTCGGCGTATGAGGCGCCGCCTGTGCCAGATTCAGGAATAGGTTACTGAAAAACACTATAAAAATGGTAGTAAATAAACGCATGATAGCCGCGATCGATTATCGTCATTAAATCACTAAGTGCGCACAGTATTCCCGAAAACGGCATTATAAAAAAGTGGGATTAGGCGCTTTATTCACACAGAATAGTGAAAAAAAGTTAATGGCGATTTTTTCGATGGTTTTACCAGCAATTTTTGTTGTGAGTTTCATCACATGTAATCTATGGTAGGGTAAAGAGATAGCCACACAAAAAATGGCGTTTTTTTGTGGGCGTCGCCCTCGTTACAATGTGGTTGAGTAGATAGCGCTGTAGCGGCGCATCTGATGATACTCATGGTTAATGAACGTGACGTTAGCCATCCTATAGGTTTGAGGAAGCAAGAGAATGACGACAACGACAATTGAAAAAATTCAGCGCCAGATCGCTGAAAACCCGATCCTGCTGTATATGAAAGGTTCCCCTAAATTGCCCAGCTGCGGTTTTTCCGCGCAGGCGGTACAGGCGTTGTCTGCTTGTGGCGAACGTTTTGCCTATGTCGATATCCTGCAGAACCCGGACATTCGCGCCGAGTTGCCCAAGTATGCCAACTGGCCGACATTCCCCCAGTTGTGGGTCGACGGCGAGTTGGTCGGCGGCTGCGACATCGTTATTGAAATGTATCAACGCGGCGAATTGCAGCAGTTGATTAAAGAAACGGCGGAAAAATATAAATCCCAGCAGGAAGGGCAGCAATAAGCCCGGCGGAATGCGATGCGGATAACCGTTTGAGCGAAATGAAAAGAGGGTGGCATAGGCCGCCCTCTCTCTTTTCACG
This sequence comes from Brenneria izadpanahii, assembly GCF_017569925.1. Taxonomy (NCBI): domain Bacteria; kingdom Pseudomonadati; phylum Pseudomonadota; class Gammaproteobacteria; order Enterobacterales; family Pectobacteriaceae; genus Brenneria; species Brenneria izadpanahii. The sequence continues at coordinate 2,697,540 of NZ_CP050854.1, read as the reverse complement.
CGCTCTAACCTGCGGCGGATGTTTTTTCTGATTGATTTTCATCAAGCGCGATAGGCCATCCGCCCATCCGTTTCCAACGGTTAACCAGTTCGCAAAACAGCAGCGCGGTCTGCCTGGTATCATAAAGCGCCGAATGCGCCTGGCTGGAGTCAAAATCGATACCCGCGGTAATACAGGCTTTAGCCAGAACGGTCTGACCCAACACCAGCCCGCTTAACGCAGCGGTATCGAAAGTAGCGAAGGGGTGGAACGGGTTGCGTTTTAAACTGCAACGTTCGGCCGCCGCCATCATAAAGCTATGATCGAAGGTGGCGTTATGCGCCACGATAATGGCGCGGTTGCAGCCCTGTTCTTTTAATCCCTTGCGCACTACTTTAAAGATCTCATGCAGCGCTTCGTATTCGCTGACCGCGCCTCGCAACGGATTGCTGGGATCGATACCGTTAAACGCCAGGGCGGCGGGTTCCAATATTGCGCCTTCGAACGGCTCAACGTGAAAATGTAAAGTTTCATCCGGCTGTAACCAACCATCGGCGTCCATTTTTAATGTTATCGCCGCAACTTCCAGTAATGCATCGGTTTTAGCATTAAATCCGGCAGTTTCAACATCTATCACCACTGGGTAAAACCCACGGAAACGACCGCTCAGGGCGTTCAGGTCATTTTTATCAGCCATTAGTCTCTTAATCTTTAGCAAAATGCAGCGCGCATTATGGCAAATTTTGGCGGGAGATGCAGTATGCGGAGAAAAGACGGGAGTGTGACGACTGACTCGCCGGGTGCGGAAAACGATATCGGGCGTAAACCGCGTAAGCGCTGCTGCGGCGCTTACGCCGTACTTTTCTTGATATCCGCGCTGACCGGCGTCAGGCTGGGCGCTCGGCGGTATTAATTTCCGAGTCCTTGACCAGACTGTGATTTTTCAATCAGTTCGATTTTATAGCCATCCGGATCTTCGACAAATGCGATGATAGTGGTGCCGCCTTTGACCGGGCCTGCCTCGCGTGTGACTTTCCCTCCCGCTTTGCGGATGCTGTCGCAGGTTGCGGCGACATCCTCAACGGCCAGCGCGATATGTCCATAGGCGTTACCCAGGTCGTAACTATCAACGCCCCAATTATAGGTTAATTCAATGACCGCGCCTTCGCTTTCTTCGGTATAACCGACGAATGCCAGGGTGTATTTGTATTCGGCGTTTTCACTGGTACGCAACAGGCGCATGCCTAACACATTGGTATAAAAGTCGATGGAGCGTTGTAAATCACCAACACGCAGCATGGTGTGAAGTAGACGCATAATTTTAATTTCCTCATTGGCTACTGTGGTTAACTGCAAACATGGCGGAAAAGCTAACAGTATGGAATTATAACGTTGCAGATATACTGAGTCCAAGTTATTACCAGCGTAAGTATTGGTCAGATTATTCGCAACGTTGCGTTGACGCCGGTGCTTAGACGTTAACTATTTTTGCATAGCTTAGGATAAAAAACAGACAATTCGTGTAGAAAAACTAAATAGTGGCGCAGAAGAATTATCTGAAATTACAATGATTACCTAATTATTTTATTGTTATCCTTAGCAAGTGCTTGCCAGCGAGGGAGAACAAGGCTTCAATAAACGGATTGTAGACGGAGGCGCAGTGCCTGAGCAACTCGAACTCTTTGCTGTCCCTAATCCATGTCGCGGCGTTTGTCAGGCTGATGAACGCGGCTTTTGCCGCAGTTGTTTCCGCAGTCGGAACGAGCGTTTTGCCTGGGGACAGATGAGCGATGCGCAGAAGCAAGAGGTACTACGTTTGTGTCGGCAAAGGATGAAACGCCAACAGCGTATAGAGAAAACAGCACAGCCGGTAGGACCGTCGCAGCCGACTTTATTTTAGCGGCAACGGGTCGTTTACTGAATAAAATAAGTATAAGATCATTTTTAAAAGAATTGGATTTGGTAGAATCTTTCTTATTAAATAATAAGAATCACTATTCTATTTTTATAAATCAGAATTGATTGCAATCCAGGGATATAACTTAGCATGCTAATTATAAGGAGCGTTTATGGAATTGCCATTAGGATCTGATTTAGCCCGATTAGTGCGCGTATGGCGCGCTTTGATTGATCATCGGTTAAAGCCTTTAGAATTAACACAGACACATTGGGTTACGTTGCATAATATATATCATCTACCGCCAGGGCAGTCGCAGATCCAACTGGCTAAGGCTATAGGGATTGAGCAGCCATCATTAGTTCGGACATTGGATCAACTGGAAGAAAAGGGATTGATTACCAGGCATGTATGTCCTCATGACAGACGCGCTAAGCGAATCATGCTTACCGAGGCCGCGGAGCCAATAATAAAAGCGGTCAACGATGTGATTAGCCGCACTCGTAACGAAATTCTGTTTGGCATTACACCGGAACAGGTTGATGAATTAGCCTTGCTGATCTCGCGTTTGGAGCAAAATATATTGGCATTGCATGAGAGCCAAGCCGAGAGCCAATCTTAACTGTTAACCTGGCTTTGAGGAAAAGAATAAATCCCGGCTATGTCATTCGTGCAATTGATTATTGATGGCAATAGGGATTGAGATTCTATTATTTCCGCTAAATAATTCGCGTTGCAGGAGAGCGGCGCCGCAGCGACAAATTCAGCGGCAACGAATTTTATCAGCCGACGGCTGGCCTGCGGCGGGAGTCAGGATGTTTCTCATTAATCCCCAGGAACTTGCTGAAGTTAAGTTGCTGGGGGTGATCCGCCGGGAGCCGATTTGAACGTTGCTGGCTGCGGCCCAGGGAAGGGGCGCGCAATGAGGAAAGCCTGCGCTCATGCAACTTGAAGTGTGACGAGTATTGAGTCTATGGAGTAATCACCACCGCGCAGGTGGTGATTATTATCGGATATTAGCGAGGAGAAACGGTGATGCTGCGGCCATTGCTTGCCATAGCTACGCGTTGGCCCGCACTAAATTTCGTGTCGCCTTGTTTTTGAACAACCATGATGGTGCTGCCATCATCTCTACGAATTTCCAGTTCTACGCCCTGCGTGCGGTTCATCGCACCCGTAGCTGTTTGACCGGCTACCCCGCCAGCAACGGCGCCTGCGGCTGTCGCCAAACCACGACCGCTGCCTCCGCCGATGGTATTACCCAGAAAGCCGCCGAGGACCGCGCCGCCGAGTGCGCCGATAACGTTTGAATCCTCGCCTGCCTGAATTTGTACCGGACGCGTCGATACAATAGTCCCGTAGGTGACGGTCTGTACCTGCTTGGCTTCGGAGGCACTGTAAACATCTCCTGAAAGCGTACTGGTATTGGCGCAGCCAGCCAGTGTGACACCCGCTAGCGTAACCACAATCAAACGCTTCATCATAATAAACACTCCTGTAATGGCGATAAGTCGGGTTGGTTCACCCTTGGCCGACAAATATATACCTATAAATTATGGTCTGGCTTAATGTTCCATTCCACTCTTTTTACTCTTTTTTGCAGAATATAATAGTGTTCTTACATAAATTGTAAACGGGAGGGGGAATCCGTTTAAATATCATTGGCGGCTACAATTTAACAAAAACTCAACCGGGATAACAAAACACAAAAAATATAATAATTCAGTGTTTTAAAATGCTACTTTTGTCTTAGTCATCTTTCAATTGTTAGCATTCTTGATCCCCCGGCGGAAAAGGTTATGAAATGAGATCAGGCAGATACATTGGCGTAATGTCAGGCACCAGCCTCGATGGTATTGATGTGGTGGTGGCCGCTATTGATGAAAACACCGTTGCGCAGCAGGCAAGCTATAGTCACCCGATACCGCAGGAAATTAAAAAGGCCATTCTGGGAATGTGTCAGGGACAGAGCGTCACGCTTTCAGCGCTCGGACGCCTGGATACGCAACTGGGAATATTGTTCGCGGACGCGGTTCTGGCGTTGCTCAAAAACGCCGGGTTGAAGGCGCATGATATCACGGCTATCGGATGTCACGGGCAGACCGTCTGGCATGAGCCTAATGGCGAAGCGCCTTGTACGATGCAGATCGGCGATAATAACCGCGTTGCGGCGATGACCGGCATTACAACCGTGGGCGATTTCCGCCGGCGCGATTTGGCCTATGGCGGGCAGGGCGCGCCTCTGGTTCCGGCATTTCACCACGCGCTATTGCTGCATCCGGTTGAGCGGCGCATCGTACTCAACATCGGCGGGATCGCCAATTTGTCGCTGTTGGTGCCGGGGGCGGCGGTGCGCGGCTACGATACCGGACCGGGCAACATGCTATTAGACGCCTGGATGTGGCGCCATCGCGCGCAACCCTATGATAAAGATGCCGAATGGGCGATGTCGGGGCAGGTTAACCCGCTGTTGCTACGTCGTATGATGGCCGATCCCTACTTTGCCTTGAGCGCGCCGAAAAGCACCGGACGCGAATACTTTAATCTAGGCTGGCTGGAAAAGGTGCTGGCCGGTTTGCCGCCGATACCGCCTCAGGACGTTCAGGCGACGTTGGTTGAACTGACGGCGCGCAGTATTGCTGAACAGGCGCTGCTAAGCGGTGGCTGCGAACGCTTACTGGTTTGCGGCGGCGGCGCGCGAAATCCCCTCATCATGGCGCGGCTTGCCGCGTTGCTGCCGGGAATTGAAGTCAACACCACGGATGAGTTCGGCGTCAGCGGCGATGACATGGAGGCGCTGGCGTTTGCCTGGCTGGCATCGCGCACGTTATCCGGTTTACCGGGTAATTTGCCTTCGGTCACGGGGGCGAGCCAGGAAACCGTGCTGGGCGCTATTTATCCCGTCACCGTGAACTAATCGGATTTTGCTTAGGTTTCATGCATCGGCCCGTTGGTAAACTGATTTCAGTGAAATGCGCCGTTATTTGTTCGTAGCGCTTTCGCTGATATCAGAACAACAAAGAGGAGTGAATAATGAAACCACTGCTGGCAGGGGCGGTACTGATTTTATTAAGTGGATGCAGCTATTTTGGTCATCAGCAATCGGTCAAAACCCTATCATACCAGTGTGGTACGATGCCGCTGACGGTAACTCTGCGGCAGGGTAATGCGTCGTCGCCGCAGGCCAGTTTCCTGCTTGACGGCGATCGCCATGCTTTGCCGCAGGTCGTCTCCGCCTCCGGGGAAAAATACAGCGATGGAACCTACACCTTCTGGAGTAAAGGCAACCATGCTTTTATCCAGCGCGGGGAGCGCGTCATTGTGGATGACTGCGTTTTGCAGTAATGGCGCGTTAGCGCGTCGCCATGAATATGGCCGGTTTCAGTCGGCCGTTTTTCTCTTCTTTTTAACGAATTGACGCTGGTCTGACAATAAGTCGTTCATGCCGCTGCTGATTGAGATTTTCCGGTGAGGGGCGCAGAATAATGAAATTCCATCCTCTCCCGACTTGTTATTGCTACAGCAGGACATCATGACACTATGACACAGGAAAGCTCTCCCTCCAGTATGACGCCTCCTATTCAGGATATCGACATCGCCGATCTGCGCCGCGAATACACGCGCGGCGGGCTGCGGCGCAGCGACCTCACCGATAACCCGCTGGATCTGTTCGAGCGTTGGCTAAAACAAGCCTGCGACGCGAAGCTGGCCGATCCCACGGCCATGTCGGTCGCCACCGTCGATGAGCAGGGACAACCCTACCAGCGTATTGTTTTGCTAAAACATTACGATGAAAAGGGTATGGTGTTTTACACCAATATGGGCAGTCGTAAGGCGCATCATCTGGCAAACAATCCCAAAGTCAGTTTGCTGTTTCCCTGGCATACGCTGGATCGGCAAGTCATTGTGTTGGGACATGCCGAAAAATTGCCTGCGCTGGATGTTCTGAAGTATTTCCACAGCCGCCCCAAAGACAGCCAGATTGGCGCATGGGTTTCCAAACAGTCCAGCCGCATCTCGACGCGCGGCATTCTGGAAAGCAAATTTCTGGAGCTAAAACAGAAATTCCAAAACGGCGATGTACCGTTGCCGAGCTTCTGGGGCGGTTTCCGCGTCACGATTGATTCCGTGGAGTTCTGGCAAGGCGGCGAGCACCGTTTGCACGATCGGTTCTTCTATCAGCGTCAGGGCGATAGCTGGCAAGTCGATCGTTTGGCGCCTTAATCCTGAAATATCCTCGTTAAACTCTGGCGCTCCCGCGGTGAGCGCTTTATCCTATGTCATTTCGCGCCATCTGCGTTTTGTGGCCGGGGAAGTGCGATCAACCTAATGCTTCATCCTTGTTTTCAACGGGACAAGCGGACTCAATGTTATCCGTGTCGCGGACCATCACGCTGCGACCGAAAAATGACGGATATAAACCAATAAGATGCAACTGCAAGCGAGCTTGTTTTGCATATAACACGATATTTTGCATACAAATGGAGTTATCGATGGCGAGTAGTAACCTGATTAAACAATTGCAAGAGCGGGGCTTGATTGCCCAGGTGACGGATGAGGAAGCGTTAGCAGAGCGACTGGCGCAAGGGCCAATTGCGCTGTATTGCGGTTTCGATCCCACCGCCGACAGCTTGCATTTGGGGCATCTGGTTCCGCTGCTTTGCCTGAAGCGTTTCCAACTTGCCGGGCATAAACCAGTGGCGCTGGTAGGGGGAGCTACTGGTCTGATTGGCGACCCGAGTTTCAAAGCAACGGAACGTAAACTGAACACCACCGAAACAGTTAAAGAATGGGTGGAAAAGATTCGCCATCAGGTTTCGCCATTCCTGGATTTCGACTGTGGCGAAAACAGCGCGATTGCCGCCAACAACTATGATTGGTTCGGCGATATGAATGTCCTGACATTCCTGCGCGATATCGGCAAACATTTCTCCGTTAATCAGATGATTAATAAAGAAGCGGTTAAGCAGCGCCTGAACCGCGACGACGTCGGTATCTCCTTTACCGAGTTTTCTTACAACCTGTTACAAGGTTATGACTTTACCTGCCTGAATAAACTGCATGACGTTGAATTGCAAATCGGCGGTTCCGATCAGTGGGGCAACATTACCTCAGGCATTGATTTAACCCGCAGAATGAACCAGAAGCAGGTTTACGGCATGACAGTGCCGCTGATCACCAAAGCCGACGGTACTAAATTCGGTAAGACCGAAGGCGGCGCAATTTGGCTGGACGCCAGCAAAACCAGCCCATATAAGTTTTATCAGTTCTGGATCAATACCGCGGATGCCGATGTCTATCGCTTCCTGAAATTCTTCACCTTCATGAGTCTGGAAGAGATCGATGCGCTGGAGGAAGAGGATAAGAACAGCGGAAAAGCGCCGCGCGCCCAGTATGTGCTGGCGGAGGAAGTGACCCGTATGGTTCACGGCGACGATGGCCTGGCCGCCGCCCGCCGTATTACGCAGAGTCTGTTTTCCGGTTCGCTGCAGGATATGACGCAAGACGACTTCGCCCAACTGGCTCAGGATGGCATGCCGATCGTCGAACTGGAGCAAAATGCGGATTTGCAGCAGGCGCTGGTAAGCGCTGATCTGGTGCCGTCACGCGGTCAGGCGCGCACCATGATTTCTTCCAATGCGGTGGCGGTTAACGGTGAAAAACAAGCCAACCCTGAATATATCTTTAGTGAATCCGATCGTCTGTTCGGCCGTTACACCCTGCTGCGCCGGGGTAAAAAACACTACTGTCTGATTTGCTGGAAGGCATAATCATCGGTAATCAGGGAGCGCATGCTCCCTGATGTTGATGAACGATCCTCGTTCCCTTTATACCGTTACTCCGTTATTGAAGCGCAAATGCGCTGGCAAAGATTTGAGTCATATCTAATGAAAAATATACTTTCTATTCAGTCACACGTTGTTTTCGGACACGCGGGAAATAGTGCGGCGGAGTTTCCAATGCGGCGGATGGGAGCAAACGTTTGGCCGCTCAATACGGTTCAATTTTCCAACCATACCCAGTATGGCCACTGGACGGGATGCGTGATGCCGGCCGGTCATTTGACCGAAATCGTGCAGGGCATCGCGGATATCGGAAGATTGAAAGACTGTAATGCGGTGCTGAGCGGTTATATCGGTTCGGCGGAGCAGGGTGAACACATTTTAGGCATCGTCCGGCAGGTTAAGGCGGTGAATCCTGATGCGCTATATTTCTGCGATCCGGTTATGGGGTCGCCCGAAAAAGGCTGCATCGTGGCGCCGGGCGTGTCGGAATTTCACTGCCGTCAGTCGCTGCAGGCGGCGGATGTGATCGCGCCTAACCTGCCTGAACTGGAGCAGCTTAGCGGTCATGCGGTGCATAACGTGGCGGAAGCCGTGGAAACGGCGCGGGCATTGTGCGCGCAGGGGCCGAAAATCGTGCTGGTCAAACACCTCAGCCGCGCGGCTTATCGTGATGACAGCTTTGAAATGCTGTTGGTTACGCCGACGGATGCCTGGCATATTACCCGTCCCCTGATTGAGTTTGAACGTCAGCCCGTCGGCGTCGGCGATTTGACCAGCGGATTATTACTGGTGAACTTGCTGAAAGGCGTGGCGCTGGATAAGGCGCTGGAACATACCACGGCCGCCGTTTATGAAGTAATGCTGATGACGAAGGAAATGGACGAGTACGAATTGCAGTTGGTTGCCGCCCAGGAAGGCATCGCCAATCCGCGCCATCATTTCCAGGCGGTACGGCTGTAATCGGCAAGTCTTCGCCTTCCCGCGTGAGGAGGCAATCCCGCCGTTTTTATCCCTCTGTACCGGGCGCGTGCTACGAGGTAGCGTGAAAATGGCGGCATTGCGGCGCGGGAAACCGTCCCGCTATCCGTAAAATGCGGCTAAGAGACGGTTACAAGGGGAGGCATTAATGGCGACGTTTCGTGCTTTGCCGGCAGTTTGAGCGCGGAGTTATAACCGCGCTCTTTTCTTTCTCAGCCTTTCAACCTTTCAATCTTGAGCGCCATGACCACCGAAGGCCTTTCTGCAATATGCTCAAGATAAGCGGACAGCGCCGGATGACGGAACATATCCAGCTTCAATGACTGCGCCCAGCGCATAACGGTGTACAGGTAGGCATCGGCGATACTGAAACGGTTGGCCACCAGATATTTCTGTTCGCTCAGCACAAGATTTATATAGCGGAATTTTACCTGTAAGTACTCCATGATCAGTTCCTTATAGGTTTCTGGCGTGCTGCGGCGGAATATCGGGGAAAAGCTTTTATGCAGTTCGGCGGAGATGTAGTTCAGCCATTCAATGGTGTGATAGCGGGCCATGCTGCCTATCGGCGCGATAAGGTTACAGTGCGGAACCTTATCCGCCACATACAGCGCAATGGCGACGCCTTCAGTAAGCACGCTCCCATCGTCAAGCTGTAGAGCCGGTATCTGCCCTTTGGGATTGATCGATAGGTAATCCGCCCCGCGTTCGGTCTTCTTGGACTTTAGGTCCACCTTTTCGAGTTTGAAGTCTAGCTTGGACTCCAGTAAGACAATATGAGTAAAAAGGGAACTGCTTTCAGGCTGGTAAAACAGTTTCATCTAGAACCCCTTGATATTATTATTTTATCCACCAAAAGATGGGCTATCGTTTATTAAATAAACGGATTCTGTATTCTTACTACAAACTGCGATATCAGGTTGTGAGGTTTTCAGCAAAACGGTTGTGAGGCGCAAAAGCGCTAGCAAGCTAATGAGTAGCATTACAGTTATCGGCCGCAACCGGCATTAACTTTACTTAATTTATTGTCGTCCTTAATTCCTCTCCAACGCCTTAATCAATAGCTGGCGGCTATCGCTGCATATAGTTCAGTTGTTGCGAAAACGTTATTTTTTGTTTGTGTTATCTTTAAATAAGACCTCATGTTCAGACTGGGTATTGAATGGCGGGTCGACAAAAAATAATGATTAATCAAATTACTTTGGGAGGAAGCATGTCACCTCATTCTCTTCGCGATACCTGTCTGGATACGCTAAAGGTACGACAGCAAAGCTATCACTATTACAGTCTGTCCCTGGCCGCCCGACAACTTGGTGCGATTGATAACTTACCCAAGTCGTTAAAAGTCTTGTTGGAAAACCTGTTGCGGCATCTGGACGGCGATACCGTACAGGAAGACGATCTGCAGGCAGTGGTTTCCTGGCTGAAAAACGGGCATGTCGATCGTGAAATCGCCTACCGCCCGGCGCGCGTGCTGATGCAGGATTTTACCGGCGTGCCTGCCGTCGTCGATCTTGCGGCAATGCGCGCAGCGGTAGAGCGCCTGGGCGGTAACGTAAATAAAGTGAATCCGCTGTCGCCGGTCGATCTGGTGATCGACCACTCGGTCACGGTAGACCACTTCGGCGACGGACAGTCGCTGCTGGACAACACCCAATTGGAAATGGCCCGCAACTATGAGCGATACCAGTTTCTGCGCTGGGGGCAAAACGCATTCAGCCATTTTCGGGTCGTGCCGCCGGGAACCGGTATCTGCCATCAGGTTAACCTTGAATATCTGGCGAAAGCGGTGTGGTCTGAAAAACGGCAGGATAGACTGCTGGCTTATCCCGATACGCTGGTCGGGACGGACTCGCACACCACCATGATTAATGGGCTTGGCGTATTGGGATGGGGCGTCGGGGGAATAGAGGCCGAAGCCGCTATGCTGGGTCAGCCGATTTCCATGCTTATTCCGGACGTTGTCGGAGTAAAATTAACCGGGAAGATGCGCGAAGGGATCACCGCGACCGATCTGGTGCTCACCGTGACCCAGATGCTGCGTAAGCATGGCGTGGTGGGGAAATTCGTTGAGTTTTACGGCGACGGCCTGGATCATCTGCCGTTGGCCGATCGCGCCACCATCGCCAATATGGCGCCGGAGTATGGCGCTACCTGCGGCTTTTTCCCGATCGACCAAATCACGCTGGAATATATGCGCTTGACTAACCGCAGCGATGAGCAGGTTGCGCTGGTGGAGGCCTATAGCAAACAGCAGGGGCTGTGGCGCAATACCGGCGACGAGCCCGTCTTCACCAGCCAGCTCTCTTTGGATCTGGACAGCGTCGAAACCAGTCTGGCCGGTCCTAAACGTCCGCAGGACAGAGTGCCGCTGGCGCGCGTGCCGCAGGCGTTTCAAGCAAGCAGGGAGCTGGATATCAATGCGGTGAAAGACCGGGCGGAGTATGAGGAATTTTTGTTGGACGGCGCGACACACCGGTTGCAACAGGGCGCGGTGGTCATTGCGGCAATCACCTCATGTACCAACACCTCGAACCCAAGCGTACTGATGGCGGCCGGGTTGCTGGCGAAAAATGCGGTAAAGCGCGGACTGAAGAAAAAGCCGTGGGTGAAAACATCGCTGGCGCCGGGATCGAGGGTGGTAACGGATTATTACGCCAAAGCAGGGTTAACGCCCTATCTTGATGAGCTGGGTTTTAACCTGGTGGGATATGGCTGCACCACCTGTATCGGCAATTCTGGGCCGTTGCCTGAACCTATCGAGACGGCGATTAAAGCCGGCGATTTGACGGTCGGCGCGGTGTTGTCAGGGAACCGTAACTTTGAAGGGCGTATTCATCCGCTGGTGAAAACCAACTGGCTGGCTTCCCCGCCGTTGGTCGTGGCGTATGCGCTGGCGGGAAATATGAATATCGATCTTACCAGCGAACCGCTGGGGGAAGATCGGCAGGGACGGCCGGTCTATATGCGGGATATCTGGCCTTCAGCGAAAGAAGTGGCCGAGGCCGTATTAAACGTCAGCGCGGATATGTTTCATAAACAGTATGCCGCCGTATTTGACGGGACGCAGGAATGGAAAGATATTGAGGTCGATAGTAATCCGACCTATCAGTGGCCCCCGGAATCAACCTATATTCGCCAGACTCCCTTTTTCCTCGATATGAAAAAAGCCCCTGAGCCGGTGCAGGATATTCATAACGCACGTATCTTGGCGATGCTCGGCGATTCCGTCACCACCGACCATATCTCGCCCGCAGGTAATATCAAGCGTGATAGTCCGGCCGGCCGTTATCTGCTGGAGCGCGGCGTGGAGACGAAGGAATTTAACTCGTATGGCTCGCGCCGGGGGAATCATGAAGTGATGATGCGCGGCACCTTTGCCAACATTCGTATCCGCAATGAGATGGTGCCCGGCAAAGAAGGGGGATATACCCGGCATATCCCGTCACAAAATGAGATGACGATCTATGATGCGGCGATGCGCTATCAGGATGAAAAGGTGCCGCTGGCATTAGTGGCGGGAAAAGAGTACGGATCGGGCTCCAGCCGCGATTGGGCGGCGAAGGGGCCGCGCCTGCTGGGCGTGCGCGTGGTCATCGCCGAATCATTTGAGCGTATTCACCGCTCTAATCTGATTGGTATGGGAATACTGCCGCTGGAGTTCCCGGAAGGCGTAACGCGTAAGACATTGATGTTGACTGGAGACGAGCAAATATCGATCGCGGGGCTAAATCAGTTAACGCCGGGCGCTACGGTGGCGGTAACCATTACCGATAGCGCCGGGCGGCGCCGGGTGATTAACACCCGCTGCCGTATCGATACCCGTAATGAACTGACCTACTACCAGAATGACGGCATTCTGCATTATGTGATTCGCAATATGCTTTAAGACAGACAACCGCCGCGATACCTGATTTGCGGTATCGCGGCGATGGCTTCTTAATCATTCAATAAACCCTCTGCGCAATACTCTCGCCCGATATCAACCATCAAATTATCCCGATTGGGAAAGCTGATTAAGCGGCGGATCAAATTCCAATTGCCGCATTGATTAAATTTCGCACAGCGGATGACCGCGTTCACAGTTCCACGATTTACGTCAGGATAAGGTAAATACGACGCCGCCGCTTCCCGACGATCGGTTTACTCGTCTTCGGTTCTCTGGTGTTGAGCCGCCAGCAGGATAGTCTTCAAGCGATAGCGCACGCCGAATAATAAAAATAGAGATAAAGAGAGGTAGACGCATGAATCGTTTATTTACCTTTAGGATCCCGCTCGCGGTTCTGATAGCCATGGCGTTTGCTCCATTTAGCTACGCGGATAACGTGTATAACACCGATATTGTCGTCGTAGGGGGCGGCGCGACGGGGCTTGCCGCAGGGGTACAGGCAAAAATGCTCGGAGCCGATGTCATCATTCTTGAAAAACAAGCTATCCTCGGCGGTTCGGCAAATTTTGCCGAAGGCATTTTCGCTGCGGAAAGCGCCATGCAAAAAAGGCAGGGTATCGACGTATCCAGAAAGTTCGCCTTCCAGGCGATCATGAACTATAGCCACTGGCGGGCCAACGCGCCGCTGGTTAGCGCCATTGTGCATAAGTCCGCCGAAACGCTTGAATGGTTGAAACAGTTCGGCGTGAATTATGAGTTTATTGGCGTAGGCGGTTTTGGTGGTCCGCTAACCTGGCACGTAGTGGGAGAACTTGAGATCGACGGTAAACGCTACAATCACGGCAATGCGGTGATGATGGCGCTCGCCAGGAAATTCCGCGATTTGGGCGGTACGGTTCTTCTCCGAACGCCAGGTAAAAAACTGATCAAAAACGACGACCGCGTGGTGGGCGTTGAAGGCGTAAACCAAGACGGGGAGAAGGTGATCGTCAACGCCAAAGCCGTGGTGATCGGCACCGGCGGTTACGGCAATAACCGGGAAATGCTGAAAAAATACTCCAGATTTCCAGATGTGATCATGGTCGGCCAGTCAGGTAAAGATGGCGAAGGTATCCAGATGGCCTGGGAAGCCGGAGCTGCCGAGGAGGGGATTGAGATAATGATCTCTTATCGTCCCGGCCTGCCTGATTTCTCCACTAGTTCGCATCTTATCGCGGCCGCCGTTCAGCCCTACCTTTATGTCGATCCCACCGGTAGAAGATACACCGATGAATATAACATCGCCGAGTGGCCCTTCGCCGGTAATGCGCTGGAGAGAATCGGCGGTGTGGCCTACTCAATCTATGACGAGCAGACAAAACAGATGTTTCTCAATCAAGGGATCCAGATGCCCATCGGCGAATGGGTAACCTATGGCGCCAGGCTTGAAAAACTTGAGGATGAGTTCAATAAGGAACTGGCGAAAAATAACGGCAACGTTTTCAAGTGCGACACTATTGATGAGATTGCGAAGCGCATCGGCGCGGATCCCAACGTGCTGAAAGCCACTATCGACCGCAATAATCAAGCCGCCTCCATACATAAGGACGACGAATTCTTTAAGGATGGCGAATTCATACGGCCGGTGGAAAAAGGGCCGTTCTATGTCACGAAACTTCGCCCCAGGGCGCTGGGGACATTCGGCGGCATACGAATTAATGAGAAAACGGAAGTCGTGACCGGTCAAGGGCGGGCTATTCCCGGCCTTTACGCCGGGGGATTGGACGCAGGCGGCATGTATGGCGATAGCTACGATCTCGAAATGGGGGGCGCCAGCTTTGCCTTTGCGCTGAATTCAGGACGGATAGCCGCTGAAAACGCGGTTCACTACATAAAATAATTGTCCTCTATATATTCGCGGTATTGTGTTAACTGCTTGCAAGATATGGGGTCGGCGCGCTATTACATCATAGGATGTTAATTAATATCAGTAATAAGGAATTTATATGAACTTCGCGCTAAACGTCAGCGGCAAGAAAACGCTCTGTGCTCTGCTGCTCCCACTTTGTTCCGCCGTGAGTTCGATTGCCGTTTATGCGGCGGAGGTTCCCGCCGGCGTTCAACTGGCGCCGAAGCAGGAACTGGTTCGCGGTAACGGCTCCGAACCTGCTTCGCTCGATCCGCATAAAGTCGAAAGCGATGTGGAAGCCCATCTTATTAATGACTTTTTTGATAACCTGATTCGCGTGCGCGATGATGGCTCCGTTCAGCCCAGATTGGCCGAGAGGTGGGACAATGACGGCAACCGGGTATGGACATTCCATTTGCGTCCGGGGCTGAAATGGTCCGATGGCTCGCCGCTGACGGCCGATGATGTCGTCTATAGCTGGCGGCGCCTCAGCGATCCCAAAACGCTGTCGCCTTACGGCAGTTATATCGCCAGTATGTACGTAGAGAACGCGGCGGATATTATGGCTGGGAAGAAATCGCCGCAGGAATTGGGAATAAAAGCGCTGGATAGTCAAACGATTCAGATTACGCTGGAGCACCCGGTGCCTTATTTTCTGGAAATGGCCGATTACCATGTCCTGGTTCCGCTGCCGAAAGCCGTCATTGAAAAATATGGCAACGCCTGGACGCAGGTAAAAAATTTCGTCAGCAGCGGTCCGTATGTAATGAGCGAATGGGTTGTCAACGAACGGCTGGTGGGGAAACGTAATCCGCAATATTGGGACAACGCCCATACGGTGATTGAAAAGGTCACTTACTTACCTATTTCCTCGCAGTCGGCGGAGCTCAGCCGTTATAAAGCGGGCGAAATCGACGTGACGAATATCCTTTCTCCGGTACAGTTCAAGCAATTGCAGCAGGATTACCCCAATGAAGTGAAAATCTCGCCGCTGCTCTGCACCTATCTTTATCAGTTCAACACCCAGAAAGCGCCGTTCAACGATCCGCGCGTGCGCCGGGCGCTGGACCTGAGCCTTGATAAAACCATTATCGCCAATAATGTGCTGGGTATGGGACAGATTCCTGCTTATAACCTGCCGCCGGACGGCACCGGCGGGTTTAAAAACCTTATGCCTGAATGGGCCGGATGGACGCAAGGGCAGCGGAATAACGAAGCGAAAAAGCTGCTGAAGGAAGCGGGATTTGATGAAAAGCATCCTTTGAAATTCAGCTTGCTTTATAACACTTCCGAGTCACACCAGCGCATTGCGATCGCCGCCAGTTCCATGTGGAAGAAAAATCTGGGCGTTGAAGCGAAATTGGTGAATCAGGAGTGGAAAACCATGCTGGATACCATGCGGCTTGGCGATTATGAAGTCGTCCGCTATGCCTGGATTGCCGACTACAATGAGCCAAGCACCTTTCTGAATATCCTGCGCTCGCAGGACAGTAACAACAATTCGAAATTCAGCAATGCGGAATATGACGCTTTGCTGCAAAAAGCGTTAACCGTCAGCGACAAGGCGGAAAAAGAGAAGATATACCAGCAGGCGGAAGCGATTCTTCAGCAGCAGATGCCGCTCTCGCCAGTCTATCATTACGTACAGCCGCAGATGGTGAAACCTTACATCGGCGGTTTTCATGCGAATAACCGGGGGCAATACTATACGCAGGATATGTATGTCATCGCCCACTAAATAAGTCGTCCGGTCAGGCTATCCGCTTGACCGGACGGGGTAATGTTATTTCATATTCAGCAGATGACCCAGCTTGGCTTCCTTCGTTTCCAGATAGTGTTCATTTTTCGGGTTGCGGCCGACGATCAGCGGCACCCGTTCAACGATATTGATGCCCGCTTCATTAAGGATTTTTACTTTTTGCGGATTATTGGTCAGCAGCCGGACCGCATTAACGCCCAGCAGTTTGAACATGTCCGCGCACAGCGTGAAGTCTCGCTCATCAGCGGCAAAACCTAACTGATGGTTTGCTTCGACGGTGTCCGCGCCCAAATCCTGCAGCGCATACGCGCGAATTTTATTCAGCAAGCCGATATTCCGGCCTTCCTGACGGTGATACAGCAGTACGCCTCGCCCTTCTTCGGCGATATGCCGTAGCGCGGCCTCAAGCTGGAACCCACAGTCACAACGCAGGCTAAATAAGGCGTCTCCCGTCAGACATTCAGAGTGCACGCGTGCCAGAACAGGAGTCGGGCCGGAAATATCACCATAAACCAATGCGAGATGATCATGTCCTGTGGCTAATTCTTCAAATCCCACCATCAGGAAATCGCCCCAGAGGGTGGGTAATTTGGCTTCTGCCACCCGTTTTAGCTGCATGTTATTCTCCAAAAAACAAAAATGCTGACGCGCATCCTACTGCCGGAAGCGGGCATTGACCAGCAAAAAACATTGCCATGCCAATAGATTTTTAGGTGCAGCCGGGCGGCAAAAGAACCAACCGCCAGAAGCGCTATAAACCGAGTGATGGGAGTGACGAATCCGTCCGCTTTCCAAAGAGGCGCCGGGTAACTTAAGAAAGCCGGCATCGCTGTAATCTGGAAGATGAACGGCATAACAAAGTTAGGGTATCGCACACACCGATCGCGTCTGAGCGGCGCGGAAATATTGATGCGATCGGCCACTCATTGACTGAACCGAGAGCTATTTTACGCCATACTGACCGTTCACGCCGTTTTTTTTGATAGAATTGTGACATTACTGTTGCAAGCATCACACTGAATTATAGGAAGAAAAGATGTACGACATCGCCAGACGAACCACTATTGGTGCGATAATTTTACTGATAATGCCATTGATCATCTGGGCCAGCGGGTGGCAGTGGCAGCCGGGAAATCATGGTTTATGGCTGCGCATGTTGTACTGGTCAACCGAAACGGTGACGTCGCCGTGGGGGACGTTAACCAGCGTTATACTGAGCGCCTGGTTTCTCTGGTGCTTGCGTTTTCGGGTAAAACCGGCGATCGGCGTGCTGGTCATTATGGTTATCACGGTAATGATTGGTCAGGGCGTGAAGTCGGGGATTAAAGAGTGGGTTCGGGAATCCCGGCCGTTTGTCATCTGGCTGGAAAAGAGTCATCAGATTGACGACAGCTATTTCTATTCTCTGCCGCGCAAGGCGCGCGCCGATCTGGTAAAAAATCAATTGCAGGACGAAGAGGGGATCCCTCACTGGCTGCGCCATCACTGGCAAACTGAGACAGGATTCGCTTTCCCGTCAGGGCATACCATGTTCGCCGCTACCTGGGCGCTGTTGGGGGTGGGATTGCTGTGGGCGCGCCGGCATTACAAAACCGTGGCGATACTCATGCTGTGGGCGATATCGGTGATGGGCAGCCGTCTGGCGTTGGGAATGCACTGGCCGCGGGATCTGGTTGCGGCAACGTTGATCAGCTGGTTGCTGGTGGTGGTTGCCTGCTGGTTGGCTCAACGATGGTGCGGCCCGTTTTTGTCGCCGCGGGAAGAAGCCCAGGAAGCGGTGGCGAAAGACGCGGTCAATGACTAACTTTTTTAGCGTTTTGCTTCGTTGATTTCCTTTCCTTTTATTGTACGGCGGATGGCGTTATGTCATCCGTTATCTTATTTATCGAGTTGTTCTATATCCTGAAACTCAATGACCGGCAGGGCGTATGGCCGCTCGGCGTTGGATTGCGCCCTGGGCTTTACCGCAGGGCGTGGTGGTCCGTGATACAAATGACGGTGATAAACGGAGTGATTCAGCAATTTCTGCTTGTTTCATCCCTTCGCTATAATAAAGCGTAGCGATCTTGACCGATAATTGCTGTTCATCCTGCTTCTACGGCTCCTCTCCTGCTGATACGCCTTAGTCATTTTTATTCAGCCTGGATAACTAACAAGCGCGGGCGGCGGCTTAAGCCTTCCTCTCGGGGGCGCTGTTTAGGGTATAGGTGAAGAGGGCGATAGGTCGCCGAACTTTCTCTGTCTGCGTGGAAAGTCGTAATTATATGGGGTTTATCGCCAAAATTTGGCATAATTCATTTGGTTAATGGGATATCACAGGAAATAGAACGTGAAATACTTGCTGATTTTTTTACTCGTGCTGGCGATATTCATCATTTCTGTCACACTGGGTGCGCACAACGATCAGACGATTACGTTTAATTATCTGCTGGCGCAAGGGGATTATCGCATATCGACGCTGCTGGCCACGCTATTTGCGATAGGCTTTATCCTGGGCTGGGTAATTTGTGGTTTGTTTTATCTGCGGCAGCGCATTGCATTAGGCCGCGCTCAACGTAAAATCAAGCGCCTGGAACAACAAATTTCAGCCTCAAATGAGGAAAGCGTGACGCCAGTTCAGACCGCCACCCACTAAGGAATCATTTTTTATGCTAGAACTGCTGTTCCTGTTGCTGCCTGTGGCCGCCGCTTATGGTTGGTACATGGGGCGCAGAAGTGCGCAGCAGGACAAAGAGCAGGAATCCAACCGCCTGTCGCGCGAATATGTCACAGGGGTGAACTTTCTGCTATCCAATCAGCAGGATAAAGCGGTTGAATTGTTTCTCGACATGCTCAAGGATGACAGCAACACATTTGAAGCCCATCTCACCCTCGGCAATCTTTTCCGTTCTCGCGGCGAAGTCGAGCGCGCTATCCGCATTCATCAGGCATTGACCGAAAGTACATCGCTTACGTTTGAGCAGCGTTTGCTGGCCGTGCAGCAGCTTGGCCGGGACTATACGGCGGCGGGGCTGTATGACCGGGCAGAAGAAATTCTCAAACAGTTGGTGGATGAAGAAGATTTTCGGCGCGGCGCGCTACAGCAGCTGTTACAAATTCATCAAGCCACCAGCGACTGGCCGAACGCTATTGATGTCGCGGAAACGTTGGTGAAGATGGGAGAGGAGCAACTCAGGGCCGACATCGCGCATTTTTACTGCGAGCAGGCGTTGCAGGCCATGAGCAGCGACGACCTGGATAAAGCGCTGGCGTTGTTGAAGAAGGGCGCCGCCGCGGACAAACAGTGCGCTCGCGTATCAATCATGTTGGGGCGCATTTATATGGCGCAACAGCAATACGCCCGCGCTGTCGATGCTCTGCAACAGGTGCTCGATCAGGACAAGGAGTTGGTCAGTGAAACGCTGCCGATGTTGCAAGAGTGCTATCAGCATTTGCAGCAGCCGCAGGCATGGGCGGAATTTCTGACGCGGTGCGTGGAAGAAAATTCGGGCGCGACGGCAGAACTGATGCTGGCGGATATCATTGAGCAGCAACATGGAACGGAAGCGACCGAGGTGTATATTAATCGCCAACTCCAGCGGCACCCGACGATGCGCGTATTCCACCGGCTAATGGATTATCACCTGAACGAAGCGGAAGACGGCCGGGCCAAAGAGAGTCTGCTGGTGCTGCGTGATATGGTCGGCGAGCAAATCCGAACTAAACCGCGCTATCGCTGCCATAAGTGCGGCTTCACGTCCCAATCCCTATACTGGCACTGTCCTTCCTGCCGCAGTTGGGCCAGCATCAAACCTATCCGTGGGTTAGACGGTCAATAGCAAGCTATCCCGTGTGAAGCGAACATCTTATCGTTAGCACTCGCTTTAGTTACAACATACTAATGAATAAACACGCTTACCGTTCCAGAAACGGCCGCCGATGGCATTCGCCTGACAGGCGGCTGGGATTTCAACGGCGGGGCATGTAGAATGCGGCGGGAATTTTAGGCCTAATGCTGGTTTGTTAAATCAAGAGGGGTGACAAGTGAAACACGAAAATCCAAAAGAGAATGGCATGGCGACATCATCCCCAATTATCGTGGCGCTGGACTATGCCGATCGACAGTCCGCACTGGCGTTTGTTGACCGCATTTCCCCGCAGGATTGCCGGTTAAAAGTGGGTAAAGAGATGTTCACCCTGTTCGGTCCGCAGTTTGTAAAAACGCTCCAGCAGCGCGGGTTTGACGTATTCCTTGATTTGAAATTTCACGACATCCCGAATACCGTCGCCCATGCTGTCGCCGCCGCCGCCGATCTGGGCGTCTGGATGGTAAATGTGCATGCCAGCGGCGGCTCGCGCATGATGATGGCGGCGAAAGACGCGCTGCTGCCGTTTGGCGACGACGCGCCGCTGTTGATCGCCGTTACGGTGCTGACCAGCATGGAAGCGGAAGATCTGCGCGATCTGGGCATTACCGTCAGCCCGGCGGAACAGGCGGAAAGATTGGCGTTGCTAACCTATAACTGCGGGCTGGACGGCGTGGTTTGTTCCGCGCATGAAGCCGAGCGTCTTAAACAAGTATGCGATACCGGCTTCAAGTTGGTTACGCCGGGGATTCGTCCCGCCGGCAGCGATGTAGGCGATCAGCGCCGCATCATGACGCCGCTTCAGGCGCAGCAGGCCAGCGTGGATTATATGGTGATCGGCCGTCCGATTACGCAATCCGCCGATCCGGCGCAAACGCTGCGTGATATCCGGGCGTCTCTGGCTGCGAAGGAGTGATCGATGAGTCGTAATGATGATAGCCGTTTGGTCTATTCAACGGAAACCGGTCGAATCAAACCAGAAGAAGAGAAAGTTGTGCGTCCGCGCGGCGATGGCATCGTCCGAATCCAGCGGCAGACCAGCGGGCGGAAGGGCAAAGGCGTTTGCGTCATCAGCGGCGTCGATCTTGATGATGCCGCGCTGGATAAGCTGGCGGCGGAGTTAAAGAAAAAGTGCGGCTGCGGCGGCTCGGTAAAAGACGGCCTCATCGAGATTCAGGGCGACAAACGCGACGTGCTGAAACAATTGCTGGAAGCGAAAGGCATGACGGTGAAGCTGGCGGGCGGTTGAGGCTGCCTGCGGCAAACGGCGCGGCTACCATTTAACCGCGTCTTTCTGCCATGCCAGCAGGCGATCGCGAATGGCGAAAAGCAGCGTTATCAAAGATGAAAACAGAATCGCCATCACG
The DNA here is from genome assembly GCF_017569925.1 of Brenneria izadpanahii. Lineage (NCBI taxonomy): Bacteria > Pseudomonadati > Pseudomonadota > Gammaproteobacteria > Enterobacterales > Pectobacteriaceae > Brenneria > Brenneria izadpanahii. The sequence continues at coordinate 2,676,152 of NZ_CP050854.1, read as the reverse complement.
ATCAGCGCGGCATACATATTGGCATAGGCCGCCCAGCCCTGCGCCCATTGCAGATACCAGCCCAGGCCCGCTTTCACGCCGATCATTTCCGCCGTCACCAGTACGGAAAAAGAGGCGCCGAGTCCCATAAACAGGCCGGTGAACACATGCGGCAGTGACGCCGGGATCGCCACGCGCAGGATAAGAAAGCGAGGATTCGCGCCCAGGGTGCGCGCCACGTCATAGTAATTTTTATCCACGCTGGCGACGCCGGACCAGGTCAATACCGTAAGCGGAAACCAACTGGCCAGCGCGATTAAAAAAATCGCCGCGGAAAAGCTGGTCGGGAAAATATAGAGCGACATCGGCAGCAGCGCGATAGGCGGAACCGGGCCGAGGAAACGCAGCACCGGATGAACCCAATAGCCCAGAGCCTGCGACCAGCCGATGGCCGCGCCGGTAATAAAGCCCGCCACGCTGCCGAACAAAAATCCCAGTCCCAACAGCCTGAGGGAGTGCAGCACGCTTTCGCCCAGCCGGGACCAGTCGGTGATATAGGCCTCAACCAGCGCATGGGGCGGCGCGAAAAAAGGAACCGGCAGCCAGGCCAGTTTCGCCGTCAAGATTTCCCACACAGCGCTCAGCAACGCCAGCGCGATGAGCCAGCGTCCGCTGTTGCGAATGGCGCCGGTCACCGGTTGGAAAAACAGCCGAAAGCCGGGAAGCTGCTCCAATACGGCCAGCGCCAGGATGATTGCTGCGAATGCCGCGACAATAATGTTGGTTTCAGCAACATAGAGCGGTTTAATAAATCCGCTGGGTTTATCCGGCCACAGCAGCATCAGCAGCGCAAGAGCGCCCCACAGCAGCGCGGCGATCAGCCCGCCGTACCAGAGCGGGGAAGCGCCGCGCGCCTCCTTGGACGTCTCCGCAGAGGCGTAGCGTTGCCTGGATAATAGCGATTTCTCCGACATAGCCCCTCCCGCCAATCGAAAGTCGTAACGTCACCCTAAACAGCCGGATTATGAATGTTGATGCGTCGTGTTTCCCTCGGCATTCAGTACATCCGGCACATAGTGCGAGGCAAAACTGACGGCATCGGTATCAGGACGAATGACATTGATTTCTTTCAACTCATTGACATAAAACGCCACCTCTTTACGCAGTTGTTCGCCGGTGGAGTGGTGGTTGTGAGTGTGTTCGCCCAAAATCGTGGCGACATCCTGGGCCGGGATATTGCTGGGTAGATAAGGGGCGAAGATAGCCGCCGCCTCTGCCGGATGGTCGGCCGTCCACTGCTGCGCATCCACAATCGCCTGAGTAACGGCCCTGGCGATATCCGGTTTCTCGCGTACCAGCTCGCCGCGCAGACCGAGCACGCAGCAGGTGGCGTTGGCGTATTCGCCCGTCAGATTATTGGAAATCTCCACTAACTGGTCATTACGCTTGATCAACCAGGATTGCGGATCTTCGCCGGCTATCGCCTGAACTTCCCCTTTGCGCAGCGCTTCGCCGAACAGATCGGCAGGATACTGTATCCAGTTGACCTGACGATCGGGATCGATGCCTTGTTTCGCCAGTTGGATGGCGAAAAAGTTGCGTACCGGACTGGCCTGATCGGTGACCGCCACCGATTTCCCGGCCAGATCGGCAATGCTTCGGATATTGCCGTTGCGAGACGCCAGCAACCGCATGCAGCCGCCGTGGGTGCCGACGGTCAGATTAACGTCAAATCCCTGTTCCAGCGGTTTCAGCCAGCGCAACGCCATGCCGATGCCGCCATCGGCGTGGCCGGTGGCGATAGCCTGGAGCAGCGCGTCGGTGGGGCCGCTGAAATTGATCGGCTCTATCTTCAAGCCATATTTTTCAAATAATCCCTGCTTGAGCGCCACGGAGATGGGCGCCTGGCAGACCGCCGTCTGTCCCCAGGCCAGCTTCACCGTGGTGAGCGGCCCGGTCGCGGCCGGGCCGGCGGCGGGCGGCGCCCCCAGCGTAGGAAATGGCAGCAGCCCGGCTGCGGCGCCGGTAATCCCCAGAGACGCCAGGAAGCGCCGTCTTGAAAGCATTAATGCGCGATTAGACATAAACCAGTCCCTTATCGTTGAGGTAATGTAGGCGCTTATTATTTGAAATTGCGTCGTTATTTGTCGTATTTACAGCCATGTTTGGCTACGGCGTATTTATCCTTATATAAAATGTTATTTGGCGGGAAATAAAAAATAATTTTATGTCATTTAATATGCTGAAATATTAATAACGATATTGGATGCGCCGTCGTCAGATATTATCTGGCAATACTTATTCGTATTTATACTACCTGAAACCGGATAAGTTATTTTAGACTGGGTTCAGAGCAAGATTATCTGGCGATAAGTCATGTATGCATTTTCAAACAATCGCCAACGCTTTTATTTAAATGGAAATTATTATTCGCGGGAGGGTAATGCGATATGGCTATTACCGTTAGCGCCGCTAACGTTAAGCGGGAAACAGCGCTCGGATTACATTTAGAGGTTAATCACGTCAGCCACGCGTTTACGCTGAAAGGAAGTTTACTGCCCGTGCTGAACGATGTTTCCATTTCGCTTGCGCCGGGCGAGTTTATTACGCTGCTGGGGCCGTCCGGCTGTGGAAAATCTACCTTGCTGCGGCTGATTGCCGGTCTGGATCAACCGTCGCAGGGGCAATTGCTGGCGGATGGCGAACCGATTTCCCAACCCGATCCCTCCAGAGTGGTGGTGTTTCAGGATCCAACGCTGTATCCCTGGCGCACCGTCTGGCAGAACGTGGCGCTGGGGCTTCAGGCGCGCGGGCAATTGGATGAAGCGGGTAAACAGCGCGTCGATCGCTTCTTGCGGCATGTCGGTCTGGATCAGTTCGCCGGAGCCTGGCCGCGCCAGCTATCGGGCGGCATGGCGCAACGCGCCTCGCTGGCCAGGGCGCTGGTGAACAATCCGCGTCTGCTGATTCTGGATGAACCGCTCGGCAAACTGGATTCGCTGACGCGTATTCGTATGCAGGGGGAATTGCTTAGCCTGTGGCAGGAAAGGGGCTACAGCGCGCTGATGGTCACGCATGATGTGGAAGAGGCGCTGTTGCTGGCAAACAAGGTGGTGGTATTAAGTCCGCGTCCGGCGCGTATTCTGCAAACGATTGAGGTAACGCTACCTTATCCGCGCCGCCGTAATGATCCTCAACTGGTGGCGTTACGCACGCAGATTTTGGCATTACTGGGAATGGAAGGTAGTAATGAATCCTCGGAATAATATATTTTTGAAGGAATTAGCCTGCGGTTTATTTCGGTAAATATTTAAAAAGGAGTAACGATGAGCGATCTGAATGAATATTTGGCGCAAAAAAGAGAGGCGCTATTGATTCGCAATGCGCGCGATCCGGCGACGTTAAAAAAAGAGACCATTACCGCGCGTTCAACGGCGGAAGGGCGCAGCGGTATTCGTCATATTCGTATTCGCGATCATCATATTATTAGCGATAGTCCGCCGGATTTCGCCGGATATAATCTTGGGCCGGCTTCGCCGGAAATTTTTATTGGTTCGTTATCCAGTTGTTTGACGCATATATTTCTGATTCATGCGGCTGAACGGAAAATTCCGCTTACCCGGCTGGAAGTGGAGGTGCAGGCGGATGTCGATGTGCGTGGAGGAAAGGAAGGATATGAAAATACGCCCTTTTATCCTTTTAATCTGCGCTATACGGTTGAAATAGATTCAACCGCCGATGAAGCGGAAATCACCGCCCTGCATCAGGCGGTCGAAGCCTGGTGCCCGGTTCTTAATTTGATTAAAAATCCGCAGCCGATAGAAGGGGCGATTCGCTATCGTCAGGTGGATGCCTGACGGAAAGTGGAAATGATTATACCGACGCCATCCCCGCGCGGGTGGGGGATCTACTTTCAGGTAATGCGTCGATGTCGGGAAGATTGCTGCCTAGGCAGTAATGATGGAATTGCGATTATCAAGGCTGAACGTCAACAACCTGAAATGGAGCCGAAGCTCCATTTCATAAAAATACTGAGGATGATTTTTAGTCCACCTGACGGCCGATAAGACCGCCAATGGCAGCGCCGCCCAGCGTTCCCAATGTTCCTCCGTTCGTGAGCACCGCGCCGCCCACTGCGCCGGCGCCGGCGCCAATCACGGTATTGCGGTCGCGTTTGGACATATTTGAACACCCAGTTAACGCGACGGTCAGCGCAATGGCTAAAACCGCGCTAGCAAACTGTTTGTTTACTTTCATATTGTTCCCCTTGTTACACTGGTTCCACGTTCTTCAGGTGAAGAAAATAGCGCATCACGACTTTTTCACGGTATTAAATAAACAAGCCATGCCTTTCATTGTCTGGCTGCCAGTATAATCATCGGCAAAATGCGGAATAGGTAAAAAATCTTAATTCCCTAACGTTACGATAACGATAGCAATATTTGGTAAAAATGGTTGTTTTTTAGACAAAGAATAAAAATAAATAGCGGCCGACAGCAGAACACTGCCGGATCTTTAGCGATTTAGCCCATAGCGATGACGGCCCGCGGCCGGGAAAATGGTCCCATTCCAGGGCAATGGGGGCCGGTCATGTTAGATGATCTGAAAATAGCAGTATTAGAAGCCAATCTGGCACTGCCGCGGCATCAGTTAGTGACGTTTACCTGGGGCAACGTCAGCGCGGTCGACAGAAGCCGGGGCCTGATGGTGATTAAGCCTTCCGGCGTGGAGTACTCCGTTATGACGGCCGATGACATGGTCGTCGTTGAGTTGGAGAGCGGCAAGGTGGTTGACGGGACTAAAAAACCTTCATCGGACACCGATACTCACCGCGTGCTGTATCTGGAATTTCCCGATATCGGCGGCATCGTTCACACCCATTCCCGCCATGCCACCATCTGGGCCCAGTCGGGTAAGGATATTCCGGCCTGGGGAACCACACATGCCGACTATTTTTATGGCGCGATCCCATGCACCCGGTTGATGACCGATGAGGAGATTGCCGGCCGCTACGAATGGGAAACCGGCAAAGTTATTGTTGAAACCTTTACTACTCGCCAGATCTCTCCATCCGCTATTCCGGCGGTATTGGTGAATTCACACGGTCCCTTTGCCTGGGGCAAAGATGCGGATAATGCCGTGCACAATGCCGTGGTGCTGGAGGAAATCGCCTATATGGGGATTTTCTCCCGCCAGATAACGCCCGATCTAAACGTCATGCAGCAAACCCTGCTGGATAAACACTATTTGCGTAAGCATGGCAAGAACGCCTATTACGGACAGTAAAATCCCTCCATGCGGAGGGATTCTTGTCACGTTAGGCAACCGCTCGCCGGCTTACTTGACCGCATGGCTTTCTTCACGCAAAACCACCGCCGTTTCCTGAGCGGTCGGTTTTTCGCTGTTCAGCGCGCGGCGGATGACGAACAGCGCGGCTACCAGCATCGTGACTGCGACCAGCATGAAAAAGCCGCACAGCGCCGCGTTGATCTGATTGCTGAACACGATGGTTTCCATATCCTGAATGGTCTTGGCGGGGGCGATCAGCGTGCCTTGCTCAATGCCGGCGGAGAAACGTTTGGCCTGCGCCAGAAAGCCGATGCTCGCCTGTTCATGGAAAATCTTCTGCCAGCCGGCGGTCATGGAAGTGATAAACAGCCAAACTGTCGGCACGATGGTAACCCACGCATAGCGCTGTTTTTTCATTTTAAATAGCACCACGGTGCCGAGAATTAACGCCATGGACGCCAGCATCTGGTTGCCGATGCCGAACAGCGGCCACAGGGTGTTGATCCCGCCCAGCGGATCGATAACGCCCTGATAAACGAAAAATCCCCAACCTGCGACCGCGACGGTGGTTCCCGCCAGATTACCCAGCCACGAATGGCTGTTCGCCAGCCTGGGGATCACTACGCCCACCAGATCCTGCACCATAAAACGGCAGGCGCGGGTGCCTGCGTCCACGGCGGTGAGAATAAACAGAGCCTCAAAGAGAATGGCGAAGTGATACCAGAACGCCATCATGGCGCGGCTATTAAAAATTTCGGTAATGATATAAGCCATCCCCACGGCGAAGGTGGGAGCGCCGCCCGCGCGGGACAGCACCGAGGCTTCGCCTACGTCGCTGGCGATAGCGGAAAGCGCTTCCGGCGTAATGACGAACCCCCAGCTATTAATCACCTGGGAGGCGTTTTCCACCGTGGTGCCGATCAGCGCCGCCGGCGAATTCATCGCAAAATATACGCCGGGTTCAATCACCGATGCGCAGATTAACGCCATGATGGCGACAAAGGATTCCATCAGCATGGCGCCGTAGCCGATGAAGCGGATGTGGCTCTCGCGTTCAATCAGCTTTGGCGTGGTTCCGCTGGAGACCAGCGCATGGAAGCCTGAAATCGCGCCGCAGGCGATGGTTATAAACAGGAAAGGGAACAGGCTGCCGGAGAATACCGGGCCGCTGCCGTCGATAAAGCGGGAAACCGCGGGCATTTTCATTTCCGGCATGGCGAAGACAATGCCAATCGCCAGCCCGACAATAACGCCGATTTTCAGGAAGGTGGAGAGGTAATCACGCGGCGCCAGCAGCAGCCAGACCGGCAGTACCGAGGCGATAAAACCGTAAATGACCAGCGCCCAGGTTAGCGAGGTTCCTTTTAAGGTGAAGAACGGCCCCCAATATGGATGCGCGGCGATATTGCCGCCATAGACGATCGCCAGCATCATCAGCACAAAGCCAATAATAGATACTTCCGCGATTTTCCCAGGGCGCAGGAAGCGCATATAAACGCCCATAAACAGCGCAATCGGAATGGTCGCGGCGATGGTGAATAATCCCCACGGGCTGTCCGCCAGCGCTTTTACCACCACCAGCGCCAGCGCCGAGAGGATAATGATCATCACGCCCAGCGCGCCAAGCATGGTAATCACCCCGGCGAAGGCTCCCAGCTCCTGCTTCGCCATCTCTCCCAACGAACGGCCGTCGCGGCGAGTGGAGATAAACAGCACCAGAAAGTCCTGCACCGCGCCGGCAAGCATCACCCCACCAGGATCCAGATCGTTCCGGGCAAAAAGCCCATCTGTGCCGCGAGAATGGGGCCAACCAGCGGGCCGGCTCCCGCAATCGCCGCAAAATGGTGGCCGAACAGCACCCATTTATTGGTCGGCACATAGTCCAATCCATCATTGTGACGTTCCGCCGGCGTTAAGCGGCGATCGTCGAGTTCGAACACTTTCTTTGCAATAAACAGGCTATAGAAACGGTAAGCGATGCTGTAACAGGCTACGGATGCGACAACCAACCATACGGCATTCACGTGTTCACCACGGCTTAAGGCCAGCATGGCAAATGCGATGGCGCCTGCCAGGCCGACCAACAGCCAGATCACGATGCTCTTGACGTTATTCATAACAACGGCTCCTTCGTTATTCAGGAAGATGTGTAGCGCGACTGTTAATGCAAGTTAACAATAGTGGGTTTGATGCCGAAGAGAAGGGCGCGAACGTGAAACTGTGAGCGACTATGAATTTATGTAAGAAAATTTAAACACTAACCGGCTTTGGAAAGAGTAGGATAAGTGGCGGCGGAGCGAAAGTTTGGCGTTAGCGGGGGGGCCGAAACGGGCGGGCAATCCGCCGCCGCCTAACGAAGAGGCGGCGGCGGAAGGGGACTATGCGGCAGGTTTGGCGATGATGCTGCGGGTTTCGAGGCGAACCTCGGTAATAACGACGTCAAGGGCATCGCCCTGACGATAAACTTCCTGGCCTTTTATCGATACGCTGCCGGTATCTTGGCTGCACACCAATTCGTCGCGCACCGCGTGGATAAAGGACGAAGGTATAAACGCCACCGCGCCGTTATCCTGCAAGCGCACGCGCAGGCCGCCGCGGGTAACATCCATAATTTCCGCCGGGAAGCGCGTATCGGTTCCCGCTTTATCCTTAAGGAAACGGGCGTATAGCCAGTCGCCGACATCCCGTTCCGCCATCCGGTTAAGACGGCGGCGCTCCGCCAACTGCACGGTAACTTCATCCTGCGGCTTCTCCGCCGGCTGTCCGGCGATCACCGCTTTCAGCAACCGGTGGTTGATCATATCGCCGTATTTACGGATCGGCGAGGTCCAGGTGGCGTAGGCTTCCAGACCCAGGCCGAAATGCGGTCCCGGCGTGGTGCTGACTTCGGCGAATGACTGGAAGCGGCGTATCCGGCTATCCAGGAACTGGGTAGGTTGGGCGTCCAAATTACGGCGCAGGGAACAAAAGCCGTCAAGCGTCAGTAGCGCCTGAGGGTCGGCCTGTATACCGAACGAATCCAATACCGCAACCGCCTGCTCGACGGATGCCGGATCAAAGCCGTGATGGACGTTGTAGATGCCAAAGCCCAGCTTATCGCGCAGCACAATGGCGGCGCAGACGTTGGCGGCGATCATCGCCTCTTCGACGATCCGGTTGGCGATGCGTCTGGGTTCAACGACGATATCCAGCACTTCGCCTTTTTCTCCCAGCAGGAAGCGGTAGTCCGGACGATCTTTGAACACCAGCGCATGGGTGGTGCGCCATTCGCTGCGGGCCAGACAGACGCGGTGCAGCAACCGGATTTGTTCGGCAATGGCCTCGCTCGGCGGCTGCCATTCGCCTTGCTGCTCCAGCCAATCGGATACGTCGTCATAGGCCAGTTTGGCTTTGGATTCGATCCAGGCGGCGAAGAAGCGGATATCATCACCCAGCGTGCCGTCGGCGGCGATAGTCACGCGGCAGGCAAGAACCGGGCGGCGTTCATCGGGGCGCAGCGAGCAGATATCGTCCGACAACTGACGCGGCAACATCGGAATATTGAAACCGGGCAGATAATTGGTGAAGGCGCGCTGGCGGGCAATGTTGTCCAGTTCGCTGCCGGCCTCGACGTAGGCGGTGGGATCGGCGATAGCGACGGTCAACTGCAGCGAACCATCTCCGTTGTCCTGTACATAGAGCGCATCATCCATGTCTTCGGTGCTGGCGCTGTCTATGGTAACGAAATTCAGCGCGGTCAGGTCTTCGCGCGTCAGCGGACCATCATTGCGTTCGGCGGCGTCGCCTTCGGGAGCCTCGCGCTCCAGGTTATGCCGTGACAACGTCACCCACCACGGCGCCAGCGGATCGTCGCCGGTAGTAATGTATTGCGTCAGTTCGGCGTGAAAACCGCGGTCGCCTTTGAGCGGATGACGGCGCATTTCAGCCACCGCCCAATCGCCATTCTGAAATGTATGGCTGATGTTACGGGCGGGACGGCAGGAGATAGCGTCTTTTAATAACGGATGGTCGGGAATTATGGATAAACGATCGTCTTTTTTCTGAACGCGGCCGACAAAGCGGCTCAGGAAAGGCTCAATCAGCGTTTCCGGCTCGGCGATTTCTCGGTCTTTTTCAGTGTGCAGCGCGGCAGTGATACGGTCGCCGTGCATCACTTTTTTCATATGCGGCGGCGGGATGAAATAGCTTTTTTGCGCGTCAGCTTCAAGAAAGCCAAACCCTTTATCTGTGCCCTTGACGACACCTTCAACCCGTGGCGTCTGAGAGTGAAGTTGCTGTTTTAGCTGTGCAAGCAGCGGATTATCTTGAAACATAGCGTCCAGAAATACGGTTATTAAGTAGCTCAATTAGCGGCTGACAGTTTTACGCGAATCGGGTGTCGGCGGCAAGCGTTGATATAAGGATAATTGGAGGAATGCGACCGCAATAGAGATAAGGGCCGCCGGCTAAAGGCAAGCGGGATGTTGACGTCGGGAATATGGGGGAGCGCGGCGTAAGTCGGCTTATCGCCGTGCTTCCCTAAATCTGGCTTAGCGTTAGGCGGTGAAGCGAATTCCGCCGCCAGCGATCTGCTCTACCGGAGCAGAAGTAATCGGATGGCTACGCATTTTCGGCCGGCGCAAAGACGCGCAGACGGTGGCCGTCCGGATCGGCGGCGACAAAAGTGTAGCCAAAATTCAGTTTCGTCGGGGGTTGAATCATGTCCAGCCCACGCCGGCGCCATGAGGCGTACAGCGTATCCACCTCATTATCGCTGGCGACGGAGAACGCCAGCTCGCCTCCGCCTCCGGCTGCCGATGATGCGGGCGCAACGGTATGTTTTGACCACAGTCCTAGCATTAGGCCGGTATCAAGGGCGAACATGGCGAAAGTAGGCGAGGCTTCAAGCGGGGGCTTATTAAGCAACGCGGCGTAAAAATCGGCGCTGCCCGCCGGACTGTCAACATATAAAATAATCATATCAGGGTGCGCCATGGGGTTTCTCCGTATCGGTCGATAAAAACGTTGAGGCAGGGGAAATCTGCCGACTCGACGCATAATAAAACGCGCCACTGACAGTTTTTGTCAGCAGCGCGCCTGGAATATTACCGCCATGAGGTTATTGCGAAGGGATGCCTTCCGCTTCCCGCCATTCTTTCAGCAGAGCCTGACGACGGCGCGGATAGCGTTGCTTCAGGCGCGTCAATTCAGTAATACGCTCGGTGCGGAAATGGCGGAACGCCTGGCGCGTTTCACACCATGCCGCAAGAACGCGGGTATGCTCGAAGTACCCCAGCGCGAAGGGCCAGACTATGCGCGTGGTTTCTGCGTCTTTAAGATCGCGGTAATGGATTTCGAGTTTATGTTCGGCGCGAATGCACTGACGAATAAGTGATAACGTTTTATCATCGGTGTGACACGCGGATTCCGGCCCGACCAGCAGCGTAGAGGAGTCAAGCGTATTACGCAGGCCGTCAGGCAGGACGTCGGAAATTTTGGCGAGCGCGCACCGGGCGGCGCTACTGAGGCGTTCATCGCCGCGATCGGCCACCCAACGCGATCCAAGCACCAACGCTTCGATTTCTTCTTCTGAAAACATCAACGGCGGCAGCATAAAACCGGGGCGCAGAATATAACCCAGCCCCGGTTCGCCCTCAATGTCCGCGCCTTGCGCCTGCAACGTGCCGATATCGCGATAGAGAGTACGCAAGCTGATGCCTAACTCCGCCGCCAAATTCGCCCCGGCAACGGGGAAGCGATGGTTGCGTAGAATCTGAATCAAATCAAGTAAGCGTTGAGCGCGGGACATTCAGCGTCATCTTTCTCTGCCGATCATGGAGCGCATATTCAACCATATTCCAGCGCTGATTGGCAGAGGGAGCGGCGGTTTACGCCAGCTCCTGATCGGAATTGGATCAGGCGATACGCAGCAGCGGCTCGCTTTGCTCCGTGAGGGATATCTTCACCGGCACCGATTTTGATGTCGGGGTAAAGGTTTCGTCGCCGTAGCTGGAGAGCGGCACCAGCGGATTGGTTTCCGGGTAATAGGCCGCCAGATTCCCGCGGGGAATGTTGTAGCCGACCAGCCGGAAACCGCTGACCTTGCGGGTGACGCCATCATTCCACAGGGTTTCGATATCCACCAGATCGCCGTCTTTCAACCCTTGCGCCGCCATGTCATCCGGATGAATAAACAGTACCTCGCGCTGGCCGTAAACGCCGCGGTAGCGATCGTCAAGGCCGTAAATCGTGGTGTTGTATTGATCGTGCGAACGCAGCGTTTGCAGCGTGAAGGGCACGTTCTGTTCCCCCAACTGCGGGAATAATGAGTCCGGCAGCGGCGCATGACTGAACTGCGCTTTACCGCTGGCGGTAGCGAAACGCAGATCGGCCGCCGCATTGCCGAGATAAAACCCGCCCGGCAGGCTGCATTTCTCATTGAAGTTTTCAAAACCGGGGATGGTGGCGGCAATATGATCGCGGATGCGGGAGTAATCATCGGCCAGCGCCAGCCAATCCAGTTTTTCATTACCCAACACTGCATCGGCGATACCGGCGACGATGGCGGTTTCGGAGCGTTGAAATGGCGACAATGGCTGGCCGACGCCTTCGGAGGCGTGCACCATGCTGAAAGAGTCTTCCACGGTAATAAACTGCGGCCCGCTGGCCTGAACGTCAAGGTCGGTGCGGCCCAGCGTAGGCAGGATCAGCGCATCGGCCTTGCCGGTAATCAGATGGCTGCGATTCAGCTTGGTGCTGATGTGTACGGTCAGGTCGCAGCGGCCGAGCGCCTCTTCGGTGCGGGGCGAATCGGGCGCCGCGGCGCCCGATTTCCCCCAGGGCGATCAATACTTTCACCTCATCGCGCAGCATGGCTTCCAGCGCCTCTACCGTATTATGTCCCGCTTCACGGGGCGGGATGAAGTTAAAGTGCTCCGCCAGCCGGGCCAGAAATTCGCTGGATGGCTTTTCGTCGATCCCCATCGTCCGGTTGCCCTGAACGTTGCTATGGCCGCGTACCGGACATAGGCCGGCGCCGGGTTTGCCCAATTGGCCGAACAGCAGTTGCAGATTGACGATTTCACGAACGGTCGCCACCGAGTGCTTATGTTGGGTAACGCCCATCGCCCAGGTACAAATCACCCGCGGCGATTGCTGGTAAATCGCGGCCACGGCGCGCAATTGCGCTTCCGTCAGGCCGGACTGCCGTTCGATTTTCCGCCAACTGGTATCATCGACAACGGCCAGATACGCTTCGGCCTGTTGGGTGTATGAGGAGAGAAAATCCATATCGAACAGCCCGCTTTCACCCGCGTTAAACCGCTGGCGGTGCGTTTCCAGCAGCGCCTTCACCATGCCGCGCACGGCGGCCATGTCGCCCCCAGGTTGGGTTGCAGGTAGGTTTCGCTGATGGCGCCCGCCAGCGGGGTCAGTAATTCCAGCGGATTTTGCGGGTTGGCGAAACGTTCCAGACCGCGTTCGCGCAGCGTATTGAACGAGACGATATGCGCCCCGCGATCGGCGGCATGCCGCAGGCTGTGCAGCATTCTTGGGTGATTGGTGCCGGGATTTTGCCCAAAAACAAAAATGGCGTCGGCATGTTCGAAATCATCCAGACGGACGGTTCCTTTACCCACGCCAATGCTCTGTTTCAGCCCGGTGCCGCTGGCTTCGTGGCACATGTTGGAGCAGTCGGGGAAGTTGTTGGTGCCCAGCATGCGGCCAAAAAGCTGATACAGGTAAGAGGCCTCATTGCTTGCGCGTCCCGAGGTGTAGAGCTCCAGTTGATTAGGGTGATCCATCTTCTTGATATGCCGGGCGATCAACGCAAAGGCATCGTCCCAACTGATGGGAACATACCGGTCGCTTGCGCGGTCATAACGCATCGGGTGGGTCAGCCGCCCCTGATATTCCAGAAAATAGTCGCTTTGTTGGCGCAGTCTGGCGACGCTGTGCGCCGCGAAGAATTCCAGATCCACCGCTTTGCGGGTCGCTTCCCAACTTACCGCTTTAGCGCCGTTCTCACAGAAGCTGAACGTGCTGTGGTTGTCATCGCCCCAGGCGCATCCGGGGCAGTCAAATCCTTTGGATTTATTGACCCGTAACAAGTTTCGGATATTTTTTAGCGCTTGCTTGCTATCCAGCACAAATCGGGTTGTGGCTTCCAATGAGCCCCATCCGCCCGCTGCGTTGCGGTACGGCTTGATGGATGGTTTGAATTTCATGGTTAGATCCGCAGGTGAGAATGTTTTTTATATGTGAACATTTATTTAAAAATTTGCTTTCCTTTGGCGAGTCTAGGTGGCGCTCGCGTTATCGTCTAATCAAATAGGACTATGACGGGATAGAGGGCATTTATTGTGACTGAGGTGTGATTAAAATGTGATCAGGCGCGAATTATTGATCTTTTGTCTAGTTGTATAGACAAAGTTTGTCATTTCCCGGCTATTACTTAATCAGTATGGAAAAACAGGAAGGGCAAATAATGAAAGATCTTGGCAATAAGGTTCACGCCTTTGGTAAGGCACTCATGATGCCGATTTCGGTAATCGCCGCCGCTGGGGTTTTCCTGGGGCTGGCGGCGGCAATGCAAAACCCTGCGGTCACCGGTGATGCATTCACCGATATGCAGATCCCGCAGTTGATTATCGGTTTTATTCGCCAGGTGGCGGGGGCGCTGTTTGCCAACCTGCCGCTGTTTTTTGCGGTCGCCAGTGCGATAGGGCTGGCAAGCGCAGAGAAACCGACGGCCGCTTTCGCCGCGGTGATTGGTTTTATTTCCATGCACGTTGGGGTGATGGCGACGCTGACGGCGCAGAATCTGACGCCCGCGACCACCACGGTCGATGCGCTGACGTCGGCGGGCATGGAGCATACCGCCGCGTTGATGTACGCCGCCGAATTTACCCAAACGCTGGGGATCTTCACCTACAACATGAGCGTACTGGGCGGCGTGATAGCCGGGGTGCTCACGGCGATGTTGCACAACCGCTTTTACACCATCGAACTCCCCACGGCCATCAGCTTTTTTGGCGGTCGGCGCTTTGTTCCTATCATTACGGTGGTGTGTTTGCCGCTGGTGGGCGTCGGACTGGCGCTGATTTGGCCGACCATTGGTAAAGGCATCGCCTGGGTCGGCGAATTAATCGGTCACAGCGGACAGTATGGCGCGTTCCTGTACGGCTTTTCCGAACGCATTCTGATCCCCACCGGGCTGCACCATATTTTAAATGAAACCGTGCGCTTTACCCCCATTGGCGGCGTGGCGACCATTGATGGTCAAACGGTGGTCGGCGCGCTGAATATCTTCAATGCGTCGCTGACTCATCCGGGGGCGGTTAGCGATGAGGTTATCCGTGAAGCCACGCAATTTCTGGCTCAAGGCAAAATTCCCATCATGATGTTTGGACTGCCGGGCGCGGCGCTGGCGATGTATCAATGCGCTCGCCCGCAGCATAAAAAACGGGTGAAAGCGTTGATGCTGGCGGGGGGGTTGGCCTCTTTTACCACCGGTATCACCGAGCCGCTGGAATTCTGCTTTATCTTCGTCTCACCGGTTTTATATCTGGTTCACGCCGTATTGAGCGGGGTGTCGTTCATGCTGATGTCCATGCTGCATCTGATGATCGGCAATATTCAGGGCGGCGCTATCGATCTGGTGGTGTTCGGCGTGCTGGGCGGTTTGAAAACCAAGTGGTGGTATGCGGTTTTACTGGGGCTGTTTTACTTCATCGCCTATTACTTCTCATTCAAATTGATTATCAAACGGATGAACGTTGAGACGCCAGGACGGGAGTCTGAGGAGCCGGCGTCTGAAACGGCGCCGATCGGCGCTGACGAACGCACAAAAAACATCATCACCGGATTGGGGGGCGAAACCAATATTGAGGAGGTGGACTGCTGCTTTACCCGTCTGCGCGTGCTGGTGAAAGACATGAGTCTGGTCGTCGATAAGACCCTGATGACGACCGGCGCAAACGGTATTAAGCGCGTTAATGAGCATAACATTCAGGTGATTTATGGCCCGAAAGTGGAAAAAATCGCCAATGATGTCAAAACCGCGCTTGGAGTGACAGGGTAACGTAACTTACATCGGACAAAACGGGAAATGGCTATGACGAAGACATACAGTATTGTGATTGTTGGCGGCGGTTCGACCTGGACGCCGGGACTGCTGAAAGCCTTGTGCAAACGGCAGCAAACCTTTCCGCTCAGACGGCTGGTCATGTTTGACGTTAATGCCGAGCGTCAGGCGGTGATTGGGGATTTCGCCAAATTGCTGTTTAGCGAAGAGTATCCGGCGCTGGAGTTTTCCTATACCACCGACATTGACGAGGCCTTTCGTGATGTGGATTTTGTCTTTTGTCAGATGCGCACCGGCGGATATGAAATGCGGGAGAAAGATGAAAAAATCCCGCTTTCCCTCGGCGTAATCGGACAGGAAACCTGCGGGCCGGGCGGTTTTGCCTATGGTATGCGCTCTATCGGCGATATGATTGAATTGGTGCAGAATGTCCGCGCCCGTTCGCCGGATGCGTGGATCCTCAACTACACCAATCCCGCCGCGATCGTGGCCGATGCGCTGCGGGTGAAATTTCCCCACGATCGGCGCATCCTGAACATCTGCGATCAGCCGGTTAATCTGCTGCGTTCTTACGCCCGGCTGCTGGGGCGGGATGTCAATGAATTCGAACCGGTCTATTTCGGCCTGAACCACTTTGGCTGGTTTACGCATCTGTATGATCGGGATGGCGTGGATCTGCTGCCGCAGTTGAAACAGATTATCAGTAATCAGGGATTTAAGCCGGCGGACGCGGAGCAGCGCGACCGGTCGTGGTTGGACACCTATGCGGTGGTCGCCGATATGCTGCGCGATTTTCCAGACTACCTGCCGAACACCTATCTGCAATATTACCTCTATCCCGATTATAAGCTCAGCAAGCTGGACCCGAACTATACCCGCGCCAACGAAGTGATGGCCGGACGGGAAAAGCGGGTGTTTGAAACCTGCCGCGCGGCGGTAAAAGCCGGTACGACGAAAGACGCCAGCGTGGTGCATAACGACGCGCACGGCGATATGATCGTCGAGGTGGCGGAATCTATCGCTTACAACCAGCACCGGATTTTCGTGGTGATCGTGGAAAATAACGGGCTGGTGAATAACCTGGATGATACGGCGATGGTGGAAGTGGCGGCGACGCTGGGCATAAACGGTCCCCGGCCTTATGGCGTCGGCAATATCCCGACCTTCTATAAAGGGATGATTGAACAACAGTTTGCCTATGAACGTCTGACGATCGAAGCGTGGTTCGAAGGCTCCTACAATAAGGCGTTGCAGGCGCTGACGCTCAACCGGCTGGTGGTGGACGCCAAAAAAGCCCGCAAGGTGCTGGATGCGCTGATTGACGCCAATAAAGGCTACTGGCCGGAGTTGAAGTAGTTCCGCCGTCCGGCGGCGGGGCGGTCACCACGACAATAATGGCCGCAGCGGCGCATCAAGCGTAAAGGTATAGTGCCGCTGGTTGTAATAGACATTGGATAGTTCGAAAGGCGATTCGTCGGCGAAGAAGGCGATAACGTTGGCGCGCAGAACGGGCTCGTCGCGCGCCAGCCCCAGCGCTTCCCGGACTTCGGAAGGGGGCAATTCGGCAAATATCTGTTTGTGGCTGCCTACGGCGTCATACCCTTTCGATTTAAGATAGGCGTATTTTGACTGATTGAGCACCTGCTCGCTTAGATCGGGGAACAGCGCTTGATTCATCCAGGATTGCTCATAGACGAACGGCGTACCGTCGATTAAACGCAGGCGCACCATATAGTAAACCGGCGTATTTTCGGCGATCTGGAGTGCGTGGGCGATATCAAGGGTTGCCGGCTGCAGGGAAAAATGCAGCAATTGATTGACGATCCTGCGCTGGATGCTGTTGGCGACTTCGCTGGAGGTGAGATGCTGGTCCAGCGGCAGTTGAATTTTAACTCGCGTATCCGGCTGCGCGACAAAGGTTCCCCGGCCGCGAAAACGCTCAACCAATCCCTGTCTGACCAGGTAATCCACCGCTTTGCGCGCCGTCATGCGCGAAACCTGGTACTGCTGACACATTTCCGCTTCAGTCGGCAGGGGATCGCCGGGCTTCAGTTCATTTTCGCGGATTTGACGCCCCAATATCTGCTCGATCTGTAGATAAAAAGGGATAAAGGAATGTTTATCAATCATCTCGTCTTTCTCCCGTTCGGCATATCCATTCAATCAGATAGTATAGACAGGTAGTTATATAGACAAGCGCTCGTCGAACGGCCCGGCGTCGTTGAGTTGTGCGGTGATATACTAAGGGTTCACGCCTGTAGGGGTTAGGTTACTGTCGTGGCGACTTATTTTTAGCGCGGCCGGCGCGGTCGGTAAATGCCGCAACGCCAGGTTGGAAGGAATGATATGGATATAAAACAGCTTATTTACCTTTGTAATCTGGAAAAAGAGCGCCACTTCGGGCGCGCGGCCGAGGCCAGTTTCGTTAGTCAGCCGACGCTTTCGATGCGGTTAAAAAATCTGGAGCGCGAGTTGGATCTGGCGCTGATTAATCGCGGGAACAATTTTGAGGGCTTTACGGCGGAAGGGGAACGGGTGCTGGCCTGGGCGAGGGAGATCGTCTCGGTGTATCAGGGATTGAAAATGGAAGTGGCCGCGTTGAAGCGCGGCAACAGAGGAATATTGCGGATTGGAGCGGTGCCGCAGAGCAGCATCGCCTTGCCGCAAATGCTGACGGCCGTCGGCCATCGCTATCCTGAGCTGGATTTTCAGATATCGCTGTTTAGCGCCGATCAGTTATTGGAAGCGTTGCATGCGCATTCCGTCGATGTCGGCATCGGATTTTTTGAGCTTGCGATTTTACAGGAGTGGCGGTTCCAAATCGCTCATCTGACGGAACAAGGCGTTGAGCTGCTGTTTCATCCCCGGCATTTTCCTCAACTGGCGGGGGAGACGCCGCTGACGTTGGGCGAACTGACCGCGCTGCCGCTGTGTCTGGCCGAATCCAGCCGCTATTTCCGCCGCTACCTGGACGCCCATTTTCGTGAAGCGGGCATAACGCCCTGGGTGAAAGTGGAAAGCAGTTCGATCCTGCAACAGATACAGAGCGTTTTTACCGGGCTGGGATGCGCGATTGTGCCGCGGGGCAGCCTGATGGCGGAAATGACGCCGGATCTGCGTCTGCGGGCTATCGCGCTGCCGCCGATGCAACGATGCGCGGCTATCGTTGTGGCGCCGGCCGGGAAGGTTACGCCGTTGGCGCAGAATTTCTTCGACGCCGCGCGGCAGTGGCTACGGGATAACAACGCGGCCGGGTGCTGAGCCGTTAATCGTAGAGATCCTCGTCCTGCACCGGCGAGTGCGTCTTGCTGGGACGAATGCGCCTGACCGAGTCGCGTACGACCAATCTTCCGTTCAACAGCAGGCTGCCGGTGGGGGCATCAGGACGCATCAACAGATATTGCAGCTGCCGGACCGCTTCTTCGCCCAACTCTTCGCGCGGCACATGCACGGAAGTCAGCGGGATGTCATGAATCGACGCCAGATTAAACCCGTCCATACTCATCACCGAGATATCCTGCGGTACGCGCAATCCCGCCTGTTGCAGCGCATTGACGGCGCCGACGGCGATAAAATCCCCTCCCGCCAGAATTGCTGTCGGCCTTCTTTCGCATGGACAATTCGCCAGAAACTCGGCTACCGCCTGTTCGGATTCCGCCGTGCCGAAGTTCCGTATAGCCAGTAGATTGTATTGATCGATGAACGGCAAATTATGGTTCTGATAAGCCTCGCGGATCCCGGCCAGACGCCATTCCATGGTATAGCGCCGCAAGCATAGCAGGCTGAGGATATCTCGATGCCCCAGTTCAAACAGATAATCAGCCGAGTGTTCCCCAATCAGCCGGTGATCGGGCGCGATGCTGGGCAGCTTCATTTTGCGATCGATGCAGTTAATCAGAACGCAGGGTTTCCCCATATCCGCCGCCAGCGAATGAATATAGGGGTCGTCAATGCCGATGAGTATCGCCGCTTCGGTATCCGGATCGCCCATTTTATCCAGGAACAGGGGCACGTCGCTGTTATTTTCGTCCAGGCCGCAGTAGCGCAGCCGCACCTCATGCGGAGCAAGCGCGTCAATGATGCTTTGGATCACTTTGTGATAAAAGATATCAGACCGCACGTCAAAAGCGCGCTGAGGAGCAAACACCATCAGGCTGTTTAATAACAGCCGTCCGGTGACCAAATTGTCCAGTACGCCGTATTGCCGGGCGCAGTTAAGAATGCGTTTTTTAGCCGACTCACTGGTATTGGCCTTACCAGACAATACGCGCGAAACCGTACTGATAGATAGCCCCGTTTGCGCGGCAATTTCTCGTATTTTCAGGTTTCTTTTCATTTTGTGATCTCGTTCAACTTAGCAAATGACAAAATTTTCATAAGGAACAAACCGTGTCACGATAGGCCGTATCAGCCAGTTTGATACAATTTTGAGCATATCATGAAAATCCTTGCAAAAAAGTGAGTGTCGCGTTGTTTTCAATTGCTCTACTTTGAATTTGGTAAACCAATTTGTGATGTATAGATAATTGGTTTGTAATTTAAATGCAATTAATACAACAACATAAAAGAATTGATGTGATCTGATGCATAAAAAAACACAAAAGTGCATTGACATGTCAGGCCAATATAACTTTACCTCCTTGCAAGGAGCTCATTATGAGTATCGATATTAATCAAACACCTGCGAGTACAACGGGGAAACGCAAATTCAAGAACCTTCGCTGGTGGGTGCTGACGCTATTCTTGCTCGGCGTGACCGTTAACTACATCACCCGTAACTCACTCGGCATATTAGCTCCGGAACTAAAAGACAGTCTGAATATCACGACCGAACAGTACTCATGGATTGTCGGCGCCTTCCAACTGGCTTACACCATTTTCCAACCGCTTTGTGGCTGGCTGATCGACGTTATCGGTTTAAAGATCGGTTTTATGGTTTGCGCCATTATCTGGGCCGTTATGTGTATGCTGCATGCCGGAGCCGGAAGCTGGCTGCATCTTGCCATCCTTCGTTTCTTTATGGGGGCTTCCGAGGCGGCGGCGACGCCCGCCAACGCCAAAACGATTGGCGAGTGGTTCCCTAAAAAGGAACGTCCGATCGCCTCGGGCTGGGCGGGCGTCGGATTCTCCATCGGCGCTATGCTGGCGCCGCCGATTATCGTGATCGCGCATGTCAATTTCGGCTGGCAGGGCGCGTTTATGTTCACCGGCGGGTTGGCAATGCTGTGGGTGGTGCTGTGGTGGGTGTTTTACCATGACCCGATAAAACACCCGAATCTGAGCCGTGAAGAGCTGGACTTTATCCGCCAGGATAACGAACCCGCTCCGGTTAAATTACCGTTTTTCACCGCGCTGAAAACCGTATCAAAAAATAAACGTTTCTACGGTATCGCTATTCCGGCGTTCATGGCTGAACCGGCCTGGGCGGTGCTGAGTTTCTGGGTTCCGCTTTATCTGGCCAGCGAGCGCGGCATGGATCTTAAGCAGATCGCCATGTTCGCCTGGCTGCCGTTCCTGGCGGCCGATCTCGGCAGCGTCGCCAGCGGCTACCTGACCCGCCTGTATGTACGCTGGTTTGGTTATTCGCGCGTTAATTCCATTATCGCCAGTTCGGTGACCGGGGCATTCCTGATGCTGTCGTTGGCGCTGGTCGCCATTGCCAGGGATCCCTGGCTGGCGATCCTGCTGATTTCCATCGGCGGATTCGGCCACCAGGTTATCTCCTGCATGCTTAGCGCGCTGGTTGTCGAGTCATTTGACAAGGGGCAGATGGCGACGGTTAACGGTATGCGCGGCTCCTTTGCCTGGATCGCCAGTTTCCTGTTCTCGCTGTTGATCGGCGTGACCGCAGACAAAATCGGCTTTAACCCGCTGTTTATCGCGATGGGCTTTTTCGACCTGATCGGCGCGGTATTCCTGATCGCCTTTATCGCTGAACGCCGGCAGAAAACTCGTCAGATTTAATTTTTATCTTTGCTAATCATCCTGAAAAGGGCGCTGTATGAAAACGCTAAAAAATTGGGTATTTCGCCATCAGACTCAAGACCATATCGAACTGCTGGTCGATGGAAAACACATTTTCCGCTTATACATTCTGGAATCGGACCTGGGCCGGGTGTTGATTAAGCAGAATGGCGAACTGAAGCTGAAACGCACCTGGAGCATCGCTCCCCAGCAGGATGTTCCGTGGGAGGGGCGCAGCAGGGAAAGCAGCGAGGGGTTTAGCCTGCCGGGATTCTCGCTGGAAGAATATGACGGCGGTTTACGCGTCGGCACCGAACGAATGCGGGTGATCATCCATCAGCCGCTGTGGCTGGAGTGGGAATATCTCAATGCGCAGGGGGAATGGCAGCAACTGGCGATGGATCGCACCACCAGCGCCTATATGCTCAATATGCACGGCGATGGCGTTGCTCACTACCAGCGTCGTTTTGCTGAAGATCGTTACTATGGGCTGGGGGAAAAAGCCGGCGATCTCAACCGTAACGGCAGACGCTTTGAATTCCGCAATCTGGATGCGATGGGCTATAACGCGGCAACCACCGATCCGCTGTATAAGCATATTCCTTTTACCATCACCCGGCGTAAGGATGTCAGCTTCGGTCTGTTTTATGACAACCTGAGCAGCACCTGGCTGGATCTGGGGAATGAAATCGATAATTACCATCAGGCATATCGGCGTTATCAGGCTGAAGCCGGGGATCTGGATTACTATCTTTTCCTTGGATCGCGCGTGCTGGATGTCACCAAAGCCTTTGTCCGCCTGACCGGGAAAACGTTATTCGGGCCGAAGTGGAGCCTGGGATACAGCGGTTCCACCATGCACTACACCGATGCGCCGGATGCGCAGAATCAACTGATGAAGTTTATCGAACTGTGCCGCCGGCATGATATTCCGTGCGACTCGTTTCAGTTGTCGTCCGGTTATACCTCTATTAATAACAAGCGCTATGTCTTTAACTGGAATTACGACAAGGTGCCGCAGCCGGAAGTGATGTCGCAGGCTTTTCATGATGCGGGCCTCAAGCTGGCGGCCAATATCAAACCCTGTCTGTTGCAGGATCATCCTAAATACGCGGAAGTCGCGCAGCAGGGCTTATTTATTCGCGATTCGGAGTCTGATGCGCCTGAGCGTTCCAGCTTCTGGGATGATGAAGGTTCGCATCTCGACTTCACCAACCCGGCGACGGTGGACTGGTGGCAAGAGAACGTCACCCGCCAACTGCTGGAAAAAGGCATTGATTCGACCTGGAACGACAATAACGAGTATGAGGTTTGGGACGGCGAAGCGCGCTGCCACGGTTTTGGCGACCAGATCGCGATTAAGAATATCCGGCCGTTGATGCCATTACTGATGATGCGCGCCTCGCTGGAAGCGCAGCAGCGTTTTGCGCCGCAGCTGCGTCCTTATCTGATTTCCCGTTCCGGCTGCGCGGGCATGCAGCGCTATGTTCAGACCTGGAGCGGCGATAATCGCACCAACTGGCAGACGCTGCGTTACAACACCCGCATGGGCGTCGGCATGAGTCTTTCCGGTATCTATAACGTCGGGCACGATGTCGGCGGTTTCTCCGGGGATAAACCGGATGCCGAACTGTTTGTCCGCTGGGTTCAGAACGGCGTGATGCACCCGCGCTTTACCATTCACTCATGGAATGACGATCATACCGTCAACGAACCCTGGATGTATCCTGAAGTCACCCCGGCGATCCGCAGCGCCATCGCGCTTCGTTACCGCCTGCTGCCGTATCTTTATACCTTATTCTGGCGGGCCAGCGCCGAGGATGAACCGATGCTGCGGCCGACGTTCCTCGATCACGAACACGATGAAGCCACTTTCGCCGAAACCGACGATTTTATGCTGGGGCAGGATGTGTTGGTGGCCAGCGTGGTGGAACCGGGACAGCGGCGGCGCGAGGTTTACCTGCCGGCCAACGAGCAGGGATGGTACGACTTTTATCAAGGGCAGTGGTACAGCGGCGGACAAACCATCACTTTGGATGCGCCGCTGGAACGTCTTCCCCTGATAATCCGCGCCGGCGCAATGCTTCCGCTTTCCGCGCGCACGGCGTTTGTCCGCCATGAAGAGGATAATCAGCGCGAGTTTCTGCTGTTCCCGCCGATAGGCCGCGGGGAAGACAGCGGGCTGCTGTTTGAGGATGATGGCGAAACCTGGGCGTGGCGGCAAGGGCAGGGGCTGTGGCTGCGCTGGAAAATCGTCAGCGATAGTCAGCGTATTGATATCACCTTCACCAGCGAAGGCCAGTTCAAGCCGGCCTGGTCGCAGGCCGCCGTCCGGCTGCCCGCCGGAGAACGCAGAGAACTGTATATCAACAACGTGCGCACCAACATTTTTGAGTTGTAATTAAAAAACCCCCACGAGGCATCGTGGGGGTTTCAGTCTGTTGACAAAGCCTGTTATTACTCGTCCCCGCTAGCGTAGCTCGCTCTTTGGGCCGCCGCAAGCGGCGTTACACGGGGGGAGGTTCCCGCCGGGACGCCTCATCCCCGTGCTCGCTCCAGGTATCTCGACCTCATCACCATGGATTTGCCATTAAACACGGTTTTTAATCATTACCCGTTTTTGCCGATTAACTATCCAGTTCCAGCTCGTTCATCGCGGCGATATTAAAGCCGCCGTCGACGTGCAGAACTTCACCGGAGATACCGGCAGCCAGGTCGGAACACAAAAACGCCGCCGAGTTGCCGACATCCTCAATGGTGACGACGCGGCGAATCGGCGTAACCGCTTCGCAGTGGGACAGCATTTTCTTGAAGTTTTTGATGCCAGACGCGGCCAGCGTGCGGATCGGACCCGCGGAGATGGCGTTAACGCGCACGCCCTGAGCGCCCATGGCGTTCGCCATATAACGCACGTTCGCTTCCAGAGACGCTTTCGCCAGGCCCATTACGTTGTAGTTAGGGATGGCGCGTTCCGCGCCCAGATAGGACAAGGTAACCAGCGCGGAATTCGGATTCAGCATGTTGCGGCAGGCTTTCGCCATCGCCACGAAGCTGTAAGAACTGATATCGTGAGCGATGCCGAAACCTTCGCGGGTTACCGCATCAACATAATCGCCGTCAAGCTGATCGCCCGGCGCGTAAGCGATGGAGTGCACGAAACCGTCGAATTTCGGCCAGACTTTGCCCAGTTCGGCGAACAGCGCTTCAATACTGGCATCTTCAGCGACATCACACGGCAGAACAATGCTGGAACCCAGTTCGCCGGCAAAGCCTTCAACGCGAGATTTCAATTTATCATTTTGATACGTGAACGCCAGTTCAGCCCCTTCGCGGTGCATTGCCTGCGCGATACCGAATGCAATGGAGCGGTTACTGGCGACGCCAGTTACCAGAATGCGCTTACCGGTAAGAAAACCCATAGCAGTAATCCTTGTGAACATTGTTGCTGCAGTCATCAATAATAAATGTAATTAGTTAATGATGACCGAGGTGAATAAACCGGGCGATTCTACCATGTATGGAGCAAATTAGGGTACTCCGAAGCAGTATCGCCGCTTTTTTAGCCTTTCTTCCCTTTTTCAAGCCGCCAATGCCACTCTCCGGCGGCATTTCCGTTTAAAACTGCGCGCCATCCTGCCGCCAGGCATCGGCGCTCAGCGCTTCGCCGAAATGGCTGGCGATCAACCGCTTGGTCAGTTCATGCAGCGGGGAGGCCAGCACGTCGGCGGTACTGCCGCGCTCGACCACTTCGCCCGCCTGCATAACCAGAATCTGATCGCTGACGTGTTTCATCATGCCCAGATGCTGAGTGACATAAATGTAAGAGATGCCATGTTTTTCCTGGAGCTCCAGCATCAGATTAATAATCTGTGATCGCATAGACATATCCAGCGACGCCAACACTTCATCCGCGATGATGACTTTCGGCTGCAGAATCAGCGCGCGCGCCAATCCGACGCGCTGTTTCTGCCCTGGGGCCAGCGCGTGGGGATAATAGTAGGCATGATCCGGCCGTAGCCCGACCTGTTGCAGCGTCAGGTTGATGGCTTTTTCTCGCGCTTCGGCGCTGAGATCGGTATTCAGGCGCAATGTTACATCCAGCAACTGGCCAATGCGCTGGCGAGGATTCAGCGCATTGCCCGCATCCTGGAAAATCATGCGGATACGCTGGCTGCGGTAGTTATAATCGCCGTAATGCAGCGGATGATCGTCGATCAGCAACTCGCCGGAGGTGGGGGCGATGGTGCCCGCCAGCATTTTCGCCAGCGTGGATTTTCCGGAGCCATTTTCACCGACGATGGCTAAGGTCTGACGTTCGCGTAAGGTAAAACTGACGGACTTCACCGCCTCAACGTGCTGACGGCGAAACAGACCGGTGCGATAGCGGAATGTTTTGGTCAGGTTACGCGCTTCAAGTAACGTTTCAACCATCAGGATTCCTCCATATTGAGCGGGAAGTGGCAGGCGTACCAATGGTTCTTGACCGACAGCAGCAGGGGTGCTTGCATGCATTTTTTCTGCGAGTAGGGGCAGCGTGGCCCCAACCGGCAGCCGACAGGCAAATGCTCCAGCGAGGGGATCGCGCCCGGCAGGGTATTCAGGCGGCTTTTATGCGGCAGCGAACGGCCAAAATCCGGCATCGCCCGAATCAGCGCCTGGGTATAAGGATGATGCGGCGCGCTAATCAGATCTTCACTGGTGGCGCTTTCCACCGTTTGGCCGCAATAGAGCACGTTAATCCGGTTAGCCCATTTGCTCATGGTTTGCAGGTCATGGCTAATCAGCAGGATAGTGGTGTTGTTGTTCTGATTCAGCCGCGACAGGAGGCGGAAAATCTGCGCCTGCGTGGTGGATTCCATGGCATTGGTCGGTTCGTCGGCGATCAGCAGGCGCGGCTGATTCGCCAGCGCGATGGCGATCATCACCTTTTGGCACTCCCCGTCGGTAAGCTCATAAGGGTAGCTGCCCATGATATTTTTGTGATCTTTAATGCCGACGCGGTGCAGCAGCTCGATGGCCCGGCGTTTCCGCCAGTTGAACCGCTGCCACCAACGGCCTTTATAAGTCCAGCCGGGAATGACCTGTATTAGCTGGCGTCCAATGTTTTCAGAAGGATCCAGACAGGACTGCGGCTCCTGAAAAATCATCGAGACGTTGTGGCCTACCAGTTTGCGCCGTTCACGCGGCGACAGCTGCAGCAGATCTATGTCATCGAAGCGGAAACGATCGGCGGTAACCCGCCAGTTATCCTTGGTGATACCGCAGATAGCCTTGGCTATCAGACTTTTGCCGGAACCGGATTCGCCCACCAGCCCGCGGATTTCTCCTTCATTGAGCGTCATACTGACCCGATCGACGGCTTTTACCGCGCCCTCCGAGGTGAGTAACTCAATGGTCAGATTACGAATATCGAGTAATGCCATAATTTCGTCTCCGCCATTATTCCGTTTCTGCCACCAGGGCGCGGCGAATGCCGTCCCCAAGCAGATTAACAATCAGCACGCTGACGGCGATGGCCGCGCCGGGCAACATCACCGTCCACGGGGCGGCATAGACCAGTTCCAACGAATTGCCCAGCATAGCGCCCCATTCGGTGGTCGGCAGCTGCGCGCCAAGATCAAGGAATCCCAATGCGGCGATGTCCAGAATGGCGATGGATAGGGCGCGAGTAAATTCAGAAACCAAAACTCCCGCAATATTCGGCAATACTACGCGCCAGATAATGTAAAACGTCGATGCGCCGTCAAGCCGGGTGGCGATAACGTACTCTTTGTCCATCTCATCGTGAACGGTGCTGTATATCGTGCGCACCATGCGGGGAACCAGCGCCAGCCATACGGCCAGCATGGCGTGCTCCAGCCGGGGACCAATAAAGGCGATCACCACGATGGCCAGCAGCAGCGACGGAATCGACAGCAGCGTATCGAGAATATGGTTGAGCATGGCGGAGCGCAGCCCGTGGGTTACGCCGGCCAAAATGCCTAAAATGACGCCAAACAGCGCCGCCGCATGCGTGACGATCAATGCCGAGCCGACGGTGGGCGCCGCGCCGCTTAGCAAACGGCTTAACAGGTCGCGCCCTAGATCGTCCGTACCGAGAAAGAAAGAGACTTCGCCATAGTGCGACCAGGATGGCGGCAGCATCTGATAACCCAGAAACTGCTGGCCGACATCATAGGGAGCCAGCAGTTTCCCGAACAGGCACAGCCCCAGCAAAATAAGAAAGCCGTAAAAACCGATCATGGCCAGCGTATCCTGATGGAATACCCGCCAGGTATCCCCCAGACGGCTGGGAACGCGTTTTTCGCTGTAAACGTTATCGAAGGGCATACGACTCCTTATGTTTCAGCGGGTTAGTCATTGCACCTCCAATATCTGACAATACGTTGACCGTAATGACCATCGCGCCGACGACGATAACGCCCGCGGAGATCGCGGCGTAATCCTGCTGGCGAATGGCATTGACCAGCCAGCGACCCAGCCCCGGCCAGTTGAATACCACTTCGGTAATCATGGTCAACGTCAACATGGTCGAAAACTGTAGCCCCAGCTTGGGCATAATCGGCGGCAATGCATTGTGCAGGAGATGGCGGCGAATAATGGTCAGCAGCGATAAGCCGCGTGTCGCCGCCGCCTTGATGTAGTTTTTACTCATCGCGTCGGTGGTGCTGATGCGCATTAGTCTTATAACCTCCGTCGTCGGCCCGACGGCAAGCACGGTAATAGGCAGAACCATATGCCGAATCGCGCTGATCATCATCTCGTTGCGATACGGAGAGTCGGACAGCCAGGCATCGATCAACGCGAAGCCGGTGACGCTTTTGACCTGATAGAGCAGATCGAAACGTCCTGATACCGGCAGCCAGCCAAGATGCAATGAGAAAAACAGCGTGAGCAGCAGCGCCAGCCAGAATACCGGCAGGGAAAAACCGACCAGCGCCAGCGTACTGATAATGATATCCGGCCCTTTGTTTCGCATTACCCCGGCGGTAATGCCCAACGGGATCCCTACCAGCAAAGAGAGCGCGAAAGCCAGCAGACAAAGTTCGATGGTCGCCGGGAACACCTCTTTTAACTGTACGATAAT
This sequence comes from Brenneria izadpanahii, assembly GCF_017569925.1. Taxonomy (NCBI): domain Bacteria; kingdom Pseudomonadati; phylum Pseudomonadota; class Gammaproteobacteria; order Enterobacterales; family Pectobacteriaceae; genus Brenneria; species Brenneria izadpanahii. Next base: position 2,647,770 of record NZ_CP050854.1, on the reverse strand, counting down.
GGCCTGGCCGTTGATGCTGGAGCGGCCGAAATCGCCCTGCAACAGGCTGGTGAGATAAAAACGGTACGCATCAAACAGCGCCGCGCCGTTGAGCGGCGCATGCGGGGTGTAATAACTCAGGCTGAAACCCAGCAGCGTCAGCAGGAACAGCGTAACCAGCAGCAATAGCAGGCGGCGCAGGGTAAAGATAATCACGGTGTTTCTCCTTCAGCGGCGTTTTGCGAAGAAGGTTCTTGTGGCGCGGCTCCCTCGGCGCGGTCACCGTCACTTTCCCGAAAAACGCCGGCAAATGAGGCATTGCCGAACGGGCTAAGCACAATCCCTTTCATATCATAACGATAAGCCAACAGGCGTAAGGAGGATGCCAACGGTAAAACCGGCAGTTGGTCAGCCAGTATTTTTTGCGCCTGTTGGTAGTATTCGATGCGTTTTGATAATTGCTGCGAAGATAGGGCGTTTTGCAGCACTTCATCAAAACCGGAATCGCACCAGTGAGCATAGTTGGTTTGGGACGGAATAGCGGCGCAGCTCAATAACGGACGGAAAAAACTGTCCGGGTCATTGCTGTCCGTCGTCCAGCCGGCAAGGGTTAAATCGTGGCTGAGTTCCATCAGCCTGGCTTCCTGAAAGCGGCCCTCAACCGGCACAATCGTCACCTGTATGCCAACCTGAGCCAGGTCGGCCTGGATCAGCTCTGCGGTTTTCAGCGGGCTGGGATTGTAGGATTGCGACGCGCTGGGCACCCACAGGCGCAGACTGATATTGGTTATTCCCAACTCGTGTAATAACCGCCGGGATTTCGCCGGATTGTATTCGGTTATTTTCGCGTCATTATCATAGGCCCAGGAAGCGCGCGGCAAAATCGAGGCGGCCGTTTCAGCCGTGCCGTAATAGATTGATTGCATCAGCCGATCGTTGTTTATCGCCAGCGCAATGGCTTCGCGCATGCGGCGATCGTCCAACGGCGGTTTACGCACATTAAACGCCAGATAGGCGACGTTCATTCCTGGACGTAATGACAGGCGCAAACGCGGATCGTTACGTAAAATCGCCAATTGGCTAACGGCGGGATAAGCCAGAATATCGCATTCGCCGGTCAGCAATTTAGACAGGCGGCCAGTACCGCCCGAACCGAGATCAACCACGACCTGCTGCATGCGGGGCTGGCCGCGCCAGTAGGCGTCGTTACGCGTTAGACGAATATATTGTCCGTTGCGATACTCATCCAACCGATAAGGACCGGTGCCGACCGGCTCGCGATCCAATAACTCTTTCTTATCGTTCTCAGCCAGAACCTGGGCGTACTCGGCGGAGAGAATCGGCGCATAGTGCGTTGCCAAATGCCAGAGAAAAGAGGCGTCTGGCTTGTTCAGGCGAATTTCAACGCTGTATTCCCCCAGCTTACGAATGCTCTTGACGGAATCGGCGAACTGCAAACTGTCGAAATAGGGATACTCGCCGCCGTTGACGTCATGATAGGGGTGATCTTTATTCAGCATGCGTTGGAAGCTGAACAGGACATCATCCGCGTTCAGTTTACGGGTGGGGCTGAACCAGTTGGTGGTTTGAAAATAAACGTCGCGGCGCAGATAAAAACGATACGTCGCCCCGTCATCCAGCACTTCCCAATGCTGGGCCAATTCCGGCATCAGCCGGTAGGTATAGGGATCGACATCCAGCAAGCGATCGTAAAGCTGAGCCGCCAGGGTATCGATCGTGACGCCGCTGCGCGCCATTTGCGGATTAAAGGTATTCAGCACGTCGTTTACGCAATAGACGAAACCACTTTGGCGGATATCGGCCAACGGTGCCGGGGCAGCCGGGGCCGAGGGAAAAGAGGACGCCAAAGCAGGTATCGCCAGCCAGGCTAATGCCAGTGCGAAACAGGTTTTTCCAGACATACGAGATTTTTCAGTCAATACGTAATAGACAGAGTGTACCGCACTATGCCGATCCTCCCCACAGTGTTATGCGCGTATGACGACTTTCCGACCATTTTTACCGGCAACGGATGTCGCGCTATGTCCGTTTGGTCAGCGATTCGCCCTGGATTGGGTGCCGAGCGCTATCAATTTTCGGACGGGGCGGAAATATTATAATAATCCCGGTAATTTGTTGTAAAATAACCGATTTTTTGATTTCTTATTATAGAGTCCGCCTGCGAGGGTCTGTACATCGGCCTATCGGGGATAAAGGATGGCAGGGTTGCTAATTTAATACTCGTTTCGGATTAATGCAGTAACGCAAAAAATGGATGGGATAACGGGATGAGTATAGTTCGCAGTAGCATAAAATTTTTAATCAAAGTCTCCCTGAGAATGCTTCAAGTCAGCTCTGTATTGCTGGTGCTGATCGTTTCGATGCTCTACAGCGGCGGGATGGCTAAAGCCATTTATTTTTATGATTTCTACTTTGGCGTTGATAAAGACGATGAATCCTATGAGCCGTCGGAGCCGATTGTGCCCGATGCTGACATGGTGAAAATCCTCCAGGCCGATTTGGTGAAGCGCGCGTTGGCGAATATGGTTGCTATCAACGGCGGCCGTTTTACCATGGGGCCTGATGATTGCCGCAACTATCCTCTGATAGCCTCATGCGCGGGTAGTCCGGTCTATCCCGTCCAGCTGAGCGACTATGCTTTATCGAAATACAAAATCACCAATCAGGATTTCGATCTCTTTCTGGCCGCTCATCAGCGATTGGTCAATCCGTTTCCCTCCGGGCAGTATATAAACTATCTCTTCTGGAATATCAGGCATAGCCCGCCATTTGCGCAGTTTCCTGCGCAAATAAGTTGGCAGGACGCCGAAGCCTATTGTCAATGGGTTGGGCGACAGGTTAATCAGCCGATGCATTTGCCGACCGAAGCGCAGTGGGAATACGCCGCGCGTAACCGCGGGCAATATAATGGCTTCGCCACCGATGACGGCACCATCCAGCCAGGGCGGAATGTGCCTGAAGATAGAGAGATATTCTCTAACCTGTTTATGTTAGACGCCAATGTTGTGAATGTCGGCTCGGTAACGCCGAATCCGCTGGGCATTTACGATCTTATCGGCAATGGCAAGGAATGGGTTTACGACTGGTACAGTGAAAAAGCGCGGGGAAACTCGCTCGCGATTGATCCCGTCGGTCCCTCTGAACCTTCCTATAGTGAGGAAGGACCGGCTAAAGTTATTCGCCCTTTGGCATTTTACGCCGATAGTTTGGGGAAGGGGGTTACCGTCCACGATCGGGATTTTGCCGGGATCCAACCGGATAATCTGCCGGGTGGCAAAGGAAAGATCACCGCTCGCTGCGCAATATGGAGTCATGATGAAACGCGGAACTAAAATTTATCTTACGTCGTTGGTTCTGGCTTATATATTGCCGTTTATGCTTTTCTCCAGAACCTTTACCCTTTTCTCCAATATTCCGTATAAAAAAGAGATCAGCGCTTACGCTGAGTCGGTTCGCCAGTTTTTTACCCCAGCCAAAAGCGCGGATGACAGCATCAATGAATCGAAGCTGGGCGATCTGCTCATCGCGCTGAAAGGCGGAGAATATGATATGGGGTATATCGACAAAGATGAACAGGGGCGCAGCTATGCCTTGCCGCTTAAGCAACTGTACTCATACCCAATGTCGGTCTACGTTAAGGATTTTGCGCTGACCAAAACAAAAATCACCAACAGGCAGTTTGACCATTATTTGGTCAGTGCCGGCTTGCCGGCGCGAGAGGCCCCAGACGAGTCGGAGCCGACGCCGCCAGACGACGCGCCGGCTGAAGTGACTTACGCCCAGGCTGAAAGTTATTGCCGCTGGTTAGGCGAGCGGGTCGGACAAAAAGCGGGTCTGCCTGACAGGATTGAGTGGGAGTATGCGGCGCGCAACGGCGGTAAACGGGTGCTGTTTCCAACAGATAATGGAGTGATCGATATTGGCCGCAACGTTGCCAGCGCGGCGCAAAAAATAGTTGCTAATTCCACAGGCAGCAGTCTTGATCAGCAGCTTATGCCGGTGGGGCAATTCCCGCCGACCCCGTTGGGCTTTTATGATATGGCGTCAAACGGCTTCGAATGGACTGCTGTCCATCGCAATAGAAGTTTTATTACATCGCAGACAATTTTAATGGAAGGCGGCGCGGCGACGATTACTTTCGGCCCGAGCGAAAATCTGAAAAGTAGATATGCTTTCCGCTGCGCTACGTGGTCTGAAAGTCATTCGCAGCCAGAGAATCAAGAGTAAGGCTGCCGCCACGCCCATCCATTGGGACGACATGTAACAGGCGATTTTTTGCCATAGATCATGTTTGGCGACGTTAATCGGCATAAATACGGATTATTTACTAAATCCTGTCAATGGGCTGCCGTTATAGCTAAGACGTTGTTCGAAAAATGGAGCAAGCTGGATGGACGGTATCAGGCCTCATCGTACCCCTGACGTCGAATTTTCACAGAAATCGGAAGAGGATGTTGCCGATAATGCCGCTGATTTTCCGGTTGATGCTGCCATGACGACATTCGAAGCCATTGACGCCGCAGATGAATGCATCGGCAGCGCGCAACATGAAGCCGAGACTCCATTGCCGGTGTTAACCGAAGAAGAAATTAGCGCAAAAAGCGAGAAGATAAAGCAGTTAAAAAATAGCTCGCTTTGCGATCCGTTGGATCGCGTCTCTGATTTGGCCGCGTCTTTCTTTATCATCGCTATGGAAGGGACGCATGCGTCGGCCAATGAACTCGCCAATGCGTTGCATGATGCCTTCTCAAGCCCGCTGGATGGCGAAAAGACGGCGATGGTGGAATCTTTTGAAATAGCGATGAAAAAAGAGAAGCTCTCTTTTATCAAAACGGCTTTTATCACCGAAGCCTATCAGCCCGCTGCATCAAAAGTTATCGACAACTATATCAGAGAGCTTGTCTCGCGCCGGGACTGTATACGACTGGGCGCGGCCAGAGCGGAGTATTTACTTGCATCCGGCCTGGGGGATGAAAAGCACGCGGAGGCGGTACAGAGCGACATGGATGCGCTAAAGCGGGGAACCTATCATGCGCAGATTGAAATGCGGCAGGCATTATCCATTGCCGACTGCACATGCAACGCCGTGGATATGCTCGATCAGTTTGAAATGATGCTCAGGAATAGTAACCGCGCTTTACCGACGCTGGATACGGAGTTGCAGCATTTGAGTTTACTGGCCGATAGCTGGGAGGATTTTGTGCAGAAGTATGCGCCGCGGACGTTAAAAAACAATGAGAACGAATAACGCGCATCGAGTGAAAACACGATAAAAAGAGCGTGAGCAGTCAGGAAAGAACCCTATAATCAGTATGGAAATGAGAAAAATTCTCAACAAAGTGCTTTACAGGTGATACTGAGAACCATTATCATCACTTTCGCGCTTCAGAAGTCGCCTCTTCCCAGGCACTGAAGAAGAGCACGACATTGCTCACATTGCTTCCAGTATTATTTTAGCCAGCCTCTGCTGGCTTTTTTTTATGGCCGCCATAGCTATCCTGGCCGCTTAACGCCGCTGGTTTAAGGAACGAGATCCGGTTTCTTATTGACATGTTATCAGGCATGCCGCCTTGTCTGCTGGCATGCCTGATAGTTTGGCGGCAAAAACGATCAGCTGATTTTCCCGTTGCTGACGCTGTTGATGCGGGCCGCGCCGTTCTGGGCGAACAGACTCAGATGGCGTTCCTGTTCCTGCGGGTAGATGCGGCTGCTCAGACAACTTTCGCCATCATTGACGAAGACTTCAACCGAAGAACGATCGAAAAAGATCTGCAGCTGCAGGCTATCGGAAGCGGGCAGGGGCACGCTGCGGTAGCCGCTGATGTTATATGCCGGGTAGCGGCGCTCCAGCACCAGACGCTGGGCCTGGTTATCCACGTAAATAAACAGCCCTTGCTCATTGTTCGGCTCGCTGCCGAGCGACACGCCGTACTTCTCGGCATCGCTGGCCTGTAAGTCGATATCCAGCGTCACGAACTGTGCGGCGCAGTCCGAAATCAACGGCAGGCGGTTGTTCTTCAACTCCAGGTCGCGCCGTTGTTGATCTTTTTGGCAGCAGGCGTCGATTTCCACCGCAGGCACAACCCGCAGCCTATTGTCCGGCGTCAGCGTCAGCTCGCGCGGCATCGACAGCATACCCGCCCACAAATGTTCTTTTTCCGGCATCAGGGATTCCCACATATCCAGCCAGCCCAGCATAATGCGGCGGCCATCCGGCGACAGAAGCGTTTGCGGCGCATAGAAATCGTGACCGGCGTCGATCTCGGTAAATGGCGTTTCAATAACAAATTCACCGCCGGGCTGCCACGTGCCGACCAAATAACCGCTCTGAAATAGATTGCGGTTGCGATAGCCTTCGGCTTTCATTCCCTGCGGGGAAAACAGCAATACCCATTTATCGCCCAACGGGAAAAAGTCCGGACACTCCCACATGTAACTTTCGCCTGGCGCCGAACGAGCCAGCAGGCCTTGCGGCTCCCAATTACGCAGGTCGGTTGAGCGCCACAGACGAACCTCACCCCGGTTTTCCACTTTCAGTCCGAGCACTACATACCAGTAGTCGCCCATTTTCCAGACTTTCGGATCGCGGAAGTGCTGGATCCCTGCCGGCGCGTCGATGATCTTGCCCTGCGGCGTGAAGTGAATGCCGTCGCGGCTGGTGGCCAGACACTGTACCTGTCGTAGTCCCGCATCGCTGGCGCGGTCGCCCTCGTGGACGTGACCGGTATAGATCAGCGACAGTTCGCCGTTGTTATCTACCGCCGATCCGGAGAAACAGCCGTCTTTGTCGTCTGCGCCCGATGGCGCCAGCGCCACCGGCAGATGTTCCCAATGGATCAGGTCGTAGCTGCGGGCATGGCCCCAGTGCATCGGCCCCCAGACGGCTTCATAGGGATAATGCTGATAAAACGCATGGTACATGCCGTCATACCAAACCAGGCCGTTCGGATCGTTCATCCAGCCGACAGTCGGCGCCAAATGCCAGGAGGGATACCACTCCATGTTGATTAAAGGCCGCGTAGCGGCAATATAACTATTGGCTTTTTCTACTAATTCAATCATAGCAACTCACTTTATTGTGCGCGGGGTCAAAGTTGGGGACGTCTGGACAGTCTTATTGGGTTCCAATAGAAAACAGGAAACCAGCGTAGTGAACAGAACCATGCCGCCCATAAACAGATAGGTGCGGGCGAAACCGAATAGCTCATAGCTGTAACCTACGATAGGGGACAGCAGGCTGCTAACCACGGAACTGATACAGGTGAAGCCTACCAGGTAAATCGTTGTCGATAACCGCTTGTCGAAGTTCAGGCTGTTATATTTAAACAAAGAAATCAACAGGATGGGTAATTCAACGGCGTGCAGCAGTTTCATAAAGGAAATGAGCACGACGCCGTTGACCAGACCGGATCCGATAACGCGTAACGCCATAATGCCGCTGGCTAAAATCAAACCATTTTTGGCGCCGATACGGTTAACCAGGAACGGGGCAAGGAACATGCCGCCGGCTTCAAGGAATACCTGTAGTGAATTCAGGTAGCCGAACATACTGTTGCCGGAGTGCAAATCGGGAAACTGTGAAGCGAAATAGACCGGGAACTGTTGATCGTATACGCCGTAAATACAGGTGCCGATAACAAAGACCACCAGCGCCCAGAAACGCGACAGGCGCAGCAGCCCGACGGCGTCGGCCAAGGTGATTTTTGACGGATCGCCGAACTGAAGCTGGCTCATTGCATTTTCTTTGGCGATGCGTACCTGGCTCAGACACAGCAGGAACAGTCCGCCGGAAAGGGAGGCCAGCGCAAAGTTGTACCAGGGATTAATGTTGAAGTTGATGCCGGCGAAGAAGGTGGCGACGGCCCAACCCAGCGATCCCCACATTCTGGAGCGGCCATATTCAATGCCTTTCAGGCGGCAAAAACGTTCAATATAGGCTTCCAGCAGGCCGATACCGCCGTTGAAAGTCGCGCCGATATATAAACCGCCGGCAATGCTGCCGAGATAAATGTTGAAACGCAGAAGATCGGCGAACAGCATAAAAAACGGCCCGCTGCATATCAGCAGCAGAGCAATGAACCATAGCTGGTGTTTACCCAGCCCCAGTTTGTCCTGGATGTAACCATAAATCGGTTGCGAGCAGAACGACACCAGCAAAATCGCCGAGAAGATGATGCCGGTATCGGTGGCTCTAAGATTTACGTACTGGTTTAGCCAGATGGATAACAATGAGCAGGTCGATGACCAGGTAAAGAAAAAAAAGAAAAAGAGGCAGCTTAATAAAATATAGGTTTTTCTTGTTTCAGCGTTCATCAGTGTGACTCCTGACAGGTCGATGGCTGAATTGTTAACGTTAACTATGAAAAAACTAAAGCAGTTCGTTGTTGGAATGTGATGTTAATCATGAAAGTTAACGTTAACATTTTATTTTATTTCGCAACCCGCTAAATTCCATTCAAGAGCGATTTCCAATTCCGTCCGAAGCGACTTTCCTGCTAAGAATGCGGGACGGCACGGTAATACATTTTATTTGATAATCAAAGCGTTATTGAGGTGTTTATGGCGAGTAAAGTCTGGGTGTTGGGCGATGCGGTAATTGATCTGTTCGCTGATGATATGCAGCGTTTATTACCTTGTCCCGGCGGCGCGCCGGCTAACGTGGCCGTCGGCATAGCCCGGTTAAACGGCAACAGCGCGTTTATTGGCCGCGTGGGCGATGAACCCTTTGGCCATCGTTTGCAGCAAGTGCTGCAACAAGAAAACGTCGATACTTCATACCTGCACTACGACGCTCTGCATCGCACCTCCATCGTGTTGGTTACGTTGAACGAAGAGGGGGAACGGCAGTTTACCTTTATGGTGCGGCCGGGCGCCGATCTGTTTCTTGAGCCTGCCGATTTACCCGCTTTTTCCGCTGGGGAATGGCTGCACTGTTGTTCCATCGCGCTGGCGGCGGAGCCATCGCGATCCACCACGTTGCAGGCGATGGCGGCAGTCAGGCAGGCCGGCGGCTGGCTCAGTTTTGACGCCAATCTGCGCGACGATCTGTGGCCGGACCGCGGCCGGATGCGAACCTGCGTAAAACAGGCGCTGGCGCTGGCCGATGTGGTGAAACTCTCTGATGAAGAACTGACGCTGATCACGGAGATTGAGGACGTCGGCCGGGCGATGGCGGCGTTGGGTAATGAAATCAGCCCGTCGCTGCTGGTGGTAACCCAGGGTAAGGCCGGCGCCTGGGCGGGACGCCCCGGTCAAATGACATTCTATCCGGCTCGCGCCGTGCGGGCGGTGGATACCACCGGCGCCGGGGATGCGTTTGTCGCCGGCCTGCTGGCCGGGTTGAGCGAGATGGGCGCGCAATGGCGGGACGGCGCGAAGCTGCCGGCTATCATCGCGCAGGCTCAGGCCTGCGGCGCGCTGGCGACCACCTCGAAAGGCGCGATGACCGCATTGCCGTACCGGGACACGCTGGTTAGCTATCAGGCGGAAGCGGAATGTCGCGTCGCCGTGAAGTGAATACGAGTACGCAAATAAACGCAATATCGGTAGGATTTGCATCCTGTGCGCGCGCAACGGCGCGATAAGGCATTTTTAATGCGCTAAACGGCTATCGGCATGGGCTTTTCTTCACTCAGGCAGTCGAGAAACAAGCGCATCGTCGTGGTTTGCTGCGCCTCCCGGCGGCGGATAAACAGCGTCGAGACGCGCGCGATCGACTCGTCTATGGTATGCACCTGCAAACTGGCGGCCAGGCCGGAATTTTCCACCACCGATCGCGGCAGCAGCGTAATCCCCACGCCGGCGCCGATGCAGCCGAGGATGCCGTCCAGCGAGCCGAAATCCAGCCGCTGGAACGAAGGCCTGCCGAGATAGACCAATAGCTGCTCCAGGCGTTGCCGGTAGGCGCAGCCCATGCGGAACATCAGCGCCGTCACCGGCTGGCTATCCAGACGAAACGCCTGCAAGGTCGGCCAGCGACGCGGCGTAACCAGCACCAGTTCCTCCTCGAACGCCGGTTCTACGCTCAGCAGCGGGTGGTCAATCGGACCGGCGACAAACGCGCCATACACTTCGTTGTTTAACACGCGTTCGACCAGCGCGGCGGTCGAATCGATTTTCATCACCAACTGTACGTCGGCATAGCGCGCATGAAAACGCGCCAGCACGTCGGGCAGGCGCACGGCGAGCGTGGTTTCCATCGAGCCCAGCACCAGCGGTCCCTGCGCCTCGCCCTCATCGCGCGCGACCCGCGTCGCCTCGTCCAGTAGGGCGACCGCCTGCTGCGCATAGGGCAGTAAACGCTGCCCGGCGCCGGTCAGCGCCACGCCCCGGCTGTGACGCTCCAGCAATGGTAGGCCGATATGGTTTTCCAGCGCCCGAATGCGCGTCGTGACGTTGGATTGCACGGTATTCAGTTCTCTGGCGGCGGCCGTGATATTCGCGCAGCGCGCGACGGCGGCAAAGGTCATCAGTTCGCAGATTTTCATATCATCATCCGAAAATTGAATCGATTATCGATTTCGTCATTCAATATACAGATGGTTGCAAAAATCGCGCCACGTTTAATGGGGAAATTAAATATCATTATTCAATGAGATACGATTTTTGCGCTGTCATGCGCCGCTTTTTGTCGCCAGAAAGCGTACGCATCATGGCGCATTGCGCCATGATGGTGCAGTCGGGGAGGGCGCTATGCGCCGCGCCGCGTACGCCACATCGGCCGATCGCCGCCCAACGACGGCGTGGTGCCGAACCATCGGCAGGGCGTGGCGGACATATCCAGCACCGGTCCTAATGACTTCAGATCGCCGTAGCAGGTGTTTTCGTCGCATACCGCCAGCGATTCGAACTCTTCGGGGCTGAGCCGGCCCGGCGCGCCGGCAAAGTCATCCAGCAAGCCTTGACGCTGCAACAGCATCGCCGACTGACAAAGCGATACCTGAACGCGATAGCTGCCGCCCTCGCGCGCGCGCCGCGCCAGCGCCAACATGCCGCCGAACGTCGCCAGAAAGCCGGTCAGAAAGTCGCACATAAATACCGGCGTCAGCTTGGGCTGGCCGGCGCCGATCGCCAGTCCGTGGGTATGGCAAATACCGGTTACCGCCTGCGCGACCTGATCCCAGCCGGCACGGTCGGCGAAGGGACCGCCTGAGCCGAAACAGTTGACGGAAATGTGGATCAAACCCGGTCGCATATTCATCAGTTCGTCAACGCCAAAACCATGCGCCGCCAGTCGTCCCGGCCGGTAGCCGTCGATAAATACATCGCTGTCTCGCACCAGTTCCGCTAACTTGGCCGCCTGATCCGGCTGGCGGAAATCGAGGAAACAGCTGCGTTTGCCGTGGCTGGTATCGCGCACGAACGCGGGAACCTGCGGCAGATCCGGCGCGGTCACCATGAGTACGTCGGCGCCGTGCTCGGCAAAACCGATTCCCGCCGTCGGGCCGGCCAGGATACGCGTCAGATCGAGCACCCGAATGCCGGAAGCCGGTTGGTCGCCGGCGGGCAGCGGTTCCGGCTCGCCGTCGGCGATCTTGGTGATCTCCACCACCGGACGGGAAGCCAGATAAGCGCCGTGCGGATGGCGCAGCCACTCTTCGGCGGTGCGGACCTTGCCGGCGCAGGCTTTTGCCTCCGCTATCGCTTCTTCCAACTCATCGGCGTTCCAGCGCCGCACCCCTGCGCTAATTGATTCCGGCGTGCTCTCGCATTGCAAAACGTCCAGTATACGCCGCTCAAGATGGGGCAGATTGGTATGCGGCAATAGCCAACCGCCGTCCGCCGTTTGCCACGGCTGCGTTAGCGACACCATATGTTTGATGGCATCGGAAACCGGGATGGGCTGGAATACGCCGTTCTCGTCCCGGCGCAGCGTCATATCGCCGCCGCCCAGCGAGGTCGCCGCCGCCGCGCGGACGTCCACGGCGATGCGCTGCCGTTCGCCGGTGCGCAACTCCCACAAATCGTTGGCGGCGACGCCGCGGGCCGCCAACGCCGCCGCCGCCGTTTCGCCGATGCGAAACGGCGTGGCGAAGAACGGATCGCCGCCGGTAACCTTTACTTCGTCGTCGGGCAGCGGCGCGCCGCCGCGAATGTTCATCAATTCGGCGAAGGCGCCGGATTGGGCGGTAAATTGTTTACTCATGCTGTGGTTTCCCTGGTGTTGACGCCGGGCGGCGCGCGGACCGCCGGCGGATTAATTATGAATAATCGATAAAAATGAAAAACAGGCGCGGTTCAGGAGACCTGGCGCTGGGCATATTGCAGCGGACGCCGTTCCAGCAGTGAAACCGCGATGGCGACCGTGAACGCCAGCGGCACGGTAATAATCGCCGGCGGATCGATGGAAAATGCCGGCGCGGCGTATCCCAATACTTTTACCCAAACGGACGGCCCCAATATGGTGAGCGCCAGCGATGCAATCAGTCCCGTCGCTCCGCCCCATACCGCGCCGCGGGCGGAAAATCTCCGCCAGTAGATCGCCAGAATCAGCACCGGAAAGGTGGAGGAACAGGAAATAGAGAACGCCAGGCTAATCATGTAGGCGATATTCTGGCCTTTGAACGCGATGCCCAGCAGCACGGCAATGATGCCCAACACCAGCACGGCGGCTTTCATAATGCGCATTTCGCGCTGCTCCGAGCCGGGTTTTCTGCCGAACAGGCAACCGTAGATATCATGGCTGATAGCCGACGCCCCGGAAATGGTCAGACCGGCGACCACGGCCAGAATGGTGGCGAACGCCACGGCGGACAGGAAACCGAACAGGGGATCGCCGCCGAGAGCGTAGGCCAGATGCAGCGCCGCCGTATTGGTCCCGCCGATTAACGCTCCGCTCGCATCGAACAACTGCGGCTGAGTACGCAACAGATAGAGCGCGCCGAAGCCGATGATGAAAATCATCGCATAGAAGCCATTCATAAAGATGGTGGCCCACAGTACGGAGCTACGCGCGGCGCGGGCATCGGGCACGGTGAAAAAGCGCATCAAAACATGGGGCAGGCCGGCCGTGCCGAGCATCAGCGCGATGGCAAGGGAAATACCTGATACCGGATCGCGGGCCAGCGCCGACGGCAGCAGAATATTTTGGCCGGACGGATGAACGCCCACCGCGTCGTTCAGCAATTGACTAAAGCTGTAACCGGCGCTCTTCATGACCAGAAAACTGATGAACAAACAGCCGCAGATCATCAGCACCGCCTTGACGATCTGTACCCAGGTGGTCGCCATCATGCCGCCGAACGTGACGTATAGCACCATCAGAATGCCGACCAGCATAATGGCGTAAACGTAATCGATGCCGAAGAGCATCTGTATCAGTTGACCGGCGCCCACCATCTGCGCAATCAGATAAAACAGCACGATAATCAGCGAGGCGCAGGCGGAAAACACGCGTACGGAGCGGCCCTCCAGGCGCGAACAGACGACGTCGATAAAGGTGAACTTGCCCATCCGCCGCATTCTGCCCGCCATCAGGAATACCACAAGCGGCAGACCGGTGGTGTAGCCGATGGCATAGATCAGACCGTCGAAACCGCTGGTGAACACCAGCGCGCTTAGTCCCAGCAGCGCGCCGGCGGACATGGCGTCGCCGGCGATGGCCAGACCGTTCTGGAAGCCGGATATTTGACCGCCGGCGTTGTAAAAGTCACTGGCCGTTCGCGTTCTTTTCGCCGCCCACCAGGTGATATACAGCGTGACGGCGATAATCAGCAGGAACAGCGTGATAGCGGTGGAACTGGCTCCCTGGGCGACGCCGGTATCCGCATACGCTGAATTCATCGCCAGCAGCGAACAAAGAAAAATCAACATCTTCATCATTATTTCTCCGAGGCCCGGTTAGCGATAGCCACATACGCGGCGGTTAAAATGATTCCACTGACGATAACCAGCATTCCCAGAACAAAGGACAGCGGTATGCCGGAATTTAAAAATTCCCGGCTTAATAGCGGAACGTTAAAGGCGCAAATAAGGACGAAACTAAAAAAAATAACTATTTGCACGCAGGTAAATATTACCCCCATTAGCAATGATTCATCTTTATCTGCTGAATTTGTTAATTGTGCAGAACTCTTTTTCATACTGGTGCTTTCCCGCATAATGAATGGAATGACTTATATCCGTTCGGCTTCAGGGGCAGACGCACTAGCCGCGCTGAATTATTCAGGAGATATCCCCGGAAACTTCCGTTGCGGCGCGCGTCATTGCCGCTTATCCCGATACTAGCCAGCGGTAGCGATATGTAGAATCGATTAAATATGATGTGTGCAATCTGTTTTTTTGATGGCGTAAATCCGGCTTATTTTCCTGCCCCTCATAAGTGCATTGCGCACCAGAATGGTTATCTATACTCACTAAGATCAGGCATGCTGCGGATCGTCAGATTGCGGCGTATTTCCCGTGGCGCAAAAGCGCAGGAAAATATAGCTGTAATATTGAGGTTTTTTACTATTCCGCGAATTTTTTCCTCTGCATACGCAAAGTTGGCATAATTTATTCCCTCATACGACACATTCTTTAGGGGAAGTTGGAATAAATATAAATTACTTTTCTAATAACTAAAAAATATAAAAATTTTCTCATGCCGCGCGGCGCGTAAATGAAAAACCACGCTTTTTCACCATGCCATCTATTGGCTTGCAAATGCGGGCTATCTAAAAATCCGGCGCGTTTTACAATACGGCGCGCCGCCGAACCGGCGCACCGAAACAGCCGTACCGCAAGATCAGAAATTGAAGTCGGCTGACAGCATATAGGACATATTGATGGCTTTGCCGCCGGTGACCCAACTGCCGGATTGCTTATCATCCGAGGCTTTTACTTCCCCGGAAATATTAAATCGCTTGCTGATTGGGTAGTTGGCGCCTAGCGCGACATATTTATAGCGGGTGTTCTGGAACACTTCGCCGTCTTCGGGGCGGGCATTGTATTTGCGGTAGTGGCCGATGCCGCTATGCAGGGTGGTGGTCAGGCTGTTGTCCCAGTTATGCCAGACGCCTACGCTGGTACTCCAGTCCCGATCGTTGATATTTCCCCATTGTTTACGTTCCAGCTTGCCTTCGCTATAGCGGCTGCGCAGCCAGACGCCGGTGCTGTCGGTAATAATATATTGCAGACCGGGTTCAATTTCGCTGGTGGTGACATCCGTGTCATTAATCCAATCCGCGCCGGCGGAGCGTTTATGCTGTAGATCCTGATAGAAATAGCCGAACGCCGACAGACGGTCGGTCAGGCGATAGGTTCCGTATAATTTGTATCGCGCCTGCCAGCGTTCATTCAGCGATTCGCTGCCGACCAGCAGCTCCGCGCCTACGTCTCCCCGGCCAATCTGGTGGTTGTAGCCAAAAATCAACTGCGTGCGCTGGGTTTGCTGTTCATATTTCTGGCTGGTAAAACTGCCCTGATATTCGGTTTCCCGCCCGTTGTAAAAGGCCAGATACCAGGAGGGAAGGCTATCGTGACGCAACACGGCCTGCGATAGAACAAAGTTATCCGAGCCGTCATGCGTGGTGTTGTTTTTCCAGTTGGTATCGGTAACTTCGAACTTGCTTTTGATATTGCCGTGTACCTTGCCGCCGTGGGCATAGGAGGATTGGGTGGTGGTCCACATAACGTTTTCATCCAGATAGGACCAGGGATTGACGCCAATTACGGTGCCTTCATCATTACGCATGACATCCATCGCCGCCTGACCGGTCATGGGTAAAACGGTAATGGCGAGCAGCGCCCATTTTTTAGAGATAATCGTTTTCATAAATAATTCCCTTGCGAAAAACTACCGCAATGCAGTGAGAAATAAGGCGACTCGGTAATTAAAAATGCCGAATACGCAGATCGCCGGTATCGATATTGCTCTGGGGGACGCTGATCGCCCATTTCTTGCCGGAAATATGGTACATGCGCGTACTAAAGGCGATATTGTCGTTGATGTAGAACACGGCAATGGAGTCCTCAATAATTATTTTCAGATTAATATTGTCGGATAATGGCGTTTCTATACCCATTTCCGGCTTACGTTTGGGGAGATCGTTTATTCCTGCGGTATAAAAAAGAACCTTGTTGGTTTTTTTATTAAATACGACATTCAGCGGCGCGTTCTGCGGTATATCGTCATCCATGCCGAAGCTGAATATCGCGCCGTCGCCGCTAATAGGAAAATTACCGGTAATTTCGGTGGTTCCGGTCAATGGAGAAAATACCTGACTGCTGATTTCCCCAAATGACGCGGCGCTGTTTTTCGCCAATAGCGGATGCAGTTGGCTGGGTTGCGGGGCTTTTTGCGCGAATACATCCGCTATTTCCTGCGGTAGTCTGGTTTTTAGCTGGCCGTTGGGCGCGGCGGTTAACTCATGGGCAATCAGGTTGCCCGCCCAGTCGATATTGCCGGCGTTATCTTCGCCGGCTTTGGTCGGCACCCAACCAAAAACGAACAGCCGCTTGTCTTTTTCAACCAATTTGCCCGCGTATAGGCCGGGGCCGTCAAAATAGAAATTATCCGGCTTAACGAAAGGACCGTTCGGCGATTCCGCCATGCGGTATTGCGTCAGGCGGTGCGGCCACTGGTCGCTAAAGCTGAGATACCACCGCCCGTTGAAATAAACCAGCGTCGGACATTCCAGATTGGCGTCATGGCTTGTCGTATCATTGCGGAACAGTACGCCTTCATCTTTCCAGCTAGTCAGATCGGTCGAGGTATATTTGACGATCACGCCGGTGCCGTTCTGACGGGTGGTGATCAGCATCCAGTAGCGTTGCTCTTCGGGGATATAGACAACGTGCGGATCGCGGAAGTCATTCGCCCGGTAGTTTTCTCCCGGCAGGAACGTGTCTTTGGGGTGCTTGGTCCAGTGGCGCATATCGCTACTGGTCGCATGCATAATCGACTCCACCGGAAAAACATTCTGATTATGGGCGGTATACCAGGCGTGATAAGTATCGCCGACTTTAATCACCGAGCCGGTGCCTAATAGCAGTTCAGGGCTGTCGAGATCGTTAATATAGGGGATAACTTCGCCCAGATTTTGGTAGTTATACAAATTATTCGTCGATAACAAATGAAAAGCGTGCACGCCCAGATCTTTGCCGCCGCGAATATCATTAAGATGAAAAATATAAAACTGGTTATTCTCGGAGTACGGCATCGGATCGCCGATATAAGAACCGGGCACGCGCGGGAAAAATGCGTTCACTTCGCGGTGAACCTCTGCGCCGGCTTCTTTAGCCGCCGAACTTTGGCTGTCGGCCGACGCGGATGTGGTGCAGGCGGCATTCAGCGAGGTTATTAAAACCATCAAAATAGCCGCGGTAATTTTATTTGGTGCAAACATGGTGATCTCGCTTACTAAAAGATTATTTTCATATGAGTGAATGCATCAGAAACTGTATTCGATACCGACGATAGTAAAGGGATTCCAGGAATGGCCTTCATTGGTCCATTGACCATACGATTTGGTGAACTGCGCTTTAAATTCGCCGTACAGACGTAGATTATCGACAATGGGATAACTGGCGGTCGCGCCGATAAAATTGTATTTCCCGTTGTAAAAGACTTCCGATCGATTGGCCTGATTGTATATTTTGTCATTGCCAAAGCCGACGTACAGCGAGGTCAGCAGGGGATACCAGTTACGCCATAATCCGGCAGTCACTTTCCATTCTTCTTCAATAATATTTCCCCAAGACTGGCGAACCTGTTTTTCCCAGGAATAATAGGGGCGAATATAAAGACCTAAATCCGGATTCACCCGGTATTGAAGCGCCGGCTCCATTTCCATGATGTGGTGTTCCAGATCGCCGTTGCCGGAATCGTTGCTTTGCGGTTGGTATTCGCGGAATATATAGCCGGAAACCGACCATTTATCGGTGAAACGCGATTCTCCCCATAATTTCAGACGGCCTTTCCAGCGTTTGCTTGCGCTTTCCGTTCCGCCCAGGACTTCCACCCCCCAATTACCACGATAAAATTCATTAATTTTACCGATATACATTTCGTTAATGGTATTGGTGCTACCGTAATCCTGATTGGAAAATTGACCGCTATAGCTATCTTCGCGGGCGTTCCAATAACCAAAATACCAGCCCGGTAATTCATCGTGACGCAACCATGCCTGAATGAGCGCTAATTTAAATTTGCCGCCGTTTTTGGTGTTGTTTTTCCAGCGGGTGTCATCTATTTCGATTTTACTGCCAATATTGCCGTGCAGGCCTCCGGCATCCAGGGAACTGTCGACCGTATTCCAATGCACCGACTGCTGCTCCTGGGATATACGGGCGATATCCACATTATCTTGTTGCTGGCCGTCCGCCGCTGTCGTTCCCAGGGCGGCGACGTCCCAGTTGCCGGTGTTTTTATTGTCGGACGGCAATTCCTGTTCTGCTTCTGCGGCGTTTTCCGTTGTTACCGCCGCGGCCTGACCTGCAAACAGCGCAAGCGAAATACAGAGATATGTATTTTTCATCACGTATTGGTCTCATCATCATTATTGGTGGGGGCGCATATTTACTCCGGGTAGTCAGCAAATTGCGCGAGTTAACGTTAACATTCACCGGGGAGGGGAAAGAAGATGAGGAATTTCAGAATTCTGATGTTAATCACAATAGTTAACGTTAACATTGGTTTTATGAGATCGCCGTCATGTTTATCAGTAAAAATCGGTTCATTACGGCGTTAAAGACATGAATATAATAAATAACCCAAAATCGAACCCATACCACATAAAAATCGCCTGGTTCGGGTTATCGACAGGCATGTCGCGAATAAGGTCGCGGGTTTTTGTGAACTAACCAACGGAATAAGGGACGGCATGGCTTCTTTAAAAGATGTGGCAAAGCTGGCGAACGTTTCATTGATGACGGTATCGCGGGCGTTGAACAGTCCGGATAGTTTGAAGCCGGAAACGTATCAGCGCGTTAAGCAGGCTATCGAGGCATTGAATTATGTGCCCGATTTGTCGGCGAAAAAAATCCGTGGCGCCAGAGCCACGCCGAAAACCATTGGCGTGCTGGCGTTGGATACCGTAACCACGCCGTTTTCAGTTGAAATGACCCTATCGATTGAAGAAACGGCCCGCGCTCACGGCTGGAACAGCTTTGTCGTCAATATGTTCATGTCTGACTGTGTGGACGATATCGTCGATTTACTGTTGTCGCACCGGCCAGCCGGGATTATTTACACCACGATGGGACTGCGCACGGTGCCGGTACCGAAAAAACTGCTGAGCCTGCCCTGCGTCCTGGCGAATTGCGAAAGCGAGCAGGGCGGGGTAGCCAGCTATATACCGGATGATGAACAGGGACAATACGACGGCGTTCATGCTCTGCTCAGCGCGGGCTACCGTAAGCCATTGTGCATTCATCTGCCGAAGGAGAGGCTGGCCAGCGCCCGGCGGCGTCAGGGACTTGAACGCGCCTGCCGCGAATTTTCCCTCGATCCGCAACAGCTGTGGCAGCATCATCTCCGTCTTGGCGACGAGTATTACATCGATGCCGTGACGATTATCGAGCAGTATTTTGACCGCGGAAAACCCCGGTTTGATTCCGTGGTGTGCGGCAACGACAGAGTGGCGTTTCTGGTGTATCAAACTTTGCTGTCAAAAGGTATACGCATCCCGCAAGACGTCGCGGTTCTGGGCTACGACAATCTGGTCGGCATCGGCGATCTTTTCCTGCCCGCGCTGACCACGGTACAACTCCCGCACTATGAAATAGGCCGCCAATCGACGCTGCATATTATCAATCGTTTGGAAACCATCGACATCACCAAAATAGCCAGCCCGCTTCTGCGGCGCGAATCGCTGTAGGCGCCGCGGCTCACGCCCATCACCCGGCGGCCGGTAGTATTTTACCCGCGCTGCGGCCGCTTTCCGCGTTGCGATAAAGCCCCGCCATCCCCGGCGGCGTGAGAGGTTATTTTCATTAATACCAATCTGGCGTAAAATTATTTTCATTACATAATATTTTGTTTTAAAAAGAGAAATTTATTTTTTGCGGCCATTATTTTCTGCCATAAGAAAATTATTTTTCATGAAATGTGCTTTTATGAATTATCTTTTTCACATACTGAATCGAACAGGTGGAACCGATGCCGACATCGCATTATCTGGAAGCAGAAGTCATCAAGCAGGTTGCCTACATCGCCCCCAGCCTGCCGGCCGCGCAGCGCAGACTGGCCAACTATGTGCTGGAGAATGCCTTTCAGGTCGCCTCCGGCAATATTGAGAGTTTGGCGGCCGCCACCGGGGTTTCCATCGCCACGGCCAACCGTTTTGCCGTCGCATTGGGGTATTCCGGCTATGCGGAATTTCGTCATGCGCTTTTTCAGGTATTCAAACCGTCGATGGCGCCGGTGGAAAAGCTGCGGAATGAACTGGGGCGCGATTCTCAGTTGGACGAGGTGGTGCATGAGTCGCTGTCCGGCTCGCAGGTCAGTATCGGCCAGACGCGCGATCGAACCACCCGCAGCGGCCTTGAGCAGGCCATCCGCATGATTACTTCCGCGCGCAACGTGTATTGCTTCGGACTGGGAACCAGCATCCATCTGGCGAATATCGCCGCTTTCCGCTTCTCCGCCTATTGCCAGAATATTCATGCGCTGGCGAGTTATGGCGGTGCGGAAATGGCGTTGCACCATTTGCAGAAAATCGGCGAGCAGGATTTATTGCTGTCGATCTCTTTCCCGCGTTATTCCGCGGACATGATCCGCATCATGCATTTTGCGCGTTCGCGCAACGCATCGATTCTGGCGCTGACCGATCGTCCAAGTTCTCCGCTCGTCGGGCTGGCCGACCACACGCTGCTGGCGGCGGCGGAGCATCAGTTGCTTTCCAGTTCGATGGTCGCCCCGATAGCGCTGATCGAAGCGCTGGCCGCCGCAATGGCGCACCGAACGCCGGAAGGACTGAATAGCGCGGCGGAACTGACGGGGCAACTGCTTCCTTATTTTTATCTCGATCAACCGGCTGCGGAAACCGATGAACGGTTCAGCGGCGGTAATAGCCAGAAAAGCCGCAACAGGCGGCGAAAGGGGAAGAACGCAGAATGAGTAACAACGCAATATTGGCTATTCACGGCGGCGCCGGAACGGTTAACCGCTTAAAAATCACGCCGCAAAAAGAGCGCGAGTATGAAGACGCATTGCGCGCAGTGTTAGACGCCGGACAGAAGGCGCTGGCGGACGGCGCCAGCGCGCTGGACGCGGTGACTCAGGCGGTGCGGCAACTGGAGGATTGTCCGCTGTTCAACGCGGGCAAAGGCGCGGTGTACACCAGCAATGCCGACCATGAACTTGATGCTTCCATTATGGATGGCGAATCGCTGCTGGCGGGCGCGGTCGCTCAACTGCGTCACGTGCGTAACCCGATTGAAGCGGCCAGGGCGCTGATGGAATCAGGCGAGTATGTGCTGTTAACCGGCGCCGGCGCGGATGAATTCGCCCGCGGCGCCGGATTGGCGATGGTGGAACAGACCTATTACGACACGCCCGAACGTCTGCAACAGCTGCATGAAGTACAGAAGCTGGGGGGGATGCGTCTGGTGCTGGATCATGACGGCGCGGATTTGATCAATACCGGCGAACCTATTGATACGCGAACCAAGTTCGGCACCGTCGGCGCCGTGGCGCGTGATTTACGGGGAAACCTCGCCGCCGCCAATTCAACCGGGGCATGACCAATAAAGCGCCGGGGCGGGTGGGCGACAGCGCGGTTATCGGCGCGGGTTGCTATGCGGATAACCGTACCGCGGCGGTCGCGACAACCGGAACCGGAGAAACCTTTATTCGCGGCGTAGTGGCTTACGACGTCTGCGCGCTGATGCGCTATGCCGGATTGACGCTGGAAGAAGCCGCCCGCCGGGTAATCCATGAGAACCAGCTCAAGCTGGGCGGGCAGGGCGGACTGATAGCCGTTGACGCCGAGGGTAATGTCGCCCTGCCGTTTAATACCGCCGGTATGTACCGCGGGTATGCCCGTATCGGCGCGCCGCTATACGTGGCCATTTATCGTTAGGAGCAATGTAAAAATGAGAGTCCGCGATTGTAATTGGCAACATATTGAAAGCTATTTGCAGCATGACGACCGAGTGGTGTTGCCCATCGGCAGCACCGAGCAGCATGCCTATCTGAGTTTGTGCGTCGATGCCATTTTGTCCGAAGAGGTCGGCGCCGCCGCCGCCGAGCCATTGGGCATTCCGGTTTATCCGGCGGTGCCGTTCGGGCTGGCGCCCTATTTTATGGCGTATCCCGGCTCCATGACGCTGCAAGTGTCTACCTATGCCGCATTGATAACCGATTTACTGGATAGCCTATCGGCCCACGGGTTCCGGCGCATCATGATTTTGAACGGCCATGGCGGCAATCAGCCTGCCGCCGCGGTGGCTCTGGAATGGGCGGCCCGGCATACCGGCCATCGCGTTCGCTTTCACAACTGGTGGAATGCGCCCAAAACCTGGGCAAAAGTCAAGGAGATCGACCCGGTGGCGTCGCACGCCTCGTGGATGGAAAACTTCCCGATCACCCGCCTGGCCCATGCGCCATCGCCGTCCGGGGCGAAGCCGATGGTCGATCTGGAGCGCCTGCGCATGTTGGATCCGCTGGAAACCCGCGGCTATCTAGGCGACGGCAATTACGGCGGCGACTACCAGAAACCGGACGAGACGATGCAGCAACTGTGGCAGGTCGCGGTTGACGAGACGCGCCAACTGTTGGAGGACGGCTGGGTATGAATGCCGATCAGCAAACTCCCATTCTGATTTGGGGCGCGGGCGCCATCGGCGCCAGCCTGGGGGCCGCTTTTGCCGCCGCCGGCTATCCGGTTGTATTTGTCGATCAGGAACAGATGCATGTGGATGCCATGAATAGCGGCGGGCTTTATATCGAAGGCCCGATCCGCGAGCAGCATTTGGCGGTGCGCGCGTATACGCCGGAAGACCTGCAAGGACGCTACGACCTAATCTTTTTAGCGGTCAAGGCGCATCACACCGCTTTCGCCTGCCGGCAACTGCGCCCGTTTCTGACGGAAAACGGCGTGGTGGTATCGGCTCAGAACGGGCTGAACGAACTGGATATCGCCGCCGTGCTGGGGCGGGAACGGACGATGGGGTGCTTCGTGAACTTCGGCGCCGACTATCTCTATCCCGGTCATATCATGTACGGCGGCCGGGCCGCAGTCGTGGTGGGCGAATTGGACGGACGAACCACCGAACGGGTTAAGTCTGTTCACGCGCTGTTGCAGACCTTCGATGACCGGGCCGTTCTTACCGACAATATCTGGGGATATCTGTGGGGCAAACTGGTGTACGGCGCGATGCTCTACGCCACTGCCTTAACGGATGGCGCCATCTGGGAATGTCTGGATCATCCAAATTACCGCGACGTGTTCATCAGTTTAGGCAAGGAGATCGCCGCCGTGGCCGCCGCCGAGGGCGTCGCGCTGGAGGCTTTCGATGGGTTCGAACCTTCAGCCTATGCGCCCGATGCGCCGATGCCTCTGGCGTTGGCCAGCCTGGATGCCATGGTGGAACACAACCGCCGCTCCACAAAAACGCACAGCGGTATCTGGCGTGACTTGGCGATACGCCAGCGTCGAACCGAAGTGGATGCCCAATTGGGGCCGATTCTGGACGCCGCGCGGCGGCACGGTATCGCCGTGCCATTAACCCGGCGGCTGATTGAACTGATTCATGCCTGTGAAGATGGGCTTCCCCGCGTCTGGGGAAACCTGAGTGTTCTACGTGCGGCCCAGAGGAATACACGCTATGCAGATAAGGTTTGATGGCCGCAAGGCAATTGTTACCGGCGCGGCCCAGGGGATTGGCCGTGAAATCGCCGCCAGTCTGGCGCAGGCGGGGGCGGATCTGTGGCTATGCGACATAGATAGCGCGGGATTGGCGCAAAGCCTGGCGTTTTGTCGGGCGCAGGCGCCGGAGGCCGATATTCAAACGGCGGTAGTGGATGTGTCGCAACGTCAGGAAATACAGAGCTTCGTCAAATCCGTCGGGGAAGTAGATGTGCTGATCAATGTCGCCGGCGGCGTATGCGGGCAGACGGGGCATCCGATTGACGCCATTAGCGAGGAGGCGTGGCGGCGGATCTTTGCGGTTAACAGCGACGCCATGTTCTGGTTTTCGCAGGCGGTGGTTCCCGCAATGAAGCGTAAAGGCTGGGGACGTATCGTCACCATTTCCAGCATCGCCGGGCTGGGCATAAGCCTGACCGGGATCCAGGCTTATGCGGCCAGCAAGGCGGCCGAAGTCGCGCTGACGCGCCAGCTTGCGCACGAGCTTGGGCCGTATGGCATCACCGTTAATGCGGTAGCGCCCGGATTCGTCCGCTCCAATCCAACCACCGAACTTCAGTGGGAGGCCTATGGCGCCGAGGGACAAAAAGCGCTGCTGGAGAGCATTGCTCTGCGGCGTACCGGCGTCGCCGGCGATATCGCGCCGGCGGTGCTGTTTCTGGCTTCGGAACACAGCGGCTGGACTACCGGCCAGACGTTGGCGGTAGACGGCGGGAAATGACGATCGCGCTGATTCCCCAGCGATCGCGCCGCAAAGGATAGAGATATGTTGAGTTTTTTTACTGTTCGAGCCTGGCAGTCGCTTTTGGTGCTGCTGCTGATGTCGATCCTGGTTTTTATGGCGGTGTACGCCATTGGCAACCCCATCGATATTTTGATTAATCCACAGGCGGATCAGGCGCTACGCGAAGCAACCATAGCCCGCTATGGGCTGGATAAGCCGATGTGGGAGCAATATCTGGTTTTTCTGCGTAACGCGCTGCACGGCGATTTTGGCGAGTCGTTTATTTATAACGTGCCGGCGATGGGCCTAATTCTGGAATATCTGCCCGCCACGCTTGAACTGGCGGTGGTGGCAATGGCGATGACCATTATCATCGGCGTTCCGTTGGGCATGTACGCGGGCTACCGTCCTGATTCCTGGCTGAGTAAGAGCATTATGGGCGGCAGCGTGCTGGCGTTTTCCGTGCCGGGATTCTGGATGGGGCTGATGCTGATCCTGATCTTTTCGGTAGAGCTGGGCTGGTTCTCTTCCGGCGGCAGAGGCGAAACGGTGACGGTATTGGGTATTCCGTGGTCGGTGCTGACGCTGGACGGCTGGGCGCATTTGCTGCTGCCGGCGGTTAATTTGGCGCTGTTCCGGCTGGCGCTGATTGTCCGTCTGACCCGCGCCGGCGTGCGGGAAGCGATTCTGTCCGACTATGTCAAATTCGCCCGCGCCAAGGGAGTGCCGCCGATGCGGATACTGCTGCGCCATGTGATGCGCAACATACTGATCCCGCTGACTACGGTGTTGGGGCTGGAGTTCGGCGCGATGGTGGCGTTTTCCGTCGTCACGGAAACCATTTTCTCCTGGCCGGGGGCGGGCAAGCTGGTCATCGATTCTATCCGCACGCTGGATCAGCCGGTGGTGGTGTCCTATTTGCTGTTGGTCGCCGCGATGTTCGTCGTCATTAATTTACTGGTCGACATGCTGTATTCCCTGCTTGATCCGCGAATTCGTCTTGGGAGCCGAAAATGAGCGACGTCACTCCACATACCCCGCTGCGCCGGGAAAGTTATCTGCGCGAAGTCTGGCGCAATTACCGGCGCAGTCATATCGCCAGCCTGGCGCTGCTGGTGCTGTTCATCGCGGTGCTGATGGCGATCTTCGCGCCGTGGATCACGCCGCAGAATCCTTTCGACCAGTCGATTCTGGAACTGGCGGATGCGCGGCTGAGCCCCGGTTCGGTCGGCACCGGCGGCTATGTGCACGTGCTGGGAACCGATGCCGACGGCCGGGATCTCTACAGCGCCATCGTCTACGGCATGCGTCTGAGCATGACCATCGGCCTGATTAGCGGTATGGCGGCGATGATGATTGGCGCGTTAATCGGTTTGATGGCGGGTTTTATCGGCGGCCGTACCGAAGCGGTATTGATGCGCATCGTCGATCTGCAACTTTCGTTTCCGCCGCTGATGCTGGCGCTGGTGCTGGTGGCGATACTGGGGCAGGGACAGTTTCAGGTTATCGCGGCGCTGGTGGCGGCGCAGTATGCCTATTTCGCCCGCACGGTGCATGGGGCGGCGCTCGCTGAACGGCAGAAAGAATATATCGAAGCGGCCAGCGCGGTGCCGCTGCCCGCCCGGCGCATTATGTTCGGCCATTTGCTGCCGAATGTGCTGCCGCCGCTGATCGTTGTGGCGTCGGTCCAGATCGCCAGTTCGATAGTGTTGGAAGCCACGCTCTCTTTTCTTGGCGTGGGGCTGCCGGTCACCGAGCCGTCATTGGGCGGTCTGATCTATCGCGGCTTCGAATATATGCTCAGCGGCCGTTATTGGATGAGCGTTTACCCCGGCATCACGCTGGTGATTTTGATGCTGGCGATCAATCTGGTCGGCGACCAGCTGCGCGATGTACTGAATCCGAGGTTGAGCAAATGAACGTAAATATAGAACGCCATCGTGAAGAAGTGCTGCGCGTGAGCGGCCTGCAAACATACTTCAGCACGGAGCAAGGCACCATCAAAGCGGTCAACGGCGTGGATTTCGCGCTACGCCGCGGCGAGATCCTGGGCTTGGTGGGCGAATCAGGCTCCGGCAAAAGCGTCACCGGTTTTTCCATCATGGGGCTTATCGATCCGCCGGGGAAAATTCACGGCGGCAGTATTCGCCTGGGCGAGACGGAACTGGTGGGATTGTCTGAAAAATCGCTGCGTCCGCTGCGCGGCGTGCGCATGGCGATGATTTTTCAGGATCCGATGATGACGCTGAACCCGGTCATGCGGGTGGCGGATCAGATGATTGAAGCCATTACCGTACATGAGCGGGTGCCGCGCAAACAGGCGATGCTGCGGGCGCGGGAAGCGCTGGTCAAAGCCGGTATTCCGGCGCCGGATGAACGGCTGCGCGCCTATCCGCATGAACTCTCAGGCGGGATGCGGCAACGTGTCGCCATCGCCACCGCTATTTTGCACCGCCCCGACGTGATTATCGCCGATGAGCCGACGACGGCGCTGGATGTCACCATCCAGGGGCAGATTTTGGCCGAAGTACAGCGGCTGGCTCGCGATGAGGGCGTGGCGCTGGTCTGGATCACCCATGACTTATCGGTGGTGGCCGGATTGGCCGATCGCATCTGTGTGATGTATGCCGGGCGGGTGGTGGAGTCCGGCGCCACCGATCAGGTGCTGGATCATCCCGCTCACCCGTACACGCTGGGGTTGATTGAGTCTCTTCCGGGACAGGGCGAGCAGGGCAAACCCTTAAAACAGATCCCCGGAATGACGCCCTCGCTACTGGGGCTGGATGACGGCTGCGCCTTTCGCAACCGCTGCGCGTATGCCAGCGAGGTTTGCCGCACGCCGCCGCGGCATCAATGCTGGGCCGATGGGCAGACGGCGAGCTGTTTTCATCCTCGCCGCGCTATCGAACATGCCGCCGCGCAACAGGAGGTCAGTTCATGAATCTGGTGGAAATGAATAACGTCGACAAGCGTTTTCCGCTGCCGTTGTCGTTGGATCAGCGTCTGGCCCGTTTGCTGGGGCGAGCGGTTAACGCCCCGGCCGTGCACGCGGTTAACGGCGTGTCGCTGAATATTAAACAGGGCGAAGTGCTGGGGCTGGTGGGCGAATCCGGCTGCGGTAAGTCGACGTTGGCGCGCGTGATCGCAGGTATTCATGCGCCGACTTCGGGCAGCGTCACTTTCCGCGGCGAACCGGTAGCCGTCACCCAGGGACGCCGGGAAGTGAAACTCACTACGCGGGTACAGATGATCTTTCAGGATCCCTATGCCTCGCTGAATCCGCGGCACCGCATCAACCGCATTATTGCCGAAGGACCGCTGTTTCACCGTCTGATCTCGCCCGCCGAGCAGGATGAGTACGTCTGTGAAATGATGAACCAGGCCGGCATCGATCCGGCTTACCGTTTCCGCTACCCGCACCAGTTTTCCGGCGGTCAGCGCCAGCGCATCGGCATTGCCCGCGCGTTGGCCATGCAGCCTGAATTCCTGGTGTGCGATGAAGCCGTCGCCGCACTGGACGTATCGATTCAGGCGCAGGTGATCAACCTGTTTATGGATCTGCGCGAACGTCTGCGGCTGACCTATCTGTTCGTCAGTCACGATCTCGGCGTGGTGCGCCATCTGAGCGATCGCGTGGCCATCATGTACCTGGGCAAACTGGTGGAACTGGCGCCGGCGGAGGCCGTATTTAGCCGGGCCAATCATCCTTATACCCAGGCGTTGCTGGGCAACATGCTGACGCTCAACTCCCGGCGTCAGACCTTTATTCCCATCAAGGGGGAGATTCCCTCGCCGTTGTCGCCACCGAAAGGTTGTAAGTTTCACCCCCGTTGCCCGCATGCGATGGCCCGCTGCTCTCAGGAGGAGCCCGCGCTGCGCGAGGTGGAGTCGGGGCATTTTTCTGCTTGTCATCTTAATACTTAGGCGGTACCCATTCTTCATTAAGGAGTAGGCATTATGGTAGGTGTGAAATCCAGGACATTAATTACCGCGTTATCGCTGGCTGTCTCTCTCGCAGTCGGCAGCGCGCAGGCACAAGATCTGAAAATCGGCGTACGCGCCGGCCCGGAAGCGATGGACCCGCACTATATGGCGTTGGGGCATCAAATCGCCGCCATTAAAAACATTTATGAAGCGCTGGTAACCTTTGATGAGAACCTGCAAATCGCGCCGGGTTTGGCGGAAAGCTGGCATCCCATTAACGACGTCACATGGGAATTCGCCATTCGTCCTAATGTCAAATTCCACAATGGCGAACCGCTGACGGCCGAGGATGTGAAGTTCTCGCTGGATCGCGTACCGGGCGCCGCCGGCCCTGACGGCGGGCTGGTGATTAATACGCGTAATATTACCAAGGTCGAGGTTACCGGACCGTTGACCGTTCAGGTCACGACCAGCGTGCCGAACCCCGCGCTGCCGCAGGATCTGGCGCGGATCAGCATTCTGCCGCATTCGATCGGTAAAGCAACGGTGGAAGATTTCAACAGCGGTAAAGCGGCGATCGGCACCGGGCCGTTCAAATTCGCCAGCTTTAAAGCAAGAACCGGTTTTGAAGTCACGCGTAACGACGACTACTGGGGCGGAAAGCCGGACTGGGATAAGGTCGTCTTTACCGAAATTTCCAATGATGCCGCGCGCGTGGCGGCGCTGCTGTCTAAACGCGTGGACGTGGTGAACTACGTCCCTTTCTCCGACGTGGAGAAAATGCGTCGTAACCGCGACGTCAGCGTCGTGCAGGGGCAGTCGATCTACGTCTTTCTGCTCTATCCGGATCAGCGTGCGCACAGCGATCTGGTTACCGACAAAGCCGGTAAGCCGCTGGAGGTAAATCCGCTGAGCAAACCGCTGGTTCGTCAGGCGTTGTCGCTGGCCATCGACCGCTCGGCGATTGCCGACCGCGCGTTGGAAGGCTTCGCCAAACCGGCCAACCAGCTGATTGACGATAAATTCTTCGGCGCGTTGCCAAACCCGCCGAAGCTTGAGTACAACGTCGCCAAAGCGCGTCAACTGCTGGCGGAGGCGGGGTATCCTGATGGTTTCAAACTGCCGCTGCACTGCACCAGCGACCGTTTCCCCGGCGATGGCGCGACCTGTACGGCGCTGGGCCAGATGTTTGCCCGTATCGGCATCGATACGCAGGTTAATGCGTTGTCGCGTACCGTATTCGTTCCCGCCCGTACGCGCGGCGATTACGTCATGACCATGGCCGGCTGGGGCTCGGTAAGCGGTGAAGCGGGCTATACGCTGTCTTCAATCGCCCATACCAATGACAAGAGCAAAGGGTTGGGGGCGTTCAACGTATCGCACGTTTCCAATCCCAAAAGCGATGAGCTGATTGCCACCGCCATGCGGACGCTGGACAACGATCGGCGCAAGCAGCTGTTCCAGGAGGCGATGACTTCAACGCTGGATAATTATGACATCATTCCGGTGGTGCAACTGTCGTCGGTTTGGGCTTCCCGCGCCAATAGCGTCACCTTTACGCCGCGAGTGGATGAAGAAACGCTGCCGTTTTTCATCCATCCTGCCGTGAAAAAATAGATGACGGCCTTGCTGTGGCGAAAGCCGCAGCAAACTAACCTGCCTGAACAGGCGGCGTATGTATCGCGCATACGCCGCTTATCGCTTTTCTCCTGCGTTCTCCCTGATGCCGTTTCGCCTTCATTTCTCATCTTCGAATATGACGTTTCCGGCGGATAACATTCGTCAAGACGGAGGCTTTTTGCCCGATAAACCATGCTTCATTGAACTATTTAGCTGATTTACATACTTAATATTTGATGACATGGCCACGAAGGAGCAGAAAATATGAGGATGGGAGACCTGAAAAAAACGGCTGGCCGGGGGCTGATGATGATATCGGTCGCGTTATTGTGCGGTTTTTCCCCAGTATTGCCGGCGTATGCGAAAACGCCGGTGCAGGCGCACGGACAGTTATCCATCGCCGGCGGGCGGCTGGTTGATGCGCACGGCAACTCGGTACAGCTGCGGGGCATGAGTTCACACGGTCTGCAATGGTACGGCCAATACGTCAATAAAGATGCGATGAAATGGCTGCGGGATGACTGGGGGATCTCGGTATTCCGGCTGGCGATGTATACGGAAGAAGATGGATATATCGCCGATAAATCGGTGGCCGACAAGGTCAGGGAAGCGGTGGATGCGGCGCAGAGTCTCGGCCTCTATATTATTATTGACTGGCATATTTTGTCGGATGGTGATCCCAATAAGCATAAAACAGAGGCGAAAACATTTTTTAATGAAATGGCCGAGCGGTATGGCGATTCGCCGAATGTGATTTATGAAATTGCCAATGAACCAAACGGCAATGTGACCTGGAATAAGCAAATCCGGCCTTACGCGTTGGAGTTGACGCGGACGATCCGGGCGAAAGATCCCGATAACATTATTCTGGTCGGTACGGGACGGTGGAGCCAGGATGTTCAGGATGCGGCCGATAATCCGCTGCCGGACGCGAATACCATGTATGTATTACACTTTTACGCCGGCACGCATAAGTTGTCTTTACGCGAGCGGCTTGATGATGCTCAGCGTCGGGGCATACCCATTTTCGTCAGTGAATGGGGAACCAGCGAAGCGGCCGGCGACGGCGGGCCTTTCCTGGCGGAATCCCGGATTTGGCTGGATTTCCTCAATGCACGCGGCATCAGTTGGGTTAACTGGTCGCTGTCGGACAAGGCGGAAGTTTCGTCCGCTTTGGCGCCGGGGGCAAGCCCCAGCGGCGGCTGGACGGATGCGGATCTGACGGCGTCGGGAAAATTCGTCAGAAAGCAGATCCTCGGCGAAGCGGATACCGAGGCGCCGGCGGAACAGACGACAAAACTGGTTCTGCAATATTCTAATAAGAACAGCGAGCCTTCCGATAATGCCATTCATCTGGCGTTCAATATCCAAAATACCGGCAGCAGCGCGATTAATCTGAGCGATCTGAAAGTTCGTTACTATTTTAACGATGACGGTAAATCATCCGACCGGGTCTACATCGATTGGGCCGATGTGGGCGCCGGTAACGTGATTGCCGCCACTGAAGCGCACCCCGGCGGCAATGCTCAGGCAAATTGCTATGTCGAGATATCGTTTAGCCGTGAAGCCGGAGAAATTCCGCCCGGCGGAAAAAGCGGCGAGGTGCAGGCGCGCGTTCATCCGGCGGACTGGAGCAACTATGACGAAAGCAATGATTATTCCTATAAGGGCGACGTCGCCACTTTTACCGACTGGGATAAGATGACCGTCTATCATAAAGGTTCGCTCATATGGGGAACTGAGCCTTAACGGCGGCAGGAGAAACCGGAGTTTTTAGTTGGTTGAACCTTCTCCCCGGCAAGAGGATGCGAGGAGAGGGTTATTCATCTTTGCTGGCAAAACCGTCATTCCCGCGCCGGCGGGAATCTGTTTCACTCAATGTGTTAGCTGTTTTGACCGTTCATCCAGCGCTGGAGCGATAGCCGATATAACATTACTGATTTGAGCGGGTGTCCCGCCGGGACGCGCGGGTAGTCGAAATCGTCGGCGGGATTATGCGTCATGCCTAGCTTACTCATAACGCGGCGTGATTTGACGTTGGCGGCGACGGTAGTGGCGACGATTTCATCCAGCTTCAATGCGTTAAAACCGAACGCCAGCGCGGCGCGCGCGGCTTCCGGCGCATACCCTTTTCCCCAGCATTGGCGGGCGATGCGCCAGCCAATCTCGACGGCGGGCGTGAAGTGCGCGTCATAGCCGACCCGGACCAGACCGACCGCGCCGATAAATTCCCCGGAAATTTTATTTTCCACCGCCCAAAAGCAAAAACCATGAGAGGCCTGATGGGCAATTTGCCGATCGATCCATCCGTTGCTGTTTTCCGCCGTGGGTAGCGGCATAAGAAATTCCATCGACTGCGGATCGGCGCAAATTGCGGCGAAAGCGTCGCGATCTTCCGGTCGCCATTGGCGCAGAATTAATCGTTCGGTTGATATGGACTGCATAATTTGCTTTCTCGATTTAGTTAGGCGCTGATTGCCTACAGTTCATTCATTAACGCTAATGCCATGCTTTTTCAGCAGGCCGCGTAATACTACCGCCTTACCAAATACTGTCGTTTACATCTTAAATACAAATGAATATTATCAAGGCCAGCGTAGAAAAAATAAAGGAATATCAATGGTATTACAGGAAAGCGTTACCGTTAATAACGCCGATTTTTCGCCATTGATTACCTACATCAGGCAGATGTTTCAAACGAACAGCAAGCGCTTTCGTTAAAGGCATACACCAGAGGCGCGAACCAGAGATGTAAAATATCTATGGGAACAAAATCGTTAATTTTATATAAATTAAAAAGGAAATAGATTAAGGATGAGTAAAAGAAACGACATTATCGATGGTCGCCATTACCCTATGCGTAAGTCACTTAAGATACTCAGTGGTATAATTATTATTGTTGTCATTGCGCTCGCCTGTATCTGGCCCTACGTTAAAATGGAGTTTGCCGGGAGCGCCCATTATACCGAGCGGGATAAACGGGAATATGATTTTTATACCCCTGATATACTGAAGAAAATGCCGAGAATTTCCACCCGCTATTCGTTTGATTTTGCCAATATTGCCGGGCCTGCCGCGCATGTGTACGCCGTTAAATTTTATGGTACGAAGAAAACCAATAAAATTGAAGATTATCTGACGTCCATAGGATACAAGCAGGATAAATGCGACTTTGAGTCAGTGTGTTGGCGCAGTAGTGACCCTCAAGAGTCCGTTTATGTTGATACTTTGAATGGCGAGAAAACCATTATTGTGCAGGTTGTATACAACTTCACATAACCGAATTACATAATCAGCCGGGAACGCACGGCCAGAGCCGACCGTAATGATAAATGGCAAATGTCGCCTTTTGTAGCTGCGCTTCCATTCGGTTATCTTGTGCAAAAGAAAGGTTAAATATCAGGGTAAATCCTGGATGCCCTTATTAACACTTCATTCATTAACGCTAATGCCATGCTTTTTCAGCAGGCCGCGCAGTTGATGATACGTTAACCCCAGTAATTCCGCAGCCTTGCGCTGATTGAAGCGCGCCCTTGTCAGCGCCTGTTCCAGCAGCGTCTGCTCCTGGGCGCGCTGCCACTGCTTCATATCCAACGGGAAAGCAGGGATCCCGTCTGCCGGCGTTGGTTCCGCGCTGTCCGCTGCGGGGGACGCTTTTTTGCGGAATGGATTGATAATAATGCTATCCAGCGGCAGATCGCTGCTGCCGTGCCGGTAAACCGAACGTTCAACCACATTTTTTAATTCACGAATATTCCCCGGCCAGGGATAGGCGAGCAGCATGTCGCGCGCATGCGGAGTAAAGCCGGGGAACAAGGGAAGGTGTAATTCGCGGCACATCTGAATGGCGAAATGCTCCGCCAGCAGCATGATGTCCTGCTGACGTTCGCGCAGCGGCGGCAGTTGAACGACATCAAACGCCAACCGATCTAATAGATCGGCGCGGAATTTCCCGCTGGCCGCCAGGGCGGGCAAATCATCATTGGTGGCGCACACCAGGCGCACATCCACCTGTAGCGATTGGCCGCCGCCGACGCGCTCCAGTACGCCATATTCAATGACGCGCAGTAGCTTTTCCTGCACCAGCATGGGCGCGGTGGCCAGTTCGTCGAGAAACAGCGTACCGCCGTCCGCCCGTTCAAAGCGCCCTAGATGGCGCTTCTGCGCCCCGGTAAACGCCCCGGCTTCATGACCAAACAGTTCCGAATCCAGTAAGTTTTCATTCAGCGCGGCGCAGTTCAGGGAAACAAACGGGCCTTGCCAACGGGGGGAGAGATAGTGGAGACGGCTGGCGATCAGCTCTTTACCGGTGCCGCGTTCGCCAATGACCAATACCGGTTTATTGAGCTGCGCCAATTGTGAAACCTGCTCCAGCACTTCAAGAAAACTGTTTGCTTCACCCAGTAGATTTTCTTTTTCATGTGCCATCAGCATTCACCGTGCGATTTTTACTAATAGTTGGTTTATTTGACTAATCTATCTGGTATTGAAAAATAGTCAAAACTTTTCACCCTATATTTTTCAATAGGTTATGAATAAATGAATATTGGCACGCTTCTTGATACAAGCTAAGCATATCACCATCAGTAATTGGCCGGTGATGATCATAAATCAGGCGTAATCGCACGCTGGAAATCATTAAGAGGATTGGATTATGGGTATTTTTTCTCGTTTTGCCGACATCGTGAATGCCAATATTAATTCGCTGCTGGATAAAGCCGAGGATCCGCAAAAGCTGGTGCGGCTAATGATTCAGGAAATGGAAGATACGCTGGTTGAGGTTCGCTCCACATCGGCACGCGCGCTGGCAGAAAAGAAACAAATCGCCCGCCGCATTGAACAGGCTCATACGCAACAGGCGCAATGGCAGGAAAAAGCCGAGCTGGCGCTGCGTAAAGATAAAGACGATCTGGCCCGCGCCGCGCTGATTGAAAAACAGAAACTGACGGATCTGATCGCGGTATTACAGCATGAAGCGGAAAGCGTGGAAGA
Source organism: Brenneria izadpanahii (assembly GCF_017569925.1). Classification (NCBI taxonomy): domain Bacteria; kingdom Pseudomonadati; phylum Pseudomonadota; class Gammaproteobacteria; order Enterobacterales; family Pectobacteriaceae; genus Brenneria; species Brenneria izadpanahii. Next base: position 2,612,718 of record NZ_CP050854.1, on the reverse strand, counting down.
AACGCTGGAACGAATGAAACGCGAAATCGGCGAGTTGGAGAATAAACTGAGCGAAACCCGCGCCCGCCAGCAGGCGTTGACGCTGCGTCATCAGGCTGCATCCTCGTCGCGCGATGTGCGCCGCCAGTTGGATAGCGGGAAGCTGGATGAAGCAATGGCGCGTTTTGAACAGTTTGAACGGCGCATCGATACCATGGAGGCCGAGGCGGAAAGCATCGGGCTGGGCAAACAAAAGTCGCTGGATCAGCAATTTGCCGAACTGAAGGCCGATGATGAAATCAGTGCGCAATTGGCGGCGCTTAAGGCTAAAGTTAAACCTGCAGAATAACCGGTCTGGCTGCCGTCAACGGCGGCGGCGGCCATGCATACCCAGCCGCCTTCAACGCGGGGCGTTATTTAGCCCGGCGTTGAAAGAGCAGGGAATATGACCGGAGAACATAATAATTAAGGAGATACGATGAGTGCTTTGTTTCTTGCCATACCGCTGACCATTTTTCTGATTTTTGTGGCGCCGATATGGCTTTGGCTGCATTACAGCCAACGTAAGCAAAACAATGCTCAACTGGGACAAAGCGACATGCAGCGTTTAACGAGGCTGACAGAAGATGCCCGCCGTATGCGTGAACGTATTCAGGCGCTTGAAGAAATTCTGGACGCGGAGCATCCGGACTGGAGAAAATCTTAATGAAAAATACATGGTCAGGTAAAACCTTATACCGCATACCGGAAGAGGGGATGCTGAAAGGCGTCTGCGCGGGGCTGGCCCGCTACTTTGACGTTCCGGTAAAATTGCTGCGCGTGATTGTGGTGCTGTCGATGTTTTTCGGCTTGTTCTTCTTTACCATCGTGGCTTATATCATCCTGACTTTTATGCTGGATCCCGCGCCGGCGGACAGTTTCCGCGATGAAGCGTCGTCCCGCACGCCAAGCCAGCTATTGAACGAGGCGGACACCGTCCTGAGTGCCAGCGAACAACGCCTGCGGAATATCGAACGCTACGTGACCTCCGATACTTTTGGCGTAGAGAACCGCTTCCGCCGGCTTTAAATCCTCAACCGGAAATCTTGAACTGCGACTATGCTTTGCTTAAGACGCCGGTATTATCCGCCCGCCGAACTCTCCGAGTTTTAGCCGATAATACCGCGTCGAGCCTGAGTTTTCCCGCACCGGACGGCAATGGCGTCAGGTTTGTGAGTTATCCTAAATTCGTGTACAAACGCATCATCCGTCTTAACTAAATAATAAGGTGCTTCATGGATGATTCATGGTTTGTAGTCGGCTTTGTTATTTTGCTGATCTACGTCATCTTGATGCCAATCGTAGTGCTGAGCGCGTATCGGCGCAGCGCGCATAATCAACGACAAACCGAAAGACTTGGGCAAACCGTCGCACAGCTACAGTCCGAGCTGGCGCGCGTTTCGGCGCAGGTTACGCAATTGAGCCGGCAACCTTCCTCATTGAAGAATGAGGACGATGCTCCGGAGGCAGAGCGCGCAGCGCCCGCAGCCGCGGCGCGGACCTATCATGCGCCGGCGAAAGCGGCCGGCTCCATCACGATCGCGGACCGCGGTATGACGCCGTCCGCCGCCGCTTCGGCTTCCGCAAGCGCGGATAATGAACAAACCGCATCGTCCCCATCGCATTCCGGCCTGTTTTCTTCATTGGCCGGTTGGCTGCTGCGGGGAAATCCGCTGGCCAAAATCGGTATTTTGCTGTTGTTTTTCGGTCTGGCATATCTGATGAAGTACACCATTGAGCGCGATATGCTGGCGATCGAATGGCGCTTGGGGATAGCGGCATTGATCAGCGGCGGATTGCTGTCGTTTGGCTGGTATCTCCGGCATAAGCAACGGCTGTATGCGCTGATTTTACAAGGAGGCGCGGTCGGAGCCTTGTATATCACGGTATTCGGCGCGTTTCGGCTTTATCTGCTGCTGCCCCATACGCTGGCGTTTGCGCTGCTTTTGGCGATTTGCGCCGCCAGCGTCGGCCTGGCCGTGCTACAGCGTTCATTGAGTCTGGCGATGCTAGCCAGTACCGGCGGTTATCTGGCGCCGGTATTGCTGTCGGACGGCGGTGGCAATCATGTGGTGCTGTTTTCCTATTATTTACTGCTGTCGCTGGGCATTCTGGCTATCAGCGCGCGGCAATCGTGGCGGGAACTTAATCTGCTGGGGCTGATTTTTACTTTCGGCGTGGCGATTCTCTGGGGGACGGATCATTATCAGCCGGACTACTACCTTAGCAGCCAGCTATTCCTGATTAGCAATATTCTGATATTCGGCGTGGGCGCTCTGTGGTTTTCCCTGCGGCATCAGCAGGCCGGCAAACAGATTGTCGACGGCATTTTGCTGTTTGCTCCGCCGTTAATCGGCTTTGGCATACAGTATCTGATCGTGCAGCAATGGCTATACGGCCCGGCGTTATCAGCGCTGGGTTACGGACTCTTTTACCTGTTGCTGGGAACGCAGACCCGAACCGGAACGCCGCGGCTGGGACTGTTTTCGTTCGCGTTGGGCGGTTGTTTCCTGACGTTGGCCGTGCCATTGGCTTTTTCCGCCGAGTGGACCTCAATGACCTGGCTGTTGGAAGGGTTGTGCGTATTGTGGGCGGGGTTATACCAACAGCAACGCGGCATGGGCCGGAGCGGGGCGGCCATTATGCTGTTGGGCGTGCTGTCCGCCGGGTATGCGCTGTTTTTCGAGACGCTGTCGACAACCTCATTCCTGTTTATCTTCGGCATCCTGGCGATGAGCGCGTTGTACGCCAGCCTGTGCTGGCAGCGCTATCGCCAGGTGGAAACGCATTGGAGAGGACTAAGCCGGGGGTTCTTTATCCTGGGCATTGCTGGTTGGCTTGGCTGGTTGCTTTATGCGGTCGATTCTGCTCTGGATGCCTATATCGGAGATTTCTGGCGCCGCAGCGAATTTATATCCTCCTGGAATACGCATGCGCTGTTATATACGCCTTTGGCGCTGCTGGCCGTCGCCGCATCCGCGCTGATCTGGCAGAGCGCGGGGAAACGTCTCAACTGGGCCGCGCTGCGTCACAGCAGTTGGTTACTGTGGGGCGCTATGCTGCTGGCGTTGTTAGAACACGCTGATTCCCGCCAGCTTCCGTTGCTGAATGCCGCTGAACAATGCGTTGCGTTGGGATGCTGGCTGGCGAGCTTCGCCGTCGCCTACGGTTTGCTGCATCGCAACGAAGCATCGCTGCCATTACGGCTGACGCAAGGATTCCATCTTTCGCTGTTCTGGATGCTGATCGTTTTTCTATTTTTGCTGGCATCGCAATATCTGTATCCGTTAATTCCGCCGTCGGCGGAGGAAGGGGACGCGGCGCTGACGTTTGCGCTGCTGTCGATAATCATCATTGCTTTGGCGTTGCCGGCGCGTCATCGGCTGTGGCCGTTGACGGCCTGGGGATCGCTGTATAACCGAACGGGACTGGTGCCGCCGATCGCCGCCCTGTTTACTCTGCTGGCGTCGGCTAACCTGATGGACGGCCAGATAGCCTGGCATGAAGGAAGCGTATTCTATATCCCGCTGTTTAATCCGTTGGAAGCCGGCATGGTATTGGGTATGGCGGCGCTGACCTTATGGTATCGTCGCACGCGGCCGGAGCTGGCGCCGAATGGCGCATTAAGCGGGCAGTGCCGGTTCGGATTGTGGTTATTAAGTTTCTGGTTGCTGAACGGCCTGCTGCTTAGGTCGCTGGCCTGGTATGCGCAGATCCCGTGGTCGGGCGACGCGCTGTGGCATTCCCGTCTGGTGCAAACCACCTTCGCGCTTTTATGGTCGCTTTCCGCGCTGATCGGCATGGTGTGGTCAACTCGGCGACAACAGCGGGTTGGGTGGTTAAGCGGGGCGTTATTGCTGGGCGCGACCATCATCAAACTGTTTCTGGTGGACAGCGCCGGCGGCGGCGGACTGGCGCGGGCGGTAGCCTTTATTGGCGTGGCGATTCTCATCTTGATTGTCGGCTATTTCGCGCCATTGCCGCCGAAGCATCGGAATATCTAAGGAGTCATGGTTTATCCAATGAAGCGATTACAGAATGAGATTAATTCACTGGTTAACCGCAGCGTGGATCGCCATCTGCGATTGGCCGTTACCGGATTGAGCCGCAGCGGGAAAACCGCCTTTATTACGGCGTTTGTCAATCAGTTGCTGAATGTACACAGCGGCGCTCATCTGCCGCTGTTTTCCGCGGTGCGCGAGGGGAGATTGCTGGGAGCGAAACGCGTGCCGCAGCGCGATCTCGGCATTCCCCGTTTTGCTTATGATGAAGGCATGGCGGCGTTGTATGGTACGCCGCCCAGTTGGCCGACGCCGACGCGCGGCGTGAGCGAAATCCGGCTGGCTCTGCGTTACCGCTCCAATGATTCCCTGCTGCGGCATTTTAAAGATACTTCCACGCTGTATTTGGAGATCGTGGACTATCCCGGCGAATGGCTGCTGGATTTGCCGTTGCTTGAACAGACCTACCTGAGCTGGTCGCGCCAGATGGCGGGGCTGCTACAGGGCGAGCGCCTGGAGTGGGCCAAGCCGTGGCTGAAATTGTGCGAATCGCTCGATCCGCTGGCGCCGGCGGACGAAAATCACCTGGCGGCGATTGCACAGGCCTACACCGACTATCTGCTCCGCTGCAAGCAGCAAGGATTGCATTTCATCCAGCCCGGACGGTTTGTGCTGCCGGGCGATCTGGCCGGCGCGCCGGTGCTGCAATTTTTCCCGTGGCCGCAGGTGGACGAATTAGGAGAGGCCAAACTGGCGCAGGCGGACGCCAAAACCAATATCGGCATGTTGAGACAGCGGTTTGATTATTACTGCCAATCGGTAGTGAAAGGGTTTTATAAGCATCATTTTGTCCGTTTTGATCGTCAGATTGTGTTGGTGGATTGCCTGCAGCCGCTGAACAGCGGCCTGCACGCTTTCAACGATATGCGGCTGGCGTTAACCCAATTGATGCAAAGTTTTCATTACGGCAAGCGCACGCTGTTCCGGCGGCTGTTCTCGCCCTGTATCGATAAACTGATGTTCGCCGCCAGCAAATCGGATCACATTACCGCCGATCAACATGCGAATCTGGTGTCGTTGCTGCAGCAACTGGTGCAGGAAGCCTGGCAGAATGCCGCTTTTGAAGGCATCAGCATGGACTGCGCCGGGATTGCATCAGTCCAGTCGACGCAAAGCGGCGTGGTTGAACACCAGGGGCAGAAAATACCGGCGTTAAAGGGGAATCGCCTGAGCGACGGTCAACCTTTGACCGTCTATCCGGGGGAAGTCCCCGCCCGGTTGCCCGGCGCCGCGTTCTGGCAAGAGCAGGGATTCCATTTTGATCAGTTTCGTCCTCGTGAAATGACGGTGGACGCGCCGTTGCCCCATATCCGGCTGGATACGGTAATGGAGTTTTTATTGGGAGATAAATTGCGATGAACGAACCACTGAAACCGCGCATGACATTCGATCAGGCCTCGCCAGAGGAACCTCAGCCGCAGTTGCGTGGCAGCGTTGAGTTTGACGAGCAGGATGCGCAACACTTCGCGCCCGTCTCCCGCGAGCAGGAAGTGCCGGAAGAGGGGGCCGCCGAAGAGGCCGTCAGCGCCGCCTTGCGCCCTAAACGCAGTCTGTGGCGGCGCTTAGTGATGGCCGGTTTGACGCTGTTTGGCGTTAGCGCCATCGCGCAGGGCGTGCAATCACTGCATAATTCATGGGTTCAGCAGGATTGGATCGCGTTGGGCGGTATAGCGGCGGGCGGCTTGATTGTCGTCGCCGGCGTGGGATCGGTCGCCGTTGAATGGCGGCGGCTGTACCGGTTGCGCCAGCGGGCGGAAGAGCGCGATATCGCCCGCGATTTACTGCATAGCCACGGCATTGGGCGCGGGCGTGAATTCTGTGAAAAACTGGCCCGGCAGGCCGGACTGGACAACGGGCACCCGGCGTTGCAGCGCTGGCAGGCTTCGTTGCATGAAACGCATAACGATCGTGAAGTCATCGAACTGTATGCCCGGCTGGTGCAGCCGGTATTAGATCGTCAGGCGCGCCAGGAGATCAGCCGTTCCGCGGCGGAATCGACCCTAATGATCGCGGTTAGCCCGCTGGCATTGGTGGATATGGCTTTTATCGCCTGGCGAAATCTGCGGCTGATCAATCGCATTGCGGCGCTGTATGGCATCGAACTCGGCTATTTCAGCCGTATCCGCCTTTTCCGTCTGGTGCTGCTGAATATCGCTTTCGCCGGGGCATCCGAACTGGTGCGGGAGATCGGCATGGACTGGATGTCGCAGGATCTGGCGGCTAGACTGTCGGCGCGCGCCGCGCAGGGGATCGGCGCCGGCTTGTTGACGGCTCGCCTGGGCATAAAAGCCATGGAATTGTGCCGTCCGCTGCCCTGGCTGGATGACAAGCCGCGTCTGGGGGATTTCCGCCGCGAGCTGATTGGTCAGGTGAAGGCGACGCTGCAAAAGGCAAAATAGCGCCTTGCTTGCCCGGTGGCGGGTTCGCATGACCATGTCGCGGCATCTGTACTGGTAGTTCGTTTTCGTCGGCAGTTATGAAGCGCGGCGCAGGGCTGGCATATGCGCATTGCGCGAATTATGGCGAAATTTGTGGCAGGAGACGCTGCGACTGTCAACTTTTCCTGACACGTTACTTCATCCGATGGGAGTGAAAGGGTATTATCGGTAATTATTGGCCTGTCGCGTATGAAGAAGGTAGTCATTGATGCGTCTGGAAGTTTTTTGTGAAGACCGTATTGGTTTGGCCCATGAATTGTTGGATCTTCTGGCGTCGCGCAATATTGATTTGCGCGGCATCGAGATCGATCCGGCCGGTCGTATTTATCTTAATTTCGCTACGCTGGATTTTGATGATTTCCGGACCTTGATGGCGGAAATCCGTCGTATTGAAAGCGTTAGCGATGTCCGAACCGTTGCCTTTATGCCTTCCGAACGTGAACACCGGGCGTTAAACGCGCTGCTCAACTCCATGCCTGAGCCGGTATTTTCGCTGGATATGAAAGGCAGAATTGAGCTGTCCAATCCCGCGGCCGCCAGCCTGTTTGGCGCCAGCGTGGAGAAACTTCGCAATACGCTCATCTCAACGTTGATCGCCGGATACCATTTCACGGAGTGGCTGGAGCAAGGAAGTCCCTCGGTAACGCAGCGCGTCGTGGTGCGTGGCCAGGATTTTCTACTGGACATCACCCCGATTCACCAGGAAGACGATGGCGGTAAAAAATCAACGGCGGGAGCGCTGGTGATGCTGAAATCCGCCGTACGGATGGGAAGGCAATTGCAGGATCTGTCGGTTAATGATGACGGCGCGTTTGAACATATTGTGGCGGTCAGCCCCAAAATGCGTCAGGTGGTTGAACAGGCGCGTAAGCTGGCGATGCTGGATGCGCCGCTGCTGATCGTCGGCGATACCGGAACCGGTAAGGATATGCTGGCCCGCGCCTGTCATTTACACGGTCCGCGCGGGAAAAAGCCGTTTCTGGCGTTGAACTGCGCGGCGTTGCCCGATGAGGTGATGGAAAGCGAGCTTTATGGCCATGCGCCGGGAGCCTATCCGAACGCATTGGAAGGCAAAAAAGGCTTTTTCGAGCAGGCTAACGGCGGTTCGGTGCTGCTGGATGAAGTCGGCGAGATGTCGGCGCAGATGCAGATCAAACTGCTGCGTTTTATCAATGACGGAACGTTTCGCCGAGTGGGCGAGGATCACGAAGTTCATGTGGATGTTCGGGTTATCTGCGCAACGAAGAAAAACCTGTTGGAAATGGTGCAACGCGGCGAATTTCGTGAAGATCTCTACTACCGGCTTAATGTTCTGACGCTGACATTACCCCCTCTGCGCGATCGCCCGGCGGATATCATGCCGCTGACGGAGCTGTTCGTGGCGCGCTTTGCCGATGAACAAGGGATTCCGCGGCCGAAGCTGGCCGCCGATCTGCGCCAGTTTCTGCCGCAGTATGGCTGGCCGGGGAATATACGCCAGTTGAAAAATGCGATTTATCGCGCGCTGACGCAGTTGGAAGGCAATGAACTAAGCATGCAGGACATTGAACTGCCGGCGTTTTCGGTTGAAATTCCGCAAAGTGAAGAACTGTTGGAAGGGTCGCTGGATGATATCAGCAAACGTTTTGAACGCTCGGTGTTAACCCGGTTATATCAGACCTATCCCAGCACCCGTAAGCTGGCGAAACGCCTGGGGGTATCGCACACGGCGATCGCCAACAAACTGCGGGAATATGGTCTCAGCGGCCGCAAAGGCGCAGGCGAAGAGGACGAGCCATAACGGTCTGACCGCGCATGGCGCAGGGCAGGTAGCGCGCTTGGCCTTTACGGACGGAGGTATGGATATTCGCAATCGTTGATTAAGTTACAGTGTGACTTTTTCATTACCCAGAATATCCGCCGGGATCAACGAATACATCGCGGCATCTATCAGGCGGTTGCCGACAATCAATCGGTTCCTGGCGATGCCTTCAAAGCGTGCGCCGGCATTCTCTGCAATGCGGCGGCTGGGGTAGTTATGTTCTCCCGCTACAATTTCCAACCGGGTTAGCCCCAGTTGTCTGAAGCCAAAGGGGATGATGGTTTCTACCGCTTCCAGCGCGATCCCTTGTCTCTGCGCGGATTGGCGCACCCAGTAGCCGATATTGCCCATCTGATACATCGGCTGGATATTATTGATGCCGATAGCGCCGAGCAGCTTGCCTGATGTCTTATTAAATATGCCGAAGTCAAAGGCAACGCCAGCCTGGATATGATGTTTGCACTGCATAACCCATTGTGTGCTTTGGGCTGCGCCATATTCGGCATTGCACCAGGACAACCAACGGCCTACGGTTTCCACGGATTCCTGTACCGCGTCCACAAGTTGTGAAACATCATCGGTATTGCAAGGGCGGATGAGCAACCGTGGCGTTGTTAAGGAAAACATACTCTGGCCTCCATCAATAAAACAATTTCTCCGTTCAGACCGGAAACTCAAGCTTGGGCAGTTCGCCCAACCGATCTTTATCCTGCTCTTCGTCCGACATATATGCCAGCATGCGATCGCCATTATTTGACGTCGTCCATATCAGGCCGCGCTAGCCATAATGAATGTACAACCGATATTGAAGGCTGATTAGCGTAAAGCCATATGGAAGAAAAAATACAAAAATCATATAATGAGTACATTAAAAATAGGCAATGGAACCTGAATAGAGGAGGGCATCAAGGTGACGATAGAGAATAAGCGTTTGAATGATTTGCATCCGGTTAAAACTAAAAATGAATTTATACAACGGGTATCTTGGTTGGCCCGTGATATCAAAGAGAACGCTGATGGATGGGAAAACCACAATCTGTCGGATTACCTTGAAGCAATCGCCGCCTGGGTTGAAGATATGGAGGGCTATTATGAAAATTGTGGAAAAGCATTACCTGAAAATATCAATTGGAGTGTTTTTTCTGACATATTAATGGCTGCGAAAACTTACGAGTAAACACAAATAAAATTATTTTTATAACTCAGATGATTATCTGAGTTGTTTATTTTAATGATGATACAAGCGTATCGAATTTTTCATGGCGAGCGTAACAGGTTATAAGTTTTCGATGAATACCCGAATTATATTATATCCATCCATGACGATTCATTTTATTTCTACCTCCCGTATAGCGTTAAGTAAATTTAATCAAGAAATGTGCAGGGTAATGAAGCCAAAAAAAATCCGCTAGCCAATAGGTTCGCGGACTTTTGCCGAAAAAACGATTAACGGCGTCTTTTCGGATTTTGCTTTTGACTTAGGCGATTACTTCAATGCAGCCAGCGCTTTATCATAATCCGGTTCGGTGGTGATTTCGTTCACCAACTCGCTGTACACGACATTATCACTCTCATCCAGGATAACAACAGCTCGCGCCGTTAACCCTTTCAGGGCGCCGTCAGCAATGGCGACGCCATAGTTTTCTTTGAACTCGGCGCCGCGCAGGGTGGAAAGCACGACCACATTGTTCAATCCTTCCGCCCCGCAAAAACGGGCTTGCGCGAACGGCAGGTCGGCAGAAATACACAGAACCACCGTGTTATCCAGTTCTGACGCCAACTGGTTGAATTTGCGCACGGATGCGGCGCACACGCCGGTATCGATGCTAGGGAAGATATTCAGGATTTTACGTTTGCCAGCATAGCTGCTGAGAGCGACGTCCGACAGATCTTTGGCAACCAACGTAAAGGCCTTGGCCTTATCGCCTTTTGCGGGGAAAGTGCCTGCCAATGGCACTGGATTGCCTTGAAAATGTACGTTCTGTGACATGTATGCATCCTCTAATTACTTACAGGTTATTAACATGCTGCTCAGTTTAGGGCACTATCGGCAACATTGGTATCAAAATTATGACATAACAATGCGTTCATCGCGCTGAGGTAACGTTCACTGGCGGCATCTACCGATATCGGCGGCAGTTCCGCGGTAACGCACGGCAGCATTCGGTTGGCGCACCAACTGCCAAAAGAGCCAGGGGTATCGTAACCCACTCCGGTTACTAACGATAAATCAAATTGTCGCGCCAGCCACCGCCCCAATGCCGAACGGTGCGGATCGTCAATACAGGCGAGCGGCTCATGAAAAGAGACAACCCAGGCGGGATTAAGTTTCTCAATCAATTCGCACAGCGCCTTGGTTTCCGGTTCCGAGGCCGGGGCCGCCCCGGTGGATAGCGTCACGTCCCGCTCGTCGGCATAGCTGTTCCAACGGTATATGGTATTACCCGGTTGCCAGTTCTCGGCGGGAAAGTTGCGATTAAGATCGACGCCGTTGGCATTTGACCGCACGCCTAACTGGCAGCCATCGGGATTAACGGCAAGAACCACATGGTGCCTTCGCTGTCCCGGCAACAGGCTCCGCAACGCACAAGAGAGCGTCGCTATGGATGCGGTTTCATCGCCGTGCGTGCCGGCGATAACCAGCCCGCTGTTCTGCTGCGGCAATTCGGACGGAAAATAGAGTAGCGGCGCCCCCAATAGCGATTTCCCATAAGGTTCGCCCAAAGAGGAAAGATGACCACGTAGTTGGCGAGCCCGCAGAGCGATAGTGTGATTTCCCATTTGTTTGCCTATCGATGGTTTTAACTTTTTTCATCATAACGGCTGAGGCTAAAAATAGCATCTGTGAGGCGGATTGGACTAAATACCACAAATATGAGCGCTTTACTCTGGCCGCATCGCGTGTTTTCTGACTATTATATTATTCAGTAACTTCATCATTATCTGAGATAAATTATTATGCGACATGGTTATTCCGCATTATATGCCGCGCTGTTCGCGGTTGTGGCCGGGAACGCCGCCGCGGCGCAAGTTCCGGCTGGAACCCCGTTAGCTGAAAAGCAGGAAATTGTCCGTCATATCAAGGATGAGCCCGCATCGTTGGATCCGATAAAAGCGGTCGGCTTGCCGGAAGCGCAGGTCTCGCGGGATCTGTTTGAAGGTTTGGTCAATCAGGACGAACACGGCAATATTATTCCTGGCGTAGCGCAGCGCTGGCAAACCAGCGATAACCGTACTTTCATGTTTACCTTACGCAATGATGCCCGCTGGTCCAACGGCGATCCGGTTACGGCGAAGGACTTCGTCTATAGCTGGCGCCGTCTGGTCGCGCCGGAAAACTCCTCGACTTTCGCCTGGTTTGCCCGTTTGGCCGGAATTGTGAACGCCGATCAAATTATTGACGGCAAATTGCCCGCCGACCAGTTGGGGGTAACGGCTATCGATGACCATACGCTGAAGGTGCAGCTCAACAGGCCGGTGCCGTATTTTGTTAGTCTGACCGCCAATTTCAGCCTGTTTCCGGTGCATCAGGCGACCATAGAAAAATATGGCGATGACTGGACGAAGCCCGGCAATCTGGTGGGAAACGGCGCATTTAAACTACAGCAGCGGGTGGTAAACGAAAAACTGGTGCTGGAGCCAAACGAATATTATTGGGATCACGCCCATACCCAATTAACCAAAGTGACTTTCGTTCCCATCAATCAGGAATCGAATGCCACGAAACGCTATTTGGCCGGCGATATCGATATTACCGAGTCGTTTCCTAAAAATATGTACCAGAAACTGTTGAAAGATTTGCCTGGCCAGGTCTATACGCCGGAACAGTTGGGAACCTATTACTATGCATTCAACACCCAACGGGCGCCGACGAGCGACGTGCGAGTGAGAAAAGCGCTTTCTTACGCGATCGATCGAAAAATCATCGCGGAAAGAGTGTTGGGAACCGGTGAAAAACCGGCTTACCACTTTACGCCTGACGTGACCGCCGGGTTTAAGCCGACGGAAAGCCTGCTGCAGCAATATACGCAGGCCGAACTGGATGCCCAGGCCAAAGCGTTGATGTCCGCCGCGGGCTACGGCCCAGGCAAACCGTTGAAGTTGTCGCTGCTGTACAACTCATCGGAAAGTCATCAGAAGATCGCCGTCGCCATCGCTTCCATGTGGAAAAAAAAATTAGGGGTCGACGTAAAATTGGCTAATCAGGAGTGGCAAACGTATATTGACAGCCGCAACAGCGGTAATTTTGACGTGGTGCGGGCGTCCTGGGTAGGGGATTACAATGAAGCGTCCACTTTCCTGTCGTTATTAACCTCACAGCACAGCGGTAATCTGGCGCGTTTTAAAAACGCCGATTACGATAAGCTGCTGGAGGAAGCCAGTAATCAGACCAATGCGCGGGCGTTGAATGACGATTACAACCGGGCCGAGCAAATTTTGCTGGAAGAAGCGCCTATCGCGCCAATCTATCAGTACACCAACGGCCGTTTGATTAAGCCCTGGGTTAAAGGTTATCCCATCACCAACCCTGAAGACGTGGCGTACAGCCACACGCTTTATATCATTAAACATTAATCAAAGACCGTTCGAGCGGTCTCTCGGCTTCATCCTCCGCATGGGGCGTGAAGCCGGGCTTCTCTCTTTCCGACAATGGCAATCCTGATGCTGTATGGTCGTATTGGTGTTTATTGCGGCGGTGACGCAGTTTGATTAGTTTAGAAAAATGATTGTTAAGATGTATCGGAAGTAATGAATCATCACCGGAGGCAAGCGTGGAACCCTTTAAAGGAAAAGAACTACAACATACCGGTGCTGTTTATGCGTATCAGTTGAACGGCGACGGCGGGATCGCGCCGATAATCGATGATGACGTGGTAACCAGCGCGAAACCTTGCTGGCTGCATCTCGACTCTACAAAACGCGATAGTGCTGACTGGCTGACGGAAACCAGCCTGGTACCGGATAGCGTACGGGATGCGCTGTTGGGAGAAAGCGTGCGCCCCAGAGTCACCCGGTTGGGCGAGGGGACGATGATTACGCTGCGCAGCATTAATCGCAATGAGAATTCGCGGCCGGATCAATTGGTCGCCCTGCGGATTTTTATTACGGATAGCCTGATTATTTCTACCCGGCGGCGAAAACTGGCGGCCATTGATGAAGTGCTGGACGATCTGAAAGAGGGGCATGGCCCTACCGATAGTGGGAGCTGGCTGGTTTCCATTGCGGAAGCGCTGACCGACCACGCGAGTGATTTTATCGATGATTTACATGAAAGTATTATCGCGCTGGAAGAGGATCTGCTGGAGCAGAAAACGCCGCAGCAGGGCGAACTGGCACTGATCCGCAAGCAGTTAATTGTATTAAGGCGCTATATGACGCCTCAGCGTGATGTATTTTCTCGTCTTTCGGTGGAGAAATTCCCCTGGATGCAGGATGACGACCGGCGCAGAATGCAGGAAATCGCCGACAGATTAGGCCGCGGCCTGGAAGATTTGGACGCCAGTATCGCACGCACGACGGTGCTATCGGATGAAGTCACCACGCTGATGACGGATGCGATGAACCGGCGAACCTATACGATGTCGCTTCTGGCGATGGTTTTTCTGCCCACGACCTTTTTAACCGGCTTATTTGGCGTCAATTTGGGAGGGATCCCCGGCAACGACTCCTCATTAGGATTTGTAACCTTCTGTATATTGTTGGTGGGATTGGTGGTAGGCGTTGCCTGGTGGTTAAAACGTAGTAAATGGTTGTGAGCCGCTGATAATAGTTATTGCGCAACGCGTCACAGAAGTTCTGCGAACGCTCGAAAAAAAACGTCTATATTGAGCAATATCAAGATTTTTCATGCTGTTGTACGGCACTATCACTAACGCAGGTGAATGCAACGTCAAGCGATGGGCGTTGCGCTCCATATTGTCTTACTTCCTTTTTTGAATTACTGCATAGCACAATTGATTCACACCATGCCGACGATTTCGTCGGCATTTTTTTATGTGCGTTTCAGCCGTCTGCCGTCGTGGCGTAGGGCGCAAGATACGCTATCCACTTGCGCAGGATCATCCGCTGAAACGCCCTGGAAAAGAAGCGGCGCGCGGCAACTAAATCGGTATGCCGGGTAAGCAAGCCTTCAACTGCTCAACGCGTTGATAAATGCGTGGGTGCGCAGATTTTGCGGATGACGAAATACTTGCTCCGGCGTGCCCTGTTCTATAATGAGGCCGTGTTCGGTAAACACGACGCGGTCGCTGACCTCCTGGGCGAAGCGCATTTCATGTGTGACCAGGATGCAAGTCATGCCTTCGCCAATCAGCTCGCGGATCACCGCCAGCACTTCGCCGACGGTTTCGGGATCCAGCGCAGAGGTTACCTCATCGAATAGCACCAGTTCCGGATCCATTGTCAGCGTTCGGGCGATGGCCACCCGCTGTTGCTGGCCGCCGGAAAGTTCGCCGGGATAGCTGTCGGCCTTGTTTTCCAGCCGCACGCGCGCCAGCAACGCCATGGCGCGCGCTTTCACCAGCTCTTTGGGCTGACGCAGAATACGGATGGGCGCAATCATCAGATTTTCCAGAACAGTAAGATGAGGGAACAGGTTGTATTGCTGGAACACAAAACCAATGCGTTTACGCAAGGCGATGCGCTCGCTTTCATTTTTCAACTGGTGCACGCCGGTATCGCCGATGAAAATCTCCCCCTGATGTGGAGTGACCAGCCCGTTGATGCAGCGCAGGATCGACGATTTCCCCGAACCAGAGGGGCCGATGATAGTCAGCGCTTCCCCCTGGGAAACCTGCAAATCGATGCCTTGCAGCACCGGGGTATTGCCGAGCGTCAGGTGGACATCATGAATGCGTACCAGGGGCCAGGCGGTGTTCGCCTGCGGGTTGCTCTGGACAGATCGCGGCATAGCTATCATAAAGTCAACTCCTGTATATATTCCGACGATACCGGACGGTATGAGGCAGCGCGTGGTAATAGCGGCAGGTCATCCTGATGGTTAAGTTCGGCTACGGGCTGGCCTGTTCCCCCTGCGGAAGAAAATAAAATCAAAAGATACCAGAATTAATTAAATGGGAATCAAAGGTGAAAGCGAAATGCTTAATTCGCCTTTGATTAGTTTTAAATTAAATATACTCGCCAAACGCCAGTCAATTCGCTTACGAGCCGGCACGCCGGCTTTCCTTTTTTCTCCCACGGTTGCGCGTCTATTATCATTGCCGCCGCTCGACGTTATTCGGCAAGCGCAATTCAATAGCTGTTATATTTATTTGTGAGAAAAAATCGATTGTTATAAGAACAGGTATTCGCAGCTATTCAGGAATGAAAAAATGAATGCCATACCGTTCGATCCCCGCACGCTGTTTCGCCCCGGTTTGCCAGAGCCTACGTCCGTCTGGCAGGGCATGGCGGATATCACGTTTAACGCCGGACATAACGCGCCGGAGCTAATCCCGCTGGAGGGACTCGTCAGCGCGGCGCAGATCGCCATCCGGCGTGAAGGCCGCAGTCTGGCGATTTACAATCAGGGCCACGGGCCGCAGGGCAATGAGAATCTGCGCCGCTTTGTCAGCCAGAAGCTGGCGACGCGCGGCATCACGGCGGATATCGAGGATATTCTCATCACTTCCGGTTCCGGGCCGGCGCTGGATCTGGTAAACAATTTGCTGCTGACGCCGGGCGATACCGTGCTGATGGAAGCCTTCTCTTACGCCGGGGCGCTGCGCAAACTGCGCGGCCGTCAGGTCAATATCGTCGCGATTCCGCTGGATGATGAGGGGATTCGCATTGATGCGCTGGAAACAATCCTCGAAGAGCTGTCGCAGCGCGGCGTAACGCCGAAGTTTATCTATACCATTCCTACCGTACAGAATCCCACCGGCGCGATCCTCGGACTGGCGCGACGGCATCAGTTGCTACAGTTGGCGGCGCGCTACCGCACTCTGATCGTCGAGGATGAATGTTATGCCGATATTGTCTGGCAGGGCCATGAGGCGCCGCCGGCGCTATATGCGCTGAGTCCGCAGCAGGTGATCCACGTCGGCTCTTTCTCCAAAACGCTAGCCCCGGCGGTGCGCGTGGCTTATCTGAGCGCGTCGCCGGTCATTCTGCGCCATCTGGTGTCGCTGAAAACGGATGGCGGCACCGGCGCGCTCGACCAGATCATCATCGCGGAGTATTTTGCCAGCCACTTTGACGCGCATATTCGCCGTCTGCGCGCTACGCTGGCGCGTAAACTGGCGGTGCTGACGGCGGCGGTGCGGCAGGAACTGGGCGATAGCGTCAGGTTATGGTTGCCGAAGGGCGGTATTTTCCTGTGGCTGGCTCTGCCTGAGGGCGTGGATACCCGCACGCTGGTGGAACCCGCGGCGGCGGTCGGCGTGGCGTTCAATCCGGGGCCGGACTGGGCGGTTGACGGCGACGCGGCGCAAAACTGGCTGCGCCTGTGCTTCGCGCTGGAGAGCGAAGCGCAGATCCGTACCGGCGTCGCCCGGCTGGCCGGCGTGTTGCGCCAGCATCCCCTGCTGGCCGAAGTGCGGAAGGTCAGCGTATGATCGATCTCTACAGTTGGAACACGCCTAACGGGCGTAAGGTCTCGATTCTGCTGGAAGAGCTGGAACTGCCTTATCGGGTGCACGCTGTCGATATCGGCAAGGGCGAACAGCACAGCGAGGCGTTTCGCGCCATCAGCCCAAACGGTAAAATTCCGGCGATTGTGGATAACGACAGCGGTCTGGCGTTGATGGAGTCCGGCGCCATCCTGATCTATCTGGCGGATAAAACCGGCCGTTTTCTTGCTTCGCAAGGCGACGATCGCTATCGCACCTTGCAGTGGTTAATGTGGCAGATGGGCGGTTTCGGTCCCATGCTTGGCCAGGCGCACCATTTTCTGCACTACTTTCCCGGTAAGTCCGCCTATGCGGAACAGCGCTATCACGACGAGGCGCAGCGGCTGTATGGCGTGCTGAATCACCACCTCGCCGGGCGCCAAACCGTGGCGGACGACTATTCCATCGCCGATATCGCGCTGTGGCCGTGGGTGGCGCGCTTTCACTACCAGCGCATCAATCTGAACGACTACCCGCACGTGCGCGACTGGTATCTGCGTCTGGCCGGCCGGCCCGCGGTTCAGCGCGGTTATCAGGTGCCGGATTTCAGCGGCGATATTCCGCTGCCGGATATCGACGGCTAAATTACCGGGTTATAATTATGTTAAGGAATTGATATATTTTTGCCGAGCGAAATAAACGATACGGTAAATTGTAGCGTTATTTCCCGCATGGATAAGATTATTGGCCAAACAACAATATCGAATAATTAATTCGTATTTTTTTAATAGCACTATTTGGCATAGTTAATTCTGTATTACTACATACCCGCCAGCGCTTTCAGCGCTGCGTCCGCACGGCCTGCATTTCTATTTATTGCCATATTTATACTATCTAAATGTGGAATCATTGGTTTCCAACACCGGCATTTCCCTTTTATTTTGTAGGGAATACTCACGCTATATATTACGGAGTTATTTGGTGGCTAATAAATTTAGCTGTACAGAATGTAATTTTCTCAATTGCTATCGTCATGACAGCGACTTTCCGCGCAAGTGTCTGACCACTGCGCCACAGGGCGACGATCTGCTGCAGGAGAGCCTGACCAGATATGCCGGCGATGAATCGGTGAATAAGATTATGCTGGCCGCCGCGCAGGTGGAAGGGCAGTACTACGGCCAATTAACGCGGGTGGAAGAGATCATTGTTTTCGCTAAAAAGATTGGCGCGCGCAAAATCGGCATCGCCTCCTGCGCCGGCCTGATTCAGGAAAACCGCATCTTCGCCGATATCCTGCGCGCTAACGGCCTACAGGCATTCGGCGTGCTGTGCAAAGTCGGCGCGCAGGACAAGTGCGAGGCCGGCATTAAAGACCGGGATAAGATCCGGCCTGGTCAGTATGAGGCCATGTGTAATCCCATCATGCAGGCGGAATTATGCAATAAGGAAAAAACGGATTTGAATGTGATTAGCGGCCTGTGCGTCGGCCATGACTCGTTGTTTATTAAACATTCGCAGGCGCCGGTCACTTACCTGATCGTCAAAGACCGGGTGCTGGCGCATAACCCGATCGGCGCGCTGAACACCAGTCACTCTTATTATAGCCGGGTGATGGCGGGCGTTCGGCTGAATGAGGAAGATCAGGCTCTGGCGATAAGGAAATAAACAGGTGATGGATATTAATAAATATTTTCGCAATGTAGCGCGGCGTAATCGGCTCTTGCCGCTCATGCTGGCGCTGTTGCCGGGCATGGCGCAGGCCGACGCCACGCTGGATAAAATCCAGTCCCGCGGCAAGGTTGCTATCGGGGTGATGATCAACGGCGGGGATTTTGGCTCAATTGACCCGGTAACCAAACAGTTGACCGGATGGAATCCGGAATTGGCGCGCCGTCTGGCCGGCGATTTAGGGGTTGAGGTGGAACTGGTGCCGGTGCAAACCGCCACCCGCGCCCAGTTTTTAATCGCCGGTAAGGTGGATTTGCTGATTGCCTCCATGGAACTGAATGCTGAGCGGGCGCAGAGCCTCGGCTATGCGCCGACGCCGTTTTATCGCGTGGGCGGCACCGCTCTGACGCCGCGCAACAGCGGCATTCGCCGTTGGGAGGATTTGCGCGGTAAAAACGTCTGCGTTTCCCAGGGTAGCAGCTTTACCCGGCCGCTGGCCGCCGATTACGGCGCGCTGCCGAAAGGCTATAAGAGTTCGTCCGATTCGCTACTGGCGCTGAAAGGCGGCCAGTGCGTAGCGGCGGTGCATGACTCCACGCTGTTGCAGCCGCTGGTGCGCAAGGGCGGCGAATGGGCGGACTACCACGCGCCGATTGCCGCAGAGATCCTGCCGGCTGACTCGGTGGTTTGGGCGCGCAAAGGCGAGGCCGACACCATCGCCGCCGTCGATCGGGTGGTGCAGACCTGGCACCGCAGCGGCTGGCTGATCGCAACGGAAAAGCGGCTGGGCATTACGCCGCCGCAGCCGGCGCTTCAGGAATTGCATAAAAAATTTAGCGCCGTCGGCTCCGAGACAAACGCTGACGCGCCGCGTTACAGGCACGATGAATCACTGACGAAAGTACAAAAACTATGAAAAAAATCTTTTTGTTGCGCGCGGTACTGGCGGTCACGCTGTTGCCGCTGTTTTCTTCGTTCAGTCTGGCGGATGCCACGCTTGATAAGATCAAAGCGCGCGGCAAACTGGCGGTCGGGGTGGATGGGGCGTCCCCGCCGTTCGGTTTGCTCGATCAGAAAACCGGCAAGATCGGCGGCTTTCAGACCGATCTGGGACAGGATATCGCGCAGCGGCTGGGCGTGACGCTGGAGGTGGTGCCGGTCACCGCCTCGACGCGCGTGCAGTTTTTGCAGTCTGGCAAGGTCGATCTGCTGATCGCCAATATTCAATGGACCCAGGAGCGCAGCGAGGCGCTGAGCTATGCGCCGACGCCCTATAATCTGGTCGGCGGGGCGGCGATCGTGTCGAAAGAGAGCGGCGTCAGGAGCTGGTCGGATTTAAAGGGCAAGGTGGCCTGCGTTTCCCAGGGCAGTAACTTCACTCGACCACTACAGGAGTACGGCGCGATCGTCAAAGGATTGCGCGGCATCCCCGAATCGCTGCTGGCGCTGAAGGGCGGCGCCTGCGACGCGTCGGTGCACATCTCGCCCGCCATGCATCTGGTGCTGGAAGGGCCGAGCGCGTCGCAGTGGCAGGCCTACCGGCTGGGAACGCCCGACCCGTTGATCCCGTCGCCGACCGTGATCTGGACCCGGCGCGGCGAGGCCGATACCCGGAAGTTCGTTGATGATGTGATCCGCGACTGGCACCGTTCCGGCTCGCTGCTGCGTCTGGGGCGGCATTATGGCGTGCCGGACGAGTATTTCCGCGCCGCCAACGCCAAAGCGCAGCGCGGCGAATTCGACGCCGCGCCGCCGGAGCCGGCTTTCTGAGTTCGGTTCGCGTAGCAAGGAGGATGAGACAATGTATTCTGGGCCGTTGCTTGATTCTTTCCTGTCCGGATTGGTGGCGTTTTTTAAACCACTGGGCCTGAACTATGCATTTGTACTGGACCCGGTTGACCGGGCCGCGTTTTTGAGCGGCATGGGCGTATCCCTTGAACTTTGTTTGCTGACCATTCCATTTAGCCTGCTGATGGGGGTGCTCATCGCGGCGGCGCTCACCGGCCAGACGCGCTGGCTGACAGCGCCGGTCAGCGCTTTTGTCGAACTGGTGCGTAATACGCCGACGTTAGTGCAGTTGTATTGCGCCTTTCTGGTGCTCAATATGCTGATTACCCAGCATATCAGTCAGGGCGGCAACCCGATATCGCCGTTGATGTGGGTCGTGTTGGTGGTATCGGTGCATAAGGCGGTGTTCCATGCCGAAGCGCTGCGCGCCGGCATTGAGGCGGTGTCGCCGGTTACGCTGGAGGCCGCCCGCGCCATGGCCTTCAGCCGGCGGCAAATCTTCTGGTATGTACAACTGCCGTTAGCGGTGCGTTTTTCTCTGCCGGCGCTCGTTAATAACCTGGTGGATCTGGTCAAGATGACGGCGATCGCCTCGGCCATCGCCGTTGGCGACGTGACCTATCAGTCGATTATGATCTGGTCGCAGCGCGACAACGTACTGGAGCTAATCTTACTGATTCTGGTCTACTTTGCCGTGCTGACCTGGCTGGTCAGCGCCGCCGGAAGATGGCTG
The DNA here is from genome assembly GCF_017569925.1 of Brenneria izadpanahii. Lineage (NCBI taxonomy): Bacteria > Pseudomonadati > Pseudomonadota > Gammaproteobacteria > Enterobacterales > Pectobacteriaceae > Brenneria > Brenneria izadpanahii. The sequence goes on along the minus strand of NZ_CP050854.1, from coordinate 2,591,662 downwards.
GAAAACCGTCTGAGGATGCCGGGCTATGGTCAATGATATCGTGGTGAAACGTAGCGTGCGGCCGGGCAAATGCCGCGCGCTTATCGGCGCCGTGCTGTCTGATTTCTGGGCGATCGCGCTGCTGGCGATCGTAGCGGTCAATCTGCTGCTGGCGAATGCCGACAGCGCGCCGTTTGCCGTGATCCAGCTATGGCGCTGGCTACCGGCGTTGTTTCAAGGGATTGGCGTCAACATCGGCATTAGCGCGCTGGCCATGCTGCTGGGCACGATGCTGGGCGTGGCGGTGGGCGGCCTGTCGCTGGCGCCCTCGCGTCTGTTGCGCACGCTGACCCGGCTCTGGGTGCAGATTTTTCGCAACGCGCCGATTCTGGTGCTGATTTACTTCACCACCTATGTGTTTCCCTTCGAAATCGTTTTTCTGCATTGGTACATCCCTTTTCCCGATTGGGTTAAAGTGGTGATTGGCCTTGGCCTGCCGGCCAGCGCCATCATCGCGGAGATTTTTCGCGGTGCGGTGCAATCTATCCCCAGCGGCCAGTGGGAAACCGCGCAGTCGATGGCTTTTAGCCGTAACCAGATTTTTCGCTACGTCATCCTGCCGCAGTGCGTGCGCCGGATGTTGCCGCCGTGGATGAATGTGTATGCCAGCATCACCATGAGTACCTCGCTGGCTTCGCTGGTCGGCGTGCATGACGTGGTGGATATGGCCACTATCGCCAGTAATACCGTGGCGCGGATTGATTTCACCATTCTGGTTTACTTCACGCTGCTGCTGTTTTTTTTCTACTATTGTTACCCGATCGCCCGCATGACGCGCCTGTTGGAAAAGCGTTTGATCGGGCGTTGAATGTTTCAGACAAACGGCTGGCGCGACGACGGGATAAATCCTGGCTTGACGCCGCCGAGCGACGAGGGATCGCCTCTTATTCCGCAGAACGCATCAGGCGTTTTTTGTGCTTTCTCTCTCAGCTTCTATGCTTAATAGACAGGTGCTGGTTCCGCCAGCCAGTCTCATCGGCATATCAGTAGCTGGATTTGACGTCAATTCATCCAACACCGAGGAGAAAGGTATGAATATTCAGAGCGCGGCTGAATATCCGCTTGTCGACACTATTCCCACCGACCCGATTCCGATTCCGGATCCGCTGCCTAAACCGCCGCCGATCCCCGATCCCGACCCAAAACCGATTATCGATCCGCCGCCGCACCGGTGACGAACACGGTCATGCACTGTCGGTGCCTATTGGAGAGATGCCCGCCTGCGCGGGCATAACGATGTCAGGGGCTGAAGGAGAAAAGTGCCTTGCCCAAAGAGGCTTAACACCCTCTCTGTGCTTTTTAATCAACGCGTTAACTTGATTATCGGCTTGTTTTGGGCGCCTATTTGATTTCGAGTACGTCAAGTCGGGTAAGCGGGGCGATCTCGTCGTCGTCCTCTGGCTGCCAGCCGGCAGGCCGCAGCGGGATCGCCTCGCGATCAAAGGCCAGATCGCCGCCGTCAATGACTTCACTGTCATGATGTATGCCTTTGAAATCAAACAGCGCATTATCGGCAAGATGGGAAGGCACCACGTTCTGCATGGCGCTGAACATGGTTTCAATGCGGCCTGGGTAACGTTTATCCCAGTCGCGCAGCATGTCTTTAATCACCTGACGTTGTAAATTGGGCTGCGAGCCGCAAAGATTACAGGGAATAATCGGGTACTGACGGGCTTCGGCGAAACGCTCAATATCCTTTTCCCGGCAATAAGCCAACGGGCGGATAACAACGTGTTTTCCATCGTCGCTCATCAGTTTCGGCGGCATACCTTTCAATTTCCCACCGTAGAACATATTCAGAAACAGCGTTTGCAAGATGTCGTCACGGTGATGACCAAGGGCTATTTTGGTTGCGCCCAGTTCCGTGGCCGTACGGTATAAGATACCGCGGCGCAGGCGTGAACACAGCGAACAGGTGGTTTTACCTTCCGGAATTTTTTCTTTAACGATACCGTAAGTGTTCTCTTCCACTATCTTGTACTCAATGCCAAGACTATCAAGATATTGCGGCAACACATGTTCAGGGAAACCCGGCTGCTTTTGATCAAGATTGACGGCAACCAGCGAGAAGTTAACCGGCGCGCTCTGTTGCAGATTGCGTAGAATTTCCAGCATGGTGAAACTATCTTTACCGCCGGACAGACAAACCATAATGCGGTCGCCTTCTTCAATCATATTGAAGTCGACGATAGCTTCCCCCGCGTTGCGGCGCAGGCGCTTTTGAAGTTTGTTTAAATTGTATTGCTGCTTTTTGTTAACTTGCTGTTTCTCTTCCATTTCTACACGTGCTCATTCCGAAAAGGGGCACCACAGGTGGCAAAAAATAGTTACCGTACAGGTTTTCTATCCAACATGCATAAGTATGGCGTGTATGGTACGGATTACGACGACGAATACCAGATCAGATTTTCCGGCGAATGGGGATGATGTTCATTCCCTGCGGAGTTTACTCTGCCGCGGGCATGAACAACCCGCCACCATGAGGTGACCGGTATTAACGTTTAGCTATCGCCGCTTGCCGCCATGACTCGAAAACGGGTTCAGATGCTTGTGCTGTCGCGTAGTAGACCAATCTCAGGTGGCGATCTTCATCAATGATGAGCGTGGTGTGCTGAAACGCGATCTCTCCAATATCATCAATCATTAAGGTTCGTACCCCGGTGCATGAGCCCTGAACGTTCTGCTGGTGCCAGTCAGCTTTAAAGTCTGGAGAACGTTTTTCAAGATTTTTCGTCAGTTCCTGAATATCTTGCGCCGTCGGCGCACGAGCCTTTGAGCCTACTGGTGGCGAACTATGCCGGATGGCAATCCGCCCTGTGGTTTATTGCCGGATTAGGGTTGATATCGTTTATCGCGCTTTGGCGTAAGCTTCCCGTATTGCCTGCGAACATTGAGGCATCTATCGGTCAGAGGCTGTCGATTTTACGCGATCGTAAAGTGTTTGCGATTTTATCGGTGTCATTGCTGGCTGCTATTGCCAGTCTGGGCATGTATACCTTTATAGCGCCGTTCGTGATGGCCTATCCCGGCGTGCATTCAGTGGTGCCGTGGCTCTGGCTCTGGGGTATCGGCGGCGTCCTGGGCAGCATTCTCATCGGTATGCTAACCACCCGAATCGCCGGGCCAACGCTTACGTTGATTATTATGGGAATATTAACGCTTGCGCTGTTTGCCATGCCGGTAGTGGCGCTATGGAACATTTGGCTTATGGCAATCCCGATAATGCTTTGGGGGGCTGTTGGATGGGCATTGCAGGTTCCGCAAAATCACGAGCTTATTCAAGCCAGAGAACACGCCGGAGACGGCAACCTGGCCGTGGCGCTGAATGAATCCGCGCTTTATCTCGGTAGCTCGTTGGGGGCATCCGCCGGCGGATTGATATTGGCCTTTGATCTGGATGTGTTCCTGCTGCCGATTATTGCGGCGGGATTCGCATTTATCGGCATGCTTATTCAGATTGGGATTGGAAAGGTCTAGGTATCCGGCCACTTTATTGATCTTGTGCCGTATTGGCGCATTTATCGGTGTGACGGCGAAATAAGGTGTGGTAAATAGTGTGGGACAAAGTCATTAATCACTTCATAAAATAAAACGATCCGGAGCCAGAGAATGAAATCGTATCAATGGTTATTCACTGCGGCTGTCCTCGTGCTGGCTGGTTGCAGCAATAGTGAAAAAACCACTGCCGTAAATCAGCAGGATCCTTCATTTAAGAATGACAATTCCGCCGTGCTGCTGAAAATCGATTCGCCCGCCGATGCGAGTTGTTCATTAATGGGGGGAACAATGGCGTTATCCAGACAGTTAAATGGCGCCAGCGTGGGGACTTGCCAGTTGGCTAACGGCAAGCGTTGTGATGAACGCTCATTGATGAATGGCACTTGTCCCGCGGGCTGACGCTGCGGCGACGCAAGGCCGCCGCGGGAAAAGCGCGGAATCGGCTTATGGATTCAATAAATTAGGGCATTCTTCGCCCCGGCTTATCTGGCTCAGATTTTGTAGCGTTGTCTGGGAAATGCTGGTCAACGCTTCTTCGGTCAGGAATGCCTGATGCCCGGTAAACAGCACGTTATGGCAGGCGGATAGGCGGCGGAAAACGTCATCCTGAATAACGTCATTGGATTTGTCCGCAAAGAACAGATCGCGTTCGTTTTCATAGACGTCCATACCCAGCGAGCCGATTTTTTGCAGCTTCAGCGCGTCAATGGCTGCCTGCGAGTCGATTAATCCGCCTCGGCTGGTGTTAATGATCATCACGCCGTTTTTCATCTGCGAAAATGCGGCCTGATTAAGCAGATGGTGGTTTTCCGGCGTCAGCGGGCAGTGTAATGAAATTACGTCCGATTTGGCATACAGCGTTTTCAGATCCACATATTCCGCGCCCAGCTCAAGCGCTTGGGGGTTAGGATAGGGATCAAACGCCAGCAGGCGCATACCGAACCCTTTCAGGATGCGCATGGTGGCGATACCGATCTTGCCGGTGCCGATAATGCCCGCGGTGCGGTTGTGCATGTTGAAGCCAATCAAGCCTTCCAGCGAGAAGTTGGCGTCGCGGGTACGCTGATAGGCGCGATGAATGCGGCGATTAAGGCACATCATCATCCCAACCGCATGTTCGGCAACCGCTTCCGGTGAATAGGCCGGCACCCGAACCACCTTAATCCCCAGCTCTTTGGCCGCATCAAGGTCGACATTGTTGAAACCCGCGCAACGTAACGCCAGCGTTTTTACCCCAAGTTTCGCCAGCTTGGTCAACACTTCACGTCCGCCGTCATCGTTAACAAAAATGCACACGGCCTGGCAGCCTGCGGCCGTTGCCGTGGTGCGTTTCGTCAGCATGAAATCGAAAAATTCAATTTGATAGCCAAACTGTTGGTTAACTCGCTCTAAATACTTACGATCGTATTGTTTAGTACTGTAAACTGCCAATTTCATAGCGTGTTTCTCCGCAAAGTCCTCTTGTTAAGCTATCAGAAAACACTGAATTGACAAACTGTTGCTTGACTAACAATAACAACATAATCATATGAGGGCGATAAGGCGCAAGAAAGTTCAGTGTGCGGTCTGATGGTTGTCTACTATATAAAGGTGAAGGGATTAACAGCCTATAATTCCTACCTAATAAAGCAGGAAATAGCAGGTTTTGGTTTTACATGGAACAGGATGCTTAATATCCCTTGATGACTAAAAAATATTCACTGGCAGGATTGGCGCTGATATTGCTGTTGCTGGTCGTGTCATGGCGAACTCTGCCGCAATGGTTGCCTCGTTTAATCGGGATCTGGTTGCCGGCGGAGATGTCGTTCACGCTGGACTCTTCGCCCGTCTGGCACGATGGGGGGCTGCGAAGTCAAGGGTTCAGCCTGCAAGCCGGTGACTGTCAATTGCTTGATGTGCGGAATATTTCGCTGCACCGGCAATCAGGTCGGTGGCGCGTCGCTATGGCATCGGTCACGCTGGATAGCGATTGCCTGTCGCGGCTGCCGTCCGATGATAATGCGGCGCCTGTATCGCTGTCACAGTGGCAACGGCGTTTGCCTGCCGCCGATATCACGATAGAAACCTTCGAGCTAAAGCCCTGGCGGGACTATACGGGGCAGGTGCGGTTAAGCGCCGATGGCAACACGCGGCAGACGCTTGATTATCAGAGCGAAGCGTTGAGTTTTCAGGCGCAATTGAGCGATCGGCATCTTGTATTGCGAGACGGCGTGCTGGCGACCCCGGCTGATTACGCCCGGTTACGGTTCGGCGGCGAGATGGAACTGGCCGACACGCTGGCGCAGCCCCCGGTTGAGGGAATGTTGCAAGGCCAGTTGGATACCGGCCAAACGCCGGAATCGGTCTCGGCGCTGCTGCGCTGGCAAGGGCGGCAAGGTTCATTATCACTTAACGCCGCAGGCGAGGCCGAGCCGCTGGCGGTGTTGCCGTGGCTGCTGACGCCGGAAACGGTACAGATTAAGGATGGCCTCTGGCGCTGGCCTTATGCCGTACAACCGTTGTCCGGGCAGCTATCAGTCACATTGCAGCACTGGCGGCAGGGATTGGATAAAACCCGTATTGACGCCAGGATGAATATGTTAACCCAGGGGCATAATGGCAAAGCCAATGTGGTATTGGTGCTGGGGCCGGGCAATCTGGGGTTGATAAACAGTCAATTGCGTTTCCAGTTGACCGGCCAGGCCAACCTATCGAATATTTCGCTGACCGCATCATTGCCGGGGATGATCCAAGGCTCGGTATTAAATCCCGAACTGTCTATTTTACCGGGGGCGTTATTGCGCGCCTGGGGAATGCTGTCGCCGCAGGTCCGGCTTGAGGAGGCTCGCTGGCCGTTGGCCGGCGTCCGAGTCGGCCCCGACGGCATTAATGGTCGATTACAGGCCATTGTTAAGGCACAGGACGAATATTGGGGGCGGTTCAACCTGCATCTTGACGGACAAGCGCAGGACTTCTGGCCGGATAAAGGACAATGGCAGTGGCGTTACTGGGGGCGCGGGCAACTGCCGCCGTTAAAGGCCCGATGGGATGTGGCCGGACGGGGGAGCTGGCAGGACACGCTTATTGAGGTACGGCAGCTTTCCAGCGGCCTGGATCAGCTAAGTTATGGGTTGGTGACGGCGCATCAACCCCGCTTGACCATCGAAGAGCCGATACGCTGGCAGCGTACTCAATCCGATGCGTATTTTCAGGGCGCGCTGCAACTGGCGACGGAACAGGTGGATTTCAGTAACGGCGGTTATCTTCCGCCGTCGCTGATATCCTTTAAGCTGAACGGACGCGATCCCAACGAGTTTCTGTGGCAAGGACGGCTACAGGCGCGGGATATTGGTCCGGTTACGCTTCGAGGCCGTTGGGATGGAGAGCGTCTGCGCGGCGGCGCATGGTGGCCGCAGCAACCGTTGACCGTATTTCAGCCGCTGTTGTCTCCCAGATTGAAAATGAATATTCGTAGCGGACAATTTTATGCCCAGTCCGCTTTTTCCGCCGCGCGAGGGGAAGGATTCCGCGCCGGCGGACACTGGGTGGTGAAAAATGGCGATCTGTGGCTGCAAGATGGCGGCGTGCGCGGCGTTAATTTTATTCTTCCCTACCGGCTTCAGGATCAGCACTGGCAGTTGGGCGTGAAACAGCCGGTCACGCTGCGTATTGATACGTTGGATAACCTGTTTCGAATGACGGATATTCGCGTCGATTTACAAGGTTTTTACCCCTATAGCGAAGGACAGCCGCTGACGATGTCGCAGGCCAGCATGGATGTTTTAGGCGGGCATATCGCACTGTCCGCTTTACGCTTGCCGCAGCATGATGACGCACTATTAAAAGTGGAAAGCATCGAACTCAGCGAACTGTTGACGGCGTTAAAACAGAAGCAGATCGCCATGTCCGGCAAGGTGAGCGGCGTTTTACCGCTTAATTTTAGCCATCCGAAGATGTTGATTCAGAAAGGGCGCATCACCAATGATAACTTTCTGACGCTGCGGCTGGATCAACAACTGGCTGAAGAGCTGGCAAGTAAAAATATAGCCACTGGCGCAGCCATTGGCTGGCTGCGCTACCTGGAGATCGGCCGCTCTTATGCCGCCGTTGAATTGGATAACCAGGGCGCGCTGTCGTTGAACTCGCAAATTCAGGGGAAAAACCCGACGCTGAGCGCCGATAGGCAGGTGACGCTCAACTACCGCCATCAGGAGAATATCTTCCAGCTATGGCGCAGCTTGCGTTTCGGCGATAATTTGCAGGATACGCTGGAGCAGCAGGCAAATGAATAATCAGGATTGGATGATGAAAAAACTGTATACATGGCCGGGAACGCTCTGCGTCCTGCTGCTGCTGAGCGGCTGTATTCCGCGGATAGAAGTGGCTGCGCCCAAAGAGCCGATAACCATCAACATGAACGTCAAAATCGAGCATGAGATTTACATTAAGGCCGATAAAGAGGCCGCTCAATTATTGGAAAAATCGGACAACGCCGTAGCTGAAGAGATAAAAAATCGCCGGGAGTGATGCTAAACGTCGCTTGCGGCGGTCAGCGATAAAAAAAGCGCGCCGGAAGGCGCGCAATAACAGCTAAATATAAGAATATGAGTGACAGGGTAACAATGATGTTTTTTAGCTTAAGCGCTAACTAATTGAGATATCTGCGCTTTAGCGGATTCGACCGCTTTTTCAGCCACATCCGGACCATAGGCGATGCCTTCGGCGAAAACAAATTCAACATCGGTGATGCCGATGAAGCCCAGGAACAGACGCACATAGGGCGCCAGCAGGTCGGTTGGCGTATCTTTATGGATACCGCCGCGGCTGGTCAGCACGATAGCGCGTTTGCCTTTCACCAAACCTTCCGGACCTTGTTCGGTATAGCGGAAGGTCACGCCGGCACGGGCAATCAGGTCAAAGTAGTTTTTCAACTGCGTCGGGATGTTGAAGTTATACATAGGCGCGGTAACGACGATAATGTCGTGCGCCTGCAATTCAGCGATCAGTTCATCAGACAGCTTTAACGCTTCCTGCTGACGCGGCGTCAGGGGCGCGTCGGAGGGACGCAGCGAACCGACTAATTCACCGTCGAGAACCGGAATCGGCTGAGCAGCCAAATCACGAACGGTGATGCTATCGCCGGGATGAGCAGACCGCCATTGTTCGCTGAAATAGTCAGCCAGTTGATTTGACTGAGAAAAATTCGCCAGAATGCTTGATTTTAGAACCAATACTTTGCTCATGCCAATTCCTTATTGATTGAAGTCGGACTTATTATTGATGAAACGTCCCCTTGATGAGCTCCATCTTATGCAGCCTTTTAATTGGTTGAAAGTGCAATATTTCGAGTACATCGTTCGATTTTCTTGAATAAGAACTGGCGTTCCGGATTATAGCTCCGGCCTTTGATGTGCTACCATGCCCGCCGAAAAATAGAGGCGTATATCCTGCATCTTTCAGGCTACATCCGCGTTGGCTTCCCTTGCTCGCCCCAGTCGCTTAGTGGAGGGGAGTGAGAGACATCCTGTCTCTCGCCGGAGACCGGCCGCCTTGATGCAACTCGAAATCTATTGGGTATATAAACATTCGCCGAATCAAAAAAGTATTAAGGAATAGCAACGTGAAATCACCTCTCAACGCATTATCCTCGCAGCTAAGTGAGTTAATGCTCCGCGATCAGCAACGTCTGCGCCGTCGTTTACAGGGTGCCGCGAAAGTCGGCGGCCTAAAGGCTCAGAGCGTTATTGCACAGGAGATTGAAGGTGAGATCGCCGTAGCCCGCCAACGAGTGGAAAACCGTCGGGCAAGCTGTCCATCCATCAATTATCCGGAACAGTTGCCGGTCAGTCAGAAAAAAGACGAAATTCTGCATGCGCTGCGCGAACATCAGGTCATTATCGTGGCGGGGGAAACCGGTTCCGGCAAAACCACCCAGTTACCGAAAATATGCCTGGAGTTAGGCCGCGGCGTCCGCGGGCTAATCGGCCACACGCAACCGCGCCGGCTGGCCGCCCGAACGGTGGCCGATCGCATCGCTGCCGAGTTGGAAACGCCGTTGGGCGGATGCGTGGGTTACAAAGTCCGCTTTAACGATCAGGTGGGCGACAATACGCTGGTGAAACTGATGACCGACGGTATCCTGCTGGCGGAGATCCAGCAGGATCGCCTGCTGATGCAGTATGACACCCTGATCATTGACGAAGCGCATGAGCGCAGCCTGAATATCGATTTCATTCTGGGGTATCTGCGTCAGTTGCTGCCAAAACGCCCGGATTTAAAGATTATTATTACCTCCGCCACCATCGATCCGCAGCGTTTTTCGCGCCATTTCAATAATGCGCCGATTATTGAGGTTTCCGGGCGGACTTACCCGGTCGATGTTCGCTATCGCCCTGTGGTGGAAGATGCCGAAGACAGCGACCGCGATCAGCTACAGGCTATTTTTGACGCGGTGGATGAACTGAGCCGCGAAGGGCCGGGCGATATTCTGATTTTTATGAGCGGCGAACGGGAAATTCGCGATACGGCCGATGCCTTGACCAAGCTGGATTTGCCCCATACCGAGATCCTGCCGCTCTATGCCCGGCTATCCAACCAGGAGCAGAATCGGGTATTCCAGTCCCACCACGGCCGCCGTATTGTGCTGGCGACCAACGTGGCCGAAACGTCGCTGACCGTGCCGGGCATTCGCTATGTTATCGACCCCGGCACGGCGCGTATCAGCCGCTACAGTTTCCGCACCAAAGTACAGCGCCTGCCGATTGAACCGGTTTCCCAGGCTTCGGCCAATCAGCGCAAAGGGCGCTGCGGACGCGTGGCCGCCGGGGTATGCATTCGGCTCTATTCCGAGCAGGATTTTCTGTCGCGCCCGGAATTTACCGACCCTGAAATCCTGCGCACCAATTTGGCCTCCGTCATTCTGCAAATGACCTCGCTGGGGTTAGGCGATATCGCCGCGTTTCCGTTTGTCGAAGCGCCGGATAAGCGCAACATTCAGGACGGCGTGCGGTTGCTGGAGGAGTTAAGCGCGATTCAACTGGCGGAAAACGGCCACTATCATTTAACGCCGCTGGGGCGGCAGTTAGCCCAGTTGCCTACCGATCCCCGGTTGGCTCGAATGGTGCTGGAAGCGCGCCGTACCGGCTGCGTGCGCGAAGTGATGGTGATTACCGCCGCGCTATCCATTCAGGATCCGCGCGAGCGCCCGTTGGATAAAAAGCAGGCGTCGGATGAAAAGCACCGGCGCTTCGCGGACAAAGAATCCGATTTTATGGCGTTCGTGAATTTATGGAACTATCTGCGCGAACAGCAAAAAGCCTTGTCTTCCAGTCAGTTCCGCCGATTATGCCGCAACGATTTCCTGAACTATCTGCGCGTGCGCGAATGGCAGGATATTTATACCCAACTGCGCCAGGTGGTCAAAGAGCAGGGATTGCCGATCAACAGCGAACCGGCGGACTACCGCAGTATCCACTGTGCGTTGCTGACCGGCCTGTTGTCGCATGTCGGCCAGAAAGATATCGATAAGCAGGAGTTCAGCGGCGCGCGCAATACGCGTTTTGCGATTTTCCCCGGCTCCGGGTTATTTAAAAAACCGCCCAAATGGACGATGGTCGCCGAACTGGTGGAAACCAGCCGCCTCTGGGGCCGCATTGCCGCCCGCATCGATCCTGAATGGATCGAACCGCTGGCGCAGCACCTGATTAAGCGCAGCTATAGCGATCCGCACTGGGAAAAGGCGCAAGGCGTGGTGATGGCGCAGGAGAAAGTCACGCTGTTCGGTCTGCCCATTGTGGCGGCGCGCAAGGTGAACTATAGCCAGATCGACCCGGTGTTGGCGCGCGAGCTTTTTATTCGTCACGCCCTGGTGGAGGGTGACTGGCAAACGCGCCATGCCTTTTTCCGCGCCAATCTGAAATTGCTGGCGGAAGTGGAGGATCTGGAAAACAAATCTCGCCGCCGCGACATCCTGGTGGATGATGAAACGCTGTTTGCGTTTTACGATCGGCGCTTGCCGCACGATATCATCTCGGCCCGTCATTTTGACAAATGGTGGAAAAACGCCAGCCGTCAGGATGCCGATCTGCTGAACTTTGAAAAAAGCATGTTGATTAAAGACGGGGCGGATAACGTCAGCGCGCTGGATTATCCGAACTTCTGGCATCAGGGCAGCCTGAAATTGCGCCTGTCTTATCAGTTTGAGCCGGGAACGGACGCTGACGGCGTAACGGCGCATATTCCGCTTCCCATTCTTAATCAGGTGCGGGAAGAGGGATTTGAATGGCAAATTCCCGGCGTGCGGCGCGACCTGGTTATTGCGCTGATCAAATCATTGCCTAAGCCGATGCGCCGTAATTTCGTGCCGGCGCCGAATTACGCCGACGCGTTTCTGGCGCGCACAACGCCGTTGGAAAAGGGACTGTTGGATGCATTAGAACGCGAACTGCGGCTGATGACCGGGGTAACCGTGCCGCGTGAAGAGTGGCACTGGGAACAGGTGCCCGATCATCTGAAAATGACGTTTCGCGTTATTGATGAAAAAAACCGTACCTTGCGGGAAGGCAAAGACCTCAATGCGCTGAAAGAGCAGCTTAAGGACAAAGTACAGCAAACCTTGTCCGCGGTGGTCGACGATGGGCTGGAGCAGCGTGATTTACACGTATGGAGCTTTGGCGCGCTGCCGGAATGCTACGAACAGAAACGCGGCGGTTATTCCGTCAAAGCCTATCCGGCATTGGTGGATGAGAAAGACAGCGTGGCGATCCGCCTCTTTGATACGCCGCACCAGCAACAGCAAATGATGCGTCAGGGGCTGCGGCGTCTGCTGCTGCTGAATATTCCATCGCCGATTAAATACCTGCATGAGAAACTGCCGAACAAAGCGAAGCTGGGGCTGTATTTCAATCCTTACGGCAAAGTGCTCGATTTGATCGATGACTGTATCTCCTGCGCGGTAGATAAGCTGATTAGCGAATTTGGCGGGACGGTGTGGCGGGAAGAGGAGTTTCAGCGTCTGCATGAAAAAGTACGCGCCGAACTCAACGATACGGTGGTTGATATTGCCAAACAGGTCGAACAGATCCTGACCGCGGTTTTTGCCATTAACAAACGGCTGAAAGGCCGGGTCGATATGGCGATGGCTCTGGCGTTAAGCGATATTAAAAACCAGCTTGGCGGTTTGGTGTTCCGCGGCTTTGTCACCGCCAACGGTTGGCAGCGGCTGCCGGATGTGCTGCGCTACCTACAGGCTATCGAGCGCCGTCTGGAAAAACTGGCGCAGGATGTTCACCGCGATCGGGCGCAAATGCTGAAGGTCGAGCAGGTACAGCAGGCCTGGCAACAGTGGCGGCATAAACTTCCGGCCGAGCGCCGTGACGATGATGACGTTAAAGCGGTGCGCTGGATGATTGAGGAATTGCGGGTAAGCTATTTCGCCCAGCAGTTGGGCACGCCGTTCCCAATATCGGATAAACGGGTGTTGCAGGCGATGGAGCAGATTGATGCGTAACCGTATGTTTTAAGACGATGCGTAGATTTCTGTTCAGCGGCGGGGCGGCGCCTCTGGGCGGTGGTAGCAAATGCAGACGATGGCGCGGATTGATGCGCATAGGCTTCATTTTTTCAAGTCGGCTGGTTTTTAAGGGATAAAAAAATATAGGCGCAGGAACCCACTAGCGTTTGATTCCACATATACCGTAATTAACGACAGTTGTTCAGACTCATGGCCGCAGGCGTTATTCCCCTGTTTCGCAGTAAGAAATCCGGGAGAAATTTCGCTTTGCCATTGTGATGAATAATGTTTTTCTCGATAGCACAGGAGATAATTATGGGATGCGTATCTTCCACCAGCCGTACTTACAGCCCGCCCGCTGGCAACACGCCGACCAGAGCGGAGCCGCAGCAGCAATCTAACCCGACGCGTCCGGGTCGTGCGCAGCAATGGCACGCGCTATACCATGAAAGCACAAGATTGGCAGTTGATGTTACCGCTCTCGACAGGACGCTTAAAACCCCGGCATCGGATCAGTTAAGGCTCAGAGCCAATGAATTGCGGCTGGCCATCAGCAACAGAGAACGGAGCCGGGATGATTTCTGGCATGAGTTAAACAGCATCAGAAGCGAGGCGGAAAATCTCAGAAATCCCGCCAGCGTAACCGGCGAAAGCAGCGGGAGTCCCGACTCTCGCCGTTTTGATCATTCAGGTTCCTTCAGTCTGGTGTGGCAGGCCAGTCATTTTATGACCGGCCGATAAGCGCATTAACCGCTGAGAGGCTGACGATAAGGGCATACGCCTGATTGCTTATTCAAGTGAACGCCAGTGGTGACGTTGTAACCTATGAGCCCGTTCGCTCACTGTCAGGCGGGGCGGATATCATCTTTTAGCCGAATATAAGCCGACTTGATTTCATCCTCGCCATATTTCTGCTCCAGGCGTTTGATGATGAAATGGCCTTTCGCCATGTTTTGATAATGGTTAATGAACAACGTATTGATGGCTGCGCCGCTGGCCGCCCCGATAACCGGGACGATCTGCGCGGCCATTTTTTCAGTGATGGTGATGCCTAAGCGTGTCGCCACGGCGTCGATCAGTTGCGCCAATGCTCTTCCAGCCTGCGTGGTGGTGATTCTTGCAGACGCTTTTTCTGCGCTTTTTTTACTGGCAATATCGATTAATTCGCGTGCGGCATGCTTGGTGACGTCGGCCAGCACCGCGCGGGAAGCATAGTAGGCGGAATCTGCCGCATCATCGCTTTTGCTGCGGCCGCCGAGGGCGAAAACTTCAACGCAGGCGGCCTTGACGGAAATATCGGCCAGTGAAAAACCTTCACTGCGGGCGATATCCGCGACTGAACGCATCATGATTGTGGTACTTACGGGGAGTTCGACCAGTAATCCCGCAGCGCCGAAGAAACCGCTGACCGCGCCGGCCGTAGCGGCCGCCAGCTTGTGTGTTTTGGTCGAGGAGGCTCTTTTCGGATCGTCGTCCATGGTATATAAAGCGGCGTCAACGGATTTATGCAGCGCGGCATGAACAACATCCTGCACCTTGTTTTTCACCATGGCGGGCAGTTTGGCCATGCTCCATTCAATCGGTCCGCCTATCAGGTTAGCCAGTTGTATGGTGATTGAAGGCGCTTCCAATAGGGCAATGGCTTTGTTCAGGTCATCAATATCTTGCTTGTCGTCAAAAATGGTCATGAAAATGCTCTTGGCTTTTATGCCGTTATCCGGGCCTCATGATTACGAAGCCACGAAACGAAATCATCGGGAAGAAGCGGCCGGGAGAAATAGTACCCCTGAACTTCATCGCAACCAAAGTGGTCAAGGTAGTCCAGAGTCTCATCATCCTCTACGCCCTCGGCGAGAACGTTGTAATTAAGTTTATGCAGCATGCCGATGATCGATTCAACAACAATGCGGCTATCCAGATCGGATTTAATACCCTGAATCAGCGATTTATCCAGTTTTATTATCGATGCCGGAATATTTTTCAGATAATTTAAATTACTGTACCCCGCGCCAAAATCATCCAGCGAAATAGTGAAATCGCGCTGTTTTAGCTCAAGTATTGCAGCAAGTGTTTCGGAGCTTTCCACTATTTTCTGCGTTTCCACACATTCCAGTTCAATATCGGCAGGGGTCAGATTATGTTCGGCAAGGCTATTAATTAGCCGTGAAATGAAATCTTCTTCGGCAAAATTACTGGCGGCGATATTGATGGACACCGGAAATAACATTCCGGCCTGACGCCATATTTTTAGCTGCCGGGCTACCTGCTTAATGACCCATTCTGTTAGCGGCTGCATTAGCGTAGTGCCTTCCGCCAGGGGAATAAATCTATCGGGAAGAATGTTGCCTAAATCAGACTGATGCCAGCGAATGAGCGCTTCAGCGCCAATAACCTGACGGGTTTTGATATTCAGTTTAGGCTGATAAACCAGATATAACCCTGGTTTATTGTGAAGTAATACATCGGCAAGCTCATTAAGCAGGGTAAAGGAAAGCTGTTGAGCTTTATCGCTGCCTTCATGGTATGCGCTCTGACGGATATTTTTATCAATGGCATCGTATAGGGCGCTCATTGATTCACGCAGGATACGTTGCGGATCGCTTACCGGAATTCTAAATTCCGTATAGCCGACAAATAATTCCAGTTTTAACGGAACATGGCTGATAATACTTTCCTGGATGCGATCGGCGCACTCTTCAAGCTTAGCTAGAATCTGCGCTTTCCTGTCAGCCTTGACCAGCAACGCAAAACGCCCCAACGCCGTACAATAAACATTTTCGCTAAAGTTAAAGGACAAACGCAGGAACATGCCGATATCTTTTAACATCCCTTCTACCGTCGGCATGCCAAGCGCCCGGCTCATTTGATAAGCGTAGGAAACATCAATGCCTTCAATAAGGATCAGCAGATAGTTTTCATGGATATCCGTCATATGATTAATATCTTCGATCAGCTGTTGGCGATTCGGCAGCATCGTCACCGCATCGACCAAACCGATCGCATTACGATAGTTAATCAATGACATAGCGATATTCGCTAAATTCTTAAGCGTGTGTAGCTGGCTCATACTGAAGGTTCGGGGAACATAATCTATGACGCACAGGGTGCCGATGGCGTAGCCTTCTTCAGTAAAAAGGGGAATACCGGCATAAAAGCGGATATAAGGCGCGCCTGAAACGTAAGGGTTTTTTTTAAATCTTTCATCCCTCATCGCATCCTGGCAGATAAGAAAACAACCTGTTTGCGCCGTGAATTGATCGAATGATCCCAATTTTTCCATTTCATTTAAGGCGAAATTGGTTTTTGCTTTCACATGCTGCTTGCGAGATCCGCTCAACGTCACTAATGAGGTCGGCATTTTCAATACTTGGCAAGCCAGAGCGGTAAGCTTATTAAGAATATCGTCTTGAGATATATCAAATTCCTGCAATGTGTCCAGAGTCTGCATGCGTTTTTTTTCATCATGGCTTAAATGTTTTAACATGCTGGCTCCTCCTATCATGCAACAATAGCTATTGCAAAATGAATTAAAAGCTATCCTTACACAGTAACATGTATAAATAAGAGTAGGGTAGTTTATTATAGGCATAACGAAGCCCATAGCGGATATGAGCTTTGTTATGCGAAATAAATGAAAGAAAATTTTGCTTAATGACAATGAAAATAAGATTAACTTGATAACATTCTCATTGATAATAACGGCCTTTAATATTTATCTATCATAAAACCCTTATGCATTAACAAGTTGCATGTTAATCAATTTTGTCTTTTGTGAAACTAATAAGATGTTTTTGTGTACGGCTTTAATAGTGCATAAATTGTGGCCGTATTCGAGCGAATGATTCGCCTCAAGTTGTGCATTGGCGAGAAATTGTTTTTTCGATAGGTAAAATATAGTGAAAGCGCTTATGCGCAAATGTTACGGCGTTATTGATGCCGATTTTTTCGCCAATGCTTCCAGCGTCTCGCGGATTGCGATAACGGAAACGGCGCGATTATCCGCTTTATCACGATCGATGGCCGCAGGCGCAGAGCTTTGAATGCCAACGATTGTCCATCCTGATGCCGAGTGCAGCATCAACGGGGAACCGCTATCACCCGGTAAGGTATCGCACTGATGCGATAGCACCGTCTGCCGCACCCAGCCCGTTATTATGCAGTTCTGGTGACGGTAAAGGGCATCCTGATGATCTTCCGGATACCCGGCCTGGGTCACCTGTTGCTCATTTTGCGCTAATGATTGCATTAATTCATGGCGGCTGCCTTGCCATAGCGGGATCGGCTCAATGCCCGGCGGCGTCTGTTTTAGCCGGATCAGCGCGTAGTCCCACGGCGCCGCCGCGGAGGGAACAACCCAGCCGTCGCCGTCGGCTTCCAGCCTTCGGCTGAGGTTCTTGTTCACCAACATCTCAATATCTTTCGTCTCATACCGCCAACCATCATCCGTGGCGAGAAAGCGCAGCGCGACCAGCCGATCCGCTTTGCCATCGGGCGGTATCAGCACGCAGTGTCCGGCAGTCAGCGCCAGATGCGGAGAGATAAGCGTTGCCGTACACAGATTGCCGCTGGCGGTTTCAAGCTGGCCGATAGCCTGCCACGGCCACAGCGCGGCGTCCGGTACGCGATCCCGGTCATCATGGTTGAAAAATAGAATCTGCTGTTGTTTCGCCGCATCGGAAGTGGAGTCTTCAGCCCAACAAAAAGGGGCGAGAAAAGATAATGAACATAACAACCAGGCCGATATGCGCATGTAGTCTTGAGCCTTACGTTAAAAGTCTGCGTCTTGATAAACAAATTAAGTCAAATAACTATAGATGCATTTTGGCTTGCAAGCGGTTAAGCCGAATGAAGTTTTTAAGCGAAGAGAGGCTTTAACCCAATGAACTATAGAAAAAAGAGCAGGGTGATGAGCCCACAGACGAGAACCAGCGATAACATGATTTCAAATGAGTAACGACGCGACATCATCTGATATCCCATTAAATAAACACGCAACCGACCGTAATGCCGCTTATTACGGTCAGCCGGGTGTTTGGATATTACCTGAAACGGCTATTAAGTCATTGTTGCGATATCAGAGACCTCATCATCAAAACCTATGGTGAGGTCATCTTTCGTCATTGCGGTGATGACGCAACCGGTTGATTAAGCGGCTGGAGTCGTAGTAGCCGGTTTTGCCGTTTTAGCTTTTTTCACCTTCTTTTTCGCAGCCTGCGCTTTTTGTTCAACGGGTTTGGCTTCTTTCTTCACCTGTTTTTTGGTTTTGGTCGCCTGGGCTTTTTGTTCCGTTGTTTTAGCTTTCTTCACATGTTTTTTGTGAGTCGCTTGAGCCGGAGCGGAAGTGGTGGAAGTAGCGGTAGGTTGAGCCGGAACGCTAGGCGCAGTGCTGGCGGCAAACGCCGCAGAAGACAGACCCAGAGCCGCACCCGCGATCATAACTAATACTTTGTTCATTATCATTTCCTCATTACTGTTCACGTTTCGTGACCCAAACCCGGGTCGGTGAAGAGAGAATAGGGAAAAAATGAATTGGCTTCCGTAAGTGATTGGTTTCGGCGTGTAACCGAATGTACAAACCCGGATTCGGCGCTAAAAATTTATTTATGATGCGGCAGCGCCTGCGGCGCGGCGGCGCGTTTTACCGGCCAGGAAAAACAGAATCTGGCTCCGCCGAGCGAACTATTATCCACGACGATCGTCCCTTCATGGGCGCGGACAATGGCGTGAACAATCGCCAGCCCGAGTCCGCATCCGCCGCTGCTGTTCTCAATTCCCGCCTCTAGACGGATAAACGGTTCAAAGATATGTTCGCGCTGATCCGGCGCAATGCCGGGGCCGTCATCCTCAACGTATAGGCTGGCCATATTGCGGTTATCCATCAGCAGGCTGATGTGCAATCGGGTGCGGCAGAAACGTAATCCGTTGTTAACCAGATTGTTTAACACTCGTTCCATCAGACGCTGATCGAGAAAGCCGAAATTCGCCGGCTTCGGGATATCCAGCGTGATGTCTTTATCAGCATGGACAAGCCGGAAGTCATCGACTTTGCTGCGTAACCACGCGGGAAGATCAATTTCAGTCAGATGCAATGCGACCTGCGGCCTGTCCAGCCTGGCATAGGTAAGCAATTCGTCAATCAGCGATTCAAGCTGGCCGATATCCCGGTTTAACGCCTGTTGCTCTTCATCCGTCAGATTCTCGCTGATAGCGAGCCGGTAACGTAAACGCACCAGCGGCGTGCGTAACTCGTGGGCAATATTATCGATAAGCTGTTTTTTACTGGCGATCAGTTGGTTGAGGTTGTCCGCCATCAGGTTAAAAGCGATACCGAGACGAAACAGGCTGGAAGTATTGTCAAAGTGGGTACGCTCTTCGAGGTGCCCGTCTCCCAAACGCAACGCCGCGCTTTCCAGTTGCAGCATCGCCTTCCAGTGGGGGCGCATCCACAAAAATACCGGCAGCGCCAGCGACAGACCGATGATCAGCACCAATAACAGATCCAACAGACGCATTTCATGCAGAAAAAACAGGTAGGGAATGGGGCCGACCGCCAACACATAATGGCTGCGGGGGATACGTTGGATAAACGTATACTCATTATCGAGCGCGACGATTTCGCCCTGATTCAGCCGCTGCTGTGTTTTCGGGCTTAATGCGTATTTATTTAGTGGTTCGATTTGCAGTTGAAACGACAGATTCAGATCCAACTGGCTGATTGTTTTATGCCAGTCACGGGGAGGAATGGTGCGGAGTTCGTTACGGATCAGGTAGAGCGAACTTTTCATCAGGTCATCCATGGATTGCCGTCCGGCACGTTCCGCGGTGACTTTATAAACCAGCCCTACCAATAACGTCATAACCACAAAGCAGGCGAACAGTAATAAAAAAAACTGGATGAACAACTTTCTCATGGCTCAACGTTTTCCCAGGTGTTGGGAGCAAACAGATAGCCTTTGTTACGCACGGTCTTGATACGAAAGGGTTCCGTCGGGTTGTCGTATAATTTTTTGCGTAAACGGGAGATGGCGACGTCAATGCTGCGATCCATGCCGTCGTAGCTCACACCGCGCAGGTTTTTCAGCAACGCATCGCGGTCCATGATATTTCCCGCATGGGTAGCCAGTTGCCAGAGAAGATCGAAATCGGCGGTTGATAACGCGATGTTTTCCTCGCCCAGCGTGACTTCACGGTTGACGGGATCGATGCACAGCAAACCAAAGTGCAGGGGTTTATGCACCTGCAAAGGCGCGACGGCCGGCTCTATCCCGGCCTGCGGCGCATTGGCGTACTGACGGAAATGCAGACGCAGCCGGGCGAGCAAAACCGCGGGCGGCGTGGTTTTCAGAATATAATCGTCGGCCCCCATTTCCAGCGCCAGAATATGATTCATATCGCTATCCAGCGAGGTCAGCAAAACAATCGGGCCGCTATACTGGGGACGAAGTTCCCGGCAGAGCGTCATACCGTCTTTACCTGGCAGCATGATATCAAGCAGTACCAGATCAGGCTGCTGCCGCTCGATAAATTCCAGCGCCCGATCGCCTCGCGGCTCTACCTGAACATTAATATCATGTTTGCCAAGATACGCGGCAATCAGCTTACCGACTTCCGCATCGTCTTCTACAAAAACAATTTTATACATGGTACTCGTACTATCTGAAAATCGCTTTCGGTAGCATAGACCGATGGCAAAGCAAGCTCCAGAGATGAAGCGTAAACGGGTGTTAACTGTTCTTCTCAGCGCAGCGCAGCCGCCATTCAGTCCCAGCATCCTTTCCTGCGGAATAGCCGTGCTTTCCGCTTGCCGACTGCTGGCGTTGTGGCTCACGGCGGGCGCGCCGGGGCAAGACGGATTGGCCTTGTGCCGACGGCGATCAAAATGGGGGCGGAAGGAAAAGTTGCCACAATCAATCCTGCGGCGCCGACTGGTAAAATCACATTAAACCGTGCCAATATAATCGAATAAACGGTTTCGCGTGATAATGTTTTGTCGCAAAACGGCGCGGTGAACTCACCGGCGTAGAGGAGAAAGGGGATGGCGGAGTATCACCCTGAACCGGCATATTTTGGTGAAAGAATATGCATCGACTATACAGATTACCTGTCCGCATTGTGTAAGAAACGCTGGCGATTTATTGATGCCATTTACGGTGTCTGGCCGATTTTCGGCATGGTGACCAAAATACCGTTATCCTGGCAGAAAGCGTCCGGCAAAGAGCGGCTAAAACTGCTTGCCTTGCAGGTTCTCTCCACTCAGGTAAGCGATGAAACGAACATTGTAAGGCTGATTGAATTGGCGCGGCGGCAAGGGTTGCAGGCGTTTGATATTCAACTGCCTTACTCGCTGACCAATGAGCAACTGGGCATAATTGACGAGGAGTGTCATGACGCGCTGGCGTTAACGCAGCAGGATGAGTGTCTGTCGGTACGGATTGTCGCCGAGCCGGGCGGGGTTACCAAATAAAAACCGGTAACGCCCGCCATTGCGCAATCGGCGATAACTAAAAAGGCACGCCAGCCGTCGCCGGAGTGCCTTTTGTGTGTCAAAGCGGTTTTACCCAGCCAGACAACGGCTGAGAAAACATATCGCCGCAGCTTACTCCGGCGCTTTTAACGACTTCGTTTCCCCGATAGCGTCTAACGCCTGCGATAAAGAACCGTAAAAACTGAGACGGCCTTCAATCGGGTGTACATTCGCGCGCGCCAGCGTTTTCAACGGTTGGAATGGAATATCGGTGATAATCAGTTGCTTCCCTTGCGGCAGCGCGTCACTGAAGCGGAGCAGGGCGTTCAACCCGCCGGCATCCAGCACCGGGACGGCGTCCCACTGCAGGATGATGGTCTGGTAATCTTCGCTGCGGTCCAGCAAGTCACTGAAGATACGCTCGGCAGCGGCAAAAAACAGCGGACCGTTGACGCGCAGCACCAGATGGTCCGGCAACTGGGTTCCCGGCAGTTCGCTCAGTTTGGTCATCCGGGCAATGCGGCGCATAAACAACAGCGACGCCAGCACAATCCCGATAGTGATGGCCACGACCATATCAAACAGCACGGTCAGCGACATACACAGCACCATCACGATGATGTCGTCTTTCGGGCCGTGGCGCAGCAGGTCGATTACCTTATGGGCCTCACTCATATTCCAGGCCACCATTAACAGCAATGACGCCATTGCCGCCAGCGGCAGGTAAGACAACCAGGGAGCAAGAACCAGCAGCGCCAGCAAAACCATCAGCGAGTGGACTATGGCTGAAACCGGCGACGTCGCGCCGGCGCGGACGTTTGCTGCGGAACGGGCGATAGCGGCGGTAGCGGTAATGCCGCCAAAGAACGGGCCGATGATATTACCAAAACCTTGTCCCACCAGTTCGGCATTCGAATTGTGTTTCTTACCCGTCATGCCGTCCAGCACCACGGCGCACAATAGAGACTCAATCGCGCCCAGCACCGCCATCGAAAAGGCTACCGGCAGCAGAGCGGAAATACTTTCCCAACTGAGATTCATGGACTGACCGCCCGGCGTCGCCACATTCCAGGGAAGAATGAGCTGGGGCAAGATCGGCGGGATACCCTGACCCTGGGTGCCATCGGCCAGCAGGTAGCTGAAACGGGAGCCGATGGTGGCGACATTAATGCCGAATAACGACAGTCCCCCCATTACGGCAACGCCAGCCAGCAACGCGGGCAGATGCCCCGGCAGGCGGATGCCCAGTTTCGGCCAGCCAATCAACACCGCCAACGTGACGATGCCAATCAGCGTATCGCCAATATGCAGCGTAGGCATTGACTGAACCAGCGCGGCGACCTTGCCGACATAGTGCTCGGGAACCACGTCCATATGCAGGCCGAAAAAGTCCTTGATCTGCATTGTTCCGATGGTGATGGCAATCCCGGAGGTAAAGCCCAGCGTCACCGACAGCGGAATATATTCAATCAACCGCCCAAAGCGGCATATCCCCATCAGCAGCAGGAATACGCCGGAAAGCAGGCTGGCGATCAGTAGGCCCGAGAGGCCGTATTGCTGAGATACCGGATATAAAATAACAACAAAGGCGGCCGTTGGCCCGGAGACGCTAAAACGGGAACCGCCGCTGATTGCAATAACAATCCCGGCGATAGCCGCAGTGTACAACCCGTATTGTGGAGGAACCCCGCTGGCGATAGCCAGCGCCATGGCTAAAGGAATGGCGATAATACCAACCGTGATGCCGGCAATAATATCTTGGGTAAAACGTTGTAGTGTATATTTTTCGCGCCAGCACGCATCAATAAGCGCGCTGAACGGTTTGATGCCGTTAATTCCATGCGTTTTCATCTAAAAAAGAACCAATAAAAAGAAAAACAAAATGGCGGGCCGGCTGGGTCCGTCGTAGATATACGCTATATACGATACGCCTGATGTTCTTAGAAAATCCAGATATACATCAAGAGATGCTTGTTATGGGGGCCGGCAAAGCGAGAATGCAATGCCGGCAAAAAAGAAGGGGTTAAAGCATAATGGTCATTAAATAGGCGGCGAACAACGCCAGATGCGCGCTACCGCTCAGGACGTTGGTCCTGCCGGTTGAAAACGTAATATGACACAACACCAATACCGACAGCATCACGACGATATGCGGCATATCCAACCCGAAATTCAACGTGCGGCCGGTCAGCATGGCAATCACGGTCACGGTCGGCACGGTTAACGAAATCGTCGCCAGTACGGAACCGAAAAACAGATTCATCGCACGCTGTACCTGATTCTTCAGCACGGCGCGGATCGCGCCTAAACCCTCGGGCGACAAAATCAGCAGCGCGACCAGAAAACCGGTAAATTGGGCCGGCGCATTCATCGTCGTCAGCAACGCCTCCAGCGGCTGTGAATCCATTTTGGTGACGCTGATAACGGCAATCAGGTGGATCAGCAACCACGCCGTGTGCCATAACGAACTGTGCGCCGACGGCTTGCCGTGATGATCGTCCTCGTCGCCTTCGTCTTCATGCTCGTAAACAAACAGGCTTTGGTGCGTGCGAGTTTGAATCAACAGGAATACGCCATACATCGCCGCGGAAATCAGCGCCACGATCAGCGACTGGCCCACGCTGAAATTACCTTCAGGCAAAGCGCTGGGAAAAACCAGCACGATCACCGACAGCGGGAAAATCGCCATCAGGTACTGCTTAATGCCGCTCAGGTTAACGTACTGAGTCGCAAACTTACGTCCCCCCAGCAGCAGCGCAAAGCCGACCAGCCCGCCGGTGACGATGACGATAATGGAATAGAGCGTATCCCGCATGAGATCCGGGCCGGCATCGCCGGTCGCCATGAGCGCTGAAATCAGGCTGACTTCAAGAATGACCACCGACAGGCTGAGGATCAGCGAACCGTAGGGCTCGCCTAAACGATGGGCCAATACATCGGCATGGCGAACAACGCTGAAGGCGCTGAACAGAATACCGGCCAAAGCCAGTAAGTTAATACCCAAAATGGCGAGGAAATCTTGTGTGCCCCCCCACAGGAACAGAACGATCAGTGCAACGACCGGCAGAATAAGTGAATATTCCTGATGGCGGGTTTTGACAACCTCAGAGTGAGACTTCATTACGGGGGTTCTCCTTATCCAGCAGATATGCGCTACGGCAAAGAACAAAATGTCATTAAAGATTTATTTTTTAGCAATTAGGTTACTGAAAAGTAGTTATAGCGTAAAAAGAAAGTGTAGATTAACAGATTCTATGGCTTTTTGTGTCTTTTTTACGGATTTTTACGCTTGAAACCAATAATTAAAGCGAATTGGCGTAATTCCATTATCTTCTTTCTATCACAATAATATTAAATGCCTTTTTTTATGGTGATTTCCAAAATTGGTGAAGTTACCTTAGCGTTTATAATGGAAATCCGTTTTATTTAATCCATTTCGCCGATGAGTGGTTGCGTAAAGCCTATTACGCAGACATCTCCAACCGTAACCGGCATGAGGCCGGCGCTGAGTGACAATCCGAACGCTACCGGCGGGCCGGCGTAAATCCAGATATTATTTTTCAGATTAACCCGGCTTTTCCGGCGATTCCGCTCTACCGTTACCCAGTGTAGATTAATTCGGAAGATTTGGGCCGAATCGATAGCTTTCTCCGGCTCCCTGTCTTTTTCAGTTTACTGATTCGTTAGATGCGCTTTGATCTTTATTAGGTACAGCATGCCGGACGTGATTTATCATTGTTTTCCCCTGATGGGGACATTTCCATTTTTTGTGTGCGAGATCAAACTTGATTGCGGCACAGGAAATGAATAACCTCACTGTTATTACTGCCGTAAGTACAACCAAGCGACAGTGTTGGGGTTTAAGGATTGAACGATAGCAGGCCTGAAAGGCAGTAGATAGTATGGTCCAGGAGTGGTAAGTCGTGTTGACACGTGATTTTTTGCAGAAAGCAGATTGTAGAACGTCTTTTGGATGTATTGAGGAGGCTTTACTACTTACGCCGCAGCAGCGAGCGGAATCTTTAGAAAAGACGCTGGCCTGTCGTCCCAACCACGGCCCGGTTTGGGTATTTGGTTATGGTTCGCTGATGTGGAACCCGGTTTTTGATGCAGAAGAAGCCTGCCTGGCTACCTTGCATGACTGGCATCGGGCTTTTTGTCTGCGCCTGACGGTTGGGCGGGGGACGGTCAATCGCCCCGGCCGCATGCTGGCGCTGATTCCGGGCGGGAAAACCACCGGGCTGGCGTTTCGCTTGTCGGAATCTTCATTGCGTGAGGATTTGGAACTGCTGTGGAAACGCGAAATGCTGACGGGATGTTATCGCCCCGAGTGGTTTGAACTACAGCAGAAGAATGGTGACACTGTCACTGCATTGGTATTCGTTTCAGCCATGGATCATCCTCTCATTGAAGAAGACACCTGTATTCAACGTGTTGCTCCGCTTATCGCTCAGGCCAGCGGCCCGCTGGGGACGAATGCGCAGTATCTGTACGCGCTCGAACGAGAATTGAAAAACTATGGAATGGAAGACGACGAGTTAAGCAAACTGGCTCAGCAGGTTCGGGCGCTGCAACAGCAAACGGCGGCGAACGGTAATGAAGGGCAATGTTAAAAAGACCGTCAGCGAACGCCATCTTCATGAAGTTCGCTGACCGGTATTCAAGCTGAGCGCGGCGATTACCAGCCTACGCCCACGCCCATCGTGTACAGCGTGTCGTTAACATTCCCTTGCTTGCTTTCGGTACGGGTGCGTGACACTTTCATGCTCAATGAAGACCAGTCGGTCAGTTTGAAACGCAGACCGGCATCGGCTTTCAGGTAAAGCGGCGCGGTAGAGTCAAAGGATCGGCCCAATTCGCCGCTGGTGAAGGCTTCCACTGATTTACTGAACAGGAAACGGTTGTAATCCCATTTAATCCCGCCAGTGTAGAAGTTATCTTCATCGTTATCCTGATAGACATAGGTCTGGGTGCTGACCAGCGAAGTCAATGAGAACGCGCCAAGATCGTTATCCCAGAACTGGTAGCCAGGACCAAGACCGAATGAACGGCTGATCTTGATATTTTCTATCCAATCACGCTTGTATTGATAACGTCCCTGCCAGAACCAGTTTTCATCCAAGAATTTATCCAGAGCATATTCGCCGCCGGCATTCTTGGTGCTTTCTATATTGTTCTCTTTTGCCAGATGGTAGCTGGCATCAATATTGTGGCGCCAGGTTCCATGGCGGGCCTGCGTGCTGAGGGTGGCGTCATAGTTTTCTGTTTCAGTCGAACTTTTCTTATGCGACATCCCCGCATCGATATTGCCTTTCCAGGAGAGATCCGTTACCAGCGGCTTCTGGGCGACAATGGAGGTGATATCGGAGAGCTGCAATGTTTTGGGTCCGGCAGTATCGCTGGATATTGACGGCGTGGCGATAATCGCACGATTTTCCCCGGCCTTAATCACCGGATACAGTTCGCCTTCCTTGTAACGTTCTCCCTGAATCACCAGCCCGTGATCGGTTTCAAAGGTTTTTACCTTATCCCATGAAACGGAAATCGAGCCTGCATAATCGGTGGTGATAAACAATTTACCGCTGTCGAGCAGTGTGATCTTACCGCTGATCTGATCGCCGTTAGTTAGCCAGATGGTGTCGGCGCGGCTTTGGCTAATTCCTGCGGAAGCAAGAACGATAGCCAGACTCAGGGAAGATATTGCGTGTTTGGATAGTGTCATTTTGCCAAATAAACAGTAGTGACAGGTTTTGAAAGACGTCATTTAAGACGTACGGCCGATGAATCATGAACCGGTTCAGCCCGGAAGGGGAACATTAACAGGAATTTAAGGGATGCTCTAGCCTAAAACCGCTATTGATTAGAATGTAAATAGTTATAAAAGATGCGATTGATGATTAACAGCTATAACGCGATACTCATCACAGTTTGCGTTATAGCTGTCAAGGAATTTAAGTTGCGCTCTGTGAGCGGGATGACAGATTGCGATTTAGATAACGCTCCGTCAGAAATTGCCGGACGCGGAAAACAATCTGTTCCTGGAATAGCACGCACAGCACCACGGTGGAAAACAGGAAAATAATGTAGCCCATCAGCGACAGTTGAACCTGTCCGGCGGCGGCAATGCACTGATCCCAATCGGTGAAGCAGGCCAGCGGGTTGCCTCGCACCAGTTGCTCGACCGTGCGGAATAGGTTAAATAGCGGCACATGCAGTGCAAAGATCGATAACGATGCCGCCCCCAATCGCGGCGACCAATGCCGCAGCCAATTGCTGTTGGGTTCTCTGGCTAACGCGCTGATGCAGACCAGCCCCACCTGGGCAGGCAGCAGCAAGCCGTTATGCAGCAGAAAATACCAATATGCCTCGCCATGAGTAAACAGCCAGGTGCCGATAATAAAGCTGGCGACGATGAATAGCGTAATGCCGTAATACTGGGCCTTGCTGAGTGGATTGATTTCCTTTTGACGGTAGTTGCGGAAGATGGCATAGCCCAGAATGCCGGCCAAAAACTCAGGCAAGCGGAAGATCGGTCCGCGTTGCAACAGCCCGGTATATGGCATGCCATACTGCTGCTGCCAGACAACCCATATCGGCGGCACCAGGTATAACAGACAAACAATCCCCATCCACATCCAGGGATGGATGCTTCTGAGCAGACGGGGCGCCAGGACAGGAAACGTCAAATAGAAGAAGAAAAGGGTGGAAAGCGACCACAGCGGGGCGTTAAACGTCAGGAAATACGGGTTCCACGCCTGTAACATTAATAGCTGCAATAGACTGTTAAACGCCAGTTGCGCGTCTGTCATATAGTGGCGCAGCGTTTGCGGATCGACATTCGGCTCGTTGGTGTCATAAATCACAAAGCGCGCGCTGGCGACTTGCCCTTCAGGCGGTACGGCAAGCCATTGCATTAGGGTGACGACGGCGATTGACGCCAGCAGGGCGATAATATGGATCGGATAGAGATTAAAAAACCGCTTTGCCCAGAACCGGCGCGCGGGTTCGCGCAGACGTCCGTCTTTGATGTAAACATGCGCCAATAAAAAGCCAGACAGCACGAAAAACGTGCTGGTTGCAAAAAATCCCATACTGGTGAGCTCGTTTAAAAACGGCACGCGCTCACGCTGGGGATAAAGATGCGCCGTGTGATAAATCATCACATAGCAACCGAGCAGAAATCGCAGCCATTCGAGCCCGATAAATCGCTCTTTACTGACTTCCTTCATGGTGTTCCTCAGTGAATCCTGTTGAAACTGCGGGAATGTGCTGTAACAAACAGTTTAGCTGAGGGGGATATCTCATCAGTTAGGATTATTTCCATAAACGATTATAAATATCGACTTCGTTTAGGAAACGTTTACAAATGAGTAACGCATGCCGTCTTATCGCTGGTAGTCGATAATGTAATCAATCGGTTAGCTAAACAGCGTCCGCTTCTCCCCGAATGATAATTCTTGTCTATACTTAGAACCGCGTCTTGTCTGCATCAGCGATTTTTGCAGATAAATCCATCATGGAAATATCAAAACGCTGGGAGCGTTTTAGCACCGCAATATGGTGGCCCGGCGGGGGGCGGGTAGGATAGCCCTCCATAAAAAAGCGAGGTTATTATGGGAATTTTGTCCTGGGTTATTTTTGGGTTGGTTGCGGGTATTTTGGCCAAGTGGATAATGCCTGGCAAAGACGGAGGTGGTTTTTTCCTGACCGTGATCCTCGGCATCATCGGGTCAGTCGTTGGGGGATACATCAGCACCTTCTTTGGTTTTGGCCGAGTCGACGGTTTTAACTTCGGCAGCTTCGTGGTGGCAGTGATCGGCGGTATTGTCGTGCTGTGGATATACCGTAAAATCCGCAGCTAAGACTAAGCGGCAACATCAATATCAGTACGAAAACCGCACGCTAACGTTCATGGCGTGCGGTTTTTTTGATCTGTTTTTTTAATGCGTTTTTACCACATCCAGCGCGCGCAGATGTTCCGGATGCCAGGATAATGTAACTTCAGTGCCGGCTTTCCAATGCGGCTGAATTTCACTGGCTGGAAGTTTCACCATAAACTGCGGCTGACCGGCGACTTCCGTCATCATGCGCACATGATCCCCCAGATAAATAAACTGTTGAATCCGCGCTTTTACCGTCTGAACATCGGCGCCGGTATTTTCAGCATTGATGCGGATGCGTTCCGGACGGATGCATAGAGTGATCTTTTTACCCGGCGAGCTAGGCCGAACTTTAAGCGCCTGGAGTTGAGTGCCGTCATCCAGCGCGGCTCGATAAAAATTGCCTTCCGAGCCGGTTTGCGTGGCGATTAGGGTGTTATTTTCGCCAATAAATTGCGCCACAAAGGCATTTTCCGGTTTTTCATAAATATTGCTCGGACTGTCCATTTGTTGAATAACGCCATCGTTGAATACCGCAACGCGGTTGGACATCGTCATCGCTTCGCTCTGATCGTGGGTCACGTAGACTACCGTCAGCGCCAAAGACTCATGCAACTCTTTAATTTCTAATTGCATATGTTCACGTAGCTGCTTGTCCAACGCGCCTAGCGGTTCGTCCATCAACACTAACTTGGGTTCAAAAACCAGCGCGCGGGCCAGCGCCACGCGTTGTTGCTGACCGCCGGACATTTGGGCCGGATAGCGATCGGCCAGGTTTGTCAGCTTGACGCGATCTAATACGCGATCGACTTTTTCCTTGATATCCACCTTACTTAAGCGGCGGATAGATAATGGAAACGCCAGGTTTTCAGCCACGGTCATATGTGGAAACAGCGCATAGTTCTGAAAGACCATGCCGATGCCGCGCTGGTGCGGCGGCAGATTATGCAGCGGCGTATCATGCAGAAAGATTTCACCCTGAGTCGGGGTTTCGAACCCGGCAAGCATCATCAGACTGGTGGTTTTCCCCGAGCCGGAAGGGCCCAACAAGGTAAGGAATTCGCCTTCTTTAATATCCAGATTCAGGTTCTTTACCACCAAACGATCGCCATCGTAGGTCTTCTGAATGTTTTTGAAGCTGACATAGGTTCTCATTATTCCATTTCTCGCAGTAACGTGTCTTAACCCGTTTATATGCACGAATCGTGCCGATTTGGTTAAATCGAGTGTGGCGAATGAGTTAAAACCGATGAGGCAAAAAACGCGACGCAGCATTGCACTATTATGGTGACATTAGTGAATGGAATTGCACCATAATGATGCATAAAATTTATCGGCTAAAACACCGATTATGTGCTTTTTTGTGCACGTATGCAGTCAACGATGACGGCAAACGACTGGGCCATTTTACTCTCTTCCACGCAGGCATAACCCAACAGCAATCCACGCTCTCGGGTTTGGCGCAAATAGTAGCTCGAAAGGGGTCTGACCATCACGCCGCGGCGCAGGATATGCGCGCTTAATAGCACATCATCAATGTCGTAGGGGAGTTTGAGCAGCATATGCAAGCCGGCATTGCTGTTGTCACCCACATAGTCTGCGCCTAGATGTTGTTCGATCAGTTCGGTCAGCATCACCCGGCGCCTGGCGTAGAGCAGCCGCATACGGCGGATATGGGCGGCGTAATGTCCCTCGCGGATAAACTGGCTGAGCGTTGCCTGCGTCAGCCAGTGGCCGCCGCGGTAAAGCTCGGAATGGGCGACTTTCAGTTCCCGGGCCAGTTGGGGGGCAACACCATGTAGCTGACGCGTAGTCCCGGATAGAGCGTTTTACTGAAGGTGCCGATGTAAATGACCGGAGATTGCGTTTGTATCCCTTGCAACGCGGGGATGGGGTTGCCGGAGAAGCGGAACTCGCTGTCGTAGTCGTCTTCAATCACCCAGCAGCCGTGTTCCTGCGCCAGCGCCAGCAAACGTTGCCGCCGCGCCAGACTCATTACGGCGCCCAACGGATATTGATGCGATGGCGTAACGCAGATCAGCCGAGGTATCGATTGTGGTGAAACGGTATCCGGCGGCACCATCCCCTGATCGTCCACTTCGATCGGCGCGACGCGCAGTCCGTTTATCGTCAACAGATTCCGCGTTCCCCAATAGCAGGGATCTTCAATCCAGGCCAAATCTCCAGGGTTGCATAACATCTTTGCCAGCAAATCCATCGCCTGGTGCGTGCCTTCCGTAATCAGAATCTGCTCTGAGGTGCATTCAACGGAACGGGCGACGCGCAGATAATCCACCAAGGCCAGTTGGAGTTCAGGACACCCGCCGATGGGGGAATAGGATAGCTGCTCGGGAAGGGCGCGCCGGGTGAGCCGGGTTTGTATCCTGCGCCATAAGTCATGGGGAAAACTGGAAATGTCGGGAATGCCGGGCATAAAGGCCCCCCATTGACGGGCGGAGGCGCCGGCATACCCCAGCAGATGCATGCCCCGGCGCGACAGTTCCTGTATCGGCTGGCGCGAGAAGGTTTCGCTTTCATTCCGCACAAGGGCCATGTTGCCATCCGGCAATTGCTCGGTAACGAAAGTGCCGCTTCCGGTGCGTGTTTCAATGTAGCCCTCGGCCAATAATTGTTCATAAGCGGCCAGTACGGTGTTGCGGGACAGCGACAGTTCATGCGCCAGATCGCGCGAGGAGGGCAAGCGGCTGCCGGCGTTGATGGCGCCGTCGAGGATCGATTGCCGGATAGAGTCATACAGGCGTTTATTCAGCGTGCCTTCCTGCTGACTACTCAAACGCTGAAGTAATAAATCGGTCAGTAGCGAGCGCAAAAGTGGATCCCTTAAATATTAAAAACTGGCTCTGGATTATAGAACCATCTGGCGCATAAATAGCAACAGAAATGATGTGAAACGATAGTCACATCACGGTCCGGGTACGGTTATCAATAGGTTTGAGGTTGTTCTTTGAATCGGAGCAAAAAATGAGTAATAGCGAATTAAATCAACGTCGTTTGGCTGCCACGCCGCGTGGCGTAGGTGTGATGTGTGATTTCTATGCCGCCCGTGCAGAAAATGCCACGTTGTGGGACGTTGAGGGCCGTGAGTTCATCGACTTTGCCGCAGGGATAGCCGTGCTGAATACCGGCCATCGCCATCCGAAAATCATGGCGGCGGTGCGTGAACAATTGGAGTGTTTTACCCATACCGCTTATCAGATCGTGCCTTACGGCAGCTATGTCGCATTGGCCGAGCGTATCAACGCCCTGGCGCCCATCAAAGGCGCGGCAAAAACCACCTTCTTTACAACGGGCGCCGAAGCGGTTGAAAACGCAGTGAAAATTGCTCGCGCCTATACCAAACGCCCCGGCGTTATTGCATTTGGCGCGGCATTCCACGGCCGTACTCTGCTGACCATGACGCTGACCGGCAAAGTGGCACCTTATTCGACCGGTTTTGGCCCTTTCCCTGGATCTATTTTCCACGCATTGTATCCCAATGCGCAGACCGGCGTTACCGTTGAACAGTCGCTGGAAAGCATCGATCGGCTGTTGCATACCGATATCGCGGCGGATCAGGTAGCCGCGATTCTGCTGGAGCCGGTTCAGGGCGAAGGCGGGTTCAACATAGCGCCGCCGGAATTCATTAGCGCTCTGCGCAAACTGTGCGATGAGCATGGCATTCTGCTGATTGCCGACGAAGTGCAGAGCGGTTTTGCCCGTACCGGCAGGCTGTTTGCGATGGAATATTACGCTGAACAGGCCGATCTGATCACGATGGCGAAAAGCCTGGGCGGCGGTTTCCCCATCTCTGGCGTGGTAGGACGCGCCGATGTGATGGACGCGCCCGGCCCTGGCGGATTAGGCGGAACCTATGCGGGCAACCCGCTGGCGGTGGCATCCGCGCTGGCGGTGCTGGATGTGATCGAAGAAGAAAAATTGTGTCAGCGTTCGCAGCGCCTGGGCGCGGCGCTGGTGGAAACGCTGGAAAACGCCAAACAGCAGTGTCCGGCATTGGCGGCGATTCGCGCTCGGGGTTCCATGGTAGCCGCCGAATTTAACGATCCGCAAACCGGCAAACCTTCCGCCGAAATCACCCGCAAGTTCCAAAAAGCGGCGCTGGAACAGGGGCTGCTGCTGCTAACCTGCGGCGTACACGGCAACGTTATTCGTTTCTTGCATCCGCTGACGATCCCAGACGATCAGTTCAGCAAAGCTATGACCATTCTGACTCGTGTGCTAACGAAGTAAAAGGGATTCCATGCAATTGAATCAAAAAACATTATTCCGCCAACGCTGTTTGATTGACGGTGAATGGCACGATAGCCAGAACGGCGAACATCTTGATGTGATCAACCCAGCCAACGGCGAGGTGTTGGGCTCGGTTCCACTGGTAACGGCGTCACAAACGGAACAAGCGATCGCCGCCGCTGAGCTGGCGCAGGTCGGCTGGCGCCAGCGTACAGGGAAAGAACGTGCGGCGGTGCTGAAATCCTGGGCGCGTCTGATTATGGAAAATCAGGATGATTTGGCGGCGTTGATGACTGCCGAACAGGGGAAACCGTTGGCTGAAGCGCGCGGCGAAATTGCGTATGCCACCTCGTTCATCGACTGGTTTGCGGAAGAGGCCAAACGCGTCGAAGGCAGCGTATTGCAATCTCCCCAGGAGCAGCAGCGGCTGCTGGTGATTAAACAGCCGATCGGCGTTTGCGCGGCGATCACGCCATGGAATTTCCCGGCGGCGATGGTAACCCGCAAAGTGGCGCCCGCGTTGGCGGCAGGCTGCGCCATGATTGTTAAACCGGCTGAGCAAACGCCGTTTACCGCGCTGGCGTTGGCGTCGCTGGCGCAGCAGGCGGGGGTTCCTCGCGGCGTGCTGCAGGTGATCACCGGCGATGCGCCGTCGGTAGGTAAAATTCTGTGCGACAGCCCGGTCATTCGTAAATTGAGTTTTACCGGCTCAACCGAAGTCGGCCGCATTCTGATGGCGCAAAGTGCGCCGACGGTGAAAAAACTGTCATTGGAACTGGGTGGCAACTCGCCGTTCATCGTGTTCGACGATGCCGATCTGGATCTGGCGGTAAAAGGCATTCTGGCTTCTAAATTCCGCAACAGCGGGCAAACCTGCGTGTGCGCCAACCGGATTTATGTGCAAAAGAGCGTTTATTCCGCGCTGACGGAAAAACTGATTGCAGAAGTCAAAAAGCTCAAAGTGGGCGACGGCAGTCAGCCGGGCGTGACCCAGGGGCCGTTGATTGATGCCGATGCCGTCAGCAAAGTGCAGCAGCATATCGCCGATGCGTTGGATAAAGGCGCCACCTTGCTGTTTGGCGGTAAGCAGCCTGATGATCTGAGCGGAACGTTTTTTACTCCTACGATCGTCGGCGATGTTACCCGCGACATGCGCTTTGCCCGTGAAGAGACGTTCGGTCCGGTCGCGCCGTTGTTCCAGTTTACCGATGAAGCCGAAGTTATCGCCATGGCGAATGATACGGAGTTCGGTCTGGCGGCGTATGTCTACACGCGTGACGCCGTTCGTCAGTGGAGAGTGCCAGAGGCTTTGGATTACGGCATGGTCGGTATTAATACCGGGTTGATTTCTAATGAAGTCGCGCCATTCGGTGGTGTGAAACAGTCGGGACTGGGGCGTGAAGGATCGCGTTTCGGTATCGAAGATTATCTGGAAATGAAATACATCTGCGTAGATCTTTCCAGCTGATTTTCAGGTAAAAACATGAGGGGATAACAGTGCGATGAGGATTTTATTGCATTTGTTTAGCAAACCCCTCATGCACACTAATGGTGCGGAATAATTTTGGCTTCGCACTACTAAAAGGAAAAACCGGCAAAAGAAAAATTGTGCAAACGTTCGGTGAATTATTACCACGCGTTGTTCAGCCATCCTCGCCGGTTGCTGTGTCAATCTTTCATGAACTGTTGAAGTGGCACAGTTTGTGCTTAATCGTAATGTATGATGCATCAAGGACTTGATGCGTGACTTCCTGTTTTACGTTGACTAACACACTCCAGGAGCCAAGCTATGTTGAAGAAAATTGCCGTATCAGCCTTTCTCGTCGCAGTAGCCTGTCAGGCGCAGGCGGAATCCATCACCGTGATCTCCTTTGGCGGTACCAATAAGGACGCGCAAGACAAAGCATTTTACAAACCGTTTATCGCAGCGGGTAAAGGGACTATTCAAGCCGGAGAATATAACGGCGAGATGGCGCGTATCCGCGCGATGGTGGAAACCGGTCAGGTCGGCTGGGATGTGGTTGAAGTGGAAGGCCCGGAACTGCTGCGCGGCTGCAACGAAGGACTGTTTGAACCACTGGATTGGAAAGTCCTGGGCGATGAGTCGCAGTTTGTAAAAGGTTCGGTATCAGAGTGCGGCGCCGGGATTTTCCTGTGGTCAACCGTATTAACCTATAACGCGCAAAAACTGCAACAGGCGCCGAAGAGCTGGGCGGATTTCTGGGATGTGCAAAACTATCCTGGAAAACGCGCGCTGCGCAAAAGCGCTAAGTTCACATTGGAAATTGCGCTGCTGGCCGATGGCGTAAAACGCGAAGATATCTACAAAGAGTTGGCGACTCCCGCCGGCGTCGATCGCGCATTTAAGAAACTTGATCAGATTAAATCCAATATTCAGTGGTGGGAATCTGGCGCGCAACCGCTGCAATGGCTGGTTTCCGGCGATGTGGTGATGACCTCCGCCTACAACGGCCGGGTCGCTTCGGCGCAAAAAGAGGGGCATGACTTCCGAATTGTCTGGGCTGACAGTATTTACGATCTGGATAGCTGGGCGATTGTGAAGGGCACTAAAAATAAAGCATTGGCTGAGCAGTTCATAGCCTTCGCCAATCAGCCGGAAAACCAGAAAGTCTTCGCTGAAAATATTCCTTACGGCCCAACCAATATCAAAGCCACAAGTTTGATCGCGCCGGAAATCGCCAGCAACCTGCCGACGGACCCGCAGAACCTGGCGCAGTCGGTGCAGGTTGATACTGAATTTTGGATCGATCACGGCGAAGAACTGGAACAGCGCTTTAACTCATGGGCTGCTCAATAATTAAGAAACCGTTTTACCCGTAAGAATAATGGAGATAAAGCCTATGACCCAGAGCGAAATGGTGGCGGCCGCGCCGCCATCCGGTGAGAAAGAAGGGAACGCCAAACTGAAACAGCAATTGCATCAAGCCCAGGCGATGTATAAAAAGCGTTCCCTGTTGCTGATAGCACCTCTGTTTCTGTTTATTGTGGTGAGTTTTCTCTTCCCTATCACCTCGATTCTGGGAAAAAGCGTCTCGAATCCGGAATTAAGAGAAAATATGCCAGCCACCATAGCCGCTATGCGGCTATGGTCCGGCAAAGAAGTGCCGGATGAGAGCGTGTTCCAGGCCGTGGTCAGCGATCTGCGCGCCGCCCGCAGCGGCGGTAAGATCTCGGCGATTACTAAACGCCTGGGCTATGAAGGCGCGGAATACCGCACGCTGATTACCCGCACGTTGCGTAGCCTGCCGGCCGAAGGCAGTACCGACGTTCGCAGCCAACTCATCGGCGAACAGCCGCTGTGGGGCGAATTATCCACCTGGCAAACATTGGATCGCGCATCACGACCGTTTACCAGCTATTACCTGCTCGCGGTTTTCGACCACAAAGTGGATGCCAAAACCCAGGAAATCGTGCCGCAATCCCCGATCAATCGCTGTATATCGATGTGTTGCTCCGCACGCTGCTTATGGCCGGCGTTGTAACGCTGCTGTGCGTAGGGCTGGGATACCCGTTGGCGTACTGGTTGGCGAAACAGCCGTCTAACCGGGCTAATTTGCTGCTGATTTTGGTGTTGTTGCCTTTCTGGACGTCGCTGATTGTACGTACCGCCAGTTGGATTGTGCTGCTGCAATCCGGCGGGTTAATTAACCGTACGCTGATTAATATCGGCATCATCGATCAACCGCTGGTGTTGGTGTTTAACCGAGTCGGGGTTTATATCTCGATGACGCATATTCTATTGCCGTTCTTTATTCTACCGCTCTATGCCGTGATGAAAGGGATCTCTCCCAACTATGTTCGCGCGGCGATATCGCTGGGGGCGCATCCGTTCATTGCGTTCTGGCGGGTATATGTTCCGCAGACCTATGCCGGTGTGACGGCGGGGGCGCTGCTGGTCTTTATGATGGCGATTGGCTACTACATCACGCCGGCATTACTCGGCGGGCCAAGCGATCAGATGCTGAGCTACTTTGTCGCTTTCTTTACCAATACCACCATGAACTGGGGTATGGCCGCGGCATTGGGGACACAGTTGCTGGTTATCGTCACGCTGTTGTACGTGGTTTATATCCGCGTGACAAAAACCAATGCTGAAATTGCGGCGCGGTGATATCAACGCAATTTATGCCGGCTATTTTTACGCGCGATTAAATTGATATATCGACCCGGGTTGCAGATAGCTGCGGCCGGGTATGCCCAATGATGTTCAAGCTGCGGCAAATGAGGGAAGCGCCCACCGCCGCAGCTTGAAAAGTTAAGGATAGATACAAGGGGAAACGAATATGAGACAGCAGGGCGAGATAGTTATCCGCTTGTGGAATACGTTCTTTAATTTTTACGGTGCGGCCATGCTGCTGTTTCTGATCGTGCCAGTGCTGGTGATTGTGCCGCTTTCATTCAATGCCGGATCGTTTCTGAGCTACCCGCTGAGCGGCTTTTCTCTACGCTGGTATCATGAGTTCTTCAACTCAAGCGAATGGTTGGGCGCGCTAGGCAACAGTCTGCTGATAGCGCCGTTGGCTACGCTGCTGGCGACCATTCTGGGGGTATTGGCGTCGGTCGGGCTGGTACGCGGCGAATTTAAAGGGAAATCGCTGGTGATGGCGGTACTGATATCCCCCATGATCGCCCCGGTGGTGATTGTCGCTGTCGGTATGTTTTTCTTTTTCGCCAAGCTATCGTTGCTGAACAGCTATGTCGGTTTAGTGCTGGCGCATGCCATGCTGGGCGTGCCGTTCGTCGTTATTACCGTGACCGCCGTGCTTAAAAACTACGATCAGAATCTGACGCGGGCGGCGGCGAGCCTGGGGGCTCCGCCGTTGCTGGCTTTCCGTAAAGTGACGTTTCCGCTGATTGCGCCAGGCGTCTTTTCCGGCGCGCTGTTTGCGTTTGCCACCTCCTTTGATGAAGTAATCGTTACGCTGTTTCTGGCCAGTCCGCGCCAGCGTACGCTGCCGTTGCAGATGTTCGCGGGAATTCGGGAAAACCTTGACCCGACGATCGCCGCCGCGGCATCCATGATGGTTGGCGCTGCATTAATTCTGCTGATTGTCATGGAGATTTTACGTCGTAGAGCAGAGCGTCTGCGCGGCGGGAATTAATATCGTAGGGGCGGCGTATGTCAATGGTGATCGGCATGTTTGAATAAATTCCGTTAGGAGTGTAACCAGCCATGAGTCAACCAAAAACAGCAGTTACCGATCATCTGATGACGCAGTCAGTACCACAGGTATCTTGTCAGCAGGCGGCGGATATCGCCTTGCGGTTATATGGCTTGCGCGGGGACGTCGAGCTATTGCAGGGGGAGCGCGACTTGAACTTCTGTCTGTCGGTAACCCCTGAACGCCGCTATATGCTTAAGGTTATTAATGCGGCTGAACCTACCGAAGTTAGCCACTTCCAGACCAATATGTTGCTGCATATCGCCCAATATGCTCCGGACCTGCTCGTTCCCCGGGTTGTCATCACGCAGAACCAACTGGCCGAACCGGTGGTTAAGATCGGCGGCGTTTCCCTGCGGGTGCGCTTGGTCAGCTATCTGGAGGGCATACCGCAATACAAAGCGCCGCAGTCGGTTGAACTGATGCAGGCCTTGGGCGAAAATCTGGCGCGATTGGATCTGGCGTTGCAGAATTTCTCTCATCCCGCCGCTCATCGTCCGTTGCTATGGGATATCAGCCGGGCAGAGCAGGTGCGGCCTTATCTTGATTTTGTGGATGATCGACAACAATATCAGCAGGTAACCCGCATTCTGGATCGTTATGACCAGTTTGTCGCTCCCCGATTAAAATTGCTGCGTCAGCAAACCATCCATAACGACCTCAACCCGCACAATGCGCTGGTAAATCTCAATAATCCCACGCAGGTGACGGGCATTATTGATTTCGGCGATGCGCTGCACGCGCCGCTGATTGCCGAACTGGCGACGGCATTGGCTTACCAGGTCAGCGACAGCGAAAATCCGTTTGAATTCGTGACGCCATTTCTTGCGGCGTATCATCAGCAGCTACCGCTGACCGAGGAGGAAATCGCGCTGCTTCCCGACTTAATAGCGGTTCGTATGACGTTGGGAATAATCATTCCGCAGTGGCGTTCGGCATTATATCCCGAAAACAGGGATTATCTGCTGCGTAATTTGCCTCAATGCTGGCGCGGCCTGAGCCGAATGGCTAATTATTCATATGAACAATGCCATGCTTGGCTACGGCAGTCCTGTCAGTAGAAAGAATGATGACCGCTATATGACCATGCGGCACGGTAGTCGGATTATCACCGCGATACGTTTAGAAAATAAAATGCAGTAGCCTTCCTGCATACCTGGTTTTGTTGAGGATTAAACGCAATGCCTGTAGTATTGCCATCATCAAAAAAACAGGTTCAAATATTACATATTTTTGAAGGCATTATGTTTAAAGTGTATATTATTTTAGCGATATCTATTTTTGCCGAAACCATAGCGACAACGATGATGAAGGCATCCCATGGTTTTACCCGGTTTATACCTAGCGCCATCGTCGTTATCGGCTACGCAATATCGTTTTATGGCCTTTCGCAGGTTGTAAAAACAATGAATATCGGAATTGCATACGCAATATGGGCAGGTACGGGGATATTTCTTGTGTCGCTAATGTCCTATTTTATCTATAAGCAAAAACTGGATCTGCCCGCCATAATAGGAATGGGATGCATTGCCATCGGAATTATAATTATCCAGATGTTCTCTAAATCAATATCGCATTAATAGCGCAAATATAAATACCCATCGATGAATTATACAGTTAACCAATTACGCTAATTTCTTATATAAAGAAATAACGAAATAAAAAAAGGGAGGCTTTCGCCCCCCGCTGTAATTGCTGAATGAACGATTCAGGATACTCAGCGCGATCGCAAGTGTGCAAATTTCACCCTCTGATTTTTCCCGAAAACGGTTATCAGCGATATCAGTGCGTAGCCTGGCGAACAGCGTCGTGCAGATTCAACCGGTGCCAGAAACTTTGTTCGTCAGAGCCTGACAGCGGATAGCCGCCGGCATATGCCGTTTTAACCATCAACCGCTTACGTTCTGTGGCCGACAGGTTAGGCAGCGGAGCTTCAAGCAGCACTTCAGCGCCGTCTGGAACTTTAACCGGAGTCGCTTCTTTATGCTGTGCCGGCAAACCATATGTCATCGTGAAGCGGTAAAAAGTGGTCATGGCCGGATCGGTGTACGGGTCATCACGGCCTTCACTTTTCGCACAGGCACTCAGCGTCATCCCACACTCTTTTTCCAGCGCCGTACGCAACTGCGTTTTTGCCTGTTCAAACATCTGGCGGTATTGAGGGTCGTTCAGATAATGCGCGATGTTACGCTCTACGACCATCCGCGATCCGATGACATCAAGTGGATAGTGAACGCCCAATACCACGCGGGAAAAGCCGTAGCGAGCGCCGCGATCGATCAGCGGAACAAATCGTTCCGGCAGCATTTCCGCCAACAATAATGCATCGGTATAAC
Source organism: Brenneria izadpanahii (assembly GCF_017569925.1). Classification (NCBI taxonomy): domain Bacteria; kingdom Pseudomonadati; phylum Pseudomonadota; class Gammaproteobacteria; order Enterobacterales; family Pectobacteriaceae; genus Brenneria; species Brenneria izadpanahii. Next base: position 2,550,524 of record NZ_CP050854.1, on the reverse strand, counting down.
CGGTGTTGGTGTGTCCGCTGGGGAACGCGCCGCCGGTTGCGCTATAAGGTTTGTTATCTTTCACCACAACGTTATCCGGAACCAGATGGATCGTGTTGTCGGGCTGTAAGAAGGGGCGAGGGTAGTTAAAGTGTGCCTTGGCGGCGGACGTGCTGACTTCTGAAGCCTTAATCAAAGCTGCGGCTTTGCTTATCTCGCCTTGATTGTAGGCGGTGATAAAGGCGTTGCCGAGACGCGGGCCTAAAGCATCGGCCAGAAAATAAAGATAATTGATGCCTTCTGCGTCCGCCAATGCCTGTTCTCGCTGACCTTGCGTGGCGTCACGGTTAATCTGCGTCACCGTCGCCAGATTTTTTTGCAGAATATCCGCGGGAAGCTGGGAGAAAGCGCTAAGAATTTCGATATCGGCCTGTTGGTTTTTCTTTTCTGCAAAATCATAGTTAATGCTGTGCAGCCACTGGGTATCAGCTACCCGATCGCTCTGTTTTGCGGTTTCCAACTGAGGACGAGTCAGGGATGGGGCGCTGCCCTGTAGCGCCTGCCGGAGCGCGGCCTGTATATTCAGTTCCAGCTCACTGAACTGATGGCTTTTACTCGCCGGCGTTGTGGTATCCACGATTGCGCCAATATCACTGATCTGAGTCGACGGCGGCATTGACCAAGCGGAATGCACGATCAGAAAGCTGCCGAGCATAGTTATCATGGGTCTACTGTAGCGCATGCGGCGCTCCTTTTTCTTTGTTAAAAACCGGGGGAAAAACGCGTTTTTTTCAAAGTAGACCCCGTTTATGATGAATTTATTACAGGATACATTTCGAGATATTGCTTAACCAAATGACACGCTTTGGGCGGGGCGCGAGATTCTTCTACCCCTCGCACTTGCAGCGTACGGCGTATATCTCGGTACGCGCTCCGGGCCTGAATCCATATTGATGAGACTGCCACGCAATAATCCAGCCCACAATCAACAGCGCCAGTAATATCCAGGGAAAACTGGTAACGCCAACGCTATGCAACAGTATTCCCCCACGATACCGCCGCTGGCGATGGCAAGATTCCACGCGACGACGATCATCGACTGAGCAACGTCAGCGCCGCTGCCCGCCGCATCGGCCGATGCGGTCTGTAATAGCGTCGCCGCGCCGCCAAACGTCAATCCCCAGAACGCCATGCAGAGATAAATAACGCCGGCGGAGGTTCCAGCCAGTGCCAAAACAAGCGAGGTAAGGGCAAAAATACCGACGCTGACCAATACGCCACGACGCAACCAGCGATCGACAACCAATCCGGTGATCCAGATCCCGGCCAGGGCGCTGACGCCGAACACCAGTAGTACGCTGTCTACCTGGCCGCTTATCCCCGCGTGCGCAAGAAACGGCGCGATATAGGTATAGAGGACGTTGTGAGCCAGAACCCATAACACGATCACCGAGAGAATCGGCCGTATGCCCGGCGTCGTCAGCACGCGGACAATTGATTTCATTTCCCCGGCCTTTTGCCCGGGGAAATTCGGCACTTTGAGCACAACCCAGCCGATCAGCAGCAGCGTTAGCCCGGAAATTACCGCGAATACGGTACGCCAGCTAACCACGGTTCCCAGCCATGCGCCTAACGGAACGCCCAGCGCCAGAGCAATCGGCGTTCCCACCATGGCAATCGCCATCGCGCGCCCTTGCTGATGCGGCGGCACCATTCGCCGGGCGCAGCCAGCCAGTAATCCCCAGGCAAGACCGGCGGCGGCGCCAGCCAAAAAACGCGCGGCCAACGTCAAGGCATACTGTGATGAAACCGCAGTGACGGTATTGAACAAGAAAAAACCGATGATTGCGGCCAGCAACGCGGAACGGCGTCCCCAACTTCGGGTCAGGGCAACCAGCGGAATGGCGGCCAGCATTGAACCAAGCGCGTAGAGCGTAACCAATTGCCCGGCCAGCGCCTGCGAAACATTCAGCCCCTGGCTGATAGACAGCAGAAGGCCGGAAGGCAAGGTTTCCGTCATAATGGCGATGAAACCGGTCATCGCCAGCGCCAGCAGGCCGGATAACGGGAAGCCTGACGAAGTTGGGCGTTGTTTCATCACTTTTTCCCTGCAAGCCCGACGTCATAAATGGCATCCCGCAGTTCGGTCACTAAGTTGCCGGACACTCCTTCATATAGGGTGTTGGTGAGCGCCACAGCGCTAATCCCTTGCAACCTATCGACAAACCAGGAATGACCGTAAACGCCGCCCCAGCGCCAGGTTCCCACCGATTCCGGAGAGTTCGCGGCGGCCGGATCGCGCAATATGGAAAATCCCAGCCCGAAACCAATGCCGGGCGCATCGGGAATAGTGAATCCTCCCGTTTGATCGCGGCCCATCTCTTCAACCAGTTCGGCGGAAAGCAGCGGCGCGCCGCCTTGACGCAGCGTTTCCAGTAATGTCATAACATCGCCGGCCGTAGCGATCATCCCGGCGCCGCCCGATGGAAACGCCCGCTGATTGTATGCCCGGGCAGGAGAATAGCGAACGCCGACGGTCTCTTCTGAAAGCGGCACGATTTCACCTTCCCGCAGGCGATGCGGCGCAGGCGTATCATTCACGTAGGGAGTGGCCAGACGCTCCGCGTCACGGGTATAAAAAGCGGTATCATCCATGTGAAGCGGAGCGGTAACCAGTGTGCGGACGGCGTCTCCGAGCGGTTGGTTGCAAACACCTTCAATCACCGCGCCCAGCACATCAATCGCCAGCGAATACTCCCAGGAACTGCCCGGCTGATACAACAGCGGTACGCTCGCCAACCGGCGAATATTTTCCGCCAGCGTGATATCGGCGTCATCCATACCGTCGGAAATGCCGGCGCGGGCGTAAGGACCATTGCCATCCTGTTCATGAAAACGGTAGCTAAATCCGGCAGTATGACTGAGCAACTGACGGGGTGTGATCGCGGGCGCTTCGCCGTTTGCCAGCCGCGGCTGAAAATCAGGCAACCAGCGGCGGATATCTTCATCAAGCCCCAATTTCCCTTGCGCGATCAGCGCCATTGCCGCTGTTGCGACAATCGGTTTGCTGACCGATGACAGACGAAACAGCGTTTCCTCTGTCATCGGCCGGCCGCTTTCCCGATCGGCAAGACCGGCCGCGCCGCGATATGCATCTTTGCCATGCCGCCGAACGATAACCACTGCGCCGACAATGCGCTGCTCGGCAATAGCTTGTTCGATTACGGTATTCAGGCGGGCGGATAGCGCGCCGTTGGGGGATGCCGGCTCGCTAACCGATGGCGATATCTCTGACATATTCAAGCTCCTTAGCGGGATAGTTACGTTACGGCTTAGATATAACGCAATATAGATTACTGGGAAATGCGGAAAAAGGAGGGTAAATTTCCATTATTAATGGACAATTTTGTCCGTAATCGGAGATGTCATGGACAGTCTAAGCAGTTTGACGCTGTTTGTTCAGGTGGCTGAAACGCGTAGTTTTGTAATAACAGGGCGTATGTTGGGCATTTCGGCGTCGGCGGTGGGGAAAAGCATCTCACGATTGGAAGCCCGGCTGGGCGTGCGTCTATTTCATCGCAGTACCCGCAGTATTACCCTGACCGTCGAAGGCGCTCTTTTTCTTGAGCGCAGCCGGCGCATTCTGTCGGAGGTTGAAAGCGCCGAGCAGGAATTATCGCAGATTGCGACGCTCCCGCGCGGACGGCTACGGGTCAGTCTGCCCGTGATTAGCTCGCTGTTGTTGCCGGTATTGGGCGACTTTATGCGTCAATATCCTGACATTGAATTGGATCTTGATTTCAGCGATCGTCAGGTTGATGTCGTTGAGGAAGGGTTTGACGCCGTGGTTCGCACCGGCAAACTGACCGATTCCCGATTGCTGGCCCGCAAATTGGGCGACTTCAACATGCTATTGGTCGCTTCGCCGGCTTACCTCGAACGGGCGGGCGTACCGCGCCAGCCCACCGATTTAACGCAACACGTCTGCCTGCATTACCGTTTTCCCAATAGCGGGAAACTGGAAACCTGGCCGCTGGTTAATGAGGCCGATCTGCATATTCCCATCTCCATGGTCTGCAATAATATTGAAACCCGGGTGTGTTTCGCATTGCAGGGGCTGGGCATCGCCTGTCTGCCGGATTTTGCCGTCAGACGCGAGCTGGCTGCGGACAACCTGCGCACCGTATTGGATGAATATGTCGCACGCACGGTCAGTTTGCACGTGGTCTGGCCGTCGGGTCGTTACCTAACGCCAAAACTGAGAGTATTTATCGATTTTCTTAGCGAACGCGTTTTGCTCTATTAATACAAACGTTGTCGTTTGATTGGCTATGCCGCATTCGTACTGAACAATTGAGCTTTAATTATTGTTTAGTGAAATATTTTGTATCGAATTAAAAGAAATTAATTATTATAGAACAATATATTGATTGATATATTGAGGTTGATAAGTAACGGTTTTACTATCCCAGATAAAATATATTAATTATCAGAGATGAAAATCGTGCGTGGTTTTATCAGTCTGCTTTTTATATTGCCTCTTTCTTTTTCTTATTCTGTATTTTCAGCTCCGCTTACTCCGGCTGATAGAAATGAAATACAGCAACGGCAAACGGAGCTCCTTGAGCAGTCAAGAGAGCAGCGCGAACGCCTATTACAACTGAATCAACCCCAGACGAGCCGGGATGCCGGGCAGGAGGGCGACCCGGGCCGTTGTTTTGCCATTCATGATATTCGCTATAACCATAGTTCATTATTGGATAAAAAAGATAAAGAACGGTTAAATAATAATTACATTAATCGGTGTATTAATGTTAACAAAATAAATCAACTTATTCATGATGTCAGTAATTGGTATATCGAGCGAGGTTATATTACCAGTCGCGCTTTTATTTCTGAGCAGGATTTGTCCGGCGGAATATTAACGATCGATATTCTGGAAGGTCGGCTGGAATACATTAAAATAAATAATGAATCAAAGCGTATTTTAAAACAGGTATTCCCTGGTCTTGAAGGCGAAATATTAAATCTCCGTGATATTGAACAGGGGATGGAACAGCTTAATCGTATGCCGACGCAGCAGGTAAGTATTGAAATTCTTCCGGGCAGCCGGCCAGGTTATTCCATCGTCAATCTGACAAGCAAAAAGCAGATACCGCTGACGGCAAACATCAGTTTTGATAATAGTGGTCAAAAAAGCACCGGACAATGGCAGCTAAACGGCGGTCTATGGGCGGATAATATGCTGGGGATTGCCGATCGCTGGTTTATCAGCGGGGGACGCAGCAGTGAATTTACTGACGGAAAGAACGCCGACAATCTGCAAGCGGGCGTGTCGTTGCCGTATGGCTATTGGAACCTCGACTATGACTATTCTCAAAGCCGCTATCGTAATGATTTTCTGAATCGGGATTTCCTCTGGCATTCGACCGGCGATAGTCAGACGCACCGTCTGTCGGTATCGCGCGTGGTTTTTCGTAATGGCGATATGAAAACCAGTCTATCGGCGGGCATGACTCACCGTATCGGCCATAACTACCTCAATGATGTACTTTTGCAATCCAGCAGTCGAAAACTCAGCACGGCAATTGCCGGCGTTAATCACAACCAGAAACTGTGGGGCGGGTTGGCGACATTTAACCCGGCGTACAGTCGCGGGACACGCTGGTTTGGGGCGGAAAGCGATATTGGCAAAGACAGCGATGCGCCGCGGGCGGCGTTTAACAAGCTGACGCTGGCCGCCAGTTATTACCATCCGATCAGCGAAAACATTAGTTATCTCACCAACATCTACGGTCAGTACTCCGCACAGGCGCTATATGGCAGCGAGCAGGTCACGCTGGGCGGGGAGAGTTCGGTACGCGGATTTAAAGAACAATACCTTTCAGGCGATCGTGGCGGCTATTGGCGCAATGAAATCAACTGGCGACCTATGACGTTGCCATTATTGGGCGAACTGACCTTAACGGCGGCGCTGGACGGCGGCCGAATTTTTGCGCATCACGGGGATAGCGAATCCGGCGGCACCTTGTGGGGCGCGGCGGTCGGAGCGGGAGTCGCCAATCGATATTTGTCACAGCAGATCGCCGTCGGCTGGCCGCTGGATTATCCAGACTGGCTCAAGCCTGACGCTGTAGCCGTTTATTACCGTCTGGGTCTTTCTTTTTAGCCGTTGAATGCAGTCGCAGCAGGGGGCAGGGATGAAACCAATCAAAATAACGCAACGATTAATAGCCTATACGCTGATCAATCTTATTGCCTTCCAACCCGTACTGCCGGCGATGGCGGCCGGCGTCAATGTCGCTAGCGGCAATACCGCGGTGGACAAAGCCGGCAACGGCGTACCCGTGGTGAATATCGCTACGCCGAATAGCGCGGGAATTTCTCATAACCAGTATCACGACTTCAATGTCGATAAATCAGGATTGATCCTGAATAACGGTACGGCTCAGCTTAATCCTACCCAGCTTGGCGGTTTAATCCAAAATAACCCCAATCTGAAAGGTAAAGCGGCGGACGCCATTATCAACGAAGTGGTATCGCCCAATCGCAGTACGCTTGCCGGTTATCTGGAGGTGGGCGGGAAACAGGCCAGCGTGATGGTCGCCAACCCTTACGGCATCACCTGTGATGGTTGCGGATTTATCAATACGCCGCGGGTCACGCTGACGACCGGTAAACCGCAATTTGACGCGCAGGGCAGATTACAAGGCATTGACGTAAAACGCGGGGATATCACGCTGACGGGACAAGGGCTGGATGCCAGCAAAAGCGACTATTTCAGCCTGATTTCCCGCACGGCGCAGATTAATGCGGGGCTAAACGCGAATGAAGCGCAGGTGGTGCTTGGGGCGAATCAGGTCAATGCAGACGGCAATGTGACGGCGCAAACGGCGGATAATAGCGGCATCAAAGTGGCGCTGGATACCGGCGCATTAGGCGGCATGTACACCAACCGGATCACGCTGGTATCCAGCGATAAAGGAGTCGGCGTCAACGTCGGTAGCCTGAGCGCCCGCAGCGGCGATATCACGCTGTCGGCGAACGGCAAACTCAGCGTTGGGGATGCCGTTGCGCAGGGAAATATCCGTGCGCAAGGAGAAACGCTGGCGTTGCAAGGCAAGCAGCAGGCAGGCGGCGAGCTCATCCTTGACGGGAGTTCAGGGATCGCCCTGACGGATGCCACGTTACGTGCGGGGCAATCCGTTACGCTAGCCTCACAAGGCGAATTAAACGCGACTAATTCTCGGATTAGCTCGGGCGTCGATACACAAGGCGCACTGGGGGCCGGCCACCGCCTAACGATAAAAAGTGACAATGTAACACTAAATAATACCCAATTAGCCGCGGATAAAGTAGCGATCAAAGCCGATAACGCGTTGCGGCAGGATGCCTTAAGCGGAATTAAAGCCGATAGCGAGCTCGTCGTACAAGGCAAAGGCATTACGCTGTCCGGGCTTGCCGAAGCGCAGACGATTCAGCTAGAGGCCGAAACATTGACCGCCACCCGCAGCGCCCAGTTCCAGGCTAAAAATAGCGCAACGGTTAGCGCAGTTCAACAAGGCGACTGGCAGGGCAATCTGACCGCCGGCGATACATTGACGCTGCAAGGCGGACAAATCGTTCAGCGCGGCACATTGGCCGGAAAGACGCTGAATCTGAACGTTGATTGGTTGGATAACCAGGGTGATATCGCATCATTACAGAGACTGTCGCTGGTTGGAAAACGACTGACTAACGGCGGATCGCTATCGGCGGCGGAGCAGCTGACGTTGAAGGCGGGCAGCGTTGACAATGTAGGATTACTCAGCGCCCGCGGCGATTTGCAGCTTGAGTTGCAAACGCTGCTGAATAATCAGGGAAAAATCCTGACGGAAAATCATTTGTTCATGCTAGCCGGCAGCGTGGCGAATCAGGGAACCCTTCAAGCTGCAACGCTGGCATTACAAAGCGACTCTTTCACCAATCAGGGCGACGTCACGGCAAGTCAAAATATCGATCTGAACAATCAGGCGATCGACAACCAAGGCACGATTAATGCGCAACAGATGGTCAATCTGTCCGGCGGCGCCGCGCTGAATAGCGGCACGCTCAGCGCAGGCGTATCGCTGGCGGCTACTCTGAACTCGGGGCTAAATAACAGCGGCATGTTGCTGGCTGGGAAAAACCTGGCGGTTGCCGCCGCCGACGTCATCAATGACGGTACGCTGACCGCGCCGGAATTACAGATTCAAAGCGATTCGCTCGACAATCAGGGGATTATTCAGGCCGATAATACGCTGACGATCGGCGCCGAGCGTCAATTGACGCAGCGCGCGAGCGGTAAATTGCTGGCGGGAGACTCGCTGACGCTGACCGCCGCCCAGGCGGAAACCGACGGCGAGCTACAGGCAATGCAGTTTTTACTGAATGCCGATCGCTGGCTTAACCGCGGCAAAACCAGCATCGGCGGCGATGCGCAGGCGACGGCATACTATCTCGATAATACCGGCAGCCTGCTGGCGCAAGGACGCTGGCTGCTGTCGGGCCATGACGTGATTAATCAGGGAATATTGCAGGGCGAGCGTCTGGAGCTGCGCGCCAATAACATCACCAACAGCGGTCAGGCCCAATCACTTCAATCCAGTATGCTGCATGCGCATGATAGCCTGATTAATACCGGCGACTGGCTTAGCGGCGACGCCCTACGCCTGAATGCTCTGGCTATAGATAACTCAGGAAATCTTCGCGCGCTGACCACGCAGGCTCAGAGCGAACGATTCAGCAATCGCGGACAGATCTCTGGCATCCAACATCTGAATTTGCATATTCTTGACCGCCTGGACAATCAGGGAACGCTGGACGGTAACCTGCTGGCTATCAGCGCGGGTAGCCTGAACAACCGCGGGCGGCTCGCCGGAGTCGATGACCTTCAACTCAGTTTGTCCGGCAATCTTGATAACCGCGGGATGATCCACGCAGACAGTGACCTGAATGTAACCGCAGCAGCGGTAAAACAGCAGGGTACGCTGGAAGGGCAATCAATACAATTGGATGCCCTCGAACTGGATAATCAGGGAACGATATTGGGCGCCGATGCGCTGACATTGTCGATTACCAACACGCTTAATAATCAGGGTGAACTGTTTAGTCAGGGGGAAAGTACCTCCACGGCACGTCAGATTAATAATCAAGGTCAGTGGCAAGCACAAACCATAACGCTGAATGCGGATACGATAGCCAATGCCGGAAAAATTCTGGGTATCTCGGCGCTGACGCTGACCGCAAAAGATATGTTGACCAATCAACAGGCCGGTAAGTTGCTTTCCCAGGGGATGGCGGTATTAACCGCGGCGGATACCGCGAATGCGGGAGACTGGCAGGCCGGCAGCCTGACGCTGGCGACCGGAAATCTGACTAATAGCGGTCGGATTCAGGCTGAACAGACGTTAACGGTGATGCTTGATGTCCCTAGCGGGCAAGGGGAATTGCGTAATGATGGCACGCTTATCTCCGGCGGCGATAGCCATGTGTCAGCCAGGCAGGTGGAGAATCGGGGAACTATTTCCAGCCAGGGGCAGGCTGAACTGGTTGGTGAGGATATACGCAATGACGGACTTATTGTTGGCGCGCGCGCGCTATCGTTGGCGGGGAACTATCAGGGGACGGGGTTATTAAACGCCGCAGGGACGTTGACGCTGCGGGGGGACAGCTTATATAACGCGGGGCGTTGGGAAAGCGATGTTCTCCAACTGTTCGGGAAAACGGTGACCAATCAGGGAACGTTATTAGGCGACCATGTCGGCATAACGGCTGATAGCTTGATTAATGACGGCAAGATAACCGGCGTGGACGAACTGACCCTGATGCTGGATCGGCATCTGTTCAATCGCGGCGACCTGAATGGCGATCGGTTGTCGGTGAACGCCGCTGGAGTGGACAATCAGGGCGGTCTGTTCGGCGTGAGCGATCTGCAACTGAATTTACGAGGCGACCTGGATAACGCCGGTACGCTAAGCGGTAAGACGCTGGCGTTAACGGCGGAAAACGTCCGGCAAAACGGTACCCTTGAAGGACACACGGTACGGTTGAATGCCGAGATGCTCGATAATCAGGGCAAAATGCTGGGTGTGGATGCGCTAACGCTGGCGATCCGCAACAGCCTGCATAATAGCGGTACGTTACTTAGTCGGGGCGACAACGCAGTTACTTCGCAACGCATTGATAATAATGGACAATGGCAGGCAAATGATATCACGCTGACCGCCGATGAAATTGCCAATGCCGGGCAGATACTCGGACTTGCGGCGCTACGGCTGACCGCTGGTCATTCATTGCAAAATCTGCAAAGCGGTAAATTGCTGACGCAGGGCGTCGCCACGCTACAGGCGGCGGATACCCTTAATGATGGGGAGTGGCTGGCGGGGAATCTGTTGCTTGAGACTCATCGCTTCATCAACGACGGCCGGGTACAGGCCGAACGCTCACTGACGATTGCGGTTACGTCACCCGCCATCAATCAATCCTCTTTGTTAGCTATGGCGTTATCGCTGGCTGGTGATGCACAGCATCTCAGCGAGCCGGCATCTACAGGGACGCTACTGAATACCGGAGAGTTAATTTCCGGCGGCGATAGCCAACTGACCGCCGGACAGATTAATAATCAGGGCGTGTTATCCAGCAGCGGCAGTGCGGCGCTGACCAGTGACAGCATCCGTAATGACGGCAATGCGGCGGCAGCGGCGTCACTCTCGTTAGAGGGCAATTATCAGGGCGATGGGCGGTTAAAAACCGACGGCATGCTGACGTTGCGCGGCGATAGTCTGCATAACGCCGGGCAATGGGAAGGCGATTCTCTCCAGGTACGCGGGCTGTCACTGAATAATCAGGGAACGCTGCTCGGCAATACTGTCGATATTACCGCCAATGATGTGGCAAACGACGGTGGAATGGCCGGGATCGAGTCATTACAGCTAACCCTTGGCGATCGGCTGCAAAATCAGGGCTCGCTATACGGTGCGGCGCTGACGCTTACCGCCACCGATCTTTTCAACCATGGCGATATGAGCGCGGATACTCGCCTGATACTCGATCTGAACGACACTCTGCAAAATAACGGTGATATTTACGCCGATCTTCTGGCAATACATGCAACCCGAGTGATAAATGACGGCGCGCTGACCGGCGTCGGCGGGCTGTCCATCAATCTTACAGAAAACCTCGCGAATCAGGGCGATATCGCTAGCCGGGATCTGTCCGTCATCGCCGATAACCTGACCAATCAGGGCAATATGCAGGGGGTGGCCGATTTCCAACTGACGCTACAAAACGGATTGAGCAACACTGGGCTGATCGGCGGCGGCAATACGCTGGAGGTGACGGCGGAAAATATCAATCAGAGTGGAACGCTGGAGGGCCGTACCCTGAACGTGCAAGCGGCTAGTCTGGATAATCAGGGGAAAATGCTGGGTGTGGATGCGTTGACGTTGGCGATTAGCGGTAGCGCGCGCAATCAGGGGAAATGGCTAACTCAGGGAAACAGTTCACTGACCGCCGGACAAGTCGAGAATCTCGGCCAATGGCAGGCGGATTCCCTTGAGATGAAGGCCGGCCAACTGACAAATAGCGGACAAATTCTGGGGCTTTCTTCGTTGGCGTTGACGGCGACGGGAGCGTTGATTAACCAGCAGGGTGGCAAGCTGTTGTCGCAGGGAACGGCAATATTGAACGCGGCCAGTGCGATTAATCACGATGAATGGCTGGCTGATAACCTGGTATTGAATGCCAAAAGCCTCACCAATACCGGTCGGATTCAGGGCAATCAAACGCTGGCTGTAACCCTCGATCCCGCTGCCGGGAGGCTGCTGAATCAGGGAACGCTGATTTCCGGCGGAAATAGCCAACTCTCCGCATCATTAATCGATAATCAGGGCATCATATCTGGTCATGGCGATACGACGCTTACCAGCATCGAAACCCGTAACGACGGCGACATTCTGGCTGTGCAATCCCTGTCGTTAAATGGCAATTATCAAGGGAAAGGTCAACTAAATACGGACGGTACGCTGACGCTGCGCGGCAATCAACTGCGTAACGCCGGTTACTGGGAAAGCCAGGCGTTAGCGTTGGTTGGGGATACGCTTGACAACCAGGGAACGATCCTCGGCAATCGTGCCGGCATTATAGCGAAGACGTTAAGCAATGACGGCGATATCACCGGAGCCAACGAACTGACATTAACGCTTGATGATACGTTGAATAATCAAGGCTCGTTGAATAGCTATTTGCTGAGTGTTAGCGCCAATCGGCTGATTAACCAGGGGCAGATGAATGGTGTTGACGGACTGACGGTCTCCCTCAATGACCGGCTGGATAATCAGGGGTTCCTGTATGGCGCGGCATTGACGATTGATGCCCAGGATCTTATTAACGTGGGAGATATCACGGGGATCGATAGCCTGAGTCTGAATCTCTCTCAGTCTCTGAACAATTCGGGATCGTTGAACAGCAATCTCCTGACGGCGGACACCGTGCAAGGGACGAATGACGGGCAAATGACGGGCGTTAATGGTTTGTCGCTTTCGTTCAACGGCGATCTGAATAATCAGGGGGAATTAAACAGCCATTCATTGTCGGTGAGCGCAAATTCGCTGACCAACGCGGGAAAAATCAACGCCACTCACGACTTGCAGCTCTTCCTCAATGGGACGCTGGACAACACCGGCGGGCTAAACAGCCGGCGATTGGCGGTTACGGCAATGTCGGCGCTCAACAGCGGTCAGATGCTGGGCATCGACGATCTGCAACTGAAACTGCAAAACGAACTCGATAATAACGGGTTGATCAGCGGCAATAATATGCTGAACGTTACGGCGAAACGTATCAATCAGCGCGATACGCTGGAAGGCCTAACCCTGCATGTGCAGGCGGATGAACTGGATAATCAGGGAAAAATGCTGGGCGTGGATGCGCTGACGCTGGCCATCAGCGGCAATGCCCGCAATCAGGGAAAATGGCTGAGCCAGGGTGACAGTTCTCTGACGGCTGAACGGGTGGAAAACCTCGGACTGTGGCAAGCGGACACGATCGATACCGTCGCTCATCAGATAATCAATAGCGGCCAAATGCTTGGCCTTTCAGCGCTGAAACTGTCGGCGAATAGCGATTTGGTCAATCAACAAGACGGAAAGTTGCTGTCGTTGGGAACCGCCGTATTCAACGCGGCCAATGTGGCGAATCTCGGCGACTGGCAGGCGCAGAATCTGAGCCTTGCCGCGGATAATTTTACCAATGGCGGACGTGTTCAAGGCGATAAAGGGCTGTCGGTTACGCTTGCTCCTTCTGGCTCAACCGGCGTTTTGAGCAATCAAGGTATGCTTATTTCCGGTGGCGACAGCCTGTTTTCCGCCAGACAGTTTAATAATTGGGGAACGCTGTCCAGCAACGGATATTCAACTATCAGCAGTACGGCTATCCGCAATGACGGCCATGTGATCGCCACCGATGGACTGTCGTTGAACGGCGAGTATCAAGGCAACGGTTTGCTGTATACGGCGGGACTATTAGCGCTGCACGGCGTTCGCCTTGGCAATACCGGCCGTTGGGAAAGCCGCGTTCTGCAATTGACCGGGCAGTCGTTTGACAATCAGGGAACGCTTGTTGGTGAGCGAGGGCTTGAACTGGACCTGACCGATGAACTTACCGTCGGCGCCGCCGGACAGTTATTGACCGGCGGTGAACTGCTGGCGAACTCGGGTAGCGTCAGCAATCAGGGATTCTGGCAGGGAAAATTGCTGTCGTTGACCGCGGACGCATTCCTCAACGATGGCGTGCTGGTAGGACAAAACAGGTTGCAACTGGCGTTACAAGATAGCTATCAGGGTAAGGATCGTTCTCAACTGCTTAGCGACGGTAGCGCCACCCTAACGGCAAACCGCGTAATCCAGAGCGGAGAGATAGCGGCCAATAATCTGCAACTGAATACCGGCGCGTTGGATAACGCCGGTCGCGTGTTGGGTCTGGATCACCTGCAAATAACCAACCAGGGAGAGATAATCAACCGGGAAAACGGTGAAATACTGACCAATGGCGACGGAGTAATTAACGGTACTCTGTTGAGCAACGGCGGCACGGTGCAAGCGAACGACCTGCGCCTCAGCGCTGAGCGGGTAAAAAACCAGGGACGTATTCAGGGCACCTCCGCGCTGCGGTTGCTGAATCTCAACCAGTATATTGGCGATAAAACCAGTCAGTTGTTAAGCAGCGGCGGCGCGGCCATTCAAGCTAAACAGGCTGACAATCTGGGCCTGTGGCAGGCGGATAATCTGACGATACAAGCAGACTCGCTGGTCAATGGCGGTACGCTGGCGGGGTTGGACAGCCTGTCATTCACGGGTAAACAGATTAGCAATCAGGGTGATATCTTCTCCCAGGGCGCGTTGGCCTTGAGCGGCGCGACCTTTGATAACGCAGGAACCGTAACTGGCATTACGGGTTTTGATCTGCAATTCGCCGATTTCCTGCTTAATCAATCAGCGGGCCGTTTATTGAACGGCGGCGTCGGCGCCGTTAATACCGATAAGTTCATCAATCAGGGGCTGTGGCAGTCTGACGATTTGCAGCTTATCGCCCGCGAATTGGACAATCAGGGTCGGATTCTGGGGGTTAAACAGGCCGTGCTGCAACTGAGCGGCGACTATCAGGGAGCGGCAGATAGCCAATTGGTCAGCGGAGGTAGCGCAACGCTGACGGCGGCGAATATCAATAACCGTGGACAAATTCAGGCGCTGGAGCTGGATGTAACCGCCAATTCGCTCACCAATCAGGGAACGCTGCGCGGCAACCAGAACCTTGATGCGACAGTGGAACAGCAACTGAACAATGCGCAAAATGCCCGGTTGGTCAGCGACGGCGCGTTGAACGTTCAGGCGAACGATATTGATAATCAGGGCACAATTAATGCCGCCGATCTTACGCTGCAAGGCAATAACTCGCTGAAGAATAACGGTGTATTGCAGGGAGCGTCATCGTTACAACTGGAGACGGCTGGGAAACTAACCAACCAGCAGGCCGGGCAGATACTGTCGGACGGCTCGGCGACGCTGAAAGCGGCGGCGCTGGATAATGCCGGCTGGTTACAGAGTCAGAATCTGGATGTGCAAACACAGCAGTTTACCCAACAAGGCAGCCTGATTGCGCAGGATAAAGTCACATTGCGCATTCCACAGTGGGTCAACCAAGGGCTGATTCAGGCGCAGCAGACGGAAGTCATCGCCGATGTGCTGGAAAATCAGGGCACCTTACTCGGTTTGACGCAGTTAGCACTGCAAACCCACCGCCTGATCAATCAGCAGGGCGGTAAAATCTACAGCGCGCAGGATTTAAGCCTCAAAACCGACGAACTGCAACAAAACGGGCAACTGCTGGCGCTGGGTAATCTGACCGCCGATATCAGCGGGCCGCTGATGTTTACGCAGCTATTGGCTGCCGGGAACCGCTTAACGCTAAACGTCGCGGGCGATCTCGATCAGCGCGGCACGCTTCAGGGGCAATCGGTGGTACTCGCCAGCGCCGGGAAATTGACTAATCAGGGTAATATTCTGGCCGGTGGCGGCGATTCGCGTATTACCGCGCAAACTATTGAACAACAGGAGGCGGGCAGTATTCAGGCGGGGGAAATTTGTCGCTGGTGAGTGAAAACGATATTCACAATCAGGGATTGATTGGCGCTACCGGTGATTTATTGATGCAAGCGGGCGCGGCGCTGAATAATACCAGCCTGTTATATGCCGGCGGTAATATGCGGCTATTCTCCGATTCGCTCCGCAATGTATTCGGCAATATTCTGGCGGGTAATAATTTGTGGATTCAGCGCGATGAACAGGGCAATGCCAGTACCGCCGTATTAAACAGTTCCGGTACTATCGAAACGCAGTCTGGGGATATCACGATCACTACCGGCACGTTGACTAACCAGCGTGAGGGAATGGTGGTAACGGAAACGAAATTGGCGGCTGGTTCTGTGCCGGACTGGGCTGGGCAGACGACGGCGAACATCCCGATTGGGTGGTTCAAACCGGAAGATTACGAAATTAATATCAGGGAGGATAGCATAGAAGTAGGTGGTGCTAATGGCTGTGATTGTGACAAAACTATTTATTATTACTCCTATGTTGCTAAACCAAGCGCTGATGTGCAAAAAATAAATATCGGCGGCAAAGAGATCGATGTATACGTTCAGGGAAATGCGGGAAAAGTCAACTCTGGGAATAATCTTTCATTATATACATCTCAATTAATTAACGACTCATCGGTATTATTTGCGACCAATAACGCTTATATCCAGGGAGATCAATTAAATAATCAGTCATACCATTCAGGGACAATCCTCGAATATCTGACATACAAATATCAACCAAATTTAGTACCGGAATCGAGAAAAAAGGGCTCTATCCCAGGATACATTCCTTACGTATTAGTTGGCACCCCCACTTACGAACAAACCATCGGCGAAAGCTACAACGCCTTAATTCAGGCCGGCGGCGCCATCACCGCCGATTTCAAAGAGGATATCAGCAACACTACGCTGCAACCGGGCAGCGGCGGTTTTATCCCCGCCACGACGACGCCGGTATTGGCTTCCACCCTGACGCTATCGCCGTTACAGAAACAAACCACGCGCCAGTTGGTGGGCAACGAAGCATCGCTCAGCGCGGGCAGCGTTGATCTGAGTAATAGCGGCGTAGATGCCGCTACGTTGGGGCGCAACGCCAGCGCGGTCAGTTCGACGGCTAAAAATGTGTCGTTAAGTCAGGTGACGGAACCCACGTTACAGTCTGGCGTGCAGGCGGAACAGATTAGCGCCGCAACGACGGCGCTGGAAAATGCAGAACCGCAATCGCTAACGAAAAATGATGCGCTGGTGTTGCAAAAGCCGGGGCAGATTGACCTAGAGAAACCCGATCAAACGGCGTCCGGCGCGGCGGAGCCGATCGCGTTAAGCAACACGAGTCAGATTCCGGATCAATCGCCGGGTCTGTCGATTGATGGCCCAACGCAGACCAATATCGAGAAACCTCAATCGGTTACGTTAAATACTGAGGATACCGCCGTTAGTACGGCCATCACATTGGAAAAACCGGGCGCGGTCAACGCTCTCATCACGGATACCGCCGCAACGCCCATCAGCGTTGAATCATCGGCGCCGTTCAGCCATCTTTCGGCTTCTGAACTGATGGACTCCATCGGTAACGGTTTACAAGCATTAGGCAGTAGTCCACTGGCGGATTATCCGCTGCCCGCGGGCAATAATGGGCTGCTGGTTGTCGATCCGAGCAGCGATAGCCGTTATCTGATCCACACCAACCCTAAACTGGAGCAGTTGGGGCAGGTGGATAACAGCCTGTTCAATGACTTGCAGAACATGCTGGGTCAACAGCCGTCAACTATAGCGCCGATGGAAACCAGCTCACAATGGACGCAAGCGGATAAGGTTCTGGGATCGTCCTATCTGCTGGACAAGCTGAATCTGGATGCCGACCACGATTACCGCTTTCTGGGCGACGCCGAATTCGACACCCGCTACATCAGCAATGCCGTGTTGAGTCAGAGCGGGAAACGCTATCTTGACGGTACCGGATCCGACTTATCGCAAATGCAAATGCTGCTGGATAACGCGGCGGCGGCGCAAAAAGGATTGGATCTGCAATGGGGCGTCAGCCTGACGCCGGATCAGGTCGCCAGCCTCAGCGAGAGCATTGTTTGGTGGGAAAATATTGAGGTCAACGGCCAAACCGTACTGGCGCCGAAATTGTATCTGGCGCAGGCCGACAAGAATAACGTGCAAGGCAGCGCCATCGTCGCCAATCAGCTTAATCTGAGCGCGGGAGGCAGCGTCACCAACAGCGGTACGATTAGCGCGGTTGAATTATTGGCTATCGCCAGCGGCGATACGATTGATAATCAGGAAGGCGGACTGCTTAAATCAGACGGTAGTCTGAATCTGGTCGCATTAAATAATATCACCAATAGCAGCAGCCGAATCGAAGGCGACGCGCTGCAACTAGCCAGCATTAACGGCGATATCATCAATAAAACCGAATCCCGCGAGTGGCAGACATCCGCGTCCGCCTCCTCGGGTAGTGGAACCGGTTATCTTACCGTTACCGAGTTGGGTAAAACGGCCGCAATCAGTGCGACCAATAGCCTGACGATGGCGGCCGGTCATGATATTCGCAACGTGGCCGCAACGCTGAGCGCCGGTGAGGATATGACACTGAATGCCGGTAATAATGTATCAATTGAAGCGCTGACGCTGACTAATGATCGGCTGGATCAAAACTGGAACCGCAGCCAATTGTCATTGAATACCGCGGTTCAGGGAAGTCAGGTGTCCGCGGACGGTACGCTGCAAGCCAATGCGGGCAATAACATTCAGATTGATGCCAGCATGATTTCCGGCGGCGCGGGGCTATCGCTAACGGCTGCGAACGATATCCAACTCACCGCCCAGCAAACCCTAGAGGAAACGCTGAATCGCAACGGCGGCGGCGCGGCGCAGCGTCGTACTCAGGAGATAGAGTCGACGCAATTGCTGAGCGGCGGCGATCTTGAACTGCTGGCGGGACGCGATGTGCTAGCAGAAGCGGCCGGTCTGAATGCCAAAGGCGATGCCGTCTTGGCGGCAGGCCGCGATCTCAATCTGTTATCGGCGGAAGAAGAAAGTTATAGCGGCAACTGGTGGAAACGCCATGCTGACTGGCAGCAAAACATCACGCAGCAAAGTACCGAATTGACCGCAGGAGAAGGGTTGAGTCTGCAAGCAGGGAGAGACATCAATCTCCAAGCCGCGCAAGGGATTTCCGGCGGAGCTTTGACGGCGCAGGCCGGTAACGACATCAACCTGCTGTCTGCGACGGAAACACAGCACTCCTTCTTTGAAGAAACCAAAGTCAAGAAGAAAACCTTCTCGAAAACGGTGACGCATACCTTGAGAGAAACGTTACAGACGGACGAGAAAGGCAGCCTGCTTTCTGGTGACAGCGTCTCTATGGCGGCTAATCATGATATCAATCTGCAAGGTTCGTCCGTGGTGGGAGATAATCAGGTCACGCTACTGGCGGATAATGACGTCAACACCGCTGCCAGCGTGGAAAACTATCAGCACTACGAAGAGTATACAAAGAAAAAGAGCGGACTTTTCAGCAGTGGCGGTATTGGTTTCACTATTGGTTCCACTTCGACCAGCCAGAAACTGCAAGATCAGGCCGTCACGCAAAGCCAAAGCGTGAGCACCCTTGGCAGCACCGGCCAGTCGGTTACGATTAATGCGGGTAACGACGTCAATATCAGCGGCACGGATATGGTTGCCGGGCAAGACATCACGTTAACAGGCAATAACGTCACGATCGATCCCGGCTACGATCTGCGCACGCAACAGCAGCAGTTTGAGCAAAAAAGCAGTGGCCTGACGGTCGCGTTGTCGGGCGTAGTGGGTTCCGCTCTGAACAGCGCGGTACAAAGTATTCAGGCGGCGCAAAGCGAAAGCGACGGCCGGCTGGCGTTACTTCAGGGGATGAAAGCCGGATTATCCGGCTTCCAGGCCTATCAAGCCAGCCAGTCCGACTTGAACGATCAAGGATCGGCGTCATTTGTTGGCGTCAGCATTTCGTTGGGGGCGCAAACATCGCGTTCCAGCCAGACGACGGAGCAACAGCAGAGCTTTGGCTCGACGTTGAACGCAGGACACGATATCGCGATTGAATCCCGTCAGGGAGACATTACGGTAACGGGCAGCCAGCTTAAGGCGGCTAATGACGTAGTGATGAATGCCGCGCAGGATATCAACCTGCTTTCTTCTCGCAACAGTGAAACGCTCAGCGGTAAAAACAGCAGCAGCGGCGGCAATATTGGCGTCAGTTTAGGGATAAGCAACGGCAGCGCCGGACTGAGTATTTTTGCCAATGTGAATGGCTCAAAAGGCCGCGAGACGGGCGCGGGTAACAGTTGGTCGGAAACCACGGTTGATGCGGGCAGCGAAGTCAAACTGGAAAGCCAGCGTGATACCCGTCTGATTGGCGCTCAGGTAACGGGTGAGCATATCGACGTACAAACCGGTCGGGATTTGCTGCTGCAAAGCCAGCAGGATAGCGATCGCTATGACTCGAAACAGGTCAGTGGGTCTGCCGGCGGCAGTTTCACCTGGGGTTCGATGAGCGGCAGTGGTTACTTCAGCGTCAGCCAGGACAAAATGCACAGCAACTACGACAGCGTGCAACAGCAAACCGGTTTCTTCGCGGGCAAAGAAGGATTTGACATCAAAACCGGCAACCACACCCAGCTTGACGCGGCGGTGATTGCTTCCACCGCCAGTGCGGATAAAAACACGCTGGATACGGGTACGCTGGGCTGGAGCGGAGTGGACAATAAGGCCGAATTCAAGGTAGAACACAGCGGGTTCGGCATGAGCTCCAGCCCCTCAATGAACGGAAACCTGCTGTCAACGCTGGCGATGAACGTACCGTCCGCATTAATGTCGTTAGGTAACAACGGTAATGCATCCAGCACTACCTATGCGGCGGTGAGTGATGGTAGCCTGCTGATCCGGGATAATGCGAATCAGCAACAAGATATCACGACGTTAAGCCGCGATGTGGAGCACGCGAATAACGCGTTAAGTCCGATCTTTAACAAAGAGAAAGAACAGCAACGGCTCAAGCAGGCTCAGCTTATCGGCGAGCTGGGCGCGCAGGTGATGGATATCGTGCGCACTGAAGGCGAGTTGCGGGCGCAAAAGGCGGCGGAAACATCAGGAGAGTCAACGGTTTCACGGCCGGATGATAATGCACCGCCAGATGAATGGGATGCTTATAAAAAAGCGCTGACGGAAACAGCGAGCTACAAAACCGCAATGGAAGAGTATGGTACCGGGGGACTTACCAGCGGGCGGCTCAGGCGGCGACGGCAGCGATACAGGCGTTGGCGGGCGGCGATATCCAGAAGGCGATAGCCAGTGGCGCGTCACCGTATCTGGCGCAACTGGTGAAAGATATCACGATGCCTCAGGGCGAGAGCGGGGCAACGGCCTCGGATATTGCAGCCAATGCGATGGCCCACGCGGTGGTTGGCGCGGTAGTCGCGCAACTTTCCGGGCAGGATGCGGCGGCTGGCGCCATCGGTGCCGCGGGCGGAGAACTGGCGGCACAAGTAATAATGGAAAACCAGTATCCGGGCAAGAAAACGGAAGATCTCACGGAAGAGGAAAAACAGTCTGTCAGCGCCTTAGCGACCCTCGCCGCCGGGTTAGCATCGGGTCTGGCGACTGGCGATACCGCTTCCGCCGCCAGCGGCGCGCAGGCCGGGCGGAATGCGGTGGAGAATAATTATCTTAGCTTTGATGAGGCTCGTGCTTTTGACAAAGAAATGACAGCTTGCAGGGTTTCCGGTGACGATTGTAATGCGGTTATTAGTAAGTACGACACGTTGAATAAGGAAAATCGTGAAGAGTTGCAACAGACGCTGGCGACAGATCCTCTGGTTGTTCTGAGTGGTGAAACTAAATGGAATGTTGAAGGCGGGCTGTCGGCTGCTGACCGGCCTGATTGGCTATACGGTTCGTTGGATAACCCGGATGTAAGAGATTATGTTGCAGCCAATAACAGTTATGACCTGAATTATATTAATAGTCATACCACTAATGGTGATCGAGCTTTGGCGTTTATTGGTGAACCTGAAAATTTCTGGGGATTGGTTGCGGGGGGGAGATCGTTATTTACATCGTCAACAACGATGAGTGATAAATTAGTTGGTGGAGCTTTAAGTTATGGCGCGAATGGTCTGGTACAAATCTCTAGTGGAAATACAGGAGATAAATTTGATTTAGTCAGCTTTGGGTTTTCTGGGCTAACCGGTGCGGCAACCACCGGTAAATCTTATTATTCAAACCAACTTATTGGTGCGGGTAGTGCTTATGCGTCTAGCCAAATTACAGGACAAGATAGTCAAGCCGCTGTGATGGGTAGCATGATAGGTACTGGAGTAGGTTATGGTATCGGCTCAGCCATTACCAATAAATTAGAAACTCAGTACATTAAAAATTACTTTGGAATGGAGGCCAGCAAGAATGCTTTGAAATATACCGAGAATTCCTTTGGCCCTGGTTATTTGTTGAAAGGTGGGGCAATGAGTCCAATTCCAGGTATGTTAGGAGGGTTTGGTGGTGGAGTGAGTAGTGAAGTTATGAGCAACTCAGTGTCAGATACTAAAGAAGGTGATAAATAAAAATGAATAATAAAATTGGCAATATGGTTCGCTACTTTGTTAAAGTATTTGTTATTATGTTTGTCATATCTTTTATTATTGTTATTTTAGGTAAGTGGCTGACATTGAGTAATTCAGATTTTTCTTTGGAAATAATGCTGTGGGCAATGAAACTCTCTTTTATTTTAGGTTTGTGGGGAGCATTTTGCCTATGGTTGTTGTACTTTCTTCGCTATAGGAATTATCGAGATCGGTAACGGCGTTATTTGTTGTGTCTGGTATTACGTATTGTTGTGGAGAATAACTATCTGAGCAGTAAACAGATAGATGCCTGGTCGGCTGAAATGAAATCCTGCCAGGCAAATGGCGATGACTGTAGCGGTATAATCAAGAAATACGAGGAACTGAGTACCGCTCAGCAACAACAGCTTATCAGCGACTGTGCAACCAGTCCGACAACTTGCCAGCAGAAATATGGTGATGTGCTAGCTGATAGTCTGGCGGTGAAGCAGGCGATAGACCGTGCTCTGGGTGAAGATATCCCTATCAAGATGGTCTACGATCTGACAGCAACCTACGCGCAGCAAATGCAGGTGGAAGGTGTTGTCGCCACAAATAAAGTCTCTGAAGCGCTCCAGAAAGAATATGGTCTGGATGAGGTTCAGGCGGGTATTGTAGCGAGTGCGGCAGCGGCGGCATTTGGGGGAATTAATAAGTACCAGCCCAATAAAGGTGCTGTGGGAAATATGGGGGAATTTTTCAAACAACCTGGCTTTGGTAGCCAAATGAAAGATAATGCTCAGAAAACTAGTCAGATCTTTCAGGGACAAAGTGTTTATCAGGCGAAGAAACCTGTTGGAGATTATATCGCGAAAGGCGATAAGTACTATCTTGATGGACTACATAAAGATCACATTGAGGTTTTTGATAGTAAAGGAAAAGTTAAAGCCGTCCTGAATATTGATGGTTCTTACAACAGTTCAAAAACACAAGCTGCAATTAAAGAAGGACGGAGGTTGCCTAAATAATGAATAATTTATTCCTTAGCAATATGAAGGATGACTTTATTGTTATTTTGGAGGAGAAATCCTCTTCTCCGATAGATAAAGATCGTCTATCCATTGATTACGAAACAGATCTTGATGAGCTGATGGAAAAGTATTTAGGACTGTTACGTGAACAGGCAAGGCTGCTTTCGCAAGCTAAAAATAAAGGAAACGAGCTTGCAGTGTTGTCAGCTTTGTTAAAACTGAGAACTCATGCTATGAGTTTATCCAGTTTTTTTGATGCCATCGTTGAAGATACAGAAATTATCATCCGATTAGACTCATGGTCTGAACTTCCTGAAAAATAAACATTAATCCCAAATCCCGGTCCCTTAAAACAGGCCGAGATTTTTTATCTGTCATTCAGCCACAATGCGGATCAGCAGTTGCCCGTGCTCAACGGTGATGACTACCGAGGTATCAGTCCCAAATCCCGCGGCTTCCAGCCAGTGCCCGGTAAGGTGCAGGCTGCGGCTGTAATAGCGCGTCATATCGTTGCGGTCTGCGTGGCGACGGCTGACATAGCCGACCTTCAGGTGTCGTAATGCTTGGGGTGTGGCGGGTTCTGACTTATGATGCTGCCTAGCCATATCAACTACTCCTAACTAGTTGTTGTGGTGAGCGGTTGGGACAGGTTGCCGCCTGTCCTAACCGCGTTCAGTAATCTGTTTAGCCTGGTACTTCAGTATCATTCCATCCAGTAACGCCTTGATAATACGGCGCTCTTCTTCTGGCATTCCGCTGACCGCCTCAAACTGCAATGCCAAATCATCAGACGGGCCACGCTCGTGGTCATCAAACACCAACCCATCCAGCGAGACATGCAGCACCTTAGCCAGCCTGATCAGGGCGTCTAAGGTCGGGTGCGCCGACCCCGCCTCATAGCGGCGTATCTGGTTGACATGAATGGACGCACTGTCGGCCAGCGCCTGTTGAGTCAGGTCTGCGGCCTTGCCTGAGTGTAAGGCAATGGATGGCGTGGAGGGACAGACGAGCAACGGTATCACGATGGCCGTGGTGCCGTACCTGAGAGCCTCGGGCATCGAAAAAGGCAGTTGTCATCTGTTCCGCCATGCGATGGCGACGCAAATGCTGGAGAACGGCGCGGATCTGCGCTGGATACAGGCGATGCTAGGCCACCGCAGCGTGGAGAGTACGCAAATCTATACGCAGGTGAGCATCCGGGCATTACAGACGGTACACGCCTCACCCCATCCGGCAGAGCAGGATAGGGAAGAAGAAACTGTGCTGCCGGCCGACCTGACGGTGGAAGAGGGGCCGGACGGCCCCCAACGGTACACGGTAATGCCACAGAGCATATGGCAGATATGCGGCATCGAAAGCAGTCACGCATACACCTGTGGCTGTAAGGCTTGCCAGTCAGGAAGAACTGAGAAGTTTCCAATCTGCTGTAAATACAGCAACGAAAAATAATATGCCGTATGGTGAAAGAATTACTGTTGATGGTTGGCAATTAGAAATTAAACCTCCTCGTGCAGATGGTGAATTACCAACCGCCACTCATGCCCGTTATGTGGGAACGAATTAAATGGATATAGAAATTAATGATCCTGTAAATATCACTTTGGACGTTATTGAACTTGATGAACATATTCCATCAATGAAGCTTGACGTTACGATCCATGTAAGAAAATTTGGCTATAGTGCAGATGTTAACTCTCAGATATGGATAGAATGTCAATGTTTTGATGCATTTATCGATAGTATAAGGGTTGGTGATGTAGCTGTTCTTAAGGATATAAATGGTTTTTTTGAATTGCTGTTAAATCCTGAGCGCGGCTGGCTTGAATGGTTATGTGAAAAAGAAGATTTGGATGGCTATATCACATCAGCAAAGGGACGAGAAAGGTTAACTGACGAATCGAAACAGGCATTATACGAGGCGTTTAATGATTACCCTAAATGGTGGTGACCAATAAATCCCCCCGCCCTTGTTGGCGGGGTTTTTCTTTATACGTCAGTTGGTTAACTTTTATCAGCCAACCGGATGATCAACTGTCCGGGCCCGGTGATCACTTCGATCTGCTGTCCGGTGGTAAAGCCCAGCGGCTCCAGCCATCGTCCCTTGAGGGTCAGTTGCGGCAGCGGGTTGGGCCTGCCGCCGTTGGGGCGATAGCCAACAATGCTCTTGTGGGCTTGGGGTGTGGCGGGTTCTGACTTATGATGTGCATCAGCCATAGTAACTACCTCTGTTAGTTGCTTGTGGTGAGCGTCGGCAGTGAGATGCGAACTCATTGCCGGCGCGTTAAAAATCCTGTCTTTTTATTAACCGTCCGTTCCTGCCAGTTGCGCCTGAGTAATCACGGCGTCGAGCATCTCTGATACTAGCTTCTGCCTGCTGCGGGGTAACTGGCTGATAACCTGAATCTGCTGTTCCAGCCGTGATGCCGGGCCGCGCTTGCGTGGTGCGTTCTCCGCGTCCTCTCCCAGCAAACCTTCCAGTGAAACCGACAATATCCGTGCCACAGCGGGCAGTACGGATATCTGTATGTGTCTTCTGCCCGCTTCCCATGACTGCACGGCCTGCTGGGAGACATTCAGCGCCTGCGCCAGTTGCACCTGGGTCAGTCCGGCGTCCTTGCGCAAGGCGGTGATCCGTTTGCCCAACGCGGTCATAAATACCTGTTCTTCGCTGCTGATAGAGGCGGCCATCGTCGTTTTTACCGAAGGGATGGATCTCAACACGGCGATAGGTACTGCGGTTAATACAGGCGTTCAGCTTAGCGGAAATGACGAGTTCAGTTATGTTGATGCGATTTTGGCCGGGGTGACAACGGCGGCCACGACAGGGAAAGGATGGAAGGCATCTGCGGCGATAAATATGAGCGATGCTGCGGTTGGCTGTGGTATTAAAGGTGAAAATCCGACTAACTCTGTGATTGGAACTGGATTAGGTTCCGTGCTTGGTAGCGGTACCGGCAAAGTTATATCTGGGACTTTAGGATCTTCTGTAAAAGAGGGTAGGTTAGTAGTATTTTTTAGAGCTGACATTCTGTTTTTTATTGGGGAAAAGATATTTTTTATTCTTTAATAAGTAGGAGCTTCTGCTGGTACGTTAGCTGGGGTCGGCATCTGGATAAAAGCCAAACTACAAGAGCGCAAGGCTAGAAAAGAGTCGGCCAAATAAATCTAAATAAGCTGCGGGCTGGATGGCGATATCCAAAAAGCAATAGGTACCCCGAATGGCTCTGTAAGCATCAAATGACTGATGGAGATAGCGCAAAAACTCTCCCGCGTCTTTGCCTGGGAATATGAGAATTATCAGCCTTGAATGACAGATCCCGCCCTTGTTAACGAGATTTTACTTTTGTTGGCATGTAAAAAATAAAACAATAAAATCAATCAATTAAAATTATCCGGTGATTTTATCCAACAATAACGGTCACTGATAGGTTTCTAAAAAAAGCAAAGTTAATTTGCTTTTTTTATCATTGACGCAAAGCTTGTTTCTATCTAATTTAAACGCCGTATACCTTTTATTATTAATTGATTTATAAACATATTTTTATATTTCATGTGTATAGGAATATAAGGAAATGAAATTCTCCTGACAGAAAAGCCAACGCACATGTACTTGAAGTATAAAGGGTATTGACGGTGTTTTCAGCACGATTATCTGTGTAATGAATGGGCATTGTCGCCGCATTCAGATTACACGCAGGACTATGTCATGAAAATCGATAAAATTGTTTTACGAAAAATGAAAATGACGTTGAAAACGCCATTTACCACCAGCTTCGCCACACAAACGGAAAAATATTTTTCCATTGCCGAAGTTCATGCCGAAGGCCATATCGGGTACGGCGACTGTTCCGCCATCTCTTTGCCGTTTTATAATGAAGAAACCAATATCACCGCCTGGCATATCATGCGCGATTTTCTTATCCCGATGATTAAACAAGCCGGCGATATTCAGCATCCTTCGCAAGTAAGGGATATTTTTTCGGCGGTTAAACGAAATAATTGCGCCAAAGCGGCGATTGAAGGTGGAATATGGGATGCCTACGCCAAGATAAAAGGCATTCCGTTGCATCAGGCTATTGGCGGCAAGAGAAATAAAATTGAAGCTGGCGTCAGTATTGGTATTCAGAAATCGCCTGATGAATTGGTCCGCGTGGTGGATGAATTTTTACGTGACGGCTACAAGCGAATAAAAATAAAAATAAAACCCGGCCATGATTACGATTATATTCTGGCGCTGCGTCAAGCATTTGGCGATATTACGCTAATGGCTGATGCCAATTCAGCCTATACGCTGGATGATATCGACTTATTTAAACGTCTCGATAAATTCAATCTTATTATGATTGAGCAGCCGCTGGCGCATGACGATATCGTCGATCACCGTAAGCTTCAGGCGGCCATCGCCACCCCGATCTGCCTGGATGAAAGTATTGCGTCTGTCGAAGATGCGCGCAAAGCGATTGAGCTGGGCAGCGCGAAGATTATCAATATCAAAGTCGCCCGGGTCGGCGGCATTACTGAAACTATACTGATTCACGATTATTGTCAGGATCATAATATTCCCGTGTGGTGTGGCGGCATGTTGGATACCGCCGTGGGGAAAGCGCACAATATTGCGGTATCTACCTTACCCAATTTTGTCTACGCTCACGATATTCCTCCCTCTTCCCGCTATTGGCATGAGGACTTTATGCTGCCGCTGGTGGAAATAGATAAAGACAGTTGTGTGGCCGTGCCGGATAAGCCGGGTATTGGATTCGATATTAATCCCCGGTTATATGAAAAATATTGTTACGGGCAGGAGTCCTTTTTATTTTAAGCAAAGCGGATAATTCCAATACCAGAGAAAACTCGCATTAAGCGGATTGAGGCGGGGGGGCTTTTTCGTATCGGCTATATTGGCCGTACGCGCTTACCGCCGCAAGCCGTAATAACCTATAACGCTACTCAGACAGGATAGACAGGAACGCATAATGATATTAAGAAAAGTTATTCCATTATTACTCGCGCTGGGAATATCTCAGACTCTGGCGGCTGAACAAACAAAAGAAATCACCATCGGCGTATCGCCGGGGCCTTATGGCGATATGGTCACCAAAGCGATTAAACCCGAGCTGGTCAAGAAGGGATATGAGGTCAAAGTGCGTGAGTTTAGCGACTATATTCAGCCTAATCTGGCGCTGGCGAATAAAAGCATTGAGGCTAATCTGTTTCAAAATCGCCGTTATCTGGACAGATTCAGCGCGGACAAAGGATTAAAATTATCCGAGGTGATTACCGTGCCGACGGCCAGCATGGGGTTTTATTCCAACAAGGTGCATTCGCTGAATGAACTGAAAGCAGGGGATGTGGTTACATTGCCGAATGACCCGTCCAACCTGGCTCGTTCGCTGGATTTTCTGCAAAAATACGGTCTAATCAAGATTAACCCGGATATTACGCCGACCAAGGCCTCACTGCGGGATATCACAGAAAACCCTAAAGGGCTGGTATTCAAACCATTGGAAGCGGCGCAGTTGCCACGCGCGTTAGGTGGCGTCACCGGGTCGTTGATCAATGCCAACTTTGCCATTTCCGCCGGATTGAATCTGTCTGATGCCATTCAGTTGGATGTGTTGCCCGAAGATTTGAAAAATATGATTGTGGTGCGTGCGGAAGATGCCGATAAACCTTTTGCCCATGACCTGAAAGCCGCTGTGCAATCACCGCAGTTTGCCGCGTTTTTTGATGACGAGGCATCCATGTTCCACGCATTTCAGAAACCTGAATGGATGAAAGCCGCGCAGGCAAAATAAACCGATACGCATAGGCGAGGCCAATCACCTCGCCGCTATCCGTCTCAGTTAGTCCGTTCTCCCAGTTCCCACAACAGCCCGGTCATGATGGCCAATCCTTCTCGCGCCACCGATTTCAATAAATGTTCATTAACCCCATGTTGTCCGCAAGCCGGATAAGAGTGGGGAATCCATAAGGTTGGCAGACCGAGAATATCGGCAAAGACATCGTTGGGAAGCGATCCGCCCAGATTGGGCAATAGCGCCGGCTGTTTGCCGGTAATATTCCTCATTAGCTCCAGCGTCCGGTTTACCAGCGGATCTTCAGGATCGAAGCGGGTGGCCGGCGACGCGCTTAGCATTTCAATTTTCACGTTATCGAAACCATGTTTATCCAGATGCTGGCGCAGATGTGCGTCCAACCGTTGCCAGTCGGTACCTACCACGAAACGCAGCTGGCATAGAGCCGTTGCGCAGGCCGGGATCGCATTGACGGTTTTGTCGGGATCGCCGGCAATAAAAGAGAGCACTTCCAGCGTATTCCAACCAAATAAACGCTCGGCGGGCGTGAGTCCCTCTGCTCCCCACTGGAGATCAATGTCAGGGTCGCCCGCGTTGCCTCCGGGGGCAACCTGGCTGAGAATTCGCTGCAATGATGGCGTCAATGGCGGCGGTAACAGCGTTTCGATGCGCATTCGTCCTTTGCCATCCACCAGGCTGGCGATGGCGTTCGCCAGTTGCGTGCCGGGATTACTGAGCAAACCGCCCCAGTTTCCCGAGTGATACGCTTTTTTACGCGCATGAATGCTCAGTCTGAAATTGATGCAACCGCGGGAGCCGAGAAACAAGGTCGGCCTTTCGGCATTAAGACGCGGGCCGTCGGAGGCAATGAAAATGTCCGCGGCAAGTTGCTGCTTATAACGCCGGCAAATGTCGGCCAATCCCGGCGACCCAATCTCTTCACCCATTTCAAACAACAGCTTACAGTTAAATCCCAGCTTATTGCCCCGCGCCAGGTAAATCTGTTCCAGCGCCATCAGGTTAATGGTGTGTTGGCCTTTATTGTCGGCGCTGCCGCGGCCATACCAACGGTCATCCTCTTCAACCAAAACCCACGGGTGCAAATCTTCACGCCAGTTTTGTTCATCGCCAAACACGACGTCGCCATGACCATATGACAACAGCGTAGGCAAATCGGGGTGCTCAATACGTTCGGCGATCAAAAAGGGAACATGCGGATAAAGCGGATGTTCAACCAAAGTGATGGTAAACCCCATGGCCTGGAGCGATGGGCGGATTTCCTCTTCCAGATAGGCGCGTAGTATGCTGCGGCCATCCTGATTCTGACTTTCGCTGGCATAGGCGATACGGCGTGCCAGAATATGTTTCACATCGCCGCGATCGAAGCGGTCATACGCTTGCTGAATAACATCTGCGCGGGTCATAGTTTTCCTTAACGGATAAAAGCTGAAGTGGCGGATAGTTAAAGGAAAAACAACCTTTACAACAATAATGAAATTTGCAAGCGAGCTTTGCTTTTAATATAAACCTTATACTTTATCCTTGCGTAGGACGAGCCATCATCATGCTACACAGTTCCGAGATTCGTTATTTTCTGGTTGTGGCGACCACCGGTTCTCTCAGCGCCGCCAGCGAGCATCTTTTTGTGGCGGTTTCGGCCATCAGCCGTCAAATTCAGCGATTGGAAGAGCGGGTTGGCGTGCCGCTGTTTGAGCGCCATGCCCGCGGTATGGTGCTCAATGATGCCGGACGAATTCTGGAAAATCATGTGCGTAAAAGCATGATGGATATGGATTTGGCGATGGCGGAAATTCAGGGGCTAAAAGCCAGCCGCCATACGCTGCTGAGGATTGGCTGCACCGAAGGCATCGCGTTTGATTTGCTGCCGACGCTATTTTCCCGCTTTCGGCAACACAACGCCGATACCACGTTTTATCTTAACGTGGGGTCGGCAATGCAGGTATCCCAGATGATCCGCAACGGCGAGGTGGATATCGCCCTGCAATTCGCGCTGGCGCCGGAGCAGGGCGTTAACGTGGAAATATCACTGCCCGCGCCGCTGATGTTGCTGATGTCAGATCAGCATCCGTTGGCTGAACAGTCGGTTCAACTTTCTGATTTACATGAATTTCCGCTAGCATTGCCGGAGCCTTCCACCACGCTGCGCCAGTTGTTCGATCTCTCGTGCCGCATGAGCGGCATCTTTTTGGAACCCTCGCTATGCTGCAATAACTTCGCCACGCTCTATTACTATGCGCTGAATACGCCGCGGGCGGTGACCGCCTGTAGCTTCTACTCAGTGATGTATAAATATTTACAGGATCCTATCCGTCTTAAGTTGTTAACGATTAAACAGCTCGACCAGCGGTCGTTACAGATACAGACCATGGCCGGGAAACCGCATTCGGAACCGCTGCAGACCTTTCTGGATTTTATGATCAGCGAATTGCAACAAGGCCAGGCCCATCATGACGCGGCGCGGCAAAAAACCTCATAGCTGAAAAGCGCGCGCCAGTATAGCGTTAGCGGAAGATATCACACGCCTTCGCTATATATAGGGGATCGCAGGCCAATGCGCCGTTCAGCACTAAAGTTCAAATCCCGGCGCCACCACTTTTGCCGGTTTGTTGCACACCTCCGGTTTGGGCGTTCCGGCAGGAATATTGTCGCAATCAGGCGCGAAGGGATTAAGCGCATCGCGATTGAGGTAGAGGATAAGCAGCGCCAGGGTAATCAGAGGGATCAGGATTCGTTTTCTTTTCATGAGTACGCTCCGCACCGGAATGCAACAGGTACGCGGAAGAACGTGTTGCACAATTGCTGTAAATGTTAATCACCAGCGCAAATCCTACCGTTTCGTTTCGCTTTTGTCTTTAATTCTCTCACCTCTGAGCCGATAGAAACAGAGCGATCCCCCTGCGGGAGCCGGGGAACGCGCTTCTGTCACTTTTGTCTCTTTTACAACAATTAGTCACGTTATTGTATCTAATCCCTCGCGGCGCTTTACGGTTAAATTAATAATTCTCCTTATTTATCAAGCTACTACCATATTTCCTGATAGTGGTATGTACCCTGCAGTATAAACAGGGACATTCACTGTGAAAGAGGAATACACCATGGCAATACGTCAGTGTGCGATTTATGGCAAAGGCGGGATCGGCAAGTCCACCACCACGCAGAACCTGGTGGCGGCGCTCGCGGAGCTGGGTAAAAAAGTGATGATTATCGGCTGCGATCCCAAAGCAGACTCGACGCGCTTGATTCTGCACGCCAAAGCGCAGAACACCATCATGGAGATGGCGGCCGAGGTGGGCTCCGTGGAGGATCTGGAGCTGGAAGATGTGTTGCAGGTCGGCTACGGCGGCGTGCGCTGCGCGGAATCCGGCGGTCCGGAACCGGGGGTAGGCTGCGCCGGACGCGGAGTGATCACCGCCATCAACTTCCTTGAAGAAGAGGGCGCCTATGAAGACGATCTGGATTTTGTGTTCTATGACGTGCTGGGCGACGTAGTCTGCGGCGGATTCGCCATGCCGATCCGTGAGAACAAGGCGCAGGAAATTTACATCGTCTGCTCCGGCGAAATGATGGCGATGTACGCCGCCAACAACATATCCAAAGGGATTGTGAAATACGCCAAGTCAGGGAAGGTGCGGCTGGGCGGGTTGATTTGCAACTCCCGGCAGACTGACCGCGAAGATGAACTGATCATCGCACTAGCCGAAAAATTGGGCACCCAGATGATCCATTTTGTTCCGCGCGACAACATTGTGCAGCGGGCGGAAATCCGCCGCATGACGGTGATTGAATACGATCCCACCTGCAAACAGGCGGACGAATACCGCACGCTGGCCAGCAAGATCGTTAGCAACACCAAAATGGTCGTGCCGACGCCGGTCACTATGGATGAGTTGGAGGCGCTGCTGATGGAATTCGGCATCCTCAATGAAGAAGACGAATCCATTGTCGGTAAAACCGCGGCAGAAGAAGCGCAGTCCGCCTGAGGAACATCCCTATGACAGACACCATTATCCAAAAGAATCAGGCGTTGATTCAGGAAGTGCTTGAAGTCTTTCCCGACAGAACGCGGAAAGAGCGCGCCAAACATATCATGACCGTGGAGCCGGGAATGGAGTCCGTTGGGAAATGCATTATTTCCAACCGCAAGTCTCAACCGGGCGTGATGACGGTTCGCGGCTGCGCCTATGCCGGTTCAAAAGGGGTGGTTTTCGGGCCAATCAAAGATATGGCGCACATCTCTCACGGACCGATTGGCTGCGGTCAATATTCCCGCGCGGGGCGGCGTAATTATTACACCGGCATGAGCGGCATCGACAGCTTCGGTACGGTGAATTTCACCTCGGATTTTCAGGAGAAAGACATCGTGTTCGGCGGCGATAAAAAGCTGCGTAAGCTAATTGACGAACTGGAACTGCTATTTCCGCTGACCAAAGGCATCAGCATCCAGTCGGAATGCCCGGTCGGGCTGATCGGCGATGATATCGAAGCGGTGGCGCGCGCCGCCAAAGAAGAGATCGGCAAACCGGTGATCCCGGTGCGCTGCGAGGGATTTCGCGGGGTATCCCAGTCGCTGGGGCACCATATCGCCAATGACGTGATCCGCGACTGGGTTCTGCCCGCCCGTGACGAGCAGCCTTTTGCCGACACGCCGTATGACGTCGCCATTATCGGCGATTACAACATCGGCGGCGATGCCTGGTCTTCCCGAATTTTACTCGAAGAGATGGGGCTGCGCGTGGTCGCCCAGTGGTCCGGCGACGGCACGTTGGTGGAAATGGAAAAAACGCCCAAGGTGAAGCTCAATCTGGTGCACTGCTACCGTTCGATGAACTACATCTCACGTCATATGGAAGAGAAATACGGTATTCCCTGGATGGAGTACAACTTTTTTGGTCCCACGCAAATTGCGGCCTCGTTGCGCAAAATCGCCAGCCAGTTCGACAGCGTCATTCAGGCCAATGCGGAAGCGGTAATCGCCCGCTATCAGGCGCAGACGGAGGCGGTGATCGCCAAATACCGTCCGCGGCTGGAAGGGAAAAAAGTGCTGCTGTATGTGGGGGGTTGCGTCCTCGTCACGTGATCGGCGCGTATGAAGATTTGGGCATGGAGATTATGGCCGCCGGTTATGAGTTCGCCCACAACGACGACTATGACCGCACGTTGCCCGACCTGAAGAGCGGTACGCTGCTGTTTGACGACCTCAGCACCTATGAACTGGAAGAATTCGTTAAGCGGCTGAAGCCGGATCTGGTGGGATCGGGCATCAAAGAAAAATACGTATTTCAGAAGCTGGGGATGCCGTTCCGGCAGATGCACTCCTGGGATTACTCCGGTCCTTATCACGGCTATGACGGTTTTGCGATTTTCGCCCGCGATATGGACATGACGCTGAACAACCCTTGTTGGCAGCAGTTAACGGCGCCCTGGCTGAAATCCGCCTGAGGCCTGACGATACCTTTATCCCGTTAGTTCACCGATTTGTGGCGCGGGAGGAGAAGACGATGAGCCAGAACACCGAGAAAGTAAAACCCTGTTATCCGCTGTTTGAACAGCCGGAATATCAGGCGTTATTCGCCAGCAAAAGCGAGCTGGAAGAGGCGCACAGCAAAGAGCGCGTGCAAGAGGTTTTTGCCTGGACGACCACCCCGGAATATGAAGCGCTGAATTTTCAGCGTGAGGCGCTGACCGTCGATCCGGCGAAGGCCTGCCAGCCGCTGGGCGCCGTGCTCTGTGCGCTGGGATTTGAAAAAACCTTGCCTTACGTGCACGGTTCTCAGGGGTGCGTGGCCTATTTTCGCACCTATTTCAACCGCCACTTTAAAGAACCGGTGGCCTGCGTTTCCGACTCGATGACGGAAGACGCCGCCGTGTTCGGCGGCAATAACAACCTGAATCAGGGGCTACAGAACGCCAGCGCACTGTATAAACCGGAAGTGATCGCGGTTTCAACCACCTGCATGGCGGAAGTCATCGGCGATGACTTACAGGCTTTTATCAGCAACGCCAAAAAAGACGGCTTTGTGGCAGAAACCATTGAGGTGCCTTATGCGCATACTCCCAGCTTTATCGGCAGCCACGTGACCGGCTGGGACAATATGTTCGAAGGGTTCGCCCGCACCTTTACCCAGGGCGTTGAAGGGTATCAGGCCGGTAGCAACGGCAAAATCAATCTGGTCGCCGGCTTTGAAACCTATCTCGGCAATTACCGGGTACTCAAACGCATGATGGCGCAGATGGATGTGCCGTGTTCGCTGCTGTCCGATCCTTCCGAGGTGCTTGATACCCCGGCCGACGGCCACTATCGCCTTTACTCAGGCGGCACCACGCAGGCCGAAATGCGCGATGCGCCCAACGCCATCGATACGCTGCTATTGCAACCCTGGCAGTTGGTCAAAACCAAAAAGACGGTAAAAGAAGAGTGGGAGCAGCCCTGCACCGAGGTCGCCATCCCGATGGGGCTAGCCGGGACGGATGAGTTTTTGATGACCATCAGTCAACTGACGGGCAAACCCATTCCAGAGGCGCTAACCCTTGAGCGCGGCCGCCTGGTCGATATGATGCTCGACTCGCATACCTGGCTGCACGGCAAACGCTTCGGCATCTATGGCGATCCCGATTTTCTGCTGGGGCTGACCCGCTTTCTGATGGAGTTGGGCTGCGAGCCGGCGGTGATCCTCTGTCACAACGGTTCCAAACGCTGGCAGAAGGCGATGAATAAACTGCTGGAGTCATCGCCGTACGGCAAAGACAGCGAGGTGTTTATCAACTGCGATCTGTGGCATTTCCGCTCGCTGATGTTCACCCGCCGGCCAGATTTCATGATCGGCAACTCATACGGCAAGTTTATTCAGCGCGACACCAGAGCTAAAGGCGAGCAGTTTGAAGTTCCGCTGATTCGCATCGGCTTTCCGATTTTCGATCGCCACCATTTACACCGGGCCACCACCTGGGGTTATGAGGGGGCAATGACGATGCTGACCACGCTGGTGAACGCCATTCTGGAAAAACTCGACGATGACACGATGGCGCTGGGTAAAACCGATTACGGCTATGACCTGGTTCGCTAATTCCGTTAGCGCCGCCCCGGCAAGGGGCGACCGGGCCGAAGGCATTAGCCGGACTAAAGTACAGCGCGTTTTTTTCGTTCATCAGGAGGACGTATGGCCAGCATCATTCTTCGTCAGCGCGCTGACGGCATGCACTGTTACATCGCCAAAAAAGATCTGGAAGCCAAAGTCACGTTCCTGGAGTTCGATCGGCCCGACCGTTGGGGCGGCCGCATCGAGCTGGAAGGGGGGCAGGAGTGGTTTATTACGCCGTTGAGCGAAAAACCGGCCTTGCCCGTTACCTTACGTGCCAAAAAATGTGAAAACTAACGATCGATCATGGCCGACATGGTCGCATAAACACCGGAGATGCTCATGAGCCTGACCCGTGACGATTTACTTTTCTGGCGGCTATTCGCTTTGGCGCAGTTGCTGCCGGAAATCGCGCCCGCGACGTTGATCAACTGGCTGGAAACCGCCTGCGACGAGGCGTTGACGCTAGAACGCCTGTCCGCACTGTCGCTGGATGAGTTATCCCGCCATGTGCCCGTGGATAATAGCGTACTCACCGTTTCCCGCTGGCAGCAAATCATGGATTGCCTGCACGGCAACCTGCCTCCGCATTTAACCGCACAGCCCGAGCGCAAACAGGGGCAACAGCTACAGGTCGCGTTCGCCTCCAGCAACGGTCTGACGATTAACGGCCACTTTGGTCAATGCCGTCTGTTCTTTATTTACGCCTGGGATCGGCAGGGGCCGTTCCTCAGCGGATTACGGCGCTATCAGCCGCAGGAGGGGGAGGAGGGGAATGAAGGGCGGTTGCGCCTGCTGACCGACTGTCACCTGCTGTTTTGCGAATCGATTGGCGGGCCGGCCGCGGCGAAAGTGATCCGTCATAACATCCACCCAATCAAGGTTCCCCCGGCAACCGCTATCGACGAACAACTCCAGGCGCTGCATGGCATGATTACCGAGCATATGCCGCCCTGGCTGGCGAAACGGCTGGGAAAAGACAATCCGCTGCAACAGCGGCAATTCGGTTTTTAACCTGATGGCGGGCGGACAACTCCGTCGCCCGCCCGTCATCATGACGAACGTCGATAAGGGGACGGTTATCACTCTTACATGGATAGCGGCGCCGCAAGCGGGCGTTTGCTTCATCTCGCCTCATGGGTTTCAGGTAATGGCAGGCACCATGTGTAAAAATTTATCCCGCAGCAAATCCTGCACTGCCGGATTCCATGCAATCCCAATCCGCCATTCCGTGTGCTTTCCTTCTGGCCGCACAAGCGTTACGCCAGCAGGCAGAAAATGGCTGACGCCCGCGGGGAGCAATGCCACGCCGTTTCCCGCCGCGACTAACGACAGTATGGTATGAATATCATCGGCATCAGACACCGTTCTGGCAGTGAGATTATTTTCTGTGAGAAAACGGGCGGTTTGCTCAACCAGACCACGCCCGCGTTGCGGATTGATCTGCAAGAGCTGATACGCCTCAAGTACAGACTGGATGTTCGCCGGGTTCGCACTGATGTTTGAAGGGACGGCAAGTACCATCCACTCTTCCATCACGACCCTGGCTTTCAGCGGCTCAGGCACGGGCAGACGTATAAATCCGGCCTGAAGTTGTCCGTCCAGTAACATTCGGCACTGCACGTCGGAAGGAATGTCGTTCAGGGATATCTCGACATCCGGAAACTGTTCACGAAAAGCGATAACCTGCGCAGGGGCAAATTGAAATGACGAGATGCCAAACCCAAGCGCCAGCTTGCCCACATCGCCTTTCTGTACCTTGCGCGCGTATTCCTGAAACTCGTCGTAATGCGCCACTAATTCGCAAGCTTTGGCGTAAAGCTGCACACCGGCGACGGTCAATTTCGCGCCATGACGCCCACGTTCAAACAGATTCACGCCGATCAGGTGCTCCATGGTCTGAATCTGCTTGGTTAATGCGGGTTGCGTCAGACACAGCATTTGAGCCGCGGAATGATAACGCCCCTGCTGAGCCAACGTAACGAATGCCCGCAACAGTTTTATGTCCATTCCTGCCATTTATCAAATCCGGAAAAATTGTGATTATTCAGTTTCGCTCTTTGATGGTGAAATTGGTACCAGTTTCCAATCGGAGAGAAACCTAATGAAACAGCATCTGCGGGTTGCAACAGTCCAATTCTTGCACCGAGCCAATGATAAGCAATATAACCTTTCACTTATTGAATCGTTTGTTCACCAAGCCTCGCGCGAGGGTATTAAAATTCTCGCCTTTCCTGAAATGTGCATTACCGGCTACTGGCATGTTCCCGACCTTAGCATTGAGGAGGTGACGGCACTGTCTGAACGGGTTGATGACAGTCCGTCTTTAGCCCGTATCACGGTGTTGGCGAAAAAGTACCAGATGGCAATAGGCGCAGGATTTATTGAACGGGGAAACGATGGGCGGCTCTATAACGCTTACGCGATATGTATGCCGGACGGCAATATTCATGTGCATCGTAAACTGCATGCTTTTGAGCACTCGGCTATCGCCAGAGGCGATTGTTTTACGGTGTTTGACACCCCTTGGAACGTGCGAATAGGGGTTCTTATCTGCTGGGATAACAATCTGGTAGAAAACGCGCGCGCCACGGCGTTGCTTGGCGCGGATATCCTGCTGGCGCCGCACCAGACGGGCGGCACGAACTCCCGTAGTCCCTATGGTATGAAGCCCATTCCCGCCGCACTCTGGGAAAACAGGGATAAAGATCCCGTTGCCCTGGAAACGGCATTTCGCGGTGATAGCGGACGCGGTTGGCTGATGCGTTGGCTACCCGCTCGGGCGCATGATAACGGTATGTTTATTCTATTCAGCAATGGCGTCGGCCTGGATAACGGAGAGGTTCGTACGGGTAGCGCCATGATCCTTGATCCCTATGGCCGTGTTGTCTCAGAAACCGGCTCTTTCGAAGACGCCATGGTCTGTGCCGATCTTGATTTAAGTCTGCTTCCCATGTCTACCGGGAGAAGGTGGATCCATGGGCGCCGGCCTGAGCTATACGGCATTTTGTGTGAACGTCAGGGTTATGAACGCGATGCCATCAGCGCGAGATTCTCTACCGATATCCCCGACTTTAAAAAACGAGAAGAGTAAAGGGATGCCACAAGCGCCGTTCCCCGATCATCAGACCTAGTTTGTTTCTCCGCAACCGCCATAAGGTTTTCATGTCTAGGGGCTGGCAAATTCTGCCACGCCCCGTCTAACCGCGGCCATTTCTTTTTTACGCCGGCTGAATTCAACCAATTGATAAATGAGTAAATAATGAATGGAGTAATTATTTCCATCACAACTAACTCTTGATGCATATCAGAAAACAAGAATATTTGCCGTCGTAATATAAGTTTTTACATAACGATGCGTGAGTGTGCACTATGAATAAAACCTTTCTGGCCGCCATGCTAGCGACCTTGCCTGGAATGACGACTGCGGCAACGGCAACTGATGCGACTACCTCGTCAGTAAACAAAAACACCACAACAAAAGAGGATCAGATCGTGGTAACGGCCACCGAGCCATCCGGCGTCACGCCGGATACCAAGGCCGGCGCCGGGTTCGTCACCCCGGATATCGATCTTGGCCCCATCGGCAATAAAACCTGGATCGATACGCCATATTCCACCAATACCGTCAGCCGGGAAATGATTGATAATCAGCAGGCGAAAAGCGTCAGCGAATTATTGAAATATGCGCCGAGTACGCAGATGCAGGCGCGCGGCGGGATGGATGTCGGCCGTCCGCAGAGCCGCGGAATGCAGGGAAGCGTGGTGGCCAACAGCCGGCTCGACGGGCTGAATATTGTTTCCACCACGGCCTTTCCCGTTGAAATGCTGGAGCGGCTGGATATCCTCAACAGCCTGACCGGCGCGCTGTACGGCCCGGCCAGTCCGGCGGGACAGTTTAACTTTGTGGCCAAGCGCCCCACGGAACAGCCGTTGCGCAAGGTTACACTCGGTTATCAGAGCCGCAATGCCTATAGCGGCCACGTGGACCTCGGCGGACAATTTGATGATGAAAATCGCTTTGGCTATCGCCTGAATCTGCTGGACGAAGAAGGGGAAGGCAATGTCGACGACAGCACGCTGCGCCGTAAGCTGGCCGCTATCGCGCTGGACTGGAATATCCAGCCCGGTACGCAGCTCCAGCTTGATGCCAGCCATTACGAATTTTTGCAAAAAGGCTATGTCGGCGGTTTCAGCTATGGCGCAAACGTAAAGCTGCCGAATGCCCCCGATGCGAAAAACAAAAACTTCACGCTGCCCACCACCGGCAACGATCTGACCACCGATACGGTCAGCAGCCGCCTGATTCACTATTTCAACAACGACTGGTATCTCACCGCCGGGGTCGGCTGGACGCAAGCGGATCGGGCCATGCGCACGGTCTCAAATACGATTACCAACGATGCGGGAACCATCACCCGCGCCATTAATGATTCCCCCGCCGCCGGGCGTTTCCGGGTGTGGAGCAACACCGTCACTCTTAACGGCCATGCGGATACCGGCAGCATCGGCCACGATCTGGCGTTCTCCACCACCGGCTACGTCTGGTCGATCTACAGCGCCAGAGGTGCCAGCCAACGCTATAACCTGGGAACGTCCAGCTTTTATGACCCGTCCCCCATGCAGGAGCCGGGCGACGGGAAGATCCGTACCAACGGCGCCCGTTATAAGGGGAGCGATAATACCCAACAAAGCATTACCATTGGCGATACGGTGACGTTTAATCCACAGTGGTCGGCCATGTTCTACCTGAGCCAGAGCTGGCTGGAAACGCAAAACTTCAACAGCCAGAAGAGTAAAACCAGCCAGGTTAACCAAGACGGATTAAGTCCGAACGTGGCGGTCATGTATAAAATCACTCCGTCCGTGATGGCCTATATCAGCTATGCGGATTCGTTGGAGCAGGGGGACACCGCGCCGACGGGCAGCGGCGTCAAAAATGAAGGGCAGACGCTCGATCCTTACCGCAGCCAGCAGTATGAAATCGGCCTGAAAGCGGATGTAAATGGCATGAATCTTGGGGCGGCGCTGTTCCGCCTCAAACGTCCGTTCGCCTATACCGACCCGACCGATATGGTCTACAAAGAGCAGGGGGATCAGGTGAATAAGGGGCTGGAGCTGACCGCTAGCGGTAACCTGTGGCAGGGGCTGAATATCTACAGCGGCGTGACCTTCCTCGACCCGACGCTCAAAAACACCGTATCTGACGACACCAGCAACAAGCGCGTGGTGGGCGTGCCCAAAGTGCAGGCCAACCTGCTGATGGAATACAGCCTGCCGTCGATGCCGGAACTGGTCTACAGCGCCAATATCCACTACACCGGCAAACGAGCCGCCAACGACACCAACAGCAGTTGGGCGGATAGCTATACCACGCTTGATCTGGGAACCCGCTATACCACCAAACTAAGCAATGTGCCCACGACCTTCCGGGTATCGGTCAATAACGTCACCAATGAGCACTACTGGGCCTCGATCTTCCCGTCGGACATCAACGGCGGCGGCGGTTCCGCCAGCGCTTTCCCCGGAGCGGGGCGTGAAGTTCGCGCCTCCGTGACCTTCGATTTCTGATAACAGGAGCGGTGTTTCCCGGCAGGGGAACACCGGATCGCCATGTATAATCTTTTTCGACAATATGTCGCCGCCTTGATTGTCGCGGTGTTGATGCTTCCCGGCATTGCGCTGTCGGCAGGCGAAGGGCATCGCGACATCCGGGTGGCGACCCCCTGGCCGGCGCAAAACACCATTATCGCCATGCTGGGTTACGGCGATAGCATTGTCGGCACCTCGGATATCGCCAAACGCATTCCGCTGTTTCGCCAGATCTACCCAGGTATTGACCAGGTGCCGGCCATCAGCGTCAGCAGCAGTCATGAAGTGAATCCCGAACAGGTCATCGCGCTTAAGGTTCAACTTCTGTTTATTCCACAGAATATGCGATTGTCTCAACCGGAAATGTTGGCCAAGGCCGGCGTTAAAACGCTGGAGCTAAAAGCCAATTCGATGGCGGCGCTGCGTCAGCGGATCACCCTGACGGCCCAGGCGTTAGGGCCGGATGCGGAACAGGTGGATACGCGTTACCAGCGCTATTTTGATCGCAATGTCGCGCTGATCCGACAACGCCTTAACGATCTGCCGGAATCGGAACGGATAACGGTCTATCACAGCATGGGCAGCCCGTTGATGACCAGCGGGCGTCCTTCGCTCAATCAGGACTGGATGGATCTGGCCGGCGCGCGCAACGTGGCGGAATCATGGTTCGCCGCCAAGAAGAACAGTTCCGGCGAGGTGCCGTTGGAGAAAGTGATAGCCGCCGATCCTGAGGTCATCATCGCGATGAATAGCCGGGATGCACAGGACATTCGTCAGTCGTCCGCCTGGCAGGGCACCGCGGCGGTACGGCATCAGCGGGTTTACGCTAATCCGCAGGGGCTATTTTGGTGGTGCCGGGAAACCAGCGAAGCCGCGCTGCAAATCCTGTGGCTGGCAAAGACGCTCTATCCCCAGCGCTTTGCGGATATCGATATGGCAAAAGAGACCTATGATTTTTACCATGACTTTTTCGCTATCTCGCTCAGCAGCCAACAGATCGCGACCATCCTTAATCCTTGATGAGCCGATCGATAGGCTAACCCCACCCCAACCCTCCCCTTCACAGGGGAGGGAGATTTCAATGCGATCGCTCATGCCGTTATCGGCCAAGCGACGAACCATCAGTCCCCCGAATGATGTTCATCGCCGCATCCACAGCCGCAGCCCCAGTTTTTCAGTTTGGATGTTTTGCCGATGCCGGGGTTCAGGCTGTTGGTGGGATCGTTTTGCCGGTAAAACGCCTTCAACTGGGGTTTGGCCTGATACAAATGGCCGACGTTATGCTCGGCCGGATACTCCGCGCCGCGCTGGTCGAGCAGAGCCAGCATCTTCTCTTTCACTTTATGCACATCCACGCCTTTCTTCACAATGTAATCCTGGTGGAAGACGTAGCACATGAAGTGGCCGTAATACAGCCGGTGCACCAGCATGTCGTCGAACTCGGCCGGTAAGTGTTCAAACCACTCATGGTCGTTACGCCGCAGGGCGATATCCAGCGGCAGGATGTTCTCCACTTCGTGGCTATGTACCGCGTGGTAGCGGATCGCCGCGCCCGCCGCGGCAAAACGGTGCAGAAAGGCTTTGGCGCCTTCTTCCGGCGTGCAGACAAAAAATTCGCCGTCAGCCTCGCGAAAATACTGTTCCAGCCAGTTGCGCGCTTCATCAATGCCGTCACCGGCCATTTTCAGCATCAGATGGTGCTCAAAACGATTGCGGTAGGCCTTCATCCGTTCCGGCAGATGGGAAGGCAACAGGCGGCTGAGGAACTGCATGGTGCGATCCACCAAATGCGACGGCAGAAAGGGCACTTTGCCGAAGATGGCGTCCATCCGTCCTTTCAGGTTAAAAAACATCGGCATTTTGTCGGTGCCCAGCTTATCGATCATGATAAAGGTGTCTTTGCCGTAAACTTCGGCGATATCGAACATATCACGATGTATATATTCTCCCGCCACCGGCAGATTTTTGAAATCGGCGAGGATATGGCGG
This sequence comes from Brenneria izadpanahii, assembly GCF_017569925.1. Taxonomy (NCBI): domain Bacteria; kingdom Pseudomonadati; phylum Pseudomonadota; class Gammaproteobacteria; order Enterobacterales; family Pectobacteriaceae; genus Brenneria; species Brenneria izadpanahii. The sequence continues at coordinate 2,506,805 of NZ_CP050854.1, read as the reverse complement.
CGCAGTTCGGTCAGCACCTGCGGCTGATTGGTGCCGATATAGAAAACCTGTTGGGATTTTTCCGCCGGGAACGTATCCAGACGAACGGCGAAAACCGCCAGCTTGCCGGCGCAGCCTGCGGCTTCAAACAAACGGCGCTCGTCGGCATTAAAGCGCGAAGGGGTGTTTGCATCCACATCACGGATACGTTCTGCGTATTCATGGTCGGATGCTTGACGTTCATCGTGAATAACGTCTTTAGCCTCATACTGCTGCAATTCAAGGCGAGTCAGGATCTCTTCCGGCGATTCGCCCAAATTGATCCCCAGATGGTTAATCAGTTCCACCTGGCCCTGTTCGTTAACCCGGCCATAGAGCGCCATTTCGGTATAGGCCGGCCCGCGATGAACCAGCGAACCGCCGGAGTTGTTGCAGATACCGCCGATCACCGATGCGCCAATACAGGAAGAGCCGATCACCGAATGCGGCTCGCGCCCCAGGGGTTTGAGCACCCGTTCCAGATGCCACAGGGTGCTGCCCGGCAGCGCGACAACCTGTCGTCCCTCATCCAGCAGTTGAACCTTATCCAGGCGCAGGGTGTTGATGATCACAATTTCACGGTCGTAATCATCGCCGCTCGGCGTGGAGCCTTCGGTCAGACCGGTGTTGGCCGCCTGCATCAACACGATACGTCCGGCCTCAATGCTGGCCTTGAAGACTTTCCACTGCTCAATCAGCGAGGCGGGGAATACCACCGCCAACGCATCGCCCTGACCCGAACGGAAACCTTTGCGATAACGCTCTGTTTTATTTTTGTCGGTAAGGATATGAGATTTGCCGACGATACCGGTCAGTGTGCGGATTAGAGTCTGAGAATCAATGGAGGGAGAATTTACGGGGGTTGCATAGTCCTGCATGACAGTCTGTCCTGTTAATTAATCTAATGAATACGATAAAAAGCATAGTATTTAGTTTAGATCTTGCTCGTAGATATTACGTTTACCGCTCGCAGGCAGTATTTTGTTCTGGCGCGCCGCCGCCTTTTTTTATTTCGCGTTTTTCTCCATGGCGATAAAGGGGAAGCGCGTTGACCTTGTTCCTTCGTCCGTTCGTCCATCGCGCTCCAACTGACAATCATTGTTGGTTTTGTCGTACAACCGACAACAGCAACCCGTTTTAAATCAGCTAATTAATATCTGGCTTATCAATTGCAACGCACCTCATGGAGTCACATTAACCGTGCCGAGGTGAATTATGAGAAGTAGTGAGATTGCGGCGTTAATGGATCAGCCCGCCTGCGATCATAATGGCGGTCATAAATCCGGCTGCAGCGCCCCCAAACCCGGTACGGCGGCGGGCGGCTGCGCGTTCGACGGCGCGCAGATCACCCTGTTGCCGATTACGGACGTCGCTCATCTGGTGCACGGGCCGATCGGATGCGCAGGCAGTTCCTGGGATAATCGCGGCAGCCACAGTTCGGGGCCGCAGATTAACCGGCTGGGATTTACCACCGATATGAGCGAGCAGGACGTCATCATGGGGCACGGCGAACGACGTCTGTTTCACGCGGTGCGCCATATCGTTGAGCGCTACCATCCGGCGGCGGTATTTATTTACAACACCTGCGTGCCCGCCATGGAGGGGGATGATATCGAAGCGGTATGCCGGGCCGCGGAACAGGTCAACCATATTCCGGTGATTGCTATTGATGCCGCCGGATTCTACGGCAGTAAAAATCTGGGCAACCGCATTGCGGGCGATATTATGGCGAAAAAGGTGATCGGTCAGCGCGAACCCGCCCCCTGGCCGGAAGATTTCGCCATCCCGGAAGCGCAAGGGCACAGCATCGGCCTGATTGGCGAGTACAACATCGCCGGCGAATTCTGGCACGTGCTGCCGTTGCTGGATCGGTTGGGGATCCGCGTGTTGGGCAGTCTTTCGGGCGATGCCCGTTTTGCCGAGGTGCAAACCCTGCACCGCACCGAAGTCAATATGCTGGTGTGTTCGCGCGCGCTGATCAACGTGGCCCGCCATCTTGAAATGCACTATGGCACCCCCTGGTTCGAAGGCAGCTTTTACGGCGTACGGGAGATGTCCTCCTCGCTGCGTACCCTGGCGGGCCTACTGAACGATGAGGATTTACAGACAAGGACCGAAACGCTGATCGCCCAGCAGGAGCAAGCGGCCAACCTGGCATTGGCGCCTTATCGTCAACGGCTAAAGGGCAAACGCGCCTTGCTGTATACCGGCGGCGTAAAATCCTGGTCGGTGGTGTCGGCCTTGCAGGATCTGGGGCTGGAAGTGGTGGCGACCGGAACCAAAAAATCCACCGAAGAAGATAAAGCCCGCATCCGCGAACTGATGGGCGACAACGCCATCATGCTTGAGGACGGCAACGCCCGCCTGCTGCTGGATACCGCCTACCGCTATAACGCCGACATCATGATCGCCGGCGGACGCAATATGTATACCGCTTATAAGGCCCGTCTGCCGTTTCTGGATATCAATCAGGAGCGGGAACACGCCTTCGCGGGTTATCAGGGCATCGTCGCTCTGGCTCGTCAGCTCTGCTCTACGTTGGAAAGCCCGATCTGGCCGCAGGTAAACCGCCGGGCGCCCTGGCATATCTGAAGAAGGAGAGAGGCAATGGCTCAGGTTTTGAAATCGGCAAAACCGCTGGCGACCAGTCCGATCAAAAGCGGACAGCCGCTGGGGGCGATCCTGGCCGGCATGGGGCTGGAGGGATGCATCCCGCTGGTGCATGGGGCGCAGGGGTGCAGCGCTTTCGCCAAGGTGTTTTTTATTCAGCACTTTCACGATCCCATCCCGCTGCAAACCACCGCCATGGACCCGGTCACCACCATCATGGGATCGAACAATAATGTGCTGGCGGCGCTGTCATTGCTGTGCGAGCGCCATAATCCCAAAACAATAGTGGTGCTGAGCACCGGCCTGTCGGAAGCGCAGGGGGCGGATCTGGCGTTCGCGTTGCGCCAGTTCAGAGAGAACTATCCAAAATTTCAGTCCGTTACCGTGATAACGGTCAACTCGCCCGATTTTTACGGTTCGATGGAGAACGGCTACGCCGCCGTACTGGAAAGCGTGATTGAACAATGCGTGCCGGTTTCTCCGCCGGCCAGTCTGATACGCAAAAAGCGGGTGAATCTGCTGTTGGGGCATATGCTGACGCCCGGCGATCACGAACAGATCCGCAGCTACGTGGAAGCATTCGGCCTGCAGCCGATTATCCTGCCCGATCTCGCGGAATCGCTGGACGGCCACCTGGCGGAAGGCGATTTTTCGGCCTTGACCCAGGGCGGCACGCCGATACGCGCGATCGAGCAAATGGGGCAGAGCGCGTCTACCATCGCCATCGGGGTATCGCTACAGCGCGCCGCGCGCCTGCTGGAAAGCCGCAGCCATACGCCGTCGCTTTGGCTGCCGCACCTGATGACGCAGGATCAGTGCGACGCCTTTATCCATCATCTGCACAAGCTGTCCGGCCGCGAGGTTCCGGCCTGGATCGCGCGTCAGCGCGGCCAGTTTCAGGATGCGATGATCGATACCCACGTCTGGTTGCAGGATAAGCGCCTGGCGATTGCGGCGGAGGGCGATCTGCTGGCCGCCTGGCTGGACTTCGCCATCAGTCAGGGGATTCGCCCTGAATGCGTGGTCGCTCCGGCTAACCAGCCGGGGCTCTCTTCACTGCCGGTGGCTGAAGTACAAATCGGCGATCTGGAGGATGTCGATGATAGGTTACAACGTCACCCGGCAGATATCCTGTGCGCCAACTCTCACGCGGCGGCGCTGGCGCAGAAGCACCATCTGACGCTGGTGCGCATCGGTTTTCCGATCTTTGACCGCATCGGCGAGTTTCGCCGTCTGCGCCAGGGCTACGCCGGCATGCGCGATACCCTGTTTGAACTGGCGAACGCGATGCGCCTGGCGCATCACGAACTCCCCGTTTATCACTCGCCCCTGAAGCAGACTTTCCCGTCCGCCGTTGCGCAGGGATCCGTCATGGAGACAAAGCCATGAGACATTTAACCCGTCAGTTGGCGATCCCCTCCGCCGATGACCGCTGGATTATTCGCATTGCGTTCGCCAGCGTCGATTTACGCGTTGTCGATCAGCATTTTGGCTCATCGCCGCGCCTGGCGATTTACGGCGTATGCCGAGATGAAGTGCAACTGCTGGAAGTGGCCGATTTTACGGTCTGTCACGGCCATAGCGAAGATAAGCTCACCAGCCGCATCAGCGCGGTTGAGGGCTGTTTCACCCTGTACTGCACGGCCGTCGGCGATACGGCGTTCAGGCAGCTGTTGGGGATCGGGGTCAGGGCGGTCAACGTGGCCCGCAATACCCCGATAGCCATGCTGCTGGCGGATGCCCAAGCGCTATGCGACGACGGGCGGGTCAAAAAATCGTTGCGCAAAAAAGACGCCAACCGTTTCCAGGCGATGATGCAGGAAAACCGCTGGTTTGAAGAGGAATAAGGCTTGTCGGCTGTGCGACAAAACCGACAATTGCCGCTGTTTATGCAACAGCGCAACAACAATAAATAGCACTATCCTGCTGATAATAATTGATTTTCTGACTGGCACTACATTTGCTCAATGATTAAACGCCGGATAAGGGAGCCAATCATGATTCATATCGATGCAATGACCTTAAAGCAGCTCAGGCAACGTCAGGCGCAACGCAGCCAGGCCTCGGCCGGTCTGGCGCTGGTCGTCAGGGGCGATGCCTGCCGGGGCTGGTCGCTGCAGATGATGTGGCGCGATCGGCCGTTACCCGGCGACGAATGCCGTGAAATCGAAGGATTGCGACTGTTCGCCTCCGAGCTGCACTGGCGGCAGTTGGAGCAGGCTCGCATCAGCTCGGATACGCGAGGTATCTGGGTCGAATTTCAGCCGTTGGGGTGTCGGTGTGAAAGCGGGTCGTGCGCATAGACCCTGCATCTTGGAATCCATTGGGTATAAGCCGTAAACAAACGGGAGAAGAGAGCATGTGGAACTATTCTGAGAAGGTAAAAGAACATTTCTTTCATCCGCGCAACGCCCGTGTGGTGGAACAGGCAAATGCAGTCGGCGATGTCGGTTCCCTCAGCTGCGGCGACGCCCTGCGGCTGATGTTGCGGGTTGATCCCGCCAGTGAAGTGATTCAGGAAGCAGGATTTCAAACGTTTGGTTGCGGCAGCGCGATCGCCTCTTCATCGGCGTTGACCGAGTTGATCATCGGCAAAACGCTGGACGAAGCCTCGCGCGTCACCAACCGGGAAATTGCGGATTATCTGGACGGCCTGCCGCCGGAAAAGATGCACTGTTCGGTGATGGGACAGGAAGCGCTGCGGGCGGCGATCGCCAACTATCGCGGGGAGACGCTGGAAGACGATCACGAAGAGGGCGCGCTGATATGTAAATGCTTTGCCGTTGACGAGGGGCAAATCAAACGCGCGGTGCTGACCAATGGGCTGACTACGCTGGAGGAGGTGATCAATTACACCAAAGCCGGCGGCGGATGCACGGCATGCCATGAAAAAATCGAACAGACGCTGAGCGCTATTCTGGCCGCGGCGGCTGAGGATGCGCCGGCGGCGCAGAATGCAGTAAAAGAACAACAGACCGAACGCTGGTTGACGATTGAAGAGGTGATTAACAGTCTGCGGCCGCATATCCAAATGGACGGCGGCGATATCAAACTGATCGGCGCGACTGATAACGAAGTGCGCGTGAGCCTGTCCGGCAGCTGTAATGGCTGCATGATGACGGACATGACGCTGGGCTGGCTGCAACAGAAACTGCTGGAACGGCTGGGTTACTTTATCCGCGTGGTTGTGGTGGATACGCCGGCCTCCGCCGGCGTGATCCTCCAGACTTCCGATTTTTAAGGAGCGCGCACATGAAACCAATCTATCTGGATAATAATGCCACCACCCGTTTGGATCCGATGGTGCTGGAAGCCATGCTGCCGTTTTTACAGGATCAGTACGGCAACCCGTCGTCGATTCATGACTTCGGCGAACCTTCGCGGCGGGCGCTGGCCAGAGCGCGCGAACAGGTGGCCAGCTTTCTCGGCGCCCGTTACGACAGCGAAGTGATCTTCACCTCCTGCGCGACGGAAGCCACGTCCACCGCCATTCTTTCCGCGGCGGAAGCCTTTCCCTCCCGCCGTGAAATCATCACCACGGCGGTTGAACATCCGGCGACGCTGGCGGTATGCGAGCACCTGGAGCGGCAAGGCTACAAAATCCACCGCCTGGGGGTAAACGAGCAGGGCGCGCTCGATCTGGCGCTCTACCGGAGTTTGCTGCATGATGGCGTCGCGCTGGTGACCGCGATGTGGGCGAATAATGAAACCGGCGTGCTGTTTCCCATCGAACAGATGGCGCAGATGGCGCATGAGCACGGCATTCTGTTTCACTGCGATGCCGTGCAGGCATTGGGAAAAGTACCGGTGGCGGTGGCCGATTCAGCCATTGATATGCTCTCCTGCTCAGCGCATAAAATCCACGGTCCGAAAGGCACCGGATGCCTGTGGCTGCGGCGCGGTACGCGCTTTCGTCCGCTGTTGCGCGGCGGGCATCAAGAGCGCGGCCGCCGGGCCGGAACCGAGAATATCGCCGGGATCGTCGGCATGGGCATGGCCAGCGAGCTGGCCGCCATCCATTTGCCGATGATGACGGCCAGCATCGCGCCGCTGAGAGACCGCCTGGAAGCTGGGTTGCGGACTGTCGCCGGCACCAGGGTGATGGGCGCGGGACAGCCGCGCACGCCGAATACCCTCAACATCGCCTTTGAATTTATTGAAGGAGAAGCCATTTTGCTGATGATGAATCAGGTCGGCATTGCGGCTTCGAGCGGCAGCGCCTGTACCTCCGGTTCGTTGGAGCCCTCCCATGTGATGCGCGCCATGAATATCCCTTATACCGCCGCTCACGGCAGCATCCGTTTTTCACTGTCGCGCTATACGCGAGAAAAAGAGATCGACTACGTGCTCGAACAAGTGCCGCCGGTGATCGACCGTTTACGAGCGCTGTCGCCATACTGGCAGCAAGGAAAACCGGGTGAATTCATGCCGGCCTGGGGTTAACCGGGGAGGTTACGCCGATGAGAACCGTCGTCGTTAATGACACCACTTTACGTGATGGCGAGCAAAGTCCCGGCGTGGCGTTCAGCGCCGAAGAGAAGCTGGCGATCGCCGTATCGCTGGCGCAAGCCGGGGTGCCGGAGCTGGAAGTGGGCACGCCCGCCATGGGCGAAGAAGAGTGCGCGCGGATTTATCAGATCCGGCAGCTATTGCCGGACATCACGCTGATGGCCTGGTGCCGGCTCAACGAGAAGGATATTCGGCAGGCCGCGCGTCTGGGCGTTAACTGGGTGGACATTTCGCTGCCGGTTTCCGCCTGTTTACGGCAGTTCAAAATGGGGCTGCTATGGTCCGAGATGCTACAGCGGCTCAGCGATCTGATCCAATTCGCTTTGGCGCAGGGGCTTCAGGTCTGTGTCGGCGGCGAAGACGCCTCTCGCGCCAGCGAAGAAGACCTGGCCGCGGTTGCCCAGGTGGCGGCCGCAGCCGGAGCCGGCCGGATACGCTTTGCCGATACGCTGGGGCTGCTCGATCCGTTTTCAACCGTGCAGCAGATGCAAAAGTTACGTCGTCACTGGTCAGGTGAATTGGAAATTCATGCCCACAACGATTTTGGCATGGCGACGGCCAATACGCTGGCGGCGGTACGCGCCGGCGCGACGCACGTCAGCACCACCATTCTGGGGCTGGGCGAGCGGGCGGGCAACGCCGCGCTGGAACAGGTGGTGCTTGGATTGTCCCATACTCAACTGGGCGAAACCCATATCGATACCACGCAACTGACGGCCTTGTGCCAGCAGCTCGCCACGGCCGCCGGCGAGCGCATTCCCTACCGGCAGCCGCTGGTCGGCGACAGGGTATTTACCCATGAGTCGGGCGTACACGTCGCGGGGCTATTGCAAGGGGTTGAGAGCTACCAGAGTATTCCTCCTCACATCCTGGGACGCGAGCATCAACTGGTGCTGGGGAAACATTCGGGCCGCCGGGCGCTGGAGGCGGTATTCGCTCAACTTGGCCTGCCGGTAAGCAACGCTCAGATCCCACAGCTTCAACAGGCGCTGCGTCTCTTTGCCGAAACGGATAAACGCACGCCCACCGGAGATGAACTTCGCCGTCTTTATCAGGGGATAAGCGAAATACCGGCGCGGGCGCTTAACGTTGTTTGACGGAGGAAAAATATGGACTGGTTTAATGAACTGCCCGGAATAAGTCAGTTGGAGAGCGCTGAAGACTTCCTGCGTTTCTTTGCCATTCCATTTGATGCACAGAGCGTGCGCGTTAAACATTTGCATATCCTGCATGCCTTCAGCCGCCGTTTACGGCGTTACCAGCCGGACGACGAGCCGGATATCACGCCGCAGCAGCGACGGCAATTCCGGCTGGAACAGGTGCGCTCGATGCTGATGGAAAGCTATCAGTACGTGGTCAGCGGCGACCTGCGGGAACGTTCGGAATTGCAAATCTATCAACGCACCGCCCGCTGTTTTATCCCCTGGTTATTACTGGATGAAGGAGAAAGCGTATGAAACCGCGCTTTGCATTTGGTGAAGCGGTGCGGGTGAACCGTACCGTGCGCAATGACGGAACTTTCCCGCATATGGCGCGTGGTGAGCTGTTGGCGCGGTGCGGCGCGATAGGGTATGTGCGGGAATGGGGAACCTTTCTACAGGACAATATTATCTATCAGGTCCACTTTCTGGAGGACGATCGCATCGTGGGCTGCCGCGAGCAGGAATTGCTCCCCGCCGCGGCGCCGTGGGTGGATGGCGCATTCCAATACGGCGATTGGGTTTCCGCCTCAATGATGCTGGCGACCAATCAGCAAATCCGCGTTCAGATAGGGGATGTCGGTCAGGTAATGGGCGTCGAGCGGGAAATGGACCCCATGCAGTTTATCGTGCTGTTCGGCAGTACGTTATTACAGGTGCCGGAACACGCGCTGGAGGCGGTCGACCATGACAACAATCTGTAACCAGGATGTTCTCTCGACGTGGCAACGCTATTGCCGGCTGAAACTCTCGCTGTCGCTATACCATTGTCTGCCCTGGCAGTTGGGAACCGAGCAGCAGATGGCATTTGCCGAGCAACTGGAGCGGCAGTGGCGGCTGGAAGCGGCTATCCGCGAACAGGCGGAACAGCAGGGGATCCGCGCGGATGAGAAAAGCATTATGACGGCGCAGTATGTGCTGCGCGCCTTTTTCGATGACGAACACGCCTGGAATGAGGCATTAGCGCGCGCCGGCATTGATGAGGCCGGGCGGTTGCAGGCGTTAACGCATGAAGCGATCCTCGCCGCCACGTTGGAAAATGTGGCTAATCAAGTACCCCAAGTCAGTGAAAGGGAAATTGATGAGTGGTATCAGCATAATACGCACCGTTTTCAGCAGCCGGAACAGCGCTTGGCGCATCACCTGCTATTGGTGATTGACGATGCGCAGATAGATTGTGACAGGGTAACCGTCACCAGGCGCATCACCGCGCTGCAACGCCGTTTGCAGATCGATCCGCGCCGTTTTCACCGCCTGGCCAGCCGTTTTTCTGAATGTCCGACGGCGATGGATGGGGGAAAAATCGGCTGGGTTAGCCGGGGCGTGCTCTATCCCGCGTTAGACTCGCTGCTGTTTTCCCTTGATGCGAACGACATCAGCCCGATAGTGGAAAGCCCGATGGGCCTGCATGTTTTATGGTGCGAGTCGATCCGCCCGGCCGGCGAACTGCCGAAAGCGCAAGCGCTGGCGCAAATCCGCCAGCAGTGGCAAGAGAAGCGCCGCCAGCAGTATCAACGCCAATGGCTGGCGGAGATCTTGCGCTGAGAGACTTAAAGGCGGATCGGTAGCGCCAACACGCCGGTAACGGATTACTCTAACGTAACGGTTTGCCATGAATTAAAACATCATCAGAAACATAGGGTTATTCCGAAAGAATAATAAATGTTATACATTGCAATGAGGTGTTTCCTTGATAGGACTTCGTTGTATGAATATTCGTTTTCCCGCCAGGCTGGTCCCAGGCGATTTAATCGCTATTACCGCGCCGTCATCCGGGGTTCCTCCTGCATTACATCCTCGGCTCGAATTCGCCATAGACACCCTTAAAAAAAGAGGATTTAGCGTAATAGAAGGGCGTTGTCTGCGTTCCGAATATAAAAATAAAAGTTCGCATAGCGTTTCACGAGCGAAAGAACTGACAGATTTTCTTAGCAACCCTGAGATAAAAGCCGTTATGCCCCCTGGGGGGCGAGTTGGCGATGGAATTGCTTGAATTAATCGATTTTGATCGATTAGCGCAAACCGCGCCAAAATGGTTTGTGGGGTTTTCCGATCTCAGTACATTACATTTCCCGTTGACCACGCTTTCAGGTTGGGCAACCGTGCATGGCCCTAATCTGATGGATCTCGGCGCCAGAGTATTGGATCCGACGACACAAGGCATATGGTCTGTTTTAGAAAGTGAACGGGGTACGCTGAATAAACAGCTGTCGTCGTCAGCCTATCAGAAAGAAGAGAATAACTGGGGCACAGATACGGATGCAGGATTCAACCTCACACAGCAAACCGAGTGGAAACGCCTTGACGGAAAGACGGCCGCGGCAGGTTTTAAAGGCCGCCTGATTGGTGGATGTTTAGATACTATTTCAAGGTTGGCGGGCACTCGGTTTGGTAACCTTCCCCAATTCTGCGAACAGAATAAGGGTGACGGGGTCATTTTGTATTTTGAAAATGTGGAAATGCGGCCGTGTGAACTGACGCGGGCGTTGTTGAGCATGCGTATGCACGGTTGGTTCGACGGCCTCACCGGTATTCTGATAGGCAGAAGCGCAGCGCCGGAAGTAGCCGAACCAGAACGGCAAAACTACCTTGACGCCCTTATTTCCGCATTGAGTTACCTGACGATACCCATACTTTATGACGTCGATATCGGCCACATCCCGCCACAGCTTTCATTGGTCAACGGGGCATTGGCGAGCGTTTCTTTTAATGGCAAAGGCGGAGCGATTACTCAACAGCTATAAAGCGGTTGTCTCCACCACGATTGCTTAGAGTGTCAGCCGCCCTGAGCAGAAACCGCCCCCCGTAGTAAGCAAATATGACATTAATCAGGCTCGGGCGGCGTCTTTTTTATATCAAAATTCCGCCTGAAGCTCGCTGACCCACTGGGTGACGCGTTCTTCGGTCAAATCTTGCTGGTTATCCTGATCCAGTACCAGCCCGACGAAGCGATCGCCCTCCAGCGCGGTGGACTCCGTAAATGAGTAGCCGTCCGTCGGCCATGCGCCGACCACCGTCGCGCCGGCTTCGCTGACGATGTCGTACAGTTCGCCCAGCGCGTTAACGAAGGCATCGGGATAGCTTTCCTGATCGCCAAGCCCGAACAGCGCGACCGTTTTCCCGCTTAGGTCGGCATTCGCCAGTTCATCGGCGAACTCGGCCCATGATTCGCTCATACACTCCGCATCCAGACCGGGAAGCTGTCCGTCGCCCAGCGTAGGCGTGCCGAGGATCAAAATGTCATAAGCCAGCAGATCCGCTAACGATGCGCGATTAATATTCACCGGTTCGTCCGCCCGATCGCCCAACTTTTCCTTGATGAGTTTCGCAACTTTGCGGGTTTTACCGGTATCTGTGCCGAAAAAAATGCCGATAGTGCTCATGGTTTACATTCTCCTTAAAAGGATGCCTGAAAAGGTAATGCCGATCGTTTAAGAAGCGAGATAGCGGGGGCGGCCACAGCGTGGAGCGTCCCTACGGGAACCTCATCATCGTGTTTCCCCTCTAAATCCAGGCTTAAGCAAGCGGCATTAGGGATGACATTACTCATCGTCGTCGTCCGACTCTTGAGCGGTACGTTCAATCGGTAGATAAATTTCTACCCGATCGCCTTCATGCACTTCGCTGTCGGCGGAGCAAAGGCGGCCATAAATCCCCATCCGATGTTTGTCCGGATCCAACCAGGGATACAACGCAGGCAGCGGCGAGGCCAGAAAAGCCTCTCTCAGCGTGACGGGCGCGGGCATCTCCATCTCAACGCAACGGCTTTCATAACCGTTGGCGTGGGCTATAGTGAATTTCATCCTTGGCAGCCTCCGCATCCAGCGCCGCAGCCTGCGCCGCCGGACGTTTCTTTCTTCAAGACATCGCGGCCGTAGCGCAATACTTTCACCCCGCGGATCCCGGCCAGCACAAATCCCATGACCACAAAACCGCCCGGCGGCAACAGCATCAGCAAAAAGCCGTCATAGTTCGGCAGCACGTGCATTTCCAGAAAGCGGAATGCCGGCCCCAGCAGTTGTTCCGCGCCGCTGAATAGCGTGCCGCTGCCGATGATTTCGCGGATGGCCCCCATTGAGGTTACGCCGAGGGTAAAACCTAATCCTGTCGCCATGCCGTCCAGCGTGGCGGCAAAAGGCGGGTTATGCGCGGCAAAGGATTCCGCCCGGCCGAGCAAGGCGCAGTTCGCCACAATCAGCGGGATAAATAGCCCGAGGATCTTATGCAGATCGTGCATCCAGGCGTTCATCGACAGGTCCAGCAGCGTGACCAGGCTGGAGATGATCAGGATATAAACCGGGATACGGATCTGATGCGGAGTGATGTGGCGCAATATCGACACCAGCAGATTGGCGCTTGCCAGCACCGCCATGGTCATCATCCCCATCCCGAAACCATTGGTCGCCGTGGTGGTGACCGCCATCAGCGGGCACAGGCCGAGGATCTGCACATAGGTGATATTGTTGGTCCAAACTCCGCTTACCAGAATATCCCGGTAAGCGGGGCGTTCTATCGGCGCAGTCGCGGTAATCTCACTCATCGTTTTTTCCCTCAGTTAAACCCAGCAATTCATCCCGGTGACGCTGGAACAGCAGCAGCGTTTGATGCACGCTTTTTACGACGGCGCGCGGCGTAATGGTGGCGCCGGTAAAGGCATCAAAGTCACCGCCGTCTTTTTTGACCGCCCACTGTTTTTCCGTGGTGTTTTGCAGCGATTTACCGTTAAACCCCAGGATCCAGTCGCCGTGGCTAAGTTCGATCTTGTCGCCCAGTCCGGGCGTTTCGGTGTGGGAGATGGTCCGAACGCCGGTGAGTTCGCCGTCGGCGTTAATGCCGATCAGCAGGCTGATAATGCCGCTGTAGCCTCGTTCTGCGCCAAACATCACCACGCCGCTGGGTTGCCCTTGCATCGTGGCGCGATAAACCCGCACGTTTTCCCCCTCTAACGACAGGGTGACTTCGCTGTCGCTGAGCGGATTATCGTGCAGCGACGGCGGGAAAACCGCCGAGAGCTGACGCTGGGTATCTTCCTGATGCCGCAGTTCAATCTCGGTATAGGTGGCCCACCAAACGCCGCCGATCATCAGGCTGATTAGCAGAGTAAAGGTGCCGAGCAGCAGACTCAGGTTTATCGGGTGACTGAGCGGCGGCCAGCGCAGCCCGCCGGAAAAGGCAGAGGCCATATTATTTCTCCTTCTGCGTTTGATAACCGTAGGCGCGCGGCCGGGTCCAGCTATCGATCAGCGGGGTAACGGCGTTGACCAGCAGAACAGCAAACGCGACGCCTTCCGGGTAGTTGCCGAAGCTGCGGATGGCCCAGACCAGCAGTCCGGCCAGCGCGCCGTAATAGAGGCGGCCGCGCGGACTGCCGGGGCCGGTAACCGGGTCGGTAATAATGAACACCGCGCCCAGCATTAATCCCCCGGTGGTGAGCTGCGCCAGCGGCGGCAGTATGGATTCCGGCGCGATAAGCCATTGCAGCGAGCCGGGAAGCAGACAGCCGGCCAGCATGGCGACCGGCGCATGCCAGCTAAACACCCGTTGTTGCAATAACCACAGTCCGCCCAACGCCAACAGCAGAGTGGAGGTTTCGCCAAAGCTGCCGTTGTGGGTGCCGAACAGGGCATTCTCCAATGAGAAATCGGCCTGGGCATGTTCGCGGAAAGCGCCGAGCAGGGTGGCGCTGGTGGTGCCGTCGGTGCTCAGGGAATACACCGCGCCGTGCCAGAATTCGGTGGGGACGACCCAGTTAGTCATCTGCACCGGAAAGGAGATCAGCACCACCACGCGCGCCAGCATCGCGGGATTAAACAGATTTTGTCCCAGCCCGCCATAGATATGCTTACCCAGCAGGATGGCGATGGCGGAACCCAGCGCCCCCAGCCATAGCGGGGCGTGCGGCGGCAGGCTGAGGGTAAACAGCAGCGCGGTCAGCAGCGCGCTGCCGTCGAAAACATGGCCGAGCGCCACCGGATTGATCCGCAGACAGATGGCTTCGCACAGCAGGGCGGTGACAATGCTGGCGAACATCAGCATCAATGCCGGCGCGCCGAACTGAATGATGCCCAGCAGCACGGCCGGCATCAGCGCCAAATTAACCTTATACATCAGGTTTTGCGTGCTGAGCCCTTGATGTACGTGCGGTGATGTCAGCATGTTGACTCCTCCATCGGTGCATCTGGCGTCGTTCGGCGACGGCGCGATGGTTTGGCGGCTTTCGCCGCGGCTTTTTCCGCCGCTTCGCGGGCGAGGCGCTCCTGCCGCCGCAGGCTATTGGCGCTGGCGCGCAGCATTTTTTGCTGCTGGCGTTGTTCCAGCCTTAGCTGTTGTTGTCCCCAGTCAAAGAACTGCGTTAACGGCAATACGGCCGGGCAGACCCACGCGCAGGAGCCGCAGAGCAGACAGCTGTTCAACCCCAGATCCCGCGCGTTATTCAAGGCGTCCATTTTTAACTCGGCCAACATGGCCAGCGGCGGCAGTCCCATCGGGCAGGCATCCACGCAGCGGCCGCAGCGCAAACAGGCGCTGGCGTGAGGCTGGGGAATTTCATCCTCGGTCAGCAGCAGCAGCCCGCTGGTGCCTTTGGTGATCGGCGCATTGAGGTCGGTGGTGGCGCGCCCCATCATCGGACCGCCGAGGACCATGCGGGCCGGGGTGCTCTTCATGCCGCCGCAGGCGGAGATAATGGCATTGATCGGCGTGCCGATGGGAACCAGCAGATTGCCGGGTTGCTCAATCGCCCGGCCGCTCACGGTAATCACCCGGTGAGTCAACGGCTGGCGAAAACGGATAGCGTGAAAAATGGCGATGCAGGTGCCGACGTTCTGCACCAGCACGCCCATCTCCGGGGAACGTCTGTTATGCGGAATCTGCCTGCCGGTCACCGCTTCAATCAGCTGTTTGGCCGACCCCATCGGATAGAGCGAAGGCAGGGCGACGACGTCGATATCCGCTTCACCCTGGCACAGGCGATCGAGACGTTGGATCGCCTCGCGTTTATTGTCCTCAATGCCGATGTAAACGTGGCGGGCTTTCGTCAACTGTTGCAAATAGCGAATCCCGCCGAGCAGAAACTCGGCCTGCTCCTGCATCATTCGCTCATCGGCGGTGATGTAAGGTTCGCATTCGCCGCCGTTGATGATCAGGTACTTGATTTCATGGCGCATCGCCAGCCGGATTTTATCCGCCGCCGGGAACATTGCGCCGCCCATCCCCACAATGCCGGCCTGTTCGATTAACGACAACATCTGTTCTTCGGGGGAATCCGCGCAGGCTTCCAGCGGTAACGCTTTCGATGCGGATGACAAAACCTGCAACTGAATATAGCCGGATTCGCCGGCGACTATTTGGCTGACGACGCCGTTGGCCGGACTGTGCAGCGGGGCGGACATCCGCCCGTCCGGCTTCGCCAGCCGCTGCCCTGTAGTGACAACGTCACCAATATTAACCTCTGGGATGGCGGGCGCGCCGGTATGCTGGCGTAACGGCAGCGTCAGTTTGTCCGGCGTCGCCAGCGTGCGGATCGCCAGATCGCGCGTTAATGACTTGTGGCTATAAGGACGGATACCACCATGAGGCCTTGTGAGGGCTTTAAGCATAATTAGGCTCCTGCCGTAACGGTAAACCGGGCTTGACGACCACGGGGGTAAGATGGGGATCGGCGTAAAGTTGAATGCTGTCGTTCGGGCAGGCGGCGACGCATGAGCCGCATCCGGTGCAGTCTTCACTGAGTACGCCATGCAACTGGCGGGTCGCCCCGACGATAGCGTCAAAAGCGCACTGTTTTAAACATCGGCCGCAGCCATCGCAGGTTTGCGGGACGATCGCCGCCACCATCGGCCCCTGAACGCTGTTTTCATCCAGGTTTATCCCCATTAATGCGGCAATACGCTGGGCGACCATATTGCCGCCGGGCGAGCAGATGGTGACGGGAGCGTCGCCGCTGGCCATTGCGGTAGCGGCCTGACGGCAGCCGGGATAGCCGCATTGGCCGCACTGGCCGCTTGGCAACAACGCCGCAATGCTGTCGACCAGCGGATCGCTTTCTATTTTCAGGTAGATCGAGGCATAGCCCAGTAGTGCGCCGATCATTGCAGAGATAAGCGGAATGGCGAGTAATGAAAGCAACAGCATCTCCGTCCCCCTTATGATGACAAACCGGCAAAGCCGGTAAAGGCCAGCGCCAGGATGCTGGCGGTAATAAAGTTGAGCGGCATTCCTTTAAACAGCAGCGGTGGCAAGGCGCTGGCCTGCCGTTCGCGCAATCCCGCAAAGATGACCATCACCAGCGAATATCCCAGCGACGCGCTGAAGCCAAACAGCACGCTGTGGGTGAAACTGAGTTTTTCCTGAAGTATCAACAGCGCCACGCCGAGCACGGCGCAGTTGGTGGTAATCAAGGGAAGGAAGATGCCCAGCGTGCGGTAAAGCGTCGGACTGTATTTCGCAATCACCATTTCAATAAGCTGAACCAGCGACGCAATCACCAGAATCACAGATAGCAGGCGCAGATAGCCCAAATCAAGCGGTATCAGGATCCAGGATTCAACCATCCAGCCCAGCGCGGCGGCCAGGGTAATGACCGCGGTGGTGGCGATGGAGATACCGACGGCGGCCCGGACCTGATTGGTCACTCCCATAAAGGAGCACAGCCCGAGAAAGCGCGCCAGTACAACATTGTTGACCAGAATGTTGGTCAGCATGATTAAGAATATCTCTTTCATTCATCCCCCTGAGGTCATGACAACCCAAGGGGTATTGCGAAAGCCATGCCAGTTTTTATTAGTTGATGAATATGCAAAGATAATGTAAATATCCGCAGCTAAAATGCCGATATTGTGAATATTTATGAAGCAATAGCGGCCAAAACCCATATTGAGATCAAGGTTTATCGGATTCTTCATTTATGAGGAATGTATCTTGCACTTTTTATATGGATATCGGATGTCGCTTAATGACCGTCCTGCAAACTGACAATTTGTCATGAAGCCGACAGAATAGGTAATGCAACCGGAGGGATTCGATGAGCTTATTCATCACGGATGATGCGCGCCCGCATACGTCCTGTTTAAGTGAAATCAACGCAAACAAACAATCCACGCAGACGGGAAAACGCCGCTCGGCGCTCTCCATGTCGGTGCTTGCGGCGCTGCTGGGCGCAGGATGGCCTGACGCCGCATTCCCAGCCACGTTCGATCAGGTTATCACTGGGGTACGGGAAGCCGATTCGCAATATGATACCCGCGCCGGCGACGGCGGCGAACTGATCTATAAATTCCAGGATGGCGATACCATCGCCACCGCGACCGACAAAATCGAAGATATCTACGCGGTCAACATGCAGAGCGGAAGTGCGCCGGCCGTTTTTC
Source organism: Brenneria izadpanahii (assembly GCF_017569925.1). NCBI lineage: Bacteria > Pseudomonadati > Pseudomonadota > Gammaproteobacteria > Enterobacterales > Pectobacteriaceae > Brenneria > Brenneria izadpanahii. Next base: position 2,489,101 of record NZ_CP050854.1, on the reverse strand, counting down.
AGGTCGGGGACAATGGCGACGGCCTGTTGAACATTTCGAGCAAGCGGGCCGAAGTCGGCGCATGGGGCACCGCGATGGCCATTAACGTTGAGCAGGATAGCCTGACCGTGAACGGCGCAACCTCGGTCTACGCTCAGTCTGACGACGCGACGCCGCTGAGTTCGTCCATCGGCATTCGCATTTACCAGAGCACCGCCATTTTCAACGGCGATACGACGATTAAAACCTCTACGCCGGGCTATTCGCAGGGACTGTGGGTGTATCAAGGCGATGTCGCAATCAACGGCGACACCGCGATCACCGCACAGGCGCGGGGAGAATCGACGACGGGGATCTACAATTCCGGGGGCGGAAGAAGCAGCATCAGTCTTAACGGCGATGCGAGCATTACGGCCTACGGCATATGGCCCAGCGACAATGTTCACGGCATCTACAACAATAACGCCAATAGCAAACTCTTCATCAGTGGTTCGCTGGATATGACGGCGACATCCAACGGTTCCACCGTATTCGGCATTCGTAACCAGGGACAGCTCTCTGTGGGAGGCGACGCCACGATCGTCGCCGGGGGACCGCGTTCGGCTTTCGGCATCGCCAATACCTATCGCACCGCACAGATGCGTTTCGACGGCGATGTTGCCGTTTCGGTGGTCAACAGCACCGGATATACCCCGTGGGGACTGCCTTCCGCCATCGAGAACGTCTATGGCCGCGGCGCATCGATCAATTTCGCTCAGGGCGTGAAAGCGACGATCGGCACGGCGGCTCAGGCTCATGCCATCCACAATAACGGTATCATCAATTTCCTCTCCGAAAGCGATACCGTAATGTTAAGTGCGAGTTCGACCTGTGATGGCTGTCTGGTGTACGGCGTGAGAAACATCGGCGGCTTAATCAATTTTGCCGGCGGGCTGGATGCCGATGTCGCCGCTACGGGAGCAGGGACGGCTTACCTGATCCACAATATCGCGGCTGACGGGCTGTCCGGCGAAGTTCGCGTAAATAAGGCGGGCCAAGCGCGGGTTAGTCTGGACGGCGATATCGTCACCGGCAGCGTGACGAATGGCGACGGAAACACGTTTGACGGCATCACCGACATTACTTTGTCCGGCGACGACGCTTATCTGCGCGGGCGCGTACTGGGTTATCAGGATCCGGATACTGCCGATGCGTTGAATTACCACACCGGCGCCACGACGCTGAATTTCGCCAAAGGCGCGAGTTGGATACCTACCGGCGGCGGGGAGGAAGTCAATGATTTCGGCTCCGGCGGCCTGACGCTCGGCGCGGGCGGCATCATTGATATGGCATCCGGCTGGGGCGCGTTCTCGCCTGGCTCCGTACCGGACTACAGGTTGCGCACGCTGCAAATAGACAGTTCAACCGGCAACGCGGCGGTGACCATTGAGGACGGCGCAAAAATTCTGTTGCTCAGCGATATTCGCAACGGACAGGCTGATAAGATCGTCTTTGGCGGCGGGATCGCGCGTTTTGACGCTTCCGGCACGCAACATATTGGCGTGGTCTACGATCCGGTACTCGACGACGCCTCATGGGTTAATGAAACCACGTTACAGACAGGCAAACAAATTGATGCCGCGGCGGACATTACGGTTATTGACGCCAGTCAGGCCGCCGGCGGAACCGCCAGTCTGAATAACGTTGCCGGTCTGGAAGCAGGATGGTCGCAGAACTATGAGAACGATTTGGTGGCGTTCACCTATACCCCGACGCTTGAACGCTCGGAGGACGGAAGCCAAGTACGGCTGACCGGCATTAATATTCATGGCAACGGTTCGGTGACGGCCAGCGCGGCGGACGTCAGCGCTTTGCGCCTCGATAATATTGATGACGCTAGCATCGACGCAAGCAACATCGCTAGCAATAACGCCTACCGGATAATCGACGGCGGGATCCGCCCATCCGCAACGGTGTTGACCGCCGCCGACGCCGCCGATAGCCTGCTGGGACTGTGGATACAGTCATTCGAATCCGCCCGGCTATCCGGCTCGCGGGCGTTTGTCGATGCCGACGCCCCGCACGTGTGGATCAATGCCGGCGGTAGCCAGCGTAAAGTGGATACCGCGTATGCAAGACATTACCGCCAGGATATCCAGACTGCGACGCTAGGCGGCGAGCGCCGCATCGACCTGGACAAACCGGCATTAAGGCTGGGCGCGAGCATCACGCAAGGGCGTTCGACCAGCCGGTATGAACAAGGCCGCGGAAATCTCGCCTCGCTGGGAGTCAACGTCTACGGCGGGGTTGTCGGCGACCGTGGCGGCTATCTGCGGCTCGGCGCGGGTATCAGCCGCCTGCGCAATAACTACCATGCTACCGACAGCGAAAGACGCTACAGCGCGGGCACGCTGCGCGCCAATGCTTTCATGACTTCGATCGAAACGGGCTATCCGTTCCAGCTTAGCCAATCGCTGTCCCTGCAACCGCAGGCTTCCATCGCTACCGGCGTGCTGCAAGGCGATCGCCATCAGACGTCGACCGGCGTGTCGATGGAGATGAAACGCACGGCGGTAACCATTGCCAAAGCGGGCGCGACGCTCGCTTACCGCGCCAGCGGGAACGTGCTGGACCATGAATTCTATCTTCGGGCGCTGCGGACTCAAACCTACGGCGGAGATATTGATGTGGTGGCGGCCAAGAACGGCGGACGGATATCGCCTCATTCCGGTCCTTCGCATCGCGGCGGCCACGAAATCACCTTCGGCACATCCATGACGTTTAATCAACCGCAGCTCCGCATGTTCATCGAGATAGGCAGGGAGCGATCTTCCGGCGTGACCGGCGACTGGACCGGCGTCGCGGGTATTCATTACCGCTGGTAACCCCTAAAAGCCTATCCCATTAGGCTATTTTACTTGCCATTCCGGCCCTGGGCAGTGCTCGAAATCCTCACGTACTACGCGTACGCTCTGGTTTACTCGCTGCGCTCGCCCAACGGGCCGGACTTTTGCTCAGGCTGTGCGAAATCCTTGTCCAAAAACTGAAGTCCTCGCATCTACGCAAAATCCGAGTACGGTTTTCGGCGCGTCAGTTGTTTTCTTTCTTCAGTTGCAAGGTTACCTGCTCCCGGACCAGCAATAAAAATTCACGGGGAGTCGTACCCCAGAGCGCGGGATCGAAATACTCTCCATAAACGTCGTGAAAAGTGCTATCCAACAGATCCCCTAACGACAGAAGTTCTTCTATGTCATCAAGGAGCGCCTGCTGCATTGCCCGCCCTGAGCGTTCGTTATACGCATCAATTTTGGGCTGGAGTTCTTCACTGTCATCGATCAAGTCATAATCCAACCCAAAGTAGTTACAGATCAAGTTATCGAGCTCTCGCGCTTTATTTTTGATGAACATGACTTACTCCAACGGCATTGATGTCAGGATGAAATAGGGCTTTCCATTATATTCAGTGAGCTCTAGCCAGATTTCAACGCGATAGCATTTCCTGACTTCGCGGCTCCCTTTTTTAACGACAGTCCCGGTTGGTTGAGAGAAACTCATAGATATCTTTTTGCGCCAGGGTGTTCCCTTAGGTTGATATTTTACAAACATCTCTACTTCGTTTTTATGTGCTTTTAATACCTTAGTTGTGAGAATTTCAGCTTCATCAATATTTCTGAAAGAACTTGCGGCAGGCAGTCCCGGCCGTCGTTCCATTCTGGCCAGTAACTCTTCAGGTGTTTTGCCGATATGCCTTTCAAGCGTATGTCCACCGGGGTGGCGGCCCGTTGTCGACTCATGTTCCGCCAGTTTGATTCTTCCTCCTCGTATTGCGGCGATGCGTACGGCGCCCACAGCAATGGAAAAGCCCATAGGGATGGCCAGATCCACCGTCATCCCGACGTTCATCGCCGTGTTGCGGTCGGCGCCCAACGTTTCTGCCAGCGCGACGGCTGAATTGTAGGTATCGGTACTTGTCTGGCGTCCGGTCCAGATTTGCCGAAAAGAAGCCTGCACCGTATCCAGACTATGGGTTCCTACAACAACACAACCCGCCTTGGTCAGCATGGTGGGTTCCGGAACGACGCACATAACGCCGGCGCCAAACATTTCGGCAACGCCTCCAACCAGTCCTAGACCGCCCCAGAGGCGGTTACTGAGTATTTCTCCTTCACTGACGCTTTTATCGGATAGCACCGCTGCAAGCTGCACCGGTGAAAGTGCGATTCTGATTCCGTGACTATCTTCCATAATGCGGAGACTCCTTAATGTGTTCGGAAAGTGACCTCAATTATACAGAAAATGCGAATTCTGATTAACTTACTGTGGCGAACCAGTTGGTTACAGTTAATTCCGAACAGTTCTCTGATAGAGTCTGGATTTATATATTTGTCATTTTAGTCTCGGGCAATCGTTCGCCCTCCGTTTTTAGGTCAATAAATGTTCAATTAGAGTGCAGAAACCTGCGCCAAAAATGAGCAAATCGGTAAGCCTCCATGATGTGACTTCGCTCACAGACAAGGAGAATCCCGCCAAACAGGGACAAAACCCTCATCGAGATCAAGGTTTCCGCGGTTTTTCGTGCAGGAGGAACGATTCTTGCAGTTTTCTTATGGTTATTTCGTGTCGTTCGATGGCTGTCCTGCAATCTGACAATTTGTCATGAAGCCGACAGAACCCGCAATACAAACCGGAGGGTCTGGATGAGTTCATCATTAATTTTGGACGATGTGCAGTTGATTACATCATCTTTCGGGGGAATGGGATTGCATGCGGCAGTCTTTCATACCGTCGTCGAGCAATCCTCTGTCGCTATTTCGATTACCGATCCGCAGGCGAATATCGTTTATGTCAATCCGGCCTTCTCCGAACTGAGCGGCTACACGCGGCAGACCCTGATCGGCGCGAATCACAATCTGTTGTCCAGCCGCCATACGCCGGAATCGGTTTATCAATCCATGTGGAAAACGATTACGGCCGGCGACTCCTGGAGCGGTCAGTTGATTAACCGGCGCCGGGATTCTTCGCTTTATCTGGCTGAAGTCACTATTTCGCCCATCGTCAACGCCCAGGGGGAAATCGAACACTATCTCGGCATGCATAAGAATATCAGCGAGCGTTACGCGCTGGCGCAGCGGGTGCGTAATCAGATGACGCTGATTTCCGCCGTGTTGAACAATATCCCGGCCGCGGTGGTGGTAGTGGACGAGCGGCAAAAAATCGTGATGGATAATCTGGCCTATAAGACTCTCAGCGCCGACTGCGAAGGCCAGGAACCGCTGGTCTTGCTGGATTGCCTCAACCAATCGGAGCCCTACGCCATGTTGCCGCTAACCATCCGCGGGGCGCAGCGCTGGTTTTCGGTAAGCAACTGGCCGCTGCATGCGGTTAATGAGGAAGCCAGCCTCTATTTTACCGACAGCGCCCCCCCGCGACAGCTTGTGGTTATTGTCGATTGCACGGAGCAGCAGCGGCAAATGACCCAGGAGCGGCGCACCCAACTCGAACGGCAAATTAACGTAAATAAAATGATGGCGGCGATCCGGGAAACATTGGATGCGGCCTTAATCCAGCTCAGTTGTCCGCTGAATATGCTGTCCGCCGCTTTGCGTCTGAATCCCGACGCGGACAATATTGCGCTGCGGGCGGCCTGGAGTGAAGGAAAGGAGGCCATTGCACGTTTAACGGCATGCCGCCCCTCCATGAATCATGAACTGCCGGACGGTTGGCCGGTAGCCGGTATGATGACGGATCTGGCGGAGCTCTACCAATATCGGCTGAGCAACATCGGCAAACTGATGTGGTCTTGCTCCGCGCCCGATTTGACCCTGCGCGTTCAGCGCACGCTGGTTCTCACCGCGCTCAGCCTGTGGCTCGACCGCTGCCTGACGCAGCCCGCCAGGGAAGACGGACAAGGCGTGATTGAAATTCGCGCCAGCCGGCAGTGTCACCAGCTGTGTTTTTCCGTCTGCGATAACCTGCCGACCTCCATACGGGACACGCCGCATCCAATGACGGAAATTCTGGCGACGGGGCAGTGTATGGAGTTGCGTCTGATTCAGATGATCATGTCACATCTGCGCGGCACGGTTAACGTAGAGAGCCTGTCATCGGGCGCCACACGGATGACGCTTGCTCTGCCGCTTGATGGTTTATACCTCGCCGGCACCGATACTATGGGAGGATGAAAACATGTCTCATTTTCCGACGACGGAACGCGTCACCCGCCGATTAGATCTGCAACAACAGGTTGCCGCGCTGCATAAAATCAGCGTAGCGCTCAGTCATTCGCTGGATTTGCAACAAACGCTGGAGGCGATGATCCAGGTGCTGCACGATCATGCGTTTATGCAATACGGCATGGTGTGTCTGTTTGATAAAGACCGGGCGTCGCTGTTTATTGAGGCATTGCAGGGCTCGGATGCCCAGGTTATCAAAGGCGGGCGGGGAGTGCGCTATCGGATGGGAGAAGGAATTTTAGGTTCGGTCATGAGTCAGCGTTCTTCGCTGGTTTTGCCCCGCGTATCGGACGATCCGCGCTTTCTGGATCGGCTCAATCTTTACGATTACGCCCTGCCTTTTATCTGCGTTCCCATTCCGGGGCCGGATGAGATGCCGTTGGGCGTTTTAGCCGCGCAGCCCATGGAGCTGCATGAAGATCGCCTGCCTTCCAGTACCCGCTTTCTGGAAATGGTGGCCAATCTGATCGCGCAAACCGTCCGGCTGGTCAGCCATGCCAAAGGCGAAAGCGAGGCGCTTCGCACCGAACGCGATAGCCTGCGCAGAAAAGTCCAACAGCAGTACGGTTTTGACAATATCGTCGGGAAAAGCCAGTCGATGCGGCATATCTTCGACATGATGCGCCAAGTGTCGCGCTGGGATACCACGGTGTTGATTCGCGGCGAGAGCGGTACGGGTAAGGAGATGATCGCCAATGCCATTCACTACAATTCACCGCGCGCCGGCACGCCATTTGTGAAGTTTAACTGCGCCGCGCTGCCGGATTCACTGCTGGAAAGCGAACTGTTCGGCCATGAGAAAGGGGCGTTTACCGGCGCGGTCAAGCAGCGCAAAGGGCGCTTTGAACTGGCGGATGGCGGCACGCTGTTTTTGGATGAAATCGGCGAGAGCAGCGCGTCATTCCAGGCTAAATTGCTGCGCATCCTGCAGGAAGGGGAAATGGAGCGGGTGGGCGGCGACGAAACCCTTCGCGTGGATGTACGCATTATCGCCGCGACCAATCGTAACCTGGAGGAGGAAGTTCGCGCGGGCAGCTTTCGTGAAGACCTCTATTACCGCCTGAACGTCATGCCGATTTTCCTGCCGCCGCTACGGGATCGGCTTGAGGATGTGCCCGATCTCGCCCAGTTTTTGTTAGCCAAACTGAGTAAACGGCAAGGGCGGGCGCTGCATATCAGCGACGGGGCGTTACGGCTATTGATGAACTATGACTGGCCGGGCAACGTGCGCGAATTGGAAAACTGCCTGGAACGTGCAGCGGTAATGGCCGAAGATGGTTTGATCGACCGCGATGTAATCCTGTTTAACTACAAAGAAAATGCCTTGATGCCGCTCAGCCGCACCAAAACCAACGATCCGGCGGCGGGCGTCAGTAGCGAACCGAGCATTGAAAACATTCAGGATGAACGGCAGCGGTTAATCGCCGCACTGGAGCGCACCGGCTGGGTTCAGGCCAAGGCGGCCCGCTTACTGGGGATGACGCCCCGCCAGGTGGCCTACCGCATTCAGATAATGAATATCAATATGCAGCGGATGTGAGAAGCCCGCTATTTCCGTTCCGCACGGGACGGATATTTCAAACCACGTTTGGCCGCCAGCGGAAGCGGATCCCCGCTGGCGTTGCTGTCTGTTATATACAAAAGCCGCGCGAAACCGCATAAGAACCCGCGTCAGGAGGCGTCCCATGCGTATGTCGCATTCGGTACATTGTGCGACAATGTCGGTTATAAAGCACGATGCCTGAAAAATAACTATTTATTTAATAAAGACTTTTTATTTTGTCCGCCCGGCATGGCGATTGCACGAAATGTGATGAGGTTGGCTCATTACCGGGGTTAAGCATATGGCAAATAACGCATCATTTTCAGGCAAGCGTTCATGCGGTTCGATGAATACGGCGCACTTTACGCCTCTGCAGGCGGATAAAATTTCCCGCCATCCGTGTTACTCGCCACAGGCGCATCACCGTTATGCACGTATGCATCTGGCCGTGGCGCCAGCCTGCAACCTGCAGTGCAATTACTGTAACCGGAAGTATGATTGCAGTAACGAATCCCGTCCTGGCGTGGTTTCTGAGCTGTTATCGCCTGAACAGGCCGTCGCCAAAGCCAGGTATGTCGCCTCCCGGATCCCCCAGTTATCGGTTATCGGCATTGCGGGGCCGGGCGATCCGCTGGCGAATATCGCCCGAACCTTCAAAACGCTGGAAGGGCTGCGCGCGGAGATGCCGGATATCAAACTGTGCCTATCGACCAATGGACTGATGCTGCCAGATGTGGTCGATCGGCTGATTGACGTGGGCGTCGATCACGTCACCGTCACGGTTAATGCCATCGATGCGGTCATCGCCGAAAAAATCTACGACCACCTGTGGTATGAAGGGGATAAGCTGCGGGGCCGCATGGCCGCCGATTTGCTGATAGAACGGCAGGGCGAGGGCATTCGCAAGCTGGCCGAACGCGGCATCATGGTAAAGGTGAACTCGGTGCTGATCCCGGATATCAATGCCGCGCATCTGAATGACGTCAGTTTACAGGCTCGCCAGTGGGGCGCCGTGCTGCATAATGTCATGCCGCTGATAGCCAAACCGGAACACGGCACGCGTTTCGGTCTGGATGGGGTTCGCGAACCCAACGCGGATGAGTTGGGAGCGGCGCGCAACCAGTGCGGACGTCATCTGCCGCAGATGGCGCACTGCAATCAATGCCGGGCCGATGCGATTGGCATGCTGGGCGATGACCGCAGCCAGGAGTTCCCGCTATCATCGCTACCGCAACAGCCTGAACCGATGCTGCCGTCACTGTTTCGCCGCGCCAGCATTCAGGCCGGCATCGCAACGCAGGGGAGTCTGAAGAGCCGGACGCCTGCCTGGTTGCGGTGGCGACCGGGAGCGGCGATGTCATCGATCAGCATTTCGGCCATGCGGATCGCTTCCATATTTTCAGCATTTCCAGAGCCGGTATCATCCCGCTGGGCGAACGCTTTACTCAACGCTATTGCCAGGGGCCGGATGATTGCGCTGAAGATGAGCCGGAAGATCGCCTGGAACGGGTTATCGCATTGCTGTCTGACGTAAAGGCGGTCTTTTGCGCCCGTATCGGGCTGACGCCCTGGCAGCGTCTGGAATCAGAAGGAATAGAACCATACGTCAACGGCGCCTGGCAACCCGTTCGTGAAACGCTGGAACAATGGCGCGCCGAGCGCACTCCGCCGGAGGTCAACCAGAAGGGGGTGGCATAATGCATCAGACGCCGGACATATGGCTGCGCTACCTGGTCGACAATCACCTGCGCGGCCTGTCGCGCTTTCCGACCCGGATGAATCTGGATGATGCCGCCTGGAAAGGGTTGCTGCAACGGCTAGAGATAACGGAACCGGCGCGGCCGGAGTACTTGCATCAGCAGGATGAACTATTGCGCGGCTTGCTTATGCCGCGTCGTCAGGAGTGCGGACAGCTAGCCGACTGGCTCGCTCAATACATGACGGAACAGGCCGCGCCAATGCATCGTTTAATCGCCAGCGCCGCGATGGGGTTTAATCATCTGTGGCAGGATTTAGGGCTGGCTTCACGCGCAGAGCTGCGGGAATTAATGACGGTCTGTTTTACGCCGCTGGTCGGCATGAATGAAAAAAACATGCGCTGGAAGAAATTTTTCTATCGCCAGGTTTGCCTGACGCAGGACGGGGAACTGATGTGCCGTTCTCCATCCTGCGAAAGCTGTAGTGAAATTGATTTTTGCTTCTCGCCTGAAGACTAATACCCCGCAATATGATCGATAACAAAGTTAACCGGATATGCTGACGCTAATCTTTTCTCTCAGACTTTCAGTTGAAGAGGTTATATGTCGGTACCTGATACAAAAGACGAATTAATTAAGGCGATTAACCGTAATTTTGCGTCGTTGATGAAACGCATCAACGCAGTTCCCCCGAACGCGCCTTTGTTCCTGAAATGCCCGGACACGCAAAAGATACGCGGATGAGCGCAGCCAATCTGGTGGCTTACCTGCTGGGGTGGGGCGAACTGGTGCTGAAATGGCATGAATGCGAACGACAAGACCTGCCGATCGACTTTCCCGAGACGGGTTTCAAATGGAATCAACTCGGACTGTTGGCGCAAAAGTTTTATCAGGATTACGCCCATATAGAGAAGTGGCCGGTATTGGTTGAGTTACTGGAGGATAACAAAGCTAGTCTGCTTGCGTTGATCGAGGGATACTCCAATGAACAACTCTACGGCGCGCCCTGGTATGGTAAGTGGACGCGCGGCAGAATGATTCAATTTAATACCGCCTCTCCCTATAAAAACGCGGCCGGCCGGCTTCGTGACTGGGAGAAAAATCGCCAATCAACAAAGGATTGCCAGAATAACGGTTAATAACATATCGCCGGCTTTCTGCCATGAGAATTAATTCAGCAATAATTTATTTTATTTCATTAGAATAGCGTTATTCCATTGACGACTAAAAAAGAAGTGACTAATGGGATACATCGATCGCCGACAAGATGGCGGGGAAATAACACCGACATTTCAGAAATAAAATATCGACAGGTAATATCGCAAATGTGCTGATATTACCTGACCGCAACGCTGCGTAACAACAACGAAGATTACTGTTTAGTGCGTCTCTTTCTCAGAAATGTAATAAGATACGTCGGCATTGACCATTGCTTCTGCAATACCGGTCGTCATTTTTTTCTCCGCCGCCTGATCGGCATTGATTAATGCTCTGGTGCTTTCGCTATACAGGATTTTTTGGCGCTCATCAGCGGTATACGTTGTACAGCTCTTATATATCGTATCGAACATATTGTTATATGTGATATTCATTTGTTGCACCGTATTTACCTCATCAGGTTTTAAATACTCCCTATTGATGTTGGATGAAGCCGCCGGATGGAGGAGAAATGATGCGCCTTTCATAACCAGACGCTCTTTTGCTGCGCAATAAAACATGGTAGCCGAAGAGGCGACCATTGACATATTTACTGTGATCACCGGGGCCGGCGAGCTTTTTATCGCCTCATAGGTCATATAACCGTTGTCCATGTCGCCGCCGTAGCTATTGATATAAAAATATATATCCTTCAGATTAGGGTAAGTGGCGTTAATCTCATCCAGCGTGGACATTACATCTATGGTTTTACCTTCGGTCACGTCGCCGACATAAACGATTTTGGCATGCTCAACATTAGCATTCTTGATACCGGGGCTTTTAATTACTGAAACTTCAGCGAAGGACTGCAATGGCAGTAAAGGTAATATAATAAAAGCGAGCGTTCTAAACATGGATAATGAGTGATGATTTTTCATAAAATTTTTGTCGTCAAAGTTATAAAACCCGGAAATGGTAATTTATTTATTACCCCGGAGCAAGATCTATACATATTATTAAAAGCCGGCGCGTTTTTTGTTATGGTTAGGTGCTTTTTGTTATAGATGAGTATTTTTTATGATATCCGCTTTTTAAGTATTTCAATGTTTGATGAATTTAAAAGTCACCAGTGATACAATTTATCGTATTTATTATTTATCAAAAAATAATAAATAGATGTTTATCATCTTTTTCTCGATTATTTCGCGTCGTTATCTCTTAACACCAGGGTGACAATATAAAAATATCGCCGCAGTGAAACGCTCGCATTGTTATGCAGGGAAAATAACGCAACCGGCACGAAACGATTAGCCTTTTTCGAACATTAAGCGCCGTTAACCGCGACAATCGCGGCCTGCAATTTCATTCAAGACAGAAGGAAATGACTGCCTGAATAAATGAAGAGGGAGATTACCGCTCAATGCGGCATTTGAAGCGTGATTGCATCGTATAACGAGAAAATCAGCTCAACAGATTCCACTCCCTGGCTTGGTTAATCGCCTGAATTCGGCCGCTGACGCCCAGCTTTTCATACACCTGCTTCAGATACCATTTTACCGTTTCGACCGAGATCCCCAACGAACGGGCAATGCCTTTATTGGAATAACCATCGGCAATAAGATGGAGCATTTGCTGCTCTCGTTCGGTCAAATGGTGTGGCTGCGATTGCGGGATCTCTTCCGCCAGAAGCTCGCCGCCCTCTGCGGCCTGTTGCAATAATATTGCGATCGTCTTGGCGCATTCGGCGTTAGGGGGCAGTTTCTTGCATAATGGGCCCAGCAAAGGCAGCAGGTCAGAGCCGGCATCCAACAGGCTACGCTTGAGTTTTTGCTGTATCGCCCGCTGCAACACCGGTTTAAAGATCTCGCAAGCACGCGCTTCCTGACCCGCCCGCCGCAAGGCGACTGTTTGCATAATCCTCAATCGTACGGCCGACAACCACTCTGCGCATTGCTCCTGTTCGCCGGCCAGTTGGTTAATTATGTCGGCTGCGGCCAAGGGTTCGCCATCGGCAATCAGCAGGCGGCTGTGGCTTATGCGAAGATAATAGATAATAACATTCAGACCCGCAGCATTTTCCCCCGGCCCGGCTTCTTCAGCCAACGCTTGCAACTGGCCGAATAAATGCTTGGCGCCGTCGATGTCTCGCTGCCGAAGACGCACGGCTAACCGCTCGGCCAGCAGCGGCGCCCGCGCCCGCGACCAGCCCCGGCTAATCGCCAGTTGTTCAGCATGCAGCAGCAACCGATCCGCCTCGCCGGGCTGTTCGTTTAACAGCGCCTGGCGCGCTAAGACGATATAGCAGCGGCTGAGGCTATCGGGCGGGCAGAAATTATCGATCATCTCCAGGCGCAGGGTGAGCAACGCATCAATCCTGCCTATATCCCCTTGCTCCCAGGCAATTTCAGCCAGAATAGGGGCGAGCGTTGCGCCGCTGCTGGAATTATCCCCGGTATGCTGTTCGGCATAGCGCAATGCCTGGGAGGCCTGACGCTCGGCTTCAATCAGCTGCCCCTGACGCAGATAACCCTGGGCCACGACGAACGCACGGTAGACCTCAACGAACAGATTCCGGTTCGCGACTTTGGCGCCGGGTAGTCGGCGTTGCACATTCAGAGCCTGTTCCGGACGTAAATCAACCAGATGACAATAACTGAGAATGTTGCACACCAGGCCATCCACCCAAACATCACCACAGGGTATTTCGCGTAATAACGGTTCGGCCAGGGCCATACTTTGTGGAATATTTTCGGCAAAGGCCTCGCAAATGGCCCGAACCACCCGTAACTTGACCCAGATGCTGCGCGTCAGACTGTCGCGGTTGGCCGCCACCAGTACCTCTATGGCATCGAGTAACTGCCGGGAATCGTTAAACCGAAAATGATGCGCCAGCGCCCAGGCCAGGTTGAGCTGTAGATCAATGCGGGAAGGGTCCAGATTGGCCGGCAGGTAGCGCATCCAGCGCACCAGCGTATCAATATCCCCTTCCTCAGCCAGCGATTGAGCCCCAACCACGGCATGCTTGCTGCCGGTTTTGCCCGCGGCCAACGTGTGTCTTATCGCTTCGGACCATAGATTCTCACCGGCGAACCAATTGCTGGCCCGTTCATGCAAGAGATGAATGTCTTTATCCGCTGAGTTTTGCAGCCGGTTGAGCAACGTATCGCGCATCAGCGGATGATAACGGAACCAGGCTCCGCCTTCGCCCAGAGCACAGAGAAACAGGTTGTGCCGCTCTATCCAGGCCAATGTCGCCTCGCCGTCGCTCCGCCCGGTTACGGCATTGCATAGGGAGGGGCTGAGACGGTTAAGAATAGCCGTGCATAACAGGAAATCGAACACATCGGGCGGCAGCGGCTTGAAAATAATCTCTTCCAGATAGCGGGTGATCGTACGGGAACCTTCGCTCAGACTGCCGATAAAGCTACCGGGGTTAGTGCGCCAGTCGGCGGACAGCGTCGCTATCTTCATGCCTGCGATCCAGCCTTCGGTCAGGGCGATAATCTGCTGAATATCCTGCTTTCTGGCCGTATCGGGCGCTAAATCCATAAAATAGGCGCTGGCTTCCTCAACGGTGAAACGTAAATCTTTATCGTAAATTTCCGCCAGTTGATCCTGAAGCCGCAGACGGCTCAGCGCCAGAGGCGGGTGGAAACGACTGCCGATTATCAAGTGCAAAGAAGAAGGGGCATGGTTAAGCAGGTATGCAAGCCCGTCACGTATTTCACGATGGCTGATGCTGTGGTAGTCATCAAGAATCAGATACAACGGATGCGGACAAAGGTGTAATTGGTTGATGAGTTCCGCCAGAAACATCGAAAAATCGGCGGGTAACTCGCCCTCCAGATACTGTTGGAAGGCCGAGCTCCAATCGTGATACAGGGGCCGCAGCGCTTCCAGCAGATAACGCATAAATAGCAGCGGCGAGTTGTCGTCTTCCTCAAGGCTTAGCCAAGCCACCGCATCGCCTTGCTGCCGGCGCCGATGATACCACTGAGCCAGCAGGGTGGTTTTACCAAAGCCGGCCGCGGCGCAAACCAGCGTCAAACAGCATGGCGCGGCTTCATCAAGCCGTTGCAATAAGCGCTCTCGCTGCAACAACATTCCCGATGTGCGCGGGGGCGTAAGTTTGGTGAGGATCAGCGGTAGCTTGCGTGTAAAACGAAAAGGCTCTTCATTAACGAATTCTGCCAGCGGGTAATATTTGGGGAGCAAAAACGGCATACGTGCCAATATCCCTTTATTCAATAAATGTTTTCAAGGCGCTTAAGAGGATAGACCGAACCGCCGCGATGACTCGCCCCATATGAATTAGCCCCCCCAATCGGGGGGTATACCGAGTTTGTTCACTTCTATAAAGTAAACCGCATTCCGCAAATAGAGCAGGAAGACGGGATTCCACGCGCCTAACGGCCATACCGCCGGGGAACATGAAATAAACAACGGTTGTTACCGGCTTATCCAAGATGCATGAATCGTGAGTTTGAAGAACGTCTGCGCGCTGAAAATACCGGCGGCGATATTCCCGGATTTATACATCAATACGCCGGTGAGTAGGACATCGCAGTCAGCGTGTATATAAGCCTGATATATACCGATTATATCGGTTCAGCACTCCGGGGTCACGGCCATTGTGCCGCTCATCCGCCTGCGTTTAAGACGGAGGATGAAAATTTTCCCTGGGATGATTTTGCGCATCCCAGGCTGTTGGAAACAATGTTCGGGGCCATTTTTTACAGCTAATGGCCGGGCATTGCATCAGTAACTATTGTTTCTTTTAATCAGTAATGAGGTGGATTTAGAGTATGGCTATCGAAAATAAAGTAGCGTTGGTAACCGGCGCCGGGCAGGGTATTGGCCGTGGTATCGCATTGCGTCTGGCCAGAGACGGAGCATCGATAATGCTGGTCGACGTTAATCGTTCCGCTCTGGATACGGTAGCCGCGGAAGTTGAAGCATTGGGGCGTAAGGCGGCAACGTTTGTTGCCGATATTTCCGATCGCGCTCAGGTTTATGAAGCTATCGATCTGGCTGAGAAACAGTTAGGCGGATTCGACATTATTGTCAACAATGCGGGTATTTCCCAGGTTCAGGCGCTGGCCGATGTCACGCCGGAAGAAGTTGAACGCATCACGCGCATCAACATTCAGGGAACGCTCTGGGGCATTCAGGCCGCCGCGAAGAAATTCATCGACCGGAAACAGAAAGGCAAAATCATTAACGCCAGCTCCATTGCCGGTCATGATGGTTTCGCTTTACTCGGCGTTTATTCCGCCACCAAATTTGCCGTGCGCGCTCTGACCCAGGCCGCCGCCAAAGAGTATGCCAGCCGCGGAATCACGGTGAATGCATACTGCCCTGGGGTGGTCGGTACCGGGATGTGGGAACATATGGACCGCCGTTTTGCGGAAATTACCGGTACGCCGGTGGGCGAAACCTACAAAAAATACGTGGACGGTATTGCGCTTGGCCGCGCCGAAACGGCAGATGACGTGGCAGGTCTGGTATCCTACCTGGCCGGCCCTGACTCTGACTACGTCACCGGTCAGTCTATCCTGATTGATGGCGGCATTGTTTACCGCTAAGTTCTCTTCCTTAAACCGCTTTCCTTATTGGAAAGCGGTTTTTGGGCGACGCCATTCCCCATATCCTGCTTATGGCGCGTTCACTTCAACGATTGTGGTTGTTGGCCAGCCGTCTGTTCATGAAAAGCACCCCCAGTAAAGAAGCAAGCAGAATGCCGATCGCCGCCCATGCGAATGATGCTGAACCCGTCCGGCCCAATAAAATGCCCCCGACGATGCCTCCGCCGGCAACGGCGGTGTTCCAGCCGGTGGTATAGAAGGATTGCGCTACATCCACCGAGGCGCCGGCGAAACAAGATAATGCGGTTTGCGTGATTGTGGCAAAACCGCCGAAAGCGAGCCCCCATACCAGCACGGAAGGATAAACCACCTGCGGAAGATCGCCCCAAAGGCCCAACAGCAGAGAGGCGAGGGCGAAAACGGCAATGCTCGCCACGGCAAGCCGTTGCAACCGGCGATCGACCAGCGCGCCGACGCACCACAGCCCGATGATTGCCCCCGAACCGAAGACGAATAGCACGATATCCACATTCGCGGATAATCCCGAAGGGATGAGTAAAGGCTCGATGTAGATGTAGAGAATGTTGTGGGCGATAATGAAGGTAAAGACCACAAACAGCACGGTACGAATGCCGATCCTCAGAAAGACGCTGACAAGCCTCTGGCGTTGTTCTTTGGTCTGCCCTGGGAAATCCGGCACGACCGCGACTATCCATGCGATGAGAGCCAACGCCAGCGCCGTCATCAGACCAAAAGCGCCTTGCCAGCCGATGGCTTGCCCCAATAAGGAACCGAGCGGCACGCCGAGCACCAGCGCGATAGTCGCACCCGCGCCGGAGATTGCTATGGCGCGCCCGCTGAGATGGGATGGCGACATGCGCACCGCATAGCCAGCCAGCAGCGACCAGACGACGCCGCCGAAAACGCCGGCGAAAAAACGCGCTATGAGCGAGATGGTATAGCTAGCGGAGGTCGCGGTAATAAAATTGACTACCGCAAAGCCGAAGATCGCAGTCAAGAGCAGCGGACGCCGCCGCATGCCTTGCGTAAGCACGGTGACAGGGATGGCTGCGATCAACGCCCCCAACGCATAGGCGGTGATGAACTGACCCGCCAGACTTTCAGAGGTATCCAGGCTTTGCGCAATGGCGGAAAGTAATCCCACGGGCAGGATTTCGGTCAGTAGCGTGAGAAAAGCCGCCATCGCCAAAGCAAACAGTCCCGGCAGCGGCAGGCGTTCGCTGTTCTTGTCTAGAATCGCCGTAGTCGTTTTGTTCATTAATCATATATCCCCGGATCGACGTCATTCAGCCCCTTGCTGAAAACTGTTTGTCATGCTGCCAATTCCCGCATAGAAGAAAAATAGGCTAGAGTGAATAACACTTGTGACAAATTCGTCATCATTAGGGGAGTTATATGGATAGTCTCGGCTCACTCCACATCTTCGTGCGGGTCGGCGATTCCCGTAGTTTCACGGCGGTTGGTCAGCAGTTAGGCATCTCCGCATCGGCGGTAAGCAAGGCCATCGCTCGGCTGGAAGATCGGTTGGAAGTGCGCCTGTTCCACCGTTCAACCCGTACCGTCAGTCTGACGCCGGAAGGCGCGCTGTTTCTGGAGCGATGCCGGCGCATTCTGAGTGAGGTGGAATCTGCCGAAGCCGAGCTGCTGCAAACGAAGAAAACGCCGCAGGGCAAGTTGCGCATCAGCCTCCCATCGATCGGTACGCTTTTTATGTCCAGATTGGGGGAATTCAAGCGGCGCTATCCCGATATAGCGCTTGATATCGATTATTCAGATCGTCTGGTGGATGTTATTGAGGAGGGGTTCGATGCCGTTGTCCGCACCGGAACGCCCAGCGACTCCCGGCTTACCGCGCGACGTCTGGGGGTCTGCCGCAGAGTGATAGTGGGCGCGCCCGAGTACTTTGACAAGGCCGGTATTCCACTTAAACCGGAAGATCTGGCAGGGCATGCCTGCCTGCTCTATCGCTTTCCCGCTACGGGTAAACAGGATGTCTGGCCATTGTCGCGCCCTGATGGTATGCCCGCCATTGAACTCCCCGCCAGTATGGTGACCAATAGTCTTGACCCGCAGGTATGCTTCGCGGAGCAGGGGCTGGGCATTGCCTGTGTGCCCGAAATCGCGGTGCGCTCGCAGTTGCAGCAAGGCCGCTTGATGACCATCCTGGACGATTACAACCGGGATATGATGGTTTTCCATGTATTGTGGCCGTCGGGCCGTCACCTTTCGCCCAAGATTCGGGTGTTCGTTGACTTCATCGTGGAAAACCTGTTTCCGCTCTGATTTGTCTGGCCGATTTATGCTCCCAGCAGCGCCTGTGCGAACACTTGCAACTTGGCCGGCGGATTTCTCAGTGCGCGCAGCAGATGGATATCGTCGTGGCGTTGCGCCGGATCGTCAAACACAGTAATTAATTGTCCGCCGGCAGTGGCGCGCGCGGTAACCCAGGTTGGCAGGTAACACAAGCCAATACCGGCAATCGCCGCCAGCAGCAGCGCCTCAAAATCATATGACCGCCTACTTTCTCGGTGGTGCGGCCGGTTCGGCATTAGGCGCCATAGTTGCGGGACATTTCGGGTGGAACGGCATGGCGGTCGCAGGGATGTCTTACGCGGCGCTGGCGGCGGTTTTAGTATTATGCCGACGGAAGTGAACGCCGGTCGCAAAGCAATTTTCTTTTATTGCAGGGGGGGAGGGTCGCTGGCGGGGCCATGAGAGCGGAGGAAGCGTTGGAATGGAGATTAATCGATCGCATCCTTAAGAAATGAGAGTATAGGGATTATATCGTATGGAAAAACCAAGGGGTTGAGCTAATAAGCTCATATCCTCTAATCCGAAAAGCTATATCAGGGAAAAAATGATTACCACTCATAAATTTAACATTAGAAAATACAAACAGTTATGGAAATTTTTTTTCCGCCCTGCACTGTTAGCAGTTGCTATATTTGGCATCACTTTGCTGCTCTCTGAAGTCATAATTAAAGATGCTTTCACTCTCGCATTTCTCGCTTTATTCACGCTTGCGTTGTCACTGTTTTGGCGAACAGCGAAATTTAAGGATAGAGAAGGCGTGTACCGGATTATGTGTCTGCTGGGAGACGTAGCCGCTGTTACGCTTGCGCAGGCTACGGTAAATGCAGTAGAGATATATCCCAATCCTACTTTTGAAATGATCACTGCATGGTTACCTGGCATTTTATGCGGTTTATTCAGTTTTTGCTTTTACCGGGAAATTGATGACTGATTAAAGAAGTGCCGAGCTTCAGTTACCGTTTCAAGAAAAATCCACGCAAATGCGTGGATTTTATAGATTTTTATGGCTTTCATGAGATTTGCTGAAACCTCATGAGACGACAAATTTTATTTAGACGTTAAACAAGAAGTTCATCACATCGCCATCTTTCACGATGTAGTCTTTACCTTCTGAACGCATTTTTCCCGCTTCTTTCGCGCCTTGCTCGCCTTTGTAGGTGATGAAGTCTTCATAAGCGATGGTCTGGGCGCGGATAAAGCCTTTTTCAAAGTCGGTGTGGATTTTGCCCGCAGCCTGGGGAGCCGTGGCGCCGACGGGAATGGTCCAGGCGCGGACTTCTTTAACGCCCGCCGTGAAGTAGGTTTGCAGATTCAGCAGCTCGTAGCCGGCGCGGATGACGCGGTTCAGGCCGGGCTCGGTCAGCCCCAGTTCCGCCATGAATTCATCGCGTTCTTCATCATCCAGTTCGGCGATATCGGATTCAACCGCGGCGCAAACCGGCACGACGACGGAACCTTCGGCGGCGGCGATCTCCCGAACCTGATCGAGATACGGGTTGTTTTCAAAACCGTCTTCGTTCACGTTGGCGATGTACATAGTCGGCTTCAACGTCAGAAAACTCAGATAACGAATCGCGGCTTTATCTTCCGCGCTCAGATCCAGCGAGCGCAGCATTCCTGCTTTCTCCAACTGCGGCAGGCATTTTTCCAGCGCTTCCAGTTCGGCTTTTGCGTCTTTGTCGCCGCCTTTGGCTTTCTTCTGTACGCGATGGATAGCGCGCTCACAGGTATCCAGGTCGGACAGGGCCAGTTCGGTATTGATCACATCAATATCATCGGCCGGGCTCACCTTGCCGGAAACGTGAACTATATTTTCGTTTTCAAAACAACGTACCACGTGACCAATGGCTTCGGTTTCACGAATGTTGGTCAGGAACTGGTTACCCAGGCCTTCGCCTTTGGAAGCGCCTTTTACCAACCCGGCGATATCGACAAACTCCATGGTGGTAGGGAGGGTACGCTGCGGTTTGACGATTTCGGCCAGTTTATCCAGACGCGGATCGGGCATTGGCACTACGCCGGTATTGGGTTCAATGGTACAAAACGGGAAGTTGGCCGCTTCGATACCGGCTTTGGTCAACGCGTTGAACAGGGTGGATTTACCGACGTTAGGCAGGCCGACGATACCGCATTTAAATCCCATGTTTATATCACCTTAAATTACTTATTAATCAGACAATTAATCAAAAATGCCTGTCAGAATGAAAATATTCCGGCTGATTATACACGGAATGACTATTTATCTCGATCAGCCATCGTCATCAGCGCGCGATTTATACCGCTTTGAATGAATGTAAGCGGTTCATGGCTTTCACCATATCCTCTTTCAGCAGGATCTCAGTGCAGCGGATCGCTTCATCAATGGCTTCATCAATCAGCTTTTGTTCGCTGACGGGCGGTTTTCCCAGAACAAAGCCGACCACCTTATTTTTATCGCCCGGATGCCCGATGCCAATGCGTAAACGATGGAAGTTGGGGTTATTCCCCAGCTTACTGATGATATCCTTTAATCCATTATGGCCGCCGTGCCCACCGCCTAATTTGAGTTTGGCAACCCCTGGCAATAAGTCCAGCTCATCATGCGCAACCAGAATTTCATCCGGCTGAATGCGATAAAACGTCGCCATGGCGGCCACGGCTTTGCCACTCAGGTTCATAAACGTAGTCGGGACCAACAACCGGATATCGCGTCCAGCCAAATTAAGGCGCGAGGTATAACCAAAAAACTTGCTTTCTTCCTTCAACGGCTGGCGATGAATTTCAGCCAGACGGTCAACATACCAGGCTCCCGCATTATGACGAGTGGCCGCATACTCAGCGCCAGGGTTAGCCAGGCCAACAATTAACTTAATGCTACTCACGATAATATTCCAGATTGCGTGCCATATCGCTGTTGTTCGATATAACGTCCGCATAATTTAAATAGCGGTGAAGGCCGATAGTTTACACATATCTCTTTATTACTTGAAGGCCGCAGAGCATTTGACATCAATACCAGGACGCCTAAGCTCAATATGAACGTTAAGAACATTGCCCGGCCAAACCAGGTAGGGATTATTTAAATATTTGTCTATTTATCTAGTTATATGTAAAAAAATATTCTTTTTACTCCGCTATCTGTGATCCCTCACGCAATCATCAGCCCCCTGATTGTCTATAATTACATCAATACAACGAAGCCCCATTCATCCACAGAGTTTATCTGGAGGTGACAGATGAAACGTAAGAACGTGACTACATTGGGTAACGTGTTGATGGGCATCGGTATGTTTCTGATGATTGGCGGTATTGCTTACTCCATCATCAGTCAGTTTCCCGATCTGAACCTGCCGCATCATTCGGCCTATATTGATTTGGTGGCCATTTTTACCGGGGCTATTTCCTGGCTGGCAGGCGCTCGTATTAGCGGCCGCGAAAAAGTCGCCGATCGTTATTGGTGGTTAAAACATTTTGATAAGCGCTGCCGGCGAGAACGCCATTCATAGCGCAATATAAAATATAATCTGTAGCGAATTTCAAAATCCGCTGTGGCCTCTGTGCGACGGCGGTTTTTTATCTCTATATTCCTTCACGCCAATAATTAAGCCACCTGAAAAGGTGGCTTAACTCGCGGAAATAACCAGACCGGCAGAAACGATTAGTGCTCAAACATAGCAGAAATCGACTCTTCATTGCTGATGCGACGAATCGCTTCAGCCAACATGCCGGACAGCGTCAGCGTACGAACATTCGGCAGCGATTTGATCTTGTCCGTCAACGGAATGGTGTCGCAGACAATCACTTCATCAATGACCGAATTTTTAATGTTATCGTACGCCTTACCTGAGAAGATCGGGTGCGTCGCGTAGGCAAATACGCGTTTGGCGCCACGTTCTTTCAGCGCTTCAGCCGCTTTGCACAGCGTACCGCCGGTATCGATCATATCGTCAACCAACACGCAGTCACGTCCGGCAACGTCACCGATGATATGCATCACCTGAGACACGTTGGCGCGCGGGCGTCGTTTATCGATAATCGCCATGTCGGTATCGTTCAGCAGCTTGGCGATGGCGCGGGCGCGAACAACGCCGCCAATATCCGGGGATACCACGATCGGATTATCCAGTTCCTGTTGCAACATATCTTCCAACAGAATAGGACTACCGAAAACGTTATCGACTGGGACGTCAAAGAAGCCCTGGATCTGTTCTGCGTGCAGATCTACGGTCAGTACACGGTCGACGCCTACGCTGGAAAGAAAATCGGCAACCACTTTAGCGGTGATTGGCACACGGGCAGAGCGTACCCGGCGATCCTGACGAGCATAGCCGAAATAAGGAATAACGGCGGTGATTCGTCCGGCGGAAGCGCGGCGAAGCGCATCAACCATAACAACCAATTCCATCAGGTTATCGTTAGTCGGTGCGCAGGTGGACTGGATGATGAAAATATCACCACCGCGTACATTTTCATTGATTTGCACGCTGACTTCACCATCGCTAAAACGACCGACTGCGGCGTCGCCAAGGCTAGTGTACAAACGGTTGGCAATACGTTGTGCTAGTTCCGGGGTGGCGTTACCAGCAAAAAGCTTCATATCAGGCACGAGAAGAACCTCAGGCTTGCGTCCAGAGAAATATTGTACCCGCTATAATATCCGGGAGCGGTGAGCAACAACAGGTACAATATGCATACGGGTGTATGAATTAAGCTTGATAACACACAGCCCGAAAAGGTTGGGTGTTATCAAAACCTAACATTGCCCGGAAAGCGTGCGTTGCAGCGGAGAAACGTTAACGCCTCGCGCCACAAAACCATTTAACCAATCCGGGGCCTGGTCAAGCACCTGACGGGCTTCGGGCTCGGTGTCGAACTCAGCAAACACACAAGCACCTGTTCCGGTCAGGCGCGCCGGGGCGTATTCTAACAGCCATGAAAGTAGCTGTTCAACCTCACGAAAACGTTTTCTTGCGATAGTCTCACAATCATTGACAAAGGTCTGTTTTAGTAACGTTTCTAAAGATCGAACCGGAGAATTTCGTTTTAGCTGGGGATCGCCAAAGATTAGCGGGGTAGAGATGCTGATGCCAGGGTGCGCCACCAGATACCATTTTTCAGCTGGATAGGCGGGCGTCAGCTTTTCTCCTATGCCTTCTGCAAATGCGGCGTGTCCATGAATGAACACCGGAACGTCGGCGCCGAGCCGCAGGCCGAGGCCGGCCAACGCATCTGCGCTCAGATTGCACTGCCACAGGTGATTAAGCGCGACCAGCGCCGTGGCCGCATTAGATGAACCGCCGCCCAGTCCGCCGCCCATCGGCAGGCGCTTATCGATACGAATATCCGCGCCGAAACCGGCGGGGCGAACGCCGCGGCTGATGCAATGTTGTTGCAGCAGGCGAGCCGCGCGGATAATCAGATTCTGCTCGTTATCAACGCCGTCTATCGGCGTGAGCAATTGAATCCGTTCATCCTGACGAGGCGTAATCGTCAACGTATCGCCATAGTCTAAAAATTGAAACAGGGTTTGCAGCAGGTGATAGCCATCCGCCCGCCGCCCCGTGATATAAAGGAACAAGTTCAGTTTGGCTGGAGAGGGCCATTTCTCAATGAAGTTGAGCCGCATGGGTTATTTTACCGTCCAGTTATCCATTCTTAACTTAATACGCTGTTCGCCCTGAGTAAGCTCCAGGTTTTCCGGCAATGGCGGATTCACTTTCTGGTTGTAGCTCTGATAGCTCACGCTCCAGTTTTGATCGCCCTGGCGATAGGTGACCTTATTCAACAGGAACCGATCGTCGAGGGAGAAATCGCTCGCATCGCCCGGCAGCCCCAGGATCCACTGACGCAGATTATTCAGCGGGATCGCCATTCCCGTCAGCTGTCGCACCATATCTTCTGCGTCTTTCCCGACGTAGCGTTTACCCTGATTGTCGGTGATCTGTACGCTGCCCGGCTGCGCGCTCAGCTCCAGTTCCGTGCTCCCCAGCGGGTTGGTCAACAACAGACGATAGCGCTGTGATGATGACTCCTCCCAGTAAAAACGGGCATATAGTTTCTTGCTATCGGAGATATAGGCAAAGGAGCCGCGGGTCAGATATTGGCTCAGCTGTTGCACTTTCTGTTGATGCTGTTGCCACTCGGGCGACGTCGGACTTTTTCCCGGCGAAGCGGGTTGGTGAAGACTACAGGCGGTCAGTAAAAAACCGGCTAAAGGCAGTAGCCGCAAGCAACGGAGGGTGATTAGTGGCATGTCTGTCGGATCCTATAAATCAGGTTGAGTATCGCAAAATGTGTCACGCTAACGGGCTTGTGACTCAGCGTCAATATTTGTCGTTTTCATCAAAGAGTATACACCGAGGAGGGGCGGCATTGCGCGCTGTCGCTTTTCTTGCTTCCCGGCATCAAGTAGAATGCCATTCACACGAAACCCATACTAACACCGGTATTACTCAAGAATTGTTCAATGACGCTGCTTGCGCTAGGTATTAATCACAAAACGGCTCCAGTTTCTTTGCGTGAACGAGTTTCTTTCTCGCCGGATGCGCTGGAGCAGGCTCTGAATAGCCTGCTGCAACAACCTATGGTGCAGGGCGGCGTACTGCTGTCCACCTGCAACCGCACCGAAATCTACCTCAGCGTCGAAGAGCGGGAAAATCTGCGTGAGCAACTGATTGACTGGTTATGTGAATATCACCATCTGAATCCTGATGAAGTCAGCGACAGCCTTTACTGGCATAAAGACAACGCCGCCGTCAGCCATTTAATGCGCGTTGCCAGCGGCCTGGATTCACTGGTGTTGGGCGAACCGCAGATTTTGGGGCAGGTGAAGAAAGCTTTTGCTGAATCATTGCGCGGACATAACGTCTCCGGCGAGCTTGAGCGCTTATTCCAGAAATCATTTACCGTCGCCAAGCGGGTTCGCACCGAGACGGATATCGGCGCCAGCGCGGTGTCTGTCGCGTTTGCCGCGTGTACGCTGGCGCGCCAGATTTTCGAATCCCTTGCCGATGTTAACGTGTTATTGGTCGGCGCGGGGGAAACCATCGAACTGGTGGCCCGCCATCTTCATGAACATCGGGTTCATCGTATGGTGATTGCCAACCGTACTCGCGAACGCGCTCGGGCGCTGGCCGCCGAAGTAGGGGCCGAAGTCATTACTCTCGCCGAACTGGATGAGCAGCTTGCTCATGCCGATATCGTAATTAGCTCAACCGCCAGCACGCTGCCGATTATTGGGAAAGGGATGATGGAAAGGACGCTGAAAGCAAGACGCAATCAGCCGATGTTAATGGTGGATATTGCCGTTCCGCGTGATATCGAACCGGAAGTGGGTAAATTACCTAACGTTTATCTTTATAGCGTTGATGATCTGCACGCCATCATTCAGCACAATTTAGCGCAGCGCAAAGCAGCCGCTAT
Organism: Brenneria izadpanahii; assembly: GCF_017569925.1. Taxonomy (NCBI): domain Bacteria; kingdom Pseudomonadati; phylum Pseudomonadota; class Gammaproteobacteria; order Enterobacterales; family Pectobacteriaceae; genus Brenneria; species Brenneria izadpanahii. Next base: position 2,463,213 of record NZ_CP050854.1, on the reverse strand, counting down.
CCAGGCGGAATCGATTGTTCAGCAGGAAAGCTCTGACTTTATGGCCTGGATGCGGGCGCAGTCCGCCGTCGATACCATCCGCGATTACCGGGATCAGGCAGAGGAACTTCGTTCGGAAATGACGGCCAAGGCCATTGCCGCTATTCAGCAGGGAAACGATGTGGAAGCGGTCATTCAGGAATTGACGCATCGTTTAACCAATCGTTTAATTCATGCTCCCACCAAATCTCTTCAACAAGCCGCCCGCGATGGCGATTTGAACCGTTTGCAAATTTTACGTGACAGCCTTGGGCTGGACTAGTATTCATCTCTTTTAATAACAGGATTTAACAGCCCGCATGAAGCCTTCTATTGTTGCTAAACTGGAAGCGTTACAAGAGCGCCATGAGGAAGTTCAGGCGTTACTCGGTGAGTCGAGCGTGATCGCTGATATGGACCGATTTCGCGCATTGTCCCGCGAGTATGCGCAGCTCACTGATATTACTCGCTGTTTCCAACAATGGCAGCAGGTACAGGAAGATATACAAACCGCGGAAATCATGCTGGATGATGCGGAAATGCGCGAAATGGCGCAGGAAGAATTAAAACAGGCGAAACTAACCGCTGAAGAACTGGAACAGCAGCTTCAGGTTCTGCTATTACCGAAAGATCCGGATGACGAACGCGGTTGCTTCCTTGAAATTCGCGCCGGAACCGGCGGGGATGAAGCGGCGATCTTCGCCGGCGATTTGTTCCGCATGTACAGCCGATACGCGGAAACCCGCCGTTGGCAGGTTGAAGTCATGAGCGCCAGTGATGGCGAGCATGGCGGTTATAAAGAAGTCATCGCCAAAGTCTCCGGCGATGGCGTCTATGGTCAGCTCAAATTCGAATCCGGCGGCCATCGCGTGCAGCGCGTTCCTGCAACCGAGTCGCAGGGGCGTATTCACACCTCGGCATGCACCGTGGCGGTGATGCCGGAAATCCCGGAAGCCGAACTGCCCGAAATCAACCCAACCGACTTGCGTATCGATACGTTCCGCTCGTCCGGGGCGGGCGGTCAGCACGTCAACACCACCGATTCCGCCATTCGTATTACCCACTTGCCGACCGGCATCGTCGTTGAATGTCAGGATGAGCGTTCACAGCATAAAAACAAGGCTAAGGCGTTGTCCGTGCTGGGCGCGCGTATCCGCGCCGCGGAAATGCAGAAACGGCAGTTGGAGGAAGCCTCTACGCGCCGTAATCTGCTTGGCAGCGGCGATCGTTCGGATCGTATCCGCACCTATAACTTTCCGCAGGGAAGGGTGACCGATCATCGAATCAACCTGACGCTTTACCGCCTGGATGAAGCAATGGAGGGCAAGCTGGATATGCTGATTCAGCCAATAGTTCAGGAATATCAGGCCGATCAGCTTGCCGCGCTTTCAGAGCAAGAGTAATGGATTATCAAACCTGGTTAGCATCGGCCACTGCGCGGCTGGCGGCGGGGGAAAGCCCGAAACGCGATGCGGAAATCCTGCTGAGCTTTGTCACCGGGAAAGCGCGCACGTTTTTGCTGGCGTTTGGTGAAACCATGCTGACGGACGGCCAGTCGCGGCAGTTGGATGCGCTGCTGGCCCGGCGGGTTAAAGGCGAACCTATCGCCTATCTGACCGGAGAACGCGAGTTTTGGTCGCTGCCGCTGCTGGTTTCGCCCGCCACGCTGATACCACGCCCTGATACCGAGCGGCTGGTTGAGCTGGCATTGCAACGCTTGCCCGCTGAAGCGTCCGCCGTCTTGGATCTGGGCGCCGGCACCGGCGCGATTGCGCTGGCCATTGCCAGCGAGCGCCCTGACTGTCAGGTGACTGGCGTGGATGCGCAGTCCGAAGCCGTCGCGCTGGCAAGGCGCAACGCCGAGCGGCTTGGTATTACGAACGCCCGATTTTTATTGAGCGACTGGTTCTCGTCGCTATCGCAACAGCGGTTCACGCTGATCGTCAGCAATCCTCCCTATATCGATGCCGATGATATCCATCTGTCTCAGGGCGATGTTCGTTTTGAGCCCGACAGCGCGCTGGTGGCCGCGGAGCATGGGTTGGCCGATTTGCGTTTTATTATCGAACATGCCGTCAACCATTTACTGCCGAACGGCTGGCTATTACTGGAGCACGGATGGCAACAGGGAGCCGCCGTGCGCCGGTTGTTGCAAAACAGCGGGTTTGCACGGATAGAGACCTATCGGGATTACGGCAATAACGATCGCGTTTCGCTAGGGCAATGGCTAAACGCGGCAATTAAATAATTATTCAGGAGGCGACGCGGATGGCGCTTTTTTTAGGGTTTGCATATCTGCATATGGTTACGGTCGGCGCCAGCATTTTTTTATTTGTGCTGCGTTTTTTCTGGTTATGCCGGCAATCCGCCATGCTGCGACAACGATGGGTTAAGATACTGCCGCATATAAACGATACTTTATTATTAGTCAGCGGTATCGGCTTAGTCGTTATTAACCGCGTTTATCCGTTCGTTGCCGGACAAAGCTGGCTGACGGAAAAACTGTTTGGCGTTATTATTTACATCCTCCTTGGCGCAATCGCTTTGGGGAAACGCCCACGTAGTGGGAAAGTGCGTTGGCTGGCGTTTATACTTGCCTTAGTATGCTTTTATCTGGTTATGCAGATTTCGCTGACTAAGTTACCGTTGCAGATGGAATAACTATGAGTTCTATTGCTAATTTTGAATTCAATCGTTCACAATTAAGTGAAGGTGTCGTATTAGTTTCACAGGCGATTCGCCGCGACTTCCCCGCTCAGGATGTGCGGAAAAATCTGCAACAGCTGGTTGACGATGCCCGCGCGGTCATTCCCGAAGATCTTGAACAAGATTTGCAGCTTGAAAAGCTCATCGAGCTTTTCTTTCACACCTGGGGATTTGGCGGCGCCAGCGGCGTTTATCGGCTTTCCGATGTGCTGTGGCTGGATAAGGTACTGGAGTCCCGCCAGGGCATGCCGGTATCGCTTGGCGTTATCTTCCTGCATATCGCGCATGCGCTCGGGCTGCCGCTGATGCCGGTCATCTTCCCAACCCAGCTTATTTTGCGGGCGGACTGGCTGGACGAAGAAATGTGGCTGATCAATCCGTTAAACGGCGACACCTTGAGCGAGCATGTGCTGGAAGTGTGGCTGAAAGGCAATATTGGCCCGTCGTCGCAGCTGATGGATGAAGATCTTGATGAGGCCGAGAATGTGCTGATCGTCCGTAAAATACTCGATACGCTGAAAGTGGCGCTAATGGAGGAAAAACAGATGGAACTGGCCCTGAAAGCCAGCGAAACGGTGTTGCAGTTCGATCCCGACGATCCATATGAAATCCGTGACCGCGGCCTGATTTACGCCCAGTTGGACTGCGATCACATTGCGCTATCCGACCTTAACTATTTTGTTGAACAATGCCCGGAAGATCCGGTGAGTGAAATGATTAAAGTGCAAATTCACTCAATAGAGCAAAAACATATCGTCCTGCATTGATGAATGCATATTTATACCCGCTTGACCTCAAGGCAAAGCCGGACGAAAGCTTGAACGTCGGCGGGTGTATTTCAACGTTGATTTATCCGACATTAAGGTAAAAGTATGAAGAACAAAGTGGTCAAGGTGGGGGATATCCCCGTTGCCAACGATCTGCCTTTTGTTTTGTTTGGCGGCATGAATGTACTTGAATCACGCGATCTGGCGATGCGTATCTGCGAGCATTACGTTACGGTAACGCAAAAGCTGGGTATTCCATACGTGTTCAAGGCCTCATTTGATAAAGCCAACCGCTCCTCCATTCATTCTTACCGCGGTCCGGGCCTGGAAGAAGGAATGAAAATTTTTCAGGAACTAAAACAGGCCTTTGACGTAAAAATAATTACCGACGTCCATGAGTCATTCCAGGCTCAGCCCGTCGCGGAGGTTGTTGATGTTATCCAGTTGCCGGCATTCCTGGCGCGTCAAACCGATCTGGTTGAGGCGATGGCGAAAACCGGAGCCGTCATTAACGTGAAAAAACCCCAGTTTGTCAGCCCCGGACAAGTAGGAAACATCGTCGATAAGTTTATCGAAGGCGGAAACGATCGGGTGATTCTGTGCGATCGCGGCAGCAACTTCGGTTACGATAATCTGGTTGTGGATATGCTGGGCTTTAATGTTATGAAGCAGGTTTCCCACGGCGCACCGGTGATTTTTGACGTTACTCACGCATTGCAGTGCCGCGATCCGTTTGGCGCGGCATCCGGCGGACGACGCGCGCAGGTAACCGAGCTTGCCCGCGCGGGGATGGCGGTAGGGCTGGCGGGGCTCTTCATTGAGGCGCATCCCGATCCGGCTAATGCGAAATGCGATGGTCCTTCCGCATTACCGCTTGATAAGCTGGAACCCTTCCTCAAACAGATCAAAGCCATTGACGATCTGGTGAAAAGTTTCCCTGAACTGGATACCAGTAAATAAGGGATACGTTGGCTTGCGTTACCCGGCCGATAAAAAAACCCGCATTACGCGGGTTTTTTTTGGGGCTTGCGACACGAAAATTATCTATACAGGTCAGCGCTAATAGTCATATTCGTACCGTTTCCCTGCCACTGTTTGGTAATGTGGTAATACTTGGCGCCTTTCTGGGCGGCGCGTTTGGCAACCGCTTCCGATACGGCGGGGCTGGTGGTGTAGTTTCCACGGAAGGTGATCGAATCAAACGGCACCATCTGCGCGGCGGTGGCGTTATTCACTTCTTCAATCTTGGTGCCGTCCGGCAACGTTACCGTGTAACGGCCGCCTTTCGACGATTGAGTTTCAAAGAAATTGCCGACGTTGCGGCTTGGGCTGCCTGAGTTCGCCACGCCTGGAATTTCCACCTTGGCGGCTTCAGCGCCACCGGCGGCCAAAGCTGCGCGCCCGGCCTCGGAATCAGCGGGAATGGCATCCGCGCTCTGGATCTGGCGCTTAGGCGCATCGGCTTTGTATATATACGCCGTAGCCCGCTGGTTGCCCCCTTCGGAGTTAATGTTTATTTGGCGCACAATGTAGAAAGAAGCCGCGTTTTTTTCTTTCGCCGCTTTGGCGATCGCTTCATTCAGGCTTGGCTGATTGGGGAAATAGCCGCTGACGGTGACCGTATCATACGGTTCCAACGCATAGGCAACATCTTTAGGAAGCTCTTTGACGCCATGAAAATCACGTAATTTAACATTGCCATCAGCCTTGGGCGCATCTTTATGATAGAGGTCAACGATAACGTTCCAGTTGCCATTGGAATTCTCGTCTATCATGTCCTGCACATAGAACGCATCGGCGCCTAGCTTACCCGCCCGTTTCGATGCGGCGGCAACCGCTTCATTGATAGCGTTAAACCGGCCTTTAAATGAAATGCGCTCAAATGGCTGCAATGCGTCAGCCTGTTCCGGCGTGAGTTCCTTCGCAGCCTGCGCTGAAAATGCCGATAACGAGAGCAGTGCGGATGCAATAACAATAGTAGTCTTCAACTTCATAAAAGGATCCTTTCGCTTGGCGCATTTGGTTTATAACGTGCTTAGCAATCAAGATGTAATGGGATAGCCACGGATTATCGCACGGAATACAAACACATGCCTTAGCATTTTTGCAGGATATTCCAACGCTCCCTTATGGGAATGGAATGAAGAAAAGCGCAAATAATAACGGTTAATGATTGTTTTCTCATAATAAAGGATATTTATGAGAAATTCATGTATTAACAAGCCCGTAACACATGTGTTTTGTGAAATACCCCAGAATAATACTTCAATAATAATGCTACAAAGGGGGCGGTAAGTGTGATTTTTGACCAAAAAAAGCGGGTGACGCCCATAATAACTCGGCTTTTGTGTGAAATTCGTTTTATCTATGGATCATCGATCACATTTTCAGTAGGTTATATACCAATTAGATTTCAAGTCGGACCTTGGCGGCAACCTAGCGTCTTATTAGGCTAAGATATGTAGTGCGGAATGCCGCCGCCATTGCAATTCGCAAGATACAGAGCATAGATGATTTGACTAGTATAGAGAACGGGGTGAAATAGATCTCAGTCAATTCATATTACCGCAGTAAGGTAACTTAATAACCTTCGTTAAAAATAAGCAAAAAAGGGAATCAGTATGCGTATTGGTGTTCCAAGAGAACGGTTGACCAATGAAGCAAGAGTCGCGGCAACGCCGAAAACGGTCGAGCAGTTGCTGAAACTTGGCTTTGAGGTCTCGATAGAACGTGGGGCAGGGAAACTTGCTAGTTTTGAAGACGCGGCTTACGCAGAAGCCGGCGCGTCAATTGCAGATACCGCAGAAATCTGGCAATCCGATATTGTCCTGAAGGTCAATGCGCCGCTGGATGAGGAAATTGAACTCACCCGCGCGGGAAGTACGATTGTCAGCTTTATCTGGCCCGCTCAGAATCCCGAGCTACTCGAAAAACTGGCCGCCCGCCAGGTGACCGTGCTCGCAATGGACTCTGTGCCGCGAATCTCACGCGCCCAGTCAATGGATGCGCTCAGCTCAATGGCGAATATTGCGGGTTACCGCGCCATTGTAGAAGCCGCCCATGAGTTTGGCCGCTTCTTTACCGGGCAGATTACCGCTGCCGGTAAAGTTCCGCCGGCCAAGGTTATGATTATCGGCGCCGGTGTCGCGGGTCTGGCTGCGATCGGCGCGGCAGGGAGTTTAGGTGCGATTGTCCGCGCTTTTGATACTCGCCCCGAAGTTAAGGAGCAGGTCAAGAGTATGGGCGCCGAGTTCCTGGAACTTGACTTTGAAGAAGAAGCCGGCAGCGGCGACGGCTATGCCAAAGTCATGTCGGAAGCCTTTATCAAAGCGGAAATGGAACTGTTTGCCGCACAGGCAAAAGATGTTGATATCATCGTCACCACCGCGCTTATCCCCGGCAAACCCGCTCCGCGCCTAATTACCAAAGATATGGTTCTGAGCATGAAGCCCGGCAGCGTGATTGTCGATCTGGCCGCTCAAACCGGCGGTAACTGCGAACTGACGGTTGCCGATCAGGTTACGGTAACGGAAAACGGCGTCAAAATTATCGGTTATACCGATCTGCCCAGCCGTCTGCCGACCCAGTCTTCCCAGCTTTACGGCACCAACCTGGTTAACCTGTTGAAGCTGTTGTGCAAAGAGAAGAATGGCGAAATCGACGTTAATTTCGAAGACAACGTCATTCGTGGCGTAACGGTTATCAAAAATGGCGAAGTAACCTGGCCTGCGCCGCCGATTCAGGTTTCCGCTCAGCCGCAGCAGGCCAAACCTGCCGCCGCCGCGGTGGCGAAAGAAGAGGAAAAGCCGGCTTCTCCGTGGAAGAAATATGCTTTCATCGCCATTGCCATCCTGCTGTTCGGCTGGCTGGCGAATGTCGCGCCCAAAGAGTTCCTATCTCACTTCACCGTTTTCGCGCTGGCGTGCGTGGTGGGGTACTACGTCGTGTGGAATGTTAGTCATGCGCTGCACACGCCCTTGATGTCGGTAACCAATGCGATATCCGGGATTATCGTGGTAGGGGCATTGTTGCAAATTGGTCACGGCGGATGGGTGTCTTTCTTTTCCTTCATCGCCGTATTGATCGCCAGCATCAATATTTTCGGTGGTTTCACCGTCACTCAGCGCATGCTGAAAATGTTCCGCAAAAATTAAGGGGTAACACATGTCTGGTGGATTAGTTACAGCTGCATACATTGTTGCCGCGATCTTATTTATTTTTAGTCTGGCTGGTTTATCCAAGCACGAAACGTCTCGTCAGGGGAACATCTTCGGCGTCGTCGGGATGGCGATAGCGTTGATCGCCACCATCCTTGGGCCTGAAACCGGAAACGTTGGCTGGATCATTCTCGCCATGGTAATTGGCGGCGCGATCGGCGTTTATCTGGCGCGTAAAGTTGAAATGACCGAAATGCCGGAACTGGTTGCCATTCTTCACAGCTTTGTGGGGCTGGCCGCCGTTCTGGTTGGATTTAACAGCTTTCTTGATCACGGCGAAATCACCGACCCGGTGATGGTGAATATCCATTTGACGGAAGTCTTCCTGGGTATCTTCATCGGTGCGGTAACCTTTACCGGTTCGGTTGTCGCTTTTGGCAAGCTGCGCGGTAAAATCTCATCCAAACCGCTGATGCTGCCTCATCGTCACAAAATGAACCTGGCGGCGCTGGTTGTCTCTTTCCTGCTGCTTCTGGCGTTTATTAATACCGACAGCGTTGTGGCGCAAACCCTCGCTTTACTGGTCATGACCGCAATCGCATTGGTGTTCGGCTGGCATTTGGTCGCCTCCATCGGCGGCGCCGACATGCCGGTCGTGGTTTCCATGCTGAACTCCTACTCAGGATGGGCCGCCGCCGCCGCGGGCTTCATGTTAAGCAACGACCTGTTGATTGTGACCGGTGCTTTGGTGGGTTCTTCCGGGGCCATCCTGTCTTACATCATGTGTAAGGCGATGAACCGTTCCTTTATCAGCGTGATTGCCGGTGGTTTCGGCACCGACGGCTCTTCCACCGGTGAAAGCGAAGAGATGGGCGAATACCGTGAGGCTTCAGCGGAAGAAGTGGCTGAGTTACTCAAGAACTCAAGCTCGGTGATCATCACCCCGGATATGGCATGGCGGTAGCGCAGGCACAGTATCCGGTACACGATATTACCGCTAAGCTGCGCGCCCGCGGCGTTAATGTTCGGTTCGGCATTCACCCGGTTGCGGGTCGCTTGCCTGGTCATATGAACGTGCTGTTGGCCGAAGCGAAAGTGCCTTACGATATCGTGCTGGAAATGGATGAAATCAATGATGATTTCGCCGATACCGATACCGTGTTGGTCATCGGCGCCAATGACACGGTAAACCCGGCCGCGCAGGAAGATCCGCATAGCCCGATTGCGGGAATGCCGGTTCTTGAAGTGTGGAAAGCGCAGAATGTCATCGTGTTCAAACGCTCGATGAATACCGGCTATGCCGGCGTTCAGAACCCGTTATTCTTCAAAGAAAATACACAGATGCTATTTGGCGATGCCAAAGACAGCGTAGAAGCGATTCTGAAAGCGCTGTAATCCCTACCGGGAATAGGCTGACGAAAAAGGGGCGATAATTATCGCCCCTTTCTTATGCCCGCTATTGATGTAAATCTATACTAACTTTTATCCTCTTCGGCTTCACCTTCCTGCGTGACGGGGCTGACGAAATCATCAGGTTTAATCGCCAGCAGATCGCACTTCAGATGGTCGATAACATGTTCCACCGTGTTGCCGATAAACGCCGCAGAAAGCCCGGTTCGCCCCAGCGAGCCCAGAACCACTACGCCAGCCTGTAAATGCTCCGCCAGATCGGGGATCACCTCTTCGGGCAATCCTTTTTCCACATGCGTCACCCGTTCATCCAGGTTGAACTTCTGACGTAATGCCTTCATGGCGATAAGGTGCTGACCGCGAATCGCGTCATTGTAGACGCTGGGGTCAAAATCAGGCAGTTCGATGGCGATATTAATCGGCGTGACGGGATAGGCGCCGACGAGGTGAACTTCCGTTTCATTAACCTGTTTAGCCAGTTCCAGCGTTTCTGATACCAGCTTAATATTAAGAGGATCGTGATAGGGGTCTTCACTGGAAAGGTTGACGGCAACCAGCGCACGGCTAATTTCCGGCCAGGGCTGATCTTTAACCATCCAGACGGGGCATGGGCATTTACGCAATAGCTGCCAGTCGGTGGGAGTGAAAATAACCGCTTCCAACCGATCGTGCTGATGCGCCATTTTCAGTAACAGGTCGTGCTGTCCGGCAATGACCTCCTGGATGATGGCTTCAAATGGCTTATTGTGCCAGACCACTTTGATTTCTATCGGTACGCCTGCATCAAGATAATATTTGCATTGCTCCTTAATCCACTCGGTGCGTTGCTGAATCACGCCTTGTCGCATTTCCGTCCGTTCATCCGGAGACAGCAGGGTGGTCATTTCATACGAAAAATCATAAATAGGCAGAAACGCCTTAATACGGCCGCCAAGTCGCTGAACCAAATAAACCGCCCGCCGAAGCGCTGGTTGGTCATCCTGATTCGGGTCAATAGCTACAAGTAAGTTCTGATACTTTGCCATAGGTCCTCCAAACAGCTGTTAGTTCACAGTCTGTAAATTAAGAGTACCCTAAGGGCGTCGTTTTGAACAACAGATGATGCAAGCCGGATCAATAAAATAGGATATTTATAGGTCCGGCAAGGGATTAGGCGCGATTAGGCGAGGAGCCGGCAAGCTCGGAGAGCGCGCCAAGATTCTCAATAGTGATGTATTTGCCCTTTACCGCAAGAATCTCGCTTTTTTGAAAACGGCCGAGCAAACGGCTGATGGTTTCAACGGTTAGCCCCAGATAGTTGCCGATATCGCCGCGGGTCATGGTCAGGCGAAACTCGCGGGGGAGAACCCGCGTTCGGCAAACCGGCGGGACAGGTTATAGATGAAGGCCGCCAGACGTTCTTCGGCATTCTTCTTCGACAGCAGCAGGATCATATCCTGGTCGCCGCGAATCTCGCCGCTCATCAAACGCATCATCTGCTGACGCAGGTTGGGCATTTTCCCTGAGAGATCATCCAGCGTTTCAAATGGAATTTCGCATACCATTGACGTCTCTAACGCTTGCGCGAAGCTAGGGTGCTGCGCATTACCGATGGCATCAAAACCGACCAGATCGCCAGCCAGATGAAAACCGGTAATTTGTTCATCACCTTGTTCGGTGATTGTGTAGCTCTTAATCGTACCCGAACGGATAGCGTATAAAGATTTTAACTCATCGCCAGCTTTGAAGAGAGCTTGTCCTTTCTGGATAGGCTTTTTCCTTTCAATGATATTATCGAGCTGGTCGAGCTCGTGCTCATTTAAGGTAAATGGAATGCATAGTTGACTGATACTGCAATCCTGACAGTGGATCGCACAACCGCCAGACTGGATGCGGCGGATAATTCGCTTTTCCGGGATCATAGACTTTGCTCAGGCGATAATTGATATTGGTCAATTTTAACAGCTTTTATCGCCGCTGATAAGTCCGATAGTCTCTTCAAGATGCCAATATATAGCGAACTAAGATAATTTCACCCGATATAAGGCCAAATATACTTTAGCGATCAGGCCGTTGTCGGAGAAATACCTTTCATAACGCCAATATATTCTGCTGTGGGAAATACCCTTCATGCGTTAGCAACCATTGCTTACGATGAACGCCGCCGGCATAACCGGTTAATGCGCCGTTCGCGCCGATAACCCGATGACAGGGAACGACAATACTAATTGGGTTTGAGCCATTGGCCATTCCCACCGCGCGGGCAGCGGAAGGGCGACCGAGCCGGGCGGCCAGCTCACCATAAGTTATTATTTCCCCACAGGGAATCCGGCGTAATTCGCGCCATACCTGTTGCTGAAATGCGGTTCCAACCGAAGCGACCGCTATTGTTTCAATAATTGTTAAATCGCCGGCGAAATAACGCTGTAGAACATCCGTCAATCCGCCGGGGTTATGGCAAGGCCGTAACCTAAAGGGATCATTCTTGTAACTGCTATTAAGCGAACGATATAACTTTTCTTCATATTCACGCCATTCTACCGCCCGCAGGCAATTATTTTCATCCGCAACAATCATTAATTCCCCTAGCGGGGTTGGCAGCGCATCCAGCAAAAAAACCTGCATAATCATTCCTTACTGATTTATCTCACTGACTGTATTAGCGAATCGTCATAGCAGTAAACTACCGGGGAAAATATTGTGATTAATATCACAAGATGACGGGTGAAAATAGCAAGACATCACGATTTCAATCTGAAAAAACGTAAGCTAAATCACACTGATATTTTGTTATTTGCATACTGCCTTATTCAGGCAATGGAATTGGGCTGCGATATAATGATTGCCGTATCGCTTTTGATACGGCATGGGGTTCTCTTTAGCTAATGATATTCCCCGCGGGTTTGCTGTGTTCAGCCGCGTGCATCGCCAAATAAGCATTGAGTTTTTCATCCCTTATCCCTAACACCCCCATAATTTCCGCCATGAAGCTAACCGGGGCAGAGCCGGGAGCGGTGACGACATGACGATCGGCTACGGCATAAGGGACATCCTGATAATACGCGGCTCCGCCATAATTCAGCTGCGACAGGTTTTCTGCCGAATTGGAGGTGTGGCGGAGATCGTCAAGCACGCCCGCTTGCGCCAACACTCTGGTGCCATCACAAATGCCGGCAACGGCGATGCCCTTATCATGCGCTTCAGCAACCAACATATTGATATTTGGCGCATGGCTGGTCCGCCAGATGGTACCCCCGCAGATGATTAACAGGTCAAGATCATCAAGCCGAATATTTTCAATCGCCATATGGGGAGTCACCGTCATGCCGCCGGAAGAGCTAACCGAAGCGCCGCTGGGGGAGGCGAACTGTGTATCGAAACCGTAATAGGCCCGGCATGTGGAATTTATCAGCGCCGTTTCCCAGTCGGAAAAGTTTTCGGTGATGATAGTGATGGCTTTGGTCATTGGAATATCCTTCTCTGGTCATATCTTATGAACTACCGGAGACCAAAGCGTAACGGGCGCCGCTGTCAGTTTCTGTCAGCAGTCTTCTGAATGGATAATGGCGCGATGCCACCGGCATGAATTGACGGCCGCTGGCGGATAAAACAAGAGGACGATATCCCCGGTTTAACCGGGGATAATCAAAAGATTACTTCGCGTCGGGCTTGATCAAACTCAAGATAGCGCCTAACTGCTCACGCTGTTCCGCACTGACTTCGCGTCCGGCGGAATATCCCGTGTTTTGAATAATCATCTCATTAAGGCCGACCAGCCAGTCATAGATATAAAAGGCCGTATTGTTGGTTGGCGTTAATGAAATCTTGGTCAGGCGCTGCGACGCTCCCCAACTCACCGCCTGCTTTTCCGGCTTGGCGAAAATTTTATGGCCGCGATTGATACGGCTGGCGGGGCGCAGCGTCTCATCCATCTGCTGGAACCCCAGCCAGGCGACGAAGTCACCCAATACGGTGAGAACACGGGAAACCTGGCGGTCAGCCTTACTTTCACGATGCACGCCCAGCTGTTCCGCATCCACCAGCATAGCGATCAGCGCATCTTCGATACCCATGCGAATGCTCGCGGTGATTAGCTCTTCCACCAGCATCTCTATGGTGGCTTTGGTTACGCCCAACAGCTCCACCAGCGGGCCGTTTTCCGGCAGACTGCGTAAATGGTTTATCCAATACCGATAAACATTGTGCGCATACTCCGCCTCGTAACCATGATCCATCTCCTGGACGGGAGAAACGGGTTGATCCACGTCGATGGGTTCATCGGCAAATAGATCGATTTCGATCCCGATGCCAAAGGGATCGTTCCCCGTTAGCGGTACGCTGAGTTCCTCCGCTTCCTGATGGTAGTTGCCGAACCCCGGTTGTCCCTGCTGTTGCAGATAGAGGCGCCACAGTTCATCGCGTGAAGGCAACAGGCGCTCCAGCAATTCGCCATGCACGCCGGTGCGGGTTTGTAACGACTTGAGCAGCGTTTCGGCGATTTGCTGTTTTTTAGCCGGGTCGTCGGTCTCCGTCGGCTGATACCAACTTCCCAGCAGATTATCGCCCATCTCCCGCTGTATTTCGTTGAGCTGTTCATTGATACGGCCCAGTTTCACTTCACGGTGCACTTCCGTTCCCAGCCAGGCCGCCATCCGGCTGACGCCCCGTTTGTCCATTGCCAGCATCGTCCCCCAGGCATCGCCAGGATTACCGACATAACGTTGTACCGCCGCGTCATGGTTTTGCCCGTGGGTGATGCGCCGATCAAACTTGGTGACCGCCCAGATAAGCCCTGGTTTACGGCGGCTGCGGATCTGGGCATTCTCTCCCTGCATTTGTTTAACCCAGTGATCCAGCGCCTTACCTACGACTTTTACATCAGAGCGCTTGCCGGCGGCGGTGCATACCATCAGCAGATTCATTTCCTGATTATCGGTATAGCGCTCAAGCAGATAAGCGCGCTTGGCCCGCAACAGCGTGCGCGCCAGGGGATGCGTCTCGTTTTTTACTTGTCCTTCCGTTTGCTCGCCGTCCTCTTCCGACGGGTCGCCGAAACCGGGGAAATCCAGGATATCGACCTGTTCAAACAAAGTTTCACGAGGCGGGGAATGCAAAGGGATCAGCAGTTCAGCGGTCAGCATAGCCAATTCAGCCTGCGAAAGCTCGACCGCTTTGCCCGCCCGGCTATTCAATATCGGGCGAACCAAAACGCCGGGATCGTAAGCCGAATTCATACGCGCCAACGCGGCGCCGTGAATGATGCTATTTACGGGATGCAGCGCCTCATCGACTAATACCCGAAGCGGAGCCAATACCTTATGCGCGCCGGAGAGGTGTTGCAACGTATGGGAAAACTGACGGTAAGCCGCCGTCAGCGCATGATTATTGCCCCAGAGCACCGAGAACAGCTGCGCACGATCGTCAACGCCGAGGTATGGCGCCAGTTCTACCGCTACAGGCCAGAAATGCGTCTCCAATTGTTTTTGCCGCTTTGCATCATGGCGAGCCAGATAATCCCACAGGGCGACGACTTCATCAGAAGTCATGCCGTCGACCGGTTCCGGCTGACGATGCATCAGCAATGTTCTCAGATGTTCATCAATGAGCTGCTCGTCCAATTCCTCGAACGCGTTTTCCTGATTGAGATCGTATAGAAAAGCATTGGCGATAATTTTGCCGATATCCGCCTCACTGAGCAGCAACAGCTGAACAGGGAAGGATTGGTTTTTTACCCCCGACTGGCGGCTGAAACGGGTGACCAACGCGGCAGGCTGGTTGGTTGGATTGATATGGGTAAGAAAATCAATTTGTTGTCCTTCAAAAAACGTTTCCAGCTTACCGTTTTCACCGCCGGCCAATGATGAGATTAAGTAAGATTTCCCCGCCTGCGCCAGGCCAAAGAAACCAATGGCGATATCTTTCAACGCCACATCGGACAGGTGTTTTGCCTTGTTGCGATTGCGGCGAAGTTTAACAATCAGCCTGTCGGCCTCAATATCCAGCCGCGGCGCATTTTGCCGGGTGTTTTCGATCCAGTCTATCGCCCGATCAACGCCTTGCGCTACGGCCTGTAGCTGGCTATTGAGTCGGCTTGACAGTTGTTTTGGCGTTAATGGTTTCATTTTCTAAATACACTCCCACTATCGATCCAATAATGGGTTGCTCCTGAGCCGTTAGCGGCTAATGTGTTCAGTTTGAGGCGCAAATGTTGAGGAGGCACGCGGCTGCCGTCGTCAAGCACGGCATCGGCTATTTCAAAGCGTTCCGGGCTATCCCGATCATCGTCTCTGGTCACGGCCAGCCTGACGCGCAGGATACTGTCGCCGACCACTTTTCTTGCCAATTCCTGATCGACGATCGACAGGGTATAGAGGGGCGATGCCGGCCAGCGTTCGTTATCAAGCTGGCGGAATCCCAAACAAAGGGAGCCGCGAATTTGGAAACTGGCGTTAGGATTAAGCTCAAAAGCGGGATCGTCCAGATCGATATCGTTGTAATAAACGTTGTCCGTGGTTAGCGCGTTATTGCCGTCCATCATGCCGAGGTAGCGCACGGTGGAATAAGGCTGGAAATCGCCGACCTTAAAATAGAACCCCGGTAGCCGCAGATCGAGGGCCAACAGGCAGAGCATGGCGCCAACCGCGGCGGTAGACTTCGGATTATCAATGCGGCCGCGCTTATTGAACGGATACCAATCGTTGGTGTGATAACCATCCAGCGACAGCATACGGTTAATCGGCAGCGGCTGTAGATGCCGGAACAATGCCTGAATGCCAGGAAAACGGGAAGGGCGTCCGGTTAGCAACAGCACGTCGCAGGAATAGAGCGAGACAACCTCGGACATTAACCGCAGATTCTGGGTGATGTTCATCCGGTTGGATAAAAATTCCCCATGCAGTTTGCTTAGTTTGAGGATCAGCGGCACCTGTAAAATATCGAACGGGCTGCTGTCGGCCGGCAGTTCGCGCAGAACCTCGGTATTGATGTACTCCAGCACCTTGGGCGTTGGATGTTGCGCCAGCAGCTCGCCAAAGGTTGATTCAATTTCGGCGCTGATATCCAGCGGATCGAAACTTTCATAGGCTTCCAGAATCGACCGGCCAATCGGGATGAAAATCTGCAACGTGACCTGCTGGCGTAACGTCAACTGTCCGTCGATTCGTCCTTCGTTGCCAAACAGTTTAGCCATCAGCTCATCGGCGTTGGCCAGACCGGCGGTTTTCAACTCGGCCTGTAGCGCCGGTAAAACATATAGTTGGATGACGTCCAGCAGGATATCGTCGCCCGCTACCTTGAACCCCTCGCGGAACAACAGACGCGGAATGATCTTGACGTTATTGCCGATGCCGTCATCCAGCAAATATTGCGTGATCGCCAGGTCGGTTGTTCCGCCGCCGATATCAATCGACGCAATGCGCAGGGTTTTTCCGGCGGGCTCATTCTCCGACAGCTCTTTATCCGGGCGGGCCATGCTGGCGAAAAAGTCTTCGGCGCGCCCGCCAAAATTGACCTGCGCCTCATTGTACAGATACACCATTTGTCCGCAGGTCGCTTCATCCCACTCGATTTGGACTTCCGGCACCGGAACGCTGCTTTTTTGTTTGTCTTGCGGCGTGGTGAAATCGTCATCTAACGGATGCCAGCCCATTGATTTCCAGACCAAACCAATCGCCTCATGCATCCGGCGGCGAAATATCTCGCGCTCTGGCTTCGGCATCGCAGAGGGCAGGGTAAGGATGATGTTGCGCAGCTGACGCGGCGCCGTGGAATGGACCATTTTCAGACGCTGGGCGGCGCTGTTCATCTGCATCAGCGCCTGCAACAACAGTTCAGACAGCATAAACGTCATGACTGAACTGCGGCTGTAGTGCGGGGAAAAAACCGGTAAACGATCTTCCAACGGCTGGTTGTACAGCGGCTGCCCTTCGTCATCCAGCAGAATAGTCAGCGGCATCGCCGTCGCCAGCGGTTCGCTCGTACCATTCACTTCGGACGATGGACTGAAACGCCAGCCGGGCGCATAGCTCTCTTCATCCCACAGATAACGACGCGGGCTGGAAATACCGGTCGAGCCATCGGAACCCTGACGCAGTAACGCCATTCGGCTGGCTTCACGGCCGACCCGGACAATCGAAGGCCAGATAAAGGCGTCATCGCGGCCGCTTTCAATGGAGAAATTTTGCTTGCCGAATTTAGCTTGCGCAAACTCAACCCGGCTTTCAAACAATTCGTTATACAGGTAGTGCGGTTCGCTCAGATCGCGCAATTTCAGTTCGTAAGTCTGCTTTAAACCGTTGCTCTCATCAGGATGGTCTTCAACCAGAATACCGCAAGTGTGTGAGTTGCCGACGTCCAGTATCAAATCGACGTTGACGGCAGGCTCCTGGAGCGTACTGGCATTAATGCGTATTTCCGGCACGGACAGTTGATTGCCCAGCATATCCAGCAAGTTCATGTAATGAGCCTGATACTCAAATCCCCGCAGCGCGGCCTTGATCTCCCCGGCGCTACGCTTTTCCAGCCTGACCGCCTGCTGAGTAAAGACTTCACGCAGCCAGCCGTCCACCCAGGTCAGGTCAAGAAACTCGCCCAGTTCGTCGCTGCGATAGGCCAACGCGAAGCTGCCGCCGGTTTTGATGTCATTGACGTTGGGCGCCAGGGATTCATACTCATGTCCTTCGGGATAAACCTTGGTATCAAAGGCCAGACAAATTCGATGGGTATTGCCGTCCTGATCCGGGGTATCCAGCGCTAAAATTTGCATCCGCGCCCAGTTATCCGGCCCGCCCATAAAAGTGCGCGGCGGATTAAAACGGAAAAAGGGCAGCGGCAACCAGATTTTTTCCAGCAGCGTCAGCGACTGCGCCAGCGGGATGCTTAACTCAGGCCTGACCACTTCTGGCGCAGCGCCCGTCGGGGACGGAAGCAAATATTTATCGGTCTGTTCGTTATAGACCAGGCGCAACAGCGGGCCGTTGGCGCTTTTTCGTACATACTTATTAGGAAAGTCCGTAGATAATTCTGGTTTCAACGCAAAATCCAGAAATTGAATACCGCTATCCTGAATAAGCGTAATTTTCTGTTTGTAATCGGTGATCGTCGCCAGCATTATCATTTACTCTCGCGCTTTATCGTCATAGGGAAGACCGCATCAGCGTTATAGCGACCGGTACACTCTGCGGCGCCGCCTGCCGTACCTTGTTTACATACGATTTCCGGCATCTGGTATCGGGTATTATCACTGCATCGCGCTCTATATCGGCTATTGATGACCAGGTTACCGGAACTCATCAGCCCAGCTTCAATATCCGTCCGGCAAGTGACGCCATCGCCATGAGTAATTCTTGCCGTTCCTCTGCCATTTTTAATCTGATATATCAGACTCGGCGGCCGGCCGGTAACCGGGGTTTTAGCGTCTATCGACACGCGCCAGTTTCCGTTAAGGAAGTTGACCGAGCCCATTCTCACCGCATCCGCAGGCATGACCAATTCATCTTTACTGGCCTTGGCGGGCGGCGCGGCGGGCGTTTCAACAGGGGCCGGGGCTTCAGCGGCGATCGCTTTAGGCTCGGTATTCGCCGCCGGGGGAGGCGTTTCGACCGGCGCCGCAGCGGGCTCCGGCTGCGCAACGTCAGGATTAGCCGCTTCAGTGGGCGCGGCAACAGGTTTGGGCGGTTCAGCCTCTGGCGGCGCTACCGTCTCGGCATCGCTCTCCGCCTGCGGCTTCGGCTCTGTTTCTTGAGGAGTGGTCGAAGAGGCCGGCAACACGCGTTTTTCCGGTTTTATCGCTGCGGTCAACGCCGGCGGCTCCGGCGCCTCGTTCTGATGTGAGAGCCATCCCCGGATCTGTAGCGCTAAAACCGCCAACAGCGCGGCGGCGGGGAATAGCCACCACAAGCGTCGCCATTGACTGTTGCGAGGCGCCGCCGCAACGGCTTCAGGCTCAGGAATGGGTTCTGGTTTCACCGCAGGTTTCGGCTCTGGCGCTACCGGTTCGGCCGGAGGCTCAGCATAAGCAGAGACAGGAGAGAGGGCTGGTTCCGCCGCTTTCTCGACCAGACGCAAGCAATCTAGCGCGTCGGCGCGGGATTTTTTATCAAGATTGACAAATCCCCAAAAGGTCAAGACCGGTTTACCGTCAACCAGATAAACGTGATTCGGTCCGGGGAACTGTATCGCTTTCGCCAACAGCACGCCAAAAAGTTTCTGGCCGGGTTTTTCCGCGTTTTGCGCCCGCTGGCTAATTTCAGCCACAGCGGATTGATAGGTTTCCAATAGTTTCAGCGCGGCGGCTCGTTCATCTTCGCTTGCAGCGATCCAGGATGTTATCTTGCCTGCAATTGGCGAATACCAGTCAATACGATCGCCATTTTCGTTGGGTTGAGGGATAGCCAAACATTCCGCAATCCGTTGCTGTTTTCTGAGACGTAAAGTTTCCCGTAACTGAAGTGCTGATGCATAAACTGGCTGTCCATTTTCACCTAGAGCCAGAAAATCATCCAAACTCCCGCTACGTAAAAATAATTTTGTCACGCAAAAGAGACCTTTTGTAATAGATACCTAGGGCAGAAAATAGTGTGTAATCTGCGACAGGCTATACTCTAGTGCCAATGATGGCGAATCAAATGCTTAAAGAAGGGGCAAAACTGGTAAATATTTGCGGCATAGATGATGAATAAGCAAGATTCGAACGACGATGAAAGGGACGACCGGCCGGGTTTTATCTATGTCAACGGCGTGCTCTTTGCGTTAATATGCAACGCTTTTTTGTATTGCGAAAGGATAACCGATGTTCATAATTAGTCTTACTTATCATCAACCCATTGAAACGGTGGAAGCGCATCTGGAAGAGCATATCGCATGGTTAAAAAAATACTATGCGCAGGGTGCGTTCGTTGCCTCCGGCAGAAAGGTGCCGCGTACGGGCGGAGTGATTTTTGCCAAAACGATGGAGCGCTCGGTTCTTGAATCGATACTATCCGAAGATCCGTTCAATGCGGTCGCCAACTATGACATCATCGAGTTTGCGCCGTCGATGACAAGCAAAGAACTTGATGGATTAAAAACCATCTAACTAATTGTTTACTCAGGTGATAATAGCGATTAGCGCCTGAGTAAACCAAATTCAACTCTTAACGACGGCCCCGCCAATTGGTATTGGACGACCAACTATAGGTAGCGGAAGTATCGGGCTTGAATTTATTCTTTTTCTTCTCTGCCCGAGCCTGTTTGGCTGCCGCTTCCCGTTCTTTCATTAGACTATCGATATAATCATCTTTGATGTGATTGTTTTCAGAATTGGTCAGCGGACGGCCGCGTTTTTTTCTTTCCTGATCGAGCAAGGTTTTAAGTTGACGTTGTTCTTGCTCCGTCATGTCTTTCTGCGTCAGTCTTGGCATAAGTATCGACCTGATTAATGGCTGGAATGGTCATTGTAAAGGAAAATGATGGCGCGCTCAGGAAATTATGCGTGACGGCCTGCCAGAACCGAGATCGTACAATAAACCTAGAAAAAGAATGGCAATTCATAAAAGAAATGAAGCAGAAATACCAGGCCATGCCAGATATTAAAGACTGAAACACCCCCTGGTTTGGCTTTCCTTTCGAATGTGAACTAGGGTTAAAGGGAGATGTGACAGCATTGAATGTCACGGCGGCGGCGTCTGTCAAGGCGTCAATACGAAGCGATTAAAGGAGCTAGCATGACCATTCATAAGAAAGGGCAGGCACATTGGGAAGGCAACATCAAACAAGGGAAAGGCACTATCTCAACCGAGAGCGGCGCTTTGCAACAGCAGCCATATGGTTTTAACACGCGCTTTGAGGGAAAACCGGGCACCAATCC
This sequence comes from Brenneria izadpanahii, assembly GCF_017569925.1. Taxonomy (NCBI): domain Bacteria; kingdom Pseudomonadati; phylum Pseudomonadota; class Gammaproteobacteria; order Enterobacterales; family Pectobacteriaceae; genus Brenneria; species Brenneria izadpanahii. Next base: position 2,442,331 of record NZ_CP050854.1, on the reverse strand, counting down.
GGAAGAACTGATCGGCGCCGCGCACGCCGGCTGTTTTTCTATGGCGCTATCGCTGATGCTTGGTGAAGAAGGCCATACGCCGGAATCAATTGATACAACGGCCGATGTTTCGCTGGACAAAGTCGACGGCGGCTTCGCCATTACCAAAATCGCGCTCAATAGCACGGTAAAATTACCCGGCATTGATGAAGCCACCTTCGATAAAATTATCCAAAAGGCTAAAGCCGGTTGCCCGGTATCACAACTGCTCAAAGCAGAAATCACGCTTCAATATAAGTTGAATTAATTCGTAATCGTAGACAGCAGCAACACGTCATATGGCACGTTGATGTATAAGTATAATCTCGGCGTGCCGTCAAAAAATCACAAATAATCCATTGAAATATAATAACATTTCCCTGAGAATATTAGGCTGCCTCTATTGGTTTGCCCCCGCCTTAACAGCAAACAGGAGATAATGTGAAATCCCGGCCAGCATCCAGACTTTTGATTGTCGATTCTTTAAGACAGGTTTTATTGTTTAAGTTTACACACAGTATGGACGCTCTGGCGGGCAAATCATACTGGGCTACGCCAGGCGGCGGTGTCGAGCAAGGCGAATCATTCGAGCAAGCAGCTATCAGAGAGCTAATGGAAGAAACCGGCATTGTACGTAGAGATGTTGGCCGGTGCGTTGCACAAAGAAATTTCGAGATGAAATTACCGAGCGGTGAGATGGTTGCAGCACTGGAGAAGTTTTACGTTGTGCGGGTGGCTAACCATGAGATCAGTAATGACAGTTGGAGCAGTAATGAAAAAAAGGTTATCAGCGATCATCACTGGTGGAATGCAGAAGAACTAAGAACAACGCATGAGGTTGTTTACCCGCAGGACATCTTAGAAATGTTGGAACTTATTTGACTGAAACAAGGAAACCTGGGAGCAGGGCAGCCCTTAGCTATCTGTTATCAGAGCAACGATGGGAGTGCTGGATGATCGATCTGTTCTGGTCGTAGCTGCAAAAAAGAGATTAATGATTTCGATTTTTGATGCTTCTCAACGTGTTTTTTTACTGCACTGGTCCTCGAACCCCGTTTTTTGTTGAGGTATTATGGAAAGATGGATTAATTAACTATCAGTTAAGGGAGTAACGGGTATGATTATCACCAGATTTCCACAGACGATATACACCACACAGAAAAGTTTTAATGATTACGGCGCTAACGATATGCGCTATGGCGATATTTCTGAGGATAGATTAAAAGGAGAGTTTGGGTTGACGAATGTATCAAATGTTGTTGACCCTTACACATTAACCAGACTAACAGCATTTGATAACCCACAATCCAGATTTGCAGGGGTTTATGGCGGTGTCCATCGTGGCAACGCAGTCAGCATCCAGGAGTGTGCTAGGTTATTATTTGAAGAAATGCAGGCTACATCACTTCTTTATTCCTTTTATGGTCCGTATAAGTATTTAATCAATCAAATGCTAAAGCACTTTCAAAGAAAATCAGGGACTCCATTCACTGATATGCAGTTAAACGCTGCATATAGGGAGCGAATTATTTCTGATAATTCATCAAAGAGCACAAAACTGGCTATACAGGAAGTTATTGATCTATTCATTGATTATGACAATAGGGGCTACCCGCAAGACAAACTGAATAAGCTTGATTCCGCTATTAGGGATACAATACTTCCAAAGTTCGATTCATTTATATTCGATAAAATAAACGGGATGGGTATTACCGTTCACGATGTTCATGCCACAAAGATAGATATACTCAGCCTTGATGTTGGAGAAAGAAGCTGGAAAGCCAGAGTTAAGTTCATAGGTCAAGACCATTTCGGTTTGGATGTTGATGATATTCGAAAACAGAAATTCAACCAGTTTCAGTTTTTTAAAATATGGTTTGTATTACAACGATTTAATAAATTTGGCTTTCATCCGTTTCTTACCAATATGGAAGCAGTGATTAATATAGAAGGTGGGCTGTGATGCGATTGCTAATAGCGTTAATTTTGGTAGCTCTGTTTAGTGTTGCATGTTACCTGTTTCTGAATAACCGGGCGATAAATATTATTGCCGTGCACTATGACGGAAATACCGCACAGGTTCTGGTAGATAGATTGCCGTTTACCGACGCAGCCAGAATTAATTGGTGGCAGCACAATCAAGGAGAAATCAGAAAGAAATACAACATTCCAAATGGAGAGGAAGGGCCATTTTTCATTACCATATACGATTTTGGAGATGGGTATAAAGAGGAAGGGAAAGAGGACAGACGGTGCTTTAGCGATGTGAAGCCTCCTCGGAACTGCATCGACAAAAATATTCTTATGATGATTCGGCGCACTCGTGACGGCAACATTCAGTATAGTTTTTAAGCAAAACAGCAAAATTCAAATGTTGAAAAGGCCGCTGCGAAAATCTTTCCTGTGTCGGCCTATTCAGGCGGCATAGCAGAAATGGACGAAGCCCCTGAGGGACTGGCGAATGGCGATGAACTCTTATTTATCGCCCTAGACTAACAATTCTAGGGTGTGTTATTCAAGGGGATCTATGGTGTTATTATTAATTGCTTAAAAGTTATCAAACCTACCAGGGAAAGATATCCACTTGTCTATATAGTTGAATAGAGTATTAGCCGTATCCCCATATTGTCCTTTGCTTTTTTCACATTGAGTGCAGGTTTGAAAAAGATGATTAGCGCCATCTACAAATGCAATCTTTTTATCAGGACTTTTCGCATTTTGATAAATTGTTTCTACGGATAAATATTCCCAACTCCCGGTCATCCCCATAGTTAGTAACGGCACGGATATGCATTTAACGTTACCGGCGGAAGTGGAATAATTAGATGACCAATCTATTCCGTGAATTGATGTTTCGTCATATGAAAAATCGTCACTAACGCGGATAGCAAAGTTTTTTAGATAATTCAAGATAGTTGTTGAAGCTGTCGACTGGATTTGACCCTATATATCCAGACGTTTTTGCTCTCTTACGGTTGCGATAACTTCCTGCGTATATATTCCCGTGGTGAGCGATATCCCAGTGCACTATGCGGATGATGTTCGTTGTAATGACTGAACGCCACCGCCAGATTCATCACCGCTGCCTGGCTGTCCGGTTTCGGCATGATGCTGATGTAGTCCCGTTTTATCGTCTTCACGAAGCTTTCTGCTATGCCGTTGCTTTCCGGGCTTCGCACTGCTGTCGTGCAAGGCTCCAGTCCCAGCAACCGGGCGAACGCCCGCGTTTCATGAGCCCTGTAGGCTGAACCATTATCCGTCAGCCACTCTAGCGACTCTGTTGGCAACTGCCTTCCGAAGCGTTTTTCCACCGCACCCAACATGACATCCTGCACCGTTTCTTTGTCATAGCCTCCGGTGCTCGCTGCCCAGTCAATGATCTCCCTGTCGCAGCAGTCCTGCGCGAAGGTCACCCGCAGCTTTTCGCCATTATCACAGCGGAACTCAAAGCCATCTGAGCACCAGCGCCGGTTACTTTCCGCTACTGCTACCGCGCCCCTTATGGGCCCGCTTACGGCAAGGAGCAGCGGGTTTACGTTCAAGAAGCAAATTATGTGTTCTCATAATGCGATACACCCGCTTCGCATTAACCACAGGCAGGCCGTCCCGCTCTGACTCCCGTCGCAGCAGCGCCCACACACGGCGATAACCATACGTCGGCAGGTCAGCCACCGCCATGTTTATCCGGGACAATACGGTGGTATCGTCAGAACGGGGCTGCCGTCTGTGATCCTGCCAGTCAGATGGCCGGTGAACCCTGATGCTCAGTTGCGCACGCGACACACCAATACTCCGGCAGACGTCGGTTAGTCGTCGTCCCCGGGCAACAAGGGCGCATGCGCTATCCATTTTTTTGCCCGACCGAACTCCACGGCCTCTTTAAGGATCTCGGCTTCCATCGTCTTTTTGCCCAGAAGGCGCTGGAGCTCGCGGATTTGCTTATTGGCGGCAGCGAGCTCGGAGGCCGGCACCACTTCCTCGCCCGATGCAACAGCCGTCAGCGAGCCGTCTTCATATTGCTTGCGCCATTTGAATATCTGGTTTGCATTGATGCCATGCAGGCGCGCGACATGAGACACGGTCATACCGGGTTCCATAGTCTGCTGAATAATGGCAATTTTTTCCTGCGGAGTACGGCGGCGACGCCGTTCAGGCCCTGATAACACGTCAACCATCTTATCGTTCTGACTGGTATTAAACATAGTTCCAAGACTACCTCTTATTTTAAGAGAGTCGAAGTGTCTGGTGATCTATGGGGCCAGTCTAGATATTCTATCTGCGCTTTGACACGTGAAAAGGAAAAGATAAGTAATCTTCCATCTATTGAATAATCAGTCATATGTAAAATAGGGAAGGGAAGAGCCATTCAACCAAATCTAGTGCGCATAATGTACGACTCGTTATGTTGAAAAGGCCGCAGTGAAGATATCGGCCGCGCGGCCTCTTTAGCAAACACTATTGTGCGAACTTTACCGTGAGGTTTCTTTCGGTTTTTACCTGCGAAACTGAGATAGTCATACTGATGACAGCGATTATCAGGTTTGCAATTGCAATGTGATTGCTTTTTTGCTTCCTATCTCAGGAGCACCGAAGGCCCACACTTAGCATTCAGAACGGTATCGGAAGACGCGTGGATAGTTCGATGAGGCAATGCCTTCAGTTAAAAATGGGGGGAGTGACCAACCAGCAACGTCCAGTGTCAGCGTCAGGCTGCCATAAAGTTTATTTAACATAATATACATTATGCGTACCAAGATAAGAATGGGCGGGAACTGGTATTCCCGGTGCTGTCATTGGTCGTATTGATGCGCTGAATCAAACATCACTTCTTCGGTGCCATGCTCCAGATCGTGATGGATAATCTGGATTCCATACGAACATTTACAACCTGACAGCTATATTTATTTAAAGTTAAGATTACCGAATCCAGGACTCGCTTCTGTAATGCTGCCTCAATTCTGGGCTCTGGCCCGGTGTTGCCTGATGATTATCACAACGGCTTATTGAATCCTCCTTACTTCAGGATGACGTGCGTTAGCGGCTTCGTGAAAAATATCATCCAACCAGCCGAGGATTTCGGCTTCACTAAGATCATCAGGAATGATGACGTCATAGAGTCGGGATGATTTTCGCTCTGTCAAATCAACACGATAAACTAGCCAACGCTCGTCTTTACGCTCAACCCCTATGTGCCTGCCAAAAACATCGTAAATCATCATTATTAATTTTTTACTCCATGCAAATCAGTCTGGCTTAGGTTTTACTTTATCGGGAAAATGTCCTGGATACAGCCACTTTTTGGCATCAGGTCATCGTAGCAGAACACAGATTTTGGCCATCTAAATAAAGATATTAATGGTCGGTTCTGGCCCACAGCGGACATTTCAATTTGCCCGGCCCCGGACATCTGAACTTAGCTTTGACAAAGGCCTCGAGAATTCATAAATCAACTGCGTACACACCCCATATAAAAACCGCCTTAATCCCAATCATCACCAAGCTGCTATAATCTATAGGATGATCTGAATGTTTATAGGCACTTACCTTATATGGTAGACATCTTTCCCCTTGTCAGGGCAAATTCGAATAAAATTATCCACGAGGGTAAAAACCGATATGTTTACTGGTCTTAATAAAAACGAAGCAAAAAAACTAGCGACGCTTGCATTACTCAAAACAGCAGACCAAGCAAGAGACCATGCCCTGGGTGAATTTGCGTGGCTGGCCAGCAAGGCTATGGGAACATCGGGATATTTTGTGACTATTTTTGATGATGCGCATCAAGACGTTAAGTTCGCAAAAAATGTGCCCTTCCCGCTTGCAAAAGTTCCGATGGCCGAGGTCATGTACCGGCATGCGATGGATACCGGCAATCCGATTATATGCCCGGATACTCGTGCCGATATACGGTTTAAAGATCATCAATTTGTTAAAGACGGCGCTATTTTGTTTTATGCGGCCGCGCCATTAAAAACCAAGGATGGGTTTGTGCTGGGCTCGCTGTGCGTCATTGATCCTAATCCTTTGACTCCGTCGCAGGAGGACATTGACAGCTTTCTGCGCATAGCCGAGCTGGGAAGCGTTTATCTTGAAGCCCGATACTCGATTAGCCGTATTGACGCATTGACCGAATTGCCCAATAGACGACAGCTACTCAATGACATTGAAAAGCTACCCGAAGAACGCGTCGTCGATCCTTATAGTTTGATCATTTTTGATTGTATTGATATGCCGCAGGCTTATGAGCTTTCCCGATACCTGGGGCTTGCCGCCGTCGAGAAAATACTAATAGATTTTAGTTCATTGCTGCGTCTTCGGCTTAACCTGAAAAAAGAGACTGTTTTGTATTCCTTCGCGGTGGGACGGTACGCCCTATTGGTTAAATCGCGCAATATGGAGAATATTCTACAAAAAGCAGCGGTTTTACCCCCGACGCACGCAAAAATTACTAACGATATTGACATCACGCTTCACATCTATGCGGGTTATGTCTCTTTCAAACCGGCCACCGCTTCAACCGCGGAGGTTTTTCGCCAGGCGGTAAGCGCGCTGCATGAAGCGATAAAGCAAGCCATCCCGGTGCAAAAGTTTGATCCTGTATTAGATAAAAAAAGAAACGACGACTTTAGGCTGCTGTATGATCTGGGGGAAGCCGTAAAATCCGGGGATCAGCTGTATCTGGCTTATCAACCCAAAGTGTCATTGCACGACGGTCATATTGAAGGTGTAGAAGCGCTACTGCGCTGGGAGCACCCAGTTAAAGGAAATATTTCTCCCACAACGATTGTCGCCCTGGCGGAAAGAACCAGTCTGATGCGAAATATTACAAACTGGGTGATTTTCAGAACGCTTGAACAACTCAAAATATGGCGAAAAGCAGGCATCGATATTCCCATCTCTATTAATGTAACCGTGAGTGATTTATCCAACCCTGGTTTTGCCGACCGGCTGGAGGAACGCATACTCGCATCTGCGCTCACCCCGGCAGACTTGCGCATCGAGTGCTTAGAAACCGAAAAGGTACTGGAAAGCGATACCGCGTTGCATGAACTTAATATGCTCAAACTGAGAGGGTTTAAAATACTTCTGGATGATTTTGGCGCAGGATACAGCAACATCAATTACCTGCGTCGTATGCCTATTGATATTATCAAACTCGACCGTTCCCTTATTAGCCTTATTACGACAGATACCGGTAGCCGAATTATCGTAAAAAATATCATCGTAATGCTTAAGGAGTTGGATTATACCGTGCTTGCGGAAGGCGTTGAGGATGAGGAAACGGCGCTAACGCTTAAAGAGTTCGGCTGTGATGAAGCTCAAGGCTATTTTTTCTCCAAACCCGTTTCACCAAAGCAGATCCAGGCATTATTCCAGCAAGAATAGCCGTTTCATCCCCTTCGAAAGCCATTTGATCATCTTTATGGCGGCGATGGCGCTCTCGGTAACCATGTGATGGAACCCGCATAAATTTGCGTAATTAGCGATTTATGCATACAGTTAAAATAGAATCGATAGTTTAAATTCATTTTATTATCAAACTGATAGAAAAAATCAGTTTGATACGACAACGCAACGCAATACTGCAAACTCACCGTTATTATCTGTTTATCCCCAATAATCTATGGAGCGCCAATGTCAAGATTGAGTTCTAATCTGATGATCTTCAGCGACCTCGACGGTTCGCTGCTTGATCATGACACATACAGTTGGGAACCTGCGCGTCCGTGGCTGGAACGACTGGCTCAGAATAAGATCCCGGTCATCATCACAACCAGTAAAACCACGGCTGAAGTGGAGCAACTGCGATGCGCTCTCGGTCTCAACCATCTGCCTTATATCGCGGAAAATGGCGCGCTGATTGCGTTGCCGACGGATTGGCATTCGCATCCGGATTACCCGCGTAAAATTTTTAACGCCGACTACCCTTTTATCTGCGCTCAACTGAATCAATTGCGGGAAAAACATGCCTTCCGTTTTAGAGGATTCGCCGACATGGACGCCGCGGAAGTCGCCGGATTAACCGGGCTATCGGCGCAGGATGCTGAACTTGCCCGTCGGCGTGAAGCCTCAGAGCCGATTCAGTGGCTGGGCGATACGGATTCTCTGGCCGTCTTTCGTCAAACATTGACGGAGGTTGGATTATCACTAACCCAGGGCGGGCGTTTTTATCACGTTATGGGAAAAGACATCGGTAAAGGCAAGGCCGCCGACTGGATAAAAAAACAGTATTCGGATAAAAGCGGCAAGGCGGCGCTAACTATTGGTCTTGGCGATGGGCCGAATGATATCTCTCTGCTGTGTGCAATGGATAATGCAGTGATGATTAAAGGTAAAGGAAATCAACCTGTTGGTTTGCCAGAAAGCTATGCCGGCAAACTATATCGTACCCAGTTCATGGGGCCGGCGGGCTGGAGTGAAGGCCTCGATTATTTTCTTGGCGATTAATTTTCTTAACGTTTATTGGTGATATTAGACATATAAAATCTAATTGGCATGGGAGAACATAATGAGTGAATTTTATCAAGACGGCATAATTACCAACTTCCATAATCTGACCCAGAGAAATGTGGAAGAGCTTGAGTATGAACTACAGGTGTTTTCCGGGCAAAACAGCATGGGGCTTATCCTTCCTTCTCTGTTCTCCGAACTGGAAGGTCCGGCCCTGGATAATATTGTCGAGCTGTTATCCAAGGTGCCTTATCTCAATGAAATCGTCATCGGCCTGGATCGCGCCGATCGGGAACAGTTTCAATACGCGCGCGAGTTTTTTTCTCGCCTGCCGCAACGTCATCGTATCTTGTGGAACGACGGCCCCCGGCTGAAAGCATTAAGCGATGAGCTGGCGGATAAATCCCTGGCGCCCACGGAGCCAGGCAAAGGACGCAACGTGTGGTTTTGCGTCGGTTATACGCTGGCGTCACGCCGGACAGCCTGTGTGGCGCTGCACGATTGTGACATTGTCACTTATAATCGCGGTATGCTGGCCCGCCTGCTCTATCCCGTAGCGAATCCGCATTTTCATTATGACTTTTGTAAAGGCTACTATGCGCGCGTCGCTGACGGGAAGCTCAATGGCCGCGTCGGCCGCCTGCTGGTCTTCCCATTGCTCAAATCACTGCAAAAGGTTTACGGCAACTCGGACTATCTGGAGTACATACGCAGCTACCGCTACCCGCTGTCGGGCGAGTTCGCCATGCGTACCCATATTTTGAATAATCTGCGTATTCCCAGCGACTGGGGGCTGGAAATCGGCGTGCTATCTGAAATACATCGCGGTACGGCGACCAGCCGTATTTGTCAGGTGGATATTGCCGACAACTACGAGCATAAACATCAGCCGATGTCGGAAGACGATCCCAATACCGGTCTACAGCGGATGGCCATCGATATCACTAAAGCGCTATACCGCAAGCTGGCAATTTTAGGGGTGAATATCACGACGGATTCGTTCCGTATCCTGCGGGCGACCTACTATCGAACGGCTCTGGATATGATTGACGCTTTCGAACATGATGCCCGAATGAACGGATTACATTTTGATCGGCATACGGAGGAGTCAGCCGTTGAGCTGTTTTCTGACGTGATTACGATTTCTGGTCAGGTATACAGTGAAAGCCCCGGAGATAAACCGTTCGTGCCAAGCTGGAACCGCGTACAGTCCGCCTTCCCTGACATTCTGGAACGGTTGTATGATGCCGTAGAGGCGGATAATCAGGACGAATAATATTCGTCGTCGCCCATGATAAATAAACGGCCGCTTGCCGGTGGTCGTTTATTTATTCTCTCTGCCGCTAATTATAGTTCGCCAGCATTTTTTTAACCCTGCCGATCAATTCATTACGGACGAATTCAGGTTGCAGACATTCGCATTTATCTCCGAGGCTAAGCAGAAAATGATATCCCTGTTCATCGGCAATAAAGGGAAAATTTACCAACAGTTTACTCTCTTCATAGGGCTGAATATTCTCTTCATCGCAGCGTTCGGAAATCAAATCCCTGACGGACTCATCCAGTAGCAGCGTCACCGCAATTAATGGTTTGTCTATCCAATATTCCCCGCCAATGTTCCAGGTTCAAACGGCCTGGGAGTAAAGCCCTGCTCTGATATATTTAACTGCGTTATTCGGGAGATTTTGAATAGCCGGAAATCCTGCCTGGCAAGACAAAAGCCATGAACATACCAATTCCCCTCTTTTAATCTCAATTGATAAGGCTCAATTTGCCGCTGACTCTTTTTCCCTTTGCCATCGGAGTAGTTGAAATTCAGCAATAGGCTTTGATTCAACGCCTGTTTGATTTTTTCAAGGTGCGTTTGCAGGTTGGGAGAGCCAATCCAGCGGCTCAGGTCGATAGCAATCTGACTGGTTTTCAACTTAATTTCCCCGGCCTGCTGCTGCGGGATCAGGCTTTCTATTTTAGCCAGCGTATTAATGAGCGATTTACCCGATAACGCTGACGAAAGGCTCCCCAAGCCGGTTAGCAGCGTTGATATATCATCGGTGGTGAATAATCGTTTATTTACTTTATATTTATCCATAATACTGATGCCGCCATTAACGCCCTGATACGTCACAATGGGAATGCCGGCTAAATTGATGGTATCAATATCCCGATATATGGTGCGAATGCTGACTTCGAACATTTCTGCCAATACCGTAGCGCTGATTCTATCCCTTTCCAATAACAGCATAATGATGGCGATGATGCGTTCTATTTTCACTGTCGATGCTCTGCCAATTATTTTTTACTTTGCAAATAAACCCTGACACGCAGATGTCAGGGTTAGTCTACTACACTCACGTCATAAAGAAACGCATGTTAATTTCATTGAGTATATGGAGGAAATAGATGGACTTCTTACAGCAATTCAACCGCCTGATGACGGAACAGCGGGAGTTGGCTTTAGCGACCAGCATTGAAAATAGACCGAACGTTCGTATTGTGAACTTTTATTGCGACACGGCGAAAAAAGGCATCGTCTATTTTTCGACGTTCAGAGATAACCTGAAGGTCAAAGAGTTTAAGCAAAATAACCGGGTTGCTTTTACAACTATCCCCTTGTCGGAAAATCAACATGTCAGAGCGATGAATGTGATAGTTAAAAAGAGCGATTTGACTATCTACGATTTAAGTGAATTTTTTATTAAAAAAAATCCCGGTTATCAAACGATAATCGATCATGCCGGTGATGAGATTGAACTCTACGAAATTCATTTTAGCCAAGCGCGGGTAACCCTGGACTTTACCTGTTCGGGAATAGTGTCGTTTTAACGGTGCGTAAAGCTTAATGCTTGAAGGTTATCTTCAAGCTGTTAATGTTGTATTCATCAAAGTCAGTTTGTTCGCCCTACTTTATCTATACTGAACTGACATCGAGCACAAACAGCCGTTTTGCCCTGGCTGATTTGTCGCCTTTTTCCCTTAATTGAATAAACGTAGTCATCAGAGGAAACAGTAATGATAATTTTCGTTACCGGTGCAACGGCCGGATTCGGTGAATCCATCACTCGCAGATTTATCAAAGAGGGCCACAAAGTTATCGCGTGCGGCCGCCGTCAGGAACGTCTGGATGCGCTGAAAAAAGAGCTGGGAACATCGTTGTATACCTTAAAGTTGGATGTCCGCGAACATCAATCAATCGATCAGGCGTTAACCTCCCTTCCCGCCGAATGGCGCAATATCGATGTCCTGGTGAATAATGCCGGGTTGGCTCTGGGTTTGGAGCCGGCCAATAAAGCCAATGTGAATGACTGGGATGTGATGATCGATACCAATAACAAAGGGCTGGTTTTTATGACTCGCGCGCTGTTACCGGAGATGGTCAAACGCAATGTCGGCCATATCATTAATATCGGCTCCGTCGCCGGAAGCTGGCCTTACGCCGGCGGTAACGTATATGGCGCGACTAAAGCCTTTGTCCAGCAGTTCAGCCTTGGCCTGCGGGCGGATTTGTTCGGGACCAAGGTTCGCGTCACGAATATCGAGCCGGGGCTGGTCGGGGGAACGGAGTTTTCCGCCGTGCGCTTTAAGGGCGACGAAAATAAAGTGAATAAAACCTACGATAAGACCAACCCGCTTACGCCCGACGATGTCGCCGAGGCGGTATTCTGGGTAGCCTCCCTGCCAGTCCACGTCAATATTAACTCATTGGAAATGATGCCGGTCAGCCAATCCTTTGCCGGGCTGAACGTATATCGCGAAAATTAAACCTCATGCGGCGCGAAGCCGCTCTTCGCGCCGCAACGTCCCCTTTCCTTCCGTTGCGCGGTTGTCCGCGGTTATGGAGCCATTGACGATAAAAATGATACACTTCAGCGCGCCGCCAGATATTCCCGGCCGTTTCCTTCTCATTTACGTCCCACAGTGAAGGGTTGTTTTGTAATTACCGGCAGTATTTGCCATAGTAATAACGTTTTTTTATATTTATGCCCAATGGCTTTCCCGATGCGCATCCGCAGCCAGAAAGTTGGAAGGCGCATTCTATTTATCAAGGTGAAAAATGAACCAACACTCCTTTGCCTCCCTGATTCGGGCCTTGATCCCACTGTCCATGTTGATGGCGTCCGCAGCCTGGTTGCCAGCCGTGCAGGCGGATACTCGTCATGTCATTATCGAATCGGATAATACCTTGTCCAAAGAAGCGGCGCGTCAAAGCAGCGAGCAGTGGAATTCAACCCGCTCTTTGCGTAACAAGGTTAACACCCGCGTTGAGAAAGAATTCGATAAAACTGAAAAAGCGATAGACGGCGAGGAAAAATGTAACGCCAGCTATAACGTTAACGCCTATTGGGAAGCCAACACCGCGCGTTGTCTTGACCGTCGGACCGGCCGCCCTGTTACGCCCTGAAATTTAGTCTACGCTTTAAAGTAACCATCTTGCCTGGCGGCATAACCCAATAGATTTCGAGCCTCTTCGACGGTGAAAGATATAACGCCAGGCAATGAGCCAGGACTTTGTTCAAATAAAAGGGTGATAAGATGAAAAAGACGATAATTTTCGGCGCGGCCTTATTTGTGCTTGTTCCTCTGGCGGCACAGGCCTCTTGTGAGAGCGTTAAAGCGGATATCTCGCAGAAAATCATCAATAACGGCGTGCCTGAGTCAGGTTTTACGCTTGATATCGTTCCTAACGATCAGGTGAGTCAAGCCGGCGGTCAGGTAGTTGGTCATTGTGAGAATGACTCGCAAAAAATTATTTACATCCGGCATGCTGATGGCGATACAAGCGTCGACAGCGCACCTTCGGCGACGGAGAGTCAGCCAGCTCCCACCGCGCAGTAACGCGCCTCTGCCGGTTCATATTTCGTTTCAGAGAGCGGAGAGCTCTCTCTATCTCTGAAACGAAAATATTCAGGCAATCCTACCCTTACCTCAAACTCGTTGATTAGCCGGGATCATCCAGGCCGAAAATAGCGTAATAAACGCAATTAGCGCGGATACAATGAATACGCAATGTATCGAGGATGAAACATTCCAGGATAGCGATTCAAGCTGCGTCGCGCTCATCATGCTCCGGCTATGGGCATCCATCAGCGTTTGCAGCGGATCGGCCATGCCCGGCAGACGCAAATGCAGGTTGATGTTCAGCGTCGCGCCAAGAATTGCCGTACCCAACGCCGATCCCAGCATGCGGGTAAACATGGTGGACGCGGTCGCAATGCCGCGAATGGAATAATCCACCGCGTTTTGTACCGAAACCAGAAAGGTCGTGTTGCTTAATCCCATGCCGGCGCCGATAAGAAAAGCCGCGATGCGCGCCCAGTTGAGCGATTTATCCGGCTCAAGCGTTAATAGCGTCAAACTGCCGGCGATCAGCAGCACGCCTCCGCTGACGGCGGTAACCCGGTAGGATGTCCACAGCATTAATCTGCCGCTCAGCGTACTGGCCAACGGCCAGCCAATCGACATCAGCGCCAGAATACTGCCCGCCTCCAGCGGCGAACGCCCCATTACGCTCTGAATAAAGGTCGGCAGAAAGGCGCTGACACCCATCATGGTCGCACCAATCAGCAAACCGCCAAGATTTCCCGCGACAATCACCCGGTTACGCCATAAGGCTAACGGGAAAAGCGGCTCCGGCGTACTCGTTTCCTGCCGGAATAATAGAACGCCCCCGACCAGGGCAATAACCATTAACGGGATAATCCAAAGCCCAAGCACTTCAGCCTGCAGCAACGCCATCAACAGGCTGGCGACGGTGACGGCGAGATAGAATGCGCCAGCCCAGTCTAATTGATGTTGCCGTACCTGGCTAACCGTCGGCAGATAGCGGGCTAATAAAAATATCGACAGTAACCCAATGGGGACGTTAACCCAGAAAACCAGAGCCCAGTTGAAATGCTCAACGATGAACGCGCCCATCAGCGGGCCGACAATCGCCGAGATGCCCCACACGCTGGAGAGATAGCCCTGAATTTTAGGCCGCTCCGTCCTGCTATACACGTCAGCGACTATCGTGAACGCGATCGGCGTGATAGCGCCGGCGCCCAAGCCCTGAATCGTGCGAAACAGGATTAACCATCCCATGTGGCTGGAAAAGCCGCACAGCACCGATCCCAGCAGAAAAATAATCGTACCGATGAAAAAAACGCGCTTACGGCCAAACAAATCAGCCAGCCGGCCATAAATAGGAATACTGATCGCTTGCGTAAGCAAATAGCCGGAAAAGACCCATCCCAATAGTGAAAAACCGCCTAAATCCGCAATAATCGTCGGCAATGCGGTAGCCACGATGGTGACCTCGATTGCCGCCGTAAACATGGCCAACATACAGGCGATTAAAACCCAGTGGCGATGCGTTACAGGAGGATGCTCAGAATTATTTACTGTTTTCATTATACTTTTTCGCCTGAAAAATAGACTCTGTTTTTGAGTATACCAGTTGCCATCCTATTGGGTGACTGACTGAAAAGAGAAAATGAAAAGCTGTATCATTCCTGCATTTGGCGCGGATAGGTAACATTATTTTGGAATTAAAAACAGGAATGCTATAAACACGACGGAAGGAATAAAGGTGTAGCGCGGTACAGGCTACACCTTGCAATCATTCGATAAATATCGCCGCAGGACTAATAATCCAACGCCGACAGATCGATATAAGAAGACAAATCACGCTGTTCGGCCCGGGGTAAATAAGGTAACTCCCCCAACTGCGGCGCGGGAATTTTTTTGCGCAGCACGGTAATGATATCCGCATAATTCGCCAGTCCCGGATTAATTCGATTGGCAACCCAGCCGGCCAGCGGCAAGCCGTCATTAATAATGGCTTGAGCGGTTAATAATGCATGGCTGATACAGCCCAATTTAATACCGACGACTAAAACGACCGGAAGTTGTTCCTGAACGACCCATTCAGAATAAGGGCGCAGATCGTTCATCAATGTACGCCAACCGCCGCTGCCTTCAACCACAACGACGTCGGCTATATCGCTTAAGTGCTGTAATCCCTGCGTCATCGAACTGTAGTTAATCGGTTGTTCACTCGCGCTGATTTCATCCTCGCTCAGCGTAATCGGATTTACCGCCGCATAGGGTAGACGAATAGAAGACGCCGCCTGTAGCAACAGCGCATCTTTATTCTGTAACCCCTCTTCCGTTTCCACACACCCTTTTGCTATTGGTTTATAGCCCGCCACTGATTTTCCGGTCATTGCTAATTTCTGCAATAACGCTTTGGATACAACAGTTTTACCGACTGCAGTATCAGTACCTGTGACAAAAATGCGGTTCAACATGAGAAAACTCCGGGGGGCCACCTGAAAATAACAAGCACAACAGAAATGCTATCCAATGGTGGAAGTCTAGGCGAAGCGCCATTCGGGCAGTTTGCGTTAGCTCAATGTTTTGTTTTTCTGCGCTTCCGAACAGAAAAATATTAATTTGAACGTTTAACTTTAACCCTGCAACAATTTCACCAGTAACGACCCGTTATACAATGCATCTTTAACCAATGCCGCGCCGGGCATCGTGCCTTGATTATAAAACTGGGTCGCTTCTACCTTAATGTTGTGGCTATAAGGCGGAAAAGACTGTTGATGAATGCAGCCCATAATGGCCGGATATAAAATACCGGCGGCTTTATTTAGCGGAGAGCCGACCAGAATTTTATCGGGATTAAATAAATTAACCATGATGGCAACAATTCGTCCGACGTTATTACCCACATCGTTAATAATGTCTCTTGCCAGTTGATCGCCTCTCAGCGCGGCGTCACAAAGGCTATCAACCGTCAATGGCGAGCCATGCAGCAATGAACTCATCGACGCATTCATCCGCTGCTGCGCCAGTTCCAGCATACTTGCCGTGCTGGCGACCGTCTCAAGACAACCGTGATTGCCGCAATAACAGCGCTTGCCATAAGGATCGACCTGCGTGTGCCCTATCTCGACCAGGTTACGGCTCCCGGCATGCAGCACCCGTCCGCCGGTAATGACGCCCGCCCCGACATTATGGTCAATCACCACCTGGATGACGTTCTGACAACCGCGCGATGCGCCATACAACGCTTCGGCCATCGTCCAGGCGCAGATATCATGCTGTACGAAAACAGGTAATCCCGTCCGCTGTTCCAATTCCGGCCCTATCGCCATCTCTTCGACATCATAAAACGGCATCCGGTGGATAATGCCGGCGGCGGCATCGATCATGCCGGGCGCGGTAATCGCAATGGCGGTCAGGCGTTCCAGCCGATTTTGATAGCGAATAAAGAATTGATCGATTTCGTTAAGGATACGCTGAAGCAGCGGCTGCGGCTGGTCCGCCGGAAGAGGAATGCTATCCTCGACCACCAGTTTGCTGCTCAGATCGCGTAACGCCAGAGTGATCGAATTATGATTGATGCGCGCGGAAAGGTAATGCCATGCCTGTGTATCAAGAATCAACCCGATGGCCGGCCGTCCCCGGCTGCCGACATCCTGATATTCCGTTTCCTGAACCAGATGGGCTTCCAGCAGTTCGCGCACGATTTTGGTGATGCTGGCTGGCGCCAATTGCGCACGTTTAGACAGTTCAATACGTGATATCGGGCCATATTTATCGATCAGCCTGTATACTGCACCGGCATTCATTTGTTTAATCTGATCGATATGTCCTGGCTGACCGTCGGCAATCACAAAACTGGCTCCTACTTTTTATCGCTAGCACTGCTGATGGGGACCGGTTATACCCATTATCCTTTTCGTCGCGCTAAGGCTCTCGCTGCACCTCGACATCTAACGGGTATCTGTATTCTATTTTTCACGCTGCAAAATAAAAAACTGAGGTTATGTTGGAGCTTTTCGCCAAAGCCGTCAAATATTTGATTCGTTATGTGATTTAATGCACATATTGAAAATATTATCGGTTAAGCATAAGCGAAATCAGCGTCTCGGCCGCCGTTTTTAACGGCCTATGCCGCGCCGTAGCCAACCATACTTCGGTAATCGCGTCACTTTCCGCTAATTGTAAGTATTTCACGCCATCGACTTTAATCCGCATGAACGAGGCGGGAAGGATGGATACGCCTAAGCCGGATGACACCAGACCGACAATCGTCATGGCTTCGCCGACTTCCTGAGTAATATAAGGCGTGATCCCATATTTCTTCAGCAACGTCAGCGTTTCATCGTACAGCGCCGTACCAACCGCCCGAGAGAAGAAAACAAAAGGCTCATTCGCCAATTGACTAATACTGATCGGTCCTTTGGCCTGTGTGGCCAACGGATGTTCCTCATGCACCACGGCGACGAGCGCTTCATGCAGCAGCAGTTGATGTTCCAGCGCATCGGGCAGCGGATTATTGCGCATCACGCCAATATCAAGTTTACCATTCAGCAAAGGTTCGATTTGCTGTTTGGTGTTTAATTCGATCATCTGAATATGTACTTGCGGAAAAGACTGGCGGAACCGGAGCAGACTGCGGGACACTTTTTTGATGAAAGGCGCTGATGAAGTAAAACCAATGGTCAGTTCCCCTATTTCTCCCCGCTGAATTCGTGCTGCGCGTTCCGCCGCTTGATTAACCTGCGCGATGATCGACCACGCTTCTTTTAAAAACATTTCGCCCGCGGGGGTCAATCGGACATTACGATTATTTCGTTCTAACAGCTTCGCCCCGACCTGTTCCTCCAGAATCTGTATTTGCTGACTGAGGGGGGGTTGCGAAATAAGCAATTTTTCGGCCGCGCGGCCGAAATGCAGCTCTTCGGCAACAGCAATAAAATAACGGAGGTGGCGTAATTCGATATTCATATCTTATAAGTATTAATTATGATGACTAATATATTATACAAAACAATATTGCTCTTCTATGATCGCGCCATCTTTTCTTTTTCAAACCTGGAATTATTTTGAGTACCCCTTCAACCCCAGCATCAAACGCCGTATCCGTCTCTATCCTTGATGATGTGGAACCGCTTTCAACTAAATCGAACGCTACCGGTAAAAAACCCTATATAAAACGCGGCACGCCGCAGTTTATGCGCGTCACATTGGCCCTATTTTCAGCCGGCCTGGCCACTTTTGCCTTGCTTTACTGTGTGCAGCCCCTATTGCCGGTTCTTTCCCAGGCGTTTTCCATTTCCCCGGCGACCAGCAGCCTGTCGCTTTCGGTAGCCACGGGGACGATGGCCTGCGGACTACTATTTACCGGACCGCTGTCCGATACCGTCGGCCGCAAAAACGTAATGGTCGTGTCGCTAATGCTGGCCTCTATTTGTACGTTGATTTGCGCCTTTATGACCAGTTGGCAAGGCGTGCTGATCATGCGCGCCATGGTCGGTCTGTCGCTTAGCGGCGTGGCGGCCGTCGCGATGAGCTATCTGAGCGAAGAGATCCACCCCAGCGTATTGGCCTTTTCCATGGGGCTGTACATCAGCGGTAATTCTATTGGCGGCATGAGCGGACGCCTGGTTAGCGGCGTATTGAGCGACTATTTCCCCTGGCGAGTTTCTGTCGGCGCCATCGGCGTTCTGGCGTTAATTTCCGCGCTGACCTTCTGGAAAATTCTGCCGGAGTCGCGCCATTTCCGGCCAGGCTCTTTGCGGCCCAAATCCTTACTGCTGAATGCCAAACTGCACTGGCATGATGCCGGGCTGCCATTGCTGTTTTTAGAAGGTTTTTTGCTGATGGGGTCTTTCGTTACCCTCTTTAATTACATCGGCTACCGTCTGCTGGCCTCACCCTATCTGCTTAGTCAGGCCGTGGTTGGTCTTTTATCCGTGGTTTATCTGACAGGAAGCTATAGCTCGCCGAAAGCCGGCGCATTAACCGCGCGCTATGGCCGGGGGCCGGTATTGAGCATCTCCATTGCAATTATGCTGCTAGGCCTGTTCATTACCGCTTTTAGCCCGCTGTTGTGCGTTTTTCTCGGCATGATGATGTTCGCCGCCGGTTTCTTCGCTGCCCATGCCGTCGCCAGCGGTTGGATTGGCCAGCGAGCGCGCCGTGCAAAAGGCCAGGCATCCTCCATGTATCTGTTTTCCTACTATTTCGGTTCCAGTCTGGCCGGAACCCTCGGCGGCGTCTTCTGGTATTCGTATGGCTGGGCGGGCATCACCGCCTTTCTGGCAACCCTACTATTCATCGCGCTGCTGGTCAGCGTTCGTCTGAAACAGCTCTCCTAACGCTGATGCCGCTCGTTTAAGAACCGAGATTTCTCCCTAAATCCAGGCTTAAGCGCGCGGCATCCCTCCTTTGCCCCATCGGGGTTCCCATTAATTCCTGCTTGGCGATAAAAACACGGTTGCCGATAGCGGGAATTAATAATATAACCATTAGTATGTTGTAACTAAAGAATGGTGCGGGTATGGATCGTTATTCACTGATTGATCGAATGAATCGCTGCTTTACGTCGCTGGAAGAAAAGTTGGCGCGGATGCCGCCGCTGTTTTCCTCCTTTCGTTTACTGGCTGGTCGTGTTTATTCATTACCCGATATTGAAAAAGGCGCCGAACACGACGCCATAGCGCGCATCGAGGTCCGCCAGCATATAGGCCCGGCGGCCTGTGAATTGGGGCTGGCGCATTTCCAACGCTTATTTATCCACCACTACCCCGAAACCATCAGCAGCAAAGCCGCCATTCGCCTTCCGGGCGCGCTGTGTTTTTCCGTCGATCAACGGCAGTATCAGCAGGCGCAACAGCTCGTCACCGAGATAAACGCGCTGAAGAAAGAACTAGAGCACATCATCGCCGTTGAATCGGGGTTAGCCCCCGAACAGCGTTTTGAGTTTGTACATAACCATCTGCCCGGCCTTATCACGCTGAGCGCTTACCGCTCGTTAATGCTTATTACCAACCCGGCGTCGGTACGCTTCGGCTGGGCCAATAAGCATATCATCAAGAATATGACCCGCACCGAGTTACTGACCAAGCTGGAAAAAAGCCTGAAAGCGGGCAAAAGCAGCGCGCCGTACAACAAAGATCAGTGGGTTGCATTAGTTGAGCGGGAGATAGAACAGGTCATAGGCTTACCTAAACATGCGGTGCTGAAGATAAAGCGTCCGGTGAAAGTCCAGCCGATTGCCAGAGTGTGGTATCCCAAACAGCAGAAACAGGTCCAACACCCCTGCCCGTCGCCGCTGTTGGTACTGTGTCAGCAGGAGTTTGGCGGAGAGGTTCCCATTATCGGCGAGTTGAATAACTATGATGCCGATAATATAAAACATAAGCATAAACCGCAGGCTATGCCGCTGCGACTACTGATACCCCGGCTACATCTATATACGGGGTTTGAGGGATAATGATGTAAAAAACCCCGCTAACGGTGGAGATCTTTAAGTCCTGTCGGGCTTTGCCCTTTCTGATTTGAGAACCTCTGCCATTAACCGGCAACGACCGCCGCAGACTCAAGAAGGAGCGTCAACGATGACCTGAGCGAGGAGGCGTCATTTAACCTGAACCTGAATTTTGCATTTACGCTCTAAAGCCGTACTTTTTCCTCTTTCACATGAGCACTTCCATGGAGAAAACGCTCATGCTCACATATTAAGCCAATTTACACTCCGCTATCAGGTGTTATGGTAAATTAGGCCGCAGTGGATCAAAACATGGAATGGGATATTCAGGATGAGTAAGCGATCAGACATCATTGACGGGAAATATGCGGCAACATCTAGAGATGGATTAATTTACACGGAGGTACTTGGCTGGGTGGATTTGGGGCATTCGAGGGGGAGGATATACGCAACCTCTTAAGATTAATGGCCGAGGGCGAGTCATCAGGGAAGGAGTTTTATGATGTCAGATATTCACAGGGGATGACATCACCCTTTAGGTTGCTCCGTTCGGGTAAGGTGATGGTCTGGCGCATCCGGCGCGGGAGGCCTCACTGGGAGCAGAAAAGCATTGCGCTGGCGATGATGATGACGATGGCGTGCAAGTTTGAGGCGTTCCAGAGATCGTTTCCCAATAACCTGATGACTGATAGCGGCTTCAGCGGTGAGGATCTGGTGTCAGACCTGCTGGGTTTCTATCGAGTGGTGTCGATTCAGAATCCCTTTGCGCAGATCCGGCCGGTGAGCAAGGCCGAAGCCCTAAAGCGCTGGGACTACTACGGCAAGATCGGTAGCTGGAAAAACGAGTCGTTCCAGCCGCTGCTGTTCCCCGATCCGGATAAATTCCCGCACTCACGGCCCTGTAAAGGGCTTTTGCCGCCATTCATGCGGACGGTAGTCCCCTATAACGATTTTCTGTCCGGAAACGTGATCCTGCCACGGTATGATGGGACGTTTGTGATACTTGGTGCCAGCAACGGCAGGATGGGATTATGAGGAAAGCTATCGTCGCCCTGATTGGTGTGGTAGTCATCGCTGGTATTGTGCTGGTCGTTGGCTGGCCGTATGTGAGGATGGAGTTTGCCAGCAGCGCGCATTATACCGAGCTGGATAAACGTGAGTACGAGTATTACACGCCTGAAATACTAAAAAAAATTCCAAGAGCCTCAGATAACTATAGGTTTGACTTCAGTAAAGGCGCAGGCAGAGATGAGTTTGTTTTTACAGTCCATTTTTATGGAGCCAAAGATAGTAGCGTAATTATTAACTACTTAAGAGCCGAAGGGTATGAACTACAAAAAACGTGTGATGTTGAGGCGGAATGCTGGCGAAGTTATAAAAATAATGACGTGATTACTGTTGCTCATTTTACGTCACCCAGGGAAATATTTGTCCAGATATACCGAAGTCCCTATACGAAATCTCTGGCAGATTCTAAACACAATGTAAACATCTCTAAGCAGTAGGTATACACAAAGATTGCGGACAAAACTGAATCATCACCAACCGTCGGCTGGTGATGTTTTAGTAAATAAAACATTAAGTTAACTCCTTAGCGTGTTTTTTGCACGTTTGACCTCAACCCCTATACCGACGATTGATGACGCTCCTCGTCATGCATCAAACTAGCAGCCCAGTCACCCTGCCTATGCTCATCGTGATCCCTCCGGCATCCCGCCTTGCGCAGGTTGAATCGCCCAATTGCAAAATACCAATGATTACAATAATGATTATTATTTCTATGCCTGCCGGCAATAATACCGGCAGGCGAGACAGAGACTAATTAGTTTTTCAGACTGCCGACCATATCCTGCGGCCGCACCCACTCATCAAACTGCTCTCCGGTAAGATAGCCCAGCTTCAGCGCCGAAGCTTTTAACGTCAGCCCCTCTTTATGCGCTTTTTTAGCGATTTCAGCGGCTTTGTCGTAACCGATATGAGTATTAAGCGCCGTCACCAGCATGAGCGATTCATTCAG
The DNA here is from genome assembly GCF_017569925.1 of Brenneria izadpanahii. Taxonomy (NCBI): domain Bacteria; kingdom Pseudomonadati; phylum Pseudomonadota; class Gammaproteobacteria; order Enterobacterales; family Pectobacteriaceae; genus Brenneria; species Brenneria izadpanahii. Next base: position 2,419,580 of record NZ_CP050854.1, on the reverse strand, counting down.
CAGTTGATCGATACGCTCACGATTCGGCTCAATGCCAACCGCGCAATGCTCATTAAAGCTCTTCATTCCGTCGGCCAGAAGACGAATGGATTGCAGGAAATTATGAATCACCATAGGACGATAAACATTCAGTTCAAAGTTACCCGATGCGCCGCCCATATTAACCGCAACGTCATTCCCCATCACCTGGCAGCACAACATCGTCATGGCTTCGCACTGCGTAGGATTGACTTTACCGGGCATAATGGAACTGCCGGGTTCATTTTCAGGAATACTCAGTTCGCCGATGCCGCAGCGCGGACCGGAAGCCAGCCAGCGAACGTCATTGGCGATTTTCATTAATGAGGCGGCCAATCCTTTCAGTGCGCCATGCCCGTGAACCAACGCATCGCAGGTGCCTAATGATTCAAATTTATTCGGCGCGGTGACGAATGGCTGTCCGGTTAGCTTAGCCAGTTCGGCGGCGACCCGCACCGCATACTCGGGATGCGTGTTTAACCCGGTGCCGACCGCCGTTCCACCCAGCGCCAGTTCGCACAAATGCGGTACGCTGTTTTCAATATGCTTCAGGTTATGTTGCAGCATGGCCGCCCAGCCGGAAATTTCCTGTCCCAGCGTTAATGGCGTCGCATCCTGCAGGTGGGTACGTCCGATTTTTACGATATCTTTGAACTGTTCGGCTTTCGCCGCGAGCGTACGCTGCAACGACGTCAGTTCGGGGATTAGATGTTCGTTAATCGCCAGCACGGCCGCAACATGCATTGCCGTGGGGAAAACATCGTTGGAGCTTTGGCTTTTATTAACATCATCATTGGGATGGACCAGACGGTTGTTTCCTCGTTCCCCGCCCAACAGTTCACTGGCGCGGTTCGCCAGCACCTCGTTCATATTCATATTGCTTTGCGTGCCGGAACCGGTTTGCCAGATGGCCAACGGGAATTCGCCGGCAAGTTTGCCCGCCAGCACTTCATCCGCCGCCTGCACAATGGCGTTTCCTTTATTTTCGGGCAGTAATTTCAAATCCATATTGACGCTAGCCGCCGCGCGTTTTGTCTGCGCCAGCGCGTAAATCAATGCCCGCGGCATTTTTTCTTCGGAAATACGGAAGTGCTCAAGCGAACGCTGCGTCTGCGCCCCCCATAAGCGATCGGCAGGAACGTCAATCGGCCCCATCGAATCTTTTTCACTACGCGTGGTTGTCATAACCTTTTCTCCTTAAGTATCACAAAATAGCGGGGAAAGCCGGCTTGTCTACAACAGTAAAATGAACGGAATAACACTAATGCCCGTTAATTAAGTCTGGGTTGATTCATCCAACCAGGAACGCCCCAGAATATCCTTCCTTAAACGATCAACATTAGGTTATAGCCAGCCAGCACTGTCTGGAATAGTGACACATAAAACATTACCATGATGTGAGCAGAAGCGGTGTATTCGCAGCCATTCCTTATTATTAATTATTTTAACTTAGTTAATCAACAAGTTACTTAACGTCAGGAAACTAACATGCAAAAAATGCTCAATCGTGTCCAGCATTACGCTTGGGGCAGCAAACACGCGTTAACTGAGCTATATGGCATTGATAATCCTAATGATTTACCAATGGCAGAATTATGGATGGGGGCCCACCCCAAGTGCAGTTCCCATGTCATTGATGAAAAAGGAAACGATCGCAGCCTGCGGGAAGCGATCGCCGAGAATCTGTCCGCGCATCTCGGCGCGAAAGTCGCGCAGCGTTTCGGGGAATTGCCATTTTTGTTTAAGGTGCTGTGCGCCGCACAGCCGCTGTCTATCCAGGTACACCCCAGTAAATCTTCGGCAGAACAAGGATTTGCCAAAGAAAATGCGGCCGGCATCCCGATGGATGCAGCAGAAAGAAACTATAAGGATGCTAATCACAAGCCTGAATTAGTTTTCGCGCTAACCCCGTTTCAGGCGATGAACGGCTTTAGAGAATTATCTGAAATTGTCACATTATTGCAGCCGGTCGCCAGCGCGCATCCGTCGATTTCCGCTTTTTTGCAACAGCCCGACAGCAAAAATCTCGCCATGCTGTTTGCGAACCTGCTGAGTATGGACGGAAAGCAGAAAAGTCAGGCATTGGGCGTATTAAAGGCCGCGCTGAACAACCAACCGGATGAACCCTGGGCGACCATTCGCGATATTACCCGGTTTTATCCGGACGACAGCGGTTTGTTCTCTCCGCTGTTGCTCAATGTAATTACGCTTCAACCCGGCGAAGCCATGTTTTTATACGCGGAAACGCCGCATGCCTATCTGAACGGCGTGGCTCTGGAAGTCATGGCCAACTCGGACAACGTCCTGCGCGCTGGATTAACGCCTAAATACATTGATATCCCGGAACTGTTGGACAATGTGAAATTTGTAGCCAAACCGGCCGCTCAATTGCTGACGGCCCCAATTCAACATGGAAATGAGCTAAGCTTTCCTATTCCCGTAGACGACTTCGCCTTTTCCCTGCATAACCTGAACGGCGAACCGCAAGCGCTCAGCCAAAATAGCGCCGCCATCGTTTTCTGCGTCGATGGCGAAGCGTTACTGCAAAAAGACGATCGGCGGATCGAACTCAAAGCGGGCGAATCCTGTTTTATTTCCGCCGACGAGTCGCCGGTGGTGGTTCAGGGACAAGGGCGCATCGCGCGCGTATTTAATCGGTAATTACCGATATCTCTCGCCCGGAAGAATCTGGGCGAGTTTTTAATAAAAGGATGAATATAGAATGAAAAAATCACTCATTGCCGCCGGCGTTATTATCGCATTGGGAGCAATCTGGACCGGTGCATCCTGGTATACCGGCAAACAATTGGCTCAGAATATTGATGAGTTTACCGACAATATTAATACACAGCTAAAAGCCGCTTATCCCGACGCCGCCCTGAAAGTCGTATACCGCGACTATCAAGGCGGAATTTTCAGCAGTAAATTAGCCTACGTTCTGCAACCCGATGGTTCGGGGAAAAGGCAGCAACTGCTTGAGCCGGGCGAGGAAATCGTCATTAATGAAACCGTTTCTCACGGTCCCTTCCCTTTGGCGCAGATCAAAAAATTCAACCTGATCCCCGCTATGGCGTCCGTACACGGCGAGTTGGCGAATACGCAGGTGGTCAGTCCTCTATTCTATCTCACGCACAATAAACCCTTTGTCACGGCTGAAACGCGCGTCTCCTACAGCGGAGATACCCATACCGACATCTCGCTGTTACCCATCGAACACCAGGACGACAATCAGAAACTGTCGTTCAGCGGCGCTGAAATCCAGTTAGACGTCGCCAGCGATTTCCGCAGCAACAAACTGACGGGCACGATCGGCAACATACAGATGGAAATGAGAAACCAGTGGGGTGAGATGGAACAACTCACGCTAAAAGACTTCGCCATGGACGTCAATAACCTTAAAGGCAAGTTTGATATCGGCATAGGCGACGGCAACATTACCGCCAAATCCGTGGCATTAAACGTTGAGGGCGGCGAACCCATCTCGCTGAACAATTTTGCAGTGCAAAGCACCGTGACGGAAGATGATAAAAATCTGGCGGGCAAATCAGCAATAACGTTGGAATCGCTGACCATCGGCGGCCGTAACCTGGGTTCCGGCCACCTCAATATCACCTTTTCCCAGTTTGATGGCGAAGGCGCGAAGCAATTCGTCACCGATTACCAGAAAGCGATTCAACAGCTTTGGCAAACGTCGAGCGACATCAATCCGCTTGCTTACCAACATCAGGTCATCATGGTTTTCCTGCAAAACTTGCCTAAATTGCTGAAGGGAAATCCAAACGTATCGATCGCCCCGCTTAGCTGGAAAAACAGTAAAGGCGAAAGTACCTTTACGCTCTCGCTGGATATGACCGATCCGCTTCAAAACAGCGCCAAAGCCGCCGATCCTGAAGCCTCCGATGAAGAGAAAATCATCCTTCAATCAGTCAAAAAATTCGATGCTAAATTGAACGTGCCGTTGGAAATGCTGGCAGAATTGATGGTTCAGGCGGACAAACAACCCGCCAATGATGAAGAACGGGAACAGGCCGGTAAAATGGCGCTTCAGCAAGCCAATATGATGGCGAGCATCGGCCAGATGAACAAGTTAACGGTCACGAAGGACGGCGCAATCACCAGTTCATTACAGTATGCCGACGGTCAGGTTGATTTTAACGGCAACAAGATACCGCTGGCAGATTTCATCGCGCCGCTTATTGGCATCCCCGGAGAAGACGGCGAAGAATCGCTTCCCCAACAGCCGGAAGAACCCGTCGCTCCGCCCGCGCAATAAAACCGATAAAAAATCCGTGGCGGCGGCATAGCCGCCACAGGCGCTTTCCCTATTTGAATTCGTCGTACCGTTGAGAGTTCTAGCATGCAAAAGCTGAAAATGTTAATGGAAGAGCGCCAGACTGCTATCTACTTCATCTCTGTTATCTCGGCGGTATTGATTGCCCTGCTGCTTCCCGGCACAGAAAAACTGGATGTAGCGATCAATCCCGCACTGGCGTTAATGCTGTTTGTTACTTTTTTGCAGGTGCCGCTAACCTCCCTGAAAAAAAGTTTTACTCAAATCCGGTTTCTTGCCGCCCTGCTCATCGCCGATTTTATCGTAATCCCGCTGTTTCTGGCGTTACTTATTCCCTATTTACCCGCCGAGCCAATCATCCGGCTGGGCATTCTGCTGGTGTTACTGGCGCCATGTATTGACTACGTGGTGACGTTTTCCCACCTCGGACGCGCGGATGCGCCGCGATTGCTGGCAGCGACGCCGGCGCTGCTTATCGTGCAAATGCTGGCGCTGCCGTTTTATCTTGGCCTTTTTCTTAACCAGGAAGCGGCCGATCTCGTCCATATCGCGCCATTTTTCCATGCGTTCATCTGGCTTATCGCGCTTCCCCTGCTGCTGGCCGGCGCCGTGCAATGGGGAGCCCGCCGCTCTCCCGCGCTAGATAAGTTCGCCGACGGACTCGGCTTTCTCCCCGTTCCCGCAACAGCGTTGGTGTTATTCGTGGTAGTGGTTTCCGTCATCCCTCAGCTTAAAACCACCTGGTCGATCGTTCTGACAGCCGTTCCGTTCTATGTGCTATTCGCGATCGTCGCGCCAACGTTAGGCTGGCTGACCGGCAGGCTATTCCGGCTTGATACCGCCAGCGGCCGCGCCGTTGCGTTCAGTGCCGGGACGCGCAATTCGCTGGTCGTTTTGCCTTTGGCGCTGGCTATTCCCGGCGCGATCCCGCTGTTGCCGGCGATTATCGTTACCCAAACCCTGGTAGAACTGCTGAGCGAACTGGTTTATATCCGCCTCATCCCCAAACTAACCGCGAGGACACGGTGAACATCCGGCTAATGCGTCCGTTCTGACTTTTTTCAGCAACGATTGGCAATTTGCCGTTATTTGTTTTTATACTTCACCGCATTCGACGGGCCCGGCCCGACTGACTAATATCACTATTTACAAAGAGTACATCATGATCGATACGCGACTCCCATTAACGGATATTCATCGTCACCTTGATGGCAATATCCGGGCGCAGAGCATTCTGGATCTGGGCCGCCAGTTCAATATTTCATTACCCGCCAACGATCTAGAGTCTCTTCGTCCTCATGTTCAAATCACTTCCAATGAGCCGGATTTATTAAGCTTTTTACGCAAACTGGATTGGGGGGTCGCCGTGCTGGGATCGCTGGATGCCTGCCGCCGAATCGCTTATGAAAATGTTGAAGATGCGGTCAACGCCGGATTGGATTATGCGGAACTCCGTTTCTCCCCATACTATATGTCGATGAATCACCGGCTTCCGATTGAAGGCGTGGTTGAAGCGGTAATTGACGGCGTGGCCGCAGGATGCCGAGATCGCGATATTGATGTGCGTCTGATCGGCATCATGAGCCGCACCTTCGGCACCGACGCCTGCCAGCAGGAACTGGATGGTTTGCTGGCCCACCGTGACCACATTGTCGCGCTGGATCTGGCGGGCGATGAACTGGGATATCCCGGCGAACTGTTTTCATCACACTTCAAGCAGGCTCACGACGCGGGCTGGCATATTACCGTCCATGCCGGAGAAGCGGCCGGCCCTGAAAGCATCTGGCAGGCCATCAACCAACTGAAGGCGGAACGCATTGGTCACGGCGTCGCCGCCATCGTCGATAGCAGTCTGATGACCTACATGGCTGAAAACGCCATCGGCGTCGAATCCTGCTTGACGTCCAATCTGCAAACCAACACCGTAGCCTCTCTGGAGCAACATCCGCTGATACATTTTCTGCGCCATGGAATTCCCGCCACGATTAACACCGATGATCCAGCGGTGCAAGGCATTGAGATCCGGCATGAATATGAAGTGGCCGCGCCATTAGCCGGATTAACCGCCAAAGAAACCCGTCAGGCGCAGGAAAATGGATTGAAGATCGCGTTTCTCAGCGAACAGGAAAAGCAGCAATTGCGCGAGAAAGTGCAGCGTAAGCGCGGCCAGGCATGATAACTCACGCCGGATTTGCTTCCTCCCCAGGGACGGTCTCTAAGTCCGCATAAAAATGTGACTAACAGACAACCTTGGCAAGGTAAGCGGCGGTGCGGGGTTAGAACCTCAAACTTAAATAAAGGCGGCATTCGCCGCCTCATAGCGTTATTTATCGCCTGCCGCCATAGAAACCTGCTCGGCTTCGGCGCGCTTTGCCCTGTTCGCATAACGCTGGGCCAGCGCCGCACAGACCATCAGTTGAATCTGATGGAATATCATCAGCGGCAACACCATTGCCCCCACCGCCGCGGCCGGAAACAGTACGCTGGCCATAGGGATGCCATTGGCCAGGCTTTTCTTCGAGCCGCAAAATACGATGGTGATCTCATCGGCGGTATTAAAGCCGAGCTTGCGCGCCGCCAGCGTATTCACCACCAGCACAATCGCCAATAGCACAATGGAACACCCCACCACGGCTAATAAAGACCAGCCGTTGATCTGGCTCCAAATCCCCTGAACAACCGCCTCGCTAAAGGCGACGTAAACCACCAGCAGAATGGATGACCGATCCGTAATATTGATTAATTTACGGTGACGCTCAACCCAGTTGGCAATCAGCGGCCGGGATAGATGCCCGATCACAAACGGCACCATCAGCTGCATGATAATGGAGCCGATGGCGTGCAACGTATCCGTATGCCCTCCGCCTTGGGTATGCATCAGCAGACCGACCAAGATGGGAGACAAAAATACCCCCAGGATACTGGAAGCCGAGGCGCTGCAAATGGCGGCGGCGACGTTGCCGCCGGCCATTGAGGTGTAGGCGATGGCCGATTGTACCGTGGCCGGCAAAGCGCATAGATAAAGAAAGCCCAGATACAGCGTCGGCGTTAACACCACCGGCACCAACAGGCTCATTCCCACGCCCAGCAGCGGGAACAGGATAAATGTACTGGCAAACACCACTATATGAAGCCGCCAGTGCCCCATTCCCGCCGTAATGGCTTCCCGGGACAGCTTTGCGCCATGCATAAAAAACAGCAGCGCGATAGCTGCTGTCGTCAGATACTCAAAAAAGACCTGCGCGGCGCCTTCACAGGGGAAAAATGACGCCGCCGCCACCACTGAAATCAATACCAGCAAAAACTTATCAATTCTCAACCGCTGTAGCCACGCCATTATTTACACCTTTATCACGGCCTTCTATCCCCGCCACTTTTCAGTTTTCAAGACGTTATTCCGCATCTTGAAATATCGGACATCATCAGCTTCGTTTTAAACAGTACAGGCGATCCTAAGATCGCCTGCTTAAACCTAACTGTAATGTCTATGATAAAAATCGGCAATACTAGCTATTTTTTAGCGTCATCACTCTTTTCTGCTGATGGGAGGCTAAACCAAGCTCAATCAACTCCATTACCTGCATCGCCTGATGCACCGTCACCGGATTTTCGCCCTTCCCGGTTAACGCGTCGCGGATCGCGGCATAATAGGCGGGATAATCGCCGGGTAGCGTTGAAACGGTCTGTTCCGCCGTCACGCCGTCGCGGAACAGGGTCAGCACGCCGTCCTGTTTGTCTTGCCCCCAGTTCGCCAGCGGCGGGCGTTCCCCGAGTTTCAGCTGTTCTTCCTGCGAATCAAGGCCATACTTAACAAAACTACCGCGCGAGCCATGGACAATATAGCGGGCGGAAGGCGCAACCACCAACATGCTGGCATGCAGCACCACCCGGCGCTGGGGGTAAATCAGGGTCGCGTGAAAATAGTCAGTCGCTTTGCTGCCGGGCCTTAACTGCGCCAGGTCGACCTGAATAGCGACCGGCAGGCCGAAAAGCTGCAAAGCCTGATCCAGTAAATGCGGCCCTAAATCGTACCAGATGCCGCTCCCTTCACTGCCATCTTCGCGCCAGCGCTGGCGGATCTCCGGACGGTAGCGGTCAAAGTGGGACTCCATGTAAACCACGTCGCCCAACACGCCGGTATGAAATACCTGTTTTAACGTTAGAAAATCGCTGTCCCAGCGCCGGTTGTGAAACACGGAAAGCAGTTTTCCCATATGCTCGGCCAGCAGACTTAGCTCATGAGCCTGTGACAACGTCACGGTGAAAGGTTTATCCACCACCACATGCTTACCGGCGGTCAACGCCTGTTTAGCCAAGGGGAAATGAGTGTCGTTCGGGGTTGGAATAACGATAAGGTCGATATCCTTATCATTAAATAACGTATGAGGATCGCTCACTACTTTGACTTTCGCCCAGTCCGCATGAACCTTATCGGCATTACTGCTGGAAACCGCCGTCAGTTCCATACCCGGCGTTCCGGCAATCAATGGCGCATGAAACGTCTTGCTCGCATAACCGTACCCCAGTAACCCAACACGAATTACGTCACTCATGAAGATTCCCCTTCGCATTCACTTTGTAATTTGAACACAGTATAGCACCAGGGAAATCCCGTTATCTCCTATGACATTTCCGAAGTTCGGTCGATGCCGCCGGCGTCGGGAGATCTCTTTTCCCATATCAAAGTCTCCTTGCGCGCCGCCGGATAGTTGATTTCACTGCGGCTGCGGCGGAAGTCGCTCGGACTGACCCCCACCCGTTTACGAAATACGCGGGAGAAATAGAGCTGATCGTCATAACCGACGACCCTGCCGATAGTGGCGATGGACTCTTGCGTCGTCTGCAGCAGCAGTTTGGCGCGGATCACCCGCTGGTCTTCCCGCCAGCGTAAGATGTTGATTCCCACCTGCTCGCGGAATAGATGGGCCAACCGCGACGGCGACAGACACACGTGCCGGGCGACTTCATCAATGCGCAGTTCCCCGGCCAGATTGCCGGTGATAAATTGGCAGGCTTCAATTACCCGCGGATCCATTATTTTTTGCGGACTTTGCGGATCCTCCTCCATCGCCCTTAATAACAGGCGCTCCAGCAAATTCATCCCCAACTCTTCCGAAAAGCGCCGGCCAGAGCGCTGGGTTTGTTCAATGTTGGCGAATAGCCGATCGAACTCCAGCAACAGCTGATTATTCGGCAGGCTCATACGGCCAACGCCACAGCTTTTGGTATGCCACTCCAGCCAGTCGGCCCAGTATGCGCGGGGACGAAAATAGACCCAACGGTGATACCAGCAGTCGCAGTCAGGCGCACGTCCGTAAAAGTGTTTTGACTTAGGCGGGAACAATAGCAAGTCGCCCGGAGAGCAATAAAAGGCGTCGTCTCCATCAAAAACCTGTCCCCGGCCCTTGATGGTGAGATTAATGATGTAGCCCTTCATGCCATCGGGGCGATCGATAAAGAAGTCCAGCGGCCCGTCCGCCAGGATCGGCGTCAATCCGGCGACCAGATAGGCGTTAAACGAATAGCCCGGCAACAACGGATTAGACTGGGATTCATGCGCCACGCGGTGATACATCGCCCCTCCGGAATACGCAAAGTAATAACAAACGACAGCCTGGCTACAGGAGATATCCACCTGAGTAACTATGGTGTTAACCGCCCGCCGCCAAACTGCCTTACCCCGTTATGCCCGCGCAAGGCGGGCGTCTCAAAAAGCTCTGGCTGTTCCCGCGTTTTCCGCCTTAAAACGGGGGAGCCTCGGGATCAGCCAGCGATGCGCCTCATGCTAAGGATATAAGCATGAGGAAACTTACACGGTTTTCTTGGCCAGCTGTTTGTAACGGTCAAAGATGACCGCGGCCAGCAGAATCAAACCGCGCACCACGTACTGCGAGAACGGAGAAATATTCAGCAGGTTCATCGCGTTTTCCACGGTTCCCAGAATCAAGACCCCGGCGACGACATAGGAAATCTTCCCGATGCCGCCCTTCAATGAAACCCCGCCGAGCACACAGGCAGAAATCACAATCAGCTCATAGCCAATCGAGGTCATCGGCTGTCCGCTGGTCATACGCGATGCCAGGATAATGCCCGCGGCGGCGGAGACCAGGCCGGAAAGCGCAAAGATGATGATTTTGGTGCGAACCACGGGCACGCCGGCCAAACGCGCCGCCTCTTCATTTCCCCCGATCGCCAGCGTATTGCGCCCGAAGGTGGTTTTATTCAGCAGCAGCCCGAACAGGATCATACATATCACGGTGAGCCAGATGGGCGCCGGAAGCCCCAGCCAGTTGGCATAGCCCAGTTCAAAAAAACGCTCGTCTTCGATACCCACCGCTTTACCATCGGAGATGATGTAAGCCAGACCGCGTGCAATCTGCATCGTCGCCAGCGTGGTGATCAACGCGTTGATTTTCAGCCGGGCAATGATAAAGCCGTTAATTAAACCGAAAGCGATGCCCAGCAATAGACCGGCCCCGACGCCGATCCACAGGCTTTGACTGATATTGATGACCACCGCCGTGGTCACGCCGGCGCAGGCGATAATCGATGCGACGGACAAATCGAAATCACCGGAGGCCAGGCAGAACAACATACCGCAGGCCACCATACCCGACATCGACATCGCCAGCCCCAACCCTTTCATATTGATAAAGCTGGAAAAGTTTGGGACGAAAATCACACAGCCCAAAAACAGCGCGGCAAAAACCACCAGCATGCCGTAGTTATCCCAAATGCGGGAAATCCCCGACCCGTTTTCCTTCTTCTCCGGGCTAGCCGACGCAACCGTTGAATCTGTTTTACTCAATGGCATGGTTCTACTCCTTTGCGGTCAGGCAACCGCGGGTTCAATATCAGGGGTTCGTAACATCGCCAAACTCAGCGCTTTCTGCTCAGTGGCTTCATCGTGCAGGAGTTCGCCGGATACCGCGCCTTCGCGCATCACGATGATGCGGTCGGCCAACCCAAGCACTTCCGGCAGATCGCTGGAAGCGAACAGAACGGCAATGCCCTGTCTCGCCAGCTCATAGATGACGTGGTAGATTTCATGTTTGGCGCCGACGTCAATTCCGCGCGTCGGTTCATCCAGCAAAATGACTTTCATCTCTTCGGATAACCAGCGGCCCAAAATCGCCTTCTGCTGGTTGCCGCCGGAAAGATTCATCATCAACTGCTCCGCGCTGGGGGTTTTAATGTTCAGCGCCTGAATACGTTGTTGCGAATTCTCATCTTCCCATTGATTATTAATGAAAAAACCGGCCTTCAAACTCTTGCGCCGCGCGCTGATATTGATGTTGTCGCGTACCGAATGAACGGCAATGATCCCCTCCGCCTTGCGATCTTCGGGACAAAGCATGATCCCCTGGCGGATCGCCTCGATCGGCGAGTTGACGACCAACGGCTTGCCATCCAGCAGCACCTGTCCGCCGGTGATTTGGGTTGCGCCGAACAGCCCTTTCAGCAGTTCGCTGCGTCCAGCGCCCACCAGCCCGAATAACCCGACGATTTCCCCCTGCCGCACATGCAGCGAAACGGCGGATTTCACCCCCGGCGCCTTCACCTCTTTCAAGGTCAGGCGCTCCTCGCCATGCGGACGGGGCGAGTAGCCATAGATATCCCCCAGATTTCTCCCGACCATCGCCTGAACCAGCAGTTCATGGTTTACCTGCCGCATATCATCGAACGTGCGCACATATTGGCCATCTTTAAACACGGTGACGGCGTCGCTCAGCGCGAAAATTTCCTCCATACGGTGCGAAACGTACAAAATCACCCGGCCTTCGCTGCGTAACTCGCGGATAACCCGGAACAATTGCTCGATTTCGCGCGCGGATAGCGAACTGGTGGGCTCGTCGAAAGCGATAATCTTGGCATTACGGGCCAGCGCTTTGGCGATCTCCACCATTTGCCACTGGCCGATGGAAAGGTATTTGAGCGGCGTATCGGGATCGATATCCAATCCCAGATGATCGAGTTGCAACTGGCTTTCATAGCGCATCAGAGAATAGTTGACCACGCCGTATTTATGCGGAAACTGGCCAAGGTAAATATTCTCCGCCACCGTCATTTCCGGCACCAGATGCAACTCCTGATAAATGATCGCGACCCCTTGATTCAGCGCGTCCATGGTATTGTTGAAGCGCACCGGCTTACCTTGAATATGGATTTCCCCGGTTGAAGGCAAATAGTTACCGCTCAAAATCTTTAATAGCGTGGATTTACCCGCTCCGTTCTCTCCCATCAAGGCATGGATCTGCCCGGCATAACAGGAAAAGCTGATGTCCGTCAGCGCCTTCACTCCGGGAAACTCTTTTCCAATGCCATGAAATGATAAGTAGGGCGACTGTGCTGTCATGTCCATTTCCTCATGGTTAAACGGTGATCGGCCGTTACATCAGACCTTTTTTCTCCAGCTCGACTTTGAAGTTGTCGCGGGTGATCAGCACAACATCGGTGACTTCGGTGAATTTTTCCGGCTCGACGTCTTTCGTCACCCAGTCATTCAACATCTGGATGCTCTTATAGCCGTGGATATCCGGGCTAGGCAGCAGAGAACCATAAAAACCCGTGGCCTGTTCTTTAGACAGCTCGCTTACCGCATCCACGCCGTTAATGCCGATGCCGATCACGTTCGGCGCCTTGAAGCCCTGTCCTTCCGTGGCGCGCACGCCGCCCAGCACGGTGTTGTCGTTCATGCCGACGATCAGCCAGTTTTTCACTTTAGGATGCTGAACCAGCATGGAGTTGGCGGCGTCGAATGCCCCCGGAATATCATTGGATTTGGTCGGCACCTGATAGATCTGCTTTTCCGGGAAGCCGGCGGCTTTTAAGGCTTCCATCGATCCGGTGGTGCGGCGGCGGGCGGTATCCAACTCATTGGCGGTGATCGCCATAACGGCGGTTTCATCGACTTTCCAGCCGCGTTTATTCATCTCTTTCCACAGCTCCTGCCCCTGACGTTCGCCAATTTTCGTGGCCGCCATCATCACCAGCGGCACCGTATCCATAGGTTCGCCCCGGGCATTCACGAACTGATCGTCCACCGCAATCACTTTCAAATCGTAACTGCGCGCTTTAGCCACTATCGCCGGCCCCAATTTGGGATCGGGAGTACAGATAACAAATCCCTTGGCTCCGCTGGCCGCCAGGCTATCAATGGCGTTGAGCGTTTTTTCACCATCCGGCACGGCGATTTTAATCACGTCAAAACCGAGATCTTTTCCTGCTTTATCAGCAAACTTCCATTCGGTTTGAAACCAGGGCTCTTCCGGCTGCTTAACCAGAAATCCCAGTTTCAATGTGTCGGCGATAGCCGATTGTGACATAACGGCCGCCAACCCGATTGTTACCAGTACCTTAGTGAATTTATGCATGATGTTCTCCGGTATATTTGTCGTTTTACGCGCCAACGGTTCTGAAACGTGTAATCGTTTCCAGAAGGGCATTCCCGGTCTGGATAAAGGAAAAACACCGTATTAATGCAATTCCCTTACTCAGCAGCATTCAGACGCCCTACTTTCTAGCTGGTATTTTTCACCAGAAGATAGAGCGTTATCACATACCGGAACAACGGCAGATTTGTGCATATATATAGCGAATTTAACCAGCCATTAACTTTTGACGAACATCACAAAACGACCATCAGCGGCAGAAAAATGCATACTTCCAGCTAACGCCTCCTAACGCCGTCGCCCGTCTCTCTTTATCGTTACGACACGACGGGCAGGACCAACAGGAGCAAACAATGAGTGCGGATGCGATTACTATCGGCCTCGACTTTGGCAGTGATTCGGTGCGCGCATTGGCCGTTGACTGCCAGAGCGGGCAAGAATTGGCGACGGACGTGGTTTACTATCCCCGCTGGCGCGAAGGGAAATATTGCCAACCGGCCAGCAACCAATTCCGCCATCATCCCCTGGACTATATTGAATCGCTGGAACAGGCCATTCGCGCCGTCGTAGAACAGTTGACGCCGGAGCAGCGCCGGCAGATCGCCGGCATCGGCGTGGATTCGACCGGCTCCACGCCCGCACCCATTGATGCCCAGGGACAGGTTCTGGCATTGCGGCCTGAATTCGCCGACAACCCCAACGCCATGTTCGTGCTATGGAAGGATCACACCGCAATAGAAGAGGCGGACGCCGTCAATACGCTGTGCCGCAGCGGCCGGTTTGCGGATTACACCCGCTATATCGGCGGCGTGTATTCATCTGAATGGTTCTGGGCGAAAATACTTCATATCTCGCGTAAGGATGCCGCCGTTCGTCAGGCCGCGGTATCCTGGATCGAACTGTGCGATTGGCTGCCCGCCCTGCTCTCCGGCGCCACCACGCCAAATAGCATCAAACGGGGCCGTTGCAGCGCCGGACATAAATCGCTCTGGCACCCGGACTGGGGCGGCGTGCCGCCGAAAGCATTCTTGCAGGCGCTCGACTCCTGCCTGACCGAAAAACTGCAATATCCGCTGTTTACCGATACCTGGACCGCCGAGCGGCCCGTCGGCGTCATTAGCGCCGAATGGGCGGAACGGCTCGGTCTGCCGAAAACCGTCGCGATCGCCGGCGGCGCTTTCGACTGCCATGTCGGCGCCGTTGGCGCCGGCGCGCAGCCCTATACGCTGGTGAAAGTGATCGGGACATCGACCTGCGACATCCTGATTGCGGAGGAAGATCGTATCGGCGGCCGGACGATCAAAGGTATTTGCGGCCAGGTCGATGGCAGCGTCGTGCCTGGTTATATCGGTCTGGAAGCGGGACAATCCGCCTTTGGCGACATGTACGCCTGGTTCGGCCGTCTGTTGGGCTGGCCATTACGGCAGGCCGCCGGCGATCGCCCGGAGCTTGCGGCGGCGCTGCAGGACACGGAAGCCCGGTTGCTGGAACGGCTCACCCTCGCCTGGGCGGACAACCCAACGCTGGACCATCTGCCCGTAGTGCTCGACTGGTTTAACGGACGCAGAACCCCCTTCGCCGATCAGCGCTTAAAAGGGGTGATTGCCGATCTCAATCTGGGTACGGATGCGCCGACCCTGTTCGGTGGGTTTATCGCCGCCACGGCTTTCGGCGCCCGCGCCATTATGGAATGTTTCGAAAATCAGGGTGTGCCGGTCGAGAATATTCTGGCGCTGGGCGGCATCGCCCGTAAATCCCCCACCATCATGCAAGTCTGCGCCGATGTGATGAACCGCCCGCTGCAAATCGTCGCGTCCGACCAGTGCTGCGCGCTGGGGGCGGCCATCTTTGCCGCCGTCGCCGCGGATATTTACGCCGACATTCCAAGCGCACAGCGCCGGATGTCCAGCGGCATCGAGCGAACATTAACGCCTGATGGCCGGCGCGTCGCGCAATACCAGCGCCTTTACGAACGTTATCAACAGTGGTGCCGCATAGCTGAACCGGCTTACCGCGCGACGCCCCGGACAGAAGCCTGATTCGTCGGTTAATTATCTTCTCTTCCCGTTGGGAATAAACAGGAGTCATCATGGATCATTTTACGCAGCTTGAAGTCTGGTTTGTTATTGGCAGCCAGCATCTTTATGGGCCGGAAACCTTACGCCAGGTAAAAGAGAACGCCGAAAAAGTGGTTGCCGGACTGAACCAGGAGGCCGGGCTACCGGTAAAACTGATCCTCAAACCGCTGGTGAAAACACCGGACGAAATTATTTCGTTGTGCCGCGACGCAAATTATCAGGACAACTGTATCGGTCTGCTGACCTGGCTGCATACCTTCTCCCCCGCCAAGATGTGGATCGGCGGGCTCGGCATCCTGAATAAACCGCTGCTGCAATTTCATACCCAGTTCAACGCGGAAATTCCGTGGGATACGATGGATATGGACTTTATGAATCTGAATCAGACGGCTCACGGCGGCCGGGAATTCGGTTTTATCGGCGCCCGGATGCGTCAGGCGCATCAGGTTATCGTCGGCCACTGGCAGGATAAACGCGCCCATGTGCGCATCGCCAAATGGATGCGGGCGGCGGCGGCGATTCAGGAAAGTAAGCGCCTGAAGCTGGCGCGCTTTGGCGACAACATGCGCGAAGTCGCGGTAACGGAAGGCGACAAGGTCGGCGCGCAGATTAAGTTCGGCTACTCCGTCACCGCTTGGGGATTGGGCGACCTGGCCAGCGTGATTGACGATGTATCCAAAGGCGATATTGATGCGCTGATTGAAGAGTATGAGGCCAGCTACCGGTTGACCGATGCGGTAAAACTTAACGGCCCAAACCGCCGGAATCTGCTGGATGCGGCGCAGATTGAACTGGGTATGAAGCGCTTTTTGGAGCAAGGCGGCTATAAGGCTTTCACCACGGATTTTGAAAATTTATACGGGCTGAAGCAACTGCCGGGGCTGGCCGTCCAGCGATTGATGCAGCAGGGTTATGGTTTCGGCGGCGAAGGAGACTGGAAAACCGCCGCGCTGCTGCGCATTATGAAAGTGATGGCCGACGGTTTGCCGGGCGGCACATCATTCATGGAGGATTACACCTACAACTTCCAAAACAATAACGATCTGGTTGTAGGCTCCCATATGCTGGAAGTCTGCCCCAGCATCGCTAAAGAGCAAAAACCCATTCTGGATGCGCAACACCTGGGGATCGGCGGTAAAGCGGACCCCGCCCGGCTGATTTTCTCCACCCCCGGCGGCTTGTCGCTCAATGCCAGCGTTATCGACATGGGGGATCGCTTCAGAATGTTGGTTAATGTAGTGGACGCCATTGAACAACCGCGCCCACTGCCCAAATTACCGGTCGCGCGCGCCATCTGGAAAGCGCAACCCTCCCTGGAGGTGGCGGCGGAAGCCTGGATTCTTGCGGGCGGAGCGCACCATACGGTATTCAGTCAGGCTCTGGATTTGGACTACATTCGCCTTTATGCCGAAATGCAGAATATCGAATTACTGGTAATCGATAACGACACCCGCCTCCCGGCGTTCAGGGACGCGCTGCGCTGGAATGAGGCGTACTACAAACTCTGCGTCCGCTGATCTGAAAAGCTGAGCCGCATGGACGCGGCAAAGCCCGGAGATAAAATGACCTTCGATACCGCAGCCCTAAAAAATGATGAGACCTTGACATACGGAATATTCCTAGTTTTTTCGCATTGCCGATATTCCTGTAATTTTTCGCATCGCGAACATTGCCGGAAAAAACGACGCGCCATCAATAACCGCCCCATTTCCATCTATTATTTAGCGTCGTTTTTTTGCTTAATATTTATATTTCTTTTTTTATTATGCTATAGACAGCGCCTATCTCTTGCATATACTTAATCACCTCCATCTACATAACTATTAGCTTATTAATTATGACTGCGTATGAGTATTTGCTTAAGTTTCGCAAGGTTAATACTACGGAAAGCCTGGAGAAACTCTTCGACCACCTCAACTACTCCCTGACTGATAATCAAGAAATAATCAATATGTATCGGGCGGCGGATCATCGCCGGGCGGAGTTGGCGGCTGGCGGAAAACTATTTGATTTAGGCTGCGTGCCTAAATCGGTGTGGCATTATGTGGTGTAATCCGGCCGGTGATTAATGTAACTAACTAAAGAATAATTATGCATATTCACCGTTTTTAGTTATTTCGGTCATGACAACCTGATGATCTCTAACGTCTCTTTACCGGATCCCCATCCGATATCTACTCAGGCTTTTGCCCATATCCTTACGGTAGGTATGTTGTCGAAAGCCTGACAATACCCGATAATGTGCGGGTTTTGTTTTTTAGGCAGAGTAATGACTGAATACGCACTGTTATTTGTAAGCGCCCTTCTGGTTAATAATTTCGTTCTGGTGAAGTTTCTAGGACTATGCCCGTTCATGGGCGTATCTAAACGGCTGGAGACGGCCATCGGCATGGGTCTGGCCACCACGTTCGTGATGACCGTGGGGTCCATGTGTTCCTGGATCGTTAATGAATTTATCTTACTGCCGCTCGATATCCTCTACCTGCGTACGATGGCGTTCATTCTGGTACTGGCGGTGGTCGTCCAGTTTTCCGAGCTGGTGGTGCGCAAGACGAGCCCGGAGCTTTACCGCCTGCTGGGCATTTTTCTACCGTTGATCACCACCAACTGCGCCGTCTTGGGCGTAGTGCTGCTTAATGTCAATATGTCCCATGGTTTTCTGCAATCAACGATCTACGGTTTCGGCGCGGCGGCCGGTTTTTCTTTAGTTATGGTGCTGTTTGCCGCCATCCGTGAGCGTCTGGCTGTTTCCGATGTTCCCGCCCCCTTCCGCGGCTCGTCGATCGCGCTGATCACCGCCGGATTGATGTCGCTGGCTTTCATGGGCTTTAGCGGTCTGGTGAAATTCTGATGACGGCTATTTGGATCGCCATTGCGGCTCTCAGCTTACTCGCCTTATTTTTTGGCCTTGTTCTCGGCTATGCGTCGCGCCGCTTTCAGGTGGATGACGATCCCGTCGTTGAACAGGTTGAAGCCATGCTGCCGCAAAGCCAGTGCGGACAGTGCGGCTACCCCGGCTGCCGGCCTTATGCCGAAGCCGTCTCGCTGAATGGCGAAAAGATCAATAAATGCGTGCCCGGCGGCGAAGCGATGATGCTGAAGCTGGCCGAGAAGCTGAACATCGAACCGCAGCCGCTCGACGGGGACGGCGCGGCCCTGAAGCCGGAACGGAAAGTGGCCTGGATTGATGAAGCCAACTGTATCGGCTGCACCAAATGCATTCAGTCTTGCCCGGTGGATGCCATCATCGGCAGCACCAAGGCGGTACACACCGTGGTCAGCGATCTCTGCACCGGCTGCGATTTGTGCGTCGCACCTTGTCCCACTGATTGCATCACGCTGCGCCCCGTCGCCCCGACTCCCGAAAACTGGAAATGGGATCTCAACGCCATTCCGGTTCGCGTTATTCAAGTAGAACACCATGCTTAAGCTGTTTACCGCTTTAAAAAATCGCCGGGCGCGATTCTCAACGTCGCTTACGACGGCCCGCAGGGGATCGGGCGGGAAGCCCGTTATAAAAACAGACAAAATATGGGATTTCGACGGCGGCATTCATCCGCCGGAAATGAAAACCCAGTCCAGCCAGGTTCCGCTACGCGCCATACCGCTGCCGGAACAGCTTATTATTCCGCTCAAGCAGCATCTCGGTCCGGAAGGCGAGCTGTGCGTGCAGGCCGGCGACAAGGTGCTGCGCGGCCAGCCGCTGACGGTGGGGAAAGGCAGAACCTTGCCGGTCCATGCGCCGACTTCCGGCACGGTCAGCGCCATTCGACATCATATGACGGCGCACCCTTCCGCCTTGCCTGAGCTGAGCGTGTTCATCACGCCCGATGGCCAAGACCGCTGGTGCGAACGCAGAACGTTCAGCGACTACCTTACCCAGCCGGCGGATACCCTGCTCACCCATCTGCATCAGGCGGGAATAGCAGGATTAGGCGGCGCCGGATTCCCTACCGCCGCCAAGTTGCAGGGCGGAATGCGCGGCATTGAAACGCTGATCGTCAATGCCGCCGAATGTGAGCCCTACATCACCGCAGATGACCGGTTGATGCGGGAACATGCCGATGAAATCATGCAGGGCATTGATATTCTTGCTTATCTTTTACAGCCGCAACGCATTTTGATCGGGATTGAAGATAATAAGCCAGAGGCTATCGCCGCGCTGCGACAGGCGCTGCCCCCGCATTCGGACATCCAGCTACGCGTTATTCCGACCAAATACCCGTCCGGCGGCGCCAAACAGCTCACCAAAATTCTGACCGGTAAAGAAGTCCCCTTCGGCAAGCACTCCGCCGCTATCGGCATACTGATGCAGAACGTCGGAACCGCCTTCGCCATCAAGCGCGCCATCATTGACGGCGAACCGCTGACCGAACGCGTCGTCACCCTGACGGGCGAAGCCTTGCAACAGCCGGGAAACGTCTGGGCCAGATTAGGAACGCCGGTGCGCCATTTGCTGAAACACGCCGGATTTCATATCAGCCGGCAGCCGATGGTTATTATGGGCGGTCCATTGATGGGTTTTACCCTGCCGTCGCTGGATGTTCCTATCGTAAAAATCAGCAACTGCATTCTTGCGCCTTCGCATGCGGAAATCGAACCGGCCGCCGAAGAGCAATCCTGCATTCGTTGCAGCAAGTGCGCCGACGCCTGCCCCGCGGGGCTATTGCCTCAGCAATTGTACTGGTTCAGCCGCGGGCAAGAGCACGAAAAAGCGCGCGATCATCATCTGTTTGACTGTATCGAATGCGGCGCGTGCGCCTATGTCTGCCCCAGCAATATCCCGCTGGTGCAGTATTATCGCCAGGAAAAAGCGGAAATCCGGGCCATTGATGAAGAAGCCCTGCGCGCCGCGCAGGCTAAAGCCCGTTTCGAAGCCAAGAAAGCGCGTCTTGAGCGTGAAAAAGCGGCACGGGAACTGCGCCATAAACAAGCTGCCGTCAGCGTTGCCGACAGCGACAAACAGGCGATACAGGCGGCGTTGGCCAGAGTGCGTAAGGCGAAATCGTCGCCGGATATTGAGGTTATCCCGGGTCAGCAGCCGGATAATAGCGCGGTTATCGCCGCTCGCGCCGCTCGTAAAGCGCAGGCAAGGATCAATAAAGCCGCCGCCGTGGAAACCAGCGCCGCCGAAACTGATGATGCCCGCAAGGCCGCCGTCGCCGATGCTATCGCCCGCGTTAAAGCACGCAAGGCGGCGCAAACGGCGGAAAGCAGTAAAGCCATACCGGCGACGCCCGCCGCGGAGATTCCAGAAAGCCCGGCCGATGAGCCGCTAGATCCGCGCAAGGCCGCCGTCGCCGCCGCTATCGCCCGCGTTAAAGCACGCAAGGCGGCGCAAACGGCGCAGAGCAGTAAAACCATACCGGCGACGCCCGCCGCGGAGATCCCGGTAAGCCCGGCCGATGAGCCGCTAGATCCGCGCAAGGCCGCCGTCGCCGCCGCTATCGCTCGCGTTAAAGCGCGTAAAGCGGCGCAAACGGCGGAAAGCAGTAAAACCATACCGGCGACGCCCGCCGCGGAGGTTCCGGAAAGCCCGGCCGATGAGCCGCTAGATCCGCGCAAGGCCGTCGTCGCCGCCGCTATCGCCCGCGTAAAAGCGCGTAAAGCGGCGCAAGCGTCAAAGTATCAAGAGGAATAAATGGCTTTCAAAATTGCAAGTTCACCATTTACACATAATCAGCAGCGCACTCAGCGCATTATGTTGCTGGTGATCGTCGCCTGCGTTCCCGGCATACTGGCGCAGTATTATTTCTTTGGTTACGGTAACCTGATCCAGGTTTTCCTGGCCGCCGTTACCGCCATCGCGGCCGAATCAGTGACATTGTCACTCAGAAAGTTTAATGTTCGCGTCAATCTGGCCGACAATTCGGCTTTGCTCACCGGTATTCTGCTAGCCATCAGTCTGCCGCCGCTGGCCCCCTGGTGGATGGTGGTAATGGGCACGGCATTTGCCATTGTCATTGCCAAGCAACTCTATGGCGGCCTGGGGCAAAACCCGTTTAACCCGGCGATGATCGGCTATGTGGTGCTGCTGATCTCGTTTCCGGTGCAGATGACGAGTTGGCTGCCGCCCGCTTCGCTGCAAAGTATTCCCATCGGTTTCTACGATACGCTGTTAACCATTGTTTCCGGACATACGCCATCAGGACATTCAGTACAGCAATTGATGCAAAACGTGGATGGGATCAGCCAGGCGACGCCTCTGGATACCTTCAAAACGGCATTACGCTCGGGCCATCATCCGGAACAGATTCTTCAACAGCCGGTATTTTCCGGCGCGCTGGCGGGCATTGGCTGGCAGTGGGTTAACATCGGTTTTCTGATCGGCGGCCTATTCCTGCTGCAACAGGGAACCATTCGCTGGCACATCCCCCTTAGCTTTCTGTTTACCTTGACGCTATGCGCTTCGCTCGGCTGGATGTTGTCGCCTGAAAGATATGCCCCGCCGATGTTGCATCTGTTCTCCGGCGCCACCATGCTGGGAGCATTCTTTATCGCCACCGATCCGGTCACGGCATCGACCACCAACCGCGGCCGTCTGATTTTTGGCGCGCTGATCGGTCTGCTGGTCTGGTTAATCAGAACATACGGCGGCTATCCTGACGGCGTTGCCTTTGCCGTCCTGCTGGCGAATATCACCGTGCCGCTGATTGACTATTACACCAAGCCTCGCGCTTACGGCCATCATCGCTAAAGGAGCCGCCATGTTAACCACGATGCGCCGCCACGCGACAACGCTGGCTCTCTTCGCTGTCGGCACCACCGCATTGACGGCGGTGGTCAATAGTCTGACCACGCCAATCATCGCCCATCAAACGGCGTTGGAACAAAAAAAGCTGTTGGATCAGGTCGTTCCCGCCGACAAATACAACAACGACATGCTGCAAGAATGTTACATTGTCACCGATAAAGCGTTGGGGTCGGCTTCCGCACATCAGCTATTTATTGCCCGTAAAGATGGCGAACCCGTCGCGGCGGCGGTGGAAAGCGCCGCGCCGGACGGCTACTCCGGCGCGATCTATCTGCTGATCGGCGCTGATTTTAGTGGTAACGTGCTGGGCGCTCGCGTAACCGAGCATCATGAAACACCAGGGCTGGGCGATAAAATCGATGTCCGGATATCAGATTGGATCACCCATTTCAGCGGGCAACAGGTGCAAAGCGGCGCAGACGCCCGCTGGGCGGTAAAAAAAGAAGGCGGCGTATTCGATCAGTTTACCGGCGCGACCATTACGCCCCGCGCGGTGATCAACAGCATCAAACGCAGCGCATTGTATCTGGAAACCTTGCCGCCCCAACTGACTTCCCTGCCGAAGTGTGGAGAGAGCCGATGAGTGAAGTTAAACATCTTTTAATCCAGGGACTATGGAAGAACAATTCGGCGCTGGTGCAGCTGCTTGGACTCTGCCCGCTGCTGGCGGTTTCCTCAACCGCAACCAACGCCTTGGGACTGGGATTGGCCACGACGCTGGTGCTGGTTTTCACCAATATTTCCGTCTCGGCGCTGCGGCGTTGGGTTCCGGCGGAAATCCGCATCCCGATTTACATTATGTTGATTGCATCCGTCGTCAGTACGGTGCAAATGCTGATCAATGCCTATGCTTACGGGTTGTACCAATCGCTGGGGATCTTTATTCCGCTGATCACCACCAACTGCATTGTTATCGGCCGGGCGGAGGCGTTCGCGTCTAAAAATCCGGTGGGGCTTTCCGCGCTGGACGGACTGGCCATGGGGTTAGGCGCCACCAGCGCGCTGTTCGTACTGGGCGCGCTGCGCGAACTCATGGGTAACGGCACGTTATTCGACGGCGCCGATTTGCTGTTGGGCGATTGGGCCAAAGCGCTGCGCATTGAGGTTATTCATCTGGATTCTCCCTTCCTGCTTGCCATGCTTCCTCCCGGCGCGTTTATCGGGTTAGGACTGTTGTTGGCGGTCAAATATCTGATTGATGAAAAAATGAAACAACGAAAAGCCAGGATTGCCGAAAATGTTAAATCCTCGTCCACCGGCGTGGCGGGAGAAACATTATGAACAAACAAAAACGGATTGAAATTTTAAGCCGACTACGCGCGAATAATCCCCATCCCACGACGGAACTGAAATTCACGACGCCGTTCGAACTGTTGATCGCCGTTCTACTTTCCGCGCAGGCGACCGATGTTAGCGTCAACAAAGCAACGGCTAAGCTCTATCCCGTCGCCAATACGCCGGAAGCGATGCTGGCGTTAGGCGTTGAGGGTATAAAAAGCTATATCAAGACCATCGGCCTGTTTAATAGCAAAGCCGAAAACGTGATCAAAACCTGCCGCATTCTGATTGAACAGCATCAAAGCCAGGTTCCGGAAGACCGCGCCGCGCTGGAGGCTCTGCCCGGCGTCGGACGGAAAACCGCCAATGTCGTGCTGAATACCGCGTTTGGCTGGCCGACGATCGCCGTTGATACGCATATATTTCGCGTCTGCAACCGCACAGGCTTCGCGCCAGGGAAAAATGTTGAACAGGTTGAAGAAAAACTGCTTAAGGTGGTGCCCGCCGAATTTAAAGTCGATTGCCATCACTGGCTGATCCTGCACGGCAGATACACCTGTATCGCCCGCAAGCCCCGCTGCGGCTCCTGTCTGATTGAAGATCTTTGCGAATACAAAGAAAAGGTTTACCCATAAACCCCGGCGCTAGCGAGACATCGTCAGCGTTAACTCAACCGAATGCTTTGCTGTCGTCATAAAAAACCGCACCTTAATCAGTTGATAGCCAACTTTTGGGGTGCGGTTCGCATCAAGCCGCCCACTATTTTACAGGCAGCGTGATATCTTTAAACATGGCTTCAATTTCTTCGTTCGAACGCAACGCCACCGCGGTATCCACCACATCGCGCGTCAGATGCGGCGCAAAACGCTGGATGAAGTCATACATGTAGCTTCTGAGGAACGTGCTGCGGCGAAAGCCGATTTTAGTGGTGCTATAGCTAAATATCTGGCTTGCATTGATCTTCACCAGATCGGTTTCGATCTGCGGATCGACGGCCATATTGGCGATCACCCCAATACCCAGCCCGAGGCGCACATAGGTCTTGATCACATCCGCGTCGGTTGCGGTAAACACGATGCGCGGCGTCAAACCGGCGCGGTTGAAAGCGGTGTCAAGTTCAGAACGGCCGGTGAAGCCAAAGGTATAGGTCACGATCGGATACGAGGCCAGTTCCTCAATAGAGATATCCGTTTTCGACGCCAGCGGATGATCGGGTTTAACCACGATGGCTCGGTTCCAGTGGTAACAAGGCAGCATGATTAAATCGTCATAAAGATGCAGCGCTTCCGTAGCAATGGCGAAATCGGCCGACCCTTTCGCCACGGCTTCAGCAATCTGCGTCGGCGAGCCCTGATGCATATGCAGAGAGACCCGGGGATAACGTTCAATGAACCCCTTAATCACCTGAGGCAGCGCGTAGCGGGCCTGAGTATGCGTCGTGGCGACATACAACGAACCCTTGTCGGGATAGGTATGTTCACCTGCAACAGCCTTGATGGCATCGACTTTTGAAAGAACCTCTCGCGCAATCCGAATGACTTCCTGTCCGGCGGGCGTCACCTGCGTCAGATGTTTTCCGCTACGGGCGAAGATCTGAATTCCCAGTTCATCCTCTAACATCCGGACCTGTTTACTGATCCCAGGCTGAGAGGTGTACAACCCTTCTGCGGTAGAAGAAACATTCAGGTTGTGATTAACAACTTCAACAATATAACGAAGCTGTTGCAGTTTCATAATTTATCCCATTTTCAATTGAATTATGCGCACGGCATCCCAAATTCTGACGATGTTCCATATGCTGAATATTTTTTTGCACCGTAACAATCTGGTGCAGATTTTCATCAATTAATGTCATTTAATCATAAAAATAGTTTTTATATAACCACTAAAGAGCGGTCTATAGAAAAAACGGTGATCCGTCATAAAAAATATTTTATCTCCACCCGATCTCAAGGCGAAGCCGGTAACGGGCGCATCCCGGTCACTATCAACGGATGACTGAAATAAGAACGCCACTACGCCGTGAAAGATAAGGGTATACCAATGCTATGATTATCCTCTCAGGTAAATCGCTATCCCCTTACCCAGATCAAAAAAAGCCAGCCTAAAAGGCTGGCCTGATATAACAATATAAATCATGGAAAGGGTTATTTCTTTCCTTCAACCCATTTGCCGTCGACGTAAAAAGCGGACCATCCGGTTGCTTTGCCATCTTTTTCAGACGCGACATACTGCTGTTTCGTCTTGCGGCTAAAGCGCACCATGGTCTTATTGCCATCTTTATCAACAACCGGCGCTTCGGCCAGATAACGCATTTTTTCAGGCAGGCGGTCTTTAAAGCGCACCAGTTCTTCTACCAGAGGAGCGCGCGTCTCGCGGGATTTCGGGAACGTATTGGCCGCCAGGAAGATACCAGCCGCGCCGTCACGCAAGACGAAATAGGCGTCGGACTTCTCGCACGGCAGCTCTGGCAAAGGCACCGGATCTTCTTTCGGCGGCGCGACTTCGCCATTGCGCAGAATTTTACGCGTATTGCCGCAGCTTTCGTTGGTGCAGGCCATGTACTTACCAAACCGGCCCATCTTCATATGCATTTCCGACCCGCATTTTTCGCACTCAACAACCGGGCCGTCGTAACCTTTAATACGGAACTCGCCGGTTTCAATCTCATAACCATCACAGGCCGGATTGTTACCGCAGACATGCAGTTTGCGTTGGTTATCGATCAGATAGCTGTCCATAGCCGTACCACATTTAGGGCAACGGCGGCGGGCGCGCAGCGCATTGGTTTCCGCATCATCCCCTTCCAGTACGTTAAGCACTTCGGCTTCAGGGATCAGATTGATGGTGGTTTTGCAGCGCTCTTTCGGCGGCAGCGCGTATCCGGAGCATCCGAGGAATACCCCGGTGCTGGCGGTACGGATGCCCATTTTGCGTCCGCAGCTCGGACAATCAATGCTGGTCAGAACCATTTGGTTAGGCCGCATTCCGCCCTTTTCGGGATTCTGCTCCGCGGTTTCCAACTGCTGGCTGAACTCGGCGAAAAACTCGTCCAGAACCGCTTTCCACTGCGCCTGATTGTTAGCCACCTGGTCCAGGCTGCTTTCCATTCGGGCGGTGAAGTCGTAACTCATCAGTTCGCGGAAGTTTTCCTCCAGACGATCGGTCACTATCTCGCCCATTTTCTCCGCATAGAAACGGCGGTTTTCCACCCTGACATAGCCACGATCCTGGATAGTGGAGATGATCGATGCGTAGGTGGAAGGACGGCCGATGCCGCGTTTTTCCAGCTCTTTCACCAGAGATGCATCGCTATAGCGTGCGGGCGGCTTGGTAAAGTGCTGCCCCGGCAATAGCTTCTGCAGCGCCAGTCGTTCGCCGACGGCGACCGTCGGCAACGTGCGGTCTTCATCGTTTTTACGCAGCGCGGGCATGACCTTGGTCCAGCCGTCAAAACGCAGCGTGCGCCCTTTGGCGCGCAACTGGTAATCAGCCGCTTTAACAATCAAGGTGGTGGAATCGTATTTCGCCGGCGTCATCTGACAGGCGACAAACTGACGCCAAATCAGCTGATACAGTTTCTGCGCATCCGCTTCCATATCTTTCAGATGCTCGGCCAGCACTTTCACATCGGAGGGGCGAATGGCTTCGTGCGCTTCCTGTGAATTCTCTTTGCTGCTGTAGTGGTTGGCCGAATCGGGCAGATATTTATTGCCAAATTCTTTGCCGATATAGTCGCGCACCATGGTCAGCGCATCCTGACTCAGGTTGGTTGAGTCGGTACGCATGTAGGTTATGTGGCCCGCTTCATATAGACGCTGCGCCATCATCATGGTTTTTTTCACGCCAAAGCCCAACCGCGTACTGGCGGCCTGCTGCAACGTGGAAGTGATAAACGGCGCGCCGGGCTTGCTGCTGGTTGGCTTATCTTCGCGCTCCGCCACCACATAATCAGCCTTCTCCAACAGGCTGACTGCGGCTTCCGTCTGCGCTTTATTAACCGGCTTAAACGGCTTGCCGTTATGGTGCGTGACCTGCATTTGCAGTTGGGTATCCTTGCCGGCCAGTAAGTCAGCATACAGTTCCCAATACTCTTCAGGCACAAAAGCCTTGATTTCACGCTCGCGATCGACAATCAAACGCACCGCAACCGACTGAACGCGGCCGGCGGA
This sequence comes from Brenneria izadpanahii, assembly GCF_017569925.1. Lineage (NCBI taxonomy): Bacteria > Pseudomonadati > Pseudomonadota > Gammaproteobacteria > Enterobacterales > Pectobacteriaceae > Brenneria > Brenneria izadpanahii. The sequence continues at coordinate 2,391,597 of NZ_CP050854.1, read as the reverse complement.
CAGTCCGCGGGCGATTTTTTTCCACAGCAGCGGCGAAACCATATAGCCCACCACCCGGTCCATAAACCGGCGGGCCTGCTGGGCATTAACGCGATCGATATTTAACTTGTCCGGATTTTCAAACGCCTGCCGGATCGCATTTTTGGTGATTTCATTAAAAACGACGCGGCTGAAGCGATTATCGTCGCCGCCGATGATTTCCCGCAGGTGCCAGGCAATGGCTTCCCCTTCGCGGTCAAGGTCGGTTGCGAGATAGATATGTTCGGCATTCTCCGCCAGCGTTTTTAACTCGGAAACCACCTTTTCCTTACCGGGCAAAATCTCATAGTTCGCCTTCCACCCATGATAAGGATCGACGCCCATGCGATTCACCAACGCGGATTTCTCATCCTTTTTGACGGTTTTTTTCGTTTTGTCTTTGGTTGAGTCCGCGCTCTTCTTACTGGCTGAGCCACTGGTCGGCAAATCGCGCACATGGCCGACGCTGGATTTAACCACGTAGGCATTGCCTAAATACTTATTGATCGTTTTGGCTTTTGCCGGGGACTCAACTATAACGAGAGCTTTACCCATATGTACTATTACCTGCTGAATTCTTCTGAAAATCAGATTTCTTTTGGGGGCATCCGCCGAAATAAACAAGGGCGGATACTCGATTAATTGTGGATAACGCCGCAGTACGCCAGTTCATTACCGGTGACCATTTTCCACTCGGAAAACCTTCCGTAATCCTTATCTCCGGTCTGAATAGTCACGCGTTTATTCCAATATCAAATAAATACAAACCGCCATGACGTAAAGAATTAATTCCACTGACCGCGCAAAATCCCACACTCTACCTGATAAATGACGTCACGCAACCTAATTAGCATGGAAAAACCGTTTTATCCACTCCATGTTGAACTCAGTATCGACCGCCAAGTGACTAAAACTTAGTACATTTGCGATAAAATGCGCCGGAGAAGTACAATCATAGGTAACACTTGGGTCGTTATGGCGTACTATCACCCATAACGTAGAGACGAGCTTGATGTACATCAGGTCGCATTGAAAGATATTTATGGAGTTGTAACCCATGTCCGATGAAATTCAGATGATTAAAGAGAGATCCCCGATCGACCGCCAAACGCTGCTCGCCGAAGCTAATGCCATTATTAAAAATCACGGCGACTATCTGCATGGCATGGCGGCGGATGACGTTGAGCAAAAAAACAACGTGCTGGTTTTTCGCGGCGAGTTTTTTCTTGATGACAACGGCCTGCCCACATTGAAAACCACCGCGGTGTTTAACATGTTCAAACACCTGGCTCACGTGCTGTCGGAAAAATATTATCTGGTCGATTAAACGCCATCGCCCGCGCTTGGCGCGGGCGATGAACATGAAAAGCCGTTGAATGAAATCATCACAATAGCGGGCTATTTCCTCGCTGCCACCAGCGCAGCATCAGCCTTTCAAGGGCATCGCCCGTACTTCCCGTCAAACGGTCGATCAGGCGTTTACGGCGCGTATAGCGTACGCTAAGAACCTCATGATTGGCCATCTCGGCAATCAGCAGATCGTCGCTGGTGCCAATCGCATCAACCAGCCCCAGATCCTTGGCCTGTGTGCCGAACCAGTGCTCCCCGGTCGCCACTGAATCAATATCCAGCGACGGACGCATCTGGTGAACAAACTGTTTAAACAGGCCATGCGTAATATTTAGCTCTTCACGGAATTTCTCACGTCCTTGTTCCGTATTTTCGCCGAACAGCGTTAACGTGCGTTTAAACTCGCCTGCCGTGTGCAATTCAACATCGATATCCTTATTTTTCAACAGGCGATTGAAGTTAGGGATCTGCGCAACCACGCCGATGGAGCCGACAATCGCAAACGGCGCGGCGACAATGCGGTCGGCGACGCAGGCCATCATGTAGCCGCCGCTGGCGGCCACTTTATCAACCGCCACCGTCAGCCGGATCCCGCTCTGCCGCAGCCTTTGCAGCTGTGAGGCGGCAAGACCGTAACCATGCACCACCCCGCCGGGACTTTCCAATCGCAACAGCACTTCGTCCTCTGGTTTGGCGACGGCCAACACCGCCGAAACCTCTTCGCGCAGGGAGTTCACTTCGCCGGCGTCCATACTGCCGTTGAAATCCAGCACGTACAGACAAGGTTTCGACGGTTTTTCCTCACCGCGCCGCGCGCGCTGTTTTTCTTGCTTGGCAGCGGCTTTTTCCTTCTTTTTTTCTTGCTTGGATAGCAGCTTACGCTCGGCATCGCTCATATACGCCATCTGCATATCCCGTTGCATATCACGGTACTGTTCCCCCAGATCAACGACCTGTAATTCACCTTTACGCTGACGTTTACGCTGCGTCATACCGAAGACCAAAACCACCAGCGCGCCAATAGAGATAACGATGGTGAGCGCTTTGGCCAGGAATAAACCGTACTGAGAAAGTAATTCCACAAATACCGCCCTCATTAACTGAGTATTAAAATATCACATTGATTATACTGACCAACTGACAAGTCAGCATCGTAAACGAAACCTTTAACCTAACGTATGACACCCAAGATGGCGATGTTATTTGTTCCGTTTCCGCGCTTTCCGCTGCTTTTTACCGCACATGCGCCAAGAAATGGTCTCAGTCTCATTGAAAACGCCACCTATTTAAGGCATAAATCCGTCATCTTCATCCTATTGGATGCCTTTTCAGCCAGATAACGGCATAGCGACGTCAAGCGTATTAATGAAGGTATCCGGTACGTCTGCAAGAGGAATTGCCCGTGTATTACCAGCCCCAAAGCGACCTGCTGCAACAGCGAATCATTCTGGTTACCGGCGCCGGCGATGGTATCGGTCGTGAGGCGGCGCTTACCTACGCCCGCTTCGGCGCCCGTCTTGTCCTGCTGGGCCGCACTGAAAGTAAACTACAGGCGGTTAACCAGCAGATCTATGAAGAAAGCGGTACTAAAGCGCACGTCATCGTCTGCGATATGTTAACCACCCGTTCGGAACGATTTTTTCAAATAGCCGATGAACTGGCCCGAGTTGTTCCGCGTCTTGACGGGGTACTGCACAATGCCGGATTACTGGGAGAAATCGCGCCGATGACGCAGCAGCCGGCAGATGTCTGGCACGATGTGATGCAGGTTAACGTCAATGCCACCTTTATGCTGACGCAGGCATTGCTGCCCCTATTGTTGAAATCGCCTAGCCCCTCTTTGGTGTTCACCAGCTCCAGCGTAGGCCGTCAGGGCCGCGCCGGCTGGGGCGCCTATTCCGTATCAAAATTCGCGACTGAAGGCATGATGCAGGTATTAGCCGACGAATACCGCCAGCAAAATCTGAGAGTGAACTGCATCAATCCCGGCGGCACGCGTACCCGCATGCGCGCATCGGCATTCCCCGATGAAGACGCGGAAAAACTAAAAACCCCGGCGGATATCATGCCGCTGTATCTCTACCTGATGGGCGATGACAGCCGCCGTAAAACGGGAATGAGTTTTGATGCTCAACCAGGTAGAAAATCAGGCCCAGCCGAATAGTCAGGAGAAAACGCAGCATGAGTGATGAACGTCACCAACAACGTCAACAGCGTATTAAAGAAAAGGTTGATGCCCGTATCGCCGCCGCGAACGAAACGCGCGGCATCCTGATGGTTTTCACCGGCAACGGCAAAGGGAAGACCACGGCGGCTTTTGGCACCGTTACCCGGGCGATCGGCCATGATTTACGCGCCGGCGTTATCCAATTCATCAAGGGAGAATGGCCGAACGGCGAGAAAAATCTGCTGCAAAAACACGGCGTTGAATTTCAGGTAATGGCAACCGGCTTCACCTGGGAAACACAAAACCGCCAGACGGATACCGAGGCCGCGCAAAAAGTATGGCGGCACGGCAAACGCATGCTGGCCGACCCGCAGTTGGATCTGGTGGTGTTGGATGAACTGACCTACATGGTCAGCTATGGCTATCTTGAACTGGAAGAGGTGCTGAGCGCCCTGCGCGACCGTCCGGCCGGGCAATCGGTTATTATCACCGGGCGGGGATGCCACCGTGATTTGCTGGAAATGGCTGATACCGTCACCGAGATGCGGCCGGTAAAACACGCTTTTGAAGCCGGGATCAAAGCGCAACAGGGGATTGACTGGTAACGAACCGCTGCTGAGATGCCCGCTTACGCGGGCATAAAGAAAGTTAAAGTCTGGCGGAGAGACGCGGCTTGACCGTAGATACTTACCGCATTATCCGCAACGGTTTAGTTGTTAAGATTGACCGCTGCGTTTCGGTTTCGGCGCGCCGCGGCGAGCCGGAGAAACCTGGCTGCTGCGCTTTATCGCCCGGCGAATCTGGTTGGCCTTCACCCGGCGGCGCTCGCTTTCAACCGGCAGTTTGGTCACCGTTTCCGGCGGCAACTGCACCAGTTCGCGCAGATAGTTCAGACTTTCCAACGCCATTTCCGACCAGCCGCCGCGCGGCAAGCCCTTAGGCAGCTGAATATCGCCATAGCGAACCCGGATCAGGCGGCTGACCTGCACGCCGACGGCTTCCCATAAACGGCGAACCTCACGGTTTCGCCCTTCCGTCAACGTCACGTTATACCACTGGTTGAGACCTTCCCCGCCCTGATAACGGATGGTGCGGAATGAGGCCGGACCGTCTTCCAACTGCACGCCTTTGCTCAGTTGTTTAATCTTCTCATCGTTGACCTCACCGAAAACCCGCACGGCATATTCACGTTCAACCTCACGGCTCGGGTGCATTAAACGGTTCGCCAGTTCGCCGTCCGTAGTGAACAGCAGCAGACCTGACGTATTCACGTCCAGCCGCCCTACCGCTACCCAGCGAGAACCCTGAATCTTGGGTAAACGATCAAAAACCGTCGGGCGTCCATCAGGATCGCTACGCGTACACAGCTCCCCCTCCGGTTTGTAATAAATGAGAACGCGACAAACGGTTTCTTCAGTTTCCTTGACGGAAACCACGTGACCGTCAATGCGGATTTTAGTGGCTTTGGTTACTTCAACCCGGTCGCCGAGCGTAGCGATTTTACCGTCAACGCTGACGCGACCCGCTTGAATCATACCTTCTATTTCACGGCGCGAGCCGTGACCGGCCCGTGCTAATACTTTCTGTAGCTTTTCGCTCATCGAGCAACCTCTGAGTGCCGCCTTCACAGGCGTCATGTTGTTCTTCAAAAACAACAGGTTATAATAAAAAACAGAATAACCTGCTGATATAAAAACATTTAACGACAAACAGCATGGTGAAAAATAAGCCACACACAATGCTGCGCGGGCGAACATACTACACGAATTTTAGAATAATTGATTCTTCTCGTTTAATTAGACGTTCGTATGCAACTAAACAAGATTTCGATCATTACCAGCTGTATTGGTTACAGGCTGAGCCCCCGGCTCTCCGGGCAATCGCGTCCTACTACGATCGTTTGAACGAAAGGGCGAGATTGCGGCGGCCAAGGTTACAGGAATGGCGTGATGTCCCCGGTTCCTTCACGGACAATCTGCGGCGTGGATTCGGTCAAATCAATCACCGTGGTAGGCTGCTGGCCGAGAAACCCGCCATGAATTACCAGATCGACCTGTTTTCCCAGCGATTCCTGGATCTCTTCCGGATCGGATTCGGCAAAATCATTGCCGGGCAACATCAGCGTGGTGGACATTAATGGTTCGTCTAATGCGGCTAATAAATCCAGCGCAATAGGATTAGAAGGCACCCGCAGGCCAATGGTCTTACGTTTTTCATTCATCAAGCGGCGCGGCACTTCCTTGGTCGCTTTAAGAATGAAGGTATAGTTGCCCGGCGTATTATTTTTAATCAGACGAAACGCCGCATTATCAACGTAGGCATATGTCGATAGCTCCGAAAGATCGCGGCACATCAGGGTAAAATTGTGGTTGCTATCCAGATCGCGGATTCGGCAGATACGTTCCATTGCATTTTTTTCACCCAACTTGCATCCCAGCGCATAACCTGAATCGGTAGGGTAAACAATCACCCCGCCTTTATGCAGAAAGTCCACTGACTGATTGATCAGTCTTGGCTGAGGATTCTGCGGGTGAATGTAGAAAAACTGACTCATGACACTACCTCATGCTTCTGAAATACGGGAAAGCTCACGGCCTCTCCCGCATAATCGTCAATATTGTTATTTCCGTTTGCGCCAGGGACAAACAACCGGCGGCGGAATGCTTATTCAGCCAGCGCCTTATGCCGCCACACCGGCTCCACATCGGCGGGCAACCACAGCTTGCGCCCCAGTTCAATCCAGGCGCAGGGCTGATGAAAGTCCGAACCCTGCGATGCCGACAGGCTAAATTCCCGGGCATAACGGGCAAGCCGCGTTCGCTCATCCGGCGCCTGCTGGCATTGCGCCACTTCCATGGCAATACCGCCGCTGTCCGCAAACCCGGTCAACAAACGTTTCAACCATTTTGCGGTCAAATTATAACGCCCCGGATGCGCCAGCACCGAGACGCCGCCAGATTGATGAATGGCATCAATCGCTTGCTTTATTGTACACCACTGTGGCGGGACGTATCCGGTTTTCCCTTTCGCCAGATATTTCTTAAACACTTGATTAATATTCGCCGCTACGCCTTGCTCCACCAGAAAGCGGGCGAAATGCCCGCGGGTGATTTGGCCGCCGACCGCCAACCGGCTCGCGCCTTCCAGCGCCTCGGGAATGCGCGCTTTCTCCAGGCGCAAAGCGATCTGCTCCGCCCTTTCCCACCGCGACTGCGCCTGGCTCAGCAAAAGATCGCGCAGGGCCGGATGACCAATATCCATACCCAGCCCCACGATATGAATCTCATGGTTTTCCCATAGCGTTGAAATCTCCACGCCGGAGATCAGCCGCAACGGCAACGCCAGCTCATCAATCGTTCGCTGCGCCTCGGCCAGGCCGCCGGTGGTATCATGATCGGTAATCGACAACACGCTGACGCGCATCGCAACCGCCCGGTTAACCAGTTCAGCCGGCGTTAATACGCCATCGGACGCCGTAGTGTGACTATGCAGATCATAAAGCGGGAAAGACGATAGCGGTTGAGGTTCTTGTGACACAAATATTCCCATCACTGGCAGAATTGGTGGTTCGAAGGTCACTATGATGCCATCAACGCGCCGGTAATAGTAATAATTAGCATGATGATGAACTACGCCGTCGCTTTAACCCCGGCAATAAAATAATATTATTCCTGTTATTGACTTTCGAAGTACGAACTAGTTTACTAGTACGCAAGTTCAGCACACAAACAGTGAGATGTTGATAATGGTCATGCAAAACACGATGAAATCAGGTTGGTGGCGCTCTTCCCTTACGCGGGTGGAGTAATCACGCATAGCCATTATCATACATGCAGATATTCCCAGGCCCGCTTATTAAGCGGGCTTTTTCATATATGGGCAAAATAAAACAGGTAGCAATGATGCAAACGACACGACCAAAACTGGAGCTTCTGCGTACCGAGGCCATCTACCGCAATGACCCCAGCACCATTTTCCACCAGCTCTGCGGCGCAAGACCCGCCACGCTGCTGCTGGAGTCAGCCGAAATAGAAAGTAAGCAAAACCTGAAAAGCCTATTAATTATTGATAGCGCGCTGCGCATCACCGCACTCGGCCAGCAGGTTTCCGTTCAGGCGCTGACCGCCAACGGCGCGAATTTGCTGCCGCTGCTGGATAAGGCGCTGCCGCCCGAAGTCGTCATCGCCGCGCATCCTAACAGCCGCGAACTGACCTTCCCCCCGGCAGACAACATGCAGGATGAAGACTCCCGCCTGCGTTCGTTATCCGTTTTTGATGCGCTACGCGTCATTCTAAAGCTGGTCGACTCGCCTGCCGATGAGCGTGAAGCGATGTTTTTGGGCGGACTGTTCGCTTACGATCTGGTGGCCAGTTTTGAAACATTGCCGGAACTGAGCCAGCAGCAGCGCTGCCCGGACTATTGCTTTTATCTGGCGGAAACCCTGCTGACGCTGGACCATCAACAACGGACTACCCTGCTTCAGGCCAGCCTGTTTACGCCGGACAGCGGCGAGCGGCAGCGCTTACAGCAACGGTTAACGCAACTACAGCAGCAGTTGAAACAACCGGCCCCCGCGCTGCCGCATCAATCGATTGACAGCATGGAGCTCAGTTGCAACCAGAGCGATGAAGCCTATGGCGAGGTTGTTACTCAGATGCAGCAGGCGATTCGCGCCGGAGAAATTTTTCAGGTGGTGCCTTCCCGCCGCTTTTCGCTGCCCTGCCCGTCGCCGCTGTCTGCCTATCAGGTTCTGAAAGACAATAACCCCAGCCCTTACATGTTTTTCATGCAGGACCAGGACTTCACGCTGTTTGGCGCCTCGCCGGAAAGTTCGCTGAAATATGACGCAGACAGCCGTCAGATTGAAATTTATCCGATCGCCGGCACCCGCCCGCGCGGACGCCGCGCCGACGGCTCGCTGGATCGCGATCTCGACAGCCGCATTGAACTGGAAATGCGTACCGACCATAAAGAGATGGCCGAACACCTGATGCTGGTCGATCTGGCGCGCAACGATCTGGCGCGAATCTGTAAGCCCGGCAGCCGCTATGTAGCCGATTTAACCCAGGTCGATCGCTACTCTTTCGTCATGCATCTGGTATCCCGCGTGGTGGGAACGCTGCGTGAAGATCTGGATGCGCTGCACGCTTACCGCGCCTGTATGAATATGGGAACGCTGAGCGGCGCGCCGAAAGTCCGCGCTACGCAGCTTATCGCCGCCAGTGAGAAAACCCGGCGCGGCAGCTATGGCGGCGCGGTGGGGTATTTTACCGCCCACGGCGATCTGGATACCTGTATCGTTATCCGTTCAGCCTACGTTGAAGACGGCATCGCCACAGTGCAAGCGGGCGCGGGCATTGTTCTGGACTCCGTTCCGCAAGCGGAAGCCGATGAAACACGAAATAAGGCGAGGGCCGTTCTGCGGGCCATTGCCAGTGCGCACAACGCGAAGGAGTTGTTCTAATGGCGGATATCTTACTGCTCGATAATATCGATTCATTTACCTACAATCTGGTGGATCAACTGCGGGCCAGCGGGCATCAGGTGGTTATTTATCGTAATCATCTGCCGGCCGACGCCATCATCGACCATTTAAAGAAAATGGAACGGCCGGTTTTGATGTTATCTCCCGGTCCGGGCGCCCCGGCCGAGGCGGGTTGCATGCCTGAACTGCTACAGCGTCTGCGCGGTCAACTGCCGATTATCGGCATCTGCCTCGGGCATCAGGCGATTGTGGAAGCCTATGGCGGCCATGTAGGTCAGGCGGGCGAGATTCTGCACGGCAAAGCCTCCAACATCGACCATGACGGTCTGGCGATGTTCGCCGGCTTACCCCATCCGCTACCGGTGGCGCGCTATCACTCTCTGGTGGGCAGCGATATTCCGGCGGAGTTGACCGTTAACGCTCACTTTAACGACATGGTGATGGCGGTGCGTCACGACGCCGACCGCGTTTACGGCTTCCAGTTTCATCCTGAATCGATTTTAACCACCCACGGCGCGCGGCTGCTCGAACAGACGCTGGACTGGGCGTTGGCTTAATTAAAGGACACGATCATGCAAGAGACTTTCTCCATAGCGGAAATACTTGAAAAACTATATCAGGCCGAAATCATCAGCCGACAGGAAAGCCAGGCGCTGTTTGGCGCCGTCGTGCGCGGCGAGCTTGAAGCTAGCCAGCTGGCCGCGGCGCTGATCAGTATGAAAATTCGCGGCGAACACCCGGAAGAGATCGCCGGCGCGGCAACCGCCTTACTGGCCGATGCGCAACCGTTCCCCCGCCCTGACTACCCGTTCGCCGATATTGTCGGCACCGGCGGCGACGGCACCAACAGTATCAATATTTCGACCGCCAGCGCTTTTGTGGCCGCCAGTTGCGGGTTGAAGATCGCCAAACACGGCAACCGCAGCGTCTCCAGCCGGTCGGGGTCGTCCGACTTGCTGGCCGCGTTCGGCATTCGCCTTGATATGCCTGCCGAACAGGCGCGTCAGGCGCTGGACGACCTGGGCGTGTGCTTTTTGTTTGCGCCGCAGTATCATCCCGGTTTTCGCCACGCGGCCCCCGTGCGTCAGCAGTTAAAAACCCGAACCCTGTTTAACGTTCTGGGTCCATTAGTTAACCCGGCCCGTCCGCCGCTGGCGCTGATCGGCGTCTATCGTCCGGAACTGGTGCGCCCGATTGCCGAAACCTTGAAGGTATTGGGGTATCAGCGGGCGGCCGTAGTTCACGGCGGTGGAATGGACGAAGTGGCGATACATGCGCCAACGCAGGTCGCCGAGTTGAACCAGGGCGATATAGCAACCTACGAATTAACCCACCAGGATTTCGGGCTGGAAAGTTTCCCGCTGTCGGCATTAGCGGGCGGCACTCCGGAAGAAAACCGTGACATTCTGGCCTCACTGTTACAGGGTAAAGGCAAACCGGCACATGAAGCCGCCGTCGCCGCCAACGTTGCATTATTATTGAAGCTATTCGGACGGGAAGATTTGCGTCAAAATGCGCAGCAGGCATTAGAAGTCATTCGTAGCGGACAGGCCTATCAGCGGGTTACCGATCTGGCCGCAAGAGGATAAAGAAGTCATGCAGGAAACCATTCTGAATAAAATAGTGCGGGATAAGGCCTTATGGGTTGAAGCGCGCCAGAAAAAACAGCCTTTATCGACGTTCCAGCATGAGGTTGTTCCCAGCCAACGGGATTTTTATCAGGCGCTGAGCCAGAATAAGCCGGCGTTTATTCTGGAATGCAAAAAGGCCTCGCCTTCGAAAGGGTTGATCCGTGATGATTTCGATCCGGCAAAGATCGCCCGGATTTATAAAGACTACGCCTCCGCGATTTCGGTGCTGACCGATGAAAAATATTTTCAGGGTGATTTCGCTTTTCTGCCGCAGGTCAGCGCAGAGGTTCACCAGCCGGTGTTGTGTAAAGACTTTATTATTTCGGAGTATCAGATCTATCTGGCGCGTTATTATCAGGCCGACGCCATTCTGCTGATGCTATCCGTGCTGGACGACCAACAGTATCGCCAGTTGTCCGCCCTGGCCCATAGTCTGAAGCTGGGCGTGTTGACCGAGGCCAGTAACGAAGATGAACTGCAACGGGCAATTAAACTTGAAGCCCGCGTGGTGGGAATTAATAATCGCAACCTGCGCGATTTGTCTGTTGATTTAGACCGTACCCGTCAGCTTGCGCCACGGCTGCCGGCAGGCGTGACGGTGATCTGCGAGTCCGGCATCCATTCTCATGCGCAAATTCGCGAACTGAGCCGGTTCGCCGATGGCTTTTTGATCGGCAGCTCGCTGATGTCCGAATCCGACCTGGCGCAGGCCGTGCGCCGCGTGATCCTCGGCGAGAATAAAGTCTGCGGCCTCACCCGCCCGGAAGACGCCCAGGCCGCCTATCAGGCCGGCGCTGTTTATGGCGGTTTGATTTTTGTTGAATCATCCCCGCGCCATATCTCGCTGGAACAGGCGCAGCGCCTTATTCAGAGCGCCCCGCTGCGTTATGTCGGCGTATTCCGCGATGCGCCGATCGAGCGGATCGTCGCTCTCGCCGGCGAGTTGCAACTAGCCGCGGTACAGCTGCACGGCGACGAAGACCAGCACGCCATTTCGCTGCTGCGTGAACATCTGCCCGCGACCTGCCAAATTTGGAAAGCGCTGAGCATACGCGGCGCATGCCCGGAAAGAAACCTACGGCACGTCGATCGCTATGTGCTGGATAACGCCCAGGGCGGCAGCGGCCAGACGTTCGACTGGTCCATACTCAAGGGACAGACGCTGGATAACGTACTGTTGGCCGGCGGACTAAACGTTGATAACTGCGCCCAGGCGGCTCAACTGGGGTGCGCCGGATTGGACTTCAATTCCGGCGTGGAAAGTCAGCCTGGAAAGAAAGATGCGAATAAGATCGCTGCGGTTTTTCAGACGCTACGGACGGAATGACCGTAGCGTCAATGGCAGCGCGGCTCAACATTTATGCCCGCAACGCGAAAAGATGACGGGTATATTGAATATAAAGACAGGAATATTATGACATTACTCAACCCATACTTTGGTGAATTCGGCGGACAGTATGTGCCGCAGATCCTCATCCCGGCCCTTCGCCAGTTGGAGGAAGCCTTTGTAAGCGCCCAGCAGGATCCCGAGTTCCAGGCGGAATTCATCGACTTACTGAAGAACTATGCCGGCCGGCCGACCGCGCTGACATTATGTAAAAACCTGACCGCTGGCACCCGCACCAAGCTTTACCTGAAGCGCGAAGACTTGCTGCACGGCGGCGCGCACAAAACCAACCAGGTGCTGGGACAGGCTCTGCTCGCCAAGCGGATGGGGAAAACGGAAATCATCGCCGAGACCGGGGCCGGGCAACACGGCGTCGCGACGGCGCTGGCTTGCGCCCTGCTGGGGCTGAAATGCCGCGTCTACATGGGAGCCAAGGATGCCGAGCGCCAATCCCCCAACGTATTCCGTATGCGCCTGATGGGCGCGGAAGTCATACCGGTTCACAGCGGCTCTTCCACGCTGAAAGATGCCTGTAACGAAGCGCTGCGCGACTGGTCCGGCAGCTATGAGAAGGCGCATTACCTATTGGGTACGGCGGCGGGTCCGCATCCGTTCCCCACCATCGTGCGTGAATTTCAGCGCATGATCGGTGAGGAAATAAAAGCGCAGATGCTGGAAAAAGAAGGCCGCTTACCGGATGTGCTGCTGGCCTGCGTGGGCGGCGGCTCCAACTCCATCGGTATGTTCGCCGACTTTATTGATGACGCCGGCGTCCGCCTGATCGGCGTGGAACCGGCGGGATTAGGCATTGAAACCGGGCAACACGGCGCGCCGCTCAAGCATGGCCGCGTGGGGATCTACTTCGGGATGAAATCCCCGATGATGCAAACCAGCGAAGGACAAATCGAAGAGTCCTATTCCATCTCGGCCGGTCTGGATTTCCCCTCCGTCGGTCCCCAGCACGCTTATCTGAATAGCATCGGCCGGGCCGACTATGTCTCGATCACCGATGATGAAGCGCTGGAGGCCTTTAAAGAACTCTCCCGTCATGAAGGTATTATCCCGGCGCTGGAATCGTCCCACGCTTTGGCCTATGCGTTGAAAATGATCAAGCAAGAGCCGGAGAAAGAGCAAATTCTGGTGGTTAACCTGTCAGGCCGCGGCGATAAAGACATATTTACCGTGCACGATATTTTAAAAAATCGGGGAGAAATCTAATGGAGCGCTATCAACATCTGTTTAAACGCCTCGGCGACAATAAAGAAGGCGCGTTTGTCCCCTTTGTGACGCTGGGCGATCCCTCACCGGAACAGTCGCTGAAAATCATTGATACTCTGGTTGCCGCAGGCGCCGACGCCCTGGAGCTGGGCATCCCCTTTTCAGATCCGCTGGCTGATGGGCCAACCATTCAGGCCGCCACGCTGCGCGCGTTTTCCGCCGGCGTCACGGTCGGTCAGTGCTTTGAAATGCTTGCCGCCATCCGTCAGAAATATCCGGACATCCCCATCGGTTTACTGATGTACGCCAACCTGGTTTTCAGCAACGGTATCGATGAGTTTTATCAGCGCTGCGCGCAAGTCGGCGTCGACTCCGTATTGGTTGCCGATGTTCCGGTTGAAGAGTCCGCGCCTTTCCGGGCCGCGGCACAGCGCCACGGCATCGCGCCGATCTTCATCTGCCCGCCCAACGCCGATGACGATCTGCTGCGTGAAATCGCATCCTATGGCCGCGGTTATACCTATTTGCTGTCGCGCGCGGGCGTAACCGGCGCGGAAAATCGCGCTCATTCGCCGCTTCACCATCTGGTCGCCAAATTGAAGGAGTACCATGCGGCCCCGCCAATTCAGGGATTCGGGATTTCAGAACCTTCACAAGTACGGGAATCATTAACCGCAGGGGCGGCCGGCGCTATTTCCGGTTCGGCGATCGTTCGGATTATTGAAAAAAATCAGCACAATCCCGCGGAGATGCTGTCTCAGTTGCGTACCTTTGTCAGCAATATGAAAGCGGCAACGCGTTCATAGCGGTAGGCCGCGCAAGAGACGAAAAACGGCGGGTGAAAATCCGCCGTTTGAGGTTACCGACAACCCCCTTTCCGTTTTCATCGTTAAAAACGATAGCCGACCCCAAACATAAATACCCACGGATCCAGACGGGTACTAATCGTCTGCCGCTGGTCGCCGGCATTAAATTTCACATCGGTATCAATATCCATCCACCACAGCGAAGCGTTAATCAGCCAGTTTTCATCCAGATTGTAGTCCAGACCGGCCTGCGCAGCCACGCCCCAGGAGTTTGTCAGGCTCAGATCGCTTAAGCCATTGCTCTTCCCCCGGTCATTGAATTTTTCATCAAAGAACATGGTGTAGTTCACGCCTACGCCAAGGTAAGGACGAAGTTTGTCGGCTTTATCACCAAAGTAATACTGCGCCATCAAAGAAGGCGGTAGATGGCTTACCTCGGCGATCGTCCCGACGCCGTTCAACCCTACTTTATGCGTAAACGGCGTCGCGGCCAATAATTCCACGCCGATGTTATCCGTAACCAGATAACTGAACGTCAACCCCAGTTGCGTATTGTTATCAACTTTAAACGAACCCAGGTTCAAAACATTGTCAGACCCCTCTACCGGACGCACGGTAGCGGTTCCACCACGGACAATGACATCACCGGCCTGATGAGCCAGTGCGGCCGCTGGCAACAGCGCTGCCGCCAGTAGCAAGAAAGACGCTTTTTTCATTATCCACTCCATTTGTATGGTTTAAATTGCGAGCGAAATATACCTTTAAGCGGTCATTCTTGTTTTAAGCCAGATCACATCTTTTAAATGCTTTTTGTAAAAATGAAAATCCATCAATTTTCCATAACTAATTAAAAATAAAGAAATTGATTTAAATCAAAAACAGCCAAATATACATAACGTGCGCTCCTGAAAAAATGCGCTGCCCAAGTGAATGGTTAGGCGGTAAATTCTCATCATTCTTTTTGTACCCAACAGATTTCCTGCCGAAGCCAACACGAGGCGGCTTGAAAGATGAAGGGCGTGATGCAATGCCGGTTGAGGACGGTAGATAATCAAATGAGTGATAACGACTGTATGCACTGCGGTGCTTGTTGCGCTTATTTCAGAGTCTCTTTTTACTGGGCTGAAGCCGATGATGGCGGCGGCGTAGTTCCAACTCTACTTACAGAACCTCTTACGCCATTTTTACGCTGCATGCAGGGCACAAACAGCAAAACTCCCCGTTGCCGCGCGCTAGAAGGCAACATTGGCGAAAACGTCAGCTGTTCCATTTACGCCAACCGCCCCTCCCCATGCCGTGAATTTATGCCGTCAGGAGAAAATGGCCAGACAAATGAGGCCTGTGACCGCGCCCGCGCCCGCTATGGACTCCCCCCGTTGACGACCAATGATTGACGCTCCGTCCGCAGAATCATGAGAAATCCGCTCCCCGCAACGCGGACGGGGGTGCCACAGCCCAGAGTAACAGGTTACAATTAAAGGCTAATATCATTAGCCTATCTTTTCTCAAGGAGTTTGCATGCCTATCACGGCTAACGCGTTGTACCGTGACACAATGAATTTTACGCGTAACCAGTTCATCAGTATTTTAATGATGTCGCTGTTGACCGCCTTCATTACTGTCATTCTGAATCATGCTTTCGCCCCAGGAAATGAAGAGTTGCAAACGCTGAATAACGTGAGTAGCGATTTATCCTCGTCCGTCGAGCTGGGAATGATGGATATGATCCAGCAGATGACGCCGGAACAGCAGGTGGTGTTGCTGAAAATGTCTGCGGCGGGAACATTCTCCGCCCTGGTCGGTAATGCGATTCTCACCGGCGGCATTCTTATGCTGATTCAGATGGTATCCGCCGGAAACCGTACCAGCGCGTTGCGGGCTATCGGCGCCTCTGCGCCGGTATTGCCCCGCCTGTTTATACTGATCCTGTTCTGTACCCTGCTCATTCAATTCGGCATGCTGTTCCTGATTGTTCCGGGCGTACTGTTGGCTATCGCGCTAAGCCTGTCGCCAATCATTGTCGTCACCGAAAAACGCGGCGTATTCAGCGCCATTAAAACCAGTTCCAAACTGGCTTATGCCAACTTGCGCGTAACGGCGCCGGCGGTGATCCTTTGGATGCTGACCAAAATCGCCATCCTGCTGCTGGTGACGAAGATCCCGATGTTTTCACCCACCGTGCTTTCCGTACTGTTAAATGGTCTGAGCAACCTGATATCCGCTATCCTGCTGATCTATCTGTTCCGTCTTTACATGCTGCTTCGCGCTTGATTCAGGAGGGAGCGCTAACCGTTTATGTTATGACGCTCCTTTTCACCCGCATGCCGCGCGCGCCCAATCGTAATTTTCTGCAAATTATTGCGATATCAAGAGAACAGCGCACCACAATGAAGGATAATACTGTCAGTTATCAGGTAACCATTTTGCGGTTATTACCAAAATCTTATTGAGCTACGGATCGACACAATGAAGCAACTTATTGATTTTTTACCACTTGTCGTATTTTTTGTGTTTTACAAACTATATGACATTTATGTGGCGTCGGGCGCATTGATTGCCGCTACCGCGCTGGCGCTGGTTGTGACCTGGGTGCTTTACCGCAAAATAGAGAAAATGATGCTGGTCACCTTTGTCATGGTGGCGATTTTCGGCACCTTGACGCTGGTATTCCATAACGATGAGTTTATCAAGTGGAAAGTGACCATCATTTATGCCTTGTTTGCCGCGGCATTGTTGTACAGCCAGTTCGTGATGAAAAAAACGCTGATCCAGCGAATGTTAGGTAAAGAGCTGACCTTGCCGCAGACGGTATGGGGAAGGCTTAACCTCTCCTGGGCCATGTTCTTTCTGGTATGTGGATTATTAAACATTTATATTGCTTTCTGGATGCCGCAAAGCGTGTGGGTTAACTTCAAGGTCTTTGGTTTAACGGGGTTGACCCTGCTATTTACGCTTATCTGCGGCGTCTATATTTATCGGCATTTACCCGGCGATCGGGAAAAGTCAGAAGAAAATGGCAGCGAGCACTGATAATGCCTGCGTGATAAAAACAGTATGACTTTATGAGTCAGCCTAATTTGATTGATACCACAATGAGCAAACAAGACGTTATACCTCATGGCGATCTGGTACTTCGCACACTGGCGATGCCTGCGGATACCAATGCGAATGGAGATATTTTTGGCGGCTGGATCATGTCGCAGATGGACATGGGCGGCGCTATTTTAGCAAAAGAGATTGCGGAAGGCCGCGTCGTCACCGTTCGGGTCGACGGAATGTCGTTTCTGAAACCCGTGGCCGTCGGCGACGTAGTGTGCTGTTACGCCCGTTGCGTAAGCACCGGACGCAGTTCTATCAATATAAATGTCGAGGTCTGGATAAAAAAAGTATCGTCAGAACCCATCGGACAGCGTTATCGCGCCACGGAAGCATTATTTACCTATGTCGCGGTGGATAGTCATGGCCGCTCATGCGAACTGCCGCCGGGGAAAAGTCACCTTACCCCCAAAGAACGGGACTGAGTCCCCCCTCATATCATCGTTTTATCATTCCCGCGCCGGCGGAAATCATCCTGGTATCACCCCGCCGCCTGAACGTCGATCCCCGCCCGCGCGGGGATGAGAAGAGAAGAATGGGGATGGCCAGTTAGCTCAACGCCGCTGTTAAGCGGCGTTTTTTGTCAATATCAATCACCCTCGGCGAACTTACTCCATGGTCGTCTTGCCATTTATTCTGAAGACGAACGTCACCTCAAGATTCCTGCCTGGCTTATTGGCTTCATAACGCCATTTCCGCATAGCCTGTCTGATATCACGTTCGAACATGTTGCGTGGCTCTGCCGAAATCACCCGAATATTATCCACCCGGCCAGAATCATCAATATCGAATTGAATTTTCACCCGGCCTTCCACACGCAGTGAAAAGGCCCGCGCAGGATACTGCGGCTCGACCCGGCTAAGCGGCCGCGGCCCCGTCGACTGCGTACTTGATGCGGGAGCCGGAGCCTGCCTGACGGGCGCGTTCACCGCGCTTTGCGTGGGCGCTTCGCTGGTAAACGGCGACGGCGGCCGTTTTTCAACGGCCCTCTCCCGTTTGACCGGCTTTGGCTGCTCAATCTTTTTCACCGGTTTAGGTTTGGGCTTTGGTTTCGGCTTAGGCTCCGGTTTTGGCTCAGGGAGCGGCGTGGGAACAGGTTCTGGAATCGGTTCCGGCTCGGGAATAGGTTCAGGTTCAACCACAGGTTCGGGCTCAGGAATCGACTCCGGCTCGACAACCGGTTCCGGCTGCGTTACCGGCTCTGGCTCGGTTGGCGCCGATTTTGCCGCAGGCGCAGCTTCAAATAATGCTGGATTGACCATAACGACATTAATTGCCTTGGACTCTTCCGGCAGTTCAAAAGCCTTATTGAATGACGCATACAGCAAACCCGCGATTAAAGAACCGTGAATACCAACTGAAAGCAAAAATGGCCATGAATAGCGGCGGGTCAGGAAAAACGTTTTCTGCGGCATAGTATTTCTTTATCCTCTTATGCCGCCCAAGTTTAAATGCAAATAGCAATCATATTCAATAATAACCACCCAAATTGTTAAAAAAAACCGCCTCATGGAGCTAATTTTCTGGTAAATCAAGCTATTGTCCTGGTCGTATCATCAAGTATGATGGGTTACTTCGGTTTTGTTCTCTCCAATACGCGAGGCGCATTATGTTATACGTTATTTACGCTGAAGATATCGCCGGTTCTCTGGATAAGCGGCTGGCGGCACGCCCGGATCATCTGGCTCGCCTAAAACAGTTACAGGATCAAGGCCGGCTGATTACCGCCGGTCCGTTTCCCGCCGTTGATAGCGAAGATCCAGGGAAAGCCGGTTTTAGCGGTTCCATCATTATTGCCGAGTTCCCTTCCCTGCAAGACGCTAAAACCTGGGCCGACGCCGATCCTTACGTCGCGGCCAACGTTTACCGGCAGGTAACGGTAAAACCCTTCAAAAAAGTGTTTTAATTCCGTTCATTAAATGGGCCGTAGCGGCAGTGCCGGCCTCGGCCCATTGCCGTTCGCCCAAGAAGCGGAATATGATGGGCGCCCGCGGTTCGATGCCCCGGATAATCGCATCCCTGCCCGATAAAACTGAAATATTCTAGTCATTTAACCATGATAGGCTGGCTGCCATTTATATGTAGGGAGCCGGACAACATGTCAACATCCGATACGTTACGATTAGGGATATCGAGAATATTTCGCCGCCGCCGACCGAGTATTCTTTTGGGTTTACTACTCGTCATCGGGTTATTTTCCTTATTGCAGCTGATTTCGGTCGGAATTATTTCCCAAACGATGACACAGGTAAGACTGGACACGTCCGCCAATGAACAGCTGCGTCAACAGCAGGCGTTGATGGATAAGGCCAGAATGGAAGTCATGAACGCCAGCGATAAGCTTAACCGAGCCGGAATTTATCTGCTGGTTGATAAAGAAACGGGATCGGTCGGCAGTTGGCAGAGCCTGATGGATGAGGCTGAAGCGTCGTTGAAACAGGCGCAAATCTACTATCAGTCGCTGGATGCCTCCTCCTCCTCCCCGGCCTTTGATCAATTGAAAAACAGTTATCAACAACTGTATGCCGGATTGGCCGAACTCGCGCAGGGAATAAAGGGAACCAATGAAATTGATATCTTTTTCGTCATTCCTATTCAGGCTTATCAAAACGATTTCACGCAAAAATATTCGCTCTACCTGCAGGATAACGATGCCCGGCAAAAGCAGCACGGTCAGCAATTTCTGACGTCGCTCGATCGCGCCCATACCATTTTTATTATCGTGCTCGGCTTATTACTGCTGGTATCGGTGCTGATTTGGGTCAGCGTCAACAAGGTCATTATCCGTCCGCTGAAACGCATCATCGATCATTTGCAGCTTATTGCGGCGGGCGATCTCTCACATACCATCGCAATGGAAAAATGGGCGACGCGGGAAATAGACCAGTTAAATAACAGCGTAATTCAGATGCAACGAGGACTGGTTGTTTTGGTTAATCAGGTTCGCCAGAGCGTTGGCAACATGATTAGCCAGGTTGATAAAGTTGCTGAAGATAACCGGATCCTGTCGGAACAGGCCGGCAAACAGTCCCATGAGCTAAAAGCCACCACCGAACATATCATCCAGCTAAGCCAGCATCTGGAACAGAACACGCAGCATACTCAACAAGCCAGCTTACACGCCGAAGATACCAGCGATATCGCCATGCGAGGCGAAGTTATGATGAACGAAGTAAAAACGGCCATGTCGGATATCGCAAGCAGGACGCGGGAAATGACGGAGGCCATCAGCATGATTGAAAACGTGGCGTTCCAAACGCACATCCTATCATTGAATGCGGCGATTGAAGCCGCTCGCGCCGGAGAGATGGGACGAGGTTTTTCTGTCGTAGCGCGCGAAGTCGGAACGCTGGCGTCGCAAAGCAGTCACTCCGCGCAAAATATCAATGCGTTAATCCGCGATTCCGACAACAGCGTTGAAATGGGTGCGCTACTGGTTAAGAAGTTGAATGACAGCCTGCAGGAAATTATTCAGGCGGCGAAAGGCACCAGCACCTTTTTGAGTGAAATCTCGGAAATATCAGACCAGCAAAATCAGAGTATCCATGAAGTCACCAGCCGTATCCGCACCTTGAATGATACCGTTCAGCAGAATGCGGATCAGGTTGAAACGACGGCGCTGACTTTTTCATCGCTGCTGGAACAGACAGAGCAGCTCAGCACTACCGTGTCGCTTTTCCAACTGCCGTCCGATGCGAATAAATCGTCTACCGCGACCGATAACACGCTGATACCGGTATTGTCCTGAGCGTGCGGTTTTATGTCAGTAAAACGGTGATTTATACCTAAAAAATTAGCGGTCATATTAACCGATGACCGCTAATTTTTTCAGCTCGCTACCACTCGTAGGCTACCGCATATAACAACGCGCGCCGTTGATGCTTTTGCTGTAAATAGCGGGCGTAGTGAATATGACGGTAAGTGCGCGACTGCGCTTCCAACCAGCGACTTCTGCGACGCTGAGCCTGGCGCAACATTCGCCAGCGGCTAACTTCATTCCGGCTGCGTTTCATGACATAACTCTTATATCGACAACTTGCAGCATGCATTATAGACCCTTCATACTGCGATCCAAGTATTGTTTAAATTTCCCCTCCCGGCGGAAAATAACAATCGGGCTATTTTATTAAGACTAAAGACATTTCCTCTTTCATCAAAGTATGCGTACACTTTATTAAAGTTTTACGGAAGGGATTTACGACGCCTTTATGACAACATTTTATACTGTAATAAGTTGGTTACTTGTTTTCAGTTATTGGTTACTGATCGCCGGTATTACGCTACGTATTCTAATGAAACGCCGAACCGTCCCTTCCGCAATGGCCTGGTTATTAGTTATCTATATTCTGCCCCTGGTCGGTATTGTCGCTTATCTTTCTTTCGGTGAATTACATCTCGGCAAGCGCCGGGCGGAACGAGCCAGTAAAATGTGGCCGTCCACCGCCAAATGGCTACGAGAACTAAAAGAATACCGGCGTATTTTCGCAACAGAAAATAGCGAAGTCGCCAGCGCGTTATTTCAATTGTGCGAGCGTCGGCAAGGCGTGGGAGGGGTCAAAGGCAACCAACTGCAATTGCTGACGACCTTTGACGATACGATTAAATCGCTGATTCGTGATATCGAACTTGCCCATAATAATATCGAGATGGTGTTCTATATCTGGCAATCCGGCGGGATTGTCGATCAGGTCACGTCGTCTCTGATTGCGGCGGCCCGACGCGGCGTCCATTGCCGGATATTGCTCGACTCCGCCGGCAGCGTTAAGTTTTTCCGCGATACCTACCCGCAGTTGATGCGCACAGCCGGAATAGAAGTCGTCGAAGCGCTGAAGGTGAATTTATTCCGGGCGTTTCTGCGCCGTATGGATTTACGTCAGCATCGTAAAATTATTCTAATCGATAACCGTATTGCCTATACCGGCAGTATGAATATGGTTGATCCCCGCTTCTTCAAGCAGGATTCCGGCGTGGGTCAGTGGATCGATTTGATGGCCCGCATCGAAGGCCCGGTGGCGACGACCCTGGGGATTATCTATTGCTGCGACTGGGAAATGGAGACGGGCAAACGTCTGCTGCCGCCGCCGCCAGACGTCAACATGATGCCGTTTGAGCAGGAAACCGGCCACACCATTCAGGTAGTCGCATCCGGCCCGGGCTATCCGGAAGAGATGATCCATCAGGCGCTGTTAACCTCGGTTTACTCCGCGCGGAAACAGCTGATCATGACCACGCCCTATTTCGTTCCCAGCGACGATCTGCTGCACGCCATATGTACCGCCGCCCAGCGCGGTGTCGATGTTAGTCTTATCGTTCCGTATAAAAATGATTCCGTACTGGTCGGTTGGGCCAGCCGGGCATTTTTTGCCGAGTTGTTGGCGGCCGGCGTCAAAATTTACCAGTTTAAGGGTGGACTGTTACATACAAAAAGCGTACTGGTGGATGGACAATTAAGCCTGATAGGTACGGTTAATCTTGATATCCGCAGCCTCTGGCTGAATTTCGAAATTACGGTGGTGATTGACGATGCGGGTTTCGGCACCGATCTTGCCTGCGTGCAGGAAGATTATATCGCCCGCTCAACGCTATTAAGCGCCACACAGTGGCAAAACCGGCCATATTGGCAGCGAATTGTAGAGCGCCTGTTCTACTTTTTCAGCCCTCTGCTATAAATACGGCCTCTCACGTGTTCTAATAGTGCATCACGCATTTAACAGGACATTTTGTATGGATTTAAATAACCGCCTGACCGAAGACGAAGCATTGGAGCAGGCTTACGATATCTTTCTGGAACTGGCGGCCGATAATCTTGATCCGGCGGATATCCTGTTGTTTAACCTACAGTTCGAGGAACGCGGCGGCGCAGAATTATTCGATCCCGCCGAAGACTGGTCGGAACATGTTGATTTCGATCTTAATCCGGATTTCTTTGCTGAAGTGGTGATTGGGCTCGCGGAGCAGGATGGCGGCGAAATTACCGATATTTTTGCCCGTGTGCTGATTTGCCGGGAAAAGGACCATAAACTCTGCCACATTCTGTGGAAAGAATAAACCGCGCCGAAACCGCTCATCACGGTAAATCCAGCCGCTGAAACAAGGACGTCCCGTTAAGGGACGTCCTTGTTTTTTTACCGTTATGACGATACCAGCTCTTGCGGATCAACTTTCAGACAAGACACGGCATGAGAAAAGTTGCCTTCCATTACGGGTCTGGTTTTTACGCATTCAGGCCCGACGATCGGGCATCGGGTGCAAAATACGCATCCCGAAGGAGGGTTTATCGGCGAAGGCAGATCCCCCTCCAGCAGTTGTATCTGCTTATTCCTCTCTTTATCAGGGTCGGGAATAGGCACTGCCGACATCAAAGCCCGCGTGTAGGGATGTAGGGGGTTCCGATAAACCTGATCGTAGGTTCCCAACTCCACCGCATGTCCCAGATACATCACCAGAACCCGATCGGAAATATGCTTCACCACCGATAAATCGTGCGCGATAAAAATCAGCGACAGCTGCATTTCATGCTGCAATTGCCGTAACAGATTCACCACCTGAGCCTGAATGGAGACATCCAGCGCGGAAACGGGTTCGTCGCAGATAACCAGTTTCGGTTCCAGGATCAGCGCCCGGGCAATACCGATACGCTGGCATTGGCCGCCCGAAAACTCATGCGGATATCGGTTGATCAGATTGGGCAGCAAACCTACCTTCAACATCATCGCTTTGACTTTATCTTTCACTTCCTGACGCGACAGTTTGGGATAATAGGTTTTTAGCGGTTCCGCGATGATTTCGCCGATAGTCATTCGCGGATTAAGCGACGCCAGCGGATCCTGAAAAATCATCTGGATATCGCTGCGCGCCTTACGCCACTCATCATCGCTCATGCCCAGTAAGTCGCGTCCCAGCCAGGTAATATTTCCGCTGGTGGCCTTCACCAGACCGATAATGGCGCGAGCCAGCGTGGATTTCCCGCAGCCTGACTCGCCCACGACGCCCAGCGTCTCCCCTTCATATAAACGAAGCGTCACGCCATCAACGGCTTTCAGCGTTTTAGGCGGTTGCCAGAACCATTGTTTATCGTCTCTTACATCGAAGTGAACTTTCAGATCGACCACTTCCAGCAAGGCGTTTTTTTCCGTTGCCATGCTCATAACACCTCCTCGATCGTTCTAAAGCAGGCGCGCAGGCGATCGTTACCAAAAGACGCCAAAGCGGGAGCTTCATGACAAACATCCATCGCGTAAGGACAGCGCGGCTGGAACGGGCACCCTTTCGGCAAGCGAAGCAAATTAGGCGGATTGCCGGGAATGGTCGCCAGGACTTCATCCTCGGAGTCCAACCGCGGAACCGCGTTAAGCAACCCGATAGAATAAGGATGGCTCGGATGATAAAACACATCGCGCGCCGAACCGTACTCCATCGTCCGCCCTGCGTACATCACCAGCACCTTATCGCAAATACCGGCCACAACGCCCAGGTCGTGGGTGATCATAATGATGGCGGTATTAAACTCGCGTTTTAGCTCATTTAATAACGTCATGATCTGCGCCTGCACCGTCACATCAAGCGCGGTGGTCGGCTCATCGGCAATCAGCAATTTAGGACGGCACAGCAATGCCATCGCGATCATCACGCGCTGGCGCATACCGCCGGAAAACTCATGAGGATACATTTTCATGCGTTTTCTCGCTTCCGGCATTTTTACGGCGTCGAGCATTCTGACCGACTCTTCAAAAGCCTCGCTTTTACTGAGCTGCTTATGCAGCATCAGGACTTCCATCAGCTGCTCGCCGACCCGCATATAAGGATTCAGCGAGGTCATCGGATCCTGAAATATCATGGCGATCTCTTCCGCACGCAGCTTATTCAGTTGACGCTCAGGCAAGTTGAGGATCTCCCGGCCATGAAAACGCGAAGAACCGCTGATATAACCGTTGCTGGCCAACAATCCCATCAGCGCAAACGCCGTTTGCGATTTCCCTGAACCGGATTCGCCGACGATTCCCAGCGTTTCCCCGGCATTCAGGGTAAAATTGAGATCGTTTACCGCAGTTACGTCGCCATCTTCGGTACGGAAGGTGACCCGTAAGTCCCGAACGCTTAGCAGCGGTTCATTTTCTCCAGTTGAATCAAGCCTATTCATAATGCGATTCCTCAGCGATCTTTCGGGTCGAGGGCATCACGCAAGCCATCGCCGATAAAATTAAAACAAAACAGCGTCACGACCAGAAACGCCGCGGGATAAAACAACAGCCAGGAAGACACTTCCATCGAGTTCGCGCCGTCATTCAACAACGCGCCCCAACTGCTTAGCGGCTCCTGCGTGCCTAATCCCAGAAAGCTCAGGAATGATTCAAACAAAATCATACTTGGCACCAGTAATGAGGCGTACACCACAACCCCCCCAGCACGTTCGGTACGATATGGCGCAATACGATGCCGCGGGTTGAAACGCCGGATACCAGCGCCGCCTCGATAAACTCCTTACGTTTCAGGCTCAGCGTCTGCCCGCGCACGATACGCGCCATATCCAGCCAGGACACCATGCCGATCGCAACGAAGATCAACAGCATGTTCTGCCCGAAAAACGTCACCAGCAAAATAACGAAGAACATAAACGGGAATGAGTTGAGGATCTCCAGCAGGCGCATCATCACGGAGTCGACTTTTCCGCCAAGATAGCCTGACAGCGCGCCATACAGCGTGCCGACAATAACGGCGACCAGCGCGGCGGCCACCCCGACCATCAGCGAAATCCGCCCGCCGATAGCTACGCGAACCAGCAGGTCGCGGCCTGATGAGTCCGTACCGAAATAGTGTCCGGATGTCATATCGGGCGCGGAAGACATCATGCCCCAATCCGTATCCGCATAATCGAAGGGCGACAGCCATGGCGCGACAATCACGAATAGAGTAATCAACCCCAGAACAAACAGGCTGGCAAGCGCGGCGCGGTTATGAATAAAACGCCGGCGGGCATCTTGCCACAGGCTGCGGCCTTCAACGTCCATCTTCTCGTTGAAGTTATCCAACGCCTCAGTATTTTTTCGATTCCAAAACATAACGCCCCCGGTTAGTAGCGAATTTTCGGATCGATAACAGCGTATAGCACGTCAATTATCGCATTGAAAAGAATGGTTAATCCGCCGACCAAAATGGTCAGGCTAAGCACTAACGAGTAATCACGATTCAGTGCGCCATTAACAAAAAGCTGCCCTATACCGGGTAAGCCGAAAATGGTCTCAATAACCATTGAACCGGTAATGATGCCGACAAACGCCGGCCCCATATAGGACAACACCGGCAATAAGGCCGGCTTTAAAGCATGACGCAGAATAATGCGACGCAAAGGCAATCCTTTGGCGCGCGCGGTGCGAATAAAATTGGAATGCAGCACTTCAATCATCGATCCCCGGGTGATACGCGCAATGCTGGCGATATAAGAGAGCGACAGGGCCACCATCGGCAAAATGATGTATTTGGGCGCCCCGCCGTTCCAGCCGCCGCCCGGCAGCCAGCGCAGCGTAATGGCGAATATCAATACCAGTAACGGCGCCACGACAAAGCTGGGAATCACCACCCCGGTCATCGCAAACCCCATTACCGTATAGTCCCATTTGGTGTTTTGATTCAGTGCGGCGATCACGCCGGCGCCAACGCCGAAAATCACGGCGAGCAGAAATGCGGCCGCCCCCAACTTGGCGGAAACCGGAAATGAAGAGGCCACCAAATCGTTTACGGAGTAGTCTTTGTATTTGAATGAAGGACCAAAATCACCCTGAACCAGTTGCCACAAATAGTTGCCATATTGCGTCAACATCGGGTCGTTAAGATGGTATTTGGCTTCGATATTAGCCATAACCTCAGGCGGAAGATTTCGTTCCCCGGTGAAAGGGCTGCCTGGTGCAAGGCGCATCATGAAGAATGAAATAGTAATCAAAATAAACAGCGTCGGAATAGCTTCCAGACAGCGGCGAAAAATGAATTTTAACATTGCCCGTACCTATAAAACCTGCAAATAAGAGCGGGCGGCGACTATTGGCGCCGCCCGCAATATTATCAGTGTTTGATGATATAAAGATCTTTCACGTAGATATTATCCATCGGATCTTTACCCGTTAAACCACCGACGTAAGGCTTCACCAGACGAGTGTTGGCATAATAATAAACCGGAACGATAACCGCATCTTTATCCAATAAGGCTTCGGCCTGTTGATAAACCGCCGCGCGTTCTTCTTCTGTATTGACCTGCAAAGATTTAGCTATCAGCGCATCGAAATCGCTGCTCTTATAATGAGAGGTGTTACTGCTGCTGTCCGATAGCATGCTGTTGAAAAAGGTTGAAGGTTCATTGTAGTCGGCGCACCATCCGGCACGGGCGAGATCGAAAGAACCCTGATGACGGCTATCGAGGAAGGTTTTCCATTCCTGATTCTCCAGCTTCACATTAACGCCGATATTCTGTTTCCAGATTGACGTCGCCGCAATCGCCAGCTTTTTATGTAAATCGGAAGTGTTATATAACAGACTGAGGGTCAGCGGTTTGTCCGCGCTATATCCCGCTTCCGCCAGTAATTTTTTCGCCTCCGCGTTGCGTTTTTCCTGCGGCCAGCCAAACCATTCGGGCTGCGTTACCGTTATCCCATCAATATAAGGCGGGACGAAGCTATAAGCCGGAATATCACCCTGATTTTTAACTTTATTGGTCAAAATATCCTGACTCAGTCCCATACGCAGCGCATTTCTCACCCGTACATCGGTAAACGGCGCTTTCTGGTTATTAACTTCGTAATAGTAGGTGCACAAATACGGGTTTACTTTTACTTCCTGCGGGATCTCTTTTTTTAACTTCTGAAACAGTTCTATCGGCAGTTGATTATAAGTCATATCAATTTCACCGCTGCGGTAGCGGTTAACATCGGTGACTTCGGATGAAATAGGTAAATAAGTGACCTGATTGATGACGGTTTTATCGTTATCCCAGTACTGCGGGTTGCGCTCCAGCACAATTTTTTCATTCACAATCCAGTCTTTCAGCTTATAAGCGCCGTTGCCGACCCAATTCTGCGGCTGAGTCCATTTTTCTCCGAACTGCTCCACCGATTTTTTATAAACAGGCGACATTGCCGGATGGATAAGTAGTTTATAGAAGTAAGGCACGCCCTCAGAGAGGGTGACTTCCAGCGTATGGTCGTCAATGGCCTTCACGCCCAGGGTTTCCGGCGATTTTTTACCCGCGATAATGTCATCGATATTCAGCAAATGGCCGTATTGCAGATAGCTGGCATAAGGAGAAGCGGTTTTCGGATCGGCCAGACGCTGCCAGCTATAGACAAAATCCTGTGCAGTGACAGGGTCACCATTTGACCAGCGGGCATTTTTTCGCAGATGGAAAGTCCACACCTTGAAATCTTTGTTATCCCAGCTTTCCGCCACGCCAGGGATAACCTTGCCATTAGGATCGGAGATCACCAGCCCTTCCAGTATATCGTGGGACACATTGGACTCGGGTACGCCTTCGATTTTATGGGGATCCAGTGAAGCGACTTCCGCGCCGTTATTGCGCACCAGTTCCTGCTTTGCCGCCAGCTCAACGCCTGCGGGCACCGTGGCGGCCCAGGCGGAAGACATCCCCATTGCCGCGATAATGCCTGCGGCCAACCTTTTTTTTGTTGTTGTAATGTATATCATTGTTTTCTCCTGTGTTGTTTATCATGCCTATAGCTGCATGCGCATTCTGATGACCAACAAAATTGGTCATCAGAATGCAGGTTTTATCAATTAATGCTTGATGATATAGAGATTTTTTACCCGGAGATTGTCCAGCGGATCTTTACCGGTAACCCCACCGACATAAGGTTTTACCAAGCGGATATTTGAATAGTAGTAAATGGGGACAATAACTGCGTCTTTATCCAACTGAGATTCGGCCCGCTGGTAGAGGGTGGCGCGATCGTCATCCGTACCGGCCTGTACGGCCTGCGCTATCAGGCTATCGAATTGCGTGCTGTTATAATGGGCGGTGTTATTGCTGCTGCCGGAAAGCATGGTGTTCAAAAAGGAGGTTGGCTCGTTATAATCGGCGCACCACCCTGCTCTGGCGACATCAAAGTTGCCCTGATGACGATTATCCAGATAGGTTTTCCATTCCTGATTCTCCAGCTTCACATTAACGCCGATATTCTGTTTCCAGATGGACGCCGCCGCAATCGCCAGTTTTTTATGTAAATCCGATGAGTTGTACAGAAGGCTGAATGTCAGCGGTTTGGTTGCCGTATAGCCGGCTTCCGCCAGCAGTTTTTTCGCCTCCGCGTTGCGTTTTTCCTGCGGCCAGGTAAACCACTCCGGCGTTTGCGCCTTAAATCCGTCAATAAAGGGAGGAACATAGCCATAGGCGGGAATATCCCCCTGATTTTTCACTTTATTGGTTAATACATCCTGATCGATTCCCATACGCAGCGCGGTTCTTACCCGCACATCGTCAAACGGCGCTTTCTGATTATTGATTTCATAGTAGTAAGTACACAGATACGGGATTACTTTGACTTCCTGCGGGATTTCTTTCTTTAATTTCTGGAACAGCTCGATGGGTAATTTGTTGTTGGTCATATCGATCTCCCCGGCTCGATAACGGTTAACATCCGTCACTTCCGAAGAAATAGGCAGGTAGATCACCTGATTGATAACGGTTTTATCGTTATCCCAATACTGAGGATTGCGTTCCAGCACAATCTTTTCATTCACGATCCACTCTTTCAGCTTATAGGCGCCATTCCCCACCCAATTTTCCGGCTGCGTCCACTTCTCGCCAAATTTCTCCACCGCCGCCCGGTTCACCGGAGACAGGGATGAGTGGATCAGCAGCTTGTAGAAATACGGCACCGCTTCACTGAGCGTTACCTCCAGCGTATGGTCATCCAGCGCTTTGACGCCGAGCGTATCCGGGTCTTTCTTACCGGCAATGATGTCATCGATATTTAGTAAATGTCCGTACTGCAGATAGCTGGCATAAGGCGATACTGTTTTGGGATCGGCCAGGCGTTGCCAGCTATAGACGAAATCCTGCGCGGTCACCGGCTCGCCATTCGACCAGCGCGCGTTTTTACGTAAATGAAAAACCCATACTTTAGCGTCTTTACTATCCCAACTTTCCGCCACGCCGGGGATCGGGTGTCCGTCCAAATCGGAAATCACCAGCCCTTCATAGAGATCGCGCGCGACGTTGGATTCCGGAACCCCCTCTATTTTGTTAGGGTCCAGTGAAGAGACTTCAGCGCCGTTGTTGCGAACCAGAACCTGCTTTTCAGCCAACTGAACGCCGGCGGGAACCTCCGCCGCCCATACACCCGCGACTGGCATAATGATCAACGTAGCGATAAAACTGGCGACAACGCTTTTTCTTGTTTTGATATTTTCCACTGCTCCACTCCTGTTTTTACAGTGACGTATCGTGCCATTCACAGACAACGGTTAACCTTGTGCATGGACATATGAATAAATGATAAGCAAATGCTGATTCCGGCATTTACATTATTAATAAATTTAACTTATGAATAGCTCACAATTAACGGCCTGTTGTCGAAACTAACAAAAGAGAATTCATTCGCCAATATATTTAAAATTAATCCTGCATAATTTTTTGTAAACGTTAGAAACATCACTAAAAAAAGAAGCCTCACACTATTAACCATTTGATTAATAATGGTATTATCTAAAAGCATTTAGACATAACGCAAGAAAAATTTAGTTAAAATAACCAGTTAGCAGCATACCCATCGAAGCCCGCCTTTGGTTGTACAAATAACGGCCGCTCACATGTGTTACATACTCAACGAATTAGTCAATAAAATGTTATTAATTTCACAAGCCAGTACACTATCAAAAGCGCAAGAAAGAGATCGCAGTCACAATTAGCATATAAAAAGTAGACTAAAAACACGCTTAATAAATAAGCATTGTTTATGCGAAAAATAGAAAAGAACGGAGGAGATGAAATTCACTGCGGTGTCAGTTTGTTTCAAACAGATAATTCATCGGAATATCTTATATTCCCGGAAAATTCAGCGTTTGCTACCAGGTCATAATAAACCGGGAAAGAGCGCTTTCACGCCGGTCACAATAAACTCAATACCCAGCGACATCAGTAATAACCCCATAATACGCGTAATCACGTTAATGCCAGTCTGACCGAGAACTCTGACTAAAAGCGGCGCGCCGCGGAACAATAACCAACAACAAAACGCAAACAGCGCGATAGCCAGCGCCAAACCCAATAAGTTCTGCCACTCATGATAACGAGAACTCCAGACAATCGTGGAGCTGATTGCCCCAGGACCGGCCATTAACGGCAGCGCCAGCGGCACCACGCCGATACTTTCTCGATTGGCGGTTTCCGTTTTCTCCTGCTTGTTTTGTTTGTCTTCCCCCAGCTTACCGCTGATCATTGACATGGCTATCGTCATGACCAAGATGCCGCCGGCAATGCGGAATGAATCAATTGAAATGCCAAACAATCGCAAGATACTGTCGCCGAAGAACAGCGATGTCCATAGGATCACGACAACGGAAAAGTTGGCCGTCAGATTGGTTTTATTGCGCCCTTCCACCGCCAGGTAGTTGGTCATGCTGATAAAGACGGGAAGAATGCCTATCGGGTTGATCAATGCAAACAATCCGATGAAGAATTTGATATAGTCTGAAAAACTCAACAGTGATTGGACCACATACCACCCCGGATGGGTTGCCGTTCGCACCAATGTCCTACTGGCGCTAATGTAGTGTAATCAGCCATTTTTATCCATTCTCATACGCAGGATTTTATTTCTCATTTTACCGGCAGAGTAGAATAAAAAATCATCAATTTAAGTTTGACAGCAACATGTAAAAGAGGTATGTCGTCCGGCACCGGCTTTATAATTGATAATAGTTCTCAAAAACGATGATGCTGAATGGTGTCAGCATCAAAAAAACTAGATTGAGATCACAAAAACTCCGCCTATAAGCAGGTATGCTCTTAGTCATCCGGTTAAGCCGAAGGAATCATCTTTGATTTAGTGAGTTCTCAAAATGTTTTTGATGCGAGGACGTTGATTCCCAGGTGATACGGCAGATAACCAGTAGCATGACTGTAAGTAAGCTCTTTGAGTCAATTAATGCAGTGACGGGAAAAAGTAGATAAGGCTTGAGTTCAGACGCAACATTCGCTCATTTATCTATACTCATCTACTTAGCAGACCATTGACTGAAAGAGTTTAACATTATCAGGAGAGCATTATGGCCGTAACTAATCTTGCTGAACTTAACGCACTGGTCGAAAGAGTAAAAAAGGCACAGAGTGAATTTGCCAATTATACTCAAGAGCAAGTCGACAGAATCTTCCGGGCTGCGGCGTTAGCGGCTTCGGATGCGCGGATCCCGCTGGCCAAGATGGCTGTTGCTGAATCCGGCATGGGGATTGTGGAAGATAAAGTGATTAAAAACCACTTTGCTTCCGAATACATTTACAACGCCTATCGGGATGAAAAAACCTGCGGAGTTCTCTCCACCGACGATACGTTCGGTACCATTACCATCGCTGAGCCTATCGGCCTAATCTGCGGTATTGTTCCAACCACTAACCCAACGTCCACCGCGATTTTCAAAGCGTTAATCAGCTTGAAAACCCGTAACGGTATTATCTTTTCTCCACACCCGCGTGCAAAAAACGCCACCAACAAAGCTGCCGATATCGTGCTGCAGGCCGCCATTGCCGCCGGCGCGCCAAAAGATATTATCGGCTGGATTGATCAACCGTCCGTTGAGCTCTCTAACCAATTGATGCATCACCCGGACATCAACCTGATCCTGGCCACGGGCGGCCCGGGCATGGTGAAAGCCGCATACAGCTCCGGTAAACCGGCAATCGGCGTGGGCGCGGGTAATACCCCGGTCGTTATTGATGAAACGGCGGACATTAAACGCGCCGTAGCGTCAATCCTGATGTCAAAAACGTTTGATAACGGCGTTATCTGTGCGTCCGAACAGTCCATTGTTGTCGTTGACAGCGTTTATAACGCGGTTCGCGAACGTTTGGCTTCCCATGGCGCATACCTGCTTAAAGGCAAAGAACTTCACGCCGTTCAGGGCATTCTGCTGAAAAACGGCGCATTAAATGCGGCCATCGTTGGTCAGCCTGCGGCGAAAATCGCAGAATTGGCCGGCATCAGCGTACCAGCCAATACCAAAGTGCTGATTGGCGAAGTTACCGATATCGACGAATCCGAACCGTTCGCTCATGAAAAACTGTCGCCGACGCTGGCAATGTACCGCGCCGCCGATTTCAACGACGCCGTTATCAAGGCGGAAAAACTGGTGGCGATGGGCGGTATCGGCCACACCTCTTGTCTGTATACCGATCAGGATAACCAACCGGAACGTGTAGCCCACTTCGGCGACATGATGAAAACTTCCCGTATCCTGATTAACACGCCTGCTTCACAGGGCGGTATCGGCGACCTGTATAACTTCAAACTCGCCCCATCACTGACGCTGGGCTGCGGTTCCTGGGGTGGCAACTCCATCTCGGAAAACGTCGGTCCTAAGCACCTAATCAACAGGAAAACGGTAGCTAAGCGAGCAGAAAATATGTTGTGGCATAAACTTCCCAAATCAATCTATTTCCGTCGCGGTTCATTGCCCGTAGCACTTAGCGAGGTCGCCTCCGACGGAGCAAAACGCGCATTCATCGTTACTGACCGCTTCCTGTTCAATAACGGTTATGTAGACCAAATCACCGACGTACTGAAACAACACGGATTGGAAACCGAAGTCTTCTTCGAAGTTGAAGCGGATCCGACCCTGAGCATCGTACGTAAAGGCGCGGAACAGATGAACTCCTTCAAGCCGGATATCATCATCGCGCTGGGCGGCGGTTCCCCGATGGATGCCGCGAAGATCATGTGGGTAATGTATGAACATCCGGAAACCCACTTTGAAGAACTGGCATTACGTTTCATGGATATCCGTAAACGTATCTACAAGTTCCCGAAAATGGGCGTGAAAGCGAAAATGATCGCCGTTACGACGACTTCCGGTACGGGTTCTGAAGTTACGCCGTTCGCCGTAGTAACCGATGATGCAACCGGTCAGAAATATCCGTTGGCCGATTACGCATTAACGCCGGACATGGCGATTGTTGATGCGAATCTGGTTATGAATATGCCGAAATCACTGTGCGCATTCGGTGGTTTGGATGCCGTGACCCACGCGTTGGAAGCATATGTTTCCGTACTGGCGAATGAATACTCAGACGGTCAGGCTTTGCAGGCGGTGAAACTGCTGAAAGAAAACCTGCCGGCCAGCTACCACGAAGGGGCGAAAAACCCAGTTGCTCGCGAACGCGTCCACAACGCCGCCACCATCGCCGGTATCGCGTTTGCCAACGCCTTCCTGGGTGTTTGTCACTCCATGGCGCATAAACTGGGCTCCGAGTTCCACATTCCTCACGGCCTGGCCAACGCCATGTTGATTTCAAACGTTATCCGTTATAACGCTAACGATAACCCGACCAAGCAAACGACATTCAGCCAATACGACCGTCCGCAGGCTCGCCGCCGTTATGCCGAAGTAGCGGATCACCTGGGTCTGACTGCGCCAAGCGATCGCACCGCGCAGAAAATTGAAAAATTGCTGAACTGGTTGGAAGAAATCAAGGCGGATTTGGGCATCCCTGCTTCTATCCGTGAGGCTGGCGTACAGGAAGCTGATTTCCTGGCGAAAGTGGATAAGCTGTCTGAAGATGCGTTCGATGACCAGTGTACCGGCGCTAACCCGCGTTATCCGCTGATTTCAGAACTGAAACAAATCCTGCTGGATACTTACTATGGACGTAAGTACACCGAAAATGACGAGAAGAAGGAAGCGACTGCCGAAGCGGCTGCCCCTGCTCCCGTCGCGAAAGCAGTCAAGCAGTCAAAGAAAGTGACTAACTAATGCCTCCCTGAGATGACAGCCTCTGCCGAGGCTGTTTATCCCGGACAAGCATCGCATATACCCTGTCAGTTCAGCTGTCAGGGTATTTTTTTATCCCGATCTAATGCAGCGCTTGACAAGCTTACGCCGAGTGACGAAGAAGAGAACCCTATATCCATCGAGAAAACGCGCCTGACGGCCTTCCCTGGCCCTTTAAACGCCATGCGGCGCCAGGAGCCGGCCTTGAGGTAAATGGAGCCTATATCGGCCTTTCGCATTGATGAGGTTATAAGCCGTTTTCAGACATGCCCCCGACTGATATGTCACCCGCCTGCTTGCTTTGGCCCCTGGCAATTCACAACGATACCGCCTCTTTCCGCAGCCTGAATCACTTACGATTTCGCGATCCTCGGCGATGCGGTCCGAACATATCGGCATCTCAGAACACGGATTGATTTCTGGCGCTTCAGCGCCCGTTTACAGCGCTGAATTGCGTTAATGGGAGGGTATAACTCCACCGCTAACAATCACACGCGGTAAATGGCTTATTTTGTGAATCCGTTGCGCTCCGCCCATTCTAGGGTTACGTCGTCTAAACGCCAGGCGACTCGTCCGCTCGCCGCCCTCTTGCGACCGGGTATCGTTGTTCAATGGAAACGGAGCGAATCAATATCACACGCGGAATAATCGTAATAGCATAAATGAGTTAGAAACGCGTTTGTCGTCAACGGCGGCAAGTAATTAAAGTTATTACGGCCTTGTTATTCGGCTTCAAGTCTGATCAATCCGAGCGCCGATTTATAATGTTTTCTGCAAACGGAAACATAGTTTTCATTACCGCCGATAACCACTTGCTCCCCTTCGTGCAGAGGATTTCCCTGGGCGTCCAATCGTAATACGCGGTTCGCTTTTCGACCGCAATGACACACCGTTTTAAGCTCAATCAGCTTATCCGCCCAGGCCAATAAATAGTGACTTCCCGAAAACAATTCGCCGCGAAAGTCCGTGCGCAGACCGTAGCACAATACGGGGATATCTAATTGGTCAACTACGTCAGAAAGTTCGCTGACTTGTTCACGAGTTAAGAATTGGCACTCATCAATTAATACGCAGTGAATAGGCTGGCTGCGATGTTCTTTAGCCAGCAAACTAAATAACGGCGTCTGCGGATTAAACAATAGCGCCGGCGCGGAAAGACCGATACGCGAACTAACTACACCGGAACCATATCGGCTGTCTATTTCTGCGGTGAAAATCACCGTTCTCATACCACGTTCTTGATAGTTATATGATGATTGCAATAACGCGGTAGATTTCCCTGCATTCATTGCTGAATAATAAAAATAAAGTTGAGCCATACTCCGATGCTCCCAAAAAGAGGCTATATCACGTATGTAATAGGAAAGTTTTATTGTAACAACTCTCCGACAAGCCATGCAACGGGCTATTACTTGTGCAAGCTCACTAAGTTTCATCTATTGATGATGCAATATGGATATAATCATTCCTTATAACGTTGGCTATGCCTCAATATCTTATCAAACCCATCAATGCTGGAGAAATGATAGGTTAAATGTATTTCATATTGAGATGCCCGTATTTATATTCATGTAACATGACTTGTGATATCTGTTTTAAAAATGGGAATTTTTAACAAACTTACAAATTTGACTATTGCAGAAAAGAAAATAGCACTCTATTATCTCCCTACACGCCACCAATAATATAAATTTGAGATTATCACAATGAGCGAAGCACTAAAGATTCTAAACAACATCCGTACTCTGCGCGCCCAAGCTAGGGAATGTAGTCTGGATACTTTGGAAGAAATGCTGGAAAAACTGGAAGTAGTGGTAAATGAACGCCGCGAAGAAGAAAGCCAGGTTCAGGCAGAAGTTGAAGAACGCGCGCGTAAATTACAACAATACCGCGATATGCTGATTGCCGACGGTATTGATCCGAATGAACTATTGCAATCTTTAGGTTCTGTCAAAACCGCAGGTAAAAGCAAACGCGCCGCCCGCCCTGCCAAATATCAATATACTGACGAAAACGGTGAAGTAAAAACCTGGACTGGCCAGGGCCGCACGCCTGCCGTAATCAAAAAAGCGATCGAAGAACAAGGTAAATCTTTAGACGATTTCCTTCTCTGATCTATTTTTTAAATAATTAAATGCAAAATACCCTTGATTTTTATCAAGGGTATTTTTTTGAGGAAATAAACGCTAAACCGGTGAAAATCCGTGCTCTCCGCCTTATGTAATAAAACAGAGAGCATTTTTTTCTAAATATTAATTTTCTTCTTCTTCAATAGTTTCCTGCAGCCAATGGGTAAGCTGAGAACCTAAATTTTCATGGCGCATGCCATATTCCACGAAGGCCTGCATATAGCCAAGTTTGTTGCCGCAGTCATGACTCACGCCTTTTAAGTGATACGCTTCCACCGTTTCTTTTTCCATTAACATCGCAATGGCGTCCGTTAACTGGATTTCATTACCGGCGCCTGGGGGCGTTTTTTCCAGCAAAGACCAAATATCAGCGGATAGAACATAACGACCGACAACGGCTAAGTTAGATGGCGCTTCGGAAGCTTTCGGCTTCTCTACTACCCCAACCATTGGCGCGCTATCGCCTGGTTTTAATTCCACGCCTTTGCAATCGACAACCCCATAACTGCTGACATTTTCAACAGGTTCAACCATAATCTGGCTATGACCCGTTTCGGAGAAACGACGCAGCATTTCGCTTAAGTTATCTTTCGTCAAATCTGATTTATATTCATCAATAATCACATCCGGCAAAATAACAGCGACAGGCTCATCGCCAACTAATGGATGAGCGCACAATACGGCGTGGCCCAGCCCTTTCGCCAGCCCCTGACGAACCTGCATAATGGTGACATGTTTTGGACAAATAGATTGTACTTCTTTCAACAGTTGGCGTTTAACACGCTTTTCAAGCATGGCTTCCAACTCAAAACTGGTATCAAAATGGTTCTCAATTGAATTCTTAGATGAGTGCGTAACTAAGATTATTTCATTGATACCCGCAGCAATACACTCATTGACAACATATTGGATTAGAGGTTTATCAACCAACGGCAGCATCTCTTTTGGAATGGCTTTTGTGGCTGGCAACATACGCGTTCCCAACCCGGCCACCGGGATAACCGCTTTTTTAACTTTTTTATTCACAATCGACATAAACAACCTCTTATATATCGTTCAAATAACGAACTTAAATTGTCTGGTCTAAAAACCGGATGAGTATACCAGTTTTACCGGGTTACTCTTATCCAACATCATAGTCCAATTAAAAATTAGGATATGACTTAATAGTAGGGAATAAAAAATGCTAACGGAAGGAGAACAAGGTCTGACAAGGGCTATTACCCCACCTATCGGACTATTCTGTAGAAAGCATCAGCCGTAAGCGCCCGCCGCCGCCCCATATCTGGCATTGCCAGGCATCGCAATCGTGATTTAACTGATTGAGGTAGGCTTCATCAAGCGTTCCTAACGGCACGCCGCTGTTGAGAGCAATTTGGCTTTCATTAACGTTTAATGTGGCATTCAAACCGGCGGATATCAGTATCAGCCTTTTTAATTCACGATGATAATAACCGACCAACAAAGGGAAACGCCCTTCCAGACTCGCCTGGCGCAATAGCTGATTGACCTGTTTTAATAACAACGGTAAATGAGGCAGACGATGTTGTTGATTCGCCATATGTTCCTGAAGTACGCCGTTAAATAATGTACGCAGCAACAGCGCGGCCAGCGTACCGTTATTGTTTACCGCCTGGGTAACATCAAGACAATAAAAAGCCAAATCATCGTCGGACAGCGCCGCAATATCCAAAACCAAGCCGGGTTGTTCGGCCACCGTTAACTGGCGATAGTTTATTCGGCAACGCGCAAGCGTTTGCTGAACCGGCGGTTGTAATTGGGCTAAAAGTTTTGCAACCGCATCCGGAGATTGATTAAGGGAATCCATATCCTGCATTAATTGTTCAATCTCATTCACCGGCGAAGTAAACATATCCGGGTAAAGACAAGACATGACCGCCTCGCGCAAGCGCGCGTAGTCACGAATAGGCTTCAGCAGCACATCCTGAACGCCCAGCCGCAGAACCTTCGCGACATCGGCCATCTGGCTGGTCGCGGAGATCACGAGTATCGGGGTACGATTATCTTTCAAACGCAGGCGTTCAAGGAACTCGATACCGCCCATCATCGGCATTTTTAGATCGCAGATGATCAAATCCGGGTAATGGTGCTCCAGGATACTTAACGCTTCCAAACCATGTACCGCCTCTAAAACCGAAGCGCCGAGCGAAGTCAGATAACCGAAAAGTACGGAGCGGAAAACAGCTTCATCCTCAATAATCAACACACGTTTACCCGCTAATGGTTGTTCCATCAGTTACCCCTTACTTCAAACTCTTAATGTTCAGATTCGCATTATCAGCAATGCTCGTTTAACTCCGGTGTTCTGAATTTTCAGTGCGGACTATTTACCAGCGGTAACAATTCATCACGTTTTTTTTCCACTGCCTGTCGACCGGCTTCGATCGCTTCCTGCGCCCGATGAAAATCCAGAGTGGCTATTTGCGGACAAGAAGGCTGTAAGAGCACGTCAGGCGGGTCTCCCGCCATCCGGGTCATCTTCAATCTGTTTTCAAGAATATGAATTGATGTACTCATAATCTCCATCGCTGTTGGCGAGATCGCCGCCGACTGGCGTCGTCCGCGCGCCAAACGTTTACGAATCATCCTGCGCCAGTTTGACGCAGTCTCCGGCTCTGGCGTCGTTGGTTTAATCGACAGCAAATCGTGGTGGTTAAGGCTGGCATCCTGCTGCAAATCAACCGCGATCACAACATCTGCGCCCATAGCCCGCGCCAACGATATCGGCACCGGATTTACCACCGCGCCGTCAACCAGCCAGTAACCATTAAACCAAACGGGGGATAACAAACCAGGTATGCTGCAAGAAGCCCGAATCGATTGATGCAAATCCCCTGTCGTTAACCAAAGCTCACGTCCTGTACTCAGATTCGTCGCAACCACGCCGTATTTAATCGCACAATCTTCAATTTGTTTTGTTCTTAACAGATTTTTTACGTTATTGAATACTCTGTCGCCACGCAACAAACCGCCGCGTTGCCAGGAAAGGTCCATCTGACGGATGACGTCCCAGTAACCAAACCCAGTGACCCAACGCTCCATGGCATCCAATCGATTCGTCGCATAGGCGGCGCCTACCAATGCCCCTACGGAACATCCCGCAACGACATCAATCTTAATGCCAAGCTCCGTTAGCGCATTGATCACGCCAATGTGAGCCCATCCTTTGGCCGCCCCTGAACTTAATGCCAGACCAACTTTTTTCTGTCGCATGGTTGACCTCGTGTGCTTTCATTCTAGCGCACATTGCTACATCCAGAGATTATTAGGTAACATATCGGCATCCTGAATAAGGATCCCACTATTATTTATCAACTTTTTTTAATTACATATTCTTCAGGAGATGTCGTGCCGGAAATTTGCCCCTGTAACAGCGGTCTGCCATACCGATCATGCTGTCAGCCGTATCTCAGCAATGATGCGGCGGCGGCCGACCCTGTTACGCTGATGCGCTCCCGCTATACGGCCTACGTTAAGCATGATGTGGACTACCTGATAGCGACCTGGCACCCCGATCATCAGCCGGAAAAATGGCGGCGTTCGATTCAGGAAAGTTGTCAGGACACGCTCTGGCTCGGGCTTAACATATTGGCTAGCGCGCCGGGTAAAACGCCGGACGAAGGTTATGTAGAATTCGCCGCCCGCTATACGTCCGCTAGCGATAAACAACAGGCTGGATTAATGCGAGAACGCTCACGCTTCCTTCGCCATCACGATCGCTGGTACTATACGGACGGCATTCATCTGCAAACCGGCAGAAATGAGCGCTGTCCGTGCGGTTCCGGCAAAAAATACAAAAAGTGTTGCGGACAGTAAAACAGACATAAACGCGGTGAATTCCGGCACTGCTCAACCTAAACCCTAAACACAGATACGCCATTAAGTTTTGGACAGGATCCACACACCCATGCAACCCCAAAATACCCAAAGAAAAGTATTACGGACCATTTGCCCCGACGCTAAAGGGCTAATCGCAAAAATCACTAATATTTGTTACAAGCACGAGCTCAACATCGTGCAAAACAATGAGTTTGTCGATCACCGCACCGGGCGTTTTTTCATGCGTACCGAACTGGAAGGGATATTTAATGATGTCACCTTGCTGGCCGATCTCGACGGCGCGCTCCCTGCCGGTTCTGCTCGTGAACTGACGACTTCCGGCCGTCGCCGCATCGTCATTCTGGTAACGAAAGAAGCTCACTGCCTGGGCGACTTATTGATGAAAAGCGCATACGGCGGGCTGGATGTCGAAATCGCCGCCGTCATCGGCAACCACGACACTTTGCGCACGCTGGTCGAGCGGTTTGACATTCCCTTCCATCTGGTCAGCCATGAAGGGTTCACCCGCGAAGAGCACGATCAGCACATGATCGCGCAGATCGATCAATATCAGCCTGACTTTGTTGTTCTGGCGAAATACATGCGTGTATTAACACCGGCATTTGTTCAACATTATCCGAACCAGGTTATCAACATTCACCACTCATTCCTGCCGGCATTTATCGGTGCCCGCCCGTACCATCAAGCCTATGAACGAGGCGTGAAAATCATCGGGGCTACGGCTCACTACGTGAACGACAGTTTGGACGAAGGCCCGATCATCATGCAGGACGTTATCAACGTCGACCATACCTATACGGCGGATGACATGATGCGCGCCGGACGCGACGTTGAGAAAAATGTGTTAAGCCGCGCGCTTTACCGGGTGCTGGCACAACGTGTTTTTGTCTACGGAAATCGCACCATTATTCTTTAATCTGCCGATCG
This sequence comes from Brenneria izadpanahii, assembly GCF_017569925.1. Lineage (NCBI taxonomy): Bacteria > Pseudomonadati > Pseudomonadota > Gammaproteobacteria > Enterobacterales > Pectobacteriaceae > Brenneria > Brenneria izadpanahii. Next base: position 2,349,536 of record NZ_CP050854.1, on the reverse strand, counting down.
GACATCGCTTTACACGTTAAATGTACAAGGATGCGCCATCTGGAATAAAAAATCGGCAAACACGTTAATTTTTGATATATCAGGCTTTACAGCGGCGCGTCATTTGATATGATGCGCCCCGCTTGAAGCAAAAGCGTTTTGCAGCAAGGCCAGTGGTGGGGTTCCCGAGCGGCCAAAGGGAGCAGACTGTAAATCTGCCGTCACAGACTTCGAAGGTTCGAATCCTTCCCCCACCACCACTTCAATTACTTCTCTGAATCAAATTCCAATACCATATTTCCAGAACCCCGTTGGGGGAAGGTGAGAACCTTCGACCAAGGTTCGACAAAACCGAAGGTTTTGAACAACGCGTCAGCGTTGGCCCGCAGGGCGAGACGCGTAGCGGCGAGTTATCCTTCCCCCACCACCACTTCAATTACTTCTCTGAATCAAATTCCAATACCATATTTCCAGAACCCCGTTGGGGGGAAGGTGAGAACCTTCGACCAAGGTTCGACAAAACCGAAGGTTTTGAACAACGCGTCAGCGTTGGCCCGCAGGGCGAGACGCGTAGCGGCGAGTTATCCTTCCCCCACCACCACTTCAAATTACTTCTCTGAATCAAATTCCAATACCATATTTCCAGAACCCCGTTGGGGGAAGGTGAGAACCTTCGACCAAGGTTCGTCTGGTTAGCCCTTCCAACTTTCCGACATATAAGAAAAAACCGGAAGCTGCCATGACCAGCGAATCGCGGCCAGACGCACGGACAGACCGATGCCGAAGGAAACCAGCAGGTTGATATCATGATCCACATTCAACGCCTTCAGCCCCAGATAAAGCAGCGCAACCAGCAGTGACACACAGGCATAGAGCTCTTTTTTCAAAACCATTGGGGTTCGGTTACAGAATATATCCCGCAGAATGCCGCCAAAAATCCCCGTCACAATCCCCGCCATAACGACAATCGTAATAGAGTAATTCAGCCCTTGCGCGACATTGCAGCCGATGATCGTGAATGCAATCAGCCCCATGGCATCCAGCACCAGAAACAAGCGATGCAGATGATGCATCACGCGGGCGATGACGATAGTGAAGAGACCTGCGCCGATAGTGAGGTAAATATAGCCGGGATGTTGAGTCCAACCGATGGGATAATGACCAAGCAGAATATCGCGCACCGTACCGCCGCCGAGCGCGGTGATAAAGGCGATCATACTCACGCCGAAAATATCCATATTGCGCCGCCCTGCAGCCAGCGCGCCAGACATGCCTTCCGCCGTGATCGCGATCAGATAGATATAAGTAAGCACAAAAAATTTCCTGTGAAATGTGCCCCTCCCTCTGTCCGTTTACCTGAGAGTTTACGCCGTTCGCGGCGCTTGCCCCTTCGGTGGGTTGTCGCAACAACCTCTCTCCAGTTGGCTTGAATGAAATTCGCAGTATGGTGACCTGAGCGATTATGGGAGTTTGCGCCTTCGGCGGAGCGTCAATTGACGCGCTCTCTCCTGCGAGTTGCGGAGTATACGGGCTCCGCGCTTATGGTTCAACTAATCATGATTGAGTCTTATTTACCCGCCGCGAGCGGGTTCTCTCTCTGCCGTGACTCACGACGCCAATATCTGTTACCATCTGGAAACATTTTCATTGAACGGCAGCTAATATGAAAGTTGTTTCTTTTAATATCAATGGACTGCGAGCGCGGCCGCATCAGTTGGCCGCAATTATCGAGCAGCACCAGCCAGATGTGATCGGACTACAGGAAACCAAGGTCCATGACGACATGTTTCCACTGGAAGAAGTGGGCCAATATGGCTATCACGTCTTTTATCACGGACAAAAAGGCCATTACGGCGTCGCACTGCTGTGCAAAAACCAACCGATAGCGGTGCGGCGCGGTTTTCCAACGGATGAAGAAGACGCGCAGCGGCGGATCATCATGGCGGATTTTGCGACGGAACAGGGCACGCTGACGGTGGTGAACGGTTATTTTCCTCAGGGAGAAAATCGCGACCATCCGATTAAGTTCCCGGCCAAAACCCGCTTTTATCAGGATCTGCAAAACTATATTGAGCAGCACCATGCCGCCGACCAACCGTTGATCGTTATGGGCGATCTGAATATCAGCCCGACCGATCTTGATATCGGCATTGGCGAAGACAACCGCAAGCGTTGGCTGCGTACGGGTAAATGTTCGTTCTTGCCGGAAGAGCGTGAGTGGCTGTCCCGTCTGCAAACCTGGGGGCTTACCGATACGTTCCGCGCCGCCAACCCAGACTGCGACGATCGTTTTTCATGGTTCGACTATCGTTCCGCCGGTTTTGATACCAATCGCGGGCTGCGTATCGATTTGATACTGGCAAGCCGACCGCTGGCCGAACGCTGTACCGATACCGGCATCGACTATGATATTCGGGCGATGGAAAAACCGTCCGATCATGCGCCGATCTGGGCCGAGTTCGCGTTATAAGTAAAAGTCGCCGGGAGCGATGTTAAACGCCGCTTGCCGCGGCGCGAAAAGCAAAACGCCCGTCATAAAAAAGCGCAGTGGCGATTTTACCGTCGCGACTGCGCCTTTGAGATCTACCCGCCTGAATCGGCGTCTTACGCTACTGCTTGAGCGGCTGCCAAATCAGATCGTTCGTTCCCACCGTCTGTTTATCCCGAACGCACTGAAGGATCACCCCGTCCAATTTCAACACCGCGCCTTCCGAATAGTTACGGTTTTCATAAACGCAGCAGCGCATACAATTATTGTTCGGTTCACGCGCGGTTCCCGCGCCCCACACTTCCGGAGGGACCGGCACCACTACGTCCGTCCCGCCGCGGCTCGCCAAAACCGCCGCCGGCAGCGCCAACACGGCGCCGGCAATAAACCAGGAAATTAACGACCTCATTTATTCTGCTCCTTCACTTTGGGCTGGGCTTTACGCCGTTTTTTACTGCTCACCGGAGGGGCAGCAATACCTTTGAAAGCGCTCACGGCACGGTTCTGTCTGGCCTGATGAATCAGTTCCTGCAACGAATGCGTCAGCGGCTGCATAAAATCCTGATAGCGGCATTTCTTTTCGCTGATCTGCGTCAGCGTCGCTTCCCAGTGAGCCGTCATATCCGGATGCGCCGCCATATCCGGCAGAGAATGAATCAATGCCCGCCCCGCTTCGCTGGCATGGATATAACGTCCCTTCTTGAATAGGAATGAGCGTTTGAACAGCAACTCGATAATACCCGCGCGCGTCGCTTCCGTACCTAAACCATCGGTCGCCCGCAAGATTTTCTTTAGCGCTTTATCTTGAACAAAACGCGCGATCCCCGTCATCGCCGACAGCAAGGTCGCATCGGTAAACGGTCTAGGCGGCTGCGTTTGCCGCTCAACCACCTCGCCGCGTTCGCACAACAGCTCATCGCCTTTGGCGACGATCGGCAACGGCGTACCTTCGTTCTCTTCATCGCGCTCTTTTCCCCCCAACAGCGCGCGCCAGCCCGCTTCGGCCAGAAACCGCGCTTTGGCGACAAATTTTCCGCCGGCGATATCCAAATCGATCACGCATTTGCGAAACACGGCGTCAGGACAGAACTGCATGATGTATTGTCGGGCGATCAGCCCATAAACTTTTTGCTCGTTATCGGACAGCGCCGCGCCTGAGGTGCGCGCCGTAGGAATAATCGCATGGTGGGCGTCGACCTTACTGTCATCCCAGCAGCGGTTGCGCCGTTCGATATCCATAACCGGCTGAGGCAAAAGATCCGGCTGATGCACCGAAATCGCATTCAGTACCGCATGACGCCCGGCAAAATGCTCTTCCGGCAGATAACGGCTATCAGAGCGCGGATAAGTAATCAGCTTATGGGTTTCATAGAGCTTCTGACAAATATCCAGCACCTGCTGAGCGCTGAGCCCAAAACGCTTAGCGGCCTCAATCTGCAACGTCGATAGCGAATAAGGCAGCGGCGCGGTTTCTGATTCCCGTTTATCATTATAGCCGGTCACAAAAGCGGGCTGGCCATCGATTCTTTTGACGACGTGTTCCGCCAGAGAACGATGCAACAAGCGCCCTTCTTCATCCTGATAAGGTTCGCAGGATTCGCTTGGCTGCCAGATCGCAACAAATCGTTCGCCGGCCGGCGTGAGGATGTGCGCCTTTACCTCGAAGTAATCTTTAGGAACGAAATTCTCGATCTCTTCGTCGCGGCGCACCACCAGTCCCAGCACCGGCGTTTGAACCCGTCCGACCGATAGAACGCCGTCATAGCCCGCATTGCGCCCCAATAACGTATAGGCGCGCGTCATATTGATGCCATACAGCCAGTCGGCGCGGGAACGCGCCAGCGCAGAGACGCACAGCGGAATGAACTCTCTGTTTTCACGCAGCCTTGCGACCGCGCGCTCCACCGCCTGAGGGTTCAAATCGTTCACCAGACAACGCCGTACCTGATGCCGTTTTTCTTCCGGCAAGGCGAGATATTCCAGCACCTCGTCAACCAGCAGTTGTCCTTCGCGATCGGGGTCGCCTGCATGAATGATTTCGCTGGCTTCCGCCAGGAGTTTTTTAATGGTGTTGAGCTGTTTGCTCACGGAAGGCCGGGGCTGAAGCAGCCATTTCTGGGGAATGATGGGTAAATCGGCCAATGACCAGCGCGCATAGCGCGCATCATAAACATCGGGTTGCGCCTGTTCGAGCAAGTGCCCGACGCACCATGTCACAACATCGTTTTGACCGCAGGCGATAAAACCATCGCCGCGGCGATGCGGCTTAGGCAGCACATCCGCGATCGCCCGCGCCAAACTGGGCTTTTCAGCAATAAAAAGTCGCATTACGTACCATTGCGCAGGAAGATTGTCCCCCCGCAGCCACGGGATAAAACGCCCGCTGAATGCAGAGAGGAGAAACGAAAACTTTTCAATTGGCGCTTATCAGAAATAATGGACAAATTTTTCGGCGGCGAGCGGCGTCACCGAGGTTGACGCTTTCAGTTGCGGCGTTCCCAAATAGAGAAAACCGACGATTTCATCCTGTTCGCGGCAATTAAACGCCTCGCGTACTCGCGGGTTGTGCGTCCAGGCGCCGCTGCGCCAGATGCCGTTAAAACCCTGAGCCAGCGCTGCCATCTGCATCGCCTGAACGGCGCAGCCGGCGGAAACGACCTGCTCCCAGCGGGGAACCTTCGGATTTTCTTCGCAATGCGCCACCACGGTAATAATCAGCGGGGCGCGAAACGGAGCCTGCCGGGCTTTTTCTATGCCGGCTTCATCCAGACCTTCCTGCTCCGCCGCTTCGGTAAGCAGCGCGCTAAAGCGAGCCAGTCCTTCATTTTCAATCACAAAGAACCGCCAGGGCTGTAACGTTCCGTGATCGGGCGCACGCATGCCAGCGTGAATAATATTATTAAGCGCCTCGCCGGAAGGCGCGGGCGTCGTCAGGCGCGAAGCCGAACGACGATTAAGCAACAGTTCGAGAGCATCCATCGCACATCTCCTGTATTACAATGTGATTTCTGTGGTAAGACGCAGTGCGCGCCACGGTAGCATAAGAAGAAGATTTGTTACAAGATAGCCCCACTCAAGAGCCACCTGGGGATTATTTAATGCTGACTTTTTACTATCCGCTTATTAGGATATTAGAATAATAGCTGTTTTCCCGTTTCCGGAGATACCATGCGCACATTGTGGCGAATTTTTAGCGGCATTTTTAAGTGGACCTGGCGTCTGCTTAATTTTATCAGAGAATTTATTCTCAATATTTTTCTTATCGCGCTCATTCTGATTGGAGTCGGGATTTACGCACAGTTCACAAGTTCGCCAGCAGAAATTACCCGTGGCGCATTGTTGGTCGATCTAACCGGCGTTGTGGTCGATCAGCCGTCAATGAACAACAAATTACGTCAGCTGGGACGTGAATTTTTCGGCGCATCCAGCAACCGGCGGCAGGAGAACTCCCTGTTTGACATTGTCGACAGCATCCGTCAGGCCAAAACCGATGATAATATTACCGGTATCGTGCTGGATCTGAGCGATTTTTCCGGGGCTGACCAGCCATCCTTGCAATATATCGGCAAATCTCTGCGTGAATTCCGCGACAGCGGTAAACCTATCTATGCCGTAGGCGATAGCTATAGCCAGGCGCAATATTATCTGGCCAGCTTCGCCAACACCATTGCCTTGACGCCCCAAGGCGAGGTGGATCTCCATGGTTTAGCCACCAATAACCTCTACTTCAAATCGTTATTGGATAAACTGAAAGTCACCACCAATATTTTCAGGGTCGGCACTTATAAATCCGCGGTTGAACCTTATCTGCGCGATGATCTGTCGCCGGAAGCCAGAGAGGCCGACAGCCGCTGGATCAACACCCTCTGGCAGCATTATCTGGATACCGTCGCGGCGAATCGTCAGATCACGCCGGAGCAGTTGTTCCCCGGCGCCGCCGGCATCATCGCGGGCCTGCGGGAAGTTCAGGGCGACACCGCACGCTATGCCCTGCAAAACAAGCTGGTGGATGAAGTCGCTTCCCGTACCGTTATTGAACAAACGCTGATCAAGGCGTTTGGCTGGAATAACAAGACCAGCAACTTTAATTTCACCAGCATTTACGACTATGAGCCGAAACCGCCGGTTCAGAACAATAATCAGATAGCCGTGATTTTTGCCAATGGCGCGATTATTGACGGTCAGGAAACGCCCGGAATGGTGGGCGGCGACACGACGGCCGCCCAGATCCGCGAAGCGCGTCTTGATTCTAAAGTCAAAGCCGTGATCCTGCGCGTCAACAGCCCCGGCGGCAGCGTGTCGGCATCGGAAATGATCCGCTCGGAACTCATGGCCGTGCGTCTCGCGGGCAAGCCGGTGGTGGTTTCAATGGGCGGAATGGCGGCATCCGGCGGATACTGGATTTCGACGCCGGCGAACGCCATTATCTCCAGCCCAAGCACGTTAACCGGTTCTATCGGTATCTTCGGCGTAATCAATACGTTTGAAAATTCGCTGGAAAGTATCGGCGTGCATACGGATGGCGTCGCCACCTCGCCGCTGGCCGATCTATCGGTAACCAAATCGTTATCGCCGGAGTTCAGCCAAATGGTTCAGTTGAGTATCGAACGCGGGTATAAGAACTTTATCGATATCGTCGCCCAGGCCCGTAAAAAAACGCCGGAGCAAATCGATCAGATTGCGCAGGGACATGTCTGGATCGGTAGCGATGCGAAAGAAAACGGCCTGGTCGACCAATTAGGCGATTTCGACGACGCGGTGAAGAAAGCCGCCGAACTGGCGAAACTGGGGCAATATCAGCTTAGCTGGTTCGCAGAACAGCCAAGCCTGTTTGATGCCATGATGAATCAGATCAATGCGTCGGTCTACGCTTGGCTGCCTACGGCCGTTCAGTCGATGCTGCCTGCTCCGGTAGCGCAACTGACCAATGCGATACACGCGCAGCCTTCCATCATGAATAACCTCAACGATCCGCAGCACCGGTACGCACTGTGCCTCACCTGCGGCGACATCCAGTAAAAACCAGCCTTACGGCCCGGCGCGCCAATACGCCGGGCTGTTTTTCCTCCCGGTAATCTCTATAATCCTGCTTTTACCCAGATAACCCGCACCTATGCAGAAAAAGTCTATCTACGTTGCCTATACGGGCGGCACAATCGGAATGCAGCGCTCCGCTAACGGCTATATCCCCGTCTCCGGGCATTTACAGCAACAATTGGCGCAGATGCCGGAATTCCATCGCTCCGAGATGCCGGCATTCACTATTCATGAGTATTCGCCGCTTATCGACTCATCCGATATGACGCCCGCCGACTGGCAGGCCATCGCGGATGATATTCAGCAGCATTACGATGAGTATGATGGTTTCGTCATTCTGCACGGCACCGACACCATGGCGTTTACCGCATCGGCGCTATCTTTCATGCTGGAGAACCTGTCTAAGCCGGTGATAGTGACAGGGTCACAAATTCCTCTGGCGGAATTACGTTCGGATGGGCAGACCAATTTGCTGAATGCGCTGTATGTCGCCGCCAATCACCCGATCAACGAGGTCGCCCTCTTTTTTAATAACAAACTGCTGCGCGGCAACCGAACCACCAAAGCGCATGCTGATGGTTTTGACGCCTTTGCTTCGCCCAACTATCCGCCGCTGTTGGAGGCCGGCATTCATATTCGCCGCCTGGCGCCGCCGTCGGTATGCGAAAATTGTCCTCCGTTGCGGGTGAACGTCATTACGCCGCAGCCCATCGGGGTTATTACGATTTATCCGGGTATCTCCGCGGATGTGGTCAGCAATTTTCTGCGGCAGCCGGTGAAGGCGCTGATATTACGCTCCTACGGCGTAGGCAACGCCCCGCAAAGTCCTGGTTTGTTGAATGAGTTGCGTCAAGCGTCGGAACGCGGCATCGTGGTGGTTAATCTAACGCAATGCATTTCCGGCCGGGTGAATATGGGCGGCTACGCCACCGGTAATGCGTTGGCTCAGGCCGGCGTAATCAGCGGTTTCGATATGACGGTCGAAGCAACGCTGACTAAATTGCACTACCTACTGAGTCAGCAGGCGCTTAGTCCCGACCAGATCAGGCAACTGATGCAGCAAAATCTGCGCGGCGAACTGAGCGATAAAGACTAAGCAACTACGGGGGCCACCATGAACAGCGCTTTATTATTGATTGATTTGCAAAATGACTTCTGCCCTGGCGGCGCATTGGCCGTCAAAGAAGGCGATCGCGTGATTGAGGTGGCGAATCGCGCGATTGCGGCCTGCGCCGCGTCGAATGTCGCGGTCATCGCCAGTCAGGACTGGCATCCGGCCAATCATGGCAGTTTTGCCGTCAACGCCAACGCATCAGTAGGCGAAATCGGCGAGCTTGACGGTCTGCCTCAAGTTTGGTGGCCGGTCCATTGCGTCCAGGATCAACCGGGCGCCCGGTTTCATCCGGCGCTAAATCAGCAAGCGATTGAATGGGTGGTGCGCAAAGGTACTCAGGCCAACATTGATAGCTATAGCGCATTCTTTGACAACGGTCACCGCGCCAAAACCGATCTGGATGACTGGCTGCGCGCTCATGACGTCACGCACTTGATCATCATGGGTATCGCAACGGACTATTGCGTCAAATTCAGCGTGCTGGACGCCCTCGCGCTGGGCTACAAAACGGATGTTCTGGTGGATGGATGTCGAGGCGTCAATCTTAATCCGGAAGATAGCCGCCTAGCGCTTCAGGAGATGCAGCGGCAAGGAGCAAGCCTAATCGATCTGGACACATTCATCGCCGCCCTGCCGGCGTAGCCGGACGGCTATTTATATCGGGATGCTGAGGAGCCGACATCAGTCCTCGCCAATCACGTTGGATAAAGCCTCGCAATAGCGGGATCGCTGAACTGTTGTTTCAGCTCCTGCTTGCTTTTCATCACGATCTCCCCATCAGGGCCGATGGTCATATGCTCCGCTTGTTTATTGTGGCGTGATTGCCACAGCATCACCATCTGCAAGCAGTTTTCTTTCTGTTCCGTGGTTAAAGAAACGCCGTCCGGCCATTTTCCCAGTTCAACGGCCGTCGCCAGCCGTTGGTAGATTTCCGGCGTCATGGCATCGATCAAATCATCAAGTTGCATCGTTTGTTCTCGCGCGCATTGCTGAAACGTTTTAGCTAACTCTCAACCCACACACCGCCCTCTTTAAAACGGCGGCAGGTTAGCCATCGACCCGGTTGCCGTCATCGGCATCAATAAAACTTAACGAGGCGGAATTGACGCAATACCGTTCGCCGGTGGTCTGCTGAGGGCCGTCGGGGAATACATGTCCCAAATGTGCATCACAATTGCCGCAGCGGATCTCAATACGGTGCATATGATGTGAATGGTCGTCAAGATAACGAACGGCGTCAGAGGATACCGGTTGGTCGAAACTCGGCCAGCCGCACCCTGAGTCATACTTGTTGCCTGAATAAAACAACGGTCTCTGGCAGCACAGGCAGTGATAGATACCGGTACGCTTGTTATGCAGCAACTTGCCGGAATACGGGGGTTCGGTGCCTCTCTGCTGAGTCACGTAACGTTGTATTTCGGTCAATTCAGTCGCATCTGAAGAAGTTTGCTGAACGAGTTTGTTAGTCATAGAAGTCTCACGGAAGCAGCATCAACCAAATCATTCATTAATAATAACAAAAAATTAACAACTTTACAGGTCATTTTGGCTTAATATAATGTCAGTGGACCGGATGAGCATTTAATTGTGACATTCATCACAATTTTAGACGGATTGGGCTTCATATGAATATGACTTACGTAGCCCTATATCAGTCTTAAATGTTCTTTATTTACAGCTTAGGTGGAATTTCGTTCAAAGGTTGGTCATAGGATTGACTTACAGCAACTATTGACACGATTCCGCTTGACGCTCAGCAAGGTTTTTGTAATTTTACAACCAACCTTTATTCACTAACCAAATCTGGTGGAATATATGACTATCAAAGTAGGTATCAACGGTTTTGGCCGTATCGGCCGTATTGTTTTCCGTGCAGCACAAGAACGTTCTGACATCGAAATTGTTGCGATCAACGATCTGTTAGACGCTAACTACATGGCGTACATGCTGAAGTATGACTCTACTCATGGCCGTTTCAACGGCACCGTTGAAGTTAAAGATGGCCATCTGGTTGTTAACGGTAAAACTATCCGTGTTACTGCAGAACGCGACCCTGCAAACCTGAAATGGAACGAAGCTGGCGTTGACGTGGTTGCTGAAGCAACTGGCCTGTTCCTGACTGACGAAACCGCACGTAAGCACATCAGCGCTGGTGCGAAAAAAGTTGTTATGACTGGTCCGTCTAAAGACAGCACTCCGATGTTCGTTATGGGCGTTAACCACAAATCCTATGCTGGTCAGGACATCGTTTCCAACGCGTCTTGTACCACTAACTGCCTGGCGCCGCTGGCTAAAGTCATCAACGACAACTTCGGTATCGTTGAAGCACTGATGACCACCGTTCACGCCACCACCGCTACTCAGAAAACCGTTGACGGCCCGTCTCACAAAGACTGGCGCGGCGGCCGCGGCGCATCTCAGAACATCATCCCGTCTTCTACCGGCGCAGCGAAAGCAGTGGGTAAAGTTATCCCTGAACTGAACGGCAAACTGACTGGTATGGCGTTCCGCGTTCCTACTCCGAACGTATCCGTTGTTGACCTGACTGCCCGTCTGGAAAAACCGGCTTCTTACAAAGAAATCTGCGCCGCTATCAAAGCAGCTTCAGAAGGTGAACTGAAAGGCGTTCTGGGTTACACCGAAGACGACGTCGTTTCTACCGATTTCAACGGTGAAAAACTGACTTCCGTATTCGATGCCAAAGCAGGTATTGCTCTGAGCGACAACTTTGTGAAACTGGTTTCCTGGTACGATAACGAAACTGGCTACTCCAACAAAGTTCTGGATCTGATCACTCATATCTCCAAATAAGTTCGAGTGATAGTTCAATGATGAAGGGCGGCCTCCGGTCGCCCTTTTTACTTGCTGATTAACAACAACCAAAATAGGCAACATCATGAATGATAAGATTTTCAAACTCCCCATCACTAAGTCCATCACCTCAACCATCAGCCAACGACAGCTAGAACAACTGCCGGTGATCGTTGTCGAGCATCCCCAGGTCCGCGCCGCCGTAGCATTGCAGGGCGCGCATCTGTTGAACTGGCAGCCAGCGGGTGAAGCGCCGGTTCTTTGGCTCAGCGATAACACGGCGTTCGCCGAACATGTGGCTATTCGTGGCGGTATCCCTGTCTGTTTCCCATGGTTCGGCCCGTATGCTGAACCTAATCACGGCTTTGCACGTCTGCTGCCGTGGGAATTCACATCTCACAGCGAAGATGAACAAGGTGTGGAACTGACTTTCACGCTGCGCGACACGGCGAAAACCAGAGAATCCTGGCCGCACGAATTTACCCTTATCGCCCGTTTCAAATTGGGTAAAACGTGTCATGTCGAATTGGAAGCGCACGGCGATTACAGCTACACCAGCGCGTTACACACCTATTTCCAAATCGGCGATATTGGCCAGATCGGTATCAGCGGACTGGGCGATCAATTTATTGATAAAGTAAACCAGGGCAAGGTATCCGCTCAGCAAGGGGATCTGGTATTTACCGATCGTACCGACCGTATTTACACGCATCCGCAAAGTATTAGCGTTATTAATGACCCGGTATTACAACGCACGATTGAAGTGCACCACACCAACTATAGCGACGTTGTTGCATGGAATCCCGGCGCAGAGCTATCGCATACCATCGGCGATATGACCGACGATGGCTATAAAACGTTTGTCTGCGTAGAAACGGCGCGCATTAGTCAGCCTTTAACCGCGACAGTACAGTCACCGGCCCGCTTATCCACGCTTATCCGTATTAAGAAATCGTCATAACGACGAAATGGGCGTATGAACACGCGTTCATACGCCATCTTCCCAAACATTACACAACATCAAGATGCTGTTTATGCTTCGGCGGCGGGAACGCCTGATCCAACAAGGCTAGTTCATCGGGGTGAAGCGTAATATCCAATACCTGCGCATTCTCTTTAATATGCTGCTCTGAACTGGCTTTAGGAATGGCTATCACCCCAGGCTGGCGAATCACCCAGGCAAGCAATACCTGGGCCGGCGTGATTGCATGCGCGCTGGCGATGGCGTTAACTGCGGGATGCGCGAACAGCCCGCTGCGCAACCGCCCTGCCTGAGCAATCGGACAATAAGCCATAACCGGTACATGCTGTTGCTGACACCAGGGCAGTAAATCAAACTCTATTCCGCGCGACGCCAAATGATAAAGCACCTGATCGGTCATGCATTCCCGACCGCCATCCAGCGACCAGAGCTCACGCATATCGTCAATATCAAGGTTGGATACGCCCCAACGGCCAATCTTGCCGGAACGCTGTAGTTGCTGCATGGCGGAGATAGTATCGATCAATGGAATATTGCCGCGCCAGTGCAGTAAATACAGATCGATATAGTCGGTCTGCAGACGTTTCAGGCTCCGCTCACAGGCGTTAATCGCCTTTGCGCCTCCCGCATTGTGCGGGTAAACTTTGGAAACCAAATATACCTTATTGCGCCGCCCGCGAATCGCCTCGCCGACGACGCTCTCCGCCCCGCCATCCGCATACATTTCAGCCGTATCGATCAAACGCAGCCCTTGATCGATCCCCGACTGCAACGCTTTAACTTCCTGAGCTTTCGTTTGCGCGTTTTCTCCCATGAACCAAGTGCCCTGCCCAATAGCCGGCACTTTCGTTCCATCCGGAAAGCTGACTTCTTTTATCGCCATGACTGCTTCTCCCCTTGATAAAGTAGCGCAATAGCCCGTGCACCATTAACGAGCAAATGGAGCGGCGTCGCCCCATTATCGTGCAGGCAACGCACCATGATATCGAACGGGCTTAGAATTGGTAGCTGACGCCCGCGCCCATTACCGCGCTGTAGCTGCTATCGACGATCGGGCTATCCTTGGTTTCATCGGATAGCCGGATATAACGGCCAACGGCCCAAACACTCCAGTTTGGGGTTAGTCGATAGTTGGCGCTAAGCTCAACATACGGCGACCACCCATCTCCGGGACGATAGCGGCTAAACCCTGAACGTGCGGATTCCTGGCTGCTGACCCCATAATAATAGCGGTTCATGTTTTCGCTGAACCAACTGGCGCCAATACCGGGTGTTATATTCAGGTCGCCCATGGTAAAGTGGTAAAGATAGGCGGTATCCCAGATAATCCCGTTGCTGTAATCCAGCGTATCGCCCGCCAGTACGGTGCGAATTTCGCCCCACTCGGCCAGGTGGCGATAGGCGGCGCCGGCCATCAGCGTGCTGCGCCGCTTATCCAACTGCTGCATGCGGGCATCATCATTGTCGCCGGGTTTAAACCCCAACGGCAGGTAATAGGCGGTCAGCGATAGCTGATTTTCACCGTCGTTCCATAAGTAGTATCCGCCTCCCAAGCCACGAAAATAGAAGCGTTCGCTTTCATAATTCAACATGGGAAACGGGTAAACGTGGCTATCATCGCCACGATACACCGACGTCGAGCCGAGCGCCCCAACGCCTAACGACACGTCAGCGGCATAGGCTGCGGGTTGCGCCATAGCCGCCGACGCCAGAGCGGATGACAAAAATATTTGGAATTTATTCACAGTTTTCGTTTCCTGTTACGAACAAACATCGTTAAACATGATGACTCTACTGTTCACATCTTCTCTTAGTTTAAATAAAAATAAGATAAACGAATAATTTATATCAATATTGTCTCTGTTTCATGAACAGCGGCGCCAAGCGGCCTATACTGCCGCATTACAGGATATTACCTGGTATTGTCAGGAAGTGAGTCATTGAAATATCTTAAAAATATGTCCGCAGAGTGGAGGAAATTTTGCGGATGCAAACTACGCTTTAATACAGAAGGCGAAGTTTTTCGAGTCAGCAGAAATGGATAAAACCATGACATTGTCCTTATACCGCAAGTTGGCATAAGGGTTGCTGTACTCAGGAGGATTTCTTCTTTCGGGGAGCAATATTATAGGCCGTACGCATTTTTACACGCTCTCTTAATCTGTGCTAATCGACGAAGGACGGGCATCGCTATGAACATATTTGATCACTACCGTCAGCGTTACGACGCTGCCAAGGATGAAGAGTTCACACTGCAGGAATTCCTTACTATCTGTCAGCAAGATCGAAGCGCATATGCAAACGCTGCTGAACGATTGCTAATGGCCATCGGTGAACCCGTAATGGTGGATACCGCCCATGAGTCGCGTTTGTCCCGCTTATTTTCAAACCGGATTATTGCCCGTTATCCCGCTTTCGAAGAATTCTATGGCATGGAAGACGCCATAGAGCAGATCGTGTCTTATTTGAAACACGCGGCGCAAGGATTAGAAGAGAAGAAACAGATTCTATATCTGCTGGGCCCGGTCGGCGGGGGTAAATCCTCGCTGGCGGAACGCCTGAAGGTGCTGATGCAGCGTGTGCCGATTTATATTTTGAGCGCGAACGGCGAGCGCAGCCCGGTTAACGATCATCCATTGTGCCTGTTTAACCCGCAGGAAGACGCCGCCATTCTGGAGAAAGAGTACGCCATTCCGCGGCGCTATCTGGGCACCATCATGTCGCCGTGGGCGGCTAAACGCCTGCAGGAATTTGGCGGCGATATCACTAAATTCAAAGTGATCAAAGTGTGGCCGTCTATTTTGTCGCAGGTCGCCATCGCCAAAACCGAACCGGGGGACGAAAACAATCAGGATATCTCGGCGCTGGTCGGGAAAGTGGATATCCGCAAGCTGGAACATTACGCCCAGAACGATCCCGATGCCTACGGTTACTCCGGCGCGCTATGCCGCGCCAACCAGGGCATCATGGAGTTTGTGGAAATGTTTAAAGCGCCCATCAAGGTGCTCCACCCGTTGCTGACCGCGACGCAGGAAGGAAACTACAACGGTACGGAAGGCATCGCCGCCCTGCCGTTTAACGGCATCATTCTGGCTCACTCCAATGAATCTGAATGGGTACAGTTCCGTAATAACAAAAACAACGAAGCCTTCCTTGACCGTGTCTATATCGTGAAAGTGCCGTATTGCCTGCGCGTTTCCGAAGAGGTCAAGATCTATGACAAACTGCTTAACCACAGCGAGCTTGCCCATGCGCCTTGCGCGCCCGGCACGCTGGAAACGCTGGCCCGCTTCTCGATTTTATCGCGCTTGAAAGAACCTGAAAATTCCAGCATTTATTCCAAGATGCGGGTGTATGACGGTGAAAGCCTGAAGGATACCGATCCGAAAGCGAAGTCCTATCAGGAATACCGCGATTACGCGGGCGTGGACGAAGGGATGAACGGCCTTTCAACCCGATTCGCCTTTAAAATCCTTTCCCGGGTATTTAACTTCGACCACAGCGAGGTGGCGGCGAACCCGGTACACCTGTTCTACGTACTGGAGCAACAGATTGAACGTGAACAATTTCCGCAGGATCTGGCGGAAAAATATCTTGAGCACCTGAAGGGTTATCTCATTCCCAAATATGCGGAATTTATCGGCAAAGAGATCCAAACCGCCTATCTGGAATCCTATTCCGAATACGGACAAAACATTTTTGATCGTTATGTCACCTACGCGGATTTCTGGATTCAGGATCAGGAGTATCGTGATCCGGATACCGGACAATTGTTTGACCGGGAATCGCTCAATGCCGAGCTGGAAAAGATTGAGAAACCTGCGGGTATCAGTAATCCCAAGGATTTCCGTAACGAAATCGTCAACTTTGTGCTGCGCGCCCGCGCCAACAACAATGGCCGCAATCCGAACTGGACCAGTTACGAGAAGCTGCGGACAGTGATTGAGAAGAAAATGTTCTCTAACACTGAAGAGCTGTTGCCGGTTATTTCGTTTAATACCAAGACCTCAACGGATGAGCAGAAGAAGCATGATGACTTCGTTGATCGTATGATGGAGAAAGGCTATACCCGGAAGCAGGTACGTTTGCTGTGCGAATGGTATCTGCGGGTGCGGAAATCATCGTAATGAGATGCGAAGCGAGCAAAGTCGTTTGGGGGGAGTATGGCCTATTTCATTGATCGACGGCTAAACGGCAAAAACAAGAGCATGGTTAATCGCCAGCGCTTTCTGCGCCGCTACAAGTCGCAAATAAAACAGTCGATTTCCGAGGCCATTAATAAGCGTTCGGTGACTGATATCGAAAGTGGGGAGTCAGTATCGATCCCCAACGGGGACATCAATGAACCGATGTTTCATCAGGGCCGCGGTGGACGACGCCATCGCGTTCACCCGGGGAATGATCATTTTGTACAAAATGACCGAATCGAGCGGCCACAAGGAGGTGGCGGCGGCGGATCGGGTCAGGGCGACGCCAGTAAAGACGGCGAGGGTCAGGATGACTTCGTATTCCAGATCTCCAAAGATGAATATCTGGATTTGTTGTTTGAGGATTTGGCCCTGCCGAACCTGAAAAAAACGCAGCACCGGCAGCTTAATGAATACAAAACGCATCGCGCGGGCTATACGGCCAACGGCGTTCCCGCCAACATCAGCGTTGTGCGATCGCTGCAAAATTCCCTGGCCCGCCGTATGGCGATGACCGCAGGGAAACGCAGAGCGTTGCATGCCCTGGAGGAGACGCTGGATCAACTGGAACACTCTGAGCCGGTTCAATTACTGGAAGAGGAACGGCTACGCCAGGAAATTGCGGATCTGCGCCAGAAGATCGCCCGCGTGCCGTTTATCGATACGTTTGACCTGCGTTATAAAAACTATGAACGCCGGGCCGAGCCATCCAGTCAGGCGGTGATGTTCTGTCTGATGGATGTTTCCGGCTCCATGGATCAGGCGACCAAGGATATGGCGAAACGCTTTTATATTCTGCTCTATCTGTTCCTCAGTAGAAATTATAAAAACGTCGAAGTTGTCTATATTCGCCACCATACGCAGGCTAAAGAGGTTGATGAGCAAGAGTTCTTCTACTCGCAGGAAACCGGCGGCACGATTGTTTCCAGCGCGTTGAAGCTGATGGAGGAAGTGGTTCAGGAGCGTTACGATCCGGCGCAGTGGAATATCTATGCGGCACAGGCATCTGACGGAGATAACTGGGCCGACGACTCGCCGCTGTGTCATCAAATCCTGGCGAATCAACTGCTGCCTATCGTGCGCTACTATAGCTATATTGAAATCACCCGGCGTTCACATCAAACGCTGTGGCGTGAATATGAAATGTTGCGCGATGAGTTTGATAATTTCGCCATGCAGCATATTCGCGATCCGGATGACATCTATCCGGTGTTCCGGGAGCTTTTCCGGAAACAAACCGTAGGCCATTAGCATAATATAAATCAGCCAGTTACCTCTATTTTCTGGCTGATTTTATGCTGCCGTCCCCTTTTCCCGCCTAAGCTGACGCGGCGGCGCCCGCGCCATATACGGTTATCAAGGCCACGTTCGTTACAACGTCACCGATATAACGCTTCCATTCGCCGCCGGGCATTACCCTTAGCGGAAAGGTAAAATTCAGGTTTCTGTTTTCTCATGCAAAAGTTTGTTCTGCTCTTGCTGGCGCTGGTGTTGCTGGGGCCGCTAGGGAACGATATTTATTTGCCCCTGATTCCCGCTATCGCTCACGGTTTAAACAGTCCTGAACCATTGATCCAATCAACCATTGCGCTTTTCATCATGGTCATGGGGCTCGGTCAGTTAGCGCTGCCGCGGGTGAAATGGAATATATAGAGGACTTGGAGCCCGAAGAGACTCGGATGCGACCTTGTCGGGCCTTAGCAAATAGGTAAGCCCGGCCAACGGGCGGCTAGTCACGTCGGCTGTGCGGCACGCGGCGACCTGCGTGCAGTTTCTGCGCGGCGCGGGCGAAGTGAAGTTCTTCGGCCACGGCGAGAAAGCAACGAAGATGGCGAAATTCCAATTTGCTTCCCCTGCATCATAGAAAGTGGTTACGTCAATGCTGTCTCTGTCGCAACAGTGAGCCATCCCGAATCATCCAGCGCTAATTGCAGATCGAGCCCAAGCTGCTCAAGCAAGTCATGATCGTGACTGACAATAAGAAGCCCCCCGCGATAGACGCGCAGGCTGTCAATGAGGGCCTGTCGGGTCTTGATGTCCAGATTGTTGGTCGGCTCATCAAGGACAAGGATTTGATGGGGCGGGTCTGCCAGTAATAGGCGCGCCAAGGCAACGCGAAACCGTTCGCCACCGGACAGCGTGCCTGCTGATCGGTTTGCTGCCTCACCACGAATCAGGAACCTGGCCAGTTGGGTACGTATTTCACCGGTCGGTACTCGCTTTGCCGCTGTGTGGACGTTCTCAATGGCAGAAAGGTTGTTATCAAGACCGTCAAGACGTTGGGACAGGTATCCAATTGCCGAGGTGATGGGCACAGCGTGGGTTGCCCGTGACGCACGCAGCGCATCGTCGAAAATCGTTGCAAGCAAGCGCGTCTTGCCAACACCATTGCGCCCTGTGATTGCAACTCTCTGCGGCCCGATGATGGTGTGGATGCCGCCAGCGTGGTGCAATTCGATCAAACGACGACCAGCATGAACAGCAGGGTCAGGAAGTTCAATGCGAACCCTATCGTCGTCGCGCAGACGAGATTTCTGCTCGGCCACGATGTCTCGCGCGGACTGGATGCGATCATCGTGGCTTTCCCGCAGTTTCCCGGCGGATACCTGCGCCTGGAATCGACGGGTATTCATGACAATTTTTGCGGCACGCTTGGTCGCGTGGCTTTTGTCCGCACTATGAGTCCGGCGGGCAAGTTTGGTTTCGGCCTCTTGCCGTTGTCGCCGCTCTTTGCGCAGCCCCTGTTCAGCGGTACGCAGCGCTTGCGCTGCGGCTGCTTGCTCGGTCGTTACCAATTCTTTGTAGGCGGTATATCCGCCGCCATAGATTTCAAGTTTTCCGTCATGCAACTCCACCGTCTCTTGCATGAGGTCAAGTAGTTCGATGTCGTGGCTGACCACAACCAAAGTACCTTGCCAATAGGAGACGACTTCATAGAACTGTTGCCGAGCAACTGCATCGAGATTGTTTGTCGGCTCATCCAGCAACACGATTGGCGTCGCGGCCAAGCGCAGTCCGAGAAGAGAGACAAGCATGGCCTCTCCCCCTGACAGCGTGCCCACTGAGCGATCGAGGCCCAACGCCCCTAATCCGACTCTGGAAAGCACAGCTTCTGCACGGGCACGGACGTCCCAGCCATCACCTAGCGTCTCATAAAGCATAGAGGCCGTTTCTCCCGCCTCAATCGCCGCGAGGGCGTCCAACTGCGGGCGAATTCCTAGCAAATCAGAAACAAGAGCGTCCGTCGCCAGCGTCAGATTTTGAGGAAGATAGCCAATCTCGCCAGAAACGTTGATCGTCCCAGAGGTAGGTGCCAATTCTCCGTTTATCAATCGAAGAATCGTTGTTTTGCCTGCACCGTTGTCACCAATCAGGCCGGTGCGTCCTGGCCCGAAAGCTGCCGTCGTGTCGTCCAGGACGCGGGTGCCGTCTGGCCAGCTAAAAGAGGTTCGGTTGAACAAAATGCAGGGCATAGACATAGAGAACTCCCTTCATTGGGTTCGCAGTGGAGACAATGATAGATCATCTTCTTTACAACGTAAATAAGATGGCAGATACTTGCGCTAATGGTTGTCTCTGCTGTTGGTACCCTGGCGGGGTCGGCATCGGCAATGCGACACTTACCCCTTGCGCACTGGCTACTGAACCATGACGCATCGACCACGATGGGAGATAAAGTACAAATGACTGGCAAAAGCACCGCAATGAGCGTGTGGCTGGTGCAGCCAACCAGCCGGAAAATTGCAAAAGGCACCATTGACCGTGTCCTTATTGCAAGCCACACTGCGCAGTTGCTTGATGAGAATGGCCTGGAAGCATTCACCATGCGAGCCCTAGGGGGACGACTCGGTGTCAGCGCGATGGCCTTTTATGCCCATGTCCGTCATAAAGATGACGTACTTGAACTCGCCCAAGATCATGTCATGGGCGCATTGAAGGTGGCCCCCGGCCCTTGGGATGCCGTGCTGCGTCAACTGGCAGATGACTATCGGCGACTACTTGTTGCCCATCCCTGGTTGCCCACGCTGGCAGGCCGGTATCTCAATGCAGGCCCCAACGTAACGTCAATGACAACTCTGGCAGCCAATGCGTTGTCAGACGGCGGTCTGCCGCCCCATCTCATTACGGCATCGCTGTCCGCCGTATTCGCCCTTGCTCATGGACACGGAGCCATAGAGGCTGCATGGATGGCAAAGGGCTCGCAAGGTGAATTAGACGATCTAACTCGCCAACTAGCGCAACGATCTCCGCAAGACCCGGTGCTGGCCTTTCGCGCCGAATCGGGCACCAGCACGAGCAGTGCCACTGAATGGAATTTCGCCCTTGATTGCCTTCTGCTGGGAATCAGTCGCCGTATTCTGGATAATGCATAGCGTTCGTCAATGAGTGGATGGTGCCGAGTGGAGGTTGAGGCTGTCCATGCCTTATGTGTTCGCCTTTGGACGATGCTCTGAGCTGCTGCGGCGGTGGATGCCCTCGGTAGCCTTCGCCAGAACTCGCCGCGTTACTTCAAGGCTTCCCACCGCAACGCCCCTATGTGGCGCCTAGTGTATTGAGGCCAAAAGCAGGAAAGGGCCAGAATATGGTCTAACCCATTGTCCTGCATGACTTATTTTCCCGCTGCATTTCCACAAAAAACTTAACAGCGGACATTTTTCAGGGACTCGCCGTCTGCTGCACCGCCGTCGCGATTTTCAGCTGCGTACGCGACCGGCTGAATGGCGATGACGCCGCCCGGACTTCCGGTTTTCTTAACGTTTCGCCAACCGCCTTATTCGTAAGCTTGGCCGCCCGGTGTGCTTGACCACGGGAAGCCTATTGATGGGCGCCGGATTTCTCAGCCTAACCCTGGGGGTTGCGCTGCTGCCGCCGCATTTACAAGATACCTGGCCGAGCTACATGCTGCCGGTCGCGCTGTCCTGCGCCGGTTTGGCTTTTCTGATGGGGCCGGCCACCAGCTATGCCCTGGAGCCCTATTCGAATGAAGCCGGCATTGCTTCGGCGATGATCGGCTTTATTCAGATGGCAGGCGGCGCGGCACTGGGGCTGGCGGCAATGGCTTTACCTCTACCAGCCAAAATATCACTGGCATTGGTCATGCTATGCGCGGGTTTGCTGGCCCTACGGGCCAGGCTGCTGACCCGCAGGCTGAAGGGCAGCATTACCGAACTGTCCCAGAGTTAGACCTTGGCGTAACGGAATACGGACAAATCATCGGATTGAATATCCGGTGTCTTACCCGAAATAATATCGGCCAGCAGTTGCCCCGAACCACAGGCCATCGTCCATCCTAGCGTGCCGTGTCCGGTGTTCAGATACAGATTCTTTAGCGGGGAGCGCCCGACTAACGGCGTTCCGTCCGGCGTCATAGGGCGCAGACCGGTCCAGAATGTCGCCTGTTCAACCGGCCCCACATTCGGGTAGAGATCGCGAACCACCATCTCCAGCGTTTCCCGGCGCTTCGCATTCAACGCGGTGTTAAAACCGACGATTTCCGCCATGCCGCCTACGCGGATGCGCTGGTCAAAACGCGTGATGGCGACTTTATACGTCTCATCCAGTACGGTAGAGATCGGCGCCGCCGCCTCATTCGCCAACGGAATAGTCAAAGAGTATCCCTTCAGCGGATAAACCGGAATATGGAACCAGCTACGCAGCAGTCCCGTCGAGTAGGAGCCGCAGGCCATGACATACGCATCCGCGGTTACCGCTTCGCCGTTACATTGCACGCCGCTGACTTGCTGACCTTCTACCTGCAGCCGGCTGATTTCCTGACCAAACTTAAAGACGACGCCGGCCTCTTCGGCCATTTTCGCCAGGCTGCGGGTAAATAGCTGACAATCCCCCGTTTCATCATTCGGCAAGCGTAAACCGCCGGTAAGTTTATCCGCCACATTGGCCAGCGCCGGTTCGACCGTCGATAGCTGGAGCCGATCCAGTAATTGATAAGGCACTCCCGCCTCTTCTAATACCGAAATATCGCGAACCGCATTTTCGTACTGCTGCTCGGTTCGGAACAGTTGCAACGTACCGCCCTGTCGTCCTTCATAGTGGATATCGGTTTTCTGACGCAGCGTCTGTAAGCAATCGCGGCTATATTCCGCCAGCCGGACCATACGGGCTTTATTGACTTTATAGTGTCTGCCGTCGCAATTCAGCAGCATCTGCCACATCCAGCCTAACTGTTCAGTGGAAAAGTCTGGCCGAATAGCCAACGGAGCATGGCGTTGAAATAACCATTTGACGGCTTTCAGCGGAATACCCGGCGCGGCCCAGGGAGCTGAATAACCGGGAGAGATTTGTCCGGCGTTTCCCGCACTGGTTTCAAGCGCCGGTTCCGGTTGCCGATCGATCACGGTTACCTCATGCCCGGCCTGCGCCAGATACCAGGCGGTACTGACGCCAATAACGCCACTCCCTAGAATCGCAACCCGCATCTTTACTTATCTCCCCCAATCATTCTGAATTACCATGTAATATGCTGGATAATTATTTATGCACTGAAATAAAAAGCTACTCTAGCATTTAGGTAAAAAATGTCATCAGGCGCAGATATAGCATTTAACTATTGTTCATAAGGCGTAATAGCGTCATATTATGGAATAAAACTCTGTAAATCTTTTCCGCCAACCTACCGTTTTTACGTCACTTTTATCAGATTGAGCTACGATTAATAATGTCTGTGCGATCTTGTGCAGGCCGATCATGTAAGGGGCGCGCTGATGGCTATATCGACTGATAACCCGGTAAAGAAACCTAATCGCCTGGATGACGGGCCAGACTGGTCGTTTGAGCTATTGCAGGTCTATCTCGATGAAATAGATCGGGTAGCGAAACTTTATCGTCTGGATACCTACCCTCACCAAATTGAAGTGATTACGTCTGAACAGATGATGGATGCCTACTCCAGCGTAGGTATGCCGATCAACTATGCTCACTGGTCATTTGGGAAAAAATTTATTGAAACCGAGCAGCGTTACAAGCACGGTCAACAGGGGCTGGCCTACGAAATCGTTATCAATTCGGATCCCTGTATTGCTTATCTGATGGAAGAAAATACCATGCCCATGCAAGCGCTGGTCATGGCGCATGCATGCTATGGGCATAATTCGTTCTTCAAAGGCAATTATCTATTCCGTAGCTGGACCGATGCCGGTTCTATCGTCGATTATCTGATCTTCGCCCGGCAATATATTGCGCAATGCGAAGAGCGCTATGGCGTGGAAGAGGTTGAACGCCTGCTGGACTCGTGCCATGCGCTAATGAACTACGGCGTCGATCGCTACAAGCGTCCGCAAAAAATATCCCTGGAGGAGGAGAAGTCCCGCCAGAAGAGCCGTGAGGCTTACCTGCAAAGTCAGGTCAACGAGCTGTGGAAAACGCTTCCGCGCCGTGAACAAGACGTGGCGCATGAGCAGACGCGCCGACGTTTCCCGCAGGAGCCGCAGGAAAATTTGCTCTACTTTATGGAAAAAAACGCGCCGCTGCTGGAACCCTGGCAACGTGAAATTTTGCGCATCGTCCGTAAGGTCAGCCAGTATTTCTATCCGCAAAAACAGACGCAGGTCATGAATGAGGGATGGGCCACGTTCTGGCATTACACCATTCTTAATCATTTATACGATGAAGGCCGGGTTTCCGAACGTTTCATGCTGGAGTTTCTGCACAGTCATACCAACGTGATCTACCAGCCGCCGTATAACAGTCCCTACTATAGCGGCATAAACCCCTATGCGCTGGGCTTTGCGATGTTCCAGGACATCAAACGCATCTGTCAGGATCCGACGGAAGAAGACCGCTATTGGTTCCCGGATATCGCCGGTAAAGACTGGCTGGAAACGCTTCATTTCGCCATGCAGAACTTTAAGGATGAAAGTTTTATCAGTCAGTTCCTGTCGCCGAAAGTGATGCGTGATTTCCGCCTGTTCACCGTTCTTGACGACGATAACAACAATTATCTTGAAATCGCTGCGATTCATGATGAAGAAGGCTATCGTTTAATCCGGCAGGAGTTGTCCGCGCAGTACAACCTGAGCTATCTCGAACCGAATATTCAGGTTTGGAATGTCGATTTACGCGGTAACCGTTCGCTGACGTTACGCTACATCCCGCATAATCGCGCGCCGCTGGATAAGAGCAGCAACGAAGTGATGAAGCATGTTCATCGTTTATGGGGATTTGAGGTATTTATGGAGCAGGTGAACGAAGACGGCAGCGTCGAACTGCTGGAGCGGTGCCCGCCCCGTAATGTTTCATCCTCACAGCCTTGAGCGGAATTAACTGAAAGGCGGATATAAGGCCAAGGGTATTCAGGCAATGCTGAATACCCTTTTCTTTAGCGTCGGATTTCAGCGATATCGCGCGGAATAGCGCTTTGCATGCTATGCCAGATAGCGCCGCTCTCTTTGCCGTAATGCCGAACAACATCCAGCACCTGCTCATATAACCCTTCGCGGCATAATGCTTCCAGCCGGCCATAAAAATCCAACGCCAGTTTGCGCGCATCGGGATTGGAAAAATAATAACGGCCTACGCGGATATACAGCCCTTTCAATCCATTCAAGATTAACCCATAAATAGGATTGCCGGACGCAAACGCCAGTCCGCGGAATACGTTGTAGTCAAGTTGGGCAAAAGCGTCCGCGTTATCATCCACCGTTTCGGTTTGCTTCAACACGTCTTGCGTCTTTTCCGGGTGCTGCCGCAACGCGGTGCGGATAAAGATAGCCGCGATATTGGTACGAACGGACAGTAGGTTATCGATGAGTTGCGGTACGCTGTCGTGATCGAGCCGGGCAAGCGTTTCCAGAATATTCAGCCCTGAGGTTTCCCAGAAATTATTGATTTTCGTCGGTTTACCATGCTGAATAGTCAACCAGCCGTCACGCGCTAAACGCTGAAGCACTTCTCGCAGCGTGGTGCGCGTCACGCCTATCAGCTCGGAAAGCTCTCTTTCCGCCGGCAGAATTGATCCCGGCGGGAAGCGGTTATTCCATATACTTTCGATAATATACTCTTCCGCGAATCCAGCCGGACTTTGCGCCTTTATAACCATGGGTTTGATGTTCCGTAGCGATATTTACCGATGAAAAACACACTCATCATACCAGATGAGCCAGCCATGATATAGCGCCGCCGCCATACCCGAAACAAATTCAATATAAAACTGTGACTATCAACAACTCCCTTCCCTACGGCATCGATATACTCATTGACTGGTCATAAATATTTTCGGACATGCCGCGTAACCCGGCCGATGCCCGGCATCGTATTAGCCGGAAACATATCCGGCAGCTATTAGCGCTCACATTCGTGTATAGTAGTCAATACGATGCGATTTCGGCCCCGAAACCACACCGGGTCGACGATTATTGAACCGTCGCGGAATAAATAAGAGAATCAAATAAATACACGCTACGTTTTGCACAGTGAAATGATGGTAGTGGAGCCGCTTCGGTTTACACTGCTGATTCGATCATTTTTAGCATGGAATACTTGTTATGTTGCGATTTCTTAACCGTTGCTCACGCGGGCGCGGCGCCTGGCTGTTAATGGCATTCACAGCCTTGATTCTGGAACTGGTCGCGCTTTATTTCCAGCACGTATTGGGGTTAAAACCCTGCGTGCTCTGCATTTATCAGCGAAATGCGCTCTTCGGCATTATGGGCGCGGGTCTGCTGGGCGCCATCGCTCCCGCCAGTCTGTTACGCTATCCCGCCATTGCGCTATGGATATACAGTTCGTTCGAAGGACTGCGTCTGGCCTGGGAACATACCAATATACAACTTCACCCATCTCCTTTTACTACCTGTGATTTTTTCGTCAGTTTCCCATCATGGCTGCCGCTGGATAAATGGCTCCCCGCTATATTCAACGCAACGGGCGACTGTTCGGAGCGCCAATGGCAATTCCTGTCGCTGGAAATGCCGCAGTGGCTGATTGGCATATTCGCCGCCTATCTGTTGATTGCCGTGCTGGTATTAATCGCCCAGCCTTTCCGCCCTAAACGACGCGACCTTTTCAGCCGCTAAAAATCGACGAATTGAACGATAGCCGCCCGGCTGAATAAACCCGGCGCCGCCCGTTTAAACGCCCCTGCCGGCAAGAGATCATCCAGAATCAGTTCCCCTGATTCTGGATTTTTTCTGTCTGAATAGGCGGTGGATGTCGCCGTTGACGCTTCTTCCGCCGGGCGGAACGTCTTTCCCCGCTCCCTTGCTTCCACATGACTACCTCTGACTCCGGCCTGTCAAAAACCTGCATCCGCCGCCGCCGGCTTCCCGCTGAATACAAACGGCGCGACTCATCCCGATAATGGATATCACAGCCTGCCGCCGCCGACTTCACCAGTCTCGCGTTGCGCAGCAAAACGCACGGGTGTAAAGACCTGCATACCTCAAAATAGGAATCTCCATAATTTATTCACACTATCAATTTATTTAAAAAAACCGTGATTCTGAGAAAAATTCTACTCCTGAAAATAACGCTAATGATTATCATTCATATTACATTTATCATCCGACTCGACCTGTACAAAAAACAACCACAGCAACGAGGAGGCATGGAATGTATTTTCAGGGTATTAAATACAGCAAGAAACCACTGACATTGTTACTGGCAGGATTCATGGGCGGCGGCAGTTATGGCGCAACGGAATCCTATGACGAAGATACAATGGTGGTGCAGGCGACGGCGGAAGAAGCGCTTAAGCAGCAACCCGGTGTTTCCATCATAACCAAGGAGGACATCGAACGTTCGCCGCCGGTCAACGATCTGTCGGAGATTATTCGCAAAATGCCCGGCGTCAACCTGACCGGCAACAGCGCCACCGGCGCTCGCGGCAATAACCGGCAAATCGATATTCGCGGCATGGGGCCGGAAAACACCCTGATCCTGATCGACGGCAAACCGGTCACGTCACGCAACTCCGTCCGCTACAGTTGGCGCGGCGAGCGCGACACCCGCGGCGACAGCAACTGGGTTCCGGTGGAAATGGTGGAACGCATCGAAGTGTTGCGCGGCCCGGCGGCGGCGCGCTACGGTTCCGGAGCCGCCGGCGGCGTAGTCAATATCATCACCAAACGCCCCACCAACGACTGGCGCGGTTCGTTCTCCCTGTACGCCAATCAGCCGGAAGACAGTAAGGAAGGCGCGACCCGACGCGCCAACTTCAGTCTGAACGGCCCGTTGATCGACGATGTGCTGACCATGCGGCTGTACGGCAACATCAATAAAACCGACGCCGACGACTACGATATCAATCATGCGCAGAACGGCTCCTACGCCGCCGGGCGCGAAGGGGTGCGCAACAGGGATATCAATACGCTGCTGTCGTGGAAGATCAATCCGCTGCAGATCCTGGACTTCGAGTATGCCTATAGCCGCCAGGGCAATATCTATACCGGGGATACCCAGCATAGCAACAGTAATATCCAGCCCCTATTGCCCGCTTACTACGGCGAGGAAACCAACCGCATGTACCGCCAGAGCTATGGCGTCACGCATAACGGCATCTGGGACTGGGGCCAGTCGCGGCTGGGTTTCTACTATGAGAAGACCAACAACACTCGCCTGTCCGAGGGGCTATTCGGGCGCGGTGAAGGGATGATTGACGTTAACGCCGACGAATATTCCACCAGCCGGCTGGATAACTATAAGGCTAGCGGCGAGTTGAATATTCCGTTCCGCCTGCTGGCGGAGCAGACCGCCACTATCGGCGCCGAATGGAACCGCGAAGAGTTGGACGATCCGGACTCAACCAGCTACACCGCCA
Source organism: Brenneria izadpanahii (assembly GCF_017569925.1). Lineage (NCBI taxonomy): Bacteria > Pseudomonadati > Pseudomonadota > Gammaproteobacteria > Enterobacterales > Pectobacteriaceae > Brenneria > Brenneria izadpanahii. The sequence continues at coordinate 2,321,165 of NZ_CP050854.1, read as the reverse complement.
CCGATAGCGACATCGGCGGCATCCCGGGCAATCCGAACGAACGCAGCAGCAAAAACAGCGCCACCCTGAGCGCCATCTATTTCGAAGATAATATCGAAGCCGCGCCGGGCACCCATATCATCCCCGGACTGCGTCTCGATTACCACAATCGGTTTGGCGCCAACTGGAGCCCGAGCCTGAACGCATCCCAGGAACTGGGCGACTATTTCAAGCTAAAGGCGGGGATCGCCCGGGTATTCAAGGCTCCTAATCTCTATCAGTCCAGCAAAGGTTACCTGCTGTATAGCAACGGCGGCGGTTGTCCGCTCGGAACCAGCGGCGGTTGCTATCTGATCGGCAACGACGATCTGGATCCGGAAGTCAGCGTCAATAAGGAGATCGGGCTGGAGTTTACTTATGAAGGCTACGACGCCGGGCTCACCTACTTCCGCAATGACTATAAAAACAAGATTGTCTCCAGTACCGGCGCCCTGGATACCTTGAGCAACGGACGCAGCGTCTATCAGTGGGAAAACGGCGGCAAGGCGCTGGTGCATGGATGGGAAGCCTATCTGACGGTGCCGCTGGTGCGGGATACGCTGGACTGGCGCACCAACGCCACCTGGATGATCAACTCCAAGGACAAGACGACCGGCAACCCGCTGTCCGTCATCCCCAAGTACACCATAAACACGATGCTGGACTGGCAGGTGAACGAAGATCTGTCCGCCAATTTGAGTTGGACCCTGTACGGCCGCCAGAAACCGCGCCAGCATTATGAAAATGGCGCGGATTCCGGCGTAGGCGGCGGCACCCTCATGTCGACCAAAGAGCTGGGCGCCTATTCCGTCCTGGGCGCCAGCGTGAATTACGCCGTCACGAAAAATGTGCAGGTTAATGCGGGCGTCAGCAACCTGCTGGACAAGCGAGTCTATCGTGATAATCAGGGCGCATTTACCTATAACGAGCCGGGGCGCGCCTATTACGCCGGCGTGACCTATAACTTCTGACTTCTCATGCCGATTGCCGGGCCACCCGGCAATTTCTCATGACGCATCAATCACACAGACAGGCCTTGTTATGAGCAAAATAAAATTCTCTCCAGCACGTTCGGCGGCCATCGCTATGGCGCTGTTTTTATCGGCCGGACTTAACCGCCCCGCCGCCCCGCAAACGATAACTATCGAACATGCGCAGGGCGCCACGCAGGTGCCGCTAAACCCGCAGAAAGTGATCGTATTCAACCTGGAAACGCTGGATATTCTGGATGCCCTGGGGGTTAACATCAGCGGCGTGCCGCAAACCAACACCCACTTGCCGTCATTTTTAGCCAAATATCGCGGCAGCGAATACATGAACGCCGGTACGCTGTTTGAACCCAATTACGAAGCGCTGAGCGACGCCGAACCGGACCTGATCGTCGCCGGCGGGCGCATGCGCGATGCGTATGACAAACTCAGCGCCATCGCGCCCACGGTTTCCCTGAACATCGACAGTAATAACTTCGTGGCTAGCCTGGCCCAGCGTATGCAGCAAATCGGAGTTATTTTCGGCAAAGAGAAGGAGGCGCAACAGAAACTGGATGCGTTTAACCAACAGGCCGAGCAGGTTAAAGCCAAAGCCGCCGGCGCGGGTAGCGCCATGGTACTGATGATCGGCGGTGGAAAACTCTACTCTTATAACCCGAACTCGCGTTTTGGCTTTATCTTCGGCGTTCTTGGTTTTACACCCGCCGCTGTTCTGCCGAAGGAAGGATTACACGGCAATATCGTAAGTGCGGAATTTTTGCTGCAATACAACCCCGACTGGCTGTTTGTGGTGAGCCGCGACAGCGCGATCGGGAGCGGCGAAGCGGAATCGGCAAGACAGGTGCTGAATAATCCGCTGGTTCACAAAACCACCGCATGGCAGAAAAATCAGATCGTTTATCTGGATTCCGCAGCGCTGTATTTGGCGGGCGGGCTGCAATCCTATTCCCGGATGATGGATGACGTCGCCAAAGCGTTGGATCAACATCCGGCGCGCTAACCGCGAACGCCTTTAGGCGAAAAGCGAAGGTAATAGTCAATAAAAAAGCCCGGCTGCGCAAACCGGGCTTCTTTATCAATCTCTTTCGTGCGTGCGTTAGTGCGGCGATCCATAAATATCCCTGTAATGGTCCAATCGTTCTTTGAAGTACTGTCTTTTCTCCGGTGGGATTTTTTTTGAAATTTCGTCAGCATTAATTTGCTTTTTCTGACTTTCCATAAAAGCAATCGTGGAAGCAGCAAAATCAGCGTACTGATCGCTGTATCCAAGAATCATCTTCTCAAAATTAATCATCTGCTTCCCCCCTTTCATTCGCCCATTGCTGTATTAAAAGTATACTGCACATTCAGGTTTTCACATGGGAGAAGGTACGCTGACTTTAGCTTATTTGGCTAAAGCCGACAGGTTTGAAATAGATCTGTGATACATGTCCGAAAATCGGCGGGAGTGACGCTTTACAACCGGTGATATCCATCAAAAAAACCGCCTGGATAAAGCGCCGCTCGCGCGTCCACTTCAAAGGGCGGTTTCCTATCACCGATAAAATTCAGATTGGTGTTGATAACGGTGTCTCATGTTTATTTTTGTTAAGGATACGGCAGGTTAATTCTGTCGCGGCGATAGCGCATTTCCTGGTTATCTCCGTATCCTTCACCCCTGATAATGTCAACGCCGCTCCGGGCATTGTCTTGTGTCCAATAAGCTATCTGGCCCATTCAGGTTTGTTGATGATATGGTCCTGCCAGTCCACCACTTCACTTTCCCGCACGGCGATATGCCGGACGGAAATGCGCTCCCCGTGCATTGCCGCTTTCGATCCCGCAATCAACGGATGCCACTGCGGCAACGCTTTTCCCTCGTGGATCAGGCGATAGGCGCAGGTGGCGGGCAGCCAGTTGAAGGTCAGTAAATTTTCCCGCGTGAGCTTGATGCAGTCAGGCTCATACTCAAATCGGCGCGCATAGTTACGACATTGACAGCTTTTGATGTTCAATTGATTACAGGCTACGTTGGTGAAGTAAATCTCTTCCGTATCTTCATCAATGAGTTTGTTCAAACAGCACTGACCGCAGCCATCGCACAGCGACTCCCACTCGTCGTCAGTCATTTCAGACAACGTTTTATGCTGCCAAAAGGGGCGTTCAGTCATTTTTCTTTCCGGTTAATCTGTATCGAATGCTCTGTATGGAGGCGAAAAACGTTACCCGCCCTCGCCGGAACGGGTAACGCGGTATTTAGATAATGCGGGTATTCAGGGTCCGGTCATTGATGGTGATTTTCAGCATATCGCCAGACTGAATCGGCCCCACGCCCTGCGGCGTTCCGGTCAGAATAATGTCACCCGCCCGCAGAGTAAAGAAACGGCTCATATAGGCAATCAACGGCAGAACCGGCGTAATCATGTCGCGGGTATTACCCTGTTGGCGTATTTCGTCATTCACTTTCACGCCCAGATCGGTCTGCTGCGGATCGCCGAATTCCGCTACCGGAATAAAACCGGAGATGGGGCAAGAACCATCAAACGCTTTCGCCTTTTCCCACGGCTGCCCCGCCTTCTTGAAGGCGGACTGCAAGTCACGCAGGGTTAAATCCAGCGCAACGCCATAACCCGCAATCGCACGAGCGACGCGTTCTTCCGTCGCTTGCTTAAGCGGCGTGCCGATCAGCACCGCCAATTCGACTTCATGATGAACGGCACCGAAATTCTTTGGAATAGCGACGGGCTGACGCAGATCGCACAGCGCAGTTTCCGGCTTAATGAATAGAACCGGCTCAGTCGGCGTCGCACTTCCCATTTCCTTAATATGCGCCGAATAGTTGCTGCCGACGCACACCACTTTGTTTACCGGGAAGTCCAGCAGCGCGCCCTGCCAGTCTCTGTGTTGATACATGGAGATCTCCTGCCCTGTCAGTTAAATAAATATCACACTTCATCACGGTGAAAATCGCGTGAAAATGTAATCATGTACTACGATCAATCACGGCCATCATCAGCCAACGCGGCGGCAAACCAACGCCGGCGACCCGAGTATCGGCGCCATGGATATCGGTTTACGCGCCTGTATTTCATCTTGCGGCGTCACGACAATCTACACCTACTGTAAAGCAAACATCAAAATTTCTGTTGCTGACAATAGCGAGTAAAGTGTTCCACGCAAACCCGCAGCTTTGCGGAAGAATATAACGGGGTCTGGTATACCGCCCAAATATTGGCGCTTTGCGCATACTCCGGCAACACCCGGATTAGCGCGCCTTCTTTCAGCAACGTAGCGATATCCCACATCGAGCGCAGCATAATCCCTTTGCCTTCCAGCGCCCAGCGCAGAACAATCTCTCCGCTATTGGAAGATAAATGGCCAGATACTTTTACCGATTTCCGGCCCTGCTTATTTTCCAATTCCCAGACGCCCGCCGTTTGATCGCGCTCCTTGGTGATCAGGCAGTCATGTTGCCGCAGCGCCGCCAGCGAATCCGGCATTCCCCGCTGCCGTATATATTCAGGAGCGGCGCATAGTATACGCTGGTTTTTCGTTAACAGCCGGGCGATGCAATTATCGGCGATATCATCATTAACCCGGATATCAAGATCGATTCGGTCTTTAAGTAAATCAATCTGGCGATCAAAAAGTTCGAAATGTATCTGTAATTCCGGATAGCGCTCCATAAGTTGCGTAATCGCCGGCGCAATATAGTTACGCCCGAAGCCGAAACTGCAGCCGATGCGCACCATCCCTTTCGGTTCCGTCTTAACCTGCGAAACCGCGTCAAGCAGGCTTTGTAGCTGTTCAAGGATATCGCCCCCGCGTTGATATACCAGCTTGCCGCTCTCCGTCAGCGCAATGCCGTGTGACGAGCGGTGTAGCAATTTCACGCCGAGCTGACTCTCTAAAAATTGTATCCGCTTGGTGACGAAAGCCGGCGTCTGCCCCAACTCTTCTGCGGCGCCGGCAAAGCTGCCCTTGTTAACGACGGTGGTCAGCACCAGTAAATCTTTAGGGATGGGATATCGGCTGTTCATCGAAAACGCGATCCTCAGCGGGAAATGTTATGCAAAAGACCGTAATCCATGACTATTTAAAATAACAGTATGAAGTCCGCTTCTGTGAAACATATCACGCTGTATCCGTTTCGCCCGTAACGTGAAGTACGGCGAATATAAAACCTTAATTCATGAATCGTAAATCTTACATTCATACTTTCACCCGCCAATAAACCACACAATCTGTGTTAGTTTTTCGCTGTTAGCAAATCGATGATTAAAAAAATCAAATGATAATTAATATCAATATTTTCCCCCATTGATACTGGAGCTCGCAAATGATCACGCTAGAAGATAAAAGCCAAGAGGTGGAAAAACTGACCGATATTGTCGCCAGATTTATGGCGATGATTTCAACCCGTATGCCGAATGATGTGGTTAAAAAATTACAAGAATTACGCAATATAGAAAACGAAGGCATAGCGAAGATCATCTATAACACCATGTTCGACAATATGGAAAGGGCCATCAAGCTAAATCGGCCGGCCTGCCAGGACACCGGCGAAATTATGTTTTTCGTTAAGGCCGGCACCCGTTTCCCATTATTGGCGGAGTTGCAATCGATATTAAGGCGCGCCGTGGAAACGGCGACGATAAACACGCCGCTACGCCATAACGCCGTTGAGATTTTTGATGAATTCAATACCGGCACCAATACCGGCTCAGGTGTTCCGTGGGTGACATGGGATTTAATACCCGACAGCGATGACATTGAAATAGAAATATATATGGCGGGCGGCGGCTGCACATTACCCGGCCATGCAAAGGTATTAATGCCGTCCGAAGGATATGAGGGCGTGGTTAAATTCGTTTTTGAAAACATCTCGACATTGGCCGTCAATGCCTGCCCGCCGGTGCTGGTCGGTGTCGGGATCGCCACGTCGGTAGAAACGGCCGCCGTACTTTCACGTAAGGCGATTCTGCGCCCCATCGGCTCGCATAACGCCAACCCGAAAGCGGCCGAGTTGGAAAAACGGCTGGAAACAGGGTTGAACAAACTGGGGATCGGTCCACAGGGACTGACCGGAAAAGCATCGGTCATGGGCGTGCATATCGAATCCGCGGCCCGTCATCCTTCAACCATCGGCGTAGCCGTTTCCACCGGGTGCTGGGCTCATCGCCGCGGAACATTATTAATTCATGCGGATATGACTTATGAAAATATTTCTCATCAGGGGGCATCGCTATGAAAAAGGTATTAACCACGCCAATCAAGGATGAAGATCTGACGGATATCAAAGCGGGAGATATCATCTATCTTAATGGAACCCTGGTTACCTGCCGAGATGTTTGTCATCGCCGTTTAATTGAATTAAAGCGAGAACTGCCTATTGATTTACAGGGCAAAGCAATATTTCATGCCGGCCCAATCGTCAGAAAAAACGGCGACAAATGGGAGATGGTTTCAGTCGGCCCGACAACCAGTATGCGCATGGAAAAATACGAGCAAGCGTTTCTTGAGCAAACAGGTGTGAAATTAGTCGTGGGTAAAGGCGGGATGGGGCCGAATACCGAGCAGGGCTGTATGAAATATAAAGCGCTGCACGCTATATTCCCCGCAGGGTGCGCCGTATTAGCGGCGACTCAGGTTGAGGAAATAGAGGAAGTACACTGGATGGATTTAGGTATGCCCGAGTCTTTATGGGTTTGCCGGGTAAAGAACTTCGGTCCGCTGATTGTTTCCATCGATACGCATGGAAACAACCTGATAGAGAAAAATAAAAAGCGATTTGCAGCAAAACGTGATGCCATTGTCGAAGAGATCTGCGAACACGTTCATTACATCAAGTGACGTTACCCCGTCGGAAAAAACGCGTTCGGCAAGAATAGCCGTAGATACGGCGATCGCGGCGGCGGCATCGCCGTCGCCACGGCTGCCCTTGGACCCGCCCCGCCATATCGTTGATGCGGAGCAATCATCCCCCGGAAGCCGGATCGCTTTAAAACAAAGATCCGGTTATTAATACCGGATCTCTTTTTTGAATGATGCGCGAACGGATATTACGACTAAGGCATTGTCCGAAAATAAAGCCGGTATTATTTTTTTACATTTATCCAAGCGTGTTTAATAAATTCTCCAGCGGCGGCGGAACCTGGAGATAAAACCCCTGCTCTTTGAGCGCTTGCTTCACTTTTTCAATATCCGCTCTGGCCAATTTCTTACTGCCGTCCAGCGGCAATAACATGGCGAAATGCGGCATACCGAAACTCTTCATCAATTCTTCAGGCACGCGGGAAAAATCGTCTTTTTTTTCGACATAAAGATATGTTTGATCGCGTTTGGCGCTTCGATAGATCACACAAAACATTTTTTTTACTCTACTTAATGAGAATGGCGTCTTGCCTGTATATAATTGTGACTATAACATGCTTACAGCGCTCTGGAATATCATACCTTAAATGTTACTCTGGGGATTAAAAGATGCTGAAACTGAGTCAGGATAGATGTCACAAACGCCAATTGAACTAAAAGGCAGCAGCTTTACCTTATCGGTTGTTCATTTGCATGATTCCCAACCCGAGGTAATTTATCAGGCATTGCAGGAAAAGATTGAGCAAGCGCCGGCTTTTCTGAAAAATGCTCCCGTTGTCATTAATGTCGCAGGCTTAAATGCCGAAACCGACTGGATAAGATTACAGCAGGCAATTTCATCAACAGGGCTTCACGTCGTTGGCATCAGCGGTTGCAAAGACGAGAAGCTGAAACAGGCGATTACTCAAGCAGGATTGCCGCTGTTGAGCGAAGGGAAAGAACAGCGCCGGGCGCTCGACCCTGTCGTCGCAGCCCCTTCCGTGGTGAAAACCAAAGTTATCAATGCGCCGGTTCGTTCCGGTCAGCAGATTTATGCCCGGAACAGCGATCTGATTATCACCAGCAGCGTCAGCGCCGGCGCCGAAGTCATCGCCGACGGCAATATTCATATTTACGGCATGATGCGCGGCCGCGCCCTGGCCGGCGTTTCTGGCGATGTACAAAGCCAGATTTTTTGCACGCATCTGGCCGCAGAGTTGGTATCCATCGCCGGCCGCTATTGGCTGAGCGATCAGATACCCGCACCCTATTCCGGACAGGCAGTCAGGATCAATTTGAACCTGCTGGACAATGTTTTAAACATACAACCTTTAGACTAAGCCCTTTGACAAGGAAACACTTATGGCACGCATCATTGTTGTTACATCGGGTAAAGGGGGCGTTGGCAAGACCACTTCAAGCGCGGCCATTGCTACCGGTTTAGCCCAGAAAGGAAAAAAGACGGTTGTCATCGACTTTGACATCGGTCTGCGTAACCTCGACCTGATCATGGGATGTGAGCGGCGGGTGGTTTACGATTTTGTTAATGTCATTCAAGGCGATGCCACATTAAACCAGGCGCTGATTAAAGACAAACGCACCGATAATCTGTATATCCTGCCGGCATCGCAAACCCGTGATAAAGACGCGCTTACCCGTGAAGGCGTTGAAAAAGTCCTTAACGACCTGCACGAAATGGAATTTGATTTCATCGTCTGCGATTCTCCGGCCGGTATTGAAACCGGGGCGCTGATGGCGCTCTATTTCGCCGACGAAGCCATTATCACGACCAACCCGGAAGTTTCTTCGGTACGCGACTCCGACCGTATTCTTGGCATTTTGTCATCTAAATCACGTCGTGCGGAACGTTCTGAAGAGCCGATAAAAGAGCACCTGCTGCTGACCCGCTACAATCCTGGCCGGGTAAGCCGCGGCGATATGCTGAGCATGGAAGATGTGTTGGAGATCCTCAGGATCCCGCTGCTGGGCGTCATTCCTGAAGATCAGTCGGTGCTGCGCGCATCCAACCAGGGCGAACCGGTTATTCTCGATAACGAAGCCGACGCGGGTAAAGCCTACGCTGATACCGTCGACCGCTTGTTAGGCGAAGAAAAGCCCTTCCGCTTCGTTGAAGAAGAGAAGAAAAGTTTCCTTAAACGACTTTTTGGGGGATAAATTATGGCATTACTCGACTTCTTTCTGTCCCGCAAAAAAACGACGGCTAATATCGCCAAGGAGCGGCTGCAAATTATTGTTGCGGAGCGACGTCGGGGAGATAGCGAGCCCCATTATCTGCCGCAGTTAAAGCGGGATATTCTCGAAGTTATCTGTAAATACGTACAGATAGATCCTGAAATGGTAAGCGTTCAGTTAGAGCAAAAAGGAGATGATATTTCCGTGCTTGAACTGAACGTAACATTACCTGAAGCGGAAGAAACGCCTAAATGATTTTTCTGCTATAACACCCCCGGCTTATTTTCGGGGTGTTGCCTGCTTCTATTACCCAACGCGATCTTTCGTTAGCGAATTTCTCTCGCTGTTAATTCGGCGGCCCGCGCTTAATACGCCTGAAGAATTACCCGTAGTTCATCGCCGAATAAATCATTGCGCCAACCAGACAGCATTTCAGGTTCGCCGTTCCGCCCGTTTAATTTCCAATGCCAGTTAAGCACCCGATTAATCTGACGCCGCGACGCCAGCAGTTCGGTTGATAAGCCACTACGGACGCTGATGCTCTGTATCATCGCTTTAATGTCTTTAAATGCTTTTTTATAGCCAGGATGTTCGATAAGGTTTATCACCGGCTCAGGGCAGTCCGCTTCCGTTATTCCGTTGGTCTGTTCGACAATCGCCAGCAGCGTTTTACCGTGATAGCGAATTTCCGGACCGCTCAGCCCCAGAGAATCCAACTCGCCCAGCGAGGCGGGTAAAAAGCGTGCCACCTGCCACAGGTTCTCTTCACGCACGACAAAATTCACCGCGCTGTCGCGCTCCCGCGCTTTACGCAGACGCCACTCGGCAAGCCGCTGAAGGCAGGCCAAATTCCGGCCGCGCAACTGCCAGGCGTTGCCGATCTCCCGATAAGCCAGCTCCGGCGCCAATATCTCTTGCTTGCGCTGACACAGCGCGCGGCATTCATCCAGCGCGGCGTTCATCCAGCCGGCAGTTTGCGTTTCCGCCACCAGTTTTATTGCCATCGGCAACAGATAGAACACATCGGCGGCGGCGTAATCGCACTGCTTTTCACTCAATGGACGAGCTATCCAGTCCGTACGCGATTCGCTTTTATCCAGCGCGACGTCCATATAGTCGGCGACCAGCGCGGCGAAGCCATAAGAGAGCGGCTTACCTAAAAAAGCCGCCAGAATCTGGGTATCGATAAACGGCTCCGGCGTCATGCCGAAAGCATTCAGAAAAACCTCCAGGTCTTCGCTGCCGGCATGAAGGAATTTGGTGACCTGCTTATCGCTCAACAACGCCTGAAAAGGCGTCCAATCCGTTATCGTCAAGGGATCGATAAGCGAAAGCCGTTCGCCGTCATACAATTGAATCAGCCCTAGTTGCGGGTAGTAAGTACGCGTTCTGACAAACTCGGTATCCAGCGCGACTTGTTTATATTGGCGCGCCTGCGTGCAAATCTGTTTTAACCCGGAATCGGTAGCGATCAACTGATAATTCAAAACATCATTCTCTTGGTTATGTTCATAATGGATCTGACCATTATATAGATATAAAAATTGACGCCGGCTATACCGGCGTCGGGCTTGTTAGTGATGATAGCGCGTCCGCGCTGCTTCTGGCAGCGGATTTAACGATAAATAGTATGGAGCCTAAGCATTTGCTACCGACTTGAGTGAATTTTTATCCTCACGCAGCTTCCGGCGCAGGATCTTTCCTACATTCGATTTGGGCAAATCCTCGCAGAACTCAATCTCTTTCGGCACCTTGTAGCCGGTTAAATTCCGGCGACAATGCGCAATCAACTCATCTTTGGTCAGCGAATTGTCTCGTCGTACGACAAATGCCTTCACCGCTTCGCCGGATAATTCACTTGGCATACTGACGACCGCAGATTCCGATACTTTTGGGTGACGGGTAATAATATCTTCAATTTCAGTTGGATAAACGTTAAATCCCGATACCAGAATCATATCTTTCTTACGATCGACGATGCGTAAAAAGCCTTCCGCATCAGAGGTGACAATGTCACCTGTAGCCAACCAGCCGTCTTTCAAAACTTCATCGGTTGCGGCAGGCTGCCGCCAATATCCTTTCATCACCTGCGGACCGCAGACCCACAGTTCGCCGGATTCGCCGAGCGGGACGTCATTGCCCTCTTCATCGACAATTCTGACATCGGTGGAAGGCACCGGCAGACCGATACTACCGCTGTAATATTTCATATTATAAGGGTTGCCCGAAACCAGCGGCGAGCTCTCCGTCAGCCCATATCCCTCCAGCAGATGTTTGCCGGTAAGTTTTTCCCATCGTTCAGCGACCGCTTGCTGAACGGAAGCGCCGCCGCCGACCGATAAGCTGAGCGTAGAGAAATCAAGCTTATGGAATTCTTCATTATTCAATAAGGCGTTAAATAACGTATTCACGCCGACGATAACGGTAAAAGGATGCTTTGCCAGCTCCTTGGCCAGCGAGGGAATATCCCGCGGATTGGTAATCAGCAGATTGGTTCCGCCAAATTCAATAAACAGCAGACAATTCACCATTAACGCAAATATGTGATACAGCGGCAATGCGGTAACGACCACTTCATGCCGTTCCTGCAATACGGGACCGTAAGCCGCCTTGCACTGCTCGATGTTCGCCTGCATATTGCGATGAGTCAGCATTGCGCCTTTGGCGACGCCCGTCGTCCCGCCGGTATATTGCAGAAAAGCCAGATCGGTGTTATCGATATCCGGCCTCGTATATTGCATATGCCGTCCTTGCTGCAATACCTGACGAAAAGAAATAGCGTCAGGCAAGTAGTATTTGGGCACCAGCCGTTTAATGTACTTGACCACAAAATTGACCAGCGTTCCTTTGGCGGCGGAAAGCTGATCGCCCATGCGAGTCAGGATAACGTGCCGCACCTGGGTGTTATGCACTACTTTTTCCAGCGTATGGGCAAAATTGGAGACGATGACGATCGTGTCGGCCCCGCTGTCTTTCAACTGATGCTCCAGCTCACGCGGGGTATATAGCGGATTAACGTTAACCACCACCATACCCGCCCGTAAAACGCCAAACAGCGCGACCGGATATTGCAGCAGATTCGGCATCATCAATGCCACACGATCGCCTTTTTTCAACTTAAGCTGGTTTTGCAGATAGGCGGCGAACGCCCGGCTGCGCTCATCCAATTTACGGAAGGTCATCACCTCGCCCATATTGATAAATGCGGGCCGGTCGGCGTAACGCCTTACCGCATTCTCAAACATTTCAACCAGCGAGGAATAGCGATCCGGATCGATGCTTGCGGGAACATCCTCCGGATAGCGGGATAGCCAAATTCTGTCCAAGACATTACTCCCGAGAGATTTTCTTAATAGCATCGTTAACCTCTGCGCCGAATTGCCATTAACATTATTTTAACTTATGACGCTAATTAATAATCAAGCAATGTCAAGGTTGCGAGGTCGATCACTTAATTCCATGTTAAAAAATCATTAAAAAAATCAGGCGACCCAGGTCGCCTGATTCACTATCGCGCATATCGGCAGTATGTTTATTCAGTCACGAAAGTTTCAATCTCAGCGGGACCATACCAACCGCCGAACCCCCAACCGGGGCCCCAGCCATAGCGGCCATGCCATCCCCATGGGCCCGGCCCATAAGGATTAACCACCCGCTGCGCGACGTTCCAGCGCTGATATCCGCGGACGTCGACCACCACATAGCGGTAGGGACGATCGCCAATAGCGCCCTGCTCCGTTCCCGTAATCGGGCCGACAACTGTAACCAATCTGTTTCGAAAATCAACCGGATCCAGAAAACGATTGACGTAAGCAATAAACCGCCCTTCAGAAGGCGAATCCAGACGAGGTCTGGCCGCGCCATCCAACGGCATACTGGCGATTTCCAAACGGGTTCTGTCGGCTTCGTTTCGAATACTGACCACGCGCCCGCCAAAACGGGATTCTTGCCCGACATAGAGTTGCGGCGCATTCATTACCCGGACAAGGTCGTCCTGCGGCGTTGGCGATGTGCCCTTTATCGCATCAGGGACAGATACGCACCCGGCCAGCAACAGTGCGGCCGCCGCGAAAATGCCGCCCAGCAGCGCGCGGGGAAGTTGAATTAGCCGAGCGCGCTGATTCATATGCATAATCACCATTTTCATGACATACACCTTTTTTCAATGCCTGCTAATTAGACTGTAACGCACAGAATAAGTTGCCGCTCATTCACGGCCGGGCAGTTTTTTCCAGGCGACTTCATTACGCAAATAACGCGGTTGCGCCTGTTCAACGCTCACGGTCCGGCCCGCGATCCACTGCTGAAGCGCCAGCGGCAGCATATCTTCCGCCCGCGGCAAAAGCGTCTCGCCGTCCTGCAAGGCGATCGCCGGATGATTCACCAGATCGGCATAGGTTTTCCATCCCGTGCCGACCGTCGCCCACTCGCCGCTCAACGGTTCGGTCAGCGCCTGAACCTGCTGCGGCGTCAGCACCGCTTCAGACGATCCGCCTTGCCAGCGGCCGTCGCTTTCCCGCAGGTATTGCGCCCAGTAAACCTCGCCCATGCGAGCATCTATCGCCGCTAATACCCGCGTCGCGCCGCGGCAACGAAAAGCGCCCTGCGCCATGGTTTCCAACGTGGAAATACCTATCATCGGCAGATCGGCGCCCAGAGCGAGCCCCTGCGCGATGCCAATGCCAATGCGCACGCCGGTAAAACTTCCCGGTCCCTGGCCAAACGCCAGCGCATCTAACACATTGAGCGTCAGACCGCTTTCCGCCAGCACTTGCCGGACCATCGGCAACACGCGTTGAGTGTGTTCTCGGGGACAAACTTCAAATAAAGAATGAATTTCACCATCATTCCAGAGTGCGACGGAACAGGCTTCCGTTGCGGTATCAAGCGCTAGAATTCGCGTAGACATGCCAACCTCAGGCGGGAAAAATAAATCTTAACGGCGCGCATCATAGCATATATCCCCCGCAGACTTGAGTTAAGCATAGCGGTCTCCTCTGGTTTTATCTGATTGATGCGTCACGGCTTTGGATGGCGGACTCGTCTGATCGCCGGATCATCGGAGTCCGATAGCCGCCGCTAGGCTTTTCGGGTAAGAAATTCGATGGCCTGTCCGAGATCGCGCGTACGCGGCGCCGGCGGCAGACTGTTGAGAAAGACCTCGCCATACGGCCGCATAACCAGCCGGTTATCGCAGATAACCAGCACGCCGCGATCGTCAATATCCCGAATCAACCGCCCGACGCCCTGTTTCAGGGTGATAACCGCATCCGGTAATTGCACATCGTCGAATGGCTCCCCGCCCCGCAGGCGGCAATCTTCAATGCGCGCCTTCAATAGCGGATCCTCCGGGGAAGTAAACGGAAGTTTATCGATAATCACACAGGACAGCGTATCGCCACGCACATCGACCCCTTCCCAAAAACTGCTGGTCGCCACCAAAAGCGCATTGCCGGCAGACACGAACTGCGAAAGCAACTGCGCTTTACCGGTTTCGCCCTGCAATAATACCGGCAGCGTCAGCGTGGCGCGGAACTCGGCGGCCAGATCGCGCATCATCAGGTGGGAGGTACACAGCATAAAACAGCGCCCCTGATTCGCTTCAATCAGCGGACGCAGCATAGCGGCCAGTTTACGCGCGGCCCCCGGACGATTGGTTTCCGGCAGATAACGCGGCACGCAGAGCAAGGCCTGACTGGCGTAATCAAACGGGCTTGGCAGCAGCAAGGTTTGGGTATTCGTCTCATCCAGTCCCAGCCGATCGGTAAAATGGTTTAGCCGATCGTTCACCGACAGCGTAGCCGAGGTGAAAATCCAGGCCGACGGTTTTTCTTTCATCAGTTCGCGAAAGCGATCGGCCACGGAAAGCGGCGTCAGCGCCAGAACAAAGTGGCGAGAACTGCATTCGTACCAGTAGCTGTATCCTGATTGCTGTACATCCATCAGCCGCTTTAAACGGCCGCGATATAGAGTTGCCCGCTCAAAAGCGGCATCCAACAGCGCGGAGCGCCCCAAAGAGAGTTTGGCCACGTCGTAACACAGCTCCAACGCGTCATCCAGCAGCACCAGCGCACGCTGAAGAGACGGCTGATTAAGGATCTCGCGCAGATTGCCCCGGTATCCGGGTTCGCCCAGCGCCAGCCGAAAGTCCTGCGTGCTTTGCGTCAGGCGGTCGGCGCTCTTTTGCAATTGCGCCGCATCACGCACCTCCGTCCGGTAGGCGATAATAATATCTTTCGCTAAATCCATGAGTTGACGGCTGGACAACTGCTGGCCGAAATATTGGCTGGCGATATCGGGGATCTGGTGGGCCTCATCAAAAATCACCACGTCGCTGTCCGGGATCAACTCGGCGAAACCGCTCTCTTTCACCACCATATCGGCCAGATATAAATGGTGATTGACCACTACAATATCGGCATCCATCGCCTTGCGGCGGGCCTTAACCACAAAACACTCTTTGTAGCGCGGACAATCGCTGCCCAGGCAATTATCATTGGTACTGGTCACCAACGGCCAGACGGAGCTATCTTCCGCCACACCGGCACAGGTCGTGACGTCGCCCTCCGCCGTTTCAGAGGCCCATCCCCTCAGCCGCACCAGCTCGCTTAACGTTTCGGCGGGCAGATCGCCCCCGGCCATCGCCTGCTGGTCGAGACGCTCCAGGCAAAGATAGTTGGAGCGCCCTTTTAGCAGCGCCAGTTTTCCCTTGTATTTAAGCGCCTGCGCCACCATCGGCAGGTCTCGGTTGTAGAGCTGATCCTGTAACGCTTTCGAACCGGTCGAAATGATGACTTTCTTGTCCGCCCGCAAAGCCGGAGCCAGATAAGCATAAGTCTTGCCTGTTCCGGTTCCCGCCTCCACCACCAGCGCCTGCTGCTTGCTGATAGCCTGAACAACGGCCTGAGCCATTTGCCGCTGAGGCTCGCGTGGTTTAAACCCGCTGATGGCCTTCGCCAGCGCGCCATCGGTTGCAAAATCATCTATTACGCGATCATTCGTCACACTGTCTCTCTTTGTAGGATATTCCGGCGGCCGGCGCCGTTAATAACAACGCCGCGCTGATTATGCCAATACTCAACTAGCGCTACCACCTAAAATCAGATGGCTTTTGCCTGACACCGCCGCTTATGGAACGAAATACGCAAGGCGAGACACCGCGTTGCGCCTGATATCGGTCGTCAGATGGGGTTGGGCTTTTGCCGCGGAACTTAAAGCCGCATAAAAGATTATGTTACGCTTGGCTGCGTTATTTCACTCAAATTGGAGAGAGCGCACGTTATGTCAATCACCAGAATCGAACCCGAAGCCCGTTGGTCCAACGCCGTTATTCATAACCACACGCTATACCACACCTGCGTGGCGGATAATCTGGACCAGGACGCCCGGGCGCAGACAAAAAATGCGCTGGCGGCGTTGGACGATGTTTTACAGCGCGCGGGAACCGACAAAAGCCGCCTATTGGATGTGACGATTTTTCTGGCCGACGCCGATGATCTTGCGGCCATGAACGCCGAATGGGACGCCTGGGTGGTTGCGGGCAGCGCGCCGGTACGCTGCACCGTACAGGCTAAGCTGATGGACCCCAGATACAAAATTGAAATAAAAGTGATTGCCGCGCTATAACAATAACCAGAGGGGAAGACGATCAGTGCTCTTCCTCTTCTTCTCCATCATCAAAAGAGTAGGTTTCGCCCTCTTCCTGCTGGTCGTTTTCTTCATCTTCAAACATCGCGGCGACCATATCTCCCCGATGTTCTTCACGGATCTCAGCCGCCACGACGGCAATCGCCTGACCGCTGCTCATTCCCTGCGACATCAGTTCCTGAATCCGCTCTACGGCTTTTTGCTGCTGCTCATGCGTCAGCGCGGGCATACCGGCAATCATGCTAAACTCCTGCTAATTGAAACGGGGCATATCATCGCACGCTATCTCAGCCATACACCAGAACTTCCGGTTTGTGATACGCTCCCCCTAAAGAGACGCGGTTTCAGACCGGGTTTCAGACCGGCAAGAAAAAATATCCACCTGCACAGCAAGAGATTATACAAAAATACCATGCGTTCATCCCCTACCTACCACTCGCTGCCCTATCAGCCTGAGGCGTTATTGACGCTTTTCGCGGCGTTTTCACAGCAGCCGTGGGCAATGTTGTTGCATTCAGGTTTTGCCGAGCATCCTCATAGCCGCTTTGACATCATGGTCGCCGACCCGCAGGTCACGCTATGCACCCGCGGCGGACGGACGGAAATCACCCAGGACGGCAGCCAACAGATATCCGACGCCGATCCCTTTACGCTACTGCAACAGCACCTTGACCTGATGGGAATGGAGATAGCGGCCGGCGCGCAATCCGATTTTCCCTTTCAGGGCGGCGCGCTCGGCCTGTTTGGTTATGATTTAGGGCGGCGCGTGGAGAAGTTGCCGGCGCAGGCGGCACGGGATATCGACCTGCCCGACATGGCCGTCGGCCTGTATGACTGGGCGTTAATCGCCGATCATCAGCGCCAGACGTTAACGCTGATCGTACATGGCGATCTCCAAGCCAGATTGAACTGGCTGGCAAATCCGCCCGCGCGCCGCCATCAATCAGACTTTCAACTCGCCGGCCCGTGGCGCGCCAATATGTCGCGGGCAGAATACGGCGAGAAATTTCGTAAAATACAGGACTACCTGCTATCCGGGGACTGCTATCAGGTCAATCTGGCGCAGCGTTTTGTCGCCGACTATGAAGGCGATGAGTGGCAGGCGTTTTTACGGCTGTCATCCGGCAATAAGGCGCCGTTTTCCGCTTTCCTGCGTCTGCCGCAAAATACGGTTATCAGCGTATCTCCCGAACGTTTTCTATGGCTGGAGAACCAGCGAATCCAGACCCGTCCGATTAAGGGCACGCTGCCGCGACTGGCGGATAAGGACGCCGACGCCCTACAGGCCGCGCGGCTGGCCCAGTCGGAGAAGGATCGGGCGGAAAATCTGATGATTGTCGATCTACTGCGCAATGATATCGGCCGGGTCGCAGTTCCCGGCAGCGTTCGCGTGCCAGAGTTGTTCGTCGTCGAGCCATTCCCCGCGGTACATCATCTAGTCAGTACGATCGTGGCCGAATTGCCCCCGACCCGCCATGCGGCGGCGCTGCTGCGAGCTTGTTTTCCCGGCGGCTCCATTACCGGCGCGCCCAAAATCCGTGCGATGCAGATTATTGAAGAGCTGGAGCCGCAGCGGCGTAATGGCTATTGCGGCAGCATTGGTTATCTGAGCATCTGCGGAACCATGGATACCAATATCGCCATCCGAACCTTGTTGACCGAACAGGGTAAAATATACTGCTGGGCCGGCGGCGGTATCGTCGCCGATAGTCGGGAGCAGGCGGAATATCAGGAAACTTTTGATAAAATAGATCGTATCCTGCCCGTATTGAGCCAGTTGGATAAGCAGCAGGAAAAGACAGGTTAATATTCGTGACGCATCCAGTGATTGAGATAAATTCGCCGCCGTTCCGTTCTACCACGCCTTTCGATCTGGCGGAGTTCATTACGCGCTTTCAACTGCAAACGCTGCGCGCCGCATCGCCGGCGCGCCAGTTACGGAAAGCCGCCGTCCTGGTGCCGATTGTCCGCCGCACAACCCCGACCTTGCTTCTGACCCGCCGGGCATCGGATCTCAGGAAACACGCCGGGCAAGTCGCCTTCCCCGGCGGGGCCGCCGACAGCGACGATCGGTCGCTGATTGCAACGGCCTTACGCGAAGCGCAGGAAGAAGTGGCGATCCCGCCCCAGGACGTGCAGGTTCTCGGCGTCTTGCCGCCCGTCGACAGCGTGAGCGGATTCCAGGTCACTCCGGTCGTCGGCCTGATTTCCTCTCGGATCCGCTTTCAGCCGAATGAGGGAGAAGTGGCTGAACTGTTTGAAATGCCGCTTGAGGTCGCGTTCGCGCTGGAACGCTATCATGCCCTTGATATTGAGCGGCAGCGGAAACCGCACCGGGTTTATCTTTCCTGGTATCGGCAGCAATTTGTCTGGGGATTAACGGCATCGATCATTCGTCAGCTCGCGCTGCATGTGGCCAATAGCCCATGATATTTTTACTCTTTTTGTTATTTCCCCACGCCGCTTTCGCCCCATTATCCATAAAGTAAAAATAGTTAATTTTATTATTAATCCTTTTCTTCCCGCTTAATACGCTCTAGCGTTCCCGAAAATAAATAAACTTATCCATTGGCATAAGTTTATTTCATGCGAAAAGGGAAACCTCGCAACATATTCCACACTACAATAGCCCGTTCTGAGAGTTTTATTCTAGCCTGTGGGTATGGTTGCGCTTTTAAGGAGTTTTTAGCGTGATAAGCGTTTTCGACATGTTTAAAATCGGTATTGGCCCCTCCAGCTCTCATACAGTAGGACCGATGAAAGCCGGTAAGCAGTTTGTCGATGAGTTAATAAATCGGAATTTACTAACGGCCGCCACGCGTATTGCCGTTGATGTTTACGGTTCGCTATCGCTAACAGGGAAAGGACACCATACCGATATCGCCATCATCATGGGACTGGCCGGCAGTATGCCGGATAACGTCGATATCGATGCCATACCAGGCTTTATCCGAGATGTTGAGCAGCGTGAACGGCTGTTGCTGGCGGACGGCCGGCATGAAGTCGATTTTCCCCGTGAAGGCGGCATGGTTTTCCGCAGCGAAAACCTGCCGCTGCATGAAAATGGTATGACCATCACTGCGTTTGCCGGGAATAAGGCGGTTTTCAGCAAGACCTATTATTCCATCGGCGGCGGATTTATCGTCGACGAAGAAAACTTTGGCAAAAGCGTTTTAACCGAAGTTTCCGTGCCCTACGCCTTTAATTCGGCGAAAGAGATGCTGGCGCACTGCAAACAAAGCGGCCTTTCGCTGTCCGGTCTGATGATGCGCAATGAACTGGCGTTACATAGTCGTCAGGATATCGAAACTTATTTTTCGGATATCTGGCATGCCATGCGCGCCTGTATCGACCGCGGCGTGAATACTGAAGGGGTGTTGCCCGGCCCGCTGCGCGTTCCCCGCCGCGCCTCCGCGCTGCGCCGTATGCTGGTGGCTTCCGATAAATTATCGAATGACCCGATGAATGTTGTCGATTGGGTAAACATGTTCGCTCTGGCCGTGAACGAAGAGAATGCGGCCGGCGGACGCGTCGTGACGGCGCCGACCAATGGCGCCTGCGGCATCGTGCCTGCCGTCCTGGCTTATTACGATCACTTTATTGAACCGGTTGAGCCGGGAATATATATCCGTTATTTCCTTGCCGCCGGAGCCGTCGGGATCCTATACAAAATGAACGCCTCCATTTCCGGCGCTGAAGTGGGCTGCCAGGGTGAAGTGGGCGTCGCCTGTTCAATGGCGGCGGCCGGCCTGGCCGAATTAATGGGCGCCAGCCCGGAACAGGTCTGCGTGGCCGCGGAAATTGGTATGGAGCACAATCTGGGCTTAACCTGCGACCCGGTCGCCGGTCAGGTTCAAGTTCCGTGCATTGAGCGTAATGCCATCGCTGCGGTAAAAGCCATTAACGCCGCGCGTATGGCGGTGCGTCGCACCAGCGAACCGCGCGTGTCGCTGGATAAGGTCATAGAAACCATGTATGAAACCGGCAAGGATATGAACGCCAAATATCGCGAAACGTCACGCGGCGGACTGGCGATAAAGGTGCAGTGCGACTAGCGTCCTCTTCACAATAATCGGTGGGCGGTCGGCGCCCGCCGATCTATCAGCATGGAATCGTTCCGCTTCACCATCGCTTATCCATACCCGTTATCCTCTTTTTCCGCCACTCCCTTTTGCCGTTGTTGCATTGCAGAACAGTGATTAAGAAATTAATTGCTTTCGGTATTTTGGGTGCGGCCTTATCCGACTTCATCCTGATTGGTCTGGTCGCCATTGGCCTGGGCTCATTGGTGGCCGCCTCCGAAACCCTGTTTTCGCTGGTTAAATGGATCGGCGTCGGTTACTTATTCTGGCTCTCGCTACAACTTTGGCAGGCGAAACCCTCGTCCTTGTTGACGACGGCGCCGACCGATCGCCCTTCGTATTCGGCCAATCGCGCGTTTATGCGCAGCCTGCTGGTCGCCTTATCCAACCCCAAAGGGTTACTGTTTTTTTCTGCGTTTTTACCGCAGTTCATCGTTGTCAATGAACCGCAGCTACCTCAGTATGTCGCCTTCGCCTGCGCCACGATAGTCATTGATATCGCCATTATGGCGGGATATGCCTTTGGCGGAATGCAGGCCGCCCGCGCCTTTACCGCTGTTGGGTTAAGAAGGCTTAACCGCGCCTGCGCGGCGATCATGGTCTTTCTGGCCGGTGGCCTGGCTGTCTATCGTAAAAGTTGATGTCAAGCCGAGCGGGTAGCCAGGGGAGCGCATTGTTGTTCATTAACGGCCAATCGTCCGCTGACTGCGCCATTCGTTGAATAAAAAAGGATGAGCAATGGGATACAAACAAACGAACGCGCCGGAAAGCTGTTCCGACATGGGTGAAATAAGAGCGGAAATCGACGCGCTGGATCGGGAAGTAATCCAACTGCTGTCGCAGCGCTTTGCGTATGTTAAATCCGCCGCCAGGTTCAAGAAAAATCCTGATCAGGTTCAGGCCAAAGCCCGGTTTGAAAGCATGCTCGCACAGCGCAGAACCTGGGCGGAAAATGCAGAGCTAAACCCCGACGTTATAGAAAAGATGTACCGCGATCTGGTGACATGGTTTATTGCTGAAGAAATGGCGCACTGGTCGCAATCGCCAAACGCCTCTTAACAAGACCGGCGGCAACGAAATACGGCTTGTCCGCCAGGAACAAGCCGTATCGTCACCCGTCGGGATCATTTAGCGGGAAGCATGCGACCGCTCTTCCTCGTCTTCAACCGGCTCGGTGATTTTCTCCACCCGCACCAGTTCAATACGATATTCCGACACTTCCATAATGCGAAAGCGCAGTTGATGCAGTTCGATAACATCCCCGACTTTAGGAAACTCATCGCAGTGCGACAGCAGCATCCCCGCCAACGATGAATAGTCCTCTTTCGGGCTGACCAGATCGTTGCTGTCGAGCGCCTGCTGCAACGAGTGCAGATCCGTACCGCCCTTTACCAGCCAGCCATCGCCATCGGCGATAATCTCCGGCGTTTCGTCCTCATCCGGAAACTCGCCGGCGATAGCCTCCAGCACATCCAACGGCGTCACCAGCCCCTGCACCACGCCGAACTCGTTGGTTACCATCACCAGGCCGCCCTTGGCCCGGCGCAGCACCGGCAGCAGATTAATGACGTCCAGCGTCTCCGGCACCACAATCGGTTGGTTTGCTGCGGCGAAACTTTCCACATCGGCATGCTCTTCCAGCGCCACCAGCAGATCCTTGGCCCGCACAACGCCGATTAATTCATCCAGAGAACCGCGGCAAACCGGGAACAGGCTGTGAGGCGTATCCAGCAACTGCATCCGTATTTCTTCTACGGAGCGCTCACAGTCCACCCAGGAAATTTCTGTCCGGGGAGTCATCACGCTGCGCAAAGAACGTGACGCCAGCGTCAGAACGCCGTTGATCATGTAGCGCTCTTCCTCCGCAAACTCTTCAGACATAACCTTCTGCGGTTCGTCGTCTTCATCGCTAGCGGTCTTTCTGGCGCCCATCAGCCGTAGAATCGCCTCGGCGGTGCGCTCACGCAAAGGCCGCCGCGACTGATGCTTCATAAAGTTATGCCGGGCAATCTGGTTAAACAGTTCGATCAGGATCGAGAAGCCGATCGCCGCATACAGATAGCCTTTGGGAATATGGAAACCAAAACCTTCCGCCACCAAACTTAAGCCAATCATCAGCAGGAAGCTGAGGCACAGCACCACCACGGTGGGATGCGCGTTTACGAAGTTGGTCAGCGGTTTGGATGCCAGCAGCATCACTCCCATCGCAATAATGACCGCGGTCATCATAACGCCAAGATGGTTAACCATTCCCACCGCCGTAATCACCGCATCCAGCGAAAATACCGCATCCAGGACGACAATCTGCGCCACAACGGCCCAAAAGCTGGCGTGCGAGCGGTTGCCTTGCTCATCGTGCGATTTATTTTCCAGCCGTTCATGCAACTCCATGGTGGCCTTAAATAGTAAGAACAGCCCCCCGCCCAACAGGATGAGATCGCGGCCGGAGAAGCTGAAATCGCCGATGTGAAACAGCGGACGGGTCAGCGTAACCATCCAGGAAATCAAGGACAACAACCCCAAACGCATTAATAAGGCCAGCGATAAACCGATGATACGGGCTTTATCCCGCTGTCTGGGCGGTAGTTTATCCGCCAGAATGGCGATAAATACCAGGTTGTCGATGCCCAGAACAATTTCAAGTACCACCAGCGTCAATAAGCCTGCCCAGATTGAAGGATCCAGCAAAAAGAATTCCATGTCAGACTCCGAAAAATGAACGAGCAAATGACATCAATGCGTCAATTGCATTGAATGGTAATAAGAAAAGTTGGTATGAAGCAGAATGACTCTGAAGGTGGTCAGAATGGCCAACCAAGTACAGAAAACCACCATCGTTAGCGGGTACACAGAGAACGTTTTGTCGGTGACAGTCCATGGGAAGGGCTAATGCCCAGTGCTCCTAAGTAATTTAACAGAAGATTACTCTAGCAGGTTGCTCCCATTTTTCACAAAGATTTTCTTACACACTTTAATTATCTAAAACCGTGTAACAATTTCGTTATATGCTCCACACTTTCATAACAGTGCAAACTTTACGCGATCACCATCACACTATTTATTTTTTCGCTGGGTAAAATAAATCCGGCAAACCGTTGATTTACGGTTTATAGCTAGAACGAGAATTCATTGAACACCATGAATTCATTGTGGGTTTTTCACCTATTGGACAACCAAATTAGATTCTTTCGACTATACAGATACTGTACGGTTAATTCTCTATAGAGAGGCGTTAACCCAATATCCCGATACATTACACACATAATTTGATCGTGAATAATGAGGAGGTAGCAAGTGAGTATTGCAATAATGCTATGCACTCACGGTACCACCGCAGGGCCGCTGCTTAAAACAGCCGAAATGATTCTGGGTGAACAGCAAAACGTTGCCTGGATAGATTTCATCCCCGGTGAGAATGCTGAAACATTGATGGAAAAATATCAAGAGAAGCTATCCCAGTTAGATACTTCGCTTGGCGTATTGTTTTTAGTCGATACCTGGGGAGGCAGCCCTTTTAACGCCGCCAGCCGAATGGTAACGGATAAGGAGAACTACGAAGTCATCGCCGGGGTGAATATCCCCTTGCTGGTGGAAACCTTTATGGCCAGAGACGACAATCCCGCATTTGCCGATCTGGTGTCCATCGCCCTTGAAGCCGGCCGGGACGGAGTAAAAGCCCTGAAAACGCAAGAGCGGCAGAAACCCGCCGTATCCGCGCCTCCCAAGGCTCAGCCCGCGGCGCCGGTCTCCGGCTCGGGCGAGCATATGAAGATAGGGTTAGCGCGCATCGACGACCGATTGATTCACGGTCAGGTCGCCACCCGCTGGACCAAAGAAACCAACGTCGGCCGCATTATCGTCGTCAGTAATGAGGTCGCCGCCGATAACGTGCGCAAAACGCTGTTGACGCAGGTCGCGCCGCCGGGCGTTACCGCTCATGTGGTCGATGTGGAGAAAGCGATTCGCGTTTATAACAATCCGAAATACGCGTCCGATCGCGTCATGCTGTTATTTACCAATCCGACCGACGTTCTCACGCTGGTTGAAAATGGCGTGAAAATAACGTCGGTCAATATTGGGGGAATGGCATTCCGCCAGGGGAAAACGCAGGTCAATAACGCGGTTTCTATTGATGAAAAAGATATTGCCGCGTTTAAAGAACTGGATAAACGCGGAATTGAATTAGAGGTAAGAAAAGTTTCAAGCGATACCAAAATCAAAATGATGGACTTAATCAATAAGATGGCTCGTTAACGCATTTATAAATAACGCTGTGTAACGATTTATTTTACTCAGAAACGTTTTTCATAGGAGAAGTACAATGGAGATTACTACGCTTCAAATTGTGCTGATATTTCTTGTAGCTTGCGTCTCGGGGATGGGATCGATTCTTGATGAGTTTCAGTTCCACCGTCCGCTTGTCGCCTGTACGCTTATTGGCGCAATACTGGGCGATCTGCAAACCGGGATCATTATCGGCGGCACATTGGAAATGATCGCTCTCGGCTGGATGAACATCGGCGCGGCGGTCGCGCCCGATGCGGCTCTGGCTTCCATTATTTCAACCATCCTGGTTATTGCCGGCGGACAGAGCGTCGGTGCGGGGATCGCGCTGGCTATTCCGTTGGCCGCGGCAGGACAAGTGCTGACGATTATCGTCCGCACCATCACCGTCGCCTTCCAACACGCGGCCGACAGCGCGGCGGAACGCGGCAACCTGAGCGCCATCAGTTGGCTTCACGTCTCGGCGTTGTTCCTCCAGGCGATGCGTATCGCCATCCCTGCCGTTATCGTTGCGATATCCGTCGGTACGGATGCCGTTCACGCCATGTTGAATTCGATACCCGACGTCGTCACCAACGGCCTGAATATCGCCGGGGGCATGATTGTGGTCGTTGGTTATGCCATGGTCATCAACATGATGCGCGCCGGCTATCTGATGCCTTTCTTCTATCTCGGTTTCGTTACCGCCGCATTCACCGATTTCAACCTGGTCGCGCTGGGTGTGATTGGCGTTGTCATGGCCGTGCTGTATATCCAGCTCAGCCCGAAATACAACAGGGTGCCGGGTCAACCTGCGGCGGCTGGCAGCAACGATCTTGATAATGAACTGGACTAATAGGAGTGAGAGAAATGGTTGAATCAACTAATGTCAAGAAACTCACCGCCAGCGATATTCGCGGTGTGTTTATTCGCTCCAACCTTTTCCAGGGGTCATGGAACTTTGAACGTATGCAGGCGCTTGGTTTCTGTTTTTCCATGGTGCCGGTAATCCGCCGTCTTTACCCTGAAAACTCGGAAGAGCGTAAACAGGCGATTAAGCGCCACCTGGAGTTCTTTAATACTCAGCCGTTTGTCGCCGCCCCGATTCTGGGGGTAACGATGGCGATGGAGGAGCAACGTGCGAACGGCGCGCCGATTGACGATGGCGCGATCAACGGCCTGAAGGTTGGTCTGATGGGGCCGTTGGCGGGCGTTGGCGACCCGATATTCTGGGGGACCGCACGTCCCGTTTTTGCCGCGCTGGGCGCAGGCATCGCCATGAGCGGCAGTCTGCTCGGCCCCGTTCTGTTCTTTGTTCTGTTCAACCTGGTTCGCCTGCTGGTTCGCTACTATGGCGTCGCATACGGCTACCGTAAAGGCGTGGACATCGTGAGCGATATGGGCGGCGGTTTCCTGCAGAAGATGACCGAGGGGGCATCTATTCTCGGCCTGTTTGTCATGGGCGCGCTGGTTAATAAATGGACCCACGTTAACGTTCCGATGGTGGTTTCAAGGGTAACCAATCAAAACGGGGAAACCACGGTAACCACGGTTCAGTCGATTCTGGACCAGCTCATGCCGGGGTTGATCCCTCTGCTGCTCACATTCGGCTGTATGTGGCTGCTGAGACGTAAAGTGAATGCCCTGTGGCTTATCATGGGATTCTTCGTCATCGGCATCTTTGGTTATTGGATCGGTCTGTTAGGTCTGTAATACGTTAATCCGCCGGAGGCCAAGCCTCCGGCATACGCTATCTAAAGAATTATTCCACGCGGGAAACCGCATTGCCGAGTAAACTACCCTTTCCTCATCTTCACGCCTGGAGTTATCTATGTCGGGTACGGATATCGCTCTGATTTTATCAATCGCGCTGGCGCTGGCTTATGCCATCTATGACGAGTTCATCATGGATAAACTTAAAGGGAAAACCCGGCTGCGCGTGTTGCTGAAGCGGGTAAACCGCCTGGATGCCCTGATCTTCATCGGTTTGGTGGTCATCCTTATTTATCGGAATGTAATCAATAACGGTCCGATTATTACCACCTCGCTTTTGCTTTCTCTGGCATTTATGGCGATCTATCTTGCCTATATTCGGCGCCCTAAGTTGTTGTTTAAATCGACGGGTTTCTTTTATGCCAATATATTTATTCTCTATAATCGAATTAAAAACATGAATTTATCCGAGGATGGCGTTCTGGTGATTGACTTAGAAAAGCGTCGCTTACTAATACAGGTAAGCGAGCTTGACGATCTGGAAAAGATATATAATTTTATGGTTGAAAATCAGTAATATAAATATTTTTCATTATGGATTTAAAATATTATTAAACATTCCATTAACTTGCTTGTGGTATTTTATCCCTATCAATTTCGCTGTTATTTTATACTCTAACTATTTATTTTTACTTAAATGAAAATCATTATCAATCGCATTGTTAACACGTAGATTTTTTATTGTTGTTTGATCTACAAATAATATGTTAAGGTTGCGCCGTCATTGGGGAGTAGCCGGTTTCTGAAATTAATTCAGAAATGCTCGTATCAACATACTCGTTTTATATGCAGGATAGTTTAAAACGTGGTGCGGGCGGCCGCTTGGCAGGCGAGACCATAGACACGGCGATCATCATGGGGTTGGGGATGATCTACGTGGATATGGAGAAACACCCAGCCGAGGCTATTTAACATGAACCTATCAGCTACACTCATCCTTGCTTTCGGTATGTCTATGGATGCTTTCGCCGCATCTATCGGTAAAGGCGCCGTATTACATAAGCCCAAATTTCGCGATGCCGTTCGCACCGGCCTTATCTTTGGCATTATCGAAGCCATTACGCCGTTAATCGGCTGGGCGCTCGGCTTTTTCGCCAGCCGGTTCGTTCTTGAATGGGATCATTGGGTCGCGTTTAGCCTGCTCTTTATTCTTGGCGTGCGCATGATTATGAACGGCAGCCAACCGTCTAAAAGCTCGCACCGCGAGCAGGTTAAAAAGCATAGTTTGCCGCTTCTGATTTGCACCGCCATCGCCACCAGCCTTGATGCCATGGCGATTGGCGTCGGGCTGGCATTCTTACAGGTCAATATTTTTCATACCGCGATGGTTATTGGCTGCGCGACCATGATTATGGTTACGCTGGGAATGCTGATCGGACGCTATATCGGTCCTCTGCTGGGTAAAAAAGCGGAGATTATTGGCGGTCTCATACTCATCGGGATTGGCTGCAACATCCTCTACGAACATATTGGCTATCTGGCGGCCTGATCCCCCCTATAGCTCCCAACGATGCAGGGAACCTATTCCCTGCCCCGTATTCGGTTATCAATCAACCTGCCGCGCGTTAAAAATACAGAATATATTCGCCGTTACCGGGATGCGCCGGCATCATCAACGCGCTGGTGCAGCCGCACGATAAAATCGGTTTCGCAGGTGAATTGAGCGGTTTCCCGCAGTTTTTTACTAACCTCCGGCGTCGCTCGCCAGGCGAACGGCGTCATCTGTAGCAGCGCGGCCCCTTCCAGCCCCGATAGCCGCATCGGATACGCCAGCGTCTGCTGCTCCAGCAGTTGAAAGCCAGGCAGAACTTCATCCCTGTGCGGATGTAGCTGTACCTGATCATAAACTTCCGCTTTTAATTGATAAAGATGCCGTGGACCCGGCGATACGGTAATCACCCAGCCGCCCGTTTTGACGGTGCGCCGTAATTCAGCATCATTACAGGGCGCATAAATTTTCAATATCGCATCCAGCGATTGATCGTTAAACGGCAGCCGTTGACTCGATGCGACGCAGTAGTCAACCTCCCGATAGCGCTTTGCCGCCCGTTGTATGGCGGCTTTCGAAACATCCAATCCATAAACGGCCATTGCCGCCCGGCGCTGCTTGAGACTGTCGGCCAGAGCCGCGGTGTAATAACCTTCGCCACAGCCGATATCCAGCAGCGCGGCGGCGTCATCCGGCAATATTTCATTAATGCGTCGCGTGACGTATTCACGCAATGGTTGGTAATGCCCCGCGTCCAGAAACATTCTGCGCGCCTGCATCATTTCAGCGCTGTCGCCTGGTTGTTTGGAGCGTTTAAACTGCACCGGCAATAAATTCACATAGCCTTCTTTCGCACAATCGAAGTTATGACGACCACATGTCCATTGCTGTTCTATTCGGCGTAACGGTTGCTGACACAGTGGGCATTGATAAGCTATCAGCATGTTTTCCTGCTTAAAAAATATTATTTATAAATATCAAACAACAAAAAACCCGCACCAAGGCGGGTTTTGCAACGTAAGCTGTGTATTACAGCGCGGTGACGTTGACTGCAGATGGACCTTTCTGACCATCTTGGATTTCGAACTCTACGCTCTGCCCTTCAGCCAGAGTTTTGAAACCGTTGCCTTGAATTGCAGAAAAGTGTACGAATACATCTTTGCTGCCGTCAGCAGGAGTGATGAAGCCGAAGCCTTTAGACTCATTGAACCACTTAACCTGACCTTTAATCTTTGCCATTTCAGATATTTCCTTTAATTGTTTAAACCGCCAGAGGCGTATACAGACAAACCAAAGTCGTTACTGCTTGAGGCACTAAGATAAGGATCGGCAGAGAAGTAGTATTCAACGCTAACGTTTTTACTCAAGTCTTCTTTACTGAAAATGCCATTCATATACAGAACTGTACCTCGTTTTACCCAAGTGCGTTATTACACACTCCGTAGTCAATGGCAAGCCATTTTTTACCAGTAATAGACCTGCCGCACAGATTGAAGCTATTGATAAGCCACTAAGTGCGCAATAATGCATTAAATCTCTGTAAACAATAGGGTTAAGTATATTTTTTGCTAATGAATCCCATCGTTCACACATAACGGTAGAAAACACTGTCTGCGGCGTAATTGCAACCCTTACCTCGGCGCCGCGGTCATAGGAAAATACGATGAGATTAACCGAATGAAATGGAAATGCGTTAATAAAGGCGGAAATGGATAGTGGTAATATACTGATAATAATGCAATATATCGCCACTATTAATACTGTGCCTTCGGATAGAGTCTTAGCGCGTTAAAGTAAGAAACAATAATTTTTCCTTCTATCCCGGATTAATTACCTATCAACATAGCAATAAACAGCAGAACTACTAGGGTAAGTAAAAAACAGCTTGCCAGTTTCCAACGTCTTTCTGATTTAATGCTCATATTTTGGTTCCCCACAGAATAAAACTTATGCTAAAACCCCATTCATAATGTTTTATCGGCACGACTCACCATTTTTTTAGCCCTTCTATCATACGGCGGACGATCTCTATTTATTCCATATGAACAGTGCGAATATTCTCCATTAGCGTTAGACTTACGTTGCAAGGTTGATTGCGTTTTATTAAATTAGAACAGCATTTTTGTTATCAAAGAGGCGCTATGGGTTTTTCCCACATAGGCATACAGCTAGTCCCCCGCCGAGTCATCCAACCCGCCGTCACCTTTCATCTGTCTCTTGACTTAAATGATATTGATAATTATTCTCAAAAATTATTCACAGCTTGTAAGGATATATGAATGATGGGTTCTCTGCCTCGGTTACCTCTTTTTAGGCGTCGCGTTATCTTGCTCTGCGCCCTGCTCTTTGCATCCGTCTCCGTCGCCCAGGCAGCGGAAAAACTCAAAGTAGTGACCACGTTTACCATTATTCAGGATATTGCGCAGAATATTGCCGGGGATGCGGCCACGGTGGAATCAATTACCAAGCCCGGCGCTGAGATTCACGACTATCAGCCAACGCCGCGCGACATCGTTAAGGCGCAGTCCGCCCAGTTGATACTATGGAACGGTATGAATCTGGAACGCTGGTTTGAGCGCTTTTTTGAAAACGTTAAAGGCGTTCCGGCGGTAGTGGTGACGGAAGGCATCACCCCGCTCCCCATCAGAGGAGGCAACTATAACGGGAACCCCAATCCCCATGCATGGATGTCGCCCTCCAATGCGCTGATCTATATTGAAAATATCCGGGCGGGATTGGTGAAATATGATCCGGCCAACGCGGAAATTTATAACCGCAATGCCAAAGCCTATGCGGAAAAGATCCAAGCGATTGATTCGCCGTTGCGAGAAAGACTGTCGCGCATTGCCGAACAGCAGCGCTGGCTGGTAACCAGCGAGGGCGCGTTTAGCTATCTGGCGAAGGATTACCAGTTCAAAGAGGCCTATCTATGGCCAATCAACGCGGATGAGCAAGGTTCTCCCCAACAGGTGCGTCATGTGATTGATACCGTGCGGGCGGAAAAAATCCCGGTGGTGTTCAGTGAAAGCACCATCTCGGATAAGCCGATAAAACAAGTCAGTAAAGAAACCGGCGCCAAGTATGGCGGCGTACTTTATGTTGACTCCCTGTCGAACGAAAAAGGGCCGGTCCCCACCTATATTGACCTGTTACAAGTTACGGTAGATACCATCGCCAAAGGATTTGATCAATGAGCAGCGATACAACGGCAACACAATCATTAGAGGTCAATGACGTCTCGGTCACCTACAGTAACGGACACCAGGCGATTCGGCATGCTTCTTTCGCATTGAACGGCGGCACAATCTGTGCGCTGGTGGGAATTAACGGCAGCGGGAAATCGACATTATTCAAAAGCATCATGGGCCTGGTGAAACCCACGACAGGACAGGTTCTGCTGAATAAAAAGCCCATTATTCAAGCGCTGAAGCAAAACCTGGTTGCTTACGTTCCACAAACCGAAGACGTGGACTGGAACTTTCCGGTACTGGTTTCCGATGTGGTAATGATGGGACGATACGGGAAAATGAATTTTCTGCGCATTCCCAGCCAGCAGGATCGCGCCATCGTTGCGGAATCATTGGAGCGCGTTGGCCTCTCCGCCTTACACCACCGGCAGATCGGCGAATTATCCGGCGGCCAGAAAAAACGGGTTTTCCTCGCGCGCGCGCTGGCGCAGCAAGGCAGCGTGCTGCTATTGGACGAACCCTTCACCGGCGTCGATGTAAAAACAGAAAATGCGATTATCGATCTGCTCCGCACGCTACGCGACGAAGGGCATCTGATTCTGGTTGCGACGCATAACCTCGGCAGCGTGCCGGAATTTTGCGATAACGTGATCCTGGTGAACGGCACCGTTCTGGCCTCAGGCCCGACGCACAGTACCTTCACCCAAAGTAACCTCGAAAAAACCTTTGGCGGCGTACTGCGTCATATCAATCTTGGCGGTCCTAACCTCCATGACGATGATGACGCCCGTACGGTGACCGTACTGACCGATGACGAGCGCCCTGCTGTTTTCTATGGCTCCACCAAGAGCGACCCTCCCGCTATCCGCAACCTGCCGGGGGAGAAAGAAACCAGATGATCGACACCTTACTGCAACCCTTCAGCTACAACTACATGGTTAACGCTATCTGGGTCAGCGCGATCGTAGGCGGCGTCTGCGCATTTCTTTCCGCCTATTTGATGCTCAAAGGCTGGTCGCTGATGGGCGATGCACTGTCACACTCGGTAGTGCCTGGCGTTGCGGGCGCCTATGCCTTGGGGCTGCCGTATGCCGCCGGCGCTTTTTTCACCGGCATGCTGGCGGCGCTGGCGATGACGCTCATCCGCCACATCACCCGGCTGCGGGAAGACGCGGTGATCGGTTTTATCTTTTCAACCTTCTTTGCCGTCGGACTGCTCATCATCTCGCTCAATCCCACTTCCGTTAACGTGCAGTCAATTATTTTCGGAAACATTCTGGGGATCGCCGATGAAGATATCCTTCAGGTTGAGATCATTATTGGCGTTACCTTCGTGATCCTTTGCCTATTATGGAAAGATCTGCTGGCGGTGTTTTTTGATGAAAACCACGCCCGCTCCATTGGTCTTTCCCCCCTGAAGCTGAAGATCATTTTCTTTACCCTGCTCAGCGCCTGTACCGTAGCGGCATTGCAAACCGTTGGGGCGATTCTGGTGATCGCAATGGTCATTACTCCCGGCGCGACGGCTTATCTGCTTACCGACCGTTTCAGCCGTTTAGTGCTGATTTCTATCGCGCTGGGCGCCTTTACCAGCGCATTCGGCGCTTACCTGAGCTTTTTCCTTGATGGCGCCACGGGGGGCGTTATCGTTACGCTGCAAACCGCCATCTTCCTGCTGGCATTTCTGTTCGCGCCCAAACATGGCCTGCTGGCGTCGCGCCGTTTACGCCGCCGCGATCAAACGGGGGATGCACGATGAGCCTGATCCTGAGTTGGATAATCGAACCCCTCTCCTACCCGTTTATGCAGCGGGCGCTGATCGCCGCCATTGTCACTGGCGCGGTCTGTGCGGTGCTGTCCTGCTATCTGGTGCTGAAAGGCTGGTCGCTAATGGGGGACGCCATTTCTCACGCCGTCTTACCCGGTATTGTGGTCGCCTTTTGGCTGGGGATCCCGCTGGTTATCGGCGCGTTCGTCTCCGGCATATTCTGCGCCGTCGCCACCGGATACGTCAAAGATCACAGTCGGGTCAAGGAAGATACCGTCATGGGGATCATCTTTTCCGGCATGTTCGCGCTAGGATTGGTGTTGTTCGCCCGCATCGATACCGATCAGCACCTGAATCATATTCTGTTTGGCAACGTGCTGGGCATCACCGCCCAGGAGCTGGCTCAAATATTGTCGATCGCCTTCCTCACGCTGTTCGTGATTCTGCTGAAACGCCGGGATTTCATGCTCTACTGCTTCGATCCTAATCACGCGCGCGTTATCGGTCTGCCGGTGAAGCTACTACACTATGGATTGCTCTGCCTGCTGGCGTTGACCATCGTCGCATCATTGCAGGCCGTCGGCGTTATTCTGGTCATTGCGATGTTAATCGCGCCGGGTATTGTTGCTTTTATGGTATGCAAAAGCTTTGACCGTATGCTGATCGTAGCAACGCTGGTTTCCGTCGTGTCCTGTATTGCCGGTACGATAATCAGCTTCTATATTGACGGAGCGACCGGGCCGTGCATCGTTATTGTCCAGGCGCTGTTTTTTACCATCGCATTGGGTTATCACCAGTTGAAACCGCGCCGCCGCGCCGTCGCGCCGGTTTCAACCGATTGATAACTCCACGGGCGTTGCCGGCGGTTTTCGCCGCGGGCAGCGCCGCGGTTTTATTTTCATTCGCGGCGATATATTTTTCTCCGGTTTTCTCTTTGCTATCGTAATCAATCATCATCACTGTGCGACAGGTTCGGTTTTTATAGAGTTCAATGAATTACCGTAACGATATTACCCGCTAGGCATCAAGATAACGGGTATCAGGCGACATCAACGGGAGGATGGTCTTATGTGGCAAGCTATCAGCCGGCTTTTGGAAGAACATCTCGGTGCTGCTGAAATTCAGGAACGCCGGGAATTATCAGGTGGCGAGATCCACCCAGCCTGGTATATACGTTATGGCGACCATGAGGTATTCGTTAAATGCGACGTGCGCGAAATGCTGCCGAAATTCACCGCGGAGGCCGATCAACTCGCGCTACTCTCTCGCAGTAATACCGTAAAGGTGCCAGAGGTATACGGCGTCGGCAGTTCCCGCGATAACAGTTTTCTACTGTTGAAATACCTGCCGGTAAAACCGCTGGACGCCCACAGCGCCTGGTGCCTTGGTGAGCAGCTGGCGCAGTTGCATCAATGGAGCGATCAGCCGCAGTTTGGCCTGGATTTTGACAATGACCTGTCGACGACGCTCCAACCCAACTGCTGGCAGCGCCGCTGGTCGTCATTTTTTGCCGAGCAGCGGATTGGCTGGCAATTACAGCTAGCCGCGGAAAAAGGCATGCACTTCGGTGATATCGAAACCCTGATTATGCGCGCGGAAGCCCGATTAGCCGGACATCAGCCGCAGCCGTCGCTACTGCATGGCGATCTCTGGCCAGACAATTGCGCCAATAGCAGTAATGGCTGCTATCTGTTTGATCCGGCATGTTATTGGGGAGACCGAGAGTGCGATTTGGCGATGCTGCCTCTGTACCCGGCGCTTCCGCCTCAGATATACGACGGCTATCAGAGCGTCTGGCCGCTGGATAAGGATTTTATTGAACGCCAGCCCGTCTATCAGATCTACTACCTGCTTAACCGCGCCAATTTATTTGGCGGTAAACATATTGTCGAAGCCCAGCAAGCGATAGAACAACAACTCTACGATTAACGCTGCGTTTCTGGCGCATAAATGCGCCAGAATATCCGACGTTAGGCTAACAGCCCCAATAATCGCAGCGCTATATAGCCGACGCCAGCAATAACGATCGGCAAAATATAGAGCGGGAAAAATTGCAGGAAAATGGTGTGGTGCGGCACCACGACCCGTGATTCCAGCTTCTCGCGCGAATTGCTTTCATTGCCTTTCACTTTTTCCAGAATCAATTGGTCTTCAATCCCTTCACGAATAGCCTTCACCTGACGCGACATGCGGGCGCCCGAACCTTGCAGCGCCAATCCGATAAAGATCAGGATATAAATCAGCCAAAACATCAGGCTGGCGGCCTTGAAAAAGTTCGAAAAATCGGGAACCGGCGAGTTGTACCAAAAAATATTCAGAAACGGTGTATTAAAGCGCGTCATATCGATCATCAGATGCAGAAAATCCAACAACACCGCATCAATGCCCTGTTTTTTCTGGGTATAGGCATAAAGATAGTTAGCAAATGAAATGATGGTGGACAGCAAAGCCGGAATAAAAATTATCCATCCCGCGATACGTTTGACCACGGCTAGACGGCCAGCCTGTTGATACGTCATGAGTTCCCCTTCTAAACGACGCTATTTTTTACAACAAACAGTATATACCCAATAAATTTCGAGATGCAGGAAGACGGCGACCGAGTAATCCCCATGAGCTGGCACCCGTATGTAACTGGCATACATGACAAAGCAAATCCGAACGCGGCTAATCGCAGGCAGCCTACCGTAAGTTTATCATCAGTCAACAATTTATCGCCGGCGATCTTTATAAGCGGTGAATTAACTTATACCCTTCTTTTCAGGGCTGCGGGAGTATAGCGTTCCGCATATTAAAAGCTATCAGGTATATCCTAACGGTTTTACCTATCTGAACTTTATTTTATCTATTACGGAGATGATGGCATGACCTCGAACTCTTCTATCCGCGCGGCGATTTTTGATATGGATGGCCTGCTGATTGATTCAGAACCCTTGTGGGACATAGCCGAACTTGAGGTTATTGCATCGTTGGGAATCGATACGTCGCTGCGTCAATCCATGCAGGATACGTTGGGGTTACGCATCGATATGGTCGTCGATCTCTGGTATCAGCTGGCGCCATGGAGCACTCCAAGCCGGGAAACGGTGGTCAAACGGATTATTGAACGGGCGATGGAACTGCTGGATGAGCGCCGGCCTTTATTACCGGGCGTTGAACATGCGCTGCAGTTTTGCCGTCAGCAAAATCTTAAGATCGGGCTGGCTTCCGCTTCGCCTCTGCATATGCAAAAGCAGGTTTTGCGCACGTTCGACTTAGCGCATTATTTTGACTTTCTGGCTTCAGCCGAACACCTGCCGTATAGCAAACCGCACCCGGAGGTATACTTAAATGCCGCGCAGGGATTGAGTATTTCACCGCTGCAATGCGTAACATTAGAGGATTCAGTAAACGGCATGATTGCGACGAAAGCCGCCCGCATGCGCTCTATCGTGGTGCCGCAGTCCGAGTTCAGTAAAGACCCGCGCTGGGTTTTGGCCGATCATAAACTCGGTTCGCTGCAACAGCTCAGCGCCGAACATATTTCATAGCACGGCGAGGAAACCGTTGACCGGCGGACACCGGCCAACGGCGAAGCGGCTTAAAGGAAATCGGCGCGTTTAGGGGAAAACGTGTCAATCAGAACGCTGCCGTCTTCCAGAGAGACGACGCCGTGCATTTCATCCTTGACCGCCATGTAGGCATCCCCCGTTTTCAGGATACGCTTTTCGCCTTCAATCACGACTTCAAAACTACCGGCGGCGACATAGGCAATCTGGTCGTGGATGTCATGCTTGTGGGGCGTGCCGACGGCGCCTTTTTCAAAATGCACGCAGACCATCATCAGCTCATCACTCCAGGTCATGATCTTACGTTTGATACCGCCGCCCAATTCTTCCCAGGGTGTTTCATCATCAATAAAATAGCGTCTCATCATTTCTCCTTACCTTCCGATTACTCACTCGTACCGCGCAACCTGAATGAGCATACCCACTGCGAGCACTGACATTCTAGCCACGCCGGCATCTTATGAAACATAAAATAAGTAAAACTATGACGTTCCTCAAGATTAAATAAAACATTATTTCATATTTATTGAATTCGCGTCCCGGTAGAACTATTATCCCAACATAACAAGAAAGACCCGGGCAGGCCAAGATTCAGGTGACATTGTCACTGCCACGCGATGTCGCCTGTTCTGCCCGGTGCTTTCTCCAACGATTTCCGCACGTTATTGATTTTATGGAAGAGAGGGGCTCAAGTAATGCAAGTACGTCAAAGCATTCATAGCGATCACGCCAGCCAATTGGACACCGCCGGTTTGCGTCGCGAATTTTTGATTGAAGAAATTTTTTCCGCTGATACCTACACCATGACGTATAGCCATATCGATCGCATCATTGTCGGTGGCGTTATGCCGGTGCAGGCTACCGTAACGATTGGCGGCGAAGTCGGTAAACAGCTCGGCGTCGATTATTTCCTTGAGCGCCGCGAGCTGGGGATTATCAATATTGGCGGCGCGGGCATCATCGCCGTTGACGGGAAACGCTACGAGATTGGCAACGAAGAAGCGCTCTATGTTGGGATGGGCGTAAAAGACGTTCAGTTCGCCAGCGCCGATGCGGCGGCCCCCGCCAAGTTCTACTATAACAGCGCGCCCGCGCACACATCCTATCCAACACGTAAAATCACCCAGACTGACGCATCGCCGCAAACCTTGGGTGAGGATATCAGCTGTAACCGTCGCACCATCAATAAATATATCGTTCCTGACGTACTCCCCACCTGCCAACTCACCATGGGCCTGACCAAACTGGCCGAAGGCAGTCTGTGGAACACCATGCCTTGTCATACGCATGAACGCAGGATGGAAGTTTATTTCTACTTTGATATGGACGACGAAACGGCGGTTTTCCACATGATGGGGCAACCTCAAGAGACTCGCCATCTTGTAGTTAAAAACGAGCAGGCGGTGATTTCACCGAGCTGGTCGATCCATTCAGGTGTGGGCACCAAACGCTACACCTTTATCTGGGGCATGGTTGGCGAGAATCAGGTTTTCGGTGACATGGATCACGTCAAGGTCAGCGAGTTGCGTTAATCGCTGCCGGCCGGAATTACCGGTATTCCATACCCTACGTTAACAGCTAACGACAACGTATTGTCGCTTATAGAGAGATAATGGCTATGATTTTAAATTCCTTCGAGTTACAGGGCAAAGTTGCGATCATCACAGGTTGCGATACGGGGCTTGGTCAAGGTATGGCGATCGGGCTGGCGCAAGCCGGTTGCGATATTGTCGGCGTCAATATTGTTGAACCGAAAGAAACCATTGAGAAAGTCACCGCTTTAG
The DNA here is from genome assembly GCF_017569925.1 of Brenneria izadpanahii. NCBI lineage: Bacteria > Pseudomonadati > Pseudomonadota > Gammaproteobacteria > Enterobacterales > Pectobacteriaceae > Brenneria > Brenneria izadpanahii. The sequence goes on along the minus strand of NZ_CP050854.1, from coordinate 2,282,591 downwards.
GCCGCCGTTTCCTTAGCCTGACTGCGGATATGGGCAACATTGCCGGTCACGCCGGGCTGGTTGAAAAAGCCGTTGCGGAATTTGGCAAAGTCGACATTCTGATTAACAACGCCGGCATCATCCGCCGTGAAGATTCCATCGAGTTCAGTGAAAAAAACTGGGACGATGTGATGAATCTGAACATCAAGAGCGTGTTCTTTATGTCCCAAACGGTTGCCCGGCAATTTATCAAACAAGGTCATGGCGGTAAAATCATCAATATCGCGTCAATGCTCTCTTTCCAGGGCGGCATCCGCGTTCCCTCTTATACCGCGTCAAAAAGCGCAGTAATGGGGGTCACCCGTCTGCTGGCGAATGAGTGGGCCAAACACAAGATTAACGTCAATGCGCTTGCGCCCGGATATATGGCCACCAACAACACCCAGCAGCTACGCGCCGATGAAGATCGCAGCAAAGAAATTCTGGATCGCATCCCTGCGGGCCGTTGGGGTTTACCGCAGGATCTCATGGGGCCGGCGGTATTTCTGGCTTCCAGCGCGTCTGATTATATCAATGGCTATACTATCGCCGTCGACGGCGGCTGGCTGGCTCGCTAATTCGTTTTTCCGCATTACCGATTCCGTTTCCAACCGAAGATAAAGACACAACGCAGATTGTGTCTTTTCTTTTTTTTCAAATGGTTATAATTCAAACCCTCATACAAAACCCCTCGTGAAAAATTTCGAAACAACGTTCCGACTTTGATCACACTTTCGATATTGCATGCATGACGACAGGGTGAATAGCGCAATATAATCAATCAAAACAGCGTTTCTATTTATAAGGAACTGTCCGTCAGTTTCATAAGAAGGCACTCCATGAGTATTTTTGCCAATTTAAGCACCAGCAAAGAAGTAACGCTTGACGGGTGGATTTCCGCTCTGAAAAGTCATATTGAGATTATTCAGCGCGTCGCGCACAGCCGTACTCATGCAACGCCGTTGCTAGCCGACGGGTTCGACGTTCTGAATATGGAGCCGGTCGTCTGGCGATTCCCGGATGACCGTTGTGCTCCGATCTCAAACTTCGCCAGCCAGCAAAACTGGCTAAGAACGCTCTGTGGTATGAGCGCCATCACCGGGGAAAACACTTACCGACAGCAGGCTGAATCATTGTGCCGTTATTTTCTGGATCGCTTTACGGACGAGAAAAGCGGACTGTTTTATTGGGGCGGCCACCGTTTCATCAATTTAGACACGCTAAAAAGCGAAGGGCCGGAATCAAAGGCCCAGGTGCATGAACTCAAGCACCATCTGCCCTATTACGCGCTGCTGCATCGCGTTAATGCCGAAAAAACGCTGAACTTCCTGCAAGGCTTCTGGAATGCTCATGTGGAAGATTGGAATTCATTGGATCTTGGGCGTCACGGCGATTACGCCAAACCCCGCGATCCTAATGTGTTCCTCCACCCTTGCCGCGACGTGGTTGACCCGGCGAAATGGCCGGACCTGCCGTTGACGAAAGGGCTAACGTTTGTAAATGCCGGCACCGATCTGATTTACGCCGCATTCAAATATGCGGAATATACCGGCGATCGCCAGGCGGCCAACTGGGGTAAGCACCTGTACCGCCAATACGTACTGGCAAGAAACCCAGAAACCGGAATGCCGGTTTATCAATTCAGTTCCCCTTTGCAGCGTCAGCCGGCGCCCGCTGACGATAACCAGACTCAGTCATGGTTCGGCGATCGCGCCCAACGTCAATTTGGCGCGGAATTTGGCGAAATAGCCCGAGAAGCCAACGTTCTATTCCGGGATATGCGCCCGCTGTTAGTCGATAACCCGCTGGCGATGCTGGATATCCTGCGAACCCAGCCCGACGCTGAAATACTTGGCTGGGTTATTTCCGGGCTTAAAAACTATTATCAGTACGCTTATGACGTTACCGCTAATACGCTGCGCCCAATGTGGAATAACGGCCAGGATATGACGGGTTACCGTTTTAAACGCGACGGTTATTATGGAAAGGCAGGCACTGAACTAAAACTTTTTACGCTTGAAGGCGATTATTTATTACCGCTGGTGCGCGCTTATCGTCTAAGCGGCGACGACGATCTGCATGCGTTAATTAATACCATGCTGAATCGCTTAAATAATGAAGATATTCATCAGATAGCCAGTCCGGTTTTATTACTGGCCGTGATTGAACTGGCAGAACATGAACGATCGGGAAAATGGGGAACTTATGCCTGGCAATTAGCGGAAATTTTGTTTGATAAGCACTTCCATCGCGGTCTGCTCGTTCGTTCAGCGCAACATCGCTATGTCCGGCTGGATGATCCAATCCCTCTGGCTTTCTTAACCTTCATCGCCGCTTGCCGTCGCAAATTAAACGATATTCCGCCGTTCTTAACGCAAGGGGGATATGTTCACGGTGATTTTTGCGTTAACGGGAAAAACAAAACCATTTATGACGTGGAGTTTATTTATCCAGAATTATTAACGATTTGATTTCATATTTTCCAATAATTCACAATTACTAAATAGGTAGCATTATGAATGAAAACAGAATGCTGGGGTTAGCCTATATCTCCCCCTATATTATAGGGTTGATAGTTTTTACCGCTTTCCCCTTTATTTCATCATTTATACTCAGTTTTACCGAGTATGATTTGATGAGTCCCCCCGAATTTACCGGGATAGAAAACTATCATCGCATGTTCATTGAGGATGACCTGTTTTGGAAATCCATGGGGGTAACCTTTGCCTATGTATTTTTAACCATCCCGCTGAAATTGATTTTCGCGTTATTAATCGCCTTTGTGCTGAATTTTAAACTGCGCGGCATTGGTTTTTTCCGAACCGCATACTACGTGCCCTCTATTCTGGGCAGCAGCGTGGCGATTGCCGTGCTGTGGCGTGCGCTTTTCGCCATTGACGGCCTGCTGAATAGTTTTCTCGGCGTGTTTGGTTTTGACGCGGTTAACTGGCTCGGCGAGCCCTCTCTGGCGCTAATGTCGGTTACGCTGCTGCGCGTATGGCAGTTTGGCTCAGCCATGGTTATCTTCCTGGCGGCCCTGCAGAACGTACCGCAATCTCAGTACGAAGCCGCCATGATCGACGGCGCCTCTAAATGGCAGATGTTTATGAAAGTCACCGTGCCGTTAATTACGCCGGTTATTTTCTTTAACTTTATTATGCAGACCACGCAGGCGTTCCAGGAATTTACCGCGCCTTACGTTATTACCGGCGGCGGGCCGACTCATTACACCTACCTGTTCTCGCTTTATATCTACGATACGGCATTCAAATATTTCGACATGGGCTACGGCGCCGCGCTGGCGTGGGTTCTGTTCCTGGTCGTCGCGGTATTTGCTTCGATTGCCTTTAAGTCGTCCAAGTACTGGGTGTTCTACTCCGCCGATAAAGGAGGAAAAAATGGCTGACATGCATACAAACATGAGTACGGCTCAGGAAGTGGCCGCAATAGAAATTCGCCGCACGCTGCGGAAAGAAAAAATCAGCGCCGCTATCCGTTACGTCATTCTGTTATTTGTCGGTCTGCTGATGCTCTATCCGCTGGCGTGGATGTTCGCTGCGTCCTTCAAGCCCAACCATGAGATTTTCACCACGCTCGGATTGTGGCCCGAACACGCCACCTGGGACGGTTTCGTCAATGGCTGGAAAACCGGAACGGAATACAACTTCGGCCACTACATGATCAACACGTTCAAGTACGTGATCCCGAAAGTGATCCTGACCATTATCTCTTCCACCATCGTGGCCTATGGATTCGCCCGCTTTGAAATTCCATGGAAAACCTTCTGGTTCGCCACGCTGATCGCCACCATGCTGCTGCCCAGCACCGTGCTGCTGATTCCGCAGTACATCATGTTCCGCGAAATGGGCATGCTGAATAGCTATATGCCGCTGTATTTGCCGCTGGCTTTCGCCACTCAGGGATTCTTTGTCTTCATGCTGATCCAGTTCCTGCGCGGCGTGCCGCGTGATATGGAAGAAGCCGCGCAAATCGATGGCTGCAACTCCTTCCAGGTGCTGTGGTACGTGGTGGTGCCGATCCTGAAACCGGCCATTATCTCGGTGGCGCTGTTCCAGTTTATGTGGTCGATGAACGACTTTATCGGTCCGCTGATTTATGTCTACAGCGTGGATAAATATCCGATCGCGCTGGCGCTGAAAATGTCCATCGACGTGACGGAAGGCGCACCGTGGAACGAAATCCTGGCAATGGCGAGCATTTCCATCCTGCCATCCATCATCATTTTCTTCCTGGCACAGCGCTACTTCGTACAGGGCGTTACCAGCAGCGGAATTAAAGGTTAATTGAGGATCTATCATGGCTGAAGTCATTTTCAACAAACTGGAAAAAGTTTATTCCAACGGTTTCAAAGCAGTACACGGCATCGATCTGACCATCAAAGACGGCGAATTTATGGTTATCGTCGGCCCGTCCGGCTGCGCCAAATCCACTACGTTGCGCATGCTGGCCGGTCTGGAAACCATCAGCGGCGGCGAAGTGCGCATCGGCGAGCGGGTAGTGAATAACCTGGCGCCGAAAGAGCGCGGCATCGCTATGGTGTTCCAGAACTACGCGCTCTATCCGCATATGACGGTCAAAGAGAATCTGGCCTTCGGCCTGAAGCTCAGCAAGCTGCCGAAAGATCAAATTGAAGCGCAGGTTACGGAAGCATCAAAAATTTTGGAGTTGGAAGAACTGATGGATCGTCTGCCCCGCCAGCTCTCCGGCGGTCAGGCCCAGCGCGTCGCCGTTGGCCGCGCCATCGTGAAAAAACCCGACGTATTTCTGTTTGATGAACCATTATCCAACCTTGACGCCAAGCTGCGCGCATCCATGCGTATCCGCATTTCCGATCTGCACAAGCAGTTAAAGAAAAGCGGTAAGCCGGCCACCACCGTTTATGTTACCCACGACCAAACGGAAGCCATGACCATGGGCGACCGTATCTGCGTCATGAAGCTCGGCCACATCATGCAGGTGGATACGCCGGATAACCTGTACCACTACCCGAACAACATGTTCGTCGCCGGTTTTATCGGCGCGCCGGAAATGAATATCAAACCCAGCAAGCTGGTGGAAAAAGACGGTCAGATTGGTTTAACCGTGGGTCATTACACGCTGGTCTTAAACAGCGCGCAGCAGGATAAAGTGCGGGCCTACTCCGGCCAGGATGTATTTTTCGGTATCCGTCCTGAATACGTGACCGTTTCCGAAACGCCCTTTGCAGGCAATCACTCGCAGGGCGAATTGGTGCGCGTAGAAAACATGGGCCATGAATTCTTTATGTATATCAAAGTCGATGGCTTTGAACTAACCAGCCGTGTCCCATCGGATGAAGCCCGGTTAATCATCAAGAACGGCCTGCACCGCCAGGTATTCTTCCAATTTGATATGGAGAAGTGCCATATCTTTGATGCAAAAACAGAAAAAAATATTTCTCTTTAATAGGAAAAATAACCGATGAAAAAAGCGATCCTACACACGTTGATAGCCTCGTCTCTGGCGTTATTGGCTCACCAGGCCTTTGCCGCCGATCAGGTCGAATTGCGAATGTCATGGTGGGGAGGCAACACCCGCCATCAATATACGCTGAAGGCGATTGAGGAATTTCATAAACAATACCCGAATATTAATGTTAAAGCCGAATATACCGGTTGGGACGGCCACCTTTCCCGGCTGACGACGCAAATAGCAGGAAATACCGAACCGGACGTAATGCAGACTAACTGGAACTGGTTGCCGATCTTCTCTAAAACCGGCGATGGTTTTTACGACCTGAATAAAATGAAGGATGTGTTGGATCTGGGGCAATTCAATCCGCTGGATCTGCAATCCACCACGGTTGAAGGCAAGCTGAACGGCATCCCTATTTCCGTCACCGCCCGCGTGTTCTATTTCAACACCGAAACCTGGAAAAAGGCCGGTCTGGACTACCCTAAAACCTGGGATGAGCTGCTCAATGCCGGCAACGTGTTCAAAGAGAAACTGGGAGATCAAGTCTATCCAATCGTGTTGGAGCATCAAGATTCTCTGGCTCTGCTTAACTCCTATATGGTGCAAAAATACAATATTCCGGCCGTAGACGAGAAAAATAAGAAATTTTCATACACCGATGCCCAGTGGGTTGAATTTTTCGATATGTACAAAAAGCTGGTTGATAGCCATGTGATGCCGTCAGCGAAACACTATGCCTCTTTCGGCAAGAGCAACATGTATGAGATGAAACCGTGGATCCTGGGCGACTGGGGCGGCACCTATATGTGGAACTCGACGATTACCAAGTACTCCGACAACCTGCAACCGCCGGGGAAGCTGGAACTGGGCAGCTACCCGATGCTGCCGGGCGCCAAAGATGCCGGCCTGTTCTTTAAACCGGCCCAGATGCTGTCTATTGGTAAATCGACTAAGCATCCCAAAGAGTCCGCGATGCTGATTAACTTCCTGCTAAACAGCAAAGAAGGCGTCCAGGCGCTGGGATTAGAGCGTGGCGTACCGCTAAGCAAGGCCGCGGTGGCGCAGTTAACCGCCGACGGCGTCATTAAAGATGATTCTCCCGCGGTTACCGGATTGAATCTGGCGCTGGCGCTGCCTCACGAAACCAGCGTTTCGCCCTATTTTGACGATCCGCAAATCGTGTCCCTGTTCGGCGATGCCATTCAGTATATCGATTACGGTCAGAAATCTGTTGAGGAAACAGCGAAATACTTCCAGCGCCAGTCTGAACGTATTTTAAAACGCGCTATGCGATAGCAGAAATTATCCTTCTAGCGTATCCATCCCTGCCGCTTATACGGCAGGGATTTTTATTGTCACGACCGTTCAATGTTTTTTGATAATAAATCTTGCATTAATCATCTTAAAAAGCATTTCCCCCCGGCATCGGAGTCAGCGCTTAATACACTCATTCCAGTAGATATTTCAGCCGGCTCAAAACAGCCCAAACGCTTAACTCAATAGAAATCACAAATCAAGATAAACCTCATCCCCCCATCAAAGATAGTCTTAAACACGGCAAGAAACACAATCACTCATCACGATCGCCATCCATCTTATGATATTTCAATTAATTCAAAACACTGCCAACCACAAATAACAAAAAATAAAAACAAAACATTATTTCAAATATCATCAACAATGAAAACGCAGATCACGGAAAGTATATTTTATAATTGGTAATCTGTAAGATTTAAAAAAATAAATCATATATTTATTTTTATAATAAATAAAAATCAATGAGTTACATAAAAAACAAAAACAAGAATTAATAACAAAACAAATTTTTCACATGCCAATAATATAGCAATGCACGCCAGTTGTTTTTCATTTAAATTGAAACAAAATATATCATCATTAAGATCATCGTCACATTTTGAAACATCGTTTTATTTTTTCTTTACTCGAACGATCTCGATCACAGAACGAATAATACGGGTAAATAAAATAGAGCTCGAATTAGGAAGTCATTTTATTAAGCGTCTTTTAATCACACAGGTAATATAACAATGAAATTAAAATCATTAGCTCTGGCAGTTACATCTCTTATCAGTATTAATGCAATGGCCGTTACTATCGATTACCGCCATGAAATGAAAGATACGCCAAAGAATGATCATCGCGATCGTCTGCTGATCTCCCATCGTTTTGCCAATGGTTTCGGCCTATCCGTTGAAGCAAAATGGAAAAATGGCGAACCGTCGCAAGAGACCACGCCAAATAAGCCTTATCATGAAACCGTTAGTAATGGTACTGAAGTCGTTGCCAGCTACGTTTATAATTTTAATAAAACCTTTTCTCTTGAACCGGGATTCTCGTTAGATTCCAGTTCTTCGTCCAATAATTACCGTCCTTATTTGCGCGGTAAAGTCAATATCACTGACGATCTGTCCTACTCGCTGCGTTACCGGCCTTACTACCTGAGAAAAAGTTCAAATATCGGCAGTTCAAATAGCACCCAGGAAAACGGCTATAATCTTACCGGCACGCTCACCTATAAATTCCTGAAAGATTTCCAGATTGATTATGAAATGGACTATAAAAAGGCGAACAAGGCCGGCGCTTACCAATACGATAATGAAACCTATAATATCGACCATGATGTAAAGCTGGCCTATAAGCTGGATAAAAACTGGAAGCCATTTGTCGCTGTCGGGAATGTGGCTCAGGATGGCAAGTCCGATCACCGCCAGACTCGTTACCGCGTAGGCGTGCAGTACAACTTCTAATAACGCCGCATTATTAGAATTGCGTTTGTCATTATTGTGTCTGAATTACCCTTTTTATATATGAATGTTGGCTATTGATCTATTTTCCTGATTTCAGGGCAGTCATCTTTTTCTCCGAGACAATGACTGCCCTCTTTTTTTATTAATAACGCGCTCACACCAGCCATAAAGCCTCCCAACTATATGTTCCGGCGTTTCATACCATTGATGCCCTCCTCACTCACCGCCGATAACGGCCTGGCGATGCTTGCCGCCATATAGCGCCAGAAATTCATCGTTTCGGGAAGGCAATCATGGCGTTCGCGGCGCCGACGCCATTTCAGCCGCCGTCCCGGTTATTAAATAGCTGGCGCCGCCACGGGAGAATAAACGGCCGCGGCGCAGCAGGATGGAACAAAATACCGTATTAGCAATAAATAGTTACGCTGTAACTACTTCCGCAGATCATCACAATCTTTTATACTGTATAAAATAACAGTTTTGTTCGAGACGTTTAATGACTGCGGAAGGACATGTCCTATTCTCTGTTGCCTGTGCAATCCTGGCTAAAAAAGTGGAGTTATCGCCGGAACTGGCAGCGGGAGACTGGTGGCATATCATTCCGGGCGCGCTGCTGACGTCCCTCCTGCCGGATATCGATCACCCTAAATCCCTGCTTGGACAACGGTTGAAGTGGATATCGGCGCCTATCGCGCGCGCATTCGGCCATCGCGGCTTTACCCATAGTTTACTCGCCATTATCGCCGGCGTGTTTTTCATTCAAACCCGCCTGCCGTCTGATTGGCTGCTGCCGACCGACGCCTATCACGCGATGATCGTCGGTTACCTAAGCCATATTGCGGCCGATATACTGACGTCATCCGGGGTGCCCCTGCTCTGGCCCTGCCGCTGGCGCTTTCGCCTGCCGATACTAAACGGGCAAAAAGGTAATCAGCTAGAGCGTTTCCTTTGCATCGCTTTTATTGGTTTTTCGCTGTACCAGCCGCAGAAAAGCCTGAACTGCTGCACTTACGAACAATCCTTCAGGCTTATCCAATCAGCGCAGGCACATGTGATCCAACTGTTAAAATAGCCCGCCGACCGCCTCAACCGCTTGCTACGGAACAGCCTCGCGAACAAGGCGCAACCGGATATCATCCCCGAAAAGCGGAGATCGCTCGCACCGTTAGCTATAATTTATAGCTCACAGTCATATAACAAACTTATGGAAGAACTGATATCCTTGAGCGCGTTTTTCATCATGCTGAAAAAATTATTCATCTAATTAATAGGGAGAAGTGGAGATGAACTTTCCGCTGCTAGTAAATATTCTGGCGTTTGCCGCCCTATTGTTCTTACTGGGATACGCCAGCCAGAACAAATCGTGGAGTCTGGCAAAAAAAGTGTTATTGGGTTTGGTTGTCGGGGTGCTGTTCGGTCTGGCGTTACATCTGATTTACGGCAGCGGTAATCCCGTAATTAATCAATCCATCGCCTGGTTTAACATCGTCGGCAACGGCTATGTTCAACTGCTGCAAATGATCGTTATGCCGCTGGTATTCGTTTCCATACTGAACTCGGTGGCCAAGCTGCATAATGCCTCTTCATTAGGGAAGATCAGCATACTGACGCTCGGCACCCTGCTGTTCACCACGCTTATCGCCGCGCTGGTCGGGGTTTTCGTTACGAATCTGTTCGGATTGACCGCCAGCGGGCTGGTTCAGGGCGCGCAGGAAACCGCGCGCTTAACGGCTATCGAAAATAACTACGTGGGGAAAGTTTCCGATCTGAGCATTCCTCAGATAATTCTTTCCTTCATTCCTAAAAATCCTTTTGCCGAATTGACCGGCGCCAATCCCACGTCAATCATCAGCGTGGTTATCTTCGCCGTATTCCTCGGTATCGCAGCGCTGCAATTGACCAAAGACGACGCGGCAAAAGGCGAGCGCGTTCTGACGGCCATTGATACATTGCAATCCTGGGTCATGAAGCTGGTTCGTCTGGTAATGAGGCTGACGCCGTACGGCGTATTGGCGCTAATGACCAAAATGGTCGCCAGTTCCAATCTGCAGGATATCCTTAAGCTGGGCAGTTTTGTGGTGGCGTCTTATCTGGGGCTGGCCATCATGTTCGGCGTTCACGCGCTGATCCTGTCGTTGACCGGCATCAACCCTGCCCGGTTCTTCCGCAAGATATGGCCGGTGCTGACGTTTGCCTTTACCAGCCGCTCCAGCGCGGCGACCATTCCTCTCAGCATTGAAGCGCAAACCCGCCGCATCGGCGTGCCGGAATCCATCGCCAGCTTTGCCGCCTCGTTTGGCACCACCATCGGCCAAAACGGCTGCGCCGGGCTCTATCCCGCGATGCTGGCGGTTATGGTTGCTCCGACGGTCGGCATCAACCCGCTCGACCCGGTATGGATTGCGACGCTGGTCGGCATCGTCACCATTAGTTCGGCCGGCGTGGCCGGCGTAGGCGGCGGAGCGACCTTCGCCGCGCTGATTGTGCTGCCGGCCATGGGATTGCCCGTTACGCTGGTTGCGCTGCTGATTTCCATCGAACCATTGATCGACATGGGGCGTACGGCATTAAACGTCAGCGGCTCGATGACGGCGGGAACCGTAACCAGCCAGTTATTGAAACAAACGGATAAAAACGTATTTGACGGACAGGAAGACGCCGAGCTAGCGCATCGATAATGCCTTCATAAGGCCATGGCGGCCTGGCATAAAGCATAACGCGCCGGTAGTTTGTGCTACCGGCGCGTTAATTTTTTCTCACGGCAAGTTTAGTTCAGCGCGCTGTTCAGCAGAATAGCCGTGATGATTCCGGTAGCGGCGGCAATCAAGACATAGTTACCGTCGATATAGGCCCAGTGTTGACCGGCTGGCGGTTCACGTAAGCCGCGCGCGCGCCAGTCATTAACCCGATAATCATCGCCACGGAAACGCTGCGGCACGGGATGCCCTTTTCTGAAATCATTGCCGCGCCAGGCAAAATGCTCCCGTTCACGGAAGTTGGATGCACTCCGTTGCTCACGCGGAGCCTGCTGCACCGGTTTTGCCGCCTGGTTCCCGCGGTTATTGTTGTGGCTGTTGCCGTTAGGCACGTTTCTTTGGTTGTTGTTAGCCGCCGGCGCGTTCTTACGATCGCCGCCGTTCTGATGATTGTTTGGCAACATCTTCTGCTCTTGCTGTCCATTCGGTCCTTGCGCAAAAGTCAGTCCTGAAAAGGAACTTGTCGCCAGAAGTAACGACATCATTAATGCCAGTGTTTTTTTCGTCATCGCATTTTCCTCAACGCATAAACCGTTTTGTATAACTTGGTTAACAGCAATATCGGTCACAATGTCACGGAATGAAAGGTAGAAATATCTTAAACCCCTTGATCTGACAATATATTACCAAATTCAAACAGAATCTTAACACTCTAAATAGAAGGTAATGATCAAGCGGTTTTGCTCTGGCTGATATTGCGTCATCCACGGCGGGAAAGGTTGGCGGACGGGGCGTCTGTCATGCTGAAAGGCATCTAAAAAGAGATGTGCGTCTTCCAGCATGTTTGTAACGATAAAAACTCAAAAATAACGATCGGAGCTAATAAACCGCGTAAGCTCATCGCTTACGTGAAAAGCATGTTAGCGCTGTGGCGAAGTATCGTATGCCTCACAGCTTTGGAAACCCTTATTCAGCACTTGGCCGGTTTCGTTATAACTGACAAAGTAGTTTTGCGCCGTGCCATCACGGTTTTTCAACAGATAGTTGCTACACGTCCCCCTTGCATTTTTCATGCGTACTTCCGATGCGCCCGGTCCGGCAATTTGAAGAACCTGTTGTTTCGTCATTCCTGTTTTCACATCCTTCACGACAGGTTCCGTCACCAGACTTTCTGCTTTATTGTAGGTTGTACACCCAGAAAGAAAGACCACGCCAGCCGCTGCCATACAGAGCAAGAGTCGATTATTTTTCATTGCATTACCTCATGTGAATGGGTCATTGTTAAGACTAGATGGCAAAAGGCGTTTTTTCAAATTATAACCATAGCTATGCGCATAATTAATTAAGCGCCGGGGGGCGTTTAACCATAGGTAAAACTGTTGATAGCGCGCTTGTTCTTTTTCTTCACGCCGATTAGCTTTACACTCTGATGATTAAGGCAATTTTAGGCAGGATCAACAAGTTCAGGAAGGGGAACGTTATGTCATTGCAACAAGATATCATCACCGCGTTAGGCGTTAAAAGCAGTATTGACCCAGCGCAAGAGATCCGTGTCAGCGTTGATTTTCTGAAAAGTTATCTGGCGGCGCATCCGTTTGTGAAGTCGTTGGTTCTGGGGATCAGCGGCGGCCAGGACTCTACGCTGACCGGTAAATTATGCCAGACGGCCATCACCGAAATGCGTAATGAAACCGGCAATCAAGACTATCAGTTCATCGCCGTACGCTTACCTTATGGCGTGCAGGCCGATGAATCGGACTGCCAGGACGCCATTGCTTTCATTAAACCGGATAAGGTGCTGACCGTTAATATCAAACCCGCCGTCGACGCCAGCGAAGCCACGCTGAAACAGATTGGCATTGAGCTGTCTGACTTTGTAAAAGGGAATGAGAAAGCGCGCGAGCGGATGAAAGCGCAGTACAGCATCGCCGGGATGAATGCCGGTCTGGTGGTTGGAACGGACCATGCCGCAGAAGCGGTAACCGGCTTTTTCACCAAATACGGCGATGGCGGCACGGATATCAATCCCATATTCCGTTTGAATAAGCGTCAGGGCAAGGCTCTGTTGCGCGAACTGGGATGCCCGTCCAACCTGTATACCAAAGCGCCGACGGCCGACTTGGAAGACGACCGACCTGCGCTGCCGGACGAAGTCGCGTTGGGCGTCACCTATGAAAAAATCGATGATTACCTTGAAGGTAAACAGATTGATGCAAAAGATGCGGCGATCATTGAAAACTGGTATCTCAAAACCGAACATAAGCGTCGGCCGCCGGTTACCGTTTTCGATGACTTCTGGCGCTAACTCGCTCATAAATTGATATTATGGGGCGGATACCGGCACGGTATCCGCTTTATTATTTCCGCTTCATTTATATTAGAAAGATACCCCATCATGATTTCGACGCCACAACGCGCGACCCTTGCAGGCTTGGTGGCAATTATTCTATGGAGTACGTCCGTCGGACTGATTCGTAGTCTGACCGAAACGCTTGGCCCCATCGGCGGCGCGGCTATGATCTACTCGATGAGCACGCTATGCCTTTTGCTGTTTTACGGGATGCCGCAGCTCAAAACGCTGCCTAAAATCTATCTGCTGGTTGGCGGCCCCCTGTTCGTCTGCTATGAAATATTTCTCTCTCTCGCCATCGGACTCGCCAACAACCGGTTGCAGGCAATGGAACTGGGGATGATTAACTACCTCTGGCCCTGTCTGACCATTCTGTTCTCCATCTTCATCAATCAGCAAAAAAGCCGCATTCTACTCTGGCTGGGGTTGGCTCTCTCTTTAGCCGGCATCGTCTGGATTATGAAAGGCGAAGGCGCATGGTCCCCCGGATTGCTGTGGCATAATATTCTCAGTAATCCGCTGGCCTATGGGCTGGCATTCTCCGCGGCGGCGGTTTGGGCGCTGTATTGCAATATCACCAAGCGCTACGGTCAGGGTAAAAACGGGATCTCGCTATTTTTCCTGGTGGCCTCCGCCGTATTGTGGATGCAATATGCGCTGAGTGCGGAAGGTCCGATCTTATTCACCCTGCCGTCGTCGCTAGAGCTCATTTTTATGGGCGCTTCGACCGCGCTGGCTTACTCAGCCTGGAACGCCGGGATTCAATACGGTAATTTAATGCTGCTGGCGACGGCCTCTTATTTTACGCCGGTACTCTCCACGCTGTTGGCCGCGCTGTGGCTCAGAACCATCCCCGCCTTCTCTTTTTGGCAAGGCGTCCTGATGGTGACGGCAGGCTCCCTGCTATGCTGGTTGGCCGTCCGGCAGCCAGGAAAATAAGCCGTTCATATTATTCGCATGTCCCGTTGGGGACAATTACCTGTTATAGTGTTTTTCACATTTTTTTAACTCAAAATTTATTGCATGTTACGGCGTTTCTTCTCTTACTACGCCCCTTATAAGGGGTTATTCGTACTCGATTTTGGCTGCGCCATTATCGCCGGCTTACTTGAACTGGGTTTCCCGATGGCGATCAAGTCGTTCATTGATACGCTGCTGCCGGCGCAAAACTGGACGCTGATTCTGTTGGCCTCCGTCGCGCTACTGGCGGTTTATCTGTTGAACACCGGATTGATGGCGATCGTTAACTACTGGGGGCACGCGCTGGGGGTCGGCATCGAAACGGATATGCGGCGCCAGGCGTTTGAGCACCTGCAAAATCTGCCGTTTCGTTATTACGACAATATGAAAACCGGACATATCATTACCCATGTCACCAAAGATCTGGAAGAAGTGGGTGAGATTGCGCACCATGGCCCGGAAGATCTGTTTATTGCCGTGATGACCTTCATCGGCGCATTTATCCTGATGGCGACGGTACATCTGCCGCTGGCGATGTTGACCATTATCATCGTGCCGTTCATGACCTTTCTGGTGAGCCGCTATGGCGCACGCATGACGGAAACCTGGCGGCAGCTCTTCGGTCAGGTCGGCAATTTCAACGCCCGCATTGAAGAGAGCGTTGGCGGTATTCGCGTGGTGAAGGCTTTTGCCAATGAAGCGCATGAAAAGCGCCTGTTTTCCCACGACAACGAAAATTACCGCCGTACCAAACTTCAGGCTTACCGCATCATGACGGCCAGCCTGACGCTCAGCTACCTGAGCACGCGTTTGATACAGTTGATCGTAATGCTGGCCGGCATCTGGTACGTCATTGCCGGGGAGCTCAGCTATGGCGGTTTTATCGGTTTCCTGCTGCTGATTGAAGTTTTTTTCCGTCCGGTCGCTAAAATCACGGCCGTACTGGAAAGCTATCCGAAAGGCATCGCCGGTTTTAAGCGCTTCACTCAACTGATCGATACCGTGCCGGAAATTACCGACGCGCCGAACGCCCGACACGTCGATGCGCTGAAAGGCGATATCCGCTTTAATCATGTCAGCTTCGGTTACACCGCCGATCGTCCCATTATTCATAACGTCAACCTGTCTATTCACGCTGGGGAAACCGTCGCTTTCGTCGGCCCTTCCGGCGCGGGGAAAACCACGCTCTGTTCATTACTGCCGCGTTTTTACGATCTGACCGGCGGCAGCATTACCATTGACGGCATAGATATCCGGGAGATGACGCAAGTATCCCTGCGCAGCCAGATCGGTATCGTCCAACAGGACGTTTTCCTGTTTGGCGGCAGCATCCGGGAAAACATCGCCTACGGTAAACTGAACGCCAGCGATGAGGAGATCATGCAGGCGGCGCGGCGCGCGCGGTTGGACGAACTGATTGACAATCTGCCTGACGGACTGGATACCATCGTCGGCGAACGCGGCGTTAAGCTGTCCGGCGGACAGAAACAGCGCTTGTCTATCGCGCGGATCTTTCTGAAAAATCCGCCGATACTCATTCTGGATGAAGCGACTTCGGCGCTGGATACCGCAACGGAACAGGCGATTCAACAGTCGCTGAGCGAGCTTTCCGCCGGGCGCACCACATTAGTCATCGCACATCGTCTGGCGACGATACAGAACGCCGAACGTATTGTCGTAGTAGATAACGGCGGCATCATCGAACAGGGCAGCCATCAGGAACTGCTGGCTCACAGCGGTATTTACGCCAGCCTGCATCAGGCGCAGTTCGGCTATGCCTGATAGCCAGTCTGATGCCGCATTGTTTGATCGGGGGAGTTATCTCCCCGTTCTTTTTATTACCGCTGATGCGAAAGAACTACTCTAACAAAACGCGCCCAATAACCCGCCATTCATCACCGCAGCTTGTAAAACGGTTCAATTCTCACTGCCGGGATTGGGGGAGATAGATTGAAGTTCATCCTAATTGAGTCTGGTGATATGATCTTGCCGACTAATCTTCCGCCACATAACAAAATATTTATGCAAACGCCTTTTAGCAAATTACGCTTTTTGCCTTTACTCGCACTATTTCTTCCTTCAATAGCTTTCAGCGCCGATTCGGAAGGAAAATATTTCGCTCACAAAGACTGGGAAATCGCCTGCGACAATACCCTCACCTGCCGCGCGGCGGGCTATTCAGACGATGAGCAAGAGCATAAAGTCTCGCTGTTGTTGACTCGTCAGGCTGGCCCCGGCACGACATTGACCGGTGAAGTCATGTGGGGCGATGATGAAACCGAACAAACGAACCATGCAGAAAACGAAAATATAACGTTGTACATCAATGGCGTGAATAAAGGCGAATCATTGAGTCCGGATGACGGCGAAGCCACGTTGACGGAACAACAGATTATCCCGTTACTGAACGCGCTGAAAGGCGACGGTAAAATCGAATTCAAATGGTTTGGCGAAACACGAGAACTCTCCGGCGCCGGCGCTTACGCCATTTTATTAAAAATGGACGAAATACAGGGGCGTATCGGCACCACCAGCGCCATTACGCGGCCGGGGAATAAAACCGACGTGCTCCCGGCGCTTCCGGCGCCCACTATTCATGCGGTTATTCCGCTGGATGAGCAACCACGCAAGCTAACGGCGATCGAACAATCGCTGTTATTGCCCAAGCTGATGGCGACATTAGGCGATGAATGCGATGAACGTTCAGACGACGATCGGGATGGAGAAGGGTCATCCATAGAACTCAGAACGCTTAACGACAAAACGTCGCTGATCAGTATGTTGTGCTGGCGCGCGGCTTATAACGAAGGCTATGCCTTCTGGACAATCAGCAATGATATGAAGAGCGCTCCACAGCTGATTACCACCTCCGGTACAGATTACTATGACGGCAATATCGATAGTTCTCAGAAAGGCCGAGGGTTGGGGGACTGCAGAAGCATGGAGTCCTGGGTATGGGATGGCGCGACGTTTCGTCAAAGCGATATTTATACTACCGGGCTATGCCGCTTGATTCGAGCCGGCGGCTCCTGGACGCTACCGACCTGGACGACGACCGTCATCCAGCCAGAGAAGCCGGCGAAATAGCGCAAGCGATCGCAAAGAAAAAGGCCGCTTACGCGGCCTTTTTGGTAATGACTGTTACTCTTTGGGAGAAGCGTTTTCTACCCGACTCTTTAGCTTCTGCCCCGGACGGAACGTGACCACACGGCGCGCCGTAATCGGAATATCTTCGCCAGTTTTTGGATTACGTCCCGGTCGTTGGTTCTTGTCTCGCAAATCAAAGTTGCCAAACCCCGACAATTTGACCTGCTCGCCATTTTCCAAAGCGCGACGAACTTCTTCAAAAAACAGCTCGACTAGCTCTTTGGCATCCCGTTTGCTCAGCCCAAGCTTCTCAAACAGGTATTCTGACATTTCAGCTTTAGTAAGCGCCATAGGTTCAATCCCTCAAGGATGCTTGGAATCGCTGTTTTAATGCTGCTACGCATTGTGCAACGGTAGCGGCAATTTCCTCTTCTGCCAGTGTACGGGAAGTATCTTGCAAGATCAGACTCACAGCCAGGCTCTTATACCCATCCGCTACGCCCTTCCCTCTGTACACGTCGAATAAGTTTACGCCAACTAACTGATTTGCGCCAACTTTCTTACATTCGGCTAAAATATCGCCAGCAGCGACATTTTCAGCCACGACAATAGCGATATCGCGACGGTTTGCGGGGAAGCGAGAAATGTTGCTCGCATCAGGCAGCACGCGGTCTGCGACCTTATCCCACAGCAGTTCGAATACCACCGTGCGTCCGTTCAGATCCAGCTTACGTTCCAGTTCCGGGTGGATAACACCAATAAATCCAATGCGTTCTCCGCACAGATAAATAGCAGCACTTTGCCCCGGATGCAATGCCGGATTGCTTTCCGCTTTGAATTCGAGGTCGGACAATTTCCCCGTTAACGCCAGCACCGCTTCTAAATCGCCCTTCAAGTCATAAAAGTCTACGGTCTGGCGGGCCAGATCCCAATGCTCTTCATAGCGGCTGCCGGTTATCACGCCGGCTAACATCAGATCCTGGCGAATACCCAGATTGGCGTTACTGTCCGGCACGAAACGCAGCCCGCTTTCGAACAGACGCACACGGTTTTGCTGACGGTTCTGGTTATACACCACCGCGCTCAGCAGGCCGCTCCACAGAGACAGGCGCATGGCCGACATTTCGGCAGAGATCGGGCTGGGCAGGATTAACGCCTCCTCGCCGGGATGAATCAGCTCCTGAATCTTCGGATCGACAAAACTGTAAGTAATTGCTTCCTGATAGCCATGATCGACTAATAACGTCTTCACGCGTTTGAGAGAAAGATCCGCTTCGCGGTGAGAAGTCATCTTCAACGGCGCCTGAGTAGCGACATTCGGAATATTGTCGTAGCCATACAGGCGAGCGACTTCCTCTACCAGATCCTCTTCAATTTCCATATCGAAACGCCAGCTTGGCGCGGCAGCCTGCCACCCGGCCTCCGTTTTCGTCACCTTACAGCCTAAACGCTGCAAAATATCAGTGACCTGTTCGTCGGCGATATGATGACCGATTAAACGGTCGAGTTTTTCACGGCGCAGCGTAATGGTCGCACGCGCCGGTAAATCCGCTTCGCTGGTCACGTTCGCCACCGGGCCGGCCTGACCGCCGCAAATATCAATCAGCAGGCGGGTTGCGCGTTCCATCGCTTTGAACTGTATCGCCGGATCGACGCCGCGCTCATAACGGTGAGAAGCGTCGGTATGCAGACCATGACGACGCGCTCGTCCGGTAATCGACAACGGATTAAAAAATGCGCACTCCAGCAAAACATTCTGGGTAGTCTCATTAACGCCGGAGTGTTCCCCGCCGAAAATTCCGCCCATCGCCAGCGCTTTTTGCTTATCGGCGATCACCAGCGTGTCGGCTTGCAGTTTCACTTCGTTTCCGTCCAGCAGAGTCAGCGCCTCATTCTCCCGCGCCATACGGACCACGATGCCCCCATCGAGACGGTCAAGATCAAAGGCGTGCATCGGCTGGCCTAACTCCAGCAGAACGTAATTGGTGACGTCGACGACAGGATCGATGGAGCGAATACCGCAACGGCGCAGTTTTTCACGCATCCACATCGGGGTGGCGGCTTTAACATTGATGCCTTTAATCACGCGCCCCAGATAACGCGGACAGGCTTGAGGCGCGTCGACCTGAATCGGGAACGTATCCTGAATGGCGGCCGCGACAGGCGTGATTTCCGGCTCTGTCAGCGGTAACTGATTCAGCGCCGCCACATCGCGGGCTACGCCGATGATCCCCAGACAATCGGCGCGGTTTGGCGTCACGCTGATATCAATGGCGTTATCATCCAGCTTGAGGTAATCGCGAATATTCGTTCCGATCGGCGCATCCAGCGGCAATTCGATAATGCCATCGTGATCGTCGGAAATACCCAGTTCAGAGAATGAACACAGCATGCCTTCGGATGGTTCGCCGCGCAGCTTGGCCGCCTTGATTTTAAAGTCGCCGGGCAACACCGCGCCGATAGTAGCGACCGCAACTTTCAAACCCTGCCGGCAGTTAGGCGCGCCGCAAACAATATCCAGCAGGCGATCGCCGCCCACATTAACTTTCGTTACGCGCAGCTTGTCGGCATTAGGATGCTGCCCGCATTCCATGACTTCACCCACAACCACGCCGTGAAACGCGCCGGCAACCGGCTCAACGTCATCCACTTCCAGACCGGCCATGGTGATTTGTTCAGATAATGCTTCACTGTCAATTGCCGGGTTTACCCACTCGCGCAACCAGAGTTCACTGAATTTCATGATGATATTCCCGCCTTACTTAAACTGTTTGAGGAAACGCAGATCGTTTTCAAAGAACGCGCGCAGATCGGTTACGCCGTAGCGCAGCATAGTCAATCGTTCCATGCCCATGCCGAAGGCAAAACCGGAATACACTTCCGGATCGATACCCACGTTGCGCAGCACATTAGGATGCACCATGCCGCAGCCCAATACTTCCAGCCATTTGCCGTTTTTACCCATAACGTCGACCTCGGCGGAAGGCTCGGTGAACGGGAAATAGGAGGGACGGAAACGAACCTGGAGATCTTCCTCAAAAAAGTTGCGCAGGAAATCGTGCAAAGTTCCCTTCAGGTTGGTAAAGCTGATGTTTTTATCCACAATCAGCCCTTCCATCTGGTGGAACATCGGCGTATGCGTCTGATCGTAGTCATTGCGATATACGCGGCCGGGAGCGATGATGCGGATCGGCGGCTGCTGTTTTTCCATAGTGCGAATCTGCACGCCGGACGTCTGAGTACGCAGCAGACGGGTGGCATCGAACCAGAAAGTATCATGATCGGCGCGCGCCGGATGGTGTCCGGGAATATTCAGCGCATCAAAGTTATGATAGTCGTCTTCAATTTCCGGCCCTGTCGCCACGGAAAAGCCCAACTCGCCGAAAAAGGTCTCGATGCGTTCGATGGTGCGGGTGACCGGATGCAGCCCGCCGTTTTCGATAGTGCGCCCCGGCAGAGACACATCAATGGTTTCTTCGGCCAGGCGGGCATTTAATTCAGCGGATTCCAGCGCCTGCTTACGCGCGTTCAGCGCCTCCTGCACTTCCTGCTTAGCCTGGTTAATCACCGCGCCCGCGGCAGGACGTTCTTCAGCAGGCAGCTCGCGCAGCGAGGTCATCTGAAGGGTTAAGTGACCTTTTTTGCCAAGATATTCGACGCGCACGGTATCCAGCGCGGCGACGTCCTGGGCCTCTTCTATGGCTGTTCTGGCTTTGGCTACCAGCTCTGCGAGATGTGGCATTGCATTCCTCTTCTTCTGCCTGTATGGCCAACTGTCATGATTGGAAAGTATTTCCCCAATAACGCGTACTACTTTTCCCGCGTATTGAAAAATTATGCTGTTTAAACAAAAAAGCCTCCCTGAGGGAGGCTTAGGCGCTACTTTTCGTTTCTTTTCTTACGCGCAAAGCCACCCTGAAGTCAGGCGCTAAAGTAAAAAAAGAAACGGAAAATAGCAGTATGCATACTTGCGTTACCTTGTCGTCATCGTAAAACGGGAAAATAAAACTGCTTTATTGAAAGATGAGACACACTAAATGTCAACAGTAATACTTGTTTATCTGAACGTTAGCGACTAAAAACGAAAAGAGGGAGCGAAGCTCCCTCTCTCAACCGGCTTACGCCAGAGCTGCTTTCGCTTTTTCGACCAGCGCGCTGAATGCGACTTTGTCGAATACGGCGATATCAGCCAGGATCTTACGGTCAATTTCAACAGAGGCTTTTTTCAGGCCGTTGATGAATTTGCTGTAAGACAAGCCATTTTGACGGGCTGCTGCGTTGATACGTGCAATCCACAGCTGACGGAACTGACGCTTACGTTGACGACGGTCACGGTAAGCATACTGACCAGCTTTGATTACTGCCTGGAAGGCAACACGATAAACGCGCGAACGGGCACCATAGTAACCTTTCGCTTGTTTCAATACTTTTTTGTGACGTGCACGAGCAACCACACCACGTTTTACGCGAGCCATATGCTCTCTCCTAAAGTCTTATTCTAAATTCAAAAAAGGTTACTTATGCGTAAGGCAGACATGCGATAACCAGGCCCAGATCCCCTTTGGAGACCATGTCCTTCGGACGCAGATGACGTTTACGCTTAGTCGCTTTTTTGGTCAGAATATGACGCAGGTTGGCATGCTTACGCTTGAAACCGCCGCTGGCGGTTTTTTTGAAGCGTTTAGCGGCGCCACGTACTGTTTTAATCTTTGGCATGTTAATTTCCACTTCGCATTGTTAATTACAACGAATCAGATAAGGCGAACAAAACCCGCACGGCGCAACGGCAGCGCGGGTTTTAATTACTTGAATGCCTTACTGTTTCTTCTTAGGTGCGAGCACCATGATCATCTGGCGGCCTTCAATCTTCGATGGGAAGGATTCAACCACCGCCAGTTCACTCAGATCGTCACGAACGCGGTTAAGCATTTCGATGCCAATCTGTTGGTGCGCCATTTCACGACCACGGAAACGCAGCGTGATTTTGGCTTTATCGCCGTCTTCCAGAAAGCGAACCAGGTTGCGTAGTTTGACCTGATAGTCGCCATCATCGGTACCAGGCCGGAATTTAATTTCCTTAACCTGAATAACTTTTTGTTTCTTCTTTTGTTCCTTTGTGGCCTTACTCTTCTCATAGAGGAACTTGCCGTAATCCATGATTCGGCAAACCGGCGGCTCGGCATTCGGACTGATTTCAACTAAATCAACACCTGCTTCCTCGGCTTTTTCTAATGCTTCATTCAGACTTACAATGCCAAGTTGTTCGCCTTCGACGCCGGTCAGGCGTACCTCTTGCGCGCGAATTTCTCTGTTGATGCGATTAGGACGCGCCGGTTGAACTCGTTTTCCGCCTTTAATACCTTATTCCTCCAATTGATGAAGACTACGGCTGCGAATCTCTTGCTGCAGCTTACTAATTACTTCACTAACGTCAATGCTTCCCAAGTCTTTGCCTCGGCGGGTACGGACGGCAACTTTTCCCGCCTCTACCTCTTTATCGCCGCAGACCAGCATGTAGGGAACACGCCGCAAAGTGTGCTCGCGGATTTTAAAGCCTATCTTCTCATTTCTCAAGTCTGCTTTTACGCGAATGCCTGCTTCTTGCAACTTTTTGGTCAATTCGCTGACATAATCAGACTGGCTATCGGTGATATTCATAATCACCGCCTGTACCGGGGCTAACCAGGTTGGGAAGAAGCCGGCGAATTCTTCGGTAAGGATACCGATGAAGCGCTCCATTGATCCCAAGATAGCCCGGTGAATCATTACCGGCACCTGACGTTCGTTGTTTTCGCCTACGTAAGAGGCATTCAGACGACCCGGTAATGAAAAGTCGAGCTGCACCGTACCACACTGCCAGGCACGATCCAAACAATCATATAAAGTAAATTCAATCTTGGGACCGTAAAACGCGCCCTCGCCCGGCTGATATTCAAATTGAATACCGTTTTCCGTCAGCGCTGCGGCCAGATCTTCCTCTGCACGGTCCCAGATTTCATCGCTGCCGATGCGTTTTTCCGGACGAGTGGACAGTTTTACCACGATTTTTTCAAAGCCGAAGGTGCTGTACATATCATACACCATCTTGATACAGCTATTAACTTCATCGCGAATCTGCTCTTCAGTACAGAAAATATGCGCATCATCCTGCGTGAAACCACGCACGCGCATCAGCCCGTGCAGCGAACCTGAAGGCTCGTTACGGTGACAACTGCCGAACTCGGCCATCCGCAACGGCAAATCACGGTAGGATTTCAAGCCCTGGTTGAAAATCTGTACGTGGCCCGGACAGTTCATCGGCTTGATGCAGTATTCACGGTTTTCAGACGAGGTGGTAAACATCGCGTCTTTGTAGTTGTCCCAGTGCCCGGTTTTTTCCCACAGCACCCGGTCCATCATGAATGGGCCTTTTACTTCCTGATACTGATACGCTTTTAACTTCATGCGCACGAACGCTTCCAGTTCACGGAAGACCGTCCATCCGTCATTGTGCCAGAACACCATGCCCGGCGCTTCTTCCTGCATATGGTAAAGATCGAGCTGCTTGCCGATCTTGCGGTGATCGCGTTTCGCCGCTTCTTCCAGGCGTTGCAGATAGGCGTTCAGCTGTTTTTTATCAGCCCAAGCGGTGCCGTAAATACGCTGCAACATTTTGTTTTTGCTGTCGCCGCGCCAGTACGCGCCTGAAGTTTTCTGCAGTTTGAAATGATGGCAGAAACGCATATTCGGCACATGCGGACCGCGGCACATATCAATGTACTCTTCATGATGATATAAGCCGGGACGATCGTCATGACTGATATTTTCATCCAGAATGGCTATTTTATACGTCTCGCCCCGTGCGGCGAAAACGTCGCGCGCCTCCTGCCAGCTTACTTTTTTCTTAATAACGTCATAATCTTTGTTGGCAAGCTCATGCATGCGCTTTTCAAGCAGATCGACATCTTCCTGGGTCAGGGTGCGATCGAGATCAACATCATAATAGAAACCGTTGTCAATCACCGGGCCGATGGCCATTTTGGTATCAGGCCACAGTTGCTTAATGGCATGTCCCAACAGGTGAGCGCAAGAGTGACGGATAATCTCCAGGCCGGCTTCATCTTTCGCAGTGATGATGGCTAATTGAGCATCGTTTTCAATCTTGTCGCTGGCATCCACCAGTTCGCCGTTCACACGTCCGGCAATACAGGCTTTTGCCAGTCCGGGTCCGATATCAAGGGCTACATCAAGGGGGATACTGCGTGGTCGTAATGACGCTGACTTCCATCAGGAAGAGTAATAACAGGCATTATAATTCCCTTATTTGCAGTGGTGACCCACACGAAAGATCACATACAAAATAACTTATCATTTAAATTCAATATATTACCCATGCTATTCCTCTATACTCTGCGGAATATGTACACATGACGGCACATAAATCAAACATGTGCCCTGCGTGACACGGATAACGTCCCGGCAATAATACACCGTATAATGCTGGTGTTAAAGCAAAGTAGAAGAGGTCATCGGCGCATGAAAGCCATTGATTACCGCCGATAAGACCGGGAAAGTCGGCGCGCTCTTATTCCCGTCTGTTGGCTATCTGCTCATACACCGAAGCATATCCCATCAGATCCTGTCTGGCGGCTAAAAGCGAAGGGTTCTGCGCATTACGGAAAATAGTGTAATCGCCCTGGGGATAGAAATCGCTGACGACGGTATGTCTTATCCCGCCGCTTTCATAGGTATAGATGTAGGTGTAGCGGTTATTGCCTTTTTCCCAACCTCTGCACCTAACGTTGGTATCGCCGTATTTTTCTAAATAATGAATAGACTCGATTACCTGTTTGACGGTAAAACCGTCAACATCATCAATACCGGATCGCAGGATAATTTTGCTGTTCATCACGTTTTCAGGAGGGGTTTCCTCCAGGCATCCTGTCAGAAACAATGGGATAAGCAACGTAAAAAACACCATGCCGATTTTCTTATACATGATAAAGACCTAAGTTATCTGATCTTATAGGTCTATCGGTTGTTTTGCGTGGATCTTTAAAAAAACCAGTCGCGATTGAACGCTAACCCGCATGAATTTCAAAAATAGTTTTCACCAAAGGCGGTTTGCGGCGAGCAAAAGATAACCTCAGCCGAACAGTGTGACTCAGCCCTCTTATTACCATGTAAAAAATGTGTCAATAACGCAAATCTGTTAAATAGCCCACTTTATTTAACTAAAGTTCGCGCTAGTCTACAGCGCGCTCCCTGCAAACGATGAGTCTGTCAACGCTATTTCACCCATAGCCGTCGCTTTCATTTTTCAAGGAAATAAAACATGAAAATCAAGTTGTTATCTGTCATTCTGACGGGGGTTTTTGCTGTTGCCGTTTTTGCTGCAGACAGTGTGATTAAAGATGGAACTTATAAAGCCGAAGCCGCTAATTTTGATGACCATGGATGGAAACCATTCCTCGAACTGACCTATCAAGATGGAAAAATTTCGGCGGTAAAATTTGACTATACCAGCGAGAAAGATGGCCACCTGAAAACTTCAGACGAAGCGTACGGTAAAACGATGGCGGCGGTGACGGGCACTTCACCTGCGATCTATACCGTCAAACTGCCGCAGAGCCTGATAGAAAAACAGGATATCGCGAATATCGATGGCGTAACCGGCGCCACTCACTCGACGGAAGATTTTAAAAAACTGGCTAGTGCGGCAATAGAAAATGCGAAAGCGGGTAACTCGGAAACAACAAAAGTGGAATGAGTGTTAGCGTAAACCGAAAAGTGCAACTATCCCGCATGGCAAGAGATACGGGATAGTTTGCACATACGCCATTACCGCTCAGGGATGATATCTTTAAAATCAAGCGCGACTTCATCCTGCTCTTGCGGATTATCCGCGCCCTCGCCGCTCTGTTTGGGCGTCAGCTGTTTCAACAGCTCCAACTGTTGCTGCTGCTGTTCGACTATCTCCCGCAACAGTTTAATCTGCTCGTTCGCTCTGACGCTTGCCCGGTTGAGAAAAAACCAAACCAGCAATAGCAACAGCGCGACCAGTACGGCAAAAAGCATTTCTAATGTGTTCACACCAATTCCGCTCATAACAATCAGCCAGACAACAACTCACGATGGTCCATCTTACCACCAAGCCCTGGGTAAGTTCGACAGCGCCGCTTTATCCCCGATGCCCCAACGCGCGGTATTTCACTCCTGCGCGTTTTGCGACGGCTTGCAGGATGCCCGCTGGAAACGACGCCATAAAAAAAACCTGCCGCCAGGACAGGTTTATAAAGAATATTCTTAATTTAGAACGGATAGTCGTGATACCCCATTTGCTCGGAGATGTTTCTAGCCGCGGTATGCAGCATTTCAACGTATCCGAGTTTATTTTCCTCAGAAAAACGGATGGTCGGGAATGAAATACTTAAGCCCGCGATAACGACGCCGAAACGGTCAAAAACAGGCACCGCGATGCAGCGCAGCCCTTCTTCCTGTTCCTCATTATCTTCGCCATACCCTTGCTCACGAACCATATCCAACTGAACCAGCAGTTCTTCCGGCGAAGAGAGGGTATGCGGCGTGCTGCGGGTAAACTCAACGTTAGCGAGGATTTCGCTAACTTCTTCGCGCGCGCGCCAGGCCAGCAAGACCTTACCGATGGCGGTGCTGTATAACGGATTGCGGCGGCCGATACGGGAATACATGCGCAGGTTATACATTGAGTCGATTTTATGAATGTAGACAATGCTGTCTTCATCCAGCGCGCCTAGGTGAATGGTTTCCCGCGTGAGGGCCGAAAGCTCCCGCATTTGTATATCGGCGCTACGGATTAAATCAACGTTCTGTAATGCCTTCGCGCCAAGCTCAAACAGCTTCAGCGTCAGCGAATATTTTTCTGATTCGCCTTCCTGCGCCACATATCCCAAAGATTTCATCGTCTGCAAGAATCGATACACCGTACTTTTAGACATCATCACACGCTGTGAAAGCTCGGTAATACCGATTTCGCGTTCTTCACCTAATGCCTGCAAAATACCAAAAACTTTTAGAACAGATGACACGGAATCGGGCTGTTTATCTAAATCTGCAATAGCCATTTTTGTCGTTACCCTATTTGGTTTTTTTTGTTTTAAAAAAAATAGAACACTGGTTTTAGTATAAAGGGAACACTTTGATTATGGCAATGGAGCAACGACGATAATCAAATAACTTTGATGAATTTCTGGGTTCAGATGCTTTACTCATTATGCTGCAAGTAAATTCTCAGCAATAAACCGCGATGTAACCAGCAGCGCGGTTTATTCTTTTCCCCTTTCGAGTTGCGGCGCTATCGCTTTATGTCATATCAATCAGTGCCAGACGGAGTCCGGAACCCGGGCCAGATAAAGCGCGGGTTTTCCATCAACATCGGATGTAAACAAAATCTGTTTATTATCCGGCGTAAAGGAAGGATGTGGGTGAGTTACCTGCCGATCGCCTTCCAATACCGCCCATGATGTGTTGTGCTGCGCGACACGGTGCTGTTTGCCGGTCTTCATATTAAAAACGTATAGGAAAGGGTCGTTTTCAATCTTATAACCGCCGTCATCCTGTACATCGACCGGCGCATCAGAACCATCGCCCACCAGCAATGTACCATCAAAGTTACTCATCAGGTGGGAACAGGCCGGCATAACGGTTAATCGGCGGTTTTCCAACGTAACGGGATCGACGCTGCAAATATAACGCAGAGGATTCCCCTTATGATAAGAAACATAGATCATCGCTGAACCATCCGGCACCCAGAATTCATGCGTACAGCTCTCGCCCCGCTCATGTTCTTTCACCTTGCGCATGTTGCTGCCGTCTTCATTGATGAACCACATGCGGGCGTCGACCAGATCGTGCGGGCCTTCATGGCAAAAAGCGACGGTATTATCATCGCCGGGACGATAAATCGGGTGCCCCAGCCACTGGTTTTCCTGCAGGATGGTTTTCGCCTCGCCGCTTGCCAGGTCAACGCGAATCAGGCGGCAACAGGGGTTAGTGAAGTAAAATTCCTGAAATTTTTTCCAATCGGTTAACGGCTGCCAATCTTCCTTTTTAATTTCAATACCCACTATTTTGGTACAGTCGGAATTCGCGACCCAAGTACCGTACCCTACCCAATCATCGGGAACCTGATAAATCGTTTTCTCTTCCAGGGTATTCAGATCGACGCGCATCAGGTTGCGTACATTCTTCACGTAATATAACGCATCGTCGTTAGGGGATAAGAAACCGCCAAAGGTATTATCGCCCTCGCCTTCGGTTAATTGGGTGGCTTCCCCGGTTTTCAGATCCAGCAGATAGTAGTTCCAGGGGCCGTCAAACGCGCCGCCGAACAGCAGCTTACTACCATCATTGGTAAAACATTTCTGATAAAAATAATTGCGGTGGCAAATCACATCGGGCGGGGTTAAACGCACCACGTCGGCGCCGGTCGCCGAATCCTGATAGGTATGAAACGTTAGGGGGATCTTATTACCTTTGGCCATCCGTAAATCCTTAGAACTAATAATGAAGAATCTGAAGCCGCGCGGGCATCCAACGCTGTTGCGTTGCAAACTGCGGTTTCTATAAATTGTTTCGTCTATGACGATAAACGATCGCCGCGAAACGGCGATCGGCCTATTTCATGCGATAACGCCGGTTAAATCGCCATTATAGAAACATTGTTTCATTTTTCCGTGATCGTGATTTTATTTTGCAAAACATTCTGCGTGTTTCATCAATCGTTTCAGATTCAATGACATTACCCGGCAGCACAAAAAAGGAGGAAAAAATTAATGAGGGGGATAAAAACGACAAAGGCCCGATAAGGGCCTTTGGGTGAAAACGGCAAATACGGTTATTTCAGATAAGCGCCGGAACGCAATGCTTCAATTCGTTTGTCCAGCGGAGGGTGCGACATAAACAGTTCGCTGAACGACTTGGATTTACCATTAATACAGAAAGCCAGAATGCTGCCTTCTTCCTGCGGCTCATAGCTGGTTTTCAACCGTTGCAGGGCTGCGATCATCTTCTCACGGCCGACCAGTTTCGCCGAACCGGCATCGGCATGGAACTCGCGATAGCGGGAGAACCACATGGTAATGATGCTGGCAAGAATACCGAATACCAGTTCCAGTACCGTTGCAACGGCGAAATAGACCATCATATTGCCGCCGTTTCCACCTTCATCCCGGTTACCGGACAGAAAACCGGAAGCAACCTGAGCAATGATCCGGGAAATGAAGATAACGAAGGTGTTCACCACCCCCTGAATCAGGGTCATGGTAACCATATCGCCGTTGGCCACGTGGCTGATTTCATGAGCGATAACCGCTTCCGCCTCATCCCGGTTCATGTTTTGCAGCAACCCGGTGCTCACCGCAACCAGAGACGCATCACGCCGTGCTCCGGTCGCAAACGCGTTAATGTCGGGCGCATGATAAATCGCCACCTGAGGCATGACGATACCGACTTGCTGAGACTGCGAACGGACGGTTTCCAGCAACCAGCGTTCTGTTTCATTCCGTGGCTGCTCAATCACTTCACCACCCACAGATCGTAATGCCATCCATTTAGACATCAGCAGTGAAACAAATGCACCACCAAAGCCAAACAGCCCAGCCATTACCATTAAACCCTGGACACTGCTGGATTGGATTCCCGTCAGGCTGAGTATCAGCCCGAAAACCAACATCACCGCCAGGTTGGTGATCAGGAAAAGCGCAATACGCATCATAGAAGTTTGATTTCCTCTCGCAGAAAAATAAAAGTTTGTAACACCTACATCGTATGGGCTACGGCGGCATTTTCAAGCATTCTTAACTTTTCAGTTACTAAATCAACATAACTTTACATTTTATAAGGAGAAAAGCTTATTGCAGAGGCAGTTGTCGGCAGCGGTTTATAACAAATATATTACAGTCAAGACGAAAAAACGGGAGCAACCCGGCTCCCGCATCTTATATAACCCGGCATTAGACTATGTTCATCAATCAGCTTTGCGCATGCGCCATTGTTACGCTCATTGATGAAGTATCTTGTTGTTTTGGCGGCTTTATCCACAGAGTGATCAGTAAAGACGCCACCGACATAATAATAATCGCCGTAAAGGTTGCCTGAAAGCCCCCTAACTGTGCGGCAATGAACGAGCCAGAAAGCGCGCCGATGCCGAACCCTTGATAGATCACGCCGTAATTTTTGCTGTGGTTTTTCAGGCCGAAAAAATCGCCGACAATGGCCGGGAATACGGTGATATTGCCGCCGAAGCAGAAAGCGATCGCGCTTACGCAAGCAAAGAACAGCATGGGATTAAGCGGCAGGAAGGTCATAACGGAAACGGCCAGCGCAGTCACCAGCAGGGTAAAGGAAATTACGCGCAAACGCCCCATATTGTCTGAAATCGCCCCCAGAACAATACGTCCTATGGTGTTGAAGACGGCAATCGCGGAAACCGCATTCGCCGCCGTTTCCATACTCATACCGGCCATCTGAACGCCGATATCTTTGACTACGCCGATCAGATACAAGCCGCTCATGCAGGCGGTGAGAAAGACGATAAACAACAGGTAGGACTCTTTCGTCGCCAACATTTCACCCAGTGAAAAATCATGAGCGCGATGTTGAGACGAAGAAGCGTTTTCCTCGGCGTTCAAACCGGGTTCCCTCAGCAGCGCGCCGCCGATAATAATCATTGTCATCACAATGATTCCCCAGTAAAAAAAAGCGTCTGAAACGCCGACGTTGGCAATCAGAAAGTGATTAACATATTTGAACAGCAGGCTGCCTGTACCAAAAGCGCCGACGGAGATGCCGGCGATTAGGCCTTTGCGATCGGGAAACCACTTAATCAGGTTGGAGAGCGTAGTGATGTATCCCGTGCCATCGGCAAAGCCGACCACGCCGCCCATTAAAATGTAGATAAGCGTAATCGACGACGCGGCGGAACTGGCCATCAGCCCTAACCCCAGGGCAATCCCCGCGAACATAATCAAGCGGCGAATACCGATACGCTCCTGAAATTTACCGGCGAACAGCGTCGCCACGGCCAGACTGAAGCTGGTGATTGAAAACGTGGCGGCCACAGAGCCCAGCGACCAGCCGAATTTATCAACGAGCGGCTGGTTGAATAAACTCCAGGTATAAATAGTACCAAGCCCCATTTGCGTAATGATGGTGCCTAAAACAATCAAACTCCGGTTTACCGGTTTCGCCTTCATGGGTTTCCCCCCTGCATCAAAAGTTTGGTCCGAATCGATCGGTACGCTAAAAAATATAAGCTGATGTGCTGGAGAGACATGTCGCCGAAAACACCGTCAGCCTATGTGCTGAAGCCAGTATACAAGCGGGCTGACGGTGGTTGTCCGAATAGGGAATGAGATGCCTGGAATGCGGAATGAAATGCATCTAAAGACGCATCAATGACCTGAACTCCTTTATTTTGCTGCGGCTCACCGGCACTTCGAAATCCAGATCGTTAAGGCGCAGGATATAAGTATTGTTGAACCAGGGAACAATCTCACGAATTTTGGTCAGATTGACGCAGTAAGAACGATGGCAGCGGAAGAAATACTCTTCCGGCAGGCGGCTACAGAATTCGGTGATATTCATCGGCATGATGAACTCTTCTCGCCGGGTATAAACCAGAGTGACTTTTTCCTGCGCCGCCGCGTAATAGATATTATTAATATCCGTCACGATAATTCGTTCATCTTTCATCAGATTGATGGTTTGCTGCGTGTTGCGCTGCGCGCTGATGCCGATCCCCTGCTCCGCGCTGGGCGGCAATTGCCTCTGTTGCCAGGCCGCTTCCAGTTTATGCAGCATCGTCACAATGCGGGATTCGTGATACGGCTTGAGAATATAGTCGAACGCCTCTACCTCAAACGCTTCAACCGCATGTTCCTTATACGCGGTAATAAAGATGATATAAGGTCTGTGCGCAAACTTACTGATATTTTGCGCCAGCCAGACGCCGTCCAGCGACGGAATATTGATATCCAAAAAAATGGCATCGACTTCGTTGTGTTGCAGATACTTCAACACATCGAGGCCATCATCG
Source organism: Brenneria izadpanahii (assembly GCF_017569925.1). Taxonomy (NCBI): domain Bacteria; kingdom Pseudomonadati; phylum Pseudomonadota; class Gammaproteobacteria; order Enterobacterales; family Pectobacteriaceae; genus Brenneria; species Brenneria izadpanahii. Next base: position 2,250,203 of record NZ_CP050854.1, on the reverse strand, counting down.
AAGGCGGCTTCAATGCTGATATCGCTGTGCGCTCTGATAAGGTAGCTCAGCTCTTGCTGAGCCAGGAATTCATCCTCAACAATAATGGCTTTCACCGGCCTTCTCCTGACTGCATAATGCCAGCGGTAATTTTCTCTGGCGAACTATCGGCTTGCGAAATAATCGGTTGATTACTGCGGCGGGGAATATAGAAATAGATCTCGGTTCCAGGCTCTAAGCGCCGGATGTGCAATCCTTCGCCGTATAATAAACGAACCCGATGATGAACATTCAACAGGCCGATTTTATTACCCGGCACTTCGTTCCTCGCCACCCGGTCCATCGTTGCCTGATCAATCCCGTGTCCGGTGTCCTTCACGGCGATCATCAGCTTGTCGCCCAGATCTTTCACCGACACCACGACCGTACCCTTTCCACGGCAAGGCTGAATACCATGAACGATGGCGTTTTCCACCAGCGGCTGAATGAGCAGGCTGGGAATTTTATAGGATAGATCGTCATCAATGTCGTAAATAACGGTTAATTTCGAGCCGAAACGCGCCTGTTCAATGGCGATATAGTCACGGATTTGATAAAGCTCTTTTTTTATATCAATCAGCGAATCGTCATTCAATTCCAGGTTATAGCGCAGATAACGTGACAAATTAATCACTAGCTGGCGGGCCGTATCGGGATTAATGCGAATCGAGGAAGAAATGGCATTTAACGCGTTAAACAAAAAGTGAGGATTGATTTTACTCTGCAACGCCCGCAGCTCCGCTTTATTGGCCATATCACGCAGTTGCTCCGTGCGGGAAACTTCAATCTGCGTAGACATGATTTGCGACAGGCCGACCGCCATAACACGCAGTGAATAGGTAATCTTGTGCGCGTGACAATAATAAATTTTCAGCGTTCCGGTCACTTGCCCGTGTTCCCATAAGGGAATAACGATCATCGAGTGAATTTGCGGCGTAAGGTGCTGCTCATCATTATTTTTAATGATGATTTTTCCGTCATTAATCGCCAGCTGCGTCATGGGGCTAATGATGTCGTGTCCGATATTATATTTTTCTTCGCCAACGCCGACATAAGCCAGAATATGCTGGGTATTGGTGATAGCGACCGCGTCCGCATTGATTTCGGTGCGGATAATATTGCAAATAGTCGTCAATGAATCACTGTTGATGTTACGGAAGTACGGCAAGGTTTTGTGGGCGATATCCAGCGCCAGCTTCGCCTGTCTGGCGGCGATAACCTCTTTTTCGTTCGCGACGCTTTGCACCAATAAAACAATTAACCCGATACACACCGTGCCCAAAATCATCGGCGATGCAATTTTAGAAACAATATCCAGTCCCAACTCAATGGGTTTTGCCCAGGCCACCACCAGCAGCATCGTGAGCGACTCGCACAGCATTCCGCCCAGGATACCGACGCTCCATTGCTGTTCTTTTTTCACTTTCCGGTTAATGTAGCCGGCCATCACTCCGGCAATCACGCTGGTAATCAGACAGGGAATAGAGGTAATGCCGTCGATATCGATTAAATAGCGGTGGATCCCAGCGATCAGCCCGGTGGCGATGCCGACCCATGGTCCGAACAAGATACCGCCGGACATCACGGCAATCACGCGCACGTTAACCAGGGAGCCTTCGACATTGATGCCGGAATAGGTGCCGAACAGCGCGAACAGAGAAAAAATGGCCGTGACCATTACCCGTTCTCTAGGCGAGTGCTGTTCTTTTTGCAACAGTTGACGAAACTGCCGTGTGCGGGTAAGGAAAAACAAACAAATCAGCATCAACGCCGCACGGTCAAACACCGCCAGTAGCATCTCGAATATTTCGTGCACAGAACATTCCGGGAATCAGACGACAAGCCGGTCACTATAGAAAAAATGTGATCTATATTCCATTAGTTCTTGCGCGCATTGCAGCAATGCATTAAGGCTAAAACCGAGCATGTTCACCCGGCGAGGCGATGTCTCGACTTCAACAGGTTAGTGAACTCCTTCGCGGACATCGGATGACCAAACAGATATCCCTGCGCCTCATCACAGCCGCGATTTTTCAGTTGCTCGCACGGCTCCAGCGTTTCAATGCCCTCGGCGACGATGCCTAGTCCGAAGCTTTTGCCAAGATAGATTATCGCCCAAACAATGGCCGCATCCGTGGGCGACTCACACATGGTGCGAACAAAACTTTGATCAATTTTAAGACGCGTTACCGGATAGTTTTTTAATACGCTGAGAGAGGCATAGCCGGTGCCGTAATCATCAAACGCAATGCCGATCCCGGCATCCCGCAGTTCATACAACGGTTGCAACATGTTTTTATCGTGACGCAGGATGATATTTTCAGTGATCTCCACCTCCAACGAGCTGGCCGGCAAACCGGTCAGTTTCAGGATATCCGCGATCTTTTGCGACAGCATACCGGAACGGAACTGTGCGCTGAACAGGTTAACGCTGATACGGAAATCTTTCGCGCCGATATGGTGCCATTCGGCTGCCTGCTTGCAGGCGGTCAGCATCACCCAGTCGCCGACATACTCAGCCCAGGTGCCGCACTCCAGAGCGGAAAGAAACGCCCCCGGACTAAGTAATCCTTTATGGGGATGACGCCAGCGCAATAACGCTTCAGCGCCGACAATCTCATTATTCGACAGGTCTACCAGCGGTTGATAAAACACTTCAAACTCATGTTTTTTATAAGCCCGCGCGAATTCTGACTGAAACGCATGTTTGGCCTGAAAATTCTCGCGTAATACCCTGGTAAAGAAACGATAGCAGTTGCGCCCCTCGCTCTTGGCCTGAAGCAACGCCAGATCCGCGCTGGCCAGCAGTTCTTGAGCGGTAAGACCATGTATGGGATAAAACACTATCCCGACGCTGGCGCTGACATTGAGCGGCCCCTCGCCGGCAATCATGGTTTGCGAAATATTATGGATGACCTGCTCAGCGATCGTAGCCGCCTCATCCCGATCGTCCATGCCGGGAAACAGCAAGACGAACTCATCCCCGCCCATGCGGGCCGCTAAATCGCCTGTTCGCACGTTCATCTGTATTTTCTTTGCTACGCTGACCAGAATATCATCACCGCAGTCATGCCCCAGACTATCGTTAATATTCTTAAAGCCATCCAGATCGATCAGCATGATGCAGGCCGCCGATTTGTTTTTCAAAGTCTGTTCCAGATTCGAGGTCAATAGAGCCCGATTGGCCAGACCGGTCAGCGGATCCATATGCGCCAGTAAAAATAGTCGTTCCTCGTTACGCCGTCGTTCCTTCGTATCACGCAGAATAACGCCGTAACTTACAGCGTCATCATTTTTCCACATCGATACGGACAGCTCGACAAGAAACAAAACACCGCTTTTAGTTCGAACATTTAACTCCAGCGTGACGCCTTTAGCCAACCACGCCTTATCCGTAGCCAAACGAGTAAATTGAACGAGTAAATAGTCTGGGATAACGGTATCGACGCTATGTCCGATGATCTCGTCGCCGGCGTACTCTAGCATTCTCTGCGCGGAAGGATTCCAAAAAGTGATAATGCCTTTCTCGTCGACGCAGATAACGGCGTCGGTAGACGTTTTGGCGATTTTCTCAAAAACCGCCGGCCCAATCTTACGCGACAAATTAAGCCGTCTGGCCTCCAGCCGATCCATGACCAACATGGCCAGATCCTGCAAATTATGTTCATCTCTGACGCTAAAGGCCAACCGTGGTTTGATATCGATAATGCAAAGCGCGCCGATGGCGTACCCGGATAGGTTTCGTAATGGAATGCCTGCGTAAAAGCGAAGATGCGGCTCCCCCGTAACCAGCGGGTTATCTTTAAAATTCGGATCCTTACTCGCATCAGGAATAACCAATATGCCTTCTTGGTGAATCGCGTGCGTACAAAAAGCAATCTCTATCGGCGTTTCAGTAAATGAAACGCCAAGTCCCGCGGCAAACAACTGCCGTTCCGATTCCAGCAGAGAAACCAAAACAATAGGCACATTAAATATGTTTGACGCCAGATTAATCAGCTTGTTAAGACTGGGATCAAACAATTCGGTTTCAATTCCATACTCATGAAGAGCAGCGAGACGATTCGTTTCCTCTTTAACTATTGGAGTACAGCTCATGGGGCCCCCTATAGTATTCATCGCTTTAACGTTCAGATTAAAACATAAGTTTTCAATGTATAAATCTAGCCAACTATGTAACGAAATAGAACAATACGGACAAAAAAACAACGTTTCAAAACAAATAAAATGCTTGGACCGCTCAGCAACACAGCAGGAAATTCATATAACCCATAGATTATTAAAGCAAAAAAACCAAAATCGCTATACATTAACAACATTAATAATGACAATTGTAACCATTTAATTTGTGTAATGAATTTTCAAATAGAATTGAAGCCGCGCCCGGATATCAAGACTGGCATCCAGTCAGGATCGGTACGCATGATGCTTTTACTTGAGTTAGCGCTTCTGTTATCGCGGGCAGGAGAGATTGAAAACGAAAGGACGGAACAACAACCGCTATGGCATAAGGAGAGCTGCAATGCGTTTTCAGCGGGATGCCAATGGCGCAAATGCCCTCGGCATGCTCCTGATAATCAAAAGCGAAACCGCTGACTCTAACCTGCCGAACCTCCTCCAGCAGTTTGTCGATCGACGTAATGGTATTGCTGGTCAGCGCGGGCATACCGCTGTTAAATAAACTGACGATCGCATCATCATCCATATTGGCTAAAATAGCCTTGCCGCTCGCCATGGCATACAGCGGTTTTGGCCGTTCGGCAGCCGGCACAACCCGCACCACCTGGTCGGAAATAATGCGATCAAGGCAATAAACCTCGGTGCCATGAATAGTCGAGATATCCACCGTTTCATGGGTCATCTCAAACGCCATCTCCAGCGGACGGCGCAGTTGAGCCGCCACATTCGAATAGGACATTTTCGCCAGTTCATTGATTCCCCATCCAAGCCTGACGCCGAATTTGCTACTCTCGACCAGATTCTCTTCTTTCAGCGTATCAACGATACGCTGTACCGTCGAACGGGGTAAATTCGTTCGCGACGCTAACGTCCCCAGACTGACGCCCTCGCATCCCAGCGCGCGCAAAATGCTTGCGGCTCGCGATATCACCTGGATTTTCTGGGCTTTTTTATTCATCATTCCCCCGGAAACATTTCAAAACCGTACCACGATGTGGCTAATATTGTATTGGATTAAAATAAGCGTATTATGATTTTATGTTGACGCAAAGTTAAAAATACGTCAGAAGATTGATGTAGCTTTGCAAAAATACATGACTAAAATTGGGTATACGCCGCTATCGCGCTCTCAATGCGGACGTTGATACAGGCTTACCGCAATTCGTTGGATATGTTCCAACTTTCAAGCTGCACCCTATTCCATAGATAAAGGAGAACTGACATGGCATATGCCACAACAAATCCTTATACCGGGGAACTGATTAAAACCTTTCCTGATGCGACCGATGCTGAAGTTGCATCAGCGATTGAACATGCACATGCGACTTTCCAGGCTTGGAAAGACACGTCATTCGCCGAACGGCGCGCCATTATGCAACGGGCGGCCGACCTGCTGCGTAAAGACAGCGACGAACATGCAAAATTGCTAACGCTGGAAATGGGCAAACTGTTTACCGAAGCGAAGGCCGAGGTTGAACTCTCCGCTCAGATTTTTGAGTATTATGCAAAATATGCCGAATCCCTGCTGGAGCCGGAAAAACTCCCCGTCGCCGATCCGGCGGAAGGCGAAGCGGTGGTATACCATGAACCGCTTGGCGTTCTGCTCGCAATCGAACCGTGGAATTTCCCTTACTACCAGATTGCCCGCATCATTGCCCCGCAATTGTCTGCCGGCAATACCGTGCTTTTGAAACATGCTTCCAACGTTCCGCAAAGCGCCGCGCGTTTTGAACGACTGATGCTAGAAGCGGGTTTGCCCGCCGGCGGATTCAAAAATCTGTACGCCACACGCACCCAGATTGAATTAATTCTCAATGACCCACGGGTTCACGGGGTGGCGCTTACCGGCTCCGAAGACGCCGGCGCGCTTGTCGCTCAGCAAGCCGCCAAAGCACTCAAAAAATCGACGCTGGAACTCGGCGGCGCCGATGCCTTTGTCGTGCTGGCCGACGCCGAATTGGAAAAAACCGCAAAATGGGCGGTGTTCGGGCGTCACTGGAACGGCGGACAGGTGTGCGTGTCGTCTAAACGAATGATCATTGTTGATGATGTCTACGACGACTTCCTCAAACTGTATACCGATGGCGTAGCTGCATTACGCACTGGCGATCCAATGTCTGCCGAAACCACGCTTGCCCCGCTCTCTTCACAGAAAGCGGCTGACGAAGTGAAAGAGAAGATTCAGTTCGCCGTGGACCATGGCGCGACGGCGACCGAAGTGGGACCGAAAGTGCCGGAAAATGGCGCGTTCGTCCAACCGACGATTTTGACCAACGTCACGCCGGACAACCCGGCCTATTCCATGGAGTTTTTCGGGCCGGTATCCATGCTGTTCCGCGCCAAAGACGAAGCCGATGCCATCCGTATCGCCAATGACTCCCCCTTCGGTTTAGGCGGTTCTGTCTTCACCCAGGATGCTCAACGCGGCGCGGAAGTCGCCAAAAAAATCTCCACCGGGATGGTCTTTGTGAATCACCCGACCATGGTTAAAGCCGATCTTCCGTTCGGCGGTCTCCGCCGCTCTGGTTACGGACGAGAATTGATTGGATTGGGCATCAAAGAATTTGTTAACCACAAGTTGATCGACATCGTCGATATCGATGCTGAATTCTAATTTTTCAGGTTCCTGATATGATGACCTGTATGCGACATTTCCCCAGTGAAAAGTCTAAATACAGGTCTTTATTTTAATAAGCGGACTTAACTATAAGGAAATATTATGGAAAATATTAATCTCGTCGGTATTTCAGGCAGCTTACGCCAGAAATCAACCAATAAAGGGTTATTGCGCGCAGCGCAGTCGGTATTACCTGAAAACGTATCGCTGAATATTGCCGACTTAAGCGACGTGCCATTTTATAATTCAGATATCGCCGCCCAGCCCGAATCAGTTCAACACATCGTTCAACAGGTCAAAAAAGCCGATGGGCTGGTTTTTGCCTGCACCGAATACAATTATTCGATGGCGCCGGCGTTAAAGAACATTCTTGATTGGCTGTCTCGTGATGAAGACCAAACGTTGCTGGCAGGGAAACCCGTGGCAATAATGGGCTCCGGCGGCGGAATGGGAACATCGCGTGCTCAGTATCATTTACGTCAGGTGTGCGTATTTCTCGATCTACGCCCGCTGAATAAGCCAGAGGTGTTCTCAAACGCCTATAGCGACAGTTTCGACGCAGACGGCAATCTTATTGACGATAGAATTAAGGGATTGATATCACAACAGATATCAGCGCTGACCGCCGCCATCGACAAGGCGTAATCGCGCAATCAATCAGTTTCGGTAAGAATAAAAAACAGGCCAGCATATACCGCTGAAAAGCATAACTGGACACAGGCAATACAACACCAATGATGCTAATCAAATATGCTGACCACTATGGACGCTAAATAAAATTAAGCCGGAAAATAACTTATTGAATGTTCGGGCGTATCATTCTTTGCATGGATGATTAAATCCCAATCGCCAGTATATGGAACCGTTAAATAAACTTCATCCTCAGCACTCACGCTAATAGCGTCTTGTGTAGCGGCTTTATTCTGAGTGTCCATTGTATGTGAGCCATTGATCATTTGAAGATCAAAAGCGTTAGAACAACGAACAATTAGCGTATCACCACCAAAAAGACTCATACACGTGCGAATTACAGACATACATCCTCCGCGGCATACAGCTATTAGCATGCCTTTATGAAACATAATCTATGGAGCATTTTTCCCACAACGGGATTTTCATAAGAGCAAATTACATACCGACAGATTGTGATTTAGATCAACATAATCCCACGTTTCCAATGGATCGCCGGCGAAATAAGATGAACCCATAAAATGTAAATTCTTATTAGGCGTTTTGATAATCATCATAAATCGAATGATAAACAAGTTATGCCCGGCATTTCACAGCATAAAATACGGTATGGACTGGGAAATGGTATTTTTTGCCAATGATGATCCCAATTTTGGCGCAAACTTCTACATTGATAAAATCTGACGCTGCCCCGCCCCGTTATATCGATACTTTATAGCGTCAAGAAAAATCGGGCGCGCCGCCGGTATGCGTCTTGATCACAAACCTGACCCGCCCGGCGTCATAGATTCGTCGTCAGCGCCGGATTTTGCTCACTGACGGATAGGTACTGCGCCAAGAGAAAAATCAGCCCCATGCCGACCAGACAAAAAATGACGCCGCCATACCCGATAAAAGACACGACGATACCGGTCAATGCCGGCCCCGAAATACTTCCGGCTCCCCAGACAACCCCGAAAAGGGAATTGACGACAATGAGCTTCTGCCCGGAAAAACCTTTTCCTGCGCGAACCAGCGAAAGCGTATAGATAGCGCCGGCGACCGCCCCCAGGATAAAACAGTTCAGGAACATCAAATGCGGAGAATTAAACGTTAGCGGCACCAGCATCGACAGAATACAAAATACCGCCCCACAGCCGATGTGAACGCGCCTGACGCCGAGTTTGTCGGCCATCCAGCCCATAGCAGGTTGTAACAGCGCATCCCCCAGGAAAATCACGCTAACCAGAAGCGCGGCGGTTTGCTCCGTCAGCCCATTCGCCATGCCATACAGCGGAAATAACGATAGTACGCTGGCGTCGAAAAAGGAAAAACACAGCACGCCCACGGCAATGGCCGCCGCTGTTTTCAATACGCGGCGATAAGAGACCGGTGTTTTCTCCTCGGAACTCGCGACGCTGCGGCAGAGGACGAGCATCAATCCGCATACCGCCGTCATGATACCGATGGACCATACGGCCCATGTCTCATAGGCATTGCCCGCCACAATCAATAGCGGTCCCATCAGTTGAAAGCCGGTGAACGCCGAGGTGTATAAGCCGGTGAACGTCGCCTTATAACGCTCCGATGCCGCGCCGGCGATCCAGCTTTCGCCGATGACAATCACAACTCCGCTGGCCAGCCCCGTCATCAAGCGCGGGAAAAGCAATAGCGCGGGATTGTTCAACAGGCACGACGCCACGGTTGAAACGGAAAGCGCCAGCAGGCTAAAAACCAGCAGAATTCTCATGTTTATTCGCCGCGTCAGCGCGGGAGTGATGAACGATGAGATAAACATCCCCACGGCAGGAAGCGCGGAAATAACGCCCAACAGCGCGACGCCATGCCCCATCGCAGCCAGCCGCAGGCTGATAAGCGGTAACGTGTAGCCGGTAATCAGCCCCACCAGTGATGCGGCGAAGATCATCATAAAGGTGAAATAATGCTGCTGATATTTATCAAAAGAAAAGTTCATGATTCTTTCAATGCTGGTTTAACCGAATGGATGAAGATATCACGCCAGATTGAGGGATAGATAGCCAGAGACAACCGGATTACCGATCGAAAAAATAACGACAAAAACAATCGGGAAAACGATTAGGACGATGGTTAATACAAAAACAGGGGGATTTTTGTGGAAAAACGGTTTACTGGCAAAACATAGGGGCCGAAATGGCAACCTTGCGCCAGTGTGGAATTGGATTCAGGCAATAGATGCCCGATGACACGCGGCATCTCGCCACGCATCGTGGTGATATCAATGGTCGCCATGAGGATCCTGATAATGGTATAAAAAGGGCATAAAAAAAGCCCCGCTGTTTAAGGCGAGGCTTGGTAACTTCGGGGAAGTTAGCGCGTATCAATCAAGAGCGCAAGCGATGAACCTTCGATTAGAAACCGTATTTTTTTTCGGTAAGGGAGTGTTCAGAATTCTGTGTCACGGTAAAAATATTACAGCGTAATCACGTTATTCAGTCGCCCGTCAAAATAAATGGCCAACTGCGACAAGGTCAAGTTCCAGTTCTGGATTGGCATTGTCCATTTCTCCCGCGCATTCATCAGCCCCAGATAAAGCAGCTTCAACAGGCTGTTTTCATTAGGGAACGCCCCTTTGGTTTTCGTCAGCTTCCTGAACTGCCGGTGAACTGATTCGATGGCGTTGGTGGTGTAAATCACCTTGCGGATATCCGCCGGATAGCGGAAGTACGCCGACAGATTTTCCCATTTCCGGCGCCATGACTGGATAACCATCGGATACTGCTGGCCCCATCTGGCATCCAACTCGTCCAGCGCAGTTTCCGCCGCCGCTTTCGATACCGCGCGGTAAACCGGCTTCAGGTCGGCCATGAACGCTTTGTGGTGCTTCGACGCCACGTATTTGATGGAGTTGCGTATCTGGTGGATGACGCACAACTGCACTTCCGTCTGCGGATAAATGCTATTTATCGCTTCCGGGAACCCGGTCAATCCGTCCACGCAGGCAATCAGGATATCCCTGACACCCCGGTTTTGCAGGTCGGTCAGCACCGACAACCAGAAGTTGGCTCCTTCACTTTCAGACAGATACAACCCCAGCACGTCTTTTTTGCCTTTGGCGTTCAGGGCCAGTACGGTATACACCGCCTTGCTCACATAGCGCCCATCCTCACGGATTTTGTAGTGGATGGCATCCAGCCAGACGAAAGGATACACCGGCTCCAGCGGGCGCTGCTGCCAGTGTTTCAGTTCGGGGATGACCTTGTCGGTAACGGCGCTGATAGTGGACGTGGAAACGCTGAAAGCGTACAGGTCTTCGATTTCCCGGCTGATGTCGGCGTAGCTCATGCCGAGAGCGAACAGGCGGATAATCTTGTGCTCAATCTCGTCGGACAGGGTGGTCTGGTGCTTTTTTACCAACTGAGGCTCGAAAGTGCCATTGCGGTCGCGTGGTGTGGCGAGTTCAAAACTGCCGGTCGTCGCTTTAATGGTCTTTTTGCCGGAACCGTTTTTACGGTTTGCTTCCACATCTGCAGCCAGATGAGAGTCAAGTTCAGCGGCCAGAGCAGCTTCAGTTAACTGTTTAATTAATGGGGTTAAGATACCATCCTTGCCTGTTAATGCCTGACCGGACTGGAGGGCCTTAAGTGCTTTGTCGAAATCGAAGGGCTGGGACATGTGTCATTCCTTTTTTGAAGTATATTACTGGAATGACACAGAATTTCTAACGCTCTCTTCGGTAACGAATCTGGGTTCTTTCCAATTGGGACCTTTTACAACTTTTCCATTTTGGTCCTGAAGCACTCCTTTTCGAAGCAACTCATCATAGGCAAACGAAAGCTCACCACTGGAGATAACTTCGAACCGGTTATATGTGTACAATCGATCTAATTTACGGTAGTCGGAGGTTGGCCCCAGGAAGGTTAGCACATCCTCTACGCTTTCATTTTTTACAATATCACTCAAAGACATTATTTTTTCCCTCCTAAAGCATCTTTTAATTCCTGTTCATATGCGGCTTGTAAAGCCTCATCAGTATAAAGAGCCTGCTCCCTTTCATTTATTTTGTAATCCTCAAGGGTTGCTGTATGTGTATTATTCCACACATCTTTTTGCTCCTTAACACTTTGAGGAACCGCACCATCCCGTATGCCCAGATTTCGGTAGCGCTCTAGCTCCCTGACTTCATGGGTATAAAAACGTTTGTCGGTATCGGTGGCCTGCAGTTCACCCTTCAGAATTTTTTCCAGGCGGTCGATCATCACCTTGTTTTCTGGCGTTTCCGCAAACCGGCCGGTATGAAGTTTCACCTTGTCCACTCCGGCGCGGTCAATTTTAATATTTTTCCAATCCAGCTCCAAGATCGGGCCGCCTGTCGTTTTTGTGTGAGAAAAAGCCCATCGAGTTACCGATGGGCGGCTTCCCCTAGTGACGTTTTTATAGTTTTTCATCACTATTAATCATGGCACCTGGGCTGTATATTTTATAAACGTTTATACAGATCGATTTGTGGTAATTGATCGCTATAACCGATCAATTAGCTGGCAGGGAAATACTTATAAATCGTCTTCACCGTCACGCCGCAAATCTCCGCGACTTGACGCCGTGTTGCGCCGTTCTGCAACATCTGCCTGGCATGCTCAATAATATCTGGCGTCATGACCGGTCTCCTGCCGCCGATCCTACCCTGCTCTCTTGCAGCCACAAGCCCGGCGCGGGTTCGTTCAACTATCAGCTCGCGTTCCATTTCTGCTAACGCGCTCATAACGTGGAAAAAAATCGGCCAGTTGGCGTTGATGTGTCTATCGAGTTGGTCAGGCTGCGGAAATGAATGCCGCGGGACTGCAAATCAGAGTCGAGCGTTATCAGGTCGCGCACACTGCGGCCCAGCCGATCGAGTTTCCAGACAACGAGTGTAACGCTATGCTATTGGCCCTGGTTACAGCCCAACGTCTGGATGATGTGGCAAACATGAAGTTCTCGGACATTTGGGATGACCATCTGCATGTAATTCAAGAGAAAACCGGTACACGGATTGCCATTCCATTATCGTTACGCTGTAACGTTATTAACTGGAGCTTGCGCGAGGTTGTAAACCGATGTCGCGACTATGTCGTCAGCCCTTACCTGGTGCATTTCTTTCGATCTACCTCGCAGGCGAAGCGCGGCGACGCCGTCTCTTCCCGCACGCTTACAATGCGATTCAGCGCAGCCAGAGACAGGATTGGTTTGGGCCGACATTTCACGAACAACGCTCATTAGCTGAACGACTTTACAGAGAGCAAGGAGATGTGGATACACGGTTATTACTGGGGCATAAATCACAACAACAAACCGACAGATACAATGACGATCGCGGCAAAGATTGGTTAACAATTACGGTCAATGACCGATGAAAAACGATCATCAAAAAGGTCATTTTTCAATCAGATTTACTAAATTGTTTTACTAACCGGAATTCACCATGTTAAAAATCAGCGGAAGCCAAACGCCCCCGCCGATCAATGTTATAACAATATACTTACATGTTATCGATGATGTCCTGCGCGAACTCGCTACATTTCCGCAGCTTAGCGCCTTCCATCAGGCGTTCGAAATCGTAGGTCACGGTCTTGTTCTTGATCGCACCCTCAACGCCTTTAACAATCAGGTCGGCGGCTTCGAACCATTGCAGGTGACGCAGCATCATTTCCGCAGACAGGATAATAGAACCCGGATTCACTTTATCCTGGCCGGCATATTTAGGCGCGGTGCCGTGGGTCGCTTCAAACAGCGCGCATTCGTCGCCGATATTAGCCCCCGGTGCGATACCGATACCGCCGACCTGTGCGGCCAGCGCATCAGAAATATAGTCGCCGTTCAGGTTCATACAGGCGATAACATCATATTCCGCGGGGCGCAGCAGGATTTGTTGTAAAAACGCATCGGCAATCACATCTTTAACGATGATATCTTTACCGGTGTTCGGGGTCTTGATTTTAACCCACGGCCCGCCATCAATCAGTTCTCCGCCGAACTCTTCACGCGCCAGCTGGTAGCCCCAGTCTTTGAAGGCGCCTTCGGTGAATTTCATGATATTGCCTTTATGGACCAGCGTGAGGGAGTCACGATTGTTGGTGATGGCATATTCAATCGCCGCACGCACCAGACGCTTCGTGCCTTCTTCGGAACATGGCTTGATGCCGATGCCGCAATGTTGCGGGAAACGGATTTTATTTACGCCCATTTCATCGCGCAAAAACTTGATCACTTTATCCGCTTCCGCCGAATCCGCTTTCCATTCGATACCGGCGTAAATATCTTCGGCGTTTTCACGGAAGATAACCATATCGGTCAATTCAGGGTGTTTTACCGGGCTTGGCGTGCCTTCGTAATAACGAACCGGACGCAGGCAGATATATAGATCCAGTTGCTGGCGCAATGCGACGTTCAGAGAGCGGATGCCGCCGCCGACCGGCGTAGTCAGCGGGCCTTTAATCGCAACGCGATACTCGCGAATCAGATCCAGGGTTTCTTCCGGCAGCCAAACGTCTTTACCATAAAGCTGCGTTGATTTTTCGCCGGTATAAATTTCCATCCAGGAAATTGCGCGTTTGCCCTGATAGGCTTTTTTTACTGCGGCATTAACAACGTCGATCATGGCCGGCGTGACATCAACGCCAATACCGTCCCCTTCGATAAAAGGGATCACCGGATTATTGGGAACGACCAGCTTGCCTTGAGCATCAACCGTGATCTTTTGCCCCTCTGTCGGTACTACTACTTTGCTTTCCATTAACCTCTCCTTCGAGCGCAATTTGTTAATGACTTGTAAGATGTGTGTCGATACTACTTGAATATTTAGCCCGCGCCAATCGCAAACCTTTTCGAGTATAATGCTTTTGTTACCCGCGGCTATAAAGATGATGAATAAATTCCCTGTTAAAAATCACCGAGTTAAACGATTCAGCTCCCGAACGGCAAAAAAAAGCGCTAATACGGAGCCTCGACGCATCGTATTGTTCAATAAACCTTTTGATGTGCTGCCCCAGTTTACTGATGAAGCCGGCCGTTCAACCCTGAAAGACTATATACCGATTAGCGGCGTCTACGCAGCCGGGCGTCTGGACCGGGATAGCGAAGGGTTGATGATCCTCACCAATGACGGAAAGCTTCAAGCCAAACTTACCTCGCCCGCCTATAAAACCGCAAAAATTTATTATGTTCAGGTTGAAGGCATTCCCGACGCAGCCGCGCTTTCCCGCTTCCGAAGCGGTCTTGAGCTTAAAGACGGTAAAACCCTGCCGGCGGGCGCTGAAATAGTACCGGAACCAGACTGGCTGTGGCCGCGGGTTCCGCCGATCAGGGAACGCAAAAACATCCCCGTCAGTTGGTTGAAAATCACCCTGCATGAAGGCCGCAACCGTCAGGTTCGGCGTATGACGGCAAATATTGGTTATCCCACGCTGCGCCTGATACGCTACGGCATGGCCGATCGGACCGTGGAAAACCTGTCCCCCGGAGAATGGAAGGAGATCGCTGATGTTTAAGCCACACGTTACCGTTGCCTGCGTAGTCCAGGCTGAGAACCATTTTCTGGTGGTTGAAGAGTTGATTAACGACAAACTGTTGTGGAATCAGCCCGCCGGACACCTGGAAGCCGATGAAACGCTGATTCAGGCCGCCAGCCGGGAGCTGTGGGAGGAGACGGGTATTCAAGCGGAGCCGCAGAGTTTTCTGCAGTTACACCAATGGAT
The DNA here is from genome assembly GCF_017569925.1 of Brenneria izadpanahii. Taxonomy (NCBI): domain Bacteria; kingdom Pseudomonadati; phylum Pseudomonadota; class Gammaproteobacteria; order Enterobacterales; family Pectobacteriaceae; genus Brenneria; species Brenneria izadpanahii. The sequence continues at coordinate 2,235,008 of NZ_CP050854.1, read as the reverse complement.
CGCCCCCGATCATACGCCATTTCTGCGTTTCTGCTTCTCCCTCGATCTGCCCTATCGGATGGAAACGCACCCCCACGACAGCGATATCGAGTGCTGTCGCTGGTTGACGGCGGAACAAATCCTCAACTCCGACCGGCTGCGCTCACCGCTGGTTGCGGAGAGCATCCGGCGCTATCAACAGGCCGAACGCTATCCTTTAACGATACTGAACGCCTTTAACTGGCCGTTTTAGCGCATAACGTATCAGGAATAGCGGTGCAGGCCCGGTCGCAACATGATAAAATACGCCGCTTGTTTTTCGCTTTAATGTCATACCCGGTGGATTTCGAATTGCGGGAGAGAGGCCGAATAACCGGGCCAACGCGCCTGTGATTTGAAAAATGGCGGGTATACGTATTTCAGTTCGTGAGACTTCTATGTCAGATAACAGCCAGAAAAAAGTGATTGTCGGTATGTCCGGCGGTGTTGATTCATCCGTTTCCGCTTACCTGTTACAACAACAGGGCTATCATGTTGAAGGCCTGTTTATGAAAAACTGGGAAGAGGACGACGACACGGAGTATTGCTCCGCGGCAACCGACCTTGCCGACGCACAGGCCGTCTGCGACAAACTTGGCATAGAGCTGCATACCGTCAATTTTGCCGCCGAATACTGGGATAACGTCTTTGAACTGTTCCTGGCGGAATATAAAGCAGGCCGCACGCCCAATCCCGATATCCTGTGCAATAAAGAGATCAAATTCAAAGCGTTTCTTGAATTCGCGGCCGAAGATTTGGGCGCGGATTACATCGCCACCGGCCACTATGTCCGTCGTCAGGACGTCGATGGCAAAAGCCGTTTACTCCGTGGATTGGACGGCAATAAAGACCAGAGTTATTTTCTCTATACGCTCAGCCATGAGCAGATCGCGCAAAGTCTATTTCCCGTCGGCGAATTGGAAAAGCCGCAGGTGCGCAAAATTGCCGAGCAACTGGAGTTGGCGACCGCCAAAAAGAAAGACTCCACCGGCATTTGCTTTATCGGCGAACGAAAATTCACCGAGTTCCTCTCCCGTTACCTGCCTGCTCAGCCGGGGCCGATTCTGTCCGTCGACGACAACAAGCCGATGGGAGAACACCAGGGGCTGATGTACCACACATTAGGCCAGCGTAAAGGGCTGGGGATCGGCGGCGTCAAAGATGGCGGAGAAGAACCCTGGTACGTTGTAGATAAAGACGTGGGAAACAATATCCTTTATGTCGCGCAGGGACACGAGCACCCTCGCCTGATGTCCCGCGGCTTAATCGCCCAGCAGTTGCATTGGGTCGATCGTCAACCGCTGACCGGGGAATTTCGCTGCGTCGTCAAAACCCGTTATCGTCAGGCGGACATTCCCTGCACCGTCACCCCGCTGGGGGAAGATCGCATAACCGTACGTTTTGATGAACCGGTCGCAGCCGTTACCCCCGGCCAGTCCGCCGTTTTCTATCTGGGCGATGTCTGCCTGGGCGGCGGCATCATTGAAGAGCGTTTACAGGAGTAACCGTGGCCAAGAATTATCATGACATTACATTGGCGCTTGCGGGTGTCTGCCAGTCCGCCCAACTGGTGCAGCAGTTGGCCCATACCGGCAATTGCGACAATGAAAGTCTGCACACGTCGCTCAACAGTATTCTGGTGGTCAACCCGCTATCGACGCTTGCCGTTTACGGCGATGCGGAACGCAACCTGAAAACCGGGCTGGAAACCTTGCTGGGCATATTGAACACCAGCGGTAAAGGCCCGGGGGCCGAATTGTCACGCTATACCTTCAGCCTGATTACGCTGGAGCGCAAACTGCATGGCAAAAAAACGGCGCTTGATGAGCTGGGTAAGCGCATCGGGCAGTTGGAGCGTCAGTTGGAGCATTTTGAACTGCTCTCTGATACGATCGTCAGCGCGCTGGCCGGTATTTATGTTGATGTCATCAGTACGCTGGGGCCGCGTATTCAGGTTACCGGCTCGCCGGAGATACTGAAAAACAGCCAGATTCAGGCCAAGGTGCGCGCGGCGCTCCTGGCCGGTATTCGCTCAGCGGTGCTGTGGCAGCAGATTGGCGGCGGACGCCTGCAACTGATGTTCTCCCGCGGTCAACTGGTGAAAGAAGCGAAACAGATATTGGAACGCTGCTGATGAACGGCTGCGCGGCGAACGACCCGCGCTAGTCGTCATAGCGTCAAAGCAAATACATTCTCCCCACAGCAGATAACCGCCTGCGCGGGGATGACGATTCAAGATGTTTGCCGATAGCATGAACTGTATATTTATTGTTATTAAAACCAATCCCAGGAGTTGCTTGCGATGGAATTATCCTCACTGACCGCCGTTTCCCCGATAGATGGCCGCTACGGCGATAAAGTCAGCTCGTTACGCGCTATTTTCAGCGAATTCGGTTTACTGAAATTCCGCGTACAGGTTGAAGTACGTTGGCTGCAAAAGTTGGCGGCCTGTGCAGAAATCCAGGAAGTTCCTGCATTTGATGCTGACGCAAACGCTTTCCTCGACAAAATTGTCGCCGAATTCAATGAACAGGACGCGGCGCGCATTAAAACTATTGAGCGCACCACCAACCATGACGTTAAAGCCGTTGAATATTTTCTGAAGGAAAAAGTCGCCGCCGTTCCGGCACTGCACGCCGTGAGCGAATTCATTCACTTCGCCTGCACGTCGGAAGATATCAACAACCTGTCCCACGCATTGATGCTGGATAGCGCGCGCCGTGACGTGATCCTTCCCCAGTGGCGCAAAATCATTGACGCGCTGGCCGATCTGGCCCGGCAGTATCGCGATATTCCGCTGCTGTCGCGCACGCACGGACAGCCGGCCACGCCATCCACCATCGGCAAAGAGTTCGCTAACGTCACCTACCGGATGGAGCGCCAATATCGTCAGCTTCAGCAGGTTGAAATCCTGGGCAAAATCAACGGCGCGGTGGGCAACTACAACGCGCATCTGGCAGCCTACCCGGATATCGACTGGCATCAGTTCAGCGAGAGTTTCGTCACGTCGCTGGGGATCGCCTGGAACCCCTACACCACGCAGATCGAACCCCATGACTACATCGCGGAATTGTTTGACTGCATCGCCCGCTTTAACACCATTCTGATCGACTTTGACCGCGATATCTGGGGTTACATCGCCCTGAATCACTTCAAACAGAAAACCATTGCCGGTGAAATCGGTTCCTCCACTATGCCGCATAAAGTGAACCCGATTGATTTCGAGAATTCGGAAGGCAACCTGGGGTTAGCCAACGCCGTGTTAGGGCATTTAGCCGGGAAGTTGCCGGTTTCCCGCTGGCAGCGCGACCTGACCGACTCAACGGTGCTGCGTAACTTGGGCGTAGGCGTGGGTTACGCGCTGATCGCCTATCAGTCAACGTTAAAAGGCATCAGCAAGCTGGAAGTCAACCGCGACCACCTGAGTGAAGAGCTGGATCATAACTGGGAAGTGCTGGCGGAGCCGATTCAAACCGTTATGCGCCGCTACGGCATTGAAAAGCCTTATGAAAAACTGAAAGAGCTGACCCGCGGCAAACGCGTTGACGCGGCAGGCATTCAGGCGTTCATCGATGGCCTGGCGCTGCCGGAAGCGGAAAAAACGCGGCTGAAGACCCTGACGCCGGCGAATTATATCGGCCGCGCCATTCAAATGGTCGATGATCTGAAGTAAGGGCGGCCAGCCGCCGGGCGCAGTTCCCTGTTTCTGTCGCCCGCTTACCCTGATACGACTCGCGGGGATGAGATTTCAATAGCTTATCCCCGCGATCGTCCGGCCGCCAGGCGCCTATTTCTCTCTCCCCATTTCCCTTCGTTCGCCCGTTTATCCACGGTTTATTATCTCTATGGATAATCTGTCAGATAAAAACTAAATAATAGGATTATTCCGCCTACCTATTACTATGATACGTAAGTGGTGTTCGCTTATATATACCGTCAGCCCGTTTTACAAAGGAAATAGCAATGCGCATTATGGTTGTCGAAGATAACGTTTTATTACGCCATCACCTTACCGTGCAAATGAATGAAATGGGACATCAGGTCGATGCGGCGGCGGGAGCCAAAGAGGCCGATTATTTCCTGCTCGAACACTCGCCGGATATTGCTATCGTCGATCTCGGCCTGCCGGATGAAGACGGCATGAGTATGATCCGCCGCTGGCGTTCACAGCAGTTCAAGCTGCCTATTTTAGTGCTGACGGCCCGTGAAGGGTGGCAAGATAAAGTCGCGGTGCTGGAAGCGGGCGCGGACGATTACGTCACAAAGCCGTTTCATATGGAAGAGGTGGTCGCTCGCCTCCAGGCGCTGATGCGCCGCAACAGCGGGCTGGCATCGCAGATTGTCAGCATATCGCCGTTTGAAATCGATCTGTCGCGGCGTGAACTGATGATTAAAGGGGCGCCGGTTAAACTCACCGCATTTGAATATACTATTATTGAAACCCTGATCCGCAACAATGGAAAAGTCGTCAGTAAGGAGTCGCTAATGTTACAGTTGTACCCTGATGCAGAGCTGCGCGAAAGTCATACTATCGATGTATTAATGGGTCGTTTACGCAAAAAAATACAGAGCGCCGGTTCCCCTGACGTCATCACCACGGTTCGCGGTCAAGGCTATCGTTTCGACATCGACGCCAGTCAAGCGCAAGATGAGTAATAAAAAATCGCCCGGCGCGCTGTTTAACGCCGCGGGTGACGGGCAGAAGCCTCATCATAAAAAATTTCCTTTTTCGCTGCGCGTCCGCTTTTTACTCGCCACCGTCGCCATCGTTCTCGCCTTGTCCCTGGCTTACGGCATCGTGGCCATTATCGGTTATAGCGTCAATTTCGATAAAACCTCTTTCCGGCTGCTGCGCGGCGAAAGTAACCTGTTTTACAGTCTGGCGCAGTGGCACGACAATCAGTTAACCATCGCCACGCCGCCGGATATTGATATCAATTTCCCCACGCTGGTTTTGATTTACGACCAACAGGGAAAAATCCTCTGGCGTGAAAAAGAAGTGCCGCAGTTGGAAGCGCTGATCAAGCCGGAATGGCTGGAAAAAACGGCCTATCATGAGCTGGATATCGATAGCAGCACCAGCAGTTCGGTGCTGAAAGAAAACACGCTCCTGCTGAATAGTCTCCGGGCGCTCAATAGCGTCTACTCGCACACGCTGACGCACTCCGTCGCCGTTAACGTTTATCCGCGCACCGAGCATCTCCCGCCATTAACCATCGTGGTAGTAGACCGTATCCCGCAGGAATTGCAGCAGGAAGACATTGTCTGGGAATGGTTCAGCTATGTCGTCATCGCCAATCTCATTCTGGTTTTCCCCCTGCTCTGGCTCGGCGCGCACTGGAGCCTGCGCCCTATCAAGCATCTGGTCAGGCAGATTGCCGAACTGGAAAACGGCACGCGTGAACAGTTGGATGAAAATCCGCCGCGCGAGCTGTTCAGCCTGGTGAAAAATCTAAACATTCTGTTGAATAACGAGCGCCAGCGCTATCACAAATACCGCACGACCTTGACCGATCTCACTCATAGCCTGAAAACGCCGCTGGCGGTTTTACAAACCACGCTGCGGGCCTTACGTACCGGTAAGGAGATCACCATCGATCAGGCGGAACCCATCATGCTGGCGCAGATCAGCAGAATTTCACAACAGATTGGCTATTACCTGCATCGCGCCAGCGTTCGTTCCGAACATCATATGTTAATGCGCGAGCTCCATTCCGTCCCGGCGCTGCTGGATGGATTATGTTCCGCGTTGAATAAGGTTTATCAGCGCAAAGGCGTGGTGCTGACGCTGGATATCTCCCCCGAACTGACCTTTATCGGCGAGAAGAATGACTTTATGGAGATTATGGGCAACATACTGGATAACGCCTGTAAATATTGCCTGGAGTTTGTGGAGGTCAGCGCCCAATATTCCGACCATAAGCTGCATTTGATCATCGACGATGACGGTCCCGGCATTCCTGAAAGCAAACGGGAAGTGATTTTTCAACGCGGACAACGCGTCGACCGGTTGCGTCCCGGTCAAGGCATCGGCTTGTCGGTCGCTGCGGAAATTATCGAGCAATATCAAGGCGAGATCGTCATTAGCGACAGTACGTTGGGAGGCGCGCGCGTCGAGGCCATCTTCTCCCGTCAGAATCTTGGTCAGAATGAGCTATGAAAGTCGGTACAGCCAACCGCGCTTCCGCTATAATTGCCGCTAGTCTCGCTTTCTGGAAGATATGGTATGGATTATCAACTCAATCTCGACTGGCCGGAGTTTTTAGCGCACTACTGGCAAAAGCAGCCGATCATCATCAAACACGGTTTTAATAATTTTATCGATCCTATCTCACCAGACGAACTAGCCGGTCTGGCGTTGGAAAATGAAGTTGATAGCCGATTGATTAGCCATCAGGACGGGCGCTGGCAGGTCAGCCACGGTCCGTTTGAAAGTTTCGATCACCTGGGCGAGAACAACTGGTCGCTGCTGGTACAGGCGGTCGACCACTGGCACGAGCCCTCTACCGCGTTAATGCGCCCTTTCCGCCGCCTGCCTGACTGGCGTATTGACGATCTGATGATCTCATTCTCGGTTCCCGGCGGCGGCGTTGGCCCGCATCTGGATCAGTACGACGTATTTATTATTCAGGGAACGGGCCGCCGGCGCTGGCGCGTCGGCGCAAAAATACCGATGAAACAGCATTGTCCCCATCCGGATCTGCTTCAGGTCGATCCCTTCGACGCCATCATTGATGAAGAGATGGAGCCGGGCGATATTCTGTATATCCCGCCGGGTTTTCCGCATGACGGCTACTCGCTGGAAAATTCGCTCAACTACTCGGTAGGTTTCCGCGCGCCGAATGCTCGTGAACTGGTCAGCGGTTTCGCCGACTATGTGTTATCGCGCGAACTCGGCAGCCATCGCTACAGCGATCCGGATATTCCCTCCCGCGAGCATCCGGCGACGGTGCTGCCGCAGGAGTTGGACCGCTTGCAGAAAATGATGCTGGAGCTGGTTCAACAGCCGGAGCATTTCCAGAACTGGTTCGGCGAATTCATTTCGCAGTCCCGTCATGAACTCGATCTCGCTCCGCCGGAACCGCCCTACCAGGCCGAGGAAATATATGACTTCCTGCAACAGGGAGAAATATTGCGGCGCTTGGGCGGGTTGCGCGTGCTGGGCGTCGGCGGCGACTGTTTCGTCAACGGCGAAAAAATCGACAGCCCGCATAAACAGGCGCTTCTGACGCTGGCGGAACATTACGAGATTGGCGTCGCCATGCTGGCCGAGGCGCTGGAAGATCCCGCATTCCTGGCGCAGTTAACCGCGTTGATTAACAGCGGCTATTGGTATTTTGCCGACTAAGGCGTCAACGGTCAGCGTTCAGACTTCTGATACAGTCAGATATTAGGGGAAACAAGGGGGAGAGGTTGCCGCAGAGACGTCTCTCCCCGCTCTCGCATTGGGTCTCTCTAATCTCATCGCGATGGAATCGCCATCAAACTCAGGCGGGGATCCCCGCCTTCTTTATTAATTACCGGACTACTGAGCCTTGGCCCGTAACGCGGTTAACTCGGCAATACGCATAATCACCGACACGGACTGCTCCATGCCTTCCAGCGTCACGAACTCATGCTTGCCGTGATAGTTGTAGCCGCCGGTAAACAAATTAGGACAGGGCAATCCCTGGAACGACAGATGCGCGCCGTCAGTTCCGCCGCGGATCGGCTTCAGCACCGGTTCGATATCGCAATCCCGCATGGCCTGCTGGGCCAGCGCAATAATATGCGGATGCTGCTCCACCTGCTCACGCATGTTGTAGTAGGTATCGGTTATCGTCACTTCGATATAGCAATCGGGGTGCAGACCTTTGCCCACCTTCTCCGCAATATCCAACATCTTTTTCTTGCGTTTCTCAAACCCGTCACGGTCGAAGTCACGGACGATATAGTGCAGTTCCGCGCGTTCAACCACGCCCTTCATGCTGTGCAGATGATAAAAGCCCTGATAGCCATCGGTATTCTCGGGAGATTCGTCGGCGGGCACTTCATGGTGATAACGCGACGCCAGGGTAAGCGCGTTAACCATTACCCCTTTGGCGCTGCCGGGATGCACATTATTGCCGACGATTTTCACCGTCACCGAGGCGGCATTAAAGTTTTCATACTCAAGCTCGCCCACGCCGCCGCCGTCAACGGTATACGCCCATTGCGCATCGAATGCGGCCACATCGAAGAAGTGAGCGCCCTTGCCGATTTCCTCATCAGGCGTAAACGCAATCCTGATATCCCCGTGCGGAACCTGACGTTTTTTTAACCGCGCCATCGCCGTGATAATTTCAGCGATCCCGGCTTTATCATCCGCCCCCAGCAGCGTTTTGCCATCGGTGGTGATCAGCGTATGCCCCAACAGTTGATGCAACACGGGAAACATCACCGGTGAAAGCACTTCATCGCCGATGCCCAGCGCGATATCGCCGCCGCGATAATTTTCCAGAATCTGAGGATTAACGTTCTTCCCGCTGTAGTCAGGGGAGGTATCCAGATGAGAAATAAAACCGATGGTTGGTACTGACCAGGCGACATTAGAAGGCAGCGTCGCCATGACGCATCCATGTTTACCTAACGTCACTTGCTCAAACCCCAGCTCAAGCAACTCCTGTTGTAATGCCCGTGCAAGTTTCAATTGACCGTCGGTACTTGGCACCTGACGGACACCAGCTTTTGATTGAGTATCAAAAGAAACGTAATTTAAAAATCGATCGAGTAATTTATCCATCACTTATGTGCCTCTTGAGCCCTAAATTTCATTATGGGGATGGCATCCACGGCAAATATTGCGTCAGGTCAGTTTTTACTGTGTTAACTCGCAGAAGCGAAATAGCGATCCTGGCCCCCCGCTCCAGCCAAACGCCGGATTATCGTCATAGTAATGCGCTAAATACCCGCATTCTTCAGCCACAAGTTACATAATAGACGCAATAACATAACAATCGCTCAGCATAATGAGCGGGTTCGCGGCTGCGCGCGACAAACTATTTGTGATTGTTCCGGCTCAAGTGTAGCGTCATCAGTTGGCGTTCAGCATGGATTCCCGTAGAATGCCGACCCTTAACTGAGTTCGTAGGCTGAAAGGTGATAACCCTTGGCATATACCACGCTCCCGCTCCTGTGGATACGCCAGACATGGAAATAGAGCAAGAACCCTAAATGAAAGATAATCATCCTGCTACTCCGGTCGTTGAACTGCTCGACGTCCATAAAAGCTTTGATGGCAAAGACATCATTTCTCACTTTAATCTCACTATTAATAACGGTGAGTTTCTCACTATTCTCGGACCTTCCGGCTGCGGCAAGACGACCGTACTGCGCCTGATCGCCGGTCTGGAAAACGTGGACAGCGGCAAGGTCATATTAGAAGAACAGGATATTACCCACCAGCCTGCCGAGCACCGGCATGTTAATACCGTATTCCAAAGCTATGCGTTATTTCCCCACCTGAGCGTTTTTGACAATGTGGCATTCGGGCTGCGGATGCAAAAAAAACCTGAAACGGAAGTCGCCTCCCGCGTGCTGGAGGTGCTGAAAATGGTGCAAATGGAAGATTTCGCCCCGCGCCATCCGCACCATCTCTCCGGCGGACAGCAACAGCGCGTGGCCATCGCCAGAGCGGTGGTGAATAAACCCAAGGTTCTGTTGCTGGATGAATCCCTCTCCGCCCTGGATTACAAGCTGCGTAAGCAGATGCAAAACGAACTGAAAGCCTTGCAGCGAACGTTGGGCATCACCTTTATTTTTGTTACCCACGATCAGGAAGAGGCGCTCACGATGTCCGATCGTATCGTGGTAATGCGCGACGGACGGATCGAGCAAGACGGCACGCCGCGTGAGATTTATGAAGAGCCGCGCAACCTGTTTGTGGCCAGCTTTATCGGCGAGATCAATATCTTCGATGCGGCCGTTATCGCCCAGATCGATGAGCAGCGCGTGCGCGCCCGAATTGAAGGCCGCGAATGCGTCATCACGGTTGGTTTCCCGGTGAGCGTCGGGCAACATCTCAAGGTGCTGTTGCGCCCGGAAGATCTGCGCGTAAAAGAGATCAACGACGGCGCGCAGACCGCCGCTATCGTCGGTTACGTGCGCGAACGCAACTACAAGGGGATGACGCTGGAATCCAGCATAGAACTGGAAAGCGGCAAAATGGTCATGGTCAGCGAGTTCTTTAATGAAGACGATCCCGATGTAGACCACTCGCTGAATCAAAAAGTGGCGGTAACCTGGGTTGAAAGCTGGGAGGTCGTGCTGCTCGATGAATAAGCCGCGTAAACGCTTTCAAAACACCATAATCACCATCATCGTGGCCTGGCTGGTTTTGTTCGTATTCATACCCAACCTGATGATTATCGGCGCCAGTTTTTTAACCCGCGACGATACGAACTTCATCAGCCTGGTATTTACGCTGGATAACTATACGCGGCTGGCCGACCCGATGTACGCCTCCGTATTGCTGCACTCGCTGAATATGGCGGTGATTGCGACATTGTGTTGCCTGATCCTCGGTTATCCCTTCGCGTTTATTCTGGCGCAGTTGCCGCAAAGGATCCGGCCGCTGCTGATGTTTTTGCTGATTGTTCCCTTCTGGACAAACTCGCTGATCCGTATTTACGGACTGAAATTGTTCCTCAGCACCCGCGGCTACCTGAACGAGTTTCTGTTGTGGAGCGGGATTATCGAGACGCCGCTGCGCATCATGTATACGTCGGAAGCGGTGATTCTCGGCCTGATCTATATCCTGCTGCCGTTTATGGTTCTGCCGCTCTATTCCAGCATTGAAAAGCTGGATAAGTCCTACCTTGAAGCCGCTCGCGATCTGGGAGCGAATAAGTGGCAGCGATTTATACAGATTGTCATTCCGTTGACCATGCCCGGCATTATCGCCGGTTGCCTGCTGGTTTTGCTGCCGGCGATGGGGCTGTTTTTTGTCGCCGACCTGATGGGCGGCGCCAAGAACCTGCTTATCGGCAACGTGATTAAAAGCCAGTTCCTGAATATTCGCGACTGGCCGTTTGGCGCCGCCACCAGCATTTGCCTGACATTGATTATGGGACTGCTGCTGTTTGTTTACTATCGCACCGCCCGTGTGCTGAATAAACAAGGGGAACTGGAATGATAGGACGGCTGTTGCGCGGTGGATTCATGTCCATCATCTACGCCTATTTGTATATTCCCATCATCATTCTGATTGTGAACTCGTTCAATCAGGCCCGTTTCGGCATCAACTGGCAGGGTTTTACCCTTAACTGGTATAAGCTGCTGGTGAATAACGACAGCCTGGTGCAAGCGGCGCGGCACTCGCTTACCATGGCGGTATTCTCCGCCACGTTCGCCACGCTGATCGGTTCTCTGGCCGCCGTGGCGCTTTACCGCTACCGTTTCCGCGGTAAACCCTTTGTCAGCGGGATGCTGTTTGTGGTGATGATGTCGCCGGATATCGTTATGGCCATCTCCCTGCTGGTGCTGTTTATGCTGCTGGGAATATCGCTGGGATTCTGGTCGCTGCTGTTTTCCCACATTACCTTTTGTCTGCCCTTCGTCGTGGTCACCGTTTATTCACGTCTGAAAGGGTTTGACGTGCGTATGCTGGAGGCCGCCCGCGATCTCGGAGCCAGCGAGGTCATTATTCTGCGTAAAATCATTCTGCCGCTGGCGATGCCGGCGGTGGCTGCCGGCTGGCTGTTGAGTTTTACGCTGTCGATGGACGACGTGGTGGTGTCATCTTTCGTTACCGGGCCATCCTATGAAATCCTGCCGTTAAAAATTTACTCGATGGTTAAGGTCGGGGTTTCGCCGGAAGTGAACGCGCTGGCGACGATTTTGTTGATGCTTTCATTGCTCCTGGTGCTCGGCAGTCAGCTTATCCTGCGCGATCGCACCGGAAAATAATTATACCTTTGGGACCCTTAAGGAGAGGAATACGATGAAGAAATGGTCACATCTGCTGGCGGCCTGCGCCATGGCTTTCAGCATGAACGTCGCCCATGCCGACGATGGGAAAACGCTCTATTTCTATAACTGGACCGAGTATGTCCCGCCCGGACTGCTTGAGCAGTTCACCAAAGAGACCGGGATCAAGGTCATTTACTCAACCTATGAATCCAACGAGAGTATGTATGCCAAGCTGAAAACCTATCAGGACAGCGCTTACGACCTTGTGGTGCCTTCAACCTATTTCATTTCCAAAATGAGTAAAGAAGGTATGCTGCAAAAGATCGATACCAGCAAACTCAGCAACTTCCATAATCTCGATCCAAACTTACTGCATAAATCGTTCGACCCGAATAATGATTACTCCGTTCCCTACATCTGGGGCGCGACGGCCATCGGCGTCAACCGCGATGTGATCGATCCGGCCAGCGTCACAAGCTGGGCCGACCTGTGGGACACGAAATACAAAAACAGCCTGCTGTTGACGGACGACGCCCGCGAAGTCTTCCAGATCGCCCTGCGCAAGCTGGGATACTCCGCCAACACCACCGATCCGCAGCAGATCGAAGCGGCCTACAAAGAATTGCAGAAATTAATGCCCAACGTATTGGCGTTCAACTCAGACAACCCCGGCAACCCGTTTATGGAAGGCGAAGTCAACCTGGGCATGGTGTGGAATGGCTCGGCATACGTGGCCCGTCAGGCCGGAACGCCGCTGGACATCATCTGGCCGAAAGAAGGCGGAATTTTCTGGATGGATAGCCTGGCTATCCCGGCCAACGCCAAAAACGTTGATGGCGCCCTCAAAATGATCAATTTCTTATTACGCCCGGAGATCGCGGCGCAGGTGGCGGAAACTATCGGTTATCCGACGCCCAATCTGGCGGCGAAAAAACTGTTGCCGGCGGAAGTATCAGGCGATAAAACGCTGTATCCGGATGAGGCGGTGATTAATCAGGGAGAATGGCAGAACGACGTCGGCAGCGCCAGCACGCTATATGAAACTTATTTCCAGCAGTTGAAAGCCGGACATTAATCATCATGACAAAGTGACCGGCAGGCTCCTCTGCCGGTCATACTTCAGTAGGCTATCGGCCGGCCCACTCGTAATACTGGCTCAGACTTTTATCACACGAACAGCAACTCCCGCATTTGCCGCCGGTCTCAGCCTGATGCAGGCGTATCTTCCCTTTCTGCACCCAAATATCCAACATGCCTTCGATAACGCCAGGGTCGGCGTGAAACGCACTGCTGACCTCCTGCAATGACACTTTCTTTTGCCGGCGCACATAATCGCGCAATTCAATTAAGCTCATACATCCTCCGAACAGGCGAGTCTCCTCACCTGCGGAATTAACAAATTAGAGACTTTCGTTCAGATGGTTCGCCGCAACCGGTAACTTTGCGTCGCCTTTACGGCGCAGAAGCAGAATCGTTATCAGCAATACCGCCAACACGCCGGCAATCGCCAACGTTGAATACAGCGGATGCTGGGCGAAACGTCCGATCTGATAGACCACCACGGCCGAGCCGTAACCCAGTTCAATGGTCCAAGCCACGCAGAATAGCGTCCACGCCGTGCCGACCTCGCGCCAGATGGCGGAAACCGCGGCGACGCAGGGAACATACAGCAACACCATCAGCAGATAAGCAAAAGCGCCCAGCTTGCCGTCAAACAGTTGGCCGATTACCGTTAGCGACGAAACCGAAAACTCATTTTCCTCCGCCACCGATTCGGCATTGCTCAAATCGCCGACCTCGATACCCAACGGATCCAGAAACGCGCCGCCCAACTTGCTGAAGTTTTCAGGAATGGTCGCCAACGCGTCGGCGATGCCGGCTTGCAGACTGAACGGTTCTTCAGGCTCGTCCCCGCCTTCATTTTGGTTATCCGCCATAGTGCCGTAGAGTGAATCCAACGTCCCTACCACCGCTTCTTTGGCGAAAATACCGGTAAACACGCCGACGGCCGCCGGCCAGTTCTCCGGTTTTATCCCCATCGGCGCGAACACCGGCACAATTTTTTGTCCGATAGCCGACAGAACGGATTTATCGCTGTCCTGGTTGCCGAACGTGCCGTCAGTTCCCATTGAGTTAAAAAAGCCCAGCACCGTAACCACAATGACAATCAGCTTACCGGCTCTGAAAATAAAGTTTTTCAGCCGATCCCAGGTACGGATCAACACGCTGCGTAATCCAGGCAGGTGGTAAGGCGGGATCTCCATAACAAAAGTGGAAGCCTCACCCTGTAGCGCGGTGTTTTTCAGCATAAAGCCGGTGGCGACAGCGGCGATAATCCCAATCAGATACAGACCGAATACCAGATTCTGGCCGCCGCTGGTAAACAACGCGGTGGCGAATAACACATACACCGGCAAGCGCGCGCCACAGGACATAAAGGGCGCCATCAGCACCGTGACGATACGATCGCTGTGTCTTTCCATGGTTCGCGTCGCCATCACCGCCGGGACGTTACAGCCGAATCCCACAATCAGCGGCACAAACGCCTTTCCGGGCAAGCCGATACTGCGCATAAAGCGGTCCATGACGAAAGCCGCCCGCGCCATGTAGCCGGAATCCTCCAGATAAGACAGGAACAGATATAGACAGGCGATCACGGGAATAAAGGTCGATACCGTCTGGATACCGCCGCCGATGCCATCGGCAATCAGCGTTTTTAACCATGCCGGCGTATTGACGGCCTCCAGCAGCTCGCCCAGGCCATCAACAAAAATAGCGCCGAAGAATTTATCAAAGAAATCGATAAAGGCGCTACCGATGTTGATGGTGAAAATAAACATCAAATACATCACCAATAGGAATATGGGTATTCCCAAAAAGCGGTGCAGCACAATGCGATCTATTTTATCCGTCAACGTCACCGACATCTCGCCGCGGCGGGTAATCACCGATGCGGCCATCGCTGATACGAACTGATAGCGGGCATCCGCCAGAAAAATATCCAGCTCATCTTCATATTGCCCGATCAACTCCGCCACTTTGGCATCGGCCATTGCCAGCAGTTCCGCCGGAATGGCCGCCCGGACCGTGGTATCGCCCTCCAGTAATTGCAGAGCCAGCCAATAGGGATTATTGATGCCTCCATGTTGGGAAAAGCGCCGGGCTATCTCTTCTGCCGCCCGGCGCAGCGGCTCATCATAAGGAATGACGACATTGGGCGCGGCAGGATGAGACATCGCTTCCGCGCAAACCTGGCGTAAATTATCGATGCCTTTTTTCTGGCTGGCGATAATAGGGATGACCGGACATCCCAATTGCCGCTGTAATGCCGCAATATCAATATCCAATTTACGTGATGCGGCAATATCCATCATATTAACGGCCACCACCATCTGAACATTCATATCCAATAGTTGCGCGGTTAAATAAAGATTTCTCTCCAGATTGGAAGCATCGACAATATTCAAAACCAAATCCGCTTCGCCGGATAAAATATAATCTCTGGCGACGCGTTCATCTTCGGAACTTTCGGATGATGGGTTGAGTGAATAAACACCGGGAAGGTCAACCAGCGTCGTTCGCTGGTTTTGGCAACGGTAGTATCCAATTTTTTTCTCTACCGTCACGCCCGGCCAGTTGCCTACGGTCTGCTTACCGCCGGTAAGCATGTTGAACAAAGTTGTTTTACCGCAATTAGGGTTGCCGACAACGCAAATAACGGGTTGCGCATCCATAAAATTTTCCTATCTAATTTTATTAGTTCAACATTTTTCGAGAATAAGTATTTGCGCTTCGCTTTTGCGAACGCTGATTGCCGCGCCGCGCAAACGCAATTCGATCGGATCGCCCAATGGCGCAATGCGTGACACGGAAAACTCCACGCCCGGCGTGACGCCAAGCGCCAGTAACCTTTTACGATAATCCGCCGAACCTTTTTGGAAACCAATGACGCGCCACCGGGTCGCAACCGTTAATTCGTCCAAAGACATCATCACGCCCTCTTTGTTATTGTGATTGCTGCGGGGAAACCCACACTTGCTTTCCCATATCCCAGTTAATGGCGATGCGGCCATCGCCTGCGGCAAGCATCAACGGCTGATTTTCTTCCCGTTGAATAACCCGCACATTACCGCCTACGCGAATGCCTAGTTCAGTCAAGCGCTGCTGGCTTTCCCCGTTTAGACGAACTCGTGCGACAACCGCATTCACATTAAGGGGAATATCCAGTAATGTTTGAAGAAGTAACGCCATGTATGATTTCCTTTATTTCTACAACACTTCATTTAAATCAATATATTCGATGTGAATAATAGAGAGGATATGATTGAAAAATGAACATAAGTAATAACTATTATCAATCATATTCCTACCTCTCGCCGTACCTTTGACTCATATCAAGCAAAGTGAAATTAGCCGGCATACAGCAGCCGCGATTATGTATAACGGGGCTGTCAACTAACTAACCGCCATAAAAAAACCCCGGACAGCGCCGGGGTTTTGTTCATTATGCTTAAATCGCCAGATTATTCTTTTTCTTCCTGAGCCAGGTCGTTGGCGATTTTTACCGTTTCTTCCAGATAAGGATCCGGCGCCTGATAATCCTTTGGCAGATCCTCCAGCGACTTCAACGGCTTTTTGCCTTCTCTGGCCAGACGATCGTTTATCCGGTTCAAGCGCAGCGCTTCGTCGTCGTCATTCTCTTTCACCCGCTGGGCAAGATTGAGAGAGACCGTATTACGCTTATCTTTCGTTGCGTTATAACGCGCGATATCCTCTGCGATATATTGAAATTCGGGATCCTGGGCAATACGTTTCTGATGAATTTCATTCAGCTCGCCGATAAACGGTTTCAGGTCGCCGCTCTTCGTGTAATCAGCGGCTTTAATGCTGTCCCACGGCAGAGCGTTATCCTCGAACTTCTCGCCGGTATCGACGGTTTCGGTGCCGGTAGGCATCATCACGTCGGGCGTCACGCCTTTCATCTGCGTACTGCCGCCATTAATGCGATAGAACTTCTGAATGGTGTATTGTACCGACCCCAGCGCCGGCCAGTCGGGGCGCAACATCTGATCGTAAATGCGATTCAGGGAACGGTACTGTTGCACGGTGCCTTTACCAAAGGTCGGCTCGCCGACGATCAACGCCCGCCCATAATCCTGCATCGCGGCGGCAAAAATTTCAGACGCCGAAGCGCTGAAACGGTCCACCAGCACCACCAGCGGCCCTTTGTAATAAACAATGCCGTCCGTATCGCTGTCTTCGCGGATCTTGCCGTTATTATCGCGGATCTGCACCACCGGCCCGCTGGGAATGAACAGACCGGACAGCCCCACCGCTTCGGTCAGCGCCCCGCCGCCATTGCTGCGCAGGTCGATCACGATGCTGTTGACATGCTGTTTTTCCAGTTTCTGGATCTGAACTTTGACATCATCCGTCAGGCCCACGTAGAACCCCGGAATATCCAGCACGCCCACTTTCTCTTTGCCGACGTTTTTGACCGACATCTTGACCGCGCGATCTTCCAGACGAATGCGCTCACGAGTCAGCGTAACGATACGGGTTTTGGTGCCTTTACCGGCGGGCAGAATTTCCAACCGGACCTTGCTGCCTTTCGGTCCTTTAATCAGCGCGACCACATCATCAAGACGCCAGCCGATAACATCAACTATCGGCTTATCGCCCTGACCGACGCCCACGACGCGATCGCCCACCGTAATGTTTTTGCTTTTCGCCGCCGGGCCGCCGGGAACCATGGAGTTAATGACGGTGTAGTCTTCATCCATCTGCAACACCGCGCCAATCCCTTCAAGCGACAGGCTCATTTCGGTATTGAACTGTTCGGTATTTCGCGGCGATAAATAGCTGGTATGAGGATCGATTTCCCGCGCAAAGGCGTTCATGATCAGTTGGAAGACATCTTCGCTGTTGCTTTGCGCCAGACGGCGAATGGCGAACTGATAGCGCTTGGTCAGCGTCTCTTTGATGTCTTTGTCTTCTTTACCGGTCAACTTCAGACTTAGCCAGTCGTATTTAACCTTCGCGTCCCATAAGCGGTTTAGTTCGCCTACATTCTGCGGCCAGGGAGCCTTGCTTCGATCCAGGTCGATGGTATCGTTGCCGGTAAGGTCCACCGGTTTTTCCAATAGCGACAGCGCGTACTGATAACGCTCAAAACGCCGTTTCTGCGCCAGGTTATACAACGCATAGGGAATATCCAGCTTGCCGGATTTCAGTTCATCATCCAACTGCGTTTTCTTGTCGGAGAACTGCGCAATATCTGAAGCCAACAGCACGTTATGGCTATAGTCCAGCATATTGAGATAGCGGGAGAAAATCTTCTCGGAGAAAGCGTCGTCCAGTACGAACTGGCGGTAGTGGGAACGAAGAAAACGTGAAGTTACCCGGTCACTTACCGTGGCGTGTTGAGACTCCTGGTGCAACAGTGGTATTTGATCAACACGCGTGATGTTCTCATTCGCGAAACTTGCACCCGCCAGCAGTAAGCCTGCAATGGCGGTCATTCTGGCTAATTTGTTCATGCCCAGGTTGGCCTCCGTATCAGAACTGCAGATGTTCTGCGCGTACAATCATAGCCAACCCTGAAGCCAACTGGACCCTGACTTCGCCTTTGGCAATTTCAAGCACAGTGGCATCCATGGCGTCTTTGCCGGCTCTGACTTTGATTTCCTGACCGATTTGCAGTTTGGAAACATCCGTAACCGCAACTCGCTTCTGAGACTCGCCGCGACCGTCGGATTTTGTCTGGCGGGGCTGAGCTTTGGCGGGTTGCTGAGAAGAGGACGGCGAGTGACGGAATGAAGACTGGCGTGGTTTACGCGCAGTGGCATCAGAGGCATCGCGACGCGGCGCATTTTTACCGTTGCCCTGGCGCGCGCGCGCGGGTGCGGCCGTTTCTCCGGCTTCGCGTTTTTTCGCTTGCTGCTCCGCACGCTGGGCCTGAACCCTGGCCTTCGCTTCTTCCAGTTGTTTACGTGCATGGTCAACATGCTGCTGTTCCAGCTCGCCGCATGGATTTCCATCCAAATCCACACGCTGAACGCCCAGCTTAACACCGTACAGATAACGCCAGCTTGAGGTATAGAGCCTCAATGCAGAACGCAGTTGCGTTTTGCTGATGTTATCCATCTCGGATACGCGCTCAACAAGATCTTGAAAAATACCGATCTTTAACGGGCGTGTTTCACCTTCAGTGGTGAAACATAACGGGAAACGCTTTGCCAATAGGGCAATGACTTCTTTACTACTGTTCAACTTAGGTTGATTTTCCATGAAATTTCCTGATTACAACGGGTTTGCCAACCGGCGCAGGCATGAACAGGCGTCATTATAATGACGCCATCGGCAATTGCTACGTTATCCTTGTCTCAACATGAGAAATTGATAGAAGTCAGCACATCGCTCTCTTCAAGTTGTGCGCAAAGTACCGCCGCCACAGCCTTAAGCCCCTCTTCATCATCTGCGTCAAACCGTTGATAAACAGTGCTATCAATATCTAAAACGCCAATCAACCGACCGCTGACCGTCAGCGGCAGTACAATTTCGGCGTTACTCTCGGCATCGCAGGCAATATGGCCGGGAAACGCATGCACATCACCTATGCGTTGAATCTGATTTTCAGCAATCGCCCGGCCGCATACCCCTTTGCCTACCGGAATACGTACGCAAGCGACCCGCCCCTGGAACGGCCCCAGAAATAGCGAGTCTTGCTCCAGCAGATAAAAACCGGCCCAGTTAACTCCATCCAGACGTTCAAACAATAACGCACTGCTGTTTGATAAAATCGTGATGAAACGCCTTTCTCCCGCAATCAGCGATGACAAATCGCGGACCAAATCCTGATAAAACTCTTGTTTGCTCATATTCTCGGATCGAATTAATCACACATGTCCAATAGATTTCAAGGCGCATTCAAACCGAATCACGCCAATCTCTGCGAACTTACTCGAATCAGCGTTCGGGTAAGCGACGATTCTTCCTGAAGCCGGCTTACGCGTCGCCGGCGGCGGCAAAAGGCAAAATCCAACACCGCTGCAACTTAAAAGATGAAGGGTATAACAAGAAATTACAAGACAAAACCGCCGGCAGCGATTTTAAACGCCGCCTGCAACGGCCCTCCGGGAATGGCAGGAACCCATCATAAAAAATGCCTGCTACAGCATGCCATAAGATTCATTCATCCGCGCTAAGAATCAGCCGGATTTCAAATAACGGGGTGTAACATATCGTATCGCGTTCCAATTCGAAGCCTGCCGGCCGCTTTCCGATAAGCCCGGCGTTTATGCTACACTTCGCCCTTTATATTATATTGCTGTAACGGAATCCCGCCGTGGCCAAACAGACACCAGCCCATTTACCCCCAGCGTTTCTCTCCGCGATTCAGGACATCATGCCGCAACATCTGTCGATGGATGACTTCATTTCCGCCTGTCAGCGGCCTTTGCGGCGAAGTATTCGCGTCAATACGTTAAAAATCAGCACCGAGGCATTTTTAAATCTGGTAGCGCCTTATCAATGGCGGCTAGAACCGATTCCCTGGTGCAGTGAAGGTTTCTGGCTGTTGAACGCGGATGACGAAATCGTGCGTTTGGGCAATACGCTGGAGCACCTGAGCGGACTGTTTTACATTCAGGAAGCCAGTTCCATGCTGCCGGTCAGCGCTCTTTTTCAGCATCAAACGTCTCCTCAGCGCGTATTGGACGTGGCGGCGGCCCCCGGCTCCAAAACCACGCAAATAGCCGCCAGAATGGATAACCGGGGCGGGATCGTTGCCAATGAATACTCCGCCAGCCGGGTTAAGGTTCTGCATGCCAATATCAGCCGCTGCGGCGTCGGCAATACGGCGCTGACCCATTTTGACGGGCGGGTTTTCGGCGCGGCGCTGCCCGAATATTTCGACGCGATTTTACTTGACGCCCCCTGCTCCGGCGAAGGCGTGGTGCGTAAAGATCCCGGCGCGATGAGCCACTGGTCGCCGGAAAGCATCGCCAGCATCGCCGCCACCCAGCGCGAACTGATCCTCAGCGCGTTTCACGCCCTAAAACCGGGGGGCGTGATGATCTACTCGACCTGTACGCTAAACACGCAGGAGAATCAGCAGGTGTGCCATTGGCTGCGGCAGACCTTCCCCGATGCCTGCGAGTTCGAGCCGTTAACCGGCCTGTTCCCCGGCGCCGCCCTGTCCGCGACGCAAGAGGGATTTTTACACGTATTCCCGCAAATTTATGATAGCGAAGGTTTTTTCGTGGCGCGTCTGCGTAAAACGGCCAGCGTGCCGCCGCTTCCGGCGCCTGATTATAAAGTCGGGAAATTCCCGTTCGCCCCGCTAACCGCCAAAGATCGCGCGCTGGTCACTCAGGCGGCGCGGCGCCAGGGGCTGGAATGGGACGAAAACCGGCTACAACTGTGGCAACGGGATAACGAAATCTGGCTGTTCCCCGCCGAATTGGCGTCCGCTTTTGGCAAAATCAGATTCTCGCGTATCGGCATCAAACTGGCGGAACGTTTTCCCAAGGGCTATCGCTGGCAGCATGAGGCCATCATCGCGCTGGCAAACGTGAATGCCGGCCACGCCTATGCGCTTGACGACCAACAGGCCTGTGAATGGTTTCAGGGAAAAGACAGCTATCCGCAACAAGTTCCCGCTTTCGATGAGCTATTGCTGACCTATCATAACTGCCCGGTGGGGTTGGCCAAACGCATCGGCAGCCGGATAAAAAATAATTTGCCGCGCGATCTGGTACGTGACGGCGCCTGCTCCGCCGCGCAAGATAATAGTTGAATCCCGCTATTGGTTTATCAGGTGGTTTTATCGCCATCTGATAAGCCCGCGCCCCTATCTATTTCTGATTTTCATCTACAATTAGCGCATATGCTCTGAATAATTCGCGTTGCTGGAAGGTTGCGCCCCCGCAGGGACCAAGCCCAAGGATGGCCGATTAACCAAGCCAACGCGCATGCAACCGAAGTATGACGAGTATAAGGGCATAGAAATACGGCTGTACGATTGACGTAAGAACTGAGGACATCATGTTCGCACTGGTGATATTTGTTTGCTATCTCGGTAATGGTTGCGATGAACTGGTGATCGGCGCATATAACACAGAGCATCAGTGTCTCAAGGCCATGGCTGAACAACGTTTACGCCGCGCCGGGTGTTATCCTATTGAAGAGTTTATCGACGGTTTCTGGCTGCCGGCGCGGGAATACGCCGACTTTTAATTCGCGCCGGCCTTATGACCGCTCATCCTGACGCTATTACCGGCACACGCCGAAACCGCGCATTCCCAAATGAAAATGATTGGCATGGGCCGCGTTGTACTCCGGCCCCAGTGAATTGCCGAAGAAATCACAGCTTTGTTCAAACGTCGCGCGCAGATATTCACCGGCGTCATCCGCGGCATTCCACTGATTCAATACGCTGATGCGACGCCCGTCCGACAGCCGGAAAGCGGAAATATCCCAGGCATCGGCCGTGGCGTGCTCGCTCAGCCGGCCTTCCGGCCGGTGGTACACGTTACGGCAGGCGTAGCTTCCGAGATGATCGATACGCGACAGCATCGCGCCCAGACGCTGCGCCTGCGGTATCGCCGATTGCGTAACAAACATCGTGCCGCTCACCGCCAGCGGACAACTGGCCAAAAAACTTGAACTGAGCGTGACGGCGCCGAACCGCTGTATGCGAATGGGGGAAGATAACGGGCACTGTCCATCAACGCTGCCGGGCAACGAGAAGGTAATGCGCCCCTCCTCCTGCGCCTGCCGCAATATAGCCAGACAGGCGGCGGGATCGTTCGCCAACTGCCTGAGTTTGAAGCGCGTCACCAGCGTGGGCGGATCGTCAACCGACAACGGCGTAAAAGGATTGTAGCCCGGAGGCAGATGGCGTTGGATCCATGGAGCCAACGCGACCAATCCGCCCAACATCACTAATACGACCAACCATCCCCGCATCTACTCCGCTACCCCGGCTATCGCGCTGCCCTTATGCAATAGTAGGCCATATCAACCAGATGTCACGCTTGCCAGGCCGCCTCCGGGCAAGCGCCTACGCGGCGAAGTTTTCAGGCGTCATGCCGAGCGAGATCCCCGCGTCGACAATCTTTTGCCACTCCTGATCGGAGATCTCGATCCCTGCGGCCTGCCGTTGCGCCCTGGTGCGAATCTCCGGCTCGCCGGCGATCAGAATCGGCTGTTCCGGATCCGGAGCGCGTGAAGAGCGGACATAATCCAGCATCGCATCGTACTCTTTCTGCAGCCACGTGAGCGACACCATATTGGCGGGATCGATCACTATGGTGGTCATGTTGTTCACTATCGCCCCATGACGCGGATTTTCCGGTTGGATGGTGCCGCCGCCGGACAATAACCCGGCCAGCATTTCAGCCGCGAGCACCAGCCCGCCGCCTTTGTGCCGGGCAATAGGCTTCAGGGCGCCATGCTTTTCCCCTTCCCACATGACGCGCGGATCGTTGGTGGAAACGCCGTTACAGTCAAGCATCACGTCTTCATCAAACTTTTTGCCCGCCAGATAGGCGACACGGGTTTTCCCCAACGCCACAATACTGGTGGCGAAATCAAGCACAAAGGCGGCATTGTTTTCACTTTTGGGGAAAGCGATGCAAATCGGATTGGTGCCAAAGCGCGCTTCGCTGCCGCACCAGGGGGCGACAATCGGATCGAGATCGTTGACATTAACGAAATGGATCGATACCAGCCCCGCGGCGGCGGCCATTTCGCCATAAGTGCCGATGCGGCCCAAATGGCACGTCGACGATAACGTCATCAGGCACACGCCGGTTGTCTTTACCCGCTCGATCGCCGCCTGCATGGCTTCTTTGCCGGTTCGTTGGCCAAAACCCCGATCGCCGGAGAACTGCAATACCGCGCCGCCGTCGCGGATCATTCGGGCTGGCGTATTTGGCTGCATGATGCCGTCCGCAATAAAACTCACGTAGTGCGGCAACATGCCGACGCCGTGACTATCGTGCCCCTTGAGGTTCGCTCCGACCAAGTGTTCCGCCACGCAGGCCGCTTCCGCCTCTTCGCACCCCACTTTCAGCAGCAGTGACCGGGCAATATCAATTAAGCGATTTTCTGAAATCTGCATCTGTCTTCCCTTCACCTTATACGAATGAATACGTTATCTGTCTGTCCTTATCCTACTGCTGAACTTATCGGCGTTAAAACCTTTTCCCCCGCATGGGAACCCCATCATGCCTTTCCTTACTCATTTTATAGCGGACAGGCGGACGCGGCGATCCCGCCCGCCCATCCGTCATACGTCGCCAAGACACTTACTTTTCACTCTATTATGAGGTTAACAATGGCAGAAATTACGCTGACTCTGACACACTCCTCGCCGGGGTTGTCGCCGGTCGACTCCAGCAGTTCACCGCAGCAGCAACGCTCTTCACAACAAGATGCGCAGATGCTGGAGGCGCTGGGCGTTCTGCTGAACGCGCTGATGCCCAATAATGGCGCGGGCAACGCTGCATCTCAGTCGAACAATAATCCGCTGAACCGCTCCGCCGATGCGCTGGGTAATGGCGGCTCAGGCCAGCAGGATGTGGGCGAATTATTAATGAAGCTGCTTGAGAAGTTGATTTCCTCCAACGGAGCGCAGAACGGACAAAGCGCGCAAAATCCGCTGGCGCAGTCCGGCGATGCCGGTAATGCGGCGTCCGGCGCATCCCCTCTATCCGGCGCCGGCGGCGCGCAGAACCCGGAAAATCTCTCGCGCTCATTATTGCAGGACACCACGGACAGCTCGCTGAATAATGCCATTAACCCGACGGAGGACGGCGGCGGGCAAATCAGCGACAATAAACTGTTAAAACTGCTGCTGGAAATTATCGCCAACCTGATGGATGCGCAAAATGGCGAATTCGGTCAACCACAGGATGCGGGTTCGGGATCGTCATCCGGCTCATCCGCTCCGGCATCCGGCGGCGGCTCCGCTCCCACAACCAGCGGCAGCCCGACCAATGCTTTCGCCGCGCCTTCTTCATCCTCCGGCGCCGCGCCTGAAGGAAGCAAAGGCGTAACCTCCGCCGCACCGGGAACCGCCGGCGGCGCTAGTGACATCGGCAAGACGGGAGCGGTCGAATTTCCTACCGCCAGTGACGATGCGACCGTCGTCGACCAAACAATAAAAGTCGGTCCGGGCGAAGTCTTTGACGGCGGCGGCAAAACCTTCGTCGCCAGCAGTAAGTTAGGCGACGGCAGCCAGAAAGAGGGGCAAAAACCCATGTTTGAACTGGCTGAAGGCGCTACGCTGAAAAATGTGGTCTTTGGCGACAACGCGGCCGATGGCATACATGTCCGCGGCGATGCCAAGATTGATAACGTTCACTGGACCAACGTAGGGGAAGATGCGCTGACCGTGAAGTCCAACAGCGGCAAACCGGCTAACGTTGAAATCACCAACAGCAGCGCTCAGGGAGCATCCGACAAGATATTCCAGCTCAATGCCGACGCCAACCTGACCGTTGATAACTTCAAAGCAAAAGATTTCGGCACCTTTGTCCGCACCAACGGCGGACAGCAGGGCAACTGGAATCTGAACCTTAACAACATAGACGCGGAAAACGGCAAGTTCGCGTTTGTGAAAAGCGACAGTGAAAACTTGAACGTAACGGGCAGCAACATCAACCTGACCAACGTCAAGAATCACTACAAAGTTCCTGAATCCGCTAACATACAGGTAAACTAAGATGCCCATGCCGTTAAATAACATCAACAATCCGCCCACGCGCTGGGTTGATGTGGTAAGACAAGGCGGTTATCTGACGCCGGCGCAGCGTAAAGCCTTCGAACGGGCGATACGTCTGGTGACGGACAATCTGCATCAGGTGTTGTCGCAGACGGCGCCGCAGCGCAGCGGCCAGTTCGATTTTGACGCCTTTGTGGATTCGCTGGAGCAGGACTTTCTGCGATGCGCCGGCGCGCAGAGCACAAAAGTGCGCAGCGATGCGGCGCAAACCGCATTCTGGGCCGTTCGCCTGATGGCCGACCACCTCATCATGGCGCA
Source organism: Brenneria izadpanahii (assembly GCF_017569925.1). NCBI lineage: Bacteria > Pseudomonadati > Pseudomonadota > Gammaproteobacteria > Enterobacterales > Pectobacteriaceae > Brenneria > Brenneria izadpanahii. The sequence goes on along the minus strand of NZ_CP050854.1, from coordinate 2,209,012 downwards.
AGCCCCGCGGAAACTCGCTTCGTAATGACTCGGCATAAGCCAGCGTAAGCTGGCTTATGCAACCGCCGGCTCCTCCCGTTGACCACTCGCTTCACCCCGCTGATAGCCCGGCCGCCGCATATAAAAATCAGGACGAGCGCCCTACTCGGACCGATGACAAAAGGCTTCGCGATACCGAACCTAAATACGTCATTCCCGCCTTCCGGCTATCAACGCGCAGCCTAAAAGTCGATATGCTCCGTCTTTTATATATAAATGCGGCGCGCTGACGGGTTTGGCCGTTACCCGGCGTAAAATAATAGGATGCTAAGCGATGGCCGGCTTAGGATGAGCTGCATAGCCGCGGCGAAAGCGCGGCGTGCGGCGGCATGGCATAGAACCGGCGGCATTCTGGCGTGCTGCGTCTGCATAAAATGCGACCAGAAAACGGGGCTGCGCGGGAATGGCCATGCCGGAAAGGGCGTGTCGGTAACTACAGCAGGGCTGACGCCCTGCTTTATTATGTTGCGTGGAGTATGCGCCGCCCATCAGGCAGCCTGTTTTTCCAACCCCATATTGATAATTCTGTCGCCGATCATCGCCGCGTCGATGCCTAAAGAAGAACCGCCATTGCCGCGTTCATGCAGGTTGGCATTACCGACATCACCGGCGACGGCGCTCTTAATCATGCCGACCGCTTCCAGGAACTTGTCCATGCTGGCTTTCGTCATGCCGTCGTCATCAGGATTGCTGAGCGCCTGAGCCCAGGATTTATCATCCTGCGTGGGCGATGTCTGATTGTCTTTCTGATATTCAGGCTTGCCGAATTTCTCAGGATACTGATCCATAAATTGGCCAATCTCTTTAGCCAAGGCGCGGTCTTCCTGGTCGACGAAATAACGGGTTGGGCTATCGTTATGGGTACTGACATTGTTCAGTTCCTGTAAGCCCGCCTGTTGACCGACGCTCAGTCCCAGCGTATTGCCCAGTTGGTTGAACGCGCTTTCGCCGCTTAATCCCTGTAGGCCGTTACTGCCTAACTGCAAAGGCTGCTGCTCATTGCTTGTCTGGCTAAAGCCGTTATTCAGGATCGAGGACAAGGCGTCCTGAACGCCCTGCTGATAGGCGGAGACTTCCGAATTCGTCGGCTGTTTCTGGCCAAACAGGCCGTTCTGACCGTTTTGTGCCGTATCGCCGTTCAGCAACTGGGAGAGCACGTTTAACAACAGAGCGGCCAACTGCGTGCCGGAATCCATCGCAGTCAGACCGGAGCCTAACAGACTGCCGTTGTTAGACAAGCCGCCAAACCCGTTTTGTCCGAATAACCCGCCGCTATTCTGGCCGTATAATCCGCGGCTCTGCGCGCCGCCGCCCAGTCCCTGCGTTCCAAACAGCAGGGAGGTCAGCGCGTTCGCCAGCTTCTCGGCAACGTCGCCCTGCTGGCCGCCGGCCGAAGAAAAAGGTTGCGATGAGTTGGAAGACTGAAACGGCTTATCCAGCCCACTTGATTTGATGGTAATCTGCAATGAAGAAGTAGAAGCAGAATTGCTGATAACATCTTTAAGCATAACGATTCCTCATAAATTGAATGATTTAATCCCCGTCATCTTTCAAGTTGCAGCGGTATTGGTTTCCCTAAATTACCTAGCCCATCCTGAACCTAGCCCTTTCGGGGCCGCACCTTAAAATTACTGGGTGTATCAAAGCACCACTATCCTTGCGGCCGATGATCCCAGCCTTTTAGTGGACGCACCTGTTAAGTGACGATCTGCGGCGTTCAGTTCCCGGCAAACCGTGCGAAAACAGGCGTTTATTGTGGGAATACGCCGCTTATCGCCACGCCGGCGGCGGCGAGATGAGACAAGGCTATCCGGCGCGACGGCGTCGAATAGCCCGGTACGATTTTCAAAGGAAACGCCTGCGCCGTGCGGCTACAACGGCGGCAAACCCGACAGCCGCCACAGTTTGGTCAACGCGAGCCGCCTTTCCTCGTCCGTCTCCGGCAGCGGGCAGCGCAGCGCCACGTCGCGTTGGTCATTCATGCTTAGGCTGCAGTCCGCCAGCGTTTCAGCCTCAAGAAAGCGCCGTTGCAGCAGTTGATGCAGCATCCCCGGATAGCGCCGGCCGAACGCCAACAGCAGTTGCAACTCCGGCTCTCTCGACCGCCGTCGAAACAGCAGGCTGACGCCCTCCTGCGGCCGCCAGCAACCTGTCGGCACGTCGCTCATCGCCGCCAGAAACGCCTCCCGCGTCATAAAGACCGCCGGTTCCTCATTCATTGATCGTCACCTTGCTGTAATCCGCCTGTCCGGTGCGTAAATCCGGATGCCACCAAATAACCAACTGCCGGGCGTCGGGCTGCGGCCGGCAGGAAACCGAGGTGCAATTCGCCGTCTGGCGCGATGTAGAACAAGCGCTCAAAAGCAGAACGGCAAGAATAAGCAGGCATGCTTTATGCCACATAACATCTCTCCCAATTCAATAAGAAGCCAGCAGCGAACGCCGGGCCGGCGTTGTTGAAGATAACGGTTGCAGCGCCAGAAAAACCTCCGCGGACTCGCCGGGAGCCAGGGTGGTTTTAGGCCAGGCCGCCACCGCCAGCGTGCGGCTACCGCCGCAGGCGGATTCGTCGAAACGCTGTATTCGCGTCCCGCTATTGCGCACCACGCCGACGGTTAATCCGACGCTGCCGTTGCCGTACCACTGATAGCGGTTGCTGTCATACACCAGGCCTGGCTGCGAACGGCAAACTTCGCTCAGACGCGCCCCCCGCGTTTCGCTCTGAAATCCGGCCGGAAGCTGTTTGCCGGCCAGATCGCGCATGGCGTTTTCCACCAGGCTGTAGAGGCCGTTTTTACCGTTACGCTGCGAAACGCGATTCATGACGTCATTAAGCTGATGGCGGTTTTCAGCGGAGACATAGCGGGTGGGATCGGTTTGATCGCCGATTAAATGCGGAGTCAGGATGAATAACCGTTCCCGGCGGGAAACTTCATGCCGCGTCGAGGTAAACAGCTGCCCCAGCCAGGGGATATCCCCAGCAGCGGAATGCGGTGGTCGCGATCGCCGCTCTCTTCCACGTGAAAACCGCCCAGCACCAGCGCGCGGTTTTCGCCAATCAGCGCCTGCGTGCTGACGTTGCCGCGCTTCACGCCGGTGGCTTCCCCGTCGCGTCCGGTTTCAACCCTGCCGTCTTCAATATCAATCACCAGTTGGATACTCCGCTGCCCGTCCTGCCCGACCACGCGCGGCGTAACCTGCAGGCTGGTTCCGGCGGTAACGGGCTGAATCTGCGCGACCCGCTCGCCGGTGGCGGTGATGAAGGCGGTGCGGCTGAAATCCACAATCGCGGGCTGATTCTCCAGCGTCAGCACCGACGGATTAGCGACAATAGAGGCGGTGCCCTCGCCTTCCAGCGCCTGAATATCGGCAAAGAAGCGTTTGAAATCGCTGACGAACAGCGTGCTGCGCCCCATCATCATGGCGCTGCCCGCGCTGACGTTGCCCAATGCGCCCTGCCAGTTAGCCTCAAGACGCGACAGCGCGGTGCGATCCACATCCAGAATAATGGCGTCGATATTCACCAGGTTTTGCGGAACGTCGATCTGCTCAACCAGCTGTTGATACTCTTCCCGCCGCTTTTCATCATCGCGGACCAACAGCGCATTATTGCGCACGTCGGCGGAAATCCGGCCATTCAACGCCAACCTTCCGTTCTCATCCGTACTGCGCGCCGGGCTATTGCGCGTAGCCAGCCGGGTCAACATGGCGCGCGTATTTTCCCGCATGGCTTCCATCGCGCTATCCGGCGCGGCGGTCGTTGGCCCGGCAGCGCCTGCCGGCGGCGTGCGCTGACCGTCCATCAGTTCACTGAGGATCGTCGCCACGCCGGGGATCACGATGTGCTGATCGCGATATTGCAACGTTCTGTCCGATACCGAGGCGAAACGCAGCGGGAAGATCATCACCTTGCGCCGTTCATCCTGCTTCTCCCGCTGCTGGCTGAAATTGCGGATCAAATCGATATACGCCTGCGGCCCCGTCACCAGCACCACGCCTTCTTCAGGCAACTCGCCCCAGCCGAAACGGGGATCGAGCAGCCCGATGCCGCTGAGCGCCTGTTTAAGATCGGGCGCGGCGTCCTGAGATATTTCCAGCCGGATTGACGCCTGCTCGTCCTGCGGACTGATATAGAGGGTATGGTTGTAAACAAACCATTGAAAACGGTGTTCCAACGCCAGGCGATCGAGAAAGGCGGCGGGCGTTTCGGCTCGGATCTTGGCTTCGACCAGCGTATCGTTCAGGTTGCCCTGCACCAGCTTCACGCCGTGGCTGTTGGCGAAATCGGTTAAAATCGTCGACAGCAGCGTCTGTTCGGCCGAATAGGCGTATGCGCCTTTGTTCCACTCCGGCGGCGTGACGGCATGCGCCATCGGGATCATTCCCAGCAAGACAAGCGACCAACAAAACCAGCGATATAACGTCAATAAAAATGCATACAGCATGTTACGCATGCCGTTCTCCTTGCAAAAAAGCCAACGTATTCAAGTTCAGCGGACCGGGTGCCGCCGATCTAAGGGCGGGAAGCAGCATGCCGAGCCAGACATCGCGCTGGTTCAGCAATGCCTCCAGGCACCGGCACAGCTGTAGCGCATCATCGGGTTCATGCTTCATCCACAGCCACAGTTGCTCATCCTGCGCGGACAGCGACAGCGCCGCGGCATCCTCGCCATACTGCATCCTGGCGCTCCCGGCCAGTTGCAGCGCCCGCTCAAGCACCGTCTCATCCACGGCCATCGGCAAAGGAATAGCCGCACAGCAGGCAATCCCCTGCGCATGGCGCATCAGCGCAACCGCGCCGTTGTCGATTTCCAGCCGGAGCATGGCGGTCATCCCATTTAGCCAGTTCTCCAGCGAAACGGCCAACTCAGTTGAAGTCATTGATGATGGCCTTCGCCAAGCCGTGTTTTACGCTCAGTAGCTGCCCAACGGCCCAACTGGCGTTGGAATAGTCCATACTGGCTTCGAAAAAAGCGTAGCTATCGGCCTGGCTGGCGCCGCCGTCGGCGACGTCCAGCGCGATGTTATCCAGACTGCGCTGGGCGTTGACGAAATGCGTATCCAGACGGCGCTGTACGGAGTTGTAGGACATAATGAACTCTCCTTCGTTGATTCGACCATGGGGTGACTGCTGTTAAGTGGTCGGCGCGTTGAAGGAGTTCCATCGTCAGGCGGGTTATGCCCGCGCCGCCGTTTCGCGGCGCGGTATCAGTGAGAACCGGCAGATTAGGGAATTTGGCCGGGATCCGCGGAGGACGCCGCCGGTTGCGGGCGCGCCGTTCTCTGGTCCGGTCTGGCGATAAACCACGGCAGGCAAAGCTGAATCAACGGCCCGATTGACAAAGCGTACAGTACCGTGCCGACGCCGAACGTGCCCCCATCAGCCAGCCCGATAGCAACACGCTTACCTCGATAGCGGTACGCACGAGCCGTACGGACCAGCCGGTGCGGGCGTTGATGCCGGTCATCAGTCCGTCCCGCGGGCCGGCGCCGAAACCGGCGCCGATGTACATCCCGGTCGCCAGCGCATTGACCGCGATCGCCGACGCCAGCAACACGCTGCGGGCCGTCAGCGACGCCAGAGGCGGCATCAGAGCCAGCGCGGCATCAGCCGCCAATCCAATAACAATCACGTTACTGATGGTTCCCAGTCCGGGGCGCTGGCGCAGAGGGATCCACAGCAGCAACACCAGCGCCCCGACAATAATCATCACCGCGCCGATATTAAGCGAGAAGATACGCGCTACGCCGAGGTGAAACACGTTCCACGGATCCGCGCCCAGATCTGCGCGCACGAACATCGCCGTGGAAACGCCGTATAACGTCAGGCCGATATAAAGCTGCGCCAATCGACGAACCATTCTTTTCCCCTCATACTTCATCTGTACTGTGGCTATACAGTTACGCAAAATGGACTTAATATTAAGGTCCAGTTTTTACAAAGTGGACTGTAAGTTATGGCACAACGCAGAATAGGCGCCGCGTCTTTGGCGCGATTGCTGGGGCGCTGGCATCAGGATGTTCCGCGAATGCCGGTTTACCGCCAACTGGCGGATGGTCTGCGGCTGTTGATTCTTGATGGCCGTCTGCCGTTGGATAGCCGCCTGCCCGGCGAACGGGAGCTGGCGGCGGTGCTCGGCATAAGCCGCACGACGGTAGCGAACGCGCTGGCGCAGCTACGCGAGGAGGGGTATCTGATCAGCCGTCACGGTTCAGGTTCGGCGACCATGCTGCCGGAAGGCGGTTCAACCGCCCCGCTTACGCCCGGCGCGGCGCCGACGCTGGATCTCTCCACCGCCGCGCTGCCCGCCGGCCCGGAAATTCATCGGGCTTACGCCAGCGCGCTGATCGCCTTGCCGGAATACCTCGACACCACCGGTTACAATCAACAGGGGCTGCCGGAGCTCCGCCTCACCATCGCCCGCCACTATGCCGCGCGCGGGCTGCCGACCACGGCAGATCAAATTATGGTGGTAAACGGCGCGGTCGGCGGTTTTAGCCTGATCCTGCGTTTGCTGACCGGCCCCGGCGATCGGGTGGCGATCGATCATCCGACCTATCCGGTCGCGCTGGCCGCCATTAAAGGGGCATCCTGCCGGCCTGTTCCGGTAAGCCTGCCCGATCGGGGCTGGGACACCGACGGCCTGGCGGCGACCATCGCCCAGACCTCGCCGCGTCTCGCCTACCTGATCCCCGATTTCCATAATCCGACCGGCCGTTGCATGGATGCCGCGACCCGTCAGACGATAGCGGACATTGCCGCCCGCACCCACACCGCCATCGTCGTGGATGAAACCATGGTTAATTTATGGTTCGACGCCCCGCCCCCGCCGCCGCTGGCCGCATTCGACCACACCGATCGGGTGATTACGCTCGGTTCCGCCGGGAAAAGCTTCTGGGGCGGCCTGCGCTTGGGGTGGATCCGCGCTTCCGCCCGCACCATCGGCGCGCTGACTCAGATTCGCGATACGCTGGATTTAGGCTCGCCGGTACTGGAACAGCTGGCCGCCGTGGCCCTGTTCAACGAGGCGGATGATTTTCTGCCGCAAAAGCGGGAAGCGCTGCGCCGGCAACGGGACGCCTGCGGTGCAACGATACGCGATCTGTTTCCTGACTGGCGGGCCGTCTCCCCGGAGGGCGGGCTATCCTGGTGGTTCGAATTGCCTAAACCGCTGGCGAGCGTCTTTGCCGCCAGCGCGGAAACCATCGGCATCCGCATCGGCGCCGGTCCGCGTTTCGGCGCCGACGGCGCGTTCGAACGCTTTCTTCGCCTGCCGTTCACGCTGGAAACGGCGCAGATGAACGCGGCGCTGGCGCGGCTGCAGCCGCTATGGGCGCATCTGGCGCAGAGCCGAAGTTATGGCGGGCGCGGGATGGTGGTATAAGGTGCTGCCGCGTTGATACGCCAGCAGCGTCCCCTATTGCGAAACCGCGGCCATCGGTGAATTATGACTGAGAATGCAGCGGCGTCGCCTCTGCGGGCGGCAGCAGCTGCTCGCTGGCCTGCCGCCAACTGAGCGACATCACGCCGTAGGCGGTAATCAGCTTTAATGCGTCGTTATCCAGCGACTCATCGCTGGCCAGCCGCCAGTCCAGATGAGGATGCGCCTGGAGCCAAGTCTCCACTTCGGCCAACTGAGCGGGATGGCAATAAAGCGTACCGCGCGCTTCATCCTGCCGCTGCCGCAGCAGTTGCCTTAACAGAGCGTCGCGCCGCTGCGCTTCGGGGATCTCATCCAGCAACCGGCTCAACGCCTCGCGCAGCAGCGAGCCGGACTGCATAAGCCAAAACTGTTCCAGCTTCTCCCGATCCTGCCGGTATCCCTGCAACAGCGCATCCGCCTGCCGCCAGAAACGGGACTCCGCCTGCTCAACGGCCTGCCGAACTTCCTGGCCCGCCTGCTCGCGCGTTTGCGCCAATAGTTCCGTTGCCTGCTCGCGGGCATTATCCAGCAGCGTACGGCTGTAATAATGCTCCGCCACCCGCTCGGCGGGGATCACCACCGCTTCCTGCCGGGCTGCGCCATCAAGCGTGAAAAACGTTTTCTTCGTTAGCATTACCCTCTCCTTGTGAGGATTCCGGCGTCTCGGCTTTCCAGATCAACGCCTCGCACAATGCCTTGAGCCGCCCGGCGGGCAAGGATTGCTTAAACAGCGGGCTCCGCTCGCTCAACGCGCGGGGATACAGCAGCCGCAGGCGCGGCCAGCACGCTTCGCCATAGTGAACGCGCAGCAGGGCAAGCGCGTCCGCATCGTCGGTAAACGAACAGTCCGCCGGCAGCCACAAGCCGGGACGCAGCGCTTTAGCCAGACGCCGGCACCAAATTACCTGCTCCGCGGCGATGTCCCGCGGCGCTTCGGCCGGCCGGCATACCACCGCCATCAGCCGCAAGACCAGCGCCCGTCGATCGGCGTTAAGCGCGCCAAGCCGCATCAAAGACGGCTCCGGCGCGGGAGGCGGCTGCGCCGGCAGATCGAAATAGCGGCCAAGCGCCAGCGGATTCGCATGGATAAACTGCCGCAGCCGGGGGGACGGCGGCGTAAAAAAACGCGGTTCATCCCAGTCGGGATCGGCCTGTAATACGCATTGCCCCGCCCACCATCGCACCCAGTCAAGACGAGATTGTTCGCGCGTCATTGCTTTCCTCTTTCCCCGTCTACGCTATTGCCGGGCATCAGTGCGTTTTTGCTGCCACTGCTGCATATAGGGCTTGCCCAACCGCCAGGCCAAAAGACTGACAATCACCAGCCCCAGCAGCGCGGCCGTCCACTGCCAGCGCGCCACCTCTTGCGGCGTCAGCGTAAACGGACCGATCGTGACGACCGGAATCGTATCCTGGTAGGGTTCGGCGGGAACAAAAACAATCGACAAATCCTTATCGTTTTTGCCCGAAAGCCCAGGGATGCTGCTGGCGACCATGCGCCGGATACGCGGCTCCATGCTGTCCGGCTCCAGCTCCGGCCGGTATTTGATGAAAACCGCCGCTGACGCCGGCTGTACCGGCTCGCCGGGCGCTATGCGCTCCGGCAGCACCACGTGCACTCTCGCCACCAGTACGCCGTCGATTTGCGTCAGCGTGGCTTCAACCTCCTGCGACAGCGCGTAGATATAGCGCGCCCGCTCTTCCAGCGGGGTGGAAATCACGCCGCTTTTCTGGAAGACCTCGCCCAGGTTGGTGCGGGACTGGCGGGGCAACCCGGCCGCGTTAAGAATGTTGACCGCCCTTTCCATATTTTTCGCATCGATAACCAGAGTCACCCCGGTTTTATCCACCCGCTTTTCCGCGGCGATCTGATAACGCGCGAGCGCGGCAATCACCTCATTGGCATCGCTTTCCGATAGCCCGCGGTTCAGTTCGATGGGATCGCCGCAGCCAATCAGCAGCAGGGATAACAATAGAAATAGTGCTCGCAAGTCCGTTTTCATCATGCGTTACTGTAGATTGGTCAGTTTTTCCACGCTCTGAACGCTTTTGGCGACCAGCTTGGCACTGAACAAACTTTCCAGATAAAAAGAAGAGAGCGTCCGGGTGGCGTCCAATACATCCTTAGGATTATTTGAACGCATCGATCGGCTTACCTCACGCTCGGCGTCTTTAAACCCGGCGTTGATTCCCTGAGACTTTTCTGCCAGCGCGTTCATCCAGACGCTGTTGCCGTTAGCCGGCGCCGACGAAGCGGAAGGCTGCTCCAATGCGGCGCTGAACCAGGCGATATCCTGCCGATCGATCGCTGAGTCTCCGGCTTCCGCTGTGAAGTTCATCGGGGCTGCTTCATTCACTCGATTGATTTTCATGAGTTTTCCATTCCAGCGAAATAATAACCTGCCGGCATACGCAACCGGCAGGCGGCTTCAGAATCAGAACTGAATGGATTTCGCCGTTTTTTGACCGGCGTTCAATGACTTGGATGCGGAATCCATATGACCGTCCGCAATCGAGTTCTCCGTATCCAGCGCAATTTTTTGCGCCTGCGCGGCAGCGGATTTAGTCAGTGAACCCGCCATTGCGGTATCCAGCGTGGTGGTGGCGGCCTGTGAAGCAACCTGTGAAAGTCCAAAAGCCATGATTTATCTCCAATATGATTGACATTAATAATGTGGGTGAACCGTCATACTGTACTTACAGTCATCCTGTTCATCGATTAAGTGGAGAAGAGAGAAAAACAGTTCCACGCTACGCCGAACTTTCTTAATGGCAGGCATCCGCTGCCTGCCCCCCTAACGTTTTCAGCGCGCGGAAACGTTAAGGACTTTTAAACGGTGATAAAGCGTGCGCTTGGGGATACCCAACTCCGAAACCACGCGATCGATGCAGTGGCCATGCCGCCGTAGCGCGTCCTGAATCAAGAATTTCTCAATCCGCTTTAGACGATCTCGCAATTGCAACGGTTCATGACTGGGTTCCGATACCGATGCCAACGGCGATAGCCCCAGCGCCCAGCGCTCGGCCGCTGCTTTTAGTTCGCGAAGATTACCCGGCCATGAGTGAGCCAGCAGGCACTCATGCAAATGGGTCGTCATCGCGGGGGGCGACACTTTAAGACGCTGGGCCGCTTCATGGCAGAAGCGCTGAAAAAGCGGGACGATGATATCGGTACGGGAACGCAGCGTGGGCAACTGTATTTTCACCGTATCCAAACGAAAGTACAGATCGCGTCTGAACAGTCCTTTCTCCACCAGTTGATGCAGCGGCGTTTGCGTGGCGACGATCACCCGCATATCCAGCGGTTTGAACTGCGTACTGCCCAGCCGCTCTACGCCTCTGTTTTCCAGCACGCGCAACATTTTCGCCTGCAGCGTCAAGGGCATACTGTCGATTTCATCCAGAAAGAGAATGCCTTTGTCCGCCGTTTCCAGATACCCCGCCCGCGATCGGCTGGCTCCGGTGTAAGCGCCGGAAACCACGCCAAAGAGTTCGCTTTCGGCCAGACTCTCAGGAATGGCGGCGCAGTTGACCGCCACCAGCGATCCGCTGCATCCCGACAACTGATGAATACGGCGGGCCAGCGTGTCTTTACCTGTTCCGGTTTCTCCCTCAAGGACGATATCCACACTCAGCGGTGCAATAACATCAATAAACGGAGACAATGTTGCGTGAATGTCATCTGATGAATAAGCCGTTGACGCTATTTCCGGGCATGAACCTACCCAACGGTAGGCGTCATTGTTTTTCCTAAACATTTTCCTGCTCCTGTGCCCTTCCGGGCTGACTTATACCTTCCGAACGTTCCTATTGTGCTCTATAATTACGTGAACGTAACCGGCGCGCATTAGCGGCGCCGGTTAGTCGTTGATAGAGTGGGGCTAAGCATTAACCATCAACGAAAAGCGAAACCATCAGTTATCGCTGAACGTAGGGTAGGAATTACAGAGAGTCGTGTCAGGAAATTCCTACCGCCCCACGAGAATTGCTGGCGAGTCGTTTATAAAATAAGCCGCTTGTTGAGCACATACTTAACAATGTCGGCATTGGTGCTGAACTGCATTTTTTCCATCAAACGCGATTTATGGGTGCTTACCGTTTTACTGCTGATGGCCAGCGCCTGGGCTATCGCATTAACCCCCATTCCCTGCGCAAACATCACCATAACCTGATGTTCCCGCGGCGTCAGCACCTCATGCGGCGCCTTCCCCCTTTCCATGCAATCGAAAAAGACCAACTGCTCGGCAATGGTATGGTCAATGTAACGCGCCCCCTGCGCTACGCGGCGAATAGCGGAAAGCAGCGTTTCAGGATCCTTATCTTTGGTGATATATCCCTTGGCTCCGCTTTTCAGCGCCCGTTGCGCAATCTGTGCCTCGCTGTACATGCTGAGCACCAGGATCGGCAACAGGGGATACTGTGCGACAATACGTAAAATCAGGTCTTCGCCGCAGATGCCGGGCATAGACATATCCAGCAGCAGCAGGTCGATACTGCTGGTGCGCAGCTTGCTCAACACCTGCGCGCCGTTGCCTGCCTCCGCGACCACGCCCAGCGTATCGTCCAGCGCGAAAATCTGTTTAAGACCTTCGCGCATAATGACATGATCGTCTGCGATCATTAAGCGGATCGGCTTATCCATCACTCTCTCCTTTTCCCTTTTTCCTGCTAAGCATCCGCTTCCATTGGAAAGGTAAGCTGCACCAGGGTGCCGCTTCCCGGAGCACTTTCGACAATCACCTCGCCCCCCAGCATGCGTCCTCGCTCTTTCATGCTAATCAGGCCGAAGGCATCGGCTTTGTTTATCCGATCGTCAAACCCTTTGCCGTTATCCTTGATCCGCAGCACCACATTGCCGGAGTGGTTTTCAAGCGTGATCTCCACCTTGCTCGCCTGTGCATGACGCGCCACGTTGGTCAGTGACTCCTGCGCGACGCGGAATGCGGCCGTCACGAATTCGTCTTTGAGCATCAGCTCCGGCTCCGCCGTTTTTAACCGGCATTCGCCGCGGTAATTACGGTTGAATTCGTCACATAGCCATTCCAGCGCGGGCGTCAGCCCCATATTGAGCACATTGGGCCTCAGCCGGGTGGACACATTACGCACCACCTGGATGGTCTGATCCGACAACTGCATCAGTTTCTTCAACTGCTCCTGCATATCTGGGTTGTCTTTGGCGAAGCACATCCGCATCAGCGACAAGCTCATGCGGATGGTGGTCAGATGCTGTCCCAGTTCATCATGAATTTCCCTGGCGATATGCTTGCGTTCCGCTTCACGGGAAATCTCCCGCTGACGCGCCAGCAAGCTCAGTTGCATATGCGAGTCCTCCAATTTTCTTTCCGCATAGCGAATGGCCGTAATATCGCGTCCTACCGCGAGAATAGATAACAGCGCCCCTTGCTGATCGAACTCCGGGACACAGCGGATATGATGAATAACCACATGGCGCTGATCGCCTCTGCCGTTTTCATCCGATAGCTCCCCCTCCGCGCTGCGGCGGCTATCAACCACCTGTTGCACCAGCTGTTGGATATGCATGGCGCACTTGGCTCCCGGCATTAAATCCGTCAGCTTGCGGCCGCACAGTTGCTCAATAGTAAAATCCAGGTGTCTTAGGGTGGCCGGATTGGCGTAAAGACAATTCAACTGAGGATCAAAACGGGTTATCAGGTCAGGCGTATTTTCCACCAACGCGCGAAACTCTTGTTCCCGCGCGTAAGCCAACTGCTCAATATGCTTCCGTTCCCTGATATCTCTTACCACACACATGCTGTAACTGCGTCCTTTATGTTTGAAGTGAGTCAAATTGACTTCAACAGGAATAACCATACCGAAATGGGTGACGTGAAATGTTTCAAACGTGACGCCCCTATCGGTGTCATATTCCTTCCACCAGCTTGCCGGTCTGCTTCTGACCGGCCAATTGGGGTCGATATCTGCGACCCGTAACTGAAGAAACTCTTCACTGCTATAGTGCAGCGTTTGACATGCCGATTCATTGGCATAGCAGAAACGCTCTTCTTCGTTCACGATATAAATCGCGTCTTTTATACGGCTAAACGCAAAATCCACCAGCTCCAACTGTGGCACATCGGTATCAGACGCGGTCCGAAAAGGTTGCGTGAACATCATTAGACTTCCCCTTGTTAAGTGAATAGCACGCACAGCCGAAACCATGCTGCGTTTCAGATACATCACAGGAACCGAGCTCAGAACCAACCTGCGACAACACCGTCGTGCCGGCTGACGGAAGGCTTTACCGCCATGAACAGCGCGGGTCAGGCATCCACGGCTTGACGAATAACCCCCCGCGCACGGGACAACCGTGAACGAACCGTCCCGATAGGAATATCCAGCCGTAGCGCGATATCCTGATAACTAACGTCGGAATCGAGCAACATCAGCAGCATATTGCGCGTGTCATCAGGCAGGCTGGACATCGCTTCAGATGCCCTGCTTAACGCTCTCTGGCTCTCTGTGATCATTCCCGGATCTGTATCAACCGTTACGTTTTCCAGCGCCTCATCGCCGATTTCATACGATCGCTGGCGCGCCTGTTTGAAGTGATTGCGCACCAAATTGAGGGCAATGCCGAACACCCAAGTTTCGGGACGTGACGCACCAAGAAACTTATCCTGATGCTTTAGCACCTCCAGGTAAGTCATTTGCTGTAAATCCTCAACATCGTCATGGTTGCTGACACGTTTACGGATAAAGTTATGTAACTTCTTTCCATGCTGTCTAAACACCTGTTCCCAATCGACGGATGGCGCGTTATACGAGGCGTCTTTCTGGTCGGAATAGACCGGGGTAAAGGATTCCATTTAGCTTACTCTCCGCAATTAGCCCATATCGGCGCCAACGAAGAGCAAGTCCCGTACCACCCTTATCATCAATTTATTCTATTGATTTATAATTACTTATTTTTTTGATGCCGCTTTTTCACGCAACATTTTGCCAATAGACCCTAAAATCGATGCAAGTTTTTGCAATGCTCAAAAGTATATGATTCATCCCGGCAAGAAATACCTATTGCTCTGATTTTTGGTTTCTATGCAGATGGATTGCAAAATGCGGGATAGGCGGCGCGCTTTCGGCAAGAAAGATGAAGCCTATGCAGGAACCGTCCGGACTTTCGAACCACACAACAGCATCGTGTTGACTTAAGCCGGACTGGATAATGATAAAAATTCAGAATGTTACGCCCGTTACGACGCCCGTATCCCGCCCAGTAGATACCGATAACGAGCCGGCGGCGGCGAAAGCGCCTGTACATCATGAACCGCCGCGCTCGCCGCTCGCCACATCAATGGAAGAAGTCGCCATGGCGTTCGGCGAACAGGCGGAGCGCAGAAGTAAATCCCTTAATCGCCGTAATATCGTTCAAACCGATGTGCGGACGCTGGCCAACGTCGAACGGATTGAAAAACTTACCGAGTTGTTCAAGCTGTTGGAAAACCCATCCGAAGGCTCTCCCTCTCAGCAGATGGATCGCATGCGCGGTCTGTTGGCCAACGCTGAAACGCCGGCAGTAGAAACGATACTCCAGGCCGCAGGAAACGATCCGGCGCGGGGAGACGTGCTGCTCAGACAGATTATCAGCCAGGAGCGGACCGCCAGGCCCGCGCTGGCTGAAGCGGCGGAACTGGCGCTGCAACATCTGCATCAGGAGAAGGGGCCGGAAATCAGGGCGGGGATAAACACGGCCGGCGCCATTTCGCTGTTCAGCGCCCAGCCCGAACATCGCCAGGCGATGCGCGATCTCTATTATCAGAAGGTCGTCCATCAACAGTCGGTCAGCGCCCTGCTGGACGCGCTGCTGGAGCGCTTCGACGCCGGCCGTTTCACGGACGGCCTGCGCACCATGCAGCGCGCGCTGTCGGCGGATATCGCCTGCCAGGCTTCGTCTCTCCCTAAAGAGGCGCTGAAAAAAATGCTCGGCAGCCTCAACGACGCCAGCCACCTAAGCCACACGCTATCGGCCAGCAGAGAGATGCTGGCGCGCCTGTCGCTAAAACTGCCGTCGTTTACCTTAGGCGCGATCGATCTCACCCGCCGGCTGATCGGTCTCGGCGCCAATGGCGCTTACGCGCGCGATCTGCACAATCTGGGGCGCGAGGTAGCCGGTACCGAACCCCGGCACCAGGTAATATTTTTCAACGCGCTGCTGCCGTTGGTCCGTGAGCTGCCGCAGCCGCTGTGGCGCGATGTGAAAAACCGCCAAACCGCGCTGCATCTTATTCGCGGCATGATCGGCGATGTCGCGCAGTACGAGAACGTCAAGGCTTCGCTGTCGCCGGCGCCAGGCAGGGATTTGACATGAATCTGCTGATTATCTGGCTCAACCGCATCGCCCTCAGCGCGATGCAGCGTTCCGAGGTGGTGGGCGCGGTCATCGTCATGTCCATCGTATTTATGATGATCATCCCGCTGCCGACCAGCCTGATCGACGTGCTGATCGCGTTCAATATTTGCGTCTCTTCGCTGCTGATTGTACTGGCGATGTATTTGCCCAAGCCGCTGGCGTTTTCCACGTTCCCGGCGGTGCTGCTGTTGACCACCATGTTCCGGCTGGCGCTATCGATCTCCACCACCCGCCAGATCCTACTGCAACAGGACGGCGGCCATATCGTCGAAGCATTCGGCAACTATGTGGTGGGCGGCAATCTGGCGGTGGGACTGGTTATCTTTTTGATTCTTACCGTCGTCAACTTTCTGGTGATCACCAAAGGTTCCGAACGCGTGGCGGAGGTCGCCGCGCGCTTTACGCTGGACGCCATGCCCGGCAAACAGATGTCGATCGACAGCGATCTCCGCGCCGGGCTGATTGAAGCGCATCAGGCACGGCAGCGGCGCGACAATCTGGCGAAAGAGAGCCAACTGTTCGGGGCGATGGACGGCGCGATGAAATTCGTCAAAGGCGACGCCATCGCCGGGCTGGTGATCGTGTTCATCAACATGATCGGCGGATTCGCCATCGGCGTGCTGCAGCACGGCATGGCCGCCGCCGACGCCATGCATGTTTACTCCGTTCTGACGATCGGCGATGGGTTGATCGCCCAGATCCCCGCGCTGCTGATTTCACTGACGGCCGGGATGATCATCACCCGCGTTTCCGCCGAGGGGCAACCGCTGGACGCCAACATCGGCCGCGAAATCGCCGAGCAGCTGACCAGCCAGCCCAAGGCCTGGATCATCTCCGCCCTTGGCATGTTCGGTTTCGCCTTACTGCCCGGCATGCCCTCGATGGTATTTATGGTGATCAGCCTCGCCTCGTTAAGCAGCGGGGTATTCCAGCTATGGCGGATTAAGCAGCAAGGGATCTTAAGCCATTCGCAGGCGGAGGCCGACAACCTGCCCGCCGAACAAAACGGTCATCAGGATTTGCGGCGTTTCAATCCAACGCGGGCCTATCTGCTGCTGTTTCATCCGTCGCTGCAGGGAAATCCCGCCACGCTCTCGCTGGTGCAGCATATCCGTCGTTTGCGCAACCGGCTGGTGTATCAGTTCGGCATGACGCTGCCGTCGTTCGACATTGAGTTCAACGATCGGCTGGACGAGGACGAATTCCAATTCTGCGTATACGAAATCCCCTACGTCAAAGCCACCTTCATCACCGAACGTCTGGCCGTGCACCGCTCGTCTCTCGGCCAGGACGAACAAGAGCAAGAGGATATCATCGCCGGTTCTCCGCTGCGTGATGAAGCGGACTGGCTGTGGGTTTCCCCCGCTCATCCGCTGCTCGAACAGGAAGAGCGCCCGCGCTGGTCGGCGGAGGCATTAATCCTCATGCGGATGGAAAACGCCATTCACCGCTCCGGCGCGCAGTTTATCGGTCTGCAGGAAACCAAGTCGATCCTGACCTGGCTGGAGAGCGAACAGCCGGAACTGGCGCAGGAGCTGCAACGCATCATGCCGCTGTCGCGCTTTGCCGGCGTATTGCAACGGCTGGCGGCGGAACGGATTCCGCTGCGTTCGGTGCGTCCGATCGCCGAAGCGCTGATTGAGATTGGACAACACGAGCGGGACATCCACGCGTTGACCGACTACGTCCGGCTGGCGCTGAAATCGCAAATTTGCCACCAGTACAGTCAACAAAACAGCCTGCATGTGTGGCTGGTGACGCCGGAAACGGAAGAACTGCTGCGCGACTCGCTGCGCCAAACCCAGAATGAAACCTTCTTTGCGTTGACGCAGGACTACGCCGCCGCCCTGCTCGGACAGTTGCGGCGCGCCTTTCCGTCCTCGCTGCCATCCACCGGCCAGATATTGGTCGCGCAGGACTTACGCAGCCCTTTACGCGTCCTGCTGCAAGATGAATTCCACCACGTGCCGGTGCTCTCGTTCTCCGAACTGGAATCGCATCTATCTATCAACGTCCTCGGACGGTTCGATCTGTATGAAGAAAACGCGCCTTTTAACGCATAGGAATGAAATATGTTTGAGCTACGCGTACTGACAGGTTTACATCGCGGCGCGGCATTACCGCTGAGCGGAACGTCATGGCGGATAGGCGCCGACGACGATGCCGATCTCGTCCTCTACGATCCGGGCATCAGCGCGCAGCATTGTCTGCTGGAAAAACAGGAAACAAACTGGCGGCTCAGCGCGCTGGACGGGGAAGTGAGCGATGCGGAAGGCCACGCCGTCGCGCAAATCGCCGATCTGCCGCCCGGCACGCCTTTCGCCCTTAATCATATCTGGCTGTGCGTGGTCGCCGCCGAAACCCCCTGGGAAGCGGACCCGGAGCCGGAAGCGCCCGTCGAGCGCGAAGAGATCGCAGCGGAAACGCCGCCGCAGGAAGCTCCTGACGCGGTACAGCCCGCCGCGGCGCCGCCCTCCGCGACCGTCGCCGCGCCGCGTCTGCCGCTATGGGCCAAAAGCTGCTATCTGCTGCTCAGCCTGTTGCTCATGATGATGATCGGCAGTTGGCTGTTGCAAGAGAGCGTCGCAATGCCTCCCGCGCCGAAACCCAAAGATACGCGCCGTATGCTTAACAGCGTGGCGCAGTTGGAACGTACGCTGCACGCCATGCTGCGCGAGCGTGAATTAACCGATGCGGTAAAACTGGCGTCCACTCATACGCGCGTTGTACTGACCGGCCAGTTAACGGCGGAAGAACAAAAAAAACTGGAACGGATGCTTCTTCAATTCCACCAACGTTATAGCACGACGCTGATGGTTGATAACCGTACCCAGTTGAAGAGCGCGCAATTGCCGTTTCAGATTGTGCAGGTCACCAGCGGGCCGCGGGCCAACGTGGTCACCGACGACGGCAGACGGCTGTTTGTCGGCGATGAAGTGAATCAGCTCCGGCTGATCAGCATCGACGAGCATCAGATCGTGTTCGGCGGTCAGCAGCAGATTAGGGTGAATTGGTAAATGCACACGCAGGCAGCGATAGATTTTCCATTAATGACCCGCTGGTTTCAGCAACAGCGGCGACGGCTGTCCGATTACGCCCCCGTCGATTTGAAAGGACGGGTTATCGGCATCAGCGGCATTTTGCTGGAGTGCGGCCTGCCGCGCGCGCGCATCGGCGATCTCTGTTTGGTCGAGCGTCAAGACGGCAGCCAGGTGATGGCCGAGGTCGTGGGTTTCAGTCCGCGGAACACCTTTCTATCGGCGCTGGGCGCGTTAGACGGCATCGCCCAGGGGCCGCCGTCGCCCCGCTTTACCAGCCCCACTGTATCCAGGTTTCCGATCGGCTGTTCGGCAGCGTGCTGGACGGCTTCGGACGCGCGCTGGAAGACGGCGGCGAAAGCGCATTCGTCCAGCCCGGAGAACGGCATGACGGCGCCCTTCCGGTATTGGGCGACGCGCCGCCCCCCACGTCGCGCCCGCGCATCGCCATGCCGTTGCCTACCGGCCTGCGGGCCATCGACGGGCTACTGACGCTGGGACAGGGCCAGCGCGTCGGGATCTTCGCCGGCGCCGGCTGCGGCAAAACCACGCTGCTGGCCGAACTGGCGCGCAACACGCCGTGCGATGCGATTGTTTTCGGCCTGATTGGCGAACGCGGGCGCGAACTGCGCGAGTTTCTCGATCATGAGTTGGATGACGATCTGCGCCGCCGTACCGTGCTGGTTTGCTCCACTTCCGATCGCAGCAGTATGGAACGCGCGCGCGCGGCCTTTACCGCCACCGCGATCGCCGAAGCGTACCGCGCCGCCGGCAAACAGGTATTGCTGATCATCGACTCCCTGACCCGCTTTGCCCGCGCCCAGCGCGAAATCGGCCTGGCCCTTGGCGAACCGCAGGGCCGCGGCGGTCTGCCGCCCTCGGTGTATACCCTGCTGCCGCGCCTGGTGGAGCGCGCCGGACAAACGCAGGCCGGCGCCATTACCGCCCTCTATTCGGTGCTGATCGAACAGGATTCCATGAACGACCCGGTGGCGGACGAAGTGCGCTCGCTGATTGACGGGCACATCGTTCTAACCCGGCGGCTGGCGGAACAGGGCCACTATCCCGCCATCGACGTACTGGCCAGCCTGAGCCGCACCATGAGCAACGTCGTGGACGACGCGCACCAGCATCATGCCGGCGCCGTACGCCGCCTGATGGCTGCCTACAAGCAGGTGGAAATGCTTATCCGGCTGGGGGAATACCAGCCCGGCCACGATGCGTTAACCGACTCGGCGGTCAACGCGCACCAGGATATTACTCGGTTTCTGCGCCAGGCCATGCGCGACCCCATGTCCTACGACGATATTCAACAGCAATTAGCCGAGGTCAGCGCTTATGCTCCATGACGATGCCGCCGCCCAGGAATTACAGGCCACGCTAAACCTGCTGATGCCGATACGCCGCCAGCGTCTGTTTCGCAGCGAACGGCAACTGCGCCAGGAAGAGAACGCGCTGGCGGAGATCAACGCGCAGATAGCGCGGCACCAACAGCAGTTGCAGGCGCTGCGACAGACGGATCGGCAGCGGCGTGAAGCCTTCGACGCTCAACTGAAAGACCGTAATCAGGCGCTTGAAGACCTCAAGTCGCAACTGGCCGCCGAACGTAAAGCCCTTCGCAACATCGAGCAGGAAATTCAGCGCGGTCATGTCCATCAGCAACGGCGCCATCGCCAACAGCAGCAGATCGGACAGGCGCGCCAGACGGTTCGTCAGTGCCAGAAAGCAGTCGAAAAACTGGAGTTTCTGTTAACGCTGCCCCAGGAGCGCACATGAGCAACGCAACGATCCCGTTCCCCAAACCAGCCGACGCCGCGGCGGCTTTCCCCGCCAAATCCGCCGCACGAGGCGAGAAAGAACAGTACCATTTTTGGCAAGCGTTCACCTTTTCCGACGGCTTTGAGCAGGCGGTTTATCAGGCTGGGAATCCTGACGTCCCGGCAACGGCGGCCCCGGTCTGTTTTGATTCGCCGCCGCCCGCCGGCTACGATGCGTCGATGGATAAAGTGACATCGTCACAATGGCTGGTCCTCCAGTGCGAGTTGGTCGACGCTGTGGACAACGTTGGCAACCCGCCGTTTTCATTCAGCCTGCAGTTGCCGCAGTTGGGCGATATCGACGTCACGCTGGCAACGTTGGCGCCGCAGGGCTGGGATATCGCCCTGCGCTTTAGCCGCGACAGCTACCAGTTATTAAAGCATCGCCGGGAAGCCTGCCGCCGTTCGCTGTCCGATGCGCTGGGCTGCCCGGTCAGGCTGAGTTTTGCCAGCCGCGAGGACGAGCGATGGTAACGCAACCTCTGGCGCTGCCGCGCATGTACCGCGAACAGGCCGACGTGCGCAACCAGCTTGCCGCAGGCCTGACGCTGCCGTTCAGCCGTGAAGATCGGCCCGGCGAGATACGCCTGACGCTGGCGGAGAACGGCGGCGTCGAACCCCTCAGCCACTGGCGCTGCGATGACGGGATCTTCGCGCTTTCCTCACCCGCGCCGGTTTTAAGCCTGTTGTCCGACTGCCCGTTATTGCCGGAGACGGACAAGCAAGCGGCGCAGGAGTGGTACTGGACGCTGTATAACCAATCGCTTGCGCCATCGGTCGCGGCGGTGCTGGGCCAGCTATTTCCCCATCCGGCGCCCCGGACGGCGGAGATCGCAGTGGCAGGCTGGCTAACGGTAAGCTGGAACGGCATTCGCACGCGCAGCCGTATACAGGCGTCTACCGCCTGGTGGCGCGCCCTGCTCAAACGGCCTGGCTGGCGACGGATTTACCCGGCCTTGCCGCATTCATTGCCGTTCGCCGTTCCACTAATACTGGCCGACGCCGTGCTAACGCCCGAAACGCTGAGCCGGCTTGGCTGCGGCGATGTCATTCTGCCGACGACGCCCTATTTCTCTCCTGCCGGACAGGGCTCCATCACGCTGGCTCAGCGGCGTCTGCATGGCGCGGCGCGCTTAGCGGGACTGGCCCCTTACCATTTTGTCATCGCTGACATGGAGATTATCCCAATGAACGATTCTTTTAACGACGCGCAGGCGCAGCAGACCGCCCACGACGAAATAAGTGACATCGTCACAAATAAGAATTCGATGGACCAAACCGAACCGGCCAGACTGCCGCCGCTGCCGGTGACGCTTAATATCCGTTGCGGGCAGATCACCTTTACGCTGCCGGAACTACAGCGTCTGGCCAGCGGTTCGGTTCTGACGCTGCGCGATGTGGTGCTGGGAGAAGCCTGGCTTTGTCACGGCGATATCCCGCTGGCTCATGGCGAATTGATTGATATAGAAGGCAAACTGGGGCTGCAAATCACCCGGTTGCTCTCCACGGCCGACGCCCCGGCGCGACAGGAGTCAGAGGTATGACGGCCGGTCAATTCGATCCCTTGATGTTCGCGCTCTTTCTGGGCGCGCTTTCTCTCATTCCGTTGATGATGATCGTTTGTACCTGCTTTTTGAAAATCGCCATCGTGCTGCTGATTACCCGCAACGCCATCGGCGTGCAACAGGTGCCGCCCAACATGGCGCTGTACGGCATCGCGCTGGCGGCGACCCTGTTCGTTATGGCGCCGATCTTTCAGGATATCACCAAGCGCTTTAAAGAAAGCCCGCCGGATATGAGCGACATTACCGTCTTGCATGAGAGCGTGCTGCATGGCCTGGAGCCGTTGCAGACGTTTATGTCCCGCAATACCGACCCGGACGTTCTCACCCATTTGCATGAAAACAGCCAGCGCATGTGGCCGCCGGCCATGACGGAAAAAGTCGATAGCCAAAATCTGCTGCTGGTGATCCCGGCCTTTGTGCTGTCCGAGCTGACGGCCGGATTCAAAATCGGTTTCTTAATCTATGTGCCGTTTATCGTCATCGATCTGATCGTTTCCAACGTGCTGCTGGCGTTGGGGATGCAGATGGTGGCGCCCATGACGCTTTCGTTGCCCCTCAAGCTGCTGCTGTTCGTGCTGGTCAACGGCTGGACCCGGCTGCTGGACGGCCTTTTTTACAGTTACCTGTGAGGATCGCATGGAAATTATCACGCTCTTCCGGCAGGCCATGGTGATGGTTGTTTTGCTCTCCGCACCGCCGCTGCTGGTGGCGGTTATCGTCGGCGTACTGATCTCGTTATTGCAGGCGGTGATGCAGCTACAGGACCAAACGCTGCCGTTTGCCGTCAAGCTAATCTCCGTCGGCGTGGCGCTGGCGCTGACCGGCCGCTGGATCGGCGTGGAGCTAATCCAGCTTGCCATTACGGCATTTAACATGATCGAACACACCTGAGGATACCGATGATCGCCACGATCCAGCACGTTTATGATTTCATTATCGCCATCACGCTGGGCATTGCGCGTATCTATCCCTGTTTTATCCTGGTGCCGGCGTTTTCGCTCAACGTTCTGAGAGGCATGCTGCGCAGCGCGGTGGTGATTTCGCTGACGCTGCTGCCGGCGCCGATTATCCAGCAGCAATTGCTGCAGGCGCCGATCTCCTGGCCGATGCTGCCGGGGCTGCTATTAAAAGAGGTCATCGTCGGCCTGCTGCTCGCCCTGATCCTGGCGATGCCATTCTGGCTGTTTGAATCCGTAGGCGCATTATTCGATAACCAGCGCGGGGCGCTGATGGGCGGACAACTCAACCCGGCGTTGGGACCGGACGCCACCCCGCTCGGCCACCTGCTCAAACAGCTTATTATCTTGCTGCTGATTATCGGCATCGGCATTAGCGGGCTTACCCAGCTTTTGTGGGACAGCTACCGTCTATGGCCGGCTCTGGCATGGCTGCCGCCCCTTACCGAGCAAGGATTTGAGATCTACCTGAAACTTCTCGCCGAAACCTTCACCCATATGGTGATCTATGCCGGCCCGCTGGTCGCGCTGCTGCTGCTGCTGGAGTTCAGCATCTCGCTGCTCAGCCTTTATAGCCCGCAGTTACAGGTATTCGTGCTCTCCATTCCGGCAAAATGCCTGGTCGGTCTGGCTTTTTTCATCGTTTATCTGCCGGTTCTGCACTATCTAGGGGATGGCAAGCTGCAGACCTTGCCGGATTTAAAGCATCTGTTCCCGCTGTTTTTCCCGCCCTCACCATAACGGCCCGATCATGAGCGAAAAAACCGAAAAACCCACCGATAAAAAACTTCAGGATGCCCGGAAGAAAGGCGAAGTCGGGCAAAGCCAGGATGTTCCCAAGCTGCTGATTTGCGTCGGGCTGCTGGAGTGCATTCTGGCGCTGGCCGAACAAACCATGGGTAAATTACAGGCGCTGATACAACTCCCGCTAATGCGGCTGGGCCAGCCGTTCGGTCAGGCCGTCAAAGAGGTATTCCATGACGCGATGACGCTGGCGCTGACTTTCTGCCTGCTGGCCGCCAGCATTGCGGTATTGCTGCGGGTCATAGGCGGCTGGATACAGTACGGCCCGCTGTTCGCGCCCGAAGCATTAAAGATGGATCTGAACCGTCTTAATCCCATCAACCAACTCAAACAGATGTTCTCCGTGCGGAAGCTGACGGAGCTGATCACCAATATTCTGAAAGCCGCCGTTATCGGCACGGTTTTTTATAAAGTTGTGGTGCCTGAACTGGAGTCGCTGGTGGAGTTGGCTTACGGGGATTTAAACGGTTTCTGGCTGGGAGTGAAAGAATTGCTGGCGCATATCTCTCGCACCACGCTGGTGGCGCTGCTGGCGCTTTCCGTTCTCGACTTCGGGTTGCAGAAATACTTTTTCCTCAAGCAGCAACGGATGAGCCACCAGGATCTGCGTAACGAACACAAAGACGCCGAAGGGGATCCGCACATGAAGGGACACCGTAAATCTCTGGCGAATGAGTTGATTAACCAACCAGCGGCGCCCCCGCCGCAAAAACCGGTTGCCGAGGCCGATATGCTGCTGGTCAATCCCACCCACTATGCCGTGGCGCTCTACTACCGCCCCGGCGTCACCCCTTTGCCGAAAATTATCTGTAAAGGCGAAGACCGGCAGGCGCAGCTGCTTATCGAGCAGGCCAAACAGGCGGAAATTCCGATTATCCGTTTTATCTGGCTGGCGCGAACGCTTTACCGCACCCCCGTCGATCACTACATTCCGCGCGACACGCTGCAGGCGGTGGCGCAAGTTTACCGTATCCTGCGCCAGCTGGAGGATGAACAGAAAGACGAAGTGATTGAAATGGAATAAAACACACGGCTCGGGCGCTGGAAACTCGGTGAATACATCGGGCGTCCGCCTTGTTTCGGCTTCAATCTCATTTTACACCCGTCTAGGTAACCTTACTTGCTCAAGACAGTTCTATACATTGCCGGTGCTATCTTTTTATCAACCCTTATTGATGTTGTGTTCTTGATATTGAGTTATCCATCCCTGCCAAGAGTAGTTTCCCCGCCCCCGTGGCGGGATTTTTTTTGCCGCCGCATAACCGTCATCTACCGAGAAGCATTTGCTAAAAAACTTGATAGGCGTTTGCAACAGTACGGCCCCGGCGATGCCAGTCTGGTTCGGATTAACCCTACTGGCGATCCGAAGAATGACTGAGGTAATATATCGCGCCGTGTGAAACACGATCCGGCTGTTTCAGGGAGCACGGCGAGAGGCATTAGCCACTCAATAACAACATTTGATAGGTTTTAGTTAATGAAAAAAGCAAAACTATTTCTCTTATCGGCCGCCGCGTTATCTCTTCCCTTGGCGGGATACGGTGAGCCGGCTAAGACAACGGGCAATAGCGAGACCCGCATACCTGCAATTAAACTCATGAGCACGCCGGATAACCATTCCACCTTTTTAAAAGGAAGCATTCCAGCGCTGGAAAAAATCCCCGCCAAACAATTCTGGATCAGCAACTCCACTGAAGATTGGGAAAAAAATACGCACCCGGCGCCAAGAAAACAGTATGTCGTAACGCTAAAAGGAACGCTGAAGTTTAAAGTAAGCGATGGTTCGACGTTCACCATAGCCCCGGGAACCGTGCTTCTTGCCGAAGACACCCAAGGCGAGGGGCATAGCTGGGAAATGATTGAAGGAAACGAATGGGTCAGAGCATATATCCCCATCACAGATACCAACGATTACTTTACCGCCGATAAATAATCCTGAAAGCCCTGATCACAGGGCTTTATCATGTTTAGCTGGAGACGGCGCTCGATTACGGCGCTGGGGCCGGCGTCATGGAATGACTAAACCGCCGCCGATAGATACCCCTTGCTTTAAAAAATGATCTCCGCGCGTGATTTGATTTCCACGATGGCTCTTGGCTCACGTTTGGAAGCCTCGATCGCCTGGCCGACCGTCGCCATCTCCGGATGCTGCATTACATCAGCCGCCGCATAGGCGGAGAAATCGAGCGCGGTTCGTGAAGCGAGATCCGATACGCTGATCTGATAAATACGCAAGGAGTCCAGATCGAGACTTTCAAGATCGCTTAGCAGATTGTCCTGAGAGAGAACGAACGCCGAGCAGCGTAATTGCCCATCGCCGGACCGATAAACGATCGCCTTCCAGAACGCTCGCGGCAAACGGATCCGGCGATAGATCGGATCCTCATCGCCGAACACCGGCCCGCCAAGAACAGAGAGTTTGAGGTTCTGCACATCAGCCTGTTCGAAAACAAGATTCTCCAATTCTCCCCACAGCCCCTGGCGGGATGATTGGTTGAAACGTTCGTGCTGGGGCGCGATATTGGTGAAATAGAAGGAATCCTTATTCGCCTGCATCGCCTCTTCGACATCTCCCCAGCAGAGATCCGCGCGACGGGCGATATGCCCGCGATCGAGCCGATTGCCCTCATAGGCCTCCTCGCCAATCTGATACTTGGCGTCGATGCGCGGATCAAGCGCGAAACCCAGTCTTGGGAGCTTTACCATTCGCGAACCATCAATGTTCCAGGCGACGTAGCGCGCCATGCGCCGCCCTGCGCTGAGGCACACCGAAAAGTGGGTATAAGGGATGGTCTGACTGCGGCCGAAGTTCACGGCGTCGCGCTTGAACGCGGCCGAAAGAGCTGGCTCAGGAGCATCTATGCCGAGGAAATTAGCATCGTAGCCGGTGCGGGGAACGGCCTCCTCAAGAAGCGAATTTTTCGCCGCCCCGCCAGGCGGCATCAGCAGAAAACCGAGTTTTTTCTGAACAGACGCGGGATAACAGGCGAGCGCGTGTTCATTCGAATTACCGTCGGCATCGCCGGCGAAGTGCAATCCAGCGAAAATATCCGTCGGTTTATCGTCTTCGGCGATAAGCCAGGCCGAACCAGAGTCGCCGCCCTTACTGATTTCGCCATCGGAGGAAGGATGCGCCGGGTCGGGCCCGATTTCAAAGCCGCCGATCGCCTGCTCTCCTGCGGGCAAGCCATAATTGATACGCGCCATCACGTCGACGCGGCGAACCTTGCCATAAGTAACGCCCGTGGTCCGGCCTGATTTGACGACGGCGTCGCCGAGTTCGACTTGAGCCATGCGGGTGGGAACGACATCCAGCTCAAAGACCGAGGGGTCACATCCGCGCATACGGATACCAGCCAGCGCACAGTCTCCGGCCGGCCCCAAATGACTGCGCAGAAGCTCGCCGGTTACATTGCGGGCGGTGTTGTTATCGTCGAAGAGCCCCGGCTGAACGATGACGTCGCCAACGTTTCCGGTATTCCCGTGCAAGACGTGCCAGTTCGACAGGATCGCGGGCTTGCCGGTGAACCGATCATAGACAATCAAGCCGATCGTCCCCGCCGTTCCGGCGATGTGGGAAACGCTGACGCCTGGCCGAATGGGATCGATGCGCTCCCGGCGCGCATTCATTTGTTCCGGCTTAACGAGCTTGAACGAGGGGCCGTAAGAGCGTTGTATCACGTCGGTCGGGATCATGACGCCGTCAATTTCGATAGCCTCTGGAATACGCAGACTGCCGAGCGACTGTATGGCCGATTCGCCCTTCATTCCGACGGTGAACTGGAGACATACCGGGCCATCGCCATTTTTCAAGCCAATGCCAACGGACGTAATATTGGGATCCTTGAGGTAATCGGCGCCTTTCGCCCGTATGTGCCGACGCAAAGCCTCTTGATTCGCCCCCGGCGAGCCGCCCTTCTTACGCGATGATTTAGGTTTGGCCATCCGACGTTCCCCCATGACTATGCCGCCCTGGCTGAATACGATCACTACGCCGACATCGTGGATGTATTCAACGGGACGCCGCGCCAGTTTGTGGCTAAAAAAGCGCAGAGACTAATTAGTAGTATATACCCTAAATAATCGACGCATAAAATGCGAGCCGATATTATCGGGCGCGGAAATCGGCGCTTATTAAAAATAACCATTTATTTTTCTATATAGCCATTCAAACAAAATGCCTGTTGCGGCATGATTTTTACTAATGAATGAAATAAGCGCGACCAGCATATGACATATTCTTTAAATATATAAGACGTAATGTTTCAAGCGGTAAATGCGTTGATTTTCCTGCGCCCCCATTATTCAGGGTATAAATTATCACGCTTAATATTTAAGAATGGATTGCCATTAAGAGTAGTGACGCATAGTACGAAAACAACAATCAATATCCTTTTTAGTCAGTTAACAATCAACCCCGGCTATGTTTACCTGATGTTCTTATTCTCTAACTTAATTGAGAACATCTTATGGCATCCTTAAAATTCGAAACTTTGCAACTTCATGCCGGCCAAGAGCCCGATCCCACTACCGGAGCGCGGGCCGTGCCTATTTATCAGACAACGTCTTATGCTTTCGAGAACGCCCAACAGGGCGCCGATCGGTTTGCACTGCGTGAATTCGGCAATATCTATACCCGGATCCAAAATCCCACCACCGACGTGTTTGAAAAGCGCATCGCCGCGCTGGAAGGCGGCGTAGCCGCATTGGCGGTGGCGTCCGGCCAGGCCGCGCAATTTATTGCGCTGAACAATATCTTGCAGGCCGGCGATAATTTCGTCTCTTCGCCTTCGTTGTACGGCGGCACCTGGACGCAGTTCAATCTATCTTTTAAGCGATTGGGCGTGGAAGTTCGCGTTGCCACAGATGATAACGCCAAAAGTTTTGAAAGCCTGATTAATGAAAACACCAAAGCGCTTTACCTGGAAACCATCGGCAATCCGCGCCTGGGGTTCCCTGATTTCGACCATTTCGCCGAGTTAGCGCAAAAATATAACCTGCCCCTGGTGGTGGATAATACCTTTGCCGCCGGCGGGTATCTCTTTCGCCCCCTTGAGCATGGCGCGCACGTGGTGGTGGAATCCGCGACCAAATGGATCGGCGGCCATGGCAACAGCATCGGCGGCGTGATAGTGGATGGCGGCAACTATCCGTGGGGCAACGGAAAATTCCCGCAATTCTCAACGCCGTCGGAGGCTTACCATGGTCTGGTGTATAACGATGTTTTCGGTCCGGGCAGTGAATTGGGCAACATTCAGTTTATTATCCGCGCCAGGGTCGAAGGCCTGCGTGATTTCGGCCCGACCTTGTCGCCTTTTAACGCCTTTCTTCTATTGCAAGGACTGGAAACGCTCTCTCTGCGGGTAGAGCGGCATGTTGATAACGCGCTGGAACTGGCGCTCTGGCTGGAAAAGCATCCGGAAGTGGAAAGCGTGAACTATCCGGGTTTACCTTCCAGCCCGGCATACGATATCGCCCACAAATACCTGAAAAAAGGGTTTGGCGGCGTACTGTCCGTGGAAATCAGAGGGGGCAAAGAGCGCGCCAGCCGTTTTATCAACAGTCTGCGGCTGATTACCCACCTGGCGAATGTCGGCGACGCAAAGACCTTGATTATCCAGCCTTCGGCCACCACCCATCAGCAATTGAGCGATGAGCAGCAGCTAGCCGCCGGCGTGACGCCGGCCGGGCTGCGGTTCTCGGTAGGCATCGAACATATTGACGACCTGAAGGCGGACATCGAACAGGCGTTCAACGCCAGTAAATAATCCGGCATGCCTATGACGCGCCATCATTTCCGCTCAGACGCCCCCTTTCTCCTGGAAAACGGCTCGTTTCTCCGGGGCATTGATATCGTTTTTCACACTTATGGAACGCTCAATGCGGACAAATCCAATGTGATATGGATTTGCCATGCGCTGACGGGGAGCTCGGATGTGGCAGTCTGGTGGCCCGGCCTGATCGGTTCCGGAAAATGCTTTGATCCCGGCCGCTGGTTCATCGTATGCGCCAATGTGCCTGGTTCGCCTTATGGTTCCACCAGCCCGCAAAGCATCAACCCATCGACCAACAAACCTTACCTGCGTGATTTTCCGTCAATCACCATTCGGGATATGGTCTTCGCGCATAGCCTGCTTGCCGACTATCTGGGCATAGAACGCATTTTTTTACTTATCGGCGGCTCCATGGGGGGACAGCAGGCGCTGGAATGGGCCATCTGCGAGCCCCAACGGATACGGCAGATGGTGATATTATCCGCCAATGCCGTCAGTTCCCCCTGGGCGATAGCCTTCAATGAAAGCCAGCGGCTGGCGCTGCTGGCCGATAAAACCTTTGACGGTATAGATCGTAACGGCGGTATGGCCGGATTGAAGGCGGCCAGAAGTATCGCCCTGTTATCCTATCGCTGTTTTGACACCTACCTTCATAGCCAGAAGGAACACGATAGGCATAAGTTGGATGATTTTCTGGCCGCCGCTTACCAACGCTATCAAGGGGAAAAATTTATCCGGCGTTTCAACGCCTATTGTTACTGGTGCTTGCTTAATGCCCTGGACACCCACAATATCGGCAGAAAGAGAAATAAACCGGAAATCGTGCTGGGGAAAGTAGAGGCAAGAACCCTGATTATCGGGATCGCTTCAGACCATCTTTTCCCCGTTAGAGAACAAAAATTCCTGTCGCAACACATAAAAGGCGCGCAATTTGCTGAAATTGACTCGCTCTACGGACATGACGGGTTTCTAACCGAAACGCGGACGCTGGAAAAACAGATTTCTCAATTCCTGTATGGGAAAAAAAATATGCCGGAAAAAATACGACAAGCGGATAATATTAACTGAATCAAAAGGATTCAACGGTGACGCAAAGTAGCTACGAGGCGATAAAACAAATGACGCAGCCCCATCATGAAAAATTACTCGATCCCAAACAGCTGGATGCGCAGATTCCCGCGCATGTGCTGCAACACATCACCCGTTTATCGCTCAAGGCTTTTATCGTCGACAGTGAGGCATCCGATACAAGCGTGTTCAGCGAACGCTATGGTTATCCATTGGAAACCTGTGCCAACACGCTGATACTGAAATTTAAAAAACACGGCGCTGAAGCCTATGCCGCCGCTGTCTGTACGGGCGCGCGGCGCCTCGACATCAACGGCGCAGTAAAGCAGTTGCTCGCGGCGCAACGCATCTCCTTCGCCCGGATGGAGAAATCCACGGAGCTAACCGGGATGGTTCCCGGCGGGATTACGGTGTTCGGTCTGCCCGCCGCGTGGCCGGTGCTGATTGATAATGCGGTTCTACAGCAACCCGCTCTCGTTATGGGCGGGGGATCCGCGAGGTAAAACTGCTGGTTCCTTCTCCCGTACTGGCCGCGCTCCCCAACGCTTTAACCGGTGATTTATCGCTGCCGGTCTGACGCTTTTGACAACGGCAAAACTTATTTTTGTTCCTTCAAGCCTTGATTTACACTCTCGTTATCCGGGGCATCTCCCGGATATTTGACATGCGGCCGCCGACCCCGTTCGGATTCAGCAACTGGCCGTCCAGCAAATATACAGAAATCCCCTTATTCAACCCGACTGGCGCGCCGCAGCGTCTACCGTAGCGCACTTTCGCGTGCTGAATAAGTTCGATGGAAAAGAAAAAATGATTTCATTTAGAGCAATGCTAAGCAGTGAGTTTTCAGATTATTTGGCTTACTTCATTCCCGACTATGCAGCGGAAATATCTTCAAGTTACCAGATCCCCGAAGAAGACGCCTTACAGCAGGCGCAGCGTGAAGTGGCGATAAGTTTGGCGAATGGCGTCGATACCGCCGGACAGGTTTTACTCTGCATCGTCATACGCGACGGCGGAGCGGAAAAAACGCTCGGCTATTTATGGTACCGGCCTGATCCTACCGCCCGCTCGGCTTATATTAACGATTTCTATATTTTCTCGGATTACCGGGGCCGGGGCTTCGGTAAACGCACGATGAAATGCCTGGAAGATAAACTCTCGGCAGAAGGATTTATTCAAATCAAATTACGCGTAGCCCCGGATAATAAACTGGCGACGCATGTTTACCAATCCACCGGTTTTCAGGTGACTGGGATAAATATGAATAAAATACTGCAACCGCACTCTTGCTCCTGACATAATTTTCAGTAAGACAGGAACCGGTAATAATACCGGTGCATAATTGGAGTGCGGCCTATTCGCCCCCCACTTTCTGTTCTGAAGCCCCGTTTGTAATCGTCATGATCTTTGAAAGTGACGCCTTTACGTCCCTGCGGGGATTAAACGACGCGCCCTTTGTGAAGCCGGCTTCAACCATCCAGCCACATACCGCTTCCCACTCTGCGTTGTTCCGCTACAACGCCTTCTTTTCATTACTTCTCGCCATGAACCAGAATGTTGAAATCAAACAAAGCGCATAGCCAAAAAGCTCGGTTCCCTCTTCCACTATATTTTTTACCGACCGGATATATCCGTCCCGCATAAGATCTTGCCATAGAACCTGCATCCCAAATAGACGGGAAAAAACCAAAACGCAAAGAAGCCCGGAAAACATCATTCCATAAGCAGGATGGCGAATGAAAACCGTCAGTTGATGAATCGTATCTGATGGTTTTTTAAAGCAAAAAAATATAGTTCCGATGGCCACTGACAGAGCAAACCATAGCCATGAACCATGCGCTATCATGTCAAACACAAAGTCCATTTCTCGAATAAGCATACAGCCGAAAAATCCGGCTATCAGCACAAAGCCTCGTTTGCCCTCTCTGCTCCTAACCGCCTGAAATAGGTTCGAACACACGATCGCCGCCAGTATCGACGCCTGGGAAATCTCTGTAATGGAGGTCTCTTTAACTTCATTGTGAAGCCATTGGACATCTAAAAATAGCGCCATTACCGCCAGCATCACAATCACCGCCGAAAACAAAAGAAAAATAAACTGTCTAAAAATCAATTTCATATCAATGTAATTATATTCAGTAAAATAAATGTAATATTTTACTGTTTCAGGGTGATAGATATTCACTTTTAGTGCGTTGTCCTGTCCAACGGCAATATTAACCCTTTGTCCTCATTATTTTTTTGCCCAATAATTGATATCCTCCGCGCGGCCGCCTGGCCTGCGTATATCGATAACCTCGTTGGTAGTTGCAGCGTGCGTATGTGCGAGAATGAGAGAGGAAATTTGCCTAAAACGGCGTGAACATAGCGCCATCAAGCTGACCGGCGCTATCACGAGCCGCGAGAAAAAACAGATTTTGGTTTAGGCCGGAGATAAGATTTCGGATAAATCGGGCATTTTCGAACGAGTTAAAATGGCTGGCCCGTTTTCTATTCCTACCTAATCTATAATCGGGTGTTTCCCCTTATCGGGCTCCCAGCTTCCGCCGCTGCCGTGATAAGTTTCAGCCCCAAGAGTAAATCGTCGCCCACAACGATTACAGACGAACTGATAGGCGACAATATCGCCCCAGCGCATCGTTTTCGCACACTCTTCAAAACTAAATTGATTCCAATCTGGATCGGCCTTTATTTCCGTAATGGTGCCATCTTGCACATTTTGCGCAGCTATTCGGATGGCTTTGCGCAAATCATTGGGTGTACGGATCACATATTTAACGCAGAGATCAGCGCAGGATTCACAACGCATGGCTTGCATATCTCCATCAAGCAAAATATTTATACCGGGACATTATCCAAATAACAAGCCCCGGCAGATGCCAGGGCTTGGGATGTGCGCAATAAATCTATATGGCGGCGCCAATAAATATTCAACCGTCTTACGGCTGAATTTTATCTTTTTCCAGCGACTCAGCAATACGGCGAAGATATTCGTTATTTTTGAATGCGATCATAATGCATTCAAAGAATATACGAGAGAAAATAGCTATCACAATAAACCCTATTGCTGCTGACACGCCGCCTGACATAAATTGGACCACAGCCGCGAAAAGCAGCAGAACAACGGTAATAACATAGAGAATGCTGATGATCTTAGGTGTTATGAGCCTGTCAAAACCAAACATGATAATTAATCTTCCTGATTAAAAGAGAATTTATCTTAATTGGTTACGTTTTATCATTCAAGATCATTATCACTTCCCGATTGAAACGCCAATTAAGTCGCCATCGCCAGACAGCGTCTCGGAACAATGAAGTGCGTAACCCAACACACAAACATCGGAAGACCCGCGCCGTTGATCTCATCTCATCAGCGCAGCAATTAAGTTTTACTCCGGTTATCCGGTTGTACCTTTGATCTTACCCAGCATGCGCATATCGGGGTTGCCGCTGCGGCTCGCCAACTCAGCTTACACGAGTCGCAACTGTACGCCGGGCGCAGTAAACAACAGCAACAACTGACATCGTCTGAGCGAGAGAACGAACTGGCTGCTGAAAATGCCCGTCTTAATAGATAGTTGGCTGAACAGGCAGAGGAACCGGCCATTCTCCAAAAGGCCGCGACATACTTTGCGAAACGCCTGAAATGAAGTATGACTTCATCGAAAAATATCAGGCTGAATTCAGCATCAAAGCGATGGCCCGCGTGTTTCAGGTCTCCCGCAGCGGCTGAATAGCCAGCTTCCTCTTTGTGAGCAGTAAACCATGCGGTAAACCACGCAATGATTTGCGCCCACAGGTCGGGGATTTTGTCTGGCATTTTCATGATCCTTACCTCCCGAATGGTCGGCGCTGTGAGTGATTTACGGGAAAAGAAAAGGCTCACCGAAGTGAGCCTTGAATATTGTCTTATGAGTGGAGTTACTTAATGCATAGTGATTTGGGTTAACGCATTAAGTCAGCCTAAATCTGTGGCTCTAACTCCTTTCCGCCATTCTTGATCAAGATTTCAACTATATCTTGATGGTGATTAGCTTTAGCTCTGACTAAGGGGCTATACCCTTCCCCGTCAGTGGCATTGACATCAGCGCCTTTCTCTAAAAGAAATATAACTATCTCTTTATTGCCAACCATGCTGGCTAAATGCAGTGGGGTATAACCAAGTCTGTTTTTTGAGTTAATCAATTTAGGATTGTTATTCATTATTTGAATAGCTTCGCTATTTTCTTTCTTTGACCAAATAAGATCGCTCAAATTTGAATCAGCAGCAAAAACAGCGGAGGAAAACAAAATAGCAACAACAAATGATAAAACCAATTTCATATATACTCCAAATTTATTTCATTCACCCATAAATAATACCAATATTATGCCGGTAATAGTTATATGTTAATTTAAACAGCCGTATGACTCTATTGGCGCTCGCCCATTTTCTGAAGACATAAAAACCCGCACTGGTAGCGGATTATTAAAATTTCGGCAGCATATCAAAAATCATTAAAAAATGGCCTATTTAATTGATTTTTGCGATACCTTGCTGTGAAAAAGTAGCCTTTTGTTGCGATCGTGTTCGCGCAGCTGATAGCAAAGAATCGCTATCAAGCCTCTCGAAAGAAAAAGCCCATCGGTAACTCGATGGGCTGCTTCCCCTAGTGCCGTTTTTATAGTTTTTCGTCACCTATTAATCATGACACCTGAGCTGTATATTTTATAAACGTTTGTACAGATCGATTCGGGTTAATTGATCGCTATAACCGATCAATTAACTGGCACGGAAATGCTTATAAATTGTCTTCACAGTCATGCCACAAACATTCGCTACCTGTTTTCGTAAAACGCCATTCGTCAACATCTGACGCGCATGATGGATAACATCCTGTGTCATTTTCGGCCGGCGGCCGCCAATTCGCCCTTGTTCACGCACTTAAGTTATGCAGTTAGCGTGTATGGGACGAACTGGTGGTAATATTTTTGCGCTCCAATAGTCCATTCCCAATACATGTTCATCACAATTCCGACAGGGTAATTTTTGTCTCCGAATCTAGCGGCGGGATCTGTCCATCCACTAAAATTCCCGGCCCCAATATAAATTGTGCCAGTGTTGTTCATTGATCGTCGGCGTTGAAATCCCCGTTAGTGGAATTCGTGGATGTTTTGTGCCAACACCAGCAGCGGCGCAAGTTGTAACATTCCATCGGTGACACCTTTGCTGGCGTCCGCACCTTTCTGGAATGATTTGGCACAGTTTCCAGCCCAAGCGAAACCAACAGAGAATCGATTGTTCCTGCATTTTCAGCCAATGTATTCTCCAGGCATTAAAAAACCCGCTTTTAGCGGGTTAAATTTTCTTGATATTACATATATTCAAGAATTATTATTTTACTTATTTCATCACTGCAACTAAACATCACCCCACCCACACTGGAATAAATAAACCCAACCAAAACCCTTGCATCTTCACGCTCTATTAATGAAATATAATTTTTATTATTGTAATAATCATAAAAAACCTTTTTGCATGTTTTAAATGATTCAATTTTCTTTCCGCCATTCTCTGCGCTTAACGTTTGCGGTTTCTTGCCAGAAGATACCAGTCTTCTTATATACTCGATATTAACATGAACCTCACCAACAAACGGGTTCCCTAGTAAGGAAAATGAATATATTTTCTTTCCATTATAATTAAAACCATAATCCATTACATTTGTTTCTATATCAATTGATCTTGATTGCTTTATGGCATTTATATCTTTCTTATTAAGAATGATACTTAAAATTCTTTCATTTTTGTTTCCCAACGCTATGTACGTTTTAGGTTCATTATCATCAAGTTTAATCCTTACAGTACAATCTTCTCCGCAAGAAAATTTACCACCATACATGAACAAATTCAGTGAAAACATACCAGCACGTCTTTGCAATTGCATCTTTGCAATTCCATTATCAGTGGTTGCTGTTTCTATATGAAATCCGTCGAATTTATCTTTTTCAAATGAGTGACTCCATCTTTCTTTATCAGCGTCAGCCATTACCGAAAACGAAATCGCCGCCAGAAATAAAATCAATATCCTCACATCCTTGCCCTCAATAAACAGACCTATGGACAAGTTATCGGCAGTGAGAGACGGAAGTTTATCAGCAACGGAGAAAGCCGCTGATGAGATAAGTGATCCTACCCACGTAATGTGGAGACCGCCGCAGGCACTGTGACGGCGCCGGCGATTGTAATCACACTCTATATAATTAAACACTGTGCTTCGCATTATTTCACGGCTGGCGACGTGTTCACCGTGGATGCATTCCACCTTCAGCGAATGAAAGAAGCTTTCTGCACAGGCATTATCATAACAGCAGCCTTTTGCACTCATACTGCCACGCAGATTATGCCGTTTCAGTAAAGTCTGGTAATCCGCTGAACAGTACTGACCGCCTCTATCTGTATGAACAATAACCTGTTCCGGCCGCTTCCGACGCCACAGCGCCATCTGTAATGCATCGCAGACCCGCTGTGCCGTCATCCGCGAGGACATCGACCAACCCATCAGGCAGCAGCAGGCGCCGGACGGCACGCCCTACGCCCCACGCAAAGCGAAGCCGATTGAAGGTAAAAAAGGCCGGGTTAAGCGTCAGATGTTCCAGAAACTGCGCACAGCCAAGTACCTGAAAGCTAAAGACGCAGCGGATGCGGCCAGCGTGGAGTTTGTCGGCCGGGTTCAGCGCATGGCTCGCGTGCATCACTACGGTCTACGCGATCGCCCTAGTGACGATGTGCAATATGAGGCAAGGCAGTTGTTGGGATTTAGTAAAGCAGATATAAAAACGGTTGACGAGCTGCTGATAGAACATCTGAGCCAATAAAACACATTGCCCCGTAATTCGGGGCAATTCATAACATCAGTTACTTATTTTCCTGCGATTTCAATTCTTCCAGTGTAAAATTTCTTACCCATATACGCTTGGACTCCACTGTATCATCAGAAATATCTGTTACTACACTGACGCTATATTCTTTATCCGGTTCAAAGTCATATGATATTGGAATACATTGCTGAGGTAATGTTGCATAAGTTGGATTTTTTATATCATTTTTTTCCCAAACCGTACGCATTTCACCAGCACTATCTCTTTGGTAAATAGTGACACTAACCAGTTTTGAACGACCATCCTTAGTGACAGATTCTTTCTGAACGGAAATACAAGGCTGATTATTATTCAGAGTAACAGAAGCCACACGGAAAGCGGTTTTATGTCCACACCCAGCTAATAATAAAACAATTAAGCTGAAAGAAAATAATTTCAGTTCCATAAACATTTCCTGTCGCGCGGTGATAAAGAAAGTATTTTAGTGCATTTTGATACTTTTTCTTCAAATCAGGACCAACGATACCTTTAAAATCCTTTGCTCGCATCCAGGAATTTATACCAAAACGCTCCAGTGTAAAATAATCGGCGACAATTCCGGCTTGTTGTTCCATATTAAAATTAGCCAAAGTTTTGTAGTCAGGTAACCAATATTCATAATTAGCGGCCCAACTCATTGCCCCCCGCGTTCTCACATTCATCCCCATCTGATACTGCCAGACATGCGTCATTTCATGAATGAACCAATTTTGTATTTCCGGTGATTGTGAAGAGAAATCTTCTTTAAATATTTTTTTAGGCCAATACATATTGCCATTCGGTGTAACAGCCGTACTATCATATTGCATTCCAAAAGGGATATACTCGCCGTTATAAACCTTAACCATCCCGTAATTAATAGCATCCTTGAAAACTGTGCGGGTTATCCTAAGTTCACCCGCCGTAAGATTGCGGAAACCCTCTTCTTTTGTTGCCATTATTGCTCCCTATTATCATTCCTTAACAATAGCGGTCACGGTGTGTTCTACCGCTTGTTGTTTTACGTGTCAACAAACACACATCAATTGCCGCAAAATTTCCCCGACGGCATCCTTTCTCGCATGAACACACAAGCCAACCTTACCGAAATTATGCGCCTATTCCACAATTTGATCCGTGTCGGCGTCGTCACCCACGTCAACACGGGTGACGCCTTGTGCCGGGTGCAGACCGGGGAAATGACCACCGGCTGGCTTAACTGGCTGACCCGGCGCGCCGGACGCTCCCGCGGCTGGTGGGCGCCGTCCGTTGGCGAGCAGGTGCTGATCCTGTCAATCGGCGGTGAACTGGATACCGCCTTTGTCCTGCCCGGCATCTATTCTGATGAGAATCCCGCGCCGTCAGCCTCGGCGGATGCGCATCACGTCAGCTTTCCGCTAGCTGCCCCTTTCTTCGTCAGCAGCGACAGCAACGTGTGGTCGCACAACGTTGACGCAGCGATGTTGATCGGATGATTGCTGGTAATGTTCGACGGAGCGATACCGGAGAATATATAGGGTATGCCCTTGTTGCCCACCACCAGAGTAATGCCAACCGGGGTAATGGAGACGATCTCATCCTGCGTGGTCTGCTTATTTGAATCCTTCCATGCGTATGGCAAATACGCCTCGCCAAACATCACCTGATTACCCATGAAGCCGGCGGCAATACCGTTGCTCATCATGCACAGCCCGATCATCCCGTCCGGCGGCAGTGACCTCTGCCGATGCCGGGCCGGGCGGTCCTTTTGCACAGTACGCAGTGACATAGGTTTCCGTATAGAACCGCGTCTCATCGTCAGTTGCATCATCTTCTTCTGCATCCGCCGGCGGCGTGATTGATGCGATAACGATCGGATTTGCCGGGGCAGGAATACCCAGCCGGAAATCGAGCAGAACACCAGGCGCGCTTAATGCCGACTCGATCACTAAAGCATTCGTCAAAGCGCTCAAAGCAACGGATCTGGTTTACGGGAAATCACCGCCGAGTTTCCATGAAATCCGTAGTCTCGCTTCACGACTTTATGAGGCCGAATATGGAAAGGAATTCGCTCAAAAATTACTCGGACACAAATCGGCCAAAATGACAGAAAAATACCTGGATACAAGAGGGAAAGAATACACTTATCTGTAAAAGACCGGATATCGATTTTCGGGGAATTTCGGGATTTTTCGGGATCACCAAAATAAAATCATTAAATATCAATGAGTTAAAAAAAGACCGAATACGATTCCTGTATCCGGTCTAGGGAAATGGCTCTTGGGAGAGAGCCTTGCGCTAAAAGTTGGCATTTTTACAAGCTGAACTAGCCTTGTAACCTAAGCGTAGCCAACTCCCTCGCATTTTCCAGTTTTCCCATAACGTCAAATATTACAATTAAGATAAATATCACACTTATAGTTAACCGTAGGAAACCAATTGTTTAACATTTAATTAAGAATCAATGACTTTACGATTAGCTGTCGGAATCGCAGAGTTGTTCAGCCCGTTCAACAAAAGGCTGTAAGCTTTTTTTCTGTCCGGGGTTGTTAGGATCATCCAACCAGATGGCATCTATCGGCTGCGCGTTTACCTGTCCTGCTTTCATTTGTGCGGTAGCGGCATCGTTGAGCGGATATTGCATCAATGTGGCGGTGTTCAGAGCATACAGCGCCTTCCCTGGCCGACAAATAAGCTGCACCTCTTCCCGCGTGAAGGCCCACTTATCGCCATACTGTAAACGGCCTATATTTGCCAATTTTGCTGCGGCAAAAGCATTCACAGATACGGAGACGAGAATGAGGGATAGCATTAATTTCTTCATCATGATGTTCCTGGACATGATTATGTAAACGCTCCGCGCGTCATGGTTATACAACGCGCTAAATCAAAAAATAGATTCATTCCATATAAAACAGAAGGTTACTAACTATATGCTGACAACGATCATAACGATAGCGGCCGTTGAAGTCGAGCGACAATGTTTACCCTCGTCAAATCGGATTGTCTGGCAATAAGGGAAAATAAGGCCGCCGTGGAAGAAAGGCGATACAAAAATCGGAGGGCTTTCGAAACATGAAGAAAAAGATCGTTTTGCAATTGAGCGGCAACGCAATCGCTAACCCGATATGCATTGCCACTACACCCCTTCCTCTTTCAAATCACAGGTATATTGACTTACCGAATTTGAAATTAGTTAGGTAGAGATAAATAGCTTAGCCAGTTAAAGGGTTCAGGCTGATTCGCTACCCGCGGCGCTGGCCGCCATTTTTTTCAGATCTTGATCGATGAAGAACAGGCCGCCTTCGCTGGTATTAACCAGCGCCAGTTTATCCAGGATAGAACTGAACAATTTTTCTTCCTCATGCTGCTCCGCCACATACCATTGCAGGAAGTTGAACGTTGAATAATCCTGTAAAGTGATGGCTTCATGGGCCAGTTCATTAATTTTTTGAGTAATCAACTGTTCATGTTCATATGTCTGTTTGAATACGTCAGCCAGTGAAGCGAAGTCTACCGGCGGCGCAGCGATGGCGCCTAATATCGGCATGCTGCCGGTATCATCCAGATAGTTGAACAGTCGCTGCATATGTTCCATTTCTTCTTGAGAGTGCACTTTCAGAAAAGCAGAAGCGCCTTCAAAACCCTTATCACCACACCAGGCACTCATCTGTAAATATAAGTTGGCGGAATAGAACTCTAGATTAAGCTGTTCATTCAGTTTGTTAATCATTTCTTTTTTTAACATAGTCATTCCTTATTTCTCTGGCAGGTAGATGATTTGCCGCTTATTATGCCTGAAGATAAAAAATAAAAACATCTTATTAACTAAATTAACAATAATTATTTTTACGTTTAAAATCATTAAGATAGTAAAAGTTGATTGATATTGATTTTTATTTCCAATAAATATTTCGTGATTATTATTGATAATAATTTCTATTATCAGAATGCGAATTAAATAAAAGATTAACTTATTAGGTCATTTCAAACACATTGCTGAGACTTGCCATTTTCCTGCCTCTGATTTACCTTGACGCACAAAGCGTCTTAGCAGGAGAACCTCCCCATGGGATATAATTTGGCAGATCTTTCCAAAGAAGAGATGGACAAGGTTAATGTGGATCTGGCCGCGTCAGGCGTCGCCTTCAAAGAACGTTATAACATGCCGGTTATTCCTGAAATGGTAGAAAAGGAACAACCGGAACATCTGCGCAGCTACTTCCGCGAGCGCGTTGGCGTTTACCGCCAGCTCTCTTTGCAGTTCTCTCGTTTGCCTTACGAGCCGAAATCGAAATAGCATCTTTCGCTCACTATGCCGGCGACACATTTCCTCTCAATAAAAAACATTTTCCCCTTGCATCTCGCGCCAAACAGGAGGTTAATGTACTGGCAAACCAACCTTTTACCAAGCGAGGTCAGAAATGAGTAAAGGAATGGACAGCAAAAAGAACAGCAAAAAGAAACCCCTGAAAACCGCAGCAGAAAAGCGCGCGGAAAAAAAGGCCAAGAAGGCGCAACCACAGGCGGATACTATTAAGTAAAGTCAACAATGCTGATCGGTAAACCCGCTATCAGCGGGTTTACTCTCATCGGTTCAGTCAGTTTCAAGCACCATCAGTAAGAACGCATACTCCAGCGCAATATCCTCGTAATGTTTAAAACGCCCTGACTTCCCGCCATGCCCGGCATCCATATCGGTATACAACAGCAAAAGATGTTGATCTGTTTTCATCTCACGCAGTTTCGCTACCCACTTTGCCGGTTCCCAATACTGAACCTGCGAATCATGTAATCCGGTGGTAACCAGCATATGCGGATAATCCTGGGCCGTTACTCCATCGTACGGGCTATATTGCTTGATATAGTTATAGTAGGTGAGATCGTTAGGATCGCCCCACTCATCATATTCACCGGTGGTTAAGGGAATAGATTCATCCAGCATCGTGGTCAGAACATCGACAAACGGAACCTGGGCGATAACGCCTTTAAACAAATCAGGCGCGAAATTCGCTACCGCCCCCATCAATAGCCCGCCGGCACTGCCGCCCATGGCAAACATTTTTTGCCGATCGCCATAGCCTTTTTCCGCCAGCGCCTGTGAAACATCAATGAAATCGGTAAATGTATGCATCTTGTTCAACAAGCGTCCGTCGTCATACCACTGTTGTCCCAGCTCTCCGCCGCCGCGAATATGGGTCAGCGCGAAGACAAAACCTCTATCCAACAGGCTTAATCGGCTAACGCTAAAATCCGGCTCCATACTGCTGCCATACGCGCCATAGCCATATACCAAGATGGGATTTTGGCCCGGCTTGAAATGTTCGCGGTGGTACACCAACGAAACCGGAACGTCAACGCCGTCCCGAGCGGTAATCCACAAACGTTCACTACAATAATTATCCGTAGTGAAGTGCTTTACTTCAGCCTGTTTGAGCAATTGCTGCTGACCGGTATCCATGTTCAGTTCATAAAGTGAACTTGGCGTAGTCATGGAGGCATAGCCATAACGCAACAAAGCGGTTTCCGGCGTCGGATTATAGGATAGCCAGGTGACATAGCTGGCGTCATTGAACGTAATATTTTTCTCTTCCTGGGTTTGCCAGTGAATTTGCCGCAGGCAGGTTAACCCCTTCTCTCTTTCTTCCACCACCAGCCAGTCACGAAACAGCTCAAAGCTTTCAAGAACGCGATGTTCCCGCGGCGCGATCAGCGTTTCCAGTCTCTCTTCCCCAATATCATTGGTGCGGTACAGACCGAAGTTTTTCCCCTCCCGGTTGGAACGCAGATAAAAGACGCCCCGATAATGGTCTACCCAATATTCATGATCCTTACGCCGGTCGATAAACACCTGCGGCGCCGCATCATTAGCCGCCGCATCGATCAGCAAAACTTCCGTGCTGGTGGTACTACTGAGGTAAATGGTGATGTAGCGTTCCGACGTTGTCTTGCTCAGACTGACGTAATAGGTGTCATCTTGCTCTTCATAGACCAGTTCATCGCACGCCGGATCGCTTCCCAACCGGTGGCGATAAACCTGATACGGCAACAAGGTTTGCGGATGTTTGCGGACATAATAGAGCGTGCTGGAATCCGCCGACCATTCAGCCCCGGAAGACACCTTCTCGATGACGTCCGGCAGCCACTCGCCGCGGCTAAGATCGCGAAACCGAATGTCGTATTGCCGCCGGGACAGGAAATCTTCCGATATCACCAACACCTGATTATCAGGACTGACTTCCAACACG
The DNA here is from genome assembly GCF_017569925.1 of Brenneria izadpanahii. NCBI lineage: Bacteria > Pseudomonadati > Pseudomonadota > Gammaproteobacteria > Enterobacterales > Pectobacteriaceae > Brenneria > Brenneria izadpanahii. The sequence goes on along the minus strand of NZ_CP050854.1, from coordinate 2,165,053 downwards.
CCCAGACTATAAAACTCATGATTTTCCGCCCGCTGGTTTCCATCCAGCAATGTCTCCCATTCATCCGTTACATTTTCGGGCTGGCGTCGGTAGATAGGATATTCCTTACCCGGCTCATAGCGACTCTGATAGCGGTAACCGTTTCTAACGTAGGGAACCGACATATCCTCCGAGGGTATCCGGGCGACCATTTCTTCATACAGCGACTGTTTCAGGCCGTCGTAGGAGGCCATTATCGCACTGCTGTAGCTATTCTCCTGCTGCAAATAATCCAATACCTCAGGATCGGCCCGCTCGTCGTCGCGCAGCCAATAGTAATTATCGATACGGGTATCATTGTGGATAGTCAACGGATAGGGTCTTTTTGCTGCTTTCGGTGCTGTCATGGTGCTCCTTCTGTTCTGGAATAAAGCCCTTGGATCAGGAATAAAACCGTGCTGAGATCAAGAGTGGCACGATTACCCGGCGATGCCAAGCGAGGAGAATCCCCGTCGCTCCGCATCCGCCCCCTGACGTCGCCTCAGATGCGAACGCAAACGTTTTCGTTTATACTGCGCCCATTTTTCACAACCAGATCAGGTATCACATGATGTTAACGATTGGAACTGCCCTGCGTACTGATGCCACTCGCGTGATGTTGCTGGGCTCCGGCGAGTTGGGCAAAGAAGTGGCGATCGAATGCCAGCGCTTAGGCCTTGAGGTTATCGCGGTCGATCGCTATGCCGACGCGCCGGCCATGCAGGTTGCTCATCGAAGCCACGTCATTAACATGTTGGACGGCGAAGCGTTAAAAGCATTGGTTGAAGCCGAACGCCCCGATTATATCGTGCCGGAAATCGAAGCGCTCGCTACCGATATGTTGGTAAAGCTTGAACAACAAGGACATCACGTCGTGCCCTGCGCGCAGGCTACGCTTCTGACTATGAATCGGGAAGGCATTCGCCGCCTGGCCGCCGAAACGCTGGGCGTTCCTACCTCAAGTTACCGTTTTGCCGACAGCGAAACGCGCTTTCGGCAGGCCGTAGCGGAAATCGGTTATCCCTGCATCGTTAAACCGGTGATGAGTTCATCGGGTAAAGGACAAAGCCTGATCCGTGAACCTCGGCAATTAGACCAAGCCTGGCAATACGCCCAGCAGGGAGGTCGTGCCGGCGGCGGTCGCGTTATTGTCGAAGGGCTGGTCAATTTCGATTTTGAAATTACCCTGCTGACGATCCATGCGGTGGATGGCATTCACTTTTGCGAACCGATCGGCCACCGCCAGGAGGACGGCGACTATCGCGAATCCTGGCAACCACAGCGAATGAGCGCGCTGGCGCAAGAACGGGCGCAAAAAATAGCCGGCGATGTGGTCAAGGCGCTGGGCGGTTACGGATTATTCGGCGTTGAGCTGTTTGTCTGCGGCGACGATGTCATTTTCAGCGAAGTTTCGCCGCGCCCGCATGATACCGGCATGGTAACGATGATTTCTCAGGATCTGTCGGAATTCGCACTCCATGTTCGCGCTTTTCTGGGATTGCCAATCGGCGCCATTCGCCAGTACGGCGCAGCCGCTTCGGCCGTGATTCTGCCGGAGTTGGAAAGCCGGAATGTACGCTATCAAGGACTGGAAAGCGCGCTGCATCCCTATACGCAGATCCGTCTGTTCGGTAAACCGGAAATTAACGGTAAACGCCGTATGGGCGTCGCGCTGGCAAGCGCATCAACCACCGATGAGGCCGTCATATTAGCAAAAAACAGCGCATCAGCCGTTAAGGTCAGCGGTTAACTTGCGCTGATAGTAAAAAGCCACCCATAAATCATGGGTGGCCTGAGAATAAAACGGTATAGATTTATAGATTAATGATTACGCTTTCGCCCCGGCAACGGCCTCACGCGCCAATTCGGTGATACGCGCGTAGTCGCCGCTTTCCAGCGCATCATTCGGCACCAGCCAGGAACCGCCGACACACAGTACGCTTTTCAGCGCCAGGTAATCACGGTAATTCTTCGGCGAAATTCCCCCGGTCGGACAGAAACGGATCTGCGCAAACGGTCCGGCAATCGCCTGCAACGCTTTCACGCCGCCATTGGCTTCCGCCGGGAAGAACTTGAACTCACGCAAGCCATAATCCATGCCCAGCATCAGTTCAGATACGGAGCTGATCCCCGGAATTAACGGAATGCTGCCTGCGGTTGCCGCTTTCAGCAAAGATTCGGTCAGCCCTGGGCTGATGGCGAATTGCGCGCCGGCTTCAGTCACGTCGGCCAATTGCTGGGGATTGGTTACCGTACCGGCGCCGACAATCGCTTCAGGAACTTCTTTAGCAATGGCGCGGATGGCGTCTATGGCGCAGTCGGTACGCAGCGTCAGTTCCAGAACGCGAACGCCTCCTGCGACCAGGGCTTTTGCCATCGGCACCGCGTGCTCCAGCTTGTTAACCACAATAACAGGAACGACCGGGCCCGCAGTCAAAATTTGTTCCGCGCTCGTTTTCCAGTTTTTCATCAAAAGTTATCTCCTGTCATGCCCGTGGGCATCATTAATGATATAGCGCGCCCCTGCCACAGGGGTCTGCATAAATTGCAGACGTCCGACCGCACCGTTAGCCATACATTAAAACTGTACTTACCGGATGAGTTATGACTTTCGTCAACAACTCAAATGCTACTCAAATTCATTCCAGGAACGTCCGTCGCGGGTGATCATCGCAACAGAGGCCACCGGCCCCCAGCTTCCCGCCTGATAAGGCTTCGGCGCATCGTTATCCATTGACCATGCGTCCATAATTGAATCAACCCACTTCCAGGCTTCTTCAACCTCGTCCCGACGCACGAACAACGCCTGAATTCCGCGCATGGTTTCCAACAGCAAACGTTCATAGGCATCGGCCAGGTGCTGTTGGTTAAACGTCTCGGAGAAACTCAAATCCAGCTTAACCGTTTGCAAACGGTGCTTATGCTCCAGCCCTGGGATTTTATTCAAGATCTGAATTTCAATCCCTTCATCCGGCTGCAGGCGAATGATCAGCTTGTTCTGCGGTAGCTGCTGATAAGAATCACGGAACAGATTCAACGCGGGGTTTTTAAAATAGACAACGACTTCGGAGCATTTCGTCGGCAGGCGTTTACCGGTGCGCAGATAAAACGGCACGCCGGACCAGCGCCAGTCATCAATATCAACCCGAATGGCGACGAAGGTTTCCGTATCGCTGGTCTTATTGGCGCCCTCTTCCTCCAGATAACCCGGCACCTTATTGCCCTGGACGAAACCGGAGGTGTACTGTCCGCGCACCGTGGTTTCATGCACGTTGTTGCGATCGATGCGGCGCAGCGATCGCAACACTTTCACCTTTTCATCACGAATACGATCGGTTGTCAGATCGGAAGGCGGCGACATGGCAATCATGGTCAGAATCTGCAACAGATGGTTTTGAATCATATCGCGCATCTGGCCCGCTTTATCAAAATAGCCCCAGCGCCCTTCGATTCCCACTTCTTCAGCCACCGTGATCTGTACGTGATCGATGGTTCTGTTATCCCAGTTAGCGGAAAACAGCGAGTTGGCGAAACGCAGCGCCAACAGGTTCAGCACCGTCTCTTTGCCTAAATAGTGGTCAATACGATAAACCTGACACTCTTTAAAATACTCGGCGACCTGATCATTGATAACGCACGAAGAGGCTAAATCCGTTCCCAATGGTTTTTCCATCACCACGCGAGACGGTTCTTTATTCAGCCCCGCGGTGCCCAGACCGCGGCAAATCGCCCCAAAAGTGCTGGGCGGCATGGCGAAGTAGTTAATGGTGGTACGGTTTTTTTGGTCGAGCATTTTGCCCAACCGGTCAAAACCTTGCGTATCTTCAACATCAAGATTGCAGAAATCCAGCCGGTTGCTTAGCGTCTCCCACAACGCCTCGTCAATCGGCTCTTTCATAAAGGTATCCAGCGCATCACGAATGACGCGGGTGTATTCTGCTTTATCCCAATCGGCTCGACCGACGCCGATAATCCGGGTTTCCGGATGGATATGACCTGCTTTTTCCAACTGATACAGTGAAGGCAGCAATTTACGGCGCGCCAAATCGCCCTTCGCGCCGAAAATAACCAGGTCGCATGCCTGGGCTGTTGAAGTTACCGCCATGTTCATCTCCTCGTTACGGGATACTGTAATTTTATTACAGCAGTAATGTACTCTTTTTGACGCTAGCCAGTAAACCCGTCCCCAAAGCCAAAATTTTCTCCATACTTTCCAGAAAAATACGAAAAAATTGAATTGTTACAATGACTAAAGGGTATGGTGCATACGCCTGAAAAAGAAATTTTTCACCGTTTCCGACAACGGATTACTTTTCTGAAAGTTAGACACATGTCATGTTCTGACAAAAAAAGTGAGTAACTTCACTTTTTGCCCGCTGCCAACAGTTACAAGGTCGTAGTATATTTTCACGAAATTCGCATCGGTTGCTCCTTTGGCTGAAATCGGAAAAACTTACATGGCCCTTCGCATATGAACATGCTGGAAAAAATTCAGAGTTACCTGGAACTACTGAGCAAATCGGAAAGAAAAGTCGCCGAAGTCATCCTGAGCGCACCGCAAACGGCCATTCACTCAAGCATTGCGACTCTGGCGAAAATGTCCGAGGTCAGCGAGCCTACCGTTAATCGCTTCTGCCGCCGTCTTGAAACCAAAGGTTTTCCTGATTTCAAACTGCATCTGGCGCAAAGCCTGGCGAATGGCACGCCTTATGTGAATCGCAACGTTGAAGAAGATGATAGCGTTGATTCATATACTAGCAAAATCTTTGAATCTACGATGGCGGGACTGGAACACGTAAAATCCTGTCTTGATATTAGCGCCATTAACCGGGCGGTGGATTTGCTCACCCAGGCGAAAAAAATCTCTTTCTTTGGCTTTGGCGCATCGGCGGCCGTAGCCCATGACGCCATGAACAAATTCTTTCGCTTCAATATCCCGGTGGTTTACTTTGACGACATAGTCATGCAGCGCATGAGCTGCATGAATTCGAGCGAAGGGGACGTTGTCGTGCTCATTTCGCACACCGGAAGAACGAAAAGCCTGGTTGAAATGGCTCGCCTGGCGCGTAAGAATGATGCGACAGTGATCGCAATCACTTCCGACGGCACGCCGCTTGCTCGTGAATCCACATTGATGCTGCGGGTTGATGTACCCGAAGATACGGACATTTATATGCCGATGGTATCCCGTATCGCGCAGCTTACGTTGATTGACGTGCTGGCGACAGGCTTCACATTGCGGCGTGGAGCAAAATTCAGAGATAACTTGAAGCGAGTCAAAGAAGCATTACGGGAATCGCGTTTTGATAAAGAGGAACAATTTACCAAAACCTTCAATTAGTTTGTTAATGCTCAATGGAGTTTATTTTTAAACTGGCATCATTACTTGACATAACGGCTGCTAACACGACACCAGGTTCATACGGAATTCGGGTAACCCGGATGAAATAGTTTCGTTGTAAAGTTACATTTTTCACCGCTACCTGACATTAATCGAAACACTACTGCTTCACAAGTCAACGGAGTTATACATGTCCAGACGGCTCAGAAGAACCAAAATCGTCACTACCTTGGGGCCAGCTACGGACCGCGACAATAATCTGGAAAAGATTATTGCTGCAGGCGCTAACGTAGTACGCCTGAATTTTTCTCATGGCACAGCAGAAGATCATCAGTTACGAGCCAATAAAGTTCGTGAAATTGCCGCTAAATTAGGCCGCCACGTTGCTATTCTTGGTGATTTACAGGGTCCGAAAATTCGAGTTTCCACCTTCAAGGAAGGTAAAATTTTTCTCAATATCGGCGATAAATTCCTGTTGGACGCCAATCTGTCCAAAGGCGAAGGCGATAAAGAAAAAGTTGGTATTGATTACAAAGGTCTTCCAGCCGACGTCGTCCCAGGCGACATTCTGCTGCTGGACGACGGCCGAGTGCAGTTGAAAGTCCTGCAGGTTGAAGGGATGAAGGTTTACACCGAAGTTACCGTGGGTGGTCCTCTGTCTAACAACAAAGGGATCAACAAGCTCGGCGGCGGTCTTTCCGCCGAAGCGCTAACCGAAAAAGATAAAGAAGACATTATTACCGCCGCAAAGATCGGCGTGGATTATCTGGCGGTCTCTTTTCCCCGCACCGGCGAGGATCTGAATTACGCGCGCCGTCTTGCGCGCGACGCCGGCTGCCACGCCAAAATCGTGTCCAAAGTGGAACGTGCCGAGGCGGTTTCCTCCGATGAGGCCATGGACGACATTATTCTGGCTTCCGACGTTGTTATGGTCGCCCGCGGTGATTTAGGGGTTGAAATCGGCGATCCCGAACTGGTTGGCATCCAGAAAAAGCTGATCCGCCGCGCCCGTAAGCTCAACCGTGCGGTAATTACGGCAACACAAATGATGGAGTCCATGATCACGAACCCGATGCCGACACGCGCAGAGGTGATGGACGTGGCCAACGCGGTGTTGGATGGTACCGACGCCGTTATGCTCTCAGCCGAAACCGCCGCCGGACAGTACCCGGCCGAAACGGTGGCCGCAATGGCGAAGGTGTGTCTTGGCGCAGAAAAAATCCCCAGCATCAATGTATCCAAACACCGTCTTGATGTGCAGTTCGATAACATTGAGGAGTCCATTGCGATGTCTGCAATGTACGCCGCCAACCACCTGAAAGGGGTAACCGCGCTGATCGCCATGACGGAATCAGGACGCACCGCGCTGATGATGTCCCGCATCAGTTCCGGACTGCCGATTTTTGCCATGTCGCGCCATGAGCACACGCTGAATCTGACCGCGCTTTATCGCGGCGTGACTCCCGTGCATTTTGACAGCTATACCGATGGCGTCGCCGCGGCTAATGATGCCGTAATCCGGCTGCGTGATAAGGGATTCCTGGCGTCCGGGGATCTGGTGATTGTGACCCAGGGCGATGTAATGGGTACGGTAGGCACCACCAATACCACGCGTATCCTTCGGGTGGAGTAGCCGATAAAACAGCAGAGCATGATGTCGTGCATTGCTCCGCTATTGATTCGATATAGTTAAAAAGCCGGGCGATGAATAAACCGCCCGGCTTTTTTATCGTGACAAGCCTTCTTTGCCACCCCCATGCTGACCAACGCAAGCGGCATAATTAATCGCGGTATAGATCGTCCCGGCAATAGGGTTCGATCTCTCCCGGCTTGCGGGTTTTCAACAGCTTAAGGATCCAGGTGTATTGCTCCGGGTTCGGTCTGACCAGAATTTCGACTTCCTCATTCATGCGGCGCGCAATGCGCTTATCATCGGCGTCGGCCAGATCATCCATCGGCGGACGGATGAAAACATCAAGACAGCAGGTTTTCGCATCGTATACCGGGAACAACGGAACAACATCCGCGCGGCAAACTTTCATCAAACGGCCGATAGCCGGCAACGTCGCCTTATAGGTAGCGAAAAAATCGACGAATTCACTGTGTTCCGCGCCATGATCCTGATCGGGAAGATAATATCCCCAGTATCCCTGCCGAATGGAACTGATAAACGGCTTTATGCCGTCATTACGCGCATGAATCCGTCCGCCGAAACGGCGGCGTAGCCTATTCCACCAATAATCCACTAATTCGTTTTTCTGGTTATGGAACATGGCGGCTATATTTTGCCCACGCGAACTTATCAACATGGCGGGAATATCAACAGCCCAGCCATGCGGCACCAGGAAGATGATATTCCGCCCCCGCTCCTTTAATTGGTGCAGGATCTCGTCGCCATGCCAGCGAACATGTTTCTCTACTTTTTTAGGATCGCGAATGCCCACGTCCACCATCATAATCATCGCTTGCGGAGCCGTAGCGAACATATTATCGATGATGGTTTCACGCTGCTCCTCGGTTAGCTCAGGCAGGCAGTACAGTAAGTTAATGCGCGCGCGGCGGCGGGCTCCCTTGGCAAATCGGCCAACCAGACGTCCTAATCCCCCCAGCAGCGGATTTCTTAAACGAGCCGGAATATATGCAACAACGGCTATTACCCCGATGCCCAGCCAGGTTCCCCAGTATCGAGGGTGATAAAAGGCACGTTGGAACTGAGGGACAAACTCAGCGCTCGTTTTTTTCTCTTTTTCCATCATCAACTCTTCAAATAAACCGAAAAACCTATAACCCAATAAATTTACGGCGGACTCCCCAGCCCGCCTCCGGAAACTAAGGTTAAAAACGCTCCCGGTGTTTTCCAAGATGCAGGCGGACGGCACCCCAAAGGATAAGTAATGAAGCCAACAAGCCAGCGACCTGAAAAATCGCAAGGGATATAAATGAAAACGCCGGCAGCAAGCTGCCGGCTAATTATTTTCCATCAGAAACTAATCAAATTGAAGCTGGGGTACAACTTCTTTCACCTGCGCCAGATAATCGCGGCGTTCTTTGCCGCTCAAACCTTCGGAGCGAGGCAACTGAGCCGTTAATGGATTAACCGCCTGCTGGTTTATCCAGAACTCATAGTGCAGGTGCGGACCGGTCGAGCGCCCGGTGTTTCCGGACAAACCGATGCGATCGCCGCGCTTAACTTTTTGACCAGGCTTCACCAAGATACGATTCAGGTGCATATATCGCGTGGTGTACTGTCTACCATGCCGTATCGCGACATAGTTGCCCGCCGCACCGCTGCGCTTGGCGATAAGCACTTCCCCATCGCCGACGGCCAACACAGGAGAACCGACCGGCATGGCAAAATCGACGCCTTTATGCGGCGCGACACGCCCGGTAACGGGATTAATACGGCGCGGGTTAAAATTCGAGGAAATACGGAACTGTTTAATGGTAGGGAAACGCATGAATCCACGGGTTAGGCCGGAACCTTCTTTGTCGTAGAATTTGCCGTCATCGGCGCGGATGGCATAATAATCTTTACCGCCGCTATTCAGACGAACCCCCAGCAGTTCACTCTGCTCGCTACGGCCATCCAGGATTTCGCGGGATAACAGCACGGCGAAAGTATCATCCTTGCGCAGCTTGCGGAAATCCAGTTGCCATTGCAACGCCTTAACCACCGCGCCGATTTCCCCCTGGGTTAAACCGGCGTTTCTGGCGCTGTTGACGAAACTCCCGTTCAGACGGCCGGTTAGTACGCTATTACGCCATTCCCCTTTCAGAGTTTCAATTCGCTCTTTAAATTCGGCGCCTACGCGCTCATAAAACCGGGTTTCACGACGCGACATTTGCCAGGTCAAACTCTGCAACTCACCGTTATCCCCGAGTACCCAAGATATCTGCTGGCCGATCTTAAGATTGCGCAGCGCCGGGTTTCCTTCGGCAAGCTGGGTGACATCCGCCATATCAATGCCATACTGGGTAAGAATGCTACCCAGCGTATCGCCGGTTGAAACGACGTATTCATGCACCGCTCCATCTTCGTCGGTTTTATCGTCCAATTCATCCTGCGGAATTTCATCATCAGGCGTGGGTTGATCGATAGGTTCGCTGGCCTCCGGCGTAAGCGCGCGCAACTGGTTGGCTTCCAGAGCAACGTCTTTCACTATCACGGGAGCATCGCTAACGGGGGGATAAACAAAAGGCCGCCAAACTGCAACGGCCAATGTCATAACGGTAAGGGACCCCAGCATCACGCGGTGGGGTCTTGGCAGGTTGTTATACGCCAGAGCGATAGTTCGGACTATCTGCTGCACTTATTCGTATCCTCATGATTTTTCCTCCAGGCAGCTCAGATACTGACTCGACAGTTGTGATAAGAAGTTCACATAACTGTCCTGACCCAGTGCGATATCGCTTCCCAACGGATCCAGCACGCCCAAGCGCACGTCAGTTCCTTTGGCGACAGCGTTAATAACGGCTGGCCTGAATTGTGGCTCAGCAAAAACGCATACGGCTTTATGCTCAACCAACTGTGTTCGAATCTGGTGTAAGCGCTGTGCTCCGGGTTGAATCGCCGGGTTAATCGTAAAGTAGCCTAACGGACTTAAACCATAGCGCTGCTCAAAGTAACCGTAGGCATCATGAAAGACGAAATAACCCTTATTCCGCACAGGCGCTAGCATGTTAGCAATTTTTTTGTCTGTCTGCGCGATTTTATCTGTAAAATAAAGCAGATTCGCGTCTAGTTTGTCTTTATTTTGAGGCATAAGTTCCAATAATTTTGCATGAATAGCAATTGCAGCCTGTTTTGACATCTCAGGAGACAGCCAAATGTGCATATTGTACTCGCCGTGATGGTGTCCATCGCCCTCTTCTTCTGGTTCTGAAACCGCTGCATGGCTGTGCTCATCCGAATGTTCGCCGTCATGATGATGTTCGTTATCGTGGGAATCATTATGATGCTCATCATGATCGTTATCGTCATGATCGTGATGATGTTCAGCTTCTTTTATCAATTCCGCTTTTATTGCCGGTAATTCCGCTAACGTGATTTGTTTTGCCGGTGCAATCTGCGACAATGGTTTCGTTAAAAAGGCTTCCATTTCCGGCCCGACCCAAATGATCAGTTCGGCTGACTGTAAACGCTGGACATCAGACGGACGCAAGGCATAATCATGGGGCGAAGCCCCGTTGGGTAATAGAACTTCCGTCGGCGTAATCCCTTCCGTTATCGCTGAAGCGATAAAACCCAGCGGACGGATAGACGTTACTACTTCGGCGGAGGCGGCGTTAATCGACGCACCGGAAGCCATCAGTGCGCTGGCAACAAACACACTTTTTAACCATTTATTTTGTTGAATATGCTTTTGCATCGCATGTTATCCCATCGATTTTAACGTGTAGTTTGTTATATTATAACATTACAGAATCTCTGCAAATCGAATTCTATGTCCACATTGGTATCACTCAATAATATTTCAGTGTCGTTCGGCAGTAAGAAAGTGCTGTCAGATATCTCGCTGTCTTTACAGGCGGGACGTATTCTTACGCTGCTCGGCCCTAATGGCGCGGGCAAGTCAACGCTGGTGCGCGTGGTTCTGGGCCTGTTGTCGCCCACCTCCGGCTCGCTGCAAAAAATACCGGGGCTGCGTATCGGCTATGTCCCGCAGAAGCTGCACCTGGACGCCACGCTGCCATTAACCGTCAGCCGTTTTATGCGCTTGCGTCCCGGCGTTAAACAACAGGATATTCTCCCCGCGCTGAAACGCGTTCAGGCTGCGCATCTGCTACAGCAGCCGATGCAGAAGCTGTCCGGCGGAGAGAATCAGCGCGTTCTTCTGGCCAGGGCATTATTAAATCATCCACAGTTGCTGGTATTGGATGAGCCGACGCAGGGCGTGGACGTCAACGGACAACTTGCGCTTTATGATCTCATCAACCAGCTTCGTCAGGAGTTTAATTGCGGCGTATTGATGGTTTCCCACGATCTTCACCTGGTGATGGCGAAAACCGATGAAGTGTTGTGCCTCAATCAGCATGTCTGCTGCTCCGGCACTCCTGAAGTGGTGTCCCTGCATCCCGAATTTTTAGCCATGTTCGGCCATCGCGGCGCCGAGCAGTTAGCGGTTTACCGGCATCATCATAATCATCGTCACGATTTAAATGGACGTGTCATTTTAAAAAGACAAGGTGGAAACGACGCATGATTGAGCTTCTGTTTCCCGGCTGGCTGGCGGGGATTTTTTTAGCCATCGCCGCAGGCCCGCTGGGCTCGTTTGTCGTCTGGCGACGCATGTCTTATTTCGGCGATACGCTGGCGCATGCGTCTTTGCTGGGCGTGGCTTTCGGCCTGTTGCTGGATATCAACCTTTTCTACGCCGTCATTACCGTTACGCTGGCGCTGGCGCTTGGGCTAGTCTGGCTGGAGCGGCGCCCCTATCTGTCGGTTGATACCTTATTGGGGATTATGGCGCACAGCGCCCTGTCGCTCGGACTGGTCGTTGTAAGTTTGATGAATAACGTGCGTGTGGATCTGATGGCTTATTTGTTCGGCGATCTGCTTTCCGTTACCACTGACGACCTATGGATTATCAGCGGTGGCGTTGCGGTGGTGGTTGCGGTGCTCGGCTGGCGGTGGCGAGCGTTATTATCCATGACAATCAGTCCCGAACTGGCGCATGTCGACGGCGTTAACCTGGAGCGTACCAAGCTGATCCTGATGCTGGTGACCGCGCTGACGATCGGTATTTCCATGAAGTTCGTCGGGGCGCTAATCATCACCTCATTATTGATTATTCCCGCAGCCAGCGCCCGCCGTTTTGCCCGCACGCCGGAACAGATGGCCGGCATCGCGATAGGCGTTGGCATGATAGCCATTACCGGCGGTCTGGCGTTTTCCGCCGGTTACAACACGCCGGCCGGCCCTTCCGTCGTGCTTTGTGCGTCGCTGCTGTTTATCGCCAGTTTAATCAAGAAACAGCCTGCTTAAAGCAGGCTATTACTCTTCTCGCGTAAGGCCAAAATGGCGATATGCATGTTGCGTCGCCATTCTTCCCCTCGGGGTGCGCTGAATAAAACCTTGCTGGATCAAATAAGGCTCCAGCACATCCTCAATGGTTTCCCGCTCTTCACCGATTGCCGCCGCCAGATTATCCAATCCGACCGGCCCGCCCATGAACTTATCGATGATCGCCAGCAGCAGTTTCCGATCCATATAATCAAAACCTTCAGTGTCCACGGCCAGCATATCCAGCGCCAGCGTCGCCACCTCGGCGGTGATGGCGCCCTCGGATTTGACCTCCGAGAAGTCACGAACGCGACGCAACAGCCGGTTGGCGATACGTGGCGTGCCGCGCGAGCGCCGAGCCACTTCCAACGCGCCGTCCTGAGTAAGATCCAACCCCATACACTGTGCGCTGCGGCTGACAATGTGTTGCAAATCGGCGACTTTATAAAATTCCAGCCGTTGAACAATTCCGAAGCGATCGCGCAACGGCGACGTCAGCGAACCGGCGCGGGTGGTGGCGCCGATAAGCGTAAACGGAGGCAGATCGAGTTTAATCGAACGGGCGGCGGGCCCTTCGCCGATCATGATATCCAACTGGTAATCTTCCATCGCCGGATACAGCACTTCTTCAACGACGGGAGACAAGCGATGAATTTCATCAATGAACAGAACATCGTGCGGTTCCAGGTTGGTCAGCAGCGCGGCCAAATCCCCCGCCTTTTCCAATATCGGCCCTGAAGTGGTGCGCAAATTCACGCCCATCTCATTGGCGACAATATTTGCCAGCGTGGTTTTTCCCAATCCAGGAGGACCAAAAATCAGCAGATGATCCAGGGCATCGCCGCGTTTACGCGCCGCCTGAATGAAGATTTCCATCTGCTCGCACACCTGGGGCTGACCGACATACTCCGCCAGCAGCTTCGGCCGAATGGCGCGATCAATAAATTCCTCTTCGGGGATGGCCTCTGCGGAAATCAAGCGATCTGCTTCAATCATGCATACCTCACAGCGCGGCGCGTAGTGCGTCCCTGATCAGGGTTTCGCAGTCTGCATCCGGACGAACAACCTTGGCGATTAACCGGCTCGCCTCCTGGGGCTTATACCCCAGCGAAACCAGTGCGGAAGCGGCTTCCGCTTCCGGATCGCCCGCTTCATTATCGGCGGAAGAAGGCGGTGTTAACGGAACATCGCTTGCCGAATTAAACAGATCGCCGCTCAACCCCTTAAAGCGATCTTTCATTTCCACCACCAGCCGCTCGGCCGTTTTCTTCCCCACGCCGGGCAGCTTGATCAACGAGCTAACCTCTTCGCGCTCCACCGCGCTGACGAACTGCGTGGCGGACATCCCGGAAAGAATGGCCAGCGCCAGTTTAGGCCCGACGCCGTTGACTTTAATCAGTTCACGGAACAGCGCTCGCTCCTGCTTATCATTAAAGCCGAACAGCAGCTGCGCGTCTTCACGCACCACAAAATGGGTAAAAATGATGGCTTCCTGTGAAAGATCCGGGAGTTCGTAAAAGCAAGTCATCGGCATGTGGACTTCATAGCCAACGCCGTTAGCTTCTATCAGCACCTGCGGCGGTTGTTTTTCCAGGATAATGCCTCTGAGACGACCTATCACGTTCTCTTCCTTTTACGTTTTATCAAAAAAATATTGTATACCCAATGGATTTCAAGGTGCAGGAAGACAACCGTCACGCCCGCAACCTGAAAGATTATGGATATAGCTTATAACATAAAAAAGGCTGGATGAATATCCAGCCTCCAGTTTCAACGCAGCCGCCTCGGCGCGATATGCCGTTTTTCAACGCCGATGCGGATAAGGCTCTGGCTGGAATGGCAGTGGGTAATCGCAATCGCCAGCGCATCGGCCGCATCGGCCTGCGGGCTGGCGGATAACTTAAGCAGCGAGCGAACCATGTGCTGCACCTGCTTTTTATCCGCTGCTCCGGTTCCCACCACGGTCTGTTTCACCAAACGAGCCGCATATTCGAACACCGGCAAATCCTGATTCACCGCCGCAACAATCGCCGCGCCGCGCGCCTGCCCCAGCTTAAGCGCCGAATCCGGATTCTTCGCCATAAAGACCTGTTCAATAGCGAAACAGTCCGGGCGAAACTGAGTGATGATTTCACTCACTCCGGCATAAATCAGCTTCAGCCGGGTGGGTAAATCGTCAACCACGGTGCGAATACAACCACTGCCGAGATATGAAATCTGGCGCCCCTGCTGACGAACAAGACCATAGCCCGTCACGCGCGAACCGGGGTCGATGCCGAGTATAATAGTCATCGCCATGCACCGCCGGCTCGCCGGACAGAAAGGTGCGACCTTCCCATCACCGCGCCGCCGTCATTATAGTAATTCCGCCACCTCATCGGAGATCTCACCGTTGTGGTAAACCTCCTGAACATCATCACAATCTTCCAGCATATCGATCAGGCGCATCAACTTCGGCGCCGTTTCCGCATCCATATCCGCTTTGGTTGAAGGGATCATGGAAACTTCGGCGGATTCCGCCACCAAACCAGCGGCATCCAGCGCGTCTTTAACTTCGCCAAAGGTTTCCCACGGCGTGTAGACATCAATCGCGCCGTCGTCATAGGTCACTACATCGTCCGCGCCGGCTTCCAGCGCCGCATCCATCACCGTATCTTCATCCAGACCCGGCGCATAGGAAATCACGCCTTTTTTACTGAACAGATAGGCGACGGAGCCATCGGTGCCCAGATTACCGCCGCACTTGCTGAACGCATGACGAACCTCGGATACGGTACGGTTACGGTTGTCGCTCAAACATTCAACCATCACGGCCGTGCCGCCAGGCCCATATCCTTCATAAATGATGGTTTCCATATTGGCGTCGTCATCGCCGCCGACACCGCGGGCGATGGCGCGGTTCAGGGTATCGCGCGTCATGTTGTTGGACAGTGCTTTATCGACGGCGGCACGCAGGCGGGGGTTCGCCCCCGGATCACCGCCGCCCAATCTGGCGGCGGTAACCAATTCGCGGATAATTTTGGTGAAAATTTTACCGCGCTTCGCGTCCTGCGCTGCTTTACGATGCTTTGTGTTGGCCCATTTACTATGACCTGCCATAAAAATCTCCGAAAAAAGCCTGTTCAGGCCGGATAAATAACAAATTCCTCAATCGCCTGCCGGTTACTCCACGACTTGGTAAGCTGCGCCGCACTCGGCGCATCCAGCCACTGGTAAGCAAGGTGTTCGGTAATCACCACCTCGCGTTCTTCAGGCAACGCCAAACAGAACCAATGTTCGGTGTTACGCGTTACCCCCGGCGCATAGCGACGTCTTAAATGAGCGAATAGCTCAAACTCAATACAGCGTTGACAGTCAAAGAGTGATAATGCCTCTGCGGATATATCAATATTAACTTCTTCTTTAACTTCACGCTGTGCGGCGCACAGCGTACTTTCCCCATCTTCAAGGCTACCGGTAACCGATTGCCAGAAATCAGGGTCGTCACGCCGTTGCAGCATCAGCACCCGCCCGGTATCACGGGCATAAATCACCACCAGAACCGAAACGGGCCGCTTGTATGTCATGTCATTAATTCTCGAATTGACCGTCTTGCGCCGCTTTCGCTTTTCCCACCACCGCAATGGAGAGTTCATCCAGCGCGGCCGGGTTGGCAAAACTTGGCGCTTCCGTCATCAGACAGGCGGCGGCCGTGGTTTTCGGGAATGCGATGACATCACGAATATTATCAGTGCCGGTCAGCAGCATCACCAGACGATCCAGCCCGAAAGCCAAACCGGCGTGCGGCGGCGTACCGAATTTTAACGCATCCAGCAGGAAGCCGAACTTCTCACGCTGTTCGTGCTCATTGATCCCCAGAATGCCGAACACCGTTTGCTGCATGTCGCCGTTATGAATACGCACCGAACCGCCGCCGACTTCATAACCGTTCAGCACCATATCATAGGCGTTGGCGATCGCGGATACCGGATTCGCCGCCAGTTCGCCAGGCGTCATATCGCGCGGCGCGGTAAACGGATGGTGCATCGCAGCCAGACCGCCTTCGCCGTCGTCTTCAAACATCGGGAAATCAATAACCCACAGCGGCTGCCAACTGTTCTCTTTCGTCAGATTCAGATCGCGGCCCAGTTTCAGACGCAGCGCGCCCAGCGCATCCGTCACCACTTTGGCGCTGTCTGCGCCAAAGAACAGGATATCGCCGTCGGCAGCGCCGGTACGTTCCAGCAACGCGGACAATACCGATTCGCTGAGGAATTTCGCAACCGGGCTCTGTACGCCTTCAAGGCCTTTGGCGCGCTCATTGACCTTGATATAGGCCAATCCTTTCGCGCCGTAAATTTCGATAAATTTGCCGTACTCGTCGATCTGTTTACGGCTCAGTTGCGCGCCGCCCGGCACGCGGATAACCGCGACACGGCCTTTGGCATCGTTTGCCGGGCCCGCGAATACCTTGAATTCAAGATCTTTCACCAGATCGGCCACGTCCACCAGTTCCAGCGGATTGCGCAGATCCGGCTTATCCGAACCGAAACGGCGCATGGCTTCGGCGAAGGTCATGACCGGGAAATCGCCCAGATCGACGCCTTTGATTTCCAGCCACAGCGCGCGCACCAGTTTTTCCATCACTTCACGCACCTGCGGGGCGGTCATGAATGAGGTTTCCACATCGATCTGGGTAAACTCCGGCTGACGATCGGCACGTAAATCTTCATCGCGGAAACATTTGACGATTTGATAATAACGGTCAAAACCGGACATCATCAGCAGCTGTTTGAACAACTGCGGCGACTGGGGCAGCGCATAGAATTTGCCCTTATGCACCCGGCTTGGCACCAGATAATCGCGCGCCCCTTCCGGTGTCGCTTTGGTCAGCATCGGCGTTTCAATATCCAGAAAGCCGTGATCGTCCATAAACCGACGAACAAAACTGGTAATCCGGGCGCGGGTCTTCAGACGCTGGGCCATTTCAGGACGGCGCAGATCCAGATAACGGTACTTAAGACGCGCTTCTTCGGTGTTAGTCTGATTCGAATCCAGCGGCAGCGGCTCAGCCCGGTTGATTATCGTCAGCGCAGTGGCAAGAACCTCAACTTCACCGGTCGCCATATCTTTATTGATCTGATTATCCGGGCGGGCGCGTACTACGCCTTTAAGCTGGATGCAGAATTCGTTGCGCAGCTCGGCCGCCTGTTTCAGCACATCTTGACGGTCCGGATCAAAGAACACCTGAACCAGACCTTCGCGGTCACGCATATCGATGAAGATCAAACCACCCAGATCGCGCCGGCGGTTAACCCAACCGCACAATGTCACTTCCTGGCCCACATGGGACAAATTCAACTGTCCGCAATATTCAGTACGCATCACTATGTCCTTTTACTCAGCCGCACAACTCACCCTTTTTCGCTGCGTATGGCAGTTGAAAAAGCCGTGGTATCTTTGCTGAACGGCGTGGTTTTTCTGGATTACTGTCCGGTGAAAAAAGGCGGCTATTATAAAGGAAATTCACTCGGACGATAAGTATGAAGGTAACGCTCTGCGGGTTGTCCGCACACTCTTTTTGACAATTTCCATTACCGGTTAATGAAATGATCGCTAATATAGCGTTAATTTGTTACTGGAACAGAATAATGTATATCGGATTACCTCAATGGCAACATCCTGCCTGGAGTCGTCTAGGATTGCACGATCTGGCTGACTATTCCCGCTATTTTAACTGTGTTGAAGGGAATACCACCTTTTACGCGCTCCCCAACCATGAGCTGGTTATGCGATGGCGCGATATGACTGCGGATGATTTCCGCTTCTGTTTTAAATTTCCATCCGCCATTAGTCATCAGGCGGCATTAAGCCACTGTGAACAGGATGTGCTTAGCTTTTTCCAGCGCATGGAACCGCTGGCATCACGTATTGGCCAACTCTGGCTTCAGTTGCCCGCCATTTTCGGCCCGGCGCAGCTCCCGACGTTATGGCGCTTCCTTGATACGCTGCCTCAGGGATTTAGCTATGGCGTGGAGATTCGTCACCCGCAATTTTTTGCGAAAGGCGACGATGAACGGGCGTTGAACCAGGGCCTGCAGCAGCGCGGGATCAATCGGGCCATTCTGGACAGTCGGCCGATTCATCATGCCGCGCCGAACAGCCCGGCGATACGCGACGCGCAGCGTAAAAAACCGCGTCTGCCGGTACATGCCGTCTTAACCGCTTCACAACCCATCATTCGTTTTATCGGCAGCGAAAACCTGCAGGAAAATCTACACTGGTTCCAGCCGTGGTTAACCAAACTGCCGCAGTGGTCGCAAGCCCGGCCTTTTCTATTTATCCACACGCCCGATAACGGCGGTTCACCCGCGCTGGCGCAGCAGCTCTGGCCGTTGCTAACCAGCGTTATTCCCTCAATGCCGCCGCAGCCGGACTGGCCGCAACAGGCATCGCTGTTTTAACCGGCGGCGCTCAAGCGCTGGCGGCGATTGATAACGATAATCCATTAAATAAACCATTAGTCTTTTTGTTTATAAAGACTCCGGCAAGTACGTTCATTTCCAATAAAAAAAGTTGGCTTTACAGGCGACAGCTTTAATATGGAAAGCTATTATTCTGCAAGCCGTTTTCGGTTAGATCATGGAGTTAAAAATGGTAAGCGCACTCTACGTAGTGCTTGGCGCATTATTGCTGATAAAATTATCGCTCGACGTTGTCAAACTCAGAATGCAATACCGTGTAGCCTACGGCGACGGCGGATTTTATGAGCTGCAAACGGCGATTCGGGTACACGGCAATGCGGTGGAATATATTCCTATCGGCGCGATCCTGTTAGTTTTGATGGAAATGAACGGCGCAATCGTGGCGATGATCCACCTATGCGGTATTTTGCTGATTATCGGGCGTTTATTTCATTATTACGGTCTGCGTCAGCGCGAATTCCGCTGGAGACGTTCAGGCATGGCGGCAACCTATATATCACTGCTCCTGATGTCATTGGCGAATCTCTATTACCTCCCATGGGAAATGGTTTTTACCCTGTACTAACCGCCCGTTGATGCTTAACCATTCACGGGACCGGCGATCGCCCGGCGAGGGATGCGATCAAAGGAATGAATCCCCTCTCCCTTCCCTGCCAATCCAGGCACAGAATAGCGGTTCAACTGCAAATCACAGGAAGCCAACCCGCTCGCTACCCGAAAGATGACGGGTATACATGCTTTATTACGCCATTCTGCTAGAATACCTCCCCTCATTTATTTATCTCAGCCATTATTTTTGTCATGCCAAACCGCGACATGCTTTTTTCCGCTCCTATCGCCAATCTGGGCGATTGGACATTCGACGAACGCGTTGCTGAAGTCTTTCCCGATATGATTCAGCGCTCGGTTCCCGGCTATTCCAACATCATTTCGATGATTGGCATGCTGGCGGAACGTTTTGTGCAACAAAATAGCCAGATCTACGACTTGGGTTGCTCGCTAGGTGCGGCCACGTTGTCGATGCGTCGTAATATTCACGTACCAGGCTGCAAAATTATCGCGGTGGACAACTCCCCGGCGATGGTAAAACGCTGCCGGAGTCATATCGATGCATTCCGTTCCGATACTCCGGTCGACATTCTTGAAGCCGATATCCTTGATGTTGAAATCGAAAACGCCTCCATGGTGGTTCTGAACTTTACCCTGCAGTTTCTGGCGCCGGAAAACCGCCAATTATTGATCAACCGGATCTATCAGGGATTAAGGCCCGGCGGCGCGCTGGTGCTGTCTGAAAAATTCAGCTTTGCCGATGCCGAAGTGGACGACCTGCTGTTCAATATGCATCTCGACTTCAAACGCGCAAACGGCTATAGCGAATTGGAAATAAGCCAGAAACGCAGCATGCTGGAAAACGTCATGCTGACCGACTCCGTCGACGCCCATAAAGCCCGCCTGAAACTGGCGGGCTTTGAGCACGGCGAGCTTTGGTTTCAATGCTTCAATTTTGGTTCATTATTAGCGATCAAAACAAGGGAACAAGCGTGATCGATTTCGGCAACTTTTATCAGCTAATCGCGAAGAGTCCCCTCAGTCACTGGCTTAATACGCTGCCTTCACAGTTGAGCAGCTGGCAACAGGAATCACTGCACGGGAAGTTCAAACTGTGGTTTAACACGCTGGAGCATCTGCCGGCCCTCACCCCCACCGAGCTGGATTTGACCGATAGCGTAACCGCCGGCATGACGCCCGATATTTCCGCCGGACAGCGGGAAGGGATAGAGATGTTGCTGCGTAACCTGATGCCATGGCGAAAAGGCCCGTTTTCTCTTTACGGCGTCAATATCAATACCGAATGGCGTTCCGACTGGAAATGGCAGCGCGTGCTTCCTCATATCAGTCCGTTACAGGATCGCCTAATCCTTGATGTCGGCTGCGGCAGCGGCTACCACCTGTGGCGAATGGTAGGCGAAGGCGCTCGCCTGGCCGTCGGCATCGATCCCATGCAGCTGTTCTTATGCCAGTTTGAAGCGGTACGCAAACTGCTGGGCGACGATCAGCGGGCTCACGTTCTGCCGCTTGGGATAGAGCAGTTGCCGGAACTGGCCGCGTTTGACACCGTGTTTTCCATGGGCGTGCTGTATCACCGACGCTCTCCGCTCGATCATCTGTGGCAGTTGAAAAACCAACTGACGCCTGGCGGCGAACTGGTGCTGGAGACGCTGGTCATCGAAGGGGATGAAAATCAAGTGCTGGTGCCGGGAGAACGCTACGCCCAGATGCGCAATGTCTACTTTATTCCCTCGCCCGCCGCGCTGACGCAGTGGCTGCAAAAATGCGGGTTTGTGGATATCCGGATCGTAGATATCTGTACCACCACGCCGGATGAGCAACGCAGAACAGACTGGATGACCTCCGAATCACTGGCTGATTTTCTCGATCCGAACGATCGGAGTAAAACCATCGAGGGTTACCCTGCGCCGGTACGCGCGGTACTGGTGGCGCATAAACCATAACCCTACCTAAGCATAAATGTAGAAAGCAAACCCCGGCAACGCGCCGGGGTTCTACACGCCGTCCGGCAGCTTGGAGCGCATCATCTCCTTTCTATCAATCCGGCGCCCATCCGCGATGAACGTTCCATCGCCGACGGCGTGGAGCATTCGCTTCTCGGCGCGCGCAGCGTCATAATATGCGGCAATGCCGTCAAGCACGATGATGCTGTGCTGATCGATAATATCGATAATCCGGCACTCGATATTTGCCAGGCTCTCTTTGATGAGCGGCGCCCGCACATGCCGCCCCGGCAATGGCGTGAGTCCGAACTTGCGAAACTTATCGGTGTCTTTCCCTGAACAGGTTCCAATACCGACGACCGTATCGATCATATCGACCGTGGGAATTGAAATCACACATTCTCTTGATGTTTGCAGCGCGGCGTATGAATAGTTCCAGGGACCGGTGGTAATGGCGAATGACGCCGAGAATCCCAGCACCATCGTCCAGGTGATGGTCATCACGTTATCTTTCTGCCCATCGTTCGTCGTAACCAGGATGACCGGTCCCGGTTCTATCAGCGTGAACGCCTTTTCTATAGCAAGACCTTGCACATTTGCCTCCATCCTTCATTCTGCGAACCATATATAGACTTTAGCTTACGGCAGCTCAGCCCGCCGCTGAGTCTTTGACGAAGATGGTTTACCTTTGGGATTCATCAATGATGAATATATTGGCGCCAACTATTTTTATGTAACTTTTTTATGTGACTTTCTTGAACGAGCGATCTACCGCCGCTTATACGATTTATGATAAAAATTCTCATTCTCTTTCTGCCGCAGCCATAGCTAGTTACCTATGGCTATAGTAAATAGAATGTTATCAGTTTTCTGCATAACTTCCCGGCATACGGCAGGACGATGATTCAGCCAATGCTCGTCCGAAAACGGGCAATGGCGCGCGCAGAGCAATGCGGTATAGATATATTGGTTTCTATCCCATGCTTTCCGTGATAAAAGAATGGCACATAATCGGTTGAATTATTTCAATTTTATTACATGCAACCATACCTCAAGGCAGCAAAATGAAAACCATAAAAGCGACGAACATGCAAGAGGCCCGGCAACTACTCGGCTCAGGGCGGTATCAGAAAGTTGAATTGGCTTTCAACATTAGCAGTGATGAATTTTTCCAACTCGCGAGCGAATGGTGTGCCCGTGGCGCAAAAATAAAACTTGAGAATGGCAATTTTATTTTGAAAATCAAAAGTATTTGCCAGCCATCAGAAAAATGACCGTCGGGTATCGTGCATTTTTCACACTCGGAATCTAAATAAAAAAAGCCCCGGCAACACGCCGGGGCTTGGTACTCGCAAGCAAACCTGATGGTATGCTGCGCGGCAAGGTGCTCTGGCAGGCTGATGCCGCTCAACCTGAAATGTTTATGAAACCGACGATATCGTACGGTCTGGACTCAGCGCTCGCTTCATTGCCGCTACCACGTCACCATCGACGCAATATTGGCTAAACTCATCAATATCGGTATCAGTGCACATAGAAACACCGATTTTGCGATACCGCATCACTGATGGAGCCCACAACCCGGCGGAACTGTGCAATTCCTGGATACCGCTCTGCTGAAATTTGTGAAGATTAGTTAACCGCACGCCGGAACCAGCCATAATAATTGGACCGCAACTGGCATGAGTTAGTTCACGTAATAATGCCAATCCATTTTCTGCCGTCTGTTGTTGCCCTGAGGTAAGGATGCGGGCGACCCCCAAATCAGTCAGTTGCTGCAGCGCGACATGCGGATTCAGACACAGATCAAATGCGCGATGAAAAGTAACCGCCATGCCTTGAGACAGGGCCATAATCTCTTTCATCCGAGATAAATCTATATGCCCTTCCGCGTCAAGAATGCCCACGACAACGCCAGGGAACCCCATATCCTTCATTTGTTCAATATCATGCTTAATCGCGGCGAATTCGGTTGCGCTGTAGCAAAAGTCACCGCCGCGGGGACGGACCATAGGATGAACGGGAATCGCTATTTTTTCCCGCGCGATCCGCAGCAATCCATATCCCGGCGTTAATCCGCCGTCCCGCAGCCCGGAACAAAGCTCAACCCGATCGGCTCCCGCCTGCTCTGCGGTCACCGCGCATTCGATGCTATAGCAACACACTTCCAATTTTGCCATCTCCACCTCCATTAAAAGCCACTGAAATTTCATTTCTCTTTATTAGACAAAGATCGTTGGATCATCCTTAATGGCGAGAACAACTAACTATGGCATTCAAGCGGACGTAGTAAGGAGACGATGGTCACAATGAGCGAGATAAATAGCTGAGATAAATATGACATAAGCCACAATTTTATTAATACGCATTATGTAATGATTAGGCTTATAACTGATTAATAATCATTATCTAAAATCATCACTTGTAATCGCTTTTATTTGCTATTGTTTTCGCTTATGACAATATCGCGAATATCAGATGAATGAAATTTTATGGCTATCTTACCATTAGACGCAGCCAGAGTTGGATTAGGTAGCCGCTCATTTTCACCCTGAGGAGAATTGAAGTTGAGTTTAATGCCGGGCGAGCGCAACGCCTCGTCAGATAAACATGCCAGCGCTCTTTGATGCAACGTAGCCGGTTCACCCGGCAATACTAATTCCACATGTTCCCACCCTTCATGAGAATAGTGTTTCTTTCCTGGCCAGGGTAACTCAATACAATCAATTTTCCATGGACCGACATTGATTGCAGAATCCAATATAAACAAGCAGATAATCCGTCCATTAATTATTTTTTCAGAAAATAGCGTTCCTATACTCAGCATTTGTGCTTTCCAGCGTTCCGCGGTCGCATTTTGGTGACAACGCAACGAAATATGATCGGCGCGAAACTGTGCCAGATCCAACTTAAGCAACGCTGCCAGACCGCTCAGTTCTTGCTCAAAACGCACCAAATCTAGTGCCAAATCTTTAGGTAACATACTTGATATAGACTCCTTACTAGTTACTTAAACTGTTAAAGAATTATTTACACAGCGATAATATCTACATCCATGACTTTTGGCAGCTATATTTTTCTTTCCGTACTGGCTCATAGCTTTATGAGCAAAAAATAGCCATAAGATTATTGTGATAAATGATAACCGAAAAGATTGAT
This sequence comes from Brenneria izadpanahii, assembly GCF_017569925.1. Lineage (NCBI taxonomy): Bacteria > Pseudomonadati > Pseudomonadota > Gammaproteobacteria > Enterobacterales > Pectobacteriaceae > Brenneria > Brenneria izadpanahii. The sequence goes on along the minus strand of NZ_CP050854.1, from coordinate 2,140,555 downwards.
TAATAAACATATCGTCAAATTCATTTCATCGTGCAGAGTGAATGAACTAATCCCAATAGGCTTACTAAAAAAAGTGTTTTAGGCGAGTAAAAAACTGATAACAATGCGACTACATTAAGCGTAAGCGGAAAATGGTATGAGAGGCTATTTATTGTCAATTTGTGCTCATCATCAGCCGATTTACGATACATTTACCCGTTTTTCTTGGGAGTTATCTTAAATAAAATCCCCCCCATTGAATGAAGAAAAAAAACAGGATAATTTAAACTATCAATATTAATCTTGAGTTATGATCATGATGCTATTAATTATTTCCGTTCTGCTGATTATCATTGCGGCTTATGCTATTTTTCGCCATTTTAAAATCAGAAATGAACAAAAAATCGGATCTCATCCCAGAGCCAGAAAACGTTAAGAAAGGCGATTGATTGTTTTCGCTTTTTTACATAAAAATTAAAAATGTTCTCTTAATATTCTATTGTTTCATTTCACCTACCCACGTTTAATGTAAGCATGCCATCCGTTGCGGTCCCCCTCCCGTCTGCTGACTCGTCAAGGCAAATATGGTATAAGCAGGGCTTGATTTTTTACTTAAGGTAACCCGGTGAACATACAGGCTCTTCTTTCCGAAAAAGTCAGCCAGGCATTGACCGCAGCGGGGGCTCCTATCGGGAGCGAAGCTCAGGTCCGCCAATCGGCAAAAGCACAGTTTGGTGATTATCAGGCTAACGGCGTTATGGCCGTCGCCAAAAAACTTGGCATGCCGCCTCGTCAACTGGCAGAAAAAGTGGTTCAACTTTTAGCGTTGGACGGTATTGCAGCAAAAACAGAAATCGCAGGCCCAGGTTTTATTAATATATTTCTTGATAAACAGTGGGTCGCCCGCCAGGTAGAGAACGCGCTGAGCGCCCCGAAACTGGGCGTGGCGCCAGTTGAGGCGCAAACCATCGTTATCGATTATTCCGCGCCGAATGTAGCGAAAGAGATGCACGTTGGTCACCTGCGTTCCACCATCATTGGCGATGCCGCCGTTCGTACGCTGGAATTTCTTGGTCATAATGTCATTCGGGCCAACCATGTCGGCGACTGGGGAACGCAGTTCGGTATGCTGATCGCCTATCTCGAAAAAGTGCAGAATGATAATGCCGGCGAGATGGCGCTGGCCGATCTTGAAGCGTTCTACCGTGAAGCGAAAAAGCATTACGATGAAGACGCCCAGTTCGCAGAAAAGGCGCGCGGCTATGTGGTGAAGCTGCAAGGCGGCGACGAATATTGCCGTCAGATGTGGCGCAAGCTAGTCGACATCACCATGACGCAAAATCAGCTCACCTATGAGCGTCTTAACGTCACGCTGACCAAAGATGATGTAATGGGCGAGAGCCTGTACAACAGCATGCTGCCAGGCATTGTCGCAGACCTGAAAGCGAAAGGCCTGGCGGTTGAGAGCGAAGGCGCCACGGTGGTATTCCTTGATGAGTTTAAAAACAAGGAAGGCGAACCGATGGGCGTCATCATTCAGAAGAAAGATGGCGGCTATCTCTACACCACCACGGACATTGCCTGCGCAAAATATCGTTATGAAAAGCTGCATGCCGATCGCGTGCTTTACTACATCGATTCACGCCAGCACCAGCACCTAATGCAAGCCTGGGCCATCGTGCGTAAAGCGGGTTACGTACCGGACTCCGTCAGCCTGGAACATCACATGTTCGGCATGATGCTGGGTAAAGACGGCAAACCGTTTAAAACGCGTGCGGGCGGTACAATCAAGCTTTCCGATTTGCTGGATGAAGCCTATGAGCGCGCCTGTAAGCTCATCGCCGATAAAAACCCGCAAATGGACGACGATGAACTGCATGCGCTGGCAAAAGTGGTGTCCATCGGCGCGGTAAAATACGCCGACCTGTCCAAAAGCCGCACCACCGATTATATCTTTGATTGGGATAACATGCTGGCGTTCGAAGGCAATACCGCGCCCTACATGCAATATGCCTATACCCGCGTGGCATCAATCTTCAAACGCGCAGATATTCAGGAAGATAGCCTGACTCAGCCGGTTACGTTGAGCGACGAACGCGAGTTCGCTCTCGCCGCCCGCCTGCTGCAATTTGAAGAAACCATCACTACTGTCGCCCGCGACGGTACGCCTCACGTGATGTGCGCTTATCTGTATGATTTGGCCGGCCTGTTCTCCGGTTTCTACGAACACTGTCCGATTTTGAATGCGGAAAATGACGCGGTTCGTCAAAGCCGCCTGAAACTGGCTCTGCTGACGGCTAAGACGCTGAAACAAGGGTTAGACACGCTGGGCATTGAAACCGTAGATAAAATGTAACTTTCTGATGCGCGATGAAAATGGCGAACACCGCCGTTTTCATCGCCGAAGAGCCTCAACAAACGATGTCAGCGATATAAAACACTATCAGCATCATTCGCCAATAGTGTTTTGCTATTCCTACCTACAAACTCAGATGCTCCGGCGGGCAAAATCCCGCGGGCGAAATCCCAGTAAAGCCAGCGTGGCAAAGTAGGCTCCCGCCCCTGCAGCCACCACCAGCAGCAGGCGGACGATCCTGAACCCCATATTGCCCACGTCCCAGGCCGGCATCCACCACAGCATAGCGGCCAACGCCAACGACATAACGATGACAGCGACGGCGAGTTTGGTCAGAAAACTCAGCCACCCCGGCTGCGGGTGAAAAATATCTTGCTTACGCAGTTGCCAGAACAGCAGCCCCGCATTCAGGCAGGATGCCAACCCGATAGACAAAGCCAACCCGGCGTGTTGCAACGGTCCAATAAAGATCAGGTTCATAACCTGAGTAAGAATCAGCGTTACTATTGCGATTTTTACCGGCGTTTTAATATCCTGCCGGGAATAAAAACCGGGAACCAGCACCTTCACCACGATAAGCCCCATTAACCCCACGGAATAAGCGATTAACGCGCGTTGAGTCATCGCCGCATCAAAAGCGCTGAATTTTCCGTATTGGAACAACGAAACCGTCAACGGCTGCGCCAGGATCCCTAACGCGACGGCGCTCGGCAAGGCCAGCAGAAAACACAGACGCAATCCCCAATCCATCAAACGGGAATATTCATCATGATCGCCGCTGGCAAAACTTTTCGCCAATGAAGGCAGCAGGATCGTCCCCAGCGCAACCCCTAACACGCCCGAAGGAAACTCCATTAACCGATCGGCATAGTACATCCACGACACGGCCCCTTCGCTGAGGAACGAAGCGAAAATGGTGTTAATGATCAGGGATATTTGACTAACCGAAACCCCTAGTACAGCGGGCGCCATCAATTTCATCACCCGCCAGACGCCAGACTCCCGCCACTTGATACGCGGCAGAACCAGCATACCGATCTTCTTCAAGTGCGGCAGTTGATAACCCAGTTGCAGCACCCCGCCGACCAGTACGGCCCAGGCCAATGCCATCACCGGCGGATGAAAATACGGCGTGGCGAACAGCGCAAAACCGATCATGCTGACGTTTAACAGCGTCGGCGCGAAAGCCGGCACCGAAAACCGGTTCCAGGTATTCAGTACCGACCCCACCATTGATGTCAGAGAAATCAATAATATATAAGGAAAAGTTACCCGCAGCAGCGCCGATGTCAGTTCAAATCTATCGGCGGTCGCCGCAAAGCCGGGGGCGGTCACCATAATCACCCACGGCGCCGCTACCATGCCCGCCACCGTGACCAACGCCAAAATCAGCGTCAGCATACCGGCAACGTAAGCAAGGAATGTGCGGGTCGCTTCATCGCCCTGCTGACTTTTATATTCAGCCAGGATGGGAACAAAGGCCTGAGAGAACGCGCCCTCAGCGAAGATACGGCGCAGCAGGTTAGGAAGTTTAAAGGCAACGAAAAATGCATCCGTTGCCATTCCGGCGCCAAAAACCCGCGCCACGATTGCATCACGCGCAAAACCTAAAAGGCGCGAAAGCATGGTCATTGAACTGACGGCTGCCAGTGATTTTAGTAAATTCATCCGATTTTATTCTGAAATGTTCGGGGGTTTTGGTTGACCATTCTGCGGTCATCCTGATTTCGCGGTGCAACTAGTCTACGCATTGCGCGCCCAATAGCTACCAGGGATTGTGATGACCGCTGAACTTTTCAGCGTTTTCTCAGCAGTTCGTCAATCATGCGCTGGGCTCGTAGCGCCTGATGGCCCGATGTTTCCGCCGGTTTCTGCTGTTCCACCGAGTCGATAAAGTGATTCACCGCGCCGACGAATCCCCGTTGCTCCAGCGTACTTTGCCAGGAAGGCGCTGGATGTTCCGTCGTTATTCCCTGACATTCCTGACGCCATTCCAGCATATTATCAATCTGATAAAACGCGCCGTCAGTTACGGCCTGAATCCGTTCTCGCTGACTGCCGGCGCGGCGGTGCATGCTGGTGGTTATTTGACCGCCATCGGTCTGAAAATAATGTTCGGCATAGTGCAGTTGTCCTTCCGCATTACATTGCAATACGCCGCCGACTAACCTGGCCTGTCCTTCCATCAGCCAGAGTGCCGTATCAACCACATGCAAATAGTCATCCAACAGGGTAAACCGCATATCCTGCGGCCCCACATTATCAATGCGGTGTTTATCCATCCGTAGCAACGCGGGCCCTTTTAGCTGATGCTTTAGCTGCCGGTATAACGGCGCAAAGCGTCGGTTAAATCCAACCATAAGCGTCTTTTGCTTCCGCTCAGCCAGTTCAACCAGCGCTTCAGCCTGTTCAATCGTCTCCGCCAGCGGCTTATCGACATACACATGAACGCCAGCATTGAGCAACGTACTGACGACGGAGAAATGCGTAGCGGTGCTGCTATGAACAAAAATGGCGTCACACGCCGCCGCCAGCGCTTCCAGATCGGTAAAACCCGCCATCCGATATTGCCGGCAGATGCATTGCGTCTTCGTCCAATTGGGAGAAAAAGCGCCTATCAACTGCCAACGATTAGCCTGGGCGAGTATCGGCAAATAGGCTTTTTGCGCAATCGAACCTAATCCCACGATCCCAATTCGGGGCATCTTGCCCAAAGAATCAGAGTTTGTAGCATAATTGGCTTTCATCGATGAACTCGCGGCCATGACATCTATCCAAGTAAAGGTTTACACGCTCACGCCAGCAGCTGCGCAAGTTGCCGCTTAAGCTCCGCGACCTCACTCTCCAGCGCGTCTACTCTCGCGGCTAAAGATTGGTCCGCCGCTTCCGTCTCCGTTGCCGACGCCAGATCTTCGCTTAGCTCGCCGCTGAAAAGATGCATATAGCGGCTTTCGCGCTTGCCGGGCTCACGCGCCAGGCGCACCACAAACGGCCCGTCTTCGCGCTGTTGCAACTGCGTCAGCACGGTTTCGACCTCATTCACATCGGTAAATTCATGCAACCGCGCGGCCCGCGTGCGCAACTCGCCGGGCGTTTGCGCGCCGCGCAGCAGCAATGTCGCCACCAGCGCCACCTCGGCGGGGGAGAATTTCAAATCGCCGAACTCTGAATTACAAAAGCGGTGCTCATATTTAACAACCCGATTGCCAAAACCGCTGAGGGTGCGTAAAAAATGTTTTTTCACCAGTAAATCAAGCGTCTGCTGAACTTCACTCTCGCTCAGATCCATCACCGGCTCACGATTCGTTTTCTGATTGCAGGCCGTTGTCACGCCGTTTAACGACATCGGATATTGTTCCGGCGTAGTGATCTGCTTTTCCAACATGCAACCAATCACTCTCGCCTCTTTGGCGCTTAACTGATATTTCATCACGGTTCCTTAGCGTTGTGGTTTCCAGTCGTTATTTGTCAGTGCGGTCAGAACGTGATCCTGCCATTTCCCATTGATCAGCAGATAATCTTTCGCATAACCCTCTCGCTCAAAGCCCAATCGGGCCAGTAAGCTCCCGCTGCGGTGATTATGCGGCATATAGTTGGCCATAATCCGGTGCATATTCTGCTGGCGCTGCATATAGCGTATCGCCGGTTGCAGCGCTTCGAACATCAGCCCCTGCCCTTGCCATTTTTGACCGAGGGAGTAACCCAGATAACAGGCATGGAAAGCGCCTCTTAGCACATTGCTGAAATTCGCCACGCCCCAAACCTCGTTTTCGTTTGGATCAAGCAGCAAAAAATAATAGGCGTTGCCCTGTTTATGCATATCACAAATCATGCTCAGGCGAGACTGCCAGCCAGACGGATAACAATGGCTGATATCCCTGATGGGCTCCCAGGGCTTAAGAAAATCACGATTTTCCGAATAGTATTCAGCCAGACGCCAGGCATCACGCTCATGAGCCAAACGCACCACCATCCGCTCGGTTTTTAAATGAACTTTTGATGATGTAGAACGATAGCCAAACATTCCTCCCCCTAGCTCCCGGGTTGTTCGATAAGAGAAATTTATCGGGATGAAAAGATAAATATCTTCCGTAAGCAGAAAATATTGTTTACTGCTGATAATGCTTACTATAACCGGATAAATTCTCTGGCGTAAAACCCCCGTTGCCGAGTTATTGCTCGATCGGCCAGATCATCCTGAATTTTCTACGGAAAATGTTACTCAGATATTATTTGGTCGATAAAAAAATATTATCCATCAATGGGCTATCCCAAACGATAAATAGAGTACAAAATAGTCACCGTCATTATTTTCTTCTTTCTTCCTCGTGGTGAAACATGCCGCTGATGTCGCAAGCTCGGAGCTTGGGTAAATACTTTCTATTAGTAGATAATATGCTGGTGGTGTTGGGCTTCTTTGTCGTCTTCCCCCTAATATCCATTCGTTTTGTCGATCAACTTGGCTGGGCCGCGCTACTTGTCGGTATTGCCCTGGGCTTGCGTCAATTTATTCAGCAAGGGCTGGGTATTTTCGCTGGCGCTATTGCCGATCGCTTCGGCGCAAAACCGATGATCATTACCGGGATGCTGTTACGCGCTTTCGGTTTCGTGTTTATGGCGATCGCCGACCAACCCTGGCTGTTATGGCTGGCCTGCGCGCTTTCCGGATTGGGCGGCACATTATTCGATCCGCCAAGAACCGCGCTGGTCGTTAAGCTGATCCGCCCTCAGGAACGCGGACGTTTTTATTCCCTGCTGATGATGCAGGACAGCGCCGGAGCCGTGATTGGCGCGCTTATCGGCAGTTGGCTGCTGCGCTACGACTTCGAACTGGTTTGCTGGGTCGGCGCCTTGATTTTCGTGCTGGCGGCGGCGCTCAACTGGAGATACCTGCCGGCCTATCGGACTTCGACGGCCAGAACCCCGATGCAGGAAGGCATGATCCGCGTCATCCGCGATCGGCGCTTTCTGACCTACGTGCTAACCCTGACCGGATATTACATGTTGTCTGTTCAGGTATTACTGATGTTGCCAATCATGGTGAATGAAATCGCCGGCACGCCGACGGCGATAAAATGGATGTACGCCATCGAGGCGACGCTTTCGCTGACCTTGCTGTACCCGATCGCCCGCTGGAGCGAGAAGCATTACCGTCTGGAGCAGCGCCTGATGGCCGGATTACTGGTGATGACGCTCAGTCTGTTCCCTATAGGCCTAACCACCAGTCTGCAATCCTTGCTGATGCTAATCAGTCTGTTTTATATCGGTTCGATTATTGCTGAACCCGCTCGCGAAACGCTGGGTGCCTCGTTGGCCGATCCGCGGGCGCGCGGCAGCTACATGGGATTCAGCCGTCTGGGGCTGGCATTGGGAGGCGCCATTGGCTATAGCGGCGGCGGTTGGCTGTTCGACGCCGGACATGCGTTGGAGCAGCCCGAACTCCCCTGGTTTATGTTGGGCGTTATCGGATTGCTGACGCTGGCCGCGCTCTATTGGCAATTCAATTTGCGTCGCATTGAGCCCGCCATGCTTGGCGGTCACTGATCCACGAACTTTACCGGCGCATTTGATCTCGCCGGTAAAGCGCCCCATACTTTCCTAATACATTCAATCGATTGTTATGTCATCGTTTGATGACAGCTTTCATTCATGGTCGCACGCGCGGCCATTGTCTTATCAGTGGATCAGAGGATACCGAGTATGAAATTATATGTTTACGATCATTGCCCTTACTGCGTCAAAGCACGCATGATTTTCGGCTTGAAGGATATCCCTGTCGAACTGCTCATTTTAGCCAATGACGATGAAGAAACGCCTAAGAAGATGATCGGGCAAAAAATGGTGCCGATCCTGCAAAAAGATGACGGCAGCTATATGCCTGAAAGCATGGATATTGTTCATTTTATTGATAATTACGACAAAAAGCCGCTATTGACCGGCCCGGCCAACCCGGCGATCGATGCCTGGCTGCGCAAAGTCTCCGACTATACGTCACGGTTGGTTATACCGCGTTTCGCCAAAGCCGCATTTGAAGAGTTCGCCTCCGCATCGGCCCGGCAATACTTCATCAATAAAAAAGAGGCGCAGATCGGCAGTTTTGAAGAGCATCTCAATCATTCCGCAGGTCTGATTAAGAAATTGAATAGCGATCTGCTGGATCTGGATCCGCTGATCGTTCAGCCAAATGCCTGCAATGGCGAATTATCTACGGATGATATTCACCTGTTCCCAACGTTACGCTCTCTGTCGATTGTCGCTGGCGTAACATGGCCGTCACGCGTTGCGGCTTACCGTGACAATATGGCCAAACAGGCGCAAATCACTTTACTGAGCAGCCTCGCGCAATAAGAAAGAAACGGCACGCGCCCTCGCCGCCGCAAAGCGGGGCGCGATGCCATGCCGCAGATAGCGCCACTTTCAGCGCTATCTGATTGGTGAAACTCGCCTCGCAGTGCACCCTGAATTCGCCATAGATTACGGTGCGAAAGAATGATAATTGAGGTCAGGATAATGAAGAAGTTGGGATTCGCCGCCACAGCATTGTTGCTTATATTTACTCTGAGCGGCTGTAATAAATTGACGCAGTACACACTCAATGAGCAAGAAATAAACGAATACCTGCAAAAGCACAACGATTACCAGAAACAACTCGGCATACCGGGCGTAGTGGATGCCAATATCGTATTGACCGACTTATCCAGCCAAATCGGCAGGGCCGAACCCGGCAAAGTCACGCTGTCCGGCAATGCAAAGGTTGATATCGCGTCCCTGCTCGGCAATCAAACCGCCGATCTCAAGCTGACGCTGAAGGCTCAGCCCGTGTTTGATAAAGATCAGGGCGCTATTTATTTGAAAGATATGGAGTTAGTTGATTACACCGTTCAACCGGAAAAAATGCAGACGGTGATGAATACGCTGAGTCCCTATCTGAATCAATCGCTGAAAAGCTACTTCGGACAGAAGCCAGCCTATATCCTGAATGCGGATAACAGCACGGCGGAGTCATTAGCGAAGAAACTGGCGAAAGGCATTGAGATTAAGCCAGGACAGATCGTCATTCTTTTCACTGACTGACGTTCTCTTGCGGTGACAGCAGCGCTGTCACCCGCTCTTCCATCTATCGTTATTTACTCCGCGCCAGAGTCAGGCAACTCTTCCGCTTCATCCAGTTCGTCGCGCATTGCATCCAGCGCCTCGCGGCAGATGATCGCCAGCGTGCGGTAAAACGCCGTCACGGCATGACTTTCCACTTTCCCTAAAAAAAGGTTGCTCCAGGGCAGCAGATATTCATCAAAGAGTTCGATCTGCGCCGCGGTTTCATCCTCCTGCGCCTGATCTTCCAGCCATGACGCCGCCAGAAGCAATCCGCCGAAGTGGTCGATCGCCCCCTCATTGAGCGGCATGCCGCGCTGCTGTAAAAAAGCGCGTACATCCGCCGCATCGGAATCCGTCACATAGGCCGAACGCCAGGGAGAGACGGCGCGCGCTTCGCCGACAAACAGCCTCTGGTAGTCCGCCTCCATGGCTGCAATGTCACAGCTTTTCTGCAGGCGATCCAGCAAAGCATCCTGCTCTAGCGGCCAGTTAGGCTGCAGCTTGCCCTCTTGCAGCAAACTAAGCAGCGGAGCCACTACCGGATCCCGAGGACGACGATAAAACAAGGTGCCCAAAATACGGCACATGATGGAAAACTCATTCATTCAAAACCTGCTTATTATTATTTAGTGACGCCGTCACAAATCAGAAAATGCGGCAATAGCGGGCTTTCCCCGTTGTTCAAGAAAGTCCAGTACTCGCCGGGAACTCACGTTCAAAATGCGCTCCTGCGGGAAATTGACCTCCTGTAAAATACGCTCGCATTGGCTGAAGTCTCCCAGAGAAAAAGCGATGTGAGAATCGGAACCTAAAGACAGCAAACCGCCGGCATCACGCACCGCCTCAGCTATCGCCCGACAGTTTGGCTCGCTTCCTTTACGAGAATGCGTAAAGGAAGAATTATTTAACTCCAAAGCCACATTATACTTGGCGGCGGCCTCAGCAATGGCGCGAATATCAACGGGAAATTTCGGGTTGCCGGGATGGCTGATAATATGCGCATCGCCATTGGCCATGGTCGCAATCATCGCGGCGGTATGGGTATCTTTATCCTGCGGCGGAAATACCGGCTCATGAAAACCGGCGATGATTAAATCCAATTGATCCAACATCGGCCCGGTACAATCAATATCGCCATCCACATTTTTAATATTGGCTTCAATACCGCGTAAAATCCCTACGCCATCCACCAGACGCGGCCAGACCTTCATGTTCATAAAATGCCAATAATGCGGCGCATCGGCCATATCCGGGCCATGGTCGGTAATGGCAAGCAGGCGAATATTTTTTCTTTTTGCCTCGGCGATATAGTCATGCAATGTACTATATGCATGAGTGCTGGCGACGGTGTGCATATGTAAATCGACGGGATACATGATTTCTCCTGAGTCAACATTTAATAGCAGCATAACATTTTTGCACTTACCGAACAGCTAACGAACGCCCGCCGCGCCAAAGTTAACAAAAATTAAACATGGGTGTGGAGCGGCATCGCGCGTGATGCCGCATGGGAAACCAGGAATGTGGCGAGTAAAGCAACAAATTGATTTAACTTTAGCTAAACGCGCGTAATAACAGCAGAAGTTTATTGACGCTGTCCGTTAATTTCCCTACATTAGCGCCGTCCGCTGCTACGACCGCGGCAACCCGGTGAGGTGTCCGAGAGGCTGAAGGAGCACGCCTGGAAAGTGTGTATACGTGAAAACGTATCGAGGGTTCGAATCCCTCCCTCACCGCCATATAAAAGAAAATGCCCTTGACGCAAGTCAGGGGCGTTTTCTTTTATACATGATGGACGGTTGAAAAGCCTCGTCAGGGTTCGACAAAACGGCAGGATAGCCGTTTTGGACCGCCAACGGCGGCCCGCAGGGCGAGCGTCACGACGACGCGAGTCAATCCCCCCGTACACTCGCCTTTTCGCCCTTGACGCGAGTCAGGGGCGTTTTCTTTTATGCGTGATGGACGGTTGAAAAGCCTCGTCAGGGTTCGACAAAACGGCAGGATAGCCGTTTTGGACCGCCAACGGCGGCCCGCAGGGCGAGCGTCACGACGACGCGAGTCAATCCCCCCCGTACACTCGCCTTTTCGCCCTTGACGCGAGTCAGGGGCGTTTTCTTTTATGCGTGATGGACGGTTGAAAAGCCTCAATAAAAAGCCTCCGCAAAAGCGGAGGCAGTTCCTTTAGAAATCACAAGGCGAGTTACGCCGTAACCGCCTTGTCTTCCATGGCCTTGCGCCAGCCTCCCAACCAGTAAGACCGCGCATTTAAAGATTGATAGGGACAAAGTTCCCTCGATTTGCCGGAAATACCTGCTTGATAACCACGTGAATGAGCCCTTTCAAGGCGATCGCGTTTCTGTCTTTTCATGCCTTATTTCCCTCATTATTTATCTGGTGGAAAAAAAACAGTGATTACTTTCTGGGCAACCACAGATTATGAATAGCCATTAGGTCACCAAAGGTCAAGGCGCAAAATTCACGCCAATGTCACATTTATGAATGAAAATGGGAATTTTCCCCAAAAGAAAAAAGCATGGCCGGAGGAAGAAAAAGACAAAAAATAAAGCCTCTGAAAGAGTTCGGCGACTTCACCTATCCCTCAGAGACTTTCTTTTAACAACGGATGTTAATTTGCCAAGACAGCCTGTTGTGCGATGGATTTAGCAACCTGCTGCCAGCCCTGCGCCAATGTCTTCACCAGCGCATCATAGCCGTCTTCAGACTGCGGCAGCACCACATTGAACGGCTGCTTGAACACCTGACCGTGATGATTCAACACCCACTCCCCGCTAATCACCGCCTTGCCGTCATAACGGCCGTGGAACGCGGTCACCGATACGTTCAATACAGACTGTTCGCTGCCTTGAGGCTGCGCCGTCACCAGCCATCCCGGCATTCCGTGACTCAAATTGGCCACCAGCGACTGCTGAAGCTGCTGATCCAGCGGACTGGCCCATAAATTATTGCTGGCAATGACATATTGCACATCATTAGTTTGATAAACCAAGCCTGAATTAGCCAGATAATCCGCCACGCTAACGTGCTCCAGCCAAAGCTGTCGGCCGTTTACCGTTCTCTCAACCGACGTAACCCCGTCAGGCATCACCGGTAACTGATAATAGGTTTTTTGTGGGGCGCTGCTACAGGCGCTCAGCAGCAACGCCAACGCCAGAGTCCATCCTTTCATCATTATTTTGCCTTCTTCGGTTGAGGATCTTCACTGCCCGATGCTTCAAACACCAGAGCATTGCTCTTCTCATTCAAGGTCCGCAGTACGGGTTGCAGCTCGCGCAGAACCTGATCCAAACGCTGCATATCCGCCACCATTTTATTGTAAGCCGGCGACCCCGGCTGGAAGCCTTTCATGCTGCGGTTCAGCTCAAGTAAGGTCTTCTGCATATCCTGCGGCAAATCCTGCATCGCTTTGCTGGAGGTAATCTGATTCAACGATGCCAGCGTTTTTTGCATTTCACGCAACGTCGCCTGACTTTCCGCCAGCGTTTGCGTTGCTTCGTTCACCATCGGATTCAATGGTAACTCATTGATTTTATCCAATACCGACATGAGTTTTTGCTGAATTTGCGACAGTCCGCCGCCCACGGTCGGCAGTACCGGATAACCGTCAACGGTCATCAATTTTTGATTAACCTTCTCCTTCGGATAAAAATCGAGATCGACATACAGCGCGCCGGTCAAAATATTGGCGGTTTTCAGCGCCGCTCGCAGACCAAGAGGCCGAGACTTTTCCAGATGCTCTTCAAAATTGAAGTTGCTCCCCAGATTTTTATCAAACCGATCGGGTTCAATGCGGATAAGAACCGGGATGCGATAGTCTCTATCGATATTCTGTTTGAGATCTTTGGTGAAGAACGGCACCTGCGCCACCGTTCCCAGACGAATACCCCGGAATTCGACCGGCGCGCCGGGCTGCAAACCCCGGATCGAATCGCTGAAGAACATCAGGTACTCCTTATACTCGGTGTACAGCGAATCCTGAATACTGCGCTGATCGTCAAAAAGACGATAGGCCGCCATCGCCTCGGCGGGATTGCCGGGCTCCCAGCCTGACGGCACGTCAAAACTCACCCCGCCGCTGAAAAGCGTAGCCAGCGACCCCATCTCCACCCGCATACCCTGAGCAGACATATCAAACGACACGCCGCTTTCTTTCCAGAAACGAACGTTGGTGGTCACCAGGCTGTCGTATGGCGCGGAAATAAACAGCTGATAGCGCATTTTTCGTTCTTTGGGATCAAATTCGCTGGCTTCGACAGACCCCACCCGATAGCCTCGAAACAACACCGGATCGCCGGCATTTAACTGACCGGCCTGTTCGCTATCAAGCGTGATGCGAATCCCCTTGGCATCCGGGGAGGCCAACGGCGGGGTATCAAGCAGCGTAAATTCTCTCTTTTCCGCCTCGTGGGAACCCGGCTGGAGTTCAATATAGGCGCCGGACAACAGCGTGCCCAGACCGGAAATCCCCGAACGCCCTACCTGTGGTTTAACCACCCAGAATGCCGAATCCTCCTTCAGCAGTCTGTCCATATCATCGTGCAGGCGAGCTTTGATTTCCACCCGGTGGAGATCGCTACTCAGTTCGACGCTTTCCACGATACCGACATCGACGCTGCGGCTTTTGATCGTCGTTTTTCCCGCTTCAATGCCTTCGGCGCTGCTGGTCACCAGCGTGACCTGCGGCCCCAGATGGCTAAAGTGATAAAACAGTATCCATGCCCCGATCAGCACCGTCACAATCGGAACGATCCAGACGGGCGACCAACGTTTAATCGTTTCTACATCCGCAACGGCGTATTTATCTTTATCTTTCGTCAACGGAAGACTCCTTATGAAAAACATTATCACGGCGATCCCACAGTAACCGGGGATCAAATGTCATAGCGGCAAACATCGTCAGAATTACGACCGAAGCAAACAGCACTGCGCCAACCGCAGGATAAATACTCATTAACCGCCCGATGCGAACCAATGCGGACAATACGGCGATAACGAATACATCGATCATCGACCAGCGCCCGACAAACTCCACGACTTCATACACAACGTGCAGACGCTCGCGATCCATCCGGCCTTTGCCCTTGGCGCTCCAGCATAACCACCCTAATGCCAGCATTTTCAGTGAAGGCACCATAATGCTGGCAATAAAAATCACCATCGCCACCGGATATGACCCGGTGCTCCACAAAAGGATGACGCCCGCCATAATGGTCGATCCCGTCGCATTTCCCAGAGATTCCGTAACCATAATGGGCATAAGATTCGAAGGAATATAGAGCATGATAGAGGTCAACAGCAGCGCCATCGTCCACTGTAAGCTATGCCTCCTGCGAGCATGTCCGTGGCAATGGCAACGGGGGCACACAAGTTGATCCGCCGGTAATATGGCCGTACAGCAGCGGCAGGAGCGCAATCCCTGCGCCAATCCGCCTTTCCCCGGCTGCGGTATCGAAGGCAGCTCCGGCGGCGGCACAATATTATTCCATAGCCAGCGGCGATCCAGGCTTTGAAACGTCAGTAGCTGCAACAAACAGAACAGGACAAAAGGCATAAAACTGGTTCCGATGCCGATATCCCCGTAGGCCATCAGTTTGACGAAACTGACCAGCACGCCGGTCAGGAAAATCTCCGCCATCCCCCAGCTTTTCAGTTGGAATAGCACTTTCGCCATCGCTTTTTTCAGGGCCAGCGGCAACGAAACGCGTAGACAAAGCAAAATCGCCATCACCATACAAAAGGCGGGAACAAGCTGAACGAACAGCATAAAGAGCATCGCGACGCTGACATAATTCTCCGCCACCATCACTTTTGGAATTTCACTCAGCGTGATTTCGCTGGTGATTCCCGTCACCCGCATGTTCACAAACGGAAATAGGTTAGCCAGCAGCAGCATAAATAATGCGCTGAATGCATAACCAACGGGCCGATTGCGGGGTTCCGTCTGCTTACTGGTTAATGCCGTTTTGCAGCGTGGACAAACCGCTTTTTGACCATGCGCCAACTGCGGCAATTTGACCAATAAATCACACTGCGGGCATAGCATATAGTCATCATGGTTATGATGGTCATGGGAACACACTGCCAGCCGCCTCCTTTGGCCTGACGTCGCTTGGCGATAGTCAGGTCGTTATTGCAAAAATTAACCGTTCCTTTGCGCTTCGAGCATTTCCCAACGTTCAAAACAGGATTCCAGCATTTGCTCAGCTTCGGCCAATGCTGTCAACACCTGTTGCGTTTCTTCATGCGGACGGCTAAAGAAACCAGGATCGTTCATCTGCGTTTGCAACGCGCCGATTTGCTGTTCCAACTGCTCTATTTTCAACGGCAACTGATCCAGTTCGCGCTGCTGGTTATAGCTTAGTTTACCCGCATTACGTTTAGCGGGCTGTGCGGTACGATTATCGGCCGGTGAAGATGCCGACGCCGCTGTCGCGGGCGCGGTGCGCAATGGCGTCGCTTCGGCGCGTTGCTGCTGGGCGTCGTAGTAACCGCCGACATAGCGGGAGATCTTGCCGTCGCCTTCAAAGATCCAACACTCCGTCACCGAATTATCGACAAACTGGCGATCGTGGCTAACCAGCAACACCGTACCCTGGTAGCTGTCGATCAGCTCCTCCAGTAGTTCCAGCGTTTCAACATCTAGATCGTTGGTTGGTTCATCAAGGATCAGCAGATTACTGGGCTTCAGGAACAGGCGGGCCAGCAATAACCGGTTACGTTCCCCGCCGGACAAGGCTTTAACCGGCGTCATCGCCCGCTTGGGATGAAACAGAAAGTCCTGCAGATATCCAAGCACATGGCGCGGACGGCCATTGACCATGACTTCCTGCTTTCCTTCCGCCAGGTTATCCATCACGGTGCGTTCAGGATCAAGCTCGGCGCGATGCTGATCGAAATAAGCCACTTCCAGCTTGGTCCCGCAGTGAATCCGGCCGCTGGTCGGCGTCAGTTCGCCCAGCATCAGCTTCAGCAACGTCGTTTTGCCGCAACCGTTCGGCCCGACCAGCGCAATTTTATCGCCACGCTGTACCTGCGCGGAGAAATTACGGGTCAAAACTTTATTATCGACCTGATAGTTGACATCTTCCAGCTCAAACACGATTTTGCCTGAGCGCGCCGCTTCTTCCACCTGCATTTTCGCCGAGCCCATAACTTCACGACGCTGCGAACGTTCCTGACGCATCGCCTTCAAGGCGCGCACCCGGCCTTCATTGCGCGTGCGGCGAGCTTTAATCCCCTGACGGATCCACACCTCTTCCTGCGCCAGCTTGCGATCGAACTCCGCATTCTGCAACTCTTCCACACGCAGCGCTTCTTCTTTCCCTTCCAGATATTTATCGTAATTTCCCGGCCAGGAAACCAGCTTACCGCGATCCAAATCGACAATTCGGGTTGCCATGTTTCTGATAAAAGAACGGTCATGGGAAATAAACACAATACTGCCCTGGAAAGTTTTCAGGAACGTTTCCAGCCAATCAATAGTTTCGATATCCAGATGGTTAGTCGGTTCATCAAGCAACAGCACCCTGGGAGCGCTCACCAACGCCCGTCCCAGCGCCGCCTTACGTAACCAGCCCCCGGATAACGAGGCCAGCGGAGCATCCGCCTTCAGCCCCAACTGTTCCAGTACCTCATGAATGCGGCTTTCCAACTGCCACAATCCCTGATGCTCAAGAATCTCCTGCAGTTTGGCCAACTGATTCATATTCTTTTCGCTGGGATCGCGTTCAACCAGACGCAGCGTGGCGTGATAATCTTTTAGGTAATCCGCCTGGGCGGCTACGCCTTCAGCGACAAAATCAAAGACGCTTCCCGCGACATCGCGCGGCGGATCCTGTTGCAGACGAGCAACGATCAAATCCTGCTCATAGGTGATCCGGCCATCATCCAGCGGGATCTCCTTCGCCAGTATTTTCAGCAACGTCGACTTGCCCGCGCCATTGCGGCCAACCAGACAAACGCGTTCGTTTTCTTCGATATGAAGTTCTGTGTTATCCAACAGCGGGGCATCGCTGAACGACAGCCAGGCACCCGATACACTGATTAATGACATCGCTATTACTTTTCCTCGCCGGCATGTTCTAGCAGCCAGCAGTTATGAATTTGACGGTTGCGGGCAAAATCTTGTGACTGAGTGCGGGCGGTGATCTCTTTCGCCGTCAGACCTAACGCCTTCAATCCCGCTATATCCATCTGAAATCCGCGTTTATTATTGGAAAACATGATCGTTCCGCCACGGCGCAGCAGCCGTTTGAGATCCTTCATCAACGCCAGATGATCGCGCTGCACGTCAAACGAGTCTTCCATTCGTTTCGAGTTGGAAAACGTCGGGGGATCGATGAAAATCAAATCAAACTGCTCGTTTGCATCGCGCAGCCAAGACAGGCAGTCCGCCTGGATCAGCCGGTGCTGACGTCCGGTCAGACCGTTGGCGCGCAGGTTTTTTTCCGCCCATTCCAGATAGGTGCGCGACATATCGACAGTGGTGGTGGTGCGCGCTCCGCCCAGCCCGGCATGCACGCTGGCGCTGCCGGTATAGGCGAATAAATTAAGGAAATCTTTCCCCTGACTCATTTCACCCAGCATTTTCCGGGCAATACGGTGGTCGAGGAACAAACCGGTATCCAGATAATCCGTCAGATTGACCCACAACTTGGCGTTATACTCCTCTACCAGCAAAAATTCGCCTTTCTGCGCCAGTTTTTCATATTGGCTTTTGCCTTTCTGCCGCTCCCGGGTTTTCAGAATCAAGCGATTTGACGGAAGCTCCAGCACATTCAGGGTGGCGTTAATCACATCAAACAGGCGCTGGCGGGCTTTCTGCGCATCAACCGTTTTCGGCGGCGCATACTCCTGCACCACAACCCAACTGCCATAACGGTCAACCGCCACATTGTACTCGGGCAGATCGGCATCATACAGGCGGTAGCATTCAATTCCCTGCTGACGCGCCCACTTATCCAGCTTGCGCAGGTTTTTACGCAGACGGTTGGCGAAATCCTCTGCAATCCGTCCTGAGTTTTCGCCCTGGCTCTCCGCCAACTGATAATTTTTCTGTACGCAATCCAGCGGACCATTTTTAGCCTTGAATTGCCGCTCGGCGCGTAGTTGCAGACAACTAAGCAATTCCGGCGAAGCGCTGAACAGCGACAACTGCCAACCGCCGAAATCACTTTTCACCTTGCGCCCCAGCATATTGTGCAATGCAATTAGCGCAGGTTCGCTTTCCAAGCGCTCGCCATAAGGCGGGTTACTGACGATCGTGCCTTTCGGCCCTTCCGGTAACGGATTCTGCAACTGCACCGCGTCTTTTACGCTAAAGGCGATTAAATCCCCGACGCCCGCACGACGGGCGTTCGCGCGGGCAATGTCAATCACCCGGCGATCGTTATCCGAACCGAAGAAACGGGATGTCGTTTCCTGTAGTCCCCTGCGGGCACGCTGCTGCGCCTCCGCGATCACTTCACGCCATAGCTCCGCATCATGCCGCAACCAGGCATTAAATCCCCAATGAGTACGATGTAGGCCGGGGGCGCGGTCGGCGGCGATCATCGCCGCTTCAATCAGCAGCGTACCGGAACCGCACATCGGATCGACCATCGGGGTGCCTTTTTGCCAACCCGAACGTAATACGATCGCCGCAGCCAGATTCTCTTTCAGCGGCGCCAGTCCGGCTGCATCACGATAACCGCGTTGATGCAAACCTTCGCCGCTGAGATCCAGCGCCACGCTGGCGGTATCACGCTGTAAGAAAACGTTGATTCGGATATCCGGCTGCTGTTTAGCGACATCAGGACGTTGCCCCGTCTTGCGGTTAAAGCTGTCCACGATCGCATCTTTTACTTTTAATGCGCCATACTGGCTATTGCGGATGTCCTCATTGGTGCCGGTAAAATGCACGGCGAAGGTTTTATCAACGCCGAAAATCGTTGACCAGTCAATCGCCTGCACTCCCAGATACAAATCCAGATCGCTGTGTACTTTGAATTCATTCAGCGGCAGCAAAATACGCGACGCCAGCCGGCTCCACAGCAGGCTTTGATAAAGCAGGCGATTATCTCCCTGAAAATGCACCCCGCCCTGCACCACGGCGCAGTCCTGAGCGCCCAGCGCTTCAAGCTCATTTTTTAATAATTCTTCCAAACCACGCGCCGTGCTGGCAAACAGAGCATTCATATCGTCGACATCACCAATCAAGAAAATTGAGGCGCATTATAGCTAATCCGTGACACTTGTCATAAAGTTGCCGTTTTACTTCGGCAAGGAGCAGGTAGTGATTGGCGTAACGCGGCTTTATATTCATCCGGTAAAATCCATGCGTGGGTTACAGTTGTCCCACTCCATGGTGTCTGCCAGCGGTTTGGCGCACGATCGTACCTTTATGGTTACGGAGCCAGATGGAACATTTATCACCGCCCGCCAATATCCGCAAATGATGCTGTTTACTCCAGCATTGCTGCCCGATGGCCTGTTTATCTCCGCCCCCGACGGGCAGACCGCCGGCGTCCGCTTTGCGGATTTCACGCCTACGCCTCAGCCAACCGAAGTCTGGGGCAATCACTTTACGGCGCAGATCGCTCCCAGCGTCATCAATGATTGGCTGAGCCAATATTTCAAACGGCCGGTGCAACTGCGCTGGGTCGGCAGTGAACCGTCCCGCCGCGTGAAAAAACGCCCTGAAATTCCGCTCTCTTTTGCCGACGGCTACCCTTTTTTATTGATCAATGAAGCCTCTTTTCAATTGCTTCGTCAGCGTTGTCCGGCTGGCATCAAACTGGAGCAGTTCCGCCCTAACCTGGTGGTAACGGGCGCGGAGGCATTTGCTGAAGATAGCTGGCAGACCATTCGCATCGGCGATGTGATTTTCGATGCGGTCAAGCCCTGTAGCCGCTGCGTTCTGACGACGGTCAGTATTGAACGCGGCAGAAAGCACCCCGCGAACGAGCCGCTGGCGACATTACGCGCTTTCCGTACCGCTGAAAACGGCGACGTTGATTTTGGTCTGAATTTGATTGCCCGCAATACCGGGATTATTCGGGTTGGCGATACGCTGGAAGTGCTGGCGACCAAACCGCCTCGCGCATATGGCGCTGGCGACGTAGTGGAAAATATGCCGATGCCGCAGCAAAGCGAAAAAACGATAACCATTTACTATCAGGGAAAAAGCCTGAAGGGAAACAATCAGCAAATCCTGCTGGAGCAGTTGGAACAGCATGGCGTTCGCGTTCCCTACTCTTGCCGCGCCGGAATATGCGGTTGTTGCAAACTGACATTAGTCAGTGGCAACGTTTCTCCGTTAAAGAACAACGCAGTTGGCAAAAACAGCGAAATTCTCGCCTGTAGCTGTATTCCGCAAGGCGATATCAGCCTGCAATAAGGTTGCGTTTAAACCACTTTGGCGAACTGAAAGGATGATGTTCCTTGATTATCCGCATCCTGGATGGCGACCGGCAATAATCTGTCGTGCATGATTTTTATCGCATCCCCAAGAATCATCCTTTTAGCGCTGAGATCGAGTTGCTCCTGGGCCAGCAGACACAGGCTGGCCTTATCGCCGGCTTCCGCAACCAGAAAATATGCCGGGTCACGGCTCTCGGTTAATTGCGCCTGAACGATATCGCCGGTTTGCGGATTAAATATATTATCTGCGGGCTGCTGCACGAAATGCCAGCTTTTGGGCATCAACGGTTTAAGAAAACGGCTGGCCACCAGCGCATTCAATATTAATTCCCCCTGAAGATCGCGGCTTAACGCCATCTTCTGGCATTTTTCGTTATAGGTAAAAAATAGCGCCGCGTCTTCAACGCAGAACGCGCATTCATTAAAAGCATCCGGCGTGAGCATTTTGGATGGGAAGCGTGAGCGGAATAACATGCCATTGGCAAGATCCAACATCAGCCGATCGTGTTCAGCATCAAAATACCAGCGCCAGTTATCGTCAGGTTTTAACTTCATAATATTATTTACCCTTCGCCGTTTGTTACACCAATATCGGAAATGACTGATTGCAAATCACTGCAATAAAAAACCGGCAGGTGTTGGTAGTTTATTTATTGACTGGGTAAAATATAGACTAGCCGGGGGAATAAATAAACCCCCCCGGATATAAATGAATGAGTAAAATGATTAGATATGTGTAACGATATCTTTAATCAGACGCGGGCCACGGAAAATAAAGCCGGAATATATCTGAATCAAGGTAGCGCCCGCATCCAGTTTTTCACGAGCCGCAATCAAAGAATCAATCCCGCCGACACCGATAATCGGCAAGCGCCCGGCTAATTCCTGAGATAATCGGCGGATAATTTCCGTACTCTGTAATTGTAAAGGTCGACCGCTTAATCCTCCGGTCTGCCCACAGTGATTTAATCCTTGGATCAATTTTCTATCGAGCGTGGTATTGGTGGCAATGACTCCGTCAATATTATGCCGCACCAAACTATCCGCGATTTGGATCAATTCTTCTTCAGAAAGATCCGGCGCGATCTTTACCGCCACCGGGACATACTTCTGATATTTCTCATTTAACTCTGTTTGTTTATTCTTTATTGACTGCAAAAGATCGTCCAGCGCCTCGCCATATTGCAAACTGCGCAATCCCGGCGTATTAGGCGAGGAGATATTTATTGCGATATATCCCGCATGGGAATAGATCTTATCCATACAGACCAGATAATCATCTTTCCCTTGCTCTACCGGCGTATCTTTATTTTTACCGATATTGATCCCTAATACGCCGCCAAAACGTGATTTTTTCACATTCTCGATCAGGTAATCGACGCCTTTATTATTAAATCCCATCCGATTGATCAATCCTTCCGCCTCAACAACACGGAATAATCTCGGCTTATCATTTCCCGGCTGCGGACGAGGAGTGACGGTTCCCACTTCAATAAAGCCAAATCCCATTGCGCCCAGCGCATCAATACAGTCGCCGTCTTTATCAAGACCGGCGGCCAGGCCTAGCGGGTTCTTAAATGACAGCCCCATACAGTTAACGGGTTTGGTGGGAACAGATTGACGGACAAGAAATTCAAAAGGAGTATGGGTGATACGGCGTAATTGTTGGAAGGTCAGCTCATGCGCTCGTTCCGGATCGAACTGAAATAAGGCTTTCCTGATAAAGGGATAGAACATATCGTCTCCTGAGATCCCATTCGCAAATGAATAAAGTCACAATACTCTTTATACCCTAAATAATTCGAGTTGCAGGACAAAACGCATGGCGTTGTGAACAGCCCTTGCGCTGGCCCCGAGGGGGCGAAGCCGCAGGCTGAGTCACGCGGCGGCGCAGCGGCAAATTCGTCAGGAACGAAGTTGACCAGCCAGCGGTGAGAGACAGGATATCTCTCATTAGTCCCCAGGCGCTTACACCAGTATGTGACTGGGTGAGCGACAAATCTGCCGGGAGCAAATTTGAACGCCGCTTGCGGCGGCGCCTGCGGAGCGCGGCCCATGACTGGGCCAAGTAATAAAGCCAACGCACCTGCAGCTTGAAGTATGACGGGTATAGCGCTGGGCGGGAATGGTAATTCCATCACGCAGGAAAGTAAAACGATTGTCTGATATGAAGATGCCCGCTGTTGCGCGGATGAGTAAAAAAATGGAGGGGGTTGCCTTCCCCTCCGTTATTTTATAACCGTCAGCCGTATCGACGGTCCGCAGCAGCGATACTTGCGTTAATCCTGCAACGCCTTGCCGATTTTCTCAAACAGATCGCCGGATAGATTATCCAACGTTTTTAACTGTTCCAGCGCCTGACGCATCAGCGCCTGACGTTTTGCGTCATAGCGTTTCAAGCGGATTAAAGGCTCGATCAAACGCGCGGCCACCTGCGGATTGCGCGTATTGAGATCGGTAAGAACTTCGGTCAGGAAACGATAACCGCTGCCGTCTTCCGCATGGAACGCAGAGGGGTTGGATGCGGTAAAGGCGCCGATCAGCGAACGCAGACGGTTTGGGTTATTCAAGCTGAACGACCGGTGTTGCAGCAGCCCGCGAACCCGTTCGAGCACATCGGCAGCCGGACTGGTGGCTTGTAAGGTAAACCATTTGTCCATGACCAAGCCGTCCTGATGCCAACGGTCGTCAAAACTGGCCAGCAGCGCATCGCGCCCCGGAAGCTGCGCGCTCACCGCCGCCGATAGCGCCGCCAGCGAGTCGGTCATGTTATCAGCCTGCTGGTATTGCGCGGACACCAGTTTATCAGCCTGAGCCTCATCGCCAAACGCCAGGTAGTACAGACATACGTTACGCAACGCGCGCTTACCGATATCCTCATGCTCGATACGATACTGCGGCAACAGATTGTCGCGATAAACCGCCAGCCATTCATCAGCCATCTCTTTCGCCATCGCACGAACCATGCCGTCACGCACGGCCGCAATGGCCACAGGATCGATGGTTTCAAACAATTCGGCGATCTCATTTTCGCTCGGCAACGTCAGGATCTGCGATGCCAGCATGGGATCCAGCTTCTCATCCAGCAGAATGGCGCGGAATGCATCAACCACGTGCATCGGCAACGACAGTGCCTGTTTTTGCTGATAGCGGGCCACATTCAGGCGAATATAATTCGCCAACAGGCTTTGAGCCGCATCCCAGCGGGAAAACGCATTGCTGGCGTGGCGCATCAGGAACGTCAACTGATCGTCGCTCCAGGCATAATTCAGTTTTACCGGCGCGGAAAACTCACGTAATAAAGAAGGGATCGGTTGGCAGGGAACCTGATCAAAAATAAAGGTTTGTTCCGCCTCGGTAACATTTAGCACCGAGGACAACTTCTCGCCGTTTCTCTGCAATGGGATCGCCTGCCCGAGTTTATCGTACAGTTCGATATCCAGCGGAATATGCAGCGGCAGTTTTGCCTGCTTGTCGGCCCCTACCGGCGTCATTTGACTAACGACCAGCGTATATTGCTGGGATTGCGCGTCATACTCATCACGGATAGTCAGCACCGGAGTTCCCGACTGGCTATACCAGCGGCGGAACTGGGACAGATCCACGCCGGAGGCGTCTTCCATCGCCTGAACAAAATCATCGCAGGTCGCCGCGCTGCCGTCATGGCGTTCAAAATAAAGACGCATGCCCGCCTGGAATTTTTCTTCGCCTAACAAGGTATGCATCATGCGAATCACTTCCGCACCTTTTTCGTACACGGTCAGCGTATAGAAGTTGTTCATTTCTATAACCTGATCGGGACGAATCGGGTGCGACATCGGGCTGGCATCTTCGGCAAACTGCGCCCCGCGCATCACCCGGACATTATCAATCCGGTTGACCGCCCGCGAGCCCAAATCTGAACTGAACTCCTGATCGCGGAAAACCGTCAGCCCCTCTTTCAGACTAAGCTGAAACCAGTCGCGGCAGGTTACGCGGTTACCGGTCCAGTTATGGAAATACTCATGGCCAATCACCGCTTCAATATTCAGGTAATCTTTATCGGTCGCGGTTTCGGCCTTCGCCAACACATATTTGGAGTTGAAGACGTTCAGCCCTTTGTTTTCCATCGCGCCCATGTTGAAGAAATCCACCGCGACAATCATGTAGATATCGAGGTCATACTCCAGCCCAAAACGGGTTTCATCCCACTTCATGGCGTTTTTCAATGACTCCATCGCCCAACCGGCGCGATCCAGATTGCCGCGATCGACGTATAGTTCAAGCGCGACGTCCCGTCCGGAGCGGGTAGTAAAACGATCCCGCAGCACATCAAAGTCGCCGGCGACCAGCGCGAACAGATAGCAGGGTTTCGGGAAAGGATCCTGCCATTCGATCCAATGACGGCCGTCAGCCAGATCCCCCTGCGCGATACGATTGCCGTTGGAAAGCAGATACGGATAGCGCGACTTATCCGCGGTGATGCGCGTGGTAAATTTCGCCAGCACGTCCGGGCGATCGAGATAATAGGTAATATGGCGGAAACCTTCCGCTTCACACTGCGTACATAGCGCTTCACCGGACTGATACAACCCTTCCAGCGCGCTATTGGCCGCCGGATTGATTTCAGTTTCAATGCTCAGCGTAAATTCAGCCGGCAACTGCGTCAGCAGCAGTCCGTCGTCCTGTTCCTGATAATCCGTCCATGACGAGCCGTCAACGCTCAGACTCACCAGCTTCAGGCCTTCGCCATCCAGCTTCAAGGGAGCGCCCTGCTCGCCCTGCCGCACAACACGGCTCACTGCTTTTACCCTGGTTTTCTCCGCGTCCAGATCAAAACTCAGCGCTATGTCTGTAATGGTGTAATCCGGCGCACGGTAGTCATGGCGGTATTTCACTTGTGGCTGTTGATTCATATAAAGTTTTCACCTCGTCATAAGCTTCAGGAATTAAGTCTATGCCTGTTACGTCAATGTTACCACGACAAAATAATGAGAATAATAATCCTTGCAGAGCACATTTGAATCTCGCGTTAGGAACCCCAATATGTTGTGATAAGGCAATATTTAAATAAGCAGGGTATACTGATCGAACCTTGCCGATTGTCCCGACAGTGGACGCGCGTTTAACGAGGATGCTGTAACGCATTATGACTTTACACAATTCCCCGATTCTAACGTCATTACTGGATACCGATGCCTATAAGCTGCATATGCAGCAGGCGGTGTATCATCATTACTATGATGTCGATGTAGCGGCTGAATTCCGCTGCCGCAGTGATGAATTGTTAGGAATCTATGCTGAAGAGATAGCCGAGCAGGTCGCTCTTATGCGGTTCTTGGCTCTGAGCGACGAAGAATACCGCTATCTTTCTTCCCTGCCGTTTTTTAAGCGGGATTACCTTGACTGGCTGCGTAAGTTCCGTTTCAACCCGCAGCAGGTCAGTATTAAAAATCATCACGGCAAACTGGATATTCGTATCGCCGGGCCGTGGCGCGAAGTCATTTTATGGGAGGTTCCATTACTGGCGGTGATTAGCGAGGTGGTTCATCGCAACCGTTCGCCTCAGGTTGAGCCCTCTCAGGCGATTGATCAACTGCATAAAACGCTTGCTCATTTCCGCGCCATCAGCGCGGATGTTGATACCAGCCGTTTCAAACTGATGGATTTCGGCACCCGGCGGCGTTTCTCCCGCGAAGTGCAACACGCGATCGTCAGTACGTTGCAGGCCGAGTTTCCTTATTTAATCGGCACCAGCAACTATGATTTGGCCCGGCGCTTAAATTTGGCGCCCGTCGGCACGCAGGCGCATGAATGGTTCCAGGCTCACCAGCGGATCAGCCAGGAGCTTGCCAACAGTCAACGCGCCGCTTTACAGATGTGGCTACACGAATATCCCGATCAGTTGGGCATCGCGCTGACAGACTGCATTACGATGGATGCTTTTTTACGCGATTTCGATTATTCGTTCGCCAACGCTTATCAGGGGCTGCGGCATGACTCCGGCGATCCTATCGACTGGGGTGAAAAAGCCATCGCCCATTATCAGCGTTTGAACATCGATCCGCTCAGCAAGACGCTGGTGTTCTCCGATAATTTGAACCTCGACAAATCCCTGAGCATCTACCGCCATTTCTGGCAGCGGATCAATCTGGTATTTGGCATAGGAACACGACTCACATGCGATATTCCGGGCGTTAACCCATTAAATATCGTCATCAAGCTAGTGGAGTGCAATGGCAAACCCGTGGCGAAACTTTCCGACAGTCCCGGTAAAACTATTTGTCAGGATCAGGCTTTCGTCTCTGAACTGCGCAAAGCCTTTGATTTGCCGCGCGTCAGAAAAGCCAGTTAAGTGAAGCTAATATCATCCCGATTGCCTAAGCTTTGACCTACTTTCGCCGGAATGCATAAAACTTATGACATTCCGGCGATTTCTACTTGTGTCCTGCCTAACGGCAAGTAACATAGCAAAACCCCAATATTTAAAGTTGCCGGCAAACGCTAGTCTGCCTATCGTTTATTGCGGCGTTATGCCCAGACTCATCGTCGTCATTCCCGCGCAGGCGGGAATCGCTGGTAACGCAGCGCAGCGATTATGGAATTAAGGCGCGTTTGCCGAATATCGCATTGGGGCTGTTACGTTTTTAATCCCTATTAATTGAAGAGAGAATTTTATGAGCGTAGTGCCTGTAGTCGACGTACTGCAAGGCCGTGTCGCCGTTGACAGCGAAGTCACCGTGCGCGGCTGGGTACGTACCCGGAGAGATTCTAAAGCCGGTATCTCCTTTGTTGCCGTTTATGACGGCTCCTGCTTTAATCCATTACAGGCTGTGGTTAATAATAATCTCTCCAATTACCAGAATGACGTTCTGCGCCTGACCACCGGCTGTTCTGTCGAAGTAACGGGTAAAGTCGTTGCGTCGCCGGGCGAGGGCCAGAGTTTCGAATTGCAGGCATCGGCGGTAAACGTGGTCGGCTGGGTTGACGATCCGGACACCTATCCGATGGCGGCCAAACGTCACAGTATAGAATATCTGCGTGAAGTTGCGCATTTACGCCCCCGCACCAACCTCATCGGCGCCGTTGCCCGCGTTCGCCATACGCTGGCGCAGGCGGTTCATCGGTTTTTCAACGAAAATGGTTACTTCTGGGTTTCAACGCCGCTGATCACCGCGTCAGATACGGAAGGCGCCGGCGAAATGTTTCGGGTATCCACCCTCGATCTGGAAAATCTGCCGCGCACCGAGCAAGGTAAAGTGGATTTCAGCGAAGACTTTTTCGGTAAGGAAGCCTTTCTAACGGTTTCAGGCCAGCTAAACGGCGAATCCTACGCCTGCGCGCTTTCCAAGATTTATACCTTTGGCCCGACTTTTCGCGCGGAGAATTCCAATACTAGCCGTCATCTGGCGGAATTCTGGATGATCGAGCCCGAAGTGGCCTTCGCTTCGCTTGATGATATCGCCGGGCTAGCGGAAAAACTGTTGAAATACGTGTTTAAGGCGGTTCTTGATGAGCGTGCCGATGACATGGCGTTTTTTGCGCAACGTGTGGATAAAGATGCGGTCAACCGCCTGGAAAATTTCGTCAGCTCTGATTTCGCCCAAATTGATTACACCGACGCCGTTGAAATCCTGCTCAACTGCGGTCAGACATTTGAAAACCCGGTTTATTGGGGGGTCGATCTCTCTTCCGAACACGAACGCTACCTGGCGGAGAAACATTTCAAAGCGCCGGTTGTGGTTAAAAACTATCCGAAAGATATCAAGGCGTTCTATATGCGCATGAACGACGATGGCAAAACCGTCGCCGCCATGGACGTATTGGCGCCGGGAATTGGTGAAATTATCGGTGGTTCCCAGCGTGAAGAGCGGTTGGAGCAGCTTGATCGGCGTATGGAAGAAATGGGGCTGAACAAAGAAGACTACTGGTGGTATCGCGATCTGCGTCGTTACGGCACCATTCCGCATTCTGGTTTCGGATTGGGATTTGAACGCCTGGTGGCCTATGTTACCGGTGTACAAAATGTGCGCGATGTTATCCCTTTTCCAAGGACGCCGAGGAACGCCAGCTTTTAAATAAAAATTTAATATAAGTAAAACAAATATGTAGAAAAGGAGAGCCGAGAAATTCGGCTCTTTTTTTTAAACTTAGATATCTCTCACAAAGTTCCCTGTTTTTTACATTTTGAAATACATTTTTTCCATTTGTTACCCGATTACGAAGTTAGTATCATTTTCGGGGTAGATTAACAGGCCGGTGAATGGAAAACTGCGTTCAGACACAGGAAGACACCAAACTTTCAGGAATAGTTCCGCAAGAATTATTTATGGCAGTGGCAGGTGTCCTACATAACACCAATGAGGGTAATAATGATGAAGCGCAATATTCTTGCAGTGGTAATCCCGGCTCTGTTAGCAGCTGGTGCAGCAAATGCAGCAGAAATCTACAATAAAGACGGCAACAAGCTGGATTTAACCGGTCGCGTACATGCCGGTTATACATTCGAGAGTAGTGATGGTGATAACTCAGATAACACCTATGCTCGTCTGGGCTTCAAAGGTGAAACTCAGATCACTGACCAACTGACTGGTTACGGTAAATTCGAATATCAGTTCGATGGCAATACTACCGAAGATAACTGGAGTGGTCGCGATGACAGAACTCGTTTTGCTTTCGCCGGTCTGAAATTTGGCGATTTCGGTTCATTCGACTATGGTCGTAACCAGGGTATCGCCTATGACGGTATCAGCTATACCGACGTACTGCCGGAAAACGGCGGTGATTCCAGCGTCACCGACACCCTGACGGGCCGTATCGGTAATGCCGCTACCTACCGTAACAGCAACTTCTTCGGTCTGGTTGATGGTCTGGGATTCGGCCTGCAATACCTGGCTAAAGACGAAAACTCGTCTACTAATATCTCTCGCAGCCACGGCGATGCTTGGGGTACTTCCCTGTCCTATGAATCCGAAATCGGTATCGGCGTTATTGCTTCTTACAGCTCCTATGATCGTCTGAATGAACAGCGTGCAGTTACTGCTGGCGCCATCGGCGGTAAAAAAGCGGACATCTGGGCAACCGGTCTGAAATATGACGCCAACAATGTATACCTGGCCGCAACCTATGGTGAAGCTCGTAACTTCTTCAGAATCGACGGACCTAATGGTATCGCTGATGAAAGCAAAATCTTTGAAGCCGTTGCCCAGTACAACTTTGACTTCGGCCTGACTCCGACTCTGGCCTATGTTTCCCGTAAAGACAAGGTTGATAGCCCGACAGCAACTAACGCTGGCCGTAACGACTATGCGGTTAAATACGCTAGCATCGGCGCTACCTATGCCTTCAATAAGAACTTCTCCACTTACGCTGAATACGATATCGACCTGCGCGACAGCGATAACGTATACGGCGACGGTAACGACGTAGTTAACGTTGGTATCGTTTACCAGTTCTAAGTTTGGCAATATCGCGTGTAGCGAGTTAATCGCTCACACCGCACAAGAAAAGCAGCGCTTCGGCGCTGCTTTTTTATTGTCAATCAATAGGCATGAAGCTGACGATGGTAATTTTAATAAACGGCAATTGTCGGCTAACATTTGAATTAGGCGTTGAAAATACGAAACGGGCCGATTATCAAGGCTCTCACTGAGGAGACCGCGATGAGCAGAAGGCGCAGCCCCGATCATCCAATGTGGTCGCTATAACCGTCGCAGTACGAATTATGGCCCGCATCGCCGCGCGAACGTCCCGTTATTCGTCCGTTGCGTCGGCACGCCTGATTTTTGCCGAATTCTTTCAAGCAAACGGTTGGCAAAGCCTTTTACTGGCGGTAATCTGAGAAACCGTGCTTAACCCCTCTGCATGCTATGGAATATATAATCAATGTTTGAAAATATCTCTGCCGCACCCGCCGATCCTATTCTCGGACTTTCCGATCTTTTCCGTGCGGATGAGCGTCCGCATAAAATCAATCTGGGAATTGGTGTTTATAAAGATGAAACCGGTAAAACGCCGGTATTAACCAGCGTCAAAAAAGCAGAACAATTTCTGCTGGAAAACGAAACCACCAAAAACTATCTGAGCATTGACGGCCTGCCGGCATTCGGTCTGCGCACCCAAGAACTGCTGTTTGGCAAAGAAAACAGTATCATTGCCGACAAACGCGCCCGCACCGCACAAACACCGGGCGGTACGGGCGGCCTGCGCGTTGCCGCCGATTTTCTGGCTAAACAGACCAGCGCAAAACGTATCTGGATAAGCAACCCTAGCTGGCCGAACCACAAGAACGTATTCTCCAGCGTCGGTCTGGAAGTTTGTGAATACAATTACTATGATGCGGCCAATCATTCATTAGACTTTGACGGCATGTTAAGCAGCCTCGCAGCGGCCCAGGCTGGCGATGTCGTTCTGTTCCACGGTTGCTGTCATAACCCGACGGGGATCGATCCTACGGCTGAACAGTGGTCGCAGCTAGCCGAGCTTTCTGTAGAAAAAGGTTGGTTGCCGCTATTTGATTTCGCCTATCAGGGTTTTGCCCGTGGGCTGGAAGAAGATGCTGAAGGTCTGCGTATCTTTGCTGAAAAGCATAAAGAGCTGATTGTTTGCAGTTCTTACTCCAAAAACTTCGGCCTATACAATGAACGTGTGGGCGCCTGCACGCTGGTTGCCGCCGATGCCGACACCGCCGATAAAATTTTCAGCCAGGTGAAAGCGGTCATTCGCGCAAACTACTCTAATCCGCCGTCGCACGGTGCTGCCGTCGTTGCCACCATTCTGTCCAATGATGCTCTGCGCGCCATTTGGGAGCAGGAATTGACGGCAATGCGTGAACGTATTCAACGTA
Organism: Brenneria izadpanahii; assembly: GCF_017569925.1. Taxonomy (NCBI): domain Bacteria; kingdom Pseudomonadati; phylum Pseudomonadota; class Gammaproteobacteria; order Enterobacterales; family Pectobacteriaceae; genus Brenneria; species Brenneria izadpanahii. The sequence continues at coordinate 2,108,882 of NZ_CP050854.1, read as the reverse complement.
TGCGTCAGCTGTTTGTTAATACGCTGCAGGAGAAAGGCGCCAAACAGGACTTCTCTTTCATTATTAATCAAAACGGCATGTTCTCATTCAGCGGGCTGACTAAAGAGCAGGTTCTGCGTTTACGCGACGAATTCGGCGTTTATGCCGTTAATTCCGGTCGTATTAACGTGGCTGGCATGACGCCGGAAAATATGGCTCCGTTGTGCGAAGCCATTGTTGCCGTTCTATAACGCATTGATACGCATATAACTCTAAAGCCAGCCTTGCGGCTGGCTTTACTATTTCTGGCTCCCGGCGTCTGTCTAACACGTGAAATTCAACGCGGCTTGGCTATATTAAATTGCTCCAGAACTGGATTCACCGTGCGCGCAAAATCCGCACGTCGGTGCCTCAACTTACTTTTCGCGTTGAAAAAGCCTACCAGATCGGCGATACCCATCCCCAGCGCAAGCGCCCCGCTCACGGCCCAACCAACCGGGCCTGCGGCTGCCCCCACCGCCGATGCGGCGGCGGCCCCGGCTGCTTCGCCGGCTATTGCGCCAACCACTTTACCGACCACGGCCGTACCCGCACGTTCAACAAGCCCGACTACCACTTTATTACCGGCGGCCTTGGTCAGATCGGTCGTGTGCATGGATGCCTGACTAAAGCTGACGGCTTTATGCAGTCCGTTTTCTGCCATATCAAGCGCGCTTTTTATGCCTGGCCGCTCGTTCTCTTTCTGCGTTGACGGCAACGGGTAGCCATTTGATGATGTCAAAAAGGCGGCAGGCTTATCCAATAGCGCCTGAGCTAATTCGGCATCGGATAATTGCAGCCGCAGAGCTTCCTGGGGAACGTTCTGTTCAAAATGGCGAATAACGTCGCTATCCTGCTGCAGCGTTTCGATATGCTGCATCAGTTCCTGTTCCGTCTGCGACGTGTCACGATACTGCCGGCCCGCAATCACCTGTTCAAGCGTCTGCTGAAGCTTGATCAACGTCGCCGCTTTCTGGGATCCGCTATAGTTCCGGGGCTGGTCAAAAACATCCTCATCCAGAGCGGATATATCGGTTTTCGCCGCTAGCCCCAGCGCCGCCGCATTATGAAAAGTCCCCGACGCCTGTTGCGGATCCGACGGAGCCCGATCTTTTATCCAGCTTTTGATGTCCTTGAACATCAGCTTACCGTCATGCGCAACCCGGGCTAGTTTCTCGCCTTTGACATCCGCATGTTCAAGCTCGCCAAACAGGCCGGGATGCGACCATAATTTGGCCGCCGAATGCAACATGAGCGACAGCGCCGGGTTGTCATTCACAATAGCCTGAAGATCGGTCAATGTGGATGTACGTTTATTTTCTGTCGGTTGCGCATTAGCGGATGATTTCGCCGGATCGGCTGCCTGAATCAACGGGGCATTGGCCAATAACATTGCCGATGACTGAACGAGCCGTCGTGACTGGGCGTCGGCGTCCGGGTGGGCCTCGTTATATTGCCGCAGACTATCCTGCGCATCTTCGGTCCGTTTCTCCATATTTTTGATAAAGCTTTTAATATCCCGGCGAGAGATATAACCATCAGCCTTACCGCCATCCTTGCCGGTATCCAGCGCGGTCAACAGCGCCGGATTTTGCCGGATATACGCCATCGCTTTATCAGCACCCGGACCGCCGTCAAGCAGCATCCTCGCCGCCGCCAGCGGGCGGTTCAACTGCTGTGCCGCTGCGCCCCGTTCGCCTTCGGGTAAATGTTCGAGCAGCGGTTGCCACTTATTTAGCGCTTTTGTAATGCTGTACTTGGATTGATCCAGAAAACTACCGTCAATTACCTTCTCTTCGCCAGAAAGCGGTAAATGGGGTTTCCCTACCGGGGCTGACGCGGCGGGACGTTGTAAGAGATCGAATTGCGCTGAACTAGAAACAGACGACGCAGGAGGATGCGCTGATTGACCAAATTCAATGGCCGCCCCTGCCGAAGACGAAGCGCGGGCCATTGGCGCAGCGACGTCATGAGTATTAACAGTGACTCCCGGCCAGATATTTCCGCTGCTATTGATACGACTCACCACATCCATTCTCCTTATTAACCAATACATCCGTACTCTTTGGGTGGGGAAAAACGCAGCTGAGTTCCGATCGCATCTTCAGAAATCGGTCTGGCGGAAATACAGGCGGCAAATGAAAGGGAGAGTGGATGGTTTGAAGGAGAGTAAAAAATGAAGGCCACAAGACATAACGCTCAAGTCCGTCGCTGAATAACCGCGTTTTTCCGCTATCCAGCGTCAATGAGCAACTGTGGCCTTATCCAGTATAAGTGACCGGGTAACTACAACCCCTTGATGAACGGATTGGTTTTGCGTTCCTGACCAAACGTTGATATCGGCCCATGTCCCGGGATAAAGGTCACGTCATCCCCCAGCGGAAGCAGCTTATTGCGAATCGAAGCAATCAGCGCCTGGTGATCGCCGCGCGGAAAATCGCTACGGCCCACGCCGCCGTTGAAAATCACATCACCGACTTGCGCCAAACGCGATACGGCATCAAAAAAGACGATATGTCCGGGCGTATGACCGGGACAATGGAACACGGCAAGCGTAACGTCGCCGATATTGACCTCATCGCCTTCATCCAGCCAGCGGGAAGGCGTCAGCGTCTTGCAGTCGCTTAGACCAAACATACGGCTCTGCGCCGGCAACCCCTCCAGCCAGAATGTATCTTCGATTTGAGGGCCAAGGATCGGAACTTGGTAGTATTCAGCGAGTTCAGCCGCCGCGCCGACATGATCCAAATGACCATGAGTGAGCAGGATTTTCTTAACCGTAATACCAGCCTGGGCAACCGCCTGTTTTATTTTATCCGCATCACCGCCAGGATCGACGATTGCCGCTTCAAGCGTTTTTTCGCACCATAAGAGCGTGCAGTTTTGGCTAAATGCCGTAACGGGGACGATTTGATACTTCATTCTGCTCCCAATATACCTTTATCTCTCAAGCTGCGGCCGTGTTGGCTTTATATTACGACACTGCCGCTGAAAACCGGTGGGATGTAACTTTATAGCCGATCAGGACAAACTGAATAATGGCATTCTACCAGGTACGTACCGGACCGGTATCAATATGTACAAAGTTACTGCGGGGATAATAACCGACGCCGCCCGCGCGCATTTTTACCGCCGCCTTACGCAGATTGGCAAGCTGAACGCCTTCAATATGAAAATCCATCGCCTGTCCTTTAGTGTGATAACTCTGCTTGGCGACGCCTTTGCTATGAGCGCGCAGCTCATTATTGGTATCTACCGCACGATATCCGGAAATCAACTGAACGGGTTTGTTAGTTCCCAGCATGACCTGTAATCGGTAGAGTTGATCAAAAAGTTTAGGATCGATGGTTTTAATTTTGTTCGCGCGATAATCACGGAAAAAATGATTCAGACGCGACAGTTCTTCTTTATTATAACGGCGGCCGTCAAAAAACTCGGTCTTGATGCGCTCTCCGGTATTCAAGTTATTAAGAGTCAGAATACGTGGACGGGGAGTAGATAAGGTTGCGAAAGCCTGACCGGGAAGAAGCGCAATACCCAATGCGGCACCACCCAGCGCAAGCCATTTACGGCGATGGTTGTCAATGTCTTCCATAAAACGGGTTACCCTGATAAAAGAACGGTATATGAAGGCCTAAAAACGCACTGTCTGGCACATTAACCGTCTATGAAAAGTGAGTCAACCCGCTTTGTCCTAAGGAGTGCGGAGGATCGCAATGCTCCCCCGCCTAACGGATAATATATCCCCTGCGCTAATTCGCGGAATTTTCAATATTTACTGTAATAACAAGCCAGCCTTAGGCAGAACCAAAGCCCCCGCCCTTGCCGTATCATCATAATTGTAAATATCTGTTCTGAATTGCGGCTTACCATCATCAGCGACCCATGCCGTCAAATAATACAGGCTGACCGGAATCCGGTGTTTGATGGATACATAGGTGGTATTGCCCTGTTCCAGGGTGGAAGAGATGCGGGCATTATTCCAGCCGGCATCCTGCAATAACAGATTCGCCAGCTCAGACGCTTTATTGACGCGTACACAGCCGGAGCTTAGCGCGCGGATATCCTTCTGAAACAGATTATGGTTCGGCGTATCGTGCAGATAAATCGCCTCAGAGTTAGGCATATTGAACTTATAGCGTCCCAGAGAATTGTTCGCTCCCGGCGCCTGCCGCAGACGATAAGGAAAACGTTCCGGCGATACCATCGACCAATCAATCATCATCGGATCAATCGCTTCCGCATCCTGGCTCCAACCGGCCAATACGGTGTAACCATGACGCTGCAAATAGCCCGGATCGCGGATTACCTTGGGAATAATATCCTGACGCGTTAGCGTGGTAGGGACATTCCAGGGGGGATTGACCACGACATTATACAGCGAGGAACTCATTAACGGGGTCTTACGCCGTGGCTGACCGACAATGACCCGCGATGACAGCCGCTCCGCGCCATCCTGATAATAAATCAGCGAATAATTGGGAATATTAACCATAATTCCCGTATGAACGTCATCCTGCAGCAAACGTAAACGCTGGATATTCAGCGCCAATAACGTGGCGCGCATTTGCGGAGATACATTTAGCCAGTCGCGGGTCCGTTTGCCAATCACGCCGTCGTCATCCAGCCCTTGCCAATGCTGGAAACGTTTTACCGCTTCCACCAGTTCGCCGCTGTAGATATTCTCAGATTCGACAAGCGCGCCGTCAGCCGGTTGGTTATCCAACGGTTGACTCGTCTCCATCGGCGTTGCCGGGTTATCATTGAACAATGTGATGGACTCAGATGACGCCAGCATCCCCGTTCTTTGCAGAATTTCCCGCAGTACGGGAATCTCAGGGCTTGACTGCCCCGGACGCAAACTTTCAGGCAGATTTAACTTCGGCCAGGGATGATTATCCGCCAGCATATCCTTCAGCGCCTGGTGCATCTTGGCATACTGAGAATGTTGTGGAGCCAGTGAAGCGATATAAACCGCGCTATCCCCTGACTTCACAGCATGTTGCCACTGGCTGACCACGTTTGCGGAAGGCGATTGCAACCGATAAGGCGTACTGCTGTATAGCCAGTTATTACCGTTACTCTCCACGCCGGAGACAAACTGCAAATATCCCAGCATAGCGTCCGACAACACAATATCCCGCGCGAATCCGCTTATCTGCGGATCGGTAAGCCAGGTCACCCATGTCGTAAACTGCGGCTGCACGCCGGAAATCGCCAACTCGGCCAACTGCTGTTGAAACTGTTGAACCGACTGGGCGTCCGTCCACATCGGCTGCATATGATTTTGCGCATATAGTGATGACAAATCGGAAAGATAGTGAAGCGCAACGCCTTTAGGCAACGCCGATAGCAAGGCTACCCTGCTGTTTTCGGCTGAAACGAACCCCACATCTTTAGATTGGCCAGATAACATCTCGGATGATGTCGCCAGCACTGAAAACGAAGGAAACAGGCTACAAACCCAAATACAACCAGCACCCCACAGTAGCCTCTGCGTTTTTCGTTTATGTAACAACATCCATTATCCCCTGTACACATTAACCACAATGTCTTCCACGACAAGCCACGTTGATGGCATAAATAAAACAGTTCAACTCAAATATCGTAGAGAAAATGATTATTTTTCTAAATGGCAATATCTTTATGTCATCGAATATGATGATTACCATCTTGCCAGACTGAATTATGTCGCCAGTCTCTCTGCTAGTATATAAAGAGAAAAATATTTTTGCTTCTATTGTCACCGGATTATTTTTACCGCTCTATTTCCGCCATACATACCGTATTGGCTATAGCCGATAGCGACAAAAATTAAAGCCGCTCAAAAAAGCGGCTTTAAACATAAAAGATCGAATAAATATTAAGCTACGACGCCTGTTCTTGAATCTCCGCCGCGTCGCCCGCAAACCCCCGCAGCCCAACGACGTGGACATGCTCGTTGTTCTGATAAACCTTACGGACCAGTTTATATGTCGTCCCTTTTTCAGGACTGATATTTTCCGGCGCGGCAATGATCAATTGCATTTCCAGACGATCGCAAAGCTCAAACAGCGTCGCAATGGATTTCGCATCCAGACGGGCGGCCTCATCGAGGAACAATAAGCGGCAAGGTGAAATATCTTTACCGCGCAGCCGTTTCGATTCCTCTTCCCAACTTTGCACCACCATCACCAGAATTGACATACCGGTGCCGATCGCTTCCCCGGTCGACAAGGCGCCGCTTTCCGCCCGCAGCCATCCATCGGCTCCCCGGTTAACCTCAACTTCCATCTCCAGGTAGTTACGGTAATCCAACAGCTCTTCGCCGATAGTTTGCGGCGTGCGCTGCCCCATATCAATTTCAGGATTCAGACGCTGATACAGTTTCGCCAACGCTTCGGAGAAGGTCAGCCGGTTACTGTTAAACAGATCCTGATGCACATCCTGCTGTTCAGACAGAACGTTCAACAATGTCGTATGCGTTTCACGCACATTCACATTCAGACGAACGCTTTTAACCTGACCGAACGCAACGGATTGCAGCCCCTGGTTCAACATGCGAATACGATTTTGCTCGCGCTGAATCGTCTTGCGAATGATGTTCGCCACGCTGCGTGAACTGATAGCCAGCGTCTGCTCACGCGCGGTCAGCTCTTCAGTCAGCCGATTCAGCTCAATCTCCATCTGTTCGATGGCTTCAACCGGATCGTCCGTGCGAATGATATCCTGCCGGATACGTTCGCGCAGGTGTTGGTATACGGCAATATAGAACTGAATTTTGCGCTCGGGGCGTTTCGGATCTTCGGAAAGACGCAGCACGTCCCGCAGATGTTCATTGTCCGCCACGGCCAGACGCAGCGCTCCCAATGCCTTATCCGACATGGAGCGAAGCTCATCGCCATCCATATAGGCCAATTCACGACGGTGTAAACGCCGTTCGACGCCGTTGTCTTTGACCAACCGCATAACGGCGCACCAGCCGGCTTTCGCCGTCACTACCTGCTCGCGCATCTGATAGTAATCCCGCTCAAGTTTGCGTAATTTTTTCTGCAAACTCTCCATTTCCGCTTCACAGAAGGTAATCTGTTTTTCCAGCTGATTGCGGCGCGCGCGGTTATTACTCAAGGCCGTATGTAACTCATCCCGGCGTTGACGGGCGCGGGACTCCGCATCGACGTCGGCGCGCACGCCAATGTCCTGCAACTCTTGCGTAAGCTCTTTCAGCATGTCGCATTTCGCGTCATAAGAGCTCTTCAACGATGCCTGAACCTGACTATATTGGGTAAGCTGCGCCTGATGCTGGCGCAATTGCTCACGCGCTTTCATCCGCTCGGCTTCGGCCTGCTCCAGACGGTGACGCAGCTTGTCGTTGAGGTCGGCGTTTTCGCCCAGCATTCCGGCCGAATCGCTATAGCTGAAGTGCGCGCGGCGCTGCACAACCTCGGTTAACGCGAACGCCTGCTGTTTGGCCTGGCGCTGCGCGTTCTGCGCCTGGGCATAGTCTTCCTGCAGCTGTTCATGCTGCTGCGGATCGCTTTGCAGCACCGAAACCAGCGGTTCCAGTTTCGCCAGCGTGTCGCCATGCTGTTGGATAAAACGCGCCGACTCTTCGGTTTCATCCAGCTCGGCGCGAATGTCTTCAACCCGATCCTGCAGGCTGTCATCGCATAACAGGCTGATACGCGGGATCAGCTTGTTCAACTGGGCGCTACTCTCTTTCGCCAGTTCATATTGCTGGCGCTGCTGTTGGTTTTCGCCATCAAAATTGGCGATTGCCCGCTCAAGTTCGCCACGGCGCGAGTTCAGGACACGAATTTCCGCTTCGGGATCGTCATCAAACGCCACCGCCAGATGCGAGCCGATGAAACGGCTGAAGGCCTGATGTAACCGCTGCGTTTTCTGCACGTCAAATGATAGCGTTGCGTATTGCTCCGCCAGGATTTCACGCTCGTCGCGCAGACTTTCAAGACGCTGTTCCCGCGCGGCGCGGCCAAACAGCGGGACTTCAGGGAAACGGGAATAACGCCACTGACGATCGGCGACCTTAACCACCACCGCGCGTTCCAGCTCTTCGACGGCAAAAACACTGTCATCGAACGATTGAGGATCGCCTTCGATCAAATACAAATCTTCAGGGCAATCTTCCAACCCGGCCAGCTGTTCTCGAACCAGCGAGAGATCCGCCACCACAATCCCGTGACGGGAAGGCCCATACAGCGCCGAGAAATAAGGCGCATCGTCCAGCGTCACGTCGTCATAGATTTCTGATAGTAATACGCCGCCAAAACGCTCGGCCAGCGCATTCAGCCGCGGATCTTCAGAACCGCCGGGCTGGCTGAGACGCTCAATCTGCGTTTCGACCTGCCGTTTGCGGGCAGCGATTTCATCGCGCTCGACCGTCTTTTCACGTTCAAGCTCCAGCAATTGCTGCATGTACTCCGTGACCTGGCGGCTATCTTCAAACGTCTCGCCGCTTTGCTCGCTCAATTGCGTCAGCGCTTCCTGCGCCGCCAGCCAAACGGGCGCGCGAACGGTCAACTGCTGGATACGCTGTTGCACCTGCTCCAGCTCCTGGCGCAGCGCCAAGCGACGCTCTCCCGCCTCTGCGACCAGCGCCGAGAGCGTTTCAATTTTTGCTTCAAGCTCCTGCTGAAGAGACTCCAGATCTTCCGGCTGATAATCCTGTCCATTTCGTTTACAGAACTCTTGCAACAGCCGATCGGCGTCCTGTTGTTCACGCAGACGCTGCTCCAGTTCCGATAACCGCATTCGCAACGGTTGTACCCGTTCCGCCTGATAACGCTGCGATGAACTGTCTCGCAACAGATCGCGCGCCACCTGCCAGGCATCGCTGCGGCTGACGGCGCCGGCGATACGCGTTACCAGTTGATAAGCCTCTTCAAACTGACTATGGGCCGCGTCGGCGACGCTCAACTTCTGTTCGAGCATCAACAGGAGTTCCGTGGTTTCCTGCTCTTTCGCCTGATAGCTTTCCAGCCATTCATCCACGTTGTCCACGGTCAGATCCGGCAACCGGCACAATGTCCGGGCGCGTTCCAACGCCTGCTGCGCCTGCTGATATTGGATAGCGCGGGTTTGCTGTACATCAAGCGCCTGCTGGTAATCAGCCAGCTGGCTTTTCAGCTCATCCACCTCCAGCTCGGCGGCGTCGGCCCTAGCTTCGTTTTCTTCCTGCTGCTCCCGCGCCTCTTCAACGACTTCATTCTGTTCTTCCAGCCGATAGCTTAGCTCTTCCAAATCGGCGTTATAACGCTCGATTTTTTCCTGCTGGCGCATGGCCGTCTGCACCAGATTCAGGTGATCGCTGGCGGCTTGATAATCCGTCTCCAGATCGCCTTCCGCGCCGCTCTGTTCTTCCAACTCGCGCGCCATTTCCACATGGCGGTACTGTTCGGCGATTAACTGCTTACGGCTGCCGAACAGATCGCGGCGCAGTTCCAGCGCGCTATCCAGATGAATCCGCCGTTCATTGGCGTGGCGCATATAGTCCGCGGCGACATACGACGTCGCTTCGGAGATCAGATGTTTAAACAAGTCGCGATCGGATTGGGTAACGCGAATCGCTTCCAGCGTCATACGGTTTTCACGCAGCGCCGCTTCCATATCCTGGAACGCCTTACGCACGCCGCTGTTTTCCGGCAGCAGATAGTCACGCAGAGAACGGGTAATCGCGCTGGATATACCGCCATACAATGACGCTTCAATCAGCCGATAAAATTTACTGCGATCGGCCGCCGAACGTAAACGGCGCGGGACAATGCCCAGATCGAACATCAGTGAGTGATAATCAGTGATGGAGTTGAACTGTTTGAACTGAACCCCTTCCATCTCCTCAACTCGCTCTTTCAATTCCGGTAAAGAAAGAACGCGGGCCTGACGTTCGCCGACCACCTGAGTTAAAATTTGCGTCGGTTGTATTGACGTCGGCAGCCCCTGGATGGTGAAGGGTTTAATATCGACCTTGCGATCGCGGCCGGCCACCTGTTGCAGCCGAACCCCAATCAGCACGCGCTGGTGCCGAGAGTTAACCACATCAATGGTGGAATAGCACACCCCGGCGCGCAGCTTGCCGTGCAAGCCTTTGTCGCGTGAACCGCTGGTGGCGCCGGCTTCGGTCGTGTTGCGAAAGTGCAGCAGGGTCAAGTCTGGTATCAGCGCTGTAATAAACGCCGCCATGGTGGTCGATTTACCGGCGCCGTTGCCCCCGGATAAGGTGGTGACCAGCTCATCCAGATCGAAGGTGCGGGCAAAAAAACCATTCCAGTTAACCAGCGTCAGCGAGCGAAATTTACCGCGTTCAATCATTCCTGTTCATCCTCAGCACTCTCTGACGGGCTATCATCTGTGCGACCGTTCTCATCATTTTCGTCTTTCAGCGACAGACTGCTTTCGATAGGCATCGCTTCACCTTCGCGGATCATCCGCAATTGCGCTTCACGGGCATCGTCGCCGCTGCGCACATCGGCGCCAAACCGAAATACCGATTCGGTAATACGAAATTTGTTGTTGTCGCTGCTCATAAAGTAAATCATCCCCAGCCGCCGCAGCCGGTTAAGGGAAGTTCGCACTTTTTCCTGTAGCTTCTGTCGATCCAGGTCGGAACCGGTCGAACGCTGGTTAACCAGCTTCAGTAATTTGTTTTCATCCGCCAGGCTGAGCAACTCTTCATATAGCTCCTGCTGGCTGAAGATGCCTTCATGCGCCAAACGTTCCGGGCTGAGATACAAATAGCAGAGGATTTTCCCCACCATCATATCCAGCTCGGATAAAACCGAGCGCGGGATCAGCGTGGTTGAGCGCGGCCGCAGGTAGAAAAAACCTTCCGGAGCCCGAATCAGCTCCACATTATAGCGGCCGTAAAACTCCTCCAGCTCTTCCTGAAAATCCATCAGAAAGGCATGATTTTCCAACTCTTCCACCCCGATATGACGACCGGCGCGTAACTGGCTGTCCAGAGCCGGAAACAACATATTCGACAGCGCTTTCGCCATTTTAGCTGGCATGCTTTGTTCAATATTTGTCGATGACATGGGCCTGTACCTTGGCTCCGTAATCATTGATTACCTGCCACAGCGCAGGCAATCCGGTGAAATCTGCTTCGGCCACACCCAGACGAACCGCCTGGTCGACCACGATTCGAGCAACATCAAAGTGCCGTGAGCGGGGATACTGCGCCAGATACTCGCGCATCACTTTGCTTAAGTTAAGCGGTATTTGCTGTTCTTTATACTTATGCAGGGCCTGTTCCACCAGCGCGATCAATTGCTCCCGCATCTCGCTAAACTCTTCATACTCCAGCTCTTCAGGTAATTCGCCGGTGACTTCATCACTGCGCAACGCCAACTCCTCATCGCGCATATCCAACAAGCGATCGGCATTGGCAAAGGTTAACGCCCAGGGGCTGTCGAAGTAACTTTGCACCGACTGGCGCAGACGTTGCGCAAACACCCGGTTTTTATCCATATCAATGGCCGTACGGATAAATTTATGCACATGACGATCGTAACCAATCCATAAATCAATGGTTTGCTGGCCCCAGCTGACAATACGGTCAAGCTTATTTTGCAGATCAAAGACCAGTTTATCGACAAATTCCAGGTTGCTCGCGTTATTCAGAATAGCATCCTGGATGCTCAATAGACTGGCCTGTAATTTATCGCCGGCGGCTTCCAGCGTATCCTGCAGCTCGCGCAGGGTATCCGACGTTTCCGTCAACAGCTGTTCACAACTGGTGATCGCTGTGCGCCAGTCCTGATTCAGTAACGCGGCGATATCGTCTTTGACCCCCTGCTGCTGTTCGTCCATCAGGCGCTGGGATAAATCGATGCTGTCGAAAATTTCCGCGACGGAATATTTCAGCGGCGCAAAGACATTACGGTGCCAGTGAAACTCATCACCGCCCTCTTCGGCGGCGTCCGCCGCCCGGCTCAGTTCCTGGGCCACAATAGAGAGCTGCATGGAAAGACGCAGCGTTGAAAACTCACGTTGACGAATATAGTAATCGGTAATTCCAATCCCCAGCGGCGTCAGGCGATAGATGGCATTGCCATCCGCCAATTCGCTGGTAAAGCGATTGAGCAACCGCTGACGCACCAAATCATTAATCGCATTATTGGCACGCACGGTTATGGTTTCATTCGTTTGATCAAATCCCTGACTGACGTGGCGAAAAGCGTCAACCAGTTCGCCTTCGCTCATTTCACCATCCATGCGCTCACCATTCAGTGTCGCGATCGCCAGCAAAAACGCCAGTCGTTCAGTGGGAAGTGAAAGGGAAAAATCATTTTTTCGTGCCCAGGCGACCAGTTCGGGTACAGTCTGGGAAAAATCACTCATAATGCATCCTTCAAATGGGTTTTATGCGCCATGACATGGATATAACGCCCCAGACTCACAAAGGGTTCCTGCCGGCAATAACGCTGTTCAAGCTCAAGAATTTCGGCAAAATTATCACTTTGCTGCTGCTTATTCTGCAAATAGTCATGAAACACCCGTACGCCCGTTTTTCCACTTATGGAGAACCCCAATTCATCAAGCCAGCCATAAACCTGCTGCGGATCCAGCGGGTGATCGGGAGAGAGCGAGCGCCTTTTGCGCTTCGGCATCCCGGCCTGCACGTAGGCAAAATTACCCAACACCATGTTACGCATCAACAGACCATGCCGGTTATAGAACATCAGAGATAAAACGCCGTCCGGCGATAAGCAATCATACAATATTTTAAGCACTTGCTGAGGTTGAGCCACCCATTCCAGCACCGCGTGAAACAATATCAGATCGGCGGGACTTTCCATATACTGCCCGATATCCTGCGCGGCGCATTGTACAAAACGCATGTTATGGCTCACATTTTGCGCAATCGCGGCATTTTTGGCACGCTGAATCATCTCATCTGACAAATCACACAACAATACCTGATGTCCTAAAGCCGCCAAACGACAGGCCAGATGCCCCTCACCCCCGCCGGCATCCAGAATCTTCAAGGGACGGTCGGGAAACTGCGCCAGCAGACCGCTGAGATCCTGCCATAACACCGCCTGCCTTAGTTTCCCCTTGGTGGTGCCGTAAATATTTTGGGCAAACTTTTCAGCGATATCGTTAAAATTGCGATCCTGCATCGGTCAAAGGTTCCGCGTCATGATAGTTAAAGCGAATGAAAAACGCATGGCAATCCAATACGCCGGACTTCGTTGAAACTGCTATTTTGGCACAGGCTGACTTAGAATAAATCGTCTTACCCTATGATATTTGCCCGGATGCGGTTTTTTCACCCAAAAGGAACATAATTTTATGTCGTTTATCATTAAAAAGGTTATCGGCAGCCTGTTGCAGCCACTCCCAATGCTTTTGCTATTGATGGGTATTGGTTTGTTATTAATAGGATTCACTCGCTGGCAGCGCGGTGGTAAGACGCTGATTTTAGCAAGTTGGCTGACGCTGCTGCTGATCAGCGTTCAGCCCGTCGCCGATCGGCTTTTATTGCCTTTGGAAACGCAATATCCAACCTGGCAATCAGACCAGACTGACCAACCTAAAGTTGATTATATTGTAGTGCTGGGCGGCGGATACACCTATAACCCGGAGTGGGCGCCAAGTTCCAATCTTATCAATAACAGCCTGCCGCGCGTAACGGAAGGCATCCGGCTTTATCACGCCAATCCCGGCGCAAAAATGATTTTTACCGGCGCCGCGGCACAGGGTAATCCGGTCACCAGCGCGAAAACATCGGCTCTGGTTGCTGAAAGCCTGGGCGTTCCGGCGCAAGATATTCTGACGTTGGACACGCCCAGAGATACGGAGGAAGAAGCCATCAGCACGGCAAAAGTGGTGGGGAAACAACCGTTCCTGCTGGTGACGTCGGCGAGCCATCTGCCCCGGGCGCTGCGTTTTTTCCATGCGCAGGGATTGAACCCTATCCCCGCTCCCGCCAATCAAATGGCGATCACCACGGCGCTCAACCCATGGGAGAAAATCTTGCCGTCGGCGTATGCGCTGTCGCATAGCGAGCGGGCATGGTACGAGACGCTGGGGCGAATCTGGCAAAGTATGAAAGGCGTCAGCCCCAAGCAGGATACGCCGGCTCAATAAGGCGGTATGCCCGCTATTCCAGCCAGGGAGACAACTCCTGCGAGGCAATATCGAATAGCCGCCGATCCAACTGGCCGGTGTGGATATAACGGGCTATCGCCTCCCAGATGACATATAGCCAGCGGCGATATACAAATGACTCGGCAACCGGCGCTTTGCTGAGATAATGATATAACAGTTGCTCCGGCATGCCCGGTTCACACAAGCGCAGCAGTTCGTACTCTCTGGGAGCCCACAGCATTACGCCTGGATTAATCATCGCCAGCAGTTGATCGCTGCGTGAATCTTTCAGCATGCTGCGTAAAGAGAGATTGCCGTGCACCAGCACGCAGCTATCGTTGAAATCATCAAATAAAGCTGGCAGGCACTGACGGGAGCGGTAAAGCAGGCTGCGATCTTCCTGCGTCAATAACGGCGCGCTAATATTGAGCAGCGTTGACCACAAAACCTCCAGGCGCTGTTGATACCAGTTAAACCAGTTATTCTCCTGCGTACTGTCCACAGAGCCGACGCAACCGTGGCTATCAATGCGATGCCAGGCCAGCACATTTTCCACAATCTGATCCATCAGCAATCGCCAACGCTGCGCTGTACGGGTCGGCGCTTCAACGGAAACGCCGCGCAGACGCTCGATCAGCAACAATTCTTTATAGGGCGATTGCTGAGTAATCACCAGACCATATACCGTAGGAAGCCGCACGTCCCCTTCTCTCGCCAGCATGGAAAGCTTATAAGCCTCTTGCTGCGCCACGCCCTGACAAACATAGCTTTTGGCTAATAAAGGGATCGCATTGCCTTCCTTATCATACAAAGCATATAGATGCGCGTAAGGCTGCTCGCTCACACGCTCAAGCCGACTCAGGCTTTCCCCAAGTACGGTACTTAATTCAGCTTTTAATTGTTCCATAAATAGCCAGACCTCTGCTTAGCAGAATCGCTCAACGTTCAATCATGCGATTAGCCAAGGGTAATTTCTTCAATACAGATCAAAGAAAGGCGGATCGAGAGAAACATTGGCGGCGGTAACGCCTGATATGCAGGCGGAGAAGAAAAGCAGGCGGAGTATGTCATTATCAGGCTGGACGATGTTGGCAGCCGAACGCCGCCAACACACAAACTATCGCAGTCTCGCCATCGCTTCACGTACGCGGGCCAAATCTTCCGGCGTATCAACGCCCACGCTGGGAATGGCTTTCGCCACCGCAACGTGGATTTTCTCGCCGTACCATAAGACGCGAAGCTGCTCCAGCAGCTCAATTTGTTCAAGCCGGCTGGGCGCCCAACTGACATAACGGCGCACAAAACCCGCCCGATAGGCATAGATGCCGATATGCCGTAAAAAGTGATCGCCGATGCTATCGCGCGCGTGGGCAAAGCGCTCGCGTTCCCAGGGGATCGTCGCACGGGAAAAATACAGCGCATACCCTTCCGCATCCGTCACCACTTTAACCGCATTGGGATTAAACGCTTCTTCGCTGGTTTCAATCGGTACGGCCAGCGTTGCCATGCCTGCTCGGCAGGTCGATAGATTCTCGGCGACCTGACGAACGATTACGGGAGGTATCAGCGGCTCGTCGCCTTGAACGTTCACGATGATCTCATCGTCGGAAAATCCGTAGCGTTCAATAACTTCGGCCAGGCGTTCCGTTCCGGAATTGTGGTCCGCGCGCGTCAAACAGACCTCGCCGCCAGACTGACTGACGACGGTCTGCACATCCGGATGATCGGTCGCCACAATAACACGCTGGGCGCCCGACTCCAGCGCACGTTCCATTACGTGCACAATCATCGGTTTTCCGTTGATATCCGCCAGCGGTTTCCCCGGCAGACGGCTTGAAGCGAAACGCGCCGGGATAATGACTGTGAAGTTCATTGTGTAATCTCGTCAGCCCCTAGCGTGCGCGCCTCATGTTCCAACAACACCGGAATGCCGTCGCGCACCGGATAAGCCAGACCATCTACCTTGCATATCAGTTCCAGTTTTTCTTTATTAAAGTACAAGCGTCCGTTACATACCGGACAAGCAACAATTTCAAGTAAACGGTGATCCATGCTTCCTCCATCAAGAAGCTAACAAGGTTATATACCCTTCATCTTTCAAGCTGCCGTCGCGCGGGCTTCACTGCTTCGCGCAATCTCCGCTCCGCCGCAGTTCGACATTCATCAGATATCGTTATAACAAATACGGTCCGTCTCTCCGCGTCGGTTAATGCTTACCCGACAGCGCTTCCAGCCGGCCGATCAATTGTGCGGCCTGGGGTTCGGCCAGTACCGCATCGACCGGCAGATACCACCAGTTCCGGCTGGCGAATGCCCTGCATTTAACCGCATCTTTTTCTGTCATTAATAGTGGTTGCCGTTCATCGTCGGTCAGCGGTTTGAGTTGTTCCGGCTGATAACTTTGGTGATCGGCAAACGCCACTTCACGCGAAATATTCACACCGGCTTCGCGCAGCGTAGTAAAAAAGCGTTGAGGGTAACCAATGCCCGCCATCGCCACCACATTTTGCAACTGTTTTACCGGGCGTTTTTCTCCGGAAAGCAGGTTAACCGCCATTCCCGACGTCAGGCGCATCGCGATTTCTCCAGCCCCGGCTGCGCCGCCGTTTACGATAACCGCATCCACCGAACGCAACCGGCTTTCCCGTTCACGCATCGGACCGGCCGGCAGCCACCAGCCATTGCCAAAGCGCCGGATGCCGTCAACCACGACCAGCTCAATATCACGAGCTAGCGCATAATGCTGTAATCCGTCATCGGTGATCACCATATCCAACGGATAGCGCGCCAGTAAGGCCTCTACCGCCAGACGACGCTGCGGAGCCACGGCGACCGGCGCGCCGGTCCGCTGATAAATCAGCACCGGCTCATCGCCGGCCTGCGCCGTGGTTACAGAATCATCAACCAGCAGCGGGTAATGTTCCGCTTTGCCGCCGTAACCGCGGGAAACCACGCCGACCCGGAGTCCTTTCCGCTGTAGTTGCTCCACCAACCAGATAACGACCGGCGTTTTACCATTGCCTCCCGCCGTCAGGTTCCCCACCACAATAACCGGCACCGGCGCGCGCCAGCTTTTTCGCCACCCCCGGCGGTAACTCTGACGTATCAGAAAAGCGATCAGCCCGTATAACGCCGACAGGGGTATCAATAGCAGATATAGCGGCGAACGCCCCGACCAGATACGCTCAATCATTCGCCAAACTGCATTTTGTATAATTGGGCATAGGCGCCGTTCTTCGCCAGCAGTTCGGAGTGCTCGCCGCGTTCGATAATGCGCCCATCTTCAACAACCAGTATTTCGTCAGCTTTTTCAATGGTGGACAACCGGTGTGCGATAACCAACGCGGTACGATCTTTTTGCAATTCGTCCAGCGCGGATTGGATAGCCCGCTCCGATTCCGTATCCAGCGCAGAGGTGGCTTCATCCAACACCAGGATAGGACAATCACGCAGTAATGCACGCGCGATAGCAACGCGCTGGCGCTGCCCGCCGGAAAGCAAAACGCCGTTTTCACCGATCATGGTGTCCAGCCCATTTTCCATCGTACTGATGAAGTCCATGGCGTGCGCCATTTTCGCCGCCCGCTCGATCTCTTCACGGCTATAGCGGTCATTGCAGGCATAGGCGATATTATTGGCTATCGTGTCATTAAACAGGTGTACGTTCTGCGACACCAGCGCAACCTGGCTGCGCAGGGACGCCAGCGAATATTCGCGCAGGTCGTGCCCATCCAGCAGAATTTCGCCGGATTGGATATCATAGAAACGGGTGATCAAATTAGCGATGGTTGATTTGCCCGATCCTGAACGACCGACCAGCGCGACGGTTTTACCCGGCGGAATATGCAGACTGACGTTTTTCAGCGTCAGATTATCCCTGCCCGCATAGGCAAAATCGACGTTGCGGAATTCCAGATCGCCTTTGGCGCGGCCAATCTCCAGCGTGCCGGTATCTTTTTCCTGCTCCATGTCCAAAATGGCAAACAGAGTCTGACAGGCCGCCATGCCGCGTTGAAACTGAGCGTTGACGTTAGTCAGCGATTTTAGCGGCCGCATCAGCGCAATCATTGATGAAAAGACCACCGTAATCGTCCCTGCCGTCAGGGTTTCCATCACGCTGGGAAAGCTGGCGGCGTACAACACAAAGGCCAGCGCCAGTGAAGCGATCAGCTGGATGATGGGATCGGAAATGGAAGAGGTAGACACCAGTTTCATCCCCTGGCGGCGCATACGGTTACTGACTTTATTAAACCGCTGAGCTTCAACGTCCTGACCGCCGAAAATCAATACCTCTTTGTGCCCCTTTAGCATCTGCTCCGCGCTGGTCGTCACCTGTCCCATCGTATCCTGCATATTTTTGCTGATATCGCGAAAGCGCTTGGAAACGACCCGGATAGCCACCGACACAATCGGCGCGATGACAATCAGGATGATCGATAACTGCCAGCTGTAATAAAACATTAGAATGAAGAGGCCGATGATGGACGCCCCTTCCCTGACAACCGTAATTAAGGCATTTGACGATGACGCGGCAACCTGTTCGGAATCATAAGTAATTCGGGATAAGAGCGTCCCCGTTGATTGCTGGTCAAAAAAGGTAACCGGCATTCCCATAATGTGGTTAAACAGGCGGCGGCGCATACCCATAACCACTTTCCCGGACACCCAGGCGACACAGTAGCTTGAAACGAAACCCGATGCGCCGCGCATCAGCATCAATCCAATCACTACCAGCGGCATCCAAATCAACACGGAACGATCGGTTTTGCCAAACCCTTCATCCAGTAACGGTTTGAGCAGAGATAACATTAACGTATCGCCGGCCGCATTAACAACCAGCGCGATCGCGGCTGCAATTAGCCCCGTTTTAAAAGGAGAGATCATCGGCCATAGGCGACGAAATGTCTGCCAGGTGGAGAGATCTTTATCATTCAGCATGCAATAAACCTGAGCCCATAAGAAATAGCCGCCTATTTTACTCATTATACCGCTTTACGCCAAACCACTGATGATACCAGCGGGACGATAATTGCTCCCGGAAGCGTAATATATGCCAGGAGTCGTTGAAAAAACGTACGCTAAGTTGCCCTGACGTCGCCGTATCGATCCACTCATAGCCGTACTGGCGATACCGCGCCACAATTTTTGCCGCCGG
The DNA here is from genome assembly GCF_017569925.1 of Brenneria izadpanahii. Taxonomy (NCBI): domain Bacteria; kingdom Pseudomonadati; phylum Pseudomonadota; class Gammaproteobacteria; order Enterobacterales; family Pectobacteriaceae; genus Brenneria; species Brenneria izadpanahii. The sequence goes on along the minus strand of NZ_CP050854.1, from coordinate 2,089,618 downwards.
CAGCCGCCACGGATTATAGCGTGCGCTGGAAGAGATGATGCGTTGCGCATTCACCGCGCGGATAAAAGGCGGGGAAGATGAACTGCCGCTGCCATGATGGGGAATTTGTAACAAATCCGCCGTCAGCGCATTTCTCTGCCGTCTAACCAGGTTTTGTTCCGTTTCTGACTCAATATCACCGGTCAACAACACGCGGTATCTGCCATCATCAATGCGCACTACGCAGGAATCATTGTTCTCAGCGACGATCGCCGCAGCGGCCGGCCACAAAACAGTAAAGGTCAGCCCCTGCCAGACCCATTGAGTCCCCTGCCGGCAAGGCTGGTGACCGGCTTGTCTGAATGCGCTGAAAATCTCCGCCGACGGATAGGCGGATTTCAATACCGCCAACCCGCCGATATGATCCCTATGGCTATGACTTAACATAATTTTATCCACGATTAAGCCACGCCAGCGCAGGTAGGGTAATATCTCTTTCGTCGCCATGTCGCCGCCGTCCCAGCGATTTCCCGTATCATACAAAATCGCTTTCCCATTGCGCTCGATAACCACAGCGAGTCCATGGCCCACATCCAGCATATCGACCCGCCAGTTCGGCTGTTCGCTCTTCATACGAAACATCGCCAGAACAATAATTAAGCTGACGACGCTGGCGGGATAACCGCGCCACCAGGCAAAACGCCAGATCACAACGCACAGCCAACCGGCGATGCCGCCAATAAGCAAGGAATCATCAAGATCAATCCAGCCGGCCCGCATCATGGTCAGGGGCGCGAACACCGCTCTCAGCGACACATCGGCCAGCCGCCACAGCCAATAATCCAACCCGGTGACGTACATCGTGGGTAACGCCAAAAGCACTAAGGGCGTAGTAACGAATGAGACGATGGGTATCGCCCATAGATTCGCCGGCAAAGACGTCAGGCTGAAACCGTGAAATATGCCGATTTGCAGCGGCATCAACAATAGCGTCATTCCCCCCTGCAAATGCAGCCAGCGTAGCCAGCACCAAGAGAAACCGCGTTGGCAACGTTGCGGTAAGGGCGCCCATTGAAACCAAAAAATCAGTGAGGCTACCGCGAGGCAGGAAAGCCAGAAACTATCAGACAACACGCTAAGCGGATCGAACGCTAAAATGAGCGCGATACACCACAGCCATACCTGCCATGACGAACATATAACGCCGTTCGTTCTCAGCAGAATCCATACGCTAAGCGCCAACGCCGCTCTTACCGCAGGCGGATTGCCGCCGGCAAGCCACACATACGCCCACGAAACCAATCCGCTGACGAATAGCGGGAAACGGTAACCAATGCGATGAACGGGAAGAAAATATTGCACGGCTCTTGCTACGCCCCAGCCAAATAACGCGGCAAGCGCAATATGCAGCCCGGAAATCGCCATCAGGTGCATGGTGCCGGTTTTCTGCAGCGTAATTTTTGTTTCAGCGCTCACCGTTTTCATTTCACCGAACGCCAGCGCCAGCAAAATAGCGCGCCACGGCAGCGACATTATCCGCTGTTCGGCATGAGAAATAATACGCTGACGCAGATCGCAGGATGCGTCTATGACCTGGGCTGCCGTTATTCGTCCTGATAGCGGCTGGCGTTTCGCGACCGCCCAACGCTGGCTGTCGAATCCCCCCTGATTCAGGCGGCTGTGTACAGGACGAAAATTGGCGGCGATCCGCCAGCGTTGTCCCCCGCACCAGTTTTGCATATCGGGGGGCAACATCACCTGGGCATACAGCGGGGGATATACCCAGCGCCGGCCTATTTTCTCCAGTCTGATAATCGCCCAAGAATCATCAGCTTCGGCGAAGCGGATGCTATTAATCGTCACCACCGCATTGACTGCGCGCTGCGTCACCTGCTCGATTTGTTGCAGCAGCGCCTGCGCCGTTAATCCCGACCAGCAAAAACTGAACAGCACGATCGCCATGAACCGCAATGCGCAACGGCGGGCTCTCATCCCCGTCATTACCGATAGAAGCATTCCGCCCCATAACGCAGTGCCTGAAGGAATTTGCGGCAACATCAACAACGGTAAAATGCCAAGGATCGCAGCAATAGCGATGGCGCTCACGGATATTCGATTCATCGTCCGGCCACGTTGCGGAACGGCGGTTCGGCCATTTCAGTTTTTTCAGGAAGATGAATTGTGTTACATCGCCGATGGCCGGCGCAGTACAAAAATCACGCCATGGGAAACGTTACGCAACGAATATCGTCCGTTACAGACAACGGCTCAGGCGCATGCGGGCGGCATCCCATATTCAATAGCGATGAATGGCAGATATGACGGCAGGGAAAAGATACTCACGCCGAGCCGAAAAACGGGGAAAATCTCAGGACGGGAGGGGCAACAAAAAGGGATCGCCTAAGCGATCCCCTGCATATCGGATATAGCGACGGCAGTGATATTCTCTGCTTCGGTTATTTCACTTCACCCATCGCTTTCAATTTCTTAGATAATTCACGACGTTCTTTCGACAGATCGGCATTCTTAATGATGTAATCGTCAACGCGATCTTCATAGTCGCTACGCATACTAGCGATGATCCCCTGAATATCTTCAATACTCATACCCGGCTTAATATAGTCGCTCAGGTTATCAAGCAGTAACACGCGCTTCTGGTTATCACGAATTTTCTTTTCGTTATCAATGATTTCACGCTGTAGTTTATTTTTACGACGAAACATACGAACAAACTCCAGTACATCCTGGAAACAAGGCTTAGTATCCTTATCCATTTTTTTACCCTTACTTAAGTCATACACAGATTCTTCTATACGCTAACCATACAGGTTAGCAGCTATCTGCGACAAGATGGTTTTTCCGAGATCCATTAATTAGCGATAATACACGGCAATACGCTGATTATGAACCTTTTCAATGGCGACCTTGGTGTCGAAAATATCTTCAAGTACTTCAGGAACCATGATCTCTTCCGGCGTGCCATTGTAGATAATCTGTCCCTGACGCATGGCAATAATGTAGTCGGAATAGGCGGAAGCGAAATTGATATCGTGAATAACCAGCACAATGGTTTTTCCCAACTCATCGGCAGCGCGGCGAATCTGCCGCATCATGGCCACCGCATGTTTCATATCCAGATTATTGAGCGGTTCATCCAGCAGCACATATTCCGTATCCTGACACAAAACCATCGCGACATAAGCTCGCTGCCGCTGCCCGCCGGACAGCTCATCCAGAAAGCGATCTCTCAATTCGGTCAGATTGAGAAAGGCCATCGCCGCCTCGATACGTTCCCGATCGTCGGCGTTTAAGCGCCCCTTGGTATAGGGGTAACGGCCGAATCCAACCAGTTCGGCAACGGTTAACCGGCTGGTAAACTGATTTTCCTGCCGCAGCACGGACAGGCAGGTGGCCAGCTTGTCGCTGGGGGTTGTGCTAACGTCCATTCCGTTGACGCTGACCCGTCCCCAATCGGCATCCAATAACCGGCTGATGATTGACAAGAGCGTCGATTTCCCTGCGCCGTTGGGGCCAATAATCGAGGTAACCCCGCCTCTGGGAATGGTGGCCGTGACGTTTTCCAAAACCGCCACATTATTGTAAGTTTTAGTTACATCACCAATTTCAATCACAGGGAAACCTTCCTAAGTAACAACAAAATAAACAGAGAACCGCCGATAAATTCAATGACCACGGACAACGCGCCGGACATCCCCAACAGATGCTCAAGGATCAATTGCCCGCCGACCAGCGAGATAACGCCTAGCAAAAACGCGGCCGGCAGCAAAAAACGGTGTTGGCTGGAACCGATAATCAAATACGCCAGATTCGCCACCATGAACCCCAGAAAGGTCAGTGGCCCGACCAACGCCGTCGAGATCGCCACCAACACAGAAACCAAAAGCAGAATTACCGTTACGCTGCGTTTGTAATCCATGCCCAGGTTAATCGCGGTATTGCGTCCCAGCGCCAGTACATCGAAGCGAAAGCGCATTCGCCAAATCACAATGCCGATAATCACCGAAATCGCCACCGACACGCCAATCAATTCAGGCGCGGCCCGGGTAAAGGTAGCGAACATCCGCCCTTGTAAAATAGCGAACTCATTGGGGTCCAGTAAACGTTGCATCAGATTGGCGATACTGCGAAACAGCGTTCCGCAGATAATGCCCACCAATAAAACCAGGTGCAGATTGTTGCGATTGCCGGTAAACAGCCAGCGATAAAGAACCGCGGAAAACAGCACCATCAATAGCGTTTCAAAGAAAAATTTTCCTTGAATCCCCAATGCGGGAATGCCCTGTGAGCCAAAAACGAAAATCAATGAGGTTTGAATTAAAACGAACAGAGCCTCAAACCCCATAATGGAGGGGGTCAGAATCCGATTATTGGTCACCGTCTGAAACAGCACGGTCGATGCGCTGGCGGCGAAAGCCACCAACAACATGGTGATAAGCATCAATCCACGATGCGTCATGATATAGCGTAAGTTACTGCCAAGATTGATGGTCATAAATATCACCATCACCCCAGCGATAGTACGCCAAGCAGCAGTAGCCGGCGTTGGGAAGATAACCCGCGCCGTTTGGCATGGGGGACGGATGGCGTTGCCGAATTCGCTTTATTAACCGACATGACGTTTTTTATTTAACAGCAGAAGAAGAAAAACGATAGCCCCGATAACACCCAGGATGACGCTGACCGGTATCTCAAAAGGATACCGGATTACCCGGCCAACGATGTCACACAGCAAGACTAACCCGCCACCCAGCAGGCAAACCCACGGAATGGTTTTACGCACATTGTCACCCAATAACATGCTGATAAGATTAGGAACAATGAGGCCAAGAAAAGGTAACGCCCCCACAACGACCACCACTACGCCGCTTACGACCGCCACAATCGCCAGGCCCATCAGCATAACCTGCCGATAGTTAAGTCCGACATTAACCGAAAACTCGCGCCCCATTCCCGCAACGGTAAAGCGGTCTGCGATCCAACAGGCGCCCAGCGTCAGGCAACCGACCAGCCACAGCAGTTCATAACGCCCCTGCAGGACGCCGGAAAAGTCCCCTGATTCCCAACTGCCAAGCGCCTGCAGCAGATCGTAATACATGGCGCCGAACGTGGTGATCGCGCTGATAACCGCGCCGAGCATAATGCCCACCAGCGGCACGACCAAAGCGGATTTCAGCACCACCCGTCTTAGCAGCATCATGAACAAAAGCGTGCCGCCCATCGCAAACAGACTGGCGACAATCATTTTGATAAACACGGAAGCGGACGGCGCCAGCACCATCATAACCAGCAGGCCCAATCCCGCGGACTGGGTCGTTCCGGCCAGTGACGGCTCCACGAAACGGTTTTGGGTCAGCAGCTGCATGATCAAACCCGCCACGCTCATGGCGCTTCCCGCCAAAAGCAAGGCCAGCGTACGAGGCACCCGGCTGATAAAGAAAATATCGCGCATGGACTGATCGGTCCAGACCGCCTGCATACTCACTCTGCCAGCCCCTAAAAAGAGGCTGGCAACGATCATGGCAAGCAGCAGAATGATACCAAGCGCAAAGTAGAAAGGTTTCATTGTTCCTGCCACGGTCAGCCGTTATTTTTTATCCAATGCGTTGTTTACATCCGCAATCAGATTTTTATAGCTTTGCAGGCCTGAAGAGATATAAATGGAGGTAGAGTCCAGATAAACAATGTGCTTGTTTTGCCATGCGTTGGTTTTATGAACCAACGGGTTATCGAGCACCTGCTGCGCCGACTCCCCGCCTGCCCCGGTCCGTCCGATGGCGCTGTCGCGATCCAGTACGAACAGCCAATCAGGATTCACGCTAAGTAAAAACTCCGAAGTCACGACGTTACCGTGCCGACCGGAACCCGCTTCAGGAAATTCAGCGGCCTGCTTAAATCCCAGTTCATCAAAAATAAAGCCAAAACGGGATCCCGGACCGTAAGCCGACATCTTTCCGCCAGAAACCATCAGCACCAGCGCCGTCCCCGCATTGGCGGATTTTTCACGGGTCTGGGCAATCTGCTGTTTAAATTCTTCCAGCTGTTTTTTTGCTTCATCTTCTTTGCCGAAAATAGCACCCAACTGCTCTACCCGCTGGCTGAAGCTGGTCATAAACTGTTTCGGATCAACGTTAAGGGAGATAGTCGGCGCAATGCCGCTCAATTTCTCGTAAGCGTCCGTGGCGCGTCCGCCGGCGATAATCAGATCGGGCTGAGCGCTGCTGAGCGCCTCATAGTTCGGCTCAAATAGCGTACCGGCATTGATATATTCGCTGCCTCGGTATTTGGCAAGGTATTCAGGCAAATGCGTGCTGGTTTGCGGGACGCCCGCAACATCGATTTTCAGAGCATCCATGGTGTCCAGAATTGCGGGATCAAAAACAATGACTTTTTTAGGATGTAATGGTACTTCGGTGGTTCCCTGCGCATGCTCGACGCTTATTGTTTTAGCCGTTTCGGATGAAGAAACCGCCTGATCGCAACCGGACAGCGCGAGTAATGACGCCAGTAATGTAGTCTTCACCGCAAAAGCCATGTTTACCTGCATTATCTTTTTCTCCCATTGGTTATTATTCAGGACAAAAACCTGGACAATAAAGAACCTGATTATCATTCGTATTAGCAAAAATGATTGTAACTGAGGATAATGCACATGCCTAGCAATTATCCCCCTACCGAATTTGACCCACGTCAGGAAAGCGGCACAGAAAAAAGATTTACGGCGCTATTTATAAGCGTGCTCGATAATCGGAGCGTAATGACGCCATTAACCAATGACGACGATGTGATAAAAGCGATAGCTGAATTCAATAAAAATAAGTACGCTCCCCGCGTCTAAATCGGGTTCCGCAGCGCGCAGCATGATAAAATCGCTTTTAATTAACTGATATAAGAATAATTTTTATGATAAACGTTGAAATATTGAATAAAAAATATCCGGGAGCGTTAGCCTGGTCTTTTGGGGACGGCCCTGAGATGGCCGATGAACTGGCGGCGCTGATTATGAAAGGTGTGAAAAACGCGACTTGTTGTTCTTTGGCCTCTTTCCAACAGGAGAATCAAAAACCCTCCGTCGGTGACTATCACATCATCCTTAACGGCGCGGGCAATCCTGTTTGCGTCATAAGAACCACGTCCATGCGCCTTATCCGCTTCTCAGAGATGACTGAAACGCTGGCCGCCAAAGAAGGCGAAGGCGATTTAAGTTTGCATTACTGGCAACAAGAACATCAGGCGTTTTTTGAACGGGAAGGCACCTACGCCGAAGATATGGAACTAATCTTTGAAGAATTTCAATTAACGGAAATAGTATGAGTCAACGCTATCCCCAATGTTAAAGCGCTCGTCTGGACGCCGCTCGTGGCGCTTTGCCGCTTCGGCGATAGCGAAACAGGAACGCAACGCGGCCATTCAATGCTATCCTTGGCGTTTCCCAGCTATTTCTGCCAACCTGGCGCATAGACCAATCATTTAGCTCAATGTAAATATGGCCGATAAAACACAACCTACGTTTTTTGTTCATGATTATGAAACCTTTGGCAAGCATCCGGCCCGCGATCGTCCCGCGCAGTTTGCCGGGATACGCACCGATCAGGACTTCAATATCATCGGCGATCCGTTAGTCATCTATTGCAAACCGACGGATGATTATCTGCCCGAACCGGAAGCGGTAATGATAACCGGCATAACGCCGCAGTTAGCCATGGCCAAAGGCGTGATCGAAGCGGAATTCGCCCGCCAGATTCATGAGGCGTTCAGCGTGCCCGGCACCTGCATCATGGGTTACAACAACATCCGTTTCGATGACGAAGTCAGCCGGAATATCTTTTATCGTAATTTCTACGATCCCTACGCCTATAGCTGGCAAAACGGCAACTCTCGCTGGGATCTACTGGATGCGTTGCGCGCCTGTTATGCACTGCGGCCCGAGGGGATTGTCTGGCCGGAAAATGATGATGGTTTGCCCAGCTTCCGACTTGAGCATTTAACCAAGGCCAACGGCGTATCCCATGAGCATGCCCATGACGCCATGTCCGACGTCTACGCCACCATCGCCATGGCCAAATTACTGAAACAGGCTCAACCTAAACTTTTTGATTATCTGTTCCAGTTGCGTAATAAGAACAAAGTCAGCGCGCTGATTGATATCCCGCAAATGAAGCCATTGGTTCATGTTTCCGGCATGTTTGGCGCAGCGAGAGGCAACACCAGTTGGGTGGCTCCCCTCGCCTGGCATCCGGATAACCGTAACGCCGTCATCATGTGCGATCTCGCCGGCGACATAACGCCGCTGTTGGAGTTGGATGCGTCAGAATTACGCGAACGTTTATACACCCGCCGGGATCGGCTAACGGCCGGTCAAAGCGCCGTTCCCATCAAACTGGTTCATATTAATAAATGTCCGGTGCTTGCTCCCGCCAGCACGTTGCGGCCCGAAGACGCCGAACGATTGGGCATCGACCGCCAACATTGCCTGGATAATTTAAAGCTGCTGCGGCAAAACAGTCAGATCAGGGAAAAAGTGGTGGCGTTGTTTGCCGAATCGCCGGCGTTTACCGCGCCGGATGATGTCGATCTGCGCATCTATGACGGTTTTTTTGGCGACGCCGATCGCATGGCGATGAAAATCATTCAGGAAACCGCCCCCAATAATCTTCCCGCGCTGGATCTGAAGTTTGTCGACGACCGCCTGGAACCTCTGCTCTTCCGCTATCGGGCCCGCAATTACCCCAGCACGCTGGATGACGGCGAACAGCAACGCTGGCTGCAGCATCGGCAGGCGGTATTCACCGTCGAGCGTCTGCAGGAATACATCACTGAGTTGGATACGCTGTATCAGCGTTATGAAGGCGATAAACCGAAAACCGAACTGATTAAAGCGCTGTTTGCCTATGCGCAGACCTTAACCAGCTAACGGCCAATTGTCGAAAAAAAAGCGGAGAATGAATTCTCCGCTTTCCAATTTAAACACCCTACGCTTAAACCGGCTCTTCACTGCACTGCGGCACCGGTTGACGGAAGCTGCGCGTCACGAAAGCCAGATAAAGCAGCCCAATCGCGCCCCAAATCAGGCCCAGCGTCATGGAGCTTTTTTCCAAATTGACCCACAAAGCGCCGACGGTTAAAGCCCCAAGCACCGGCAAGATAAGATAGCTAACGGTCTCTCTTAGCGTCTTATTGCGGCGTTCACGAATATAAAACTGTGAAATTACCGATAGATTAACGAAGGTAAACGCGACCAGCGCGCCAAAGTTAATCAACGCGGTTGCCGTATCCAGTTCAAAAGACACCGCCGACAATGCAATTACGCCCACCAGCAAAATGTTTAACGACGGCGTATGTAATTTCGGGTGGATATAGCCAAAGAAACGTTCAGGGAAAACGCCGTCACGCCCCATGACATACATCAGGCGAGAGACGCCGGCGTGGGCGGCCATACCTGACGCCAGAACGGTCACGCAGGAAAAAACCAGAATGATCGACTGGAAAAATTTCCCGGCGACATACAGCATGATTTCAGGCTGAGAGGCTTCCGGCTCCTTAAACCGGGAAATATCCGGAAAATAGAGCTGTAAAAAATAAGAAACGACGATAAAAATCAATCCGCCGATTAAAGCCGTCAGGAAAATCGCTTTCGGGATAACTTTGCCGGCATCAGGCGTTTCCTCGGAGAGTGAACTGATGCCATCGAATCCCAGAAAAGAGAAACAGAGTATCGTAGCTCCGGTTATCATCGGCACAACATGCGCATTGTCAGACCAGAACGGCCTGGCGCTGACCAGCGTCCCGGTTCCCTCGCCGAAATAAACGCCATGAATCACCAGCCCCAGAAACACCGCCATAATCGCGACCTGAACGATGACGATGATAGAATTAAGGTTGGCCACGACAGTAATGCCGCGCAGATTAAATAACGTCATCAGACCGACCAGCGCCGCAACAAAAATCCATGAGGGCACGCCGGGGAAAATCGCGGCAAGATAAATTTTCGCCAGCAGAATATTAATCATCGGCATGAACAGATAATCCAGCAACGATGACCACCCCACCATAAAGCCGACGTGCGGGCTAATCGCTTTCTGGGCATAGGTATACGCCGACCCTGCGGAGGGAAAGCGGCGCACCAATTTGCCGTAACTTAATGCGGTAAACAAAATACCCGCCAACGCAAAGGCATAAGCGGTGGCGACATGTCCGTCGGTCAGCCCGGAGACAATGCCAAAGGTGTCGAAAATAGTCATCGGCTGCAAATAGGCCAGCCCCATCATGACAACCTGCCATAGCGTGAGATTTTTTCTTAATTGCGCACGCGTTGAGGATGAGCCGGCATCAAGCGACATGGTTTACGCCTCCCTTATCCATAGCAGGGGTGGATACGGCGGGATAACGCCTGGAGAAAGGAGAAATAAGCGATGAATGGTTTAAACCGACCGCGCCTGAATAGCGGTGAAAGAAAGCAGCTGAAACAACGTCAGACAGAAGTGACGCCTGCTGAATAACGCCATAATCCTCGTTTTGGCTGCGCAAACCGGCGGGCACCGGCACGAAATTTACTGATTGCCCCATTTTTCCTTTCCTCACCGTGGCTCACTGGCACACACAAGCAAACTTATCTATCCGGATCGCTATCCGGCCTCTTAGTTGAATATATAAATGCAAAAAAATAACCGACGCGATTAAACGTCGGTTATTTTGCAAGGCGCGTATTCTGCACCAGTCACTCCCGTCTGACAAGATTCTGGAAGTTCCGGCAACAATTTTATTTATATCGTATAGTTATATTCGGTTTGATAGCCGCTTCGTCATGCTATCGGTGCACACGGAACGGCCGATCGCTCACAGATCCTGAAACTTTTTCTTCTTCTCAATCTGCAATCTTTCAAACTCAAAAATAACCTGTTGCAAATCACGCTCTTGAGCGGCGGACAGCGACAGGAATTTGAAGCTCAGGCGCTGAGTGATTTTCACTTCGCCTTTGCTATCAACGTCTTTTATCGTCGACTGACCGACAAACTGCAAATCCATGCGGAAGCTGCCATACTCGTTGAGATCCATCTCAACATCACGAATAAGATCCCCTTTATTTAGCAGATCCGCAATATCCCGATCGGTACAAAGGCTCAATCCGCCAAGCGAGAGATCCTTAATCGTGAATTGAAATTTGCTTTCATCCGGTAATTCGCCCCGGCACAACAGCGGCGGCCAAAACGGCGTATTGATACGGAAATAGGTTCTGCGTTGAATAAGATAAAGCTGTTCGGGAATACGGGAGCTAAAAGCCGGCAGCCCCTGAAAATCAATGGTTTGAGCTATATCCGACTTGAACTCGACTCTCGCCCCCGCCGGTTCGGCGACAAAGGATAACGTTCCCGCGCACAACGCCCGACTATTCTCATGCTCACCGCCCCCCAGATCAAAAATAAAAGTCTCGTCGTTGGGCAATACATCAAGAATTTTACTGATGAACTGGCCGCGAGAATGATAGACCATGAGGGTTGTGTCATTTTTCTTTAGATCACGCAGCGTTGCACAGATAGCCAGTTTATTACGTTTAACAAACTGCTCTTTCAAGTTCTCATCCACAACTGTTATCTCCACCATTTAGCCAATGGTTTATACTGATTATTTTTAAACCATTGGCGTCCCTAAATCACAGGCTTTGCCCCATCGAAACTGCCGAAAACCCCGGTTAAATCGACTCCGTGTTGACTTATCGCCGCTTATTTAACGGTACTTATTTAAAGGTGTTTGCATAAGCGCGTCAGGATCTTTTCGATTACGGTCTTACCGCATCTTGAAATCAATTAACGTTATATCCCTACGCCAGCTAAACCGTATGACACAGACGCCTCCAGACGGTATCGGCATTTTTCCATTCGAATTTAGGACAATCCATCAGAAAAGATATTTTCACAAAAAATTCATAAAGTTAAAACACATCCCGAAGCATGTCCGGCGAACGGCCCAACTGCGCCGCCGAGCGCTCCGGTTTCCGATCGTCGCTCGCTACCGCTACGGCTTATCGGTTATCCGCATAGTATTTATTGTTTAAACGCCCAAAGCAATAATAACTTCGTCACAAAATTTCATCATGTTCATTTATAGCGCTAATACTTTGGTTACGTATACCGATAATTCACGCAGGTCAGAACTCAATTAACCGTTGGCATCGTTTATTCCGAGCATATTTTACTGATGGAGAAAGGCAATGCATTATCTGATTAATCGGATCCGTAATATTAAAATATCTCATAAGCTCTATATAGGATTTGGCGTTATTTTACTATTAGTTGTTATTGCATCATTACTTAGCGTTAGCAGATTTAAATCAATCCGACAGATTTATGAAAAAACCAACCTGATATACAATATCAATATTGAGGTTTTCCAGGCGAAAATTAATAGGTTAAAATATTTTTACTCTGCGGATGAGCAGTCGCGCCAGATCATGTCTGACTACGTTAAACATGCGTCGGAGCTCACTAATGAGGCACGCCAGCTATCCTGGAGCGACGAAGAGAAAGTCCACATTGCCGATATCGGTCAACATTTAAACGAATTCCAGCAATCAATCAGCAATATGGCGGAAGCGACTAAAAAAGTCGTTTCCTACAGAGAAAATATAAATACGCTCAACCATCAAAATATAGCGCGGAATTCAGACAGCCATGCGGTTAGCGAATCACTTTATGCCAATAATGATAATAGCCTTGATGCGTTTGTTTTTTTAATTTCCGGGATTAAAAACCGGGCATATGAACTGCAACTCAAAGCAACAGATACGGCATTGAATGAATTATCAGAAAGTTTCAAGAGCGCTGAAAAATTTTATCAAGATTTAATACCGACGTTATCGACGGAAGACAAAGCCGTTGCCGATGAATTATGGCGTTATGCCATTAATTATAAAAAACTCAACGATGATTATTTCACTGCACTGAACGGCCTGAAAAAAACCGAGGACGCCGTTAAAGTCGCCGGGGATAAAAGCAGCGCCTCAATTAAATCCATCATCAATATCGTTAAAGGGAAAAATGATGAGCTGGCCTATGAGTCGGCGAATATCACGACAATCATTGGCTTGATAGCCGTCGTTATTGGCATCATCACCGCCGTCGGCGTAACCCGGCAAATCACCAAGCCGGTTATCAGCAATCTGGCGCTGGCCGAGCAGATTGCCAGCGGCGATCTCACCGCCTCCATCGTTGTTGATCGCCATGATGAGTTAGGACAATTGACGGCGGCCATGGCGCGGATGAATGAAAACCTTCGGCGCATGATTAGCGATGTGCGCGACAGCGTCGGCAGCGTCGCCGATTCAGCGGCCAGAATCGCCGTCGGTAATAATGATTTGTCATCCCGCACGGAACAGCAGTCAGCCGCAGTCGTTGAAACCGCGGCCAGCATGGAACAACTGACGTCAACGGTAAAAAACAATGCTGATAACGCCAGACAGGCCAGCCAGATAACGGCGGAAGCCTCTCAGAATGCCCATAAAGGCGGAGAAGTCGTGCAGAATGTCGTCAACACGATGGATGACATCTCCGCTAGTTCGAATAAAATCGCCGATATCACGGCCGTGATTAACAGTATCGCCTTTCAAACCAATATCCTGGCCTTAAACGCCGCCGTTGAAGCGGCGCGCGCCGGCGAGCAGGGCCGCGGATTCGCCGTTGTCGCCAGTGAAGTCAGAAACCTTTCCCAACGCAGTTCTCAAGCGGCGAAAGAGATCGCCACGCTGATATCCGAGTCAGTATCCCGCATTGACGTAGGCAGTAAACTGGTCGCCGATGCGGGCATAGCCATGAAGCAGATCGTCTCTTCGGTAGCGAAAGTAAACGACATCATGGGCGATATTTCCTCCGCTTCAGACGAACAAAGCCGTGGCATTGAACAGATAGCAAGGGCGATCAGCGAATTGGATACGACGACCCAACAGAATGCGGCGCTGGTTATGGAATCGTCCATCTCGGCCAACTCGCTGGAAGAGCAATCCTCTTTGCTGGAAAAAATGGTCGCGCACTTTCGTTTGTATGAGAATGAAGACCGCAGCGCTCAGCGCATAGCCAGCCCCGTCTCTTTACAACCCGATACCTTGTTGCAGGCCAGCCTTAATACGGAGAAAACACGTTAACTTATTGAGAGATTCAAATAGTTAAAACAGCCCTGGTTACCGGCCGGGAATCAGGGCCAATCGCTATCCCAGCGGCATCAGCAGCGGGTCCGGATATTGATAATCAAAACCGAGTTCACGGCAAATGCGCTGACCGTCAATCAGGCGGCCCGACGACTTATCATCATCGGCGATAAACTGCGGCGGCGTTAAATTCAGCTTTCGGGCCTGATCGGGATAGTAATCTTGTTTAGCGGGATGCTCCGGCGCGCACAGGTTATACAGATGTCCGCCGTTGGGCAGTTTTAATAAGAGCTGGATTGCCGACAGCACATCTTCCTGATGAACCAGATTCACGCCGTGCGTTCCCCCGGCAAGCCCGGTTTTTCCCGCCAGAAAACGGCCGGGATGACGATCGATGCCTACTAACCCGGCCAAGCGCAGGATATCGACCGAAGTATCGGGTAGATGCTGTAGCCACTGTTCAAGCGACATCAACACCTTGCCGGCAACCGATATGGGTTGTAACGGCGAGTTTTCCCGCACGGTGCCGGCGGCATTGCCATACACGGAGGTCGAACTGGTGAAAATAATCCGCGGAACGTTAAAAACCCGCGCCATATTCACCAGCGCCTGCACCGCCAGCGCATAACTTTCGCCCCCCGCCACCGTGCGGCTCGCGGGCAGCGTAATCACCAGCGCATCAACCTGCAACAAGGCTTTTAACTCATCCGCGTCACATTCCAATTCCGGCGTCAGCCGGAGCTGATAGCATTCAATGCCGCTCAAACGAGCCGCTTCAACGCCATCAATCGTCGTTTTACTGCCTACTACCTGATAGCCGTGGCCATTCAACGCCAATGCCAGCGGCATACCCAACCACCCCAGACCGATAATCGCCACTTTTTTCATCATTAGCTCCCCCACTTCTATCGCAAAACGCATTTTATACCTACAGTCTGGGACACTCTATACGACGAATCATCCCGCATAGCGCAAAAAAAGAGTTGCACTCATGCCCGCACATGGTTTAGGTTATTCGGCAGACATTCGATATATTGATACAGCCAAGAGATATTCTATGACAAACGTTCTGTTCAACCACCATCATCACCATCACCCTGACTAGTCTTTCAGGCGATTGGTGCTGGAAGACATCTAAATCTTCCAGTGGCGCAGAGCGAAAAGAGAGCCCTCGGAAGATTTACTTCCGAGGGTTTTTTTATGGCGTGCGATCCCGACACGCCACCCTACGGGCCGTTGCGGCGCAACGTTAAAAAACGTTCCCGACGCTTTTTTATGGCCCTACTTTTTAAAAATAGTTTTTAATTTGACAGGTTAATGAGGTTTCCATGCTGGATAAAACACGTTTACGGATAGCAATGCAGAAGTCAGGCCGTCTGAGCGATGATTCACGAGAACTGCTGGCGCGCTGCGGTATTAAAATCAACCTACATCAACAGCGCCTCATTGCTTTTGCGGAAAACATGCCAATTGATATTCTGCGCGTTCGTGACGATGATATTCCAGGACTGGTAATGGATGGCGTGGTCGACTTGGGCATTATCGGCGAGAACGTACTGGAAGAGGAACTGCTCAACCGCCGGGCGCAAGGCGAAGATCCACGATACTTTACGCTGCGCCGTTTGGACTTTGGCGGCTGCCGCTTATCACTGGCGATGCCGCTGGATGAGGAATACACCGGTCCGGAATGTCTGCAAAATAAACGTATCGCCACTTCCTACCCCCACCTGCTTAAGCAATATCTCGACAAAAAAGACATCAACTTCAAATCCTGCCTGCTGAACGGTTCAGTCGAAGTCGCTCCCCGCGCAGGTCTGGCCGATGCCATTTGCGATCTGGTTTCCACCGGGGCCACGTTGGAAGCTAACGGCCTGCGTGAAGTCGAAGTTATCTACCGCTCCAAAGCCTGCCTGATTCAGCGCGACGGCGAAATGCCGGCGGACAAACAACAACTCATCGATAAATTGCTGACCCGCATGCAAGGCGTTATCCAGGCGCGCGAATCAAAATACATTATGCTGCACGCGCCGAGCGAACGTCTGGATGAAGTCGTCGCCCTGCTGCCGGGCGCTGAACGTCCGACCATTTTGCCGCTGGCCGGCGATCAGAACCGCGTCGCCATGCACATGGTCAGCAGCGAAACCCTGTTCTGGGAAACCATGGAAAATCTGAAATCGCTCGGCGCCAGCTCAATTCTGGTATTGCCGATTGAAAAAATGATGGAGTGACAGCAATGGCTGACAGCAACACGATTAACAGCTTCAACACCATTATTGACTGGCAACGCTGTTCCGCTGAAGAGCAACGCCGATTACTGACCCGTCCGGCCATTTCGGCGTCGGATCGCATTACCGGTATTGTAGAAGGCATCCTGGAAAGCGTAAAAACCCGCGGCGATAGCGCCCTGCGCGAATACAGCGCACAGTTCGATAAGGTGCAGGTCGATTCGATCCGCGTTAGCGCGGAAGAGATCGCCGCCGCGTCAGAGCGTCTTGACGAAGAGGTCAAACAGGCGATGGCGACGGCGGTGCGCAATATTGAAACCTTTCACAACGCGCAGAAACTGGCGGTGGTCGACGTGGAAACCCAGCCGGGCGTCCGCTGCCAGCAGTTAACCCGCCCGATCGCCACCATCGGGCTATATATTCCCGGCGGTTCAGCGCCGCTGCCTTCAACGGTGCTAATGCTGGGAACGCCCGCGCGCATTGCAGGCTGCAAGCGTGTTGTACTCTGCTCGCCCCCTCCCATCGCCGATGAAATTCTTTATGCCGCAAAATTGTGCGGCATCCAGGAGGTTTTCCAACTGGGCGGCGCGCAGGCGATTGCCGCCATGGCGTTCGGCAGCGAAAGCGTCCCCAAAGTGGATAAAATCTTTGGCCCGGGCAACGCCTATGTCACCGAAGCCAAACGCCAGGTTAGCCAGGATTTGTCCGGCGCGGCGATTGATATGCCGGCCGGCCCGTCTGAAGTGCTGGTCATCGCCGATAGCGGCGCCACGCCGGCATTTGTCGCCGCCGACCTGCTTTCACAGGCCGAACACGGCCCCGACTCGCAGGTTATTCTGCTGACGCCCGACGCCGCCCTGGCCACCGCGGTGGCTGAAGCGGTGGAACAGCAGCTTTTGCTGCTTTCACGCGCCGATATCGCGCGTCAGGCGCTGTCCAGTAGCCGGGTTATCGTGGCGCGCGATCTGGAGCAATGCATTGAAATCAGCAACCGCTACGGTCCGGAACACTTGATCATTCAGACGCGCGACGCGGAAAATTGGGTTGACCAGATCACCAGCGCCGGATCGGTATTTCTTGGCGACTGGTCGCCGGAGTCCGCAGGCGATTACGCATCCGGGACGAATCATGTCCTGCCGACGTATGGCTATACCGCCACTTACTCCAGCCTGGGGTTGGCCGATTTTCAGAAACGTATGACGGTACAGCAACTGACGCCGCAAGGATTGTTGCAGTTGGCGCCGACCATTGAGACGCTGGCTCAGGCCGAGCAACTCACCGCCCATAAAAATGCAGTCACCCTGCGTGTCGCGGCCCTTAAGGAGCAAGCATGAGTATTGAGCAACTGGCCCGCGCCAATGTGCGCGCGCTGACGCCCTATCAGTCCGCCCGTCGTCTGGGCGGCAGCGGCGATGTATGGTTAAATGCCAACGAGTACCCGCAGGCGCCGGAATATCAGCTAACGCTTTCAACGCTGAACCGCTATCCGGAATGCCAGCCGAAGATGGTGATCGACCGCTACGCCGACTATGTCGGTTTACCCCAGGAGCAAGTACTGGTCAGCCGCGGCGCGGACGAAGGGATTGAACTGCTGATCCGCGCGTTTTGCGAACCGGGCAAAGACGCCATTCTGTTTTGTCCGCCGACCTACGGCATGTATGCGGTCAGCGCCGAAACCTTCGGCGTGGAGCGTCGTACGGCGTTAAGCACCGCGGACTGGCAGTTGGATATGGCGTCCATCGAGCGGCAGTTGGACGGCGTCAAGCTGGTTTACGTATGCAGCCCGAATAATCCGACCGGCAATCTGGTAAAACAGGAAGATCTGCGCCGCCTGCTGGATTTGACCCAGGGCAAGGCGCTGGTGGTGATCGACGAAGCCTATATCGAATTCAGCCCTCAGTCCTCCACCATCGGTTGGCTGTCGGACTATCAGCATCTGGTCATTCTGCGCACTCTGTCGAAAGCCTTTGCGCTGGCCGGCCTGCGCTGCGGCTTTACGCTGGCTAACGCGGATGTTATCGCATTACTGCTGAAGGTGATTGCGCCTTATCCGCTGTCATTGCCGGTTGCCGATATCGCAGCCCAGGCGCTAAGCGCCCAAGGGGTGGCGAAAATGCGGAAAAACGTGGCCGAAGTGGTGGAAAACCGCCGCTGGCTGGCCGAGCAGCTAGCGACGCTGGATTGCGTGACAAACGTATTTCCCAGCGAAAGCAACTATCTGCTGGTGCGCTTTACCCCGTCCTGTCAGGCGTTCAAGATTCTGTGGGATCAAGGCATCATTCTGCGCGACCAAAGCAAGCAGCCAGGGCTGGCGGACTGTTTACGCATCACCGTCGGCAATCGTCATGAATGCGAACGCGTTATCGACGCATTGCGGTCATTGCCCGGAATCAACGCTTAATCTCAAGGAGTCAATGTGAGCCAGAAATACCTTTTTATCGACCGTGACGGAACATTGATTGCCGAGCCGCCCGAAGATTTTCAGGTTGATCGCCTGGATAAGCTGGAGTTCGAGCCGGAAGTGATTCCGTCATTGCTGGCATTGCAAAAAGCGGGATTCCGCCTGGTTATGGTTACCAATCAGGATGGACTCGGCACATCCAGTTTCCCGCAGGAAACGTTTGATCCGCCGCATAATCTCATGATGCAAATCTTCACTTCCCAAGGCGTTCGCTTTGAAAAAGTGCTTATCTGCCCGCATTTCCCGGCCGATGACTGCGATTGCCGCAAACCGAAAACGGCGCTGGTGACGGAGTATCTGCAAAGCGGCGCTATCGACCCGGACCATAGCTATGTGATTGGCGATCGGGAAACGGATCTGCAACTGGCCCAGAACATGGGCATTACCGGTCTGCGCTATCAGCGTGAAGGCCTAAACTGGCAAACCATCGCCAGCCAGTTGACGAAACGCAACCGTCACGCCCATGTCAGCCGCGTCACGCGTGAAACCGCGATTGACGTCAACGTCTGGCTGGATCAGGAAGGCGGCAGCAAAATCAATACCGGCGTCGGCTTTTTCGATCACATGCTGGATCAGATCGCCACTCACGGCGGCTTCCGCATGAACATCGAAGTGAAAGGCGACCTGTATATCGACGATCACCACACGGTGGAAGATACCGCGCTGGCGCTGGGAGAAGCGCTCAGCAAAGCGTTGGGCGATAAACGCGGCATCGGCCGTTTTGGTTTTGTGCTGCCGATGGACGAGTGCCTGGCGCGTTGCGCCCTGGATATCTCCGGACGTCCGCATCTGGAATACAAAGCGGAATTCAATTATCAACGCGTGGGCGATCTCAGCACCGAAATGGTTGAACACTTCTTCCGTTCGCTCTCCTATGCCATGGCTTGTACGCTTCATCTGAAAACCAAGGGACGTAACGACCACCATCGCGTCGAAAGCCTGTTTAAGGTCTTTGGCCGGGCGCTGCGCCAGGCAATCAAAGTCGAGGGCGATACGCTGCCGAGTTCAAAAGGAGTACTGTGATGAAGGTTGTCATTCTCGATACCGGCTGCGCCAACCTCTCCTCGGTCAACTATGCCGTACAACGTTTGGGCTATCAGCCGATTGTCAGCCGGGAAGCCGACGTCGTACTCCATGCCGATAAGCTGTTTTTACCCGGCGTAGGCACGGCGCAGGCGGCGATGAACCAGTTGGCCGAACGCGATCTGATCGATTTGATTAAAGCCTGTACCCAGCCGGTGCTGGGTATCTGTCTCGGCATGCAACTGCTCGGCACCTCCAGCGATGAAAACGGCGGCATCCCGACATTAGGTATTGTCGATACGCCGGTCAAACTCATGAAGGATTGCGGTTTGCCGCTGCCCCACATGGGCTGGAATCAGATTACGCCGCAAGCCGGACACCGTCTGTTTCGGGACATTGATGATGGCGCTTACTTCTATTTCGTCCACAGCTATGCGATGCCGGTCTGCCCGCATACCATTGCGCAGGCAAACTACGGGGAAGCCTTCACCGCCGCGGTCGAGAAAGACAATTTCTTTGGCGTGCAGTTTCACCCCGAACGTTCCGGCGCCGCCGGCGCCCAGTTGCTGAAAAACTTTCTGGAGATGTAAATCGACATGATTATTCCCGCATTGGATCTGATCGACGGGCAAGTTGTTCGTTTACATCAGGGCGATTATGGACAACAGCGCCAATACGGCAGCGATCCCCTGCCCCGGCTGCAGGATTACCAGCGGCAGGGCGCTCAGGTGCTGCACCTGGTTGACCTGACCGGCGCAAAAGATCCTTCCGCACGCCAAATCCCGCTGCTGAAAACGCTGCTATCCGGCGTCAGAGTGCCGGTTCAGGTCGGCGGCGGTATCCGCACCGAGCAGGATGTGGAAGCGCTGCTGAACGCCGGCGCCAGCCGCGTGGTTATCGGCTCCACCGCCGTGAAACAACCGGCGCTGGTACAGCAATGGTTTACCCGCTATGGCGCCGACGCGCTGGTGCTGGCGCTGGATGTCCGCATTGACGCCAACGGCGTCAAACGGGTGGCGATCAGCGGCTGGCAGGAAAACTCGGAGTCCACGCTGGAGCAAACCGTCGAACAATATCTGCCGTTTGGCCTGAAACACGTGCTATGTACCGATATCTCGCGCGACGGCACGTTAAGCGGTTCAAACGTCGAACTCTACCGCGAAGTCTGCCGACGCTATCCGCAGGTCGCGTTTCAGGCGTCCGGCGGCATCGGCAATCTGGCGGATATCGCCAACTTGCGCGGTAGCGGCGTACAGGGCGTGATCGTCGGACGTGCTCTGCTGGAAGGTAAATTTAACGTAGCGGAGGCCATTTCATGCTGGCAAAACGGATAATCCCCTGTCTGGATGTACGTGACGGACAGGTCGTCAAAGGCGTACAGTTCCGCAACCATGAAATTATCGGTGACATTGTCCCGCTGGCGCAGCGTTACGCCCAGGAAGGCGCGGATGAACTGGTATTTTACGATATCACCGCATCATCGGACGGTCGCGTCGTCGATAAAAGCTGGGTGTCCCGCGTGGCGGAAGTCATCGATATCCCCTTCTGCGTGGCTGGCGGCATCAAGAGCGTGGAAGAAGCCGGACAGATACTCTCTTTCGGCGCGGATAAAATTTCCATCAACTCGCCGGCCCTGGCCGATCCGGACTTGATTAGCCGTCTGGCCGATCGCTATGGCGTACAGTGTATCGTGGTGGGAATTGATACCTGGCATGATGCGGCGACCGGCCGTTATCACGTCAATCAATACACCGGTGATGAAACGCGCACCAAAGTGACGACCTGGGAAACCCTGGACTGGGTGCAAGAAGTGCAAAAACGCGGCGCCGGAGAAATCGTCCTGAATATGATGAATCAAGACGGCGTGCGCAACGGTTATGATTTAGATCAGCTAAAGCTGGTCCGTGAAGTATGTCATGTTCCACTCATTGCTTCCGGCGGCGCTGGCACTATGGAGCATTTCCTGGCTGCCTTCCAGGATGCTCAGGTTGATGGTGCGCTCGCAGCGTCGGTTTTTCATAAGCAGATCATTAATATTGGTGAACTGAAACAATATCTTAAGCAACAAGGCGTGGAGATTCGGGTGTGTTAAGCGAACAGCGTATTTTAAGTGACGAACAAAGAAACCAACTGGATTGGGAAAAAACCGACGGACTGATGCCCGTTATCGTGCAGCATGCCGTTTCCGGTGAAGTCCTGATGCTGGGTTATATGGATAAAGACGCGCTGAAAGCTACCGAAGAGAGCGGCAAGGTGACGTTTTTCTCACGAACCAAACAGCGTTTATGGACCAAGGGCGAAACCTCCGGCAATTTCCTCAATCTCGTATCCATTACGCCAGATTGCGATAACGACACGCTGCTTGTTTTGGCGAACCCCATCGGCCCGACCTGCCATCTGGGCAAAAACAGCTGCTTCTCTCCGGCCGCCAGCGAATGGCTGTTTCTGTATGAGCTGGAGCAACTGCTGGGTGAACGCAAAAGCGCCGATCCGGCCAGTTCTTATACCGCGCGTCTGTATGCCAGCGGCACCAAACGCATTGCACAGAAAGTCGGTGAAGAAGGCCTGGAAACCGCGCTGGCCGCCACGGTTCGCGATCGTGAAGAGTTAACCAACGAAGCGGCCGATCTGATGTATCACCTGCTGGTCTTACTGCAGGATCAGAATCTGTCGCTTGCCGACATCATTAATCGTTTACGCGAACGGCATCAATAATAATTGTCGCCGCCCGGGCATTCTTTCCGCAGAGTGCCCGGCTCAACCTCTTCATCGATTATCCCGCACGATTCGTCTTCACCTTCCGCCGTCGCCAGACTGCACCGCATTAGTTCAGACAAACACCCAAAATGGTGCCGCGCACAAGAATGATGCATGCATTTTGACCGGTTTCCCAGCCCGTTAATCATCCTGCCGACCGACAGGGATCCGCATTTTTATTAGTAATCAAACAATAACCACCGCAATGATCATCATGGCATAAAACATGCTTAGTTCTATAAAAAGGAACTTAGTTCCATTTTATGAGACTTAATTTTATATGAGCATATTAAATACCACTGCGGCCATCCTGAATCTGATGAGTCAGCTTAAGCGGGGCATTACTGCCGGTGACGTGATTACGCATTTACAGTTGCCCAAAAGCACGACCTCAAGAGTATTGAAGCAACTCTGTGAAACCGGATTTCTAAGTAAGGATCCGCATAGCTCAACCTATCATCCGGCATTAATGCTGCTGGAGGCGGCATATCTGGCTCATCGGACTTCGTCGCTTACCGACGATATCGAACAGGCATTACGCACCTTATGTCACGCCACCGGCCATACCGGCTACCTTTCGGTACTGGACGGGCCGGACGTACTGGTGTTGCGAGTCATCCCCGGACGCCATGCATTGCAGGTCATCACCTATCCGGGAACCCGTTCCCCCTCATGGGCAACCTCCACCGGGCGCGCGCTGCTCTCACGCTATACCGACCGGCAGTTACTGACCTATTTCGACGAAACGCTGCCGCCGGAGAATAAAAAACAGATTCCTTTCGATCGTCTTCAGGAACAGCTTCAGACGGTCAAGCTGCAACGCTGGTCTTCCGCGATTAACGAAGCGGTTGCCGGTACGGCCTCAATCAGTTGTTCGGTAAAAAACCCGCAAAGTGGCGAAGCCATCGCATTTTGTCTGACATTTCCCGCCAGCATGGCGAATGAGCAGGAGATACAAAACCTGGCCGAACAACTCACTAACTCCGCCATGCTGATCGGCAAAAAATACGGCGACCCCTACTGGCTACAGTAGTCCTTTATAAAAGTTAAGCGTGCTAATTTAAGTTTTAGGAGTGGTATTACATGTCAGATCATTCATCCCTCCACCAGGCGAAAAATCCGGGAAAAGAACGGCATCACAGCAGCTTCAGTCCACTAACGTTGGTGTTTTTGGTCATATTGAGCCTGTTTGGCGCGGTCATCGGCATTCAGCTACTAACCACGCTGGGCGTGACGCCCAACACCTCGATCATCGGCGCGTTGATCGCCATGATCATTGCCCGTATCCCGCTACAGTTGTTACGCCGTTTCCGCTCGGTCCACGTTCAAAACCTGGCGCAAACCGCTATTTCGTCTGCGACGTTCGGCGCGGCCAACAGTCTATTGCTGCCCATCAGCGTTATGTGGCTATTTGGCAGACCGGATCTGGTGGTTCCGGTATTTATCGGCGTTGCTTTGGCTATGCTGCTGGATGCCTACCTGCTTTATCGTATGTTTAATACCACCGTGTTCCCGGCATCCGGCACCTGGCCGCCGGGCGTGGCGGCGGCGGAGTCGATTAAAGCGGGAGATCAGGGGGGCAGCCAGGCCGCGATCCTCAGTGCCGGTCTGGCTATTGGCGCCATCGGTTCCTGGTTTAAATTACCGATGTCGGCGCTGGGCACGGCTTTCATCGGTAACATCTGGGCGCTCACGATGTTTGGTGTCGGTCTGTTATTGCGTGGTTATAGCCAGCCCATTCTCGGCATTGATATTAATAAGAACTATATTCCCCACGGCATGATGATTGGCGCGGGTATGGTGGCGCTTTTTCAGGTTATCGCGCTTATTCGCGGCCGGAAAGGCTCCCAGACATCGCTGTCGGCCGAATCGCTGAAAGCCGCTAACGATGATCGTCAGCAGATTCTCAGCGCTATCCGCATGGGAGCGATTGGCTATATTGTCCTGGCGATGCTGATTGCTGCGGGTACGGGGCTTTACAGCGAAATGTCGGTGGGGATGTTAGCGGCCTTCATTATCTATGCCGCTTTCGCCGCCTTTATCCATGAATTGATTGTCGGACTGGCGGCGATGCACTCCGGCTGGTTCCCGGCCTTTGCGGTTGCATTGATCACCTTGATCATCGGCATGATGATCGGATTTCCCCTATTGGGATTAGCGGTCCTGTGCTCCTTCTCCGTCGCCACCGGCCCGGCCTTCGCCGATATGGGGTATGACCTGAAGGCCGGATTTATCCTGCGGGACAACGGCGCCGATGCCGCGTTTGAATTGGACGGCCGCCGCCAGCAGCTCCTTGCCGCGCTAATCGCTTTCGTTATCGCCATCCCGGTGGTCTATTTCTCCTACCAGAGTTACTTCCAGAATAATTTAGTTCCTCCCGTTGCCAAAGTGTATGTCGCGACCATTCAGGCCGGCGTCTCTATGGATATCGCCAAATCGCTGATGATCTGGGCGATCCCCGGCGCATTGATTCAATGGCTGGGCGGTTCAAAACGCCAACTGGGCGTGCTGCTATCCACCGGCCTGCTGATTGCCAACCCGCTGGCCGGCTGGGCGGTACTGCTGGGGATCGCTCTGCGATTGCTGGTTATCAGGATCGGCGGAGAAACAATGCGTAACCGGATGGAGGTTTTCGCCGCCGGCCTGATTGCCGGAGATGCGATCTTCAATTTTTTCAGTTCTATTTTTTCCAGCAAAATCAGTGGGAAATAGCGGTAAAACAGCAACGTCAGAGACTAATACATATATTACATCGTTAACTAAATGAGAGAGTAAGATGAGTCTTTTACAAACCTTACAAGCATTCGAAGCCCTTGATAGCGCCGCCGCCAGCGGAAAAACCGTCGTAGAACTGCTATCCGCCTATCAGGGCGTTGAGGTCAGCGTCACGGAATTCAAAGGGGACAAAGGAAAAACGGATTTCGTCAAAATCATCGTTCCCGGCAGCGATGGCAAACGCAAGGGCGGCCAGGCGCCGACGATCGGCATCGTCGGTCGGTTAGGCGGTATCGGCGCGCGCCCGGAACGCATCGGCCTGGTTTCCGACGGCGACGGCGCCGTCGCCGCCGTTGCCGCCGCATTAAAGCTGTCACATATGCAGACGCAAGGCGACACGCTGCCGGGCGATGTGATTATCACCACGCATATCTGTCCGGATGCGCCGACACGTCCGCACGAGCCGGTGGATTTTATGGATTCTCCGGTAGATACCGAAGATATGAACGCGCAGGAAGTCATGCCGGAAATGGATGCGGTGCTCTCTATCGATACCACCAAAGGCAACCGCATCATCAACCATAAAGGATTCGCCATTTCGCCAACGGTAAAACAGGGCTACATTCTGCGCATATCCGAAGATTTACTGCGCATTATGGAGATGACCAGCGGCAAAGCGCCGGTAACGTTCCCGATCACCACGCAGGATATCACCCCATACGGCAATGGCGTATTCCATCTGAACAGCATCCTGCAACCCTCAATTGCAACCGACGCGCCGGTCGTCGGCGTGGCGATCACCACCGAAAGCGCCGTCCCCGGCTGCGGCACCGGCGCCAGCCATGAGATTGATATCGCGGCGACGGCAAAATTCGTCGTAGAAGTCGCCAAAGAATTCACCCGGGAAACCTGCCGGTTCTTCGATCAGGCGGAATATGACCACCTGCTCGAACTTTATGGTTCGCTGGCTCATTTGCAAAAACGCCAATAAGGGAGATAACGATGCCTCTGCTTGGTACATTGACGATTGGTCAAGCCCCTCGCTCTGATATTACACCGATACTGGAGTCGCATCTGCCGGCAGGAACGCGTTGCATTCATGCCGGCGTGCTGGATGGTCTGGATAAAACGGCCATTGAGCAGCAGTTCGCTCCACTGCCGGATGATGCGGTCCTGACCAGCCGTTTGCTGGACGGCAGCGCCGTTATTCTAGGGAAAACGGCCGTACATCAGGCGGTTCAACAAAAGTTGAACGACCTGGAGCGCCAGGGCTGCACGCTCATCATATTGCTGTGTACCGGTGAATTTCACGGCTTAGCCTGCCAACAGGCATGGCTGATTGAACCAGACAGGCTGGTGCCGCCGGTCGCAGCCACGCTAATCGGCCAGCGGCAGGCCGGTATACTGGTGCCGCTGGTAAAACAGATAGCCAGCGAAGGGAAAAAATGGTGCGATATGCAACATCCGCCCATTTATGCAGCGGTTTCTCCCTATGACGGTAGCCGGGAGGAACTGATACAGGCTGCGCGCTCGTTAAAAAATCAGCAGGCGGAGGTCATCATTATGGACTGCATGGGTTATACCGAATGGCACCGGCAACAGGTTGCTGAAGCCACTGGTTTGCCGGTGTTGCTTTCCAACGCGCTAATCGCCCGCCTGGTCGCCGGGCTAATTTAACCATAGGAAATAGCTGATGAATCTATTATTGCTCAGTAATGGAACATTACCGGGAAAAGGTTATCTGGAACATGCGCTGGACCCTATTCAGAACATCACGAAAAACCGAAAGAATGCGCTGTTTATCCCTTTTGCCGGTGTAACAATAAGCTGGGATGACTATACGAAAAAAGTACAGCAGGCATTATCATCGATCGATATCGCCATTACCTCGGTTCACACCGCGGCAGATCCGCAACAGGCGGTACGCGATGCCGAGATCATCATCGTCGGAGGCGGCAACACCTTCAATCTGTTGAAATGTTGCCGCGAACGGGGGCTACTGGAAGCGATCCGCCAGCGGGTTCAGCAAGACGCCGCGTATATTGGTTGGAGCGCTGGCGCCAATCTCGCCTGCCCCACGATTTGCACCACCAACGATATGCCCATTGTCGATCCGCAGGGATTTGATGCGCTGAATCTGATCGATTTCCAGATTAACCCACATTACACCAACAAACTTCCCGAAGGGCATCAGGGGGAAACCCGCAACCAACGGTTAGCCGAACTGCTGATGGCGCAACCCGACATCACTATCGTCGGGCTGCCGGAAGGCGACTGGCTGCGGGTCAACGATCAACAAATCCATCTGAACGGCCCCTACTCCGCCACGTTGTTTAAGGCGCAGCAGCAGCCGCAAACGCTGGATTGCGGGGAGCTACGGCTGTCATAAATCAAACCCGTTACTCTTGCTAAGAGGCTATCATGACGCTCGGAATTATTCGCGTACTCACCACACAGGATCGTTCTCTGCTCGAAGAGCACGGACGGCTTTTGCAGCAGGAATATGGTTTGCAATCCATCAGCCGCTGTATTCCCGATCAGCATAACGGTATTTTTGATCGCGCCAGCGAGGCTGCCGCAATTCCTAAAATCATTGCGCTCGGCCAGTCTTATCAGCAGGAAGGATGCCGGGCGATCTTCCTTAGCTGCGCCGCCGATCCCGGTTTGGCGCAGCTACGCCAGGCCGTCTCCATACCGGTAATTAGCGCGGGCAGCGCCTGTGCCCGGATCGCGGCCAACCTTAGATTGCCTGTGGCGGTTATTGGTATCGGCAGCCAAGCGCCGACGCCGTTTCGCCGGTTATTGGGGGAAGATGTGCCCTACGCCCGTCCTGATGGCGTAACGCAAACCACCGACCTGCTGACCCCGAAAGGCAAAGAGAGCGCGTTCGCCTGCGCGCAAGAACTCTATCGCAACGGCGCGAAGGTCATCGCATTTTCCTGCACCGGCTTCTCGACCATCGCTTTAGCGCCGCGGATCAGGGAGGAAATAGGATGCGTCGCCATTGATGCCGTTAGCGCCGCTGGCATGTTTGCTGTCGAATGGTTAGGCGCGTCGGCATAATACCGGGACAAATAGAACGGGCGGGAGCAATTTTCAGCGCCGTTGACGACGGGCCGAAGAAGAAGCTGGCTGTTCTTTCATCATAAAAAATGGCACCTTTTCAGGTGCCATTTCATGAATCGTCTTGCAAGCAAAACTACAGTAATAATCAACTGGTAATAAAGGCTGAATTAACCGTAGATATTGGCGCGGTCGCGCAGTTCCTTGCCCGGTTTGAAGTGAGGGACGTATTTGCCTTCCAGCTCAACTTTCTCACCTGTTTTCGGATTACGACCAACACGCGGCGCACGGTAGTGAAGTGAAAAACTGCCGAACCCACGGATCTCAATGCGATCACCTTCAGCCAATGTTGTGGCCATCTGCTCAAGCATCTCTTTCACTGCATCCTCAACCACTTTGGCCGGGATATGAGATTGCTGTCCAGCAAGTCTTTCAATAAGTTCAGACTTGGTCATGGTTCCTCCAAGTGCGTGGATTAGGGTAAATAACCACAATAACTTACTACCGTTTCAAGAGTGAGCAACCTGCGTCGCCCACTCCACCGTTATTACTCGCCTTTTGCTGCTTTGAATGCTTCAGCCATCGCGTTAGAGAAATTGCCGTCTTCCTGTTTGTTAACAGAAGCGATAGCGTCTTTCTCGTCTGCTTCGTCCTTAGCACGAACGGACAGGCTGACAACACGGTTTTTACGATCGACACCGGTGTATTTCGCTTCAACGCTGTCGCCAACGTTCAACACCAGCGTTGCATCTTCGATGCGATCGCGAGATGCTTCAGAAGCGCGCAGATAGCCTTCAACGCCGTCTGCTAATTCAACTGTAGCACCTTTGGCGTCAACTGCCGTAACTTTACCTGTAACAATAGCACCTTTCTTGTTCAGAGACAGGTAGTTATTGAACGGGTCTTCAGCCAGTTGTTTCACGCCCAGGGAGATACGTTCACGTTCTGCATCAACCTGCAATACAACAGCGGCGATTTCATCACCTTTCTTGTATTCGCGAACGGCTTCTTCGCCGGCAACGTTCCAGGAGATATCAGACAGGTGAACCAGACCGTCGATGCCGCCGTCCAGGCCGATGAAGATACCGAAGTCAGTGATGGACTTGATCTTGCCTTCAACGCGATCGCCTTTGTTGTGGGTTTCAGCGAATTGCTGCCACGGATTGGCTTTACACTGTTTCAGACCCAGAGAGATACGACGACGTTCTTCATCGATATCCAGAACCATAACTTCCACTACATCGCCAACGTTAACAACTTTGGACGGATGGATGTTTTTGTTGGTCCAATCCATTTCGGATACGTGTACCAGACCTTCAACGCCTTCTTCGATTTCAACGAAGCAGCCGTAGTCGGTCAGATTGGTTACACGGCCGGTCAGACGGGTGCTTTCCGGATAACGCTTAGCGATAGCAACCCATGGATCTTCGCCCAGCTGTTTCAGGCCCAGGGAAACACGAGTGCGCTCGCGGTCGAATTTCAGCACTTTAACAGTGATTTCATCGCCCACATTGACGATTTCGCTCGGATGTTTAACACGTTTCCAAGCCATATCAGTGATATGCAGCAAGCCGTCAACGCCGCCCAGATCAACGAATGCACCGTAGTCGGTAAGGTTCTTAACGATACCTTTAACTTCCATGCCTTCCTGCAGGTTTTCCAGCAGTTGATCGCGTTCAGCGCTATTTTCAGATTCGATAACCGCACGGCGGGAAACAACAACGTTGTTGCGTTTCTGATCCAGCTTGATAACTTTGAACTCAAGCTCTTTGCCTTCCAGATGCAGCGTGTCACGAACCGGACGAACGTCTACCAGAGAACCTGGCAGGAACGCGCGAATACCGTTCAGCTCAACGGTGAAACCGCCTTTGACTTTACCGTTGATAACAC
The DNA here is from genome assembly GCF_017569925.1 of Brenneria izadpanahii. Lineage (NCBI taxonomy): Bacteria > Pseudomonadati > Pseudomonadota > Gammaproteobacteria > Enterobacterales > Pectobacteriaceae > Brenneria > Brenneria izadpanahii. Next base: position 2,059,350 of record NZ_CP050854.1, on the reverse strand, counting down.
CGGTAACAGTCGCAGCTTCTTCGTAAGCTTTTTCCAACATCAGCCATGCTTCATGGCGTTTGGCTTTTTCACGAGACAGCAGCGTTTCACCGAAGCCATCTTCAACAGCGTCCAGAGCTACGTCTACTTCATCGCCAACCTGGATTTCCAGTTCGCCCTGGGCATTTTTGAATTGCTCTACCGGAATAGCTGATTCAGATTTCAAACCGGCGTCAACCAGTACAACATCTTTATCAATAGCAACGACAACACCACGAACGATGGAACCAGGACGGGTTTCGATTTCTTTCAGGGATTCTTCAAAGAGTTGAGCAAAAGATTCTGTCATGTTGATAATCTTAGGAGTCTTCAATTTAACGTCCATCTGGCGTCCTGCTCGATGGGGTTGTTTAACATGCCCCGCTGTTCATCCTTACAGCGAGGTAAAAATTCATTTGTATACGATTACGCAAGCACTTTGCGGGAATACGCCAGCGCCCGCGTTATCACTTCGTCGATTGTCATTTCCGTTGAGTCCAGCACCAGCGCGTCGGCGGCCGGCACTAAAGGCGCAACGGGTCGATTGCGATCGCGGTCATCGCGTTCTTTTATCTCAGACAAAAGACGTTCAAAGTTAACACTAAAACCTTTATCTTGCAACTGCAGCATGCGCCTTTGCGCACGCTCCTCCGCGCTTGCATCCAGGAATATTTTTACCGGCGCATCGGGAAACACCACCGTACCCATATCGCGCCCGTCGGCAATTAGCCCCGGCGCTTCGCGAAATGCGCGCTGCCGGCGCAATAAGGCTTCACGAACGCGGGGAAGGCCGCAGCCTGCGAAGCGGTATTGCCGACATCTTCGGTGCGGATCTCGTTACTGACGTCCTCACCTTCCAAAATCACTTTTAACTGCCCGTCGTCAGAAATAAAACGCACATCCAGATGGGATGCCAGAGGAACCAGCGCCTCTTCCGAATGAATGTCCACCTGATGGTGTAAAGCAGCCAGCGCCAAAACACGATAAATAGCCCCGGAATCCAGCAGATGCCACTGCAATGCTTCCGCCAGAGCTTTACACAACGTACCTTTACCCGCGCCACTCGGTCCGTCAACCGTTATTACCGGTGCAGTCACCGTCATTTCTCTCTCCTATTACATAAGGAATTCCGTTGATGTCACTTACGACATTACGATGCTTCATTATACGCACCAACGGCGGGAAACGTTATATTAATGCCGGACAGAAAAGGAAAAATAAGAAAACGCCTGATGGAAGAGACCTGGTTTTGGTGGATGAAGAAAGCGCGGTGAGAGCCGCGCTTTCCATAGTGAAATGACTATGCCGGCTCGCTCAGCCGGGCAAGCTGTTCAAAATAATCCGGGAAGGTTTTCGCGGTGCACTTCGGATCAATGATGGTGACCGGCGTATCCGATAACGCCACCAGCGAAAAACACATCGCCATACGGTGATCGTTATAGGTTTCGATTTCCGCAGACTTCAAATGGGCAGGCGGGGTGATCCGGATATAATCTTCCCCTTCCTCGACCTCCGCTCCCACCTTGCGCAATTCAGTCGCCATAGCGGTCAGACGATCGGTCTCTTTTACCCGCCAGTTATAAATATTTCGCAGCGTAGTGGTTCCGCCCGTTGCAAACAGCGCCGTCGTGGCGATCGTCATCGCGGCATCAGGAATGTGGTTCATGTCCATATCAATCGCGTGGAGCTCGCCCCGCTGGCATTCAATATAGTCATCGCCCCAGCGGATCTTCGCCCCATTTTTTCCAACACATCGGCGAACCGGATATCGCCCTGAACGCTTGAACGCCCAACGCCGGTAACGCGAATCGTGCCGCCGCGGATCGCGCCCGCCGCCAGGAAATAAGACGCGGAAGAGGCATCGCCCTCCACCAGATAATCTCCCGGAGAGCGGTATTGCTGGCGGCCTGAAACATAAAAACGCTGATAATCGTCGTTGCGCACATCAACGCCGAACGTTTTCATCATGTTGAGCGTGATATCGATATAGGGTTTGGAAACCAACTCGCCCTGAATAGTAATCTGGCTATCCCGGGGAGCCAAAGGCGCAGTCATCAATAGCGCGGTCAGAAACTGGCTGGATACGCTGCCGTCAACGCTGATCTCTCCGCCCTGGAATCCGCCATGCAAGCGTAATGGAGGATAGTTTTCCTGTTCAAGATAATCCACTTTCGCGCCGCCCTGACGCAAAGAATCGACCAGATGACCAATAGGACGTTCCTTCATCCGCGGTTCTCCCGTCAGAATGATATCGCCTTCGGTCAAACATAATGCCGCCGCCAGCGGACGCATGGCCGTACCGGCATTTCCCAGAAACAGCTCTAAAGGCTTTTGAGCTTTTAACGCGCCGCCCAGCCCGATAATTTCACACTGGGTACGGTTGGTGGAAAGGCGATAAGTCACACCCAACGCCTGTAGCGCATTCAACATATGGCGAACATCATCGCTATCCAGCAAATTCGTCAGCCGCGTCGTTCCTTCAGACAATGCCGCCAGCAATAGCGCACGATTCGATACGCTTTTTGAACCTGGGAGGTTGATCGTGCCGTTAATCAATTTAACAGGCTGTAGGGTCAGGGATTCCTGCATGTGAAACTTATTCTCCAAACGTGAACACAGAAACCCCGGTTATACCGGGGTTTCTGATTATTGACAAAATATTGCCTTCAGCGAACTTCTCTCAACCGTCATTGCCGCGGCAAAAGCAGCAGTCTCATCATAATCAATGCGCTACCTTATGAGAAAATCCCGCCCGCGCGCGGAGGGAATGACGGCTGTGGGAGCCATTATCCGTGACGACGCTCGAAATCCGCCATGAATTCAGTCAGCGCTTTAACGCCTTCCAGCGGCATCGCGTTATAGATAGAGGCGCGCATACCGCCCACGGCGCGGTGTCCTTTCAGCGCATGCAGGCCGGCGGCCTGAGCTTCTTCCAGGAATACCTTATCCAGTTCGGCGTCGGCCAGCAGGAAAGGCACATTCATGCGGGAGCGGCTCCCTTTGGCCACATCATTGCGATAGAAATTGCTATCATCAATCGCATTGTAAAGCAGATCGGCTTTGTCCTGATTGCGTTTTTCCATTTCAACCAGACCGCCCTGCTCTTTCAACCATTTGAATACCATGCCGGAAAGATACCAGGCGAAGGTCGGCGGAGTATTAAACATGGAGCCGTTGTCGGCCAGAATCTGATAATCAAGAATCGACGGCAGTTCGCGGCGCGCCTTACCCAGCAAATCCTCGCGGACGATAACCAGCGTCAGCCCGGCCGGCCCGATATTTTTCTGCGCGCCGGCGTAGATTACGCCATAGCGGCTGACATCGAGAGGACGGGATAAAATACTGGAAGAGAAGTCGGCCACTACGATTTTGTCACCGAAATCGGGTTCTTCTTCGATCGCCAGGCCGTCAATAGTTTCATTGGGACAATAATGCACGAAAGCGGAATCGTCGGACAGTACCCACTCGCTCATCGGTTTTACGCTGCGCAGACCGTCTACGCGCGTTTTTACATCCACGACATTCGGCGTACAGTATTTTTCCGCTTCTTTAACGGCGCTGTGCGCCCAATAACCGCCGTCGATATAATCGGCCTGCGTTTTATCGCCCAAAAGATTGAGCGGCACCGCGGCAAACTGCGCGCGGGCGCCGCCATGACAGAAAAGCACTTTATAATTGGAAGGGACTTTCAGTAAATCGCGTAAATCCTGTTCAGACTCGGCAGCGACCTGCATAAACTCTTTACTGCGGTGACTGATTTCCATTACCGATGTACCCAGGCCATGCCAATTGCACAGTTCCTGTTCAGCCCGACGTAATACTTCCACCGGCAGCATTGCTGGACCGGCGCTAAAATTAAAAACCTGAGTCATTTCCCCTCACCACATCTAAGAAATAGCGATTATTTTATCACAATGGTTTAAAACACTCTGTTTTAGTCTAGTATCGGTTTTATCACTCGGCACCTATGGCTGCAATGCTTATTGCGTTTTGTCCCGCAAAACGCCTGTTGATAGGTTGCATCTCATCCTATGTTATCGATGTGTTACAGAATAAATAGAGTCTGCGCTAAAAAGTCCGTATCATGCACCTCCTATTCAAGCAGACAAAAGTGAAAACCATGACTCAAACGTTTATCCCAGGCAAAGACGCCGCCCTGGAAGACTCCATCGCCCGTTTTCAGCAACAACTCCAAAACCTGGGGTTCAACATCGAAGAAGCTTCATGGTTAAACCCCGTGCCCAACGTCTGGTCGGTTCACATTCGCGATCGTGACTGCCCGCTTTGCTTCACCAATGGTAAAGGCGCCAGTAAGAAAGCGGCCCTGGCTTCCGCCCTGGGGGAATACTTCGAGCGTTTGTCGACAAACTACTTTTTTGCGGATTTTTACCTTGGGAAAACCATCGCTCAGAGCGATTTCGTTCATTATCCCAATGAAAAGTGGTTTCCGATACCGGCTGACAACACGCTACCGGAAGGTATTCTGGATCCCCGTCTGCGTGAATTTTACGATCCGGAAAAAGAACTCGGCGCCAGCGATTTGATCGATCTGCAATCGGGCAACGCCGAGCGTGGGATCTGCGCGCTGCCTTTTATCCGCCAGTCCGATTTACAGACGATCTATATTCCAATGAATATCATCGGCAATCTGTATGTATCCAACGGCATGTCCGCCGGCAATACGGCTAACGAGGCGCGAGTCCAGGGCTTATCCGAAGTATTTGAACGCAGCGTCAAAAATCGCATTATTGCCGAATCAATCAGTCTGCCGCATATTCCGCAGGAAGCGTTGGCGCGCTACCCTGGCGTGGTTGAAGCCATCGCCACGCTGGAAAAAGAGGGCTTCCCCATCTTCGCTTACGATGCTTCTCTTGGCGGCCGTTATCCGGTTATTTGCGTTGTGCTGTTTAATCCGGCCAACGGCACCTGCTTCGCCTCATTTGGCGCGCATCCTGATTTCGGCGTAGCGCTGGAACGAACGGTGACTGAACTGTTGCAGGGCCGCGGGTTGAAAGATCTGGATGTTTTCACCCCGCCGACGTTTGATGATGAAGAAGTCGCAGAGCATGCCAATCTGGAAACCCATTTTATCGATTCCAGCGGTCTGATCTCCTGGGATATGTTTAAGACCCATGCCGATTACCAGTTTGTCGACTGGGATTTCAGCGGCACTACGGAAGAAGAATTCGCCACGCTGATGGCTATTTTTCAGCAGGAAGATAAAGAAGTGTACATTGCTGATTATCAACACCTGTCCGTTTACGCCTGCCGCATTCTGGTTCCCGGCATGTCGGATATTTATCCCGCGGAAGATCTGCTGTTAGCCAATAACAACATGGGCGCCCATCTGCGTGACACGCTGCTGGCGTTACCTGATAGCCACTGGGAAAAAGAGGATTACCTCGCCCTGTTGCAACAGTTGGATGACGAAGGTTTTGATGATTTCACACGGGTACGAGAGCTGCTTGGCATCGCCACGGGGAAAGATAACGGCTGGTTCACGCTGCGCATTGGCGAGTTGAAATCGATGCTGGCTCTGGCCGGCGGCGATCTGGAACAGGCGTTAAGCTGGGCGGAATGGACTCAGGATTTCAACGGTTCGGTCTTCAGCGCGCCACGCAGTAATTACTATCGTTGCCTGCAAACGCTCTTACAACTGGCGCTGGAACAAGAACGCGACCCTGCCGAGTATTATGACGCTTTCGTGAAAATGTACGGACGTGAAACAGTGGACGCCGCCAGCGCGGCAATATCCGGAGAACAGAGCTTCCATGGGCTGTTTACCGTTGATGATGCATTCGCCGCGCTCCCCGCCCATCGCGCATTGCTGGCCGCCTATGAGAAGCTGCAACAGGCGAAAAATCGCTACTGGCGACAAACTAATGCCGCAGAGTAGCCCGCGACATTCGCTTTGCGGTTTTCACCACATTACCGCGTGGTAATATTCAACTCCCTGAATTATCCAAGACAATAACCCTTAATTTAAAAGGGTTATTGTCGTTTGGAAATTTATGTTTCCCGTTATATCCGCTAAAGCAAAAGCCAATTGTTATCAGATAGTAAAATTTAAATTAAATTACATCAAAAATAACGTACTTAAATTATACAAGGCGTGATATTTATTAACGCCAAATCGGAATGAAAACGCCCGGTCATTCAAATATTTTTGTAAAGTTTAAAATATTTTTTATTATATAAATCAATAATATAAGTGCAATACACCTGACTTTACCCTGTCACATAGCGGTGTTAGTTTCGCGCAATATGATCCACGTCAAATTTTGCTTTATACCGCTTTGCTAGTATCTCGACGCTGATAAATTTTAAGAGAGAGTTAGTGTGAAAGCTGACAACCCCTTCACTCTGCTATTACCGGCCGCAATGGCGAAAGTTGCCGAAGATGCCGGTGTCTATAAAGCAACAAAAAAACCGTGGGTAACGTTCTATCTGGCAATCACCGCGGGTGTTTTTATCTCGATTGCTTTTGTCTTTTATATTACCGCGACCACCGGTACGGCAACGATACCTTTCGGTATTGCCAAGCTAATCGGCGGTATTTGCTTCTCACTGGGATTGATGCTGGTTGTCGTTTGTGGTGCGGATTTATTTACTTCCACCGTACTGACCGTCATTGCCAAAGCCAGTGGACGTATTACCTGGAAACAGCTAGCCTTTAATTGGGTTAACGTATATATCGGTAACCTGATAGGCGCGCTTTTCTTCGTTGCGCTGATTTGGTTCTCCGGCGAACACATGGTCGCCAATGGCGCATGGGGACTCAACATTCTGCAAACCGCCGAACACAAGCTTGAGCATACTTTTATTGAAGCCTTGTGTCTGGGGATTTTAGCAAACCTGATGGTATGCCTGGCCGTGTGGATGAGTTATTCCGGCCATAGCCTGACAGACAAGATGTTTGCGATGATTTTACCGGTCGGCATGTTTGTTGCCAGCGGTTTTGAACACAGCATCGCCAACATGTTTATGATCCCGATGGGGATAGTAATCAAAAACTTCGCGACCCCCGAATTTTGGCAAGCAGTTGGGATGGTGCCCTCTCAGTTTGAACATTTAACTATTAGCCATTTTATCCACGATAATCTGATTCCAGTTACGATAGGAAACATTATTGGCGGTGGCTTTCTTGTAGGTTTAACATACTGGGTAATTTATTTGCGCGGCGGAGACAAGCACTAACGTGCAATCAGCCGCAACGTCGGATTTTAAAAAATCCATATCAAAGGTAGGTGTAAAATGACCGATCTGAATGAAAAACTGGCCAGCGCATGGCAAGGCTTTAGCAAAGGTGAATGGCAGGATGGAGTTAACGTTCGTGACTTCATTCAGAAAAACTACACGCCGTATGAAGGTGACGAATCCTTCCTGGCGGGCGCTACCGCAGCGACGACTGAGCTGTGGAATGAAGTCATGGAAGGCGTCAAGCTGGAAAACCGCACCCATGCGCCGGTTGATTTTGATACCAACCTGGCATCGACCATCACCTCCCACGATGCAGGCTATATCAATAAGAGCCTGGAAAAAATCGTTGGTCTGCAAACCGATGCTCCGTTGAAACGTGCGCTGATCCCATTCGGCGGTATCAAAATGATTGAAGGTTCCTGCAAAGCGTATAACCGCGAGCTGGATCCTCAGTTGAAAAAAATCTTTACCGAATATCGTAAAACCCATAACCAGGGCGTGTTTGACGTTTATACGCCGGACATCCTGCGCTGCCGTAAATCCGGCGTGCTGACCGGTCTGCCGGACGCCTATGGCCGTGGTCGTATCATCGGTGACTACCGTCGCGTTGCGCTGTACGGTATTGACTTCCTGATGAAAGACAAATTCGCCCAGTTCGCTTCTCTGCAGCCAAAACTGGAAAGCGGCGAAGATCTGGAAGCCACTATCCGTCTGCGTGAAGAAATTGCCGAACAGCACCGCGCGCTTGGCCAACTGAAAGAAATGGCCGCTAAATACGGTTGCGACATTTCTCGCCCGGCGACCAACGCTCAAGAAGCGGTACAGTGGACTTACTTCGGCTATCTGGCTGCGGTGAAATCACAGAACGGCGCCGCCATGTCCTTCGGTCGTGTTTCCACCTTCCTGGATATCTACATCGAACGTGACCTGGCCGCTGGCAAAATCAATGAAGAACAAGCTCAGGAACTGATTGACCACCTGGTCATGAAACTGCGTATGGTTCGTTTCCTGCGTACTCCTGAATATGATGAACTGTTCTCCGGCGACCCGATTTGGGCAACCGAATCTCTGGGTGGTATGGGTCTGGACGGCCGTACGCTGGTTAGCAAAAACAGCTTCCGCTTCCTGAACACCCTGTACACCATGGGGCCGTCTCCGGAACCGAACATCACCATCCTGTGGTCTGAAAAACTGCCGTTGAACTTCAAAAAATTCGCGGCGAAAGTCTCCATCGATACATCTTCTCTGCAATATGAAAACGATGATTTGATGCGTCCGGACTTCAACAGCGACGATTACGCGATTGCCTGCTGCGTCAGCCCGATGGTTGTGGGTAAACAAATGCAGTTCTTCGGCGCCCGCGCCAACCTGGCTAAAACCATGCTGTATGCCATCAACGGCGGCGTGGATGAAAAAATGAAGATGCAGGTTGGTCCGAAATCCGAACCGATCAAGAGCGAATACCTGAACTTCGACGAAGTTCTGGAACGCATGGATCACTTCATGGATTGGCTGGCCAAACAGTACGTCACCGCGCTGAACGTCATTCACTACATGCATGACAAATACAGCTACGAAGCCGTACTGATGGCGCTGCACGATCGTGATGTATACCGCACCATGGCTTGTGGTATCGCCGGTCTGTCCGTTGCTGCCGACTCCCTGTCCGCCATCAAATACGCCAAAGTTAAACCAATCCGTGACGAAGACGGCCTGGCTATCGACTTTGACATCGAAGGCGAATATCCGCAGTTCGGTAACAACGACCCGCGCGTTGATGAACTGGCATGCGACCTGGTTGAACGCTTCATGAAGAAAATTCAGAAGCTGCATACCTACCGCAACGCCGTACCGACTCAGTCCGTTCTTACCATCACTTCCAACGTGGTATACGGTAAGAAAACCGGTAACACGCCTGATGGACGCCGTGCTGGCGCGCCGTTCGGTCCTGGCGCCAACCCGATGCACGGTCGTGACCAGAAAGGCGCCGTCGCCTCTCTGACTTCCGTTGCGAAACTGCCGTTCGCCTACGCGAAAGATGGTATCTCTTATACCTTCTCCATCGTACCGAATGCGCTGGGTAAAGATGACGATGTTCGTAAGGCCAACCTTGCCGGTCTGATGGATGGTTACTTTCACCATGAAACCGCCAACATCGAAGGTGGTCAGCATCTGAACGTCAACGTGATGAACCGTGAAATGCTGCTTGATGCGATGGAAAACCCGGAAAAATATCCGCAGTTGACCATCCGTGTATCTGGTTATGCAGTGCGTTTCAACTCACTGACTAAAGAACAACAGCAGGATGTAATCACCCGTACTTTCACTCAGTCAATCTAACTAATTTCCCTGACTGATTGAAAAGGCGTAAAATAAAGGCTCCACGCATGTGGGGCCTTTTTCTCGCCTCGCGTAACGTTAAATCGTAGCATTAAAATCTGTTTTGCCAGCCACCTATCTCAACACGACGCCGTAGATGGTAGATGACTGGCAAAACAGATTCGCAGCATAGCCGTACAATGTGTTCTATCACCATTGTGAAAGACACGCCGTCTGTTCTCTTATGACTGCGCTTACAAAGACCGCTATTGTTCGGTCAAACCTGGAGAAAATCCTGCAATGTCAGTAACTGGTCGCATCCACTCTTTTGAATCCTGCGGTACTGTAGATGGCCCGGGCATCCGCTTTATCGTTTTCTTTCAAGGCTGCCTGATGCGCTGCCTGTATTGCCATAACCGAGACACCTGGGACACGCATGCCGGTAAGGAAATTACGGTAGAAGAATTGATGAAAGAGGTCGTGACTTACCGCCATTTCATGAACGCATCGGGCGGCGGCGTCACCGCATCCGGCGGGGAAGCGATTCTGCAAGCCGAATTTGTACGTGATTGGTTTCGCGCCTGTCATGCGGAAGGGATCAACACCTGTCTGGATACCAACGGCTTTGTGCGCCGCTATGAGCCGGTGATTGATGAGCTTCTGGACGTCACCGATTTGGTTATGCTCGATCTAAAGCAGATGAACGACGATATCCATCAAAACCTGGTTGGCGTATCGAACCATCGAACCCTCGACTTCGCCCGCTATCTGGCGAAGCGTAACCAACGTACCTGGATACGTTATGTCGTCGTTCCCGGCTGGTCCGATGATGACAAATCTGCCCATATGCTCGGCGAATTCACCCAAAATATGTCGAATATAGAAAAAATCGAACTCCTTCCCTATCACGAGCTGGGTAAACACAAGTGGATAGCAATGGGTGAAGAGTACAAACTTGACGGCGTTAAACCGCCGCAAGCAGAGACAATGGAACGCGTAAAATCAATCCTTGAAGGTTACGGCCATAAGGTGATGTATTAATTCAAGCGAAAGAACTCTCGTTCGTGATCGATTAGCGCATTGAAATGAGCAGGCCGAAGGAAACTCCGGCCTGTTTGTCATTTTGGCTCAGGCAGCCGCCAGCGGTTTCGGATGATGATCGGCCTTTTTCAGCAGCATCACCAGATAGCACAGCGATACCACGGCGATAAGGACAAACAACAGGCGATCGGAGTACGTTTGCATCAATATCGCCGCTAAACTAGGACCGCTCAGGCTCCCAAGAGTATAGCTCAGCAGCAGCGCCTGATTCATGGCAACCAGCTCGTCAGGGCGGACTTTTTCACATGCCCATGACATAGCGACAGGGTATAACGTAAACCCGGCGCATCCCAAGACAAATAATCCCGGAACCATGGCATAGCGACTGGCGCTCAGCATGGCAAGACAGCCGATCACTACGGCAAAGGCCAGCACTCGCAGAACCAGCAAACGTCCGTACCGGTCTGCCATGCGTCCGACTGGCCACTGTCCGACAATGCCGGCGCTAATCAGCAATGCCATCCAGTATCCGACCCGCGCGTCGCTCATACCCTGATGAGAAAGGTAAAGCGGCATTAATCCATACAGCGAACCCAGGATAACGCCGGAGATCACACAGCCGTGAACCCCTAACCGGGCATGGCGGTATTTCAGCATCTTCCAGATACGGACTTTGTGTTCTTGCTTTATCGGCGCGGGAATATGCGCAAACAGTAACGGCAATATGCCCAGAATAATTAACGCCACGGCCCAGGGTAAAACGCTCAACAGCTCTGTCGATACCATACCCAGCAGCAACTGCCCCATTACGCTGCCAAAGTAATAGGCCATCATATATGAGGCCAAAAGCTGGCCTCTATGCGTAGATGAGCCGCTACAAAGCAATGCGCTTTCAACCACGACCCAAATTAATGCGCAACCCACGCCGGCCAGAAAGCGCCAGAACAGCCAGCTCCATAAATTGACAGAAATACCCAACCCGGCAGTGGCTATGCCGAATAGCAGCGCGGCGAAATAATAGCTGCGATTGAATCCATAATGCCTGATTAATTTGCCGGCGAATAATGTTCCGACCAGATTCCCGCCGAAATAAGACGACCCGACGAACCCCACCTGCCAGGTAGGAAGCTGCTGATAACTTAGCCAAATAGGCACCAACGTATTTAATACGGCAATACAAATAGTCAGCAGCAAAAGGCCGCAGAGCAATAAAAGCACTGGGCGAGAGTAAGCAGACATAATGAAATGGATAACCAAACAACCAGAAAAGAGTGAGCGCATCATGCCACTGCGTATTTAAAAGTCAATCAGGGCAATATGAGTTACTGATGCTTATTTTTTCATTGATTTAAATAATTAATCGAACAGAGCAACCAACGGATAGTTATTGCCACAAAACAATATATATCCTTATGATTTTAAATAAATTTATCGGACAAATACACTCATCGGGTCGTAATCAAATTGAAATGAAGACGCTTTATTGATTAAAAAATATTGCCGTATTACTGCATAAAAAAAAGCGCCTAACGGCGCTTTTTTATAAGGCTAAAAACTTACTCAACCAATAAATTCCAGACCGCCCATATAAGGACGCAGCACTTCAGGTATTTCGATCCGGCCGTCCGCCTGCTGATAGTTTTCCAGCACGGCAACCAGCGTACGGCCGACAGCCAAACCTGAACCGTTCAATGTATGCACCAAACGGGTTTTCTTATCGCTCTTACTGCGGCAACGCGCCTGCATGCGCCGTGCCTGGAAATCCCACATGTTGGAGCAGGAAGAGATTTCACGATAGGTATCCTGCGCAGGCAACCAGACTTCCAAGTCATAAGTTTTACAGGAACCGAACCCCATATCTCCCGTACACAGCAATACCTTACGGTACGGCAACTTCAGCAACTGCAATACGGTTTCAGCATGTGAGGTCAACTCTTCCAGCGCCTGCATGGAATCTTCGGGCCGAACAATCTGTACCAGCTCGACTTTGTCAAACTGGTGCATACGAATCAAACCGCGGGTATCACGGCCATAAGACCCGGCTTCCGAACGAAAACATGGCGTATGGGCCGTCATCTTCAGCGGTAACGACTCCTCTTCCAGAATTTCGTCACGCACCAGGTTAGTCAATGGGACTTCGGCCGTTGGAATCAAAGCATAGTTGCTGGTATCCGCTTCTTCACTTAGCGGCTTGGTATGAAACAGATCTTCGCCGAATTTCGGCAATTGACCGGTACCGTACAGGGTTGCATGGTTAACCAGGTAAGGAACATACGCCTCCTGATAGCCATGCTGTTGCGTATGCAAATCCAGCATGAATTGAGAGAGGGCTCGGTGCAGGCGGGCGATCGGCCCTTTCATTACGACAAAACGAGCGCCGGCCAACTTCACGCCGGCGGCAAAATCGACCCCATTGGCCATCTCGCCGAGTTCCACATGATCGCGTACCGGGAAGTCGAACTTGCGGGGTTCGCCCCAGCGGCTAACCTCTTTGTTATCGTTTTCATCTTTACCGAGGGGAACGGCATCATCAGGCAAATTGGGAATAGTCAGCGCGATTTCACGGATGGCATTTTGCAGTTGATCCAGCTCCGACTTGGCAGCATCCAGCTTCTCACCCAACGCGTTAACTTCGCGGCGCAACGGCTCAATATCTTCGCCACGGGCTTTTGCCGCACCAATCTCTTTCGATCGGGAATTACGTTCCGCCTGCAGATTTTCGGTTTCCACCTGTAAAACTTTACGACGTTCTTCCTGCTTACGCAGGGTATCAACATCCAGTTTAAAACCTCTACGAGCCTGTAGCTTTTCGGCGACTGCGTCTAGCTCATTACGCAGTAAATTGGGATCGAGCATGCTAATCCTGTGCTTATGATTATCAAATGAAATATTGTCGTACACGGCGCATCATCAACGCGGCCGGGTGCCAGAAATTGTCACCGTTAACCTTACCGCAACGCTTAGTTCAGCGGTAGCGTTTTGTCGGGCTATTTTGATCCTGGGCAGCGAGCCAGGCGAGCTTTTCACCAATTTTGCCCTCAAGCCCGCGCGCCGACGGCACGTAATACTGCGTTTCCGCCATTTCGGGCGGGAAATAGTTTTCCCCGGCGGCATAAGCATTGGGTTCATCATGGGCATAACGATACTCTGCGCCCAGCCCCATCTCTTTCATCAGACGGGTCGGCGCATTGCGCAGATGTTCCGGTACATCGAAATCGGGCTTTTCGCGCGCATCCTGCATGGCGGCTTTAAACGCCTTATACACGGCATTGCTTTTCGGCGCGCAGGCCAGATACACAATCGCCTGAGCGATAGCCCGCTCGCCTTCCGCCGGGCCGACGCGGGTAAAACAGTCCCAGGCGGCAATCGCCACCTGCATGCCGCGAGGATCGGCATTGCCAACGTCTTCAGAAGCGATAGCTAATAAACGCCGGGCGACATAGAGCGGGTCGCCTCCTGCGGTAATAATGCGCGCATACCAATATAGCGCCGCATCCGGCGCGGACCCCCGCACCGACTTATGCAGCGCCGAGATTAGATCGTAATAGCGATCGCCTTTGTTATCAAAACGAGCGCTGCGTTCGCCAGAGACTTCTTTCAACAGATCGGGCGTTAACGTGCGTACGCCCTGCGCGTCAACCTCCGCCATATCAGCCATCATTTCCAGGCTGTTCAGGGCCCTGCGAGCATCTCCGTTAACCAGCTCGGCCAGCATGCGCCGAGTTTCATCAGGCAAAACGATATTCTGTCCGCCGTAGCCCCGCTGGCCGTCGTTCATCGCCTGCTGCAGAACTTGTTCAATATCTTCCGCGGTAAGCGCTTTTAGTAAGTACACCCTGGCGCGGGATAACAGTGCCGAATTGAGTTCGAATGAAGGGTTTTCGGTCGTGGCGCCGATAAAAGTGATCGTCCCATCCTCGATATGCGGTAAAAACGCATCTTGCTGGCTTTTATTGAAACGATGGACTTCATCGACAAACAAAATCGTTCGACGGCCAGCATGACGATTTTGCCGCGCCCGTTCAATAGCCTCGCGGATCTCTTTTATCCCTGACGTCACCGCCGAAATACGCTCAACGTCGGCTTGACCGTAATGACCGATTAGTTCTGCCAGCGTTGTTTTCCCTGTTCCCGGCGGCCCCCATAGAATCATGGAGTGGAGCTGTCCAGCCATAATCGCTCTCGGCAATGGTTTACCGGCGCCTAGAATATGCTGTTGCCCAATATACTGCTCCAGCGTTGCCGGCCGCATACGGGCGGCAAGCGGCTGGAACTCATTACGGGAAAAATCAAGTGACAGATTACTCACCTGGACCTCACTGACGCTGATCGTCCAACGTTACGCCTTTCGGCGGAGTAAAGGTAAATTTTGCTGAATCAACCGCGCTATTCTGCTGATTCTTCAGCACATAGGTACTGCGTTGCCCGTCCTGCTCGGTGGCGATGAACTGTTTGATGGTGCCGTTGTTCGTTACGCTGATGGCGAATTGCTTAAGATTGCCATTGGCTGATTTGGGAGTCAGTTCAAAATCGTCGCCTTTTTGCTTCACCTCATACTTGCGCCAGTCGCTGGCGTCGTTACGGGCGATCAGCATAAATGGCGTATTACCCGTCGCATCCTTTAACCAGGTAGCGGTGACCTGCTCGACAAACGGGTTGTAGAACCAGAGCGTTTTGCCATCAGAAACCAAGACGCTTTCATCCGGCGATGTCGTTTGCCAATTGAACAAATTGGGCCGCTTCAACCACAGTTCGCCTTCACCTTCCTGCACCGCGGCGCCATCAGCGCTTGTTACCGTTTGGCTAAAGCTGGCATGAAAACTGTTTACCTTACTGAGACGGCTTTGCAAATCACTGGCGGCATCTGCATATACTGCGGTTGATATGACCCCCGACGCCAGACAACAGGCGGCTAACCATTTCTTCATCATACAAAAATCCTTTGAATTTCCCGACATCACAGCAACTGCCGTGAAGAAATCAGACTCGCTGCGTAGTCAATACTTTAGCTGAACCCGCTCAAACAGAGATAGGCGAATTGTCTGCTAATTGCGACGTTTACGCATCTTTGCACAAGGGCCGCGGATGCGGCCCTTGATGGCGTCACTCCATCGGCGGCGGAGCCAACACTTCACGGTTGCCGTTATGCCCTGGCGAACTGACGATACCTTGCGCTTCCATCTGCTCCACTATGCGCGCGGCACGGTTATAGCCGATACGGAATTGGCGCTGTACGCCGGAAATAGAAGCTCGGCGTTTATCCACAACGAAAGCAACGGCCTGATCGAACAGCGGATCGAGCTCTTCATCGCCATCCAGACCAAGGCTTCCGCCTTCCCCGTCGTCGCCACCGCTGACGATATTGTCAATATATTGTGGCCGTCCGCGGGCTTTCCAATCCTGAACAACGGCATGGACTTCCTGATCGCGCACAAAAGCGCCATGCACACGCACCGGTATTGAAGAGTTGGGAGCCATATACAGCATATCCCCCATCCCCAACAGGGATTCCGCGCCGCCCTGATCAAGAATGGTTCGCGAGTCGATCTTGCTGGATACCGTAAACGCGATACGGGTCGGGATATTGGCCTTAATCAAGCCGGTGATCACATCCACGGAAGGACGCTGGGTCGCCAACACCAGATGAATACCCGCGGCGCGGGCCTTCTGCGCCAGCCGGGCGATAAGCTCTTCAACCTTCTTGCCCACCGCCATCATCAAGTCAGCGAACTCATCCACCATAACAACGATATAAGGCAGTTTTTCCAGAACCGGCGGCGTCATATCCATACTGTCGGTTGGCTTCCAGAACGGATCGGGAATCGGACGTCCCATCTCGTTCGCTTCCATCACCCGCTCGTTATACCCGGCAAGGTTACGAACGCCAAGCGCCGACATCAGCTTATAACGACGCTCCATTTCACCAACGCACCAACGCAATGCGTTAGCGGCATCCTTCATATCAGTGACGACTTCCGTTAACAGATGCGGAATGCCTTCGTAAACGGAAAGCTCCAGCATTTTCGGGTCGATCATGATAAAGCGCACTTCTTCAGGTGTCGCCTTATACAACATGCTGATGATCATCGCGTTGACGCCGACTGATTTACCGGAGCCGGTCGTACCGGCCACCAGTAAATGCGGCATTTTCGCCAGATCGGCCACCACGGGCTGTCCGGCGATATCCTTACCCAGCACAATGGCCAGCGGCGAAGGATTATCACGAAACTTGGCGCAATCCAGCACTTCCCGCAGATAAACGGTTTGACGATGCTTGTTGGGCAATTCCAGCCCCACATAAGGCTTGCCTGGAATCACCTCGACAATACGCACGGCGACAACCGACAGCGAACGCGCCAAATCGCGAGACAGGTTGGAAATTCGGGCCGCTTTCACCCCCGGCGCCAAATCCAGTTCAAAACGGGTAATCACCGGGCCGGGATAGTGATCGACGACTTCGGCTTTTACCCGATAATCACTCAGGCGCGCCTCAATCAGACGCGCGGTCTGCTCAAGCGCAAAATTATCCACCGGCGCCTCACTCGCAGGCGGCGGGGTCAGCAAATCCAACGTAGGCATCGGCGTCGTCGGCTTTTGCAAAGGCTGATCGTTGCGCACCAAAAATGGATGAATAAGGCTATCCATGATCGATTGACGCGCCGCGGGCGCCTGTCCATCCGGCGAGGGAGCATCGCTATCATCCGGCGATGCCGTCTGAACCGGCTGATGCGGATTGACCGCCTGGTTAACGTTGTGCGCCGGCGCGACATCGTGACTCGTAGGAGCCGGAGCCGTCGTCGATTCCAGCGGCGTAAACAAAGGTTCGCTTGGGCCTTCGTCGACCAAATCGGCCAAAGGAGAAATGCCGAATATCGGGTTGCCGGACGACAGATCGGATAATGCGGCCCGATCCAGCGTCGGTTCGTGCTTCTCCGATCGGTGTTCATCTTCCATGCCATAACGCGTCTGCTGCCGGGCGGCAAAATCTTTCGCCAATTGAGCCTGCATTAATGCGTCTTCATCTTCTTCCTGCAAAGGATACCCTTCGCCGTAGCGCTGACGCTGCTGCGCAATATACTCTTGCTGTAACGCCGCCTCCTGCCGGGCGATATCGTCCTGGGTTACCTCATCATATAATGAAGTGCCGTCCGTATCGCTCTGTGCCTGCGACGCCTTAGCCTGCTGCTCGGCTAACCGTTGCGACGGCAATTTAATGCCGTAGGAAGCCAGTTCCCGACGCGTAGGAATACGAACTGGGTTCGGCCGGGGCAATTCCGGCCCAACGCCTTGTTTAACCTGCGGGTTATCATTTTCATCGGCGCTGAAGGCCGGCATAAACGTATTATTCGCCTTGAATGCCGTATCCGCGTTTTCCGATGTATCAGGCGGCGTCACGCGGGGCGCCCGATCGATAGGTTGTTCAACCTGCGGCTGCGAAATCGGCGGCGTATCCGCGCTGCCGTATGGATGATAGGCATCGGCGTTGTTGTCATGGGCCGACGGCGCGGACTCGGGAACTTCAAAAGAATAGAGCGGCGGATTGAGCGTTGAAGACGCATCAATCTGCTGTTGAACGACTGGCTGCACAGGCTCCGCCGTGTTAGCATGCTGCGCGTCCACCGTCATTGATTCTGCGGGAATTGACTCCGGCGATGCCTGTGGCGTAGACAAGACCGCCCTGTCATCGCGCTCTTCCGCGTCGGCGTCGGCAATCGCCCCGGTTACCGAAGGCGCGGAGAGCAACACATCGTCATCAAGCTCCTCCGCCGTAACCGCTCCAGGCGAATGTTCCCGATTATCGGCGTCATCCGGCGATAATGCTTCCGGTTCGTTATCGCTACGCGAGCGATTGGACATAAACGTCAGACAGCCCAATACCGCCGCGCCTATTTTTTCCGCAATAGTCAGCCATGACCAGCCGGTAAACAGCGTCAGCCCCGCAGCCCAGACGCACAGTAAAATCAGCGTGGCGCCCATGCTATTAAATCGAGGCGTCATCGCGCTGCTTAACAAACTCCCCAAAACTCCGCCGGAAGCGAAATAGTAGAGGTCGTCAATATTCAGCGCGGCCAAGCCGCATGAAGTAAGAATTAACGCCAGCGTGCCAATGAGACGCAACGAAAAGGTAAAGTAGTCAACCGTATTTTGATTATCGCGCTGGCGAAATGCCGACCAGCACAGACACAGCATAATCGGCGGAATAGCATAAGCCAGAACGCCAAAAATAAAGAACAGGGTATCCGCCAGCCAGGCGCCCGCCACCCCGCCCAAATTGTGGATAGGCTCATGCCATGCGGTCTGAGACCAACTGGGATCGGACGGGCTGAAACTGAGTAACGCGACGCCGAGATAAACGGCAAAGAGCGCCACAACGATCAAAATCGCTTCAAGTAAACGGCGCGTACCGCTGAGTTTCCTCAGGGTAATGACTTTATCTTCTGTATATTCCTGGCTCAAGAGTCTCTCCAGGGTTCCTGTAAAAGGTTATGACAAAACGCCGAGGAAAACCCGGCGCTGAAACTGTATAAATTCACAGGAGTGTAGCTGAATTTATCGGGTTTTGCACCCATGCAATTATCGGGTCTTAATGACCAGACGATTGCTTTGTTTGACTTCTTCCATCACCACATAGGTGCGGGTGTCGTTCACGCCCGGCAGCCGAAGCAGCGTCTCGCCCAGCAGCTTACGATAGGCGGACATATCCGGCACGCGGGTTTTCAACAGATAGTCAAAATCACCGGAAACCAGATGACACTCCTGAATTTCTTCAAGTTTTTGCACCGCTGAATTGAACTGTTCAAACACGTCGGGCGCGCCGCGGTTTAGCGTTATCTCAACGAAAACCAGTAACGATGCGTCCAGATAGTGTGGATTCAGCAACGCGGTATAGCCATTAATAAAACCCTGCCGTTCCAGACGGCGCACACGTTCCAGACAAGGCGTCGGCGATAAGCCGACCCGTTTGGAAAGTTCAACGTTTGAAATGCGCCCGTCTTTTTGCAATTCGTTCAGGATATTGCGATCGATACGATCGAGATCTTTTCCTGGCCGTTTTTTAGTATCTACCATTATTATTGTCTCTCTTCATTCTTCCCTGCTCCTGCTACACTCCGACCAACTTCAATGTATCAGAGCCACCCTTAAAGAAGACCCGCAGCCTATTTCGTATGTCAACGCCATTGGCTCTTACGTCGCTATCCGTCATCGCTATGCGCTATTAGCAAAATATCAGGCCAGGCAAAAGCGATTTATCCGTGGCTCAATGACCAGCCAGACAGGCAACGAATAAAAAGCCGAGCTTTTAACTATTCACATACAAAAAATTTCCTCTTACTTAGATGTTTTCGCAAAAGCGCAGCGGATTGTCAAAGTAAAACAACTAAAATCAGAAGAAAGTACCAAATTTAATAAGGAGGAGCAGGTTTCCGGGTCTCTTCCAGTCATTTTTCTTATGAATATAGCTGATCTATCAGCCATTTATTCATGCCATCGCCGTTAACGATTAAACAAATAGCTAACAACTTCGCCACACACTTTTTTTACTCAGGTAATTTCCTTACAATCACCGTCATTGTCCGTTGTCGTGAAATGAGGAACGCATGGGTACCGTTAAACACCACAAGTTATTGATTCTGGGTTCAGGCCCGGCTGGCTACACTGCCGCGATTTACGCTGCTCGGGCGAATTTAAATCCGGTACTCATTACCGGGATGGAAAAAGGCGGCCAGTTAACCACCACCACCGAAGTGGAAAACTGGCCTGGCGACGCAGAAGATTTAACCGGTCCTCTGCTTATGGAACGCATGCATACTCACGCGGAGAAGTTCAATACCGAAATCGTATTCGACCACATCCAGCGCGTTGATTTGCAAACTCGGCCGTTCCGTCTTTTTGGCGATAGCGATGAATACAGCTGCGATGCGCTGATTATTGCAACCGGCGCATCCGCACGCTATTTAGGCCTGCCTTCCGAAGAAGCGTTTAAGGGGAAAGGCGTGTCTGCCTGCGCCACCTGCGACGGATTCTTTTACCGCAACCAGAAGGTCGCCGTGGTCGGCGGGGTAATACCGCCGTTGAAGAAGCGTTGTATCTTTCCAACATTGCGGCTGAAGTACATCTGATCCATCGCCGTGATAGCTTCCGTTCAGAAAAAATTCTGATCGACCGGCTGATGGATAAAGTAAAAAACGGCAATATCATTCTGCATACCGACCGTACGCTTGATGAAGTCCTCGGTGATGAGATGGGCGTAACCGGCGTGCGCTTGCGCGATACCCGTACAGACGCCACCGAAGAGTTGGAACTGGCCGGCGTCTTCATCGCCATCGGCCATAGCCCGAATACCGCGGTATTCGGCGGTCAGCTCGAACTGGAAAATGGCTACATCAAGGTGCAATCAGGTATTCATGGCAATGCGACCCAGACCAGCATTCCCGGCGTCTTCGCCGCCGGCGATGTGATGGATCATATTTATCGTCAGGCGATCACGTCCGCCGGCACCGGCTGCATGGCCGCCCTTGACGCCGAACGCTATCTGGACGGATTAACGTCCGCCAAATAACAGCGCCTTACCATTCGGGAAGGAACCTCCGTCCCGAATGGTTATCCCCTCCCCTATCCCACGCAAAAATTGATCATCCCCAGCCTTTTCGTTTGCAGAGCGCTTTTGTCGAGGTAACATGACGGCATTCTGAGCATCGGCGGACATGGCTTGTTAAATTACGGTTATATAAGCGTAATTTTCCGTCGACAAATCCTCTTCTGAGAGCGAACTGGCACCCGATGAAAAAAAACCGACAGCAAGAACTCACTCACTGGCTGAAACAACAAAGCAAACTGGCCCGGCGCTGGTTGCGGCTCTCGCTGTTACTTGGTTTTTTGAGTGGGATACTGATTGTCGCGCAGGCATGGCTATTAGCGTCTCTGTTACATGCCTTGATTATTGAGCACACGCCGCGCGATGCCCTGCTTTCATCCTTTCTGCTGCTTATCGCAACCTTTGTATTGCGGGCGCTAAATAGTTTGCTACGCGAACAGGTCGGCTTTATGTGCGGGAAAGCCGTGCGCCAGCAAATCCGTAATTTGGTATTAGACCGGTTGCAGCAATTAGGCCCGGCCTGGGTCCAGGGGAAACCCGCGGGAAGCTGGGCCACCATGATTCTGGAGCAGATTGAGGATATGCAGGACTACTACTCCCGCTATCTTCCTCAGATGTATCTTGCGGCCTTAATTCCGCTGCTTATTCTGATCGCCATCTTCCCAATCAATTGGGCCGCTGGTCTTATCCTACTGTTGACCGCACCGCTGATCCCTCTATTTATGGCGCTGGTTGGCATGGGCGCCGCCGACGCCAACCGCCGTAATTTCCTGGCGCTGGCGCGTTTGAGCGGTCATTTTCTTGACCGGCTGCGCGGGTTAGAAACCCTGCGGCTGTTCAATCGCGGCCGCGCGGAGACGGAACAGATCAGCAGAGCCTCCGAAGATTTCCGCAGCCGCACCATGGAAGTCCTGCGTATGGCTTTTCTTTCCTCTGGCGTGCTGGAATTTTTCGCCTCGATTTCTATTGCCGTTGTCGCCGTTTACTTTGGTTTTTCCTATCTGGGAGAACTGAATTTCGGGCATTACGGCGTCGGCGTAACGCTGTTTGCAGGATTTTTGGTCTTGATCCTGGCGCCCGAGTTTTTTCAACCGTTGCGCGATTTAGGCACGTTTTATCATGCCAAAGCTCAGGCCGTTGGCGCGGCAGAGGCGCTGGTGTCCTTTCTGGCTGCCGAAGGCGAAACGGTTGGCTTTGGCGAACGTGAGTTCAACAGTAACGGCGCCATTGAAATCCAGGCCGCCGATCTGGTCATTCTGGCGCCCGACGGCACTCCGCTGACGCAGCCGTTAACTTTTACCGTAGACGCCGGCAAACGCGTCGCAGTGGTTGGCGTTAGCGGTGCGGGGAAGAGTTCTTTACTGAATGTGCTGCTTGGCTTCCTGCCTTATCGCGGCTCTCTGAGCGTTAATGGCGTTGAGTTGAATACCTTGTCTTCGGAATCGTGGCGGCGGCAGTTAAGCTGGGTAGGACAAAATCCCCATCTGCCGGAACAAAGTCTGCGATCCAATATCCTGCTGGGAAAACCGCAGGCAACGGAGGACGAACTACGGCAGGCCATTGAACGGGCATACGTGCACGAATTTCTGCCGCAACTGCCGCAGGGGCTGGATACGAACATCGGCGACGGCGCGGCGCGTCTTTCCGTCGGCCAGGCGCAGCGCGTCGCGGTGGCCCGGGCGCTTATCAGTCCGTGCAATTTGTTACTGCTTGACGAACCCGCCGCCAGTCTGGATGCCAATAGCGAGCAGCGGATAATGAAAGCATTAAGCGATGCGGCGCGTAATCAGACAACGCTGTTAGTCACCCATCAATTAAACGACACCATCGATTACGACGTTATTTGGGTGATGGATAACGGCCGGTTAGTGCAACAGGGGAGCTATCAGGCGCTCAGTACTCAGCCCGGCGCGTTTGCCGCGTTGATGGCCCAACGTCAAGGAGATCTGTAATTATGCCCAGGATAAAAACGATGCAGGTGCTAAAACCCTTTTTGCTGCTATATCGCCGCCATATCTGGCGCTTGAGTCTGGGCATCATTCTGGCGATTGTGACGCTGCTGGCCAGCATCGGGCTGCTTACGCTGTCCGGCTGGTTTCTGGCGGGAGCGGCATTGGCCGGCATCGCCGGATTATATACGTTTAACTATATGCTGCCCGCCGCCGGCGTAAGGGGCGCCGCGATTGCCCGTACCGCCGGCCGCTATGCGGAAAGGCTGGTCAGCCATGATGCGACATTCCGCGTATTGCAACATCTGCGCGTGTTTACCTTTTCACGCATTCTGCCTTTATCGCCCGGCGGTATCGCACGGTTTCGCCAGGCGGAACTGCTGAACAGGCTGGTTGCCGATGTCGATACGCTGGACCACTTGTACCTGCGTGTCATTTCGCCGCTGGTCAGCGCGCTGCTGGTCATTCTGATCGCGGCCTATGGCTTGAGTTGGCTGGACGTTTCTCTGGCGCTAACCCTGTTCGCCATTATGCTGGCGCTGTTGCTGCTTCTGCCCGTGATATTCTATCGGGCGGGGCGGCCTATCGGGCAGGATCTCACGGCGTTACGGGCGCAATACCGTCTGCAACTGACCACCTGGTTACAGGGACAGGCGGAGTTAACCGTCTTTGGCGCTCTGTCCGCGTCACGGCGGCAGTTGGCGCAGCTTGAAACCCGCTGGCTGACGCGCCAACGGCAGCAGGCGAATCTGACGGGTCAGTCCCAAGCGCTAATGCTGCTATGCAGCGGGGCGACGGCCACCCTAATATTATGGCTGGCGGCGGCGGGTATCGGCGGCGACGCTCGCCCCGGAGCCTTGATTGCCCTGTTCGTCTTCACCACGCTGGCGGCGTTTGAAGCGCTGGCTCCTGTCGCCGGAGCGTTCCAGCATATGGGACAGGTGATCGCATCCGCCGCCCGCGTCGATCAGATTATCCGCCAGCCTGCCGAAGTGACCTTCCCCGAACAGGGGCCGGCGGCATCCTCGGCGGCATCGCTTGATTTAAGTAACGTGAGTTTTACTTATCCGGACCAGCCGCTAGCAGTGCTGAAAGATATTTCGCTTAATATCCGCGCCGGTGAGCATCTGGCGCTGCTTGGCCGCACCGGCTGCGGCAAATCAACGCTGTTGCAGTTGCTTACCCGCGCATGGGATTGCAAGCAAGGCGATATAACGTTGAATGGATATCCGCTGAGCGCATGGCGTGAAGATGAACTGCGCGGCATGATGAGCGTCGTACCGCAGCGTGTTCATATTTTTAGCGCCACGCTGCGTGATAACCTGTTGCTGGCCGCGCCTGACGCTCATGACGAGCGGCTTGTGACAGTGTTACAACAGGTGGGGTTGGACAAACTACTGGAAAATGAAGGACTGAATGCCTGGCTGGGCGAAGGCGGACGCCAACTCTCAGGCGGCGAACAGCGCCGTATCGGCCTGGCGCGGGCATTGCTGCATTCCGCCCCGATGGTACTGCTGGATGAGCCGACCGAAGGCTTGGATGCTGAAACCGAACAGCGAGTCTTGCGATTATTGCGTCGGCACTGTAAAGGAAAAACGCTGATTGTGATTACTCATCGGCTATATGAGTTAGAATCAATGGACCGCATTTGTGTTATGGACGGCGGGCGGATCATTGAGCAGGGAAATCATCAGGCATTGATGGCGTCGCAGGGTCGCTACTGGCAATTCCGCCAACACGTTTAAACGTATCGAACGGCCTATCGGCGCGGGCATGACGAGTATGGAAGCGAAACAGATGAACCAGCCTAAAGCAGGCTATAATACTGACTGGTAGTGGATATTATGCGACTATATCAGCTCTCTTCCGACTCGCTGCGCTTTCCTGACCCAATTCATGCTTTGGACGAACCGAACGGACTGCTGGCGGTAGGCGGCGATCTTTCACCGGCCCGGCTAAGGGCGGCCTACCGGCAAGGCATATTCCCCTGGTATTCGCCCGGCGAACCCATTTTATGGTGGTCGCCCAATCCGCGCGCGGTATTGTTTCCAGATGAATTTCATATCAGCCGCAGCATGAAAAAGTTCCTGCGCAAACAGGATTTTCAGGTCACAATCAATCATTCATTTAACGACGTGATTAGCGCTTGTGCCGACGAACGCGAGGGCGGAACCTGGATTACCCCGGAAATTATCCTGGCTTATAGTGAACTTCATCAGTCAAGACAAGCACATTCCGTCGAAGTGTGGCAGAATGGCACGCTTGTCGGCGGGCTATATGGCGTTTCGCAAGGCAAGCTGTTTTGCGGCGAATCAATGTTTAGCCGTACCGATAATGCATCTAAATATGCGCTGCTGGTATTTCAACAGCATTTCATTCGTCATGGCGGCTATTTGATCGATTGTCAGGTACTGAACGCGCATACTGCTTCATTAGGGGTGCGAGAAATTCCCCGCGATCGCTTTTTGCAATTTCTTTTTCAGCTTCGGGATGACCCGCTAGCTGATAGCTGCTGGCAGCCGCAAACCTTGGCTCAGCCGCAGCGAGAATAGACGACCGTCGTTTATAAATAATAATCAGTTTATGAACGCGCCTTTACATAATGTGGGTTTTTCGGCATTATCTTGCCGGTTAAAAACAAAGGTAGTTAGACCTAGAGGATTCGATGGCCAAAGAAGACAATATTGAAATGCAAGGCACCGTGCTTGATACGCTGCCCAATACCATGTTCCGCGTTGAATTGGAAAACGGGCACGTGGTTACCGCTCATATCTCCGGTAAAATGCGTAAAAACTATATCCGCATCCTGACGGGTGACAAAGTCACTGTAGAGCTGACCCCGTACGACCTGAGCAAAGGCCGCATTGTCTTCCGTAGCCGTTAAGCGGCTCGCCCATCGCTGACAGACACGGCGATTTCCGAGGATGTTTCACCTCTGCTGCCCTTTCCGTTACCGGCAAGGGCTTTTGCGTTTACGGTTATCGGAAGAATATTTAAAAACAACGGATTCAACGGCAGCTAAGAAAAAGGGTGATGCCTAAGCATCACCCTTTTTTATCATCATTAACGGTTTTAACCACGATTAGTGGACGGCGCCTTCCGCTTTACGCTTCTGCGCGCTCTGGAAACCATAGGTCAGTTGCTGAGTCTCTTTATCCAGCTCGACCTTGACGGAGCCTCCGTCTACCAATGAACCAAACAGCAGCTCATTCGCTAACGGTTTTTTCAGGTTTTCCTGCATGACTCTCGCCATCGGCCGCGCGCCCATCGCTTTGTCGTATCCCTTCTCGGCCAGCCAGTCGCGCGCTTCATCGCTGACTTCCAGCGATACGCCCTTCGCATCCAACTGAGCCTGTAGTTCAACGATAAATTTATCCACTACCTGCTGAATAACTTCCGTTGACAGGTGGTTGAACCAGATGATGCCGTCAAGACGGTTACGGAATTCCGGCGTAAACACCTTCTTGATCTCTTCCATCGCATCAGTGCTGTTATCCTGCTGGATAATCCCGATGGAGTTGCGCTGGGTTTCCCTTACGCCGGCGTTGGTCGTCATCACCACGATCACGTTGCGGAAATCGGCTTTACGGCCGTTGTTGTCCGTCAACGTACCGTTGTCCATAACCTGCAACAACAGATTAAAGACATCGGGATGCGCTTTTTCGATTTCATCAAGCAGCAGCACCGAGTGCGGATGTTTGATCACCGCATCCGTCAGCAGGCCGCCCTGATCGTAACCGACATAGCCCGGAGGCGCGCCGATCAACCGGCTGACGGTGTGACGCTCCATATACTCGGACATATCGAAACGCAGAAGCTCGATATCCAACGCTTTAGCCAATTGCAGCGTAACTTCCGTTTTGCCGACGCCTGTCGGCCCGGCGAACAGGAAAGACCCAACGGGTTTGCGCTCCTGCCCTAACCCTGCCCGGCTCATCTTGATTGATTCAGACAGCGCTTCAATCGCCTTGTCCTGACCGAACACCAGCATTTTCAGACGGTCGCTCAGGTTTTTCAGCACATCACGATCGCTGGCTGAAACCGTTTTTTCAGGAATACGGGCGATACGCGCCACCACGGATTCGATATCCGCCACGTTAACCGTCTTCTTACGCTTGCTGATCGGCACCAGACGGCTACGCGCGCCCGCTTCATCAATAACGTCAATCGCTTTATCCGGCAAATGACGATCGTTGATATATTTTACGGCCAGTTCAACCGCGGCGCGCACCGCTTTCGCCGTATAGCGGACATCATGGTGCGCTTCATATTTCGGTTTCAGCCCGTTAAGGATCTGTACCGTTTCTTCCACGCTGGGTTCAGTGATATCGATTTTCTGGAAACGGCGCGCCAACGCCCGATCCTTTTCAAAGATATTGCTGAATTCCTGATATGTCGTTGAGCCGATAACGCGGATCTTGCCGCTGGATAACAACGGTTTGATCAGGTTAGCCGCATCGACCTGACCGCCGGAAGCCGCGCCCGCGCCGATGATAGTGTGAATTTCATCAATAAACAGAATACTGTTCTGATCCTGTTCAAGTTGCTTCAGCAGCGCCTTGAAGCGTTTTTCAAAATCGCCCCGGTATTTTGTGCCGGCCAGCAAAGAGCCGATATCCAGCGAATACAGCGTACAATCCGCCATCACCTCCGGCACGTCGCCCTGCACGATACGCCAGGCGAGGCCTTCGGCGATCGCCGTTTTACCGACACCTGATTCCCCAACCAGCAGCGGGTTGTTCTTACGGCGACGACACAGCACCTGAATGGTTCGTTCCAGTTCTTTATCCCGGCCAATAAGTGGGTCAATACCGCCAACGCGTGCAAGTTGATTCAGATTGGTGGTGAAGTTTTCCATACGATCTTCCCCTCCGGTCTGCTCTTCATTGACTGGGTTTTCCGGGTTTGGCGCTTGCCCGGACTCTTCTTTACGCGTTCCGTGCGAAATAAAATTCACCACGTCCAGACGACTCACATCATGTTTGCGTAGCAAATACGCTGCCTGAGATTCCTGCTCGCTGAAAATGGCAACCAGGACATTCGCGCCTGAAACTTCACTGCGTCCTGATGATTGAACATGGAAAACCGCACGCTGCAACACCCGCTGGAAACTGAGCGTCGGCTGAGTCTCCCGCTCGTCATCACCCTGCGGCAACGTTGGCGTGGTCTGTTCAATAAACGTTTCCAGCTCTTGGCGCAGCGCGGCTAAATCCACCGTGCAGGCTTCCAACGCTTCGCGGGCGGCCGGATTACTGAGCAGAGCCAACAACAGATGCTCCACGGTCATAAACTCGTGTCGGTGCTCACGCGCTCTGGCGAAAGCCATGTTGAGACTGAGTTCCAGTTCTTGATTGAGCATAGGCACCTCCCCCAATAAATTGCCTGACTTCAGGCTTTTTCCAGCGTGCAGAGCAACGGGTGCTCATTTTCTCTGGCATAACGATTTACTTGTACAACTTTGGTCTCAGCCACTTCAGCGCTGAATACACCACAGATCGCCTTTCCCTGATAATGAACTGTCAACATCAGTTGCGTTGCACGTTCAATATCATAAGAAAAGAACTTTTGCAGAACGTCAATAACAAATTCCATCGGCGTGTAATCATCGTTGTTCAACAACACTTTATACATTGATGGTGGTTGCAGTTTCTCTTTGTGTTGATCTGCAGTCAGGTTCTCTGATTGTGTCCACGTATTGTTGTTTCCCATTGTCTATCCACGTCATCTGAATATGATCGTACTGAATGGTATTAACAGTACCACGTCTGCTTTTTATTTTTCCATCCGACGGCCGAAATCATTGCCCGAAAGCGGGACTCACCGTTCCTTATCCCTCGTATTTACTACGCAACGCTGAACGAAAGCCGCCAATAGCGTTACCTATATCAAATTTTGACAAACTGGCCCAAACCATGAATGTGGATCGCTTGACGCCGGGATCGAATTCACTAAAGTGTAATGTTGAATTGATGAGGTTTTAACCAATTCATATTCATCTTAACCAAATAACCTCACCTTACTTATATAAAAATACTCTTGCGAAGGATGTCAGCATGGAGACAGGTACTGTTAAATGGTTCAATAACGCCAAAGGTTTTGGTTTCATCTGTCCTGAAGGGGGCGGTGAAGATATCTTCGTTCACTACTCAACGATTCAAATGGACGGATACCGAACGCTTAAGGCTGGACAGGTTGTCAGATTTGATGTTCACCAAGGACCAAAGGGGAATCATGCAAGTCTGATCGTGCCGTTGGTCAGCGAAGAAACCGTTGCCTGACACGTACTGCCCGTTCTTTGCTCCAAAACCTCTTACCCCCTACATTGGTAATACGGAAAAATGCTGGTCTTACCGACCGGCATTTTATTTTTCCGGCTCTGATAACCTTTGTATAACAATTTGGGGGCGCTGAAAAATAAATCAAGCGTCGACACAAAATTATCGTTCACCGCGCCGCCGCCAAATGCGTTCTCCCTCTGAAGATCTTAGTACATACGAACAAACCGAACCGCATGGCTAAGGGCATATATTACGCATGGAATGATAAAACTCGGCGCTGGCGCAGGGAATGCGGCTAATCGGCGCGCCCGCGGGCCAGCCATAAAACCCGGGAAAACATACCGCGGATTAACGGTGGAATAGATTCGCTCCCCATTGCCGCGGCTTCCATCGCCACTTCAATGGCCAAATCTGGTTTCGACGAGCGGTGTATCGCTTTAACGATGATTTTATGCATAGATAGCGGCACCTTCTCAGGCAACTGCGCCACCCGGTGATAAACATGCCCGAACCCCG
Organism: Brenneria izadpanahii; assembly: GCF_017569925.1. NCBI lineage: Bacteria > Pseudomonadati > Pseudomonadota > Gammaproteobacteria > Enterobacterales > Pectobacteriaceae > Brenneria > Brenneria izadpanahii. Next base: position 2,029,432 of record NZ_CP050854.1, on the reverse strand, counting down.
CGCGATACATGTAATGTTCCATATCCAGAGCCGGTAAAACCGTCAGGTGATCCCGTTCCCTTTCTCCCTGCGGCGCTAACAGACTCTGCGCCATTGCCGCGTATTTTTTTCCTGCGTCGTCGCCATCGACCAGCACATGCCACTCAATTCCCATCCGTTGAGCGAATTTCAGCAGCGGCCGCAGCCCTGACTGGGCGAACTCAATAACCTTGACGCCCTCGGCCTCAAAATGGTGCCCACACTGACGCGCCAATTCACTCAGCATCCAGACTTCCGTTTCCCCTTCCACCAGCAGCCAACAGCGGGCAAACAACGCCGAAGGACGATTGAAGCGGATATGGAAAGCAATACGCCGGCTGTCTTCCGCATTCATCCCTTGCCGTCCGATGCGATAGGTCGCAACGCGTGATGATTCGCGAACCAGGCGGCAAACCTGCTCCATCGGCACCAGCGATAACAGCTCGCCAGAATTAGTGGTGGTGATTTTCTGCAACGGCAGTTGCGTCAGAAGTCCCCATGCCACAGACAGCATAATGGGATGCAGCCTCGTTTCCGGATCTTCGATCAACAGCAATGGACGCGCATGAGGATCCAGCGCCACCGAACCTTTAGCCTGCAGAAGCGTAGAAAACAGCCCCAATAGGATAATGCGCCGGCTACGGCTGTTCGGGCCGGCAATCAAACGGTTGATATTGTCCAAGGCGCGCCAAGACTTGCCATTGTGGGACCGGGAGTTCTTATGATTGCGCCGTTCACGCAGAACGGCGTTCTGCTCTGAAAAATAGTGCTCAAGCAATTGGCGCATCGCCGCCAATCCTTGCCGTAGATCTTTATCGCTCAGCTTTTGCGGGTTTTGAGCCAGCTCGAACATCAACTTTTCAAACTGGCGCGCCAGTTGCTCATTGCTGTTTTCAACGGTGGCATCCAACGCGCCTGAGCGTAAATGCCGCATAAATCGGGCATCCCGCAGCCGCAGCACCGGATGCAGACGAATGACTTCACGCGCAAGTTCGTCGATATTTTTTAAAGGGATGGGATGCCCCTGGGCATCAAGAAAACTTCTCCAGGTAAACACCGCCTGGCTCTCATCGACTTCCCCCTCCAACCGGTAAAAAATCCGGTGCAACGACGCCGTTCCCTCCACCCATACGCGCTCAAGCGAGCGATAGCGCGGCGCAAAATGGTGGCCGGGAGCCGTTTCACAAAACGTGAAGATCACTTGCAGATGGCGCTCGCGGCTGGTTTCATCGCCCGGCGTAAAATGAAAATCCTGTAAGTCAAAATGATAGAGCGGCAATGTCGGCGATAACAGTAAAGATAGGACATCGAGCAGGCTTGACTTGCCCCAGGCGTTTTCGCCGATCAGCACGGTGTTATCATCCAGCATCAGTGACAGACGATTAATTCCCCGGAATCCCACAACCTCGACGTTTTCCAGATACATCCGCGTCTCCTTTTTCGTCCCGCTGATATGGACATAATAACAAAACAGCCGGTTGCATAAGTTATGCCGCCAAGCGATACTTTGCGCAACGTGATAATTTTTTTAAATTTAATAGATTATGTCATTTTCTCCCCCCGCCGCCGGCTTTTATCGCTAAGGACGACAATTCTGTGATGTACTCGGGATTATTAATCATTTTACTGCCGCTCATCTTTGGCTATCTGGTGCCGCTTCGCTCGCCTAAAATATTACGGTCAATTAATCACGTACTGAGCTGGATGGTCTATATCATTCTGTTTTTAATGGGGATCAGTCTGGCGTTTCTGGATAATCTCGGCAGTAATCTGTTGCTGATATTTCGCTATACCATCATCTGCGCCATCTGCATTATCACGGTGAATATCGCAGCGCTATGGTTATTGGAAAAACGTCATGCCTGGCGTGGCGCCTATGAACAGGAGGCTCTCCCCTCCCGGCTGCGAATGCTCCTGGATTCGCTCAAGCTATGCGGCGTGGTATTCGGCGGTTTTTTACTGGGATTAACCCAGTGGTCCGGCCTGATTTATGCCAGTCAAGGCAGCGAATACGCGCTGATACTGCTGCTATTTCTGGTGGGCGTACAGTTACGCAACAGCGGCATGACGCTGCGCCAGATTGTCCTGAATCGCCGCGGGATGACGATCGCGCTGGTCGTCGCCGGCAGCGCGCTGGTTGGCGGACTGCTCGCAGCCTGGACGCTTGATTTACCATTGAAAACCGGACTGGCGATGGCTTCCGGCTATGGCTGGTACTCGCTGTCCGGCATCCTGTTGACCGACGCCTTTGGACCGGTCATCGGCAGCGCGGCCTTTTTTAACGATCTGCTCCGCGAACTGCTGGCTATTATGCTGATCCCCGTGCTGATTCAGCGTAACCGCTCCTGCGCGTTAGGGCTGTGCGGCGCCACATCGATGGATTTCACCCTACCGGTGCTACAGCGCAGCGCGGGCGTGGATATGGTGCCGGCGGCGATTGTGCATGGCTTCCTGCTGAGCCTTGCGGCCCCGATCCTGATGGCGCTATTTTCTTCATAACACTGGCTGCGCTTCCTCTAGCGGTAAAGCGTATTTTTATTACCCTGAGTTAAGCGCCGGATGCGCCGTATTTCTCAAGCAGCGCGTCCGCAATAGCTTCCGTCTGCGCATCCGCATTTCCCCGGTAATCCAGGGGCCGGAAATGCATCTGGAACGCGGAGATGACCCGTCGCTTCTGGCGTTCGGTCAGATTTGGGGGAGCCGCATAGCCATAACGCGCCAGTTTATCCAGCAGACGCGCCATATTAACCGGCTGAGCCGGATCGCGCGCGCCTAGGTAGAACGCCACTCGCGACGCATCCGGCCAGGCGCCGACGCCAGCCTGAGCCAACCGTTCCCAGGGGAACAACGGGCCGGGATCCTGCTTACGTTGCGGGGCAATATCGCTGTGAGCCACCACGTTTTGCGGGGCGATTTGATAACGCTCAACGATATTTCGGGCAAGATCGGTCAATACCGCTATCTGAGATGGGGGAAACGGCACCCATTTTACGCCAAGCAGCGTACGCCGATAGCCGGGGTTCTCAAGTTCGATGCCAATCGATGAGTTATTAAGACGCGTAAATCCGCGCCAACTGCTGGCCCCGGCGTGCCACGCCGCCTGCGATTCGGGCACCAGTCGCCATACCACCGGCTTATCCCACTCAAGCGGCGGATATTCAGCAATGAGATAATGGGCGCTGACGTGTTCGTCCGTCAGCGTGCTGAGCGAGGTAGAAAAATCTTCCGCCGTGTAGTGGATCACCAGGAAACGAATCCGCGACTCCTGAGCCTGCGCCCGATGCGCCGAATCAACGTAATAGCTACCGCCATCTTCCAGCAAAGAGGCCGAGCGGCAGCCGGTCAACAAGAGCGACATCAGGATAATGATGAATCTGGTCATGCTATTCCCATTGCCGCCAATTCCTGTTTGAAGTGATTGATCAATGATTAACGGCTGACTTTCACGGCGGTCCCGCTGATTGACACCATCAGCATACTGCTGTCCTTGCCTACGGTTTCGTAATCAATATCGATCCCGACAACGGCATTGGCGCCCAACTCCTCCGCCTGTTCCTGTAGCTCTTTAAACGCAATCTTTCTTGCCTTACGCAACTCTTTTTCATAAGCCCCGGAGCGGCCGCCCACAATGTCGCGGATACCGGCAAAAAAATCGCGGAAAATATTGGCTCCGAGGATCGCTTCTCCGGTCACGACACCGCAATATTCCGTGATGGTAAAACCTTCCAAGCCCGGCGTGGTGGATAAATGCATCATAAATTCCTTACTGTTGAATACGTAACACCCTATATCACCGCGCTCTCAGACGGCAAGCGCCGTATCAAAACCGGCGGTAGCAAAATAGAAATAATCCGCGTCATAACATAATGATGTTAAACCATGAGACAGCAAAATCGACGGCGCTCGATAACCAGTTGAATTGCGCCGTCGCCTATTGCATAAGAAAATTATATATCAGAATAATTTCCATCATCATCAAGCCTACCTGCCCATCTGCCGACAACCCAGTATTTTGTGCTATTTTTTAAACAAAAAATCGCTTATCGGCAAATTTTACCCTACTATGATTGCATAAGTATTCTGCCGACGTTAACATTCGCGGCATCAATGGCTATTCAATTCTTACGCATGAGTATTCAACTAAACGGCATTAACTGTTTTTATGGCGCACATCAGGCGTTGTTCGATATTTCACTCAACTGTCCTGCGGGCGAAACGCTGGTTTTGCTTGGGCCCAGCGGTGCCGGGAAGAGTTCTCTGTTACGCGTCCTGAATCTATTGGAAATGCCGCGCTCCGGCACCCTGGCCATCGCCGGCAATCAATTTAATTTCAACCATGCCCCCGCCGACAACGCTATTCGTGAATTACGGCAAAATGTGGGGATGGTTTTTCAGCAATATAATCTCTGGCCCCATCTGACGGTTACGCAAAACCTGATTGAAGCGCCCTGCCGCGTACTCGGTCTGGGGAAAAGTCAGGCCCGAGAACGCGCCGGGAAGCTGCTGACCCGCTTGCGTCTGAATGATTTCGCCGATCGTTATCCTCTTCACCTTTCCGGCGGTCAGCAACAGCGCGTCGCCATTGCCCGTGCGTTAATGATGGAACCCCAGGTGTTGCTGTTCGATGAACCGACCGCGGCGCTGGACCCTGAAATTACCGCTCAGGTGGTGGGCATCATCCAGGAGTTGACGCAAACCGGCATTACTCAGGTGATTGTGACCCATGAGGTTGAGTTTGCCCGGAAAACGGCCAGCAGAGTGGTGTATATGGAAAATGGACATATCGTGGAGCAAGGGGACGCCAGTCATTTTGCCCAACCCCAGACCAAAGAGTTTGCCAGCTATTTATCACATTGATTAATATCAGGAAGATCACGATGAAAAAATTGATCGTTGCAGCTTTATTCGCTGGCGTCAGCATTTCTGCCAGTGCCGCAGACAATATCCGTTTCGCTACCGAAGCCTCTTACCCTCCGTTCGAATTCGTCGATGCCGGCAATAATATCCAGGGCTTTGACATCGATTTGGCTAACGCGCTGTGCAAAGAAATGCAGGCTACCTGCACATTCAGCAATCAGGCGTTCGACAGCCTGATCCCCGGCCTGAAATTCCGCCGCTTTGACGCCGTTATCGCCGGGATGGATATCACGCCGGAACGGCAGCAGCAGGTGGCGTTTACCCAGCCATACTACGACAACTCCGCGCTATTCATTGCCCAGAAAGGTAAAGTCGCCGATGTCGCCGCACTGAAAGGAAAACGGGTTGGCGTACAAAACGGCACCACCCACCAGAAATATCTGATGGATAAGCACAGCGACATTACCACCGTGCCTTACGATAGCTATCAAAATGCGGTTCTGGACCTGAAAAATGGCCGTCTGGACGCGGTATTCGGCGATACCGCCGTGGTCAATGAGTGGCTGAAACAGAACGACGGCCTGACTTCCGTTGGTCAAAACGTGACTGACAAAGACTATTTCGGCGTCGGCCTGGGGATCGCGGTTCGCCAGAATAACGATGAATTGTTGAAAAAATTCAACGACGCACTCGGCAAAATCAAACAGGATGGGACTTATCAGACCATCTACCAAAAATGGTTTCAGCAGTAATCTGACGCTCAATGATTGAATTTCACCCTATCGCAAGCGCCGCCGGGATGACCGTCGGCCTTGCTATTTCTGCGCTGGTGCTTGGGCTGATACTCGCCATGCTATTCGCCGTCTGGGAAACATCCCGGTGGAAAGTAGTCGGCTGGTGTGGGACAGCGCTGGTGACGATATTGCGCGGCCTGCCGGAAATTCTGGTGGTGCTGTTTATCTATTTCGGCTCTTCTCAGCTACTGCTGATGCTGGCGGATGGCTTCACCTTGAATCTGTATCTGGTGGCGATCCCGGTAAAATTAAATATCGAGACGTTCGAAGTCAGCCCTTTTTTGTGCGGCGTCATCGCGCTGGCGCTGCTGTATGCCGCCTATGCTTCTCAAACGCTGCGCGGCGCGCTGAAAGCCGTGCCGCAAGGGCAATGGGAATCCGGCCAGGCACTGGGATTAACCAAATCGGCTATTTTCATCCGCCTGATTATGCCGCAAATGTGGCGTCACGCCCTGCCCGGATTGGGTAATCAATGGCTGGTACTGCTGAAAGATACCGCATTGGTTTCTCTGATCAGCGTAAATGACCTGATGCTGCAAACGAAAAGCATCGCCACGCGAACCCAGGAGCCTTTTACCTGGTATGTGATTGCCGCGGCTATCTATTTAGTCATCACGCTGCTGAGTCAGTACGTGCTCAAACGCATTGAGCTGAGAACCACGCGTTTTGAACGGAGGCCTTCCTGATGCTCGCTTATTTACCTGAGCTACTCAAAGGCCTGCATACCAGTCTGACGCTCACCGCGGCGGCGATTATCGTCGCGCTGGCGCTGTCGCTGCTGCTGACGATAGTTCTGACGCTGAAAGTTCCGCTGATATCTTCCCTGGCGAAAGGCTACATCACGCTATTTACCGGAACCCCGCTGTTGGTGCAGATCTTCCTGATCTACTATGGTCCCGGCCAGTTCAGTTCCATCCAGCAAATTCCGTGGTTATGGCATTTGCTGTCTCAGCCATGGCTTTGCGCCATGATCGCACTGGCTCTCAATAGCGCCGCCTACACCACGCAGCTATTCTATGGGGCGATAAGAGCCATCCCCGACGGACAGTGGCAATCCTGCGCGGCGCTGGGCATGTCGCGCAAGCAAACGCTGTATATCCTGCTGCCGTTTGCGCTTAAACGCGCGCTCTCATCCTATTCAAATGAAGTCGTACTGGTTTTCAAAAGCACCTCGCTGGCTTATACCATCACCCTGATGGAAGTCATGGGGTACAGCCAGTTGATGTATGGCCGCACGTACGACGTGATGGTTTTCGGCGCGGCGGGAATTATCTATCTTTGCGTCAATGGATTGCTGACTTTGCTGATGCGGCTGATTGAGCGGCGCGCGCTGGCGTTTGAACGCCGGAACTGAGCCCGCTTAATGTCAAATCACCGACGTTAAACCGAACTCGCACGGCACGAATAAAAAACAGACCGGAGTATGTAGATGAAAAAATTGTTGATCGCCACATTACTGGCGGGGATGACATTCGGCGCCGCGGCGGCAGACACCATTCGCTTCGCATCGTCAGCGACCTACCCGCCGTTCGAATCCCTGGATGCCAATAACGAAATCGTCGGTTTCGATATGGATCTGGCGAAAGCGTTGTGTAAACAGATGCAGGCCACCTGCACGTTCACGAATCAGGCGTTTGACAGCCTGATCCCGGCGTTAAAATTCCGCCGCTATGACGCGGTGATCTCCGGTATGGACATTACGCCGGAACGCAGCAAACAAGTGGCGTTCACTCAGCCTTACTATGCCAACTCGGCGGTGGTTATCGCTCAGAAAGGAAAATTCAGTGATTTTGCCGCTATGAAGGGCAAACGCATTGGCATGGAAAACGGCACCACTCATCAAAAATACATGAACGATAAGCATCCGGAAGTTCAGACTGTGGCATACGACAGCTATCAAAACGCGGTTCTGGACCTGAAAAACGGCCGGATTGATGGCGTTTTCGGCGATACTGCCGTGGTGAACGAGTGGATTAAAACCAACCCGACGTTGGCGACCGTGGGTGAACACATTACGGATCCAGAATATTTCGGCACCGGATTAGGCATTGCTGTTCGTCCGAACGACAAAGCCCTGCTGGAAAAACTGAATAAGGCGTTGGACGCCATCAAAGCCGACGGCACGTACCAATCGATTAACGATAAGTGGTTCCCTCAATAAGCCCGCTTTCTCTTCGCTACGCGGCCGCAAACGCCGCGTAGCGTCTCACCTGCCGCGTTATCGAGCCGGCTCTTCCCTTTGCAGCAGCGTTAACACTTCATAATGCGCGGTGTGCGGGAACATATCAAACATCTGTACCCGCAGAGGGCGATAGCGCGTCAGCGCCTCCATATCTTTCGCCATACTTTCGGCGTTACAGCTGGAATAGAGAATATAGCCCGGCGCCATGCGGCTCAAGTAGGCGCATAGCTCGCTGCCGATCCCCCGTCTAGGCGGATTAACCAGCACCAAATCCGGGATCTGCGCGTTACCGACAGCAAACTGCGTCGAATCCAGCGCCTGAAACGCTATCTGCGTAAAACCGAGCTGTTCGGCGGACAGACGCGCGCAGGCGATGGCTTCGGCGCTGATCTCAATGCCGGTCAGCCGCATCCCCGGCGAGGCGCAATGCAACCCAAAGCCCCCTACCCCACAAAAAAGATCCCACATGCTTTTGATGTTTAATTCCATCACCCAATCGCGGGCGGTAGCATATAAGGCCGCCGCCACATGGGGATTAGTCTGGAAAAAACTTTGCGGACGAATGTATAACGGAACATGGTTAAGCCGTTCCGCCAGCGCTGATGAATCGCTGAGTATAATTTCCTTTTTCCCTTCCATGATCGCCTGATGCACCGGCTGAATATTTACCGAAATCACCTCAAGCTGGGGCAGTTGCTGTTGCAGCCATGGCAATGCCGCGCGCAACTGCGCGAGTTTGTTTTCCGAACGCAGAACAAAACGCAGCATAAAAGCGCCGCGCGAGCTACTCTCCGTCAGCAATAGATACTTTAGCTCTCCGCGACGGCGGGCGACGTTATAGGGCGTCAACCCCGCTCTGGCGATAAATAGCTTCAGAACGTCAAACACCGGTCCGAAACTATCGGGGTAAAGCGGACAGTCGCATAAATCAACCGCGCGGCCGTCTCGATGCAGCATCCCCAGCAGCGGCCGCTCAACGCTTCCGCTGACCACCATTTTCGCTTTGTTACGAAACGCGGACTGCGCCGAAGGCGAGGCGGGCAACCATTGCTGAACCGCATACGGCCGCAACAAATCAGCCAGATGTTGCTGTTTATCAGAGAGTTGCTGTGGATAGGATTTTTCCAGCCACTGGCAGGAACGGCAGGTTCCCGTGCTATAACGCGCACAATGCATAGATAAAAAATAGAACTGTAGAGATAAATGCGGAATAAAGCGGATTATACCACTCTGGGCGAATATCCCCATTCATCTTTCACGTCGCCGGCCTTTCGCCGAAGTTTATGGGCATACGAATTATTTCTGACGCAGAAAAAAACGCCGGCTGCGACGCGGCAAAAAGAGCAGCGCGATCACCAGCAAATCCGGTATTTTCTGTAATAACAGTTGGTGCAGCACCGCGATATGATTGTCGCCGGAGATGTGGAATATGGCGGGAAAATATTCGCTAACCGACGCGAGCAGCATATACAAAACAACCAGGCACTGGCAGATAACATATCCCCAGCGGCCCCAGTTGGCGCCGGCCAGTACGGCCAGACCACAGCGGATTTCCGTATAAACGATTATCAGCGACAACAGTAAAATCAACGACGAGTCCCATGTCTGGATGCTGCTCGCTATCCAGCCGCCCAGCTCGCTCAGGCCCAATTCCCAAACTACCAGTAAGACCCCAAGAAAGCGGATCGCGATAATCGCGATCCCCGCCACCATAACGGGAACGGGCGCGTAGGTTTTTCGCTGAGTAAATTCGCTTTTACTATACAAAATCGCCAGTTTCTCCCTTCACGGAATAACAACGCCACCAGACTGTGGTGGCGTTGTTGCTAACAGCAAAATCCACAGAACGGCGACGAATCATCCCCGCCGCGCTTTCTGCATATCACGTTGACGCTGTTTCTCTGCCCTCGCCATAAACCACCAGGCAATAAAACCGATAATCCCTACCACCAGTAGTATCAAAGAAGCGAGCGCGTTAATTTGTGGGTTAACGCCCATTCTTACGCTGGAGAACACCAGCATCGGCAATGTGGTCGCCCCCGGCCCGGCGACAAAGCTGGCAATAACCAGATCGTCCAGCGACAGGGTAAACGCCAGCAGCCAGCCGGAGACCAACGCCGGTGCAATCATCGGAACCGTGATAATGAAGAAAACTTTTAACGGAGCGGCCCCCAGATCCATCGCCGCTTCTTCTATCGACCGGTCCAGTTCCCGCAGGCGCGCGCTGATCACCACCGTGACGTAAGCGGTACAAAACGTCACATGCGCCAGCCAGATGGTAAGCATCCCGCGCTCCGCCGGCCATCCGATGGCGTGCCCTAACGCCACAAACAGCAACAGCAGCGAAAGCCCGGTGATCACATCCGGCATAACCAACGGCGCGGTCAGCATGAATGCGAAGCCATTTGAACCGCGAAAGTTGCCGAAACGCACCATCACCACGGCAGCCAGCGTCCCTAACACCACCGCCATCGTCGCCGAAGCGGCCGCAATCGTCAAACTGAGCAGCACCGCGCTGATCATGGCTGAATCATGAAACAGTTCGGTGTACCAGCGCGTTGACCATCCCGCCCATACCGTCACCAGCTTGGAGCTGTTGAATGAATAGATCACCAGCATCAGCATCGGCGCATAAAGAAACGTAAAACACAGAACCAGAATAACAATACGCCACGGCGAGCGAACTACCGGCAAACTGTTCATGACTCCGCCTCCGCCGTTTTGCTTTGATGTTTGTGGAACCAGATGATCGGCATAATCAGCAACAGCAGCATGATGATCGCCACCGCCGATGCGACAGGCCAGTCGCGGTTATTAAAAAACTCCTGCCACAGAATGCGGCCGATCATGATGCTATCCGGCCCGCCCAACAGTTCAGGGATCACATACTCCCCGACGGTCGGGATAAACACCAGCATCGATCCGGCGATGATGCCCCCTTTGGTCAGCGGCACAATAACGCTGAAAAAAGTCTTCAACGGCCGGGCGCCCAAATCGAGCGAAGCCTCAACCAGCGAGTAATCCAGCCGGGTCAACGCGGTATAGATCGGCAGCACCATAAAGGGCAGGTAGGAGTACACCACGCCGATATACACCGCCAGGTTGGTATGCAAAATAACCAGAGGCTGATCGATAACGCCGAGCCACAAAAGAAAATTATTCAGAACGCCGTTATTTTTCAGGATCCCCATCCAGGCATATACGCGGATAAGGAACGATGTCCAGGAGGGAAGAATGACCAACAGCAGCAGGATATTACGGGTGGAAGGCTTACTGTGCGCCACCGCCCAGGCCAGCGGATAGCCGATCAACAGACAACACAGCGTTGATACCGCCGCCACCTGCAATGATTGCAGATAAGCCTCGATATACAGCGGATCGCCCAGCAACTGCAGATAATTCGCCAGGTTCAACGAAATATCAAGCTTGTCGTCCGCCCAGGAGACCAGGTCGGTATAGGGGGGAACGGCGCGCGCCATTTCCGCCAAACTGATCTTGAACACAATCAGGAACGGGAGCATAAACAGCAGCAGCAGCCAGAAGTAAGGCAGCGCGATAACCAGCTTACGGCCATGCTCCTGCCGCCAGCGCGCCATCAGCATGGGCAGCCGCCCTCTTTCTTTTACCGGCGATGCGGCGGCGTTATGCTCAGAAAACATTGTCATTGCGCTATTCCCCGCTACACCGTCAGCACCACACAGCTATCAGCATCCCAGCACAACCGCACCTCATCGCCCCAGGTTGGAGCGCCTTTACGGTAGCGATAGGCATTCTGCAGCTGTGCGCTGATAATTTGTCCGCTGTTCAGCCTGACATGATAAATCGACAAATCGCCCAGATAGGCGATGTGCACGACTTCTCCGACGGCAAAATTGCAGCCGTCAGCCGGCGGCTCATCACACAGCATGATTTTCTCCGGCCTGAGGGCAATATACACCGGCACGCCATCCACTACGGAAACATCGGAATCAACCTTCAGCGGATGCACCAGCCCCGGGCTGCGGATGATCAGTTCATCATCACGGCGTTCGGTCAGCATGCCTTCAAACATGTTGACCGAACCAATAAACTCGGCGCTGAAGCGGGTATTCGGATGTTCGTATATCTCTTCCGGCTCACCAATCTGCACAAATTTCCCGCGGTTCATGATGGCGATACGGCCGGCCATCGTCATCGCCTCTTCCTGATCGTGCGTCACCATGACGCAGGTCACGCCGACGCGTTCCAGAATATCGACGACTTCAAGCTGCATGCGGTCACGCAATTTTTTATCCAACGCGCCCATCGGTTCGTCCAGCAGCAACAGTTTGGGGCGTTTAGCCAGACTACGAGCCAGCGCCACGCGCTGGCGCTGGCCGCCGGAAAGCTGATGCGGTTTACGGCCGGCGAATTCCTGCATATGCACCAGCGCCAGCATTTCTTCCACGCGATCTTTGATCTCGGAACGGGGCAGCCGATCCTGCTTAAGACCGAAAGCTATGTTCTTTTCCACCGTCATATGGGGGAACAGCGCATACGACTGAAACATCATGTTGATGGGGCGCTGGTAAGGGGGGACCAGCGAAAGATCCTGACCGTCCAAAACAATCTGCCCCTGGGTAGGATGTTCAAAACCTGCCAGCATGCGCAGCAGCGTGGACTTACCACAACCGGACGCCCCCAGCAGAGCAAATATTTCGCCCTTATAAATCGTCAGACTAACGTCATCAACAGCGGCCTGACCGTCAAATGACTTGGTCAGGTTACGGACTTCCAACAGCGGCGTAACCGCTTTTTGGGGCTTGGGCTGGGAACGTGGAATAACTTCACTCACTTCGCGTTGCTCTCCGGCAAAAGCAGAACAAGTCGCCACCTTGCTTGAAGCCGCCCGGCGGCCTTTATACATAGCAAAATGGCGACACATATATAGTACAAACAGGCGGGTTTAACCGCCTGTTGTTTATTACATAAACTCAGAATGAAAACCGCTTATTTGCCGCTCTTTACTCTGGTCCATGCGCGAGTACGCGTGCGGTCAATCTGTGGCAACTGCACCTTGAGCGTAAACAGTTTTGCGCGCACATCCGCAGGCGGATAAATACCGGGATCGTTGCGAATTTCTTCGTTTACCAAGGGTAACGCTTCTTTATTCGCATTGGCGTAATACACATGGTTGCTGATATTCGCGATAACATCCGGCTTCAGCAGGTAATTCAGGAACTGATAGGCCGAATCGACGTTTTTGGCGTCCGCCGGCATGGCGAACACGTCAAAGAAAGCCAACGCCCCTTCTTTTGGAATGCTGTAATGGATATTGACGCCGTTGTTGGCTTCCTTGGCGCGGTTAGCCGCCTGCATCACGTCGCCGGCCCAGCCGATGGCCACGCAGATATCGCCGTTTGCCAGATCATTAATGTATTGAGACGAATGGAAGTAACGAATGCTGGGACGCAGCTTCAGCAGCAGGTCCGTCGCAGAGGTCGTATAATCATCCGTTTTAGTGCTGTTGGGGTCTTTGCCCTGATAGTTCAGCACGGTAGCGAAAATCTCTTCAGGCGCATCCAGGAAAGAGACGCCGCAGCTTTTCAGTTTTTCCAAATTTTCCGGCTTCAGCACAAGATCCCAACTGTCTACAGGCGCATCGGCGCCCAGAACGGCTTTGACTTTATCAACGTTGTAGCCAATACCGGTAGTCGCCCATAAATACGGCAGCGCATATTTATTATCCGGATCATGTTGCGCAATCAATTTCAACAGTTCGGGATCGAGATTGTTATAATTCGGCAATTTACTTTTATCTAACGGCTGAAATACGCCGGCAGACAGTTGACGCTCCAGAAAACTGGCTGAAGGCACAACCAGATCAAACCCCGTGCTGCCCGCCATCAGTTTGCCTTCCAATACTTCATTGGAGTCAAACACGTCATAAACCACTTTTATGCCCGTTTCCTTCTGGAAATTCTGCAATGTATCCGGAGCGATATAGTCAGACCAGTTATAAATATGCAGCACTTTCTCTTCCGCAGATGCGGTGACGGACGCCGCCATCATTAAGCCGGCAACAACACCCGATAACCATTTTTTACGTTGGGTGAACATCCGTTCCTTCCTCCATACAAGGGGTGATTTATGGGAGCAAACTTGTATCCTTCAGATACAAAAATCTTCCTGCGTCTGTAAATTACGATAAAAACGCCGAATAGCTATGTTCTTCATCTTTCAGGTCGCCGGCGTGTGACTTTCCGCCGCTTGAAATCTATGGAATATCTACGCTGGATGCGGCATGGCAGACAGAACCATAAGCATGACTTTATCGCGCAACTGTTACAGAAATTAAGCATAACCGCACTACCTCAGTCATACCATAGTCGAACGTAAAAAATGGTTTTTATCGATTATTTATTCCCGTTTTATCTATGTAATACGGGCATTTACCGATAAATTCAGATAAATATCCGGCATTGAGACTTAAAACGCAGAATAAATGATGGCTGGAAAAAATAAGAAAAACTAATTGCTACCGTTGGCAGCAATAGCATTAATGCAGGAAGGAGGTATTCATTCTGCCAGCAGAGGTCTCTTCTTCATCACCAATAAATAGCAGATTATTGGCGCCGGCTTCTAAAATAATCATTGAGATTTGCTCTTCAGACTGCTGCATGAAATGTCTGAACTGCTCCAGCGTCATGCCCGCGGCAACGCTGAACGATTGACAAACAATCAGCTTCGGCAGGTTGTCGTCCTGCACGTCGATAAAGGCTTTTACCGTCAAGGAACTGGCGTTGATTTGGCTCAGATCGCCGACCAGCGGAATTAACGCGCTGGGTTTTACCTCCGCCAACGCCGAAAACAGCACCACGTTATCCACCAGATCGACCTTCGCGTCAAACACGCCGTCAAAATTCTGCATATGCGGTAAATGGAGCGCCTGACAGGAGTCGCATTCAAAAAATAGAATATTTAATTGATCCAGCCACCGCCGTAGCATAGCCAAATCCGGGACGATGAGTGAATCCATTATTTTTTGCCTCATACCGACTGTTTTTAAAAGGGGCCATAGCTTACGGAATATTACGCGCCGACGCCATGATAAACTCGCTTTAAGCGGCGATAAATCACAACCGGCCAAACGATATTTTATGGCGGGCCGCCCATGCCCGCCACCTTTTTTGGCCGCCGCAAGCGGCGTTTTTTACCTTTCCGGCCGTCATTTCAGAAAACTAATTTCTATTCATTAATAACGCGCGGACATGTTGTTCAATAAATTCAATCATCATGCCGGCAATATCAATCCCGGTGGTGCTTTCGATGCCTTCCAATCCCGGAGAGGCGTTCACTTCCATCACCAAAGGCCCGCGATCGGCGCGCAGAATATCCACGCCCGCCACGTTCAGCCCCAGCGTTTGGGTCGCCTTAAGGGCAATAGCTCTTTCACGGGCGGTAATTTGCACTCGCCTTGCCGAACCGCCGCGATGCAGATTGGAGCGAAACTCCCCCGCCTTGGCCTGCCGTTCAATGGCCGCCACAACCCGATTGCCGATAACCAGACAGCGGATATCCCTGCCCTGTGCCTCGCGGATATATTCCTGAACCAGGATGTGAGCATTCAGCCCGCGAAAGGCGTCAATAACGCTCTCCGCCGCCTGTCGGGTTTCAGCCAGCACAACGCCGATTCCCTGAGTGCCTTCCACCAGCTTAACAACCAGCGGCGCGCCGCCGACCATTTCAATCAGATCGCTGGTGTCATCGGGGGAGTGGGCAAAACCGGTCACCGGCAAATCAATACCGGCGCTGGCCAACAACTGGAGCGAATGCAGTTTGTCGCGGGCGCGGATCACCGCAACGGCGTTGTTTAGCGGGAAGCTCCCCAACATTTCAAACTGGCGCAACACCGCCGTGCCATAAAACGTGATCATTGAACCGATGCGCGGAATAACCGCATCGTATTTCACCAGCCGACGGCCGCGATAGTGCACCGACGGCGCCGCCGAATTGATATTCATATAACAGGAAAGCGGGTCGATAATATCAATTTGATGTCTGCGCTCTTCTGCCGCTTCACGCAGACGTTTGCAGGAGTACAAAGAACCATCACGAGACAGAATCGCAATCTTCATAAATGTCCTACAGATACTAACGTATCGCCCATCCCTGTTGATGTAAGTAGTCCAGTATAAACGGACGTAGCTCTTTTTTTAGCGCGCGCCGCACATGTTCACTCCAGCCCTCGCGGCGATTGCCGGTGCGTTGCAGGTAATACTCCATCAGTTGCCGATCATACTCAGCCAGTTTTTCACGATCGAGCGGTTGGTAGGCGTTCTCGTGCATCAGCATTTCAGGCGGCATACGCGGTTTTAACTGAGGATCCGCATCGGGGTATCCCAGGCATAGCCCGAATAACGGCAACACCTGCCGCGGCAGTTTCAATAGCGTCGTGACATCCGCAATGTTATTTCGAATCCCGCCGATAAATACGCCGCCCAGCCCGAGTGACTCTGCTGCGACCAGCGCATTCTGCGCCATAATCGCCGTGTCGACGCAGCCGATCAACAACTGTTCCGCCATCCCGGTTTCAGCCTGCGGGAATATTTGCAGATGACGATGGAAATCCGCGCAGAACACCCAAAACTCCGCGGCCTGCGCGACATAATTCTGTTCGCCGGAATAGTGAACCAGCGCCTGCCGGATTGCAGGGTCGGTGATGCGGATAATTGAACTGCACTGTAGAAAACTGGAGCTGGAGGCGCTCTGGGCCGCGGCGACGATCGCGCTGCGTTGTTCATCCGTCAGCGGTTGTGCGGTAAAAGCGCGGATGGAACGATGATGTCGTAATAGATCAATGGTGGGCGTCACTCTGGGTATCCTTAGGAATAAAGAACTTCACCGATGAGTATGCTGTCCGGGCTCTCAACGCGAGCAGACAACGGGCAGGCAATAACAATCTGCATAGCACAGCGGGTTATTATATGTCAGCCGCCGCACCAGACCAACGATCCTCCGCACATGCCGCCACGTCATTGCTTCCGGGCGGGGAAGCCAACGCGGCTGAAACCTATGAATAAAGAGTATATGATAGATATCGTGAATTGCTGTGACAGGTAATGACTGCTTTTTTTCATATGCTGATGCGCGCATAGTAACCGCATTAATAATAGGCGCTTCGCCAAAAATTTTAGAACAATGACCTTTTTCTCATTTTACTAAGGAGTTTGCATGTTCGCTGTTATTTTCGGGCGTCCTGGTTGTCCATACTGCGTGCGCGCTAAAGAGTTGGCTGAAAAACTGACGGAGCAGCGTGATGACTTCAGTTTCCGCTATGTGGATATCCGTGCGGAAGGCATCACGAAAGAAGATTTGTCGAAAACCGCGGGCAAACCCGTTGAAACCGTGCCGCAAATTTTCCTTGATGACAAACACATCGGCGGTTGTACGGATTTTGAAGCCTACGCGAAAGAACATTTGAATTTGTTCCAGAAATAATCGGAACGGTAAGGTAAAAAAGACGCGCGCCGCGTCTTTTTTTTCATCTTTGCCCGCGATAGACGATCGAAGGCGATTCAGCGAAAATACCGGCGATAGATCGCATGAAAGCATAAGTACGTCAACGCCCCCAATACGCTCCAGAACGCCGCGCTTAATATATAAGCCAACTCCTGCCAGAAAGAGTGGTTCGGCGTGCGGCCGAAGTGCAGAACCAATAGACACACCGGCATCGCCAGCAACGAGCCAATCAGCGGATACAGCAACCGGCCGCGCGCAGACAGACAGCTTGCCGCCAAGCCAGGTAATAAAAAGAGCAACATGCCAGGATTGCCGCTCAGTTCATCTTCGGTGACCACATCAAGCACACTTATTTTTTGGCTTAAAAAGACCACGGTAAACAGCAAAAAACAGCAGGCCGCGCCTCCCCAACCCTTATCGCTTGCCATTATGTTTCCTCTCTTGATATGCATCTGCATCATATCTATCCGAAGCCCTTTTCTTCATTTTCATGGTGGATCCCGCCGGCTCTCCCGCTCTAACCTTCTGGAGAGTCAATTTATTACCGGCTGGCGGCACCTTGAAGATCTAATAGATTTAAATCCGACACGGTAAATATGAATGGCGAAATATCCCCGATATGACACAAAGTGAGGCATTACCACTATTTATTCAGCGAATACTGGTTGTACGACCAACAAACATCTAGAATAGCGGCTCCACAATAATTGCGATGAACAATTTGTACTGAGTAAATTATACTGGTCGAGGCTGATTCCTTTCAGTTGCCAGTTATTTATGATGTCAGTGGAACTGATGTAGTCAATGGCTAAACTTAGCCCATATAACCATTTATATCAAGCACTTACTGGTAAATAACAAGTTACATCCCATGAATATAAACGTCGCTGATTTGTTAAACGGGAATTACATTCTGCTCTTATTCGTGGTTCTTTCATTAGGACTCTGCCTGGGGAAATTACGCCTGGGTCCAGTACAACTCGGTAATTCTATTGGTGTTTTAGTTGTATCGTTATTACTCGGCCAACAGCATTTTTCGATTAATACTGAAGCACTCAGCCTCGGCTTTATGTTGTTTATTTTTTGTGTCGGCGTTGAGGCCGGGCCTAATTTCTTTTCCATTTTTTTTCGCGACGGCAAAAATTACCTGATGCTTGCCGCGGTCATGGTTATCAGCGCCATGCTTTTAGCGCTGGGGTTAGGAAAATTATTCGGTTGGGGGATCGGACTGACGGCCGGTATGCTCGCCGGTTCGATGACGTCAACGCCCGTGTTGGTCGGCGCCGGGGATACCTTGCGAACGATGTCCAGTCTTGGCACGCAGATCGGCGTTGAGCAGGATAACTTGAGCCTGGGTTATGCGCTCACATATTTGGTTGGTTTAGTCAGTTTGATTTTTGGCGCGCGCTACCTGCCCAAATTACAGCATCAGGACTTACCCACCAGCGCCCAGCAAATCGCCCGCGAACGCGGTCTTGATACCGATAGCCAAAGAAAAGTCTACCTGCCGATTATCCGCGCCTACCGCGTCGGGCCGGAACTGGTCGCCTGGGCGGACGGCAAAAATCTGCGGGAATTGGGCATTTACCGCCAGACCGGCTGCTACATTGAACGAATCCGCCGCAATGGCATTCTGGCCAGTCCCGATGGCGATGCGGTACTGCAACTCGGCGATGAAATTTCCCTGGTCGGCTACCCTGACGCCCACGCCCGCCTTAATCCTAACTTCCGCGACGGGAAAGAGGTTTTCGATCGTGATCTGCTGGATATGCGCATCGTAACCGAAGAGATCGTGGTGAAAAACCACAATGCCGTCGGCAAGCGCCTCAGCCAGTTGAAATTAACCGATCACGGCTGCTTTCTTAACCGCATTATCCGCAGCCAGATTGAAATGCCCATTGATGACGGCGTCGTGCTGAATAAAGGCGATGTATTGCAGGTAAGCGGCGATGCCCGGCGGGTAAAAAGCATTGCGGACAGAATCGGGTTTATTTCCATTCACAGCCAGGTAACGGATCTGCTGGCCTTCTGCGCGTTCTTTATCATCGGCATTATGGTCGGTTTGATCACCATTCAATTCAGTAATTTCACCTTTGGCATAGGCAATGCCGCTGGCCTACTGTTTGCCGGCATCATGCTTGGTTTTTTGCGCGCCAACCACCCGACTTTCGGCTATATCCCGCAAGGGGCGCTGAATATGGTGAAAGAATTCGGTCTGATGGTGTTTATGGCCGGCGTCGGATTAAGCGCCGGCGGCAGTATCGGCCGCAGCTTCGGTGAAATCGGGGCGCAGATGCTGGTATCGGGATTAATTGTCAGCCTGGTGCCGGTGATTATCTGTTTCCTGTTCGGAGCTTATGTATTGCGGATGAACCGCGCGCTGCTGTTCGGCGCCATGATGGGAGCCAGAACCTGCGCCCCGGCAATGGAGATTATCAGCGATACCGCCCGCAGTAATATTCCGGCGCTGGGCTACGCGGGAACCTATGCCATCGCCAATGTGTTACTGACATTAGCCGGTTCGCTCATCATTATTATCTGGCCTGAATTACCCGGATAAAAGAAAATATAAAAAATCATCAATGTTTCTTAGAAAAGGCAGAACTTTTTCTTAGGGGTAGAGTCTGAATTATTGCCACTGCTTTTCTTTGTTATCCCCATATTGAGGAGCCCGTCGTTCCCGCCTTTGAGGTTCAAGAACGATGGGCGTTTTCTTTTCTGAATGCCCTCAACTGATATCAAGCCAATCCGGTTTCCACATGGAAACGCCGCGTTTCGCCCGCCGCCATTTCAATCAGTGAACCTGCGCGACGAGCAGCATTGCGCCCTTCCGGCCGACAGGTCGCAGGCAGGACAAACGCGGCGACCTTTTGATCGCCGTTGTACAAAATCCAGCGTGTGGCGTAATTCAGTTCCGCGGTAGAGAAACGGGTAACAAAACGATGCCCCTGCGGCGCATGCATACTGAACTCCGCCTGCTGCGTATATTGAGACAGATTATCAGCAAAAAAGACGATTTCAGGATCGTAAAATTCAGGCTCATCCAGCGTCCTGAAACTTTCGGGCGACTGCGCCAGTTTTTCCGTGTAATTCAGCCATTGCGGCGTTGGATGAACATGGCCCGGAATGGAGGCGCGTAAGGCGAAAGCCCGATCGGGAATATTTTGGCTAAAGGACGCTCCCGCCACATAGGCATAGTTCATATGGCACATGTACTGTAGCTGCATAGGCGCGCTCGCCAGATTCGTCACCGCCATATCAATGTCCAGCAGCGTACTGTCTGCCCTCATGGTTACCGCCGGCGCGGCGCGGTAATGATGACCGAACCCCTTCACATATTCATAGTCCCCCGTCAGCGTCAGGAAGCCGTCGCCAATAATCAGACGCGCGCTATCTATTGGCGCGCAGGCCATTTCCCCGTGCAGAGGATGTTGATCGTCCTCAGCGGGACAACCATTACTCAGCAAGCCGGAATGAAAGGCAAAACAACCGTAGGTATCAATAATGCTGCTGCCCGGTTTCGGCTCCGGGAATGGATTGCTCATCGTCAACGAATGGCCGTCAAACTCGGCATCCCAAATCATCTGTCCGTAGAAAGGCAGTACGATAGCGTACCCGCGCGCATTCTGTAACTTAATGGCTTCAATTCCCGATGCGTAGCGAAAAGCGGTTAGCGAAAAATCCGGACTCTCCAGCAATAGCCGGGGCTGGTCGGCAAACATCGAACGTGATAAATGAATCTGCGTATTCATCGAATTCTCCTCCATTCAGGCTTCATTCTTAGCCACGGATTGGCCGGCGGCGAGACGCTGCTTGTTACGCATTTCGCCCCAGAAATAGAAGCCGACGTAAGCGAAACACAGTAGAGATACGCCGAACGCTTTCTGCATAGAGCCAAGGTGATCGGACACATATCCCTGGATCGCCGGAACCACGGCCGCGCCGACGATCGACATAACAATGATAGCGCCGGCGACCTCGGTATATTTCTTATCGACGGTATCCAGCGTACCGGCATAAATCGTGGCCCAGCACGGCCCGAACAGTACGCTGACGAAAACGGCGGCATAAACGGCGGTGAAGCTCGGCGCCATGGCAACATAGGCCAGCGTCGCCACGCCCAGCACCGAATAGACGATCAGCACTTTTTCGGCGCTGAAGCGCGTCATCAGGAAATTCGCCACAAACTTGCCGATAAAGAAGCAGATGAAGCTATAAATCATGAAGTTGGAAGCATCGCGCTCGTTGGCTGCGCCTAAAGTCAATGCCAGCCGAATGGTGAAAGACCATACCGCGACCTGCATGCCGACATACAGAAACTGCGCTACGATGCCGCGCTTGAAGTGGCTATTGCCCGCCAGATAACGCAAAGTTTCGCCCAGCGACGGCAATGGCTGCTTGCTCTGCTCGTCGGCCTGCGCCTTGCACTTTGGATAGCTAGTCAGCAGGAACAGGAAAAAGACAATCAGTAACACGAAAATCAGATATTTATAGGGTTCCAGCGTGTGTTCCAACATTTGCAGCCGGAACGCATGGATTTGATCCGGCGTCATGGCCGCCATCTGGCTTTGCAGGCTATCGCCCTCCTGAAATACCAGATATTTGCCCAGCACGATCCCCATCAACGCGCCGACAGGATAGAACGTTTGGCTGATATTGAGGCGCAGCGTGGCATAGTCGCGATGACCAATCATGGAACTGTAGGTATTGGCGGCCGTTTCCAGAAAGCTCAGACCGATGGCGATGGCGAAAATCGCCGCCAGGAACATCGTATAGGTCGCCATGTGCGATGCCGGATAAAACAGGCTGCATCCGGCGATATACAGCGTAAGGCCGATTAGAATGGCGATTTTGTAACTGCTTTTCCGGATCACTACCGATGCCGGGATCGCTATCAGAAAATAACCGCCATAAAACGCGCTTTGCACCAGCGCGCTGGCGAAATCGCTGAGCTCAAACACGCTTTTAAACTGAGTAATCAAAATATCATTCAGGCTGGCCGCGCATCCCCATAGCGGAAACAGGCATGACAGCAAAATAAACTGAAACAATGGCGTCTTATTCAGATAGCCATCTGGCATTTGGATGATGTCCTGACGCATGATGTTTTCCCCGGTTAATTGGCAAAAGGATGACTGGCAAGAAAATCACGAAATTGCGCCGCATCCGGGTAGGCGCGCTGGGTGCCTTTTCCCGTAACGCTATAGGCCGCAAAGGCAGAGGCATATTCCATCGCCCGTTTTATATTTCCGTCCTTCACAAAGTAATGCGCGAAGCAGCCGATGAACGCGTCGCCGGCGCCGCTGGTATCAATGGCGTTAACACTGACAGGCTTAATATGTTGCGTCTGTTCGCCCGTCATCCATACCGAACCTCGCTGTCCCATGGTAATAATCAGGTTTTTCAACCCTCTGGCCAGCAGCGAGCATCCGGCGGCAAGAATGTTCTCTTCGGTATCGACCGGCATATCGGTCAGAATTTCCAGCTCGGTTTCGTTCGGCATAAAGAAATCACACTGGCAGGCATAGCCGATATCCAGCTCGCGAGAGGCCGGAGCCGGATTTAAAATGACCTGAATGTTATGCCGGTGGGCAAAATCAATGGCGTAATAGACGGTTTCCAGCGGGATTTCCAACTGGAGAATAATCAACTTGCATTGCATGAGCGATTCGGCCGCCGCGTCGATATCCTGAGCCGACAGATGATTGTTCGCGCCTTTGATAATCAAAATCCGGTTTTGTGATGACTTATCAACAAAGATCGGCGCAACCCCGCTTGATGTTCCGGGAACGGAAGTGACATAGCGCGCGTCCACGCCGAAATGCTGAAAATTCTTTACCGTATTGCCGGCAAAAAGATCGTCGCCGACCCGGCTGACCATCATCACGGAGGCGCCCAGCTTAGCCGCGGCGACCGCCTGATTCGCCCCTTTCCCGCCGCAACCTATCTCGAAATCGGGCGCTTCCAGCGTCTCGCCTGTTTTAGGCATCTCATCAATGTAAGTGATGAGATCCACCATGTTTGAACCAATGACTGCAATATCCATAACTCTCTTCCCCAGATGGCTTTTCAATCATTCAATGTTATATTATTAACAATAACAACCATAATATGTTATTAATGTGACATTGATCGCATGTAAAAAGGCGCTTAATGCGCATAAAGAAACAAATAAGCTTGATAAAGCGTGATTTATGTTATTATTATAACATTCCGATTTTATTGAACCGTCAAAGGAGTCAGTGATGACCACCGAAACACGCGATTACGCCCCCTATATTGACCATACGCTGCTGGCCGCCGACGCCACCGAACAACAGATCATCAAACTGTGTGAGGAAGCCAAAACGCACCGCTTCTATGCGGTCTGTGTGAACTCAGGCTACGTACCGTTGGCCGCCAGCCAGTTAAAAGCCTCGCCGGTCCATGTGTGCTCGGTGATCGGCTTCCCATTGGGAGCATGCCTGACGTCGGCCAAAGTGTTTGAGGCGAAAGCCGCCATTGAGGCCGGCGCTGAAGAAATAGATATGGTGATAAATATCGGCTGGCTGAAAAGCGGTAACCTTGACGCGGTTAAGGCCGATATTCAGGCCGTTCGCGAGGTTTGCGCCGCTATACCGTTGAAGGTAATATTGGAAACCTGTCTGCTTAACGATGAACAAATCGTGCTGCTTTGTGAAATGTGCCGTGAACTGAACGTGGCCTTCGTTAAAACCTCCACCGGGTTCAGCACCGGCGGCGCTCGTGAAGAACACGTAAAACTGATGCGCCAAACGGTAGGGCCGGAGGTCGGCGTGAAGGCTTCGGGCGCCGTTCGCGATCGCCAAACGGCGGAAATCATGATCCGCGCAGGCGCTACCCGTATCGGCACCAGTTCCGGCGTGGCCATCGTTTCCGGCGAGTCGGCAACGGCGGGAAGCTACTAATCACGTCCCGATATCGTTCACTTGGCGGCGGTAATAGACAGAACGTGTGGATGAGGTTCCCCTGGGGCGCCTCACCCCGTGACACCTGGGTATATCAATAGTAAGCGACTGAACGGCATTATCCGATTATGCAGGCTCATTATCAGGACATCACATGGAAACGCGGCGCGAAGAACGGATTAACAAACTTGCCCAGGCATTGAAAACGGCGGACAAACTTCATCTTAAAGATGCGGCCCAGCTACTGGGCGTTTCCGAGATGACCGTTCGTCGCGATCTGAACGCCGAGTCAGCGGCCGTGGTATTACTCGGCGGCTATGTCGTCAGTGATTTAAAAAATAACAACGTCACCAATTATTTTGTTTCCGACCAACAAACCAAACATGTGGCAGAAAAACGCACCGTCGGAGATGCCGCCGCCCGCCTGATTGATGAGAACGATACGGTTTTTTTCGATTGCGGAACCACCACACCGTTTATTATTGAAGCCATACCGGACGATCTGCCGTTTACCGGTATTTGTTATTCGCTGAATACTTTTCTGGCATTACAGGGGAAAAACGCCTGCAAAGTGATCCTGTGCGGCGGTCAATTTCACCCGGACAACGCCATTTTTACCCCGCTCAGCCAACACAATGAGCTTGATAACATCTGCCCGAACAAGGCGTTCATTTCTGCGGCGGGCATCGACCTTACCGCCGGAGCGACCTGTTTTAACTTTGCGGAATTAAGCATGAAACACCGCGCGTTGACGATGTCGCAACGAGCCGTGCTGGTTGCCGACGGCAGCAAGTTCGGTCAGATCAAACCGGCCTGCATTGGCTCACTCACGCTGTTCGATACGCTGATAACCGATCGTAAGCCAACCGCAGACTATCTACGCTACTTCAGCGACAATGGCATTAGGTTAATGGATATCGGCCATTAACCCAATAAACCGCCAAACCACTGTTGAAGTTTCATCATTATTGAATCCCACAGCCGGCTAAAGAATCCCGCTTCGGGGATCTCATCCAGCGCTACCAGCTGACGTTGAGCGATGCTTTTACCATCGAGCTGAAAATCAATAGTGCCGACCACCTGATTTTTCGCCAGCGGCGCCGTTAACTGCGGCTGAAGCAGCGTAAAGCTGGCCTTCAGATTTTTCATCTCGCCTTTGGGGATGGTCAATGCGGCGTCTTCCGCCACTCCGAGCCGGGCATCCTTCTGCGCGCCGAACCAGACCCGCTGCGTGGTAAACGACGTCCCCGCCTTGATCGGCGTTACCGTTTCAAAGAAGCGAAATCCCCAGGTCAGCAGCTTCTCGCTTTCGCGGAACCTTACCGCGTCCGTTGGCGCCCCCAGCACGACGGAGATCAGGCGCATATTGCCTTCGGTGGCGGACGCCACCAGATTATGTCCGGCCCCGCTGGTATGGCCGGTTTTAATCCCGTCCACGTTCAGGTTGGCGCTCCACAGCAGACGATTGCGATTGGGCTGGCGAATATTATTGAAGGTGAACTCTTTTTCTTTATGCAGCGCATACTCGTCCGGCACATCGCGGATCAAAGCCTGGCCCAGCAACGCCATATCGCGCGCGGTGCTATACTGTCCCGCCGCATCCAGCCCATGAACGGTAAGAAAGTGGGTGTTGGTTAACCCCAACGCCTTAACATAATTGTTCATTAAGCTGACAAACGCATCCTGACTGCCGGCCACGTAATCGGCCAGCGCAATACTGGCATCATTCCCCGACTGTATGACGATACCCTTATTCAGTTCCGCAACCTGAATGCGATCGCCTGGCTTGAGAAACATCAGCGATGAACCGCGCAGCACCGGGTTACCGGTGGCCCAGGCGTCTCTCCCGACCGTGACTTCATCCGTCGGCCGAATTTTCCCGGCCTTGATAGCCTGGCCGGTGACATAGCTCGCCATCATTTTCGTCAGGCTGGCGGGATCAAGGCGTTCGTCCGCGTTAGACTCGGCCAACACTTTCCCGCTGTGATAATCCATTAGAATGAAGGCTTTAGCATCAACCTGAGGCGCCGCTGGAATCTGCTCGCCATGAGCTGGCGAGATCGCTCCCGCCAGTAATGCCGCGCCCGCCGTGAAAAATTTTAGATTGGAAAAGAGAGTAGTTTTCTTCATGAGATCGCCGGATATCCACAATTCATTTAAAAGATTTAACTTTCAATATGTTTCGAAAACTTTAGCAACATCCCAAGGTAGCCGTTCATCCCGCTCAAGGAAACAACTCATTTTGTAAAAATAATCAAAGAAACGAAAAGGTCTAAAAAAAACGGCTACGGACGGAGAAAAAAATCAGACAACGGGAAGAGCGCCGGCTACGCCAGGCCGAACAGATCGATGCGGCACCGGATACGGCGCCGCGTGTTGATTGATACGGTAAAGATCTTCAGCGGCGTTCGCGCTTATCAGCCCGTTTCGACAGCCAATCACCCAGCGTTTGTACAATCTGAACCAGAATGACCAACGCGATAACGGTGATAATCATAACCTCGGTTTCATAACGATAGTAACCAAAGCGGATCGCCAGATCGCCGACGCCGCCGCCGCCGACGATGCCCGCCATGGCCGAGTATCCGATAAGGCTGACCAGCGTAATGGTTAGTCCGCGTAATAAACCGGCTTTGGCCTCCGGCAATAATACGGTGCAGATAATACGCATCGGGCTGGCGCCAAAGGCTTCGGCCGCCTCAATAATACCGGGCTCCACTTCGCGCAGCGCGCTATCCACCAAGCGGGCATAGAATGCAATGGCCGCCACCGACATCGGCACCGCCGCCGCCACCGGCCCAATGGTATTGCCTAACAGAATCTGCGTTAGCGGCAGCAACAGCACCAGCAAAATCACAAACGGAATAGACCGAATGATATTCACCAGCACGGTGCTGAACAGATATACCGCCCGGTTCTCCCAAAACAGGTGACGATCGGTAACATAGATCAGGAAACCCAACGGCAACCCGCCGATTATCGCAAACAGCGTTGAAATACCGACCATCTGGAATGTTTCACCGAATGCCGCGACCAGATCGATCCATAAATCAGCCATGTAACACCTCCACCTGCGCGGTTCTGGCCTGAATGTGCGCTACCGCTTCCGCCACTTTCTCCGGTTCGGCGGGATGGGTTAGCAGCGCGACCAAAATTCCCAATGCGCGATTGCCTATATACTCAATTTTGCCATGCAGAATATTAACGGAGACGCCATAGCGGGTCGCCACGTCAGACAACACCGGCTGTTCCGCAGAATCGCCCACAAACAGGATTTTCAGCAACGTTCCCTGTAAATCCTCCATTAGGCGAGGCGGAAGCTCAAGATTCAGCGTATGCGCCACCAGTTGGCGGGTAAATGGATGTTGCGGCGAAGCGAAAACATCAAATACATCGCCCTGCTCCACCACTTTACCGCCGGTCATCACCGCGACCCGATCGCAGATCGACTTGATAACGCTCATCTCATGTGAAATCAGTACGATGGTGATACCCAGCTTCTGGTTGATTTCTTTGAGCAACGCGAGGATTGCCGCCGAGGTATCCAGATCAAGCGCTGAAGTCGGTTCGTCGCACAACAGCACTTCCGGGTGATTGGCTATGGCTCTGGCAATCCCCACCCGCTGTTTTTGTCCCCCGCTAAGCTGGGAAGGGTACGCCCGCGCCTTATCGCTCAATCCGACCAGATTAAGAATCTCCGGCACCCGCTGGGCGATTTCAGCGCTGGATTTTCCCGCCGACTTCAGGCTAAACGCAACGTTTTCCGCCACGGTGCGCGTCTGCATCAAATTAAAATGCTGGAAGATCATGCCGATTTTCTGGCGCTGCTCGCGCAGGCTTTTGCCTTGCAAATCGTTGACCTTGACGCCATTGACCCGAACGACGCCGGCCGTGGGACGCTGCAACACGTTAATCGTCCGCAGCAGCGTACTTTTCCCCGCGCCGCTGGTCCCCACTATGCCGAAAACCTCTCCCGGTTTGATATGCAGCGTCACATTATCAACGGCTCGATTTCCCTGTTGCTTCCCCTGCGGGAAGTCAACACAAACATCCTCTAACTGAATCATTATCCGCAAACTCCTGGCATAAGCGGAAAAAAAAGAAAGCCGGTCACAGACCGGCCAGACCAATAAAACACGTTGATTGCCGTTATTACCGGTCCGCGTTTACTGGGCGGGAGCTGGCGTTTTCGCCTGCATCCATTCTGGTTTCTGGAATTCACTGAACATTGAGCCCGGTTGGTTAATCACCGCGGCATAGGCGGGCGATTCAACGACGGCTTTGGTATCTTTGACAAACGGCTTGTCCAGATCCTCTGTCCGCACCGCAATCACGTTCTTCAGATTTTCATCCAGCGTTTCCAGCTTGATCGCAGTCGAAAGCTTCAGCCCCGCCGCAAAGGCAAAATTACCATTAACCAGCGAAGCGGTCACGCTATCCAGCGTTCTGGGCAGTTGCGCCGCTTCCAACGGTTTGAACACCAGGCCGCGCGGATTTTCGACAATATCTTTTTCCGATGCTTTGGTTGGATCGATATCGGGCTTGATGGTGATCAGGCCCAGCGATTGCAGAAACCGCAAACCGCGCGCCAGGTTGGTCGCATCATTCGATAAGGTGATGACATCGCCCTTTTTCAACTCATCCAATGATTTGATTTTATGGGAATAAAGTCCCATGCTCGCCGTAGGAACGATAATCAGTCTGCTGATTTTCAGATTCTTATCGGCGGCGAATTTTTCCAGATACAGCGAATGCTGAAACAGATTGGCGTCAATACTGCCGTTGGCGAGCGCAAGGTTAGGCTGAACATAATCGCTAAATTCACGAACCACCACCTTATAACCTTTCTTCGTCAGTTCAGGTTTAATCGCCTGATTGACCATATCGCCATAAGGCCCCGGCGCCACGCCGAATACGATAGTTTGCGGATCGCTGCTGGCGCAAGCCAGTTGGATCCCGGCGGCCAGCAGCGCGATACCTAACGTTGCACGAAGAGAATGCGTCAATTTCATTGAATATATTTCCTGTCTAAACACGGCTTTCCGTCATTATTGAGAGTAACAAGTTAAATCATAAAGATTAAAAAGGCATATCATTATTTCGCATCTATCATTCAGCGTGTAGTCTAACTGTTCCATATCCTTCTTTCTGTAGCGTGTATGACGAGGTTCTAAATGATAACGATTTGGGGTCGTGACAATTCAACCAACGTTAAGAAAGTGCTTTGGTGTGCTGCGGAATTGGCGCTGCCTTACCAGCATATCCCGGCCGGCGGGCAATTCGGCCGCAACCACGATGCGGACTATCTGGCGATGAACCCCAACGGACTGATCCCCTGTTTACAAGACGGTGAACTGGTGCTGTGGGAATCAAACACTATCGTGCGTTATCTGGCCGCGCAATACGGAGACGGCTCGCTATATATCGCAGATGCCGGCGCGCGGGCCAGCGCCGAGAAATGGATGGACTGGACGATGATGCTGATGCCGTCGTTTAGCGTGGCGTTGTTTAATCTGGTGCGGACCAAACCGGAAAACCGAGATATGGCATCGGTGGAAAAAGCGATAATGGAATGCGAGCGGCTGCTCGGCATTGTCGATGCGGCTCTGGCGAACCAACCGTGGCTATCGGGCGACCAATTCGGCATCGGCGACATTCCGCTGGGCTGCGTTGTCTATGGCTGGCTTAACATGCCCATCGAACCTCAGCCGCGCCCCAATCTGGAGCGCTGGTATCGGCAATTAAGCGAGCGGCCGGCTTACCAACAACACGTAATGATACCGTTATCCTGAGCTGACAGGCGCCGCTGGGCGCCTGTCGTTTCCTGTTATTCCGGCCCTACTTGCAACAGCTTGCCGTTATCGTGATCGGTCAGCAAATAGATATAGCCGTCCGGCCCCAGTCGTACTTCGCGGATACGTTCGTTGCGTTCAGTCAATAAACGTTCTTCCGCCGCAACGCTATCGCCGTCCAGCGTCAATCGGATCAGATTCCGTTCGGCCAACGCGCCAATAAACAGCGAGTTTTTCCACTGCGGAAACCGGTCGCTGTTATAGAACGCCATGCCGCTAACGGCCGGGGATTTTTGCCAGTAAAAAATCGGATCCGCCATCCCGGCCACCTGCCCGCCTTTGGCTTCAGGAATTTTCTCCCCGGAATAGTTAATGCCGTAGGTCGCTATCGGCCAACCGTAGTTTTCTCCGGCTTGGGGAATATTTATCTCATCGCCGCCCCGCGGGCCATGCTCATTCTCCCACAGCGCGCCGGACCACGGATTAATCGCTATGCCCTGCGGGTTGCGATGGCCGTACGACCAGATTTCCGGCCGCGCGTTGGGGCGGTTAACCAGCGGATTATCCGGCGGAACTTGCCCTTCCGCGGTCAGACGGACGATTTTGCCCTGTAGCTTGTCCAGATCCTGCGCCGTCGGTCGTTGGTTATTCTCGCCTAGCGCAATAAACAGATATCCCTGACGATCAAACTGCAGTTTGCCGCCAAAATGATTGCCGGTAGAAAGTTTGGGCTCCTGACGGAAGAAAACCGTGAAATTCTCCAGTTGCGTATAATCGTCCGACAGGCGGCCATAGCCGACGGCCGTTCCGGCTTTTCCATCACTGCCTTCCTCGGCAAAACTCAAATAAATGCGCCGGCTTTGCGCGAAATCAGGCGACAACGTCACTTCAAGCAGCCCGCCCTGCGATCTGGCATATACGCGGGGAACCCCGGCAATCGGCGCGGAAAGCCCAACGCCCGGTAGCCAGCGGCGCAGATTTCCGGCTCGCTCGGTAATCAATAGCCCTTGATCGTCCGGCAAAAAGGCCAGCGACCACGGATGATCGAGTTTATCCTGCAATTCCGTTACCTTGAGCGGCGCGGCGAACAGGGAAGCTGAAACTGAAAGCAACAATGCCGCGCCGCTTAATAACAGGCGGCTCAAGCGTGACGATAACGAAGAGTCGTCAGGCGACGAGTTACGAGGCATCGCGTTGTCTCCACTCAACAGAAGTTCTGTAACTCTAGGCGTCGAGTGATATTTGTGCAAAAAAACGGCGGCAGGTTTACATTTATTGAAGAAAAGAAGGATCAGGGGAACAATAATAACGGTGTATAACGAGTGTATTTTTCTATTGATAAGAGGAAAATGGTCATGACTCCAATCAGTTGTAACGCTGTTTTTCAACATACGCCCCGATCGCTTTTTCATAGACTTCAAATGAACCGGGAAAACACATTGTTTTTCTTGCCAGCCGTTTAATGCATGAGTTTTTAACGTTCGGTGATTGCATTGATGCCGACTTTGAGTGTTCGTACGTATCTCTGCTCCCGGAAACATTCATCTCCGTATCGACCATTTGATCTTTTGCACCGGGCTCATGAGGCCTCGTAGACATACTCAAATTGAAAGCTTTTACGCCATTCAAGACAACGAAAACGCAAATATCCGGCACGGCCAGCGCCATATCTGCGTACCGGATGCGTTTGACCACAGTATCGACAAGCAACAGAAATCTTTGTCATAATAGGATAATCAGATGAAAAGCGCATTTTACACAAACCTACAGCTCAAACGCATCACCTCAATTATTTACTTGATAACTTTAATCTTCTCCATATATTCATAATAACACAACATAATAACACCGAAACTATACAGTTGATTATTAAACCTATTATAAAAGTAAGTCCATCGTATGGCTCAGGATCTCCGCCCAACACAATGTCTGTTATTTTAATAGCAGTGTCAATATTTACGATACTTACTATATAATTTCGTATTAAAAAATCATATGGCATGACTACGCCAACTAGTACTGAAATAACCAGGAATAAGGTAATATAAAGTATAATTTTCATACCAGACATTTATCCCCATGAGCAAATACTTCAATAGAACCATAAGCCATTAGGCTAGTGGAGCGAACGGGAACCATGGAAGTCCGTAACAGGTTATTTCGTATAATCTGAAAATCAGTGATAGTTCGTAGTGTTATGCACCCTTTTGACACTGTTCCAGGATGCAATCGAAAATTACCTCGCTTGATACCATTAATCCATGTGTAATCATCTATGCTTCCATCATCGCGATAGAGGGCGAACCATTCTCCCCTTCCTACCGGAATATCCTTTGCATAGTAATTCCATTTGTCATAGAACCATGTTCGTACCTGTGTTCCTAAGCCACCTGCAGGCCGATCTACAATCCAGTATTTTCCGGCTGGTATGGATCCATTGTCAGGGATAGTAGTACACCCACCTTGATTACGGTATGCCCCATCACCAGAGAATGCTTGCCCCCCCCCACGCCATATAGTGTTAGTAATGAAAAATCGGCACCGTTATTTATCTCAAACTTTCCATGTAATGCCATATTATCATCCAATTAGTAGTGAATACCTGCCTAGCCATATTAAAATATGCATTAATATTGTCAATATCCATTTAGCCTAAATCATTATAATTACCTGATAATAATTGCAGTGTAAATTATTAATTAACAAAGTTAGACCGTTCGACCAATCCGGTTATCTTTAATATTAATAGATATATTTTATTATATTCTTATAAAAGCAAAATTTAATATAAATACGGAATAAGAGTATAAATTCATTTTTGTTAAATTTTAATTTCCAAACTAGGGTATAAAAACTGAACTACGGACACCAAATTAATTTACACTTGAATAAATTAACCATTCACAAAAAATTTGCCAGCAAAAAAAATAACTTATCCTTATTTTTAAAATAAGGATATTTTGTTAACTTACGTCCTTACTCTGGTGAAATAATAAAATTTTTATTTACAACAGAATCATGGGTTCCTATTTTCGTACATTATGCAATATCAATAGGGATATATGCATTAATTACTATATTATGAATAGCAGTGGTATGCGATATTTTATTTAATTTTAGACTATTCGTTACTGTAACAACCTCCATCCACTTTATATTTTTTTCATGAAACATCGTTTATCATAGATATGACGCGAGTAAATCCCAATGTGGTTATATATATTTTCGTTATATCTAGTACATTATTTCCTCAGTAATAATAGCCATGCAAAAAACAACTATCTCAAGTTGGGATAAACTGCTAATAATACATTAACTATGTTTTCCAAGATGCTACCGGAAGCCGCCATTCCAGGCAGCCTTTTTAACATCTTGCGATGAGCAGACCAGATATCAACATAGTCATCGCGTCAAGTTTTAAACTGTGACTATAAGGCGCAACAACTATGGTGTAGAATCCTGCGGTTTTTCTTTTTTGAATGAATTGTGAGCAAATAACATGCAACAACCACGAATTGGATTCGTTTCACTCGGCTGCCCGAAAAATCTGGTGGACTCCGAGAGGATCCTGACCGAATTACGTACTGAAGGTTATCAGGTGGTGCCGCGCTACAACGACGCCGAACTGGTGATCGTCAATACCTGTGGTTTTATTGACAGCGCCGTTCAGGAATCGCTGGAAGCCATCGGTGAAGCGCTGAATGAAAATGGCAAGGTTATCGTCACCGGCTGTCTGGGCGCGAAGGAGAATCAAATCCGGGAAGTTCATCCCAAAGTGTTGGAAATCACCGGCCCTCACAGCTACGAACAGGTGTTGTCGCACGTACATCAATATGTTCCCAAACCGGAACACAATCCGTTCACCAGCCTGGTGCCAGCCCAGGGCGTAAAGCTGACGCCGCGTCATTACGCCTACTTGAAAATATCGGAAGGCTGCAACCATCGCTGCACGTTCTGCATTATTCCATCCATGCGTGGCGATCTGGATAGCCGCCCGATCGGTTCGGTGCTGGATGAAGCGAAACGGCTGGTCGATTCCGGCGTCAAAGAATTGCTGGTGATCTCCCAGGATACCTCCGCCTACGGCGCCGATGTTAAGCAACGTACCGGTTTCTGGAACGGGCAACCGGTCAAAACCAGTATGGTCAGCCTGTGCGAACAGCTTGCTTCGCTGGGCGCGTGGGTTCGTTTGCATTACGTTTACCCCTATCCGCACGTGGACGATGTCATTCCGCTGATGGCCGAAGGGAAAATCCTGCCGTATCTGGATATTCCTTTACAGCACGCCAGCCCCCGCATCCTCAAGCTGATGAAACGTCCGGGCGCGATCGAAAAAACGCTGGAACGCATCAAACGCTGGCGGCAAATCTGCCCGGAACTGACATTACGGTCGACGTTTATCGTCGGCTTCCCTGGTGAAACGGAAGAGGATTTCCAGATGCTGCTGGATTTCCTGCAAGAAGCCAGACTGGATCGTGTCGGCTGTTTCAAATACAGCCCGGTGGAGGGCGCCGCGGCCAATCAGTTGCCCGATCAGGTGCCGGAAGAGATAAAAGAAGAACGTTATCATCGTTTCATGCAGCTTCAGCAAGTTATCTCCGCACAGCGCCTACAGGAAAAAATTGGTCGCCGGTTGCTGGTGTTGATTGATGAAGTCGATGATGAAGGCGCGATTGGCCGCAGCATGGCCGATGCGCCGGAGATCGACGGCGCGGTTTATCTGAACGGAGAAACCAACGTTAAGGTCGGCGATATCATTAGCGTAAAAATAGAGCATGCGGACGAATACGATCTGTGGGGCAGCCGGGTCTGACCTCTCCGATCGTCAGCCGGTCTTTTGCCCAGCAAGGGGCCGGCATGTTATTCAACCATCCGAATTTCATGCAAACGCGATAAAATACACCAATAATCACTCCCGGCGGCACCTGCTCCTTGCGTCCAACTTTCAGGTAAAGTAGCCTTGGAGCATGATTACTCCAATCGCCTTATCCGAGGCATAAGCATGTGGAAGCGCTTGATATACAGCCTATTAACAATTATTGGCTTACTGCTGCTGTCTGCTTTTGTCCTCGACCGCTGGATCAGTTGGAAAACCGCTCCTTACGTCTATGACGAACTGCAGGATCTGCCGTCGCGGCAGGTCGGCGTCGTACTGGGAACCGCCAAATATTATCGTACCGGCGTCATCAACCAGTATTATCTGTTCCGTATTCAAGGCGCGATGAATGCCTATAACAGCGGGAAAATCAGCTACCTGCTGCTGAGCGGCGACAATGCCCAGCAAAGTTACAACGAGCCGATGACCATGCGCCGCGATTTGATCGCCGCTGGCGTACCACCAGCGAATATCGTGCTGGATTATGCGGGATTTCGCACGCTGGACTCGATCGTCAGAACCCGAAAAGTCTTTGATACTAATGACTTCACCATCATTACCCAACGTTTTCATTGCGAACGGGCGTTATTTATTGCCTTGCATCTTGGCATTCAGGCGCAATGTTATGCGGTTCCATCGCCTAAAAACATAATGATGGTTCGCATGCGGGAATTCGGCGCCAGACTGGGAGCGCTGTTCGATCTGTATATTTTGAAACGGGAGCCGCGTTTTCTGGGACCGATAATCTCCATTCCGGCACAGCATAAAATTCCTGACGATGCGCAGGACTATCCTGCGGTTCTCCCGGAGCAGGTTCCCAATAATCCCGCCGCAACGGCCGTCTCCTCTTCCGAGCGCCCCACAGACGCGTCTACGGAGAAAGCGGCGCAATAGCGTCCTTTTCCGCCTGCTTCCGCAGTTGAACCGAAATCGCCTCAGGCCGCGCCGACGGCCCGGCTTCGCCCGCTGCCGTCACGGCGCGGTTTTCGCAACTGCTGCGGTTAACTTGCGCCACAGCCACTCAAACGGTCCCTGGCGGAAATATTTCAGCCAGTAGTGGGAAAAGGCCAGATTTATTCCCCAGATGACGGGAACGACAGCCGCCAGTTGCAGGCGATCAAGACGCATAAACAGCCCCAGGTGGTTAAACAGCGTGGTGCACACCAAGGTTTGCAACAGGTAGTTTGTCAGCGCCATACGGCCAGTTTCCGTAATCCAGTAGGTAATGCGCCATTTGCTCAGCGTTGGCCAAAAGCCATAACACAGCGCCAGATATCCCATCGCTTGTAAAGGCGCGCTCAATTCACGAGGGATCTGTAACAACAGGCCGCTCCAGCGATATTCCCAATGAACCAGCCATTGCGCCACGACCCCAATGCCATTAATGAATAACGCCAGCGGAATTATCCAGAGGGCAAGTCTGCGATAATGCATCAGGCTGAACTCGCCTTTTAGCCAACCGCTGCGCATCAATCCCGCGCCAAACAGCATCGAGCCGGCCAATAGCCAACCGTACTGAACGCCCAGCGACAATAAACTATCGATAAGTAAATCCACCCGGTTACGCCACGCTTCCGGTCCTCCCGACGTCTGCCAGTGAACCTCATAGGCGATATCAGCCGCTCCCGGCTGCCAGAATCGTCCCGGCTGCAGGCTGAGCAGTTGGCTTAACACCAGCAAAACGCACACCCCGACGAAATACATTATCGCGCCGCTGCGCAGCAAGACCCGGCTTCCCTCCGCATGGCGGATCATGCCGTAACACACCAGCCCGATCAGGCCATAATCCAGCAGGATGTCGCCATCCCAGAAGAAAATGGTATGAATCAGCCCTATCACCATCAGCCAGAAAAGCCGGGCATGGGTCCAATGGGTTCCCCTGGTCAACAGAAGCTGTAGCCCCGCGCCAAACAAAAGAGAAAACAGCGTCAGAAATTTCGCCTGCACCGTAAGATCCATAACGGCCCAGGTCCAGGCATCGGTCAGTGACGGCGTCCCCTGCCAGGCGGGATTGAGATAGGCGGCTTTCGGTAAACCGAATGCCGTAATGTTGAGTAATAAAATACCGAGTACGGCAACGCCGCGCGCAAAATCCAGCGTTGCGATACGTGGTGACGAAATGGGGTTAGCAGGCATAGATGTTACGTATCAGGTCATCGGGATCATGATTGTATTAACAGATGGGCGGAAATAATACGCATTTTATTTGTACCCTGGCTAATTCGCGTTGCGGAAAGCCGGCGGCAGAGACAAATTCGCCGGGAGCGAATTTGCCCCGCCAACGCGCATACGACTTGAAGTCTCACGGGGATATGCGGGCACTGACTCGGCCCGCATACAAATGCATCAGTTGTGATGGCGAACCGCGCGCAAAAACTCTTGACGGGTATTCTGGCTGGATTTAAACAGCCCGCCCAGCGACGTGGTAGTGGTCGCGCTGGTTGCGTCGCGGATACCGCGCGCCTTAACGCAATAATGCACGGCATCAATCGATACGGCGACATTGTTGGTGCCCAGCAGCGTTTGCAAGGCAATCAGGATTTGCTGAGTCAACCGCTCCTGAACCTGCGGGCGCTGAGAAAAGAACTGCACGATCCGGTTGATCTTCGATAAACCGATCACGCCGTCTTTCGGAATATAGGCAACGGTCGCTTTACCATCAATCGTCACAAAGTGATGTTCGCAGGTACTGGTCAAGGTAATGTCCCGGACTGTCACCATTTCATCCACCTTCATCTTATTCTCGATGATGGTGATTTTAGGGAAATTGGAGTAGTCCAGACCGGAAAATATTTCATCAACATACATTTTCGCAATGCGATGCGGCGTTTCCGCCAGACTGTCATCTTGCAAATCAAGGCTTAACAGATTCATGATCGCCGTCATATGCTCGGTAATCCGCTGCTTGCGCGTTTCTCGATCTAACAATTCTCCACGCAGCGGCGTTTCCAGGCCTCGCGCCATCAACGCTTCGTGAACCATGACGGCTTCTTTACTTAAAGATGACATTATTTTCTCCAGCAGGTGTTACTACTTAGAACTTATTCTTTCAGAATATTTTTGTTGAACCTGAGCAGCGTTGCAAGACGCTATCGCGGGTGAACGCCCGGCAGAGCGAGCGGTCCGGGAGGGTGCATATCCTCAGTGCCGTATATACCTTGCGCATCGCGCTCAAACTGTCTGCGCCAATGACGCCGATTGGAATAGGTTCCTAATATTGACGTCGGTCGAACCGAAACGCCGGCACCACTGTAGTTGAGAGAGAAACAATTATCCAGTGATAGTGCGTCATGATAGCTGAAATAGCTTCAGGTTATCATCCGCCGAACGCTTACGCCTTCAGGCCGCCGGACCAACATCCCGGCGATGATTAATCCGCCGCCGGCAATATAAAGCGCCGATTCAAGACCGTGCGTCAGCGTCGGCCGACACTAGAAAACCACGTAACACAATGTTAAACGCCTTGCTTGTTACATGAACGTTGCCAATGGTGTGGCCTATCGTTAAACTCACGGAAGTGAATAATTAAGACAAAGTTAATTACAAAAAGAGAATGCATGGATCCGATTCAGTCACGCATGTTCTGCCTGGTCACCGAAACCGGTTCGGTCGTCCGTACGGCAGAACGCCTTCACCAGGCGCCATCGAACCTCACTACCCGCCTGCGGCGGCTTGGGCAGGATTTGGGAGCCGGCCTTTAATTACCACGGGAAATAGCCGATACGTCGGCCAGGCTCATCTGGCGGCGTGATGCCTTCGGCCCCAATATCGCCGTTCTGAAAAAGCTCAGCGCCGAGCGCATCTCCAGCCAGAAGAATATTCACTAAAATTACTTAACAGCCAATCATAAACTTTTTCGCAACATAACGCCGCAATAGGAGTCTCACCATGCAAACGATAAAAACCCGCGCCGCCGTCGCCTGGGGCCCTAACCAACCGCTTTCCATTGAAGAAGTGGATCTGATGCCGCCCCAAAAGGGCGAAGTGTTGGTACGTA
This sequence comes from Brenneria izadpanahii, assembly GCF_017569925.1. NCBI lineage: Bacteria > Pseudomonadati > Pseudomonadota > Gammaproteobacteria > Enterobacterales > Pectobacteriaceae > Brenneria > Brenneria izadpanahii. The sequence continues at coordinate 1,990,510 of NZ_CP050854.1, read as the reverse complement.
TTGTCGCCAGCGGCGTTTGCCATACCGACGCCTATACCCTTTCAGGCAAAGATCCCGAAGGCGTTTTCCCGGCCATTCTCGGTCATGAAGGCGGCGGCATTGTTGAAGCCATCGGCGAAGGCGTGACCAGCGTAGCCGTCGGCGATCACGTTATTCCGTTGTACACCCCGGAATGCGGCGAATGTAAATTCTGCCGTTCAGGAAAAACCAACCTGTGTCAGGCGATTCGCGCCACACAAGGCAAAGGGTTAATGCCCGACGGCACCACCCGCTTCTCTAAGAACGGTCAGCCGATTTTTCATTACATGGGAACATCGACTTTTGCCGAGCATACCGTCGTACCGGAAATTTCGCTGGCTAAAATCAGCAAGGAAGCGCCGCTTGAAGAGGTCTGTCTGCTTGGCTGCGGCGTAACCACAGGAATGGGAGCGGTGATCAACACCGCCAAGGTGAAACCCGGCGACAGCGTCGCCATTTTCGGCCTCGGCGGCATCGGGCTATCGGCGATTATCGGCGCGCAGATGGCCGGCGCCGGACGAATTATCGGCATTGATATCAATACCAGCAAATTCGATCTGGCGCGCAAGCTGGGAGCCACCGATCTGATTAACCCCCAAGATTACGATAAGCCGATTCAGGACGTTATCGTCGAACTGACCGACGGCGGCGTTGACTTCTCCTTTGAATGTATCGGTAACGTCAACGTGATGCGTTCGGCGCTGGAGTGCTGCCACAAGGGCTGGGGCGAATCGGTGATTATCGGCGTGGCCGGCGCGGGGGAAGAAATCTCCACCCGTCCGTTCCAACTGGTAACCGGCCGGGTGTGGCGCGGTTCGGCGTTCGGCGGAGTGAAAGGCCGCAGCCAGCTGCCGGGCATTGTACAGCGCTATATGGATGGCGAATTCCCGCTCAGCGATTTTATTACTCACACCATGGGCCTGGAAGAGATCAATAACGCATTCGATTTAATGCATGAAGGCAAGTCGATCCGTTCTGTTATCCATTTCAGCTAAACGCCGTCACGGAGGCCGCGCAGAGATGAATTCATCACTGGAACTTCTGGAAGAGCACCGCCTATTCGGCGGTTGGCAACGGCGCTATCGCCATGCATCCGACACGCTGAATTGCAGTATGACGTTCAGCATCTATATACCGCCGATGCCGGATGATGCCCCATCGCCGGTGCTTTACTGGCTATCGGGGCTGACCTGTAATGATGAAAACTTCACCACCAAATCCGGCGCTCAACGCACTGCCGCTGAATTGGGTATCGTTCTGGTCATGCCGGATACCAGCCCGCGGGGGGAAGACGTCGCGGATGACGCCGGATACGATCTTGGTCAGGGAGCCGGATTTTACGTCAATGCCTCCCAGCAACCCTGGGCCGAACACTACCGGATGTATGACTACATATATCAGGAACTGCCGGCATTGATTCAGCAGAGTTTTAACGTTAACCGCCGCCAGTCCATCAGCGGACACTCCATGGGCGGGCACGGCGCGTTGATGCTTGCGTTACGGAATCCGGGCAGCTACCTGTCCGCTTCCGCCTTTGCGCCTATCGTCAACCCCAGCCAGACCCCCTGGGGACGCAAAGCGCTCAGCGCCTATCTGGGCGAGGATGAAACGCAGTGGCTGCAGTATGACAGTTGCCATCTACTGGCAAACAGCCAGAGCAAACTACCTATGCTTGTCGATCAGGGCGATGGCGATAACTTTTTACCCGATCAGTTGCAACCGGCGAAACTGGCCGAATTGGCACGCCTGCACGACTGGCCGCTCACGCTGAGAATGCAGCCCGGTTACGACCATAGCTACTTCTTCATCGCCAGCTTTATTGAAGATCACCTCCGCTTTCACGCCCGGTATTTACATCGGCAATAGCGTAGCGCCCCTGTGCGTTACGCTCTATTTTTAACCGCAAATCGGGAATCGGCCTCGCTGGTTCCTGATTTTTTCTGAATAAAGAAAAAAAACGGTATGCCGATAAAATACTATTGCAAAGGCGTATAATTGCCGTTGCACAAGGCACCTTATTGCCGTGCAATCATGACCGCCTGACAAATAATTCAAATAATTCGGCTGGGAGTAGTTGATTTTGCAAAGAAAACGGGTTTCATCATCAGAATTGTTCGCCGTCGGATACGACGCCGAAAATAGCGTATTAGAAATAGAACTGCTGAACGGCAGCATATATCAATATATCGGCGTAGCGCGGATGATTTATGAAGAGCTAATGTCGAGTACGGCCAAACACCGGTACTACGCTCGTTATATTAAAAGCTCATTTCCCTATGAGAAATTGCAGTAATAAAACGGAAGAATTAGGCGTTGTTCCCGGCAGTCTCCTAATTCTTCATCCGGTTTATCCCGCCGCCGTCTCCACCGTGTTAAGCGCATCCAGCAGCACCGATTCATTCAGCGTTAACGGTAAATAGTGAATGGATTCGCTCGGCTGCAAGGCCCTCTCAATCACCGCTTGAATAGACGCGCGATCGTTAATATCCACATCCAGTTCGGCCAGCGAAGTCGGCAATCCCAATACCTTGAATGCGGCCTTCAACTGCCGTAGCGTATCGAGATCCTTTTGCAGCGCGCTTTGCACCAGAATGCCATACGCCACCTTGGTTCCATGCAGGAACCGCTCCGTCTGCGGCAATACCGTTAACCCATTATGAACCGCATGCGCGGCGGCAACCCGCGTGTAGCGCTCTCCCAGCCCGCCGACCATGCCGCCGCCGGCAATAATGGCATCGACGACATCAAGAAAATCCTGCGTCAGCGCACCGCTGGCCGCGGCGTCCAACGCGGAGGCGCTTTTTTGCAGCAATACGTCACGAATATCCAGCGCGGTTTGCAGCCCAAGCCGAACCGTCAACGGCAAGGTTTCCGGCCGGGGGCTTAGCACCACTGCCTCATACCATTTCGCCAGCGTATCCCCCACCCCGGCCAACAGGTATTCCGCCGGCGCCGCTAAAATAATGCGCGGCTCCACCAACACCAGATGGTTGGCGTCGGTAAAAATTTCAAACCCCAGCGCTTGACCTTCATCGGTGTACCAGACGGAAAGCGGCGTCCAGGCGGCGCAGGTGGCCGCAATCGTCGGGATCGCCACCAGCGGCGCGCCCACTCGGCGCGCCACGACTTTTGCCGTATCCAGCACCGCGCCGCCGCCGATACCGATCACAACCTGACAGCTATCCCCGGCCTCGGCCACCAGCTTCGCCACTTCGCCTTCGCTGCAGTGCGCGCCGAACAAGACGCGCCGGGCGGACGGCGACTCGAATTCAGCCGGAAGATAAGGCCTGGCGGCCGCTAACGCCCGTTCGCCGTAGATCCACAGCGCGTTGTTCAGCACCGCGGGCGGATAAAACTCCAGCAGCTTATCGATTGCGCCAGGAAAGGAAAAATAGTTGGCTGGACCGACCTGTACGCGGATTGCCGTTGTATTCATATTCTGATGTCCTTCAGGGTGCCATGCCGATACGAGAAATGGCGGTAATAAGGAGAATGCGCTAATAACGCTATCTTATTCACTTACCAAACAGGGTTTAAGAATTTTTTTGCTTAACTTATTCTTTTTCATTCGTAGTTTAGCGCCCTTCCGGCGCTGAATCCGAATTGAATCATGTTAGTTATGTGTTACATTTCAGGCCAGTTTTCTGATGATATTCACCGCCAAGAGCGTTACTGAACATGACTTCCACCGCCCAACGAACACGGCTGGAAATGCGCAACATTTCCATCTCTTTTTCCGGCTTTCATGCGCTGAAGCAGGTTGATTTCACGCTAGAGGGCGGCTCTATTCATGCATTAACCGGCGCCAACGGCGCGGGCAAATCAACGCTGATGACCATCCTGTCCGGCGCCTACCGTCATTACAGCGGCGATATTATTATTGATGGCACGCGGGTTGATATTCATTCCCCGCGCGCAGCCAAACAGCATGGCATCCATCTGGTGCAGCAGGAGGTGGATGTCGCCCTGGTGCCGACGTTGTCCGTCGCAGAGAATATTATGCTGGATACGCTGGCCCAGACCGGCCATGTTCTCAACTGGCCGCAGGTTTATCGCCAGGCGCAGGCGTTGCTCGATCAGCTCGGCATCCGTCTGAATGTGCGGCGGCGGCTGGACCGTTGCTCGCTGGCGGAAAAACAGCAAATTCTATTGGCCAGAGCGCTATCTCATGAATGCCGTTTTTTAATTCTGGATGAACCGACTGCCCCGCTCGATCAGGCGGAAAGCGCCCGGCTGTTCCAGGTGGTCCGCCGTTTACAGGCCACAGGCATCGGCATCGTTTTCATTTCTCACCGCATCCATGAATTAAGTGAAATCTGCGATACGCTGACGGTGCTGCGAGACGGCGAGTTCGTCAGCAGCGGCCCGATGCAGGGGCTAAGCGGGGAGCAAATCGTTGAAAGAATGCTGGGGCACCGGCTGGATGATATTTTCCCGCCGCGGCGTCGCGCGGCATTACAGGATCCCTTGCTAAAGGTTAAAGGACTGCACGATGAAACCCTGTTGCGGGACATCTCGCTGACGTTGCGTAAAGGCGAGATTCTCGGGATCGCCGGGCTGGCGGGCGCAGGCAAAACCGAACTGTGTAAAGCGTTGTTCGGCGCCGCCCCCTGCCAAATTGAACAAGGCGAATATCAAGGCGGCTCATGGCGTCCCCATTCGCCATACCGGTCGGTCGAACAGGGCATCGCATTAGTGCCCGAAGAACGCCGTAAGGAAGGCATCTTTATTGAAGAATCCGTCGCCATGAATCTTAGCGTCAGCGCCAGCAACAGCTTTTCCCGCTGGGGGGTATTCAGCCACCGTCAGGCGCTGTCCTGGGCGAAACAAATCATTCGCCAATTAGCCATTCGCACTACCGGGCCGATGCAAAAACTGGCCCGGCTATCCGGCGGCAATCAGCAAAAAGTGGCTATCGGCAAATGGCTGCGCAGCGAGGCGCAGGTGCTGATCTTCGATGAACCCACCAAAGGCGTCGATATCAAAGCGAGACAGGATCTGTTCTCGCTGATTGACGGCCTGGCCCGGCAGGGAAAAGGCATTATCTACGCCTCGGGCGAGTTTTCCGAACTCGTCGGGCTATGCGATCGCATCTGTGTATTGTGGGATGGGCGTATCGTCGCCGAACTGGATGCATCAACCATTGATGAAGAAACACTGTTACTGTATTCAACTGGAGGAACTCCCGCGTGAGTCACCAACTTTCACCTAACGGGGTTCTCCCCTTGCGTCACCGTTTTTTTGAATTCCTGTACAACTGGGGCATGCTGATCACCGTCGTCGCGCTGATCGCGCTCTTCGGTCTGGCATCGGACAATTTTCTCGATCCCTATAACATCATCAATATCCTGCGTTCGATCGCCATCGTGACCGTAATTGCGATCGGGGTGTCCATCTCCCTGTCGGTAGGCGGCTTCGATCTTTCCGTCGGTTCGACCGCCTCGCTGGCTAACGCGCTGGTGATTTCGCTGTTTGTCTGGCATGGCTTTGGCACCACCGAAGCCATCGTACTGACTTTGCTGCTGTGTACGCTGGTCGGTCTATTCAACGCCTTCCTTATCGTGGTGCTGAAAATTCCCGATATGCTGGCGACGCTCGCCAGCCTGTTTGTCATTCAGGGCGTGGCCATGACCTACAGCTACGGTGGCTCCATCACGCAGAATATGGTGCTGCCGAGCGGCGAAATGGCCGAGGGCGTCATTCCGGAATTCTTCGCCACGCTGGGACAGGTGCCGGTCATCGTCGTCATCATGCTGGTCGTCACTTTGGTGGTTCAGCTCTATCTGTCGCTGACCAAACATGGCCGCCGCATGTACGCCATCGGCGGTAATCCTGAGGCGGCGCGTCTGGCCGGGATCAGGACGGCGCGCTATCGGGTTCAGGCGTATATTCTGTCTTCGCTGCTGGCGGCGCTAGGGGGGATTTTACTGGCTTCCCGTATCGGTTCCTCACAGGTCAATGCCGGCGGCGGCTATTTAATGGACGCCGTCGCCGCCGCCTATATCGGTTTCTCGCTGGCGGGTTCCGGCAAGCCGAACGCGTTGGGAACGCTGGTGGGCGCGGTCATTCTCGGCGTGCTGCAAAACGGGTTGGTCATGCTTTCCGTTCCGTACTACGCCATGGATATCATAAAAGGTCTGGTGTTGGCGCTGGCTCTCGCCATGACCTATATCCAGAAACGCTGATGATTGCCGCCGTGTGACAAAAAATAAACTGATACGGGTTCAGCAACCCGTATCAGATGCTTATCGGCGATCAGAAGGTGACATTCACGCCCACGTTATAACGGCGTCCGTCCAAAACCGTTTCATAGGTTTCATAATCAACGCGTTTATCGAGCACATTGTAGACGCCGCCCAATAACTGCACGTCTTTGGTTACCTGATACGTCGCCCCGATATCGACAAACGTATAGGACGGCGTAGGCGAAGACATAGTGGTGCGGCCTAAATATTCTGAAGTCTTCCCGCGATAATTCACCCGCGCCCAGGCGCCCAGATCCTCGGTGGCTTTCCAGTTCAATGTGCTATTGAACATATGCTTCGGCATCTGGTTTAACGGCTTGCCTTTAAACTCGCCGCTCTTCTGTTCCGAATAGGTATAGGTGTAGCTGGAGGCTAGCGATAAATCGTCGGTAATGTCCCAGTTGAACGTCGATTCAACCCCGCGCATGATCGCTTTATCAACATTGATCCGATGACTGATGAAGCGATAGTTATGGCCGTCATACGGACAGGCGGCCGTTTGGCCGGTAGGAGTTTCACATTCACGGGCCTCGGTGATTTTATCTTTGTAATCCGTATTAAAGAGCGTTACGCCGAAATTCATCCCTTCACGGTTATCCCAGATGATACCGACTTCCTGGCTCAGACTTTTTTCCGGCTTAAGATCCGGATTTCCCAGAATGATCGCATTACCCGCCCGGCCCCCGGTTGCCTGCCCCCAGTTTTTAACCGTATGACGCAAATCGGGCGACCGATACCCGGCCGACACCCCGCCCTTCAACGTCCACTGCTCCGCCAGGTGCCATACGCCATAGGCTCTGGGCGTCCAATGCGAACCATAGTTTTCATCGCTATCCATCCGCAGACCGGTGGTCAGCGCAAAATCGTTGGTCATTTGCCATTCGTCTTCGGCAAACAGCGCCCAGCTCTTGCGCGTCAGTTTCTCCAGATCCTGCGCCGTCGACAGCTGATTGCCCTTATCGTTTAAAGACTCATAGCGATACTGTCCGCCCAGACTCAAGGTATGGTCGCCAAGGTAAACGGATGTCTGAGTATTGAAAACGGTATTATCCAGTTTCATTTCACGGTTCGGATTACGGGTTTCCTCGCGCTGGATATAGCTGGTTGTTATGCCGAAATCGTAGATTCCGTTGTGGGTGATCGCATAATTATTACGCTCATAGCGAACATCGGACTCGGTGTCCGAGACTTCAATCGATTTACCCGGCGTGACGTTTCTGTCCTGTACCGAATGGGATAAATCAAAGTCCAGCGTATTCTTTTCATCGGGCGTTAGCGTGAATGTCACCCCGCCATTACGCATACGCTGCTCGTTATAGCCGTTAACGATTCTATCTTCGCTGCGATGCGAAAGCAGACCATTAACCTGAACGCCTAAAAGACCGTCAATCAGCGGACCTGCGGCATAGATACTCGATTGATAGATATCGCCTGAATCGCGATCTTCCTGAATCGTCGCATCCCCGCGCACCGACGCCGTCCATTCACTGTGCGTTTTCCGGGTAATGATGTTAATTACCCCGCCCATCGCATCAGAACCATACAGCGAAGACATCGGGCCGCGAACCACCTCGATCCGCTCAATGGCGGCAAGCGGCGGCAGCCATCCCTGTTCAATCCCGGAGTTATCGCTGTTCGGGCGCGTACCCCGCGTATCAACTCGTTTCCCATCCACAAGAATCAGGGTGTATTTAGACGACATACCGCGAATACTGATATCGCTGCTGCTGGCGCCGCCGGTTACCACAACGCCGGGTACATCTTTCAGCGCGTCGGTAACATCACGGTAGGCCTTGGTTTCCAGCTGTTCGCGAGAAATAACGGAAATAGAGGCGGCGGAATCCTCGATCTTTTGTTCATAGCCGGAAGCCGTTACCACCATCACATCCTGCTGCGTGGCGCCGACCACGGATGTAGAAGCGGTTGCCGCCAGAGCCAGCGCGACTGATTTTCTTATACTGATTGCCATGTTTTTGCCCTTCTAAAAACGGATGGGTTACGTTGAGTTTTTTTGCCAAATACAGTGTAATTAATTCGAAATAATTGTAAATATAAATAACTATCATTTACATAATCATTAGCCTGTACAATATTTTATAAAAAACAACATATAAAACATGATATTACAGTGAACATGCTGAACGATTGCAGACGAAATGAAACGCATTCGTAAGGATTAGGTAAACAACTTTATTCAATTTTTATGATTAAAAGAGGAGAAGCGATGGCGGGCAAAGGGAAACAGAAACGCAAAGCAGACAAAAAGCAGACAAGGTAAAGAGTAGATTAACGGCGTAAACCGGGCCGTCCCTGCGCGGAGGGACAACCCGATAACAACCGCGCTTATTTATGTTCCGGGAACGTCATATCCTGATATTTGATGAAGCGCGTCCCCCGAGAGAATTTATAGCCGAACCAGATCAGCAGAAACAGCGGAATGCCGATATAGGTTGCCGTGACGCCATACCAGTCGATCTTATCTTCCAGGAAAGCCTGGTAGTTCTGCCCCAATGTAATAACCAGGCAAAGCACAAAGGCGAACAACGGCCCCAGCGGAAAGAAACGGGAAAGGTATGGAAGACGGTTCAGATCGAGTCCGGCCTTGACATAACCGCGACGGAAACGATAGTGACTGATGGCGATGCCCAGCCAGGCGATAAAGCCGGTCATGCCTGAGGTGTTTAACAACCAAAGATAGACCGTTTGGTTGCCATACATGGACGACAAAAAGCACAATGCGGCAATCACAGCGGTCGCATATAGCGCATTGCGGGGTACGCCGCCTTTTGACAGTTTGGCGAAAAGACGCGGCGCTTTCCCCTCAGACGCCAGCGTAAACAGCATGCGGGTGCAGGCATACATCCCGGAGTTGCCCGCAGACAGCACCGCGGTGAGAATAACCGCGTTCATCACCGCCGCCGCGGAAAGCAAACCGGCATGTTGGAATACCAGCGTGAACGGGCTGACGGCAATATCTTTTACGTCATTACGCAGCAGATTCGGGTCGGTGTATGGAATGATCAGGCTGATGATCAGAATAGCGAAGATATAAAACAGCAGAATACGCCAAAACACCTGACGAATGGCGCGCGGAATATTTTCCCGCGGATTTTCTGATTCCCCGGCGGCCACGCCGATTAACTCCGTTCCCTGGAACGAGAAACCGACAATCATCGCCACGCCCACCATGGCGGAAAAACCACCGGCAAACGGCGCATCGCCAATCTGCCAATTGTGTATCCCCGCATTTTCAGCTCCGCGCAAGATCCCGACAATCATCAGGATGCCGACGGCGATAAAAATCACCACCGTCACGACTTTAATCAGCGAGAACCAATATTCCGCTTCGCCAAACCCTTTTACCGAAATGATGTTCAATAGCACCATCACGGCTAAAAATAGCGCGCTCCATATCCAACCGGGAACCTCCGGGAACCAGTATCCCATCACCAATTGGGCGGCGACCAGGTCGACCGCAATCGTTACGGCCCAGTTGTACCAATAATTCCAGCCCAGCGCGAAACCGAAGCCTTCTTCAACGTAGCGGGAGCCATAGGTGGCAAACGATCCGGATACCGGCATAAATGCCGCCAGTTCCCCCAGACTGGTCATGAGAAAATAGACCATCACGCCAATCAGAATGTAAGACAGTAACGCCCCACCCGGCCCGGCCTGTGAAACCGTTGCACCGGAAGCCACAAACAAACCGGTGCCTATCGAACCGCCTATCGCGATCATCGTCAAATGACGCGCCTTAAGTTCACGGCGCAGAGAATTTCTGCCCGGAACAGAATTTTGAATGTCTTGCTGAGCCATTATTATCCTGATTGCTCTTACTAAAAAATCGAGGCGGGATTGTAACAAATAGCGTTAGTCACGATAGTCAGGATTGCCAAATTATAAGTGAGCTTCATAACTCAAGCCCGATCATTAGCAATAGAATATATCTCTCGCGTTACGCCTCGCGGCAATAACTCAGAAAACGCTGTAATACATTTGAGAGATGCTTCTGGCGATGGTGAACCATATAGAGCGTGCGCGTAAATTTAGGCAACGGAATGGGCAATTCGATCAGTGAACCGCTTTCCAACTGTTCGGCGATAACGTGACGCGACAAACAGCTAATACCAATACCATGACGAACCGCGTGTTTAATCGCCTCGGAATTGCCCAACTCCATCACTAAGCGAAAACGCGGCAAGTGCGCCAGAAGTAGGTGATCCAGAACTTCGCGAGTTCCTGAACCTTGCTCGCGCAAAATCCAGGGAACTTCGGCCAACGCCGATAAAGAGAGCTTCTGCTGGCTAAGCGGGTGCGTCGGAGCGCAGAAGACCACCAACTCATCTTTCAGCCAGGGTTGCGTCACCAAATCAGGGTGATGACACGGCCCTTCGATCAACCCGAGATCGACTCTAAATTCAGACACGCTGGTAATCACATCTTGAGTATTGCCGACGTGCAACTCCAGAGGGATTTCAGGAAAATCCTGCCGATAACGGGCGATCATGGCCGGCAGTAAATAGTTGCCGATAGTGCTGCTGGCATAAATACGTAATGCGCCGTTATCACGGCGAAAAAGCTGTTCAATCTCCGTTGATTGTTCAAGCAGCGATAATGCTTTGGGGTAAAGCAAGCGGCCATGCTCATTTACGACTAACCGTTTGCCGACGCGGTCAAACAATTGGACCCCCAGTTGCCCTTCCAGATCAGCCAGCGCGGCACTGACTGCTGATTGAGAAAGAGCAAGTACGACCGAAGCCTGAGTGGTTGAGCCACTTTTCAGGACTTCAGTAAACACTTCCAACTGACGTAATGTGATATGCATAACTAGCTCTTTATCTGAAATACTTATAGGTTATAAATATATAATCAATTACTCTTTTAACTACACCGATTATAGGATTAGCCATCAGTTCATTATTCTCAGAATAGGTAATAAAATGATGGATATCCCTGTCGGTCAGCACTTAATAACGTGCCGCGACCGGACAATACAAATCCTTCCCGGTCTATTAATAATAGGCTTAATGACTTGCATCCTTCTTTGGTTGGCAAATATTCCAAAAGTCATACAGTGGGGCCAGGCACATTAACACTGGCTATCGTGGCAGGTATCATACTTGGGAATACGGTATATCCATGGCTGCATTCATTCTGCGACCCAGGCGCACAGTGGGCAAAGCACCATCTGCTGCGATGGGGAATTATACTTTACGGGTTTAGACTTAGTTTTCAACAAATTACCGAAATTGGCGTCACAGGCATCGCCATTGACTTTACCATTGTGACATCAACCTTCCTGCTCGCCTGCTGGCTTGGCCGCCGGATACTCAAACTCGACGCCGAAACCGTCATCCTTATTGGCGCGGGTAGCAGCATCTGCGGCGCGGCGGCGGTTATGGCTACGGCTCCCGTGATAAAAGCGCCAGGGAACAAAATCGCCATTGCAATATCAACCGTTGTTATTTTCGGCACGACAGCCATGTTCTTCTACCCCTGGCTGTATCAACTCAACCTTTATTATCACTGGTTGGCCTTCAATCCGCAAACATTCGGCATGTATCTCGGCTCAACTGTACACGAGGTTGCCCAGGTTGTCGCCGCCGGCCATGCGATTGGGGGCGAAACAGAAAATATTGCCGTCATAGGAAAAATGCTGCGCGTTATGATGCTGGCGCCTTTCCTGCTGGCTCTTGGTATTGCGCTTAAAAAAATGGGCCCCAAAACAGCGGCATCGGCAGCAGAGCCCGTATCCCTCGCGTTCCCCTGGTTTGCATTATGGTTTGTGGCCGCCGCCGCTCTAAACTCAACCCGGCTATTTCCCCCCGCGCTGACCGGCGATTTAACCCGGCTGGATAATGTATTGCTGGCGATGGCAATGATGGCATTAGGGCTAACCACCCGGATTAGCGATATCCGTAATGCCGGCCCCAAACCGCTGTTGCTGGCGCTGATTTTATTTGTCTGGCTAATTATGGGCGGCGCATGTATTAACCTGGCTTTTGACCACTTATTCAGCTAGCCGTAAATAAATTATCGCTTAACCGCTGGTTAACCTGACCGACAATGCCATAATGCCTCGTCATCAAGAGGAGAACATCATGAAATACGTAGGAGCCCATGTCAGTGCGGCCGGCGGAGTCGATCAGGCGGTTATACGCGCTCATGAGCTGGAAGCGACGGCTTTCGCCCTGTTCACCAAAAATCAGCGTCAATGGCAGGCTGCGCCGCTGGAGCCTGAGGTGATTGAACGATTTAAAACCGCGTGCGCAACCTATGGTTATACCCCGGCACAGATTTTGCCGCACGACAGCTACCTGATTAATCTCGGACATCCGGAAGCGGAGGCGCTGGAAAAATCACGCGCCGCCTTTATTGACGAGATGTCGCGCTGCCAGCAATTGGGACTGACCCTGCTTAATTTCCACCCCGGCAGCCATCTAAAACAGATTGATGAAGATCGCTGTCTGGCGCGTATCGCCGAGTCGATCAATATTGCGCTGGCGGCAACCGAAGGCGTCACGGCGGTTATTGAAAACACCGCCGGACAAGGCAGCAATCTGGGATTCCGCTTTGAGCATCTGGCCGCCATTATCGACGATGTTGAAGATAAAAGCCGCGTCGGCGTCTGCATCGATACCTGTCACGCCTTTGCCGGAGGATATGATTTACGCACCCAGGCTGAGTGCGATAAAACCTTTGCCGAATTCGATAAAGTCGTCGGCTTTCATTATTTACGCGGTATGCACTTGAACGATGCCAAAAGCGAATTCAACAGCCGGGTTGACCGTCACAACAGTCTGGGAGAAGGCAACATCGGCAAAACGGCCTTCAGCTACATCATGGGGGACGATCGTTTCGATGGTATTCCCCTGATTCTGGAAACCGTGAATCCAGACATCTGGGCAGAGGAGATCGCCTGGCTCAAGTCGCAGGCGCCTCAATCATCAACATAAAACGAAAAAGAGCCGGTTGGTATCACCAACCGGCTCTTTTTCATTACCTCCCTGTATCCCGGCTCGTCCTGTTAAGCCGTCGTTTTCACCAGTTGCTCATCCGGACGCTTCAGGAACGCGTACAGCACGCCTGTTACCACGGTTCCGACGATAATCGCAAACAGATAACCTAATACCGGAGAAATCGCACCTGGGATCAGCAGCACAAACAGACCGCCGTGCGGCGCCATCAGTTTAGCCCCTACCGCCATCGAAATCGCGCCGGTCACCGCTCCGCCAATAATACAGCTTGGCAATACGCGGATAGGATCCCGGGCTGCGAACGGAATGGCGCCTTCGGAGATGAAGCACAGCCCCAGAACCATCGCCGCTTTACCGCCCTCGCGTTCGGTGGCGTTAAATTTCTTGCCGGCCAGTAGCGTCGCCAGCCCCATCGCCAGCGGCGGAACCATCCCTCCCGCCATAATAGCGGCCATTGGGCCATAAATCTGGCTACTCAACAATGTGGTGCCGAATACGTAAGCCACCTTGTTGACCGGCCCGCCCATATCGGTACACATCATGCCGCCCAGAATAGCGCCCAGGATCACCGCATTCGCCGTACCCATGGATTGCAGCCAGTCGGTCAAACCGGTCAGAATCTTGGCAACCGGCGTACCGATGCCGTATACCATGATCAAGCCCATAATCAAGGTCGCGAATAGCGGGATAATCAAGATCGGTTTCAGCGCCGACATACTTTGCGGCAGGTGGACATGCTTGTTGATGGCTCTGGCGATATAGCCCGCCAGAAAACCAGCGATGATGCCGCCGATGAACCCGGCGCCCATGGTATTCGCCAACACGCCGCCGACTAAGCCCGGCGCCAGACCGGGACGGTCGGCAATGGAAAACGCGATATATCCGGCCAACACCGGCACCATCAGCATAAACGCCGAGTCGCCGACCGTTTTCAGCGCTGCCGCCAGCGTGCCCGGTTCCTTAAAGGCTTCGATACCAAACATAAACGACAGTGCGATGCACAGACCGCCGGCCACCACCACCGGCAGCATGTACGACACGCCGGTCAACAGGTGGCTGTATGGCCCAGAGCCGCCTTTTTTCGATTGGCCGGTCGCCTCGGCGCCGCCGGCGCTCTGTCCGTTGGGCTGATAAACCGTCGCTTCCGCCAGCGCCTTATCCAACTCCTGCGCGGTCTTTTTCAGCGCTAGACCGGTAGAAGTACGGTACATTTTTTTACCGGCGAACTTGCTCAGATCGACTTCAATATCCGCCGCGACAATAACCACATCCGCCTGTTCGACTTCTTCCGGCGTAATGGGGTTGCCCGCCCCGACGGAACCGCGGGTTTCAACTTTCACCCACCAGCCGCGTTTCTTCGCTTCGGTTTCAATAGCTTCCGCCGCCATAAACGTATGCGCCACGCCTGTCGGACACGCCGTTACGGCGACGATGCGTTTGGGTGTTGCTGACGAGCCTTGCTGAACAGGCGCCGCGGCGGCAGCCTGATAAGTGGTCGCCTCAGCCTTGGCCTTATCAAGAAAAGCCTCCGGTTGACTCGCGGCCAGTTCAACATCGCCAACAAAAACCTGTTTGCCGTTCAGCGCCGAGTCCGCCGCGGCGGCGGCGCCCAGGATAATTGCCAGTTCGGCTTCATCAGCCTGTTCTGTAAACGTCAGCCCTGCTTTAGCAGCGGCAGCGCCGAGTAGATTTTTCACCAGATGGCTTCTCGCCAGGCCCAGTGATTTGTCTAAAATCAGCAGCGTTTTCATTATTCATCTCCTGCTGTCAGTTAAAGGGTTTAAGATCGACACGCGCCATCATCGCGGCTAACTGAGGACGATCGGTAATACCAACATTGCTTTGGCTCACGGCAAGTGCCGCCACCGCCGTTGCCAAACGCAAAGTATGTTCACTGGACTCACGCATTAATAATCCATAAATCAGTCCCCCGACCATGGAGTCACCCGCGCCCACCGTACTAACGACTTCACAGGCAGGCGGTTTTGCCAGCCACGCGCCCGAAGCATTAACCCACAGAGCGCCTTCCGCCCCCAGTGAGATAACAACATGAGCGATCCCTTGTTCACGCAATGCATGCGCGGCATCAACCACATCATCCAATGTAGGTAATTTACGCCCCGCCCAGATCTCCAACTCCCGGCGATTCGGTTTAACCAGCCAGGGAGCAGCCTTCAAGCCCGCCACCAGCGCATCGCGGCTGCTGTCAAAAATAATGCACGGACAATGGCTACGCAGCCGGGACATCCAATCAGTAAAGGCGTCGGGATCGACGCCGGCAGGCAAACTACCGCTGACGGCGACCATATCGAACTGTCCGAGCCAGCTCAGGGAATCATTGACAAAACGTTGCCAGTCCTGCTGCGTCACCTCAAAGCCGGAGAAATTGAGATCGGTAACGTCCCCGTCTTTTTCCGTCAACTTGACATTGATGCGCGTACGTCCTGGTACAACCTGAAAACGGTTGGCAATGCCCAGCTCACTGAACAACTGCTGAAAACCATCCTGATTGTCTTTACCCAGGAACCCACCCACCGTGACATCAATCCCAAGATCTTTCAGCACCTTGGCAACATTGATACCTTTGCCAGCTGCGTGCAGACCCGCTGTCTGAACCAGGTTTACTTCGCCCTTTTCAATTTCAGGACAATAGCCAACCAGGTCATAAGCCGGATTCAGGGTAATGGTGGCGACTCGCCTGCTCATGCTGCCCCCTCGCCTAAGCCAGAATTAATTGTTTCGCCAATAGCGGCCAATGCCTGTTCAGCATCGTTGCCGCTGGCGGTAAAACGGAGTCTGTGACCTTTCTTCACACCCAATGCGATAACTTTCATCAGGCTGCGGCCGTTCACCGGTTTGCCCGTGCCGTCAAGGTTCGCGACGGTAATTTCGCTGCTGAACTGCTTGATCACATTAACCAGCGTCGTACCCGGACGCGCGTGCAGACCGTGCTCGTTGCGAATGGTGAATTCCGCCGTCAGCACCCCGCTCTCTTCCGGCACATCGCTGGTCAGCAGAGCCAGCAAGGTAGCCGCATCAGCTTTCAGCAAGCGTTCAGCTTTTTGCTCGGTCAATAGTTTGGTCAGGTAGTCGATCGGCGCGTAAGCCTGATCGTCGGCCGCGGAAACCGTCACCAGCAACGCGACGGATTCGCCATCGGCATCGAAAGGCGCGGCAGGACGGGCGACGGCGGCGGCGCTGCTAAGGTTGCCTTCAGCACTGTCGCTGAACCAGATACCTTGTCCCAGATTCAGTGGCTTATTGCTCACGACATGGCTGACGAAACCGGCATCCGCCGCGCCAATCTGTTGCAGGCGGCCGGCATTCAGCGCCTGCAGCGTCAGCAGATTGTCCGTTGCGACATCAAGCGAAATCAGCGAGGTATCGAAACGGAACTCCGGCATCTGCTGCTCGCCCATCAACAGGCCGCGCAATTCTTCCGCCGACGTGGTGCTCGCCAAACGCGCCGCGACGCGATCGTCGCTGAGGACATGCGTTAACTGGCGTAATAGCGCCAGGTGCTCGTCCGAGCTGGCCGCAATCCCCAAAACCACGTAGGCCGTTTGATCTTCGCCCCAGTTGACGCCCTGAGGGAATTGAAACACCTGTACGCCCGTTTTCAGCACCAGATCGCGGGTATCCGTGGTGCCGTGGGGGATAGCGATGCCGTTCCCCAAATAAGTGGATGTCTGCGTCTCGCGCTTCAGCATGCCGTCGACATACGCCGCGCTGACGCACCCGGCCTGAGTCAGAGCTGCAGCAACAAGCTGTATAGCTTCCTGCTTGCTACTGGCTACCGCGCCTAAATGAATATCTTGTTGTGACAACTGGAACATGGCTCTCCTCTCTTGCTGAAAGTTGAATCGTTTCAGCTTTTATGAGAAAAAATGTGTCTATTGAGAAAGGCGTTTCAAAAAAAACTTCGCTGAAACGTTTCAATGAGTCTGTTTCCATTACGCCATTTATGCAAGTGTTCTGCACTATTTACGTAACGAATTTATGACGTCACGCACATTTTAGCCGTTATGTGACACAGTCTGATGACAAAAAGACACATCAAGCTGAAGCGCTGCTGAAGAAAAATAATAAAACAGGTTTTCCGTTTTTTATAAATCGGCGTAATATGACGCGTCCCTCTCGTTTTCTGTCGGCTTTTTAAGCGTTATCACACACCGTATGCACACATCCGTCAGCACAACTCGCCGTCAGCCCGATCTGACTTCGCCCGCTTTTTTGGTTATCGCTTTTTTGACCGGCATCGCCGGGGCGTTACAGCTCCCGACGCTCAGTCTGTTCCTTTCAAATGAAGTACAAGTGCGCCCTTTCCTGGTGGGGATGTTCTATACCGGCAGCGCCGTGATTGGCATCATCGTCAGCCAGGCGCTGGCGGCGCGTTCAGACCGGCAAGGCGATCGCAAAACGCTGATATTCCAGTGCTGTTTGCTCGGCGCCCTGGCCTGTCTGTTGTTCGCCTGGAACCGCAACTACTTTATTCTGCTGTTCGTTGGCGTACTGCTCAGCAGCTTCGGTTCGACGGCGAACCCCCAGTTATTCGCACTGGCGCGGGAACATGCCGACCGTACAGGCCGCGAAGCCGCCATGTTCAGCTCCATTTTGCGCGCCCAGGTTTCGCTCTCCTGGGTGGTCGGCCCGCCGATTGCCTTCGCTCTGGCGTTGGGTTTCGGCTTTACCTCAATGTATCTAACGGCCGCCGCCGTATTTGTGCTTTGCGGGATATTGGTCAGATTCTTTCTTCCGTCGATGCCGAAGGCTGCGGTCAAAACCACGGCTACCCTTGAAGCGCCCCGCCATAACCGCCGGGACACGCTGCTGTTGTTCGCCGCCTGCACGCTGATGTGGACATGCAACGGTATCTACATCATCAATATGCCGCTCTATTTGGTTCATGAGCTCAATCTGCCGGAAAAATTGGCGGGGATTATGATGGGCGCCGCGGCCGGATTAGAGATCCCGTCCATGCTGCTGGCGGGTTATGTCGCCAAGCGTTTCGGCAAGCGCTTTCTGATGCGGCTGGCCGTCTTCTCCGGGCTGTTTTTTTATGTGGGATTATTGTTTCTCGACAGCGAAATCGCTCTGCTGGCTTTACAGTTGCTGAACGCTATTTTTATCGGCATTCTCGCCGGAATCGGCATGCTGTATTTTCAGGATCTGATGCCGGGCCAGGCCGGCGCGGCAACCACGCTCTTTACCAATACCGGCCGCGTAGGTTGGATTATTTCTGGTTCGCTGGCCGGCATTGTGGCGGAAATATGGAGTTATCACGCCGTATTCTTTATCGCGCTGTTTATGATCGCAGGCGCGGGTTACTGCATGTGGCGCATTAAAGACGCGTAGATAGGCCGTTATCCGGCGCGGTGTCGGCTTCCAGTTTAATCAGGTAAATAAGCGCCTCGTCACGATGGCTGAAGCACATATCGGCTCGCGCCTGTAACCCCGAACAGACTGCCGGTCTGAGCGGAGAATGAAATATTCCGCAGCGCATTCGCGCATCCAGATGAATGCACGGCGTGTTGGCCGGCTTGCCATTCGGCATGCCAGGCAACGGGCTGGATATTGAAGGGGCGATGCAGCATGCGCCGCAATCGGAACGACACTCCATCAGCAGGCTCTCCGCTGGGCCGACGATAAGATAGTCAGTCACCATAACAGCCATGCGGACAAACACCAACGCTTCTTCATCTTGTTCGCGCGCGACCTACAATTAATGCTGACGATATGCGCGTTGCATGATTTCCTGCTTGCCTGAATCCCGCGGCGCGAGTAACGTGTCGCCACAAAAATCTCACTCCGCATAGACAGGTATTCTTTATGGCAAGAGCGAACGAAATTAAACGCGGTATGGCCGTTAACTATAATGGCAAATTGCTGCTGGTGAAGGACATCGATATCCAGAGTCCGAGCGCCCGCGGCGCCAGTACGCTATACAAAATGCGCTTTTCCGACGTCCGCACCGGATTAAAAGTTGAAGAGCGTTTTAAAGGCGATGATATTCTCGACACCATCTCCCTGACCCGCCGGACGGTCACCTTCTCTTATATTGATGGCGACGAGTATGTCTTTATGGATGATGAAGATTACACGCCATACAACTTCAAAAAAGAGCAGATAGAAGAAGAGTTGCTGTTCATTCCTGAAGGCGGCATGCCCGGCATTCAGGTGCTGACGTGGGATGGCGAAATCATTGCGCTTGAGTTGCCGCAAACGGTAGATATGGAAATCGTTGACACCGCTCCCGGCATCAAAGGCGCCTCGGCCAGCGCCCGCAACAAACCGGCGACAATGGCTACCGGCCTCACTATTCAGGTGCCTGAATATCTGAGCGCCGGGGAAAAAATCCGCATTCATATTCCAGAACGCCGTTACATGGGCCGCGCGGAGTAAGCGTCGTCGCCGTTCGCGGGTAACACCCTCTCGAAGCGGTGTTACTTGCGAATGCACATTGTTCAACTACCGGTAGGTTACGGTCAAAAGCCTGGCCGTACGTTCAGCGTTGACCCAATCCATGCGAGTTTCCTCTATCAGGTCCGGCAATACGTGGTTAGCCGCCGTCGCTGAATTCGTATTGTAACGATAGTTAGCCTGCTTACCCTCTTGATAACAAGAGAAATTGACGACCGCCTGCTGCGCGCTGGCGACGCAGGGCGACGCAACAATCTGCCCTGTAAATCGGATAATGCCCGAAGCCGCATCGCTGGCGGACGCAATGCCTGATGTGAGTGAGCACAGCGCAACCCCACCGAATAACACCCATTTGCTTAAACTACTCATAAGTCCCCCCTATCAATTGCCGAATACCTAATAGGTATCGACAACAAACAGGGTGAACATTAATTAATTTGATATTATTTCTGATGTAGCATAAGTAAATCTGTTCACATCACAATGTGATCCTATTTAAATCAGGAGTCTATGTTGCTAACCAAAGTTAATCTCATCACCGGCTTTCTCGGTTGCGGGAAAACCACAACGATCCGCCACCTTCTTTCTCAGAAACCCGCAGATGAGGTCTGGGCCGTATTGGTTAACGAATTTGGCGAGATCGGAATTGACGGCGCATTGCTGGAGGATAGCGGCGCGGTATTGAAAGAGATCCCCGGTGGATGCATGTGCTGCGTAAACGGTTTGCCCATGCAGGTCGGCCTGAATATGCTCTTGCAGCAAAAAAAGCCGCATCGCTTATTAATCGAACCTACCGGTCTGGGTCATCCGAAGCAGATTCTCTCGTTGCTGTCTGGCGACAGTTACCGGCCCTGGCTGACGTTGCAGGCGACATTATGCCTGCTGGACGCGCGCCAACTGCGTGAATCCCGCTATACCGAGAATGAAAATTTCCGCGACCAGTTGGCGGCCGCCGACATCGTTATCGCCAACAAGCAGGATACCTACCTCGATGCAGACCGAGCCGCGTTGCAGAAGTGGCGCCAGGACAATAACGACACGCGTCAAATCGTGATGACCAGTCAGGGCCAGGTAGACCGGCAAATCTTGGATCAGCCGCGCCTGAACGAGCGTGAACTGCCTGACGGCGCCCACCATCACCAGCATAAGGCCGCTCAAGGTCTGGCGGCGCTGCGGCTACCGGCCAATGATCCCTGGCGGCGTTCATTGAATCAGGGTCAGGGCTACCACGCCTGCGGCTGGATTTTCGCAGCGGAAACCATCTTTGATACCGCGGCGCTGCTGGACTGGGTTCGTCTGTCGCCGGTCAGCCGGGTTAAAGGGGTTATGCGCATCAAAGAAGGGACATTAATCGTCAATCGTCAGGGTTTGGACCTGCATATTGAAACAAAACCCGTCGCGCCGATCGATAGCCGGATCGAACTCATCAATGAAACGCCGGCCGAATGGAATAATCTACAATCAGTGTTGTTAAAGGCTCGTTTAACTACCGCGGGATAAAATCGTTATTTGGTTAAATTTATATCTTGAGTTACCTATTTCATGTCACGGCGTAATAATTTCACTATTTTACTGCTCAATATATTAGGTATTGGGCTTTTTTTGTCCTGGTATTTACCGCCAGACCACGGCTTTTGGTTTAGCATAGACAGCCATATCTTCTTCTATTTTAATCGCCTGCTAGCCCAAAGCCCGGCGTTTCTAAAGCTGGTGGCGATAACCAACCTCCGGGCGTTTGATGCTTGCGCGCTGATTGCGATGGGGTTGCTATATCTGTCGTTTTATCTAAAAGCGACACAGTCCGGACGGCGGCGTTTGGTGATTATCGGTATCGTTATGCTGTTCAGCGCCCTGGTACTGAATCAACTGGGTCATTTGCTGCCGGTCCAACATGCCAGCCCGACGCTCTACTTTCATGATATTAACCGGGTTAGCGACTTGACAGGCATTCCGGCGAAAGATGCCTCTAAAGACAGTTTTCCTGGCGATCACGGCATGATGCTGATGGTATTCGCCGCCTTTATGCTGCGCTACTTCACCCGCGCCGCATTCGCCGCGAGCGTGGCGATCGTAATTATTTTTTCACTGCCGCGCCTCATGATCGGCGCTCACTGGTTTACCGACATTGCGGTGGGTTCGCTATCGGTCGTCCTGGTTGGATTGAGCTGGTTGCTGCTCACGCCCGCCAGCGACGCATTAATTAATGTGCTGCATCGCTATTTACCCAATCGGCGCCAATCAGGGCAAAAGCCGTCATAACATTGACTGCCGCGCCGATTTCTTGCCGGCCGCTGTCGCGGTCGGCGCTATTCCGCGAGTGATTTTCCTTATTATCAAAGTATTCGTATCCGCGCGTCAGACTCCGCTCTCTTTTCTGACACATTTTTTTAAGGAAAACGCCTTCCGGTTAAGATTTTTTACATCGCCGTTTTTTCACTAACCACATCATTAAATCTTATAAATAAAATAGTTAAAACTACTCGCAATCTGTTTATCTATACGGTAGTCTCACTAAAGTTTGCTTTTTGTCTCTCTTTAGGCTAGGGCAAAAGAAAATAATTGTGCATTCCAACACATTTCCATTACCCCGTGTTTGGAGAAGCGCGAGCTCTGTTTTAGGCTGGATCTCGTTTTGTCGTTTGGCATTTATAACGATATTTATCGTTAAGGACTTCAAGGAAACATAACAACAATGGTCAAATCTCAACCGATTCTGAGATATATCTGGCGGGCGTTGCCTGCTGTTGCGATAGCGTTAACGCTTTCCGCATGTAGTAGTAACAATGTATCTAATCACCAAAACCCACAAACTGAGATGCATGCAGTTAACGATAAAGATGGCCTTTTACTGCAAGCCTCTCAGGATGAATTTGAAGCATTAGTGCGTAATGTGGATATCAAATCCAAATTACTTAGCCAATATGCCAGCTGGAAAGGCGTTCGTTACCGTTTAGGCGGCGACAGCAAAGGCGGTATTGATTGTTCCGCATTTGTTCGCCGGACTTTCCGTGAACAGTTCGGTATGGATTTGCCCCGCTCAACCTATGAACAACAGGAAGTCGGACAAAAAATTCAGCGCGCTAAACTGCGTCCGGGCGACCTTGTTATGTTCCGCGCGGGTTCAACCGGGCGCCATGTCGGCATTTATCTCGGCAATAACCAGTTTGTTCACGCCTCGACCAGCAGCGGCGTCATGATTTCCAATCTGGACGAAGCCTATTGGAAAAAACGCTATCACGAGGCCCGCCGAGTGCTGGATAAAGGGACCAACAGCTAATTCAGCACCCTTTCCTTGATATGCGAAGGTAAATGCCAAACGAGATAAAAAAACGCTGCTTAGTAATAAGCGGCGTTTTTTTATGGCGTGATTCGCAGCCTTGCCGCCAACTGTGTTAAAAAAGATTACTAACAATATGTTACGGCCCCTGGGATGACTCTTGGGAATAAGGTGATTATGGTAGGTTAATCGGCCTATTTCATGGTAAAAAGAGAAAACTAGGGCTAATCAATGTAATGCTAATAATTTCAAAAACTTTATGCTGTAAAAATCAGCCATCATGCAAAAGCCAGTCAGACTGCGGGAGAATGCCGTCAAGATGTTAAAACGCGTTATTACTGCTGTATTGTTTTCCATCATGCCGCTGGGATTGTATGCAGAAACCATCGAACATAGCGCCTCTTTCGCTGTTTTAGGGGAACCTAAATACCATGCGGATTTCCATCATTTCGACTATGTGAACCCCGATGCCCCGAAAGGCGGCAGTATTACGCTAAGCGCTCTCGGGACATTCGATAACTTTAACCGTTTTGCTTTGCGCGGCGTGGCGGCAGCCCGGACCGAGCGGCTTTATGATTCCCTGTTCGTCACCTCTGACGATGAGCCGGGCAGCTACTATCCGTTAGTGGCCCAATCCACCCGCCATGACGCTGATTTTCACTGGATAGAAATCGATCTGAATCCCCGAGCGCGTTTTCATGACGGCACGCCGATTACCGCGACCGACGTAGCATTCACCTATAACATGTTTATGACGCAGGGCGTGCCGCAGTTTCGCATCTATTTTAAAGGCGTTACCGCAAAAGCCGTGGCGCCGCTTACGGTCCGTTTTGACTTCCCCACGCCGGATAAAAACCGCATGTTCAGCCTGCTGACGCTGCCCATCATGCCGGAGAAATTCTGGAAAAATCAGAAATTAAATGAACCTCTGCCCTATCCGCCGCCCGCCAGCGGCCCTTATCGCATTACCGCGTATCGTACAGGGCAGTATGTCACCTATTCACGGGTTAAAGATTACTGGGCCGCCGACCTGCCGGTAAATAAGGGACAGTATAATTTCGATCAAATCCGCTATGACTACTATCTGGATGACAGCGTCGCGCTGGAGGCGTTTAAAGCGGGTGCATTTGATCTGCAAGTTGAAGGCTCGCCGAAACATTGGGCGACGCAATACCAGGGCGGTAATTTTGACCGTGGTTATATCATCAAGCAGGATCAGACAAATCAGTCCGCGCAAGATACCCGTTGGCTGGCTTTTAATACTCAACGGCCGATCTTTAGCGACCGGCGGGTTCGGCAGGCGCTGACGCTGGCGTTTGATTTTAACTGGATGAATAAGGCGCTATATTACAACGCCTATCAGCGCGTCGATAGCTATTTTCAGAATACGATCTATGCCGCAAAAGGAGAGCCTAGCGCGGCAGAACTGGCCTGGCTGACGCCGCTGAAGGACAAAGTGCCGCCGGAAGTATTCGGCCCCAGCTACCAACCGCCCGCTTCCGACGGCAGCGGTTACGATCGGGAAAACTGGCTGAAGGCGCTGAAACTGCTGGAACAGGCCGGATGGGAATTGAAAAATCAGCGCTTGGTCAATCGTCAAACGGGTAAGCCGTTTACGTTCGAACTCTTGTTGCCTACCGCGGGCAATTCGCAGTACGCGCTGCCTTTTCAGCAAAACCTGAAAAAGCTCGGCATCACGATGAACATACGAAACATCGACAGCACCCAGTTTAACAGCCGCCTGCGCAAACGCGACTTTGATATGACGGCGACGCTGTACCCTGCCTTTCTCTATCCGAATGACAGCCTGCAAATGTATTGGCACTCGCAATATATCGACTCCACCTACAACACATCCGGCGTACAGGATCCGGCGATTGATTCGCTGGTTGACGAAATTACCCGGCATCTTGGACAGGAAGCGCCGCTATTGTCGTTAGGAAGAGCGCTGGACCGGGTACTGACCTGGAATCAGTTAATGATCCCGATGTGGTATTCCAATCATGACCGTTTCGCCTACTGGAATAAGTTCGCCATGCCTGCGATTCGCCCGGCTTATTCATTAGGCTTTGACGGCTGGTGGTACGATGTTAAACAGGCGGCTACGCTGCCGGCAGAGCGACGTTAAGTTAAGGAGTCAACGTGGGAACTTATCTATTACGCCGCCTTTTACTGGTGATCCCGACGCTGTGGGCGATTATCACCATCAACTTCTTTATCGTGCAAATCGCGCCGGGCGGGCCGGTCGATCAAGCGATCGCCAACATTGAAATGGGTCATGGCAGCGGTTTTCCCGGCGGCAGCGGCATCGACGCAGGCATGGCCCGGACGGGCGGTTCGGGCGCCCCCAATATCGAGAATACCTATCGCGGCGCCCGCGGTCTGGATCCCGAGGTAATCGAAGAAATCACCAAACGCTACGGTTTTGATAAACCGATTCACGAACGTTACTTCAAACTCTTGTGGGACTACCTGCGTTTCGACTTCGGCGATAGCCTGTTCCGGGGCTCTTCCGTAATACAGTTGATCAAAGAGAGTATGCCGGTTTCCATTACGCTTGGACTGTGGAGCACCTTGATTATCTATTTGGTTTCCATCCCGCTGGGAATCAAAAAAGCGGTCAAAAACGGCACAGCCTTTGATACCTGGAGCAGCACGCTGATTATCATCGGTTACGCCATTCCCGCGTTCCTGTTCGCTATCCTGCTGATCGTTTTGTTCGCCGGCGGCAGCTATCTGGACTGGTTCCCGCTGCGCGGGCTGGTCTCCAGCAATTTCGATACGCTGCCCTGGTACGGCAAAGTCACCGATTATCTATGGCACATCGCCTTACCGGTTTTCGCTACCGTGATTGGCGGTTTTGCCACGCTGACCATGCTGACCAAAAACTCATTTATGGATGAAATCCGTAAGCAATATGTGGTGACGGCGAGAGCCAAAGGGCTGGATGAAAAAAGCATTCTCTACCGTCACGTATTCCGCAACGCGATGCTGCTGGTGATTGCCGGTTTCCCCGCCACCTTTATCAGCATGTTTTTTACCGGCTCGCTGTTAATCGAAGTGATGTTTTCATTAAACGGTCTGGGACTGTTGGGCTACGACGCCACGCTGCA
Source organism: Brenneria izadpanahii (assembly GCF_017569925.1). Lineage (NCBI taxonomy): Bacteria > Pseudomonadati > Pseudomonadota > Gammaproteobacteria > Enterobacterales > Pectobacteriaceae > Brenneria > Brenneria izadpanahii. The sequence goes on along the minus strand of NZ_CP050854.1, from coordinate 1,964,460 downwards.
ACGCGATTACCCGGTGATGTTCGGTACGCTCTATATTTTTACGCTGATCGGCCTGTTGCTGAATATCATCAGCGATATGACCTATACGCTGGTTGACCCGCGTATTGATTTCGAGGGACGCCAATGAGCCGACTGAGCCCCATGAATCAGGCGCGCTGGGCGCGTTTTAAAAGCAACCGTCGTGGATACTGGTCGCTGTGGATTTTTCTTGCGCTGTTTATCGTCTCCCTGTTCTCAGAACTGATTGCCAACGATAAGCCGCTGTTAGTGAAGTACGACGGCCAGATCTATACGCCCTTTATCGTCAACTACAGCGAAACGACGTTCGGCGGCCAGTTTGACACCACGACAGACTTTCGCGATCCCTATATCGCTCAACGTATCGCGAATCACGGCTGGGCATTATGGCCGTTGATCCGCTACAGCTATGACACGATTAACTACGCCACGACCGTCTCTTTCCCTTCCCCGCCATCGCGGCAAAACCTGCTGGGAACCGACAGTCAGGGGAAAGATGTGGTTGCTCAGGTGTTGTACGGATTCCGCATCTCGTTATTGTTCGGTCTGGCGCTGACCATACTTTCCAGTCTGATCGGCATTACCGTCGGCGCCACGCAGGGATATTACGGCGGCCGGCTGGATTTGTGGGGTCAGCGCTTTATTGAAGTCTGGTCCGGTATGCCGACCTTGTTTCTGATTATTCTGCTTTCCAGCGTGATTCAGCCCGATTTCTGGTGGCTGTTGGGCATTACGGTGCTATTCGGCTGGATGAGTCTGGTGGGGGTCGTGCGGGCGGAGTTTCTCCGTACACGGAATTTCGACTATATCCGCGCCGCGCAGGCGATGGGCGTCAGCGATCGGGTCATCATGTATCGCTGCATGCTGCCAAATGCGATGGTCGCCACCTTGACCTACCTGCCGTTTATTCTGTGCGGTTCGATCACCACGCTAACCTCGCTGGACTTCCTGGGATTTGGTTTGCCGATGGGTTCCCCTTCATTAGGTACATTATTGCTGGAGGGGAAAAATAACCTCCAGGCCCCCTGGTTGGGGATCACCGTATTTATGGTGCTGTCTATCGTGCTGTCTTTACTCATTTTTATCGGCGAAGCGGTGCGCGACGCCTTTGACCCCAGCAAGGCGCATTAATATGGCTACTTCACCGTTATTACAGATTGAAAACCTTAGCGTCGCCTTTCGCAGCGGAGAGCGCGAGCAGCGAGTCGTCGACCAGATCTCGCTTACGGTCAATGCCGGCGAAACGCTGGCGTTGGTGGGAGAATCGGGTTCAGGGAAAAGCGTGACCGCCCTCTCCATCCTGCGGTTGCTGCCTTCGCCTCCCGTGGTCTATCAACAAGGCGATATCATCTTTGCCGGTCAGTCGCTGCTGCATGCGGATGAAAAAACGCTACGCCAGATCCGCGGCGATCGCATCGCCATGATCTTTCAGGAGCCGATGGTTTCGCTCAATCCGTTGCAAAGCATCGAAAAACAGCTAATCGAAGTGCTCGCGCTGCATCGCGGCATGCGCAATGACGCCGCCCGCAGCGAGGTGGTCACCTGCCTGGATCGCGTCGGCATCCGGCAGGCAAAAAGCCGGCTGGGTGATTTCCCCCACCAGCTTTCCGGCGGGGAACGCCAGCGGGTGATGATTGCCATGGCGCTGCTGACGCAGCCCGACCTGCTGATCGCCGATGAGCCCACCACCGCGCTGGATGTTACCGTACAGGCGCAAATATTGGCGCTGCTGGATGAGCTGAAACAGGAACTGGGCATGAGCCTGCTGTTCATTACCCACAACCTGAATATTGTTCGCCGCTTGGCCGATAACGTTGCAGTGATGAAATCTGGTCAGCGTGTGGAATATAACGCCTGCGATAGATTGTTCTCCGCTCCGCAACACCCTTATACCCGTCAGCTTCTGGACGCCGACCCCGCTGGCGAGCCGGAACCGCTCACCAGCGATATCCATCCGATTTTACGCGTTGAACAATTGCAGGTGTCCTTCCCTGTCAAACGCGGACTGCTGCAACGCATCGTCGATGAAAAGCAGGTTATCAAAGACATCAGCTTCACCCTGCGTCGCGGTGAAAGCATCGGTCTGGTCGGCGAGTCCGGTTCGGGGAAAAGCACCACTGGACTGGCGCTGTTGCGTTTACTGCGTTCACGCGGGAAAATTTGGTTCGATAATCAGCCATTGCATGAATTTACCCGCAAGCAGATGTTGCCCTTCCGCCGCCGGATTCAGGTTGTATTTCAAGATCCCAACTCAGCCTTGAACCCGCGGCTGAATGCCGAGCAAATTATTTCGGAAGGGCTGACCGTACATCAGAAGTTGAGCAATCAAGAGCGGGAGCAACGCGTAATTGAAGCGATGCGGGAAGTTGGCCTGGATCCATCGACTCGCCATCGCTACCCTTCCGAATTTTCAGGAGGACAGCGCCAGCGTATCGCCATCGCCAGGGCGCTTATTCTGCAACCCGAGCTGCTCATCCTTGACGAGCCGACTTCGTCCTTGGACCGAACCGTTCAGGCTCAGATCCTGGCCTTGCTGAAATCGCTGCAGCAAAAACGCCAGTTGGCTTATTTGTTTATCAGCCACGACCTTCAGGTCGTGCGGGCATTATGTCATCAGGTGATCGTGTTAAAGCAAGGCGAAGTCGTGGAGCAAGGGGATTGCCGGGAAGTATTTACTCATCCCGCGCAAGACTACACGCGCGAACTGCTGCAGTTGTCATCTTAAGGCTGGATTAAACGCACGCTGAATTTTATTGATGAAGCGTCAATCAGTCATCGACGGATATCAGAAAGCGCAGCAACGTCAGGAGTGATATTGCTGCTTAAAACGGATATTGCGCGGACACGGGCTCGGCAATCGCCACGCCGATATTTTTCAAACGGCACATGGCGGTGCTTTCATCATTCCGGTGTAAAAACAGGCAAGGCTCGCCTTCCCATTCCAACACGGAACTCTCGACCTGAATTTCATTCAGGGACTGATTCAGGTGACGCATAACCTTCCATGCATCATCGCCATCATGGCTCAATAATTTCAAGCCAATCAGGTTATTGTCTTCATCTCTGCCACTTAGCGGAATGGGCTCAACGTTTATACCTGCAAAACCCGATAACCAACGATAACTTTGCGGCAAACGATGCACTACCGAAAGTTGGAGACTATTCACGACGGTTTTCCCTCAGGGTATGTTTTACTTAGAATTCACAAATAAATAACATTTTATCATGGTAGCCTGAGCGCTCCACCATTTCTAGATAAAAAAACGATGTAACGACTTATATTGAGCATCACTATCTACCCATAGCTGATATAGGCCACTATATGGACAATTAATGTCAACACGATCACAAATTACTACTGTTCTTTGGGTTATATGTAACTCTTTCCATTAAATATCTCAACCCATTTCACTCCATCTATTCACTTTTGTTTTATATGTTTTACATATACAAAACAAATAAAGCGATTAATCTCGTCACTCACCCGATTCGCGCGCAAGCGGCGATCGCGCCATTGCACGGCGCTGCGCGGTTTAAGATCCCCGCTGGCGCGAGCATGATGAATAGAGAGCGACTTGACTACAGAGGCAAGGTTTTGCGGAAGGAAAACAGCGCGCCGCGCCCGCCGTTATGAATATCAGGATTTAGCGGGACGGCTGGCGTAAAGATAGGCCAGCAGAGCCCCCATCGAGCACAGCGCCATGGAAATCACCATCGGCCAGGCGCTGTTAAACATCATCAGCGACAGGATGCTCCCCGTTACCGCGCCAAAACCGAAACGGAGCGTCCCCGCCAGGGACGATGCCGTACCCGCCATATGAGGAAACTCATCCAGAATCACCGCCATCGCATTGGAGCCCACCATCGCCGTGCAACCAACAAATATTGCGACGCCAAACACCAGGGCGAGAAAACCCAGATCAAATGCACAGACTAGCAGCAGAAATATTCCCATGGAAAACTGAATCGTCAACCCGATGCGAAACAGCGTTACCGCGCCCAGACGCCGGACATTTCGGCTGTTAAACAACGTCATCAGAACCAGGAAAACAATATTCAGAGCAAAGTAATAACCAAAATCCTGCGGGGAAACGCCATGCAGGTCGATGTAAACAAACGGGCCGGCGCTCAGGAAAGAAAACATCCCGCAGAAAGAGAACCCCCCGGCCACCATATAGCTAAAAGCCCGCTTGTGACGGAAAAGGCTCACAAAGTTACCGACCGTCGTGCGCAGATGAAACTTCTGTCGTCTTGTCGGCGGCAGCGTTTCCTGAATAAAGAAGAAGACCAACGCCGTCGCCAGCAAGGCGGCGCCCGACATCACCCAGAAAATCGCATGCCAACTGAACCATACCAGCAGCGCGCCGCCTAGAATCGGCGCCACCAGCGGCGCCACGGTCATCACCAGCACGACAAACGACATCATGCGGGAGAAATCATCTTTGGTGAACATATCACGCATCAATGCGTTGATGACCACGGCCGCCGCCGCCGCAGACATCCCGTGCAGGAAGCGCAGATAAATCAGCTGTTCGATACTCTGCGCCAGCGCACAGGCCGCTCCCGCAATGGCGAAAACCAGCGTTCCGCCCAGAATGACCGGTTTACGTCCCAGACTGTCGGCCATGGGTCCATAGAACATCTGACCGAGAGAAAATCCCAGAACATAGGTGCTGAGCGTCATCTGGACACGACCGGCATCAACGCTGAATTCCGTCGCAATGGTCGGCAATGCCGGCAAATACATATCAATCGCCAGCGGCATGAGCATGGAAATCAGGCCTAGGATAAAAATCAACCCAATATGAGAAGGCTGGTTCTGTTGCACAGAGAAGACTCCTGGTTACTGCCCGATGCTCGCGACTTCCTGACTGCTCAGTTCCCGGTATTCCCCCGGTTCCAATCCGCCGTCCAGACTAATGCCGCCGATACGTTCACGATGTAATTGCACGACGCGGTTGCCTACCGCGGCGAACATCCTTTTCACCTGATGATATCGCCCTTCACTGATGGTCAGACGTACCTGATACTCCGTTATCTTCTCCAGCGCGGCGGGTTTGGTTAAATGCTTCTCGCCATTGAGCTGAATGCCGGCCGCAAACTGTTCGGCGGTATCCTCGCTTAATGGCTGCTCCAGCGTCACCAGATAAGTTTTTTCACAGTGATGTTTAGGTGAAGTGATACGATGCGACCACTGCCCGTCGTCGGTTAGCAGCACTAAACCGGTGGTATCGATATCAAGGCGTCCCGCCGCATGCAGCTTGTGGGCGACCGGCACATCCATAAAATAAAGAATCGTCGGATGATCGGGATCTTCCGTCGAGCACACATAGCCCTGCGGTTTATTCAGCATGAAATAGCGCGGCCCATGGAACTGCGCCAGCGGATTGCCGTCGAATGCGACCTGATGTTCAGGCAGCAGTTTAAAAGCGCCGCTTTTTACCACCTCACCATCAACGGTAACCCGTTGCGCACGCAGTTCACGCGCCACCAGCGAACGGCTGATAGCCAGTTGCTGAGATAAAAATTTGTCCAATCGCATTACAAACCAACTGCCTTTTTAAACCACGAACCCGATACACGTAGGGCGATACGCCAACGCGCCAAGACTCATGAAGATGAAGAAGATCAGCGTAAACCGCCGCCGGAATGATTCAGTATAACGGGGCTTTGGCCGACATCCTAGAATTCACGGTTTTTTGTCATCCCGGCAATCTCCGTTATCCTGGCCGAAAACTCTCCTTGTCTTCCACATGTATACATCCCCGTCGTCCGCGCGCGGTAAGCGGGAATGCTCGGAAGTAAAAGCAAGGGAGTGAAGATCATGACCGAGGGAAACGTTTTGACTACGGTCGGTTAGCACGGTATCTGCGAATATATCGCTAGCCTCCCTCGCGCCGGATATGATCAAGGGGCATAATACGTTAATCGTTTACCTTGAGAGCCTAAGAAATGTCTTCTATCCACGGTCATGAAGTTTTGCAAATGATGGTCGACGCCGGCGGGTCTTTTACTACTGAGCAGCTAATTGCCGCTATTGAAAAGCGTTTCGGCCATGATGCCCGTTTCCACACCTGCTCGGCCTCAGACATGACGGCAGCGGCGCTGGTTCAGTTTCTCGCCGATCGGGGCAAATTTATTCCGCTTGAAGCCGGTTTCACCACCAGCGCCAGTAAAATTTGTCAGCACTGAGTTATGCCTTTTACCTTACGCCCTTACCAACGTGAGGCAGTATCCGCAACGCTTGAATATTTTCGCCGCCATACCCAACCGGCGGTCATTGTGCTACCGACGGGAGCGGGAAAAAGTCTGGTCATTGCCGAATTGGCCAAACTCGCCCGCGGCCGCGTGCTGGTACTGGCGCATGTCAAAGAGCTGGTGGCGCAGAACCACGCCAAATACTGCGCCTGGGGGCTTGAAGCGGATATTTTCGCCGCCGGGCTACAGCAGCGGCAAAGTCAAGGAAAGGTGGTGTTTGGCAGCGTTCAGTCCGTCGCCCGCAATCTGGCGCAATTCGAACAGGCGTTTTCATTGCTGATCATTGATGAATGCCACCGCATCAACGATGCCGACGACAGCCAATACCAGCAGATTATCCAACACCTGCAGCAAACCAATCCGCAACTGCGCCTGCTGGGACTGACGGCGACGCCCTATCGTCTGGGGAAAGGCTGGATTTATCAGTATCACTATCACGGTATGATTCGCGGTGATGAACGCTGCCTGTTCCGCGATTGTATCTATGAGCTGCCGCTACGCTATATGATCAAACACGGGTTTCTGGCGCCGCCGGAGCGGCTGGATATGCCCGTGGTAAAATATGACTTCAGCAAACTGGCGGCCAGAAGCAACGGCCTGTTCAGCGAGATTGACCTTAATCGTGAGTTAAAGCGCCAACAGCGTATTACGCCGCACATCGTCAGTCAGATAGTCGACTATGCCCAGACGCGCCGGGGCGTGATGATTTTCGCGGCCACGGTTGAACATGCCGGTGAAATTCATCGGCTGCTGCCGGAAGGTCAAGCGGCGCTGGTGAGCGCCGACACGCCGACGACAGAGCGCGACGCGCTTATCGACGCCTTTAAACAGCAACGCTTACGCTATCTGGTCAACGTCGCCGTCCTGACGACCGGTTTTGACGCGCCGCACGTTGACCTGATTGCCATCTTGCGCCCGACCGAATCCGTAAGCTTATATCAACAGATCGTTGGTCGCGGCTTACGTCTGTTTCCCGGCAAAACCTCGTGTCTGATCCTGGATTATGCAGGAAACCCCCACGATCTCTATACGCCCGAAGTCGGCAGAAGCAAACCTCACGGCGACAGTCAACCGGTACAGGTTTTTTGCCCGCAATGCGGTTTTGCCAATCTTTTCTGGGGAAAAACCGCTGCGGACGGCAGCGTAATCGAACATTACGGCCGGCGCTGTCAAGGATGGGAAATGCAGGACGACGGCCAGCGCCGACAATGTGACTTCCGCTTTCGCTTTAAAACCTGCCCTCACTGCGGCGCGGAAAACGACATTGCCGCACGGCGCTGCCATCAGTGCGAAAACGTACTCGTCGATCCGGACGACATGCTGAAAGCGGCATTAAGACTAAAAGATGCGCTGGTGCTGCGCTGTAGCGGAATGAGCCTGACGCCGGGCCGGGATGCCAAAGGGGAATGGCTTAACATTACCTACTATGACGAGGACGGCGCAGACGTAAGCGAACGTTTTCGCCTGCAAACGCCCGCCCAACGCCACGTATTCCAGCTAAATTTCTTACGCATTCATCAACGGGCGCCCGGTGTTCCCTTCGTCTGGCAAAATGCCGCGGATATTCCGGCGCAGCAACATCTGTTACGGGCGCCAGACTTTGTTGTGGCGCGTCGTCAGGGAAAATTCTGGCAGCTGCGGGAAAAAATATTCGATTATCAAGGCCGTTTCCGGCGGGCAAACGAGCTGCGGGGATAACTTATTTCTCGGTTTTATTTGCCCGGCGAACCATATTCCGTTAGAATTCCGTCCGCTTTTGCACCGCAGAAGCTGAATAACCCAACTTGCTGCTGGGTCGCCTGTAGCAGGATTACTTATATTAAGTAGAGTAAAAAATGATTACTATCAAAGCAGAAGCACGTAAAGATCAGGGTAAGGGTGCGAGCCGCCGCCTGCGTCATGCTGGTAAATTCCCAGCCATCGTTTACGGTGGTTCGGAAGCGCCGATTGCTATCGAACTGGATCACGATGTAGTAAAAAACCAGGAACTGAAAGACGGTTTCTACGGTGAAGTGGTGATTCTGTCCATCGATGGCAAAGAAGTCAAAGCTAAAGTTCAGGCTGTACAACGTCATCCGTTCAAGCCCAAGCTGACTCATATCGACTTCGTCCGCGCTTAATCACGCCGAAGTCATTCCGGGACGCCGGGAGAAAAAACGCCGCTTTCGCGGCGTTTTTTTATGGCGGGCTATCCTGCCCGCCCCCTTCGGGCCGTTGCTGCGCAACGTTGAAAAACACTCCCTGTGTTTTTGGGTTTTTAACTATTATCCATACGCAATGAGCGTACGCTGGCACAGTTCCGAGCGCACACAATCCTCTTTACCGAACGACACGACGCCAATCATGTCATCCTCCGTAAAACGCTCCAGCGCATCACGCAGCCCGGATTTAACCCCTCTGGGTAAATCACACTGAGTGATATCGCCATTCACGATTACCGTCACATTTTCACCCAGACGAGTAAGGAACATCTTCATCTGGTTAACCGTCACATTCTGGGCTTCATCCAGAATTACCACCGCGTTTTCAAATGTCCGACCGCGCATATAGGCAAATGGCGCGATTTCCACTTTGGCTATTTCCGGCCGCAAACAATACTGCATAAACGACGCGCCTAATCGCCGTAACAGCACGTCATAAACCGGACGAAAATAAGGCGCAAATTTCTCGGCTATATCGCCAGGTAAAAAGCCCAAATCCTCATCGGCCTGCAATACCGGCCTGGTCACAATAATACGATCGACCTCTTTATGAATAAGTGCTTCCGCCGCTTTGGCCGCACTTAGAAACGTTTTGCCACAACCCGCCTCACCGGTGGCAAAGATTAACTGTTTATTCTCTATTGCAGACAAGTAATGCTCCTGGGCGGCTGTTCTGGCTTCAATGATCGAGGTGTCGCGATTTTCCCGCGCCATCCCTATCGATTCAATCCCGCCCATTTGTACCAGAGAAGTGACCGATTCTTCCTCACGCTGACGATGACTACGCGACTCACGTCTAATAACGCGTTTCGCTTCACGACGTGCTTTGATCACTGCTTTTTGTCTTCCCATAGTGGCACCTTACAGTTTGTTTCACTTACCGCACTGCCTGGCAGCGCGTGACGTTTCACTCACAACGAGGTTTGGCTTCCTTATTAAGCCGATGAAGAACAGAATAAATAACGCTCAAGCCGGAATAACATAAACACCGGATGGGCAGAGTAATTAACGAGGAGTAAACAGACCGAACAGATAAGAGAGAAAGTGGGGTTAACAACGAGTGGCGCAGTGTTGGAAATTGGTGGCGGGGAAATCCCTCGCATCGGCGAGTCCGTAGACAAGGATATTGATTTTGACTACTTAGTCCCAAAAAGGACACTACCATCCGCGTTCCTCACTGTGACAACAACTATTCCTATGAATAATGATTGACCATATTAAGAACTACCGCTAGTCATCAGACTAAAAAATTAGTGCCGGATGATTGCAGTAGTATGACAGTGCAATACTTTGCCTCTACTTTGCAAGTTTTTTTACACAGGTATAATTTTTACATATGCTTGAGATCTTATTATTTGCCGGAACTCATATCACTCGCGTTGCCAATAGCAACAACCAGAGCAATCCCTCTCCGGCGCGCTTTTTCAAAGTAAAACAGAGGTAACTAACCCAGAAAAAATAAAAACGGCATGTTATCGGTAGTATTTATACCAATCCAGATACTGATCATATTTTCGCAACGCGCTTCTGTAGATATCAGGTTTAATATCGGGGAGATAATCGTAAATATGCTGCTGGATGTTATCAATGGCGAAGTCTTCCTTTGGATGCTTTTTCGCCGCCAGCAATTCATCCAACCGCCGCAATCGAATAACATATTCACGCATCGTGCTATGCCTGATTTCCGTCTGTTCGATCAGATATTGGGTAAAAGCTTTGATATCGAAATAGTTGGCGTGAGTATTACATATTATTTCGCTACAGAAGCGGCAAAGCGGAACGAAATCCTGTTGAATGTTTGACCATGTATTATCATCAATCAGGTCGTCGATGCCGCCGATTGTTTTTTTATTAACCAGCTGCTGACGGAATGCCAATGAAACACGATCAAGCTCTTTACGACAGTGAGAACAATGGGTTTGCTTATGTTTAAAATCTTTCAGATAACGACTAAGGCGTTGTTTCTTCCGGGTTGATTGAGACATGAATCCATTCCATGACAATAATATACCCCATAAGATGGGTATACCGAGATAACATTATTCCTGCGCGAACAAATTTAAACGTCATTCATTAATTTCACGCGCAGGCGCTTTATCGCCTGGCTATGCAACTGACTGACCCGTGACTCGCCTACTTCCAGAACAGCGCCGATCTCTTTTAAATTCAGCTCTTCCTGATAATAAAGCGTTAACACCAGCTTCTCGCGCTCGGGCAGGTTTTCTATCGCCTCCATGACCCGATGGCGTAAATTACCTTCCATCAGTTGATGCAATGGATTGGAATCTTCGCTGCCCTCCAACAATGCTTCTGCGCTATCGCCATGCTCTTCACGCCATTCATCGTAAGAAAAAAGCTGGCTATTATTGGTATCCAGCAAAATCTGACGATAATCTTCCAGCGTAATATTCAGAGCGTGCGCAACTTCCTGTTCAGTTGGAGCCCGGCCAAGCTGTTGTTCAGCCTGCTGCATCGCTTGTGCCACTTCCCGCGCGTTACGCCGCACGCTGCGCGGAGCCCAGTCGCGGCTGCGTAACTCGTCCAGCATTGCGCCACGTATCCGTTGAACGGCATAGGTGGTAAACGCCGTACCTTGCAACGAATCGTAGCGCTCAACGGCGCTGAGCAAACCGATACCGCCGGCCTGCAACAGATCATCGAGTTCAACGCTCGCAGGAAGACGAACCTGTAGCCGCAATGCTTCATGGCGTACTAAAGGGACATAGCGCTTCCAAAGCGCGCTTTTATCCATTGTGCCTTCGGCGGTATACAGATCGCTCACAGTGACAAATACCTACGATGATAATGTTATCGTCACTATTATGCTTTTGATGAGGGTTGCCAATCGCTTGAATAGCGCAAGAAAAGGAAGGCTAATTAAGGTATGCCGACATCGGCGTGGTTGAACACCTGCTATCGCCATGACGTAAAACGGCAATCGCCATAGCCCCCGACAACGCAGACCTATTACCAATACACGTTATTTATCCCATAAAAAAGATGAAAGCGGGTCGGGAAAATAAAACTATCGCTGTGGATATATGATGGCGATGGCCCGTTATCTTAGCGCGTTATCATCAACAGGGAAGTGGCAGAAGAAGAAGTGTGAATGCGCTGCGCAGAAAAATGACGTTTACACGCTTACCCAAAGCGCAAAAACCTCTTTCCAGCGACAGCCCAAATAGGCAAATCACCAACATCATAGATATTGGATGAATTAGCGTTACCTGGGATTTTGCCTTACGGCTATCAACCGCCATAAATTAGATGGATTAGCATTAAATCCCGTTATAGATGAGACCGCCTATCCTCCGTTTAAATTAACACTACCATTTGTTTTGCAAAAGAATTACAGCCCCCAACCGTAAGGATTTCCTATTATCCGCCCGCCGCCCGCCTTGGTTAGGATAGAAAATTATCAATCGGTCGGCCTCTCCGACGCTAAAGAGAGAGGCATCCATAGGGTTAAGAAGGATGAATTTATGTGTAGTCAATCGGCAGTAAATAACAAAGCGGCCGCAAGCGGTCATGAGCCGGATACCGCTCAAACGCCGCATCTGCGCCGCGTTCTGGGACTGCCCGCGCTGGTGTTTTTCGGCCTGGTGTACATGGTGCCGCTGACGATGTTCACCACCTATGGCGTAGTGACGGAGATAACCGGCGGACGCACCGCCAGCGCCTATCTGATTACGCTGGCCGCCATGCTGTTCACCGCGCTGTCGTATGGCTTCATGGTGAGAAAGCACCCTATCGCCGGCTCCGCTTATTCTTATACCAGTCTCAGCTTCGGGCCGGGGATTGGCTTTCTCACCGGTTGGTCGCTGCTGCTGGATTATCTGTTCCTGCCGATGATCAACTATCTGCTGATCGGCCTGTTTCTCAATATCGCTTTCCCTATGGTGCCCGCCTGGGTATTCGTGGTGACGGCGATAGCGCTGGTCACCGTACTGAATGTGATCGGTATTAATTCGGTGTCCGGCATGAGCAATATTATCGTTGGCGCGCAGATCCTGTTTATTGTGGTGTTTGTCGCGATGTCCGTCCGTCACCTGTACGCTATGCCGGCGCTGGATTTCAGCGCGCCTTTCGTCGGCGATGGCAGTCAGCCCGGCTTTGCGCCGCTGATGGCCGGCGCGGCGGTGCTGTGTCTGTCGTTTCTCGGCTTTGATGCGGTATCGACGCTGGCGGAAGAGACCCACCAGCCGCAGCGTGATATTCCGCGCGCTATCGTGATCACCACGCTGGTCGCCGGGGTGTTGTTCACCGCGCTGGCGGTAGTCAGCCAACTGGTGTTTCCCGGCAGCGTTTTCAAAGATGCCGAATCCGCCGCCACCGAAGTGATGGGCACTGCGGGCGGAGCATTGCTGAGCAGCCTGTTCACAGCGGCTTATGTCGCCGGGTCGATTGGCTCGGCGTTGGCCTCCCAGGCGTCCGTTTCCCGCATACTCTTTAGTATGGGTCGCGACGGCATTTTGCCAAAGCCGCTGTTTGGCATCCTGTCGGCGCGTTTTAGCACCCCGGTGGGCGCCATCCTGGTGGTGTCGCTGATTTCCCTGCTGGCGATAGTGCTCAGCCTGACCACGCTGGCTTCGATGATCAGCTTCGGCGCGCTGGTGGCCTTTTCCGCCGTCAATCTGGCGGTGATCCGCAGCTATCTGATAGTGGAAAAACGCCGCAGCGCGCGCGACCTGCTGCTCTATGGCGCGATCCCCGCCATTGGCATGGGCATGACGCTATGGCTGTGGACCAGCCTATCGGGGATGACGCTAATCATCGGTCTGAGCTGGTTCGCGGCGGGCATTATCTACCTGATGGTGCAAACGCACGGCTTTCGTCACAAGGCGCCCGGAGCCAGCTTTTCCGAATCGCTTTGAACTCACTGCGGAGAAAATGAATGCTAACGATTTACAGCGATACGCACCGGCTGCATCACGGTCAGTATGAGCTGATGGGGGGAGAATTTACCCCTTGTTACGAAAAACCCAGCCGCGCCGACATGGTTCTGGCGCGCGTAAAACAGGTAGAGTTGGGTGAAATCAAAACCCCCGACGATTTCGGCCTGGAGCCGATTTTACGCGTACACAGCGAAGAGTTTGTGCGTTTTCTGCAAGGCGCCTGGCAGGCATGGCAAGCGCTAGGCCGCGATCATGACATGCTGCCGCTGGCATGGCCGGTGCGCCGTTTGCGCCAGAAGGCGCCGGACAGCATCGACGGACAGCTTGGTTATTACTCGCTGGACGCCAGCGCGCCAATCACTGCCGGCACCTGGCAGGCGATCACCGGATCGGCGAATGTGGCGTTGAGCGGACAGGCCGAGCTCGGCCGCGGCGCCCACGCGGTGTTTTCACTTTGCCGTCCGCCAGGGCATCACGCCGCAGCGGACTATATGGGCGGATATTGTTTCTTCAACAACGCGGCGATCGCCGCACAGGCGCTGCTTGACCGGGGCGCGGGGCGAGTGGCGGTGCTGGATGTCGATTACCACCACGGCAACGGCACGCAGGATATTTTTTACCAGCGCGCCGATGTACTGTTCGTCTCTATTCATGGCGATCCGCGTTTCGAATATCCTTACTTTCTGGGCTATGCGGACGAAAAAGGAGTGGGCGTCGGAGAAGGCTACAACATCAACTATCCGCTGGCCGCCGGCAGTGACTGGCGAATATGGAATCAGGCGTTGCAAAGCGCTATACGCCAGATACGCGCCTATGCGCCGGACGTGCTAATCGTGTCGCTCGGCGTGGATACCTATCAGGGCGATCCCATTTCGCACTTTACGCTGCAAAACCAAGACTACCTGCGTATGGGCGAGCAGCTTGGCGCGCTGGGCATGACGACGCTATTCGTCATGGAAGGCGGTTATGCGGTGGAAGAGATTGGCGTGAACGCGGTGAACGTGTTGCAGGGGTTCGAAACGACCCACCGTTAAGGCCGGTGCCGGGCGACATGTTGCCCGGTCTGGTGCTACAAATCACGCTGACTTGCCAGACTGTCGCCGCCGTCTGAACTGCCGTGCAATCGTGATATCGGTTTCACTGAAAAACGGTTTGAACACGGCATTGTGGGACAGCATACCGCCACTTCCCTATGGTGGTGATCGCTCGCAATTTCAGGAAAGCGGCGCAGTAAAAAGTGTGAAGGCGTTTCGTAGAAAATTACTCGTCAGCGGCTGACATCACCGTTTGCATATCATCATCGGACAGATCCGTCATCTGCTGCACTTGCTGCGACGGCATGCCGTTTTTCAGCATCTGGCGGGCGATACGTAACGCACTGGCCTTCATACCTTGTTCTATGCCTTGTTCCAAGCCTTTAGCCAACCACTTTTCTTTTCCCTGTTGAAGCCCTTTCTCAAAGCCTTCACGTTTCAGTTGGTTCGCGATGCTTTCCATATTCTCCCCCCGTTCACCGGTTAAAGGTGCCTTTACCCCATCAAGAAAGGCCCGATAATCGGATGTCTGCCCCGTTTTCAGTATATAAAACATCAACGCCCGCTGCGGCGTCAAGGGCAGTGCCCACAATTCCATCAATAGTCCGATATCCCGCGCCAGCTCCAGCATATCCCGCGTGCGGATATGCTTCAGCACCAGCTCTAACAAGGCGACCCGGCGATGAGTTTTAATTTCCTCATCTGAAGTTACCGTCAAATCCAGCAGTGGGAAGGTCGTGGTATAAACCTGCTGCGCCAGCGACGGATCGTGAAAGCTGTCCAGCCAGTTCAGGCTGTATGGGTACGGACTGCTCTCGCCGTGATAAAACAGCAGTGGCACCACCAGCGGCAACGTGTTATTCCCCTGAGACAGATGTTGTTGCATCGCCGCCAAACTATAGCGCAACAGCCGAAACGCCATCATCTTGTCCGGGGTGCTCTGGTGCTCGATAACACAATAAATATAGCCTTTCCCCTGCGTGGTGCGGCAGGAATAGAGCATATCCGATATACGCGAACGCAGTTCCTCATCCACAAATGAAGCCGATTCCAGTTGCAGGGTGGTGAAATCACAGAGCGCCTGAATCTCCGGCGGCAGATGGATGGAAAGAAAGTCCTGTGCAATATCGATATTACTGAGAAATTGCTTGAAGATGGCATCGTGAGGCTGCATGGCGCCGATTCCCTATGGCAGTCATTGCCTGCTACCTTAGCGGATAATCATCAACAGGAAAGCGACAGAGGAAAAAGTGTGAAGGCGCCTCGCAGAAAATTATTCGTCAGCAGATGACATCACCGTTTGCATATCGTCATCGGACAGATCGGTCATCGGTTATACCGGCTGCGGCCATAATGACCGCCATCGGCTATTGAAGATCCGCATACCCGTCATACTGTAATTTGCAGGATGACGGGTATTAAGGATATGGGATTAGGCAAGCACGATCTCGATCAGATTCGCCCGACCTGAGCGGATGCCCTGCTCCACCGCGGGCGCGATATCGTCAGCCCGGGTGATGCGTCTGGCGTTTACACCCATTGAGCAAGCCAGCGCCTGATAATCGATTTCAGGATTGACTAAATCCATGGCGATGAACCTCTCGGTTTGGGCTGCCAGATAATGCTGCTGGCTGCGCATGAAATTTTTCAGCACATTGTATTGCCGGTTATTCATGACGATAAACGTGACGGGGAGATTCTCATGCGCCGCCGTCCACAGCGACTGAGGCGAATATAGCGCAGCGCCGTCCCCCACCAGCGAAACGACGGGCGCACGCCCCAGACCAAGAGAACAGCCGACCGCCGCCGGCATGCCCCACCCCAGCGCCCCGCCTCTTAAAAAGGAGTATTGTTCATACGAAGGGCTGTTCAAAAACTGGCGCACCGCGGAAGAGGTGACGATCGCTTCGTCGACGATGGCGACATCGTGTCCGATAACCCGCATCACCTCGCGGGCCGCCACCAGCGGCGAAATAACGCCCGACGTATAGTCATTTTCAGCCAGCTCGTATAACGTTTTTCTGTCCGCATCGCGCTGTGCTCGCAAGGCGTCGCGGTTAGCGTTTCTGTCCGAGCGGGTCGGCTGCGTGAGCCCGGCCAGTATCGGCAACAGGGCGTCAAGCGACGCGCGCAAATGGCCGACCAGCGAAAGGCGCGTGGGATAGGTTCTGCCGAGATCGCCCACATCAGAAGACAATTGATAGACCGCGCAGTTGTCCGGCACCGCGGATGTCGAGGTATACAGAATGGAAATCAGCGATTTCCCGCCCAAGGCGAAAATCGCATCATAGTTGCTGAGCACGTCCGCAATCGCCGCGGCCTGAGTAGGCAAATTCCCCGCCCACAGCGGGTGCGACGTCGGAAACGGGATCCGCGACGGCCAGGAAGAGCCGTACACCGGCGCGCCCAGCATTTCGGCCAGATCGACGGCCTGCCGCGCCGCCTGACTGCTGTACAGCTCATCGCCGGCGATAATCGCCAGCCGTCCGGGCGGAAGACGAGTCAGCTCTTCAGCCAACGACTCCAGCGATGAGGCCACGCTATGCGTATCAATCACTGAGCGCGACAACAGCGGCGTATCGCTCATCTCTTCCATGACGTTCATGGGCAGCGACAACATCACCGGCCCTGGCGGCGGCGCCACCACATCGTGAAACGCGCGGCGCAGCAAAACCGGCAACTGCGAGGGATGCGACACTTCCTGCGCCCATTTTACCGCCGGTTGAGCCAACTGCACCAAATCGCCGAATAACAACGGATCGGTAATGGCGTGGCGCAGATCCTGCTGGCCGGCCGTCACCACCAGCGGCGTATGGGAAATCTTAGCGTTGAGCAAGTTGCCCATGCCGTGTCCCAACCCGCCTGCCGTATGCAAATTCAGAAAACCGGGCTTACGGGCGGCCTGAGCATAACCGTCCGCCATGGCGACGGCGCTCGCCTCCTGCAACGCCAGGATATAGCTGATATCGGAATTGCCCACCAACGCATCCATCAGCGGCAATTCGGTCGTGCCCGGATTACCAAAAATATATTCAACCCCTTCGCTGGCCAGTATCTCGAGCAGAATTTCGGCCCCTTTGCGCGCCGGCACCTTATCTATGGATGTGAAAGCACTATCAGTCATGGTATACCTCATTCCGTTAAGTGATTATTAGTCAAAAAATCAAACAGCTACGGATTCTGGACGACATGATAACGCCGCAGGCAAACAGAGTTCACTTACTTATTTTGAATTGTTGGAATGTTAATTTGAGAGATGTCATCTCGCCGGCAATTTAAAGATCGCGTGCGATTGCATGGCGCCGCTTCCCTGTGGTGGTGATTGCACGCTACTTTAGCGGATTGACGGTCTCAGGGAAGCGGCACAGTAAGAAGTGTGAAAGCGCCTCGCAGAAAATCACTCGTCCTTAGAAGAGATCACCGTTTGCATATCGTCATTGGACAGATCGGTCATCTGTTGAACCTGCTGCGACGGTATACCGTTTTTCAGCATCTGGCGGGCGATGCGTAACGCACTGGCCCTCATGCCTTGTTCTAAACCTTGTTCCATGCCCTGACCGATCCCTTGCTGAAGCCCTTTCTCAAAACCTTCACGTTTCAATTGGTTCGCGATGCTTTCCATATTCTCCTCCCGTTCACCGGTTAAAGGTTCCGTTACCCCATCAAGAAAGGCCCGATAATCGGATGTCTGCCCCGCCTTCAGTATATAAAACATCAACGCCCGCTGCGGCGTCAAGGGCAGTGCCCATAATTCCATCAATAGCCCGATATCCCGCGCCAGCTCCAGCATATCCCGCGTGCGAATATGTTTCAGCACCAGCTCTAATAAGGCGACCCGGCGATGGGTTTTAATTTCCTCATCCGAAGTCACCGTCAAGTCCAGCAGCGGAAAGGCGGTGGTATAGACCTGTTGTGCCAGTAACGGATCGGTAAAACCGTCCAGCCAGTTCAGGCTATAGGGATACGGACTGCGCTCGCCGTGATAGAACAGCAGCGGCACCACCAGCGGCAGGGTTTTATTCCCCTGAGACAGATGTTGCTGCATCGCCGCCAGCGTACACCGCAACAGCCGGAACGCCATCAGCCTATCCGGGGTGCTCTGATGCTCGACGACACAATAAATATAGCCTTTCCCCTGTGACGTATGGCAGGAATAGAGCATATCCGACACCCGTGAGCGCAGTTCTTCATCCACAAATGAAGCCGACTCCAGTTGCAGCGTGGTGAAATCACAGTGTTCTCGGATTTCCGGCGGCAAATGAATGGCAAGAAAATCCCGCGCGATATCGATATTCCCGAGGAATTGTTTGAAGATAGCATCGTGAGGCTGCATGGCACCGCGTCCCTGTGGTGGTAATTGCCCGCTACCTTAGCGGATTATCCCCAACGGAGAAGCGGCAGAGGGAAAAGAGTGGAGGCGCTTCGCAGCAAAATGCTATTCAATTTGTTTATCCATAATACGCCTGATCCCATCCAGCGCCGGATTATAATTTCCACATTTATGGTAAAGTTCTTTGGCTTTCTGGTACATTTTCGAACACTCTAATATCACGCCAATATTATAGTTAGCCTTATAAGAATTCACTCCTTCATTACTTCCAGGCTTCATTTTCGTGCAAAGTAAAAAAGTATCAACCGCGCGCTGAAGTTCACCATTATTCATTAATATCAACGCTTTTAAAAATACAAAATCTGTCGAATCACAATATTCTTCATATTTCAGAATAGATAACGCTTTTTTGTATTCACCCACATTGATCAGGGAGTATCCATAACTTTCTATCAAAATTTCATTATAGCTATAGGAAAAGTTTTTTTGTAAAGCCAGCGCAGTTTCAAAACTCTCAGCAGCCAGAGAATAATTCTTGTCCAAAAAATAACTTCTTCCTATCTGATAATGCAGATAAGGTTCTTCAGGCGTTGACTCAAGGGCTTTTTTAAGCAAGCTAATATTTCTAGCTATTTTATTTTTACTTTGCAGGATTTCTTTTCTGTAGCCGATATGATTTAAGGAAATGGGGACCATAAATCTGTTGCCAGACACATTCTCGTTATTTTTAGGCACAATTTGCTCATGGATAATGCCCTGATAATAATAAAGATCCTTCCTGAATAAACGGCTAATCGGTTCTTTGACGACCCCGACACCGTCTCCCTCATCAATATGATTAACCTGAACAACTCTGCCGATCGCTTCCGGGTTAACATGCATCAGTTGATGCAACGCACTGATATCAATAGAAGCGATTTCCTCATCCGCATCGATAATCAGTACCCAATCATATTTTGCGAACGATAAAGAATAGTTTCTGGCGGCGGAAAAATCAGATGCCCATGTAAAGTCATAAACCTTTTGGGTAAAGCCCGCGGCGATCTCCCTAGTATCATCAGTCGATCCCGTATCCACCACCACGATATCATCAAAATATTCAGCAATACTGCTAAGCGTATTTTTTAGGTATTGAGCTTCGTCTTTAACGATCATGCAAACAGATATCATATTGACACCATACTGAAAATTTATCAAATATACAGAAAACCCGTACCATCTAATCAGGAACAAAATACATTACAGTTTCGTCAGTACCTTCTGTGTAATGTCGAAAATACAGTTTGTAATCAGCTCGAATAGACAGTATTTGTTCAACTAAATACCAAAAATCATTTGGCTTGTGATAAACGCAAATAGCGAGTTTCGGGTGATGAGCCAAAATAGTTTGTTTTGCTCCAGCGATTGCATCTGACTCCGCTCCCTCGATGTCCATTTTGATAAAGGTTACTCTGTCTTTAATGACGTTATCTAGAGCATCAACATGAATGACGGTATTACCGCTATCACTGATTTTTGATGCCGAAGCGACACCTTCATTGCTGTCGAAATTTAACTGCTGCGCGCAGTAAGATAACCCTAATTCATAGAAAGCAACTCTCGGCAGAGCATGTAGTTTTCTCTTGGCCAACGTAATGATGTCAGGGTTAGGTTCAAACAAATGAATGGTATGATAATCGGGATAACGTTCAGCAAAAATCAAACTATTTAGCCCATCATAACCACCGGCATCAACGAAAGATTCCTCATCCAGCCTCAGAAAATCCTCAAAGTACTGATCTTCCATCCGGTTAGTGAAAATACTCATTTGAGACAGATCGCGATATAGGCGAAATGTTACCAGGCGACGTAAGGTTTCACGGCTCAGGTCGTCACTCATCAAACAATAAAGCCTATCGTATTTCTCTTTATTTCGACTATAGTCATCAGCAAAACCAATCCAATGAGGAATATCCGGCAGCAGTAACCCAGAATATTTCTGAAAAAAGAAATAATCGATAAAATCAATATTTTTATCGGACAGTTTTTTGCTAACCGTTAACGGACTCATACAGGATACGAAAAGCACCATCGCATCTTCGGGTAGCGCATCTAAACTATGCGAAACCGGTTTACCGAGATAAATCGTATCCGTACTTGTTTCATCAATAAATCCCGTAATGTTCAGTGTATTATTTATTTCCACAGCAAAATCATTTCTGCCAAAGACATATTTTGGCCTTTTAGATTCAATAAACTCCTTACAAAATAAAAGCTTACTTTCATGTGGAATATAGTTTTCTATCTTCATACACTGCCCTATTCAATAATAATTTCTGCATAACGCCGGTTTTAGGCTTATTTACTCACTGCCGATTATGACACGCTCATGAGTAATGCTACTTTCATTAGCGCAGTGCAAAAATCTGAGTCCTTCGTATGCCACATTTAAGCCGAACACCATCTTGTTATGTTCACCTTTCAACACCGAGGCAATATCTTCATAGTAATTGGCGAAGGCCTCAATGAACCCTGCCGGGTGCCCAGCCTTAAAACGGCAATAGCGCGTCTGATTCGCCACGCGGTTTTTCGGATGAGTACGATCGACGATCCATGACCCACCATTTACGTCGCTCATGTGCAGAATTTCAGGATCCATCTGCAACCATTCCGCTGCGCCTTTACTACCAAAGATACGTATCCTCAATCCGTTACGATAGCCCAGCGCCGCCTTACCATACCAGTAATTGCAAACCACTCCGCCGGTGTAATGCGCGATGCAATTTACGGTATCAATAACGTTGGTAACCTCGCCAAAAGCGCTGCTCGCGGCATAAACGTCCAGTGCTTTCTCGCCAATAAGGAAATGGACGATTTGGTGGACATGTACGCCTAAATCTAGGGAAACTGTCGGGATCTTTCCATCTGTCTGACGCCAGCTTTGCGGTTTGGATACCTGCCCCAGCGACGTATGTCGTAAAAAGCCTTCCTGCGGCATCTCGATCATGATCTGCGAAATCGCCCCCAGCTCACCATCGGCTATACGCTGCCGCAGCTCCCTTATCATTGGATAACCTGTGTAATTGAATGTCACCATCAACTGACCCTGTGTCGAAATCAGGGTACGGTTAATCGACTCAATATCTTCCACGCTGGCTGCCAACGACTTTTCGCAAATGACCGTAAGCCCCTGCTCCAAACAGGCAATAACGATATCGGTGTGTGTCGGCGTTGGAGTAAGTACCACAACGGCATCCAATATCGCTTTTTCGGCACGCAAAAAATCATCAATACTGTTGTATGCGCGCTCGGGTGCAACACCCCAACTTTCCGCAGTCAACCGGTTGATTTCTCTGTTACGGCTAAAACAACCAGCCGCCAACTCAAAATGACCATCCATCTGGCACGCAATTTTATGCGTCATGCCGATCGCAGAGTTAATTCCACCGCCTATAAAACCTAATTTCAGTTTAGGACGAGTTGTAGTCACGCTCATGGCTGTATCTCTGTTAGTCGGGGGTTGATGGTGAAGTGTTTTTTCAGGGAAGGCGTATGGCGCAACATGAGTGTTTCATCGGGAAACTCTGAAAAAAGGATAGCGGCACGGTCAAAAGGCGCTTCTAATAAAGATTCGCCACATTTTTTCAAAGGGACGGCCGCGATAACCTGAGCGTACTCATGCTGGCACTGTAGTGAGATGTAGGTTGTTTCTTCCGCAACAGACACCGTATGTCTGGCAATAAACCGCGTTATGGGCGGACGCTTCATAGTAATTGGTAAGTCATGACCGAGGAACGGCGCAGCAAACAGGGCTGCGTAAGGTATGCCCGTCGCGTATTGAATCAGTAGGCTATATAAATCCCCGGGCAACGACGGGTCAATTCTATTAGCCAAAAATCTTCTCCGAATGAAATAAATTGTGTGTGCACCAGACCATCGCACAATTGCAAATCGGTAATAATGTGCTGAATACATTCACTGACTTGGCTCTTAAGCGACTCGCTCATTTGAGCACTCAGGCAACTGCTATTTACCTGATACGGGTATACCGTGCAGAACTCATCAACATAAAACTCACAAACGATACGACCATTACGCACAAATGCGGAATGACTATGCAACTGCCCCTGCTTGAACTCTTCAACCACTACCTCGCCCGACATTGATTCCGCCAGCGCAGAATGGTAAGCCGCGCCAATCAAATCTGCATCGTCAATCATGACAATACCGCGGCCGCTATAGGAATCGGCAGGCTTAACCAGCACAGGGAAACTCAGTTCGTCAATCTGATCCAATGACATTACAGCTTTCGGAATCGGCAACCCCTGGCGCTTGGCGTAGTGCCGGAACCGATCCTTTTTAAACAAGATATCCGCTGTATCGGGGGCATCAAAGCCGGGTAGTCCCAGTTGAGCGGCGACACTAGCCCCGCTCAAATAAGAGATATCCGTCACGCCGGGCAACAACGCAGAAATATTCTCTTGCCGCGCCAACGATAGAATCTGATCTACTTGAGAGTAATCCATGACGAAAGAGCGATGCGCAATACGGTGGCCGGGATCGGCGGTTTTCCCGCTGCACACGCCAACTATCGCGCCCATATCGATAGCAGAATGAATTATAGGAGTAGCCGAGAACCCTGCATCAAGGATCAATGTATTAATATCAGGCAAGATGCTCTCCGATGTGTAATTACGTTATTATCAGCGCTTTTCCCATCATAACGGGAAAGCGAGTGTGAACGAATGCGACCAAACCAAGTGTAAATCGCAAGGTGCAGCATATTTAACTTTGGATATATCGTTGGCATTACGCCGATTTATCCAAAAAATTCACCATTACAGCCGGCAACTGTTCCGTAATGAAAGTGTTGACTACGCTAATTACCCTATTCTGCTCGTCTTCCATAAGACCGGGATAAATCGGCAGACACAGTACTGAATCAGCAATATTCATAGCGACGGAAAGATTCTCATTTTGAGAACTGGAAAGTCCGCGATACATGGGGAATGTGCTAATAAGAGGGTAAAAATAACGTCGCGGCAGAATATTTTCAGCCTTTAACGCATCATAAAGCGCATCACGAATTTCGGCATCAGCGCCATTGATAAAAATCGGAAAATAGGCGTGATTCCATTTAACGTTTTCAGACACGTCGACCAAACGAATGGCCGATATATTCTGAAAAGCCTGTTTATAACGGGCGTAAATACGCTCTCTTTCTTGCAATGCCCGATCTATGTGCCGCAGTTGCAGTAAACCGAACGCAGCCTGAACCTCATTCATTTTGCCGTTAATTCCCGGTGCAACCACCGTCACTTCATCGGCAAAACCGAAATTTTTTAGGTAATCGATACGTTTTTTAGTTTTCGCATCCGGGCAAATGATGGCGCCACCTTCTATGGTATTGAACACTTTAGTCGCATGGAAACTGAGGATAGAGAGATCGCCATGGTTTAAAATGCTGACGCCGT
This sequence comes from Brenneria izadpanahii, assembly GCF_017569925.1. NCBI lineage: Bacteria > Pseudomonadati > Pseudomonadota > Gammaproteobacteria > Enterobacterales > Pectobacteriaceae > Brenneria > Brenneria izadpanahii. The sequence goes on along the minus strand of NZ_CP050854.1, from coordinate 1,940,271 downwards.
CCTCTTTCACACCGAAGGCATGCGCCGCATCATAAATAACTTTCAGGCCATAGATATCCGCTATTTGCTGAATACGTTTCACATTAGCTGGAATACCATAACAGTGTACGGGTAATATCGCCGATGTCATCGGGGTAATAGCCCGTTCTATTTTTTCCGGATCGAGGTTACAGGTAACAGGATCAATATCGACAAATACGGGTTTTAAACCATTCCATAACAGCGTATGAGACGTCGCGACAAATGAATAGGGAGTCGTGATCACCTCTCCAGTAATACGTAAAGCCTGCAGCGCCGTCAGCAACGCCAGTGTGCCATTGGCAAATAAACAAAGATGCTTTACGCCCAGATACTCGGCTAACGCCTGTTCTAACTGTTGGTGAAATGGTCCGCCATTGGTCAATTGTTTATTGCCCCATATCTGTTCAAGATAGGGTATAAATTCTTCCAGCGGCGGAAGCAGCGGGCTGGTAACATATATATTCTTTTCTATATCGCTCGACATAATTATTTTTATACCCCGCAACAAATTTAAGCACGCTACCGCTCCTGATTTACCGCCACCAGATGCTCTTAACACTAAGGCAACGCCTTCTGATAAAAGAAAGCGCTTACCCTTTGACAGAGAAACTTTTTGGAGATTCTCCGCTACAATATATTTTCCATGCGGTTCTCAATGCCTCTTCAAAATAGGTCGCTGGGGTGATAGCCCTACTCTTTTGGCTACCGGAAGCTCGTTCCCGCATACCAGCCCGGAGCTGGGAAAGTCGCTCCAACTCATGCGGCCAACTAAGCGCCTTCTGCACATATTCCTCCGGTGAATAGGCAATAAACTCATCCAGTCCCCAGGCTCTTCCCCGGAAACGCCCTGTCGGGAAGCCGCAGTTTTTCCCGCCAACGTCAATGTCGGCACGCCCATCCAGGCGGCATGGTTGGTGGTGGTTCCCCAGAGTAAGGGAAAGTATCCAGCAAAATATCTACCTTATGGTGCAGCTTTAAGTATTCGCCCATTGAGGTTCTTTTCTGAAAAAGCAACTGTTCAGGTTTAACACCATATCCCGCCATTTTTCCCCGGATTTCTTTCTCCATATCCCAGTCATCAATGGCGCCGATCAACATACGGGCAGAAGGTAACGCAACCAATATTTTTGCCCACAGTACGTATACTTCATCGTTTATCTTATTTAGCCGATTGAAATTACCAAAGGTGATATAACCATTTGACAATGCCGGTAATGGGTTAATTTCCGGGCAGTCTTTTACCGGTTCAAATATTTGGGTTGACGGCAAATAAATCAGTTTTTCGGTAAACTGGTTATCCAATACGCCCGGTTCAGCAAAATTATTATTGCAGAACCAATAATCCATCGCCGTTAAGCCCGTGGTTCCCGGATAACCGATCCAACCAATCTGTATCGGCGCGGGTTTATAAGCAAACGCAGGCAGGCGGTTGCCTCTGGTATGGCCGGAAAGATCGAACAGAATATCGATGCCATCCTGATTAATCTGTTGCGCCAGCTCAATATCGCTTAGGTTGCACACCTTGGACCAACCCGCGCTCAGCGCGTGCAATTCCTGTGATTTAGCATCATAAGCTTCACTATTGGCATAGGCATACAAACTAAAAGCGTCGCGATCGATATTACGCCAGATAGGCTCAAGGAAGTTGGTCACCGGATGATTGCGTAAATCCGCCGATACGAAGCCGATTCGCAATGGCCGGGACGGATCTTTGATATTATTGAATGGCAAATGGATAGGGGCTCTATTGACCATTCGCTCCACCACTTCGCCATAACGGCGATGGGCAAGAAAGATCTCTTCAGGAGATAACGAACCGACATGCAACATGGTAAACAGCATATTGCTATGAAACCCTGTTGCTTCAGGATTTATATCCACCATTTGTTTAAAATAGCCCAGCGCCTCGGCCTGTTTCCCCTGACCATCAAGACAACTCGCTATATTATTCAGTAGCTCCGGGTGATTCGGCTCAATAGCCAACGCCGCTCTTACACATTTTTCCGCTAACCTGAAATTGCGATGATCGACGTAGATGGCCGAGAGCAACTGCCAGGCATAACGCCCGTCAGGGTAGGCACGCAGCACTTTTTTTATCAGGTTTCCGGCATAAAAAGTACGATTTAGACGATACTGAACCACGGCCAGCGTCTCATAGAGATCCCAAGATAGCGGGTTGAGGGATAACGTTTGCAATAACGCCTTGAGCGCACTCTCCCTATCTGTGGTTCTCATACAAATATTCACTAGCGCATTCCATGCGTAGACATTTTGAGGTTGACTATCAACTAATTTCTGCGCCATCTCCCGAGCTTCTGAAAAGGCTCCCTGAGCGACCAGTTCTTGCAATTGGGAATGCATTTTTTTCGCTAATGGAACCAATTTGCCACTCTTCCGGGTCTGGCCTAAAGTACTGGCGACATCCCGCGCCAGTAATGCTCCGCCATTCTCTCGTCTGGTCGAATAAAACAGCAGCGAGGGAATGTTATCAAGCGCCTTATCCAGAGATAGCGAGACAATACTTTGCTGTAAACAGCTGCGCCAGGCTGCTACGCCGCCCCAGAGCAGTCCATAGTCTCGCAACCGCGTCATCAGCGGATAATCGACCTGACAAGAGGATTCGCCCCCTTGCGCAATAAGAGCTAAATGAGCTAATTCATCCTCACCAGGCGTGAAGGTACGGTGTTCATACCAGAAATTAACGCAACGGAAAGCGGCATCGGCTTCATTGCGTAAACGGTAATCAGTTATTATCCCCGGCAACAACGTCAATGATGACGAGGACTGGCGGTTATAGACGCTCTCATCTAAACAACCATGTAGCCCCAGCACGCCTTTGCTAAACAGAAAACCGAGTGATTTCAGCACCGCTTCTTTATGATCGGGCTGCTCGTCCTCTGGCGGACGCGTGTTATAGACTAATTGATCCAGCGACACGCTGTTAGGCCATGCGTCACCTATCACATCCAGCAAATTATTTGCTAATGCATCCTGAGAAATGAAAGTTGACCGCCCATCAGCCAGAAAATGCTCTGCATTTATATTTATATTTTTTTCCGTTAGGCGACGGCTAAAACTCCCCGCCCAATGAAAATCCGCCAGGCGGTCAAGGTCTGGCGCGGGCAGAACCTCGGCTGCGCGCGCCTGCGCCACCAGCAGGCTGTAACGGTATTTACGTCCGACGGCAAAATCCAGATACTGCTGCTTTAGCAGCTTATGCTCATAAGGACAGATGGTTTGATGAAGCTGCGCAACATTGTCACTATAGTGCTCGGCCAATTCTGTATAGGGCTGCGCATCCCCCAGCCAGGCCAGGTCCGCTTCGCTGGCTAATGTCAGAAAATCCATTAAATAACAGGGTTGGTTTAGCCCTTGATAGTAGTTTAGCGCCAAATCGACATCGGAAAGCTGCTTCGCCTGATGGATAAACTCCTGCAGCGCCGCTTGCTGCGGATTGTGTTTATCCAGCCCCAGCGACATAAACACCAACATCGCCCGGGCGCTGGCGCTTTGCGCCTCTGGCGTATTTTTTGCCAGTGAAAGATGCACCTGCAGCGCATCCTGCAAAACTTCAGCGCTTTTCCAACCGGGATAGGTGTTATAACCGAAACAGGCCACTCCCTGCGGCGACAGATGACGCCGGCAAAAAGCCAGCAGCGCGGAGCGGCTTTCTCCGCTGACCAGACTAAATATCCCACGCACCACAATATAGTCGAACGCGCCGAGATCGCTTGCTAACAAGGTAGGGAGGTCCATCACACCCAGCGTCAGGTTGGGTAACGAATGTTGCGCCAACCAGCGCTCGCCTTCGGCAATATCCTCAGCGTTCAGATCGATGCCTACTGCCTTTGCTCCGGAATGCGCCAGCGCAAACGGTCGTAGATTGGCGCCATTACCACACCCCAACTCCAATATCCTGGAATTGGCTGGCGGTGGCGTCTGTACGCCATATAGCCAGGCAGCCGCTTGCAACCCCTGTGGTGAAAGATAATCCAGCGATTGATAAATTGATTCGGTCTCGCTAGTAGAAGACGCCACATCATTTTCAGCTTGCGGGGAGGACGGTATAGTGGTAGACAAAAGCGAATATCCTTGCCATTAAGTGGGATAAACAGATTTTGTTTAAAATAACAAATAGGGAGCAACGATAATCCACTGATTAGTGGTTTATTACAGGCTTAAATCAAAGGTTCAACGACCAATACGAAGCATCGTCATCCGCCAACATCAGTAAACCGATTGCATCCTGCGGCCAGTCTTTATATGTAAAAAAAACCCTGCCGTAGCAGGGTCTTATGTAAGCTATGGGCGTATAGCCGATTAGCCTTGCAGCAGAGTCAGAGCGATCTGCGGTACGGCGTTGGCCTGAGACAGCACGGAAGCGCCGGCCTGTTGCAGAATTTGCGCCTTACTCATGTTCGACACTTCCGTCGCATAGTCGGCGTCCTGGATACGGGACTGCGCATCGCTCAGGTTAGTCGTGGTGGAAGTCAGGTTGTTGATAGTGGATTCCAGACGGTTCTGGATAGAACCCAGGCTGGAACGCTGAGAATCGACTTCAGCGATGGCAGCATCAATGTCTGACAAAGTAGTACCGCCGGAAAAATCAGCAGTGGTGACATCAATGTCACGAACGCCGCCACCCAGATCTCCCGAAGAAGCGCTATTCAGCGTAAAGCTGATAGTTTCACCATCGTTAGTGCCAATCTGCAGTGATATCGTATTGCCATCTGCGCTCAACAGGCTCTTACCGTTATAAGAGGTTTGCGAAGAGATACGATCGATTTCGTCCAAACGAGCGGTAATTTCTTCCTGAATGGAGGTCAGATCGCTGGTAGAGTTGGTGCCGTTAGCCGCCTGAACGACCAGGGTACGAATAGACTGTAAGTTATCGTTGATTTCGTCCAGCGCGCCTTCGGTGGTTTGCGCCAGAGAGATACCGTCGTTGGCGTTTGTAGCGGCCTGGTTCAAACCGTTGATGCTGGATTGCAGACGGTTGGCGATCGCCTGACCGGCTGCGTTATCGGCAGCGCTGTTGATCTGCAAACCGGAAGACAGACGTTCGATAGCCTGACCCAGTTTGGACTGAGAGGAGTTCAGGTTGTTCTGTGCACTCAGAGAAATACTGTTAGTTAATACTGAAATTGCCATAAAATAGGTTCCTTTTATCCACCCAGCGAAAACCGGATGCTCAAAATTAAAGGTTCAGGCCGAATTGCCTACGGTGTCAACCACCGTCACTGACATGTATCGGCTCTCCTAATCCAACCTTTAGCAATTTCTTTTAAAATTTTTGCTGCTGCCAAAATACAATTATTACCAATTGAACCGCTGTTCTATTTTATCAGATAACTGTTGCATTACCGCAGAAAACCGCAGAAACAGATATAGGTAAAAAACCATAAACTTTTATTGCATCGCGCCGATAACCAAAAAACGCATTCCTTAAGGTCGATTAACTAAAGGGTATTGATTATGGCATCAGTTACCGCCTCACTCGGCGTCGGTTCCGGGTTGGACCTCACTTCTATTCTCGAAAAGCTACAGGCTGTCGAAGATCAGAAGGTGACGGTGATCGAAAACAAGCAAACGGCTTATACCGCCAAGACCACCGCCTATAATACGCTCAACAGCGCGCTGGAAAGCTTATCCACCGCGACAGAAGCGCTAACCAGCAGCGATCTTTACAGCAGTAAGAGCACGTCCACCAATACGGCGTTTTCAACCACCGCGACTTCAGATGCGGCGACCGGCACCTACAGTATTAATGTGTCTCAACTCGCCACCGCCCAGTCGCTGGTGAGCAGTACGCAAAGTGATAAAACTACCGCGCTCAGCAGTTCAGACAGTACGCTGACCATCAGCGTGGGAGACACCACTACCGAAATCAGCCTAACGGCCGATCAAACCAGTCTCAACGGATTAGTCAGCGCCATCAATAGCGCCGATGCAGGCGTTACCGCCAGTGTGATCCAATCCGGCGACAGCAGCTATCAGTTAGTGCTGACCTCTAATGATACTGGTGAAGCCTCCACAATGACGATCAGCAGCACTGACGATACGCTGAACGGCATTCTTGGCTATGACAGCAGCACCGGTTCCGGCGCTATGACTCAGGCGGTGGCCGCGCAGGATGCCATTCTCACCGTTAACGGCGTGACCGTTACCCGCAGCAGCAATACCGTTACCGATGTGCCCTCCGAAGGCGTTACGCTAACGCTGACCGCCGTGTCTACGTCAACCGAAACCCTGACCATCAGCGCCGCTACCGACGATCTTACGACAGCAATCCAAACCTGGGTAGACTCTTATAATAGTCTGCTGAGCACTTTTACCACGTTGACGGCTTACAATGAAGACTACGCTACTGATGACGATAGCAGTACGAACAATGGCGCATTGGTGGGCGACTCACTCTTACGGGGAGTGAAAAACAAACTGAAATCCCTGCTCAGTTCAGGGCAAAGCAATGATACTTTTCAGGTGCTTAGCCAATTGGGGATCTCCGTAAGCAACAGCGACGGTACGCTGTCCATCGACTCCACCAAGTTAAGCACTGCGCTGAGTGAAAATGCGGATGACGTTAAGGCGTTTTTTGTTGGCGATGGTTCCAGTACCGGATTGGCCACGCAGATGGTATCTGCTATCCAAACCTACACCGCGGACGACGGCCTTATTGATAACGCCCTAGACGGTATTACCGAGATCCAGGAAAAACTGACCGCCAAGAAAACCGCGACTGAAGCGCGTATTGAAGCGATAATGGCGCGTTATACCACGCAATTTACCGCTCTGGATGTGCTGGTTTCGGAACTGGACTCCACCAGTACCTATCTGACCAATGTCTTTGACCAACTAACCAGTAGTAGCTGATTATGACAACGATGATTTATGGAACGCAGGCCTATGCCCAGGTGGGGTTACAAAGCAGCGTGATGAGCGCCAGCCCCCACAAACTGATCACCATGCTGTTTGAGGGTGCTATCAGCGCGCTTGTTCGGGCGGGAATCCATATACAACAGAAAGAGACTGTTGCCAAAGGTAAAGCCATTACCAAAGCGGTCAATATCATCAGCAACGGGCTGCTTGCCAGTCTGGATCGGGAAAAAGGCGGTGAAATTGCTGATAATCTGGCCGCCTTGTATGACTATATGGTGCGCAGATTGCTGCATGCCAATCTGCATAATGATGAGCAGGCGATAAATGAAGTTCTTGGTTTATTGCGTGGTATTGCCGACTCATGGAAACAGATATCACCCGATATTGCCAATACAGACCAGGCAGTATGATACAGCGGATATTTTTATAATCATTCAGTTGCTATAACAAACAATCTGTTCAATTTTTGTTGATTATAGCCTGAGTACCATAGAGCCTTTGATTGTCTATCTAATATTTTTGAGATCACGTTGATGAATGCCAGCGAACCGATATTATCTTTGTACCAGCAATTACTTGCCTTAAGTAATGAATGTTTATTGCTGGCTAAAAAGGCCGAATGGGACAAACTGATCGATTTTTCGCACCGCTATATCACCACAGTTGAGAAACTTTCTTATTTGAATGAGAGTAACTCTATCGAATTATCAACCGATGAACAGCAAAGAGTCAAAATCAGCCTGCAGCGGATCCTGAGTAATGAACAAGAGGTAAAAGAGTTATTGCAAACAAGGATGAGCGATCTGAAAGACCTAATGAGTATTTCAACTCAACAGCACTCGGTTAATTCCGCTTACAACAAGTTCGCAGACAGACAATCCATGTTGCCAGGTAAGATAAACGAAGAATAAGGACAATAAAGCCTTGGAATCAACAGGCTGAGGATGACAGCCTAAATACAATTAATTCCTTATCTATTATTATCACGCTTGTAGAGTTTCCACTGATCGATAAGTTCGCCGCTCGGCAACAAACACTTGGTCGTACGGCCTGTTGAGGTGGCCGACTTGACGTTTGTTTTAATGGTCACCACCTTGCCGCCTTTCTTCTCACACCAGTCTGTGGCTACGTTTTGTACGGCCGAGGTGATTTTTGTAACTGACTGCTGGCTATCCGCCGCGGCGCAACCAGCAGAAAACAGGGAGGCTGACACGCAAACTGTAGCAACTCTTAATACGTTCATTAGCAGAGTCTCAGATATAAATGCACAACCGTCAAACGCTCATACCCATGATATCCTGATACGCCGTAACCAGTTTGTTACGAACCTGAACGCCCATTTGCAATGAAACCGAGGCCTTTTGCAGATCGACCATCACATCATTGAGCGCGACGCCGGGTTTGCCCAATTCAAAGTCCTGCGCCTGCGTACGGGCAGCCTGTTGCTGGTCGCTGATTTTGCCCAGCGCGGATTTCATTTCCGCCGCAAACCCCGCGCCCGCGGCAACCGGAGCCTTAGCCTCGCTGCCAGTGGCCTGAAGCGCTGTGGCCTGTAATTGCGCCACGACCGAAGCAATGCCTTCCACCGCCATCTCTCACCTCCGCATATGTAAATTACCAGCGGATAACATATCAGAATCAAGGTGGTTCTAAGCCGTTAAATAGCTATGAAAAACCCAGCTAATTCGGCAATCAAATTTTCCGGCCCGAGGAAATAATGTAAAACCACGCCATACAGGTGACATTCATTTTAATGCGTATTGGGGCATTGCTCATCTTGGAGTTTGTTTTGTTATCAACATTCATTATCAATTTGTCAATTTCTAGCAGGGAATACGAATGAGCACCGTGAAAAGCAGTTTGAACGCGGCTAACAAAAACGGATTTACTGCAATGTTTTCCTCTTTGCGCGCTAATCCCAGAATCCCATTGTTGGTTGCTGCCGCTGCAGCGCTCGCCATTGTTTCCGCATTGATATTATGGGCACAATCCCCTGATTACCGGGTGTTATACAGTAACCTGAACGATCGTGACGGTGGAAGCATCGTTGCTCAACTTGGGCAAATGAATATTCCATACCGCTTCGCGGATAACGGCGGCGCATTGCTGATCCCTGCCGATAAAGTACATGAAACCCGCCTGCGCCTGGCGCAACAGGGACTGCCTAAAGGCGGAGCCGTTGGTTTTGAGCTACTCGATCAAGAAAAGTTCGGTATCAGTCAATTCAGCGAACAGATCAATTATCAGCGGGCGCTGGAGGGAGAACTATCGCGGACCATAGAGACGCTGGGCCCCGTCGTCAACGCGCGCGTCCATCTGGCTATCCCCAAACCGTCGCTGTTTGTTCGCGAACAGAAATCCCCGTCCGCGTCCGTGACGCTAAATTTGCAACCAGGCCGAGCGTTGGATGATGGTCAAATCAACGCCATCGTCTACATGGTCGCCAGCAGCGTTTCGGGCTTACCCCCTGACAATGTCACGGTAGTCGATCAAAACGGGCGTCTGCTGACGCAATCCGACAGTAGCGGCCGAGATCTGAATACCGCTCAGTTGAAATACACCGCTGACGTTGAAAATCTTTATCAACGCCGCATTGAAGCTATCCTGACTCCGGTCGTCGGCCTTGGCAATGTCCATGCTCAGGTAACCGCCCAACTTGATTTTTCCAGCCGGGAGCAGACCGACGAACAATATCAGCCGAACCAGGCGCCTAACCAAGCCGCAGTACGTTCGCAACAGAGCAGCAACAGCGAGCAGCGCGGCAACGGTATGGTAGGCGGTGTGCCAGGCGCGCTTTCAAACCAACCGGCCCCTGCCCCGACGGCTCCGATAACGGCCCCGGCTAATAACGCCAATGCAGCGAATGCAAATGCCAACAACGCCAATGCGGGCAATGCGCAAAATACCAACGCAACGAATAATAACGCGGTCGCTACGCCTTCTAGCACGCGGAACGACTCGACCATCAATTATGAAGTCGATCGCACCATTCGCCATACCAAACAAAGCGCCGGCTCACTGCAACGGCTCTCCGTTGCTGTCGTTGTCAACTATCGCCAGTCGGAAGAAGGCACTCCGGTAGCGTTGACCGATGATCAAATTAAACAGATCGAGTCTCTGACCCGGGAAGCAATGGGCTATTCCAGCGAACGCGGAGATACGCTGAATATCGCCAATACGCCATTTACGCAAACGGAAAATGTTGCGGGCGATCTCCCCTTCTGGCAACAGCAAAGCTTCTTTGATCGCCTAATGAATGCGGGACGCTGGCTGCTTGTCGCCCTCGTCGCCTTTATTCTGTGGCGGAAACTGCTCAAGCCGCTGGTGAATAAAAACAAGGTTGCCGCAGCGGGCGCTCCGGCAGCGGCGGCGATGCCAAACAACGACGATGATGTCGTCGTAAAATTGAGCAAAGATGAACAAGAACAGCAGAAACGTTCTCAGCAGAGAGTCAGTGCCGAGCTTCAAAGTCAGAAAATTCGTGACTTGGCAGAAAATGACCCCCGAGTTGTTGCGCTGGTAATCCGTGAGTGGATGGGGAGTGAAATATGAGTCTGACCGGAACCGAAAAAAGTGCGATTCTGCTGATGACCATTGGTGAAGATCGGGCCGCTGATGTGTTTACCCATCTCTCGACCAGAGAGGTACAACACTTAAGCGCCGCGATGGCCAGTATGAAGCAGGTATCGAATCAGCAACTGACTGAAGTCTTAAAAGAATTCGAAGCTGATGCCGAGCAGTATGCGGCGCTGAGTATTAATGCAGGCGACTATCTGCGTTCCGTGCTGATCAAGGCGCTGGGCGAAGAGCGCGCCTCCAGTCTGCTGGAAGATATTCTGGAAAGCCGCGAAACCACCAGCGGAATGGAAACGCTCAACTTTATGGAACCGCAGAGTGCGGCTGAGCTAATCCAGGAAGAACATCCGCAAATTATCGCAACTATCCTGGTGCATCTGAAGCGGGCCCAGGCCGCCGATATTCTGGCGCTGTTTGATGAACGCCTGCGTAACGATGTCATGTTGCGTATTGCCACCTTCGGCGGGGTACAGCCCGCGGCACTGGCCGAGCTGACGGAAGTATTGAATAGTCTGTTAGACGGTCAGAATCTCAAGCGCAGTAAGATGGGCGGTATCCGTACTGCGGCTGAGATCATTAACCTGATGAAAACCCAGCAGGAAGAAGCCGTTATTGATGCCGTACGCGAATTCGACGGCGAACTGGCGCAGAAAATCATTGATGAAATGTTCCTGTTCGAAAATCTGGTGGATGTGGACGACCGCAGTATTCAACGTCTGTTGCAGGAAGTGGAATCCGAATCCCTGCTTATTGCGCTGAAAGGCGCCGAACAGCCATTGCGCGAGAAATTCCTCAAGAATATGTCGCAGCGTGCCGCTGAAATTCTGCGCGATGATTTGGCGACTCGCGGTCCGGTCCGTATGTCTCAGGTGGAAAGCGAGCAGAAAGCCATTCTGCTTATTGTCCGTCGTTTGGCTGACAGCGGGGAGATCGTGATTGGCGGCGGTGAGGATGCCTATGTCTGATGCAATTAAAGGAATGAACTGGCAACCCTGGTCTTTAGACGATCTGTCCTCACGCGAGGAGTTCCAACTGCATCCGGCATCAGCAGAAGACGAGGCTTCGTCATCCGCTGACGCTACGCCATCCTTCACCGAAGAGGATTTGGCTGAATTACGTCAGAGGGTTGAGAACAAAGCGCAGCAAACCGGATTCAATCAGGGTCAGCAGGAAGGGTATAACGCCGGTTATCAACGCGGATTGGAAGAAGGCAGAAAGCAAGGGCTGGAAGAAATACAGCAACAGCAATCCCCGATGGTCGCCCAATTGCAACAGATGGTGACTGAATTCCAACAGACGCTGGATTCATTGGACACGGTTATTCCTGCACGACTAATGCAACTGGCGTTAACCGCCGCCAAGCAGGTTCTGGGTCAGGCGCCTGTTTGCGACGGCACGGCGCTACTCAACCAAATTCAACAATTTATCCAGCAAGAACCCATGTTTAGCGGCAAGCCGCAACTCCGGGTTCATCCCTCCGATCTGGCGCAGGTGGAAGAGCACCTTGGCGCTACGCTCAGCGCGCATGGGTGGAGTTTATTAGCAGATAATCAGCTACACCCGGGCGGATGCAAAGTCAGCGCCGATGAGGGCGATCTCGACGCCAGCCTGGCGACCCGATGGCGTGAGCTGTGCCGTTTGGCCGCACCGGGAGAACTATGATGACATCACGCCTCTCCCGCTGGTTGTCTACCATCGATGCTTATGAAAAGCGCATTGCCAGTACGCCATCGGTCCGGCATTACGGCAAATTGGTTCGCGCTACCGGTTTGGTGCTGGAGGCTACAGGTTTGCATCTCCCGCTGGGTGCGACTTGCCTGATAGAACGTCAAAATGGCAATGACATTAAAGAATTAGAAAGCGAAGTTGTTGGTTTCAACGGACAAAAACTTTTCCTGATGCCGTTGGAAGAAATGGAAGGCATCACGCCAGGCGCAAGAGTGTATGCAAGCCCGTCAGCCGATGGAAGCACGCAGGGGAAACAGTTGCCGTTAGGTCCGGAACTACTGGGGCGGGTGCTGGATGGTACGGCCAAACCGCTTGATGGATTGCCTGCTCCGGAAACCGGCTACCGGGCAACGTTAACCTCTGCGCCATATAACCCTTTGCAACGAACGCCGATAAATAGCGTGCTCGACGTCGGCGTTCGGGCCATCAATGGGTTATTGACCGTGGGACGCGGACAGCGAATGGGCCTGTTTGCAGGCTCAGGGGTGGGGAAAAGCGTCCTGCTTGGCATGATGGCCCGTTATACGAAGGCGGATGTTATTGTCGTCGGTCTCATCGGAGAGCGCGGTCGCGAAGTTAAAGATTTTATTGAGAACATTCTCGGCGATGAAGGCCGTTCCCGTTCCGTAGTTATCGCCGCTCCGGCGGATGTATCGCCGCTATTGCGTATGCAAGGAGCGGCTTACGCAACGCGTATTGCGGAAGATTTTCGCGATCGCGGTCATCATGTGTTGCTGATTATGGATTCGCTCACTCGATACGCAATGGCTCAGCGTGAAATCGCGCTGGCGATTGGCGAACCCCCGGCGACCAAAGGCTATCCGCCCTCCGTTTTCGCCAAACTCCCCTCGCTGGTGGAAAGAGCCGGCAACGGTATTAATGGCGGCGGCTCCATTACCGCCTTCTATACCGTGCTGACGGAAGGGGACGATCAGCAAGACCCTATTGCCGATGCGGCGCGGGCGATTCTCGATGGTCACGTTGTCTTGTCCCGGCATCTGGCCGAATCAGGCCATTATCCCGCGATTGATATTGAAGCCTCGATTAGCCGGGCAATGACGGCATTGGTGGATGAAAAGCACTACACCATCGTGCAACAGTTTAAGCAGTTACTTTCCAGCTATCAGCGCAATCATGATCTGATAAGCGTGGGGGCGTACGCGGCGGGAAGCGATCCGTTACTCGATCGTGCGATTCGTCTCTATCCCAGCATGGAAAAGTTTTTAAAACAGGGAATTTTTGAACGTTGCAACTACGAAGACGCCCAGAATCAGCTTTTTGCTCTTTTTTCTTCTGGAGATATAAGCTAACGGATTTTTTTGACGTTAATTATTAGGATTAGTCTTAACATTTCACTGTGGGGTCAGATGAAAACGCAATCACCTTTGGATACATTACGCGATTTAGCTCAACAAGAAGCTGATGATGCTGCTGTACTGCTGGGAAAAATTCGTCAGTCGCATCTGAATGTCCAAAAACAGTTAGAGATGTTGCTCGGCTACGAAACAGATTACCGTCAGCAATTGCAATCTACCATGAGTAGCGGTATTAACTCCGCCAACTGGTATAACTATCAACAATTTCTGCTGACGCTGGAAAAAGCGATAGAGCAGCATCGAAAACAACTTGCCCACTGGAGTCAGCAGCTGCAGCAAGCGACCCAGACCTGGCGATCTAAATATCAAAGGTTGAATGCCTTTATCACCTTACAGGATCGCTCGGCACAAAAAGCCCTGATACATGCCAACCGACAGGATCAGAAACTGATGGACGAATTTGCACAGCGCGCCTCACTGAGGAAGCATCCATGAATCTTTCCGGCGTCAACAATGTTGTTGTCAATAACAATGTCTCAGCAGACTCATCGTCTACGCGCCAGTCTGAGTCCGGCAGTAGTTTTGAACAATTGTTATCAGCGCGCAGAGATACCGCGCAATCAACAACAGCGACGACTTCTTCTGCGACTAATAGCGCGGCATCCAATGCCGATTCTTCTGTCGCCAACAAAGAATCCACAGAATCAGCCTCCGCGCAGTCCCCCTCCAGAGAGCAGCCGGCGGATAAAACAGCTTCTCAGCAAAATCAAGATGGCGTGGACAATGCCAATAACGACCAGCGCAACGCCACTGAAACAGAAAGTGCTTCTGCTGAAACCGATTCGCTCCCCGGCTCCTCCGCATTAAAAAATGCCAATGCATCTATAACGGATAAAGAAAAAAGCATTCCATCCGAGACGGATATTCAGTTGGCGTTGGATGAACCGAGCGACCCCGTCGTTGACGATGCTTTTTTATCAAGCGTTCAAGAAACGACCGTCCACCAGGACGAGAGCGACTTTACCAGCGATACGCCTGATGCGGCTACCCTGTCATTGTTGGCGATGATAAACCAGACGCAAACGGCAAAAACCGATACGGCACCTGACGCCGATGCAATTGTAATCGACGGTACGCTGGCACCGGCTCAATCCGCGGCCGTTTCCTTAACGCTGAGCGATCAACTTGCAACACCGAATACAACGGCTGAAAGCGAAGTGGATACGCCATTAACGCCGTTTACCTTGGCCGGCGCCGGTAAGGGTGGCCGCCAGGCGAATAGCGCGGATGATATAGTGGTAGATACGGTTAGTAAGAAAACCGAACTATCCACTGACAGCGATGACTCTTTTACTAGCAATACCGCGCTTGCGGCGACCACCGCCAGAAGCAGCGAGTCTATCACCGCCAACGCCTCCAGCAACACATCGCCGTTAGTTGCTCCATCTTCCCATGCAGTGCCGGCGACGGCCCAGGCAACAAGCGCGACGACTAGCACGGTTACTACATCAACCGCCATGCTGAACGCGCAAATGGGTAGCGAAGCCTGGCAACAGACGCTCGGCCAGCAAATTATCATGTTTGCCCGCGATGGCCAGCAGAACGCCAAACTCCGTCTTCACCCGGAAGAACTGGGCTCCTTGCAGATTAGCCTGACGCTGAATAACGACAACGAAGCCCAGCTCCACTTTGTATCAGCGCATAGTCAGGTCAGAGCGGCTCTGGAAGCCGCCTTCCCCCATCTGCGCACGTCATTGGCGGAGAGCGGCATTGATTTAGGGCAGGCAAGCGTGGGCAGCGAATCATCGCAGAGTTGGGCGCAAGATCAGCAAACCGCCGATCCAGGTTTTGCTCAACCGTCTGATAGCTCATCATCAGACGGATTAGCGACGCCGTTGAACGTACCCACATCTTTGCAACAGATGGCTTCTGGCGTTACAGGGGTTAACATCTTCGCTTAAGATGCTAATAAATACCCAAGGTAGCCTAATTTTCCTTGTCTATTCGTCCTATTGATGAAGAAAATAGACGGGATAATCGACCTTGGGTTAAATGAGGTCGGTGATGTCTTTTTCATGCCATCCTTCAAATACGTAACAGGAATTATCTTTACTTATGTCTGAACAAGCTCTCACCTCCGGACGAAAGCGTTCAATCTGGCTAGTCGTGCTTATCGTTATCGCATTACTGACGGCCATTGCGGGAGGCGCTGCCTGGTGGTTTCTGTATAAACCGGCCGACACAGCTCAAACTCAAAAAGTTACGCCGCCACCGGCGCCGGTTTTTATGCCGCTTGATACGTTTACCGTTAACCTGCAGAACCCCGACAACGATTTGGATCGGGTTTTGTACGTCGGCTTTACCCTAAGATTGCCGGATGAAGCTACACACCAACAGCTCAGTAACTATTTGCCGGAAGTGCGTAGTCGTTTGCTTTTGCTATTATCCCGCCAAAACTCAGCTTCCCTGAGTACAGAACAAGGGAAACAGCAGCTGGTGGAAGAAATCAAACAAGTACTTGCTCCCCCTTTAGTTCCAGGGCAGGCGGAGCAAACGATTAATGACGTTCTATTCACAGCGTTCATACTACGGTAATTATTTATGGGTGACAGTATTCTTTCTCAGGCCGAAATCGATGCTCTGCTAAATGGCAGCAGCGACGATGGGGATGATACCCCTGTAGCCACCGTAGCGGGCGACGTAAAACCTTATGATCCCAATACGCAGCGCCGTGTTGTCCGTGAACGTTTGCAGGCGCTGGAAATTATCAATGAGCGGTTTGCTCGCCAGTTCAGAATGGGGCTATTCAATCTTTTACGCCGTAGTCCGGATATTACGGTAGGCCCCATTAAAATTTTGCCTTATCACGAATTCGCGCGAAATTTGCCGGTTCCGACCAACATAAACCTGATCCACATGAAGCCGTTGCGTGGAACCGCGCTGCTGGTTTTCTCACCCAGTCTGGTTTTTATTGCGGTCGATAACCTGTTCGGCGGCGACGGCCGGTTTCCAACCAAAGTTGAAGGCCGGGAGTTTACCCATACCGAGCAGAGAATCGTTAAACGCATGCTCCGTCTTGCGCTGGAAGCCTACAGCGATGCCTGGCAGGCTATCTATAAGCTGGATATAGAATATGTCCGCTCGGAGATGCAGGTAAAATTTACCAACATTACCACCTCGCCTAACGACATCGTGGTGACCACGCCTTTTCATGTGGAAATAGGCTCATTAACCGGGGAATTCAGCATCTGTATTCCCTTCGCCATGATAGAGCCGCTGCGCGAACTCTTGGTCAATCCGCCGCTGGAAAACTCTCGTCAGGAAGATCATAACTGGCGGGAAGCGTTGGCGAAACAGGTGCAGCATTCGGAACTGGAACTGGTGGCGAGTTTTGTGGATATTCCTTTGCGGATCTCCAAACTCCTTCAATTACAACCGGGCGATATTCTGCCGATAGACAAACCCGAGCGTTTGATCGCCCATGTTGATGGCGTCCCCGTCCTGACCTGCCAATATGGTACATCCGGCGGACAGTACGCCTTGAAAGTCGAACATTTAATTAATCCTATATTGAATTCTCTGAACGATGAGGAACAGCCCAATGAGTGACAGCAAGAAACCGTCCGATGAAAAGGAATCCGTGGACGATTTGTGGGCTGATGCATTTAATGAGCAACAGACTGCGGAAAAAGGCACAGCCACGGCCGATAGCGTATTCGATAATCTCTCCGCCCAGCAAGGAGCTAATTCCCTGCAGGACATTGACATGATTATGGATATCCCGGTCAAGCTGACGGTTGAGCTTGGAAGGACGAAAATGACCATCAAGGAACTTTTACACCTTTCCCAAGGTTCGGTCGTTCCTCTTGAGGGATTAGCCGGCGAGCCGTTGGACATTCTAATCAATGGCTACCTGATTGCTCAGGGAGAAGTTGTGGTGGTTGCGGATAAATATGGTGTCCGTATCACGGATATCATTACCCCTTCCGAGCGCATGCGTCGATTGAGCCGTTGATGAGTCAAACCGTAACCTCCGCGGCGACCGAGAGCGTATCCACTATCGCTACCGCGCCGCCGATATCCAACACGATGCTGCTGTCTCAAGTCGGCGGCATGCTGGTTGGGATTCTATTGTTTATTTTGTTGATTGCCTGGATTATCCGTAAATTGGGCTTAACAGGTTATTCGCATAACAATCGTTTATTAAAAGTGATTTCGACCTGTCAGGTTGGTCAGCGGGAACGGGTCGTTATTGTTGAGGTCGATAAAAACTGGCTGATACTGGGTGTAACGTCACAGAATATTTCACCATTACTGACCATACCCGCTCAATCCATAGACAAGTCATCTGACGCTAATTCCGACGCCAATAAAGATAAAGCGACGGATTTTCGCCAACTGCTGTCAAAAGTATTAAAACGTCCGGATACATCGGCATGAATGTTATTGCTCATCGATTCCCCCTCAAATTGTTATTCCAGATTCTGATTGGCGCTTCTTTTCTGATTATGCCGGCCGCATGGGCGCAATTACCCGGCATTATCAGTCAACCGCTGCCTAACGGAGGGCAAAGCTGGTCCCTGCCGGTGCAAACGCTGGTATTCATGACATCGCTGACGTTTCTGCCAGCGGTGTTATTGATGATGACCAGCTTTACTCGCATCGTAATCGTGTTAAGCCTGTTGCGTACGGCTATCGGCACCGCGACGGCCCCGCCCAACCAGGTCATCCTGGGCTTAAGCTTATTTCTGACCTTCTTTGTTATGTCGCCGGTATTTAACAAAATCTATCAAGAGGCTTATGTCCCTTTCAGTCAAAACCAGATCACCATGGAGTCCGCTTTTGAAACCGGGTCGCAGCCCCTGCGTGAATTCATGCTGCGGCAAACGCGTGAAGCCGATCTGGCGCTTTTTACCCGGCTGGCGGAAATTCCCGCGCTGGAGGGGCCGGAATCCGTTCCCATGCGGATACTGATCCCGGCGTTTGTCACCAGCGAACTGAAAACCGCCTTTCAAATTGGATTCACCATATTTATTCCTTTTTTGATTATTGACCTGGTGGTCGCCAGTGTTTTGATGGCGCTGGGTATGATGATGGTTCCGCCTGCTACCGTATCGTTACCTTTTAAATTGATGCTGTTCGTGCTTGTCGATGGCTGGCAGTTACTAATCGGTTCTCTCGCGCAGAGTTTCTACAGCTAGCGTTTCTACAATCAGGAAACGCGGACCAGGATTATTATCATGACACCTGAATCAGTTATGGCCCTTGGTTATGAAGCGATGAAAATCGCTCTGGCTCTTGCCGCGCCTTTATTGCTGGCCGCATTGCTGACCGGATTGATCGTCAGCCTGCTGCAGGCGGCTACGCAGGTCAATGAAATGACGCTGTCGTTTATTCCCAAGATTCTGGCGGTATTTACCGCCATCGTTATTGCCGGCCCCTGGATGCTTAATCTGCTATTAGACTATATGCGAACGCTTTTTAGTAATTTACCGATAATCATTGGATAATAATGATAGAAGTCACCAGCGCCGATTTAACCTATTGGTTAGGGCAGTATTTTTGGCCTTTCGTACGGCTATTGGCGCTGATCGCCACCGCACCGCTATTTAACGAAAAAGGAATCGATAGTAAAGTTAAAATCGGTTTGGCTTTCCTGTGTACCGTCCTGATATCGCCCCAGATAACAATTGAAAATACGCCTATCTTTTCTGTGCCCGGTGTTTGGCTTTTAATAAAGCAAGTATTAATCGGCATTGCTTTAGGTTTCACTATGCAGTTGGCTTTTGCCGTATTTCGCCTGGCGGGTGAAATTATCGGTTTGCAAATGGGATTATCCTTTGCCACCTTCTTCGATCCATCAAGCGGCGCCAACACCTCGGTGCTATCCCGTTTTTTCAATGTGTTTGCCATGCTGCTGTTCCTGGTATTTGATGGGCACCTATGGCTTATTTCATTATTAGCCGACAGCTTTCATCTTATTCCCATCAATCAGGGGTTAATCAATAGCAATATTTTTCTGTCCATTGCCCAAACGGGTAGCCTTATTTTTATTAACGGCCTGATGCTCGCTCTTCCTTTAATCACATTTCTGTTGGTTATTAACATATCATTGGGCGTTCTAAACCGAATGTCCCCGCAACTCTCCGTCTTTGTGATCGGTTTTCCAATTACGCTCACCATCGGTATATTGACCATCGGATTACTGATGCCGCTGTTTGCGCCATTTTCAGAGCACATATTCAGTGAGTTATTTGATGTGATTGCGATGATTATCAGAGAATTTCTTGCACAAGAATAAATTGGTCAATAAGGATATACAGCCGGCAGGATAAATTAGGACCATAAAAAATGGTGCATCAATGATTAAATTAATCAAATGATACACCCAAAAAACGTGCCCGGTTTAGCACGTTAAACTGTTGTCCCAACCACTAGCCGTTGAGTTGGAATAGCGACATGGAAAACATGCTGGCGGTCACGGCGGCATTCGCCTGAAGCATTACCTGCAAAGATTGGTAAGTCGCCGTCGCGGCAACAATATCGGCTTCCACCAAATCGGTTTTACGATCGGAGTAAACCACATCGATGCTAGTCTGCTGGCTCTTCAACGAGGTAATTGTCGTCTGTTTGCCGCCCAGCTTGGTCTGCGCAGTGTATACATCATCCAATTGATTCGACAAAGTGCTTAGCACGCTCCCCATCGCCGACGAGTACTCTTCCGTCGAATCCCCGTCATCCAGACTCATGGATAACGCAGCCAGCGCCTGATCGATGGTGTCAAAAACACTATTGCCATCTTCGCCAAATACGCTATTACCGGTATCGCCGGTAGTCACTGACAGGCTGTCGGATATTTTGATAGAAACAGCGCTGCTGCTGCCGCTGTAAGACACGGTGCCGTCGTCCGCTACGGTAAAGGCCGCGGAGCCGGAGGCGTAGCCGCTAAAAATATAGTTACCGCTACTATCGGTGGTGTTCGCCAGCGCCACCAGTTGATCTTTATAACTTTGTAGTTCTGTGGCCAGCGAGGCCCGGTCGGAATCGCTATAAGTGGTGTTAGCGGCCTGAATCAGTTTCGTCTGAATGTTCTGGAGCGTGGTAACGACTTCATCCAACGTAGTGTCTTCCAGATTCAGACTGGCTTCCGCCGTCTGGCGCGCCGTAGTGTATTTTTGACTGTCAGCCTGCGCCTGAGACACCAATACCGCCTGTGAGGCGGCAATGGGATCATCGGAGGGCTTGGTGACGCGAAAGCCGGAAGACACCTGAGCTGCGGCCGTGGTCACTGCGGACTGAATCTCCAGAGAACTGGCGATCTGTCTCTGATTTATCACACTAGTGCTAAGACGCATAATGTTTACCCTTATAATTTGTCATGAATTAGTTAGCTGTTTACTGCTGACAACAGGGAGTCAAAAATGGTATTCGCGGTAGACAATACCTGGGCACAGGCGGTGTAGTACTGCTGTGCGCTATAAAGATTAATGTATTCTTCATCAATGTTTACCCCGGAAACCGACTGCTGTTTCTCGGTCAGCGACGTCACGATAGCCGACTGGGAAGAACTGAGACTATTCGCCGATGAAGTTTTAATCCCAATTTCACTGATCAGGCTGGCATAAGACTGCGCTAGCGTCGATTTGCCGCCGATAAGCTTCGACGTTTGCAAATCAATCATTGATTCCAGGTTACGGTTATCGCTTTCACCGGTTTCGGCATCATTCAGACCGGCGGCGATCAGCGAGCCATCGCTTAACGCGACCGACAAACTGGAAATCACACCGCTCACCGTTTCCACGTTAAACGAGTCGCCCTCGGCGGCATCGCCGGAAACGGTAACCGTCAAACCGCCAAAACTAAGGGTAGAATTACCATCGCTGTCGGTGGAAGTGGTATAGCTGACGGTTGAACCGTCTGAAACTTGCGTCACGTTCCAACTGCCGTTTTTATAGCTCAGTTTGTAGTCGCTGGCCGTAACGCTGCTGATATCGGTATAAGAGGCGGATAGCTCCGCGCTGCCGGTATTCTTACTATTGCTTAACACCGATGGGTCGTTATAGCTGAAGAAATCCGTACCGACATCGCCGTTCAGATCCACCCCTTCGCTTTGCAGTTCGTTCATACTGCCAGCGAGTTCCAGGGCGATCAGACCCAGTGCATTACGCGTGCTATCTATATCATCCCGGGCGGCAAACAGGCCGGCCAGGCTGCCGCCATCAATGTTATCCTCATTGATGCTGGTCAAGCTGCCGTTGCCGCTGTCATAGGCGATAGTGATACGAGATGCATCGGCGCTGTCGGTTACTGCCGCCAACGCATAGGAAGTACCGCCCTGCACCAGCGTCAAGCCGTTGGAAAGCGATACCGTCACCAGCGAATCATCTTGTGTGGATACCGTCACGCCGACCAGGTCGTTCAGATTGTTAATCAATTGATCGCGCTGATCCAGCAACGAGTTAGCCGAAGCGCCGGCGCTGCCCATGCTGGATATCTGGGAGTTCAACTTGGCGATCTGTTCGGCATAGCTGTTAATGGTATCAACCGTGCTGGTAACCTCCTGATTGATAGCCGAATCCATCGTCGACAGGTAGCTGTCCGCCGTTTGCAACTGGCTAACCAGCGCCTCTGCGCTACTGAGCACCGCCTGGCGGGACGACGTACTGCCGGCGTCGGAGCTCAGCGTACTCAGGCTGGCGAAAAAGTCTGACAGCATGCTGTCAATGCTGGAGGCCGTAGAGGTCGTGCTGCTGGTGACGCTGCTCGCCAGCAGGCTATCAATTTGGGAAAGCTGATCGTAATAAGCGCTGGTTTCAGCATAACTGGCCGACGCAGCGCGCAATTGCGCAACAGTAAGCTTGTCGTATTCGCGGTTGACGGAACTGACCGTCACTCCGGTTCCCACTTCGCCATAAGTGGTAGACTGGCCGATAGCCGAGGAAAGAGAAACCGTTTGCCGGTTGTAGCCTGTTGTTTGGGCGTTGGTAATGTTGTTACCCGTGGTATTAAGTAACGTCTGCGCAGCCTTCAGACCGGAAGATGCAATATTAACCAAAGAACTCGCCATGAAGTTTCCTTATTCATTCTTCTATATCGGCTAAGCGGCTACGCCAGCCTGAATAAACGTTTTTACTTATTTTTTTATCGTCTGTTTGAACAAAAACTTGAGAGCACAGCAATTAATTATTTTTAAAATAATTTGCTCAAATCGTGGGTATAAGCGCTGATGGCCTTTTGTGATGCCTGCTTTATCTGACCGATGATCTGCACCAGTTTGTCTCCATAGTTCGGATCGGTCGCATAGCCTGCACGTTGCAACGCGTAGGCCGCATCTTCCGCGCTCTTCGCGTCCAGAACCGGCTTATATCGAGAGTTATTGGTCAGCAACGATATATAGTCATTAAGCGCATCAAGATAAGAGTCGTAAACCCGGAACAGTTCCTTAGTCTTATATGCCCGACCATTTTCGAATTCCGTCGTCATCACCTCGGTGACTTTACCTTTCCAGCTATCATTGGCTTTTACGCCGAAAATGTTATAGCTAGGCTTGCCGTCAGCGGTGGTGATTTCCCGCCGCCCCCATCCGGATTCCAGCGCCGCCTGCGCCATAATCAAATGATGGGGAATACCGCTCTGTAAGCTGGCTATCATGGAAGGGATGGAAAGGCGATCGGTGAATTGAGATGACGTTTGACGCAGCGGCGCCGCCGATTGCTGTTCAGCCGCATTATCTTGCCGTTGTTCACGACGTAAAAACTCGCCAATCAATGCGGGCGATAATGCGCTGGTCGCCAGTCGTTCCTGATCCAGCGGCATCGGCACTTTGCCCACGCTATCAGGCGGAATGTCGGTATGCTGGCGCCCCATTTGTTTCATGATCATATCGGCCAGTCCTAACCCTTTAGCCGATAAATCCTGAGCCATCTGCTGATCGTACATACTGGTATAGAGCCGGGTCTGATCGTTGCTTAACATCCCGTCCTGCGGCAATGCCGAACGCATGCTTTTCAGCATCATGTTAACGAACAGCCCTTCAAACTGATGCGCGACTTTTTCCAATGCCGCCGGGTCTTTTTGCGTGACCTGGCGGCGCAGGCTATTTACTGCATTGACGTCATATACAGCGGAAGTCGGTTCGGCAACGTTGACCCAGCTCTTCATCAAATTATCTCTACTTCGGCTTTAAGACAGCCAGCGCTGTGCATCGACTGAAGAATGGACATCAGATCCATCGGCGTCGCGCCAAGAGCATTCATCGCCCGAATGACCGCATTCAAATTAGCGCTGGAGTTGACTCGTTGCAACGATCCGCCGGACTGGCGAACGGAAATCTCGGTTTGCTGAGTGACGGCCGTCTGTCCGCCGGCGAAAGGCGTGTCAGGCTGGTTGACCTGCTGCTGTTGATCGACCACCACCGACAGATTTCCCTGAGCCACCGCGCAGGAATCCAGCATCACATTGCGGTTCATTACTACCGAGCCTGTGCGGGAATTGATAATAACCTTGGCATCTATTTCCCCTACATCCACGTTGAGATCCTGAATCTGGGCTAAAAAACGCACCTGCTGGTCATTATTGGCGGGAATCGAAACTTCAACCGTACGGGAGTCCAGAGCACGGGCCACACCGGAGACATTTTGCCGGTTAATCGCATCGCTGATGCGCTGGGCGACGCTGAAATCTTCCTGCTTAAGGTTAAGCACCAGCCGATTATGCTCCCCAAAAGAGGTGGCCAGTTCACGTTCGATTATCCCGCCGCCGTTAATCCGGCCGCCCGCCAGTTGGTTGATTTTCACCTGACTGCCGCCGGACGAGGCGCCAGCGCCGCCAACCAACAGGTTCCCCTGCGCCAACGCATAGACCTGATTATCCACACCTTTCAACGGCGTCATTAACAATGTCCCGCCGCGTAGGCTTTTTGCCGAACCCAACGAAGATACGACGACGTCAATCTTCTGCCCGGCACGGGCAAAAGGAGGATAGTTGGCGGTCACCATTACCGCCGCCACATTCTTTAACTGCATGTTGGTGCCGCTGGGGATGGTAATCCCTAGCTGGGACAACATATTGTTCAATCCCTGAGTGGTGAATGGTGTTTGTGTGGTCTGATCGCCGGTGCCATCTAACCCGACGACCAGTCCATAACCAATTAGCGGGTTGTCGCGCACGCCCTGAATATCGACAAGGTCACGCAGCCGCTCAGCGGATGCTGGGGATGTCATCAGCAGCAATACTGAATATAACGCCACAATTAGGCTGACAATTCTCATGCTATTCTCCTTAAAATGGCGAAACATTGAGGAAGAAGCGTTGCAGCCACCCCATATTCTGGGCTTCATTGATATAACCATTACCAATATATTCAATCCTGGCATCCGCCACCTGCGTTGAAACCACAGAGTTGCTACCTGTAATCGTACGCGGGTTCACCACGCCGGAAAAACGAATGTATTCAGTACCCTGATTTATCGCGATCTGTTTTTCCCCGACCACTCTCAGATTACCGTTAGCCAGCACTTCCTTAACCGTCACCGTGATGGTGCCGTCAAAGGTATTCTGAGCGCTGGCGCCGCCGGAACCGTCGAAATCATTGCCGCCGGAAGCTTCCAGATCCACCTTGCCATTACCCAGCAATCCCGTAAGCGCCTTGGGCAAAGTAGTGAGCCCCGACGAGGCCGAACCGCTTCTGCTGGCATTAGCGGACGAACTTTTGCTCGCGCTGACATCCTCTTGCAGGGTAATCGTCAGGATATCGCCCACATTACGCGGACGGCTGTCTTCAAATAACGGCTGATAGCCATAGTTCATTAGTTGAGCGGACTGGAACAATGAACCATTCGTCGCTACCAGCGATGCTGGCGCGGGATGAGCGGTGGTTTCACCATCAACCAGCGGCGTACGTGGTATATACGCACAACCGCCAACCATATACGTCATAACCGCTAACGGTACTATTATCCATTTCTGCTGGCGCAGAAAGCCGCAGTTATGACCGCGATAACACAACATGCCTCACCCTTTTTATTTATTCATCAGGCTGAATTGTCCGATTGCCCGTTACATCTGGGTCAAACGTTGCAGCATGGCGTCTGATGCAGTGACCGCCTTACTGTTAATTTCATAGGCACGTTGTACCTGAATCATATCAACCAGCTCTTCCGCTACATTAACGTTTGAAGTTTCCACATACCCCTGATAGAGCGTCCCGGCGCCGTTCTGACCCGGCGTTGATTCTGTTGGCGCGCCGGAGCTCTCCGTTTCCTGATACAGGTTTTCACCCATACTCTGTAATCCGGTCGGGTTAATGAAGGTCGCCAACGTCAGTTGCCCGACCTGAGTCGTTGCCGTTTGTCCCTGCGTTGTGACGCTAACCACCCCGTCGCTGGATACCGTCATGGTCAGCGCGGTATCGGGGATAGTGATAGCCGGCTGAACCGGATAACCGCTGGACGTAACCAACTGGCCGTTGGAATCGAGCTGGAATGAGCCGTCGCGGGTATAGGCGGTTGTACCATCGGTCATCTGGATCTGGAAAAAACCTTGACCGTTAATCGCGATATCTTTGCTATTTTCAGTCTGTTCCAGGCTACCTTGGCTATGTAAACGCTCCGTAGCCACGGTACGTACCCCAGTACCCAACTGTAACCCTGACGGTAACGTAGTCTGTTCCGTTGATTGAGCGCCAGGTTGACGTATGGTCTGATACAGCAGATCTTCAAATACGGCCCGCTGACGTTTAAAACCGTTGGTGCTAACGTTAGCCAGGTTGTTAGAAATAACATCCATATTCGTTTGCTGAGCATCAAGGCCCGTTTTAGCAATCCAGAGAGAGCGGATCATATTCTATTCCTCAAACCAATTAGCTAATGGATAACAGTTGATTAGCTTTCTGAGCATTGTCATCCGCATTCGAGATTACTTTCATTTGCATTTCGAAACGGCGGGAATTGTTGATCATATCCACCAGCGTCTCTACCGTGTTGACGTTACTTCCCTCCAACACGCCAGACATCACCTGCACCGTATCATCCTGCGGTAATGCGGCTCCGGCTTGTTGATCGGCGGTCGTCGTGGTGTGGAACAGTCCATCATCGCCACGCACCAGTTGATCGTTAGTGGCGCTGACCAACTTCAACCTTCCGACAGCCGCGACGGTGTTAGGATCATCCCCGTTGCCCAAGGCAGAAACCGTGCCGTCCGCAGCAATACTGATACTGGCATTCACCGGCACCTCCAACGGACCGCCATCGCCGACCACAGGATACCCCTGAATCTGCATCTGTCCGTCGGCATTCACCTGAATGGCGCCATTGCGAGTATATGCTTCTCCGCCATCCGGCAATTGCACCGCCAACCATCCCTGATCCTGCACGGCAACGTCCAGTGAACGCGATGTATAGTTAAGCGGCCCTTGAGTAGTATCCGCTCCCGGAGTGGAAGCCACCACCAAAGTGCGGGTTGGCAATGAGAGACCTTCTACGGGTACGGCCCTCATTGCGGCAATCTGGGCACGAAATCCCGGCGTAGACGAATTAGCCAGGTTATTGGCGGTAATAGCCTGCTGCTCCAGCGTCTGGCTGGCGGCGCCCATCGCCGTATATATCGCGTGATCCATATGGCCTCTTTAATCAATTAACGCAGGTTAACCAACGTATTCAGGATCGCATCCTGTGTCTTAATGGTTTGCGCGTTGGACTGGTAGTTGCGCTGAGCAACAATCAGATTCACCAGTTCCGCGCTGAGATCGACGTTAGAGCTTTCCAACGCGCCGCTGGTCAAAGAACCGAAAGTACCGGTGCCGGCCGAACCCAGGATAGCTTCCCCGGATGAAGCGGTTGCGGCCCAGGTGTTATCGCCTTTAGATTGCAGACCGGAGGTGTTGGTAAATGAAGCCAGCACAATCTGCCCCATCAGTTGGGTTTTACCATTGGAATAGGTACCGCTGATGGTGCCGTCATTGTTGATGGTATATTCAGTCAGCGTACCGGCGGCATAGCCGTCCTGCGTTTTGGTGTTGGTGGCATTGGAACTGTTCTGCTGGGTGCTGCCGCTGAAATCGATGGTAAAAGTGTTGCCGTCGGAACCATTAAGGGCCTTGGTTGAAACGGAAAGTTCGGTGGTTCCTGTTAGTGCACCGCTGCTATCAAAATTAAGGGTGCCGATATTCGTTGGTTCAGTTACTGAGGTGTCGCTGGTGTCCTGAGCATATACCGACCAGGTATTGTCCGCAGTTTTAACAAAATACATCGCGATATTATGGGTATTGCCCAAGGTATCATAAGTGGTCAGCGTCTGGGTGTAGTTATAGGTAGTTGAGTCCGTGGTATCTAAATTAGCGGCATCCAACGCACTCAGACTGGAGTTCAGATTCACTTCCACATCCGCGCTGCTGGTGGCTGAGGCCGCCATTCCTGCGGTGGAGATTGACAGCACCGTCGGCTCCGCCCCGGCATTGATCACGCCGTTGGTGGCGGAATAGCCGGTCAGATAATAACCGTTGGTCGTGTTGATCAGGTTACTGTCGGCATCCAGCGAAAACTCGCCATTGCGGGTGTAATACACATTGCCGCTGTCATCCGTCAGGCGGAAGAAACCGTTACCGGAAATCGCCACATCGGAACCCACATTGGTGCTTTCCACCGTGCCATCGGAAAAGTCCTGCGTTACCGCGGCGACCTTTACCCCGAGACCAACGTCAGAAGCGGCAAACACATCCGCAAATGAAGTCCTTGATGACTTAAAGCCCGTTGTTTCGGAGTTGGCGATATTGTTACCGATAACGTCCAGGTTACTGGATGCCGCGTTTAGACCACTGACTGCCTGTGAAAAACCCATATTGGTTCCCCTTGATTAAAATTATTCTGTTGATATGCCGCTGTTCTAGCAAAATAGGCTAGATAATCAGTTTCACATCATCCAACGTGGCGGTTCCCGCCAGGCCAAGATTAAGCGTAGAATCATCCGTACTGACGCCATATACCTGCGCATATGTCAGCTCCGTCGCTGTCACGCTACCGCCGGAAGACGAAGTAGCCGAAACGGAGAAGGTATAGGTACCGGCCCCCACGCTCTCCCCGCTATTATTGGTGCCGTCCCAGGTATAGGCCAAAACGCCGGCGCTCTGCGAGCCTAGATCCACCGAGCGAACAACATTGCCGCTGGAATCGGAAATCGTCACCGTTACGTTGCTGGCATTATCTTCAAGCTCAACGCCAAAAGCCGTGCTGGAGCCATCTTCACCGACCACGATGCTGTCGCCGTCGATCAGTACCCCTTTGCCGATTAACGACGCCGCCTGCAGCGCATTGCTTTCATCAAGTTGCGTACCGATGGAGCCAAGTGTGGTATTCAGATTTTCAATACCGCTGAGCATACTGATTTGCGCCAGTTGGGTCGTCAGTTGGGAGTTATCCATCGGATCGGTCGGATCCTGATTCTGCAGCTGAGCCACCAATAACGTCAGAAACTCATTTTGCAGATCGCTGCTGCTTGACGCCGTGGAGCTGCTTGTGGTGGTAGTGGCGCTGGTGTTCGTTGATTCAGTAAGTGAAACGGCGACTGACATAGGCCTGCTCCTGTTATTGTCCTAAGGTTAATGTCTTCTGCATCAAGGTTTTAGTGGTGTTGAGCACTTCGACATTGGCCTGATAGCTGCGGGAGGCAGCGATGGAATTCACCATCTCGGCCGTGACATCAACATTAGGCATGCGCACGTAACCTCGCTCATCCGCCAACGGATTCCCCGGCTGGTAAACCAGCTTGTCAGGGGATGTATCTTCAATAACGCTATCTACCTGCACGCCGCCGACTTCCTGACCTGAAGGGGCGGCCACTTTGAATACGACCTGTTTGGCGCGATACGGCTGACCGTCTGGCCCCGTCACGCTGTCCGCATTAGCCAGGTTACTGGCGCTGACATTCATCCGCTGTGATTGCGCGGTCAACGCAGAACCCGAAATTTCAAAGATATTCAACAAAGACATAACTATTTATCCTCTAGCACGGACATCATGCTTTTAATCTGACCGCTTAACACCGTAAGGTCGGTTTGATAACGCAGGCTATTATCGGCAAAATTGGTTCGCTCCCGATCCATATCCACGGTATTGCCATCCAACGCCGGCTGGTCTGGAACCCGATACAACAGATCCAAGGCGATATTCGATGTCGTCTGATTTTGAATATGCCGCTCCGAAGTGGTTGCCATCGCCAATGAATTACCGGCGGCGCGCCCCTGTTCTATGGCTTTGGTCAACTCACTGGAAAAATTGATATCGCGAGCCTGATAGCCCGGAGTGTCGGCATTGGCGATGTTCCCCGCCAGAATTTCCTGGCGCTGGGCTCTAAGATTTAACGCCTCCTGCTGAAAGCGAAAATTCTCCTCCAATTTATCAAGCATGCTATCCCCTTCCCCAAGAGCAGAATAAAGTGAGGCTAAAATCTTGTTGTGGATAGCATAGAGGTAGCGGTGGAAACCCTATCGCCGGAATAAAGAAGAAATGATGAGCTATTTTTGCCATTGGTGGGAAACGCAGGCAGGTAAACTACTTTGCACAGGAAACCCGCGGAGAATGATTAATGCGTTGCGTTGCGCGATATTATACAGCGATATTGTGTTTTACCACACTTAATGCAACAGCCAGCGCAATTGAGCTAAGTGAGCAAGTGACTGCATTTGTTCGTCAGCAGGTGAACATTCCTTCAGCAGTCGTTGATGTGAAATTAAAAAGCGCTAAAGACAATGCCATCAACTGCCCTAATCCGCATTTTACCCTTCCTCCCCGCAAAAAGCCCGGCGGCAACGTCAATATAAAAATGACGTGCGGCGCCGCCAGATATTACCTGGCTACGGAAATCCAGATTACCGGACGCTATCTGGTAGCGGCTAAGAGTATTCCCATTAATCATAAAATTACCGACGCCGATATTAAATGGCGGGAAGGAAGAATAGATAAACTGACCGTTGCGCCCATGACCCAAACAGAACAGATCGTTGGCAGTATTAGCCAGCGGATAATCGGCGCGGGACAGGCGATTAACGATAGAATGCTGCGTCATCCTTGGGCGGTGAGTTCCGGACAAACAGTCTCGGTTACCATTAGCGGCGAAGGTTTTAGCATTACTAATCAAGGGAAGGTCATGAACAATGCCGCCATCAATGACAAAACCCGGATCAGGATGGATTCAGGGCAAATCATCGAGGGGGTGGTTACCGGCGAGGGGGCGGTGACAGTCGTGCAATGAATTATAATTAAAGGTGCCGCCAAAACGGTCGATACTAGTGCTAACCAGAAAATTATTGCATGATTACGACAGCAGAATAATAGAGAGGATGTTATGAGCATTAGTGGCGCCAAACCCGTAGCTTCCCCCAGACAATACAAAACAAAGACGCTGATACTTTTCAGACGCAAAAAAGTAAAGCGGCATCGGTAAGCACTGGGGCAGAAAAAGAAACACAGGTCATCTTAAGTGATGCTCAGGCGCAACTCATGCGGCCTGGAACACAAGACATCAATATGGAAAAAGTCGAAGACCTGAAGCAAGCCATTCAGGCAGGCGAATTACAGATCGATGTGGGCAAAATTGCCGATAAGTTAATCTCTTTATCTGATGATTTAACTCAAGACTGATACACGATATGACTATGAACGCAGTATTACAGAAAATGTTGGCCCTGCTGCAACAGTTACAGGAAACATTGAAACAGGAAGAACTCGAACTTAGCGCCAGAGCAGTCAATAGCGCGCTTTTGCAGCGTATTACCGAGAATAAGAGCGAGCAATTGACCTCACTGCGTTATTTTGATACCCAACGGCAAGAATTAGAGCAACAGAGTAATCTGATCGCCCCTTACGCTGAACAAAGTGATTTACATATGCTGTGGTCAGATATTCAGGCGCTCACTCAAGCACTGAGTCAAAACAATCACCGCAATGCTCTGCTGTTGCGCCAGCATATGAAGTATACCAACGAAACGCTCGAGCTATTGAAAACCAAAAGTAATAATAGCCTGTACGGTCCCGATGGGCATTCATCGCGATTCATGTCCTATCAAAGCAATAAATTTGGTCGTTAATACTGATAATTAACGATCAACTGTGAGTTGAGCACGCGAATTGGCGGTTTTATCGGCCCTTTGCCTGGTAGAGAGAACGAAAAGTAAAACTCATCTCCCGCCCAATCTCCGGTAAACGCCAAACTGGTTCCTTTCCCCCCTGGTAATTCCATACAGCGAATAGACGTACATAGCAATACTTTCAATCCCGAAGGGAAAGCCTTTCTCGTCAATGTGTATTGCCAGTGTACCGATGTGATTCTCGCACTCTGCGGAAGTTTTTCCGCAGCGCTAAAAACAAAGGAAGCCGCGGGCCTGCCGCGCTGGCTTAATACCCACTGCTTCCCCTCATCGCTCCAACTGCCGCCTCTTTCCTTTGCCGCAACGCCATCAATCGTAAAGAGAAAAGGTACCGCCAATATTCCGTGAACCACATAGCGGCGATGTTTTAAATATCCCAAACATTTCCGCATAACGGCGTCCACGACAGCGATATCACGCACGCCTTCCATCATCTGACTCACTTGGCATTTGCTCCAATGATTGAAGTCATACGGATTTGACGGCTATCGCTGACTTCATGATTAGAGAGAACCACCAAATCAGAGAAGTTACGCCGCAAAAAACGCGACAGCAGCGGCCGTAATGCGTGATTGACCAACAGCACCGGCGGCGCATTCATATCTTTCTGGTGTTGTACCGCTTCCTGAGCCTGCTGCAACAGACGATCGGCCAGACCTGGCTCTAAACCGCCGCCATTTTGTAATGCCTGCATCAACATTTTTTCTAATCCAGCGCCCAATCCGATGACGTGGATATCGCCGCCGCCAGGGAACCATTGCTGAGTAATGGCCCTGCCCAATGCCACCCTGACTGCAACCGTCAAGTCATTCGGATCTTTTTGCACTGCCGCGTGTTCTGAAATGGTTTCGATGATCGTGCGCATATCACGGATAGAAACCCGCTCAGCCAATAGGTTCTGCAATACCTTGTGGAAAGTAGTCAGCGTAACCACATCAGGAATGAAATCCTCAACCAACTTCGGCATATCTTTAGCAACACGGTCCAATAATTGCTGGGCCTCTTGCCGGCCAAACAGGTCGCTGGCATAAAGCGTGATCAGGTGATTTAAATGCGTTGCGACTACGGTGCTGGACTCGACGACCGTATAGCCTTGCGTTTGCGCTTGTTCTTTCAGCACGCTGTCAATCCAATAGGCCGGTAGCCCGAAAGCAGGATCTTTGGTCACATCGCCGTCTAGCTTTCCTACCGCGTTACCTGGATTAATAGCAAGCCATTTCCCAGGGAATGCTTCGCCATGACCGATTTCGACGCCTTTCATCAGAATCCGATAGCTGGCTGGCTGCAATTCCAGATTATCGCGAATATGTACGACGGGAGGCAGGTAGCCCATTTCCTGGGCAAACTTTTTACGAATGCTGCGAATACGGCCGATTAGTTCGCCGTTCTGCTGCGCATCGACCATAGGAATGAGCCGGTATCCTACCTCCATGCCCAGCACATCCTCTAGTTGTACGTCCGACCAGGTTGCATCAACCAGCGGCTGACTTTCTTTTTTAGTTTCCGGCGCCGCCGCGGCTTTATTTACGCCAAGATTCCGCCCTCTAAGCAGCCAGACGCCCCCCAATAACCCGGCGGCGAACAGCAGGAATACCAGGTTCGGCATCCCGGGAACCAGGCCGATTAACCCGATAACCGCGGCGCATAACAGCATGACCCGAGGGTTATCAAAAAGCTGGGAGACCATTTGCTGTCCGACATCCTGATCGGAGCTTACCCGGGTCACAATAACACCGGCCGCAGTGGAAATGACCAGCGCCGGGATCTGCGCAACCAATCCGTCGCCAATAGTCAACAGGGTATAGGTTTCCGCTGCGTGACTTAACGTCATATCATGCTGAAGGATACCGACCAGCAAACCGCCGACGATATTGATCACCATAATCAGTAACCCGGCAATCGCATCGCCGCGCACAAACTTGCTGGCGCCATCCATCGAACCGTAGAAATCCGCTTCCTGGGTAACCTCTGACCGGCGCTTTTTCGCCTCGGCTTCACCGATTAATCCGGCGTTCAGATCGGCGTCGATCGCCATCTGTTTACCGGGCATCCCATCCAGCACGAAGCGCGCGCCCACTTCGGCAATACGGCCTGCGCCCTTGGTAATAACCATGAAGTTAATCAATACCAGGATGATGAAAA
The DNA here is from genome assembly GCF_017569925.1 of Brenneria izadpanahii. Classification (NCBI taxonomy): domain Bacteria; kingdom Pseudomonadati; phylum Pseudomonadota; class Gammaproteobacteria; order Enterobacterales; family Pectobacteriaceae; genus Brenneria; species Brenneria izadpanahii. The sequence continues at coordinate 1,906,470 of NZ_CP050854.1, read as the reverse complement.
CCACAATCCCGATGGCGAAGTTACCGCCGACCAAAAAGTGGCCGAAAGCTTCAATCACTTTCCCCGCAGCGGCGCCGCCAGTATGCCCCTCCAACAGCACCACTCGCGTTGACGCGATATTCAGCGACAGCCGCAATAATGTAGAAAACAGCAGGATGGTTGGAAACGCTGAGAAATCCAGCGTACGCTGAGTGAACATCGCCACCAGCAATACCATAACCGATAGCGCAATGTTAAAGGTAAACAGCAGATCCAGAATAAAAGGCGGCAATGGCAGTACCATCATCGACAGAATCAACAGGATCAGTATCGGGCCCGCCAGAATCTGCCATTGCGTATCTTTAAAGTTTGTGGGTAAACGAAGTAATGCGGCCAAATTAGCCATCAGTAGTATTCTCTCTCGCAATGTCCAGCTCAGCCGGCACCGGTAAATGTTTAGGTTTCTTCGGGATCAATCCGCCTTCCCGACGCCAGCGTTTAAGTTGATAAACCCATGCCAGAACTTCAGCAACCGCTGCATAAAGCTGTGCCGGTATATTCTGGCCAATCTCTGTATGCCGATAAAGCGCCCTGGCCAATGGCGGCGCTTCCAGGATGGGGATACGATGTTCTTTTGCCAGTTCGCGAATACGCAATGCGATTTCATCGGTACCTTTCGCTAACAATTTAGGCGCGCTCATTTTCTTATCGTCATATTGCAGCGCAACCGCATAATGCGTCGGGTTCGTTACAATCACATGGGCTTTGGGGACATCGGCCATCATCCGCCGCTTTGCCATTTCCCGCTGCTGCCGACGAATTCGTCCTTTAACATGCGGATCCCCCTCATGCTCTTTGTGTTCATCGCGTATTTCTTGCTTGGTCATACGCAATTTTTTGATATGACTCCAGATTTGCCAGAACACATCAAAAGCGACCATGGGAATTAATCCTATCAAGACTAATAATCCACAAAGGAAAACCATGCCCAATGCATCGCCCAGCGCTGTGATGGGCGGTTCGGAAATCAGGTGCAATATCTCGCGCCAGTGGCTCCATAAAAAACCGCCGGCAATTCCGCCCACCATCAAAGCCTTCAGGATGCCTTTAAACAACTCGGCTAACGCCTGAGATGAAAACATGCGTTTTAGGCCGCTGAGTGGGTTCATCTTGGTTAAATCAAATTTGATCGATTTTGTTGAAAAGAGTACGCCTCCCAACAACATTGGCGCCGCTATCGCCACCAGAACCGCGCCCCCCATAAAAGGCAGCAGAGCCGAAACCGCCTGTTTAAGCAAAATGTCTAACTGCATGAGCATTTGCTTATCATTGCTTATCAATTCATGTTCAAAACGGAATCCTTGAGCAATCATGGCGGATAACTTACGGGCCATGTTCGTACCGCCGAACCACATGATCGAGAGGCCGGTTAGCAGCAGCAATACAGAGGTTAACTCCCTGGATCGGGGGATCTGACCTTCTTCTCGAGCCTTTTCTTCTCGATGGGCTGTGGGCGCTTCAGTTTTCTCAAGGTCACTCTCTTCAGCCACGACAATTTCCTGATTTTTAGGATTGAGATAGCAATTTTCTGCCTAGCATGACAAATCACGGCGATTACGATGGATAGAAAAAGAGGAGAAACTAACGACTATTTCACGGATAGTGATGGATTGAGCATGAATAGAGATGGCGGACAGATGCTCTGACCGCCACCGTAAGAAAAAGTCCGTACACTACATAGCAATGAATTAAAAGCCCAGGCTATCCAGCAGATCGTCGACCTGATCCTGGTTGGAAACAACGCCTGCCGCGCTTTTATCGACCTGGGGACCATTCAGCAAGCCATCATTGGCGCGTTTGGGGGCGGCCGGTTTTTCAGGCATATTTTCCAACAGCACCATCAGCAGCTGTTTCTCAATTTCCTGAATAACATCCATCATGCGTTTGATGACCTGACCAGTCAGATCCTGGAAATCTTGCGCCATCATGATTTCCAGCAGTTGCGCATTGGTAAATGAAGTCTGTTCGGGCACGCCTTCGAGGTATTTACGCGTGTCGGTTACCAATTCACGCGCATCGGCCAACTCTATCGGGCTCTCAAACCACTGATCCCAACGAGACTTCAGCGACTTGGCATCGGCTTCCAACTGGTTCTGACGCGGTTGCGCTGCCTCAACGCAGCTCAGCGCCCGCTCCGCGGCCTGAGCTGTCATCTGGACAACATAGTCAAGACGATCGCGGGCGTCGGGAATGGCTTCCGCCGCTTCCGCGATCGCGCTGTCCAGACCTAATTCCCGCAGGCTGTCGCGCAGCATACGGGTTAATTGACCGATACGAGAAATAATCTCTGTAGCAGAAGCGGTGTCATTTACGGGCGGCATTGGATGTGGCTTCATAAGATCCCCTTACATACCCAGTTTTTCAAATATCTTACCCAGCTTCTCTTCCAAGGTAGCAGCAGTAAATGGTTTAACAACATAACCACTAGCACCAGCCTGTGCTGCGGCGATAATATTTTCTTTCTTCGCTTCCGCCGTAACCATCAGCACCGGGAGCTTTGAGAGCGCAGCGTCAGCACGAATAGTCTGCAGCAACTCCAAGCCGTCCATGTTGGGCATATTCCAGTCAGAAATAACGAAATCGAAAGCACTTGCACGAAGCTTATTCAGTGCGTCAGCACCATCTTCCGCTTCTTCTACATTATTAAAGCCCAGTTCCTTTAGTAGGTTGCGAACAATTCGGCGCATCGTCGAAAAATCATCCACCACTAAAAACCTGAGTTCTTTATCGGCCATACCTACTCCTAAAATATTTATTGCTCACCGGGAGCTGCTTATATACGTAATGCCTGTCCGGCAGAGATTTGTGTCAGCATCCGCTGACTAACCTGGTGCAGATCCACCACTTCGTCGACGCCCCCCATAGCGATAGCCTCGCGCGGCATGCCAAACACCACGCAACTTGCTTCGTCTTGTGCCAGGGTATAGGCACCGGCCTGATGAAGTTCCAACAAACCGGCAGCTCCGTCGTTTCCCATTCCCGTAAGGATGACCCCTACTGCATTTCGTCCGGCAAACTGAGCGACCGAACGAAACAATACATCAACCGATGGACGGTGACGGTTAACCGGCGGGCCATCATTTAGCCGCACCTGATAATTTGCCCCGCTGCGCGCCAGTTCCAGGTGCCGCGCTCCAGGAGCGATATAGGCATGCCCCGGTAAAACGCGCTCACCGTCTTCGGCCTCCTTCACCGTAATCTGACATAACTTATTCAGACGTTCCGCAAAGGATTTGGTAAATCCCGGCGGCATATGCTGCGTAATCAGCAATGCCGGGCTTGTCGGCGGCAGAGGTTGCAGCACGTGGCGTATCGCCTCGGTTCCCCCTGTGGATGCGCCTATCGCGATAAGTTTTTCACTACTGAGCAGCGGCGTATGCTGAATAATCGTCATCGGCTCATGGGTTTTACTGCGCTGCGGCAGCCGCGCCTTGGCGGCCATGCGAATCTTTTCAGCAATCAGTTCGCTATATGCCAGCATGCCTTCGCGAATACCTAACTGCGGTTTTGTCACAAAGTCGATTGCGCCCAGTTCCAGAGCCCGTAAGGTGATCTCTGACCCTTTTCCCGTCAGAGAGGACACCATGACAACCGGCATCGGGCGCAGACGCATTAATTTCTCAAGAAAATCCAATCCATCCATACGCGGCATTTCGACATCCAGCGTTAATACCTGCGGATTAAATTTTTTAATTAAGTCACGGGCGACTAACGGATCAGGAGCCGTCGCTACCACTTCCATATCAGGGTGGCTATTAATGATTTCGGTCATGATCTGACGCATAAGGGCAGAGTCATCAACACATAACACTTTAATTTTGTTCATTATCTTTCCTTAGCCAGTCCATAAACCGTCTGCCCGCGCAAATAGAATTCTCGACTGATCTGACTGAAATTTTCTGAATGTCCGGCAAATAACAATCCGCCTGGCTTAAGCAGCGGGACAAAGCGACGCAAAATTCGTTCTTGCGTTTCTTTATCAAAATAAATCATTACGTTACGACAAAAAATGGCATCAAATGGCGCCGGAATAGACCATTCGGGAGCCAACAGATTTAACTGTTGAAAATGCACCATGGACGCCAGTTCCGGTCTAACTCGCACCAGCCCGCTGTGCGGGCCGGTGCCACGTAAAAAGAATCGCTGTAGCTGCTGCGGAGAAAGCGAACGCAACTCTTCCTGCCGATAGATACCGGCCGTCGCTTTTTCCAACACCTGCGTATCGATATCACTGGCCACAACCTGACAACTGCTGCCGGCCCGATTGCCAAAAACCTCAGCAAGCGTCATCGCAAGAGAATAAGGCTCTTCGCCCGTCGATGCCGCAGTACTCCAGACCGAGTAACCATTGGGACGTTTGCGGGCATGCTCGGCTAATATCGGAAAGTGATGAGCCTCTCTGAAAAACGCCGTCAAATTAGTCGTGAGCGCATTAATAAAAGCCTGCCATTCGGCGCTGTTCGGATCGGATTCCAGCAACGCGAGATATTGGCCGAAATCGTTAATTCCAAGCAAACGCAATCGTCTGACCAAACGGTTGTAAACCATTTCTCTTTTGTGATCGGCCAGTACAATCCCCGCACGCTGATAAATTAGCTGGCTGATGCGCCGGAAATGAACATCCGACAACGGCAACCGGTCTACCATCTGCGTCAAGATAGAAACTGGTTCGGGGCGATTCTGCGATGGTGTGCTTTTCATATTAAACCGCCCAACATTCTGTTTTTGCTATGGTCTTTTCCAATCTAAACTTCCCTTACAGCTATAGCAGGCTTGTCTTTGTTCTCATTTATCAGATGTTCATCTTGTCGTGATGCAAGATTGAAAATCTGACTCTGTATTGCTCAGCGTCGCGGTCCGTTCACCAACGGAGCCGACCGCGACACAAATTCTACTAATGCTGCATTTTGTTGGGTGGTACGAACCATCTCAGCAACAGCTTGACGACTTGCTCTATTACCCACAAAAAATTTCATAAAGAGCCATGCGGGACACGGCTGACAAACTCGTCAAATGCGCCGCCAACGCTTATACAAAACCAAGGCGGGCATTTTCTCCGTGTCCCTAAAAGCAATGGCCTTATCAGAAGGTTTCCCAATTCCCGGCCGACTGATTCTCTTTGGGCTTTTTCTCAGCCCCCTCAGAAACGGCTAACAGCGCGGGTTTCTGACGTTTTTCCGTTTGTGACGATTGCGGCGTTTGGTACGCACTCCCATTGGAGTCAGCAATACGGAATACCGCAACCGCCTGATTGAGAATTCTCACCTGTTCTTCTAACGCAATGGCGGCGGAAGCAGACTGCTCAACCAACGCGGCGTTTTGCTGCGTTACGCTATCCATCTCCGTAACCGCCTGGCTGACCTGATCAATACCTTTACTTTGCTCATCAGAAGCCGAGGCAATCTCGCCCATAATGTCAGTAACCCGAGTTACCGCGCTGACGATTTCCGCCATCGTTTCCCCGGCGCTTTCAACCAGTACAGAACCTTCATCGACACGATTTACAGAATCTTCAATCAAACCTTTAATTTCTTTTGCCGCCTGAGCGCTACGCTGCGCCAAATTACGCACTTCGCCGGCCACAACCGCGAAACCTCGGCCTTGTTCCCCGGCGCGCGCCGCTTCAACCGCCGCGTTCAGCGCCAGAATATTGGTCTGGAAAGCAATGCCGTCAATCACGCTGGTAATATCGGCAATTTTTTGCGAACTGCCGGCGATGTTGTGCATCGTTTTGACGACATTATCGACGACTCGCCCTCCTTTCTGCGCCGTTTCCGATGCGCTTAACGCCAGTTGACTAGCCTGCCGGGCATTCTCGGCATTCTGTTTCACCGTCGAGGTCAATTGCTCCATGCTGGCGGCCGTTTCTTCCAATGCGGACGCCTGCTGTTCGGTGCGAGAGGAAAGATCGTTATTGCCCGCGCTAATTTCGGTTGCGCCGGTATAAATGGCGTCCGTTCCCTGACGCACCGCGCTTACCGTGGTAACAAACTCGCTCTGCATATTCCGAAGACTGTCAGCCAAAAGCCCCATTTCATTTTTACTGTGAAAATCGATCGTTTTCGTCAGATCGCCTCGGGCAAGGTGGCGAATATGTTCAACAACAATATGAAGCGGCCGGATGATTAACTTTTGCACGCCGGACCAGGCAATCAGCACCAGAAGCAGAACCAAAACAATGATGGAGCCTATTATCCAAAGCGCGGAATCATAAGCTTCGCTGTTTTCTGCGATGCCCAAGCGATATAGCTTCTCGCTGTCTTCCTGATAGGCGTAATAAGCCTTTTCAAAATTATCCTGAAATCCCTGGGTAGGTTGTTCGACAAATTTTTCAAACTCATCGTTGGAAAGAAATTGGGCCAGCTCCGCCAGAGCCTGATGCAGAGCCATATAGTTTTCTTTCACCTCGCGGGCGATAGCCGGATCCTGATGCGCAACCAGCGCCGTTTTCTCATAATTGGCAAAGTGCTCGTTTGCAGCATTCAATTGTGATTTAGCCAAGGCGAGCAATTCATCAAAGGCCGCGCCGGCGCCCTGTCCTTCCCTATCCAGCGCAATGCGAATACCTGCCCGGTTTAACGTATTTCGCGTCTGTAGCAAAAATGACCATGTAGCATCTAATTCTGATTTTTTTTGATTAAGAACCTGCGTTGAACTAAAAATCTCATTATCCGTTTTTAATGAGCTAAAAAATAAACCGGCTGAAATCAGCTGAAGCGCTCCAAAAAAAGCCAATATAAGTACCAAACTTGTAACAACCTTTATACGACTGAACATATCATTTCCCTTGAGTAGATCAACTTTCGCTAGTAGTAGCACTTGGTAATATCGGCATGGTTTCGAATATCTTTACGATTTTTCGCGGAGAGAATATATAAAGAAAGGAAAGCGTGGGGCCGGCGGATGGCCCCACGGATAAGCGAATAACTCAGACTTTCATCACGCTGTCGACCAGCGCCATTTCTTCACTGCTAAGCAGCTTTTCAATATCAACCAGAATCAGCATTCTTTCACCTAAAGAACCCAGCCCGGTCAAGTATTCTGTTGATAGCGTGACGGCGAATTCCGGCGCCGGACGAATCTGATCGGCAGTCAGGGAAAGCACGTCGGATACGCCGTCAACGACGATCCCAACCACGCGCTGTCCGAGATTCAAAACGATAACGACGGTATTGTCATCGTAATCGACTTCCTGCTGGGCGAACTTAATACGTAAATCAACGATGGGGACAATTACGCCGCGCAGATTGGTGACACCTTTAATAAATTCAGGCGTATTGGCAATGCGGGTTACCTGATCATAACCGCGGATTTCCTGCACCTTTAAGATATCAACACCGTATTCTTCATCACCCAGAGTAAAAATTAAGAACTCCTGTCCTACAGTTTCACCCGCCAGTTTCGTGACGTTTGCAAGTCCAGTCATGTTTTCCACCCTTTCATCACCCTTCTATTTATTGTTAAGCTGCGGTTTCAACCACACGTTTTTCACGATTAAGCGCCTGCAACGCTGAAACATCCACAATCAGCGCAACGCTACCGTCCCCCAAAATCGTAGCGGCGGAAACCCCTGGCACCTTGCGATAATTACTTTCCAGATTCTTAACGACAACCTGATGCTGCCCGATTAATTGATCCACCAACAGCGCATAACGACGCCCTGCGCTTTGCAATATCACGACAATGCCCTGGGTCGGATCGGTTTTCGCTCCATCCACATCAAAGATATGGAACAGTTCGACCAAAGGCAGATACTCGCCGCGCACTTGCAAAACACGCTCTCCGCCGGCCAGAGGATATATATCTTCAGCCTGCGGTTGTAGCGATTCCATCACGGCGTTAAGCGGCAGGATAAAGACTTCGTTGCTAACCTTCACCGACATGCCATCAAGGATGGCCAGGGTCAATGGCAGCAGAATTCGGATCGTCGTGCCTTTTCCTGCCTGGAAATAGATTTCGACGTGGCCGCCCATTTCCTGAATATTTCGTTTCACCACATCCATGCCGACGCCCCGGCCGGAAACATCGGTCACTTTCTCCGCGGTAGAGAAACCTGGCGCGAAGATCAACATGCCGATTTCCTCATCAGACATGTTGTCGCTTACCGCTAAGCCCTGAGAAATCGCTTTCGCCAAAATTCTCTCGCGGTTAAGCCCGGCGCCATCATCAATAACTTCAATACAGATGTTGCCGCCCTGATGTTCGGCAGACAGCGTCAGATTACCGACTTCCGATTTACCCGCCGCGATGCGTTTCTCCGGCGATTCGATGCCATGATCAAGGCTATTGCGCACCAGGTGGGTAAGCGGGTCGATAATGCGTTCGATCAGACTCTTATCCAACTCGGTGGAACTGCCCAATAATGTCAGCTCCACCTTTTTATCCAGCTTGGCGGCCAGATCGCGCACCAGACGCGGGAAACGGCTGAAAACATATTCCATCGGCATCATACGGATGGACATCACGGATTCTTGCAAATCACGGGCGTTGCGCTCCAACTGCCCCATGCTATTGAGCAAATCGCCATGGGCGACGGGATCAAGTTCGCTGGAACGCTGAGCCAGCATGGACTGGGTAATCACCAGTTCCCCCACCAGGTTGATCAACTGATCCACCTTTTCCACCGCGACACGAATGCTGGTGTCGCCCGTTTTGTGTTTAGCGGCGCTGGGTGCGGGATGCGGCTTGACGGCGGGAGCCGCCGGGGCCGGTGTTGCAGGCGCGGCTTGTACGGCCGGCGCGGCCTGCTCGGTAGGTTTCGCTTCAGCTTCCGTCTTTTCAGCCTGGCCGGACGTTGCCGCCGGATGAAAATTGATTTGCTCCGGCTCCAACACGAAACACAAAACCGCGCTGATATCGTCTTCGCTGGCGGAGGTTTCTAAAGTCACTTCCAGACTCTTATCCGTCTGATGAGGATCTTTCACCGTCCCCAGGTTGCCGAGCTCTTCCAGCATTTGAGGAATTTCCTGCGGTTTAAGGCCGGTCAGTGCGATACGCATCTCCCCTTGCCCTAATCCCGCCGCAGGCGCTTCAGTCACAGCCGGTTTATTCTCAGCTGTTGTTGCAGTAGCCGTTTGGGGTGCCGCACTTTCCGCCTGAGACTCCAGCGCCAGTTGGCGCAGAGCCTGACAGATATATTCAAAACTCTCGGCATTGGGCTCCTGCGCAGTTTTATAGGCGTCCAACTGATCCTGCATAATGTCTTTAGTTTCCAAAAACAGGTTGATGATGTCAGTGCTAAGGCGCATTTCACCACGTCTTGCACCATCTAGTAGATTTTCTAAAAGATGCGTTGTTTCCTGTAAGACAGTAAAGCCAAATGTCCCTGCGCCCCCTTTTATCGAGTGCGCTGCCCGGAAAATGGCATTCATTTGTTCGGTATCGGGTGCTTGGGGATCGAGCAGCAATAAATGCTGTTCCATATCCGCCAGTAATTCATCTGCTTCATCAAAGAATGTTTGATAGAAAGCACTCATGTCCATGCTCACGTGGTCACCTCTGCTGTGAATCGCGGCTTATTGAGAAGGCGTCGCCTGACTGTCCGGCGCCGCAGGCAACTCGGTAGTCGGCCGCTGGCGCTCTGGAGCAGGAACTCCATTTACGGGTTGAGGCGAAGTTTCGCCTTTATCATCCATATTATTATTACTATTGTCGGCAGATGGCGTGGCAGGTTTAGGATTTTCCAACTGCATATTTCGTAAATCTTCCGTCGACTCCACATCCGTCGCCGTTTTTTCGGCATTTTCGTGTTCGATATTCTTCTGCGCTTCCTGAGTCAACACCAGCAAACTTATTCGGCGGTTAATATCGGCGCTGCCGTCGGCGGCTTGTTTCAGCCCCATAGTCGACGCCATACCAACAACCCGCAGGACTTTACCCTCGGTTAAGCCGCCGATCAGCAACTCCCGGCGCGAGGCATTGGCGCGATCGGCCGATAGCTCCCAGTTACTGTAGCCACGCTCGCCCATGGCATAAGGAACATCGTCGGTATGTCCGGAAATACTCAATTTATTCGGGATATCATTCAAAATAGGCGCAATAGCGCGCAGGATATCCCGCATATAAGGCTCAACCTGCGAACTGCCCGTTTTAAACATCGGGCGGTTTTGGCTATCAATAATCTGTATACGCAGCCCCTCATCGACCATTTCGATCAGCAAATGGGGGCGCAGAGCCCGCAGCCTGGGGTCGGATTCGATAAGCTGATCCAACCTTTCGCGCAGACGATTTAAGCGGATTTCATCCAGCCGTCTATCCGGCGAATCCGATTTGATGCTTTTTCTAACTTCACCCTGCTGCTGGGTCGGATCATCACCGCCGCCCGGAATCGGGCTCTCGCTTTCACTGGATTGGCTACCGCCCGCTAAGGCCGTTTTCAGCGGTGTACGGAAATATTCGGCTATCTGGGCAAGCTGCATTGGCGTGGAAATAGCGATCAACCACATCACCAGAAACAGAGCCATCATCGCCGTCATAAAGTCAGCATAGGCAATTTTCCAGGAGCCGCCGTGATGACCGGCATGCCCGGATTTGCGTTTTTTACGAATAATGGGATGCTGATGTTTCATGCGTCATTTTCCGACGTTTTCTGCTGAGCGGGCGCTTTCACGCGGCGTATATGCTCTTCCAGCTCAATGAAAGTCGGTCGTTCTGTGGAATATAACGTCTTACGTCCAAACTCTACGGCAATTTGCGGAGCATAACCGTTAAGACTCGATAGCAGCGTGACCTTCACACACTGCAAAACCTTTATTTTTTCTGAATTTTTCTGGCGCAACAACGTTGACAACGGCGAGACGAACCCATAAGCCAGCAAAATCCCCAGGAAGGTTCCCACCATTGCGTGAGCGATCATCATTCCCAACTCTGCCGCGGGACGGTCGACATATGCCAACGAGTGAACCACGCCCATCACCGCCGCCACGATACCGAACGCCGGCAAGGCATCGCCCACGCTGGCGAGGCTGTTTGCCGGTACTTCGCTTTCATGCTCAACGGTTTCTATCTCTTCATCCATCAGCGTTTCAATTTCAAACGCATTCATGTTGCCGCTTACCATCAGACGCAGATAATCGGTAATAAATTCAATGATATTTTTGTCAGCCAGAATATTGGGATAGCTGGAAAAAATTTCACTTTCCTGGGGACTATCGATATCCGCTTCCAATGAGAGCATGCCTTGCTGACGGGACTTGGCCATCAAGCGAAAAAGCAACGCCATAAGATCCATATACAGGCTTTTGTTGTATTTCGATCCCTTCACCAGCAGAGGTAAAGCCCGCCCGGTTGCCTTTATCGCTTTGCCATTGTTGCCGACAATAAAAGCGCCCAGAGCGGCCCCGGCGATAATCAACACTTCAGAGGGCTGATAAAGCGCCCCCAGGTGTCCACCGACTATGAGATAACCGCCAAGTATCGACCCCACTGTTACGAGATAACCCAATATAACCAGCACAAGAATTCCTTAAATAAGAAAAATGTAGGTGGAAAATCAGATGAAAACGCAGCGGTATAAAGCTAGGAATTACTTGAGGAGAAATCTATCACTGCCCTCAATAACAAACAGTGATAGATTCACAAATCGCTACCAAGCTCAGACTGCGTGTTTTACCTGTTCATCCAGCAGTTGAGGTATAATATCGGCAAGATTTTGTGAAAGTTTACGTCTTTTTACGGCTCGGGAGGGGGGTTGACACAGGCTACAGACGAAACTGTTTTTCGGCTGGTGAGCGTGAGTAATAAACATACCGTTACAGCAGTTACACACCGAGAGTTGCAACATACCGCTATCGACAAAACGAACCAACGTCCATGCGCGGGTCAGCGCCAGCAATGGCGTATCATTTTGCGGCGGACACTGTTCCAAATATAGGCGATAAGCTTTAATTACGGCCTCAACGCCACTGCATTGCCCGTTTTTCAGCAAAAAACTATAGGCGTTGTAGAACATTGAAGAATGAATATTCTGTTCCCAGGTCATGAACCAATCCGTTGAAAATGGCAGCATTCCTTTAGGCGGCGGGCTCCCTCTTAGTTCTTTATATAATTTAATTAAGCGACCACGGCTTAGCTGTGTTTCACTTTCCAACATCTGCAAACGAGCACCCAGAGAAATGAGTTCCATCGCTAACTGGATGTCTTTCGCTTCCTGAACAATACTTTTTTCCGCCATTACAATGCCCTTTTCTTAGGCAGGTTTTCTTCTTTCGAAGCCAACTGTTGTAATAAATGACTCGACAACAGAATACCGGTGTGTATCTGTTGCAGATCATCCACACGCGATTCCTGAGTCAAGAGTTTGATTGTATTGTGATCATTAAAACGGAAATGACATATCAGTTGATTAGTTTCAGCTAATTTAACCATCTGAGGCAAAGTGAGATTCATCAACATATCGGCCATCTCTTCATCAATGCCTAAACGAAACATGGCCGAAGCCTTTTCGTCATTAATTAAACGCTGAGCCAGTAACAAATAAGACAGATTGATGTCATAAATGTGTTTGAGTAATTCAGAGGTACCCATATTTCCCATCCCAACAGGCTACGTTTAAAACATAAGTTAGGTGATAGAGCATATCGCCCAGTTCAAAAATCACTCTCCGTGAGCGGCATAAAACATAGCTGCCAATACTGGTTATCTATTCTTATATTTATTTAGACAGAATACGCTTCTGCCGACTTCACCATTATGCATCGATTCCGTTCGATTCATCATCTCGTACGCTAAAATCCTTCAAGGTTACTTCTCGATACCACAGCATAGGATTAATCCTAAACCACTGCAACTGTACCGCCTAATCTGTAGCACATACAACGCGGCTAACGAGTGGTTTTGATGATTATGTGACATAGATCACAAAATTGGAAGAGTAATGAGCGATTTTTCAGCTAGCTATCGCTTTTATTCATCCATTTTTGACACATTAAAATAATATTAAATATTACAAATACCTACAGTGATTGATTAAAAAAACAACCAAAACCAATGTATCCAACTGATAAATAAACAAAAACAACAATCACCTCTTTTATAAGAATTTTATATCAGGGCGAAGATTTATATTATTTACATAAAACTGACAATAATTAATGATTCGAATCGGCCACAATCATTTTTTTATCAAGAAATGTAAATAAATCGGTTACTTCACTACTAAAAACTTACATTTGTTACACGCCCCCTGTGATTGCGGTATTCGCCCCCAACCATGCAATCAGCGAATCCGGCAAGCCAGTTCATTCTTAATGGCGGCACTGCATCGTCTCTTGATTAATAAATACGAACGGCACGGTAATATTAAAATTTTATAAACATTCATCATTTATGTGGAATAAACTATGGCGGCATAAAACTGTTGTAATGCCCTCCCGACTATTAAATATAAAATATAATAGAAATCCATTTATCACTTGAAATATAGATAATAATCAATCGTTCTATTCTTCTTATCCTATTAATAAAAAACGCCGATAATTAACTGCCCCACATTCAGAAGAGCGGTAAAAAGACGGAGCTTAAATACGCTATCACGCGAATTGACTAAAAATTTCAATAAACTCAACATAACGCATAGCATCCTCTGCATTTTTTCTATTTTACCATCAAACAGTTACCCTCCCCTTCTCGCCGCGGCAATTTACCTTTGCTTTCTTATTAAAGATTCAAAACGTGACAGAGATCCCATGGAATTTTATTAAGATTTATCGCTATATGCCGATTACATTGCAGACTAAGCATTAAAAATAACAGATATCAAGGTATAAAAAACACCGCGCGACCCAACGCGTAGCACGGGAAATATAATGACATCTCCTGAAAATGAGCGGATAGATATGAAAATAACACCAAGATCTGAGCAGCAGGGTAAAAATGGTTTGTTAAATAATTTACGACTGGTCCCTTTATTCATCATTATTCTAGGCGGCATCATGCTGCTGTTTGCCTTGTCGATCGGAACGTCCAGCTACTTTTTACAGAACAGCAACCGTTCACTGGCAAACATCACCGAGGAGAGCGACGTTCGCATGGAGATTGCCGACAGCACTAACCACCTGCGTACCGCCCGCTTACTATTGATACAAGCTTCCGCAGCGGCCCGTATCGGCGATACCGACGTCTTCAATGAAAACTTGAAACTGGCTTTGGAGCGGGTTGAACGCGCCAAACAAGCCTTTCTATTTTATGAACAGCGCGCTGTAAAGAGCGAACAGGAAATCGTCTTGGATGCAGAACTGCGGAAAGCCTATGACGCCTATGTCAACCAGGGCATCCTGCCACTGATCAATTCAGCCAAAGAGGGGCTATTTGAGGAGGTGCTATCGCATGAGACGGAAGAAACGAGCAAGCTTGATTTGGCCTATAACATTCCGCTGGATAAGGCGATAGGCTATCGGATGCAACATGCGCGATCGCTCAATGAAACTGCGCATAACAACGCCATACTCGGCTATTCGTTGATGGGCGCCAGCTTTGTCATCTCCATCGTTTTGACATTACTGACATTCTTGCTGCTTCAACGGGCGCTCATTAAACCGATGAACCAGTTAGTCAGCCGCATCCAGCGGATCGCGCGAGGCGATCTCACACAAGCGATGGATAGCTACGGCGAAAATGAAATTGGGACGTTAGGTGAAAATGTTCAACAAATGCAGCTATCGCTGATAACCACGGTTACAACCGTTCGTGAAAGCGCTGACTCAATCTATCAAGGCACGACGGAGATTTCATCCGGCAATACCGATCTGTCTTCGCGCACCGAACAACAGGCGTCCGCGTTGGAGCAAACGGCCGCCAGCATGGAACAGCTAACGGCGACCGTGAAACAGAACTCTGAGAATGCGCATCACGCCAGCCAGCTTGCCGCCAATGCATCAGGCAAAGCCCAAAAAGGCGGAGAGATCGTCTCTAACGTGGTTAATACCATGAACAATATCTCTGGCAGTTCAAGAAAAATATCGGAAATCACTAGCGTTATTAACAGCATTGCTTTCCAGACCAATATTCTGGCGCTGAACGCGGCGGTTGAAGCGGCGCGCGCCGGGGAACAAGGCCGCGGCTTTGCGGTTGTGGCCGGCGAAGTACGCAATCTGGCGCAGCGTAGCGCTCAGGCGGCAAAAGAGATTGAAACCCTGATCTCGGAATCGGTGGATTTGGTCAATAACGGCTCGGTGCTGGTGGATCAGGCGGGACAAACTATGAAAGAAATCGTCGATGCCGTCACCAACGTAACCGACATAATGGGGGAAATCGCATCGGCATCCGACGAGCAAAGCCGGGGGATTACGCAGGTAGGCCAGGCCATTTCGGAAATGGACAACGTAACGCAGCAGAATGCCGCCCTGGTGCAAGAGGCCAGCGCGGCGGCCGCTTCGCTGGAAGAGCAAGCGGCATTGTTAACCCGAGCCGTAGCGGCATTTAACTTGTCCGGTTCGAAATCCCAAACAACGACGGCGACGCCTACTCCGCCCCCCTCTTCCCTGGCGTTGCCCCGGCAAAAAACAAAGCCAGGCAATGATAACTGGGAAACTTTTTAATCAGACCGGGTGACGTCCACGGCAGGCAGTGACCATCAATAATCGGCCGCTGCCTGCGGCGGGTTACTCGTCCGAGGAATGTTTAGGTTCTACGAACGTCCCATCCTTGCTCTCGGCTTCGTTGAAAAACCACACGCCGGCTGGATAATCATCAAGTGATACTAAATACATCGTTCCTTCCTGGAACTCTTCAACCTCCAGGATAACCCCTTCCCTGCGGGCCATCCCGTCAGTTTTAACTGTTACTAAATCATTAACTTTCATGGTGTTTTCTCAAAATACACGGCGGAAAAGACACTATATTCATTTCCGGAAACCAAGAGATGTAGAACATAACATACCGTTAACTTATTTTAACGCTCCCCTTATGCTTTTCAGAAATTCCTCTTCATAAGCCCGTCGCTCAGGCTAAACTAATCGCCTTCAACCTAGTACACTACTCATAGTCGAAAACGGGATTGAAAGTTGGACGAACTATTGAATTCTAATCAACAAATAGCAAATGAAGAAACAAGTGATAATCAATTCATCCTATCCGAATGGAAAAAATTGATATCGATAACATCTCCTGATGCATTCAATCTGTTGCATACCTTATCCAAGCAAAAATCTTCTACTCTAGCGGGTGAGTTCTACTCGTACATGCTAAAGGATCCGGAAGCATCGCTTTTTCTGTCAAGTCAGCAGGTGCATGACAGACTTTTCGCCTCAATGCGGAAATGGATTGAGGTTATTTTGTCCAACAGCGGCGAAAATTTGGATGAATTGATCGCTCATCAGAAAAAAATCGGCCAGATTCATGCGCGCATAGGTATTCCAATTGAATTAGTCGCACGCGGCTCCCGGCGCTTGAAATGGAAGCTGTATGAATATATGTCACAGCAGGCCAGCGACAAATCCGTCGGTTTCGAAGCGATGCGCTTCGCATCGATATCCATGGATATCGCAACGGAAATAATGAGTAAAAGCTATTCTCACTCTCACGATAGCGCGGCAAAAAGCGAAGAATCATATCGTCTGTTATCGCTGTTGAATAACGCAGACATAGAACGGGAGCGTCAAAATGCGGCGCTGCTGAACTGGGAAAACACTTTTATTTTCAATGTCGCCACCGGGGCTCCGCTGATAACCACTCATACGCTGGAGGATTCAGAATTTGGACTCTGGTTTAACCATAAAGGGAAACCTTCCTTCGGCAATACTCAAGACGCGCAAGCCATCAGCGAGATGATAAAGGCAGTTGATGAAGATATCGGGCATTTCAATAACAACATTCCGCTGAAGCAGAATGCTTATGCGCCATTGCTCAAGTCAGTGAGAAACCGGATCCATAAAATCCATGTATTCATGGACTCGCTATTCGACGAAATTCAAAAGCTGGAAAATGGCAAGGATACATTAACACTCCTGCTGAATCGCCGTTTCCTGCCCACTATTTTACGGCATGAAACTTCCTTGGCCATGCGCAAAAATACGCCGCTTACCATCGCAATGATCGATATTGATCACTTCAAGGTAATTAACGATACCTACGGACACGCAGTAGGCGATGCGGTGTTGAAAAATACCGCTGAAATTTTTTATGAAAATACCAGAAGCAGCGATTATATATTTCGCTATGGCGGCGAAGAATTCATGTTTGTTCTGATCGAAACCACGAAAGATACGGCCTATACATTTATTGAACGGCTTAGGGAAAAGATCCAGAACCATAAGATCCGATTGCAAAGCAATGAAACGATAAACATCACCATTAGTGCGGGTATTGCTATGTATAGCGGACATCCCGATTATCAATATTTAATAAACGCAGCCGATGCCGCGCTTTATCAGGCCAAAGCTAATGGCAGAAATCGCATTGAGTTCGCACCGGAGTAGCTATTTATCATAATTATCTTTCTCAAATAATTTTCTATCGATGATATAGCAATTTTCCAGCAATTCATTATTAGCATGCTAATTGACGATGGCGGCTTTTTCTGTATTGCTGTTTACGTTTCATTCTCATCCCCCGCCTGTAACAAAAGTTAACACTAATTAGAATAAATAATTGTAAATACCATGAAATTAGCCTTTTGTATGCCGATAACAAAAACGCAAGAGATATACCGTCATGGACCATTGATCGACCTGCTGATATTCACAGACAGGTTGACATCTGCAGGGAAACGCGAATAGCGATCCTGTCTTCTTAGGATTAATCATCTCATCATTTAACCACCAGGATTTACACTATGGGCTTTGTACGCGATATAAAAATCAGAACCATGATGATTCTGATCCTTATACTATTTTCCGTACTGTGGGGGGGAGTATCAGCGTTTGCATTGTATTCGCTGAGTCAATTAACCTCTGAGTTAAAATTAACCAACGTGCAGCAAAATAATGGCGATATCATCAATAGCGCTAATGGGCAGTATTATCGTATCATCAGCGCCCTTGAACGTGCCGCCCGCGCAAAACAGAACAACAACGCTGCGGAAGTCGATATGGAACTTCGATTAGTTAGCAGTGAGCTGGAAAATATCAAAAATGGTCTGAATGAGTTTAAAACGACCGATCACGCCAATATTGACTCCGCCACCATTGACAATATTTATAACAGTTCCTACCAGCTTTACACTAATGGCGTACTGCCGCTTTATGAAGCCGTCAAAGCCGATCGTATTGATGACTTCGTGCAATATGCAAGCCAGACCTATCGGCCTCTACGCCAAAATTTCACCGATGCTATCGAAAAATACAATGTGGTTATCGGTAGCTTGAAAACCGAGGCGCAAACGCGAATCGATACCTGGGTCGACTGGTGTCAAAAGATCCTGATTGTGGCGCTGGTTATCGGCCTGATTATTGTGCTGCTCACCGATCGCTATTTATCCATTTTCGTGGTTAAACCGCTTGAGCTAATTAAAAAGCACCTTCAAGTTCTTTCGGAGGGTCATTTGCACACCCATATGATTGACATGGGCAGAAACTGCGTCGGGCAATTGATCCCTTTTCTCCAGCAAATGCAGAACAATTGGGTGACGACGGTATCTGAAATCCGCGACAGCGCAGGCGCCATCTATCGTGGTTCAGGCGAAATCGCCTCCGGCAACACGGACTTATCTTCACGTACTGAAGAACAGGCATCAGCGTTGGAACAGACCGCGGCCAGTATGGAACAACTGAGCGCCGTGGTAAAACAGAACGCGGACAACGCCAGTCAAGCCAGCGTCCTGGCGCAGAATGCGTCTAAACTTGCGAACAATGGGGGCGATATTGTCAATGACGTGATCAAGACAATGGGGGAAATCACCAACAGCTCGCAAAAAATCGCCGATATCATCGGCGTGATCAACAGTATTGCTTTTCAGACCAATATCCTCGCGCTGAATGCGGCGGTTGAAGCCGCACGCGCCGGAGAACAAGGTCGCGGATTTGCCGTGGTTGCCAGTGAAGTACGCAATCTGGCGCAGCGAAGCGCCCAAGCGGCCAAAGAAATTGAAGGGTTGATCGATGAATCCGTCACCAATGTCAAAACCGGTTCCGATCAGGTAACGCTTGCCGGCGATGCCATGGAAAACATCGTGAAAGCCGTAACCAACGTAACCGATATCATGGGTGAAATTGCATCGGCGTCAAATGAGCAAAGCAAAGGGATCAGCCAGGTTGGTCAAGCCGTTGTCGAGATGGATAGCGTGACGCAACAGAACGCCGCACTGGTTGAGGAATCAACCGCCGCATCTGCGTCACTAGAAGAACAAGCGCGTCGCTTGACTGAAATTGTCTCCATTTTCAAACTTTCCGCTACAGTAGAAAAAACTGCGAATAGCAAGACGATAAAGCCAATACCGACGCTGCCATCAACCTCGCCAAAGAAAACAAGTACCGATAACACGAATTGGGAAACGTTTTAATCAATAGCAACGCGGGCGTCATCGCCCGCATTTCACTCGCATAGATAAAATGAAACTCTGGCGTGGATTCAATAAATAAGCATGATCATTGACAATACGACGCGCTTAAAATCCTTTATAGTTCCACCTAACGTTCCACAAAGAGGAGGGGGAGTCATTGCAGCGGCAATCGGTGTCATCGTCAAGGATCCGTTCGATTGGATACGATCCTGAAAATCGCATCCTTGAAATAGAGTTTCATAACAAGACTATCTATCAGTACATTGGTGTTCCCAAGCGTATTCATGGGAAATTCATTTCCGAATCGGTTGTGTCTAAAGGCCGTTTTTTTGATGGCGTAATAAAAGACAAATTCTTGTGCCGGAAAATAAAATAGACATAATAATTAATCGGATACAAGTTTTGCCGCTTGCTGCGGCAAGTGACGCCCCACCCCGATATTTTTATCTCGTAACTTAACCATAATTACCCGACTTTTGCGCAGAAGGTGAGTCGGGTAAACCTGCCTGAAAAATTTTTATCAACCATTAATTGCGCTAATCTCATCGGTTAAGGCTAAGGCTAAGGCTAAGGCTAAGGCTAAGGCTAAAAAGCATACTGCCAGGATCGTCTAGCGTTTTTTTATTCTTTAACAATTCGTGGAGTTGTCTGGTAGGCTCAATTCATAAGTCGGCTGAATTGTGTTGACGTAGGGAGAGTATGGAATGCAGGGAAAGCCAGTAAAACCGTAGATTTCAAACAAAAAAATAGACGCCGGTTGACGTCTATTGATTTCAGGATGGTGCCCGGGGCGGGACTTGAACCCGCACAGCGCGTACGCCGAGGGATTTTAAATCCCTTGTGTCTACCGATTCCACCACCCGGGCTTAGAGAGATTGGAGGCGCGTCCCGGAGTCGAACCGAGGTAGACGGATTTGCAATCCGCTGCATGGCCACTCTGCCAACGCGCCTTACCTTTAAATCGTTCTCAGCGTTCGATGCTGAAGATATTGGAGCGGGAAACGAGACTCGAACTCGCGACCCCGACCTTGGCAAGGTCGTGCTCTACCAACTGAGCTATTCCCGCATCGCACGAACATGCTGATTTTCACTAACTTTCAGCAAACCAGCGTTGCTGTTGATGCGGTGCATTCTACTGACCTGACGCAATGAGTCAATAGAATTATCAATTCAGTACGTTCGTTTGCTGGTTTTTAAGACGCTTCGATCAAGGTTCAAGCAAATCATGTCTTGCAGCGTTCAAATATTGAAACATTGACCAGAAAGTCAACACTGCTGCGACATATAAAGCGATCACCCCGGCTCCTTCCACAAAGCGTTCGGGCCGCCATAATAAAGCCACCAGCGCCAACATTTGCGCCGTTGTTTTTACCTTGCCGATCCAGGAAACCGCCACGCTGCTTCGTTTACCTATCTCAGCCATCCATTCCCGCAATGCGGAAATGATGATCTCACGCGCAATCATCGTGGCGGCAGGTAACGTAATCCACCAGGAGTGATAATGCTCAGCCACCAAAACCAACGCGACCGCGACCATCACTTTATCGGCGACAGGGTCCAGAAACGCGCCAAATCGCGTGGTTTGCTTCCAGCGCCGGGCTAAAAAGCCATCAAACCAGTCGGTAACGGCGGCAAAAACGAAAATGATTGCGCATACCAGGGGTGCCCAGACGAATGGAAGATAAAACGCCAGCACAAAAAACGGGATTAAAGCAACACGAAACAAAGTCAGCAACGTCGGTATATTAAATTGCATAGCGCTTAGATAACTATCTGGCTGGAGTGGATATTACGAGTATGTTGCTACATTGTCCCTAGTGTTTCAACGCATGGAAGATTTTTTCTGCCAACGCGTGTGAAATACCCGGCACATTTGCAATTTCCTCAATGCTGGCATTCATTAAAGGCTGTAATCCCCCATGTATTTCAATAGGGTTTGTCGACGTTTAGGCCCGACGCCTTCAATGAGCTCTAATGTACTGGTATTTTTAACTTTTGCTCTTTTCTTACGATGCCCGCCAATCGCATGATCGTGAGAATCGTCACGAATGTGCTGAATAACGTGCAAAGCCGGAGAATCAGGAGGTAATGCAATGCCTTCTCCCGTCGCTTCAAAGAATAGCGTCTCCAGCCCTGCCTTACGATCGCTACCTTTAGCAACGCCAAGCAACAGCGGCTTGCTTTTATCCCAGGGCACCTGTAGTGAATCGAATACCGCTTTGGCCTGGCCGAGCTGCCCTTTACCGCCGTCAATGACAATAACGTCAGGGATTTTACCGTCATCCAGCGCTTTGCCGTAACGACGCTTTAGAACCTGCGTCATCGCGGCATAATCATCGCCGGGAGTGATCCCGCTAATATTATAGCGGCGATATTCTGAACGTAGCGGCCCGTTCTCATCGAATACGACACAGGATGCCACAGTCTGCTCTCCCATAGTATGACTGATGTCAAAACACTCCATACGATTAATTTCCGGCAACTGTAAAACTTTAGCCAATTCAGATAGTCGCTGACGAATAGTTGATTGTTGTGACAATTTCGTCACCAGCGCCGTTGCGGCATTGGTTCGAGCCAGTTTCAGATAACGGGCGCGATCGCCACGCGGTTTAGTCTGAATCTGTACTTTACGCCCGGCAACCTCGGTTAAGGATTCAGTAAGCAGTTCTTTATCCGGCAATGCAAAATCAAGCAGAATCTCTGACGGCAGCGTCCGGGCCGAACTCCCCTGCAAGTAAAACTGGCCCACAAAGGTTTGTACAACCTCCCCCAGTACCGTTCCGCCCGGAACCTTCGGAAAGTAGCTCCGGCTGCCCAGCACCTTTCCCTGACGGATGAACAGCACATGAATACACGCCATCCCGGCTTCAAAAGCCACGCCAATGACATCCAGATCCTCGCCATCGCCGGAGACGAATTGCTTCTCCGTCACCCTCCGCACCGCCTGGATTTGATCGCGAATACGTGCGGCTTCTTCAAAGTTCAGTTCACGGCTGGCGGCTTCCATTCGTGCGACAAGCTGATTAAGCACCTGCTGATCCTTACCGGACAAAAACAAACGCACGTAGTCGACCTGTTGCTGGTAATCTTCTTCGCTAACCAATCCGCTAACGCACGGACCAAGGCAGCGTCCTATTTGATATTGCAGACAAGGGCGAGAGCGATTTCGATACACGCTGTTTTCGCATTGCCGAATCGGAAACAGTTTTTGCAATAACATCAGGGTTTCCCGTACGGCATTGCCGTTGGGGAATGGTCCGAAATACTCGCCTTTGGCATGTTTAGCGCCGCGATGAACGGCCAGACGGGGATGTTGCTCGGCGCTGAGAAAAATCATGGGATAAGATTTATCATCACGCAACAAAACGTTATAGCGCGGCTGATAAAGCTTAATATAGTTATGTTCCAGCAATAGCGCTTCGGTTTCGGTATGCGTGATCGTCACATCGATCTGCCTGATACTTTTTACCAAAGCCTCGGTCTTACGGCTGGCCACATTGCGGCGGAAATAGCTGGAAAGTCGTTTTTTTAAATCTTTTGCTTTTCCGACATAGATCACCGTATTCGCGGCATCATACATACGGTAAACCCCAGGCTGGCTGGTTACCGTCTTGAGAAATGCCGAGGCATTGAAACTTTCACTCACTACTTAACAACGTCTCCGCATTAAAAAGACCGTGGCGAATGGCTAAGTGCGTTAGCTCAACGTCACCGCTGATGTTCAGCTTGTTGAACATCCGGTAACGGTAGCTGTTCACCGTTTTCGGGCTCAGATTCAACTGATCTGAAATTTCAGTCACTTTCTGCCCTTTGGTGATCATCAGCATAATCTGCAATTCACGCTCAGACAAACACTCCAAAGGAGTCTCCATCTGCGGCTCTAGCTGGCTTAATGCCATTTGCTGCGCAATATCAGGAGCGATGTACCGTTTCCCCGCATGCACGGCCCGAATGGCACAGATGACTTCCTGCGGAGCCGCTGCTTTACTGACATATCCAGCTGCGCCCGCCTGCATTACTTTAGCAGGTAATGGGTTCTCTGTATAAATAGTTAGCATGATAACTTTTATATCGGGAGAGAATCGCAGTATTTTTCGCGTTGCCTCAAGACCGCCGATCCCCGGCATATTCATGTCCATCAGGACGACATCGACATTATTGTTGCGGCACCACCTGACGGCATCTTCACCACATGACACTTCGCCAACGACTTTGAGACCTTTGATATCCTCAAGAATGCGTCGTATCCCTGCCCGCACCAATTCATGGTCATCAACAAGAAAAACGCTAATCAAAGAATAATTCTCCAAAAAAGGGAGTAACACTTACATAACGAGTTGCTTGCAGGTGATACTACGTTGGTTTAGAAAAATAATGAATACAGATTTATATAAATTATGTATTTTAAAATATGCCATGAAGCAATAAACAATAGAGACTACATCATGATGATAACAATATGTCATTGCCTTCAAAGTGTGTATTGATCATATCGTTAACATTTCAGATTATGATTCTCGGCGATCCAAGCTCTGAACGCCCATCATAGGCACCCCCTACAAGAGAACACCAATCAATGATATAGATTGGCATCATTCCTTGCATATCAATAAAAAACACTGCAATCACCTGTTATATCAGTATTTTTTACAGTCGGGACTACATATATAATCCATATCCGATAAGAACGAGTCTATACGGACAGCGTCATGTATTCTATCAACACATTTAGCCACAGATTCACTATATAAATCCAGACAATTAAATACAATTAAAAACAAGTTAAGTGCATAAAAAATACTCACTACATAGTCATCCTTGATTAATAATGACCGCCGACAATACACTCTATGCTATACTCCCGGCAATCTGATTGTCGCCAGCAGCGTGTGCGTTTAAACCTGCGGTAGGCAGACTAAAACACTTTTTTACCGTTTCTTGTTAAGGAGAAAAAATGAGCAATGTAGATTTTTCCACGCACGCTTCTGTAGAGTCATTGGCCCACGAAGTAACCTGCCTGAAAGCCACTGTTACATTATTGTTAAAAGCCATCGGGCAGGCTGATGCGGGCAAAGTGATCGTAAAAATGGAAAAGTATATTGCCCAATTGGAAGATCCAAAACAGGCTGAAGCGTTAAGCGCCACCATCAAACAAATCAAACACGCCTATCGTCAATAACCGCGAATCACGCTCCCGTCGGCTGTACGCCTTTTGATGCCGGCGGCGATTTTCCGCCAACCAGCGTTATCCCTTTGCGATACGGACAATGCGGCTGCCGCCCCTCGGCAAGATGGCACCGCCCCACTCCGCCACGATATACTTACGTACCTTCAGCCATACGCGACTTGCGGCGCATTTTCTCCTGGCGCCCCCTTCATGTCGCAGATGCCTTATATTTTGTTATTTTACCGTTACCGGAAATTTAAATAATCAGTCAGCTATTAAAATTTAATTAAATACGATAAAAATAGCGCCATACCGTTTAAATAAAATATTATAAATAATAAACCTATTAATTATTGTGGATATTTCATGAAGAAATTGCGATGCAAATAGCGTGTTTTGTCAGGCTCATGCGCCAAAAACGCAAATAAGGAAAAACAAACGATCGGGAGTAAACGACTAAGCAGGCGACACGCTGGAGATGATTTACAACCAGGCTACAGCTTATTGAAGTGTTGGTGGGTCGTCGGGGGCTCGAACCCCGGACCAATTGATTAAGAGTCAACTGCTCTACCAACTGAGCTAACGACCCAACGGCGTGGATTATTCTCCACTTGGCGGCAACTGTCAAATAGTTCACATTGATTTTTTCTTATTTTTTCACATGCTAAAATTATATTGAGCACAATTCATAGTTTTGTTAACCTTAGCGCCGATAAGCCTACCCCTTTCATATTACGATAAACCACTTTATCAGAGCAAAAAGCGTACAGAATCACGTTGTGCAATTATTCACCGCCGTTATATCAACCACTCCTATAATCAGTACAACAATTACGCTATCTTACACGTATCTGTATTAATGAATGAGAGAGCCGCTTAAGAGCTCAAAACAACATCACATAAAAATAGGAAATTATATTACATGGTAGATCAATCAAAAGAGGCGGCAGACCTCGCGGAGTCCGGCGGTAACGGATTACGGCGAAATCTGACTAACCGCCATATTCAGCTCATTGCCATTGGCGGAGCCATCGGTACCGGGCTATTTATGGGTTCAGGAAAAACCATCAGTCTGGCAGGACCATCAATCATCTTCGTTTATATGATTATCGGTTTCATTCTGTTCTTCGTCATGCGCGCGATGGGCGAATTGCTGCTTTCGAACCTGAGCTATAAATCATTCAGCGATTTTGCCGCCGACCTGCTTGGTCCCTGGGCTGGTTTTTTTACCGGCTGGACTTATTGGTTCTGCTGGGTCGTTACCGGTATTGCCGATGTGGTGGCCATCAGCGCTTATGCTCAATTCTGGTTTCCCGATCTGTCACAGTGGATATCCTCGCTCCTCTGCGTTCTGTTATTACTCTCGCTTAATCTGGCGACGGTAAAAATGTTCGGCGAAATGGAATTCTGGTTTGCGATGATAAAAATTGTGGCCATTGTTGCTTTAATCGTCATCGGCATCGCCCTGATCATAATGAAATATCCTTCACCATCAGGCTCTATCGCTTCGTTTAGTAATTTATGGAATGACGGCGGTATGTTTCCTAAAGGGATCGGCGGATTTTTTGCCGGATTCCAAATAGCGGTATTCGCCTTCGTCGGCATCGAGTTGGTCGGCACCACGGCGGCAGAAACGAAAAATCCCAAAGTCGTGCTTCCCCGGGCGATAAACGCCATACCGATCCGCATCATCATGTTCTACGTTTTTTCATTAATCATGATTATGTCGGTGACGCCGTGGAGCGCAATTGCCGCCGATCGCAGTCCCTTCGTTGAAATGTTTGTACTGGTAGGATTGCCCGCCGCGGCCAGCGTAATCAACTTTGTGGTATTAACTTCCGCTGCCTCCTCAGCCAACAGCGGCGTCTTCTCCACCAGCCGGATGTTGTTTGGATTAGCCAAACAGGGAGATGCGCCGAAGCGTTTTAGTGTATTATCCAAACGCGCCGTTCCCTCTGCGGGATTACTATTTTCCTGTCTCTGCCTGTTATCCGGCGTAGTGTTGATTTACCTAATCCCGAACGTGATGACGGTATTTACCCTGGTAACAACCGTTTCCGCCATTCTGTTTATGTTTATCTGGAGCATTATTCTCTGCTCTTATCTGGCGTATCGTAAAAAAAGGCCGCAGTCACACGCCAACTCACAATATAAAATGCCCTGGGGCGTTTTTATGTGTTGGGTTTGCCTGGCCTTCTTTGCGTTTGTGATTATTCTACTGACACTTCAGCACGATACCTTGCAAGCGTTGGTGATAACGCCATTGTGGTTTATTATTCTGACAATTGCTTATCAGTTTTTTCGCAAGAAGAAACGGTTAGGTTAATATAAACAACAATCATTAAAAAGGCGCTGACCATAAGTTAGCGTCTTAATGCTTAATCCTCGAACTGTAATACTAATCTTAGTTATCGAACGGTTGCATAATTATAAAAAGAATGGTCAGGATACCGGCATCCTTATCATTTGATGCCAATTGCTAATAGCATTAGCCGATGTTAGTTTCTGATCGAGGTAGTAGTAAAGCGATTAATACCGCGAGTCAACAATTCGAGTGTTAAGCAGGTATCTTCATCTTTATGCTGCGACACTTCTGCTAATACGCTCTCCACCTTTTTCGTTAACTCATTAATTTTATTATCATCTAACACAGATATAATAGAAAACACCAATATTTCCAACAATTCGACTTTAGCGTGAAGTTCTTTTTCTCCGACTTCTTTTTCAGCCAGTTTCATCAAAAGCTGCGAGAGAAGGTTATTCATTTTGAACTCCTTAAAAATAATAACCACAAGGTACCGATATGGATCATCAGTACGTTACAAGTAGGATTAGATAAAGCGATGCGCGGCTAATGTAACACCTAAGCTAACTTCACCGCTAGTGCATACTACTGCTTTGCTATGTCAATATAACATTCTATAACAATAAAACTTAAACGCCAGGAGAACGAACACTACAGAGAAAAGGAGGGAGGGACAATATTATGAAAGGTTGTTTTATATAGCCAGCTATAGTGAGAATGGCTGGCTACTCAAAAATCTATACGTTTACTGACTGTCTAACGCCATTCACTGCGCTTTTCGCCTGCTCACATTGATACAAAATAGCTTGCGCATGTGAATAAAGGATTTTTCCCGCTTCCGTGGGAGTAACTCCACGTCTGCTACGAACCAGCAACTGTTTCTCCAGCTCACCTTCCAGCGTAGCGACCTGCTGGCTCAGCGCCGGTTGTGCGATGTGCAACAACTCAGCAGCCTGAGTCAAGCTACCGATATCAACGATTTTCACAAAGTACTTGAGCCGTCTAAGATTCATTTCTGCCTCCTGAGTAGTTACCCCGATTAAGGTAGCAAGAACCGCGCCAAATTGTGTTTGTGCTACAATGAAAAACTGATACCTAGTTGATAAGCCAAGGGTAAAATAAGGAAAAGAAATGGTTCGCAGGCTAAATTAGCCTTACGGAAGATGGGTTATATCGATTTTCTTCTACCTAAGCATGCACCACGCTAATGCAATTGTTGCCATATCAAGGTGCAGACGCGCAACCGGGAAAGAAGAACAACACGAACCACTACATGCAACTTGCACTGTAATTTCAACATGTTGATTATTACTTCAACAATCAGTCGCGATAAAGCATAACAGCCTTTGACAAGGTGAAAGGCTCCCGCTATTATCCCCCGCAGCTAACCGATTCCTCTGTAGTTCAGTCGGTAGAACGGCGGACTGTTAATCCGTATGTCACTGGTTCGAGTCCAGTCAGAGGAGCCAGATTTTAGTTTCATGACGTTCCTATAAGTCCTGAAGCGTTTAAAAAACAAGAAGTTATCTTTACCCGGTTACCCTGAAAAGGACTGCCGGGTTTTTTGACATCCCTAGTTTTAGGGGGCTTAATCGGGGGCCTCACGGTTCGTTGAGAAAATGGAGCCCCCGCTATGGCATTAACCGATACCGCTATCCGCAAGATCAAACCCGCCAATAAATCCTTCAAACTGGCAGATAGTTCAGGGCTGTACCTGCTGATCATAGATTAGCCCCATAGATCACCAGACACTTCGCCTCTCTTAAAATAAGAGGTAGTCTTAGAACTATGTTTAATACCAGTCAGAACGATAAGATGGTTGAAGTGTTATCAGGACCTGAACGGCATCGTCGCCGTACTCCGCAGGAAAAAATTGCCATTATTCAGCAGACTATGGAAGCCGGTATGACCGTGTCTCATGTCGCGCGCCAGCATGGCATCAATGCAAACCAGATATTCAAATGGCGCAAGCAATATGAAGACGGTTCTCTGACTGCCGTGGCTTCAGGTGAAGAGGTCGTACCCGCCTCTGAACTTGCTGCGGCTAATAAGCAAATCCGCGAGCTCCAGCGCCTTCTGGGCAAAAAGACGATGGAAGCCGAGATCCTTAAAGAGGCCGTGGAGTTCGGTCGGGCAAAAATGTATAGCCGATTTTGACGGCAAGGCCATGATGGGATATGTCACAGATGCAGGTAATGCTGCTACACATCGCGCTTGGTCACCGACAAAAAGCGAGTTCAAATCTTTGTTAACAATAACAGAGGACTTTATTCGTCGGTCTGTGCTACGTGATGATGGCATTATGAAAATTGCCGGAAAAATCCCAGCTAAACAAAAAAAATCTGTCGGCAAAGAAGCTAATGCAGACAATGCACTCCCTGATCTATTGGTTCAGCCTTATAAAGACGGTGAGTAATGAGCACTTTCTCTGTTAATCTAGATCGTGAATAAAATATCGCGTGGCTTAATCCATATCAATATCCTTTCATTAGGCGGCTTTTCCGGGAATCCTAACATGTTACCAAATGATACAGGATTACCGTTGGTATGGAAAATTATGACCGCTTTTGGCTCAGAGAGTACATTTCCTTTTGCCCCACCCCTGACATCTGAACTTAGCCTTGACACCAGAACCAAGTAATTAGCCCAGCGCACTCATACTGGTCAAACGCGCCTCATGGCTTCATAACGATGCGGCCAAGCGGTTTCGCTGTCTCGGCGAATTCATGGGCTACGGCAGCGTTGGCCAGTGGGAAGATGCGGTCAATAACAACTCTGATGCGCCCTGCTGCTACAGCCTGCAACATGTCGTCCACACTTGCCCGAACTCCGGGCCTTTCAAAAAGGGGTCCCATGAATACCCCCATGAGTGTCTGGTTAGACTGCATTGGCGGCCACAAGTCGACAGTCAGGCTGCCACCGCCCGCATTACCGACGAAGACGAGACGTCCTTCCGAAGCGAGTACAGAAAGCGAAGCAGGCAACGTCGTCCCCACCGGATCGATGACAAGGTCGACACCGGTGCCATGGATGTACTGCCGGACACTGTCCACGACGTTATTCTCTGTACGATCCACGACATGATCGGCACCAAGTTCAAGCAACCGGCTTCTTCGCTGCGTTCCGCTTGCCACTGCGATGACCGTTGCGCCTGCTTGTGAGGCAAGCTGAACAGCCGCGAGACCCACGCCGCCTGCTGCTGCCTGAATAAGGACGGTTTCTCCGTGACGAAGCATGCCTCGTGTGAAAAGGCAATGATGCGCGGTTCCAAAAGAAATCGGTAACACCGCCGCTTCTGCCGCATCCACCCCATCGGGTATAAGCCAGGTTCGCTCCGCGGGCACAACCCAACGTTCCGCATGTGACCCCTGCATGTTAAAAGCAGCGACTCTGTCCCCAACCGTACGGCTACGGACGTTCGATCCGACTGCAACAACCGTGCCCGCGGCCGCGTAGCCGACGATCCATGAAGGACGAGGCGGCGGTGTTGACCGGCGGTTGATCAGATCTCCCCCTTCAATCGAGATAGCCTCGACAGAAATCAGGATGTCGTCAGGTCCTGTAACCGGATCGGGAATATCGACATATTTCAGGACGCAGGGAGCGCCTTCCACATCATAAACCGCTGCTTTCATAAATTTTCCTCTGTCTTATCAGTAAATCCAGACCAGTCTGGAAAACCATGCCGATTCCAACACTTAGCACGTCAGGAATATCTCTGTTACCTTTCCTGGCCGCGCGGGCTGCTCTGTTGAATTTTCGACTGGCGAAAGACCTATAACATTTAGGGCAGCCTGGCAATCACCTTAATCTCAAACTTGAATCCGTAAAGCCACGTCACGCCGATCCCAGTTAACGTAGGGTAAGGCGCTTCCCCCCAATATTCTGGCAGGATACTCCAGATAGCGTCGAGGTTTGACTCGGGATCGACGACAAAGAGGGTAACGTCAACCACGTCACCGAACGTGCAGCCCGCAGCCGCGAGAACAGCATTAAGATTATTGAATGCCAGCCTGACCTGCGCTTTTAGATCGTGCTCAGGCGAACCATCCTCGCGGCTACCAACCTGCCCAGAAACGAACAAGAAACCGTTGGATTTGATGGCCGGTGAATAGCGATTGCGCTCATAGAGCGCCTGCCGACCGAAGGGAAAAACTGCTTCGCGTGCTGTCATGTTTGTACCTTTGCAATGGGGCGAAATCTGCCCGGTGAACATAAAGACACTTTACAGGTGCTGGATCGGATGGATAAACAAGCGACTTTGTCCATCATTGTTTGTAAAATCCAAACAATCGGTGAAAAGAGAGGATAAGGAATGGATCGTTTCGATGCGATGCGCGCCTTTGCTCGCGTGGTGGAGGCAGGAAGCTTCACGAAGGCTGCCCAAACGCTTCATATGAGCAAAACCACGGTGACGCAACTAATTCAGCAGTTGGAAGCGCGCCTGCGCGTCAAATTGCTCCATCGCACCACCCGCAAGCTCGGCGTGACTTCCGATGGCGCGGTCTACTACGAACGCGTCATCCGCCTGCTGGCGGACATGGAGGATGCTGAAAACAGCCTGTCCAGTGCGGCGGTAACGCCCAGGGGACGGCTACGGGTGGATGTACCCAGTCCGCTGGCCCGCCTCGTCATTGTGCCGGCGCTACCGGCTTTCCACGCCCGTTACCCCGATATCCAGTTCGACATGGGCGTAAGCGACCGGGTGGTGGATCTGATCGGCGACAACGTGGATTGCATCCTGCGCGGTGGCGAAATCAACGACCAGTCCCTGATCGCACGCCATGTCGGAGATTTGCAATTCGGCATCTACGTCGCCCCCAGTTATGTGAAACGCCTTGGCGCTCCTGCGCACCCGCGAGAGCTGGAAAACACCGACCATCGCATAGTGGGATTCTTGTCCTCACGCACCAGTAAAATTGATCCTCTGGTACTGCGCAGTGAGAGTGAACATATTGAAATCACGGGCAGCTATGTACTTGCCGTGGATGATGGCAATGCTTACCTCGAAGCTGGGTTAGCCGGGTTAGGAGTGATTGCGCTGCCAATCTATATGGCGGCAGCACATCAGGCTGTTGGCTCTTTAATTCCGTTATTTGCACAATGGCGTATCAGTCCAATGCCCCTGCACATAGCTTTTCCACCGAACCGCCATGTCAACGCCAAACTGCGAGTTTTTATTGATTGGATCATTGAATTGATGCAGCGGCATGTCCCCAATTCCAACAATAAGTAACTACATCCCAGCCCCCTGATTCGCTCATCAGTGTCGATTGGTGGTCATTCTGGTGGTCTTGACATAAAGGGAATTCAGATTTAGCTTGTTTATTCGCCAGTTACTGGCAAAGGCGATCCCAGTCAGAGAGCCATTTCTTGTTCTGTGGATGTCTACTGAAGTCCACAGGTCATTGAAAGAAGGGTGAAATCCCTTCTTCTACGTTCCACTGAAATCCACCTAAATCCGATACTTTTAAGTCCACTTTTGAGTCCATCGGGAAAGCGGGTGGATTGTGTTCGCATTCTTGCTATGAGTCTTTGCGACCGGAAACCAGAATCCAGCTCTGACCTGTAATCAGGAGCTACGATTATGGCACTTTCCGATACCGCAGTCCGCCGGGCCAAAGCAACCGGTAAATCCTATACCCTCTCTGATGATGCTGGCCTTTCACTTGCTGTCGCGCCAAAGGGTGGAAAATCCTGGCACTTCCGCTATTACTGGTGCGGAAAACAAAAGCGAATGTCCCTGGGCCAATACCCTGATGTGACACTGCGTGGAGCCAGACAGGCAAGAGATCAGGCTTCAGCTTTGGTGGCACAAGGTATTAATCCACGAGTTGCCCGTGAGCAGCAACGTCATGCCATCCAGCTTGCTTCGGAAAATAGCTTTTCCTCTGTATTCAAACAATGGGCTGAATACCGGGCACTGACTTTAAAGGAAGGAAGAAAATCATCCCTTTCGCAGTGCAAACGAGTTTTCAACAACGATGTACGTCGAACTGATCTCTTGCAAATACTAAGTCGAATCGAACAACGGGGAGCATTCACCGTTGCCCAAAAAGTCAGGGGCTGGCTGAATCAAGTGTTTCGCTTTGCGTTGGTCAAAGTTGAAGGGCTGGAGAACAATCCCGCTACAGACCTGAAGGTAGTTGCCCTACCCAAACCACCCGAAATCCATAATCCTTTTCTGTGGATGCATGAGATCCCAACTCTTTTACAAAAGCTACGTCATTACCGTGGACAACTGAATACCCAGTTGGGGATTCGCCTGTTGCTACTGACTGGCGTGCGAACTGGCGAATTACGTCTGGCGACACCAGAACAGTTCGATCTGAAGCAGGGTTTATGGTTTATTCCGCCGGACAACGTAAAGCAGTTGCAACGCCTTTTACGCAAAAGTGGCAAGCGCTCCAAGAACATCCCACCATATACTGCCCTCTATCAACTCAGGCTATCGAAATCATCCGCCACCTTTTGCGCGAGGCCAGGCCTGCGCAACGTTTTTTATTGCCGGGTAACTCTGACCTGAATAAGCGCATCAGTGAAAATACACTCAATGCCGCTCTCAAACGAATGGGTTACAAAGATCGGCTAACCGAGCACGGCATACGCGGCACAATTTCAACCGCTTTGCATGAAATTGGCTATCCGAAAATCTGGATAGACGCTCAACTTTCTCATGCGGGTCCTAATAAAGTCCGTGCCACTTACAATCATGCAGCTTATGTTGAGCAACGACGAGTCATGATGCAGGATTGGGCAGACCGCCTTGATCTGTTAGAGTGAAGTGGCACACTGAATTTGGCCACCTGAACAGAGGTGATATGCTCACCTCAGAGCAAAACAGGTGCTCCAATGAAAAAAAGAAATTTTAGTGCAGAGTTCAAATGTGAAGCGGCTCAGTTGGTTGTCGAGCAGAGCTACACTGTTGCTGAAGCAGCAAAAGCCATGGATATTGGCCTTTCAACAATGACCCGATGGGTCAGACAATTACGGGACGAACGACAGGGAAAAACACCGAAAGCTTCCCCCATTACCCCGGAACAAATTGAAATACGTGAGTTGAAGAAAAAGCTACAACGTACTGAAATGGAAAATGAAATATTAAAAAAGCTACCGCGCTCTTGATGTCAGACTCCCTGAACAGTTCTCGTTAATCGGAAAACTCAGGGCGCGTTATCCCGTGGCTACACTCTGCCACGTATTTGGGGTTCACCGCAGCAGCTATAAATACTGGAAATGCCGTCCTGATAAGCCGGACAGAAAGCATACAGAGTTACGCAGTCAGGTTCAGGAACTATACAACATTAGTCATGGCTCAGCCGGGGCAAGGAATATCGCAGCAATGGCAGCGCTTAGAGGCTTCCGGATGGGGCGCTGGCTTGCCGGCAGACTCATGAAAGAGCTGGGGCTGGTCAGTTGTCAGCAGCCCATCCATCGGTATAAACGCGGTGGCCATGAATACATCACTATCCCGAATCACCTTGAGCGTCAGTTCGCAGTGACAGAACCTAATCAGGTGTGGTGCGGCGACGTGACGTATATCTGGACAGGTAAACGCTGGGCAAGAGGGGGTTCCATCGGCGTGGCTATTTTGGCTGTTTTTGACGCGACAATGTTAAAAAACGTCAAGAGCCATACGACATAAACGTGAAAAATAGCTGTAAACTCAATACCCAATCGTTCATAAAAATTCGCTGTTTGAACCATGGTGGCGGGCAACATGATAAAGAACATACCGGACGCAATTCGACACCAGGTGAATACCGCCTGTACGCTCATCATCCGGATTATCGATTGCAATCTGGTAGCCATTCATTTGTATGGTTCTGCTGTTGTGGGCGGGTTGTCGCCCCGCAGCGACATTGATTTGTTGGTCACGGTACGGGAACCGCTTTATATCATCCAACGGCAAGCCTTGATGCGGGGCTTTCTGGCAATTTCAGCGCCGCCCGGCGCCTCTGATAGCTATCGAGCGCTGGAGGTGACCGTAGTCTTGTATTCACAGCTGGTGCCGTGGCGATTCCCGCCTTCAAGAGAAATGCAGTTTGGCGAATGGTTGCGTGACGATATCCGAGCTGGCGTTTATGAACCGGCGCAGCCGGACCCTGATGTCGCCATTCTACTGACCAACGTGCGTAACGCCAGCGTACCGTTAATCGGCGAAAGCGCAGAGACGTTATTCAACGTCATCCCTAAAAGCGATTTGTTGCAAACATGTCGACATGCCCTTGAACTGTGGCATGAACCGGCGGATTTGCTGGGCGATGAACGTAATATCATCCTGACGCTGGCGCGAATCTGGTATACGTCGTTACCGGCGGTATTGTCGCCAAGGATGAGGCTGCGGCCTGGCTAGCGCCGCAATTGCCCGCTGAGCATGCCGCCACGCTGCAAGCGGCGCGCTTAGAGTATCTGGGGTTGGCCGCAAAGGATTGGGTCGCGTCTATGCCGTCAGTAGAACGCTTTGTAGGGTATGCAAAAGCACATATTACCGAGTTGCTTGAATAATTTATTCAAAAGCATCGAGAATTCCCCTTTATTTAACAAACGGTTAGTTATTAAGTTAACGATTATTTATTTTTATCATCTTACATATCGTTAATCCTTCCTGAACGTTATTTCCCTGTCCGCATTACGTCCCGGCAACAGCCAGCGGTGCGGCATTCCTGTATCCGTCAAACAGAGGAGTCGATATGAAATTCAGCCTATTCCTGCTGATGCTATGCGCGCTCACGGGCTGCGTACAGCACGGCGGCCTGCCGCCGCTATCCGACGAACCACAGCCGGTAACGGATGCCAACGACAATACAGGGCGACGCGATCGGCCTCATGAGTCTCTGTTTCTCTTCTGTCTATCAGCTACGCATGAAATAGAGAGGTAAGCAAAGCAATATTGCGAATGAGCCAAAAGCAACGTGTGATGGCGATCGGTACTTAAGTCATTATTTAGCCCAAGATCGCTAAAGTATTCATTACCAGGGAGAAATATACTGACTCACACCACACCATATGTTTGAACATCGTAAATAGATTCCAACCGATTGTTTTTCTAATGCATATTCTATTTTTTATTTTAATGAATTTTGTGAACTCAGTGATTTTCCATAGGCGGTTAAGCGTTGAGTTAATAAAGAAACGGAATCGGGCTGGGAAGGCATAAAGCACAATCTACGATAACTAAAAAAAGGAGACGATGTTTATCATGGCCTCGCAGCAAGGTATTCCCAGGGAGCTTCCAACACCGCCAAGTGAAGAGACGATATCCCTCCTGTTCAAACGAATCCTACCGATTCTAGTATTGGGCTATATCCTAAACTTTATTGATAGAACGAATATCAGTATGGTGAAGTCCGAACTTCAGACTGATATCGGCATTGATGCTGCGGCATATGGTCTTGGTTCCGGTCTCTTTTTTTTAACCTATGCATTTTTTCAGATTCCAAGCAATCTGATCATGAGCAAGATCGGCGCGCGGTGGACATTGGGTACGGTAATGACGCTATGGGGATTGCTGTCGATGGGGACAGCCTTTATCCATACGACAGCGCAGTTCTACACGCTCCGGTTGCTACTTGGCCTGGTAGAGTCGGGATTCTATCCAGGGGTTCTATATTATATTACGATTTTCTTTCCCCATTCCCAACGGACTCGCGCCAACAGTATCTTTCTGATGGGCGCCGCAATGGCTAATATCATCGGCAATCCTCTCGCCGGCCTCATCGTCGGCCTGCACGGCACGGCCGGCCTGCCGGGGTGGCAGTGGCTGTTCATCTTAGAGGGTATTCCGACGGTCCTTCTCGGCGTTGTCCTGCTCCTCCGTCTGCCGGATCGTCCGACAGAGGCAAAATGGCTCGCGCCCGAGCCTGCACAGCAGCTTGAAGCCTATATAAAATATCAGAATGAAACTGGCGCGCGTAATTCTGGCAATTACTCGCTTTGGAAGTCGGCCTGTGATCCTCAAATTTTGTTGAATGCAGTGGTTTTCTTTACGGTTGTCATCGGAGTATACGCGCTTGGATACTTCCTTCCGGCGATCATCAGAACCTATT
The DNA here is from genome assembly GCF_017569925.1 of Brenneria izadpanahii. Lineage (NCBI taxonomy): Bacteria > Pseudomonadati > Pseudomonadota > Gammaproteobacteria > Enterobacterales > Pectobacteriaceae > Brenneria > Brenneria izadpanahii. Next base: position 1,869,475 of record NZ_CP050854.1, on the reverse strand, counting down.
CTTCGGCGCTGACTACCTTCGAGGTCGGCCTGATAACCGCTGTTCCTTATGTGGTCGGCGCCATTTCCCTGTGGGTCGTACCGAAACTCGTCAAACCCGGGATGACTAAAACCTGGATCGTTTCCCTGATTATCTTCATCTCCATTGGGCTAATCATCGCCCTGCTTGCCCAAAGGAGTTTGGGAGGATGGTTCGGTCCGGTGGTGGCGATCATCGGGTTCTGCATTGCCTATGCCGCAACGCAGACTTGTCAACCAATGATCCTCGCGAGCGTCGGTTTTCGCCTTTCCGGCGCGGCGCTGGCAGCCGGCTTGGCGCTGGTCAATATGGTCGGCCAACTGGGTGGATTCTTCGGTCCGTATATCCTGGGATTTGCCGAGCAGCAGACTGGAAGCCCTTCGTCGGGGCTGTGGGCGGTCGTGGTCATCGCCCTTATCGGCGCTATTCTCGCCTCGATCACTCGTGTCAGCCCCACGGCCACCGATGCATCTGGTTCGGGAGAGGGTACGGTTAGCCCTTCCTCAAAGGCCGGCCCCGTCTGAGGGATTATTCTCGGTGGAAGACACGCTTTTCCGCCGAGAATTCGCGTGCAATCGAATGCATTACATAAAGGGCTAACCCGAAACGCCCCACCAGCCCCGTCGACCTATCTCCTACCGGAATCTGTCACTACCGCCTTATGACGCCATTTATCCTATGGTTAAAACACGGGGCCCGCTCATATTATGATCATTCTGAACAAAACCTATATCCGGATCATCTTTATTATCTTCCATGCCATATTTTCATTATTATTGGTGTAGAGCGTCCTGTCTCCAATATTATTGCCAACACCAGTGATATTTACTTTCCGGTCTTTCTTTAATTTCAAAATATCGTCAGCCTACCCTGTGCAATAGGTCCGCGGAACAACACCGCCAAAATGGTTATTGTCAGATGCCTGGAAACGATAGCGTAGGTTTTTCGTTCTTGTTTTATATGCACTTATTTACAGGAGCTGTACACGGGATGGTTTTTATCATCATGACTTCCTGCTCGATTAATGATTCGCAATCTGTATTTATGATCCATTATAGAAAAATGTAGACATATAATACCGAAGCCATCTGATAGCTGTTCATGCATAAAGTCCATCGACCCGCTTTCATTGCTTTGGCAGGCATTTGATATGAATGATCAACGTTAATCCATTATTCAATGGCATAGTTGGCTCAGGCTGCCGGCGAGCCGGTGTTTTTTTGAAAAAGTATAAAAGCGAGCACGGCAAGCTATTTAGCGGCATATCATTCACATCAGGCTATATAACAACCCCAGCGCTTTCCGCCATCACCGTTTTCATCGCTTCCGCAAACGCTTCTCTCGTCGGGAACATTACACTACGCCGATCGGTCACCGCCACCACCGAAACCTGTAATGCAGGGCGGAACGGGCGCACCGCCAACCCAGCGGTGTCAATCCCCTGTAGGGAAAAGCGGTCGACGATGGTCACGCCGTTACCATGCCTGACCAGGTTGATCGCCATACTGTAGCGGTTGGTTTCCACCGCTGCGACCTGACGTTGGCGGAATTCCGACACCACCTCCGCGATCATCGCCACCATCCGGACGTCGGTGGTAATAAAGATTAGCTCCCGTGGCGCAATATCCTGCCAGCGCACCACGGCCTGCTGCGTCAGCGGGTGCTGCGCCGGCAGCACGCACACCATATAGAATCAATGATTATATTCACCAAGGGGCATAAAATGAAATTTTTCACATCACGTTTGATGTCGGCGTTATTGCTGATACCAGGGCTTTTTACACAGGTTCCGGCGCATGCCGCAGATGATATTAATACGATTCTGCCGGATCATGTTATCCGCGTCGGCGCGGTTAACGCGCCGCCGTGGTATCAGAAAGATCTGCTGACCAATCAGTGGACCGGGCTGGTGCCGGACGTGGTACAGGCAATATTCAAAGATACCGATATTAAAATCGAATACGTCGACACCCAGTGGGGCACCGCCGTGGCTGGCCTGCAGTCTAACCGCTTCGATATTCTCGGTGGCTTTAATAAGACCCCGGAAAGAGCCAAAGCCGCCGATTTTACCCGTCCGATGGGATCGCATCAGATGGGCGTGCTGACGCTGTCGGAAGAGACCAAAAAGTTTGACCAGTGGGGGACGATAAATAACCCGCAGACCAAACTCGCGGCTATTGACGGATCGGCGGCGGTGACGCTGCTGCAGCCGCAGTTGGATAAGGCGCAGTGGATTATTGTGCCGGACAGCGACAATATGCAGCTACAGATGGAAAGCGGCCGTGCCGATGCCATCGTCACTAACGATATCCAGATGTCGCAATATATTCAGAAGCGCCATCAAGGCACCATGGTTATTCCGCAGCCGGTCAAAGAACAGCCGACCAATATTGGCCTGCGTAAAAATCGCCCGCAGTTGCAGGCGTGGCTCGACGGTCGGCTGGAGCAGTTGGATAAAGACGGTACGCTGAAAAGCATCTGGAAAAAATATACTCATCCGGTGAGCCAGCAGTAATGAGCGCACAGGTTTCTCTACCATTACTGAAAATAGACGCTCTCAGCAAATCATTCTCAGGCGCTAAAATCATTGATGACATCTCCTTCGAGGTTCACCCTTCGGAGGTGATAGGCATCATTGGCCGCAGCGGCGCCGGTAAATCCACTTTGCTGCGCTGCCTGAATATGCTGGAGCTGCCGGACAGCGGGCATATCTGGCTGGATAATGAAGAGATCGGCTTTTATGGCGCGCAGCGAAAGCCGGTAAAGCGGCACACGCTGGCCCGGCAACGCGCGGCGATGACGATGGTGTTCCAGCACTTCAATCTGTGGCCGCACCGCAGCGTGCTGCAGAATATTATTGAAGGGCCGGTGCAAGTGCTCGGCGTTCCGCGTAAAACGGCGATAGAAAAGGCGATGGCGCTGCTGGAACGCATGGGGCTGACGGCGAAGGCCGGTGATTTTCCCGTCCAGCTTTCCGGCGGTCAGCAGCAGCGCGTGTCGATCGCCCGAGCGCTGGCGATGGAGCCACGGGTGATCCTGCTTGATGAACCCACCTCGGCGCTGGATCCGGAATCGGTTGGTGAGGTGCTGGCGGTGATTTCCGAGCTGGCCGCCAGTGGCACCACCATGTTGGTGGTCACCCATGAAATGCGCTTTGCCTTGCAGGTCTGCAGTCGTCTGCTGCTGATGGATAACGGCAGGCTGGTGGATGAAGCCATTCCGCGGGAGATCTGGTCACGCCCTGAAAATGCGCAAATACGTCACTTTATGACGCTGTCCGGCGTGACGGCGGGGGATCGGGTCTGATGCCGGTTTATCATTGGGATTTCTCAATACTCTGGCAATATCGCGCCATTTTGCTGGACGGCATATTCACCACCTTTCAAATCGTTCTGGCTTCGGTCACCTTAAGCATTCTCGGCGGCGCCCTGCTTGCGCCGTTACGCGGCTCGGCCAGGACAGTGATTCGCCTGCCCGCCCAGGGGCTGATCGAGGTGGTGCGGTCGATTCCGCCGCTGGTGCTGATCGTCTGGGCCTACTATTGCCTGCCTATCTTGTTCGGGCTGACCTTATCCTCTTACTTAACCTGCGTACTGGCCATCTCGCTATATGGCAGCGTTTTTTTTGCCGAGATCTTCCGTTCCGGCCTGCAATCCGTCGATCATGGTCTGATCGAAGCCGGGCTGTCGGTGGGGATGTCGCCGTTCAAAGTGCTGGTGCGCATTACCGGTCCGGTAGCCTTTCTGCGTATCCTGCCGGCGTTTGTCGGCCAGTGCGTGATGTCGATAAAAAACTCGGTGCTGGCGAGCTATATCGCCACCGGCGAGATCCTCTATCAGGGGCAGCGTTTGAGTACCGCCACTTTTCGGCCGCTGGAGACGCTGACCTTTGTCGCACTGTTTTTCGTCGTCACCATCCTTCCGCTGTCACTGCTGGCCAGCTATGCCGAACGCCGGATCCGCACCCGCTATTTTAAACGTTGATAACCATGAACATGACCGCCACACGCCAGTTGGTAAATTTTGCCGGCACGCTGAGCGCACAGAATATCCCCGACGCCATCCGCCACAAAGTCAGGTTGCACTTACTGGACGCCCTCGCCTGCGGCTGGGCAGCCGGCAACCATCGCGTCAGCGAACCGGTTATCCGCGCCGCCCGACTATTCGCCGGAAGAGGCGACTGCTATGTCTTCGGTCGGCCCGGCTTCAGCCCGCTCGGCGCCGCTTTCAGCAACGCTGCCATCATTAACGGTCTCGATCACGATGACGGCGTAGAGATCGACGGTAAAGGTCTTGGTCATCCCGGCTCCACGCTGGTCGCCGCGGCGATGGCCGCTCTCGATCTCAGCCCTAAGGCCGTGACGCAGCAGTCGCTGATCGCCGCGCTGACCGCCGGCTTTGAGGTGAACAATCGCCTGATCCACGCTATCCAACCCTCGGAGCAGCGTTTCGGTCAGGTTTACGGCGTTGCGCAGCATCAGGCGATCGGCGCGGCATTGGTGGCCGGTCGGCTACTGGAACTCAATCCAGAACGGTTGCATCATGCCGTCGGCCTGGCCGCCGCGCTAACCCCCCTGCCCAGCCTGCATCAGTACAACTGGCGGCAACGGCCGTTGCTGGCGCTGAAGGATGCCGTGGCCCCGGCGGCTCAGGCAGGTATTCAAGCGGTAATTATGGCGCAACTGGGCCTGAGCGGCAGTCTTAACGTACTGGACGGCGAACAGGGTTACTGGCGGATGATCGGCTCCGACCGATTCGCGCCTGATATCCTGACGGCCAATCTCGGCAACCATTGGTACGCCGGCTACGGCAGCTTTAAACGCTATCCCGCCTGTCGCTGGCTGGCCTGCGCGCTGGAAAGCATGGAAGACATCATGCAGGAGACAGGCTGGCGGGCGGAAGATTTTCACGCCATCGAGGTACATACCTTTTCCCGCTTGGTCAACGATATGATGGATTACCGCCCGAGCACGGTGATTGATGCGCAGTTTAGTCTGCCGTGGACGCTGGCGGCAGTGGCATCGGGCCTGCCGCCCGGCGCGGAATGGTATACGGAACAGAGCATGTGTAGTGAGAAGATGCTGGCGCTGGCCGATAAAGTGACCGCCATCCTCAATCCTGAGTTTGAACAGCGCATGTGCGGCCCGGCGCGCCAGCCCGGCGCACGCGTGGTGGTCAGGCATCGCAATGGCGACAGCGCGGTGCGCGAACGTTATAAACCGCTGGGCAGCGCCGAACGCCCGATTACCGACGCGGAAATTATCGCCAAGGCGCGCCGGAATTTGACCGGGCATAGCGTTGAGGTTGAACAACTGATTAGCCGAGTGATGCAGGAGGATTGGGCCGTAGCGTACTCTTCGGCTGCGGAACTGGCGGGACAGGGTTTTCCCTCTTGCTATCGGAAAGCCCATTCCAACCTTTGAATATCGTTATGCTGTTGATGGATGCGTTCGTCATATCAATCCGCTACGGGACGCAGCCGGATCAGAGTACGATCGGCACAATAACGATCGCTCTGATAACCACAACCTTAAAAGCCGTTCCGGCGGAGAACCTGAACAAACAGAGGATAAGCAATGGAGTTGTTTATCCACATAGCCCCCAACTGATACAGTCGGACTCATTAATATAGAATATGTTTATCATGATTATCATTTTATTTTAAATAATCTCATATAAATTGGAGGAATAATCATAGAGCAATATCGATTAATTCAGTTAAAAATTCTGATTTATTGAGATCGTCTACTTTAATCGAAAATTGACATAGAAACACACCTAGCTATGCGCGTTTATTTCAAATAGGAATAATTAAATAAGAACATTATTATCATGATAATGATTTCGCTCATAAACTAATGAGCTTTAGCCCTGACCGGTAGCGTTGATATTTCCCATAAATAAAAGCAGACATTCTTTGGTATGGCGCAAACTCTGCATAAGCGCACTAATGCCATAACAAGAAGAGTAAGAAACCTACCCCGCTATATGTAGTCATGGATAGAATGTGAATACAATTGCTGGTTGGAAACAACATGTTGAATATACAACCATATACGATAAGGATGACCCCGGTATCATCATGCTATGCCATTAGCATTTTAAGATTAATCTTGATCTCATAAATGCCAGAACATTCTGGCCCCCTCTCAGCGTTAGAAAATGAGGTGGGAAGAAGGTAAAACTCATTAAAAAATCATATAATTAACTCACAATCCACATAATAACCACCAATACCGAGTTTTACTTAGGTTATAAATAACGCCGGGGAACTCATCATTTTTTGAGCATTCCATATAATTAGTGTCTTTTTATGTAACAAGAACAATATTGAATTGTTAGCTAGTCTATGTAGAATCACGCCATTAAGTTTTGACAACCGCAAATAACAAACTCGGCTTTACGCCACGTAAAGCTCGTGCGGTAGCTATGTCTTAATTAAAATGACTGTCCAGGAATACAGTTATTAAACGAGCAATTCAATAATATCGTCCAGTAAACATCCAGTAATTTGTTTCAATAAGTACAAACTATTTGCAAAGGAACATCATGATGAATATGCGAATCGTATTAGTCCTTCTTTCTGCCCTCGGCCTTGCTAGTTGCAAAGCTCCCCCCCACCCGAATTAACTGATGACACGATCGTGACCAATGAAGTGAATGGCGTTACGTTAGTGCATCGTCATGCCATCACCCCCCCTCAAGAGTTCCAACCTATCAACCAGGAATACCGGGCCCTTTACCCCGCGTCGGTCATGAGCCAGCCCGATTTTGGCGGTAAGGTGATTCGTCATCTTGAAAACAGCAATACCTACAACGTACTTGGACAGGTAGAAAACGCCTGGCTTGCAATTGCCGAACCGGGAAAAGAGGAACTGATTGGTTACGTTCCACCTCAGGCCGCGGTAAAAAGCGAACTGTATGAAGAGACGTTGAAAAAAGACAGGAGACGTACACCGCGTCGTAAAGCGCAGAAACCAACCTGTGTATCGGTGGATGGCAGTAGCAAAGCTTGCCAGAATACCAACAGCGGAACCTGGATTATCGACTAATTTCGCGTCAACCTAACAACACAACATGAAAAAAAAACCGGTTTTATACCAGTCCCTACTGGTGTTTTTCATAGCCGCTCTCACTCTGCTGAGCGGTTGTGCTTCGTCTTCACACAGCGAACCTTCCACTTACATTCTGAACTTTTATGCGCATCCGAATATTAACGACGCTGCGCCGCTAAAGGTCAGAGTTTTGTTACTGAAATCCGATGCCGACTTTATGTCAGCAGATTTCTACTCGCTGCAAAATAACGCTCAGACAGTCCTCGGCGCCAACCTGCTTAACGCTGATGAATTTTTCCTGATGCCAGGACAGCTCAATAGAACGCCTACCGGTCAAACCCCAGCGGATGCACGCTACATTGGCATCATGGCGGAATACCAGGTACTCGATGGCAAAAAGTGGCGAATATCTCTTCCTCTTCCCACCACAAATAAAGACAGCTTCTATAAATTCTGGAAATGGTCGTCTAACGAACTCAAAGCCAGTGTTTTTCTCGATATTGATGGGATTCGCGTCGTCAACGAGTAACGGAAGATCCAACAGGAAATCAGTATGAATAAAGCAGAAAAAGTGGTCTGGAGCGAAGGGATGTTTCTGCGCCCTCATCATTTTCAGAGAACAGAAAGCTTCCTGCAAAGCCACATCCGGGAATGGGGAAATTTACAGCGCCCTTACCTCTGGGGATTTCTCGATCTGGAGTTCGATGAGGCGATGTTGCGTCAGGGATGTATTGCGCTAAGTTACGCCAGCGGTTTACTACCGGATGGAACCCCCTTTTCCTTTCGCGATGCGCGATACGGGCCAGCGCCAATGGAAATTCCTGATAACCTGACCAATGCCCGAGTCGTGCTTGCGCTGCCCGCCCGGCGAGCCGGGCGTGAAGAGGTGATTTTCAGTGAATCGGCTGATTCCCTTGCCCGCTATGTTGCTTTTGAAGAAGAGGTGGATGACGATAACGCCATCTCAATAGGCTCGGCGGCGCTCCAGTTCGGCAGACTGCGATTGAAGCTGATGCTGGAAAGCGAGCTAACCGCCGAGTGGACCGCCATCGGCGTGGCCGAAGTGATTGAAAAACGCAATGACAACCAGGTACGTCTGGATGCCAACTACATTCCCCCAATGCTCAACGCCATCAATAGCGAACAGCTCTATGGCCTACTCAACGATATGCGGGGATTGCTACAGCAGCGCAGCCAGCAGATGAGCCAGCGGCTACGTCAGCCGGGGCGTTTTAATACCTCCGAAATGGTTGAGTTCATGCTGCTGGCCTTAATCAATCACCACATAGGTCATATCACACATCTGCTTACACTGCCCCTACTTCACCCTGAATCACTGTGGCGCGATTGGCTGCCCCTAGCCACTGAACTTACTACCTGGCTGCCTCAGCGTATACCTGGCGCCTCCCTGCCGAATTACGATCATAACAATCTGGCTGTCTGCTTTAGCAAACTAATGCTGGTGCTGCGCCAAGGTCTGTCGCTGGTAATGGAAGAGAGTGCTATCCAACTCACGCTCACTGAACGCTCCCATGGTCTCAACATAGCGACGATGCCAGAAAGCAGCATGGCACGGGAATTTGGTTTCGTGCTAGCGGTTAAAGCCAGCGTGCCAGGTGAAATGCTGCAAACTCACTTCCCGGCACAAATGAAAGTCGCACCGGTCACCAAAATTCGCGATCTGGTACAGCTTCAATTACCGGGCATGGTGCTGCGCGCCATGCCGATAGCTCCCCCGCAAATCCCGTGGCATGCTGGTTACAGCTATTTTGAACTGGAAAAAGGCGGTGAACTCTGGAAAGAGATGGAAAAATCCGGCGCATTTGCGCTACATCTCGCCGGTGAATTTCCCGGACTGGATATGGAGTTCTGGGCCATACGCGGCCTATCGGAATAATGAGGACGAGAGCTCACTATGCAGGAACGACAATCTACCGGCGGAAACACTATTTTTTCCGGAGAGAGCGGCGGCAATCCCTTGGTTGCGGCTGCCAACCCGCTACTTAATGCTATCCATCAGATTCGCCACTCTGTTTCACATGACGACCTGAGCGGCTTACGCCAGCGATTGATTGATGAAATCCGCCGCTTCGAGGTACGCTGCCAACAAGCGAAGCTTCCTTACGAAGTCATCATCGGCGCACGCTATTGTCTGTGTACCGCGCTAGATGAAGCAGCCGCGCTTACGCCGTGGGGCAGCCGCGGAGTCTGGTCCGGCAGTGGCCTGCTGGTGACCTTCCACAATGAAACCTGGGGCGGGGAAAAATTCTTCCAGTTGCTGGCTCGTCTTTCACAAAATCCGCGTGAACATATCTTGCTACTGGAGCTTATCAACTATTGTCTGCTCCTTGGTTTTGAAGGCCGTTACCGCGTAATGGATAACGGCCGCACCCAATTGGACACCATTAAACAGCGTCTGTGGCAGATGATTCGTGGCGTTCGCGGTAGTTACTCCCCGTACCTTTCGCCGCATCCGGAAGATCAGCCTGTAATACGTAAACTATGGAGACCGGTAGTACCGCTCTGGACCTGCGTCACGCTGGCCGGTTTTTTGGGTTGTCTGTTCTACATCAGTCTTAACTGGCGTCTGAGCGATAAAACAAATCCTGTGTTGGCGAGTATTTATCAGACAAGGCTTCCGGAAGTGAGCATTCAACGCCCTGTAGAACCGTTGCCCGCCGTGTTGGATCTGCGCGGTTTCCTGCGTCCGGAAATTGATGCGGGGCTGGTGGCAGTGCGCGATGAATCAGATCGCAGCGTGGTCATTCTGAAAGGCGACGGACTTTTTGCCTCGGCGTCCACCGTGGTGCGCGATCGCTACGAACCGGTGATTTATCGTATCGCCCAGGCGATGAACAACGTCAGCGGCAAAATTCTGGTGGTTGGTTACAGTGATAACGTGCCCATCCGCAGTGCGCGTTTCGCTTCAAACTACGAATTGTCGCTTTCCCGCGCCGAGTCAGTGCTGAAAATGCTGCAAAAACATCTTTCACACCCTGATCGTGTAAAGGCCGAGGGACGTGGCGAGATGAACCCGGTCGCCCCGAACGATTCCGCTGAAAACCGCGCACGTAACCGCCGAGTGGAAATCACCCTGCTGGTATCGGCTGAAAACACTCAGGCCGAGCTGAACGGATTAGTGCAAGGAAATTAAGGATGCTGAATATTCTCGTTTCAATAATTACTAACCGTATCCTCTGGGGCTTTATGGGCGCCACGGCGCTAGCTGCGGTAGTCTGGATGATTGGCCCGTTGCTTTCTATTGCCGATATCCGTCCTCTGGAATCCGTGCAGAACCGTATTATCGGTATCTTGGTGATCTATCTCATTTGGGTTCACGCTCACGTCGTGCCGCGCATCTACAGAGCATGGCTCAACCGCCGCCTCATGGATAACCTCAACGACGCACAGCCTGAGCAGCCAAAAGGCGCGCGCGCGCCACTTAATAATACAGATCAGATCCTGGCCGAACGATTTGATGAGGCGGCGGAGATCCTGAAAAAAGCGCACTTCAACAACACGTCACAGCGTGGCGCTCAGTGGACTCAGCGCTTCAGCAATCAGTATCTCTATCAATTACCCTGGTATGTGATTATCGGCGCGCCAGGATCTGGTAAAACAACCGCATTAATGAATTCCGGCTTGCAGTTCCCGCTGGCAGACCGTTTTGGCAAAACTGCACTACGCGGAATAGGCGGTACGCGTAACTGTGACTGGTGGTTCACCAACGAAGCGGTTTTATTAGATACCGCAGGGCGTTACACCACTCAGGAAAGTGAACAAACTCAGGATGCCGGTGAATGGTTACGCTTTATCGAACTGTTGCGCAAATACCGACGCCGCCAGCCGATTAACGGCGTCATTATCACGATAAGCGTTTCCGATCTACTCACCCAATCGCTGGAAGCATCTCAGCAACAAGCGCTAAACCTCCGTCAACGCTTACAGGAATTACACGAACAGTTGGGTATTCGTTTCCCGGTTTACGTATTGGTCACCAAAGCAGACCTACTGAAAGGTTTCCGGTCTTATTTCGCGAGTTTTGATAAAACACAGCGTGATCAAATCTGGGGCTTTACTTTCCCGTGGGAACGCTCAAAGCAGGCCGATTTTGATTTCATGGGCGCTTTCATGCAGGAGTTTTCGCTGCTGCAACAGCGCCTGGATGCCGGCCTGCCGGATAATCTACTCCAAGAACGAGATACCAAAACACGAGCAGAGATGTTCCTCTTCCCGCAAGAGTTCGCCGCTCTGCGTCCATTGCTCACAGACTACCTAAACACCGTATTTGCGCGTTCTAATTTTGAAACCGAATTCTCACCACGCGGGATCTATTTGGCAAGCGGAACTCAGGAAGGGCTACCGTTTGACCGTGTGATGGGCGAACTCAACCGCGCCCTTTCACTACCGGCAAACAACACGGATGGCGACAATTGGGATTCCGTCAACAAAGAAGCGCCCATACCTGCTGGCAAGGGGCAGAGCTTCTTTATTAAAAACCTGCTACAAAACGTCATTTTTCAAGAGGCTGGTATCGCGGGGCAAAATCGCTGGTGGGAATTACGCAGTCACGCGATTATCTGGTTCGGTTATGCAGCGCTTCTGACGCTGCTGGTCGTGAGCGGCGCCCTGTGGCTAATCAGTTACAAGCAAAACAATAACTATCTTGACGAAGTTCAAGCAAAAATTCCGGAAGTCGCGCAGCAGAGCAAGATGCTCCAGGAACATAATCAACAGGATCTGTTCAATTTGCTACCGCTTCTCAACAGCCTCATCGATCTTCCAGCAAGTACGGCGTTCAACGTTAACGATCCTCCGCTAACTCGACGTATGGGATTGTATCGAGGCGATGACATCAGCAATGCGTCACAGTCTCTCTACCAAAAATCTTTACAGCAGTTACTGCTGCCGGCGGTTACTCAACACATCACCGCCTGGTTGCGTAACGACAACGGCAGCGACGTGGAATACAGTTACGAAGCGCTCAAAGCCTACCAAATGCTTTACCAGCCTAAACATTATGACGGCAAATTTCTGCATTCTTGGGTAATGCTCAATCTGCGGCGCAATCTGCCGCAAAATGTGACCCAAGCGCAGCTTAGCCAATTGGAGCAGCACCTAGCGCAATTGCTGGAGCCGCAGATTCAGTCATCGCCTTATGCTAAAGAAGAGGCATTAATCAGTCGCCACCAGGCGCTTATCAAGCAGAATCCGTTGTCGACTCGCGTATACGGTCGCCTGAAGCGTTTACTGGTACATGATGAAAGCCTACGCCCAGTTTCTTTGACAACGCTCGCCGGTCCGCAAAGTGAATTGGCATTTTCCCGAAAAAGCGGCAAACCCATCAGTGACGGCGTACCGGGCCTATATACGCCCGATGGCTACTGGAACAGCTTCAACGGCCAGATCGACAGCGTAATCGCCGCTTTACGTAAGGACGACATCTGGGTGCTGGGCATGAATGAGCTACAGGAAGATAAGCAGCAAACCGATAGCGCAGTCCGCCAGCTTTATATGCGGGACTTCATCGTCAACTGGGACAGTTTCCTAGCCGATATTCAGCTCAATAATAGTTCCGACCTCTCGCAGCGTATCAATACTATTCGGCTGATTTCCAGCAATAACTCACCGCTACGCAGGTTGGTCATCAACCTCGGCAAAGTGTTGACGGTTGCTCGTACAACGACAAACGAGGCGGAACAGGATCCATCCTTGCAAAACAGCAATACCCCCTCTCGTACTCTGGAAACGTTGTTTAACAATCACGACAATACGCCGATAGCCGCTGCTGGCGCACAAACGCCGGAGCAGCTGGTCACCGATCACTATGCCCCGATAATTGAACTGGCAAAACCACTGGAGAAAGGCAGCAAAACTATCGTATTCGACGATTTTCTCAAGCAGGTCGACGATCTTTACCGCTACCTTACCGCCGTCCAGGACGCGGCGAACAGCGGGCTGAATGCGCCAGGAAATGACGCCATCAGCAATTTACAGGCCAGCGCAGGTCGTCTGCCAAGCGAGTTGCAGGGAATGTTCAGCAGCATGGCGGTCGGAGCAAGCAGCGATACTCAGCGCCGGAATCTTGAAAATATCCGTAAACGTATCAGCGTTGAAGTAGGCAGCTTCTGTCGTCAGGCTATTGCCGGGCGCTACCCGTTGGTTCGCTCAGCCAACAATGACGTAACGCCGGACGATTTGGCGCGCATGTTTGCGCCGGGAACCGGATTGATGGACTCCTTTTTTCGCGACAACCTAACCAACAAGGTCGATACCACCCAGCAGAGCTGGCGCTTTACACCAGGTATTGATGGCAAAACGCTGCCCGGCAGTGAAAACCTATTGCGCCCATTCCAGCAGGCGCAATCTATTCGCGACGCTTTTTTCGCCAACGGTACGGCCACACCATCCTATCGGGTCACCGTGCGCACAGTTCGTATGGATAATACCATTCTTAATCTGACGCTGGATGTGGATGGTCAACAGTTGCGCTACAGCCATGGCCCGCAGGCGGTTCAGTTGGTAAGCTGGCCCGGGCCGGGCGGAACCAACCAGGTACGGATGCAGTTGGGGCTCACCAATGGGACGACCTCAACGCTGGTAACCAATGGCTCCTGGGCACTGAACCGTTTCTTCGACCGCGCACGTATCACACCTGGCAACAATCTTAGCCGTCAGGCCACTTTCACGGTTGACGGACATCAGGTAACGCTGGAATTTGTACCAAACAGCATCCGCAACCCCTTCCAGCTTCCCGGTTTCGTATGCCCATAACCGCAAAGGAACGGACTATGAGTAACTATCCTGTGATTAGCTGGTACGGAAAATTACCCAGTGCCGGCGACTTCTTACAGCGCCGGTTCCCCGATGCGCTATTGCGCCAGTGGTCTCACTGGTTTCAGATAGGACTGATGAACTGGCGAAAAGACGAAGAACGCGCCGCCGGCAGCCGCCAATTCGGCAACGCGCCGGTGTGGAATTTCGTGGTGCCGCCAATGCTCGGCGGCCAGCAGGTACAGATAGGCTGCCTATTGCCCGGCCGCGACAGCGTAGGCCGTCAATATCCAGTGTGTGCGCTGTGTGCTTTTAATCCCGCGGAATGGTCACCTCAGATACTGGCAATGGCTGGCGATTGGTATCAGCAACTGGGACGTACCCTCCTCCATGCCGTACATAATGTCTATTCAGCCGAACAACTTGACCGAACGCTGCTTGCCATCCCGGCACCGACCATCCCCAAACAGGAGTCTCGTTCAGAGATTCTGGATGTTATCGGCTATGAATCTCCCCCCGCCAATCTGAGTTGGTGTCAGGCCAGCGACTGTTTTGACCCGCAGCGCCAGACCAGTTTCTGGTGGACTAACCGCAGCGACGGCTATCCGCTCTATACCCATGTCCATAGCGGCAACTTCACCGGACAACTCTTTTCACTATTATTCGACCCCGCCGGCGGCGCCCGGCCCGGCCGTCATGGACTCTATCCACCAATGTTTGAATAAACCGCAGGAGTGCGAATGGATATTGAAACTTTTCTCACCCCGGTGACAGCGGAAAAACCGTGTGGGGAAAATCTTGAATACGATGCCGACTTTCAAGCCATGGAACAGGCTAGTCAGGGTAAAACCGAGCAGCAATTCGGCGATACTATTATCCCGGCAGAACCCGCTGACTGGACTAAAGTTGAGAAGCTCGCCATCTCTCTGCTCTCGCGTACTAAAGATTTACGGGTCATGCTCACATTGACCCATGCCTGGACAAAACGCCGCGGTCTGCCCGGTTACGCCGACGGATTACTACTTATCCAGAAGGCGTTATTACTCTACTGGGAAACGCTCTATCCGCAGTTGGAAGAGTACGGTGAACGCGATCCTTTTTACCGCATCAATGCGCTAGCCGCGCTTAGCGACAAATCGGCATTAACAGCCACGCTGCGCCAGGCCAAGCTGCTGCGCAACGCCGCGGATGAAATCACCCTGCGTGACGCCCTGTCATTGCTCGACGGTAGCAAAACCGAATGCCCCGACTACCCTGGTGGGCGGGCACGCCTGTTGGATGAGCTGGCCAGCAGCAACCAGCCGGGCATCGAAGCCATCCAGTTGATCGATGAACGGCTTAAGACCATTTGCGAGATACTTACCGAGCGTTTGGGCGAGACCGGAGTCCCAGAGATGGAACAATTGAGAAAACTCGTCAGTACTATCGCCGCTTCTTGTCAGACTACCGATATCTCGACCTTAATCCCTACAAGGGGGCCGGAGATGAAACAGGAAACTCAACCTGCCGCGACCGTTTCCGTCCCGCTTGGAGAAGGAGACTGGCGTTCCGCGCAGGTTCGCTCCCGAGAGGATGCGCAATTGATGCTGGAGAAAGTGAAACAGTACTTTGTCCTGCACGAACCCAGCCACCCTGCCCCGCAGATTATCGAGCGCGTGCAGCGGCTAATTGAAATGAACTTTATGGACATTATTCGCGACCTGGCGCCGGACGGTGTCAATCAACTGGAAAATATCTTTGGACGCCGCGAATAGCTGCGTCCGCCCGTAATGGCGGTAGGCGTTGACGCCTGCCGCCAGACTTTCAACGCGCATATCCAATGGAGAACATCATGCCAATCAATAAATCCAGTGGGCAAAAATTTATCGCCCGAAATCGCGCGCCACGCGTACAAATTGAGTACGACGTAGAGATTTACGGCGCGGAACGCAAAATTCAACTGCCGTTTGTCATGGGCGTCATGGCCGATCTGGCAGGAAAGCCCGTCGACCCGCTGCCATCGATTGATGAACGCAAGTTCCTTGATATTGATATAGATAATTTTGACGAACGCATGAAGGCATTAAAACCGCGCGTCGCTTACCAGGTCGATAATACGTTGACAGAAGATGGCAAGATTAACGTCGAACTGACCTTTGAAAGCATGGAGGATTTTCAGCCGGATGCCATAGCTCGCAAGGTCGAGCCATTGAATAAACTGCTCGAAGCTCGTACTCAGCTTTCCAACCTACTGACCTACATGGATGGCAAAAACGGCGCGGAAGAACTGATTACCAAAGTCCTTCAGGATCCGACGCTGCTCAAAGCGCTGAGCCAGTTGCCCAACGGTGATAACACGCAAAAAGGTAATGAGGAGTAACCAATGAGCAATTCTTATCAACCACAGACTCAGCCATCACAGAAAACATTCAGTGAAGATGAGTTCAGCACACTGCTTAATAAAGAGTTTCGACCGAAGACAGATCAGGCACGTTCAGCAGTAGAAAGCGCAGTGAAAACACTGGCCCAACAAGCGCTGGAAAATACGGTGACCGTTTCATCCGATGTCTATCGTACTATTCAGAATCTGATTGCCGGTATCGATGAGAAACTTTCCCAACAGGTTAATCAGATTATCCACCACGAAGAGTTCCAGAAACTGGAAAGCGCCTGGCGGGGGCTGAACTATCTGGTCAGTAATACTGAAACCGATGAGATGTTAAAAATTCGCTTTATGAGCATCTCCAAGCAGGAACTCGGCCGAACCTTAAAACGCCACAAAGGCGTAGGCTGGGATCAGAGCCCAATCTTCAAAAAAATCTACGAAGAAGAATACGGCCAGTTCGGCGGCGAACCATTTGGCTGCCTGGTGGGTGATTACTATTTCGACCACAGTCCGCAGGATGTGGAATTACTGGGCGAGATGGCGCGTATTGGTTCCGCGAGTCACTGCCCGTTTATTGCCGGTACCGCCCCAAGCATCATGCAGATGGAATCCTGGCAGGAATTGGCGAACCCGCGTGACCTGACAAAAATTTTCCAAAACACCGAGTACGCAGCCTGGCGCAGCCTGCGTGAGTCCGAAGACGCTCGATATCTTGGCCTGGTGATGCCGCGTTTTCTGGCGCGCCTGCCATATGGCGTTCGTACCAACCCTGTTGACAGTTTCGATTTTGAAGAAGAAACCGATAGCGCGAACCACAGCAACTACACATGGACTAACGCCGCCTATGCGATGGCAGCCAACATTAACCGGTCGTTTAAAGAATTCGGTTGGTGTACTTCCATCCGCGGCGTCGAATCAGGCGGTTCGGTGGAAAACCTGCCCTGCCATACTTTTCCAAGCGATGACGGCGGCGTAGACATGAAATGTCCGACTGAAATCGCCATCAGCGATCGTCGTGAAGCGGAACTGGCAAAGAACGGCTTTATGCCGCTGGTGCATCGTAAAAACTCGGACTTTGCCGCCTTTATCGGCGCTCAGTCACTACAGAAGCCGGCGGAATACCTCGACTCCGACGCCACAGCCAACGCGCGTCTGGCGGCACGCCTACCCTATTTGTTCGCCTGCTGTCGCTTTGCGCACTACCTCAAATGCATCGTACGCGACAAGATTGGTTCTTTCCGTGAGCGTGATGAAATGGAGCGTTGGCTGAATGACTGGGTAATGAACTACGTTGACGGCGATCCAGCCAACTCCTCTCAGGAAACCAAATCCCGTAAACCGCTGGCCGCCGCCGAAGTGCAGGTGGAGGAAATTGAAGACAGTCCGGGTTACTATGCAGCCAAGTTCTTCCTGCGTCCGCATTACCAGTTGGAAGGCTTGACCGTTTCTTTGCGGCTGGTTTCCAAGCTGCCATCACTAAAGGCGAAAGACGCGTAATATAATAATGGTTACGGAGCTGTACTAATTCGGCTCCTACCCTATCCCCTGGATCAAGATAAAGTAGGCGCGAAAAACGATGGGAATAAGACCCGGTTTTATTACAGCGTAGGCGGCAATAAAACAGATCTATGATCCTAACGTTCCGATCGGTAAAGTGAAAAACGCCATCAGCGGAATGGTGAAACGCAATTCGCAATTACCTGTTGAGCAGCTAAAAATCAGAATGGAACGATCTTATTTGAAGTTTCCGGTTGGGGCGATGCCAATGGCATGCGACGTTATGGAATAACAGCCTTTGTTCCGATCATTGCTACTTCAATGTTACCAATGTTAATTATCCAACAAACAAGGCGATTTTTGGGGGAGTTTCCATGAAAAGACGAATCGCATTTTCACTACTGTTATCTGGATTATTATGCGCATCTTTTCAGGTCGTTAGTAAAACACCCTTTGATCCTGTCGATTTTATAAAAAAAATGCCTTATCAACAGGTGGTTAAAGAACTGGCTTTAGCTCGGTGTATTTCACAGGTGTCGACAGAAGACACTCTCTTTTCTCTAGATGCGGCCAGAATAGCAAATGCGATGGAAGAATGGATGCCCTTTGATGCTGAAAACGGCGAGCAGAAAGTGAATGCGCTTATCGATAAATTCAAGTCCACCTATAATCCGGCACACCTCGAGGTAGGCCCGGATACCAAAGGCGTCACGTTAAACTGCCTTCGCCTTTATCACAGCCCGGAGCTGGATAAATTATCTCGCGAGGTTATTAACGGCGATCCTGACCATACCTGGTATCAGGATAATCCGTAATAAAAACGTCAAATTAACAACATCGATATAAATTAAAAAATCACGTATGAATAGGTATAATTAAACATCATAATTTAAATCTTAATAAAACACGGAACCCTAATGCAGAAGAGAGGGAAATGTGATGAAATCATTATATGAAAAAATAAAAAATTCACTATCTATCCAAGGATAATAACGCCCATTTTGTTGCGTATAAAAATATATACACAAAAATAAGTTATGACTACAATGAATTAATCAGAAAAAATCAGCGTTATCAAAATACTTGCACAGCCAAGATGAGTTTGGCATTATTGAAATGCAATATCTCCATCCAAGGGAAAATTCCGATTAAAAAGATCTATAAAGAGAAAAAATAGAATCCAGTACTAAATTATTAGCAGACAAATTATATAAAGATAATATTTTTAGCAAAGCCGAATTATATACAGATGCAAATCAGGCTCCCCGCGAATTGAGAAATAAAATAGGAATTATCTTTTTCAATGTCATTACTGGCTATGGAGACAGTCATATCAATCTCCTTGCCTCTGAGCGCCAATATGCATCAATGCCACTTTGCTTGTTTTTAACTGCATAGAAGTCTGGTACTGGGAATTAAAAAATTTCGTATAAAAAATTTATAGATTCCATTGATATAAATTTAATAATTATATCAATTTTAGCTGCTTGCCCATAAGCAAGCGGCTGATATTACTGGATGGATATTCTATCCATCCAGTCACGAGGCAGAGGTAAAATATGGACGGTTTTATTCAGCCCCATGCTTTCCTGTTTGCCATATAGGTGCTTTCCCGAAAGCAATATATTGTCACTAACGAAGAGTAGATATTATTATGGCTATTGATATGTTCCTGAAAGTTGACGGTGTAACCGGTGAATCAAAAGATTCCAATCACACCGGCTGGACTGACATCACGTCTTTCTCCTGGGGTGCTTCCCAACCGGGAAATATGAGCGTGGGCGGCGGCGGCGGCGCCGGTAAAGTGAATTTTAACGATTTGCATATCAACGCGTTGATTGACAAATCCACCACCGCTATCCTGAAACACTGCTCCAGCGGTAAACACCTGACCAAAGTTGAAGTATCTGTCTGCAAGGCCGGGGGACAACAGGTGGAATACGCACGTATTACCCTGGAAGACGTATTAGTCACTTCCGTTCAGTACACAGGCTCTAACGATGGCGAGCTGGTTGGTATTGCTTATGCCTTCCAGGCTGCGAAAGTGAAACAACAGTATTGGGAACAGACTATCTCTGGCGGTAAAGGCGCGGAAAGCAGCGCTGGCTGGAATATCAAGGAAAATAAAGAAGCTTAATCGGTACGGTGAGCCCCTATGGGCTCACTTCCTTGTTGATAAAAGCTCAAAAAGTGACAAGACCCAATTTTCTACAAGCATGATAGCGTTTTTTAGAAATCAATATACCTGTTTCCTATGTTGATAAAAAATTAGTGGAAATGTGAGTTTAATATCAATTTTCCTCAAGCAACGGAGACATCAATATGGCTTCTAAAATAAATTATATTCTTGCCATTTTAGCTATATTATCAACACCTGCTTTTGGCCGTGTAGATTACACGCCGGAAGAGTATCTTAAGAATTATGCATTAAGTATTTGCCTGGCACAGGGATATCATTCAGAAGAAGTCAAGAATGATGCTGCGGCGGTTGCTAGTGGCTATCTGGAGTTTGGAGATTATTCTCTTGAGGCCCATACAGCGACAAGAAATCTGGCCAGGGAGTTTTTAGCTAAGCAATATGACAGTAAATCTGGCGAGCCTATGATAACGGCGAAATGTATTGACTTTTATCATAGTGAAAAATTGCGGGATCTTATGAGTAAATTTAAGGGTAAATCGGATAATTAGGGAATATCAAATAAATAGGGAACAGGATATGGCAAATCGCGTAATCTTAATAAGAAGACTTTGGCAAACAAATAACTCAACCATAAGTACTTATGAAATTTCAGGGAGCGCTACAAAAGGCTACATCCTTGAGCGACCTGGGCCAGACACTACCGTTTCAGGCTTAAGACAACGTATTCCTGAAGGATCCTATAAAATAAAATGGCATAACAGCAACATTCCTTCGGTAAAACCATACAACCCAGTTCCTTTACTTTATAATGCTAACGTACCACAATCTCGTTATATTCTTATTCATAATGGAAACTATCCAAGCAATACAGATGGTTGCCTTTTAATTGGAGGCACAAAAGGAAATGATTTTATTGGTGGAAGTGTTGTTAAACTAAAAGAGTTAAAAGAACTTATCTCTCAAGAAGGTATCGAAAATTTTACCATCATGATTACATCATGTTACGTAAACTGCAATAAATAAAGAGGTATCATGTTCAGAAAAACACTTTTACTCTTATTTTTTATTGTCATTACGCCATCAAGCCTTGCGACTCAAAAAATAAGTGATGGTATATTACAAGCATACTGGTTGCCAATCTGGAATGATTCGGCCACCGAAAATAACCCAGTTTTGCATTTTCGCTATTTTTCACTAACCGAAAACTCACACATCGATAAGATAATTAATCTCGATGTGGACACAGAGAAGAAAAAAAACAATTTATTGAAAGATTACTTCAAAGACATTCCACATAATTTCCTTACATATAAAGAAGGCCATATAGAACGTATGGGTGGGATAGTCGTAGAGAATCTCTCTGAAACAAAAGAATGCGATCACATATATCATAACGCCAAACTAATGACATTCACGCCAGGGCAGGATCGCAAATTCAATATTCAAAAACTTGAAGAGAGCGCTGGCTGTGAAGCCTACCCATACATTGTAACTTATTCTGCCAAAGAAGGTATTGGCTCTCTTTATTTTAAAGAAACACCGTCAGAGAGTGCGAAGAAAAGTGCAGAAATCCCGCTTGATACGCCATTAGTAAAAATTAAAACAATAAACGATAAGTGGATCCTGGCGGCAATATATGATGCGGAAAAACCTGACCTGCTCGGTAATCCGCAAGGTTATATTGAACTTGATAAGCTCCAACCGCTTAACTGAGTGTTTCCCGATAACCGCTTTATTCCCTTAAAAGCCCCCAATCAGCACGGGCCTCGTTGAGACCCGCGCCGTTTGAGCGCTAATAACATACCCAGGCAGGAATACGCTATGCGATTCACAATCATCACCACTAAACCCGGCCATCAGCCACCGCAGAGTAGCTGCGATTTTAATCCGCCAGGGGGAACTATTGGCCGTGGCACCGATAATAATCTCGTTCTGCCGGACAATGACCGCGCCATTTCGCGGCTGCAAGCGATCGTCCATATATCCGCCGATGGCGAGTGCCGAATTACCAATCGCGGCAATGTGACGCGAATGATGCTGAATGACCTCCCCCTCGAACGAGGCCGACAGGTTGAACTGCAGGATGGCGATATCCTCGGCATCGATGAGTATCGTCTGCATGTCAGCGAACTGGCGCTGGACGCTAAGCCGGCTCCCGATAATATTGCGGTCCAACGGCCAGTACAGACGCCGCCGGTAGAAAACATCCCCACCGCGGTGCCAACGGAGATCTGGGATAGCCTGACGCAGGAGTTTTCTATTTCCGACAATATTTCCGACACACGTTCAAGGCCGTCGCAAGAGCCGCTGCTTAATCCATTTAACGCGCCGAAAGAACCAGAGCGCAACCCGGAAGATCCGCTGGCGCATTTCAATACTCAAGAGCCGCTGTTTGACAAGAAACCTGTCGAAACCGACCAGCTTTTCAGTAGCGAGGAACTATTTAAGACCGACAGCATTTTCAACGATTCCACGCCAACCACGCTGACGCCGTCGGGCAATGCACCGTCTTCCCTGGCAACCGATGAAGAAAACGAGCTGGATCCACTTGCATTCTTCGGCGGCGCGGGCAGCGGGAAATCTCAATCCAATAGCGAGGATCCACTCGGTCTGATGGGCGGTGCGCTGCCGCTAGCGCAACCTGGCGATGAGGAAATCTCACCCGAACCGCAAAGCGTTCAGCAGCCTGAAGCACCAACAACGGCGAATAATGAAATACCCGCTTCGGTGAAAGAAAGTACGCCACTCACCTATTCCCCGGCGGATAGTTCATCTTTATTCAGCGATGAGCCGGAGAAGGGATCGCTGCAGATGCCGGAGCAAGAGCAGGAACCGCAGGATTACGCCCGTATCACCCTGCCTACCCCACAGACCATACAACGTAAAGTCAGCCAGGCGCCCACAGGCCGCCTGCGCATCGACCCGGTAAACACCAGCGATGCGCAGAGCCACACGGCGGCATCATCCGCGCGCGGTGATGTATTGCAAGGCGAACTGCTGGAAGCATTACTGGAAGGAATGGGACTGGGCGATATGCAGCCGATTCCACAGTTTGACCGGGACAGCATGCATCAACTCGGCCAAATGCTAAGCATGTTTTCTCAGGGCACCGTGGCGCTCCTATCCTCGCGCTCTATTCTTAAACGCGGCGTAAAAGCCGATATGACCATGGTGCTGGATGACGCCAACAACCCTTTCAAGCTGTTGCCTTCAGGAAAGACAGTGCTGATGCAGATGTTCGGCTCCCGTATGCCGGGTTTTATGCCGCCGAAAAAATCAGTTCGTGATGCGCTTATCGACCTTCAGGCGCACCAGTTGGGAATGATTTCCGGAATTCGAGCCATTATTGCCGCCATGCTGCAATCGTTTAATCCAGATTTGCTGGAGGAAGCGGCGAAACGTGATGGCGCCACCTCGCGACTGTCGCTATCAGCTAGCCGCAAAGCGGCGCTGTGGGACTATTTTGTTCGTCAATACAATGACACCGCGGGCGAAATTGAAGACGACTTCCATACCTTGTTTGGCGAAGCCTTCCTGCATGCCTATGACATGGAAGTGAACCAGTACAAAGACTCACAAAGCGGGTCGGAATAATGGATATCAAAACGGCCTTACTTTCCAGGCAGGGCGCTCGCGCCAGTAACCAGGATCAGGTCGGTGAGGTCATCGGTAAGCGTTCAGCTTGCTTTGTGGTTTGCGATGGCATCGCAGGACTACCAGGAGGTGATATGGCGGCGAAACTTGCCCGCGACACCATCCTTTCACAGTTTGATGGCGATCATCACCTGAATGCTCAGTACATTCGCGAATATGTGAACGAAGCGAATCGGACTATCCGTACCGAGCAGCAAGCGACGAAAGATTATCACCGTATGGGTACGACGTTGGTGAGTTTGTTTATTGACCGGGATTACCAACTCGCTTACTGGGTGCACGCGGGCGACAGCCGCCTTTATCTGTTTCGTCGCGGCTGGCTCTACCATGTCACCACCGATCATAGCCTGGTCCAGCAAATGAAAGACGCCGGTCACCAAACCGATGGCGTTAGCGACAACCTGCTCTATTTCGCCCTCGGTATGGATGATGAGGGACGCGAGTCCAGCTATAGCGACGTTGTGCCGATTGAAGACGGCGATGCTTTTTTACTCTGCACCGACGGTTTCTGGCACGGCGTCAGCGAAGCGCAAATGAAGCAGTCATTGCATATGGTGAATACTCCGCAGGATTGGCTGACGCTGATGAACCAGATTTTGTTGAAAAATGAGCATCAGACGCAAGGCAAACAGGATAATTACAGCGCAGTGGCCGTCTGGGTTGGCGAACCGCAGGACACCACCCTGTTACATTCGCTTTCTGACGCTGAACAATATTTTCCCTTTCGTGATTGATTAAGGTTAACAAGGATTTTTATGAAACTTTGGCTTTCGGGTTTAGCCCTGCTTGCGATATCCGCCGGCGCTCAGGCAGAAAATTACCGGATCGTTCAGTCTGCCTCTCAGAAACTGGATGTCTGGATCGATAACATCAAAGACAACACGCCGAAAAGCTGGTGCGCAGCAGAGCTATCGCTACGCATTGTGGCCAACGGCGATAAAAAAATCAGCGTATTGGAATCCTTTATGCCTCGTCTGGGCTCGTTGCTGGAAAGCCAGTGCGCCACGCTTAACGTAGTTCATTGGCAGTTTAACAAACCAGACGGCACGCCGATCGCCCAGGGAAATGCCGCCAAAGCCAACGACTGGACTCCGGTTATCCCTCCGAAGGAACCGGTGGAACAACAGGCGCCGCGGCAGATTCGCGTCGAAGATCTATCTCCCATCGCCGATCAGACTCCGTGGCTGAAATTCAGCCTCAAAGAGGGTTGCTACCTGCGCACCTTCTGGCAAGAAGGCTCCCATACATCAGCGCTGTTTATTCCGGCCGCTGGCGAGGGTAAATGTGATGCAGGCGTCTGGCTGAACGGCCGCTACGACGTCACTCAACGAAGCACCGACGGTGAAAAGAAAATCGCCATGACTTTCGTTCACGGGTTCCCGGTGATCGGGCTTAACAAAAACGCCGACGTCAGAAACCTGACGGTCACCAGTGCAAACAATGAACGTATGGTGATAAGCGACGGGCGTCTGGCGCAAAGCTGGATGATTCTGCCTTACGTCTCAGACCTTAACAGTTGGCAGGCGAGTGGCACCGTGGCGGTGGAAGTCCCGCTCGATCAGGCTATCAATGATGAGCACCTGCGTTTACATCTGGAAGAAGTGCGTAAAGTCTGGTCTTCCTGGCTGGAGCCCGGCACAAGCCTGACCATTGTGTTGGTCAACGCCTTATACCCGCAGCTTCGCGATCCGGCGGCCGGCGCGTATCGCACGCTGAAGTAATTCCCTCAGGAGCCATGATGCAAACTCTTTATCAACAACTTTCAAGTACGTCGCTCGCCGATACGCTGACGCAACTCGAAAACGACATCAAGACCCAGCCCGCGAACGCCGACCTGCGCGCGGCCTTTGTGCAGTTGCTGTGCCTGGCGGGAAATTGGGGACGCGCGCTAATTCAACTTAAAAGCTGGCTAGCGCTTAAACCACAGGCGAAACCGACCATCACACTGCTGGAACAAGCGATTGCCGGCGAACAACGGCGTATTGAAGTCATGGAGGGGCGCGCCCGTCCGAATATGCCAGACACCCAGTGGCCATGGCTCACCCCGTTATTAGCCGCCCTAAGCGCCCGCAATGCTGATACCGCCAGCACCCAACGCGAAGCCGCGTTTGCAGAAGCCGAAATCAACCCTGGTGAACTAACGTCACAAGAACGTGTTCATCGTTTCGACTGGTTGATGGACGGCGACGCCCGCCTGGGACCGGTGTGTGAAGTCATTGTGAACGGCCGCTACTTCTGGCTGCCGTTTAGCGCCATTGCAGAAATGCGTTTTCAGGCCCCTTCGAGCGTAACCGATCTGGTATGGCGACATACATCGGTCAGACTGGTAGACGGCACCGAACAGGTTTGCCAGATTCCGGCGCGTTATCCGCTGATGGAAGATACCGAAGACCGCTTTCTGCTGGCCCGCGCCACTGAATGGGAACCGATAAATAACGGCGGAGAACAGTACCTGGGGATCGGTCAAAAGGTATGGCTCAACGACAGCGATGAGTTTCCATTGCTCTCGCTCGATAGCTTAATATTCAGTGTGGATGAAGACAGGCATGACTAAGCAGTATCGCGAAGATGAAAATGCGTTGCTGCGCGGCGGCTGGCGGTTTCGCCGCGAGCAGGAGACGATTGGCGCGCGCGATAAAATGCAGCCATCGCTGCTCGATCGCCTGACGGACGATGCGCCCGATAAACGTCAGGAGCCGCTCAACAGTAACTTGGTTTCTCACAGCACACTGCGCCGCCATGTGCTGCGCGATCTGCAATGGCTGTTCAACACCATCAACAATGAAGCGCAGCACGATTTAAGCGGTATGGATCAAATTCGTCGTTCAGTGCTCAATTTTGGTGTCGCCCCGCTTGCCGGTCAACGAATGTCTGACATTGAATGGCAGGATATTCAACGCAAACTTACTGAGGCGATTTTGCACTTTGAACCGCGCATCCTCCCGCAAGGGCTACAGGTACGCTGTATCTCCGACCCGAAATCTCTTGACCTGCACAACGTACTGTCGATTGAAATCAAAGGCCGATTGTGGTGCGTCCCCTATCCGCTGGAGTTTCTGTTTCGTACCGATGTCGATCTTGAAAACGGCTACTTTGAACTGAAAGACGCGGGGTGAACATGGAAAGTAAACTGCTCGACTATTACAACCGTGAACTGGCGTATCTGCGCGAGATGGGAGCAGAGTTTGCCGAACGCTATCCAAAAGTGGCGGGGCGTCTCGGCATGCGCGGTATCAATGTGGCGGACCCGTATGTCGAACGCTTAATGGAGGGTTTCGCCTTTCTTACCTCACGCGTACAGCTAAAAATGGACGCGGAATTCCCACGTTTTTCCCAGCGTTTACTGGAAATGATCGCCCCCAACTATCTGGCGCCTACTCCCTCGATGGCAATTGCGGAGCTGCACCCTGACAGCGCCAAAGGCGATCTGAGCAACGGTTTCGTCGTGCCACGCGGCACCATGATGGACAGCCAGACGCTAAAGAAAAACGGCGTCACCTGTAGCTACGCCACGGCTCATGATGTCACGCTGCTGCCATTGCACATCGATCTGGCGGAACTTGGCGGCGTACCCGCCGACATACCGCTCGGCCAGCTTGGGTTAGGCCACCATGGCGCGGTGAGCGCGCTACGCGTGCGCGTGGCATGCGACGGCGCGGTCAACATTCAGCATCTCGATTTTGACCGTCTCGACTTTTTCCTGAGCGGTCCCGATATTCAGGCGCTGAAACTCCTGGAATTGCTGATGGAACATCAGGTAGGCATCATCTGCCAGACCGTGGAGCCGAATCCGGCGCGCATCATCCTTGGCGAAGACGCGCTGCGCCAGGAGGGTTTCGACACCGATCAGGCGCTGCTGCCGGACGACTTGCGGAACTTCGACGGCTACCGGCTGTTGCATGAATACTTCGCGTTTCCGGCCCGTTTCCAGTTTGTCAGCATCCGCGGCCTGCGCCCGTTACTGGCGCAAAGCGGCGAGGTTAAAGCATTTGATATCATCATCTTACTGGATAAAGCCGACGAGCAGCTTGAGCGAGTCGTGGATAAAGACCACCTGGCGATGCATTGTACCCCGGTCATCAACCTGTTCCCCAAAGTGGCCGAGCGTCAGAAAATCAGCGACGCCCATCATGAATATCATCTGGTCGTGGATAATATTCGTCCTTTGGATTACGAAGTTTTCGCGGTGCAAAAACTGTACGCCAGCGTAGATGGGCTGCACGATGAGCAGGTTTTTCGCCCGTTCTGGAGTACCTGGGCCCGCGATGGCGACAACTACGGCGCCTATTTTTCGCTGCGCCGCGAACAGCGTGCGCTTTCCGAACATGCGCTACGCTACGGTACTCGCACCGGCTATGTCGGGTCAGAAACGTTCGTCTCGCTGGTGGATGAACATCATGCGCCGTGGAATGACGAACTTCGCTATATCACTGCCGAAGTCTTGTGCACCAGCCGCGATTTACCGCTGATGCTGCAACAGGATCTCGGTCAGTTCGTGATGCCGGACTCCCTGCCGGTACGCGAGCTTACGATGCGTAAAGGCCCGACGCCGCCTCGCCCAGCGTTGGCGGAGGGGCTCAGCACCTGGCGACTTATCAGCCAGTTGCAAATGAACTATCTCAGTCTGATGGATAGCGATGACGGCGAAGGCGCAGCCGCGTTGCGTCAGTTGCTCGGTCTTTATGCCCAGCTTGCGGAAACGCCGGTAGCGCGTCAGATCGAAGGAATTCGCCACTGTGTGCTTGAGCCAGTGCACCGTCGCGTGCCGGAGCCGGGTCCAATAGTGTTTGCTCGCGGCGTGGGCATCACGCTCACCGTGGATGAGCAGGCATTTTCCGGATCCAGCCCCTGGCTGCTGGGAAGCGTACTGGAACGCATGTTTGCCCGCCTGGTGGCAATGAACAGTTTTACCGAATTCACCCTCATAAGTCAGCAGCGTGGTGAAGTTGGATACTGGGAACCCCGAATGGGTAAAAGGGCGTTGATATGAGTGAGACACTGCAAGCCAGCGAGCCGATCCGCCGGATGACGCTATTGCCGGAAAACTTCTGGAATGCAGTGATGGCCGCGCCTTGGCGCTACGATCTGTTCCAGCTTCTGCGCCGCCTCGATGCCCAAGGCGGCGAACGTTATCTGCTTGGGCGCGCCCCGTTGCCCCGCTTTGAACCGCTGCGCATCGGCCAGAAACCGGCAATGGCATTCGCTCCATCAACGATTGCCGAGGTGAGTTCACGCGATAACTCGCCGCTGCACGATATTTCTATTTTTAGTTTTGGCCTCTTCGGCCCCAATGGTCCGCTGCCGCTGCATATGACCGAATATGTTCGCGAGCGCATCTATCATCATCAGGACGATAGCCTGAGCGCTTTTGCAAATCTGTTTCACCATCGTCTGACGCTGCTTTTTTATCGCGCCTGGGCCGACGCGCAACCGACGGTTTCCCTCGACAGGCAGGATGATAAACGCTTCGAACAGTATCTCGCATCGTTCATCGGGATGGGGCAACCCGGCCAGATGGAGAAAAGCTGCCTCAGCCACCATGCGCGTTATATGCTTGCCGGGCATCTCTCACGTCACGGACGTGATGCCGAAGGGCTGGAAAAAATCCTGCGTTACTATTTCCAGGTGCCTGTTAAGCTAGTGGAAAATGTCCCACAGTGGATGCCCCTCACCACCAGTGAACAGGCGCGCCTTGGTACAGGCCGGCGTGTGCCGCGATTGGGGAAATCCGCATTCCTGGGCGTTTCGGTACGCGATGCGCAGCATAAATTTCGCATTGAGCTAGGGCCGCTGGATCTCGAAACCTATCGGCGTTTTATGCCTGGCGGCATATGGGTGAGGGAACTGCGCGACTGGGTGCGTCAATACCTCGGCATTGAATATCAGTGGGAAGTCCGTCTGATCCTGAGTGAAGAAGCAGTCTCCGGGGCTACCCTCGGCGGCAACGCTCAATTGGGTTACAGCACATGGCTCGGTCGCCAACCTCAGCCCGCACCGTGCGGGGATCTGATGTTTAGTATAGAAGGAGCATTGGGCAGTAGGCATGGATGATATCTCCATAGGGACGACTTCACTTTCCTTGCCTAATTAAACTGACTCATCTCCGTTTTTAACGATGGAAGCGGGTTATTTTTATGATTCCGGTTATACAGGCACGGTGCCGCCAATCCCGGGAAGCCTTAAGCGTGTCATAAACTTAAAACCCTTTCAGGATTGATATGTTATGAACATTAAATACATTACTATAACTTTCTTTTTTACTTTTTTTAGCTTAGCTGCGATGGCAAGCGATAGTGGAGGTTATATAGACAAACCAACTGAAAAAGCCTCCGAATTAGTAAAAAAATATGTCATATCGGGTGACTCTGACAAACCATCAATTTTAAACAACCTTACTAAACTAGCTGATTCAAACCCCGAAA
The DNA here is from genome assembly GCF_017569925.1 of Brenneria izadpanahii. Lineage (NCBI taxonomy): Bacteria > Pseudomonadati > Pseudomonadota > Gammaproteobacteria > Enterobacterales > Pectobacteriaceae > Brenneria > Brenneria izadpanahii. Next base: position 1,839,551 of record NZ_CP050854.1, on the reverse strand, counting down.
ATATTAATGTCATCAGGATATACACCAGCTTACTCTCTTCTGAGAGAATGTATAAAAAAGCCATTTCTTACCTTGAACCTATAAACAAATCAAAAACAACATCCTCATTATTGCTTCAGGAATGCATGTTGAAAGATAGAATCAATAAAACCGATTTAAGCTGTTATAAAAAAGTTGTTTTTTTATCTGAAAAAAATGGCACTGAGAACATGGATTACTTAATGGCTCTTTTTTTCTCTGATGATGAAAAATTTGAAAAAAAGAAAAACACCTTAATAAAAAATAATCATAGTTTAGAAAATAACTTCTCTATTTTTTCTTATGATAAAAAGAGTGTTTTGCAATCAATATATCCTTAGCCTTAGCGTAACTACCTAGTAACACCTGAAAATAATACCGCTTGTTGCGTTCATTACGCTTATTGATAAACGGAATCAACCATGTCAGAAATCAGCCGTGCCGTACTATTCGGCAAATTGGACACGCTGTTATTTACCTCGCTGGAAAGCGCCACCGCATTTTGCAAACTGCGCGGTAATCCCTATGTGGAGTTGGCGCACTGGCTGCATCAATTGATGCAGCAACAGGATGGTGACCTGCAACAACTTATCCGTCATTTCTCGCTGGATGAAGAGGCGCTCAGCCGAGACATTGTCGCAGCGCTGGATAAACTACCGCGCGGAGCCAGTTCGATTTCCGATCTCTCCGAACATATCGACAGCGCGGTGGAACGCGCCTGGGTCTACGGTTCGCTGAAATTTGGCGTTAACCGCATCCGTGGCGGCCACTTGCTGATAGGTATTCTGAAAACGAGAAATCTGGCGAACGTGCTTACAGGCATTTCGACGCAGTTCGATCATGTCAGCGCCGATATACTTGCCGATCGGTTCGATACCATTTTTTCCGCCAGCAAAGAAACGCAGCAGGCCACCACTGCGCCGCCGGGAACGGAAAGCGTGCCGGCACAGCAAAGTACGCTGTCGCAGTACGGTCAGGATCTGACTCAACATGCGCGCGAAGGGAAAATCGATCCGGTCGTCGGGCGCGACGGAGAAATTCGCCAGATGGTCGATATCCTGATGCGACGTCGCCAAAACAATCCGCTGCTTACTGGCGAAGCGGGCGTCGGGAAAACCGCCGTGGTTGAAGGACTGGCGCTGCGTATCGCCAATGGCGATGTGCCGGAGCCGTTGCAAAATGTGCAACTCTGGCTGCTGGATATCGGCATGTTGCAGGCTGGCGCAGGGATGAAAGGCGAATTCGAAGCGCGCCTGCAGGCGCTGATCAGTGAGGTTCAGGCCAGCGCAACTCCCATCATCCTGTTTATCGATGAAATTCATACCTTGATTGGCGCAGGCGGTCAGCAAGGAACGGGCGATGCCGCCAACCTGTTGAAACCAGCGCTGGCGCGCGGACAACTGCGCACTATCGGCGCCACCACATGGGCCGAATACAAAAAGCACATCGAAAAAGATCCTGCGCTCACCCGCCGCTTCCAGACCGTACAGGTGCATGAACCGGATGAAGAAAAAGCCTTGCTGATGTTGCGCAGCGCCGTCTCGCCGTTGGAAAAACATCACCGCATATTGTTACTGGATGAGGCGGTGAACGCCGCGGTCAAACTTTCACATCGTTATATCCCTGCACGCCAGTTGCCGGACAAGGCGATAGCGCTACTGGATACCGCCTGTGCCCGAGTGGCCGTCAGCCAAAGCGCGCCGCCGCCGCAATTAGAAAACTGCCTGCACCGTATCACGGCGCTTGAGGTCGAAACCGACATCGCCGAACGTGAAGCTCGCGTGGCAATCGGTGATAAAGAGCGGCTGACTCAGCTAAAAGCGGAAAAGGCAGCGCTTGAAGCCGAGCGCGATGCATTGACGGCCCGCTGGGAACAGGAGCGTGAACTGGTGGATGAGATTATCGCACTACGATCGGAATTACATATCGCCGATGAAGACGCTCAGCCGGAACTGCGCGAGAAACTGGCGGAGCGTCAAAACTCGCTCACCGAACTTCAGGGCGAAACGCCGCTGTTATTCGCTGCGGTGGACGCTAACGTCGTAGCTGCCGTCGTCTCCGACTGGACCGGTATTCCACTGGGGCGCATGGTAAAAAATGAAATCGACGCGGTTCTGAATCTGGCAGATACGCTCAGTCAGCGCGTCATCGGTCAGCGTCACGGCCTGGAACTGATAGCGAAGCGCGTTCGAACCTCCCGGGCCAGCCTGGACGATCCCAATAAACCGGTAGGGGTGTTTATGCTCTGCGGCCCATCCGGCGTTGGCAAGACCGAAACCGCGCTGGCGCTGGCCGAGGCGCTCTATGGCGGCGAACAAAACGTCATTACCATTAATATGAGCGAGTTTCAGGAGGCGCACACCGTCTCCACGCTCAAAGGCGCGCCTCCGGGTTACGTGGGTTACGGAGAAGGCGGCGTATTGACTGAAGCGGTGCGCCGCCGCCCATACAGCGTGGTGTTGCTTGATGAAATCGAGAAGGCCCACCCGGATGTGCATGAAATCTTTTTCCAGGTGTTCGACAAAGGCTGGATGGAAGACGGCGAAGGGCGGCATATCGATTTTCGCAATACCATTATTATTCTGACTTCCAATGTCGGCACCGAGCTTATCAGCGCGATGTGCGCCGATCCGGACCTTATGCCGGAACAGGACGCACTGGCGGGCGCGCTGCGCCAACCGCTGTTGCAGGTTTTCCCGCCCGCGCTGCTGGGGCGCTTGCTGGTGGTGCCCTATTATCCTCTCAGCGATGCAATGCTGGAAGAAATCGTGCGCCTGCAACTCAAACGCATTCAACGCCGTTTGGAAGAAAATCACGGAATTATTTCCCAGGTGGACGACAGCGTAATTACACAAATCGTTCAGCGTTGTACCGAAGTTGAATCCGGTGGCCGTATGGTCAGCGCCATTCTTACCAATACTCTGCTGCCGCAGATGAGCCAGATATTGCTCACCGCCAGTGCGCACAATGAAAATTACCGTCACCTGCATGTAACTTTCGCGCAGGGTGAGTTTCAGTGCCAGTTCGCAGCATAACGCTATCATCAAGAGAGTTTTCCAATATGACGGATCACAATAACAATCGGACTGTGCCCAATGCATTACCGCCTGGGTATCGCTTCAACGAGTTTGAAATTAAGGAAGTGATTGGCGGCGGCGGATTTGGCATTGTCTATCGCGCCTGGGATCACCAACTGGAGCGCACCATCGCAATTAAAGAGTTCATGCCAACAACGCTTGCGGTGCGCAACGACGACATGACATTAGTGCTGCGCAGTGAGCGTTTCAGTAAAGCATATACCGCCGGGCTGAACAGTTTTATTCAGGAAGCTCGTCTGCTGGCGCGTTTTAACCATCCGAATCTGTTGCATGTGCTGCGGTTTTGGGTACAGAACGATACGGCTTATATGGGCACCGTGTTTTACAGCGGCACCACGCTTTCGAAACTGCGCGAGGCACACCCGGAGTTGATTAACGAAGCCTGGATCCGCCGCACGCTGCCGATGCTGTTCGGGGCCATCAAAACCATTCATGACGAAGGCTACCTGCACCGCGATATCTCGCTTGATAACATCCAGATTCAGGATAACGGCTTACCGGTGCTGCTGGACTTCGGCTCGGCACGCCGCAGTATCGGCAATATATCCGACGAAACCGAAACCATGCTGCGTCCCGGTTTTGCGCCTATTGAACAGTACACCGACGACAACGAAAGTGAACAGGGCCCGTGGACCGATATCTATGCACTGGGCGCCGTGTTACATACCTTAATCGTCGGTTCGCCGCCGCCGGTCAGCGTAGTACGTAGCATTCAGGATAGCTATCAGCCGCTGGTCGAACGCCGCCCGGAAGGATATTCGCTGTCTCTGCTACAGGCGGTGGATCGCGCGCTGGCGCTGAAAATTGAAAACCGCCCTCAGTCTATCGGCGAGTTCTCTGCACTGATTGAAATGCCGGTGGCGGCGCTGAGCGATGTGCTGGGCTTAAAAAAACCAGGCACCATGCTGGTGCCGGTGGACGTAGCGCAATCAAAATTCGCCCCTCTCGACTGGAGGCGCTATAAAGTACCTGGATTGGTAGCTGCTGGCGTACTGGTGGGGCTGGTGGCCGGAGGAATGTTCTTCAGCGACAGATCGGATAACCCGCCGCAAGTACAAACGGCCGAAACGGCGCAGCCCTCTGCGGCGCAGACTCCGACGCCGACACAACCCGCTAACAACGAATCGGCAGAAACGTCAATACAGACCGCCAGCACCGCGCCGGCAGAAACACCGACGCCGAGCGCCAGTACAGCACCGGCAGAAGCGGCGGCGCAGACCAGTGCGCCGGCCGTAATCGCTGACCCGGTAGCGCAGATCTATGTACGCATGGGTGAAAACGAGCAGATCTCGCTCAACGGCAAACCGCAGGCGGCGGCGCCTGAAGCCAATGGCTTCGCTTCGTTGCAACTGCCGCCAGGTGAATACGAAATCACGATTCTGAGTAACGGGCGGACCCGCAGCCAAACAATTACCGTGGGCAAACCCGGCACCTGGCTTATCAACCCTTAACATCAACGCTGCATGTGGCATCTGCGCCATACTTCTCATTTCAGGATGAATTTATATGCTCAACCGTATCACCGTACAACTGCCCGTTGAGGGGCTGCTCTTCTGGAAGCTTGAAGGCAGCGAAGCCCTGTCCAAACCCTTTGAACTTGTCGTCACCCTCCTCGGCACCGACGCCCGTATCGACCGCAGCCAATTGCTCGGGCAGCCCGTTACCCTCACACTGCCCACGCAAAATCTCCTTGCCCCACGCTACCTCAACGGCAAGGTCACCCGCGTCGCCGTCAGCGCCGTCGAGCTCTCCGGCACCCGCTACGCCGTCTACACCCTGACCGTCGAATCCGACCTCTGGCCCATGAAGCGCGACCGCAACCTGCGTATCTTTCAGGAGCAGACCGTCCCGCAGATTGTTAAAACCCTGCTCGCCGAATATCAGGTCAACGTCGAGGACAAACTCGCCGGCAGCTACCGCGTATGGAACTACTGCGTTCAGTATCAGGAGTGCAGCCTGAGCTTTATCCAGCGCCTGATGGAGCTCGAAGGCATCGCCTACCACTTCCGCCACGACCAGGACCGCCATACGCTGGTTTTAACCGACGCCGCCCAGCAATATCAGCCCTTCCCCGGCTATGAATTCATCCCCTATCACGTCACCCCCTCCGGCGGCAGCACCAGTGAGGAAGGCATCAGCCAGTGGGCGATGGCCGACTGCGTCACGCCCGGTATCTACAGCCTCGACGACTATGACTTCCGCAAACCCAACGCCTGGCTGTTTCAGGCGCGCCAGAATCCCGCCTCCCCCACGCCCGGCAGCATCGACGTTTACGACTGGCCGGGCCGCTTTGTCGACCACGACCACGGCGAGTTCTACGCCCGTATCCGCCAGGAGCGCTGGCAGGTCGAGCATCAGCAGATTCACGGCACCGCCACCGCCCTTGGCATCGCCCCCGGCTGTACCTTTACCCTCACCAACGCCCCGTTCTTCAGCGATAACGGCGCCTATCTCACCACCGGCGTAACCTATAATCTCGAAGAAAACCGCTACGCCAGCGGCGCCGACAGTCAGACCGTCCACCGCATCGACTTTGCCGTTATCCCCGCCGCCGTCCCTTTCCGCCCGGCGCAGGCCACCCCCTGGCCGCGCACCTACGGCCCGCAGACGGCAAAAGTGGTCGGCCCCAAGGGCGAATCCATCTGGACCGATAAATACGGCCGGGTCAAGGTGAAGTTCCACTGGGACCGGCTGGCCAAAGGCGACGACACCAGCTCCTGCTGGGTGCGGGTCTCCAGCGCCTGGGCCGGTCAGGGCTTTGGCGGTGTGCAGATACCGCGCGTGGGCGATGAGGTGGTGATTGATTTTATCAACGGCGACCCCGACCGCCCGATTATCACCGGCCGCGTCTATAACGAGGCCAGCATGCCGCCGTGGGCGCTGCCGGCCGCCGCCACCCAGATGGGCTTTATGAGCCGTTCCAAAGACGGCTCGCCGGATAACGCCAACGCCCTGCGCTTTGAGGACAAGATGGGGGAAGAGCAACTGTGGCTGCAGGCCGAGCGCAATATGGATGTGAACGTGAAAAATGACGCCACCCGCGCCATCGGCGGCCACCACAGCCACTATGTACGCAAAAACGAGCTTCATCGGGTAGAAACCAACCAGTTGCAGGCGGTAAAAGGCGGCACCAAAATTCTTACCGGCCAAGGGAAACTCGACGCGGTGGTGGAAAAGTACGAACTGGCCTCCGGCACCCTGCTGCGACTGGTGTGCGGCAAAAGCGCCATCGAACTACAGGCGGGCGGCCAGATTAATCTGGTGGGCACCGGCTTTAACCTGTTTGTGGAAGGCGACGGTCATATCTCAACCAGCGGCGGCAAGCTGCATCTGAATACGTCCAGCGCCGCTCCGGGAACCTCCGCTCCGGGCAAGGATCATAAGTCGGATATCAATGCGGCGGTGGAGGCACAGTTCCCACAGGAAAAAAAGGCTAAGAAAGGCGCCGCGCCGGCGTCGACCGCAAAGTCTGCTGCCCCGCGGCCAGACAACAGGCGCAGAGTGGGAAAAAGGCAGCAGCTCCCAACGACACGGATAATTTTTCTAAAATATCTGCGATTATTTTGCGGCATGAAGGAGGGTATAAAAACGATCCAGAAGACCCAGGTGATCCGACAAATAAAGGTATTTCATGGCCTACATGGACGAAATATGCTAAAGAGGATATTGGGGTTGAACCTACATTAGATAACTTAAAAAAAATCACAACACAACAAGCAGAAATTATCTATAAAAAAAGATATTGGGATCCAAGTGGTTTCAATAATATAAAAGATCCCAAGTTAGCCTTAATGTCTTATGACTGGACGATAACATCAGGCGGAGCCGGAAAACAAATACAGAAACTCTTAAACACTGAATTTGGAGGTAATTTATCTACGGATGGTGTTATTGGACCAAAAACTATTGAAGCTATGAATAACGTGGCAGACTCTGAGTTTTTGACGACTCGAATCTCTGAAATAAGAAAAGATTATTACAAACTATTAGTTGAAAAAAAACCAATCAACAAGAAATATATAGACGGTTGGTTAAATCGTGTTGATGATTGTTTATCCATGGAGATAAAATGAAAAAATTTAAATTCATTGCCATTCTATCTTTATTAGCAAGTACAGCACCAGCATTTGCTGAAATATCTTTTGATGGAACATGGCAAGGCGAAGTTTTAGGTGGAGATAACGGATTATCAAAATCAACCTTCACTATAACACTCAGTCAAATTGAAAATAGCTTGACAGGTAGATACTGTTATGTAGGCAGATCAGGCAATAAAACTGATTGTTCAATTGATGCAGACAATATTCATGGCATTGTAAAATCTGATACCTTAGCAGCACTACATTTTTATTCTGACATTCATGGTGAAGAAGGTGAAATTGAACTCTCTCGCAATGAAAATGAAATTGAATGGAAAATAAAATCCGAACCTGCTACCAGTAGATACTATTATCCTAGAACATACGTCCTTGATAAATCCCTCAGCAAAGATGACTCATCAGTAAGAAGAACACTTAAGACCAAGGATTTCACCATCACAATAATTAATTACTGTGGAGGGTTTTATAAAAAATGCGATGATACATCATACATTGGAATTAGAAATTCTGATAAAAAAACGATAATACTTAATGGAAAAACATTCTCCAGGGATGAGATCAGCGGATATGAATTCAAGAATAAAAACATAATTTATCGGGTAAACATTAATGATGCTTCGATTGAAATTATACAAAATAGTAAAACATTAAATAAACAGTCAGGCACATGGATATCGTAATCCAATAAAAAACAAGCTTTATGAGCCGTTCGAATCGAGGCACCGGCTTTAACCTGTTTGTGGAAGGCGACGGTCATATCTCAACCAGCGGCGGCAAGCTGCATCTGAATACGTCCAACGCCGCCCCAGGAACCTCCGCACCGGATCCAGATCATAAATCGGATATCAATGCGGCGGTGGAGGCGCTGTTCCCGGCGGAAAAAAAGAATAAGAAAGGAGTTGCACCAGCGTCGGCGTCGCCCGCACCCGCGGCCGCAAAACCTGCTGCGCCTGAAGTTAAACAGCAGGCGCAGAGTGGGAAAAAGGCAGCGGATCCCCAAGCCGAATCCTCCACTGCCGATAAGAAAACCACACGTTCAAAACCTAGACCCATACATGTTCAGAAATTTATTGATTCTAATTTAGAAGCAGCAAAAAAGGTAAAACAGGATTGGGGAATTCCTGTTTCTGTAACATTGGCACAATCTGCTCAAGAAACAGGATGGGGACAGCATGTAAAAAATAACGCCTGGTTTGGAATTAAAGGAAAATCCACTTCGGGAAATAGTGTATCATTTAGAACATCAGAAGTAATAAATGGCAAAAGGATATCAATCACCGATAGTTTTCGTTCATACAATGATTTCGCTGAATCCGCAGATGACTATGGGCGTTTTTTAAATACCAATCCGCGATATAAATCAGCATTTAATTTCGTTGATAGCCCTAATGATTTTATCGATAAAATTGCCAAAGCAGGATATGCCACAGATCCTAACCATGCAAAAAGTCTAAAAAGAATAATCACTTCTCAAAATTTAACAGAATTTGATTAAAGGCCATAAAAATGTCATGTAAGATTAAATTTACCACATTGATATGCATTATATTTTTGAGTATTAATACGCTGAGTTACAGTGCTATTACTGAACCTGATTCGCCTATAGGTGAACATGTATCAGGCAAGGAAAGATATATTGAAGATAAAGTTATTTTATCTGTAAATAAAGCCATTCGTGATAATAAAATGACAACATTACGAGACCACTGTCTAGCTTATGATTACGATGATACATCAGATAATGAATATTATCTTGTTACTGTTAGGGAAAATAAACGCTATGCAATTTGCGGAGGAGACCCTAACATATCAATAAATTTATTTAGATTCAAAATCAGCAGAAGTGATTTTTCTTTATATACTGATGCTGGCGCAGAAGATGGGAGTTTTCATCCCATAAATAAATAATAATTTTTATGATAATGCGTTAGCTGCATATTTGGCCCCTCTGTGGACTTCAGTCCGTTGGGGCCGCATCAAGTAGTGTTTAAATTTAGCCTGTCAGATGATGGTCAGTCATCCAAATCACTTACTTGAGTAAGCTCATTAGGATTATTAATGAGAGTCATTCTACCTCTCACCGAAAGCCTGGCATTGACTGGAAAGCGAGCAAGAATTCGCGGTCGTAAAGAAATATATGAATGAAAGTGCAAGCAAGGCGGGAGCGCTTAATTTCACCGATCCGGGGAAACAAGCGGCTGTAATGTCTCTTGCCCATATGCGAGGTGTGGGTGGAGCACAGGCCATCTTAAACTCCATGGAATCTGGAAATATTGTAAAATCAGCTAAACTTACACCACAAGCAATTGACTATATTGAATCTATGGATGCTAAGGATTTTCAGGAGTCGCTAAAAGAGGTCAGAGTTGCATATGATATAAAAATATACGGAAATTCCAACACTAGCAAAGGAGGAATAACATATAACTGGTGGGATCATTATGGTGATGGCTTGCAGAAACGATATGCCAAAGAAGCAAAAGAGTTTTTAAAACTATCTAATTAAATTTTAGGATGACTAGCAAGTTATGAAAAAGTTTATTTATGTTATTTTATTTTTTTCCTCACAAACAATACATTAATTTTTGCGAATGAAATTGATGAGTTATCAAAATATGATACTTTAAGTAAAGTTTCAAAAATAATAGAAGATAGAGAAATCCAAATTCGATTAAGAAGTTTACTTAAAGAGGATTACAATACATTTATATCTAATTTTGATGTTTATGGGGAACCCCATAAGTTGATAGATGACGGCCTATTTGTTGAAGGGTGGCTGAAAGATCTTTATTTATATAATGCTTCTGCCTTTGTAATTTATCCCGATGGTAGACTTTACACTGCATGGGTAAGCCCGCATAACGAAACAATTCAGTATCGAACTAATGTTGATAATTCTAATATTATTCAAAGTGATATCAAAAATTGGTCATCAAGATTTAAGGATATGGATTTTGTAAAAAAAAATAGAAAACAAGCTCCAGCCTTTGAACACACTGTATATTTTGAAACAGATAAGTATCTGATAAAAATATCACCAAATTGCAATAACAACATTTACTCCTGCAATAATTTCACCTATGAAGGGAAAAGAAAATCAGATGGTTCAACATTGAAATTATCAGGAATATCCATAAGAGAAAATTGCAACAATAATAATTGCGAAATTTTAAGCTACAGATTCGAAAATAAAGGAACAAAATATTTAGTAAGTAAAATAGATAAAAGCCTAATAATAATATCTAATAATAAAATCATTTTACATACAAAAGGCATATGGTCCCAACAATGATAGCTTATCTATCGATACGCAAAAGAAGATCTAGATATTGAACCGACTTTGGATAAAGTAAAAACATAACAACACAACAGGCAGAAATCATCTATAAAAAACATTGGAACCCAAGTAATTTTAACAATATAGAAGATCCAAAGTTAGCCTTAATATCTTATGACTGGACCATAACATCAGGCGGAGCCGGAAAGCAAATTCAGAAACTCTTAAATAATGAATTTGGAGGTAATTTATCTACGGATGGTGTTATTGGACCAAAAACAATTGAAGCTATGAACAACGTGGAAGACTCTGCTAAGTTAACGAGAAGAATTGCTGATATCAGAAAAGACTATTATTGGGCTCTAACTGAGTCTGACCCTAAGAACCTAGCCAATATTAAGGGATGGGTAAATCGAGTGAATCGATGTGCTGAAGTGGTGATAAAATGAAACAATTAAAAACGGCTCTACTGGCTTTGAGTTTATTCACTCTAACCAGTTTCACTTATGCTGGCTCATTGTATACAGGACAGTGGAGAGGAGAAACCAAAAGTTCCCAAGGTGCTGATGATGTTTCAATGAAAATATGGCTGCATGAGTCTTCAGGTAAAATTATCGGACGCTATTGCCTGATTTACCAAAGTGGTAACCGAACGGATTGCTCCGGAGATGATGAAACAAATATTCGAGGAAAAGTGGAAGGAAGCGTAAAAGCAAATATCACTTTCGATAGCTGGTTTGGCGGCAAAAATGGCAAGGCTATTTTAGTTGCTAACGGTGCATTGCTTCATTGGCAGTTAGTAGAAAAACCCAATGGACATCAAAGTTATATTCCATTTTATTTTGAGCTAAAAAAGGTATCGGAAAATTATAATGATATAAAATACATCAAAGAATTCAGTACCAAAACCTACAGCATGCGCATTATTGATCATTGTGATAATTTTATTTCACCCTGTGATAATGTGACGCTCATGGTAATTAGCCATAAAGGAAACGATGCGTTTATGCTGCCAGGCAAGACTATTATTACAAAAGATAATACTTTGAACTTTGAATTTTTTGATGCTGAAAAAGACAATAGAGCTGAATTAAAAGAGAATACCTTTATGCTATCTATTGCTGGTAAGTCTATTATAGAAAATGGCGAGTGGAAAAAATAGCCGCAGTTATTTTATAAGATAACCGCTCATTGCTCACAGGTGGTATATTACTTCTAGCACATGGTTTGACGCTAAAAAGGATAAAACCATATTAAACTTACATAGAGGGAGAACTTAAATGGAAGTTTAACTCTCTCCCTCACAATCTGAAGAGTTATATACTTCAAGAGCTTTCATTCACAAAGGATTCTAACAATTATGATGTTGACTGTATTAAAAAACAATTAATTAACCTGTTTGTGGAAGGCGACGGTCATATCTCAACCAGCGACGGCAAGCTGCATCTGAATACGTTCAGCGCTGCTCTAGGAACCTCCGCTCCGGGCAAGGATCATAAGTCGGATATCGATGCGGCGGTGGAGGCGCAGTTCCCACAGGAAAAAAAGGCTAAGAAAGGCGCCGCGTCGGCGTCGGCGTCGGCGTCGGCGTCGGCCGCAAAGTCTGCTGCACCCGCGGCCAGACAACAGGCGCAGAGTGGGAAAAAGGCAGCGCCAGTCCAAACAAACGCAGCAGAGCAAAACAAGAATAGGACCATTGATGATAAGGTCGTGAAATTTATAATGGAGTCTGAAGGAGCAAAAGGAAAGCAAGATAATCGTCCGGAGGTTTATGGTTTTAGAAGAGGAAATGGTCCTGCTTATGGCGAAATTCTTGAAGCAAGAAATACATATGGAATAGGAAGCGAGCAAGAATTCGCGGTCGTAAAGAAATATATGAATGAAACTGCAAGCAAGGCGGGAGCGCTTAATTTCACCGATCCGGGGAAACAAGCGGCTGTAATGCCTCTTGCCCATATGCGTGGCGTGGGTGGAGCACAGGCCATCTTAAACTCCATGTAATCTGGAAATATTGTAAAATCAGCTAAACTTACACCACAAGCAATTGACTATATTGAATCTATGGATGCTAAGGATTTTCAAGAAAATCTACTTAACTCTAGATTAGATTATGATAAAGAGATATATGGCGACACTATGACAACACTTAAAGATGGCACCAAATTGAACTGATGGGATGCATATAACAAGGGATTACAAAACAGGTACAAAAGAGAGTCCATTGAATTTCTCAACCTGTCGAAATAAAATAGAGATATTTCAATTGAAAAAAAACATTACATTTTTAATTTCCCTATCCCTGGTTTCTTTTTTTTCACTGGGGAAAACTAACCTTAAAGAATACAATTCAATAGAAAAAATTGATAATATTTTCAAAAACAAAGAAATTACAGATTCATTAAAAACCATTCTTAAAGATAATTATGGTAATTTCATTAATAACTTCGATGTTGTTGGAGAACCCCACCTAACAAAAAATGAAGGACTATTCGCAGAAGGGTGGATGATGGACTTATACCTTTACAGCGCTTCGGCAATGGTAATTGAGCCTGATGGTGATATATTTGTTGCATGGGTAACCCCTGAAACATCTAAAATAGAGTATCGTACAAACTCAGTGAAAAAAAAAGAAATCGATAGTGACATTGAAAGTTGGGGGAAAAGATTCTCTCCGTATTTATCGTTCAAGGATAAAGAAAAACCTGACAATTTCATCGAAAGTGAAACCTCCCCTCGTTATTTCATAAGTAAAAATTTTATAGTAAAAGTTACATTTAACTGTGATAACAAAAATGCCATATGTAATGATGTAACGTACGATGGAGAAAGAAAGCACGACCATGCAAAAATAAAACTCTCCGGCAAAGCAATCCGTTATCAATGTGAAACCTACTCATGCCCTATAAATAGTTACGAATTCAAAAACCACAATGTTATTTATACTCTGAATGTACTAAACCCATCTATTGAAGTTAGTTCAAATGGTAAAATGATCGTTAATGAACCAGGAGAGTGGTCAGATTCCCCACATTAAGAAGAAAACACAATGAAACACTCTCTTCAGGAAGTCACGTTTCCACTGTTTCCCGAAACATGGCGGAACACCGACTCAATATTCTGTACGACGACGCTTGTGGCCTCTCGCCCGTGGGTCACTGCGGCCCTATGCCTGATAGCTGCAGTGTCGAGAAAGAGTTTCACCGTCAATGGGATACGCTGCGCATTCAAATGGTGTAATATTAACATTATGAACTCGCAGGAATTATCATGATTAAGAAATTATTAGTTCTGACATTATTCCTTTCCTCCCATGTTGTAGCTAATACCGATTGCAGGGCTATTGATGAAAAAGCTCAAGAAAAAGCTATCCGTTTTGATAGCACTGATAATGGATATACCGTTACTGGGAAGGAAAGGTCCTATTTTTATACAGCACCTAATGAAGGTTGTATAAAAAAACAAGTGTTCATTATCCCTGGAGATAAAGTCAACGCGTATTTAGACTACAATGAATATTACTATGTAATGTATTTTAAGAAAAATGGGCAGCAAGTGGAGGGGTGGGTAAAACAGAATCAATTGAAATCTAACAACACCGGCGTAGCACCTAAATAAACATAGCATAGAAACTCGTTGTGCATCAATCAGTCCGCAGAACGAACAAGTCATCAGTTGGCTACTCAGATTTGGTGGAATACAGATACCGCGCGAACAATAATACTCTAAACCCATAGAGGAATTTATATTTTAAGGCAACAACGATAATTATCGTTTTTATTAAAAAAATAAGCTCGAGACATAGTCGAAAAGAGAAATGCCATTCTTTTTGAATAGCTGATCGCGTGAAAACCTTAGAGGTTATAATTAGCATGCAAGGTATATATTCTAAATAATTCCAATTGCAGGAAAGGAGTATATCGGGGAACCAGATTAACTCGGAGCTCCGATCTTATACACCGGACCCAATAACCACGGTTCAAGCAAAAACCATTTTCCATCGTAACGCTTAATCAATTCTTCAGGATACGCGGATACCGTCGTGAGCTACGGCGACCGTCCCTTTTATAATGGACCAATTATGAATTACACCCTTCAGGAAGGTACTTTTTCACTGTTTCCCGCCGCATGGCAGGACACGACCCTTAATATTCTGCGCGACGACGCCAGCGGCCTCTCGCTCGTGGTCAGCCGCGGCCCTATCCCTGACGGCAGCAACGCCGAGAAAGAGTTTCACCGTCAGTGGGACACGCTGCGCGCCCAAATGGGCGATATCACCCAGAGCGATTTCATCCCGGTGAACGTCGGGCCGGCGCGCACGCTTCCCGCGGTGGAAGTGGAAAGCGCCTTTGAGCGCCGCGGCCAGCGCCTGTGGCAAAAACAGCTCGCTGTGCAGGCGCCGGGCAAACCGGTGTTGCTGCTGTTTACCTTCTCCGCCCTGCGCCCCTTCAACGACGACGATGCGGTGCGTTGGGAAAACTTTAAATCCAGTCTGGCGCTGAACGACCATCAGGATGATTAAGACATGAGTGATAACTACGCGGCCCGCCAGGACGACGCCATTATCCATTCCAGTATTTTTGCCGATATCACCAGTCTTGTCGCCGAAGGGGTTGTCTACGCGGCTATCGGCACCATCGTCGCCGCCTCCATCACCGCCGCCGCCCCCCTGCTCGCCGCCGCGGGGGCCGGCGCCGCGGCCGCAGGCGTTGCCGCCGTGGGCTCCAGCTGTGTGCTGACCGGGATTATCGGCGGCGCCCTGGCCAACGCCGCCGGCATCACCGATGACATCAGCAACGTGGCCGACAACCTCGGCAACGCCCTGTTCCCCCCTCCCCGGCCGGCCTGATTACCTCCGGGGCCTCGGACGTCCTCACCAACGGCAAACCCGCCGCCCGCGCCGCCGGCACGCTCAGCACCGCCGAGACGCCGCCCCCCGAGCCCCAGTCGCCGACCAGCTTCGCCGACTACGGCGGCATGCTGCTGGCCGCCGCCGGCCAGTTCGGCAGCGAGATGTGGCAACCCTCCGTCGCCGCCGCCGCTTCCGGCACCTCCCCGCTGGAAAAAGACACCGTCGCCTGCCAGAAACACAGCGGCCCGCAATATCTGGCCGAAGGCTCCAAAAGCGTCTTTATCAACGGCCAGCCCGCCGTCCGCGCCGGGGACCGCACCACCTGCGAAGCCACCGTCTCGAGCAGCGTCTCGCCCGATGTCATTATCGGCGGCGAGCCCCTTGTCGTGCGCGATATCAAAAGCGGCAAAACGCCCGGCCTGGCCGTGGCGATGATTGCGCTCTCCCTCATTCGCGGCCGCCCCAGCAAAGTTCTCAAGAACATGCCCTGTGCGCTGGCCGCCGCCGGCGGCGGGATGCTGGCCGATATGGCCATCAATGCGCTCTTCGCCTCCCCGCACCCCGTCCATGCCGCCACCGGCGTGAAGGTGCTCAATGACGAGCACGAACTCGATTTCTCCCTGCCGGGGCATTTCCCGCTGTACTGGCAGCGCAGCTATAACAGCCTGACCACGCGGGAAGGCCTGTTCGGCCTGGGCTGGGCCACCGCCTTCGACAGCTATCTGCGGCTGGAGGACGGCGAGGTCATGTTCTTTGACGACACGGGGCGCGAGCTGCGTTTTGCCCTGCCCCCCGTCGACCAGCCGCTCTACAGCATCAGCGAAGGCCTTATCGTTCGCCGCAACGAAAACGGCGACGTCGCCATCGCCGATGACGACGGCGCGGTATGGCGGCTGTTCAAACCCACCCGGGCCAACCCGTCGCTGTTGCGGCTGGCCTCGCTCAGCGATGAATACGGCAATGCGCTGGAAACCGGCTGGGACGAACAGGGCCGCCTGGTGCGTATTCACGACGCCCCCTGCGCCATCGACCTCACGCTGGCCTATGACGACGCGCGCTTTCCGTCACGCGTTACGGCGGCCAGCCATTTTGACGGCCGCCGCCGCTGGCCGCTGGCCGACTACCGCTACGACGACCGCGGCCAACTGGCCGCCGTCACCGACGCCGCCGGCGTCGTCACCCGCGAGTACCGCTACAACGATGACGGCCTGATGGTCTGGCACCGGCTGCCGGGCGGCCTGGAGAACGCGTACCGCTGGCGGATGTTCGACCACTGGCGCGTGGTGGAAAGCCGCACCAGCACCGGCGACGGCTGCCGTATCGACTACGACCTCGACGCCGGGCTGACCACCGTCACCCAGTACGACAACCAGATACGCCGGCACTACTGGAGCCCGCAGGGGCTTATCACCCGGTTTGTCGATGAGCGCGGCGAAGTCTGGCGCTTTGAGTGGAACGACAACGAACAGCTCACCCGCCGTATCGACCCGCTCGGCAACGCCGTCACGTTCGCCTATGACGACCAGGGCAACCGGGTGCGGGAAATTGACGCCGACGGCAACGTCCGCGCCACCCAGTGGCTGGCGCACCGCGCCATTCCGGCCTCGGTCACCGAACCGGACGGCGCCGTCACCCGCTTTTACTACGACGAGCACCTCGGCCTGACGCAGGTGGTGGATGCGCTGGGCCAGTCGACCCGGTACCGCCGCAACGAACAGGGACAGGTGGTCGAGGAGCAGGATGCGGCCGGCAACCTCCGCCGTCAGGAATACAACGACGCCGGGCAGGTTATCCGCGCCACCGACTGTTCGGGGCGCACCACCCGTTATCGCTATCACCCGCTGGGGTGGCTGGAAGCCGAGGTCACGCCGGACGGCGAGGAGACCGTCTACCACTACGACGCGGCCGGCCGCCCGGTCCAGATGGAGCGGCCGGAAGGCTGGCGGGAGCGCCTTGTCTGGAACGCGCACGGTCTGCCGCAGGCCCATGAGGCCGCCGACGGCAAGCGTAACGCATTTTTCTACGACAAGGCCGGACGCCTGGTGGCCACCCGCAACGCGCAGGGCGAGGAAGTCCGCCGCGACTGGGACGCCCGCGGCAGACTGACCGCGCTGCACAATGAAAACGGCGAAGCCTACCGGTTCCACTGGGGCGCGGACTCGCTGCTGCGCGAGGAAACGGGCCTGGACGGCACGGTCACGCGTTACGATTACGACGCCTGCGGCCGCATGACGTCCCGCACCTTTGCCGCCGGCCACCCCGAGGCCATCACCCATGCCTTCGCCTATGGCGCCGGCGGACAGCTGCTCGCCCGCACCACGCCGGAAGGACAGACGCGCTACCACTACGCCCCGTCGGGGCGGCTCGCCCGCGTCGCGCGCCATCCCGCGCTGGGCGAGAACGCCTGGAGCCGCGAAGCCGAACAGGCTCTGACGTTCGACTACGACGCCCTCGGCCGGCTGGTCGGCGAACAGGGCGAGCACGGCGCGCTGGCATGGACCTACGACCCGCTCGGCAACCGCACCAGCGTGCAACTGCCCGACGGCCGAAAACTGAAGCATTTTTACTACGGCAGCGGCCATCTGCTCAGTATCGCCCTCGACCGCCTGCCGGTCACCGATTTTACCCGCGACCCGCTGCACCGCGAAATCAGCCGCACGCAGGGCGCGCTCACCAGCCGCAGCGAGTACGACCGCCTTGGCCGTCTCCACCGCCGCGACGTCTTCACCGGCGAGGCGCAGCGCCCTGCCCCGTGCCGCTGGTCCCGACGCTGGGACTATGACTACCGCAACAACCTGGTGCGCGAGGAGCGCGACGACGACCTGTTCAACGCCACGCGCTGGCAGTACGACCGCGCCGGACGCCTGCTGCTACAGGACGGCGACCTGCCCGGCCGCGAGCTGTGGCGCTGGGACAACGCCGGCAATCCGCTCGACGCTGCCGACGCCCTTCCCCCTGTCCATAACCGCGTCACGCAGTTGAACGGCATCCGCTGGCGTTATGACGTCCACGGCCGCACCGTCGAAAAGGACAACGGCCACACCCGCTGGCAGTACCGCTACGATACCGAACACCGCCTGACCGACGTGGTCAGCCTGCCCCGCCGCCACAATGCGCCGCAGGTTCACGTCAGCTTCCGCTATGACCCGCTGGGGCGGCGCATCAGCAAGACCCGCCGGCAGACGCTGAACGGGGAGCCGCAGGGGAAAACCGTCACCACCCGTTTTATCTGGGAGGGCTTCCGGCTGTTGCAGGAAATCCGGGACGGCCTGCCGCTGACGTATGTGTACGCCGACCCGGACAGCTACGAGCCGCTGGCGCGCATCGACGGCGTCGCCGCCCCCGAAATCTTCTGGTTCCACTGCCAGCCCAACGGCACGCCGGAGCGGCTGACGGACGCCGAAGGGCGGCTGCGCTGGGAAGGCCGCAACGGCGCCTGGGGCAAACTGCTGCACGAAAGCCCGCAGCCCGACCCGGTTGCCGCCCAGAACCTGCGCATGCAGGGCCAGTATCTCGACAGGGAAACCGGGCTGCACTACAATTTGTTTCGTTACTACGACCCGGACTGCGGACGGTTTACCCAGCCGGACCCGATAGGGCTGGCGGGGGGACTGAATCTTTATCAGTACGCGCCGAATGCGCTGGGTTGGATCGATCCGTTAGGGTTGTCATGTAAGAATAGCTGGAATGATTTCCAGGCAAAATCAAACAAACGGCAGTTTGCCTCCAGAACGGATGCAGCTAAAGCATATGCTTTATGGAAAAAGCAAGATTGGGCCGCGTTAGAGAAATTTATGGGGAATGGTGCCTGGCCGCCTAATCGTGGTTTTGTTTTTTCAACGAAAAAGACTCTCATGCCAGGAACTAAGGTAGATCGTTATGGTGGGTGGACTGATGAAAGTGGTTTCCGTGATACTGGGACTTTCTTGTCACCAGCAGGATCCTCGTTTGAAGGGCGAGCCCTTCCAAATAAAACGTTAGAAAAACCACTTTCTACTTATGAAGTATTAAAACCTTATGAGGTTAATGCTGGACCTGCTATACCGTGGTTTGGAAAAACAGGGATGGGTACGCAATATGAAACACATGACTTTGTTGAAGACCTTATAAGAGATGGAGTATTGAAAAAATTATGAGTAAATTTAACATAACAAAAAACCTCATAAAAAAACCTATATTATTGCATGATGGTTTTGAAAATGATTTTATCCATAAAAAAAACTTTATTGATTGTCCGTATTGTGACAGTCAGGTAATTTTTACGGTTTTTAATTCTAAGCGATTTGATCTGGAGGACGAGTCATTTAAAAAAGAGGTTGCAAGTCATATTAAAGGCGTAAAAGAAAATACGATAAAGCCTGGGTATTATAATTATAAAGGAGAAGCGATATGCTTTTTTGAAAGTAAATGCCCTCTCCATAAGCATAACGTTTTAATATTCTTTACATTTTCCGAGGTCCAACCTGCAAGATATATATCTTACCTTATAGGTGTTTTTGGCTAAATAACTTCATATATTACCGCTCTACTTTAAACCAGACCATGTTAATTACCGGAAAATGGCGAGGCGGCATTCATAAATTGATTTACCTATTCCAGTAATTGCCACATGTACCGACACTGATGATTTCGCGTTATGGTTCCGTGTGACGACAGCCACAACCGCTCTATCGGATTCAGCCACGGCGAGTAAGTCGGCAGAAACAGCAACCGGAACTTCTAGGCAACCACAGGGAAAAACCGTCACCACCCGCTTTATCTGGGAGGGCTTCCCGGCTGTTGCAGGAAATCCAGAACCAGACGCTGCTGACCTACGTCTACAGCGCCCCGGACAGTTACGAGCCGCTGGCGCGCATCGATGGTACGGAAGACCCGGAGATATTCTGGTTCCATTGCCAGCCCAATGGCACCCCAGAGCGGCTGACGGACGCCGAAGGGCGGCTGCGCTGGGAAGGCCAGAACGGCGCCTGGGGCAAGCTGCTGCACGAAAGCCCGCTGCCCGGCGCGGGTATCGCCCAGAACCTGCGCATGCAGGGCCAGTATCTGGACAGGGAAACCGGGCTGCACTACAATCTGTTCCGTTACTACGACCCGGACTGCGGACGGTTTACCCAGCCGGACCCGATAGGGCTGGCGGGGGGAATTAACCTTTATCAGTATGCGCCGAATGCGTTGGGGTGGGTGGATCCGTGGGGGTTATCGCCTGTCAGTCCTAACACTGTTTTATTCTCTCAAGATAGCATTGGTTCCGTTTTCTCGAATGGTCAAAAAGTTAATGATCTAATCTATAGATTGAAAAATGATCCTTCGTATATCAATCAAGTAGAACCAATCAGGAAGGTAAGACTTACTGATTTACCTACTAACATTCAAGAAAGATTAATCTCACAAGGTGCAAATAAACATTCCGTATTTACTTTAGATAATCGACGACTATACGCAGCTAAAGAGGCTGGTATAAAGAATATGCCTTCTGTCTGGGCAACTGAATCTGATTTGAAGTCAATTAATCTAAATGATAGATTTTCAACAAAAACTGGTGGAAAAGGGATAAGAGTGAGATGCTAACAGTAAATAATCAAGCCATTGAGACAATATATGGGGAAATACATGGAAGAGACGCTTTAATTTTAAAAAGCGTCATATTAGATATGTATCCTATGGAAATAGAGGTAATAACCTCTCTTGATTTGTCGTTTTGCCAACCAAGCAAGGATTTAAGTGAGGAAGCTTTAGTTTGCTTTAAGTTTAAAAATATAAAGAGCCTAACTATTACGATGATTGATGAATCAAAATATCAATTGTCAAAGAAATCATGTTTCGATAAAATATTCGATAAAGAAAAAGATGATCATTATATTTTAAGTACTTACGATCATGTTTTTGATGTAATTGGCCAATGTGAAGTGAGCTACAAATAGTTATTAAATGCGGAAGCGATCTCCAAGATCCTTCCGGATTATTTTTATCTGTTATTTATTATGTGCGATATCAGAGATTAATTTCGCTCTCAATCACTATCCTTCCCCACTCAACCGTCACCGTTATCGGCATCCCGGTCATAAACCCCGACTCTTCCAGCCAGCGGCCTTTAAGGTTGATGGCGGAGGGCGGGTTGGGTCTGCCGTTTTGCGTGGCGTATCCCACCGTGTAGTAACGTTCTGTTTTAGCTGCTTTATTTAGCACGCTGTCTGACTTAGAATGCATCTCAGCCATAGTCAACTTTCTCGTGGGCGGGCGGTAGCATGATCGATTTCCTGCACTATGACGACGATATGAAGATAATTTACAGCCGAAACAGGTAGTACGATCCGAAAGTCGGATAGATTATTGCGACGGACCCGATAGGGCTGGCGGGTGGGATAAATCTGTATCAGTATGCTCCTAACCCCTTGACGTGGATCGATCCGTTGGGGTTGAGTAATGAATTAGTGACCTATTGGCCACCAAATGATGGTGCCTATGGTGAAATAAAAATCTCTATGTTAGAACCAGGATCTCTAATTGATCGTTATGGTCATCCTGGTGGTACTTATACGTCTCCTGTTGGTACCCCATATTCAATGCGTGCTTTACCTCCGGGTACTAATAATAGAGATTATACTATTTATGAAGTTCTTAAACCGATGCAAAATATTCAGGAAAGTAAAATTGCCCCATGGTTTGGGGAGATAGGTATGGGCACTCAATATAAATTAGATAGATCTGTGAAAAGTTATATTGATTCTGGGCATTTGAAAGAGATTAAGAAAATAAAAGGTAAATCTTGTGGATAGAGTAGAGTTGAAAAATACTTTAAATAAATCACATATACCAAAGGACAGCTATTCCATTGATAATATAAAGAATGAATCTCTATGTTTAATTTTCGATGGATTTGTTTGGTGTGTTTTTTATAGTGAGCGGGGTCATCGCACTGAGCCTGAGTATTTTACAAATGAACATGATGCTTGTGAGGCTTTTCTCATGAGGATAAAAAAATGGTTTTAATATTTTAAATAATGTCATCTAAACATATTGAATAGATAATAAAAAACCGGAAGCGATTCCAGCGATCCTTCCGGCTATTTTATTTACCCGCCCAATTATTAAGCCAGCATTGTTCCAAATTCCGCCCGAATAATCATCTTACTGGGCAGCAGTTCAAGCTCCAGCGACCGGCCGAGCAAGCCGCTGCGGGTCAGCCAGCAGCGCGGCGATATCGGTATCCTCATCCAGCCGGGTGAGCGCTCTGCCCCGTGCCGCTGGTCCCGGCGCTGGGACTATGACTACCGCAACAACCTGGTGCGCGAGGAGCGCGACGACGACCTGTTCAACGCCACGCGCTGGCAGTACGACCGCGCCGGACGTCTGCTGCTACAGGACGGCGACCTGCCCGGCCGCGAGCAGTGGCGCTGGGACAACGCCGGCAATCCGCTCGACGCTGCCGACGCCCTTCCCCCTGTCCATAACCGCGTCACGCAGTTGAACGGCATCCGCTGGCGTTATGACGCCCACGGCCGCACCGTCGAAAAGGACAACGGCCACACCCGCTGGCAGTACCGCTACGATACCGAACACCGCCTGACCGACGTGGTCAGCCTGCCCCGCCGCCACAATGCGCCGCAGGTTCACGTCAGCTTCCACTATGACCCGATGGGACGGCGCATCAGCAAGACCCGCCGGCAGACGCTGAACGGGGAGACGCAGGGAAAAGCCGTCACCACCCGTTTTATCTGGGAGGGCTTCCGGCTGTTGCAGGAAATCCGGGACGGCCTGCCGCTGACGTATGTGTACGCCGACCCGGACAGCTACGAGCCGCTGGCGCGTATCGACGGTATGGAAGACCCGGAGATATTCTGGTTCCACTGCCAGCCCAACGGTACGCCGGAGCGGCTGACGGACGCCGAAGGGCGGCTGCGCTGGGAAGGCCGCAACGGCGCCAGGGGCAAACTGCTGCACGAAAACCCACAGCCCGACCCGGTTGCCGCCCAGAATCTGCGCATGTAGGGCCAGTATATCGACAGGGAAACCGGGCTGCACTACAATCTGTTTCGTTACTACGACCCGGACTGCGGACGGTTTACCCAGCCGGATCCGATAGGGCTGGCAGGAGGAATTAATCTTTATCAGTATGCGCCGAATGCGTTGGGGTGGATTGATCCGCTGGGGCTTTCTACCTGTGGGTTAAGAGGTAGTAATGGACGGTTCAGAAGTGCCCGGAATATTCAGGAAGAAATATCTGGACTACCCAATTTTACAAATAGAACACCAGGACAAATACGGCTAACTTTGCGTAACCGAGGCTATTCATCCGTACAGGCTCATAGTGGTGGGGAAGTCTGGACAAAAGGTTTACCAGACGGAAATACTGTTGCCGTGAGAATTGACCCAGCGAATCCTCGTTCACCTTCACATTATGCTGATGCTGTACCTCATGTGCATATTGAAACAGTTCCAACGTCTAGTGTTTCTAATGGGAATTATCGTCCAAGAGACGTGACTGACAGGCGTACTGCTACAGGGGGGATTTCCGACCGAGGGACCAACCCAAATCATAATGCTGATGTCCACATTCCAATGTCTCCGGGACGCTTCCCATATAATTAATGCGAGGTTTTATGGATATCCGTCATCAGTATAATGAAGCTTTAAATAAGTTAGAATTAAATGTTAATGGTGGTTTGAAAGATTTAATAAATATATATTGCGAAGCTGTTGATTCGTTTGAAAATGATATTGTTGATTCCATTGCTTTATATGTGGTGGACATGGGTAATAAAGATACATGTCGATATCTGGAAAAAATATTGTCGATGAAAAAAGATCCTTATTTAGAAAAGGAATTTAATGAATGGATAAAAGAGATTAAGAAAAAAAAAGGGAGTCGGCCTGACGGCCTCAGCTGAAGGGTTATGCCTCTGATTAGTTGAACTTGATGTATAATGCTCGCTTTTGACGTTTGATCTGTCCTTGATTTAGTTCCCACCCTGTTTTCAAATCAGTCAACGAAAGCGAGGTCACTATGACGAGACAACAATATACTCCAGAGTTCAAGCGCAGGGCTGTAGCGTTACTGCTCGAAAGCAGCAAGTCTGTTGCCCGTATGGCACAGGAGCTTGATATTAAAGAGAACATGCTCTACAACTGGAAAAAAGTCTATCAGGATAAGGCGGAAGCTGCTTTCTCCAGCACGCCGCTGGAACTATGACTACCGCAACAACCTGGTGCGCGAGGAGCGCGACGACGACCTGTTCAACGCCACCCGCTGGCAGTACCGCTACGATACCGAACACCGCCTGACCGACGTGGTCAGCCTGCCCCGCCGCCACAATGCGCCGCAGGTTCACGTCAGCTTCCGCTATGACCCGCTGGGGCGGCGCATCAGCAAGACCCGCCGGCAGACGCTGAACGGGGAGCCGCAGGGGAAAACCGTCACCACCCGTTTTATCTGGGAGGGCTTCCGGCTGTTGCAGGAAATCCGGGACGGCCTGCCGCTGACGTATGTGTACGCCGACCCGGACAGCTACGAGCCGCTGGCGCGCATCGACGGCGTCGCCGCCCCCGAAATCTTCTGGTTCCACTGCCAGCCCAACGGCACGCCGGAGCGGCTGACGGACGCCGAAGGGCGGCTGCGCTGGGAAGGCCGCAACGGCGCCTGGGGCAAACTGCTGCACGAAAGCCCGCAGCCCGACCCGGTTGCCGCCCAGAACCTGCGCATGCAGGGCCAGTATCTCGACAGGGAAACCGGGCTGCACTACAATCTGTTTCGTTACTACGACCCGGACTGCGGACGGTTTACCCAGCCGGACCCGATAGGGCTACTTGGTGGGTTGAACCAGTATGCTTATGCGCCGAATCCGCTGACGTGGATCGACCCGCTGGGGCTTGCTAAGTGTGGAACTGGTGAATATAAAGATGTCGGCGGACACCATATACATGCTAAAGCAGGCTTTAAGAGCAATCCCAAATATGATCCTAAAAAAGGATTCTCAATTAGTCAGGATTACATGGATAAGATGGGGTTAGATCATCAAGCTATGACTTCATATCAAAGACAGGCGTTCAAGGAACTTTATAATAGTGGGCGGCCTAATACTCTTGCAGAGCATACGAAAATAGCAGTCAATGCACTAGAATCAGGAGGAGCAACGACACAACAAGCAAGAAGTCTTGTTGCTGAATCGCTATGGAATTTACGCTCTCAAGGTGCAATCGCTCCCTCAAATATCCCTTGGTATAAGTGAGTTATCGCCATGGCAGATAAAGAGATTTTAGATAAATTTGGTTGTGCCGTTATGCATATGGTTCGTGACCGTTCGATTGATAGGTTTGAAAAAATTCAATTAGGAACATTAAAATCACAGAGAGCTATAGAACTACATAATCTATTGTCGGATTTTGATGAAAAGCAAAAAGAGGTAATTAAAGATTTAATTACCGAGTGCGTTGATAACACTATATTTAATTTCCTTTTTATGTTTGAAGAAGATGAAGATGAAGATAAAAAAATATTAGCATCAGACGTTAATATTAACGAAATAAGTGATGGGTTATCCGGTGAACTTTTTACAGAAGATGGATGGATAAATAAATTTAGCAAGAAAAAATAATAAAATAAACCGGAAGGATCGTTAAGATCGCTTCCGGCTTATATTACCCGTTATTTATTACGTGCGGTATCAGAGATTAATCTCAGTTTCAATCACCAGTCTGCCCCGCTCCACGGTAACGGTGATCGGCATCCCGGTCATAAAGCCTGACTCCTCCAGCCAGCGGCCCTTAAGGTTAATCGCGGACGGCGGGTTAGGCCTGCCGTTTTGCGGGGCGTATCCCACCGTGTAGTAACGTTCTGTTTTAGCTGCTTTATTTACCACGCCGTCTGACTTAGAATGCGCCTAAGCCATAGTCAATTTTCTCGTCGGCGGGCGGTAGCGTGAGCAATTTCCAGCACTATGACAACTGAATGAAAGTAATTTACAGCCGAAACAAGTAGTACGATCCGAAAATCGGATAAATTATTGCGCAGGACCCGATAGGGCTGGCGGGGGGAATTAACCTTTATCAGTATGCGCCGAATGCGTTGGGGTGGATTGATCCGCTGGGGTTGGCAAGGTGTAATGCACCAAACGGATATAAAACAGGTGACGTTGATCCTCACGGTAATTTATCACCAAGTGCAAATAGAGCATCTGGTCATCTGAATACTAAATATGATGGTTTTGTTCAAAGTCATCATCCTATTCAGGATGCCTGGGCTAAGAGAAGAATTGGTGGATATCAGAGAAACTCAGCTCCTGCTACATTGTTAGGATCCTCATCAGGTAGTCCTCATGCTGGAATTAGTGCGGCTCAACGAACGAGACGAGCTATGCCGGGAGGATGGGACACTTCCTTGAAACAAGAGTTCAATATTAGCTATAGAGAGATGCTTGATGCAGGCGTTCCTTCTGGTCAAGCCAAAAAGTCCCTTAATGATGCATATAAATATTTTGATAGATTGAGAGAAAATAATATTGGCAATCCTTTCTTTGATATTTAACAATCAATAAATTAAATGTGAGGTAACTATCTGTGGATAAAGATAAAATTACAGAAGAATTAAATGCCATAGAAAAAAGCATAGGTAAAAATTTACCTAATGCATATAAAAAATTTTTATCTGAAGAAGTGGGAGATAAAGAAGTTTATGAAATAAATAATAATCGAGGAGATGTTATTTATATTTATAATTACCAAGATATACTTGAAAGAAATGAAACTTATGCGATACAGGATTTTGTTCCTAATTATTTTCTGATTGGTCAAGATGGAGATATCGGTTATTTCATTTGTCTAGATAAACATAATGATAAAATCTATAGCCTAGATCTTGGCGCTCTTGGTAGTTTAGATATGGATGAAGAAGCAACGGATTTGTATGATTTACGTGCTTAATTTTTATAATTAAATAAAAGCCGGAAGTGATCATAAGATCCTTCCGGATTTTTTATTATTACGCCAGCATTACCCCAAACTCCGCCCGAATAATCATCTTACTGGGCAGCAGTTCAAGCTCCAGCGACCGGCCGAGCAAGCCGCTGCGGGTCAGCCAGCAGCGCGGCGATATCGGTATCCTCATCCAGCCGGGTGAGCGCCCGGCCCCGTGCCGCTGGTCCCGGCGCTGGGACTATGACTACCGCAACAACCTGGTGCGCGAGGAGCGCGACGACGACCTGTTCAACGCCACGCGCTGGCAGTACGACCGCGCCGGACGTCTGCTGCTACAGGACGGCGACCTGCCCGGCCGCGAGCAGTGGCGCTGGGACAACGCCGGCAATCCGCTCGACGCTGCCGACGCCCTTCCCCCTGTCCATAACCGCGTCACGCAGTTGAACGGCATCCGCTGGCGTTATGACGTCCACGGCCGCACCGTCGAAAAGGACAACGGCCACACCCGCTGGCAGTACCGCTACGATACCGAACACCGCCTGACCGACGTGGTCAGCCTGCCCCGCCGCCACAATGCGCCGCAGGTTCACGTCAGCTTCCGCTATGACCCGCTGGGACGGCGCATCAGCAAGACCCGCCGGCAGACGCTGCACGGGGAGCCGCAGGGAAAAACCGTCACCACCCGTTTTATCTGGGAGGGCTTCCGGCTGTTGCAGGAAATCCGGGACGGCCTGCCGCTGACGTATGTGTACGCCGACCCGGACAGCTACGCGCCGCTGGCGCGCATCGACGGCGTCACCGCCCCCGAAATCTTCTGGTTCCATTGCCAGCCCAACGGCACGCCGGAGCGGCTGACGGACGCCGAAGGGCGGCTGCGCTGGGAAGGCCGCAACGGCGCCTGGGGCAAACTGCTGCACGAAAGCCCGCAGCCCGACCCGGTTGCCGCCCAGAACCTGCGCATGCAGGGCCAGTATCTCGACAGGGAAACCGGGCTGCACTACAATTTGTTTCGTTACTACGACCCGGACTGCGGACGGTTTACCCAGCCGGACCCGATAGGGCTGGCGGGGGGAATAAACCTCTACCAATACGCGCCGAATCCGCTGACGTGGATCGATCCGTTGGGGTTGAGTAAGTGTAGTCCGACTGAAAAGTATGAAGTTGGCACTTTTGACGATTTGCAACGACGTTCAAAAGTGGGTGATAAACTTGATATCCATCATGTCACGCAAAAGCATCCAGCAGGTCAGATTATTACCGGATATGATCCGAAAACAGCGCCATCAATGGCTGTTCCTAGAACTGAGCACAAGCGGATACCCACCATCAAAGGACCGTTTACAGGTACAGCAAGAGACCTGCTTGCAAAAGATATAAGAGATCTTCGTAACTATACCAATGCCCCTCCTTCGGCTATTAAGGACTTAATCAGATTAAACAAAGAAACGTTCCCTGAAGCTTTTATTAAATTAAGGTGATAAAAATGGATGCCCAAGAATTTATTGATGTATTGAATACTGTGGTTAGAGATGCTGCGGTGGAAGACACGATCTCAATCCTTGAGTCTCCTCCTGGTAGAAAGCCAGCTAAAGAACTTATTAAATTATCTGAGTTTTATAATAAACAAAATGAAGAGAGTAAGTTATTAATTAATAAGATAATGAAATATGTTGCTGACGATGCGGTGTTCGGAATGTTGTGTGTAATCGATGGTGTTCGTGCGATAGAAGATGATAATAAAGGTGAATTGATCCTTAATTATCAGAACGCTAAAAACTCAACAGTTACGCTGAATGCCAATAAAGATCTGCACGACATCTTCAATGCTAATTAAATAAAAACAAAGCCGGAAGCGATCCCCAAGATCCTTCCGGCTATTTTATTTGGCGGCTTATATTATTAAGCCAGTATCACCCCAAACTCCGCCCGAATAATCATCTTGCCGGGCAGCACCTCAATCTCCAGCGGTTGGCCGAGCAAGCCGCTTCGTGTCAGCCAGTCGCCCGCCAGAGTCAGTTCGCCGTTCTCGCGTATCCAGTCGGCGCCTTCGCTGTCATGGCCGTCGAGTTCTGCCAGCAACGCGGCGATATCGGTATCCTCATCGAGTCGTGTCAGTATCAACCCGTTGCGGTACAGGCTGATACGGAACGGGGTATTGGCGGTAAAGCCCGCCTGAGCCAGTTCTCTGCCTGTTAAGGTCAGTTCCGGCAGTTCCCCCTGATAAAACGCCGTCTGTATGCTCATTGCGCGCCTCCCTTGTCCAGCCCGCCGGGAAAGGCGTTCAGCCATTGTGCGGCGGCGCGTTCATCGAACGGTTGCAGGCTGAGTCCTTCGAGACAGCGCCACAGTTCCCGAATATCCTGCACGGTGATGACGATGCAGCCCGGCATCACGCGCAGCTTGAGCGGCTGCCCGGTGCTGAACCCGGCTTCCTGTAGCCACTTGCCGCTGATATTGATGGCGGGCGTGGAGGTGTCGCCCCTGTTGGGGCGGTAGCCGACACGCTGATAGCGCTCCGGCTGAGAGATTTTAAAAATGGTGGTATCTGGCGTAGAATGCGCGTCAGCCATAGTCAACTCCTTGTCAGTTGGTTGTGGTGAGCGGGGTTGTTGTGTTCGCGCACTTCAACCCCGCGCTAAAAAAATCGTTTACGTTAGCTGCTAGCTGCCCTTCTCCTGATCAACCGGACGTATCGCCGACTCAACCCGGTGCTTCACAATCACCGCATCAATCAGCTTAATCACTGTCTCCTGCTCTTCCGGCTGGCACTGAGCCAGTGCTTTAAACCGTTCCATTAATCGCGTGTTCCTAATCGGTGCCTGCTCGTCGTGCGAGCCAAGCAACAGGTAATCAATGGTTGTGGTGAACAACTCGGCCAGTTGAATGAGCTTGTCTGCCGGGGGAATGTGCATCCCCGACTCATACTTGTTGTACTGGGAAAGCTGTAACCCAATCAGGGCGGCGACTTCCTTCTGTGTCTTGCGTTGCTGATTACGTAATGCCTTAAGTCGTTGACCAAACGCCCGGCGCTGTTCTTCGGTCTGCATAATCTCATCTATCACGTCAGCCATAAGGTGCTCCAAGTGTAAGGTGTGTTCTGAAAACGACTTGCTTTACTATCGTAATACGAATATATAATGTATCGCATGTCGAATCAAAATAAATCTTGACGCATTTTTAAGGAAATCCGTTTATGGCCCGCATCCCCGACTCCGAGTTACAGCACCTGAAAGCCTCCGTGCCGTTAGTGGGCGTGGTGCGTTCGCAGGGGCGGCAGGTGTTTAAGCGCGGTAAAGACTTCGTGGTGCTGTGTCCGTTCCATGACGAGAAAACGCCGTCATGCGTGCTCAGCCCGGAGAAGAATCTCTATCACTGCTTCGGCTGCAATGCGGGCGGGTCGGTGCTGGACTGGGTGATGCAGACGGAACGCTTAAGTCTGCGCAAGGCGGTCGAACGGCTGCGCGGCGAACTGGGCGAGAATCCGTCTGTTCTGCCGCTGGTCGGTCAGGATGAACCGGCGGTGTTCGCGGAGGATGAGGCGGGCCGTCAGGCGCTGCTCTCCCGCGTGGTTGAGTTCTACCATCACACGCTGCTGAACGCGCCGGAGGCCATCGCCTATCTGGAAAAGCGCCGCCTGAATCATCCTGAGTTAGTCGCTGCCTTTAAGTTGGGGTTCGCCAACCGCACGCTGGCGTATCGTCTGCCAGCAAAGAAACTCAAAGACGGCGCGGCTATCCGGGGTCAGTTGCAGGCGCTGGGAATACTGCGTTCATCCGGTCATGAACATCTGGCGGGGTCGCTCGTGGTGCCGGTTATCGATATGAATGGTCAGATGCGTGAACTGTACGGGCGCAAGGTCAGCAGTGAGTTACGCAAAGGCACGCCGCTGCATCTGTACCTGCCGGGGCCACACGGCGGGGTGTGGAACGAGCCGGCGTTAGCGGCGGGTAAAACGGTCATCCTGTGTGAATCGCTCATCGATGCGATGTCGTTCTGGGTGGCGGGTTATCGTAACGTGACGGCGGCGTATGGGGTGAACGGGTTCACGGATGAGATGCGGCAGGCGTTTATCCGCCACGGCGTCAAACAGGTGCTGATAGCGTTCGATAACGATGCGGCGGGCAATGACGCGGCGGTCAGGCTGGCTTCATCGTTAGCCGCTGACGGCATCGCACCGTTCAGGGTAGTGTTCCCGGCGGAAATGGACGCCAACGGCTATCTGTGTCAGGTGGCGGAGGTCGCTCCTGCGCATCCTGCGCCCGCGACACTGGGACATCCCTGTCCGGCGCCTGAACGCGAGTTCGGACTGTTAATCGACGGCGCGGTGCCGATGAACGATGCGGCCGGCACAGACGTGGCGGACACGTTGCCGGAGAGAGAGGCAGCGACGCTGCCCGTCTCATCGTTAGCCGCCGGGGTTGAGGCGGTGAGAGCGGCGCAGGCGGATGAACCGGGCGTGGTGCTTGAGGCGTTGCCGGGTGGTGAGCTTGAAATCACCTTATCCGGGCAGCAATGGCGCATCCGGGGCATGGCGCAGGTAAAACCGGGCGCGGCGGCGCTCAAGGTGAACGCGCAGGTACTCGACACGGCCAGCGGCGTGGTGTTCGCGGACAG
Source organism: Brenneria izadpanahii (assembly GCF_017569925.1). Classification (NCBI taxonomy): domain Bacteria; kingdom Pseudomonadati; phylum Pseudomonadota; class Gammaproteobacteria; order Enterobacterales; family Pectobacteriaceae; genus Brenneria; species Brenneria izadpanahii. The sequence continues at coordinate 1,807,685 of NZ_CP050854.1, read as the reverse complement.
CGTGGACATGATGAGCGCCCGCAGTCGTGCGGGCTATGCGCGGCTGGCCGCGGCGGAGTTAGGGTTGGCTGAAAGCGCACTGAAACAGTCGCTGGGGCGGGTGCTGCTGGCACTGGAAAACCATCTGAGCCGACCGGAAACCCACGGTGAAAGCGTTCCTGAACTGGATGACGACGCCAAAGCGGAGGCGCTGGCGTTGCTGCGCGACCCGGCGCTTACCGGCAGGATAACGGACGACCTCGCGGCCTGCGGCGTGGTGGGCGAATCGACCAACCTGCTGGCCGGTTATCTGTCGGCGGTATCGCGCAAGCTGGACAAGCCGTTGGCGGTGCTGATACAGAGCAGTTCGGCGGCGGGTAAATCCAGCTTAATGGACGCGGTGCTGGGCCTTATCCCGCCGGAAGAGCGGCTGCAATACTCGGCCATGACCGGACAAAGCCTGTTCTATCTGGGTGAAACCAATCTCCAGCATAAAATCCTCGCCATCGCCGAAGAAGAAGGCGTCAGACAAGCAGCGTATGCGCTGAAGCTGTTGCAGTCAGATGGTGAACTAACCATCGCCAGCACGGGCAAGGATGACGCCACAGGCAATCTGGTGACGAAGCAATATACGGTGAAAGGCCCGGTGATGCTGATGCTGACCACCACGGCCATCGACGTGGATGAAGAGTTGCTGAACCGCTGTCTGGTGCTGACGGTGAACGAATCCCGCGAACAGACCGAAGCTATCCACGCGTTGCAGCGGCATAAACAAACGCTGGACGGGTTGTTGATGGAGAACGAGAAAGGGTATCTCACCGGGCTGCACCAGAATGCCCAGCGATTACTGAAACCGTTAAAGGTGGTGAACCCGTTCGCCAGCCAGTTAACGTTCCTGAGCGACAAAACCCGCACGCGGCGTGACCATATGAAGTACCTGACGCTGATACAGAGCATCGCGCTGCTGCACCAGTACCAGCGGGAGGTGAAGACGGTGGAGCACCGTAGCGCGGTTATCGAGTATATCGAGGTCGAACGGTCGGATATCGTGCTGGCCAATCGGTTAGCGCATGAAATCCTTGGCCGCACGCTGGACGAAATGCCGCCGCAGACGCGGAAGTTGCTGATGCTGATACAGAGCTGGGTAGCGGACAGCGGCCAGCCGAAAACGGAGCTTCACTTTACCCGCAAACAGCTACGGGATGCGGTGCAGTGGGGTGATACGCAACTGAAAATCCACCTTGCGCGACTGGTTGAACTGGAATACCTGCTGCTGCACAAGCGCGGGCTGACGTTCTGCTACGAACTGCTGTTCGACGGAGACGCACAGACCGATAACGCGCACCTGTGCGGGCTTATCGACGTGCCAGAAGCGCCTGCTAAAACAGTAAAAACGACAGAGAAAGATAACTACGACGCCGTCCGGTCGGGGGTAAATGAAAAGCGGTCGGCCTCAGGTCGGGGTGTGGTCGGTAGTCAGTCGGATAAGGCCATCTCTGTTAAAGTCAGTACCCGCAAGGCTTCCGCGTCATCCGGTCGGGTTAACGGTAAAACCGCTGTTCCGGTGATACGCAATAAACCTGTCGTACCGTAGTTCCCTTCTCATCCTCACGCAGGACGCGCCGCCATGACACGACCGATACCGCCGACACCCGAAGCCACTTATCTTAGCCGCCAGAGCGAGACGCTGCGCCAGCATCTGACGGACTACCTCGACCATCTGAGCGCGGCAGGCTACAGCCGGCGCACGATGGAGAGCTACCGGGAGCGGCTGTTGCCGTTCGTGGCATGGTGCGAGGACAGAGGGTTGCTTCATGCACCACAAGTAAGTCTGTCAGTGCTGGAAGGGTATCAGCGCTGGCTGCGGGGCTATCGTAAAGCGGACGGGAAACCGTTAACGGCGGGCAGTCAGTTAAACCGCCTGTCGGCTATCCGCATGCTGTTCCGCTGGCTGCTCAGGCGTCACGTTATCCTGTATAACCCGGCGGAGATGCTGGCGTTGCCGAAAGAGGAAAAACGCTTACCGGCGCAGGTGCTGAGCGAGGAGGAAACGGGCGGCGTGTTGCAGTCGGTGGAGAGCGGCACCGTTATCGGGCTGCGTAACCGGGTGATACTGGAAGTGCTGTGGAGTACGGGCGTTCGCCGGACAGAAGCCGCTAATCTGATGCTGAGTGATATCGACCTGAGTCGGGGCGTGATGGCGGTGCGTCAGGGCAAGGGCAATAAAGACCGGGTGGTGCCGCTGGGTGAACGAGCGTGTAAGTGGCTGGTACGTTATCTGAACCATGCCCGGCCTGAACTGGCGAAACGGTATGACAGCGGCCACTTGTTTATCAGCCACAGAGGAAAAGGACTGGCGCGGGCGACGCTGACGCAGATGGCGGGCAAGGCCATCCGGGGCACGGGTCACCTGGATAAACCGGGCGCGTGCCATGTGTTCCGGCACAGTATGGCGACGCAGATGCTGGAGAACGGGGCTGACACGCGACATATCCAGGCGATACTTGGCCATGAGAAGCTGGAGACGACGCAAATCTATACGCGGGTTGCCATCGGTCACTTACAGAAGGTGCATGAACAGACGCATCCGGCAGAGCGGAAGCAGACAGCCCGACGTAAACGGGACAGTGGCAAAAAGTAGCTCGTTCCCTTCAAGGCCGCAGGACGGTGCAGGGCAAACGCTGCGCCGTCCGTGGCGCACCGCTTGCCTTGGTCAGACTCGGCACTCCGGCGCCGTCTAGCGCAAGGGCGCGCTGCGGTCTGCCCCGGCCACGGTGAGCGGCTGGCCGCCGGGGTCGGGTTCGTGGTGCAGTGTGGCGCACAGGGCTGCGCCCTCTGCTGTCGGCAGCGGCAAGCGTTCTTCGGCATCCACGGCGTGGCCGCCGTCCCTGGCGGCGCAGGCATCTGTGCCAACGCTCGGCCAACATCAACGTCAACCCCAAAGCAGAAGCCGTTCCTTCGTCACGGCGTTAAACGGCTTCACCTCGCCCCCGCCCCAACCCCGCTGCGACTTGCTGCGCCCGGCTCGCAGTCGCAGGCTCCTTGCTCGTTCCCGTGCTCGCCATCTCCGCCCCGTGCGGCCCCCGCCGGGGGCCTCCCTGTTCAACCTCTTCTCCTGCGGGCTTCGCCAGCCCGCCCCCGGCAGACGCTTCACCGTCCCACAGCAAGCTGCGGAACGGCTCGCGCCGCGCTAACCCCGGTTCAACAGCAAACGACTAATGGCAGCGGCTGACGCCGCTGCTATGATGTGGCACAGGCAGACAGGGCAGTCACAGCATGGCGGTAGCGTGTGCGGGAGTAAAAGTGCGCGTCGGGGTGTTCGGGTTGCGGTGATGTTAAATAGGCCGAAAACACTGTCTGAAAAGCATGTTGCATCAATGGGTTAAGTGCGCTAAAAAGTACGACGGCGTCAGGATCGTCCCGATGACCCGATAGGGCTGGCGGGGGGATTAAACAACTACGCTTATGCGCCGAATCCGCTGACGTGGATAGATCCGTTGGGGTTGAAACCCAAATGTGCACCGACGAAAGCAAATGACCATAATCAGGCTGCTTTCGGTAGGCAGTGGCAAGGTCATGGTGCGTATAAAGGACGCGACTCGTGGTCTAACACTATGTTAAAAGAAGGTGATATCGTCTACGGCGGTGCGCCTGGACAGTCTGGCTTTTATTTTGATAAGGCGACGCTTGATGCCGCTGGCGGTAGCAGACAGAAATTATGGGAAAGTTTGCAGGTGCTGCCACACCGTGATTTCGGCTATCGAGGTCAAATTCAAGCTTATCGTGTAAAACGCGATGCAATTGCAGGAACAGGGCAAGCGCTATCACAAGATGTCACTATATTTGGTCAAGGCGGTGGAACACAATTTTTCTTATCAAATTATAAAACAGTACTTGAACCAATAGGTTCGCCTTTTTTATTAGGAATGTGATTATGAATTTTAATTGTGATAACGGAATTCTTGAGTTAAGTGAAAAATTATCTCTTTCGCCATATATGAAAAAGAAAGAGATTCTGTCTCAAAATGTTATATGGGAAGAATGGTTTCCAAAGATAAATGGTGTAGTATTTAATTATAGAACAGTAATTGATATAAAGGATATTCACGGTCATGAAAAAATAACTGTCGTAATAAATTTTAATGGTTCATCGTTGGACAGTTCTTCATTAAAAAGTTGGCTATGTGCCCCAACTCATAAATTTACAGGTCAGCAAAAAAGACCAGAAGGCAAGCTCACAAAAGCTCTTCGAACTTGGTTTAATTCAAGAACAGCTATTATCTTGCCAGTAAGTGCAGACTGGGGAATAATTGATGCTGCATATGACCCTCATAATCAGACAGCGGAAATCGTATGCCATTATACTCAATAGGATGAGAGATAGCATAAACGTTAGCGATTTTTCATACACTACGACGAAAAAATGAAGATAACTTACAGTCGAAACAGGTAGTACGATCCAAAAGTTCAAGGGAGTCGTCCCGATGACCCGATAGGGCTACTTGGTGGATTAAACAATTACCAATACGCTCCTAATCCGCTGACGTGGATCGACCCGTTGGGGTTGAAATGTACTCATTCAGCTAAGAATCCAAAACAGGCTCATGCTGCCATTAAAGATAAATGGGGACATGATATGACCCCGAAAGAAATGCGAGAACTTCAAAATACTATAGATAATATAAAGTTAAACCGTCCGGCTCATGCTAGAGATGGCATAACTTTTGAAAATAATTATCGTATATCTCCTAATAGCCAACGTCTTAATACAGGTAGTGGGCCTTACCAAGAATGGACAGTAAGAACGCCTGGGGTGGGTAATCGAGGAACAAGACGTGTTGTTGTTGATAAAAAAACTGGTCAAGCATATTACAGCCACGATCACTATGATTCTTTTATAGAAATTAATCTTGGGGGTGGAAGTAATGAAGTTAAAAAAGCTGTCTATCGATTTTTCTTATATCAAAACTGATGATGATTTTCATAATGCGATGAAAGTATTATTTGGATTCCCTGATTTTTACGGGATGAATTTTAATGCATTTAATGATTGCTTGAATAGTCTTAGATATCCAGAAGATGGCATGAGTAGTATTCATCTCAAGAAAGATGAATATTTGTTGTTGGAAGTGAAAAAAATAGACCTCATATCTGATGAACTTAGATATAATTTCTTGCTATCAATAAAGGCAATTAATTATGGTTCAATATCATTTGGTGACGACCCTTTAATATATTTATTATTTGATTAATAGAGGCTGTAATTTAATAAGCCGGAAGTGATCTCAACGATCCTTCCGGCTTTTTAATTATCGGTCATTCACTACTCGTAATCCCCGCCAGATCCAACCCGCCGGGAAAGCGGTTAAGCCAGTCGGCGGCGGCGCGTTCATCGAACGGTTCCCGGCTGAGTCCTTCAAGACAGTGCCACAGTTCCCGTAAATCCTGCACGGTAATGACGATGCAGCCAGGCATCACACGCAGCTTGAGCGGCTGCCCGGAGCTAAATCCGGCTTCCTGTAGCCACTTGCCGCTGATATTGATGGCGGGCGTGGAGGTGTCGCCCCTGTTGGGGCGGTAGCCGACACGCTGATAGCGCTCCGGCTGAGAGATTTTAAAAATGGTGGTATCTGGCGTAGAATGCGCGTCAGCCATAGTCAACTCCTTGTCAGTTGGTTGTGGTGAGCGGGGTTGTTGTGTTCGCGCACTTCAACCCCGCGCTAAAAAAATCGTTTACGTTAGCTGCTAGCTGCCCTTCTCCTGATCAACCGGACGTATCGCCGACTCAACCCGGTGCTTCACAATCACCGCATCAATCAGCTTAATCACTGTCTCCTGCTCTTCCGGCTGGCACTGAGCCAGTGCTTTAAACCGTTCCATTAATCGCGTGTTCCTAATCGGTGCCTGCTCGTCGTGCGAGCCAAGCAACAGGTAATCAATGGTTGTGGTGAACAACTCGGCCAGTTGAATGAGCTTGTCTGCCGGGGGAATGTGCATCCCCGACTCATACTTGTTGTACTGGGAAAGCTGTAACCCAATCAGGGCGGCGACTTCCTTCTGTGTCTTGCGTTGCTGATTACGTAATGCCTTAAGTCGTTGACCAAACGCCCGGCGCTGTTCTTCGGTCTGCATAATCTCATCTATCACGTCAGCCATAAGGTGCTCCAAGTGTAAGGTGTGTTCTGAAAACGACTTGCTTTACTATCGTAATACGAATATATAATGTATCGCATGTCGAATCAAAATAAATCTTGACGCATTTTTAAGGAAATCCGTTTATGGCCCGCATCCCCGACTCCGAGTTACAGCACCTGAAAGCCTCCGTGCCGTTAGTGGGCGTGGTGCGTTCGCAGGGGCGGCAGGTGTTTAAGCGCGGTAAAGACTTCGTGGTGCTGTGTCCGTTCCATGACGAGAAAACGCCGTCATGCGTGCTCAGCCCGGAGAAGAATCTCTATCACTGCTTCGGCTGCAATGCGGGCGGGTCGGTGCTGGACTGGGTGATGCAGACGGAACGCTTAAGTCTGCGCAAGGCGGTCGAACGGCTGCGCGGCGAACTGGGCGAGAATCCGTCTGTTCTGCCGCTGGTCGGTCAGGATGAACCGGCGGTGTTCGCGGAGGATGAGGCGGGCCGTCAGGCGCTGCTCTCCCGCGTGGTTGAGTTCTACCATCACACGCTGCTGAACGCGCCGGAGGCCATCGCCTATCTGGAAAAGCGCCGCCTGAATCATCCTGAGTTAGTCGCTGCCTTTAAGTTGGGGTTCGCCAACCGCACGCTGGCGTATCGTCTGCCAGCAAAGAAACTCAAAGACGGCGCGGCTATCCGGGGTCAGTTGCAGGCGCTGGGAATACTGCGTTCATCCGGTCATGAACATCTGGCGGGGTCGCTCGTGGTGCCGGTTATCGATATGAATGGTCAGATGCGTGAACTGTACGGGCGCAAGGTCAGCAGTGAGTTACGCAAAGGCACGCCGCTGCATCTGTACCTGCCGGGGCCACACGGCGGGGTGTGGAACGAGCCGGCGTTAGCGGCGGGTAAAACGGTCATCCTGTGTGAATCGCTCATCGATGCGATGTCGTTCTGGGTGGCGGGTTATCGTAACGTGACGGCGGCGTATGGGGTGAACGGGTTCACGGATGAGATGCGGCAGGCGTTTATCCGCCACGGCGTCAAACAGGTGCTGATAGCGTTCGATAACGATGCGGCGGGCAATGACGCGGCGGTCAGGCTGGCTTCATCGTTAGCCGCTGACGGCATCGCACCGTTCAGGGTAGTGTTCCCGGCGGAAATGGACGCCAACGGCTATCTGTGTCAGGTGGCGGAGGTCGCTCCTGCGCATCCTGCGCCCGCGACACTGGGACATCCCTGTCCGGCGCCTGAACGCGAGTTCGGACTGTTAATCGACGGCGCGGTGCCGATGAACGATGCGGCCGGCACAGACGTGGCGGACACGTTGCCGGAGAGAGAGGCAGCGACGCTGCCCGTCTCATCGTTAGCCGCCGGGGTTGAGGCGGTGAGAGCGGCGCAGGCGGATGAACCGGGCGTGGTGCTTGAGGCGTTGCCGGGTGGTGAGCTTGAAATCACCTTATCCGGGCAGCAATGGCGCATCCGGGGCATGGCGCAGGTAAAACCGGGCGCGGCGGCGCTCAAGGTGAACGCGCAGGTACTCGACACGGCCAGCGGCGTGGTGTTCGCGGACAGCGTGGACATGATGAGCGCCCGCAGTCGTGCGGGCTATGCGCGGCTGGCCGCGGCGGAGTTAGGGTTGGCTGAAAGCGCACTGAAACAGTCGCTGGGGCGGGTGCTGCTGGCACTGGAAAACCATCTGAGCCGACCGGAAACCCACGGTGAAAGCGTTCCTGAACTGGATGACGACGCCAAAGCGGAGGCGCTGGCGTTGCTGCGCGACCCGGCGCTTACCGGCAGGATAACGGACGACCTCGCGGCCTGCGGCGTGGTGGGCGAATCGACCAACCTGCTGGCCGGTTATCTGTCGGCGGTATCGCGCAAGCTGGACAAGCCGTTGGCGGTGCTGATACAGAGCAGTTCGGCGGCGGGTAAATCCAGCTTAATGGACGCGGTGCTGGGCCTTATCCCGCCGGAAGAGCGGCTGCAATACTCGGCCATGACCGGACAAAGCCTGTTCTATCTGGGTGAAACCAATCTCCAGCATAAAATCCTCGCCATCGCCGAAGAAGAAGGCGTCAGACAAGCAGCGTATGCGCTGAAGCTGTTGCAGTCAGATGGTGAACTAACCATCGCCAGCACGGGCAAGGATGACGCCACAGGCAATCTGGTGACGAAGCAATATACGGTGAAAGGCCCGGTGATGCTGATGCTGACCACCACGGCCATCGACGTGGATGAAGAGTTGCTGAACCGCTGTCTGGTGCTGACGGTGAACGAATCCCGCGAACAGACCGAAGCTATCCACGCGTTGCAGCGGCATAAACAAACGCTGGACGGGTTGTTGATGGAGAACGAGAAAGGGTATCTCACCGGGCTGCACCAGAATGCCCAGCGATTACTGAAACCGTTAAAGGTGGTGAACCCGTTCGCCAGCCAGTTAACGTTCCTGAGCGACAAAACCCGCACGCGGCGTGACCATATGAAGTACCTGACGCTGATACAGAGCATCGCGCTGCTGCACCAGTACCAGCGGGAGGTGAAGACGGTGGAGCACCGTAGCGCGGTTATCGAGTATATCGAGGTCGAACGGTCGGATATCGTGCTGGCCAATCGGTTAGCGCATGAAATCCTTGGCCGCACGCTGGACGAAATGCCGCCGCAGACGCGGAAGTTGCTGATGCTGATACAGAGCTGGGTAGCGGACAGCGGCCAGCCGAAAACGGAGCTTCACTTTACCCGCAAACAGCTACGGGATGCGGTGCAGTGGGGTGATACGCAACTGAAAATCCACCTTGCGCGACTGGTTGAACTGGAATACCTGCTGCTGCACAAGCGCGGGCTGACGTTCTGCTACGAACTGCTGTTCGACGGAGACGCACAGACCGATAACGCGCACCTGTGCGGGCTTATCGACGTGCCAGAAGCGCCTGCTAAAACAGTAAAAACGACAGAGAAAGATAACTACGACGCCGTCCGGTCGGGGGTAAATGAAAAGCGGTCGGCCTCAGGTCGGGGTGTGGTCGGTAGTCAGTCGGATAAGGCCATCTCTGTTAAAGTCAGTACCCGCAAGGCTTCCGCGTCATCCGGTCGGGTTAACGGTAAAACCGCTGTTCCGGTGATACGCAATAAACCTGTCGTACCGTAGTTCCCTTCTCATCCTCACGCAGGACGCGCCGCCATGACACGACCGATACCGCCGACACCCGAAGCCACTTATCTTAGCCGCCAGAGCGAGACGCTGCGCCAGCATCTGACGGACTACCTCGACCATCTGAGCGCGGCAGGCTACAGCCGGCGCACGATGGAGAGCTACCGGGAGCGGCTGTTGCCGTTCGTGGCATGGTGCGAGGACAGAGGGTTGCTTCATGCACCACAAGTAAGTCTGTCAGTGCTGGAAGGGTATCAGCGCTGGCTGCGGGGCTATCGTAAAGCGGACGGGAAACCGTTAACGGCGGGCAGTCAGTTAAACCGCCTGTCGGCTATCCGCATGCTGTTCCGCTGGCTGCTCAGGCGTCACGTTATCCTGTATAACCCGGCGGAGATGCTGGCGTTGCCGAAAGAGGAAAAACGCTTACCGGCGCAGGTGCTGAGCGAGGAGGAAACGGGCGGCGTGTTGCAGTCGGTGGAGAGCGGCACCGTTATCGGGCTGCGTAACCGGGTGATACTGGAAGTGCTGTGGAGTACGGGCGTTCGCCGGACAGAAGCCGCTAATCTGATGCTGAGTGATATCGACCTGAGTCGGGGCGTGATGGCGGTGCGTCAGGGCAAGGGCAATAAAGACCGGGTGGTGCCGCTGGGTGAACGAGCGTGTAAGTGGCTGGTACGTTATCTGAACCATGCCCGGCCTGAACTGGCGAAACGGTATGACAGCGGCCACTTGTTTATCAGCCACAGAGGAAAAGGACTGGCGCGGGCGACGCTGACGCAGATGGCGGGCAAGGCCATCCGGGGCACGGGTCACCTGGATAAACCGGGCGCGTGCCATGTGTTCCGGCACAGTATGGCGACGCAGATGCTGGAGAACGGGGCTGACACGCGACATATCCAGGCGATACTTGGCCATGAGAAGCTGGAGACGACGCAAATCTATACGCGGGTTGCCATCGGTCACTTACAGAAGGTGCATGAACAGACGCATCCGGCAGAGCGGAAGCAGACAGCCCGACGTAAACGGGACAGTGGCAAAAAGTAGCTCGTTCCCTTCAAGGCCGCAGGACGGTGCAGGGCAAACGCTGCGCCGTCCGTGGCGCACCGCTTGCCTTGGTCAGACTCGGCACTCCGGCGCCGTCTAGCGCAAGGGCGCGCTGCGGTCTGCCCCGGCCACGGTGAGCGGCTGGCCGCCGGGGTCGGGTTCGTGGTGCAGTGTGGCGCACAGGGCTGCGCCCTCTGCTGTCGGCAGCGGCAAGCGTTCTTCGGCATCCACGGCGTGGCCGCCGTCCCTGGCGGCGCAGGCATCTGTGCCAACGCTCGGCCAACATCAACGTCAACCCCAAAGCAGAAGCCGTTCCTTCGTCACGGCGTTAAACGGCTTCACCTCGCCCCCGCCCCAACCCCGCTGCGACTTGCTGCGCCCGGCTCGCAGTCGCAGGCTCCTTGCTCGTTCCCGTGCTCGCCATCTCCGCCCCGTGCGGCCCCCGCCGGGGGCCTCCCTGTTCAACCTCTTCTCCTGCGGGCTTCGCCAGCCCGCCCCCGGCAGACGCTTCACCGTCCCACAGCAAGCTGCGGAACGGCTCGCGCCGCGCTAACCCCGGTTCAACAGCAAACGACTAATGGCAGCGGCTGACGCCGCTGCTATGATGTGGCACAGGCAGACAGGGCAGTCACAGCGTGGCGGTAGCGTGTGCGGGGGCAAAAGTGCGCGTCGGGGTGTTCGGGTTAAGGTGGTGTTAATGCTATAAAAAGTGCTCTTTAAAAAACCATTGGTATCAGTGAGTTAGGTGCGATAAAAAGTACGACGGCGTCGGGATCGTCCCTATGACCCCATTGGGCTGGCGGGGGGAATTAACCTTTATCAGTATGCGCCGAATGCGTTGGGGTGGGTGGATCCGTGGGGGTTATCGCCTGTCAGTCCTAACACTGTTTTATTCTCTCAAGATAGCATTGGTTCCGTTTTCTCGAATGGTCAAAAAGTTAATGATCTAATCTATAGATTGAAAAATGATCCTTCGTATATCAATCAAGTAGAACCAATCAGGAAGGTAAGACTTACTGATTTACCTACTAACATTCAAGAAAGATTAATCTCACAAGGTGCAAATAAACATTCCGTATTTACTTTAGATAATCGACGACTATACGCAGCTAAAGAGGCTGGTATAAAGAATATGCCTTCTGTCTGGGCAACTGAATCTGATTTGAAGTCAATTAATCTAAATGATAGATTTTCAACAAAAACTGGTGGAAAAGGGATAAGAGTGAGATGCTAACAGTAAATAATCAAGCCATTGAGACAATATATGGGGAAATACATGGAAGAGACGCTTTAATTTTAAAAAACGTCATATTAGATATGTATCCTATGGAAATAGAGGTAATAACCTCTCTTGATTTGTCGTTTTGCCAACCAAGCAAGGATTTAAGTGAGGAAGCTTTAGTTTGCTTTAAGTTTAAAAATATAAAGAGCCTAACTATTACGATGATTGATGAATCAAAATATCAATTGTCAAAGAAATCATGTTTCGATAAAATATTCGATAAAGAAAAAGATGATCATTATATTTTAAGTACTTACGATCATGTTTTTGATGTAATTGGCCAATGTGAAGTGAGCTACAAATAGTTATTAAATGCGGAAGCGATCTCCAAGATCCTTCCGGATTATTTTTATCTGTTATTTATTATGTGCGATATCAGAGATTAATTTCGCTCTCAATCACTATCCTTCCCCACTCAACCGTCACCGTTATCGGCATCCCGGTCATAAACCCCGACTCTTCCAGCCAGCGGCCTTTAAGGTTGATGGCGGAGGGCGGGTTGGGTCTGCCGTTTTGCGTGGCGTATCCCACCGTGTAGTAACGTTCTGTTTTAGCTGCTTTATTTAGCACGCTGTCTGACTTAGAATGCATCTCAGCCATAGTCAACTTTCTCGTGGGCGGGCGGTAGCATGATCGATTTCCTGCACTATGACGACGATATGAAGATAATTTACAGCCGAAACAGGTAGTACGATCCGAAAGTCGGATAGATTATTGCGACGGACCCCATAGGGCTGGCGGGGGACTGAATCTTTATGCTTATGCCCCAAATCCCCTCACTTGGATCGATCCGTTGGGGTTAGCAAAAACATGTAAAGATCCATCCAAAGAAGCAACGAAATGGCAAGGACCTGCTAACGATGATTATCCTGGTATTGATGTGTACAAAAACAGGAGATTGAAAAAAGGCACAATTTTGTATGCATTATATCCAAACGGAGATCAGTTGCCTTCTTACACAGTTACTTATCCAACGGTAAGACAATATAAAGGAAATCCTATTGGGTATCATGAAGCCCTGCAAGTTAAGCTTGATCCGCGTTGGCCGATTAGGGGAAAAGTAAGAGCATTTTATGTATCTGAGGACATCGATGTTGCATATGGGAGAGCTCTAGCTAATAAACAATATGGCGATGGTGGCGGATTACAGTTCTTCATACCTGAAGAGTCAAGACATTTACTTATTCCGGGAAAGGTTATTGATATATGATTAATTTAGAGCTTGATATAAATACTGGCAGTATATCATTAGATAATGCTTTTTTAAAAGATCTAACTGAAGATGATTTTATAAATTCAATGACTTATAAGCATTTAGTCAATAAAAAAGAGATAAGGGAAATTACTCCACATCATTATCTTATAAATGATGTAAAATGGATGGGGAAAAATTTCGAGGTTACTATACGACCTAAATGTTTCGATAATATTCCTTTTATGCTTTATTTAGTAGATAAAAATGGTAGCTATTATAGTTCACTTAGCAATTGGAATGAGCGAGCTAATATTACAATGCTTGATAAAGAGGTACTTGAGTTATCTATTTGGATTATGGATAAATTTTCTCTCTATGATAGCAATAAAATGGATAATAATGGTAAAAGATGGGAATTTAATTGGGGTAGAATTACCGTATCCTATGAAACCAAATCATTTAATTGTGGAATATATATAACATATATCAATTATTAAGTTATTAAAAAATAACTTGACGTACAAGGTATATAATATTAACTCATTTTCCTATCGGCATTATGCTACGTAGCGTGAACGTTTTCTTACATTACAGTGATTAAATGAAGGTAGTTTATGATTTAGGTCGGTAGTACGAGCTAAGAGTCGGATGATATATTGCATTTGACCCGATAGGACTGGCGGGTGGTATTAACCTTTATCAGTATGCGCCGAATGCGTTGGGGTGGATTGATCCGTTTGGGTTAAGAAAATGCTCTTTATCACATAAACCTAAAAAATTAAATCTAAATCTACAGGTAGAACAAAGCTACGGAATAAGAATGAAAGGTTTGCTTTCGGCCATGTAATGAAACACCCTGAAAACGGAACGGTAATTATTAAAACGGATCAAATTGGAGATCCCCATTTTAAAGGAAAAGGGTGGGCGAAGGTGAACAGAAGATCAATAATGTAATTGTTCATTATATGGCAAAGATTGATAAGAGTGGAAAAATGACGCATGTTACTGATTACAAGATAAAGGATTGATTATGAAATTCACCTATAAAGATAGCAAGCAGAAAAATTCTCATTGGAAACAGTGTGAAAAGTTGAACGCTCCTTTTATAGAAATTAGTCGGATTAATCATGAGTATATGAATATATTTTATGATATTACTAATTATCATATTAATTTAGAAGATATATCTAATGATATGAAAAACATATATTTATCTTATATTACGTTTTTCATGTGCAATCATCCTGCCATAGATGATCTATATACTCAGTATTATTTTTTTAATTTAATTGTGAAGTATGAGCATGCTGAATTTATTGCTGAAAAATTATACGACTATCTGCTAAGTAAAATGGCTCTTAGCGATGGTTAATTCCAGTATGGTGAATGGTTTGATGATTATAGTAATAAATAGAAACCTGATGACTTATAGTTAAATAAATGCCGAAAGTGATCTTAACGATCCTTCCAGCTTTTTTAGCACATTTGAGGGCACTGGCGAGTGATCCTAAACAGCCTAGTCATATTAGAGGCTGGGTCACACAGGATATGAATATGATTGCCGATGGGCGTCGAAAAACGATTCGAAATACCCCGGATATGACTTAGTACACGGGAGAGGATATGAATCAACAAAAGGATTTGATTACCATTATTCTGAGTCCCAGATTCATGAACAATATCGTTCTCAGCAGCGTTATGATTGGGGCAGGAAAAAATAAGCTCAGAGTCAGTGATACATGTAAAGTAAACGTGGATTAGGTTGCTAAGGAATTAAAATGAAAGTTTCGGCTAAAGAAATTGAAGTTATGTTCAGTAAGCCTGCGAAAGATCGGTATATATATTTCATTAAGCGTGTAGTCGATTGGGAGTCTGCATGGACTTTAGGCGATGACGATAGTTATGTCGTCGCTGAAGATGATAATGGTAGAACCTTTCTTCCTCTCTGGCCAGCAAAAGAATATGCTCAAATTAATGCTAAAGGTAAGTGGGAGGGTCTGCAATTAAAAGAAATATCTCTTGACGAGTTACTTGACGAATTGTTGCCACAACTGATCGAAGATGCAGTAGACCTTGTTATATTTATGTCTTCAAATGAAATAAATGTTCCTACATTACCTGCAAAAAATGTTTTGAAAGATTTGCTTGCGGAATGTGAGAAGTATGAATAGTTAATAATTACCGTAAGCGCCTCCAGCTTTTTATTTTAGCTCCTAATATAAACTAAAATTGTTTACGTTCTCAAATGAGCAAAGCTAGGTAAATAAACCGTTGTAAAAAGAAGGTAGGCACCGGCTTGGTCAATGGACGAACTGCGAGCGCAGCCAATGGGAAAACGATATTACCGCACGCGGCACATGGGCCGCATAAGGGCGTATAATCCAAATATTGTCGGCGAACGCGTCGACAATGCGCCAATCCGGCAGTACTTCACGCAGCGCGCCTGACTCAATGGCCGTGCGCGCGCTGAAGTCCGGCAGCATCGCAATCCCCAGCCCACTTAACGCGGCATCGCGTACAGATTCGCTATTATTCGTGGCGAACGGCCCCTTCACATCCACCGCCAGCGTTTCCCCGGCCCGCGCGCAATGCATAAAACGCCAACGCGGCAGATCGGTGCCGCGCGGATAATAAAGACAGTCATGATCCGCCAGCGTCAATGGATGGTCGGGCGTTCCGTGCGAATCAAGATAATCCGGCGACGCGACCAATAGCGTTCGCGTAGCGCACAGTTGCTGCGCCACATGGGTTTCCGGCAAAAGGTTGCTATGGCGAATAGCCAAATCGAATCCTTCGCTGACCAGCGACACCATGCGGTCAGACACTTCAAGCTGAACGCGTACCTGAGGATACGCGCGCAAGTACTCGCTGATGCGCGGAACCAGTTGCTGACGGGCAAACGCCACCGGCGCGGTAACGCGTACCAGCCCGCGTACCGGGCCGCTCGCATCCCGCACGGCCAAGAAACTTTGGGATATTTGGGCAAACGGCTGCTGCAGATCCGCCACCAATTGCTCCCCTGCGCTGGTCAGGCGGACGCTGCGGGTGGTGCGCTGTACCAACGCCACGCCGATCTGTTCCTCCAACTGTTTAATTTTCTGACTCATTGCCGCTTTGCTTATTTCAAGCCGTTCCGCTGCGCGGGTGAAACTTTGCTGCTCAGCCAGCACGGTCAGCAAGTATAAGTGCATCCATAACGCATCTGTTGGAGGAGTCTTCATTGGGATTGTTCAAAATAGTAAATAATAAATTCAACTATAGCGCTTTTTCTCGGCTAGCTGAAAAGCTAAAATGGCATCATTGATATCACCTACTAGAGAATAAGTATGCCGTTATTACAATTTGATGTTATTGAAGGCCGCTCGGACGCCGAGTTGCAAACCCTGCTTGATACAGCGCACCAAGTGGTTCTGGCCGCTTTTCAAGTGCCGGAACGCGATCGTTATCAGATTATTAATGAAAGAAAACGTAATCAGATGCTGTTTCAGGATACGGGATTAGGTTTCACACGCAGCGATAAGCTGGTTATGGTGCGCGTTTATACCAGCCCTCGCAGCGATGAACAGAAACAGCGGTTTATGAAGCTGCTGGCTGAGGAATTTAAACGGCATTGCGGAATTAATGGCAATGATCTAATGATCACCTTCATCACTAATCAGAAAAGCGATTGGAGCTTCGGTTATGGCGAAGCGCAATATGCAACCGGCACCTTGTAGTGCCGGCGTTATAATTATCGGCCAGAATTTTTCAAGCGAGATGCTGTAGTGTCTCGCCCACTGCGTTGAATAACAGATCTAATTCGTCAGCGGTGCTGTTGAATATCGGTCCGAATTGAAGCGTATCTCCGCCAAAACGAACATAGAAACCTTTCTTCCATAGAGCCATTCCCGCTTCAAACGGCCGCACGGAAGGATCGCCGTCTCGGGCCGAAATCTGAATCGCCCCCACCAGCCCGCAGTTACGAATATCAACGACATTCTTCGTTCCTTTCAGGGTATGAAGCGCGTTTTCAAAAGGCAACGCCAGCGCGGCGGATTGCTGAATCAATTGCTCCTTCTCTAACAGTTCCAACGTTGCCAAACCAGCGGCACAAGCCACGGGATGCGCCGAGTAGGTGTAGCCATGACCAAACTCTATGGCGTGTTCAGGCAGCGGCGCCTGCATAAAGGTATTATATATTTCGCTGCTGGCTGCGACGCCGCCCATCGGGATGGCGCCGTTGGTGATCTGTTTCGCAAAGTTGATGATATCGGGCGTAACACCGAAATAATCGGCGCCGGTATATTTGCCCATGCGTCCGAATGCGGTAATAACTTCATCGAAAATCAGCAGGATATCATGCCGATCGCAGATCTCTCTCAGGCGATTCAAATAGCCCTGCGGAGGAATGATCGCGCCGGCCGAGCCTGAAAGCGGCTCCACAATCACCGCCGCAATGTTCGAAGCATCGTGCAATTCGATTAGTTTGAGTAGTTCATCAGCCAACTCCACGCCGCCTGTCGCCGCCATTCCTCTGGTAAAGGCCATACCATCCTGCAAAGTATGCGGCAAGTGATCGGCCTCCATCAGTTGACCAAACATCTTGCGGTTGCCACCGATACCGCCGAGGCTGGTCCCGGCAACGTTCACGCCGTGATAGCCACGGGCGCGGCCGATCAGCCGGGTTTTCGCCGGTTGCCCCTTTAGCCGCCAATAGGCGCGAGCCATCTTCACCGCGGTGTCCGCACATTCAGAACCGGAACAGGCGAAAAATATGTGGTTGAGATCGCCGGGCATCAACTCCGCGATCTTTTCCGCCAGACGAAAAGACAGCGGATGACCATATTGAAAGCCTGGGGAATAATCCAGCGTGCTAAGCTGTTTGGCTACGGCTTGCTGGATTTCATTGCGGCAATGCCCTGCCCCGCAGGTCCAGAGTCCCGAGAGACTGTCATAAATTCGGCGGCCATGAGCGTCCACTAACCAGCGGGCATCCGCGCCGACGATGATTCGCGGATCGCGGTGAAAATTGCGGTTGGCGCTAAACGGCATCCAATGAGAGTTGAGATTCAGTGAATCTAGTGCATTAACTTCGGCCATGAGACAATTCCAGACAGGATTCTGTAATAAAAGTTTGCCTCAGATTCAATGGTGAGTTAAATCTAGATTATTCGATCATCAGTTATGTTTTTTTAAAACTATGGGCAGACAGAAAGGTTTGGGGCAAGTCACCGATTTCGATCTCAAACTACTCAGAGTATTTAAAACCGTCGCCGAATGCGGCAGTTTTTCCTCCGCCGAAAGTCTGCTAGGCATTACCCGCTCAGCAATCAGCCTGCATATGTCCAATCTGGAAAAACGCCTGGGTATGCGACTATGCCAGCGGGGACGCGCGGGCTTCGCGCTAACGGACGAGGGGCGGGAAATCCTTCGTATCAGCGAATCGCTATTGACCTCTATCGAAACATTTCGTCAGCAGGTCAATCAGTTGCACAAGCAACTGCGAGGTGAATTCAACATCGGTATTATCAATAACCTGATCACCCAACCCAGAATGCTTATTTCAAACGCGCTAACGGTATTACGCGGTCAGGGTATGGATGTGCGAATCAACTTAAGCATGAGCACCCCTTCGGAGATTGAACGCGGGTTGATAGAGGGACGATTACACGTCGGCGCCCTGCCGTTAATCTCCCCGCTGCCAAGTCTTAATTATATTGAGATTTATGAAGAGCGGACGAATCTCTATTGCGGACGCGGGCACGCACTGTTCGACAAAACGGAACCTATCAGTATTGGCCAACTTAACGCAACGGAGGCGGTGGCCCCCAGTTATCGAATGACCGCCGAAGAGATATCCCTCCACCGGATGATTAACTGCTGTGCAACGGCGTCAGATCGCGAAGGCATCGCATTTCTGATTCTTACCGGGAAATTTGTAGGCTTCCTCCCCGACCATTATGCGAATATCTGGGTGGAGCGAGGTATGATGCGAGCCATCGAAACGGACAGGTTGTTCTACAGCTCAAAAATAGCCATCGTTACCCGCAAAGGCACTCAACCCAATATGATATTGAAACTGTTTCTCTCCGCACTTGGCATCGAAAAATAATCTTCCCCATCTATATATATGGCCGTACCGCAGGCCAACGCGCCGGCAACTTTACAGAATGGGATAATCACCCAGTTATATATAAATAATCTTTTAACGGCTTAATGGGAACGGCGCGGACTTGGGTAACGGCGAAATACGTAGCTCGCCCTCAAGCTGCGGCAAATATCTTTCTTTTGCCGCAGCAATGAGTGACGGCCCGTACCAACAACGCGAATCAATATCATTCGATTTTATGTAAGATAAAGAATCAGGACTCATCGAAAAACTTGCATCGTTTCTCATTAGAACGCCAACCAATGCAGATAATGTTGATATTCCCCTTCTTCTCTAGCTCGTAACAAAACGATGTATCTAGATATGAGTCCCAATAGATAAACAACCGGATAGCAAAAACACCAGACTTATACTGCTCAGCAAAAATAGCTTTTTCATAAAATCATCTCCGGTAAGCGCAGCCATCGGCCGCGCACCATCCTTCACATATTTATCAGAACAGAGAAACGCACCCGGTCAGCAGCAGCGCTGACGCCAAACACCCCAGGAAAATCACGGCCTTCATATAACCCCCATAACCACAAAACCATTTATAAAGAGACATAACAAAACCAAACGGTTTAGTTTTGTTCTATTTTGGCTTCGTTGTCAAGTCCAAAGAGAGAGACTGAAAGACAAATTCATAAAAAGAGATAACGCCTCAAGGGAAAGAGCCAGCGCTCGTTGCTTCCATAGTCCAGGATGAAGCTCGTCGGCGCCGCGCAAACCCCTTCCTCTGCCTTTACCCTCGAATCCGCGACGGCTGCGAGTAACACTGAAGATACCTGCCGACCCGGCAAGCCCCCTGACGCTGGAAAAATGGGCCAAGGCGGGCGCGATGTCAGTCGGCACATTACGGTCTGATGTTAAGAAGACGGGACCAAGCATTTCGCACTGGCGGCAGCAGGCGAAGCATTCCACGCATTGGCGATGCTGGAGCAAGGCATCTCCGTCACGCAAGTTTCGGACTCGCAGGAATATGCCTCGACAAGTAATTTCATCGCGATGTTTCGGCGCGCGTTCGGGGATTCGCCCGGTCACTGCATTACCGGGAAATTAATGGAAGAATAAACGCATAGTCTATTATTACGGCTATTTATCCGATCGGCGCACGATAATTACCCTCACCATGCTAAACTAGCCCTAAATATTAAAGACGCCAAACAATGGAGTATTGATAATGCCTAAAGAACCGCAAAAAGAACAAGAAAATGACAAGCAGGATAAAAGTGCTTCCTTCGCCACCAATGAATTACTTAAATCACGTTCGGTTATTATTTCAGGTGAAATAACACAAGCGCTGGCAGAGAAAGTCACCGCTCAATTGCTTATTTTGCAGGAAATGGGCGATGAACCCATCAAGTTATTTATTAACAGCCAGGGGGACATGTCGAAGCGGGCGATACTATCCATGACATGATTAAATTCGTTAAGCCCAAAGTGCTGGTTATCGGCACCGGCTGGGTGGCCAGCGCGGGCATTACTATTTATCTGGCGGCGGATAAACAGAATCGCTATAGCCTGCCGAATACCCGCTTCATGATACATCAGCCATTAGGCGGCGTTCAGGGTCCGGCCACCGATATTCAGATTGAAGCGAATGAACTGTTGCGTATCCGCACTCGCATTAACAAACTGATCAGCGAGGCTACCGGGCAACCGCTGACAAAAGTCGTGGAAGATACCGATCGCAACTACTGGATGACGCCGGAACAAGCCATCGATTATGGCATTGCCAGCCATCTGATTACGCGTTGGGACGAGCTGGAAGCCTAACTCCGCCAGCCCAAACGGATTCACGCCTCATGCCGCACGCTGGCCGAAAAGCGGCGGCATAGTAGCCTTGCAAGCATGGAACGCCATATAACCGCTTATCCCATCAATATCTCTGCCGGCATATCGCGTCTATATGCCTATCGCCGATGTTACCTGTCCCAGCCGGCGTTGCCCTATTTTTCACGCATAACATAAAAATATGGCCATCCCGGAACGATATATCTCTCTGTAAAAACCGCTGCGGAAATAACCTTTGAACCATTTACGACTCAATTGACGGTACATTGATGCAAAAAGCATCAATGCCGTAGTGATTTCGTGAGATAGCCGCGCTTTCCCGCCTTTATCCGACATATTGACATCCCATACATATCATGGTCTGTTTGAACCAATTGAGAATTGGGATGAACCAATGAGTAGAACCATAGAAAAAAAAGCGGCAGAGAATTCCAATTATGCGTTGGAGCGATTACGGGAGCTGTTGAGCGAAAGCGCCATTGAGCCGAATGGCAAGTTACCTACGGAACGGGCGCTTTCGGAACGCTGGGGCGTAGGCAGACGGGAGGTCCGCCGGGCGCTGGAAGTGGTTGAAGCGGAGGGGCTTATTTGGCGCAAACAGGGGGCCGGCACCTTCCTCGGACAAAAACCGGACCACTGGGGCACCCACGCCGCCGACCTCATCGAAGGTACCAATTTCATGGAGATCATGGAGGTGAGACTGCGTATCGAGCCGCAGTTGGCGCAGTTGGCGGCGTTGCGGGCCAAGCCGAGGGATATCGAACGCATGCGGGCGTTGCGCGATAAAATTTACGAACGAACCGACGCAGACTGGCGCGAACTCTGGGATGGTTCACTGCACCGTTTGATTGCGCAGAGCGCCGGCAACCAGCTTTTTCTGTCGCTGTTCGACGTCGTCAACCGCGTCCGGCAAGACCCGGCCTGGCAGGCCATTCGCGAGCGGGCGCGCAGGCAGAACGCTTCGCTGGCTGAATCACGAATTCACCACAACGAAATTATAGAGGCCATCGCCGCGCGCGATCCGGAAAAAGCCGGCGAGGCGATGCGCCGGCATTTGCTCAGCCTTGAGGAAAGGCTGATACGTCAAACGTCGCTGGGCTACTTCGCCCCGGCGGCATTGGGTGAAGAGTCAGACTGATATTTTAGGCGGGCCGTCAATTCGGCCAGCGATAACCGACCAGAGGAATGACGACATGAACCGACTTACCAAACAGACCGGGCTATTGCTGGCCGGGACTTTAATGGCTTCCGCGGCGTTTTCAGCGGAACTGCGTATCGGTCTGCAAGATGATGCGGACGTATTGGATCCCGCACAGTCCCGAACTTTCGTCGGTCGTATCGTCTACACTAGTCTGTGCGACAAGCTGGTCGATGTGGACAATACCCTGTCGATTATTCCCCAGTTGGCGACTAAATGGGAATGGGGCGACAACGGCAACACGCTAACCATGGATCTGCGTCAAGGGGTAGTGTTTCATGACGGGACGCCCTTCAACGCCGAGGCCGCCGTCTATAATATCGAACGTTACATGACGATGCCGGAGTCGCGCCGCAAGAGCGAGCTGGCCTCCATCGCTAAAGTCGAGGCGACCGGCGCATATCAGATCAAATTCACGCTAAAAAGTCCGGACGCCAGCCTTCTGGCCCAGCTATCCGACCGTGCCGGCATGATGATTTCGCCGACGGCCGGCAAACAACTGGGCGCCAATTTCGGCTCCAATCCAGTATGCTCCGGCGCCTTTAAATTCGTTCAGCGCGTTCAGCAGGATCGTATCGTGCTGGAGAAATTTGCCGACTACTGGAATGCCGACAATATCTTTATCGATAAGGTTACCTTCCTTCCAATTCCTGACACCACGGTGCGCCTGGCCAACCTGCAGTCCGGCGAGCTTGATATGATTGAGCGCCTGTCGGCGTCCGATACCGAAGCGGTGCAAAAAAACCCGAACCTCGTTTACGGCAAAGTCGTCGGGCCGGGCTATATGGCGCTGTACGTCAACATCGGCAATGGCCCGCAGGCTGATAATCCGTTCGGCAAGGATAAGCGGCTGCGTCAGGCCTTCTCGCTTTCCATCGACCGTGAAGCAATTAATCAGGTGGTGTTTGAAGGAACCGCGCTGGCCGGCAATCAGCCATGGCCATCCACCAGCCCGTGGTACAACAAGAATATTCCGGTTCCGGCGCGCGACGTGCAAAAAGCCAAAGCCCTGATGAAAGAAGCCGGGTACGAAAAATACGACATCGAACTTCAGCATGCCAACAACACCACGCAGACTCAGATGATGCAGGTGATTCAGTCGATGGCCGCCGAAGCGGGCTTTAACGTCAGGCTGAAGGCGACCGAGTTCGCCACCCTGCTGTCTGAACAGACGGCGGGAAATTATGTTCTGTCACGCTCCGACTGGTCCGGCCGCCCCGATCCGGACGGCAATATTCACCAGTTCGTCACCTGCAAGGGCGGCATCAACGACACCAAATATTGCAACCCGGAAGTCGACAAGCTGCTGAACGAGGCTCGCGCATCGACGGACAACGCCGTGCGTAAGGAAAAATACGATGCCGCGACCAAGATCCTGGATGACGATCTGCCGCTTATCTATCTCGGCCATCAGGCCTACCTTTATGCCTACTCAAAAAAAATCACCGGCTTCGAACCGTCGGCCGACGGCATGATCCGCCTGACGGGGGTGAAGAAAGGCAATTAAGCCCGATAGATTTCAAGATGCAGGAAGGCGGCAAGAGAGAGAGTCCCGATGAGCTTACACCAGTAAGTGATTCGGGTGACAAATCTGCCTGGAGCAGATTTGAACGCTGCTTGCAGCGGCCCCACCGGGGCGAGGCCCAGGGAAGGGCCAAGTAATGAGCGTAGCCAACACACCTGCGGCTTGAAAGATGAAGGGGTAAGCCTGTTCCGTCAACATCCCGGAAACGTCTGCGGCGCTTTTCGGGATATCCGGTTAAGCCTTGTCTGAACGAGGAGTCGCTTTCATGCATATCTACATCGGTAAACGGCTGCTGGTAGCGATACCGACTCTGTTGATCATTTCTATTTTCGTTTTTTCATTGCAGAAGCTGCTGCCGGGCGATCCCATACTGGCGATGGCGGGCGAAGAGCGCGATCCGGCCGTTATTGAGCTATTGCGCGATAAGTACCGGATGAACGATCCCGTCGTTTATCAGTATTTCTATTGGCTTGGCGACGTTGTCCGGGGAGATTTCGGCGTATCTCTGCGCACCAATCAACCGGTATTGGATCTTATCGGCGAAAAATTGCCGGTCACTATCCAACTGGCGCTAATGTCGATGTTTTTCGCCCTGATTATCGGCGTGCCGATCGGTATTCTGGCGGCGGTAAAACAAAACACGTTCGTTGATTATATCGCCAATATCGTGGCGCTTTCCGGCCTTTCCATTCCCAACTTTTGGCTCGGCATCATGCTGATCCTGCTGGTTTCCGTAAACCTTGGCTGGCTGCCCGCTTCCGGTTATGAATCGATATTCGTCGATCCGGCACGCTCGCTGCAAACCACGATCATGCCCGCATTCGTGCTTGGCACGGCGCTGGCGGCGACGCTGATGCGCCATACCCGCTCGGCGATGCTGTCGGTGATGAAGTCGGATTATATCCGCACCGCGCGGGCCAAAGGGCTTTCCAATCGCGAGGTGGTGCTCAGCCACTCTTTCCGTAATGCGCTTTCGCCGATTATTACGCTGACGGCGCTGCTGTTTGGCGAACTGCTCGCCGGTGCGGTGCTGACCGAGCAGATCTTTACCATTCCCGGTTTCGGCAAGCTGATTGTCGATGCGGTATTCAACCGCGACTATGCGGTGGTCCAGGGCGTGGTGCTCTGCACCGCAGTGGGTTTTATTTTCATGAATCTGCTGGCCGATGTTATCGCCGTTCTGCTTAACCCGCGAATGAGGAGCGCGCTATGAGTATTTCCGATCCACAGTTGGCCGCGCCGCAGGCCGTTCGGGAAAGCCGGGCCTGGAAAAAGATGAAGCGCAACCGTAGCTCGATTGCCGGTCTGATCATCATCGTCTTTTTCACCCTGCTGGCGATTCTGGCGCCCTTCCTGCCGCTGGCCGATCCTTATGCCACCAGTTGGAGCGCCATCCGCAAGGCGCCTTCCGCCGTTCATTGGCTCGGTACGGACGATATCGGCCGCGACGTGCTTGCGCGCATGGTATGGGGGGCGCAGGCGTCGCTGATGGCCGGCGTGATCTCCGTCGCCATCGCGGTGCTGACGGGCGTTCCCTTCGGCCTGATCTCCGGTTACTTCGGCGGCTGGATCGATCAGGTCATCTCCCGCATTACCGAAGCGTTTCTCGCTATGCCCTTTCTGATCATGGCGATTGCGCTGGCGGCATTTCTCGGACCGAGCCTGACCAACGCGATGATCGCAATCGGCCTCTCGGCCATGCCGATTTTCGTGCGTCTGACGCGTTCGCAGGTGCTGGCGGTAAAAAACGAGGACTATATCGAAGGCGCCCGCTCCATCGGTCTCGGGCATGGCGATATTCTGCTGCGCTATATTCTGCCGAACATCCTGCCGCCGATTATCGTTCAGTCTACGCTGACGGTGGCGACCGCCATTATCGCGGAAGCCAGTCTTTCCTTCCTCGGTTTGGGCCAGCAGGCGCCGGCCGCCAGTTGGGGCTCCATGCTCAACGTCGCCAAAAACTTCCTGACGCAGGCGCCATGGATGGCCTTGTGGCCCGGCGCGGCGATCTTCCTGGTGGTTATCGGTTTCAATCTCCTTGGCGATGGTCTGCGCGATGCGCTCGATCCGCGCGAAAATTAAAACACAGACAAAAGGATATCGTTATGCACGCATTCACCACTCGCCCCGAAATCCTCGGCACATTCGGCGTTGTGACGTCAACCCACTGGATGGCCTCCGCCGTCGGCATGAGCATTCTGGAAAAGGGAGGCAACGCGTTTGACGCCGCCGTGGCGACCGGCTTTGCCTTGCAGGTATTCGAACCCCATCTGAACGGCCCCGGCGGCGATATGCCCGCCGTCATCTATTCCCGCAGGAAAGACAAAGTAGAAGTCATCTGCGCGCAGGGAACCGCGCCGGCCGGCGCCACCATCGAGCGCTATAGCGACGAAGGACTCGATTTGATCCCCGGCGACGGCCTGCTTGCCACCGTCATTCCCGGCGCCTTTGACGGCTGGATGCTGATGCTGCGCGATTACGGCACCATGAGCGTGCGCCAGGTGCTGGAGCCGGCGATCCACTATCTGGAAAACGGCCATCCGCTGCTGCCGCGCGTCGCGGCGACGATCGGCGATCTCGGCGAATTTTTCAAAAAAGAGTGGCCGACCTCCTATGCCACCTGGCTGCCGGGCGGCGCAGCGCCGGAAGCGCTGTCAAATTTCAAAAACCCGGTTCTGGCCAATACCTGGCGGCGGATCATCAGCGAAGCCGAAGCCAAAACCGGCCGCGAAGCGGGCATTGAAGCGGCAAGGGATGCGTTCTATCGCGGCTTCGTCGCCGACGCGATCGGCGACTACCTAAAGACGGCCGAAGTCATGGACGCCAGCGGCAAGCGTAACAAGGCGGTGCTGACCACCGAAGATCTGGCTAACTGGCGCGCCACCATCGAAGAACCCCTCACCTACGACTACCACGGCTGGACCATCGCCAAAACGGGGCCATGGGGACAAGGGCCGGTGCTACTGCAATCGCTGGCTTTACTGAAAGGCATCGATATCGGCGCAATGGATCCGGCCGGAGTTGAATTTGTACACACCGTAGTGGAAGCGATGAAGCTGGCCTACGCCGACCGCGAAGTTTATTACGGCGATCCCGCATTTTCCCAGGTGCCGATTGAGACGCTGCTTTCCGATAGTTACAACCGGGAGCGCCGCAAACTGATTGGCGCGCAAGCGTCGCTGGATTTGCGCCCCGGCCGCCTGCCCGGCTTTGAGGAACAGTACGATCTCACCCTGCGGATGCTGAACGCCATGCGCGGCACCGGCGCCGTCTATGAACCTACCATGTCGCACCTCACAGAGAAACGCGGCGACACGGTGCATATTGATGTCATCGATCGCGAAGGCAATATCGTTTCCGTCACGCCGTCGGGCGGCTGGCTGCAATCGTCCCCCATCATTCCGGGGCTTGGCTTCTGCCTCAATTCCCGCGCCCAGATGTTCTGGCTGAAGCCCGGCCTGCCGACATCGCTGGCGCCCGGCAAGCGGCCGCGCACCACGCTGACGCCCTCGCTGGCGCTGTATCAGGGCAGGCCGACGCTGGCGTTCGGTACGCCCGGCGGCGATCAGCAAGACCAGTGGCAGCTGTCGTTCTTTCTGCGTTACGCGCATTTCGGTATGAACCTGCAACAAGCCATCGACCTGCCGCTGTTCCATACCGCGCATTTTCCCGGTTCGTTCTATCCGCGTACCCGGCAACCCGGCAATGTGATGATCGAAAGCAGTATTGGCGAAGCCGTATTGGCGGCGTTAAGCGCGCGGGGCCATAAAATTTCCACCGCCGCTCCCTGGACGATCGGGCGCTTAACCGCCGCCCGACGCGATCCCGATGGCCTGTTGCACGCGGCCGCCACGCCGCGCCTGATGCAGGCATATGCGATTGGCCGATGACAAATTGGCTCAAAGCGGACGGTTATCGAACCGGCGGGCTTGCCGATGGTTCGATACACGACAGACAGCAGCATGATGTTGAGGAAAAACATGACCATAAATGAGATAAAGCCGACGCCGGAAACCGTACTTTCGGTTCAGAATCTCACTACCGCCTTCCTGGTGGACGGACAATGGAAACCGGTCGTTCGTGATATTTCCTTCGAGGTAAAGGCGGGAGAAACGGTGGCGGTCGTCGGCGAGAGCGGTTCCGGCAAAAGCGTCACTTCGCTTTCCATTATGCGTCTGCTCGATCCCCGCGCAAGCCGTATTGAAGGGAAGATCGTACTCAACGGCAAAGATATTCTGTCTTTGTCGGAAAAGCGTATGCGCGGCGTGCGCGGTAATGACGCGGCCATGATCTTTCAGGAACCGATGACGTCGCTCAATCCGGTGTTCACCATCGGCAGACAAATTTCAGAGGTGCTGCGCCGTCATAAGGGCATGGATAAAGCCGAAGCCCGGGCGGAAACCATCCGTCTACTGGAAAAGGTGCGAATCCCCAATGCTCAGGGGCGGTTCGATGAATACCCCCATCAGTTTTCCGGCGGGATGCGCCAGCGCGTGATGATCGCCATGGCGCTGGCCTCCCGCCCCAAACTGCTGATCGCCGATGAACCCACTACCGCGCTGGACGTTACCATTCAGGGCCAGATATTGGATCTCATCAAGCAGTTGCAGGAAGAAGAAGGCATGGCCGTGCTGTTTATCACCCATGACATGGGCGTGGTAGCGGAAATCGCCGATCGCACGATTGTGATGTTCCGCGGCGATCAGGTGGAAACCGGCGAAACCGCCAATATTTTTCATCATGGAAAACATCCTTACACGCGAGCGCTGCTGGCCGCGGTACCGAAGCTCGGTTCCATGGAGGGCCACGCCTGGCCGCTCCGCTTCCCGCACATCGATATGGCAAGCGGAGCGATCACGGAAGCCAAAGATGTGCCGGATACGGTCGAAGGCGGCCGCACGCCGGTACTGTCGGTAAAGAACCTGGTGACGCGATTCGATATTCGCTCCGGTCTGCTTGGCCGCACAAGCGGCGCGGTACATGCGGTGGAAAACATTTCGTTTGATCTTTTTCAGGGAGAGACGCTGTCGCTGGTGGGGGAATCCGGCTGTGGGAAATCGACCACCGGCCGTTCAATTACCCGGCTGATTGAACCGCGCAGCGGCGAAGTCATGCTTGACGGATTCGATGTGCTGAATCTCGATCTAATCGGGCTGCGCACCATGCGCCGCAGCGTACAGATGATCTTCCAAGACCCGTTCTCCAGCCTTAATCCCCGCATGACGGTGGGAGCCGCCGTCGCCGAGCCGATGATCAAGCACCGCTTGGCGACCCATAGCGAAGCGCGCAGACGGACTGCCGACCTGCTGGAACGGGTAGGACTATCGCCAGCGATGATGGATCGCTACCCCCATGAATTTTCCGGCGGCCAACGCCAGCGCGTGGCGATTGCCCGTGCATTGGCGCTCAATCCGAAGGTTATCATTGCTGATGAGAGCGTTTCCGCCCTTGATGTGTCGATCAAAGCACAGATTTGCAATCTATTGCTCGACCTACAAGAGCAGTTCAAGATTGCATTTCTCTTTATTTCTCATGATATGGCCGTCGTGGAGCGCGTCAGCCATCGGGTGGCGGTGATGTGTCTGGGGGAAATCGTCGAGATCGGCCCGCGCGCGGCGATCTTTACCAACCCGCAGCATCCCTATACCCAGAAGTTGATTGCCGCCGTACCGGTTCCCGACCCTGCGCGCCGGCGAGTGCGCCGCAACGCCGCCATTGATGAGTTGAGGAGCCCCGTCCGGCCTCTCGATTATGCGCCTCCGCAGCGAATCTATACGGAAGTCGCCCCCGGACACCTGGTGATGGAAAATTTTGCGTCTTGATAAAATCCGCTGATAAGCGGGACTATTTTAAGTAGTTACGCAGTATGTTGTTCAATGCGGGAAATTGATGAAAACCATCACAGCCTAGAAAATGTCCGCATCCGGTAAAGCTGTATAGTTCTGCATCCAGCTGCTCGCGCAGTTTTACCGTATGATGCGGGGCAACGACGGGATCGTTGGACGACAGGATGGCGATGCGATGTTTTATCGTTTGGCGTAATAAATCGAAATCAATCTGTGCTGCGGTGAAATCGTTAAGTTCCGGATGCGTTTCAATCTGTTCTGAAAAACCGGAAACCAAGATTACGCCCCCGACTTTCAACCGCCCGCGCAAAGAAGACAAGTAGCGTAAAACGGTGATACACCCCAGGCTATGACCAATAAACCAGGTTTTTTCATTTGGTATATCAATGGTTTTACTCAGTTTCGCCAGCCATTTATCTGGCTTGGGCGCACGCGGCATAGGCATTTTGGGGATAAGAACGTGGACGTTGGCGTCTTCACACTGTTGGCGCAACCATTGGAACCAATGGTGCCGTGGCGTTGATAAGAATCCATGTACTATGATGATGTTATTAACATAGCTCATACATCCTCCCGATTGTTCCAGGAACAACTCAACGAACGTGGTAAGCAGATAACGGAGCAACCATAACGCGTTTCTGTGTCAGAAGCATGTCAAAAAAGTAAAAAAGCTCCATATGCGCGTCATACTTCAGGCCGTATCCGGGTTAGCGCAGCTACTTTGCCGGCCGCCCCCTTCCCTGCGGAATCAACCGGTTATAATCAAATAGCGCCAATTCATTAAACTGTAAACAATTATTCATTTTAGTGAAATAAAAATAAAGTATATTTGACACATAAGGATTACCCACAACACTTCATTGAAGGAGTTATTATGTCATTAGTTCAGGCATCTACATATCATGAGGCTGAAGAGCTAATTAAATCCGGCATTGCTAAAAAAATAAAGTTGGCCTTTGATATCGGAAGCGATGATTTTTTCAAACTTGCTATGATGAGTGCAGATCGAGGCGGAAAAATATTTAAAAAGGACGATTACTTTATTATCTCAATGAAAAAAATCATCATCCCTGAAAATGCTTGTTAAAACAATAAATTCATTATTTCTCTGGCAAATGCATTAAAAAATACAACAGCACAAATAATACTATTTGATAAGACTAATCACCAGGCTGATGCCAATTAGCTTACAATACCGTTAAAAACAAAAATCTCTCACCTTATCTCCGGGGTTGTCCTAATGAATCGTCGCTGGCGATATATCACGGCAAGGGAAACACCGGCGATAAGGTTTTTGCAAGAATACGGCATCGCCGCAATTACAACCGGCGAACAATTAATTATTTTAACATTGTGACTTACGATAGGTAATTTCACATACGCGGCCGCCTTTAGCTATGGTATTACCCAGTTCGAATTCTAAATCCGAAAAGGCCGTAGCCAATGCTTTATCGCCTTCCATGCAAATATCGCATAAATTCGCCAATTCACCGACACTTCTATTTTGTTGCAACCATTTATTAACATACGGGCAATAATGAAAATGAACCTGAAACTCATCTTCCGTCGCTTTAATTAATTCCATCTCATAAACTTTAGCTTCCAAACCGGAGGTAAATGATTGTGAAAACTCAAGCATATCATTAGGGTCTTGCATAGATTGAGCCATATCGTTGCCGTTGGCGGCGCCATAATTATAAATAGCCGCACGAGCGAAGCCGTCATCAAGCCCTTTGCTTTGGGCCTCATCAATCATATTGGCAATAGTGGACGCTCTTTTTTCCGTCACGCCCCTTAACGCCAGAGTTACCTCATCGGTTAATGATGGGGTATTATTTCCCCTGATTTTATCTAACAGTTCATCACTCATCATTGCAGCCTCATACTTATTATTTTCAATTTACTAACTATTTATAGAATAGCTTTATTACCAATAAAACCAATGATTAAAATCAATTCTTTCAAAGTGCGTGATTTACCGTTTGAAAATCACGCATCATTTGGGATGAAAGTATGGCTTAAAAATTAGTTGGCACTTTAATATCTTTGGCGCCATCCAACGCATAAACATCTTCGCCAAGCCATTTAACCGACAATTTGGCTAATGTTCCATCATTTTTAAGATCGACCAATACCTTATCAACCGCTTTTAATAACTCAGCCGACTCCGGCGTTTTACTGTATAAAAAGACATTCGGGAAGATACCCACAGAGTTGGAGACTTTTAAATTCAAATCTATTTGTTTAGTAACGGCCAGGAATGCGCCGATCGGATAAATCGCCGCATCGTATTCACCGGAAGCAACAGATTTGAAGATATCAGCCGCCGTTTGTTCGCCCGTCGCCTGTAACACAATCTGGTTATCAGGATGAGCCGCATTGTAATCGGCAATAACCTGATAGCGCGCATCGCTGACATGAATAGGCACAAGTCGTTTTCCCGATTTGGCAAAATCAGCCAGGGAGTTTATTTCGGTATCGTTTTTTCTTACGATCAACCGCAAATCGCTTAAGCCGGTAGGCTCTTTTGAGTAATCGTATTTTTCAGCGCGTTCCTTATTAATATAGAAATGATTCGCCGCTAAATTATAGGTTCCGGTCGATAAACCGACCAACATCGCATCTCTGGATACGGCATTAAAATGAAATGAGTATTCCGGCAGTTTTTCATCAATGATAGTTAACAATTCGCCATCATAGCCTGAAAATTTACCCTCATCATCAACGAAAGAAAATGGAAAAGAGTTTTCATTGATAACAATTTCAACTTCTTTCACCTGACTGCTCGCCGGAGTATTGCCATTGTTCGCAGCAGTATTGCCAGGCTCAGATGAATTATCACATCCCGATAAACCAATGGCCAGAGCTGCAACTATTGTGTATAAATATTTCTTACTCATAATATTAACTAACTCCTGTGATAAATTATAATTTCTCATTTGTAACAACTCAGTTTAACTTCTAAACAACGCAATGATTTTGAGATGGTGAAGCAAATAATCAAGTAAATCACAAATGCAATAAGATAGGCATCAATATAGTGAAATCCTCTGGCTGCGACAAATGTCGCTTTCCCCATAATGTCCATTACGGAGATGGTATAAACCAAAGACGTATCTTTAATTAAATCGATAACTACGCTTGTATAATTAGGCAACGCCTGGATTGTGGCCTGAGGAAAAATAATTCGCCGTAAATAGGTCCAGGTCGGCAAACCAATCGACCATGCCGCCTCAAACTGCCCTTTATCGACGGAATAATACGCAGAGCGAAAAACCTCGGCAAAATAGACGCTAAACGTAATGGTAAAGGTTATTATCGCCACCAGATTAGGGTTTAATTTATTAGCGCCCAACGCAATGGAGTAATCCCCTCTTAATGCGCCGACAAAATAAGGAAAAGCAAAATATAAAAAGTAGAGAACAGCCAGGTTTGGCACAGAACGGCTAAACGACATGAATATAGACGATATAGGATAAAGTACCGGTGTGCGTCTTATTTTTATGACAGCCAGAATGAACCCGAACAGAGTCGATAATATAACTGATGCTAAAGCAATGCCTAATGTCAACGGAACAGCTTGTAAAACGACTGGAAAGTTAACAATGAAGAAATCTAAGCTGAACACAATATATACCTTTTAATCTAATAGATAGCGATATTTCTTTTCTAAGAACTTCATGGCAACATCAATTAGCACATTAATTAACCAGTAAATAATAATGACGCAAATAAACGCCTCTAGCTGGTTTACTCCATAATTACTGTTTGAGATTTTTTTAGCGCGGCCAAACACGTCTACAATACCAATCAAACTGACTAACGAGGTCAGTTTAACAATATTAATCATTAAATTTCCCAGATTAGGAATGGCGATGATCGTGGCCTGGGGCAAAATGATGCGGATGAATCCGCCAAAAACGGGAATAGCCAGACTATTTATCGCCTCAAGCTGCCCTTTATCAACGGAGTTATAGGCCGAGCGCATCATTTCAGAAAAATAGGCGCTCATTCCTAAAGTGATAGCCAGGATTGCAAAAAAACTATCACTAAATAATCTTTGGCTGATGCCCAATTGACTCAAAAGAACCTTTGAACCGAAAAAAACCAGAAAGATTAATAGTAGTAACGGCGTACTCCGCATTACATCAATATAAATTGATGCCGTTGCCTTTAGCAAAAGGCGTTTACTTCCTTGCATCATGGTCAACAACAGGCCAAGTAATAAACCGAAGACCAGCGAAGTGATAGAAATGTATAAGGTTACTGATAAATTTTCTAATAGCTTAGGAAAAATTTCAATAATTTGAGATGTGTCAATAAATTTACTTTCCATTATAATAGTCTCATGTCACCGGTTTATATCGTGAAGTTAATGCGTTCCAAAAACTCTTTCGTCCTGCTTTCTTTAGGATTACTGAATATTTCACCAGGAACGTTCTCTTCAACGATCAACCCTTTTTCCATAAAGATCACATTTGAAGCAACCTCATTAGCAAAACTCATTTCATGCGTGACGATAATCATGGTTTGCCCTTCCTGAGCAATTTCCTTAATCAGCTTTAATATTTCGCCGACAATTTCCGGGTCCAGGGCTGAGGTAGGCTCATCCAAAAGGAGGACATCGGGATTCATCGCCAGGGCTCTGGCTATGCCGACGCGCTGTTTCTGGCCGCCGGATAATTTACTGGGGTAAGTATCTTGTTTATGGGCCAGCCCTACTTTACGCAGCAAATTTTCGGCAATTTCTTTGGCTTCTTTTTTGGCTATTCCTTTAGCGTAAACCAGCCCTTCCATAACATTCTCTAATGCGGTTTTGTTATTAAACAAATTGTATGACTGGAATACCATCGCGGTTTTCGCACGGATATTTTCGATATCTTTTTTACTTGCTTTTTCACAGTCCACGGAGACTGAACCAATGGTAATACGACCTTTATCAGCTCTTTCCAGGAAATTTATGCATCTTAATAATGTTGTTTTACCCGAGCCGCTTGGTCCGATAAGGCAAACCACCTGACCTTTCTTGATATCTATTGATGCGCCTTTCAATACTTCTTCATCATCAAAACGCTTATGAATATTTTCTAACCTTATCATTAATATTTCCTATGCTACTAATGAAGTCGCCATTAATCGGTAACAATGTCTTTTTCATAATGTGAACAAAACGTTTCGTTGATGTTCTACCCTAGTAATTCAAAATGATACATATAGCAACCTCCGTTTTCGGATACTAACATTGCCAACCATTATTACCATATAATATTACCGAATATCTATAGTTTCCAAAATAATATAAGAGTATATGTTATGCTATTGAAATTAGGAAATGAATAGCGAATTATGTAAATAGTTTTTATTTACCCATGTTATCAAAAGGCGATATTGTAATGGCGATAAACAAACGGCAGATTTTCTTTGATTCATTAGAATGTAAAAACAAAACGGTGCTGGCCAGCATCTGGCATCACTTCTTAAATAGTGATGAGCAACTTTATGGCTATAAAGATGATGAGATAATCAAAAAAAGTGTTATTGCACAGCAAAAATTTTATAAAAACAGCCACCCCGATTTTACTAAAATAATGAGCGATGCGTTTCTTATTCATCCTTCCGTTCTTAATACGGAAATCAATAGCGTTCAGGATTTAAAAAAGATAGCGTCGATAGGGAAAGATAACGAATGGATAACAAAACAAGTCGCCGCGGTAAAGGAAATCGTATCCTCGTATCAGGGGGAAATAGCTTCAATATATAACATCTTCGCCCCTGCATATTATTTTCGGCTAAAATTCGATATGGTCGATGAAGACAGAAACAAATTCCCTCGCCTCGTTGAAGAAGATCCCTATTTATTCTCATTGGCTTTAGAGAAAATAGCAGATGATATTGTCATATTAGTGGAAAAACTCATCCAGGAAGCAAAAATTGATGGAATATATCTCTGTGTGCAAAGCGTACAGAGCCCAACCTTCAGTGAAGAAAATTACCGTAAATATATCGAGCCAAGTCAATTACGAGTGTTAAATGCGGCTAATAGCTTAAGCGATTCTAATGTGCTGCATATTTGTGGTTTCGAAGGACGCGTAAATGATTTGCGCCATTTCTCCCACTACCCGGTTAAAGCGGTAAACTGGGCGACCTTTGTCGAAAAAGTTACGCTGGAAGAAGGCAAGAAAATATTTCCTGGCAAAGCGCTCCTGGGCGGTTTTGACAATACAACCCAAGGCGCCTTGTATAAAGGCGTCGCCGATGAAATTGAAAAACAGACTTGTGACATTATTGCTCATAATGGCAAGGCAGGTTTGCTATTGGGCGCGGATTGCAGCGTGCCGAAGGATATTGATTTTGAAAACATCAGATTTGCCGCCAAAATAGCAAACCGGATTTAACACCGCCTCCGGCCTGAGAATAGACTCATTATTTTCAGGCCCGCACCTCGAAATCTATTGGATATATGGCCGTGACGGCCCGCTAATGGGCGCGGCCGCCCGCCGACAGAAAGTTTAAGCCGGGGAACCGCCGGCGACATCCTGAAACCAGCCGTGTTCGCGATACCACGCCAGGGTATCGGACAGCGTTTCCTCGACAGGCCGGAAGCGCAATCCCAGTTCACGTTCGCTACGGGAAGGGTCGAAGCGAGTCCGATCGGCCTCACGCACCATCAGGCGCACCGTTGCCAGACCCAGCAGCACCGGTTTACCGCTCAGGCGGGCATAGGTTTCCTGGATAAATGCCAATCCATACAGCAGCGGCAACGGCAGTTGGCGCGTTGGCGTCTTAACGCCGGCGATTTCCCCCAACAGCGGAATAAGGTTGCTTCATGGTCATGTGCCGCCCGGCAGCCAGATAGCGCTCCCCGGAACGGCCCTGCTCGGCGGCGGCGATCTGCGCCAGCGCCACATCGCGGGCATCGACGACGGAAAAGCTGCCCGGCACCAGTCCGGGCAGCTTGCCACGGACGATATCGTTAACCAGTTGCCCCGATGAAGTCGGGCCGATATCGCCGGGTCCCCACATCCAGCCCGGCAGAACGAAACAGACATGTAGATCCGGATGCGCGGCATGAAAATCGCGCACGGCGCGATCCGCCAGGATCTTGCTGCGATAGTAATCGTCCGCATCATCCAGAGCGCGATCGCAGGTTTCATCAATAACCTGACCCGGTTCACCAGCGAGAACCGCAATCGACGAGGTCTGAATGAAGCGCCGGACACCCGCGCGATAGGCCGCAGCGATCAGGGCCGCCGTACCGTCAACGTTGATACGTTTGAGCTCATCCCAATGATTACCGCCTTTATAGTTATCACGGAAATAGGCCGCGACATGAAATACCGCATCACAGCCCTGTAGCATCTGAGCAAAACCATCAATATTGGTCATATCGCCAGTGATAATCTCAACCTGAGGCAAATCGGCAAACTGCCGGCGGGCCTTTTCCGGCGAACGCGCCAGCGCACGAACGCGAACACCGCGCTCGGCCAGTTCACGCACCAAATTATTACCCAGCAGTCCTGTCGCGCCGGTGACGAAGGCTGTATGCAGTTTCATGGTTGAAAAACCTCTCTTGGATTTGATAACGACGCTCGCGGCATCCGCCGGGCGGCGATAGCGTGGTACATAGTGGGCTCCTCAACAAGACGTGGTGAAAAGAGCAAGCCGGCGCCATTTCAGATAGCAATTGCTATCTGAAAGTACCATGCTATTCTGGAACACGTTCCTCGTCAACTTAAATAGCAACTGGTATCTGTAATTCTATGACCCATTCCCCTTCTCCCCGGCTAACGCGCGAAGCGCGCCAGGAACAGACTCGCCAGCGGCTGATAGCAGCAGCCTGCCAGCAAGTGGCAGAACGAGGCTACGACGCGGCTTCAGTACGTGACATCGCTAATGCAGCGGGTTACACACAGGGCGCGTTTTATTCGAATTTCAAAAGCAAGGAAGCATTACTGATCGATCTTTTGCGCCAGCATAAAGAGCAAAAGCTTGAACAGGTCCGCCAGGCCGTCATGGGAGCCGGGGAAGACTTTACCGCGGCGCTGGCCGCGCTCGAACATTGGGCGAAAGGATTCGCTATGGACGCCCAACAAGCCATGCTGGCCACGGAGCTGCATCTGCACGCCGCGCGCAATCCCGCCTTTGGCGAGCAGTACACCGCGCTGATGGCGGATCAACGTCAATCCTATGCCGAACTACTTGAGCATCTCTTTGCGCTAGCCGGGAAAGCGCCCCCCGCGCCACCGCAAGAAATGGCGGGATGCCTGATGGCGCTGACCCGTAGCTTAGTGGTTGATCGTGCATTGGACGGTACGACCGCCGCAGGCGATCTTCTGAGCGCGGTCATTCACTCCCTGTTTCGCTAAGCGTATTACCCCGCTTTATTCCGCTCACTCCCCTTGCCGTGCGCAACGAGCCCGTTCCCGGCAGCGTAAAATCAGAAATGCGCCGGCTTCGCACCTATCAGTTAGGAATACGATATTCGAAAAATTCATTTCCGATTTAGCCGCGGCTTCCGCCAAAATCATGTTGACAATCTGGAAGATAAACGGCCGAAAGCCCACTGTTTGGTTTTAATCATGGCGCTGTATGAGGAATAACCTGATGCCTGTTTCACAACATTTAATCGCTGAGGCCACCGCATGGCGTCATGAGTTTCATGCCGTTCCCGAATTAGGGTATGAAGAGCACGCCACATCTAAACGCGTGGCGGAATTGCTCGCGTCATTTGGTCTGCAGATTCATACCGGCCTGGGCGGCACGGGCATCGTGGCGACGCTGGAAAACGGCCAGGGGCCGA
The DNA here is from genome assembly GCF_017569925.1 of Brenneria izadpanahii. Classification (NCBI taxonomy): domain Bacteria; kingdom Pseudomonadati; phylum Pseudomonadota; class Gammaproteobacteria; order Enterobacterales; family Pectobacteriaceae; genus Brenneria; species Brenneria izadpanahii. Next base: position 1,769,620 of record NZ_CP050854.1, on the reverse strand, counting down.
CTATCGGACTGCGTGCCGATATGGATGCGTTACCCATTACCGAGCTCGGCGATATCAGCTACAAATCCCGCAACCGGGGCGTAATGCATGCCTGCGGCCATGACGGTCATACCGCGATTTTACTCGCCGCCGCCAAGCACTTAAGCAAAACCCGCAATTTCAGTGGAACGGTGCATTTTGTGTTTCAACCGGCCGAAGAGAATCTTGGCGGCGCCTACAAGATGGTCGCCGATGGATTATTCGAACGCTTTCCGATGGACGGCATTTACGCCCTGCATAACTGGCCCGGATTACCGGTCGGCCATGCCGGCTTAAGCAGCGGCGTGATGATGGCATCGCTGGACTCGTTTGAAATCGTCCTTACCGGAAAAAGCTGCCATGCCGCAATGCCGGAGAACGGCGCAGACCCCATCGTCGCCGCGTCCCAACTGGTACTGTCCCTGCAAACGATCCCCGCCCGCCGCTTGTCGCCCCAGTCTTCCGCGGTTATCAGCATTACGCAGATTGCCGGCGGAGAAGCGATTAACGTTATCCCGGAGAAGGTGACGCTGCGCGGAACCATGCGATGTTTACAGAACGACGTAAGAGTTAAGGTTAAGGCATTGATAAATGAATTTGTTAACGATCTTCCCCGCGTTTTCGGCGTGACTGGCGCCATCTCCTACTACCCAGGGTATCCGGTGACATTGAATCACGAACAGGAAGCGCTGAATGCGCGTGACGCCCTCAGCCGCGTATTAGGCGAGTCCAACGTGCATTGGCAAATCAATCCGTCCATGGCTTCCGAGGATTTCGCCTGTATGCTGGAAAGCTGCCCCGGCGCGTATTTCTGGCTGGGTTCCGACGGCGCAAAACCATCCAAACCGCTGCATAACGCCTATTACGATTTTAATGACGAACTGATTAAGCCCGGCGTCGAATCATGGACGTCGCTGGTCGAGACATTGCTGCCTAAATCCTGACCGCTATCCGTCATCTCTGGTTAACCGGAGTCTGCGGCATAACACCAGGCGCGGCAAACCACCCCGGTGCTTATCCGACTGGCAAATAGCCTATCAGGCAGACAGATTGACGCAGATATCTTCCGGCAGCCCCAGCATAATGTTCAGGTTCTGAACCGCTGCGCCCGATGCCCCTTTGCCTAAATTATCCAACCGCGATACCAGCAGGGTTTGTTGATATTCAGGATGAGAAAAAACAAACAGTTCCAGCATGTTGCTGTTATTCAGCGCTTCCGGCAGCAAATAAGGCGCGCTCTCTTCCGGCAAGGCGTTATAGCGCATCACCTTGATGAACTGTTCGCCGTCATAGAATTCATTCAGCGCGCGGTAAACGCTATCGCCATCCATGCCCGTATTCAGCGGGATAAACACCAGCATCCCCTGAGCGTAATTGCCCACCGCCGGCTGGAATATCGGCCGCGCCGAGAGACCGCTCCATTTTTGCATTTCTTTTAAATGCTTGTGATCAAATCCCAGGCCATAGGCGGCGTAACCCGGCGCATCATGCTGGTAGCGTTCGATCATCGCTTTGCCGCCGCCGCTATAGCCGGAAATCGCATTAATCGACAGCGGGGTTTCCGCACCGATTAAGCCTTTGCGCACCAGCGGCGCCAACAGCGTAATCGCACCGGTGGCGTAACAGCCGGGGTTGGAGACGCGGCCGGCCTGACGGATTTTTTCGCGCTGATCGTCAGCCAGCTCCGGCATACCGTAAACCCAGCCCGGTTCAGTACGATGCGCCGAGCTGGCATCCAATATGCGTGCGCCAACGGCATCGGCGAGCGTAACCGCTTCACGCGCGGCAGCATCCGGCAAACACAAAATAGTGATATCGGCGGTGGACATCATCTCCTGACGAGCGTCAGCCTGTTTACGTCTGGCCTCTTCTATGCAAAGGAGTTCGATATGAGGGTGGTTGACCAGGCGTTGCTGTATCTGCAACCCGGTAGTGCCCGCCTGACCGTCAATAAATACACGATATTTGTCGCTCATAGACCTGTCTTTCTGATTGGATAAAAAGCTATATATCCCGTCGCCGCTCAGGGCGCGGGGTATAAACGGATTTGACGAATAATATACTATTTGAAGATAAATCGGACCGAATTGTGCGATTTATTCCATCAGCCAATATCTTGATATCGCCGACGCGGAAAGAAGAGGAACAAGGGGGGGAATTAATCGAAAAATGGCGTCAACATTCAGGCAGAGGGCAGATTTCTTGACGTCGACTCCTCGGTGATGGGATCTTGCTGAACGGCATTCAGCAGCGAATCAAGCAATCCTGGGAAGCGCGCATCCAGATCGTCCCGGCGCAGCGAGAGCAGATTTTCCCGCCCATATGGCCGCTGCCAGATAACGCCGCTATCGCGCAGCACGCGCCAGTGATGGGTCAGCGTCGATTTCGGAATCCCCTTCAACACCGCGCTGCATGCGAACTCGCCGCCGTTGGCCAACACGCGCACCACCGTCAGCCGCAGGGAATTGCCCAGCGCCGCCAGCACATTTTCCAGTCGGATTTGATCGCGTTCGGGGTGGTTTATCATCATCGTCGCAATGTATCCATTAGTACGCGGACAGTCAAACAGTTTATATATTGCCGCCATAGCCGTTCAGCGTATCGATAACGTCGGCCGATCGCCGGTGACACGGAGATCCCCGACCTTACGGAAATAGCGGAATAGATCAGACTGACGCGATCAGCTCGCGGATCTGCGGCGCGGTCAACGGCGGCCCCATCGCGGCAGCCGCATTTTCCGTCATGTATTTCGGGTTGCCCGTTCCCGGTATCACGCAGGTAATGGCCGGATTGGCGAGAATGAATTTCAACGCCAACTGCGCCCAGGATACGGCGCCGGCGTCCTTAGCCCAGACGGGTAACGGCGTCGAACCGAGACGGCGCAGCAGTCCGCCGCCGCCAAAAGGCGTGTTGCAGATCACCGCGATCCCGTGGTCCTGCGCCAGCGGTAGCAGCCGTTCTCCGGCCGCCCGGTCGTCAAGCGCATAGTTGATTTGCAGAAAATCCAACGGGGTGCTTTTGATTACGCTCTCTAACTCATCATAGGCCGCGCTGGTATAGTGCGTGACGCCGATGTAGCGGATACGGCCTGACGCCTTCATCTCCCGCAGCGTCGGCAAATGCGTGCGCCAGTCCAGCAGATTATGAATCTGCATCAGGTCGATGCGATCGGTCCGCAACAGACGGAAGGATTCATCCATCTGCCTGATCCCCGCCTCACGGCCGGCGATCCATACCTTAGTGGCGAGAAACGCGCTGGGTCGGGGCTGCCGCATACTCAGCAGCTCGCCGACCGTGCGCTCCGCCAGTCCATACATCGGAGAACTGTCAATAACCCGGCCTCCGGCGGCAAACAGCGCATCCAGCACTGCGGGCAAGTGCGCATAATTGGGGCTATCCGGGCCGTAATCGAAGCTGCGATAGGTTCCCAGACCGACGATCGGCAACGGTTCACGCGAGGACGGAATAATGCGGGTCGGCATAGCGGACGGTTCTGAAGCGCGGGCAAGGCGATTGCCTGACGCGCCATAGACCATCGGCGCACCGGCTCCCAGCACCCCGGAAACGGCGCATCCGGCGCCGAGGCGCAGCAATTGGCGGCGAGAAAGGGATGCGCGCATCAGCCACCCCCATGAAATCGTTTCTTCATCGGCATTCTCCCTGTCTCTCATGCATCTGGCTATTAATGATAGCCGGACGCCGCCAATCGCGCGATATTGACGGCCATCTGCGCCGAAATGGCGGATAAAAACGGCGCCGTCAACGCAGCCGGCTTATTGAGATAGGATAAAATTCCGCATGATGTCCTTCATTTCTCTCACCCCCTCTTCGCTTACCGTATCGATAAGATATTCATCGTTGTTTTCATGGCTCATGCAAACATTGGGATTGCGGTATTGCATCGCCGAGGGGATGCGCAACCCGGCGGAAGAGTGAACCTCATTCAGGCCGATAGCCAGAAAGGCGGCAATGTTAGCGGCTCTGACGCCGGAACCCGCCATAATGACGGGCCCGCGGCTGGCATGATGAAGTTTCGCCAGCAGTTCGATCCCGCGTTCCGCCGTCGGCTGCTGGCCGGAGGTGAGGATCCGTTTGACGCCCAGATCCTCCAGCGTTTTCAGCGCATCAAAAGGGGAACGGCACATATCAAAAGCGCGATGAAAGGTAATTTCCATACCGTCACACTGTTTCAGCAGTCTTTCCATACGGTTAACATCAACCGCCCCCTGCTCGTCGAGCACGCCGAAAACCGCCCCTTTAAACCCGGCCTGCCGGATAAATTTCAGGTCTTGCTCCATCACGGCGATCTCGGCGTCGCTATAACAGAAATCGCCGCCCCGAGGCCGGACAATCGGAAACGCCGGAACGGAAAGCGTCTCCCGCGCCAGACAAAGCGCGGCATAGGACGGCGTCAAACCGCCCTCTCTGGGCGCGCTGCACAGTTCAATCCTGTCGGCCCCCGCCTGAGCCGCCTTTATCGCGCTTTCCAGACCGTAACAGCAGACTTCCAATTTTCTAAGCATGTTCATAAGGCTCCTGCTTACAACGGACCTGCGCGCGTCCCAGCACGGACGCGCCCACCATGCCGCCATTCTGGGAAAAGCAGCCGGCCACCACCACCGGTCGTTCGCTTTTGCGCAGGATCAGGGGGCGCACCGCGTTATCCAGCGCCTCGATAAGCGCCGGAACGCCGGCAAGTCCGCCGCCGACGGCCACCAGCGAAGCGCCCGTCAGATTAATGCTGTAAGCCAGCGGCTCGCCCACCACCTGCGTCCAGGCGTCGATGGTCCGGCAGGCCAGCGGTTCGCCCTGTTGCCAGCGGTTGATAATGCTGAAGCTGTCGGCCGTCTGGTTATGCAGGGCGTGATGAAGGCGTTCCAGCCCGCGCGCGCCGCCATAGGTGTCCAAACAGCCCTGCTGTCCGCAGCCGCAGGCCAGGCGGGGCAAATAGCGGGGTTTGCCGTCAAGAATGATTTCGGTTCGGGTGATCGGGCCATGTCCCCACTCTCCCGTCAGGCCGCCGGCGCCGGACAGGATCCGGCCGTTAACCGCCAGACCGCCGCCGACGCCCGTCCCCAGGATGACGCCGAAGACCACCCGGTGCCCTTTCCCTTTGCCGGCGACCGCTTCCGCCAGGGCGAAACAGTCGGCATCATTGGCGATGCAGACTTCACGCCCGAGCCGCGTGCCCAGTTCGTCCACCAGCTTTTTCCCCTTAAACGCGGGAATATTGCTGGCAAACACCTCGCCGGATTCCGGTGAAACAATCCCCGCGGCGGAGATGGCCAACGCCGCATCGGCAGGATAGCGATCGCGGTAGGTCTGTATAAGATTTTCCAACGCGGCCGCAAACATCTCCCACGAGTCGGCCGGCATCGGCGCTTTATCCAGCGTCGTCACCTCACCTTGCCGGTGCGAAACGCCGAATTTGATAAAAGATCCGCCGATATCCACACAAATGACCGGCGGATTTTTTAAAAGTTGATTCATGTACGTGTATCCAATAAGTCGCGTAAGCCATCGCCCAGCACATTAAAGCCGAGAACGGTAACCAAAATGGCTAATCCGGGGAAGAGCGACACATAGATGTTCAATCCAAGAAAATTTCGCCCATCGCTCATCATGGTGCCCCACTCCGGCATCGGCGGTTGCACGCCCAGGCCGAGAAAGGAGAGACTGGCCGCAGACAGCACCACGGCGCCGGCCGTCAGGGTCGATTGCACAATAAGCGGACCGATGGCGTTGCGCAGAATGTAGTGCACGATAATGCGCGGGTAGCGAATGCCCAGCGAGTGCGCCGCTTCGATATACTCCATCCCCTTAAGGCCCAGCGTGAGGTTGCGGCTCAGGCGCGCGTAAACCGGGATGGAAAACAGCGAAATGGCAATCAGCATGTTCATCAGCCCTTCGCCCAGCACGCTGACGATCAGGATCGCCAGAACAATGCCCGGAAAGGCGAAAATGATATCCATCACCCACATGATGACGTGATCCGCGCTGCGCCCGGCCAATCCGGCGATAATCCCCAGCGGGATCCCCACCAGCATGGACAGGCCGACGCTTAATATCACCTCGAACATTGAGATGCGCGCGCCATAAATCACGCGGGAGAAAATATCCCGTCCGTAATCATCGGTGCCGAACCAGTGCGCCGCCGAAGGCGGCTGAAGCGTATTCAGCAAATCCTGAGCCGTCGGATCCCAGCGGGTGATAAACGGCGCCATCAACCCCATCAACACCACCAGGGCTATCAGGCCGCCGCCGAAAGTAATGCTCGGATGAGCCCAAAGCCATTTCAGCGCCGCCCCTGAAGCTGAGCGGCGGCGGGCGGCTGGCGTTTCAATACCGTTCATTAGTCGAACCTTATTTTCGGGTTGATCATGCCGATGATGATCTCCCCCACTAAATTCATCACCACCACGCCCGTAACCGCAATCAGCGTTACGCCCTGGATCACCGGATAGTCGCGGTAGCGCACCGAGTCAACCAGCAGGCGGCCGATCCCCGGCCAGTTGAAAACCGATTCGGTAACGACGGCGCCGCCAATCAGGCTGCCGAAATTGAGGGCGATAATGGTGACGATGGGAATCAGCGCGTTGCGAAAGGCATGCTTCCAGTATACGCAAGCCGGCGGCAGCCCTTTCGCGCGCGCGGTGCGGATGTAATCCTCGCTGAGGACGTCGATCATGCTGGAGCGGGTCATTCTGGCCATCATCGCCATCGGCATAATGGCCAGAATAACGGTCGGCAACACATAACTTTTCCAGGAATCGGCGCCCAATAAAGGAAGCCAGCCCAGTTGCACCGAAAAGGTGTTCATTGCCATCAACGCCAGCCAAAAGTTGGCGATAGACGCCCCGGCGATGGTCAGGACCATCACGATATGGTCCGCGCTGCGCTGCCGGTAAACCGCGCCGATCATCCCCGCCGGCACGCCGACGGCGATCGCCAGCAGATAGGCTAACACCGCCAAAGACAAGGTATAGGGCAGCCGCTCGCCTATCTCGCCGATCACCGGCTGCTGGGACTGGAGAGAAACGCCCAGATCGCCATGCAGCGCATCGGCGGCGAAATTCAGGTATTGCACCGGCAGCGGCCTATCCAACCCCAGCCGGGTACGCATGTGATCAACCGCTTCCTGCGGCGCTTCCGGTCCGGCCATCAGGCGGGCGGGATCGCCCGGCAAGGCGCGTATGGCCATGAAAATAATGATCGAAACGCCGAAAAGGATAAGCGGCAGCGACAATATTTTTTTAGCGACATAGGCTTTCATTCACGCCTCCGGCCTGCGGTTATCCGATGACCTGTTCGAAAGTTATCAATCCTTGCGGGCATCACGAACCACCAGCTGACCGCCCGGCATCATGCTCACGCCGGAAATATTTTTCCGCGTAGCGTACAGATCGTCCTGATAGAACAGCAGCACCTGCGGCGCCTGAATGCTGATCTGTTTCTGCGCCTGAACATAAAGCGCATTGCGCTGAGCCTCATCCAGCGTACTGGCCGCCTGATCGATCAGTTCATCCGTTTTCTTATCGTTGAAGAATCCCAGGTTCGCGCCGGCGGGGGCAAAACTCTGGCTGTGGTACAGCGGACGCAGTTGCAGATCGGCGCCGTAAGAGCCGGAAGACCAGGATGCGAGAACGGAACTGACGCCCTGCGCTTTTTTCTCTTCCCGATCGGCGAACGCGGCTTTGGCCCAGACGCCGCTTTCCATCTGCTTCACATTGACCTTAACGCCGATCTGGCCCCACATGCTTTGCAACACCTGAGCTATGCGCGCCTCCGGCCCCTGTACCGCTATCGACATGGAAAAACCATCGCCGTAGCCCGCCTCTTTCAGCAGCGCCTTGGCTTTTTCAACATTAAACGGATAGTCGTTCAGGGTTTTATCGTAACCGGCATTGACCGTTGCCAGCGGCGAGTTAGCCGGCGTGGCGTAACCAAAAGAGATGGCTTTAACCAGCGCGCCGCGATCGGTGGCGAAGTTCAACGCCTGACGGACCCGGACATCATCCAGCGGCTTGATTTCGGTGTTCAGCGCCACCCAGAACACGGCGGCGCCGGGCGCCTGATGCAGTGTTACCGCGGCGTTGTTTTTCAGCATGCCGGCAAACTGCGGCGGCACCGGATTGATCACATCGGCCTGACCGGCCTGAAGCGCCATGTTCATCACCGAGGGCTCGCTGCTCCAGGTCCATTTAATTTCATCAGGACCGGTCGATTTCCCCCAATACCCCGGATTTTTGCCTTCCAGAACATATTCGCCGGTTTTGTACTGAATCAGTTTATAAGGACCGGTGCCGTCGGCCTTGATACCGATATTGCCGTCTTTATCGGCCTTCGGGCTGACCATCAGCCCCGGCCCGGAAGCCAGAATATTCAGGAATGCGGGATAAAGTTTGGTGAGATGAAACTCGACGGTCATGTCGTCTTTTTTGTTTACCGAGCCGAGAAATGCCCGGATTTTGCCGCTGGCGGCCAGCCCGCGCTGGGTATCCAGGTGGCGGTTGAAGTTGGCGACCACCGCATCGGCGTTGAACGGCGTGCCATCATGGAAGGTTACGCCGGGACGAAGTTTAAAAGTCCAGTTTAGTCCGCCGGCGTCGGACTCCCAGGAGAGAGCCAGCGCCGGCTCGGCCTTGCCTTCCGCATTCAGCCGGGTCAACCCTTCATACATCGGATCGAGCACGGTGGAAGTAAAAGTCGCGGTTTGGTTGCCCGGATCCATACTGCGCGGCGGCTCGCTCTGCATAACGGTCAGCGTCGCGGCCTGTAGCGGCGCACATACGATGGCGGAAATCAGGCAGCTCAACACCGTGAGCCGACGCTTATAAAACGATTTGCTTATGGTTTTCATTTTCATATACCCCTCGTCCATAGATGTACGCTTGCAATTAAGTCACTGAAGCCCCAACGAGAATGATGGTAAACAAAGTCTCTCAAGTTTGTTCATATATTTTACTTATAATCGTTGTTTAGTAATTTTAATGAACTAAATTATGTTGATAATTTCATATCTTATGATTATTGTCGCATCAGATATCACCGCACTACATCAGGGATCGGATATGTTAACGCCACAACAACAGCAGGTTCTGCGCCTGATCATCGCCTCTCAGGGGATGAGCCGCACAGCGCTTGCCCAAAAGATGGGAATCAGCAAAGCCGCAATCAGCGGCGTGATTAAGGAAATGCTGGCTGACGGTCTGCTCGCCGAGACCGACGCGGAAGCCAACGGACAGGGCCGGCCTGCGGTTCGCTTAAAAATGCGCGCGGATAGCGCCTATTTTATCGGCGTGTCGCTGCTGGGCGCAGAGACGCGCATGGTGCTGATCGACATGCATGGCAAGACGCTGATCCGCAAAGCCATTCCCCTTGAGCCGCAGCCGGAAGCGCTGGCCGAAGGGATCGCCAGGGCGCTGCCCGATCTGTTGGTCAGCAAAAAAATCAGGAACGAACAGGTCATCGGCCTCGGCGTCACCCTGTCGGGGTTTGTCGATGAAAAACAGGAAACCTGCGTTCAGTCGGCACTGTTGGGCTGGCGAAATGTGCCTCTCGCCGCGCTGCTTAAACAAAAAACCGGGCTGGATGTTTCCCTGGAAAACGACGCCAAAGCGCTGGCCGTCAGTGAAAAGCTGTTCGGCGTGGCAAAAGACATCAAAAATTTCACCGTCATCACCCACAGCGATGGCATCGGTTCGGCCCACTATCTGCAGGGCAACCTGAACCGCGGCGCTCACGGCGGCGCCGGCGAAATCGCACACTGCACCATCGAACTGGGCGGCACGCCCTGCCGGTGCGGCAAACGCGGCTGCCTGGACACCATTGCGTCGCTGATTGCCATTCGTGAAATGACGCAGGCAAAAGGGCTGCCGGCGGGTTCCGTCGACGAACTGGAAAAGCTGGCGGCGGCGGGCAACACCTCGGCCATCGCCATTTTACACCGTGCCGGAAGCGCGCTGGGTCTGGCTATCGCCAATATCATCCAGTTGAACGATCCGGAACTGGTGGTTATCGCCCATCATCCCCAGGCATTCGAAGGATTGCTGCGCACCGTGGTGCTGCAGTCGATTGAGTCGAATGTTCTGCCGGGCATTTCCGGCAAAACGCCGGTATCCACCATCATCATTAACGAAGATACCTGGGCGCGGGCCGCCGCCAGTATTGCGGCTCACCGTTTCCTTATCCATTTACCTGATTAACGAGGCTGATATGCGCATCGCTTTCGGCGGCATTCACATAGAATGCAGCACCTATAATCCGGTTCTTAACCGCGAAGATGATTTTCGGGTTCTGCGGGGCGGACAACTGACTGAAAACGAATACTTTGCCTTCCTGAAAGATTACCCGGCGACGTTTATTCCGACGTTCCACGCCCGCGCCATCGCCGGCGGGCCGATCGCGCGCGAAACCTACGAAAACTTTAAGCGGGATTTTCTTACCCGCCTCGCCGCCAGCCTGCCGGTCGACGGAGTGTATCTGGCGATGCACGGCGCTATGTACGTTGAGGGGATGGAAGATGCGGAAGGCGATTGGATCAGCGCCACGCGCGAACTCATCGGCGGCGACTGCCCCCTGAGCGTAAGCTACGATTTGCACGGCAACGTCACCCAGCGGATCGTCGACGCCATTGATATGTTCTCCACCTACCGCACCGCGCCGCATATCGATGTGCGGGAAACAATGCAACGTTCGGTTTCCATGCTGGTCAAGTGTCTGCAAACCGGCGTGCGCCCCGGCGTACTCTGGGCGCCGGTGCCGGTGGTGCTGCCCGGCGAACGCACCAGCACCGAAGATGAACCGGCGAAAAGCCTGTATGCCGCGCTGCCCGCTATCGACGCCCAGGAAGGAATATGGGATGCCTCGCTGATGGTCGGTTACGTGTGGGCCGATGAGCCGCGCGCCACCGCCGCCTCGATCATCACCGGCACCGATCGGGAACTGATGTCGGCGCGGGCCATTGAAATCGCCGCGTCATACTGGCAGGCTCGCCATGATTTCAAATTCGGCTGTGAAACCGGTTCGGTCAGCGAATGCGTCGCGAAGGCGATTGCCAGCGCCACCGGTCCGGTTATCCTGGCCGACTCCGGCGATAACCCGACCGGCGGCGGCGTGGGCGATCGGGCCGATGTTCTGGCGGAGTTGATTCGCCAGCGGGCGCAGGGCGTCATTGTCGCCGGCATCACCGATAAGCCCGCCACCGACGCGGCTTTCGCCGCCGGCGTAGGCAAAACCCTGACGCTTACCGTCGGCGCCACACTCGATCCGGCCGGCGTTCAGGTCACCGCCGAATTTGAGGTTGTCACCCTGAGCGACGAATCCCGTTCGGCCGCCCGGCAGGCGGTATTACGCACCGGCGGGATCCAACTGGTGGTGGCCGACCGTCGTCGTCCTTACCACTATCTGGCGGATTTCCATCTATTGGGACTAACCCCGGAAACCGCCGCCATCGTGGTAGTGAAGTCCGGCTATCTTTCTCCCGAATTGGCGCCGCTGGCCAACCCCAACCTGATGGCTTTGTCGCAGGGCGTGGTGGATCAGTATGTGGAGCGCCTGGCTCGAAACAGAAAAACGCGCCCTACTTTTCCCTTTGATCAAGATGCAAAGTTCAGCCCGAACGTATGCTGTTCGGCGCGGTTTCCGTCCTGAGAGTAGATTATGACGACATCAGTGAATCGCATTTCAGCGGCTGCTTCCGGGCCGGTGCTCAAGGTGGAACGCCTGACCACCGCCTTCAGAGACGACGACCAATGGCGAACGGTCGTCAATGATATCTCCTTTGAAATCAATGCCGGAGAGACGTTGGCGATCGTCGGCGAGTCGGGTTCTGGAAAAAGCGTGACCTCGCTGTCTATTATGCGGTTGCTGGACGCCCGGAAAAGCCGCATCGCCGGCAGCATCGAGCTTAACGGCCGGCAACTGTTGACGCTCAGTGAAAAGCAGATGCGGCAAATCCGCGGCAATGAAATCGCCATGATTTTCCAGGAGCCGATGACCAGCCTTAACCCGGCGTTCAGCATCGGCAACCAGATCGCCGAATCGCTGATTAACCACCGCAATATGACATCCCGTGAAGCGCGCAAAGAGACCATCAGCCTGCTGGAAAAGGTGCGCATTCCCAACGCCGGCTCGCGGTTTGACGACTATCCCCACCAATTTTCCGGCGGAATGCGCCAGCGGGTGATGATCGCCATGGCACTGGCGCTCCGGCCCAAACTGCTGATTGCCGATGAGCCGACCACCGCCCTTGACGTGACCATTCAGGGGCAAATTCTCGATCTGATCAAAACATTGCAGGCCGAAGAAGGAACCGCCGTCCTGTTCGTCACCCACGACATGGGCGTGGTGGCCGAAACGGCCGACCGCACGCTGGTGATGTACCGCGGGGACTGCATGGAAACCGGCGCCACCCGGCAGATATTCTCCGCGCCCGCGACGCCTTATACGCGTTCGTTGCTGGCGGCCGTTCCCCGGCTCGGCTCGATGAAAGACCAGCCGTGGCCGATGAAGTTTCCTGAGAGTGACGCCGTCACTGGTAAGATGTCATCGCCGAAAACCACCGGACATGCGTTGCCCGCCGGACAAAGACCGCTGCTGTCGGTTCGCAACCTGACCACCAGGTTTAGCGTTCGGGGCGGCATACTGAACAGGCCGGTTGGGGCGGTGCACGCGGTGGAGAATGTCAGCTTCGACCTGCTGCCGGGTGAAACGCTGTCGCTGGTGGGGGAATCCGGCTGCGGCAAATCCACCACCGGACGATCGATTACCCGGCTGGTAAAACCGCTGGACGGCCATATCGATTTTGACGGCTATGACGTGCTCAACCTGAGTTCGCATGAATTGCGGCTGATGCGCCGCCGGATTCAGATGATTTTTCAGGATCCGTTCGCCAGCCTGAACCCGCGAATGAGCGTTGAGGAAACCCTGACCGAACCTTTCCTGCAGCACCGGCTGGGTACGCGGGCGCAGGCCAGAGAAAAAGCCGCCGGGTTGATGACCAAGGTCGGGCTGTCGCCGGAGATGATGAAGCGTTATCCCCATGAGTTTTCCGGCGGTCAGCGGCAGCGGATCTGTATTGCCCGCGCCTTGACGCTAGACCCCAAGGTTATCGTGGCCGACGAATCCGTTTCGGCGCTGGATGTATCGGTAAAAGCCCAGGTGGTTAATCTGCTGATGGATCTTCAGGAGAGTATGGGGCTGTCTTATCTGTTTATTTCCCACGATATGGCGGTGGTCGAACGCATTAGCCACCGGGTAGCCGTGATGCTGTTGGGCGAAATTGTGGAAATCGGCCCGCGGGCGGCGATTTTTGATAATCCCCAGCATCCCTATACGCGCAAGCTGATTGCCTCGGTGCCGATCCCCGATCCCGCGCGGCGGCATATGAAACGCAATCTGGCGGTCGACGAGTTGAAAAGCCCTATCCGAGCGCTGGGCTATCAGCCGCAACCCCGCCACTACCGCGAGGTCGGCCAGGGCCACTGGGTGATGGCGTAATTCTCCCGGCGCGCTTATCCTTATTCATCACAGGCATCGGCGTTGAAGGGGCGCAGCATGGTTTTTCTACCGGACTCTCAGCTCGAACAATGGCTGCAAGATGATATTCAGGGCGGCGATTTGACCACCCGGGCGCTGGGCATCGGCGCCCGCCGCGGGAAGATAGTCTATCAGCACCGCCGGGGCGGATGCGTCAGCGGCATCGACGCCGCCCGCCGCGTACTGCTGCGCCTTGGACTGGAGATCGAAACGGCCGCCGAGGACGGACAGCTTCTGGAAGCGGGCGATATCCTGCTGGCCGCCAAAGGCCGGGCGGATGCGCTGCATCAGGGCTGGAAAACCGCGCAGAATATTCTGGAGTGGAGCTGCGGCGTGACGGACTATATGTTCAGGATGATGCAAATCCTGCGGCGCCATAGCGAGGACGGCAAAATCGCCTGTACCCGCAAAACCATTCCGGGCACCAAGCTGTTGGCCACGCAGGCCGTTATCGCCGGCGGCGGAATCATCCACCGGCTGGGTACGGCGGAAAGCATTCTGCTGTTCGCCAACCATCGCGAGTTCTGGCCAGATCGGGAAGACTGGCCGGGAATGATCGCCGCCCTACGCCGCAACGCGCCTGAAAAAACGCTCGTCGTTGAGGCGAATACCCTCCAGGACGCCGAGCGCGCGCTCCAGGCCGCGCCCGATATCCTGCAGTTGGACAAGTTCGCCGTTGAAGATATTCTGCGCTTGAAAACGCTCGCCGCGCAGGTTGCGCCTTCATGCCGCCTGGCGCTGGCCGGAGGGATCAATCTGCAAAGCATCGAAGACTACGCCCGCACCGGCGTATCGCTGCTGATAACCTCCGCCCCCTACTACGCGCCGCCCGCCGATATAAAAACCCGGCTGATCGCCCAAACTTAAGCGGACGAGACGACATCCCCGGTTAAACCGCCAGTTGTTGCCTTACCACCTTACCGGAAAAAGTGCGCGGTAGTTCGGGGACAAAATAAATATGCCGGGGTATTGCATGACGGCCGCATCCGGTAATCACCCGCCGCCGAATCTTCTGCTGCAATGCGCGCCGTTGATCACATCGTCCATTCTTCCCAACACGCAAATCGCCCCTTGCGCACCGCGCGATCGTGCGTGAAATAGAGCCAGCGATCGTTTTCTTGCCGCCAGTAACGCTGATCGTGTTCAACGTTATGCCGCCCGGCCTCAGGGGGTCTCGAATGACCAGCATACCGGGGACATTATCGGCGCAGGGCGCGCCGCTGTTTTATCACAAAACATCGCCATCGCTCGCCACCTTCGTCTGGGACGCGATAACACCGTTGCGCTCTTCAATATGGCGGGCGAGATATTCGGCATCCTCGCCCACGCCTTCGAGACGTCCCGAACCCCAGGTCCACAACCACGGCAGGCCAAGAAAATAGAGCCCCGGCGAGCTTGAACGGCCGCGAGTATGGATAGGATATCCACGGACGTCAAAAGCGGGCGCATCGATCCAACTGAAATCGGTTTTGAATCCGACCGCCCAGACAATAACGGTTATATTCGTTTTGCTCAGATCGATTTCCGTCGGCGGATTCTCCGGCCGCCATAGCGGTTGATAGCGAGGCTCTTCGGGCGCATCGATGCCCTGCTGCGCGATCCATTCATCAATACTGTCTTTGATTTTCTGCGAGGTGGCGTCGGCCGCATCAAGGTTATGGGCCAGATCGTCGGCGGTGATGAGCTTGCCGTCGCGGTAATCCGTCAGCCGGCCGTAAAGCCGCATGCCCTGTAGCGCAAAGGCGCGCAGATCGATGTCTCGTCCGCCGTCCCGCCCGGTTACATAATGGTTGGTTTTGCGCCGGGCGTCCTCGCCCAGCGGATGGTCGTTAACCGTGAGTTTATAATGACCCATGTCCTCCAGCCAGGCGACCACATCGCGCCCGCGGTAGAAGCGCGATACGCGCGGCGCGCTGCCGACGCACAGGTGAACCTGCCGCCCGGCGAGGTGCAAATCCTCGGCAATCTGCGCCCCGGACTGCGCGGAGCCAATCACCAGCACCTCTCCTGCCGGCAACTGCCGTTCAGACTTGTAACCGGCCGAATGCACCTGGGTGATCCACTGCGGTAAACGCGTTGAAATATCGGGAAAACGCGGGCGATGATAGTTGCCGACCGCCACCACCAGCTGTTTGGCATGGTAATCGCCGTCGTTGGTGGCAAGCCGATAGCCCTCCCCCTCCCGGCTGACGAGCTTGACGCCGACGCCCTCGCGCAGCGGCGCGTTGAAACTGTCCGCATAGCGCTGGATGTAATCGATAATCTGATCTTTCACCATAAAGCCGTCGGGATCGTCGCCGTCATAGGGAAAGCCCGGCAGCTTGCACTGCCAGTTGGGCGTCACCAGGCAGAAACTGTCCCAGCGCTGTTCGCGCCACGCCCAGGCCAGCCGGCGCCGTTCAAGGATAACGTGGTCGATGCGTCTCTGCGTCAGGCAATAGCTCATGGCCAGCCCCGCCTGTCCGCCGCCGATAATCACCACCGGAAACTCTTTACGCTGCATGTCGATATCCACCTGATTCATTGACCGATAACGGTGATCTCTTCCACCACCACCGGATCGGCGGCGGCGAACTGCCGGGCTTTCTGTTCAATGGCGCGGGACTGATCCATCGCGCTGGAACAGGCATAGCCGAATTTGGCCGCCACCCGGTCGCTGGCTTCGCTCAGGGCGGTCTGCGCGATACGCACAAACGACTCCACCGTATAAGGATGATTGACGATAAGGTGTTTCTCGATCGCGGTGGACGGGGAGTAACACTTCTCTTTGCTGCCGTCCGGCCAGCATACGACAAAGTTCATAGCAGGCATGTTTACCTCCAGAAGTTACCGGCCCATGCCGGTCAATAACGTGGTGTTTAAGTCCCAGAAACAGTCGCGCTCGCCGTTGCGGGAGACGGTGAGACGGCGCGAATCGTCAAATTCGCCGATAGCCGCCGCACCGATCCCGGCGTCGCGGAAACGGGCGACGACCGTTTCCGTCTGCTGCGGCGCAACGGCCAGTAAAAAGCCGAAGCTGGGAAAGGCGCATAGCCAGGATCGCCAGTCGCATTCGTCCGGCTTGGGGATCGCCTCTAGATCGATACTGGCGCCGAGCCGCGCGCTTTCCAGCATCATCACCAGCGTGCCCAACAATCCGGCCTGGCTGATATCTTTGGCGGCCACCACCCGTTGCGCCTCCGCCAGTTCAGGCAGTATCGCCAACGCCCGGCGCAGCCCGGCGGGGTCGGCATGGGTCGCCGCGTCCCAGTTCAGACCGGGCGGATGCCAGCGCCCCTGTAAATTGACGGCGGCCACCAGCGTTAAGCCGCGCCTTACGGCAAAGCTGCTCAGTACCCGCCGGGCGTGGCCTAACACCGCCGCCGCCAGCTGCGATTGGTTACTGCGCAGATTGGCGTGCCCGCCGACAATCGGCACCTGATAAGCGCGCGACGCCGCCGCCATCCCCTGTAAAATCCGCTCCGCCTTCGCGTCCTGCGCGCTCCACAGCGCGTTGACGATGGCCTGCGGGCGTCCGCCCATCGCGGCGATATCGCTGAGGTTGACCATCACGCCGCACCAGCCGGCAAACCACGGATCCTGTTCCACGAAGTCATTGATGAATCCCTCCATCGCCAGCAGATTAAAGCCTCCGTCGGCATCGATCGCCGCGCAGTCATCGCCGTTGGGATAGCGGTTCGGCCAGGCGTCCCGCAGCGCATCGGCGACCAGCTGAATATCGCGTTTATGCGCGATTCCGCTGGCGCGCCTTACGGAATCAAGGAGTTCGGATAAGGCGAGGCTCATCCGGCGACCCTCATCATCAGCGGCGCCAGCTCCGCCGGCACCCGCGGCAAGCGGCCGCCCAGCACCATGCCGCTAAGCGGATCGCGGCAAGGGGGATAGTGCGTCAGATCGGCCTGCATAAAAGCATGAGGGATGCCGCGTAAGGTTACGCTCTCCAGCGTGTGCCAGTGCATGCGCTTGAATAGCGGTTCGTTCTGCTGCTGCACATGGGCATAAAATTCCTTACAGCCCAGCGCGTGCGCGCTGCTGACCGCCAGACGGATCAACATCGGGCCAAGCTGTCCCTGACGGCGAAAACGATCGTCCACCGCCAGCCGCGAGCCAAACCAGACGCCGGGCCGCGGTTGATGGATGCGTACCGTTCCCACCACTTCCTCATGCCAGCCCGCCAGCGTTCCCAACGCCACCAGTAACTTAGCCTGGCTGTCGATCTCGTCGAGATCGTGCTGTTCAAACAGCCCTTGCTCCTGACAAAACACGCGCTGGCGCAGGGCATAAGCCTGACGGCGCTCCCAAGGCAGGGTGACCCACTTAATCGTGTATTCAGGATAACCGGACATCCTCTTTCTCCTTCAGGCGCTGGCCCGTACGAGGCCGGATGGTTGGTAGCCGAGCGGCTCATCGCCGGCCTTTTCATAGCTGGATAACGATGAGCAGGCGCCGCAGCGGCCGCAGCCGGCCTTGATATCCGAAGAGCGCAGCCGCCCTTCGCGCAGCATGCGGCCAAGCGGTTCCAGGATCGATGTCATAAACGCGCTGCTGGGCGCCGGATGATGCTCCAGCGGGGTGCCGCTGATCGGCACGAACGGCACCACGAACGGATAGACGCCCAGCGCGATCAGCTTCTCCGAGATCGCCAGAATCGCCTCCGGCGTATCTCCCATGCCGGCCAGAATATAGGTGCTGACCTGGCCGCGCCCGAAAACCGCCACCGCCTGAGCGAAAGCGACCAGGTACTGTTCAATGGTCACCTGCGCCTTGCCGGGCATGATGCGGGCGCGTACTTCGGGCGTTACCGCTTCCAGATGCATGCCCAACGCGTCGATGCCCGCCTCCTTCATTCGGTTGAACCACAGCGGATCGCCCGGCGGTTCGCACTGGCCTTGCAGCGGCAGATCGACGGCGGCTTTGATCGCCAGCGCGCTCTCCACCAGAATACGCGCGCCGCGATCGCTGCCGGACGGCGTACCGGTGGTCATCACCATATGCTTGACGCCGTCCAGCTCCACGGCAGCTTTAGCGACCTCGGCCAACTGCTGCGGCGTTTTACGGGCGATGGTGCGCCCCGCCGCCAGCGACTGGCCGATAGCGCAGAACTGGCAGGCCTTGCGGCGGTTCTCATAGCGGATGCAGGTTTGCAGCACCGTGGTCGCCAGCACGTCGGTGCCGTGCAGCGTGGCGATATGGGAATAAGGAATGCCATCCTCGGTTTGCAAATCGTAAAACTTCGGTTTGCGGGCAAAGGTAATATCCCGTACCGGAATGCTGTCTTTCAGCAGGGTGGTTTTCCCCTGTCCGGCGTGTTTGACCTGCCATGCCGAGTGGCGCGCCGTCTGGGTGTAGATCGGCACCATGACCGTCACGCCGTCGATGGTCACCGCCTGATGATCCGACGGACCGGCGCCGCCGTGCCGGCTGACGTGCTGCGCCGACGGATTCACCACATTGACGCCCTGCGTCAGCAATTCAGTGATCAGTTGTTGTCTGGACTGGCTGGAAGTCGTCATCATGGTCTCCTTCACTTTCACGAGCGGAATCGGTGTAGCCGGGCGTCACATAACGCGCCGGGCGATCGTCAAGACGCAGACTCAGCAGTTCCGGCCGGGCGTAGTGCCCCACCGAATCCATCATGCGCTTGCGCTTGGTGATGAGATGCATATCCAGATCGGCGATCAGAATGCCCTCGCCGTCGGTGAGCGGCGGTACGATGTGCCGGCCTTCAGGGGAGATGACGGCGGTGTGGCAACCGCCGCGCAGTCCTTTTTGCAGCGCGGGATCGGGCGTCAGTTCCTCAATCTGCGCGTCGCTCAGCCAGCCGGTGGCGTTGATCACGAAGCAGCCGGACTCCAGCGCATGATGACGAATGGTGACATCCATCTGCTCGGCGAAAATCGGCCCCACCAGCGAACCGGGGAACTGACTGCAGTGGATCTCTTCGTGCTGGGTCATCAGGCTATAGCGCGCCAGCGGGTTGTAATGTTCCCAGCAGGCCAGCGCCCCGACGCGCCCGACGGCGGTGTCCACCACTTTCAGCCCGGAGCCGTCGCCCTGGCCCCAGATCATGCGCTCATGGTAAGTCGGGGTGATTTTGCGCCGCTTGAGCGCCAGCTTGCCGCTGGCGTCGAAAACCAGTTGCGTGTTGTACAGCGTGCCGCCATCCCGCTCGTTGACGCCCAGCACCACCACGATTTCCCGCTGTCTGGCGCGCTCCGCCACCGCCTGGGTTATCGGGCCGGGCACCCGTACCGCCTGGTCGTAGAGCCGCAGATGGGCGGCGCCCGCGGTCATCGCCGGGGTGATAAAAGAGAAATAGGGATAATAGGGAACGAAGGTTTCCGGAAAAACCACTATCTCCGCGCCTTTGATTGCTGCCTGATCGATGGCGTCCAGAACCCGGGCCAGCGTTTTGCCGGCCTCATGGAGATCCGGCGCGATCTGTACCGCAGCCGCACGAACCGTACGTGACTGAGCCATCTCGCGCCTCCGCTTACATCGTCCAGGTATCGATAATCAGTGCGTTATCGCGCGTATGCAGCAGTTTGAGATCCAGTACGTCCAGCGGATTGATCGGCCGGATGCCCTCAATCAACGAGGGTTCGCCGTGGCCGTACAGCGCCTGGAGCGCGAAACGGCAGGCGTACACCTTGCCGCCTTCCGCCATAAACTTGGTCAGTTGGTTGTTGTAGTTCTGGTGGCCGGGAAACGCTTCCGCGCCCAGCGTCGGAAAGCCGCGCTGCACGCCCAGCGTCACGCCGGGACCATAGAGCAATATTGAGGTTTCGAAGCCTTTGCGCTGCAAACGGGTGGCCTGCAGCATATTGACGAAACCGATCGATCCTTCAAACGCGACGGTATGAAAGGTGACCAGCGCTTTCTGTCCCGGCTCGGCCTTGACGTCCTCAAACACCTTCTCTTCATAGTCGACCAGAAAATCACCGGTTTTATGGGCAGGTAAAGTTACTGTTGGCATGGTGTGCTCCGCATTGTCTTTATAAGAGGGAAAACCTGAGGCTTCCCGTTGCGATGTATCCCGCAAATAGCGCGACCTCATAATCAGAGCAAAGCCTGTGCCAGTCCCAAAATGGGCGATGCAATCATTGCTAAATCATTCGCTCAAAATCTCGGCAAAAAAAATTCACTTTAACTCACTATCGTTCACAAATTACACACAACACACGAATAACCATCACCTGTTTCGCACTATTTTGATGCTTTAATGCACTATTAATGCACACATAAAAAATCAATATGCAATCAATGATGCAATCAAGTATTCAATGATTGATTACTGACTGTTTTTCAGCCTAAAGTGGCGCAAGCCTGTTTATATACCATCGGCGTTGCCGGTGTTCCCGCCTGCCGCCGCGGGATGACCACGGCAATGAAACGTAATCGAGAGGTAACCGACGCCATGATTGACCGCATTTACGAACGTTGGGCTAACTGTCTGCGCCAGCAAACGCAACGCCCCGCCTACCTGCTGATTGCCGACCTGATCGCCGATGGCGTCAATAACGGCGAATTTCAGGCGCGCGACCGCCTTCCGCCCCTGCGCGATCTGGCGGCGATCCTATCGCTCAACTACACCACGGTGACGCGCGGCTATGCCGAAGCCAAAAAACGCGGTTTGATCGACTCGCGTCCGGGACTGGGCAGTTTTATCCGGGGAAAAGTCCCCGCCATCCCGCTGAGCAGCGGCAGCAGCTACGATATGACCATGAATTCGCCGATCGAACCGGAAGCGCCGGGTATCGCGGAAGCCATCCGCCAGGGCGCTCTCAATCTGTTCGCTCACAAGGATATTTATAGCCTGCTGCGCTATCAGGACTTTGGCGGTACGGTCGGCGATAAAGAAGCGGCGATGATCTGGCTGGGAAAACGGCTGCCGAAACTGGAAATGGACGAGGTGCTGGTCTGTCCTGGGATCCACAGTGCGCTGGTGGGATTGTCTACGCTGCTCGGGCGCAAAGGCGGGGTAATCTGCGTGGGGAGTCTGGTTTATCCCGGTCTGAAAGCCATCGCCAGTCAGTTGAATATCCCGCTACAGGCGCTGGAGTGCGATGGCGACGGCCCGCTGCCGCGCGCGTTTGAGAATCAATGCCAGACGAACCACGTCAGCGCGCTGTACCTCAATCCGACCATCCATAATCCCACCACGCTGACGGTGCCGCTGCGCCGCCGGGAATCGCTGGCCGATATCGCCTTGCGCTACAGCGTGCCGATTATTGAAGACGATGCCTACTCGGCGTTGCCCGCACATAGCGTAACCAGCTTCGCCGAGCTGGCGCCGGAGCTCACCTGGCACGTTACCGGGTTGTCGAAATGTTTTGGCGCCGGTCTGCGCATTGCCTATATCAAAGGTCCGGGCAAACGTTCCACCCAACTGTTGGCGGGAGCGCTCAGAGCATTAACCGTGATGTCCAGCCCGATAACCAACGCGCTGGCGACCCAGTGGATCGGCGACGGCACCGCCGATACCGTGCTGGCGGCCATCCGTCACGAGGCGCGTCTGCGTCAGCAGTTGGCGGCCAAATACCTGCATAAATTCCACTATCAGGCGGATAGCGACGGCTTTCACCTGTGGCTCCATCTGCCCAGGCATTGGCACTGGAACCCTTCCGATGTGGCGATCAGGCTGCGAGAACAAGGCGTTAGCGCGGTATCCAGCGCGGCGTTCAGCACCGATAATAATCCGCCCGCCGCGCTGCGCCTGTGCCTCGGCGGCGCTTACAATCGTCAGATGTGTGAAGAGAATTTGGCCACCGTCGCCGATCTGATGGAATATCCTGAGCATTTCACCAGCGGAGCGCTGTAAATATCGCGCCCCGCCGGATAAACATCCCCGGAACGTTTACGCCGAGGTGCGTTTTTTTCTGGCGGGCATCATTCTGAGCAGCGTGTTGTCGCGCATGAAATAGTGGTGGAACAGCGCCGCGGCGGCGTGCAATCCAATCAGCCAATATCCCAACGGCGCCAGCGTTTCATGAATATCAATCAGGGAGCGCGCCAGTTCGGCATTGGGCGCCGACGCCACCGGCATCCCGATGCCGAAAAGCGCCCAGTCATTGCCGCGCAAATAGCGAGAGGACAGCCCCAGGATAGGCAGCGCCAGAAAAAGCGCGTAGATAAGTCCGTGCGTCAGGTGCGCCAGATAGTGCTGCCAGCGCGGATAAGGCGGTTCGACGGGCGGCGTGGCGTATTTCATCTTATAAAACAGGCGGGCGACCATCAGCAGCAGGATGGTAAAGCCGCAGCTGAAATGCAGGCCCATAACAATCTGACGGGCAAGGGTTCCCCGCGGAGCCAAACCACGTAGTTCGATGGTGGCGTAAGTCACGATCAAAAGAATAAATACGGCCCAGTGCAACGCAATCTGCACACCGGAAAAGCGCTCTGACTTCGACATGGCGGGGTCTCTCTCAACAATGATATGCCCACACAATACCCATGTCTTTTTCGATAAACCAAAAATTTTACATTAATTTAAAATTACAGCGGCACTGGTTCACATGGAATTTAACATTCCGGCGAGATAATGCCGAACCGGCGCGGTAATAAAAGTCAGAACATCAACTCCGCTCTATTTTCTTGGCCGCTTCATCCATCGCATCAATAATGGTATGGAGCGTTTGCTGGGAAAGATCTTGCTTGGAAAGGCGGGAATTCAGGGCCGTTTTCATATTATGAATAGCGCGCTCGACCTCGGGAATACTGCGATTATTGACCAAAATAGCCAGTGACGTTAAACGCCCGATGATGACGGTTAAACTATCCTGATTCTGTTGCAGCAACGTCCGACCTTTTGCTTCCAGGCTGTAGGCTTTGCGCGTGGCGCTATCGTCCAGCGCGCGAATACATGCCATCTCTTCCAGCAGGGTAAGACTGGGATAGATAATCCCTGGGCTTGGCGTATATTCGCCTTTGGAGAGATCTTCAATCGATTTAATCAGCTCATAGCCATGCGCGGCGCCTTGCGACAGGAAGTGGAGGATCAGCAAACGGATATCATTGGCATCCAGCATTTTATCGCGACGCTTTCTGCGCAGCTTGACGCATGCTGAACGCCGTTCATCGTCGGATTGCCGCAAAGGGGAAGATTGCTGAAGTTTCATCGCCTGCCTAAGCCAAAATGTAAAGGGGGTTGATGGTAGTGCGCCACCCGGCGAAATTCAACACAGGCGGCGGTAGGATTCGGTGAATCGGCGCGGCGGCGTTATTTCCGATGCCAATAGGCCACCGCACGCACGAAATCGGGATCCAGCGCGCGCTGTTCAATAAAGTAGTCGCTCAGCTTTTTAACCGCGTCCCCCTCGCCGGTCAGCCAGATAAAATAATCCTCGTCGGGCAGATCGATACTATCCAGTTCAGCGATCAGCCCCGTCAGGTTTTCCGGCTGCATCTTGCCGCTGCCCAGCCAACTCGCCGCCACGCCGCTCAGATTGTCCAGATAGGCGCGGCCGGCCGCTTCGTCGGTAAAGGCGAACAATTTGACATGTTCGGCCCGGATGCTCCGCTGACGGCGTTTAAACGCGGGCAACCCGGTTTCATCGCACACGTAGAGCTGAAAGGCGTAATCCGTCGGGACAATCAGCGAGCCGCGAGGTCCGCCCACCGCCAGCGCGTCGCCAGGCTGCGCCTGCGTCGCCCAGTCGCTGGCGACGCCGCCCTGGTGAATATAAAAATCGATGGTCAGGCGATTCTGCCGCTCGTCAAAATAGAGCGGCGTGTAATCACGGCCGGTTGGACGCACGCCGTCTTTCCAGGTTACGCCCTGCTCGGTCACTTCGGGCATATGCAGCGCCCCGCTTTCAGGATCGGGGAAAAACACTTTGATATGGTCGTCAAAGCCTAAAGACGCAAATCCCGCCAGCGCCTCGCCCGCAAATTCAATGCGGTAGAAGCAGTCTGCAATCTTGCGCTTGCTGACCACTTCAATAGGGCGAATGCGCAATTCGTTACGCACGCGGCGTGGAATACGGTTGTTATTCTCTTCATCGTTATTACGCAAAATCGTTCTCCTTCGTTCTGGTTGCAGGCAAAACTTAGCCCAGCGTGATGCCGCCATCCACCGCGATTTATTGTCCGGCGTAAGGAAATCATTCTCATTCAATGTATAAAACATATTCATGATATATCTTAAACGCTAAATGTAAACATGATTACCGCCGTTCAACAGTAACAATTTGTGCGCTGATGCGGCGCTAAGCGCGGGAAAACGCCCCGCCCGGCGCCGATAGCGGACAAGAAATCCGTGACCTGCCAGCAGAGGTTTGGCCGCCGAACTGTTGGATTTTTCGCATTGATGCTATAACCCTTAATCAGTGTTCCTCTGTTACTGATAAGGCCGCGCTATGTCCGCATCCGCACCGTTGCAATGCTGCATTCTTGACGATTACCAAAACGTTGCGCTGTCGCTCGCCGACTGGTCGGGGCTGGCGCCTCAGGTAACATGCCGCTCGCTGACGCAGCATATTGCCGACGAAACCGTACTGGCCGCTGTGCTGGCCGATGCGGATATCGTGGTTATCATGCGCGAGCGCACCCCGTTTACCGCCTCGCTGTTTTCCCGTCTGCCCAAACTTAAGCTGCTGATCACCTCCGGCATGCGCAATGCGGCCATCGACCTGAGCGCGGCAAAATCCCGCGGCGTGACCGTTTGCGGCACCGGCAGCGGGTCGGCGGCGCCGGTTGAGCTGGCCTGGGCGCTGATCCTCGGTCTGGCCCGCCGTCTGCTGACCGAAAACAATGCGTTACGCCAGAACGGCGCGTGGCAAAGCACCCTTGGCATCGGGTTAAGCGGTAAGCGGCTGGGGTTGTTGGGATTGGGTAAAACCGGGCAGAGAATGGCGCGCATTGCGCAGGCCTTCGGCATGGAGGTCAGCGCCTGGAGCCAGAATCTGACGGCGGAACGCGCGGCGGAGCACGGCGTCTCCCTCGCCGAATCAAAAGAGGCATTACTGAGCGGCAGCGATATCGTGTCGATTCATCTGGTGCTTGGCGAGCGGTCGCGCGGTTTGCTCGGCGCGGCGGAACTGGCGCGGATGAAACCCGCCGCGCTGCTGATTAATACCTCGCGGGCGGCGATTGTCGATCAAAACGCGCTGCTGCACGCGCTGCGCACGCAGCAAATCGCCGGCGCCGGGCTGGATGTCTTTGATATTGAACCGCTCCCCGCCGATCATCCGTTCCGTTCCCTGCCCAATGTGCTGGCGACCCCGCATCTCGGCTATGTAGCCGACGACAACTATCGAACCTATTTCACCGAAGCCGTTGAAGATATTCACGCGTTCCTGGCGGGGAAACCGCTGCGTGCGCTGGCGTAGCCGCCCGCGTCCGTCACTCCAGATTTTTCAACGGTTTTTTCGCCAGCCGCATAGCGTTTTTTTTATTCGCAACGTTTTTATTGGCCAGGAATACGCCGCCGAGAATGATAACGGCGCCCGCCCACTGGGAAACCCCCGCCGTTTCGCCGAGCAGACAAACGGAGAGAAACACGGTAACCAGCGGCACCAGATTAATGAAAGAAGCCGCTTTAGATACCCCGATGGCGCTGATGCCCTGATTGAAAAATAGGTAGGCGATTACCGACCCGCCGGCCGCCATAAGCAGGATGGAGAACAGCGGCAGCGGCCGCAGCGCGTCATACCAGGGGATCGCGTCCCGATTTCCCGCATCAAGGATAAGCCAGGGGAACAGCGCCAGGCAGCCGTAAAAGAAAAAGTAAAACATAAACACCCGATCGGGAATGGCAAGCTGCCATTTTCGGGTGAGGATATTGTAAATGGCAAAGCAGAGAGTGCTGAGCAGTATCAGAATATCGCCGCTGTTGTAGTCGGCATTGACCAGCGTCTGCCAGTTGCCGTTGCTGATGGTGATCCCGATGCCAAGATAGGCCGTGATAAGCCCGGCCAGTTGATTGAAGGTCATACGTTCCATGCCGCACACCACGGCGAGCAGCAGGGTTAACAACGGCGTGGTCGCTTCAATAATCCCGGTATTAAACGCAGAGCTTAAATGCAGCCCGCTGAAAGAAAAGTAGTAGCACAGCGTTACGCCCGACAAAGAGAGTATAAACAGCCGCAGATGATCGCGCAGGCTAACGGCGAATATCGCCTTTTTCGGACTCACCAGGAAAAACATAATCACCGCGGCAATAAAAAATCGGAAAAACGACACCTCCGACGGACGATAAATCTGTAATGCATATTTCCCCGCGACAACCGAACTTCCCCAGAAAAATGCCGATAGCATCAGTTTCACATAAATTCCGCTGTTCATCGCTGCAACTCCTGATTGATTAAGCCGGCCGCCCTGATAGCCGAAGCCAATAATTAGAGGCATGTCCTGGTTATTTTTCAGGAGCATAGTAATGTCATAAATACGCCAATCCACGATCGGCAAAAAAAGATCAAGTAACGTGAATACGTAGGAAACTTATGGCATTTTCATATATCACCGCTTTATCAAACCAGTCAGAGAAAAGCCAAAATGCGTAAAAAAAGCGCCAAAAAAGCACACCATGTGGTCGCCGTCGCTTATGACGGGCTGCGCACGTTTGAATTTGGCTGCGTCGTGGAGTTTTTTGCCGTTAAACGCCCGGAATTGAAAACCGACTGGTATCGGTTTTCAGTATGTTCGGCGGAATCCCGCACGCTGAAGGCGGCCGGCGGCATTGAAGTCACGGTTCCCTACGGGCTGGAAATACTGAGCGCCGCCGACACCATCGTGATCCCCGCCTGGCGCAATATTCACGACCAGCCGCCGGAAGCCTTGCTGCAAGCGCTGCGCGAAGCCTGGCGGCGCGGCGTGCGAATTTGCAGTATCTGTACCGGCGCCTTTGTGCTGGCCGCGGCCGGATTGTTGCACGGCAAGAAGGTTACGACGCATTGGCACCATGCCCGCCTGCTGGCGCAGCAATACCCGGATATTAATGTGTCGACTTCCGCGCTCTATATCGATGAGGGACAAATCCTCACCTCCGCGGGATCGGCGGCCGGATTGGACATGCTGCTCTATCTGGTGAAATGCGACCACGGCGCGCGCATAGCCAATATGGTGGCGGAAAGAATGGTGATCCCATTCCTGCGCGCGGGTAAACACCGCCAGCAGGCGCAAAGCCGGATCGTGGAACAAGGGGAAAATCGCATGGCCGTACTGCTGGACTGGCTTGACGGGAATTTTATCCAGCCGCATACCATCAGTTCACTGGCCAGACGCATGATGATGTCGGAACGCTCTTTGCAGCGCCATTTTTCAGACGCCACCGGCATGTCGGTCATGCAGTGGCTGGCGCAACGCCGGCTGACCTATGCCAAGCAGCTATTGCGCGATACCGACTGGTCGGTGGAAAAAGTCGCCGAGTTATCCGGCCATACGTCGGAAGCCACGCTGCGCCACTATTTCCGGGTTTACGAAAAATGCAGTCCCACCCAATACCGGCATCGCTAATCGAGACGCCCGCAACGGCTGAACCGGTTGGCGGGCGCATCGGCAAAAAAGGGAGCACGCAGGGCCGCGTTAGCGCCGCCCTGCGAATTTTTAGTCGATGAAGGTATAGGGTTGATAGAAGTTTTCACCCAGCCACGAATAATGGTCATAGGTTTTGAGCAGCGGTTTGCGGACATAGGAAGCAGCGGATTTCTCATCGCCTTTGCCGTCGTATGCCGCATAGTATGGATACGGGAATACCGGACGCGACGCGGCATTTGCCGGGATGGTTTCCAGATGCAAGCCGTTGCGATCCGGTTTTTCGTCTTTTACCGGCTGACCAAAACTGTTGCTCTCATCCGCGGCGGCCTGCCAGGTAATCACGCTATCCGGCGCAATGCCTTTTTCCACCCAGTTCATCATCGGCGTCAGGAAATCAACCAGGCTCGGCCCTTCCCCGTCGGAGCAGTGATAAACGCCGGGCAGCAGGTATAAACGTTCAAATTCGTCGCGCTTCGCCTCGCCCATAAACTGGCCGACCGCATTGTGATAGGCAATCGAGTTCAGCGGAGAGATATGCGGATCGGACCAGCCGTGCCAGATAATCAGCTTTCCTCCCGCCGCCGCGAACGCCTTAAGATCGGGGTTGGTGGCGTCATAAAAAGGATGAAGTTTGCGTAATTCATCAAAGGTCGCCTCGGTGAATTTCACATCCTTTAACGAAAACGTTTCCGACGGATTTTTCACAAAGTGCATATACCTCAGCGCGGGCAAGGCGATTAACTGACTGAAAATCGGATCGGAGGCCTGCTGCGGAACAAAGACGCCGGCCCAGGCCAGTTCAGATCCATACTGCGGTCCGCCCACGGTGAGTCTTTTACCGGTTGCGCTGTCTTTCGGCCCTTCATACAGCCGCCTCAGCGCGGTTAGTTGCGTCTCCGTCAGACACTGGCCGGCGTTCGTCGCGCCGCACTTCAGCACGCTCATATCGAAATGGCAGGCTTGCGGATCGGCGATCAAACCATCCTTCTGCCCGTCAAGAGCGTCGCACTGCGCCAGCACGGCGCGGTGGATCAGCGGAAGTTCCGCGGCGGTAATGATGGCTTTGCCGTCCGTTCCGGTATTGCTGATGGCCTGCCAGGAGTGATACAGCGCATTCTGCACCTGGAAGTTCATCGCCGCCGCACCGGCAATGATGCCGTCGAAATCATGCGGATAGCGCTGCGCCTCCATTAAGGCTTCCCGCCCGCCGTCGGAGCAGCCGTTGAAATAGGAATGAGCGGCGGGCCGCTGATAGTAGGCCTCAATCAGCGCCTTGGAGGCGACGGAGGTAAGATGAACGGAACGATGAGCGAAGTCTTTGCGTTTTTGCGCATCGTTGCCGAAGTCCTGTTCGCTCGCCTTATGGCCCATATCGCTTGCGGCCATCGCAAAGCCATCGGCCTTGAGCGCTTCGCAACCGGCGGCCGCGCCGACCTGAAGATTAATCTGCCCGCACAATCCGCCGCAGCCGATTTGCATATAGCGCTGGCCCCAGCTCTCCACCGGCAGCAGCAGCTTAAACGTAATTTCCGGCATCATGACGCCTTCGACGACGCAAAATGCCGCGCCGTTCATCGGCGTTTCCCGCGCCGAGGTAATCCGGCTCCCTTCGCCGCCGATCTTCGTCAAATCGAATTGCGTCAGCGTCGAACAGGCTACCGCGGGTTTGACGATATTCAACTCGACCGGCTTGGCCGATTCCGCGCCTTGCGCCGTGGTCAAGAGACACGGCAGCAGAGAAAATGCGAGAGCGCATATTCTCCCGTAATGCTTAAATAATTTGAGATCCATAATATTCCCTTTATGCAGCTATTATCGCTCTGGCAGTATAAAGACAAACATTCCATCGATACCGAGAGATTCCGCACCCTGACGTAAAGCTTCATGCAGGAAATGTAATAATTGATAATTCAGCAAAACCGGCGAGGAAAAATAAATCGCGGACATCAACCAGATATATCAACGTCCGTTATTCCCGTCATATTTCCCGCCGCAGAGAGCTTAACGCTCCTGCGGCCCGAATTATTCAGGACATCAATAACGGACCTCGATAACCATGCCATTCATCGTCTTATAACGTCAGCGTCAGATAATGGCCGCCTTTTTTTAATTCAATATTTACCTTTCCTTCATCAACCGGTATTGGCGCATCATCCAATATTGCCCGTAAAATTCCCCGGCACCGGCGATTATCATTCATCACGCAAATATGATAATGGCATTCCCCCAGGGTGATTTCCGCCTCAAATTCCGGCCAATAATCCGGGATGCAAGGATTAAGCAGCAGGTGATTGCCCTCCCGGCGGATACCCAGAATGCCTTCGATGCCCGACCGGTACATCCATCCGGCCGAACCGGTATACCAGGTCCAACCGCCGCGCCCGGCATGCGGCGGCACGGAATAAACATCGGCGGCGATGACATACGGCTCAACCCGGTAGCGGGAAACCTGTTGCGGCGTCGAGCCATGATTAATCGGGTTAAGCAAGGCAAACAGCTGCCCCGCCTTATTGCCTTGCCCCAATTGGGCGAACGCCAGCACCGACCACATCGCCGCATGGGTGTATTGTCCGCCGTTTTCGCGCAGTCCGGGCGGATAGCCTTTGATATAGCCGGGATCGTGAGCGGTGCGATCGAACGGCGGCGTGAACAACAAAGCCAGACCGTCCTGCCGGCGAATCAGATGTTCCTCCAGTGAGGCCATCGCCGTCGCCGCGCGTTCGGGATCGGCCGCGCCGGAAAGCACGGCCCATGACTGAGCGATGGCATCAATAGCGCACTCATCGTTATCGCGGCTGCCGAGCCAGGCGCCGTCATCAAAGGTCGCGCGGCGATACCAGGCGCCGTCCCACGCCGAACGTTCAATGGCGAGCCGCACCGATTCGGCATGGGCGCGCCAGCGCGAGGCGCGCGCCGCGTCACGGGTATCCGCCAGCGGGGCAAAGATGGCGATGGTGCGAATCAGCAGCCAGCCAAGCCATACGCTTTCGCCTTTTCCGCCCTCGCCGACGCGGTTCATGCCGTCGTTCCAGTCACCCCCGCCGATAAGCGGTAAACCGTTCGCTCCGGTCAACAGCAGACATTGATCCAGACCGCGGGCGCAGTGTTCAAACAGCGAGGCGGATTCGGCCGACGGCATGGGCTGGAAGAAGGCGTCATGTTCGCCCGGCGCGACGGGCGGCCCGTCCAGAAAGCCGATTCGCTCGGCGAGCACGCCGTCGTCCTGAGTGACCTGCACGTAAGTCGCCGTGGCGAAAGCCAGCCAGACACGATCGTCAGAGATATGCGTCCTGACCCCGGCGCCGGAATGGGGCAGCCACCAGTGCTGCACATCCCCTTCGGGGAACTGCCGGCCGGCGGCCCGCAGCAGATGGCTCCGCGTCTCCTGAGGGCGGGAAAAGGTGAACGCCATGCCGTCCTGCAATTGATCGCGGAAGCCATACGCCCCGCTCGCCTGATAAAAACCACAGCGCGCCTGAATACGGCAGGACAGCGTCTGATAAAGCAGCCAGCCATTGAGCATGATATCCATCGAGCGGTCCGGCGTTTTAACCTGTATCGCGCCGGTTACCGCCAGCCAGTGCGCTTCAACCTCGCTCAAAATCTGCTCCAGGTCGATCTCCCGGTACTTCTCAATCAGGTTTCTGGCCTGCTCAACGCTGGCGTCCTGACCGATAAGCCAGACGATCTCCACCTGCTCGCCTGGCTCTATGCTGATGCGCGTCTGCAATGCGCTACAGGGATCGTATCCGGCCGCCGTATTGCCGGATAGCCTTCGCCCCTGGGCCAGCGCGGCCGGCGAGCGCATATGCCCGTTACGCCCCAGGAATTCCGTTCTGTCGGCGGTGAACGACAACTGCTTACCGGATAAATCGGCAAAGCCGACGCGTCCGGGGAAACCGCCGGACCAGGGATTGCTAACCAGCATCGCTCCCGTCTGCGCATCCACCCGGCTTAACAGATAAGGGGCGCTGCCGCTGCGCGACGGCCCCAACACCCACTCGGCATAGCCGGTGATCGTCAACTGCCGCGCTTGCATGGAGGTATTGCGCAATCGCAGACGGGATATTTTTATCGGATCCGCCAGCGGAACGAACTGCAATAACGTCAGCTCAATGTCATTGGCCTGATGGGTAAACTGGCTGTAACCAAATCCGTGGCGGGCGGTGTAGCGTCCGCCGTCATTGATCGGCCACGCCGTCGGCGTCCATAGTACGCCGCTGACATCATCTTGCACATACAACGCTTCACCGCCGGGATCGACCACCGCGTCATTTCCCCAGGGCGTTAGCTGATTTTCACGGCTGTTTTCCGCCCAGGTGTATCCGCTGCCCTGCGCCGACACCTGAAATCCGAATGTGGGATTGGCAATGACATTGATCCACGGCGCGGGCGTGGCGTGTTCGGCATCCAGCACCGTGACATATTCGCGTCCCTGGCGGGCGAACCCGCCGATGCCGTTAAAAAATTCAAGCTCCTCAAGCTGCGGCGCGCTGTCCGGCGCGCTCGGCTTCAGCGTATGCGGCAGGCGCGGCTGAGGCGGCGAATAAGGGATTAACGCCAGTTGGCGAGAGAGCGGCCCCCGGCGGGCAAGCAACGAGACCCGGGCAACCGATAACAACAAAGCCCTGGACTCCGCCGACATTAAATCCGCGCGCAGCGCAAAGACCTCGCCGCGCGCTGACGCGCTTCCCAATCTGGGCCTTGACTGACTGCTGCGGATCGCCGTTTCGATGGCGATCTGCAAGTCTTGAATATAAGAGGATGAGCGCTCATTAACGATCACCAGATCCACGTTCAGCAGCTTCAGACGCCAGTATTCATGCGCCCGCAGCAACTGGTGAACCTGCGCCATATCGTCAATATCATCAATGCGTAACAGCACAATCGGCAGATCGCCCGAAATGGACATCGGCCACAGGCCGGATTGCATTCCCGCGCCGTTAACGATCGATTCGGAAGGCGCCCGGAAACGCGGATCGGCATACAGCACCGGGGCCGCCAGACGCTGAAATTCCGCGGCTTCCTCGGTCTTCACGCCCAGGTGGCGCAACTGCACCTGGGCCTGAGTCCAGGCAAAGGTTTTATCGCGTTCATAGGCGCTGCGATCGTGGTGCTTATCAATCACATCAATCAGCTCGTCGCGGGAAGCGGCGACCACGGTCCAAAACGCCAGACGAATGGTTTTGCCCGCGGGAATACTCACCTGCTGACGCAGTGAAAAGATCGGATCGAGCACGGTTCCGGTGGTATTGGATAACGGCTGATGGCCTAAAATGGCATCGGCGGTCATAACCGACTTGCCATAGCCGATAAACTTGGCCCGGTCCGACTCATACTGCATCTTGCCGCCGATCGCGCCTTCCAGCACCACGAAATGCGCCGCCCAGACCGGCTGTTCATGCGGCGAGCGCGGCCGCCGGGCGGCAATCAACGCGGAGAATTCTTCCAGATATTCCGTCTGCACAAACAGCCGGGAAAAAGCGGTATGCGCACTGTCGGCCGCCGGAGGCGCCAGCACGATCTCCGCGTAGGACGTTAGCTCAATATCCCGCTGCCGCCGTCCGCTGTTGGTCAGGGTTACCCGCCGCACTTCGCCATCGCTTTCCCCGGACACCAGCACGTCCAGCCGGGTGGTCAACGTCTTTTCATGGCGAACGAAAGAGGCATGATCCTCCCCGAACACCACATCATAGCGGTGCACCGGCGCGCCGGTTTTGCCGCTGATAATACCGGACGGCGCCGGGAGATTGCCCGCCGATTCGCTTAACTGAAGCTGTTCGCCGGCAGACCAGATCCGGCCGCTGCGCATATCGCGCAACAGCACAAAGCTGCCCCAGCTATCGCGCGTGACGTCTTCCTGCCAGCGCGTAACCGCCAGCTCACGCCAGCGGCTATAGCCGGATCCGGTGGTGGTCAGCATTACCGCATAGCGGCCGTTGGAAAGTAAATGGGTGATCGGCGCTCCGGCGGGCGTGGCGGAAAAACGCCGCAACGCGGCGGCTTCATTGCGGTTTTCTTCCCCGCTGGCTTTCACATCGTCCGGCTGCGGTTCGGCGATAGCGACGTGCGCTGGCAGCCCTTCCTGCAACAGCAGCTCGCAGGACTGGATCATCGGTTCGCGGTGAAAACGGCTGCGCATATTGCCGTCATGCAGGGTGTTGGCGATCGCCACCAGCGTCATCCCTTGGTGGTGCGCCATAAAACTGTAGACGATGGCCACCTTTTTCCCTTCCGGCAGCCGCGCAGGGGTAAAATCGAGCGCTTCATAGAAACCGTAACGGCCCGAAGCCCCTATCCCCGCCAAGCGCTGATAGTTTTGGCAGGCGGCGAGCGGATCGACCATGGCCGCCAACCCGGTCGCATAAGGCGCCACCACCAGGTTATCCGCCAGACCACGCTTTAACCCCAACCCTGGCACGCCAAAATTCGAATACTGATAGGTAAAATCTATATCGCGGGCGTTATAGGCGGATTCGGAAATGCCCCAGGGAACCGATAAGATGCGGCCGTAAGCCTGCTGATGCGCAACGATCAGGCGCGTCGTCTGCTCCAGCAAACTCCCCACCGGCGCGCGCATCACCAACGACGGCATCAGATATTCGAACATCGAACCGGACCACGACATAAGCGCCGCCCCGCGACCGGTCAGCGCCGCCGCGCGTCCAAGACGAAACCAGTGGCGCGTGCCGGCATCGCCTTTGGCGATGGCAAACAGGCTGGCGAGCCGGGCTTCGGACGCCAGCAGATCATAGCAACTAACATCAAGCTGATTTTCCGCCATCAAATAGCCGATCGACAGCAGCTTACGCTCAGGATCGATAAGAAACGCGAAATCCATCTCCATCGCCATTTGGCGCGAGCGGGAAGCCAGCGTCTGCAAACGCGCGTTCAACGCCTCGCGCTCAATAACGGAACAGATCCGCTCTTTTTCATGCGCCATCAACATCAACCGGGTTGCGTTCATCCAGAAAAGCGGTTCGGCGAGGGGCTCATCAACGCATTGCGGCAATAGCGCATTAGCGCGCAGCAAGAGCTGATCCAACTGCAAAACCGATTCCGATAACAGACGTTCCGGCGGCAGGCTGCTGTTCAACAGCGCGTCAAGTTTGCCCAACCGCTGGAGCAACACCGCTTCTCCCTGCGTTTCCTGGCGCAGCGGCAGCGACTCGCGAATCAGTTGAAGGTGGTCGGCCAACGGCTCGCGGATATTCTGATCCCAGTTCGCTTCCCGCCATAGCTCGCAGGCATTCGCCAGCGCGATCAGGTCGCCGGCCAGATTTCCGCTATCAACGGAAGAGACATAGGCCGGCGGCAACGTTTGCAGATCCCGCGTGTCATACCAGTTAAGAAAATGGCCTTTAAAACGTTGCAGCCGATCCATCGTGGCCAAGGTCGCTTCCAGGCGTTCAAGGGTATTGACGATGCCGAGCCAGCCGAAATCCCGCGCCGCCACCGTGGAGAGTAAATACAGGCCGATATTGGTCGGCGAGGTTCGGTGAGCGACAACCGGTTTAGGCTGCTCCTGAAAATTATCCGGCGGCAGGTGGTGTTCCTGTTCGGTGACGAAGGTTTCAAAAAAACGCCAGGTTCGCCGGGCGGTTAGCCGCAACAATAGCTTGTCGGATTCATCAATATTTTCCTGCCGCGTAATCGGACGTACCCGGCTAACCCACAGCGCCAGCGCCGGCGCCGCCAGCCACAGCAGCGCGAGCGGCAGCCAAAGCGGCCAATTGGCGGGCGATATCGCCAGCGCGCATCCCACTGTCGCCACGCTGAGCAACAGACCGCCCAGCATCCGCCGATAAAATCCCGCCAGCGTCAGCCGCGGACGCCGCCCCGACTGAGCGGCCGTCGTCCATTCCAACAGACGCCGCCGGGTGACGGTCAAGCGGATCAGCGTGCGAATCAAGGCGTCCAGCGCCCGCCAGCTATGGTCGGCAAGAAACGCCAGCGAGAGAAAAACCTGCATAAACGCCAGCTTGAGATCGCCGAACAGGCGCCGGAAAGGGCGGCTTTGATTAAACGGCTGCTGCCTCGTCAGCCCCCGCCAGCAGCGGGAAACCATATCCCATACCGCGGGCAGACAGGCGGGAAACGCCAGCACCAGCAGCGCCATGACAAAGCCTTTCCACGCCAGCGATAACGGCAGCACGCCGCAAAACAACAGCATCAAAAGCAGGCTGGGCGCTAATAACGCCCGGCGTAAATTATCGATCATCTTCCAGCGCCCGACCGCGGATATCCGCGCCGCCTTGCCGGAATCCGTGCGCGCCAATCCCAGCAGCCACGGCAGCAGTTGCCAGTCGCCGCGCGTCCAGCGGTGTTGCCGCTGCACGATAACGTCGTAGCGGGAAGGAAACGCCTCGACCAGTTCAACATCCGAGGCCAGCCCCGAACGGGCATAAATGCCTTCAAACAGATCGTGGCTCAGCAGGCTGTTTTCAGGAATGCGATCCCGTAACGCCCGCTCAAAGGCATCGACGTCGTAAATCCCTTTGCCGGTATAGGAGCCCTCGCCGAACAGATCCTGATAGACATCGGACACCGCGGCCTCATAAGGATTGATGCCTCCCGGCGCGGAAAAAATACGCTGATACAGCGATCCTTCATGTCCCGCAGGCAGCGAAGGCGTAATTCGGGGCTGCAAAATGGCATAACCGGCGACGATGCGCCGCCCGCCGGCATCCCAGCGGGGCTGGTTAAGCGGATGCGCCATTTTGCCAATCAGCTTTAAGGCCGCGTCTCTGGGCAGACGGGTATCCGCATCCAACGTAATCACATAGCGGACATCGGCCGGAACGCCAACGGCAAGCCCCTCGACCGGGATAAAACTGGTATCGGCGGCGCCGCGCAATAGCCGGTTAAGCTCATGCAGTTTCCCCCGTTTACGCTCCCACCCCATCCACACGTTTTCACCGCGATTGAACTGTCTTCTGCGGTGCAGCAGTAAAAAGCGATCGCCGGCCTCCCCAGCGCCATAGCGGTGATTAAGCTGCCGTATCGCCTGGGCCGCCCGCTTCAGCAGGAGGCTATCGCCGGCCAGGGTTTCCGTTTCGGCGTCAACGCCGTCCGTCAGCAGGGCGAAGGTCATATCCCCCAGTCCGCTGGACAAATAATGCACTTCCAACTGCTCTACCTGTTGCAGAATATCCTGCTCGCTGGAGAGCAAAGTGGGGATCGCCACCATCGTTCGGCAATGCGTCGGCACGCCTTGCAGAAATTCCAGCCCCGGCAGCGGCGCGGCGCCGAACAGCCAGGCCGCCAGCCGGTTAACCCAGGCCGTGGCGACTTCAGAGAACGGAATGAGGCAGATAAGGCCGATAGCCGCCAGCCAGATGGTTGAGACGGACGAAGCGGACAGCACGAATAGCGCGCCGCCAAGCAGCAGCGCGGTGAACAGCCCGATAGCGCCCAGGTAGCCCGCCGCGCCCAGACGCAGCGTCAAGCGGTTGAAACGCAGTAATGGTCTGGGCCGAAATCCGATGAGCGCTTCAAGCTGCGGCCGCCCTTCCGCGATCAGGTAATATCCCGGCTCACGCCTGCGATCGTCAAGATCGTCGCTAGCCATCCCATCGGGCGCGTTGTTCGCCAGCGATAACGCCTTTTCGGCAATATCCAGTTCCGTGCAGGCCGCCTGGCGGGCAAGCTGTTCGATGGCGCTGCGGTAGAGATTACGCGTGATAAAATCCATCTGCGCAAACGCGCTGCCGTGCCGCAAGCGCGCGTCCACCAGACTGACGCGTTCAAAAAACGTCGCCCAGTCAATATCGGAAATCAGCCGCATACTGGTGATAATATTGCGCACGGTGACGTTAGATACCCCCAGACGCTGCTGCGCATTTTGCACGACCTCGTCCGTCGAACTCCCCTGCTGGTTCAAACGCTGTTCCAGCCACCCCAGCGCGGGGGTGGTGCGCGGATCCTGATCGCGTAACCGCTTTACCAGCTGCGCCGCGAACGTTTCGGATAGCGGCGCGCCGCTATGACGGGCAATCTCCTTCGCCAGGGCGGCCTGTCCGTCGTCCGCTTGCAAAAGATTATTCGCCGCCAGCTCGGCCTCGGCGCGCGCGCTGCGTCCGGCGGTCATCTGATCGGCCAGACGGCGCAGATTTTCTATCAACACAATGCGCAGGGTAATGGCTACCGCCCACAGTTCCCCTATCGTCAGCGGCTGCACGCCCTGATACGCCATAATGAACCGGCGCAACGCTTCAGGATCGACATGGCTGTCCGTATGGGCGATGAAAGCCCATACCAGGCCAAAAACCCTGGGATAACCCACAAACGGCCCCTGCGATAATTTAGGCAACTGTTGGTAATAGCGCGGGGGAAGATCTTCACGAATTTCCCGAATCTGCGCGGCGACCAGATGGTAGTTGTCCAATAACCACTCCGCGGCCGGGACCACGCTGCCGCCTTTTTCCAGCTCGGCGGCGCTGGCGCGGTAAGCGGCCAATAGCACTTTGGCATTATCATTCAGGCGATGGTGTAAAGACATGACGGCGGGCGGCGACAGGGTTACAGGCTGTGCGGCCGCAAGCGTGCGGCCATGCTGTTCCAAGCGTTCCATGCCAAACAGTTCGCCTCTTACCGGCAGAATGTCATGCCAGATCGGCGGGGCTTTGCGCAGAAAAATAAGCGCGCGAGGAGATATTTTCATAATCGCCTTTTAGCCTGAACGTAAAATCCGCGCAGGCATATTGAAGGTAACGTCCAGAAAGCTGGCAAACCTTATTGGCGCAGGCATGTCGGCACTTAGTATGGGAAATGCGTCAACGATTCGAATTCGCTCATGTCGGGAGCGACATTTAAGAAAAGCGTATAGAGAGAAGACAAGTGTAGTCGATAAAATGTCCGGCCGTTGAATATAACAGCGAAGCGGATCGGAACGCTTCGGGCAACGCCATCATATTAATGGTATTTATCGAATCAATTAAATATACAAGGATGACTCGCCAGCCGGACGGGTTTTAAAACGCCGGTGCAGCCAGAGATATTGATCGGGAGCCCTCATGATCTCACATTCGATAACCCGGTTGATATAGCTGGCGGCGGCCAGATTGTCATCATAGGGATAATTTTCCAGCCGGGAAGAGATATTCAATTGATATCCCTGACCGCCGGGTTTACGGATCACCACCGCGGTCACCAGCTCCGGTCTGGCCAGTTTAGAGATAATGAAAGTGCCGTTGGTGGTCGCCGCCCGCTCTACGCCGAAAAATGGCGCGAATACGCTGCCCTTGGGGCCATAGTCCTGATCGGGGGCGAACCAAACGACGCCGCCGCGTTTTAATTTATGCACCATGCCAACCAGTTTCTTCCGGCTGACCAGTTCATTCCCTGACCTTGAACGTCCCCTCTTTTGCACCAGTTCCATGATTTTGCTGTTGTGCGGCCGATACATCACCGTCATCGGCTTACAATGCCCCAGCATGCGGAAATGAAGTTCGAGCGTCATAAAATGGACGCCGATAACGATCACTCCGCGCCGCTTGTTCTCCGCTTCCTGCAAATTTGCCAGCCCGATCACCTCAACCCACTTTTTTATCCGTTTGTCGGGCCAGAACCACGCCATGCCCGTTTCCATCAGCCCTATGCCGAGGGAGGAGAAATTATCGGTTAATTTGGCATTGATTTGCCGCGCGTCGTCGTCAGGAAAACAGAGTTCCAGATTACGTCTGGCGATCGCCACACGTCTTTTTAAGAAATACATCGACTGGCGTCCTAACCAGCCGCCCAACTTTACCAGTACGGGATAAGGCAACTGGACCAGAAAAAACAGTACCCCCAGTCCAAACCATAATGACCAGTGCCGGGGATGGGCATAGTGTGAAAATTTTTCCTGGGTATTAAGCATAGAGTCTATGTCTCTAATTATTAGCATGCAGTCTTTCACGGCATCATTTAAATAACACGCTTTTATGAACGCGAGATTGCCATAAGCTGCGATAGCTGCGATTTACCGATTGGAAGCCTTTTTCTTCCCTTCTGAGTGAAAGGGGTTCGGTATCGCAATTTAGACTCCATTGAGGTGGGTTAATTCAACTTTCGGCCGACGGCCGCTTATAAGCGGCGATCCATCAGATCAATACGGGCAGGTTAACGCTTAATGGCGATGCGTCCGTCCGCTGGCGCATCGCGCATATTTATCTCAGGCGATACGCGCTTTGAGCAGCGTGCGCGAAATTTTCGCGTGCACCCCTTGCCGGCCATCCACCACCACGCTCATCAGCGAATAGGCATCATCACGCGTCATGCCGAAATGGTCGCTCAGCAGCGACAGCATGTTGACGCTCGCCTGGCGCATGGCCAAATCAAGATCTTCGTTAAAGCCATGGGTAATAAAGAAATCCGCGGTTTCCAGCAGCGGCGACGGAAAGTGGAAGTCTTTGCGCACCTTTATCTGCATGATGACATTCAGGGAGGCTTCAATGGCCGTACCGCTAATTTCACCGTCGCCCTGAGAAATATGCGGATCGCCGATGGAAAACAGCGCGCCCGGCACCTGCACCGGATAGTACATGGTCGCGCCGGCGCCGATACGCCAGTTATCAATATTGCCGCCATGCTCTCCCGGCGGAACGGTGCTCACGCGGCCGGGAACATTGGGGGCGACGCCCGCCGTACCCAGATAGTGAAACAAATTTACATTTAACCAGGGTTATTCAGCGATAAACCTGCAGGTATTTCAGCAAATAGAGAAACTCTGCGAAACGTTGGGGAATACAGAATGGAATATTGTCCTATGCGGAAATTTAGAGCGGTTTGGCGGTTTGGCGATATGAAAAAATGAAAAGCCCTTATCAAGCATCGATAAAGGCTTTGAACCTACGATAATTCGCCGTTACTGGGCGCGGAAATTAAGGCTATCAAAGCTCCGCGGCATCCATCAGGCCGGTTTTCACTACAAGACGCCGGCCAACCGTATTTACTCCGGAATTAAATGGCGGGCAGTTGGTAATCAGAAGGCTCAAACATTGCAGTCCGTTGCAAAAGATCCACTGACTTTTTAACCCCTTCCATGCAGGACAAATTCATATCTTCATGCTCGATGCTCAACGTCAGCTCAGGGTTGGAAAAATGCGCCAGCGTATAGCAAAACTCTTTCCACCAATCTTCCGGCTGCCCATAACCGAGCGTGACATAAGACCAGCTTCTTTCCCTACTCATCGTCATCGGACGGTTATCCAGCGCGCTGGTGGTGGCCCGGTTGTAACGATCGATATAGGTATCTTTAGCATGAACATGATAGATCATGTTCCCGGCCTCACGGATAAGGGCGATGGGATCGCCGCCCATCCAGAGGATATGGCTGGGATCGAGGTTAATACCGACGATATCGCCCGTTATATCCCTTAAGCGGTAAAATGACGGCAGGTTATAGACCAGTTGCTGGCTGTGCAACTCAATGCAGAGTTTAACGCCGCGCTCCCTGGCGGCCTGCGACAGCCCCTGCCAGTAGTTCTTCGCGACATCCCACTGGTGCTCCAGAATAACCTGGGTTTCAGGCGGCCATGCGCATACGATCCAGTTAGGATAGCTATCCCCCGGCGCCGCCGGCAATCCAGACATCATGACTACATTTTCAACCTCAAGCAGCGATGCAAGCTGAATAGACTTATCAACGCATTCCGCGTGTTTGGTCCCGGACTCGCCGGGATGCAGCTGGTTGCCGTTTGCGTTCAGGGCGGAGATGGTCAACCCATAATCATTGAGTTTGCTTTTTAATTCCGACCGGGCCGACGCGCTCGCCAACAGCGCTTCAAGATTAAGATGCGGCGCGGTCGACCAGTTTCCCGTCGCGAATTCAATGCGGGTCAACCCCAATTCCGCCGCCGTTTTAATGACCTCATCCGTTGCAAGCTGGCTAAGGCTGTCTGACACGATACCCAGTTTCATGTTAAATCCCTTCTAATGAGACATTAACAACCTTCTGTGTTTTCAGAGATTCGATCGCCGCCTCGGCAAGCATTAATGCTTTCAAACCGTCGCTGGCCGTGGTGGGCATCGGTGTCTTGGTCTTGAGCGCGGTAATAAATGCATTCCATTCATCCTTGAATGCATCGTGATAGCGTTCCAGGAAAAAGTGCAGCGGTTTCTGCGCCTGTACGCCGCCTTCTTCGGTAAGTTTGACCAGTGTCGTCGTGGGGACGTTATCAACGCGCAAGGCTCCTTTCTGGCCATGAGCCTCAATCCGCTGATCATAGCCGTAACCTGACCGCCGGCTGTTGTTGATCACCGCAATCTTTCCAGAGGCTGTTTGCAATGTGATGACCGCCGTATCGATATCGCCGACCGCTTTTACCGAGGGGCTGACCAGCGCGGAAGCGATTGCCGAAACGGAAACTGGCTCTTCGCCAAGCTGGAATCTCGCCATATCGAAATCATGGATGGTCATATCCCTGAACATACCGCCGGATGCCAGCAAATAATCATCCGGCAACGGCGACGGATCGCGGGAGCTGATTTGCAGATGTTCCAGCTCGCCGATTTCACCCGCACGCAATGCGCGATGCAGATGCGCGTGATTCGGATCGAAACGGCGGTTGAAGCCGATCATGAAAGGCACGCCAAGCTGCTTGATTTCAGCCACGCACGCTCTCACGCGCTCAATATTCAAATCAATGGGTTTTTCACAGAAAATCGCCTTGCCGGCTCTCGCCGCCAGCAAAGAGAACTCGGCATGGGTTTCCGTCGATGTCGCGACCAATACAACATCCACATCGGGATGATTTATCGCTTCCTGAACGGAGAGAACCTTGGCCTGATACTGACCGGCCAACGACTGGGCGGCATCGTCGCTAATATCGGAAACGGAATACAGCGTTGAATCAGGATGTGCATGGATATTATTAGCATGGATCTTAGCGATACGCCCGGCGCCTAATAATGCAATTTTCAACATAATGATCCTCACAATAAAAAATTAGTTCCATAAATGGGTGTAAATATTCTGACCCTACGGTTTCATCGCTATACCCGGCTGAATACGCCCGAAATCAGAAGCCTTAACACCGCCGACATTCAACCAATTGAAATTACCTAATAAATTGAGACAACCATAAATCATTGTTTTCGGTATAACTTCCACCTGTAGCGGGATGAATGCCGGCTACCGGTGCGAATCATCCGGCGCAATGCACAACTGCTCAAAACAATGCACAACGGCTCAAAACGTTGACTTGATGCCAGACCGAATCCTCGTCCCGCATTAAAGTATGAAATGAGTATATACACATTAAAATTTCACAAAATTGGTTTATGGAAAAATAATTTTATTATGAGAGAAAGATCAAACTATTGGAAACGTTAGGCCATTTTTCATCAGCCGATCCGCCACGCATTTCAATGCGCCAGGGAAAGATCCGTTTTTAGCCGGATCGGTAAGATATTACGGGATAGCCGCAGCGATGAGATGCCCGTTCCAGGCCACATTCCGGCGGTGATGGCGGATCTGAACAGCGATGCCGCGCCCTATCGGATAGCCTGGCGAATATCGTCGTCATAAATAGCGAACCAGTGTTTTTTTATTGGCGAAAACCACGGATAAAAATATTTTCGATGGAAATCGCAATTTCCTTTATGAAATTATTATTTCATAAATCGGGGAATATAGCCCCATTGAGAGCGGGAGCGATTACATTGATGCCCGCATGACAACGCCGCCCGCAGCCATAAATTATGCGCGAAGAGCGGGGCCGGCTATAGGAGAGAAGAGGTTTGCGCGGGAAAACGATGTTCCCCCGCGCGAAGACATTTTATGGTATTACGCCTCAGAGGGCTTCGGGGCGATAAATCCGCCAGTAACCGATAAGCTTGAGGAAATTCTGTTTCACTGCATCTACCACTTGGGCGTCATCCAGCTCGCCCTTAAACCACTTGGTGGCCGGTTCGCCAAAAATCGTTCTGCCTACCGCGAATCCTTTCACCCAGGGCGCGTCTGCCGCCGCCGCGAATCCTGCTTTCAAGGAGGCTTCCGGCGCATCCAGTCCCAGAATCACCACGCCCCGGCAGTAAGGGTCATTGCGTTCGATAATCTGGCCGATATCCCGCCAGCCGGCCGGAGACAACGGAGGCAGTTTCCACCAGTCCGGCAGGATCCCCAGCGCATAAAAACGCGACAGGATCTCGCTATAATACCTTTCATCCCGGTCCGGATTGTCCTCTGGAAGGATCACTTCCAGCAGCAGTTCATGGCCGGACTGGCAGCAGGCATGATAGACCTCGGAGATTAGCGCTTCCTGCTCCAGCCGCATCGCCTCGCTATCCTTGGGATGATAAAACACCAGGCATTTCACCACGTGCTCCTGCGGCCATCCCACCAGCTGCGAGCCGATGTCGCCATGTTCCAGACGCAGCGGCCGTGACCCAGGCAGCTCTATCGGACGCCCGATCCACCAGCCCTGGCCGGTGATATCGTTAAGGGCCGCCTGGCCGAATGTCGTGTCCGCCAGGATGCCGCTGTTATTTTTCAACCCCGCTTCGGCGGCGGCGTCCCGCGCCCCTTGCAGCAACAGCAGTTTCAGACGGGGAATATCGCTCTCATCCCGTCCGGCGGCATGGGCCATATCCGCCAATTGCTTGCGGTGATCGAATGCGAATACGCATAGCTCAGGCCACTGCCGCTTGCGGGTAGTCACACGGTGCAGATGATTCAACCGCACATCTTTATCCGGCCGCGGCACCGATTTCTCACGCGACAGATAGTCGTCAAGTTCAAGGCGGGTCGGCATCGCCGGCGCACAACCGTGGCGGGACACCACCAGCGCGCCGCAAGCATT
Organism: Brenneria izadpanahii; assembly: GCF_017569925.1. Taxonomy (NCBI): domain Bacteria; kingdom Pseudomonadati; phylum Pseudomonadota; class Gammaproteobacteria; order Enterobacterales; family Pectobacteriaceae; genus Brenneria; species Brenneria izadpanahii. Next base: position 1,724,804 of record NZ_CP050854.1, on the reverse strand, counting down.
GGCGTAACGGCAGGCTTGCTCCCACCCTTCGTCGTTCATATAGCCGCGCAACAGACCGGACATAAAGGCATCTCCCGCGCCGAGCACGTTCAATACGTCCACCCGGACGCCGCTGAAGAGCGCCACCTCATCCCAGCCGGCCGGGATCGCCCCTTCAAATACCGAACATCCCTGCGCGCCGCGCTTGCAAACCAGAGTCGCCTGACTAACCTGGCGGACATTGCGCAGCGCCGTCAGCGTATCGGTGCTGCCGCCGGCAATATGGAATTCCTCTTCGGTGCCGACAATCAAATCGAAGTGGTGCAGCACGTCCTGTAATTCACGGGTAACCCGCTCGGAGGAGATAAACCGGGTTTCGCCGTCCCCAAGAGTGGTGAGCCCCCAAAGCACCGGCCGGTAGTCGATATCCAGCGCCCGGCGCAGCCCATGGCGCTGAGCGTACTCCAGCGCTTTGAGCACCGCGGCGCGGGTATTGGGATGGGAAAGATGAGTGCCGGTTATCGCCACCGCCCGGCTGGAGGCGATGTAGTCCTCGTCGATATCCTCGGGGATCAACGCCATATCCGCGCAGTTATCGCGGTAAAAAATCAACGGAAACGTTTCCTGATCTTTTACGCCTAAAATCACCAGCGCCGTCAACCGTTCTTTGTCCGTAATAAGGTGGCTGGTGTCCACGCCGGCGCGCTGTAGCTCCTCGCGCAGGAAACGGCCCATATGCTCGTCGCCCACCCGCGCCAGCATACCGGACTTCAGGCCCTGAACCGCCGTGCCATAAGCGACATTTCCCGACGATCCGCCCAGATATTTGGCAAAGGTGGTCATATCTTCCAGCCGGGAGCCGATTTGCTGTCCATACAAATCGAGCGCGATGCGCCCGATGCAAATGACATCAAGCGTCTTTTGCTGCTGCGCTGTACCCATAATATGTAATCCCCTCATCAAGAATAAAGTTTGAGAGCATTATGAGGAATAAAAATTTCATTTTCAATCGCATTAAAACAAACCACCCTCACGAAAAGTATGATATTGCTAGCATCTATATGACCAATTTATTAAAAACCATTGATATTACTAGTTATTCAAAAAAGTAAAAATAGCGCAAAGCAATATAACCAAACGCATCATTAAAACAATAACACATTGAAAAACATACAGATTAAATGGAATTTGGCGCTTCCATCATTTAGTGGAACGCGTTGAGAAACGGAAATTTCATTTTTTTGATCAACATCCCATAAATAGAATTTTTATTCTAAAGTTGGTTTTTATAAAACATTACATCCCTATAATGCCGTCAACAGCACACGATGCATTTACCCAACCCCGGCGCCGTGTCGCCAGTGCGCTGAAAGACGTGATCAGCCGGCCGGCGGACGAAAAAGCGCAGACCGATAGATACAGAGGTAAGCCAGGTCGCTGACTAAACGGGAAGCACTGAGAGTAAGGATTTTCAAATAAGCAGCAGGACTGCATGGCAGCCAAGGTATGCCCGGTAGATTTCAAGAGGCGGGACCAAAACATTGCCGTTTTGAACAACGCAAAGCGCTGGCCCTTTACGGGCGAGGTTCAGGGAAGAGCCGAGTAACGCAGCCGATACGCCTGCGACTGGAAAGACGATGGGCATATAAAGCCGTTGAGCATGACGACGCCTGGCACACGAAAGAGAGCTTTACTATATGGAGTGAATGGATATGTCTACAGTAAAAACATTGCAGTATTTGGTTGGCGGCCGCTGGCTTGATTCCAAAACTACCCGCTTTATGGACGTGCATAACCCCAGCACCGGCGAAGTGATTGCCAAGGCGCCCTGCTGCACCGAGGATGAAGTTAAAGCCGCCATCGCCGCCGCCCGTAAAGCATTCCCGGCCTGGTCGAACACCCCGGCGATCAAGCGCGCGCAGATCATGTTTCAAGTGCGCGAGCTGCTGATTAAACATGAAGAACGCCTAACCGAACTGGTCGCCAAGGAAAACGGCAAGGCCTGGGGCGATGCGCATGGGGACGTGCTGAAAGCCAAAGAAGGGACGGAATTGGCCTGTTCCATTCCGACACTATTGGCCGGCGAAAGCCTTATGGACGCCTCGGCGGGAATCGATACGACCCTTTATCGCGAACCGATCGGGGTATTCGCCGGTATCGTGCCGTTCAATTTCCCCGCCATGATCCCCATGGGCTGGATGGCTCCGCTGTGTATCGCTTCCGGCAATACCATAGTGTTAAAAGCGGCCAGCATGACGCCGATTACCTGTATGGAAATCGCCAAACTTTATCAGGAAGCCGGCGTCCCCGACGGCGTCATTAATATTGTGACCTGCTCGCGCAACGAGGCCGATCTGTTCCTGACTCATCCCGATGTCAACGGCGTCTCTTTCGTCGGCTCGACCTCGGTGGGTCTGCATGTTTACTCCAAAGCGGCGGCGCACGGCAAACGCGTCCAGGCGCTGTGCGAGGCGAAAAACCATGCATTGGTGCTGGCGGACGCCCCCATCGCCCGTACCGCGGCGGGCATTATCAATGCCGCCTTCGGCTGCGCGGGAGAACGCTGCATGGCGCTGCCGGTGGTCGTGGTGCAGGAAGAGATCGCCGATCGGCTGATTGCGGCCGTTTTGGAAAAAGCGCAAGCGCTGAGGGTTGGACCGGGTTACAGCAAAGAGACGGATATGGGGCCGGTTATCTCCGCCGAACATAAAAAATCGGTGGAAAATTGGATCGCCAAAGGGATCGAAGAAGGCGCCGAACTGGTGCTGGACGGTCGCGGCTATCAAGTGGACGGTTTTGAAAACGGCTATTACGTCGGTCCGACGCTGTTTGATCGCGTAACCGAGGAGATGAGCATCGGCACCGAGGAAATTTTCGGACCGGTTCTCTGCTTCAAACGGGTGAAAAACTTTGAAGAAGGTCTGCAGGTCATGAACCGGAATCCGCTCGCCAACGGTTCGGTGATCTTCACGCAGAACGGCCATTATGCCAGGGAATTCCAGAAACGGACTCACGGCGGCATGGTGGGCATCAACGTGGGTATTCCGGTGCCGGTCGGCGTGTTCCCCTTCTCTGGCCATAAGAACTCATTTTTCGGCGATCTTCATTGCCTGGGCAAAGACGGCATGCGCTTTTATACCGAAACCAAGTGCGTCACTAGCCGCTGGTTTGACGAGGAAGAGCGTAAACGCGAGAAAGTGGATTCCTGGGACGGTACGATTTAATCAGTAATACTGATTCAGGCTTCTGCATTACGGGGCGGTCATTTGACTGCCCCATTTGCGAAGCGTCTCAATAATTGCGCTATCCGCTCCTTCCCCCGATTTTCCCTTCATTTCGGCTTGTCCGGCAAAACTGTGCGGCGCCTCCCATTAAATTAAAATTTCATAAAGATTAATTTGAAATATTTATTCCATGAAGATATGGTGATAAATAGAAATTTCGACAACGTTCGCCACGATCCGTCATCCGCCTTAGCCGGCCGTAAGCCCGTCCGGCCGGGGCATCGGGACGGAGGCGCTGGGGCGAAGTTGAATTGGACAGGAGGATTGCGTGAGCACATTACTATCAAAGTACCATCCAGGGGACGCCAGCGGGCGTATCCAGCACATAACCCCGGCCAACGCCGGCTGGCGCTATGTCGGTTTTGACGCCTACCTGCTTAAAAAAGGACAGACGCTGGATCTCGACAGCGGCGACCAGGAGCTATGTCTGGTACTGGTGGCCGGAGTGGCCAGCATCGCTACCCGTTATGCCGAATTCAGCGATATCGGTAAACGTATGAGCCCTTTTGAACGCATACCGCCCTATTCGGTTTACGTGCCTCATCACGACCAGGCGCATATCGTCGCGCAGACCGATTTGGAACTCGCGGTTTGCCGCGCCCCCGGCAACGGCAATTTACCGGCGCGGCTTATCGCTCCGGTGGATGTCGGAGTGGAACAACGGGGCAAGGGCCGCAATAAGCGGCTGGTTCATAATATCCTGCCGGAAAACGACCCGGCGGATAGCCTGCTGGTGGTGGAAGTATTTACCGCGGAAGGAGACACCAGCTCCTATCCCAGCCATAAACATGATACGGAAAATTCGGAGCATGAAACCTATCTGGAAGAGACCTATTATCATCGTCTCGATCCTGCCCAGGGTTTTTGCCTGCAGCGGGTTTACACCGACGACCGCTCTCTTGACGAATGTTTGCCGGTGTATGACCGCGATGTGGTAAAAGTCCCGCGCGGCTATCATCCGGTGGCGACCCTCGCGGGTTACGACAGTTATTATCTGAATGTTATGGCCGGCCCGGTGCGCAAATGGAAGTTTACCTGGGAAAAAGATCACGCCTGGATCAACTCAGCGGAGTATCCCAAGGCGCCATAGCGCTTTCAGGATAAACACTTACCCAGCCTACGGCTCCGAGATTCCCGCGCAAGCGGGAATTTCAGACTGCCGACAAGCTTATCCACGGAACCTGAACGGTGGGAACGGTCGCCGTTCGGCGCACTTTGCCATCAAACTTCTTTAAGTTTAATCAATACGTTAGCCATCATAAAGCTCCCGGCGTATTCGCGCCATCTATCTCTGACCGCCGCAAACGGCATTAGCAAAACGCTGATGCTTCTGTGCGTGAGTATCCGGGTCATAAGGCTAGATGCCGACGGTGCGAACGCCCCTAGCCAGGGGCGATGATTAGCTATCAGGACGAGCGATACCGGGGCATCAGCCGCTTTTTTTCGTACCGTTCAGATCGCTGGACAGATGGGTGGCGCTTTGCATCGCCAGGGACAGCATCAACGTCTGGGATAGACACATGGAAGAGATTTGGGAACGGAATCCGTCCACCTGCGCTTCGCGCACGACAAAGCAGACTTCGCTGAACGCGGCCAGCGGACTAACCAGACTATCGGTAATGGCGATTTGCTTAGCCCCGCTTTTCGCCCCCATGGAAACCAGTTCCACCACTTCCTGGGCGTATGGCGAATAACTGATGGCGATCACCACGTCATCAGGCTGCACCATGCTCAGCTGTTCGGCGAACATGCCGCCCAGACCGTCGATGAGAAACGCGCGCCGCTCCAGATGCCGTAAGGCGTAGGTCAAATAAGAAGCGATGCTGAAAGAACGGCGCAGTCCGATAACATAGATAGTGTTGGCGTTCGCCAGAAGTTTCACCGCCCGCGACAGCTCCTCTTCTTTGATCTGCCCCGGCAGTTGCTGCAACGCCAGACTGTTGACCATGCTGAACATGCTCAGTATTTCCATCGGCGTTTCCGGCGCATCGGCCTCTTTGCCGGCAGTCTGGCGAAATAACCGGGCGCGTTCGGTGTAGCTGACCGTGTCTTCCATCATATGCTGCCGAAATACCTGTTTCATTTCATTGAAACCGTCAAACCCGAACGCGTTGGCAAAACGAATCAGCGTCGAGGGCGGAACATTGGCTTTTTCGGCGATGGAGGCAATCGTATCAAAGGGGATGCTGCTGCTATTATCCAGCATATAGCGCGCCACCTGCTTCAATCGCTTACTAAGCGTATCGTAGCGGTTACGAATATCATCCTGCAGTGACGAGAGTTGGGAAGAAGAAGTTGTTGTCATGAAAACGGCACACCGTAAATTTCAGCAAAAGCGCTGACTTTGATTATTACGATTGAAAAATTCAAATCAACCTATTATTGAAAATATCTCGTCATTTTATTAAACGCATCAAGCTTGCGCGCGCGCAAGACGCGCTTTGGTTAAACGCCATCATCATTTACGCGCCGAACGCCTGTTCCTGTTGCCGCCGGGCGTCAGCCCGTTTCATTAACCGAGCAAAGCGCGTCCAACCATGCGGGCAAACCAGGGAATGGAGCCGTTCAGACAGCCGGCGATTTAAAAAATTAAATTTCATTTCACACCAAAAATAGAAACATTTACCCCTTAATAATGGAATAGCAGCACCTGAATTTCATTTTGCCTTTAAGCATATCCCTATGATAAGCAACCTTTACTTCAAACTGCGTTCAAAACCCACACAACATAAGGTGCTAATAAAATTAGCATAAAGCACGCGCTTTTCGCCAAAGCAACAGAAAAGAGCGCCCAAACGGCTTATGCTCGCCCTTCGCGGCAAGGAGAACAAAATTTCCAATATTTGACCATTCTCTCATAAATGAAATTTATATTTTATTTTCCATTTTTTTGAATAATGGAATCCTTATAATAGCGCCATGGTTTCATCACCCGATTAATCACAACACCATAACCCTACGTCTTTCTCAGATCCCTTTACGGCCAGAGGTTATCCTGACCGGCGGGATCTCCCGCAGGCCAGGGGCAACGGAAGGAAAATATGAACAAAATCAGATTAACCGTGGCGCAAGCGCTGATACGTTTCTTAGACAATCAATATGTCGAAGTTGACGGCGTCGAAACAAAATTCATTAAAGGGATCTTTGCCATCTTCGGTCATGGCAATGTCCTGGGGCTCGGGCAGGCTTTGGAACAGGATTGCGGGCAGTTGCACATCCATCAGGGCCGTAACGAACAAGGCATGGCCCATGCGGCCATCGGCTACGCCAAGCAGTCTTTGCGCCGGCAGATATACGCCTGCACCTCTTCCGTCGGTCCCGGCGCGGCCAATATGATTACGGCGGCGGCCACCGCCACCGCCAACCGCATTCCCTTGCTGCTGCTGCCCGGCGATGTCTACGCGACGCGCCAGCCCGATCCGGTGCTGCAGCAAATTGAGCAGTCCTATGATCTCAGTATCAGCACCAACGACGCGTTTCGCACCGTGAGCAAATATTGGGATCGGATTTCCCGGCCGGAACAGCTGATGAGCGCCTGCATCAGCGCGTTGCGCGTGCTGACCGATCCGGCGGAAACCGGAGCGGTCACGCTGTCCCTGCCGCAGGATGTTCAGGGCGAGTCTTACGATTATCCGGATTATTTCTTCCAAAAACGGGTGCACCGCATCGAGCGCCGATTACCCACGGCGGATATGCTGGACGAGGCGAAGGAATTATTGCTGCGTAAAAGCAAACCGTTGCTGATTTGCGGCGGCGGCGTCCAATATTCTGACGCCGGGCAGGCGCTGCGGGATTTCGCCGAACGCTACCATATCCCCTTCGCCGAAACCCAGGCCGGGAAAGGCGTATTGATTTCCGATCATCCGCTGAATGTCGGCGGTATCGGCGAAACCGGAAGCCTGGCGGCCAACCTGCTGGCCAAAGAGGCCGATTTAATTATCGGCGTCGGCACCCGTTATACCGATTTCACCACCTCCTCCAAATGGATTTTCCAGAATCCGGCGGTTTCGTTCCTGAACCTCAACATCAATCGTTTCGACGCCACCAAGCTCGACGGTTGCCAGGTCACCGCGGACGCGCGCGAGGCGCTGCGCTCCCTTAATCAATACCTGGTATCGGAAGATTGGCGCGCAAACTGGGGGGATCGCGTAACCGAGGTACGCAACCAATTGCAGGCGGAACGGAAGCGCGTTTATTCCATTAATTATACCGGCGAAAATTTTGTACCTGAAGTCAACGACGTTCTGGACCACAAGGCCGTTTTTGCCGAATTCAACAGTATCACCGGCTCGCTGCTCACCCAGAGCCGGGTGTTGGGCATCGTCAATGAAACCATCCCGGAAGACGCGGTGATTGTCGCCGCCTCTGGCAGCCTGCCGGGGGATCTGCAGCGTATCTGGCGTACCACCGCTCCCCAGGGCTATCACGTGGAATACGGTTACTCCTGTATGGGATATGAAGTCAACGCGGCGCTGGGCGTTAAAATGGCCGAACCGGCCCGGGAGGTATACGCACTGGTGGGCGATGGCGCCTTTATGATGTCGCATACCGAGCTGGTTACCTCCATTCAGGAAGGCTGCAAAATCAATGTGGTGCTGTTCGACAATATGACGAACGGCTGCATTAACAACCTGCAGTTGGGACACGGCATGCAAAGTTTTTTCACCGAATTCCGTTTCCGTGATAAATCCCCATCCCGGCTTGACGGCGCCTTTGTGCCGATGGATTTCGCTAAGGTCGCCGAAGGTTACGGCTGTAAAAGCTATCGGGTCACTACGGTGGAAGAGTTGCATCATGCGCTGGAAGACGCTAGGCGACAGACCGTCTCGACGCTGATCGATGTCAAAGTGCTGCCGAAAACCATGATCCACGGCTATTTCAGCTGGTGGCGGGTCGGCGGCGCGCAGGTATCCGCCAGCGCCAGCATACAGGCCGTGGCTAATATGCTGGCGGAGAATATTGACAAGGCTCGTCAATATTGAGATTAAGCCGGTCCATGGATGGGCCGCATAACAAAGCCAACGCGCTGCGGCTTGAAGTATGACGGACATAACGGCAATGCCATATCGCCGGCGAGACGGTTTCAACGAAAGCGGCGGTTCTCGGTCAACTGACGTTGCGCGTCTTGATGCCTGCTTCCTGCATTTTTTCGAGCCGCCTTCCACTTTCCCGGCAATAACGTTGGCAGGCTCCGAGCGGAATGGTTATGTTCCTTCATGACGCAATTTATTCAAATCCCCGCGTTTAACCGGCCGCCGCCGCGGCAGTCGCGTTCTTACCTGTACCCTGACAGCGGACAAATAAAATAAATATTCTATAACAACACCAATAGAAATTTAGTTTTTTAAAAAATCTGATAACCATCCTCATAACGGGGATTATTTATCATTAATCCAGGCCGTTTTTTTAACAATTATCGATGCCGTCATGGAGAAAAAAAACAAAATACCGGTAAACAAAACCGAATAATATTATTATAAAACATATCGTTACTGCATCACCCTTTTACCTGTCCCCTAGGGAAGAACGAGAAAATAACAGGTTCGCTACAAAAAATATCCGTCAATTTATGATCCTTATCTCAAAACGGAATATTTTTTCTGCATTAATTTCTTATGAAAGATATATTCTTATGGAGCCGCAGATACTTTGAAACGATATGCACCACGATACAGTTTCTCAGTATGGCTATCGGGCTGCGCCGGTTTACGTACCAAGCTCTGAATTAACGTCTAACAGGCAGGAGGATGAAGATGACGCTGAAATTAGGGGTGAGCGGTACCGGAGTCATTGGTCACAAACATATCCGCCGTTATAGACGGGTATTACAAAGTACAACGGCGTCCGAACACGCCAGGGCCGCGTCGCCAAAAAGCCTTGGGTTGATTGAGTATTTCTTTACTGCCGCTTCCGGTTCTTCTACCAACGTTAAGTCGCCATGCCCTTTTGTTACTTGTTACGCGCCACGAGCAGACGCCCGGGATATTTTTTCTAACATCGCTCTATTCAAGGTGTATTAATCATGGATAAAAATAAAGTCAAACTCGCCATTGCCCCCATCGGTTGGACCAATGACGACATGCCCGATTTAGGAAAGGAAAATACATTTCAGCAAACGGTCAGCGAAATGGCGCTGGCCGGATTTACCGGCAGCGAAGTCGGCAGTAAATATCCGCGGGATCCCAAGATTCTTAAACCGATGCTGGATATACGCGGTATTCAAATCTGTAATGCCTGGTTCAGTACCTTTTTTGCCGACGGGCAAAAAGCCAAAACCATCGATGAATTTATCACTCACCGTGATTTTCTTCATGCCATGGGGGCGAAAGTCATTGGCTGTTCCGAACAGTCGCGCAGCACCCAGGGTACGCCAAAGCCGGTTCTGGAAGGGCGGCCCAGCTTCAACGATAAAGAATGGCAGCTGGTGGCCGAGGGTTATAACGAATTGGCGGATCTCGCGGCGGAAAAAGGGATGACCGTCGGGCTGCATCACCATATGGGCACCGGCATTCAAACCACCCAGGAGATCGATCGCTTCATGGATCTGGTGGATGACGACGTTTACCTGCTCTATGACACCGGCCATGCCTACTACTCGGAAGGCTCACAGGAAGCGATGCTGCAAATCCTGGAAAAATACCTGCCGCGCATCAACCACGTTCATCTGAAAGATGTGCGGGATGAGATCGTGGCCGAGGTTCGCACCCATAAGTTGAGTTTCCTTGATGGCGTGAAAAAAGGAACCTTTACCGTACCGGGAGACGGAGTAATCGATTTCAATCCGGTCTTTAAGCTACTGGAAGATTTTGGTTATGAAGGTTGGATCGTGGTGGAGGCAGAACAAGATCCCGCCAAAGCTAATCCTTTTGAATATGCCGTTAAAGCCAGGCGCTACATCCGCGAAGTCGCCGGCATTTAATGACGATGTATTACGTTTCCGCAAGGCATGTTTCGCCTTGCGGCTATTGGCTACCCGCAACGATGTATTTAGCGGGTTAAGTAAAAATAAGATAGAGAGCAACTAATGAAAGAAATCAGAATTGGATTAGTTGGTACGGGTTATATTGGGCGCTGTCATGCAATAGCCTATGCGCAGGCGCCTACCGTTTTTCCGCTAAAAGGGAAAATAGTGAAGGAAATGCTTGCGGAAATAAGTGAGGAATTGGCAGAGAAAAAAGCAAACGATTTTGGTTTTAATCGTTATACGGCTGACTGGCGTCAGCTGGTAAGCGACCCGCGAATCGATGTCGTCGATATTTGCGTTCCTAATTTTCTTCATAAAGAGGTCGCGCTTGAAGCCATCAAACATGGCAAACACGTCTATAGCGAAAAACCGTTGGCGCTGACAGCCGCCGACGCCAGCGAAATGGTGGCGGCCGCCAAAAAGGCTAACGTCAAAACGCTGGTGGGCTTTAACTATATGAAAAACCCGGCGGCGCAATTAGCCAGACAAATTATTGAAAATGGCGAAATCGGCGAAATAGTGCATTTTTACGGTACTCATAACGAAGACTATTTAGCCAATCCCCAGACGCCTATCGACTGGCACTGCAAGAAAGAATTTGCCGGTTTAGGCGCGTTGGGAGATCTTGCCGCGCATATCGTTAATATGGCCCATTACCTTATCGGCAATATCAGCGAAGTTTCCGGCGATATGGCAACCGTTATCGCAGAACGCCCCGATCCGCGCGATCCCACTCAACGGGTCAAAGTGGAAAATGAGGATCAAGCGAGCGCGTTAGTCCGCTTTGAATCCGGCGTTATGGGAGTGATTGAAACTTCACGGATCGCCAGCGGCAGCAAGATGGGATTAACTTATGTGGTAACCGGAACCAAGGGTTCAATTACCTATACCCAGGAAAGAATGGCCGAGTTGAAACTCTATCGGCATGACGATCCGGTGGAAAGACAAGGCTTCAAAACTATTTTAGTCGGCCCGTCTCATCCTGACTATGCCCCCTTCTGCGTCTCTGCCGGTCATGGCTTTGGTTTCAACGATCAAAAGACTATCGAAATAAGAGATTTGATCAACGGCATTGCCGCTGACGATAAAATGTGGCCCGATTTTGAGGAAGGGTTACGCGTTTCTCAAGTATTGGAAGCTATTGCCCAGTCAGCGCAAGAACGCCGATGGGTTAAAATTTAGCACGAGACAATAATAAAAGGATAAGCGCAGCAAATAAAACCTTAGTAAGTAATCAGAACTAAAACTTTTTATCAAATTTATTTGCCTTATATAAATAAATTTTTAGGCGAATAATAACTCACAGTGCCAAAGAAACTTCTTCGCCTTTGATTCACAAGGAATCAAAGGCAACTGCTTAAGCAGTTTGAAGAGGCTATTTGGCATCACCTGGTTAACTGAATAAAAAGGTAAGAACATGTCGCTAATAATGGATCTCAACCTACAACAAAGAAAACGATTACACCAAATAACATTAGTCGCTACATTCGGCGGCTTGCTCTTTGGTTATGATACAGGTGTTATTAATGGCGCGTTTCCTTCTTTAAAAGAAAGTATGGGGCTGACACCGACAACCGAAGGCCTCGTCATGAGCGTTCTTTTAATCGGAGCCGCGATTGGCAGCGTCTGTGGCGGCCGACTGGCCGATTATTTTGGCCGGCGAAAATATTTATTATATTTATCATTTATTTTCTTATTCGGCGCCATGATGTCCGCTCTATCCCCCGAGATCGTCACCCTATTGCTCGCCAGGTTTTTGCTCGGTTATGCCGTAGGGGGCGCATCGGTTACCGCGCCCGCGTTTATATCCGAAATCGCGCCAACCGAGAGGCGGGGGAAACTCACCGGATTAAATGAAGTGGCGATTGTTATCGGCCAATTAGCCGCGTTCGCGATCAACGCCATTATCGGCTACGTTTGGGGGCATCTCCCCGATGTGTGGCGCTATATGTTAGTCGTCCAGGCGATTCCGGCTTTAGGTTTGCTTATCGGCATGTGGCGTTCGCCGGAAAGCCCTCGTTGGTTGATTAGCAAAAATCGCCGGGAAGAAGCCTTAGACATTTTAAAGCAAATTCGGCCGACAGAAAGGGCGGTTAAAGAGTTTGACGATATCGTGACGCTGATTAATATCGAATCGGAAAAGAAGCTGCATTCGCAAGGGATGCTGGCAATCATTCTCAAAACCCCCTGGATTTTCAAATTACTGCTGGTTGGTATCGCCTGGGCGGCTATACAGCAAACCACCGGGGTGAATGTCATCATGTATTACGGCACGGAAATACTCCGTACTTCAGGATTCTCTGAAAGAATGGCGTTGATTTGTAACGTGTTAAACGGCGTTTTCTCTGTTGGCGGTATGCTAGTCGGGGTTATATTCCTGGTCGACCGGTTTAAACGGAAAACGCTGATTATTTCCGGTTTTGCCCTCATGGCGACATTGCATTTGATCATCGCCGCCGCGGACTACTATCTGGTCGGCGATGTAAAAGCCACGACTATCTGGCTGCTGGGAGCATTATTTGTCGGCGTCATGCAAGGCACCATGGGTTTTCTTACCTGGGTGGTATTGGCTGAACTTTTCCCGTTAAAAATCCGCGGATTATCCATGGGCATTTCGGTATTTTTTATGTGGATCATGAACGCCATCGTCAGTTATTTATTCCCAGTTCTTCAAGCAAAACTTGGCTTGGGTCCCGTATTCCTGATTCTTGCCGTTATAAACTACCTAGTTATTATATTTGTTGTATTAGCATTACCCGAAACGGCTAATAAATCATTAGAACAACTAGAGGAAGAACTGTCTTCTGGAGTATAGTTAAAAGATGTCTTACCCGAAGGCAAATAGGCCATATCGCACAGGAGACAGATGATGATAGATAATATTACGCCCGATAATCTTCATTTAGGCTGTAAAGCAAAAAACAAAGCTGAAGTTTTATCGATGGTAGGTAACAAATTTAAAGAAAAAGGATATGTCAATCAGGATTGTATTGCTTTTCTTAATGAAAGAGAGCATCAAGTTTCTACGTTCCTGGGAAACGGCATTACCCTTCCTCATTTGCCAAAATCAGCCACCAATATCATCGTTAAAACAGGAATTGAGGTTTTTCAATTTCCTGATGGCGTTATTTGGGATAGAAGCAATGTGATGTTTATTACCATCGGCGTTATTGCTAAAGAAGCGCAACATATTGATGTATTAAAAGAAATTGCGTCTATTTTTAGTGATGAAATCATTGCTAACGCGCTCTCTCTTATCTCGAATAAACAGGATTTTCTTCGTATTCTTAATCGGGGGTAATTTCCCAAACGAAGTAAGCATACTCATAGATACTGACCTATATGCCGTATGCCGGTATCTATGAGCAAATTGGACGTAATGAGACGAAAATGCCCATTCCGTAAAAAGCAGGTATGCCGCATTACAAAGGCTATCGCCTGTTCTGCCTTATAGCAGTAATACCATTTGCTTAAAGTTCGAGATACTCGGGACGGCCGCGACACAGGGTATCGCTGCTTGCCACGCTTTCCCCTCTATCAATAGATTTCGAGATGCGCGAAGACGGCGACGCAACACCAGCTCGCCGGGAACGAATCTGACCAGCCACCGGCTGGCCTGCGGTGAAAGACCGGATGTCTCTCATCAATCGCCGGCGCTTACTGAAGTCAAGTGACCGGGGTAAGTGACAAATCTGCCGGGAGCAGATTTAAACACCGCTTGTGACGGTCAATCGGGGCGAACGTCGAAGAGGTGAGCGGAATCAACGCCTAAGTTATGGACCCCGTTTGAGGCGGTTAGCATGTCATGATAAATCAACAGCGGCGCGCGGACTTGTTATTAATCGCGACAACGTTAACTGCCAGTTTTGGATGGATTTTCTCCAAAGAGTCGCTTCAGGGCATGCCGACGTTCGGTTTCATAGGGCTGCGCTTTTTACTGGCCGGCATATTCTTACTGCCTTTCTGTTTTCGACGGAAAAATCGCATCACGCCATCGTCCATCCCTGGTATCGTCGGCGTGGGCTGTCTGCAAGCGCTGTCAATGTTGCTGTGGATCCTGGCGGTATCGCTAAGCGATGCGCTGGGCGAAGGGGCGTTTATCATGAGCCTCTCAATGCTGTTTGTACCCTTAGCGGCATGGGTAATATTCAAGATCACGCCGACTCGCCCCTTTTGGGAATCCCTGCCCCTGGCGCTGTTCGGATTGGCCCTGCTGACGTTAACCCATGGCTGGACGATATCGATCAGCCAATTCTGGTTTCTTGCCGCCGCATTAACCCAGGCGGTATATTTTTGCGCCAACGGCCGTTACGCGCTGACGATCCCCGTATTACCCTTAACCTGCATTCAGCTATTTTGTACCAGCCTATGCGGCATAATCATTTCGTTATGCTATGAACAGTGGCCCGCCAATATCGACGGCAGCATTTGGCTGTGGTTCGTGTCCAGCGCAATTATCGCCACTTCGATACGTTTTCTATTGCAAATCGCCGGGCAAAAGCGAACCAGCGTGGCCAACGCAGCCATTATTATGGTGCTGGAGCCGGTATGGACCGTTATTCTCTCCGCCATTTGGTATGGAGAAAAGATGCCCGCACAGAAAGTGGCAGGCTGCATTCTGATTTTTCTCGCTTTACTCTTGTATCGCGGCCGGCATTACCTATCGCTCAGGAGAAAAAAACGTAGCGGCTAACCCTCCGAATAAACCGTATCAGTTGGAACGCCATCCGGTCGCCGCCTTGATTTTAGGCGTTCCCCATACCATACGGATATTAAGACGCCGCTCTCGCCGAACGCCGCATAACTTCGGCCAACAAGGTTGTAGTTAATACCGAAGCGGCGAATGCCACGACAAAGGTCGTCAATAATCCAGCCTGGAGGATCAGTTCCCTGATCGTCATATAAAAGATAATCACGCCTATCGCACTTACCGCGTTGCCACGCACTACCGCCGCCATTTCGCTTCGCCCGCCCTGAACGTGCGCGAATACCGTCAACGGCCAGGCGATGACGGGAACGGGCGAAAGAATACCGCTGACATGCGGACCGATTACCCGTGCCGAGCCGGTAATAGCGAACAGCATCGCTGTCGACGTCAGCATACGCATCGGAATATCCCAAAACGGAACCGTTGATTTTCGGATCTCCCGCCCTCCCCGATTGGTTAATCGGATGATGGCCGCGATTGCCGCCAAGCTGATAATTATCGCCCCCAAGGGAGAATTGGAAACCAGCAACAGCAAAGAGATCACGCCAAAAAATGCCAACGCGCTGACGCAAGCCGCCAAAACAGAAAGAGAACTGGTGACGACGAGATAGAAAAGGTACGTAAGCAACACCGCGGCTAGCCCAGATAACGCGCCGGAGGCGGCCTTAGCCGCAAATTGCGGCCCCTGCTCAATCGCCAGAAACAGAGCGACCGGGCCGGAGGTCAGCGGCATACCGGAAAGTAAACCGCCAACAAACCCACCCCACTTTCTCACCGCCAAAGAAACAGCAAGCATCAGAACCGGCGTTACAGCCAATTTAATCGCTAATATGTCCAAATAAGACATCTCCCTTCGTATTGATAACAAGCTGAACCGCAATGTCGGTTGGCTTTTTTTGACTGTAACAGGAAGACCGAATATGTAAATGTGAAAGTAAACTCCGAACGGTTATTTTATCTACAGCGCCGGCTGCCGGCTCCCAAAAACCGCTGGATAGAACAGTAGATATTAAATATATTGTAGCTTATTCGAATTAATGCTTTTTTTGACATAACTGGATTAAGTATGGTGAAAAAGTGGCCTGTATTCACCCTTTGCATACTGTTTACCGCTATGGCTTCCGCCAAAACCAAACCGTCCGGTATCGAGTACGAAATGTCGCAGGTGCCGGCGGACATGGTTTATCAAACCGTGGCTGGAATTATCAGTTATTCATATTGGCCCGTTCCAGATAAAACGCCCACTCTTTGCGTACTATCATCGGCTTATTTTTCTTCTTCACTAACCGCGCCGCCACCGGCTGCGACACCCAAAAGAACGATTTTTAATTCCGTCACGCTGAAGAATACTCAAGATTATTCCCCATCACGATGCGATGCCATATATTTTGGGAAAGAGTCTATTTCAGAACAATTAACAATAGTTAATCAACACCCCGAACATCCGTTATTAACTATTGCCGAACAAAATCCGGCCTGTATCGCCGGTAGCGCGTTTTGCCTGATATTCGCTAATAAAAAAGTCAGCTTTTCGGTAAATTCAGATTCTTTATCCCGAACCGGTATCAGGATCAGCCCTGAAGTTTTAATCCTCGCGCGACCACAGAATGAAAAATCATGAATAAAAAAGGAATTTCCGCCTCTCATATAGAAAGGAAAATAACCTTCAGGTCTGCCCTGACTCGTATTAGCACGATGAGTCTCGTTATTACGATGATGGTATCGTGGATGCTGATTACCGCGGCTTCATTAATTTCATTTAAACAATATGCTGAAAAAAACCTGCAATTACTGGGCTATACGTTAAGTCAAAGTATAGAAGCCGCCGTGGTGTTTCAGGATGGTATCGCCGCCAAAGAAATATTGAACAATCTCGGCCAGCAGGACCAATTTAACATTGCCATCGTAACAGATGCCCAAGGAAAGAAATTAACGGAATGGCGGGCCGCCGATAGCCTTTCGATGGATAATGCGGATAAACTGATCATCCGTTGGCTTTTCCCGCACTCGATTATTCAACCCATTTATCATCGGGGCGAATTAGTCGGTAAAATCGAGATATCCGGCGCGGATGCCACGGTTAAACAATTTGTCTATTTCTCATTAATCACGCTGACCCTATGCGTAATTCTATCCTCCGTGCTGTCAATTTTCATCTCCCGGCGCTTGCATAACGGCCTGATTATCGATCTGCAAAATATTACCGACGTAGTGCATGATATCAGAGAAAATCGAAATTTCACCCGGCGGGCGCCGGCGGGTAAAATTATGGAAATAGACACATTAAGTAAAGATTTCAATAGCTTAATCAATGAAATTGAACATTGGCAAAAGCAGATATTAAAAGAGAACGACTCTCTGCTGAAACGCTCGCGGCACGACTCGCTAACCGGATTAGCCAACAGGGCCGCATTTTGCGGCACGCTGGAAAAACTGCTCAAAGATAAAAAAAGCAAATCTCAGATCGCGCTGCTTTTTATCGATGGCAACCATTTCAAGGAGATTAACGATACCTACGGACATGCCGTAGGCGATGAAGTATTAATTACTATTGCTAATCGTTTATTAGATTGCGTGGGCAAAGCATCGCTTCCCTCACGCCTGGGCGGCGATGAATTCGCGCTGTTTCTGTTATCTGAAACCAAAGACATGAGCTATATTGAAGGCGTCATAAAAAAAATTCATAGAAAAATGAGCGAACCGATCTGTTTATCCGATGGAATTACGATTAATATGACACTCAGTATCGGCGTAGCGATTGCTGACAATAATTCAACATTAAAATCTTTAATGGAAGAAGCAGATAAAAATATGTATCTGGAAAAACAGAACCATCATAACGCTTAATTATCAAAACAGAGGATTTTATGAAATCGGGCTTTATAGCAACATTAGCTACGGTGGCAATTTTTGCACTTGTAGGTTGTCAGTCTCCACAGCAAACATTTACCCGCGCACAAATTTCCGCATTACAATCTCAAGGATTTAAAAATACGCCAGAGGGATGGACATTAGGCCTATCGGAAAAAGTATTATTTGAAAATAACAAATCAACGCTGACATCCCAAAGTAAAGAGGCTATAAAAAAAATAGCCTCGTCCTTATCTTCGGTAGGATTACTCCACGCAAGAATGGACGGACACACGGACAATTATGGCGAGAGCAGCTATAATCAATTTTTGTCTCTCAAACGTGCAGCTACCGTTGCGGATTTTTATGCGGAAAGCGGCAATATACCTCGCGGTAATCTAACGACCCAGGGATTAGGTGAAAAATACCCCATCGCCGACAATAATACGCCGCAGGGCCGGGCAGAAAATCGCAGGGTTTCTATTGTTATCACCGCGCCTTGATAAAATAAGCATTCGCCCCGCTCTATTTTATTTATCCGGGATGAATCAGAATAACGCTATCTTTTCAAATAAAACGTAAAAATATAACCGCGATGAAATGACCAAAGCGGTTATATTTTATGCCGATAATGGTCGTGCGTTTGCGTTATATATTAAGGGCGGCCAACGCCTCCGCGACTTGAAATATCACGCGTATAACCCATTATGCGCCACAAGTTACGTTGATAGCCTCAATGCGAACAAGGCGTCCGTCTTCGTCATGCCAGACATGCTGTACCCGGTTATGGTTAAGCGTATCAATCTGATTTTTATGAATAGAAAAACTCCGCGCCACCTCTCCAGAATTTAAATCATCGGAGCGTTTACGGCGTTCTATGCGAAACCGAAACTGATTGTATTTCGCCCAGCCGATTAACAGCAGTGCATTGAAAATGCCAATAGCAAGATACAGGGAAAACGTATTTAACTCTGACGAGATAGGACGAGGCCCGGCCCACGGCGATTGCTGTAGTGTTAGCAACAAACTCTCGGTCATTAGCAAAATAAACCCGCACCAGCCACATAACGTCATCAATATATCAAACAACAGCGGGAGCAGGCGTCGCTCGGTCAATATCAACGGTGAATTCATCGATTACCCCTTTTCAATACCGCGGTCGGGGCTGTCCCAGCGGGCGCGTTGACGCCGCGCTTGCAGCATGACCTTCGGAAAGCCAACCAGACTGGTAAATAAACTTAACATCCAATACACCATCGGATACCAAATTACCCAAAAAAGCGATTTACCCAGATTTTCCTCATAACGCCTGTCAATCAACAGGCTAATCGAGAATTGCAGTAAACAGGTTACCGCCAGCACCATGCCGGTAAAGGCTGGCGGAAATATATTTTCCACTCGGATATTTTCGTCAATATCAATAAATTGGCCGAGGAAAAAAAGAACAATGCTGATTGCGTAGGTAAAGGCCCAAATCGTCGAAATGCTGTATTCAAAGAACAACGGCCAGATACGACGATGACGCCAGGACCATAGATTGCGCAGATTCTTCAAAAACACTTCCGCGCCGCCCTGCGCCCAGCGTAAACGCTGTTTCCACAGTCCTCTCAGCGTTTCCGGCATCAGGATCCAGCAAAGCGCCCTTGGTTCAAAAAATACCGACCAGTGGCGTAACTGCAATTTCCAACTGATGTCGATATCTTCGGTGAGCATATCCGGGCTCCAGTAGCCGACATCAGCCAAAGCCCGGCGGCGGAATGCCGCAACCACGCCCGAAACGGTGAAAATCATGCCGTATACGCGCTGAGTGCGCTTGATAAGGCCGATGATCGAGGAAAACTCGCCGACCTGCATACGTCCGATCAGCGTAGAACGCGTACGAATTCGCGGATTGCCGGTCACCGCCCCCACCCGGGGATTATCAACCAGGGGCGCGGCCAGATAAACCACGGCATCACGGTCAAGCAGCGCATCGCCGTCGATACAGACCAGCAGATCGCTCTTTGCCGCCGCGGCACCGGTCTGCAACGCCACGGCTTTGCCTTGATTACTTGCCAGATGAATGACCCGCAGCCGATCATACTCACTGGCGAGCTGATTAAGCACCGCCGCCGTATCGTCTTTAGAACCGTCATTGATGGCGATGACCTCAATGTTCTGATAGCGCTGCGCCAGCGCCGCCTCAATGGTTTCACGCGCATTTTGCTCTTCGTTGTAACAAGGGATCAAAACCGACACCAGCGGTTCCCCCTTCAGCGTCGGCGGGGGCACATCTTTGCCCCACGGCCAGTGGCGCTCATAGTGAAACCAGAAATACAGGCCGCCGGCCATCCAGATCCCCGACATAAACAACGGCCAGAGGAAAATGAAGTACAGCATCGCTTCACCGGTAAAGACGAGCGCAACGCCGAACGGAATACTCAGCACCAGGCATAATATGAAAAGGGCAATAATACGATCTATCATGGCAGCGGATACCAACTTGATGAAAATTCGGGACGAATAACGTTCAGCTCAGGCTGGTCCGTCAAGAAATTATCTGGGTAATAGCCATAACTCTGCGCTCCATTAATCTGCAAAGACTTCATCCATTCGGCCAGTTGCTCAGCGCTCAACCAACGCTCTTCCGGCGTACGCCAATCCCTGGCCTGAAGCTCAAATACCGTTTTACTTAGCGCGCCCGGACGCTGACCGACGGCGCGCACCAGTTTTTCCAGCCAGACGTTGCTCTCTTTTAATGGCACATTCTCCATCAGCGGCATCGCCATTGGCGCGGTCCAGTCATAGGCGGCAAGAAAATCATCCAGGTTCTGCGCGAACCATGCTTCGCTTTCAGGTTCCAGAATCGGCAGCGCAAAAATATTGCGTGCCGTTTTTATCTGCGGTCCGCGGATATCGCGCACATGCGCCGCCAGCGTCTGGGTAAATTCAATCAACGCCCTGCTTTTAAAACGGGTCCAGCGGGAGAAAAGCTGCGGATCCTGACGAATAGCGGCAATGGAGTCCGGGAATCCGGCCGCCTGATAGGCGCGCAGCGCATCAGGGCTGGCATCTTCGTCATCCGCTAGGATGGCGTCGTCATGGAACAGAACGCCGTCAAACGAGGCGTGAGAGGCAAGATCTTCATAAATTTCAATGATTCGCCGCCGGTTCTCGCTATTCCAGGGCGATAGGCGCCTGTACTGCTGCGTATCTATACGCCGTTGGCCGCTGGCAAGATCGATTTTTTCAACGCGCTGCGCCTGCGCATCATCAAAGTCAAAAGCCAGCACCGGCATCCAGGCATAGACCTCCACATGGGCGCGGGTGGCGAGTTGCCAGGCGGCATGATTAAACAGATCGGCCCTGACCGGCAGCCAACGATTGGGGAAATAGAGGGAGCGGATATTTCCGTCCCCTTGCGGATCGGCGAACGCCTGTAAGAAAACCGTATTGATGCCGAGATCGGCGATCCGCTGTACCAACTGGTCCAGATTGCTCGCCTGCTGCGCCGGATCGGGATCGTAAACATAGTCCAGGTCGATATGCGCCACCCGCATGTTTTCCCGCTGCCGGACAGCAACCACCATCTGCGCAAACTGGCTGAGATCCGGATTGTTGGCGATAAGAATACGCGGAACGTTATACGGCTCATGGGCTGACGCCAACCCCCGCTCAAGCGTCAACGCCATCTGATAGCCATGCTGCTTGATGATTTTCAACGCTTCTCCTCCCGCCGCGCCGTAGGGCCATACCCAGACGCGGGGAGGCTTGCCCGTCACTTCGGTAATTCGCCGCGTGATAAGCTCAACATCCTCATTAACCCGCCGGCGATAGTCAGCCGCGCTTTCATATCGCCGCGCGAGCGGATCATAGACGCGATTCACCGCATACGGCTCCATGTTGCCCTGCGGATTCGCCGTCATCCCCTTATGCTGCGCATAGGTGTGAGCGCCGATCTCCACCAGACCGGATTGCGACATTTCACGCACCTGGCGCCAGAACAGGAAACGATCGCGCGGCACCGGTTTTCCGCCAAAATTCACCGCCCGATCTTGCGGGGTATCTAACCACTCCCCACCGGCGCCAACACGGCAGGCCATTGGTAAGCCCTCAGCAAAGGGTATACCCGGCGGTAAAAACTGCTGTAGCCGTCATCAAAGGTAAGCAATACCGCTTTCGCGGGCAGCGGCTTGCCGCCTGAGCGCGCGCGGAGAATATCGTCCACCGAGACCGGCTGGTAGCCATTTTCCCGCAGCCAGACAAACTGCTCATTGAGCGCGCTGCTCCGCACCGACATAAACTGCTGATTCGCGCCATCATCCTCAACATCATGATAAGACAGCACAACATAATGATTGACCGGCCAGACCTGTTCGTTAGCCGCGCGCGGGCGCTCCGCCGGGGCGACAAATGTAGGACGCTCGGTCTGCGAGCAGGCGGTGATAGCCAGCATGGCGGCAATAATCAATAAGCAACGCAAAGGTATCAAAAACATCATCAGCCCTTCAGAAGCGGTAATTAAGATCGAAAGACAGCGATAAATTCTGTTCCCGCACACCGTCATAGGGACGTTTATCCCAATTCACCATCACTCTGGCATCGAGAACGTCGTTCCAAAGTACGCGTTGACCATAGCCGAGCGTGGTGATGGCGCCGCGCGATTCGCCCTTCTGCCAGTAGCTGCCCGCCCCGGCCACCACTACCTGATGCCATTCCGTCTGATAATGGCGGTAAATCAAGTGGTCGAGCGTCAGCGCGGGCAGTAGCGCCGCGTCATGGCGCGGGCTGTAGTAAGCAACGTCGGATCTGCTGTTGCGGCTGCCGCTTAGCGAAGGGGTGAAATCCAACGTCAGGAAAGCGGAGCTATAAAGTCTTTCTTTCGCCTCAAGGCTATATTCGAAGCGCCGGTTGCCGTCGGAAAACCATCCCGGCGCAAGGGTCAGCCGCCATTCCCGCCTTTCATTCTGCCGCCAACGAACATAGGCCTGCCCGCCATTGGCCGTCACGCCGTTGGTTAAGGCCCGCAGCGGCGTACGATCCATCAATCGCTCCGCGCTCGCGCCGATGCGCCAGCTGTCGTCAAAGTCATGCCGGCCGGAAAGTCGCGCGCCTATTTTTTGCCCGCGGCCATAGTTCTGCCCCGATATTTCCGCTTCCAGCCAATTGTTCCGGTTAGTGAACTCCACGCCGCCGCGCACATGGCGGTTAATCCCCCGGCCCTCATTGAACTCTCCCTGGTGAAACGCAAACCCGGAGAACAAGCGCCAGTTGTCGGCCAACGGCGGACTGTAGAGCACGGCATCAATATCGGCGTTATGCGAACCGGAGACGGGACTGTCGGATTTTATGCCCTGGCCGCCGCTGATACGCAACTCAGCCATGTGATGCACCCGGCGCAGCCGCTCAAGCCGCTGTACGCCGCTATCCTCCGGGTAGCGGGCAATCACGTCATCCGTAAGCAGATCGGCCTGACGCCACTCCTGTAAGTCCAGCGCGGCCAGCCCCTGCCGCGTCTCCAGGTACATATTGCGAGGCTCCAACCCTTCAACCTGCTTCAATTCCATTTCCGCCCGGCGCGGCCATCCGCGCATCAGGTAAATATCCGCTAAATCGATGCGCAGCCCCTGATTGCCCGGCGCGGTATCGGCCAGATGCTCGGCCTTCCGCTGCGCCTGCGGGAGCGCGTCGCGTAACAATATTGATTGAGTCAAGATCCGCTGCGCCGCCAGCCAGTCGTCATTCGGCGCCGGCACCGGCGACCCGTAAAGATGACGATAATAGGGGATGTTTCGGCTCAGTTGCCTGGCCTGCCGCTGCGCCTGGGCGATCCGTCCGTTTTCCGCCATGCTGTAGTAGAGATTGCTTTGTTCCCCAAGCCGCCGTATTTCCTGCGGCGCGTCCCGTTGCACCGCAAGATAAAGCTGTTCCGCTTTAGCGGGTTGCCGCAGATAAAGATAGGCGGAAGCGGCCCAAAGCCGGGCATAAGCGGGAATATCCCCTGCGCGGCGTAAGTCTTCATATTCCGCCGCCACCTCTTCCATGCGGTAGCGCGCCAGCAACGCTCCCATGCGATCGATACGGGCGCGGCGATAGTCCGCCTGCGCCTCAGGTTCCGCACGCCAGCGGGTCAGCAGCGTTTCATAGCTTGCCAGCGCGCGATCCGCCACGGCAAAGCGCTCTCGTTCGGTAGGACTGGGAAGGAAGGCCATGCGCACCAATTCGGCGGCGGCGTCAGACTGGCGCTGGCGCAGCGCCGCGGGAGACAATTCCGCCTGATTGCCAATAGCTAATGCCGGCTTACTGATGCGATTGTCGGCCAGCACGGCGCTGTAATCGCTTAACAGTTGAGCATCATAAGGTGAACGTTGCACCGCCTGAGAAATAGAAACCAGCGCCTCTTCATGAAGCCCCGCCGCGTTCTGCACCCAGGCCAGTTCACGCCAGTGCGCCGCGCTAGGGGCGCGCTGCACGCGCATTGACGCCAGATGCAGCGCTTCTTCGCGCTGTCCGGCATCAGAGAGCGTCATAACCAGGCCGCTTAGCGCATCGTCGTCATTCGGCGAACGTTTCAGCGCCATGCGCCATAATTCAAGCGATTGCGGCCATTGACGGAGATTACGATAGGACTTGGCCGCCGCGGTGATAGCGCGATTAGGCAACACCGCTACATGGCGATAGCGCTGCCACAGCCTGATAACCTCATTATCATTCCCGGCCCAACCGTTGATTTGCAGCCAGTCGGCGACTTCATTTACCGTCAACAGACGCTGGCGCGATTGCCGATCGAGCCACGCCGTCGCCGCGTCGGTATTTCCCTGGCGGGCCTGGACGACTAGCGCGTCATAATCCGATACGGACGCCTGCGCATATCCCACACAACCTAAAGAAACAAAACTTATTAACCACTTATTCCACTGAAGATAAAAATGATGCAGCCGTGCACTAAATAGGGGCATAACAACAGCTCCCAACATTCATAGGATTAATAAAATTTATCTATGGCAATAGCCCGGCGATGGACCACCGAACCCAATAAGAATAATCTCGCGTTGCTCGCGAAGAGATGGCAGACTCTGGTTCTAAGTACCTCTCATGGACTGAAAAGCAGCTTTAGCGTATAATTATCATACGACTAATTTTTATATCCGTCTAGTAATTAGATCCATCTATTATTTATATGCATATACCTAAAAGTTCTAAAACCAATCCAGAGCGTGCCCCCAAAGGACGGAGCTGGGGACTGGAGCGCCGTCTCCAATTCATCGATTTTCGACTTCGTTGGGAAGGAAACATCAACCGAACGGACCTGACCACTTTTTTTGGACTATCGATTCCGCAGGCGTCGCTCGACATTTCCAAATACATGGAAATCGCGCCTGATAATCTGATTTACGATCGCAGCGCTAAAACCTATACGGCCACGCCGAATTTCTCCCCGCTTTATCAGCAAAGTTCGGCTCAGCGCTATCTGGAAGAGTTATTGGCCACGGAGACGGGCATATTGGAGCCTGACGCCAGTTTTATCGGCTCAGCGCCCGAAATTGACTGGGCGCATTATCCATCGCGCGCGCTTAATGAGCAGACGGTCGAAACCATCGTAAAAGCCATTCGGCAAAAGATGGCGATTCAGGCCAGCTATCAGTCAACCGCCTCAATGGACGAATCGCCGAGGTTACTCTCCCCTCACGCCCTGGGATACGATGGGTGCCGCTGGCATGTTCGCGCTTTCTGCCACACGCGACAGCAATTCTGCGACTTCGTGCTCACCCGTATTTTACGCATTGACAGCGTTGAGCCGTCCGAAATAGATCCCGCCGCAGACAAACAGTGGAACACCATCCTGACGCTGGTTTTAGCGCCGCATCCGGATCTTCCTCTTACGCACCGCCGCGTTCTGGAGTTGGACTACGGCATGCAAAACGGAAAGGTTTCGCTAAGCTGCCGACAGGCTTTCCTGTATCACACCCTGAAACGCCTGAGTCTGCCAATCAGAGCGTCTGACGAACCGGCCGGAACGAAGATTATTTTGAAAAACAGAGAGGAAATTCAGCCCTATATTGATGCGCTGCCCAAAAGCGTTTGACGTCTACCGCCGCAGTCCGTGCGGCGCAGACCAGCGGCGACTGTCCCGGCGGT
Source organism: Brenneria izadpanahii (assembly GCF_017569925.1). Taxonomy (NCBI): domain Bacteria; kingdom Pseudomonadati; phylum Pseudomonadota; class Gammaproteobacteria; order Enterobacterales; family Pectobacteriaceae; genus Brenneria; species Brenneria izadpanahii. The sequence continues at coordinate 1,698,901 of NZ_CP050854.1, read as the reverse complement.
TCACAATAACGAGACGGCCGGGGCGGCAGGCCGGCCCGAAGCGGGTTGAGCGCGGCCGCATTCCCCCTTAAGCGTGAAATCCAGAGCCCGGATAACGAGGTGAACTAACGCCGATAGGCCAGAGAGCGTACGATGCGATCGCCAAACGACTGCACCAGCTGTACCAGCGCAATCAATACAATAACCGTCCCGGCCATCACCTGATCGTTAAACCGCTGATAACCATAACGAATCGCCAGATCCCCCAGTCCGCCGCCGCCGATCACCCCGGCCATCGACGAAAAACCGATCAACATCACCACCGTCAGAGTAATACCGGCGAGAATGGCCGGCAGCGCTTCCGGCAACAGCACTTTGCTGACCACGTGCCAGGCGGTGCCGCCCATGGAAAGAATGGCCTCCACCCGCCCGCGATCGACTTCGTCCAGCGCATTTTCCACCACCCGGGAAAAGAAGGGAAACGCGCCGATGGTGATGGGCACCACCGCCGCCGTGCTGCCCAATGTGGTTCCGACAATCAGCCGGGTCAGCGGGATCAGCGCGATCAGCAGCACCACAAACGGCAATGAACGTCCGATATTGATAATGCCGCCCAGCACGCGGTTTACCCACGGCAGCGGCAATATGCCGTCATGACGGCTGATAAACAGCACAACCCCCACCGGTAAACCGATCAACACCGTGAACAGTGCGGCCAACCCCACCATGTAGAGCGTTTCCAGCGTGGCGTTCAGCATCAGCGGGAAGAAATCCTCCCAGCTCAGGCGACTTTGCATAAGCGAATATCCTCCACGCCGTGACGCTGCAAAAATGCCCGTTCGGCGGCATAATCCGGCAACAGGGCTTTACGCAACCGCGAGTCGGGATCGGAGAGCAGCGATCGCAATGAACCGCTCTCCACCACCTGTCCCGCTTCCAGTAAGGCGGCGTTATCGCAGATGGCCTTGACCACCGCCAGCTCATGGGTAATCAACACGATGGTCAACCCTAACTGACGATTGATATCCGCCAGCAATGCCAGCACCGATTCCGTCGTTTCCGGATCGAGCGCGCTGGTGGCTTCATCGCACAGCAGATACTGCGGCCGCGCGGCCAGCGCCCGCGCAATCCCGACCCGCTGTTTTTGCCCGCCGGAAAGCTGCGACGGAAAAGCCCGCGCCTTGTCGCTTAACCCCACCAGATCCAATAGCTCTTTTACTCTGGCGGCGCGCTCCTTTCTGGCTACGCCGGAGATCTCCAGCGGCACCGCCACGTTATCCTGCACGTTGCGGGCGTGCAGCAGATTAAAATGCTGGAAAATCATCCCGGTACGTTGTCGATGCAGGCGCAGTTCCTGCGGCGACAGAGTGGTAATATCCCGACCGTCCATTAGAATACGGCCCGATGAGGGCCGTTCCAGCAGATTGAGACAGCGGATCAAGGTGCTCTTCCCCGCACCGCTTCGCCCCAGGATGCCGTAGATTGAACCATCGGGAATGGTCAACGATACGTTATCCAGCGCGGGCCGGGCGTTATCAGAGTAATACTTGCCAAGCTGTTCAATGACGATCATTATTTTTGTCCTGCCACCGGGATAACCGAGCCGTTGTACCGGCTATTGATAAAGTCCGCTATCTGGCTGGACTCCAGATCCTTGGCCAACTGCTTGATGCGCGGATCGTCTTTCAGCGCCGGCGTGGTCACCAGAATATTGGCATACGGATTATTGCTGGCGCTTTCCAGGCCAAGGGAATCTTTCGCCGGCACCAGCCCGGCCTCCAACGCATAGTTGCCGTTAATCACCGCCAGATCGACGTCATCCAGCGAGCGGGGTATTTGCGCCGCTTCGATTTCCGTAATCTTCAGATTTTTAGGGTTTTCGGCGATATCTTTCGGCGTCGCCTGATCTTTTTCCGGATCGTTATAGCCGCTCTTCAGCTTTATCAGCCCATGGCTTTGCAGCAAATAGAGCGCGCGGCTGAGGTTGGTGACGTTATTCGGCACCGCCACGGTGGCGTTTTCAGGCACGTCGTTCAGCGTTTTATGCTTTCTGGAGTAAATGCCCAACGGTTCGATATGTACCGTCGCGGCAACGACAAACTCCTGGCCCAGCGCTTTTTCCTGATCGCGCAGGTAAGGCACATGCTGGAAATAGTTCGCGTCCACATCCCCATGAGCCAGCAGCTCGTTGGCGTTAACGCCGCTGGTCAGCTCCACCACGTTCAGATTCAAAGAGGGATCGATTTTTTTCACCTGCGCCAGGATCTCGGCGTGCGGCACCGGATCGGCCGCCACTCGCAGCGCGTCCGCCGCCTGAACCGAAAATGCCATACTTACGGATAACGCCACCCCTGCCAAAGAGAAAATGACATGCTTTTTCATACGGAGCTTCCTTATTTTTAGGTAGTTATGCTTTCTTTGGTTTGCAAGACATCACCGTAATAACGGCTGGCGACATCAGGATGAGAACGTAAACGGCCCTTGAGATAATTCCAGCCCACATCACGCAGCAGGGGATTGTCAGGATCGCTGGTCGGCCCCAGCGCGTTCACGGCAAGATGGTCGGGTAATTGATACACCGGTACGACGCTATCCAACTGCGCGCCGAGGAAAAAGGCGATGGACAGGCGATCTTTGCCGGCCGCGGGCGAAACCACCCGATGAACCGTCGCCCGCAGATAGCCATTGGTCGCCAATTCCAGCAGTTCGCCAATATTGACCACAAAAGATCCCGCCAGCGGCAGCGCATCGATCCAGCGTCCGGGCTCGATTTCCACCTGCAGTCCCTGCTGGTTATCCTGTAATAAGAAGCTGAGAAAACCAGAATCCTTGTGGGAGCCGACGCCCTGGCGGCTGCCGTCGTCCGGCTGACCTGGATAACGAATCAACTTGATATGCTCGTTAGGCTTTTCGCCATACAGCGCATCAAACGCGGTGATGGGCAGTTCCAACGCTTCGGCAAACGCCCGCAGCAGGCGCAACGACATCGCGGTCATTTCCCGCTGCCACTGCAACAGCGTGGTTTTCAACTCAGGCAGCGCCGCAGGCCAGAGATTCGGCCCCTGTAGCCGCAGCCAGCCGGGATCCTTTGCCGATAGCTGCACAGCGGGACACTCAGCCCCGATATCAAACTGCTCGCGCCAGTCCGGCTGGCTGCGCGTCAATTCCGAACCAGCCCGGTTATAACCGCGAAAATGGGGGGAGTGAATCATGGCGACACGCTGTTTTTCCGCGTCCGGCAGAGCAAAAAACGCTCTCGCCGTTTGCTGCACCCGCTGCTGCAGCGCGTCGCTGACGCCATGATGAACCAGATAGAAAAAACCGACGTCGCGGGCGGCGCGATTCAGTTTCGTCAGAAAAGCGGCCCGATGTTCAAGCGCTCCGTCAAGCTGTGACAGATCGAGTATCGGCAGGGATGTAATATTGCTCATAGCAGACTCCGGTTATTAGCCAATAAAAATCGCTTAAATAAAATGTGGAGTCGCTACAACAACGGTAATGGGACATTATTTAATCCTCTCTTCTTATATATTAGCCGCTTGAGATCATTCGGCGTTATTGATATCAGCGAAATAAGGCGATACGTCGCCTCCTCTATTCGCTCTCTAATATATTAAGCCTGATTGATGTATTAATCCTGATTTACGCAACCAGGTAAAATACCAATAATGGAAAAGCTCATCCAAATAGTGGATATGCCCATACTCCCGCAAAAACAGATAATTTTTACAAAGCGCGAAGCCGGAATAAATTATCTAACTTATTGTACTTCGCGATATATATTTGACCTGATGATTGCCGCTTCATAGACAAAGCCGGCGGACATCCTTCGGCAATAGGCCGAATTGTTTACGAAAAGCGGCGCTGAAATGTGATGGATTACTGTAGCCCAGCATAGCGGCGGTTTCCGTTACGCTATGACGCTGTAACAAATCCCGCGCCCGCTCCATGCGTTTACGCTGAAATAGCGCATAGGTGGTGGCGCCAAACAGTTGCTTGAATCCGCGTTTGATCTTTAGCTGGTTTAATCCGCTCTCGCGCGCCAGTTGTTCAATCGTCGGCGGCTTACTCAGATCGCTGAGCAGGCGTTCGCGCGCCTGCCATAGCTGCCGGCGCTCACGGGAGCCGATGCCCTCATCGCTCGGCATGACGGAGCGGGCGGACATCAAATTCCAGGCCAGGAATTCCAGTGCGGCGGAATGCACCAGCAATATGGAAGGGGAATCGCTCATCATCAGGCGGCTGAGCCGTTCGGCTGAATCAATAATTCTCTGACCACTGACGTGGCAAAGCAGACCGTCATCCCCCCGGCGAGGGTCATACCATCCCCTATCATCTTCACCCGTCAGTTCCATAAGCAGCTGCGGATAGATCCTCAGTTCGATATTTCGCCAGTCGGGGCTGCACTGTAGCTGGAAACGGCCATCGGGAATAAAGGTGGTCAGCGCCCGGCCGCGTTCCAGTTCCAGACGCCGATTGCGGCAGGAAACCCGCGTCTGGCCGCTAAGCTGACAATTAAAATGTATCCGGGCCGCATCGCCCGGCCCTTCCGCAACCGCAGACAGCGCCTGCGCGGCGCGGGAAGTGACGAGGGATAACTCCATGCCGGGACGTATTTCCAGCGTTTTCACGTTCATGCCCGGCGGACAGGGAAAACCAGGATAAGCCGATAACTCTGCCGATTTCAGACCTTGCATACCGCTCCCTTTACGTTTCACCGAGCCCATGCGCTGACAATGCGTAATAAGACTTAACCCCAAATATGCTATTGCAAGCAATTCTCACATTCAATAAAAACCGCCGCTCTCTTGTCTGATGACCCTGCCGCATAAATTTATCCTTATCCGGGGGTAACCGAACCGAATCGGGTAGCCCGGAAGCGGGGCCGCCGCCATGATGAATATCATTTCAACGTTCACACATAAGGATGCGCTTTATGATGCATCGAACCGTCACACGCTCAGCCGATGTTACGCCCAAAGGATTTTGGCAATTAATCACCTTAGCGCCCTACTCGCTCGGCGGCGCCATTATTACCGCCATTGCGTCGGCCGCGCTGAGCGTCGCGCCATTCTGGCTCATCTATCTCGTTACCGTGCAGCTTTTTTCCCCCCAGCCGGATATGACGACGGTTTGGCGGCTAATCGGTTGGACGGTGGCGCTGCTGGCATTGCGCTGGGCATTTATGGCCGTCAGCCATATTCTGGCCCATATCGGCGCCTTTAATATTCAGTATCGATTGAAAATCGCCATGGCGAAGCGGCTGGGAGAAATTCCGCTCGCCTTCTTCTCCCGGCGAGGAACGGGCAGCCTGCGGCGCGTGCTGAATGACGACGTCAACAGCCTCGAAGGCTTCTTCGCCCATATGCTGCCGGACGCGGCGGCGGCGGCGGCGATACCGATTGCCGCCTTGATATTGCTGTTCTCCGCCAACTGGCCGCTGACGCTGGCCGCGCTGATACCGCTTCCGCTGGCGATGCTGGCCCAGTGGTGGATGATGCGGAAGTCGCGCCGGCAGATTGCCGCATGGAACGACCTGCAAAAGCGGATCGCCAATCAGGTCGGCGAATATATCCGCGGGGTGCATGTCATCAAGAGTTTCGGTCTGACCGCGCGCTCGTTTGGCGATCTCGCCGCCGCCATCCACGGCGCCGTCGACTGGGTTCAGACCTACGCCAAAAACAGCACCGGCGGCTGGGCGCTGTTTACCACGCTGCTATCCGTCAACCTGATCATCGTCGCGCCGCTCGGCGCCTGGCTGCTGGCGCGCGGCGAGCTGGATCGCCCGACCTTCGTGATGTTTCTGCTGGTGGCGCCGGCGGTACTATCCCCGCTGCTGCGGCTGACGTTCGCGATGGGCGAACAGATGCAGCGCATGGCGGCGCTGGAACGGATCAACGGCATCCTCGCCATTCCTCCCTTGCCGGATCGGACCGACGCGCCAGTCCCCGACGGCGCGCTCGATATCGAATTTACCGACTTGTATCAGCGTTACGACACGCAATTGGCGCTGAACGGCGTCAGCTTTCAGGCCAGAGCCGGTCAGTTGACCGCGCTGGTCGGCGCCAGCGGTTCGGGCAAGAGTACGCTGGTTAAATTGGTTGCGCGTCTTTATGAATTTGAATCCGGCGAGCTGACGATCGGCGGCATGGATATCCGCCAATGGCCGCTGGATGCCCTGCTGGCCCGTCTGGGCATCGTCTTTCAGGAGGTATTTCTGCTGCACGGCACCGTGCGTGACAACCTGGCATTGGCCCGTCCGGGCGCCAGCGACGCGGAAATCGAGGCCGCGGCGCGAGCCGCCCAGGCGCATGATTTTATCTGCGCGTTGCCGCAGGGGTACGAAACGATGCTGGGCGAACGGGGAGCCAGCCTGTCCGGCGGCGAGCGCCAGCGCTTGTCCATCGCCCGCGCGCTGCTTAAAGACGCGCCTATTCTGCTGCTTGATGAGGTCACGGCCAGTATCGACGCGGAAAACGAAAAGCTGATCCAGCAGGCGTTGAATCAATTATGCGCGGGCAGAACGGTATTAATGATAGCCCACCGGTTGGGCACCATTATGCATGCCGACAATATCGTGGTGTTGGAAAAAGGCCGGGTGGCGGGTCAGGGAACCCATGATGCGCTGCTGGCGTCCTGCCCGGCATACCAGCGGTTGTGGAAAGATTATATCCAGGCGGAGGAGTGGTCGCTCGGCGAAACGGCAGATCGCGCGTCCACCGCCGGGGAGGAAAAATAATGATTCGTGAATTGGTACAATCCGGCTTCAGATTATCGGGAACCCGCGACCCGCGATTAGTGCGCGGGCTGGCGTGGTGCGTGGCCGAGGGATTTTTTTCCGCGCTCTTCTATATGGCGCTCTACGGCCTGTTGCACAACGTTTTCACGGGCGTCAATACGCCGGCGCAATCCGTTGGCTATGGTCTGGCGATGCTTGCCAGCGTGGCGCTGCGCATCGGCGCCGGCTACTGCGGCATGCCGTTGATATTCAGCGGCGCCTACGCCATGATGGGCGAAGCGCGGCTGCGTATCGCCGACCATCTGGGCCGGTTGCCGATGGGTTGGTTCAACCGTCAACGCGGGGGCGATCTGGCCGCGCGGCTGACGTCGGATCTGGAACTGATCGAACACCTCTGGTCGCACTTTTTAGGGGTGTTCGTGTCCGGCCTGGCCATGCCGATATTTCTTATGCTTTTTCTGCTGTGGGTAGACTGGCATCTGGCGTTGCTGACCTGCGCCGGGATCCCGCTGGCGCTGCTGATGCTGAGCTTGAGCCAGCGCATGGCGGCCCGCCCCGGCGACCGGATGATCGCCTCCGGCGTAGCGGCGCAGTCCGCCCTGCAGGAATATGTACAGGGCATTGCGGTCATCCGCAGCTTCGGGCGCTTTGGTCAGGCCTGGAAACGTCTGGAGTCGATTCTGACCGAACATCACGACGCCACGCTAGCCGTTGAGTCCAAACCCGCGCCCTGGCTGGCCGGTTACGGTTTTATGCTGGAAATGGGATACATCAGTCTGGTGCTGGCCGGCGTTTGGTGGCTATCCGACGGCGCCTTGTCCCCGGACGTTCTGATCCTGTTCCTGATACTGGCCCTGCCGGTATACCGCCAGCTATTTGATGTCGGGCTATCGACGCTGATGCTGCGCTTCGCGCGTCGTTCACTTTCGCGAATTGAATCGCTGCTGGCGGAAAAAGCATTGTCGGAACCCATCCACCCGTTGACGCCGCAGGGCGAAGACATCGTTTTTGAATATGTTGGCTTCGCTTATGACGATCGGTACGACATACCACAGGAAGCGCTGACGCTTAGCGACGTCTCATGCACGATCCCCGCCAACCGCTTTACCGCTATCGTCGGCCCCAGCGGCGCCGGTAAAAGCACGCTGGTCCATTTGATCGCCCGGTTATGGGACGTTCGGCACGGCCGGATCCGTCTGGGCGGCGTCAATCTGCGCGATATCGGCACCGAACAGCTTCATCAACATGTGGCGATGGTTTTCCAGGATGTTCTCCTGTTCTCCGGTTCGGTGCTGGATAATCTGCGTATCGGCAAACCGGACGCCAGCCGTGAAGAGGCGATCGATGCGGCGAAACGCGCTCAGGCGCACCGCTTCATCGAGGCATTGCCGCAGGGTTACGACACCCTGTTGGATGAAGGCGGCGGATCGTTGTCCGGCGGCGAACGTCAGCGTATTTCCATCGCCAGAGCGCTGCTGAAAAACGCGCCGATACTGTTATTAGACGAAGCCACCGCCAGCGTCGACCCTTCCGCCGAAGCTGAAATTCAGCGCGCCATGACCGAACTGGCGCGTGGACGCACCGTCGTGGTGATTGCTCACCGGCTCAAAAATATCCGTCATGCCGACCTTATCCTGGTGCTCGACCACGGCCGGTTGGTCGAACAGGGAACGCATCAGGAACTGCTTGCGCAGGACGGCCTCTATTCACGCTTATGGCGGCGGCAACAGGAAGCGCAAGGCTGGAAATTGCGCGCATCGGTATAGCTTCCGCCGGAAGTATATGCGTCTAAACCGCTGAACCCCCGTACATCTATACGGCCAAACAGGATTTTATATTACATATATGCATATTCATTGGTGATTTATTTCGTTCGTCCGGTTTTTCCGCAGATCTAATATGGTGCCTGGTAATTTATTTCAGGGCGGAAAAACATGGCAATCTCGACCTCAGTGCTTGATTTTATTGGTGATACGCCATTACTTGAACTGACGCATTTCGACACCGGCCCATGCCGGCTTTTCATCAAACTGGAAAACCAAAACCCCGGCGGCTCGATTAAAGATCGGGTCGCCTTGTCGATGATCGAACATGCGGAGCAGCAAGGCCGGCTTAAGCCGGGGGGCGCCATCGTTGAAGCCACCGCCGGCAACACGGGATTGGGGCTGGCGCTGGTGGCGGCGCTGAAAGGCTACCGGCTGGTGCTGGTGGTGCCGGACAAAATGAGCCGGGAGAAGATTTTCCATCTGCGGGCATTGGGGACGGAAGTGCTGCTGACGCGTTCCGACGTCGCCAAAGGGCATCCGGATTATTATCAGGATTACGCCCGCCGGCTGGCGGAAGAGATTCCCGGCGCCTATTACATCGATCAGTTCAACAACCCCGCCAACCCGGACGCGCACTATCGCACCACCGGCCCTGAGCTATGGCGGCAGTTGGAGCAACAGATTGACGCCATTGTGGTGGGCGTCGGCTCAGGCGGCACGCTGGGCGGCCTCAGCCGTTATTTTTCGCAGGTATCGCCCGATACCGAATTCGTACTCGCCGATCCGCAAGGCTCTATTCTCACCGACTATCTAAAACAGGGTACGGTGGGGGAAGCCGGAAGCTGGCGAGTGGAAGGGATCGGCGAAGACTTTATTCCCGAACTGGCCGATTTCAGGCAGGTAAAACAGGCTTACTCCATCAGCGACGCCGAATCCTTTAGCGCGGCGCGGGAACTGCTGCGTAAAGAAGGCGTGCTGGCCGGCTCCTCCAGCGGCACGCTGCTGGCCGCCGCGCTGCGCTATTGCCAGGCGCAGACCAAGCCCAAGCGGGTGGTCACGCTGGTCTGCGACAGCGGCAATAAATATCTCTCCAAAATGTTCAACGATTACTGGATGGTGGAACAAGGGCTGATTAAACGTCCGCCGCACGGCGATCTGCGCGATCTGATCACCTACCGGCACGATGAAGGCGCCACGGTATCGGTCGCTCCCGACGACACGCTGGCGGTGGTTCATGCCCGCATGCGCCTGTACGACATTTCACAGCTGCCGGTGCTGGAAAACGATCGCGTGGTGGGCATTATTGATGAATGGGATCTGCTCAACAGTCTGAAGAAAAATGCGCGGCATTTCTCGCTTACCGCCCGCGACGCCATGTCCGAACGGATCAATACTCTGGATAAGGATGCATCACACGATGAATTGCTCGCGACTTTCGATCGCGGGCATGTCGCCATCATTCTGGACGGCGAACGCTTTCTCGGCCTGATCACCCGCACCGATGTACTGAACCACTGGCGGCAGGCGCTGCGCTGAATCTCTTTTTTGACCCACAAGTTTTCTGACTCACATTTTCTGACTCACAAGGAATACGTTATGAGCCGTTTTGATACCCAAACCGTCCACGCTGGTTACACCCCGGACAGTACCGGCGCGGTGATGCCGGCCATTTACGCCACCTCGACTTTTGCGCAATTGGCGCCGGGAGAACATACCGGCTACGAATATTCCCGCAGCGGCAATCCGACCCGGAGCGCCCTGGAAGCCGCCATTGCGGAGCTGGAGGGAGGGATCCGGGGGTTTGCCTTTGCCTCCGGTCTGGCGGCCAGTTCAACGATCCTTGAATTGCTCGATCACGGCAGCCATATCGTGGCGGTGGACGATCTATACGGCGGCACCTGGCGCTTGCTGGAAAACGTACGTAAACGCTCCGCCGGACTACAGATCACCTACGTTGATCCGGCCGATATTCAGGCGCTGGAGCAGGCCATTACCCCGCAGACGCGCCTAATCTGGGTGGAAACCCCGACCAATCCGCTGCTGAAGCTGGCGGATCTGGCGGCGATAGCCGATATCGCCAGAAAACATCATCTCATCAGCGTGGCGGACAACACCTTCGCCTCGCCGGCGCTGCAACGTCCGCTGGCGCTGGGATTCGATATCGTGGTGCACTCCGCCACCAAATATCTGAATGGCCATTCCGACGTGATCGCCGGTCTCGCGGTGGTGGGCAATAACCCGGATCTGGCGTCGCAGTTGGCCTACCTGCAGAACGCCGTGGGCGGCATCCTCGATCCTTTCAGCAGTTTCCTCACCTTGCGCGGCATACGCACGCTGGCGTTGCGGATTGAGCGGCACAGCGCCAACGCGCTGACCCTCGCCCGCTGGCTGGAGCAACAGCCGCAGGTGGAGCAGGTCTATTATCCGGGGCTGTCCAGCCACCCCCAGCATGAGCTGGCGAAGCGGCAGATGTCGGCCGCGGGCGGAATGATCTCGGTGCGCCTGCAGGGCGACGAGGGCTATGCCCGCGCGGTGATCCAGAAAACCCGGCTGTTCACGCTGGCGGAAAGTCTGGGGGGCGTCGAAAGCCTGATTAGTCAGCCGTTCTCCATGACGCACGCTTCGGTGCCGCTGAAGATCCGGCTGCAAAAAGGAATCACCCCGCATTTGCTGCGCCTGTCCGTCGGCATCGAAAATCCGCAGGATCTGATCGACGATCTACGCCAGGCGCTGAACACGCAGGAAAACAATCGCTAGCATTAAGCGCCTCCGGGACGCATGAGGGAGAAAGAAACCGGCGGCGCCGTACGCGTGCGGAGGTTGCGGCAGAAGCCGTACGCGGCGGGCATAAGATGGGGCAACGGCGGTAGCATTCGGGTAAGTGAAATACTGGAATAAGATATAAATAAAGCGTCTTGTTTTTTATCCTCACAAAGATAAAGGTTAACCGTGTTATTGACGACGACCTGAGGTAAAAACCATGACCACTCTATCAATTTTTCAGCGTCCGCAGATCGCCCAGCCTGTCCAACAGTTGTCCCGATTCGGCGATATCTCCGCCCTGCTGGCCGGCGCCGGTATTCAACTGGAGCATTGGGACATTAACGGCATCAGCCACGATGCCGACAGCGAATCGCTGCTCGCCCACTTCCACGATGAAATTGAACGGCTCAAGCAGCAGGAAGGCTATACCTCATCGGATGTGATCAGACTGACGCCGGATCACCCGCAGCGCCAGGAGCTACGGGAAAAGTTTCTCCAGGAGCACACCCATAGCGAAGATGAGGTACGTTTTTTCGTTCATGGCAGCGGCACCTTTTTCGTACCGATTAACGATCACGTTTTCCGCTTGACCTGTGAAGCGGGCGATCTGCTGCGCGTGCCGGCCAATACGCGCCACTGGTTCGACTGCGGCGAGTATCCTGACTTTGTCGCTATTCGCATCTTTACCAACCCGGCGGGCTGGGTAGGCCACTTTACCGGCAGAGAAACGTTCCACTGATCGGGACGCCCAGTCTATAGGGGTATCCTTTACTGCGTTTGCGCGTGGAACGCTTTATACTACCCGCCATGAATAAACGGCGGGAATAATCCGGTAATGATAAATAACGACGTATTGCGTAGCGTGCGCTACATGCTGAATCTGAATAATGGGCAATTGATTGAAATTCTGGCGCTAATGGACACCAGCGTCACGCCGCAGCAAATGGCCGGGTTCGTCAAAAAAGAAGAGGAAGAAGGCTACCAGCTTTGTCCTGATATCCTGATGGGCGCGTTTCTCGACGGCCTGATTATTCACAAACGCGGTAAAGACGATAGCCGCCCGGCCCCCAAAATCGAACGCCGGATCACCAACAACATTATTCTCAAGAAGCTGCGGGTGGCGTTTGCGCTGAAAACCACCGATATTCAGGAGATACTGCAAGCGCAGAATTTCCGCCTGTCGCAACCGGAATTGACCGCCATGCTGCGTGCGCCGGACCATAAAAACTACCGCGAATGCGGCGATCAGGTGCTGCGCTATTTTCTAAAGGGACTGGCGGTTCGCCTGCGCAACGGCTGATTTTGACGACAACTTTCTGGTTCTAACCCCACCCCAACCCTCCCCTTCGCAGGGGAGGGAGTCTGTTCAGCGCCTCCCTGACAAGGGCTTTTTCTTAGTCACATTTTTATGCGGACTCAGAGACAGTTTCGTGCGCCACCATACCGCCATTTTCATGCAACCTCGTCGCACGCGCCCGACACAGGGGAAGGAGAGTGTCAGGCTCCTGAGGCTGGGAGGGGGTCATTAATGGCGATGCATCTAACTTTATCAACAGGCTAAGTCCGTCGCGGCGGGCTACGGCTGTCTGAAACATTCTTCGATCGCCCCTTTAACCTTGAGTTCGATTTTGTCGAATGAGCCGGTGGTTCGCCAGCCGACCTCAATGGGATAACGGCGCAAGCTGACCGGACAAGGCAGCATCTGCAATCCGCTGATTGCGACAATGGCCCGCGCCGCGTGCGCCGGAATGGTGGCAATCGCCGAAGACCCCTTCAGCAGGTAGGGCAATGCAGCGAAATGGGTGGTGGACGCCGCAATGTTGCGCTTCAGGCCGGCGGCCGCCAACGCCTCATCCACAATGCCGATAAATCCGCCCGATGAGATCAGAACATGGTCGCTTGCCACAAAACGATCCAGATCCATGACCTCATCCGCCTGATGGAATTCGGGATCGACCAGGCAGGCATACTCCCCTTCCCCAACCCATTCGTGACTCAACGCCCGGCTGGAAAAGCCCCCGGATGCGATGGCCATATCAATTTTGCGCTCCATCAGGGCGGACGACACTATCTGGCTATGCGTCTGACGAAAAATCAACCGGAGTTTTGGCGCCCGTTCAGCCATTATCTTGATGAGCCGGGAGCCGATGGCGATTTCAAAATCATCGGAAAGCCCGATGATCACCGAGCGCCCCTCATAGCCGTCAGGCTGGGGGGAAACCATCGTCAGGCTCTGCCGAAATCGGTTCAGCGCTTCCGTGACCACGGGTTTTAACTGACTGGCCAACGGCGTCGGCGCTAAACCGCGGCCGGTGCGCCGGAACAACTGTTCGCCGTAGAGTTCGCGTAATCGGGCAAGCGAGGCGCTGACCGCCGACTGGGTTACGTGCAAACGGATTGCCGCGCGGCTGGCGCTGCCCTCTTCATAAAGCGCTTCAAAGACTTTTAGCAGATTCAAATCGGCTCGGGCGATATTTATATCATTCATATCGATTAGCAACCATTCGAACTTTATTGGTAACAGCGCATTCTATATCATTATTTGTACTCTAAATAACTTGAGTCGCAGGAAGGCGCCGACGCAGCGGCAAATCCGCCGGGGCGAAGCCCAGAGAAAGGCCGGGCAATTAGGCGGCCCACGCTCATGCAACTTGAAGTATGACGAGTCTATCCGTCCTTTCAGAGGTTTTTGACATGTCCAAATCCATTGTTGCCGCACTGCAAATCGGCGCGTTGCCCAACGGTAAAGCCGATACCTTGAAGCTCATTCTCTCTTATGAAAAGGCCATCGCCGCCAGCGGCGCAAAGCTGGTCGTGTTGCCCGAAGCCATACTTGGCGGCTATCCCAAAGGGGAAATATTCGGCACCTATCTCGGCTACCGGTTACCTGAAGGACGGGAAGCGTTCGCGCGCTATTTCGACAACGCCATCGAGGTGCCCGGCGCGGAAACCGAAGCGCTGGCCGGTTTGTCCGCCCGCACCGGCGCATCGCTGGTGATCGGGGTCATTGAACGAGCCGGCAGTTCGCTCTATTGCTCATCGCTGTTTTTTGAACCCGCGCAGGGACTGGCGGCGAAGCACCGCAAACTGATGCCAACCGGCACCGAGCGCCTAATCTGGGGCCAGGGCGACGGCTCCACCCTGCCGGTGGTTGAAACGGAAGCCGGACGCATCGGCTCGGCCATTTGCTGGGAAAACCACATGCCTTTGCTGCGCACCGCCATGTACGCCAAAGGGCTGGAAATCTGGTGTGCGCCAACGGTTGACGAACGCGATATATGGCTGTGCTCCATGAGGCACATCGCTCATGAAGGCCGTTGTTTCGTGGTCAGCGCCTGCCAGGTGCAACCCTCGCCCAAAGCGCTGGGAATTAGCGTAACGGGCTGGGACGAAGACCGGCCGTTGATCCAAGGCGGCAGCGTGATCGTCGGCCCGCTGGGCGATATTCTGGCCGGGCCGTTCAAAAATGATTCCGGGTTGCTCACCGCGGAAATCGATACCGAAGAGCTTAAGCGCGCCCGCTACGATTTCGATGTGGTCGGCCACTATGCCCGTCCGGATGTGTTTGAATTAAAAGTGGACGAACGCGCAAAGCCCGGCGTGAAATTCATTCGCGACTAACCGGTAAAGCCGCCCGCCTCGTTATCTCGCCATGCCGGACCATCCTGCGTCCGGCGCTTCTCCCGCCCATGTCGCGGATAAACGTGAGCCGTAACGCAGTCAGAAAATATGCCGCAGAGTAGACTCGTTTTATTCAATGATTCGTTCTAGCCATGATTCAATTGAAGAGAGGGAACTACTATGGGAATACTGTCGTCTTTCCGTGCAGGAGCAACTATTTTCGGCGCCAAATCGCCCGCCAGCGGCGTCTATCACTGTGAAACCTTACCCGCCTCGCTGAACAATCTTGGCATTTCCGGCAAAGCCGGACTGCTGATGGCCTTTGTTCCCCCTGATGCCGATTTCTCCATCGTCAATAACGCCTGGCAGCAGTTTTCGAGCGCTAATCTGACGGTGCTCGCCCTCTCATCGACCGGTACGCTGTGTTCTCACCCTGGAACATCAACCTATTGCGATATGACCGGGAAACAGGGCAGCTGGCTATGGCTGCCGCAAACACTGATCTCGCGGCATGAGGTGCATGTCATCGATCTGCATATTCAAGGAAAGGCCACCGCCGGTCAGCGCGTCGCGGCGATTCGTCAGGAGTTGGACCGGCTCAACGTCGATATGCCGCTTTCCGCCGATCGCACTTTCGCCATGATCTACTGCGACGGGCTATCGGCCTCCGAAGGCTTTCTGATGCAGGCATGGTATGCCAGCGGCCGCTTTCCCTGCATGGCGATCGGCGGTTCGGCCGGCGGCAGCCTCGATTTCAGCGCCACCTATATCGGCGACAGCAGCGGCGTCTTGCAAGGCAAAGCGGTGCTGATCTTTTGTCAGATGGCCGAGGGCAAATCCTTTGCGCCGTTCAAGAGCCAGAATTTCGAACCCACAGCGCAAAGCTGGCTGGTCGCCGAGGCCGATCCGGTGGCCCGCACCGTCAAATCCGTATTCGACGCCAACGGACGGCCTCAACCTATCATCAGCGCACTGTCGGATTATCTACGCTGTAAACCGGAGCAAATCGGCAAGCAGTTGGCAGGAAAAACCTTTGGGGTGAAAGTCGACAATGAATATTTTATTCGTTCGATCGCCGCCATTCAGACCGACCGCATCGCTTTCTTTTGCGATCTGGAATTCGGCGACCGCCTGTACCTGCTGCAAGCAACGGATTTTGTGGCGTCCACCCGGCATGACTGGCAGCGCTTCCTTGCCGATAAAGGAAAACCCGCGGGGCTGCTGTTGAACGACTGCGTGCTGCGCAGGATGAATAATGCCGCCAGCCTGGATCAGGCCCGCTTTTTTGATAACGTGCCCGCCGCCGGTTTCTCCAGCTTCGGCGAAATTTTCGGCGTTCCCATTAATCAAACGCTGTCGGCGCTGGCGTTTTTCGACCACGACGTTAAAGCCATGACCCACTTTCCCATCGAATACGCGGCATACGCCGGCCACTATGCCCAACGGGCGCTGCGCCGCTGGGAAGCCATGCACGGTATCCAGTCCGGCGTTATCGAACGGGTGGTCGCTTACCAGGAAGATCTCAACCCGTTGTTGACGACGCTGCCGCAGTTGGAGCACGCCACATCGCGCCAGACGGAAACCCTGGATATCGCGGAATCCAGCATTCGCGCCATTAGCGAGGCGGCAATGCAGACGCAAACCGCGCAAAACAATCTGGAACAGGAGTTGAACCAACTGGAGCAGATTTCCCTCGGCATCACGCAGATTACGGTCGGCATCAGCGCGATTGCCGATCAAACCAATCTGCTGGCGCTCAACGCCGCCGTGGAGGCCGCACGGGCGGGAGAAGCAGGCCGCGGTTTTGCGGTGGTGGCCGATGAAGTCCGCCGTTTGGCCCGCTCGTCAAAAGAACAGGCCGACGCCACCAGACAGAATATCCGTTCGGCGGTCGAAACCATTGAGCGCATCCGCCGCGTCGCCACCGAAACGGTCGGCACCACGCAAGAGATGGCGAATAAAAGCATCTCCGCCGCCGATCAGATCGCAGCCATGAGCACCGAAACCAGTCAGGAGCGGCGTAACGTAACCACCAATATGGGCCGGCTGAAGGAGGCCGCCAAGGGAATGGACGCCATGCATGACGCGGTCAGCCAACTGACGACGCTACAGCGCTTGACGTCGTCTTAAAACAGAATACCGAGCCGGCGTCTGTGGCGATGCGAAACCATATACGCCGGCGGCTCTGCGACTTGAAGTATTAAGCGAGTAAAACCCGCCAATATATCGACAGAATAAAATTCAACAAGCGTGCCAATTAAGAACACACATTAAATATATTTCCCAAATATCTTCACGCGATCATTATTTTAAAATATTTATCCTTCATTAAAGAAACAAATCAATGCTGATGCCGATAACCTCCATGAGATATCGGAATATTTTCCTCTTCCCTCAAACGTAAAAAGTCACTTTCATAGCACTTTGAAATTAAATGAAAAAATAGCAGTTTAACCATAACAAACCAGGATGCATTTATGCGATTGCTAAGAAATATAACTATCCGTAAAGTCTTGTTGACTATCCTCGCGCTTTTCTTATTACTCTGGGGAGGCGTCTCCTGGATGGCGATATCGTCCCTTGGTCAGGTCAGCCAGTTACTGGAAACCAGCCAGATTCAGAAGAAAAACACCAGTATTATGAGTCATGGGGTGGAATCTTATTTTCGTACCGCGGTTCGATTATTTATGGTTGCCGATCTGTATCAAAGCGGCGATAAAGAAAATGCGCGGAATATGCTAAAAACCGCCATGGATGTCATCGACATCAGTCAAAACGATCTGACGCTTTTTCAGTCCCAGCATCAGGTGGGCGTGTCATCGGAATTGGTTAATGACATCGTTCAACACTGGACGAGCATTATCCACGAAATGCGCAATATGGCGGCGCTGCTTGAACAGGAGGATGTGGAACAATACCGGTATGCGGTAAGAACCACCCTCCCGCCGATCAGCATTGCATTCGGCAAAGCGACAGAAGACTATGCCGAACGCCTGCTGGCCAACGACGAAACGAACAGCCGGCAAATCCATCAGTTGGTCAAAGTCTGTCAGCGCGTGCTGATAGCCGCCCTGATTTTGGGATTGCTGATACTATTCCTGACCGATCGCTATCTGGTTTCCTGTTTATTGACGCCGTTGGAGCAGATAAAGAGGCAGTTCCAAACGCTGTCGTCAGGACAGCTGCACCACGCCATCACCGATTTCGGCCGCAACAATATTGGTCAACTCATCCCCTATTTACGCGATATGCAGGAGAGCCTGATCCAAACCGTCACCATTATTCGCGATAGCGCGACGTCGATTTATCAGGGCGCCGGCGAAATCAGCGCCGGCAATAGCGATCTCTCATCGCGCACCGAACAGCAGGCTTCGGCGCTGGAGGAAACCGCCGCCAGCATGGAACAACTGGGCGCTACGGTAAAACTGAATACCGATAACGTTACGCAAGCCAACAAACTGGCGCAGGAGGCGTCTTCGCTGGCAAACAAAGGCGGCCATCTGGTTGATGACGTCGTCGTCACCATGAGCGATATCACCGCCAGTTCGCAAAAAATAGCCGACATTACCAGCGTGATTAACGGCATCGCCTTTCAAACCAATATTCTGGCGCTGAATGCGGCGGTTGAGGCGGCGCGCGCCGGCGAACAGGGGCGCGGATTCGCGGTGGTCGCGGGGGAAGTTCGTAATCTGGCGCAGCGCAGCGCCCAGGCGGCGAAAGAGATCGGCGGGCTGATCGCCGAATCCGTAGAACGGATTAATAACGGCTCCCGCCAGGTGGCATTGGCCGGAGAGACCATGACCGGCATCGTTCAGTCGGTCACGCACGTGACCAATCTAATGGGCGAAATCGCCTCCGCGTCCGAGGAACAGAGCCGCGGCATCGGTCAGGTCGCCCTGGCGGTCACCGAGATGGATAGCGTCACGCAGCAAAACGCCTCCCTGGTGCAGGAATCCGCCGCGGCCGCCGCGTCGTTGGAAGAACAGGCGCGCCAGTTAACGGAGTCCGTCGCCGTATTCCAGTTACCCGGCAACGCCGCCGTGACCCCGCCGCGGCCTTCCCATCCCAGCGCGACACCGCCATCGCAGGCTTTACTTGCCGGTAAGACGGCGTCCTCTTCGCAGCACAGTAACCATAATTGGGAAACGTTTTAACGCGTTTCGAGCGTAAGCGGCTTACCCCACCCCAACCCTCCCCTTGCCAGGGGAGGGAGCTAGTCCCGCGGGTTTAATTAGTGAGATCCTCCTCCTGACAAGCAGCACAGTGATAATAACTGGGAAACGTTTTAACGCGATTCGAGCGTAAGCGACTTACCCCACCCCAACCCTCCCCTTGTCAGGGGAGGGAGCTAGTCCCGCGGGTTTAATTAGTGAGATCCTCCCCTGACAAGCAGCACTGTGATAATAATTGGGAAACGTTTTAACGCGCTTCGAGCGCAAGCGGCTTACCCCACCCCAACCCTCCCCTTGTCAGGGGAGGGAGCTAGTCCCGCGGGTTTAATTAGTGAGATCCTACTCCTGACAAGGGAGGGTGTTTAGACCGGGGACATGGTAAGCGCGGGCGGGGCATTCGCCGCGTGCCGGAGTAGAGCCGAACGCGGGTCTGCGCTGCACGGTAAAAATGTGTCACAAATCGGTAGCAGGTAAGAGGCATCATCGTTTTTTATTTCAGGTATTATTCCGGCTGACCGACTATACCCAATAGATGCAAACCGACACGGCGACTTGCAAAATACCGGCTATATCGGATAAAGATCGTATTCTGCCGTTTTCCCATCATTAAGGTGCTAAAAATGAAACTTTTCATCTATGAACACTGCCCGTTCTGCGTCAGAGCCAGGATGATTTTCGGTCTGAAGGCGATACCCTTTGAACTATCCGTCATTATGGAAGGCGACGTTGAAACCCCTACGCGGATGGTCGGCCGCAAGGTGGTGCCTATCCTGCAGAAAGAAGATGGCAGTTTCATGCCGGAAAGTATGGATATCGTACATTATGTCGATAAGACCCAAACGCCGTTAATCGCCGACCACCCGGTCGACGCCGCCGTTGAAGCGTGGTGTAAGGCGGCTTCCGGCACGGTATTCAAGCTGGCGGTGCCGCGCTTTACCAAAGCGGAGTTCAAAGAGCTGTCCACGCCTGAAGCGCGTGAGGCTTATCGTCTACGGGAAGAGAAAGCGTTCGGCGATCTGGAAGCGCTGATAGCAGATACGCCCGCGCTGGTCGCCGACGTTCAGCAGAAGCTGACCGAGCTCGAATCGCTGCTGGCAACCGAACTGGCTATTTCCACCACCGACTTTATTCTGTTCCCGGTTCTGCGTTCGTTGACCATAGTGAAAAGCATTAGCTTCGGGCCGAACGTCAGCCGTTACCTCAAACGCGTCGCCGACGCCAGCAAGGTCGACCTGCTGACCAATCAGGCCATATAAGGCCGTTGAACGAATTAAATAGTGTTCCACCTATACCCAGACGATAAATATGACGACACCCAAGCAGGAAAAAACACCGTGGTGGCATCAGGGGAAAACGCCTGACTATCGGTTTTCACTGGCCAACGAACGAACGTTTCTCGCCTGGATCAGAACCTCGCTGGCGTTTCTGGCGGGCGCGGTGGCGGTGGATCAATTCACCGTTCATCTCGCCTCGCCTATGGTGCGTCAAGGGCTGGCGCTGCTGCTGATTGTCTGCGCCGCCCTGCTTGGCGCGCTGGCGTATCGCCGCTGGGTCAGCAATGAAAAAGCCATGCGTCAGGAAAGCGATATGCCTTATACCCCGCTGTTGCTGACCGTTACGCTGTTTGTCACCATGATTGCGGTCGCATTGGCGGCAATCATCATTTTCGACTAATTTACCGATGGAATCGACGCGCGATCCCGGTTTACAACCACAACGCACCGGTATGGCCTGGTCACGCACCATGTTTGTCATGCTGATCAACAGCCTGCTGTTTTTTCGCGCGGGCATAGCGGACGACGATCGCGTAGTGTTCGCCTGCGGTATCCTGCTGCTGTGCGTCGCCTGCATGATGGCCGTTTTCGCCGTTATGCGTTATCGTTTTAACGCCGCCCGGCACCAGATACTGTCGCGCATCAGCCGCGGTTTGATCGCCTTCACCTCGGTAACTATCGTCATCGCCGCCCTGGTTCTGCTGTACCGCCAACTTGCCGTTTAGCCCCGTTTCCCGCGAAAAAAAACGGGATAGCGCCACAATTCGGCGGCTATCCCGTAACCTAATGAATAGATTTTATTTACTGCGCAGCCGCCCCGCCGCCCAGCACGTTATATAACGTCACCAGATTATTCAGCCGGGTCTGCTCAATGCTGATAAGCGTTTGCCGGGCGCTGTAAAGCGTCCGCTGCGCGTCCAGCGCGTTCAGATAGGTATCAACCCCTTCCCGGTAGCGCTTATCCGCCAACTGATAGCTGCGTTCCGCCGCCGTGGTGTAATCCCGCTGCGCCGCCAGTTGCTCATCAATGGTGGCTTTACGCGCCAACGCATCCGCCACCTCCTGGAACGCGGTCTGAATAGCTTTTTCATAGCTGGCGATGTAGCCTTTTTTCTGCGCTTCGGCATACTGCAACGAGGCGCGGTTCGCGCCGCCGTCAAAGATCGGCAGACTCAGACTGGGCGCCAGCGACCAAATGCCGGCGCCGTGGCTGAACAACGAAGAGAGCGCGCTGCTGCCCACCCCGCCGCTGGCGGTCAATGACAGGCTGGGGAAGAACGCCGCTCGCGCCGCGCCGATATTGGCGTTGGCCGATTTCAAGGTATGTTCCGCCTCCAGCACATCAGGACGCTGCAACAGCACGGAGGAGGAGATCCCGGCGGATACCGGCGCGATCGCCTGCGTCAGCGCGTCCAGACCGGTAGGCAGCAGTGATTCGTCAACCGGCTGTCCCGCCAGCAGATCGAGCGCATTTTTGCTCTGCGCCACCTCCGTCGTATAGTTGGCGACATCGGCGCGCGCCTGCTGATACACGGTTTCAGCTTCCGCGACGTCGACGCCGGAAGCCACGCCATTGCGCTGCCGGTTGCGCGTCACCTCCAGCGAATGCAGGGCGCTTTGCATGGTCTGCTGCGACAATTGCAGGTCGCTGCGCGCCGTCGCCAGCGTGATATAAGCGGTGGCGGTATCGGCAATCAGCGTCAGTTGGGTGCTTTTCGCCGCCGCCTCCGTTGACAGATAGCTCTCCAATGCCGCCTCCGTCAGGCTGCGCGTTTTTCCGAACAAATCCAGTTCGAAGGCGCTGACGCCCAGATTGGCGCTATAGCTCTGGCTGATGGCCGTCGCATTGCCGCTCGACGATGAACTGCTGCTTAACGTTCTGCCCCGCGAACCATCCATTCCGGCGCTCACGGTTGGAAGGAGTGCGGCTCGCTGGACGCCGTATTGCGCGCGCGCCGCTTCAATATCGGCCAGCGCTTTGCGCAGATCGCGATTATCGCTGAGCGCCAGATCGATCACCCGCTGCAATTTCGGATCGACGAGAGCCGAGCGCCAGGGGATTTTCGCGGCGTCCGACGCCTCGCCTTTTACCTCGCCGCTCTGCGGCCAGGCCGACGGCACTGGCGCGTCAGGGCGCTGATAGTCGGGATCCAGGGAGACGCATCCCCCCAATAGCAGGGGGAACAGGGCGATGATAAATTGACGATTACGCATTATTCTTTCCTCGATGAGTCAACGCCAGGCAGAGCTTTGTCGGCACGCGCGGGAAACATGCGTCTCACCAAAACAAAGAACATAGGCACCAGAAAAACCGCCAATACGGTCGCCGTCAGCGTACCGCCCACGATGCCGGAGCCGATGGAAATACGGCTGTTGGCGCCCGCGCCGGTGGAAATCGCCAGCGGGAATACCCCGACGATAAAGGCCAGCGAGGTCATCAGCACCGGTCTTAAACGCGTGACGGCGCCTTCCAGCGCGGCGGCAAACAGCGTGGCCCCGCGCTGATAGGCCGCTTCGGCAAACTCCACAATCAGGATGGCGTTTTTCGCCGACAGCCCGATGGTGGTGAGCAGCGCCACCTGGAAATAGACGTCATTTTCCAGTCCGCGCAGCGTGGCGGCCAAGACGGCGCCGACGACCCCCAGCGGGATCACCAGCATCACCGAGAACGGAATACTCCAGCTTTCATACAGCGCCGCCAAACATAGGAACACCACCAGAATCGAGATCGCATACAGCGAAAGCGCCTGCCCGCTGGCCAGCCGTTCCTGATAGGAGAGCCCGCTCCAGGAATAGGTGGTTCCTTTAGGCAGCGCTCTTGCCAGCGCCTGCATTTCATCCATGGCGACGCCGGAACTGACGCCGGAAGCGCCGGAACCCTGAATTTCATAGGATGCCTGGCCGTTATAGCGCGACAGACTTTCCGGCCCGTAGACCCAGCGCGTCGAGGAGAAAGCGGAGAACGGCGTCATCACGCTGTCGCCGTCGCTGTTGGTGCCGCGCACGAACCACTTATTCAGATCTTCCGGTTTGCTGCGCGAATCTTCATCCCCCTGGATATAAACCTTCTTAACCCGTCCGCGATCGATAAAGTCATTCACATAGGAGCCGCCCCAGGCGCTGCTCAGCGTGGCGGTGACATCGCTCACCGACAGCCCCAGCGCACTGGCTTTGTCATTATCAATATCCACCTGTAGCTGGGGCATCTGCGCCAAATCGTTGGCGCGAACGGCCGACAGTTTGGCGTTTTTGTTGGCCGACGCCAGCAGTTCGTCGCGCAGTTGCAGCAGTTTGTCGCGATCGGTGGTGCCCGTCGCCTGCAGTTCAAAGGTAAACCCGCTGGACTGGCCCAACCCATCCACCGACGGCGGCGTCAGGGTAAACACCTGCGCATCTCGCAGCGAGGAAAGCGCCTTGGTCGCCCGCTTCGAAATCGCATCCGCGCTGTTTTCCGCCCCCGGACGCTGGGCCCAATTTTTCAGCGCGACGAACGCCATGCCGGCGTTTTGTCCGCTACCGCTGAAGTTAAATCCGGAAATAATGAAAATGGCTTCGGTATTGTCTTTCTCGTCGGTCAGAAAATAGCGTTCAATCGCTTTACCCACCTGGCTGGTCCGCGCTTCGGTCGCGCCTGGCGGTAAGGTGAACTGCACCATCACGCTGCCCTGATCTTCCGTCGGCAAGAACCCCGACGGCAGGCGGGTAAACAGCAAAGCCATGCCGACAATCAGCAGGCCATAGAGGATGATGTAGCGCGTCGGAGAGTGCAATACATGAGCGACCTTGCCGGAATAACGTTCCTGCATGGATTGGTAGCGCCGGTTAAAAGCGGCAAAAAAGCCGTTTTTCGCGGTGCGATGCTCGGTAGGTTTCAACAATGAAGCGCATAGCGCCGGAGTCAGCGTCAGCGCAATCAGTACCGACAGCAGCATGGAGGAAACGATAGTGATGGAGAACTGGCGGTAAATCACCCCGGTCGAACCGCCAAAGAAGGCCATCGGCAGGAATACCGCGCTCAGCACCAGCGCCACACCGACCAACGCGCCGGAAATCTCCCGCATCGATTTTTCGGTGGCGGCCTTCGGCGGAAGCCCGTCATCCCGCATCACGCGCTCGACGTTTTCCACCACCACGATCGCGTCATCCACCAGCAGCCCGATCGCCAGCACCATGCCAAATAGCGTAAGGGTGTTGATGGAATAACCAAACAGCGACAGTACGCCAAAGGTTCCCAGCAGTACGACCGGTACGGCGATGGTCGGGATCAGCGTCGCGCGCAGATTCTGTAGGAACAGGAACATGACAATCACCACCAGCAGGATGGCTTCAAATAACGTTTTAACCACTTCCTCTACGGAGATTTTAATAAAGTCCGTACTGTCTTTCGGATACGCAACGCGGTATCCGTCAGGCATGGTGCTTTCATACTCGGCGACTTTGGCCTTTACCCGTTCCGCCGTCGCCAGCGCGTTCGCCCCCGGCGACAGCATCACGGCGATCCCCGCCGCCGGATGGCCGTTCAGGCGAGTGACGGCATCGTAGCTTTCATCGCCCAGCGCCACCTGCGCGACATCGCCCAGCCGAACAACCGAACCATTAGATTCGCTTTTTACAATAATATTTTTGAACTGTGCGGGCGTCGTCAACTTGGACTGCGCCATCACCGTGGCCGTGAGCTGCTGATCGCTGCGGGAAGGCAGCGCGCCGATCTTACCGGCGGATACCTGCGTGTTTTGCGCCTCAATCGCCGAGGAAATATCCGACGGCATCAGATCGTAGGCGGCCAGACGGGTAGGATCCATCCAGATACGCATCGCATACTGCGCGCCGAACACTTTGACATCCCCCACGCCATCCACGCGGGCCAGCGGATCCTGCAGGTTGCTGACCATATAGTCGGAGATATCCGAGCCGCTGGCTTTATCGGTCGTATCGTACAACGACATAATCAGCAGGAAGCTGGTTTGCGACTTGGTTACCGTAACCCCTTGATCCTGCACTTCCGTCGGCAAACGGCTCAACGCCTGCTGCACCTTATTTTGCACCTGAACCTGGGCGGTATCGGGGTTGGTTCCCTGCTTAAAGGTAACGGTAATTTTCGCCTGTCCGCTGGAACTGCTGGTAGAGGAGAAATACAGCAGCCCGTCCAGCCCGGTGAGCTGTTGTTCAATAATTTGGGTAACGCTGTTTTCCAGCGATTCCGCCGACGCGCCGGTATAGGTTGCGGTGATTGACACCGAAGGCGGCGCCACATCAGGATATTGCGCCACGGAAAGCGACTGGATCGCCAGCGCGCCCGCCAGCATGATCACAATCGAGATCACCCAGGCAAACACCGGCCGATAAATAAAGAAGCGGGAAAACATTACTCTTTCACCTCTGTTTTATCCGTTGCCTGTTGGCTATTCGTCCCGGCGCCGGAGGATGACGTCTCTATTGCTTTTACCGTATCGCCGACGCCCACCTTATTCGTGCCTTCGATAATCAGCCGATCGCCCGCTTTTAACCCGGAGGAAACCAGCCAACGGTTGCCAATCACCCGAGCGGTGACGACCTGACGCAGCTCTACCTGCTGCTGGTCGTTGACCACCAGCGCGGTGGCATTGCCTTTCGCATCACGGGTAATGCCCTGCTGCGGCGCCAGAATAGCCGCCGGATCGGTGCCGTTGGCAACCGAAGCCCGCACGTACATGCCGGGCAGCAAAATGTGTTCAGCATTGGGGAATATGGCGCGCAGCGTAACCGAGCCGGTCGACTCGTCTACGGAGACTTCAGACAGTTGCAACTTCCCTTGCGAGGCGTAGGTTTCGCCGTTTTCCAGCGTCAACGATACCGTCGGCTGTTCGTTTTTCTGCAAACGGCGCAACGCCAGCCGCTCGCTGCTGGACTGGGTAAGATCGACATACATGGGATCGAGCTGACGGATCGTCGCCAGCGCGGTGGTCTGGCTGGCGGTTACCAGCGCTCCCGGCGTAACGGAAGAGATGCCGATACGACCGGAAATCGGCGCTTTAATCTGCGTATAGGCCAGATTGATTTGCGCGGTCTTCAGCGCGGCCTGTTTTTCCGCTACCGTCGCCAGATACTCTTCATAGCTGGTTTGCGCATCGTCCGCATCCTGCTGCGAAACCCCCTCTTCTTTTACCAAACGGGCATAGCGTTCGGCTTTCAGTTTCGCCGCCCGTACGCTGGCCTGCGCGTTTTTCAACGCCGCGGCGGCCTCATCATAGGCGGCCTGATAGCTGGCCGGATCGATCTGGTACAAGACCTGCCCGGCTTTTACGTCGCTGCCTTCGGTAAACAGGCGTTTTTGAATAATGCCGTCTACCTGCGGCCGGACATCGGACACCATGGCGGCGGTCGTTCTGCCGTTCAGTTCACTGTCCAGCTCCACGGACTGTGGCTGCAGCGTCTGTACCGTAACTTCAACGACAGGTTTTACCTGAGCTGGTTCTGACGCCCGCTCACAGCCGGATAGTAAGAAGACCAATAAGAAAATAAAGCGTTTACCTTGCATGAAATCATGCCCTATAATTGAGAGTGAACGTTCATTCTCAATATTAAGGAAGTTAGATAAACTCTTCCGACAAGATTGAGTAAGGTTTTTGTTAAGGTGAGCGTCTTGAAATTAAAGGGGGAGTTGTGCAAAAAACCATCACCAAATCGGAACGAATAAATGCGCGGCGCGATCAGATCATTTCAGCGGCGCGCTTTTGCTTTCGCCGTTCGGGATTCCATGGTGCGGGCATGGCACAAATCGCCGCCCACGCCCGGCTCAGCGTGGGGCAGATATACCGCTATTTCGCCAACAAAGACGCCATCATTGAGGAAATTGTCAGTCAAATCGTCAACAACCGGTTACAGCTGATCAAATTAAGCGCCGACCACTCTTCGCAAATGGCAAAAACGCTGGCGGAACGCGCTTTACTGGGCGATGAAAAAACCCGTGAAGACGATCATGCGCTGATGCTGGAAGTGACCGCTGAGGCCACCCGCAATCCTCGCGTCGCCACGCTGCTGCAAGAAGCCGACAACAAACTATTTCAGCAGGCGACCACCATGCTGCAACAGCGCTATCCCCAATTGAGCCCGACGCAACTCGCCGCCCGCGTTGAACTTATGGCGGTATTGTATGAAGGCACCGCGTTTCGCTCAATGACCAGTCAAAAAGCCTCGCCTGATATGCTAAATCAGCTTTATCAGCATATTTTCCATCACATATTTCCTGAAACCACAATCTATGAATAACGCTACGCAACCATCACGTTTAAGTTATGCACTGGTACTAGGGCTATTGGCCACGCTAGGCCCCCTATGTACCGATCTCTATCTCCCCGCGCTGCCGGAACTGGCCGCAGAGTTGTCGACCACCACCGCCGCGGCGCAGTTGAGCCTGACTGCCGGCCTGCTTGGACTGGGCGTAGGACAACTAATTTTCGGCCCGCTGAGCGATAAACTGGGACGCCGCAGGCCGTTGCTGTTTTCCCTGTTTATCTTACTGGCGGCCTCTATTTGGTGCGCTTTGGCGCAGGACATCAACCACCTGCTGGCGGCGCGGATTATTCAAGGTCTGGCCGGCGCCGGCGGCGCCGTACTATCCCGCGCGATCGCGCGCGATCTCTATTCCGGCCACGATCTAACCCGCTTTTTCGCTTTGCTGATGTTGATTAACGGTCTGGCGCCGATCGTCGCCCCGGTGATGGGCGGCGCGATGCTGACTGTCATGGACTGGCGGGGTATCTTCATTGCGTTAGCGGTAATCGCCGTTCTGTTGCTGCTGCTTTCCAGCTTGCGCCTGCATGAGACCCTTCCTGCGCAACGCCGGGTGACCGGCGGCGTGGGAACGTTGATTCTATCGGTAGGAAGCCTGCTGACGCAGCGCCAGTTTATGGGACTCTGCCTGGCCCAGGGGTTCGCCGGGGCCGGCATGTTCGCCTACATCGGCGCATCCCCGTTTGTTTTGCAGGAAATTTATCACCTTAGCCCGCAGGCGTTCAGCGTGTGCTTTGCCATCAACGGCGTAGGGTTGATCTTTTCCGCGCAGATCTCCTCCTGGCTGAGCGGTCATTTTGGGGAAATGCTGGTGCTTAAGGCGGGGCTGTTCATCGCCGGCGTATCGGCACTGCTGTTGCTGCTGGCCGCCGGTTTGCAGGCGTCGCTGGTATGGCTGCTGATCCCGCTGTTCTTTACCATCATCATTATCGGTATCGTCGGCCCCAGCGCCTCGGCGTTGGCTATGCAAAGCCAGGGTGATAAAGCGGGCAGCGCCTCGGCATTGCTCGGCGTCAGCATGTTTACCCTCGGCGCCATCAGCGTTCCGCTGACCGGTTTGTTCGGCACCTCCGCATTGTCCATGGCGCTGGTGATCGCTATTTGTTATGCGCTGGCCATCGGTTCGTTCGTACTGCTGGCGCGCCGGACGAAGTAGCGCGGTTGCGGCATAGGGGCTGCCAATTTTTACCAGACTACTCCCCCGCCCTTCCCTTCGCAGAGGAGGGCGAGAAACCAGCATTTTTAATGGGTTAGTTCCTCCCCCTGATAAGGGGGAGGCCGGGTGGGGTCACTAATGGCAACCTGCCGAACTTTATCAGCGAAGTTTATAAAACGGCGTCCTCTTGATAGCTATCAGGCCGCATTTCCGCTGTCCAGCGACCAGTAGTTCAGATCGCCCGATTCCTCGCCCTTAGGCACCAGCGCAAGCGCTGTTCAAAAACGCTTTTGCGTTTTTGCCCTGCAACTCGAATTAAACAAAACGACAGATAGCCATGACAATAACATAGAAAAAAATAGCATCAGCAAAATAAGTGAATCTAATGAAGAACTCATAATGTTAAAAGGGTTAGAAATTTTGGCGACAAGAAGATATGCCTCTTCAGATAAGAGCCGAAAGACAATCTCAGCGAGGATAACAAAATAGATCAATGCAATAATTATATAGGTAATGGTTAGTTTAAATTTTCTCATATCCTTATCCTTGCATCATCTTTAGCTCAATATATAATCGGCTATAATAAATTCTACATCAAAGGTTTTCTCAACGCATGTCTTATCTCAAACTGAAGATGCAAGCTGATAGAACTATCGCTCTAAATATTGAAAAAGCTCTCATTCAGATAAAAAAAGACACAATTAACACTGCGCATAACGTTAGTGCTGGAGCACAACGAGTTAGTTGGTATAGTTCCTGTCTCTTTGATGATTATAAGGACGTTTGTAAAACACTACGCCAGGAAGATACTCGTATGTTGCTTGCTGTTCGCCAAGTGTATCAAAGGAGCGATGTTATTCTCGATATGGTCGAGATTTACTTCAAAATGAAGCTCCGTAGAATCAGTGAGGCTGGGCAGCATAAGATTATGTTAACCATTACAGAAAAATTAGCTAATCATGCATCATCAAAATTCGCAAAATTATCAGTAGCTTCCATAATAGCTAAACTAATCACTGAGTCTCATGACTTCAAGACATCACATATTAGCATAATCAATAAAAGTAGTCTGGTAGCGGTCAACGTTTTAAGCTTTTATGGGAAAATGCAAAATGCAGCACTATCAGCAAGACGATTAGAATTTGCTGACCCAAGCTATTACTTTGGATTATACAAAGAAAATCTTGAACTCCTCTATTTTATGATTGAGCAAGAGATGTCAAAAATAATATACTTAACCAGTGCTGGTTCTTCTAGCGAAGAAGAAATTATATTCTTGATTAATAAGATACTAATGAAATGAAGTGGTTAATTGAATGGCTTGGTCAGTCTTTCGCCTATCTCATACCTATAATATTAATTATTATCGGGGGAGTGTGCTTTGTTACATTAATGCCTAATTATGGATTTTATTTTACTCTCGTATGGGCTGTTATAATTTGTGTCCTGTACATACGCTACTCAAAATGGCTTTAATTTATATCCCCGTCATACTTCACGTTGCAGGTGTGTTGGTTTTATTCCTTGGCACCGCTGCCAACGGCGTTCACATAGATAGCTATGTGAATGCAGGTAAAAAATCTTTAAGTCCACATCAACTATAATGATTCCCCCGAAACAGTATGAGGAACACCTCATACTGTTTCGGATAGTAAAGCCCCGACAAAAATCAGGCCGCGCTTTCCGGGAACAGGAACGGATTGATGCTGCTGCGGGAAAAACCTTCATCCTCCATTTTCACATCCAGCACCAGCGACGCCAGATCGTCGGCCACCGCCTCGACCCGGTGATCTTTTTCCTGATACAGGATTTTCAGATAGGTGCCGCAGTTGCCGCAGCTTTCCGCTTTGATCGCCGCATTTTCGCTATCCAGCGACCAGTAGTTCAGATCGCCCGATTCCTCGCAGTTGCTGCATTTCACCCGCACCATATGCCACTCGCTTTCACACAGATTGCAGTGCAGGTAACGCAGCCCGCTGCTGGCGCCGAGCTGGACCACGCCGGATACCGGCATACTGCCGCACACCGGGCAAAACTGGCGGTGTTCGCCGGGCTCCGCGCGCGCCTTGCCGGGGATCTGGCTGGCCATCTGCGCCCAGAACAGCGACAGCGCGGCCCAGATAAACGGAGCCTTATCGTTAATTTCGGCGCTGAACTCATGGTTAAGCAGCGCGGCCGCCATGGTTTCCAGCTCTTGCGCCGACGACTTTTCCAGATTTTCCAGCGTCGCCAGCACCTGTCCGTCCGCTTCCGGTTTAAGTTCTTCGATCAGTGCGCACAGCAAGGTGTGCCAGTGGGTATCCCGGGGAAATACCGCAATATCCAGCGGAGGACGATTGCCCGCCTGTTTTAATACATCGGACAGACCCATCTGCAACGGATGGTCGTGCAGCACTTTTTGCTGGGCTTCCACCACGCTGGCGACGAACTTCAGATAATCCCCCAGCGGATGATCCTGCGCCAACTGATGCAGACGCTCGGCGCGGCTGCTGTATAAACTTTTTAAATTAGCAAAAAGCAGCGGTGGGATATGTCCCACCGATGCCGATTTTTCATTCTTTTCTAACTGTTCCTGAGGAACAATACGGATACTCATCAGGGTTGTTTTTCCTGTTGTTTACGTTGTAGCTCACGATACCAGCGCGGATGATGCTTCTTCGCCCAGGCGGCCGGCACCCAGCCTTCCACCATGGCGGTAATCGTTCCTTTCACCCACAATGCCGCATAGATATGCACCATGATAACGAGGATTAGCCCAATCGCCGACAGCGAATGAACCAGCAAAGCCAGGCGGATAACGGGAATGGGGAAGGCGTCGGCAAAATAGGGCCGCCACATGACCACGCCGCTCGCCAGTAGCAGTATCAGACTGATAATCGCTAACCAGAATACGCACTTCTGACCGAAATTATACCTGCCAGTGTCGCCGACTTCCTCATTTCTGGCGATTTTATGAATATTTTTGGCCCACTCGATGTCGTCGCGGTTAATCAGATTGTGTTTCCAGTAACGGAAAAACATCAGCAAAAAAGCCGCAAACATCACGACGCCGATAAACGGGTGCAGAATACGCGCCAGCTGCGGCGTTCCCAGAATATTCATCATCCAGTTGAGCGATGGAAAGAAAAAGCCCAGACCACTGATGGCGGCGAACACGAAACAGAAAGCCACAATCCAGTGATTAATGCGCTCCGGCGCGCTATAGCGCTGAATCCGATTACTCTTTTTCATGTTGTTTATCCTCATGATGCGCCTCATCCTCGCCCTCTTCGTCGTCTTCTTCTACGCGATTCGGACCCACGCCGACATAATGGAATACGCTGGCGGCGAATGTGGCGGCAAAACCGATGGCCGCCAGCGGTTTCCAGATCCCTTTCCAGAAAGTCACTGTCGGGCTGATGGCGGGATTATCCGGCAGGCCATGATAAAGCTGGGGCTTATCCGCATGATGTAAGACATACATGACGTGCGTGCCGCCGACGCCGGCCGGATCGTACAATCCGGCGTTATCATAGCCACGGCTGTTGAGATCGATAACGCGCTCGGCCGCCAGATCTTTCATCGCCTCTTTGGTGCCGAAATGAATAGCCCCGGTGGGGCAGGTTTTGACGCAGGCCGGCTCCTGTCCCACCGCTACGCGGTCCACGCACAGCGTGCATTTGTAGACGCGATTGTCCTCTTTATTCATGCGCGGCACGTCAAACGGACAGCCGGCGATGCAGTAGCCGCAGCCGATACAGTGCTCGGACTGAAAATCGACGATGCCGTTGGCATACTGAATAATGGCGCCTTCCGACGGACAGGCTTTCAGGCAGCCCGGATCGGCGCAGTGCATACAGCCGTCTTTGCGGATCAGCCACGACAGCTTGCCCTGCTCTTCCACTTCGGAAAAACGCATTACCGTCCAGGATTTGGCGGTTAAATCCGTCGGGTTATCGTATACGCCGACGTTATGCCCCACCTCATCGCGGATATCGTTCCATTCCGAACAGGCGACCTGACAGGCTTTACAGCCGATACAGGTGGTAACGTCTATCAGTTTGGCGACTTCCTGCTGGTGATCGCGGGCCTGCGGCGGCGGCGTCAGCGAGTTGGTGGCGGAACGACGAATAACATCTTGTGATTGCATGGCCATAATCTTTCTCCGCTACGCCTTTTCCACATTAACCAGGAACGCCTTGTATTCCGGCGTCTGGGTATTGGCATCGCCGACGTGAGGCGTCAGGATGTTAGCCAAAAACCCTTTCTGCGTGGTGCCTTCAAAGCCCCAATGACAAGGCACGCCGATGGTTTCCACCGGTTGGCCTTCGATCGTCAACGTGCGGATGCGCTTGGTGACGACCGCTTTGGCTTTGATATAGCCGCGTTTGCTGCTGAGCTTCACCATATCGCCGGCGCGGATGCCTTTCTGCTCGGCCAGCGACTCGCCGATTTCGACAAACTGTTCCGGCTGCGCGATCGCATTCAGCCGCGCATGTTTGGTCCAGTGGCGAAACAGTTCGGTAATGGAATAGGTGGTCGCCACGTAGGGGAATTCAGACGCCGAGCCCATGCGTTGCCGATCGGCGTCATACAGGCGGGCGGCCGGATTAAAGCGCGTATTCTCATGCAGCGGGCTTTTCGCCAGCGGCGATTCAACGGGCTCGTAGTGTTCCGGGAACGGGCCGTCGGTCAGCTTATCGATACTAAACAGACGCCCCATGCCTTCCGCCTGCAAAATAAAAGGCCCGACGCCGCTGCCCGGCGCGGCATTGCCGTAGTCGGGAACATCGATCCCCTGCCAGCGCTGACCGTCCCAGCGAAGGATTTCCCGTTTCGGATCCCAGGGGTTCCCCTGTTCATCGGCGGAAGCGCGGTTATACAGAATGCGGCGGTTTTGCGGCCAGGCCCAGGCCCATCCCAGCGTGCTGCCCAAACCGGACGGATCGGCGTTATCGCGCCGCGCCATCTGATTGCCCTGCTCGGTCCAGCAGCCGGTATACACCCAGCAGAAGCTGGCGGTGGTGCCGTCATCCCGCAGTTGCGAAAAGTCGGACAGCAACTGCCCTTTCTTCAGAACCAGCGCGCCCTGATCGTCGTAAATATCCGCCAGCGCGTAGCCGTTCCCTTCTCTCGCCACCTCTTCAGGCGTCGGATCTTCAGGATTAAGGTAATCCCACGCCATATTGAGAACCTGTTCAGGGTTGGCGCCCCCCTCTTTGGCGTACATTTCCCGCAGGCGCAGGAAAATCCCGGCCAGAATGACACCGTCGTGCAAGGCTTCCGCCGGCGGTTCCGCGCCTTTAAAGTGCCATTGCAGCCAGCGGCCCGAATTAACAATCGAACCGTTTTCTTCGGCAAAACAGCTGGACGGCAGACGGAAGACTTCGGTTTGAATACTGGCGCTGTCCACCTCGTTGAATTCGCCGTGGTTTTGCCAAAAATTAGAGGTTTCCGTCGCCAGCGGATCGATAATGACCAAAAACTTCAGTTTTTTCAGCGCGTCACGAGCTTTATTGGAATCGGCAAACGCGGCTATCGGGTTAAATCCCTGGGCGATATAACCGTTGACCTTGCCTTCAATCATCATCTGCGTGTAGTGCAGCGCGTCATAGCTTTGATCCCACTTGGGCAACCAGTCGAATCCCCAGTCGTTTTCTTTCTGCGCCTTATCGCCGTAAAAACTCTTCATCATGCTGATAAAGAATTTGGGCGTGTTCTTCCAGTAGTTCACCTGATCGGGAAGCAGGGCTTTCGGCGTAACCTGGCTTAAATAGTCTTGCAGCGTGGTCTGTTTTTCCGACGGTAAATCCATATAGCCCGGCAGCCGTAAAGAGAGCAGGCCGAGGTCGGTATAGCCCTGAATATTGGAGTGTCCGCGCAGGGCGTTGACGCCGCCGCCCACCATGCCGATATTGCCCAGCAGCAGCTGAATCATTCCCGCGGCGCGAATCATCTGGGAGCCGGTGGTGTGCTGCGTCCAACCGAGCGCATAGAGAAAGGTGGCGGTTCTGTCCGGCACGCAGGTCGATGCCAGAATTTCGCAGATGGTGAGAAAATCTTCCTTCGGCGTGCCGCAGATGCTGGCGACGACGTCCGGCGTATAGCGGCTGACATGCTGCTTTAGCAGATTCCATACGCACCTGGGGTGGCTCAGCGTGGCGTCGCGTTTGGCAAAGCCATTTTCATCCAGCTCATACTGCCAGGAGGCGCGCTCATATTTACGCGTCTGCGGATCATAGCCGCTGAAAATACCGTCATCAAAGGTGTAATCCTGCCGCACCAGCAGGCTGGCATTGGTATAGGACGCGACATATTCCATCTGCACTTTGTTGTTGCTGAGCAGATACTGGATCACCCCCAGCAGGAAGGCGATATCCGATCCCGCCCGGATGGGCGCGTAAAGATCGGCAACCGAAGCGGTACGATTGAAACGCGGATCGACCACGATCAGCTTGGCGCCATTTTTGATTTTGGCTTCGATCACCCATTTAAAACCAACGGGATGCGCCTCAGCGGGATTCCCCCCCATGACGATCACCACATTGGCGTTTTTAATATCAACCCAGTTATTGGTCATCGCCCCGCGGCCGAATGTCGGCGCCAGCGCCGATACGCTGGGCGCGTGGCACAGCCGCGCCTGGGTATCAATCCCCAGCATCCCCAGCGCGCGGGTAAAGCGCTGATCCAACATTCCGGTTTCATTGCTGGCGGCCGACGAACAGAGCATCCCCGTCGTCAGCCAGCGGTTAACCGTCACTCCCGCGCTGTTCTTTTCAACGAAATTGGCGTCCCGGTCGGTTTTCATCAAGCGCGCAATACGCTCGAACGCTTCCGGCCAACTGATACGCTGCCATTTATCCGAACCCGGCGCCCGGTATTCAGGATATTTAAGGCGCTGATCGCTATGGATATAATCAATCAGTCCGGCGCCTTTCGGACACAGCGAGCCGCGGCTTACCGGATGGTCCGGATCCCCTTCGATATGGAAGATCGACGGCTTGGCGTTTTTAGCGCCGTCGCCCAGGCTGTACATTAAAATTCCGCACCCGACGGAACAGTAGGTGCAGTTATTACGCGTCTCTTTCGCTCGCAATAGCTTGTATTGCCGGTTTTCCGCCAGCGCGGCCGCCGGGGAAAAACCCAGGGCGGTGACCGTGGTGCCAGCCATCCCCCCCGCGCAAATTCTAAAAAATTGTCGTCTACTGACCTGCATGGATAACTCCTCGCACCACATTGCTCACATAAAATCGTGGTGAAAATTTTCTTTCTTTTTTAATAGGAAGGAATATTTGCTAACTGAAAACCACATTAATAATAATGTATTATGCGAAGAAAAATTAAAACCTCAAATATTTATCTTATTAACAACATTTAAATCACAAAAAAAGATAAAATCGCTCACTTAATAGCCAGAAAATCAACAATTCAGAATGATATCTATTCTCATTTCGAGCCTAACGCATTGTCGCTATGTTATTTTTTATATAACGGTCATGCATCACGCTTTATTTTTCTTCATTAAATAAATAAAACGATTCGGCTATTAACCAAGACATGAAAATGGAGGGGAAATAAACAGATGCGGATTATCCATATTGAATAGCGGCGCGCTTTGCGACACTATGCGGCGAATTTTCTTTTAAGGAAAAAATATCAATCGGGAATGATCAATGATAAAGCCGCTATTACTATTGATACCGCTAACCATGCAAATCAGCGCGGCCGCCGCGGCCCAGCACGACGGCTCGCAGATCGCATCGGATAATGAAACCGGGAATGACCCGTCCTTGATGAAATCATCCGTCGAGTCTGAACTCAATACGGCCTACCGCAACGCTAAAAAACGCATCGAAGCCGCCTATAGGGCCGATGAAGATTTGGGAACGCATTATTTGCAAACGCTGCTGGACTCGCAACGCGGCTGGCTGAAATATCGTGACGGACAGTGCCGCCTGGAAGCGTTTATCGCGGAAGAGGGAACGGCGGCCAGCGCCGAGTTGACCGACAGCTGTGCGATCAGGATGGATAAGCAACGGATCGCCCAGCTAAACGCGATGCCGTATCAGTAAAATGGCATGGCTCGGTCTGTAGACGGCGGATAAAAAGCCGCCGCCTCTTCAGCTCACTCAAGCTACCGGGTAGCGTATTGCTGAATAAAATCCAGCAGAATTTTTCTGGCCCAGCGCGGTTCTTCCGTAAGCTGCGCCATCATCCGATCGACATCAAATCCTAACTGCCGCATCCGCGCTTCATTGCGCCGTAAACAGGCCGACATGATGTTCGCATTAAACTCAGGATGAAACTGTACGCTTAGCACGTTATCGCTGTAGCGGATGATCTGGCAGCGGTCAATCTGCGAACTGGCCAACACCTGCGCGCCGGCGGGCGGAACCAGCACCGACTGGCGGTGGCTAAGATAAGCCTGAAATTGTTGCGGATGCTGTTGCAGCCAACCGATGTTTTCCGCCTCGGGGTTCAATGTTACCGTTTGCAGCCCCATTTCGGCGCCGTTGGGATTATCGCCCACCGTACCGCCCAAGGCATGAGACAGCAACTGGTGTCCGTAACAAACCCCCAGCATCGGCACATCGGCGTAAAACGCTTCACGCAGCCAGCCGGCGGTATACTCGCTCCAGTCCAGCCTATCGGTCACCATCGACCAGGAACCGGAAATAATCACCGCCGATAGCCGATCGAACGGCGGCAGCGATTCCCCGATATCGGGCCGAATCACCCGCAGCTCGTGCGTTCCATCCGGCAGCGCATCCGCAAACCATTTCCCCTGCGGCCCAACCTGAGAAGCAATATCTTCCGGCGGTTCACCCATCTGAATAACCAGTAATACCTTTGTACTCATGCTCTTGCTCTACCCCACACCGATGAGTGACTAACAAAAAACCAGGCTTAAATACCCAAGAGAAACCTGTTTGTCTTTGTTATTATTAATTCAAATTAATACACATATCAATGATTTTACTTATCATTTTTTTAGGATTGAATAGCCGTCAATATCCTTAATTAAATTAGAGGTTATTTTTAAATGGATGCGCGATAAATAAATTCTTGCCAAAAGCATTTCGCACCTTTTATTTATTAGCCTGCGTTCGCCGTTAAATAGACAATAAAATAATTAAATATCCAATATCAGAAAGATATAAAACGGCAAATCTTACGCATTTATAATTAAAAGATAAGCTATTAATTGTATTGCATTTATTAATAACACATCTTTAAGATATTAAGAGATTTACCGCCATCTCATGGGGAATCAATATATCCGTGAACGGATATCAAAACATCGGGGAAGATAACAGTAAAATGAAAGCATGGATAAAGTTCTTTATCGCATGGTTATTATTAACCTATTTCAGGTCTTTTTTGTCTATTTTTCAGGGTTATCATGGCCGAAACCATCGGAAGAAATCATCAATGCGTATATCTTTTCACATGCTTCCAATCAGGAAGAAGTCGCTGATATTGAAGTGGGAGTCATTCAATTAATTTGCTTACTTCCCTGCTCCGTAATAGCCTATTTCGCTCCGGTTTATCCTGCCGACAAATCTAAAAATTCCAATCAAGGAAAATAGCGAACCGCCGTCGGCGCACCGTAGAAAATGATATCAATGGAGTACGCTATGGCATCAGCGGCAGTTCGAGATCGGGATCGATCAGACTGTAGATTTGGTTGCCGAATACCGGCTGTTGCAGCAAACGATCGACGGCCAGCGCCACATCCTGGCGGGAAACCAGCCCTAATACCGCATCCCCCTGCGTTAGCCGCGCGTTATGTGTCGCAACGACATCCAGCAGTCCGCCCGGCCGGACGATACAATAATCCAGAGTGCTGGTTTGCAGCCAGCTTTCCGCCAGCGACTTCTCCCGCACCGCAAGGCCAAAGGCGGCCTTGGCGCGCGGCGACAGCAGCGGCCATTGTTCGCCGCAGCCCATGGATGTCACCAGCAGCATACGTTTTATGCCCGCCTGTTCGGCGCCGTCAATCACCACGCGGTGCCCCAAATAATTGACGTCGCCGCCGCCCATGGTGGACACAACGATGGCATCCTTACCCGACAGCCGGCAGGCTTTCTCGACAGTCTCCGCGTCGCAGGCGTCGCCCTGCACCACGGTAATGCCCCGCGCGCGCCAGCGTTCCGTTTGTTCGGCATCGCGCAGCACCACAACCACCGGTTGCTCGCATTCAATGGCGCGCTGTAATAAACAGCCGCCGACACCCTGACCCGCACCAAAGAGTAGCCACGTCATACCTGCTCCGCTTGTAACTCAACAGCTAACGTATGGAACGCCTCAACCTGTGTCGTCAACAGTTGACGATGGCTATCCCGTCCGAGAAAGATTTTAAACATAGCATCTCCGGCGGCATTAAAAAACACCACAGACGCTGTGTCCATTCCCATGAACTTACGCTCAATGAAAGCGATATCCCGGCAGTTGGCGGCGCGAATATGCCCGCTTAGCCCATTTTTGCCGCGCAGGTTAAAGTAGCCATGACGATGCGCGCCGCTCGGCAGCTCGCTTTTAAATTCCAGAATGGCGTCCGCCGTGTGGCTGATCAACGTAACCTCGCCCCAGCCGGTAATCGCGTCCCAAACTTGGTCAAACCGCTCGCCGGAGACCAGCGTCCGCTGCGCCGCGGGTAACGCCTTAACTACATTAAGCAGCGAGGTATCATACTGACTGGCGATCTCTTCCAGCGTGCCATCCGGCTCGGTTGCCAATAATTCATTCAATGTCATGGTGAGTCTCCGGTTAGTGAGCGTGTTCTTCGGCATTCAGCTGAGGAATAATTTGTTGTAATGCCTGCATCAGGTTATTAGCCCAGAAACGGCCATCGTTGGTTAAACGCAGACAGGTAGAGTCATCGCAGGTTAGCCCGGCCTGATGCCACTGGCTCAGCAACGGCTGAAGCGCATTGGCGTGACGGGTCAACTGCGGCAATTTAACCCTTCCTACCTCGATCCCGGCCTGAAGCTGGTGTTGCCAGGAGCCGGCCGGGCTGGCCGGCGTCATCATCATGATCGGTTTTTGCCCCTGATCCAGCGTCTGGTAATAACGTTCCAGACTGCGATCCATCATATAAGCCTGACCGTTAAGATTACCGCCTGCTCCGCAGCCCATCGCCAGACAGTCGGCGCCCTGTTTTATCAGCAGGTTATACAGGTTACGTTCTCGGGTGGTTCTGGCCCAGTGGCTGTTGCTTAACTGATGCCAGCCGGCATCCGCCAAAAATGACGCGCCGCTGAGATAAAAATCACGTCGCGCGCTTACATCAGGCAAGACGACGCGCTGATTCTCGGCGGCTTTCGCCAACGGCGTGGTGGGTAATAAATTCAAAGCGTAGAGATCGACCCCATCCAGCGGCAAATTGCTGACAATATTCAGATCCTCCCGCCAGGTTTCCGGCGTTTGCCCCGGCAATCCGAACATCAGATCGCAAACCACGGCGGCCCGATCCCGCTGGCATAAACGCTCCAGAAAGCGGATCAGCTGCTGCTTGTCGGAAGTGCGCGCCATCCGTCGACGAATGCGGCTGTCAAAGGTCTGAACTCCGATGGAAAAACGGTTGGCGCCCGCATCCAGCCAGGCGTCGATGCGCTCGTCATCGAAATCCAGCGATCGGCCTTCAACCGTAATTTCGCAGTCGGGCGCTAACGGCAGCGAATCGCGAATCGTCCTGATGATCAAGGCAAGCTCTTTGGCCGCCATCGCCGTTGGCGTACCGCCGCCAAAATATACGGCGTGAATAGGCGCGGACTGATGAAGCGGGCTGTCCGCCTCCATCGCCAGCTCTTTTAACAGATAGCGGGTATAGATCTCCGTACTGTCGTCGCGCAATTTGTTCTGGTAGAAGCCGCAAAAGGTGCAATGCGTCGCGCAGAAAGGGATATGCAGATACAGCAGACGCTTGCGGGCGGGCAATGTTTGTTGCGTCAACGCCTGCCAGGCGGCAGGGATCTGTTCAGGCGATAGCGGCACATGATTGCGCCAGGGCATTGCCATACGCCGCGCGCCGAACGGCTGTTCACCGGGTTGAGCATAATAGGGCGTCAGGTCTATGTTCATTCATATACATCCCTTCAAAAGCATTATTATAAATTAGATGATAATAATTTTTATTTATCAACAAGGCTGAATAACTGGATAAGGCGCGGATTCGGTTATTTCAACGAAAACGCGGTTTATTAACCAAATCATTAACCATAAAGGAAAGAAATATTGGGAATGGTGATGAGGTTTTTCTTTAATTTTCAATATATTGAAAATCAAGGAATATCGCTGTGTTATCAAAATGATACTAAAAGGCGCATCATTAAAATTTATTCATTTACAGAAAATAGACGCCGCAGGGAAAAAGTAACGATGGTAAAAAATACCATTGATAAACAATTAATTAAAAACAAATAAGCGCCACGTTCAACCGGCGGATAATTAATTATTCTTCATGAAATGAATGACAAACGTTCCGCCGCGATCAGCGCCTGTCCCAACGCCAGTCCGCCGTCGCCGGCGGGTAGCCGTTGCGGTTGCAGCAGCGTGAATTCCGCTAGTTTGCGGCGCAGCAGTTCGGCGAGCAGGCGGTTATGCATCACGCCGCCGGACAATACCATGGTATTCACGCCATATTGCCGCGCCGCCCGCCGCGCCAGGTCGGCGAAGCCCTGAGCCAGCGCATGATGAAACGCGTAGGCTTTATCGGCTGGCGCGGCGCGATAGGCCAGCCACTGCCGCCAGAAGGTTGCCAGATCCAGCGTACCGTCAGCCAGCAGCGGCAGCGTTACCGGCGTTCGCCACGGCGGTTGACGCATAAACAGCAGGCTTTGCCAGGCCATCGATTCCAGCCAGCAGGCGGCCTCCCCTTCCCAACTTTGTTCTGGCGCGGAGAACCCGGCCGCCGCGGCGACCGCGTCGAACAAACGGCCGGCGGAGGAAGCCAATGGAGCATTGATCCCTCGCTCAATCGCTTTACTAAGTAACTTAGATGGATCCGCCGGGATGGCCGTCGCCTCCGGTAATGAGGCCCAATCGGGGACAAAACGTAGCCACTGCGCCAACAGGTTACGCCACGGCTGGCGCGCCGCCAGATCGCCGCCGGGCAAGGCGACGGCGGGTAATCCGCCAAGATGCCGGCATTGGCGATAATCCGCCAGCAAGCACTCGCCGCCCCACCACCGGCCGTCCGCGCCGAACCCGATACCGTCCAGCGCCAGCCCGATCACCGGCGCGGCGTCGCGCGGCCGCTGATGCTCCGCCAGACAAGAGACGATATGGGCGTGGTGGTGCAACACCTCGATACAGGGTATGCGCCGCTGTTCGGCCAAATCTTTTCCCAGACGATGGCTGATATAACCGGGATGCGCGTCAACCGCAATCGCCGTGGGCGTAAAGCGGTAAATATCCTCAAACAATGTTATTGCCTGGCGGTATTGCTGTTCGATATCGCTGTCAGCCAGATCGCCCAGATGCTGGCTGACGATGGCATGTTCATCACGCAGCAGGCAAAAGGCGTTTTTTAAGTCCGCCCCCATCGCCAGCAGCGCGGGCTGTTTGGCGAATCCCGGCGGCACTGGCAGCGCATCCGGCACGTAGCCGCGCGCGCGGCGCAGCATCTCCGCCCTGTTGTTATGAAACCTGACCAGCGAATCGTCGGCGCGTTGCACAATGTCCCGATCGTGCATTAACCACAGATCGGCAATGCCGGCAAGTTGCTCCATCGCCTGCGCATTGGTCAATGCCGGCGGTTTGCCGTTGGCATTACCTGAAGTCATCACCAGCGGACGCGCCACGCATGCCATTAACAAGTGTTGCAGCGGGTTGGCGGGCAGCATCAGTCCGACTTCAGACAAACCGGGTGCGATCGCCTCAGATAGCGGACCATCCTGACGCTGCGGCAGCAGCACAATCGGCGCCGCCGTACTTTTCAATAATCGCAGCGCGGCGGGAATATCCGCGACGGTAGCGCATTGCCCAAGCCAGCCGGCATCCGGCAACATCACCGCCAGCGGCTTGCCGGGCCGACGCTTGCGCCGCCGCAGGCGCTGTACGGCCTGCGTATTGGTGGCGTCGCAGGCCAGATGAAAACCGCCGATGCCTTTAATGGCGACGATTTTCCCGGCCAGCAGCGCACAAGCGGCCTGACGAATCGCCTCATCCCCTTCGGCCTGCCGCGCCGACGACTCATCTTCCAGCCAGACCTGCGGACCGCACTGCGGGCACGCATTAGGCTGCGCATGGAAGCGGCGATCGGCGGGATGTTGATACTCAGTCAGGCACTGCGGACACAACGGGAAAGCCGCCATCGAGGTAAACGGACGGTCATAAGGCATTTGGCGGATAATGGTGAAACGCGGGCCGCAGTGGGTGCAGTTGATAAACGGATAGTGATAACGGCGATTAGCCGGATCGTTCAGCTCGCGCAGACATTCTTCACAGGTTGCGGCATCCGGCACCACCTGCGTATCCATCCGCCCCGCTCCGCTATGTTCGATAACAAATGAGGAAGGTGCGGACGGCCACCGCCACGGCTCACAGGTCATACTGTCAATATGCGCCAGCGGCGGGCACAAGGCGGGCAGTTCAGCAATAAAGCGATCGATGTTTTCCGACGGGTAGAGGCGGATCAGCACCCCGGCGCCGTCATTGCTGACGCTGCCGCATAGCTCCAGCTTATGAGCCAGTTGCCAGACATAAGGCCGGAACCCCACTCCCTGCACTTTGCCTTTTACCCGGATCTGAATGCCGTTATTGTTCACGCTCACGTGGGGGATATCCTTGCCTGTTTAGACCGATCGCTGTTTAGACAGGTTTCTATGTAAGTTCAGCGCAATTTTTAACGCGAAGGAAAAACCGCAAATAAAACAAAACATCATTATCTATAGTGAGTCACCAAATAACACTTAATTGCTTCCTTCAGCAAATCCTCGGCATCGGCTCGTTGTGCGGTAAATCCAGCAGCCGTGAAGCGCCGAACACGCCGCACAGGCGGACCTGCGGTTTTTCCGTCACCACGCCGATGGTCGCCGCGTCCTGCCCCAACGGATGCGAACGCAGCGCGGCCAAAACCTCGCCTTCCGCCTCGGCGGACGTCACCAGCACTAGCTTGCCCTCGTTGGCGAAATTGAGCGCTTCCAATCCCAGTATTTCACAAATGCCGCGCACCGCCTGCTTCACCGGCAAATCGCTTTCGTTGATCTCCATCCCGCAGCCGCTGGCCTGCGCATACTCATGCAGGATAGCCGTGACCCCGCCGCGCGTGGCGTCACGCAACGCCCGGACGCCGGCAATGTCGCGCAGCGGCGCAATTAACGGCGCCAATACCGCGCAGTCGCTGGCGAGCGTCGCTTCCAGCCCCAACTGCTCGCGCAGATTAAGAATGGTCGCGCCATGATCGCCCAGCGTACCGCTGACGATAATTTTATCGCCCGGGCGGATCTCTCCCGTTCCCCAGTGAATATCCGTTGGGATCACGCCAATCCCGGCGGTGTTGATAAAGATCTTGTCGGCCGCGCCGCGCGGCACCACTTTAGTGTCGCCGGTAACGATTTGTATTCCGGCCTCCCGCGCGGTTTGCGCCATCGAGGCCACAATACGCAGCAGATCGGCGCCGGGGAATCCCTCTTCAATAATAAACCCGCAGGAAAGATACTGCGGCGCGGCGCCGCTGACCGCGATGTCGTTCGCCGTACCGCACACCGCCAATTTGCCGATATCGCCGCCGGGGAAAAATAGAGGATCGATAACGTAGCTATCCGTGGTGAACGCCAGACGATCGCCCTGTCGCGTCAACGCGGCAAGGGGTAATCTGGCCTGATCTTCCCGCTGCCCCAGCAGCGGATTATCGAACGCCTGCAAAAACAGTTGTTCAATCAGTTGCTGCATCGCCCGGCCGCCGCTGCCGTGCGCCAGCGTAATTTCTTTTAGCTGCATCTCTTTTAAAGAGACGATATTTGGCTGTGTTGAATGAC
Organism: Brenneria izadpanahii; assembly: GCF_017569925.1. Classification (NCBI taxonomy): domain Bacteria; kingdom Pseudomonadati; phylum Pseudomonadota; class Gammaproteobacteria; order Enterobacterales; family Pectobacteriaceae; genus Brenneria; species Brenneria izadpanahii. Next base: position 1,654,197 of record NZ_CP050854.1, on the reverse strand, counting down.
TCATTCAGGCACACTCCCGCCGATACTGATAATAAGCCGCGCATGCCCCTTCGGAAGACACCATCAGCGCCCCAATCGCATTTTGCGGCGTACAACGCCGTGCAAATAGCGGGCAATCCGCCGGTTTGCAGCGCCCGGTCAACACGTCGCCGCAGCGTGATTCCGGCTCATCGGCGCTACGCTGCTGCCGTGGATGAAAACGGCGTTCCGCGTCAAAATCGGCATAGGCCGCCCGCAGTTGCATACCGGAGTCCGCTATCTCGCCCAAGCCGCGCCATTCGCTGCTGGACTTGGTTTCAAATACCTCATCCATCGCCCGCTGCGCCAGCAGGTTGCCGCTGTCCGGCACAATACGCCGGTACTGATTTTCCACCTCGCAACGCGCATCGTGGATCTGGCTTACCAGCATCAACATCGCCTGCAAAATATCCAGCGGTTCAAAGCCGGTGACCACAAAAGGTTTGTGGAAGCGATCGCACAGCGGCTGATACGGATGAGCGCCGATAACCATGCTGACGTGCCCCGGCGCCAGAAAACCGTCAATATACAGGTCTGGCTGTTGCAGCAAACTGCGCAGCGTCGGAATAATGGTGATGTGCTGGCAAAACAGCGTGAAGTTGGCGACATGACGGCGTTTGGCCTGTTGCAGCGTCAGCGCGGTGCTCGGCATGGTGGTTTCAAATCCCAGGCCGAAAAAGACCACCTGCCGGTGCGGATTTTTTTCCGCCAGATCCAGCGCATCCAGCGGCGAATAAACCATGCGTACGTCGGCGCCATGACGCCGGGCATCCTGCAATGAACCATTACGCCCCGGCACCCGCATGGCGTCGCCGAAGGTGCAAAAGATCACCTCAGGATGCGCCGCGATTTCCAGGCAGGCGTCGATGCGCCCCATCGGCAATACGCAAACCGGGCAGCCCGGCCCATGAATAAACTCGATCTCCGGCGGCAACAGGCGATCCAGACCGAATTTAAAAATGGCGTGCGTATGCCCGCCGCACACTTCCATCAGTTGCAGCGGGCGCTCGCGCAGCTGCGGCATGTCCGCCACCAACGACTGAATACGGCGCAATAACGCTTTCGCCAGTTCAGGATCGCGGAATTCATCAACGTACTGCATGGTCGGCTCCGGTCTGTCGCATTTCATCCAGTTCCAGTCCAACGGCCCGCATAGACTGCAACGCCTCCAGCGTATCCCGCGCTTCCTGTTCATCCAGCAGGCTCATGGCAAAACCGACGTGCACCAGCACCCACTGCCCCACCAGATCGGCGGGCGAGCCTTCGCAAACCAGCGCGATGCTCACCGAGCGCTGTACGCCGCAGACATCGACATACGCGGGTTGGTGAATATCATCACCGACGGAAATCACCTTTCCCGGAATGCCTAAGCACATAGCTGCGCCTCCAGCCAACCGATCCACTCCTCCATGCCGTCGCCGTGGCTGGCGGACAGCGCGATAACCTGAATATCCGGATTGACGCGGCGCGCATTGGCTACGCAGGTTTCCAGATTGAAATCCAGATAGGGCAACAGATCGATTTTATTAATGATCATCAACGACGCCGCGGCAAACATGTGCGGATATTTTAACGGCTTATCCTCGCCTTCCGTTACCGAAAGCACGGCGACCTTGGCGCGCTCGCCCAGATCAAAGCCGGCCGGACACACCAGATTGCCGACGTTTTCGATAAACAGCAGACAGTTGTCCGGCAGTTGCAGACGGTGCGCGGCATCGTGCACCATCTGCGCATCCAGGTGGCATCCTTTGCCGGTGTTCACCTGGATGGCCGCCACGCCCGTCGCCCGAATGCGTTCGGCATCATTGGTGGTTTGCTGATCGCCTTCAATAACCGCACAAGGGAACCGCTGGCTGATATGATTCAGCGTGGCGGTTAACAGGGTGGTCTTACCCGAACCGGGGCTGGAAACCAGATTCAGCGCCAGAATGTTCTGGGCCTTAAAATGTTCCCGGTTATGCTCCGCCAGGTGGTTATTCTTGCTCAGCACATCCATTTCAATCTGCAGCAGACGCTGCTGGCCGACGCCCGGCGCATGGGTTCCCGCCGCGCCCTGTCCGTAATGCAGATCCTGTTCGTTGACCTCCGGCTGAAACGCCGGCTCCGCCGCAGAATGCGCCTCATGATGGGAGTCGTGACGATGATGTCCGATTGAAGGCTCAATCGCTTGCTGCTCCGCGCCGGCATAGTAATGATTATGCACATCGCCCTGATGATGATAGTGATGATGGTGAATAATCACATAACGGGGTTCATCGCCGCTGCGCCCGTCGTGGTCGTGCACATGAGTATGATAGACATATTTATGTTTGTGTTGATGGGGCCGGCGATCATGTGCGTGAGTATGGTGAGAATGCTCATGGTCGTGAGCGTGGTGGTGTTCATGTTCATGATGGTCGTGTGAATGAAGAGGCTCATCACCTTCTATTTTACGTTCCCCTTCACCGCAGCCGCATGTACTACACATAGGGATCTCCTCCCGGTTAAAGCGTGCTTACTAAAAATCTCTTCTGCCGAAACATTCAACCCGAATCAAACTGTGGGCGCAGTACCTTTATCATCCCGCTTTGTTCAGCGGCTTGGCGTCAAATAATGATTACTCTATCGCCAGCTGTTTAATCTGCATGCTATCGCCGTCATCCACTCGCAGGTTGTAACTGCCGCATTGCGGGCATCCTGCGCCATGTTCCACAACGTCCACCACGGCGCTGCATTCCCAGCACCAGGCTTTGGCCGGCCGAACCGCGACGTGCAGCCGGCATCCTTCGGCGATGGTCTGCCGGCAGACAGATTCAAAACAAAAACGCAGCGCGCTTTCTTCAATACAGGAAAGCGCGCCGATCTCCAGCCAGACATCGGTCACCCGCCGGGCGCGGTGCTGACGAGCCTGCTGTTCGATCAGTTCCAGTGCGCTATAGCACATGGAAATTTCATGCATGACGTTCACTCCGGTGGTTTCGCGCCCGGCGGCGCAATACCGTTCGTTTCACAGCCAAGATAGCCGGGGCGGCCCTGCTATCCCCGTTTGTCCCCTAATATCAAGGCCCGAAGACGACGATTCCGCGGCGCGTCGGCGTCAACAACCGGCAGCGACAGCGCCATTTTCGCACTCTGCTCCGCCAGCGAAATCGCCTGTTCGCCACTTATATGGCTATCAATCGGCGACATCAATGAACAGGACAGATACTGTTTGCCGGCCATTTCGCCAACGATAAAGGTCACATTGCCGCAGGGCAGCGACAGCGCCAAACGATCGGCCAGTTTTCTGACCGGCCAATCCTGCTGCGGCCCCGGCAGCACCAACAGACTCATCATCCAGGGAGTCAGCAGACAGCCTATCCACTGTTGTTCGAACAGGGTAAACCCACAGGCTTTGACGGGAATGGCCTCACGGTAAAAAGGCAGCATCCGCATTTTTTCACGCGCGATTTCAGAGAACATCGTCTCCAGCCAGGCCGACGGGCACTCATCATCATGGCGGAAAATAAGTGAAGATTCTTTGCGATCGCTCGACATCACGTCGAAATCGCCAACTTCAGCTTGCTTATTCACTAGCGGCCTCACATTGCTCACGTTCGCTGACCGCGATCCCACTTTGCCGAAGCGCAGCAACAATCTGCCGTAAAGCGGGCGCTATCGCCTGCCTGACGGTTTCCGTCAAACCGATGCGCACCTCCAGCGATTCAGGGACAACGCCAACCAGCGTCAACCGGCGGGGAAACTCATCCGTAAGCTGTAACGCCATCAATACATCGGACAGACCTAGCTGGTGCGGAGAAATCTTACGCGTAAACAGCGCCGGCACTTCATTATCACGCAGAACCGCCACCGTTCCCGGCGCCTGCCCGGTCAGCACGGCATCGGCCACGATCAGGTGATCGCGGCTGGCCATCGCCTCCATCAACTCCATTCCCGACGTACCGCCGTCAACGATGTCGATCTGCGGCGAAAACCGGTAACGTTGCTCTAATGCTTCGATAATGCGTACGCCAACGGCCTCATCGCTTAATAATAGATTACCGATACCCAGCACCAGTATGTTCATCACAGCACCTTGACCCGGGTCACTTCATTACCGCTTACCGTGTCCACAATATGCACCGCGCAGGACATGCACGGATCAAATGAGTGGATGGTGCGCACCACTTCCAGCGGCTTATGCGGATCGGCGATTGGCGTGCCGACCAACGACTGCTCGTAAGGTCCGGGCTGCCCGTCGAAATTACGCGGGCCGGATGTCCAGGTAGAGGGCACCACCGCCTGATAGTTGGTGATTTTGCCGTTTTTAAACACGACCCAGTGCGACAGCATGCCGCGCGGCATTTCGCCAAAGCCCACGCCGCGGAATTCGGTTTCCGGCGACAGGTCGGGTTTAATGAAGGTCTGGTGGTCGCCGTTGCCGATGTTGGTCACCAGTGCCTGCCATTGCTGCGCCAGCGTATCCTTCAGCACGCAGCAATGCACCGTCCGGCCGATAACCCGGCCCAATGTGGAGTGCAGTTGCTCCATTTGCAGCGCCTGCCCGGTTAATGTCTGATAGGCGGCGGCAACCTGAGCAAAGTGCTTTTCCGTGTCTTCATGCTTGGCGGCCAGACTGCACAGCAGCCATGCCAGCGGCCCGACTTCAACCGTTTTACCGTAGAACGTCGGCGATTTGACCCAGGAGTATTTGCCGTCCTCCTGCCAGCCGGTATAGTTGGGACGCGTCAATCCCTCCCACGGCGCCAGCGGCTCATCGTCCTGATACCAGGCATGCTTGCCGCTCTCTTTAATGCCATCGATCAGGAATTTGTCGCTGTGGCTGGCGATGGGACGATATTTGGCGAAATCGCCGTTTTCCAGATAGCCGCCGGCCAGCAGGAAGCTGCCGTTTTGATTGTCGGTCGGCAGTTCCGGCACGCTGAGATAGTTGTCGGCGCCTTTGCCCAGACTCAGCCATTCAGGGTAATGCGCGGCAATCACCGCGCAGTCCACCTTGTAGACCTGCTCGATAAAATCGCTTAAACGATCGATGAACGATTTTACATACATCAGACGTTCAAGGTTCAGTACGCTGGGCGCATCCAGATTAATCGGGTTGGCGACGCCGCCGACGGCCAGGTTCTGGATATGCGGAGTTTTACCGCCGAGGATCGCCACGATACGGTTGGCGTCGCGCTGACACTCCAGCGCTTGCAGATAGTGGGCAACCGCAATCAGGTTGACTTCCGGCGGCAGCGCCATGGCCGGGTGTCCCCAATAGCCGTTGGCGAAAATCCCCAGTTGCCCGCTGGCCACCAGATCTTTCAGCTTCTGCTGGACTTTGGTGAATTCCGCCGCGTTGTTCAGCGGCCAGTCGGACAGCCCTTTCAGCAACGCTTCGGCCTTTTGCGGGGAAGCCTCCAGTGCGGACGTAACGTCGACCCAGTCCAGCGCGGAAAGCTGATAGAAGTGAACGATATGGTCGTGAATGCTGTGGGCCGCCAGAATCAGGTTGCGGATATATTGCGCATTAACCGGCACATTCAGTTGTAATGCATTCTCCACCGCGCGCACCGACGCAATGGCGTGCACCGTGGTGCATACGCCGCAGATACGCTGCACGATCATCCAGGCATCGCGCGGATCCTGACCTTTGACAATCTCTTCCATACCACGCCACATAGTGCCGGACGACCAGGCTTTAGTGACTTTCCCCTGTTCAATTTCGCAATCAATGCGCAGGTGTCCTTCAATGCGGGTAATAGGATCAATGGTGATGCGTTGGCTCATGCTTTACCTCGGCCTGATAATTCTTATGAACGCCTTCCAGCGCGGGAAGTACCGGCAACAGCCGGATTAACAAGATGTATGCGCAGACTTCAATCGCGACGAAACCAATGGAGATCAGCACCTCCGATGCGGCAGGGAAATAGTGATAACCGCCGCCAGGGTTGAAAGCCAGCAGAGAATAGCTCAGCCGCCATACCGCGGCCCCGAACAACATGCTCAGCGCGCCCGCAAACAGCAGACGCGCGTCATAGCGGCAGCGCTTGAAGCGGAACATGATCAGCGGGAAAATCATCAACGCGCTTTCACACCAGAAAGTCAGCGCGAAACGATCGCCGTTGAACAGGTAAGCCGTCTTGTCGCGCCAGATAATCTCGCCGAAACGCACCACCACAAACAGCAGCAGCAATACCTGAATGATTTGCGTCAAACGGGCGAACAGATGCGTTTCATTCGGCCCGCGCCCTTTTAATCCGGCCTGCACCAGCGAGCCTTCGAACATCACAATCGAAAAGCCCATGATAAACGCAGTCAGCAGCGACAGCAGCGGCAGCAGTTCATAACTCTGCCATAGCGGATGAACTTTATATCCGGCGGAAATCATCAGCGACCCCATTGATGACTGGTGCATGGTCGGCAACAAAGCGCCCAGCGCGATAATAAAGAACATCACTTTATTCAGTCTTTTGAGCGATACCTTCCAGCCCATGCGTTCACATATCACCGGCGCGAACTCCAACGCCATCACCCCGATATAGATCGTCATACAGACGGCGGTTTCAAACAGCACGGATGAGGTATTGAAATGGCCGGGAATAAAGAAGTACGGAATGTTCCAGTAACGTCCGACGTCGATGGTTATCGACAAGCCGCCCAGCGAGTAGCCGAACAGGCTGGCCAATAACGCCGGCCGAACCAGCGGATGGTATTCGCCGCGGTTAAACACATAGACGGCCCAGGCCAGCGCCCAGCCGCCGCAGGCGAAACCGGTTCCCACCAGCAGATCGAACGCGATCCAGATCCCCCAGGGATAACCGCCGTTTAGCGCGGCGACCGAACCAAGACCGAACACCAGACGTTTGACAATCAGCAGCGCGCACAGAATGACAAACGGCGCCAGCAACATCACCGGCCAACTGACCAAACGCCCGCCTAATGGGCTCGCTTTATGCGCCGTCATGATCGTTCTCCTGTTTTTTATCAGCATGCGTACCATCGTCATGATCCAGCCTTTCCGCTCGGGTATTGCGGTGCACCAGTACGGATAAGCCCGCCAGTACCGCCAGCGGCAGTATCATGCCCTTGTACAAGGTGTGCTGAATATGTTCGGAACGCGCGCCGGTAGACAGCTCGGCCAGCTCCGGCAGGTCAAGGTTCTGATAAGGCACGCCGGCCAGCACCAAAACCTGAGTGCCGCCCGCCTCTTTTTCACCATAAACATACCGATCGTATTTCGGCACGGTGTGCAGATAGGTATCCTTTTTTGCCAGCGTCTGACGCGGATAGCGATACTCATCGCCCGCCTGCAACGACAACCGGCGTTTCGCCTCAGCAAGCAGCTCTTCACGGGTGCCGAAAATAACCGCCCCGGTGGGACAAACCTCGACGCATCCCGGCAGCCCGCCTTTATCCAACCGTTCCAGACCCGCCTGATTACACAGCTCGCATTTATGCAGCTTGCCGAATGGATCCTCGTAATCGTATTTGGGAATGTTGAACGGACAGGCGACCATGCAGTAACGACAGCCGGTACACACATCGGCGTTGTAATGGATAATTCCGGTTGTGGGATTTTTTTTCAGCGCGGAAACAGGGCAAACCGATACGCAGTTAGGATCAACGCAGTGCATGCACTGTTTTTTGATGTAGGCATAACCGTTGTCTAGCTGATCCTTGTTTTTGCCGTCGCCTGAACTCCACACCTGAATGATATTATTGGTGTAAGGACTGAGCTTATCGTTGTTTGACCAGGTAGCATCGCCGCCGGCATAGATTTTGCTGCCTGGGTTATAGGACAGCTTATTGAGTTGCTGGCACTCGCTGACGCACGCCTGGCAGCCGACGCACAGCGTGGAGTCATAGAGCATCCCCAATGCGCCGGGAATCGGCGGTTTATTGGTTGCCGCCGCATGTCCCGCCAAAGGCGTGCCCGCCAGCAACGCGCCGGCGGAAGCCAGCTTGAAAAAATTGCGTCTGTTCACGGCTCAACCCTCCCGGGATCCGTTTCCAGCGTCCTGCTGACTCTGTTTTTGTGAAGACGTTTTTTGCTGGGACTGTTTTTGCTGGCGCCCCAACTCACGCACGGCCATCAGACTCACGCCGCCGACAACGCCGATCACGCCGCCGATTAGCCCGGTCGCCGTAGCTGAGATATGTCCGCCTTCAGGGCTATGAACATCCGGTTTTTCCACCCGCGGCGTTGGATTTTCCACATTGGCCAGTTGAAAAATGCCTTTAGTAAAACCAATGCCTTTCTCATTACAGCCATAGCAGGGATGCCCGATGCCAACCGGCCAAATGCCCCCGCCGACATCACAAAACTCCAGCGTCGGACAGTTACCGTAAGTCTCCGGCCCCTTACAGCCCAGATGATAGAGACACCACCCTTGACGGTGCCCCTCATCACCGAATTCTTTGGCAAAACGGCCGGCGTCAAAGTGCGGGCGACGTTCGCAGTTTTCGTGGATCAGACGTCCATAAGCGAATGTCGGACGGCCTTCGTTATCCAGCGCCGGCGGTCGTTGATAGGTGATGATATGCGCGACGGTCGCCAGGAAATTGTGCGGGTTAGGAGGACAGCCGGGGATATTAACCACCGTTTTACCCGGCAGCACCTCCTGCAGGCTGACGGCGCCGGTCGGATTGCCGCCCGCGGCCGGAACGCCGCCCCAGGCCGAACAAGAACCGATGGCGATGATCGCCGCCGCATGTTCCGCCGTTTCACGGATATGCTCGACTATCGGTTTGCCCGCCACCATGCAATAGATACCGCCGTCTTTGATAGGGATCGATCCATCAACAACCAGTACATATTTCCCTTTGTATTGCTCGACCGCGCGATGTTTGTTTTCTTCCGCTTGTTCGCCAAAAGCGGCGGAGAGCACTTCGTGATATTCCAGCGAGATGGTATTTAATAACAGATTCTCAATAGTCGGATGCGTCGCCCGCAATAGGGATTCCGTACACCCGGTACATTCTTGCGCGCCGATCCAGATAACCGGCGGGCGTTGCGTGGAAGTGATTGACTCGGCAATTTCCGCCACGGCGGAATCAGCCAGCCCCATGGATGCCGCCAGTGCTGCACATAACTTCATAAAATCACGACGATTAACGCCATGATGGGAAAGCATTAAATTTTCCCCACTCATTTTTTATTATTCTCCTGTAACTCAAACGGAGTAACACACGAAATGTGTGTGGTTATGGTAAGGAGGAAATTTATTTAACAGACTTGATCTTCATCAATCGCCAGGACATTAGAATACTTATTTCTGTTATAACTGTGACTGCATACTCATAGCGTCTATTTAAAAGATCACATCTTTGTTTCAGATGAGAAATAATCTCAATAACGTGCGTAAATTATCCGATCATTTATTTTTAGCTAGCTAAATCGATTAATCACAGTTTACGATCACGCAAATAAGTTGATTTAAGACACTGATAAAATAATAGTTTTTCATGGGAACTTATTATTTTTATTTATTAATTGTCCAGATGATGATGTAGAGCTAGCGCCAGTTTGAAATTAACAATCACTTTAGTTACTTTAAATTTTTTAATTTAAAAACCAATCGGAATAGCGAGAATGTTAAATTTACAGACTAAGGGAAACGCTGAGGCTGGCGGCACAATAAATATTGCGTGAATATTTTTCATCTACGTAAAAAAATAAGCGCTCACGCATAATGTTAATAAAAAGGCAGCAACGGCATCAATATCAACCATGCTGCCTTAGTAAATCGGCGAGTCGCGTTAAATAAATATGTTACTGAATACCCTGACTGCGCAGGTAATCCTCATAATTTCCGGTGAAATCGATAATCTTATTCGGCGTCATTTCCACAACGCGGGTCGCCAGAGAACTGACAAATTCACGGTCATGAGAGACAAACAGCAGCGTACCCTCATACATTTCCAGCGCCATGTTGAGCGACTCGATGGATTCCATATCCAGGTGGTTGGTCGGCTCATCCATAACCAGGATGTTGGGGCGCTGCATCATCATCTTGCCAAACAACATACGGCCTTTCTCGCCGCCGGATAATACTTTCACTTTCTTCTTGATATCATCCTGACTGAACAGCAAACGTCCCAGCACGCTGCGCACGGCCTGCTCATCATCCTTTTCCTGCTTCCACTGGCTCATCCAGTCAAATACGGTCAGCTCGTCATCAAACTCATATTCATGATCCTGGGCGTAATAGCCGATTTTGGCGTTTTCCGACCACTTAACCGTGCCGCTATCCGGCTGAAGATCCCCTACCAGCGTTTTCAGCAGCGTCGATTTACCGATACCGTTGGTCCCCAAAACGGCGACTTTCTCCCCCACTTCCACCATCAGATTTAATTTGCTGAACAGCGGACCATTATCAAATCCTTTCGCCAGCGCCTCTACCTCCAGCGCGTTACGGAACAGTTTCTTGTCCTGTTCAAAACGAATAAACGGATTCTGGCGGCTGGAGGCCTTCACCTCTTCCAACTGAATTTTATCAATCTGACGAGCACGGGAGGTCGCCTGCTTGGATTTGGATGCGTTGGCGCTAAAGCGGCTGACGAAAGACTGCAATTCGGAAATCTGCGCTTTCTTCTTGGCGTTATCCGCCAGCAAACGTTCACGCGCCTGCGTCGCCGCCGTCATATATTCATCATAGTTCCCAGAATAAATGCGCAGTTCGCCGTAGTCCAAATCCGCCATATGCGTACATACCATATTCAGGAAGTGGCGGTCATGGGAAATAATGATCATGGTGCTGTTACGCTCGTTCAGCACCTGCTCCAACCAGCGGATGGTATCGATATCCAGGTTGTTGGTCGGTTCATCAAGCAGCAGAATATCCGGATCGGAAAATAGCGCCTGCGCCAACAGCACACGCAGTTTCCAACCGGGTGCGACCTCGCTCATCGGGCCGTAGTGCTGTTCTAAAGGAATACCGACGCCCAGCAACAGTTCGCCGGCGCGCGCTTCGGCGCTGTAACCATCCATCTCACCGTACTGCACTTCCAAATCGGCGACCTTATAGCCGTCTTCTTCGCTCATTTCGGCCAGTGAGTAAATACGGTCACGCTCTTCCTTCACCGCCCATAGCTCGGCATGCCCCATGATCACGGTATCCAGTACGCTATAGTTTTCAAAAGCGAACTGATCCTGACGCAATTTCCCCAGCCGCTCATTCGGATCGAGGAAAACATTGCCGGAACTCGGCGCCAAATCGCCGCCCAGAATTTTCATAAAAGTGGATTTACCGCAACCATTCGCGCCGATCAAACCGTAACGATTACCGCCGCCAAATTTGACGGAAATGTTTTCAAACAATGGCTTACTGCCAAACTGCATAGTGATATTGTTGGTACTTAGCACAGAATTCACTCAAGTCAAAATGTGATATTTCGCACATTATGCCACAAGCACGCCTCATAATCGCGGCTAGTTTTGATTGATATTTAACCACCTCCCGCCAATGAACGTAGCGGAATCCCTCGTTTGCCAAGGGGAGACAAGATGCCGCTCGTGATATTTTCCTGCCGTTACGCGGATAATACCTCCGTGCGATAAACCGCATATTGCATTCATCAACATAGATAAAATCTATGTTATTCAAAAGACAAGCGGCTGATTTGCGGCCATAATTAATCAACGATTTTACTTATTGATACGCCGATAGATTTCAAGAAGCGGCCAATACACCTAACTTGAAAGATGACGGGTATGACAGGAAGGATTGTTTATGACAATAGCGCGCCGCTTTAAACAAATCGATGTGTTTACCAAACAGCCGCTCAAGGGAAATCCGCTGGCAGTCATATTGGATGCGGACGGATTATCTGATGAGCAAATGCAGAATATCGCCCGCTGGACCAATCTGTCGGAAACAACCTTTGTGGTGCCGCCAACCAATCCGCTGGCCGACTACGGCGTGCGAATCTTTACGCCTGAATCAGAGCTGCCGTTCGCCGGACATCCGACGCTGGGTACCGCGCATGCCCTGCTGGAGTCTGGTTTACAAACAAAATCTCCGGGACAAATCATCCAGCAGTGCGGAATCGGCCTGGTGCCTATTAATATCGATGACGAAGGCTTACTGGCTTTCCACGTGCCTGAAGCGACTATCGTTCCGTTTGATACCGGACTCTATCCTTTGCTGGAGCGCACGCTCGGCAGCAGCAAAATTGATAAGGACTACCCGCCCGCAACCGTACGTATGGGGATAAGCTGGTTGATTATCCGCATGGACAGCGCCGATACCTGTCTGAACATCGTCCCCGACGCCCCCTCTCTGGCTGACCTGCAAGAAACCTGTCAGACGGACGGCATCGCCATTTATGGACCGCATAATAGCGATGGCGCTGCGGACTACGAAGTTCGTACATTTTACATGGAGCTGGGACAAATGAAGGAAGATCCGGTTACCGGCAGCGCCAATGCCTGTCTGGCGACGCTCCTGCGCCAACAGCATCATCCCGATAATAGCGAGCCCCGGCTGGGCTACCGTGTCCGCCAAGGCATCAAACGCCAGTGTGACGGCAGAATATCGGTTATTTATCTGAACGATGAGCCTTGGGTCGGCGGACATAGCGTGACGATTATTGATGGCACGCTTTCGGTATAACCATTATTGCTACAGGATAGCCGTTCTAATTAAAGAGAAGGCGCAGTCATGGAAACACTTTATGAATTACATCATCATCCGCATCTGCGTTTGAGTATCCAGGAAGAATCCGACGCGGCAGGAATTTTTGCGCTGGTGCAGAAAGAAAAACCCCGCCTGCGCCACACTTTGCCCTGGCCGGACTCGGTAACGCACGTTGATGACTCCCTGAACACCATCAGAGCCAATCGGCACGCGTTTGCCGCCGGCGTCGCTGCGGTATACATCATCCGCTGGGACGACGTCATCGCCGGCATCGTCTCGTTCAATACGATTCAAGATCAAGAAGGCGAAATTGGCTACTGGATTGCCGAACAGTTTGAGGGGAAAGGAATCGTTTCGTTATCAGTCCGCACCATGATCGACGCCTACATCAAAGCCGGGCTGGTGAAGAGATGCATTATTAAAGCCTCGGTGGAAAACCCGCGCAGCAATGCGCTGGCACAGCGGCTTGGCTTTAATCTTTACGGACAGAAAAAAGACGGGGAGAAACTTGGCGATCGCCGTATTGACCAAAATGTTTATCATTATCAAGTCTGATCGCTGTGCGTTCATCTAAGCGTTACCGGCTCGTTCACGCTATTCCCTTCCTGAGCGAGCCGCCGCCGTTACGTTCGTTTAACCGCCAGCGCGCCTAATGCGCGCCGCCGCAACACGCCTCCAGCTTGAAAGATAGCTAGTTACCGTTTGGCTAATAACAAGCCAAGCACCAGCCCGACGGTTGCGCCAATACCGATGCCCTGCCAGGGTTTGTCATGTACGTAGATATCCGCTTTATCAGCGACTTGTTTGACCCGGGCATAGTAACTATCGGTCGCGCCGATTCTCGATTTGACTTCAAGCAATGCTTTTTCCGCATTTTTCTTGAGCTCAAGATAGGCTTTGTCAGCCTGATCGCCAGAGTAACGCAGTAATTCGTCCAGCGTGTCGGACAAAAGTTTCAGGTCGTCGTCAATGCGAATATCATCAGGCTGTTTTTTTTCTACTGCCATAAAATGCTCCTTCCTTATGAAAAATACTTGTCCAGTTAACTATAGACAATTCTGCCGCCTGTCGCGGTCTTAACAGATCATTCCTAAAGCCGCCCTTCACAAATGCCGACATAAAACAATTTCACACCTCGCTTGCAACGGCCCGCAGGGGCAAAGATAGCCAGTCATAAAAAAACCGCCGTCGGCATCACCTTCGGCGGTTTTAACATCAGGCAATTCGGTTTGCCGTTACATGATTGGCTGAGCCAGTTGCACCAGAGAAATCAGCGGCTGCGGGTAAAAGCCCAGAATCAGCACGGCTATCGCTGAAATCACCACTACAGCGCCGCCGGCCGTTAATGCCCAGTTTCCCTGCGCATCGCCGCGGTTTAGCTCCTGCGGCGCAGCCTGATACAGGCTGACCATCATCCGCAGATAATAGAAGAGGCCAATCGCGCTACCCAGGACAACCGCGCCAGCCAGCCACCACAGTTCCGCGTTCACGCCCACGGCCAATACGTAAAACTTACCGAAGAAGCCCAGCGTCATCGGGATACCGGCCAGAGACAGCATCATCACCGTCATTACCGCAGACAACACGGGCTTATGCCAGAACAGACCGCGGTACGAAAGCATGGCGTCCGCTTCCGGACCGCTGCACGGGCTGGACATCAAGCTGACGACGCCAAAGGCGCCAAGGCTGGCAAACAGGTAGCCCACCAGATAGACGCCAACCGTTTCCAGCGCCAGTTGTTGACTTTGCACCGCAATCAATGCAACCAGCAGATACCCCATATGCGCAATAGAGGAGTACCCCAGCAAACGCTTGATGCTGGTCTGCGAAACCGCCATCACGTTGCCAAACACAATGGAAGCGAAGGCAATCACACCAAGCGCCAATCTGACCGAATCGCTATCCACCATCGGCGCGTAGAGGAACAGACGCATCACCGCGCCGAAAATGGCGATTTTGCTGGCGGTCGCCAGGAAGGTGGAAACCGGCGCCGGCGCCCCTTGATACACGTCCGGCGTCCATAGCTGAAAGGGAAACAGCGACAGCTTAAAGCCCACGCCGACAATGATCATCCCCAAACCTGCCAGCAGCAGCGGTTCATGGATGTGGAGATCGCTCAGACTCCGTCCCAGGTTGGCAAACGTCAGATTGCCCGAATCCGCATATATCAGCGCCATGCCAAACAGCAGGAAAGAAGACGACGCAGCCGATAGCAACATGTATTTGATACCGGCCTCCAGCGAACGTTCCTGGCGGAAGGCATAGCTGACGAGTCCGAATAACGGCAGCGAAATCAGTTCAATACCGATGAACAGCGACGCAAGATGGTTCGCACTTGCCAGAACGACTCCGCCTAACGCGGCGATCAGCACCAATAGATAGAACTCATCACGGTTGTCCGTATAGCCTTCCAGCCATGAATAAGCAAAAGTGCTGGTCGCCAGGCTGGCTAACAACACCAGCCCGGTATAAAACATGGAAAAACCATCAACCCGCAACAGCGGGGTGACATCGGTCGGCCCTACCTGGCCTACAAAATAGAGTGACAGTAGAGCTATGCCCAGACCGATAATCGTCAAGGTTGCGTTGACAAAATGGTTGCGTCGCCACGCAATGCACAGCATCACAACCACTACCGTCAATCCGACGATTAACAGCGGCGATAGCGCGATTAGTTGTTGAGGAGTTATTGTCATGGCGAATTACGGCCTTGTTGTTGAAAGTATTGAATCTGGAGCAGACGACATAAACCATTGCTGGATGTTTGCCATCGCCGCGCTGGAGGTATCCAGAATCGGTTGAGGGAAAACCCCTAACAACACCAGCAATACCACCAGCGGCATAACGACGGACAGTTCACGCGTCGTCATGCCCAGCAGCGGTTGTTCTGATTTCGGGGAGCCATAATAAGCGCGTTGCATCAGCATCAGCGAATAAACCGACGCAAACACCAGACCGAATGTGGAAATCACCGTAATCACCGGAACGACCTGATAACTGCCGATCAGAATATTAAATTCCCCGACAAAGTTACCGGTTCCCGGCATACCTAATGTGGCGACGGCAAAGAAGAGCGACAGCGCCGGCAGATATCTGAGACGGGCCCACAGCCCTCCCATCTGGCGCATATCCCAGGTGTGCAAACGTTCGTACAGTTGACCGCACAGGATGAAAAGCCCCGCGGCCGACAGGCCGTGCGCGATCATTAGGATAACCGCCCCCTGAAAAGCCTGTTGATTGCCGGAGTAGATGGCGATCATCACGAATCCCATATGGGAGACGGAAGTGTAGGCCACCAAACGTTTGATATCGGTCTGATTAAACGCCATCCAGGCGCCGTAGAACACGCTGATCACCCCCAGCCACATAGCAATCGGCGCAAACTCGTGCGAGGCATTGGGAAACAGCGGCAGACTGAAACGTAGCAGACCGTAGGCCGCCGTTTTCATCAACAACCCCGCCAGATCGACGGAGCCGGCGGTCGGAGACTGGCTATGCGCATCCGGCGACCAACCGTGCACCGGCACCAGCGGCATTTTCACCGCAAACGCGACAAAGAATCCCAGCATCAGCAGGTATTCAATGCCATACGACATTTCCGTCTTCAGCAACGCTTCATAATTGAAGGTCCAGACGCCGGTGGCGTCGTGGTGTACGAACACCAGAGCCAGAATGGCGATCAACATCACCAAACCGCTGGTCTGGGTATAAATGATGAACTTGGTTGCCGCCGCGGCTCGGGTTTTGTCGTCAGACCCTTTGTGTCCCCATATTGCGATGAGGAAATACATCGGCACCAGCATCATTTCCCAGAAGAAGAAGAACAGGAACAGGTCGATAGCGACAAATACGCCGATAACGCCGACCAGGGTCCACAATACACCAAGGTGGAAAAGCCCTTGGTTATGATGTTCTTCATTCCATGAGCAGAGTATTGCCAACACACCCAGTAACGCGGTCAACACCACCATCAGCACCGATAGGCCATCCAGCGCGAGATGGAAATCAATGCCAAAGCGGGGGATCCACGGAACATTGTACTCAGCCTGCCATTGCGGCAGTCCGCCGGGCGTTGCCAAAAAATAACCACCTTGCAACCACAGTTGCAGAGATAGCACCAACGTCAGCCCCATCGCAATCAACGCGATCCAGCGCGGTACTTTCGTACCTAAACGCTCCGACTGCCAACACAGCAGACCGCCGATAAAGGGGATAAGAATTAGCCAAGGTAGTAGCATGGCGCTTTGTGTCCCTAAATTAAAGAAATCTGAAAACTTGCCGGGGTGGGCATTCACATCAGGAATACCCTACCCTTCATACGTTCCCGGGTACCGTCTTAAACCAGCAATAACAACGCCAACACGACGACGGCGCCCAACCCCATGGAAGCAACGTACCAACGCACTTGACCGTTTTCGCTCACTACCAGCCCGCGATTTCCCAGACGGGTAATGAAAGCCGGAATATTCATCAGTGCGTCCAGCGGATCGCGTCGCAGCAGCTTCGCAATGGCCAGATAAGGTCTGACAAAGACTTTGTCGTACAACCAGTCAAAGCCCCAGGCATAGAACCACCAGGTTGAGAAGAAACGTCCGGGCGCGCTTTGCGCAATACCGCTCACCAGTTGACGTTTGCCCAACCACAGCGCCGCGGCCAGTAGAATCCCCGCAATGGCGACCACGCCGGAAGCGATTTCCAACGTCATTATCTGACCGTGTTCAAGCTCCGTCGTTTCCGGCAGTACGCCGTGCAGCGGCGGTACAATCAGCGCGCCGACAAAGGTGGACAGCACCATTAACACGATCAACGGTAAATGATGGGAAATGCCTTCAACCTTATGCGCTTTGGTTTTCGCTTCACCGTGGAAAACGATGAAGATCATTCGGAACGTGTACAGCGAAGTCATAAAGGCGCCGGCCAATCCTGCCACCATCAGATTGATGTGGCCGTTAGCCCATGCGCCCGCCAGAATTTCGTCTTTACTAAAGAACCCGGCGGTAACCATCGGCAACGCGGCTAATGCCGAGCCACCGACCAGGAAGCAGACATACACCAGCGGGATGGTCTTACGCAGGCCGCCCATTTTGAAAATGTTCTGCTCGTGGTGACAGGCCAGGATGACCGAACCGGAAGACAGGAACAGCAGCGCTTTGAAAAACGCGTGGGTCATCAGATGGAAAATCGCTGCGTCCCATGCCTGAACCCCCAGAGCCAGAAACATATAGCCAATCTGACTCATGGTGGAGTATGCAAGCACACGTTTAATATCCGTCTGCACCAGCGCGGCGAATCCTGCCAATACCAGCGTTACCGCACCGATAATACCGACCAGATGCAAAATTTCCGGCGCCATGAGGAACAGGCCGTGGGTGCGGGCGATCAGGTACACGCCGGCGGTAACCATCGTCGCCGCGTGGATCAACGCAGATACCGGCGTCGGACCCGCCATTGCATCCGCCAGCCAGGTTTGCAGCGGCAACTGAGCGGACTTACCGACCGCGCCGCCCAACAGCATCAGAGTCGCCCAGGTAATCGCCGGGGACCCCTCGGCCAATTGCTGCGGCGCCAGCACCATCAGTTCGCGGAAGTTGAGCGTGCCCAGTTCCCGGTAAAGAATGAACAGCGCAAACGCCAGAAAGACATCCCCGACGCGAGTAACCACAAAGGCTTTCATCGCCGCCGCGCCATTTTTCGGATTGGTGTAGTAGAAACCGATCAGCAGATAGCTACACAGCCCCACCCCTTCCCATCCGAGATACATCAGCAACAGGTTATCAGCCAGAACAAGCACCAACATGCTGGCGATAAACAGGTTGGTATAGGCGAAGAAACGCGAGTATCCCTCTTCACCGCGCATATACCAGGATGCATACAGGTGGATGAAGAAACCAACGCCGGTAACAACGGACAGCATCGTGACCGACAGGCCGTCAAGCGTCAGCGTAACGCCGATATCAAAGTTGCCAATCGCCATCCATGTCCATAGATGCTGGTCAAATACGCTCACGCCCGTATGTTGCTGACCAAGAAAATCGACCACTACCCAGGCGGCCGTCAGCGCCGCCAGCCCGACGGAACCCACGCCAACCGTCGCAGACACATTCTCCGACCAGCGACCGCGGGAGAACGCCAACAGCAGGAACCCAAGCAGCGGGAATAGTATTGTTAAATAGAGTAAGTTCATCCGCGCATCTCACTGACTGTATCAATATTCAGATTCTGGCGGCGGCGGTACAGTTGCAGCAACAACGCCAACCCGATGCTGGCTTCAGACGCCGCCAGCGTAATCGCCAGAATATACATCACCTGTCCATCCGCCTGATGCCAGTAGCTGCCTGCAACCACAAACGCCAACGCCGCGGCGTTGATCATTATTTCAAGGCTTATCAGCATAAACAGCAAGTTACGGCGGATAACCAACCCAGTCAGCCCCAAAACGAACAAGATGGCGGCCAAAATCAAACCATGTTGTAACGGAATCATGCGCGTTCCCCTGTTATTTTATTATCAACATTCTGGTTCGCGGTTTCTTTGCTGATGACCTCGCCCCGTTTGTCTTCACGACCGACATGGAACGCAACCACCAGCCCTGCCAACAGCAGCATTGAAGCCAACTCGACAGCGAGAACATAAGGGCCGAACAAGGTGATACCCACCGACTTGGCGTCCACCATTTCTCCGGCGATGCCCTGATCGTCCAGACTTAAGATGCCCTTCACTATCACCACCAGCAAAACCAGCGACAATAATGCAGGGCCGATCCATACGCTGGGCTTAAGCCATGCCCGTTCCTGCTCGACCACGGTATTGCCCAGGTTGAGCATCATCACCACAAACACGAACAGCACCATGATGGCGCCCGCGTAAACGATGATCTCCAGCGCCCCCGCAAAGTAGGCGCCCAGCGAGAAAAATACACACGCGACGGCAATGAGAGAAACGATCAGATACAACAGCGCATGCACGGGATTGGTATGAGTGATGACGCGCAACGTCGCCACTACTGCAATCAGGCCCGCAATATAAAAAGCGAATTCCATGCTAGCTCCTTAGGGCAATAGGCCTTTAACATCGATAGGTTTAGCTTCGTTTTCAGCTTCGCCTTTGTCTTTCCCATCGATCGCCATGCCGGCCATCCGGTAGAAGTTATATTCCGGATATTTACCCGGCCCCGATATCAGCAAATCTTCTTTTTCGTAAACCAGATCCTGACGTTTGTAATCCCCCATTTCAAAATCCGGCGTCAATTGAATGGCTGTGGTCGGGCAAGCCTCTTCACAGAAACCACAGAAAATACAACGCGAGAAATTGATACGGAAAAATTCGGGATACCAGCGGCCATCTTTGGTTTCCGCTTTCTGTAAGGAGATGCAGCCGACCGGACAAGCCACCGCACACAGGTTACAGGCCACGCAACGCTCAGCGCCATCCGGATCGCGCGTCAGCACGATACGGCCGCGATAACGCGGCGGCGGATTCACGGGTTCTTCAGGATACATTCTGGTTTCGCGCTTTCTGAAAGCGTTCGATCCCACCATACAGATACTGCGTATCTGGGTGCCGAAACCAATCACTAAATCTTTTAATGTCATGGTTCACTCACCCCTTATTGAGCGTTGTACAAAATGACCGCGGCTGTCGCCAGCAGGTTCAGTAACGTTATCGGCAGACAAACTTTCCAGCCGAAAGCCATCACCTGGTCATAACGCGGACGGGGCAGCGCGGCACGAATCAGAATAAACATCATCATGAAGAAGGCCGTTTTCAGCGCAAACCAGACGAACGGCGGCAGGAACGGACCGTGCCAACCCCCGAAGAACAGAGTGACGATAAGCGCGGAGACCGTGACGATACCGATATATTCACCAACGAAGAACAGCCCGAATTTCATCCCGGAATATTCAATGTGGTAACCGTCCGCCAGTTCCTGTTCCGCTTCAGGCTGGTCAAACGGATGCCGGTGACACACCGCCACGCCCGCAATGGCGAAAGTGATAAAGCCAAAGAACTGCGGAATGACGTTCCACAAATGCGCCTGCGATTCGACAATATCATTCATATTGAAAGAACCGGCCTGGGCGACCACCCCCATCAGCGACAAGCCAAGAAACACTTCATAGCTCAGCGTCTGAGCGGAAGCGCGCACCGCCCCCAACAGGGAGTATTTGTTGTTGCTCGACCAGCCGGCAAACAGCACGGCGTAAACCGCCAATCCGGCCATCATCAGGAAGAACAGGATCCCAATGTTCAGATCAGATACGCCCCAGGTCGGGCTGACGGGAACAATGGCGAAAGACAGCAATAATGAGGTAAATGCGATCATTGGCGCCAAAGTGAAGATAACTTTGTCGGTAAATCTTGGCACCCAGTCTTCTTTGAAGAACATTTTGATCATATCGGCGACAAGCTGCAGCGAACCGCCCCAACCTACCCGATTCGGCCCGTAACGCCCCTGGAACAACCCCAGAAGCTTACGTTCGCCCATACTCATAAACGCCCCGCAGGTCACGACGACCAGCAGGATAACGACCGCCTTTCCAACAGAACTCAATATTTCCAGGAGATCCGGTGTTAACCAACTCATTGTGCAGCCTCCCGCAGACTTTCAACGGTTGCGCCCGCCAGCACCGGCGCGATGCCCGGCAGCCCCAGCGGCAAACCAACCTGTCCCTGACTCAACCCGTCGCTTAACCGCAGCGGCAAACGCAACGTCTGACCATCACAGCGCAGTTCGACCAGCGTGCCGGGATTGACGCCCAGTACGGCCGCATCAGCCGGATTGACCATGACGTAAGGTTCGGGCATCCGCTGTTGAATCACCGCTGAACGCTGCGACATTTCATCGCTGCCGAACAGGTGATAATACGGTGCCACACGCCAGCTTCCTGATTGAGCGACAAACGCCGCCGGGATGTTGTCGAAATATGCCAACGAGCCCTCGCCCGCTTCAATCATTCGTACCCCCGGATCGCCGTGGCGCAAATGACCGCCGACTTCATCCTGGAATTTGTTCCATGCCTGCGGTGAGTTCCAACCCGGCGACCAGGCAAAAGGAATTTGCTGGCGATCGGCTAACGGGCTGTTATTCCCTTCCATGGAGAAGGCGAACATGGTGTCTTTATCCTGCGGCTGACGCGGCTCATGCACGCTGATATTGGCGCGCATTGAAGTACGTCCGCTGGAGCGGTTCGGAGAACGCGCCAGCTTCTGCCCGCGAATTCTGAACGACGCATCAGGCGCGGCCTGTTTAATCGCCGCCAGTTGCGGCATCGCATCAATACAGGCATCAATGACATGATCGAGCTGCGTCCAGTCGATTTTACGGCTGTTATAGGTAGTAAACAGCGAGTGCAGCCAGCGCCAGCTTTCCAGCATCACGACGCTGTTGTCGTAATAAGCGGGGTCATAAACCTGGAAAAAGCGCTGAGCGCGGCCTTCCTGGTTAATTAGCGTACCGTCGCTTTCCGCAAAGCTTGCCGCCGATAGAACAATACTGGCTTTATCCATGATGCGAGTCCGCTGATGATCCAGCACAATCACATTGCCGGCTTTCTCCAGCGCCGCATCAATACGCGCCGCAGGCGCATGGCGATAGAGATCGTTCTCCAGCACCACGACGCTGTCGGCATCGCCGTTTTCCAACTGCGCCAACGCATCATTCAATGAACCGCCGCTCATCATCGACAAACCAATGCTGTTTGCCGCGGAAGCGACGAAGGTGATACCCACATCAGAACCGCGGGACTTAAGCGCTTTCGCTACGTTGGCGGCGGCGGCGATAATCTCTTCACTGCCGGCGTTGGTTCCGGAAATAATCAGCGGCTTTTTCGCGCCGACCAGCGCCTGAACGATGATATCCACTTTCTGGTCGAGCCCGTCGGCCAGATCCGTCACCGCCGGCGCGTTGTCATCCAGCGCATGGGCGATGGCGAATCCCAACCGAGCCTGATCGGCGACCGGTGCGCGGTAGTTCCAGGCGGCGATGTCATCCAGGCGGGTATTATCCACGTTAGTGATAAACAGAGGATGTTTGGCATGCTGACCGATGTTCATGATGGCCGCTATCTGCCAGTCAGCCACTTTCTGAGCCGCGGCCATTTCACGCGCTTTACCCTTCACCGCCTGGCGAACCGCTAATGCAATGCGAGCCCCGGTCTGCGTCAAATCTTCGCCCAGCACCAGAACGGCATCGTAACTTTCGATCTCACGCAGGGCCGGGGTACGCACGCCGCCTTCCTGCAACACTTTCAGGATCAGTTGCAGACGTTTTTGTTCATCGCGGGCGATGCCGGTGTAAAAGTTTTCCGCTCCGACCAATTCGCGCAACGCGAAATTACTTTCAATGCTGGCGCGCGGTGAGCCTATCCCAATGGTTTTCTTCGCCCGACGCAGCAGATCGGCCGCGCCGTCCACCGCCTGTTCGGCCGTCAGTTCGATCACGTCATTGCCGCGGCGTTGGAACGGGTGTTTGGGACGATCTTTCAGATTGACGTAACCGTAGCCAAAACGGCCGCGATCGCATAAGAAGTAGTGGTTTATGCTGCCGTTGAAGCGGTTTTCAATACGCCGCAGTTCGCCATAACGCTCACCCGGGCTGGTGTTGCAGCCAATGCTGCACTGCTGGCAAACGCTCGGCGCAAACTGCATATCCCACTTACGGTTGTAACGTTCGGAATGCGTTTTGTCGGTGAATACCCCGGTAGGACAAACCTCAACCAGGTTGCCGGAAAACTCGCTTTCCAACGCGCCATCCTCCAGACGACCGAAGTAGACGTTATCGTGCGCGCCATATACGCCAAGATCGGTGCCATCCGCATAATCTTTGTAGTAACGAACACAGCGGTAGCAGGCGATGCAGCGGTTCATCTCATGAGAAATGAAAGGGCCGAGATCCTGATTGCGGTGAGTACGCTTGGTAAAACGGTAGCGGCGGAAATTCTGCCCCGTCATTACCGTCATATCCTGCAAATGACAGTTTCCCCCCTCCTCGCACACCGGACAGTCATGCGGGTGGTTGGTCATCAGAAACTCGACTATCGTTTTGCGGAATAACTTCGCTTCTTCGTCTTCAATCGCAATGAACGTCCCCTCGGTGGCCGGTGTCATGCAAGACATCACCAGCCGACCGCGGGTATCCTCCGCGTTCTGGTATTGCTTTACCGCGCACAGGCGGCAGGATCCAACGCTTCCCAGCGCCGGGTGCCAGCAAAAGTAAGGAATATCAAGTCCTAGAGACAGGCAAGCTTCAAGAAGGTTGTCCGCTCCATTTACTTCATACTCTTTGCCGTCTACATGAATAGTAGCCATAGTCAGCATGCTTCCATAATGGCCCGTGTCGCCACAGGCGCTAATCAAAAATTCTGTTTATGAGGGCGGCTTGTCGGTGCCGCCCGGCGGATACATTTACTGCATCTCAAGCTCATCAGGCGATTTATTACCAGCGTTCTTTCAACAAGTTAGGTTGAATACCGGCAATCGCTTTGGTGTTACCCAGATATTGTGGAGAAATACCCGCTTCAAATTCATTCCGGAAGTATTTGATGGCGCTTTGCAATGGTTCCACGGCGCCCGGCGCATGCGCACAGAAAGTTTTACCCGGCCCCAGGAAGCGGCAAAGCTGCTCCAGCGTTTCTATATCTCCGGGCTGACCTTCCCCGCGCTCCAATGCCCGCAACAGTTTCACGCTCCACGGCAGACCATCGCGACATGGCGTACACCAGCCGCAGGACTCACGAGCGAAGAACTCTTCCAGATTGCGGGTTAAAGAAACCATATTGATTTCGTTATCGACGGCCATCGCCAACGCGGTGCCCAAACGGCTGCCTGCTTTGCCGATGTTCTCAAAGTCCATCGGCAAATCGAGATGATCGCTCGTCAGGAAATCAGTACCGGCCCCGCCCGGCTGCCAGGCTTTCAATTTCAGCCCGTCACGCATACCTCCGGCGTAATCCTCAAGGATCTCACGAGCAGTGGTACCGAATGGCAATTCCCACAGGCCCGGATTTTTAACCCGGCCGGAAAAACCCATCAGCTTGGTGCCGGCATCTTTACTCTTGCCCGCAGACAACCCCTGATACCATTCCGCCCCGTGCTCGATAATGGCCGGAACGTTACACAAGGTTTCCACGTTATTGACGCAGGTCGGTTTGCCCCAGGCCCCGGCCGATGCCGGGAACGGCGGTTTGGAGCGCGGGTTGGCGCGACGTCCTTCCAGCGAATTAATCAATGCAGTTTCTTCACCGCAGATATAACGACCGGCGCCGGTATGAACGAACAGTTCGAAATCAAACCCGCTGCCGAGAATATTTTTGCCCAGCAGACCGGCCTGTTTGGCTTCTTCAATGGCGCGGCGCAAATTCACCGCCGCTTCAATATATTCGCCACGCAGGAAGATGTAGCCACGGTAGGCTTTCAGGGCAAACGCGCTGATCAACATGCCTTCCACCAGCAGATGCGGAAGCTGCTCCATTAAAAGGCGGTCTTTATAGGTTCCTGGCTCCATTTCATCCGCGTTGCACAGCAGATAACGGATGTTCATGCTTTCGTCTTTCGGCATCAGGCTCCACTTAAGCCCGGTCGAAAAACCGGCGCCGCCGCGGCCTTTCAGACCGGCGTCTTTAACCAGAGAAACCACCTCATCCTGCGCCATACCATTTAATGCTTTCTTCGCGCCGGCATAGCCGTTTTTACTGCGATACTCATCCAGCCATACCGGCTGTTTATCATCACGCAAACGCCAGGTCAGAGGATGCTGTTCAGCAGTCAGGACAATGTTTTTACTCATTGATACTGCTCCAATAACGATTCGATATCTTCAGGCTTCACGTGACTGTGAAGATCGTCGTCAATCATCATTGACGGACCTTTATCACAGTTTCCCAGACAGCAGGTTGGCAGAAGGGTGAAACGCCCATCAAACGTAGTCTGCCCTGGCTTAATGCTGAGTTTTCTCTCCAAAGCCGCCTTAACGCCTTCATAGCCATTGATATGACAAACCACGCTATCGCAATAGCGAACGATATGACGCCCCACCGGCTGGCGGAAAATCTGGCTATAGAACGTCGCCACGCCTTCCACATCGCTGTCAGGAATACCCAGCACATCGGCGATAGCCTTGATTGCGCCATCCGGCACCCAGCCGCGCTGTTTCTGCACAATTTTCAGTGCTTCGATCGACGCGGCGCGAGCATCCTCATAGTGGTGTTTTTCCTGCTCAATCGCATCACGCTCTGCGTCGCTCAGCACAAAAACATTTTCTTTCGTCAGTGAATCGGCGGCAGGTTGACCCTGAGCGTCGATATGATCGGGAGTGTTGTTATGATCGTGCATAATTAGCGGTCCACATCAGACATGACAAAATCAATACTGCCGAGGTACACGATCAGATCGGATACCAGACATCCGCGGATAACTGACGGAATCTGCTGCAGATGCGCATAACTCGGCGTGCGAATACGGGTACGGTAGCTCATGGTGCCGCCATCGCTGGTCAGGTAATAGCTGTTGATACCCTTGGTGGCTTCAATCATCTGGAATGATTCATTAGCGGGCATTACCGGCCCCCAGGAAACCTGGAGGAAGTGGTTAATCAGGGTATCAATGTGCTGTAAGGTGCGCTCTTTCGGCGGCGGCGTAGTCAACGGATGATCCGCTTTAAACGGCCCTTCCGGCATGTTCTTCAAACACTGTTCGAGAATACGCAGGCTCTGGCGCAGTTCTTCAACTTTCAACATCACGCGGCTGTAGCAGTCGCTGATGCCGTTGCCAACCGGCACTTCAAAGTCAAAGTTTTCGTAGCCGGAATACGGACGGCGTTTACGGAGGTCGAAATCAACACCGGTAGCGCGCAAGCCGGCCCCAGTAACCCCCCACTCCAGCGCTTCTTTCGCATTGTAGGCGGCGACGCCCTGCGTACGGCCTTTCAGGATAGTGTTCTGCAATGCGGCTTTGACGTAGGTGTCCAGACGAGACGGCATCCAATCGAGGAATTCACGCAGCAGACGCTCCCAGCCGCGCGGCAGATCGTGCGCCACCCCGCCGATACGGAACCATGCGGGATGCATACGGAACCCGGTAATGGCTTCAACCAAATCGTAAATTTTCTGGCGATCGGTAAAGGCGAAGAACACCGGCGTCATGGCGCCGACGTCCTGAATAAAGGTACTGATATAAAGCAGGTGGCTGTTGATGCGGAACAGCTCGGACAGCATGACGCGAATCGTTTTAACGCGTTCCGGCACCTCGATGCCCGCCAGCTTCTCAACGGCCAGCACATACGGCATTTCATTGACACAGCCGCCCAGATACTCGATACGGTCGGTATAAGGAATATAGCTGTGCCAGGACTGGCGCTCGCCCATCTTTTCCGCGCCGCGGTGGTGGTAGCCCACATCAGGAACGCAATCGAGTATTTCCTCGCCGTCCAATTGCAGAATCAGCCGGAAAGCGCCGTGCGACGAAGGGTGGTTCGGCCCCATGTTAAGGAACATGAAGTCTTCATTTTCGGTGCCGCGTTTCATGCCCCAGGCTTCGGGCTTAAAGGTCAGCGACTCCATTTCCAAATCTTCTTTCTGCTTGGTCAGCACGAAAGGATCGAATTCGGTAGCGCGAGCCGGATAATCTTTACGCAACGGATGACCTTCCCAGGTATGCGGCATCATGATGCGCGTTAAATGGGGGTGTCCGTCAAAAGTCATGCCGAACATTTCCCAAGTTTCCCTTTCATACCAGTTGGCATTGGGAAACAGGTTGGTCATGGTCGGCAGGTGCATATCGCCTTCGACCAGCGCGACTTTCAACATTATGTCGCGGTTGCGTTCAATGGAAATCAGGTGGTAAAAAACAGAGAAATCAGCGGCTGGCAACCCTTCGCGATGCGTACGCAGACGTTCGTCCATGCCATGCAAGTCGAATAGCATCACATAAGGTTTCGGCTGTTTTTTCAGGAAGGAAACGACTTCCAGTAATTGCTCACGTTTAACCCACACAACGGGAAAACCCGTGCGTGTCGCCTGTACAGTAAATGCTTCTGGCCCAAAACGGTTGCACAGTTCGCTAACGACCGGATCATCAAGGTGATCGCGAGTTTGCCAGGCAGGCATAGCGATATCGTGCGTCGTTAAATCTGTCATAAATATGTCACCACATTAAATGTGCTATTTCTGTATTTGATTGTGGCCGCACACTATTATCGTGATATTACGCAGCCGGAAATCTCATCACCTACAGGTCAAATCTCGTCGGGCGAACGCAGGTTGGTCACTGCGATACGCTCACCGCGTTTACGTTCTTTTTCAGACTGCATATTGGCACGATAAACGCCTTGCTCCCCCACGACCCATGACAGAGGCCGACGCTCTTTGCCGATTGATTCTTTCAGCAGCAGCAGCGCCTGCATATACGCTTCGGGACGAGGCGGACAACCAGGGATATAAACATCGACAGGCAGGAATTTATCGACGCCCTGCACGACAGAGTAGATATCGTACATACCGCCGGAGTTCGCGCAGGCGCCCATGGAGATAACCCACTTGGGTTCGAGCATCTGCTCATACAACCGTTGGATAACCGGCGCCATTTTGGTAAAGCAGGTTCCCGCCACGACCATGAAGTCGGCCTGACGCGGCGACGCACGCAATACTTCAGAACCAAAACGGGCAACGTCGTGTACGGCGGTAAAGGATGTCACCATTTCAACGTAGCAACAGGAAAGGCCGAAGTTATAAGGCCAAAGAGAGTTTTTACGACCCCAGTTCACCGTATCATGAAGAGCATGCTCCAGCTTGCCCATATAAACGCTGCGGTGAACATGCTGCTCCAGAGGGTCGGAAACGATCTCCTGCCGTTGCAGGGGATAACGGTCATTCTCACCGTCCGGCTCTATGCGGGTGAGCGTATAGTCCATCTTAAATGCCTCGCTGTTACTGCTGATGATTGTTGGTAATGTTCATGATGTCCGATTTAACGACCTGTCTTTTGGAACGCGCGGGGATCCAATCCAGCGCCCCAATTCGAACCAGATAGATCAAACCGGCCAGCAACACCAAAATGAAAATGGTTGCTTCGATAAAGCCAACCCAGCCGCTTTCTCTGATAGAGACGGCCCAGGCATAAAGATATAAGGCTTCAACATCGAAGATGACGAAAAACATGGCTACCAGATAAAATTTGGCAGACAGGCGCATACGCGCTGAACCTACCGCGTCAATCCCTGATTCATAAGGTACGTTTTTGGCTCTGGCCCTTGCCCTACCACCGAGCAAAAAGCCGCCTGTCAGCATGAAGCCGCACAGGCCCACGGCAATAATCAGGAATAGCGCAAATGCCCAATGATGGGCGAGGACTTCTGTAGTTGTTGACATACTCGTTGCTTACTCATCAAAAGTGGCTAGTAACATCTGCTCTTTATCGGCAGCTAAGCACCACATCGATTAAAAGGAAGGATAAAAGACCATACAAAACGCACGGAAACGTGTCAGGTCAACGGGCATTTGTTATGATCGAGCCCCTAATTCTGTAACCTTTTTTCAACCTTACTAAAGGTAACAGTATATCAGTTTACATGCACACAGTTTTGTTAACACTCACATTCTCGTTTCCAGCTAAATCGAGTCAATGCTTGTTGTTCGTTAACAAATTGGTATCACCTTCAACTCAGCTTCACCCCGCCACTATACCATTTTCAAAATGGATTCCTGTTCACCCATAGTGTTATTAAGGGCATTTTTTGACTCAGAACACATTTTTTGGAATTTAGTTAGTAAAAAAACCGGCGGTGAAAAAACTCGCACTAGTAAAAAAAATTTACAACGACGGTTTAAAAAAAAGAACCAGCGTTTTATAAAAAATGAAGCGGTAAGTGTGTGACATTCCTCACTCTTTTACCGTGACGGAACGATGGGAGGCAGACAGCCGGAATGAAAATGCGTTTATCGACGGCAACGCAAGTAAGTCAACCGCGGTCATTATTCGGGCAATTCCCTTTGCCCGGAACAATGTCTGACCGTTACACATTCATACAATATTATACAGTGTCTTTATAATGACTCATCGACTACAGGCTCATGAGATTTCTTGCCTGTACCGATCACATTAAAAATCGCTGTTGACAGATCATTTTCATGATGCGGGTTCTTACACAGGTAATAACGCGTTTCCGGCAGTCTGGGCAATCCATCCTCCTCACCCAACACTCTTAACCCCGGGCTCATCATCTCAACCGAACGCACCGTTACACCCAGGCCTGCTTTAACAGCGGCGCGGGCGGCTGATAACGTTGATGCCGCATAGGCGATTTTCCAGGGGATCCCCACCGCATCCAAATATTCCAAAGCCAACGTCCGAAAAGGACAAGGATCATCCAGAACAACAAGCGGGACAGGTTCCTCCGGTCTAAATTGATAATCAACAGCGCAATACCATAACGTTGGAGAGGTCCGTAATAAGACATGGGGATATACCATACTGTTCATCGTGGTAATCACCAGATCAATTTTCCCTTGATGTAGCATCTCCAACATTTCCGCACTGCGCGTTACGTTAACGTCTATCGATAATTTAGGAAAAACAGATGTTACCCGGTGTAAAATATAAGGAAGAATTGCATCAACAGTATCATCAGAAGCGCCGATGGTGAGCG
The DNA here is from genome assembly GCF_017569925.1 of Brenneria izadpanahii. Lineage (NCBI taxonomy): Bacteria > Pseudomonadati > Pseudomonadota > Gammaproteobacteria > Enterobacterales > Pectobacteriaceae > Brenneria > Brenneria izadpanahii. The sequence continues at coordinate 1,623,939 of NZ_CP050854.1, read as the reverse complement.
CACCCTGAATATCACTGAACATTAATGAAGTACATGCTTCGTCATTAAACTGTAATATTTTTCTCGCATATCCAAGAAACTGGATGCCATGTTCGGTCAACAGCTTATTACGCCCGTGACGGGCAAACAGCTCCTTTCCGATGAGTTGCTCTAAACGTTGCATTTGTTGGCTGACGGCCGATTGGGTTCGGCGAACAGCAACAGCAGCGGCTGCAAAAGTGTTCAAATCTGCAACAGCGACAAACGTTCTCAATAGATCAAGATCGAGATTAATTACTGGTCGATTTGCGTTGGTCATACGATTCATCACTTATCTATTTTAATTTTTGACAAAAAAAATCCTGGTGTTTTATTACATGTAATGGTAACAACCCATACATTTTAAAGACACTATCGCAGACGCACCATAAGGGCAAAAAAATACTTATATTTCGTTACCACAATCGCCTTTTCAATTGATGAGCCGTCATTGTTTTAAATGCTTCACCTCCTTGAATTTTTAATCTGATAAATCACTTTTCTTTTTTCATTCTGTAAAATAAATGTTCTCCATTTTTTAATAACCAGACATCTATTTTCATAGCAAATGCCGTCTCGACTGATGCGAAATCACTCGTCCCCCTACAGTATCGCACCAGCGGACTAGTACACAACCGTATAGTGCATAAGCGAAATAATTTGCAGGGAAAGCGATAATCATTCTTCAAAAGGTATTACGGGAGGAGTACATTGAGCAGGTTATGCTATTCCATATAGGAATACGCTTTTCCCGCAAAAGGTTTGTGATATTTATGTCCCCGATTGAAAAATCCAAGAAGCTGGAGAATGTCTGCTATGACATCCGCGGTCCGGTTCTCAAGGAAGCTAAACGTCTTGAAGAAGAAGGCAATAAAGTACTTAAGCTGAACATCGGCAATCCGGCTCCTTTCGGTTTTGACGCCCCCGACGAAATCCTGGTTGATGTTATTCGCAATCTGCCAACGGCACAGGGTTATTGTGACTCCAAAGGGCTGTACTCCGCGCGCAAAGCCATCGTACAGCACTATCAGGCCAGAGATATGCGTGATATGAACGTCGAAGATGTCTACATCGGCAACGGCGTTTCCGAACTGATTGTGCAATCCATGCAGGCATTGCTGAATACAGGGGACGAGATGCTGGTTCCGGCGCCGGATTACCCGCTGTGGACCGCGGCCGTATCGCTATCCAATGGCAATGCCGTACATTATCTGTGTGATGAGTCCTCAGACTGGTTTCCCGACCTCGACGACATCCGTAAAAAAATCACGCCGCACACCCGCGGCATCGTCATTATCAACCCCAACAATCCGACCGGCGCGGTTTATAGCAAAGCGCTACTGTTGGAAATAGTGGAAATCGCCCGCGAACATAACCTGATTATCTTCGCCGACGAGATCTACGACAAGATTCTGTACGACGATGCCCAGCACCACTCTATCGCCGCTCTGGCGCCGGATTTATTAACCGTCACCTTCAACGGCTTATCAAAAACCTATCGCGTGGCTGGTTTCCGTCAGGGATGGATGGTGCTGAACGGGCCGAAAAAACATGCCAAGGGATATATTGAAGGATTGGAAATGCTGGCATCCATGCGCCTGTGCGCCAACGTGCCGATGCAGCATGCCATTCAGACCGCCATCGGCGGTTATCAAAGCATCAGCGAATTCATTCAGCCGGGCGGGCGGTTATATGAACAACGGAATCGAGCCTGGGAGTTGATTAATCAGATCCCCGGCGTATCCTGCGTCAAACCGCAAGGCGCGCTCTATATGTTCCCGCGTATCGACGCCAAACGTTTTAATATTCATGACGATCAGAAATTAGTGCTGGATCTTCTTCTACAGGAAAAAGTCCTGCTGGTTCAGGGAACGGCGTTTAACTGGCCCAACCCGGACCATGTTCGCATCGTCACCCTGCCCCGTATTGACGAACTGGATATGGCGGTGCATAAGCTGGGCCGCTTCCTGGAACACTATCGCCAGTAGCGCTTCTCCCCCGCGCCCGGCAATGGTCGTCGCGCCGGCGCCGGGGAGTTGCCGGATGGTTTGCATAATCCCCGCCAAGTGCCACAATAGATTCCCATTGTGCTGTTGTCTGAGAGATTGTTATGAATCAGAGTCACTTTTTCGCCCATTTATCCCGTCTGAAACTCATCAGCCGTTGGCCGCTGATGCGTAACGTCCGCACGGAAAATGTATCAGAGCACAGCCTGCAGGTTGCCTTTGTCGCCCACGCGCTGGCGGTGATAAAAAACCGTAAATTCAATGGCAACCTTAATGCCGAACGTATTGCCTTACTGGCGATGTATCATGATGCCAGCGAGGTTCTGACCGGCGACATGCCGACGCCCATCAAGTATTACAATGCGCAGATCGCCCACGAATATAAAAAGATCGAAAAGATAGCCCGGCAAAAACTGATCGATATGCTGCCGGCGGAATTACAGCAGGACTATCAATCGCTGCTGGACGAACAGCATATGAGCGAAGATGAGCGGGCCATCGTCAAGCAGGCCGATGCGCTGTGCGCCTACCTGAAATGTCTGGAAGAACTGTCAGCAGGCAACACTGAATTCACGTTAGCCAAAGCCCGGCTGGAAAAAACGTTACAGCAACGTCAAAGCCCGGAGATGGACTACTTTATGACCGTGTTCATTCCGAGTTTTAGTTTATCGCTGGACGAAATAAGCCAGGATTCACCGCTGTAACCGATATCAATGCCGATAAGCTCGCGCCTATCAGAAAGGGTAAAGCCACGGCACCATCATCACGCTGACGATCATGACCAGCACCGTAAACGGTACGCCGATACGCAAAAAGTCACCGAATTTATATCCTCCCGGCGCCAGCACCAAAGTATTCACCGGCGATGAAACCGGAGTCATAAAGGCAGCGGAAGCGGCGATCGCAATGATCATCGCAAACGGATAAGGAGAGACGCCCATCTGATTCGCCGCGGCAACGGCAATGGGCGCCATCAACACGGCCGTCGCGGTATTGGAGATAAACAGACCGATAACGGCGCACAGAACAAATAAGCACACCAACATCACATGAGGCCCGGAATCTCCCGCTATATCCATCAGCCCGTTAACGATCAGCGTAACGCCGCCCGTTTGCTGCAACGCCAGAGCGAATGGCATCATCCCCACAATCAAAATGATACTGGGCCAGTGAATCGATCGGTAGGCGCTTTCCATATCAATGCAGCGGAATTTACCCATTAGCAAACATGCGATCAGCGCCGCAATAGCATTAGGGATTTCGTCGGTCAGCATCATGGCGACCATCAAAGCCAGGCAGAATAGCGCATGGGGCGCCTGGCTGATGGCCGGCGCCACGTCATCCACTTCCGCAGGCAAATTGAGCAACAGAAAATCGTTTTTCTGCATATGTAACTGCCGAATCATGCGCCAGTCACCGATAACCAACAGAATATCGCCCAACTGGAGCTGCTCGTCGGCCAGGATCCCGTCCATGGCTTCGCCATTGCGGCGGATCCCCACCACCGTCAAACCGTAGCGGCTGCGAAAGCCGACCTCGTACAGCGTTTTACCCAACAGTTCGGAATCAGGGATTAAAGAGACTTCCGCCATCCCCACGTCACGCGACTGCTCGGAGAAATACTCCCCGCGCAGTACCATCGGCTCCAGACGCTGCGACGTACAGAATTCACGCAAATCGACATCGGAGGTGGACATATCAATCAGCAAAACATCATTCAGCCGCAGTTCGGTATTCCCCGCCACGCTGACCATGACGCGCCGAAACTTACGCCAGCGTTCAATACCGACGATATTCGCGCCATAACGTTGACGTAGCCGCAGATCGTCAAGCCGGTGGCCAATAAAAGGAGAGCCCGGACGGATGGCCAAACGGCGCGCCCTGCCCGTTAGTTTGTAATCTCTGATCAGATCGCGGAAGGTTTTTCTTTTCCAGATATCTTTTGTCGCTTCCGCATTGGCGTCACTGAGCAGATATCGGGCCACCATCATATAAGCGACGCCAATCAACAACACCACGATGCCAATCGGCGTCACGCTGAAAAATCCAAACCCGGCGATGCCTTCCCGCATTAGCTCGCTGTTTACCACCATGTTGGGCGGGGTGGCCACCAGCGTCATCATCCCGCTGATCAGCCCGGCGAAGCTCAGCGGCATCAGCAACCGCGCCGGGGATGTCTTCATCCGCGCCGAAACGCTAAGCACCACTGGAATAAAGATCGCCACCACGCCGGTCGAGCTCATAAATGCGCCCAGCAGCGCAACCGTGACCATCAATAGCACCAACATTTTCAGTTCACTCTGGCCGGCTGCGCGCACCAGCCAGTCGCCGACCTGATAGGCCACGCCAGTACGAACCAAGCCTTCACCAATAACAAACAATGCCGCAATCAGAATCACGTTGGGATCGCTAAAGCCTATCAATGCATCAGATAGCGTCAGTGTTCCACTCAGCACAAAAGCAATAATGACCAACAGCGCAACAACATCCATGCGTAATTTATTGGTGGTAAACAACACAATGGCGATCAGCAACAGGGATAAGACCCAGAGAAGTTCGCTATTCAAAACGGTTCCCCTGACGGAAAGATATTCATTGATAGGTATGTATGCCTACGGAATGTCATAGAAAGTGCCGGTGCATTTTTAAATGCCGCCCAGCGTCAATCAGAAGAGTGGCAGACCGCAGTAGTCTGCCATAAAAAAACCCCGCAGACGCGAGGTTTGATCATATTTAGCAGCACTTTTATCAGTAAGTTAGCGGTCATCGCTAATTAGTGATAATGCGAGCGCCATCAGCGGACGTCTCTATCCGCAATTGTTCCAGCGAATCCAAAATCAGATCGACCTGATCCAGCTTCGGCGTATCCGCCGGCGCCTTGACCGCGATAACCTGACAACCCGCAGCCAGGCCGGATAACACGCCGGCGGGAGCATCTTCAACCACAACGCACTCTTCCGGTTTCAGGCCCAGACGCTGAGCGCCGAGTAAATAGGCATCAGGATTCGGTTTGCCCCGCGCCACCTGCTCCGCAGTAATAAAGACTTTTGGCATCGGCAATTCACCCGCCTTATGACGAGCGCTCGCAATAGGCACCGAACCTGAGGTAACAATCGCCCAGGGAATACCCAGCTCATCCAGCCTCACCAACAGCGCTTTAGCGCCGGGCATGGCAACAACGCCCTGCGTATCCGTCGTTTCTACTTTTTCCAACGCTGCGAATTCCCGCTGAATGGTTTCCTCGCTCTCGCCTTTGAGGAAATGGCGCAGAGAGGTTATCGCCTGTTTGCCATGAATGAAGTCGAGAACTTCCTGTGGTTCGATACCATGCTCTTTCGCCCAGAGAGTCCAGGATCGCTCCACTGCCGGCAATGAATCGACCAGCGTACCATCCAAATCGAACAGAAAACCTTTACACTCCACAAAAAACCCCTTTGCAATCAATCAGGCGTTAATGATCTGTGCAATCTCAACCGCGCTCAAGTGATATTGGCGCGGGCAAGACTGCCAGACAGCCAGCATTCTGGCATATTTATCCCACATTTTTGTCTGCGCATTAAAACCATGTGTTCCCGAGTCGAAATGCGGATAGCGTCCTTCCACATGCACCATAAAGCGGACAAAACCGAGATAACGGGCTTCCGTTGCGGCATCAAAGCCTAAGAATGTCAGGCGGCGTTCGTCAATCCCTTGTTTGTCCTTCAGATTTCCCCAGGACACCTGCAATGCATGGTGCATTTCCATAATGTTGATAATGGTACGGCAGACATCTTCACTCAAATCGCCGAACTCACGATCCAGTTCCCGCATCTGTAAACCATAACCGCGTTCGATGATGGTTTGCAGCCGGCGATAGCGTTCAGCATTCTCCGGATCAAGCATCGTCATCATTTTATATTGATTTGAAAGGATCAATCTCTGGGCATTCGTCATTTCCATCGTGCTCTCCTGAACCTCATTCCGGCATACCAACAATTATTTTGAAAAAGAATCGCATACTGCATCGCATCGAGATAGCCGTAGCACCCGATTTTTTGATTTGAAACAGCAGGAGGGGAAAAATAGCATTCCGCCCATCATCTGTCTGATGGAGATCACAGATCGTCCAGAAATGTTTTATCGAGTTGTTTAAAGGCGCGTTTCAACACATCCGCCAAGGTCTGATAGGTTGGGGCGTCGTCCTCCAGCGGAGCCAGCGCCAGACCGGACTCAAGCAACTTATGGCGGATATCGTGAAACCACTGCAATAGCGTGGGCGGCAACGGAGTAACAGAGCGGCGCCCTAACCACCACAGCCCCTGCATCGGCAAACTACAGGCAAAAAGCGCGGTGGCGACGGCCGGGCCGATCTGTCCTCCGAGGGCAATTTGCCACGTCAGGGTAAACACCGCCAGCGGCGGCATAAACCGAATGGCAAACCGAGTCGCCCTCGCCACCCGGTTCTCGGGGAAGACCGGAGCCAGGCGCTTATCCGTAGGCCAGGTTTTCATATAATGTTGCCCACGCTGGAGTAACTGTAGCCAACTGATTCGACCGCTAGGTTTCGTTGCCATAGTCACACCTCAACTTTACAGATAAAAAATAAAATCTTCGCACAAATCAACAACTCAATTTGATAATGTTAAAATATATTTTGTGTTTGCCGTACGCTATCGGTATCCTAGTCCGGCCTTTTAGCCGTCTTATTTTACTGACGCAGTATGGCTTAGACGCATGGGATACGCTTCCTGCGAAAAAAATTGTAAACAGCCACCGGCGGTATGGTTCTGCGCTCCCTTGACTGCGGACCTCATAAGGCCTTCATCGTGTTATTATACTGTAAATACGGTATAACATACTCGATAATATTGATGCTTTTTTCACCGTCATATCGGGTGTATCACACCGGGGTGTGATTTTAATCATAAATGCCAACCATGAGATACGTTACGCTATGCTCCGTTTGGCATTTTTTTAACCATATATAACAAGTAGGTACTTCCATGTCGAGTAAGTTAGTACTGGTTCTTAACTGTGGTAGTTCATCTCTGAAGTTTGCCATCATCGATGCGATTAACGGGGAGGAATACCTGTCTGGTCTGGCCGAATGTTTCCACCTTCCCGAAGCCCGCATCAAGTGGAAAATGGATGGGGGTAAACAAGAAGCCGCACTGGGTGCTGGCGCTGCTCACAGCGAGGCGCTGAACTTCATCGTTAATACCATTCTTTCCCAGAAACCGGAGCTGTCCGCTCAACTGGTTGCTATCGGCCATCGCATCGTTCACGGCGGTGAAAAATTCACTCAGTCCGCGGTTATCACCGATAGCGTCTTGCAGGGTATCAAGGAAGCCATACCTTTTGCGCCGCTGCATAACCCGGCCCACCTGATCGGCATCGCCGAAGCATTAAAATCATTCCCGAAACTGGCTGATAAAAATGTAGCCGTATTTGATACCGCTTTCCATCAGACCATGCCGGAAGAATCCTATCTTTATGCACTGCCGTACAAACTGTATAAAGACCACCATATTCGCCGTTACGGCGCACACGGCACCAGCCACTACTTTGTAACCCAACGTGCGGCTGAAGCGCTGAATAAACCGGTAGAAGAAGTGAACGTCATTACCTGTCACCTGGGCAATGGCGGTTCCGTTACCGCGGTACGCAACGGCAAATGTGTTGATACGTCTATGGGCCTGACCCCGCTGGAAGGTCTGGTGATGGGTACCCGTAGCGGCGATATCGACCCAGCGATCGTTTTCCACCTGCATGATTCACTGGGCATGAGCGTAGAGCAAATCAATAAACTGCTGACGAAAGAATCCGGTCTGTTAGGTCTGACCGAAGTCACCAGCGATTGCCGCTACGTTGAAGAAAACTATATGTCCAAAGAAGACGCTAAACGCGCAATGGACGTATATTGCCATCGTCTGGCCAAATACATCGGCGCATACTGCGCGCTGATGGAAGGCCGTCTGGATGCTGTCGTCTTCACCGGCGGTATTGGTGAAAACGCAGCGATGGTACGTGAACTGACGCTGAACAAACTGGGTCTGTTAGGGTTTGAAGTCGATCATGAACGTAACCTGGCAGCCCGCTTTGGCAACGGCGGTAATATCGCTAAAGATGGCAGCCGCCCAGCGCTGGTTATTCCAACCAATGAAGAATTGGTTATCGCTCAAGACGCCCTCCGTCTGACAGCGTAAAATTCGAATCTCAACTCCGTCAGCCTAGGCTGACGGAGTTGTTTTTGACTAACGAGCAACCGTAAAGAGGTTTAGCCGTGTCCCGGACAATCATGTTAATTCCAACTGGCACCAGCGTCGGCCTGACTAGCGTCAGCCTGGGTGTCATTCGTTCCATGGAGCAAAAAGGTGTACGTCTGAGCGTATTCAAGCCGATCGCCCAGCCCCGCGCTGGCGACCAAGCGCCGGACCAGACCACCACCATCATTCGCGCCAACTCCTCCACGATCAATGCGGCCGAACCGCTGCAGATGAGCCACGTAGAATCCCTGCTGAGCTCCAATCAGCAAGACGTGCTGATGGAAGAGATCATCGCCCGCTATCATGAAAACACCAAAGATGCGGAAGTGGTTCTGGTTGAAGGTTTGGTTCCTACGCGCAAACATCAGTTCGCCAATGCGCTGAACTATGAAATCGCCAAAACCCTGAATGCGGAAATCGTCTTTGTCATCGCGCTGGGCAACGACTCGCCGGCCCAATTGAAAGAACGCATCGAACTGGCTCGTTCCAGCTTCGGCGGCAGCAAAAATAAAAACATCACCGGCGTCATCATCAACAAACTGAACGCGCCAGTGGATGAGTTGGGCCGTACCCGCCCCGACCTGTCTGAAATCTTTGACGACTCCAGCAAAGCTAACGTCGCGAACGTCGATCCACGCCAGCTGTTTGCCAACAGCCCGTTACCGGTGCTGGGCGCTATTCCGTGGAATTTCGATCTGATCGCCACCCGCGCGATTGATATGGTTAATCACCTGGGCGCCAAGATCATCAATGAAGGCGATATCCAGACGCGCCGCATCAAATCCGTGACCTTCTGCGCGCGCAGCATCCCCCACATGCTGGAGCATTTCCGCCCAGGCTCGCTGCTGGTCACCTCTGCCGACCGTCCTGACGTTCTGGTCGCCGCCTGTCTGGCCGCCATGAACGGCGTGGAAATCGGCGCGGTTCTGCTGACCGGCGGCTATGAAATGGACCCCAGCATCAGCAAACTGTGCGAACGCGCGTTCCAGACCGGTCTGCCGGTCTTTATGGTGAAAACCAACACCTGGCAGACCTCTCTCAGCCTGCAAAGCTTCAGCCTCGAAGTGCCGGCCAATGACCACCAGCGTGTGGAAAGAGTACAAGAGTATGTCGCTCGCCATATCGACACCGGCTGGATTGACTCGCTGAGCGCTGAATCCGAAGGTTCTCGCCGCCTGTCTCCGCCGGCGTTCCGTTATCAGTTAACCGAACTGGCGCGTAAAGCCGGCAAGCGTATCGTCCTGCCGGAAGGCGACGAGCCGCGTACCGTTAAGGCGGCCTCTATCTGTGCCGAACGCGGTATCGCCCACTGCGTGCTGCTGGGCGATCCGGAAGAAATCCAGCGCGTTGCAGCCGCACAGGGCGTAGAACTAGGTAAAGGCATTGAAATCGTCGATCCTGAAGCCGTTCGTGAACGTTATGTTCCTCGTCTGGTTGAACTGCGGAAGAACAAAGGCATGACCGAAGTGGTTGCCCGCGAACAGTTGGAAGACAACGTGGTTCTGGGAACCCTGATGCTGGAACAAGGCGAAGTCGACGGTCTGGTTTCCGGTGCGGTACATACCACCGCCAATACCATACGTCCGCCGCTGCAGTTGATCAAAACCGCGCCGGGCAGCTCGCTGGTATCTTCCGTTTTCTTCATGCTGCTGCCTGAACAGGTTCTGGTTTACGGCGACTGCGCCATCAACCCGGATCCGACAGCGGAACAGCTGGCTGAAATCGCGATCCAGTCTGCGGATTCGGCAACCGCTTTCGGCATCGACCCACGCGTCGCCATGATCTCCTACTCCACCGGTAACTCCGGCGCCGGCAGCGATGTTGAGAAAGTGCGCGAAGCAACCCGACTGGCGCAGGAAAAACGTCCCGATCTGGTTATTGACGGCCCGCTGCAATATGACGCCGCCATCATGGCCGACGTAGCGAAATCCAAAGCGCCGAACTCGCCGGTTGCGGGTAAAGCCACCGTGTTCATCTTCCCCGATCTGAACACCGGCAACACCACTTATAAAGCGGTACAGCGTTCAGCAGACCTGATCTCCATCGGGCCAATGCTGCAGGGTATGCGTAAACCTGTAAACGACCTGTCCCGCGGCGCTCTGGTAGACGATATCGTTTACACCGTTGCGCTGACGGCGATTCAAGCGACTCAGCTTTAAGTCTCCGTCCGACAGACCAATCCCCGCGCCTGCGGGGATTTTTTTATGCGCGCACGTATTAACTGCTTGCTCCGGGTTCAAACCGATAACAGCACGAACGGCCAACCGGCTCTTCCACACCATTCTTGAGCATTGATGTCAGCAGCTTGCCAGCCGCCCATCCTATTCGTTCATAATCACCCCTCACCGACGTCAATACCGGATAAGTTTGATCGCAATTCTCGCTGCCATTCAGTGATTCGGACTTCGGTTCGTTGGGAATTCTGCTGGGGATTATTGTCCGTTAGCCACACGGGCTAATAGATATCAGTCCATATTTCGGCAATCAGCCCCTGACTTTCGGAAAAGCAGGGGCTGATTCAAACTCACTCTGCCCGTTGTCGTCATTCCCAGATTGCCGGGAATGACGACAACGGGCGAGAATGGTTATGGGATTTAGCGGCTAACCATCATCACGCTGATAGAAAACCTTATTTTTCCAGTTCGATAAAGCCGTCATTTTCAGAACGGCTCGGACCATCACTATCAGCGCCGTTTTCACGCGGCGTCAGCGGCTTACCGTAGTTTTGGTCATTGTAACGCGTTAACCACAGCGACAACGCCTTGAGGGAATCCGGCGTAAATTCATCACAACGCGCCGTGATCTCCTCTGGAGACAGCCAGCTTACTTCATCAATTTCCGTTTCCTGCAAAGCAAACGGCCCGTGAGTCACGCAACTGAATAACGCGCCCCACACACGGCAGTTATCTGCTTCATAGTAAAACAAACCATGTTCTGCAAACGGTACGCCGGCAATACCCAACTCCTCCTCCGCCTCGCGGCGGGCAGACTCAAGCATATTTTCACCGCTTTGTACGACGCCGCCGGCCGTCGCATCCAACCATCCCGGATAGAAGTCTTTGATTTCAGTCCTGCGCTGAACCAGGATTTTCCCCATACCGTCATGCACGACGATATAGGTAGCCCGATGGCGCAGACACTGAGCACGCATCTGCTGACGACTCGATTGGGCGATGACCTCATTGTTCTCATCGACAATATCAACCCACTCTGTGCCTGCTGACTGACTTTGTTCCGCCATCCTCTGAAACCCTTTAGTGTGGCGCGTTGCTACGCGCGTCTGTTTTAAATAACTGATTTTGACTGTCCGCTAAATTAATGCCTAATGGTCACCTGCGCAATAGGCTCGCCACCGAGCAGCGGACAAATCTGTAAGGTTCCCTGCTCCAGCATCCCGTAACTGGCGGGATAGCCCCCTTTGGGAAGACTGACCGAGCCGGGATTAAAGTAGTATAGGCCACCCCGTTTTTCCGCCACCGGAATATGCGTATGACCATAAACCAACACGTCATTTTCATTTAATGGCGGCAGATTGTCAGGATGATAGAGGTGGCCATGCGTCAGGAAAAGACGATTTTGCGGCAATAGCACTTGTTGCCAAGGCGCCGTCACCGGAAAGCTCAGCAGCATCTGATCCACCTCGCTGTCGCAGTTTCCCCGCACCGCAATAATACGTAAGGCATAAGCATTCAGCCGGGCGGCGACCTCCGAGGGCTGATAGCCTTCAGGCAGCGGATTGCGTGGGCCGTGATTAAGAAAATCGCCCAGGAGAACCAGCCACTCGGCGCCGCTTTGTTCAAAAATAGCCAATACCCGATCCGTGGCGGTTAAAGATCCGTGTATGTCTGATGCAAACATCAATTTCATCGTGTATACCCTTCTTACTTGAAGTTGCAATTCGGGTATAGTTTAACAAAGTTGCGAGGTCGGTCTTACTACCAATTCAGGATAAATCACAACGCCGCAGCGGCCCTGTTTTCCCTCGCAACCAAGGCATTACCGCTAGCGTGACGATAACCAGGAAGATGGCGGCGCAATCCGCCCATGCAGCGCAGGATTATCACTTTCATCTTTAAGCTGCACGCCCGATAGCCGGCGCTGGAAACTCTGCTCCAGCAGCCAGGCCAGCTTAAATGCGGCCAGGGGATAATCCAGTCCTTCAGGACGAATGTTGGAAATACAGTTACGCTCCGACTCCAACCGCCGGATATTCGGCCCCCAGGTCATATAGACGCTCAGGCTATCCGGCGAAGAAAGTCCGGGACGTTCGCCAATCAGGATGGCGACCGCTTTGGCCTGTAAACACTCGCCGATGTCGTCGCCCAACGCCACCCTGGACTGGTGCGCCAGTACAACCGGAGCCAGCGACAGCTCTAATTGGGAAATATATGGCAATAAGGCTTTTATCAGCGGCGCAGCCTGCCGGTGCACCGCCTTGGACGATAAACCGTCTCCCACCACCAGCAGTAAATCAGCGGGTTTGCCGGGCATTGATGACAACAGCTCGCGGCTTGAGGCGGAAAGGCGGCGGCCTAAATCCGGCCGGCATAGATATTGTTGCCGATTTTCCGCCGCGCTGTGCACCGTAAGGGTTTTTAGCCCCGCTTGTTCCAACTGGCCGGCAAGCGTTTCACTGTCAAATGCCTGGTGAACGGCGTCGCGCGCCTGCGCATGCGCCATACCGAACTTCAGCAGCTCGCTGGTCGGCATACTGGCTCCCGTGCGTCCCAAAGCAATGCGTGCATTGGTGTACTCACGCAACGTTTCCCAGGGATTGGCGTGGATTACCTTACTCATACGCTCTTCTCCAGATAGGGTTGATGCTGTAACAGCGGATGCTGGCTGCCGGGGTCGCACAACCGTCCCTGCGTATCGATGATCCTCATCTGCTCCAGCCATGCGCCGAACTCCGGCGCATGTTTCAGCCCCAGCAGTTCACGGATATATAGCGCATCGTGGAAAGAGGTGCTCTGATAGTTGAGCATGATATCGTCAGCCCCAGGAACGCCCATCAGGAAGGTCAATCCGGCATTGGCCAGCAGCGTTAACAGCGTATCCATATCGTCCTGATCGGCTTCGGCGTGATTGGTGTAACACACATCGCATCCCAAGGGGACGCCCAAGAGCTTGCCGCAGAAATGGTCTTCCAGACCGGCGCGGATAATCTGTTTGCCGTCATACAGATACTCAGGGCCGATGAATCCCACCACCGTATTCACCAGCAGCGGAGAGAAGCGTCGGGCCACCGCGTAAGCGCGGGCTTCGCAGGTTTGCTGATCGACACCGTGATGCGCATTGGCGGATAAGCTACTGCCCTGCCCGGTTTCAAAATACATCACGTTGTTGCCCAGCGTTCCGCGCTTCAGGCTTAAAGCCGCCTGATGCGCCTCTTCCAGCGTAGCCAAATTAAAACCGAAGCTGGCATTGGTCGCTTCGGTTCCTGCAATCGACTGGAACACCAGATCAACGGGCGCGCCCCTCTCCATCAGCCGTAAAGTATTGGTGACATGCGTCAGCACGCAAGACTGGGTCGGGATTTCAAAACGGCCGATCACATCATCCAGCATGTAGTTCAGCTTCTCCAGCAGCGGCAGGCTGTCGCTGGCGGGGTTAATGCCGACCACCGCGTCGCCGCTGCCGTACAGCAATCCGTCCAGCATACTGGCGGCGATGCCTTTCTGATCGTCGGTCGGATGATTAGGTTGCAGCCGCACGCTAATGTGGCCCGGCAACCCAATGGTATTACGAAATTTTGTCACTACCCGGCATTTTTTAGCCGCCAGGATCAGATCCTGGTTACGCATGATTTTACTGACGGCCGCCGCCATTTCCGGCGTAATCCCCGGAGCAACCTGGGCCAGCAACGCACCATCGGTGCTTTCACTTAACAACCAGTCGCGAAAATCGCCCACCGTCAGGTGAGAAATAAGGCTAAACGCCTCCCGATCGTGGCTGTCGATAATCAGCCGCGTTACCTCATCCTGCTCATAAGGAATCAATGCCTGCTGCAAAAAAACGCCCAACGGCAGGTCAGCCAGCGCCATGCGGGCAGCCATCCGCTCTTCCGCGCTTTCTGCCGCCACGCCGGCCAGAATATCGCCGGAGCGCGCCGGTGATGCCTTCGCCATCAGCTCACGCAAATCATTAAAGCGGTAATTACGGTGACTCAGCGTAGTCTGATACATACTTTCGCCTCGATCATGTTGGCAACAGCCCGCAATGAAAGCAGCGGGCCGTGTTTATTCGGTATTTGACGCTTATCGATATCGGCTGAACGAGAGGATGAGGCTCCCGCCGGGGACGCCTCATCTCGTGACAGGCCAGAATATCTCGATATCACGGTGAAAATTATCACCGGACGCTTATTTGGACACGGTCAGTTGCGGATCAAGCTCAGCGGAATCGCGCGCTGCGCTGGTCAGACGGAACCAGCCATAGCCGACCAACATCATGGCGGCAAAAATCGTTGCCAGTAAGGTATTGTAATAAACCATAGCAGCCAGACAGATTACCGCCATTACCAGCGCAAAAGCCGGGGCAAACGGATACCAGGGGGCGCGAAACGGACGATTCAGCGCAGGTTCGCTGCGACGCAGTTTGAAGAGTGAAGCCATCGAAATGATATACATCACAATCGCCCCGAACACCGACATGGTTACAATATTGGCGGTCAGCGGCTGCCCGCCGATCGTCACCAGCGAATCAGAGAAAATCGCGGCTATACCGACAACCCCGCCCGCCAGGATCGCCCGATGGGGAGTACGGAAACGCGTGTGGATGCGCGCCAAAGGCTTCGGCAAATACCCCGCGCGCGCCAGCGCGAAGATTTGACGAGAATATCCCATGATAATACCGTGAAACGACGCAATCAGGCCGAACAGCCCCAGCCATACCAGCATATGCAGCCAACCGCTGTTATGGCCGACAATCAATTTCATCGCCTGAGGCAACGGATCGTTGATATTCGACAGTTGACGCCAGTCTCCCACGCCGCCCGCAAACAGCATGACGCCTACCGCCAAAAGGGTTAACGTCAGAATGCCGCAGATAAAGGCGCGAGGGATGGTGCGGCGGGGATCTTTCGCTTCCTCGGCCGCCATCGCCGCGCCTTCAATCGCCAGGAAGAACCAGATGGCGAACGGGATCGCGGCGAAAATACCGGAGACCGCCGCCGAGCTAAATCCATCAGAACCGGCCCAGCCCAGATTGGTAAAGTTGCTCCATTCGAAACCTGGCGCCACCACGCCCATGAACACCAGCAATTCAAAAATCGCCAGCAAAGTCACCATCAATTCAAACGTGGCGGCGATGCCAACGCCGAGAATATTCAGCCCCATAAAAATCAGATAAGCGCTGACGGCGACCCACTTCGGATCCAGCGACGGAAACTGCACGTTCAGATAGGCGCCGATAGCCATCGAAATAGCCGGCGGCGCAAATACAAATTCAATCAGCGTTGCAAACCCGGCGACGAAGCCGCCGGTTGGGCCAAAAGCGCGGTAAGCGTAGGCAAACGGCCCTCCGGCATGCGGTATTGATGTGGTCAACTCGGTAAAACTGAAGATAAAAGCGCAATACATGGCGGCGATCGCCAGCGCGGTTATTAGAAAGCCCAGCGTACCGGCCTGCGCCCAGCCATAACTCCAGCCAAAGTATTCCCCCGAAATTACCAAGCCAACGGCAATGCCCCATAGATGAAAACTACCTAACGTACGTTTTAATCCTGGTTCTGCCTTATTATTTTTCATCTAGCCATCCCCTGATTTCAATAAAATATGCAGGGGTATTGCAAAGAGCGTACCAGATACCAGAGAAAAGCGGATATCAGCAAAATGCGGTTCCGAAAAATGGATTGCCGCCTTCGGCGCACCACGTTAACGCGTCACGATCCACAATGATGCGTTTGGTGCGTAATTTAAGGGCGCGCACTATTTTGGGGCGACAGAGCGCCGCGTCCTGCTTATCTTTCTCTTATCACAGACAACAAAAGAGGGCTTATACCCGATAGATTTCACGCACTCCCGCCAGAGTTGATAACCTATACCCTGAACGGCATAAAGCGCAGCGACGGCCAAAACCACTGGTGCTGTGATAAAAAATATAGTGCGGCTCCCGGTGCGCTTACGCCGCAAAATGCGCCGGAGCGCAGATGCGCGCGCCTGCGGCGGCATTGCTGATAACGCTTAACTTGAAATAAAAAAGGGGCGATGAATGCCACACCGTAATACTGATGCCATCATTCGAATAAAAAATCTGCGATTACGCACCTTCGTCGGAATTAAGGAAGAAGAGATCAACAATAAGCAGGATATCGTCATCAACGTCGAGATCCACTACCCGGCGGAAAAATCACGCCGCAGCGAAGATATCAACGATGCACTGAATTACCGCACCATCACCAAGAAAATAATTCGCCACGTTGAAGAGAATCGTTTTGCCCTGCTGGAAAAATTAACGCAGGATGTGCTTGATATCGCCAGCAATCATGACTGGATCACCTATGCTGAAGTAGAAGTGGATAAGTTGTTTGCCCTGCGGTATGCCGACTCTGTCTCTATGACCATGCGTTATTACAAAGCAACGCATCATCACAAGACCTAGCCCATCAGCAGCCGGCGAGCCGTGAAATAGGCTGTCTATCCAGCCGTTTCGAAAGAGCAATCAACGCCATTTATTTGAAAAACAAGAGATATACTCAATAAATTTCAAGATGCGGGACAAAAGGTTAGCGTTTGGAACAACGCAAGGCGTTGACCCTTTGCGGTCGGGCTTATTCATAAGCCTCATCACGCGGCCGGCATACCTGCAACTTGAAAGATGACGGGGATAAGCGAGGCCAGACATGCAATTATTAGTTACCGGCGGCACCGGTCTTATCGGGCGCCATTTGATTCAACGACTACAGCTACTTTCCCACCATATTACCGTCCTGACCCGCAATCCTGAACGCGCCCGGTCGCTACTGGGCGATCAGGTGGAATACTGGTCCACACTGAATGATACAACCTCACTGAACGCTTTCGACGGCGTTATTAATCTGGCGGGCGAACCCATCGCCGATAAACGCTGGACGCCAAAGCAGAAACAGCGCCTGAGCCAGAGCCGCTGGGATATTACCGAACAGCTCGCCAAACTGATTAACGCCAGCAGCGAGCCGCCGTCCGTTTTCATCTCAGGCTCCGCGGTGGGATATTACGGCGATCAGGGCGCGGCGCTGGTGACGGAAGATGAAACGCCCGCCAATGAATTCACCTATCATCTTTGCGCCCGTTGGGAAGCGCTGGCGCAGTCCGCCGAAAGCGACAAAACTCGCGTCTGCCTGTTACGTACCGGCATCGTGCTTTCCGCCCAGGGTGGCGCACTGGCCAAGATGTTACCGCTGTTTCGTTTGGGACTCGGCGGCCCGTTAGGTTCCGGCAAACAGTACATGCCGTGGATTCATATCGACGATATGGTGAACGGGATTATTTATCTACTGGATAACGAGGTGCTCAGCGGACCGTTTAACATGGTTTCGCCCTACCCGGTACGTAACGAACAGTTTTCTGCCTTGCTGGCGGAAGTTCTGCATCGGCCGGGTTTCCTTCGTGCGCCGGGATTCGCCATAAAATTGCTGATGGGAGAGGCCGCCACACTGGTACTCGGCGGGCAAAGAGCGATCCCGACACGGCTGGAGGCGGCGGGCTTCGGCTTTCGTTTCTTTGAACTGAAAGAAGCCCTGGAAGACGTAACAAAAAAATCAGGCTGACATAATGTCCGTCTTAAGCCTTCGATCAAGCGGCCTCGGTCATAGCGAATCCAAATCCGTCATTCCTGCGTAAACAGGAATTTCCCTGCTATCAATCCACGACTTAAAAGCAGATCCCCGCCTGCGCGGGGATGGCGATGGAGAAAAAGGGGTTGCATTCACTTCAGGGAGCCAGAGAGAAACTGCTGCAAGCGAGAGCTCTTCGGGCTGCCGAACAGCTCGCTCGGCGCCCCCTCTTCTTCAATGACGCCCTGATGAAGAAAGATCACATGACTGGAAACATGGCGGGCAAACTCCATCTCATGCGTCACCACCACCATCGTTTTCCCCTCTTCGGCCAGTTGCTGCATGATGCGCAGCACCTCGCCCACCAGTTCAGGATCCAGCGCGGATGTCGGTTCATCGAACAACAGCACTTCCGGCTCCATCGCTAGGGCGCGGGCAATCGACACGCGCTGCTGCTGTCCGCCTGAAAGGTTCGCCGGGTATTTATTCTGCGCCTCGCCCGTGATGCCCACTTTGTTCAGATAAAAAATCGCACGCTCGCGCGCCTCGGATTTACTCAGCCCCAACACTTGCACCGGCGCTTCCATTACGTTTTCCAACGCGGTCATGAAGCTCCACAGATTAAAATGCTGAAACACCATCGTCAGCCGGGTGCGTAACATCTGAAGCTGCTTTTTATCAAAAACCTTCAACTGGCCATCATTGTCGCGCACCATCCGAATTTCCTGATCGTTGACGTAAATCGCCCCTTCACAGGGTTTTTCCAGAAAATTGATGCAGCGCAGCAAGGTACTTTTACCTGAACCGGATGAACCGATAATCGAGATGACGTCCCCCGCTTTAGCCTGCAATGATATACCCTTCAACACTTCATGCTGGCCGTAACGCTTACGCAGTTCTGTCACCATCAGCTTGTTATTCGACATATTTTTGTTCCTGCGTTTAGTGGGATGAACGGGGAGAAAGATGACGCAACCAGCGCTGTTCCGCTTTTCTGAACAGCCCGATCAACGTAAAGGAAATCACCAGATAGATCACCGCGGCAATACCAAACGCATAAAACGGTTGATAGGTTGCGGCATTAATATCACGGGCGACTTTCAGAATATCCGGCACGGTAACGGTAAACGCCAGCGCGGTCGAATGCAGCATCAGGATCACTTCATTGCTATAAGCCGGCAGCGCAATACGCAACGCGCCCGGCAAGATAATGCAGCGATACTGCTTAAAACGCGAAAAGCCATAAGCCCGGGCGGCTTCAATTTCACCGTAGGGAATGGCGCGAATCGCACCGGCGAAGATTTCCGTGGTGTACGCGCAGGTATTCAGCGCCAGCGCCAGAATGGCGCAATTCAAACCGCTGCGAAAAAAAGCATTCAACAGATCGGTTCCGCGCACCACTTCCAGGCTGTAAACACCGGAATAAAAAACCAGTAACTGAACGTAAAGCGGCGTACCGCGAAAAACGTAGGTAAAGACCCAAACCGGCAAACTAAACCGGCGCCGCGGCGAGACTCTGGCAACCGCCAACACTATCGCCAGCGCGCCGCCAATCACCACGGAGGAAATCAGCAGCCACATCGTCATAGCCAAACCGGTCAGGCGATAACCGTCGCTCCACAGCAGGGGCTGCCAATATTGTTGTAAAATCTCACTCATAACTTACCTTTCTGACTCCCTGCGAATAGCGTTTTTCCAGCCACCATAGAACTCCGTTGGAGAGGGTGGTAAAAATCAAATACATGGCTCCGGCCACCAGCGCGAAATAAAACGGCTCATGCGAGCCCTTGCCCGCGAGTTGCGTCGCCTTAATCACATCGTTCAGACCCAGCAGCGACACCAGCGCCGTCGCTTTTAAAATGACCTGCCAGTTATTGCCAATTCCGGGTAAAGCAAAACGCATCATTGAGGGAAACAGGATGCGACGAAATACTTTCATTGGCGAAAAACCGAAAGCGATCGCCGCTTCAATTTGACCGCGCGACACGGCCAAATAGGCGCCACGGAATGTCTCGGTAAAATAGGCGCCGTAGATAAAGCCCAGCGTGATAATGCCTGCCGTGAGCGGATCGATATTAATCTGCTTGAAATTGATCGCCTCAGTGACGCTATTCAGCGTTATCTGTAAGCCATAGAAAATCAGCAGCATCAGCACCAAATCAGGCACGCCGCGAATCAGCGTGGTATAGCAGGAGAAACTGCCGGATAGCAGCCGATTGTTGGACAGCTTCGCGCTCGCCCCAATCAAGCCAATGACTAGCGCCAGCAGCAGTGAACTCACCGCCAGCTTTAACGTCATTGCCGCACCATCCAGAATTAATTGGGAATAGCCGTAGAACATCGCTTATTTCCGCTTAAGGTAAAAAAGAAGTTGATAACGAAGTATGATTCTTTGACGTATCTTCTATGTTGCCGCAAGCAGCGTTCAAAAATATCCCCGATATCTTTGAACGCCGGGACAAAGTGGGGGAAACGGGATGAAACCGGTGGCTACACCCCGTTGCCGACCTTAAAAACTAATGAAGAATTAACCGCCGTAGACGTCAAAATCGAAATATTTTTTCGCAAAAGTGTCGTAGGTGCCGTCAGCGCGCATTTCGGCAAATGCCTTATCCAGCGCGGCTTTCAATTCTGAATCCTCTTTGCGCAACCCGATACCGGTGCCCACGCCAAAAAATTTATCGTCTTTCACCGCCGGGCCGGCGAACTCATAGTCTTTGCCCACATCCAGCTTCAGAAAACCTTCGCTAGCCGCCACTTCATCCTGGAATGCCGCGTCAATACGGCCGGCTCTCAGGTCGTCATAGACCAGATCCTGGTTTTGATAAGCGACGATATCCACGCCCTTGGGCTGCCAGTTAGCATTGGCGTAGGATTCCTGAGTGGTGCCCTGCAATACGCCAACGCGTTTGCCGGCCAGGGATTCCAGCGTAGGTTGAATGCTGCTGCCTTTTTTGGCGATCAGTCGCGCATTGGCGGCGTAGAGTTTGTCAGTAAAGGCGATTTCCTGCTGACGCTTTTCCGTAATGGAAAGCGAAGAAATGATGGCATCGATCTTTTTCGCTTTTAGCGACGGGATTAGCGCATCAAAGTCGCTTTCGACAAAAGTACAGTTGGTTGCGATACGTTTGCATAGCTCTTTCGCCAGATCGATATCAAACCCAACCAGTTCACCACTGGCATTTTTAGACTCAAACGGCGCGTAGGTAGGATCGGTCCCCAATTTAAGCGTTTTGGGAATATCAGCCATGGCGCTTCCTGCGGCCAGAATTAATGCCAGCGGTAAAACTTTTATTAGTTTTTTCATATTGCTACCTTTACCAATGAGTGATTGAAGGTCAAAAATTATTTATCGACATCTGGATGATTTATTGCGTTAAAAACAGCTAACGAGATTAATGACTTTACTCTTCCGCTCTGAAGCCCTGCAGTTTTCATGCCACAATAGGAAAGTCACATTAACAAAATGACATTGCGGCAATGACGCATCAAACCGCCTAACACAATGATTAATAAAACTTTTAGGCTTAATTTCTCATAGGGAACGACGAACGCCGGTTTCAGAACGGCAATCACGGCAATTCTTTAGCACCATCAAGGTGCAGCAAGGCAACAAAATAATGCATCGTCGGCAAAAAGCCCCAAAATGGGGCATTGAACTGGGCGTCTACTGGCGCCACCGCGTTAACTCATGCGCAAAAAACATGCAGCGCTCATGCGCCTTGCCAGCGAGTAAAGAGATCTTCCGGCAATGTAATATCAAACTGATCGAGAACCCGATTTACGGTTTGATCGATGATATCCTGCACACTTTGCGGGCGATGATAAAAAGCGGGCACCGGAGGCATGACAATCGCGCCTAATTCCACGGCCGCGGTCATAATGCGCAAATGCCCCAGATGCAACGGCGTTTCACGAACACAGAGCACCAGTGGCCGGCGTTCTTTCAGCACGACGTCGGCGGCGCGCGTCAGCAGATTATCACTGTAACTATGGGCAATCGCGGACAGGGTTTTTATTGAACAGGGCAGAATCACCATTCCGCCGGTGGTAAACGAACCGGAAGAAATACTGGCCGCAATATCACGGGTATCATGCACCACATCAGCCAGAGCCTGAACATCGCGCAGGCTGAAATCAGTCTCCAAAGAGAGCGTCTGCCGGGCCGCCTGACTTATAATCAGGTGCGTTTCTATACCGTCGACCGCCTGTAGAACCTGCAGCAGGCGAACGCCATAAATCACCCCGCTGGCGCCGGAAATACCTATAATAAGTCGCTTCATCAATACGGCCTCTGACCAACAATGTGTAAATCCCTTTCTTCGTTATCCATCTTCGTCGTTCCTGCGGCAAAAACATCCGGGATGTTTTTGAATACCGCTTCGCGGCGGCCCATGTATGGGCGTCAGTCCAGGAACAACCCAATGATATAGCATAACGTCAAAAGGCTCAGCGACAGAAAGGGGAGCGCGCCTGAGCGAACTCCCCTTTCGTTACACCGCTAAAAGATTGTTACTTCACCTTCTAACCTTCGTTGTGCAACTCCAGATCTTCCACTTCATTCTGGCTACGCAGCGCTTTCGCATCGTCATTACGCAGGACTTCCAGATAGTCCAGATAGCTTTGATCGACGTCCTTGGTCACGTACACGCCGTTGAATACCGAACATTCAAACTGGGTGATATCCGGGTTATCTTCGCGCGCGGCGGCGATCAGATCGTCAAGATCCTGGAAGATTAGCGCATCTGCGCCAATAAGCTGGCGGATCTCTTCCACTTCGCGGCCGTGGGCAATCAGCTCATTCGCGCTTGGCATATCAATGCCATAAACGTTGGGAAAACGGATTTCCGGCGCGGCCGAGGCCAGATAGACACGCTTGGCTCCCGCTTCGCGCGCCATCTCCACAATCTGCTCCGACGTCGTGCCGCGGACGATGGAATCATCGACCAGCAGGACGTTTTTATCGCGAAACTCGGCGCGGTTGGCGTTCAGCTTACGGCGCACTGATTTACGGCGAGCCTGCTGGCCCGGCATAATAAAGGTACGGCCGACATAACGGTTTTTCACAAATCCCTGACGATACGGCTTGTTAATGATGCGCGCGATTTCCAGCGCGATATCACAAGAGGTTTCAGGAATGGGGATCACCACGTCGATGTCGAGATCTTCCCACTGGCGGGCGATCTTCTCGCCCAGCTTCTGCCCCATCCGCACGCGCGCGCTGTAGACGGAAATTTTATCGATGAATGAGTCCGGCCGCGCGAAATACACATACTCGAACAGGCAAGGATTGCTTTTCGGATTCTCGGCGCACTGGCAGGTGAACAGTTGCCCTTTCTCCGTGATGTAAATCGCCTCTCCCGGCGCCACATCACGCAAAAATTCAAAGCCCAGCGTATCCAGCGCGACGCTTTCCGACGCCACCATATATTCGCTGCGCCCGTCTTCCAGATCGCGTTTACCGATAACCAGAGGACGAATACCGTTCGGATCGCGGAAGGCCACCATTCCGTGACCGATAATCATACTCACACAGGCATAAGCCCCGCGAATCTGCTGGTGCGTCGCGGCAACTGCCGCAAAAATGTTATCGGCTTCCAGCGGATAGTGCTGAAAACGGTCCAGTTCTCTGGCAAAGATATTCAATAAAATTTCAGAATCCGACGTGGTGTTGACATGACGGCGCTCTTGCTCGAACAGCTTTTTACGCAGTTCGTGCGCGTTGGTCAGGTTACCGTTATGCGCCAGAGTGATCCCGAACGGCGAGTTAACATAGAAAGGCTGCGCTTCCGAAGCGCTGGAACTGCCCGCAGTAGGATAACGCACATGGCCAATACCCATATTGCCTTGTAAACGTTGCATGTGCCGTGCTTCAAACACATCTTTCACCAGGCCGTTGGCCTTGCGCAGGCGAAAACAGTTTAAGGCATCAATGGTGATGATGCCTGCGGCATCCTGCCCACGGTGTTGCAACACCGTTAACGCGTCATAAATCGACTGGTTGACCGGCGTAAAACCGGCGATACCGACAATACCGCACATGGTGTCTTTTCCTCATCAGCGCTACCGCAGCTATAGATGCTGCGGCAAGAAACTTGACGTGCTTTGCAGGTAGTCAAAAAACCACCTGATAATGTAACTGAACTGCGGTATTAACTGGGACTGCTTCCAGTCAGCGCTCTGTGAAAAACCGGTGAAGGTATCCAGAAAGAATAGCAGCGCAGAAACAATCAGCACACCGCGCAGCGCACCAAAACAAATGCCCAATACGCGATCGGTGCCCGAAAGCCCTGTGCGTTCAACCAATGAACCAATCACATAGTTGACGATAGCACCCACAATCAATGTCGCAATAAACAGAATGGCAATAGCAATACCATTACGTACCAGTTCGTCATCAAAACGGGTGAAATACACAGCGAGGTAAACATAGTAGTGGCTGGCGATAAAAAACGCACATCCCCAGGTTACCAGCGACAACGCTTCACGTACAAACCCCCGGATAAGGCTAACCAGCGCCGAAAATCCGATGATGCCAATAATGACGTAATCAACCCAAACCATGAGTCATCCTAAATAATGAACGATGCCAACCGTCAGATCGCCTCGTCATCCTGTTCGCGGCGCATTCTAACAGAAAAAGAAAACGTTTGCGTAGCGTATTTCCGCCGATTTTATTAATAGAGAACCAAACAAAAAAACAGCTCATCGCCGCGTTAATCCCTTAACGCACGCTATACGCCCTAACCTGGCCGTTTAACCCGCTGAGCTGATGCAGCTCCGCCAGCGAGGACTGCAATTTCTGCCTCGAAGCATCCGGCCCGACATAAATCCGGGTAATCTGCCCCTGAACCGGCGTCGTAGGCACGGTATACGCCCGGTAGCCGGAAAGACGAAGTTTGGCGACGATCTCATTAACCTTGTCCGCGTTTTTCAGCGCGCCGAGCTGCACCACATAGGCCTGCCCGACGGGCGCCTGTTCCGCCGGTTTGGGTTCCGGCTTCGTCTCTGGTTTAGCTTCCGGCTTAGGTTCGGGTTTAGGCTTAACCTCCGGTTTCGGCTGCGGTTTGGCTTCCACCGGTTTTTGCGCCGGGCGCTCAACGACCGCCGGCGGCGGCGTCACCACCGCTGGCGCGTTGGCTGGGGGAGACGCGCGTTCCGGTTTGGCGCCCGTCCCGCTATTTTCCGTATCAGATTCGGCCGCATTATCTTTCATTGCCGCCTCGGCCCCTTCCGGCGGCTGGCTGGGCAAAGATTGATTCAGCGCGGGCAGAGAATCCATTTCGTTGCTTTCATCCTGCGCGGGAACCAGCGGAATCGCCGCAAATTCGTCTTCATAGTGTTTTTTCTTACCATCCAGCAGGCCGGGCAACACAATAACGCCCAGCGCAACCAGGATGATCGTTCCCACTAGCCGATTCTGAAATTTACTCGCCATACGCATTTCCCTCATCCAGCGCTTCCATAACATGCGCTACCGTATGAAAAGATCCACAGACAATGACGATATCCTGTTTTGCCGACGCGGCCATCGCCTGCCGCCAGGCGCTGGCTACATCGGGAAACTGCCGGCAGTGCGCCAGATGTTCGGCCAACTGCTGCGCCGTCGCCCCGCGCGGGCCTTCCAGCGGTGCGCAGTACCATTCGTCAACCAGAGGTTTTAAATGATTCAGCGTGCCGCCGATGTCTTTATCCGACAGCATTCCCACCACGGCGCGAACTTTCCCGGTTTTCGGCAACGCCGCCAGCCGGCTCGCCAGATAAGCGGCGGCGTAAGGATTATGGGCGACATCCAGAATCAACAGCGGATGTTCGCCGGCGATTTGGAAACGACCGGGCAGCGACGCCAGACGCAGCCCCTGACGAATCGCCTCTTCATTCACATTCAAGGGCGAATAATTCAACGCGGTCAAGGCGGTCGCCGCATTGGCTAACGGCACATTCGGCATCGGCAGGCCGGACAACTCCCGTTGCTTATTCTGCCAGCTCCATCCGTCGCGCTGAATGGAAAAATCCCAGTCCCGGCCGCGCCGTAATAATAGCGCGCCTTTTTCACCGGCAACTTCGGCAATGGATAGCGGCATATCGGGCTCGCCGACCACCGCGGGTTTGCCCCGACGGAATATGCCCGCTTTTTCTCTGCCGATGCTTTCTCTGTCGCTGCCCAACCAGTCGGTGTGATCCAGCGCGATGCTGGTTACCGCGGCGACATCCGCATCGATAATATTGGTCGCATCAAGACGCCCGCCCAAACCAACCTCCAGAATAACGACATCCAGATCGGCCTGTTTAAACATCTGCAACGCCGCCAGGGTTCCGAATTCGAAATAGGTCAACGACACGCGCCCTCTCCCGGCTTCGATATCCGCAAATGCCTGACAGTGCATCGCTTCAGGCAGTTCTTTTCCCTGAATTCTCACCCGTTCGGTATAGCGCAGCAGATGCGGAGAACTGTACACGCCTACCCGCAATCCGGCGGCCAACAGTATGGACTCCAGCGTACAGCAGGTTGTGCCCTTGCCATTGGTTCCTGCGACGGTAAAGACCACATTGGCGGGCCGTAACAATTGAAGATTCTCAGCAACCTGTCTTACGCGCTCCAGTCCCAAATCAATGGCCTGGCCGTGCAGGTGCTCAAGATAATGAAGCCACGTGACCAAAGGCGACGTGGCTTGGGGTATTTGAAGATTATCCATGAGTCCCGTTCACTGGCTTACGGTTCATTTTATACAGGAAGCATAAATTTTGCTCAGCGCGGCGTTCATGCTTCCCGTTCATTAGTTCAACTACGCTTCATCCTGAGATTCGGAGGCTTCATCATGATGATGTTCCACCACTTCATCGCTCGGCTCCGGATAGTTAGTCAGCTTGGCGAGGATCTTCGCCAGTTTATAACGCATTTCCGGACGGCGGATGATCATGTCGATAGCGCCCTTCTCGATCAGGAACTCGCTGCGCTGGAAGCCCGGCGGCAATTTCTCACGTACCGTTTGCTCAATCACGCGTGGCCCGGCAAAACCAATCAGCGCCTTGGGCTCGGCGATGTTCAGATCGCCCAGCATCGCCAGACTGGCGGACACGCCGCCCATGGTCGGGTCAGTCAATACTGAAATATAGGGCAGACCGCGCTCACGCATTTTCGCCAATGCGGCGCTGGTTTTCGCCATCTGCATCAACGACATCAGCGCTTCCTGCATACGGGCGCCGCCGCTGGCGGAGAAACACACCAGCGGACAGCCGTCTTCAATCGCCTGCTCAACGGCACGAACGAAACGCGCGCCGACCACCGATGCCATAGAACCGCCCATAAAGGCGAATTCAAACGACGCGGCGACGATTGGCATACCGTATAGCGTGCCTTTCATTACAACCAGCGCATCTTTCTCGTTAGATTGCTTTTGCGCGGCAACCAAACGGTCTTTATATTTTTTAGAATCCCGGAATTTCAGGATATCTTTCGGCTCCAGCTCGCTGCCTAACTCCACCATTCCTTCTTTATCCAGGAACGATTGTAGACGAGCGCGCGCGGAGAGACGCATATGGTGATCGCACTTCGGGCAAACTTCCAGATTACGTTCCAGCTCCGCGCGATAAAGAACCTGACCGCAACTATCACATTTTGTCCAAACGCCTTCAGGAATATTCGCTTTACGGGTCGGCGTGATATTGCTTTTGTTAAGAATTCGTTCAATCCAGCTCATTGATAACCTTTCTGCTTGAACCTGGCAAACGCCAGTCCGCTGTTCACGTTAACTATCCCCTGACAACACAACCAACTAAAAAATGCCTGAGACGCGCCTTGATAGCGATACCGGGCATCGGCGCCAGGGATTGTTCCAGGAACAGACCATAAATGCCGTTCATTAAACCATAACGTTCCGGCGCTGTGGATAAAAAACTGGTAAAACCGGATGTTAAAGTTTATTTCATTTACTTTACATTGCCACGCGCCGCCGCTCTTTTATGCCTGATGATTTCAATCACTCCGGGCAGAATTGAGACGAAGATAATAGCGACGATCAGCAATTTCAGGTTTTCCTGCACCACGGGCAAATCACCGAACAGGTAACCCGCGTAAGTAAACAACAGTACCCACAGCAAAGCGCCGATGACGTTATAAGCGGCGAAATGCCGGTAGCTCATATGTCCCATACCGGCGACAAACGGCGCGAATGTTCTCACAATAGGGACAAAACGCGCCAGAATTATTGTTTTACCACCATGACGGGCATAAAACTGATGCGTTTTATCCAGATAGCTGCGTCGAAAAATCTTTGAATCCGGATTGCTGAACAGTTTTTCCCCGAACAGGCGGCCGATGGTGTAGTTCACCGCGTCGCCCAGAATCGCCGCCACGGCCATAAGGACAACCATCAGGTGAACGTCCAGTTCGTTAGACGGCAACGCGGCCAAAGCGCCGGCGACAAACAGTAACGAGTCTCCCGGTAAAAACGGCGTCACCACCAGCCCGGTTTCACAGAACAAAATCAAAAACAAAATGGCATAAATCCAGACACCATATTGCGCCACCAGTTCCGCCAGATGAACGTCGATATGGAGGATAAAATCAATAATAAAATGTATAAATTCCATTAAAAACATCTCTCTTGATGTCGCTTCTCGGTCTCCGGCCCCCGTTCAGTCGGCCGGAAACTCGGCGTTTAAAAGCTAATCATTTAAAAATAAAGGCCCCATCGCCGGCTGAGGCAGCGCGAAACGCGCCGGATAATCCACCGCGACCAGATACAGCCCTTCCGCCCTGGCCGTCGCGGCCGCCAACGTTCGATCTTTTGCCGCCAACAGCTCCGCGATCCACGCTTCCGGCCGATTACCGCATCCCACTTCCATCAGGCTGCCGACGATGTTGCGAACCATGTGGTGCACGAATGCATTGGCCTTGATATCTACCACGATATAAGCGCCATGACGCGTAACCTTTAAATGATTTACATTACGCCAGGGGCTGCGGGACTGACATTGTACGGCGCGAAACGAGGTGAAATCGTTCTCTCCCAGCAGACATTGGCCGGCGCGCTCCATCCGCTCCGCATCCAGCGGATGGTAAAAATGCGTGACGCCCCGCGCCAGCACCGCGGGGCGATAGCGATGATTATAGATGACGTAACGATAACGGCGCGCCGTGGCGCTGAAACGGGCGTGAAAGTCATCATCGACCGTTTTTACCCAGCGCACCGCGATATCGCCCGGAAGATTGGCGTTGACGCCCATCGTCCAGGCCGCATCCTGACGCGCAGCCCGCGTGGTGAAGTGTACGACCTGCCCGGTCGCATGTACGCCGGCATCGGTTCGACCGGCGCAAAACACGCCAATCGGCTCATTGGCGACCTTGCTTAACGCCTTCTCAAGACATTCCTGAACGCTGCCGACCTCGGCCTGACGCTGCCAGCCATAATAGCGGCTGCCGTCATACTCAATCCCCAACGCAATTTTCAGCGAGGCCGTTTCCTCCGCCTGAATCAATTCCGACATTACCCCAAATACTCCTGCACCAGACGCTCCGCCGTTTCCACCGCCATCAGCGCGCCGCCGAACCGGACATTATCCGCCACCGACCAGAACTGCAACAGCTCAGGAATACCGTAATCATTACGCAAACAGCCGATGCTTAATTGCACATTGCCGGAGGCATCTTCAACCTGGGTGGGATAATCCTGCTCATCGCTGACCTGCACGTCATCGGTCTGCAACAGCTCATCACGGGCTTCCTCCGCAGACATCGGACGCAGCGATTCAAAGTGAACCACCTGCGCATGGCCGTAGAAAACCGGCGACTGGATACAGGTAACGGAAACCGGCAGCCCGTCATCCTGTAATACTTTCCGCACCTGATCCACCAGTATGCGCTCTTCCCGCACGCTGCCTTCATTATCCGGCAACAGCGGCAACAGATTGAATGCCAACTGTTTCGGGAAAAAGCCCGCCTCAGGCGGAACGCCGTTCAACAAACGCGCGCTCTGTCCGGCCAAATCATCCACCGCCGCCTTGCCGCGTGCGGAAACCGACAGCATATTCGTTACATGCAGTCGGGATAAGCCCGCCGCATCCGTCAACGGCTTAATGGCCTTAAGCAGTTGACTGGTCAGGCTATCCGCCACCGCGACGATATTGCGGTTACGGTAATCCGCCAACGCGTAAGCGTTCACTCCCGGCACCACCAGCGGAACATCCGGCTCCAGAGCGAACAGGCCGCTGCTGTCGATAACCAGACAGCCGGCATTGCCCGCCTCTTCGGCATAACGTTCGCTGGCCTCCTGTCCGGCGACGAAAAACGCCAGTTGAGCCTGCGCCCAGTCAAAATCCGCAGCATCTTCCACCGGGCAGGATCTGCCGTTAAAACGGATGGTTTCACCCACGCTACGTTCACTGGCCAGCGGATACAGTTCACCCACCGGAAATTCACGCTCCTGCAATAACTCCAGCAACGCCGAGCCCACCGCCCCCGTTGCGCCCAGCAGGGCAATATTCCAGCCGTCAGACATTTGGTTTTCTCCCCAAATTTATGAATGAAACATCCATGGGCGATGACCCATCGCCCGTGAATTGAGTGGTCATTAACAGGTTTCAATAAAAATGTGATTAACGATTAACCGCCACTGTAGCGTTGAATCCCAGCTTGTTCAGACAGTCCGCGCTGTCACTGTCGGCGCAGACAACATGAAGTGACGACCACTCGCGTCGTTCCTGATAATTTTTACGCAGGCGATCGAATCCGCCCTCCTGATGCACCGCATGACGCAGCAGGGCATCGTCCCGGCGCACATCATACACCAGATGCGCCAGACGCTTTAACAACGCTTCATCCAACTGCGACGTCAGTACCACTTCGGCGACTTCCGGTTGCGGCAACAGGGAAGGCAAAGCCACCTGCTGCGGGTTGCCGATAAATCGGCTCCAGGCTTCAAAAACCTGCGTGGTGCCTCGGGCCTTGCCTTCCAGCGTATACCCGGCGATATGCGACGTACCGATATCGACCAACGCCAGCAAATCCGTGGATAACGCCGGCTCAGGCTCCCAGACATCAAGAACAACGCTAAATTTTTTCCCCTGATTCAACACATTAAGCAAAGCGGCGTTATCCACCACCGGACCGCGGCAGGCGTTAATCAGGATACGGCCGTCGGCAAACGCCTCCAGCACCGCCGCATCCACCAGATGGCGCGTCTTATAGGGGCCGTCAAGATATAGCGGCGTATGCAGCGTCAGAATATCGGCGTCCCGCACCAGCGTTTCGAACGGCAGAAAATCTTCATCGTCTCCCCGTTCCGCTCTGGGCGGATCGCATAGCAACGTTTTTACCCCCCAGGCTTTCAGACGTTCGTTCAGCCGTCCGCCCACGTTACCGACGCCGACGATGCCGACGGTTTTATCGCGCAGTTGGAATCCATCCCGCTCGGCAAGCATCAGCAGAGAAGAAAAGACATATTCGACAACGGCGATCGCATTGCAACCCGGCGCCGCCGAAAAACCGATGCCGTGGGCGTCAAGCCAGTTCTGGTCGACATGATCGGTGCCCGCGGTGGCGCTGCCGACGAACTTAACGGAGGTTCCGGTCAATAGTTCGGCATTGACTTTCGTTACTGAACGAACCATCAATGCGGCCGCGCCATTCAGCGCTTCACGCGGCAACGGACGCCCCGGCACGGTTTGAACATCGCCCAGTCGGCTAAATAGATCGCGTGCATACGGCATGTTTTCATCAACCAGAATCTTCATTGTCTTCCCCGATAACCTGTTACCCTGCTCAAAAGAGGGGGTTATTTTGCCACTGAATGGGGATGAAGCCCAAACGCTATTGGTTAGCGGAGCGCGGTATCGAGACTATCTGTTGGTCATAGAGCTTGCTATGATTCCAGCCATCAGCAGCCAGCAGTGAGGATAATCGCGATGCAACCTGTAAGCGGCCCAGGCGCCCCACTGCCGGGCGAGCGCGCTACCGGCCCGACTTCGCCGGCGATAAACGCCGGCGGCGGCGATCAACCGCTAACGCCGGCGCAACGGACTACGCTTGAGAATCTGATCGTTAAAATTGCGTCGCTCAGCACGTTAAAAACGGCGGAGATCTGGAACGGAGTAAAACAGGGGCTGGGATTGACGGAAAACGCCGAACTGATGTCGCGCCACTATCAGCCTGCGGAACAACTGCTGCAAACACGATTAACCGAAGTACAACGTCAGGATAATGCCGGCCGTCAGCAGTTGCTACAGCGTTTAACGGAGATGCTGCCTGAAGGGAACAACCGTCAGGCGGTAAGCGATTTCATCCGCCAGCAGTTCGGTCATACCGTTTTGAGCTCGCTGAACAAAACGCAGCTACAGCAGGTCGTTGCGTTTTTACAAAACGGGCTGACGCCTCAACCGGCGGCCGGCACGACGGCCATGCAACAGCCCTCGCCGTCAAATCCTCTCGATCGTCCCCTGCTGCCCGCCGAACAGAACAGCCTGAATCAACTGGTCGTTCGGCTGGCCTCGCAGACCGGGGAACAACCGGCAAAAATCTGGGCTGCGCTGATGACGATGCAAAATCTAAATTCAGGCGATGCCATACCGGCGAAAAACCTGCAATTGCTGACGCAGTTTCTACAGGCGCAGGCATCGCTGCATCAAACGCAAGCGACGGCTTCACGACAGGCTGCGCCGACGGCATTTGCCGCCAACGACGCCGCGCCGGGTTCGCCCGCGGCAAACGCGCCGAACGCCGCCAATACCCCCGCAGCGGCGTCTAACAGCGCGCTAGCGAACCTCTCGCTATTGCAGACTGTTTTGCCGCGTCCCCTTGATGCGCAGGAACAGCAAATGATGCTGGACTATATGCAAAACCGTTTTAACGCCGGCGCGCCGCTACCGATGACGCCCATGCAGCTCAGTGAAGCGCTGACATTTCTGTTCAGCCAGCGCATACAGCGATCGCAGGAGAGCGGCTGGACAGCGCCGCAGCCGCTGCTAAACCCGCTTATTGCCGCGATACCGCCGAACTGGCAATCCCTATTCCAAAAACCTATGTTTACGGTGATCGTCGGCGTCTGCGTAGCGATATTTCTATTGTGGGTTCTCTTCTAACCGCTGGTTAACGGAGAAATTCAGCGTTATCGCGATGCCCAGCACGGCGCAAACCGCACCGGCCACAAACACGGAAGCATATCCCTGCGTGGTGGCTAAAACGCCGGTTAGCGGGCCGGTAAAAGCGTACGAAATATCCTGAAAGGCGGAGTATCCTCCCAGCGCCGTGCCGCGTACCGACTCAGGCACCCGTTTCACCACTTCGACCCCCAGGGCGGGGAAAATCAGCGAACAGCCAAAACCGGTCAATGCCGCGCCGGTCAGCGCCAGCGTCGCGGACGGCGCCAGCCACAGCAGCACAAGGCCGGCGGCTTCAATCATCAGAGAGATAATGGCGACCTTTCCGCCGCCGATTCTGTCCGGCAGATGGCCGAATAGCACGCGCATCAGCACAAAGGCGACGCCGAAGGCCGTTAGCGCAAACCCGGCATTCCCCCACTGCTGTACGGTAAAATAGAGGGAAACGAAAGTGCCGATAACGGCAAACCCGACCCCTTGCAAAGCCAGCGCCGTGCCGGGTTGCCATATAAATCCCACCACTTTCCATAGGGAAGGACGAACGCCGCCGCAAGGCTGAATCGCACGGATACGGCAGTCAAGCAGCAGGGAAACCAGCGGCAGCAGCAATGAAGCGACGCCCAGCGCCATAAATCCCCATGACTGATGCAGCCACAGGCCCAGCGGCGCTCCCGCGGCCAGCGCGCCGTAAATCGCCATGCCGTTCCACGACATAACCTTACCAGAGCGCTGTTGCCCGACCAGCCCTATTCCCCAACTGAGAGTCCCCGTCAGCATTTGGCTTTCGCCGAAACCGAGGATCAAACGTCCGACCACCAGCAACGCGAATTTGCCCATAACCGGCAACGGCACAAACGCCGCCAGCAGATAGGTCACGCCCGCCAGGGAAAAAGCGCATATTCCCTGGAGCGCCGAACGTTTCGCCCCCCGTTGATCGGCTAAACGCCCGGCATACCCTCGCGTCAGAACGGTGGCTAAAAACTGCACGCCGACGGCGATGCCCACCATGGTGTTATTTAGCCCCAATTCGTTGTGCACATAGATCGGGATCACCGGCAATGCCATCCCGGCGGTCAGGTAGGAAAGGAAAACGGCGCAGGTCAGTATCAGCAAGGAGCGCGCCGGCCGGTCATGATTTGCTCGGGAAAAACTGAAGGACATCTCTTACTCCAAATCCATAGCAGATTGAGATTAGAGAGGGCGGGAGCCGTTCACAGGCGCAGACACCCTCTCCATCCGCGGGGAAACCGCAGACAGTGGGCGCGTTGGATCACGTGAACGCTTACGCAGCGCCAGAACCGGCCGCTGTGGAACCTGCTAAGTAAACAAGGAAGCCGGCGGCCTGTCAAGATTTCCGCCGGCTGAAAGTAAAACGCCCCGTCAACCTTATGTTCACGGGGCGTGAGGCTCGCTCATGCAAAGCGAGCGATGACAGGCTATGCGTTATTACTTATCAAACTTGCTCATGACCAGCGTGGCGTTAGTGCCGCCGAAACCAAAACCGTTCGACATCACCGTCGTCAGCTTACGTTCTGTCGGCTTGGTGATAATGTTCATGCCGACGGCCTGCTCGTCCAGCGTTTCAACGTTAATGCTCGGCGCGATAAAGCCGTGCTCCAGCATCAGCAGCGTATAAATCGCTTCCTGAACGCCTGCCGCTCCCAGCGAGTGGCCGGTCATCGCCTTCGTGGCGGAAATAGCCGGAATATTCTCGCCGAACACTTCACGGATCGCGCCCAGTTCCTTCACATCGCCGACCGGCGTAGAGGTGCCGTGCGTGTTGATGTAGTCGATCGGCGCATCCACGCCCTGCAACGCCATCTTCATACAACGCATTGCGCCTTCTCCTGACGGAGCGACCATATCCGCGCCATCGGAGGTCGCGCCATAGCCGATAACTTCGCCATAGATATGCGCGCCGCGCGCCAGCGCGTGCTCCAGTTCTTCAACCACCACGATGCCGCCGCCGCCGGCGATGACGAAACCATCGCGATCCGCGTCATAAGTACGGGAGGCTTTTTCCGGCGTGTCGTTATATTTGGTGGACAGCGCGCCCATGGCGTCAAACTCGCAGGCCATTTCCCAGCACAGCTCTTCGCCGCCGCCGGCGAATACCACGTCCTGCTTGCCCAGTTGGATCATCTCTACCGCATTGCCGATACAGTGCGCGGAAGTCGCGCAGGCCGAACTGATAGAGTAGTTAACGCCACGGATTTTGAATGGCGTCGCCAGGCAGGCGGAAACGCCGGAGGCCATGGATTTAGTGACCATGTAAGGACCAACGCCACGCAGACCTTTCGCCCGCATGCCGTCAGTACCGGCAACCTGATTACGCGGAGAACCGCCGCCGGAACCAACGATCAGACCAGTGCGATCGTTGGAAACCTGATCGTCGCTCAGACCAGAATCTTTAATCGCCTGTTCCATAGACAAATAAGCATAAATCGATGCATCACTCATAAAGCGCACAACTTTGCGATCGATGAGGCCTGTGGTGTCCAGTTTAACGTTACCCCAGACGTGACTACGCATGCCGGAATCTTTCAGCTCCTGAGAGAAAGTAATACCCGAGCGGCCTTCCCGCAAAGACGCCAGAACTTCCTGCTGGTTATTACCTATGCTTGATACGATCCCCAGACCAGTAATCACTGCACGTTTCATTCAATACCTCTTCCACTTATAAAGTTTGGGATTTCGCATCGCACTTTAGCGTACAGTTGTAAGCTGAACAAGTCCGATCAGCCGAACTTTTACTAAATTTGCGCCTCAACATTCCGATCGTTAAAATCTCACCACCGCTTGAATAATGAGTCAGTTGCCGTGAATAACCGCTCCATCCAACACGCGTCATTACGTTGGAACGAACAGGGTACACCTGTATCGCAACAGTTTGATGACGTCTATTTTTCGAATCAGGATGGGCTGGCGGAAACCCGTTACGTATTTTTAAAAGGCAACCGGTTTCCCGAACGCTTTATGACGCATCCGCGCGAGGCGTGCGTGGTGGCGGAAACCGGTTTTGGCACCGGCCTCAATTTTCTTACCCTGTGGCAGGCCTTCGCAGATTTCCGTTCCCGGTCGCCGCAAGCGCCGCTACGTCGCCTGCACTTCATCAGCTTCGAGAAATTTCCGCTGCGCCGGCACGATCTGTCCGCAGCGCATGCCCAATGGCCCGAACTGGCTGAATATGCCGAGGAATTACGCCGGCAATGGCCGTTGCCTGTGTCCGGCTGCCATCGTCTGATACTGGCGCAAGGCAGCGTCACCCTCGATCTCTGGTTCGGCGATGTCAATGCGCTGCTGTCGGAGGTGGATGAATCGCTGAATCAGAAAGTCGACGCCTGGTTCCTTGACGGCTTCGCGCCGTCCAAAAATCCGGATATGTGGACGGATAATCTGTTCAACGCTATGGCGCGTCTCGGCCGACGGCAAGGGACATTCGCCACCTTTACCGCCGCCGGATTCGTACGGCGCGGACTCCAGCAGGCGGGATTTAACGTCAGCAAAATCAAAGGATTCGGCCAGAAGCGCGAAATGCTGAGCGGGGATCTTCCCGTATCCATTGCCGCGCCGTCCGCCGCCCCCTGGTATGCCCGTCCGCCGGCCGCCGCAACCGACGACATCGCCATTATCGGCGGCGGCATCGCCAGCGCGCTAACCGCGCTGGCGCTGCAAAGACGCGGGGCGAAGGTGACGCTGTACTGCGCCGATCGGCAACCGGCGCAGGGCGCGTCGGGCAACCGGCAAGGCGCGCTCTATCCTTTGCTGAACAACAAACACGACGCGCTTTCGCGTTTCTTTGCCGCCGCCTTTACTTTCGCGCGCCGCCAATATGACGAACTGGCGGCACAGGGCGTTAGCTTTGAACATCAGTGGTGCGGCGTCAGCCAACTGGCCTATGATGAGAAAAGCGCGCGTAAAATTGAACAAATTTTGCAAGGCGAATGGCCGCCGGAACTGGTTTTCGGCGTCACGGCGGAACAGCTTGAAGCCTTGAATCTCCTGATGCTCGGCGCAGGAGGCGTCACCTACCCCGATGGCGGCTGGCTGTGCCCGGCGGAACTAACCGCGTCGGCGCTGGAACTGGCCCGGCGGCAAGGGCTTGTCGCGCACATGAACACCGGGGTTTCCGCGCTTGAGCAAACCAGCGCGGGCTGGCGTTTGACTCTGGACAATCATCGGCAGGCGGAACACGCCGTACTGGTGTTAGCTAACGGCTATCAGTTGTCGGACTGGCCCCAAACGCGGCATTTGCCATGCTATGCGGTTCGCGGCCAGGTAAGCCATATCCCGACGACGCCGGCGCTGCGGCGGCTCAAACAGGTGCTTTGCTATGACGGCTATCTGACGCCGGTCAGTCCGCAGCATCAGGAGCACTGCATCGGCGCCAGCTATCAGCGCGGCGATAGCGCCACCGACTACCGGGAAGACGAGCAGCAGGAAAATCGTCAGCGCCTGTTAGCCTGTCTGCCGCAGGCGGAATGGGCGCGGCGGATTGATATCAGCGGCCGCCAGGCGCGTCAGGGCGTTCGCTGCGCGCTGCGCGATCATTTGCCGTTAGTGGGCGCCGTAGCGGATTACAGGCAAACGCTTGAGTGCTATCAGGATTTGGCGCGACAGCGGCGCCACGAGGAAGATCTCCCGCCGGCGCCGGTCTACCGCAACCTGTTTATTATCGGAGCCTTGGGCTCCCGGGGATTGTGCTCCGCGCCATTGGCGGCCGAAATTCTGGCCTCTCAGATTTATGATGAGCCGCTGCCGCTGGATAGCGAAACGCTGGCGGCGCTAAATCCTAATCGTTTCTGGATCAGAAAACTGTTGAAAGGCAGGCCGGTTTAACGATAAAGCGGGCACAGATTAAACACTGAGGCAATTTTATACCAAACGGGCAAAATCACGGGAGGCGCTCAATGGCGGAGAAAGAGAAGGAACAAGCCCATTTTCGCCATTTTAAAGAGTTCGGCGGTTTGGAAATGCTGCAAGCGCATTACAAACAGCAGCGTTTCTCCCGCCACGCGCATGAAAATTTCTGTATCGGCGTCATTGAAGAAGGCGCGCAGCGTTTTTATCGCACCGGCGGCGATCACGTAGCGCCCAAAGGCGACATTATTTTGGTGAACGCCGATGAAATTCATACCGGACATTCAGCCGTGGCCGGCGGATGGTCATATCGGGCGATTTACCCCACCCTTGATTTGCTGCGTTCCCTTTCCCGCGACCTTCAACAATCCCAGGGGGCGATTCCCTGGTTTCCAGATGCGGTGGTGCACGATCCCGGTCTGTCGGAGCAACTGCTTCTGACATTTACTCTATTAACGCAGGAGGGCAACTCGCTATTGAAAGAAACGCTGCTCTTCTCATCGCTGGCCTGGTTGATCATGCGATATGGGAAAAGCCGTGTCTTCGAACGCGACTTACCGGATTCCGCTAACCATATCGCCAACGTTAAAGCATTAATCGATGCCTGCCCCGAACAGGATGTGTCGCTGATCGAACTGGCTAATATCGCGACGCTCAGCCCGTGGCATTTTTTACGCCAGTTTAAAAAAACGGTGGGCATGACGCCGCACGCTTATTTAGTTCATGCCCGGCTGCGAAAAGCTAAATCATTATTACTGGCGGGACACAGCATATTAACCGTTTCCTCATTGTGCGGATTTTCCGATCAAAGTCATTTCAATCGGCACTTTAAAAAAGCCCTGGGCATCACGCCGGGCGAATTTATACGCTCGCTGAATTTCCCTGCGAATTATCAGATAAAAGGTTAGCGGCATTTATTTATACGCTAAATAATTCGAGTTGCAGGAAGGCGGCAAGAGAAGGAATCCCGTCAGGTAAGTGATTCGGGTGGCTGAGCGCGGCCAACGCACCTGCGACGTGAAGTATGACGAGTATACTGAGCAATTTTATTCAATACATTATTACGCTATCGCCGTAGGCTGCATTCATCGTTTTTTTTGAGGATATGATTATCTATGAATACGCCTGAGGCTGACGTGTTATCGCCGGATGACAATAAAACGCCGTCCCCATGGCATGGCTTTACCGCCGGAGCGGTGGCGATGTTGCCGCTGTGCCTGTCGGTCATTCCATGGGGGATCCTGGCCGGCTCCATGGCGATACAATCCGGGTTGAGCCTATGGCAGGCCGTCGGAATGTCCGCCATCATCTTTGCCGGCGCCGCGCAGCTCGTCACTCTCGGCCTGCTGATGTCCGGGGCCAGCTTATTTACCATCGTCGTCTCGATCTTTTTTCTGACCGCCCAACATTTTATTTACGGACTGACGCTCAGGGAGTTCGTTTCCCTATTACGCGCCCGTTACCGTATTCCAATCGGTTTTCTGCTTACGGATGAACTCTTTGCGCTGAGCATGGCGAAAAAGAATAAAGAAACGCTGACGCCGGGTTATCTGATTGGCGCCGGACTGGTATTTTATCTTTGCTGGAATATATGCGGACTGCTGGGTATTTTTATGGCGAACGCCATTCCCGATCTGGAAAAATATCACCTCGATTTTTCAATTATCGCCACCTTTATTACGCTAATCGTACCGATGATTAATCGTCTCAGCGTTTTTTCCGGCGTGCTGTTTTCGCTGCTCGGCTCTATGCTGCTGTCTTACTATCATATTGAAGGGGCGATTATTATTTCCGGTCTTTGCGGAATGATGTTTTCCGTCATGGTCTCGCGCATAGCGAGGGAGGAAGTATGAGTTGGTTATTGCTGTGCGCGCTGGCCGGGATCGTATTTTTCAACCGTTACATCTTTCTTGAACCCCGAACGCCGGTAAAACTGCCGGGACTAGCGCATGACGCGCTGAAATACTCGGCGCCTTGTCTGCTCAGCGCGATCTGCGGCCCCGTGATCCTGTTTGCCCAGGGAGATTTACGGCCGTTTCCCGATAATCCTTATTTCTGGGGAGCGATCTTTAGCGCCGTTATCGCGTTTTTTATCCGCAGCATGGTTATCTGCGTTCTGGTCAGTTTGCTGTTCTTTTATCTGTTATGCGCGTGGTTTTAAAAAACAACGCTATCCGTTCCGGCGGGCCGCCCCCGCCGGAACAGTAGAACCATACCTTTAATGCGTTTTCCGGCTCATCGCCTGCTGGAATAGCCTTTCCCACATATCATTCACCAGCGCTTGATCCGGAGGAGACAGCTCGCCGTTTTTGATGGCTTTATCAATGCTGCCGCTGACCCGCGCATAAAGCGCTTCGGGAGTATGCTCGCCGTTCTCCTCCGCTTCCGCCACCGACACCGTCAAATGACCCTGCAGATAGCCGCCGGCAAAAAGTTCGTCGTCGCTGGCATGCTCCACCATGTCATCAATCAGCGCCAGAATACGCGCCTCAAATTCTGCGATCATTTATCATCCTCAGTTAATCGGTTTTCAGCGCGATTCAGCAGAGATCGGCTGGATAGGGAAAGCGTTCGGCCGTCAGCGGCGGCGTATTGTAAAACGATTGTAACGCATTAATAAAGCGCGCGGGCCGCGCCGGGATCCCCTGCTGCAGATACTGCATCACCTGCGCATGCACCCGGCGTTGAAAAGCGATGCGATCCGGCTCGACGTCGCCATTCAAATTGTCGCAGCTGACGTTGAACGGAAAATCCGCCGCCGCGCAGAACAGCCAATCGAACGCCTGCGGCTTGATCTCAACGGACTCAAACTGAGACTGAGTCATGGCGTCGCGCCCATCGGGACAATACCAGTAGCCGAAATCGACCTGCAAACGCCGTTTTTCGCCGGCAATGCACCAGTGGGAAATTTCGTGCAGCGCGCTGGCGTAAAAACCGTGCGCAAAGATAATCCGATGATACGGCGCCTGCTCGTCCGCCGGCAGATAGATTGGCTCATCATCGCCCTTGACCAGGCGGGTGTTGTACTCTTCGCTAAAGCAATCATTAAAAATATCGATTAACTGCTGATAGTGATGCGTACTCGTATTTGTTTTTGTCGCCATCAGAAAAATTGCCCCAGCCAATGTGCGATGTCATGCCCATGGTTGTCATAAATAAGTTTGCAGCTCATGATGGCGGAAACAATCACCAGCATAGGGCGAATCAGCTTTTGCCCCTTGCTCAACACCATTTTGGCGCCGAGACGCGCGCCGATAAACTGCCCCGCCAGCATCACCGCGCCCAGCCCCCACACCACTTTACCGCCAAGCATAAAAAACAGCAGCCCGCCGAAATTAGAGGTGAAATTAAGGATTTTGGCATGCGCCGTCGCCTTCGCCAGATTAAAACCGCTCAAGGTGACAAAAGCCAGCGCATAGAACGAGCCGGCTCCCGGACCAAAGAAACCGTCATAGAACCCGACGCAGCCGCCGGCAATCACGGCAAAAGGCAGCCCGGAAAGACGGCGCTGCCGGTCTTCATCGCCAATCTTCGGCGACAGCAAAAAATAGAGTCCGATGCCAATAATCAGCACGGGCAACAGCTGCCGCAGAAAATCGGCGTGAATCTGCTGGATTAGCCAGGCGCCAAACGTCGAACCGATGAAGGTCAAGGCGATTGCCAGCTTCTGCTCGACCAGATTAACCGCCCGGCGGCGGATAAAATAGAGGCTGGCTGAAAACGAACCGCCGACGGATTGCAATTTATTGGTCGCCAGCGCCTGCGCGGGCGACAGCCCGACGGCAAGCAAAGCCGGTACGCATAATAAACCGCCGCCACCGGCGATAGAGTCTATAAATCCAGCCAGAACGGCGACCAAAAAAAGAATGCCCAGCATTTCCGGACCGACAACAAACCAATCCATAAATTATTCCGCTGCA
Source organism: Brenneria izadpanahii (assembly GCF_017569925.1). Lineage (NCBI taxonomy): Bacteria > Pseudomonadati > Pseudomonadota > Gammaproteobacteria > Enterobacterales > Pectobacteriaceae > Brenneria > Brenneria izadpanahii. The sequence continues at coordinate 1,582,040 of NZ_CP050854.1, read as the reverse complement.
AAATGCTTATCGACTAAAGACTGACATGTAGAGGGTAAAGGCGGCGGCGAGGTTTTGACCGGCTGCTCCTGTCCCGGCTGCTTAGGCTGGAACCAACTGGTTAACTCAGCGCCGCATCCATCGCCTTGGGGCGGCGGCGCCTGCTCCTGACACTCCAGGCTATCGGCCGGACAGCGCAGACGAACGTGCATATGCGCGCGGTGGCCGAACCACGGACGAACTTTGCGTAGCCAGTCACGATCCTGACCCGCTTCGACGCACAGCTGTTTTTTTATCGCCGGATGAACGAAAATGCGCGTCACTTCGCTATCTTTCGCCGCCAGCTTCACCAGCGTCGCCACTTCAGGCCGCCAAACGCGGGGATTAATCTGGCGGCCATTTCCCGCGACCAGATCGATAGGCTGCGGCTTAAGAAGCTGTTGCTCGCTCCAGCGCCGCTTCGGTAATTGCAGCCAGATATCAACATCCAGGCCGGACTGATGGCTGGCATGGCCGCTGCTAAAACGCCCGCCGGCCGGCATCCCCATATCGCCAATCAATACATTGGCGGCCGTACGGCGCTTAACCGTTGCGCTCAGGCGGGAAATAAAAGCCAGCAGATCGGGATGACCATAGTAGCGCCGCTGATCGACGCGCATGACTTGATAATCCGGCGACTGCAGCGGCAGCGGATGAGCGCCGATGATGCAACCATTGGAAAAACTGCCGATGGCCTGAGGCGCGCCCGCAACCGGGTGCGTTATTTCCTGCCAGGGGGTCTTCGCCCATAGCGGTGCGCAGCATACCAACGCGATAAACCCAACTAACCCTTTTTTCATTATGTGTTACCAGCGGGGAACCTGACTTTCGACATCGCCACACTGCGCACGCTGGCGCAGCAGGTGATCCATTAATACAATCGCCATCATCGCTTCGGCAATCGGCACCGCGCGGATCCCCACGCAGGGATCGTGACGTCCGCGGGTTACCATTTCCGTCGCTTCGCCCTGACGGTTAATGGTTTTTCCCGGCACCATAATGCTGGACGTCGGTTTCAACGCCAAATGAGCAATAATGTGCTGTCCGCTGCTGATGCCGCCTAAAATGCCGCCGGCGTGGTTGCTCTGGAAACCCTGCGGGGTAATCTCATCGCGGTTTTCGCTGCCGCGTTTCGTCACCACCGCGAAGCCGTCGCCAATTTCCACCCCTTTCACCGCATTGATGCTCATCAGGGCGTGCGCCAGATCGGCGTCAAGACGATCAAATACCGGCTCACCCAACCCGGCGGGAACCGACTCGGCCACCACGCTGACCTTGGCGCCGATGGAATCGCCTTCTTTTTTCAGCGCCCGCATCAGCTCGTCCAAGGCATCCAATTTGTCGGCGTCCGGGCAGAAAAAAGGATTCTGTTCAACCAGATCCCAATCTTTCAGCTCACAGGCCACATCGCCGATCTGGGATAGATAGCCGCGAATTTTCACGCCGTGCTGCTGTTGCAGATACTTTTTCGCTATCGCCCCGGCCGCGACCCGCATCGCGGTTTCTCGCGCCGAAGAGCGGCCGCCGCCGCGATAATCACGCAGACCATATTTTTGTTCATAGGTGTAATCGGCATGACCTGGGCGGAAAACGTCTTTGATGGCGCTGTAATCCTGAGAACGCTGATCGGTATTTTCGATCAGTAAGCCAATGCTGGTTCCGGTGGTTACGCCGTCAAATACTCCCGAGAGAATACGAACCTGGTCGGGTTCACGACGCTGGGTCGTGTAACGGGACGTCCCTGGGCGGCGGCGATCCAGATCGTGTTGCAGATCGGCCTCCGTCAGCGGGATCCCTGGCGGTACGCCGTCAACCACACAGCCCAGGGCAATTCCGTGAGACTCACCAAATGTGGTGACGCGGAAAAACTGCCCAATACTGTTGCCTGCCATCACAACTCCTTAGCGTATCAATAATGGTTTTAACTTATGTATCGAATCAGTCACGATATATGCTGAAATGCGTTTGACAATCAACGAGTTGAGATTTGGTCAACATGAATACCCCGTCTCCGCCGTTGTCGAACTCCAGCCAGGTGAACGGGATATCGGGATATTGCTCGATCAAGTGCACCATGCTGTTGCCCACTTCGCAAATCAGCACGCCGTCATCGCTGAGATAGTCCGGCGCGCAAGCCAGAATACGGCGCACCAGTTTCAGGCCGTCGCTCCCTGCCGCCAGCCCCAATTCCGGCTCATAGCGGAATTCCTGCGGCAGATCCGACATGTCTTCTTCATCGACATAAGGCGGATTGGTCACGATCAGGTCGTACTGGATGGCGGGCAAGTCGCGGAACAGATCGGAACGGATGGGCGTAACGCAATGTTCCATGCCGTGTTGCTGTATGTTCTGTTCGGTCACCGCCAGCACATCCGCAGAGATGTCCACCGCGTCGACTTCCGCTTGCGGAAAAGCTTGGGCGCAGGCAATCGCAATACAGCCGCTGCCGGTGCACATATCCAGAATATGTGCGGGCGCTTTCGGCAGCAGTTCGCCGAAGTAATTGCCGATTAATTCGCCGATAGGCGAACGCGGCACCAAAACCCGCTCATCGACATAAAATTCCAGGCCGCAGAACCAGGCTTTGTTGGTCAGATAGGCGACCGGGATGCGTTCATTTACCCGGCGAATAACGCGTTCGACAATGCGATGACGCTCGCTGGAAGTTAAACGCGAGGTATACATATCCTCTGGAATATCAAGAGGTAAAAACAAACTGGGCAGAACCAGCTGAACCGCTTCATCCCAGGGATTATCCGTACCGTGACCATAATAGACATTGGCTGCGTTAAACCGGCTGACGGCCCAACGCAACATATCCTGTATGGTATGAAGATCGTTGATGGCCTCGTCGACGAAAATTTTGTCCAAGGTTATCCTCCGCAGACACATCCGAATGGAAAATTGACGCCTAGTTTGCCATGAAGCCCGCGACAAATCAGCAGTTATAACCTGCCGAGCTAAGGTTTAGCAGACTTTTATTTAGCGGCGGAACAGAGAAAAGGTAAACTGGCGGAATGTTGATGTAGAGTGACAAACCGATGAAGAATAAATACTCACTGAATGACGAAGAATTACAGCTGTTTCGTGCTTCAGTCTCCGGCGCTAAAAAGCTGCGCCAGGATACCTATCTCCATAAGCCGGCGCGCCGCAAACTCAGCGAGTTGCCGCCCAGACGGGCATTGCAGGAGCAGGTCGACGCCAGTTTTTATTTTTCAGACGAATTTCAGCCGCAGTTGGAAAGCGACGGCCCGACCCGCTACGTTCGCCCCGGCGTCGACCACTATGAATTGAAGAAACTGCGGCGGGGAGATTATTCCCCTGAGTTATTTCTCGATCTGCACGGTCTGACGCAATTGCAGGCCAAACAGGAACTGGGCGCGCTGCTGGCCGCCTGCCGCCGGGAACATGTTTATTGCGCCTGCGTTATGCACGGTCACGGCAAACATATTCTAAAACAGCAGACGCCGCTGTGGCTGGCGCAACATCCCGATGTGCTGGCGTTTCACCAAGCGCCCAAGGAGTTTGGCGGGAGCGCCGCGTTACTGGTGCTCGTCGCCCTGGATGCGCCTTCGTAGCCCCCTGGGCGGGAGCGCCTTCGGTTGGCAAGAAGCGCCTTGTTATGAAATCTTCCGTTCTAGCTGAGACGGGCTGACCTGCCAGTCAAACACGCCGTTGCCCGATTGCTCATCAATATTTACGCAGGCAATGGCCGAGGTCGCAAACATGGGGGCCGTTTCAGCTGGGCATAACTCCGCGACCAGGTAGCCGACCAATGGCAGGTGAGAGATAATCAGCACCGATTCCGTCCCTTCCTTTGCCAGCGTCTGTAGATAATAACTGACTAATTTGGCATTGCCGCCGGGCGTTAGCTCCGGCAAACACTCGTCTTCCACCGGCAATGACAAAATATCCCTAACCGCTTTCAACGTTTGCTGCGCGCGCAGGTAAGGACTAACCAGAATGCGATCGATATTCATTCCCTGGGTATTCAGCCAAAACGCCATCTTCTGCGATTCATCATAACCGCGCGCACTCAAGGGCCGCTGCGAATCGCTGGCGGCATCAGGCACGGCATCACCATGACGCATAATCAAAACTTGCATATCACACCGCTTTGTTGATGACAAATATTGTAATCAAAACGATTACGAATCAATAAGTTGATATGTACAACAGGCCAGCCTGATACAATGTCAGCTTACAACGAAAGGGTATTATTACAGATTCCTGTTGTAAATTTAATCACTAAATAAAGGGAGCGTTTTAGCGTAACCCCCGCAGGTTCGCCAAGTATGGCAAGCGGCGGCGAGCAGGTTATTTCCACAAAAATCAACCCACGATAAGCCGGTAGCCGCTTTCAAACGCCATCTCAAGCTCACCGAACATCCGCTCGCGCCCCCTTAGCCAAGGCAGAGATAAAGATCATGATTTTGGATTAAAACACTATGAAAAACCAATAATAAGGGATAAAAACACATAAAATAGCAACATCATTATCTTTTAAACTTTTTTATTACATATCAATATGCACACATTGTTAAACATTCATTCTGCTTCTATCTTTATTTTAATAGGCTAATACCTTTATTAAACAAAAATAAAATCCCGTCACAGATAATTGAATCAGCAGACGCGGAGAAATAGCCATTGGCATCATAAAGAGCTTTCGCCACTATTAATTATGTGGAACGCTACGATTAATATATCAACCTCATATTAGTCTCCTTGCGGTACTTTTTATTTCACCATGAAGAAAAATCAAAATACGCTGTAAACACAGAAAGCTCAGCCATTCGATTAATATTATTCATAATAATGATTATCTTTATCGTTATTAATAAATGGTTAATACGCCACCAGCAACGGGAAACGACAGCTATGCCGATGAATTATTCGGCCTGTTTCTTATTACTGGTGAAATAAATGCGGTTAAATATAAAGGAGTTAATATGAATGCAAAGAAAACGCTCTTACCTCCCCTGGTGGCGTTATTTACGCTGGGCGGCGCTTCAGTCGCGCATAGCGAAACGGTCACTGGCAACATCGGAGTGACGTTAACCATTACCACCGCGTGTGCGGTGGACAGCGGCACCAGTAGCGGCAGCACATGGGGCACCATCGATTTCGGTACGCACGATAGTCTGGCCACCAATATTGACGGTCAGGTGACCAGCACCTCCGGCAACGGATTAACGGTAACCTGTTCAACCGGCACGCCCGCAACCGTGCGCATCGGTACGGGGGCAAACGACAACAGCTCGCTACGAACCCTGGCATCAAGCGGGGGCACCTACAATATTCCTTATCGTTTATATACCGACGCCAATATGACCACGGAAATACCGCTGAACGACGCCGACGGCATCGCCCTCACCGCCACCGGGAGCGCGCAATCCATTCCCGTTCATGCCCGTATTCTGCCTTCGGATCAAACTATCCTGGCGCCGAGCGCCGGCACCTATACCGATACGGTTGCCGCCACCGTTGAATGGTAGTGATATTCAAGGCCATCACCGTTTGGTTTTGGCCTTTTTTATGATGCTTAAATCACAAGGAAGCGCCAATGCAGCCCGAATTTTTCCCTTATGCCGTCAGGCAGTGGGAGCAGCCTCGCCCTTTTCGGCCCGATGTCCCCGTTATTACTGCCCCCCTTGATTAACGGCAGGAAAGCAGAATGTCATGCCGACCAATGCTGTTCATCGCCTTGCTGCCGCTGGCCGCCGCTCCAGCCGGGGCATTGACCGTGAGCAGCACCTTTACCGTAGGCGCGGAAATTCAGAAAGGATGCGCGTTCGGCAATAACGTCGGCAGCAGCATATCCGATCTGGGAAACATCGATTTCGGTACGCAAAGCGCCGCCGTGGCCAATGTTGACGTGGCCAGTTCGGCGGGAAACGGATCGATTGTCGTGACTTGCACGCCCGGCATAACGGTGTCCATCGAACTGGACTATGGGCTGCACGGCGGAAACAGTTCGCGGCGCTACGTCATGAATACGACGGGAACGAGTTCGCTTCCATACCAGCTCTATCGCGACGCGTCGCGTACGCAGGTATGGGGAACCGGTGATTTGGCGATGAGCATTTCATCTTTTCCCGCCGCCACGCAGACCTACACCGTGTATGCACGATATTTCGGCGCCGCGCCGCTGCCGCCGGCAGGGGAATATACCGATAGCGTAACCGTCAGTGTGACCTATTAAAATAGGCATAATAAAAACATGAAGAAATTAGTCATTATTATTCAATTAGTTATTATGATATTAGCGTTCAGCGCCGCGCGTTGTTTCGCCGCCAGCAATATTCTCGTCTGGCCGATTTATCAGGTTATCGAGTCCGATGAAAACGCCTCCGCCCTGTGGCTGGAAAACAAGGGCAGCGCGCCCGTGGGAATGCAAATCCGGATTATGGCCTGGAAGCAGGTGGATTTTAAAGATCGCTATGCCGAACAGCAGGACGTCATCGCCACGCCGCCCTTCACCTCGCTCGATCCCGGCAAGCGCCATATGATTCGGCTGATGCGCACCACCCCGGCGCCGGCCAATACCGAACGCGCTTATCGCATCATTATTGACGAGATCGCCGAACCCTATCGCGATCAGCAAACGCCGAAAATGGGATTGCAGTTTCAAATGCGCTATCTACTGCCGTTATTTATTGACGGCGAAGGCATATGGACGCAGGAGCGTCCCGGTAAAAAACGCGCCATTGATGGTCCGATTCGGCCAGATTTGTACTGGAGTATCGTGTCGGTTGCGGGGAAACCCTATCTTTCCCTGCGTAATAACGGACGGGTTCACGCCCGGCTCAGTAATGTGTACTGGTCGACGACGCCGGACGGCGCCAGCAATAAAATCACCATGACCAGCGGTTTTCTGGGCTATGTCTTGCCCGGACAGGAAATGCGCTGGCCGCTGCCGGCGGGCGCCGCGGTGCCGGGAAGCTCCCAGCAGCTTTTTACCAATTTATCCGATATTGCCGAACCGGTTCTGATTAAACGTAAATAACGTGCTCTTTATTAGCAAGGATATAATGAAGATAGTCATTAATGTGAGAAAATATGCCATCGCGATATCTCACGCATTATTGGCCTCTGCCGTCTGTCTATTATTTCTTTATTCTGCATCGTCCTATGCGGAAGAATATTCCGATCTGCCGCCGCCGCCGCGAGTCCGACCATCAATTGATGAAGCCGTTTATTATTTAACTCTTGTCGTCAACGATCAGAGTAATAATATCGTTGTACCGGTTAATTATCGTAATGGAAATTATTATGTAGATGCCTCGGTACTGGAAGAAAATAAAATCAGGTTGCCGAAAAAAACCTGGGGACAGGTTAATGTCAATCAACTGCCAGGGGTTAAAGCGGAGTACGATCCCAGTCAACAGCGATTAAAACTGACCGTACCGCCTTCCTGGCTCCCCGAACAGAGCGTCGAGGGCGGCGCTATCGGTTCGGAACGTATCCGACCACGCAGCAGCGTGGGGATGTTATTTAACTATAACGCCTATTACTCCGCCCCGTCCGGCGGCGCAGACACGCTGAATACCCTAATGGAACAGCGCCTGTTTAGCGACTATGGCATTGTGTCCAATACCGGCATTTACAACTTCAGAACCGAAAGCGGAGCCGGCGGCCAGCCCGACGGCTATAGACGCTTCGATACTTACTGGCGCTACAGCGACAGCGATCGCGTACTGACTTATCAGGTGGGGGATTTGGTCAGCAACTCGCTGACCTGGAGCAATTCCGTGCGCATGGGCGGCGCGCGCATCAGCCGCAATTTTGGTCTGCGCCCCGACATCGTGACCTATCCGATGTTGCAGTACACCGGCTCGGCGGCGGTTCCCAGCACGCTGGATCTGTTTATCAATGGGTATAGGGCCAATAGCACCAACCTGAATCCCGGCCCGTTCACGCTAACCAATACGCCGTATCTCAACGGCGCCGGCGAAGCGACGGTCATTACCACCGACGCTCAGGGGCGGCAGGTGTCCACCACCATCCCGTTTTATGTATCCAACGAACTGCTGCGCGCCGGACTGAGCGATTTCGACTTATCGGTGGGCGCGCTGCGCCAGGACTACGGGTTCAGGAATGATGCCTATTCCTCCACCCCGGCTTTCAGCGGCATTTATCGTTACGGCCTCACCAACTGGCTGACGCTTTCCAGCCATGCGGAAGCGATGCAGGATCTGTATCTGGCGGGCGCAGGCACCGATTTTACCATTGGCCGCTGGGGAACGGTCAGCGCGTCGTACAGCCAAAGCGAAAAAAACGCCAGCGGCCAACAATACACGCTGGGATATTCCTATTACGCCCAATTGTTCGGGCTGAATCTGCAACATGCCAAACGCAACCCGTCGTATCGCGATCTGACCACCATTTACAGCGATATGCCCCTCAGCCGCGAGAGCAATCAGGCCACGCTGAGCACCCAGCTGTTCGGCAAGGGAAACGGCACGCTGGGCGTCGGCTATTTCGATATCACCTCGTCCGATCGTTCGCGCATCAAATTACTGAACCTGTCTTATAGCCGTCAGTTGTGGAAAAACAGTTCGATCTACGCAGCGCTCAACAAAACGTTGGGAGAAAATGACTACAGCGCGCAAATCCAACTGGTTGTTCCCTTTGGCTCACGCGACACCATCAACGCCGGCGTGCAGCGTGACGCGAACAGCAATTACGCTCCCCGCTTGGGGGTCACCCGCGCCGCCCCTACCGACGGCGGGTTCGGCTGGAACCTGGCTTACGCCGCGGGGAAAAATCCTTATCACCAGGGCTCGCTGAGCTGGCGCGGCCCTTACAATCTGCTGCAGGGCGGCGTCTACGGTAATGAAGGCAACACCACGCAGTGGGGGGAAAGCAGCGGTTCGCTGATCTATATGGACGGCAGCCTATTTCCCAGCAACCGTATTAACGATGCCTTCATCATCGTCGATACCGAAGGCTACGAAGGGGTGCCGGTCAAGTACGAAAACCAGTTGGTGGGAGTAACCAACCGGCGCGGACATCTGCTGGTGCCCTGGGTGACATCCAACTACTCGGCCAATGTGGCCATCGATCCGCTGCCGCTTCCCGCCAATGTGGAAACACCCCGCGTGGAAGATCGCATTTCGGTCAAGGAAGGCAGCGGTATCGTCGTGACTTTCCCCGTCCATCAGGTGCTTTCCGCCAATGTCGCTTTACGCAATAGCCAGGGCCAGCCGCTGGCTATCGGCACCTGGGTTACCGAGGAGGTCAGCGGCGCTACGACCATCAGCGGCCACGATGGGCTGGTGTATTTTTCCAATCTTGGCGCCGTCAACCGTTTACGGTTTAAACAGGAAGACGGTCGGACCTGCCGGGTTGAATTCACCCTGCCCAAAAACCTGACCATGATGGCGAGTATCGGCCCGCTGACCTGCCAAATAGACAATAAAGGATAAAACCATGCTGAAGAGTTCGCTATTACGCATCGTCGTTCTGCTGCTGGGGCTGAGCGTCGCGCCGTATGGATTTTCCGCCTGCACGGCGCCCGCCAGCAGCACGGTTCTCGGTCCGTACGCCTCTTCCGTCGTAGGCGTCAACGGCACATCGCAGATAGTCACCTCCGGCAGCGGGTTCAGTTGCAGCGGCAGTCTTCTGAGTCTCATCAGCACCAACACCATCACGGCGACGATTATCGGCGACACCAATGCCGCCGGCAACACCATGCGGCTACGCCGCGACAGCAGCAGCGACTATATTCCCTACACGTTGTGCATGGATTCCGGCTGCGCATCGCTCTACGACATCGGCTCCAGCAATACCTGGAGCGAGACCACCTTTCTGGGGCTGCTGGGATTGTTCAATGCCTCCGACGGCACGTTGCCCATCTACATCAAAACCAGCGTGGGCAATAACGTCGCCGCCGGAACCTATACCGATGTCATTACGATCAAATGGGATTACAAAGTGTGCAGCGTCGGAGTGTTGGGGTTATGCGTTTACAGCGAAGGCACCATTACATCCACGCTGAGTCTGTCGATGACCATCACCAACGATTGCCTGATCGCCAGCGCCCCCGATATTAATTTCGGCATCGCGGCGCTGCCCGCCGATTTTCCGCCGATCAGCAGCAGCATCGGCGTGAACTGCACCAAAGACGGCGCCTATACGGTGAAGCTGACCAGCACGCATCCCGATGATGACAACTGGCGCAGAATGACGGCCAGCGTAAACGGCACGCCATATTATCTGCAATACCAGATTTATCGGGACAACATCGCCTGGACCGAAAATGCCGACTACACCGCCACCGGATTGGGACTGGTGCAGAGTATTCCCTATACCGCACGCATCAATAGCGCCCAGGCCAACCAGCCGGCGGGCGTCTATACCGATACCGTCACGGTAACCGTGACCATTAACTAGGCTCCCCTTCATTACGGGGAACCCGCGGGAATGGCGTCCTGGGCCGGATAAAACGTTTGCTGATTTTCCCGCATGGTCAGCAAGCGTTCACAGGGCGCGAAGCGATCGCCATACTGCTGTTGCAATACCTGCAACGCTTTCACCACCGTCTCCATCCCGAGGCGATCCATATAGTGAAAAGGGCCGCCCAGAAACGGCGGAAAACCGAGGCCGAACACGGCGCCGATATCCCCGTCGCGGGCGCAGCGAATCACGTTTTCATCGAGACAGCGAGCGGCTTCATTCAACATCATCATCATGCCGCGCTGACCGATCAGCGCAGGATCGAGGTGGGCTTTCGGGGTCACGCCCAACAGCGAATAGATGGCGTTATCCACTTCTTTTTCAGCGCGCCAAAAGCGGCGTTTTTCGTTATATCGATAAAATCCTTTACCATTTTTTCGCCCTTTGCGGCCGTCTTGCAAAATGGCGTCAAACGCGGGAGGCAATTTGAAGCGCGCGCCCAGTCCCTGGCTGAGAACCGGAACCACCTTAGTGGCGACATCAATGCCGACCTCATCCAGCAGCGTTAACGGGCCGACGGGAAATCCCAAACGCACCAGCGCATAATCAATAGACTCGACCGGTTCGCCTTCCAGCAGACAGTAGGCCGCTTCATTAATATACGGCGCCAGTATGCGGTTAACGTAGAAACCCGCGCGATCGGCAACCACAATCGCCGTTTTTCCCTGCTTTCTCGCCAGCGCCACCGTAGCGGCGATCGTTTCCGCACTGGTTTGCGCATGAGGAATAACCTCGACCAGCGGCATCTTGTCTACCGGGCTAAAATAGTGCAGACCGATCACCTGTTGCGGGCGGCGCGCGCGCTGTGCGATCTGATGAATAGGCAATGATGAGGTGTTGGACGCAAAAATCGTATGCGGGGCGGCGTGTTGTTCAACCTCCGCCACCATCTGCTGTTTCAGCGGCAGGTCTTCAAATACGGCTTCGATGACCATATCGGTATATTCGAATCCCTGGTAATCCGTGCTGCCGGAAATCAACGCCATCAGCCGTTGCTGCTCGCCAGGCTTCATGCGTTTTTGCCGAACCTGCGCCGTCAGCAACTGCCAGCTATATTTCAGCGCATGGTTAACGCCTTGTTCATTAATATCTTTAATCCGGACCGGTAAACCACCGCGCATGACGGTTATATGGGCAATGCCGCCGCCCATCAATCCGCCCCCCAGAACCCCGACCAGGCGGATAGGCCGCGCATCAGCCGCAGCGGCGGACTCCCTTTTTAACGAGGTTGAAGCGAAAAACAGGCGGCGTAACGCCGCTGACTCCGCCGTCATCACCAGCTTGCCGAACGCTCTGGCCTCCTGGCGGTAGCCTTCCTCCGCGCCCTTTTCCATTCCCCGGCGAATCACCTGAATAATGCGCGCCGCGGCCGGATAATTACCCTGGGTTCTGGCCCGCGTTTTAATTTTGACGAATTTGAATAACAACCGCCTGATCACCGGCCAGCCCAGCACACGGGAACGCCAGTTCAGCGGCGCGGTTTTTTTACGTTTTCCCTGTTTGATCATCCCGGTTGCCGTTTCCAGCAAAATGCTGTGCAGCACCGCGTCGTCAACCAGTCCCAGTTTTACCGCCTGACGCGCGCGAATACGCCGTCCGGTCAGGATAATATCCAGTGCGTTATCCACCCCGATCAGCCTGGGCAAACGCTGCGTACCGCCGGAGCCGGGTAATAAACCTAGCCGCACTTCCGGTAGGCCCAATACCGTTTTATCACTCAGCGAACACACCCGATAATCACAGGCCAGCGCCAGCTCTAATCCGCCCCCCAGACAGGCGCCGTGAATGGCCGAAACCACCGGGAAAGGCAGCGCGGCAAGGTATGCGAACGTATCCTGTCCCTGTTTCGCCAGATTTTCCGCCTGCTCCGCGCTGGCGCAGCGATTCAGCATACCGATGTCCGCGCCGGCGATAAACGAATCCGGCTTGGCGGAAATCAGCACCAGCCCCCTGAGCGAAAGATGCTGCCGGGCCTGCTCAAGGATCTTCCTGAACTGCCCGGCGAATTCGCTTTTCAGCGTGTTGACCTTTTCGCCTGGGACATCAATAGTGACGATGCCGATATTGTCCGGACGAATAGTCAGGGAAAAAGCCGAAACGTTCTCCGACGGGGCTGATAACGGTTGCCGCTCGCTCATGCTGTCACCTCCAGTACCATCGCCGCGCCCAATCCTCCCGACGCGCAGGCGGTCGCCAGTCCCAGACCGCCTCCGCGGCGACGCAGTTCATTCAATGTCTGAGTGATCATGCGCGCGCCCGTAGCCGCAAACGGATGCCCGTAGGCAATAGAGCCGCCGAGCACATTGAATTTATCCATATCCACTTCGCCCAGCGGAGCGCCGCGTCCAAGTTTGTCGCGCGCAAAATCCTTACAGGCGAACATCTTCAGATTCGCCAGCGTCTGGGCGGCGAACGCTTCGTGCATATCGATCAACGCCAGATCGGACAACCTAATTCCGGCGCGCTCCAGCGCAACGGGCGATGCATAGGCCGGGCCTAACAACATATCCTGCTGCACGCCTATCGCGCTGAAGGCATAGCTGCGCAGATAACCCAGCGGAGTAAAACCCAAATGTCTGGCTTTGGACTCGCTCATCATCAGGATCGCCGCCGCTCCATCCGTCAGCGGGGTGCTGTTGCCCGCCGTTACGCTGCCGTGCTTGCGGTCAAAAACCGGGCTCAACCGGGCATAGTGCTCCGGCGCCGAGTTTCGGCGCACGTTGTTATCCTCGCCAAGCGCCTGTAAGTAAGGCGGCACATAGGCCGTCATCACTTCATTACGCAATTTGCCCTCTTCCCACGCGCGGGCCGCCAGCCGATGAGAACGATACGCCAGCGCATCCTGCGCTTCCCGCGTGATGCCGTAGGTTTTCGCCATCTGCTCGGCGATATCGCCCATCCGCAGGCCGGTGGAATACTCGGCCACCGACGGCGCTACCGGCAATAAATTCCTGGGGCGTAATTGGGTCAACAGCTTAAGACGCTGGCTCAGCGTGCGCGCCTTGCTCAGATCAAGCAGTATCCGGGCAAGCGGCTTGCTCACGCCGATCGGCAGCACTGAAGAAGAGTCTGCGCCGCCGGCTATCCCCACGTCGATAGTCCCCGCCATAATGCTTTCAGCGACATTGACGACAGCCTGAAAACTTGTCGCGCAGGCGCGGGATACGCTGTAGGCGTCGGTGTGCACGCTCATGCCGGTTCCCAGCACGATTTCTCTGGCAATATTGGGCGCTTCCGGCATTTGCACCACCTGGCCGAAAACCAGTAATTCAATCAGTTCGGGAGCGATGCCGGAACGAATGAGCAACTCACTCACCACAATTTTGCCCAGTTCCAGCGCGGAGACGCCATGATAGGCCGTTGCCTGACGGGCAAACGGAGTGCGTAACCCGCTCACAATCGCCACGCGATCGCCACGACAGGTTCTCAGTGGTAACACCTCACTCATAAGCGCTCCTGCTAACTGAGAAAATCAAATAGCCGCACAGCAGGTCAGACCTGATTTCATTGTTAACCAGATAGTTACATTACGCAAACGCGCGCAGTACAAAAGTGTGAGCATCAACGTAGGGAAATAATGGGCGAGGGAGAGAGGAAGCAGGCAGAGAGAGAATAAAAATGGGGGCGCTGTACCGCCCCCATAAACATCGCGCAAATTAACGCAGGCCCAGTTGAAAGATCATCGTTTCGGCCTGGCAACTAAAGATAAAATCAATGTCCAGCTTCACTCCGCCTTCCACGGCGTCCAGTTTGCTGTTGATCTGGCAAGGTTCGGATTCCACGGAACGGGCTTTGTCCGTCAACGCTTTCAGCATCGCTTCAGCCTCGGCGCGATCGGCAAAAATCTTACTGTACGACGCGGTGCAATCGGTATTATCCATCACCGTGCCAACATCTACGCAGCAGCAAGCGGCGGTTTCTTCAGCACTACATTTGTTGATCGAGTTCGTCATTATTTGCTCCTCTACGGGCAGTAACCTATACCCTTCATCTTTCAAGCCGCAGGCACTCGGCCCATCCGTGAGCCTCGCCCATAAAGGGCCAACGCTTCGCGTTGTTCAAAACGATAACGTTTTGTCCTGCAACTTGAAATCTATTGGGTATATATGCAGATATGATCCGGTTCAAAAAAACGATTATTCGTTCCTATTCTACTCACCGAGTCGCCATAGCACTAGAACTTACTGTCCATAGGGGCATTTAGTGATATTCGTCACATTCCAGAGTTATGTCATTGTGAAATTACCGTAACTTCCTCTCGACAAAAACAGCCGTAATGTTATGGCGATCTTGTTTCTTATCATTTTACACACATAAACAATACATTTTATTAACAACAAAGTATTCCATACATATACTTTGCCAACTGGTCTGATTTGCCAAGCCGAATCCGCCCCCTACAATGCGCGGCCCTTGTTACATCGAGTAACAAATGTTAATTACCGCCCCTATATAGAGATTTTGGTTATGAGTCCCCAAAACCCGTTAAAACAATCCTCAATTGCTGTGTTAGTGACAATAATATCGGCCAATGCATCCGCTGCCGGCTTTCAACTTAATGAGTATTCGTCATCCGGACTGGGACGCGCTTTTTCCGGCGATGCGGCGATAGCGGATAATGCGACATCCGCTAGCCGTAATCCGGCGACCATGACCCTATTTGATCGCCCTGCTTTCTCTGGCGGTGTGACCTACATTAATCCCGATATTGACGTAAAAGGCGAAAACTCACTTACCGGTCAGGATACCAGCGCGAAAAATATCGCTCCGCACGCCTGGGTGCCGAACCTGCATTTTATTATGCCCCTAAACGATAAATGGGCCATCGGCGCTTCCGCGGTGACCAACTACGGCCTGGCGACCGAGTTTAACGATAATTACCCGGCAGGCACCATCGGCGGGCAAACCGATCTGGTCACCTCTAATCTCAATCTGAGCGCCGCTTATCGTCTGAATCAGCATTTCAGCTTTGGGCTGGGCGTCAATGCCGTCTATGCCGATGCGAAAATTGTGCGCCGCGCGGGCGAATTAGCCAACATTCCCGCGTCAATGGGCGGGCTGCAAGGTATCGTGGCGGGCCCGTCGTCCGAAGTGGCGCATCTGGAAGGCAAAGAATGGGGCTACGGCTGGAACGCCGGGATCCTGTATGAAGTGAATGAAAAACACCGCTTCGGGCTGACCTACCGCTCCAAAGTCAATATTGATTTCAACGGCGACTATCGCAGCGATTTGCCGGCGATTGTGCCTGGCCCTCCCGTCGGCACGGGCGGCGCCGTCATCCCTGGCGAACTCAGACTGAGTTTGCCGGAGATGTGGGAAGTCTCGGCTTACCATCGCGTCGCGCCGCAATGGGCGGTGCATTACAGCCTGGCTTACACCAGTTGGAGCCAGTTCCAGGAGTTAAGGGCCGCCGGCGGCAACGGACAGACGTTATTCCGCAAAGAAGAGGGCTTCCGCGATGCTTACCGTATCGCCCTGGGCGCCACCTATTATCATGACGACAACTGGACTTTCCGTACCGGCATCGCTTTTGACGACAGTCCGGTTCCGGCGGACAAACGCTCCATCTCAATCCCCGATCAGGACCGTTTCTGGCTGAGCGCAGGCACTACCTACGCCTTTAATAAAGACGCGTCGGTCGATGTCGGCGTTTCCTATATGCACGGACAGAAAGTATCGATTAATGAATCGGTTTCCGATCAGGCAGGGTCGCCCAGCTATCAGTTCACCTCAAAAGGGAAAGCCTGGCTGTATGGCGTAAATCTTAACTACGCGTTCTAACTCCTCATTCAGGATGTAAAAAAGGCCGCTTACGCGGCCTTAAAGGGATACTTTCAACCGTTATTCCGGTTTAACTTCAATGTAGTTCAAGTTCAGGGTGCTGCTGGTGTAACGACGAATGTCGTTGGTCATTTCAATATTTCCATCCAGCTTATGACCATAGGAAGGGATGATTTCCTTCAGCTTGGCCTGCCATTCCGGCGTAGCGACCTTATCTTTAAACACTTTTTCCATCAGGTTCAGCATGATCGGCGCAGCGGTGGAAGCGCCCGGAGAAGCTCCCAGCAAAGCCGCGATTGAACCATCCTGCGAGCTGACGATTTCGGTGCCCAACTTCAACACCCCGCCTTTATCCGCGTCTTTCTTGATGACCTGGACACGCTGCCCGGCAACGATCAGTTTCCAATCTTCCTTCTTCGCGTCGGGGAAATACTCCTGCAAGGCGGCAAAACGGTCGTCGTCGTTCATCATCACCTGACTGATCAAATACTTAACCAAGTCGAAATTATCCAGCCCGACGTGCGTCATTGGCAAGACGTTGGAGAAGGTCACCGAACCGATCAGATCCCACAGCGAGCCGTTTTTCAGGAATTTGCTGGAGAAAGTGGCGAATGGCCCGAACAGCACGACGGGCTTGCCGTCAAAAATACGGGTATCCAGATGGGGAACCGACATCGGAGGCGCGCCTACAGAGGCTTTGCCATAGACTTTCGCCATATGCCGTTTTACCACGTCGGGATTATCCGTCACCAGGAATTCGCCGCCTACCGGGAAACCGCCATAGGCATCGGCTTCGGGAATGCCGGATTTCTGCAACAGCGGCAGTGCGGCGCCGCCGGCGCCAATGAAGACAAACCTGGCTTTGATGACCGTTTCCTTCTCGCCGTTTTTCAAATCGGCGTAAGTCACGCTCCAGGTTTTATCCGCATTACGCGTGATAGCCCTGACTTCAGAATTGAGGTGCAGCGCAAAATTCTGTTTGTTCTTCAACGAATCAACCAACTGGCGGGTAATTTCACCGTAGTTGACGTCAGTACCGATCGGCATACGCGTGGCGGCGATCTTCTGCGCCGGATCGCGGCCTTCGATAATCAGGGGAGCCCACTCTTTAATCGTATTCGGATCGTCGGAGAATTCCATACCGCGGAACAGCGTACTGTGTTGCAGCGCCTGATAACGCTGGTTCAGGAAACGGGTATTTTCATCTCCCCAGACAAAACTGATATGCGGAACGCTGTTGATAAAAGAGTTAGGGTTATGAAGAACGCCGTTTTTGACCTGATATGACCAGAACTGGCGCGAAATTTCGAATGCTTCGCTGATGGCCACCGCCTGGCTGATATTAATCGGGCCATTAGGATTTTCAGGAGTATAGTTCAGCTCCATAAAGGCCGAGTGGCCGGTTCCCGCGTTATTCCAGCCATTGGAACTCTCTTCCGCCACATTATCCATACGCTCGACCATGTCGATGGACCAGTCCGGCTGAAGCTCTTGCAAATAAGTGCCCAGCGTCGAACTCATAATCCCGCCGCCAATCAGCACAACATCCGTGGTTTTCTCGGTTGCATTACTTTCTTCCGCCGCTGCTTGCGCTTGCTGAGAAACGCCAGCCACACCAAGGCATAAAATCATAGTGAGTAGTTTCTTCATGCTTATATCTCTATTCATTGAATTTTTATAATTGCAGGCAAATAGACTTTCCAGGCATCCCTTGCCGCCAGCGCAATCATCATCCCCGTAGCAAAAAATTGTCGCTCATGACCCTTTTGTTAATAAGGATTTTAACAAAAAAATCAATTGGCTGACTCTTTTCAGCACAAAGGGCGCCAATACCGGCTGCCGGTGTAACATTATTGTTACCTGTGGGGAGAAATGACACTTTTGTAAGTAAATAAACCATCAACAATGAAATAACTTTTGTGAAACAAAGACTTTTGTGTATCGGCGGGAACGGCGCTAAACAGCATTTTATAAAAGACAAAGGCACCCGAAGGTGCCTTAGCAGAACGAAAAGATAATACGCTTACTTAGCGGAGTCGATTTCACCAAGAGAATCTTCAATCGCCGCGGCATTGGGATTCTCCTGCGGAGTGATTTTCCCGTCGCCGGCCAGGAAATCATGCCGTTGGAAATAGGCTTCACGCACCATCAGGTAAGGATCGGAAGAATTACGCAACAGTCCGTCGGAATCCAGCAGTTGCGCGCGTGTTTCCAGCCCTTCCAGCACCCATTTACCCGCCGACATCCAGAATGTCAGGTAGCTCAGCGGCGGATAAAGCGTATCCACCACGCCGCCGCCGTCTTCACGAATTGTGGCGCTGCCATAACCAGGTAGAACCACATACGGCCCATAGCCCATACCGTAATTACCCAGCGTACTGCCGAAACGACGGGGTTCCTCTTTCGCCAGTTTGGGATTCGCCATTGACGCCACATCAATCAAACCGCCCATCCCCAACAGGGTATTCAGGAAAAACCGGTTGAAATGCACCATGGCTTTATACGGTTTGCCTTCGACAAAGTAGTTCACCATTGTCGCCGGCTCAGATAGGTTGCCGAAGAAATTGTTTAACCCATTACGCGCCGGCGATGGCACATAATCTCGCCATACAACGGCCGCCGGCCTCACCAGATACGGATCCAGAACGTCATAGTTAAAACTGAACATGGTACGGTTAAATCCTTCAAGCGGGTCTGAACGCCCTTCTTGAGACCGATCCCCGGAACTGGCACAGCCGATAAGTAACAAACTGGCAAGCAGCACCCCGCTCAGGCGGTAATTCATATTTTTTGTTCTCCCTGATTATCTTGCGTTATACCCGAGGCTGAGAATGGGGCATTCCCAGAACCTGCTCGGCCCATCAGGATGGGAAGCAAAGGGCGGAATATCGCCCGACAGTGTAACATTTTATTGCCCCGCTTCTACGCTAGCTTGTGCATTTTCAGGTATTTATCAGACGATCCTCAATCCATCGTCATATAACCGAAATACCGGCGTCACGCACAGTTTAGCAGCCAGCCGCAACACTTTCCCCCTGCCGGCCTGACGAGAATAGCATAGGGACCGCAAGCGGGTGATAACGCAAACGCCGCCGCACAGGTTGAAAACGACTACGCTTATAACAATAAAGAGGACAACAGAGAGAGTACCGATGAGTCATCCGTCAGTAAAATCCCCCCATAAAGAGAAAGCGAACCAACATCATCATGATAAGAAAAGCATTGAAGTAGAAAGCAAAGAAAAGAGCCAGGGAAAAGAAATCGAACTTAATGCAGCGATGCTCCCCTCCCCCGCCGCCGCCATACATGAAGAAATTCGTCAGGAAGGACAGAAAGAACTGGAACGTGACGCCCTGGCGCTTTTCTGGTCGGCTATCGCCGCCGGCCTATCCATGGGCACCTCTTTCATGGCTATCGGAATGCTGCATATTAATCTGGTTGGCGTTCCCGGCGGTTTTTTGCTGCAAAGTTTTGGCTACACCATTGGCTTCGTGATCGTCATTATGGCCCGCCAGCAGCTGTTTACCGAAAATACCGTTACCGCGGTGCTGCCTGTTATGCACAAGCCGGCGCGCCATAATTTCTACCTGCTGTTCCGCTTATGGGGACTGGTGCTGGCGGGCAACCTGGTGGGAACGGCGCTGGCCGCACTGGCGTTCACCCATATGCCGGTATTTGACGGCGCAACCCGCGACGCGCTGATTGAGATCTCCATGAAGGTAATGAAAAATTCACCGACGGAAATGTTCGCCAACGCGGTCGTCTCCGGCTGGATTATCGCCACCATGGTTTGGATGCTGCCGCACTCCGGTTCAGCCAAAATATGGGTCATCATCATTATGACCTGGATGATTGCATTCAGTAATCTCACCCATATTGTTGCCGGCGCTTCGGAAATTTTTTACCTGGTGTTTATCGGCAAAATCGCCTGGCAGGACTTCATCTGGCCTTTTGCTCTGCCGACGCTGGCGGGCAACATCATCGGCGGCACTTTTATTTTCGCCCTGATTAGCCACGCCCAAACCCGCAACGACATGAGCAATAACGCCGCCCAAGAGACGTCCGGGCAGGAAAAACGCCCCCCGCGTTAATAAAAAAAGAGGCCTGACTGCTGACAGTTTAAGCAAACGAGCAGTTAGGCGCTTATTCTCAGAACTAAAATGAGTATAATACCCCCGGTTTTGCGTCCCCATAGTTAAACGGATATAACGAGCCCCTCCTAAGGGCTAATTGTAGGTTCGATTCCTGCTGGGGACGCCATCAGCCTTCAAACACGCCGATGTTCGTCAGAATTGATTAGTCCTTCTTATAACGCCTCATGCGGGCATAACGCTCTATTGAACCTGAAGCGCCGGAGCCATAACAACGGCTAAACGCGGTTAGACTTAAGATATATATCCGTACATATACAAGGAAGTAATAATAAGGTTTGAGGTCTAATATTTAGGCGCTAATAACATAACCGAGTTAGCGGATCAACTCCCATCACTGAGCCGAGAAATTACCGTCAATGATACTAAGGCATGTTTATTTTCATATGGTTGCCAGAATGATTACATATTCATACTTCATATCCTGAAACCGCACGAAAGTTACTCTCAGCCCCCAACCAAGCAAACAACCGCTAACAGAGCGCGCGCTCTGCTCTATTATGTTAAACACTTTGCGCATCCTTTTTTATTCACGTAATTATCCATTAACAAAAATAGAAAAGCGGTCAAAGCCTCGACTGAGGTGTACTGAAAATAGGTTTTCGTCCCATGCTGTCATCCGGCGTAAAAATATTTGTATATACCGATTACTCAATCTCGTTTTATTATAAAATATCTTGTATGCTATTTATGTCCTTTCAACCATCAGGATGGAAAAAAATGACTGAAGCCTTCAAAATACTAAACAATATTCGTATATTACGAGCGCAGGCCCGCGAGGTCTCTCTGGAAACACTGGAAGAAATACTGGAGAAGCTTACCGCCATTGTTGAAGATCGCCGTGAAGAAGAATCGAAGATCCAACAAGAACAGGCTGAACGTCAGGCAAAAATCGAAGCCTTACGCGCCAAGCTTCTGGAAGACGGTATCGATCCGGCTGAATTATTAGAAGGTATAAAACCTAAACCGACTAAAGCCAAGCGCGCGCCTCGTCCCGCTAAATATAAATATATTGATGAGAATGGCGATGAAAAAACCTGGACCGGCCAGGGCCGTACTCCCAAAACCATCGCCGCCGCGCTTGAAAACGGGAAGACTTTGGAAGAGTTTGAGATCTAACGCTTGCGCTAGTACGGCGGAAATATACAGTGGAAGGGCCGCTCAATAGGCCCTTAGAAACAGGGCCGCTTATTATGAAATGTAATTTGCCCCTTGTTTTAATACCAGATCGCACGCTTTGGTTTTAACCTTTTCGGCCAACGGCGTATTGCCGATATTATTCAGGTTCAACTGGTTGCCGTCGCTGGTATTGAGCAAGCCGGCCAACCCTTGCGTATAATCCGTCTGTTGTTGTTGCTCCTGCGCGGAAGTAAGGCCAAGCTTATCCAATAATTGATTTTTGACATTTTCCGTATTGGTTGCTGAAACCAACTTTTGTTTCATACAATATTGCAGAATCCCAGCCGCGTTGTTCATATTATCAGCGCTCAACGCTTGATTGCCGCCATTGAGCAAGCCCGTCAATCCGCTCAGGCTTCCAGATGAAGAACTATTCTGACTTAATTGACCAACGGCGCTGGAAAGCGAATCCTGCAAACTTGCGGCCTGAACGTAGCCTGCCACCATAAAAGTTGCTAAACCAACAATATTTACTACGCCTCTAATTGCTTTCATAACACGCTTACTCTTTATTTGATCTAACATACAGGGAAAAATACAGCGTAGTACATTGCGTCAATCACAACCAGAGCTCCAACGCGGTTTGGCCAAAAATCAGAATATGATTACTGGAATATTGATTTGTGAGCTAAACGCCATCGTCCGTATTTTATGTGCCTTAAATTCGCGATCTTATCCTTCTGAACTCATCGCCGCCCTTGCGGTTTAAACACATTTTTAACCGTGTTTATTGTTAAGGCGTAAAACAAATAGGAATATCAGTATTTAGCTTTGCTAACAAAATCAACAAACAGATGGAATGGCATGTGCAGCATGGCCCATGTCTTGCTTAACCATTATTTTTCACAATTAATTCCGGCCACATTTCAAGCCATCGCTTACTATTTATTCTCTGCGTAAATGCTTGAAAACTACTCCTGGCATTGTATGTAACCGTTTTATTGAACAGGCATTCAAGGCCAAAAGGCGCAATGAACTGAATGCGTCCATCTATCCATCTCACGCCCACCGCCGTCTCGATTTCCGGCCAGTATGACATGGCTTCATGGATGTTTTTATATTGCTTTCTTTTCAATTTATAATGCATTCTCGCTTGGTTTTTTACTGAAAAATCAAGCGTTTTACTTGTTGATAACTTTAATTGAGATTCATAAAGAAGATCTTCTGATTCATCAATATTTTCTGAATTATAATAAATAACATCGATATCATTCAGCGCGGTGGGATGAGCGTAATTATGTAGCCTATCCCAAACCAAATTACGAATAAAACCAGCGGCGACCCAACAGTCGGGAATATTTAGCGAAGATACAATCTTAATGACTTTTAGTCTCATTTCGTCTTGCATTAGCCATAATCTAATCTGCGCCTCACAATCCATCTCCGCCTCCTGAAAATGAGATTTTCATCACTGATGAACAATATCATTGCGTAGGCATTAGAAGTCAATCGGTCATATTTTATGCCAAAACATATAAAAATTATTTATTTTAGTAAATAAGATAACAGCCGCCAGGAGCGTATAGCGGCCACATCAATACCGTAACAGGAATGCCGTGGAATACAGCTTTCATGCATAATGGGGAAGAACGCCGAACCAGTAACGAGTATCCGATACCTGCTGAACGTTAGCCGCGTCTCCGCATTGCCCTTTAATCCATGTAACGGGCTTAGAAAACAGACGCTGGTTCACGGTGATAGATGTCGGTGGATCATTTGCAATCTTTATTTTATCCTCATGCAACGCATTGTTATTCAAGCCGGGCTCATGGGTAAGCCATAGTTAACGAATGTTGGGTTCAATGCGATTCCCGTAGGCAAGGGCAAACCGGCAATCGCTTGTATGCTTGTACGATCGCCGCGGTAATAGTTTTAGCCACCCTGCCTGCTTCAGGATAATTTGAATAAGAGGAAGTGCTTTTGAGGCTTACGGTTATATTTATTGCCATCATCGCCCTATTGGCCGGTGTGTTTATGTATATGAGAGATACAGCGCCATTTCCATGGTGATAGACGCGGCATGGGGATACGCAAGGAAATATATAAATGAAACTCGTAATAGCATGTGCTGGCGTATTTTTATCGGTATTGGCGGTCGCTGGATGCAGCACTCGGAATAACGGCGGCGCCCCAAAATCCGTCGGCATGCCCAACCCGGCATCGGTATATTGTCAAGGGAAAGGCGGTAAATTAGAGATGGTTAGTACGGATAACGGAACGGTAGGATATTGTTTGCTGCCAAACGGTGAGCGCATTGAAGAGTGGACGCTTTATCGCCGCGATAATAAAAACCGCTAACCGCGGAAAACCTTTAAATTTAAACAAGATACATGGTTATTGTGGGCATCTTCTTCAATGTATAGGAATTATGCCCACAGGTACATCGTAAAAGATCCTACACGACAAAGGTCCACTCAGACGTTATCACGCTTGCTCGGCTTTTTTATCAAACAGCGCCCGCTTGATAAACTCCATTTTGGCCGTTTGGCGCCGCAACTCAAGGGTTCGTAAAGCGTCATAGACTTCGTCATCAAGGAAACCAACCTGCTTCAACAGGTTGATATCGTCATTGAGCTGCGAGATCTCTTCTTTGGTAATATCCGGTCTCATTCTATCCCCCTTTAGTTAAATACATTCGCCAGAACCCTAAGACTCCGCAAGAAGTCAGGTCGGGAAACGTTTTTATTTCTTGCCTGATATACGGGAAATCAAACTCACCACAAACAACACAACAGCGCCGACGATAAAACCAATCACCAAATTTGCCAGATTGACCATCAGCGCGCCGGTGAACCCGCCGAAGCGCGCATCAAAATCGCTAACCGTATGATGCAACAACGGTACGCCATGCACCACGATGCCGCCGCCGACTAAAAACATCGCCAACGTCCCAACCACTGAAAGCGTTTTCATCAGCCAGGGGGCGATCACCAGAAGCCCGGCTCCCACTTTTTGGGCAATAACAGAAGATTTCCGTTCAAGCCACATGCCCAGATCGTCGAGCTTAACAATGCCGGCCACAATACCGTACACGCCGACGGTGACCAAAAGCGCAATCCCCGCCAGCACCACAACCTGATTAAGCAGCGGCGCTTCAGAAACAATACCCAGCGTAATGGCAATAATCTCGGCCGAGAGGATAAAGTCGGTCCGGATCGCGCCCTTTACCTTATCGTTCTCATAAGAGGACGAGTCAGACTGAGCCGCCGCGAGTAACCGCTGCTGCCGGGACTCCTGCGTTTTCTCTTCTTTGCCGTGACGCAGCGTATGCACCACCTTCTCTACGCCTTCGTAACACAGGTAGGCGCCGCCGACCATCAGCAAAGGCGTAATCGCCCAGGGAATAAATGCGCTGATAAGCAGAGCTACCGGCACAAGAAATACTTTATTGAGCAAGGAACCTTTTGCAACCCGCCAGACGACGGGTAATTCACGGTTTGCTTTAACCCCGCTGACCTGTTGGGCGTTTAACGATAAGTCATCCCCCAATACGCCGGCTGTCTTTTTAGCGGCCATCTTTCCCATAACGGAAATATCATCCAGCAGCGTGGCGATATCATCCAGAAGCGTTAATAAACTAGCTCCAGCCAAAGTGTTGCTCCTCATTGATTCACATTTATTATGTTAACGGCAAAGACAAGCCTGCGATTTCATCACCATCATAAACGGAATCCTTACAGATTCCCATTCGCCCCCGGCGGTTCCCGGTGGCCGCAGCGTTTTTCCGTTTTACGCCCGAAGCGGACGAAGTTACGTTCGGCGCCACTAACGGCCTCAAAAATAAAACAATAAAATCAAATTGTTATACAACACCCGTCAATGTTAGTCAGATCACGCAGTGAATCCGGCTAAAAAACTTACGCTTTGTAGAAGCATAGGTTATTTAATCGACAAAAAATGTTTAAAAACCGCCCCTTAGCTTACTAACTTATTAATAATCATTATATTTTTATTATCTGAAAAAAAATGTTAACCTTAACAGTGGATAAATAATCTCCACATTGGAGTAAGGATAAGGTTTGCCGATATCGACAAAAAACACTTCAACTTGGCTGCACCTTGGTGCAGGCGCATTTTTCCGGGCGCATCAGGCCTGGTATCTAAATCAGTTGCGACGACAGGGTGACAACCATTGGCATATGGCGTTATCCAACATCCGCAATAGCTCTACTCAAAAAACACTGCAACAGCTCAAATCCCAAAACGGCCTCTATACACTCGAAACCATCTCTCCCGAAGGGGAACGTTGCTATGAAACCATCGACGCAGTGGATCAAATCCTGCTGTGGGATAGCCGTCTCGCTTCAACCGTAGCCGTGGGAGCAGCCCCAAGCACTGAAATTATTTCTTTCACCGTTACCGAAGGCGGATACTTCCTGGATGACGACGGTCACCTTGATTTATCTCACCCCGCGATAAAGGCCGACCTCCATGATGAAGGTGAAATAAATACTTTATATGGAGCGCTGACGCTGATCCTGACCGCCCGCCAGCAGCAAAAAAGCGGCCCGGTTACTCTGCTCTGTTGCGACAATCTGAGCCAGAACGGCGACAGTTTTTCTCAGGGGATGCGTGAATTTCTGGAAGCTAAGCAACGCGCAGATCTGATTGACTGGATGGCGGAACAAACGACCGCGCCGAACAGTATGGTCGACCGCATCACCCCGAAATTCGACGATTCGCTCTATGAGCGCTTAGCGCAGCAAGGCATTACCGACGATGCCGCGCCCTTGTCTTGCGAAAGTTTCGCCCGCTGGGTGATCGAAGATCGCTTCGCCGGCAAACGCCCCGCGCTGCAACAGGTCGGCGTCGAATTTGTCGACGACGTTACGCCGGTCGAAGAGGCTAAAATTCGCCTGCTTAACGCCAGCCACAGCGGCATCGCCTGGGCCGGAGCGCTGCAGGGCAAACGCTATATTGATGAAAGCCTTCCTCAATATGTGACGAACTGGATCCGCGATTACGTCCTGCAGGATGTCGGCCCCGCGCTGCAACAGCGAGGTATCGAGCTCGATCTGCCGGCCGAATGCGACAGCGTACTCGCCCGTTTTGGTAATCGCTGGGTTCGCGACACCGTCGCTCGCGTGTCATCCGACAGCATCGCCAAGCTGCATGGGTTTATCGTTCCGACCCTGAAGGATTGTTACCGTCAGGGCAAAGTGCCGCGGGCAACGCTGCGTTTACCGGCGCTGTTTTTTCTGTTTCTGCAGCAGTACCACAATAACTCGCTGCCGTTCAGCTATGAAGATCGCGCGATGGACAGCGTAGATGTGGAAAGTATTTTCACCGCGGAAGACCCGCTGGCCGCGTTCGCCGGCCAGTCCGCATTATTCGGCATGGTTCGTCGTCAAGAGTCCTTTATCGACCATTTACGCACGGCCGTTGATGAGATTCGGACAACTTTCCATGCATTACCTAAGGGGGAATGACATGAAAAAGCATTTGATGATTGTGTCAGGGACGTTTATCGCCGCTGCGCTGTCGATACTGGTTCTTTATCATTGGCCGATTGCGTTGGGGACACTGGCCGCATGGGTAACCACCGGTTCTTTCTTTTTGCAGGTGGTTCACATTATTCGTAATAAAGATACCACCGGTATTTCATTGGGCATGTATGCCGCGCTGTTCTTCGGTGTTTCCTGCTGGACCGCTTACGGTTTTAAAGTTCAGGATGTGCCGGTAATGACGGCAAATGGCATCACCACGTTACTGGCCCTGGTGGTCATTGCGTTAAAACTCTACAACGAACGGGAAATCAAGCCCCGCAAACGCCGTAAAGTAAAAACCGCGCCTTTATCGCCAACGTCGACTCAGAACCATTTGTCCGCCGCCGGCGTACTGAAAAGTAAGCAGGTTTGAATCAATAACGACCATAAGCTGAACTACGCGTTTTTAGGCCATATAGAGACAGCAAACCGGTTATCTCATCGATTCCACAAGCCACCCGCTATATACGCGGGTGGTTTAATTTAACGGCAAAACCAGCGGGGTGAGTGATATCAGACGGCATCCAATCGTCCGATATGTTTTTTAGCGGCCCGCGCCATATACCGGAAATTGCGCGCACAGCGTCAACGCCGCATCACGAACGCGAGTCAGCACCGCTTCATCCTGCGGATCATCAAGCAGATCGGCGATCAAATCAGCCAACAGGCGCGATTCTTTTTCGCCGAATCCCCGCGTGGTAATAGCCGGAGCGCCGATGCGAATACCGCTGGTGACGCTCGCCTTCTGAGTATCGCCGGGAATGGCGTTTTTATTGAGCGTGATATGAGCCTGTTCCAACAGCGCTTCCGCCGCTTTCCCGCTGATGCCTTTGCTGCGCAGATCCACTAAAAACATATGGCAGTCCGTACCGCCGGAAATAATGCGTAGTCCGCGCTGCTCAAGCACCTGAGCCATAGCGCGGGCGTTTGCAATAACCTGTTTCTGATAGCTTTTGAAACCGTCCGTCGCCGCTTCACGAAAAGCCACCGCTTTGGCGGCGATAATGTGCATCAACGGTCCGCCCTGATAGAGAGGGAATAGCGTTTTATCCAATGCGGCGCCAAACTCTTTTTTAGCCAGAATCAGCCCTCCACGCGGGCCGCGCAGCGTTTTATGCGTTGTCGAGGTGACAAAATCGGCGATCCCTACCGGCGATGGGTAGACTCCCGCAGCCACCAGCCCGGCGTAGTGAGCCATATCCACCATTAAATAAGCGCCGATGTCGTCACAGATGCGGCGGAAACGAGCGAAATCGATCGTGCGCGAGTAGGCGGATGCGCCGGCGATAATCAATTTCGGCCGATGCTCTTTTGCCAACCGCTCTACCTGCTGATAATCAATTTCGTCGTTTTGCGGATCCAGCCCATAGGAAAAGGCGCGATACATACGGCCGGAAAAGTTTACGCCGGCACCATGAGTCAAATGACCGCCATCAGACAAGGCCATGCCGAGAATCGTATCGCCGGGCTTCAATACCGTGAGAAACACCGCCTGATTGGCTTGAGAACCGGAATGGGGCTGAACATTGGCGTATTCAGCGTTAAACAGCGACTTAGCGCGCTCTATCGCCAGCGTTTCAACTTCATCGACAACATGGCATCCGCCGTAATAACGTCGGCCCGGATAACCCTCCGCGTACTTATTGGTCAGCACCGATCCCTGAGCCTCCAATACGGCCGGGCTAACGTAATTTTCTGAGGCGATAAGCTCTATATTATTTTCCTGTCTTGCCAGCTCACGGGCCAGCAAAGGCGCGATATCAGGATCGATAGTTGAAAGTTCCATGCGTTTTTCCATTAAAATCTTATTACCCATAATTGACCAGCGGCAGCGCAGACCGTAGAAACCGATTTCGTCGGCCGCGCTTTAAACGTCGATACGGCTTTCTTTGCGCCGCATCGATTCGCTGGCATATGGTATTAATTAATTGATATTTAAATGATTACATCATCTTTTTTTCGCCGTTGGCGTAGGAGAAAATGTACATCTAAAGCAGGCCCGACGATATGAACAGTTGGGCGCGATATAAGGCAGAACAGATGGAAGAGCAAACGTGTCGCTACCGGTGGATAGCCGAGATGATCAAACGGGCGATTATTGACGGAACGTTATCGCCGGGTCAACGGCTCCCCTCGGTCAGAAAGCTGGCCGCACAATATGGCGCGAGCGTTACGACCACGTTAAAAGCGCTGCGCACCCTTGAGGACGAACACTACGCCCAGGCCCGCCCTCAATCCGGCTTTTATGCCTGCCTTCCCGATAAGGCGCCGCCCGCGCCGCTGCGGCCGGTAACGATTACCCCGCTGGATCCGCAAACCGAATTGCATCTGGCGATGGTCGGCAGCGATTGCCGCGTACGGCTGGATCTGGCTAACGGCGACGGCGACCTCTACCCCATCCGTAAAATCAGCCGGCTGATGCGCCAGTTCAGCTACCGTCAGCCGCAGTTGCTGGGTCATCCGGTCAAGGGAATAGGTTATCCACCGTTACAGGCGGAAATTGCCCGCCGGGCGCTGGATTACGGCTGTAACCTTAAGGCCGATGAGATCATTATCACCAACGGCTGTCTTGAGGCGTTGTCGCTGGCACTGCGGGCCGTGACCGAGCCTGGCGACAGCGTGGCGGTGGATTCGCCCTGCTATTTTGTCCTGCTGCAAATGCTGCGTAATCTGGGGCTAAAGGTGGTGGAAGTCGGTCATGACGACAGCGGTACTACCGATGCCGGGCAATTGGCCGCCTTGTTCAGCCAACGGGTGGTAAAAGCCTGGGTGGCGCTCGCCAACGTCAACAACCCGGTCGGCAGTATTATCTCCGACGAAAGAAAAACCTATCTCACTAAATTGGCTGATGAACATGATGTCACCATTATCGAGGACGACACCTTTGGCGATACCGCGTTCGGCGACTCGCGCCCTTTCCCGCTCCGCGCTTTCAGCCCCAATGTCATACTGTGCAGCGGTTTTTCCAAAACGGTAGCGCCGGGGCTCAGGCTCGGCTGGCTGAGCGGCGGGAAATGGAATCGAAAAATCGCGTCGCTGAAATACACATCCACAATGGGAACCACCATGCTGCCGCAAACCGCCGTCGCCGAGTTTCTGAAAACCGGCGGTTACGATGCCCATCTGCGCCGGCTACGACGCGAGTTGTCGCGCCAAATCACGCTGCTGCGCAACGCCGTGTTAAATTACTTTCCGCCGGGCACGCGGGTTTCGAAACCGCTGGGGGGATATGTTCTGTGGCTCGAACTGCCGCCGGGCTGCGTACCCGCCCATGAGCTGTTTATCAAAGCGCGCGAGCAAGGCATCGGTATTGCCCCCGGCTATCTTTTTTCCACCGATCGACGTTACGACCACTGCCTGCGGCTGAATGCCGGGTTTGGCTGGAGCGAAGACGTCGATCAGGCATTACAACGCTTGGCCCAGTGGTGCCGACGGCTTATCTGACGAAAATAGCGAAGCGGACGGCGGCTATTCGCCATCGCCAGTCATGAAAATCCGCCTCAATTTTTCACTCAATGGATAATTAAGGTTGATCTGAATACCGGGAAGCGGCTGAGTAAACCAGCGCGCATAAATATCATAGATCTCATGACTGGCGTAAATCTGCCGCAACGCGTCATTGACCGCATGATGAAACGCCTCATCGTCACGGCGCATCATAAAGCCATATTTTGCATCATCGTCAATGACGTCATCGGATATGACGTAATCCTGCGGGTTGGGCGTGCGGGCGACCATGGTGCGCAGTAATATATCGTCCATGGCGAAAGCCGAAACCTGTTCCTGACCGACCATATCAAAGGCTTTCTGTATGCTGTCCGTGACCACGGCGGAAAGATTCAACTTCATTTCCCGGTTGACCCGATTGATTTGGCTGGCGTTGATTGTGCCGAGAACGATGCTGATGCTCCGGCCGCGCAGGTTCTCCAGCGAATGCAAATTGTTTTTACGCAAGGAAACATAGCGGGTGCCCACCATAAAGTAGCTGATGGAGAATGCGGCGTTGCGGCGCCGCTCCTCGGACGAATTGGTACTGGTCACGCATTCAATATCGATAGCGCCATTGCTGACCTGCCGTATGCGGTTGGCCGGCGTCCGGAATACATATTCAATATCGAGCTTGTCCAATCCCAGCCTGACTCTGAGCGCTTCGGAGATACGTTTGCACAGATCAATCGAATAGCCGATCACCACGCCTTCCGGGCCGACATAGGAAAACGGCGGTTCATCGCCATAGCCAATGCGGATCGTTCCGGTCTGACGGATCCGATCGAGCGTGGAATCAATGTCGGCAGCCTGCGACAAATCGCTTCCCGTAGCCCCGACGATAAACAAGACAATAAGAAAATGACGCAAGCGTTTTCTATATCCGGACATCGCTCATCTCTCCTTTAGTCGAGGTACTCTTCCGGCTGCGCCAAAACCGCCTTAAGACTGTCCGGCATAGGGAAACGAAGATTGACGCCGTCCGGCGGGATCGGCGAGAGAAACCATTTGTCATAAATGGCATTTATTTCGCCCTGGGTGAAAATATGACGCAGTTCCTCATTCACTAATTGCTTGAAAACAGGTTCTCCCGGCGGCAGCAGAATGCCGTAGGGTTCAGGACGACTTAAATAATCTTCGGAAAGGATGAAATCGGATGGATTGTCGGAAGACGCCACCAGCCCCGCCAACAGAATATCATCCATCACAAAGGCCGATACGCTGCCTTTCGCCACCAGATTAAAGGCATCTTTATTCAGCTTTTTCAGTACGACGGAAATATTGAGCTTCATTCGGCTATTCGCTGCATTTAATTGCTCAAAGTTGACCGTACCGCTGCTCGCCGAGACGCTGCGTCCGGCCAGATCGGCAATTCTTTTAATGCCGGTCCGCTTCAAGGCAACAAAGCGGGTCGATGCGACAAAGTGCGGATAGGAGAACTCGGCCATTTTCCGCCTTTCGCGGTTATTCGTCGTCGCGGCGCACTCCAGATCGACTCCGTGATTGCGAATAAGGGGAAAACGCGTCGCCGTTGTCACCGGGATAAAAGCAATCTGTATATCATCCATGTCCAGATACCTTTTTATTCCTTCCACCACGCGCAGACAGAGATCGACCGTATAACCGATAGCGCGGCCGTCCACCGTATAGGAAAACGGCGGTTCATCAACACGGTGGCCGATTTTTATCGTTTTGGTCTGTGCGATTTTTGTCAGCGTATTATCCATTGGCACGTCGGCGGCGGCCTGCTGCAACGGTAGCAACAGCATGATGGAAATTAGAATCCTTCGTCTGGAGTTCGCCTGGCGATAACGGCATGCCATAGTGAAAATACGTGACGCCATCCTATAGGTTATCTGCGCACATCTGATTATTCGGGTTTGAGAGCCATTTAATAAATACCGCATAGTTCAACCTATTATCGCCGTTACTGGTCGCGCCTCACCTATTTGGTGACCCTGTACATATTGACACCCTGCATGACGTAACAGATTCAGTTGCCGTTCGGTTTCCACGCCTTCCGCAACGCACTCCATCCCCAGTTGATTCACCAACCTGATGATGTTGCTCACAATAACGCGCTTCGACTCGCGCTCTTCCAAATCAGCGACCAGCCCTTTATCCAACTTAACCCGGGTAAAAGGAAAATCGGCAAGGCAATCCAGCGATGAATAGCCGGTGCCCAAATCATCCAGCGCGATCGCGATTCCCATGGATTGTATCTGCTGTAATACGGGCAGCGCGCTCTGGCGATCCAGCAGAATAGACTCCGTTACCTCTAGTTCAATGCGCGAAGCCGGCAATCCGCTTTTCTCCAGTGCGCGGGCCAGAGTATCGGTAAGTCCGGGATAGTGAATCTGAATCCCCGATACATTCACCGAAACGCGTTGCCGCTCGGAAAAATACAGCATGGCATCGGAGCAGGCTTGTTGAATAACCCACTCGCCCAGTTTAACAATCAGCCCGGTTTGTTCCGCCAGCGAAATAAACATATCCGGCATCAATAAATTACTGGAGTCATGACGCCAGCGGACCAGCGCTTCATAACCGACAACGGCGTTGTCCGACAGACGTATCAGCGGCTGATAATAAAGTTCGAACTCCTTGCGGGACATCGCGCCTTCAATATCCAGTTCTTTGATATTCTGGGCCGAACTCGGCATAGCCATCCCATATTCAAAATAGTGATAATTATTCCGGCCGGAGCTTTTAGAAGCATAAAGCGCCACATCGGCATTTTTCATCAGGCTATTCGATGTCTCGCCATGCAGCGGCGCGCTGGCGATACCAATGCTGATCCCGACGCAAAACTCATGTCCCTGACAGTAAAAAGGCGCGGATATCGCCGAGATAACCTTCTCCGCCAGTTGGCGCGCCTCCTGTATCGGTTTTTCCTTCACCTGCTGGATCAGCGCAAACTCATCCCCTCCCAGCCGGGCAACGACGTCTTCATTACCGATCAATAAGGAAATTCGTTCGCTGACATTAATCAACAGCGCATCCCCCACCGGGTGGCCGTAGGTATCGTTGACGTTTTTGAAATAGTCCAGATCGAGCAGCATCAAATTAAAATACGCGTTTTTAGATTTCAGCCTGGCGATGGAACCCTCCAAGGCGCCGCTGAAAAAAGTACGGTTGGGAAGACCGGTCAGATGATCGTGATGAGCCATGTATTCCATTTTCCGCGCGGTATCTTTGATCTGCTGCAGATGTTCCCGCTCCACCATCGCCTGCCGCAATTTTTCGATGGCAAAGGCCAGATGGCCGATTTCATCGTTTCTCTGCTGGAGCGGCGTGATATTCGCGGTATCGCCATGAGCGATGCGCGTCAGGGCTTGAATCAGCGTCGGAACCGAGTGGAAAAACTGCCGCATGAGCAGACTGATAATCAATCCCGTCACCAGCAACACCACCCATAGACCGATAAGCGAATTACGCAACAAAGTATTATGGGTGCGGTAAAGCGCCTGCTTTTCGCCGATGCTGCTCACCAAAGCGCCAAGCAATTTACCCGACGGCGTCATAATAGGAAGAACGCTGGCAAAGTAGGTTTTACCACTAATACGGATAAAGCCAGCGAAGGTATTCATCATCGTATCCGGCGCCACCGGTTTCCGTTCCTCCAGTTCTAGAACGTCTCCCCCTTCATTGCCGCTGGCGTCCGTAATGCTGGCGAATCCCTCATTTTCACGGTAATGAAACAGCCAAACGCGATTATTGGTCTGCATGGCAATCAGGGAAAGCACATCCACGGGATTAAACCCCGTTTGCAGAATGGACTCGTCATCGCCCAGAAAATTTTCCGTCACGATGCCCGTGATCAGACCGGCCTCATCCATACGGGCGACAACCGATGTATATATGCTTCGGACAATGTAACTCATGATATGGGCATTGGTATCCGCCTGACGCCGCCACTGTTCCTGCGAGTTTTTATCGACAATAAACCAACCCGCCGCCGCCCCCACGCCATATGAAAAAAGAATACCAATGAGAAGAAATAACGTAACTCTCCCTAAAATCGAACGGCGCCAACCATGCCGACGATACAGAGAAGCAGAGCCTTTTCCCTCCGGTACTTCCTGTTTTAATTCTTCAGTTACTCTGGTCCGGGATATCATCAGCCAAAACTCTTCATCCGTTACAAATGTTTGTGTATTTGAGAGTGAAATATATTGCAGCTAAAAAATAAAAAAGAGCACGAACGGTCAAAGAAGAAAAATCTGGAGCTTCCATCTATTATTAATCGGATAAGGGACTATTTTTTATATCCTTTCTCCATTAATCTTTCGCGTTATTAACTTTACTAAACGGCTCTCTGGCCGGGCTGGGTCTGGATGATACGGCGGCCGCGCCCCCTGCTCCCGAAGACGTATACCGCCGCTGCTTTCACGTATCCAGATACCCATAGGGTATAGGTACTTAGCAGCTAAATGAAAATTAATATAATAAAACGCCTATATCCCTCTCCCTTTTATACCACCAAAAATAAGGTCTACAACACATTATCTGAAAGAAGTTATTGTTATGGCAGAAGGAAAACATAACGTCAAAACGATACGTTAATATATTTACAATACCTATCTGGAATAAAATAATAAATGAACAAATTAAAAGTGACTAAATTATTATTCCAGTTTAATAAAACGGATGTTTTTTAAACACAATCAAATCAATAAACGCGCATATCGTGCGTAATTTAATAGGCAGCGCAAATCACTATCTTGGATACCCTGTTTGCCCTTGATATATTTGGAGAATAATTTATGCCTGCGCGCTCCCTCCATTGAGTATAATGTGCCGATTCCCATTGCGGCTCCGTCAAAAAGCCAGTTTTCTCAGCCTACCACACAACATCTGATTTGTATCAGTATTATTATATCCTCCGCCTTTCAGATTGCAGGCGCGTCGACCGCCCTGTTCCACCTTGAAATCTATTGGGTATAACCCCTTATCCTTTTCGCCTTGTTGCGGCATTGGCCTTCCGCGCTTAACCAGTTCAACCTTTTGGGCCCCGCGCTTCGTAGTCAAAATCGCTCAGGATGATTATCACCGTAGAAAATTCTTATCATCCTACTCAATTTTTACCGTTTCAGCCGATTAGAGTCAATGCGTTAGTGTTTTGCGTCTTCTCTCGCGGGCGGAATATCGGTTTGCGCTTTGGGGATATGGGGATGGCGGAGTTCCGTTCAGGACTATCCGGTTCCTGAACGGTATTTCCCAGCGTTTACTTCAGCAGTCTTACTTTGCAGTTCTTCCCTTTGATTTTTCCCTGTTGCAACTGTTTTAGCGCCCGTTTCGCGCTGGCTTTACGAATAGCGACATAGGCATGAAGCGGGAACATATCGATTTTGCCGACTTCCGCCGCCGTTAAGCCCGCATCGCCGGTTAACGCGCCGAGAATATCACCGGGACGGATTTTGGCTTTGCGCCCGCCATCAATACACAGCGTCATCATTTCCGCCTCCAGCGCGGTCACTTCACTACGGCCAAGCTCTGCCGCTGACGTCCAGTCGATGCGCGTACCCAAATAATCTTCTATCAGATGGGCTCTGCTCATCTCCTGCGGCGTACACAGACTGACGGCAAGCCCTTCCATACCCGCGCGACCGGTTCGGCCGATGCGGTGAACGTGCACTTCGGGATCGAAAGCCAGTTCGAAATTCACCACCAACGCCAGATCTTTAATATCCAGCCCCCTAGCGGCAACATCCGTGGCGACCAGCACGCGGCAGCTATGATTGGCGAAACGCACCAAGACCTGATCGCGATCGCGCTGCTCCAAATCGCCGTGCAGCGCCAG
The DNA here is from genome assembly GCF_017569925.1 of Brenneria izadpanahii. Classification (NCBI taxonomy): domain Bacteria; kingdom Pseudomonadati; phylum Pseudomonadota; class Gammaproteobacteria; order Enterobacterales; family Pectobacteriaceae; genus Brenneria; species Brenneria izadpanahii. The sequence goes on along the minus strand of NZ_CP050854.1, from coordinate 1,545,675 downwards.
TACGCTGATGCCTCGCGCGTCTAACTCGTCGAATACGCTTTGGCAATCCCGTTTGGTATTGCAGAACACCACGCAGGACGCCGGCTGATAGTGGTTCAATATGGAAATCAGCAATGGAAGACGCTGCTCTTTACCGGTTTCATAAAAACGCTGCTCAATGGCGGGTTCGTCATCATTATCGGAAACTTCGACGTTTAATGGCTGACGCTGCACGCGAGCGCTGATTTGCTCAATTTCAGCGGGATAGGTTGCGGAAAACAGCAGCGTCTGGCGCTGAGACGGCGTATAGCCGATCACATCGTCGATGGCTTCACTAAATCCCATATCCAGCATACGATCGGCTTCATCCAGCACCAGCACTTTCAGATCATCCAGCGATAACGATCGTCTGCGCAGGTGATCCTGGATACGCCCCGGCGTGCCAACCACAATATGCGGCGCATGAACCAACGAATCGATCTGATGCCCCATCGGCTGACCGCCGCATAAGGTAAGGATCTTGATATTTTGCGTAAAGCGGGCCAAACGGCGTAGCTCTTTACTCACCTGATCGGCCAGTTCGCGCGTCGGACACAGCACCAGCGCCTGGGTAGTAAACTCCCCGACCACAATATGATTAAGCAAACCGATACCGAACGCGGCCGTTTTCCCGCTTCCGGTTTTCGCTTTGGCGCGAACGTCGCCGCCGTTCAGGATCGCGGGCAGTGTCGCGGCCTGTACCGGCGTCATGGCGGTATAGCCCAACTCATCAAGGTTGGATAACTGCTCAGTCGGCAGCGGGAGGGAAGAAAAAGAGGTTGTACTCACAATGATTACTCTTATTACCAAAGGCAACGTAAGAAAGGCGACGCCGGTTCAGCGAACCGGCGCGTGATTTGCGGCCATGATAACAGAGATGATCGCCATTGCCCGATTTACATGGCGTTCGGCGGCTAAAATATCAAGGAGCAACCGCGTTTCCTGAAGCCGTTCCGGCCGGGATATCTGCGCCATTGCCCCATCAAGCGCCAAGGTAAACGCGCCTCACGCGTCCGGCTGACGAATGAAAGACAGTAAACGCGGCTGCGCAATACGTTGATAATCTTGCGTATTCAGGATCACCGATCGCTCAAGCGAGCCCGCATTGAACGCCAGTTCATCAAAACGGGTAAACAGCAGCGGATCGGCCACCAGTAACAACTCTGAATGGAAACTGAACGGCGGAATAGCGCCGAACACGCAATGCGTCAAATCATCCACTTCCTTCGGGCTGGCAAGCGAAGCGCGGCTCCCTCCGATGCCTTTGGCCAAACGCGATAAGTCAGCCTGTTGGTCTGCCGGCAAAACGGCCAGAACATGCTGGCGCACGCCATTACCTTTCACATGACACACCAGGGCTTTCGCCCCTTGACCAAGCTGCGTTCCCCTTAGTTGCGCCACTTCTTCGGAACGCCCTGCGCTGGGATGGGTCACAACCCGGTAGCGAGCCTGCCGTTGATCCAACAGCGCGCGCAGTTGTTGATAAATATCGTTAGATTTCATGGTGTTTCCCGTAATGCTTGATTGTTGCATCTTCGATAAACAGCGTAAGCCAAATCCGGCGTCAGCGCAGCCTTGCCCTAAGTTGATTGTTACATCGCGGCGCCTGAATGCAGTGAACGCTTTTTAATGCTATTTCTATAAATATAGTGCTGAAGACCACTTGAATTATGCCCCTCACTAAGCGTAGATTGAGCGCCGATCTCGTCATAACTGGTGTGAGCCCTGGTGATGACAACGGGGAAAACGCTTATCCGATTGCGCAGTGCGAACGGTACAACATTTTCCCTTTCATAATAAAACGCACAATCGGGATCGTTGCTGGCGTGTTTTCTTCTGGAGAATATAGCGGTGAAGTATTTTTTTATGGGCATCTCATTCTGTCTGGTCGTTTGGATGAGCGCTTTTATGTTAATGGTTGAATAACCAGTTATTATCTGACAGGGAAAATTAAGACCACGGGCAAGGATGTCAATGCACACAAGCGAAAGCTGTGCGACAAATTGCAAATTTGTCGATTTAGGCATCAGAAACGGGTTGAAAGCAGCCTCTCCCTCAGCCCGTTTTTCATTCACGCCACATCCATCCCCCTCGTCCCCTTACTCCTTACGCCTTACGCATCAGTGCGTCAACATAACCGCCACGCATCCCAACGCCAGCCACGGACCAAACGCCAGCGGTTGAGCCGTGCTTTCATGCCTGAGCATTCGCCACAATAAGGTGACGGCCAATCCGCTTAGGGCCGCCGTCAGCACCAGATTCGGCAATTCGCGCCACCCTAGCCAGCCACCCAATGCGGCCAGCAGTTTAAAATCGCCGTAACCCAGCGTATCTTTTCCGCTAAGCAGCCTGGCTCCCCAATACAGCGCCCAAAGCGACAGATAGCCCGCAACCGCGCCTAAAACAGCCTCTCTCAGCGGTACAAAGGTTTCAAACAGGTTAAACAGCAGCCCCAGCCATAGCAACGGGAGCGTCAGGCAATCCGGCAATAGCTGGGTTTTGACATCAATGGCGGCCAGCGCCAGCAAAAAAGACCATAACACCAATGTTCCCCACAGCGCGTTTCCCGGCGGCCACATGACTCCCGCCAAAAGGAATAGCAGCATCGCCAGCAGTTCAATCAGCGGATATTGCCAGGAAATCGGCCGATTGCAGCAGCGCGACCGCCCGCGCAACCATAGCCAACTCATCACCGGAACATTGTCTTTTATCATAATCCGCTGGTTGCAGTGGCGGCAGCTTGAAGGCGGCCACCACAGATTGAAGGTCGATTTCTTCTCCGGCGCCGGCATCGCCAAATACGCATGGGCTTCATCCCGCCAGCGGCGATCCAACATGATCGGCAAACGGAAAATGACCACATTCAGAAAGCTACCCGCGATAAGCCCGACTGATGCCAATAAAATCAGCCACCATCCATGCGCCCCTTCAGCAAACGCCGTCAGCCACTCCATACCCAGCCCCGGTTCTGTAAAGACCTAATCTAAACGCTATGCTCGCATAGTCGGTATCGGACACCAACCGGTTCAGGCGATGTTATCTGACAATTGCGCAGCCTCACGCAATTATCGCGCAAGAAGCCTGAAATATAAGAGAGGGGAAAAACACTATCGGGATGATGCCCCGGTCAGCAGACCGGGGCGCGGCTTAGACGGCGGAAGCCTTGCCTGCGGAAGATTTTGACGGCGGCAAAATGCCATCAGCGCGGAACATCGATTTAATGCCGCGCACGGCCTGACGGATACGATCCTGATTTTCAATCAGCGCGAAGCGCACATGCGTATCGCCATAATCGCCAAATCCGATCCCCGGCGACACACACACCTTCGCGTCAGACAGCAGGCGTTTGGCGAATTCCAGCGATCCCAAATGGGCATACGCCTCTGGAATTTTGGCCCAGACATACATTGAGGCTTTTGGCTCATCAACCATCCAGCCCGCCTCATGCAATCCGCGCACCAGCACATTACGCCGCTGGCGATACTGCTCCGCGATATCCAGCACGCACTGCTGATCGCCTTCCAGCGCCGCAATCGCCGCGACCTGAAGCGGCGTAAAGGTGCCGTAGTCGTGATAACTTTTGATACGCGCCAAAGCGCTGACCAGCTCCGGGTTCCCCACCATGAAGCCAATGCGCCAACCGGCCATATTGTAGCTTTTCGACAGCGTGAAAAACTCGACCGCGATATCCTTGGCGCCGGGCACCTGCATAATCGACGGCGCTTTCCAGCCGTCATACACAATATCGGCATAGGCCAGATCGTGAACCACCAGCACGCCGTATTGTTTCGCCAAGGCAACCACGCGTTCAAAGAAATCCAGTTCAACGCACTGCGCCGTAGGGTTGGAGGGAAAACCCAGGATCATCATTTTAGGTTTGGGAATACTTTCGCGGATCGCCCGTTCCAGTTCATTGAAAAAATCGACGCCTTCGACCAGCGGCACCGAACGAACCTGGGCTCCGGCGATCACCGCCCCGTATATGTGAATCGGATAACTTGGGTTCGGCACCAGTACGGTGTCGCCATGATCCAATGTCGCCAGCATCAAATGCGCCAGCCCCTCTTTGGAACCAATCGTCACGATCGCTTCGCTTTCCGGATCGATCTCCACCTGATAGCGATCGGCATACCAGCGCGAAATCGCCCGGCGCAGACGGGGAATCCCTCGGGATGTCGAGTAGCCGTGCGTATCTTCACGCTGAGCCACCGTGCAGAGTTTTTCCACGATATGCGGCGGCGTTGGGCCATCCGGGTTACCCATACTGAAATCGATGATGTCTTCGCCGCGATGACGGGCAGCCATTTTCAATTCAGAAGTAATATTAAATACGTAGGGGGGAAGACGATCGATGCGCGTAAAGCGGCGCGAAGAAGTAGAATCAGCCATAACATCCTCGAAATAACGTGAGCGCCCGGACCGTCCGAGCGACGCCTGGGTTCGAGTTACGAACCCGCTATTCAAGCTATCCCAGATTCGGGATCCTGTCGAGACGGCGCCTGATAAATTTTTTCCGGCGCGGAGATCGGATAACTTCGTCACATTTTGCGATATTGCCCAGCGGGCGGATGACGTGTTGCGGCGTTCGGTTCAGAACGGCCGAGGTTGATTCGTCCGGCCGTCTAGTGATGGCCGCTCAGGATGTGAACAAATTGATTCCGAGCCGGTCAGGCGCGCGTAATTAGCTGTTTTTGCATATGTTTTCACTCCACCGCCGCTGGCTCACATCTCCCTGGGAAGATGTTACAGGAGGTTAAGTCAAGGCAATAATAACGGCCTCATTATGTTAATCAATCTGATTTTTCGATGGATTTCAGGCTAAAATTTCCGTTTTTAATCTCTTTACCGGCGGGATAGGATGATTTTTATCCTACTCCACGGCGGGGAATGCGAGATGGCAGGTTCATCCCAATCCACCTATTTCGACACGCTGGCGATACCGCGTATAAACGCAATGCCGTCAACGCGCCGAAACGGGTTATCAACGGAGCTACCCGCCGGCAGCAATAAACCTTCATCCGCTGCTTGCCAGCAGCAGTTCGGCCAGCGCCTGGGTGGCGATGCCGACGCGTTCCCGGCTGGAGTAGCTCAGACACAACGGGATCTGGCGCGAAGCGCCGCTCAGCAAGGGCAACGGCAGCAGACGTCCCTCTTTCAGCTCGGCTTCAATCATGTGGCGGGGCAACCAGCCGTAGCACAAACCGCTGCTCACCGCGCCGATGGCCGCTTCCACCGTGTTTACCCGCCATTGCCGGCTGGTCATAGACGGAGCATGCAGAACGACCGGATTGCTATCGTGATGTTGAATGGACACCATCGGATAACGCGACAGCGTAGCCTGCGTCAGGCTGATACCCCGCTGATGCAGCGCGTGGCCGTGATGGGCGACGGCAATCAGCTCAACATCAAACATTTTTCTGGCGTTCTGGCTGGTTATATCCCACATGCTGACGGCCAGATCGTAAGCCAGCGTCGCCGGATCGGGCAGCGCTTGACGCACCAGTTCCCTGAGTTCGATCTGCACCGCCGGATACTGTTGCTGAAAGGTGGTCAATATCCGGAACAACAACGGACGCGGGAAGATACATTCCACCAGCAGCCTCACCTGCGCTTCATGCCCCGCCAGCAGCGAACGCCCCCGGACTTCCAGCATGATCATATCTTCGATCAGCGGCGTGGCGTCAGCCAGCAGCGTGCGTCCGGCCTCCGTCAGCCGCGCCTTACGCCCGTCAATCCGCAACAACGCCACTCCCAGCCGCTCTTGCAGACGGTTAACCGCATAACTAACCGAAGATTGGCTGCGGTTGAGTTGTTCGGCCGCTTTGGCAAAACTGCCGGATTCAACTACGGTGCGCAGTACCGACCATTGTTCAAGCGTTGTTTGTGGCATTGGCATTATCGGTTCCCCTTTTTATCACCACGATTAACCCGCAGGTTCATGTATCCCGTTATCGCCATTTTATTTCGAGCTCAGGAGCAAATCATGCAACGCTCGCCACAAGTTCAACATTGGCCGGAAAAAATATGCGCCCGCAACGTTCTGGATTTCCATGACAACGTTTTATTGCCGCACTCTCCATAAAAAGGCTGAATGAACGGCGGCGTAATCATCTAACCTATTGAGAGGAATAATATGTCGTAAAAACGTTTCTATAAACACAGATATTACTTTTAAAAACGCACTGATATTTGGCGCATTTAATTAGCTAGGCATGTTTTTATCTAAAATTTATTGCGCCTACAATAATTTTTTACCGCAATAAACAACAACAACGACAATGTGATAATTATCACAAGGAATAAATAGGATTCAGCTAATTTTTTATTGCAGCATAACTATTTCATCCTATCTAAACTATTTTTATCAACACGTTATGTTAATGGCTGGCATCAGGGGATATTTTCAATAGCGACGATTTGTTGCATAGACATCCTAAATAATTCGATTTGCAGGACAAAACATCGTTGTTTCAAACAGCGCAAAGCATTGGCCCTTTACGAACGAATCCCATGGACGACGGATAATAATGCCGGCACATATACAGTTTGACGTATGGCGGATATAGCGGCCGCATTAATAAATTCAGTAATCATCATCGTTCACTCATCAATTCTTAAAAAATTAACACGCTGATATTACTGAATATTGCCAGCAGGCAGTGCTGGAAAAACGGAAAACACAAAACTTCATTGTGTTTGAACGATTAATGAATAAGACAAATCTAACGTCTTACAATAGAAGGATTAAACCTATGAACGCTAAGTATCGCGCAGTGCAAGCGACAGGCAACGGCGTGCTTGAACTTATCGAACGCCCTCTGCCGGCCCCTGGCGCCGGCGAGGTATTGCTCGCCGTCGAAGCCTGTGGGATCTGTCACACCGATGCATTTACGGTGGAATATGGTTTTGCCGGATTAACCTATCCCAGAGTTCCGGGTCATGAGGTCATTGGCCGAATTACGCAATGCGGCGAAGGCATCGACTCGCGCTGGCGCATCGGTCAGCGCGTCGGCGTAGGATACCTCGCAGGACGCTGCGGCCAATGCGAATCCTGCCGTCGCGGCGACTTTATCAACTGCGCCGATCAGCAGGTAACCGGCGTCCATCGCGACGGCGGATACGCCGAGGCCATGGTCGCCAACCAGCATGGTCTTATCGCCATTCCCGACGATCTGGATTCGATCAGCGCGGCCCCGCTGCTATGTGCGGGCATTACCACCTTCAACGCGCTGCGTAAGTCGGGGGTGAAAGCGGGTCAGACCGCAGTCATTCAAGGGATCGGGGGGCTGGGTCATCTCGGTATCCAATATGCGCGGAGCATGGGCTTACGCACCATCGCCATTGCCCGCGGCATCGAAAAGCAGAAGCTGGCCCTCGAACTTGGCGCGCATCACTATATCGATAGCCAGTCAGGGGATCCCGCAGAGGCGCTCGTCGCTTTAGGGGGCGCGGAAGTGATCGTCGCGACGGCATCGAATCCGGCCACGTTCGGGCCGCTGCTGCGCGGCCTCAATCCTCATGGACGCCTGGTTATCGTTGGCGTAGGAAACGAACCGATTAGCATCAATGTGGGCGATCTGTTATCCGGCGAACGTTCGGTTAAAGGCGTGGTTACCGGCTCGCCGAGCGAATCCGAAACCATGCTCAACTTCAGTCTGCTGCAAAATATCCGCGCCAAAATCGAGACAATCCCCCTGGAGCTGGCGGCGGAAGGATATGCGAAGATGATGCGCAACGAAGCCCGTTTCCGCATCGTCATGACGATCGGGGAACCGGCCGGTTAAGGCGTCAAGCGGACAAGGCTCTCCCTTTTATTATTGTAAATACCCCTGAATATTGACTAAGAGGCAATCATCATGGCAAATCAAACATCACCTGCGGCGCTAATCGTGAATAACCGCCCGGCGTCGCATGAGGATTTTACTCAGTTACTGGCGTTGCTCAAAAAACGTCATATCAGTTCCCCTCCTTCCGCCGAGGAGAGGCGCAATCGCCTGCTGCGCGCGATCCGCCTGTTAAAACAGAACAAAGAGGCTTTCGCCGCGGCTTACAGCAAGGACTTCGGCTTCAGAAGCCCGATTAATACCCTGATTTCCGATATACTGGGTTCGGTCGCCGCGTTGCAGTACGCTTATGACCATCTACCCGCCTGGATGGAAAGCGAAGCGCGCGACTCGCCGTTTCCGGATACCCAGGCATTTATCGACTATCGCCCGCTCGGCGTCATCGGCATCATCAGTCCGTGGAATTTTCCTCTGGTGCTCACCTTTGGGCCGCTGGCGGACGTTATCGCCGCGGGTAATATCGCCGTGATCAAACCCTCCAGCTCAACGCCGAACGGCTCCGCTTTGCTCTGCAAGCTTATTGGCGAACACTTTTCCCCAGAAGAGATTTCGACGGTGCAGGGCCACAACGCCGGGACATTTTTCGCCGCGCAACCCTTCGATCATTTGGTGTTTACCGGCAGCACGGCGACCGGTAAACAGATTATGTCCGCCGCGGCGGAAAATCTCACCCCGGTTACGCTGGAGCTTGGCGGCAAATCACCGGTCATCATTTCCGAAAGCAGCGATTTACGTCAAGCCGTCGAACGTATTCTGACGGTGAAAACGTTTAATGCCGGCCAGATCTGCATTTCCCCGGATTACGTCTTGGTGCCCCGGCGTAAAATTGGGGAATTCGTCGCACACGCACAGGCATTCATCGCGTCATCCTATCCGACGCTCAGGGATAACCCGGATTACACCGCCATTATCAACGCGAAGGCATTCAGGCGGTTACACGGGCTTGTCAAAGAGGCCGCCAGTCTGGGCGCTGAGGTCTTCGAGCTTAACCCGGCCAATGAAAATCTGGACAGTGAAGCGCTGCATAAAATGGCGCCCACGCTGCTGGTGAATGTTCCCGATTCGGCGCTTGTGATGCGGGAAGAGATCTTCGGCCCGGTGCTGCCGGTACAGGGCTATGCCACCTATGCCGAATGCATCGATACCATCAATCGTATGCCGCGGCCTCTGGCCGCTTATTACTTCGGTCACGAACAGGCTGAAATCGACCAGTTACGTGAGCATACTCTCTCCGGATCGCTGGTGATAAACGACGTTATGTCTCATGTTCTGCTCCATGATATCCCCTTCGGCGGCGTCGGGGCATCGGGAATAGGCGCCTACCACGGCATAGAAGGTTTCAAACGTTTTAGCCACGCGCGCCCGGTATTCATCCAGAGCGCGCAAGGCCATTCCAATCTCCCCATGCGCGCGCCATACGGCGATGAGGTCAGAGCGTTTGTGGATCAGCAACTCGATAGTATGGGTAATCCGGCGAAAGCGTGACGGACTTGCCGCTGCGCGCATACCGTTCGGCCAACGTTAACCCGTTGGCCGTCCCGGGAAAATGGCGCTATTCTCACCTACTACACTTTCTCTTATTTAGCGGAAGCATTCTAATCACGCGACGGCCTTCCAACTGTCATATTAACTACGCTTCTGGCAAGCAGTAAAAACATTAGTATCATCGATATTGATAATATAAACCCCATTTCTGATTAACAAATAAAAAACAAAAAATAGAAATGCATTATTTTGGGGCACCATAATAAGTCAACTCACCAAATTAGAGCATAAGAAACAATAATACAAAAAAGATAAAAACCAACAAAATCAAACAAATAAAATATTTTCATTCAAACATCATCGTTCGCTTTTTATAAAAAACCGCAACATTTGAAAATAAAAGCCAATGACAATATTTAATTCCACAAAAATCGCATATATATGAATTTAACTTCAATAAATCGGCAAAAACTTAGACGTTATCACTTAACAATCGTTGTTATTGACAATTATATTGCTATAGTTATTATCGATTAGCAGATTATGTTTATGCCGATGAGTTTTACCCACTCACTTTATTAATGACTTACGCTCTAGTACTTATGAGGATGAATAATGGATATCAAAAAACCTTATTTATTATTCCTTGGCGATGCACACGATCAGTTAGCGGCAAAAGTTGCTATCGGAATTAAACAGTGGCACCCGGAATATTGTGTTGGTCAATATCGTATGGACGGCTGCCATGCCGACTGCGATTTACCGGATATGGACATCAGCGCCGCCCGCGCGGCAGGTGCGAAAACGTTAGTCATCGGGGTCGCCAACCGCGGCGGGATCATTTCAGAACAATGGATCGCCGTATTGCGTGAAGCGCTGGAAAGCGGCATGGATCTGGCCGCCGGTCTGCATAATCGCCTGGCCGATGTGCCGGAACTCAGCGAACTGGCCGCCAAACTTGGCCGCTCGCTCTTCGACGTTCGCCATCCGTCGCAAACGTACCCGGTGGCCAACGGACGCAAACGCGCAGGTAAACGCTTGCTGCCGGTCGGCACCGATTGTTCCTGCGGTAAGATGTATACCGCGCTGGCGATCGAAAAAGAAATTTTATCGCGGGGCGGCAAAGCGACCTTCCGGGCCACCGGCCAAACCGGGATCCTGATTAGCGGCGCGGGCGTAAGTATTGATGCCGTGGTATCCGACTTTACCGCCGGCGCGGTTGAAACCATCGCTCCCGCAAATGATGAAGATCACTGGGATGTTATCGAAGGACAGGGATCGCTGTTCCACCCGTCTTTTGCCGGCGTGACCACCGGAATTATTCATGGCGCGCAACCGGATGCGCTGGTGCTATGCCATGAACCGACCCGTAAAACCATGCGCGGCGTTGACTACCCTATTCCCGATATCGCCGATTGCATGGCTTTAAACTTATCGGTCGCACATTTAACCAATCCTAAAGCTCGTTTTGTCGGGATCTCCGTTAACACGGCGGCACTCAACGAAAAAGACGCATTACAACTGATGGCTGAACTTGAGAAAAAATTCGGCCTGCCGGTGGTCGATCCGTTCCGCCAGGGCGTAGGGCGTATTGTCGACCAATTGGCCAGCCTATGACCGAGCTCGAACTATTCCATGAAAGTTGGCCGCTGCAGGGTACATTTACCATTTCGCGCGGCAGTAAAAGTCAGGCCGACGTAGTGGTTGTCGCTCTCCGATCCGGCGACGCAACCGGCTATGGGGAATGCGTTCCTTATGCGCGTTACGGCGAATCCATCGAAAGCGTGATGGCGCAAATCTCCGCACTGAGCGACGACATCCGTCATGGTCTGGATCGTGAACATCTGCAAACCCGACTGCCAGCCGGCGCGGCGCGTAACGCCGTTGACTGCGCCTTTTGGGATCTGGAATGCAAACAGCATAACCAGCGGATTTGGCAGCGTTTGAATCTACCGGCGCCGAATGTATTGGAAACAGCGTATACCTTGTCGCTGGATACGCCGGCGCGGATGCAACAGGCCGCGCAGCAACACGCCAAGCGACCGTTGCTCAAGCTGAAACTGGCGGACAAAGACGATTTGGCCAGAGTGGCGGCGGTGCGCAAAGGCGCGCCATCCGCACGCCTGATCGTAGACGCCAATGAAGGATGGGATGCCGAACTGTACCTAAAACTGGTGCCGGAACTGGCTGCGTTAGGCGTCGCGATGATTGAACAGCCGCTTCCCGCCGGAAAAGATAGCGTATTGGCCGAACTGCCGCATCCGATCCCGATATGCGCCGATGAATCCTGTCATGACAGTCATTCGCTTGAAGCCATCACCGGATGCTATGACATGATCAACATCAAGCTGGACAAAACCGGCGGCCTGACCGAAGCTCTTCGCCTGCGAACCAGCGCGTTGGAACGGGGGATGCAGATCATGGTCGGCTGCATGGTGAGCACCTCGCTGTCAATGGCGCCGGCCTTTATCGTGGCTCAGGGCGCACAGGTTGTCGATCTGGATGGCCCTCTGTTATTACAGCGTGACCGTACCAACGGGCTGCGTTATGACGGCAGCCAAATACACGCGTCAGAAGCGGCTCTGTGGGGCTAAAATGCGTTAAGCTGCATTAAACGACTATTGAGGAGTGTTGTAATGCAACGTCTTGTTTATGTTGATGGGCAATATGTGCAGGAAAGCGAGGCAAAAATTTCGGTGTTTGACCGCGGTTTTCTCTTCGCTGATGCCGTATATGAAGTGACTGCGGTAGTGAATGGCAAATTGGCCGAGTTTGACGGCCATATGACGCGTCTGCAACGCTCTTGCCATGAATTGTCGCTCACGTTGCCCGTAACTCCGGCCGAACTCAAGGATATCCACGATGCCTTGATTGAAAAAAATGGCATGAAAGAAGGCGCGATTTATCTGCAGTTAAGCCGTGGCAATGCCGGCGATCGTGACTTCCATTTTCCTTCGGCCGAAGTGAAACCCACCCTGGTGCTGTTTACTCAGGCTCGCGCCGTCCTGGATAATCCTAAAGCGGACAGCGGCCTGAACGTCGTAACCTGCCCGGACATCCGCTGGCATCGCCGAGATATTAAAACGGTCAGCCTGCTGGCGGCCTGCCTGGCGAAAGAGTACGCCCATACCCAGCATGCCGACGATGCCTTTATGGTAGAAAACGGATTTGTTACCGAAGGCAGTTCCTGTAACTGCTATATCGTCCTGCACGATAAAACCGTGGTGACGCGCCCGTTAAGTAACGATATCCTGCACGGTATCACCCGTCAGTCGCTATTGAAGCTGGCGGCTAGCGATGATATCAAACTGGAAGAACGTCTCTTCACCCCGGAAGAAGCCTATCATGCCAGTGAAATTTTCATCAGTTCGGCAACCACCTTCGTTTTGCCCGTGGTCACGCTCGACGGCAGAATCATCGGCGATGGGAAACCCGGCCCGGTAGCCCGCCGGCTGAGAGAAATTTATATTGAAATGGTGAAGCAACAGGTCAAATAAGATATGGACCGCTTCGGTTAAGAAGGCCTCTGCCGCCATACAGAGGCCTTCTTGCTTTATATGCTCGTCGTGCTTCAAATCGGCTTTCCTCACGCCGCCCTTCCCCGGACCTCGCCCCTCTGCGGCCGCTGCTGCCAATGGCGTTTGAATCTGGTTCCGGCAGATTTGCCACTCACCCCGGCTACGTGATTTCAGCCAGGTCCAGGGAATGAATGAGAGACATCCTGTCTCCTCGCCGCAGGTCAACCATAACATGCCGCAGCCATCCGGGATGGCACCCGACGGTCATAAGCCTCTCGCGTTATTTTTCTTCAACCTCAATATCCTCCGGCAAGCCGGCTACCGGATTTTCCAGCACCATCCTCTGCGGCACCGCCAATGGAATATTAGATGCTCTTAATCGTCTGATGATATCGAACAGCAGATCGCTTTTCGCTCCGGCAACCAGACGCGGACTGTTGACATAGCCCGTCACGCTCAGCACCATCCCGGTCGGCGTTAACTGACTGAACGTGACGGACGGCGCAGGCGCGTCGAGGATTGACTCATGCTCGGTATAGGCATCCATCAGGATGGTTCTGACCTCCTCAGGATCGATATCCAGCGGAAACGTCAATGCGAGCGTAGCCACCCCAAGCGCATTCCCCATGGTAATATTGCGTACATTCTGTGAGATAAACTGCGAGTTAGGCACGATGACCGTTGAACGGTCACTCAACTGAATTTCCGTGGCTCGAACGTTAATCCGCCGGATGTCCCCTTCGACACCGCTGATATTCACCAGATCGCCGACCTTAACCGGGCGTTCGGTCAGCAAAATCAAACCGGAAATAAAGTTTTTTACGATCTCCTGTAAGCCGAAACCGATACCTACCGACAGCGCGCTGACAATCCATGCCAGCTTATTCCACTGAATACCGAGCGTCGCCAGCGTCAGCAGAATAATCAGGATATAGCCAATATTGGTAAATAACGTCACCAGTGACGCCCGAATACCGCGATCCAGCGTCGTTTTGGGAAGAAACTCCTCTTCCAGCCAGCGCTTTGAAGAACGCAGCACATATATTCCGATAAGCAGAAAAAGCACCGCATTCACCAAATGGGCCGGCACAATGCTCACGGTTTCCAGCCCCTTGCCGCCCCACAACTCAACGGCCTTCTGCACCAGCTCCAGCGGCGTTGTGGTGCCAAAGGTGCCATTCAGCAAAGCGACCGCGGCCATCAAAATCAACAACACTTTCCCGCTGGCGGAAAGCAACGCCGTCGCCTGCGCCAGATGTCGATCGTCGAGATTGAGGGAGTTTTTAATTCTCCGTCCGCTGGCGCTGTTGGGAGAAAAAACGCTTTCGCAAATATCGGTGATAAATGTCGAAAATAGATAGAGGCACGAAAAAACCATGCCAATCCACACCAGCTCATAGGTCAGGAAACGAGCCAGCGAGATATAACCGATCACCAATGAAACCAGAACAGAGAACGACGTCACTAACACCGCCAGATGGACCATGCCGGCCAACGTTGAGCGGGCTTCTGGTTGCGCCCCCTCAATCACCATCTGGCGGCGAACCTGATCGCTTTTCAGCGCAATGACGCCTACCGTCAGCGCCAGACACAATGCGGATAACCCGTTCACCATAATGGTGGCCGATACAGACGTTCCCACGGTGGCCGTCACTTGTTCAATGACGCCGAACAGCAAAATAAGCAGCGCAGTAATCACCGGGAAACGATCCATGGCCTTAGCAACCGGGTTAGAGATTGCCGGAAGCCGCCAGGAAGGACGCTGGTTCGAAAGAAATGCGCGCCCCAGCCCGGCAATCATCGAACAAAAAACAGCCAGCTTCGTCAGCGTATCCAGAAATGTTTCCACCCGCTCGACCGCTTCACCATGACGCGTAAAGGTGAAATACAATAAATTCGCGGCGATACCGATAGTCAGTACGGTGGACATGGCGCTTGCCGTCGCCAGAAAACTTCGTCTCAGACGCCCTTCCGGCAGCAGATGGATCCCGGCCCAGGCCAGGTATTTCTCCATATAACGGCGACCGGCGGTGACCAAGGCGATGGCAATCAGCAGAAAGAAAATGGAACCATACCGCCACTCAGGCTGCCAGGAAGCCATAAATGCATCGCTTAGCTGAGTCTGAAATACGCTAAGTTTGCGCAAATCTTCAGCCTGAGGCGTCACAATCGGCGACCAAAAGCGCGAGCCCAAAACACTGCCGGAATTTAACGCCAGCTGCGTTTTCAACGCATTACGCCGCAGCGTAATAATCTGCGCGGAAAGGTTGGCCGCGCCGGTACGCAGAGCCTGAATCTGTTCAATCTGCGCATCCATCTTCGCCTTCTGGGCATTCAGGCTATTGCGCTTTCGCGTCACCTCATTCGTTTCATTAATGGTGGAGCCAGGTTCAGGCGCCGGCCCTAAAACATCCAGTTGAGCCTGTAGCTGCGTGCGCAGCGGAGCGACGGCCGCGGATAGATCGTCCGCACTGCTGACCAACTGCTGCGTCGTATCATTCAACGCCCCAAATTTACTGTCGCTATTGGTGCCCGACACCTGCTGCTTAATACTGTCCAGCTGTTTTTGCAGACTCACCAGTTCAGCATCAATATTTATTTTTACTGGCGCTTCAGCCTGTGCTGGCTGAGGATCTGAATCCGCCGCAGCCGCATATCCGGCAGGCATTACAAATATCGCCAACAAGAAAATACGCAATAGTGCAGATAGCAAGGTACGCATAGATTGAAAAATTCCCAAGTTCGACAGAAACAGTTGATTTCAAAACAGCAACGACGCGCCAGACTGGTTAAATTATACCAGCGATGAGTATATCAATGGCAGATCCTAACGAACATGCCAGCCTACACCCTACAAAGAATTACTGAATAAGGGCAGCAGACAAGGATGAAATATTCATCCTCATTACCATTTGACGTGAATGGCGCCCGCAATCGTGAAAAGTACAAAAAACAGGCAACAGGCGAGAGGTATCCATCCTGGTTGTACAGGGATTCACCGTATGGCGTAAAACAGACGCCAATCCGTTGACTCACCGAGACGTGTGGGTATAATCCAGCCCACTGTTGTTACAACGAACAGCTAGATCCGTTCGCAATGCGCCCTTAGCTCAGCTGGATAGAGCAACGGCCTTCTAAGCCGTAGGTCACAGGTTCGAATCCTGTAGGGCGTACCATTTCAAAGTAAACAGACGTCAGTTATCCTCTTTTTTACGCCTAAAATTCAGTAAATTAGCATTAGTTCGGCTATTTCCACTCTACTGAACTCTATTAACATCAATGTACATCAAGTAATCTTTGTTGGTACATCTGACGGTGCAAGCCCGTTCAATGAATTCTTATACCAACAACCAGCAACCGAGAGCAGCATATGGCGCTTATAGTAGCGATGTCGGTTGTAGTAAAGTCCCGTTTCCGCGTCATCAATTCGTCGCTCTGCGGCAAAGATAGTTATCGCTTATCATTTCAACCATATCATTCACCAGTACATTGATATTCATTGCGTGTTATTTTTCAATAAATATAAAACAGGCAATAACGGATGAGTGTTTATGCACAACTCAATCGGCATTCCCCTCCCTTGACACTTGGTATCCACAGAATCAGCCCGCCATTTCAACACCAGGCGGGGTTGTTCAAGGTGTTTGTCCTGATAATAGCGCGACTCAATGCATTTCTTTTCGGTCTTGCTGGCCGGCCACCCCGAATCCGGGGCCGGTCGCTTCCCCTGCCGACATTAAATTAGCCATCTTGGCGCTATTCGCGGACGATACAAATTAACCGCGCATTTAAAATGACTGACTCAGTGACATCATCCGCCTCGATTAACATTATTCACAGTACAAAAAGCCATTTGCCAACGTTGTAGCACTATGCGTTAATTGGCGAAAAGACCAATAGCAGATGGAATCATAATGGAATCACCTAATTGGGAAGCATTTTCTGATTTCTTTGCCGCTCAGGACGATGAGCCGGCTAGTGAAAGACGCGAGGCATTTTTAAAACAGCATGGCGAGTGGCAGCAGGTTGAATCCGCACTGGAAGATTATCAGTCGACATTCATCAACATCTATGGCGTTCATCTTGACTGGAAAGAGGGAATTTTCAGTTTGTTGGAAGCGCTATCAGATATTTTAGGTGAGGAGATTTTCCCCATCGAATTCGATTACGACAGCGAGATTGAATCAGCAACGATAAACATAGCTGGAAAGCAGCACGTGTTTCATCACTATCAGATTGAAACGGAAGGTTTTGAGGCCGAACTGGCGCGAATTGAAAACATATTAGCGCAAAGCGGGTATGCGTTGAGGGTGTACTGCGAGGGCGAACCCAGCGATATGATGTCGTTGCTGCTCATGCCCTCGACAGCGTGGAAGCGCGTAGAACAGTGTTATCGGCCAGAGCATATTTCAGCCTACTTCATACCGTATCGATACCAGTTCGTTGCCGAAGACGCTGTCGCTCCGACAGTCAAGGGGACGTCGTTCAATAAGCAAAAGGCATCCGATGACTCGGAGTTTGCTTACCTGTTTGTCTGGCTGCAACGCATTTTTCTTTGGTGTGTGCTTCCTGTTCTAGCCGTATTCATAATAAGCGGCTTGTGGAATCGCCTGACGAGAACCGAGCCTTTACCGCCTCCCCAACCCAAGGGCTGCGAAAAAATAGAAAAAATGCACTCGAATTTACAACCCGAAGTAGATGAAGAGCTAAAAGCTCGCATGCGTGAAAGTTTAGGATGTAAATAATCAGGGACAGAGTAAACAAGCGAATAGCGTTGCTGAGTTTCAAATATGGGTTACTCAACAACGCATTTATCGATACTGACGCTATGACAGAATATCCGGCAGAAATAGGGGATTAATTGGCGGCAACGCAGTACGAATAAGTTTCTTGCCGTCTCTCTTGACTGGAACCGCTCGGAATATGTTTGGCTACTGGCAGGTTCAACAACGGTAATCGCCGTAAAAGCCGCGGAGGTTAATACATTAAAACGTATCTAAGAGCGTGGTCCCGTAAGAGTTATCGATAGTGCAAAGCCATTCGCCATTAGCCTCTTGACGAAATTCGTATGTGGCCCGGCGTGTTATTTGAGATAGGGTTCCATCAGAGGCGGGAATATCTAACAAGGTTTCCATGATAATCAACGCGTTTCCTGCGCCTTCGATAATTTTCATTTCACCTTGGGTGACGACTAATTTATGTTGGAAATGTTCAGCAATTGCGATAAACGCTTTAAGTATATTTTCTTTACCCTTTACAACAAGATCGGGTCTTACAACCATCGCGGCGTCTTCAGCATAAAAATTCATTAGGGATTGAAAATCTTCAGTTGAGATGGCTTTATCTCAAGCCTCTATCACTTTCTTTATCTGTTGATTATTCATTTATCCCCCGGTCATAATCCACGATAGTGCATTGTCGTTTATTTAACGCAGGAGCCGGGCTATGGCAAACGTTGTAAATAGGACTCATTCAGGATCACTATGAATCCGAATGGAATTGTAGATGAATTAATGGATAAGGGCGTCCCTGGCCATCAGTTGCAGAGCGGCCAATACGCTCAAAGCCAATGCGTTCATAAAATCCTACGGCTTGTGTATTCTGTTCATTTACATCAGTGGTCAACTGCGGATATCGTGAAAGCCCGGCATATAGCAGAGCCTTGCCCACGCCTCGTCCATGATATTCAGGGTCAATAAAAAGCGCTTCCAGATGTCCGTCATGTAAATACATGAAACCAATTGCACGACCGGTTGATTCACACCCGAGCGTAAGCTCTACTGTTGGAAAGAATGAAGCAAGTTCCTTTTCTATAGCCGAGCGATCTTTTATGGTTAAAAAATGATGCGTAGCATCAACAGCTTTACGCCATATTTCCATAATACGCGGGGTGTCTTGCTTTGTAGATGGGCGAATTTTAAACATATATAATCTCGGTATATATAACCGTCAACAATGTTATTTGCTAACGGTTTCCGGGGTCTTTATGTGTTATTTCCGCATCAGATCTTAAAATCATCCAGGGTTTTACCACTTTCAAGGGCGGCAGTTATAGCCTTAGGCGTCCGGCCCTGACCTGTCCACGTTTTTTCATCGCCATTTTCATCAATATATTTATATTTGGCAGGACGAGGTTCACGTTTGGCTTTTGCTGATTTGCTGGTAGACACAGAACCGAGGAGTTCAGCCGGATCAATGCCGTCTTCCAGGAGTTTGGCACGCAAGGCATCAATTTTAGCCTGGCGTTCAGCCTGCTCTTTCTGGATTGATGCTTCTTCTTCACGGCGGTCTTCAACAATGGCAGTAAGCTTCTCCAGCATTTCTTCCAGTGTTTCCAGATCGATTTCACGCGCCTGAGCACGCAGCGTACGAATGTTATTTAATACTTTTAGAGCTTCACTCATTGGTTTCTATCCTGATGGTTAAAGAAGACATATATAGCATACAAGATATTCAATAATAAAACGAGTTAGTGATATTAAATTTATGATAAAAGAATATACCTAACCTCATCAGAAATCATTTTCAAATGCTCGCTGGCATGTTTATGGATAGTCCCTTTGTATTAGGCTAATAAAATTTCTCATTTGTTAATCGTCATAATAGATAAGGAAGACGACATCTATCTTATTGAAGAAAAGAAAGCGTAAAGCTGAACCTCTCGGAATGGCTGCGCAACCTGAATGAATCGAGCCGGTGCGCCTGGCGCGGGTGGCGGGAATGACCATCAGCGATAAATTAAACAGATATGTAGGAAAATGTTTCTCATGACCTTTGCCGTATACATAATTTTTCAGGAGAAACCAATGCAAAAAATCTATTAATTCAAAAATTCACAACATTAATTTATTCTTTTAATTTTAATAAGATACAGCACACCTCCCACATTCAGTTCACGCTGACATCCATCAATATAATTAACTAAAGTTATTTCTGCTGGCGTCGATGAAAGGGTTAAGGCCCCTTCTCTTTTCCATTATCGCGTCCAGGCAGGTATCACTATGTTAAAAGCACTATCTATTCGTACTGGCTTATTGATTTTATTGACGTTAATGGCCTTTTTATTACTTAGCGTCAGCGCAATCGGGATTTTTGCCATTAATAAGAGCTATGAGTCGCTTAATGCCGTCAACCTGACACAGGGGATTCAGTTGGGCAACCTGGCAAGCAGTAATACCAACATGCAGCGAATTCGCGTCGCCGCCTCGCTCGCCGTGCGAAACATGGAAGTCAACAAGCCACAAGATGCGGCCGCAGCCGCAGGACGTTCGGCGCAATATGCCGATGCGGCGCAAGAAGATCTACAGCGTTTTTTCGCCGCGGCTAAAGGAACCGGACGAGGAGAAGAATTGGCGAATGAGATTAACCAGGCCTATCAGGAATATTTCGCGCAGGGTATTCAACCTATGCTGGATGCGCTGAATAAACAGGATATCCAGGAATACTACAGCTTAATTGAAAACCGCCTGCGTCCTTTAGGAACAAAATTCGATACCGCCAATAAAACGTTTTTCGAGTACGCCCAAAAGGCGGGATTGGAACAATTACAGACAGCCAGCAATGACAGAAAACAGATGCTGCTGATGATTGGGCTATGTTGCCTGCTGACATTTATTCTGATCTTGCTCGCCTGGATTGTATTGCGGAAAATGCTGCTTACGCCGCTCAATACGGCTATCCACCATCTGGAGTTCGTGTCTTCCGGCGATTTAACCCAAGAGGCGCCCGCGCCAAGCCGCAATGAACTGGGCCGGCTCAATGCAGCCTTGCAGACAATGCAGCAATCTCTGGCCGAATCCGTTATCCGCGTTCGTGATGCATGCCTGCAAATTGATGTAGGCAGCCGTGAACTGGCATTAGGCAATGACGATCTTTCTCGCCGTACGGAAATTTCCGCCTCATCGCTGGAACAAACCGCAGCCAGTATGGAACAACTGACCGCAACCGTTAAACACAATGCTGATAATGCGCAACAGGGTCATGAACTTGCCGAAAACGTCGCGAAGATAGCCAAACAGGGGAATCAGGTAGTACGAGACGCGATGGATAAAATGAAGGAGATTTCCCAAAGCGCCACGAGCATCGCCGGCATTCTTGGCGTCATTGATGGAATCGCATTTCAAACCAATATCCTGGCGTTAAATGCGGCGGTTGAAGCAGCTCGCGCCGGCGAACAAGGCCGCGGATTCGCCGTGGTCGCCAATGAAGTCAGGACGCTGGCGCAGCGCAGCGCCCAAGCGGCAAAAGAGATCCACGGACTGATAGCCGACTCCAACCGGCACGTTAGCGAAGGCTCTCAGCTCACGGCCAAAGCCGACGAAACCATGTCCGCGATTGCGGAGCAGATCATCAATATCAACGTGCTGATGAAAGAGATTTCCAATGCGTCTAAAGAGCAGAGTCACGGCATTGATCAGATCAACGTCGCGGTTAATCAGATGGAAGAGGTTGCCCAGCAAAACTCGGCTTTAGTGGAGGAATCCGCGACGGCGACCCGCTCCCTTGAGGAGCAGTCCCGGCAGTTAGTTATGGCTATGGCCGCGTTTAAGGTCGATGAACGGTCAGATTCCCCATTAAGCATTACCCAAGCCTAATCGCGCGATCTGTGGATGCGGGTTGTTCCGTTCGGTCAAAAACGGAACAACCCGCGCAGATTGAGCCCATCAAAAATGCAGCGCCCCTGTCATTCTGTTATTTGGATGCTGTTGCGCCCATTAGACTATCGTTTAATAGTTAATAACAATGAAAAACCAAGACATTGAAAGTCTATTTTTATTTAAATTGCGCTATAAATTTTTACGGCGTATTCAGAATATATAAATTAATATAAAAATCAGCGTGATAATACGTTAACTATTATTGTTCTTCGCTGCATGCAACTCTTTTCTGAGAGCAATGATCTCTTCCGCCAACTCACGACACAATGTTGCATTCATCAGGTGATCCTGCGCATGTACGATGATGAGGTCAAAATTGATTTTTCCATTATTGCCATTACCGCCAATAAATTCCGTCTGGATCGCCTGCGCCTTGCGAATAGCGATTGTCGCCATCTTTAATAGTTGGTTTACCTGCTCCCATTCCCCTTTACTGGAGGCGCGTAACGCCTCCATGGAACAGGAGCGGGCTTCACCAGACTTAACGATCAGCTCAATCATCCGTGTTTCTATATCCATTTTCGTTACCTCCGGTTTATTTATTTGGTCGTTTCCTGAAGTAAAAATCGCTGCTATTTCACCTTTTTATTTATCGGTCAGTCATAATCTCAATAAAATTAATGAGATAAATGAGGAATACCGAAAAACGCGATAGGAAAAATCAAGAAAGCCGGAATATATAGGAACAAACGGAACACGCTCACAGTAAAACATCCGTATTCACCGCTGTTCAGGCTGCTGAATATTGGGCGATAAAATCTTAATGTCAGTATAGTGCATTTAATTTGATATCAGGGAAAACACGCAGGACGGCAACGCCTTCCCCAATAGAAAGGCACCGCCTGTTTACATAAAAACATTGCGGCGCCCTGTTTGCGTTGTTAACTAGCCGTTAATATCAGTTGGAAATGTGCCGGTTGCAGGTTTTAACCCCCCACAGCCCCGCCAGCGCGCTGACAATCGCACCGATCAGCAAAGCAAAGAATGACCACAGCGCCGCATGAGCCAATACTGAAGCGGCGGCGGCGGCTTCCTCACGGGCCTGCTGTTTCAGCTCGGCATATTGCTGTTTCGCCTGTTCGATATTGGCCTCAATAGCATTCAACCGTTGATTAGCCACCTGGACAGTCTTGTTCTTGGCTTCAATCAGGTTATCGACGGTTTTATTAACCTCTTCTTGCGTCATGGAAGTGTTTTCGGACAACGCCTTGGTCAGGCTATTACGATCGACATCTTGCGATAATGCTTCGCCACGTTTTTTCAGTTTGTCGGTCAGAGTCTGAATAATCTCGTCGCTGCTTTTTGGGTTGATTGCGATCGCTTTTACCGCTTCGCCAATTTCCGCCTTGGCTCCTTCTAATTGTGTTTGTATAAATTCCGGCTGCAACGATGCAATATTGCTTTTGCGTAGCGCGGCCGCTACTTCGTTGCTCATCGCTTCAGGTTGCAACGTCGTGTCCAGGTTGAGGTTATCAAACGCTCTTCCGCCCATATTGGCGATCCCCTGTAGACCGCCGCCTACGGCAGAGCCCGCCCCAGAGATGACATTCCCGGTTAAGGACGCCACCGAACCCAAGGCATTACCCGTCGCTTTCATCGCGCCGCCCAACAGGGCGCTGCCGAGAACGGCGGCAACAATAAGCGCCGTCGCCCAGACAAGAAAGCCATGAATTAAACCATCCATTGCGGCCAGTCGGCCGGCGATAAACGCCCCTACGGCCAGGCTGATGATGATGGAAATGGCGGACCAAATCAGAACGGTGGTGCCAACCCCGTTAACCGGTTCATCGGATAGCGGGTCAACAACCGAAAACCCCAGACTGGTGCCAAGCGTAGACAGTAATAACGAAACCGCTAATACCGTTACGACACCGCCGATAATGCTCCCCCATGATATTTTTTTTGCCACCTGCAGCTCATTCGTAACGCTCATACCCCAACTCCTTTATATGCCACATTGCTTAAGCAATAAGCATGTTATGGAACAACAAAACATTAAAACAAGTGAAGTATAGTCGTTATTTAAAAAGAACAAGGGATGAGTAAAAAAGATAAAAAAATAAACAACAATATATGATAATACATACAATTATATTTCAATGACCAAGTCACGCCTCGTTATAATACGGGCATTTACTCACACCATAAACAGTAATCATTACTAATAAAAAAATCTAATAATGATTAGATTAATTTATTAAACTTTCAAATAACAATGTCGGACTAGGGCCGTTTAACGTCATGCCAGCCATTGAAAATGGCGGACGGCCTTGCTAACATGGCGCCGCGTGATCAACGCCTCCTCGTCCGCGGAAAGGGCTGCGCCCATGATCGATGAAACGGTATGCCTTATGGCTTTCCCTTTTCTGTCTGATTGGCGGACGCAGACCTTAGAAAAGGGGCGCAACGATGACAACATCCCAGCCTGCTGTATATTCCTCGCCATTTCGCATTAACCTTGAACAACAGCGTAAACGCGCAAAAACGTTACGTAACGCAATCCGGCAATCTCAGCCTGACGCTATCGCCCGTTTTCAACGCTACCATCCAGACCTAACGCCGGCACAGTTGGTCCAGGAGTATGGACAACTGAGCGATGCGCAATGGATCATCGCCCAAGAGTTGGGATTGCCAAGCTGGCCGAAACTGAAAGCGCATGTAGAAGCGATGGAACAGGCGAAATCGGCGATTAATACACGGCGTCATGCGCCGGATCGCGCGTTTTCCACCTTACATATCCGCTGCGGTTCCGACATTCAGCATGCTCTTCAACTGGCGGGTTTCAAAGGCGACTATCTGGCCTATAGCGATCCGTTTTGCCAGGGTCCGGTGCTTGCCGGTGATGACTGGCTGCAAAAACGCGTGGAATTTCTCGCCACGCACTATGCTTCCCGCATGGGGGTCGGCCTGCAACAGCTTCTACAACAGCGCGAACAGGAAGAACGTACGCTGCTATCCGCGGTCAATCACTACCAACGCATAGTGTTGTGGTTTGAACATGACAGCTACGATCAATTGATTCTGGCTCGCTGTCTGGCCCACTTCCACACCCACCCCGCCCCGCGGCTTGAGATGGTCACTGTCGATCGCTATCCGGGCAGCCGCCGCTTTCTCGGGCTCGGACAACTGCCCGCAGAGGCTTTGCTGTTGTTGTGGCAGGCGCGCCAGCCCGTTACCGATCGACAATGCCGCAAGGGTTATCAACTCTGGGAGCAACTTCGTTCAGACAATCCCGCGCCGCTGCTGTCTTTGGCCGACACCGCCGCGGACGACCTTCCCTTTTTTCCCCAGGCGCTGCGGCGCCATTGTCAGGAATTTCCCTGTGCAAGCAATGGATTAGGCTTGACCGAACAGTTGGTGCTGCGCTGCTTGTCTGAACGTCCCAGTACCAATAAGCAGATCTTTCATCGGCTGATGGAACAGTATGAACCGCTGCCCTGGCTGGGGGATATCATGCTGGATGAGATTATCGACGGCCTGCGGCTGGCGCCGAAACCGGCGCTCTCTCTGGATACGGCGTCAAATATCCTATCTCTGACGCCGGTTGGCCAAGCTCTGCTGGCGAACCGCCTGGATTGGATGCGGTGCCATCCTGCCGTCCGCTGGCTTGGCGGAGTGCGTATTGATGGCAGCCGCCCCTGCTGGCGCTGGCATTCGCAACGGCAGCTGCTGGTGCTGACCGCATAGCTTATGTCAT
Organism: Brenneria izadpanahii; assembly: GCF_017569925.1. Taxonomy (NCBI): domain Bacteria; kingdom Pseudomonadati; phylum Pseudomonadota; class Gammaproteobacteria; order Enterobacterales; family Pectobacteriaceae; genus Brenneria; species Brenneria izadpanahii. Next base: position 1,520,456 of record NZ_CP050854.1, on the reverse strand, counting down.
GGCGGCAAGATAGACGGACTTTATGCAATACGAAAGATAACCGGCTGATTTGCCGCCATTCTTATGATTATATTTACGCAATGCCTGACAGCACGCCCAGCTTCTGACAAAATAGCGCCACTCCCTCCGTATTTAAAATTGATGGATCTCATCTCAGATGGCAGCAAAGATTATTGATGGTAAAACGATTGCGCAGCAGGTCAAAGACGAAGTCGCTGCACGGGTAAAACAACGTTTGGCAGAAGGGAAACGAGCGCCGGGTCTGGCAGTTATCCTGGTCGGTGAGAATCCCGCATCACAGATTTATGTCGCCAGCAAACGCAAAGTCTGCGAAGAAGTCGGTTTCATCTCACGTTCTTATGACTTACCCGCCACCACAACAGAGTCTGAGCTATTAGGCCTTATTGACCAGCTCAATGCGGATAACACGATTGACGGAATTCTGGTTCAGCTTCCTCTGCCTGACGGCATTGATAACACCAAAGTGATTGAACGCATCTCTCCCGATAAAGATGTCGATGGATTCCACCCGTATAATGTCGGACGTCTTTGTCAGCGCGCGCCGCGTTTACGCGCCTGCACGCCGCGTGGGATCGTCACGCTGCTGGAACGCTATGATATTGATACCTTTGGTTTGAATGCCGTGGTTGTCGGCGCATCCAATATCGTCGGCCGGCCCATGAGTCTGGAACTGCTGCTGGCTGGCTGCACCACCACCGTTACCCACCGTTTCACCAAAAACCTGCGTCACCACATTGAACACGCCGATCTGTTAGTCGTGGCCGTGGGTAAACCCGGTTTTATTCCCGGTGAATGGATCAAGCCGGGCGCGATTGTGATCGATGTCGGCATCAATCGCCTGGATAACGGCAAAGTCGTCGGCGACGTGGAATTCGAAACCGCTCAGGAAAGAGCCTCTTATATCAGCCCGGTACCAGGCGGCGTAGGACCGATGACGGTGGCGACCTTGATTCAAAACACCTTGCAGGCTTGCGAGGAATATCACGACAGCGTTACGCAGTAAGCGACGTTCAAAGTATAAAAATCAGGATATTATGGAAACTTTTCATCTCGACAATCATCCGCACGTCGAACTGTGCGATTTATTAAAGCTGCTGGGCTGGAGTGAAAGCGGCGCAGCCGCCAAAATGGCTATCGCCGCGGGAGCGGTCATCGTTGACGGGCAAAAAGAAACGCGCAAGCGCTGCAAAATCGTTGCCGGACAGAAAGTGCAATTTGACGGCGCGACGGTGGAAGTTATCGCCTGATAAGATGCTAAAGCATAACGTTGAATCCCCGCCGCAGCGGGGGAGCGGCGTTATGCGCTATATATTCCGCAATTCCGCCCTGGCCGTACAGAGGCACGCCGCGCAGGCCGGGGCTTACCGTCCGCCGTTGTTTGAGATGCCCGCCTGAGCGGGCGCGGCGAAGCCAAGGTTCGGAAATAGGAAAATCACTTACGGCGCCAGGTTGTTCCCTGCGGTCCATCTTCCAGAATAATGCCCATCTCATTGAGCCGATCGCGCGCGTCATCCGCCAACGCCCAATCTTTTGCCTGACGGGCGTCTTTACGCTGTTTAATCAGCCTTTCGATCTCTTTGACGTCGTCATCGTCCGCCTGCGCTCCGCTTTGCAGGAACAATTCGGGATCCTGCTCCAGCAAACCAAGCACTTTCGCCAGATTACGCAGCGCCGCCGCCAGTTGGTTAGCCGCATGCGGATCTTCCGACTTCAGGCGATTAACCTCACGCGCCATGTCGAACAGCACGGAATAGGCTTCCGGGGTATTGAAATCATCGTCCATCGCCTCACGGAAACGGGCTTCAAACGCTTCCCCGCCTTTCGCTTCCACGCTGCCGTCCGTACCGCGCAGCGCGGTGTATAAACGTTCCAGCGCCGACCGGGCCTGTTTGAGATTTTCTTCACTGTAGTTAAGCTGGCTGCGATAGTGGCCCGACATCAGGAAATAACGCACCGTTTCCGGATCGTAATACGCCAGAACATCCCGCACGGTGAAGAAGTTATTGAGGGACTTCGACATTTTTTCCCGATCGACCATCACCATGCCGGAGTGCATCCAATAGTTCACATATGGGCCGTCATGGGCGCAGGTGGATTGGGCGATTTCATTTTCATGGTGCGGGAACATCAGATCCGAACCACCGCCGTGAATATCAAAATGCTCGCCCAACTGCCTGCAGTTCATCGCGGAACATTCGATATGCCAGCCAGGACGCCCCTCGCCCCACGGAGAAGACCAGTGCGGTTCGCCGGGCTTGGACATCTTCCACAAAACGAAGTCCATTGGATTACGCTTAACTTCCGTAATCTCTACCCGGGCGCCGGCCTGCAGTTGGTTAAGATCCTGACGGGACAACACGCCATAACCCGGAGCGGTATCAACGGAAAACATAACGTCGCCGTTAGCAGCGACGTAGGCATGGCGGCGTTCAACCAGTTTTTCAACCAGTTCGATGATCTCCGCGATATGATGCGTAGCGCGCGGCTCGACATCCGGGCGCAGAATATTCAATGCATCAAAATCGGCGTGCATTTCCGCAATCATCCGGGTGGTCAGCCGCTCGCAGGTTTCACCATTTTCCGCCGCACGTTTGATAATTTTATCGTCAATATCAGTCACATTGCGCACGTATTTCAGCGAATATCCTAAATACCGTAAGTAGCGCGCCACCACGTCAAACGCCACAAAAGTACGCCCGTGGCCAATATGACACAGGTCATAAACGGTAATGCCGCACACATACATCCCCACATGACCAGCGTGGATAGGTTTGAATTCCTCTTTTTGGCGACTCAGCGTATTAAAAATCTTTAGCATCAGGGCATTCCATGGTATTCGCAGGATAGGTGAATCATTGTTCGCTGTATGCGTGAGCAACATCGATTTACTTGGGGTTTTGCACCCCTAACGGCGTATTGAAACCTGAACCCTGCGCTATTGCAAGACTGCGTCGGCGGAATAAGCGGATAATCGATAAGGAATAAGCATAAAGAGGCCCGGTATTATCCGGGCCTGGAACGAAACCGCAATAATTTGAAAAAAAACGCGATCAGCGCCAGCGAGGGTTGGACATCACGGAATATTTACCGCTGCCCAGGAAAGCGATGGCCAGACCGGCGAAGAAGAATACCGCTGCCGGTTCGGCGATCCATGCGCCGGTTTTAGTCAATAAGAATAAATTCGGTGTTGACAGATATGTGGCCGCCACCATCGTTAAAGAGAAAATCAGCGCGGCGGGACGGGTAAAAATCCCCAGGATCATCAGCACCGGCGTAATAACTTCGCCAATGTAGACGCCGTAACCGACGAAAGCGGGAATTCCGGCGGCCGTCAGCATGCTCTCTACGCCGCCAATGCCGCCATGTACCTTATGCCAGCCGTGAAACAACATTAAAATGCTAAAAGACAAACGAAGTAACAGCTTTCCGAAATCCGGCTTATCGAATACTCGATTGATACTGTCCAGCATAATTCACCTATCTATTTAGTGATAATTCAGGGTAATAAGAATCCTTCTCAGACTAATCCTGCTTACAACGAAAGAACAAGCTAATTATGGAAAATAGTGATCCGGTGCAATAAAAATGTCATTCGAATAAACAATATAACTTTATGATATATAATCAGTTTATTTGAATATTAGCTTTTCCTCGCTAATCGCCGCGATTTCACGGCATCTCATTCCTTCGGCGCGCCGATAAATTTCACCCGGCGATCCGGCCACGCCGGATAATTAGAAGAGCGGCTTGAAAGCTACGCCGCATACTGACTCAGCAGGCCAGTTATGTTATAAGTGCGCTCTTGATTGTTCATGCATTCTGTGAGCATCGTTCCTCATTACTATTATTACGCCTATGTAGGATTCATTATTATGATCACGTTTCATACAAACCATGGTGATATCGTCATCAACACTTTCGCAGACAAAGCGCCGGTTACCGTAGAAAACTTCCTGGATTACTGCCGCAGCGGCTTCTACGACAACACTATTTTCCACCGTGTTATCAATGGTTTTATGATCCAGGGCGGCGGTTTTGCACCGGGTATGCAGCAGAAAGCGACCAAAGCTGCAATTAAGAATGAAGCCAACAATGGCTTGAAAAATACCCGCGGCACGCTGGCCATGGCTCGCACTAACGATCCGCATTCCGCCACCGCGCAGTTCTTCATTAACGTTGTGGATAATGATTTCCTGAACTTCCGTTCCGAACGCGCCGACGGCTGGGGCTACTGCGTATTCGCCGAAGTCGTCGAAGGCATGGACGTCGTGGATAAAATCAAAGGCGTGGCTACGGGCCGCAGCGGTATGCATCAGGATGTGCCTAAAGAAGACGTCGTGATCAACTCCGTAACCGTTAGCGAATAATTGCAGTCGCATGGCGACACTCTTTATTGCCGACCTGCACTTAAATATTCATGAACCGGCGATTACCGCCGGTTTTCTGCGTTTTCTGCGCCATGAAGCCGTGCATGCGGACGCGCTATATATTCTGGGCGATCTGTTCGACGCCTGGATCGGCGACGACGACCCGCAACCACTGCATACGACCATCGCCAATGCCCTGCTGAAGCTACATCAGCAAGGCGTTCCCTGTTATTTCATACACGGTAACCGCGACTTTCTGCTCGGCCGGCGCTTCGCCAAACAAAGCGGCCTCACGCTGCTTCCCGAAGAGAAGGTTCTCGACCTGTACGGCCAGCGAATACTGATTTTGCATGGCGATACGCTATGTACTGACGATCTCGCCTATCAGAAATTCCGCCGCCGGGTTCACAACCCAATGATCCAGCGCCTTTTCCTTCTTTTACCGCTGGCTATCCGGCTCAGAATCGCCGCAAGCATGCGTTCAGCCAGTCAGCAGGCTAACCAGCATAAATCAATACGCATTATGGATGTCAATCCTGAACAGGTCATCGCGCGTTTGCGGCACTATCAGGTCAACACCATGATCCATGGACATACCCATCGTCCGGCCATTCATCAAATCGTCAGCGATGGCTTCAGCGCGCGGCGCGCGGTGCTGGGAGCCTGGCATCATGAAGGATCGATGATAAAAGTGACCGCCCAGGATATCGAACTGATTTCATTTCCATTCTAGCCATTTTCCCCGGTTATTTTAGCGCATGATTCGTTTTTCCAATCGACGCAACCGTTTTCCTCACCATAAGGTCGTGATATGCTCTACGCCCTCAAAGCCGGCCCCTGTTGGCAGCCAACGTCATTCGTCTGATATTTAACGTCGGGACGGGCGCCAGGGAATATCCGGCCGACGCGCCACCATCGACGTCACCATCATGTAAATCACAGGAGCTTTACAGGCATGTCATCCAACGTTGCCCCGGCAAAAATCGCCATCGTCATGGGTTCAAAGAGTGACTGGGCCACCATGCAGTTTGCTGCGGAAATCCTCACCACGCTGAATATCCCTTTTCATGTAGAGATCGTCTCCGCTCACCGGACGCCCGATAAACTATTCAGTTTCGCAGAACAGGCCGCACAGAACGGTTTTGACGTGATTATTGCGGGCGCGGGGGGCGCGGCGCATCTACCCGGCATGCTGGCGGCCAAAACGCTGGTTCCGGTATTGGGCGTGCCGGTACAAAGCGCTGCGTTAAGCGGCGTTGACAGCCTGTACTCCATTGTGCAAATGCCGCGCGGCGTTCCGGTCGGCACGCTGGCCATCGGTAAAGCCGGCGCCGCCAACGCGGCGCTGCTGGCGGCGCAGATCCTGGCGTTGCACGATCGCGCGCTCGCCGCCCGTTTGGCTGCGTGGCGGCAAAGCCAGACTGACGAAGTGCTTTCTCATCCTGATCCGCGGGAGGACGCATGAAACCGATTTGCGTTTTAGGCGACGGCCAGTTGGGAAGAATGTTGCGCCAGGCCGGAGAACCCCTGGGTATTGCGGTTTATCCCGTCGGGCTGAATGCGGAACCGGAATCGGTCCCGTTCCAGAACAGCGTGATTACCGCGGAAATTGAACGCTGGCCGGAAACCGCGCTGACGCGCGAGCTGGCGCAGCATACCGCATTCGTCAATCGTGATATTTTCCCGCGTCTGGCCGATCGTCTCACGCAAAAACAGCTGCTGGATTCCCTGAATCTGGCTACCGCGCCCTGGCAATTACTTGCCGATGCCAACGAGTGGCCGCAGATTTTTTCCCGGCTTGGCGAACTTGCCATCGTCAAACGCCGCGTCGGCGGTTACGACGGCCGGGGACAATGGCGTCTGCGCGACGGCGAGCAGCATACGCTTCCCGCGGACTGCTACGGCGAATGCATTGTCGAACAAGGCATCAATTTCTCCGGCGAAGTATCGCTGGTTGGCGCGCGCAACGTCCACGGCGACTGCGTATTCTATCCTCTGACGCATAATCTGCATCAAGACGGGATCCTGCGCGCCAGCGTCGCTTTGCCGCATCCGGCTCCGCAGTTGCAACAGCAGGCGGAACAAATGCTGTCGGCCATTATGAATGAACTGGGCTACGTTGGCGTAATGGCGATGGAGTGCTTCATTGTCGGCGATCGTCTGCTGATTAATGAACTCGCGCCACGCGTGCACAACAGCGGGCACTGGACGCAGAATGGCGCTTCTATCAGCCAGTTCGAACTACATCTGCGGGCAATATTGGATCTGCCAATGCCGGCTCCCGCGGTGGATGCCACGTCGGTGATGGTCAACCTGATCGGGACGGAGGTCAACATCGACTGGCTGTCTCTGCCGCTGGTGCGCCTGCACTGGTATGAAAAAGAGGTGCGTCCCGGACGCAAGGTTGGACATCTGAATTTACAGGCGCAGGATAGCGCTCAGCTACGGCAAACGTTACGGTCGCTGGCGGCAATGCTGACGGATGAATACCAACCCGGCTTAATCTGGGCGCAGAAGAAGTTATCGGCCTAACCGACCGGACATTATCTTGGTCAGGCATACGATGGCGTATGCCTGACCGGCCCCGGTAGTTTTAATAATCCGCCGTATAAAAAAAGTGACTTTCAGCGTGACATCTCTAAATTTGAGTTTACTATTTATTTCAGCTTACTTTCTGCCCATTAATATTTTGGCTATTTTTCATCCTTTCAACACTAATTAACGCATCATGAAAGAGCCATTAAAAATAATAAATTTAAAGTATCATTATTGATATTTTAAATTTTTACAAAACTCATCAAAATAATAGTTATTAATTCATTTGTGTGATCGCCTCAATATTATTTACCGAGCGTCGCGATATAGAATGCGGCCACAAAACAGTATGCCCCATCGACATATTTACATGTCCTGTTCATTTTTTATCCCTGTAACGGCAACTTGCCGGTACTGTATTTTTTATACACTGTGTTCACTAAGGAGAAACTAGCATGAGCACAATCCAAGATAGCAGCCAGGTATTAGAGCGAGCCTCGGGCTGGCGTAAAAGCGATACAGTCTGGATGTTAGGCCTATATGGCACGGCCATTGGCGCTGGTGTATTATTTTTACCGATAAATGCGGGCATTGGCGGTCTTATCCCATTAATAATTATGGCCATTATTGCTTTCCCAATGACCTATTATTCCCACCGCGCATTATGCCGTTTTGTATTATCAGGTAAAAAAGGCGGCGAAGATATCACCGAAGTCGTTGAAGAACATTTCGGCGTTGGCGCTGGTAAATTAATCACTCTGCTCTATTTTTTCGCAATTTATCCCATCTTGTTGGTTTACAGCGTGGCGATTACCAATACGGTGGATAGTTTTATTACTCACCAAATGCATTTGCCCTCACCGCCAAGAGCGCTGTTATCGCTAATATTAATTCTGGGATTAATGTTTATCGTCCGCTTCGGCGAAGCGATGATCGTCAAGGCAATGAGCATTCTGGTTTATCCTTTTGTCGCCGTTTTAATGATGCTGGCACTGTATTTAGTCCCGCACTGGAATACGTCCGTATTTGAAAATATCTCTTTATCCAATAACATAACCGGCAATGGTTTACTGGCGACATTATGGCTGGCGATCCCGGTAATGGTTTTCTCATTCAACCATTCGCCGATTATCTCCTCGTTTGCCGTCGCCAAGCGTAAAGAGTACGGCGAAGAAGCCGAGAAGAAATGCTCCCGCATTCTCTCTTATAGCCATATCATGATGGTCATTACCGTAATGTTCTTCGTGTTCAGCTGCGTGCTGAGCCTGTCTCCCGCCGAGCTGATGGAAGCGAAAGTACAGAACATCTCCATTCTCTCGTATCTGGCCAACCACTTTAATAACCCGATGATGGGCTACCTGGCGCCGATCATCGCCACCATCGCCATTTCAAAATCGTTCCTGGGCCACTATCTGGGCGCCAGCGAAGGTTTCAACGGCATGATTGTGAAATCGCTGCGCGGTAAAGGGAAAACCATATCCAACGGCAAACTGAACCGGCTCACCGCCCTGTTCATGCTGATCACCACCTGGATTGTGGCGACGCTGAACCCAAGCATTCTGGGCATGATTGAAACGCTGGGCGGCCCTATCATCGCCTGTCTGTTGTTCCTGATGCCGATGTACGCCATTCATAAAGTCCCGTCGATGAAAAAATACAGCGGCCATATCAGTAACGTATTCGTTACCATCATGGGGCTGATCGCTATCTCCGCTATCGTCTACAGCCTGTTTGGTTAATCCAGACAATCTCATTAGCCATCGATATCAACGCCAGTTCCGTACTGGCGTTTTTTAAAGGAAGTCGCTATGGTCAGCGTATTTGAAATTTTCAAAATTGGTATCGGCCCTTCCAGTTCACATACCGTTGGCCCGATGAAAGCTGGCAAAATGTTCACGGATGACCTGGTCAGTAAATCGCTTATTTCATCGGTCACAAGGCTCGCCGTCGATGTTTATGGTTCGCTGTCGTTGACGGGAAAAGGTCATCATACCGATATCGCCATCATGTTGGGACTGGCCGGCAATCTGCCGGACAGCGTCGACATTGACGCGATCCCCGCGTTTATTCAGCAGGTAAAAGACACCCGCAAGCTGCCGCTCCTGAATGGCCGGTACGAGGTGAGTTTCCCGTTGGAAAGCGCCCTGTGTTTTCAACCGGAAAATCTGCCGTTACATGAAAACGGCATGATCATCCGCGCCTATAATCATCAGGAGCTGCTTTACAGCAAAACCTATTACTCCATCGGCGGCGGATTCGTCGTCGATCAGGAGAATTTCGGCAAGACAAACGTGGAGGCCGAACGCGCGCCCTACCCGTTCTTCTCGGCGCAAAAGTTACTGCGTCATTGTCACGATAACTGTCTTTCAGTGTCGGCGATCGTCATGAAAAACGAAATAGCGATACACGGCCGGGAAGCGATAGAACACTATTTCGCCGAGGTTTGGCAGACGATGCAGAATGGCATTCATCGCGGCATGAACACCGAAGGCGTATTGCCCGGCCCGATGAGAGTGCCTCGCCGCGCCTCCGCCCTGCACCGTTTGTTATTCATTAACGATCGATTTTCCAGCGATCCCATGGACGCGATGGACTGGGTCAATATGTTTGCGATGGCGGTCGCGGAGGAAAACGCCGCGGGCGGACGCGTCGTCACCGCGCCGACCAACGGCGCCTGCGGCATCATTCCCGCCGTATTAGCTTACTACGACCATTTCATCCAGCCCGTTACGCCCGAATCTTATCTGCGCTATTTTTTAGCCGCCGGCGCCATCGGCCTGCTATATAAAATGAACGCCTCCATTTCCGGCGCCGAAGTCGGCTGTCAGGGGGAAGTCGGCGTGGCGTGTTCGATGGCCGCGGCCGGTCTGGCCGAGTTACTTGGCGCCAACCCGGAACAGGTCTGTATCGCAGCGGAAATCGGGATGGAACACAATTTGGGGCTGACATGCGATCCGGTCGCCGGTCAGGTTCAGGTTCCCTGCATCGAACGTAACGCCATCGCGTCGGTAAAAGCGATTAACGCGGCCCGTATGGCGATGCGCCGCACCAGCGAACCGCGCGTTTCATTAGATAAGGTCATTGAAACGATGTATGAAACCGGTAAGGATATGAACGCCAAATATCGTGAAACATCGCGGGGGGGATTGGCCATCAAGGTCGTGTTATGTGAATAATAACCAATTAGTATTTAAAAAACTTTTCATAATTATTTAAATGAATCAGGATAACGAAATTTATATCTGATTATTCAGGTGCCGTTTTATCAAACGCCGGTTAATGCTTTTATTAAATCATTAACCGGTGTCTTGTAAAAAGGAAATAAAACAGATAAGAAATTCATAATAAAAAATCAAAAGCGCGCTGATATATATAACTATTTTTTTCCGTTATCCGGCAAAGACCAAACAATATTATTTTCAGCGGCGGAAATATACCAGTCAACCGTGCTGGCCGTTTTTTCTTTCATCGCTTCATGCTTACGGACTGTTTTTGCAGGGAAAGAAGCTGCTTTCTTACGGATCCGCAGCGGCGTATGTTTCTTCTCGCCGCTTATCTGGGCATTAAAGGATTCAACCTCGGCGTCAAATAAAATACCTTCCAATTGATGCAGGCGATTAAGTCCACGCAAAATGCATAATAAACTGCTGAGCGTTATCGATTCGCCCATTTCCGCGCGTTTAATCGTCGCGACGCCTAAACCGGCCCGCTCTGCGAGATCAACCTGCGATAAACGTTGCTGGATGCGAGCATCTTTTATTCTTCGGCAAAGTTCGGTAATAATTTCGCCTTCACTCATGGTATTAAATCTCATGTTACCCGCCATTCGCCCGCCCGATTAAGTGCCGCACATTTTACCATCACTTTTTCAAATGGCACGGACAATTCCCACACAGTTTTCATTAAATTGATCGAGCACATAAAACGGCGCGGCAATTGCCGCCGTTTTTAACCGAATCGTCCGGTAATATAATCTTCCGTTCGCCGTTGAGCCGGTGAAGTAAATAAATCATCCGTCTGATTATATTCGATTAATCTGCCCTGATGAATAAATGCCGTGTAATCGGAGACGCGCGCCGCCTGCTGCATATTATGCGTCACCAACACCAGCGTGAAATGCCGCTTCAGCGTGCCGATCAACTCTTCAATAACCAGCGTTGAGATAGGGTCCAGCGCGGAGGTCGGCTCATCAAGCAACAGCACTTCCGGCTTAATGGCGATAGCTCTGGCGATCACCAGGCGCTGCTGCTGCCCGCTGGAAAGGGTCAGCGCGTTATCCCCCAGCCGATCTTTCACTTCATGCCATAATGCCGCGGCACGCAAAGCCTGTTCCACCGCCTCATCCAGTAAACGCCGATCCCGAACGCCCTGTAGCCTCAGACCATAAATAACGTTTTCATAAATAGATTTGGGAAAAGGATTCGGACGCTGAAACACCATTCCGACCCGGCGGCGCAATACCGCCACATCCAGCTGCGGATCGGTAATCGGCGTGCCGTTCAGCCAGATATTGCCCTCGGTACGGCAATCATCGACCAGATCGTTCATGCGGTTAAAGCAGCGCAGCAGCGTCGATTTTCCACAGCCGGATGGACCGATCAGCGCGGTCACCTGATTTTTGGCGATACGCAGGGAAATATCATTCAGCGCCTGTTTAACGCCGTAATACAGATTCAGATGCTCCACCGCCAGCGCGACCCGCTCGTCGCTGAACGCGGGAGTATCCATAATCGACAATGTCTTCGCCTGCTTCATAAATCCCACCACTTCATCCTAAATTCAGAGCGACAGCGTACGATATCGTTCACGCAGTACGTGACGGATCCCCATCGCCGCAAGATTCAGCCCGACAACAATCAATACCAGCAGCAGAGCCGTGACATAGACCAGCGGCCGCACCGCTTCGACATCCGGACTCTGGAGGGCCAGATCGTAAATCTGAAATCCCAGGTGCATAAATTTCCGTTCCAGATGAAGATAAGGGAAAAGATCGTCAACCGGCAGCGCCGGCGCCGATTTCACCACCCCCACCAGCATCAGCGGCGCGGTTTCCCCGGCCGCCCGCGCGACGGCCAGGATCAGCCCGGTCATCATCGCGGGTATAGCCATCGGCAACACCACATGCCATAAGGTTTCTGCTTTAGTGGCGCCCAAAGCCAGAGAACCATAACGCACCGACATGGGAATACGCGATAATCCCTCTTCGGTGGCGACAATCACCACCGGCAATGTCAGCAACGCCAGCGTCAGCGATGCCCACAGCAGCCCCGGCGTGCCGAATGTCGGATTAGGCAGCGCTTCGGCATAAAAAAGCCTATCCAGCGTGCCGCCGACCAGATAAACGAAAAATCCCAGCCCGAATACGCCATAGACGATCGACGGCACGCCGGCCAGATTGACCACCGCGATCCTTACCCAGCGCGTCAGCATATTTTTACCGGCATACTCATGCAGATATACGGCGGCAATCACGCCAAGCGGCATGACGATAATAGACATCAGCACCACCATCAATACCGTGCCGAAAATCGCCGGGAACAGATGTCCGGGATGATTGCTGTCGGGAGAATAGTGGGCCAGCATGTATCTGACCTGCTGCGTCCAATGCTTTATTTTCTGACTCAGGCTCATCGCATTGGGATACCAGACTTGCTCAATGTCTTTGAGCGGAAAAAGATGCAGAGCGCCGTTCGCATCGCGCAGTTGCACCCTATCGCGATCGATATCCTGGTTAAGCTCGGTTAATTGCTGAGACAACGCCTCAAAATGCCGATGCAATTCGCTTCGTTCAGCATTGATTTGCGCCTGGGTCCGGCTGTCCAGCGTATCCGCCTGCCGCCGTTTTTTCTCTTCCAGACGCAATGCCTCAAACTGTTGGTTGATTTTCGCCATCTCGCCCAAGCGGATATCCTGCGCCATCTGCGACAACGCCTGAACCTGCTTCACCCGGCGATACAATGTTCCGGGCAGATCGTCGGCCAGCAACGGCTGCTCCTCCTCCAGCATTCCCGCCAGATAACCGTAAACCGTGCTGTTGTTCGCCAGCTTCAGCACCAGAATATCCGCCGGCTTGCTGAGGCCGACGACATCACGGGATAGCAGAGTCCGAAAGCTCCGGCCATAGATTTCCCGCTGGCCGGTTTTGATCAGGTAGCGCGTCGCCGTTTCTTCCGGCGACGACCCCGACAGCAGGCCGGCATCCCTGAGCTGTTGCGATGACAGCGTTTGCCGGTCATAAATCTCGCCGATAAGCGCGGGGGGCTCGCCCGCCTCCGGTTTTAACGTAAACAGCCATACGGGTTGCGGCCACAGGTAGCGCATGCCCTGACCGGCCAACAGAACGAAAATCGTCATCATCGCCAGCAGACTGATGCTAATGGATGATGCCGTCAGCCACACCCACGGCTTGCCGGACTGAAACCAGCGCCTCACGCGTTCTCTCCTTCGTCAAGATAGCGTCGGCGCAAACGCCGGCGAATCGACTCAGCCAGCGTATTCACCACAAAAGTGAAAACGAACAACGCCAGCGCCGTCATAAACAACACCCGGTAGTGGCCGCTATTGATGACGGCATCCGGCATTTCAATGGCGATATTGGCAGCCAGAGACCTCAGCCCTTGCAGTAATCTCGCATCCATAATCGGCGTATTGCCCGTCGCCATTAACACGATCATGGTTTCCCCGACCGCGCGGCCGAAACTGAGCATCAGCGCGGCAAAGATCCCGGCGCTGGCTGAAGGCAACACCACGCGCCACAGGGTTTGCCAGGGCGTGGCCCCCAACGCCAGCGATCCCTGGCTTAAACGGGAAGGAACGCTGAATAAGGCATCCTCCGCCAGCGAAAAAATCAGCGGGATCAAAGCAAAACCTAAGGCGACGCCCGCCACCAGCGCATTGCGCTGAACAAAATCATCCCCCATCCATTGATATAACGGCTGACCCAATATCCCTATCTCCAGAATCGGCCCCAGCCAGCAGCCGAAAATCAGCGTCAATAAGACGATCGGCAGCAGAAATATCGCATCCCAGCCGGCGGGAAAAAATTTACGCCAGCCGGCGGGCAGCGATTCCAGCAACCAGCCGCCGCCGAGCACGGATAACGCGCATAAAACCGGCATGACCAGGATGGCCGACAGATAGGCGGCAAAATGCGGCGCCAGCCAGATGGCGGCGATCAACCCGATGACCACCGTCGGCAAGGCTCCCATAATCTCCAGCGCCGGTTTAATCCAGCGCCGCAGAGCCGGCGACATGAAACAGGCCGTATAAATGGCGCAAGACAGCGCCAGCGGCGTGGCGAAAAGCATGGCGTACATCGCCGCTTTTAACGTGCCCAGCATCAGCGGCATCATGCTGAATTTGGCCTGATAGCCGTCATCGGCGGCCGTAGACTGCCAGACATACTCCGGCTCAGGGTAATTTTCATACCACAGCTTTTGCCACAGCCCGCGCCAGCCGATATCAGGATAGGGATTATCCACGTTGTACGTCCGCCAGCTATCCGCCGTTTCGACCAGCATGGTCTGGCCGCGCGGGGAAAATGCCAGCGACCGGGCATCCGGCGCGATATTTTGAGTCAATAGCGCGTCTGATTGTTTGCTGGCGAAAAGCGACAGGTCGCCCTGCGGCGTCAGCGTGGCGAATACCCGCCGTTGCGGTTCGCTGGCTAACAATACCGGCGCGTCCGCCATCTGAGGGAATCGGCGAATGGCCGTCAACTGCATGCCGTTTTCCGCCGGCACATCGAACCACTGGGTGATTTGCCCGTCGGCGGACTGAACCAGCAGAGAACGTCCGCCGGACAACAGGCTCAAGCGCAACGCGCCTTGTTCGGCCAACCGGCGGTTTTCCCGCAGTATCAGCCGATCGTCCGCTTGCCACACGCTGAGCCGCGTACCGTCAAGGAGATAAATTTGCCGGCCGTCCGGCGCGATCAGCAACTGATCCGCCGATTTACCGGGAAGTTCAACCTGCGCTTTTAACCGTATCCCCGCCTCCCCGACTTCGCTAACCACCAGACGGTAATCCTGGGTGACGGCCGCCACTATCAGGCGTTTTTCCGCGATTGCCGCTACGGCCAGTTGACGCAGCGGTTGCGCGGGCTGCCCCAGCGACAGCGGTTTTTCACCAAAGGGGAAACGCCACTGCGGAGCGAAATCGCCGCTCAGCGGCAGTAACGGCTGCACCAGACGGATCCGGCCGTCTGGCTGGCTGAGCGCATAAATGTGCCGGTCGCCGTGGCTTTCCACCAATAAATCCACTGATGGCGCAAGCTGAATACGCTGTAGCGTCCGGCCGGAAGCAAGTTCGATAAATTCGCCATAGCCTTGCCGGTCGATACGGAACCCCATCCGCCCGTTATCGCCGATCCCCACGGCCAGAGCGGGAGCCGAGGCGGTCATCGGGATCGTTTTTTGTTCGCTGATGGAGGGGGAAAGAAAAATCGGCGTCACGACATACAGCAGATAGAAAAAAATCGACAACAGCGTGATCAGCACCAATAAGCCGCTGCCCGCCACGACGCGGCGCGTCAGACGATCTATCCACGCCCGCCGGCGATCCCGGTGCTGTAATCTGTTATCTGTGTTTTCCATCGCGCTCGCCGTGATATTCAATCCGTCAGAGTTTCTTTATTTGTTCATCCCGCATAAAACGGGGTAGCATATGTTGCCTTTACCCTAATAATATGACAACGGTAAGTCTGTCTGCGTATTGGATTTTATCGTCATGAGCGCGCCATAATGTTGTTATATCCTTCGTCTTTCAAGTTGTAGCGGTGTCGGCTTGTCAAAATTACCCGACCTCTCACCAGACTTCTTCCTTTCGGGGTCGCTGTATGACGCGTTTGAATCCTCCTTCGGCGGGGTTTTAACCCGGTTCACCGAGTTGGCTAAACTTAGGGAGAGCGCACGATCGCCGGCCGGCTACATCTTGTGTTTATTGGATATAGATAGACCTTCAGCACATAGTCTAACGGAGTGAAAATGAGTCAGGATAAACTCTACATTGAGAAAGAGTTAAGCTGGTTATCCTTTAATGAACGAGTACTTCAGGAAGCGGCAGATAAAAGCAACCCCCTGATTGAGCGTATGCGCTTTCTTGGCATTTACTCCAACAATCTTGATGAGTTCTATAAAGTTCGTTTTGCCGATCTGAAAAGACGAATTCTAATTAACGAAGAGCAAGGTTCAGGCGATAATTTACGACACCTTTTGGGAAAAATTCAGGCTCGCGTCCTGAAAACAGATCAGCTATTCGATAGTCTTTACAACGAGTTATTACTGGAAATGGCGCGTAACCAGATTTTTCTGGTTAACGAACGCCAGGTTTCCCCGAACCAGCAGGAGTGGCTGCGGGAATATTTCAGACAGCATTTACGTCCGCACATCACGCCGATCCTGATCCTGCATGACACCAATCTGGTGCAGTTCCTGAAAGACGACTACACCTATCTGGCGGTCGAAATTATTCGCGGCGACGAGACGAACTACGCGTTGCTGGAAATCCCTTCAGACAAAGTGCCCCGCTTCGTTAACCTGCCGGCGGAAGCGCCTCGCCGCCGGAAAACCATGATTTTGATCGATAACATTCTGCGCTACTGTCTGAATGACATCTTCAAAGGCTTTTTCGACTACGACGCGCTGAACGCCTATTCGATGAAAATGACGCGCGACGCCGAGTACGATCTGGTGACCGAAATGGAATCCAGCCTGCTGGAGCTGATGTCCTCCAGCCTGAAACAGCGGTTGACGGCGGAACCGGTCAGGTTTGTTTATCAGCGTGATATGCCGGACGCGATGGTCGCCGTATTGCAGGAAAAACTGGGGATCTCCTCCTATGACTCGGTGATACCCGGCGGCCGTTACCATAACTTTAAAGACTTTATCTCTTTCCCCAACGTCGGCAGGGCCAATCTGGTCAATAAAGCGCTGCCGCAGCTGCGCCACGACGGGTTCAACCACTTCCGCAATGGCTTCGACGCCATCCGCGAACGCGACGTGCTGCTTTATTATCCGTACCACACATTCGAGCACGTGCTGGAACTGCTGCGTCAGGCCTCGTTCGATCCCAGCGTTCTGGCGATCAAAATCAACATTTACCGCGTGGCGAAAGACTCCCGCATCATTAACTCCATGATCCATGCGGCCCACAATGGCAAGAAAGTCACCGTGGTGGTGGAACTGCAGGCGCGTTTCGATGAAGAAGCCAACATTCAGTGGTCCAAACGGCTGACCGAAGCCGGCGTTCACGTAATCTTCTCGGTGCCGGGACTGAAAATTCACGCCAAACTCTTTTTGATTTCGCGCCGGGAAGGGGATGGCATCGTGCGTTACGCCCACATCGGCACCGGCAACTTCAATGAGAAGACCGCGCGGATCTATACCGACTACTCGTTGATTACCGCGGATGAACGTATTACCAATGAGGTTCGCCGCGTATTTAACTTCATCGAAAACCCCTATCGCCCGGTCTCCTTTGAGTATCTACTGGTTTCTCCCCAGAACTCACGTGATAAACTGTATAAGCTGATCGATAAAGAAACCGAAAATGCGCGAGCGAACATTGAGGCTAGCATTACCCTTAAGGTAAACAATCTGGTGGATAAAGGGCTGGTGGAAAAACTGTATCAGGCCTCTGCCGCTGGCGTAAAAATCAATCTGCTGGTGCGCGGCATGTGTTCGCTGATCCCCAATTTACCGGGCGTAAGTGAAAATATTCAGGCTATCAGCATCGTCGATCGTTATCTGGAACACGACCGCGTATATGTGTTTAATAACGGGGGCGATAAAAAAGTTTACCTCTCTTCAGCCGACTGGATGACGCGTAACATCGATTACCGTATTGAGGTCGCCGTCGAAGTTCTCGATCCCATTTTGAAACATCGCATTCTGGACATCCTTAATATTTTGTTCAGCGATACGGTGAAAGCCCGTGTGATTGATAAAGAGCTGAGTAATCGTTATGTATCACGCGGCAACCGTCGTAAGGTGCGCGGACAAAATGCCGTCTATGATTACATTAAAGCGCTGGAGCAACCCGGAGAAAAACCTGAATAATGCCATTAACTAGCAAAGAGACCAATGTCGTAAAACCCCAGGAATTTGCTGCTGTCGATCTGGGTTCCAACAGTTTTCATATGGTAATCGCCCGCGTGGTAAACGGCGCACTTCAGGTGCTTAGCCGTTTAAAACAGCGCGTTTATCTGGCTGATGGACTGGACAGTCAAAACGTGCTCAGCGAAGAAGCCATGGAGCGCGGCCTGAATTGTCTGACGCTGTTCGCCGAACGGCTGCAGGGGTTTCCTCCGCAGAACGTGTCGATTGTCGGCACTCACGCCTTGCGTCAGGCGGTAAATGTACAGGAGTTTCTGCGCCGGGCCGCTGATATCATCCCCTATCCGATCGAAATCATCTCCGGTCATGAAGAAGCCCGGTTGATTTTCATGGGCGTGGAGCACACTCAGCCGGAGAAAGGCCGCAAGCTGGTGATCGATATCGGCGGCGGCTCCACCGAGTTGGTCATCGGGGAGGACTTTGAGCCGATGCTGATCGAAAGCCGCCGCATGGGCTGCGTCAGCTTTGCCCAGCAGTTTTTCCCCAATGGCGAAATCAGCGAAAGCAACTTTAAGCGCGCTCGCCTGGCGGCGGCCCAAAAACTGGAAACGCTGTCCTGGGAATACCGCATCTACGGCTGGAAATATGCGCTGGGAGCGTCCGGCACCATTAAAGCCACCCATGAAATCTTGACGGAAATGGGTAAGAAAGATGGCCTGATTACGCCGGGACGGCTGGAAATGCTGCGCGATCAGATCCTACAGTTCAAATCGTTCAAATCGTTGAGCCTGCCGGGGCTGACGGAAGACAGGCAGTCGGTGCTGGTTCCCGGATTGGCGATCCTGTGCGGCATCTTTGACGCGCTATCAATCAACGAACTGCGTCTGTCCGACGGCGCGCTGCGCGAAGGCGTGCTGTATGAAATGGAAGGCCGTTTCCGCCATCAAGATATCCGTATCCGCACGGCGCAAAGTCTTGCCAGCCATTACAATATCGATCGCGAACAGGCCGGCCGGGTGCTGGAAACCACGGAGCTGTTATACGCGCAATGGGCGGAGCAAAATCCCAATCAGGTTAATCCGCAGCTTAAAGCGATTCTGAACTGGGCGTCGATGCTGCATGAAGTGGGGTTGGGAATAAACCAGAGCGGCATGCACCGCCACTCGGCCTATATTCTGCAAAATACCAACCTGCCCGGCTTCAATCAGGAACAGCAGCTATTGCTTTCCCTGATCGTGCGCTATCACCGCAAGGCCATCAAGCTGGAAGAGCTGCCGCGCCTGAATCTGTTCAAAAAGAAACAGTACTTGCCCATGATTCAGCTATTGCGTCTCGCCACGCTCTTGAATAATCAGCGACAGGCCACCACCACGCCGGAAACGCTGCGCTTGAGCACCGACGATAACCACTGGACGCTGATATTCCCGCGCGATTTTTTCGCCCAGAATAATCTCGTCCAACTGGATTTAGAGCGGGAGCAGGAATTCTGGCAGGATGTCGCCGGCTGGAAACTGAATATCGAGGAAGAGCCGGCTTAATCCGTACCGACGGCGGAGCGAGGCGCGATTTATTCTCGCGCCCGCCGCCAGCAGATGGACGCCGTTGCGCCGTCCGCATCCGGTTATTCAGGAAAGCCCGTCATACGGCGTAACGTCATCAATAATGGCGCCGGTCAGATCGGCGATGCGCTCAATCCCCTGCTGCCGGCAATAGGCGTTAAGATCGTCAAGAATGGCGATCATCGCCTTCGGATGAATAAAGGTTGCCGTCCCCACTTGAACCGCGCTGGCCCCGGCGTAAAAATATTCAATCACGTCGTCCGCCTGACTGATGCCGCCGCAGCCGATAATCGGAATGGATACCTGCTTGCGGCACTGATAAACCATACGCAGCATAATCGGCTTAAGCGCCGGCCCTGATAACCCGCCCATAATATTGCCCAATTTAGGACGGCGGGTCTGAATATCGATACGCATCCCCAGCAAGGTATTGCCGACCACAATCGCATCGCCGCCTTCATTTTCAACCGCCAAGGCAACAGCGGCAATGTCGGCGGTATTGGGGGTCAGTTTCGCCCACAGCGGTAAACGCGTCGCGCGGCGTAATGCCCTGATAACGTTGGCGGTTGACGCCGCCTCAATGGCGAAAGCTTTACCATCCGCCTCTATATTGGGGCAGGAAATATTGGCTTCAATTGCCGCAATACCTTCAACATCGCTTAGCCGCTCGGCCAGTTTGGCGAACTCATCCGCGGTATTGGCGGAAATACTGACAACCAGCGGCGGCTGATAGCGGCGCCAGAACGGCACCACATGCTGAATAAAGTGATCAACGCCCTTTCCTGGGATGCCTATCGAATTGAGCATCGCGCCATCCAGCTCGCAAACCCGGGGAACGGGATTCCCGCCACGCGGATGCAGGGTAAACGTTTTAGTGACAAAAGCGCCCAGCCGATTAACATCCATCACCTCGGTTAGCCCCTCAGCAAAGGTGCCGGAAGCGGGCATAATCGGATTAGCCAACTTTAACCCATTGATATTGACTGATAGATCGATCACAGCGCCACCTCCCGTAAGTTAAAAACGGGACCGTCATAGCACACTCGCTTACTTTCCAGCTTTCCACTCATACCGACTTTCATCGGGCGCACGCAGCAGTAACACATGCCAAGGCCGCAGGCCATCTGCTGTTCCAGCGCCACTTCCCCTTCAAAATACAGTTCCGCCGACAGCTTTTGCAGCAAGCGAATCAGGCGCGACGAACCACAGGTATACGCGGCGTCAATCGGCAGGCGCTGGTGCAACACGCGAATCAGGCGCTCCACGTTTTCCGTCGCGCTGGAACCATCGCTATCCACCACTTCAATCAGCTGCGCGCCGCTATCCAGAAAACGGCGCTGGGACATCAGGCGTTCCCGATCTTTGGCGCTGAGCAACGCCGTAACCTGAATATTCATCGCCGCCGCGTGTTCCGCCAGCGGAGCAAGCGTCGCCAGCCCCACGCCCCGGCCGACCACCAGAATATGGCGGTAGCCGGGCTTCAGCGTAAACCCTTTCCCCAGCGGGCCAAGATAGTTCAACCGATCGTCCGGGTTCAACGTGGCAAGCCCGCGCGTGCCGGCCCCCACAACCTTGTAGAGAAAATCCACCCGCCCTTGCTGCTCATCGGCAAACCAGGTGCTCATGGGACGACGAAAAAAGGGTTTGTCGGCATCGGTTTGCGGACACAGCAGATTAAAGAACTGCCCCGGCTTGACCTGCGATGCAACCTGCCCGACGTGAATCACCATGTGCTTGTATTCACTGTTTACCCATTGGTTACTAATAACCCGAGCGGTCCCATCTATAACAGTCATGATGTCTCCGTTTAATAATCAGAATCATTGTTACGCAATAACTCGCTTTTGGTGTTTATCCGCATAAGGAATAAAAAAACGTAAAATTAAAATGGCATCTTGTTTTTATAAAACGGCGTAGCGATAGAGCAGCAATCCTTATTACGCCGCAATCCTACGGCGCGAATTTATTCGGTTTCCCTGGTGAGGCAACCATAATTAAAATAAAGAGCTAATCAATTTCACCATTACCGTTATATCGCCAACGAGGTTATATCCCCCTGGACGAAGTTCGTACTACAGTTAATCGGTCCGCCGCCGGTAATACGGTTTTCCCGTCAGGTATCCGCCGATGAACTCGGCCGCCGCACGGGCGCGCCACATTGTCAGGTTGATCCTTTAGTGTTAAAATCACGCAAATTTTTGGCATATAGAGTACCATGAAAAATACCGCGATCGATTATCTGGCTATCGGACAAAGACTGAGAGCTTATCGCATAGCGGCCTCATTAAATGCCGAGCAAATTGCCTCGGCGCTTGGCATATCCCGTGCCGCCGTATATCGGCTTGAAAAAGGCGATATAAAGAAAATCGAAACGCTTGAACGTCTGGCCGAGTGCCTGCATACCACATTCGAAACGCTGCTTGGCGTCGGGATGGAATACTATTCCCATGCCAGCGGCTTCTTTGAAAGAATGCGCCAGCTTGAAGAGAACTCCACGCGTATTTATTCCCATTTCGATCCTTTTTCCTATCTGTTGACGTCCGAACACTACGATGACTATCTGAAACAGATGCTACTGGAAGCAGATAATAATCGTGCGCATTCAGATGATCTGGACGAAAAATCGCTGCAAACGCTTGATATCCTGTTTGAACGAAAATCTCATCTGAATAAACATCTGCCCAAAATCCATAACCTTATTGGCATTCAACATATTGAAAAATTTATTCATTTGGGCCTCATCGGCACGCTGAATATTTCCCCCAGCGCCAGAATGGAACGTGTTCTGCTGGCGCGGCAGGAAGTTCAACACCTGCTGCAGGTTCTTGAAGAGAAAAAGCACATTGTTCAGGTGGCGATCACAACCGAGACTATTCCCTCATCCACATTTCAAATTTTTTATAAAGACAGCGAACCGCTCTCGGTTGCTTCCAGCCCGTTCCGCCTCGGCGAACTCCCTAATATTCATTCAGGCGTAGCCTGGGTTTCTTCATCAAAAGAGGCGATTCTTCATCACCAGTCGCTGTTTGATGGGCTTTGGAATAACGCCGCCAAAGGCGAAGAAGCCTGCCGGTTATTACAGGAAACGCTGGACCGTTTCTAATCAATCCGCATTGGCTAACTGCCCTAGCGTCTGCTTCAACACTTTGGCCGCGGTAATAATCTCCTGCGGACTGGTGTATTCGTCCGGATGATGGCTGATGCCGTTTTTCGACGGCGCAAATATCATGGCCGTAGGATATTTGCTGGCCATATACATGGCATCATGCCCGGCGCCGCTCAACATGCGCCGGTAGCTGACCCCCTGCTCAAGAGCGACGTTTTCAATCACATCGCAAATAGCATTATCAAGCGGAACCGGGGTTTCCTCCGCGACCAGCTCAAGTGAAATATCAACGTCATTTTCTCTGGCGGTTTTACTGACCGAATCTTTCAGACGCTCGGCGACGCGCCGAATACTGGCCGGGTCGACGCCACGGATATCAACATAAAATTTCACCAGTCCGGGGATCACGTTCATCGCGTTCGGTAAAACATCCAGCTTGCCGACGGTGCCTACCGTTCCATAAATAATCTCTTTGCAGGCGGCATGATTAATATCGTTAATAATCATTGCGCTGGCCACCAGCGCATCGTGCCGTTGATACATCGGCGTGGCGCCGGAGTGATCGGCGCAGCCGGTCACCGTTACCCGATAACGGGTCGGCGCGGCGATGCCATACACAATGCCGATGGCCTTCTCTTCGTTTTCCAGTATCCGGCCTTGTTCAATATGCAGCTCCACAAATGCCGAATAGCGTTGAGCCTCCAGTTCGCAGCGCGCCAGCTGGTTCGCGGAATAACCGCTCTGCTCCATCGCCTGAAAAACATTCAAGCCATGATCGTCGGTATTCTCACGCCATTTTTCCTCGTCGCTATGGCCGGTTAAAATCTTGCTGCCAATGCAGGAGAAACCAAAGCGGCTTGACTCTTCGCCTCTGAAAACAACAAGTTCCAAATCTCTGCGCAGTTCTCCGGGCCGGTACTGCAACAGCGAATATAAGCCGCCGACGACCCCCAGGGTTCCGTCGTAGAGACCGCCGGACGGCACGGTATCAATATGAGAACCCGTACCCACCGCCGGTAGCGATCGATCCCGCCCCGGTAAGCGCGCAAAAATATTGCCCATCGCATCGCGGCTCACGTTAAGCCCCAACGACGCCATTCTCTCCGCCAGAAAATGATGCGCAGTTTCATCGGCTTCACCGAAAGCCAGCCGCGTTACGCCGCTTTTTCCCGTCGTTATGGAAAAAAGACTCAGCTCTTCCAGTAAACATCCGATTTCTTCGGCACCAAAATACGGCCCCATAACAACACTCCGCTCGTTCGCTCAAGCACTATTCGGCCTGCTTTAGCAGGATCGAACTTTCGATCGCACTTCCCGCCATTCAGATGGCGGGGGATTTCAGTGTTGCTCGCTTATCCAGGGCGAGTCAATATTTTTGTCTAAAAATTTAGACAATTAATTTTCACCAGTCTCAACAGGATTGACTATCTTTTTGTTTATTTTGGATTTATTTTTTAATACTGATTTAATGGAATAGCGAAAATTCATATTTTGACTGATTTTGTATCTTTTTTTATACAAAAGTGTCAGAGAGCGGTTGACAAGACCTGGCTTTAGTTTTAGAAAGTGAAGTTTTCCAAATCTATACTCAACAGATATCAGGCTACAGGCGGATATTTCGTTTCCCCGTTTCCGTTACTTAACTCGCGTGGCGAGTAGCGGAATGGAAGGGAAACCAAAACCACGGTAGCTCATCTGATGAATATAGCCGGATGATGCTAATCAAAGGTGGCAGCGATGGATTTTACAAACGTATATCATGCATTTACTGAAAGTCTCGACGGGACTGACAGCTACGTTTCCCTGCGGAAGGATTTAGACGATTTGATCAGCAGCGATCCCGATAATGCGGTGTCTTATTACATCCTGCGCGGCCTGGCCGACAGTTATGTCACGCTCTACGCCGACCAGGCGATCACGCCTGATTTCGCGTCCAGAGCCAAAAAGGAAATGACGCAGCTTCTGGATATCGTTAAAGACATTTTGTCTGGCGATAACGTAACGGCGGAACAACGTTACCATGCAATTAACCGGTTGGTCGTCACCTACTGGTCTGGCAAAAAACACTTCTAAAACGCCCCGGTCAGGTTCGGCGTCACGATACCTGACCCGCCGCGCCTCATCAGCCTGCCAGGGTGTTTTCACCGTCTATCGTATCAAAAATGAAACAACTTTCGTTTTCAGCGTCTAATACCATCGCCGTTTCACTTCTTTAGCCTAGTCAATGTGGTAACCAAATTAGTGCAGTACGCCGTATTGCGCACCAATTTGGTGCCAGTCGAGTGTTATTTTAGTGCAACCTCTGCCACTAATAACCTTTCCCCATAGCGGCGGGCTTGTCGAATCTTATTAATTTTCGTGCGGAACAACTTCATTTAAAAGCACAAAAATAGTTACATATCAATCAATTAAGAACACACCCCATCGACTCGGCATAATAATGCGCCCCCATTCCAGAGATAACTTTAAGATAAAATTTTGGCACCATTATTGCTTAATGTTTTGTATCAAAATTGATACTTCCATTGCTCACACTCACTAAAGCAACGAGCATTACAACATAATTTAACTTTGACATTTACATTGCGAACACCAGGAGCGAACCCATGGACCCAACCTGTCCTAATAAAATGTCCTCTGCGACACCTCAATACGAGGAAAAACAAGTTGTTGATAGTTATAGTTGGAAGGCGCTGGCCGGATCGGCGATAGGCTATGCCATGGATGGTTTCGATCTGCTGATCCTTGGGTTCATGCTGACCGCCATCTCAACCGATCTTAACCTGACATCGGGTCAGGCCGGATCGCTGGTCACCTGGACGCTGATCGGCGCGGTGATCGGCGGCCTTATTTTTGGGGCGTTGAGCGACCGCTTTGGCCGTATCCGCGTACTGACCTGGACCATCGTGCTTTTTGCCGTGTTTACCGGCCTGTGCGCCTTTGCCCAGGGATACTGGGATTTACTGCTATATCGCACGATCGCCGGTATCGGTCTGGGCGGCGAATTTGGTATCGGCATGGCGCTGGCCGCCGAAGCATGGCCGGCCCGTCATCGCGCACGCGCCTCTTCTTATGTCGCACTGGGTTGGCAGACCGGCGTATTGGCCGCCGCCATACTGACGCCGCTTCTTCTACCGCATATCGGCTGGCGCGGCATGTTTATTGTCGGCGTGATCCCGGCGTTTGTCGCCTGGTTCATCCGCCATCGTCTGCATGAGCCAGAGGTGTTCGTCCGTAAGGCCACAAAAAGAAAACCGGCGCTGGAGTCGTTCAAACTGCTGGTCAAGGACAAGGCGGCCAGCAAAGTCAGCGCAGGGATTATCATCCTGACTTCCGTACAGAATTTCGGCTATTACGGCATCATGATCTGGATGCCAAGCTTTCTCGCCAAAACGCTGGGATTCAACCTGACCAAATCAGCCATGTGGACGTCTGTCACCATCATGGGGATGATTGTCGGTATTTGGGTCTTCGGGCAATTGGCCGATCGCATCGGACGAAAACCCAGTTTTCTACTGTTTCAGAGCGGCGCGCTGATCATGGTTCTGACCTATTCGCAGCTATCCGATCCAGTCGCCATGCTATGGGCCGGCGCGCTGCTAGGAATGTTTGTCAACGGAATGATGGGAGGGTACGGCGCGCTGATGTCCGAAGCCTACCCAACCGAGGCCCGAGCCACCGCCCAAAACGTGCTATTCAACATCGGCCGCGCCGTTGGCGGTTTCGGCCCGGTGGTTATCGGCGCAATAATCAGCCTGTATTCATTCCAGGTGGCCATTGCCTTACTGGCGGCGATTTACGTCCTTGATATCCTGGCGACCCTGTTCCTGGTGCCGGAACTAAAAGGCAAAAAACTCGACTGATTCCGTTAAGTCGGCGAAGAGGCCAGGCAGTGATTCACTCCCTGTCGGCCTCTTCTTAATCCCCCTCAACAGCCGCGAACGTCGTTAACTTCTCCAGTTACGGACGCATTTCGTCACGATAGCCATTTTTTTATGCTGAACGATTGACCTGACCTGATGCTTGTGCATAAATAATTAATAGCGAATGTTCGCTTCCACAGGAGATTTTCCGGTAATGTCTACGCTTACCCACAAACGACGAATATCCATGCGGCCACGACGAAGTGGTACGCGTATTGCTCGTGCCGTGTTACTTATCAGTTTTATCATTCTTTTAGGCCGCTTCACTTACTCCACCATCAGCGCGATTGCTTACCATCAGGACAAACAGCAACAGCGTATCGAACAATCTTTTACTATCTCTGATGTGCTCATCAATAAGAAAGAATAGCGTTTACCGTTAATTAACGGCGGGTTTAGACCGCATTCGCAAATGTAACTCCATCATCCGGCATCTTGTCATGTCACGCTTCGTCATGCGCGTTTTCCGCCGCCGGTAATTCATGCCTTCCAATATTTAGCGGCATTAATCGTAAACCGGTCTATTCTTAATTTACTGATTTTGCGCTATGTTTAGCACATGCCTGTCTCCGTGAATAAAACAAACGCCGCCCATCCGCGACAGTTCGAGAATAATAAATCAGACGGAAAACGGGTGCGTTATACCTTGAATAATTCGAGTTGCCGGAAGGCTTTTTCGCCGCCGATCCCCAGTTGCTTGCCTGGGTAAATAAAAACAACACATCCGCGACTTAAAATATGACGGGTATCTCAGTGCTATAGACACATCAGAAATGAAACCGTACCGAGCATAAAAACCCATGTCGAATACAAAAAAAGTTTCCGCCTTGCGGCGCCGTATTTCTCTTTTACTTTTAGAAAACAGTGATTTGGTTGATGACATTCTCAACCGGCGCAACAATGACTCCGCCACAGACAATAAAGTCTTACTCGACCAGACGGCCGAAATATGCCAGTCAATCACCGGGCTGCACGCCGCCGACCTGGCGGACCTATTGGAATCGCTGCCCTATGATGAGCGTCTGGCGCTCTGGCGGCTGATTCCCATTGAGCGGCGTGGGCGCGTGCTGATCGAAGTCTCTGACAGCATTTCAGACGATCTCATCAGCGATATGCGGAATAAAGACATTCTGAAAGCGGTCCGCGTGCTGGATATCGATGAACAGGCCCATCTGGCGCGCATTCTTCCCCGAAGTCTACTGGGACGAATACTCACCTCGCTGGAGCCGAAACAGCGCGCGCAATTACGCGGAGCGATCAATTATGACGAAGAGTGCGTCGGCCACATCATGGACTTCAAGCTGATCACCATACGTCCTGATGTTACCCTTGCCGTCGTTCAACGTTATCTGCGCTATCGAAAAGTCATCCCGGACTCCACCGATAAGCTGTTCGTCACCGATCGCAAAAATGCGCTGATTGGCGAGCTATCGCTGGCTAATATACTGCTGAATGCGCCGGAAACGCCGGTATCCGCCATTATGGATAAGCAACTGACCAAGTTTCAGCCGGAAGACCAGGTAGCCGACGCTGCGGGGGCGTTTGAACGGTATAACCTGATCTCCGCCCCGGTGGTGGATAGCAAGGGCAAGCTCATGGGGCGTCTGACGGTGGAAGATATCGTGGATGTCGTTAATAAAGAGAGCGACAGTAACCTGCGCCGTTCCGGCGGGTTAACCCCCTCCGAAGATGTCTATGCGCCAGTCTACAAAGCGGTGCGTAATCGCTGGACCTGGCTGGCCATCAACCTGTGTACCGCGATGGTGGCTTCGCGGGTGATCGGCCTGTTTGAAAACACGCTGTCGCACCTGGTGGCGCTGGCGACCCTGATGCCGATCGTAGCGGGGATCGGCGGCAACACCGGCAATCAGACCATCACCATGATCGTTCGCGCGCTGGCGCTGCATCAGTTGGATCATGGCAGGAAGTCTTATCTGTTGCTGAAAGAATTGGGCGTGGCGGTGGTCAACGGCGTGATCTGGGGCGGCGTTATGGGCGTGGTCACCTTCGCGCTTTATGGCAGCCTCAAAATGGGCGGCGTGATGATGCTGGCCATTCTGCTCAATCTGCTGCTGGCCGCGCTGATGGGCGTGCTGATCCCATTGATTATGGACAAATTCGGGCGCGATCCCGCCATTGGCTCCAGCGTGATGATTACGGCGATTACCGATACCGGAGGTTTTTTCATCTTCCTGGGATTGGCGACGCTGTTTCTGTTGCCCTAGCCGGCTGGTTTAGCCGCCCGTCGACGGGCGGCGGCCATCAATCGGTCAATGGCCCCGCGCCATTAGAGGGCCGACAGAGATAGATTGAAGGCTGCAATCCCGTGCGCGCCGGGTATTCGCGTTCAAGCATCCGGCAAACGCCGCCGGTCAATGCGGAAGGCGCCAGCGATACCACACAGCCGCCAAAACCTCCGCCCGTCATTCTGGCTCCCCCCTGATCGCCGACATATGACTGGATCAATTCAACCAGCGTATCAATCTGGGGAACCGTGATTTCAAAGTCGTCACGCATGGAAATGTGCGATTCCGCCATCAGAGCAAACAAACGGCGGGCGTCCTGCTTCGCCAGCGCGTCGGCCGCTTCCAGCGTGCGGTTATTTTCCGTAATGACGTGCCGGGCGCGGCGAACGGCCAGCGCATCCAGTCCCGCCATCCTCGCCTCAAACTGTTCTAAAGAGAGATCGCGAAGCGCTTTAACGCCGCAATGACGCGCCGCCGACTCACACTGCCGGCGGCGGGTATTGTATTCGCTGTCCACCAGCCCGCGGCGCACGTTGGAATTGACAATCAGGATGTCGAATCCTGTCAACATACGCACCGCCCTTCCCTCCAGCGTTCGGCAATCGATCAATAACGCATGGCCGGCCTGCCCATGAGCCGAAATAAACTGATCCATAATGCCGCAGCTACAGCCGACAAAATCGTTCTCCGCCTGCTGACCGGTCAATGCCAGCTCCAACTGGCTGATATTAAGATGATTAAGCGTCTTGAAGGTCTGCCCGATCGCCACTTCAAGGGACGCCGATGAGCTTAGCCCCGCGCCAGACGGTACATTGCCCACGATCGCCATATCCATACCGCTAATCGGCAGGCCGCGGGCCTGCAAAAATTTTACGGTGCCCCGCGCATAGTTTGCCCAGGCGTATTGCGCATGCGGCTGGATCTCCTGGCTCAGATCAAACTCATCCAGCTGTTCGTCAAAATTTAGCGCCGCCACGCGCACCTTGTTGTCCCGCCGGACGGCCGCGACGATCACCGTCTGGTAATCAATCGCGCAGGGTAAAACAAACCCATCATTGTAATCGGTATGCTCGCCAATCAGGTTTACTCGCCCCGGCGCTTGAATCTCCGCCTGCGGCGTATAGCCAAACAGGCGTTCGAAAGCTAACCTGCCCGACTGACGCAAAAAATCGATACGGTTCATAAAACGCCCTCAAACTTGTTCACGAAAATGAATATCGCTAACGCCGCGCAGGCGTTCGGCGGCCTGCTCCGCCGTCAGGTCGCGCTGAGCCTCCGCCAACATTTCATAACCGACCATGAACTTACGCACGCTGGCCGAACGCAATAACGGCGGATAGAAGTGGGCATGCAGTTGCCAGTGCGCATTATCCGCATCATTAAACGGCGCGCCGTGCCACCCCATCGAGTACGGAAATGAACACTGAAACAGGTTATCGTAGCGGCTGGTCAATTTTTTCAGCGCCACCGCCAAATCTTCACGCTGCGGCTCGCTTAGCTGCGGCAACTGCCGCACGGCGAACTTGGGCAGCAGCAGCGTTTCAAACGGCCAGGAGGCCCAATAGGGCACCACCGCCAGCCAGAACTCGGTTTCCACCACCAAACGGCTGCCGTCCGCCTGTTCACGCCGCGCATAGTCAAGCAACAGCACGCCGCCGTAGCGTTCAAAATAAGCGCGCTGCTCCCGATCTTCGCGCAGCGCTTCATTTGGTAAGAAGTCGTTGGCCCAGACCTGTCCATGCGGATGAGGGTTGGAACAGCCCATCATCGCGCCTTTGTTTTCAAAAACCTGAACCCAGGGATAGCGCCGTCCCAGTTCCGAGGTCTGCTCACTCCAGGTATCGATCACTTTTTTCAGCGCCGATAGCGGTAATTCAGGCAGAGTTTTACTGTGATCGGGCGAGAAACAGATCACGCGGCTAACGCCCCGGGCGCTCTGTATCCGAAACAGCGGATCGTCGCCAGACGCCGCCGCCGGGGTATCTTCCAGCAAAGCAGAAAAATCATTGGTGAAAACAAAGGTGCCCTGATACTGCGGGTTAACATCGCCAGTGATGCGCTTATTCCCCGCGCACAGATAACAGTTCGGGTCATGCGGCGGCGGCGTCCGGCGATCGGGTTCGTCCTGCTGCCCTTGCCATGGACGTTTAGCCCGGTGAGGAGAAACCAGAATCCATTCGCCTCTCAACGGATTAAAGCGGCGATGCGGGTGCTCCGCGGGTGCAAATAACATAGAGATCGCTCCTCAAAACAAGATAGCCCTTTCTCACTGCGGCGATACTTGCCAGCGGCAAACGGAGTCATGCCCATGCTCGTTTGTTTGTTGTCTGAAAAATAACGGGCATAATCATGTTGATAACAGCCTGTAGCCGGCCAGCGTATTCCCGCTTACACTTTTTGTGTAACCGTTTACCCTAAATTTAAACCTCGGGATGATATTTGGAAAGCGGCGAGTTATTCTGGTCGTGACATCGATCACATAAGCGCCTTCTGCCTGCCGCAGCGGCAAGAATGAGTAGGTAACATCGGCATATTCGGCAACCTATTGTTCAGGAATCATACATGGCCACAATAAAAGACGTCGCCCGCCTGTCCGGCGTATCCGTCGCAACGGTTTCGCGCGTCATCAACGACTCGCCCAAAGCCAGCGATGCCTCGCGGAAGGCCGTACATAAGGCCATGGCTGAATTGCAGTATCATCCTAACGCCAACGCCAGAGCGCTTGCTCACCAGAGTGCGGAAACGCTGGGCCTGGTGGTGGCGGACGTTTCCGATCCTTTCTTCGGCACTATGGTGAAGTCGGTGGAACAGATCGCCCAGGCGACGGGCAATTTTTTGCTCATCGGCAATGGCTACCACAACGCCGAGCAGGAGAGAAAAGCGATTGAACAGTTGATCCGCCACCGCTGCGCCGGGCTGGTGGTTCACGCCAAAATGATTGCAGATCAGGAGTTGGCGGCATTGATGAATCATATTCCCGATATGGTGCTGATCAACCGCACGCTGCCGGGCTATGAAAGCCGCTGCGTCGCGTTGGACGATCGCTATGGCGCCTGGCTGGCCACCCGCCATCTGATTCAGGAAGGACACCGGAAGATTGGCGTTATTTGCTCGAACCACCAGATTTCCGATTCGTTCGATCGTTTACAGGGTTATATCGATGCCTTGCATGAGCACCATTTCACGGTAGATGAGCGGCTGATCGCCCGCGCCGCCCCCGATGAAGTGGGAGGCGAATCGGCCATGATCGAGCTGCTGAGCCGCGGCGGTAATATGACGGCGGTGGTGTGTTACAACGATTCCATGGCGGCGGGCGCGCTATCCGTACTTAGCGATAACAGCATCAACGTTCCTCAGGATATGTCCGTAGTGGGATTTGATGATGTGCTGATCGCCCGCTATCTGCGTCCCCGGCTGACCACGGTGCACTATCCCATTGCCGCGATGGCGACGCAGGCGGCTGAGCTGGCGCTCGCTTTGCATAAGGGGAAAACGCTGAAAGAAACCACCAATATGTTCTGTCCAACGCTGGTTCGCCGTCACTCCGTCAGTCCGCCGCCGCGCGGGAAACAACGCATTTAATGGAAACGGTTACATAGTTATTGCGCCTGCGCCAGATATTGCGCCATCTCGTCCGCCGGCACCATCCCGCCGCCGGTCGCCCAAACCAGATGCGTCGCCTGTTGCAGCGTTTCGGCGTCAATGCCCATAAAGCGCAAATATTCCGCAGCGCCGCACACCCGCAACGGCCCGGCCATACCCGCCAGCGCGGACGGTTCCAACTGAATGTTTTCGCTACTATTGAGCAGCCCAAGCAGATGGTACATTTCGCGGTCGCTCAAGGTATAAAAACCATCCAGCAGCCGTTCCATCGCCCTACCGACAAAACCGGACGCCCGCCCCACCGCCAGGCCATCGGCGGCGGTCTGATTATCAATCCCCAAATCCTGTACCGCGATCTCGTCATGCAGCCCGGTATGGACGCCCAGCAACATACAGGGCGAATGCGTTGGCTCGGCAAAAATACAGTGCGCATGGTCGCCAAACGCCAGCTTCAGGCCAAACGCCACGCCGCCGGGACCGCCGCCTACGCCGCAAGGCAGATAGACAAACAGGGGATGCTGTTTATCTACCGGCTTATCAAGCTGTTCGAACTGCCGGCGTAAACGGCTGCCGGCCACGGCGTAACCCAGAAACAGGGTACGTGAGTTTTCGTCATCAATAAAAAAGCAGTGCGGGTCCGACTCGGCCTCTTTACGTCCCTGCGCCACAGCCACGCCGTAATCCTCCGCGTACTCCACCACATTTACCCCGTTATCGCGCAGCTTTTGCTTTTTCCAGGCGCGCGCATCGGCAGACATATGAACGCTGACGCTGAACCCCAGCTTAGCGCTCATAATGCCAATCGACATGCCCAGATTGCCGGTTGATCCCACGGCGATACGGTATTGACTGAAAAACCGGCGGAACTTATCGGAGTAGAGAATGCGGTAATCATCATCCAGGCTGAGCATACCGGCATCCAGCGCCAGCTTCTCCGCGTGAGCCAGCACCTCATAGATCCCTCCGCGCGCCTTGATAGAGCCGGAAATCGGCAGATGGCTATCTTTTTTCAACCACATCTGACCGGGGATCGGCTGCCGATAGCGTTGCGTCATCGCTTGCTGCATCGCCGGAATAGCCACCACGTCGGATTCAATGATGCCCTGCGCCTCGGCGGTTTCCGGGAAAGCCACGGATAGATAGGGAGCAAAACGTTTTAACCGGGCTTGCGCGTCATCGACATCCGCAGCCGTTAGCCCGACATAAGGCAGTCCTTGTTTCAGCGAGGCGGCATTGGGATTAAACCAGGCGACGTCGTCCAGATCGATGAGGCGTTGAACCAAAGGATACTGCTTAACAAGTTTTTCAATTTCACTCTTATTCATCGCGTTTCTCTTTACTCTCACAATATCGATGGTCAGCAAACCGCGCCAAGCGCGTTGCGCCTCATTTTGGCTCTCAATTATTCCGTTAATTCCATCATCCATAACCTCCTGTTATGGCGCTTTCGTCCTTCATCATTCAACCGGAGCGTTATTTTATGCGTTTATTGATGGAAATATCGCCATTGCCCGGTGATATCAAAATAATGAATGAATAAAAATGAAGCGATAACAAGACGCAGCATTTAGTTTGCACAATAATCCAAGATATAATCACGCTTTTGCGTTCTTCATCTCATTTTTAGTGCACTCGTTACATAGAATGACCTGGAAAACTCGGCCTGCCTCATATTTGGAGCAAACATGTCTCTGTCACATATTGCACAATTTGCATTAGCATTG
The DNA here is from genome assembly GCF_017569925.1 of Brenneria izadpanahii. NCBI lineage: Bacteria > Pseudomonadati > Pseudomonadota > Gammaproteobacteria > Enterobacterales > Pectobacteriaceae > Brenneria > Brenneria izadpanahii. The sequence continues at coordinate 1,486,318 of NZ_CP050854.1, read as the reverse complement.
GTTGTCGTTGCTGTTTTGGCATTACTCATTTGCCGCGACCGTAAAAGCATCCGCATCCGGTTTATCATCCAGCTGCTGGTTGTTGAAATTCTACTTGCTTACTTTTTCCTTTACTCTGATATCGGATTAGGCGTGGTGAAAGGCTTTGCCGCCCTGTTCGATAAATTACTCGGCTTTGCCGGTCAGGGAACCGATTTTGTCTTTGGCGATATGGTCAATACTGATAAGAATCTAATCTCCTTCTTCTTTAAGGTGCTCTGCCCTATCGTATTTATCTCCGCCCTCATCGGGATTCTGCAATACATCAAAGTATTACCGATTATTATCCGGCTGATTGGCACCATACTTTCCAAAATTAACGGTATGGGCAAACTGGAATCGTTTAACGCCGTCAGCTCATTGATCCTCGGACAGTCTGAAAATTTCATCGCCTACAAAGACATTCTGGGCAAGATGTCTGAAAAACGCATGTACACCATGGCGGCAACGGCGATGTCGACCGTATCCATGTCGATCGTCGGCGCCTATATGTCGATGCTGGATTCCAAGTTCGTTGTGGCCGCGCTGGTGTTGAACATGTTCAGCACCTTTATTGTGCTGTCGCTCATCAACCCGTACAAAGTCGGCGACGAACCCGAATTGCAACTGGGCAATATCCATGAAAACCAGAGCTTTTTCGAAATGCTGGGCGAATATATTCTGGCGGGCTTTAAGGTTGCGGTTATCGTTGCCGCTATGCTGATTGGCTTCATCGCGCTGATTGCCGCCATCAACGCTATCTGTAGCGCTATTTTCGGCGTGAGCTTCCAGGATATTCTGGGATATGTGTTCTACCCGTTCGCCTGGATTATGGGCATCCCCGCCAATGAAGCCTTGCAGGTCGGCAGCATCATGGCGACCAAACTGGTTTCCAACGAATTCGTGGCCATGCTGGAACTGCAAAAGGTCGCCGGTGAACTTTCGCCGCGCAGCGTCGGCATCCTGTCGGTATTCCTGGTTTCCTTTGCGAACTTTTCATCTATCGGCATCATTGCCGGCGCGATCAAAGGGCTGAACGAACACCAGGGCAACGTGGTTTCCCGCTTTGGCCTGAAACTGGTGTACGGTTCAACGCTGGTGAGCATTCTTTCCGCCGCCATCGCCGGGCTGGTGCTGTAAACGGCCGGCTTGATTCACTAAGAGCCAGGCTATCAACGTCATGATATTGATAGCCTGGTCCTTCCTCCATCGCCCCCGGCAAGGCCAGTCACTTAGTCATATTTATATGCAAACACAGAGACCGGTATCGCTTTAGAAAGGGATGCAGCAGGCTCCCTGTTCCGCACCGGAAAGCCGCTCACGCAGCGCGCTAAACAGCTCTCTGCCGCATCCTTGATGATAAGGGGTTAAATCGTAGGGAATCGCCTCCCGCCGCGACAATTCCGCATCGTCGATCAGCAGCGAGATCTCCCCGTGCAGCCCGTCAACGCGCATCATATCGCCGGTTCGCACTTTCGCCAGCACGCCGCCATCGCAGGCTTCCGGCGTAACGTGTATCGCGGACGGCACTTTCCCGGAGGCTCCCGACAAACGGCCATCGGTCACCAGCGCGACCCGGAATCCCCTATCCATCAGCACGCCAAGCGGCGGCATCAGCTTATGCAGCTCCGGCATACCTATCGCCTTCGGCCCCTGATAACGCACCACAACGATGCAGTCCTTATCAAGCGCGCCGGCTTCAAACGCCGGGCCGACATCGTGCTGGCTATCGAACACCACCGCCGGGGCTTCAATCACCAATGATTCATCCGGCACGGCGGATGTTTTCATCACCGCGCGGCCGATATTCCCCGACAATACCTTTAATCCGCCGTGAGGCGAATAGGGCCGATCGGCCGACGCGATCACCGCAGGATCCAGAGACGCCTCCGGGCCGTTGCGCCACTGTAAGCCCTCGCGCGAAAGATACGGCTCCTGGGTATAACGCGCTAACCCCGCCCGGCCACGGTGTCCACATCCTCATGCAGCAAACCGCAGCCGAGCAATTCACGAACCAGCAGCGAGACGCCGCCGGCAGCCTGGAAGTAGTTGATATCCGCCGGGCCGTTCGGATAGATGCGGCACAACAGCGGAACCGCTTCCGACAGGCGCGAAAAATCGTCCCAGTTGATGATAATGCCCGCCGCCCGGGCGATAGCCACCAAATGCATGGTGAGATTGGTGGAACCGCCGCTGGCCAGCAGCGCCACAATCCCATTGACGATCGTCTGTTCGTTAACCAACCGGCCGACGGGCAAGTAGTTGCCGGAAACCTCGGTCATACGCACAATCTGCCGAGCCGCCGCTTCATTCAGCGCCTGGCGCAGCGGGGTGTCCGGGTGCACAAAAGAGGCGCCGGGCAAATGCAGCCCCATGACCTCCATCACCATTTGGTTCGAGTTGGCCGTTCCGTAGAACGTGCAGGTGCCGATGCCATGATAAGAAGCGGCTTCCGATTCCAGCAATGCCTGGCGGTCGATCTTGCCCTCGGCATAAAGCTGCCGGATGCGCACCTTCTCTTTATTAGGCAATCCGCTGGTCATCGGACCGGCCGGCACAAACAGCGCGGGCAGATGACCAAACGACAGCGCCGCCATCAGTAAACCGGGGACGATTTTGTCGCAAATGCCGAGGTACAGGGCGCCATCAAACATATTGTGCGCCAGCCCCACCGCCGCCGACATCGCAATGACATCCCGGCTCATTAACGACAGCTCCATGCCGTCCTGCCCCTGGGTAATGCCATCGCACATGGCGGGCACGCCCCCGGCGACCTGCCCCACGGCGCCCACGTCGCGTAAGGCCGTTCGCAATAGCTCAGGGTAGCGCTCGTAAGGCTGATGGGCGGAAAGCATGTCGTTATACGCCGTGATAATCGCAATATCGCTGCGGACCATATTCTTAAGCATGGCTTTATCATCCGGCGTACAGGCGGCAAAGCCGTGCGCCAAATTACCGCAGGCCAGACGGGAACGATGGACTTTACCGTCTCTGGCGGCGGCGATCCGATCGAGATAGGCCTGCCGCGTAGCGGCCGAGCGTGCGGCGATGCGCTGTGTAACCTGTAATACGACCGGATTCATACCGCCTCCTGCGCCTGGGTCAAACGACTAACGGTTTCCGGATCCAGGCCGGCGAAACGGGCCAGCACGCCAACCAGAAAATCGTGATCGTCCCGATGGGGAGCGCCGGAAACCACCACGCTGCCGATAATCCCGGCATTTCCGGTCTGTAACGGAAAACCGCCGCCAAAGGCGGCGTAGTCGCGCTCGTTGACGCCATAACGTTCCGCCAGCGTGGTCTGGCGAATCTGCAACATCAGATTGGCGGCGTATGAGCTCATTTCCAGCAGATCGACCACATTACGTTTGCGGCGCAGCCAATCAATATTTTCCGCCGTCGAGCCCGGCATGGCATAGCTAAACCAGGTTTGATGATTAACGGTAATGGCGATCGCCAATGACAGAGACTGGCGCTCCGCCTGATTTTTGAGCGCCTCGCCCAATGACCAGGCCAGTCGCCGATCGAAGGCCGGTAAAACAATCAGCTTTTGCTGTTGCTGACATAATTCGAATTGATACTGCGCATTCATAACCCACTCCGATTTATTATGGCGGGCGTCCTGCCCCTCCCCCTTCCGACCGCCGCAAGCGGCGATTTTTCATACCGCCCGGCCGCGGCGGTAACGCTCCCTCGCCGCGGCCGTCCGTGTCCAGCTAGGTACGCTCAACGCTGCCCAGCGGCTTTACTCCGGCTTTTTTCCCCTGACCGCCGACGGCCATATCGCAGTGTTTCGGCAACATGCAGGTAATGAGTCCGGCAATAATCAGAGAGATAGACAACACGCAAACCGCCGTCGCCTGCCCGAAGAAGTAGAGCACCACGCCCACCAGATAGGGGCCGCAGAACCCGCCGAGATTACCCAATCCGTTAATCACGCCGCGCGCCCCTCCGGCGACTTCCGGAACCGCGATACATCCGGGAATCGACCAGAAGGGGCCGGTGGCCGCTTTCAGGAAGAAGCCGCATACCACCAGCGAAATATAAGAGGCGACCGGATTGCTTCTAAAGATGACCGAGCAAATCAATCCGGCGGCGAAACAGAACAGCGACAGCATAATGAATAAGCGGCGTTTCCCGGTCTTATCCACCAGCACGGAAATGGCGTAAATCCCCAGGATGGTGGCGACGAACGGCAGAATGGCCAGTATCCCCACGGAAGCCATATTACCGCCGGTCAGGTTTTTCAAAATGGTGGGCAGCCAGAGCGTATAGCCGTAATCCCCGGTCTGATAAAAGAAGTTCAGGATAATCAGCTTCACCAATCCGTTGTTCAGGAATACGTCCTTCAGCGGCGCGTTGGTCACCGGCGCGATGTTTATACGCGCTTCGCGTTCACGGGTCAGTTCCGTCACCAGATAATCGCGCTCTTTCGCGGACAGCCATTTGGCTTCTTCCGGGCGATCGCTGATAACAAACCACCACATCACCATGATGACCGCCGAGAGCACGCCTTCCAGAATAAACAGCCAGCGCCAGTCAAGCATATTGATGATAAAACCGGACAGCGGCGCGGTGAACATTCCGCCCAACGGGGCGAACATCATCACAAATGCGTTGGCCCGGCCGATCTCCCTTTCGGGAAACCAGTTGCTGACCATCGTCAAAACCACCGGCAGCATGCCCCCTTCAGACACCCCGAGCAAAAAGCGCAGCGCCAGTAGCTGATAGTGATTAGTCACAAAACCGGTCAATATGGAGATAACGGCCCAGGCCAGCAGGGAACAGGCGATAAATTTCCTGCCGCTGCCGTGCACCGCCATTCTTCCCCCCGGGATTTGCAGGAACAGGTAGCCGATAAAGAAAATACCGCCGGCTAACCCCGCCATCTGGCTACCCATGTCTAAATCGGTTTCCATTCCTCCCGGCAGCGCTAAGCTAATATTTACGCGATCCATAAAAGAAATAATACATGCGATCATGATAGGAACAATGACACGCAACCAGCGAGCATTAGGGATCTTATTGTCCATACTTATTACGCCTTTTCAGAATAAGAGAGAACCGCCCCCTGTTAATAAATAAACAGAAGAGTTCCGCGTGCTGCATTAATTTAAAAAAATAGCGGTATTAATTCTCTGAAATCAGATTGCCTCTCATATTTCAAATTGCAGGAGTATCGATTCCCGGTATTTTGAAATTTATTGAGTGTAATTATTTAATGGCCGTCGGCGCCGGCTCGCCTTTGAAATAAGCCTGAATATTCGAAAAGACGATCTCGCTCATCCGAATACGGGTCTCTACCGTCGCGCTGGCGATATGCGGCAACAGAACCACATTTTCCATGTTGATTAATTCCTCTGGAACATTGGGCTCATCAGCAAAAACATCCAGACCGGCGCCGGCGATTTTTTTCTGTTGCAGCGCCTGAATCAGCTCTGGCTGATTCACCATGCTGCCGCGGGCGATGTTAATCAGAAAAGCGCTATCCGGCATAGCCGAGAAAATGTCGGCATTGATTAAGCCTTCGCTGCCCTTTCCCCCTGAAATGGATATCACCAGGATATCGCTCTGGGCGGCCAGCTCAGATAAATCAGCCACATACTGATACGGCAGCGACGTATCTTCCCGCAGATCGGTATAGGCGATTTTCATGTCGAAACCCGCCGTGCGGCGCGCAATGGCTCGTCCGATGTTTCCCATGCCGAAAATACCGACGCGTTTGCCCGTCACTTTCGTTCCCAGCGGCAGCCCCGCATGCAGCCATTGACCGTCACGCACGAATTTATCGGCCTGGCATAAACGGCGGGATACCGCCAGTATCAGCCCTAATGCGGTATCCGCGACATCATCGGTCAGAACGCCCGGCGTGGTGGTGACGGTAATGCCCCGTTGACGGGTATAGTCCAAATCAACGGCGTCGGTTCCCACGCCGAAAATGGCGATAATCCCCAGATTCGGCAGATGTTCCAGCACGCTGTTGGCGACGCCGATGTCACCGCGGGTAACAATGCCTTTGATATTTTTACCCTGCCGGGAGAGAAAAGCCTGCTGATCTTCTTGTTCATAGAGTTTATGAACCACGAAGTTCTCTTCCAGATTTTGCATCAGATGCGCCAAAATCGGCGCGATGACCAGAACCGCCTGAGCATCATTTTTCATTCTATAACCACCTGATATTTTGATTAAATTAATAAAAGCACTATCGGAAAGCCGCGTTATCCGCCCGCCGCCGCGTTCAACGTTAATTCCAGCGGCCGCCAACACGCTATTTCGTTTTCCTGATATGGCCTTTTTTTCGGTACGGTTATAAAACCTGTTTTTGATGGCTAATTTTGTGACGAATATCACTGCAAACCATGTTAAGAAAACATGTTACCGGTAACGTGATCGTGTCGACATTTCCCCCGGAGGATTGTTTCAATAGGTTATTTTCAGGTAAAAAAGCCTCGTCTTTCGTGCAACATTTCTTCGCCGCCCGCCAGGATGTTACGGGTAACTACACTGGTGGTAACATAGCGGCGGTAAAAATAAAAATCTTCATTTATCAATCAATTATTATAATTAATCGCCGATTTTCATTTTTTTACGCCGCGACGATAGGCGATATTCCCCTTCCTTGAACGGATAGCGGTCACGTAATCTGTAACAGCTTGCAGTAACATAATTTAAAGTGATCTCCATCACAGTTTTACCCGGCATAAAACGGTTTCATAATTCCACGTCATTTACGATGATATTTTTATTGAAAAATGCGAAATAAATAAACGTCCGATGATTCTATTTTTCGGTCTGGCGAAATTTTCCGGCGTTTTATTTATGCATAGCGAAACGAAAATATTAAATATCATTCTGAGTTTCGTAAATTCATTCAAACGGCCATCAGGAACTATTTTTATGAAAGATCTGTTTTCCCTGTCAAAAAAGAAAGTGCTTATTACAGGATCCGCACAAGGCATTGGTTTTCTGCTGGCTAAAGGTTTATCCGAATTCGGCGCGGAAATTATTATTAATGATATTACGGCCGAACGGGCGGAAAAAGCCGTCGGGCAATTACGTGATGCCGGCCATCAGGCCTATGCGGCGGCGTTTAATGTGACCGACCATGATGCCGTTCAGGAATCCATTCAGTATATCGAAGACAATATCGGCGCAATTGACGTACTGATTAATAACGCCGGGATCCAACGCCGTCATCCTTTTACCGAATTTCCGGAACAAGAGTGGGATGACGTGATTAACGTTAACCAGAAATCGGTTTTCCTGGTTTCTCAGGCCGTCTCCCGCTATATGGTCAAACGCCAGCGCGGAAAAATCATCAATATCTGCTCCATGCAGAGTGAACTGGGGCGCGACACCATCACCCCTTACGCCGCCTCCAAAGGCGCGGTAAAAATGCTGACCCGCGGAATGTGCGTGGAACTCGCCCGCTATAACATTCAGGTTAACGGCATTGCTCCCGGCTATTTCAAAACGGATATGACCAAAGCGTTGGTGGATGACAAAGCGTTTACCGATTGGTTATGCAAGCGCACGCCCGCCGCCCGCTGGGGCGATCCGGAAGAGTTAATCGGCGCCGCGGTTTACCTCTCTTCCAAAGCATCGGATTTTGTCAACGGTCACCTGCTGTTCGTTGACGGCGGCATGCTGGTCGCGGTGTGATGGCCGCCGCTCACTGACTCTGAAGAGGATATTATGTCCGGTAGATGCATTATTATCATGGGCGTGTCCGGCACGGGAAAATCCAGCGTCGGCCAAGCGTTGGCCAATCGCCTCAATGCCAAGTTCATTGATGGGGATGACCTGCACCCGCGAGCAAACATTCAAAAAATGGCCTCCGGCCAGCCGCTAAACGACGACGATCGGCAGCCCTGGCTTGAGCGTCTGAGCGACGTGGCCTATAGCCTGCAGCAAAAACACGAAACCGGTTTTCTGGTCTGTTCCGCATTGAAAAAGCGCTACCGCGATCGGCTGCGGGAAGGGAATAACGACATGACCTTCCTGTGGCTGAACGGGGACTACGACCTGGTATTAAAACGGATGAAACAGCGGGCCGGTCATTTCATGCCGGAAAGCCTGCTGAAAAGTCAGTTCGCCACGCTGGAGCCGCCCGATAAGCAGGAAACCGACGTGATACCGATCGATATCGGCACGTCATTCGACGGCGTGGTCGACCGTTGCATCGGCGCGCTGTCACAGAAAGCCGCCGCGCCGCAGTGCGCGTGAAAAGTTCCGCGCGGGAAAGAAAAAATAGCCGCCGAGACCCGGATAAACGCTAACAACAGGATTGATTATGATCGTTGACGAACTTAAAAATGCGCTGGATAACCCATGCTATCCCGACGCCATCCGCCGGACGCTGGTTGCGATTAGCAAACTGGATTTCGCCGCCCTTCCCGCCGGAGAGCAGGAGATTGAAGGCCGTGAAATCTATCTGAATCATATTATCGGCCAAACCAAACCGCTGCACGAACAGCAGCCGGAACTGCACCGTTACTATATAGACCTTCATTTTCCGATCGAAGGCCATGAATACATCGGCGCGGCGCCCGGCGTCCAGGGCCAGCGCCCCAGTATGGAGTTCGATACGGAACGGGACTATGGCTTCTATGAAGGCATCAGCAATGAAACGCTGCTGGCGTTGTCGCCCGGCGATTTCGCCTTGTTATTTCCCGGCGAACTGCACCGGCCGATGGCGACCCTGACGCAGCCCGCGCCGCTGCGCAAGCTGGTCGTCAAAATTGCCGCGCATCTACTGCGCGACTAGCTCCGCTGGCTTCGCGCCCCAAAAGAGCGACTTCCCGGCGAGGTAAAAGCCGCCGGGGATAACGCATCGCCAATGCCGCCTTGCCTTCTACCCTGCCGGAACAAGGCGGCATTTCTATTATCGCCTCGCAGGATCTCCTGCTAACAACCCGCGATTCGCCAACAAACCCTGACATATATTCCATATTTCCTTCATTTTTGTCCGGTATACCCTGTTTAAACTTGTATGATAAAAAATTGTTCCATGGACCAGCTCCGCGCCTGAGCAATCTGGAGAGATTATCCCATTATTATGAATGCCAAACGCCTCACTCGCCTGTTAATACTTCTTGTCGTCGTTATTGCTGCTCTGTTGCTTTGGCGTCATTTTACTCAACCCTCGGCCACGTCCGGCCAGAGAGAGACTCAGGCAAGCCCCCCGTCACGACCGGGCGCCAGCGGCCGCCGGTCGGCGATGAGCGCCCAGCCCCCGGTTCAGGCGGCGCGGACGCAATCGGTCACGGTGCCCTACTATCTTTCCGGGCTGGGCACCGTGACCGCCGCCAACACGGTAACGATCCGCAGCCGGGTAAGCGGTGAACTGATGGCGCTGCACTTTCAGGAAGGCCAACAGGTGGAAGCGGGCGCGCTGTTAGCCGAAATCGATCCCCGGCCGTATCAGGTGGAGTTGACGCAGGCCCAGGGGCAGTTAGCGAAAGATCAGGCGATACTGGCCAACGCCCGGCAGGATTTCGCCCGTTATCAGAAACTGGTGAAAACCAATTTGATCTCCCAACAGGAGCTGGATGCGCAACTGGCGCTGGTACGCCAGTCTGAAGGTACGGTAAAGGCCGATGAAGGCGCGGTGGCCAGCGCCGAACTACAGCTGGCTTACAGTAAAATTACCGCCCCCATCAGCGGGCGCGTGGGGTTGAAACAGGTGGATGTGGGCAACTACGTCACCAGCAGCGACGCGAGCGGCATTGTGGTTATCACGCAGACACACCCTATCGACGTGGTGTTTACCGTGCCGGAGGGTGAAATCGCCACCGTACTGAAAGCGCAGAAATCAGGGCCGGCGCCGGTTGTTGAAGCCTGGGATCGAACCAATCAGCAGAAGCTGTCGCAAGGCAGTCTGCTGAGTATGGATAACCAGATCGATACCACCACCGGCACCGTCAAGCTGAAAGCCCGCTTCGAGAATAGCGACGACGCGTTATTCCCCAACCAGTTCGTGAACATCCGCATGAAGGTGGATACGCTGCAAAATGCGATCGTCGCCCCGGCGGCGGCGGTGCAAATGGGTAATGAAGGCCATTTTGTCTGGATAATGAACGACAGAAACGAAGTCAGCAAGCGCCTGGTGACCACCGGCATTCAGTATGGCCAACAGATCGTGATTACCGCAGGTCTGGGAGAGGATGTCCAGGTCGTCACCGACGGCATTGACCGCCTGACCGAAGGGGCTAAGGTCGAAGTGATAGCGTCCGCCTCCACGACGAAAACGCCGACGATTAGCGGGGAGAAACCCTGATGCAGGATACCGTTCCCGCCAGCGGCGGCGGCCCATCGCGGCCTTTTATCCTGCGGCCGGTCGCCACCACGCTGTTGATGGTGGCGATATTGCTGGCCGGCATCATCGGCTACCGGGCTTTGCCGGTGTCGGCGCTGCCGGAGGTTGACTATCCCACCATCCAGGTGGTCACGCTCTATCCGGGCGCCAGCCCCGAAGTCGTGACGTCGGCGATTACCGCGCCGCTGGAGCGCCAGTTCGGACAAATCTCCGGGCTGAAACAGATGTTGACCCAAAGTTCCGGCGGCGCATCCGTCATCACGCTGCAATTTCAGCTCGAACTCTCGCTGGATATCGCCGAGCAAGACGTACAGGCCGCCATCAATGCCGCCACCAATCTGTTGCCCGGCGATCTGCCCAATCCGCCGATCTACAGTAAGGTCAATCCCGCCGATCCGCCGATTATGACGCTGGCCGTCACCTCCAGCGCCATGCCGATGACGCAGTTACAAGATATGGTGGATAACCGTATCGCGCAGAAAATCTCACAGGTGGCGGGCGTCGGTCTGGTTTCTCTGGCGGGCGGACAGCGCCCGGCCGTTCGGGTCAAGCTGAATGCGCCGGCCCTATCGGCTTACGGACTGACCAGCGAAGAAGTCCGTACCGCCATCACCGCCGCCAACGTTAACTCCGCCAAAGGCAGCCTCGACGGGCCGACGCGTTCGGTAACCTTGTCGGCCAACGACCAGATGAAATCCATTGAGGATTATCGTCAGTTAATCATCGCCTGGCGCAATGAGGCTCCGGTACGTCTGCGCGACGTCGCCGTCATCGAGCAGGCGGCGGAAAATACCTATCTGGCGGCCTGGGCCAACCGTCAGCAGGCGATCATTATCAACGTTCAGCGTCAGCCGGGCGCCAACGTGATTACCACCACGGACAGTATCCGCCGGATGCTGCCGGGGCTTACCGCCAGCTTGCCTAAATCGGTTGAAGTCACCACGCTGACCGACCGAACCACCAGCATTCGCGCGTCGGTAAAAGACGTGCAGTTTGAACTGCTGCTGGCGATCGCCCTGGTGGTGATGGTGATTTATCTGTTTCTGCGTAACGCCGTCGCCACCATCATCCCCAGCATTGCCGTCCCGCTGTCGCTGGTCGGCACCTTCGCCGCAATGTACTTTCTCGGCTTTTCGATTAATAACCTGACGTTGATGGCCCTCACCATCGCCACCGGTTTTGTGGTGGACGATGCGATCGTGGTGATTGAAAACATCTCCCGCTATATCGAAAAAGGCGAAAAGCCGCTCGACGCCGCGTTAAAAGGCGCCGGGGAAATCGGCTTCACCATCATTTCGCTGACCTTTTCGCTGATCGCGGTACTGATCCCGCTGCTATTTATGGGCGATGTCATCGGCCGGCTGTTCCGCGAGTTCGCGATTACCCTGGCGGTCTCCATTCTGATTTCCGCCGTGGTTTCGCTAACGCTCACGCCGATGATGTGCGCCCGGCTGCTTAGCCATCAATCCCTGCGCAAACAGAATCGCTTTACCCGCGCCAGCGAGCGTTTTTTCACGCGAGTGATTGATACTTACGGCGTCTGGTTGCGCAAGGTGCTGAATCACCCCTGGCTGACGTTGAGCGTTGCGCTGGGAACGCTGTTGCTCACCGTGCTGCTCTATCTGTGGATCCCCAAAGGGTTCTTCCCGATACAGGACAACGGCATTATTCAGGGCACAGTGCAGGCGCCGCAGTCGGTGTCATTCAGCAACATGGCGCAACGTCAGCAGCAGATCGCCTCCATCATCATGAAGGATCCGGCGGTGCAGAGCGTGTCTTCCTTCGTCGGCGTCGACGGCGCCAACGCCGCCCTTAACAGCGGCCGTCTGCAAATCAATCTGAGGCCGCTTAGCGAGCGCAGCGAAAGGGTTCCGGCGATTATTGCCCGGCTGCAACGGCAAACCGCGCAAGTCCCCGGCATACAGCTTTATCTGCAACCGGTGCAGGATCTCACCATTGATACGCAAATCAGCCGGACGCAGTATCAGTTCACGCTACAGGCGATGTCGCTGGATGAACTGAGTCTGTGGGTGCCCGAATTGATGGCCGAACTGCGGCAACTGCCGCAGTTGCAGGATGTCAGCAGCGACTGGCAGGATCAGGCGCCCATCGCTTATGTGAACGTCGACCGCGACAGCGCCAGCCGTCTGGGGATCAGCATGTCCGATGTGGATAGCGCGCTGTATAACGCTTTCGGCCAGCGGCTGATTTCCACCATCTACACCCAATCCAGCCAGTACCGCGTGGTGCTTGAACACGATACAAGCCGGAATAATGGGCTGGACGCCCTGCGCGATGTCCGTTTAATCAGCAGCGACGGCGGAACCATTCCCCTCAACAGCATCGCAACCATCGAGGAACGGCTGGGGCCGCTATCCATCAACCATCTCGACCAGTTTCCCGCCACCACGATTTCCTTCAATGTGAGCGGCGGCTATTCGCTGGGCGATGCGGTAGAGGCCATTACGCGGGCAGAGCAGCAAATGAACCTGCCTTCGGATATCACGACCCGTTTTCAGGGCAGCACCCTGGCCTTTCAGTCCTCGCTGGGCAGCACCGTGTGGCTGATTATCGCCGCGATTGTCGCCATGTACATCGTTCTCGGCGTGCTGTATGAAAGTTTTATCCATCCGGTGACCATCCTGTCCACGCTGCCGACGGCGGGGGTCGGCGCGCTGCTGGCGCTGATGATGGCGGGCAACGAACTGGATGTGATCGCCATCATCGGCATCATTCTGCTGATCGGCATTGTGAAAAAGAACGCCATCATGATGATCGATTTCGCGCTGGCCGCCGAACGCGAACAGGGCATGACCCCGTATGACGCCATCTACCAGGCCTGTCTGTTGCGTTTTCGTCCGATCCTGATGACCACCATGGCCGCCTTGCTCAGCGCGCTGCCGCTGATGCTGAGCACCGGCGTCGGCGCCGAATTGCGCCAACCGCTGGGAATCTGCATGGTTGGCGGTCTGATCATGAGTCAGATATTGACTCTGTTCACCACGCCGGTGATCTACCTGCTGTTCGATCGCATGTCGCTGTATTTCCGCCGGACGCCCCGACAGGAGGAGATCGAGTGAGATTCTTCGCCCTGTTCATCCACCGGCCGGTCGCCACCATTTTGCTGACGCTGGCTATCGCCATCTGCGGCGCGATTGGTTTTCGCATGCTGCCGGTATCGCCTCTGCCGCAGGTGAATTTTCCGGTGATTTCGGTCAGCGCCTCGCTGTCCGGCGCATCGCCGGAAACCATGGCGTCCTCGGTCGCGACGCCGCTGGAACGGGCATTGGGCAGAATCGCGGGCGTCAACGAAATGACCTCCACCAGTTCGTTGGGCAGTACGCGCATCACTCTGGTATTTAATCTCGACAGGGATATCAACGGCGCGGCGCGCGATGTGCAGGCCGCCATTAATGCGGCGCAGAGTCTGCTGCCGTCCGGCATGGCCAGCCGGCCGACCTACCGGAAAGCCAACCCTTCCGACGCCCCGATTATGATCCTGACGCTAACCTCGGATACCTACAGTCAGGGGCAACTGTATGACTACGCCTCTACCCGGCTGGCGCAGAGAATTTCCCAGATGGAGGGGGTGGGCGACGTCTCCATCGGCGGAAGTTCGCTGCCTGCCGTGCGCGTGGCGCTCAATCCGCAGGCGCTGTTTAATCAGGGCGTTTCGCTGGATGAGGTTCGGCAAGCCATCAGCCAGGCGAACGTGCGGCAGCCATTGGGCAGCATCGAAAACCCGCAGCGGCGCTGGCAGATAACGACCAATGACGAACTGAAAACCGCCGCCGCCTATGAACCGCTGATCGTCCACTATAACAACGGCTCGGCCGTGCGGCTGAGCGATGTCGCCACGGTAGAAGATTCCGTGCAAAACGCGCGCAATGCCGGCATGACCGATGCCAAACCGGCGATACTGATCATCATCCGCCGCGCGTCCGACGCCAATATCATCACCACCGTGGACAGTATCCACGCGGCGTTGCCCGAACTGCGCGCCAGCCTGCCCGCCGCGATTCAGCTTAATATCGCGCAGGATCGTTCGCCGACGATCCGCGCCTCGCTGAACGAGGTGGAACAATCGCTGACGATCGCCGTCGCGCTGGTCATCCTGGTGGTTTTTCTGTTCCTGCGCTCAGGGCGCGCCACGCTGATCCCCGCCGTCGCGGTGCCGGTCTCGCTGATCGGCACCTTTGCCGCCATGTATCTGTGCGGTTTCAGTCTGAATAATCTGTCGTTAATGGCGCTGACCATCGCCACCGGTTTTGTGGTGGATGACGCCATCGTGGTGCTGGAAAATATTTCACGCCATATTGAAGCGGGAATGAAGCCGTTGCAGGCATCGCTGCAGGGGGTGCGCGAGGTCGGATTCACCGTACTATCGATGAGCCTCTCGCTGGTGGCGGTGTTTATTCCGCTGCTGCTGATGGAGGGGCTGCCGGGCCGGATGTTTCGTGAGTTTGCCGTTACATTGTCGGTCGCCATTATGATTTCACTGCTGGTTTCGCTGACGCTGACGCCCATGATGTGCGCCAGACTATTGCGCGCGGCGCCCAAACGCAGCCTGCAGCGCAAACGCGGCTTCGGCCGCGTATTAGTCGCTTTACAGCAGTCTTACGGCCGATCGCTTAACTGGGTGCTCAATCATGCGCGCTGGGTACTGGTGCTGCTGCTGGCTACGGTGGCCCTCAATGTCTGGCTGTATATCAGCATTCCGAAAACGTTTTTCCCTGAGCAGGACACTGGCAGACTGATGGGCTTTATCCAAGCCGATCAGAGCATTTCGTTTCAGGCCATGAAGCGGAAGCTCCAGGACTTTATGACCATCGTGCGCAGCGATCCGGCGGTGGCTAACGTCACCGGCTTTACCGGCGGTTCCCGCACCAACAGCGGCTCCATGTTTATTTCACTCAAGCCGCTGTCTGAACGCGACGTCAGCGCCCAGCAGGTCATCAGCCGCCTGCGCGCCAAACTGGCGAAAGAACCGGGGGCGAACCTGTTTTTAATGGCCGAGCAGGACATACGCATCGGCGGACGCGAATCCAGCGCCGGTTACCAGTATACCCTGCTGTCCGACGATCTCAGCGAACTGCGCATCTGGGAGCCGAGAATCCGTCAGGCGCTGAGTAAATTGCCCGAACTGGCGGACATTAACTCCGACCAACAGGATAAAGGGGCGGAAATGGCGCTGACTTACGATCGCGACGCCATGGCCCAGCTTGGGATCAGCGTGTCGACCGCCAACGCCTTACTGAACAATGCCTTTGGCCAGCGTCAGATATCCACCATCTATCAGCCATTAAACCAGTACAAAGTGGTGATGGAGGTGGATTCCGCGTACACGCAGGATGTCAGCTCGCTGGACAAAATGTTTGTGATCAACAGCGAAGGCAAGCCGATTCCGCTCTCCTATTTCGCCAGTTGGCGGCCGATCAATGCGCCGTTGTCGGTCAATCATCAGGGACTGTCGGCCGCCTCAACCATCTCCTTTAACCTGCCGGAAGGCGGCACGCTTTCCGACGCCACGGCGGCGATTGAAAGAACCATGACGTCGCTGGGGGTGTCATCCGCGGTACGCGGCCAGTTCTCCGGCACCGCGCTGGCTTTCCAGCAATCGCAATCATCGCAGGTGGTGCTGATCCTGGCCGCCATTATGACGGTTTATATCGTGCTGGGGGTGCTGTACGAAAGCTATGTGCACCCGTTAACCATTCTTTCCACCCTGCCCTCCGCCGGGGTGGGCGCTTTGCTGGCGCTGGAGTGGTTCGGCGCGCCGTTTAGCCTGATCGCGCTAATTGGTATTATGCTATTAATCGGCATTGTCAAAAAAAATGCCATTATGATGGTGGATTTTGCGCTGGCGGCGCAACGTGGCGGCGGTCTCAGCGCCAGAGACGCCATATTTCAGGCCAGCCTGCTGCGTTTTCGTCCGATTATGATGACCACGCTGGCCGCGTTGTTTGGCGCGCTGCCGCTGGCGCTTACCAGCGGCGACGGCGCGGAGCTGCGCCAGCCGTTGGGGATCACCATCGTCGGCGGTTTGGTGATGAGTCAGTTGCTTACGCTGTATACCACGCCGGTGGTTTATCTGTTTTTCGATAAACTGCGCCATTGGCGGCGCACGGCGCCGGAAAAGAGCGTGTCACTATCGTGACCGATGCTTCATCGTCAGCCTTCATAAAGGAAACATGTCACACAGAGGAAAGTTTGGTGCGCGAAAGTTGCAATGTTTTTCTGTTAGATCCCCAATCAGGAGCATCCTGAATAATGCCGACTCAGTCCGCTTCCGTTCGCTGGCAACTATGGATTGTCGCTTTTGGCTTTTTTATGCAGACGCTGGATACCACTATCGTGAATACCGCGCTGCCTTCAATGGCGGTCAGTCTGAACGAAAACCCGCTGCATATGCACTCCGTAATTGTCTCCTATGTATTAACGGTCGCCATTATGCTGCCCGCCAGCGGCTGGCTGGCGGACCGCATCGGCGTCAAAAACATATTCTTCTCCGCTATCCTGCTGTTCACCTTTGGCTCGCTGCTGTGCGCGCGCGCGGAAACCCTGAATGAACTGGTGCTCTCGCGGGTGGTGCAAGGGGTCGGCGGCGCCATGATGGTGCCGGTAGGGCGGCTGACGGTAATGAAAATCGTGCCGCGCGATCAGTATATGGCCGCCATGACGTTCGTGACGCTGCCGGGCCAGATCGGCCCGTTGATGGGGCCGGCGCTTGGCGGCTTTCTGGTCGAGTACGCCAGTTGGCACTGGATTTTCCTTATCAATCTGCCGGTTGGCATCGCCGGAGCGATAGCCACCTGGTTGATCATGCCTAATTACACCATGCAGACCCAGCGTTTCGATATTCGCGGCTTTTTGTGGCTCGCCGCGGGTATGGCGACCCTGACGCTGGCGCTGGACGGGCACAACAATCTCGGCATCCCGCCCATTGTGATTTTCGCGCTGATCGCCGCCGGGCTGATTTCTCTGCTGAGCTATTGGCTCCATGCCCGCAATAATAGCCGTGCGCTGTTTAATTTGAATTTGTTCAATACCCCGACCTTTTCAGTCGGGCTGACCGGCGGTTTTCTGGCGCGCATCGGCAACGGCATGCTGCCTTTTATGACGCCGCTGTTTCTACAGTTAGGCATGGGATTTTCGCCCTTTCACGCCGGGCTTATGATGATCCCCATGGTGCTGGGCAATATGGGGATCAAGCGGATAGTCGTGCGCATTGTTAACCGCTTCGGCTACCGTCGGGTGCTGATAACCTCAACGCTGCTGCTGGCCCTCGTTACCCTGCTATTCGCGCTGGTGGCGATGATGAATTGGGTCTGGCTGATCCCTATCGTGCTGTTTTTCCTCGGTTCAATGAACGCCATCCGTTTTTCCACCATGAATACGCTGACGCTGAAAGATCTGCCCGATACCCTCGCCAGCGGCGGCAACAGTCTGCTGTCAATGACGATGCAGCTTTCCATGAGTCTGGGCGTCAGCATTGCGGGGTTACTGTTGGGCATTTTTTCCCAGCACCATCTGATGACGGACGCCGCGGAAAAACACAGCGTATTCCTTTATACCTATCTCAGCATGGCGGTGATTATTGCTTTGCCCGCGTTAATCTTTAACCGCGTGCCGCCAGATACCGTTAAACAGTCGACGCTGCCCCGTCGGTCGTGAGGCCCGCCATGAAATTCGGCATTACCGCTAAACTGTTCCTCGCTATTTTCGCCACCTGCATGCTGGTGCTGATTACCATGCATTGGGGCGTCCGCATCAGTTTTGAACGCGGATTCACCGACTACATTAAACGCGGCAACGAACAGCGGGTGGTGCAGTTACGCGATACGCTGGCGGAACAGTACCAGCAGCACGGCGACTGGTCATTTTTACGCAACAACGAACGTTTCGTCTCCAAGATACTGCATTCGATGGAGCAGAATAATGAAGACGGCGTCAACAACGCTCTGCAAGGCTGGCGCGTTCGGCTCTGGGTACTGGATGCCGGCAAAAAAATATTGTTCGGCCCCCCGCAGTCGCTTCCGGCGGAAGGGATATGGCGGGCGATCGACGTTCAAAACCAAACGGTCGGCTGGGTCGTCGCGCCCCCCGTCGAACGCCTGACGCGTAATGCCGATATCAATTTTGACCGGCAACAGCAGCGAACCAGCTGGCTTATCGTGGCGCTCTCCACTCTGCTGGCGATCCTCGCCACCTGGCTGACCGCCCGCGGCCTGTTGGCGCCGGTCAAACGGCTGGTCAACGGCATACACCGTCTGGCGGCGGGTGATTTCAGCGCCCGCGTCACCGCGACCTCGCACGACGAATTGGGCCGGCTGGCGCAGGATTTCAACCAGCTCGCCGGCGCGCTGGAAAAAAACGAGCACTCCCGCCGCGCGTTCATGGCGGATATCTCCCATGAACTGCGCACGCCGCTGGCGGTATTGCGCGGCGAGCTGGAAGCGCTACAGGATGGCGTTCGTCAACCCGATGCCGGTTCGTTGCATTCGTTACAGGCGGAAGTGACGACCTTAACCAAGCTGGTGGACGACCTTCACCAACTCTCTTTGTCCGATCGGGGAACGCTGACCTATCGCAAGAGCGCCGTGGATGTCGTACAGCTGTTGCACATCGCCATCGCGGCCTTTAACGAGCGCTTCCAGAAAAAACACATCACGCTGACGGTAGATTTCCCCGCCCAAGCCAGCACGTTTGGCGATCCGGATCGCTTAATCCAGCTGTTTAACAACCTGCTGGAAAACAGCCTGCGTTATACGGACGAACAGGGTAGACTGGAAGTACGGGCCGTCCCTCGCCAGAAACTGCTGGCGATCACCTGGCAGGACAGCGCCCCTGGGGTGACCGACGAGCAACTTACGCTGATATTTGAACGTTTTTACCGGGCGGAAAACTCGCGTAACCGCGCCAGCGGCGGTTCCGGACTAGGGCTGGCTATCTGTAACAATATCGTTGAGGCGCATGGCGGACGACTGTATGCTGAGCATTCTCCGTTGGGCGGCCTGCTGATTACCGTCGAGCTTCCCTTATATTATTCGCCAGATATACCCTAAATATTCGAGTTGCAGGAAGACGGCAATCGAAGGACAAATTCGTCGGGAACGAATTTGACCAGCCAGCGGCTGGCCTTCGGTGAGAGACAGGATGTCTCTCATCAATCCCGATGAGCTTACTCAAGTAAGTGATTCGGGTGACTGACAAATCTGCCTGAAGCAGATTTGAACGCCGCGTGCGGCGGCCCCAACGGGGCGAGGTCCAGGGAAGAACCGAGTAGCGCAGCCAACGCACATGCAACTTGAAGTATGACGGGTATAGAAACCTTCCATGACAGAACTGAAATAATGATGACAGAACCTATTTGCGCTAATCCTTTACCGGTGCTGATCGTTGAAGATGAACCCAAGCTGGGGCAGTTGTTGATTGATTATCTACAGGCCGCGGATTATCAGACGCACTGGATAAACAACGGCAACGAAGTGCTCGACTGGGTCAAGCAAAACCCGCCGGCGCTGATCCTGCTGGATTTGATGCTGCCGGGCGTCGACGGTCTGACGCTGTGCCGCACCATCCGCCAGTTTTCCAACGTTCCCATCATTATGGTCACCGCCCGCAGCGAAGAGATCGATCGTCTGCTGGGGCTGGAAATCGGCGCGGACGATTATATCTGTAAGCCATTCAGCCCGCGGGAAGTGGTGGTGCGGGTAAGAACCTTGCTGCGCCGCTGCGGCTGGCAGTCGGAAATCAAAAAACCGGCGGACAAATCCGCCCTGCTGATTGATAAAAGCAGTTTTCAGGCCAGCTATCAGGGGCAGAATCTTGACCTGACGCCCGCAGAACTCCGTCTGCTCAAAACGCTGTCCACCGAACCGGGCAAAGTCTTCTCGCGCGAAGAGCTGCTGGATAAACTTTATGACGACTACCGCGTCGTCACCGATCGCACCATCGACAGCCATATCAAAAATTTGCGCCGCAAGCTGGAGCAAATTGACGGGGACACCTCTTTCATTCGCACGGTTTACGGTATGGGATACCGCTGGGAAGCCGCCCCCTGCGAGCTGGTGTAGACCTTCTCTGGCGGCCTGCGCTGTCGCAATAGACCGATTATTTTCAGCCCCGGCGGCGCTAAAAAACCGATAACTTACGATTAAAGGGATAAGGGTTATAGCGTTATTTTCCGCGACAACCACGATTCAGACTCCGCGCTGTACGGACTGCTGGCTTCAGCGTGGAGAAGACGGCGCGTCACCGATCAGTAAACGGCGGTAATCCCCAACCTTCACCGCCGGTCAAAAAATCTGTCCGACTTAGTGAAATATTTATCATTTTTTCTTTATCTCAGGCTGATAGGCTTTATCGCATGGCAATAATTATCAGATTTAACAGAGAGGCGTAATGTCAGGCTTAGTGGATGGAAAATGGGTTAGCGGCGACGTCGCGGCCGAAGAAATTAAAAACGGCGCATTTCATCGGCAGGAAACGACATTCCGCCAAACCGAAATTGTCGCGCAATCCGGCCGTTATCAACTTTTTGTCTCCTACCTCTGTCCATGGGCTTCTCGCACCCTGCTCTTCCGTAAGCTGAAAGGGCTGGAGAACGTCATCAAACTTTCCATCGCGGAACCATGCATCGGGGACAACGGCTGGGAATTCAGCGCGCCGCAGGAGGCGGGCGAGCGGGTTGGCCCTATTCGTTTCCTTCATCAGTTGTACACCGCAACCGATAAACACTACACCGGGAAAGTGTCGGTGCCCGTTTTATGGGATCGCCAGGAAGGGCGCATCGTCAACAATGAATCGGCGGACATTATCCGTATCCTGAACAGCGGCTTTGACCAGCTGACCGGCAACGACCTCGATTTCTATCCGCCCGCGCTGCGCGGCGACATCGACGGTTGGAACGAAATCATTTATCACGGCATCAACAACGGCGTCTATAAAACCGGCTTCGCCAAAACGCAGGAGAGCTACAACCAGGCGGCCACCACCCTGTTTTCCACGCTGGATAAGGTAGAGGCGCATCTGGCGTCGCACCGTTACATCGCCGGCGATACGCTGACCGAAGCCGACTGGCGTCTGTTCGTGACGCTGGTGCGTTTTGACGTCGCCTATCATGGCGCGTTCAAGTGCAATCTCCGCCGTATCGAAGATTACCCCAATCTTTCGAACTACCTGCGCGAACTGTATCAATGGCCCGGCGTGAAAGAGACCGTCAATATCGGGCATATTAAGGCCGGTTATTATGGCATCCGATGGCTGAACCCTACCGGTATCGTGCCATTAGGTCCGGCGGCGGATTTCGAACGGCCGCACGATCGCAAACGGCTTGGCGCTTCCCGCGTAGCGCTCAAACGCTGATTAGTTCAATCACGCCGGCAATAGGCCTACTTTTTGTGGGCCGTCTGCTGCATTTTTCATTCATTAGCGTTAGAATTCCCCGCCTTTACTGCTCCCATCGGGAGCAGCCTGACTTGTAATCAGAATCGAGAGACATCATGTTTAAACCGGAACTGCTTTCTCCGGCCGGAACGCTGAAAAATATGCGTTACGCCTTCGCCTATGGCGCAGACGCTATTTATGCCGGCCAACCACGCTACAGCCTGCGGGTGCGCAACAACGAATTCAACCATCAGACGCTGGCGCAGGCCATCAATGAAGCGCATGAGCTGGGTAAAAAATTCTATGTGGTGGTCAATATCGCGCCGCATAACGCCAAGCTGAAAACCTTCCTGCGCGACCTGCAACCGGTGATAGACATGGGGCCGGATGCGCTGATTATGTCCGATCCGGGGCTGATCATGCTGGTACGGGAAAACTTCCCGCAGATGCCGATCCACCTTTCCGTTCAGGCTAACGCGGTTAACTGGGCGACGGTGAAGTTCTGGCAACAGATGGGGCTGAGCCGCGTCATTCTGTCCCGCGAGCTATCGCTGGAAGAGATTGCCGAAATCCGCAGCAAAGTGCCGGATATGGAACTGGAGATCTTCGTGCACGGCGCGCTCTGCATGGCATATTCCGGCCGTTGCCTGCTGTCCGGCTACATCAACAAACGCGATCCCAATCAGGGAACCTGCACCAACGCTTGCCGCTGGGAATACAAGGTACAGGAAGGGAAAGAAGACGAAGCCGGCAATATCGTTCATCTGCATGAGCCTATCGCGGTGAAAAACGTTGAGCCTACGCTGGGCATCGGCGCGCCGACCGATAAGGTCTTTATGCTGGAAGAGAGCCAGCGGCCCGGCGAATACATGAGCGCCTTCGAAGACGAACACGGCACTTACATCATGAACTCGCGCGATCTGCGCGCCATTCAGCACGTGGAACGTCTGACGCAGATGCAGATTCATTCGCTGAAGATTGAGGGCCGCACCAAGTCATTCTACTACTGCGCGCGCACCGCGCAGGTCTACCGCCGCGCCATTGACGACGCCGCCGCCGGTAAGCCCTTTGACCCGACCCTGCTGGAAACGCTGGAAGGGTTGGCCCACCGCGGTTATACCGAAGGTTTCCTGCGTCGCCATGTGCATGAGGATTATCAGAACTACGACTACGGCTATTCCGTGTCCGACCGTCAGCAGTTCGTCGGCGAATTCACCGGCGCGCGGCGCGACGGACTGGCGGAAGTCGCGGTGAAAAACAAATTCTCCTGCGGCGACAGCGTGGAAATGATGACGCCCAAAGGCAATGTTCAATTCACCATCGAAGCGATGCAAAACGCCAAAGGGCAAGCGGCGGATGTCGCGCCAGGCAACGGGCATATCGTCTATTTGCCGGTGCCGGAAGATATCGAGCTGGAATATGCGCTGTTATTGCGCAATCTGCCGAACGCCGCCACCACCCGAAATCCAAACGCGGCCTAATCCCGGTTAGACATTAATGCCGAACGTTTAAGGAGCGAGATAACAGAGCAAGCGCGAAGAGAGGCAATTTCATCGTCGCGTTTCTCTTAAAGATCAAACTTAAGCGGGCGGCATTAGGCTACGAGGCTAGGGCCAGCGGCTGGAAAATGCCGGATACAGACACAAAGATTGGTGTCTTTAGACAAATATTAGAATCAGATCACATCAATGACTGCGCCTTAAAGTTAGTATTGTGTGGCTGAGAAAATGTAGAACGAAAAATAAGCGTAGTGATACTACTAGGAACCACCTCCTTGGCCAGCTCAATCTCCCTTGAGCTGGCTTTTTCTTTTTTCAACGCGCCCCGATTGCGATCCGCCCATAACCCTCCGCTCATGTGCCAGCCGCGGCCATTCGCCGAATCTTCTGATTTCAATCCCTGTTTTTACTGACTAATTGTATTTACTGAGTATTATTAGAGTGCATTCCCCCTACGACATGTAACAGATTGTTGATAAAACTTGTTATTTTCCGAGAGGAAGCCAATATCTCTCCCCTGTCGTCGCGGGTCTGCCATTAAGGCCTATTAAATTTGAAACACCTAATTGGGAGAACTCCATGGATCAAACCCCTGCTACGCTGCTCATTCTGAATGGAAAAAACACCGATAATGATCAGCTCCGTCAGGCCATTGGAGAGTGGCGCAAGGATGGAAATGTACTGCATGTCAGAGTGACCTGGGAGTCTGGCGATGCACGCCGTTACGTGAAAGAAGCGGTACGACTGAACGTCGATAACGTCATCGCCGCCGGAGGGGACGGCACGATCAACGAAGTCGCCGGCGCGCTGGCGGAACAGCCCGAAGCGGTTCGTCCCTGTATGGGGATCATCCCGCTGGGAACCGCCAATGACTTCGCCACCGGCTGCCAGATCCCCATCGACCTGCATAACGCTTTGGCGCTGGCGATCAAGGGACGGGCAACCGCTATCGATTTAGCCAAAGTGAATGATGAACACTACTTCATCAACATGGCGACGGGCGGATTCGCCACCCGTATTACCACGGAAACTCCGGCGAAAATGAAAGCGGCGCTGGGCGGCGCATCCTATGTTTTAAACGCGCTGCTGCGCATGGATATGCTGCAATCCGAACGCTGTGAAATCCGCGGCCCGGATTTTGACTGGTCAGGGGATACCTGGGTTGTTGCGATCGGCAATGGCCGTCAGGCCGGCGGCGGTCAGCGCCTTTGCCCGGATGCGCTGGTAAACGACGGTCTGCTGGATCTTAGCATCCTGTCGGCGCAAGAGCTGCTGCCCAATATGTTGCAAGCCTGGTTTACCGGCACCGAAAATCCCAACATGATTTCAGCCGCCCTGCCCTGGTTGGAAATTACCGCGCCGAATGACATGACGTTTAATCTGGATGGCGAACCGTTTAAAGCCAAACGGTTTCTGATTGAAGTGGTTCCGGCTGCCATTTATTGCCGTCTGCCGCCGCAGTGCCCATTACTGGGATGATCCGGCAACCCATCGCCGGATATGCGATGCGCCCGGCGAATGGCCGGGCTGGGGCTGCCGGGAGATTATTCGCGCTTCAGGCGGTTGCTGTTCGCCAGATA
The DNA here is from genome assembly GCF_017569925.1 of Brenneria izadpanahii. Lineage (NCBI taxonomy): Bacteria > Pseudomonadati > Pseudomonadota > Gammaproteobacteria > Enterobacterales > Pectobacteriaceae > Brenneria > Brenneria izadpanahii. The sequence continues at coordinate 1,461,515 of NZ_CP050854.1, read as the reverse complement.
CAGCGTAATCACCAGCAACAGAATGGCGGCGGCGTAAATCAGCGTATCAAGCGGATTTTTATGATCGACGATAATCAGCCGGATAATCGCCGTGATGCCGATATAAACGAAATAACGTAACGGGAAATGATATCCCGACTGAAAATACTTCACGATCAAGGCGATAAACTCAAAATACAGAAAGTAAATTACAATACTTTCAATCAATTGATAGGATGAATCCTTCTCATTGGTAATCAGCAATACCTGCGCTAAATGGTAGGTCTCTTTCCCCAGAAAAATCACCAGAATAATAGCCAATATCAGCAATCCAATATTGAGTATCGTCTGAAGTCCTTTTGAAACCATAATGCTGCGCGTTGAAGCCGCCATACTTATTCCCTCACATCCAATTAAATCTGTCGCCTTAGCGTTTACAGGTTACCACCCTTATCCATCATCAGGGAGACAACCTGCTTATTTGTAAGCAAAATTACCCGCGACAACATATTCCCGAACAGCCGGCCCTTCATTTCGCGAGCCGGCGGCGTTGACACTTCACCCGCCGCCGGCGATAACAACGCCGCGCCGCGGTTGCGTCAACCGCAGATTCCGATATTTCATTTTTCCCCTCGCCAGGCAAAGCGTTCCGCCGCATCGCCCCCCGCAGACGGAACAACCCCGGAGGCGCTCACAAAACGCGGTTAATTTGCGGCACAAAATGGCATTTATCGGCGATCGCATCTATTGTTTCTTCTGTGATCGTCAGGATTTCATTCATCCTGCCTTAACGACTTCAATCAAATCATCGCTTTTCATTAACGCCGTGACCATTTTTCACCTGTCATCCTGGGGCAGATAGAGGTCGTAAAGGCTACCACCTCAGAATAACAAGCGAAATTACCTGAGACGGCGATAAGGAAAAGCCAAACCAGGAGCTAATCATGACTGATATTGCACAGTTATTAGGTGAGGAAGCGGAAGATCTACTGCAACACCGCTGTACCACAATCCCTGTTGAAAACCTCTACCTGCCGGGCGCCGACTTTGTCGATCGGGTGATGATCGATAACAACCGCCCCAACAGCGTACTGCGTTCAATGCAGACGCTGTTCAACCACGGCCGACTGGCCGGCACCGGCTATCTGTCAATCTTACCGGTCGATCAGGGGGTCGAGCACTCCGCCGGCGCGTCTTTCGCCGCCAATCCGCTCTATTTCGATCCTAAAAATATCGTTGAACTGGCGATCGAGGCAGGCTGTAACTGCGTGGCGTCCACCTATGGCGTACTGGCCGCGGTTTCGCGCCGCTACGCGCACAAAATCCCGTTTCTGGTCAAGCTCAACCACAACGAAACCCTGAGCTATCCGACCCAGTACGACCAAACGCTGTACGCCAGCGTTGAGCAGGCGTTCAATCTGGGGGCAGTCGCCGTGGGCGCCACCATTTATTTTGGCTCTGAGCAGTCGCGCCGCCAGATTGAAGAGATCTCCAGCGCATTCGAACGCGCTCACGAGTTGGGCATGGTCACCGTGCTGTGGGCCTATCTGCGCAATCCGGCCTTCAAAAAAGACGGCGTAGACTACCATTCCAGCGCCGATCTCACCGGCCAGGCCAACCACATTGCCGCCACCATCGGCGCCGATATCGTGAAGCAGAAAATGGCGGAAAACAACGGCGGCTACCGCGCCATCAAATTCGGCTATACCGACGATCGCGTCTACGACAAACTGACCACCGATCACCCGATCGATCTGGTTCGTTACCAGTTGGCCAACTGCTATATGGGCCGCGCCGGGCTCATTAACTCCGGCGGCGCCGCCGGCAATAACGATCTACAGGAATCCGTGCGTACCGCGGTGATCAATAAGCGCGCCGGCGGCATGGGCCTGATTCTCGGCCGCAAGGCATTCAAAAAATCAATGAAAGAAGGCGTGGCGCTGATCAACGCCGTGCAGGATACCTATCTTGATAAAAGTATAACCATCGCGTAATCCGTCAGGGATTGTCCGGCCGGCGGATTTTGCCGCTGCCGGGCAATCCCGTACGATAAAATTCAGGCTTGCGCCGTAATACCGCGCGCTTAAGGATCGAGTTATCTTTAGCGGCCCCGGCGCGCGGCTTCCTGCGAAAACCTCTCCGCCGTGTTGCCCCTAGTGAGCCGCATCAGGTTAACGCCGCGCGCTCTTCCCCCGAACTTACCACCAGGCATGAAAATGGTGCACCGGGCCAATCCCCTGCCCGACTTCCAGCGTATCGGCCTGCTCAAGCGCCTGTTGCAGATAATTTTTCGCCGCCGCGACCGTCGCCGGCCAATCAGCATAACGCGGCCGCAGGGCCGCCAGCGCCGCGGAGAGCGTGCAGCCGGTGCCATGCGTATGGCGGGTATCGACGCGCGGAGAGGTGAAGCGCTGCGGCGCCTGTCCCTGAAGGAACAGCCAGTCCGGGCTTTCATCCTCGCTTAAATGTCCGCCTTTCATCAATACCGCCTGACAGCCCATACCCAGCAGTTCCTGCCCCTGAGCGCGCATCTCCCGCTCATTGCCGGCCGGCGGACAGTCAAGCAGGGCAGCCGCTTCCGGTAAGTTAGGGGTAATCAGGGAGACATTAGGCAACAGCAACCGCCGAATCGACTCCACCGCGTCGGGCGATAACAGCGGATCGCCGCTTTTTGCCAGCATGACCGTATCCAGCACCACATAAGGTACGGCGTAGTGACGCAGACGCTCCGCCACCACGTCGACGATATCCGCCTGCGCCAGCATGCCGATCTTGGCGCTGTCGATACGCACGTCGCTCAGCACGGAATCCAACTGGGCCGCCACGAACGCCGGTTCAATCCGGTAAACAGACTGCACGCCGCGGGTATTCTGCGCCACCAGCGCGGTGATCACCGACGCGCCGTACGCCTCCAGCGCGGAGAACGTTTTTAAATCGGCCTGGATCCCCGCCCCGCCGCTGGGGTCGGTGCCGGCGATGGTTAATGCATTAATACGTTGTTTCATAACAGATCCTCCCCGCGCAGACAGTACAGCCGATCGAGAAAGGCCGGAATAAAGCCGCCCGGCCCCTGAGACTGCATGGCGGCCTGTTCTCCCGCCCGCGCCATAACGCGACAGGCCGTCGCCACATGTTGCAAACGGTCGCCCTCCAGCGCGCAGAAAGCGGCGACCACCGCGGATAACGCGCAACCGGTGCCCACCACGCGGGTCATGATTTTATCCCCGCCGCTGATCGCCCAGTCGCGGGAACCGTCCGTTACGTAGTCCACTTCGCCCGTCACCGCGACCACCGTAGAGAGACGATGAGCCAATTCGCGCGCGGCGGGCAGCGCGGTAAACGAGTCGTTGGCGCTGTCGACGCCGCGCCCCTGCGCGCTCAGCCCGGACAACGCCATGATTTCGGAAGCGTTTCCCCGAATGGCCGCCGGATTTAATTGCAGCAGTTCACGGGCGAATTCGGTACGAAACGTCAGCCCGCCGACCGCAACCGGATCGAGCACCCAGGGCGTACCGGAGCGATTGGCGCCGTTAACCGCCGCCAGCATGGCGTCGGCGCGATGGCGCTCCAGCGTTCCGACATTAATCAGCAGCGCATCGGCCAATGCGCTGAACTGCGCGGCTTCGGCGGGATCCACCACCATCGCGGGCGAAGCATTGAGCGCCAGTAAAACGTTAGCGGTAAATGATTGCACCACATCGTTGGTCAGACAGTGCACTAAAGGAGACAACGCATGGAATTGCGTTAACGACGCCGCCGCATGGGCGGCCGGTAAATCGACAGGTCGAGTGTTCATCATTCCCCCAACCGGCGTTTAAGAAGGCGGTAACCGGTTGGTTGGCATACCGGGACTTCCCTACGCTGGCATTATCCAGTTCAGGTCAACGGGTATTTCTCAGCCTTCACAAAGAAGGGCACCCCGAGTCGTTGAAAAATCATCAGATTTTACAGCAGGCATACGGCCTCGCCTCAGACAGAATACTGCCCGTCTAATGAGTTGTAAATGCAGGGCTGGAGTAACGGCGTTCGATCAAACGCCGGGACGCTGATTTCCCCCTGGACGCAGCGTCGCCAGCAGAAGCTGAAAACAGGATTCGATCAAATGCGGCAGAGGCTGAGGGCCGCGCATCAACGCCACGGTTCGCGTCAGCGCGGGTTGCTGTAATTGCACCACCGTCAGCTCCGCGTCCTGTAAATGCGTGGTGTAAAGTTGCGGCAGGATGGCCACCGCCAGTTTCGAGCGCACCAGTCCATACAGGGTTTCGATGTAATCGACCTGATAGCGGGTGCGCAGCGTAAGCCGGTTGCTCTCCGCCATCGCCGCGACCAGCCGCTGGATATTGCCTTTGGAAAATACCACGACATCGCGTCCCGTCAGCAGTTTCCACGGCAAATGCGCCGACTGCGCCAGAACGTCATCGCGGTGCAGGACGGCGACAAAGGGATCTTCCTGCAGGGAAAACACCTTTAACTCCGGCGGAACGGCGCTATCCAATGCGCCGATACCAAAATCGATTTGTCCTTTCAGCAATTGGGCGGTAAGCGAGTCATTGGTTTGATCGTGAAATTCCACTTTCAGGCGCGGAAACTGCTGCGCCAGCTTCGCCGGGATATCAGGAAACAGCAGAGAGCTAACGGAAGGAACCAGACCGATACGCACGGTGCCGTCGCCCCCGGCCTCGACAATCCGCCGCATATCCTGAAATGACCGCTGCGCGACGCTGAGCACCCTTTCCGCATGCGGCAGAATAGCCGCGCCAAGCTCCGTCAGGGTCACGGATGAAGCCGTGCGGTTAACCAGCTTGCCCCCAAGCACCGTTTCTATTTGCCGCAGCGCGCTGCTTAACGCCGGCTGGCTGATGGCGAGACGGTTGGCGGTTTCGGTAAAGTGACGCAGTTGCGCCAGCGTCACAAAATACTGCAACTGTTTTAAAGAAAGCGCGGGCAGGCGCAGCCAGGGTTCTGTCATGGTTCTGTTCGCTGTCGATATTTGCTTCAGGATAACCCTTTCTTATCAGGCGATAAATTTATTCAGCTAGGCAAACGTTTGCTACGTGCCTAGAGTATCGTCATTATTTGTTTGCCGGATAGTATTTATTCATGAGCGTTACAGCAGACACGCGCCGACGCGCGGTACTGGCCGCCAGGGGAGAATGCCCCTTCGATCTGTTGCTGACCCAGGCCAGGGTTGTCGATATGGCGACCGGGGAGATCCGCGATGCGGACGTCGGGATTGTCGGGGAACTGATCGCCAGCGTTCATCCGCGCGGCAGCCGCACTGACGCCGGGGAAATTCACGATCTTGCGAAGGCGTATCTCTCGCCCGGCTTGATGGACACCCACGTACATCTTGAAAGTTCGCACCTGCCGCCGGCGCGCTACGCCGAGATCGTACTGGCGCAAGGCACCACCGCGGTGTTTTGGGATCCGCATGAACTGGCCAATGTACTGGGCGTTGAAGGGGTGCGCTATGCCGTTGCCGCCAGCCGCGGCCTGCCGCTGCAGGTGATGGTCGCCGCGCCGTCGAGCGTGCCCTCCACGCCCGGACTGGAGATGTCCGGCGCCGACTTCGCCGGCGAAGAGATGGCGGTCATGCTCGGCTGGCCTGAGGTATCCGGCGTGGCGGAAGTGATGGACATGCACGGCGTACTACACGGCAGCGAACGCATGATGGAAATTCTTCATGCCGGCCTTGCCAGCGGTAAACTGATTGAAGGCCATGCGCGCGGTCTGCACGGCGCAGATTTACAGGCTTATCTGGCGGCGGGCGTCACTTCCGATCATGAACTGACTTCCGCCGACGACGCGCTGGAAAAGCTGCGCGCCGGGTTAACCCTCGAAATACGCGGTTCTCATCCCTATCTGTTGCCTGATATCGTCGCGGCGCTGAAAACCCTGCCGCATCTGTCGTCGCAAATTACCGTCTGCACCGATGATGTTCCGCCCGACATGCTGTTGGAAAAAGGCGGCGTTATCGCCCTGCTCAACTTGCTGATTGAACACGGCTTGCCGGCGATGGATGCGCTGCGATTCGCCACGCTGAACGCGGCGATTCGGCTGCGTCGCAACGATCTTGGTTTGATCGCCGCCGGCCGGCGCGCGGATCTGGTGGTTTTCGACTCGCTGGAGAAACTTCAGGCGCGGCGGGTTTACGTCGCCGGCAAGCTTACCGCCGACAACGGCGCCATGCTAAACGGCATCAGCGGCCCGGAAAACGTACTTCCTCCGCGCGATACCCTGCGTCTTGCGCCGGTGACGGATAATGATTTTATTATGCGCATCGCCACGCTGCGCCACGGCGTTGCCCGCCTGCGGCATATCCGCGGGGCGCGCTTTACCCAATGGGGAGAAAAAGAAGTCGAAGTGCGCGATGGCAAGGTGCGATTGCCGGACGGCTTCAGCCTGATCTGGGTACGGCATCGCCACGGCCGTCACGCGGCGCAGCCGCAGATGGCCTTGCTGGAAGGCTGGGGCGAACTGCGCGGCGCCATTGCCACCAGCTACTCGCACGATTCGCATAACCTGGTGGTTCTGGGGCGCGATCCTGTTGACATGGCGCTGGCGGCAAATCGTCTGATCGACAGCGGCGGCGGCATGGCGCTGGCCAGGAATGGCGACATCATCGCGCACGTGGCGATGCCGATAGCCGGTATGCTGTCCGATCTGCCGGCGGCGGAGCTGGCCGCTCAGTTTCGTCAATTGCGTGAACGCAGTAACGATATCGCCGACTGGGAGCCGCCCTACCGCGTGTTTAAGGCCATTGAGGGAACCTGCCTTGCCTGCAACGCAGGCCCGCATCTGACCGATCTTGGCCTGACGGACGGCGCCACGCGACAGATTATCGACCCGCTTATCGACTGGCGGGAAATTCCAGACCAACCACAACACTAAATAGAAGAGCAACAGGAGAGCCGGATAATGGCCGATAATACCGTTAACACGCCAGCGCCAGGGAGCTGGTTAGAACGCCGTTTCGCGTTGTACTCCCGCGGCAGTACGGCAAAAACAGAATGTCTGGCCGGCGTCACCGGCTTTCTTGCCGCCGCTTACCTGCTGGTGGTGATCCCCGGATTGCTGGCCGTCGGCGGCATAGACAAAGGCGCCGCCACCACCGGCACCATTCTGGTCTTTGTGGCCGGGACGCTCCTGATGGCGTTTTACGCCAACCTGCCGTTTATCGTCGGGCCGGGCATTGGCGGCTCGGTGCTGGTCGGCGTGACGCTGGCCGGAAGCGAAGGCATCGGCTGGCAAATTGGCCTCGGCATCGCCTGCTGGTCCGGGATTTTATTCTTTCTGCTAACGAAATTCGGCCTGCGCGAAGTGGTGACGCGCTCCGTTCCGCAATCCATTAAGCTGGGATTAACCGCGTCTATCGGCCTGTTTGTGGCGGTACTCGGTTTTCGCAACGCCGGTCTGGTGCTGGCCAACGCCAAGACCAGCGCGCTGATGCTGGGCAATTTCCTTTCGCCGGGCGCGCTGGTGGCGCTATGCGGACTGTTTCTGGCGATTGCGCTACAGGCGCGGCGCATACCGGGCGCCATCCTGTGGGCCATTCTGTTTGCCACGCTGGTCGGCATACCGGCCGGCGTCACGAAATTGCCGGAAAGTTTCATCGCGCTGCCCCATTCGCTGGCCCCGGTTCTCGGCCATATCGATATGTTGGGCGCGCTGAATATTGCTTTCCTGCCGTTCCTGTTCGTTTTTTTCGCCTCGGAGTTTTTTTCAACCATGGGCACGACGCTGGCGGTGGGCGGCGAGGCGGGCCTGCTGGACGAAGAAGGCAACATGCCGCTGATCAACCGTCCGTTTATGGTGGATTCCATCGCCGCCGCGCTGGGGCCGTGGGTCGGCATTCCAGCGGCGACGGCGCTGATTGAATCTTCCGCCGCCGCCGAAGCCGGGGGCAAAAGCGGCATGACCGCGCTGGCCGCCGCAATCATGTTTCTATTGATGCTATTATTCACGCCCGTCGCGCTGATGATCCCCAAAGAAGCTACGGCGCCGGCGCTGATCCTGATTGGCCTGAATATGTTCAGCGGATTACGGAAAGTCGATCTCGGCAATTTCACCGACGGGCTGCCGGTGCTGATGATGGTGATGATCACGCTGATCGCCAACAGCTTCGGCACCGGGATTGCGGGCGGCCTGCTGTTTTACATTCTTATCAAGGCCATCGCCGGCAAGTGGCGGGAAATTCCTATCGGATTGTGGATTATGGCCGTGCCGCTGGTTTACTACTTCGCGACATTGGTTAAGCACTAATAAACGGCGTATTGCGGAAGGCCCGGTTGGCGTTATGCGAAAACCGGGCCTTCTTTGCGCTCAGAACCCGGTTATCCGCCCCGCCGCTCTCAACGAAACGCGCTTTCGATGTCATGGCAGCGCCCCATCGCAATAGTGTTGTAATACTTTCCATCGGCAAGCAATTTGTCGTTTTTCAGTATGCCCTCAACCTCAAAACCCAATTTTTTATACAGTTCAATCGCCTTGACATTAGTTTCCAACGCGCTCAGCGCCATCTTTTTGATACCGCAGGCGTCAGCCCAGGCGACAGATGTTTGTAGTAAGTTTTTCCCGATGCCGTATCCCCAAAAATCCTTCAGCATGCACACGCCAAATTCGACCTTATGCGCCAGCCGCGCGAGGTTAGATCCTTCGCAGCGCGAAAAACCGACAAGTCGTTTATCGACGACGGCGACCAAAAATAAATTCACCGGACTGGCCGTATCCATCCGAATTAACCGTTCAAAGCCCGGAGCATCAATAAAACCCTCGCCGCGCTGCCGATCCATATTCTGCGTCTCGCCATCGATCTGCGGCCTTAAGGCAGACAACGCTTTCGCATCGGCGGCAATGGCGGAGCGAATGACATAGGTCAGTCCATTTTTCTCAAATGCTTTATTATCAATAATCAAATTGTTGTCTCTTATCGCTGTGGCAAATCAGGAGACTTGAGTTTGCAGGCAAACCTGTCTGTAAAGCCGAGATACCCGCGGCGAGTAATAATTGGCTTTGTCATCAGTCTGGATACTTGCGGTTTTTTGCCGCCAGCGAGCGCAGTAACACGCCGAGCGTGGTGCCGTTGTGCAATAACGCGCTGGCCGCCGGTTTCAGCCAGCCCATGGCCGCCGCCAGCATAATCGAACTATTCACCCACTCCGTCAGGCGGATATTGCTGTTAACCAGGCGCATCGCTTCCTGAGCCATTTCACAGGCGGTCACCACCCCTTCGAGGTTATCCCGCAGCAATACGGCATCGGCGGCCTGCTGCGCCAGCTCGGTGCTTTGATTCATCGCCATGCCCACATCGGCCTGGGTTAATACCGGGGCATCATTGATGCCGTCGCCGATAAACAGCACCCGATGGCCCTGCTGTTGCAGATCGCGCACCACATCGACTTTGCTTTCCGGCGTCGCCTGGGAAAAGAAACGGTCGATGGATAATTCCTGCGCCAGCTGCCGCGCCTTCTCGGCTTTATCACCGGTCAGCAGCACGATATTTTTTATTCCCTGTTGACGCAGGCGCTGGATCACCTGCGCGGCCTCTTGCCGCACGTTGTCTTGCAGGCCGATCATGCCGACCAGCCGTTCATCCAGGCCGATGAACAACAGGTGACGCCCCTGCGACTCCAACCTGTCGATCTCATCTTCAAATTCTGAAAAATCAATCTGATAATGGCAGCTAAGGAAATGACGGCTCCCCACCACCATACGATGATCGTCCATTTCGGACTGTAAACCGTGGGCAATAACGTATTCCACTTCGCCATGATTGATGTGCGGCAACGCATGGTGCGCCGCTGCCGCAACCACCGCTTTCGCCAACGGGTGATTACTGTGTTCCTCAACGGACGCGGCAATCGCCAGCAAGCGCTCGGCCCAGGCTTTTTGCGGATCGAAACTGACGACATCGGTCACTTGCATATCTCCATGCGTCAGGGTGCCGGTTTTATCAAACACCACGGTATCGATCGCGGCCAGTTGTTCAATCGCCCGTCCCCCTTTCAGCAGGAGTCCCTGACGCGCCGCCCGGCTCATGATCGATTTAAAGGCAATGGGCGTGCTTAGCTTCAGGGCGCAGGAATAATCCACCAGGAAGACGGCGGCCAGGCGTTGCCAGTCACGGGTTAAGGCGAAAACCGCCGCGCCGACGCCCATAGTGATGGCGACCCGCCGATCGGCCATTTGTTGCGTCACGCGCTGCGTTTCACTGCGCTGACTCAGAGATTCGCTGATAAAACGCCGGATATTGGCCGTGGAGGATTCATCGCCGACCCGCTCGGCGCGAACGACGATATTGCCGTCCTGCACCTGTGTGCCGGCATAAACCCAGGCGCCGCGCTCCCGGCGTACCGGTACGCCTTCGCCGGTCATCGAGGACTGATTAATCAGCCCCACGCCGCGCAGAACCGCGCCGTCGGCGGGGATATTGTCCCCCGGCCCCAGCAACATCAGATCGCCGTTGACCAACTCGCCGCTCTGAATTTCTTCACGCACGCCTTGCCGCTCAACCCAGACCGGGTGCTCTCTGGGCTGCATCAGATCGGCCAGAAGCGCATCGGAATGACGGCTGGTTTCCTGCTCCAGATACTCGCCCAACGTCAACAGCGACTGGGTGATCATCGCCGTACGGTGATCGCCCCGCGCCATGGACAAACCCAGCGCCATGGCGTCCAGCACGTCCACTTTCAACTGGCCGTGAGCCAGGCTCTCCGCCCCTTCCGCCAACGTGGGCGCGGTGAGCGCCAAGGCCGGCAGCGCGGCCCAGTTTCCGGGCAGCAGCCAAGCCAGCGCGATGCCGCCAAGGTTGATTAGATTATCGCTGCTGCTATATTCCGCGTCATAATCGCCCGGCGCGCTCGCCTGCCAGTCCAACGCCAGCGCTTTTTGCAGCAGGGTTTGGCCTTTGGTCTGCTGGCGATCGTAAGTAATGACGGCTGAGCAGGCTTCAGGGCGCAGACGTACCCCGTTAACGCCGCGAAAAGAGAGCAACTGACGTTTCAGCCAGGCCAAACTTTGCGGGTAGCGCCGTATCTGCGGAATGCGCAAACGTACCCGCCCCGGCAATTGATGAACCAACGTAATGGTTTCAGGCAAATGAGAGATCACTCAGCATCCTGTTCACGGCTACGGTAATACTCCAGTTCAGCCTGTAAATCGGCTAACCGTTCTTTTAACTCTTCCACTTCGCCACGCACCGTGCCCCATGCCTTGCTGGCCGTTGTCGTGATGCCCTGCTGAACTTCACGATTACTGAGCAAATAGGCAATGGCGGCTCCGGCGACCACGCCGGTAATCAAGTGCGCTCGGCCGTCGGCCTGGCGATACGGCGTTTGCGGCGCCGGGGCATAAGGCGCGTAATACGGGTAGTATCCATACGGATAGTTAGGCTGTTTCATTATCTGCATCCTTTTTACCGATCGCATCCATCAGATAGATACCGGCGGCGCCGGCGCTCAACAACGTCAGCAACGTCAAAACCGGCCGGCCGGCGGTGGCATTCGCTACGGCCATCACCGCGCCCCCCACCAGACCGCCTTTCGCCGCATCACACGCCACGGCGGCGGCCGTCTGATGCAGGGTTTTCTCGCCGTTCTGATAACGACGCCATTGCTCAACGCAGGACGCGGTGGTGCCGACCAGCGCCCCCGCGATGACCGCCCGGCTTACCGGGCTCAGGCTGTCACGATTGTTGCTCATTGTGCGGCTCCTCGCTTGCGGGCTGTCCTTGTTGGCGGTGGCGCTCTACCGATTCATTGAAGCCTTCTTTTCCCGCTTTCAGCGTATCGCGGAAAATAGTCGAACTGGCGGTAGCGGTTTCTTTCAGCGTTTCCGCGCCGCTCTTCACGCCGTCCTTAACTTTAGCGCCGCCCGTTTTGAGTAAATCACCGGTGCTGGCGACGGTTTGCAGCAGCATATTGCGCACGCTTTCATTGGTTAACAGCAGCGTCGCCGCCGCGCCGATCATCGCCCCTTTCCAGAACTCCTTATCATCCATGCCGATGGCGCCGATGATGTTTTTAAGTATACCGGCCTGTTCGCCCATCATGTTTTCCACCATATTTTGCGCCTGGCTGTTCCAGTCAAAAGCGGGCTGCGGCTGCGTATGGGGGTGATGATGATGGTGGGGATATGGCGGAGGAGTCATGGCCTGCGGCGGCGTACCGGGTTGAGGCGGCATAGGGTATCCCATCGGCGGAAAGCCCGGCATCATCTGCGGCGGATACCACATCGGCGGTTGCGGCCAGTACATTACCGGTTGCTGGGGCGGTGCGGCGGCCTCTGGTGCCGGAGCGACAGGCGGATAGTATGGGTAGCCAAACGGCGGATAATAGGCTCCCCCTGATTGGCTGAATTGCTATTATCATTGCTCATATTCATTTCCTTAATGATTAGGATGACGGCGAGAGCGACTGAATCAACTGTTCCAGCGCTTGCCGGGCCGCGGTATCATCCGCGCCGAAAAGCTGCGTCAGCACCGCCGGATTGATTTGCTTCGCGTCATATTCCAGCAGCAAACTTCCGGTATGCGCATTGAGGCTATAGCTACGCAACGTACCATCGGGGCGGCATAACGCCTCCAGTTTTTCCAGCTTTCCCTTGCCAAGACTGGGGATCAACCGGTTAGTGAAACGTAAACGTATACGCCCCGGTATGTGATGTTCCACCGTAACAAAGCGACGCAACATCATCAGTCCGCTTAACTCTTCTGACTCCATACTGCTTCCTACATCTGCGAAAACCTGCCCAGAATTAACAGCGGACAAGCAGAAAAAAAACACGACCTTGCCATTATCAGCCGATGGAAGGGGGATTCTTTGCGGTTCATCAAGCAGCTTTAGTTTTTGTTAGGTACGGCGTAAAAAAACGCCGTTTGCGGCGAAGGGACGAAGGAGATTGGGCGGGCATATGAATCATCTATCGGATGCCCCCGATACTGGCGTTTATACCGAGCTTGCGATGCGTTCCCGCAACCATTGATGCGCGGGGTCGCGGTGGAGCCGTTCAGGCCAGAGCATGAGCATCTCGAAGCCGGGAACGTCGAGCGGAGGCTCGACCACTTGCAACGCGGTATTGCCGCGCACCAAGCGGGACGGCACCATCGCGACCAGATCGGTGCTCGTCAGCACCGCGTCAAGAAACAGGAAATGCGGCACGGATAGCACGACGCGGCGCGTCATGCCCCGTTTGGCAAGTTCCGTATCCGTAACGCCATGAAATCCGCCGCCGTCCGGCGATACGATGACATGATCGAGTTTGCAGAACTGCGCCAGGCTTGGACGGCGCGTCAAACGAGGATGTCCGGCGCGGCCGGCCAAGACATAGCGTTCCGTGAACATCGGCCTGCGCCGCATATCTGGCGACGCTTCGGAACCGATGAGGGAGGCCAGATCGATGTCGCCTTGCTCCGCTTTTCTCGCCACTTGCGAAGGAACGCTCTGCATGATGGCCAGGCGTGTCGCTGGCGCAGCCGAGTGGAACGGCTGTTCGAGGACGCACCGATTGCATTCCGTCCGCAGAACGGCGGCGACTATCAGGATCGCCATGTGCTGGCCGGCCATGTCGTGCCCAACCAAACGGGTTTGATGGCCCACATCGCCGATGCCGCTCTGCCCGCCGTAGGTCAATAACGCCGCGCCGCGACGGCCCGCAGGATGACGGCCAGGGATGGCCGATCACAAAAACGGCGTTTCCGTTGCCAACTAAGTAGACAAGCCAGGAGTGGTAACGTAAATTATTCGCATTGTTATTTGCATATAAATTGTTATTTGCACATAGATCGTTATTTGCCTATCAGAGGTCGCCATGAAACCTTACCTGCACCAGACTCAGAATCGTATTCGCGTTCGCTCCGACTACATACAGCGGAATCCCAAGCAGGTAGAGCGGATCGTCAGGGAATTGCATCTACAAGATGGCGTGCAGGAAGTAACTCATCGTATCTATGCCGGGTCCGTCGCTATCTGTTTTGATAGCCGCAAAGTCGCCGCCGCTGAATTGCTGGAAAAATTCGAACGGCTTGGCTGGCTAACCCCGACCAAAGATCAAGATTACATCGATAGTACGATTCGCCGGGGCGCCAAAACGCTGCTGAAAGGGCTGGCTATTGGCGCATTAAAACGCACCGTCGGCGGCCCGATTATTATGGCGATGAGCGTGCTGGCCCGTTAATGCCCCCCAATAAGAGATGACGAATAGTAAGCGAGGCGCCTTGCTTTACGCCACGCCTCTCTTTTTCCATATCACCGTTTTTCACACAGAAACGAAGGCGCCGGATCGGTTGAAAAAACCCACCCCTCATTACCCTGCGGATATATATTAATATTAAAATTAATATCCTTTTTAAAATAGAATTCCGGCAACTGTTCGCTAAAAACCGGATTAGCCACCTGATTAGGCATTGCATAAGAGTCCGTTGACGTGAGGAAATAGCTATTGTTCACATTCGTATAGGTGAAGACCGTTTTTCTGTTCAGCGTGATTGTTAAGCCATCCGGCGTGGTCTCTGCGCCATTTAGCATAGCTATTCCGGTTTTATCATGAAAAATGTAACTCACTAATAATTTCATGACGTGTCCGTTTTTGTGCAGAACAAATGACGCATCACAAGATAACTTTGTCGGTCTAGGGCGATAAATATAAATTAACGCAACTAAGAATATCATCGTCACCGATAAAATAATAACGATATGTTTATTAACGCGCCTCACTTTTCCATTCCTTCGCCAACAAATAAATGTGATACACAATGATTATTCTTATTTTCATCACCAAGCTCGAACTGGCATTGCACAACAGAACTCACGATTGAAAAATCATAAGTCGTAATATAGGAATACTTATTCACTGAACAAGAAATCTCGTCATTGTCAATGATATTCAATACTTTTCCTTTGGGCGCCAGGGCATTGGAAAAAAGATGACATCCTTTATATTCGAAAAGATAAGCGTAATTATCAAAATAGCCGCTAACGCGAACGTTCGAATGATGAAGACCGTACGACAATACAATCAGGAAAATCAATAGCGCAATAAGCCATAAATACCTTATATGACGTATTTTTCCCGCCGTCCGCCGGCGAGGAATCTCCTCGTCGCTCTCTCCCCTTTCCTCCAGGACAGGTTCAGGTTCTTCAGGTTCAAGTTGAGGTTCATCGCTAACTTCCGATTCAGATATGAATTCAGACTCGCCGGCTGGTTCAACCTCGGCATCGGAGAGCGGTTGGCATTCAGCCGGCTCAGCGCTGGACGAAAGAAAATTCCTTTCATAATCAATAAATTCTATTTCAATATTGTGAGAAAGCATCAGTCCTTTGCGCGATACGGTTTTTACTACGTCATCGCCCAAACCAACGGCACTAAGGCTTTTCCTTAGTAGCGAAATATTTTGATAAAAAGTATTAGGCGTAACAAAAACGCCAAATTTATTCCAGACTTCAGAGAAAAAAGTCGCTTGTTCAATAATTTCATATCTTTTCTCGATCAGCAGCAGCAGGCAGCGCCCTACTGGTTTATTAAGAACCTCCGTTTTATCGCTAATCAGCGATTTTAGTTGATTTCTATTGACATAAAAATCAACCACTCCATTAATACGATAAACCTTATACATAACATTATCTCAATGTAACACAGGGAACAGCCTCATCTACCGAATAGGATCCCCAATAATCATTCTGTCTAGCTTTACATCCACTGTATGATAATGATCTTTAGCGATATAAAACAACCGATTCCCTTAACTAAAATATCCCACCTCCTTTCAATCATTTCCCCATCTCTCGTAGTTAATGAAAAAACACAATAAAAAACAATTCATTAAGTGATAATCAACACATCAATCGTCTATAACTCAAGAATAAATTCAGTAATCTTAAGTAAAAAATCATTTTTATAAAGTTAGATTGATAAATACAATCCAGCACAAATAGAACAGGTAAAAAACAGAATACATACATTCTAAATAGATAAAATAAACCAGGCTCAAAAAACAAAATTTACTCTCTGATTTGAATATTTCAAAAAATCAGAAATTACAAAGGTCAACCACCAGGAACTTTTCCTTAAAAAGATATCTCTTTATTAATGAGAAGAGTTTTTTATTAACAGAAAGGGTATATTATGTCATTAGCAACCATTATTCGGACTGCTGTTCCGGCCTACGCTCGATTAGTGGCGCAAACCGTTTCTACTGCTGACGAGGCTATTTATTTCACTGGCACAGCGCTTAATTCAGCCAACTCGATGGACTCAAGCGGAACCAGCGCGTCAGTATCGCTGGGTAATGTATCTCCAGCCTCGTTGAGCAGCGTCGGAAATTTTGCCGGGGGATCCTCATTCAATATTTCAATGGCCGGCTGCCCGGCAATCGTTACCGCATCATCAATCACACGCCGCAGTTAAGGGTTCTCGCAGATGTTAAGAGTTCCCGTAGAAGAAAAACGCGTTAATAGCATACGACAGCGTGTAGCCGCGAAAGCGGCGATCTCCTTATCTTTAGCGGACGCGTCATTCGTTGTGGATGAAAAAATGAAACTTTTCGAGATGAATTTTCACGCTGAGACGCTTATTTCTAAAGGGAGTTTCGTTCGCTGTCGTCAGGGGCTGATTAGTTTCAGAAATGATGCATTGAATAATATTATCGTCGAGCAAGTTAAAATGCTAAATGCCTCGCCGCTTGGTTCGCCGCAAATGCTTGGGGTACAGTGCGGTTTTAAAAGTTTAATTATAAAATTTACTCGCATCAGTAGAGATCTCGGCAATCCTTTATTAAATGCATCCGAATTGATTTTATTTTCAATAATAGATGCCAGCCTGCGCAAAGGAGAACTGGATATAAATCTATTAAAGAACCTTTACAAGGTGACGAATACTGAAGCGAAACTTTGCCGCCTGTTGGCAAAAGGATGTAGTTTAATCGAATCCGCGCAGATGATCGGTATTACCTATGAACATGCCCGTCAGCGTATAAAAATAATATTAGGTAAAACCGGTACGAAAAATAAAACTGAGTTGACCTCATTATTAAATCAACTCATCTGCTGGGTGGGTTGCTAAGAAACGGCATTATTGCGGCGGGCTAATGACGGCGCGAAACGCGGCCAATTCCGGCGCGTCGTCCTGTTTGCGCCATGCTAAAGCCGTCTCATACGCCACCGGGGCTCCCTGCCCTTCCAGCGGGCGAAAGGCGACATTATCCCAGCCGCCGCCCCGCATGAATTCAGGCACTAACGCGACGCCCAATCCCGCCGCCGCCAGCCCTATGATAGTTTCCATCTGCACCGCCCGCTGAGCGATGCGCGGCGTAAACCCCGCCCGTTCGCAGGCGGAATGAATGACGCGGTACAGACCCGGCCCTTCGCTCTCTGGAAACATAATCCAGGGCTCATTCGCCAATGCGCCGATCGTCAACGTCGCCGCCGCGGCCAGCGCGTGATCCCGCGGCAAAGCTACAACCAACTGGCTGGATAACAACGGCTGCAAGGCCAGATACGGGGCGGCATACTCCGGTACAGGCAGGGCGACGATGGCGACATCGAGCCGATCTTCCAGCAGGGCTTTAACCTGCCGCGCGGTGGTCGCCTCATGTAATTCCAGAGCCACATCAGGATGCTCCCTGCTGAAACCGGCGACTATCTCAGGCAAGCGGTGACGCACCGCGCTGGCGACGAAGCCGACGCGCAGCGATCCGGTCAGCCCTTGCCCCGCGCGCCGCGTCAGCGCTTCGGCGCGCGCCACCTGCGCCAGCGTCCGGCGCGCCTCCTGTTGCAGCACCGCCCCGGCGGCGGTTAAACCGGTAATACGATTGGTGCGTTCAAACAGGCGGACGCCCAGCGCCTCTTCCATGTTGCGGATAGCGGCCGTCAGCGGCGGTTGAGCCATGTTCAACCGTTCGGCCGCCCGGTGATAGTTCATGGTCTCCGCGACGGCCAGAAATTGCTGTAGTTGGCGCAGGCTTAACATAAAGCAATACCTTTAATGTATTAAATAACAAGATCAATAGTATTAGACATATCATTATCCCTTGCCGATGATAAATCTTATTTCACTCAGGGAATACCAAGATGACGCATTCAGGCAATTCACCTTCTTGCGCGGGCCGCAGCGGAAAGACGCTGGCGAGCCTGCTGCTGGCCGCCGCTCCGTTGGCGGCGGACGGTTCGGAACAAGCGCGAATCACATCGACGACGGCGGCGGAAACAGCGCTGCTCAGGGAAGATCGGCGCATTGCTTTGCAACCGGGAACGTCGCTATTCATCCGGGAAGTCAGACCGGCGTCATTACCCGGCGGCAACCGCGCAGCGCCAGTGCTGTTGCTGCACGGCGCGCGCGTGCCCGGCGTCGCCTCCTTTGATCTGCCGGCGCCGGGCGGCTCGCTCGCCGGCGATCTCGCGGCGGCGGGCCATCGCGTTTATATCATGGATCTGCGCGGCTACGGTTTTTCCAGCCGCCCGCCCGCTATGAGCGAACCGCCGGAGCGCAGCGCGCCGCTAATGCGCACCGCCGATGCCGTCGACGACATCGGCGCCGCGATCGGCGCCATTATGCAGTGGAGCCACAGCGACAAAGTCAGCATCGTCGGCTGGGCGACCGGCGGACACTGGGCCGGCGCTTATGCCGCGCAATATCCGCAGCAGGTCGATCGGCTGGTGCTCTACAACACGCTTTACGGCGGCAGCAGCCACCACGACACGCTCGGCCTGGGTTCGCCGCTCGACACCCCCGACAATCCCGGCATTTTTAACGCCCCCCGCTTCGGCGGCTACCGGGTCAATAGCCGCGACAGCCTGTTTCCCGCCTGGGACAACAGCATTCCGCTGCAGGACAAGACGCGCTGGCGGGATGAGCGGATCGCGCAGGCGTATGCCGATGCGGCGCTGGCATCGGACGATACAGCCTACCGCAGAGATCCGCCCGGCTTCAGAGCGCCTTCCGGCGCGATGGCCGATAGCTTTGAACTGGCGATTGGCAACAAACAGTGGCAGGCGTCGCGCCTTACCATGCCGGTGCTGGTGATCCGCTCGGAGAGAGACTTTTGGAGCCGCCCGGAAGATGCCGACGCGCTGGCGCAAGAAGCGCCCAACGCGCAGGCGCTGACCATCCCGGCGGCCACGCATTTCGTCCACCTCGACCGGAACGAGGCCGGCAGAGGCCAGTTTCTGTCCGCCGTAAGCCGCTTCCTGGCGGCCGAAAATGATGAACGGGAGTGACTATCCGCGCGAACATCCCTGCCGATGCGAAAATAACCGGTGCGACGATGACTTAGCTCATACGGTGTTGTTTATTTCCTCCGTCAGCAGCGCGCCCAGCAAAGCAAAGCCGATCAACGCAGCAAAACCGTATTGAAAGCCGGCCATACCGGGATGAAGATTGAGAACGATCACCATCAAGGCGAGAGCAATCGCACCGCTGGCGTACTGCGCCGTAATCATCAGTCCGCTGGCTATCCCCTGCTGCTCATCCGGCACCTCATGCATGCCGACAACGAATTTGGCGGTGTAGATCATCCCATGTCCCACGCCGCTCAGTATCAATCCGGGGATAAACCAAAGCCAGTCGATCTGTTCTTCGAGAGAGAAAACGATAAGCAATAACCCTGCGGCCCCAAGCAGAAACCCCCAGCGCAACACCCTAAGCGCCGCCATTCGCGTAAACAGCTTACCGGCTACGGCGTTGCCGGCAATAATCATCAGCGTCAACGGGATGAAAAGCAGCCCGGTCTGCAACGCGCTGTAGTCATAGTGATCCTGCATCAGTAAGGTAAGCAGAAAGAGTTCGGTCCCCACGCTAGCCATGTATAACGCGCTGGAGAGGCTGCCGCGCCGCAACGAGACCAATCGCCTTACGCCCCGGCCGACCAGCGGTTGTTTGCCGTATTTCTCGCCGAGGAGAAACAGTGATAGGGATATTGCGGTCATACCGAACCAACGATGCGTGTTGATATGGTGAAGGCCATGATCGGCTAACGACGTCATCGCCAGCACGATACTGAGTACGCTCAGGGTTCCCAATAATGATGACCATAGCGGTAGCCTTTGACGCTGCGCCGGGCGAACGATAGCGTGAAAATAGCGGCGAGCAGACCAGATACACATCAGCCCGATCGGCACATTGACCAAAAACACCAGCCGCCAACTGAGCTGGGTAAAGAGTCCCCCCAGCACGACGCCGGCAACCAATCCCGCGGCCCCCACCGCACTCCATACGGTTAACGCCTTCGCCCTCTCTCGTCCCGGACTGAAATGGTGTGAAATCAACGCGATAATGGCGGGCTGCAAAAACGCCGCCCCCAGTCCCTGAATACCACGGGCGGCGATCAGCGCGGCGGCGGAGGTGGTCATCCCGCCCAGCAATGACGCCAGGCTGAACAACGTAAGCGCAAAAATAAACATGCTTTTAGCGCCAATCGCATCGCAGAGCCTGCCGCCCACCAGCAAAAATCCGGCGAATATCACCCCATAGGCGGAAACGATCCATTGCGCATGCGAATCGGCCAATTGCAGGCTACTGGCGATATTGGGCAAGGCGACATAAATAATCGAATAATCCAGCGCGATAACAAACTGCGCCAGCGACAGCACTATCAGCGTGAGTGATAAACGCGGCAGAAGGTTGTCATCTTTAGGAATACAATTTGTCATCGCTCTCTATCCATCGGAAAAAATCAAACCATCAACAATGAATTGAATTCATCATTGATACAGGGTTTAATCAGCTTATATCCATTGATAAAGCCGATTCAAAGTCATTGATTTCATCCATAGATGAGATAAATTCAGCGTGAAAAAGAAACGTCTGCCGCCGTTAGGCGCGCTCAGAGCCTTCAATGCCGTTGCCGTTCATCGCAGCTTCAAACTGGCTGCCGATGAGATTGGCGTCACCGCCACGGCAATCAGCCATCAAATACGCGTACTGGAAGAACAACTGGCGACGAAAGTGTTCGAACGTAGCGCCAAAGGCGTAACGTTAACCTCCGCCGGAGAGAAACTTTTCCACACCACAGAGCGTGTATTCAGCGAACTACAGGACACCATAGCAAGTATTCATGCCGATACCGCGCCGCCGGCGTTAACCATCACCACCACGTCGAACTTTCTTACTCACTGGCTGGTGCCGCGTCTAGCCGAACTGAAGACAGCGTTGCCAGATATCGATTTACGCTTGCATACCAGCGTGGAACGAATTGATTTGACGAAAAAAACGGTGGATGCGGCAATCCGCTACCGTGAGGAAGAAGAGGAAACATTAGCATCGACGCTGCTTTATAAAGATCGCTTTATCCTGGTCGCCAGCCCGATGCTGGAAATCAAACAGCTTAGGGATTTGCCATCGGCAACGCTGTTTCACGTCGATAATCGCCATGTCCCCGCGCTTGCGCCAAGCTGGGAGAACTGGCGCAATCGCTTTGGCCCCGCCGATCTGAATATTGAAACCGGCTTACACTTCACCGATGAAACCCATGCCATTCAGGCGGTGGTCGCCGGTCAGGGCGTCGCGATCGTCAGCAGCCTGCTGGCCCACGATTTCATTCAACAAGGCGTTCTCACCGCGCCGTTTGCACATGCACTTCCCGGCGCGAATTACTATCTGGTGACCCTGCCGGAATATGCCGTTCGGGAGGATATCGCCAGCCTGAGAAGCTGGCTGCTCAGTAAAATGAAAGAAACCGTATAAAACCTGGCGCCCCGATAGGCATTAAGGGAAGTAACGCTCGATTTCGCTAAACCCTATCGCCGCGTCAAGAGAGGAGAAATCACCACCCGCTTTCATCTCCCCGGCCGCCCGGATAAACGTGCCAAAAACCAGACGAGCCAAAGCGGATCCGACGCTGATGCGCTTCACGCCGACGTCTTCTAACTGAGCGACGCTGAACGTTGTCCCCTGAATGCCGGTAATGACGTTAACCGGTTTAGTGAGTGACTGGCATAGGGTTCGGATAGTATCGAGATCGCGTAAGCCGGGCGCATAAAGCACATCCGCCCCCGCTTTTTCAAAAGCCTGTAGCCGTCTGATGGTATCGTCGAGGTCCGGTTTACCCCACAGATAATTTTCACAGCGTGCGGTGAGCACAAAGTCATGCGATAAATGACGACAGGCTTCAGCGGCGGCCTGAATGCGCTCCACCGCAAGTTGGAAATCATAAATAGGGTGTTCGGCGTTCCCGGTATAATCTTCCAAAGAGCATCCGGCAAGACCAATGCCGGCGGCAACCCGGATCGTCTCGGCGGCGCTTTCAGGACTGTCGCCGAGCCCATTTTCAAGATCCGCCGAAACAGGGAGCGGGGTTGCCTCAACCAGTGATTGGCAATGCTTTATCACGTTTTCCCACTCAACGCGCCCTTCCCTGACGCCCATCGAGAAAGCCATACCCGCACTGGTCGTCGCCAATGCCTGAAACCCCATCGCGGCCAGAATTCGAGCCGTGCCAATATCCCACGGATTGGGAATGATAAATGCGCGGGGGCCTTCATGTAACTGTCGAAAAATCTTACCGGCGTTCTCCATTGTTCCTCCATGTTAGCCAATACATTTATTATGTTAACAACGGCATGCTCCGGTGCTCAAAATAGAAGCAAAGCCCCCGGCTCGCAAGAAAAAATACTTAGCATAGGGAAAATAGACCTACCGCGAGGCGACTGATAATAGCGCCATGATAGTTATGGCTCATTTTCCCGGTCCGCCGGCACGTTGAAATAACTCAAATCCGCCGCCAGACCTGGAGAAGACCGAAAAGATGCAGTACGCCATAAACCAGGCAAATAAGGGAACTCCATATAGCGAAAAGCGCGATCGGGCCGGTCTCGATGACCAAATGCGGAAGTATCGTCAGCCCGCGCAGTAAATAGACGGCCGTAATGGCGCACAGAGCAGGTTTAAGCATCGGCAGTTTCTGGAGAACGCCAGCGCCGGAAAGCGCATACAGCCCCCAAATCGCCAGGATGCATGCGATGAGCGCGGTGACCAACGGCGGATACCACTGTCCCGCGGCGGCGGCCGACGCCATGCGTTCTCCCGCGCCGAAAAAACGATACCAGGACGCGCCGCCAATAATGATGGCGACATGGAGCACAGCGGCAATGGCGCTCAGCCCGGCGGCAACAATCAATAACGCATTGTATTTGGCAGGTACAGGCGTCGAATTTCCACGTAAATCGGCCATAGATCCTCTCCAGAAAATCTCATTCGCCATAACATGGACGGCGACATGGCAAGAAATACCGCCCGACAAAGATCGAACCAATGCGGACAGCGCCAAAACCATACGGATACGTATGTATTGCCTATTCGATTGAAAGTGTCAATACGCTAGCGTATGGTTAGCGACATGACGCAACAAAAGAAAAACAGACTGTCCCGTGAAGACTGGATATTAGCCGGCTTCCGGGCGCTATCCCGTTCCGGTTCGTCCGCTCTCAAGGCGGAAGCGCTGGCGCGCGAACTCGGAACGACCAAAGGGTCGTTTTACTGGCATTTCAAGGACGTCGCCGACTTTGAAAGCGCGATGCTGGCTTATTGGCGGGCGCGGGCGAACGAAGAGGTGATCGCGGCAGTGGCGTCGGCGGGAAAATCGCCGCAAGAAGGTCTACAGGAGTTGGCGCGTATCATCGCAGGGTTGCGTAACGCCGCCGATGGAGGGCTACGCTCCGAAAGCGCGATCAGACAATGGTCGGTGACCAACAGCCGCGTCGCCGCCGCCCAGTTTGAGGTTGATACCGAGAGACTGAATTATCTGACCGCGCAATTTGTTCGCGCCGGTTTTTCCCATCAACGCGCGGCCTTGCGCGGAAAAATACTGTATGCGGCAGTGATCGGGTTTGAATATCTTGAGCTACGGCAGCTCGCCGCCACACAGGAAGGGCTAACCGGGTTATTAGACCACCTGCTTTCGCCAGACAGAGCATGACGTTAGCGCCGCCGATTATATCCAGGGTTAAAGCCATTAAGGAGCAGAGGTGAACAAACTCGATAATCTCACCGCGATGATTATATTTGCCAACGTTGTCGAAACCTTGAGCTATACCGATACCGCTAATCAATTAAACATTGCCAAATCATCGGTTAGCAAAGAAATTTCCCAACTCGAAATCAGGTTGGGGGCTAAACTGCTACAGAGAACCACCAGAAAAATTCAGGTTACCGAACTGGGATTAACTTACTATCAATATTGCCATCGTATTCTGCAGGAGATAAAAAGCGCGGAGCGATTCATAAGGCAAGTTCATGAAGATCCCAGCGGCAGCCTTCGTATCGCGGCGCCGGTCACTTTCGGCACCCAGTGCGTTATGCCGGTTGTTAATCAGTTTATTAAGAACAATATTCATATTACCGTCGATCTCGATTTAACCGATCGGCCGATTAATATAGAAGATGAGAATTACGATGTTGCCATCGCTATTGCGCGGGAATTACCGGAAAACGCATCATTTAAACCGCTTATTGATATCGAGTGGGGATTATATGCCACTGAGAAATACCTGCGCGCGTATCCTGATATTACTCATCCCGACGAATTACCGCACCATGACTATATTTTATTCCGCGGTAATGCGCATACTATCGCTTTACCCTTTCATAAAGATAAACAGAAACTGAATATCGAAGTACATTGCCGATTGCGCGCGAATAACAGCACCGCACTGTTAAATGCGGCGCTGGATAACCTCGGCATCGCCTACCTTCCGGCCTATATCACCGATGAACACGTACAAAAAGGCGATATCATCCGGCTATTGCCGCAGTGGCAAATGGAGGTCTACAAATCCTATGCGCTGTTTAAGAAGTCGCAATTCAATGCTCCGCGGATCGCGCTTTTTATTGAGAGTCTGCAACACGCGCTGCATGTGTCTTAAGAGCTTCGTTCTCTAACCGGCTCAGTAGTAATTCCCGTGGCGGTAGTCCCAGCTAGGGAAAATATCGCTCATAATCGCCATGATCCGATCCGCCTGTAACCCCTTACGAATCAATATCGGACAAGGGCTTACCCCACGCTGACCGTGCTGTTCCGGCACCAGCTTTCCCGTCTCATCGACCAGCGAAACCATCACGCCCTGTTCATAACGGGTTTCGTCTGATTCGTTAGGCTGAATGGATTTGACGTAATCGTTGGCTTCGATAATCAAATCCGCACGCTGCGCAATTCGCTCGCCGATACCTTCAACCATACCCCGGTTTCCTTTCCCCGACGGGTTCGCGGAGCTGGCAAACGAGAAACGCCCCTGTTCCCACAAAGTACGGGCGATATTCTCTCCCGGCACGCCAAACTTGATCACGAAGCAGCTGGTTTCCCGGCCGTCCATCATCAACGCCTGACAGCCGTCATTCGGGATTAACGCTTTCCCTTGCGGCTTCCAGGGCAAAATACAGCCCAATAAAATATCCTGCCGCCAGTGTTGCTCATACAACCGCTCGATTTCCGGCGTCATTTGCGCCAGGGCTTTCACCTGCTCCAGCGAACCGCACAGCACCACGCCCGGCTTATTTCGCTTGCGCTGTTTGGCTTCGAATTTGCGCTCCAACCCTTCGGCATCCGAAGTCATAATGATATAGCCCACTTTGGTGGGGCTGACGATCATCCCGCCTTTGCCGGATAAAATATCCACGGCTTCCTGCTGTACGCCGCCATTCCACTTAATCGTTTTCTCTTTGGTCATTGACTTTCATCCATCATGGTTATGCTGATTAAAAACGATATTCAGCAGCAATAGGAGGTCAAAAAATAAATTTTCAGCACGAAGCAAAACGCCGAAAATATATTTTTCGTTAATAACGGCACTATATAAAAGGATTAACCGAAAACCTTGCAATAAAACTTCAGCCCGAACCCATATATTTAAATAACTAAAGCGAGTATAAAACCATAAATTAACTAATGATAATTACCCCTTTAATTTAAATTAAGCATTATCATAACGAGATAGAGAAGATTGACAATGAGTATTGTCAATTGGCCGGCATTGTTTCCGTCAGGAAACAGTGGTTCGTTTCCCTGATAATAGCCGGAAAAAAATATGACGATATTCCTTCATCTTTCGGGGAGGCATGACGAGTATAAAATAGTCAGCCTTCATCTTTTTTCAAATCGTCGCTGCCCAGCCGGCCAATAAAGGGTAAACGCAACGCCGGGGATTTAATATCCACTCCCGCATTGAGCCCCAAGACATTGACCTCAACGCCCTCTTCCACGCCCAGCGTCAAGCCCAGCACGCCCAGCAGCGAGAGCTGCACGCCTTTGCCGGAGGGGGGTAAACCAATCGGACGCGTTAACGGCCGGTAATCCTTGCCGATCGCGTTAGCCGGCATATCCAGCTTCAACGCCGGCACTTCCCTGCCGATATGCGCAATAAAGGTATTGCTGTTTGGGCCGGGCCATACGCGATAGGTATGCGGATAGGGATAGCTTTTGATCGCGGCTTCAATCTGCGGGATCATCGCCTCGGCGCCGGCCCCCCGATGGTCCGCCAGCAGTTCGGGACGTGAGCCATACCAGTATCCATCGGGGATCGAACGGTTACGGCGAATAACATTATCATCGCCCCAGCGGGTAACCTCATAGCGGCTGTATTGGGTTTCGCCGGCCTTCTTGAAGATGATCCAGGGATGAACCGCCAGCAGGCCGCGCCAGCCGTAAGTGGGCGCAGCATAGACTTGCACTATCGCGGTTTGGCGAAATTTCACCGGGTCCGGCGCTATTCCCGCGGAATCTCTGCGGGCATGCCAAAAACTCTGGCCGGTTAATGCCTCCCCGCGCTGCGTCGTTTTAGCATAACTCTGCCAAAACGACAGCAGCAACATACAGATAAACCCGATACTCAGCGCCTTGATATAACTCATATATTCAATTAACCCAATGAAAAGAAATAAAAATGAAGGATATTAACCATTTCAATCCCGTCACCGGGCCGGTAGTCAGAACCTTTACCTGATACCATCACTTAATACCGTATGTTTTTCAATCTATCACAACAATTGAAAAGAGATACCGTCAAAAAATGGCGCGCTCGCAACGCCGCATCGCATGGGGCCGACGGTTATGCCTTCGCCAATGCAACAACGGGCTGTTGCGTTCGCAACAGCCCGTTGTTTTCAACCGTATTGAGAATGAAAGCCGAATCAGCCTTTCTTCACCGTGATGCTCCATTGCGCGTCGCCGACCTGTTGATAGTCGGAGACGGTATGTCCCTCTTCCGCCGCCCACAGCGGAATGCTCTCCGTTGCCTGGGTGCAGTCGAAATCAATCACCAGTTCATCGCCGGATTGCAATTCCGCCATCGCCGCCTGCGCTTCGATAAGCGGGAACGGACAGACCTGATTTACCACATCGAGTTTTTTAATCATAACAACCCCAATTACTTATCAGACAGACGCGGCTTGCAGGCGCGTCTGGCGTTTTGGACGAACAAACAGATACCATGACGCGGTCCATACGCCCAGGATAATAAACGTTAACCCAACCCAGCCCTGCCAGGTGATCATGGCGGTCATCACCAGACCATTGCCGATAGAGCATCCTCCGGCAATGCTGGCGCCGAACCCCATCAGGATACCGCCGATAAAACTGCGTACCGAGGTGGCGGCATCGGCGGCGCGAATACGAAACTCCCGGCTGCCTTTCGCGGCGATAAACGCCCCCAGGAAAATCCCCAGCACCAGGAAAACGCCCCAATTAAGAAACTTGCCGTCGCCCACCACCAGGTACTGCAAAATATTGGCGCTGGGCGCGGTAATGCCTAAGCCGAAAACACGGCCGGTGGCGGTGCTGAGCGGCCAGGCGAGCAGCGCGATAAGGCCAATCAGCACGGCGCTGACGAACGGATGCCAGCGTTTTTCGAATAACAGATGGGCAAGGCCCGATTTCTTCGGCGGCAAAGAAGCTATCTTCAGCTTCGGCTTTTTCAATTCCTTCGCCGCCAGCCAGAGGGTCGCCACAACCAGCAGCGCAATAAACGGCCACGGCGACAGGCCAAACGTATCGGCGATAGAGTTATGCTCCGTGCTCAGAGACTTTATCTGACGATTGAACGAAGCCATATGATCGGAGCGCATGACGGCGCTGGCGAGCATATAGGCGAACAGCGCAATCCAACTACCGATCAGCCCTTCCCCGGCGCGATACCAGGTGCCGGTGGCGCAACCGCCCGCCATCACAATGCCGATACCGAAGACATAGCCGCCCACAATGGTGCCAAACCACGGGAAAGCGCCGGCGTCATAGTTCAACTGTCCGGCGGCGATTAAAGCGAAAACCCCTACGCTCTGAATAGAGATGGCGATTAATAAGGCGTAAAAAATACGGTTATTTTTGGCAATGTACATATCACGAAAACCGCCGGTAAGGCAGAATCGGCCTCGTTGCATGACGAAGCCGAGCAGAGCGCCGCACAGCAGCCCGGTGAAAATCATTTGCAGCATAGTAAATCGATCGCATTCAAACTATATGGAGAGCAAAGTATTCTCCTCCCGCCGCCGTCCAGCAAATAACCAAATAAAATAATATATAGAGAAATGAAATTAGCCCGCGCGCCGGCCGTTTCCGCCGTGCGGACTTAGAGGACATCGCGGGCGATCAGCACGCCGGCAGCGTACAGGTAATCAAAATACCGTTACAAATCATGTCGCTATTTTCTCCATAGGCTATCTATCCCGCTTATATCCGCCATACCCCGCCAGCCCCCGGATACATCGGCGCCCGCGCGCCGGAATCGCGCGGATAACCCCGTACCATCGGTCTATACGCCGGTTACAGGCTCCCTTTGTGGTCATAATAAAGTCATTGCCGACAGCATATTGACGAAAAAAACGTCTGCGGACGGTGAACTCAAATGGACTCAGGAAATAACATTTTGCCGCTCCTCGTTTCATTTTCTTACCAGTCATTTACCCGCCCACACCTTGATTGAGCGGGCCGTTAGTCATATGGTCAAAAACACCATCGGTGAAATATAAAACCGGAAGGTATGCCTAAGCGCTATTAAAGATTAAGACGGCGTAAGCTATACAAATCACATCAGTCCGCAATCAGTTATACCTGGTGATGCCGGATGAGTTATCCGTCTCAAATAGCAGCGTTAATTTAGAGGACTCGGCCTGAGTCCGCCGTATAACGATGAGAACTATGGCTAATCAATCGATTTCACCGTCAGAGGATGACCTGCGTCACCAAGATGGCGACCAGCAGCAGAATAATCCCGACAACGAACCATCCGAACGCCGGCGTCCCGGCAAAAAGCCTCTGATTATCCTTGCGATAGTGGTGGTGATTATGCTGATCGCCGCGCTATGGTTCTGGCTGACCACACGCAACATTGAAACCACCGACGACGCCTTTACCGAATCCGATGCGGTCACCATCGCACCAAAAGCGTCCGGTTACGTCACCCAACTGCTGGTGAAAGATAACCAGCGCGTGAAGCAGGGCGACTTATTGATAGTGATCGACCCGCGCGACAGCACCGCCCAGCGCGATCAAGCCCAGGCTCAGTTGGGGCTGGCTATCGCGCAGCTCCATCAAGCGCAGGCGACGCTGGACCTTGCCAGAGTTCAATACCCGGCGCAAAAAGATCAGGCGCAGGCTCAGTTGGCGAAAGCGGAAGCCGCCTTTCTCAACGCGCAGGAAGATTACAAACGGCAACGGGGCGTCGATCCGCGCGCCACATCGCAACGCAACATTGATGCGGCCAGCGCACAGTTAAGAAGCGCGCGGGCCGAATGGGAAAACGCCAAAGCGCAGGTGGAAATCGCCTCGCAGGTCGCGCTGCAAATCCGCCAGCAGGAAACCGCCGTTGAAGCGCGCCAACAGCAGGTGCAACAGGCGCAGGCCCAGCTTAATACCGCGAATCTCAACCTCTCCTATACCGAAGTGCGCGCCCCTTATGACGGCTTTATCACCCGGCGCAACGTGCAGGTCGGCAGCCTGGTGCAGGCGGGCAGTTCGCTGTTCTCCCTGGTTTCACCGGAGGTATGGATCAACGCGAACTTTAAAGAATCCCAGTTGCAACGGATGCGGCCGGGCGACAAAGTTGAAATCGCCGTCGATGCCTGGCCGGATATGAAACTACAAGGCCACGTAGATAGTATTCAGATGGGATCGGGTTCGCGTTTCTCCGCCTTCCCGGCCGAAAACGCCACCGGCAACTATGTGAAAATCGTGCAGCGCGTGCCGGTGAAAATTATCATCGATAAGGGGTTGGATCCGAATAATCCGCTGCCGTTGGGCCTGTCGGTTGAACCCAAGGTGACGGTGGAATGAGCCAGGATCAGAGCTGGCGGCCGGCGGGCAATCCCTGGCTGGTGGCCATTACGGTGACGCTTGCGGTGTTCATGGAGATCCTGGACACCACCATCGTTAACGTGGCGCTGCCGCACGTCGCCGGCTCCCTCTCATCCAGCTATGACGAGTCCACCTGGGTACTGACCTCCTATCTGGTGGCCAACGGCATCGTGCTGCCCATTTCGGCGTTTCTGAGCCGGGTATTCGGCCGCAAGCAATTCTTTTTGATCTGCATCGTGATGTTTACCGTCTGCTCCTTTCTGTGCGGCATCGCCACCGAGCTATGGCAGATCATCCTATTCCGGGTGATGCAGGGCTTTTTCGGCGGCGGCCTGCAGCCGGTGCAGCAATCGGTGCTGCTGGACTACTTCAAGCCGGAAGAGCGCGGCAAGGCGTTCGGCCTGGCGGCGATCGCGGTGATCGTCGCCCCGGTGCTCGGCCCGACGCTGGGCGGCTGGATCACCGATAACTACAGCTGGCGCTGGGTATTCTTCATCAATATTCCGATCGGCATTTTCAGCGTGCTCGCCATCTATCAGTTGCTTGAGGATCCGCCGTGGGAGCGCAAGATGGCGAAGGATAAGCTGAGTATCGACTATATCGGCATCAGCCTGCTGACCCTTGGGCTGGGCTGTTTGCAGGTCATGCTCGACCGTGGCGAAGATGACGACTGGTTTCACTCCAACTTTATCATCACCTTTGCCGTGCTGACGGCCATCGGTCTGGTCGGGGCGGTCTACTGGCTGCTGTACGCCAAAAAGCCGGTGGTGGATCTTTACTGCCTGAAAGACCGCAACTTCGCGGCCTCCAGCGTGTTGATGGCGGGCATGGCGATGATTATGTACGCCAGCGCGGTGGTGATCCCGCAGTTGGCGCAGCAGGACTTAGGCTACACCGCCACCTGGTCGGGGATGATCCTCTCGCCGGGCGCCGTACTGGTGGTGTTGACTATCCCGATAGCGTTAAAACTGATGCCGCTGGTGCAAACGCGCTGGATGATCGCCGGCGCCTTCGCCACGCTGGCCGCCTCTTTTGTCTATTCGTCCACGCTGGCGCCGAATATCGATTTCACCACGCTGGTGTTGATGCGCAGCGCGCAAACTATCGGGCTCGGCTTTTTGTTTGTGCCGCTGACCACCATCGCCTTCGTCACCATTCCACGGCGGCTGAATGCGGATGCGTCGGCGCTG
Organism: Brenneria izadpanahii; assembly: GCF_017569925.1. Classification (NCBI taxonomy): domain Bacteria; kingdom Pseudomonadati; phylum Pseudomonadota; class Gammaproteobacteria; order Enterobacterales; family Pectobacteriaceae; genus Brenneria; species Brenneria izadpanahii. The sequence goes on along the minus strand of NZ_CP050854.1, from coordinate 1,430,081 downwards.
TTCACCATGTGCCGCAACGTGGCGGGATCGATCGGCATTTCGCTGTCCACGGCGATGCTTACCGAACGGCAGCAGGCGCACAGCGCCAGTATGGTGCATAACATGTCCACGCTGAACGAGCCGTTCAACCAGACGGTTGAACGCTGGGCGCATGCGATCAGAGATTTTTCCACGATGGCGGGCGATCCCGTCGCGCTCGCCACCGGCCAAATGTATAAACAGATGATCGTCCAGGCACGTATGCTTGCCTACATCGACATTTTCAGGGGTCTGAGTATTATCGCCCTGCTTCTTATTCCGTTTTGTTTACTGCTTGCGCCGATCAAGAGCAAAGGCAGCGCTGGAGCACACTGACATGAAGGTTTCTCCATCATTTTCATATTCACGATCCGGCATGTTGATGGCGGCCTTACTGACGCTGTCGGCCTGTTCGGTCGGACCCGATTATCAGGCGCCTACTCCCGCCACGCCAGGCAAGTTCAATGACATCGCATCGAACAGCGCGTCAAAACCGCAGGAGACGGCCACCGATCCGAACTGGTGGAAATCGTTTAACGATCCGCAGCTTGACGGTCTGATCGATCGGGCCATCGCCGGCAACCTGACTCTGCAACAGGCGGTGCTGCGTATTGCCGGTTCGCGCCAGCAGCTCAATCAGGCGCGCGGCGCCTGGCTGCCGTCGGTCAACGGCGGTTTGTCGGCGAAACGTCAGCAAATGGGGCTGAAAGGACTGCTGGAGTCCCACCATGTTTACAGTCAGGTGGATCAAGCCAACCCCGACCTGCATTCGGCTCTCGATAGCCTGACTCAGCCAGTCGGGCTGTACCAGGGCAGCTTCGACGCCTCCTGGGAGCTGGATCTGTGGGGCAAAGTGCGCCGCCAGGTTGAAATGGCCGACGCCCAGCAGCAGCAGTCGATTGAAAGCCGGAACGATGCGCTGGTCTCACTGGAGGCGGAAGTCGCCAGAACCTATCTGCAACTGCGCGGCGCGCAGTCCGCCAGCCAGACGCTGGCAACCCAGATCGAAATCGCGCAGCAAACGCTGGAACTGACCCAAAGCCAACAGCGCAACGGTTTGGCGCCGCAGTTGGACGTAGAGAACGCCCGCGCTCAGCTTAGTTCGCTGCGCGCGCAACTGCCGCAGTATCAAGCGCAGATACGCCAGGCGATGAACGGCCTGGCGGTGCTGATCGGCCGGGTTCCCGGCGCCCTTGACGGCGAACTGGCGGCGGACAAATCCTTGCCGACGCTGCCCAAAGCCGTACCGGTCGGCGTGCCGTCAACGCTGGCCAGACGCAGACCGGACGTCCGTGAAGCGGAAGCGCAACTGCATGCCGCCACCGCCAATATCGGCGTGTCTATCGCGCAACTGTTCCCCGATCTGTCGCTCACCGGCCAGTTCGGCGTGCGTAATACCGACGCCAGCTATCTGGATAACTGGAGCAGCCATTTCTATAGCTTCGGCCCCTCCGTGTCGATCCCGCTGTTTCAGGGCGGGCGGCTGATCTCCGGCGTCAAGCTGGCGCGGGCGGAACAGGCCAGCGCGGCGTTAGGCTATCGCCAGACGGTGTTGACCGCGCTGCAAGATGTGGAAAACGCGCTGGTTAGCTATCGCACCGACCAGCAACAGGTTGAAGAGCTCGATCGCAGCGTCGGCGCGTTGCAAAACGCATTTGAACTGGCCAGCGACGGCTACAGCAAAGGCCTATCGTCGTTTATTGACGCGCTGGACGCGCAGCGTCAGCTCTCCCAGGCGAAACAGCAGGCCATCCTGGCGCGCGTACAATGCAGCCTGGATCTGGTCGCCTTGTATAAGGCGCTGGGCGGCGGCTGGGAGCCCTATCAGCAGCTTCAGTTGCCGGAGTATCCGGTGTTTGGCCCGGCCGATAGTCAGAATGGCTGATCGGCGGTATTCCATTAAGAGCGGTGGCATTACCCTTTTGATGACAAACTTTCTGGTTCTCACCCCACCCCAACCCGCCCCTTCACATGGGAGGGCGTTTAGCGCCTCCCCCCTGACAAGGGGGAGGTAGGGAGGGGGTAGCCGCTGGCATCGCTTGTATTCTGCCTGACCCCCCCCCCTCCCCTTCGCAGGGGAGGGAGTTCAGCGCCTCCCCCTGACAAGGGGGAAGTAGGGAGGGGGTAGCCGCTGGCATCGCTTATGTTCTGCTTGATCCCGCCCCAACCTTCCCCTACACAGGCGCGGGAGTTTAGCGCCTCCCCCCGACAAGGGGGAGGTAGGGAGGGGGTAGCCGCTGGCATCGCTTATGTTCTGCTTTACCCCACCCCAACCCTCCCCTTCGCAGGCGCGGGCGTTTAGCGCCTCCCCCTGACAAGGGGGAGGTAGGGAGGGGGTAGCCGCTGGCATCGCTTGTATTCTGCCTGACCCCGCCCCAACCCTCCCCTTCGCAGGCGCGGGAGTTCAGCGCCTCCCCCTGACAAGGGGGAGGCAGGGAGGGGGTAGCCGCTGGCATCGCTTATGTTCTGCTTGATCCCGCCCCGACCCTCCCCTTCGCAGGCGCAGATCATCCTCCGGCGGTCAAACAGCCCAAAACCGAATAAAAAAATAATTGCACATATGTGCAAAGCGATCACCGAACCGTAATAAAGCGCCGATATAGTCCTTTTCTGTTTGAAACCAGAAAAGAGATAAGCCAAGTGACATCCGAAGCGATTAACCAGGTAGAGCCCTCATGGTGGCGCAAATTACGGCACGCCTTTGCGATAGCGCGCCACGAGCCGGCGAATCTAATCGGTATCGTGCTGATAATGCTGTTCACCTGGATTATTCTGGCGCCGGTATTATCCATTCTGCTTGACGCTATCGTGGTACAAAACGGCGATAGCGCGCGCGTACACGCCGCCGAAGGCGCCTTTACCGACTATTATCTGCTGCGCACGCTGACGTCGCGCATGTCCGAGCTGCTGCTGTGGACGCCGCTGATCAATACCCTGGCGGTGGCGGCCAGTACCGTATTCGGCGCGCTGGTCATCGGCGTAACGCTGGCCTGGCTGGTCAACCGCACCGATATGGCCGGGCGGAAATGGTTCGCAACCGCTTTGATTGTACCGTTCATGTTGCCATCCTGGACCTTCGCCCTGGCCTGGACCACCCTCTTTAAGAACCACACCGTGGGCGGCCAGCCCGGCTGGCTGGAAACGCTCGGCTTCCATACTCCGGACTGGCTGGCTTACGGCTACTTTCCTATTGTGACGATCATGGTGCTCCACTACGCGCCGCTGGTTATCCTGATCGTGGGTAACGCCCTGAAACGGGTGGACACCCAGCTGGAGGATTGCGCGCGGGTGCTCGGCGCGTCGCGCAGGGTCATCGCGCTTAATATTGTGGTGCCCCTGGTTCGCCCGGCCCTGCTGTCGGCCGCGCTGCTGATTTTCGCCGACTGCATCGGCGAGTTCGCCATCCCTTACATTCTCGGTTTACCCGTGCGCTTCGATACGCTTTCCACCGGTCTGTACCGGGCGCTGGGATCGCGCCAGACCGGGGTTGCCGCCGTGATCGCCGCCGTCATTATGCTGATGGGCATGATCACGCTGCTGCTGGATATGCGCATGCTGCGCGAAGCCAGGCGCTTTGTAACCGTGAGCGGCAAAGGCGGCATGGATCGCCGTCGTCAATTGGGCCGGTGGCGTATCGCCGCATCCGGCATCGCGTTGATGTTCGTGCTGCTGGGAGTGGCCATTCCGCTCCTTACCCTGTTCTTTTCCACCATCATGAAGCTGCCCGGACGCTTTACCGCCGATAACTTCACCTTTGATTTCTGGATTGGTCATAACCTGGATACGGTCGCCCTGCACAACGGTATTCTGATCACGCCTGATTTCTGGCGCGCGGTATGGAATACCGTCGTTATCGTCGGTTCCGCCTCGCTCGCTTCGGGCATATTGGGTCTGCTGGTGGGCTATGCGGTGATACGCTGCTCCTTCCGCTGGGTCGGGGGATTTTTACGCCAGATTACCTTCCTGCCTTATCTGGTTCCCGGCATTGCGTTCGCCGCCGCCTTTCTGTCCCTGTTCGCCGTGGCGCGCGGCCCGGTGCCCGCTCTGTACGGCACGCCCCTGATACTGGTGATTGCGCTGATCGCGGAAAAGATGCCGTACGCCAGCCGCTCCGGCATCGCCGCGATGACCCAGTTGGGCAAAGAGCCGGAAGAAGCCGCGCGTATCGCCGGCGCCGGCTGGTTTACCCGTATCGGACGGATTGTGATCCCCATCCAGGCGGCGCCGCTGACTACCGGCATTCTGCTGCCGTTTATTTCAGGAATTAAAGGCGTCAGCCTGTTCATCATTCTGGCGATCCCCGCCACCGACGTCCTCACCACCTATTCCCTGCGCTTGATTGATTACAACTACCAACAGGCGGCCAACGCCGTGGTGTTGATGATCGCGCTGATTTCATGGGCCGGAACGGTACTGATCCAGAAGATTTCCGGTACTGGTTTGGCTGAAGGCCTGGAGAGCTAATATGCCTGAGATTACCTTAACCAATCTGATCAAAACCTACCCCGGCAGCCAGAAACCCGCCGTGGATGCCATCAACCTGACGGTCAAAGACGGCGAGTTCATGTGTCTGCTTGGTCCATCCGGCTGCGGTAAAACCACCATCCTGCGTATGATCGCCGGTATTGAACACGCCAGCGGCGGCGAAATCGCCATCGGCGGCGCGGTGATGGATTCCGTCGCCCAATCGACCTTTGTTCCGCCGGAGCGGCGCCGCGTCGGCCTGGTCTTTCAGAGCTACGCCCTGTGGCCGCATATGACGGTTGAGCAGAACGTCGATTTCGGCCTGCGGCTACAGAAAGTCCCGGCCGCGGAACGCGTGGCCCGATGCCAGGATGTGATGGAAAAGCTGCGCATCGCCGAGTATGCCGGCCGCTACCCGGCCCAACTTTCGGGCGGTCAGCAACAGCGCGTCGCCCTGGCCCGCATGCTGGCGGTCAATCCCGGCGTATTGCTGCTCGACGAACCGCTATCCAATCTTGACGCCACCCTGCGCCTGGAAATGCGCGCCGAGTTGCGCCGTCTGCACGAAACCTTCGGCACCACCATCGTCTTTGTCAGCCACGATCAGTGGGAAGCGATGACTCTCGCCACCACCATCGCCGTAATGAGCGCCGGGCATTTACAGCAGGTCGGCACGCCGGATGAGATCTACGCCAGACCCGCCAACCGATTTGTCGCCGAGTTTATCGGCACCCCGAAACTGAACATGATCCCGCTTAATCAGCCGTCCAGCGCGTTGGCGGCCTATATTCAACAGCGCTTTTCCCTGCGTAACACCATGCATGTCTGCGGCATTCGCCCCGAAGAAGTCGCGCTATGCGAACAGCCGCAGATCGATAGCGTGCCGATGATTATCGACAACATCATGCCAACCGGCGGCAGTTGGGTGATTGAGCTGGTCAGAGACGGCGATCGCCTGCTCCACTCCACGCAATTGCGCCCGCGCTGGCAGGCCAATCAGCAAGTGTACTGTCGGTTGCCCGACGCTTCGCTGCACTTTTTCAACCAGCAGGGACAACGCCAGGAACACGTTGTGAGCTAACGGCAAACCGAGAGTAAACGTATTCGTTCAAGACCAACCGAAACTCGCCACCATAGGAAATGTTATGAACCGTAAATTGATAACGAGCCTGGTCATCCTCGCAACGTGCGCGACCGGGGCGCACGCGGAGGAGTCCTTCGATCTGCAATCACTGATTGCCGAAGCCAAAAAAGAAGCGCCGATCACCGTCTACGCGTCAACCGGCAAGATCGTCCAACAGGCTAAAGATTTCAGCCAGCTATACGGCGTTAATGCGGTCGGTATTAAGGCCGATGCGCCGCAGGTTATCGAGATCATCAGCCGCGAAGCGCAGGCGCATAACGTCAAAGCCGACGTGGCGATAATAGAAGACGCTCCCGCCGGCATGGAGCAGTTGCTGAGCAAAGGTTATGTGCAAAGCTGGGTGCCCGACGACATGAAGGCCAATATCCCGGCGCACTATCAAAATCCGCTGACGGTGGTGCTGGCGCCGAATGTTTTCGCCTATAACACCGCGCATTACGACAGTTGTCCGATCACCAATATCTGGCAACTGACCGAACCGAAGTGGCGCGGCAAAGTGGCTATGCAGGATCCCACCAGCAAGCCGGCCTACACCGACTGGTTCAATCAGATGTCCGCCAACTACGATCAATTAGTGCGCGATGCCTATCAACAGGAATTCGGCAAGCCGCTGCAAACGGATGAAAACTCGGCGATGGCGGCGTTCGTGAAAGCGCTGGCGGCCAACCGTCCGCTGCTGACGCATTCCGACAACGATGCCGCGGAAGCGATTGGCGCGCCGGACGGTAAAGGCGATTTCGTCGGTCTGGTTTCCACGGCGAAATTCCGCGATAACAAGAACGGCATGAAACTGGGCCTCTGCCACGGCATGAAACCGTTCATCGGCTGGAATTACCCCAGCATGGGGGTTATCGCCACCGGCAGCCATAGCCCGAACGCCGCCAAACTGTTTATGCATTACCTGATGACCGCCGAAGGCATCGCGCCGCAGGGTGTGGACGGCAAGATGTCCACCAACCAGACGATAAAACTGCCTGCGGATGAAGCCTCCGGTATCGAAAAATATCGCGATGAGTTAATGGTGTACAAAACCGCGACGGCAAAAGCCGACTGGCAGAGCCGCCAGGACTGGCAGGATCTGTGGAATCTGAACTACCAGAAATAAGCGCGTTCGCGGGGGAGCGGCGCGACAGTAGGCGGGAGCCTGCGGGAAGGTCGAGGGTAAGTTTGATGACAACGCTCGAAACCTTGCCGTTAGCGACCCCCTCCCTCCCCTGCGAAGAGGAGGGTCGAGGTGGGGTTAGAGCCAGAAGGTTTGCCGGCAGTTTCAGCGATTGCCGCACTCTTTATTATTTTCGTATCAGGAGCGCTACTTGATTCAAATTAACCTGGAGCGGCGCGAAGCCGCTTTACAACGCATTATTCTCGACGCCGGCGATACCGCACTCCGGCATTTCCGTTCCCGCCGGCCGGGAGAGTTCTCGCTTAAAGGCCACCAGGACTTTCTGACCGAAGCCGATACCCTGGTGGAACAACAGATCCGCCGCGCCATTGCCGACGAGTTTCCTGAAGACGCCCTGCTGGGCGAAGAAACCGGCAGTAAAACCTGCGACGCCTCGGCGCTATGGGTGGTCGATCCGATCGACGGCACCGCCAATTTTGCGCGCGGCATCGAACACTTTTGCATCGCCATCGCATTCGTCAACCAGGGCATCGCCGAACTGGGCGCGATTTACAACCCAACGAGCCAGGAACTGTATATGGCGCGTCGCGGCCGCTATGCGCAGAAAAACGGTCAGGCGTTGCATACCGCTAAAACGGACGACGCACGTAACGCCACCTTCGAACTTGGCTGGTCCACCCGCGTCGCCCAGCGGCGTTATCTGGACGTAATGACCGCGATACTGAGCCAGGGAGCAAACGTGCGCCGCGGATCGTCAGGCGCGCTGGCGCTGGCCTGGGTGGCGGAAGGCCGTACCGACGGCTACGCCGAATTGCATATGAACGCCTGGGACTGTCTGGCCGGTTTGCTGCTGGTGCGTGAAGCCGGCGGCAGCACCGGAAAGATCCCCGCTGACGCCGCGGGGATCTTTAACGGCTGGCCGGTTTTAGCGGCGGCGCCGGGCGTGGCGAATGCGTTGGCGCGCGCCGCCGGGATCCCGCTCGCCGCCGATGATATCCCGCCTGTAGCTGAACAGCGCGACGCCAAATCAGCCGCGCCGCGCTATGACCGTCCCGCTATCAGCCTGATAGCGTCCGATTTTCCCGGTTGGGGCATAGATATTTATATCGGCGGCAGCGCAGGAGTAACCGACCTGGCGCTGCTGGAACAGCACGGCATCAAAACCGTGATTAACTGCGCCGTTAATCTCGATATCGACTGGGTCTCTTCCCCGGAAGCGAATATGCGCGCTCACCTGCTCAACCACGGCTCAGGCCCGATCCGCTACTATAAACTGGGGTTAGTCGACGGTTCAGGAAACGAGCCGGCCATGCTGCACGCGGGCTATCACCTGATGCGCTCCGCCCTGCTGCAGCAAATTCCCGACAAGCCGTCTTACCGTAACCGGGAACGGGGCAATATTTTGGTCAACTGCCGAGGCGGACGCAGCCGTTCCGTGGCGTTAGTCGCCTTATTTATGCATTTGGAGTGCCCGGAACGCTACCCAACGTTAGAATCGGCTATCGCGCATGTTCGGGATAAACGCCAGTTGCACCCGGATGAGTGGTATGAAACGCCGAAGCCGGCGCTGATTGCACTGGCGCAGCGCGCCATTGAGATGGAGCAGGCATTAAGGGCGGCTGGTTTGGGCGTTGCTCCACAACAGGCCGGGTAGGCAAGAGTTCGATGATAACGCCGGTTGCCGCCGGGACGAGCGCGGGGAGAGCGCCTCTCTCCCTAAAGTCCCCGGACGGCAGGCCGGTCAGCGATCCGCACCCCATCGATAAGAGGTAAATGGATGTCTTCTTTGCCGAATAAATGTATGTCCAGCGCAGCGGAGGTGGCCCGCCTGGCCGGGGTTTCCCGTTCGGCGGTTTCGCGCACCTTTACCCCCGGCGGCAGCGTTTCCGCCGAAACGCGCCGTAAAGTTCTGGCCGCCGCCGAAACGCTTAACTACCACGTCAACCACCTGGCGCGCGGCCTGTCTAAAGAGGCTTGCCGCCCGGTATGCATCCTGGGCGGCAATCTCAGCGCCCCTTATCAGGCGAGTCTGCTTGACCAGATCACCCGGCGGCTGCATCAGGCGCAGCGCGCGGTCATGGTGATCAATACCGACGGAGGAGAAGAAAGTTCGAACGCGGCATTGCGCCAAACCCTTAATTACCGCGCCGCCGTCACCATTGTTTTGTCAGGCACGCCTCAGGCGTCGCTGATTGAAACCTGTCTGCAAAGCGGTCAGCAGGTCATACTGATTAACCGCATGGGGCAGTTTGATGGCGCCGACAACATCGAAATCGACTATACCTCGACGATGGCGGATGCTTACCACATGCTATCCCAGGCGGGCTGCCAGCGCATCGCGCTCGTTTCCTCCTGCGCCCGATCGCCCAGTATGGTCATCCGGGAAACCAAATTTCTTGAAGCCGCCGTCCATGCCCAGGAACCGTGCCGGTTAATCCGCCCAGGAACGGCCAGCTATGAAACCGGCGCGGCCGCCGCACGAAAACTGCTGGCGGATCCAGACTGGCCGGACGGCGTATTTTGCGTTACCGACCTGATTGCCTGCGGTTTTATCGACGTAGCGCGTCATGAGTTCGGTTTGCGTATTCCCGAGGACATCTGCGTTATCGGTTTTGATGACATTGAACAGGCCGGTTGGGTCGGCTATCAGTTGACAACCTTTTCCCAACCGCTGGCGGATATGGCAAACGCCATCATCGAGTTATTGCACCCTTCGCCGACGCCGCGCGTGCCGGGCAAGCGGCTGTTTCAGGCCGCGCCGGTATGGCGTAAAACGGTGCGTCTTGAATGAATCAATCCGGCGCAATCTATACCCGATGAACGCCGAGTTGCAGATCAAAACGATGGCCGCCGATATTGACGGCCTGATTGAAAATCCGGGTTATCCGAAGAGTGAGCCGACGCAATCTGCCGATGAGCGCCATTCCGGCCTTAAGACTGCCAGAGCGCCAGGATCAAGGCGGCCAGCCACAAAACAACCGTGGCAAACATCGCCCGGCGCAATAACCGGCGGGCGCCCAGCCAACGCTCGGCCAGCGTCCGCGTTTTACCTTGTTTTATTGGCCACAAGCGCGACATTCCGTCATCGAATGAAGCGAGATCGCTTTCGTCATTCAGTAACGCAAAAAGCCGCTCATCAAGCCATAAACGCCAGCAAAAATAGTGGGTGATGAAAAACAAAATAAGCAGCAAAACGCTGTACGGTGAAGACAAAAAGTTGAAGGCGATAGCTAAAGGCGGGAGCGTCAGCAGCGCCAAATAACGCCAGCTCGAAAGATGGATTTGCATGATGCGGTTCGTCAGCGCGATGTTTGGCATAACCTGTCCTGAAACTGTTCCAGCGCACGCATGTGGGCTGGCGTTAACACAACCTGCGGACGCTGAGATCTTATCAGCTCAACGGCCTGCTTAACGCTGGTTACTTTCCCCTGAGCCAGTAACCAGGCCGCGACAATCGTCGCGCTGCGGGATAAACCGAGCGCGCAGCACACCAGAACCGTATCGTGCGTTTGCCGCAAGCAGCTCAGTTTCGCCACCGCGTTCGAAATACTTCGCTCATCGGGCGCCACTAAATCCATTAACGGATAGGCGCACCAGGTCTGTTTAATCTCTTTGTGAAACTCAGCCGTGAGATCCAGCACGGCGCTTTGCCGCACCTCAGTTTCAGGGAAACCGCCAAGGTAGATGCCATCGCAAATGGCGGATGTTTTGGCCAGGCGGCGGGAAAACCAGCGCATGGAAAGTCTGGCGCCGGCTAAATAAGGCAGCAACAGAAGCCGCGCGGAAAGAGATAGTTGTCCTTGCGCGTTTTTTTGGAAAACGGCGGCGCCCAATCCGGCATAGCCGACAGCGACAATAAACAAGGATAGCGCCGGCCACAGCAATATCTCGCCATAAGGGATGGTTAAGCCGGCAAGCAGAAGCGCCGCGCCTCCTATCGCATATTTTAACGCCAGGCGAACCGCCTGAGCGGATGGGCGTCGCCAGCGCCATTTCCCCGCGATCGGAATCGCATAGCTGATAAAAATCGCCGTAACCATTCCGCTGGGCACATCAATAAAATGGTGCTGCCAGGTGGTTAAAACGGATATTGCGATCAGTAAAAACCAGCCGCCCAATACCGCTTGCGCCCCGCAGCCGCGCAGATGTTGCCGGAAACGCAGCCACAACAACCACGCGAGAATGATGTGTAACGACGGAGCCTGATTATAAGGCAGGTCAAATTGCTCCAACTGGCGAAACAGCCAGCCAAATATCCCCTCGGTTTCCGGGCGGACAAAGGTGAATTTCAGCGGGAACAATAGAAAGGCGCAACAGGCGATCAGCGATGCCGCCAATAGCCGATATCCATGTCGCGTCAGCTCTTGCCTTGAACTACAGATAAACAGTGAAATGCCGTACAGAATATCAATGCTCCAGTATGGCACGATGGTCCACGGCATGAACGGGATCGCATGCTCCCAGCTAAATACGATCCAGCCGACATCATGCCTCGTCGCCGTAAATTGGTTGACTAGCCCATAGGTAAGAAAAAACAGCGGCCCCAGCAATAACAGCCAGCACAGTCCGTGTTTCCAACGGCTAAATTGATCGCGTGAAATGGCTAACTCAGTCATGCCGTTTTCTTACCGCCATCGATACGGTAAAGATGCCGTACTCATCGATAAGCTGCCCGCATTTCTCAAAACCGGCCTGCTCCACCAGCGAATCCATCTCTTGCTGGCTGCGAACCCGCATCATCCAGGGAGTGCCGTTCCGGTGGCTGGTTAAGGTATAGGCGATCGTTTTTAACTGCGGATGCCAGGGCTGTCCGGTGTAGACCAATACGCCGCCCGGAGGAATTGATGCGGCAAGCCCGGCCAAAGAAGCGCGAAGTAACTCATTTTCCGGGAACAGTTCATACAAACCAGAAACTATCCCTAACGTAGGGGCCGGTTCAATTGACGCGAGGGAGTCGTAGTCAAAGGCATTTCCCGTTTTGAATTGAGCAAGCTGGCTTAGTCCCCGCTCCTCAATCATAGCCTGCCCTTTTGTCACATTCAGCTCGCTGTAATCCCGCAGCAGAATACTTTCAATATCGGGCTGTTTTTCCAATGCATCCAGCACATAGCGGCCATGCCCGGCGGCGATATCCACGACGCGTATCGGCATATTTTTTTCTCTCAACGTCGCCAAGGCCCGTTGGATCATCTGCTGGATATGAATTTTGCGTACGCGAATGCCGCGCCAGCCGATGCTGTTAAGATAGTTACGGTCAATCATCCGCCCAATAGCGTCTTTCCCTTCCGGGGCGTTGCGATAGACATAATCAAGGGTGCTGCCGGAGTCAAAACCGGTATCATAGCCCAGTTGCATTCCCTTTGAGCGTCTGCCGATAGTTTTCATGCAGTAACTCAACGCGGCGTAGTACATCCCTTCCAGCGAAAGCAATTTCGGCGGAGCCTGCAATTCGCGATAGGCATCGGCGCTTGGGCTCCAGCGATCTTCATGACTGTAGTCGAATGAGTAAACGTCGCTGCTGTAGAGGCGCGAGATAAAATCCCTCATTTTATCGAAGGCGATATGCCGCGCTTTCTCACCCAAGGTATCGTGGTAAAAACCCGGTAAAATATGCTGTTCTTTTATCGCGCTGCGTAAACCGGCATAAAATCGCTTTTGCGGCTTTGCGTGCACCACGAAGTCATCGCCGGAAATAAGTAGTTGGGTAGGCAGCGTGATGGCTGAAGAATCGGAAACGATACGTTGCGCGGTTTTATAGAGGTCCAATAAAATATTGACGGCGATTTGCCGCGTGATTAATTCGTCCCGTTCAAAGCTGGCGATACGTTCGGGGTCGTGGCTTAGATACTTCCCTTTAACGTAAGAGTTTACATAAAACAGGCCGCGTATCCGCTGCAATAATCCCAAGCCTGCGCGGGCGAAAGGCACATAGAGTTTGACCTTAAACGCCGGAGACGCCAGCACCATGCCGCGAATTTTGGGCGCATAATCATGAACCCATGCGGCGACCAGCACCGCGCCCACGCTTTGCGCGATCACAATAATATCTTCACTAGCGACATTGGCGTCCGCCGCCACAAAGCGGACGAACTCATCCACATCCCGCACCGAGCGGGCAAGGCTAGGACTATAGCCGCGATCTCCGGGAGACTTCCCGTGCCCGCGCGCGTCCCAGGCGTAAAAATGCGTATCCGGCATTACCAGCTCATCAACGACGTGCTGTAACCGGCCAGAATGCTCATGTCCACGATGAAATAGCACAATGACTTTACGGCCATCGCCTTCCACTGCCGGCCAATGACGAAAATACAACGATGTATCGTCGCTGGTTGAGAATGTTCCCTCCTTAAATAAACGGGCATCACGACTCATAATATTTTCCTTGTGGCATTCTGTTGTAATGCAAGAAAGCGGTTTAATAAGTTATTTTTGAAGGACGTTTTATCGGCCTCAAAAAATAGCGGGTCATCAACATAAATATCGATAAAAAACGGCACGGGTATTTTTTGGCCTTTCCCCATCGATCTGTCCAGCCCATGCATATAGACGGGAATAATGGGGACTTCAGGACATTGCTGACTTAAATGCCAAATGCCCGACTTAATGTCTGATAACTTGCCCGGCTCGCCGCGGGTTCCTTCAGGAAACAGAATAATTATTTTATTTTCAGCCAATGCATCAACACAGGATTGTAATGGATTCGCCTTATGGGCTCCGCGATAAACAGGAATGATGCCGATAACTTTGAGGGCGAACCAGGCGATCAGTTTATTCTTTAAAAAGTAATCGGCCGCGGCGACGGGCTGCACATTAACAAGGGTGGAGAGAGGAAAGAGCGTAAATAACGTCAGTACATCCAAGTGACTATTGTGGTTAGCCACGATAATGGCCGGGCCGCTGACCGGTAGTTTTTTTCTATTGGAAATTGAAACCCCAAGCCAAATCCATACTACGGGATAAGCGACGCACAGAGTGAACAACCAGCGCAACATGCGGTTCATGAGCGCTCCTTAAATATAGAAATAGTAATAAAAGTGGAAAAACAGCGGCGCGGTGTAAATCAACGAGTCCAGACGGTCCAAAATGCCGCCGTGCCCAGGCAGCAGTTTCCCGGAATCTTTAACGCCGAAATCCCGCTTAATGGCAGAGATCACGACATCGCCGCAAAATCCGCTAACGCCGATAATAACGCCCGCCCCTAATGAATGGAGCCAGTCCATCTGCGTTAGCGCCGGCCCCAGGATGGCCGCCAGGAGAGTGGTGGTGCATACCCCGCCGAGCAGCCCGGCCAGCGTTTTATTCGGGCTGACTTTCGGCGTAACCTTAATTCTGCCCAGCGACTTGCCCCACAGGTACTGAGCGACATCATTTATTTCGGTCAGCGCGACGAGGAAAACCACCAGCAATGCGCCCGCGCTGACATCCTCTCCCGGCAAAGCCAGCAAAAAAGCGACGTGGCTTAATGCAAACACGGTCGTCATCATGCCCCAGTGCATAACCGATGCGGAATGCAAAAAGCCTTTGGTATCGCCGATGATCACCATTCGAGCGGGTAAAAATAAAAATACATAAATGGGAATAAAGATAATGAACATGCCGTACCAGGACATTCCTATCCAGATGTACTGTAATGGAATAGCCGCATACATCCATAGCAGGGGAACATTATCCGAACGCCGCGTTGGCGCCAGCGTCAAATATTCTTTTAGGGATAAGAAGCTGATGAATCCAAAGAAAGTCAGCGCCAGCCATTTGGGCGAGAGCATCGCCAGAGAAAACAGACAAATAATCACCCACCAGCTGTTAATCCGCTGCTGCAATTCAAGCCAGTCACGCTGAGGACGACAGCGTTTCAATATGAATATCGTGACGGTCGCCAGCATCAGAATGCTGAAAATGCCGCCCAGACAATAATATAAAGTTTGTGTTGTATTAGACATGCCGGCTCTCCAACGCGCTACGGCAACGGTTGATACAGGTCCAAACCAGTAATAATGCGGCAATAATAAATACGATATTTGCAAAAGCCGCATACTGAGGCCATAGCGCAATACCAAGACCTAATGCGCCGAACAGAAATGCGCGATCGCTTTTGCCAAGCGGACCGCGATAGTTCCTTTGACCCGTTAACGTTTGCGTGACGACGCCGCAAAACTCAGTTAGCCAGGAGAGCAAAACAACGAGAACGACCAACCAGGGCCAAACCCCTGCCAGGAAGGCGAAAGCGAGGTACAGCGCCGCATCTGAAATAATATCCCCGACTTCATTCAGAATGGCGCCTAACGTTGTCCGTTGGTTAAACTCCCTCGCCAACATGCCGTCAATCGCGTTGAGCGCCATACGAAAAAATAAATAAATCGGCAGGGAAATAAATAAGAGAGGAAGCGGAAATAACATCAATAATCCGCCCAGAACCACCGATATCAACATCGCCGACAGCGTCACCTGGTTTGCCGATACTCCCCAATGATGCAGCTTGATAACTATCGGTCTTAATAGATTTTGAAACTTCGGCTTAATATCATACAACGTCACTTGGCGGCTCCTGTCGTTGTTTAAAGTAGTGCATCGCTAAAATGTGCTCAGCAACAGTAGACCTACTAGCCATAAACGAGTTTGCTTTCTTCAAATTTTATCAAGCCGGGTCTACCGTGGCACTATGCCGACGGCGCCGGTGGTAATCAACTGTAATATACTCAAACGCCGCCGTTTTTATCGCGATCCCCGAATTGCGGCGCGTTTCGTGGGTCGGATACGGTAGATATAATAAGGCGCGTTTTACCGGTAGAGAGGGAATAATTGCGGGCTCCGCGCTTCAAGCCAGCCGCGGGAGAATAATGATGCCGGAGCGGAGGCCGCCGGAATTGACGGCCTGATTGAAAAGCCGGGTTAGTATTTGAATAACCCGGTCGAACCTTATAAAAGGACAGCCGTCACAATCCTTTCTTTTCCATCCAGAGAGCCAGATCGATAAGACGGTTGGAAAAACCCCATTCGTTGTCATACCAGGCGAGGATCTTGACCATGTTGCCGCCAATCACCAGCGTGGATAGCCCGTCAATGATCGACGAACGCGGATCGCCTTTGTAATCGCTCGATACCAGCGGCTCGTCGCTATAGCCGAGAATGCCCTTCAGCGGGCCCGACTCGGACGCGCGACGAAAGGCGGCATTGACTTCATCCGCCGTCACCGCACGCTTCAACGTCACCGACAAATCGACGATAGAGACGACCGGCACCGGAACTCTCAAAGAGTACCCCGTCAGGCGTCCATCCAACTCTGGAATAACTTTGCCGATCGCCTTAGCCGCGCCGCTGGAATAGGGAACGATTGACAGCGCCGCGGCTCTGGCGCCGCGCAGATCCTTTTCCGGCTGATCGTGCAGCGCCTGGCTATTGGTATAGGCATGCGTGGTGTTCATCAAACCATATTCGATGCCGAAAGACTGATGAAGGACCAAAGCCGCGGGCGCCAGGCCATTGGTGGTGCAACTGCCGTTGCTGACGACCGTATGATGGCGCGGATCGTATTTATCGTGATTCACGCCCATCACCACGGTGAGATCGTCGTTCTTTCCCGGCGCGGAAATGATAACCCGCTTAGCTCCCCCTTTGGTGATATGTACCTCGGCCTGAGCCTTGTCGGTGAAGAACCCGGTGGCCTCAATCACGATATCGACGCCGGCGCTTTGCCATGGGATCGCGCCGGGATCTCTTTCCGAGAAAACCCGCACCGGCTCGCCATCAATAATCAATTTGTCCTCAGCGGCTTCGACGCTGGCCGGCAAAACGCCTGAAAGCGAATCGTATTTCAAAAGATGGGCCAGGGTTTTGCTATCCGTTAGGTCGTTGATTGCGACGACCCGGAAATCATCGTTTCCTAAAGCGGCGCGCAGAACATTGCGACCGATTCTTCCGAACCCGTTAATACCTACATTGACCATACCAGAACTCCTTTGTTATCCGTCTATGCGCTAAATTTAGCGCAGGATAACGATGGCGCATACGACATAAAAAGATCAATTTACGCCAAAATTTCGCGCATGAAACCGTTCACGGTACTCCGTCGGGGTAAGCTGTAGGTTCCTTTCAAAAACGCGGCGCAGGTTAAGACCGCTGCCAAACCCGGTGCTCTGCGCCACCATCTCGATCCCGTCCGTACTTTGCTCCAGAAGCTGCCGCGCCGCGTCCAAACGCACCTCTTCCACATATCTGGCCGGCGGCGTCCCCACTTCACGAGTAAACACCCGCGTGAAGTTACGCGGACTCATGGAGATCCGTTCGGCCAGCTTGTCGACAGATAAATCGCCAGCAAGATTCGCCAGGATCCAAAACTGCAGGTCGCGGATTGGCCCCGGCCTCCTGGCCTGTTTCAGCAGATAGCGGCTGAACTGAGACTGCCCGCCGGGTCTGCGCAGAAACATGACGAGATCTTGCGCTACATCGCGGGCCAAGGGAAAACCATAATCGTTTTCGACCAGCGCCAGGGTAAGATCGAAGCCTGAACTGACGCCTGCGGAAGTCCATATCGGGCCATCCTGAACGTAAATCGGCCCCCTTTCGACCTTCACGCTGGGGAAATCCGTTTGCAGAGTGTCCAGCAAACGCCAATGTGTGGTGGCGCGGCGTCCATCAAGAAGTCCGGTCCGCGCGAGCAGCAACGCGCCGCCGCAGACGGAAACGACGCGTCCGGCATAAGGAGCGGCTTGACGCACCCAGGCGGCGACACCGTCCCGTTCTTCTTCTGTCACGCCCCTGCCCGTGATCATGATGGTGTCACGCTTAATCTTGGGGTCGAGATCGGACAACCGCTGGTCCGCCAGGAGATTTAGCCCCGACATTCCTTGGACCACTTTATGAGGTTGCGTCGTCGCAATCGTCACCTGGTAGAGCGGCTGATGCGCATCCGCCGGCTGCAACCGATTGGCCTGAATCAGAATATCGGCGACGCCCGTTGCTTCGAACAGCATTCCCCCGTCGGGGACGATAATTAGAAAAGTATGCATGACCTAAAATATATAAAAATACAATTTAAGCCAATATTACTCGTTTACGGCGCGGCAATGCAACGACGCTTTTCACCCGCTCACACGGCGGGATATCCACAGCAACGGAAGCGGCGCCGGCGCGCGAACGGGTCATCGGCGGCATCACGATACGGTTGGGTAACGTCAGATCGCCCATTCGATAAGGGGTAAAAAGCATAGGTTAGTGCTCCTGTGTGGTAGCCGGCAGTTTGAGATCCGGTAACAAGGCCTGTAGATCGACGGCCGCGGCCAGCGCGCGGTTGCCCTCATCACCCGGGTGCAGGCGATCGCCGGAATCGAAACGGGCCGCCAGGCGGGCGGAGTGCGCGCCATCGCGCAGGATGGCATCGGCGTCGATCACCGCATCGAACGCGCCGCTGTGGCGTATCCAGTCATTCACCTGCCGGCGCAGGGCATCCTTGGCCGGCTGGTAGTAATCCTCCAGCAGCGTGCCGGGCAATGCGCCCTCGAACGGCGTCAGCGTGGCGCCGATGACGCGCACGCCGTGGCTGTGCGCCTGCGCAATCAGTTGGCGGTAGCCCGCGGTTAACGCGGCCAGCGTGGGGGGCGCGCTTGCCGGCGCGAATGCCGTTCCCGGCCAGGCAATATCATTTATCCCCAGCATCACAATGGCGCTTTGCACGCCCGGCTGCGCCAGCACATCACGCTCCCAGCGCGCCAGCGCATTAACGCCCATGCCGTCGGATAACAAACGCCCGCCGGAAATACCGGCGTTGAGCACGGCAACGCCATACGGCGCCAGGCGGGCGGCCAGGAAATCGGGCCAGCGCGCGTTGTTATCCAGGCTGGCGGCGGCGCCGTCGGTGATCGAATCGCCAATAACTGCCACCGCGCGCGCCGCTGCGGGCGCCTCGACCTGAACCCCGGCCAGCAGCAGCCGCGTCGTCGTGGTTTCCCCGCCGGATAGCGCCGGCGCCATGACCCGATCGCCCGGCACAATCCAGCCGGTCTGGCGGCCATCCCAGTGGAAGGTGCTGATGGGGGTAGCCGCCGGCAGGTACAAACTCACCGCCACCTGCCCCAAGGCGGGCACCGGCAGCGCGATCGGATCGCTAAGCAGAACGGCCCCGGGAGGGATCACCGCCGCCGCCTGGCCGCCAAAGGTAATGGTACGCAGGCTCTCAACGTGTACGGCCCCGTCGGGCGCCGGCTGGGCAGCCGTCGCCTGGCCCAAAAAAAGCGGCCGGCCGCCGTAGGCGTTGGACAAGACGATGCGTATCCGCGGCCCGCCCAAACTGACGCGCACCACCTGGCGCACGGTATGATCGTGCAGTTGCGCGGGCGTATTGCGCGGAAATAAAAAATCCGCAGCCCAAACGGGCTGGGGACTGGCGCTCCAACTGGCCACCCAATGGGAAGCGGATGCCGCCACGCCTCCTGCGCTGAATACACTGGCTAACAGCATGCCTGCCGATAGGGTTTTGGCGTTTTTCATCCTGGTGATCTCAATGGCAATGTGTCGCTAAAGGGTGAACCTAACGGCTAAAATGCACTAGACTGCCTTAAGGAAAAACATTTATGAATTGAAGTCACAAGGAGGCCGCGATGGCCCGGTTGGAAATCAACCGTTCCGGCGAACTGGACGTTTTTGTGCAGGTTGTTGAACAGGGTGGATTTTCTGCCGCTGCGCGCGCCTGTGGGATGACGCCCTCCGCCGTAAGCAAGCTGATCACTCGCCTGGAACGCCGGTTGGGCGCCCGGCTGTTGAACCGTTCGACCCGCCAGCTCCAGCTCACGCCGGAAGGCTGCGCCTTTTACGAGCGCGGCGTGCGCATCCTGGCCGATCTGGCTGAAGCGGAACGCTGCGCCAGCGCCCACTCGACGCCGCGCGGGCGGCTGCGGGTAAACGCCAACGTGCCGTTCGGCCACCATTTTCTGTTACCGCTGGCGCCGGAATTTCTCGCCCGTTACCCCGATGTGGCGTTAGATATCGTACTGACCGATGAGGTCATTGATATTCTGGAACAGCGCACCGACGTGGCCGTGCGCGCCGGCCCGCTCAAAGACTCCAGCCTGGTGGCGCGCAAACTCGGCCAGACGCGCATGATGATCGTCGGCGCGCCGGATTATCTGGCCCGCAACGGCATGCCGACCACGCCGGATGAATTGGCGCATCACAACCGCCTGGACGCCAACTATGCACGCGCCCAACCCGGCTGGCTGCTGCGTCACGCTGGCGAGGACATTATCGTTCCAGCAACCGGCAACGCGCAGGCCAGCGACGGCGAAGCGCTGCGACGTTTGGCGCTTTCCGGCCTGGGGCTGGCGCGTTTAGCGGCGTTTCAGGTGCGAGAGGATATCGCAGCCGGCCGGCTGCTGCCGGTGCTTGAGGCGTGTAACCCCGGCGATATCGAAGAGATCCACGCGGTTTTCGTCGGACAGGGCGGCTATCTGCCGCTGCGGGTACGCGCCTTGCTCGACTTTCTCGTCGAGCGAGTCAGGATCGGCGAAGCGTAATCTTGTCGAGGGAGACGATAAACTCAGCGTCGGGGCTAAAGGCGCGATGGCGTTTAATCGCGGGAATAACGCCGCTGATTACGGCTCAATGCTGATCGGGGTGCCGACCGGCACTCTTGACCAGATATCGCGCATTTCCGCATTCGTCACGGCGATACAGCCATCGGTCCAGTCCAGCCGTTGAAGCACTGGCTCCAGCCATTGCCAACCATTGGCGGTTCCGTGGATCATGATATTGCCGCCCGTTTTCTCTCCGGCGGCCTCCGCACGCCGCCGATCATGACTATCCGGATAGGAAATGTGCAGGCTAAGACTAAAGCGCGAATGCGCATTACGCCAGTCGATGACGTAATCGCCCTCTGGCGTTTTCTTGTCGCCATCGCGACGTTTCGGGCCACGATCGGCCGCCCTCCCCAAAGCGATATGATAGCGAGCCAGTTCCTTTCCGTCTTTCATCAGCAGCAGCACGCGTTTAGCTTTATATACGATGATCCGATCGGCCAGCCGATCGGCAGGGGCGGATTCCGGCGGCGTGCCGCTCCCCAGTCTGGCCATCGCCAGGGTATAGGCATACAGGCCAAACAGTATGCAAGCGACGAAAGCTATTTTGCGGGAAAAGAGGCGGCGTTTAACATTAGACATAGCAATAACTTCTTGTTCCATCTGTAATAATCAGAATGTCCGTAATCGCCAAGTATAACCCTAAGCCTATCACCCCGATAGTGCGCGACCATCGAGGCCGGCGACGGCGAAGCGTTGCGTCCCCTGGCGCGTTTGGCGGCTTCGTGGTTAAGAGATCGCGATCTGCGAACTGGAACCCATTACCGCCGGTCGCCGATAATGCTAATAGCGCGCCTTTGCGGATCGACGCGCACCCAGTCTCCCGTCGGCAAGCTGCTCCCACTCAACGTCGATCTTCAGCCCTTGCGCCTCGCCGCGTTTCTCTATCAGCCGTTGATCCTTAGCGACATGCAGCAGCAGTTCATTAATGCCAAACTGATAAGCGATACGAATCCGGCCTTCGGCCCACGCCAGAGAAGCCGACAGCAATATTGACGCGCCTGCCGTCATCAAAATGAAATGCTTAAGCAATCTGAAAGGGATGACGTTTCTCATTTGCCCGCTCGTAGGGAAACCAATGGATGTAGCGACAATAATCGAGCGGCCAGCGGGGTGGGAAATATCTTTTTCACCTAAACTTATTAAGGGCTTTAAGACATTTCGCCGCCATTCCGCCAAGTTGTATTATGCGGACTTATTCATCGGCCTGCGCCGGATTTGGCGACGCCAGCGTTTCGCTAAGGCTTTTATAGATAAATAAACCGCAGATGCCCGCAATCAGGCCCAGTATTACTGCAAACACGCTGGCGCCGTTCGCCAATCCGAATAGATCGATCGCATAGCCGGCGGCGACGGGCAGCAGACAAGCCGGAATGTATCCGCCGATATTCAGAACCGCATTTGCTTCAGCGCGGCGTCCGTCAGCAACATACAGACCGATCAACGTCAGCCCCCCCAACTGCCCTAACCCTTGCCCTACGCCCGCGCACAGCGCAGCCAGAACGAGAACAACGGCAAGCGAAGCATGCACGGTGATGATTAGACCGATCATTGCCAATATCGTCGCCAGCGCGCTCGCCAGGAAAATCGACTGCACCTTCCATTGGCGCACCATAAACTGTACGCCCGTCGCCGTGAGAAACATGGCGCAGGCCATGCCGCCCGCGATCATAGGGCTGCTGACATCCAGCAACCGGGATAATACCGACGGCCCCAGAGCCAGCATAAAGGATGTGGCGGTAATTCCCGGCCCGAACGTACCGATGCCGTAGAGCAAATGCCGGCGATTTTCAGCGGGAACCGTCGGCAGGCGCAGCCGTATGGTTTTCGTCTCTTTTTGCGAAGCGGCTCGCAGCGGCAGTAACAAGATGATGATCAGCGCGCTAATCAGAATGACAAACTCCGCGCCAAAAATCGGCGTAATGGGAGCGGCTCGCCACTGGGCGATAGTTCCCGCCAGCAGCGGCCCCAGACCCGCGCCAAGCACCATCGACACCGACGCCAGCAAAGCCGCCTGCCGCCTACGCGCTATGCCCCCCAGATCGCCGACTGCCGCCATGCCCGCCGATACCACCGTTCCCACGGCAACGCCGGTTAACAAGCGGGCTATTGCCAAAACCGCCACTGACTGCGCGATAGAGAACAAAACGCAGGCCGTCAACGCCGCCAGCAAACCGGGGAGCAGAACTATTTTTCGTCCATAACGATCGGATAACTGCCCCGCGACCAGCAGCGTACCAAGCAGCCCGGCAATATAGAAAGCGAATATAATCGCCAGCGTGGCGGTAGAAAAATGGAGCGATTGCTGCCAGTGAACATAAAGCGGCGTGGGCAGGTTCGACAACATAAATACCGCCGTTACCACCCATGCGGCGCTCACCATAAGAGCCGGCGATGCGCGTCCCGTCATTGTTCATCTCCTTCGCGTTGTAAAACGCGCTCGAAATAGGAGCGGGCATGATCAGCCGGATTGATAGCTTCGATACCGCCAAGATCGTAGCCCAAGCCGAATTCGATCGTGGCGGGGTCAGATCGGGATAAGCGGCGACAAGTCGTAGTATGATAAACAGACATAGCCTTTCCTTGTACGAATTTTTTCGAACTATAGCATGTTCGAAAAAATTCGTACAAGTGCTATGATGGACTGATACTCATTAACCAACCATATAGTTTCGTGATGAAAATAGAACAACCGACCAATCTGCCCCCACCGCTGGAAGAACCTGCGGCGAAGGATTTAAAGTTAGAAACGATATTCGCCGCGCTGGCCGATCCTTTGCGCCTGACAATCATCCACAAGCTGATGCTGGAGTCGGACGCTTATGACCATCCTTGCGGCTGGTTCGGATTCAATCGCCCAAAATCGACGTTGACCCATCACTTCAAAACGCTGCGGGAAGCGGGTTTGATCCGCCAACGCCAATACGGATTAGAACGGCGCAGCCGATTACGCCGAGAAGATATCGAAGCGCGTTTTCCTAGTCTGCTGAGTTTGATCGAGCATTGGCAATTAACCCCCGCCCAGCCGGGAAAAGCGCCGGCGCCGGGGGAAAAAGTTTCGGATAGCTGAAATAGCCAAGTCAGCAAAGAAAGCCAGAAGATCTGACAATGTTCGCCGTCAGAGATGGTTTACTATGATTCTTGATTCTTACACCCGCGTTTTTGTTAACGCAGACGAGTTCGATAAAACAAGAGCGTTTTATCGCACCATATTGAACGGCAGCGATGGACTGATCGTTGAAGATGTCGAGCATCATGACGCCCCGCCGGATGAGCCACTGTCTTAAGCGATAATTTTTATACCGCCCCTTGCTGGTAAGGCCCGGCCCGTTTCAGTTTCCGGCCGCTGGCGTCAAACTCCCGGTTCCAGCGGATTTCGACGCCGGCGGCCGCCGTGATGCTCCCTCGCTCAAAACGTTTCAGCTCAGGCGATATTCGCCTGCAAGGTCTGCCATATAGCATAAGCCGCTATAACGGTTTCCATCTGTACGGTATGACCGGCGATGAACTCCTCGCCGTAGATCGTTTCGTCCGGATACTCGGTGATCAGCGTCATGGGCACGTCATGCCGATCATCCACGGAGCACAAGCAGGGGAATCCGTTGATGATTTGGAAGCCGGTTTCGCCGGCATGAATTTCGTAAAGCGCAATCTGCCGATTATTGTAGTCGAGAAGTCCGGGGATCGCGCCCAGATGGCGCGTCAAGTGATCCAATAGCATTTCAGCCTGTCTTTCCCAACCCTGGTGGTGCCGAACGACCAAAAAGAAGCCTTTAGGCAGGGTCCACATGGCGAAATTGTGCGGCACATAGCCTGACAGCGGACGCGTCCATTCGTGCGAGGGATAGCCGTGCAGATTGACATGCAGCTTCGCGCCGCTCAATGCCTGCGCCTTGAAACGAATTTCCTTCTCGTTGAGATAAGCGCCGGCATTCTCGCGGGTGCGGTACTCTAAATCGTCGCCGAGAGCGGTATAACGGGCGGCGTGGTGCATATGGCGCGGATTATCGACGCGCAGGCGCTGATGCAGCGCATATCCATCCGGGTTCTCAAGCGGCGAGATGGTGAAATGCGCGTTGGGTTTTTCCGCCAATTTGCGCGCGGCGCGGATCGCGCCGACGATGCCGGTTGTTTCGTTCGGATGCTGTCCGCCGCTAATCATGACCGCGGCGTCACTGCCGGCGATATAGCGCGCCGACGACTCGCGCCCCGATCGCGACCTGGCATGGAACGCTTCCCCGCCGATCTCGGCCAGCAGCTGCGCGATCTGCCGCGCCGCGGGCGGTTCCACCGCCTGATCGATCGACTGGTCGGCACCGTCAAAAAAGGCGGTGGCGAGCGGCCGGGTAGCGACGCGGACCGATACCTCCCCTTCGCTTTCGACGATTTCCGGCACGATTTGACCAGGCCGCAAACCGCGGTCGCCGAGCGGTCTGCCTGATTTCTTCTGGAAAAACTCCAGCAGCGAGAAATAGAGATCTTCGTGCAGCGCCTCGCGAAGGCTGACGACCTCGTCGCCGACGGCAAGCGGAAGGTCTTCGGCCGGATACGCCGCGCGGATGTTAAGCTCCTCGAAATAAGGCTCGTCGTTCCCCCAATCATGTTCGGCGATAGCCTGAACGGTTTCGGCGAAAAGCAGCTCGTAATCCGTCTCTAACCTCTCGCCGCTTTCCTCTCCGGCCAGCCTGAACCAGCCGCTCGGCGATACGTTGGTTTGGCCGACGATATCGGAGTGAACGCGATTCGGCGCCGCTACCTGCAATGTTTCACGCGTTCCGCGCCGCGTTAGCGTCACATCGTAGAAGAATGCGCCGTCTTTGCGCGCAATAAACGCGATCTCCCGGTCGCCCACCAGAGAGGCGAGCGGATAGGCCTCCAGCAGAAAGCGGTTGGCCGGCGCATGCTCATGCACCGGATAACACACCTCGATCGCCGTAACGCCGTCAAGATCGATCTCTTCCAGAAAAGCGAAGAGCAGCGGCTTATAGGCGCTGCGAATACGCGCCGTGACTCCCCTGGCTTGCAGTCGCCGTTCCGCGGCGCGGCGGCTCTTTGCGTCATCGAACGTCCAGGCCTCGAAGGACTGGCCGGAAACCGCGCGATCCATCAGTTGATCGAGGCTGCGCTTAAAAGATTTCTCGAAGATAGAAGTCATGTCCAATTACCTTGAAGTTCTGCCGGTCGGATCGAGACTATCCCGCAGCCAGTCTCCCAACAGGTTAAGACCGAGCACGGTGAGCAGGATGGCAAGCCCAGGAAATACGCTAATCCACCAGGCGGTCTGTAGATAAGTCCGGCCGTCGGCCAATATGCCTCCCCAGCTCGGAATGGTCGGATCGACGCCGAGGCCAAGAAAAGTCAGGCTGCTTTCCAGCAGGATATTGTTGGCGATGTTGAGCGTCATCAGCACAATCACCGGGCCGATCAGGTTCGGCAGCAGATGCTGGAGGATAATACGCCAGTCTTTCACGCCGATCGCCCGCGCCGACAGAATGAACTCTCGTTCGCGCAACGTCAGCACCGAGCCGCGCACCAGGCGGGCATATTGCACCCATTGCGAGACGATCAGCAGAATGATGGTATTGGTCAAGCTGCCGCCGACGATAGCGATAAAAGTAATCGCCAGAAGGATGAACGGCATGGCGAGTTGCAGATCGGCGAACCGCATGACCAACATATCCCAGAAGCCGCGGTAATAGCCGGCGATCAGCCCCATCATGACGCCGAAAATCACCGCGCCGATAACCGAAGTGAAGCCGACAAGCAGCGAAATTTTACCGCCGGCGACAACCCTGGCCATCACGTCGCGGCCGAGAGGATCGGTGCCAAACGGATGCGCACCGTCGGCGAAGGGTTTTACCAACCGCGCCATCAGGTCGATCTTATCCGCCCCGCCCGGGAAGAGTACGTCGGAAAAGATAACGGCAAGACAAATAACGACGGTGAGTAACGTCCCCAGAATGAATTCCAGGTTCGCGAAGCGTGAAAGGCGTGAGGTTCTGCTAGCCATTAGCGATTACTCCGTGCGAATACGCGGATCGACAACGCCATAGGCGATATCGACCAACAGATTGATGCCGACGATCATCAGCGATAGCACCGTGATGACGCCCTGGAGCACGGGATAGTCGCGCGCGGCAACCGCGTCGAAGGCAAGCGAGCCCATGCCCGGCCAGTTGAATACCCGCTCAATGACGACAATGCCGCCGAGAAGGCCGCCAAACTGCAACCCGAAATAGGTGATCAACGGAATTGCGCAGTTACGCAGCGCGTGCTTGTAAAGCACCTTGTTTTCGCTCAAGCCCTTGGCGCGCGCCACCATGATATATTGCGACTGCAACGTCTCTAACATGGCCGTTCGCACAAGGCGCACATTGGTCGCCGTCAGGATGACGCCCATGGTGACAGCGGGCATCACATAACTTGCCACGCCCGACATGCCGCTGGGAGGAAGCCAGCCGAGCACGATGGCGAACAGCAGGACCAGCATAGTCGCAAGCCAGAAATTCGGGAACGACAGACCGACCAGCGATAGGATACGGATCGCTTGGTCAGCGAACTTGCCGCGAGCCGTCGCCGCCTTGATCCCAAGGGGGATCGACAAGGCGATCGAAACCGCCATCGATACGAAAGCCAGCAGCAGGGTGGCGGGCACGGCGTCGCCGATCAGCCGCGCAACGGAGGCGCCGCCGGAAAAGCTGTGACCGAAGTCGAGCGAGAGCAGACCGGTGAGAAAGTGCCAATATTGGACGATGAAAGGCTGGTCGGTTCCAAGCGACGCGCGAATACGCGCCAGATCGTCCTCCGTCATGCTGCCGCCGCCTTGAAACATCATCAATGCCGGATCGCCGGTCAGGCGAATGGCGAAAGAAACGATGAGAGTAATCGCTATGACGACGAAGATCGCCTGTAGCAATCGTTTAATAAGGAAGCCGGCCACGTTGTTTTCCTTAAAGAGAAATTTGAACCTCGCCCGAACCATCGCGGGTGAGGTTTGTTATCAGATGAAACGTCTGCTCAATCGACGCTGACTTCGTTAAGTTTCAAACGGTTATCCGGCGGAGCCACGAACCCCTTAACCCGCTTATTGATGCCAAAAATGGCATTGGAATTATAAAGCGGCAGTTCAAGAGCCTGTTCGGCGGCATAAGCGCCGATCTCCCTGAGGATCTTTTCACGCTCGGCGCGGTCAGTCAGCGGACGCTGCGATTCCAGCAGTTTGTCCATCTTTTCGTCTTTATCGTACGGGTTCCATTTTTCGCCTGAGTGGTACATGGCGTAGGCGGTGTTATCGAAATCGAAAGTCCAGCCGCCCCACTTCTGTTGGAACATCGCGCCGGTCTTGCCCTGCGGAATGATGTCGTTGGTGAGAACGTTGGTTTCATAAGGCTTGATGGTCGCCGTGAGGCCGACCATCGACAGGTAGCTGGAGATAACCTGCGCGACTTCGTTCATGGTGGCGTCGTTACCGCGGATGTCGATTTGCAGCGTCGTACCCGGTTTTACCCCGGCTTCGGCCAACAGCTGCTTCGCGGCGGCCGGATCGAAAGGCAGCGGCTTAAGGTTCGGATCGTAGCCGAAAGAGAGCGCGCTCTGGAAACTGGCGATCTCGGAAGCCTGGCCGGCAAGGATGGATTTGACGATGGTGGCGCGGTCTACCGCCATGATGATGGCTTTGCGAACGCGCGGATCGGCGGTAACGCCATCGCGCGTGTTGAAGCGCAGCGCATCGACGGTCGGGCTTGGAACACTGACGACCTCAAGCTTGGCGTTCCCCTTGATGACGGGGATCATGCCGATCGGAATGGTCGGCGGGATCACCAGATCGACCCGGCCGGCCTGAAGTTCGGCAACCGCGGTTGAGGGTTCGGTGATAAAGCGGTACTCAAGTTCGGAAAGCTTCGGCGCGCCGCCCCAATAATCCGGATTGGCGGCGAGCTTGATGTTGATCTTCGGCTGATAGGAGACGAACTTGAACGCGCCGGTGCCGATCGGGTTGACGTTGAAGTTGTCCTCGCCCTTTTCCTGGATATATTTCGGCGGCACGATCATCGCGCCATAGCCCGCCAGTTTGGTTAACAGCACCGGATCGGGCGCCTTCAACTTCATATCGACCGTGTAGTCATCGATGACTTCGACACTATCGATAGTGATGTAGTTAGACCGCTGCGGACCTTTGGCGCCCTGTTCGCCAAGAAGCCGGTCGAAGGTGAATTTTACCGCCGCGGCGTTGAAGGGTTCGCCATCGTGGAACTTGACGTTGTGGCGCAGCTTGAAGCGAATCCGCGTGCCGCCATCCAACTCTTCCCAGCTTTCAGCCAGGCCGGGCACAACTTTGAGATCCGGGCCTCGGTATGTCAAACCGTCGAAGATGTTAGTGCCTACGCTGGCCCACTGCACAAGGAAAGTATCAACCGGATCCCAACTGCCCGGATCCTGCGGCGTCGAAATGGTTATCTTGCCCGCTGCGTAAGCGGGAGCAGCGGTGAAGGCCGCGCCCGATAAAGCCAGCGCGATAACGGTCGCGCTCAGTCCCCTGGTGAAGGTTGTCATTATCTGCTCCTCTTCGGATATTTATGATTTTTTCGCGGCTTTTCAGGCGCTTTTCGCCACAAAGTGGCCTGGTTCTATTTCTTCATGGGTAAGGATTGCCGGTTCGTCGCCGACGCGGTGAACCGGGTTAGGAATTTCTCCTTCAATCAGCGCGGTATCGCGTTTAAGCATCGGATCCGCGACCGGCACGGCGGATAGCAGGCGGCGTGTATAGTTATGCGTCGGCGTTTCGAACACCTGGCGGCGCGAACCGAGTTCCATAATCTGGCCGAGATAGAGCACCGCGACGCGATGACTCATTTTCTCCACCACCGCCATGTCGTGGCTGATGAAGAGATAAGCCAGTCCCCTCTCCGCTTGCAGATCCATAAACAAATTGATGATTTGCGCCTGGATGGAAACGTCGAGCGCAGACAAGGCTTCGTCGGCGATGATCAATTTCGGCTCGGAAGCGAGCGCGCGGGCAATACAGACTCGTTGACGCTGGCCGCCGGAAAACTCATGCGGATAACGCCCGGCAAGGCCGGAGCTCAAACCAACGCGCTCAAGCAGTTCGTCGACGCGGCGGCGCACGGCCTTGCGGTCGGTTATCAAACCATGTGTATTAATAGGTTCGGCAATCGAAAAGCCGACGGTCTTCCGAGGGTCAAGCGAAGCGAAGGGATCCTGAAAGATGTATTGCACTTCCTGGCGCAGGCGAAAACGCTCTGCCGCCGTCAGCGAAGAATAGCTTTTGCCGTTGAAGGCGATATCGCCGGATATCGCCGACTGCAATTGCTGGATTGTACGGCCGATGGTCGATTTCCCGGAGCCGGATTCGCCGACCAGCGCCAGCGTTTCCCCTGGATAAATGTCAAAGCTGACCTTTTTGACCGCGCTGCACCGGTGCGTCGCCTTGCCGAATAGATTCTTGCGGATATCAAAGCGGACGAAGAGATCCTTAACCGCAAGCAGCGGTTTCCCGTCGTATTTCGCCGTGTTTTGCACTCGCTCTTCGCCAACCACGGTCGGTTTGCCGTCTTGTATTACCGTTAGCGGCATGCGCTTCGGGAATGCTTCGCCCGCCATGCAACCAAGGCGAGGGACGGCCGCAAGGAGCGTGCGCGTATAGGGATGCCGCGGGTTGGCGAAGATTTCCCTGACCGGCCCCTCCTCAACCTTCTTACCCCGCCACATAACGACGACGTCGTCAGCCATTTCGGCCACCACGCCCATGTCGTGAGTGATGAAGATCATCCCCATGCCGAGCCTTTTTTGCAGGTCGCGCATGATGTTGAGGATCTGCGCCTGAATTGTCACATCAAGCGCCGTGGTGGGTTCATCGGCGATCAGGAGTTTGGGGCGGCAGGCTAGCGCCATAGCGATCATCACGCGTTGACGCATCCCCCCGGAGAGCTGATGCGGATAACGATGCAAAAGCGCCGCGGAGTCCGGCAGACGAACCATATCAAGCAGCCGCCTGGCCTCAGCCATCGCCCCCTTTTTGTCCATTTTTTCATGCAGCGTCAACACCTCGCAAATCTGGTCCCCTATGGTGAAGACCGGGTTCAGCGACGTCATCGGCTCCTGGAAGATCATTGCAATTTCCTTGCCGCGGATTGACATCATCTCCTTTTGCGAAGCCTGTAGAAGATCTTTCTCGCCAAACAAAATGCGCCCGCTTGTAAACTTCGCGCCCATCATGTCGGCAAGGCGCATGGCCGACAACGAGGTTACCGACTTGCCGGACCCCGACTCGCCAACCACGGCGACGGTTTTGCCCGGCGCGACGTTGAAGGAGAGATCGTCCACAACGCGGCTCTCGCCAAACTCAACGCTCAACCCCTGAACCGATAGAAGCGATTTACTATTTTTGTTATCACCGGTTGGAGCGATCATGCCCGTGTCTCCAGCTCAGTTCGGACGGTTTTAATTGCAGCCTTGGCCGCGTCGCTGTTGATGAGCATCCAGCGGCGCCGGACGCCGGCGCGCGCTCCTAACTCGCTGTTTAAATCGATACGTTTCATCGCCCTGTTCCCGCCTGTCTGACGAATGATACTGAGGAAAGGCAACAAGCAAAATTAATGCCATTGATCTTAAAAAGAATATTTACCGACGGGAGGGCAAGATTAAATTGTTGAACAATAAAGAAATAGATGTATGACAATATTGCGCTGCCAGAAAAAAGCGCCAAGAAAACGGTTGTCCAGATGCACCACAATTGCGCAAAAAGATAAAACTCGCACCGAAATAATGCATAAAAATCAAGTGGTTATTAGCGACGGTTGGCTGGCGATAATCAGTGGTTTATGTGAAGATGAACGGCATCGCCAGATTCCCCCCGGCGCCCGATACAGGAATAAAGATCACAGCAAATGAAAAAAGAGAGCACCGAAAACCGTACCCTGAGCGATAGCGTAGCCGAAGCGCTGCGTAACCGAATCACCCACGGCGAGCTTCGTCCGGGGCAGCGGCTGTCCGAAGCCGCGCTGAGCGAGAGCCTCGATATCTCCCGCAACACCCTGCGCGAAGTCTTCCGCATTCTGACGCTGGAGGGGCTGCTGAAATATGAGCCGAACCGCGGGGTGTTCGTCGCCACGCCGGACATGGCCACCATTGTGGATATCTACCGGGTGCGGCGTCTGGTGGAGTGCCAGGCGCTGGCCTGTTCGTATCCCATGCACCCGGCGGTGGAAAAAATGCGCCGGGCGATGGAACAGGCGCACGTCTGCCGTCAACGCCGCGACTGGATAGGCATAGGCACCGCCAACATGGCGTTTCACTCCGCCATCGTTGAATTGGCCGACAGCCCGCGGCTCAACACCTTCTATCGCCATGTCTCCGCCGAGCTGCGACTGGCGTTCGACCTGCTGGACGACCCCGAACACCTGCATGTGCCCTACATCGAAATGAACGCCCATATTCTGGTGCTGATTGAAGCGGGTAAAGCGGCGGAGTCCGCCGATGCGCTGGCGAGCTATCTCGACCAATCGGAACGGGTGATCCTCGCCGCCTGGTCGCGGCGCACTGCATAGCTTCGCCCCGAATTGATGCCGCCGCGACGACCGGCAACGCGCCGGCTCAATCGGCGGCCTGCAAGCCTAACGTGCTAACAGACCGCGCCGGACAGCGCGATCGTTGCTGTACCGTTTCAGCACCGGCAAACCGGTCATCGTCCACAGGGCGTTCAATCCCTCACGTTAATCCCGTATTAGACTTATGACCGAGGGGATGCGCGTTCTAATCCGCATAACATTTTTGCCCGTTATTTTCAGCCTGAGCCTTGCGGTCCAAAACGCCGCTCCATAGCGTGAGCAGCAATGCCACAGCAACCAGCAACGCACTGATCCACGGGGTGGCTTGTAAGCCCAAAGGCGAGGCAACCACGCGCGCGCCGATAAAAGAGGCCAGTGCGATCCCCAAATTGGCGGCGGCAATGTTCAACGCCGAGGCGACATCGACGCCTTTCGGCCGGTGTTTCTGCGCCAGTTGGACAACATACAAATGCAGCCCCGGAACATTGGCGAAGCAAAGCCCCCCAGGAACGCTAAGGTAATCAGAGTTCCTGTCTGGGAATAGGCGGTAAAACCGAATACCAGCAGCCCCAAAGCCTGTAGCGTGAACAGCACGACGAGTACGGGTATCGGTTTAAGGTTGGCGATACGCCCGCCGATAACGTTTCCCGCGATCACCGACAGCCCGTAGAGAAACAGGATCTTCCCGATGCTGTTCGACTGGAATCCGCCGATCTGTTCCAGCAATGGCGCTAAGTAGGTGAATGCCACGAACGTTCCGCCATAACCGAACAGATTCATGGAAAATGCAATTAACAGCCGTGCGCTGCTCAATACCTTGGCTTGGTCGCGCAGGCTCCCCGGACGGTCAACGTTAATCGTGCGCGGCAACAGCACGGCGATACCGATGAATGAAATCAACCCCAGGCCGGCGACCATCCAGAAAGTGGCCCGCCATCCCCATTGTTGACCCACAAGGGTGCCGATCGGCGCCCCGGTTGCGATGGCGATAGTCAGCCCGGAGAACACCATCGCGATAGCTGAAGCCCGACGGTCATGGGGAACTAAACTCGCGGAGATCGTAGCGCCGATGGCAAAAAATACGCCGTGCGAAAATGCGCTCACAACCCTTACCCCAAGCAGGATGCCATAATTGGCGCTGGTCGCCGCGGCCATGTTGCCGATGGTGAACAATGCCATCAGCGCCAGCAGTAACGTCTTGCGCGGCACCCGCCCCGTCAACGCGGTCAAAACGGGCGCGCCAACGGTAGCGCCCAGCGCATATAGGCTTACCACCAGGCCCGCGGCAGAAATATCAACGCCCATATCAAAAGCGATATTAGGCAAAATGCCTACCGCG
The DNA here is from genome assembly GCF_017569925.1 of Brenneria izadpanahii. Classification (NCBI taxonomy): domain Bacteria; kingdom Pseudomonadati; phylum Pseudomonadota; class Gammaproteobacteria; order Enterobacterales; family Pectobacteriaceae; genus Brenneria; species Brenneria izadpanahii. Next base: position 1,396,861 of record NZ_CP050854.1, on the reverse strand, counting down.
ACGAATTCCGTGGTTCCGATGCCGTAAGCGCTGAGCATCAACGCCCACAATGCCGGGTTATGCGAACGAATTTGCACGTTTATCTCCAAGCAGAAAAGTGTAGCGGTAACTTTAGAAGACCCCGTGCTTTTGAACTATAATTCAACGGTTAATGGACCTTGGAAAAAAATTCACGAATCCGTGCGCCAGTACAACCGTTCTAATCACTTTACTGAAATGGCGACCTTCGTTCAGGTCGTGGAATCGACGAGCATTTCGGCTGCGGCGCGGAAACTGGACATGACGCCTTCTGCGGTAAGCAAACTTCTTCACCGGCTTGAAACCAGGCTGGGAGTTCGCCTGATCAACCGCACCACGCGCAAGCATCAACTCACCCCGGAAGGCTCCCTATTCTATGAGCGCTGCCTGCGTATTTTGGACGATATCTCTTCGGCGGAGAGGGAAGCGGCGCGAGGCGCAACGCCACGCGGTCGTATCCGCGTCAATTCGCACGTTGCATTCGCAAAGCACTATCTGATGCCGCAAATCCCGGCGTTCCTTAAACAGTATCCGGAAATAACGTTGGATATCGTTCTTTGCGATCAGATAGTCGATCTACTGGACGATCGTACCGACGTCGCCATCCGCACCGGTCCTTTAACCGATTCGCGTCTGATTATGCGCAGCCTGGGCGGCAGCCGAATGGTGGTGGTTGCCTCCCCCGGCTACCTTGCGCGCGAAGGCGTGCCTAAAACGCCCGCCGATCTGGCGAGATATCACCGGCTCGGCTTTGGTTTTACCCGCCATACCAAGGCGTGGCCCTTCAATGGCGTTGATGAACCACGCCTGCTTCCTCCATCCGGGAATTTGCTGTTAGGCGACGGCGAAACCATGCGCAACGCCGCGATCGACGGTCTTGGCCTGGCCCGGTTAGCGCATTTTCATGTTAAAAAGGACATAGAAGCCGGACGGCTCGTACCGCTATTAGAGGGCTACAATCCTGGCGATCGGGAAGAAATACACGCCGTTTTTATCGGGCCAGGCAAACGGCTCCCGACCCGTGTCCGCGTCTTCCTCGACTTTATCGCGGAACGATGCCGTGTGGGTTAAACAGCCGGTCTAGTGTTTTTTTAACGTATCCGATTCGGGCTTATGCGTTTCACCGCAGGCGCAGACGGAATGACGGCGATGTCGCCCAAATCAGGAATTTTGTCTGAAGGTGAGCCATTTATTCATATCCTGATGTGAAATATTTCCCCCGCAAACGACGAGTCCGATGACCGCACTCTCGGGAACTTTCATCGAGATGGCGGCGGCGGCGGGTAAAAGAGCCCCGGAGGCAAGCTCAACCCACTGTTTGGCCGCTTCGCCGAAAGAGATCATCCCGTTAATGGCATCATCATCAGAAACCACGACGATCTCCTCAACATAACGCTGCGCGTGGGCAAGCATCAGTTCATCTATGACCGGCACGCCAAGCGTTGAAATGATTGAGCTGATATCGACTTTAGTCGGCTTTCCGGCTTGCAAAGCCTGATACATTGAGCTGGCGCCGGCAGTTTCCACGCCCCAAACCCTAATCTCGGGTTTGATGGATTTCAATGCCGTAGCCACGCCGGCCAACATGGCTCCGCCGCCAACGGCGACAATGACATCGGTCAGTGAAGGACAATCGGCAATGAACTCAAGCCCAAGCGTCCCGTGCCCTTCGGCTATGAGCGTGTCGCGGCAATCATCTATTACCCGATATCCTTTTTCTTCAAGTTCCCTGGCGCGGGCAAATGCAGAATTTACATCGTCTTCCACAATCACCACGCTGCCGGTGTCGCGAATCCGTTTAACTGACGACGATGGCGCGCTCCGCGGCATGATGACGGTGACATCGGCCCCAAAGGTTCTCGCGGCTTCTCCGATTGCGATGCCGAAATTCCCTCCGCTTACTGCGACAAATTTAGCTTCGCTCATCTCTTTTCCCAAAGCCGAAAACAGATTGAGCACGCCACGGGCCTTAAACGACCCGCCAATTTGCATATTTTCGAGCTTGAGATAAACGGTTCGTTGGAACTTATCCGTCAATGCCGGACAAAATACGGCCGGCGTTCGAATCACCGCTCCGCTTAATCGCTCAGCGGCCTCGGCTATGGACCTGGAACTTATAAAATTAATCATCGAAATCCGGCTCTTGTCAGTGGATTAGCAATATGCTGATTCGGCGTCGAATTTACCCGGCCTGCATATCCCGTCGCCACATGAATATGCAGGCCCGTTAATTGTTTATTGGCGCGTCGGTTTCTATTTTTCCGCCACGCGCGCCAGCCACGCTAGATATGCCGCGTTTGAATCAGCCGGCAAACTCTGGCGATGGGCGTTGAACTCTTCGCGCATCGCGAAGATTTTCCATATGAGCGGCGCCAGGCGGGCCGCGGCGCTGTCCGCCCCCTCGGCTTCGCGCAGCAGCCCCAGGCTTCGCTCCTTATATTCGGCAAGCGCATCAGACTGATAGTCGAAAGCTTTACCCAGCCCGGAGATGTACATCAGCTTAGGCACTTCCGCCTGGGGCCAATGTAAAGCCATATTGAGCGGCCAATCCAGCATCGCTCTTTCACCCCACATTGAGGTGCGGGATATCCGTTCATTGGCGGCCAGCGTCAGCATGAAAGCCTGACCCAACGCCGTCAGATAAATTGGCATCGCCTCGACGGAAGGACGCAGGTAGAACGCATCCAAAGGCTGTTCACGCGTCAGGCCAACGTGGGCGAGCAAGCGTTGCTCAAGGTTCAGCACCAAAGCGCCAAGCTCTGAATGAATTGCGTTGCCGCTTTCCGACGCCTGTTTCGTTCGGCTGGCGCAGTTCCAGAGACTTAACGATATTTGCCATTGCCGCCGCTCGTCTTCACCAGTGCAGCCAATTTCACCGGTGACAAAATAGGTCATCTCCGGCGGCACTATATCGAAAAGCGCGTTGCCATCGGTTTCGCCTGCCGATACCACCGGACCGACGCCCTCTGCGACTGAGATATAGCAGTTTGTCGCGTGCTCGCTCCAATAGTGTGCCGCTTCGGCAAGATAGAGAGGAATAGCGCGCGTCAGACGACCAAGATCGTCTTCACGCTGCGATTCGGAGCGTGGCGCGCCGTCCGCGATTTTTGAAAGCGCAAAGAAACCTATTTTTTGCGCGCTCTCAGTTTTTTGTTTGAACAACCAATCGGCCTTACGCAAGCCGTAATGCCAGATCGGCTGGGTTAGCGCCAACGTACTGATCTTCAGCTTGTCCGGATCGGTTGGAATCCCCTGTTCGGCCTGATTACGCATCTCCTGAAAGGCCTGAGCGAACCCATCAAGATATTGTTTGATTGGAGCGAGCCCCAGCGAATACATGCGCGCAAGCAGCTTTTCGCCCTCCTCGGCGTTGCCGAGTTCCTGATAGGCGCGCAGCACGTTGATACCAGCCATAGGGTCATGCCGGCGCTCGTCGTAAACCGGCGCGACAAGTTCGACGATCGGCGGAATCTGGCCATTATTGCCGAGGTCGCCGGAAATCATCATCAACGCGCTATCGTCAAACATACCGCCGGCCAGCACTTCGGCATATAAGGCCCGGGCGGCTTCAACGTCCTTGTGTTCCAGATAATGGCGCGCCAGCCACAGTTGCGCTCGCCAACTGCCGGGCAAAGCCGCTACCGTTCGCAGGGCCGTCAGATAGCCCGCCTCGCCTTCGCGCTCCTGTTGAATGGCCGCCCACCAGAGCAATCCATTGTCTTGATTCGGATCGGCCTGAATCGCCTGCCAAAGCGTTTCGTCCGCGCGAGCGTCTTCACCACGCTCGGCAAATACCTTAGCCAAATTCGTCAACAGGGTTCCGGTCGCGCCTGATTTTTCAATGCCCGCACGCAGCGCGCGCTCGGCGTCATCAAGGCGGCCATTTTTCATCAGCACAATACCCAGGATGACATGACTGCGCTCGGGAATATCGTCAATCTCAACGAGACGTTCGGCGGCCGGTATCAAATCGGCGGCAAAACCGTCGTTCAAACCTGATAGGATCGCATTATAGAGTTCGTCAGCGTTGTCCCACTTTTGCTGCAAAGCCGGCAGGAAGATCTTGTCGTGCCAGTCGTCGCGAGTAATATGCATTTCCCGCCCGTAAGCGTCATAGGCGACAATCGGTTCGTCGTTAGCGGCCGCGGGTTCCGCCTCATTGGCGTGCTCGGAAACGGCGGCATGCGCGCTATCTTTTTTGCCGCGCAGGGCGGACAGGATACGTTTGAACATAGGTGAAGTCGTCATATTAATGGGGACAAAAAACATCAGGCAAAAGACTGGCATAAAACCAAGGCTTCGTCTATTGCATACAATCAGGCGGATGACGCTTTGCGTCGGCCTATAGTTTAGCCAAACCGCATGAAGCTGAATGTGCGTTCACATTACAAGTACGGCCAGCTTATTCTGGGAGAGAAGTCATGACCCTTGATGCAGAGGGATATATCAACATTTCGCCGCCCGTCAGGCTTCAGGCCCCGTTCCAGGAGGTGGTGGATGAAGTGACGAACCATCTGACGCTAAGATTGGAACACATACTCCATAGCGTTTATTTATATGGCAGCGTTGCACAAGGAAAGGCGGTGGCGGGAGTTTCAGACTTGGATGTCTGCATATTATTGACTCGCCGGGCGAATAACATCGAAACCCACACCTTATCTGAAATTCGTAAAAATATTGATTTAAATCATCCTATTGTGTGCAAGATTGATTTTGACGTCGGCATTCTGCCAGAAGCGCTTAACCCCGATAATCTGTACAGCTGGGGTTACTGGTTAAAACATCACTGTAGATGTATTTATGGCGAAGACCTTTCCAAAAGGTTTGACCGCTTCAAACCCTCGAAGGCGATAGCCGTTGCTGTCAACGGTGATTTTATCGCTGTTCTGGAAGACTATATAAGAAGACTGGGTGAGGCTGGCGACGATCATCAGCGTAAGCCGCTGCAAAGAGCCGCATCCAGAAAGCTGATCCGCTCGACTAATCTGCTACGGTCTGATGAAGATACAGACTGGCCTGATACGCTTGATGAGTATGTATCAAGATTTGTAAAAAAATACCCGTCCCGGGAGCATGAAATCAGATACTTTTTGCGTGAAAGCAATGCTCCAGAAGATGAAGCAAAGAAGTTCACAGCAAACCTGAAAGCATTTATGGGATGGTTGACTGAGGCCAGCGGGCATCATCGTTAAATGCATGCCCACATCCTAGTCTATTTTTCTCACAACTAATTTAGAAACTGTTTTAGGAGCGGATTGATGCGTGATGAATTCGTTGAAGTCCTCAACGATCTGGTTGATTATTTTTTGCTCGGCGATATTCGCCTTCTGAAAAAATACCAGGAAGACCACGCGCTTGCTGACAATCTGGCATCAGAGTTCGTCAGTAATGATAGCGCCGACCGGGCTGTTCAGGACGGTATCGTCATACCATTAGCGGGCATTGAAAATTACCCGTACACGATTATTTTCAATCGTTCGAATGACACGCCGGAACTACTCAAACCGGAGAACCGTTTGCAACACCGGCGCGGCGGCTATCTCTTGCGGGTCGAAAATCGGCAGATTCTCCTCTTCACCTGGCGGATCCTGCAAAACTTCACCAATGATGCCATCAACACACTTCAAGAACGCTATCGCGAACCGGGCCGACCACAGATCGAAATCGAGAACGGCATTTATGATGTCGAGATCCTGGGCGGAGAGATTCTCAGAAACGATGACTACGAGCCCGCCTTTGAGTTCGTTTTGAAGAAAACGGAACACCCTCACCCGATGCCGGAGATCGATATCAACTATCTATTCTCTATCGACAGCAAGAGTTATTAATCTTGAAACCAGGGTCAGGTAGGAATTCAAATACCAACAAACCGATGCCTGCCAGCACAACCCCGCCATTGGCCTGGCCGGAAATTGCCGATGATAAAGCGCGACTGGACTGGCGGCGCGTTTGTGTTCAAACAAACCGTAAAGAGACGCTGGGAAGTTATCGTATATTTGCCGGTCAGGTCTTTCCAATGTACAAAGATTCAAACCGGCTAACGCTTTTGTTTTATAGATTTTTTGACTCACGCTGAAAACGTGAGATGGCGAAGGGTGAAAGATCAAAATCCGTCGATCCGGTGGCGATCAGATCGCTCATCACCTTACCGACACCCGGCCCCATCTGGAATCCGTGAGTACAAAAGGCAAAACAGTGATAAAGCCCTTCATGTTTTGAGGAAGGACCAATAACCGGAATGCCATCAGGCACCCACCCCTCCACACCGGACCATGTACGGACTATCGTCGCATTCTTCATAATGGGAAACAGGTCGATTGCCGTTTCGGCCGTTGGACGCAGGTTGGAAAAAAGCACCTCCGAGAGGTTGCAGTCTCTGTCCGTACGCCCAAGACGCCCACCGCCGATGACCACCGTTCCGTTAGGCATCTGTTTGAAAGAGAGGGGCCGCGCCGCCGCCAAAACCACGGCATCGCAGAAATGCGGCAGTCGAGCGGTGACGATCATCATTGGGGCAACGGCTTCGAGAGGTACGGGCTCATCAAGCGACGCGGAAAGATCTCCTCCCCAAGCGCCGGCCGCGTTCAAAATTTTGGGCGCCCGAAATACGCCGGCGGAAGTGGTTACTTCCCAGAACGCGCCTTTCCTGTCAAGCCGACGAGCTGAGATGTTTTCGTTAAAACGAACGCCATATGCTTCGGCCTTTCGTTTAAAAGCCAACATCGTTTTGTATGGCTGGGCGAAACCATCCTGAAGGCTGGCCAGCGCCCCAACGGCATGGTCCGAAACGGCCGGCAAATATTGCTTCAGTTCACGGCAGTCGAGTAAGACCTCGTTGTCATAACCCAGACTGCGCATCAGTGCGGCGCGGGACTTCAGCAGTTCCATTTCAGACTCGGTTTCAGCAACCTCAATCTGCGGCGCAATCTTGAAACCGCAGTCATCATCCAGGATATTTTCGATGTCATGCCAGATCCCCATGGACATATTGGATATCGGCAGTTCAGCGATATGGCGCTGCAAGCGCCGAACGCCGCCGGCATTGACTCCCGACGCGTGGCGCCCCACGCTGTCCTTTTCCAGAACAATGACCGACATGCCGTTCATTGCGGCATAAAGCGCCGTTGCGCAGCCCTGTATGCCCCCGCCGATGACAAGGAGGTCGCAGTTTTTTGAAGTATTAGAAGAATTATTCATACGGCGCGACCTTCCGAAGCGCCAGGTTCGACGGCATAATGCGCAAGTTCATCAAGCGGGATGGGTTTGAGTGGCGCTCGTATGCGGTAATAGCCCACGAGTTCCGGATCTTCATTGCGCTGAGCGGCGATGATGCCCATGACGGCCAGACCACAGACACGGCCCTGGCAGGGCCCCATTCCCGTTCGAAACAACGATTTCACCTCGTTTGGCCGCGTGGCGCCCAATTTTACCGAGTTTCGCACCGTACCCGCCGTAATTTCTTCACAACGGCAGACGATGGTTTCATCCGCGGGCTGAAGGATATCCGGCGCCGGAGAATAATACGCCTCAAGGAAGGGACGAATGCTGCCCTCACGGGATAACGCCTTGCGAATGCGCGCAATGTCCCGATTGTCTGCCTTGCCAGCTTTCACCGCAAGGCTTAGCCCGACAAGGCGTCCTTGAAGCGCAGCGGCCTTCGCGCCGCCGATCCCCGCGCCATCGCCAATCGCATAAACATCCGGCACTGAAGTTTCGTACCTTTCATTGACCTCAGGGCGAAAGCAGTATTGGCTCTGGTCCCAGAAGTGCTTGCAGGATAGAAGCCGAGTGATCTGCTGGTTTGGCACAACCCCTTGATGCAGAGCGATATATTTCGCCGCAATGTGGTGACGTTTGCCTTTCGCCGCAAAAGTAATCGCCTCGACGGCCCCCTCGCCTTCAATTTTAATATTGGTCGCATGGCGATAAACAGGAACCCCGGCGCGGCGGACTTTTTGCATCAACATAACCCCCTTGATGAGATATTCCTTCGCCCTAAGCGCCTTTAGGAGATACGGCAGCGCGGCTTTCATCCGGCCTTTAGGTAAATTTTCGACGATTGCATTTGGCGGGATACCCGCATCAACCATCTGTGCGGCAATCGCCCATAAAAGCGGTCCGGATCCGACCAGAACCGTATCCTCCTGAACGATACCAGCGGCTTTAAGTAGTATCTGTAAAGCGCCAGCCGTGGTCACACCGGGCAACGTCCAGCCGGGGAGCGGGCAAGGACGTTCCAGCGCGCCCGTCGCAGAGACAATTGATTTGGCGCGGATGCTTTTTGACTGACCGTTCTGGCTAAATTCAACGAGTTTGTCTGTACCGATGTTCCAAACCGTGGTATTGGAAAAATATTCGGCACTGCTGTCACGGAAACGTTCTGCCAAAGCAAGCCCCGACGTATAGTCCTTGCCGAGTATTTTATGGCGCGCGCCGCTGGCTGTTTCTATTCCCCGATATATCTGCCCGCCCGGGGATGACTGTTCGTCAAACACGATAACCGACAGCCCCGCCCTTGATGCTTCAATAGCGGCCGCCATGCCTGCGGGACCGGCGCCAATAATCGCCACATCGACAACTCGTATCATTATTTCACCTGCTCATAAACGCGCTGGCGACGTACATTCATGCCTTCGCGAACGGGCGTCATGCAGGCCTGACGGTTGGCTACGCCTTCAATTTCCACCAGGCAATCGAAGCATGTGCCCATCATACAAAAAACACCTCGCGGAGCTCCGCTAACGACGCTATCGCGCAGGCTACGCAGATTGGCGCCCACTAAAGCGGCGGCGACGCTATCGCCCGCCTGAGCTCTGACGGTTTGCCCTTCGAAAGTAAAAGTGACTACCGTATCCATATTCTCAATACGTTTAGGCATGACTAAATCTCCGGATAATAAACCTTCGAATAACGCGTCAGGGGCGAAGTCTGTGAACTTTTCCTCTTCCGCTTTCAATGGTTACAATCAAACCGCCCAAACGAGGATAATTCAAATGAGTTTAGGCGGGGCTTCCATGCCTGAATATTATGGACATCGCGACAAATATAATTCACTAAACAGAGTGACCTTGAGAATATAAGAAAAACTTCTATGACAAATAGGGGTTCATTAACCAAGGGGGGAAATGGGTGATATATAAACCGGGAAGCGTAATGCTTTTATAATAACCAAACTGGAATAATGTCGGAGCAGACTGGCTCGTCTGCCGTTTGCTTTCACCCAGCAATATCTAACTCGGTCTGAAGAAAAACCCAAAATGCATCGGTAAATTCCGAGGTTAGATCGCCGTTTGCATGATCAACCGATCTTATTTCCGTAAACCCCGCCTCAAGAAATGGCTGAAAAGGACGGATTGTCAGGCCGCGCCCCAGAAACTCATGGGCGGAAAAGGGATCCGTCACGGCCAAACCCGCCCCCGCCATGACCATGGAACAGGCGGTATGAGAATAATAGGTTTCGATCATGGAAGCCTTGTCGATGCCCTCCAGCTCTACGCTCAAACGTTTGGAGAAAATCGAGCCGGGCTCAATGTCTATCAGCTTTTCACCGACTAAATCACTGCGCGTCAAAAAAGGCTTCATACAAAGTGGATGACCGGATGGCAATGCAACAACAGCGGCAATTGAACGATGACGGCAGAGCATTCCGGCACGATCAAATTGGAAGTCAACATATCCAAGTTCCACATTACCTGAAGCAATCCGCTCAATAACCGTTGGCGACGGTAATGCATCAAGTGAAACATGCAGCCCTTCTCGCTCACGCACAAATTGTGCGAGAAAGCGGGCGAGAATGCCATTTGCCAATGCGGGCATCGCCACGATGCGTAATGTTCCTGCAAAATTGCGTCCGATATCTTCCGCCGCCTTTCCGATCCGGTCCAGGCCGATAAAAGCATTCTGAACTTCATGCATCAATGCAAACGCCGCCGACGTGGGGACTAAGCGGTTTCCTTTACGATCAAACAAATGCAGTTTTGTACTGCGCTCAAAATCAGCAATCAGACGGCTGACCGCCGGCTGCGTCACAAACAGGAGCTCCGCGGCCGCCGTGATCTGACCGGTCAGCATGACTGCGCGAAATGCTTCAACCTGTCTGAGATTAAGTCGGTGCGATTGGAACATAATATTTCCTTATGACATGGTAAATGGATAAAACTCAATCTGTTCCGGTATTGCTTTATGTAAGCATTCCGCGGGATTGCATGAGCATGATAAATGCTAAGTTAATCGGCAAAATCGTCGAGTTGCAGAGTAGATCCGCCAATAATCCATTATCATTCAATGGTTAATGTAAAAGCATAACATTATGTAATGCAAGGCGTTTAAATTTTAATTTTCCAGATCCCGTAATCCATTGCAACACTGCTGGGACACAGTATTAAAAATTCAGATACACAGAAGGTATTAGCAATGTCCAGTTTACAACTATTGTCTTTCGGTGAAGGAGGCTGGGGATTCTTCCTGATAGAAGCGTTGGGAACCACATTCGCCTTGGCGATTTCCGGTATGATTTTCGGCACGCTACTGGGCCTGTGTGGTTCGCTCGCCATGCTTTCTGGTATTCCGATTTTCCGCAGCCTCGCCAAAGTATATGCAACCGTGTTTCGCGGTATTCCCGATCTCTTGGTGATTTACCTATTCTATTTTGGCTCTTCGAGCGCCCTGACGGCAGTCAGCCGATTTTTTGGCGGCGAGGGATTTGTCGGCGTCCCTGCTTTTGCTATCGGCGTCTGCGCGCTAGGGATCGTTTCCGGAGCCTATCTGACCGAAATTTTCAGGGGAGCCATTCAGGCAATAGACAAAGGAGAAATAGAGGCCGCCCTGGCATTTGGTATGGGTGTGATGCAGCGTATAAGACGCATAGTGCTGCCGCTTGCCGCGCGTCATGCTTTGTCGGGAATAGGAAATATTTGGCAAATGTTGTTAAAAGAAACGGCTCTCATTTCTGTCATTGGGGTTGTTGAACTCATGCGCCAGTCGCAGATTGCCGGCGGCTCCACTCATCAGTACTTCACTTTTTACCTGGCTGCGGCGCTACTTTACCTCTGCATTTCCTGGCTCTCAGGGCAATGTTTTGATAAAGCAGAAAAGATCTCAATGCGTTCAATCAACCGCGGCACAGAGCATAAATCATGATGACCGAACTGAATTTCCTGCATGAGATGTTAATGCGTCTGCTGCCAGGCATTCCTTTAACTATTCAATTGACCGCCTGCTCGGTGTTTTTCGGCGGAATTCTCGGGCTGATTCTGGCGCTGATGAGAACCTCAGGGATACGCCCCCTCGATCTGATCGCCAAGGGCTACATGACGCTTTTTAGGGGAACGCCGCTTCTGGTACAAATTTACCTTGTTTACTATGGGATTAGTCAGTTTCCTGAGCTTCGTTCGAGCGTCATCTGGCCATTGCTCCGTCAGCCCTGGTGGTGTGCGGTTTTCGCTTTATCGTTGAACACGGCTGCTTACGTCGCTGAAATCGTTAGAGGTTCAATTATTACCGTACCCAGAGGGCAGATTGAGGCGGCGCTAGCTTTCGGTATGACGACCAGACTGACGTATCGGCGGGTCATCCTTCCGCAAGCGTTTGTTCGCATGCTGCCAGCCTATGGCAATGAAATCATACTAATGGTAAAGGCAACGGCGCTGGCGTCAACGATTACATTAATGGAGATTACCGGGCTTGCGGCGAAAGCGATTTCTGAAACCTATCGTCCCGTTGAAATATTCGCCGTCGCCGGTCTGATTTATCTGGGACTAAATTTCTCAATCGTATACATCATCCGTTTACTGGAATCCCGTATGTCTCCCACATCCGCCGTTGCCAAACAATGCCAGAGTAGGAATTACTTCTGAATACAAATTGATATGAGACGCCATTTATTTTTGGGAAGTATCAACATGGCGAATGAAATTTGGAAGCAAGCAATAAAAAATTTCATCGCCAAAACATCAAGGGGAATAAATTCAACAATAAATGACATTGACAACAAAATATCCAGCGCGTTGATGTAGTTTCCTCGGTTACCGCATCATGAAAAAATCAAATTAGCTGATAACTGCAATGATAATATAAAAGGTCAATAATATGAGACTCACCATACTCACTCTTATTACCGCCGTCGCCATGACTATCACAGCCCCGGCTTTTGCGCAGAGTAAAATACGTGTCGCCACCGAAGGCGCCTTTGCGCCATGGAACTTCACCAATGCCAAGGGGCAGCTTGACGGATTCGAGATTGACCTCACCCATGAACTTTGTGCCCGCATTAAAGCCGACTGCGCTATTTATGCCCAAAGCTGGGATGGCATTATTCCATCGATCAAAACAGGGAAATATGATGTCATCATTGCATCAATGAGCATTACGCCAAAGCGTCAAGAGGTCATCGCTTTTTCTGAACCCTATGCCGTTGCAGTCAATACTTTCCTGACGCTCAAGGACGGTTCGCTTCCTTCTCTTGCCGGTAAGGGCGAAAGTCTTGGGCTAGAAGCCGACAAGGCTAATGCGGACGCCGTCATTAGCGAACTTTCCAGCCAACTGAAAGGCAAGGTTATCGGCGTTCAGACATCAACCACAGCAGCTTCATTTCTCGCCGACCGTTTTAAAGGTACAGACGTGCGGGAGTATAAAACGATCGATGAGGCAAATCTGGATCTAATAGCCGGACGCATTGATGCGATATTAGCAAACGTCACGGTACTTCAGGAGGCGCTGAAAACACCAGACATGAAGGATGCGAACATTACCGGGCCGTTATTTTCCGGAAAAGCCTTTGGCGCAGTCGCGATAGGTCTGCGTAAAGAAGATACAGCCCTGAAATCAGAGTTGGATACGGGTTTAAAAGAGATGCGTGCGGACGGGACACTCAAAAAACTGAGCGAAAAATGGTTTGGTTTTGACATTACACCCAAAGATTAATACGGCATGGTTTTCATCCCTATTTGGGATCAATAAATTTATATCGAAATACCAGCCTGATGAATTTGATCACCCCGGAGGAGGAATAGCGGAATTTCGGCTATTACTCCGTCCCGGGATAAACCAGCTAACACTATTCTCTCTCATTTATTTTAAATAATAATTTGTACTCAATCCCTGTGCGCAGCGAAGGTTCCCGCCTGTGAGATCAGCAAGGGAAAGCAGATTCAACTGCTTATATCAACGAGAATCACACACATGTCAGAACATAAATTAATCGTAACCGAACTGCACAAACAGTATGGAGAACAGGAGGTGCTTAAAGGCGTGTCGCTGGCCGCCAAAGCCGGGGACGTAATCTCTATCATCGGCTCATCAGGATCTGGCAAAAGTACTTTCCTGCGTTGCATTAATTTTTTGGAAAAACCAAGTGAAGCCGTTATCCGCATCAATAACGAAGAAGTGCGTATGGTTCGGGACAAAGACGGCCAGTTGAAGGTGTTCGACAGTAAACAACTACAATTACTACGTACTCGTCTTGCCATGGTGTTTCAGAATTTTAACCTGTGGACCCATATGACCGTACTGGAAAACGTGATGGAATGCCCGGTACATGTGCTGGGCATCAGCAAGGCGGAAGCGCGGGAACGGGCGATACGATATCTGAATAAAGTCGGCATCGATGAATTGGCGTGCAGTAAATATCCTTCTGAGCTGTCCGGCGGCCAGCAACAACGCGTGTCCATTGCACGCGCCCTGGCGATGGAGCCAGAAGCGCTGCTATTCGATGAACCCACTTCGGCGTTGGATCCGGAGCTTGTGGGAGAAGTTTTGAAAATCATGCAGAAGCTGGCTGAAGAAGGCAAAACCATGATCGTTGTGACCCACGAAATGGAGTTTGCCCGTAAAGTGTCCACTCAGGTGATCTTCCTGGATCAAGGGAAAATTGAAGAGCAAGGCTCCCCGGAAGCCGTGTTCGACAATCCACAAAGTCCGCGTCTGAAGAGGTTTTTGTCGGGGGCGCTGACCGCCTCCGATAATGCCTCACCTATTTTAACAAGGAGCCAATAATGACGGAGAATTCGCTCAGCAAAATTGAAAAAATCCATCTACGGTTTCAAATCCTCTCACAAGCTACAACGATCATTGCTGCTATAGCCGTCGCGGTATGGGGAGTCTATTCAACCATATATGTGAAAAAGGAAAAACAAGTCACAGAATATACATTGAAGGAGTTGGCTCAGAAGACCACGCAAAAACCACATATCCAAGCAAAGGTCGAATCAACGGTTCAACCACTCGATAATGGAAAAAATCTGCTTCAAGTTAAGGTCATTCTGTCTAATCTTGGCAATGAAGAAAGCAAAGTTACCTTGGACGATGATGCTTTGACTTTGGTGCCCATTACCTTTTCTGAGGGGAAGCCAATCTACCAGAAACCGATCAGTCTCCTTTCTGGTCGCTACGCGGGAACGCTCAGCCGTATACCATTACAATTCGTTAATGTTGGAGCCAGTGAGACCTATGAGCTCACATTCGTACATAGCATAGAAAATTCAGGCACTTATCTAATTCACTTTCTTGCTCTAAATGGCATAAATCCCCCTGATGGGGATTTTTCTGCCACAGGAGGAATACCATACCAGTATTCCGTTGGTGCAGACCAATACGTAGTTATAAAGTAGACAACTCTGCCTTCGGCGATAATCTACTTTTGAGCATTTTCTGTTGTGTTAAGGCGAACTGGCCGGGAACCCGTATCAGGTCTATGGCCGAGGGGATATTCGCTCTAATCTGCATCATGTTTCTACTCGCTATTTTCAGCCAAAGCCTTGCGGTCCAGAAAGCCGCTCCATGCCGTGAGCAGTAGTGCCACAACAACCAACAACGCACTTGAGCGCGAAGGCGTGCCTAAGACGCCCGCCGATCCGGCGAGATATCACCGGCGCGTACCGTCTTTGTAGTTGGCATCGTCAGCATTTCACGACGGCCGTTGATCTGCTAGTCAAAACGAAAGGCGATCAGGCCAGATTTAGCGACAGTAACATACAAGCCGTCACTGTCGGTCGCCTTGCAAAGTTTGTCTTTGAGTTTTAACGCCCTGAGATTAGTTTCCGCCAACATACCGTCCCCCCGCGGCCTGCTCTGTTTTTTGCCGTAAACCTCACGGTAAAAATGAACGGAACAGGATGGAAGTCGATAGTCATCATAAGATAGAATCGCCGGATTCTACTGGCGATTTCAGGGGTTAGCGGAACTCAGTAGATACCACTGCAAACGCCTTACTCGGTCAATCCCTGGTTTCTGCGCGAAATCACCGTTTGTGGCGTTCAAATTCGTACCCAACGATGGCGGCGCGTGCGCTATGCTGTTGGGCCGCTGACATCGCTTTTAGCACACCATCATGTTCGGAGAGAGAAGTGGATACGCCGTTAGCATGTATTAAAAATTATTTTGCCGAAATGAAGGCGCTTGACGATCTCTATTTGCCACTACCAGCGGATGACAACGAAATAAATGCCCGGCTGGAAAAGATGACGCCGCGGCGGGCGGAGATCTATCAGAAATACTGGTGCCGTAATGATGATTACTGGCTGGATAATTCGTATGGCGACACATCGAGATATACTTTCGATGACAGCATGCTGATCGAATCGGGTGAGAACTTTAATGATGCGGTATTTATCGTTATTCAACGTCGTGAACTCAATAGGGAATGTCGCGAGCTATGGCTATTTAAGCTGACCAATGATGGCTGGAAGATCGCCGACTTGCTGATATTCGACGAGTAGTCGTTCACTCGGGGGGCGCTATTTTCGCTACCCGGCGTTGCGGGCCAGCGGCGACTTTATGCACAGCTGTCGTTGGCTGCCTTGCCGAAGAATATCGAATTGTTACCCTTATAACTGAGGATGACATAATAATTCGGCGATAAGAGTGGCGTTAACGGATTTGCCGATGATTGGAGCCGTGACTGAAAATAATGGAAGCAGAATGATTAATTTAAATATTGACCGGGTGGCGTCTTGTTTTGTTCGCCAAATTGAACGTGCGGCTTTGGTATTCTCTTCACATGCGGAAAACCGAGAGGTTTATGCTTTTTGTCTGGATTTGGATATTGAAAACGGCGGATGTCGAGTCTCCTGGAATACGCAGGATGCCTTCGACGCCACGCTGGCAGAATATCGCCAGCATGAGAATCGGCACTGCGCACTGGATATCGATGGCGTCAGCGGCATCAAATATAATTCGGGCGACTTTTCGTTCCATCTGGATGAGTTGGATGACGATGATGACGGGCTCGATCAGGCGCTTGGCGAGATCATGGACCAATTGGGCCCATTGTATGATGAAAAAGGCGCCGAGTTTTATCAGCAATATTATCAATCCGTGGTCGAAAAAGAGATCGTATCCTGCGCTGCCGGGGCGATTAGGCAGACGCAGACGGCGCTAGCCCGGTTTGATCAACATGCGGATTTTATCGCTTTTGTAACCCTGCATGATGCCGATGACGATCGTTTACTCAGTATCATGCGGCAAACGGTCAATGGCGCATTGCTGTCTAAAATTTTCAGTTGAACGGATCTTGTCATAGCAGGCTCAGCTTGCAGCGGAGCGCCGGTTCATAACTTCTTTCACATAGTGATCAATAGCAATGTTATTTTCCCGGCTCACCCGCGCGATAAATGCCTGGAGAAAATCGCCCCCGGAGTGAAGCGCATCGGTGACAAGGCTATCGAAGTCGCTTTGGGTAAAGCGGTTATTTCCCTTCAGCGTCGAACGCTGTAGCAACGTATGCGCGGTGACTTCGAGAACGGCACGCCGGTAGTCATCGCAAAGCAGGACATCCAGATCGGTCTGGCGAATCTCAAACGAGAAGCTGAAGCTGACAAACCCCGAGTCGACAGGCAGCGAGTAGGTCAACCGCTCGCCAAACTGATCGACGTGCGGTTCATATCCATCACCCATTCGCCGTATTGGTTGCATATCCGCTCCCCCCTTATCCTTTCAGCCGTTTAATATACCCGGATACCTAAATTTTTACCGAAAAGTTGCAATGTTTGATATGTGAATACGCATCAGCGCGTAGGCGGATAACAGCGAAGCGGTAGCTTTACGAACAGAATGCAGCTTGCGGCAACGATAATGCACCGCGCCAGCTTTCCCGTATCAAGTGTGCAGCGCCGAAATCTACCTATGCAAAACACAAAATTTCGCAAATCGCTATTGGCTATTTTTCATTCTGATTTCCCTCCCCCGCCCTGCCCGCTCCCGATGTTTCGGTAGCGCGAAGGCCAGATCTCTTCGGGGCGTTTATTTAGCGCCTCGGCGATCAGGCGTTCGCCTTTCGGCCAGTGTCGCGTCAATGCATTCGCCAGCGTGGACGATGCCAACCCCGCCCCTCGGGAAATCGCCGCCATCGTTGTTCCCTGCTTTTTTAAACCCGCAATAATATCCGCCGGATGCCAGTCATGTGGTTCCATATCCCCTCCACACATAAAAAAATTTATTTCTGCGGAGATAGTCTTGCCGTTTATTAGCTGTCGGACCACGGACGATGAGTCACATAAGAGGATATTTTTAATAAAATGAGTAACGCGCGTGTAAGATCTGGTGATAGGTTTAAGAAAATCTCTCCCCCATCCTATTTACGGGAAGAAGCATGTTGATACTATCTCTGAAATTACCCCCCGTTTAATTACGCTGCCCGCATCAATGAAGGTCTTGCAGGAAAAGTCGGCAGAAAGAGGATGCTTAAACCAATCATTACGCTATCGTAGAGAGTTAAAAAACCCGCTAATTACAGCGGGTTATATTTTAAATGAGTTCGTTATTGGTGATTGATAAATGGCTGTATATCACTCCCACTCAATCGTTGCCGGCGGCTTGCCGGATACGTCGTAAACCACGCGGGAGATGCCGTCCACTTCGTTGATGATTCGGTTGGAGACGCGGCCGAGGAATTCATACGGCAGATGCGCCCAGTGCGCGGTCATAAAGTCGATGGTTTCCACCGCGCGCAGGGCGACAACCCAATCGTACTTACGGCCATCGCCCATTACGCCAACGGAACGCACCGGCAGGAAGACGGTAAATGCCTGGCTGACCTTGTTGTACAGCTCGGCCTTATGCAGTTCTTCAATGAAGATCGCATCGGCGCGACGCAACAGGTCGCAGTACTCCTTCTTCACTTCGCCCAGCACGCGTACGCCAAGGCCCGGCCCTGGGAACGGATGACGGTAAAGCATGTTGTACGGCAGGCCCAGCTCCAGCCCGATCTTACGCACTTCGTCTTTAAACAGCTCTTTCAGCGGTTCGACCAGACCCATCTTCATTTCTTTCGGCAAACCGCCGACGTTATGGTGAGATTTAATGACGTGCGCCTTACCGGTTGCGGATGCGGCGGATTCGATCACATCCGGGTAGATGGTGCCCTGCGCCAGCCATTTAACTTCGGTCAGCTTGATGGCTTCTTCATCAAATACCTCAACGAAAACGCGGCCGATGATCTTACGTTTCGCTTCCGGATCGTCGGTGCCAGCCAGGGCGCTCAGGAAGCGCTCTTCCGCTTCGATATGCACAATATTCAGCCCGAAGTGGTCGCCGAACATCTCCATCACCTGCTCGGCTTCGTTAAGGCGCAGCAGTCCGTTATCGACGAAAACACAGGTCAGGCGGTCGCCGATCGCGCGTTGCAGCAGCATCGCGGTAACGGAAGAATCCACCCCGCCGGACAGGGCAAGCAGCACCTTGTCGTCGCCGACCTGCCGGCGAATGCGGGCAACCGCATCGTCGATAATTTTAGCCGGCGTCCATAAGGCTTCGCACTGGCAGATATCGCGCACAAAACGTTCAAGCAGGCGCAATCCCTGACGGGTATGCGTCACTTCAGGGTGGAACTGTACGCCGTAAAAACGTTTCTCTTCGTTAGCCATAATGGCGAACGGGCAGGTATCGGTACTGGCGACCGTGACAAAACCAGCGGGGATGGCGGTCACTTTATCGCCGTGGCTCATCCAAACATCCAGCAGCGGCGCGCCAGTTGCGCTCAACGCATCCTGAATGTCCTTCACCAACATACTGTCGGTTTTAACCTCAACCTGCGCGTAACCAAACTCGCGCTCGCTGGAGCCTTCCACATGACCACCCAACTGCATAGCCATGGTTTGCATGCCGTAGCATACGCCCAGAACCGGCACGCCAGCCTGGAAAACATACTCAGGCGCGCGCGGGCTGTTAAACTCGGTGGTGCTTTCCGGGCCGCCGGAAAGGATAATCCCGTTAGGATTGAATTCACGGATCTGCGCTTCGGTGACATCCCATGCCCAAAGTTCGCAATAAACGCCCAGTTCACGAATACGTCGTGCAACCAGCTGTGTGTATTGCGAGCCGAAATCCAAGATAAGAATGCGGTGTTGATGAATGTTTTCTGTCATGGGAAACGTATTCCAAATACGAATATACCCTTCGTCTTTCAGATTGCAGATGCGTAGACCGCCTGCCCCTTGAAATCCACCGGATATAAAAGCTAAAAGTAATTAAACCCGGTGAATATTACCGGGTTTAACGAATTAAATCAGCCTGTAATCACCTTATGAACCCATTCGATAATTCGGTGATTCCTTGGTAATGGTAACGTCGTGAACATGGCTTTCCTGAATACCCGCGCCGCTGATGCGTACGAACTCGGCCTGAGTGCGCAGCGCGTCTATCGTTCCGCAGCCGGTCAGGCCCATGCAGGAACGCAGGCCGCCCATCTGTTGATGGACGATTTCTTTCAGGCGGCCTTTATAAGCTACGCGGCCTTCGATACCTTCCGGCACCAGTTTGTCCGCCGCGTTGTCGCTCTGGAAGTAACGGTCGGAGGAGCCTTTGGACATCGCGCCCAGCGAACCCATACCGCGGTAGGATTTGAAAGAACGCCCCTGATACAGTTCGATCTCGCCGGGAGATTCTTCGGTACCGGCCAGCATGGAGCCCACCATCACGCAAGCGGCGCCGGCGGCGATGGCTTTAGCGATATCGCCGGAGAAACGAATACCGCCGTCGGCGATAACCGGAATACCGGTGCCTTCCAGCGCGGCGACCGCATCGGAAATAGCGGTGATCTGCGGAACGCCCACGCCGGTAACAATACGGGTAGTACAAATGGAACCAGGACCGATACCCACTTTAACCGCGCTGACGCCGGCGTCCGCCAACGCTTTTGCGCCTGCGGCGGTCGCCACGTTACCGCCGATAATCGGCAGGTTCGGATATTTGGCGCGGGCGTCGCGGATACGCTGCAACACGCCTTCGGAATGACCGTGCGAAGAGTCAATCAGCAGCACATCGACACCGGCGGCAACCAGCGCATCGATACGCTCTTCGTTACCCTCGCCGGCGCCGACAGCAGCCCCAACGCGCAGACGGCCATGCTCATCTTTACAAGCGTTGGGCTTACGTTCCGCTTTCTGGAAATCTTTTACGGTGATCATGCCGAGCAGGTGAAATTCATCATCCACCACCAGCGCTTTTTCAACGCGCTTCTCATGCATTCTGTGCAAAACCACTTCACGGGCTTCGTCGGCTTTTACCGTTACCAAACGCTCTTTCGGCGTCATCACCGCGCTGACCGGCAGATCCAAATCGGTGACGAAACGCACGTCACGGCCGGTAATGATGCCAACCAGTTCATTGCCTTCGGCAACCACCGGATAACCGGCAAAGCCGTTACGTTCGGTCAGTTCTTTTACCTGACGCAGCGTGGTGGTCGGCGTTACGGTCTGAGGATCCACAACGACGCCGCTTTCATGTCTTTTTACGCGGCTAACTTCTTCAGCCTGACGTTCAATGGACATATTTTTATGAATAAAGCCAAGGCCGCCTTCCTGCGCCAGCGCAATCGCCAGACGAGATTCCGTTACGGTATCCATCGCGGCGGACAGCATAGGAATATTCAGGCGAATGGTTTTCGTCAGTTGAGTCGTTAAATCAGCCGTATTAGGCAGAACAGTCGAATGAGCGGGAATAAGGAGGACGTCGTCAAACGTCAGTGCTTCTTTAGCGATACGTAGCATGGGCAATATCTCACCAAGGTGGATGTGAAGAACAGATAAAATATTGCCGTGGCATTATACAGAGCGTAACCGGTTGTCTCCAGTGTTTTTTAAAAAAAATGCTTGATTACCTTTTACATGCAGGTAGTATCGATCAATTAAGTCACTGTTTTAATATTTGATCTGGCTCACAATGTCTCAATTCCCCTCTTCTGCAATTTTCACCGTTAGCCGTCTAAACCAGACGGTTCGGCAACTGCTGGAAATGGAGATGGGTCAGATATGGCTTTCCGGTGAAATATCCAACTTTTCCCAGCCTTCCTCCGGCCACTGGTATTTTACGCTGAAGGATGAGCGCGCGCAGGTACGTTGCGCCATGTTTCGCAATAGCAACCGCCGCGTCACCTTTCGCCCGCAAAACGGCCAGCAGGTGCTGATACGCGCCTCGATTACGCTGTATGAGCCACGCGGCGATTACCAACTGCTGGCGGAAAGTATGCAGCCGGCGGGCGATGGCTTGCTGCAACAGCAGTTTGAGCAATTAAAGCAGCGTCTCGCCGCGGAAGGACTTTTCGATCAACAGTTTAAGCAGGCGCTGCCGAGCCCGGCCAAACGGGTCGGCGTCATTACTTCGGCCAGCGGCGCCGCTCTACACGATATCTTACAGGTTTTGCAACGCCGCGATCCTTCACTGCCGGTGGTGGTCTACCCCACCGCGGTGCAGGGCGCTGAAGCGCCGCTACAGATTGTCCGCGCAATTGAATTGGCCAACCGGCGCGAAGAGTGTGACGTTCTGATCGTGGGCCGCGGCGGCGGATCGCTGGAAGATTTATGGAGTTTCAACGATGAGCGGGTCGCACGGGCTATTTTCGCCAGCCGCATTCCCATCGTCAGCGCGGTCGGTCATGAAACCGACGTCACCATCGCCGATTTCGTCGGCGATCTGCGCGCGCCTACGCCATCAGCCGCAGCGGAACTGGTCAGCCGCAATCAGCTCGAACTGATCCGCCAGCTACAATCCCAGCGCCAGCGGCTGGAAATGGCGATGGATTACTTCCTCGCCCAACGTAGCCGTGAATTTACCCGTTTGCATCACCGTTTACAGCAGCAGCATCCGCAGTTGCGCCTGGCGCGCCAGCAGACTCAACTTGTTAAACTGCGCCAGCGGCTGGATGAAGGAATGCAGTTGCAGCTCAAACAGTTGTCGCGCCGAAGCGAACGTTTACAACAGCGTCTGATACAGCAGCAACCGCAGCCGAAGATTCATCGCGCGCAACAACGTTTACAACAGTTGCAGTATCAGATGCAGCATGCCGTTGAACGTCAGCTTAATCAGCATAAGCAAAGATTGGGCGTCGCTTGCTCGCACCTGGAAGGGGTAAGCCCGCTGGCGACGCTGGCGCGTGGCTACAACGTGACGACCACGCCGGATGGCCGGGTGCTGAAGAATATCTCACAAGCCGCGCCGGGTGATACGTTGAAAACCCGTCTGCAAGATGGTTGGGTTGAAAGCCAGGTCACCGCGCTGATGCCGGAAAAAGCGACAGCATCAATAGTCAAACGCCGCAAAATATAGTAATACACTACTAAGCTATACTTACCTTGGTAAATTATTAATCGTCACTCTTTTCGATCGTCTGCATTGCCAATAGCCACCTTCTTCAAGGAGACAAAGGTATGAAGTCCAGGCCGATTCACAGCGTGATCCCTCCCTATATCTTGCACCGCATTATTGCCAATGGTTCCGAGGATCAGCGCCGTTGCGCCCAACAAACCCTGATGCACGTCCAGTCGCTGATGGTCAGCACGCATCCCAGACCTGCGCCCCATGCCTTGTCCTCCGCGGGCCAGGCTTATCGCGAAATCTATGATGCGGAAAACCAGCAGCAGTTGCCGGGCAAACTGGTACGCAAAGAGGGCCAAAACAGCAACGGCGATATCACCGTCGATGAAGCCTATGACTATCTTGGCGTCACCTATGATTTCTTCTGGCAAGCCTTCCAGCGCAACTCCCTTGATAACCAGGGATTAACGTTGACCGGAACCGTCCACTACGGTCAAGAGTATCAAAACGCATTCTGGAATGGACAACAGATGGTATTTGGCGACGGCGACGGCAAAATCTTCAACCGCTTCACCATCGCCATTGATATTGTGGCGCATGAGTTAACGCATGGCGTGATTGAGAGTGAAGCGGGGCTCATATATCTAAGACAATCCGGCGCGCTGAACGAATCGTTATCCGACGTTTTTGGCTCAATGGTGAAACAATTCCACCGTGGACAAACCGCGGAACAGGCGGACTGGATGATCGGCGAGGAACTGCTGGCGGAAGGGATCCACGGCACCGGCCTGCGTTCAATGTCGCAACCGGGAACCGCGTATGACGATCTGTTGTTAGGCAGGGATCCGCAACCTTCTCATATGGACGGCTATATTAATACCCGAGAAGATAACGGCGGCGTCCATCTTAATTCCGGTATACCAAACCGGGCATTCTATCTGGCGGCAACCGAACTTGGCGGTTACTCCTGGGAAAAGGCGGGCAGAATATGGTACGACACGCTGTGTGATAAATCGCTGCCGCAAAACGCCGACTTTGAAGTGTTCTCCCGGTTCACTATTCAGCATGCCGCACAGCGCTTTGACCAATCCGTCGCTGATATTGTCAAACAATCCTGGGAAAAAGTGGGCGTCGTGTCCGCAATGGGGGGATTATGAAGAATCTGCCGCAGCTTACCGACGACGCTATTGTGGAACTGGCGCGTGAAGGCGGTATTGCCTGGATACCCAAGTTGAACGGGCTGCGGCGTTTCGCGCTATCCAACCTGCCGGAGTCAGAGCGGGAACGCATCTGCGCCGCTATCCGCCATGCTCTGCCGCAGGCGCGAGAACCAGGAAAACCTGATTCACCCGGACGCGGCGACCAGTTTTATTACCGCATTCATATCTCTTTTTCCTCCGCAGAGAAAACACACCGTACTGAGCAAGAGTTTTTGGTCCCGGAAGATCTGGCGCCGCCGGAACTCACCACCCTATGGCGCGAAGGCAAATAACACCGTTAAATCAGCACAAGAATTTTCTAGTTGCCTACATATCATCTGGCGCGCTATTGTTTACCCATTAAACACTCAAGAAAGCAATTACCTGTTTTTTAACGATTATATACTCAATAAATTTCGAGTTGTTGGCATTTATTTAATATGAAGGAGCATAAAAATGCCGTTGATCTCTTCCCTCGCCGAAGGTGGTTTGCCCGACTATGACTTGTCCCGCTGGACGGGTAATCTGTCAGGCGCTGATTTTGATTTCCGCGCGTTGGCGAATGCCCTGGACTGTACAAGAGACTTTAATCAGGCAGGAATTATTTATGCTGACGGCCACCAGCGATATTTGAATTCCACGTCAGGACAGGGCAAGGTTGACATTTGAGCTAATAAAAATAGAAAATCCAAGAATGACAGATGCACAAATAAAAACAGCAATAAAGATGGGCATCTTCCCTAAAAGATTCCCAAGTTCAGACATTCAAAATACATTGAAAAAACAACTTAATGATGCATTGACAGGAACTGCAGCTTTCGCCGGAAGCGCTTTAAGTGGCACTATAAGGAATCCGGACAATCTGTTAAAAAGCACTAATTATGCGGTTAGCGTCATTCAATCCATTCCGGTATTAAAATAATGAAGATAAAACTAGGAAAGAATTTTAATGAATTAATCAGTCACGGAAGGGATATTGAAAAGGAGATTAGAGATAAGAATCCCGCGCTTTACAGACGCTCAGGAAAAAAATTAGAAAATTTTTTCCTTGAAGAAAAAAATGCGCTTCCACCAGTAACACCATTAACAGTAGTACTGTCTGTTTTTTTATTACTCCCTGTTGCAGTAATAAATACAACAACGTTATCAGATCTATTTATTAGTGATAAAAGCAATCATGGCCTTCATTTTGGTTTCACTTTTATCACACTCATTTTTTATTATATAACACCTCTTATTATGATCACGCATTACATTCCACGAGGTTACAATATTGGATTGGTAACATTAGAGAAGCTTTACATTACATCTTTATTTCTGGGTATTTTAAGCTGCATCTATAATATTAACATGTATATTCATAAAGGATTGATCTCGCATATTTTCACTCCTGTTATTATTATATTTTTACTATATACTTCTTTCAAACTAATGAATTCATCATCATTTTATATTTTCGTCTATTTTTGTCGAAGTAAAAGGATTGCGAAAATAACCTATCAATGGAGGAAAAGCAGGAAAAAAAACCTCGAAAGATAAAAGCGCATATTGCTGCAACGCATCACTATTCACTTCACCGACTATCGTTCATGCAGCGAAAACACCACACGTTTCTTTGAAATCAACCCATGCCCATGCTGACAAAAATAATCTACGGCACCGCAGGCCTTTAACTCTTGCAGCGGTTGCTGACATTCAGGACAACGCGCTTCACGCAGATAGTCCTGCTGACAGTGCGGGCAATAGAAACGATTGTCATTTTTCCAATTCATTACGCCATGACAGCGCGGACAGACGACTTCCACTTTTCCTCCTGCGATTAGCTAAATCACGCCAAGCGAACGTAACAAATAGACTCCCAGCGCGATCACAAAGAACGAACCGGCGGTGGTTAAGCCAATAATATTGGCCGCCAGCGTCGGGTTACCGCCCATTGCCCGGGTCATGGCATAGCTGCCTGCGGCCGTAGGCGTGGCGGAAAACAAAAAAATCACCCCAAGCGTGACGCCCCGAAAACCGACCAGCCAGCCGCCCAGCGTCAGAATACCCGGCACGATCAGCAGTTTAGCCAATGAAGAGAGCGCCGCCACGTTGGATGAACGAAAAATCATACGCCAGTCGAGGCTGACGCCGGCGCACAATAGCGCCAACGGCAGCGACAACGCGGCAATAAAGCTCCCGGTCTGCTGAATCACCGAGGGCATAGGTAAGCCGCTCTTCGAATAGCACAGCCCTAGCAGCAAGCTGATAATCAGCGGATTCGTAATAATGCCCTTCAGCAACGCGAGAGTGCCGATCCCCCGCCCGTCGGCTGTCCGCTTTAAACTGCGCGTCAGCGTAATAACGGACAGCACGTTAAACATAATCACGGTTACCAGCAGATACATGGAGCCAATAGCGACCCCTTCGTTGCCGTAGGCGCTCATGGCGAACGCCAACCCCATGATGCCGGTATTGGAACGAAATCCGCCCTGCACAAAGATACCGCGCTCGGTCGGCTCTTTGACGACATAAATGGCGGCGAACTCCAACAATAAATAGGTTAGCAGCGTACCGACAACGCCATAAATCACCAGCGGCAATTGTTCCATAATCGGCTGATGATTGGCGGCGACGCTGAAAAACAGCAGGCAAGGCAGCGATACATTAAAAACCAAACGCATTGCCGAATCGCAAAAATCGTCATTCAGTATTTTCAGCTTACGTAGCGCAACCCCAAGCAACAGCATCAATAGGTTAGGCACCGTAACGTTAAACGCAAAACTCCAGTTTTCCCAAGACATAAATTCCCTTGTGACTTAGTAATGCCGGGGCGCGTCTCATATCCGCCCTGATCGAGTTATTTGCTCTTTTTAATGTGCTTCATCAGACGCTTACGCTTGCGTAACTGATTAGGCGTCAAGGTGTTGCGCTTATCGGCAAAGGGGTTTTCCCCTTCTTTGAACTGAATGCGGATCGGCGTTCCCATAACCTGCAATGAACGGCGATAGTAGTTCATCAGATAGCGTTTATAGGAATCAGGCAGATCTTTCACCTGATTGCCGTGGATTACCACAATCGGCGGGTTATAACCGCCCGCGTGCGCATATTTTAGCTTCACCCGGCGGCCGCGAACCAGCGGCGGCTGATGGTCATCAACGGCCATTTGCATGATGCGGGTCAGCATTGAGGTTCCAACCCGGCGAGTCGCACAGGAATAGGCTTCAAGCACCGATTCGAACAGGTTGCCCACGCCGCTGCCATGCAGAGCGGAGATAAAATGAACGCGGGCGAAATCGATAAAACCGAGGCGTAAATCCAGCGTTTCTTTGACCTGCTCGCGCACCTCCTGCGAAAGGCCATCCCACTTGTTGACCACAATCACCAGTGAGCGCCCACTATTGAGGATAAAGCCCAGCAGTGAGAGATCCTGATCGGAGATCCCTTCGCGGGCATCGATGACCAGCATCACAACGTTGGCATCTTCAATCGCCTGCAGCGTTTTAATCACCGAGAACTTTTCGACCGTATCGGTTACCTTGCCGCGTTTACGCACCCCGGCGGTGTCGATCAGTACGTACTCGCGCTCATCACGCACCATCGGGATATAAATACTATCGCGCGTTGTGCCCGGCATATCGTAAACCACCACCCGTTCTTCACCCAGAATACGGTTGGTCAGTGTGGACTTACCCACGTTGGGGCGGCCGACAATCGCCAGTTTGATCGGCAACGACTCAGGATCGAAATCGTCTTCTTCGGCTTGAGCGTCATCCGCCGCTTGCTCATCCGCAAGCTGTTCCGCCCAATAAGCGGCATTCTCTTCTTCTTCCGTCAGCTCAACGGATTCAGACGACGGCTCTTCCTCGGCAAACGGCAACAGCACCTTTTCAAGCAACGAGGTTACGCCGCGGCCGTGAGAAGCGGCTATCGGATAAATTTCCCCCATACCCAGGGAATAAAAATCGCCGATGACGGTATCGGGATCGATGCCGTCCGTTTTATTGGCCACCAGAAACGTGGCTTTCTGTCGGCTACGCAGATGTTGAGCGATACTCTGATCGGCCGGCATCAGCCCCGCCCGGGCATCCACCATAAACAATACGATATCGGCCTCTTCAATCGCCATCAGCGACTGCCCGGCCATGCGTGTTTCTACGCCGTCTTCGGTGCCATCAATCCCGCCGGTATCGATGATGATAAACTCATGGCCTTCCACTTCCGCACGACCATATTTACGGTCGCGCGTCAGCCCAGGGAAGTCCGCCACTAAAGCATCACGCGTACGCGTTAGACGGTTAAACAGTGTGGATTTCCCCACATTCGGACGTCCGACCAGCGCGACGACAGGTATCATTGTTACAACCTCATTACTTATGTTTCAATACGTTACAGCAAGCACACTTGCCGACGATAAAAGACGAAACGGCCCCTGATGCTGTCAGGAGCCGTTGGGGGATCACCTGCGGTGGCAGCGATCCAAACGTTCTGCTTTTAACTAGCGGGTAAATGCGTAAACTTCACCGTTTTTCGCCTGGATAAGCAGCTTATCGCTGGCGATCACCGGCTTGCTCAGGAAACCGGAGCTATCCACTTTCTGCTGAGCGACAAAACGGCCATCCGCCGTATTCAACCAATGCAGGTAGCCTTCCGCGTCACCCACCACCAGGTAACCATTATACAGCACCGGCGCCGTCAAATTACGGTGCAGCAGATCGCTCTGACGCCATAGGTTCACGCCGCCATTGGTGTTCAATGCCACAACGCGGTCATTCTGATCCACCAGATAAATATGGTCGCCGTCGACGATGAAATCATGCACCGACCCCAGTTCCCGTTTCCACATGATTTGACCGGAACGCAGGTCCAGCGCGGTCATGTTGCCGTTATAGCCCAGGGCATAGACCAGTTCGCCCGCAACAACCGGCGTGGTATCGACATCGTTCAGGCGATCGATTTCCGTGGCTCCGCTCGGCTGCGAAATACGTTGCTGCCAGATTAACTGCCCCTGATTAATCAGCACGGCATTCACACGCCCGTTGTCGCCGCCGACGATAGCCGCGCCATACGCGGTGGTCGGCGCCGATTCGCCGCGCAGCGAAAGCGTCGGCATATCCAGGTTAACCGTCCATTTTATTGCGCCGTCGGCTTCATCCAACGCCTGCAACATGCCGTTGCTGGTATGAATCAGCACAACGCCGTCGCTGCTCACCGGACGTGAGAGCACTTCGCCAGCCACTTTGGTTTGCCATGCCAACGTGCCGTCCTCGGCGTTCAGAGCAAACACCTGTGCCTTTTCGCTGCCGACGTAGACATGGTTACCCGCCACTGCTACGCCGCCGGATAATAACGCCGGCGTCCGGGAGAAAAATCCGGCTTTTTCAGACAGATCGGTATGCCAGATTTCCGCGCCGCTATCCAGATCCAACGCTTTCACCGTCCCTTTGCGATCGGCGGCAAATACGTGGTTGTCCTGCCAGGCAGGATGCAGATTGGAATAAAATTCGCCGATGCCGCTACCTACCGAACGGCTCCAAACCTTGGTCGGCGTGAACTGATTTTCCACCGTCGGCAATGGAGACATAGTGACGACATCTTCCTCGCTGTTAAACAGCGAACATCCGCTCAGCAGGGCAGCAGACACCAGTCCTACCAAAAGTGTTTTACGCAATTGCATGGAATTCCTCTTAGCTGGACAGGTTGTTCAGTTTCATACGCAGGAATGCTTGCAGCGCCTGCGGTGGATTAGCGGCCAGACCTTTGTTATAAGCTTCGCGCGCAGCCTGGCTATCCCCTTTACTGACCAGGGCGTCGCCACGGACTTCCGCAGCCAGAGCAACCCAACCATCCGACTTAATGGCATCCAGCGTTTTCAGCGCTTCATCCGCTTTGTTTTCCTGCAGTTGAATTCGCGCCAGGCGTAAATTCACCAGAGAGAGCAGATCGGCGTCTTTAGTTTGGGATTGAGCTTGCACCAGCTGTTGTTCCGCTTTAGCAAAATCCTTTTGATCCACATAGTGACGAGCCAGCTCCAGCGATGCCAGCACACCATAATTATTTTTATTCTCAGCGGAAAATTTCTCCGCCGATGCGACGTCTTCAGCTTTACCTTCCGCCAGGCGATCGGTGATTTGCTGATATGACGCAGATGACGCCATTGCGCTGTTGTTCTGGTGATTCAGCCAGAAACGCCAGCCAACCAGTGCGCCGACACCAAGCACAACACCAACAGCTAACGCTTTCCCATTTTCCGTGAAGAAACGACGTAACGCATCAACCTGCTCATTCTCTGTGGTATAGGCTTCCACGGTGTATCTCTCCTCAATCCAGTAACGTTGCCAATTTTGCCGCAACGTCAGCCTGTGCCAATGTATCCTGCTCGCCATTACTCAGGTTTTTAATCACTACCTGACCCGCGGCGACTTCGTTTTCACCGAGGACCAGCGCAATGCGAGCGCCCCATTTATCGGCCCGGGCAAATTGCTTTTTAAAATTGCCGCCGCCATAGTTGGTCATCAGTTTCAATTGCGGCAACGCATCACGTAATGTCTCAGCCAGTTTCATCGCGGCAATCTGAGTGCCGTCGCCCGACGAAATCAGATAGACGTCAACGACCGGAAGCGCCTTAAACTCAGGATTGACGGACTGCACCAGCAGAACCAAACGCTCCAGCCCCATCGCAAAACCCACGGATGGCGTGGCATGTCCGCCCAGTTGTTCAACCATACCGTCATAACGGCCGCCGGCACAAACCGTGCCCTGTGCGCCCAGACTGTTGGTCACCCACTCGAAAACGGTGCGGTTATAATAATCCAGGCCGCGAACCAAACGCGGATTAACGGTATATGGGATACCTGCCTGCGTTAAAAGTTCACACAATGATTCAAAGTGGATGCGGGATTCGTCATCAAGATAATCGGTCAGCACCGGCGCGTCATCCAGCAGCGTCTGCACCTGAGCGTTCTTAGAGTCCAGCACTCGCAGCGGATTGGTATACATGCGACGCAGACAATCTTCATCAAGCTGGTCTTTATGCTGTTCAAGAAACGCAATCAGCGCTTCACGATAGTTGGCGCGCGCTTCCAGCGAACCAATCGAATTCAACTCCAGGCTGACATGCTCCGAAATACCCAGCACCCGCCACCAGCGCGCCGTCATCAGAATCAGTTCGGCGTCAATGTCCGGCCCCTGCAAGCCGAAGACTTCACAGCCCATCTGATGGAACTGGCGATAGCGCCCCTTCTGCGGACGCTCATGGCGAAACATCGGCCCGCAATACCACAGACGCTGTTCCTGATTGTAGAGAATACCGTGTTCAATACCGGCGCGAACACAACTCGCCGTATTCTCAGGGCGCAACGTCAGACTATCGCCGTTACGATCCTCAAAGGTATACATCTCTTTTTCAACCACATCGGTCACTTCGCCGATGGCGCGTTTAAACAACGATGTTTGCTCAACGATAGGGGTACGGATTTCACTATAGCCGTAGCTGCTGAGCACCTGTTTCAGGCTGTTTTCAATACGCTGCCACAACGCCGTATCGGCCGGCAGGTAATCGTTCATGCCGCGGATGGCTTGAATATTTTTTGCCACGTCTGTTCTCTATGCATTTTTCAAAAAATAAACCCGATTATAGGGGGATCGGCATAGCATCTTCAATGCGAAGGATCCCCATCGGGTTCAAGAGTCGTCTTTTTGCGGGCGGCCGCGCCGGCACGGTTATTTATCAACCAGATTTACCGTAATGCGCCGGCTTTCATCCATCATGGAAGCCTTGGCACGGATTTTCGCTTCCAGTTGATCGATCATCTGTTCATTATCAAAACGTTCACGCTGACGAACGCCGTCCTCATAGAAGCCGCTCTTATTATGTCCGCCTGTCACGCCGATAGTGGAAACCAGCGCCTCGCCCGGCCCGTTAACCACGCAACCGATGATAGACACATCCATCGGCGTGATAATGTCTTCCAGACGCTGTTCCAGCGCATTCACGGTGCCGATGACATCAAACTCCTGCCGTGAGCAGGTCGGACAAGCGATAAAATTGATGCCGCGCGAGCGAATACGCAGCGACTTCAGAATATCGAACCCAACTTTAACCTCTTCCACCGGATCGGCCGCCAGCGAAATACGCAGGGTATCCCCGATCCCTTCCGACAACAGCAGACCAAGCCCAATCGCCGACTTAACCGCCCCGCTGCGCGCGCCGCCGGCTTCGGTGATCCCCAGATGCAACGGCTGATCGATACGCGACGCCAGCAGTCGGTAAGACTGCACCGCCAGAAAAACATCGGATGCTTTTACGCTGACCTTAAACTGATCGAAATTGAGACGATCGAGAATATCTACGTGGCGCATGGCGGACTCCAACAGAGCTTCCGGCGTTGGTTCGCCATACTTTTCCTGCAAATCTTTTTCCAGCGATCCGCCGTTAACGCCAATACGTATCGGGATATTTTTATCGCGCGCGCAGTCGACAACGGAGCGGATACGCTCTTCGTTACCGATATTGCCCGGATTGATACGCAGGCAATCGACGCCGTATTCCGCTACCTTCAACGCAATACGGTAGTCAAAATGGATATCGGCCACCAGCGGGACATTCACCTGCTGTTTAATGAGCTTGAACGCTTCCGCCGCATCCATGGTTGGAACGGAAACACGCACAATATCAACACCGACGCGTTCCAGTGATTTGATTTGATTAACCGTCGCTTCAACATCAGTGGTTCGGGTGTTGGTCATGGACTGCACCGCAATCGGCGCGCCATCACCAATAGGCACCTTGCCGACGTAAATCCGTTTTGATTTCCGGCGGGTGATGGGTGCAGCGTTATGCATTACTTCTTCTCCACAATTGCAACGTCACAGGTAGCGATTAAGTTATTCCGCCGCCAACGTCAGACGTGCAACCTGATTGCTTCTTACAAACCGGCTTAAATCGACCGGCTTACCTTGAAATTGAATCTGTACCGCGGCAGGCGCGCCAATTTTCAAACTGTAAGGAGCCTGACCGCTCAGATTCAAAGAGCCGCCATTATGTTGCAGCCCGCTGAACAGTTTCTTTCCGCTGGCATCCGTCACCTCAAGCCAGCAATCGGCATTGAAACTCATCACCAGCGCTTGCGATTCGGCAACCGGGGCATGCTCTGGCGCGGCCGGCGTTATCGCGTTCTGGCTCATATCGCTCGTCGCGGGCTGCGGCGCGGGAGCGGACGGCGCGGGGGTCGGGGCCGCAGCCGGGGCAGGCACGGATTCAGTATGTTGTTCAGGCGCTGAACTTTCCGTATTCGCCGGCACATCCGCCGGTGAAGAAGGCGCCGCGTTGGAAGCCGCCAGATCCGTTGACTCCGAGTTATCCATCAACGGCACCTCTTGCCCCTCGCTCTGCGCCTGCATCGAAGTGGCATGATCGACCATACTGTTAATTTCCTGCTGTTGCGCCTGGTGATTCTGCCACCACCATGCGCCGGTCAACCCCAGCACGATGATGACCACCAGCCAGGTGAAGGTCATTAACCAGCCATCTCGTTTCTTACGGCTTTTCCCCAGGGAGAAGCTCTGCATAGGCGCGACGTTAGAGGCTTTGGGAACCACATGCTTATCCAGCATGGGTAATAATTCGCCTTCCGGCACATGAACCAACTTCGCATAGGAACGGATATAACCGCGTAAAAAAGTCGGCGCCAGATTGGCTGACACATTGCCTTCTTCAATTTCACGTACAATCGAAAGCTTAAGACACAAACGATCGGCGACGATCTGCTGAGTCAATCCCAGGCGTTCACGCGCCTGACGAAGACGTTCGCCGGGAATAGTTGATGCTGTATTATCTTGAGTGGCTTCAGTATTCATTAGCTAAGAATTGCTGGTACTGTTTAGATTGTGGAAAACTTCGCGCCAGCGATCTGCCATAACGTTCAATATCGCCATCATGACCCGCCAACGCGGCGAAACGAATCTGTAACCATAAACTCTCGGCACTGTCCGGGAGAATATGCTGATAAACATCCAGAAGCGATTGAGCCTGCTCGTATTTTCCGGCAGAGAACCGTTTATCCGCCTCTGTTAACAGCATGACGCCTTTCTTAGGATCATACTTCAGTGCCCGGCTTAATACGCTGCGCGCATTATCATTCTGCCCGGCTTTGAAAAAACAATATCCTGCATTCTCCAATGCATCGGCAGCCTGATGGTAATCGGGGAGTTGAGCAGCCGAACTAAACTGTTGCTGCGCCGCTACATACTGCCCTAAACCACACAAAAACGCACCGTAATTATTCATTACCCCGCCGTTTTCCGGCGCCAGCTTCAACGCCAGCCGATAACGCTTTTCCGCAGCCTGATGTTCACCTATCCGTTGCTCATAAAGCGCCATCCCCAGTTGAGTACGATAATCTTGCGGCGCGGTTTGCAGCGCTTTTTCAAGATTTTGGCGAGCAGCGTCAAGATTATTGCGCGCCAGATACTCCAACCCCAACTGCAAACGGGTTTGCGCCGCCGGATTGCCCTTCTCATGGGGCGACTGACTGCACCCCGCCAACAATACGGCGACGAAAACCAGCCGCCGTCCTTTTCCCTGTCTTAACTGTCGTGTCACGCCTGACGTCCTTCCGTTGTCGTCCCAGCCAGATTACCGGCGATTATGTTACCTTAATCCGCGCACGACCGCAGCCATCCATCAGTGAGCTGAATATGAGTAAGCTCGCAAAAGCATTATTACTTTCATACCCAAACCATTAGGTGTCAGACCGTTTTAACCGAGATAGGTTCACCCGCCATTTTTTTCTTCAACGTACGTTTGGTTCTGTCCACCACTTCACCGGCAAGCTGACCGCAGGCGGCATCAATATCGTCGCCGCGCGTTTTGCGCACAATGGTGGTAAAACCATATTCCATAAGCACTTTGGAAAAACGATCGACGCGGCTATTGGAACTGCGGCCATAAGGCGCGCCGGGGAACGGGTTCCACGGGATCAGGTTAATCTTGCAAGGCGTGTTTTTCAGACATTCGGCCAATTGGTGCGCGTGTTCCGTACCATCGTTGATATGGTCCAGCATCACGTATTCCACCGTCACTCGTCCCTGATTGGCATTGGATTTTTCCAAATAACGCCGCACCGCTCCCAGGAACGTTTCAATATTATACTTCTTATTAAGCGGCATGATTTCGTTGCGGATTTCATCGTTTGGCGCATGCAGGGAGATAGCCAAAGCCACATCGATCATGTCGCCCAGCTTATCCAACGCGGGCACCACGCCGGACGTCGACAGCGTGACGCGCCGTTTCGACAGCCCGAAGCCGAAGTCATCCAGCATAATTTCCATCGCCGGCACCACGTTGGTCAAATTGAGCAGGGGTTCTCCCATTCCCATCATAACCACGTTGGTAATCGGCCGCTGGCCGGTGACTTTATACGCGCCGATAATTTTTGCCGCGCGCCATACCTGGCCGATAATTTCAGACACGCGCAGGTTACGGTTAAATCCCTGCTGCGCGGTTGAACAGAATTTACACTCCAGCGCACAGCCGACCTGAGAAGAGACGCACAGCGTCGCCCTGTCCTCTTCCGGAATATAGACGGTTTCCACCCGCTGGCCGCCGACCAGAATCGCCCACTTGATGGTGCCATCGGAAGAGCGCTGTTCATCCACCACTTCCGGCGCGCGAATCTCGGCGACCTGTTGTAGTTTGGTACGGAACGCCTTGTTAATGTCCGTCATCTGGGAGAAGTCGTCACAGCAATAGTGATAGATCCACTTCATTACCTGATCGGCGCGGAAGGGTTTCTCTCCCAATGAAGTAAAAAACTCCCGCATTTGCGGACGGTTAAGATCCAGCAGGTTGACTTTTTCCGCCCCCGTCTTGGCGGATAGGGGGGCTGCGGCGGACGCCGGCGAAAATTCGGATACGGTTTGTTCAGACACGATTTGTTCAGACATAAGAACTCTTGGCCTCGTTGTTACACGTTATGGCACGGTAAGAAGAATAGCATACCCAATGGATTTCAAGATGCTGGGTATAAAGAAACGCCCCGGACAAGCGCAGGCTCACCGGGGCGCCGCATTGTACAAAGTTTAAAACGGCTAAGCTACTATCGCCGCATTTTTTATGATGGGCTTCCTGCCCATCACCCTTTCGGGCCGTCGCAGGCGACGTTTAAAATCGCTCCCGGCGATTTTTTATGATGGGCTTCCTGCCCATCACCCTTTCGGGCCGTCGCAGGCGACGTTTAAAATCGCTCTGACTAGCTATTACGCGGGCAGATCTCGTCAGCGCTGAAAAAATACGCGATTTCGCGCTGCGCGGATTCAATGGAGTCTGAACCGTGCACCGCATTTTCCGTCAGGCTATCAGCATAGTCGGCCCGCAGCGTACCCGCCAGCGCGTTAGCCGGGTTCGTGGCGCCCATGATGTCGCGGTTACGTTGAACCGCGTTTTCGCCTTCCAGCACCTGCACCATGATCGGACCCGATATCATGAACGATATCAGCCCGTCAAAAAACGGCTTGCCCTGATGTTCGGCATAAAAGCCTTCAGCCTGTTCGCGGGTCAAATGCAGCATTTTGGCTGCAACAATTTTAAAGCCCGCGCTTTCAAAACGCGCATAAATCGCACCGATGGCGTTCTTTGCCACCGCATTCGGTTTCACGATGGAAAAGGTACGTTCTATCGTCATATTGACCTCGTTCAATAACTGTCAGATGGCGGCCGGATTGAAAGAATAGTAATTCTGGCCAATAAAAGTGGCGCAGATTATAGGGGGACGGGAACCGCTTGCCTATCAGAGAAATAACATTTTATTAAAAAAATATTATCTTCTCCCCTACCTTTATCTCCCTTAATTTTCGATCTTCTCCTACCGTATTCCTTTTCCCCGGCGGAACTGAAAATCCATAACAAATCATCAGCGATCACAGTTCTGAGGGTTACATGTAACACTATGCGTTATTTGTTTTTAAAACAACAAGATAACTAGAAATTATCTTTCATTCGCTGCTAGCCTCTCACTGTACCCACTTAATAATAGCCACCAAGAGGGCTGATAATGAAAAGAGCGGTTAATGCCTTACAGAATTTTGGCAAATCGTTGTATGGACCTGTGCTGATTTTACCCATCGTCGGGCTGTTTATCGCCTTTGGCAATCTATTCGGCAACGGCAATCTGGCAGGTTACGTTCCCTTTCTCAATCACCCGCTGATTCAGGATTTCGGCCAGTTGGTGTCTAAATCCGCCGTCGCGATACTGGCTAATCTGGCGTTGGTGTTTGCTGTCGGCATCCCCATCGGACTGGCCAAGCGCGACAAAGGCTATGCCGCGCTGATCGGTCTGGTGACCTTTATCATCTTCATCAACGCGATGAACATTACGCTCCAGCTACAGGGCAAACTGGTGCCTGCCGCAGAGATGCGGGCCGCCGGACAAGGCATGGTTCTGGGCGTTCAGGTACTGGAGATGGGCGTTTTCGCCGGTATTCTGATCGGCGCGTTTGCCGGCTATCTGTATAACCGCTATTCAAGTAAACAGTTCGACGGCGTCATGGCGATCTATTCCGGCCACTGCTTCGTCGCTATCCTGGCGATTCCGCTGGCTATCGCGCTCGGCTTCGTTATGAGCGCCCTTTGGCCGTTCGCCCAACAGGGCATTACCCATCTGGCGTTCGCCATCAAAGGCGCCGGCCCCTTCGGCGTCGCCATCTACGGTTTCCTTGAACGTATTCTGATCCCGACCGGATTACACCATCTGGTGTATACGCCATTCCTGTACACCGAACTGGGGGGTTCCGCGGAAGTCTGCGGCAATCTGTACCAGGGCGCGCGTAACATCTACTTCGCCGAGATGGCCTGTCAGAGCGTAAAACAGCTCAGCCCTACCGTCGCCTGGGATGCGCGCGGGATCAGTAAAATGTTCGGCCTGACAGCCGCGGCGCTGGCCATGTACGTCACCGCCAAGCCGGAAAAACGCATGGCCGCCAAAGCGATTCTGATCCCCGCGGCCTTTACCTCTTTTCTGCTGGGGGTGACCGAACCGCTGGAATTCTCCTTCTTATTCGTCGCGCCGTTGCTGTTTGTCGTTCATGCCGTACTCACCGGACTCGGCATGATGCTGTTCTATGTGCTGGGCGTTCATGCCATCGGCGCCAACGGCGTCATCGACTTCCTGCTGTACAACCTGCCGCTGGGCATCGAAAAGTCCAACTGGCCGATGTACATCGTGGTCGGATTAATCATGTCCGTCATTTACTTCTTTGTTTTCCGCTTCCTGATTCTCTATTTCGATATGCCGACGCCGGGGCGCGAATCCGCTGAAGAGGAAACCCGCCTGTATTCCAAAACGGAATATCAGGAAAAGACCCAACAGCAGCTCAAAGACGATAGCCATCTTGTCGGCTTAACCATCATCGCCGGGCTCGGCGGCAAACCTAATATCGACGTGGTGGATAACTGTTATACCCGCCTGCGGGTCACGGTCATCGATCCCGCCATTGTCGACGAGCAGCAGCTTAAAGCCACCGGCGCCAAAGCGGTTATCCGTCAGGGCAACAACGTGCAGGTGGTATACGGGCTTCATGTCAAAACGATACGCGAAGCAGTTGAAAACGCGCTTTAACAGGAGACAGTTTATGATCAAACCCCCGTTCATTCTGACCATCGCCGGCGGCGGCAGCACCTATACGCCAGGCATCGTAAAGAGTCTGATGGTGCGTCTCGCCGATTTCCCGCTGGCGGAAATACGCTTATACGACATTGACGGCGAGCGTCAGGCGACCATTGCCCCGGTGGTCGAAAAAGTGATCCGCGATCACAGCGAAGAAATCATCTTTACCACCACCACCGATGCGCAAACGGCATTCAGCGGCGCGCACTTTGTCTTTGCCCAGATGCGCGTCGGCCAATATAGAATGCGCGAGCAGGATGAAAAAATCCCCCTGCGCCACGGCGTAGTCGGACAAGAAACCTGCGGCCCCGGCGGACTGGCCTACGGGCTGAGGACGATACTACCGATGGTCGAGCTGATCGATCTGGTCGAGCGTTATGCGCATAAAGACGCCTGGATCGTCAACTATTCCAATCCCGCGGCGATTGTTGCCGAAGGGATCCGCCGTCTGCGCCCTCAGGCCCGGGTACTGAATATCTGCGATATGCCGGTTGCCGCAATGCGTAATATCGCCGCCGTACTTGGCGTGACGCGCGAAGAGATCACCGTGGACTATTTCGGCCTTAACCATTTCGGCTGGTTTACCCGCGTTTTGGTCGATGGCGTCGATCGCCTGCCGGAGTTGCGTCAGCATATCGCGCAATACGGTCTGTTGACCGCCGATGCGGCCGATACCGACCCGCAGCACGCCGATCCATCCTGGGTCAAAACCTGGCGCAACATTAAACCGATCATGGATCATTTTCCGCAGTTCGTCCCCAACCCTTATTTACAGTATTACCTGATGCCTAACGACATCGTTGAACATCAGGATCCAAACTACACCCGCGCCAATGAGGTAATGGACGGACGCGAGAAGAAACTGTTCGCCGCCGCGGCCAGTTATAAAGAGACCGGTATTCTGCCCGATGCCTTCCATGTCGGCGTACACGGCGCGTTCATTGTCGATGTCGCCTGCTCGCTGGCTTTTGACCTGCGCCAGCGTCATCTGGTGATTGTGGAAAACAAGGGCGCGATCGCCAACCTGCCTTACGACGCCATGGTGGAAGTGCCGGCCTACATTACCGCGCAAGGGCCGGAACCGGTCCGCATGGGCAATGTGCCGCAGTTTCACCGCGCGCTGCTGGAACAACAGTTGGCTTCGGAACAACTGCTGGTTGAAGCGACCATAGAGGGCAGCTACGAGAAAGCGTTGCAGGCTTTTACCCTTAACCGTACCGTGCCGACCATGCAACACGCCAAAGCCATTCTTGATGAGATGATCGCGGCCAATAGCGAGTACTGGCCGCAGTTGAAGCAAGCCTATAAGAACGGCGTCGAGCAGTAAGCGCCTACTTGTCGGGACGGATAAAATCGCTGACAATGTCCGCCATCATTTCACATCGGGGCTGAATTCCTCAGCCCTTGCGGGGGGCTCTATGTCAGCATCTTCATCCGAACTGTTTGTTTCCGCCGCTTGGCTTGCCGGACACCTTGACGATAGCGATATCACGCTCATTGATGCCCGCATGTTGCCGCCGGGCGAAACCACTCGCGATATTCATGCCGAATACCGTTCCGGGCATTTACCCGGCGCGGTCTTTTTTGATATTGAAACCTTATCCGACCATCGTACCAATCTGCCCCATATGATGCCCGCCAGCGAAGACTTTTCCCGCGCGATGAGCAAACTCGGCGTCAACGATCGGCAACATATCGTCATTTATGATGAAGGCAATCTATTTTCCGCCCCTCGCGCCTGGTGGATGCTGCATATCTGCGGCGTTAAGCGGATTTCAATTCTGAGCGGCGGATTGGCCGGCTGGAAACATCAAAACCTGCCGTTGGAACAGGGAAACGTCGAACGTCCGCCGCAGACTTTCTCCGCCCGGCTGGATACGACCGCCATCCGCCGGCGCGACGACGTGTTGGCGATAATCGGCAGCGCCTCCGCGCAGATTATTGACGCCCGTCCGGCGGCCCGTTTCAGCGGGGAAGTCGGCGAACCGCGTCCGGGCCTGCGCCGCGGCCATATTCCCGGCAGTCTCAACGTTCCCTGGAGCGATCTGGTCGCCGACGGCGCGCTGAAATCCAATGCCGAACTGGAAACGATCCTGCGTAGCTATGGCGTGGATCTAAACCGGCCGGTCGTCGCCAGCTGTGGTTCCGGCGTTACCGCCGCCGTAGTCGTTCTGGCATTGACGCTGCTGAGTGTGCGGGATGTCACGCTGTATGACGGCTCCTGGAGCGAATGGGGCGGGCGGGACGATCTTCCGATTACGCTGGATTAAACCGAATGAAGCATGCCGCGCGGTTGAAGTTACGGAGCGAGTAGATCCAGACTTAACGAACGGCATTAAAATGAAGCGTCGCGTTATTCACCGGTTGTCGCGAATATATCTGGAGCAACGAGCATGGATAATCGGCTAGCCCCTTTGATGCAGCACGGTCAGGATTTAACCCGCGCCGAATATCGCGTGCTGGCCTTTATTGCCGAACATTCATCAATGGTGGGGAAAATAACGGTTCGCGAACTGGCGCAGCAGACCTATGTGTCGACCGCGACCATTATGCGGCTATGTCAGAAAATCGGCTTTAGCGGATACAGTGAGTTTATCTATCACTGCAAACAGTTATTGACCGGCAGCCCGCGCGTTTCGCCGCCTTCAGCGCCGTTACCGGTTGCGCGTCATGTTCCGGCGGCCTTCCAGCGCTTTATCGATAATTATCAGCGCTCTTTTTCCTATATCAGCGCCGAGGATATGGCTTCGTTCAGCCGCATACTGCGCCATGAAAGCCATTTTTTTCTCTACGGCGCGGGATTTTCCCATCTTTTCGCCGAATATCTGGCCAAAAAACTACAAATTCTGGGTAAAGACGCATTCTCCTCCGGACTGGGAGACAGCAGAGGCATTTTCCTAAGCAATGCGCCGAAATATCAGGTGTTTATTGCAATATCGCGCAGCGGCGAAACCGAGCAGGTATTGGATAAGGCGCGCATCGCCAAAAATATCGGAATGACCGTCATTGCATTTACCCGCGCATCATTAAATACGCTGGGGGAATTAGCCGATCTGCATTTTCAACTGTATGACGATGCCGTGCATTATGCGGCGGAAGCGGGAGAGATCAGTTCGTTTGAATCCAATCTGGTGATGCTGATCGATCTCTTATTATTACAAGCCACAACGACGGACTGATAATCCGCCGCCGCGTCTATATTATTAAGCCCTTCCCGAACCTTTAAAATCGCGCAGAAAGCTGCCCCACTTACGCTCATAAAAAGGCGTGGTATGTTTCATCATATAATGGCTGACGCCCGGCTCGCCCTCCTTCACCAGACACAAATCGATAGGACGCTCATCGGATACGGTATCGCTGGCGACGCTGCCGGCGGCGCGAATAACTTCGTCCACATCATCGGTATCGACTTCCAGACCGATTAACAAATGGGGCTCCTGCTCTCCGGCTTCGTGAATCTGGGCCAAAAACGCCCGGCGGACATTGCGGTATTTAGTAAACAACTGCGTCAGCGAATCGATCATCTGTACCGGCATCTCGGCCGGCTGGCCAAGCAATACTTCGGTCTCTTCTTCAACCACCCGCTGCTGCACAAACCCATGACCTTCGCCGGAAAGCATATGTTCCACTTCCTGCGGCAGGAATTCTTTGCCATAGGGAAGATTCGGGTTGAGAAACAACGTAGCGCCCAGCGTCAATTCAAACAGCGAACGCGCAGGCAACGCTAAAAACGACTCTTCTCTAGCGATCGCCTGTTGCAACGCTTCCAGCGAAGAGAAAAAAGGAATGGCTGAAGAACCATCGGCTTTTTCCCAGTGTTGAATTTGGACGTTACTCCCCGCATGCAAAACTTTCTTCTCTCCCTCAGCGGGGTCGTCAGTCTGCCCGAGTATAAATACCGTGGCGTCCATCAGTTCCTTGAAAAACTCCGGCCGGTGCGCCGGCTCAGTGGCCGCCAGCACCAGAATCTCTTCCAGTTTGTTTTGCGGTGAAAAATCCATATCGATCCTCAACCCATCGTTGACATTAAAAACCGGGCGTCAACCCGGTTTCGTTTATCGGTACGTTCCGTGAACGCAATACCGCTCGCCGACGTCTGAACTACTTGGATTTGCTCAGCAGCAAATTCGCCAGCGTCCGCACGCCCAGCCCGGTAGCGCCGGTCGCCCACTGTTCCACCGCGCCTTTACGATAGGTGGCGGAGCAGTCAATATGCAGCCAGCCTTGCTGATAATTCTTCACAAAATGCGACAGAAACGCCGCCGCCGTGCTGGCGCCCGCACTATGGGCCGCGCCGGCGACATTGTTTAAATCCGCAAAGTTTGAAGGCAAATGGCTGCGGTGAAACTCCTCCAGCGGCAAACGCCAGAACGGTTCGCTTTCCTGTTTGGCGCTTTGCTGCAACTCGGCGACCAGAGCGTCGTCAAAGCTGAACAAGGCGTGGTAATCGTTACCCAGCGCCGTCTTAGCCGCGCCGGTCAGGGTCGCGCAGTCAACGATCAGTTGCGGATTCTGCTCGGAAGCGTCGATCAGGCCGTCAGCCAAAACCAGACGCCCTTCCGCATCGGTATTCATAACTTCAACGCTCTTGCCGTTGCGATAGCGGATAATATCGCCCAGTTTGAATGCATTGCCGCTGACCATATTATCGGCGCAGCACAGGTACATCTTAACCCGCTGTTTCAACCCGCGGGCGATGGCCAGCGCCAGCGCGCCGGTCACCGTCGCCGCCCCGCCCATATCCGACTTCATCGAATCCATAAAGCTGCTGGGCTTCAGGCTGTAACCGCCGGTGTCAAAAGTGATGCCTTTGCCGACCAGGCAGGCGAACACCGGCGCATCCGGGTTACCCGTCGGGTTATAATCCAGCGCCAGCAGCACCGGAGAACGATCGGATCCACGGCCCACGGTATGAATACCGGCATAGTTCTGTTCGCGCAGATCGTCGCCTTTGGTGATCCGGTAGCTGATGGCTTCGCCCGCGACATCGCACAGCAGATCGATCGCTCTGGTCGCCAACTGCTCCGGCCCCAGATCTTCCGCCGGCAGATTGATCGTATCGCGTACCCAGTCTACGATCTTGAGGCGATCGTCCAGCTCTTTCCTGTCGGCGTCGTTCAGTTCGGCCCATTCAACCGTTCGTTTCCCTTTCGGCCCGCGGAATCCCTGCCAGAACGCCCAGCTATTTTCCAGATCCCAGCCCTCGCCGGACAATTCGACATGTTTGATGCCTTGTCCGTCTATTTTACGCGCCGCTCGTTGGATGGTCGCTAACGGCGACGTCCCGTTCAGGTGGATAGTAAATCCCTTATCGTTCGCGCTTAACGGCGCTTTCTCTCCCCAGCGCGCATCAGCGGGTTGATTGGAGAGTGATACCAGCATAGCTTCGCTTGTCATAATTCTGCTCCAGATTGTTCTTTATACCCTTCATCTTTCAAGTTGCAGGTGCGTTGACTGCCCTCATTCACCCAGTCACTTAGTTATCTAAGCTCCTGGGGATTCACTCGCTTGCCGCCTTCCTGCAACTCGAAATCTATTGGGTATAGACTACCTTTGCGCCATCGCACAAAAATAACGGGCCGCCGTCAGGCAGCCCGCGTGGTCAATTAATCCGCTTCATCTAACCAAACCAGCAGGATCGCTTCCAGAATTTTTTCATTGGAGGCATCGGGAAGGTCGTCAAACTCTTCCAGGCCGCAAATCCATTGGTGCATATCTGTAAAGCGGACGGTTTTCGGATCGACATCAGGATATTGATCGTAAAGCGCTTCGCCAATCGCGCGACTGTCCGTCCATTTCAATCCCATAGCCACTCCTGTCTGTTAGTGTTCACGAGCATGATTAATCGTGTAGCGGGGGATTTCAACGACCAAATCTTCATTCGCCACACGCGCCTGACACCCTAACCGGCTTTCAGGCTCAAGCCCCCACGCCTTATCCAGCATGTCATCTTCGTCTTCCGTGCTTTCCGCTAAAGAATCAAAGCCTTCTCTAACAATACAATGACAGGTGGTGCAAGCGCAGGATTTTTCACAGGCATGCTCAATTTCAACGCCGTTGCGCAGGGCCACATCCAAAATAGTTTCCCCGCGTTCCGCTTCC
Source organism: Brenneria izadpanahii (assembly GCF_017569925.1). Lineage (NCBI taxonomy): Bacteria > Pseudomonadati > Pseudomonadota > Gammaproteobacteria > Enterobacterales > Pectobacteriaceae > Brenneria > Brenneria izadpanahii. The sequence continues at coordinate 1,352,376 of NZ_CP050854.1, read as the reverse complement.
AAAACTACCCCTTCAGGACACAAATCCTGATGAGGCAGAAAGACAATCTTAGGCATGTTTAAACCTCGTCCACAGAGTGTCCCGCCAACGCGCGGCGAATAGAAGCATCCATTCGACGGGCGGCAAACTCCTGGGTTTGTTGATCGACTATTTTTATTGCGGCCTCAATCGCCGGCGCGTCCGTTCCCGACATCATCTGCCGTAAATGTTCGGACGCGGCAATGATTGCGGCCTTTTCATCGGCGGCCAGCAAATCGGCATCGGCGGCTAACGCGCTTTGCAAGCTCTCCAATACGCGGGCCGCCTCAACCTTTTGCTCGGCCAGCATCCGGGCGCTCACATCTCCCTGCGCGTTCAGCATGGAATCCTTAATCATGGCCGCAATTTCCGTATCGCTCAGCCCATAAGACGGCTTGACCTGAATGGAGGCTTCCACGCCCGTCGATTTCTCCATGGCCGTTACGCTCAACAGACCATCGGCGTCGACCTGAAAGGTAACGCGAATATGCGCGCCGCCGGCGGGTAACGGCGGCAAACCACGCAGCGTGAAGCGCCCAAGCGAACGACAATCCTGAACCAGCTCTCGTTCACCCTGTAAAACATGGATCATCATCCCGCTCTGTCCGTCTTTGAAGGTGGTGAACTCCTGCGCTCTGGCGACCGGGATCGTGGTGTTGCGCGGTATGATCTTCTCCACCAGGCCGCCCATCGTTTCCAGTCCCAGCGAAAGCGGAATGACGTCCAGCAGCAGCATTTCACTGTCCGGCTTGTTGCCCACCAGAATGTCGGCCTGAATGGCGGCGCCGATCGCCACCACTTTATCGGGATCGATGGACGTCAGCGGGATTCGGCCAAAAAGTTCGCCGACCTGCTCGCGAACCAGCGGCACGCGGGTCGAACCGCCGACCATCACCACTTCCCGCACTTCATCCGGCGTCACGCCCGCATCCTTCAGGGTACGACGGCAGGACAACAGCGTACGCTTAACCAACGGGGCGATCAGCGCGTTAAACTGCGCGCGCGTAACGTCGCCTTGCCAACCCGCCACGTCAACGCGAACCGATTCCGCTGCGCTTAACGCAATCTTGGCCTGAATGGCGGTCTCACGCAGCGCATGCTGCAACTGGTGATCGTCACGGGAGGCGATGCCCGCCCGCTCGCGCAGCCACTCCACCAACAGGTTGTCGAAATCATCGCCGCCCAGCGCCGAATCGCCGCCGGTCGCCAGGACTTCAAACACGCCGCGGCTCAGACGCAGAACGGAGATATCAAAGGTTCCGCCGCCCAAATCATAAACGGCTATTACGCCTTCTTTACCGGAATCCAACCCGTAGGCGATGGCGGCGGCGGTAGGTTCATTAAGCAGGCGTAAAACATGCAGCCCGGCTAAACGGGCGGCGTCTTTGGTGCCCTGACGCTGCGCATCGTCAAAATAGGCGGGAACGGTGATCACCACGCCGTCCGGCGCGCCGTCTAACGCTTCCTGCGCGCGCTGCGCCAGCGCGGACAAAATATCCGCCGAAACCTGAATCGGATTCTTGCTCCCCGCCGAAGTTTGTATTAACGGCAGACCGTTATCGCTGATCTGGTATTGATAGGGAAGATGAGGATAACGCTGGCGGATATCCGCCAGAGAGCGTCCCATCATGCGTTTTACCGAACTGACGGTATTGGCGGGATCGCCGGACGCCTTTTCGCGGGCGGCCCAACCGACCTCATGCCCTTCGGCATGATAGTAGACAACGGACGGCAGGAGATCCCGTCCCTCGCCGTCCGTCAGGGTTTGCGCCTCGCCGCTGCGCACGGTGGCAACCAGGGAATTGGTGGTGCCTAAATCAATGCCGACGGCCAGACGCCGCTTATGCGGCGCCGCACTGAGGCCCGGCTCGCTAATTTGTAATAAGGCCATATTGAGCTTCCATCAATTGGCCGGCGGGAAAAATACGCGCCGTGGTTAACACAGCCCCTTCCCTACCGAATTAAAAACCTACCTATCCAGCAATTGTTCTTCGAGTTGTTCAACCTGCTGCTGGAGCTTGTCTAAAAAACGCAGCTTACGCACGGTATCCGCGGCGTCTTCCCACGCTTCCCGATCCAGTTCGTCACGCATTTGCCCGCTGCGTTTAACCAGCATAGCCTGCACCCGGCCGGCGAATTCAGCCAGCGCCGCTTCGGCATCGGAGCGATGCTCAATGGCATCCAACTCTTCGCGTAGTTCGAGCTGCTCCATCAGAAACGCGGTATCACGCAACGTGTGCTGTTCGTTACTTAAATCGAAACCGTGCAAAGATAGCATATACTCCGCGCGTTTCAGCGGATGTTTCAACGCCTGATAAGCATTATTGATTGTCGCGGCCTGCTGCAATGCCAGCATTCGGTCTCTTTCCGGGCTAGCAGCAAAACGATCGGGGTGAAACTGCCGTTGCAGTTCCTGAAAGCGGGAGGCAAGCAGGCCGCCATCCACATCATAGCGAATCGGCAGCCCGAACAAAGTAAAGTAATCCATAGCGCGCTCTGAGGGTTCTGGGTAATCGCCGTCATTTGCCGCCGTTTCTCCCGGCCGCTAGCCGGAAGAAACAGCAATGCCCGATCATCACCCAGGGAAGTGATTAAACATTAAAGCTTTCGCCGCAACCGCATTCGCTGGCAACGTTAGGGTTATTGAACTTAAAGCCTTCGTTTAGCCCTTCTTTGACGAAATCCAACTCCGTGCCGTCAAGATAAACCAGGCTTTTACCGTCAATAATGACCTTAACGCCTTTATCTTCGAACACTACGTCATCCGCATTCACGGCATCGACAAATTCCAGCACATAGGCCATACCGGAACAGCCGGACGTCCGCACGCCAAGGCGCAGACCAATGCCTTTGCCGCGGTTAGCCAGAAAGGCGCTTACTCGTTGCGCAGCGCTGTCGCTCAGGGAAATCGACATACAATACCCCCAGTAAGCTACTTGGCTTCACGTTTACTTTTATAGTCCGCAATCGCGGCTTTGATGGCATCTTCCGCCAGAATAGAGCAGTGGATTTTCACCGGCGGCAGCTCAAGCTCTTCCGCGATCTGCGTATTTTTAATCGCCTCGGCTTCGTTAAGCGATTTACCTTTCACCCACTCGGTAACCAACGAACTGGACGCAATAGCGGAGCCGCAGCCATAAGTCTTAAAGCGCGCATCTTCAATGATGCCCTCATCATTGACTTTGATTTGCAGCTTCATAACGTCTCCGCAGGCCGGCGCGCCAACCATACCGCTGCCGATGCTCGGATCGGCATTGTCGAACGATCCTACATTGCGCGGGTTTTCATAGTGATCAATTACTTTTTCGCTGTAAGCCATAATCGTCGTCCTCTATCCTGCGAATTAATGATGCGCCCATTCGATGCTGCTGATATCCACGCCCTGCTTGAACATTTCCCACAGAGGAGAAAGTTCGCGCAGGCGGCCGATAGATTTACGCACCAGTTCAATGGCGTAGTCGATCTCTTCTTCGGTGGTAAAACGCCCCAAAGAGAAACGGATCGAACTGTGCGCCAGCTCATCGTTCATACCCAGCGCACGTAATACGTAGGAAGGTTCCAGACTGGCTGAGGTGCAGGCGGAACCGGACGACACGGCCAGATCCTTCAGCGCCATGATCAGCGATTCGCCTTCAACATAGTTAAAGCTGACGTTAAGGATGTTGGGCGCGACTTGTTCAAGATCGCCGTTCAAATAGACTTCTTCGATATCTTTGATGCCGTTCCACAGACGATCGCGCAGCGCACGCTGATGAGCGATATCAGCGTCCATCTCTTCTTTAGCGATGCGATACGCTTCGCCCATGCCGACGATCTGGTGTACCGGCAATGTGCCGGAACGCATGCCGCGTTCATGGCCGCCGCCGTGCATCTGCGCTTCAATGCGAATACGGGGTTTACGGCGAACGTACAGCGCGCCGATCCCTTTCGGCCCATACATCTTATGGCCGGAGAAAGACATCAGATCCACTTTTAACTGACTCAGGTCGATAGGCAGTCTGCCCACGCTTTGGGTCGCATCGACATGGAACACGATGCCGCGGCTACGGCACATTTCGCCGATCGTCGCAATATCCTGCACCACGCCGATTTCATTATTCACGTGCATGATGGAAACCAGAATGGTGTCGTCACGCATTGCGGCTTCCAGCGTTTTCAGATCGATAACGCCATTACGCTGCGGCGCCAGATAGGTGACTTCAAACCCTTCGCGCTCCAACTGACGGCAGGTATCCAGCACGGCTTTATGTTCCGTTTTGCTGGTGATGATGTGCTTGCCTTTCTTCTGATAGAAGTTAGCGGCGCCTTTAATCGCCAGGTTATCCGCCTCCGTCGCACCAGAAGTAAATACAATCTCTCGCGGATCCGCGCCCACCAATTCTGCAATCTGATTACGGGCGATATCGACGGCTTCCTCCGCCTGCCAGCCAAAACGGTGGGAGCGAGAGGCCGGGTTGCCGAAAGTACCGTCCAGGGTCAAAAACTGCATCATTTTTTCAGCCACTCGCGGATCAACCGGCGTGGTGGCTGAATAGTCCAGATAAATCGGTAACTTCATTGCTCATAAACTCCGTACATCACATCAAAACGTGCAAAGCGTCTTGTTTATAACGGGCTATTGCGCCCGTATATTTTCTTCGAGCCAACGCGATGCGTTGTTAAAAATTCTTTTCGGAAATTATTACGACGGGCCGCCGCTGCGCGGCGTTTATAATCATTCCCGATTTTTATCGACGGGCTACCCTGCCCGTCGTTGCGCGGCGTTTAAAATACGCGGCGCGTTATATCAGGCGCGCAGATTAACGTTAATCGTATCCTGCAGGCGCCCGTTGGCGGCGCGGCGCGTATCCGTTTCCTGACGATCCGCAACGTCCTGTACTTCTTTGTTATTGACCAACTCATCCAACGTAATGTTGTTCAGAAAGTCTGTGATTCGATCGCTCAGATCGCGCCATAGCGTATGCGTCAAACAACGCTCGCCGCCCTGACAGGTTTCGCGCCCCTGGCAACGCGTTGCGTCCACTGATTCGTCTACGGCGGAAATCACGGTGCCGACGGCAATCTCGCTGGCATGTTTACCCAGCAGATAACCGCCGCCAGGGCCGCGCACGCTGGCAACCAGCCCGTTTTTACGCAAACGCGAGAATAATTGCTCCAGATAAGAGAGCGAAATGCCCTGGCGTTCCGAGATATCCGCCAGCGGAACCGGGCCTTCTTTGGAATGCAGCGCCACATCAAGCATGGCGGTAACGGCATAACGGCCTTTAGATGTCAGTCTCATGATAGTGGTACCTGTAGATGAAACATGTATTATAAAAACATGTATTGGCGAAACAGAATCCGAGTCTGACATTCCCGAGTGTTTTAGTCAACTATTTAACCCAGTAATTCACTCAAGTATTGTTCAACCGCCGTTAGCCGTTATTTTTCTGAATCGAACTCAAAATACCGCGCAGAATATTCAACTCCTGACTTTCCGGCCGAGCCCGGGTAAACAGCCGGCGTAGCTTATTCATCACTTGCCCTTGATGGGCCTGCCGAATAAAACCCGTTTGTTGCAACGTCTGCTCCAGATGCTGGTAAAAACGCTCCAGATCGTCCACCAGCGGGTAAGGCGTTTCGCCATGCTCTTCCTCGCCTGCCTGCAAGCGATCCAGATGAGCGACGCGCACTTCGTACGCCAGGATCTGTACGGCCATCGCCAGATTGAGTGAGCTATACTCCGGATTGGCGGGGATGGCAACATGATAATGGCACTTCTGTAATTCATCGTTGGTCAACCCTACGCGCTCCCGGCCAAAAACCAGGGCGACGGGGGCATGTTCCGCTTCCTGCGCGCTGCGAACGCCGCATTCGCGCGGCTCCAGCATCGGCCAGGGTAAAGTGCGTGAACGCGCGCTGGTGCCGATGACCAGGCTGCATCCTTCAAGAGCCTGATCGAGCGTCTCCACCAGGGTGGCGTTGCCGATCACATCGCTGGCTCCGGCGGATAAGGCTATCGCTTGTGAATCAGGTTTTACCAGCGGATTAACCAGATAGAGTTTACTTAACCCCATAGTTTTCATCGCCCTGGCGACCGATCCCATATTGCCGGTGTGGGACGTTTCAACCAGAACAACGCGAATATTGTGTAACATGCGGACTCGATAATACGAAGAGGAAATCGGAAGATTCTAACACAAACTTAGATATTTTCATTTTCCCCTGCTATAATACGCGCCGCTTTCTGTTCTTTAACATTCTAGTGGACGATACCATGCATCCGATGCTCAATATCGCTATACGCGCTGCGCGTAAAGGCGGTAATTTAATTGCTAAGAATTACGAAACTCCCGACGCCGTAGAAGCCAGTCAAAAAGGCAATAATGACTTTGTCACCAACGTTGACCGGGATGCCGAACGCCTAATCGTTGAAGTCATCCGTAAATCTTATCCGCAGCACACCATCATTGGCGAAGAGTGCGGTGAGCTGATAGGCGAAGATAAAGATGTGCAATGGGTAATCGATCCACTGGATGGCACCACCAATTTTATCAAACGCCTGCCGCACTTCGCGGTATCCATCGCGGTCCGCATCAAAGGCCGTACTGAAGTCGCCGTTGTTTACGATCCCATGCGCAATGAACTATTCACCGCCACCCGCGGCCAGGGCGCGCAGTTGAACGGTTATCGTCTGCGCAGCAGCAACGCCCGCGATCTGGATGGCACGGTGCTGGCTACCGGTTTCCCGTTCAAAGCCAAACAGCACGCTAAAAACTACATCAAAATCATCGAAGCGCTGTTTACCCAGTGCGCGGATTTTCGCCGCACGGGTTCCGCCGCGCTGGATCTGGCCTATGTCGCCGCCGGCCGCGTTGACGGATTCTTTGAGATCGGCCTGAAACCTTGGGATTTTGCCGGCGGCGAACTGCTGGTTCGTGAAGCCGGCGGTATCGTTACCGATTTCACCGGCGGCCACAATTACCTCTCTTCCGGTAATCTGGTCGCAGGTAATCCGCGCGTCGTCAAATCCATACTGGCGGCCATCCGCGACGAATTAAGCGACGCGTTGAAGCGCTGATACCTTTCCCCGCTCCCCGGAATGCATCATGCCAGCCTCGCGCTGGCATGCTTTTTTTAGTTATTTCTGCTCCGTTTGCTCTTCCATCCGCACGATAATTCCGCGAACATATGATAATGGTTATTAAAATCATTGCTCTTCAATAACTGGCGACATTAGGATAATGACAATGCACAAGGAAATACTGTGTGGTCTTTTGCTGACCACCGCGCTAACCCTCCCCTTCACCAGCCACGCCACGCAATATCCGCTTGCCGTTACCGATATGGCCGGACAAAAAATCGAAATCGGACAGGAGCCCAAGCGCATCGTTCTGCAGGATGGCCGCGATATCATGTCGCTGGCGCTGCTCGACAGAGATAACCCGTTTCAGCGTCTGGTTGCCTGGAATAACCAGCCGAGAAAATCGGATAAAGCGACCTGGGCGCTGATGAAGGATAAATGGCCGGAAGCCGACGCTATTATGGATATGGGCCTTGGCGACATGGGAGAAGTTGAGCTGGAAAGCGTGCTGTCAAAACAACCGGACCTGATGATCGCCCAGTTGCGCTCTAAACCGACCCTGGCGGGCAACGGCGTTATCGACAAGCTGAAAGCGCTTAACATCCCGGTGGTATTCGTGGATTATGAGGTTAACCCTGTCCAAAACACCGCCCCCAGTATTGATCTGCTGGGAAAAGTGTTAAACAAGGAAGAGAATGCCAAAGCCTACACCGATTTTTATCGCCAGCACCTCGCGGCGATACAGAAACAGACGGCGGCGCTGCCGGCCAAGGCTAACGTCTTTGTCGAAGCCTGGGCCGGGCGTTCGGACTCCTGCTGCTTCAGCCACGCCCATAACGGCTGGGGCGGGCTGGTGGAAGCGGTCGGGGCGCGGAATATCGGCTCCGATTTGCTGCCCGGCGCTAACGGGTATGTCTCATTAGAGAAACTCATCAGCATGAAACCCGATGTTTACGTCATGACCGGCGCCAAACGGGGTAATAACAGCGGCGGCGGCAGCGTTAATCCGTTGCCGTTTGGTCTCGGCGCCGACGAAAAAAGCATTGATGAGCAGGCCGGCGTATTGCTAAATCGCACCGGGGTTAACCAAATTCCGGCCGTTAGGCAAAAACGGGCATACGGAATCTATCACCAGTTCTATAATAACCCGTTCAATATTATTGGCATGGAATATCTGGCAAAAGCGATTTATCCGCAGCAATTTTCTGCGCTCGACCCGGATGAGAACTACCGTTATGTCATGCGTCATTTCACTGCTTTGCCCGGCAGCGATTTCATCTATTTTTGGAAACCGTCTGAGTAAGCGTTTATGAGCGTAACAACTGACTCGAAGATAGCCGACACGACTCGCGCAGCCGAAACGCTTTCCGGAAACGGCCTTTCCGGAAATAATGTGATGAGCAGCTATCGCCATATAATTCGCCGCCGGGTGACCGCCATCACGCTGTTGATTGCGGCAATCATCGGCTCTTTATTGCTGGATTTCACCATGGGTCCATCGGGACTGACGCTCGACGTGTTGTGGCAAACCCTGATGCATCCCGCCAGCGCCGATGCGGGCACCAGGGTGATCGTCTGGGATATTCGTCTGCCTTATGCCCTGATGGCGATAGCCGTCGGACTTTCACTCGGTCTGGCCGGCGCCGAGATGCAAACCATTCTGAATAACCCGCTGGCCAGCCCTTTTACGCTCGGGGTATCGTCCGCCGCCGCGTTTGGGGCCGCTCTCGCCATCGTGCTGGGTATCGGCATTCCCGGCATTCCGGCGCAGTGGTTCATCTCCGCCAACGCGTTTCTTTTCGCCCTGCTGGCCGCGCTGTTGCTGGACGGCATCACGCGCTGGACGCAGGTCGCCACGTCCGGCGTCGTGCTGTTTGGCATCGCGCTGGTGTTTACCTTTAACGCGCTGGTTTCCATGCTGCAGTTCATTGCGAACGAAGATACGCTGCAAGGATTGGTTTTCTGGACCATGGGCAGCCTGGCGCGGGCATCCTGGGAGAAACTGGGCATTCTGTTGCTTATTCTGGCTGCCGTGATGCCGCTATCGCTGATGAGCTCCTGGAAACTTACCGCATTGCGGCTGGGTGAAGATCGCGCCGTCAGCTTTGGCATTAACGTCCGGCGTCTGCGCCTGGCGACGCTGCTGCGCATCAGTATTCTCTCCGCGGTGTCGGTCGCCTTTGTCGGCCCCATCGGTTTTATCGGCCTGGTCGCGCCCCATATCGCCCGTCTGATATTCGGCGAAGATCACCGTTTCTATCTGCCCGCCAGCGCGCTGTTCGGAGCGCTGGTGCTGTCGCTCGCTTCCGTTGCTTCGAAAAATATGATCCCCGGCGTGATTATTCCCGTCGGGATCGTCACCTCGCTGGTTGGCGTACCGTTCTTTCTCAGCATCATTCTGCGCCATCGGGGGAGTGTATGAGCCAGCAAGGATTACACATTTCTCATTTCCGCACCGGCTATCCAAAACGGCAGGTAATTCGCGATCTGTCCGTACCTTTACTACCACGCGGCAAGATCACCGTCCTGCTTGGTCCCAACGGTAGCGGCAAGTCTACGCTGTTGCGGGCCATGGCCGGGCTGAACCACTCTGAGGGCGAACTGTGGCTGGATGACAGTAATCTGATGCAACTGCCGTTCGCCAAACGGGCGGAAAAAGTGGTTTACCTGCCGCAGTCGCTGCCGGCGGGCGTGCACCTGCACGTGCTCGAATCCATTATCGTCGCCCAACGGGCATCCGGCGGCCGCCATAACGCCGAAAGCCAGGCTGAAGTGATGACGCTGTTGAAACAGCTGGGTATTGAGCATCTGGCGTTAAGCTATCTCGATCAGCTTTCCGGCGGGCAAAAACAGCTGGTCGGGCTGGCGCAGTCGTTAATTCGCCAGCCTTCGCTGTTATTGCTGGATGAACCCCTGAGCGCGCTGGATTTGAACTATCAGTTTCATGTCATGGATCTGGTACGCAGAGAGACGCGCAAACGGGACATTATCACGGTGGTCGTGGTGCACGATATCAACATTGCGCTACGCCATGGCGATCACGCGCTGATGCTGCAAAACGGTAATTTGATCGCGGATGGCGCCCCCGCCGATGTGATCAGTCCGGCGAGTTTGGCGACGGTCTATGGCGTGAAAGGCCGAATTGAACGCTGTTCGCAGGGCATTCCGCAGGTGATTATCGACGGCCTGGTGAACGAACCGGATAGTTAATCGCAGGGATACCGGCGGCAAGCGGCGGCCGGTATCCTGATATCAACCGGAGAAAGGACGAATGCCGCCCATCATCGCCGGCTGTGCGCTCAAATACAGTAGAATGCCGCTGCCGAGCAAGATAAGCCCTCCGGCCAACGACAACAGCGATCCGGCAACGCGCCGCCAGATCGATGGCGTACTCTTACCGCCCAACCGTTCGATCATCCGGCGGCAGTAAAATACCAGCAGCGCCAGCGTAGAAATGGTGAGCGCCGTTCCTAATGCCATCACCAGCGCAGAGGCGATCCCCCAAAGAAATACGCCTATTACTTTAGAAAACAGCAATACCAGTATCGCCCCGGAGCAGGGTCGCAATCCCATGGACAAAACGATCATCAAGCGCGTGCGCCAGTTGCCGTCCTGATTAAGCTCCTCCTGACTGGGAAGATGGCGATGGCCGCATCCACACCCGTTATGTTGACGGAGATCAGCGTGATGCCCGCTGTTGATCGCGCTAACGCCAACAGGAATTTTGAATTTTGCATCATGCTGGCCGATCGGCGTTAAACGCAGAATGGCGACAGGTTTCGCTCTGCGACGAACAGTGGCCGATAACCGTTGCAGCGCCCGGCAGCAGAGTAGCGCTCCCAGCACGGCGATCAGGATAAAGCTCCCCTTCTCCATCCAGAAGCTGCTGTTGTGTAATGTCCGGCTGGATAGCTGCAAAACGCCCAGCACGATCGTAACCAGCAGCACAGCCATTCCCCCCTGAACCAGCGATGCGGCGCAGGTCAGTTTAAGACTGCTTTTCAACTTCGAGGGATGAGTGGCAAGGTAGGTCATAATGACCACTTTGCCATGTCCGGGGCCGATGGCGTGCAATACGCCATAAACCAGGCTAAACGCCATCAGGCCCAGCCCGGCGCGATGCGGTTCTGCCGCAACCATCTGCAACAAGCGCGACATCTGCTGGTGCAGCGACTTCTGCCAGACGGCGCTTTGCAATACGATCTGCGGCCAATAGGCAATCACCCAATGTAAAGCCAGCACCAGCAGAAGTAAAAACAGCCACAGCGGCCACAACCCGATCAATCGGCCGACGGATGATTTTTGACTCACGGCATCGCTTATATTCAATGACATTGCAACGTCACCTGCTGGGCAAACTGCTTGCCAAGTTCCATATCCTCATCCGGCGCATCGGCTTTATCCAGAGACAGCGCGTAAGACTGTAAATCAGTATCAGGCTTTGGCGTCATCAGCGTGGTTTTACAACGCGAGGCTAACGCGGGAGCCAGTTTTATCGCTTTATCATTCTCATAGGACATATCGACAAAATAGGTTGGGTCATAGGTGGAGATCAGCAGCGGCTTCCCCGCCAATGACTGCGGATGGGCCAGCGGCAATACAAACTCCAGCACGGCCTGATTACCTTTGCGGGAAAGACGATACTCCGTCGGCATCGGCGCATACTTCACCGGTTTATCATCCCGATAAATATCGGTGAAATAGTGCTGGCCCAACACATTCGCCATTACTTCCGCAGCCAGTTTCTTCCATATTTCGGAATTTTTTTCCGCGTTGCCGGCATCGTAAAGCAGATCGGCCGACGTGATGGGATCCATGGTCCACTGCATGCGCAAACCGGTAATCTGTTCGTTCTGGCTTTCGACGGTCGTTTGCATATCAATAAAGCTATGCGGATGGGCGAAAACCGGCTGGCCGCTAACCGCTATGCCCGCCGTCAACAGCATGATACGTCTGCACCAGCGAATCAAAACATTAAAATATAGCATTCACTCCCCACGCATTTCAGGCAGCCCGCCGGCTGACGGAAGGACGCACAAACAGCGCCGGAACGGCCAGCATCGCCATTACCCAAAAGGTTCCGCTCTGTAAATGTTCGAACAGAAAGCCGGAAACCACCGTCATCACCGCAATGCTTCCGCCCATCGCCAAGGCTGAATAAACGGCTTGCAAACGTAAGACTTCGCCATCGTTGCGGGCCGCAATAAAGCGCATCGCCGCCAGATGACAAACGGTGAAGGTTCCGCAGTGCAATATCTGTATCACAATCAACCAGGGAAGCGCCACCGTAGACCCCATCAGCGCCCATCGCACTACCCCGCAAACGGCGGAAAGCAGTAATAGATTTCCGGCGTTCCAGCGCCGGAATAAACGCTGGCTAAAGGTAAAAATGATGATTTCCGCCACCACGCCCAACGACCAGAGATAACCGATAATCGCCGCGGAATATCCCGCGTTCTGCCAATAAATTACGCTGAAACCGTAATATGCCGCATGCGCCCCTTGCAGCAAGGACACACACAGCAGGAAACGCCATACCGACGGCTCCCGAAATAGCGTTTTCCAGGGCGTTACGGCCGCAGACCGCGCTGCGGGTTCGGCCGCTTCCGGCATCACGCTGGGTCGGAACAACATGCCCAGAAGCATGGCAATCAGCCCGGCGCTCAGGATCGCCAGAATCGCCGGATGCCCCCAGACGGCCACCAGTTCGCCGGTTGCGGCGGAACCGATGACAAAAGCGATCGATCCCCAGACCCGAACCTTGCCATAATCCATGACGATTTGCCGTTGCCAGATTGCCGCCAAGGCATCCGTCAATGGCACCAACGGAGCAAAAAATAGATTAAAGCCGATCATCACCAGCATGAGCCACAGCCAGGCATTGCCTAACCAAAAGCCGACAGATAACGCCAGCGTCAGCAGCCCTAATATCCGCAAGGCCAGAATCAGTTTCGATGGATCCTTCACGCTGGGCGTAATCGCCAGGCTGCCGACGCAACGGGCTACCAGACCAACCCCCAGCAATAGTCCGATGGATTCGGCGGACAATCCCTCGCCTTTCAACCAGCCGCCCCAGAACGGCAGAAAAACGCCATAACAAAAAAAGTAAGTGAAGTAGCTTAACGCCAGCCAACGTGTTGATCGCAATACCATGGGTTCTCCCTCTCTGGCTGGCTACTCTGTCAGAGAGCGGCGATCGACGCAATGCCAAAAAAACCGCCGGGCGCGATTTTCAACGCTGCGTAGCGGCGATCCGCAAGGTGAAGGAAAGGAATATAGCTCATCATAAAAAACGCCGGCATATGGCCGGCGTTTTAAGCGACTCCCCGAACAGCAGCAATCAGGGGAAGATCTATGGATTATGCGTAAACCGGGAAGCGGGCGCAGATATCCAGAACTTTCTGCTTAGTACGTTCAATAACGGCTTCGTCATTGATGTTATCCAGCACGTCGCAGATCCAGCCGGCCAGTTCGCGAACTTCAGCTTCTTTAAAGCCGCGGCGGGTCGCCGCAGGCGTACCGATACGCACGCCGGAAGTAACGAACGGGCTCTTGGGATCGTTTGGCACGCTGTTTTTGTTAACCGTGATATTGGCGCGGCCCAACGCGGCATCTGCCTCTTTACCCGTGATATTCTTGTTCACTAAATCCAGTAAAAACAGGTGGTTGCTCGTTCCGCCGGAAACCACGTTATAGCCGCGGGACAGGAACACTTCAACCATCGCTTTGGCGTTTTTCGCTACCTGCTGTTGATAAGTTTTGAATTCAGGCTCCATCGCTTCTTTCAGCGCGACGGCTTTACCCGCGATAACGTGCATCAGCGGGCCGCCCTGTCCGCCCGGGAAGACGGCGGAATTCAGTTTCTTGTACAGCTCTTCGTCGCCGCCTTTCGCCAGAATCAAACCGCCGCGCGGACCTGCCAGCGTTTTGTGCGTCGTCGTCGTCACGATATGGGCATGCGGGATCGGGGACGGATAAACGTCCGCCGCAATCAGACCGGCGACGTGCGCCATATCGACAAACAGATAAGCGCCGATGCTATCCGCGATTTCGCGCATTTTCGCCCAATCCACCACGCCGGAATAGGCGGAGAAACCGCCAACAATCATTTTGGGTTTATGGGTACGGGCCAGCTCCGCCATCTCGTCGTAATCGATCTTGCCGCTTTCGTCGATACCGTAAGGGATGACATTGTAAAGTTTACCGGACAGGTTTACCGGAGAGCCGTGAGTCAGGTGACCGCCGTGCGCCAGATTCATACCCAGAATGGTATCGCCCGGCTGCAACAGTGCGGTATAAACTGCAAAGTTAGCCTGAGAACCAGAGTGCGGCTGAACATTAGCGTAATCTGCGCCGAACAGCGCCTTAGCGCGATCGATGGCCAGTTGTTCAACCACATCGACGTATTCGCAACCGCCGTAGTAACGTTTTCCCGGATAACCTTCAGCATATTTGTTAGTTAGCTGAGAACCCTGCGCCTGCATAACGCGCGGACTGGTATAGTTTTCCGATGCAATCAGTTCAATATGCTCTTCCTGACGCACGACTTCTTGCTGCATTGCTTGCCACAGCTCGGCATCATAATCGGCAATGTTCATTTCACGCTTTAACATCCGCATCTCCTGACTCAGCTAACTTAAATAGATTAAAAAATAATCACCCGTTCGGGCACTGGCCTATAGTGTAAACCGTTTCTCCCTAATGAAGATAGGTCTTGACATAGGTTTTTACGCAAACGATTAGCTACAGACGGCGCAAGGGCTGAGAAGGTTTTCCCCATTGAAGGGAAAGCGGAGTTTTCTTCATTTTCAACCTATTTTTTCTTCATGATGATACGGCAACCGCAGTACAAACTAAGCCGTCTACGATGTAGATCACAGATTAATAAGCTTCAGTCTCGCCGTGACGGCGATAAAAGACGCCGATCAAAAAACAGCCGGCGTTAATGAGAAGCGAACTTCATTTTAACTTAATAATAACGCCATATTTTTAAGGAATTTAGACATCATCCTTAACAAATTTAGGTGCATAATAAACGCCCTCAGCCTGTTAACGACAGTTAGCCCTGTAAAACCTTTAGCGGCGTGTAGAACACATAAAAAGTGCTTTTGATTCTTGTAACTAAGGATATGTCTTATCATGTTAAAACGTTTTTCTGGTGGTATGGCCTTCGCAATATTATTTTCCTCACCCTGGTTACTGGCACACGCCGCATCATCCGCCGCCGCGCAAAATACAAAACAACAAAGCGCTATCGAAACATTAGCCAGCATTAAGCTAGAAGATAAAACCACCCTGACGGGCCGCGTAACACACCGTGAAATTCACCTGCCCGCAATCATCATTATCCGCGATCAGCAGGGCCAACGCAGACAGGCGCAAACCGATGAAGAAGGGAAATATCATATTGATGTGTCAGGATTATCATCACCGCTGCGCCTTTTGGCCATCGAATCCGGCGGCACCAATTGCCAGCTCGACAATGTTCCTCGGGCGATTTGCCTGAATGCGCTGGCTCCTACGCTGCAATCCGGCGATGATAATATTATCAATATCAATCCGTTGACCGACCGTATCGTCTCTGACGTTGCCGTCGCCGCGGGTTATATCGGCCCGCAGCAGTTGACTGACGACGCGACGCCGCCAAAGCTGGATAACGCCGCCTTGAAAAAGGCGTATGCCGCTTTCCACACGGGATTTAATTCAGCATTGAAACAGGCCGGCGTTGCCGCGCCCGCGCGTTTCGATCCGCTGACCTACCCCGCCGTCCAGCAAGACACCGTCAGCAAAATTATCAATGTGATTAACCACAATCGTGATTATGACAATAACACCGGCTATTCGGGACATACCGTGCTGACCGACAGCGTTTTTCGGCCAATCGCGGGCCTATACGGACAAGGCGCCTATGAACCTCTGGATTATCAATTTGCCCGCCAGCATCTGGATGCGATCCAGAAAGCGCAGACCCGGATTTTCCTGGTGGGAGACGCTACCGCGGCGACTTATGAAAAGGCCCGCTTGCCGCGTATGGGATGGGGTCAAGTGTTTGAACAGCAGTTCCGTAGCGATAGCGGAGTAAAAGTCGTTAATGGTTCCCGCGCCGGGCGCGGTTCACGCGATTATTTCTACGAAGGCTGGTTTCGCCAGATGCAGCCGCTGATGAAAGCGGGCGATTTCCTTTTCATCCAAATGGGTCACAATGACCAGAATTGCGATAGCGCCAGACCAGAACGCGGCGCGGCCGATGTCGCCAACTTATGCACGTATCCCAATGACGCGGCGGGAAAAACGCAGTCCCCTCCGGGTAAGTCCGACATGTCGTTTCAGACCTCGCTGGAACGCTATATTAATTTCGCCCGCCAGCATCAGTTAACGCCGGTATTGCTCACACCGACGACCCGAGTCCGTACAGCCGACGGCAAAATCGGCACGCCCGTCGTGCATAATCACTTTACGACGCAGAATGCCGAAGGCGGATACGCGTTCGTTGGCGACTACAGCCAAACCATTAAAAATACCGCCGCAGCCAATAAGGTCATTCTACTGGACATAGAACCGGCGACGATCGCGCTGGCTAATCAGGGAAATAGCAATCATTGGAAGCAGTACTGGCTGGCGGCCGATCCGGCGCATTACCCTTTCTACCGTAATCAGATCGGCAGTGCGGCTAAACCGGATCCCACGAACTTCCAGAAAAAAGGCGCCGTCGCCGTTTCAGGAATTATCGCGGAGGCGATCCGCAAGACGCCGGAGTTAAAAACGTTGGCGGACAAACTTATCGGCAGTGGCAAGAAATAATCCCAAGCATCCATTATTCATGCATCTTGCTGATTAGATAAGGAAAGCGGCGATAATCATAAAGTTTTAACCTCCCGCCGGTCATGCCCGCGCTAGCGGACGCCTCCGGCGGCGGCCAACTACCGGCAAAAGCAGATCCCCGCCCACTGATGCGGGGATGGCGGAATTGGGGCTCAGTCAGATCGCTTCTTCATCTTCTTCACCGGTACGGATACGTACGACGCGGGCGACATCAAAGACGAAGATTTTGCCGTCACCGATTTTACCGGTCTGCGCCGTATGCATGATGGTTTCCACGCAGGTATCGACAATATCATCGCCCACAATGATCTCAATTTTCACCTTGGGCAGAAAGTCGACCATATACTCAGCGCCACGATAAAGCTCGGTATGGCCTTTCTGACGGCCAAACCCTTTCACTTCCGTTACCGTCATCCCGGTGATGCCCACTTCAGCTAACGCCTCACGAACATCGTCCAGTTTGAACGGCTTAATAATCGCATCAATTTTTTTCATCGAAGAACCTTAGTAACACCTATATTGCGGCCAAAGCCGGGCATCAGCAAAAACAAAAAGATTGTCAGAATCCAAACCTACAATCTATTAGCACTATTCTTTAAAATCGTTGGCGTCCAGTTCATGACGCCCCAGCAGTTTATAAAATTCCGTCCGGTTACGCCCCGCCATACGCGCCGCCTGAGTGACATTGCCTTTGGCTATCTGTAACAGTTTACGCAGGTAGTTCAATTCGAACTGATGGCGGGCCTCGACAAACGTCGGTAACGCGGTATTTTCACCTTCCAGCGCCTGTATGACCAACGCTTCGCCGATCACCGGGGCGCTGGTCAGCGCAACGCACTGTTCAATCACATTAACCAGTTGCCGGACATTACCCGGCCAGCTTGCCGTCATCAACCGCTTCATGGCATCCGTTGAGAAAGATCGCACAAAGGGCTTATGCCTGGCGGCCGACTCACGCAGCAGATGATTGGCCAATAGCGGGATGTCCTCCGCCCGTTCGTGCAGAGCGGGCAGCTTCATATTGACGACGTTCAGCCGATAATAGAGATCTTCGCGGAATTCGCCTTTTTCCATGGCTTTAGGCAAATCACGATGGGTGGCGGAGATAATCCGCACATCAATATCCAGATCGCGGTTGCTGCCCAGCGGGCGTACTTTACGCTCCTGTAAAACCCGCAGCAGTTTGACCTGTAAAGAAATCGGCATATCGCCAATCTCATCCAAAAACAGCGTGCCGCCTTCAGCCGCCTGAAAAAGCCCTTCCCGGCTGCTGACCGCGCCGGTGAATGCGCCTTTAGCGTGACCGAATAATTCCGATTCCAACAGCGGCTCTGGCAGCGCGCCGCAGTTGATGGCGATAAACGCTTTTTTCGCCCGCGGGCTGGCGGCATGAATCGCCTGGGCCAACACCTCTTTCCCGGTACCGCTCTGGCCATTAATCAACACGCTGACATCCGACTGAGCGACCATCTTGGCCTGCTCCAACAGGCGCAGCATCAACGGGCTGCGGGTTACAATGGTTTCACGCCAGCCTTCATCCCCGACCGGCGCGGATAAAGCCAGGGCTTCATCAATGGCCTTGTATAAGGCGTCGCGATCGACCGGTTTAGTCAGGAAACTGAACACCCCTTGCTGGGTTGCCGCCACCGCGTCAGGAATAGAACCATGGGCCGTCAGAATAATAACGGGCATTCCCGGTTGATAGCGCTGTATTTCAGAAAAGAGCGCCATACCGTCCATCTCATCCATGCGGAGATCGCTAATCACCAGATCGAACTGCTCTTTGGCTAGCAGGCGCAACGCTTCCTGACCGCTTTCCGCCGTCATTACGCTGAAACCTTCGCTGGTCAGACGCATCCCTAATAGCTTTAACAGGCTGGGGTCGTCGTCCACCAGTAACAAATTCGCCGCTTTCCGGGCTGTCATTGGTTTTTCGGCTCCTTCGTCTATTTATCTGTATCAGATTCAGCCGGCGGCGTGTAAGTCCGATCCGCTTTTGCCGGTTCCGCATCCGATTTCGGCGGTATGGCGCTATGCGAGCTATCACGCCCCGCGCCCGCATTATTGCGATGATCGGGCTCGTTATCAGGCATCTCCCCGGATAGCTGCTTACGGGTCGAAAGCTGGCGCTCGATATCCGTCAGGTTCTCCAGCTTCTGCCTTGTCGTCTCAAGCTGATATTGTAGGTGCTCTTGCTGAGTTTGCAGTGACTCCAGCTGTTTATCCGTAGATTCCTGCAATCGCTTATAGCGTAAGCGCTCATCGGATAAAGCCAGAAACAGCGTTTGTCTGTCGCGCCAGGTCTGTATCAGCGGACGCAATGCCGCAGGAAAATCGAGGCGGAATAAATTGATCTTCTCCAACATCTGCCGACGTTCCGCCGGCGTGATGCCCGCATTATCCAGCAAAATGCCCTGTTTGAAAGCGCTCTCCCAATCGCCGCCCGCCACTAGCTGCGCCTCTTCCCGCGCCTGCGCCTGGGTCAACCGGCCGGCGCAATCCATCGCCCTCAGCCAGTACAGCGCGTTATCCATGGCTTCCCGATCGCTCACTTGCCAGAGATGCTCGCACTGCGCCACGCGATAATCGGTGACCTGTTCTTTCGGCGTTAGGTTTTCCAGGCCATATGCCGATATGCCTCCCCCCGCATTATTGTTACAAGCAGTCAGGAGCGATATCGTCAATAACAGCAAGGATGGCATCACCACGGTCTTTAACATACGGCTGAAAGACGCATCGAACATGGCGGAAAACCAAATGCGCAGCGGAAAAGGAGCGGCGAACCATGCGTTCATTATTTATTCATTCTCGGAAGTTAATGGCAATTCAATACGAAAACAGACATCTGCATAGTCAACGGATATCAGGCTTAGCTCGCCGTGCATTCGGCGGATACAATCCCGGGCGATACTCAACCCCAACCCGCTGCCTTTTACCGCGCCTTTACGCTGATGGCTTCCCTGGTAAAAGGGCTCGAAAATCATGCTATGCTCCGCATCGGGAATCGGCGTGCCGCTATTGGCGACCTCAATCTGAACCCGATTACCCGTCAGACGGCTATAGATCCAAATGTTACCGGATTCCTTGCCATAGTGCACCGCATTGGAATAGAGATTGTCGATTACACGCATCAATAGCGTCGTTTCCGCCCAACAGAATTCAGCTTCCAGTTTAATATCGGTATGCATCATTTTGGCTCTGGCCGGCAAACTATGGGACGATACGACGATATCGACAATTTCTTCAATTTCGACCCGTTCCAGCTCCGTCGGCGCATCCGCCAGTTTGCGATTATAGTCCAGTAGCTGTTCAATCAATTGCAGCAGATGCCGGCTACTGCTGTCCAGAATGGACACCACTTCTTTCTGATCGGGCGTCAGAGGACCTACTACCTCATCAGCCAGCAGTTCCGTACCTTCCCGCAGGCTTGCCAGCGGCGTTTTCAACTCATGGGAAATATGCCGGAGAAATTCATGCCGTTGCGACTCCAGCCAGGAAAGCCGTTCGCTCAGCCAGATAATGCGCTGCGCCAACGAGCGAATTTCACGCGGACCTTTAAAGGTGCTGGTATTCCCTAAAGACCGCCCTTCCCCCAGACGATTGATCATCCGCTCGACGCCATTTACCGGACCGATGATCATTCGAGTGAACAGGAAGACCAGCAACAGACTCACCAGAAACAGCAATAACGATTGCCAACCGAAAAAATGACCGCGTTCAGCAATCGCCTGCTGCAATTGTTGTCCACGGGAAAACACCACTTCGCGCGTCATCTGAACCATTTGTCCATTTGCGCGGGAGAAATTTTCCAACAGCGCGGATGCAGCCTGGTCGGGACCGCTATTGTGGCAGTGTAATTCTGTCAGTTGGGTTAAATATTGACGCAGCGTTTGATAATAGCGCTGATCGGGTAAGACGGAAGCGTGCGCGTCCAGCATTTGGGAATACTGGTTACGCTGGTCCTGGTAGAGTTTCGCCAGCGTTTGATCATCCAGCACGCAGTACTGGCGATAGCTACGCTCCATAGCCAATGCTACGCTGGTCATCGCCTCGCTTCGCCGGGCATCCCTCGACGTCGTGCGGTTGATCTCTGCGGCCTGCTCGCTAAGCGTATCCAGGCTTTGATACGCTTGATAAGCCAGCACCAATAAAGGCAACAGCACCAATAAAAACGCCATAATGACCAACTGCCGCAGAGAACGCGGGAATAAACGCCATCGTTTCAAGGAAATCATCTCGTTACCTATCGTTCCGCTCTGATGCTAATCGAGTAATATAAAAGTTCAACGTTTTCCCCTACTGAATGCGCGCCGCATTCCAATACGAAAGTAACGCCAAAGCAAAAAAACGCAGGCTAAGCAGCAAGGATGATCATCAACAGGAGAGGCGTGCGGACTGGATGTTAAAGCATTGCGCGGTCAGAAGATATTGCTCTTCTGACCGCGGAACTGAATAGGTGGTGCCTCACTCAACGTGTCGCCCGATGTTTGATAAAGTCAGCTTTCGCGTACTGTTATCGATCTGTTGGACGATAGGCACCTTTTCTTTTGGCGTCATTCCGGGTGTTATGAGCGAAAGTCTCTGCCAATCAGCAGCGCAATCATAACCAGTTGAATGAGCAACTCATATACATTAGCACTATCTGTGCCACTTTTGAAAGACAGAAACCGTCAATATGATTTTTAAGTTGTTTTTATTGTTACTTTTTTATCAGCACGTAAGTTATGCGCCGTAACCCGCCGATTTACCCACGCGACTCGCCATTCTGTCGTTAAAAAACGACATTGCCGCAGAAAATAAATTACACCTTTAAAAATCAATGAATTAATTGTCACCATTTGGCGACATCGAAAATGGCGCCTGTCGTGCTTTTGCGACAGATAGGTGAAAGCCCCTCATATCGCTCTCAGGCTCCAGTTATCGATTCATTGCTAAAAGAGATTGGGCGGAACGAGGATATACAAAGCCGCCATCGACAGCCCAGGATAGGGAGAACGATGGCGTAGCGCATCAGACCGAAGGGGCCGAACAAAGGCCCCTTGCGGTTTTACTCAAGCTGACGTTACCCCAGCTGTTTACGCGCGTTGCGGAACATACGCATCCATGGGCCGTCTTCCCCCCACTCTTCCGGGTGCCAGGAGTTGCTGACCGTGCGGAATACCCGCTCAGGGTGCGGCATCATGACCGTAGCCCGGCCGCTGGCGCTGGTCACCGCGGTGATGCCGTTTGGCGAGCCGTTCGGGTTGGCGGGATAATTTTCCGTCGCCTGACCATAGTTATTCACATAGCGTAACGCCACCAGGCTTTGCTGCTCCAGCGCGGCCAGATGAGCGCCATCGCGGACCTCAACCAAACCTTCGCCGTGTGAAACAGCGATAGGCATACGCGAACCCGCCATGTCGTTCATAAACAACGACGGGCTCTTCTCGACCGTCACCAGACTAAAGCGGGCTTCGAAACGCTCCGATTTATTCTTGACGAAACGCGGCCAGAGTTCGGCTCCGGGGATCAGCTCTCTCAGATTCGACATCATCTGGCAGCCGTTACATACCCCTAACGCCAACGTCTGCGGACGCTGGAAAAACGCCGCGAACTCATCGCGAACTCGAGGATTGAAAAGAATGGACTTCGCCCAACCTTCACCCGCGCCCAGTACGTCGCCATAAGAGAAACCGCCGCAGGCAACCAGCGCATGGAAATCGTTCAGATCCCGGCGGCCCGCCAGCAGATCGCTCATATGAACGTCGACGGCGTCAAAACCGGCGCGGTGGAAAGCAGCGGCCATTTCAATATGGGAATTAACCCCTTGCTCACGCAATACCGCCACTTTCGGACGGACCTGGCTGGCGATATAAGGCGCGGCAATATCTTCCTGCGGCGCAAAAGTTAGCGCCACATTCAAGCCGGGATCGCTGTCATCCTGTTTGGCGCTATGTTCTTGATCGGCGCACTGCGGATTATCGCGCAGTCGTTGCATCTGCCAGGTGGTTTCCGCCCACCAGGTACGCATGGTGTTGCGGCTTTCGCGGTAAATCACTTCCTCGCCACGCGTAATAATAAAGCGGGCGCCCTCTTCGGCCCGGCCAAGATAGTGGACACAGTCCGCCAAGCCGTGCTGAGCGAATACGCTTTCCACCTCCGCCCGACGCGAAGCAGGAACCTGGACAACCGCCCCCAGTTCTTCATTGAACAGCGTAGCCAGCGTATCGTCGCCTTGCGAAGCGATATCAGTATTCACGCCGCAGTGGCCGGCAAATGCCATCTCGGCCAGCGTGACCAACAAACCGCCGTCAGAACGGTCGTGATAGGCCAACAGCGCTTTATCCGCCACCAGTTGCTGCATGGCGTTAAAGAAGCCGGCTAGCTGTTGCGCATCGTGAACATCCGCTGTTTTTTGGCCTAACTGACGATAAACCTGAGCCAGCGCCGTAGCGCCCAGCGCTTTGCGCCCAGCGCCCAGGTCGATCAGCAATAAGGCGTTGTCCTGATCGGTACGCAACTGAGGCGTCACCGTATTACGAACGTCTTCCACACGGGCAAAAGCAGAAATCACCAGCGACATCGGCGAGGTAATAGCTCGCTCTTCCCCGTTTTCCTGCCAGCGGGTTTTCATCGACATAGAGTCTTTACCGACAGGGATCGTTAATCCCAGCGCCGGACAAAGCTCTTCGCCAATCGCTTTCACCGCATCGTAAAGCCCGGCATCCTCTCCCGGATGACCGGCTGCCGCCATCCAGTTTGCCGAGAGCTTAACGCGAGTCAGCGGGCCGATATGGGTCGCGGCAATATTGGTTAATGCTTCGCCGACCGCCAGGCGCGCGGATGCGGCGAAATTACGCAACGCCACGGGCGCGCGTTCACCAATAGACATCGCTTCACCGTAATAGCTGTCCAGGCTCGCCGTCGTTACCGCGCAGTCGGCCACCGGCACCTGCCACGGGCCGACCATTTGATCGCGGGCGACCATGCCGGTAACCGAACGGTCGCCAATGGTAATCAGGAAGGTTTTTTCCGCCACCACCGGCAGATGCAGCACACGCTCGACGGCTTCAGCCAGATAAATGCCATCGCGTTTTAACGGGGCGCCCTCCACCTGTTTGCGTTCAACATCACGCAGCATTTTCGGCGTTTTGCCCAGCAAAACATCCAGCGGCAGGTCGATTGGCTGATTATTGAAATGGCGGTCGTTCAGCGTCAGATGCTGTTCTTCCGTCGCCTCGCCAATCACCGTATAAGGCGCGCGTTCACGACGGCAGATCTCATCAAACAGCGCCAGTTGTTCCGGCGCGACAGCCAATACATAACGTTCTTGCGACTCGTTGCACCAGACTTCCAGCGGGCTCATGCCCGGTTCGTCATTCAAAATGTCGCGCAGTTCAAAACGGCCGCCGCGGCCGCCGTCGCTAACCAGTTCCGGCATGGCGTTGGATAGACCGCCGGCGCCCACGTCGTGAATAAACAGGATCGGATTCTGTTCGCCTAACTGCCAGCAGCGATCGATCACTTCCTGACAACGGCGCTCCATTTCCGGGTTATCGCGCTGAACGGAAGCAAAATCCAGGTCGGCGTCAGACTGGCCGGAAGCCATTGACGATGCCGCCCCGCCCCCCAGCCCGATATTCATGGCCGGACCGCCCAGCACGATTAATTTGGCGCCGATGCTGATTTCGCCTTTCTGCACGTGATCGGCGCGAATATTGCCGATACCGCCCGCCAGCATGATGGGCTTATGATAACCGCGCAGTTCCATACCGTTATGGCTGTCCACCCGTTCTTCATAAGTCCGGAAATATCCGGTCAGCGCAGGACGGCCAAACTCATTATTAAACGCCGCGCCGCCCAATGGGCCTTCAGTCATGATATCCAGCGCGCTGACGATACGATCGGGCTTGCCGAAATCCTCTTCCCACGGTTGTTCAAAACCGGGAATACGCAGGTTTGATACGGAGAAGCCGACCAGGCCCGCCTTGGGTTTAGAACCGCGCCCTGTCGCGCCCTCATCGCGAATTTCGCCGCCGGAGCCGGTTGCCGCGCCCGGCCAGGGTGAAATAGCGGTCGGGTGGTTGTGGGTTTCCACCTTCATCAGAATATGCGCTTCGCCCTGATGATAATCATAGTTTCCCTGAGTATCGGCATAGAAGCGGCCAACGGCGGAACCTTCCATAACCGCGGCGTTATCCTTATAGGCTGATAACACGTATTCCGGCGTATGGACAAAGGTGTTCTTAATCATCTTAAACAGCGACTTCGGCTGTTCCACACCGTCTATCACCCAGTCGGCATTAAAGATTTTATGACGGCAGTGTTCGGAGTTCGCCTGTGCGAACATGTAAAGCTCGATATCCGTCGGGTTACGGCCCAGCTTATTGAACGCCTCCAGCAGATAATCGATCTCATCTTCCGCCAGAGCCAGCCCCAACCGGATATTCGCCTCTTCCAGCGCCTGACGGCCGCGCAACAAAATCTCAATACGTTTTAACGGCGCGGGTTGATGATGCGAGAATAGCTGCTCCGCCTGCTGCATTTCATCAAAAACGCTTTCCATCATGCGGTCATGCAGCAACGCGCCCAGTTGTCGCCACTGGTCATCGCTCAGCGTCGGCGCATGAATATAAAAAGCCAGGCCGCGCTCCAGACGTAAAACTTTACTCAATCCGCAGTTACGCGCGATATCGGTCGCTTTGGAAGACCACGGGGAAATCGTACCGGGACGGGGAGTCACCAACAGCAAACGGCCTTGCGGCTCATGTTCAGCGAGAGAGGGGCCATATTTCAGCAATCGCGTCAGTTTGGCCAGTTCATCGTTGTTCAGTGGCGCATTGACATCGGCAAAATGCACGTATTCGGCATAGATATCGCTAATCGGCAAAAAGTGCTCTTTGCACCGGACAAGCAGTTTATTAATACGAAAAGCCGACAAAGCAGGTGAACCACGCAGTATTTCCATAATCTAAAGTTCTCTCGTCTTCGATGCACTGACAGCGGTGCAATCGTTGGGCGCTACAGGGGGGAAACGCGCGTCATTATAGAGAATCCTTTCTCAGGACGAAACCGTTTGCGTCGCTATTGTGAAACATCACGTTACGACACTGATTGATCATTAAGCAAATCAATAAAAGTTGCACACTGCGGTTTTGTTACGCAAAATGCCCCGACTCTGGGAGTTTTCGTATAAAAAATCGCCGAGCGCGATTGTAAACTTCGCTTGCGACGGCCCGTAAAGGTGGAGGGCAGGATAGCCCGCCATAAAAAATGGCCGCAATAAAAATAGGCTGGCAAGCCGCCGAGAGACAATTATTTGAAGCGTTTAAAGATAAATTATTTTTTCATTGGGGTTATCGCGTTACTGCTGGCGCTGGCTTTATGGCCAAATATCCCCTGGCGCAGCAGTCAGGACGTTCAGCTCAGACAGATCCTCTCACGCGGTGAGTTGCGTATCAGTACCGTCAATTCGCCATTGACTCACACTATCAGTAACGGCGCCCCGACAGGTCTTGACTATGAACTGGCTAAACGTTTCGCCGATTATCTCGGCGTCAAGCTGGTGGTTTCGTCGCGTAAAAATCTTGACGACCTGTTTGACGATCTGGATAACGACGATGCGGACATACTGGCGGCCGGACTGATTTACAACCATGAGCGTCTGGGGCGCTTTCGCGCCGGGCCGACCTACTATTCCGTTTCACAACAGTTGGTTTATCGTTTGGGGAATACCCGGCCCAAAACGATGGATAAATTAAAGGGACGCCTGGCTGTGACGTCGGGTTCTGCATATATCTCCACACTACGCGATTTGAAAGCGGACAAATATCCGCAGTTGAATTGGGAATCCGCGTCCGATCTGACCACGCAAGAATTGCTGAAACAGGTCGCTGACGGCAAACTCGACTACACGCTGGGGGACTCGGTAACCGTTGGATTAATGCAGCGGATTCATCCGCAGCTTGCCGTCGCCTTCGATCTCAGCGATGAAGAGCCGGTCACCTGGTATATGCGGCGCTCTCACGATGACAGTCTGTCGGCGGCGTTGCTGGATTTTTTCAGCCGTATCGTTGAGGATGGCTCCCTCGCCCGCCTGGAAGAAAAGTATTTGGGCCATGTCGGCGAATTTGATTACGTTGACACCACCACATTCCTCTCCGCCATCGACGAAACATTACCCGATTTCCAGCCGTTATTTGAAAAACATGCGACGGATATTGACTGGAAGTTGTTGGCGGCCATTTCCTATCAGGAGTCGCACTGGAATCCGCTGGCGACCTCGCCGACCGGCGTTCGCGGGCTGATGATGCTTACCCGCAATACCGCGGAAAGCCTGGAGGTTTCCGATCGCCTCGATCCTGAGCAAAGCATTCGCGGGGGCGCGCAATATATGTCCCATATGATGCAAAAAATGCCCGATACCATCCCCGAAGATGAGAAAATCTGGTTTGCGTTAGCGGCTTATAATATGGGATACGCCCACTTGCTGGACGCCCGTAAGCTGACGGCCAAACAGAACGGCAACCCTGATAGCTGGGTCGATGTAAAGATTCGTCTGCCCATGCTTAGCCAGAAACGTTACTACGCGCAGACCACTTACGGTTATGCGCGCGGACAGCAAGCCTATAACTACGTGGAGAACATTCGTCGCTATATGGTGAGCCTTGAAGGGTATCTGCTGGAGAAAGAGGCCAGGGCAAAACTGAAGCTGTTATCGGCGCAGGGTTATCCCGCCGTTCCGCCGGATAGTGTACCGGACTGATGCATACCGCCAGCGGTTTCCTTCCTCCCCGCCATCTCCCAACATTCTCGCGTCAGTAGGCGGAAGTTTTTTCCGCTGGCGGCCCGATGCCGCCGGAGATTTCCGCCTGCGGGAGAATTATCAGTTTTTTCTTTCCGCCGCGCGCCTTGCTTTATGCTGCTCACGCCGCATACGGAAAAAAGCGCTCAGCATTGCGGAACACTCCGCCGCCAACACGCCGGAATCAATGGTTATCTGATGATTCATACCGGGATGCCGCAAAATATCCACCAGCGATCCCGCCGCGCCGGTTTTTTCATCCGCCGCGCCGTAAACCAGACGGCCGATGCGGCTGTGGATCATCGCGCCGGCGCACATAATGCAGGGTTCAAGCGTCACATACAGGGTGGTACTCAAAAGACGGTAGTTTTGCAGTACCGCCCCGCCCTGACGCAACGCCATGATTTCAGCGTGGGCGGTGGGATCGTGATGCCCGATGGGACGATTCCAGCCCTCGCCTATCGCCTGATTATCCAGAACCAGCACCGCGCCGACCGGCACTTCGCCTTCATCCTGAGCGCGTTGGGCCAGCGTCAGCGCGTGACGCATCCAATATTCATCATCCAACTCGCGACTCACGATTTCCTCTTACGCTGTTTTTAAACGCCTTGCGGCGGGCATTATAGCTATTGAGCGCGTCTGAACAAGGCCGGAGAAAGGTTATTCCAACTGTTGCAGGCTGCCATTGGGCGTCACTCGCCAGCGGTGCTCACAAAAATAGAGCAGCGGATTATCCTGCTTGCTGTCGCTGTAGCCGCTATATAACCTTAACGGCGCCCCCAGACGCTGCTCCATCTGAATGACTTTTTCCTGTCCCAAACAACGCAGCGTCAATATCCAGCCGCCGCCGCGCCGCGTTATCTGACTCCCCATTAACCGCACGCCAGGTAAAAAAGAGGAATCATGATAAACCTGCTCAACTAAACGTTGAGGTGAACCGGTTACCAGCCAAACCTGAGCATGCGTATCTTGTAAATACTCCGTCAACCGCTGCTGCACCTGCGGGAAAGGCGTTACCTGGCGGCGGAAATCATTAACAAACTGTTTTTCCAACTGGACCAGATGTTCCTCATCGCGGCCAAAGGTAATGGCCCACAACAGCCAGCTCATCGGCCAGCGGGCGGCGCGGCCATAAACCAACAAGCCAAAACCGATAACCGGCAATAATGGAAGAACGAGAATAAGATTAAGCGGTAACCGCCTGAGCAGAAAGCGCAGAAAACTACCAAACATATCCTGCTGATGCAGCGTGCCGTCTAAATCAAAAAACACAATGCGCAGGTCTGGCTGGTCACTCAAAACATCACTCCTCAATGAGCTATAGTAAATAAAGAGGGTATTTCATCGTGTGAGATCGCTGATAAAGCGTCATTCGCGTTATTCTAGTTTTCCTCACGTCGTACTGCCGCCATAGTAATCGTTTTTTGCCATTATGAATGTAAGATATTCTGCAACTATATATAATCTAAAATCTAATTGATTCGTCTTCGGACTGACGAAGCGCGCCCGATGGGCAAACAGAGAAACATCCGTGCAATACCACTTGCCTAGGGCATCCTATTACAAGCTTTTTCTGATCTGCTGTCTGTTGCTACTGCTGGCGGGCTACCTGCGCGCAGACTGGGACTTCCCGCTTATTACTCAGCGGACGGAACAGCTTTACGGTCCCGCTTCGCCAGAGGCCAGACGGCGAATTAATGAATGGCAGGCATTACTGACGGCTCAGCGTAATGCGGATGAACAAAAACAGTTGGAGGCGGTGAATCGTTTTTTTAATGAACGCTTGCTGTTTCGCGACGATACCGTCATATGGAATCAGGATGATTATTGGGCTAGTCCCATAGAGGCGCTGCGCAAAGGCGCGGCGGATTGCGAAGATTACGCTATCGCCAAATATTTCACTTTGCGCCATTTAGGCGTGGCAAGCGACAAACTGCGCATCACTTACGTCAAGGCGCTGCGTCTTAACAAGGCCCATATGGTGCTTACCTATTATCCGACGCCGACTTCAATTCCACTGGTGCTGGATAACCTGACGAACAACATCCAACCTGCGACCCAGCGCACCGACTTGCTGCCGGTTTACTCCTTTAATGGGGAGGGATTATGGCTACCGGGAGCAAGCGGCAACAAACGAGTGGGCGACAGCAAACGACTTTCACGCTGGCAGGATTTATTGACCAAAATGCGTGCTGAGGGATTTTCAATTGAGGAGTAGAATGAGGCTATGTCTCTATACAAACAATTACTGATAGCCATCTGCTTGTTCGTGCTGATTATTTTCAGCGGAAGTTTTTTGTCAGCCTGGAAAATTCTCGCGAGCAGTATAATAACCAGCTTCATTCCCATGCACAGGATGCGGCGACCGCGCTCGGTTTATCCCTGACGCCGAATATCGACGACCCGGCGATGGTGGAACTGATGGTCAGCTCCATCTTCGACAGCGGCTACTTTTCCAGCATCCGCGTTCGCGATTTAAAAACCAATAAAGTCACGCTCGAACGCATGTCGTCGCCGGAAGTGCCCGATGTTCCGGCCTGGTTCGTCCAACTGGTTAACCTTCAGCCCGGCGCGGGCGAGGCAATCGTCATGCGTGGCTGGGAACAGGCGGCCAAGGTGGAAGTGGTCAGCCATCCCATGTTCGCCATCACCCGTTTGTGGAAAAGCAGTTCCGCCACGCTGATCTGGCTGCTCGGCTGCGCCACGCTTGGGGTTTTACTCGGCGCGTTATTGCTGCGCCGCCAGCTGCGCCCGCTGAATTATATAGTGGAACAGTCGCTGGCGATCACCCGCCGCGAGTTTCTCAGCCAACCCGATTTACCCAGCACGCCGGAGTTCCGCCGGGTAGCGCAGGCGATGAATCTGATGGTCAGCAAACTCAAAACACTATTTGAGGAAGAAGCCGAGCGCAGCGAACGTTTACGGCAGGAAGCCTACCTGGATGCGCAGACCGGTCTGGCTAATCGCCGCGCTTTCGATATCCAGTTTCAAGATAAACTCGCTGATGACGAAACATCACCGGGCTTTCTGATTATGATCCGCATCCAGGATCTATCCGGCATGAATCAGCGGCTGGGGGGCAGCGTACCGACGCGCTGCTGGCTTCCGTCGGACAGATCATCCGCAAGATACAGAAACAATATGCCAACACGGAAAGCCTGTCCGCCCGTATTCGCGGCGGCGAATTCGCCCTACTCTGTCCAGGACTAGTAGAGAAGGAAGCCTTTACCCTGATAGGCGAACTGACGCGTAACATTGACAGCCTGTATTTAACCGGTGAAACGGACGTATCCCCGGTCGCCAGATTTTGTATGGTGCCATTCCGCTCCGGCGACAGCACACAATCGCTGCTGAGACACGGCGATCAGGCGCTGACCAGCGCCGAACGTCATTCCGATAAAATGACCGTCGAGGAACTCCAGCCCCTTTCAGAACAAGTGGAAACCGACCGGCACATGTGGTTTAGCCGGCTTGAGTCCATCCTGGAGCAGGAACAACTGCAGCTTTTCCTGCAACCGGTGGTGGAGTGCCTTAATCCGGATAAAATTCTGCATCATAAGGTGCTCTCAAGGATTGAAGACGAACAGGGAAACAGCATCGCCGCAGGCCATTTCCTTCCCTGGGTGCAACGCTTCGGCTGGAATACCCGTCTGGACCGGGTGATACTGAAGCAGGTATTGGATTATTTACGTCAATATGAAGGGACGCTGGCGTTAAGCATCTCCTGCAGCACGGCTCTCGACCTGCCTTTAATGGCTCAACTGCTGGCGCCGCTGAAAAATCAACCTCATCTGGCCAAACGTCTGATCCTGGAATTAGATGAGAATCAACTGCCGGACGCCGTTCAGTTTGACGCATTAATCAAACTTCTGAACGAATATGGCTGCGCGCTGGGGCTTCAGCACTTCGGCGGACGTTTTAATATGATCGGCAACCTGTCGCAATGGGGCCTAGCTTACTTAAAAGTAGACGGCAGCTATATTCGCAATATCGATCGCGAAGCGGACAAAAAAATGTTTATTGAAGCGATGTACCGGGCAACCAACAGCATTGCGCTGCCGCTTATCGCCGAACGCGTGGAAACCAGCGGCGAATTGAAGGTGCTCCAAGAAATGGGGCTGCAGGGCGCGATGGGGCGTTTACTGGGAGAACCGGCGCCGGCCACGAAATGATAGCTCATCGCCGAGGGCGGCCGCCCTCGGCGCGACGGTAAATGCCAATCCCGCCATGCATTCAGAACATACTGTCGTCATCGTCGCTGATTAACTTGTTCAATCCGCCGTTTAACGCCTCACGCGCCTGCGCCCGGCCAATCAGTTTCAACTGCGCCGCCGGCGGGAAATCAGTAATATTGATGACGCCTTTATCGATTAATACCTGAATCAAATCTTCAAGAACCCGCACCATTTCCAGGTCGCTTTGACGCAACTGCTGTAAACCGGCCGCCGCCGTTTTATGGCTTTCATACCACGCCAATGCCTCTGTCGAACCGTCAGCGAGTTCGCCATTCATTTCGGGAAAAGGCCGCTCCTCAACCCTGATTAGATGGCCGTTGCTATCACGCTGGATATAAAACATACGCCGAGACCTTATTAAACATGCTTGATAAAAGAAAGGAACCTCGTTGCCATAGGTTCCTTTCTAAGTCATCACCCGTCAGCTATGGGTGTTTTCGGGTTTGCTGATTAAACTCTCAAGAGACGGTAGAGCGCCGCTGTAGTGCTCAAGCGTAATGGATACCGCCACCGTACCGCCTTTATCGCCGGTGAAATTGCCTTCCGTACTGACTTCAATCGTCGGCGAACCGTTGCTTTCCGTAATGCGGATATAGTGACTGATATCGGTGCCTTCTTCCAGTTCGCCGACAAGATCGCTTAAATCGATTCTGTCGCCTTCGCTGGCATTGAAGTCTTTGATCACATCATGCCCGACATCGCCGGCCTGCCACTTAAAGGTGTCGGCCCCGCTTCCTCCGGTCAAGACGTCGTTGCCTGCCCCGCCGATCAGCAGATCGTCCCCGCTGCCGCCATACAGCAGATCGTTGCCGGCTCCGCCTTTCAGGGTATCGTTACCGCCTTGCCCGAAGAGGATATCGTTGCCCGTACCGCCATTGAGAATGTCATTGCCGCCGTTGGAGGAAGACAGGTCGAACTCAGCGCTATGCTCGGTGATATAGTTATGCACCTGCTCCACGGAAGCGGTGGTGTTCGCGCTCAAATGCAGCTGGTTGCCGACATACTGCTGCAACGCCTGCAGCCCGTTACCGTCAATGCCGTCAAACGATATCGCATCGCCGAACAGGATGTCGTCGCCGCTGCCGCCCAGCAGCGTATCATTCCCGCCGTCCAGCGGCTGATTCGTTCCCAAGATCGCCTCGGAAAGTTGGCTAGGATCGATATGATCCATCACTACGCCGTCGCTGTCATAGTTTTTCAGGCTCGATGCATTCAGCGAGTCACCGACGCCGATCGCTTCCACGTTCGACACCTGATGCAGCAAAGCGTAGCCCTCAGCGGAGTTGGACGTTGTCGCCGAGTTGGAGTTATAGCCCGTTCCCGCCAGATGAGAGATCTCATAGGTTCCGTCGCCTTCGGCATGAACCTGACCAATCACCATTTTAGTACCACGATTGGAGTAGTAGTAAACATCACCGCTGCTGCTGATGACCTCACGGTTAACCCCCGAAATGTTCATGTAGTAGGAGTGCCCCGGCTGGTAATCAAACGAGTCGATGTTCAACAAACTCGTTCTGCTGACCATCACCGTATCCGTCTCGCCGGCCTGATAGTAGGTCGGCTCGCCGTCGGTGATGAAGTACGTCAGATTAGAGCCGCCGTTCTGCGTTACGGTCTCGCTCTGGAACCAGTTGGCCGCCGTTTTAAATACGTCCTCATAGTTCGTGCCGCCGCCGGAAGCCAGAGAATTCAGAACGTCTATCAGCTTGGATAGCGCATTCGCGTCCGACAGGTTTACAGACACGCTCTGACCGACATTGGTATCGAAATCCGCCAGGAAGACGTTAACCGATCCCGCATGAGCAGTGGAGGCGCTCTTGACCAGGTGATTGAACACGTTGGTCAGCGAAGCCACCGTCTTATTGATGCTGTCCGTCGACAAACTGCCGGAGGAGTCCACCAGGAATGCAATATTGTAATTTTGCCCTTCCATGATCTGCAAACCGGAGACATCGCCCACCATTAGATCGTTACTGTGCGTGCCGGTCAGCGTATCGTCGCCGGTGGTGCCCACGGTGGCGCCGTACTGTTCGACCTCATGCGAAGAGTAACCGGTGGACGAATCGTGATTCGCTAGCTCGGTTGACGTCGCCTGCGCAATTACGTCGAACTTACCGGCCGATACCGGCACCAACACGCTGATTTCAGAAGTGAACGACTGCGCATTATTGGTATTCGGGATCAGGTAAGTCCCGTCGCTGCCCACGGTATAAAGCACCGTATCGCCGGAGACAATCTGCGTACCTTCCGGCAGACCGGACAAAGTAATGCCAGACAGCGTCTCGCTGCCGTCAGTATCCGTTAATGAAGCAGAGACGCTGATCGTGTGCTGCTGATAGCCGCTCTGAGCTGGGATCACTTCGATCGTGGTGCCCTTGCTATCCGCCAGAACCGACGTACCGTCGCCGTAGATCACGCCTTCCAACTGGTTGCCGCTGCTGATTAACTGGCTACTGCCATAAACGTTCACGCCGTCGAACGTATTCACACGGCTCGAGGCATTGTTGTTGGTCGACGTACTGACGCTGTACTTGGATGAATCGCCGTCCTGAATAAAGATATAGTCCGGCGACGTGCCGCTGGCTTCCGAGCCGTTGTTGCCGGTGACGGCATTCAGATTGCGCAGAGTGCCGTCCTGGGTATAGCCGGAACCGTCATGCACCACGTAGACATCGGTGTAGTTACCGCTGCCGGTGGTATTCCCTTGAGTATAATAGGCAACCGTACCGCTGCCGACCACCTCGGGAACCGGATCCCCATCCGATAGCCAGACGCGGACGCCATCGCCGATCTTAACGATCTTGCCGTCCTGAACATCAAATCCGCCATTCTCGCTGCCGCCGTTGACCTTTATCGTCTCCGGTATCAACGTGGTTTCACCGCTGGTGGTGCTCAGGGTTACATTAGGGGTATCCGCAACCGGGGTAATATCAATATTCAACGAAGCATTGCCGCCGGTATTTCCCGCCGTATCAACGGGCTGATATGAGAATTCGCTAAGCGGCGAGCCTGCGGCATTCCCTACCGGCTCAAATCTCAAATCGAGATTCTGCGCCGTAAATTCCTGCCCGACCGTTACGGCCTTCCAGTTACCTCCATCATTAAAATACAGCGTCCCTTCACTGGCCGACGGCAGAGTCGAAATCACAATACTGGCAGTATCGGCGGAGACGCCGAGATCGCTCCAGCCAATATGCAGCGGCGTATCTTCCGTTCCGGTTACGGTATCGTCATGAGTAACCGGCGGCGTAATATCCATCACCGCGTTACTGCTATCCTGCGACTGATTACCCGCAGCATCGGTTGCCGTGGCATCGACAGTAATTTTTCCTTCGGCCAGCGAACTGAGATCGGTTTGCGCCTGCCAATTACCATCAACGACCGGCACATTGTTCAACGTGACAGACTTGCCATTCACATCGGTAAATACTAAATCGACGCTATTCTCACTGCTGGTGCCGCTGATAACCGTATTGGTCAGTTCAGACTGACTGATATAACCATCATCACCCGCAAAGTGGGTGATATCGACTTCCGGCGCCACGGTATCAACACCATACGGACGGCTCGCTTCAGCGGTGGTCGTATTTCCTGCTGCATCGGCAGTGGTGACCGTAGCATTGACCGCGTTATTGCCCGCCAGCACGCTGCCCGGCACATTGACACTCCAGGTGTTGCCGTCGGCATTCACGGTAGTTTGATAAGTCTCATTGCCTACCGTCACGGTAACCGTATCGCCCGCCTGAACATCCGAGCCCACTTTACCGGTGACGCTGATGTTTTGGTTGGACTCGGCCGCATTGATTACGTTATCCGCAGTAATCGTGTCGATGGAGATCGCGGCTTCTGGCGCCATGGTATCGACACCATACGGACGGCTCGCTTCGGCGGTGGTCGTATTGCCTGCCGCATCGGCGGTGGTGACCGTGGCATTCACCGAGCTATTGCCCGCCAGCACGCTGCCCGGCACATTCACGCTCCAGGTGCTGCCGTCGGCATTGACGGTAGTCTGGTA
The DNA here is from genome assembly GCF_017569925.1 of Brenneria izadpanahii. Taxonomy (NCBI): domain Bacteria; kingdom Pseudomonadati; phylum Pseudomonadota; class Gammaproteobacteria; order Enterobacterales; family Pectobacteriaceae; genus Brenneria; species Brenneria izadpanahii. The sequence goes on along the minus strand of NZ_CP050854.1, from coordinate 1,316,440 downwards.
AGTCTCATTGCCTACCGTGACCGTCACTGTATCGCCAACCTGGACGTCCGAACCCACTTTACCGGTGACGCTGATGTTTTGGTTGGACTCGGCCGCATTGATTACGTTATCGGCAGTAATGGTATCGATAGTGATCGCGGCTTCCGGCGCTACCGTATCCACCGTATAACCACGACTGGACTCGGCAGTGGTCGTGTTGCCTGCCGCATCCGCAGTCGTCACCACAGCATTCACCGAGCTATTGCCCGCCAGCACGCTGCCCGGCACATTAGCGCTCCAGGTGCTGCCATCGGCATTGACCGTGGTCTGGTAGGTCTCGCTGCCCACCGTCACGGTGACCGTATCGCCAGCTTGGACGTCCGAGCCCACTTTACCGGTCACAGTCACTTCTTGCTGCGACTCAGCGGCATTAATCACATTATCCGCAGTGATGGTATCAATGCTAATTGCTGCTTCCGGCGCTACCGTATCCACACCATACGGACGATTGGCATCCGCTGTGGTTGTATTCCCTGCGGCATCCGCGGTGGTGACCGTAGCATTGACCGACGTATTGCCCGCCAGCACGCTACCCGGCACATTAACGCTCCAGGTGCTGCCATCAGCATTCACGGTAGTTTGATAAGTCTCGTTACCTACCGTTACGGTAACTGTATCGCCAGCCTGGACGTCCGAACCCACTTTACCGGTGACGCTGATATTTTGGTTGGACTCAGCGGCATTCACCACATTATCGGCGGTGATGGTATCAATGGAGATCGCCGCTTCTGGTGCTACGGTATCCACACCATACGGACGATTGGCATCCGCAGTGGTTGTATTCCCTGCGGCATCCGCGGTGGTGACCGTGGCATTGACCGACGTATTGCCCGCCAGCACGCTGCCCGGCACATTCACGCTCCAGGTGCTGCCATCGGCATTCACGGTAGTTTGGTAAGTTTCACTACCTACCGTTACGGTGACCGTGTCGCCAGCCTGGACGTCCGAGCCCACTTTACCGGTGACGCTGATATTTTGGTTGGACTCAGCGGCATTGATCACGTTATCCGCAGTAATCGTGTCGATAGTGATCGCGGCTTCCGGCGCTACCGTATCAACTGTATAACCACGACTGGACTCGGCAGTGGTTGTATTCCCTGCTGCATCCGCGGTAGTGACGCTGGCATTGACCGACGTATTGCCCGCCAGCACGCTACCCGGCACGTTGACGCTCCAGGTGCTGCCGTCTGCATTCACGGTAGTTTGATAAGACTCACCACCCACGGTGACCGTGACCGTATCACCCGCCTGAACGTCCGAGCCCACTTTACCGGTGACGCTGATATTTTGGTTGGACTCGGCCGCATTAATCACATTATCGGCAGTGATGGTATCGATAGTGATCGCGGCTTCCGGCGCTACCGTATCAACCGTATAACCACGACTGGACTCGGCAGTGGTCGTATTCCCTGCTGCATCGGCGGTGGTGACCGTAGCATTCACCGCATTATTGCCCGCCAGCACGCTGCCCGGCACATTCACGCTCCAGGTCGTGCCATCAGTATTCACGGTAGTCTGGTAAGACTCACTGCCCACCATCACGGTAACCGCATCGCCAGCCTGAACATCCGAGCCCACTTTACCGGTGACGCTGATGTTTTGGTTGGACTCAGCGGCATTAATCACATTATCGGCGGTAATGGTATCGATAGTGATCGCGGCTTCCGGCGCTACCGTATCTACACCATACGGACGATTCGCTTCGGCGGTGGTTGTATTCCCTGCCGCATCCGCAGTGGTGACCGTGGCATTGACCGACGTATTGCCCGCCAGCACACTACCCGGCACATTCACACTCCAAGTGTTGCCGTCGGCATTGACCGTGGTTTGATAAGTCTCACCACCCACGGTGACCGTTACCGTATCGCCGGCCTGGACGTCCGAACCCACTTTACCGGTGACGCTGATATTTTGGTTTGACTCAGCGGCATTAATCACATTATCGGCAGTAATGGTATCGATAGAGATCGCCGCTTCCGGCGCTACCGTATCAACTGTATAACCACGACTGGACTCGGCAGTGGTTGTATTCCCTGCTGCATCTGCGGTAGTGACGCTGGCATTGACCGACGTATTGCCCGCCAGCACGCTGCCCGGCACATTCACGCTCCAGGTCGTGCCATCAGCATTCACCGTGGTCTGGTAAGTTTCACTGCCCACCGTTACGGTGACCGTGTCGCCAGCCTGAACGTCCGAGCCCACTTTACCAGTCACGCTGATATTTTGGTTGGACTCAGCGGCATTAATCACGTTATCGGCGGTAATGGTATCGATAGAGATCGCGGCTTCCGGCGCTACCGTATCAACTGTATAACCACGACTGGACTCGGCAGTGGTTGTATTCCCTGCGGCATCCGCGGTGGTGACCGTAGCATTCACCGAGCTATTCCCCGCCAATACGCTGCCCGGCACATTCACACTCCAGGTGCTGCCGTCGGCATTCACGGTGGTCTGGTAAGTTTCACCGCCCACGGTGACCGTCACCGTATCACCAGCCTGGACGTCCAAACCCACTTTACCGGTGACGCTGATATTTTGATTGGATTCGGCAGCGTTGATCACGTTATCGGTGGTGATGGTATCGATGGAGATCGCCGCTTCCGGCGCTACCGTATCGACATCATACGGACGGCTCGCTTCGGCTGTGGTCGTATTCCCCGCCGCATCGGCAGTGGTGACCGTAGCATTGACTGCGGTATTACCCGCCAATACGCTGCCCGGTACGTTAACGCTCCAGGTGTTGCCATCAGCATTCACGGTCGTCTGGTAAGTTTCACCACCGACGGTCACAGTAACGGCATCACCGGCCTGAACGTCGTTACCGACACGGCCAGAGATAGTCTGCGGCTGGTTGGACTCATTTAAATTGATAGTGTTATCCGCGGTCACCGGATCGATAGTAATGCTGGCTTCCGGCGCCACGGTATCCACACCATACGGACGATTGGCATCCGCCGTGGTCGTATTGCCCGCCGCATCGGCGGTGGTGACCGTAGCATTGACTGCGGTATTCCCCGCCAATACGCTGCCCGGCACATTGACGCTCCAGGTCGTGCCATCAGCATTGACCGTGGTTTGGTAAGTCTCACTGCCCACCGTTACGGTAACCGTATCGCCAGCCTGGACGTCCGAACCCACTTTACCGGTGACGCTGATGTTTTGATTGGACTCGGCCGCATTAATCACATTATCGGCAGTAATCGTGTCGATAGAGATCGCCGCTTCTGGTGCGGTGACATCCACTTCATAACCGTGACTGGTATTTGCGGTAGCGACATTCCCCGCCGCATCCGCAGTCGTCACCGTAGCATTGACTGAGTTATTGCCCGCCAGCACGCTACCCGGCACATTGACGCTCCAGGTGCTGCCATCAGCATTCACGGTCGTCTGGTAAGTCTCATTGCCTACCGTCACGGTAACCGTATCGCCAGCCTGGACGTCCGAACCCACTTTACCGGTGACGCTGATATTTTGGTTGGACTCAGCGGCATTCACCACATTATCCGCAGTGATGGTATCAATACTAATCGCCGCTTCTGGTGCAGTGACATCCACTTCATAACCGTGGCTGGTATTTGCGGTAGCCGTGTTACCTGCCGCATCCGCAGTCGTCACCGTGGCATTCACCGAGCTATTACCCGCCAGCACACTGCCCGGCACATTAACGCTCCAGGTGCTACCGTCGGCATTCACGGTAGTTTGGTAAGTTTCACTACCTACCGTTACGGTAACCGTATCACCCGCCTGGACGTCTGAGCCCACCTTACCGGTCACAGCCACATCTTGCTTCGACTCAGCGGCATTAATTACGTTATCGGCAGTAATCGTGTCGATAGAGATCGCCGCTTCCGGCGCCACCGTATCCACACCATACGGACGATTGGCATCGGCAGTGGTTGTATTCCCTGCCGCATCCGCAGTGGTGACCGTAGCATTGACCGACGTATTGCCCGCCAGCACGCTGCCCGGCACGTTGACGCTCCAGGTGCTGCCATCCGCATTCACGGTAGTCTGGTAGGTTTCACTGCCCACCGTTACGGTAACCGTATCACCCGCCTGGACGTCGTTACCGACACGGCCAGAAATAGTCTGTGGCTGGTTGGACTCATTTAAATTGATTGTGTTATCCGCGGTCACCGGATCGATAGTAATGCTGGCTTCCGGCGCTACCGTATCCACCGTATAACCACGGCTGGACTCGGCGGTGGTTGTATTCCCTGCTGCATCCGCGGTGGTGACCGTAGCATTGACCGACGTATTGCCCGCCAGCACGCTGCCCGGCACGTTGACACTCCAGGTAGTGCCATCAGCATTGACCGTAGTTTGGTAAGTTTCGCTGCCCACCGTCACGGTAACCGCATCGCCAGCCTGTACATTGGCGCCCACCTTACCGGTCACAGTCACATCCTGCTGCGATTCAGCGGCATTAATCACGTTATCGGCGGTAATGGTATCGATAGAGATCGCGGCTTCTGGCGCCACGGTATCGACACCATACGGACGGTTTGCATCCGCCGTGGTCGTATTCCCCGCCGCATCCGCAGTGGTGACCGTAGCATTGACCGACGTATTGCCCGCCAGCACGCTGCCCGGCACGTTGACGCTCCAGGTGCTGCCATCGGCATTGACCGTAGTTTGATAAGACTCATTGCCTACCGTCACCGTGACCGTATCGCCAGCCTGCACGTTGGCACCCACCTTACCGGTGACACTGATGTTTTGGTTGGATTCGGCCGCATTAATCACGTTATCGGCGGTAATGGTATCGATAGAGATCGCGGCTTCCGGCGCTACCGTATCAACCGTATAGCCTCGGCTGGATTCGGCAGTGGTTGTATTCCCCGCCGCATCCGCAGTCGTCACCGTAGCATTCACCGACGTATTGCCCGCCAGCACGCTACCCGGCACATTCACGCTCCAGGTGCTGCCGTCAGCATTAACTGTGGTTTGGTAAGTTTCGCTGCCGACAGTCACCGTGACCGTATCGCCAGCCTGGACGTTAGCACCCACCTGACCGGTGACGCTGATGTTTTGGTTGGACTCAGCGGCATTAATCACATTATCGGCAGTGATGGTATCGATGGAGATCGCGGCTTCCGGTGCCACGGTATCAACCGTATAGCCGCGGCTGGACTCGGCAGTGGTCGTATTCCCCGCCGCATCGGCAGTGGTGACCGTGGCATTGACCGACGTATTGCCCGCCAGCACGCTACCCGGCATATTAACGCTCCAGGTGCTGCCATCGGCATTGACCGTGGTTTGATAAGTCTCGTTACCTACCGTCACCGTAACCGTATCACCGGCCTGCACGTCGGCTCCCACCTGGCCAGTCACAGCCACATCCTGCTGCGACTCAGCGGCATTCACCACATTATCCGCAGTGATGGTATCAATACTAATTGCCGCTTCTGGTGCGGTAACATCCACTTCATAACCGTGGCTGGCATTTGCGGTAGCGGTATTCCCCGCCGCATCCGCGGTGGTGACCGTAGCATTCACAGTGCTATTGCCCGCCAACACGCTGCCCGGCACATTCACACTCCAGGTGCTGCCGTCGGCATTGACTGTGGTCTGGTAAGTCTCACCACCCACGGTGACCGTAACCGTATCACCAGCCTGGACGTCCGAGCCCACTTTGCCGGTGACGCTGATATTTTGGTTGGACTCGGCCGCATTCACCACGTTATCCGTAGTAATGGTATCGATGGAGATTGCCACTTCCGGCGCTACCGTATCCACCGTATAGCCTCGGCTGGACTCGGCTGTGGTCGTATTCCCCGCCGCATCCGCGGTAGTGACCGTAGCATTCACCGACGTATTGCCCGCCAGCACGCTACCCGGCACATTCACGCTCCAGGTGCTGCCGTCAGCATTAACTGTGGTTTGGTAAGTTTCGCTGCCGACAGTCACCGTGACCGTATCGCCAGCCTGGACGTTAGCACCCACCTGACCGGTGACGCTGATGTTTTGGTTGGACTCAGCGGCATTAATCACATTATCGGCAGTGATGGTATCGATGGAGATCGCGGCTTCCGGTGCCACGGTATCAACCGTATAGCCGCGGCTGGACTCGGCAGTGGTCGTATTCCCCGCCGCATCGGCAGTGGTGACCGTGGCGTTGACCGACGTATTGCCCGCCAGCACGCTACCCGGCACATTCACACTCCAGGTGCTGCCGTCTGCATTGACCGTGGTCTGATAAGTCTCATTGCCCACCGTCACGGTAACCGCATCGCCAGCCTGGACGTCCGAGCCCACTTTACCGGTGACGCTGATGTTTTGATTGGATTCGGCAGCATTGATCACATTATCGGCAGTAATGGTATCGATAGTGATCGCGGCTTCCGGCGCTACCGTATCAACTGTATAACCACGACTGGACTCGGCTGTGGTCGTATTCCCTGCTGCATCAGACGTGGTGACCGTGGCATTGACCGAACTATTGCCCGCCAGCACACTGCCCGGCACATTGACGCTCCAGGTGCTGCCATCAGCATTCACGGTAGTTTGGTAAGTTTCGCTGCCCACCGTTACGATAACCGTATCGCCAGCCTGGACGTCCGAGCCCACTTTACCGGTGACGCTGATGTTTTGGTTGGACTCAGCGGCATTAATCACATTATCGGCAGTGATGGTATCGATAGTGATCGCGGCTTCCGGCGCTACCGTATCCACCGTATAACCACGGCTGGACTCGGCGGTGGTTGTATTCCCTGCTGCATCCGCGGTGGTGACCGTAGCATTGACCGACGTATTGCCCGCCAGCTCGCTGCCCGGCACGTTGACGCTCCAGGTCGTGCCATCAGTATTCACGGTAGTCTGGTAAGACTCACTGCCCACCATCACGGTAACCGCATCGCCAGCCTGAACGTCCGAGCCCACTTTGCCGGTGACGCTGATGTTTTGGTTGGACTCGGCCGCATTAATCACATTATCCGCAGTAATCGTATCGATGGAGATCGTGGCTTCTGGCGCTACGGTATCCACACCATACGGACGATTGGCATCTGCTGTGGTCGTGTTACCTGCCGCATCAGAGGTGGTGACGCTGGCATTGACCGACGTATTGCCCGCCAGCACACTGCCCGGCACATTCACGCTCCAGGTCGTACCATCGGCATTCACCGTGGTCTGGTAGGTTTCGCTGCCCACCGTTACCGTGACCGTGTCGCCAGCCCGGACGTCCGAGCCCACTTTACCGGTGACGCTGATGTTTTGGTTGGACTCAGCGGCATTAATCACATTATCGGCAGTAATCGTGTCGATAGAGATCGCCGCTTCCGGCGCGGTGACATCCACGTCATAACCGTGGCTGGTATTTGCGGTAGCGGTATTCCCTGCCGCATCGGCAGTCGTCACCGTGGCATTCACCGAGCTGTTGCCCGCCAATACGCTACCCGGCACATTGACGCTCCAGGTAGTGCCGTCAGCATTCACGGTAGTTTGGTAAGTTTCGCTGCCGACAGTCACCGTGACCGGATCACCCGCCTGGACGTCCGAGCCCACTTTACCGGTGACGCTGATGTTTTGATTGGATTCGGCAGCATTGATCACATTATCGGCAGTAATGGTATCGATAGTGATCGCGGCTTCCGGCACTACGGTATCCACACCATACGAACGGTTTGCATCCGCAGTGGTCGTATTGCCTGCCACATCAGCAGTCGTCACCGTAGCATTGACCGACGTATTGCCCGCCAGCACGCTGCCCGGCGCATTGACGCTCCAGGTGTTGCCGTCAGCATTCACGGTGGTCTGGTAAGTCTCACCACCCACGGTGACCGTTACCGTATCGCCGGCCTGAACGTCGTTACCAACACGGCCAGAGATAGTCTGCGGCTGGTTGGACTCATTTAAATTGATGGTGTTATCCGCGGTCACCGGATCGATAGTAATGCTGGCTTCCGGCGCTACCGTATCCACACCATACGGACGGTTCGCTTCGGCCGTGGTCGTATTTCCCGCCGCATCCGCAGTGGTGACCGTAGCATTCACCGAGCTATTACCCGCCAGCACGCTACCCGGCACATTGACGCTCCAGGTGCTGCCATCAGCATTCACGGTAGTCTGGTAAGTTTCGCTGCCTACCGTTACCGTAACCGTATCGCCAGCCTGAACATCCGAGCCCACTTTACCGGTGACGCTGATATTTTGGTTGGACTCGGCCGCATTGATCACATTATCGGCAGTAATCGTATCGATGGAGATCGCCGCTTCCGGTGCTACCGTATCGACACCATACGGGCGATTCGCTTCGGCCGTGGTTGTATTGCCTGCCGCATCCGCAGTGGTGACCGTGGCATTCACCGAGCTATTGCCCGCCAGCACGCTGCCCGGCACGTTGACACTCCAGGTAGTGCCATCAGCATTCACGGTAGTTTGATAAGACTCAGCGCCCACGGTGACCGTGACGACATCACCGGCCTGCACGTTGGCTCCGACTTGGCCGGTTACTGGGATGGGCTGATTAGACTCAACAGCATTAATCACGTTATCGGCGGTGATGGTATCGATGGAGATCGCCGCTTCCGGCGCTACGGTATCCACACCATACGGACGGTTCGCTTCGGCGGTGGTCGTATTGCCTGCTGCATCGGCTGTTGTCACCGAGGCATTCACCGAGCTATTACCCGCCAACACGCTGCCCGGAACACTCACGCTCCAGGTGCTGCCGTCGGCATTCACCGTAGTTTGATAAGACTCATTGCCTACCGTCACCGTGACCGTATCGCCAGCCTGCACGTCGTTACCAACACGGCCAGAGATAGTCTGCGGCTGGTTGGACTCATTTAAATTGATAGTGTTATCAGCGGTTACCGGATCGATAGTAATGCTGGTTTCCGGCGCTACCGTATCAACCGTATAACCACGGCTGGACTCGGCGGTGGCTGTATTGCCTGCCGCATCAGACGTGGTGACCGTGGCATTCACCGAGCTATTACTCGCCAGCACGCTACCCGGCACGTTGACGCTCCAGGTGCTGCCATCAGCATTCACGGTGGTCTGGTAGGTTTCGCTGCCCACCGTTACGGTAACGGCATCACCAGCTTGCACGTCGGCTCCCACCTTACCGGTAACAGCCACATCTTGCTGCGACTCAGCGGCATTAATCACATTATCGGCGGTGATGGTATCGATAGTGATCGTGGCCTCCGGCGCCACCATATCCACACCATACGGACGATTGGCATCGGCAGTAGAGGTATTACCCGCCGCATCGGCAGTTGTCACCGTAGCGTTCACCGAACTGTTGCCCGCCAATACGCTGCCCGGCACATTCACACTCCAGGTGCTGCCATCGGCATTCACGGTAGTCTGGTAAGTTTCGCTGCCTACCGTCACCGTGACCGTATCGCCAGCCTGGACGTTAGCACCGACCTGACCGGTAACTGGGATGGACTGATTAGACTCAGCGGCATTCACCACATTATCGGCGGTGATGGTATCGATGGAGATCGCCGCTTCCGGCGCCACGGTATCCACACCATACGGACGATTGGCATCGGCAGTGGTCGTATTGCCTGCCGCATCAGCAGTCGTCACCGTAGCATTGACCGACGTATTGCCCGCCAGCACGCTGCCCGGCACATTCACGCTCCAGGTGCTGCCATCAGCATTCACGGTAGTTTGATAAGTCTCGTTACCTACCGTTACGGTAACTGTATCGCCAGCCTGGACGTCGTTACCGACACGGCCAGAGATAGTCTGCGGCTGGTTGGACTCATTTAAATTGATAGTGTTATCCGCGGTCACCGGATCGATAGTAATGCTGGCTTCCGGTGCCACGGTATCGACACCATACGGACGGTTCGCTTCGGCGGTGGTTGTATTGCCTGCCGCATCCGCAGTTGTCACCGTAGCATTGACCGACGTATTGCCCGCCAGCACGCTACCCGGCACATTGACGCTCCAGGTGCTGCCGTCGGCATTCACGGTAGTTTGATAAGTCTCATTGCCTACCGTCACGGTAACCGTATCGCCCGCCTGTACATTGGCGCCGACCTGGCCGGTCACAGTCACATCCTGCTGCGACTCAGCGGCATTAATCACATTATCCGCAGTAATCGTGTCGATGGAGATCGCTGCTTCCGGCGCTACGGTATCCACACCATACGGACGATTGGCATCCGCAGTGGTTGTATTCCCTGCTGCATCCACGGTAGTGACGCTGGCATTGACCGCGTTATTGCCCGCCAGCACGCTGCCCGGCACGTTGACGCTCCAGGTGCTGCCGTCGGCATTGACCGTGGTCTGGTAGGTTTCGCTGCCCACCGTGACCGTCACCGTATCGCCAACCTGGACGTCCGAGCCCACTTTACCGGTGACACTGATGTTTTGGTTGGATTCAGCGGCATTGATTACGTTATCCGCAGTAATCGTATCGATGGAGATCGCCGCTTCCGGTGCTACCGTATCGACATCATACGGACGATTGGCATCGGCGGTGGTTGTATTGCCTGCGGCATCAGACGTGGTGACCGTAGCATTGACCGACGTATTGCCCGCCAGCACGCTACCCGGCACATTCACGCTCCAAGTGCTGCCATCGGCATTCACGGTCGTCTGGTAAGTTTCACCACCGACGGTCACAGTAACGGCATCACCGGCCTGAACGTCGTTACCGACACGGCCAGAGATAGTCTGCGGCTGGTTGGACTCATTTAAATTGATTGTGTTATCCGCGGTCACCGGATCGATAGTAATGCTGGCTTCCGGCGCCACGGTATCCACACCATACGGACGATTGGCATCCGCCGTGGTCGTATTGCCCGCCGCATCGGCGGTGGTGACCGTAGCATTGACTGCGGTATTACCCGCCAATACGCTGCCCGGCACATTGACGCTCCAGGTACTGCCGTCAGCATTGACCGTAGTCTGGTAAGTCTCACCACCCACGGTGACCGTAACCGTATCGCCAGTCTGGACGTTAGCACCCACCTGGCCAGTCACAGCCACATCCTGCTGCGACTCAGCGGCATTGATCACGTTATCGGCGGTGATGGTATCAATGCTAATTGCTGCTTCCGGCGCCACGGTATCAACACCATACGGACGGCTCGCTTCAGCCGTGGTCGTATTTCCCGCCGCATCAGCAGTTGTCACCGTAGCGTTCACCGAACTGTTGCCCGCCAATACGCTGCCCGGCACATTGACGCTCCAGGTGCTGCCATCGGCATTCACGGTAGTCTGGTAAGTCTCATTGCCTATCGTGACCGTCACCGTATCGCCAACCTGGACGTTCGAGCCCACTTTACCGGTGACGCTGATGTTTTGATTGGACTCAGCGGCATTGATTACGTTATCCGCAGTAATCGTGTCGATGGAGATCGCGGCTTCTGGCGCTACCGTATCCACCGTATAACCACGGCTGGATTCGGCGGTGGTCGTATTCCCCGCCGCATCAGACGTGGTGACCGTAGCATTGACCGACGTATTGCCCGCCAGCACGCTACCCGGCACATTGACGCTCCAGGTGCTGCCGTCGGCATTCACGGTAGTTTGATAAGTCTCATTGCCTACCGTCACGGTAACCGTATCACCAGCCTGGACGTTAGCGCCCACCTGACCGCTAACCGGGATCGTCTGATTAGACTCAGCAGCATTAATCACGTTATCGGCGGTAATGGTATCAATACTAATTGCCGCTTCTGGTGAGATGACATCCACTTCATAACCGTGACTGGTATTTGCAGTAGCGGTGTTACCCGCCGCATCCGCAGTGGTGACGCTGGCATTGACTGAGGTATTACCCGCCAATACGCTGCCCGGCACGTTGACGCTCCAGGTTGCTCCATCGGCATTGACCGTAGTTTGGTAAGTTTCACTGCCGACAGTCACCGTAACCGTATCACCCGCCTGAACGTCCGAGCCCACTTTACCAGTCACGCTGATATTTTGGTTGGACTCAGCGGCATTAATCACATTATCGGCGGTAATGGTATCGATGGAGATCGCGGCTTCTGGCGCCACGGTATCGACACCATACGGGCGATTGGCATCGGCGGTGGTTGTATTGCCTGCGGCATCAGACGTGGTGACCGTAGCATTGACCGACGTATTGCCCGCCAGCACGCTACCCGGCACATTCACTCTCCAGGTGCTGCCATCAGCATTGACCGTGGTTTGATAAGTCTCGTTACCTACCGTCACCGTGACCGTATCACCGGCCTGCACGTTGGCTCCCACCTGGCCAGTCACAGCCACATCCTGCTGCGACTCTGCGGCATTCACCACATTATCCGCAGTGATGGTATCAATGCTGATTGCTGCTTCTGGTGCGGTAACATCCACTTCATAACCGTGGCTGGTATTTGCGGTAGCCGTATTGCCTGCCGCATCAGCAGTCGTCACCGTAGCATTGACCGACGTATTGCCCGCCAGCACGCTGCCCGGCACATTCACGCTCCAGATGCTGCCGTCGGCATTCACGGTAGTTTGATAAGACTCACTACCCACGGTGACCGTAACCGTATCACCGGCCTGCACGCTAGCACCAACCTGACCGGTAACTGGGATGGACTGATTAGACTCAGCGGCATTAATCACGTTATCCGCAGTAATGGTATCGATGGAGATCGCCGCTTCCGGCGCTACCGTATCCACACCATACGGACGATTCGCTTCGGCGGTGGTTGTATTCCCTGCCGCATCCGCAGTGGTGACCGTGGCATTGACCGCATTATTGCCCGCCAACACACTGCCCGGAACATTGACACTCCAGGTGCTGCCATCGGCATTGACCGTGGTCTGGTAAGTCTCGTTGCCCACCGACACGGTAACCGTATCACCAGCCTGGACGTCCGAACCCACTTTACCGGTGACGCTGATGTTTTGATTGGATTCGGCAGCATTGATCACATTATCGGCAGTAATGGTATCGATAGTGATCGCGGCTTCCGGCGCTACCGTATCAACTGTATAACCACGACTGGACTCGGCAGTGGTCGTATTCCCTGCTGCATCCGCGGTAGTGACCGTAGCATTGACCGAGCTATTCCCCGCCAGCACGCTGCCCGGCACATTGACGCTCCAGGTACTGCCATCGGCATTCACGGTCGTCTGGTAAGTTTCACCACCGACGGTGACCGTAACCGCATCGCCAACCTGGACATCCGAGCCCACTTTACCGGTGACGCTGATGTTTTGATTGGATTCGGCAGCATTGATCACATTATCGGCAGTAATGGTATCGATAGTGATCGCGGCTTCCGGCGCTACCGTATCCACCGTATAACCACGGCTGGACTCGGCAGTGGTCGTATTCCCTGCTGCATCCGCGGTAGTGACCGTAGCATTGACCGAGCTATTCCCCGCCAGCACGCTGCCCGGCACGTTGACGCTCCAGGTCGAGCCATCAGCATTCACGGTAGTCTGGTAAGACTCACTGCCCACCGTCACCGTGACCGTATCGCCAACCTGGACGTCCGAGCCCACTTTACCGGTGACGCTGATATTTTGGTTGGACTCAGCGGCATTGATCACATTATCCGCAGTAATGGTATCAATGGAGATCGCCGCTTCTGGTGCTACGGTATCCACACCATACGGACGATTGGCATCCGCAGTGGTTGTATTCCCTGCGGCATCCGCGGTGGTGACCGTGGCATTGACCGACGTATTGCCCGCCAGCACGCTACCCGGCACATTCACGCTCCAGGTGCTGCCATCGGCATTCACGGTAGTTTGGTAAGTTTCACTACCTACCGTTACGGTGACCGTGTCGCCAGCCTGGACGTCCGAGCCCACTTTACCGGTGACACTGATGTTTTGGTTGGACTCAGCGGCATTGATCACGTTATCCGCAGTAATCGTGTCGATAGTGATCGCGGCTTCCGGCGCTACCGTATCCACCGTATAACCACGGCTGGATTCGGCGGTGGTCGTATTCCCCGCCGCATCAGACGTGGTGACCGTAGCATTCACCGCATTATTGCCCGCCAACACGCTACCCGGCACATTCACACTCCAGGTGCTGCCATCAGCATTGACGGTCGTCTGATAAGACTCACCACCCACAGTCACCGTAACCGTATCGCCAGCCTGAACGTCCGAGCCCACTTTACCGGTGACGCTGATATTTTGGTTGGACTCGGCCGCATTGATTACGTTATCCGCAGTAATCGTATCAATGGAGATCGCGGCTTCCGGCGCCACGGTATCGACACCATACGGACGGCTCGCTTCGGCGGTGGTTGTATTCCCCGCCGCATCCGCAGTCGTCACCGTAGCATTCACCGCATTATTGCCCGCCAGCACACTACCCGGCACATTCACGCTCCAGGTAGTGCCATCAGCATTCACCGTGGTCTGGTAAGTTTCGCTGCCCACCGTTACGGTGACCGTGTCGCCAGCCTGAACGTCCGAGCCCACTTTACCGGTGACGCTGATGTTTTGGTTGGACTCAGCGGCATTAATCACATTATCCGCAGTAATCGTGTCGATAGAGATCGCCGCTTCCGGCGCTACCGTATCCACACCATACGGACGGCTCGCTTCGGCGGTGGTTGTATTCCCCGCCGCATCAGACGTGGTGACCGTGGCATTGACCGCATTATTGCCCGCCAACACACTGCCCGGCACATTCACGCTCCAAGTGCTGCCATCGGCATTGACCGTGGTTTGGTAAGTTTCGCTACCGACAGTCACGGTAACCGCATCGCCAGCCTGGACGTCCGAGCCCACTTTACCGGTGACGCTAATGTTTTGGTTGGACTCGGCCGCATTCACCACATTATCGGCAGTAATGGTATCGATAGTGATCGCGGCTTCCGGCGCTACCGTATCAACCGTATAGCCGCGGCTGGACTCGGCGGTGGTTGTATTCCCTGCTGCATCCGCGGTGGTGACCGTGGCATTGACCGCATTATTGTCCGCCAACACACTGCCCGGCACGTTGACGCTCCAGGTCGAGCCATCAGCATTCACGGTAGTCTGGTAAGACTCACTGCCCACCGTCACCGTGACCGTATCGCCAACCTGGACGTCCGAGCCCACTTTACCGGTGACGCTGATATTTTGGTTGGACTCAGCGGCATTGATCACATTATCCGCAGTAATGGTATCAATGGAGATCGCCGCTTCTGGTGCTACGGTATCCACACCATACGGACGATTGGCATCCGCAGTGGTTGTATTCCCTGCGGCATCCGCGGTGGTGACCGTGGCATTGACCGACGTATTGCCCGCCAGCACGCTACCCGGCACATTCACGCTCCAGGTGCTGCCATCGGCATTCACGGTAGTTTGGTAAGTTTCACTACCTACCGTTACGGTGACCGTGTCGCCAGCCTGGACGTCCGAGCCCACTTTACCGGTGACACTGATGTTTTGGTTGGACTCAGCGGCATTGATCACGTTATCCGCAGTAATCGTGTCGATAGTGATCGCGGCTTCCGGCGCTACCGTATCCACCGTATAACCACGGCTGGATTCGGCGGTGGTCGTATTCCCCGCCGCATCAGACGTGGTGACCGTAGCATTCACCGCATTATTGCCCGCCAACACGCTACCCGGCACATTCACACTCCAGGTGCTGCCATCAGCATTGACGGTCGTCTGATAAGACTCACCACCCACAGTCACCGTAACCGTATCGCCAGCCTGAACGTCCGAGCCCACTTTACCGGTGACGCTGATATTTTGGTTGGACTCGGCCGCATTGATTACGTTATCCGCAGTAATCGTATCAATGGAGATCGCGGCTTCCGGCGCCACGGTATCGACACCATACGGACGGCTCGCTTCGGCGGTGGTTGTATTCCCCGCCGCATCCGCAGTCGTCACCGTAGCATTCACCGCATTATTGCCCGCCAGCACACTACCCGGCACATTCACGCTCCAGGTAGTGCCATCAGCATTCACCGTGGTCTGGTAAGTTTCGCTGCCCACCGTTACGACCGTGTCGCCAGCCACGTCCGAGCCCACTTTACCGGTGACGCTGATGTTTTGGTTGGACTCAGCGGCATTAATCACATTATCCGCAGTAATCGTGTCGATAGAGATCGCCGCTTCCGGCGCTACCGTATCCACACCATACGGACGGCTCGCTTCGGCGGTGGTTGTATTCCCCGCCGCATCAGACGTGGTGACCGTGGCATTGACCGCATTATTGCCCGCCAGCACACTACCCGGCACATTCACGCTCCAGGTAGTGCCATCAGCATTCACCGTGGTTTGGTAAGTTTCGCTACCGACAGTCACGGTAACCGCATCGCCAGCCTGGACGTCCGAGCCCACTTTACCGGTGACGCTAATGTTTTGGTTGGACTCGGCCGCATTCACCACATTATCGGCAGTAATGGTATCGATAGTGATCGCGGCTTCCGGCGCTACCGTATCAACCGTATAGCCGCGGCTGGACTCGGCGGTGGTTGTATTCCCTGCTGCATCCGCGGTGGTGACCGTGGCATTGACCGCATTATTGTCCGCCAACACACTGCCCGGCACATTCACGCTCCAGGTACTGCCATCAGCATTCACGGTCGTCTGGTAAGTCTCACCACCCACGGTGACCGTAACCGTATCGCCAGTCTGGACGTCCGAACCCACTTTACCGGTGACACTGATGTTTTGGTTGGACTCAGCGGCATTAATCACATTATCGGCGGTAATGGTATCAATGCTGATTGCCGCTTCTGGTGCGGTGACATCCACTTCATAACCGTGGCTGGCATTTGCAGTAGCGGTATTCCCCGCTGCATCCGCGGTGGTGACTGTAGCATTCACAGTACTATTGCCAGCCAGCACGCTGCCCGGCACATTCACGCTCCAGGTGCTGCCGTCGGCATTGACGGTAGTCTGGTAAGACTCACTGCCCACCGTCACCGTGACCGTGTCGCCAGCCTGAACGTCCAAGCCCACTTTACCAGTCACGCTGATATTTTGGTTGGACTCTGCGGCATTAATTACGTTATCGGCGGTAATGGTATCAATACTAATTGCCGCTTCTGGTGCGGTAACATCCACTTCATAACCGTGGCTGGCATTTGCGGTAGCCGTGTTGCCTGCCGCATCCGCAGTCGTCACCACAGCATTCACCGAGCTATTGCCCGCTAGCACGCTACCCGGCACATTGACGCTCCAGGTGCTGCCGTCTGCATTCACCGTGGTCTGGTAAGTTTCACCGCCTACGGTGACCGTCACCGTATCACCCGCCTGGACGTCCGAGCCCACTTTACCGGTGATGCTGATGTTTTGGTTGGACTCAGCCGCATTGATCACATTATCCGCAGTAATCGTATCAATGGAGATCACCGCTTCCGGCGCTACCGTATCCACCGTATAGCCACGGCTGGACTCGGCAGTCGTTGTATTACCCGCCGCATCGGCAGTCGTCACCGTAGCATTGACCGACGTATTGCCCGCCAGCACACTACCCGGCACATTGACGCTCCAGGTAGTGCCATCAGCATTCACGGTCGTCTGGTAAGTTTCACCACCGACGGTCACAGTAACGGCATCACCGGCCTGAACGTCGTTACCGACACGGCCAGAGATAGTCTGCGGCTGGTTGGACTCATTTAAATTGATGGTGTTATCCGCGGTCACCGGATCGATAGTAATGCTGGCTTCCGGCGCTACGGTATCCACCGTATAGCCACGGCTGGATTCGGCAGTCGTTGTATTACCCGCTGCATCAGACGTGGTGACCGTGGCATTGACCGACGTATTACCCGCCAGCACACTGCCCGGCACATTCACGCTCCAGGTCGTGCCATCAGCATTGACGGTAGTCTGGTAAGTCTCACTGCCCACCGTCACCGTGACCATATCGCCAGCCTGAACGTCCGAGCCCACTTTACCAGTCACGCTGATGTTTTGGTTGGACTCAGCGGCATTAATCACATTATCGGCGGTAATGGTATCGATAGAGATCGCGGCTTCCGGCGCCACGGTATCCACCGTATAACCACGACTAGACTCGGCAGTGGTCGTATTGCCTGCCGCATCCGCGGTAGTGACGCTGGCATTGACCGACGTATTGCCCGCTAGCACGCTGCCCGGCACATTCACGCTCCAGGTGCTGCCGTCGGCATTGACCGTGGTTTGGTAAGTCTCACCACCCACGGTGACCGTAACCGTATCGCCAGCCTGGACGTTAGCACCCACCTGACCGGTGACGCTGATGTTTTGGTTGGACTCAGCGGCATTAATCACATTATCGGCAGTAATCGTGTCGATAGAGATCGCCGCTTCCGGCGCGGTGACATCCACGTCATAACCGTGACTGGTATTTGCGGTAGCCGTGTTACCTGCCGCATCAGCAGTCGTCACCGTGGCATTGACCGACGTATTGCCCGCCAGCACACTGCCCGGCACGTTGACGCTCCAGGTGCTGCCGTCGGCATTGACCGTAGTTTGGTAAGTTTCACTGCCTACCGTTACGGTAACCGTATCGCCAGCCTGGACGTCCGAGCCCACTTTACCGGTGACGCTGATATTTTGGTTGGACTCGGCCGCATTCACCACGTTATCCGCAGTAATGGTATCGATGGAGATCGTCGCATCCGGCGCCACGGTATCGACACCATACGGACGGTTCGCTTCGGCGGTGGTTGTATTGCCTGCCGCATCCGCAGTCGTCACCGTAGCATTGACTGCGGTATTGCCCGCCAGCACGCTACCCGGCACATTGACACTCCAGGTGCTGCCGTCGGCATTCACGGTAGTCTGGTAAGTTTCGCTGCCGACAGTCACCGTGACCGTATCGCCAACCTGAACATTAGCACCGACCTGGCCGGTCACAGTCACATTCTGCTGCGACTCAGCGGCATTGATCACATTATCGGCGGTAATGGTATCAATGCTAATTGCTGCTTCCGGCGCTACCGTATCCACACCATACGGACGATTGGCATCGGCAGTGGTCGTATTCCCTGCGGCATCCGCGGTGGTGACCGTAGCATTCACCGAGCCATTCCCCGCCAGCACGCTGCCCGGCACATTCACGCTCCAGGTGCTGCCATCGGCATTCACGGTAGTCTGGTAAGTCTCACTACCCACGGTAACCGTCACCGTATCGCCAGCCTGCACATTGGCTCCGACTTGGCCGGTTACTGGGATAGACTGATTAGACTCAGCGGCATTAATCACGTTATCCGCAGTAATGGTATCGATGGAGATCGCCGCTTCCGGTGCCACGGTATCAACCGTATAACCGCGGCTGGACTCGGCGGTGGTCGTATTTCCTGCCGCATCCGCAGTCGTCACCGTAGCATTGACTGCGGTATTGCCCGCCAGCACGCTACCCGGCACATTGACACTCCAGGTGCTGCCGTCGGCATTCACGGTAGTTTGGTAAGTTTCACTACCTACCGTTACGGTGACTGTGTCGCCAGCCTGGACGTCCGAGCCCACTTTACCGGTGACGCTGATGTTTTGATTGGATTCGGCAGCGTTGATCACGTTATCGGCGGTGATGGTATCGATGGAGATCGCCGCTTCCGGCGCCACGGTATCCACACCATACGGACGATTGGCATCCGCGGTGGTTGTATTCCCTGCTGCATCCGCGGTAGTGACGCTGGCATTGACCGACGTATTGCCCGCTAGCACGCTACCCGGCACATTGACGCTCCAGGTGCTGCCATCGGCATTCACGGTAGTTTGGTAAGTTTCACTACCTACCGTTACGGTGACCGTGTCGCCAGCCTGGACGTCCGAGCCCACTTTACCAGTCACGCTGATATTTTGGTTGGACTCAGCGGCATTAATCACGTTATCGGCGGTGATGGTATCAATAGTGATCGTAGCCTCCGGTGCCACGGTATCAACCGTATAGCCACGGCTGGACTCGGCAGTGGTCGTATTCCCCGCCGCATCGGCAGTGGTGACCGTGGCATTGACCGACGTATTGCCCGCCAGCACGCTACCCGGCATATTCACGCTCCAGGTGCTGCCATCGGCATTGACCGTGGTTTGGTAAGTTTCGCTGCCCACCGTCACGGTAACCGCATCGCCAGCCTGTACATTGGCGCCCACCTTACCGGTCACAGCCACATCTTGCTGCGACTCAGCGGCATTAATCACGTTATCCGCAGTGATGGTATCGATAGTGATCGCCGCTTCTGGTGCGGTGACATCCACTTCGTAACCGTGGCTGGTATTTGCGGTAGCCGTGTTGCCTGCCGCATCGGCAGTTGTCACCGAGGCATTCACCGAGCGATTACCCGCCAGCACACTGCCCGGCACATTCACGCTCCACATGCTGCCGCCGTCGGCCGCCGTGACCGTCGTTTGATAGCTGTGGCCGCCGACCGTTACAGTGACCGTATCGCCCACCTGCACGTCATTGCCGACACGGCCGGTAATGGTCTGCGGCTGGGTCGACTCTGCCTGATTGATGACGTTATCCGTAGTCACTGGATCGATGGTGATGCTGGCTTCCGGTGCCACCGTATCAACGCCGTAGGTCCGGCTCGCATGCGCGGTGGTCGAATTTCCCGCCGCATCGGACGTGGTGACGCTGGCGCTAATTGCCGTATTGCCCGCCAGTACGCTGCCCGGTACATCGACGCTCCAGGTGTTGCCATCGGCATTGACGGTGGTCTGATAAGACTGCCCGCCGACAGTGACGGCGACTATATCGCCCGCGTGGACGTCCGCGCCCACCTGACCGGTCACGCTGATAGTCTGGTTAGATTCGTCGGCATTGACCACATTATCTTCGGTAATGGTATCAATGGAGATCGTCGCATCCGGCGCCAATGTATCAACCGTTACCGAACTACTAGCGCCAGTGCCCGGCGTTCCATTCTCATCGGTATAGCTGCCATCAGGAACACTGATGACTACGTCCCCCTCAAAATCGGAGCGAGGCGTAAGTACCGCCGACCAATGCGTAGGATCGTTTGCATCCTGGGTCAGATCGCGCAGAGTCCCATTAGCAACGCTAATATCATTTCCATCGAAACCCGCCGGAGGCTTGGTAAACGAAAAAATAACCGTGCCATCACCATTGATGGTGATGGATACAGAAGGCGATATCGTATTATCTGTTGTTTCCGAAGCTGAGGTAGCTAACGCCATAGCCCCGGCATTGCTTTCCTCAAAGGATGAGGCCGTTCCGGAAGTTAACCCTGCGGTATCATAACCGGTTGTCGGATCAACAATTTGTCCGGTCAATTCCAACACCACCGGCGTATGGCTGCCGCCGCCGTCCCCGGCTTCGCCAATATCGCTATTCCCGGCGGCCGTTGGCTCCAATATTTGCGTCGGGTCTTCCCCTTGGGCAATAGCGGATTGCAAGGCTTCGACGTCATTATTATTGCTCGCCGAGGTAGCGTCCTTATTGCTCACATCAGCCGCGCCGCTCCAACTGCTGTCGCGACCTAAATCCAGTGTGCGTCCGTCAGGTAACGTTATCGATACAGCGCCATTATTACCCGTAACGACTTCCTCTCCGCTGTAAATACGTTCACCTGCGACTAATAACCGTTGACTGCCATCCAAAGCGACGACAAAAACCTGACCGATAACGAATTTGATGATACCGATTACGCTATTCAAAATAGTTCCCCTTGATATCTATTATTATTTTTGTACTACAGATAATTTTTGATAATAGAATTTATGCCATCATCCTGATGAGGTGGTCTTGCTGTACAAGCATCCTAAAAAACTGATTGTGGTGTCGCCGTAAACTGACTTTCTTATGTGCCAATCTCTTGACTCAATGACCAATATAATAAAAAATTCGGCATATTCTTTCCAGAACTTTACTCATATTGAGTAAATAAGATGCTTTAAATGATTTTCATTTCCCCACAAAAGGTAACCTATTGATATTGATTATGTTATTATCGGTTAATTGTCAACTTATAAATATAACTAATCTTTAATAAAAATAGGAAAAATCACAAATTAACATTTGCGCAGGAAAATAATGCCATGCCTTATAATAAATATAGATTATCTACTTTGTTTTTCATTACGGTTTTTAGTAATTACTCCCATGCTGATACTATTCAGGACGCAATTAAACATTCGCTCAACACCCATCCTGAAGTCAGCGCCTCAATTAATAGCCGTTTCTCTGCGGAACATGACTTAAGTGCCGCCAAAGGGGGATATCTCCCTTCCGTAACGTTGAATGCAGGAATCGGTCGCGAAGAAACGGATAGCGTTTCCACTCGCGCCAGCGGCGATCATAGAGTCGATCTGAATCGCAGTGAATCCGGCATCAGCGTAAGCCAGATGGTTTTTGACGGCTTCGCCACCCCAAGTGAGGTTGGGCGGCAACGCGCTACGGTCAACTCCCGCGCCTATAAAGTATTAACCGCCAGTGAAAGCACCGCATTAGATGCCGTGCAGGTTTATCTTGATGTGTTGCAGCGCCAGGAGTTTGTACGCCTCGCAGAAATCAATCTCGCCAGCCATGAACGTATTTACGATCAGATAAAACTGCGCAGCGAGCAAGGCGTCGGCCGTCTTGCCGATATGGAACAGGCGGAGGCCCGTCTAGCCCAGGCCCGCAATAACGTATTGACGGAAAAAACCAACCTGGATGATGCTCGGACCAATTACTACAGCGTAGTTGGTAAGGAGCCGGAGCATCTGACCATTCCTAGCGCTTCCACCATCACGCTGCCGGCTTCTCTGGAAGAAGCGCGGCGTATCATGCTGGCAAATAACCCGTCATTGAAATCCGCCGAGTCCGACATTGAAGCGACTGAAAAACAGTACGAGGCGGCAAAATCCTCTTTTTATCCGCGGGTAGATATTGAATTGGCTCGCAATATGGATAACAACATTGATGGCGCTCGCGGTCACAACAACGAATGGCAGGCGATGGTAAGAATGCGCTATAACCTGTACGAAGGCGGCAGCAGAAAAAACCGCATGGAGTCAAAGGCTTATCAAATCAAAGAAGCTCAGGATATAAGGAACAACGCCCTGCGCCAACTCAATGAAGAGCTCCGCCTGTCCTGGTCCGCGTTAAATAACGCTCGTCAGCAGCTTCCTATTGCCGCAGAGTATGCCGATCGCAGCATGCGGGTGCGTACCGCTTACCAGAAACAGTTCAGCCTGGGCGAAAGAACGCTGTTAGACTTACTGGACAGTGAAAATGAGCTATTTACCGCACAGCGCCGCCTGGTGGAAGTCCGATTTATAGCGCTATTTACCGAATATCGGATAAAATCACGCATGGGTGATTTACTGAATAGTTTATCGATTCCAGCGCCGGCGGCAGGTAGTAGCCTGACTAACGTGACGACTCACGCAGAGTTACCCGGATTAAATTAATAAGCCATACCGACACATATCAGTTCTCCGTATAAGGCGGAGAACTGTTTATTTACACATTTTATCTGTTGCAGGGATTGCGTTGCGAAAGGAAAAACTCAGTTAAATGAAGTTGCATTCTGTTCACGATACCAATAATCCTGATGAAGCGGTTGTCCAAGAGCACAGCGACCCTCGTAGCCGTCACGACGATCCCCTGCTGGATAGCCTACTGATACTTTGCTCTTTGCAAGGGAAATCGGTCAGCAGGTCAACGCTAACGGCGGGATTGCCGCTGGCCGCGCAACGTCTATCGGTAAAATTACTCCCCAGAGCGGCGGCTCGCGCAGGTTTGCAAGGTAGAGTGCTTAAGCGTTCACTGGATAAAATCGCCGCAATGTCGCTTCCGGCAATGTTGTTATTGCGAGAAGGAAGAGCCGCAATTTTATTGGGCTGGAATGCCGATGGCGATGCCCGCATCATGCCCAGTGAAACGGAGGGCGGGGAAATTACGGTCGACCGCCATACACTACAGCAAGACTATCTGGGGCTGGTGATGTTTGCCCAACCCCGCCACCAGTTCGATATTCAGTCTGATTCTCTCATCCCCCGCACTAAATCCTGGTTCAAAGATACGCTAAAACTATCGCGCTTCCTTTATATGGATGCCATTCTCGCCAGTTTGCTGGTTAATATCATCGCCTTGGCGACCCCGCTGTTTGTCATGAATGTTTATGACCGGGTGGTGCCCAACCAGGCAACGGCAACCTTATGGGTGCTGGCGACAGGTATTACCGGCGCATTTATCTTTGATCTGATATTGAAAACATTGCGCGGTATTTGCCTTGATATTGCCGGCAAAAAAACCGATCTGATTATTTCAGCCACGCTGTTTGAACGCATCACCGGCATGTCGATGAAAGCGCGTCCGGCGCGGGTGGGTAACTTTGCCCAGAATATCCATGAGTTTCAATCACTCAGGGATTTTCTTTCGTCATTAACGCTGACCACCCTTATCGATTTCCCTTTCACTTTATTACTGCTGCTGGTTATCGGGATTATCGGCGGGCCATTGGTCTGGGTTTCCATTCTTGCCTATCCAATTGCTTTGCTTGCCAGTTGGGCGTTACAGAAACCGCTAACGGCGGCGATTGAAAAAACGATGCACCTCGCCAGCGAGCGGCAAGCAACGCTGATTGAAACCCTGAGCAGTCTGGACGCAATAAAAGTCAACAACGCAGAGAGCGAACGACAATACCAGTGGGAGCAAACCATTGGCAGTCTAAGCCGGTTGGAAATGAGGGCCAAAACTTTGTCATCGCTGGCGGTTAATCTGACCCAATGGATCCAGCAATTTGCCGGCGTCGCCATGATTGTGGTCGGCGTATATATGCTGATTGACGGCAAACTCAGCATGGGGGGATTAATCGCCTGCTATATGCTTAACGGCCGGGCGCTTATACCGTTGGGGCAACTGTCCGGGCTGGTCACGCGTTATCAGCAGGCCAGGCTGACGATGACCACCACCGAACAGATGATGCAGTTGCCGCAAGAGCGTAATGATAATGAACATCCGTTAAAACGGGAAAGCATTCGCGGCAGCATCGAGTTTCGCGATGTGACGTTTAATTACCCCGAGCAGAAAAATAGCTCACTAAAAGGAATAAATATTTCCATCGCCGCCGGCGAAAAAGTCGGCGTTATCGGACGAAGCGGCTCGGGCAAAAGCTCGCTGCAGAAACTGATCGTTAATCTCTATCAGGCCGACTCAGGCAATATCCTGATTGATGGCGTCGATGTGCGTCAGTTGGATGTCGGCGACCTGCGGCACAATATCGGCTACGTGCCACAGGATATCCAGCTGTTCAGCGGATCGCTGCGCGATAACCTGATTATCGGCGCTCGTTACGTTGAAGATGAAAGTATGCTGCAAGCAGCCGAAATAGCGGGCGTTAATGAATTTGCCCGTCTGCATCCTGATGGTTACAACCTTCAGGTTGGCGAACGAGGTCAGCAATTATCCGGCGGTCAACGTCAGGCGGTCGCAGTTGCCCGAGCTCTACTGCTCGATCCGCCGATTCTAATTTTCGATGAGCCAACCAGCTCGATGGATAACTCCAGTGAAGATCGGCTGAAAAAGGCGCTTTTCCCCGCGATCGCCAACAAAACGCTGTTACTGGTGACGCACCGGGCGTCAATGCTGGCGTTAGTCGATCGGTTAATTATTGTTGATAAAGGGCGAATTATTGCCGATGGCCCGAAAGCCATCGTGATGGATGCCTTAAAAAAGGGACAGATCAATGCGTCTCGTTGAGTATGCTAAACGCATTAGGCGTTATTTTGTCGGACGTGATGAAGATAACTTTCATACCATGCCCGAAGTCAGCCGCGCCATAGTAGAGGACTCCCCCAGAGTCATTCGCATTACGCTGTGGAGCATCGGAGCTTTTTTCCTGTTTTTTATTCTATGGGCAGGATTTGCAAACATTGACGAAGTCACCCGCGGTAACGGCAAAGCGATACCCTCCTCCCGGCTACAAAAGGTCCAAAACCTTGAAGGCGGTATCGTTACCGAACTGTTTGTACGTGAAGGCCAGGTCGTTCAGGCGGGCGATCCTCTGCTACGGCTTGACGACACCCGCTTTGCGTCCAACGTAGGGGAGACTGAAGCCGACCGTCTTGCTCTGACCCTGCGGATTGAACGCCTGAATGCCGAAATTAACGATCAGGATTTAACGTTATCCGCAGACATCGCCGCCCGATCGCCGGAAGTGGCTAAGGGTGAACGAGAGCTATATAACAGTCGGCGCCAGCAATTTCATAACGAGATATCCGGGCTGGAAGAACAATTGATACAACGCCGGCAGGAACTACGGGATTTCTCCGCCAAACAAATCCAGTTCCGCAACAGTCTAAATCTGCTGCAACAGGAAATAAGGATGTCTGAACCGCTTATCGCCGAAGGCGCGATTTCCAAAGTGGAGGTGCTGCGTTTACGGCGCGCAGAAGTGGAAACCAAAGGCCAGCTTGAATCCGTCACGCTGTCGATCCCCCGCGCTGAATCGGCCATTAAAGAGATCGAGAACAAGATCCAGGAAACCAGCGGGCGTTATAAAAGCGAGGCATTATCGCAGTTGAACGAGGCCCAGACCAACCTGAACAAGCTTGCCGCCACCGGCAAGGCATTGGAGGATCGGGTCAATCGTACGCTGGTGGTTTCACCGGTACGCGGTATCGTGCAACAAATTCTGGTGAACACGATTGGCGGCGTTATTCAGCCAGGCAGCGATTTGGTGGAGATCGTCCCGCTGGATGATAACCTGCTGGTCGAGGCCAGAATCCGTCCGCAGGACATCGCTTTTCTGCATCCCGGCCAGGAAGCCATTATTAAGCTCACCGCTTACGACTACACCATCTATGGCGGACTAAAAGGACATCTGGAGCAGATTAGTCCTGATACGGTAACGGATAAAGAAGGCAATAGTTTCTATATTATCCGGCTGCGTACGGATAAAAACTATCTGGGAACCGCAGAGAAACCCCTGTTGATTATTCCGGGCATGGTGGCGACGGTCGATATTATGACAGGAAAGAAAACTATTCTCAGCTACCTGCTAAAACCGATCCTACGCGCCAGAGCGGAAGCGCTGCGGGAAAGATAAGTGAAATAAAGCCGCCTCCTGAGCGAGCGCGGCTTGAATTTGATAACGTTCCCAAGGGCAGAAAACACGGAAAACCTTATCTCCATGTTTATCCAGCATTTTGCATATTTAACGCGTGTTCACTTTACTATTTGTTGAGCCGCAGTTCGGTGAGGGACGCGGCGATAGCGGCAAACGCCGCCGGCAGATTGTTCACATTAGTAGCGTTAAAATAATGGCTGCCAGTACCGCTGGAACAATTCTGCATCAGTGCTTGCGTGCTGGCGTTGGTGCCGCTACCCAGCACCACCGTGTAGATGGTAATCCCTTCGGCTCTGATATTGGTGCAGAGTCGAGCGGTTAGATTATTCAGGGTGGTATTACCTACCTGCCAATCGCTCCCAGACTGGAACAGTTTGCCATAGGGTTTTATTTCCGTACTGCTGTTGCTCAACTCGGTTTCGCTGCCGACGCGAAGTGAGTTGAAGTCAGAGCTGTTGGCGTACGCACAAATGGGTCCGCAGGTAAAGTAAGGGGTATTATCGTCATTCAGTTTGTCAATATGAAAGGTGTGACTGGCAGAGTCTGTCGACCACGCGCTATCTTTCGATTTTTTAAACTGGTATTGATAGCTGATGGTGTAATCCACCGGAATATCCCTTTCGCCGTCAATCACCACACCGACGCTGGTACTGGCTTTATTAGTTATCGGATCGAGGCCGTTATTGCCATCGGTCAGCAAAACAATCACTTTATTGAGACCTATCGCGGCATCATGCGGTTTTTCTCTATCTCCCCAGCCGTCATCGCCGCGCCAATTAGGATCCAGCATGCGCCATGACCACAATAATCCCAGTGGGATAATTGTGCGTCCATCCACTGTCATTGCATTAATTTTATTCTTTAACTCGTCAACGTTATTAGACAGGAACAGCATCTCCCGGCTCTGCAGACAGTTATTATTTCTGACGGAACCATACTGCCATTGTAGATACTCCGAATTAAAGGCGAACTTAGGGATAATATTGCCTGATTCATTTTCAAGCTCCGCGCTAATACTGCGATTGCCGCTAATCTTTGGCTTTGAACCTGGCAAAATTCGATAGTCTTTGGCACCAGGCGCATCACGCGTTTTCAGATAAGCGGTTGTCTTTAACCCATTGACCTCACTTAATGTCCCAACGGTCATCAACGGCTCAAAACTGCCCGGCAGTCCTGACTCGGCTTTAAAAGTATTATTAACATAAGGTTCTACCACACAACCACCCCAGTGCTTGTCGGCGGCGATATAAGGAAGAGCCCGAGCATCAGACGACAACCAACGAACTTTTTCCCGACTGATATATACGGTGTCGGCAAATGGAACGATGCCAATAAAGGATTGGCTGTTGCCCCCCAGAGCTTGCGCCGAGCCCAACACGGTATCCACCAGTTGCGCCGCGGAGGTTTTCAGAGTGGCGATACGATTCTCATTCGCCATTGACCCGGTATTATCCAATGCCAGCACCATCTCCAGATCGCTGCGGGTACGGCGTACCGCCCCATTGGTCGCCGATAGGTTAAACGCGGTTTTCTTAATCATCCCCGTCACCAGCAGAGGCAGGGTGCCGGTGGCGGTCATCGAAACAAGTTGTGCTCCAGTGGCGTTATCTGATCCATCAGTTTCCACACTGTAGTTGATGGCCACATTATCTTCCGCAATGGAACTGCCGAGAAAGCCCTGCGGCATATTGCTAAAGAAGTAACTTTTAGCGTCGGCGCGCCACTTGACTTCTTCATCAGAACCGGTGGGAACTGGCGTAAAGGTATCCAGATTGCGCCCGGCGGAAATCACCGCCGTATCCAGCGCGTTCTGCAATTTACCCTGTGCCATGCTATAGCGGATAAAGTCTATTGACCCCAGCAGCGCCAGTAAAATCAGCGGGAAACATAGCAGATAGGTCAGGGCGACCGCCCCGCGCTGATCCCGCAGCAGGGTAAGCAAAAACCACTTTAGTATGATCATGGTTCCATCCCTTCGCGTCGTCATTTCAGATCACGCAACGCACTGAAGCGCGGACGATAAAATACCGTGCTGACAATTTGCTTTTCACCGCCCAGCGCCTGCCAGAATGCCGAACTGATGGCAAACGGGGTGTAGTCATAAAAAACTTCCACCGCGATCACCGTATCGTTAACGGCAGGAGCAGGGAATCCCGCCGGAGGCGTAAGCTGTGAAGCCACATTGCGTGTATTCTCACTGCCCCGATAGATTCTTGAAGGCCACTCAGGCGTAGTTTTCCATGCCGGATTATCACCTTCGTCGTCGGTTTCAACCGCATAGAGGCTAATAACTATGCCGCCGTTGCTTTTATAATCGAGTGGCGTCATTAAATCGGAGGCGATGGTGTTGTAGGTGCACACCGAATTCGCCAGCGTGCAGTCGGTACCGCCATGTAGCTCACGCTGCATGGACAGGCTGTTGGCCACCAGAAACGCGGTGCGATCCACCACCGCCGCGGTTCTGAAATATTGGTACAATTCCCATGAGGCGATAATGACAAATACCCCGATAGGAATAAGTAATGCCGCCTCAACCGCCACTACGCCCCGGTTGTCACCCCGGAAACGCTGTAATCTCGGTTGAATACCACATTGCCAAAAATGGGAAAAAATGTTCATTACCAGGTTTCTCACTCATTCTGGATCAGGACGACCCGCTCGAATCGCACCTTGCTCAACCCCAGCCAGGAAATAAACCCGGTCAGGCCGGGGCGATCGAACCCCAGACGATAGATCACCATATCCCCCGCCCCCCGCTATCGCACTCCGGGGTATAATTGTCGCTATCAATATCGCTGAACGAATTATCGCCCTCAGGGGTATAGATCTTGACATCGGTGTACATCGAACTATCGCTGCTGACCCAGACCGACAGGGTATCTTTCATCACCTTACGCACCGCCTGCCGGCACTCCCCGGTGATACCGAGACGCCCCATACGCGCCACGCGATTAGCGGCTACATCCAGATGGGCATCCGCCAGCATGATGAACGCCACCTCAATGGCGACGAAGATCACCGCAAACAATAGCGGCGCTGCCAGCGCATACTCCAGCGCGGAACCCCCTCGCTGGTTGCGGCGCAACCGCGACCAGCCCTTCCTCAAGTTACTTATCGCCATTCGCACCGAATTGCCCCATGTTCTGACGCAGATAGCGATAAAACGCCAGATTATCCTGCACCATATCCTGCGATTGGCTGCTCATCAGAATATCTTCGGCGGCGTCGTCCCGTCCCAGCATGCCGTAGGCCAGCGCCAGATTATCCCGCTCCTGTGGCAACTTGCCGGATACGCCGTTAACTCCCAACAGCATGTTGATCGCCTCGCTCGGTTTGCCGCCTAGCGCCAGCGATAGCCCCAGATTATTGCGTAGCGCCGTATCATCGGGATAGATCTGTAGTCCTCGCCGGTAGGTGCTCTGCGCCTGACTATGATCCCCGGCCAGATCATAGCTAACGCCCAGGCCGGACAATGCCCGGGGGTTGTCTGGAAAACGCGTGAGGATTGACTGATAACGGACGATGGCTTCCGGCAGATTGCGTTGCCGAACCAGGATCCGAGCCGACCCTAACCAGGCATCGATATTTTTCGGATCCAACCGTTGCGCTTTAACATAGGCATTATTGGCCGCGCCAAATTCCCCCTGTAGAAAATGAGCATCCCCCAGCCCCATCCAGACGGCGACAACGTCCGGATTGCTCTGCGCCAAACGGCTATAAATCGACATCGCCATACTAAAATCCCCGCTCTGCAACGCGCTGGAAGCGATACGCAAATCGCCGGACTCCAACTCAGACTGGCTTTGAATCCGTTTGCCGGAGTGCTGCGCAGACGGATACATAGCCGCACAGCCCGTAAGCAGCGTCACTAAAACCAGCGCCATAACCGTTCGGTATTTACCATCCATCGGTATTCCCCTTCCCATTGTTTTTTCATTGTTGTTGCTGTGCAAAAAATGATATCAATCCCAGTACCGCCGGTCCCGCCGCCACAATTAATACCGTGGGCAGAATAAACAGCATCATCGGCAATGTAATTTTCACCGCCAGTTTGGCGGCAATCTCTTCCAGCCTCATCATTCTGGCGGTACGTTCGGTGCGGGCCAGAATACGCAACGCCTGGGTGATCGCCGTACCGTACTGTCGGGATTGCAGCAAGGTATTCACCAGGGTATGAATCGATTCCAACCCCGTGCGTTGCGCCAGCCGTTTCAGTACGGTTTCAGTATCACTGCTGATCTGCAGTTCGCCCGAGGTTAAACGCAACTCATCCGACAACGCCGGACAGACCGCTTCGATTTCCACAGCCACCCGATGGATCGCGCTGTTTAGCCCCAGCCCGGCATTGGTGCAGATCACCAACAGATCGAGCGCATCCGGCAAACCTTGCTGAATCATGCGCTGACGCCGCACCACCATCTTGTCCAGCAGAACACGCGGCAACAGCAGGCCCAAGTAGACCGCCGCCAGGCAGAGCAATATGCCGTAAATTCGCTGCCCCTCCAGCAAAGGCCAGACAAACACCGCCACCAACGTCAGCAATAGCAATGTTGATAGCAGCGCCAGCGCAATCATTACCATCAACGCCTGTGGGTTACGAAATCCGGCGGATACCAGTTTGCCGGCAATTTCCGTGCGCTGGGCGACACTGAACAGAGGGACAGACCTGCCGATCGAATTCATTGCGCTCATAAAACGCTGAGCCAACCGGCGGCGCTGCCCTGCCGGCGTCAATACCGACAGCTGCGTACTCTTGCGTATAACTTCACTACGCATGCGTTCCGTGAGTCTGGCCCTGCGACTGGTACGGGCATATAGATACAACCCAACGCCTAACACGGCAAACAGTAGGGAACTCAGTTGCAGCAGAATCATGTCAGACCTCCATGCTGGCGATCTTGCGAATCGAGATAACCCCTAGCAGTAGCATGATTCCCGCCGCCCACAGTAGGTTCTGTCCTGTCGGCGTCTCGAATAACACACTAATATAATTAGGATTAAGCACGAACAAAGCGCCGGCGATAAAGAAAGGCAGCACGGTCAAAACCATACCGGATAAGCGCCCTTCGGCCGTCATGGCCTTGGTTTTCAAGCGCAGGTCGCGCCGGGCACGGATAATGCCGGATAAGTTATCCAGCGCTTCGACCAGCGAGCCGCCGGTATCCCGCTGCAGTGAAAGGCAAACGGCGAAAAAAGCAAAATCAGGCAGTTCAATACGCAGCACCGCATCATCCATTACCTCTTGAATATCGTTGCCCAGCAGCAGGCTATCACCCATGCGGCGAAACTCCGGCCCAAGCGGGGCATTGAAGTGCTCTCCGACGTTGCGAATCGATTGCACCACCGGGATCCCCGCCTGACTGGCGCGAGTAATCGAATCCATCGCATCCGATAGTTGACTAAGAAACCGGACCTGAAAACGCGCCACCAGTCTACGGTAAAGGGAAACGGCAACCGTCAGCGGCGCCAGTAACAGCGCGGCCGATACGCTCCACCAGGTGATAGGGATAAAACCGAGAAATAACAACAGGATCATCAACAGCAGCGTCGCCAGTACTGCGCCAAACAATACCCGGCTACCCTGATGCCCGCCAACGGTATCGAGCCGGTTAAAATAGTAACCCAAAGTTCCCATCGCCTTGCGCCGACGATAGCGTCGTGCCTCCGTTTGCGCCCGTTCCAGATCCTGCAGGATTTTCTGACGCGAAACATGGCGCGATAAACCCGTGAGCTCTTTCAATCTCTGGCGGATACGCACGGCGGATCGGCGGTGCAGCACATCCATCAATATCGTTATCGCCAGCCCAAGCAGCACAGCAAAGGCAAAGCATAATAGGGTGATAACATCGGCTGCGCTCATGGATGCATCGCCTCCAATAGTGCCGTTTCCATGCCGAAATAGCGGGCGCGCTCGGCAAAAATGGGCCGCATGCCGCTGCTATCGTAAGTGCCGCGGACTTCATCGTCATAGGCGCCGGCGTCATAGCTGAAATGGAATAGTTCCTGCATCACAATAACATCACCCTCCATGCCCGCCAGTTCGGTAATACTGGTAATGCGCCTTGTGCCGTCGCGCATACGCTCAACCTGCACAATCATATGCACCGCGCTGGCAATCTGGCGGCGGATGGAATAGAGCGGCAGATTGCCGTTTGCCATCATCACCATGCTTTCCAGACGGATCAGGGCATCGCGCGGATTATTGGCGTGCAGGGTGGTCATCGAACCATCATGGCCGGTGTTCATCGCCTGTAACACATCCAGCGCTTCGGCGCCGCGCGTTTCTCCCAGTATGATTCTGTCCGGCCGCATACGCAGGGCATTACGCACCAGGTCTCCCTGCGTTATTTTGCCGCTGCCCTCCAGATTGGCCGGCCGTGTTTCCAGCCGTAATACATGCGGCTGCTGCAATTGGAGTTCCGCCGCATCTTCCACGGTAATGATGCGTTCGGAAACCGAGATAAAACGCGACAACGCATTAAGCAAAGTGGTTTTGCCGGAACCGGTTCCGCCGGAAATCAGAATATTGAGCCGGCTGGCTGCGGCAATTTCCAGCACCCGCGCCATTGCCGGGGACAAGCTGCCTTTCGCCGCCAGCCGTTGCAGCGTCAGGTTTTTACGCGAAAACTTACGAATCGAGATCGACGCGCCGTCAATCGCCAGCGGCGGTAGAATCACGTTGACCCGGCTGCCGTCAGCCAGACGGGCATCCACCATCGGGCTGCTTTCATCCACCCGCCGCCCCACCGATGAGGCAATACGCTGCGCGACGCTGACCACATGCGCGTTATCGCGAAATTTCAGCGGCGTCAGCTCCAGTTTGCCGAAACGCTCCACATAAATCTGATCCGGACCATTTACCATGATGTCGGAAATAGTGTCATCCTGTAACAACGGCTCAATCGGTCCGACACCGAACATGTCATTGAGGATCTCCTGTCCCATCAGCTTCTGTTCGCTTTGCGTCATCGCCAGACCTTCCGCAACCACGGTTTCCGCGATGATCGTTTCCACATCGAGCCGCACCTCATCACGGGTACGTTGCAGTGCGCTGGAGACATCGATGGTGGCAAAAACGGTCTGCCGTATCTGGGCATAATGTACGGAGCGCACCACCGTATCCGCATTGCCCGACAAACGGTAAGTCGCCACCGGCAGTTCCTTGTCCAACTGCGCCTCCCGATCGGTCAGAACATCGTTAGCTGGTTTGCTCGGCTTGCGAACATCCGTTGCCGGTATGATTTCATGTGGCGGCGATACATTGACCTGCTCTACGGGTTTACGGCCAAAACTCATGAAGACCTCTTAAGACTCAGAGACGGCCACCATGCCGTTTTGGGTTTGCTTTGCGCTTCGCCGGTCAAGATGCTGGCAAGCTGCTTTATTCCCTGGGCGAACTCGCTGCGTTCCGGCAGGTCTTCCGCCAGATTTTCCGCCAGCGACAAGGACTGTGCGTCATAGCCGATCTGTACCGCAACCGGCAGATCCACCGTCTTAATAAAATCGTTGCTATTAACTTTATTGCGATTCAACGGCTGTGGCTGATTCAAAATGTTGTAGACCGTCGCCGGATTAGGGTGCGCCTCAATATGGCGCGCCAGCCGAACCAAAGTTCTAGCCGAGTAGACCGACTGCTCCGCAACGATGCAGGCCAGACTGGCATGATAAAAAGCCTCTGACGCCAGACTTCCGCCTCGCTGCGGCACATCCAGAACGACATAGTGAAAATGCTGGCTCAGCGTCGTCAGCAATTCTCCCAACCCCCCTTCCGTCACCTCATAGGGTTCCATGTAATCCAGTTCGGCGCCCAGCGCGTATAAGCGGTTATCCGCGGTACTGAGCGTTCGTTCCAGATACTGAAGATCCAGCCGACTGACATTTCCCAGGATCTCGACCAGCGAGTTTCCTCCCGCCAGGCCCAACATGCTAATGCCGCAACCACCGTAAAAATCGAGGTCGATATAAACCACGCGCCGATGAGCGCCGCCGGCGGATAGCTGCCTGGCTAAATGCACCGCAACGCTGGTGGTTCCCACTCCCCCTCGGGTACCGACAACCGCAATAGATTTGCCAAGCCGCCGCTGCCGTACCGGATTATGATCGCTTTCCTCCAGCACCCGGCGCAGCAATTCGGTTCCCAGTGGTTTCACCAGATAATCCTGCACGCCGCGTTGCAACAGATTGCGATAAAGCCCGATATCGTTACGATCCCCCACCACATACACCTGCACCGAGGGCTCGCAGGCATTGGCCAGCCGGTCCAGTTCATCCAGAGGTCCGCTGGAGCCGGATATATCCACCAGCAGACGCTGGGGCGAACGGCCCATTTTCTTCAGCCAGTCGATGGCATCGTCAATATTGCCACGCTCGACCCGGCTATCGGTCACCGTACTGGTTTTGA
The DNA here is from genome assembly GCF_017569925.1 of Brenneria izadpanahii. Classification (NCBI taxonomy): domain Bacteria; kingdom Pseudomonadati; phylum Pseudomonadota; class Gammaproteobacteria; order Enterobacterales; family Pectobacteriaceae; genus Brenneria; species Brenneria izadpanahii. The sequence goes on along the minus strand of NZ_CP050854.1, from coordinate 1,281,094 downwards.
GAAAACGAGTTAATTCCTCTTTACTGTCCGCATCCAACACAAAGGCCGCAAAATTCACTACGCGCAGTTCACCACGCTCTTTATCACCCAGAACACTCATATGTTCGTATCCGTTTTAATCGCTGGTTTTCTCTGTAGATTCGGTTTCCCGCAGTGGTTCAACCTTATTTTCGCGATAGCGCGTTACCGATAGCGCCGCCGCATCCGCCTGCATACCGCTATACCGCCGCGGCGCAGCCAGATCCTGCGGACGCGCCAGGCTAACCGCCAGATTGGTGTAAGTCGCGCAGCCAAACGCGATTCGCCAGCGATCGTCATCACGCCAGTCACGCTTAGGTTGCAGCATGCTCTGACAATCCGGCGGGACCGCCACCCATGCCTTACCTCGCTGTTGCAACTTGATAGAGGAAACATCCGGCATACCGTCATCATCCCGCTGCCATGAGCTACAGCCGGTCAGCACGCCTATCGTCCCGCCGATAAACAGTAAAACGAGATATCGACGCAGTTCGCTAAACATAACCATCCTCATACTCCCTTTGGTATCTGCGACAGTGAAACGTTAATAGACAAAACCGGCCGATCCCGTTAAACGGGGAACCTTATTCTGCAAGGGGTCGACGCCGGTCTTTTTATTCACGATATATTCGATGTCGGAATTGGCTCTCATGCTATCCAACGGCGTCGCCAGTTGGTTGGCGGCTGTCGGGCGCACCAGATACGGCGTCACAATAACCACCAACTCGCTTTTATTGTTTTGGTAATCCGAAGAAGAAAACAGCTTGCCCAGCACCGGAATAGAGCCCAGGCCGGGAACTTTGGAAAGCACGTCGCTGACGTTGTTCTGTAATAACCCGCCGATGGCGAAGCTCTGTCCGCTGGCCAGTTCTACCGTGGTTTCCACCCGTCGCACGGAGATGCCCGGAACGCTCAGTCCATCCACCACAATACTGTTATTGGTATCGATCTCGCTGATTTCAGGACGAACCTTGAGACTGATGCGATCGTCCCCCAACACTGTGGGAGTAAAATCGAGCGCGACGCCAAACGGTTTGAATTCGACGGTGGTGGTATCCGACTCCTGTCTAACCGGCACCGGGAACTCTCCACCGGCAAGGAAACTGGCGGTTTGACCGGAAACCGCGGTCAGGTTGGGCTCAGCCAGAATACTGATCAGGCCCTCTTGATCCAACGCGTCAACCATGGCCTCAACCGAGGTACTGCCCGATTTGAACCCGCCGATGACGCCATAATTATTGGAGGCGCGGGTATAGGTCGTTACGCCTGTAGTTGTATTGGTTGAAGCAAAATCCCTTAATCCCCCCAACCCAAGTAGAAAGTTACCGGGACTGGAAAGCACTTCCCAGTTCACTCCCAGTTGTTGCGTGACCGAACGCGATACTTCGGTGACCCGAACCCGCAGATGCACCTGTACCGGACTGGCGATCGACAACTGGTTAAGCAACTCATCTTTCTCACTCAGGTAGGGACGAATGGTGCGGGCAATCGCCTCGGCCGTTTCGGCGTTAGGCACCTGGCCGGCCACCATAATTGAGCCAGGCGACGAGGTCAGCGTCAGACGCAGTTTCGGGAAACGCTGCCGTAACGTGGTTTGTACCTCGGACAAATTGTGCCTTACCATAATGGTCCGTTGCGCCAGTTGCTTACCGGCGCTATCCAGTATGTACAGCGATGTGGTGCCGACGCGTTTACCCAGCACCAGCACCGAGCCAGGCGTCGGCGATTGAACATCGGCGATTTCCGGATCGGCCACAAATACTGACGCCATATCGCCGGATATATTAATCAGCTCCCCCGAGCCGACGGACAGCGTCATCGCCTGTGTCTTGACAGACACGCTCAATAATAAGCCGGCCAGCGCCAGCACTAACATATGCCATGAAATTCTAGCGAGCATAAGTGTCAAACTCCTGTTCCTGACGTTGACTGCCGCGCATGATGATCACCCGTTGTGATCTCGGCGGAGTGATTTTCCCTTCCGAATCTGATGCTGGCGCCCCATATTCTCCTGCGCCCAACGCGCGGGAAACGTCGCCGCCCCAAACCGGACGACTTTCCTTATCGCGAGTACTGTCCCACGCCACTACCGAAGCCGTTGCGTTCAGCGCATCATCCTGATCTGCCGCATCCCGATCTTTCAACGCAAAACTACGCAACGCCATTGATAAACTGCCCAACTGCGCCGCTACAGTAACGGCTTCGGCGGCGCGCGGCGCCACCTCCACCGTAACGGTTCTCGCGCGGTTGGCTTTACCGTTATCTTCCGTTTGCCGTTGGATACTCGAACCCACGGCAATAATGCGCACCCGCTCGACCACCGTTTCGCTCACCACCTGCCGCGTATTGCCGTTGTGATTGTTTTCCTGCTGGTTCAGCTTCTGGGTCAGGATAATATCGACAAAATCCCCCGGCTGAATCAGTCCGGCATTGCCGGAAACCTCATCCACCGGCACGGAAACGGCGCGCATGCCCGGCTTTAATACCGCGGCCAGAAAACCCGGGGCGTCAGGGCGGATAACATCGCTGTCCAGAATCAGCGCGCCGGGTGACAACGGCTTGCGCACCAACGCGCCATTGAGAGTGGCGCTGGTGCTGCCTTCACGCAGCGCGCCCTCCGGCACGTTGTCCTCGGAGTAGGTTTTCCAGCCCAGATCCCCCTCGCGCAGCAAGAGTCCGGCCGGTAATTCAGCGGCGGCAACGCGCACCTGCACCTGCTTTTCCGGCGGCACATTGGCGCTGACGAACCATATACGGGCAATTACAGCCAGCAGTGCCGCCGCAAGCAGAATTAAGGCAAATTTCAATACTGAAGACATCAACAGGCCACTCCCGGCTTGATGATCAGATGGCAAAAAAGCGACCTGTCGTTAATAAAACCAACGGTCGGATGGATGATGGATTAAGGCAATAGCCCCCAACCCTGGCTGATTAACGCCGTTATCCCTCCGGCCACCAGTGCAACGCCATAAGGCACCCCTCGCCGCGCCGACAGAATATAGCCAGGCGACATGGGTTGCTTTGTAGCTGGAATATCCAACGCAACCTGCGGTTTTCTATCCGTCAGCAGATCCGCCAGCCATCCGGCAATGCCCAACAGCGCACCGACCAGACCGATCGCTACCAAAACGGAGGCCGCCGACTGCGGCCCCGCCCACAACATCACTACCGTACCCAACTTGACATCGCCGCCGCCGATGCCGCCGCGTAAAAACGGCAACAGTAACAGCAGAAAAATAACGATGGCGAATAAACCGTGAATAGCAAATTGAACCCAATTCAATTCCTGAGTCCAGGCATAAACAGGAAACAACAGTGCGTAATAACCAATCCAGCGGTTAGGTAAACGTCGTTGGGTCAAATCGGCATGTATTAATAGCCCGAACAGGGCTATTAATAACGCGGTAATAATTAGCTTTAATAAAAGCATGAATAACGATTAAACTATTCTGTTTTATTGTGTAGTGGTTGTTTTTTTAACTTGAGTATCAATCTTGTCACCCAAATTAGAGAATGCGGTACTAAGCTTACCGCCAAATGTGCCAAGAGCCGTGGCAACCACCACCACAATTACTCCAGCCAGAATGGCATATTCCAGAGCCGATACGCCGCGCTCATCCTTCTTTAAGAGATTAAATAATTTACGTATCATTTTTCATTCCTTAAAAATTAATATTAGTTAAAAAATCCGTGCACAAGCAATCGAGCCCGCTGGGTAAATAACTCAACAGAGCACCGAATCAGATTATTTGCTTATACTTAATGCCCAAGGGTAATAATGAAAATTTCCTTATGACACCCTCAAAAGACAAGCGAATCCTAATCCAAATCCGGGATCTAACTCAATAAATTTGAGTTAAGTTTTCATTAAAATTTGATGAACATCACAAACATATGCAAGACAAAATCAAATTCTTATGCTATTAACGCAACAACTTACATGCAAACGTTACATTATAAATACTTAATAATTATTAATAAACACAACTATTTTAGCGTTAATGATAGATAAGAGATTCGCTTTATAGCCGACTATATAGGCGAATAATGACACGAATCTTACTGTACCCTATATATAGTGGAAATTTATTCAACTTAGTTCCGTCAACCATTAGTAATATCTATAATTCAGAGCGACAACGTTGTCTTTCCTGCGACGATGGCAAGGTTACGGCGATAATTAAGTTAAAAAGCACATTAACAATTTCAAGGAATGGGAAACACGACTTTTTACAGGAAAAATCCGTAAACGAATTTTCGCTGATGACGAAACCGGGAGCGTCATCAGCAATGAATCGTATGGCGATACATGAAGAAAAACATTAATTCAAAAATAATAATTGCAGTTACTGCATTATTAGTGGTTACTTAAATCATGATAAATTTGCGTCTGACCACATCCCATCGCTTTCGCCTGATACATTGCCGAGTCGGCATTAATGGCAAGCGTCAGGGAATCTGTACCGTGTTCTGGATAGAGCGCGATCCCGATGCTACAGGAGATATCCATCGTCTTCCCTTCAATAATAAAGGGCTTATTTAACGCATGATGAATTTTTTCAGCAACGTACAAAGTGTTATCCACTTCCTTAATGCCTTGCAACAGAATAATGAATTCATCACCACTGCGCCTATACACCGTATCGGAGTCTCTTACGGCCTCACGCATCCGCGCAGCGGCTTCTTTTAAGAGCAGATCGCCGACAGCATGACCGAAGGAGTCATTTATCTGCTTAAATTTATTAAGATCGAGGAACATTAACGCAATCTTTCTACCTGTTTGCTTAGACAACAAGATTGCCTGTTCCATTTGTTCGGCAAACGTCAAACCATTAGCCAATGACGTTAATGAGTCATAATGAGCCAGTTGACGATAATGTTCCTCACTACGCCGCAGCATATCAATGGCGCGATAGCGTTCTATAGCAATGGATATTAATTGAGCCGATTTCTCAATGGAAAAAATTTCCTCATCATTAGGTACATACACCTTGCGATGATAAACGCTCAATACGCCTAATACTTCTTTATTCTGTCCATAAATAGGTTCAGACCAGCATGAGCGGAAACCGGCGTATAGCGCCAGACCTTTATGTAGCGACCAATAGGGATGGACGGAGATATCATCGGTTATCACACGTTTACCGGTATAAGCGGCCGTCCCGAATGAAGCAACGCCATCGGCGATTTTGACGTTATGAATGGCATTTTTATAAAAGCCGGGCAGGCTGGGCGCCGACCCTAAGGTCAGGCATTTTTTTTCTTTATCTACCAGTAACACCGAGCAGACGATGCGGCCGGGATTTTTCTCTTCTACGCTAAATATGATGGCATCAAGAATATCTTTTAACGGCGCCCCGCTTGATAAGAGCTCCAATGCCCGATTATAGGAGTTATCGTGATGCTCCTGTATTTTTCTCTCCGTGATATCAATCTTAACCCCAACGTAATGCATTGAATCGTTGGTCTTATTATAAATCTTGGCAATATTGGCCTTTTCCCAATACAACTGCCCATCTTTCCGGCGGTTAACAAACTCCCCGCTCCAGACTTCACCTCTATTTAAAGTAGACCATAGATCCTCATAAACAGCGGCGTTAGTCATACCTGAACTTAGTATATTCGTTTTTTTACCAATAACCTCATCGGGCATATAACCGGACATGGTAACAAACTGACGATTTACATAAACGATTTCACAATTTTCGTCCGCAATCATAACGGAAGCAGGACCATATTCCGTCGCAAAGAAAATCATGTTTAGAAAATCTTGTTTTTTCTGCTCAGAGTTCAACTTCCCTTTAATTTTTCTATTTTTTATAGAAGAATATAATAGAAGCAGTATTAGTATGGTTATTATTATTTCATACACAATAACACTCTCCTCAGGCCCGAGCGGTCCTGATCGTGCAAGTCATAGCACTGACAACAAAAAATCCCGGTAATAGCCACTTTTCCTGACGCTGCCGTTTGGCAGGATAATCGGCGCATTTCCGGAGAGCAGAAAGGATGAAGGAAAAAATGCTCCAGACAACCGGAGGATTCAAAAACATGGAAACATCAACATAAAAACCCCGCATATCACTGTGTGCAAATGAGGTCTACAAACCCCAAAAAAGTGTTTTAATTTAATATTAGTAATGCTTGCGTTATAAGTTTATCTAATGAAATTAATAAGTATTCCATGACTTGCATGGTGGTACATTTTGACCATCAATCATCCGTAAGCAAATCAATTATACCAATAAATCTCATCATTTTAATCAACATAATCTATCATAAAGCGATTTTTGATCGTTCATAACAAACATTGATTTTTTTATCATTAAAAATCAATTAGTTATCTTAATGGGGATTTCAATTAACAAATCACCAATCGTAATCATCATGATCATAGCGACTAGTCATAAAAACTCACTCAAGCCCCATTAACAACATAAATCACGAATGGCAACAAAAAAACGAGAATAAAACAATAAAATATACAATATTAGCAAAATAATTAATCATTTATAATCATTAAAACTTTTATCGCGACACGCCCATTATTTCGCACTACTAACGGACATTAAATAAATTAATGTAATTAAAAAGAGGGAAATAGAAGGTGAATAAACAGCAAATTTAGAATGGATTATATTGCTGTCACATTATTAAATGTTCATGAGATAGATCTTATTCTTATTCAAAATTCAGTTTTTAGCGCCTCAAAGTTATCAAATGGTTGGGGACGAGAAAGATAATATCCCTGAGCGGCATCAGCACAGGAAGACTTAACAACGGCCCATTCTTCCGGTGTTTCAATCCCTTCAATAACGACATAATTACAAAAACGGGCAAGTAACGCGATTAACGCAGGAAAGACCTCGCGCCCTTCTCCGCTTTGCTGCAACAAAATAAAGAGCTCGCGGGCAACTTTGATACAGTCATATTGCGCTAACATTAATGATGAAAAATTTGCCACTCCGCAACCAAAGTCATCTAACCATAACATTTGTGCTTCAGGGAGTTTCGTTAATGCCTCTTTTGGCAATCCTCCTTGATTTTCTACCATTTCAAAACGAATCCATGGCATGGAAGAGATTAGGCGCTTCGCTTCGTGACTCTTCTGCAAGGCAAGCAACGTCATTCCATCGATATTGACTGAAGCAAGCAGATCATCACGGGTAAAACGCAAGTTCCAATGCGATAAAAGCTGCAGTTGCTCTACAATAATCTGTAAGCGTTCTTCGACATTGATATTGGCAAAGTATTTTTCAGGAGAGATAGATTTTTGTGGCAAGGTTGGGGAAAAAACCGAGGTTAACAACTCGATAGCCATAAGTTTACCTGATGTTCGGTAAATAGGCTGAAAGGTATACCGCCGTTGGCATTGATTCCAATAATCAGAATCCAATGGCTCAGCATCCCCTTGCTGAGGAAATAATAGCCCAAACTGATTAACATTCCCTTCCTGCTGCACTATGAGTTCCGCCATTAGACTGACATTGTTAATTATAAAAACTACATCATACAGGTTACATCGTTATCGACGACCCAGGCACAAACTTTATCGGCAATACAGTGGCCTCATGCCTATATTACAATGAGAACACGAAGATCAATATCATAATTAACTTAATTTGATTTTTAAATCAACAGATTAAAACCATAGAGTCCCAGCCATATCAGTCGATATGCATAGTCTAAAGCATAAACTCGGAATCAATTTAACGAACAGATGATTATTTCACCCCATAACTTCACACATCAATCACAGTTGCGCGTGTTTAAACGACGCTCAGCAGGTATAATCTGCGCCCTGTTTGTAAGGTAGAAGATTATCATGGCGTTACTTATCACCCATAAATGTATCAATTGCGATATGTGTGAACCGGAATGCCCAAACCAGGCGATATCGATGGGAATGGACATTTACGAAATTGATGCAGCACGATGCACAGAGTGTGTCGGACATTACGACACACCAACCTGTCAGAAAGTGTGTCCGATCGACAATACCATCATCAAGGATCCCGATCATCAGGAAAACAGTGAGCAACTGTGGGATAAATATGTGTTAATGCACCATGCTGACAAACTTTAGGCTTACCCCTCGATGATTACCGTCGCGCAAGCATAACGCCGCTCATCAGCTAATGTAACATGCACGTGCTTTACCCCCATGCGGGCAGCTAATTCGGATGCTTTGGCGAAAAAACGCAGACAGGGTTTTCCCAGTTCATCGTTAAAGACTTCAAACTGGGCAAAAGCCAATCCATTACGAATCCCGGTGCCAAAGGCTTTCGCTGCGGCCTCTTTTACGGCGAAACGCTTGGCAAGAAAACGAACCGGTTGCTGATGCTCCTGATATTGCGACCACTCGTTTTCTGTCAGAATACGGCGCGCCAAACGTTCGCCAGAACGCTCAATCACAGATTCGATCCGGGCAATCTCGACGATATCCGTCCCGAGGCCAAGGATCGCCATTAGCGGCGCGCTTCCCGCATCAGCGCTTTCATTTCAGCCACCGCGCCGCTCAATCCGCTCATGACCGCGCGTCCGATGATTGAGTGGCCGATATTTAGCTCATGCATTTCCGGCAAAGCAGCGATAGGTTGTACATTGTGGTATGTCAGGCCGTGACCCGCGTTCACTTTTAACCCTTTGCCTGCCGCATAAACGGCGGCTTCCCGGATACGTTCAAACTCATGTTGACGAACCCGATCGTCAACCGCATCCGCATAGGCGCCGGTATGAATCTCAATATAAGGCGCGCCGCAGGCGACAGCCGCATCAATTTGTTTGTGATCGGCATCAATAAACAGAGAAACCTGAATTCCCGCCTGACTTAATTTGGCGACGGCATCGTTCATTTTTTCCTGCTGGCCTGCGACATCCAACCCGCCTTCGGTAGTTACTTCCTGACGTTTCTCCGGCACCAGACAGCAAAAATGGGGCTTCAATTCACAGGCGATATACACCATCTCCTCGGTTACGGCCATTTCCAGATTCATACGCGTTTGAATGGTTTTTCGCAGGATACGGACGTCACGGTCGGTGATATGGCGTCGATCTTCACGCAGATGAACCGTAATACCGTCCGCTCCCGCTTGTTCCGCTAAAAACGCCGCTTGAACCGGATCAGGATAAGAAGTACCACGGGCATTACGAAGGGTTGCGATGTGATCAATATTAACGCCCAACAACAGCTCAGACATGATAAATCCTCGATAAAATAATGCGTAATACGAGGCAGTTTACACCGATGTTCTCATTCCTGGGTACAGGTGAAGCAGGATTATTTATCAGAAGGCGGGGTTTTCGGTAAATCAGGCTTGGGTACAAACTGGCGAAACAGTTCACGACTTTTCAGCGGCTTACCGCCGAGATAAGGTTTTAGCGCGATACGCGTAAAACGCTTAGCTGCCCGCAACGTTGCTGAGTCGGGAAATTCTCGTGACGCAAGCGCTCGCAGTTCATAGCCGGTAAAGCTATTGTTATCGACGATCAGGCTGGCGATAAACCCTTTCTCTTCACGATACCGGTAGGTCATGGTATCCGCTACCGGTTCACCGCTTCCCGCGCAATGAAGGAAATCCACGCCATACCCCAGGTTTCCCAGCAGAGCCAGTTCAAAACGGCGCAACGCCGGCTCAGGCGACGCGTGCTGAGAAGCAAGCTGTTGCAAACAATTGAGATAATCAAAAAAGAGCGCGGAATAATTGGTTTCATGCTCAAGAACGCGGGCAAGCAACTCATTCACGTATAAACCGCTATAAAGCATGATACCGGTAAGAGGAAGAGCCAACGATACAGGCTCGGCATTGCGCAGGGTTTTCACTTCGCCCCGCCCGCTCCAGCGGACCAGCAAAGGCGTAAACGGCTGCAAACACCCTTTCAGACTGGAACGGCGCGCCCGAGCGCCTTTCGCAAGCACCCGAACCCGGCCGTCACTTTCACTGAACAAATCCAGCAGCAAGCTGGTTTCGCTATAAGGCCGCCCATGTAAGACAAATGCGCGCTGCCAGCCTTCCATCGGCGCAGACCTTACTAATCTTCACCGTAACCCAGGCTGCGCAGCGCTCGTTCGTCGTCTGCCCAACCTGACTTCACTTTTACCCATAATTCCAGATGAACTTTGGCTTCAAACATCTCTTCCATGTCATGGCGAGCTTCAATGCCGATCGTTTTAATCTTGGCGCCTTTGTTCCCGATCACCATTTTCTTCTGGCCTTCACGTTCAACCAGAATCAAACCATTGATGTCATAGCCGCCACGCTCATTGGTCGCGAAACGTTCAATTTCCACCGTCACTGAATAGGGTAATTCTTCGCCCAAAAAGCGCATCAGCTTTTCACGGATAATTTCCGAAGCCATAAAACGCTGGGAGCGATCGGTAATATAATCTTCCGGAAAATGATGCGCGGTCTGCGGTAAATGTTTGCGCACAATGCTGGCGATCGTATCCACGTTCGTGCCCTTCTCCGCAGAAATCGGCACCACATCCAGGAAGTTCATCTGCTGACTGATGAATTGAATGTGCGGCAACAGCTTGGTTTTATCCGTTACGTTGTCCACCTTATTGATCGCCAGAAGAACCGGGCATTTCTGATCGCGCAATTTGTTCAGGACCATCTCATCATCATCGTTCCAGTGCGTACCTTCCACGACAAAGATAATCAGTTCAACATCGCCGATAGAGCTACTGGCCGCACGATTCATCAGGCGGTTTATTGCCCGTTTCTCCTCAATATGCAGCCCCGGAGTATCCACATAAATAGCCTGATACGGCCCTTCGGTATGAATACCCATAATACGATGCCGTGTCGTCTGGGGCTTACGCGACGTAATAGAAATCTTCTGCCCCAGCAGCTGATTCAATAATGTAGATTTACCGACATTAGGCCGACCGACAATTGCGACAAAACCGCAGTATGTCTGTTCTTCGCTCATTCAAGCTCCAGTTTTTTCAACGCTTGTTCTGCCGCAGCCTGCTCAGCCTTCCGGCGGCTCGAACCGGTGCCAACGACCGATTCACTAAAACCACTCACCTGACAGTGAATAGTAAACTCTTGATCGTGCGCTTCGCCGCGAACCTGAACAACCAAATAGGTTGGCAGCGGCAAGTGACGTCCTTGCAAAAATTCCTGTAACCGCGTTTTAGGATCTTTTTGCTTATCGCCAGGACTGATTTCATCCAGACGGCTTTGATACCAATTCAGGATCAATCGCTCGATAGTCTGAATATCGCTGTCGAGAAAAATACCGCCGATCAACGCTTCCACCGTATCGGCCAGAATGGAGTCGCGGCGAAAGCCTCCGCTCTTTAACTCGCCCGGCCCCAGACGCAAACACTCGCCCAATTCAAATTCCCGCGCGATTTCAGCCAGCGTATTACCGCGAACCAGCGTAGCCCGCATCCGGCTCATATCCCCTTCATCGACCTTGGGGAAACGGTGATACAGAGCATTTGCGATAACAAAACTCAGAATGGAGTCGCCCAGAAACTCAAGTCGTTCATTGTGCTTACTGCTGGCACTCCGATGCGTCAGAGCCTGTAACAAAAGGTCGTACTGCTGAAAAGTATAGCCCAGCTTTCTTTGTAAACGGTTTATTAGGATGGGATTCATGGTTACCAATAGATCAACAATGCGTCAAAAACAACAGCACACGGAACAGCCCTGCTTTGCTAATATAGCCATACCGTCATCCTTCAAAACAGGCGCGAACCGCTTATGTGCCGGACTCATCGGAATTCGCTCCGGCGCCGGGCATCCTGCATATTGAAGTCTATCGGGTATACAGCCAAAACTGTTTCGTTTGCACAGGCCCCCGACCGGGAGCCCAACGTTCATATCTGGAAATATTCTACAACGCGCAGCATAATAATGCTGCGTGTTTATTACCATTGATTAATGAATACTACCAATACGGCTCAGCCGAACCCCGGTAGGCCATTCGCCTTCTTGTTTTTCAAAGCTCATCCAGATTGCTGTTGCTTTGCCAACAAGGTTTTTTTCCGGCACAAAACCCCAATAACGACTATCCAGACTATTATCGCGGTTATCGCCCATCATGAAATAATGACCAGCCGGTACGACCCAGGTTGCGAGCGGTTGTGGCGACTGCTGATAATATCCGCCGAGTTGATCCTGCACGCCTGGAACAACCAATATATTATGCGTCACATTACCCAACGACTCTTTGCGTATTTCCATGCGCACGCCGTCGATTTTATTTTCACCTACCGGAATTTGATAAAACCCGCTGCGGGATTCCAATTCAGGCTGATTAAACGTCTGAACGAAATCACTGGGCTGAACATTATTATAGGTGACAGCCAACGCTTTATCGCACGATTGCCGGCCATCGCAGGCCGGTTGAATCGTCACCTGCTTACTTAACGGATTATAACTGACGCGATCGCCCGGCACGCCCACTACCCGTTTGATAAAATCAACCTTGGGGTCGGACGGATATTTAAATACCGCAATATCGCCACGCTTCGGATGTCCGGTTTCAATCAGGGTATGCTGAGTAAACGGTTCTTTAATACCGTAGGCATACTTTTCCACCAGAATAAAGTCGCCAATCAGTAATGTCGGCATCATTGAACCGGATGGGATCTGAAATGGTTCATAGATAAATGAACGCACAATTAAAACCACCGCAACGACAGGAAAGACCGAAGCGACCGTTTCAACCCATCCTGGTTGCGCAACGGCTTTTGACAATGCGGCGCTATCCGCCACGTCGCTTGATGCCGTAAATTTCTTCCGGCGCGCCGGTGCCCACATAAAGCGATCCAAACACCAGACAATTCCCGTGATTAGCGTTACCAACGCCAAAATTACGGCAAACATATTGGCCATGCCAACTCCTCAGGATTTATTTGTTGTCTTTGCCAACGTGAAGAATAGCCAGGAAGGCTTCCTGCGGTAATTCAACGTTACCTACCTGTTTCATACGTTTCTTACCGTCTTTCTGTTTCTGCAACAGTTTTTTCTTACGGCTGACGTCACCGCCATAACATTTCGCCAGTACGTTCTTACGCAACTGCTTAACAGTCGAGCGGGCAATAATGTGATTGCCGATCGCCGCCTGAATGGCAATATCAAACTGCTGGCGCGGAATCAGATCTTTCATTTTCTCCACCAGCTCGCGGCCACGGTACTGCGAATTATCCCGGTGAGTAATCAGAGCCAATGCATCCACACGCTCGCCATTGATGAGAACATCAACACGCACCATGTCGGAAGTCTGAAAACGTTTGAAATTGTAGTCCAGCGAAGCGTAACCACGGGAAGTCGACTTCAGCCGGTCGAAGAAATCAAGCACCACTTCCGCCATTGGAATTTCATAGGTCAACGCCACCTGATTACCGTGATAAACCATATTGGTCTGTACGCCGCGTTTCTCAACACACAGCGTAATGACGTTGCCCAGATATTCCTGCGGCAGCAGCATATGACATTCGGCGATAGGCTCGCGCAATTCCTGAATATTATTCAGCGGCGGCAGCTTTGACGGACTATCGACGTAAATCGTCTCCTGGCTGGTTGTTTCTACTTGATAAACAACCGTAGGCGCGGTAGTGATCAGATCCAGATCGTATTCACGCTCCAGGCGTTCCTGAATGATCTCCATGTGCAACAGCCCCAGGAAACCACAGCGGAAACCGAAGCCCAGGGCGGTAGAACTTTCCGGCTCATAGAACAGGGATGCGTCGTTCAGACTCAGCTTACCCAGCGCGTCGCGGAAAGCCTCATAGTCGTCAGAACTAACGGGGAATAATCCGGCATATACCTGCGGTTTGACTTTTTTAAATCCCGGCAGCGCTTTTTCCGCGGGCTGACGAGCCAACGTCAGCGTATCGCCGACCGGCGCCCCTAGAATATCCTTGATGGCGCAAACCAGCCAGCCGACCTCGCCGCAGTTGAGCACCTCGCGATCGACCTGCTTCGGCGTAAAAATCCCCAGGCGGTCGGCGTTATAAACCTGACCGGTGCTCATCACTTTGATTTTGTCGCCTTTGCGCATCGAACCATTTTTAATGCGCACCAGTGAAACGACTCCCTGATAGTTATCGAACCAGGAGTCGATAATCAGCGCCTGTAGCGGCGCATCCTCGCTGCCCTGAGGCGGCGGAACATCCCGCACCAAACGTTCCAATACGTCAGGCACGCCGACACCGGTCTTGGCCGAGCAGCGCACCGCATCCGCGGCATCGATACCGACAATATCCTCAATCTCCTGGGCTACACGATCCGGATCGGCGGCAGGCAAATCGATTTTGTTCAGTACCGGCACCACTTCCAAATCCATATCAAGGGCGGTGTAACAGTTCGCCAGCGTTTGGGCTTCAACGCCTTGACCGGCATCAACCACTAATAAAGCGCCTTCACAGGCGGCCAGCGAACGGGAGACTTCGTAAGAGAAGTCGACGTGTCCTGGCGTATCGATGAAGTTTAGCTGATAAGTTTGACCATCCAGAGCTTTGTAATCCAGCGTCACGCTCTGCGCTTTAATCGTTATACCGCGTTCGCGTTCCAGATCCATCGAATCCAGAACCTGCGCAGCCATTTCACGTTCGGTCAAACCACCGCAAATCTGGATAATGCGGTCAGACAACGTCGACTTACCGTGGTCGATGTGGGCAATAATGGAGAAATTTCGTATATGCTTCATTATAAAAATTTTTCTACCTTGATATTCCTGAAATTCTTGCCGATGGGCATGCGCATTAGGCGGAAAACAACAGCGCCGAGCTTCCACCTGAACCGCTGCATTCTACATGCCGAACGTCCGAAAACCTAGTCATGTCCGGCGCATTACCCCTGATTATGACGGTTTTATTCGAAATAGCAGAATGACAGGTTGAAAGAAGATATTAAAACGATGACAACGCCTAAAAATGCTGGAGGATTACTCGGTTATGGTTTTGATTTGTAGTAACTCGCCCGGCCGAGCGATTTGCAAAATGACAGGCTGATAACGGCCGTGCTTCCCGTGATTATCCGCCCAACGCTTTACCGATAAAAAAGTCAGCCCGCCGCCCAGCAACGCGCCCAGAACGGCGGAAAACTCATTGACGAAGAGAGCCTGTAATAGCGCCGCGCCCGCGAACACCCCCACTAAAGGAACAAAATAAACCATAAAAGCGGACTGCAGCAGGCGCGCTTCGGCGATGCCCAGCTCGACCCGCTGCCCTATCTGCAAAGGCTGTTCACAGGGCACTCTCAATTGGTGTTCAACAGCCGCGCCCCCTAGCTGATTTAACACGCCGGTTCCGCATGTGGCGCGCGATTGACAACTGCCGCAGCCCGAACGCTGTTCGCAGTTCAGTATAGCGATGCCGTCCTGCCATGACACAACCGTAGCCCACTCTTTAATCATTTATTGCTGCGCCTTCAGGATAACGTTGTCGGCCACGCGCTTAGCCGTGGCCGGCGGGAGTTCACCAACGACGGTGATTTCATTATTGTCATGCGTTTCAGTATATATCGTACGCCTTCCGGTACGAGCGGACTGCTCAGGCCGCGTTTCGGAAGAAGGACTGACATTGATGGAAAAACTGAACAAACCATCGCTATACAGACGCGTTTCAATAGGGATATTGGCGCCCGGCAGCGTCTTCCTGCTGCGGGATACTTCTTTCATTCCGGTTGGCAGCCATTCCGCCGACCAGGAGAAATTTACGTTTTCTGACGAGGGGGTCGGCAATGCAGGAGGCAAGTTAATATTTTCCAGCGGACGCATCGCTTTTGCGACATTATCATCCACGATGAGCGACGTCACCAGAAACTGCTCCAGACGCTCGCCGTTACGATCCTGTAAGTCAATCCGTAGTGGCAGCTTAGACTCGGTATCCATCCAGACGGCATAACTATAGCGCGTCGCATCCCGTGAAATAATCCTGACTCCTACGGCCAGATGATCGGCGATGCGAACGCGGCCATCGGCAGGAATGAAATCGTAATACTGCGCGATGCTTTGGTAATCAGCAAAAACCAGCGCGGGCAATGAATCGACGATGTGATCGCTCGACAGCGTAAAAGGCTCCAGGCCGGCATCGAAATAGCTGATTTCATTACCGCGCTGCACAATTTCACGCCGTGGCCCATCCATAAAGACCAACTGCGCCAATGGCCGATTATTAATCACGGCATGGCGATATCGAACCGACTCAAACCCTTGGCGGGTAATATTGATGAAAGAGAGTTCATAATTTAATGAGCGGCTGGCGTGGTTCATTTGTTGCAACAACGCCCCGGACGCAGTTTGCGCCGAGGCGATGATGGAATAAAACAAACTGCCAACCAGCAAACAGACGGTTAACCAGACACGCTTCATTACCGAGGCTGAGTTCCTAATGATTGAGTTCCCGGAACCTGAATTGCAGCTTGCTGATCGTCATTATGCTGAAGCTGCTCAGCATGCAAGCGACGTTGCAGTTCATAATCTTGCAGAATAGCGTTGAGACGGCTGCGCTGCGCGTCAAACTTTTGTTGACCGCCATGAGAGGCGACACTCTCTGAAGGCACGCCAAAACTAACCGGCGATGCGGTTCCCATTGCCGGCAACGTGCTGAATGCGGCGGACTCCGGTGTCCCCTCATTGCTCCCGACATGGTTATAATTTTGGACGCCGACGATAACGGCTAAAGATACGCAGGCTGCAACGCCTACCTGGGTCAACTGGCTGGCCCAAGGACGAATTTTATGCCAGAACGGCATCCGTGACCAACTCTCAGGGTGCGGCTGAGATTCTGGTTGCGCCTGCGGAACCAGCCGAACCGGTTCTTTTTCAATAGCAGCAGCCACGCGAGAGGCGATATCCAAGTGAACAACGTGTCCTTCTTCACCAATATCCCCACGCAACGTATCGCGGATTAGATGATAACTTTGCCAACTTTGCTGCAACTTGTCATCGTGTGACAAGGTATTCAGCAGTTCGGAATCAACTGCCTCACCATCCATTAAAGCGGAAAGTTTCTCTTTCTGCATACCGACACCCTTATTTGTCAAATCCATCGTTAATCATACGCCATACTTGAAACACGCTAGCGCTGAATAAGCGGTTGTACTTTATTATCAATAGCTTCCCGTGCCCGGAAGATTCGGGAACGAACAGTACCGACGGGACAATCCATGATGACGGCAATCTCTTCGTAACTTAATCCATCTAATTCACGCAGCGTAATCGCCAAACGTAAATCTTCCGGTAAAGACTCAATCGTACGGAAAACAATGCTTCTCAGCTCTTCTGACAACATTAAGTTCTCAGGGTTCGATATTTCTTTCAATGCGCCTGCATTTTCATAATTTTCAGCATCATTGGCATCAATATCGCTGGAGGGAGGACGTCTTCCCTGCGCAACCAGATAGTTCTTCGCCGTATTCACGGCAATACGGTATAGCCATGTATAAAAAGCACTATCGCCACGGAATGACTCCAGCGCACGATACGCTTTGATAAACGATTCCTGAACCACGTCAGGCACGTCCCCTTGGGGTACGTAACGGGATACCAGGCTCGCCACCTTATGCTGGTAACGAATGACCAGTAAATTGAACGACTTTTGGTCGCCTTTTTGGACCCGCTCAACCAGAACCTGATCTGCTAGCTGCTCGCTCATCCGAGGTAATATCTCCTCAAACCGTTCTCCACACGTAAAATAATACTGCCAGCCATATCATATATAGTTATACCCAGAGCAAGCACAAGCTTAGAGCTGACACGTCGCATAAAGTTCCGGATAAACCGCTTTATTCTGCCTACCGTGGTGGAATCACCGGTGATTTCACCACACCAACACGCTGGTTTTTCTATTTATCATCAAGCGTATCGAACCGATCATACGATAAATCCATTTCATTAGCACGAATCGGCCCTGTCTGATGCCCGGTATTTATACATCTTTACAGGCCATAAAAATCAATACATCGATAAAACATTGAGTGCTACCATCGGTTTTCCTCTTCTTTTCTTACATGACGATACGAACAAGGACGATACGAACATGCAACCGACCACTGAATACTCCTGCGACGTATTAATCATTGGCAGCGGCGCTGCCGGCCTCTCCCTCGCTCTTCGTCTGGCCTCTCAGGCAAACGTTACCGTACTCAGCAAAGGACCGCTGAGTGAAGGTTCCACCTTCTATGCCCAAGGCGGCATTGCTGCTGTTTTTGATGAGACCGACAGCATCGAATCACATATTGAAGATACATTAATCGCGGGTGACGGACTGTGCGAACGCGAAGCCGTAGAGTTCATCGCCAGCAATGCTAAAAACTGCGTGCAGTGGCTGATCGAACAGGGCGTACTGTTTGATACCGAAACCGGCGCCGGCGGCGAGGAGCGTTATCACCTTACCCGCGAAGGCGGGCATAGCCATCGCCGGATTCTGCATGCGGCCGACGCGACAGGGAAAGAAGTAGAAAATACGCTGGTGCAAAAAGCGCTATCGCATCCCAACATCCACATTATGGAACGCTGTAACGCCGTTGATTTAATCACCTCCAGCAAACTCGGCTTACCCGGTCCCCGCAGAATTGTCGGCGCCTACATCTGGAACCGTGAACGGGAAATGGTCGAGTCCTGTCGGGCGAAAGCCGTCGTTCTCGCCACCGGCGGCGCATCCAAAGTGTATCAATATACCACCAATCCGGATATTTCATCCGGCGACGGTATCGCCATGGCATGGCGCGTAGGCTGCCGGGTAGCCAATATGGAGTTTAATCAGTTTCACCCGACCTGCTTATTCCACCCGCAAGCGCGCAACTTTCTGCTGACGGAAGCGTTGCGCGGCGAAGGGGCTCACCTGAAGCGTCCCGACGGCAGCCGCTTTATGCCGGACTTCGACGCCAGAGGAGAGCTTGCGCCGCGCGATATCGTCGCCAGAGCCATTGACCACGAAATGAAGCGTCTTGGCGCAGACTGCATGTATCTGGATATTAGCCACAAACCCGCGGAATTTGTTAAGCAGCATTTCCCCACCATCTATGAAAAGCTACTGACACTGGGTATCGATATCACCCGGCAAGCCATTCCTATTGTTCCGGCCGCGCACTACACCTGCGGCGGCGTGATGGTCGATCAACGGGGGCGCACCGATCTTGACGCGCTGTATGCCATCGGCGAGGTAAGCTACACCGGGCTGCACGGCGCAAACCGCATGGCGTCGAACTCATTGCTGGAGTGTCTGGTATACGGCTGGTCAGCATCAGAAGATATCCTGCGGCGCCTGCCGCAAATCGACCTGATTCAAGAGCTGCCGGCCTGGGATGAAAGTCAGGTTGATAATTCAGACGAACAGGTTGTTATCCAGCACAACTGGCACGAGCTAAGATTATTTATGTGGGACTATGTCGGGATCGTGAGAACCACGAAACGTCTGGAACGGGCGCTGCACCGTATTAATCTGCTCCAGAAGGAAATCGATGAATACTATTCGCACTTCCGTATTTCCAACAACTTACTGGAGCTGCGCAATCTGGTTCAGGTAGCCGAATTGATCGTCCGCTGCGCGCTGGATAGAAAAGAGAGCCGCGGACTGCATTATACTCTGGATTACCCCAACCAGTTCGAAACCCCCAAGCCGACTATCCTTACTCCGTAATTCATCCTGTTTATGTAGGTTCTCCAGTAGGAACCTACATAAACAGATAAAAAGATTTCGTCAGCGCCTGAAAATCAGCGGAATAACGATGCGCCGCATCGCGTATCGCTAATTGCCGCATCTGGCAGTCTCCCGCCTGTCGGGACAGCGCAAGCAATACGCGATGCGCCGGACGGGAAACATATTCGGTCACGTCCATACGCCGCCGAATAAACCAGCCCTGGCGCCGCGCCAGTTGCGCAAAATCCGCCGTGGCCTGCATGGGCAATACGACACAGAATATGCCGTCTGGCGCGATCAGACACCGCGCGCAGTCAAGCAGCGACTCATGCGTCAATGCAACGGTATAACGAGCCTGAGCACGCTGCGACGAGCGACAAGCAACGCCCGGCGCAAAATAAGGAGGGTTGCTGACAATCAGAGCGTAATCCCCGGTCTTGGTTTCGGCAAACGTAACAATATCATCGATGTAAACCGCCACCCGTTCGGACCAGGGAGACGCGGCGATATTTTCAGCCGCCTGGCGGCCCGCGTCCGCATCCAGTTCAACCGCATCAACCCGGACATTATTATCACTCCTCTGCGCCAACATCAGCGCGATCAAACCCGAGCCGCAGCCAATGTCCAATATGCGCCGCGCGCCGGATACCGGCGCCCAGGATCCCAGCAATATGCCATCGGTCCCCACCTTCATGGCACAGCGATCGTGCGCGACAAAAAACTGCTTGAAGGTAAATCCGCCTCGACGCAACACCGGCTTATTATCAGATGGCTCGCTCATTATTACTCGTTCCCGATTAAAACCGTCGTAGCATAGGGCAAACATCTATACAGTAAAAGCGCCGTTGTCTGTTTAAACAGGTGAAGAACCCGGCCAATACGTCTATAATCGGCGCCCCAAATAGAGGTAGACCATGACAGCCACAAATTTTTCCGAGTTAGATCTTGATGACAGCCTGTTAGACGCCCTGCGCGATATGGGTTATGAACGTCCGACTGCAATTCAGTCGGCGGCGATCCCGCCAGCGATGGACGGCCGAGACGTGCTGGGGTCCGCGCCAACCGGCACCGGTAAAACCGCAGCGTATCTGCTGCCGGTTTTGCAGCATCTATTAGATTTCCCTCGTAAAAAATCCGGGCCGCCGCGCATTCTGATCTTAACGCCGACGCGCGAGCTCGCCATGCAGGTCGCCGATCAGGCGCGCAAGATCGCCGCGCATACCCATCTGGACATCGCAACCATCACCGGCGGCGTGGCATATATGAACCATGCCGAAGTGTTTAGCGAGAACCAGGATGTTGTGGTGGCGACAACCGGCCGTTTGCTGCAATACATCAAAGAAGAAAACTTTGATTGTCGCGCCGTCGAGACGCTGATCCTGGATGAAGCGGACAGAATGCTGGATATGGGGTTTGCACAGGATATTGAACATATTGCCGGTGAAACCCGCTGGCGTAAACAAACGCTGCTGTTCTCCGCCACGCTGGAAGGCGAAGCGATTAAAGACTTTGCCGAGCGCTTGCTGAACGATCCCGTCGAAGTTGAGGCCGATCCCTCACGCCGCGAACGTAAAAAAATTCTGCAATGGTACTACCGCGCTGACGATATCAAACACAAAACGGCGCTGCTTTGCCACCATTTGAAACAGCCGGACGTCACCCGTTCCATTGTTTTTGTCCGTAAGCGCGAACGCGTTCATGAGTTAGTCGCCTGGCTGCGGGAAGCCGGCATTACCGCCTGTTATCTCGAAGGCGAAATGGTGCAAGCCAAACGTAATGAAGCGATTAAACGCCTGAGCGACGGACGAGTAAACGTTTTGGTCGCGACCGATGTCGCCGCGCGCGGTATAGACATCAACGATATCAGCCACGTGTTCAACTTTGACCTGCCGCGTACCGCCGATACTTATCTTCATCGTATCGGGCGCACCGGCCGGGCGGGCCGTAAAGGTTGCGCCATCTCTTTCGTTGAAGCGCACGACCATTTGCTGCTTGGCAAGATCAGCCGCTACCTGAATGAACCGCTCAAGCCCCGCGTTGTCGATGAGCTGCGCCCTGCCACCAAAGCGCCGAGCGCTAAAACGACAGGCAAACCCTCCAAGAAAGCGTTAGCTAAGCGGAAAGAAAAGAAAGAGAAAGAAAAAGAGAAAACCAAAGTGAAGGTGCGTCAGCGGGATAGAAAAAACATTGGCAAGCGCCGACAGCCAGCCCGAAAGGCTGACGAATCCGCCGCTGAATAAGCAACGGGTATAGCCGCGCGATTAACAGATGGCGCGGCGGCTCAGCGTAGCGCCGTTTGTTGCGCGGCTATGGTCGTTTGCCGGCTTAGCGAATCGCGCCGGCCCAGCTGAGACTGCCGGCGCAGTTCCCATCGACACGCGTCTCAAACCTGCATTACGCTTATCTCTTCATAGAAGCGTCACAAGATTAATACACAACTCCCTCATAATTCTCTCGCTATTAATTAATTTACAGGAGAATTATGTTATGCGTCGTCGCCAATTTCTGCAGTTAGCCGGAGCTATTTTTCTGGCATCCCGATCAACTGCAGCCTTGTCCGAAACGCCCACAGCCCCTCAACTCACGCTGCCTGAATCTGACAAACAACTGCTGAAGTTCGGCCTGGTCACCGATATCCATTATGCGGATAACGACACCTATGGCGCTCCGGGAGAGGAGTTCTACGAGGTCTACCGGCATGCACTGCCGAAATTTCGCCAGGTCATCGACCTGTTCAACACGCAATCGCTCGACTTTGCCATTGAACTGGGCGACTTTAAGGACTGCGTCAGCCCCCAAAACCATGAGCAGACCATAGATTTCCTGAAGCAAGTGGAGGATGAATTTGCTAAATTTAAAGGCGATCGCTACCACGTAGCCGGGAATCATGACTTTGACGCCATCAGTCCACAGGATTTTCTTGCCTGTACGCAAAACGCCGGCGATGCCAACGGCAAGCTCTATTATACCTTTGTAAAAAACGGCATTCGCTTCATCGTATTAGACGCCTGTTATACCGACGCCACAGGCAAAGGCGTGCACTTCTCCCACAACAACTTTACCTGGGATATCGCCAATATTCCCGATGAAGAGATTGACTGGCTGCGCGCCGTACTGAAATCCGACGACAAACCCATCGTGGTGTTTACGCACCAGACGCTGGATTACTTTGACCCGGAAATGGCGAAAGCGAAAGTTATCGTTCAGAATGCGGAGCCTGTAGTCAAAGCGCTGGAAGATTCGGGACGGGTTCTGGCGGTCTTCTCCGGCCACCACCATCCGGGCCGTTATAATTTCAGAAATGGCATCCATTACTTCACCACCAAAGCGCTGGTCGAATGGCCGCTGCCTCATAATGCCTGCGCCACCGTTACGATTGATAAAGATCTGAATATTTATGTGGAAGGTATGTACGACGCCGTTTCCAGGCGGTTGAATAAAGCGCATGCGTGATAATCATCATTAAAACGCAATGCACAGATAGTCTGTTTCATCTTTTTCCCATCATCAGGCATGAGATTTTCTATAAACCGGCGCGCTGTTTTCAACCTCCGCGGCGTTAAGCGGGCGTGAATATCAATATCGATCAACCGGCGTTGGCCCAGATGTGGAACAGTGAAATTTTATCCCGCCGGGAATCAGCCGCATGAAAAAGGGGCTCATGAATCAACATGAACCCCTTTCGGGATACCGCTACCGGCGTCCCGATTCCCGCAATATTAGCTAAAATTCGGCCAGCGCCGATTTACCGCTTACAGGCTTTCGGTAAAAGTACGGGTGATAACATCACGCTGTTGTTCTGGCGTCAAAGAGTTGAAACGCACGGCATAACCAGAAACACGAATAGTCAGCTGCGGATATTTTTCCGGATGTTTAACGGCATCTTCCAGCGTTTCACGACGCAGCACGTTCACATTCAGGTGCTGACCGCCTTCCACGCGCACTTCTGGTTTAACTTCCAGCGGAACTTCACGATATTCGATCTGGCCCAGGTCGCTTACTGGAACAATCTGATCTTCGCTATAAACAGATTTAGCGCAGACACAACGTGCCTGAGATTTTTCTTCATCCAGCAACCAGAAAGAGTTAACCAGCGCGTTGTTGTCTGACTTGGTGATTTGAATACCAGTAACCATTATTGCCTCCGTAAAACGGCGTATTATTGTCTTAATTGAAAGTTGGCATTAGTAACAAACTGCCATCAATTCTTAACGATTATATAAAATCAAATGTCTCTGCACTCTTATATACCAGTACCATGACCATCATTCTTTGATTTAAATCAATTTAAAACCCATCAGGAATCTCGCAATCCCGGCAATTTATTGTTTCACATCAAATTTAACGTTATCGAACGACTGCAAATATTTTTGTAAATTTTCAATTTTTTTTCAAATCAGGCGATATCCTCGCATACTTTCTATCGTTACAGTTTTACCTTGGAACAATTGAACGGTAAGCTACTGCCAATAAATTTTCCTGTAAAACAAAGGGTGAATGATGGCAACTTCCCTAACCTGGCATGACGTGCTGGCACAAGAAAAGCAGCAACCCTATTTTATAAATACGCTGGAATTCGTTGCTAAAGAGCGTGCGGCCGGAAAAACGATTTATCCACCGCAAAAAGACGTTTTTAATGCCTTTCGCTTTACCGAGCTTCATCAGGTCAAGGTAGTTATTCTCGGTCAGGATCCCTACCACGGCCCAAATCAAGCCCATGGATTATCCTTTTCCGTTCGTCCCGGCGTTCCTGCGCCACCGTCTTTGGTGAATATCTATAAAGAGCTGGCGAATGACATACCCGATTTTGCAATTCCGCAGCATGGCTTTCTGCAAAGCTGGGCCGAGCAGGGTGTATTGCTGCTTAATACCGTGTTAACCGTTGAGGCGGGCAAAGCGCATTCACACGCTAATTTGGGATGGGAGACCTTTACCGACCGCGTTATCGCAGCGTTGAATGAAAATCGGGAGGGGCTTGTTTTTTTACTGTGGGGATCGCACGCGCAGAAAAAAGGCAACATTATCGACCGTCAGCGCCATCATATTCTGAGAGCGCCGCACCCTTCCCCACTATCCGCACATCGTGGTTTTCTGGGATGCCGACACTTTTCTCAGGCTAACCAGCTTCTGGCGCAACAAGGCATTGCCCCGATTGACTGGACGCCGCGCTTACCAGAAAGCCAGTAAAAAGTTCTGCCTTCATGGTATGGGGGCAGATACGTCATAACGCAATAGCGGAATATGTTTTTAGCAAGGGATAATAAGATATAGAAGAAAAGTGATTTGGTGGAGCTAAGCGGGATCGAACCGCTGACCTCTTGCATGCCATGCAAGCGCTCTCCCAGCTGAGCTATAGCCCCACAATGTGGAATGTTCCTGATACTAAATCCAACCAAAATAAATTTGGTGGAGCTAAGCGGGATCGAACCGCTGACCTCTTGCATGCCATGCAAGCGCTCTCCCAGCTGAGCTATAGCCCCGTTTCCTACAGACCGTATCCGTGTGAACGGGTCGCATAATATGAGACCCGCCTACCAGTGTCAACGGCTAAATCTTTTTATGCGATTAACCGCTGAAAAAGGCATCAAACATCGGAAAAAATGGCAAAAACAGCAGATGTAAAAAACCCTGGATAAATCCAGGGTTCCGTTTCTAACCGCAGAAATGGCAGCAGAGATTATTGCTGAGCTTCACGCACAGCGATAAACTCCAGAGCTTTGTCAATACGCGCCAGCGCACGCTGCTGACCGACCGCATGCACCGTAACGTCAACCCCCGGAGACTGCCCAGCGCCGGTTACGGCCACACGCAGCGGCATACCGACTTTACCCATGCCTTGCCCCAGTTCATCCGCGGTTCCCTGAATGGCATGATGGATATTTTCAGCCGTCCAGTCCGTAATCGCCGCCAGTTTGGCGCGAACCAGTTCCAAAGGCTGACGGGCAACCGGACGCAGATGTTTTTTCGCCGCATCGGCATCAAACTGATCAAAATCCTCATAGAAATAGCGGCAGGAAGCGGCCATTTCCTTCAGCGTCTTGCAACGTTCGCCCAGCAAGGTCACCAGTTCGCTCAATTGCGGGCCGGTACGCGTATCAATGCCAGCCTGCTCAATATGCCATGCCAGATACGTCGCCACATATTCCGGCGGCAGATGATTAATGTAGTGATGATTCAGCCACTGCAGCTTTTCCGTATTGAACGCGCTGGCGGATTTGCTGATAGCGTCTAATGAAAACAGCGCTTTCATCTCATCAACAGTAAAAATTTCCTGATCGCCGGAAGACCAGCCCAAACGCACCAGATAGTTCAACAGCGCTTCAGGCAGGTAACCATCATCACGATACTGCATAACGCCAACGGCGCCGTGACGTTTGGATAATTTTTTACCGTCATCCCCCAGGATCATGGAGACATGCGCATATTCCGGCACTGGCGCGCCCAATGCTTTCAGTATATTGATTTGACGAGGAGTATTATTAATATGATCCTCGCCGCGAATAACGTGGGTGATTTCCATATCCCAGTCATCAATCACCACACAAAAGTTATAGGTGGGTGAGCCATCCGTACGACGGATGATCAGATCATCCAGTTCCTGGTTGCTGAATTCAATCGGACCGCGGATACGGTCGTTGAAAATAACGGAACCTTCTTGTGGATTGCGAAAACGCACCACATGAGGTTCATCATCCGCATGATGCTCGTGGGAGTCACGGCAGCATCCGTCATAACGCGGTTTCTCGCCGTTTTCCATCTGTTTTTCACGCAGCGCTTCCAGACGCTCTTTCGAGCAATAGCAGCGATAAGCGGTGCCGTTTTCCAGCATCTGGTCGATGACGGCATTGTAACGGTCAAAGCGCTTGGTCTGATAATACGGACCTTCATCCCAGTCAAGATTCAACCAGTTCATGCCATCCATAATGGCATCGATCGCGTCCTGAGTGGAACGCTCCAGATCGGTATCTTCAATACGCAAAACAAACTTACCGCCGTGATGACGGGCAAATAACCAGGAATATAGCGCGGTGCGCGCGCCGCCTACATGAAGATAGCCAGTTGGACTGGGCGCGAAACGGGTTTTAATTTTCATTTGGGATTACAGCCTTTTTACGCAACGGCTGTCGGCGTATACCGACATGAGTTCAAATAACAAAAGTGGGCAACATTCTATCATTCTGCCCCGATTCCTCAACGCTGTAACGTATTACTCCGCGGTTTATTCCCCATATAAGTGAATAAGGAAGCATCGCCGACGGCCAGAAATAAGACGTCCTGACTAATTTTACAACGAACAACCATTTTACTTTTAAAAAGCGTTGACTCACTTTCAACTATCCCTATAATGCGACTCCACACAGCGAGGGTGATTAGCTCAGCTGGGAGAGCACCTCCCTTACAAGGAGGGGGTCGGCGGTTCGATCCCGTCATCACCCACCACTCTTTTAGAGTGCCGCGTTGTGTGAAGTAAGAAAAATTGAGATTGGGTGATTAGCTCAGCTGGGAGAGCACCTCCCTTACAAGGAGGGGGTCGGCGGTTCGATCCCGTCATCACCCACCAATCTCATGCCAGCTATTTTCTTACTGAAATGAAGATCAAGAAGTGGGTGATTAGCTCAGCTGGGAGAGCACCTCCCTTACAAGGAGGGGGTCGGCGGTTCGATCCCGTCATCACCCACCACTTCTGCGGGTCGTTAGCTCAGTTGGTAGAGCAGTTGACTTTTAATCAATTGGTCGCAGGTTCGAATCCTGCACGACCCACCAATATCCGCATAGTTTTACCCTTCTAGAATAAATCTACCTTACTTTTATACTGCGCCGAGTCGTGCGTATTGAAGATAAAACCTGAGCATCAGGTGCCGCATATCGCGCTTTCTCTGACAAACCGGGAAAACCAGTCCGCCCACTCCGTTGAGACTAAAATAAATAAAATCATTTAGTTATCACGGATTTCGAAAGAACCCATCTTGAAGTAACGAGCAAAAGATAATCGTTTTTATAGATCGGTCAGATCGTATCGATCGGCTTGGCCGATCGGTATCGCTTTGTTAGCGCTTTATGTCATGGTTTGAAAATTAATCAAAAAAATAAATTTCAGAAGAGAAAATAGTGACGCTAACTACTTGTATAAAAATAATAAATTGTAAATACGGCGCAAGTATTAACGCAGTAAATAGTAAAGAATAAGTAAAGATCTAAATGATTATGTCGATATTTGATCAGACAGATGTTTCCACCTGTTTCTAATGAAATCTACTGCCGCTATTGATACCTCAAGGATTGGGATATGGAAATCAACACAGCCTCGACGGCCTATGTTCAGGTGCAAAATACGTCGAGCGACACCTCAAATGCTGAAGAGCCAGACTTCATTCACGACAATGTTGTTTGGAGCATCACGGAAAAAGGCCGGGCAACTGGTATTACGATGGAATATCTCACTGGCAAGTCACCACATTCAACCACTTCCGCGACGCCGTTCAGCAAGAGTCGATTCTTTACCTTCCGGATGCCATTGCTGACAACAATAAACCACATGATTCCCGCACTGAATGGCTGACGATGCTGCGTAAACAAATAATAGCAGGAAGACGTTGCAGTACAGATAAATAAAGGACTGTGCCGCATAGCGGGCGAAAATAATTCGCCATTAGATGTGTGAAAATCAATATATGGAGATATGCGATATGCGAATTAAAAAAAGTATTCTGGCTACGATTACAGTTGCGTCATTGTTTACTGCTGGCTCGGCTTATGCTGGGCCGGTGACTATTACCTTCAAAAATCTCGGAACCGCACCGGCAAAATATTCGCCTGTAACGAGTAATGAAGTAAATACAAGCATCCTGGCAAATCCAACGCCATTGGCTAGTGTTTCTGCTAAAGGGACTAGCATCTATACGGTACAAAATCTTATTACCACTGATGCGAATGCCGCAGCAGTTCGTTATACCATCGGCAAAAAAACCTGCGTTTTTGGTACGACGTTTGTAAATGAAGTTATTCCGGGGGGATTATTTAGCGGCACCATTCCCAAAGTACCAAAATGGAACAAAACGGCGACAGCAAGTGGTGGAGCTACTTGTAAAGCCACCATCACGTCAACCAGTATAACTGGCTCATGGGCGGTTGAATTTACCATGAAGTAATTATCCAGAAATGGATAGCCCCATCGTTACCGACAGGTGGCGATGGGATATTGTTATTAAAATATGTCGTGGTATCGATTTGATTTATTTTTAATTCAATTTAATTAGACGACATTATAACAAATGGAGAATTTTATGGTCAGCATCAATAAATTTTCAACAAACACACTAATTAATGAAAGAAGTAATACATCAAGTTCAGCAATTAAAAATCAAGTGAGCAGCAACTCCGTACAGAGTGAACAAAATAAATCCACCAATACAACATCCACTAGGGTGTCGTCTTTCGCCCAGCAATTAAGTGATGCAGCTACCCGAGCAGAAAAACGCGATGCCAGTCTTAGCCGCAGCGAACTCAAGATAAAAGCCGAGTCAGTTCTCAAAGAGATCACCGATGCGAATTATTATACCGATTCGTATAAAAAAATTTATGACGCCGAGGTTCCCGATACAACTGCCCCAGATTTGCTAGCTAGGGCAAAACAGGCCACTGATTATTTAAATGGCAAGGCAGGCAACCCGTTCAAGGGGATGTCGCGAGAACAGTTGGCGCTGATTACCTACGATGACAGCGGCACATTTACTGTTAATGAGCGCAGGGCCGCATGGAACGAATCTAATGACCAATACGAAGCATGGGCACAGAAAGTTGTTGCAAAAGCCATGGCTGAATATAACCGAACTGGAAAAATTACACAGATTTATTCGGATATGCTCGAATTTTATAAATCGCAACCCGCAATCGAACAGGCACAATATCCAGCGGGTTATGAAGCGCAATTGCAGGCAAAAATATCATTAAGCTCATCATCGTCTGCAACAAATGACACATCCCTGTTTAATACACTGAATAACTGGAAAAACGAGCTACAGGAGAAAAATTTCCATCTCATCCCGATGAGCCTTTTTACCCTGCTCGCTAATGATGACAAAAAATAATCCGTTATCATCCCTACCCGGAATGCGGAGTGATTGATGGAAAATACGCCGTTGCTCCGCCTGCAAAGCATCACCCACGCCTACCGTACCGGCGCATCCATGCAGTCGGTGCTGCATGACGTTTCGCTATCCATTCCTTCCGGCCAGAGCTGTGCCATCGTCGGCACGTCCGGTTCGGGCAAAAGCACCCTGCTGAATATCATCGGGCTGCTCGATCAGCCCAGCGCCGGGCGTCTATTGCTGAATGGCCGCGACATGGCGCAGGCTTCTGGCGATGAACGGGCCAGAGTGCGCAATCAGGTTATCGGTTTCGTGTTCCAGAGTTTCAACCTGCTGCCGCGCCTTACCGCGCTGGATAACGTGGCGCTGCCGCTGCTCTATCGCGGCCATTCCCGCCATGACGCTCGCCTGGCGGCACAACAACAACTGGAACGGGTCGGGCTGGCCGAGCGCCTTCATCACCGCCCGGCGGATCTGTCCGGCGGCCAGCGCCAGCGCGTCGCTATCGCCCGCGCTTTGATTGGCGAACCGTCTTTACTGCTGGCCGACGAGCCCACCGGTAACCTCGACAGCCAGACCGCCGGTGAAATCCTCGCGCTGTTGCTGACGCTGAATCGCGAACAGGGGGTTACGCTGGTGATGGTGACGCATGACAAATCCATTGCCCGGCAGATGCAGCGCCGGATTCAGGTACGCGACGGACGCATACAGGAAGAGGGCCATGCCTGAAACCTCTCATTCGCCTTACGGCCCTTCGCTTTGCCACGCATTGACCGAACCGCTGGATAGCCTGTGGCAATTGGGGCGTCGGGCGCTACTGGCCCTGCTGGGTATCGCTGTCGGCTGCGCGTCGGTGGTCGCACTGCTGAACATCGGTCACAACGCGGCGGCGGACGCCATCAGCACATTCAAGGACATGGGCAGCGATATGTTGGTCGCCAGCTTTGCCGCCGCAGAAACTGGCAGTCAGCGCCGCGCGCCCGCCATACTGGATACGCCGTCACTGACCCGCGCCTTACCCGGTATCCGCTACGCCGCTCCGCTGATCCTGACCACAACCGACGCCCGCCTGAACGGTCGAAATTTCAGTACTGTTGTGGTCGGCGCCAGCGCCGAACTGGCTCCAGTGATGGATCTGCTCGTGACCCAGGGTCGTCTCCTTACCCGTTACGATCGCCAGAGCACCTATGCGGTTCTAGGTGCGAAAGCCGCCGTTGAGTTGGGCGCATCACTCGGCAGCCGGATACAAATCGGCGGCTATCTGTTCGAGGTAGTGGGCGTTTTGCAGGAACGAGGGCACAATCCACTGATCCCGGTGCCGGTGGATGAAGCTATTCTCCTGCCCGTCGAGGGCATGCGCCGTCTGGTTCCTTCCCCGGAAATCGGCACTGTGGTGGCGCGAACCCGCGATGGCGCCGCGCTGTCACAGCAGGCCGCCGCGCTGCGCGATTATCTCTCATCGCTTACTCCAGGCCGCGAGGTCACGGTACAGATCCCGCAGCAACTGCTGGAGGGAATGGCGCGCCAGTCGCGTACCTTCACCTGGCTGCTGGCCGGGCTGGGCGGGATCGCGCTGCTGATGGGCGGCGTGGGCGTGATGAACGTCATGGTGATGAACGTAAGCGAACGGCGACGTGAAATCGGCGTGCGCATGGCGTTGGGGGCACGCCCACGGGATATTGGCCGCCAATTTCTACTGGAGGCGGTCATGCTGGCAGTGGCCGGGGCGCTGGCCGGATCTGTTTTCGGTCTGACCGCCGCCTGGCTGTTCGTGAAGCTCTCCGGCTGGGCCTTTTCTCTGTCGCCGCTGTCGTTGCCACTAGGCGTCGTCAGCTCACTGCTGGTCGGATTGTTCTTCGGCCTGTATCCGGCCCTGACGGCGGCGCGGCTTGAACCGGTAAAGGCGCTGCGCGATGATTAGAGCCTTTACTTCCGTCCTATTACTTATCAGCCTGAATGCTTCGGCCGCGCTGACCGATCGTCTGTTGCCGTCCCACCCCACCAGTCCGGGAGCCAGCGCGTCGCGGCTCAATACGCAAATCATTGATCTGACGTTGAGCGACGCTATCTACCTCAGCCTGCGCGATAACCGCGTTATCCGCAGCGCCTATCTGGATCGCGTAGCGCAGAAATTCGATCTGCTGGTGGCCGAAGACCGCTTCACGCCCAAACTGGCGCTAAGCGGCAGTTATCTTGCGGCGCGAAATCAAGACGACCGCTACCGCCGACGCGACATAGCCCCCACCACCACGCTGCTGACGCCCTATGGCACCCAATTCAGCCTAGCCTGGACACACAGGACTACGCAGGCCGACGATGCCGGAAACGACCGCAACGACGGGGCCAGCATCACCGTCATTCAGCCGCTGCTGCGCGGCGCGGGCCGTGAAGCCGCCACCGCGCCGGTGCGGCTGGCCCGGCTGACCGAACAAGCCAACCGCCTGATGCTGAAAGCCACCGTCGCCCAGACCGTTACGCAGATTATTGTCGCCTATCGGGAATTGTTGCGCGCGCAAGAACTGCTGCACATTGCCGATGATGCGCTCGCGCCAATTGCTGGACGTCAACCGTTCACTGATCGCCGCCGGGCGCATGGCGGAGTTTGACATTGTGCAAACCGAAGCGGACGTGGCGACGCAGGAACTGTCTTACGAAGACGCGCTCAACCAGCTTGATAACAGCCGTCTGGAACTGTTGCAACTGCTGGCGCTGGATTTACGCACGCCAATCCGCGCCGCCGAAAAGCTACAGGCCAGCCGCATCAGCGTCAGCCCCGCCGAAGCGCTGAAACAGGCCGAGGCCATGCAACCCGCCTACCTTACGCAGTTGATCGCCGGCGAACAGGCGGATATCAATCTGGCGGTGGCGCGTAACGAACGGTTGTGGGATGTGTCCCTGGTGGGCGGGGCGAGTCAGCAACGAGACCGCAACGCCGCGGCAGGCGACTCACGCGGTTGGGAAAACTATGTCGGCGTGCAGGTGGAAATCCCCATTGGCGACATGAGCCGACAGCAGGCGGAAGTGCAAGCACGGGTAAGCGTGCAGAATCAGCGCGTGCAGATCGCCGAAGCCCGCCAGCAGTTGGAGCGCGACGTCGCCAATGCCGTGCGCGGTATCGGCGTACGCTGGCGCCAGTTCGAGATCGCCCAACGCGCTCGCGATCTATCGCACCGCAAGCTGGATATCGAACGGGAAAAGCTCACCGTCGGGCGTTCCAGCAACTTTCAGGTGTTGAGCTATGAGGCCGACCTGCGCAACGCCGAAAATGCCCGGCTCGACGCGCTAATCGCCTATCTCAACGCCCAGGCCGAACTGGATCAGACGCTGGGGACAACGCTGCAAAGCTGGGATATCTCACTCAATGATTAAAATCGTACGTTTCTGGTCGCATCGGTTAGCCGCGCTGACAATCCTGATCATTCCGATCGCCGTAACCGGCATGTGGCGGTTCTGGCCGGCGCCAGCCGCCGACGCGCCGCAAGTGCGATGGCTGCGCGTCGAACCACAGGTGCTGGAGAACCGGCTGGGACTGACCGGCCGGATTCAGGCTGCAACCCATCTGACACTCGCGGCGCCGTTTGAAGGCACGATTAAAAGCGTATCGGCCGCCGAAGGGCTGCGTGTAGAAAAAGGGCAACCGCTGCTGACGCTGGATACCGGTCTGCTGGATATCCAACGGCGTCAGGCGCTGGCCGAACTGCTCAAGGCGCAGCGAATGGCGCAGGAACTACAACATTGGGAACAAGGCCAGGAAATGTCGCGGGCGCGCCGCACCCTTAACAACGCCCGTCTCACGTTGGCGAATACCGAGGCCAGCCTGAAAGACACCCGCACACTGTTTGAGCGCGGCATTGTAGCCCGCATGGAAGTGGATGCGCTGGAACAGCAGGCGCAGGCCCAGCGGCAAGATCTGGCCGCCGCGCAAGAAGAGTTGCAGGCCACGCTGAACAAAGGGCGCGGCGAAGATCGTCAGATTGCCGAAATGGAACTGGCGAATGCGCAATCGCGTCATCAGGCGCTGCTGGCGATGCAAGCGCAGCAGGTAGTGCGTGCGCCCTTCGCCGGTGTGCTGGTACGGCCCGCCGTAACGGAAACCGGCAAGTGGCAGCCGCCGCAGCGGGGGATGCATATCACACAGGGGATGCCGTTGTTCGGCCTGATTAACCCCGATCGTCTGCAGGCCGTCGCCAGCATTGAAGAGGCCGATCTGCACCAACTGCAAGAGGGGATGCCGGTGGAGATCGACGGCGACGGCTTCGCCGGGCTGACGCTGCAAGGCCGTATCCAGACTATCGGCATCGAAGGCCGCGCCGCCGAGTCGGAAGGGGCTGGCGCCCGCTATGACGTGTTGGTCGCCATCGACACGCCATCTCCCGACCAGCGCCAGCGTCTGCGGCTGGGGATGAGCGCCCGGCTGTCGGTGGTGACGTACCGCAATGAACAAGGGATTGCCGTTCCCGTCGAAGCGCTGCGCACCGACGAAGGAGGCAACAGCTATGTGATCTTCCGCTCGGACGCCGACGGCACGCCCCGGCGAATCGACGTAACGCCGGGGCGTGCCGTACCACAGGGTGTTGAGGTGGCGGGCGTATCCACAGGAGAGATAAAAATCGACAAATAAGTCTATCGCTAACAAGCCCCTTTGTCAGGATAAAACCATCGGTGTGATATGAGATCTGTTTTCAATTGTATGGCACTGTCATGCAACGGCGTTTAATCGCTGATGATGGTTTTGCCCTACGCCATATAAAAAACGCCCTTTTCAGGACGTTTTTATCAGCGTTACGGTCAAGCGTCAGATTTCCCAATCATGGTTATAGCGTTTGGGTTTGAACTGGATAACATCGCCTTTTTGCAACCCCCGCAGGCTAAGATCGTCCCTTGCCACTTCAGCCTCTATTAACTCCTGTTGGTTGCCAATTTTTAACGACAGGCGGGTTAATGCGCCCAGCGGGCGAATATCACGAACGATGACCGGCTGATAGCCGTCCTGCGCCTGAACGGACAAGGCGACTTCATGCGGGCGAAACAGAATGGTTTCATCCGTTTTTTCAATTTTCAGTTGGTTACTATCACCCAAAAAGTGGTAGACAAACTCGCTGGCCGGATGATTATAAACTTCGTCAGGGGAACCAATTTGTTCAATGACCCCCTTATTCATCAGCACAATACGATCGGCGACTTCCATCGCCTCTTCCTGATCGTGAGTAACGAACACCGACGTCAGATTGATATCCTCATGCAGCCGCGATAGCCAGCGGCGCAGTTCCTTGCGCACTTTGGCATCCAGCGCGCCAAAGGGTTCATCCAACAACAGAATGCTGGGCTCGACAATCAACGCTCTGGCCAGGGCGATACGCTGGCGCTGCCCGCCGGATAGCTGCTCGGGGTAGCGATCCGCCAGCCAATCCAACTGAACCAGACCAAGCAGCTCATGCACTTTTTTCTCAATGTCGCGTTTGGACGGACGGATACCTTTAGGCTTCATTTTCAGCCCGAACGCCACGTTGTCGAACACCGTCATATGGCGGAATAAGGCGTAGTGCTGGAATACGAATCCCACATTACGCTTGCGCACGTCGTGAACGGACACATCTTCGCCATGAAAAATAATATTGCCGCTATCCGGCCTTTCCAAACCGGCGATAATACGCAATAGCGTCGTTTTGCCGCACCCGGACGGCCCCAGCAGCGCCACCAGCTCGCCGCTATGAATGGCAAGGTTGATTTGATTCAAAGCCTGAAACTGACCAAATTGTTTATTAATATTACGGATCTCAATGCTCATTTTTGGTCAACTCCTGTTGTTTCTGTAATTGCTTCGTCAGACGGCTCTCGCTCCACTGGCGCAACAGTAGAACGACCAGCGACATCACCAACAGCAGAATGGCGACGCTAAAAGCGGCGACGATATTGTATTCGTTGTAAAGAATTTCGATATGCAGCGGCAGCGTATTGGTCAACCCGCGGATATGGCCGGAAATCACGGAAACCGCGCCGAACTCCCCCATCGCCCTGGCGGTACATAGCACCACGCCATAAATTAACGCCCACTTCACGTTAGGCAACGTGATATGCCAGAACATTTGCCAGCCGTTAGCCCCCAGCAGTCTGGCCGCTTCTTCTTCCTGCGAGCCCTGCTGTTCCATCAGAGGGATCAGTTCGCGAGCGACATAGGGCAGCGTGACGAAAATGGTCGCCAGCACAATCCCCGGCACGGCATAAACGATCTCCAGATTATGCGCGGTCAGGAACGGGTACAGCTTACTTTGCGCGCCGAACAGCAGAACATAAACCAGACCCGCCACGACGGGAGAGACAGAGAAAGGCAGATCGATTAACGACAGCAAAAAACTTTTGCCGCGGAATTCGAATTTGGTCACGCACCATGCCGTCGCCAATCCGAAAACCACATTGAGCGGAACCGAAATCACCGTTGCCAGTAATGTCAGTTTCAGCGCGGAGATCGCATCCGGTTCGGTAATGGCGTTCCAGAACGCCCCGACCCCGTTATGCAATCCCTGCGTCACCACCATCAAGAGCGGCAACACCAGAATCAGAAAAAAAACGATCCACGCCAACGAAACCAAAACGTAATACGTCGCCGGATTCTTCGGGGATTTCGTTGCCCGGGACTGAGTGGACATAACCTGTTCCATGACGACAAACCTTACAGTTTCGGTTGAATACGGCGCTGCAATAAATTAATCAGCAACAACATAATGAAAGAAACCAGCAGCATAAACACGCCAATTCCGGTCGCGCCTTTATAGTCATACTGATCGAGTTTGGAGACGATCAGCAGCGGCAAGATTTCAGTTTTAAATGGAATATTCCCCGCGATAAACACCACGGATCCGTACTCGCCCACGCCGCGGGCGAATGCCAGGGCAAAGCCGGTTAACCAGGCGGGAAGCAACGTCGGAATTAAGACATGGCGGAATACCTGCAACGGACGAGCGCCAAGGCAGGCCGCCGCCTCTTCGATTTCCTTCGGAATATCAGCCAGCACGGGCTGCAGTGTTCTGACCACGAAAGGCAAGGTGACAAAAATCAGCGCCAGCGTAATACCAATGCCGGTATAGGCGATCTTAAAGGGAAACAGCGAGCCGATAAGTCCATTCGGCGCATATAAGGCCGTTAGCGCAATCCCGGCGACGGCGGTCGGCAGAGCAAAGGGCATGTCGATCATTGCATCAATGACCTTGCGTCCGGGGAAGGTGTAACGCACCAACACCCATGCCAGCAGCGTTCCCAGAATACCATTGATAAAAGCGGCCATCAGCGCCGTCCCGAAGGACAAACGGAGGGAAAAAAGCACCTGTCGGCTGGTAATCAGCTCCCAAAACTGTACCAGTGTCAATTGGCTGGCATAAAGAAACATTCCTGCCAACGGAATGAGTACAATCAATCCTAAATAACTCAGGCTGAAACCCAAAGTTAAACCAAAACCGGGAATTACCGGGGAGCTACGTTGCGACATACGGTGCCTTTAATAGTCATACTCAGTGATTCGGGCTAATTAACCCCTGCCGACGAATCAAAGCCGCTGAATCCACCCCAGCGGCTTTTCCAACATCAGAAATTCATTACTTACTTATTAATTTCCTGGAAGATTTTGTCGAACACGCCGCCATCGTTAAAGAAGGTTTCCTGTGCGGCTTTCCAACCGCCAAAGTCTTTATCAATGGTTACCAGATTCACCGGCGCAAACTGGCCTTTAAACTCTTCGGCAATTTTGGCATTGCGCGGGCGATAGAAGTTTTTACCGATAATCCGCTGCGCTTCATCGCTGTAGAGATATTGCAGATAGGCTTCCGCCTGCTTACGCGTGCCTTTACGATCCACCACCTTATCCACTACCGCAACCGGGGGTTCGGCGAGAATGGACAGCGATGGCGTCACAATTTCAAGCTGATCGCCGCCCTGCTCTTGCAGAGAAAGATAGGCTTCGTTCTCCCAGGCCAGCAGGACATCGCCCAGTTGACGCTGAACAAAGCTGATGGTCGAACCGCGGGCTCCGGTGTCCAAAACCGGCGCATGACGATACACTTCAGTAACGAACTTCAGCGCCGTTTCCTCATTACCGCCAGGCTGGGCTCTGGCATAAGCCCAGGCTGCAAGGAAATTCCAACGCGCCCCGCCGGAAGTTTTCGGATTTGGCGTGATCACTTCAACGCCCGGCTTAATCAGATCGCCCCAATCTTTGATTTGCTTCGGATTACCCTTTCGCACCAAAAAAACGATGGTGGAGGTATAAGGCGTACTGTTGTCAGGCAAACGCGCCTGCCACTTTGGATCGATAATTTGTTGATTCAGATTAAGCGCATCGATATCGCCAGCCAGCGCCAGCGTTACCACGTCCGCCTGTAGGCCGTCGATGACGGAACGAGCCTGTTTACCCGATCCGCCATGTGAATTCTTGATCGAGATATCTTCGCCGGTGGTCTCTTTCCAATGCTTAATAAAAGCGGCGTTATATTGCTGATAGAACTCGCGGGTAGGATCATAAGAAACATTCAGTAACTCTGTTGCCGCAGAAGCGACGCCAGAAAACAGTAGCGTGGCTGCAGCAAGGGATAATCCCAGACGGCGTATTGACATCATTATTACTCCCCAAAATTGAACTGTTATTATTACCTTTCATTTTTCAAGCTGTAGCGCTGTTGGCATCCTTTCCCACCAGAACAACCACTTAAGCGTTATCTCTTCTGACGTATACATCAGCCGAAGCTGGACGGCATGAAACCGGGATGCGCCCCAAAGGCAACGCTCAAGGGAGTCGGTCATAAAAGATAACGATGAATGCGGCTGATTAACGCGGCTTAAACACGGACATCAGAGCAACACATGGAAGTGACAATAGAGGATATGGGAAAGTGGCAAAAATACTGTTTCGCGATAATTTATACTCTCGCGTTATATTGTTTATGGTTATGTAATAGTTTTCAATCTAAGTAAACGATAGCGGTCAACGCGTTAATTCACTGTCCGTGAATTCCGGCAAGTTTATTGATAGCTACTCTTCTTCATCCAGTTGCAGAGCGATATACAACAGCAGACGATCGTCGAAATTGCCTAAATCCAGTCCGGTAAGCTCGGAGATGCGGTTAAGACGGTATTCCAATGTGTTGCGATGGATAAACAAGGCTTTTGCCGTCGCGCCAGGCTGAACGTTATTGCGGAACCAGGCATTTAGCGTCCGGCGCAGCAGGCCGTTACCGTCCATCGCCTTGAGCCGGGTTAACGGCCGCACCAGTTCATTCGCCTGCCAGCCGCCGCGTAAGCTATCCAATAATACCGGCAGCATTAAATCCTGATAGTAATAGCAACGCTGCGCAGGCATACGCTGCTTGCCGACGCTCATGGTCGTCCGGGCGGTACGGTAAGAACGGGCGATACTGCCGGGACCGGAGAAGTAGTTACCCAGCGCCAGACGAACACGCAACCGGCTACTTTCCGCCATACGCGACAGCAGGCTATCCACCCGCCGGCGATGCTCTTCCGCATCCCAACGGCCGTGGCTGTTCAAGGCGGGTTTCAACACCACCATTTCAGTCAGGGAAACAATGGCTATCAGGTTGTCACGCTCCGGCGTCGTCAGCAACGTCTGTAACTGCTGAAGCTCGGCCATGGCGCTGTCAACGCCAAGCTGCCCGCTATCAACCTCAACCACCGCCACAACGCGCGGCTGATTAAGATCGATGCCCAAACGCTGAGCCCACTCCATCAAAGCCGGCGACAGTTCATCGGTACGGAGCAGGTTAAGCACCAATTCTTCGCGCAGGCGGCTATCCTGCGCCAGCATATGCAGCAGCCTCGCCTGCTCAAGCATCATTTCTGCGGTCATGCAGACCAGTTCGCCATACTGGCGTAGCTGTCCCGGATTCCCGGTAAGGCCGATCACTCCGACGATATTGCCGTCAATGTGCAGCGGCAGATTGATGCCCGGACGAACGCCGTGCAAATGCCGTGCAACTGCCTCATCAATGTCGACGACCCGCCCTTGCGATAACGCCAGCAGCGCGCCTTCATGCAACTCCCCTAACCGCTCCTGGTCGCCGCTGCCGATGATTTTGCCGCGGGAATCCATCACGTTGATATTGCTATCAATAATCTGCATTGTACGTGCGACAATATCCTGCGCCATCTTGGCATTAAGATGATACGACGCCATTTTCACCTCTGAGAGGAACACTGACAACCGCACCAGCATAACGCCGCGTTCCGCGCCGTACATTGTGCAAATTAACAAAGAATCAGGAATTCGCTTTAAACTGTGGAAGAACTCACAAAATGCGGGCCGTACAGGAAAGGTAAGCCATTGCCGAACTGCATCAGGCTTAGCATACCGCAGCTAATATCACGGCCTGAGCCGGGTATGGGAATACCCGGCGTTAACAGGAGTGATTTATTGCATCAGCAGATAAATATTGCTGTCGCCACGACGAATACTCAGCGCCAGAACAGCCGGCTTGCTATCCAGAATTTTCCGCAGCTCGCCAAGATTCTGCACCGGTTGCTGATTCACGCCCAGGATAATGTCGCCTTTTTTCAAGCCGATTTTCGCCGCCGCGGAACCCGCTTTTACATTATCGACTTTGACGCCTTTTTGACCATCAATCTGGGTGTTGCTTAGCTCGGCGCCTTCAATGCCGGAATAAAGGTTCCCCGACGCAACCTGAGCCTGGCTGCTTTGCTGTAGCGTAACGTCCACCGTGAGCGGCTTGCCGTCACGCAGCAGCCCCAGCGACAGTTTGCTGCCAACTGGCAACGAACCGACCTGCGCCCGCAACGCCGCAAAGCTACTTATTGCTTTGCCGTTTAACGAGACAATGACGTCGCCCGCTTTAATTCCCGCTTCGGCCGCGGCTGATTTAGGTTGAACCTGGCTGACGAACGCCCCGCGCTGTGCATCCACTTTCATCGCCTGGGCCAGTTCGGAATTCAGCTCCGTCCCGGTAATGCCGAGTTCGCCGCGCTTCACTTCGCCAAACTCGACGATCTGGGCAACCAGGCTTTTCACCATATTGCTGGGGATGGCAAAACCGATACCGATGTTGCCGCCATCCGGCGCCAGAATCGCGGTGTTCAAACCAATCAGTTCGCCGTTCAGGTTAACCAGCGCCCCACCGGAGTTTCCGCGGTTGATGGCCGCATCGGTCTGAATAAAGTTTTCATAATTTTCGATATTCAGCCCGCTGCGCCCCAGCGCCGAAACAATCCCGGAGGTCGCCGTTTCACCCAAACCATACGGATTACCGATCGCCACGGTGTAATCGCCGACGCGCAGTTGATCGGAATCAGCCATTTGGATCGCCGTCAGATTCTTGAAGTTCTGCAACTGCACCAATGCGACGTCAGAACGAGGATCTTTGCCGATCACTTTGGCGTCATATTTACGGCCGTCGTTCAGCCGAACCTGAATTTTATCCGCGTTATCCACCACGTGGTTATTGGTTACCACATAGCCTTTTTCTGCATTGATGATCACCCCGGCGCCCAGTGCCTGAAAAGCCTGCTGGCGGGATGATTGCCCGTCGCCGCCGTCATCGCCCTGACAGATGGGGGAGTCCTGAAACGGCGAACCATCCTGACAAAATGGGGAATTATCACCAAAGAACGGCTGTAACTGCTGCGGGACCTTTTCTCTGGCGACGCTGGTATGCCCTTCTACGGCGATACTGACCACCGAAGGCATGACTTTTTCCAGCATCGGCGCCAGACTGGGCAACTGATTTGATGAAGAAGAGGATGGGATCAACTCTGCCGCATTTGCACCCAGCGGCCCCATAGCCATCGCCAAACTTAGCGTCAGCGCACTCAGAACCAATGATTTTCTTTTCATGGGAATATGTCTCACAGTAATCAACAGGCAAGCTATCACAGCCTTTATATACCCAATAGATTTCAAGATGCATAAAGCCGAAACGCCCGCAGCTTGAAAGACGAAAGATATAGAGGTTGTGCTGTATAAGATAAATATGGCTCAACTAAGTTCATCAATGGAAGATGCTGAACCGTAAGAAAATATTGGATCTCTTTACAAAAGTTATTATTCCGCGGCCATCAGGCGACGATACTCGTCGTAGGCATAAAGATCGGTCATGCCGCTGATATAATCCTGAATCAAACGGGCGCGGAAATAGTATTCGCGAATTTCCCGTTCCGCATAAGACAGGTGTTGCAGGTTCTCCACGGCTTCCCGGTAGGCCATACAGTGTTTGCTGGATAATTTATGAAACAGCCGTGTCTCGATCGGATAGCGTTTGTGCGTTCCTTCTTTCACTAACTGGCTAAAATCCTGATAGGACATATCCAGCAGCGGACTATAAATATCCAGTAATCCGCGGATCACCCGGTAGCCCTGAAGCTCCAATTGTTCGACTTCGTGGTGATTAAATACGTGCTTCAACGCAACATGCTTAAATATTTTCAATAATCGGTTTTGCGCGCTTTCATCCTCCAGCAGCGCCTGATTAAACGCCCCCGAATAGATTTCCGGCAGGTTATCAATAAAACGCTGAGAGGCGTGCGGCACTAGTTTAGCCACCGTATTCACGCGAAGATTCATGAAAAACTGATCGTTGACGCTGCGCCATTGGTGACGATTCCGGTTTTCATAAGATTTACCCACCGTTTTAGTGAATAAATCTCCCGAGCGAACTTCGCCCCAGGAGTGATGCAAATGTTCGTAGAGTTGCTCAATGGTGAGAATATCTTTCTCTACGGCATCTTCCAAATCGGCGATGCAGTAGGAAATATCATCCGCCGCCTCCATAATATAAGTCAGCGGATGGCGATGAAACTCTCCCATCGACAGCTCTTCACGCAGTGTCGTGACGAAGGCCTCCTCCGCCAGGTAATAGCCGGGCTTTTTCATCAGATAATTAAACGCTGCCGGCGTTTCTTCGCTCCAATACGCGGGGCGGGTATATTTCAAAATACAGCCGACCTGCCCGTAAGTCAGATTCAGCTTAAGCAAGGTATGCACCAGACGGATCGCCTGGGCATTGCCTTCGAAATGGCTTAGATCCTGACGAATACGGCGGCGCAATTCGTTCAGTCCATCCTCTTTTAGGTGTAAAAAGCCGACCTGACAGTTATCTTCGCCGGCAGAATCCCCCGCGTGCGTGACGTCCATTAACTGACTGAACCAGTTATTAATCGCCGACTCGCCGAAATGACCAAAAGGCGGATTGCCAATGTCATGCATCAGGCAGGCCATTTCCACCATGCTTTCAAACGGCGTTTGCAGTTGGGCCAGCCCCAGCGTTTCCAGCCGGTTGTCCCGCTTCAGCCGTTCCAGAATATCTTTGGCGATGTACCGCCCAACCTGTTGAACTTCCATGGAGTGCGTCAGCCGCGAGCGCACCGCGGCGTTACGTTCCAACGGGAAAACCTGGGTTTTTTGCTGTAGCCGGCGAATGGCTGCGGAGTTAATGATACGTCCGCGATCGCTCTCAAACTGACGAACAATGGAATATTCATCTTCAGCCGTAATCGGATGACTGAGAGGGCGCTGAAAACTCATCTTTTTCGCAAAATCGATATCAGACATAGTACTCCCCATATTGACGGGTCGCGTGCCGCCGCATAACCGTCTCCATTTAACCCACTAAGCCATGATAGACTAGCCGACGCTACACTCGTGCTATTTATAACAAAATTTGTGGGGAACACTATGAAAGTCGGCATTATCGGCGCTATGGAACAAGAAGTTACTTTGCTTCGCGATCGTATTGAAAACCTTCAGACCATACAGCGCGCAGGTTGCGAAATTTATAGCGGGCAATTAAACGGCGTCGACGTCGCCTTATTGAAGTCAGGAATCGGTAAAGTCTCCGCCGCGCTAGGCACCACGTTATTGCTGGAACACTGCCGGCCTGACGTGGTGATTAATACCGGTTCGGCCGGCGGATTGGCCGCTACGCTGAAGGTTGGCGATATTGTGGTTTCCGATGAAGTTCGCTATCACGACGCCGATGTCACCGCTTTTGGCTATGAACCCGGCCAGATGGCGGGCTGCCCAGCCGCCTTCATCGCGGATGAAGAGTTAATCACGCTGGCTCAGGAAGCGATTACGAAATTACAGTTGAACGCGGTGCGCGGCCTGATTGTCAGCGGCGACGCGTTTATTAACGGCGCGGAACCGTTGGCCCGCATTCGTAAAACCTTCCCCAAGGCCATCGCGGTCGAGATGGAAGCCACGGCGATTGCCCATGTTTGCCACCAGTTTGCCGTACCTTTCGTCATCGTGCGGGCAATTTCCGACGTCGCCGACCAAGAGTCCCACCTGAGCTTTGATGAATTTTTGTCCGTGGCCGCGC
Organism: Brenneria izadpanahii; assembly: GCF_017569925.1. Classification (NCBI taxonomy): domain Bacteria; kingdom Pseudomonadati; phylum Pseudomonadota; class Gammaproteobacteria; order Enterobacterales; family Pectobacteriaceae; genus Brenneria; species Brenneria izadpanahii. The sequence goes on along the minus strand of NZ_CP050854.1, from coordinate 1,237,052 downwards.
AGCAATCCACACGTATGGTAGAGACCATGCTACAGGCGCTAGCTGAGCGCCGGTAACAATGCGGCAGAGGATATTAGACGATAACGCCATCACGGTAACGCCGAGATATCCGGGCTTATCGTACCGAGGGGCGCTTCGGCGGCTTACGCCGCTACGCCCCCAGCGGAACGCAATCCCTAATAACGAGCGTTATCAATCGTGTATAGGCGTTCTCCGCCTTTTGCTCGGGCTGCTGCTATTTTTCACCATCGCCGCGGCAAACGCGGTTCCGCAGCGCGTGATCAGCTTAGCGCCGCACGCCACCGAAATAGCGTTCGCCGCCGGAATGGGAACGCAGCTTGTGGCGGTCAGCAGTTGGTCCGACTATCCCCCGGAAGCGCGAAAGCTGGAGCAGGTCGCCTCCTGGCAGGGGATCAACCTTGAGCGGATCCTTGCGCTGAAACCGGACCTCATTCTGGCCTGGCGTGAAGGCAATCCGCAAAGACCGCTGGAACAGCTGGCCGGATTTGGCATTCCCATTGTCTATCTGGACGCCAAAACGCTTGATGATATTCCCGCCGCGCTGACGAAGCTGGCGCAATACAGTCTGCATCCGGAACAGGCGAAACAAACCGCCAGCGCGCTTCGTCAGCAACTGGCGGAATTACAGCGGCAATACGCCAGCAATACCCCGTTGCGGGTGTTCATGCAGTTTGGCGCCCATCCGCTGTTCACTTCGGCGCAAGGTACTTTGCAAAGTCAGGTTGTCTCGCTGTGCGGCGCTCAGAACATCTTCAGCGACAGCGCGGTTCCCTGGCCGCAGGTCAGCCGGGAACAGGTATTAATGCGCAAACCACAGGCGATTATCATCAGCGGCTCCGCCGATGCGGTAGCGAATACGCAGACATTCTGGCAACCGCAATTATCCATTCCGGTTATTGCGGTCAATGAAGATTGGTTCAATCGCAGCGGACCGCGCTTATTGCTGGCGGCGCAGCAGATTTGCCGTCAATTGGCCGAACTGAAAAAAAATAATTAGCCGATTGATTATCACCGGATAAATCATATTAACATAATGATTTACAAGGATTATTTTAATAAAATATCTTGTAACATCATCGTTGTTTTCGCAACGACGCTTTGCCTATAATCTCGCCGCAACGGTTGAAATAAATACAAACGCCGAAAAAAAACCTCATCGCTGATAGACGCATCGCGGCGGCTTAAAAGATGAAGGGCATAGATAATTTTCGAGTCTGAATAGGCTCTTTCAACACCAGGTAATAAACTGAAAATGAAATATATTTTGCTTAGCGCAGGCTTGCTTCTGGCGGTCTGCGGTTCCGCTTATGCGGGAAATAGCAGCGGGCAAATTAACGCCCGGCTAACCATTCTGCCTTCATGCGGCGTTGAACCTCAACAGGGGCAATATCAGATGAAGTGCAACGTCGCTTCCGTCCTTCAGCCCAAAATAACCGAATCGCGTATACCGGCTGAACCGGCGTCGTCAGCAACAGCCAAAACAGAAAGCGATGTGGAAACGCGTCTGATTACGGTTGAGTGGTAAACCTGAGTCAGCGGATATCCAGCCGCTTAGCAAGGTTGAAAAAAACGGTCTACCTGAATGCCGAATCTTTGCAAATCGGCAAAAAAACGCGGCGGATCAACCAACATAGCCTGTAGATGCACGCCCGGACGGCGGGCGGAGCCGTCAAGCAATTGCAGGACCGTGGCGACGACGGGCGCTGCCGTCATGGCGTAGGCGTCAGCGTGCGATATTCGCAATAACGTCCTGTTTTCCCCCCGTTTCCCCCCATCCAACTGCAGCGCCGCGCCATAGGGCGGCCTGGAGCCATGGATGATGGAAGCCCGCAGTAAACGAGCAAGCGGCCTAGCCGTGAGGGATGGCGATAATTTCATCCCGGCCATGACGATCGGTATAACGAGAAAATCCGTAATCAAGTTAAATCCCGCTACGCGAAAACCGCCCTCGCGCAGCATAGGCAGTGATGCCGTCAAGGCTCGCATCTGCGCATCCAGCGCCTGTAATTGGCGGACTTTTGCCGCACTAACCTGAATATCAAGAAAATCGGCGCCTGCGGCAATAACCGCCAAGGCGCCGGGAACCACCGTTGATGATGTTCCCGCGGCAACAATCACCAAATCCATCCCTAACGCCGCCGTACCCAGTTGCGCAGCATCCCTTGCATCAAGCGCCATACCGGCCAAACGGGATGCATACGCTTCACGATCCTGCACAAAACGCGTGGCGCGCGCTAAATTTCGGCCGGCCACCGTAATATGCGCTTCACCAACCGCCAGTAACAAATCGACTATCTGCGCGCCCGCATGACCATATCCACCGATAACCAATATCCGTTTCAATTTCCGCTTCCTATCGTTCACCCTCGCTATCCGTAATGACAGTATGTCCTATCGCCACATACAAAAAACCCGCGCAGTCGCTCAGATTGCACGGGTTTTATCTTTTCTGACGGGTAAAGGCGTTATCAGATACTGAAAGAAGAGCCGCAGCCGCAGGTCGTCTTGGCGTTCGGGTTGGTTACCACGAAGCGCGAACCTTCCAGCCCTTCGGTATAATCGACCGAGCCGCCCACCAGATATTGCAGGCTCATGGGATCAACCACCAGGGCGACGCCCTGCTTCTCAATGGTCATATCGCCTTCGTTGATCTGATCGTCGAAAGTAAAACCGTACTGGAAGCCGCTACAACCGCCCCCGGTAATATAAACCCGCAATTTCAGCTCAGGGTTCTCTTCATCAGCAATCAGGAGTTTCACCTTTTTCGCCGCCGCATCAGTAAATTGCAGAGGCACTGCCACATCGTCACTCATATTTTTACTCCCAACTCAATTCTCATCGGGTGATACTTTTCTCACCCAATTATACGCGCATTATCCAATAGCGGATTAAAACGTTCAATATTTGACGTCAGATGATGAATAACTCCTCAATTATGCAGCGGCGACGGCGGTTCCGCCAGCCATCTCGCAGGTTGATCGGATTCGATCTCCGCGCAACGATTTCATAACCGTGGTCAGTTGATTAGAATGGCGTTACTTTCCACGACAAACGCAAAGTCAGGACACCATTTAATGAATAAATCTGAAAGTCTGTATGCAGCGGCGCAGCAGGTCATCCCCGGCGGCGTGAACTCCCCGGTCCGCGCTTTCAACGGCGTGGGCGGCGTTCCGCTGTTTATCGAACGGGCAGACGGCGCCTATCTTTACGATGCCGATGGTAAATCCTACATTGATTACGTCGGTTCCTGGGGCCCAATGGTATTGGGACATAATCACCCGGCGATTCGCCAGGCGGTCATCGCCGCCGCCGAGCGTGGATTGAGTTTTGGCGCGCCAACGGAGATAGAAGTCCAGATGGCGCGGCTGGTTACCTCGCTGGTGCCTACCATGGATATGGTGCGCATGGTTAACTCCGGGACGGAAGCGACCATGAGCGCGATCCGGCTGGCGCGCGGTTTTACCGGACGCGACAAAATCATCAAATTCGAAGGCTGCTATCACGGACATGCAGACTGTCTGCTGGTGAAAGCCGGTTCCGGCGCCCTGACGCTGGGCCAGCCGAATTCACCCGGCGTGCCGGCGGATTTCGCCCGCCACACGCTGACCTGCACCTACAACGATCTGGCCTCGGTGCGTTCCGCTTTTGAGCAATACCCGGAGGAGATCGCCACCGTTATTGTCGAACCCGTCGCCGGTAATATGAACTGCGTGCCGCCGCTGCCGGAGTTCCTGCCGGGACTGCGCGCGCTGTGCGACGAATTCGGCGCGTTATTGATCATTGATGAAGTGATGACCGGATTTCGCGTTGCGTTGGCCGGCGCGCAGGCTCACTACGGCGTAGTGCCCGATTTGACCTGCCTGGGTAAAATCATCGGCGGCGGTATGCCGGTCGGCGCATTCGGCGGCCGGCGCGAGGTGATGCAGGCTCTGGCGCCAACCGGTCCGGTTTATCAGGCGGGAACGCTCTCCGGTAACCCAATTGCGATGGCCGCCGGGTTAGCCTGCCTGACGGAAGTGGCCAAACCCGGCGTGCACCAAAAGCTCACCGAACTGACCGAACAGCTTACCGCCGGACTGTCGGCGGCGGCGAAAGCGGCCAATATTCCACTGGTGATCAATCAGGCCGGGGGAATGTTTGGGCTGTTTTTCACCGATGCCGAGCGCGTTACCTGCTATCAGGACGTCATGACGAGCGACGTAGATCGCTTCAAACGCTTTTTCCACATGATGCTGGAAGAAGGCGTTTACCTGGCGCCTTCCGCCTTCGAAGCCGGTTTTATGTCTCTGGCCCACAGCCAGCAGGATATTGAGCGCACGATCGAAGCCGCGCATCATTCTTTTGCCCGGCTGTAGAGCGGCCTGGGGTTTACTCTGTTTTCCAACGGCGCCATCTCTCTGGCGCCGTCTTTTTCGCAGGAATATCTGAAATTATTTTCTTTCCGGGATGACAACGCACGCCGAATAATTTACCAATAAATTTATTTTCTGGAGTAAGCGAAAAAAACATGTTGAAAATTTTAGGACGCGCGTCGTCGATCAATGTGCGAAAAGTACTCTGGCTGTGCGATGAGCTCGCGCTTCCCTTTCATCGCGAGGAGTGGGGCGATGGCTATAAATCCCCCCTTGAGCCTGAATTTTTAGCATTAAATCCTAATGCCATGGTGCCCGTCATTCAAGAGGGGGATTTCACCCTCTGGGAGTCGAACGCGATCCTGCGCTATCTCGCTAACGCCCACGGCGGTGAATGGCTCTATCCGCAACATCCCCGCGCCCGTGCGCCCATTGATCAGTGGATCGACTGGCAGTCTGCCGAGCTCAATACCTCATGGCGTTACGCGTTTATGTCGCTGGTACGCCAATCGCCCGCCCATCAGGATCCGCATCTCCTGGCCGCATCCAGCAAAGACTGGTCGCACACCATGAGTATCCTCAACCAACAGTTGGAAAGAACCGGTCACTATGTGGCGGGGAAAGATTTCACCCTTGCCGATATTCCCATTGGCCTATCGGTCAACCGCTGGTACGAAACACCGTTGGATCATCCGGATTACCCAGCGGTTCGCGATTACTATGAACGTTTAAGCAAACGCAATGGCTATATTTTATGGGGGCGAAACGGCACCCCATAAAACATCCGACTAACTTTCACTGCCCGGCGCCATGCCGCTCATTTCGCAGGTCAGCGCGCCTGCGCGTTTAAGCGCGTGGGTGTAGCGCTCATCAAAGGGATAACAGCAGGAGAGACGAATCGCATGTTGGCAGCGGTCGCTCAGGGTATAGAGCGCTCCGGGCGTCACGCTGATTTTCTCCTGCAACAGACGATGAAATAGCGCCACGCCGTCTACATTGCCCGGCATCTCCAACCAAAAGACGAAGCCGCCCTGCGGTTGCGTGGCGCGGGTGCCTTGCGGAAAATGGCGTGCGATCAGTCCGCGGGCCTCATCCAACTGGGCGGCATAGCGGCGGCGCAACGAGCGCAGATGATGGTCGTAGCCGCCTGATTCCAAAAATTGCGCCAGCGTCTCCGATAGCAGAGCAGACTCCGCCATTGACGACACCGATTTTAGCCGCGCCACCGTCGCGCTGAACCGCCCGGCGGCCATCCAGCCGATACGAAAATCCGGTGCCAGCGTTTTCGTAAAGCTGGAGCAATAAATCACCCAGCCGTCGCAATCGAACGCTTTGACCGCCGGAGAGAGCGGCCAGCTAAACTGTAGCTCGCCATACAAACCGTCTTCTATCAACGGAACCTGATAATCGTTAACCAGTTTCGCCAGCCGCTTTTTATCTTCCAGCGTCATGCTGCAACCCAGTGGATTTTGTACATTGGGCATAGCGACGATCGCCTGCAGCCGTTGTTCTGAAAGCAGCAGTTCCAATGCATCCAATGAAAGCCCGCGTTGCGGGCTGGTCGGAATCTCCACCGTTTTCAGTCCCAGACTCGCCAGCAGAGGAAACAGATAAAAATAGGTCGGCGTCTCCAGCCCTACGCAATCGCCCGGCCGGGTCACGGCCCGCAATGCCAGCTGCAACGCCTCCATGCAGCCATGGGTTACCGTGATATCGCCGCTGCTCAGCGCCATGCCGGACTCCATCGCCCGCCGCGCCACCTCGCGCCGCAGCCGTTCACTGCCCGGCGGCAAAGCATAGCGGCCAATCATTTCCGGCTGACGGCGCAATAGCGAAGCGGTAATACGGCCGATCTTCGCGGAGGGGTAAAAATCGCTACTTTGCGGACAGGCGAGAGAAATGTTGAGGTAATCGGGATGCTTTTGCGCGGCAAAAACCGAATCGATCAGATCCAATTTATCGCTGCTTGGCGAGATGACCCGCGCCCGGTGCTGCCGGGTTTTCGTCAACGGCGGCAAACGTCCGCGCACAAAATAGCCTGATTGCGGGCGAGCCTCGATCAGACCGCGATCCTCAAGAATGCGCCAGGCATTAAGCACGGTATTCACACTGACATGATGCGATCCCGCCACGCGCCGGATGGCGGGTAACCGGCTCCCCGGCGACCAGGTTCCCTGATGGATCGCCGTCGCAAAAGTTTCAGCCAACTGCTGATAAAGCGTGCTTTCTTGTGGGTCGATACTGGACACAATCACCTCGTCAATCAATGGGTACAATTAAAAACCGACTCTAACTGTACTCATTACAATAAGCATTATCTGTAACTGTTACCATCGTTTTATTCCACTTATCATGACGTTCTCATTCAGCGTTAAAGGAAAACACCATGCTCGACCCCTCTTTTTTCAGCTACGTTACCGTCATGTCAATTACCCCGGTCCCAACAACCTGCTGTTGGCGACCTCCGGGGTTAACTTCGGCATACGCCGCACGCTGCCGATGTTATTTGGCATTATGCTTGGCTGCGGGGTGCAAACGGCGCTGATGGGCGTGGCGCTGGAGTTGCTGCTGAGCTGGATGAGCGCGGTAAGACTGCCGCTCACCGTGCTGGGATGCGGCTATTTAATATGGCTTTCCTGGAAAATCGCACGCGCGTCCGCGCCGGAGCTATGCGGTAAAAGTCAGCCGATGACCCTGTTTCAGGGCGCGCTGTTCCAGACGGTCAACCCCAAAGCCTGGCTGATGGCCAGCAACATAGCGTTACTCTATACCGCCAGCAGCGACATCTTCACGATTGTGTTCGTCCTTATGGCGTTAACCCTGCCATGCATTCTGGTATGGGCGGCGCTTGGCGACCAAATCGGCAAGCATCTTCAAGAGCCCTGGAAATTGCGCTTGTTCAACACGATTATGGCGTTGTCGCTAGTGATCACTGCCCTCTGGATGCTGCTGGGAGCGATGGAGTAAAAGCCGCCCGCCGCCGGTGAAACTGCGATTCAGCGGAGACAAGGCTGCAACATAGGAAAATCAAGGGGTTAGCGGGTACATTCCCCGCTGGCCCGGCTTCTTGAGCAACAGACCGTCCAGCGGGGGATAGAGGAAAAGCTACTGGCCGAACATTTCCCGGATCCAGTCCGCCACGCCGTCGCCGTTTTGCTGTTGCTCCGGCTGAGCCGGCTGAGCCCTCTGCGGCTGAGCCGGCTCAGCCCTCTGCGGCTGCGCGGCCTGACATAATGCCTGCGGATTATCCGTCCATATCGGTAAGGTTCGCCCGGCGCTGCTGCCGTTGCAGATAAAGTTACCGCTGGCATCCACGACCATCGCCGTGATGCCTTCCGGCGGCGTCAACATTAGCGGCAACGGCGTCTGATTTTCCAAATAACGGCGATAGATGGTCAATGCGCCATTCGCTCCGGTTAACTTTGCCGGACCGTTGTTATCACGCCCAACCCAGCTTATCGCCACTTCTTTGCCATCCACGCCGGCAAACCAGCTGTCGCGCAGATCGTTGGTGGTGCCGGTTTTCGCCGCCAGATGGTAATTCGGGAACTTGACCGCCAGTGAGCGGGAGGTTCCCCGCTCCACAACCTGCTGCATGCCGTACAACGTCAGGTAGGCCGCCTGGGCCGGAACGGCGCGTTCCGCCTGCGGGAAGCTCTGATACAACACGGTGCCGTCTTCGGCAATCACCGAACGTAACGACGACAACGGCGCGCGATTTCCGCCGCTGGCTATCGTTTGGTACTCCTGAGCGACTTCCATCGGCGTCAGGCTGATCGCCCCCAACAGCATAGAAGGCACGGGTTCGATCGCCGAGTCGGGAATACCCAACCTTTTCAGCGTTGCCGTAACCTGCTCCAACCCGACGGCCAGCCCCAGATTCACCGTCGGCACGTTGAGCGAGTTAGCCAACGCATCGACCAACATGACGCGTCCGCGGAATTGGCGATCGTAGTTTTTCGGCTGCCACAGTTGACCGTTGGGCTGCCGCAGCGATAGCGGCTCATCCGCCAACCAGGTATTCAGACGGTAGGTGTCCGGCTGACTCAGCGCCGTCAGATAGGTGGGCGGCTTGGCCAACGATCCCACGGGACGGCGCGCCTGCAAGGCGCGGTTGAAACCAGCGTATTGCGTCTGCGATCCCCCGACCATGGCGCGGATCTCGCCGCTGAAACGATCGACGATCACCATCGCCGCTTCCAGATCGCCGACGCCGCGCGCGGCTCTTAACGCCGGAACGCCATCCTCTACGGCTTTTTCCGCCGCATCCTGCGACACCGGATCAAGCGTGGTGAAAATCTTCACGCCGGAAAGATCGCTGACTTTATCACCCAGCCTTTGCTGCAGTTCCTGGCGAACCAGCTGCATAAACGCGGGCTGGGGACTGATGACGCCGCCCTTAGGCTGAACGCCCAGCGGTCGGGCGCTCAGCATGTTATACAGATCGGCGTCGATAACTTGCTGATTCTGCAGCAAGCGTAATACCAGATTGCGCCGCTCCAGGGTGATTTTAGGATTGCGCCACGGATTATACAGCGACGCGCCTTTCACCATGCCCACCAGCAGCGCCTGCTGGTCGAGACTCAGCTCATTCACCGGACGGCCGAAATAGTAGAGGCTGGCCAGCGGGAACCCGCGGATCTGATCGCCGCCGCTCTGACCGAGATACACTTCGTTAAGATACAGCTCCAGAATGCGATCCTTGCTATAGCGATAATCCATGATCAGCGCCATATAGGCTTCATTCGCTTTACGCCACAGGGAACGTTCATTGGTGAGGAATAGGTTTTTTACCAACTGTTGCGTCAGCGTACTCCCCCCCTGGATCGCCCTACCGGCGGTGATATTGGCTAAAAACGCGCGCCCGATCGAGTACAAGCTGATGCCGTCATGCTCATAAAAATGACGATCTTCGGTGGCGATCAATGTATCCACCAATAGATCGGGGAATCCGGAGCGCGGCACAAACAGGCGCTGTTCGCCATTCGGCGACTGCATCATAGTGATTAGCTTTGGATCGAGGCGGAAGAATCCGAAGTTACGCTGGTTATCCAGATTCTGGATCTGCGACAGACGATCGTTGCTGAACGTCAGACGAGCATGAATCTGCCCCTCTTTGCCATCAGGAAAATCGAAGGGGCGGCGCAGCATTTCAATGCTGTTGCCGCGTACGCTGAATTCCCCAGGACGGGTAATGCGGCTAACCTGACGATACTGCATCCCTTCCAGCAGGCTGATCATCTCTTTCTGGTTATAAGACATCCCAGGTTCAAGGTTCACCATCCGTCCGTACACCGCCGCCGGCAACTGCCACACCTTGCCTTCAATACGGGTGCGAATCTGACTATCGAGATATACGCCGTAAATCGCCAGCAGCACGGCGAAAACCAGAGCCAGTTTGATGAAGAGTCCCAGCCAGCGCCGTTTCTTGCGCGGTTTGCCCGTCATAGCGTCCTCGTCATCATAGCCATCATCATCGTCATCGTCATCAAAATCATCCTGATAATCTTCATAATCATCGTCATCATAGTCGTCATCCCTGCGGCGCCGTACATCCTGCCTGCGAGCAGGTTTACGTCCCGACGTTTTTCCTTTACGTCCGATAGGTTCGCGGTCATCCCGAGACATGCTTGTTACTTCTCCGTCAGGTTGTAACGGCCCTTTTGCTTTACGCTTAGGCCGCCTACTCTGTTTCCCGCGCCTTTTTCAAGGAAGAGGAAACATCTGAAATTAACGATTCTGATATTTCTTAGTACGCCGCGTCGGGAGCGCACTCGCCGGATCGTCCGGCCAGACATGTTTGGGATAGCGCCCTTTCATCTCTTTTTGCACCTCGCGGTAAGCGCCTTGCCAGAACGCAGCCAGGTCTTGCGTAATCTGCAAAGGCCGCTGAGCCGGCGATAACAGTTCCAGCACCAGCGCGACACGTCCTTCCGCCAACATCGGGCTTTGACGTTCGCCAAACATTTCCTGCATCCGCACCGATAACACCGGCGGCTTATCCTCGTAGTAGGAAATCGCTAAACGGCTGCCGCCCGGCGCCGTGTAATGAGTGGGCAAAGCGCTATCCAACCGCTGACGTAGAGGCCAATCCAGCAAACGCATTAATGCCTCAACCAGATCGATCTGACGCAGCGCGCGCAAATCCCTCACGCCAGACAGCGACGGCTGTAGCCATTGTTCCAGCGTCGCCAGCAAAGTTTCATCATCCACCGGCGGCCAGTTTACCTCCGGCAGCCACTGGCGGGCGCACCGCAGCCGGACGCGCAGTTGTTGCGCCGCCGGCTCCCAATTCAGCGCGGAAAGCCCCTGCTCCCGCAGCCAAGCCAGCATCGCCTGCTGCAGTTCCTCATCGGAGGGTTTGCTTAACGGACGAGAACGCAATGTCAGGCATCCGATCTGGCGACGCTTGCTGGCGCGCAGAGTACCTTTTTCTTCATCCCAGTGCACCACGTTATGTTCGCTAATCAAGCCGGGCAACTGCTGCTCCAGACGCTCAATGTCCAACGGCAGCGCCAGTAAAATCCGCGCATCCGCATTATGACTGTTCTGCAATAAACTAGGAACCAGCAACCAATCAGTGCCGGACAACGCATCGTCCGGCGACATCATCGCTCCGGCGCCGTTCGCCAACTGGTAGCGCCCATCCTGACCGCGCCGCCGGGCGATACGATCGGCAAATCCGCGAGCAAGCAGCCAAACGGCCCATCCTTCATCAATACGTCCAGATGCCGGCGACAAACGGCGAGTAAGCTGCTGTGACCGCCGCAGCCAGTGCGGAAGCGGACGATGCAGCCAGTCCAGCATATTTATCGAACCGCTGCGGGGCGGCTCTTCCAATATCGCCGCCAGGCACCCCGCCGTGGCCAACGCATCGTTATTCCGTCCCGCCGCCGCGGTCAGCATGGCCGCCAGCCGCGGATCGCACCCCAATGCGGCGATCTTCCGCCCCTCGGCCGTCAACCTACCCTGCTCGTCAGTAATGCTTAATTGGCGCAAAAGCCGCCGGGCCGACTGCAAAGCGGGCGGCGGCGGCGGATCGAGCCAGATTAACTGATTGGCGTCCGTGCAGCCCCACTGCAACAGATCCAGCCAGAAACCGCTGAGATCGCTATTAAGTATTTCAGCATCGCTTTGCGCCGCGGCGCGTTCCGCCTGTTCACGGGAACATAAATGCCAGCAGACGCCGGCGCTCAACCTGCCGGCGCGTCCGGCACGCTGAACCATCGACGCCTGGCTGATACGCTGAGTGACCAGTCTGGTTAAGCCGCTTTTGACATCAAAGCGCGTAGTCCGTTCCAGACCGCTGTCCACCACTAGCCGGATCCCTTCTATCGTCAGGCTGGTTTCGGCAATATTGGTCGCCAGCACAACCTTACGCCGCCCTTTTTCCGAGGGTAGAATGGCTTTCTGCTGCTCCGCCAGCGTCAGCGCCCCATATAAAGGACACAGGTCCACATCATCCGCCGCATTATCCGCCAACAAAGCATTCACCCGCTTGATTTCGGCTACGCCGGGCAAAAACAGCAACAGCGACCCAGGCTGCTCGGTTAATAAGCGTTTTACCTGACGGGCGACGCCTTCCTCCAGCCGCTCCTGGCTATTCAACGGATAGTAGTGACGTTCAACCGGATAACTGCGCCCTTCCGATACCACCGTCGTCGCATCGGGAAGCCGTGTCGCAAGGCGGCTATTATCCAGCGTGGCGGACATAATCAAGAGCTTTAAATCGTCGCGCAGCCCCTGCTGAACGTCCAGCAACAGCGCCAAAGCCAGATCGGCCTGCAGGCTGCGCTCATGAAACTCATCCAGCACGACCAGCGCGACGCCCTTCAGTTCGGCGTCCTGCTGCAGCATGCGCGTCAAAATGCCTTCGGTGACGACCTCCAGACGAGTTGCCGCGCTGACGCGGCTTTCCAGGCGCATCCGATAGCCAACCGTCTGTCCCGGTTCTTCTCCTAACTGTTGCGCCAGACGCCAGGCAACGCTTTTCGCCGCCAGCCGGCGAGGCTCCAGCATGATGATCTTTCCGTCCAGCTCCCCCTGGCGAAGCAGTTGTAACGGCAGCCAGGTTGATTTCCCCGCACCGGTCGGCGCATTCAATAAAACCTGAGGCGACATGTGCAACGCGCTTATCACATCATTCAGGACGGCGCTGACGGGCGGTAAAATCACAGAACTCTCCGTAAAGGTTAACTTTCAAAGGCAGGCATTGTAGCATCGGATGGAACCAGAACTTAAGAGAGCGACATGCACCCTACTCGACGCCTGTTTTTTGCCTTATCGCTACCGGAAAAAGTCCAGCGGGAGATCGTCCGCTGGCGCGCCGACCGCTTTCCGCCGGAAGCCGGCCGGCCGGTTGCGGCCGCCAATCTTCATCTGACGCTGGCTTTTCTGGGCGAAGTCAGCGAACAAAAAGAGCAGGCGCTGCGCTCGTTGGCCGGGCGCATCAACCAACCTGAATTTACGGTAAATCTGAATGACGCTGGCCAATGGCCGCGTCCCGGCGTCGTGTGGATGGGGTGCAGGCAGGCTCCCCGCGGGTTACTGCAACTGGCCGACTTATTGCGATCTCAAGCGGCCCGCAACGGCTGCCATCAGAGCGCGCAACCGTTCCACCCGCATATCACCCTGCTGCGAGGCGCCACCAGACCCGTCGCCCTGCCCCCCGCGGATTTCAACTGGCCGATACCTATGCGCCATTTCTCTCTGTACCAGTCGCTGTTTGAAAATGGCAAGACCCGCTATCAGACCCTAGCAAGTTGGCCGCTGACGAAACAAAAATAGGATTCCCATGCAATATACCCCCCGCTTACGGCCGGCTCGGTTAATTAAACGTTACAAACGTTTTCTTGCCGACGTGGTAACGCCGGAAGGAAAAGAACTGACGATTCATTGCGCCAACACCGGCGCCATGACGGGCTGCGCGACGCCGGGCGATACGGTCTGGTACTCCACATCCGACAACACCAAACGTAAATACCCGCATAGCTGGGAGTTGACCGAAACACGGCGGAACGACTGGATTTGCGTCAATACTCTGCGCGCCAACACACTTTTGCGCGAAGCCTTGGTAGACAATCGGATAGAATCGTTAGCGGGTTATACATCTTGCAAAACCGAAGTGAAGTACGGTTCGGAAAACAGTCGGATAGACTTGTTATTGCAGGCGCCGGGCCGGATTAACTGCTATATTGAGGTGAAATCCGTTACATTGTTGCAACACGGGCAGGGTTATTTCCCCGATGCGGTTACCCTTAGGGGACAAAAGCATCTGCGTGAACTGCAACAGGTTGTAGCCAACGGCGAGCGGGCAGTGCTGTTTTTCGCGGTATTGCATTCGGGAATCAAGCAGGTTTCCCCCGCACGGCATATCGACCCGCGCTATGCCGAACTACTAATCGCGGCGCAGCGCCAGGGGGTTGAAATTTTATGTTACGGCGCAACATTAACACCTGATGGCATCAAGCTTGCGGATCGGCTGCCGTTATTGATATAGCGATAAATAGATAAATAAAGTGGCCATGCAATAACACGCTAACACGTTGTTTATCATCCGATGATAATACGTTGCTCCTCACACTTTATCAGGCCGGTGTCAGGAACCATTGCCAACCTAATCTTCATCTGTTATTTATAGCGGCCTGTTTTTCCCCCTTAGGGGATCGATATACCCAGTGATTGGATTTGCAGTAAAGCAAAACGAATGAATCTGACGCGCCTACGCAAGTCGGCCGGTCAGGTAAATGAGGGGCGCTAGACAACGCTGTAACTTCGAATAAGACGGGTATAGTGCGTGTCGTGTTATGTAGGAGAAGCAACATGCAAGAAGGGCAAAACCGTAAGACATCTTCTCTGAGCATTCTCGCAATTGCCGGAGTAGAGCCGTACCAGGAGAAGCCGGGCGAAGAGTATATGAACGACGCTCAGCTGGCTCATTTCAAGCGTATTCTTGAAGCATGGCGCAACCAACTCAGGGATGAAGTGGATCGTACTGTATCGCATATGCGTGATGAAGCAGCCAATTTTCCCGATCCGGTGGATCGTGCAGCTCAGGAAGAAGAGTTCAGCCTTGAACTGCGCAACCGCGATCGTGAACGTAAGCTGATCAAGAAGATCGCCAAAACGTTGCAAAAAATCGAAGATGAAGACTTTGGTTATTGCGAATCCTGTGGCGTAGAGATTGGCATCCGTCGTCTGGAAGCCCGTCCAACGGCCGATTTGTGTATTGACTGCAAGACACTGGCAGAAATACGCGAAAAGCAGATGGCAGGATAATCACTCATCCTAACAGCCTACCCTTGGGCAAGTTAATTGCGCCAGGGCGTAGGCTGTGCGGGAATGATTCCCGCTTAATTAATTGCCGCCCCCAAAGGGCAAGTATACGTTATTGAGAACAGCCGCCGTGCCCGCGCTGGTGAAATGCTTGGTATAGCGATGTTGTTCTTACCTTTATGTCTAAAACAGATCATTACATCGGTCGCTTCGCCCCTTCCCCGTCTGGCGATCTACACTTCGGTTCACTGATTGCCGCTCTCGGCAGTTATCTGCAAGCTCGCGCCAATCATGGGCGTTGGCTGGTTCGTATTGAAGATATCGATCCTCCCCGCGAAACGCCCGGCGCCGCCGCACGAATTCTCTCCCAGTTAGAGCGCTACGGCCTTTATTGGGACGGCGAGGTAGTCTATCAGTCGCAACGCCACGCTCGGTATCAAGAGGCGCTCCACTGGCTCGCGCAACAGGGGCTTAGCTACTATTGCACCTGTACCCGCAGCCGCATCCGGCAGATTGGCGGCCGATATGACGGCCACTGCCGGGATCGCGGCCTGCCCGCGAGAAACGCCGCGGTTCGCATACGTCAGACCACCCCCGTATTCTACTTCCATGATGGCTTAAGCGGTGAAATTCATGCGGATCCCGCATTAGCGAGCGAAGATTTTATTATTCATCGCCGCGACGGACTGTTTGCCTATAATCTGGCCGTGGTCGTCGACGATCATGAACAAAACGTGACGGAGATTGTGCGCGGAGCGGATTTGATAGAACCGACGGTGCGGCAAATCTCGTTATATCGCCAGTTGGGATATAAAGAACCCGCTTACATCCATTTGCCGCTGGTACTGGATGCAGACGGGCATAAACTCTCCAAACAGAATCATGCCCCGCCGCTGCCTGATAGCGACCCGCGTCCGGTATTGATCGCCGCCTTAGAGTTTCTGCATCAGCCATTACCTGAGAGCTGGCAAGACTTAACGCTCCCGGCATTATTGGCGTGGTCTGTCGCGCATTGGTCGCTTTCGCCAATCCCCCGGCAAGCGGCAAAAATCGGTCTGCGATCACATCAGCATTCTCAAACTGAGCCTGGTGAGCTATGATTAGCCGCTATTTTTTTATGGCGCGCCATTTCTGGGCGTCATTCTTACGGGCCGTCGCGGGGAGCGACGTCAAAAATTTCTCCCGCAAGTTTTTGTTGTGTCTTTAATTATTCATCACTATCGAGGTGTATTATCTTTACCCGAGTCGCTAATTTTTGCCGTAAAGTACTGAATCGTGAGAACGAAACGGTCAAAACCGAGGAACCGCGTCAACATCTGACCGTGATCCCGCGTGACCAGCATAATATTTCACGCAGTGATATCAGCGATAATGCGCTGAAAGTACTTTATCGTCTGAGTAAAGCGGGCTACGAAGCTTATCTGGTCGGCGGCGGTGTTCGTGACCTGCTGTTGGGCAAAAAGCCTAAAGATTTTGATATCACCACCAGCGCAACGCCCGATCAGGTACGTAAGCTATTCCGCAACTGCCGGTTGGTTGGCCGTCGTTTCCGTTTGGCCCATGTCATGTTCGGACCGGAAGTGATCGAAGTCGCTACCTTCCGCGGGCATCACGATCAGCACCAAGAACAGCACGAAGCCAAAAATTCGGCCCAGCAGGCCCAGAGCGGCATGCTGCTGCGCGACAATATTTTCGGCTCCATTGAGGAAGATGCGCAACGCCGCGATTTTTCCATCAACAGCCTTTATTACAGCATTTCCGATTTTACCGTCCGCGACTACACCAACGGCCTAAACGATCTGCGCCAGGGCGTTATTCGCATGATCGGCGATCCGGAAACCCGCTACCGCGAAGATCCGGTGCGCATGCTGCGCGCCGTTCGCTTCGCCGCCAAACTGGGCATGACTATCAGCCCTGAAACCGCCGAACCGATCCCCCGGCTTGCCGCTCTGCTGCACGATATCCCGGCGGCCCGGATGTTTGAAGAGTCGCTGAAGCTGCTGCAAACGGGTTACGGCCATCCGACCTACAAGATGCTGTGCGAATACCAGCTATTCCAGCCGCTGTTCCCGTTAATCAGCCGCAACTTTACCGAAGCCGGCGATACCACGCTGGAGCGGATGATCGAACAGGTGCTAAAGAACACCGACCAACGCCTGCAAAACAATATGCGGGTTAATCCGGCGTTTCTATTCTCGGCCATGCTGTGGTATCCGCTGATCGAACACGCGCAAAAGCTGGCTCAGGAAAGCGGTCTGGCCTATTTCGATGCATTCTCGCTGGCAATGAATGACATTCTGGATGAACAGTGCCGTTCGCTGGCAATCCCTAAACGCATTACCTCATTAGTGCGCGATATCTGGCTATTGCAGTTGCGCCTGTCCCGACGTCAGGGTAAACGCGCCTACAAGCTGATGGAACATCCTAAGTTCCGGGCGGCCTACGATCTGCTTTGCCTGCGAGCCGAAATAGAAAACCACCAGGATCTATTACGCCTGGCGCAATGGTGGAGCGAGTTCCAGGTCGCCGCGCCGCCGCGTCAGCAATCCATGTTGAATTCGCTGGATGACGGCCCGACGCCACATCGGCGTTCCCGCCCGCGTCGTCCGCGCAAACCGCGCCCCGAACGCAGAGAAAACGCCTGATGACGCGCGTTTATCTGGCTCTGGGCAGCAATCTTGCGCATCCGCTGCAGCAGGCGCATGCCGCCCTGACCGCGCTGGATAACGTGCCGCAAACTCGTTTGGTCCGCTGCTCGTCTTTTTACCGTAGCCGGCCATTGGGTCCCCAGGATCAGCCTGATTACCTGAATGCCGTCGCAGAGCTGGAAACCGCCCTGGGCGCCGAACAACTTCTGGATCATACGCAAGCTATCGAGCGGGAACAGGGCCGGGTGCGTAAGGCGCATCGCTGGGGCCCGCGGACGCTGGATCTGGATATTTTGCTGTTTGGTAACGAGGTCATCGACACGCCGCGGCTGACGGTCCCCCACTACGACATGAAAAACCGCGAATTTATGCTGTATCCCCTGGCGGAGATCGCCCCTGAACTCTGTTTTCCCGATGGGGAATCGCTTTCGCATCTTCTGGCGAACATCGATCGCAACGGCTTAACTCTTTGGAATAATGCCGCCGCCGTCGGCCAATCGACCCGTTCATCCAAGTGAGCGCTTGATCGCTATCGCTGTCCGCCTGCATCCATTAGAATGATCCACCTTAATTCTTCTCGCCCTATTGATTCAGGAAGGCTGTCATGAAACCGACGACCATGTCCCACTTGCGCCAATGGAAACAAGAACAGCGAAAGTTCGCCTCAATTACCGCTTACGACGCCAGTTTTTCCCGCTTATTTTTCGAACAAGGCATCCGGGTGATGTTGATCGGCGACTCACTGGGTATGACACTACAAGGGCATGACTCCACCCTGCCCGTTACTATCGATGACGTGGTCTATCATACGGAATGCGTCCGCCGCGGCGCGCCGCTTGCCTTGCTCCTTTCCGACATGCCGTTCATGAGCTATTCAACGCCGGAGCAGGCGTTCAGCCAGGCGGCGCAATTAATGCGGGCGGGCGCAAACATGGTGAAACTTGAGGGCGGAAGCTGGTTGGCGCCTACCGTAAGGATGCTGACGGAACGCGCCGTTCCCGTTTGCGGGCATTTAGGCCTGACGCCGCAGTCCGTCAACATCTTCGGCGGTTATAAGGTTCAAGGCCGGGATGAGGCCGCAGCCAATCAACTCTTTGATGATGCCAAAGCCTTAGAACAGGCCGGAGCACAGTTGCTGGTGCTGGAATGCGTGCCGGTGGCGCTGGCGAAACGCATCACCGAAGCGCTTTCCATTCCGGTTATCGGTATCGGCGCGGGTAACGTCACCGATGGGCAGATTCTGGTCATGCACGACGCATTTGGCATTACGGGCGAAAAAACGCCCAGATTCGCCAAGAATTTTTTGGCGCAAAGCGGCGACATCCGCGCGGCCGCGCGTCTTTATGTACAGGAAGTTGAACAAGGCATTTATCCAGCCGAAGAACATTCTTTCCATTAAGATTGGCTGTTTTCGTTAAGGAGTGTAGACGTGTTGATTATTGAAACCCCTCTACTGCTACGCCGTGAAATCCGTCGCTGGCGCCAGGAGGGGAAACGCATTGCCCTGGTTCCCACGATGGGCAATTTACACGATGGGCATATGAGGCTGGTTGATGAAGCCAGGGCAAGAGCTGATATCGTTGTGGTCAGTATTTTTGTCAACCCGATGCAGTTTGAACGGCCGGACGATCTGACCAACTACCCGCGAACGTTGCAGGAAGACTGTGAGAAGCTGACCCAGCGCGAGGTCGATCTGGTTTTCGCGCCAAGTCCGGATGTGATATATCCGAACGGGCTGGAAGAGCAAACGTTTGTCGAAGTTCCCGGACTTTCTCATATGCTGGAAGGCGCCAGCCGTCCCGGTCATTTTCGGGGCGTGGCGACCATAGTGAGCAAACTGTTTAACATGGTACAGCCCGACCTGGCCTGCTTTGGCGAAAAAGATTATCAGCAATTGGCGCTCATTCGTCAGCTTGTCAGCGATATGGGTTATGACATCAGTATTGTCGGCGTGCCGATCGTGCGCGCGCAAGACGGGCTGGCTCTCAGTTCGCGCAACGGCTATCTCAGCGCCGAACAGCGCCGGATCGCGCCGCGGTTAAAGCAGATCATGGCGGCCGTTGTCGCGCAACTGGCGGATGGCAATCGTCAGTTGGATGAGTTACTGACTCAGGCTGAAGAAGAACTGAAACAAGCCGGATTCACGCCGGACGAGCTATTCATTCGCGATGCTGAAACGCTGCAGCCGCTAACGGTAGACAGCGCCCGTGCGGTGGTATTAATAGCCGCCTGGCTGGGCAAAGCGCGATTGATTGATAACCAACAGGTCGATTTGACCGTATGACCCCAATAGATTTCGAGTGGCATCAAAGCGGCGGCTGAATGACAAATTCGTCGGGAACGAATTTGACCAGCCAACGGCTGGCCTTCGGTGAAAGACAGGATGTCTCGCATTCATCTCCAGCCGCTTACACCAGTAAGCGACTGGGGTGACAAATCTGCCGGGGCAGATTTGAGCGCCGCTTGCCGCGGCCCCGGAGGAGCGAGGCTCAGGGACGATCCGAGTAATGAGGGAAGCCGACACCGATGCGGCTTGAAAGATGCAGGGGATGAACCGAGGTAACGAACCATGATACGTACCATGTTGCAGGGCAAACTGCATCGAGTAAAGGTGACTCAGGCTGATTTGCACTATGAAGGCTCTTGCGCCATCGACCAGGACTTTATGGATGCGGCGGGCATACTGGAATACGAAGCGATTGATATCTATAACGTGGACAACGGCCAACGTTTCTCAACCTACGCCATCGCCGGCGAGCGAGGTTCGCGGATCATTTCGGTGAACGGCGCCGCCGCACGCTGCGCCTGCGTAGGCGACAGGCTGATTATCTGCTCTTACGTACAGATGTCTGACGAACAGGCGAGAGAGCATCATCCTAAAGTCGCTTATTTCTCCGGCGACAATGAATTGCAGCGCCAGGCCAAAGCCATTCCGGTACAGGTGGCCTGATTAACAAGGCGGTGAAAACACCGCCTCTGTCCTTATGATGGCCGGCTTATTGATTAAAGCCGGCGCCGATATGAGGGCTTTTACCCCATTCCCGCCACCAGCCGAATTAGCTGCGCAACCCGCGGCCATGCTCAATCAGCCACCACGCCATAATGTAAAACACCACGATAAAGGCGGCTAATACGGCCATGGTAAATGCCAGCGGAACGTCCTGAATGCCAAGAAAACCATAGCGGAAGCCGCTGATCATATACACGATGGGATTAAGTTTTGAGACCGACTGCCAAAATGGCGGCAATAACGCCAGCGAATAGAACACCCCGCCCAGATAGGTTAACGGCGTTAACACAAAGGTCGGAATCAGGCTGATGTCGTCAAAACTTTTGGCAAAAACCGCATTCAATAATCCCGCCAGCGAGAACAGCACCGCCGTCAGAACCAGGGTTAAAATAATCACCCACCAGGCATGAACATGCAGCGGCACAAAAAACAGCGACACCGCCGTCACCAGCACTCCGACGCAAATGCCGCGCGCCACGCCGCCGCCGACGTAACCGGCGATCACCACATGCGTAGGCACCGGCGCCACCAGTAATTCCTCAATGTTGCGCTGAAATTTCGCGCTGAAAAAGGAGGAAGCCACGTTCGCATAGGCATTGGTAATTACCGACATCATGATCAAACCAGGGACGATAAACTGCATATAATCAAAGCCATGCATATCCCCGATACGCGAACCGATCAGATTACCGAAAATAATGAAATACAGCGTCATGGTGATAACCGGCGGCACCAGCGTCTGAATCCAGATCCGGCCAAAGCGATTGACCTCTTTAATCCACAAACTCTGCAACGCCACCCAATACAAACGCATCATGCTTTTTCTCCATAACCATTAACCAGGGTGACAAACAGCTCTTCCAAGCGGTTAGCTTTGTTGCGCATACTTAATACCTGAATCCCCTGCGCGCTAAGCTGGCTAAACACGCCGTTTAAGCCCTGCTCGCGCATGACTTCGACTTCCAGCGTCGATGTATCCAGCAAACGATATTTATAGCCATCAAGCTTCGGCAACGGACTCTTGATAGCCAGATCGAAAATAAAAGTTTCTGATTTAAGTTTGGAAAGCAGGTGCTTCATGGAGGTATTTTCCACCAGTTCGCCATTCTGGATAATGCCGATGTTACGGCACAACATCTCGGCTTCCTCCAGATAGTGGGTGGTCAAAATAATCGTCGTTCCCTGCGCGTTGAGTTCTTTCAGAAACCCCCACATGGAGCGGCGCAGTTCGATATCCACGCCGGCGGTGGGCTCGTCAAGAATCAGTAGCTTAGGCTCATGCATCAGCGCGCGGGCTATCATCAGACGGCGTTTCATGCCGCCGGATAGCATCCGGGCGCGCTCATTGCGTTTTCCCCATAAATCCAGCTGTTTCAGGTATTTTTCCGCCCGTTGCAGCGCATCATGACGTTTGACGCCGTAATAACCCGCCTGATTGACCACAATCTGCAAGACGGTTTCAAACGGATTAAAGTTAAATTCCTGCGGTACCAGCCCCAATTGGCGTTTCGCATTAACCACATCCCGCTCAAGATCGTAGCCAAATACCCGAACCTTGCCGGCGGTTTTATTGACCAGTGAGCTGATGATGCCTATCGTAGTGGACTTCCCTGCACCATTCGGTCCTAACAGCGCGTAGAAATCTCCCGCCTCGACACGCAGATCGATTCCTCGCAGCGCCCTAACCCCTCCTGAGTAAGTTTTGGTTAACTGCGCCAGTTCCAGTGCATATGTCATAAGAAATGCGTTGCCTTATTATCAGTAAGTTCTACAAATTAGATTCTATACCCTAAATAATTCGAGTTGCAGGACAAAGCGCATGGCGTTTTGAACAGCGCTTGCGCCGGCCCCGATGGGCTCACGCGGCAAGTGAAGGCATCCCGACGGGCTTACTCAAGTCAGTGATTCGGATGACTCAGCGTAGCCAACGCACATGCAGCTTGAAGCATGACGGGTATAAAACTATCGTTTTTCAAACGATGATTGATGTCTTATATTAACTCTCACTGCTCCTTGTTTGTTACAGGTCATTTACTTTTATGAAAGATATTGAAACGCTCATCGCCAATAATCAGCGCTGGTCGACAACAATGGTGGAGGAGGATCCTGGTTATTTTGAACGACTGACATTGGCGCAACGTCCCCGCTTTTTATGGATTGGCTGCTCAGACAGCCGTGTCCCGGCGGAAAGCCTGACCAGTCTGGAGCCAGGCGAACTGTTTGTTCACCGCAATGTCGCCAACCTGGTTATTCATACCGATCTGAACTGCCTTTCCGTGGTGCAATATGCCGTTGAAGTGCTGGAAGTCAAACACATCATCATCTGCGGCCACTACGGCTGCGGCGGCGTCCAGGCCGCGGTGGAGAATCCGGAACTGGGCTTAATCAACAACTGGCTGCTGCACATCCGCGATTTATGGTACAAGCATAGTTCGCTGCTGGGGGAGTTGCCTCCCGAACAGCGGTTGAATACCTTGTGTGAAATCAACGTGATTGAGCAGGTTTATAACCTCGGCCATTCTACCGTGATGCAATCGGCCTGGAAACGCGGCCAGAAGGTGACAATCCATGGATGGGTTTATGGTATTCAAGACGGGCGGCTGCGCGATCTGGAAATCAGCGCCACCAGCCGGGAAACGCTGGAGCAACGTTACCGCCGGGCAATGTCCTCCCTTTCCTGAGCCTGACCGCTGATGAGGCCCGAGTCGGGGCGTCATCAGCGGCATCGTTGCTTATTCCTGAGGCACTACCTTGCCTACATAGGGTAAGTGCCGATAATGCTGCGCGTAGTCAATGCCATAGCCGACGACAAATTCATCAGGGATCGCGAATCCAACCCACTCGACTTTTACATCCACTTCCCGGCGTTCCGGCTTATCCAGCAGGGTACAAATAGCCAGCGATTTCGGCGAACGCAATTGCAAAATCTCCCGCACTTTGCTCAACGTATTACCGGAGTCGATAATATCTTCGACAATCAGGACATCTTTACCACGAATGTCCTCATCCAGATCCTTAAGGATCTTCACGTCACGGGTGGTGCTCATACCGCTGCCGTAGCTGGAAGCCGTCATAAAGTCGACTTCGTGTGAAACATCGATCGACCGGCACAAATCAGCCATAAAAATAAACGACCCACGCAATAAGCCGACCAACACCATATCGCTGCCGCTGTCGCGATAGTGCTCACTAATTTCCCGGCCTAATTCGGTAACGCGCGCCATAATTTCCTGTTCAGAAATCATGACTTCTACGGTATGTTTCATCATACTCATAACTCTTTAAATAAAGATATTCTGCATCATCAAGAAGGGCTCGGCCCCGGATTCTCAATGATGCGCCAGTGCAGACAGATAGCGCCTAAGGGCGCGAAGTATATCAGAAAGCGCCGGTCATCCCCAGCAGCAGGAACCATTATGAACGCATCAGAAACAGAAATTGATTATAAAGTTAACGCACCGATTTCCAGCCGCCAATTTATCGAATTACTGACCAAAACATCATTAGGCCCGCGACGTCCTCTGTCCGATAGCGCCACCATTAATGGCATGTTGGAAAACGCCAGCCTGCTGATTTCGGCCTGGCAAGGCGATACGCTGGTAGCCGTTGCCCGTAGCGTTACCGATTTCCATTTCTGCTGTTACCTGTCCGATCTGGCCGTGTCAGAAGAGATGCAGCACTGCGGCATAGGGAAAAAACTGATTCAGCTCACGGCACAGCAATTATCTCCACAGTGCAAAATCATTCTGCTGGCCGCGCCGCAGGCTGTGGATTATTACCCTAAGCTGGGCTTTACAAAACACGACAGCGCCTGGATCATCCCGGTTAAAGCACTGCTGTAAACGATGCCGCCAGGATGGGAATTGCGCCGTCAGCATAGCTGCCTTGTCAAAGCCGGAAGGCGTAATTCCCACAATTGTTAATGAATGTATAAGATTGCGTTATCACAGAATAAATCTGCGTAAAGCACATTGCAGCGTCGCCCGATTGAGTTTCTTATAGCCGGAGAGGATCTCAATCAACGAGGGGTTTATGAAAAAGCTGACTAAATTATCCGGTATCGCCACGCTAGTGCTGGCGCTTTCCGCCGCTGGCGCCGCAGCCTGGGCCGCTCCTGAAACAGCCAAACCTGATGCTGCTAAACCAGATATCGTTAAACAAAAGCAGCCCATGCCAATGGCACAGTTCCCTCATGGCGGCCCCGGCTTCCCGCCGCCCGCTCCGCTGTATGAAGCCTCCCTTCAGACGCACAATCCTGACGAAGCGCTCAATAAATTGATCGCCAATGCGCCAAGGGGTGAAGGTAAAAATTACGAAGTCAAGGTGATGGTAAGAGAATTGCCGCCGGCTCCCTTTACGCCATCCGAACAGGCGGGCAATCAATAATCGTCACCCGCAAGCCGGTAAATTCAGATTTGAATCCGATGAGATAAGATCGGTATGGAGTATGGTATGAAAAGATCGCTGACGATTCTCGTGGCATTAAGTCTGCTGCTACCAGTGAGCGCAATTGCACACCCCGGTCCTGGCGGTCATGGCGGTCCTGGCGGCCCTGGTCCCGGAGATTGGGATTGGGGGCCAAGGCCGGGAATGCTGTTTGACAGACTTCCTTATGGAGTTGAAACCGTTTTAATCGCCGGGCTGACCTACTATGTCGTAAACGGCATTTTCTACCAACGCCAAAACGACCGCTACGTTGTCGTTGATACGCCTCCCAGCGCCGCCACCGCGACGACCCAGGATGGAATGACCGTGCTGGACATGAACGGCGAGCGTTTCTATGTCAAAAACGGGTTCTATTACAAACGTAATATCAACGGCGAGTATATTGAGGTTCCCAAACCCGCCGGGCTATAAAAAAAGATAAGCACGTGGCTATGGGCCGGGAAACAGGATAGGTTGTTCGTTTTTTATACTCAATCTACCCCGTTATCCCGGCTCGAACCAGATGCTGCTTTGCACCGGTATAGTCTGTTCGCCCAGCGTGATGCCGGTAGGGTTCAACCTATCCATCAAAATACGCTCCTCAATCTCCGCGGCTCCGCCAGGATCCAGCGACACCGCGCCTATCCCTCCCAACAAGTTGATAATGCAGGTTTTGCCGGAGATGGATAAAACCATCGCCGCCAGCTTCACCGTTAATTTCGGCCTACCGATGCCATATCAGATGGAGAACAAGAAAATTTAGTCAGGTAATCTACAATTGTGGTAACGTCTCCTGACAATAATCGGAATGAGTTTAACCATGAAAAAACCTGCGCTGGTGCTGCTCCTGCTAAGTTTGATGAGCTTCTCCTCCGCCAGTAAGGCACTAAATGAATTTGAAGCGGAAGATCTCGCCGATTTAACTGCCGTTTTCGTTTATCTGAAAAATAACTGCGGTTATCAGGATTTACCCAACGATCAAATTCGCCGAGCACTGTTAACGTTCGCCCAGCAAAACAGTTGGGATCTCAGCAACTACGGCGCGTTTAACATGACGGCATTAGGAGAGGACAGCTATCGGGATCTGAGCAAAATTGCCATCCCGACTCCAAAAAAATGTCAATCGCTGGCTCGTAACTCACTCGGTTTACTCGCTTACACGAAATAATTTTCCCCCTCCTCCGCACTGACCGAAATTTGACCGTGCAAGCGCGGTGAGAGTTAGCTATCATGACGCGCCAATTTTCATGACTGCTATCGCGGAGGAAACCCGAACATGGCCCAGAAAGAAATTTGGTATGAAACCCTGCATGCCAACTTCGGTCAGTATTTTTCCATTGACCGGGTGCTATACCACGAAAAGACCGATCATCAAGATCTGATCATTTTTGAAAACGCGGCGCTTGGCCGTGTTATGGCGTTGGATGGCGTGGTTCAAACCACCGAGCGCGACGAATTCATCTATCACGAAATGCTGACGCATGTTCCCCTGTTATCTCACGGCCGGGCCAAACGCGTGCTGATTATCGGCGGCGGCGACGGCGGCATATTGCGAGAAGTCAGCCGCCACACCGGCATTGAGCAAATCACCATGGTGGAAATCGATGCTGGCGTGGTGGAATTCTGTCGTCAGTATTTACCCAACCATAATGCCGGCGCCTACGACGATCCGCGCTTTCGTCTGGTGATCGATGACGGCGTAAACTTCGTCAATCAATGCGCGGAAAAATTCGATGTGATCATTTCCGACTGCACCGACCCCATCGGTCCGGGAGAAAGCCTGTTTACGTCCGATTTTTATCAGGGATGCGCCCGCTGTCTGAATGAAGGCGGCATTTTCGTGGCGCAAAACGGCGTCTGCTTTCTGCAACAGGACGAGGCCATTAACAGCCACGCCAAACTCAGCAGCTATTTCAGCGACGTCACATTTTATCAGGCGGCGATCCCCACCTATTACGGCGGCATCATGACGTTTGCCTGGGCCAGTAACCATCCGTCATTGCGTCAGATAAGCGCAGAGACATTACAACAACGCGTTGATGCGTCCGGCATTGCATGCCGCTATTATAATCCGGCCGTTCACGTTGGTAGCTTCGCGCTGCCGCAATATTTACTGAATGCGTTATCGGCTTCGCGCTGATCCACGCATCCATAAGGGGGTGACTTAAATTGCACAAGCTGAAACTACACGGCTTTAATAATCTCACTAAAAGCCTGAGTTTTTGTATCTACGATATCTGTTACACCAGAACCGCCGCTGATCGCGACGGTTACATCGCCTACATTGATGAACAGTATAACGCCAATCGTTTGACCGAAATTCTGAGCGAAACCTGCTCGATTATCGGCGCGAATATTCTCAACATCGCCCGTCAAGACTACGAGCCGCAAGGCGCCAGCGTGACCATACTGGTCAGCGAAGAACCGATAGATCCGCGCGATGTCGATAACTCCGAGCATCCTGGCCCATTGCCCAACTCCGTGGTCGCCCATCTGGACAAAAGCCACATTTGCGTACACACCTATCCGGAGAGTCATCCTGAAGTCGGGCTGTGCACTTTCCGCGCCGATATCGAAGTGTCCACCTGCGGCGTCATCTCTCCGCTAAAGGCGCTGAACTATTTAATCCACCAGTTGGAATCGGATATCGTCACCATTGATTATCGCGTACGCGGATTTACCCGCGATATCAACGGCGTAAAACACTTTATCGATCATCAGATCAATTCGATCCAGAATTTTATGTCGGCGGATATGAAATCGCTCTATCACCTGATGGATGTGAATGTTTATCAGGAAAATATCTTCCACACCAAGATGTTACTGAAAGATTTCGATCTTAAACATTATCTGTTTAACGTCGATCCCAGTACATTGAGCGCGCAGGAACGTAAAAGAATCACCGATTTGCTGTATCACGAGATGCAGGAAATTTATTACGGCAGGAATCTGCCGGTCTTGTGATGGCTTTAGTAAAGTCATCGTTATCCCCGCGCAGGCGGAGATCTACATCAAGCCGAGGGTTGATATCGGGAAGACCCCTGCCTAGGCGGGAATGACGGATTGGGATTCGCTAACGCTGTCATCACTCTGAGGGAGCATAAGCTCCCTTTCTTCATCCATGCCGCCAACCTGAATTGAACAAAATTACGCCAAAAAACACGCCGATTTTCCCGTCGGCAAAAGAAAATTTTTTTCTTGATTTCTGTTTTCCCCTTGCGCCGTCTGGCTTAGATCCCTATTTGCTAAATTTCAGTATATTTCCTATATATTGTATGGTTGAAATTTAAAACACCCACATCTAGTATCTAAAGCGTAGCCACCAAATAAACGACGGCTGCTCCGTGGATCGGTTCAAGGCAGAAGCCCAGCAGCATAACCGCTCCGACATAACTCTTTCAAGCCATAAGGTAAATACGAATCATGCGTATTACTATTTTCACAAAACCAGATTGTGTTCAATGCAACGCCACATGCCGTGCGCTGGATAAGCAGGGAATTGACTATCAACTGGTGGATCTCACGGAAGATGAGCAAGCATTGCGGCAGGTAAGAGCGCTGGGTTATCAGCAAGTACCGGTGGTAATGACCGCCAACGACCACTGGAGCGGCTTCCGCCCGGACAAAATCAGCACACTGAGCCAATTACAAGCGTCGTAGGGGGCAAGATGAACCCGCTGGTCTACTTTTCCAGCCAGTCGGAAAACACCCATCGATTCATCACCAGGGTTGGGTTACCGGCCCTGCGCATTCCGATAGCGAGCGACCAACCCATACTGAAAATGGAACGGCCTTACATTCTGGTGGTTCCCAGCTATGGCGGGGGCGGCGCCAAAGGCGCGGTGCCCATACAGGTGATCCGTTTTCTGAACGATCGGCAAAACCGCGATCGGCTGCGCGGGGTGATTGCCGCGGGCAACATGAACTTTGGGACGGCGTACTGCATCGCCGGCGACATCATCGCGCAGAAGTGCCAGGTGCCCTATTTGTATCGCTTCGAGCTACTGGGCACGGCAGAAGACGTTGAAAACGTGCGTAAAGGAGTAACTGAATTTTGGCAACGACAGAATCCGTGATCACCAAACCAGCCAACACGGAGCTGGATTACCATGCGCTGAACGCCATGCTGAACCTCTACGACGCCGAGGGACGCATCCAGTTTGAACAAGACCGGCTGGCGGCGCGCCGCTATTTCTTGCAGCACGTCAATCAAAATACGGTGTTCTTCCATAACCTGGAGGAAAAGCTGCGCTATCTGGTTGAAGAGGGCTATTACGAAGCCGAGGTGCTGGATCAATACGCTTTCAGCTTTATCAAAAGCCTTTTCCAGCAGGCCTACAGCCATAAGTTCCGCTTCCAGACCTTTCTTGGCGCGTTCAAGTACTACACCGGCTATACGCTCAAAACCTTTGACGGCAAACGCTATCTGGAACGTTACGAAGACCGCGTCTGCATGGTGGCGCTCACCTTGGCGGCCGGCAACACCGAACTCGCCGGCGCTTTGGTCGAAGAGATCATCAGCGGACGTTTTCAACCCGCTACCCCCACGTTCCTCAACTGCGGGAAGAAACAGCGCGGCGAGCTGGTTTCCTGCTTTCTGCTGCGCATTGAAGACAATATGGAGTCGATCGGCCGCGCCATTAACTCCGCGCTCCAGCTTTCCAAACGCGGCGGCGGCGTCGCCTTCATGCTCACCAACATCCGGGAAACCGGCGCGCCGATAAAAAGAATCGAAAACCAATCATCCGGCATTATTCCGGTGATGAAAATGCTGGAAGACGCGTTCTCCTACGCCAACCAACTGGGGGCGCGTCAGGGCGCCGGCGCCGTCTATCTCAACGCGCATCATCCCGATATTCTGCGCTTTCTCGATACCAAACGGGAAAACGCCGATGAAAAAATCCGCATTAAAACCCTGTCGCTCGGCGTGGTCATTCCGGATATTACGTTCCAACTGGCAAAAAATAATCAGGTGATGTATCTGTTCTCGCCCTACGACGTCGAGCAGGTCTACGGCGTGCCGCTGTCGGAAATCAGCGTCACGGAAAAATATCAGGAGATGGTCAACGATAAGCGCATCCGCAAATCGCAGATCAAAGCGCGGGAGTTTTTCCAAATCCTGGCCGAAATCCAGTTTGAGTCCGGTTACCCTTATATGATGTTTGAAGATACGGTAAACCGCGCCAACCCGATTCAGGGCCGCATCAATATGAGCAACCTGTGCTCTGAAATATTACAGGTTAACGATGCCAGTCAATATGATGAAGATTTAGGCTATCGCCATACCGGGAAAGATATTTCCTGCAACCTGGGCTCTTTGAATATCGCTAAGGCGATGGAGTCGCCGGACTTCGGCCTCACCGTGGAAATGGCGATTCGGGCGCTGACCGCCGTCTCCGATATGAGCCACATCCGCTCCGTGCCGTCGATTGAAAAAGGCAATGACGAATCCCACGCCATCGGCCTCGGACAGATGAATCTGCACGGCTATTTAGCCCGCGAGAGGATCTTTTACGGCACCGAAGAAGCGATCGACTTCACCAACATCTACTTTTACACCGTGGCCTACTATGCGCTGCGCGCGTCCAACCAATTGGCGATAGAGCGCGGTCAGTGCTTTAAAGGCTTCGAGAACTCGAAATATGCCTCCGGCGAGTATTTCAATAAATACATTGAACAACGCTGGGAGCCTGCCACGGAACGAGTGCGGGAACTGTTCGAGCAGGCGGGGATCGCCATTCCCGGCCAGCAGGAGTGGGCCGCATTGCGCGACGCCGTGATGACGCATGGCATTTATAACCAGAATTTGCAGGCTGTGCCGCCGACCGGCTCAATCTCTTATATCAATCACTCCACGTCGAGCATTCATCCGATCGTGTCGCGGATTGAAATCCGCAAAGAGGGTAAAATCGGCCGGGTCTACTACCCCGCCCCCTACATGACCAACGACAACCTGGAATATTATCAAGACGCCTACGAGATCGGGCCGCAGAAGATTATCGATACCTACGCGGCGGCGACCCAGCATGTCGATCAAGGGCTGTCGCTGACGCTGTTTTTCCGTGATACCGCCACCACGCGTGATATCAACAAAGCACAGATTTATGCCTGGAAAAAAGGCATAAAGACCATTTACTACATTCGTATACGGCAGATGGCATTGGAAGGCACCGAGGTTCAGGGCTGCGTGTCCTGTGCGTTATAAGGCTATCGCTGAAGGAAATTTGATTATGACATCGCTGACGCGCGTACAGGCTATCAACTGGAACAAAATCGAAGACGACAAGGATCTGGAGGTGTGGAACCGGCTGACGTCGAATTTCTGGCTGCCGGAAAAAGTCCCGCTATCCAACGATATTCCCTCCTGGGGGACATTGAACTCGCAAGAGCGGCAGTTAACCATCCGGGTATTTACCGGATTGACGCTGCTGGACACCATTCAGAATACGTTGGGCGCCCCCACGCTGATGCCCGATGCGGTAACGCCTCACGAAGAAGCGGTGCTCTCCAACATCAGCTTTATGGAAGCGGTGCACGCCCGCTCGTACAGTTCCATCTTTTCCACGCTGTGCCTGACCAGCGAGGTGGATGACGCTTACCGCTGGAGTGAGGAAAATCCGTCGTTACAGAAAAAGGCGGCCATCATCCTCAACCACTACCGCAGCGACGATCCGCTGATGAAAAAGGTCGCCAGCGTGTTTCTGGAATCCTTCCTGTTCTATTCCGGCTTTTACCTCCCCATGTACTGGTCAAGCCGGGCTAAACTGACCAATACCGCCGATTTAATACGGCTGATTATTCGCGACGAAGCCGTGCACGGCTACTACATCGGCTATAAATTTCAGCAGGGTCTGGCGAAGGCGGATACCGACCGACAGCAGCAGGTGAAAAACTTCGCCTACGAATTGCTGCAAGATTTATATGACAATGAAGTGCTGTATACCCAGGAGCTATACGACGGCGTCGGCTGGACGGAAGATGTGAAGAAATTTCTGCACTATAACGCCAACAAAGCGCTGATGAACCTGGGTTACGAGGCGTTATTCCCCGCTGGCATGACGGATGTCAATCCGGCGATCCTGTCCGCGCTTTCGCCAAACGCCGACGAAAACCATGACTTCTTTTCGGGTTCCGGCTCATCGTATGTGATCGGCAAAGCGGTGAATACCGAAGATGAAGACTGGGATTTTTAACCTGACCACCGGGTAAGGGCTCAAATACGCCCAGAACCGCAGCAAAGCACTGATGTCGGTAAACGATGATCGGCAGCTGATTCAGCCCCCCGCTCGCTTTCAAGAAATCAATCAACGAAAGCGAGAGGCAGCTCAATCAGCAATGGCGCAGGCAAGCTATTTTAGCCGCGCATTCGCTCGGTAATTTGTTGATAGTTTGATACGACGTAAGGCGCGCCCAAGGCATTTATCATGGATAAAGGTAGATGTGGAATGGTTTCTTTCTGTCCGACAATTAAATTATCGCCATTACCGGGCCAAAAAAAGGCCGTGTGGGTGGTTTCCAGTATTTGATACAGGCTTTGCCAGAAAGGAGCGTGGTGAGGGGGGCGATTGATGCCAAACCCATTGGTCATCGGTTCCTTGCCGTTCGACACCAGCTTAATCGTAATATCCAGGGTGTCGACGTCGCTAACGGTGGCCGTTGAGCCATCAGGCCAGGCTATTTGTTTTCCGGCGTCAGGATTGGGATATTCCAATAACAACGTACATTTATTGTCGGCAACCTCCCGTAGAGTAATGGCATGATGAAAAGCGGACTCCACCACGGCTAAAGGAATGAAGCCTTCATCACCCTGTGCAACCGCCGCCAGAAAAACATCCATACTCACAATGATTATCCTCAACAAGCACAGTTAATTTCACTTTATCGTCGGCCTTCAGGCCCCCACACAATCAGGCTTATCCTTTACCTGCAGCCGCCTGGATCGACTCGCGATTTGAAAGTCATCCGGCGGCTGTTAAGCCATCGATGGTCACAAAAGTATCCGTCAGACAACGCGGACTATACCAGCGTTGCTGGGGGGCGGCTTAATTCAGCGGCGCTCCAGGCGAAATAATTATTTTCCTGAAGCGTGGCAAGGCCATAAAGCCTTTCAAGGATCATCGACGCGCCCATCGCGCCCTCGTGATGGAAAAGGTAAACAGCCAGCATATAATCATGAATAAATTCGTCGAGAGAGGAAAAATTTTCCTCTAGCCGTTGCGCCAGAATATTTTTTAATGCGTCCCACTCATCCAGCGTAAGCATGCCGAGGGTGACGCCCGATCTCATTAATAATGCCGCACGCTGAAGATTGAAAGCCGAATCAACATTAGCCATATCGCTTACCGGCGTGATATCAGCACCGGTTTTACCAGCCAGACGATATAAATGCGCAAGCTGCTTCTGGTAATTTGCATGGTGCGTTTTCCCGTAGTCATCTTCATCCAGCAGGGAATAAATAAAACACTTCAACTGTTCATCAGTTTCAATATCATAGCTACCCGATAATGCATTTTTAATCAGGTCAACCGCGGTGGGATTATCCAGGTCGCACTCTTCTATACTATTAACGAAATTTGGATGGTTTTTGTTTTTACCGTTCCCGGTGGCGGTAATGGAATATAGCCCGCTAATTTTTACCAACAAAGCATCTTTTTCATCCCTGCATGGATATTTGGGATTTTTGTTAATACCCTGAATGATTTTATTGTTCTCTTTTTTTGTTGTAATGATAAAAAACGCTTTTGTCCCTATCTTTAAGACGGGTATCGCCAGAATAGAAAGAAATATATAAAAGAACAGTGTGTATACCCTGGATATATCTTGGTGAAGGTATTTTTGGGACAATGTGCACAGCAAATCGATTACTATCAGAAATACTGATACCACCAAAACCCCTCGCATTAAATAGAAAGTATCTTTATAAAAAAACTTAAGCATCCCCGACCTCAATCATTTAAACAACGCTCGGCAACCCGAGAGTAAACAATGGACTACCGGTAAGTTTACATAAATAACTGATTCGGATAAAAGACTATTTCCAACTCCGCGCCATCGAATTCAGCGAAACGCGCATCTTGCTGATCGGTCCCCGAGAACATGTCGCAGCCACACCAATAGAGCGACGGAAACCAACCCTCTTAGGGCGATCTACACATGGTCTTTGCGCTACCCCGACACGCCGCAGCAAACGTAAAGACGAAAAAAAACCGTATGCCTTTGACAGCGATACGGTTTTCATTCATCCAGAGATGTATAGGAACATCCCGGAATAGATAAGTGGCGGAACGGACGGGACTCGAACCCGCGACCCCCTGCGTGACAGGCAGGTATTCTAACCAACTGAACTACCGCTCCACTCTGTGCTCATTGAGCGGGGTGAATACTAAGATGATGGTACTATTACGTCAATGGTTTTTATAACTAAGCGATTCTGTTTGCTCATAATTTCATCTGAGAGACGGTTTCATCATCACCGTCGTACTATTCATTACGCCACAGGCAGCTACCGCCTTTCTTCGCGATCAAATCCAGACGCTTTTCATGCATCAGCAACTCTTCGTCATTGGCATACAGCACTTTTAATGCTGAAGTCGGGCGAGTAATCCGCTGAATACCCTCGCTCTCATTTTCCTGACGCTGGATTTCGCCTTCCATCGAGAACGCCAGCGATGTCTGGCCCCCCGTCATCGCCAGATAAACTTCCGCCAGGATTTCGGCATCGAGCAATGCGCCGTGCAGCGTTCGTTTGCTGTTATCTATCTGATAGCGATCGCATAACGCATCCAAATTATTCCGTTTGCCCGGAAAAATTTTTCGCGCCATCAGCAGGCTATCGGTTATCTTGCAGAAGGTTTCCGTCTTGGGAATATCCCGGTTTAACATCCGGAATTCATAGTCCATAAAGCCGATATCAAACATTGCGTTATGGATGACTAATTCAGCCCCGCGGATAAAATCGAGGAAGTCGTCAGCGATCTCCGCGTAGGTCGGCTTATCCGCCAAAAACTCATCGCTGATGCCGTGCACATGATAGGCCTCAGGATCAACCAAACGATCGGGCTTGATATACACATGATAGTGGCGCCCGGTCAGACGACGGTTAATCACCTCAACGGCGCCAATCTCAATAATTTTGTGCCCTTCGTAGTGAACCCCCAGCTTGTTCATACCGGTGGTTTCCGTATCCAGGACGATTTGTCGCGTAATTTCAGTGCTCATCGTTTTCGTTTATGTCAGACTTGCCATTTTCACCATAAGGGAGAGTCTACCAGAGATGCTTAAACAGGTAGAAATTTTCACCGACGGATCTTGCCTCGGCAATCCTGGCCCCGGCGGTTACGGTGTCCTGCTGCGCTATAAACAGCATGAGAAAACCTTGAGTGCGGGCTATCGGTTGACCACCAATAACCGCATGGAATTGATGGCGGCTATCGCCGCGCTTGAAAGCTTAACCTCCCCCTGCGACGTGATATTAAGCACCGATAGTCAATATGTCCGTCAGGGGATCACCAGTTGGATCCACAATTGGAAAAAGCGCGGCTGGAAAACGGCTGACAAAAAACCGGTAAAAAATGTCGATCTCTGGCAACGTCTGGATCAGGCGATCCAGCGCCATACTCTGCGCTGGGAGTGGGTGAAAGGCCACGCTGGCCATCCTGAGAATGAACGCTGTGACGAACTTGCCCGCAGCGCCGCCGGCGCCCCCACGCTTGACGATACCGGCTATAACCCCGAGTAATTAGCTATCGATTACGAAAAATCTTCGTCACGCCAACCGTGCGTCGCAAGGGGACTTTACAAAGCCGGGCGCGCATCGGCGTAAAACTCAGAGGAATGGTTCGCTTACGCGCCACAATCAGCGACAAACAACCGAATACAGGGAAATGTTTATTCAGTTTTCCCTTATTTTTACGCCACGGAGTGACCTGAAGGCTGGCGTGATGCATCACCTCATAATTCAGCAGACTGAGCCAATCTATGATGCGCATTTGGGTAAACATCCGGCTGCAATAAGGCTGCCGTTTGTTTAACCCTGGAATTAACTTTGCGATCCCCAATAAACTGACGGGATTGAAGCTGCTTAATATCAGCCAACCATCATCAATCAGCACACGATCCACTTCCCGCAGAATACGATGCGGATCGGCGGAATAGGACAGCGTTTGCGCCAACAAACAGGCGTCCACCGATTTCTCAGCAAAAGGTAAATGATGCGGATCGGCGATAACCTGTACGCGTTCGCCATCCGGCGCGACATTGACCTGATGGGATATAGGGCAATCTGTTATGCTTATCTCCGCGCTCAACGGCCCTATTTTCAACAAATGAAAACCGAATAACTTCGGCCACCAGGGGAGCAATGCCTGCTCAAGCGATTCACGATAGTATCCTCCCCAGGAAATGTCGTTCCACGAAGCGGGAACCAAGACAGTTTGAGGCGTTTGTGCTGGCTTCATGTTCTATTATCTTCCCCGGGCTGATAGCAAAACGAGGTAATCCATGAATCTTATCAGTATTGCGGCACTTCAGGACAACTACATTTGGTTACTGAGTAATAAAGAAAACCACTGCGTTATCGTCGATCCCGGCGAAGCGCAGCCGGTATTGGACGCGCTCAACAAACATCAACTTACGCCCGATGCGATTTTACTGACTCATCACCATCAAGACCATGTCGGAGGCGTTGCCGCTATTGTCGGGCATTATGCGAATCTGCTGGTATTTGGTCCCCAGGAAACGCGGAAAAGCGGTGCGACGAACATAGTTGAAGAGGGAAATACTCTGTCTCTGTTAAATTCGGACTTTTCCGTACTGTCCGTTCCAGGCCATACAGCAGGACATATTGCTTATTATACTCATCCTTTTCTGTTCTGCGGGGACACGCTCTTCTCTGGCGGATGCGGCCGTATATTCGAAGGAACGCCAAAGCAAATGTATGATTCAATAGAAAAAATATCAAAATTACCCGACGATACGCTAATCTGCTGTGCACATGAGTACACGCTTTCAAACTTAAAATTTTCTAATGTAATATGGCCAGAAGAGCCCACTATTAAGGCCTATCTGCATAAAATCAGTCAGATACGTGAAAAATCACAATCAACTCTCCCTACCACCCTGGGGTTGGAGCGAAAAATCAACCTTTTTCTTAGATGCCATGAGATTGATTTAAAAAGAAAAATATCAGACGAACCAGAAAGCATAGAGAATTGGCAAGCTTTTGCCCAGTTACGCAGCAAGAAAGACTGCTTCTGAAGGTTTATCTTGTGCTAATCATCTAATCAAAGTATCATTGCTCGTCTTTTAAGCAACTATTGACCCACATATGAAGGCTAGAGCGATAATACTCGCCTCGGTCTTGCTGGCAGGTTGCCAGGTACCGCCTTACGATACCTCCCAACCGAAACAGCATGCACAGAGTCTGTCTTCGGCAAGTCAAAGTGAAGCAGTAAAGTACGCAGAGGGTCGAGAGACCTCGGCGCGATGGCTGGATGATGACAGCATCGCGCAGCAAGATCTGTGGAACTTCATTGGCGACGAGCTGAAGATGGAGGTTCCGGATAACGCCCGGATCCGCGAACAAAAAATGCGTTATTTAAAAAATAAGAGCTATCTCCACGATGTAACATTACGGGCAGAGCCGTACATGTACTGGATTGTCGAGCAGATTAAGCAGCGAAAAATGCCGATGGAACTGGTACTGCTACCCATAGTGGAGAGCGCTTTTGACCCACACGCCACATCATCCGCCAACGCCGCAGGGCTATGGCAGATTATCCCTGGCACGGGGCGTAATTATGGTTTGAAACAAAACCAGTGGTATGACGGACGTCGTGATGTTGTTGCATCGACAACCGCAGCCCTGGATATGATGCAACGCCTTAACAACATGTTTGACGGTGACTGGTTATTAACCGTCGCTGCTTATAACAGCGGTGAAGGTCGCGTCATAAAAGCCATGAAAGCGAATAAAGCGAAAGGGCTATCAACGGATTTCTGGGCATTGGCGCTACCTCGTGAAACGTCAATCTATGTTCCAAAGATGTTAGCCTTAAGCGATATTCTCAAGAATAGTAAAAAATACGGTGTTAGTCTGCCCAAACCCAACGAAAGCCGAGCATTGGCCAGAGTTGATCTGGGGCAACAGATGCAGTTGACGCAAGCAGCAGAGATGGCTGGTCTGTCGTTGAATAAACTGAAGAGCTACAACCCGGGCTACAAACGTAATGTAACCGCGCCTAATGGCCCGCATTACGTTATGGTTCCGAAAGCTCACGTTGAGCAGCTGAAGGATTCGCTAGCAGATAGTGATATCGCGGCAATACAACCAACAACACGCTTGGCGCAGTCATCAACGCAGGAATCGCAGTATAAGGTTCGTTCCGGCGATACATTATCTACGATTGCCGCACGGCTGAATGTCAGCACGAAAGATTTGCAAAGCTGGAACAATCTGCGCAATACGCATGCGCTGAAAGTCGGTCAAACATTGCAAGTGGCTCAAGTGTCTGATATCGACAGCGGCGATAAAGGCGGGTCAATCACCTATCAGGTACGCAAAGGTGATTCACTTTCCAGTATTGCCAAACGTCACGGTGTAAATATCGCTGATGTTATGCGTTGGAATTCGGTCATCAAAAATGCCAATATCCAGCCAGGCGATCGCTTGACGCTTTATGTCAGTAAAAACGCTCGCCCGGAGTCGTAACTGTGTTACATAAAAAAACTGCCTATATGGCAGTTTTTTTATGACTGCTCAATAGGAATTCAACCAGCAGCGGATTATGATCCGATGCCTGTGTTTCCAATATGGATGACTCGGTAACTTCTAGCTGGCGGTAAAACACAAAATCCAGCGGACGCCCGAATACCTTACGACGAAGATCGTCATCGAATCGAACTTCCTGTAAATCCATCCTCAAGGCAAACCGGTAGAGCGCTTTAATGCGTGGCTGACTCCAGGCATTGAAATCCCCCGCCATAATCACCGGCCCACGATGATAGAGCAGTAGATCGCCAATAGCTTCAAGCTGTTTACTGTAAACTTCCACGCCGAAACTGAAATTAACCGCATGGATGTTAACCACCATCAGTTGTCGGCCATCAGGCAAAGAATACACCGTCACCAGCGCCGATTTAGATAAGCGCAGCAAAGGTTCTTTTTCCCGCAATGGACAACAGAACATCGGTTGAACAGCAGACAATGTCATCACGCCGGAAGGATGTTGCGGCAAAATGATTGCCGGAACTTGGTCGGCAGAAAGGTAGTTAGACGTAGCAAAGCTAATAAGCTCCGGCGAACTTTGCGCTTCCTGAAGTAAAACCAACTGAGTGTTTCTACCAAAGTTTTGCAAAACAGAAAGCCAGTTCATTCTTTGCTGTTTAAAGATATTCCACACCATGATGCGTAAAACATCTTCCTTCAGCAGTAGCGGGCCCGACACCAGCTTTTGCTCCGGATTTTGCATTGTTCCGGGTGGAAAGATACGCTCTGCCGGCTGACCCGCAACGTACCTCATCGCATATGTTTTTTTCCGCACACTACGCCTTGCTATAGATTCCAGTACATAAATACACCTGCATAAAGCAAAGGTACACTTCTGTTATAGGGATTGTATAGCAGACTTTCAATTCATGGTTATAGTTAAGCCAATAAATATAAAACGAGCTGCGAATCAGTTGTGAAAACTGACATATTAAGTCAGATAGTTTGCGGCTAATCAAGGTAGGTTGTGGATCCACTACCATAAAACACAGATGCAAAAAAGCCCTGAGCAATTAACTCAGGGCTTATGCAATAAGTGGCGGAACGGACGGGACTCGAACCCGCGACCCCCTGCGTGACAGGCAGGTATTCTAACCAACTGAACTACCGCTCCACCGATTCTGTTACGCGTATCTTCCTGATACCGCCCTTCCGGGCCAGCTTTCCACTGCTTGGATCCGCTTTAGGATCCTCGATTATCGAAGATCAATTCGATAATCCGTATTTGATGCCTGGCAGTTCCCTACTCTCACATGGGGAGACCCCACACTACCATCGGCGCTTCGGCGTTTCACTTCTGAGTTCGGCATGGGGTCAGGTGGGACCACCGCGCTATCGCCGCCAGGCAAATTCTGTTTTATCCCAACCGTCGCAGTTTTCTCTGCAACCATCGGAACCAATCTTCGAACAAGCTGAACTTCTCTGAGTCTATTCGTATCATCCTGATACTCACCCCCACGGGGCCAGTGCTCCGCACCGTTCAAAATCGTTCCCGACGATTTTGTCTCTCTAAAACACCTTCGGTGTTGTAAGGTTAAGCCTCTCGGGTCATTAGTACTGGTTAGCTCAACGTCTCGCAACGCTTACACACCCAGCCTATCTACGTCGTCGTCTTCAACGGCCCTTCAGGGGACTTAAAGTCCCAGGGAAGACTCATCTCGAGGCAAGTTTCCCGCTTAGATGCTTTCAGCGGTTATCTCTTCCGCACGTAGCTACCGGGCAATGCAATTGGCATCACAACCCGTACACCAGTGGTGCGTTCACTCCGGTCCTCTCGTACTAGGAGCAACCCCTCTCAATCTTCCAACGCCCACGGCAGATAGGGACCGAACTGTCTCACGACGTTCTAAACCCAGCTCGCGTACCACTTTAAATGGCGAACAGCCATACCCTTGGGACCTACTTCAGCCCCAGGATGTGATGAGCCGACATCGAGGTGCCAAACACCGCCGTCGATATGAACTCTTGGGCGGTATCAGCCTGTTATCCCCGGAGTACCTTTTATCCGTTGAGCGATGGCCCTTCCATTCAGAACCACCGGATCACTAAGACCTGCTTTCGCACCTGCTCGAGCCGTCACTCTCGCAGTCAAGCTAGCTTATGCCTTTGCACTAACCTCCTGATGTCCGACCAGGATTAGCTAACCTTCGTGCTCCTCCGTTACTCTTTGGGAGGAGACCGCCCCAGTCAAACTACCCACCAGACACTGTCCGCAACCCCGCTCAGGGGCCCACGTTAGAACATCGAACATTAAAGGGTGGTATTTCAAGGTTGGCTCCACGCAGACTGGCGTCCACGCTTCAAAGCCTCCCACCTATCCTACACATCAAGGCTCAAGGTTCAGTGTCAAGCTATAGTAAAGGTTCACGGGGTCTTTCCGTCTTGCCGCGGGTACACTGCATCTTCACAGCGAGTTCAATTTCACTGAGTCTCGGGTGGAGACAGCCTGGCCATCATTACGCCATTCGTGCAGGTCGGAACTTACCCGACAAGGAATTTCGCTACCTTAGGACCGTTATAGTTACGGCCGCCGTTTACCGGGGCTTCGATCAAGAGCTTCGCCCAAAGGCTGACCCCATCAATTAACCTTCCGGCACCGGGCAGGCGTCACACCGTATACGTCCACTTTCGTGTTTGCACAGTGCTGTGTTTTTATTAAACAGTTGCAGCCAGCTGGTATCTGCGACTGGTCTCAGCTCCATCCGCGAGGGACTTCACCAAATCCAGCGTGCCTTCTCCCGAAGTTACGGCACCATTTTGCCTAGTTCCTTCACCCGAGTTCTCTCAAGCGCCTGAGTATTCTCTACCTGACCACCTGTGTCGGTTTGGGGTACGATTGCGTGTTGCCTGGAGCTTAGAGGCTTTTCCTGGAAGCGTAGCATCGGTTACTTCGTCACCGTAGTGACTCGTCGTCACGCCTCAGTGTTAACAGTGTTCCGGATTTACCAAAAACACCCACCTGCACGCTTAAACCGGGACAACCGTCGCCCGGCCAACCTAGCTTTCTCCGTCCCCCCTTCGCAGCAACACCCAGTACAGGAATATTAACCTGTTTCCCATCGACTACGCTTTTCAGCCTCGCCTTAGGGGTCGACTCACCCTGCCCCGATTAACGTTGGACAGGAACCCTTGGTCTTCCGGCGTGCGGGTTTTTCACCCGCATTATCGTTACTTATGTCAGCATTCGCACTTCTGATACCTCCAGCAACCCTCACGGGCCACCTTCGCAGGCTTACAGAACGCTCCCCTACCCAACGAACGTATCCCTAAGCCAACTCGACTTTGTAAAACGCATTGATGTCGCTTCGCTCCATCAATCGTTATTCAACATCGCCAAATTGTCTTGGGTGATACGTTCGCTGCCGCAGCTTCGGTGCATGGTTTAGCCCCGTTACATCTTCCGCGCAGGCCGACTCGACCAGTGAGCTATTACGCTTTCTTTAAATGATGGCTGCTTCTAAGCCAACATCCTGGCTGTCTGGGCCTTCCCACATCGTTTCCCACTTAACCATGACTTTGGGACCTTAGCTGGCGGTCTGGGTTGTTTCCCTCTTCACGACGGACGTTAGCACCCGCCGTGTGTCTCCCGTGATAACATTCTACGGTATTCGCAGTTTGCATCGAGTTGGTAAGTCGGGATGACCCCCTAGTCGAAACAGTGCTCTACCCCCGTAGATGAGTTCACGAGGCGCTACCTAAATAGCTTTCGGGGAGAACCAGCTATCTCCCGGTTTGATTGGCCTTTCACCCCCAGCCACAGGTCATCCGCTAATTTTTCAACATTAGTCGGTTCGGTCCTCCAGTTAGTGTTACCCAACCTTCAACCTGCCCATGGCTAGATCACCGGGTTTCGGGTCTATACCCTGCAACTTAACGCCCAGTTAAGACTCGGTTTCCCTGCGGCTCCCCTATTCGGTTAACCTTGCTACAGAATATAAGTCGCTGACCCATTATACAAAAGGTACGCAGTCACCCTGATAAATCAAGGCTCCCACTGCTTGTACGTACACGGTTTCAGGTTCTATTTCACTCCCCTCGCCGGGGTTCTTTTCGCCTTTCCCTCACGGTACTGGTTCACTATCGGTCAGTCAGGAGTATTTAGCCTTGGAGGATGGTCCCCCCATCTTCAGACAGGATATCACGTGTCCCGCCCTACTCATCGAACTCACAGCCTGTGCATTTTTGTGTACGGGACTATCACCCTCTGTCGTGCGACTTTCCAGACGCTTCCACTAATACACAAACTGATTCAGGTTCTGGGCTTTTCCCCGTTCGCTCGCCGCTACTGGGGGAATCTCGGTTGATTTCTTTTCCTCGGGGTACTGAGATGTTTCAGTTCCCCCGGTTCGCCTCATCACACTATGTATTCATGTGATGATAATGTGTCGAAACACACTGGGTTTCCCCATTCGGGTATCGTCGGCTGTTACGGTTCATATCACCTTACCGACGCTTTTCGCAGATTAGCACGCCCTTCATCGCCTCTGACTGCCTAGGCATCCACCGTGTACGCTTAGTCGCTTAACCTCACAACCCGAAGGTGTTTCGTAAAACACATTCGCGCCGTGATTATTTGAGAGACTCCGATACAACCAAACCACATCCCGCTACGAGATAGGTTCAGCCGCATCGTTTCAAATTTCAGCTTGTTCCAGATTGTTAAAGAGCATAATACTTCACAGCATACTGTTTCCAATACGCTCTGAAGTCTTTATATGGTGGAGCTATGCGGGATCGAACCGCAGACCTCCTGCGTGCAAAGCAGGCGCTCTCCCAGCTGAGCTATAGCCCCATGACCTACACTTACAGCTACCTTTAGTACCACTCATAGAAGAGTTAATTCGTTTCCAGGCAAGGCGTGGAACGGCGAAGCATACTCTCGTATGCGAGTCATTTCACAACGCAGCATGGGAATGAATTTGGTAGGCCTGAGTGGACTTGAACCACCGACCTCACCCTTATCAGGGGTGCGCTCTAACCACCTGAGCTACAAGCCTATTAAGGTATTTCTGCTCGTCATTTTCATCAGACAATCTGTGTGGACACTGCACTACCTGTATCAGGCTTTTGGTAAGGAGGTGATCCAACCGCAGGTTCCCCTACGGTTACCTTGTTACGACTTCACCCCAGTCATGAATCACAAAGTGGTAAGCGCCCCCCCGAAGGTTAAGCTACCTACTTCTTTTGCAACCCACTCCCATGGTGTGACGGGCGGTGTGTACAAGGCCCGGGAACGTATTCACCGTAGCATTCTGATCTACGATTACTAGCGATTCCGACTTCATGGAGTCGAGTTGCAGACTCCAATCCGGACTACGACGCACTTTATGAGGTCCGCTTGCTCTCGCGAGGTCGCTTCTCTTTGTATGCGCCATTGTAGCACGTGTGTAGCCCTACTCGTAAGGGCCATGATGACTTGACGTCATCCCCACCTTCCTCCGGTTTATCACCGGCAGTCTCCTTTGAGTTCCCGACCGAATCGCTGGCAACAAAGGATAAGGGTTGCGCTCGTTGCGGGACTTAACCCAACATTTCACAACACGAGCTGACGACAGCCATGCAGCACCTGTCTCACGGTTCCCGAAGGCACTAAGGCATCTCTGCCAAATTCCGTGGATGTCAAGAGTAGGTAAGGTTCTTCGCGTTGCATCGAATTAAACCACATGCTCCACCGCTTGTGCGGGCCCCCGTCAATTCATTTGAGTTTTAACCTTGCGGCCGTACTCCCCAGGCGGTCGACTTAACGCGTTAGCTCCGGAAGCCACGGTTCAAGACCACAGCCTCCAAGTCGACATCGTTTACGGCGTGGACTACCAGGGTATCTAATCCTGTTTGCTCCCCACGCTTTCGCACCTGAGCGTCAGTCTTCGTCCAGGGGGCCGCCTTCGCCACCGGTATTCCTCCAGATCTCTACGCATTTCACCGCTACACCTGGAATTCTACCCCCCTCTACGAGACTCTAGCCTGCCAGTCTTGAATGCAGTTCCCAGGTTAAGCCCGGGGATTTCACATCCAACTTAACAGACCGCCTGCGTGCGCTTTACGCCCAGTCATTCCGATTAACGCTTGCACCCTCCGTATTACCGCGGCTGCTGGCACGGAGTTAGCCGGTGCTTCTTCTGCGGGTAACGTCAATGAATAAGGCTATTAACCTCATCCCCTTCCTCCCCGCTGAAAGTGCTTTACAACCCGAAGGCCTTCTTCACACACGCGGCATGGCTGCATCAGGGTTTCCCCCATTGTGCAATATTCCCCACTGCTGCCTCCCGTAGGAGTCTGGACCGTGTCTCAGTTCCAGTGTGGCTGGTCATCCTCTCAGACCAGCTAGGGATCGTCGCCTAGGTGGGCCATTACCCCGCCTACTAGCTAATCCCATCTGGGTTCATCCGATGGTGTGAGGCCCGAAGGTCCCCCACTTTGGTCTTGCGACGTTATGCGGTATTAGCTACCGTTTCCAGTAGTTATCCC
The DNA here is from genome assembly GCF_017569925.1 of Brenneria izadpanahii. Taxonomy (NCBI): domain Bacteria; kingdom Pseudomonadati; phylum Pseudomonadota; class Gammaproteobacteria; order Enterobacterales; family Pectobacteriaceae; genus Brenneria; species Brenneria izadpanahii. Next base: position 1,192,088 of record NZ_CP050854.1, on the reverse strand, counting down.
CCTCCATCGGGCAGATCCCCAGACGTTACTCACCCGTCCGCCGCTCGCCGGCAAAGAAGCAAGCTTCTTCCCGCTGCCGCTCGACTTGCATGTGTTAGGCCTGCCGCCAGCGTTCAATCTGAGCCATGATCAAACTCTTCAATTTAAGATTTGTTTGATTCGCTTAATTAAAAGCTGTGCTCAAAGAATTAATAACTGTTTATTCGTAATGAATTTACTGTTGTCACTCTTCAAGACTTTTTTATATCGTTGCCGATAACGGTCTTGTGAGTGCCCACACAGATTGTCTGATTGAATTGTTAAAGAGCAGTGCCACAATATCCTGTGGCGCGGGCGGCATATACTATGCTTTTCCGCAGTGAAGTCAAGCGATTATTGCCTGGCTTCCGACTTGCCGCACAACAGCGCGAGCGCCGTTGCCGTGTCAGTGGGAGCGCATTATAGGGACTTCTCGGCGCCTGACAAGCGCTAAATGAAAAAAAATCCTCAAGCGTTCAAAAATGAGTCAGAAGACCCTTTTTAGCCGGTATTTTGTGCAGAAAATGAGAGTTATATACACAAGCACAAAAAAAACGGGAGAAATAAACGATTTCCCCCGTTCTTGCCTAGATTAAATTAAAAGCTCGGTTATTGGCGAGCAACGATATTCTCACCATCAACATCAAGCGTCACCGGTTTACCGGGAATCAACTTACCGGACAAAATCTGTTGAGCCAGCGGGTTTTCAATCAGTTGCTGTATTGCTCTTTTAAGCGGACGCGCGCCATAGACCGGATCGAACCCGATTTCTCCCAACCGTTCCAGCGCCGCGTCTGTTATCGTCACATGATAGCCACGCTCTTCAAGACGTTTATACAAACGCTGCAGCTGGATCTTGGCGATTGATGCGATATGTTTTCTTCCCAGCGGGTGGAATACAACCACTTCATCGATACGGTTGATAAACTCGGGACGGAAACTACGGCTAACCACCTCAAGCACCATGCCGCGCATTTCGGCATAACTCCGCTCACCGAACCGCTCCTGAATCAGATCGGAACCAAGGTTTGACGTCATAATCACAACCGTATTGCGGAAGTCGACCGTACGCCCCTGACCATCAGTCAGACGCCCATCATCCAATACCTGCAGCAGAATATTGAACACATCTGGATGCGCTTTCTCGATTTCATCCAGCAGAATCACCGAATAAGGACGGCGACGAACGGCTTCCGTCAGGTAGCCGCCATCTTCATAACCCACATATCCCGGGGGCGCCCCGACCAAACGCGACACCGAGTGCTTTTCCATGAACTCAGACATATCGATACGAACCATCGCATCGTCACTGTCGAACAAGAAAGAAGCTAGCGTTTTACACAGCTCTGTTTTACCTACCCCGGTCGGCCCAAGGAACAGGAAAGAACCGATTGGACGATTAGGATCGGACAAACCGGCACGACTGCGTCGGATAGAGTTCGCCACCGCTTCGACCGCTTCATCCTGCCCTATTACGCGCTGGTGCAGCGCTTCCTCCATTCTTAACAGTTTTTCGCGTTCGCTTTCCAACATTCTGGACACCGGAATACCGGTCCAGCGGGCAAGCACTTCGGCTATTTCAGTATCCGTAACGCGGTTGCGCAACAGACGCATGGTTTTACCTTCAAGCTGCGTCGCCGCCGCCAGCTGTTTTTCCAGCTCAGGAATTTTACCGTATTGGATCTCGGACATCTGTCCCAGATCGCCTTGGCGACGAGCCTGTTCCAGCGATATTTTTGCCTGCTCCAAAGCCGCCTTAATATTCTGCGTTCCCGTAAGCGAGGCTTTTTCCGCCTTCCACTCTTCTTCCAGCTTGGAGTACTCGCGTTCTTTTTCTTCAAGCTCGCTATTTAATAGCTCTAAGCGTTTTTGGCTGGCCTCATCCGACTCTTTTTTCAGCGCCTGCTGTTCCAGCTTTAGCTGAATGATACGGCGATCCAGACGATCCAAAGGTTCTGGCTTAGAATCAATCTGGATACGGATACTGGAAGCCGCTTCATCAATCAGGTCGATAGCCTTGTCAGGCAGCTTACGGTCGGCAATATAACGATGCGACAGTGTCGCCGCAGCCACAATTGCCGGGTCGGTAATCTGCACGTGGTGATGCAGCTCATAGCGTTCTTTAAGACCACGTAAAATGGCGATGGTATCTTCTACCGTTGGCTCGGCGACGAACACTTTCTGGAAACGACGCTCCAGCGCCGCATCTTTTTCAATATATTGCCGGTATTCATCCAACGTTGTGGCGCCGACGCAGTGTAACTCACCGCGAGCCAGAGCTGGCTTCAGCATATTCCCGGCATCCATGGCGCCGTCAGCTTTACCCGCACCTACCATCGTGTGCAGCTCATCAATAAACAGGATGACATTCCCTTCCTGTTTGGCTAAGTCAGTAAGAACGCCTTTTAACCGTTCTTCGAACTCCCCACGATACTTAGCGCCAGCGACCAATGAACCCATATCCAGCGAAAGAACACGCTTGTTCTTTAAACCTTCCGGCACTTCGCCATTAACAATACGCAATGCCAAACCTTCAACAATGGCGGTTTTACCGACGCCAGGCTCACCGATTAATACTGGGTTATTTTTAGTTCGACGTTGTAATACTTGAATAGTACGGCGAATTTCTTCATCACGGCCGATCACCGGGTCAAGTTTGCCTTGCTCCGCACGCTCGGTCAGGTCGATAGTATATTTTTTTAATGCCTGCCGTTGGTCCTCAGCGCCTTGATCATTCACTTGTTCGCCTCCTCTTATTTGATCAATTGCCTTGGTAACGCTTTCCTGTGTCGCCCCGGTATTTTTAATCATGTCGCTGAGTGTACTGTGAGAATCCAGCACGGCCAACACAAAAAGCTCAGAGGAAATAAAGGTATCACCACGCTTCTGAGCCATTTTGTCACACACGTTTAAGGTACGGACCAACTCGCTGGATGGCTGGACATCGCCCCCCGTTCCTTCCACCTGAGGCAAACGTGATATCGCATGATCGATTTCGGTTTTCAAACGAACGACATTGGCGCCGGCCGCGGTTAGAAGCGGACCGACAGTACCGCCTTCCTGATTAAGTAAAGCACTCATCAAGTGAAGAGGTTCGATAAATTGATGGTCTCTCCCGAGGGCTAAAGATTGGGCATCGGCGAGGGCTAGTTGAAACTTGTTGGTAAGACGATCCAGACGCATAACACCTCCCATGGAACTGGACAAAACTGCTACTGGAGATCAGATGAGGTCATCCCTCAAAATTTCAAGGTTATTTTGCCAATAGCCATGGGATTAAAATGTTATTTGCCGTGGATCGTCTTAATTCAATAGGTTATATCAGCCAGATTAAACTTGCCATACGGCCCGTCACACCATCGCGCCGATAAGAGAAAAATCTCTGCGGATCGCTGACGGTACACAGATCTCCGCCGAAGATCCGCGTCACTCCGCTGGCGCGTAAACGTAAACGCGCCAGCTGGTATATATCGGCAAGAAACTTATCTCCATTAGCCCTAAATGCAGATATAGCCATAGCGTCATGTTGCATAAACGCCTCCCGGACTTCTGGCCCGACTTCAAACTTTTCAGGGCCAATGGCAGGGCCAAGCCATGCCATAATCTGGGAGGGGCTGGCGCGAAAACAGGATAACGTCTCCTCCAGCACTCCCGCACATAACCCGCGCCAACCGGCATGAGCCGCAGCGACTTCATCGCCGGCGACGGAGCAAAACAACACCGGTAAACAATCGGCCGTCATCACCGCGCAAACCTGCCCTTTCCGATCGGTGTAAACCGCGTCACCGCAACTAGCAGGCTGCCGTGCGCTGCCGATACGAATAACATGCGTACCGTGAACCTGCTCCAGCCAGTGCGGCATGGAAGGCAGTCCGGCTTTATCCATCAGTATCTGACGATTAATCCTCACTGTTTCCGCATCATCGCCAACGTGATCCCCAAGATTGAGCGCATCGTACGGCGCTAAGCTGGTGCCGCCGCAACGGGTTGTACTGCATGCCCGGATACTCTCCGGTAAAGGCCAGTCAGGATGTATTAGCATTATTTAATCACCAATTGAGTTGGTCTTCGAACGCTTCGGTATCCGCTTTTAATGCATTAACGAGATCGACCATATCCTGCGGCAGAGGAGCGTGCCATTCCATCTGTATCCCACTGACAGGATGATATAAGCGTAACATGGTGGCGTGCAACGCCTGCCGATCAAAACCACGCAGCACCGAAATAAACTCCTCTGAAGCGCCTTTAGGCGGGCGCGGCCGTCCGCCATACAGAGGATCGCCCACCAGCGGGTGATTAATATGCGACATGTGCACGCGGATCTGATGGGTGCGTCCGGTTTCCAACCGCAGGCGTAACCGCGTATGCGCGCGGAAATGCTCCATGATTCGATAATGAGTGACGGCAGGTTTCCCCATGGGGTGTACCGCCATGTGCGTACGTTTTGTTGCATGGCGAGCGATCGGCTCTTCTACCGTTCCCCCCGCCGTCATGGTGCCAATTGCGACGGCCTCATATTCGCGAGTGATTTCACGCGCCTGTAATGATTCAACCAGTCTAGTCTGTGCGGGAACGGTTTTCGCCACCACCATTAATCCAGTGGTGTCTTTATCCAGACGATGAACAATACCTGCCCGCGGAACATCCGCTATTTCAGGATAGTAATGCAGCAGCGCATTGAGCACCGTGCCGTCAGGATTGCCCGCGCCAGGATGAACCACTAAATCTCTGGGTTTATTAATTACCAGGATATCCTGATCTTCATACACGATATCCAGCGCGATATCCTGCGCTTCCCAACGTGCTTCTTCTTCAATAATTGCATCAATATCAACCAATTCGCCACCCAGTACTTTCTCTTTTGGCTTATTGATTACATTACCGTTAATCTGTACCCGGTTATCAAGAATCCACTCTTTTATACGAGATCGTGAATAATCAGGGAACAATTCGGCCAAAGCCTGATCTAAACGTTGTCCGAGTTGAGATTCGGCCACCGTTGCGGTGAGTTGTACTTGTTGTGCCATAGTTGCAGCTTCTTCGTTAACGTTGGGTTTTCACGGCGATGCCGTTTAAAATAATGTACTATTGTAGCTGGTCTAAATCGGGAGCTTAACGGACAGTTTCCCGGAATAACACTCTGAGGATAATCAAAACGTCATGACGCGTATGAAATATCTGGTGGCTGCCGCCACGTTGAGCCTGGCGCTGGTTGGCTGCTCCAACGGTTCCAAAGATGCGGTTCCTGACAGCCCGCCATCTGTACTCTATGCTAATGCTCAACAAAAATTGCAGGATGGTAACTTTAGAGCAGCCATCACACAGTTGGAAGCGCTGGATAACCGGTATCCATTTGGCCCTTATTCTCAACAGGTGCAGTTGGATCTAATTTACGCCTACTATAAATCTGCTGAACTACCTTTGGCCCAGGCATCTATCGATCGCTTCCTACGATTAAACCCCACGCATCCGAATATTGATTACGTATTGTACATGCGCGGATTGACAGATATGGCTCTTGATGACAGCGCGTTGCAGGGATTCTTTGGCGTTGATCGTTCCGATCGCGACCCTCAGTATGCCCGCACTGCCTTCCGAGACTTTAGCCGTCTAATTCAGGGTTATCCAAACAGCCAGTATGCGACCGACGCCAACAAACGGCTGGTCTATCTGAAAGAACGTTTGGCTAAATATGAACTTTCCGTGGCGCAATACTACACGAAACGCGGCGCTTATGTGGCAGTAGTTAATCGAGTGGAACAAATGCTGCGTGACTATCCCGATACCCAGGCAACGAAAGACGCTTTACCGCTAATGGAAAATGCTTACCGCGAGCTTCAGTTAGCCGCACAGGCGGATAAAGTCGCAAAAATCATCGCCGCGAACCCGGCTTAATTATCGCTGAATAAAACAATCCAACGGCAGCTTAGGTTGCCGTTTTTTATGTCTGCTTTTTGGTATCTGGAGGAGGAAAAGACAGAAAACAGGCTGAGCGGATTGAGGTCATCCGTTCAATAATGACATAGCTCATCCCCCCTCTCAAGCACTTCCCATCGACTCCCGACCTCGCATCACAGATCATGTTTTTTTGCCCAAAAGTGGCAAAAAAAAGTGATCATAATCACGCATTTTATCTTTACTCGCGTTATGCTGAAATTATTCAAGACGGACAAAGACAGAGAGGTAAGTTATATGACTATCAATATTACCAGTAAGCAAATGGATATTACCCCCGCAATACGTCAACATGTCGAAGACCGTCTTTCTAAGCTGGATAAGTGGCAGGCCCACCTGATTAACCCCCATATCATTCTGTCAAAAGAACCTCAGGGTTTCGTTGCCGATGCAACAATCAGTACGCCGAATGGGCCGCTGGTCGCCAGCGCCAAACATGAAGATATGTATGCCGCCATCAATGAGCTCATCGCCAAACTTGAGCGCCAGTTAAACAAAGTGCAACATAAAGGTGAAGCGCGCCGCGCCGCAACGTGCGTCAAAGATGCCAATCTACAAGTTCCGCAAGAAGAGTAATCCATCGCCATTCTTGCTATCTAACGCGCCGATTGGCGCGTTTTTTATTGACAGGATGAAAAGCCAACAGTTACTTTACACACTATCGCTTCGTACTTAATATTTCTTAATTCATACTGGGTCAGCATGACTAACGCACCGTTCTTCTTCGTATTCTTTTTCACCTTCCCCTGAATTCGGGAGGCGATTCGTCGTAAGGCAAGAATACGAAGACGAACAAAAAAGCCTCCTGAATACAGGGGGCTTTTTTTATCAGGACAGCAAACAGGTAACAAGATAATGACCGATAACCCACTACTGGTTCTACGTGAACGCATCAGTGAACTGGATTTAAAGCTACTGGAATTACTAGCGGAAAGACGAGATCTGGCGCTTGAGGTTGCACGCAGCAAGTTACTTTCTCATCGTCCTATCCGTGATAAAGAGCGTGAACGTGATTTATTGGATAAGCTCACTGCCGCCGGGAAAAAATATCATCTTGATGGTCACTACATCACCCGTTTATTCCAGATTATTATTGAAGACTCGGTGCTGACGCAGCAGGCGTTATTGCAACATCATCTCAATCAGACGACCGCCCTCTCAGCGCGAATCGCCTTTCTTGGACCTAAAGGCTCCTATTCACACCTGGCGGCCCGCCAATACGCGGCCCGGCATTTCGAGCAACTCATCGAATGCGGTTGCCAGAAATTCCAGGATATTTTCAATATGGTGGAAACGGGTCAGGCTGATTACGCCGTATTACCGATTGAAAACACCAGTTCTGGCTCCATTAACGATGTCTATGACCTGTTACAACACACAGGGCTATCGATCGTCGGTGAACTGTCGAATCCGATTAACCACTGCGTATTAGTCGCCACCGATACGCATCTCGATCAGATAGAGACGGTCTATAGTCACCCGCAACCATTCCAGCAATGTAGCCATTTCATCAATCGTTTTCCTAACTGGAAAATTGAATACTGCGAAAGTACCGCCGCAGCAATGGAAAAAGTGGCCGCGCTTAACTCACCCAAAGCTGCGGCATTAGGCAGTGAGGCCGGCGGGATGTTGTACCAATTAAAAGTTCTGGAACATAACCTGGCCAACCAATCGCAAAACATCACCCGGTTTATTATTCTTGCCCGTAAGCCCATTGAGGTTTCGGAACAGGTTCCGGCGAAAACCACGCTGATCATGGCGACAGGACAACAGTCTGGAGCACTGGTTGAAGCCCTGTTGGTGCTGCGCGACCAAGGCATCGTCATGACAAAACTGGAATCCCGTCCGATTAACGGTAATCCCTGGGAGGAGATGTTTTACATTGACGTACAAGCGAATTTGCGCAGTGAAGCGATGCAGAAGGCATTGCAGGGATTGACTGCGATTACGCGCTCGCTGAAGGTTTTAGGCTGTTACCCCAGTGAAAACGTCGTCCCGGTAAAGGAAACCGAGTGAAAGAAACCATCGCGGCGAAACCGCCGCGATGGCAAGACATATGAATTGATGAAAATGTATTGCCGATGATTATTGGCGGATATCGTTAGCCTGCCGCAACAACGTCCGGCTTTCAGCCTGAAAGCGCCCCGCATAGTCGCCGAACCAGTGTTCCACCTTTTTGAAGCTATTGATAAATTGCGTTTTATCGCCCTTATCCAGCAATTCAATAGCTTCGCCAAAGCGTTTATAATAACGCTTAATCAGTGCCAGATTGTTCTCGGAAGACATAATGATATCGGCATATAGCTGCGGATCCTGGGCAAACAGCCGTCCCACCATGATCAACTCCAGACGATAGATAGGCGATGACAGCGCGAGTAGCTGTTCGATTTGTACGTTTTCTTCCGCCAAATGCAGACCATAAGCAAAAGTAGCAAAGTGCCGCAGAGCCTGAATAAACATCATATTTTGATCATGTTCTACCGCGCTAATACGATGTAAACGGGCGCCCCACACCTGTATTTGCTCCAGCAACCATTGATAGGACTCTGGCTGACGCCCATCGCAATAGACGACCACCTGCTTAGCCAGGCTGCCGCTGTCCGGCCCGAACATAGGATGCAACCCTAGCACCGGCCCATTGTGTGCCGCCAACATCGCCTGTAAAGGGCCATTTTTTACCGAGGCCAAATCAACCAGAATACAGTCGTCCGGCAGTTTAGGCAGACGGGCGATAACCTGCTCAGTCACATGAATAGGCACGCTGACGATGACCATACCGGCATCGGACAGCAGGGTTTCAGCTCTCGGCCAATCCTCTTGTTCCAGAATCTTGACCTGATAGCCCGACAACGTCAGCATTTTTTCAAACAGCGCCCCCATTTGCCCGCGGCCACCCACGATAACAACCGGACGAAGCTGCGGGCACAGCGTTTTAAATCCTTTATCGTTTTCGCTGGAATATGACTCGCGCATAACACGGCGCAAGATATCTTCAATCAGGTCGGGCGGCACGCCCAACTGGGAAGCCTCTTTACGGCGCAAACTGAGCATTGTCGCTTCACGATCCGGCGCATAGATAGGCAGGCCGTAACGACTTTTCACCTCGCCGACTTCCGCCACTAACCGCAACCGGCGTGATAACAGCGTCAACAGTTCTTTATCTACCTCATCTATCTGATCACGCAATGCGGTCAGTTCAGCTACCATTACTATTATTCTCCTGAATGTTTTACCCGCTCTGCGCCGATCTCCTGATGTACGGAACGCAGTAACGCTTCTGTCTTTTCCCAACTGATACAGGCATCTGTCACAGATACGCCATAGCGCATTTCTGAACGAGGCTGCTCTGAAGACTGGCTGCCTTCGTTAAGATGGCTCTCCAGCATCAGCCCCATGATGGATTGGTTGCCCGCCTTGATCTGCTCAATTGCCGACTCGACCACAATAGGCTGCCGACGGTAATCTTTATTTGAGTTACCATGACTACAATCTATCATCAGGGAGGGTTTCAGTCCCGCATCAAGCATCTGTTTTTCACATTCTGCAACATCTTGCGCGCTGTAGTTCGGCTTTTTGCCGCCGCGTAAAATAACATGCCCATCAGCATTTCCCTGGGTGTGCAGCAGGCAAACCTGTCCGGATTGGTTGATCCCCATAAACCGGTGCGGCATGGCCGCCGCCCTCATCGCATTGATTGCCGTTCCAAGACTGCCATCGGTACCATTTTTAAAACCCACCGGCATTGACAGACCTGACGCCATTTCACGGTGTGTTTGCGATTCTGTGGTACGGGCGCCAATGGCAGACCAACTGAACAGATCGCCCAGATACTGCGGATTATTCGGATCCAGCGCTTCCGTCGCCAACGGCAGTCCCATATTGACCAATTTGAGCAGCAGTTCGCGGGCAATATGCAACCCCGCCTCCACGTCGCATGAACCATCCATATAGGGATCGTTGATTAGCCCTTTCCAGCCGACCGTGGTACGGGGTTTCTCAAAATAGACCCGCATAACGATGTATAGCCTGTCGTTCAATTCCGCAGAAAGGGATTGCAGACGACGCCCGTACTCCAGCGCTGCGTCCGTATCGTGGATTGAGCAGGGCCCGCATACGATCAGCAAACGCCGATCGCGCCCATGAATAATATCCGCAATAGTTTCACGGGCACGGGCGATTGCCTTTTGTTCGTCATCACTCAGCGGAAATTTTGCTTTTAGCTCATCCGGAGTAATAAGTATCTGTTCTTCAACAATATTAATGTTGTTAAGCGAGTCTTTTTGCATATTCATATATTCCTGGCAAGTCCTGTATAGCGTGAACGGTTAATGCGGCCTATGCATTATGCTTATACCATAACACGAGCTGTAAATTTTTCAATCCATATCTGTAAACCAAAATTACCACCAGAAAAATATATTATGAAAGGCGTTCCCCCCTGCTCACCATTTCTACTTTTCATCATTCCAACCCGGGGCATGAATAGTGGTAGAATCAGCGGAACATAAAGGGGGGACAATGTTGAAAGCCATCATCATTGACGACGAATTACCCGCTCGTGAAGAGCTTGCTCTACTGCTGGAAAATGAACCTGACATAACGATTATCGCCCAATGCAGCAACGCGCTGGAGGCAATACCGGCTATTCATCGCCTACAGCCTGACGTTATTTTTCTGGATATACAGATGCCAAAAGTCAGCGGATTGGAATTGGCGGCGATGCTGGATCCGGAAAACATGCCTTACGTCGTGTTCGTCACCGCCTATGATGAATATGCCGTACGCGCGTTCGAAGAACATGCATTTGACTATCTGCTGAAACCGCTGGACTCACAGCGGCTCAGCAAAACGCTAAATCGTTTACGCCGCGGCACAAGTGTAAACAAAAACGTACAGTTAATTACCGAGCCTTATCTTCGCCACATTCCGTGCAACGGCCATAACCGCATTTTTCTACTTAAAGTCGATGAAGTTGAATATCTCTGTTCCGAACTTAGCGGAGTGCATGTTGTTGGCGTAAACGAGTCGGGTTATACCCAGCTCTCGCTAAAAACGTTGGAAGAGAAAACCCCTTTCGTGCGCTGCCATAGGAAATATATGGTCAACACCGATCTACTCAAAGAGATTCAACTGATGGAAAACGGTGCGGCGGAGGTGCTCACCAACACGGGAAAACATATTCCGGTAAGTCGTCGTTATCTGAAATTGTTAAAAGAAAAACTAGGCATCGCATAAAAATAGTGTGATTTTGATGGCTATGCCCACACTGATGACAGGTCCGTTATGAAATACAGTTACTTTCTGGCTGTAATTCTTTTTCTCACTGGGTGCCAAAATAACGCTTCCGCACCAACGGCCAATGAAGAAAAAAACTTCTGGTACGATGCGGGTTACAAAGACGCCGTATCCGGCATGGTGGTCAAGGACGATAGCGCGTTGGCGGAATGGTTCGGCACTCCCCAGATAGACCGAGAATCCTATTTATTCGGATATAGCGCAGGACAGTCGGCGTTTTGCCAACCCGGGAATATGCTTGAGTGGGGAAAAGCCGGCAAAAACTTCCCCGCCAGCTGCGATGGAGTCGCCAACGCCGAACAATTACGGGCGTTATGGCAACAAAGCATAAATTAACCGCCAGAAAGGCGGAATAACGCCGTAAAAAAAGGGCTTAGCCATTGGCTAAACCCTTTATTTATAACAACTTTCGGATGTTGCGAAAGCGCTATCTTAGTTAAGACGCTCTTTAATACGGGCAGACTTACCAGTGCGTTCACGCAGGTAGTACAATTTGGCTTTACGTACGGCACCACGACGTTTAACAGTAATGCTATCCACTACTGGAGAATGTGTTTGGAAAACACGTTCTACGCCTTCGCCGTTAGAAATCTTGCGAACAGTGAATGCAGAATGCAGACCGCGGTTACGAATAGCGATAACCACGCCCTCGAATGCCTGCAGACGTTTTTTGCTACCTTCAACAACCCATACCTTCACTTCTACGGTATCACCCGGACGAAATGCAGGTACGTCCTGCTTCATCTGTTCTTGTTCAATTTGCTTAATAATGTTGCTCATAATATGTCTCTTACCCTAGGTAAACTGATATTTGGGTTCGTCAGGTCATGCCTGGACGACCACCTAATACTGTTGTTGCCCGGACTGATATTCCTGTTGAAATTCAGCTAACAACTTTGCTTGCTCGTCAGTCAGAGCTAGGCTTTTCAGAAGTTCAGGTCTTCTAAGCCAGGTTCGGCCCAGCGACTGCTTCAAACGCCAGCGACGTATTTCAGCATGGTTGCCTGACAGTAAAACTGGCGGAACATCCATACCGGCCAACACTTCGGGACGAGTAAAATGGGGACAATCCAACAATCCTTCGGCGAAAGAATCCTCTTCTGCTGAAGCCTGATGACCCAGAACACCCGGAATAAATCGGGACACCGAATCAATCAGAGTCATTGCTGGTAACTCTCCACCGCTGAGAACGTAATCACCGATCGACCATTCTTCATCAATTTCGGTTTTAATTACGCGCTCATCAATTCCCTCGTACCGACCACAAACCAGGATCATTTTCTGGTTTGTCGCGAGTTGACGCACGCCTTCTTGATCTAATTTACGCCCCTGAGGTGACAAATAGATCACTTTGGCGTCTTCGCCTGCCGCTGCTTTCGCTGCCTGAATCGCATCCCGCAGGGGTTGCACCATCATCAGCATTCCGGGTCCACCGCCATAAGGACGATCGTCCACGGTACGATGCCGATCGTAGGTGAAGTCTCTCGGACTCCAATACTGCACGCTCAGCAGGCCATTTTTAACTGCCCGGCCAGTGACTCCGTAATCAGTAATTGCGCGGAACATCTCTGGAAACAGGCTAATAACCCCAATCCACATAGTCTCGTTCCACTTAATACTACCGGTCGATTCAGAGTTCAAAAACCAGGATCCCAATCTACTTCAATAGTTTGAGTAGAGAGGTCAACACGCTTGATAACCTGTTCAGTGAGGAACGGAATCAGCCGCTCCTTGACCCCGAAGGCATCTTTCAGGTTAGCTCTTACCACCATCACATCGTTTGAACCGGTTTCCATCATATCAATGACTTTTCCCAGTTGATAACCAGCTAAGGTTACGACCTGACAGCCAATAAGATCCTTCCAGTAATAATCACCTTCATCCAGTTCAGGCAACTGCGACGAATCAACGATAATTTCGCAATTAGTCAGCAAGTTTGCCGCGTCACGATCGTCAACACCGTTAATCTTGATGATCAGATCCTGATTGTGATGTTTCCAGCTTTCAATCTCGACAAGCCGCCAACCGCTTTTTGTCTGGATAAACCAAGGCTGATAATCAAAAATGCTTTCAGCATCTTCGGTGGATGAAAACACTCTGAGCCAACCTCGGATGCCATAAGTCGACCCCATTTTACCCAATACGATGGGATTAACGGGCTCAGTCGGGCTGAGTTGCTTGCTCATTGCCACCACCGCAACAGATTACGCTGCTTTTTTTGCGTCTTTGATCAGCGAAGTTACGCGATCAGAAACAGTTGCACCCAGACCAACCCAGTGTTCGATTCGATCCAGATCTAAACGCAGAGCTTCTGCCTGACCGGTTGCGATCGGGTTGAAGAAGCCTACGCGCTCAATGAAGCGACCATCGCGCGCATTGCGGCTATCGGTCACGACAACTTGATAAAACGGGCGTTTTTTCGCGCCGCCACGTGCCAAACGAATTGTTACCATAACATCCTCTTTAGTTAATAAAACAACCGGGCCCCATCGAGGAACGGGGCCCAGTGTCATATAAAAAGCCCCAAAATTTTACTCATTTTGGCGCAAAAAGCAATCTAAAGCGTATAAACTCGCGATGCTTTCGATTTTCCGCTATCAACGCCCCGGGAATCCTGGCGGCATCATGCCTTTCATACCGCGCATCATTTTCGCCAAACCGCCATTTTTCATTTTCTTCATCATCCGCTGCATATCATCGAACTGCTTCAGAAGACGATTGACATCCTGTACCTGCATCCCCGACCCCATCGCGATGCGACGTTTCCGCGAACCTTTAATAATCTCCGGCTTTGCTCGTTCCTGATGCGTCATGGAATTAATGATCGCTTCCATCCGCACTAAAACTTTATCATCCATCTGCGACTTCACATTATCGGGCAACTGGCCCATGCCGGGCATTTTGCCCATCAGACTAGCCATTCCGCCCATGTTGCGCATCTGCTTCAGTTGCTCCAGGAAATCGGTCAGATCGAATCCGTCGCCTTTTTTCAGCTTCTTAGCCAGCTTCTCCGCCTGAGTCCGGTCAACCTTGCTTTCAATATCCTCGATCAGGGACAAGACATCGCCCATGCCAAGAATACGCGAGGCGATACGCTCAGGATAAAACGGCTCCAGCGCTTCCGTTTTCTCGCCAACGCCGAGAAACTTGATTGGTTTGCCGGTGATATGCCTGATAGACAGCGCCGCGCCGCCGCGGGCATCGCCATCGATTTTGGTGAGGATAACGCCGGTTAGCGGCAATGCTTCATTGAAAGCCTTTGCCGTATTCGCGGCATCCTGCCCGGTCATGGCGTCAACAACAAACAGCGTTTCCACCGGCTTAATCGCCGCGTGAACCTGTTTGATTTCATCCATCATGGCATCATCGACGTGGAGACGCCCGGCGGTATCGACTAACAACACATCATAAAATTTCAGCTTGGCATGCTGCAGCGCCCGGCTGACGATATCGACCGGTTTTTCCTGCGCATCCGACGGGAAAAAATCGACCCCCACGCTTTGCGCCAGCGTTTCCAACTGCTTGATGGCCGCCGGGCGATATACGTCGGCAGAAACCACCAGCACCTTTTTCTTTTGTTTCTCTCTAAGAAATTTGCCTAGCTTACCTACGCTGGTGGTTTTACCCGCCCCTTGCAGGCCCGCCATCAACACCACGGCCGGCGGCTGGGCGGCGAGGTCTAATTCGGCGTTAATCTCCCCCATCGAGCTGACAAGCTCATTCTTAACGATCTTGACGAACTCTTGCCCCGGGGTCAGACTTTTGTTTACCTCATGGCCGACAGCCCGCTCTTTTACCCGGTTAATAAATTCTCGCACCACGGGTAAGGCGACGTCAGCTTCAAGCAACGCCATGCGGACTTCACGCAGCGTTTCTTTTATATTGTCTTCAGTCAACCGCCCGCGGCCGCTGATATTGCGCAATGTGCGCGATAGTCGATCGGTTAAATTTTCAAACATATCTCATGCTCAATGTAAGACAAGCCGCTACCGCGACGCGAATGAAACGGATTATAACACGAAAGCCGCGGCGATCTCTGCGCCTCGGATGGAGAACAGTTGGTGCCTATGACGACTAACGCTATACTGACTGTTCATTTGGCTTAGTTGATATTTAATAACCTATTCGTATGTCTGTTTTCGCTATTGTAGCTTTAATCGCCTACACACTCAGCCTTGGACTGATCATCCCCAGTCTGCTGCGCAAGAACAGTGCATATCGTCGGCTGGCAATCCTTTCGGCCAGCGTTGCGCTTATCTGCCATGCAGTGGCGCTTTATCAACGTATTTTTGACGTGCAGACGGGGCAAAACCTCAGTCTGCTGAATATCGGCTCCCTTGTTAGCCTTATCATCTGCACAGTCATGACGATTGTCGCTTCACGGGACCGCGGATGGTTTCTGCTGCCGATCGTCTACACATTTGCGCTAATCAATCTGGCGTTTGCCAGTTTCATGCCGGGTGAATTCATCACCCACCTGGAAACAACGCCGGGATTATTGTTCCATATCGGCCTGGCGCTGTTCTCCTATGCTACGCTCATCATCGCCGCGCTTTATGCTTTACAACTGGCATGGCTCGATTATTTGTTAAAGAATAAAAAGCTGGGTTTTGCCGCCGATATGCCGCCGCTGATGAGTATTGAGCGCAAAATGTTCCACATCACGCAGGTTGGCGTAATTCTTCTCACGCTGACGCTGTGTACCGGTCTGTTCTATATGGATGATGTGCTCAACAACAAAGAGAATCTACACAAGGCGCTGTTCTCGTTGTTTGCCTGGTTTATTTATATCCTGCTGCTGTGGGGACACTACCACGAAGGATGGCGCGGACGGCGGGTGGTATGGTTCAGCCTGATTGGCGCGCTGTTGCTGACATTATCCTACTTCGGCAGCCGGGTGATTCAACATTTTGTCGCGGCCTGATACGGCGTTCAATCATATAAAAAGAGAGCCTGTCGCGGCTCTCTTTTTTACTGTTGCCAATCAGATATGTAACTCTGACAGCTTTTCTTTCGGCAATGCCAGTTCATCATTATGGTTAATGCCGATGTTGTGCGCCAGAATATGCCGGGCGATCTCCTGGGCCTCAGCCAGCGAATGCAATTCATACGAGCCGCACTGATATTCGTTAAGCTCAGGAATTTTACGCTGATCGGTCACTTTCAGCACATCTTCCATCGCCGCTTTCCAGGCATTCGCGACACGCTGCTCGTCAGGCGTGCCAATTAAGCTCATGTAGAAGCCGGTACGGCAACCCATAGGAGAGATATCAACAATCTCTACCCCATCGCCATTCAGGTGGTTACGCATAAAACCGGCAAATAAATGTTCCAACGTATGAATACCACGTTCCGGCATCACTTCGATGTTAGGACGGCAAAAACGCAGGTCAAATACGGTGATGGTATCGCCATGAGGGGTTTTCATGGTTTTGGCAACCCTGACAGCAGGCGCCGCCATACGGGTATGATCTACAGTAAAACTATCTAGTAACGGCATAACGCCACCTCCTCATAGAAAAAATTCATTTTTTCTCATTTCTGGGAACTTTTCTGTTTCATGCGAGTCTGAACTATTGAAAGACGCGCATTTATCATCATCCCTATTAGATATGTACATTTGGCCACATTTACATGTGGCCTTTTCTTTGTCTATTGGGCAGCCAGATACGCATCAAAATCGATCTTGTCTTCTGCTTCGATCTGCCGCTGACGACGCCATGAGCGTTCACTTTCCGCCGTCAGTTGTTCTTCTGTCAATACCTGCAACGGTTCATGGCAAAGAATCTTACGGTACTCTTCCGCCAGATGAAGCCCCACGCCTCTATTACCGCTTTCCTTCATTAAGTTAAGCAACCGGCCGGAGAAGGTGCTTTCCGGATTGTCAAAACCGCTAACCAGCTCATCGCAAACCTGCTGATAATACGGCTGGGCGTTGCCGCTATCCAGAACCTCCGCGACGCGGCGTAAATCGCTAAACAACGATTTGCCGACTTCGGCGATCGGCTGCCGTTCCGTTTCGCATCCCATACCGATGGTCTGCCCCGGTTTACGCCCTTCAAGTATCACCCGATTCCAGTTTTTACGGGTACACAGCAGTTCATCCGAACTCATTTCCGGCGCATCCGCCAACGCACACCAAATCAGGAACAAATCGAGGAAACGAACCTGACTGGCGCTGACCCCGATAGGCGAGAAAGGATTGATATCCAGCGAACGTACTTCTATATATTCGATCCCGCCGCGCAGCAAGGCGTCAGAGGGCGATTCGCCGGCCCGGGTAACGCGCTTCGGCCTTATTGGCGCATATAGCTCATTCTCAATCTGCAATACGTTGGTGTTCAATTGCAAATAGCGATTGTCTTTCTTCAACCCAATCTTTGCATATTCATCTGAAGGGGTTTTTATCGCGCGTTTCAACGCCGCCACATAGGTATTCAAGTCGTTAAACGTAATACCCAGATTATTTTGTGATTTATTAGTGTAGCCGAGATCGCTCAACCGCAGGGAGGTTGCATAAGGCAGATAACATATCCCTTTATCCGTGCGTTCAAATGGCAACGACGTTTCTCTACCTTGCAGGAAGGAAGAGCAAATAGCGGGCGACGCGCCAAATAAATAGGGAATGACCCAGCCAAAGCGGTAGTAATTTCGGATCAAGCGAAAATATCCTGCGGAAATTTCCGCTTTACCGC
The DNA here is from genome assembly GCF_017569925.1 of Brenneria izadpanahii. Lineage (NCBI taxonomy): Bacteria > Pseudomonadati > Pseudomonadota > Gammaproteobacteria > Enterobacterales > Pectobacteriaceae > Brenneria > Brenneria izadpanahii. The sequence continues at coordinate 1,174,125 of NZ_CP050854.1, read as the reverse complement.
TGTCTATATCGCTGACGCCGGCCCGCATTTGCCAGAATGATAGCGGCAACGAAAAGTTATAGTGCACGCCGGAAATCGTCTGCATCAACGCGCCGTAACGATTCTTTAGCCCTTCACGATACAGGGTCTTAAAGCGCCCGATATTGGATGACCCATACTGCGCCAGTTCGATATCCTGCTCATTAGCGATAAAACATGGCATGCTCAATGGCCACATCCGTTCGTCACCGAGATTTCGAGCGACATGGCGATGAATATCCCGCAAGAACGCCAACAAATGATCGATATCTTTATCAACCGGCGTAATGAACTCTAGCAATGCCTCAGCAAAATCCGTCGTAATCCACGGGTGTGTTAACGCCGCGCCTAATTTCTCTGGATGTCTGGTTGTGGCAAGGCGCCCATCTGCCATAACGCGCAACGTTTCGCGTTCAATTCCACGCTGGATACCATTCACTGCCTGAGGATGATGCTCCAGCCAGGAAAGAGCCTGTGATATATCCGGGATCAAATCGACCTCCCGATGTTAAATGTAATGTTTGTAAGCATAATTGATACTTGATAAACCACACCAGTTCTCATTTTTTTTCTGGTTACGACCACCATGCGATGCCTTGCAGGGTTATCCCGGTCAAAACGATATAGCGCAGCGCTTTTCCAATACAGATAAAAATCGCCGAACTCACCCAGGGCATGCGTAACCAACCCGCCAATACACACAATAAGTCGCCAACTATCGGAACCCAACTAAATAATAACGCAGTCGAACCGTAACGCTTTAACCAGCGCACAGCCAAACCATATCCCGTCTGTTGTTTTGGCGGAGGCAGCAAACGCCCGATAAAAACATTGATTAATCCACCCAGTGTATTCCCCGCCGTTGCCGTCGCAATCAGCAATATGGGCCGGGCATCATCAGAAACCAGCAAAGAAACAAGCAAGACTTCCGAGCTACCAGGCAACAGCGTCGCACTCAGTAGGCTACTCCAGAAGAGAGAAAAAGCGGCCCAAAACTCACTCACAGTTTACGAACATCAACCACGGCCATTTTTGCTCGTACGGCAGCTTCAATACCGAAATCCGCGTCTTCAAACACCACGCAGTTTTCTGGTGCAACGGCTATCAGCTCAGCGCAACGTAAGAAAGTATCAGGAAACGGTTTATGATTATCTACGTCATCCGCACCGACAATTGCGTCAAAATAGTCACGTAGCCCAAGGTGCTGCAGAAGTCGGTCCGCCATACTATGCGTACTCCCCGTACCAACCGCCATCGGACGACGTCCTCGGTATGCTTTGACGACATCAATTAACGGCAGTGGCGTTACCGTATCCAGCAGCATTTCCTCCACCACGGCCGTTTTTTCGGCAGCTAAACGATGAGGATCGATATCCGCCTGATTACTGCTAATAATCGCCTGGGCGATACGCCAGGTTGGAGAGCCGTTCAGTGCCGACATGGCAGCGGCATCATAGCTGATCCCATATCTTGCCAGCACGCTGCTCCATGCTTTCTGATGCGTGGGTTCGGTATCGAGGATGGTGCCGTCCATATCAAAGATCAAACCCTGATAGCGATCGTACATCATGACTCCATGATCACTGAAAATGAGCGCTCTACTTTATCGCAAAGTGAAAACATTGTCGCTCACTCAATAACCGCATAAAAATCATATCATTACCGATGCTGGCTGTATCATTATCGAGCCGATATAAAAAACGCGACTCATCACACGGATAAAGCGGTTGGTATAAAAGGGCATGTTGCAAGAACAACGACGATATGCGGCATTTTAAGGCGCGAACAAGAGGGAGGATAGAAGGAGAAGAAAGTAATACGGGAATCTATCAGTAAAGGGGATTGCCGCTATTTTAGTTCAATATGGTGCATCCGGGAGGATTCGAACCTCCGACCGCTCGGTTCGTAGCCGAGTACTCTATCCAGCTGAGCTACGGATGCATTAGAGCCTTGGTGAATCAGTAAATGGTTGTTAAGCCAGATAACGCAGAATATTCAAGAATGGTGCATCCGGGAGGATTCGAACCTCCGACCGCTCGGTTCGTAGCCGAGTACTCTATCCAGCTGAGCTACGGATGCATTGATAATCTTTGTATATCGCAGTGGTTGCTTTCCACCACCGACATTCGGAATGCCGATTAAAGCTAGCCATTCATTAATATGGTGCATCCGGGAGGATTCGAACCTCCGACCGCTCGGTTCGTAGCCGAGTACTCTATCCAGCTGAGCTACGGATGCAAAATAAATGGCGGTGAGGGAGGGATTCGAACCCTCGATGCAGCTTTTGACCGCATACTCCCTTAGCAGGGGAGCGCCTTCAGCCTCTCGGCCACCTCACCAAGCCTTACCTACGACCGCCATCAGATGTTTCTTGTTGGCCGTCACCGGTACTGCGTGGCGCACATATTACTTTCCCGGTCTTATAAGTCAAATACTTTTTCCCAACTTATGTTCGTTTGCGCAATTCGCATCCAAGACGGGCACATTCACAGCAAAAAGGGCATTTTATCAACAGAAAAACAGATGCTTATCTTATCGAGAGAAAAGATAATCAAGGGGGAATGAAGCGTGTTAATAAACATACCGAAGAGGGGAAACGCGGAAAAGCAACAATAGCGTCCCGTTTCCGCGAGACGCCTTGTTAATCAATACGATGTCGGTTGAGATTTTTCTGCCTGAATTCGCTGATAGATCTCTTCACGGTGGACAGAAACATCTTTAGGAGCGTTAACACCAATACGCACCTGATTGCCTTTTACCCCTAGTACGGTAACCGTTACCTCATCGCCGATCATGAGGGTTTCGCCAACTCGACGAGTCAAAATAAGCATTCTTTGCTCCTTGAAGATTATAAAGAGTCGGGTCTCTCTGTCTCCCCGTCATTATCCATCATGTGCCGTGAAAACGTAAACCTAGATGGAAGTTATAACTCTCACCATCTCACTCAGTGTTTGTCGCTACTTTTAGTTTAGTCGATATAAGTAGCTTGTGCCTTTGTTACCACAACAAGACTCTCAAAGACTATCCAACTTAGTAACATTGAAGATAGCATCGCTTCATCTTGCTTGCCGGAAGCCTTTTCAGCAAGACAAAAACGCCAAAACCAATGAAGTCATGGCGTTTTGTTAGGATAACACTCTGATTTAATATTTATAGCTTACCAGACACCCATGATTCAATGCTGGCTAACGCTGCGGGTAAAGCGACAATATCACTGCCGCCGGCCTGCGCCATATCAGGGCGGCCACCGCCTTTACCCCCTACCTGCTGAGCGACAAAGCCTATCAGCTCACCGGCTTTCACACGGTCTGTCAGGTCTTTCGTCACCCCAGAGATAAGGCTAACCTTACCCTCTGCCGTCGTTGCCAACACAATGATGGCCGACCCTAATTGGTTTTTCAGATCGTCAACCATAGTGCGAAGCAATTTAGGCTCAACATTGTCCAACTGAGTGACCAGCAGTTTTGCGCCGTTTACCACTTTCGCTTTACCTGAAAGTGAGGAACTTTCCTGCGCAGCTTGCTGTGCTTTCAACTGTTGGAGCTCTTTTTCCAGCATCCGAGTACGCTCAAGAACAGAACGTACCTTATCAACCAGATTATTACTATCACCTTTTAGAAGCTGTGTGACATCTTGTAGAACATCGCTCTGGTGATGCAACGCCGCCAGTGCGTTCTCTCCCGTAACCGCTTCAATGCGACGGATACCGGCAGCCGTACCAGACTCAGATACGATTTGGAACAGGCCAATATCCCCGGTACGGCTGGCGTGCGTACCACCACACAGTTCAATAGAAAAATCCCCCATGGTTAATACCCGGACGTGATCTTCATACTTCTCGCCAAAGAGCGCCATCGCGCCTTTTTCTTTCGCATCGGAGAGCGCCATGACGTCAGTTTGTATCGCCAGGTTACGGCGAATCTGCGCATTAACGATATCCTCCACCTGACGAATCTGCTCAGGTTTCATTGCTTCAGAATGTGAAAAATCGAAGCGCAGGTAACTGTCATTAACCAGAGAGCCTTTCTGAGCGACATGATCGCCCAAAACCTGACGCAGCGCAGCGTGCAGCAAGTGAGTGGCGGAATGGTTGAGGCGGATGCGATTACGGCGTTCGCTATCAATGCTCGCGTCTACGCTATCACCCACGCGCAGCGTGCCTTGAGCCAACTTGCCGATATGACCGATTGCTTGACCGTATTTCTGTGTATCCTGCACCACAAAGCTAACGTTAGCGCCTTTTAATACGCCCTGATCGCCAACCTGACCACCTGACTCGCCATAGAATGGCGTTTCATTCAGAATAACAACCGCTTCCTGCTCCGCGTCAATCCGGTCTACCGCATTACCATTGTGATAAAGCGCAATAACCTGCGCCTGTTGCTGGTTTTGCTCATAGCCGGAGAATGGCGTCTTCGCATCCACACGGACAAGATTGTTGTAATCCACGCCGAAACCACTGGCTTCGCGCGCGCGCGCGCGCTGCGCATCCATGGCTCGGTCAAATCCCTCTTCATCGACTTTCAAACCGCGTTCACGACAAACATCAGCCGTCAGGTCGAGCGGGAAACCAAAGGTATCATACAGCCGGAAAGCGGTTTCCCCATCCAGCGTATCCCCTTTCAGATCTTTGATTTCTTCATCCAAAAGCGCGAGGCCGCGCTCAAGCGTACGCGCGAATTGTTCTTCTTCCGTTTTCAGCGCTTGCTCCACCATCGCCTGCTGACTTTTCAGTTCTTCAGCGGCGGAACCCATCACGTCAATCAGCGGAGCCACCAGCTTATAGAAGAACGTATCGGTTGCGCCGAGCATATTTCCATGCCGGATCGCTCTGCGGATGATGCGGCGCAGAACGTAGCCCCGGTTTTCATTTGACGGCATCACGCCATCAGAAATCAGGAAAGCGCAAGAACGGATATGGTCGGCAATAACACGCAGCGACTTATTATCCAGATCGGTCGTTCCCACTGCTTTAGCTACTGCGGCAATCAGCGTTTTGAATAAATCAATCTCATAGTTAGAGTTCACGTGCTGCAACACCGCGGAAATACGCTCTAACCCCATGCCGGTATCAACAGAAGGCTTGGGTAGAGGCAGCAACGTCCCGTCAGCCTGACGATTGAACTGCATAAAGACGAGGTTCCAAATTTCGATATAGCGATCGCCATCTTCATCCGGGCTTCCCGGCGGGCCTCCCGCTATATGCTCGCCATGATCGTAGAAAATTTCGCTACATGGGCCGCAAGGGCCGGTATCACCCATCTGCCAGAAGTTATCTGAAGCATAAGGGGCGCCCTTATTATCCCCGATACGGATAATGCGCTCACGAGGAACGCCAATTTCGGTTGCCCAAATGTTGTAGGCTTCGTCATCGGTGGCGTATACCGTTACCCATAATTTCTCTTTCGGCAGATTAAACCACTTAGGATCTGTCAGCAGCTCCCATGCATAGTGGATAGCATCGTGCTTAAAATAATCGCCGAAGCTGAAATTACCCAACATTTCAAAGAACGTATGATGGCGAGCGGTGTAACCAACGTTTTCCAGGTCATTATGCTTACCGCCAGCGCGTACGCAGCGCTGCGACGTCGTCGCCCGCGAGTAACTACGCTTATCCAGTCCAAGAAATACATCTTTAAACTGGTTCATACCTGCATTAGTGAATAACAAAGTTGGATCGTTATTCGGCACCAGAGAGCTGCTAGCAACAATCTGATGTCCCTTACTGTGGAAAAAATCGAGAAACGCTTGACGGATCTCAGCGGTGCTCTTGCTCATAATTGTCCTGGTATCAAGCTAAAAGAACAGATCGTGGGCAAGGTTAGTGCAGCATGCTGACGCTACCGTGCAACTCACGAACAAAAAGTGGGAATAAGATAAATTTTCTTCGATGGGAAGTAAAATCCCGTATGCATTCAATCTGAAAAATTAGCATAAATGGAATGGATTTCTTCATGGGAAAAGCCCCGATATTGCAAATATCGTTGAAGTTTAGCTTTTTCTTTCCACTCAACAGGTAAAGGATGCCCAAATTTTCTTTCTGCTGCAACTTTAGCCAATTGATACCAGTCAATATCGCATTCATTTAATGCGGCAGCGATGGTCGCCTTATCAATTCCCTTCTGGCCTAACTCGGCTTTAATGCGCTGCACGCCATAACCTTTGCGACTACGGCTACTGATATAACGACGCGCGTAGCGCTCATCGTCCAACCAGCCGTGCTCCGTGCAGTAGGCAATGGCAGACTCGATTTCCTCTGCGGAAGCTCGCGCCGCCATTTCATCAACGTCGGCGCCTTCAGCAACCGCTTTATGCAAATACGCCGCAAGTTTGCGGCGTATTTCAACTTCACTATGATCGCGGACGGAAAGCACGTTCATTGCATAACGTAATGGTTTACTCATCTACAAACTCAATGAACGCCGTTGCGGTACAAACGATTTAACCAACATTAAAACTCTTTATCGCCTTCATCTACAGCGGCTTCATCATATGCTTCGCCATCAATAGCAGGAGATAATTCATTGCTCTTATGCAGCAGCATGCCGCGCAGTTTCTTATCCAGTTCATCCGCAATAGCCGGATTTTCCCTCAGATAATTACACGCATTGGCTTTACCCTGGCCAATCTTCTCGCCGTTATAGCTATACCAGGCGCCCGCTTTCTCGATCAGCTTATGCTTAACACCCAGATCGATAAGCTCACCGTAAATGTTAATCCCCTCGCCGTACAAAATCTGGAATTCAGCCTGTTTGAATGGCGCGGCCACTTTGTTTTTCACCACCTTGACGCGGGTTTCACTGCCGACGACTTCTTCACCTTCCTTGATAGAACCGATGCGGCGAATATCCAGACGAACAGACGCATAAAATTTCAGCGCGTTACCGCCCGTCGTCGTTTCAGGGTTACCGAACATCACGCCGATTTTCATACGAATCTGGTTGATGAAAATCAGCAATGTATTAGCCTGCTTCAAGTTACCGGCCAATTTACGCATCGCCTGGCTCATCATTCGGGCAGCCAGCCCCATATGCGAATCACCGATTTCGCCCTCGATTTCGGCTTTTGGCGTCAGCGCGGCGACGGAGTCGACAATGATGACGTCCACCGCGCCGGAACGCGTCAGCGCATCACAGATTTCCAGCGCCTGCTCACCGGTATCCGGCTGAGAACACAACAGATTATCGATATCAACGCCCAATTTCTTGGCGTAAATCGGATCCAACGCGTGCTCTGCGTCGATAAAGGCGCAGGTTTTACCTTCACGCTGAGCCGCCGCAATCACCTGCAATGTCAGCGTTGTTTTACCCGATGACTCCGGACCATAAATCTCAACGATACGGCCCATCGGCAAACCACCCGCCCCTAATGCGATATCAAGGGACAAGGAGCCGGTTGAAATGGTTTCAACATCCATTGAGCGATCCTCGCCCAAACGCATGATAGAACCTTTACCAAATTGCTTTTCGATCTGACCCAGCGCTGCGGCCAGCGCCTTTTGTTTGTTCTCGTCAATAGCCATTTCTGCTCCTGTCATACGGCGTAAAGCTGTCTCTCTACCGGCCGCTTAATCATGGATTACCGAATAATTGCCAATATTATACTGTATACGCATACAGCATCAAGATTATTTTTGCAGAAACTCATCCAGCAGCGTTTGCAACGCAAAATGGACGGACTGCAAACGTACGGCATGCCTGTCTCCGCCGAATAATGCTTTGCGGGTGAAGGCATGTCCCTGATTATCAGTGAAACCAAACCAGACTGTGCCTACCGGCTTTTCATCGGTTCCGCCATCCGGCCCGGCAATACCGCTAACAGAGACGGCGAAGTCCGCCCCTGCTGCGCTCAACGCACCTGCGGCCATTTCCTGCACCACCTCCGAACTCACTGCGCCATGGCTAGCCAAGGTATTTTCTTTCACGCCGACCAGCGCCTGTTTAGCCTGATTACTGTATGTGACAAAGCCATAGTCAAACCAGCCGGAGCTACCGGCGACATCGGTGATCGCCTTAGCCAGCCATCCCCCAGTGCAGGACTCCGCACAAGTCATCTTGGCGCCGCGGGCCTTAAGCCGATCGCCGGCCAGAGCGCTTAATCGTAAAATGTCATTTTCCGTCATTGCTACATCATCCTAATCAGGAGTTGATAAGTCAGGGTAACACTTTTCCCCAGAAAAAGAGGTCTTGCCATCAGATATGCGAAGCCAGTTGCAGAGGAAATAGATCATGTTACATAAAACCCGCCCCGTCTTCCGACTTTGCTTAATGATTAATATCGGTCACAATGATCTTTAAAGATGCCCCTTCGAGCCTAAAACCCATTAGGAGGAGTCTTGTTACGACCGCCCTTTCTAAAGAATATTGGTGGCAGAGGCAATAGCGGTTCAGACGAAATTCGTAGCAGCATTACGATCAATCGTTCTGCGGAAACGCTATTCGCACTCTGGCGTAAGCCCGAAACGCTGCCGGTGTTGATGAATCATTTCGCTACGATCGATATTCTCAACCATACCGATTCGCGCTGGCGTGTTAACACGCCGTTCGGCGCGCTTATTGAGTGGCAGGCGCGGATTGTTGACGAGAAACCGGGGGAATATATCTACTGGCGTTCTCTGGAAGGAGCCCGTATTCCCAATGAAGGCAGATTGTCGTTCAAACCTGCCCCGTCAGGCTCGGGAACAGAAGTAACGCTGATGATTCATTTTGATCCCCCCGGAGGCCTGCTGGGGAAAAAAATCAGCCAGATGTTCGATATTCTGTCCAAAGACATGCTGACGAAAACGCTCCGCCGTTTTAAAAGCCTGGCTGAAAATGAAGAAAACCGCTGAGAAAACCAACAACAGTAGCAAGGCAACATTTACCATAAAGGAGAGCCTTACGGGCTGGTCTTGCGGTGTTTACAGCTAACAGGAAGATTAAATGCTGGAGTTAATTCAAACAATCGGACTTGGTTTAGTACTCATTTTACCTCTCGCCAACCCCCTGACCACGGTGGCGCTGTTTCTGGGACTAGCTGGAAACATGAGCTACAGCGAACGGAACAAGCAGATATTCCAGGCATCCTTGTATGTTTTCATCATTATGACCGTCGCGTTTTATGGCGGGCAACTCGTCATGAATACCTTCGGCATTTCTATTCCCGGATTACGCATTGCCGGCGGGCTGATCGTTGCTTTCATTGGTTTCCGTATGCTGTTCCCACAGCAAAAGCCGGAGCACGCGCCTGAAGTGGCGAGTAAAGCCGCTGAAATCAATAACAGCAATTCTTCCAGTACGGTCAATATCGCTTTCGTTCCATTGGCGATGCCCAGCACCGCAGGCCCAGGGACTATCGCGCTGATCATCAGCACCGCATCGCAAGTAAAAAGCGGTGTGAATATTACGCCGTGGGTGTTGACGGTCGCCCCGGTCTTGACGTTTATGCTATGCGGCCTGATTTTGTGGCTGTGCCTGAAAAGCTCGGGATTCATCATGCGGCTTGTCGGAAAAAGCGGTATCGAGGCCATTTCCCGCCTGATGGGTTTCCTGCTGGTGTGCATGGGCGTTCAGTTCATCATCAATGGCACGTTAGAGATTGTCGCAAAGATTCATTAATGCCGTTCGGCTACCCGAGTGTTTAACATTACCGCGCCATTCAAGGTACTCGCGCAGGCTCTGGCGTTCAACTCAGATCATGCAGCGTTTTATCCATAGGCGGGGTCAGCGTAATATCAAAGAAATCCACCGATAATCCGCGGCGCTCAGGCGTACAGCACATCACACCGATTTTCGCTGCGCCTTGCGGAAAGTAACATAGACGCAGCAGCGGCCAGTGATGGCCATCCGTCGAGTATTGCAGCCTCAGACTCTCGCCTTTGCGGGTCAAGCGAAGCCAGAACTCACGGGGGTTTCCGGGAAAGATGCCGGTTGCCCAGTCTGAGTTCTCCAGCGTCAGCACGCTGCCGATGGCGGGCGCGCCGTCGTTGAATTCAATGCCCGCTTTAAGCCAGTGCCGCTCGTCTGACATAAACATGATCCCGGCCTGGTCATACAGCGTGTTGAAATCGGCGCAGATCTTCGCCTGGAAAGTGAAATCGCCGGGCACGCCGGTAGCGAAGATATGTCCTGAAAAGCGTTCAAACCCGTACCAGGTTTTTCGCCAAAAATCGGTTTTGTCATCGGTGATAACGCTTAATTTACCGTTATCGCAAAGCCATTGTTCAGGTTCGTTAATCCAATCAAAGGAATCAAGCATTGGGCCTCCGGCATCTCGTCTACAGAAAATCAGTCTGATGTTATAAATATCTCATCCGGGAAAGCATAGCGCTCATCGTTGCAACCGTGAATAAACGCGCCCCAGTAAAGACCGCTGGATTTTCCTTACAATGGATACTTACCTTGCCGACCAGCCTTTATTGGCATTCACAAGCACGATCGCTGACTCTTCCAGCTCAGTCATACCATTCACGCCAGCAAAGGCATCTTTATCTACCCAGCCCGGCGCACCATCCGGTTTCCACGTATAGGCCACTTACGTCATTTTAGCGCCATCTCCACCGCTTGGTTCAGCGCCTCAGTAACGGCACGATGACCAACACCGGCCCTCTTTGCGCCCCCAAAATAACATCGCCCCTTTATCTGTTACCTCAAGAGCACCAACGCTGCTATAGCGATACCAACGCTTTAGAGTCATCGGTTCCTGATTTGAAACCTCCGGCATTTCCGTCTGAAGAAAAATTGTTTCATACTGTCCGCCGAGTTATATGATTTTGCCATCTTGCCCATGTTTTCCGCTTTGACGACTAATAAAGGCGACAGGCTATGTTTCGCAGCACGATCAAAAATGATTGGGTTAAACTCGCAACCACTTCAAATAAATTTGAACGTCTGGAAGCATTTTTTACCGGTCATGGGTATGACCCGCATCGGCATGACACTTATGCCATCGGTCGGACACTATCCGGTATACAGAGCTTTAGGTATCGAGGCAGTCTAAGACATAGCTTAGCGGGTCATACAATGGTGCTTCACCCGGATGAGCTCCACGATGGAGAAGCGGGTTCGTCCGATGGATTCCACTACCGTATGATTTACGTAGAGCCATCATCTATCCAGAAAGTTCTCGGAGGCCAACCGCTCCCCTTCATTAAAGGCGGAATATCCACAGATCAACGTCTTGTCGCTGCGACGGAATCTTTACTTAAGGGCATGGATGATACCTTCGAGTCATTGGAAGAGGATGATGCTATTTATGATTTGGCTAATGCGCTTTCTGAGGTCGGAGGACAAAAGATTAAACGGAGATCGTATGACTACCGTGCGGCTGAACGTGCTCGTGAATATATAAACGATTTATTTACGGAAACAATCACGCTTGATACGCTTTCTTTAGTTAGTGGTCGGGATCGATGGAATTTATCCCGTGACTTCCGCATGTTATATGGAACAAGCCCATACAGATACGTAACGATGAGGCGTCTTGAGTATTGCCGAAGGCTTATGTTAACAGGTCAGGATTTAACCGATATAGCGCTTATTGCCGGCTTTGCCGATCAAAGCCATATGACTCGTCATTTTGTCAAAACATTCGGTATTTCACCGGGGCTTTGGCTAAAAATAATAACCAAAGGTTTGCTCTAATAAGTTGCACAAACGTTCAAGACCTAAAAATCTCTTCATATTAGGATATATGCCAATTCAAACAGGAGAGAATACATGTACGAACCCATTAATTTTGAACGCAAATTTTCATTATTCAATGAGCAATGGACACCCAAAGTCATCGCTGAAATGAATGACTATCAGTTTAAGATAGTTAAAATACAGGGCGATTTTGTTTGGCATACTCATGAAGATACAGACGAAACATTCATAGTATTGAATGGGGCATTACGTATAGATTTTCGTGATGGGTTCGTTAATGTTCATGCAGGGGAAATGTTTATTGTAAAACGTGGTATTGAACATAAACCCTATGCGGATAAAGAAGTAAAGCTTTTGCTGATCGAACCACGTGGCGTGTTAAACACGGGAGAAGAGCGGGGAGAACGCACGGCTCAAAATGATGTTTGGATTTGATATACGTGAATCGCCGACACCGCGTATCCGCCTAAGGATAAACAATCCCTATTGCCGGATAAGATCACTCCGAGAGTTATGTAATTGATGGATACAATCTAAACAATTTTTTAAACGCCAGCTTTCCACTGGAAGTAATATTAACTTCCCGATACCCCGGAACGCTGGTTAACCATCCTTTCTGCTCACAATGCGTAAAAAAAGCAGCCCCTGCCTCTCCTCCGAGATGAAATCGACGCTCACTCCAGTCAAGGCAGGCACAGCATTTCTTACGCCGTGTTTTTGGGTTAAGCGTAATGTCTAACTACTGGAACTGGTTTTGGCCTAATGGCGTGATTGAACCGCCATCAGGAGTAACCCAACCTTCAGCGGCCATGAAATCATAAATGTGAACCGCAATTTCGCCCGCTAAATGGTCATAGCACGTTCGGGCAATCCGTAACGACGTGGGAGTGCCAATTTTAGCTAATGACGCCGATCGCCATGATACCCCTATGATTTTTTCAATCAGCTCCGCAATATCCTTTCCCGCCAGACGATAATAACGATGACGCCCTTGAGAAAGGCACGTAATCAGGTTTCCACGGACAAGGCGGGACAGATGAGCGCTGGCTGTAGAAGCGGCTATATCCGCGACCGCGCTCAGTTCCGTGGCAGTCCACGCGCGTCCATCCATCAATGCGCAGAGGATTTTTACGCGGGGTTTCAATGGTGTTGATGGTGACCGCCGTAGTGTTGTCCTACCCGGCCAGCATGGTGGCAATCTCAGCCAGGATACTTTCCCGCGCCGCCGGGGCCACTCACCACCAGGAACAGTTGCCAATCGTAGCAGGTCGTCAACGCCAGAAACTGTGCGGCCAGGATACGGTCTTGTTTATCCGCATTGTGCCCCGCAGCACGGTCAGCCAGCGCCAGAAATGAAGCGATAACGGAAGCCCCAGCTTTTGCTCCCCTTGGCTCAATGAGTAAAGACAACCCCAAACCGTCACCGAGCGTATAAGGCTTTTCATCGGGTTTCGCGCTGCGAACCTGCATATCGTATGTGTATAAAGATTCTGTATCTAACCTGACTATACATAATTCTATAAAACCCGGACGTCTCTGGAAAACATCGGACGAACACAGAAGTCAAATCAGAAAATAACGTTGATTTAAAAAGATTTTATGGATTTTCTTGGACTCACTCGGGTGAGTTAGTGGTGCGATAATAGGAACAATACCTGACTAGTATCATATTGATAGTATTAACCAATATTCTGTTTCAACTACCTACATGCCCCCAATGATGCCCCCATATGTTTTTCTGCCCTAAATGACAGAGTGTTTTTTGACCGACTTAATGCTTCATCCTGAACGCTTCTGCCATCATCCCGATCTTATGCATATGGTTATTGTTGCGTGCCATTTTATGCGCTTCGGGTTTAAGGATGATAATAAGTAGATAGGCATCGGGATCCATCGCACCTTGGCAGTATACCAAATGCGCCTGATCGCTGGTTCGTTTGAACTGACGTAAAAACTTCGGGAAAGGGGCATCCGCATCGGCAAGATGAATGTGGGCCACCTGCTCCTCTTTTACCAAGGGATAGGTGCGGTCATCATCATAGGGTGCATCACGACCAAAGGTATCTGGCAACACGCCATCTTTTTTATAGGACAGAAAATCTTCCGCCAAATCATCAAGCTCTTGTTGGCTCAATTGCTGGCGAATCAGTGCTGACTTAAAAATCCTAATGCTCATTCCGTGAACTCGGTCAGATCCTTGTCGGAGGCGTTTTGCAGCAGTTTCTGCCCACTATCCGCAATATCGCTTAAACGTTCAGCAGATGGCCTGAACCGCGCAGCCGTATGAACCCTGCCCTGCTTCTCTTCCAACAGATCGATCAGTTCTTCAAACACCTTGGCACTGACCATGTAGCCAGCAGGACGGTTGTTGGAAAGAACGGCAACCGGCTCATCAATAAAATACTTCGCTGGGTTCTTTCTTAACTCAGTGATGTTGATAGATTTTTCTGCAAGGATGCGTTCCATAGTTTACCTGAAAGTGCGTTTTATTACATACAGAATAATGCACATCAAAGCATACATCAATTTTTGTGTTTATAAAACATACAAAGATGGTTAAAGGATAGCGCCAGATGGGCTACAAGAGGGAAACTGCTTTCGCTCTGCCCACACCTACAAGGCCAAATATCTTGAACAACGTCGCCTGATGCTTCAATGGTGGGCTGATTTTCTTGATGCTAACAGCAACGATATGGTTAGGCCTTTTGAACTGATTGATTTGTTGTAATCGGGTATCTGCTTTTTGAACAACCATCTGCATAAGAGCGATTTATTCAACAATGCCATCTCAATGAAGAGGTGACACAGGCTGGCAACCGCTAAGAAGACAGCCTGCATTATGTTCAAAACATCCAAGCAAGACGATTAAAAATCAATCGAAAGTTATTTCATCCGCAATGCCGTTAGACATTTTTGAGCGCAAAAATGCCACCTGCAATACTGCTGGAATTGTTACACGGTAAGCAGTACTTCCAATATCAATCGCAGTCCAAATCCCAGTGATACCCCACCCTACTGGTCCTGTTAGTATTGATAATGTCCTCATCATTGTCCCTGTAGCAGCAAAACTCAGGCCTCTACCAATAAGAGCTTTCAAAACCTGATTAACTATAATCGCTGTAAGTTGATAAGATTTAAAGCCACCTGCTTTAAATATGGCCTGAAAACCTGCTGTTAATGTTTTAGCCGTTAAGCCAGATATATTTTTTATTCCCAGCCCCTCACCTAAATCTTTAATTTCCTCTGACGACATAGAATCTAATTCTTTTGTCATAATAGACATCAGCAAATTTGTTTCAATCAAGTCAACTGATGCTTTTTTATTATAATTTACTTTCAATTGATCACAGACATCACAGAGAATTTCCTTGTATAATACGCCCTTCCCACCTCTTGCAATAGTAGCAAATGTGTTACCACCAAAGCATTGAATTTCTGCTGCAATTTCCTTCCAAGAGCCAGACTCTTTCCTGATTGTGTGATCACAGCCCCCGTACATGAGCGTGTAGTACCTTAATTGAATCGGGTATCTGGCCGGAAGACGTAGTTGAACTTCAGATGAGCCACATGGACAAGAACAACGTTCGTGCCGCCTACCCCCATAAGGCCAAACACCTTGAGCAACGCCGCCTAATGTTGCAATGGTGGGCTGATTTTCTTGATGCTAACAGCAACGGGATGGTTAGGCCGTTTGAGTTTGGGCAAAAGGGAACGGTGGCACCACAGTAAAGGTTATATGAACAGCAGGTAGATGCCTAAAAGACAGTCAGCCTATTACTGTGTAGACTGGCTGCCTAATTTCATTTATCTTTGTAGAATAAATATTTTCTATGCCAATCTAAATATTTCTTGGATTCTTCATTTACTGTTATATTTATATTTAATGGGAAATTCAATAATTTAATATTGTTTAAAATTTCGTCATCACTTCGAATAAGGATAGATCCATCATCAGAAAAACTTATATACCCTTTATCAAAGAGAACATCAACATGAGGTGAAAGCATAATTCCGTTGTAGGGATCAAGACGTTCTTTGTTATCACTCTGCCGCCAAGGTTTAATATGACTTGCTCTTAATAACTCAGGCATACTAACACCTGTAACAGGACATTTTGGATATTTATTTAAAACCCCGCCACGAAAATTACCTTGTCCTAACCTAGCATTAATCAATTGCTTTTTAGTTGTTTCTGATATAGTTAAATCGGCTTCAATTTCTTTAATGTCTTTATTTGTTTCTTCATAGAGTTTATCTTTTTCATTATCACACCAAAGCTTCTCTATTCTAGTGGAAAATTCATTAAGTAAGGTAGCTATATTTCCTTGTAGTCCCGTATCAACAACATGTAGTTTTTTTAGTATAGGGTCATGTTGAAGATTTTCTCTTAACAATCTATTAGGATTATCTACATCCCTATATTCAATTATTCTTATACCTACCTGTTTATCTTTATTTCCTTCTGTACTAACTCCATCTATCCATAGATAATCCCCCAAACACTCAGGATGCAATATATCTTTTATTTTTACAGGAGATTCTTCAACAACACCTTTTGCAATAAACCCGCTAAGTTTATGCTCTTTATTACCAACCGTTCTCCAGAAGAAAACAATATCATCTGTTGAAATGTGATGTTTTTTATCTCCATGTAACTTTTTTATTGTCCAATATACATATTGGTTATTCCTAAAGTAATCTTCAACTTTATATATTTTAGGGTTTGCCTGTAATATAAAATATTTCATATTATTCCTTTTATAGAAAATCACTATCAGTCATCCAGCTTAATCCCCTGCC
Source organism: Brenneria izadpanahii (assembly GCF_017569925.1). NCBI lineage: Bacteria > Pseudomonadati > Pseudomonadota > Gammaproteobacteria > Enterobacterales > Pectobacteriaceae > Brenneria > Brenneria izadpanahii. The sequence goes on along the minus strand of NZ_CP050854.1, from coordinate 1,157,683 downwards.
GAGCCAGTTTCCCAGATCCATACCAACTTTTGCGACAATTTCATCTCACTACTTACGCAGTTCTGAAGCTATACGGATCTGGGACGTTGGAGACTTACCCACCGTAGATTTTTCATATCACGTTTAGCAATTGACTAGCACCAATCCTAGCCTTAAATTGTAGCCAAAAAGGTTCGCACCTGTATACAAGACTATCTATAAACCCGTTTCACCCCTGAAAGGTACAGCAATACCAGACAAGGGCTAACCACAACGTTAGAAGGATAACGCTATGGCTGTCTGTCAGTTTACCTATTCACTTCCTGAAAATCTGCATCTGGATGTGGCTTTTTTTGCTACATCTCAATATCCAGCAGCGGGGGCTTATCATGTTCGATAACACGCCGCGGGAACTGGAAGAAATCATCGATCAATGTCGGGCATTAATTTACGCAGTTGTTGAAATTGAAAATCCCCAAGCCAAAGAGATCCTGTCTTTTGTGTTGTGGGAACGACTTGATTTGTTATTTCGTGTATTTCATGTGCCAGTAGTGATACACATCGACTAAAGAAGCGGCCATGAGGATAACGCATTAAGGCCACAATTGTAATTGTGGTGGGAAAAGTGAGCAGCACATAAAGGTCGTTGTGCTGCTATTTACTTTTTGTTTGAGAGCGTTAGAAATTCTGTGTCATTCCAGTAATATACTTCAAAAAAGGAATGACACATGTCCCAGCCCTTCGATTTCGACAAAGCACTTAAGGCCCTCCAGTCCGGTCAGGCATTAACAGGCAAGGATGGTATCTTAACCCCATTAATTAAACAGTTAACTGAAGCTGCTCTGGCCGCTGAACTTGACTCTCATCTGGCTGCAGATGTGGAAGCAAACCGTAAAAACGGTTCCGGCAAAAAGACCATTAAAGCGACGACCGGCAGTTTTGAACTCGCCACACCACGCGACCGCAATGGCACTTTCGAGCCTCAGTTGGTAAAAAAGCACCAGACCACCCTGTCCGACGAGATTGAGCACAAGATTATCCGCCTGTTCGCTCTCGGCATGAGCTACGCCGACATCAGCCGGGAAATCGAAGACCTGTACGCTTTCAGCGTTTCCACGTCCACTATCAGCGCCGTTACCGACAAGGTCATCCCCGAACTGAAACACTGGCAGCAGCGCCCGCTGGAGCCGGTGTATCCTTTCGTCTGGCTGGATGCCATCCACTACAAAATCCGTGAGGATGGGCGCTATGTGAGCAAGGCGGTGTATACCGTACTGGCCCTGAACGCCAAAGGCAAAAAAGACGTGCTGGGGTTGTATCTGTCTGAAAGTGAAGGAGCCAACTTCTGGTTGTCGGTGCTGACCGACCTGCAAAACCGGGGTGTCAGGGATATCCTGATTGCCTGCGTGGACGGATTGACCGGGTTCCCGGAAGCGATAAATAGCATTTATCCGCAGACGGAAGTGCAGTTGTGCGTCATCCACCAGATACGCAACTCCATCAAATACGTGGCGTCGAAGCACCACAAAGCGTTCATGGCCGACCTGAAGCCGGTTTACCGCGCGGTATCGAAAGCGGCGGCGGAAACTGCGCTGGACGAGTTGGATGCCAGATGGGGCCAGCAGTATCCGATGGTTATCCAGTCATGGCGCCGGAAATGGGAAAATCTGTCGGCGTACTTCCGCTATCCGGCGGATATCCGCAAGGTGATTTACACCACCAACGCCATCGAATCAGTTCACCGGCAGTTCAGGAAGCTGACGAAAACCAAAGGGGCGTTCCCTAATGAAAACAGCCTGTTGAAGCTGCTTTATCTGGGGCTGATGAATGCGCGGGAGAAATGGACAATGCCAATCCAGAACTGGAACTTGACCTTGTCGCAGTTGGCCATTTATTTTGACGGGCGACTGAATAACGTGATTACGCTGTAATATTTTTACCGTGACACAGAATTCTGAACACTCCCTCCAGACAAACTTTTTTAGCTACTTCTTCATCCTTGTATTCAATTACTGGCTTACGTAAATTATTAGTTCCCTTATGATAGAGGTAATAGTAAGTAATGCCATCTCTTACAACTGCGTTTACCTCAAATTGAGGGCGTGATCCTTTGAATCTGCCTGCGGTTGATTTTCCCATTTTCATATTATTGATCTGCATATTGAAATAACTATCTGTGGTTATATGACAGCAGAGATCTGCTGTCAATAACGCATCCAATATGCTTATCGAATCACACCATGATCCATTTTAATGACTTTCCCTGCCATATTGCCATTATTATGCGTGTTAAACGTCCTGTCGCCAATATCATAGATCACACCCGTAACATTAATCTTCTGCCCTTTCTTAATTTTTAGTATTTCGTCATCCTGCCCTGCATAGTAAGACAACAGAACAGCCCCACCGCAATATTTCGTATCAGCCGTCTGGAAGATAATAGCGTAGGTTTTATGGTCTCGCTGCGCACCAAGGTACTTCATTGTATCGTAGGCTTCCTGCGCTTCCAGAACAGTGGCATTGCTGATGCTGACCTTCTTACCGATCCAGTTCTTTTTGCCTGCCATCGCATTGGCTTCATAATCACGACAGATTGCGCCCAAGCCATTGACGGAGTTAACAGGAAGATTATCTGCTGCTGTGGTATTACCTTTACTGCCGGAAGTGTTTAAAACATTGCCCAGAGAAGATAAGGACGAGTTGATCGATTGCCCTACCTTTCCTGTTGCATCGTTTAACTGCTGGCATCCTGTTAACGCCAGAATAGCGGAAATGGAAAACGCTGCGATTGTTTTTTTCATTTTGGTAAGCCTTATTTGTTATAAAAAACTCACCGCCCTGAGATCTTCATTCAGAACAGTGAGTCATTATGTTTTCTCTGGTGCCAGCGAAATAATTAACGTGCGGTCGGTCTGATCCAGCTAATGTTGTTTTTATTTTTCAGTTTAAGAAACAGTATGGGACCAAGCATAAGCGCAAGGATGGTGATAACCATCAGTGGCGTGGATTTCGTCATAAACGCAACGATGAATCCGGCAGGTATACCCAGTAACGTGCCAACAATGGCAAGAAATTTCATCGTTTGTTGGCTGACGTAGCCTTTTACTCTTTCTGCACCACAACCACGACAAACAGAAGCATCTTCATGCACAGCAGCCTTGCAAAATGGACATTCCGACATGTTTTCCACCTTTAAATGATAACGTAAGCAATTGATATAATTGATCTACTATGGATAAGGTGTCATATCGTTTGTAACGATCAAAAATGCACTTATGATAGTTATAGACTATCATAAATAGCATATTGATCGATTAAATCAATTATAAAACCGATCGATTTAGTCATTCTGATAGCTAATAACTATCATATTTAATTTATCGATCGTTTTTACAGATCATTATTTGAATGATTCTTAACAGTTTTCAGGCATAAATTGCCAAGGTAGACTGGTGTCATGTCTGGATTCTCTCGTTGGCGGCAGGGATATGAATAAAGGAAGCATGAAAGTGTTGTCAGTGGTTGCACCTGCTGGTCACATGATTGCCTCTGGCAAGAAAACGATTGAAGTACGCAAGTGGCTACCAAACCTTTCACCAGAAGAAGATCTCCTCATTGTTGAGAATCTCAATTATTTAACGAAGGACGGTGATGAAGAGTCAGGTATGGCAGTCGCTGTTGTTAACATATCTTCTGTTCGTCCATTCACTCCTGACGATATTCCTGCGGCTTGTGCATCACGCTTCGAAGAAGGTTGGTTCGCATGGGAAATCAGTAACGTCAGGCAAGTAGCCCCAGCTATAAACGCCAGAGCCGCCAGAAAAATCTATACCCTTGAATGGGATTGAAGGACTTGCCGACTCTCACCCCATTTTCATTTATGGCATTCAGGGAGATTTCCCGGTTTACCAACAATTCTATTTTACCTCGTATTAATAAATGCGTGTTACTACTATGTCTATTAACAACGTTAAAACAGGTTGTAAGCGATTTAAGCCGTTTTTTATTGCATAGAAGGGGGAATATTAATCCTGCTGTTTTAATTTATCTATAGCTTTGTTTTTCGCCTTTTTATCTTTAGGGTTTGATTCGGTTAAAATATAAGATTTAACAAAGGATAACCGATCACCATTAAAAATATAATCAGGATTAATGAAATATGAATTCTGTACTGTCGTTTCAGCAATAAAACCTTTGTTAGCAATGATCTTGCCCAGCAACGGTGGACACAGCCTTAAGCGAGGTTTCTTTCCTCAAATTGCACCGGGCTTAGCCCGCCGTTGGCACTATGCCGTCGGTGCCGATTGTAGTCTATCTCGATATACTCGAATACCGCCGATTTCATCTCCTCCCGCGTGTTGAACCTCTCACCGTGGATTAGCTCCACTTTCAGACTGTGGAAGAAGCTTTCCGCACAAGCGTTATCGTAGCAACAGCCCTTCGCGCTCATACTGCATATCAGTTCATTGTCTTTGATAACACTCTGATAATCATGGGAACAATACTGGCTCCCTCTGTCAGAGTGAACTATCACGCCGCGCGGCATCTTTCGCCGCCACAGCGCCATTTTCAGCGTATTGCACGCCAGCTCCGCCGTCATTCGTTCCGACATCGACCAACCCACCACCCGACGCGAATACAGGTCGATAACCACCGCCAGGTACAGCCAGCCTTCCTCTGTCCACAGGTAGGTGATATCCCCAACGTACTTCTGGTCCGGCCCCGTAGCACTGAAGTCCTGTTGCAACAGGTTCAACGCCACCGGCAGGTTATGCCGGCTGTTTGTCGTGGCTTTGAACTTGCGCGCCGCTCTGGCCCGTAATCCCTGACGTCGCAGACTGGCCGCCACCGTTTTACGGTTCCAGCCATGACCGGCTTCACGCAACTCCTGCGTCAGGCGGGGCGCGCCATAGCGCTGTTTGGCCTGTATAAAAGCTTGCGCCACCCGCTCATCACACTGCTGGCGGCGCATCTGCCGCGGTGAGGGGGATTGCCGGCGCTTCAGCCAGGCATACCAGCCGCTGCGCGAGACACGCAGTACCCTGGCCAGACTTTTCACTGAGAACGCCGCCTGATGCTGTTGTATAAAACCGTACTTCACTTCAGGCGTTTGGCGAAGTAGGTGGCCGCCTTTTGGAGGATAGCCAGCTCCTCATCCCGCTCGGCGAGTTGACGTTTAAGGCGGGCATTTTCCGTGGCCAGTTGCTGCTCACGCTCAGAGGTGGAGCCCTGCTGACGTTGTTTACTGCGCCAGGCGTAGAGTTGAGAGTCGTGCAGGCCGAGTTCCCGGGCGGCTTTGGCGACGCCGATGCGCTCAGCCAGCGCCAGCGCCTGCTGGCGAAACTCCGGGGTATATTGATTACGGGATGTCTTCTTCACAGATTTTGCTTGCGTCATGGTTCACCTTGTTAACGATTTTACTCGCTTAACAGCGTGTCCACCATTCGTGGGTAGGATCACAAGTTCTTTCATGCCTCGATAGTATGTTGACTCCGAGATCTTCACTATTTCTGGATCTATAAGCTCATACGCAAGAAAAACTCTGTCCGTGTCCTTAAAATCCTGAACTGTTCTGTATAGAATTTCAAAAACCTTTGTTCCTGCACCAGTGAGTTCCGTTAACGCTTTTACTCCGTTTATATAGAGTTTTAAAAACTGTGTTTTATCAACCTCCTGCCACTGAAAAAAACCAGCACCTGCTAACTGTTCTCCTGTATCTTCATTAATAACCAACAAACGATCTCTTCCTGTTGTAATCCTGCGAGATCCACTCTTTGTATTATTACTTGTTGTTTGCAAGAAAGGATTCTTTTTATATCGTGGTAATCCTCGCCTTGATTTTCTTAAACTCAATTTCTCGTTAACTTTGGCAATATCAATATTGTTATCACAATCTTCCATATTTATCTCCTTTATTATTTTTATTTGATTGATAAGTTACGTGTTAACATCAGAATAAAATATGTCAAGTGTCAAAATCAAATTTATTTTTGACATTTCAAGTTTTATTTGTCGATACTTAAAGTTCCAATGCGAATAGTATTCTTGACAGTTTATTTTCAAACTATCAGAAAACAGTAAAATAATGACAGCTTACATTACCGATCCTGACAGTTCAATCCGCAAGTCCTGACAGTAACGATCCTTATTTAAAGCGGTCTGAGGGCAGTTTCCTTCTTCATTATTCATATAGAGCGAAGCGAGAGATGATCTGTATTGTTTTTACGAAATAAAAAACATATAACGATTTTCTTTTATTTTAAGTAACCCTACACGGCTGCATTGCCGTGTTATTGGGGTTCATATTTCTTGCTTCTTCTTTCTTTTATAATCAGAACACAAAACCCTTGGCCTCTGCTTCTTTGCCTTTGAGGGGCAACCAGCAGGCCAGGGACTGATGGTTTATTATTTAATTAGATTTTCTATGCAGCACATTCGCCTGCTCATATGCTGCTTTATAATCAAAACCCTTTGATAAAGGAAGCTGTCTTGATTTCGCTGCTCGCTCAATCGCTATGCGCGTAAGCGCACTTGTGGTTTAAATGGTATTATTTTTCTGATTGCATTGGTTTTCTTCATCTCGTGAAGACTTTTCTTCATTTTAAGGGTGAAAAATGAAGTGAATCACTTCATCAGGTGAAGAAAAGCGCTTTAAAATTTAAATCAAAAGGGCGAGAGCCAGCGAAACGTTCGCCAGAACTTTTGCGTGGGTTTTAGCGATTGAGCGCGTTAGCTCAATCAAGACCAGCCATTTATCCAAGGTTTTTAATATTGCGTAATGCGAGCAAGCGAGCATGTAGCTAAGAAAAACAATTAGTCTTAAATCTATAAGCCCATACAGGCATTGCTGGTTGCCCCTCAAAGGCAAAGAAGCAAATGCCTTGTTATAGTGTTTGTTACTGAGTTAAAGAAGAAGATCTTAATTTTCCATGAACCGCAATGGCACAACCTGAAAGTTGTGCAGGGTTCTGTACATAATAAAATTAAGAAAAGCATTGCCATAATTATCAAAACTGGCGGAATGTCCAGTTTAAGTAAACTTTTTCCAGTTTTAACCCTTTTACTATATTAATCCTATTAAATATATTACCGGGCGTATTTCTCATTATATTCATGCAGTTACAGAAAAAAGGTTATGTTTAAGCATAACTCGGGTTATGAAATCACATAACTTTAATAACGCAGTGTTATTACCCCTGTCGAAACCTGTTTGTGCGGTTAAAACGCACATGGTTTCTTTTTGTCCTCTTAGATCTTATATTTCTTATACTTCTTAAGAGAAAAATAATCATATAAAACAATAGATTAAAAACTCATTTTCTTCATGTTTGTTGATTTTTCTTCGGGTTTGTAGATCTTTCTTCGGGTTTGTTCTTTTTCTCTTCGGGTTTGTTGTATTTTACTTCATTCCTGAATATTAAAATGAAGAAAACACTTCAAAATATATTTGACATTTTAAAATCCATAGTTATATATGTATTATTATAATAATAAAAAGGAAATATAATGAACAACCACACTTATGATAAAAATCCATTCGTATTGCAAAATGGCATAGAGATAAAAACGAAAGATAAAAGAAGAACAATAGCTCGCGGAGAAAAATTTGAATCACCAGAGGGAGACCGATACGAAAGAGTTATTCATTCTATACAGGAAGTTGATAAAGAAAAATTCGTTAAGCTTTTCATTTCCAAGATCCGTGTCCTCTTTGATCTGTCCCTGACAGGAAATAAGCTGTTTTACATATTCCTTTTTTCTATTTCTGATGCGATTGGTAAAGATCAGGTTTATATGAATTTTGAAACTGCAAAGGATATAGCAAGTGAGTGTGATTTTAATCTGTCGAATCCCGTTTTTTACCGTGGAATAAAAGAGCTTATAGAAAAACAGATTATAGCACCAAGCAAGTCTAAATATATTTACTATATTAACCCTGCGGTAGTATTTAACGGCGATAGAGCAAAATTCATTGAGGAAATAAAAATAAAAAATGGAGATAAAAATGCTAAATAAAGAAATAACAACAATATTAAACCAGTACAACAATGAAGACGGTATAGCCTGCCTCATAGCAGCATCACTGATTCGTTATTACTCTGTTAATAGCTACCACCATGACCAGTTCCAAGATAATTATCTGAACTACCTGCGAATGATTTTCTCCGGTCGTCGGTTCCATTTTTTGGACAAAGAAAAACTACTGTCATATAAAGACCAGATTCTTAGCACTGTCATGGTAGCAGTTCGAGAAGACCTCACATGCAAAACCGGAACGGAGGAGTTCCACCTGTCCAGTATGTGGCAACCAGAGGCGCTGGAAGCGGTTCTGGCTGAGCTTTTTGATAATAGGCAGATTCTAAGCATAATCAGCCAATAACAAACTACAAAGCGGTTATACTACACTCCTGCCGATTGTTGAAGTTGACTGACCGCTGTAAGCGAGGAATAGATCTTGTAACTTCGTTGGCACACTTTTACTACCTATTTTCTGAGGGTAGTTAGAAAAGTTGTGGCAGAAAGGGTCTGCTCCTGATCGTACTTTTGATGAAGCTGAGTCTACTCGAATGAAAACATAAACCGAGCCGTCAACTTTTTCGGTACATAAATTATGTTTACGCTTATCCTATACACCGTACACTCTTTAAATTAAAACAGACTAGCTAAAATGGCAGATAAGATTTATGATGATTGGCTAACATGAAAAATAGAAAACAGTAAAAACCACACTGTCAATTAAAGGGCATCCCACTCTTGCAATGAAGAGAATATGACGCCGCAGTAGCAAGTTAATATCTTGTGTATCTACGTCGTAAAACATCACTCGCTTACTTGCATAGCACTCTCATAAGAGATACTTTATCAACATTGGGTCTTTAGTCACGAACATCTAAAGGGCAAATCATGATAAACAATATAGTACTAAATGAAGTTGCAAGTTATAAATCAAAGTCAGAGTTAAATACTGATAAAAAAATAAATATTATTTATGGTTTAAATGGAACAGGTAAAAGCACACTCTCCAATTATTTCTATGACATAGATAATAAAAAATATCAGCACTGCTCTCACTCAGGTGAGTATGATGAAGTCCTTGTCTACAATCAGAAGTTCATTCAGGATAACTTTTATGCAAAAGATTCTCTAAATGGAATATTTAGTTTATCCAAAGAAAATAAAGAAGCAAAAAAAAAGGTTGAGAGTCTTACATTAGAAATAATAAAGTTATCTGATGAAAAACGTGAAATTGAAAATGAAATTACAGCACAAAACACCATTATTTCTGATGCAAAAAACAAAGCTCAAAGTAAAACATGGGAAATAAAAACTAACTATTCAGGTGGTGATAGGGTCCTTGAATTTTGTTTGTCAGGGAAAATGGGAAGTAAAGAATCATTATTTAACCATCTTTGCTCCATTCCTTTACTTAATACTAAGCCATCAAAAAACATCTCTAACCTAAAAGAAGAAGTAAGTGCGGTTGATGGCGAAACAGCAATTAAATACAGCATGTTAGAGAAAATTGACACCATTGAATTATCATTCGATGAAGTAGAATTGCTTCAAGATATCATTGTGGGAAGTACAGATAGTCCCGTTTCATATCTTATAAGTAAGCTTCAGAACTCAGATTGGGTAAATGAAGGGCTAAAATACTTAGAACAAACTGAATACTCTCAGTGTCCATTTTGTCAATCCAAAACTATAACTGAAAACCTGGTTCAGCATATTCGTCATTATTTCGACGAAACGTATCAAAATAGTGTAGAAAAAATTAATTCTATCCAGACTAAATATAAGTCATTGATTGACCGCATTCCTTCACTGGATACTTATAAAGAATGCAAACTGTCTGCCAATCATATAATTAAATTAAGCGATTATTATAACCAATTAAGCAAAGATGCAGTGGGCAATCTAGAACTAATAAAACAGAAAGTAATAAATCCCAGTAATCCGGTAACTCTGACTGACATATCTAACTCTGTTGATAACTTCAATTCACTAGTGGAATTAGTGAACATTGAAATAAACACACATAACTCCAAAATAGACAATGCAAAAGATGAGTTAGAAAAAATAAAGATATCCTTCTGGCAGATATTAAGGCATGAGTATGATCAAACAATTTTAAATTTCAATGATATAAAAAGCAGTGCGAACAATATCATCATTCAAAAAAACACAGAAAAAGATGGTAAAGAAGAAACAATAAAGGTTAAAGATGAAGAGCGGATTGAATATCAGAAATCCACCGTAAATATAGATGAGGCAGTATTCAACATCAATCAAGGTCTAAATGATATCGGAATCACTGATTTTTATATCGAAAAATATGAAGATGCTCTTTATCGCATAGTACGCAATGAGTCTAATTCTAAAATATTCTCATCATTAAGTGAAGGCGAAAAAATGATTATCAGCCTTTTATATTTTAGAGAACTATTCAGAGGTAAAAGAATCGCTACCGAGGGTAAAACGAGAAAAATAGCAATAATCGATGATCCTGTATCAAGCTTATCACATATTTTTGTCTATAATATTGGCCAGTTGATAAAAAATGACTTCTTTAACTCTGATGAAATAGAGCAGGTATTTGTTTTATCTCACAGCCTATATTTTTTCTATGAACTTGCTGATGCAAACCATGAAAGAAGAAAAGAAACTCAAAATTTATTTAGGCTTTCTAAAAACTCCAATGGCAGTTCAATTAGCTTAATGAAGTACGATGAAATACAAAATGACTATCAGTCTTACTGGTCAGTAATCAATGATGACAAACAACCCCCAGCCTTAATTGCTAACTGCATGAGGAATATAATTGAATACTTTTTCAACTTTGTACAAAAAGCAGATTTAAGCAACGTCACTCAAAAACCGGAGTTAAAAAACCCACGATTTCAGTCTTTTATTCGCTACATAAACAGAGAATCACACTCATTAGGACAGAACATTTTTGACTTCAAAGAATTTAACTATAATGATTTCAAAGAGGGGCTTAGATTAGTATTCGAACATACAGGTTATTCTGCACATTATAAAAAGATGGCAAAAATAAAGAACTAAAACAACCTCAGTATAACTTTCAATTACTGAGCTAATATCCCTAACAGCCTATCAGGAATGTTATCGTTGATAGGCTATTTATCTGATGTACCACCATGTTCGCACGTCTACTATTTCCCCTCCCGACCAAGCGTAGTGGGCGGAAGGCCCATTCCTTTATTTTGATATTTGTTGTTTCAGTAACTTGCTGGATTTTTAATATGGAGTTCATAATCTATTTATTAACTCCAACAGATACAGTAGTACTTTTTGGTATAGAAACCGTGAGAAAGCCCGTTTCGGGCTGTTCCAGACTATTACCTAACCCACGGCATATCCCATATTATCTTAACCTTCACTTCTACTGCATTAACATGAGATTCCTTGATTGCATATTTATTTAAGTAATCCTGCAAAGCTATCTTGTCAGACGCTTTTTTCTGTTTGTTTGTCCTTTCCAAGATCCCTGTATCCGTAATCCACTTATCCAACGCCCGTCTTACTGCACTTCTTAGTTCCTCTTCATAAAACTCATCTAAAATATTAACTTCAATTTTAAAACACAACCTTCTTATATAAAACGTTTTCATCTTTATCTCTCCCATTGTTTATCTCAGGCAAACGCCAGCCATATGGCGTTTACTCACCATTTTTAAAATCTGTTGTTATATTATTATCGTTCTGAAATTATTTTATTTTTTCTATACGCCAGATAGCTTTTCAATGATTCCTGACCAAAGCGATCAAGATCACGATAGATTATGATTATATTGTAAAACTTGCTCTTTTTATCGTCGAACTCAGCTATCCAGTGCGGCGTGTATAAATACTCTGCTAATATATCCAGAGACCCCCAGTCCAGCTTATCCATTTCTCTTGTTGCTTTTTTAATCAATGTACTCATAAACACCTCTTTTATTTTTATATTAATTTAAGTTATGCTGCTTTATTGCGTGAAGAATTAATCAGGTTTTCAATCCAGTCATTTACTTCTCTCTCGATGAAGGCAATGGCCTTTTCACTTATTTTTACTGGTGCAGGAAACTTATTTTTATTTACCAGACGATAAATGCTTGATCGGCTTATACCTGTTCTTTTTATTACTTCTGACAAGCGAATAAAACTTTCATATTTTTGGTTCATATTTTTCTCCTTTGTTGTTTTGATGTGAAGAATGATATTGCGAATAGCCATGCTAAAAAATGGACCAAAAAAAAGGAGGGCGTCTGAAACGCTCTCCTTCAAGTTTTACCAGGAACGATTTTTTATCCCTTACCCCTTGACTTTCTCTTTTCTTCTCGTTCTTCCTGCTCCTTATTGAGCTTATCCACGATAGCGGATACTTTCATATCCATCATGTATCTGTTTTTATACAAAAAAGCCATAAACTGATTATCAAAATGGTATGTTTTAGCTTTGAGGGCCATCGGTTTATCCGTTTCCTTGATCTGGGAGTCACCACGAACCACATCAATTCCCACCCGGTATATGAGCGCCGATAGCTCGGCATCACTCAGTTTTATCTCGTTACGCCCTGACCAGTACAGCAAATCAAGCAAGGGGATTATGCGAAAATCCACCAACTTCTTAATCATTACCTCACCAAAATTGAGAGTCAGCTTTCCGTCGATTAGCTTCGCCCCGGTTGCTTTACGCCACTTTGGTAACAGGTAACGCATGGATTCAAGGATTTCATCATCCGTTGAACCCCGCAGGTTGATATGGAATATCATTCGTCCTTTCTGTGATTCGTGCAGTTTTCCCCAGAACCACGAGGCAGGGTAACTATTGTAGGGGGTGTCAGATTCTGGCCGCCCGAACTCATCAAAAGGAACGATTTTGCTTTTGCGTATCACGTCCCTAAGCTGGTAAAGCCAACTGACAGGAAAAAGCCTGACATGTTGATTGCTTTCAAGGTTATGTTCACCAACAGAGGGTTTATTTTCACCTAGCGAAGCGGTAAGGACAGGTTGACCAGAGAAAATCAGTTCTTCCTCTTTATAGTTGAGCTTCTCGCGTTGCCTCTCGATAGCCGTTTCCAGAGAGTAAAACATGTTCTGCCTGTACCTGAACTCCTGCCACAGCTCTTCGACGGTAAGATCCAGCAAGGCGTCATAGTTATCAGGATTGAACCATTTTCTCAGCGCCAGCATTTTTTCTTTTTTTGTCATTATATTGCCCGGTCTTTATGTCGTTACACCACTATATGCAACAACCGGATTTCAGCCAACGGTCAAAGGCTAATGCTTTCTGGGGGGAGATTATGGTAAAGGGCTATACCGTGCTAAATAAGTACGCCAGTAAGTACGCGAGAGGAAAAACGGGAATATTTTATGAGAGGAATTTTCGTAACTTATTGATTTTATGGTGCCGATAATAGGAGTCGAACCTACGACCTTCGCATTACGAATGCGCTGCTCTACCAACTGAGCTATATCGGCGTTGGGATCGTCTTGGCGAATGCATGACGATGAACTACGGGGTGACAAACTATTGAAAATGAGGCGGCAAGTCAAGTGATTGGCTATCGTCTGCTGGTTTTATAATCGCTGTATTGAAGATAGGGATTCTCTGATAATTTTCCACGCTAATAACAGAGATCCCTATAACTTTACGGATTAAAAGATAAGGTTATGGCCGAACCAGATCGTCGCCGTAGCCAATCCATTTATAGGTGGTCAAGGCCTCCAATCCCATCGGGCCGCGCGCATGCAGTTTTTGTGTGCTGACGGCCACTTCCGCCCCCAGACCAAACTGTCCGCCGTCGGTAAAGCGGGTGCTGGCATTGACATAAACCGCCGAGGAATCCACTTCGCGCACAAAACGTTCCGCATTGCTCAGCGAACGCGTCAGAATCGCGTCGGAGTGCTGTGTGCCGTGCTCGCGGATATGCGCCACCGCGTCTTCCAAATCATCCACCAGCGTGACGTTGAGGTCGTTCGACAGCCACTCATCGTCATAGTTGGCCGCTTCCACCGCTACGACTTTTGCCGGACCGTCGGCCAGATACGGCATTGCGGATGCACTGGCGTGTAAAGTTACGCCGGCCGTTGCCATTTTTTTGCTTAGCGCAGGCAGGAAGTCAGGCGCAATGCTTTTATTCACCAGCAGCGTTTCCAGACTGTTGCAGGCGCTGGGGCGCTGCACCTTAGCGCTTTCAATTACGGTCAGGGCTTTGGCAAAATCGATGCTTTCATCCGCATAAATGTGGCACACGCCGATCCCGCCGGTAATAACCGGGATCGTCGACTGTTCGCGGCACAGCTTGTGCAAACCGGCCCCGCCGCGCGGGATCAGCATGTCGATATAGCGATCCAGTTTCAGCAACTGATTCACCAGCTCACGATCCGGGCTTTCGATGGCCTGCACCGCGGACTTCGGCAGGCCGCACTGCGCCAACGCCCGTTGGATGACCTTCACCGTTGCCGCATTGGTGCGGTACGTTTCCTTGCCGCCGCGCAGGATCACCGCATTACCGGTTTTCAGGCACAGCGAAGCCACATCGATGGTGACATTGGGCCGGGCCTCATAAATCACGCCGACAACGCCGAGCGGCACGCGGCGCCGCTCCAGCTTAAGGCCGCTGTCCAGCATACGACCGTCAATCACCTGCCCCACCGGATCGGTCAACCGGCATACCTGGCGAACATCATTGGCAATCGCCGCCAGTCTTTCCTGCGTCAGCAACAACCGATCGAGCAGCGCTTCGCTCATGCCGTTCTGCCGTGCCTGCGCCACGTCCTGCTCATTGGCCGCCAGAATCTGAACGCTTTCCTGTTCCAGTAAATCGGCAATCGTCATCAGTGCGCGATCTTTCTCGGCCGTGCTCAACACCGAAAGTTGGTAAGACGCCGCTTTCGCCGCTTTGCCCATTTGTTCAAGCATCGCGTACTCCTTAATTGATAATCATGTCGTCCCGGTGAACTGCCACCGGACCGTATTCGTAACCGAGAATATCGGCGATCTGCTGGGAATGGTGTCCGGCAATCATACGCAATGCATCGCTATTATAACGGGTCACGGCATGCGCTAAGTCGCGTCCGGTCAGACTGCGGATGCGAATGACTTCGCCACGGGAGAAATCCCCCGTCACTTCGCGGATCCCTTTGGGCAATAACGAGCTGCCGCGTTCGAGGATCGCCGATAGCGCGCCGTCATCCACCGTGATTTCCCCAGCCGGAGGCGCGCCGAAAATCCAGCGCTTGCGTTTCTCCAGCGGCGCTTCCAGCGCATGGAAACGCGTGCCGACGGAGACATCGGCGATAACATCGCCGATAACGCCCGGCTTGTTGCCCGCCGCAATCACCACGTCGATACCGGCGCGGCAGGCGACATCGGCAGCCTGTAGTTTGGTCGACATGCCGCCGGTGCCTAAGCCGGATACGCTGTCGCCCGCGATATTGCGCAGCGCGTCGCTGATGCCGGTAACCTCGCGAATAAGCTCTGCATCCGGATTTTTACGCGGATCGGCGGTGAACAATCCGTCCTGATCGGTCAGCAATAAGAGTTTATCCGCATCGGCCAGAATGGCCGCCAGCGCGGAAAGGTTATCGTTATCGCCGACCTTGATTTCTAAGGTGGCTACCGCGTCATTTTCATTGATGACCGGAACAATGTGGTTATCCAACAGCGCCCGCATGGTGTCGCGCGCGTTAAGAAAGCGCTCGCGATCTTCCAGATCGGCGCGCGTCAGCAGCATCTGGCCGACGTGAATGCCGTAAATGGAAAACATCTGCTCCCACAGTTGAATCAAGCGGCTTTGTCCGACCGCGGCCAACAGTTGCTTGGAGGCGATGGTCGCCGGAAGTTCCGGGTAACCCAAATGTTCACGTCCGGCGGCAATCGCCCCAGACGTCACAATAACAATCCGATGCCCGGCCGCATGCTGCTGCGCGCACTGACGCACCAGTTCTACAATATGGGCCCGATTAAGGCGGCGCGAACCGCCGGTCAGCACGCTGGTGCCAAGTTTCACAACCAAAGTTTGGCTACCGCTCATAATTTTTCTGCCGTTGAAAGTCATTAAAAAAATAAATAAGAAAAACGTTGTAACAGGCCGGGCGCATTATGCCAACAGGCATAACGCGAAAACCCGCTAATAAATCGGGGATCAGGCAGGGAGCGTCACGGTCGTGCGGTTAATGAACAGACCGGGTCCAATGATTGCAGGAGTTTTTCCAAACGAACATGGAAGGCTTCTTTCGTACTTTCCAGCTTATCCATCACTTCTTTATCTTTAATTTTTTCTTCACGCCAATTGCCGTTTTTATCAAACAGGCCAAAGCGATAATCGTAGGTAAACGTCTGGTCTTGCGCTTTAAGATCCAGCCACCAGCCCCAAAATTCACGTTTTTCCGGGGCGGGTTTTACATTGACACAAACGGCCAGACAATCAAAGAAAAAATGGTCATGCTCACACTGGGCTTCGCGTAAATACGGCCCCAGAGAGGCAAAGTTTTTCATGAGTCTGCTTTTCGTATGCCCACTCGGTAACAACATTCGGCAATCTCCTCGGTTTGAACTTTCTTTTTAGCAGAGTATGGCAATTTATCAATCAACTAAGCTAATTTTTGTCCTAACCAACGGGTGATTTGCTGTAACGCATGATGAAAATTCTGGTAGACCGGTGAAAAATTCACCGGCAACAATTTCCCCTGCTGCGATGAATTGACGATCAGCGTCGCCTCTTCCTTCGGGCAGACCAGATCGTTGTCCCAATATCCGGCCAACATCGGCGTTGGGCAACGCCGGCCAAGCAGCCCCTGCGTTTTAAGCGAATAGCGGCCCAACTCTATTTTCAACGCGGCATCCGTAGAAAACGGCATGCCCAACCTGCTCGCCAGCACATCCATAAACATTCCCGGCACCTGCTGCTGACGCTCAGCGTCACACAGCAGATGATGCACCACGGGACCGAGACAAGCGACGCCACGCAGACGCTGCGTCTCAAGATAAGCCAGCCGCACAGCGATGTTGGCCCCGAAACGAAAGCCGAATGCCCCGATACGGCAATGATCCACCCACGGCACGTCCGGCAATGCCCGCAGCACCTGCTGATGCAGGAAGCTGGAATCCTGGTTCAATTTCCAGCGGGAAGAAAAACCGACCGACGGAACATCGATGGTCAGCATCGCCATCCCGGCCGGCGCCAGGTAGTCACGGAACAGGCGATAGTAGTCACTTTGCAATGTTTCCAGGCCGCCGCACATCAGTATCGTTGGAAACGGCGCTTCGCCCTTGTGGGGCAGATGCAGAAAACCGGTCAGCGAGCCGCCGCCTTCAATGGGGAAGGTCAGTTCCTTTAACTCATAGGGAAGATATTTCGCCGCCTCTTCATAAGCGCGGTTGGCCAACGTCTGAGCCTGTTCGGCCAGTTCATCGCCTTTAATATGGGGATAGGCCGCGATGCTATACAGATTCGCCGCGTTCAGCCAATACCGGCCGTTTTCGCTACTGTCGTCGTCTGTGACCCGGCTCTGCCAGACGGCCCCTTGCTTTACCCATTCGTAAATCCAGTTGCCGCTGCGGTAGCCAATCACCGTATCCAGTAACTGACGTTTGCTTCTCTCCGCCTTGCTGATGGCAATGCGCGCCAGCACTTCTTCGATATCCCACGGATCGACGCCGCGCCAGATCCACATTAGTCGATTCAGCATGCGATACCAGTTGCCGGTGTTCTCTCCTTCCAGCGCGGAGTGCGAACTCAATGCATCCTGGTCATGACGCGTGCGCCTTACCAGCGTAGACGTTTCCGGATGCTTAAAGGACGGTTTGAACAGGATTTCAGACAAGTTAGCTTGCGCCACAGCAGTCTCCCTTAATGTAAGCGACACTAAACTTAGTGCCGAGTGTAACTAACTCATCATAGTGAAGACAAACGGCGGCGCGCGCAAATCAACACAAGAGCACATAATCAGCGCAAATTAGCCGTAAATGGCAAACAAGTCTTGAAATATGACGAGCGTTGATAAACAAAAATGCCCGGCATAACCGGGCATGAGACAAATAAACAGACGAGTGGTTATACCCAATAGATTTTGAGTTGCAGGAAGGCGGCAAGTGAGTGAATCCCGATAAGCTTACTCAGGTAAGTGATTCGGGTGAGCAAACGCAGCCAACGCACCTGCAACTTGAAAGATGAAGGGTTATATCAGCGGTCGGATAGCGGCGGCACAAAGACCACGCCCATATCCCACGGCTGTTCGATCCAGGTATTCTGAGGAATGTCGATGATATAATCGTCAACCAACGGCTTACCGGCCGGTTTGGCGAAAATCGTGACGAAGTGGGCCTTGGGATACATATCGCGAATGGCTTTCGCCGTACCGCCGGTATCAACCAAATCATCCACCACGATAAAGCCTTCGCCATCGCCTTCCGCGCGCTTGAGCACTTTCATTTCGCGCTGGTTATCATGGTCATAGCTGGAGATGCAAACCGTATCAACATGACGAATGCCCAGTTCACGCGCCAGCAGCGCGCCAGGAACCAATCCGCCGCGGCTAACGGCAATGATGCCTTTCCATTGTTCGGCAGGCAGTAGACGCTGTGCCAGTTTGCGGGCATGAATTTGCAACATATCCCAGGTTACGACGTACTTTTCGCTCATAAAATATATCCCAGCCGAATAGAAATGGCTTACGTTGAGTCTGAAGGGAAAAAGGTTGCGCGGGATTATAGATATCCAACGACACAAAAACCAGCGTTTCTCTGCGTTATAGCTGAGTTCACTCCGCCTGCGTGCAGTCTAAACAAAAATTTGGCGATAACTAAGCACAAAAAGAGATTGGACGCTTCCGGCAGAAAAATATATTAAATAAGACCGAGGCAAATCAACCGGAGACGACCATGACCGAATTTTATGTTTTGGTTCAAGAACAGCTCACTGTGATCAGCACTGTTTTAGTCATTGGACTGGTTGTGCTGTTTTATAACGAATTGAGCGCCAGCTTTCAGGCGCTGTGGAAAAAACCCGAAGCGCTACAAGGGAAAATCGTGCGTCGTTACCATCTTCCCGCGCAAAAGACGCTCACGCTGATTGATAATTTTTACAGCTATATTCCGGTACATACGCTGGAAAGCGAAAAGTTTATTCTGGATGTCGAAGCCAACGGGCAGCGTTACCAGGTTGAAGCCACCGAGATTGAGTACCGGGTATTGTCGGTGGGAGATAAAGTAACCATTCACCATCATCCAAGCTCCGCGAGCTAACCTCTCCGGGCGGCCATTCTCCGCCATATTATTTTCCTATCGTTCGATGCATTCAGAAGGTCGGTTTATCTGGCCTTCAGCCTGCGTTTTCGTCTTTTTACCGCCGGCCGATGCAACGCGGCTTCGGTTTTTCATGGCAACTTGCCCTACCCTCTGCGGAAAGTGATATTCTGTTGCAAGACGCCATGCGAAACCCGGTAGCTTTCAGGATACCGCCAGTCGGCGGTCTGAAAGATAAACGTATACGCCCAATAGATTTCAAGGCGCGGAACAAAACGTCGTCGTTTTGAACAACGCAAAACGTTGGCCTTTTACTGGCGAGGCCCATTCATGAGCTTCGTAACGCGGCGGCTGAGCCGAGTAATAAAGGGTCTGCGGCTTGGAAGATTAAAGGTATAGATGGCTGATAGTGACTAACTTTCAACCTGTAGCGCCTCGCGCCAGACGCGAAGACAGGCCTGCTGAAAAGGAGACTTTAATAGTGTCTGAACTGTCTCAACTTGCCCCGCAACCGCTGTGGGACATTTTTGCCAAAATCTGCTCCATCCCTCATCCGTCTTATCATGAAGAAGCGCTTGCCGCACATATCCTTGCATGGGCAAAAGAGAAAGGCATTCATGCCGAGCGCGATCGGGTTGGTAATATTCTGCTGCGCAAAGCGGCGACGCCGGGAATGGAAAAACGCAAAGCGGTTGTTTTGCAGGCGCATCTGGATATGGTGCCGCAGAAAAATAACGACACGGCGCATGATTTCACCAAAGATCCGATCCAACCCTACGTTGACGGCGAGTGGGTAAAAGCGCGCGGCACCACGCTGGGCGCGGATAACGGCATCGGTATGGCTTCCGCGTTGGCCGTGCTGTCTGATAACAGCGTAGAACACGGTCCGCTGGAAGTTTTGCTGACCATGACCGAGGAATCGGGCATGGACGGCGCGTTCGGTTTGCAGCCCAACTGGTTGCAGGGCGAAATTCTGATCAATACCGATTCGGAAGAAGAAGGCGAAGTTTATATGGGTTGCGCGGGCGGCATCGACTTCATCACCCGCCTGTCATTAGAGCGAGAAGCGCTGCCAGCCGGTTATCAGACGCTGAAACTGACGCTCAAAGGGCTGAAAGGCGGCCACTCCGGCTGCGATATTCACCTTGGCTTAGGTAACGCCAACAAATTGCTGGCGCGCTTCCTGTTTGAGCAGGAGGATAAACTGGATATCCGCATTCTGGCTCTGAACGGCGGTACGCTGCGTAACGCTATCCCGCGCGAAGCGTTCGCCACGCTGGCATTGCCGGCGGCGAATGTAGCGGCGTTTAAGACGCAAAGTCAGGAATACCTGTCGGTATTGAAAAATGAACTGGCGGCGGTGGAGAAAAACCTGTCCCTGCAGGTAGAAACATCGGACAGCGGCGCCCAAGCGCTGACCAAAAACATCAGCGCCCGGTTACTGGCCTTGCTGAACGCCATGCCGAACGGCGTAATCCGCATGAGCGACGTGGCGAAAGGCGTAGTTGAAACCTCGCTCAACATCGGCGTGGTTACCATGGATGAAAAACAAGCCGAAATTAACTGCCTGATTCGCTCGCTGATCGACAGCGGCAAAGATGCCGTCGTCGGCACGCTGACGGCCCTGGGTCAACTGGCCGGCGCGCAGACCACGCCCAAAGGCGGTTACCCTGGCTGGCAACCCGACGCGACATCCCAGGTGATGCAGTTAGTGCGGGAAACCTACCAGAAATTGTTCAATAAAACGCCGAACATCATGGTTATCCACGCCGGACTGGAATGCGGATTGTTCAAAAAGCCGTACCCTGATATGGATATGGTCTCCATCGGGCCGACCATCACCGGGCCGCACTCGCCGGACGAACAGGTGCATATCGCCAGCGTCGGCCAATACTGGCAGTTGCTGACCGCATTGCTGAAGGCGATCCCCGAACGCGCCTAACTATATCAAGCGGCTTTTCGAAGCCGCTTACTCCCAATTAAAAACCAGCTGACGCTCAATCAGCGGATCGAGCAGCGTAACGTGTAGCCCCACCAGCCGAACGCCGCGCTTATCGCGCCTTTCTTCCCAGGTTTGCTGCGCCAGCGTAAGCAAATCCTGCTTGTTCAACACCGGCCATACGTGTTCCTGCGTGGTCTGGCGAAAGTCATCGAACTTCAGTTTTACTCCCTGGCGCGCGATATGCAGATCGGGCTTTACCCGTTTTAAACGGAACTCAAGTTCCTGATAGAGCTGCTCGATCAAACCTTCGCACTCATGCCAGTGATGAATATCCCGCGCCAGCGTCTTCTCAACGCCAACCGACTTGCGTAACCGGTCCGGCGATACGGCGCGTTCATCAATTCCGTGGCAGCGCTCCCACAAAACCCGCCCGAATTTACCGAAACGTTTTAATAATTCGGCCAGATCGTGATTGCGCACATCGGCGCAGGTCAGCATGCCCTTCTCTTCCAGCCGCTTGGCCGTCACTTTGCCAACGCCGGGGATCTTCGCTAACGGCAACTGCCGTAAAAACGCATCCACCTTATCCGGCGTGATAACGTACTGGCCATTGGGTTTATTCTGTTCGGAGGCGACTTTGGCCAGAAATTTGATGGGCGCCACTCCCGCCGAGGCGGTCAGATTAAGCTCGTCGAAAATCGCCTGCCGGATCTCTTCCGCCATCAGCGTCGCAGAACCGTTGCAGTGGGGGCTATCGGTGACATCCAGATAGGCTTCATCAAGGGAGAGCGGCTCAATCAGCGAGGTATAACGCGCAAAGATGTCGCGTATCTGGCGAGAAGCGGCTTTATAGACCTCCATTCGCCCGGAGAGCAACGTCAGTTGCGGGCACAAGCGCAAGGCGGTCGCCGTCGCCATCGCGCTATGAATGCCGTACCGCCGGGCAGGGTAATTGGCGGTACAGATCACGCCGCGCCGGTCGGCGCTGCCGCCGATCGCCAGAGGGATATCGCGCAGACGCGGATTATCACGCATCTCAATCGCTGCGTAAAAGCAGTCCATATCGACATGAATAATTTTGCGCATGCTCCCCCTCCCACAACGGTACTGTATAAATATACATATATAAATTCTTGCGCACAAGTTGGGAAGCTTGCCTATGTTATTTCCGTGTTAATCTGTCAGTCTCTATGCCAAACCGCCGTTTTATCAGAGATGGGAATCACGATGGAAAGTAAACAGAGTCATAGTAATAGCGTCGAGCGCCAGTTCGGTTCACAGGCAAAAAACTATCTGACCAGTTCGGTGCATGCGCAAGGCAAAGATTTGGAACGTCTGTCCGCTTTGCTGAGCCCTTTTCCCCATGCCTGCGTTATCGATGTGGGATGCGGCGCCGGGCACGCCAGTTTCGCGGCGGCGCAGGTGACGGCGAACGTTGTGGCCTATGATCTTTCCGCGCAAATGCTGGAGGTCGTCGCTCAGGCCGCCGAACAAAGAAACTTGACCAACATCCGCACCCAGCAAGGCGTCGCCGAGTCGCTGCCGTTTGCCGACGCCAGTGCCGATATCGTTATCAGCCGCTACTCCGCCCACCACTGGCATGATGTCGGACAGGCGCTGCGTGAAATCCGCAGGGTTCTGAAGCCGGGCGGTCTGGTCATCATGATGGATGTGGTATCGCCGGGCCATCCGGTGCTGGATATCTATTTACAGACCGTGGAAAAACTGCGTGATACTTCCCACGTGCGCGATTACTCGCCCGGAGAATGGCTGACGATGTTTACCGATGCCGGCTTTATCGTGCGTAACGTCGCCAGCGATCGTCTGACGCTGGAGTTCGGCAGTTGGATCGCGCGCATGCGAACGCCCGAACACTTCGCCGCCGCAATCCGCGAACTGCAAAAAACGCTGTCCGCGGAAGTCGCCCAGCATTTTGAAGTACAGGATGACGGCTCTTTTGTGACGGATATTATGATGTTCGAAGCGACAAAATTGTAATCACTGATTACATGTTACGCTTTCCCATCTGAATAAATAATGGGCAGCAGCAAACGTCATTTTCGTAAAACTGTTGTCCCTTAAACACTATTTTTTATAGTCAGCCTGGCGGATAAACCTCCGCGCAACGCTTTCATCATGAAATTAGCTTTTTTATCGGTTTTCACTCTTGATTAAAATTAAGGCAGTGATAATGTGAAACCGTTTTATATTCGCCTAATGGCAAAAGGAATACGGGAAGACAGACAATAGTTATCCCCGTTGTTTTGTAGCACAGCTTTTATTTACCAGGATCAACAATGCAAAAAATCGCGCTGTCATTTGCGATGCTGTTTTTTTTGCCATCCCTTGCTGTTACCTGCTCCGCCAGTGAAGCCAGTGAACCCGCGCCGATAGCAAAAAATTTAAAGCGGCAATTATTGGGCTCTCCGATCTATATTCAGATATTTAAGGAAGAGAGAGTATTAGAACTCTACGCAAAAATAGGAAATGAATATCGCTTATTGGAAAATTATCCAATTTGTAAATATTCGGGCGGTCTTGGGCCGAAACGTATCGAGGGGGATTTGAAAAGCCCTGAGGGTTTCTATCAGATCGATCTCCGCCAGCTCAAACCGGACAGCCGTTATTATCGTGCGATTAATATTGGATTTCCCAACGAATATGATAAATCACAAGGGTATTCCGGCCGTTATCTGATGATCCACGGTGAATGCGTTTCGGTGGGCTGCTACGCCATGACCAATAATTACATTGACGAGATCTATCGTTACGCCGAACAGGCGCTGCTTAACGGGCAGGCGAAAATAGAGCTCGCCATTTACCCGTTCCGCATGACGGAGCGCAATATGCAACGCCACCGTAATTCCACCTACTACTCGTTCTGGCGTCAGTTGCAGCCGGGCTATGCCTATTTCAATCAACATTATCAGCCACCGGCCATCACGGTGTTCAACGGGCAGTACGTCGTCAATCCGCCGTTGATGACCAGCAAGCCGGTATCAAATTACGCGTTCACCGAAACAAAATAAGACGAATTCGCCTGGCATGATCTTATGCCAGGTTTCATTTCCCGTCAGCGGCTGCGTCGCCAACACCGTGACGACGTCGTTCGGCGTGGTCTGTTGTTGAAAATCAATTTCCACATCCTGATCCAGCAACGTCGCCTTACCAAACGGCGCGCGCCGGGTGATCCAATAAAGATTGGTGGAGCAGTACCCCATCACAAATTGCCCGTCGGACAGCAGCATGTTAAACACGCCCTTTTTCCGCAGCAAATCCGCCTGCCCGGCAATATAGCGAAACACCGCGGGCCAGTTTCCCGGCGTGCGCGGATAGCGTTGCGACAGTTGATACAGCAGCCAACAGAACGCATATTCGCTGTCCGTCTGGCCGACAGGCCGGAACGTGCCGGTTTTTAACGAACGATACCCTTTTAATTGCCCGTTATGGGCGAACGTCCAGTTCCTGCCCCAAAGTTCGCGCGTAAACGGATGGGTATTTTCCAGCGCCACGGATCCCCGATTCGCCTGACGGATATGCGACACCACAGCGCAGGATTTAATCGGATAGTCCTGCACCAACCGGGCTATCGGCGAGCTACAGCTTGGCAGGGGATCCTTGAACGTCCGGCAGCCATGCCCTTCATAAAACGTAATTCCCCAACCATCCCGGTGCGGCCCCGTCAGACCGCCACGCTGCACCAACCCGGTAAAACTGAAACAGATATCGGTCGGTACGTTTGCGCTCATCCCAAGCAGTTCACACATGGTAAATCTCTTAACCTCTCTTGCGCGTCTTCCGTTATCCGTTAGCAACCATCTCTTTTTCGATCAGCTGGATCAGGATATGAATCACCTTGATATGGATTTCCTGAATACGGTCGGCGTAACCGAAATGGGGCACGCGGATTTCCACATCCGCCGTACCGGCCATTTTGCCGCCGTCTTTGCCCGTCAGCGTGATAACTTTCATGCCTTTGGCCTTAGCCGCTGCGATGGCTTTAATAATATTGCCGGAGTTGCCGGAAGTTGAGATCCCCAACAGCACATCGCCTTCACGGCCCAGGGATTCAACATAACGAGAAAAAACAAAATCATAGCCAAAGTCGTTGCTGACACAGGAAAGATGGCTCGGATCAGAAATGGCAATCGCCGGGTAGCCCGGACGGTTTTCCCTATAGCGGCCGGTCAGCTCTTCGGCAAAATGCATCGCATCGCAGTGGGAACCGCCATTACCGCAGGAAATGACTTTCCCGCCTGATTTAAATGCATCGGCCAGCAGTACCGCCGCATTTTGAATAGACTGAATATTCGCATCATCACTCAAAAACGCATTCAGCGTTTCCGCCGCTTCTTTCAGCTCACTACGGATTAAGTCCTGATACATGGAATCCTCTCAATTTGTCCGGTGACATCATCATATTCTGTTATGCAGTGTAGCGGATCGCCTAAACAGCGAGAAGCGCGCAATGTCACGATCGTCAGGATCGCTGACGGCAATCAGAAAATGCCGGATAGCGTCTTAGATTGTGAGTTTAGTTGTAATTATGATGTAAACAAATTGATAAAAATCGGCAGCTAAACTACAACAAACATAACCCACAGGTCAGACCTGTTGTCAGCCAGCGACGCTTCCATTGGGTGTAACGGCCAGAAGAAAGCGGATGGAATGCGTTTCTGAATTCGACGACAACGCTGGAGACACGCAATGGTTGCTGTCAGCATTCTTCTCTTATCGATCATCATCGGCGCCATGTTCTACCATCGGCTCAACCTGCTGTTAGGCAGCGTGATTCTGCTGGCCTATTTTGCAATCATGTCAGTCATATCGGTATGGCCCGTCTGGCTGATTATCCCGCTGGTTGTCTTACTGATGCCGTTCAACGTTCCGCCGCTGCGCCGCAAATTCTTCTCGGCCGCCGCGCTGCCTCGGTTTCAGAAAGTCATGCCGCCGATGTCGAATACGGAAAAAGAGGCCATCAATGCGGGAACCACCTGGTGGGAAGGGGAATTGTTCCGCGGCGCGCCGGACTGGAAAAAACTGCATCACTATCCGCCGCCGCGGCTGAGCGCCGAAGAACAGGCTTTCATTAATGGGCCGGTCGAAGAAGCCTGCCGTATGGCGAACGATTTTGAAATTACCCACGAGCTTGCCGACCTGCCGCCGCAATTGTGGGCGTTTTTGAAACAGCATCGTTTCTTCGCGCTGATCATCAAAAAGCAGTACGGCGGATTGGAGTTTTCCGCCTACGCTCAGGCGCTAGTGCTACAAAAGCTGGCCGGCGTCTCCAGTATTCTGGCGATCACCGTCGGCGTGCCCAACTCGCTGGGCCCGGGGGAACTGCTGCAACACTACGGCACGGACCAACAGAAAGATTACTATCTGCCCCGTCTGGCGCGGGGTCAGGAAATTCCCTGTTTTGCGCTGACCAGCCCGGAAGCGGGCTCCGACGCCGGTTCGATTCCGGACAGCGGCGTGGTGTGTTATGGACTCTGGCAGGGTAAACAGACGCTGGGCATGCGCCTGACATGGAATAAGCGCTACATCACGCTGGCGCCGGTAGCCACCGTGCTCGGTCTGGCCTTCAAACTGTACGATCCGGACCATCTGCTGGGAGAAACGGAAGATATGGGCATTACCTGCGCCCTTATCCCCACCGCTACCGACGGAGTACAAATCGGCCGTCGTCATTTCCCGCTGAACATCCCGTTTCAGAACGGGCCGACCCAGGGGGAAAACATCTTCGTACCGCTGGACTACATCATCGGCGGCCCGCAAATGGCCGGACAAGGGTGGCGAATGCTGATGGAATGCCTGTCCGTCGGGCGCGGCATCACGCTGCCGGCCAATGCCACCGGCGGACTGAAATCAATCGCCCTTGGCGTCGGCGCCTATGCTCGTATTCGCCGTCAGTTCAAAGTTCCTATCGGTAAGATGGAGGGGATAGAGGAACCGCTGGCGCGCATCGCCGGCAACCTTTATGTGATGGATGCCGCCTCAACGTTGATTACCAACGGAATTATGCTGGGTGAGAAACCGGCGGTGCTATCCGCCATTGTAAAATATCACTGTACCCAGCGCGGTCAGCGCGCGGTGATGGACGCAATGGATATTACCGGAGGAAAAGGCATCTGCCTTGGTCCCTCCAACTTTCTGGCCCGCGTCTACCAGGGTTCCCCCATCGCCATTACCGTTGAGGGCGCGAATATTCTGACCCGCAGCATGATTATTTTCGGTCAGGGGGCGATCCGTTGCCATCCGTATGTGCTGGAAGAGATGGCGGCGGCGCTGCATGGGGATCTTCCGCGTTTCGATCGCGCGCTGTTCGGTCATATCGGCCACATTGGCGGCAGCGCAGTACGCAGTCTGTGGCTTGGTTTAACCAACGGCCGCCTGAGCCGCGCGCCGGTTAATGACGAGACTCGACGTTATTATCAGCGGCTGAACCGCCTCAGCGCGAATATGGCGCTATTGGCCGATATCTCCATGGCGATACTGGGCGGCGGCCTGAAACGGCGCGAACGTATTTCCGCCCGTCTGGGAGATATTCTCAGCCAGCTTTACCTGGCCTCCGCCACGCTGAAACGCTATGACGAGGAAGGACGCCAGCAAGCCGATCTGCCATTGGTGCACTGGGGCGTTCAAGACTGTCTTTACCAGGCGGAACAGGCGTTAGCCGACCTGCTGCGCAATTTTCCTGACCGCGCCGCGTCCGCCTTACTGCAACGCCTCCTTCTGCCGCTGGGCCGCTGCAATGCAGCGCCGTCCGATCGTTTGGATCATGAAGTGGCGAAGCTACTGCTGACCCCCTCTTCCACTCGCAGCCGTTTGGGGCGGGGACAATATCTGGCCGCCGGCAAGCACAATCCGGTCGGTCTGCTGGAAGAAACGCTGCGGGATATTATCGCGGCGGAGCCGATTCATCAGCGCTTAGCGAAAGCCGCCGGTAAGCATCTGCCGTTTATGCGGCTGGATGAGCTGGCCGAACAGGCGCTGGCGGAAGGGAATATTACCGAGGATGAAGCCCAAATACTTATCAAAGCCGAAGCCAGCCGCTTACGCTCGATTAAGGTTGACGACTTCGCCGCCGATGCGCTGGCGGCAGCGCGGCCGCAACGCGAGCCGCCGCAAAAAACGCAGGCGGCGTAACGGCCCCGATGTCTATATCGCGTAGCCAATGCGTTCAACTCCCGCTACAATTCACTCACCCAATCACATACTGGAAAATGAAAAGGAGGATAACTATGCTGCGCTGTGAACTGTTTTACACTTCACATCACCTTGGCGATCGTCGCCACTCAAGCGTTATCGGTATCGTGCTGCGATAACTTTGGCTTGAGCGAAGTCCACTACTGAATCCCTTCTCTCGGGCTTACCGGGTTATCGTCAGCGATGTTTGACGAGGCGTATACGCGTCTGTAACTCTTGAGTAAGCAATGAGCACATTACTAACTGCACAATCCCTCCATGTCGATACGGCGTTCGGTTCGCTGTTTCGCGATATCTCTTTTACCGTCAAAAAAGGCGACCGCATTGGCCTGATTGGTTACAACGGCTGCGGTAAAAGTACCCTGTTAAAAGTTCTCGACGGATCGCTGCCGCCCACATCCGGTCTGTATTCCGTTGCCCGACGGTGCCTGCTGGCGCGTGTTGAACAACATTTACCGGAAGATCTGCTCCCGTTCACCATGCTGGAGGCGGTGCTGGCCCAGTTTCCGCCAGCGGAACGGGAAAACCAGTGTTGGCAGGCGCAGGCGCTTCTGGCCTCGATGGGGTTTGATGATAACGACCAGTCGTTGTGTACCGGCACATTAAGCGGTGGGCAGCATACGCGCTTATTACTGGCGCGGGCGTTGATTCAACACCCTGATCTGTTGCTGCTTGATGAACCGGGCAACCATCTGGATTTACCGACGCTGCTGTGGCTGGAGGATTTTTTACGTCACTGGTCAGGCAGTTTCGTACTGGTTTCTCACGACTGCCGGTTACTGGATGCCGTGACGAACAGCACCTGGGTTCTGCGCGATCGGACGCTGCACAGCTTCGCGCTTACCTGCTCCGCCGCGCGTCAGGCGCTGGCCGACAGCGATGAGACCGATGCGCTCCGGCAAAAAGCCGAACAAAAAGAGATCGACCGCATTACCGCCAGCGCGAAACGGCTGGCGACATGGGGTCAGGTTTACGATAACGAAGATCTCTCGCGTAAAGCAAAACAGATGGAAAAACAGGTCGAGCGGCTAAAAGAGAGCCAAACCGATGTCACCGCGGGCAGCCAGTGGGTGCTGTCATTACAGGGCGACGCGCTGCGAGCCGATCGCCTGCTGGAAATGACGCAGTTGCCGGTCGCCCCTGCCGTCGGCCTGCCGCCGCTCTTTACCCTGCCGCTGGCGCGGCTGAAAAGCGGCGATCGCGTGGCGATTATGGGGCGCAACGGCTGCGGAAAATCATCGTTGTTGCGCCTTATCTGGCGACATAACCAACAGCCGGGTTTATCCGACGGTTTGACGCTCCATCCACGCGTGACGCTCGGTTATTACGACCAGACGCTGCATCAGCTTAACGATGACGATACGCTGTTCGATGCCCTTGAGCCTTTCGCGCCGGCTCCGGATGCGCGTAAACAAGCGTTGATTAGCGCCGGTTTCGCCTGGGTTCGTCACGGGCAAAAAGTCAGTACGCTGAGCGGCGGCGAGCGTTCGCGCTTGCTGTTTGTCGGCATGTCGCTGGCGCGCTATGGGCTGGTGATGCTCGATGAGCCGACCAATCATCTGGACATGGACGGCAAAGAGGCGCTGGCGCGAACACTGGCGCAATTTGCAGGCGGCGTGCTGCTGGTGAGCCACGATCGCGATTTAATCAGCCAAAGCTGTAACCGCTTTTGGCTGGTTGAAAACGGCGAACTGAGCGAATGGCACGATGTTGAGGCGGTTTTCGCGCGTTTACGCGATAACGCAGTTGACGCGCCCGGCGACCAACCGTCCGAGACGGCGGCTAAGCCAGAGATGGACAGCGACAATCTGTTGGAACAACTGATTACGCTCGAAACCTTGCTGGCGGACGATCTGGCGCGTAAGCCAAAACACCAGAAGCCGCAACGGCAGGCACAATGGCGACGGGAGATTGACGCGCTTAACGCCCGTCTGGAACGGGAATAACCCATCCGCCCCTGCGAGTCAGGGGCGGATGCAATAAAATTCATTTTGCCATTGATGTTTCCGATGAGATGATCCAAGCCGAAAATCAGCTAAAATAACCCTTATTTCCTTTATATTGGCAATCGGCACATGGCATATATCCCCAAGAACTACGCGAAGCTCGAAAGCGGCTATCGTGAAAAAGCGCTGAAACTCTTTCCGTGGGTATGCGGGCGCTGCTCACGCGAATTCGTCTATTCCAACCTGCGTGAACTGACCGTTCACCATATCGATCACGACCACAGCAATAACCCGGAAGACGGCAGCAACTGGGAAATGCTGTGCCTGTACTGTCACGATCACGAACATTCGAAATACACCGATGCGGATACCTATGGCTCGACCGTGGTGGCGGGCGAAGACGCCCAGAAAGATGTCGGCGTCGCGACGCATAACCCCTTTGCCGATCTGAAGGCGTTGATGGAGAAAGGGAAGAAAAAGTAAGCGCCAGGGGGCGACGGCTCGCCCCGAAGCAGAGAAACGGACTTATGCCCCGCTTTGACGCACGCGGGCCAGCAGTTCATCCACGTTATCGATATGCGGCGCGGCAAGAATCAACGTCCGGCCGAGATGCAGCGCATGACGCTGGCACGCCGCCCGCGCGTCGTCATCCTGAATACTGTCGAGATCGGCGACGTGCGCCAGCCCTATCGTGCGGCGAATCAGTTCCGTGCCGCAATAGCCGACGGAATCACGCCATACCTGCCGTAAAAATTGCTCGGCGTAACCTGACGCGGCCAAAGAGGGCTCACGGCCGTGATGGCGGTTCAGCAGCGAAAAACGCTCGGCGAAGGTATTCCACAGCGTGCGGATATCGCCGAGCCGCTGCTCTCTGGCCGCCGCCGCTTCACGCGGCGCCAGCAGCCCCGGTAAGCCGCAGTAGTTAAGCAGCAGATTGCCCAACGCCGTACCTACGTCGAACCCTATCGGCCCATAAAAGCCGAACTCGGCGTCAATCGCCTTTAAGCGCTCTTGCGCCACAAAGATCGAGCCGCTATGGATATCGCCGTGCAGCAGCGCTTCCGCCTTGGTCAAAAAGCGGTGCTTTAATTCCGCCACCGCCAGCTTCAATGCCCGATCGCCGCGCAGCGCCTGCACCTCCGCCGACAGAACCGCTTCAAACCGGTTTCTTTCGTGATCGATATAAGGGTCGGTAAAGAACAAATCTTCCGTGATCTGACACAATTCAGGGTTGGTGAACCGGCTCACCGCCGCTTTTTTATCATGCGGAGCCTGATAAAAATCCGACGTATGGAACAGCGTTTGCGCCAGATATTCGCCCAACTGTTCCGCGGCCTGCGGATAGTAAATTCCCTTAATCAACTCGCTGCGCCAGATACGATGGTCGGAAAGATCTTCCTGCACCATTACCGCCAGTTCCGCATCATGATGCAGTACGGTAACCGTATGCTGAGGGCAAAACCGCGCGTGCGTCAGCAGCGTTTCCGCTTCGATACGCGCGCGGTCCAGCGTCAGCGGCCAGGATTCGCCGACGCAACGCACATAGGGCAGCGCCTGCTTGACGATCGCCCGGCTTATTCCCTGCGCATCACGAATTTTAAATACCAAATTCAGATTACCGTCGCCAATTTCTTCTGCGGCGATCAGCGCTTGCGGATCGCTCACTCCGCCATACCGGCGGGCATATTCCACGGCATCATCCGCCGTAAAGGTGCGGTAAGGTGACATTGCCAACCCCTCGTTGTTTTACATTCACGATGTTTTAGAAAGACAACTTTTGGACATAAAAGCGTTTGGACGTCTATACATCTGTTTCGCGTATTGGCAGAATAAGAAAATCGACGCAATAACGCAACATGGATTTAACCAATCATGCAGAAACTTAACACCACCAGCTTAAAGATGGCTGACGGCCGGCTCTGGATCCTCGATCAGCAATCGCTGCCGCAGGAAACGCGCTGGCTGCCCTGCCCGGACGTGACGACGCTGGTCGAACATATTCAGGCGTTACGGGTGCGCGGCGCGCCGCTTATCGGCCTATCAGCCAGCCTGCTGCTGGCGCTGCTGGCGGAACAAGGATTGACCCAAGCGCAGCTGGCGGAGGCGCTGGAAACGCTGCGCGCCGCCCGCCCCACCGCGGTTAATTTGATGAATAATTTGGATCGGATGAAAGCGGCGCTGGCGCAGCCGCAATTCGTCCGCGCCATGCAGCGGGAAGCGCTGCGGCTGGTCGAGGAAGACCGCCGATTGTGCGAAAAAATAGCCGTTCACGGCGCCACGCTGGTTGCGCCGGACAGCCGTTTGTTAACCCACTGTAACACCGGCGGCCTGGCGACCGCCGGCATCGGCACCGCCATCGGCGTACTGTTGCGCGCGCATCAACAGGGAAAGATTACCCAGGTTTGGGTGGATGAAACCCGGCCGTTGCTACAGGGCGGACGCCTTACCGCCTGGGAATTGGGAGAACTGGGAATCCCCTATCAGCTGATTTGCGACTCAATGGCCGCCAGCCTGATGGCTCAGGGCAAAGTAGACGCGGTATGGGTAGGCGCGGACCGCATCGCCGCCAACGGCGACGTCGCCAATAAGATAGGCACCTACAGTCTGGCCGTATTGGCGCACTATCACCAGATCCCTTTCTACGTTGCCGCGCCGCATACCACGCACGACCCGGCATGTCCGGACGGCGGCGCCATTCCCATTGAACAACGCGCCGCCGATGAAGTCACCGGCGTCTCAGGCAGCTTCGGCCGCTGCCGCTGGGCACCGCAGGATGCGCCGGTCTACAACCCGGCCTTTGACGTGACGCCGGCGGCATTAATCAGCGGTTGGGTGCTGGATACCGGCATCGTGACGCCGCAGGCGGTGAAAGACGGGATATTTCACTCTGCGCTGGGGGAAAAGAAAGCCTGATTGATATCAACGCCAGTCGGAGGATTGGCGTATCCAATATTTATGCCGTTCAGCTTCTTGCATTGAGCAGCCGGATACCATATTGGGAAAAGACGGTGTCGGCGGAAACCAGCGTCAAGCCTTCCATTTGAGATTGAGCGATAAGCATACGGTCAAACGGATCACCATGATGTCGTGGTAAATCCCCTGCCTGTTCAGCATGAGCATGGGAGATCGACAACGCGTAAAAGTTATTACGTTCCATGGCTTCATCAAAATCCGCATCAAACTGTAGTTTGCCAATGGAGCGCTTTATGGTTATTTCCCAAGGCGTCACCGCGCTGACGAATACGCTGTTAGTTCCTTTTGCAATTGAACTCCGGGCGATCGGCCCCAGCGCCGGATCATTCGTCAGCCACCAGATAAATACATGAGTATCGATCAACAGACGTTTCATTCATCCGCCTCAAACATCCTCTGAATATCCCCATCTGCCTCATCAAAACGGCGATCCATCGCGATACGATGCTCATACCCGCCCGGCGTTCTGTCGCCCTGAGATACAGGGATAAGCTGGACATAAGGCTTACCCGCCTTGGCGATAATCACCGTCTCCCCTTCCGCCGCTTTATCCGCAAGCTGGCTAAGCCGGGACTTGGCTTCATGCATATTGGCCTGAACTGTCATTATTCACCTCCTTAGCTAGATTAGCTAATCTATAATGAGGTAAAAAAAAACGCCAGTCAAACTGGCGCGAGTGGGATTTAAAAAACGGCTTGCATTCAGCCCGCCAGCTTCGGATACGCATCCGCGATCTTGTCGCCGGTGAAATGCGCGATCCAGCCTTCCGGGTTATCGAACAGGCGAATGGCGGTGAAGTGCGGTTCCGGCCCCATATCAAACCAGTGGGCGGTGCCCGCCGGAACGGACAGCAGATCGTTTTTCTCGCACAGGATCTGGAAAATTTTGCTTTGCAGATGCAGGCAAAACAGCCCGGCGCCTTCAACGAAGAAACGCACTTCATCTTCGTTGTGGGTATGCTCGGCCAGAAATTTGGTGCGCAGTTCGGCGCGCTGCGGATTATCCGCCCGCATACTGATGACATCCCAGCTCTGGTAGCCTTTTTCCGCCACCAGGCGATCTATTTCATGCTGATAGGCCGCCAGCACCTCTGCGGAATCCGGGTCGGCGCTTAACGTCTGGTTCGCCTGCCAGCGCTCAAAACGCACGCCGATATCGGCCAACTGTCGGCGGATAGCCTCCGCATCCTGACTTTGCCAAATCGGTTGGCTGGCATCGCTATCACTAAAGATGGTCAGTGCACTCATGGGAAATACTCCTGTAAATCGATCTGGTCAAAACGAGCCACCTGACGATGGCCGCTCAAGTCATCAGCGTCGCTACGGATCAGCTGACAGGTATGCCATCCGGCCTGCCGCGCGGCGTCCAACTCCTGACGAATATCCGACAGGAACAGTAACTGACCGGCGGGCAGGCCGATGGATTGCTCAATGGCGCGGTAGGACGTCGCTTCACGTTTCGCGCCGACGCGGGTATCAAAATAATCGCTGAACAGCGGGCGCAGATCGCCGGCCTCGCTGTAGCCGAACAGTAGCTGTTGCGCTTCAACCGAACCGGACGAATAGACATACAGCCGGATGCCCTGCCGCCGCCACTCCGCCAGTTGGGCCGCCACCTCCGGATAAACATGACCGCGAAAATCGCCGTTCAGATAGCCGCTGCGCCAGATAACGCCCTGTAGCAGCTTTAACGCCGGCGATTTGCGATCCTCATCCATGAAACGGTTCAATGCCGCGATCAGCGTAGTTTGATCCGCGTCCGGCTGTCCCAGCTCCTGCCGCAACGCCGCCAGCGACTGAGCAATATCCTTATCATGCTCCTGCCGTTGCACCGCCTCCGTCAGACGGGCGCGAGCATAGGGAAACAGCACGTTATGCACGAAACGAATATCGCTGGTGGTGCCTTCGATATCCGTCACTATGGCTTTAATCGCATTCCGGTTACTCATCTGGCCTCCAGCAGACGGCGCTGCAGTTCGCACTGGAACAGGAACTCCAGCCCCTCAAGGTGACGGCGCGCCTCTTCTACGCTTTCGCCCCAGCAGTAAAGGCCATGCCCGCGCACCAGGAAACCGTAACGCAGCGGTTGACGCTCGTTCCGGGCGGCCACTTCACGCGCCAGCGCCGCAATATCCTGATCGTTATCGAAAATCGGGATGGCTACGCGATCCAAATGGCTTTTCTGCCCCGCCAGCGATTTTTGCATCTCATAGCCTTGCAGCGCCAGTTCTGGAGCGGTTTCCACTCTGGAGAGCACGGTCGCGTTGACCGAATGGGTATGCAGCACGGCGCCGATCTGCGGATAGGCGCGGTACAGTTGCGTATGCAGTCCGGTTTCCGCCGACGGCGTACGTCCGCTGGGCGCATGGTTGGTGGCGATATCCACCAGCAGGAGATCATCAGCCTGTAAGCCGCCTTTATCCTTGCCTGACGCACTAATCAGACACTGATGCTCATCAAGGCGCACAGACATATTGCCGCCGGTCGCCGGACACCAGCCTTTTTGTCCGATCCAATGGCAGGCGGCGAGTAGTGCCGTAATTTGCAGGTTTTCCGTCATGAAACTTCCTATTTACCAGTACTTAGTACTTTTAGTTATGACTTAGCATTTAATGGCATTTAGCCGTTTAAACGTCCAAGCGTCTTGATTGCCAAATACTAGCATCGTGTTATATTGGCTAGCAACACAGGCCTGCAGGAGTCCTATTCAGTCATGAGCGCCGCACTTATACCCGAAAGTAAACTGCCTTCCCTCGGCACCACCATTTTCACGCAGATGAGCGCATTGGCTCAGCAGCATAAAGCCATCAATCTGTCGCAGGGTTTTCCTGATTTTGACGGCCCGGACTATTTGAAGCAACGTCTGGCTTACCACGTCAGCCAGGGGAATAATCAGTATGCGCCAATGACCGGCGTCGCTCCGTTGCGGGCGGCGATTGCGGAGAAAACCGCCGAGATTTATGGCTGGCGGCCGGACGTCGATACGGAAATCACCGTCACGGCCGGCGCGACGGAAGCCCTGTTCGCCGCCATCGCCGCGCTGGTGCGCCCCGGCGATGAAGTCATCTGTTTCGATCCCAGCTACGACAGCTACGCCCCGGCGGTAGAGCTGGCGGGCGGCAAGCTAAAACGCGTTGCGCTGCAACCGCCGGCGTTCCGCGTCGACTGGGCGGAATTCTCCGGTCTGCTGAGCGATCGCACTCGTCTGGTGATCCTGAATACGCCGCACAATCCCTCCGCCACCGTATGGCGGAAAGAGGATTTCCAGCAGCTCTGGCAGGCCATTGCCGCACGCGAGATCTACGTGCTGAGCGATGAAGTGTACGAGCATATATGCTTCGCCAACGAGGGACACGCCAGCGTGCTGGCCCATCCGTCACTGCGTCAGCGCGCCATTGCCGTCTCCTCATTCGGCAAAACCTTTCATATGACCGGCTGGAAAGTGGGCTACTGCATCGCGCCCGCCGCGCTGAGCGCCGAAGTGCGTAAAATTCATCAGTACCTGACGTTCGCGGTCAATACGCCGGCGCAGCTGGCCATTGCGGATATGCTGCGGGAACAGCCCGATCACTGGCGCGCCCTGCCCGATTTTTATCGCGCCCGCCGCGATCGTTTCGTGAATGCGCTGGCGGCCAGCCGCTTTGAAACCCTGCCCTGTGAAGGCACCTATTTCCTGCTGGCGGATTACCGTGCGATTTCCGATCGGGACGATGTCAGCTTCTGCCGTTGGTTAACCGAGCATGTCGGCGTGGCGGCCATTCCGCTGTCGGTATTTTGCGCCGAACCCTTCCCGCATACGCTGATTCGGTTATGCTTTGCCAAACAGGAGTCTACGCTGGATGCCGCAGCGGAGCGCCTATGTCGACTTTGAAAATTACCCTATTGCAGGAGCCGCTGACCTGGCTGGACGCCACGGCCAACCTGAACCATTTCGATACGCTGCTGGCCGGTATCGCCGGGCGCGACGTGATCGTTTTGCCTGAGATGTTTACCAGCGGTTTTTCTATGGATGCGGCTCAAAAGGGAATCGAGCAGGCGGTGATTGAGAAGTGGCTCCATCAGTGGGCGCAGCGCAATAATGCGCTGGTCGGCGGCAGCGTCGCCGTGCGCACGCCCAAAGGCGCGGTCAACCGCTTCCTGCTGGC
The DNA here is from genome assembly GCF_017569925.1 of Brenneria izadpanahii. Classification (NCBI taxonomy): domain Bacteria; kingdom Pseudomonadati; phylum Pseudomonadota; class Gammaproteobacteria; order Enterobacterales; family Pectobacteriaceae; genus Brenneria; species Brenneria izadpanahii. The sequence goes on along the minus strand of NZ_CP050854.1, from coordinate 1,120,233 downwards.
CGATCCGCAGGGCAACGTTTATCACTACGATAAGCGTCATCTGTTCCGGATGGCGAACGAGCATCAGTATTATCAGGCCGGCGCCGAACGCGCCGTTATTGAGTGGCGCGGCTGGCGGATCTGTCCGCTGATCTGTTATGACCTGCGCTTTCCGGTGTGGTCGCGCAATCAGCGGGATTACGATCTATTGCTGTATGTGGCCAACTGGCCGGCGCCGCGCGCGGCGCACTGGAAAACGCTGCTGGCCGCCAGGGCGATTGAAAATCAGGCATATGTCGCCGGATGTAACCGCGTAGGCAGCGACGGCAACGGCCACAGCTATCAGGGCGATAGTCTTATCATTAACGCCCTGGGGGAAACGCTGGCTTTTGCGCCGCCGAACCGGCCGGCCCGGCTGGACGCCGAGCTATCGCTGGAGACGCTGCAAAGCTACCGCGAAGCCTTTCCCGCCTGGCGTGACGCGGACCGGTTTACGCTGTAAACCGGCCTTGATAACAAAGAACGCCGCGCTTTCAGTGTGGGGAGTACAAATCGCCCGCGTCATCGGAGCAAATAGACAGCCGGCTGATGATGTCCTGACGCAACAGATACTTCTTTATTTTCCCGGACGCCGTGCGCGGCAGGCTTTCGACAATGACCACGCGTTCCGGATATTTGTATTTGGCGACCCGCTTGCGGCTAAAGAAGGCGACCACCTCTTCCAGCGTCAGCGTCCGGTAAGGCGCTTTCAGAACGATATAGGCGCATGAACGCTCCCCCAAACGCTCATCCGGCATGGCGACGACGCCGGCGTCACGCACGCGCGGATGCTGCATCAGGATCTCCTCCACCTCCCGGCTGCTGATATTCTCGCCGCCGCGGACGATGATATCTTTTTTCCGGCCGGTGATTTTGATGTAGCCTTCTTCATCCATCCGGCAGAGATCGCCGCTGTAGTACCAGCCATCATCATCCAATGCCCGCGCGGTCAGCTCTGGTTCATCCAGATATCCCATGAAAACATTGGGACCGCGGGATGCCTCCTCCCCCTCTTCGTTGTAAGGAACCGGCTTACGCTCCTTATCGACGACTTTTATTTCAACGCCGGGGGCGGCGGCGCCGTCGGTATTGATCACGCGCGACAGCGGATCGTCGAGTTTGACGACGGCATGGGGCGAACTCTCCGTCGCGCCGTAGACGCTCAGCAATTTGATGCCCGCCTGTAAACAGTCGCGGGTGATTTTTTTAGGAATGGTGGTGCCGCCGCACAGAAAAAAACGCAGTGAAGACAGGTCGTAATGCCGTTGCTGCACGGCGCACAGCAGATCGTAAACAAAGGGCGTGGCGCCCATCACGCAGGTGCATTGTTCCCGTTCCAACAAGGCGAGACACTCCGCCGGATTAAAAATATCCAGCAGCACGCTGCGGGCGCCGATGATAAAGGGCGCGGTGACGCCGTGCAGAAAACCGGTGGCATGAGCCAGCGGCGCGGGCATCAATATCGTATCCAGCCAGGTCAGATTCAGCCTGGCGCAATAGGCGCGTTCGCTGGCAAGGACGTTGTTATGGGTGAGCATAACGCCTTTGGGCACGCCCTCCGTACCGGAGGTAAACAGCACCACGGCCAGTTCATCGCCATGCGTCTTAACGGGGTTTTCCAGCGGGGAGTAGTCTTGCAGCAGTTGGCTGAGCGCCGGGGACGACGCGGCGGGCGCTAGCTTATCAACGGCCACCACCTGCTGTAAATGCGGAAGCTGGGAGCGCAGCGGAGCGACCCTCTCCACCGGGTTGGCGTTTTTAAACATCGTTGGGACGAACAGCACGCGGGCCCGGCTCTTATTGAGGATCCAGATAAGTTCCGTCTCGCGGTAAGCGGGCAGCAGAGGAACGGAGACCGCCCCCGTTTTCAGACACGCCAGATAGATCAGCGTGAACTCGCACCAGCCCGGAAGCTGAAAAGCGACCCTGTCGCCCGGCATAATGCCGCAGTCGAGCAGATAAGCGGCCAAACGCCCCGCCGCCCGATCCAGATCGGCGTAGCTATAGGATGTTCCCTGATTGTCGATGACGGCGATCTTTTCCGGTACGGTTTTAACCGCGTGATGCCAATAATCGGCGAGTGAAGCGTCTCCCCAGTATCCCTGTTGTCGGTATTCGTCCCTGCGCGCAGCGTTGAATTTTATGGTGACGGTCATTCTTTTTATTCTCAGTGATAGACGGCAAGATGCTGTATCGTTTTATCGTCAATAGCCGGCGTGTCGAGTCTCAACCCGCATAAAGAATGCGCAGCCGGCCAGTACGAATCTGCGATGAAAGGGATTAGCCGAAACGGAATTCAATGCCAAAAGTGCCCTGGGGGTACTCCCATTTTTGCAGGATGGTATCGCCGCAGAGCACCCGGCAGGTTCCGCATTCCAGACACCCCGCATAGTCAAAATGGATATTGCCTTCGTCGTCCTGCTTATAGAGGCCGGCAGGACAGGCGTTAACCAGTTTGCGAAACTGCTCCGGATCGGGGTTCTCCACCAGAACGATGTGCGGATTGCTTTCATCCACCCTGAATTTATTGACGCCCAGTTTTACATCCACATTTACCGTATCTTTGCTGCTCATAGCGCACTCGCCCCTTTGATGCCATCCTTCAGCAGATTCATCAGTCCGACCTGTTTGGACCGGGTCAGTAGTTTTGAACGCATCGGCTTACCGGGACTGCCGTCGATAATGAACATATCGGTCATGATGTCGGCGACCATCCGCGGGTATTGGCTGAACAAGCGCGGATTTTCCATCAGCGCCGGCAGCTTGCGGTAAAGATGCATATCCTGCAGCACAAAACTTTGCTCCAGTTTCTTCTTGTACGCCATCAATCCGCCGGCGGAAAAATCCTGACTGTCCTTAGCCTCAATAGCGGTCAGCGCCGCCGCCTCCGCTGAAGCGATGGCCAGATCCATACCACGGACGGTGTAGCCCAGATTCAGGCACAGACCGGCCGCGTCCCCCACTATCATCACGCCGTCGTCCGCCAGCGGCGGCACCATCACCAGCCCCCTTCGGGCACCATATGCGCGGAATACTCCAGCAGCGAGCCGCCCTGAATCAGCGGACGGATGGCGGGATGCTGTTTAAAATCTTCCAGCATCTGCGGCACGCTTTTATCGGCGTGGGCAATGTCGCCCAGGCCGCAGACCAGCCCAAGCGAAAGGGAATCCCGGTTGGTGTAAAGGAACCCGCCCCCCATCAGACCGTTTGACGGCGAACCGGCGAACAGCCAGGCCGCGCCTTCACCGGCGGAAAGGCCAAAACGCTCTTCTATTTGAGATGGCGACAGAGATATCACCTCTTTAACGCCCACGGCGTAGTGATGAGGCGACGCCGCCGGCACCATCCCGATAGAACGGCCGAGGAGCGAGTTAACGCCGTCGGCCAGAATGACGATATTGGCCTCCAGCGAATCTTCGCCCGCCTGTACGCCGGTTACCCGGCGGCCTTCCCTGAGCAGGGAATCGACCCGGACGCCGGGAATAAACTGCGCCCCGGCCTGTTCCGCTTTTTCCATCAGCCAGGGGTCGAACTGGTTGCGCAGCACGGTGTAAGACGCTTTCGACGCGATATCCGGCTGTTCGCTATGGAAATCCAGCGTGACGGCGCTTTCGTCCGTAAGAAATGAGATTTTTTCCCGGACGACCTTTCGCTCAACCGGCGCTTCCTGCGCGAAGCCGGGCATGATTTTTTCCAGGCTGTGCGCGTAGAGACGCCCCCCGGTCATATTTTTACTGCCGGCGGCACTGCCGCGCTCGATGACCAGTACATCCAGCCCGGCTTTTGCCATGACGTAACCGGCGACGCAGCCCGCACAGCCTGCGCCGACCACGATGGCATCGAATTTTTCTTCCGACATTGTCTCGGCTCCCTATCCCGCCGCGGCTCTACCTTTTATCTTGCAAGTTGCAGGCGCGCCGGCCGATCAAATTCGTTCCCGGCGAATTTGTCTCTCGGTTGTCGCGTTACGAGGCCCACTCATGAGCCTCGCCGGTAAAGAGGCAACGCGTTGCGTCGCGTTTTGTCCTGCAACCCGGAATCTATCAGGTCTAAAACGGCGGAACTCACATGGTTAACGGGTCAGTTGCGCTATCAGAGCGGGAACCACTTTATAAATATCCCCGACCAGACCGTAGTCGGCGTATTTGAAGATAGGCGCGTTCTTGTCTTTATTGATGGCGACGATGGTTTTCGCGCCGTTGCCCCCGACCATATGCTGGATCTGCCCGGAGATCCCCAGCGTCAGGTAAAGATCGGACTTCAGCAGTACGCCTGAGACGCCGATATAGCGTTCGCGCTCCATCCAGTGTTCGCCTTCGGCAATCGGCCGGGAACAGCCGACTTCCGCGCCGAGCAGCGTCGCCAGTTCCTGTACCATGCGCAGATCGTCCTGGGAAACCAGACCGCGGCCCACGCCGACCACGCGCTTGGCTTTACTCAGGTCAACGCTGCTCAGCGATTTCGCGCGGCGTTCCTTACACAAAATTTCCTGACGGGGGGCGACGTAATTCGCCTGGGAAACCGGGCAGTCGCGCGCTTGATCCGCCGATGCCGGCTCTACGGCGCCGGGCGCCAAAGTGACGATGGCAATCGGCGTGTTGATTTTTTCTTTCCCGAACGCCAGACCGCCGTACATCCGGTGTTCGGCATAAACGCCGTCATCGCCGACGGTCAGCGTGGTGACGTCGTTCACCGCCGCGGCATCGAGCAGAACGCTCAGTCGGGCCGCCAGCGCCTTGCCGCGTTTGGTGGCGGATATCAGGATCAGGGAGACGGGCCGTTGCTGAGCGGCCGGTTTTTCCAGAAGGGAGGCAATGGTTTCCGCATAGTTTTCTATACGCTGCAGGGCGGATTTTTCCCCCAAGACATAGAGCATATCCGCACCCAGCGGCTTAACGGACGGCACTGCGTCGGCGTCCTGAACCAGTACGTTGACCCGTTCTCCCCACTGGCGGGCTCCCGCCAACAATTCGGCGTAGCGATCGAGATTGTCGCTGAACACCCATACATTCGTTAATTTACTCATGGTGATTTCTCTCCGTCTCGGATTAGTTCAGCACTTTTTTCAGATGTTCCGCCAATTCACCAATCGCTTCTGGCGTATCGCTTTCAATAATGATGTGTTTGCGTTCCGCCTGCGGCGGCACACGGACATTGATAAGTTCGGAATAGGGCTGAGCGGGGGTCCAACCTATATCGCCGGCCTGCCATTGCGTTACCGGTTTTTTCCCTGCGCCGAGAATGGCCTTCATGGTCGGAATTTTAGGAACATTGATATCTGAAGTGACGCAAAGCACGGCCGGAAGCGGTAACTCCAGCACTTCCACTTCCTCTTCCAGAGTGCGTTCGACCAGAACGCGGTTATCGGTAATCTGGATATGGCTGACGGCGTTGACCGTGGGAAGCTGCAGCATCTCGCCGACCAGCAGCCCGACCTGTTGCGCGTACAGATCGCCGGACCCTTCGCCGAACAGCAGCAGATCGAATCCGATTTTACCGGCGGCGGCGGCCAGAGCCTGCGCGGTATCTTTCGGCAACGCCTGTTCCAGATGCGGATCCTGAACCAAATAGAGCGCTTGCGGACCGCGCGACAGCACGTCTTTACGCACCTTGGTATTTTGCAAAAACTTACCGCCCGCGCTGAGCGCCGTTACCTGACCATCATCGCCGGCCAGTTGAACGGCGGCTTCAATGGCATTCAGGTCGAACTGGCTGATTTTGGCGTCGGCGCGATCAAAGTTGAGCGTCTGTTCCGCGGTGACCACAATGTCTTGCTCTTCGGGCACCAGCTTAAAGCAGGTTATGATTTTCATGGTATCTCCTATCGGCAATAACAGATATTCGGATCAGCGGCAAAGGCGTCTGAAGCTGAATGGCGATGCCCCTGCGGGTGAATAAAACGATTCAGATAGATGCCGATTGCTGGCAATAAATGAAGAGGGAGATATTTTTTGCATGTTTTTCTCCGGTTAAACATCGATATCCCCTGATTTGGGGTATATCCACTCAATAAATGGACGAATGCCTTGTTTTCCCAATGAGGGAACATTGGGGACAAAATCTATTTATCTCAAAGGGATATATAAAATTTATGGTGATATATTGATACGGTTTGGGATAAAAAACGACATGATAATATGTTTTAGTTACCAACTATCTTGCAAAAAAACAGGCGGCCTATAATGGCGTGTTAATTATTTATTTTTTATTTGTTCAGACAAAGTAATACGCAAGGATAGAACAACGTTAAACATGAAATTAACATGCCGATATAAATGAGAAAAAAAGGATGTGACGCACATCATAAATATGATCGTTTTTTAGCGAGGATTCTCATGATATTGATGAAAAAAATAAAATCACGTTAGCATTGTAAATCCGACGTATAAAATTTGTATATTATGGTCTTGATCGGTTCGTAACGGAGAGAAGATAAATAGATAATTTGCTGTAGCGGCCGGGTGTTTTATTGTACTTTTTCGCTGACGTACTATCTTGCATGGCATACAAACAATCTTGTTTTCGCGCGCTGGATCCATGTTATAACTGTCATCGGTTGCTATATTATCGCATCATCTAATAATTGGCTTACACCTTACGATTAAAAGCGGAGGTAGTCATGTATCAGTATTGGTTTGACAATAAAGCGGATACCATTTTTGAAAACGGATTGATGCCCAAGTTATCCAGATACGTAATTAGCGATGACCCCAACTGGGAGTCTGGTCATCACATGCATGAAGCGGAAACCGAACTGATCTATGTGAAAAACGGCGTCGCCAGACTCACCATAGACTCGTCGGACTATGTAGCCCAGGCCGGCGATATCGTGATCATCGAGCGCGGCAGCCTGCACGCCGTGGCGTCTGATAGCGCATCGCCCGCAACGACCTATACCTGCGCGGTTTACGGCTTCAAGATCAAGGGGCTCGATGAAGGCCGGATCATGCAGCCGAACTCATGTCCCGTTGTTTCCAGCGTCAAAAACAAAGATGTTATAAAGAGCATTTTTCAAGAAATCAGCATGATATTGCCCAAACAAAAAGACAGTACCGCGTCATCCGTTTATGATGCTTTTGGCTATGCGCTGACGGTCATCTTTTACGACAATTTCAAAAGCGCCTACCGAACTGATTCCGGGCATATAATTAAAGACGTTCTGGTAAAAGATATTTTGGTTTATTTAAATAATAACTACAGAGAAAAAATCACCCTGGATCAGCTTGCAAAAAAATTCCGGGCCAGCGTAAGCTATATTTGCCATGAATTTACTAAAGAATATAACATTTCCCCCATCAACTATGTTATTCGCCGCCGCATCACGGAAGCCAAATTTTCATTGACCAATACGGAGTTATGCCTGAACGAAATTTCTTTCAGAGTCGGGTACGATAATGTCGACCACTTCACAAAATTGTTTATTCGGCACGTCGGGTGTTCTCCCTCCGAATACAGGAAACAGTTTAAAAACGATCTCAACAATCAGGAATATATTACAGGGTGCGATGAAAATCAGGGAATGTTAATCTGAATATCATCATGCAATCCCTTTTCTCCTGTTGATAAAGTTCAAATAGCGCCGTTAATTACCCCCACCCATCCTCCCCCTTGTCAGGGGGAGGAGCCCGCCTCCCCTGCGAAGGGAAGGAGCTAACTGATTAAAACCCCCACCCCTGCGAAGGGAAGGAGCTAACTGATTAAAACCCCCACCCCGGCGAAGGGAAGGAGCTAACTGATTAAAACCCCACCCCGGCGAAGGGAAGGAGCTAACTGATTAAAACCCCCTCCCTGCGAAGAGAAGGTGCTGACTGATTAAAATCCGCCTCCCCTGCGAAGGGAAGGAGCAAACTGATTAAAACCCCCTCCCCTGCGAAGGGGAGGGACGGGGTGGGGTTAGAACCGGAAAGTTTGTCATCAAACGCAATCAGTTCACGCCGCCAAGCGTGAACTGATTTTTTATAATGCATTAAATTAATTCTGATAATCCTTCAGAATCTGGCGGCCGGCGATATAGATCATAATTTCATCCGTTCCGCCGCCAATCCTTTCACAACGAACGTCGCGCCAGAATCGGGAAACGCGCGCATCATCGGTATAACCCAATCCGCCCATGATTTGTATCGCGTCATCAATAACTTCAAGCGCGGTACGGGCGCAATACAGCTTACACAACGCCGCGCTGGTTCTTAATGACTGATGCATATCCGCCTGCCAGGCCACCTTCAACACCATGTTGCGCATGTTTTCGGTCTTGATCGCCATTAAAGCCAGCTTTTCCTGAATCATCTGGTTATGGCCGATTGGCTTGCCAAACTGAATGCGCTGATTGGCGTATCTGGCGGCGTCTTCAAAGGCGCACTCCGCGAAGCCGGTACTGCGGGCGGCATTGATGAGACGTTCCATTTCAAAGTTATACATCACATTCAGGAAGCCCATGCCTTCTTCACCCACCCTATCGCTTTCATCCACCTCGACATTATCCAGATAGACTTCGCATGTGCTTAGCATATGCCAGCCAATTTTATGCAGCGGGTTGATTTTGATGCCCGGACGATCTGATTCAACCCACCAGAGGGTAAAGGCTTTCTTCGGATCCTTGGGTTCAGGATCCCGGGCCAGCACCAGCATATAGGGATATTCTTTCGCCCCTGTAATAAACGTCTTCTGGCCGTTCAAATACACTTTGCCATTCCTGCGCGTGTATGTGGTTGTCGCGCTATTGTTGTCCGAACCTGCGCCGGGTTCGGTAAGAGCCAGCGCATAGGCGGGATCGCCGGTGGCTAATGTGCTTTCCGCCGTTTTCCGCAGCTGCTCCGGCGAACCGAATCTCAGCATACTGTGAATACACTGTCCGTTGGTGATCAGGAATGCGGGAGCGCCGCATTTCGAGACTTCCATCAGCGCCAGCATTTGCGTCACATAATCGGCCGGTATGCCGTTATACTCCTCCGGCACGCCCAATAAGGAAATACCATTATCAGATAGCGCCTGCATAAATTCTTTAGGGTAGGTGCCCGTTTGATCGCATGTTCTGAAATACTCTTCGGGGAAATTATTGGTAATAAGTTCCCGGATACTTGCAAGCAGCAGTTCTTGCTCTTCGGTTAAAGCAAAGTCCATAATCTGTACTCCTACTTATTATTATTCGCCTTCAGGTAAAATAAACCCCATGACTTTGTCATAAAACATTCTTTCATCCATCAATTTCAAGTCACTGGATATAATGGGTTTGAAGTCCATTTGAGATAAGATATCTTTTTCCAAATCCACACCGGGCGCGATTTCAACTAAATGCAGGCCGTCTTGTTTCAAGGTGAATACCGCGCGTTCGGTGATATAACGAACATCCAGCCCGCGTTCCAGCGCGATTTTTCCGCTGAATGTAATTTCCGGTATCTCTTTTATAAATTTCTTGACCCTGCCTTCCTGAATAATTTTCAGTTTTCCTGATCCGACTTCGGTTTTTAAACTTCCGGCGGTTAATGTTCCGCAAAATATAATTTTTTTCGACGTCGCGCTGATATCGATAAATCCCCCGGTGCCCATAATTTTTCCGTTAAATTTATGGACGCCGACATTACCGTGCTGGTCTATTTCAGCAAAACTCAAATAACAGACGTCCAATCCGCCGCCGTGATAAAAATCGAATTGGGAGGTCATATCCAGAATAGCGCGCGTATTAACATTGGCGCCGAAGGCGACGCCTTGCGTGGTGATGCCGCCTATCGGGCCGGTTTCAACCGTCAAGACGAAGTCGTCGGCGCAGCCTTCTTCCCTGGCGACCAGACCGATACCGTCGGCGATCCCGACCCCGACGTTCCCTACCGCGCCTTTACGCATTTCAAACAGCGCGCGCCGCGCCACCAGTTTGCGCTGATTCAGCGGGATCTCCAGCCTAGCGCTGTCATCAAGCACAAAATCGCCGGAAATGAAGCGGTTAACCGGCGCGCCGCCATAAAGCTGCGTTTGGGCCGGATCGACGACGACAATATCCACCAGATAGCCGGGTATTCTGACGGACTTGGGATGAAGGGTCGCTTTTTTAACCATCTTCTGCACCTGCATCATCACAATGCCGCCGTTGTTATGCACGGCCTGCGCGATAACCAGCGCGTCCAGATACATCACTTCATCTTCAAAAGAGGCATAACCTTCGCTATCGCAGGTCGTGGCGCGGATAAAGGCGATATTCGGCGCTATGGCTTTAAAAAAGAGGTATTCCTGATTATCGATCTCCACCAGTTTGACCAACTCTTCTTTGGTCACTTCATTGAGCTTACCGCCCTGCTGTCTTGGATCGACAAAAGTGCCGATACCGATATTGCTCAATATACCCGGCTGGTGGGCGGCTGAAGCCCTGATGGCCTGCGTCAACACGCCTTGCGGATAGTTGTAAGCGATGATTTTGTTTTGCTCGGCCAAATCGGAAATACGCGGAGACTGTCCCCAGTGGCCGCAAAGCGCCCATTTAACCAGACCTTCCTGCGCCAGCGGACTAATTCCTCTTTCCGCCCGATCGCCCAACCCCGTCGGGCTGATTAAAGAAAGATTGCGCGGCGTTTGTGTATTTTTATACCGTTCAGATAATGCGGTAATTAATGTCGTCGCCTCCAGAATGCCGCCGCCGGCCCCCAACACGCAAAGCGTCGCTTCATCCGGAATAAACTTTACCGCCTCTTCAGCGGATAATACGGGGACTCTACCATTAATTCTTTTTGGTTTATCCAGTTTCATAGATACTCCTAGTCATGACCGAATTCGTTTTTCTTCTCCACTCAAAATGTGAAACAACGCATCACAGTTAAGGTGGTTCTGATAATTCCGACACCACGAAAAATGATATAAAAGTCCCCATCACCCATACGCATGGTTTTCTTATATACCCAATAATTCTTCCAATGCAGGAAAACAACACGTCAGCCATTTAAATGATAACGGGTATAGTCAGTTATTCAGGAACGCTAATAACTCTCTATTTGATTTTTCAATAAATGCCGTTTTATGATTGATGTAATATATTTAAAATCGACCTTAAATCTTTAACATTTATCTGCCCCGGCGCAGACGATTTTTTCAACGCGCCGAATGTGGCCGCCGAACCAAACGTTTCCCCCGATAAACGCGAAATAACGCCGGGTTTCGCCATGGACATAGTAATAATGGGGCGGTTCGCATGTTTTTCATACATTTCCAGCGTGGCCGCCAGCAGTGTCACTACATCGTTTCTGTTTTGCGGCATCAGCGCAATTTTAGGTATATCGGCGCCCAGCGATTGCATTTTGCACAGACGTTTGACAATTTCGTCCTTAGGCGGCGTTTTATGAAAGTCATGATTGGACATGATGACTTTCACACCGCGGGCATGGGCATGTTCTATCGCCTCGCTTACCAGCCGATCGCCGGTAAAAAGCTCCAGGTCGATGAGATCTACCAGACCGCTATCAACGATCTTTTTATTCAGGGAAATATACTCATCGGGCGATATGTCCTTCTCTCCCCCTTCTTTGGCGGAGCGGAAGGTGAAAAGGATCGGTTTATCGTGAATGATGCTCCTGATGCGGCGCACCGCTTCGATAACGCTATCGGTATGTTCCGCGTCATCAAAATGATCGATACGCAACTCCAGGATATCAAAGTCAAAATCTTTGTAATATTGCGCTTCTGACTCCATCGACGGGAGATCTTTTCCCATCAATGACACGATGATTTTGGGAGCGCCTTCGCCTATCACCACATCTTTCACTGTTACGGTTTTCATTCTTCGCCCTTCTATGCGTTGAATCCCATGACCTTTTTAATATATTCCAGGGGAAACTCTTTCCCGGTCCACAGTTTGAACTGCTCCGCCCCCTGCCATAGCAACATTCCATAGCCGTCGATGGTTTTACAGCCGGCGTCCATTGCCATTTGCAGCAGCTTGGTGATATGAGGGTTGTAGACACATTCGGACACCAGCAAATCCGGACGCAGCATCGATTTGTTGCTGACGACGCACTCATTATCCAGCGGTTTCATCCCCACTTTCGTGCCGTTGGTCAGGATATCGGCGCCGGCAATCGCCTTGGCGAATGCTTTCTGGTCGGCCAGATCGGTGACCGTAATAGTGCAATCCGTGTTGTCATTAACCCGTTTTGCGAAGTCGAGCGCGTCTTGGTAAAACTCATCCTTACGGTTAAACAGCATAATTTCCTTAATGCCTTCGATTGCCGCCTGGGCGCCAATCGCCGTAGAAGCCCCGCCGGCGCCGACAAGCACCATTTTTTTGCCCCTGATATCAAAGCCGGATTCTTTAATTGCGCGAATATGCCCCGTTCCGTCGGTGTTATATCCTTTGAGATAACCGTTGTCGTTTACGATGGTATTAATCGCGCCAACCAGTTTAGCTGCCGGAGTTAATTCATCCACATATTTGCAAGCCAGCTTTTTATTGGGCATGGAAACGCCGGTGCCGCGCATTTTTAACGCTTTAAGCCCTTCAATTGCCTGACCGAAAGTCGTGTTATCGACTTCAAAGGCCATATAGGTATAAGGCAAACCTACTTCTTCCAGCGCTTTATTCTGCATTTCAGGAGACAAACTGTGTCTGATGGGATAAGCCATTAATCCAATCAGTTCGTATTTTGCAGTAACATCCATCATAAACTCCTTACGGTATTATTATCATGCTTGAGTCATTTAACTCGGCGATAACCATTGCTGATATCGCCAAGCAAATAGACAAAATTCGTCATTTCAATATTGAATTAAAAACCATGTTTATATCGTTAGATTTGATTTACCCGCTTGTTATTCGCCGGCCGTTTTATTGAAAAAAGTGTTCGCCAAAGCGCATATCTTTTTCTGGGATCTTGAAAACTTTATAGTAACGAACAAAGACGATTATCGCGGTAATAAAAGCGACAAGAGCAAACAAGACATCCAGCAATATAATGTATTGCAGTCCGATATTTGATAGATAACCGGTGATCAGAGGAATAACAAAGTTCGCCAATCCGCCCATCATCATATAAACGCTGGTAACTTTGGCTTTGCTTCTTGGGAAGAACTCGGACATAACAGAAACGCCGAGCTGTAATATTCCGCCCGCGGCAGAGAAACCAATAACAAACGCCCCGACATTACAGACAAGCGGGGACGGATAAAGATAGATGATGGCCGCGGTAATCACCGATAATCCGGTATTAAATACGTTGGCCCACACCGGCCGAACCATGCTTTTAAGCAGAAAGGCGAAGATAAATACGCACACCAGCGATCCCAGACTATAGTAGGAGATGGTTTTTAATGCCTCGGCTTCCGCCATGCCGGCAAAGGCCATCGCGTATTTAGGCATCCAGACGACGATGACGTAAAATGTGGAAAATGCGGCGACGCCAAAGACGACAGAGGCCGCGCCTTCCAGCCATGCCAGCGGTTTACTGTTCATCTGGGGCAATTCTTTGGCAATATTGGCATCGACGGTCTGGCTGGGGAATTTACTTCTGATCACCAGCAGCGTGACCAGAATAAACAGCACGCCAGGGATGATCATGGCGTAGCCATACCAGAGATGGCTCACCAGCAGGTAGCTGACCAACATCGGGTAAAACATCTGTCCGAAAGAAACCATCGCCTTAAGCAGAATAACGGCGGATCCCGATGTCTTGGGATAACACTCCATCAACGCCGGATATCCCCCCGTGTCTAATGCCGCATTCGCCGCGCCGACGCAGAAAGCCAGAATAAACGCAACGATGAGATTAGGGCTGGCGAGAATGCCGAAAAAGAACAGAAGATACAACGCGATGCCCAGAAAAATAACCGAGCGTCTGCCGAACTTGTCGGAGATGATGCCGAAGAACAGGATACAGATCAGTCTGCCCAGACCGATCCCTGAAATCACGTAGGCAATACCGGCGTTATCGGTGTTAAATTTTTCCGCCAAAGGGGTCATATTCTGCGCCAGGGTAATAACACTGATGCCATGAAGAAAATAGCTCAGATATATACCTATGGCGGCTAATAAAAATGGCGCATTGAAGGCCTTGAGCTGGCTCATGCTTTTCTCCGTTTATTGTTAGTTTTTCATCACATAGATTGTGCAGGCCGTTTCACTTAACTTTTCAGATTACGTTTAATTTATATTCCTCATAAAACATCGTTAAATTAATATCCGTATTTAATGTATAGAAGGGAGACAACAATTAATACGTCATATAAGGCTTTTGTTTCCAATTTTATTGCAGCGCGCGGGGAAGGAAGCGTTTGGCTCTTGTTGATGAGTTGTGTATTAGTTTACAAAAATAATACACGGCATGTGATGAATGCTGTAACGCTAAACATTTTTTCATTTTGTGAGGTAGTTAAAACTTATTTACTCTAAGAGGGAAAAAACGGCGTCAGCAATTTTTAAAAAATAAACATTCTTATAATAAAGTTATCATCTTACTGTGAGCCGGCAAACATTATCTCTCGATAAACCGTTCTGAATAGCGGCTGCCTTACCCGGCATGATAAATAGCCGCGTCGCCTATATCCGTTCGCTATGAACATAAATTAACAACTTATTTACTGTCTCTTGCCGCCGGAATATCGCCCGGAGGACATGCTATATTGCACGACGCCATAATAATTTTGCATATCGATCGCCGGAGCGGCGATTAGGTTCTTATGTCTGATGTATGCTGCTGCAAACGGCCGCGCCGCCACGTAATGTGACTGGCTCTGCGGTACGTACAGCCGGTTTGCAGTATGTTAAATAATTCATCAATACCATGGGAAACCAAATGAATTTAAAACAATTACACTATTTTAAGCGTCTGGCGGAAAAACAGCATTATACCGAAGCGGCGTCGAGTCTGTTTATTGCCCAACCCTCTTTAAGCCATGCGATATCCGAACTCGAAAAAGAGCTGGGCGTGATGCTATTTGAAAAATCCGGCAGGAATGTGCGGATAACGCAGGGAGGTAAAATATTTTTACCCTATGTGGAAAATGCGTTGCTTGAATTGGAAAACGGCCGTCTGGCGCTGCGCCAAATGAGCGGCTGTCACGACGACATTATCAGCCTGGCGTTCATTTACACCATGGGGGAAACGGTGGTTCCACAGTTGATCGACCGTTTTACCCATATTCCCGGCAATGAAAACAAACGCTTCTGTTTTTATCAGGGAACAACCTCATCAATCGTACAGGATCTTAAGGCGGATAAGTTCGATCTGGCTATCTGTTCCCTGGTTCCGGAAGAGCCGGAAGTCGAATTTATTCCGTTAATCAGCCAGGAACTGGTGCTGGTGACCTCGCGGAATCACCCTCTGGCGCAGCGCAATCAACATGAAATCGCCCTGGAAGATACCACGCCTTATCCATTCATCTTTTTTTCGCAAAAGAGCGGGTTGCGCCAGTTCATCGACAACATGTTTATGCAGAAAAAGCTGATCCCTGAGATAGCCTGTTATGTCGAGGAGGATACCGCGATGGTGGGGCTGGTGAGCATTGATTATGGTATTGCGATCATGCCGCGCATCAGCACGCTTGCGCATTCCGACGTTCACGTCATGCGCATCAAGGATCCCGGCCCCACGCGTTATATCTATCTGGCGACCCGCAAAGATAAGATGCTGTCGCCCGCGACCCAGACGTTCAAAAAATTCATCTTCAGCGCCTGCCAAACCATGCAGTTCAGTAGCGCGGCACGATGATATAACACGCGTGATGTTCTATGAGCCTGAACGCTCATCAGGCGCTTATTCATACCCGCACCTGATTAATATTCATCGTGCAGCGGCGCTCTTTCATGCTGCGATAACCGATAAACAAAGCAATCAGGAAACCGGCGGCCGATAGACCGACATCAAACCACATGATGCTGGCGATGCTGATTTGTGAAAGTTTGGCGGTGATCAAAGGGATCGTGAAGGTGGCCAGACTGCCCGCGCTATAAAAAATGCCGGTCGCCTTCCCCTTGGCGTGAGGGAAACGGATCGCCATCAGCGTCAAACCTAATTGCATGACGCCCCCGCCGAGGAAAAACCGATCACAAAGGCGAAGACGATCACTGCCGTAACCGTGGGATGCAGACACACGGTCAACAGCGCGATAAATGAGATAAACGTATAGAGCATCAGCAGCGTGGTCGAACTGACCGTCTTCTTTACCAGCCCGGCGGTAATAAAAACGCACACCAGAGAACCGGCGGTATAGATACTCAGCAGCTTGATCGCCATGGTATAGGGCATCCCCGCCACAAACTGTCCGTACTGGGACAGCCATTGGCTGATCAAATAGAACGTAGCCATGGAAATGTAGCCATAAAGGGTAAAACTGGCGAGATCCAACACGGAACAGGTGCACCCCTTGAACACCGGCGGCTCAGGCGCATCCGGTTTTTGCTCTGCGCCGGCGAGGACGCGATGCGCAGGGAAAGGACGTTTGAACAGATAAATCGCGTTCAGCAGCATCATGCCGGCGGCGATCAGAAACGACCAGCCGAACCACAAATCGAACCAGACCAGCACGCTGATTATCAGCGGCAAGGTGAACTGCCCGCCGGAAACAAAGGCTTTGATGAGGATATTGGCCGTGCTGGGGGTATTGGGAAACGCCTCCATCAATGTCGGATAGGTGCCGGAGTCAAGGAAACTGTTCGCCATGCCCGCCAGGAAGCCGAAGCAGTAAGCGACGACAATGCTATGCGTAGTGAGAATCCCCAGAAAAAACCCCAAATAGCAGGCCATGCCCAGATAGATAAAGGGTTTCCGGCCAAAGCGATCGGAAAGCATGCCCGCCACCAGCAACACGCTCAGTCTGCCAATCCCCAGCGAAGAGATAACGACCGATACGCCGGCGGCGTCGGTTTGCCATTGCTGTTGTAAGTGGGGCATATTCAGACTCATCAATATGACGCCCATGCCGTGCACCAGATAATTGATATATAGCCCGATGGATGTCGGTATGTAATTGTTTTTCATAGAAAGCCTTTTCAGAAAAGGATATTTTTGGTGTAGTTGCCTGGTATTGTCTTTCCTGTCCTGATGTCAAAAAGCCCTGCTCCCGCCGCCCGGTTCCGGGCATAAGAAATACCTGAAGAGTCGTTACGTCGTCATTTCCCGCGCGTTGAAATTCATTGTCGAATATATTCGGCGCGAGCGCGTTAAATATCGTTTTCGATATATTTCCATGCTAGCAACTCTGATGAGGAATAAATAATTCATTTTTTGAAAGCAACTCATAGATTACTTCTATAGACAAAATTCATAAGAATTTTTATGTTACTCATCTTTTTATAGCGCTCACACTTTCTTCGCGCAAAATAACGCGACGGCAACATCCCCGTGCAATAATTAACAAAAACGGGATCCGCGTCATATTGAGCATCAATAAAACATTATTCTGGCTAATTAATCGATGCATAAAAAAGGGAGGCCGGCGCGTTACGCAATAACGGACAACATGAGAGTTATTTATTTTTCAATTTTGTGATAGAGAAGGCATATTATTTATTTTTATGACCAGCGTCATACGGTAAAAAATAGACGTATATACTCGCTATCGCTCGTCTCCCGGCAATGGAAGAAATCATTCGCCCACCGCCGGCGCTATCAGAGAATCAATCCGCTAACGGCGGCGGCGCCGCGGCATCGTTTGCGGCATCTTGCAACAAGGTGCGATAAATGGCATCAATATCGTGCGCGACCTGCTCTTTGCCGTTATTGGCATCAATAATAAAGTGGGCGGTTTCCTGATACAGCGGATCGCGCGTTTTAATAATGCCGGCTATCTCCTCGGTAATCGACAACCCGGTTAGCGAAGGACGCTGGCTCACCGCGGGATTCGACTTGAGCCGCTTAACCACCGTCTCGGCCGATGTCGAAAGATAGAAAACAATACCTTTATTTTTCATGTGATTGCGATTCTCCTGCGCGATCACCATCCCCCTCCGGTGGCGATAATACAGCCGGAGAGCGTAACTTCTTTCAATATCCGACTTTCAATCGTTCGAAAGCTGTCCCACCCTTGCTCATCGACGATTTGCGCGATAGTCTTGCCGGTTTTTGTCTGGACTACCTCATCCGTATCAATGAAATTCAGTTTCAAATGGGCGGCCAGCATTTTTCCTACCGTTGTTTTACCTGACGCGCGCGGGCCGACAAGTATGATGATGTTGATCATGAATAGGTCCCTTTAGCACAACCGTTCCAGATTATGGGAATAGAGTTCAGCCGCAACGGATTGATATATCTTCCACTCTAAATAATCGCCCTCGATATAGACCGAACGAAAGGCGTCGAAATCGGGGAAAAAGCGCATGGTATTATTTCCGATACGATTATTTATCTTTTCAATGATGGCATTGATCCTTTCTTTGCGCTTCTTATTCATCAATGTAAGCGTATCGATAACAGAAAGCGGTATTCCCTTTTCGCCTTTTTCCCACTGCCGCCACATTTCCGTATTGTTATCGCCTGCAATATAGTTTGCCGCTTCATCGACGCTCATAAAAAAAAGTTGACGCAGAGCCTGTAGTTCCAAATGATTCATAATACATTGACTCCAGGAATATTTTGGATAGGTTCATGACTAAATAGCATTCTGCTTACCTTAGATGTGTGATCGCTATCAATATATGATGGAATAATAAGGCTGTTATAAGAAAGTCATGATAATCATCTTGAAATGAAGGGCTGCGAAAAAAAACACATCTGGTTAACTCCTCCCCCAGGCAAGGGGGAGGATGAGAGGGGTCATTAATGGCAACATTGTGGCGCACGAAATAACACTGACCCCACATATACCGTTATCGGGAAATAATTATAACCCAAAGACAGATCTGCGGGGGATGACGCATCGCCTAGCCCTGATACGTCAGAATCATCCCCGTCAACGCGCTTAACGCCAGCGCCACATCCGCCGTCATCACCGACTCGTCAGGATGATGGCTTACGCCTTCCCGGCAGCGGACAAACAGCATGGCGACGGGCCAGCGTTCGGCAATGGCGATGGCATCATGCCCCGCGCCGCTCGGCAGCAACAGATTGCCCCCTGCGCTTGCTCAACGGCGTGGCTCAAGCGTTGTTGCAACGCCGGATCGCAACGGGTCGCCGCGATCCGGTAATACTCTTGCGCCGTGAACCGGCATCCGCGCTCGCCGGCGATCGTTTCCGCCGCCGTCAGCAGTTTGCGCAGCAATGCATCCAACGCCGCGTCTTCCGGCCCGCGAATATCCAGCGTTAATCTTACTTCGCCGGGAATGACGTTCGCCGCTCCCGGCAAACATTGCAGCGTACCGAACGTCGCGACCAGATAAGGATCGCTTTCCCTGGTCAACCGTTCCGCCAGCGCCATCCAGTTAGCCGCCGCCGCCAGCGCATCCTGACGCCGGGTCATCGGCACCGTCCCGGCATGTCCGGCCGAGCCGCGAAATGTACAGTTCAGACGGCGAGCGCCGTTAATGGCCGTGACCACGCCCAGCGCCAACCCCTGCTGTTCCAGACAGGGCCCCTGCTCAATATGCAATTCCAGATAGGCGACAATATCGCTCACCGGGCGCGCCGCCTGCGCGATAGCCAGCGGATCCAATCCGGCGGATATCAGCGCCTGCTCAACCGTTACTCCCCGCGCATCCCGGCAGCCCAGCCAGTCCGCCGGCCAGGTGCCGGTCAGGCCGCGGCTTCCCAGCAACGTGATGCCAAAGCGGGCGCCTTCTTCATCGCCGAATCCCACCACTTCCAGGGCGATCGGCAGGCGGATATTGCGCCGATGCAGAAAACCGACGGCTTCGATCGCCGTTAATACGCCCAGCATCCCGTCGTACCGCCCGGCGTTGCGCACCGTATCCAGATGGGAACCCAATAACAGAGCGGGCGCATTTGGCTGCCGTCCCTCATAGCGCCCGCAGATATTACCGACGCTATCCTGCCAGACACGCATCCCGGCCTCGCGCATCCACTCGCCGACCAACGAATTGGCGCGCAGATGCTCAGGCGACAGATAGACCCGCGTCAGTTGTCCTGCCGTTTCACTAATTTCAGCCAGCGCATCGCAGCGCGCCATAACCCGTTCCGCGGCGGGTTGCGTCTCAAACGCCGGCATTAGGGCACCGCTCATGCGCGTTCCTCGCCGGCATAGCGATCCCACGCGGCCTGCAATGCGGCGCCCTGAACGGAGCGGAATCCCAGATGATTCAACACCGCTTCCAATGCGCTCAGCGTCTGCATCACACAATCTTTACGCGCGTTATAGCCCATGGTGCCGATACGCCAGATCTTGCCCTGCAACGGCCCGAAAGAGGTGCCGATTTCAATGGCGAAATCATCCAACAGCATCTTCCGCACCTGCTCGCCGTGAATTCCTTGCGGGATCGCCACGCCCAGTACGTTGTTCATGCGATGATCGCGGTCGCCGAAAACCGCCAGCCCCATCGCCTGAATGCCCGCCGCCAGCGCCGATCCATGTAAAGCATGGCGGGCTATACTCTGATCCAGCCCTTCTTCGACGATAATGCGGGCGCATTCGCGCGCCGCAAACAGCATGCTGGTGGCCTCTGTGTGGTGATTCAGGCGTTCCGGCCCCCAGTAATCCATCACCATGCCAAGATCGAAGTAGTTGGAGTAGATCATTTCATCGTCGCCGTCCTGATGCGCGCCGGTACGGATCCCCAGTTCAACGCATTTACGGCGGCGGATCGCCGCTTCCATCTGCGGGCTCAGGGTGATCGGCGAACTGCCGGACGGGCCGCCCAGGCATTTTTGCAGCCCGGCGGACACCGCATCCAGCCCCCAGGCATCGGTTTCCAGCGCGTTCCCGCCGAAGGAGGCGGTAGCATCGGTATAAAACAACACGCCGTGACGACGGCAAATATCGCCCAGCTCCGCCAGCGGTTGCAGCATGGTGGTCGAGGTATCGCCCTGCACCGTCAGCAGCAATCGCGGACGCACGCTTTTAATCGCATCCTCAATCCGATCGGGCGTGAATACCTCGCCCCAGGGCGCCTCGATGGTATGCACCTCGGCACGGCAACGGCGGGCGATTTCGCACAATAAATAGCCGAAACGGCCAAATACCGGCACCAGCACTTTATCGCCGGGGCGGATCGCCGACAGCAGAATCGCCTCTATTCCGGCCCGCGATGTGCCATCCACCAGCAGAGTCCAGCGGTTTTCGGTACGAAACAGCCGGCGGTAAAGCGCCATCGTCTGATTCATATAGTGGGTCATCGCCGGGTCATACTGCCCGATCAATTGACTGGACATGGCGCGCAGTACGCGCGGATCGGCATTAATCGGCCCCGGCCCCATCAATAAACGATGAGGAGGATTGATCTGCGCGTACGGTTCATTATTCATTGTTATTTGCTCCAAAAATTTATGCGCCGCCGTTTGTTCATTCTCCCTCCTTGTCAGGGGGAGGAACCCAATGTCCTCCCCGGCGAAGGAGAGGGTTGGCTGGGGTTCTCCGGCGCATCGGAAATGCGAAAATGGTGAGGCTACGCCTCCGATAACCCGCGCACCGAGGCGATAAACTGCTTCAGTTCGGCGGTCTGGGGGTTAGCGAACAGCGCCTTACTTTCTCCCTGCTCCCAAACTTTGCCCTGATGCATAAACACCACCCGATCCCCCACTTCACGGGCAAAGTTCATTTCGTGCGTCACCAGAATCAGCGTCATGCCTTCTGCGGCAAGCTGCTCCAGCACCTTCAACACTTCACCGACCAGTTCCGGATCCAGCGCCGAGGTAATTTCATCGCACAGTAAGACCTTCGGGTTCATCGCCAGCGCCCGGGCAATCGCCACGCGCTGCTGCTGCCCGCCGGACAAATTGCCGGGGTAATAATGAATCCGTTCCCCCAGCCCGACTTTGTTCAGCACCTGCTCGCCCAGCTCGCGGCATTCGGCGGCGCTTTTTCCCAGCACCCGGCGCGGCGCCAGCATCACGTTTTGCAGCGCGGTCATATGGGGGAACAGATTAAAATTCTGGAACACCATGCCAACGGAACGGCTGATTTCCCGCGCCTGCGAGTCACGATCGGTGACGGTCATGCCGCCTAGCTTGATGCTGCCTTCCTGATACCCTTCCAGACCGTTCATACAGCGCAGCAAGGTGCTTTTACCCGAGCCGCTGCGTCCGATGATGGAGATGACCTCGCCCATTTCAATATCCAGATCCACGCCTTTCAGGACATGGTTCTGACCGTAATACTTCTGTACCTGATTAATGGTTATGAGCGGCATTGAATTTCTTCTCCAGATAGCGGCTGTAGTAGGAAAGCGGATAACACATCAGGAAGTAGCCGAGCGCCACCAAGCCGAACACCTTAAACGGCTGGTAGGTCACGTTGTTCAACATGGTTCCCGCTTTCGTCAGTTCGATGAAACCGATAATGGAGGCAAGCGCCGTTCCTTTTATCACCTGAACTGAAAATCCCACCGTCGGCGCGATAGCGATACGCATAGCCTGGGGCGCGATCACCCGATAAAGCGCTTGCCAAAAAGTCAGCCCCAGGCACCGCGAGGCTTCCCACTGTCCTTTCGGCAAGGCTTCGACGCTGCCGCACCAGATATCCACCAGAAAGGCGCTGGTAAACAGCGTTAGCGCCAGCGCCGCCGCCGTCCACGGGCTGACGTCAATGCTAAACAGCGCCAGGCCGAAAAACGCCAGAAACAGCTGCATCAGCAGCGGCGTTCCCTGGAACAGTTCGGTATAAAGGCGGATAACGCGCGCCGGCCATTTACGTTTCATCAATCGCAACAGCATCAGCGGGAAGGTCACTAGCGCGCCGCCAATAAACGCGGTGAGCGACAGCAGCAGCGTCCAGCGAGCCGCCAGCAGCAGATTGCGGACAATATCCCAATCGGTAAACGTCGTCATGATTGCTGGATCCCCAAAAAGCGCCGCCCCGCCAGCAGCAATAGCTGGCGCATCAGAACGGACAACGCGAGATAACACAGCGTGGTCACCAGATACACCTCAAAGCTCAGAAAAGTACGAGACTGGATCAGGTTGGCGGCAAAGGTCAGTTCCTCATAGGAAACCTGCGAAACCACCGACGATCCGAGCATGACGATAATGCACTGGCTCACCAGCGCCGGATAAATTCTTTGCAGCGACGGCGGCAGAATCACCCGGAAGAAAGTCTGACCGCGCGTCAGCCCCAGTACCCTGGCCGCTTCCCACTGGCCTTTCGGCGTAACCTGAATGCCGGCGCGAATAATTTCGGTGCTATAAGCGCCCAGATTAATCAGCATCGCCAGTAATGCCGCCTGTCCGGCGGTGAGTTTCAGCCCCAGGCTGGGCAGACCAAAAACGATAAAAAACAGTTGCACCACAAACGGCGTATTGCGGATCAACTCGACATACAGCCCCCACAGCCGGCTTAGCGGCGTGGGCCGGCCGCTGCGCAGCGCGGCGCCGCAAATACCGATGGCGATACCGCCAACCGTCGCCATCGCCGTCAACTCAATCGTGACCCATAAGCCTGCCAACAGCTCGGGCCAGAACGGCCACAGCGCAGAGAAATTAAGCTGATAGGTCATGACGCGGCGCTCCTTATGCCTTAATGCTGTCAGGCAACGGCGCTTTCAGCCATTTTTCCGACAGAGCATTGAGCGTGTTATCCTTCAACGCCTTCTCAATAAGCGCATCCACCCTGGCTTTTAACGCCGGTTCATCTTTTTTCAGGCCGATAAAGCACGGGGAATCTTTCAGCATGAATTTCGCTACCGGCGCTTTGGCCGGGTTTTGTTCGGCAATCGCCGCCACGACCAGATTGCCGGTAGCGACATACTCCACCTGACCGGATAAATAAGCCGACAGCGTGGTGTTATTGTCTTCATAGCGTTTGATCTGCGCCGCTTTCGGCGCAATGTCGCTCAGCACCATATCTTCCACCGCCCCCCGCGTTACGCCGACGCTTTTACCCGCCAGAGCGTCCGCGGACGCCAGATCGCCGTCCTTCGCGCCAAATACGCCCAGGAAGAACGGCGCATAGGCGCGGCTGAAATCGATGACCTTTTCACGTTCGGCGTTTTTACCCAAGCTGGAGATCACCAGATCAACCTTGTTGGTTTGCAGATAAGGGACGCGATTCGCGCTGGTCACCGGCACCAGTTGCAACTTCAGTTTCATCTCTTTCGCCAGATAACGGGCAATATCGATGTCATAGCCCTGCGGCTGTAAATCCGTCCCGACCGAACCAAACGGCGGGAAATCCTGCGGTACGGCAACGCGCAACACGCCGCGCTGCTCGATATCTTTTAATTGATCGGCCATCGCGCCGCCGGCCTGAATCAACAACAGCGCCGCTCCCGCCATCGCCAATAAACATTTTTTAATGCTCATATTCTCTGCCCCCAGTTAACCCACGATTGAAACTAAAGATTCTTTAAATTCAAAACATGAAACTATTGTTGCAAACACAAAGCAAAGAACATGCCAGTCTAAAAGAATGACCGATAACATTTCAGCCTGGCGATCGCCGCCGCGGATCACTCAAGAACAAACGGCCCGTCGCGCCGGAATTAACGGGCATCTTAGGCAGCGCCGGCGTAGAGGGGAACCTCTCTATGCCGACAAAGAGATAACGGAAAAAGCAAAGAAAGCGAGGTCGAAGGCCGGACGATAGCGCGCAAACAATGCGCCAATATAGTGCAAAGCACCATTTTTGCGCCCCGTTATCGCTGTTCCAGTTCATCCAGCTCGGTGTAAAGATCGGCGATTTGATGAATTCGCTGGCGGCCGTCACGCAGCATTTCATGCAGCAACGCGTTGCTGATCAGGTTGACCAGGCTCATCGCGGAAGAGTAGCTGTCAAAAGCGGAAACGCTGTCCAGCGGCGCGCACAGCGCCCAGTTCGCCAGGGGTAATAAGGCGTGCGCCTGCGGCTCGCACAGCAACAATACCGGAACCTGTTGCTCACGCAGCGCCGTCAGCAGCGGCTGAATCAGCCGGGCGCGGCGGCGGAACGCCACAACCACCACCAGATCCTGTTCGTCCAAATCCACCAGATCTTCCGATAGCGTTTGTCCCGGCTGAACCAGCATCATCACCTGCCGGCGAGTCTGCGCCAGCTGCTGGCGCAGGTGGAGCGCGACCGGATAACTGTTGCGTAATCCTATAATGCACAGGCGCTTCGCATTCATCATCGCTTCAATGACCGCGCTGAACTGCGCCGGATCGATCTGCTGCGTCCATTGAGTCAGGTTGGCCATTTCCTGCTTGTAATGTCGCGCCAACAGCGTGTTTCCCTGCACCGCGTCACGATTATCAGCCAGAGGCATCCCGCTCTGACGCAGCGTACGCAGTTCCTCTCGCATGGCGCGAAAACTGGAATATCCAAGACGCTTAAATAAACGGCTGACGGTGGCTTTAGATACGCCGCTAAGCTGCGCCAGCTCAGCGCTGTTATAACTGATCAAATCATCGAAATGATCGAAGATAAAATCCGCAACCCGTTGTTCCTGCGGCGAAAGCTCGCTATAACGACGCTGTAGCCTTTCATCAATCTGCTTCATAACCCATCATCCATCGCTGAACATCTGTAACTTTCGTTTCAGTTTTGCGCCTTGTTTCATCGCAACATAACACAGCCCGGCTATCGTTACCTCCCCAATAAATTTCGCGGCGCGGGCAGACGGCGACTGAATGAATCCCCAGGCACTGACTCAATTAAGCGGCTGGGGCGGCAAATCCGCCGGGAGCAGCAAAGCAGCAATGAACGCCGCCGACCGCGGCCCCGGAGGGGCGCCGGGCAATAGAAAAGCCAACGCATCTGCAACGTGAAAGATGACGGGTAGCGCGTTCGGCGGAAAAACTGGAACGGCATTTGCTTAAAACGACTTGGTGTTTAAACAGGGCAAACCTCGGCGACACAAAACAACGGCAAATAAAGAAGGCGACAAATTAAAGCCGTTCGCACTCACCCTACAGCCGGATAAAGAAAAGGAATGACGGCATGATGCAAAGCAATACCGCGCCATTGGGCATGGCGGTGACGCCACACCACTTAGCCAGCGCCAGCGCTCAGGCTATTCTGCGTGAAGGCGGCGACGCCATTGAAGCGATGGTGGCGGCGGCGGCGACCATCTCCGTGGTTTATCCCCACATGAATGGATTAGGCGGGGATGGCTTCTGGTTAATTCTGCCGCCGCACGGCGAACCGATCGCCATTGATGCCAGCGGCGCGGCCGGACAGCTCGCCAGCCGTGACTTTTACCGGGGAGAGCCGCGCATCCCCCATCGCGGCCCCAAAGCCGCGCTTACCGTTGCCGGAACCGTGGGCGGCTGGCAAGAAGCGCTGAAATTTTCCCAGGAACTGGGCGGCGAACCGCTGCCCATTGCGCGCCTGCTCGCCGACGCCATCCGCTATGCCGCCGACGGCATCGCCGTTACCCAGTCGCAGGAAAATGCGCTGACGCAGCACTATAATGAATTGATTGATTTTCAGGAATTTAACCGCGTTTTTATGCCTTCCGGGGCGATCCCGCGCGCCGGCAGCCGTTTTACCCAACCCGACCTGGCCGAAACGCTGACGCTATTGACGCTGGAAGGATTGGACAGTTTCTATCGGGGATCGCTGGCGAAGCACTTTGCCGAGCAAATGGCCAGGCTGGGCATGCCCGTAACGGGCGATGATTTAGCCGCCTACCGCGCTAAACGCGCCACGCCGCTACGCTTGAAGCACAGCAAAGGCGATATTTATAACCTCGCCCCGCCAACGCAGGGTCTGGTGTCATTAGCTATCCTCGGCTTAACCGATCGCCTGGAGATGGCGGACCTAAACGATAGTCAGACCGTCCACCGCATTGTCGAATCCACTAAATTGGCTTTCAAGCTACGCGATCGTTTCATTACCGATCCGAACATGATGACGCAAAACGTTCAGGAACTGCTGGAACCGGATAACCTCAGCCTGATGGCAAACGAGATCGATACCCGCAAAGCGGCCCCCTGGCACGCGGGAAAAGGCCCAGGCGATACGGTCTGGATGGGCGTGTGCGACAGCAGTGGGCTTTGCGTCTCCTTTATTCAGAGTATCTACCATGAATTCGGCAGCGGGGTCGTACTGCCGGGAACCGGGGTGCTGTGGCAGAATCGCGGCGCCGCCTTCAGCCTTGATCCTCATCATCTGCTGGCGCTGGAGCCGGGCAAGCAGCCGTTCCATACCTTGAATCCGGCGGCGGCGAAGTTGTCCGACGGCCGCACCATGGTGTATGGCTCGATGGGCGGCGACGGACAGCCCCAGACGCAGGCGGCGCTGTTTATTCGTCATGTGCTTCAGGGGCTGCCGTTACAGCAGGCGATTACCGCGCCGCGTTGGCTGTTGGGCCGTACCTGGGGACAAGCGTCCGACACCTTAAAACTGGAAGAGCGATTCAATCCGGCCACTATCGACGCGCTGCGCGCTTTAGGCCATGACGTCGAATTACTCAGCGGCTTTAGCGAATCCGTCGGTCATGCCGGCGCCATCGTCCGTCATACGCACGGCATGCTGGAAGGGGCGTTCGATCCCCGTAGTAACGGCAGCGCCGCAGGTTTTTAATTTTACTATCGAGGAATACGATGAGTTCCCAATCAACCGGCAATGCCGAACTGGAATCCTATATCCGACAAATGGAAACGCTGCTGGCGCTTACGTTAACCCAGGAGCGACGCCAGGAACTGCTGCTTCAATTCAGTCGTATTAACGCCATGGCCCAGCCGTTGATGGATTTTCCGCTGGAAGCGCGTCAGGAGATTGCCGGAGTCTATACGTTATGAGTTCCCTTCAGGCGCTATCCATTAAGCAAATCCGTCATGGGCTGCTGTCCGGCGAATTCTCGGCCAAAGAATTGGCGCAACACACGCTCGATGCGATTGAACGCGTCAACCCGACGATTAACGCCTATACGGCAATAACCCGCCGGCGCATGCTGGAAGAAGCGGATAACATCGATCGCCGGCGCAAACGCGGCGAACCCTTGCCCGCGCTGGCCGGCGCGCCCTATGCGGTGAAGAATTTATTTGATGTCGCGGGGGAAACCACATTAGCCGGCGCGCAGTTATTTAGCCAACGTCCGCCCGCGTCGCAGGATGCGTTCGCCATCAAACAGCTAGCCCGCGAGGGCGCAATGTTGTCCGGTATGCTGAATATGGATGCTTACGCCTACGGGTTCACCACTGAGAACAGCCATTACGGCGCGACGCGCAATCCGCGGGATACGCAACGGATTGCCGGAGGCTCCTCCGGCGGCTCCGCGGCGGCGGTGGCCGCAGGGCTGGTCAATTTTACCCTGGGCAGCGACACCAACGGCTCGATTCGGGTTCCTTCCTCGCTGTGCGGCATTTTCGGCCTCAAACCGACTTTTGGCCGCTTATCACGCAGCGGCAGCCATCCCTTTGTCGCCAGTCTCGATCACATCGGCCCGATGGCGCGCAACACGGAGGATTTGTCACTGGTTTTCGACGCGCTGCAAGGTCAGGATAGCGCGGATCGTTTTCAGGCGGCGCGGCCTGCGCTGACATGCGCCGAACGGCTGGCGGAGGGAAATAGCGGCCTGCGCTGCGCGCTGCTGGACGGCTATTTTTCCGAGTGGAGCAGCGACGAAGCCAAAACCGCCGTACAACAGGTTGCTCACGCGCTGAACGCGCAAACCCGCGTCACCTTGCCGGAAGCCGCTCTGGCGCGCTCCGCGGCATTTATCCTTTCCGCCAGCGAAGGGGGAAACCAATATCTTCCCGCGTTGCGCGACACGCCTGAGCTGTTCGAACCGTTCTCCCGCGAACGTCTGCTGGCCGGAGCCATGATCCCCGCCGCCTGGTATGTACAGGCGCAACGCTTTCGCGACTACTTCCGCCAGCAGGTTTTGCCCCTGTTCGAACATACCGACCTGCTGATTGCGCCGGCAACCCCATGCAGCGCCACGCTAATCGGCCAGGAGACCATGCATATTAATGGCCTCGACCTGCCGGTGCGGGCCAATATGGGAATGTTGACGCAACCGATTTCATTTGTGGGATTACCGGTTGTTACCGTGCCGGTGAAAACGGCGGGCGGGCTGCCTATCGGGGTTCAGATCATCGCCGCCCCGTGGCGTGAGGATCGCTGTCTGCGCGCCGCCTGGACGCTGGAACAGCAAGGCTGTTGTCTATTGTCTTAAGCGCTACACTTATATCGTTATCCGGCGGAAAAACACCGCCGATTAACCACATGAAATGACGGGTTATTATTTGCTGATATTCAGATCGTGATTAGCTGAAAATGATCTCCGGCAAAAGGATAATAATGTTAACTATGTCACACCCGCCGCCTGCCCAATATTTACCGGTACAAGCGCTGCGCCAGCCGGCAAATTTCGCCATAAAATCATGACGTCCATTTTTGCTATAATTAAGGCGGCGATCACGATTTATGTAAATTATCTTGCACGAAAATCGGACTATTCCGGCGCTGGCGATGTAGAAAATTAAATTTATATATCGACGTATTTTATTGATAACGCGGACAATATTTATCAATCCACGCCTGAGTAAAAGTCTTATTTCCCGCAGAAAAAAGCATGGTTAAAAAACTAAGTTAATTAGTTGTTTTAAAAAATAAAAGTAAAAAAATCACCCAGACGGCATCGCCGGAATTTATCCAATCACATGAAAATAATAGGGTTAATTTTCCCGATTAATTATGTACCCGAAAAAATCGATTCAGCTATCGGGGGTTGTCTCAGAATCTCATTATGGTAGGGTATAGAGCGTTTAATCATTACCAGGACAAACGTTATAGAATTATAAATGACCATAGGAAAACAATCGTTTCATGGCAATTAAACTAGAAGTAAAAAACCTTTATAAAATATTTGGCGAACATCCTAACCGAGCATTTAAACTGATCGACAAAGGCTTAACTAAAGATCAGATATTTGAAAAAACGGGCCTTACCGTCGGTGTAAAAGATGCCAATCTGGCCATTGAAGAAGGCGAGATATTTGTCATCATGGGATTATCCGGTTCCGGCAAATCAACCATGGTACGCCTTCTCAATCGTCTGATAGAACCTACCCGGGGTCAGGTTCTAATTGACGGCGAGGATATTGCTCAAATATCCGACGCAGCGCTGCGCGACGTGCGGCGTAAAAAAATCAGTATGGTGTTCCAGTCTTTTGCGTTAATGCCGCACCTGAATATCCTCAACAATACCGCTTTTGGTATGGAGTTGGCCGGGATAGAAAGAGCGGAACGCGAACAAAAGGCGATGGATGCGCTGCAACAGGTTGGCCTGGAGGCTTACGCCAATTCCTACCCGGATGAACTGTCGGGCGGGATGCGCCAACGCGTCGGACTCGCGCGGGCGCTGGCGAATAACCCGGATATTCTGCTGATGGATGAGGCTTTTTCCGCCCTCGATCCGCTGATCCGTACAGAAATGCAGGATGAGCTGATCAAGCTCCAGTCCCGTAATCAGCGTACCATCATCTTTATCTCGCACGATCTGGATGAAGCCATGCGTATCGGCGATCGTATCGCCATCATGCATGGCGGTGAAGTCATCCAGGTTGGCACGCCGGATGAAATCCTGAACAATCCGGCCAATGACTACGTTCGCACCTTCTTCCGCGGCGTGGACGTCAGCCATGTCTTCAGCGCCAAGGATATCGCCCGCCGCCGTCCGGTCACGCTGATCCGTAAAACGCCGGCCGTCGGACCGCGTTCCGCACTGAAAATCCTCCAGGACGAAGACCGCGATTACGGCTACGTGCTGGAGCGCGGACAAAAATTCATTGGTGTGGTCTCCATCGACTCGCTGAAACAGGCCCTGAAAGAGCAGCAGCCGCTGGAACATGCGCTGTTATCCGATCCGGCCCCTGTGCCCGCAGATATGTCGCTCAATGAGCTGATTTCGCAGGTAGCGCAAGCCCCTTGCGCTGTCCCCGTCATCGGTGAAAACAACGAGTACATCGGCATCATTTCAAAGGGAATGTTGCTACAGGCACTGGATAAGGAAGGAGCGAACAATGAGTAAACCAACAACCAATCCTTGGGAAAACAGCACCGCGCCTGAGCAAAACGCCGACCAACACAGCGCGGCGGCGCAGAGCGATCCCTGGGCGGCCACGACCCAAAATTCACCGCAGGCGGAAAATAGTGCCGCGCCCGATGCCGGAGCGCAGAGCGATCCCTGGTCCTCGACCGCCGCCCCCGCGCAGGATGCGCCGGCCAACGGAGCGGACGCCTGGAGCGCCGCGCCGCCGGACGGCGGCTCAGCGGATACGACTCAGGCCGCCAGCGACTGGCTGAACAGCGCGCCGACCGATACGCCGGAGCATTTCAGCCTGCTCGATCCGTTTAAAGATACGCTGATTCCGCTGGATCGCTGGGTAACCAACGGGATCGATTGGGTGGTTATGCACTTCAGACCGCTATTTCAGGGGATCCGCGTTCCGGTCGACTTCATCCTGAGCACGTTTCAACAACTGCTGCTTGGTATGCCCGCGCCGATCGCTATCCTGATCTTCTCGCTGATCGCCTGGCAAATCTCCAGTTTCGGAATGGGGGTCGCCGCGTTGATCTCGCTGATCATCATCGGCGCCATCGGCGCATGGTCGCAGGCGATGGTGACTCTGGCGTTGGTATTGACCGCCCTGTTCTTCTGTATGTTGATCGGCCTGCCGATAGGGATCTGGCTGGCGCGCAGCGAACGGGCGGCCAGAATTATCCGGCCGCTGCTGGATGCGATGCAGACCACGCCGGCGTTCGTCTATCTGGTGCCGATCGTGATGCTGTTCGGTATCGGCAACGTGCCGGGCGTCGTGGTTACCATCATCTTCGCGCTGCCGCCGATTATTCGTCTGACGATCCTGGGTATCCGCCAGGTGCCGGCCGATCTGATTGAAGCGGCGGAATCCTTCGGCGCCAGCCCTCGGCAGATGTTATTCAAAGTTCAGCTGCCGCTGGCGATGCCGACCATCATGGCTGGAGTCAACCAGACATTAATGCTGGCGCTGTCGATGGTGGTGATTGCTTCAATGATCGCCGTTGGCGGTCTGGGTCAGATGGTTCTGCGCGGCATTGGCCGTCTGGATATGGGTCTGGCTGCCGTTGGCGGCGTCGGTATCGTTATTCTGGCTATCATCCTTGACCGTCTGACCCAGTCTCTGGGCCGCGACAGACGCAGCAAGGGCAATAAAAGCTGGTATACCACAGGCCCAATCGGTCTGGTAACCCGTCCTTTCATTAAGCAGTAATTTTCGTGTCGGTTACCCGGCCCCGCGCCGGGTAACCGAACCATTCATAATTAAATCAACATTATAAAACCTGATTTCCGCATCCAATGGATTTTAACGCGCAGTAGCGCTGCAATTTGAAAGCCAAGGGTATGGAATAGGAACGAGGAAATAACTATGAGCAAGACAAAAATCTGGGCCGCAGCCCTGACGACTGCACTGCTGAGTTCATCCATCTATGCAGCCGATTTACCGGGCAAAGGCGTCACAGTTATTCCGGTGCAAAGCACTATCTCTGAAGAGACTTTCCAAACGCTGCTGGTTTCCAAAGCGCTGGAAAAACTGGGCTACGACGTCCAGACGCCCCGCGAAGTGGATTACAACGTCGCCTATACCTCTGTCGCCAACGGGGATGCGACATTCCTCGCCGTCAATTGGGATCCGTTGCATGCCGATCAATATCAGGCGGTCGGCGGCGATAATAAACTCTACCGTGAAGGCGAGTATGTAACCGGGGCCGCGCAGGGTTACCTGATCGATAAAAAAACCGCCGACCAGTATAAAATCACCAATGTCGAGCAGTTAAAAGATCCGAACATCGCCAAACTGTTTGATACCAACGGCGACGGCAAAGCCGACCTGACCGGCTGTAACCCTGGCTGGGGCTGTGAAGCAATGATTAACCATCACTTGCAGGCCTATGGTCTGACCCAAACGGTCGACCACAATCAGGGCAACTATGCGGCCATGATTGCAGATACCATTACCCGCTATAAAGAAGGCAAGCCGATTCTGTATTACACCTGGACGCCATACTGGGTTAGTGATGTGCTGGTTCCGGGACGCGATGTCGTCTGGCTGCAAGTACCGTTCTCTTCACAGCCGGGCGAGATGGAAGGCAAGAGCACCAAGCTGCCGAACGGCGCAGACTACGGTTTCCCGGTCAACAGCATGAGAATTGCCGCCAACAAGGCCTGGTCTGAGAAAAACCCGGCGGCGGCGAAGCTGTTTTCCATCATGAAATTGCCTCTGGCCGACATCAATGCGCAGAACCTGCGTATGCACGAAGGCCAGGGCTCGCAGCAGGATATCGAACGTCATGTCAACGGCTGGATCAAGGCGCACCAGCAGCTGTTTGACGGCTGGGTCAAAACCGCGGCTGAAGCGGCTAAATAAATCACCGCTCGTGAATTTCAGAAGCGTTTGATGCCAACCCTTCTGGTTCCAACCCCCCGCCCTCCCCTTCACAGGGGAGGGCGCAAAAACCGCGTTTCTAATGCGTTAGCGCCTTCCCCCTAATATGGGAGAGGCGGGGTGGAGGTCATTAATGACGATGTTTCCGACATTGCCAATAATCTCAGGCGGCTTTTTGCCGCCTTTTTCCATTTAATGACGACTTAGTAATCAACTGATTCTGTTTTCCCCACTCAGCCATTCCCTAACGTCGCGCATGAGCTACCCTATTAACTGATAGCGGTGTTTCCTTCGATTCTCGACGTTCCTATCGCTTACTTTCTGTCACAGAATAATCAATTTTGTCTAACTTGATACCGTTTACCTAGGTAGTAACTTTCGTTACTATGCACACCGTGATTAATGAGGTTATATCAAAATGGATAGTTCGTTTACTCCAATAGAGAAGATGCTGAGCCTGCGTGTTTCACGTAAACCCGATTTCCCATACCAGGAAGTCCTGCTGTTGCGTTTATGCATGCACATGCAAAGCAAAATACTGGAACACAGAAATAAAATACTGAAAGAACAGGGCATTAATGAAACCTTATTCATGGCGCTCATCACCCTGGAATCACAGGAATCTTACAGTATTCAACCATCGGAACTCAGTGCCGCGCTCGGTTCGTCACGCACTAACGCCACGCGAATTGCCGATGAGTTGGAAAAAAGAGGTTGGATTGAAAGGCGTGAAAGCAGTAACGATCGGCGCTGCTTGCACCTGCATATGACGGAAGAAGGCAAAAATTTCCTTAGCCAGCTGCTTCCCCCGCAGCATAAAAGCCTCCATTTCCTCTGGTCTACGCTCAGCAACGATGAGCAGAAACAGCTTGAAACATTAATGAGAAAACTGTTGACCCGAATAGATGAGATGGAAGCGGCCGAAAAATTGTAATTAATGAATTTTAATAAAAACCGTATATCCCTCGCTGTACCGGACGCTTTCCTGTGCTCGCGTTATTGGAGCGCGGATATTTACTGCGGACAATGCCCGTTTACTGTTCAGTAATCTGTCATTCCGTCGCTTGATAATAAAACAAAACCGACTCTGACTGCCGGTCAACTGCAGACTGCTGCAGTACCGCCGGCGGATCGGCGCTGAATGTTCATTCATAACAGCGCCATCAAATGATGTGACACCAGGCCAAAGAGCATTAGAAGAGAGAACACCATGAGTGAAAGTGTGGAAAAACAGGCGCCACAGCCGGTAAAACGCAATAAGAAAAAACAGCGCAAACGCGTGCTGACGCTATTAACGCTTATCTTTATCGTGCTTGGCTGCGCGTGGTTTGTTTATTGGTTCCTGGTCCTCAGACATCACCAGAGCACCGATGATGCCTACGTCGCGGGCAATCAGATTCAGGTGATGGCTCAGGTAACGGGGAGCGTTACGCGCGTAAATGTAGACAACACCGATTTTGTCAAACAGGGCGATGTTCTGGTTGAACTGGATCCGACCGATGCCCAACAGGCTTTTGAGCGGACCAAAACCGCGCTGGCCAACAGCGTGCGTCAAACGCATCAGTTAATAATCAACGGCAAGCAGTATCAGGCCAATATAGAATTACTCCAGATCCAGCTGAATCAGGCGCAGAGCGATTTAAACCGCCGTGAAACGCTGGGTCATGTAAACGCCATCGGCCGGGAAGAAGTTCAGCACGCCCGGGATGCGGTAGCCAGCGCCAAAGCCTCGCTGGAAGTGGCGAAACAGCAATATCAGGCCAATCAGGCAATGATTCTGGATACGCCGTTAGAACAGCAGCCGACGGTTCAGCAGGCCGCGGCGGAAATGCGCGATGCCTGGCTGGCGCTGCAACGCACAAAAATCGTCAGCCCGGTGAACGGCTATGTTTCGCGCCGCAGCGTTCAGGTCGGCGCCAGGATCGCGACGACATCGGCGCTAATGGCCGTTGTGCCTGCGGACCATCTGTGGGTCGACGCCAACTTTAAAGAAACCCAGCTCGCCAATATGCGCATTGGTCAACCCGCCACCGTCGTCGCGGACATGTACGGCGATGATGTCGTTTATCACGGCAAGGTCGTGGGTCTGGATATGGGCACCGGCAGCGCGTTCTCCCTGCTTCCGGCGCAGAACGCCACCGGCAACTGGATAAAAGTCGTCCAGCGTTTGCCCGTCCGTATTGAATTGGATCCGCAACAGGTTGCCGAACATCCGCTGCGTATCGGCCTGTCCGCGCTGGTTAACGTCGATACCGCCGATAGCGCAGGCCAATCACTGTCGGAAACGCCACGCGGCACCCCGGCTTACGCAAGCGATGCGCTGACGTTGGATCTCGCTCCGGTCAATCAAATGATTAGCGACATCATTCAGGCTAATGCCAGCTAATCGGTCAGGAGAGAAGCGTGCAGAGAAAACCGCTTAAAGGCGCCAGTCTGGCCTGGATGACTGTTGCCCTGTCATTAGCAACGTTCATGCAGGTGCTGGACTCAACCATCGCCAACGTGGCAATTCCGACGATTGCCGGCAACCTGGGGGCGTCCAACTCGCAGGGAACGTGGGTGATCACCTCTTTCGGGGTCGCCAACGCCATTTCCATTCCCATCACGGGCTGGTTGGCCAAACGCTTTGGCGAAGTTCGCCTTTTCCTGTTGTCCACCGCCCTGTTTGCCTTCACCTCCTGGATGTGTGGTATATCCACCAGCCTGGAAATGCTGATCTTCGCCCGTGTCTTACAGGGAATCGTGGCCGGACCGTTGATCCCGTTGTCGCAGAGTCTGTTGTTAAACAACTATCCTCCCGCCAGACGGAGCATCGCGTTGGCGTTATGGTCGATGACCGTGGTGGTCGCGCCGATTTGCGGGCCGATTCTGGGGGGCTGGATTAGCGACAACTACCACTGGGGCTGGATCTTCTTCATCAACGTCCCGCTGGGCGTGGCGGTTGTGCTCATTACGCTGCAAACGCTGCGCGGACGGGAGACCAAAACCGAAATCAAGCCTATCGATACCGTGGGTCTGGCATTGCTGATCGTCGGCATCGGCAGCCTTCAGATGATGCTGGATCGGGGTAAGGAACTGGATTGGTTTAACTCCAATGAGATCATTATTCTTACCGTTATCGCCGTCATCACCCTGACGTTTTTAATCGTCTGGGAGCTGACCGACGACCACCCGGTCGTGGATTTATCGCTGTTTAAATCGCGCAATTTCACCATTGGATGCCTGTGCCTCAGCCTGGCCTATATGTTCTATTTCGGCGCGATCGTACTGCTGCCGCAATTATTACAGGAGGTCTATGGTTATACCGCGACCTGGGCCGGGCTGGCGTCGGCCCCTGTCGGCTTAATGCCCGTGGTGCTGTCGCCGATTATCGGCCGTTTCGCCCCGCGCCTGGATATGCGGCAGTTGGTTACCTTCAGCTTCATTATGTACGCCGTCTGCTTTTACTGGCGCGCCTATACCTTTGAACCGGGAATGGACTTTGGCGCTTCCGCGTGGCCGCAGTTTGTACAGGGTTTCGCCGTGGCCTGCTTCTTTATGCCGCTGACGACCATTACGCTGTCGGGCCTGCCGCCGGAGCGGATGGCCGCGGCATCCAGCCTGTCCAACTTTACCCGGACGCTGGCGGGTTCTATCGGAACATCCATCACCACAACGCTGTGGGCGCAGCGCGAGTCGTTACACCATTCGCAGTTAACGGAATCGGTAACGCCCTATAATCCGCTCGCGCAGGAAACCTATCAGCAGCTACAGTCGCTAGGAATGAGCCAATCGCAGGCTTCATCCTATATCGCCAGCGAGATCACCGCGCAGGGACTGATTATCTCCGCCAATGAAATCTTCTGGGCTGCGGCTGGGGTATTCCTGGTGCTGTTGGTATTGGTGTGGTTTGCGCGACCGCCGTTTACCTCCGGGGGCGGGGGCGGCGCGCACTGAGCCACGTTCCCTGCGCCGCCGATCCGCCGGATGGCTCGTCGGGGAACGTGTTTTTCAGCTACGTGACAGGATTGGTGCTGTAAGCTACCCAAAGTCATTCTATTTATCGGCTCTTCCCGACGGAAGGGCCGACAGAAAACGCTTAAAAAGCGACGCACTCCGGCGCATCAACCCGCATTACCGATTCCTGGGCAAAGCGTGTTTTGTATGCGGTACGCAGCGCTTCTACCGCGCTTTCCTGTTCAGATCCATGAATAAGCAGCAACGCTTTGCTGTTTTCCCGCACCACTGCGCCATTCTGACCCAGCCACTGTCCTCTGGTATCAAAAATCGTCAACCCGTCTTTAAAACGCGGCGTGACTTCGCTATCGACAAAGTCCTTCCATTCCGCATCGGAAACCGGCGGGCCAGCCGGGCGGCTTAGACCGAAATAGAGGGTGGTTTGCACCATTTTATCGCCGATGCGGCAGGCATATGGCGCAGCGCGATCGGCATCAGGGGCGGGCGACGGCTGAGAACAGCCGCTCATAAAAAGTGTTCCCAGGAGCAGCGATAGCGCTGCATAGTGTGATTGTTTCCGTATCATTAGGTGTTTCTTGTCGTCATCATCGTGAAATCTTACCGGCTCACTACGCCATTATCCCTGTCGCGCCTGAGCCTCGACGCCGCGGCATCCCGCGCCTTGACATGCGCTATCACCCCGGCGCCAGACTTTCATCGCTTAAAAACAAAACATCAGCGCAAGTTCCCCTGTGCTGATGTTTGACCGAGGGCGAAGGTTAAGCCGTGAGCCGTTCCCTTCTTTAATCGGATTTATTTCATCAGGCTTTATTCTGCCGCCACCATTCGGACAGCAAAATACCTGTCGCAACGGAAACGTTCAGGCTTTCAACCCTGCCCGTTCCATCAATCGAGATATTGGTATCGCCCTGCAGCCAGGCGCCGTCGGACAGGCCATCGCCCTCTTGCCCCAGCACGATTACGGTCTTAGCCGGAAATGTGGTTTTCGATAATGCCGTTCCTTTGTGACTGGAGGTCGTCACAATGGTATAGCCGGCTTTACGGAACTCATCGAATACGGCGATGGGATCATCGGCATTAATCGCTTTAACATGCTCAGCCCCGCCTTCGGCAGTGCGTACTGCCGCCCCGGACTCCAACATCGTCGCATCCTGAACCAGCAGGCCATTAACGCCAAAATGCGCGCAGCTGCGCATAATGCCGCCGAGGTTGTGAGGATTGCCGGCATCCTGCAACGCCAGTACGCAATCACGCTCGCCCGCCGTTTCCAGATACTCGCGAACATCCATTCCCCGACGCTTTTTAATCAGGAAACACACGCCGCCATGATGCTCGGTACCGGAGGCTTTGATCAGCTCATCATCTTCAACGACATGATAGGCCTTGCGATTGGCCGCCATCCAGCGAAGGGCCTCACGAAAACGCGGCGTCACTTCCTGTAAAAACCAGGCGCGAACAATGGAATCAGGACGGCTTTTAAACAACGCCTGACAGGCGTTTTCACCATAAACCCGCGTCTCTTCCTGACGCTGGCGGCGCAGCTGCGCGGGATCGATCTGACTTTTACCGCTGATCCCGCCATGATCGAATTCAGGCTCTTCACCCGGCGCGCGCGAAACCGTTTTCCAGGGGGAATCGCCGGTAGCGCGATCCTCGCCGCGCGGACGGCGCGGCCGTTCTGCACGTTCGCCATTACGCTCGCCGCGATCCTTGCCCCACGGGCCGTTATCGCCGTCACGAGAGGGATTCTCACGGGCATAACGCGGATTTTTATCTCGGGGATGCTGAGGCTTCTCACGGGAACCCGTCTCATCACGGCGGCCGCGCCCGCTTTCGCTACGGCGCTCCTTACCAGACGGACGCTTATTTTTGTTCTCTTTCCCGCCCTCGTCATCGCTACGGACGTACATCACGCGGACCTTGCCGCTCTTACTATTGAATGAATCGCTCATCGTTATCTCCACCTACGCGCTGGGCGCGAAGATTACCTTATGTACCGCCGCTTAGCTACCAGCTTGTGGTAAAAGCCAAAAACTATCGTAGCTATTGAGTAAACCACGTTGTTGACGACGAAACGGCTCGCCATACTTAGCCAACTGCCAAGTAACATATTGTTCGAGTAATGCACCAATAATTTAACATGTTGACGACATTTACTAATTGTTCGCAACGGTTTTTATCGGCGCCATGCTATTCGTCCCTTTGACCTGAGGCCCTGTTATGAATACGGTATGCGCATCTTGCCACACGACAAACCGTCTGCCAGAAAAACGTATTGACGATCATCCTAAATGCGGCAATTGCGGAGAACCGCTGTTCACGGGTGAAGTTATCAACGCCACCGAAGCGACGCTGGATAAACTGTTACAGGACGATCTGCCGGTCGTCGTCGACTTCTGGGCGCCATGGTGTAGCCCCTGCGTCAACTTCGCCCCGGTATTTGAGAGCGTCGCGCAGGAACGCGGCGAAAAAATACGCTTTGTTAAGGTTAATACCGAATCAGAGCCTGCGCTTAGTTCTCGTTATCGTATCCGCACCATCCCGACCCTGATGCTGTTTAAACAAGGGAAACTGGTCGATATGCTTAATGGCGCGCTTCCTAAAGCGCCGTTTGAAGGCTGGCTTGACGAATCCCTATAAATATACGCCATCCCCAAACCCAGAGTATTTTAGCTCTGGGTCTTTTGGTCAGACTGTCCGTCGATTAGAATGACCCCTTTCAAAGCCCATTATTGTCGATGTTTCCCAAAACGCAGACCGTAAACCGCTTCCTGACGGAACGCCGAGATCCCCGATACTCCAATGATTAACAATGCCGTTCTTCGCCTGCGCCAGCAACGTCTGGAGCAGTCCACCAAACCATTCCGCGCCCGCGGCTGCCGCGTTGTGCGCTGCCAGCGCTGTTTGCTGCCGGCAACAAACTGTCTGTGCCACACAATTCAGCCCAGCCACGCCCGCAGCCGTTTTTGTCTGCTTATGTTCGATACGGAACCGCTAAAGCCAAGCAATACCGGACGGTTGATTGCCGATATTCTACCAGAAACTCAGGCATTCCTCTGGTCCCGTATATCGCCCGATCCACGGTTGCTCGCCGCCCTCGGCGATGCGGATTATCAACCCTATCTGGTTTTTCTGGCCGATGATGCGCAAGAAGAGCGTCAGATTTTCCGGCAACTGCCCTCGCAGGGAAAGCCCGCGTTATTTATTCTGCTGGACGGCACCTGGCCGGAAGCGCGGAAAATGTTCCGCAAAAGTCCTTATCTGGATGCGCTGCCCATTCTATCACTGAATGTCGATGCGCTTTCTCGTTACCAACTGCGGGAGGCAAGCAACGCCGGACAGCATTGCACCGCGGAAATCGCCATTGCTTTACTTGGCCAAGCCGGAGATAGCGCGGCGGCGGCGGCATTGTCGGAACACTTCGATCGCTTTCGTAAACGCTATCTGGCCGGGAAATCGCATCATACCTTACGGGAATTGCTACCTGCCATCACAGCATAACCGGCAAAAAACACTTAGTATCATATAGTCTTTCCTAAAAGGGTGACTTATGAGCCAGCGCGGATTGGAAGCACTATTACGACCTAAGTCGGTAGCGGTTTTGGGCGCTTCGGAAAAGCCGGGACGGGCAGGCTTTCTGTTGATGCGCAACCTGTTGGATGGCAACTTCAGCGGCCCGGTTCTTCCCGTTACTCCCAAATATCGCGCCGTCTGCGGCGTTTTAGCCTATCCGAACGTCGCCGGCTTGCCGATTACGCCCGATCTTGCCATCCTTTGCACCAATGCCGGGCGCAATCTGGCTTTGCTGGAAGAAGTGGGGCAATCAGGCTGTAAAACCGCCATTATCCTATCCGCTCCGCCATTTCAGTTCAGCGAGTTAAAAGCCTGCGCAATCCGCTATAACATGCGTCTTTTAGGCCCGAACAGCCTCGGTTTACTCGCGCCCTGGCAAGGATTCAACGCCAGTTTCTCGCCGGTACCCATTATGAAAGGCAAGCTGGCGTTTATTTCCCAATCCGCCGCCGTATCAAACACCATTCTGGACTGGGCTCAGCAACGGGGCATCGGTTTCTCCTATTTTATTGCGCTGGGCGACAGCCTGGATATTGATGTTGACGATCTGCTGGATTTTTTAGCCCGAGATGGCAAGACCAGCGCAATTCTGTTGCACCTCGAACACATTAGCGATGCCCGACGTTTTCTTTCCGCCGCCCGCAGCGCCTCAAGAAACAAACCTATTCTGGTGATCAAGAGCGGACGCAGCCGGCAATCGCAACGATTGCTCAATGAGCGCCCTCAAGGGTCTGACGCGGCCTACGACGCGGCTATTCAACGCGCGGGCCTTTTACGGGTGC
Source organism: Brenneria izadpanahii (assembly GCF_017569925.1). Classification (NCBI taxonomy): domain Bacteria; kingdom Pseudomonadati; phylum Pseudomonadota; class Gammaproteobacteria; order Enterobacterales; family Pectobacteriaceae; genus Brenneria; species Brenneria izadpanahii. The sequence continues at coordinate 1,078,542 of NZ_CP050854.1, read as the reverse complement.
ACGACACACATGAACTCTTCTCGGCGGTGGAAACCCTTAGCCATCTGCGGCCATTACACGGCGAACGGTTGCTGCTGGTCAGCAATGGCGCATCGCCGGCGGCGCAGGCGCTCGATCAGTTGCTAAGCAGACAAGGGAAACTGGCGCTCCTCAGCGAAGCCACTCAACAGAAACTGCGGGAAAAGCTGCCGGAACACGTCGCGATCGGCAACCCGCTTAATCTACGTGATGAGGCCACCATCGAACGCTATCTAACGGCGGTATCTATTTTGTTGGATAGCGATGACTTTGACGCGCTGCTGATCATTTATTCTCCCAGCGCCGCAGCGCCAGGAACCGAAAGCGCCGCCCAACTGATTAATCTGTTTCAACGGCATCCGCGCGGCAAACGCATAACGCTGCTGACCAACTGGTCCGGCGAATTTTCTTCACAAGAGGCGCGCCGTTTATTCAATGAGGCCGGCATTCCCACCTATCGCACGCCAGAAGGCGCCGTGACGGCGTTTATGCATATTGTCGAATACCGGCGCAACCAGAAGCAGCTGACGGAAACCCCCGCGCTGCCCCAGGATTTGTCGATCAATGCGGATCAGGCGCATGAACTTATCCATCAGGCGCTGGCGAACGGCATCACTCAGTTAGACACCCACGAAGTCCGCCCCATCCTGCAGGCTTACGGTTTAAACACGCTGCCGACCTGGATTGCCAACGACAGTACCGAAGCGGTATACATCGCCGAACAGATCGGCTATCCGGTCGCCATTAAGCTACGCTCGCCAGATATTGCGCATAAATCAGAAGTTCAGGGCGTGATGCTCTATCTGCGCACCGCCAGAGAAGTGCAACAGGCGGCGGAGGCGATTCTCGATCGGGTGAAACAAACCTATCCCCAGGCGCGTATCCACGGTTTGTTGGTACAAAGCATGGCAAACCGGGCCGGCGCTCAGGAACTGCGGGTGGCCGTTGAGCAGGATCCGGTATTCGGGCCGTTAATCATGCTGGGCGATGGCGGCGTTGAATGGCAAGAGAACCAGGCCGCCGTGGCGCTGCCGCCGTTAAATATGACCTTGGCGCGCTATCTGGTGCTGCAGGCGGTCAAAGGAGGGAAAATTCACAGCCGCGGCGCGCTGTGTCCGTTGGATATTGCAGCGCTCAGCCGGTTGCTGGTACAGGTTTCAAACCTGATCCTCGACTGCCCGGAAATATCCCGGCTGGACATTCATCCTCTGCTGGCTTCGGGCGATGAGTTTACCCTGCTGGACGTTACGCTCCAGCTGACGCCGTTTAGCGGCGATCCCCAGTCAAGGTTGGCTATCCGCCCTTATCCGCAGGATCTGGAGGAGACCGTTACGCTAAAAGATAACTCAACTTGCCTGTTTCGCCCTATTCTGCCCGAAGATGAGCCGTTACTGAGCCTCTTCATCTCTAAGGTGACGAAAGAAGACCTTTACTATCGCTATTTCAGCGAAATCAGTGAATTTAATCACGAAGATTTAGCCTATATGACGCAGATTGACTACGACCGGGAGATGGCTTTTGTCGCCATACGCCAGACGGAAACCGGCGAGGAAATTATCGGCGTTACGCGAGCCATATCCGATCCCGATAATACCAATGCTGAATTCGCTGTTTTGGTGCGCTCCGATTTGAAAGGATTGGGGCTAGGCAGACGCCTGCTGGAAAAGCTGATCCGCTATGCCAAATTACACGGGCTGGGGAGTTTGAATGGGATCACCATGCCGTATAATCAAGGGATGATTACGCTGGCGAAGAAACTAGGCTTTAGCGTCAATATTCAGTTGGAAGAGGGGATCGTCACGCTGGAATTATCGTTGAAAGTTTAATCACCATACGTGATATAGCTCCCGCATCAAGAGACGATCTGGCTATCAATGTCAAAACATGCTCACAACGGCAGGAAAGTAATGGTATTATCGCCCAATTCGGCTATTCCTTAATTTTTGATGATGACCTGCCGGTCATACACTGATGAGAGAAGAAACGCACTGTGATGTTGTCAAAACTTAAACGCAATAAATACCAACAACACCTTGCACAACTGCCCAAAATCCCTCAGACAGCTGATGACGTTCAGACACTCCACACACCTGAACTCTTCCGTACCACACTGGTGAATACTATTCTGCAGGCCAGAAAACGTATTTATCTGGTGGCGTTATATCTGGAACATGACGATGGCGGTATGGGGATTTTGTCTGCGGTATATGAAGCCAAACGGCAGCGTCCCGAACTTGATGTCCGCGTACTGGTAGACTGGCATCGCGCACAACGCGGACGAATAGGCGCGGCGGCGGAGAACACCAATGCCGACTGGTATTGCGAGATGGCGCAAAAACACGCCGACACGCAGTTTCCCATCTATGGCGTGCCCGTTAATACGCGCGAGGCGCTGGGCGTCCTGCACCTAAAGGGCTTTATTATTGATGATACCGTGATATACAGCGGTGCGAGCCTGAACGACGTCTATCTGCATCAGCACGATAAATACCGCTACGATCGCTATCAGATCATCCACAATCCAATACTGGCCGATACCATGGCGCAGTATATTCAAGATATTCTGTCGGCATCGGCAATACACCGGTTGGATCGCAGCGATCGTCCGAAAAGTCTGGAAATCAAAAACGAAACCCGGCAATTCAGGCAGTCATTGCGTATCGCAACCTATCAGACGCCGAACTGCGGTGACGTTAACGATCAACTTACCGTTACGCCATTAGTGGGATTAGGTAAAAAAAGCCCGCTGAATAGAACCATTCATCACTTAATGTATTGTACGGATAATCATCTGGTGATGTGCACGCCGTATTTTAACCTGCCCGCCCTGCTGGTCAGAAACATTATCCGGCTATTGCGGGAAGGGAAAAAGGTTGAAATCATTATTGGCGATAAAACCGCAAATGATTTTTATATTCCAGAAGATCAGCCGTTTAAAATCATAGGCGCTTTACCCTATCTTTATGAAATCAACCTGCGCCGATTTCTAAGCCGTTTGCAGCGTTATATCGACAACCAGCAGCTCGTCATACGTTTATGGAAAGACGGCGACAATAGCTTCCACCTTAAAGGTATGTGGGTTGATGATAAATGGCAGTTGCTGACCGGTAATAATCTCAATCCGCGCGCTTGGCGCCTGGATCTGGAAAATGCCATCCTCATTCACGATCCGAAAAAAGTTTTGCTGACGCAGCGCCTACAGGAACTGGAAAGTATCCGGGTACATACCCATATCATAGCAAGCTACATGGAGCTGGAAAGCATCGCGCAATATCCGATAAAGGTGCGTAAACTTATTCGGCGCTTACGCCGCATCCGCATAGACAGGCTTATCAGCCGCATCCTCTAATATTTCCCGTTATCAAAAACCATAAAGGCCGCAATACTTTTTAAGCATTGCGGCCTTTATGATCTGACTGTCTGAATATGACAGAGCGACTGCTTTTCTCTGGGAATTCGCAGGATGGAAAAGCATATCGGGAGGACTTTACAGATAGACAAAGGGCCATCCGATCGGATGGCCCTTTGTCTTAATTGAAACCTGGCAGTTCCCTACTCTCACATGGGGAGACCCCACACTACCATCGGCGCTACGGCGTTTCACTTCTGAGTTCGGCATGGGGTCAGGTGGGACCGCCGCGCTATCGCCGCCAGGTAAATTCTTTTTAAGCCGAAACATTAACCCGTAAATCTGGTGCTGATACCCAGAGTCGAACTGGGGACCTCACCCTTACCAAGGGTGCGCTCTACCAACTGAGCCATATCAGCGCACCTAGTTGTTTTGATGCCTGGCAGTTCCCTACTCTCACATGGGGAGACCCCACACTACCATCGGCGCTTCGGCGTTTCACTTCTGAGTTCGGCATGGGGTCAGGTGGGACCACCGCGCTATCGCCGCCAGGCAAATTCTGTTTTATCCCAACCGTCGCAGTTTTCTCTGCAACCATCGGAACCAATCTTCGAACAAGCTGAACTTCTCTGAGTCTATTCGTATCATCCTGATACTCACCCCCACGGGGCCAGTGCTCCGCACCGTTCAAAATCGTTACCGACGATTTTGTCTCTCTAAAACACCTTCGGTGTTGTAAGGTTAAGCCTCTCGGGTCATTAGTACTGGTTAGCTCAACGTCTCGCAACGCTTACACACCCAGCCTATCTACGTCGTCGTCTTCAACGGCCCTTCAGGGGACTTAAAGTCCCAGGGAAGACTCATCTCGAGGCAAGTTTCCCGCTTAGATGCTTTCAGCGGTTATCTCTTCCGCACGTAGCTACCGGGCAATGCAATTGGCATCACAACCCGTACACCAGTGGTGCGTTCACTCCGGTCCTCTCGTACTAGGAGCAACCCCTCTCAATCTTCCAACGCCCACGGCAGATAGGGACCGAACTGTCTCACGACGTTCTAAACCCAGCTCGCGTACCACTTTAAATGGCGAACAGCCATACCCTTGGGACCTACTTCAGCCCCAGGATGTGATGAGCCGACATCGAGGTGCCAAACACCGCCGTCGATATGAACTCTTGGGCGGTATCAGCCTGTTATCCCCGGAGTACCTTTTATCCGTTGAGCGATGGCCCTTCCATTCAGAACCACCGGATCACTAAGACCTGCTTTCGCACCTGCTCGAGCCGTCACTCTCGCAGTCAAGCTAGCTTATGCCTTTGCACTAACCTCCTGATGTCCGACCAGGATTAGCTAACCTTCGTGCTCCTCCGTTACTCTTTGGGAGGAGACCGCCCCAGTCAAACTACCCACCAGACACTGTCCGCAACCCCGCTCAGGGGCCCACGTTAGAACATCGAACATTAAAGGGTGGTATTTCAAGGTCGGCTCCACGCAGACTGGCGTCCACGCTTCAAAGCCTCCCACCTATCCTACACATCAAGGCTCAAGGTTCAGTGTCAAGCTATAGTAAAGGTTCACGGGGTCTTTCCGTCTTGCCGCGGGTACACTGCATCTTCACAGCGAGTTCAATTTCACTGAGTCTCGGGTGGAGACAGCCTGGCCATCATTACGCCATTCGTGCAGGTCGGAACTTACCCGACAAGGAATTTCGCTACCTTAGGACCGTTATAGTTACGGCCGCCGTTTACCGGGGCTTCGATCAAGAGCTTCGCCCAAAGGCTGACCCCATCAATTAACCTTCCGGCACCGGGCAGGCGTCACACCGTATACGTCCACTTTCGTGTTTGCACAGTGCTGTGTTTTTATTAAACAGTTGCAGCCAGCTGGTATCTGCGACTGGTCTCAGCTCCATCCGCGAGGGACTTCACCAAATCCAGCGTGCCTTCTCCCGAAGTTACGGCACCATTTTGCCTAGTTCCTTCACCCGAGTTCTCTCAAGCGCCTGAGTATTCTCTACCTGACCACCTGTGTCGGTTTGGGGTACGATTGCGTGTTGCCTGGAGCTTAGAGGCTTTTCCTGGAAGCGTAGCATCGGTTACTTCGTCACCGTAGTGACTCGTCGTCACGCCTCAGTGTTAACAGTGTTCCGGATTTACCAAAAACACCCACCTGCACGCTTAAACCGGGACAACCGTCGCCCGGCCAACCTAGCTTTCTCCGTCCCCCCTTCGCAGCAACACCCAGTACAGGAATATTAACCTGTTTCCCATCGACTACGCTTTTCAGCCTCGCCTTAGGGGTCGACTCACCCTGCCCCGATTAACGTTGGACAGGAACCCTTGGTCTTCCGGCGTGCGGGTTTTTCACCCGCATTATCGTTACTTATGTCAGCATTCGCACTTCTGATACCTCCAGCAACCCTCACGGGCCACCTTCGCAGGCTTACAGAACGCTCCCCTACCCAACGAACGTATCCCTAAGCCAACTCGACTTTGTAAAACGCATTGATGTCGCTTCGCTCCATCAATCGTTATTCAACATCGCCAAATTGTCTTGGGTGATACGTTCGCTGCCGCAGCTTCGGTGCATGGTTTAGCCCCGTTACATCTTCCGCGCAGGCCGACTCGACCAGTGAGCTATTACGCTTTCTTTAAATGATGGCTGCTTCTAAGCCAACATCCTGGCTGTCTGGGCCTTCCCACATCGTTTCCCACTTAACCATGACTTTGGGACCTTAGCTGGCGGTCTGGGTTGTTTCCCTCTTCACGACGGACGTTAGCACCCGCCGTGTGTCTCCCGTGATAACATTCTACGGTATTCGCAGTTTGCATCGAGTTGGTAAGTCGGGATGACCCCCTAGTCGAAACAGTGCTCTACCCCCGTAGATGAGTTCACGAGGCGCTACCTAAATAGCTTTCGGGGAGAACCAGCTATCTCCCGGTTTGATTGGCCTTTCACCCCCAGCCACAGGTCATCCGCTAATTTTTCAACATTAGTCGGTTCGGTCCTCCAGTTAGTGTTACCCAACCTTCAACCTGCCCATGGCTAGATCACCGGGTTTCGGGTCTATACCCTGCAACTTAACGCCCAGTTAAGACTCGGTTTCCCTGCGGCTCCCCTATTCGGTTAACCTTGCTACAGAATATAAGTCGCTGACCCATTATACAAAAGGTACGCAGTCACCCTGATTAATCAAGGCTCCCACTGCTTGTACGTACACGGTTTCAGGTTCTATTTCACTCCCCTCGCCGGGGTTCTTTTCGCCTTTCCCTCACGGTACTGGTTCACTATCGGTCAGTCAGGAGTATTTAGCCTTGGAGGATGGTCCCCCCATCTTCAGACAGGATATCACGTGTCCCGCCCTACTCATCGAACTCACAATCTGTGCATTTTTGTGTACGGGACTATCACCCTCTGTCGTGCGACTTTCCAGACGCTTCCACTGACACACAAACTGATTCAGGTTCTGGGCTTTTCCCCGTTCGCTCGCCGCTACTGGGGGAATCTCGGTTGATTTCTTTTCCTCGGGGTACTGAGATGTTTCAGTTCCCCCGGTTCGCCTCGTTTGACTATGGATTCATCAAACGATGATGCACAAGTGCACCGGGTTTCCCCATTCGGGTATCGTCGGCTGTTACGGTTCATATCACCTTACCGACGCTTTTCGCAGATTAGCACGCCCTTCATCGCCTCTGACTGCCTAGGCATCCACCGTGTACGCTTAGTCGCTTAACCTCACAACCCGAAGGTGTTTCGTAAAACACGTTCGCATTGCGATTATTTGAGAGACTCTGATACAACCAAACCACATCTCAATACTGCACGGAGAGACAGGTTCAGCCGCATCGTTTCAAATTTCAGCTTGTTCCAGATTGTTAAAGAGCAAATATCATAAAACCTGACTATTGCTAATCAGCTTTAGGATATGACGTAAGTAATCATTTCATGACTTACTGGATGACCCCCGCTTTCACCGGACTGGTCGGATGCGCTGGCGTCCCCTAGGGGATTCGAACCCCTGTTACCGCCGTGAAAGGGCGGTGTCCTGGGCCTCTAGACGAAGGGGACCCGAAATTTGCCTGTCGAATCACCGATTCGATAATTTCGGGTAGAGGCGAGATTTTCCAGAGAAAATCGAGCGACATTGTTGTTTGTCGCCGCACTCTACCGGATAACGCTTTTGCTCATGACGTTCATCAGACAATCTGTGTGGACACTGCACTAACCTGTATCAGGCTTTTGGTAAGGAGGTGATCCAACCGCAGGTTCCCCTACGGTTACCTTGTTACGACTTCACCCCAGTCATGAATCACAAAGTGGTAAGCGCCCCCCCGAAGGTTAAGCTACCTACTTCTTTTGCAACCCACTCCCATGGTGTGACGGGCGGTGTGTACAAGGCCCGGGAACGTATTCACCGTAGCATTCTGATCTACGATTACTAGCGATTCCGACTTCATGGAGTCGAGTTGCAGACTCCAATCCGGACTACGACGCACTTTATGAGGTCCGCTTGCTCTCGCGAGGTCGCTTCTCTTTGTATGCGCCATTGTAGCACGTGTGTAGCCCTACTCGTAAGGGCCATGATGACTTGACGTCATCCCCACCTTCCTCCGGTTTATCACCGGCAGTCTCCTTTGAGTTCCCGACCGAATCGCTGGCAACAAAGGATAAGGGTTGCGCTCGTTGCGGGACTTAACCCAACATTTCACAACACGAGCTGACGACAGCCATGCAGCACCTGTCTCAGAGCTCCCGAAGGCACCAATCCATCTCTGGAAAGTTCTCTGGATGTCAAGAGTAGGTAAGGTTCTTCGCGTTGCATCGAATTAAACCACATGCTCCACCGCTTGTGCGGGCCCCCGTCAATTCATTTGAGTTTTAACCTTGCGGCCGTACTCCCCAGGCGGTCGACTTAACGCGTTAGCTCCGGAAGCCACGGTTCAAGACCACAGCCTCCAAGTCGACATCGTTTACGGCGTGGACTACCAGGGTATCTAATCCTGTTTGCTCCCCACGCTTTCGCACCTGAGCGTCAGTCTTCGTCCAGGGGGCCGCCTTCGCCACCGGTATTCCTCCAGATCTCTACGCATTTCACCGCTACACCTGGAATTCTACCCCCCTCTACGAGACTCTAGCCTGCCAGTCTTGAATGCAGTTCCCAGGTTAAGCCCGGGGATTTCACATCCAACTTAACAGACCGCCTGCGTGCGCTTTACGCCCAGTCATTCCGATTAACGCTTGCACCCTCCGTATTACCGCGGCTGCTGGCACGGAGTTAGCCGGTGCTTCTTCTGCGGGTAACGTCAATGAATAAGGCTATTAACCTTATCCCCTTCCTCCCCGCTGAAAGTGCTTTACAACCCGAAGGCCTTCTTCACACACGCGGCATGGCTGCATCAGGGTTTCCCCCATTGTGCAATATTCCCCACTGCTGCCTCCCGTAGGAGTCTGGACCGTGTCTCAGTTCCAGTGTGGCTGGTCATCCTCTCAGACCAGCTAGGGATCGTCGCCTAGGTGGGCCTTTACCCCGCCTACCAGCTAATCCCATCTGGGTTCATCCGATGGTGTGAGGCCCGAAGGTCCCCCACTTTGGTCTTGCAACGTTATGCGGTATTAGCTACCGTTTCCAGTAGTTATCCCCCTCCATCGGGCAGATCCCCAGACATTACTCACCCGTCCGCCGCTCGCCGGCAAAGAAGCAAGCTTCTTCCCGCTGCCGCTCGACTTGCATGTGTTAGGCCTGCCGCCAGCGTTCAATCTGAGCCATGATCAAACTCTTCAATTTAAGATTTGTTTGATTCGCTTAATTAAAAGCTGTGCTCAAAGAATTAATAACTGTTTATTCGTAATGAATTTACTGTTGTCACTCTTCAAGACTTTTTTATATCGTTGCCGATACGGTCTTGTGAGTGCCCACACAGATTGTCTGATTGAATTGTTAAAGAGCAGTGCGCCGTGGCCTGAGCCGCTGCGCGAGGTGGCGTATATTACGCTTCCCTCTTTAAGAGTCAATGTTTATTTTAAACATTTGATTCTCTTTTTCTTACCGACCCGCCGGTGAGTTCACCGCGCCGTGTCGATGGAGGCGCATTATAGGGAGCCGATTCAGAAGCGCAAGCGAATATCGCCAACTTTTTACTGTTTGCGCAACATTCGTTCACTTGGTCGATTTAGCGCGCGTTTTTATCCACTGAGGCAAGTCTGCCAGGCTATTGATAATGTCATCGGCCAGAGATTCGCCCAGCTCGGTGATGGGTTTACCCGTACGAACCAGAACTTTGGTTCCAACGCCCGCAGCAATTGCGGCCTGCATATCTTCAGCTTTATCACCGACCATATAAGAAGCGGCCATATCGATATTTAAATGACGCTGGGCGGAAATCAGCATGCCCGGTTCCGGTTTGCGGCAATCGCAGACCTGACGGTACTCTTCGCTCCCGAACTCTGGATGATGCGGACAGAAATAGATGCCATCCAAATCCACGCCGCGATCGGCCAAAGACCAATCCATCCATTCTGTCAGTTGCATAAACTGATCTTCAGTAAATTTACCGCGGGCAATGCCCGATTGGTTGGTAACCAGAACTAACGTGAATCCCATATTTTTCAACTCACGCATGGCATCAATAACGCCATCAATGAATTGAAACTGATCGATCTCATGAACATAACCGTGATCGACGTTGATCGTACCGTCACGATCAAGAAAAACTGCTGGAACACTCTGTGCCACTTACTTTTGCTCCCGATGGCGTAAATTGCCGGTTAGTATCGCATGTTTTCATCATCAGAGAGAATGCCGGGGTAACGACAATCCCAATTGACTTAGACGTCTAGACGCCCTACCATCCAGCTAACATTCTGACTCTTCAGAATCTGATTTACCCAGCCATAGGCGCTTACAACAAAATTTATGATTGAACTTTCTAATATTACTAAGGTTTTTCAGCAAAACGGGCGAGAAATCACTGCGCTTGCCAATGTAAACCTTCATGTTCCCAAAGGACAAATCTATGGCGTCATTGGCTCATCGGGTGCAGGTAAAAGCACGCTGATTCGCTGCGTCAATTTATTAGAGCGGCCGACCCAAGGTACCGTGCTGGTTGACGGGCAGGATCTGACGAAATTATCCGAGAGCCAGCTAACACAAGCGCGCCGTCAGATTGGGATGATTTTCCAACATTTTAATCTGCTTTCATCGCGCACAGTTTTCGGCAATATCGCCCTTCCGCTGGAACTTGATAACACGCCCAAAGCCGAAATCGCGCGTCGGGTGAATGAATTACTGGATATCGTTGGTTTGTCCGACAAGCATGACGTCTATCCGGCCAACCTTTCCGGCGGACAAAAACAGCGTGTGGCGATTGCCCGTTCATTAGCCAGCAATCCTAAAGTTTTATTGTGCGACGAAGCAACCAGCGCTTTAGATCCGGCCACCACCCGATCCATTTTGACATTACTTAAAGATATCAATCGTCGCCTGGGACTGACGATCCTGTTAATCACCCACGAAATGGACGTCGTAAAACGTATCTGCGACCAGGTTGCGGTGATCAGCGGCGGATGTCTGATTGAGCAGGACACGGTGGGGCAACTGTTTTCCCACCCCAAAACGCCGCTGGCGCAGAAATTCATTCATTCAACATTACATTTGGATATTCCCGAGGATTATGTTGAACGTATGACGCCGACGCGGCGGGAAGGCAGCGTGCCGTTGCTACGTATGGAGTTCACCGGTCAATCCGTGGACGCGCCGTTGCTGTCTGAAGTCGCCCGTCGTTTCAACGTCAACAATAATATTATCAGTGCGCAGATGGATTATGCAGGCGGAGTAAAATTCGGCATTATGCTGGCGGAAATGCACGGCCAGGAGGCGGATACTCAGGCGGCGATAAAATTCCTGCAGGATCACCATGCAAATATCGAGGTATTAGGTTATGTCTGAAGCCATGATGTGGCTAATGGTCCGCGGCGTGTGGGAAACCGTGGCGATGACATTGGTTTCCGGCTTTTTTGGTTTTGTGCTGGGCCTACCGGTGGGCGTGCTGCTTTACATCACCCGGCCGGGACAAATTATCGCCAATCCCAAACTTTACCGCGGGCTTTCAGCGTTAGTGAATATTTTTCGCTCCATCCCGTTCATTATTTTACTGGTCTGGATGATCCCCTTTACCCGAATTATTGTCGGCACATCCATCGGCCTGCAGGCGGCAATTGTCCCATTAACCGTCGGGGCGGCGCCTTTTATTGCCCGTATGGTAGAAAATGCTCTGCTGGAAATTCCTACGGGATTGATTGAGGCCTCACGCGCCATGGGGGCGACCCCGATGCAAATCATCAGAAAAATATTGTTGCCGGAAGCATTACCGGGGCTAATTAACTCCGCGACCATCACGCTCATCACACTTGTTGGCTATTCCGCAATGGGAGGAGCCGTTGGCGCCGGCGGTTTAGGTCAAATTGGTTATCAATATGGTTATATTGGTTATAACGCGACAGTGATGAATACGGTATTAATATTGCTGGTTATTCTGGTTTACCTGATTCAGTTCTGCGGCGATCGTGCAGTAAAAGCCGTCACACATAAGTAAGCATTGAAACTCGCATGCGCTTATTCCAAGCACATGCTACAAAGACATTAATAATTTAGAGGGAAGGATATGGCTATCAAATTAAAATCCATCGCAGCCATCGGCGCCTTGATCGGCGCATTGGCTATAGCGGGATGCGGTCAGGAAGAAAAAGATCCTAATCACATTAAAGTAGGCGTCATCGTTGGCGCAGAGCAGCAAGTTGCGGAAGTCGCTCAAAAAGTGGCGAAAGATAAATATGGTTTGGATGTTGAGTTAGTCACGTTCAATGATTACGTATTACCTAATGAAGCATTGAGCAAAGGCGATATCGACCTTAATGCCTTCCAACACAAACCGTATCTGGATCAACAGATTAAAGATCGTGGTTATAAACTGGTTTCCGTGGGTAACACCTTTGTTTATCCCATTGCCGGCTATTCCAAAAAAATAAAGTCGCTGGATGAATTGCAGGACGGCGCTCAGGTAGCGGTGCCGAACGATCCAACAAACCTGGGCCGGACCTTATTGCTGTTGCAGAAAGTAGGGCTGATTAAGCTGAAAGAAAACGTTGGCCTGCTGCCGACTGTTTTAGATGTAACGGAAAACCCGAAAAATCTGAAGCTGGTTGAACTGGAAGCGCCTCAGTTACCACGTTCGCTGGATGACGCCCAGATCGCACTGGCGGTTATCAATACCACCTATGCCAGCCAAATCAATCTGACGCCGACCAAAGATGGTATATTTATCGAGGAAAAAGATTCTCCTTACGTGAACCTTTTAGTTTCACGCGAAGATAATAAAGACGCCGAAAATGTGAAAAAATTCGTCCAGGCGTACCAGTCAGATGAAGTGAACGAAGCGGCCAATAAAATCTTTAACGGCGGCGCCGTTAAAGGCTGGTAAACCATTATTACTACTTTTACAAAATATATCCAAGACGGGCTGCGGCCCGTCTTGTTATTTGTGTAATAGCTTGCTTCAATATCCGCTCTTAAAAGGAAGAACTGAGGAAATCTTATGCGCGCCTTACCGCTTATTCTGTTAGCAATGTCGCTAACAGGATGTTCTTTATTACAAAAGTCACCGGCCCCGGAGCACCGCCCCGCAAGCGAAACTAAAGTAGAGCCGGCGGCTAAACCTAAACCAGCCCCTCGCCCCGTTGCTCCGGCGGTATTATACAAAAACGCCGAGGAATTAGTTGGCAGCCCGTTCCGGGATATGGGCGAAGTTTCCGGCTCATCCTGTCAGGTCAGCGCTCAGGACGCGCCGCCCAGCCTCGCTAACGCCCGCAAGAGAATGCAGAGCCGAGCGACCGCCATGAAAGCCAATGCCGTTCTGCTGCATGATTGCCAGATTATCAGCGGCGTTGCCGGCTGTTATCGTCAAGCGGTTTGCCAAGGTTCGGCGCTACAAGTGCCTAATCAATGACGGAATTTTTTCTTAATCAGATCGGCGTTATTCGCTCCCCTTATAAAGAAAAATTTGCGATTCCGCGGCAGCCTGGTCTGATTGAAGATGGCGGAGGTGAGCTTCAACTATTACCGCCATATAACCAGCCTGAATGCGTGCGTGGACTATCCGACTTTAGCCACATCTGGATTCTGTTTATTTTCCATCAAACCATGGCGGGCGGCTGGCGTCCTACGGTTCGGCCCCCCAGATTAGGCGGAAATGCGCGCGTGGGCGTTTTTGCGACACGTTCAACCTTTCGCCCCAATCCTGTCGGCATGTCGCTGGTGGAACTGAAAGCGGTCCACACCAAAGGCGATTCGGTAACACTGGAGCTGGGAAGCCTCGATCTGGTCGATGGAACCCCGGTAATCGATATCAAGCCCTATTTGCCATTTGCGGAAAGCCAGCCTCACGCCCTGGCTGGTTTTGCACAGATGGCCCCGGAAGCCGCCATGCCGGTTATTTTTTCCTCTCTAGCCGAGCGGCAGATCGCCGCGCATCAGAAAAAATATCCCCATTTAAAACGTTTTATTCTCCAGGTACTCGCTCAGGATCCACGCCCGGCCTATCGCAAAGGCGAGGACAGCGAGCGGGAATACGCCGTTCTGCTGCTGGAATTTAACGTCCGCTGGCGGGTATCGGCCGAGGGAACTGAAGTCCTGTGTCTCGAAACATGCTAAAAACGTGGAAACATTTTCTAAACCTACTCGTTTTCTAAACCTATAGTGACGGACGTAAGCAGCGAACCGCGTCAGCCCGCCATAAAATTGTTCAGAGTCTCTTTTGACGAACGGCTCACACTGGTAAACTAAGCCACTTTTTATATCTTCGGCTGCACTGGCAGCCTGATGCCATTCGTCGTTCTAACGGAACTAAAACACCATGCGTACTAGCCAATATCTGCTCTCCACACTGAAGGAGACGCCTGCCGATGCGGAAGTGATCAGCCATCAGCTGATGCTCCGAGCCGGGATGATCCGCAAACTGGCCTCCGGTCTTTATACCTGGCTGCCGACTGGCCTGCGGGTTCTGAAAAAAGTTGAAAACATCGTTCGCGAAGAGATGAACAACGCGGGCGCAATCGAAATATCCATGCCCGTCGTTCAGCCCGCCGATTTGTGGATGGAGAGCGGCCGCTGGGAACAATATGGTCCGGAACTGCTGCGTTTTGTCGATCGCGGCGAGCGCCCGTTCGTACTCGGCCCGACGCATGAAGAAGTCATTACCGATTTGATTCGTAACGAAATCAGCTCCTATAAGCAGCTGCCGTTGAATTTCTTTCAGATTCAGACCAAATTCCGCGATGAAGTCCGCCCCCGTTTTGGCGTAATGCGTTCCCGCGAGTTCCTGATGAAAGATGCCTACTCTTTCCACACCTCGCAGGAGTCATTGCAGGTCACATACGATGCGATGTACGCCGCCTACAGCAAAATCTTCAGCCGTATGGATCTGGATTTCAGACCGGTTCAGGCCGATACCGGCTCCATCGGCGGCAGCGCTTCCCATGAATTCCAGGTGCTGGCGGCCAGTGGCGAAGACGATATCGTTTTCTCTACCGGCTCTGACTATGCCGCCAATATTGAGTTGGCGGAAGCCGTCGCGCCTAAATTAGGACGTGCTGAAGCAAAAGAAGAGATGCGTCTGGTTGATACGCCAAACGCCAAGACCATCGCTGAACTGGTCGAGCAATTCAAGCTGCCGGTTGAGAAAACCGTAAAAACGCTGCTGGTGAAAGCCGCCGAGGAAAGCGGCCATAAGCTGGTTGCCCTGCTGGTTCGCGGCGATCATGAATTAAATGAAGTTAAAGCCGAAAAACTTGAACTGGTAGCCAGCCCGCTGACATTCGCCACGGAAGAAGAGATCCGCGCTATTATCGGCGCCGGCCCCGGCTCGCTGGGACCGGTTAATTTACCGGTTCCCGCCGTGGTCGACCGCACCGTCGCGGCGATGAGCGATTTCGGCGCCGGCGCCAACGTTGACGGCAAACACTATTTTGGCATCAACTGGGAGCGCGATGCGGCTCTGCCGATGGTCGCCGATATTCGCAACGTTGTGGAAGGCGATATTAGCCCGGATGGCAAAGGCACGCTGCAGATCAAACGCGGTATTGAAGTCGGCCATATTTTCCAATTGGGCAGCAAATACTCCGAAGCCATGAAAGCGACCGTTCAGGGAGAAGACGGTCGTAATCAGATCCTGACGATGGGCTGCTATGGTATTGGCATCACCCGCGTGGTGGCTGCGGCCATTGAGCAAAACCATGACGATCGCGGCATTATCTGGCCTGACGCTATCGCGCCTTTCCACGTCGCCATTCTGCCGATGAATATGCACAAATCTTTCCGTGTGAAAGAGGTTGCCGAAGATATTTATCAACAGCTGCGGGCAAAAGGTATCGAAGTTCTGCTGGATGACCGGAAAGAGCGTCCGGGCGTGATGTTTGCCGATATGGAGCTGATTGGCGTGCCGCACACTATCGTCATTGGCGATCGCAACCTGGATAATGAAGAGATTGAATATAAAAATCGCCGCGGCGGTGAAAAGCAAATGATTAAAACCAGCGAAATCGTCGATTTCCTGGTGGCAAACGTTGTGCGCTAACCGCCGGAAATCTGTCCTTTCCGCTGGTGGGGAAGGACAGGCATAAAAAAAACGCCGGAAGCGTTTTTTAACGTTACGAAGGAATGTTTAAACGGCACAGCGGACAGGGCGTCCAGCTATAAAAGAATGGTGGGTTCCCCCACCATTTCTATTCCGTCGAAAGCTGCCAATCGGCAATTATTCACGGAATAGCTCTTCAACATCCAATCCTTGCACCTGCAGGATTTCCCGCAGACGACGTAACCCTTCGACCTGAATCTGCCGAACGCGCTCACGCGTCAGACCGATTTCCCGACCGACATCTTCCAGCGTAGCCGCCTCATATCCTAACAGACCAAAACGACGGGCCAACACTTCACGCTGCTTCGCGTTCAGTTCAAACAACCACTTAACGATATTCTGCTTCATATCATTATTCTGAGTGGTATCTTCCGGCCCATTTTCTTTTTCATCCGCAAGAATATCCAACAGCGCTTTTTCCGAATCTCCCCCCAATGGGGTATCAACAGACGTAATGCGCTCATTCAGACGAAGCATGCGATTAACATCATCAACCGGCTTGTCGAGCTGTTCGGCAATCTCTTCCGCACTCGGCTCATGATCCAGTTTATGAGAAAGTTCGCGTGCGGTACGCAGATAGACATTAAGCTCTTTAACGATATGGATTGGCAAACGAATGGTTCGGGTCTGATTCATAATCGCCCGTTCTATGGTTTGCCGAATCCACCAGGTGGCGTATGTTGAAAAACGAAACCCTTTTTCCGGATCGAATTTCTCAACGGCTCGGATCAGACCAAGGTTACCTTCTTCAATCAGATCCAATAGCGCCAGACCTCGATTGTTGTAACGGCGGGCAATCTTTACTACCAACCGCAGGTTACTTTCTATCATCCGGCGGCGCGATGGCGTATCGCCACGCAATGCTCGCCGGGCAAAATAGACTTCTTCTTCAGCAGTTAAAAGCGGTGAATAACCAATTTCTCCCAAATAGAGCTGCGTCGCATCTAAAACACGCTGCGGAATCCCCTGTGATAACAGCTCTTCTTCAGCGGTATCACTGGTTTCTTCCTCTGTCAGCGCCTTATCGTCAAAAACGTCAAGTCCATTCTCTTCAAAATCAGCATCTTCATGTAACTCGTTAACTTTCAGCGTGCTTTGGCTCATAAGTGGCTCCTACCCGTGATCCCATGGCAGAATACCGAAATACTCTGCCCGATTTATCGCTGCGGAAGAAAACGCAGCGGGTTTACGGATTTCCCCTTGTAACGAATTTCAAAATGCAAACGAACTGAACTGGTTCCGGTGCTACCCATAGTAGCTATTTTCTGCCCCGCCGTGACCTCTTGTTGCTCCCGGACCAGCATATTTTCATTATGGGCGTAGGCGCTCAGGTAGTCATCATTATGTTTGATGATTATCAGATTACCGTAACCTCGCAAGGCGTTGCCCGCATAAACTACGCGCCCGCTGGCGGTAGCGATAACGGGTTGTCCACGCGTGCCGGCGATATCAATCCCTTTATTTCCCCCTTCAGAATCGGAGAAACTATCAATGACTTTCCCTTCGGTGGGCCAACGCCAACTGCCGACAGCAGCAGTATTGCTGCTGGCAACAGCCGCTGGTGCGGTAACAGGAGCGGTCGTCGCTGCCCCTGTTGCAGGTAACATCTTACCTACATTCTGTTTACCCGAATTATCAGAATACGCGTTACTTGACTGAGAATCAACCGGCGTAGTTTGTAATTGACTACTCGTTTGTATTTGGTTGCTAGAAGGCGGTACAGGTACGCCGCCCGCAGTTGCATCCCTAGCCGCCAACATACCGCCGCCGGCCGCCGCTCCGCCGGTATTTACACTGTTGCCCAGACTCAGCGTCTGACCGACATTCAAGCTATAAGGCTCAGGAATATTGTTGCGTTGGGCGAGGTCCCGATAATCGTTGCCGGTAATCCAGGCGATATAAAACAGCGTGTCTCCCCGCTTAACCGTATAGGTATTGCCGCTATAGCTTCCTTTGGGGATATTGTCATAACTGCGGTTATAAACGATTCGACCGTCACGGGTGGTCACGTTCGCCCCGGCGGACGGCGTTATCTGTGATGAGGAGGCAGACGGCATGGCGCTTCTGCTGCTGCCCGTATTTCCGCCGACACTGCTGATCGGCGCGGATTTGGTATTATCGTTAGAACAGCCAGCCAACCCTAAGACAACCATCGAACAAGCAGCGATCTGACGCAAATTCATCATTCGGCTTCCCATGCGCCTTACTCCCCTATAACTATAAAATTCAGTAATCAGTTCAGATATTTGTAGCACATACCCATTGTAGCGTAGCTGAGTTCAGGTATTTTTTTCGTCAATCGGAACAAGAAAGATCGCCATTTCTTCATCCCTGGTACAGAAACGAAACCGGAGAGACAACATCTTTATCCGATGCTAGCAATATCAGCCAGCCCATACCATAAACCAGTTGTATTGAAATCTTAAATTTTCAACAACAACGAATAGCGCCGCCGCAACCGTATCAGGCTAATTCGCCTTTGACTAGAGGAACAAACCGAACTGCCTCAACTGTTTGGATAATGAACTCGCCCGCCTGACGCTTAACCAACTGTAACATTTGTGACTGCTCGCCAACCGGCAGCACCATCACGCCGCCCTCGTCCAACTGATCCAGCAGGGCTTGGGGGATCTCCGGCGGGGCGGCCGTAACGATAATCGCGTCAAAAGGCCCGCGCGACGCCCACCCCAGCCAGCCATCGCCATGACGGGTAGATACATTATGCAAATCAAGCTGTTTAAGACGGCGTTTAGCCTGCCATTGAAGCCCTTTAATCCGCTCAACGGAACAGACATGCTTAACTAAATGCGCCAGGATCGCAGTTTGGTAGCCGGAACCGGTGCCGATTTCCAATACGCGGGAAACCGGCGTCAAACGCAATAACTCCGTCATTTTCGCGACCATATAAGGCTGCGAAATCGTTTGACCGGACCCTATCGGCAACGCCGTATTTTCATACGCTTTATGTTCAAAAGCCTCGTCAACAAAGCGTTCTCTGGGCACGGCGGCTATCGCCTGTAGCAGGCGCTCATCCTGTATTCCCTGCTGACGCAACAGCTCCAGCAGCGTTTGCATGCGTTTATTTACCATACCCCGCTAACCTCTGCTTTGGTTAACCTTGTCGTCGATACACTCATTTTCCCCGTCGGGGTAAAATTTGCAGCCACCATCATTGTTGTCACTGATATCCATTCAATAAAAAACAAACCGCAATACATCAGGCGTTGATATCCATGTCTTGATGCGGATTCAATATTTCACGCGCGACGCTGGTAGCGAAACTCCCCGCCGGCAACCAGAATTTTAGTTCAACCGTTGTCTCGTCCCGCCAATCCCAGCGCATTTGCCGCGGATAGAGCAATATCGCCCGGCGAGCCGGCTCCACCCGTTCACGCTGCAACAAAGACAGCAATGTTTCCTGCCCGGCAAGGCTCTCCTGTTCAAAAATCAGCGCGGCATCCTGCGTGCCCGGCGCGCCATCGCCCGGCAAAGGCGCCGTTATCTGCAGTTCGCCGGCGTCAAGCCGCGTCTGTAAAGCGGGCAGCTCATCCGCTTTGGCGACAAACCAACTGCCGCGCCCCGTCAATTGTAATGCGTCGCCGCACAAAACCGTTTTAGCCAACCGCTGCGCCAAGCGGGCGCTGGCTACCTGATTAAACAATGCGCTGCGGCTGGCGGAAAGATAAAAGCTGCGCTTACTGCGTTCCTTAACCCGGATATCGTTGTTCGCCCAGAGACGGGCCTGCTCCAGATTATTGCCGTTTTTGCCGAATCGCTGACTGCCGAAATAGTTAGGTACGCCGTATTGCGCAATCAGCTGCAAACGGGCATCCACCTCAGCCCGATCGCTGACCTGGCGCAACACCAGGGTAAAAGCATTCCCCTGCAATGCGCCAATACGCAATTTACGGCGATGTCGTGCAAACTCAAGCACCTCGCAGCCTTCCAGCGTGAAATCGCGTAAATCAGGGGAGGCCTTGCCAGGAATGTGGAGGCAAAACCACTGTTCCGTAACCGCATGGCGGTCTTTCAGACCTGCGTAGCTCACCGCGCGTTGAGGGATTCGGGCGAATTTCGCCAGCGCGTCCGCCACAAACTGCGTATTGCAGCCGCGTTTACGGATCCGCGCCAGGATGTGCTCGCCTTCGCCATCCGGTTGAAATCCCAAATCCTCAATAACCATGAAATCTTCCGCCGCGGACTTCAGTACGCCCGATGCCCGCGGTTCACCATGCAGCCAGGTAAGCGCTTCGCTTTTTTCCATGCCTACCATGCGACGATTTCATCCGTTTCATTTTTCACCAAGAGTACGACGGATTCACAGGCGATACCCTCACCCCGGCCGGTAAAGCCAAGCTGCTCAGTGGTGGTGGCCTTGACGTTTACATCGTCCATATGGCTTTGCAGATCTTCCGCCAGATTGACGCGCATTTGCGGAATGTGGGGGGCCATTTTCGGCGCCTGAGCGATAATCGTGACATCCAGGTTGCCCAACCGGTAACCTTTTTCGCTGATGCGGCGCCACGCTTCGCGCAGCAATCCGCGGCTGTCGGCGCCTTTGAACGCCGGATCGGTATCGGGAAACAGTTTGCCGATATCGCCCATTGCAGCGGCGCCCAGCAACGCATCCGTCACCGCATGCAACACGACATCCCCGTCAGAGTGCGCAAGCAGCCCTTGAGTGTAAGGAACACGCACCCCGCCGATCACCAGTGGACCTTCGCCACCAAATTTATGAACATCGAAACCGTGACCGATACGCATCGTGCGTTCTCCTTATGACTTATTCAGTAGAATGTAGGTTTACCCAATATAACCGTCATACTTCAAGCCGCCGGCGCGTTGGCCGCCCGCGGCTCGCATATTTAGGGGATAGAACGGCTATGCTGTAAATTCGTTAAATAAAACTCAGCCAACGCCAGATCTTCCGGACGAGTGACTTTGATATTATCAGCTCGCCCGCTGATTATTTGCGGGTGATAACCACAATACTCCAGAGCGGAGGCTTCGTCTGTTACTGTCGCGCCATCATGCAGCGCCTGCCGTAGACAGGTTTTCAGCAGCGCTAATGGAAACAGCTGCGGCGTCAATGCGTGCCACAGGTCATTGCGCTCTACCGTGTGCTCTATCATCGTTCCCGCGCCGCGCTTCATGGTATCACGGACGGGAGACGCCAAAATTCCCCCGACGTCACTATGCAGAGTAATACTCAGCAACCGGTCGAGATCGTCCTGATGCAGACAGGGACGCGCCGCGTCATGCACCAGCACCCATTCAGCGTCAGCGACGCTATCCAGCCCCGCCAGTACGGAATCCGCGCGCTGTTTACCGCCGATGACCACGCCGACGCGCGGATCGCCGGCGATAGGTAAAGTGTGAAAGCGGGCATCATCAGGGCTAATGGCGACAATCACGCGGGTGATGCGGGGATGAGACAACAGTGCGCCGATCGCGTGTTCAAGAATGGTTTTATTGCCGATGATTAAATACTGTTTAGGGCAAGCGCTTTGCATCCTGCTGCCATTGCCGGCGGCAGGTAAGACAGCGACAACCTCTGGCTGGGAAGCAGTTTGTTTTAGCATGCGTTAATGTGATGTATTGTTGGGTAACGATGACGGGGTAGTCGTACTACTGCGGTAGCCGGACTCAGGAACCAGACGATAAAAGCTCTCTCCGGGTTTAATCATGCCCAGTTCATTGCGCGCGCGCTCTTCAATCGCTTCCTGTCCGCCGTCCAGATCGTCGATTTCCGCAAACAGTTGTTCGTTACGGGCCTTCAGCTTGGCATTGTTCCCTTGCTGGACGACAACGTCGTCTTTAACCCGAACATAATCATGAACACCATTCTTCCCTAGCCACAGCGAATACTGAAGCCAGCCAAGTATTATCAATAATAACAGCGTAAGTTTTCCCATCCCGCCCCCTGAAAAACCGCCTAATCATCCCATAACTTTTGCTTCGACTCCACACTGTCTGGCGGAGGGCAGCAAGAATCTCCTCTGAGGAGGATGATAATAGGGCTGTTCGCGACCGGATCGATGTCAAATATCCTACCGTCAACGGAGAATTAACCGGGTAATCGTCCGCGCAGGCAATACTGCGCGTTTAAGGATCGGACGCCAGAACGTCCACGGCGAAAGGCATCGCAAGCGTTAACCTCATCGCCGCGTTTCCCTTGCCAAAACGCGCGCGTCTTTGAACGCCGCCTGCGCGGACGCTTACTTATCAACGCCTTATATATAACTGAATCATATGGCTATCCGCGATCAAATGCCCATTTCTTTTGTAAGGCTTTTTGTTATTGTTTCCTTTGGCTTTTATCGGGTTAGATAACGTTAGCGATAAACGGAATAAAAATCCGTCCAAGCAGGGGCAAGTTGAAGCTTTATCGCTATCTGTGTACTTTTACCCAGCCAAAGCGCATAAAAAAAATTTAATTTCAAACCGAGGGAAACATGTTTAAACGACTTTTATTGATTAGCGCGGTATTTGCCGCCGCTATCTCAAGTACCGTTATTGCCGCAGAGCCGACTTATATGGTCGGAGCCGGCGGCACCTATCGTCCGTTCGAATTTGAAAACGCCCAGAAAGAATTAGAAGGTTTTGATATCGACATCATTAAAGCCATAGCCAAAGCTGAAAACTTCAATATCAAACTCGTCAACACGCCGTGGGAAGGCATCTTCGCCACGCTGAACTCCGGCGATCGCGACATCATTATTTCCGGCATCACCATTACCGACAAACGCAAACAAATGGTCGATTTTTCATCTCCTTATTTCCCGGCGGAACAGGCGATCGTCGTACCGAAAGGCTCCGCCGTCGATTCCATTGCCTCCTTGAAGGATTACAAAGTCGGCGTGGTTAACTCCAGCACCGGCGATCTGGTGGTTTCTAACGTGCTGGGCAAAAACAGTACCGCAATCAAACGCTTTGACAACACGCCGCTGATGCTGCAGGAGCTATATGAAGATGGTATCGGCGCGGCGGTGGGCGATGTCGGCGTGGTGAAGTTTTACATTAAGACCCATCCTGAAAAACAGTTCAGCCTGGTTTCCGATGCGAAATTTGAACGTCAGTATTTCGGGATCGCCGTGGCGAAAGGCAATGAGCCATTGCGCGATAAAATTAATGCCGGCCTGAAGAAAATCATTGCTGACGGCACCTATGCCAAAATCTACCAGACCTGGTTTGATGACGATGTACCCGCTTTACCCACTGAGTAATCGGCGCCCTCACAAACGCGGCTGATAGCGCGGCGGCGCGCTCAAGCATTAACCCGCGAGCGCGCATGCCCGTTTGCCTTACTGACAGACCATCTATTCAATAAAGGAAATAATCTTGACGGGATTTCGTTGGGAGATCATTCAGGAATATGCGCCATTGTTTACGCAAGGCGCCTGGATGACCATCAAATGCACCTTCATCTGTGTCATTCTAGGCACCTGCTGGGGATTAACCCTGGGGCTGGGACGGCTGGCCCAGGCGCCGCACGGCCTATGGAAATATGTGTTGCACTACGGCGTACAATGGCCGGTACGCATCTATATCAGCGCATTTCGCGGTACGCCGCTGTTTGTGCAAATTATGGTGGTGCACTTCGCCCTGGTTCCGATGTTTATTAACCCACGCGACGGTCTGCTGGTCACCAGCAACATTATGTCGTCGGATTTCGCCCGTATGTTACGCTCCGACTATGGCGCGTTTCTCTCCTGCATCGTGGCGATTACCCTGAATGCCGGCGCCTATGTTTCCGAGATATTCCGCGCGGGAATTCAGTCGATCGATCGCGGTCAGATGGAAGCCTCTCGCTCGTTGGGGATGAGCTACGGCCGTACCATGCGAAGAGTCATATTGCCGCAGGCGTTCCGGCGTATGCTCCCCCCGCTGGGTAACAACGCCATCGCCATTGTGAAAGATTCGTCGCTGGCGTCGGCAATCGGTCTGGCCGACCTCGCTTATGCCGCCCGTACGGTTTCTGGAGCCTACGCCACTTATTGGGAACCCTACCTGACTATTTCCGTAGTCTATTGGGTCATTACATTCCTGCTTTCACTGTTGGTGCGGCACATGGAAATGAGGTTCGGTAAAAGTGATTCACGTTAATAACCTGCAAAAACAGTTTGGCAATACCCACGTTCTGCGCGGCATTTCCTGCGATATCGCGCCTCAGGAAGTCGTTTGCCTGATTGGCCCGTCCGGTTCGGGTAAAAGCACGTTCCTGCGCTGTATCAACGCGCTGGAAACCCTCTCCGGCGGGGAAGTGACCGTTAACGGCTTCGCCATCCACGATCAAAAAACCAATTTAAACCGTATGCGGGAAAGCGTCGGCATGGTATTTCAGCGCTTCAATTTATTTCCGCACATGAGCGTGCTGGAAAATCTGATTATGGCGCCGATGGATGTGAAGAAACTTTCCAGAGCGCAGGCGATCGAGCGTGCGGAAGCCCTGCTGCAAAAGGTCGGACTGCTGGATAAAATCGACGCCTGGCCGAACAGCCTGTCGGGCGGTCAGCAGCAGCGCGTGGCGATTGCCCGCGCGCTGGCCATGGAACCCGCCATCATGCTATTTGACGAGCCGACTTCCGCTTTGGATCCCGAATTGGTGGGGGAAGTGCTGGCGGTGATGAAAACGCTGGCGAATGAGGGAATGACCATGGTTATCGTAACCCATGAAATGACCTTCGCCAGAGAGGTGGCCGATCGGGTCATCTTTATCGATCAGGGCATCATTCAGGAGCAGGGCAAGCCGGAAGATATCTTTACCAATCCGGCGAATCCGCGCACTCGCGCTTTTCTGAGTAAAGTTCTACAGGTCAATTCTTAAGGCCGTTGCCCGTGCCTCGCACGGGCCGATCATCTGAACGCACAATCCATTCGGGTCGATGCTCCGCAATAAATCTATCCCACCGGCCGGATTTATCGTCAACCAACGAGAAGCGAAAATACCAGCCAAAATAGACAAATCACCGATAATCCCGTTGCGGAAAGGGTATACCAGACGTTGCCGTTCAGCACCACGCTGAACCCCACGCCTATCACCACCGATAGCGGCATCAGCGCCAGAAAAAACGGCCAGGTGTAAAGCATCAGGAAAAACGCGGTATTAGCGCCGTAGACCAGAAAGGGAATATTGAAAGCCAGGCAATAAAATGAAAAGCCGACGCCGGCCCCCAGAAACAGAGATGAGAAACCGTCGTCTTCGTCGCGCATTGTATCTGTCTTGGCGACACCTAACTGAGTGACATTCTGCATAGTTTTCCCCTTCAATTTCGTCACTCCGCACAAATGCGGGAGTGACGAAGTATTAGAGGTTGATAATAGCTCGCTGGCTCAGCAGATCTAACAGTTGAGCGGTCAAATTTGTTACCAATTGTTCGCCGTTCAGATGAACATCGGGCGCTTCCGGCGCTTCATAAACCGAATCGACGCCGGTGAAATTACGCAGTTCCCCGGCCCGCGCTTTCTTATAGAGTCCTTTCGGATCGCGAGCTTCGCAGATGGCTAAAGGCGTATCGACGAACACCTCGATAAACCGCCCTTCAGACAGCAGATCCCGCACCATTTTCCGCTCCGCGCGGTGCGGCGAGATAAAGGCCGTCAGCACCACCAGCCCGGCATCGACCATCAGTTTGGCAACTTCGCCGACGCGGCGAATATTCTCCCGCCGATCGTCGTCGGTAAAACTTAAATCGCGGCACAGACCGTGACGGACGTTATCGCCGTCCAGCAAGTAGGTACTGACGCCCCGCTGATGCAGCGCCTGCTCCAGCGCGCCGGCCAGCGTCGATTTGCCCGACCCGGAAAGCCCGGTAAACCAGATAACCGCTCCTTGATGGCCATGCAGCCGTTCGCGCTCCTGACGAGACACCACGTGAGAATGCCAGACGACATTCTCATCGGCGGATAAAAAAGATGAATGGCGTTGGGACACGCTATTTCCCTCCCAACAGATCGCGCGCGCCCCAATGCGGGAAGTGGCGGCGAACCAGGGCATTCAGCTCCAGCTCGAACGCGCTGTAAGCGCCGGGCTCCTGATACGTTTGCTCAATAACTTCACGAACCAGCCCTGCCCCCACGGTGACATTGGTCAGGCGATCGATAAAGATCATGCCGCCGGTAACGTGATGTTGTTGATAATTGTCCAACACCATAGGTTCATCAAACGCCAGTTCAACCAGGCCGATGCCGTTCAACGGCAGATTTTCCGTTACCCGCTGCGTCAGGGTATTGATATCGACCTGATACTGAATATTCTCTACCCGGGCGCGGGTTTTTTTGCCGCTAATCTTGATGTCATAACTCTGCCCCGGAACCAGCGGCTGTTCCGCCATCCACACCACATCCACCAGCGCGTTGCGCACCGCTTGCAGGGTTTCCGTACCGTCGACCAGCAGATCGCCGCGGCTGATATCGATCTCATCGGCCAGCACCAGCGTGATCGCCTCGCCGGCCTGCGCCTGTTGCAGATCGCCGTCAAAGGTGACGATCCGGCTGACGCTGGACTCGACGCCCGACGGCAACACTTTTACCCGCTGCCCCACGCTCACCACGCCGGACGCCAGCGTACCGGCGTAGCCGCGAAAATCGAGATTCGGGCGGTTCACATACTGTACCGGGAAACGCATAGGCAGACTAAGGCTACGCTGCGCCACATTGACGGTTTCCAGCACGTCAAGCAGCGTCGGCCCGGTGTACCAGCTCATCGCGCCGCTCGGCTTGGCGACGTTATCGCCGTCCAGCGCGGAAATCGGCACAAAGGTAATATTCAAATCGGTGGGTAACTGCTGGGCGAAATCCAGATAGTCCTGTTTGAATTGCTCAAACACCGTCTGCTGATAGCCCACCAGATCCATTTTGTTCACCGCCACCACCAGATGGCGTATCCCCAGCAGCGTTGCGATAAAACTGTGACGCCGGGTCTGATCCAATACGCCTTTGCGCGCATCGATCAGCAGGATCGCCAGCTCGCAGGTGGATGCCCCGGTCGCCATATTGCGGGTATACTGCTCATGTCCCGGCGTATCGGCAATGATGAATTTGCGCTTTTCCGTCGAGAAATAGCGGTAAGCCACATCAATGGTGATGCCCTGCTCGCGCTCGGCCTGCAGACCATCAACCAGCAAAGCCAGATCCAGCTTTTCCCCCTGCGTCCCCAGCCGCTTACTGTCGCTGTGCAACGTGTTTAATTGATCTTCATAAATCTGACGGGTATCGTGCAGCAAGCGGCCAATCAACGTACTTTTGCCGTCGTCGACGCTGCCGCAGGTCAGAAAACGCAGCAGGGTTTTATCCTGCTGAGCATGCAGATAGGCTTCCACGCCCCCTTGTTCCGCAATCTGCTTGGCGATTGCGCTCTGTTGTTCAACAAACTGGTTCATTCGACGGCTCCTCAGAAATACCCTTGACGCTTTTTCAGCTCCATTGAACCGGCCTGATCGCGATCAATCACCCGTCCCTGACGTTCGCTGGTGGTGGAAATCAGCATCTCTTCAATGATTTCCGGCAGCGTTTGCGCGTTTGACTCAACCGCGCCGGTCAGCGGCCAGCAGCCCAGGGTACGGAAACGCACCATGCGTTGTTCAATCACTTCGCCCGGCTGCAGATCGATACGATCGTCATCCACCATCAGCAACATGCCGTCGCGCTCCAGAACCGGACGCGGAGCGGCCAGATAGAGCGGCACAATATCGATATTTTCCAGATAGATGTACTGCCAGATATCCAGCTCGGTCCAGTTGGACAGCGGAAATACGCGAATGCTTTCGCCCTTGTTGATTTGACCGTTGTAGTTATGCCACAGCTCCGGGCGCTGATTCTTCGGATCCCAGCGGTGAAAGCGGTCGCGGAACGAATAAATCCGTTCTTTGGCGCGCGATTTTTCCTCATCACGCCGCGCGCCGCCAAAAGCGGCGTCAAAACCATATTTATCCAGCGCCTGCTTTAACCCCTCGGTTTTCATGATATCGGTATGCTTGGCGCTGCCGTGAATGAACGGATTAATGCCCAGGGCTTCACCCTGCGGGTTACGGTGCACCAGCAGCTCACACCCGTATGCTTTCGCCGTGCGGTCGCGGAATTCGTACATTTCACGAAATTTCCAACCGGTATCCACATGCAGCAGCGGGAAAGGCAGCGATCCAGGGAAAAAGGCTTTGCGCGCCAGATGCAGCATCACCGAGGAATCTTTACCGATAGAGTACATCATCACCGGGTTGCTGAATTCCGCCGCCACTTCGCGGATGATATGAATACTCTCGGCCTCTAACTGCCGTAAATGGGTGAGTCGTTTCTCGTTCATAACCCTTCCTTAAGACAAATTCACTACCGCCGGCCGGCTATCTTGCCGCGCCGCCAGCGACTGCCGACCGAACCAGGCGATCTGATGGTGCAAATTCACCACTTCGCCTATCACCAGCAACGCCGGCGCCGGCGCCTGTCGAGCCAAATGTTCCAACTGTTGCAAGGTGCCGGTCAGCACCTGCTGATCCTGCCGGGTTCCCCGGCCGATCACCGCCACCGGCGTCTCGGCGGCACGGCCGTGAGCGATCAGTTGCCGAGCGATATCGGCGGCCTTCACCGTTCCCATATAGATCGCCAGCGTCTGGCGGCCGCGCGCCAGCGTCGCCCACTCCAGCGCCTGGCCGTCAGGCCGGCAATGGCCGGTAATAAATACGACGCTCTGGGCATAGTCGCGGTGCGTTAACGGTATACCGGCATAAGCCGTAGCGCCGGCGGCGGCGGTAATGCCCGGCACCACCTGAAAAGAAATGCCGGCCTGCGCCACCTGCTGCAACTCCTCGCCGCCGCGGCCGAAAGTAAAGGGATCGCCGCCTTTCAGGCGTACGACCCGTTTCCCTTGCCGGGCTAATGAGATAATCAATCGGTTGATCTCTTCCTGGGATACGGAATGGCCGCCGGCATGTTTGCCGACGCAGATACGTTCGGCGTCGCGGCGCACCAGTTCCAGCACCTCATCGCTTACCAGGTTGTCATACAGCACCACATCCGCCTGCTGAATAACCTGCAGCCCCCGCAACGTCAACAACCCGGCATCGCCGGGACCGGCGCCGACCAGCGAGACTTCCCCCCGGCTAGCGGGTGTTTTTTGCTGCTCCTGTCGCTGCTGTTCGAGCTGCTGTTGCAGTTCTTCTTCCGCCTGAGAAAGCTGTCCTGCCGCCACCAGATTGGAAAAACGCCCGTAGAAAAGGCGCTCCCAGAATCGGCGTCGCTCCCCCGAAGAGTGCAAATGTTGCTTGATGCGCTCGCGCCAACCTCCGGCAAGCCGGGCCATCGTCCCCAGGCTGACCGGCAACAGGGCTTCAAGCTTCTCGCGCAGCAGCCGCGCCAGCACCGGCGCCTGCCCGCCGGACGAGATCGCCACCACCAGCGGCGACCGATCGACAATGGAGGGAAAAATAAAAGAGCACTTCGGCTGATCGTCCACCACGTTCGCCAGCAAATAACGCTGATTGGCGGCCTCGAAGACGGCGGCATTAAGTTCCCGATCGTCCGTTGCCGCAATAACCAGAAACACATCCGACAACAGCTCCGGCGTAAAACGCCGGGCCGTCCACTCAAGCCGGCCGGCTTGATGCTGCGCGGTTAAATGTTCCGACAGCGACTGAGCGACCACCTTTATTTCGGCGCCGGCGCGTTGCAGCAGTTCGATTTTGCGCGTGGCGACTTCGCCGCCGCCGACCACCAACACCGGGCGATCTCGAAGATCCGCGAATATGGGTAGATAGTTCACAATCGCCTTAACTAAGCTAAAAAATAGATAAAGTGACTATACGGCGCGGACGGAACACTTATGAAATGCCGAATTGGAATGACAAGTTCCGTAATGGAATAACAGCGGGTGTTAAGCCGCGCCCCGGCTGGGCGCTGAGGACTCCCCAGGAATTGAAATATGTCATACTGGAGAATATTTCGTGCGCGATAAAGCCGCCATTTCCCCTGCTACGTCGTAGCTCGCGACCGACGCAGGGTGATTCAAACGCCCCCCTGCGAACCCGGACTTATGGCTGAAATCACGCCGCTGACGCGGTTCCCTTCGGCGGTCGCCCTTTTTCCGAAGCGCCAGTGACGGAATACTCGTCTCATCCCTGAGACTCGCCCTACCGGGCCAGCGTAAACGCTGTTTAATATGCTCCCGGCATTTTTATCCGACGCGGCACCGGCTTGCGGTGCATTCGCGGGGACACCCACCTCGGCGTAATTTCTTACGCCATGGGGCGAACGGTTTAATACAGGATTTATATTTAATATCAGGAATAAACCCGGTTAATCACTCACTCTTCGTGCAGGCCGCACTCTCGCTTCAA
The DNA here is from genome assembly GCF_017569925.1 of Brenneria izadpanahii. Lineage (NCBI taxonomy): Bacteria > Pseudomonadati > Pseudomonadota > Gammaproteobacteria > Enterobacterales > Pectobacteriaceae > Brenneria > Brenneria izadpanahii. Next base: position 1,048,165 of record NZ_CP050854.1, on the reverse strand, counting down.
ACCGAAAAAGCGGGTTTCTTCCTCGCTCATGCCGGGTTCCCATTTCCGGGTGGTGTGGGTGTCGCCCACCGAGAGATATCCCTGATCCCACAGCGGATGGTAGCTCAGCCCGTTTTGTTTCAGGTACTGATACACCTGCTTGTTATCCCAATCAATGACCGGCAGGAATTTAAACACGCCGCGCTGTACCGCCAACACCGGCAGGTGGCCGCGGCTGCTGGATTGCTCGCGCCGCAGACCGGCGAACCAGGTTTTCGCCTTAAGTTCGCTTAAGGCCCGGTTCATCGGCTCCACCTTGTTCATCTGGTTATAGCGCTCAATGCCTTCAACCCCCTGCTCCCACAATTTACCGTAGCGCGCCTCCTGCCAGGCGGGCGACAGCTCGGCGCGGTAGACCTGAAGATTCAAATTCAGCTGTTCCGTCAGCGCGTCGATAAACTGATAGGTTTCCGGGAAAAGGTAGCCGGTATCGGTCAGAATGACCGGAATATCCGGCCGCTGCCGCGTCACCAGGTGCAGGGACAACGCCGCCTGGATACCAAAGCTGGAGGACAATACATATTCCCCCGGCAGGTTTTCCAGCGCCCAGCCCACCCGCTCCTGCGCGGATAGCCGTTCCAGCCGCTGGTTGACTTCCGCCAGCGCCGCGGCCTGTTCGGTTTTAGCTAAGGCGTTAAGCGCTTCAAGATTAAGCTCGGACATCAGGATCTCCTGTCAGTCGTAAAAGTCGCGCGCGGGATCCAGCACCGGTTTAACGATGTCGGCCCGGATGGTGAAATCGCCAAAGCCTTCATTATCTTTACGCTCTTTCGCCCAACGCCCGATTAGCTGGTCTATCTCATTGAGGATTTCCGCCTCGGTGATGTTCTCTCGGTACATGCGCGGAATACGCGTACCTTCCCGGTTGCCGCCCAGATGCAGGTTGTAGCGGCCGATGGCTTTCCCCACCAGACCGATCTCCGCCAGCAGCGCCCGGCCGCAGCCGTTGGGACAGCCGGTCACGCGCAGGATAATATGCTCGTCGCCCACGCCATGCTGCTGCATGATATTTTCAACTTTGGTCACAAACTGCGGCAGGAAACGTTCCGCTTCCGCCATCGCCAACGGACAGGTCGGGAAGGACACGCAGGCCATAGAGTTTTTACGCTGTTCCGTCACGCTATCGTCAATCAGCCCATGCGCGCGCGCCAGCGCTTCAATCTTCGCCTTACTGCGCGTAGGCACCCCGGCGACAATCAGGTTCTGATTCGCCGTCAGGCGGAAATCCCCCTTATGGATTTTAGCAATTTCCGCCAGTCCGGTTTTCAACGGCCGGCCGGGATAGTCCAGAATACGGCCGTTTTCGATAAACAGCGTCAGGTGCCATTTATTATCGATGCCTTTCACCCAGCCGATCCGATCGCCGCGGCCGGTGAATTCATAAGGACGCACCGACTCGAACTGTACGCCCGAACGTTTTTCCACTTCCTGTTTAAACGTTTCCACGCCCACCCGTTCCAGCGTGTATTTGGTTTTCGCATTTTTACGATTGGTGCGGTTGCCCCAGTCTCGCTGGGTGGTGACCACCGCTTCGGCAATCGCCAGCGTGTGTTCTACCGGGATGTAGCCCAATTCGCTGGCGGTGCGCGCGTAGGTCGCCTTGTCGCCGTGGGCGATCGACAGTCCGCCGCCCACCAGCACGTTAAAGCCAACCAGCCGGCCATTATCGGCAATGGCGACAAAGTTAAGATCGTTGGCGTGCAGATCCACATCGTTCTGCGGCGGGATCACCACGGTGGTTTTGAACTTACGCGGCAGATAGGTCGCCCCCAGAATCGGCTCTTCGTCCGTGGTTTCGACCTTCTCCTGATCCAGCCAGATCTCGGCATAGGCCCGGGTGCGCGGCAGCAGGTGTTCAGAGATCTTCTTCGCCCACGCATAGGCCTGCTGATGCAGTTCGGACTCCACCGGATTCGACGTACACATCACGTTACGGTTAACGTCGTTGGCGGTTGCCAGCGAGTCCAATCCCAGGCTGTTCAGCAGTTTATGCGCCGGTTTCACATTCGGTTTAAGAATGCCGTGGAACTGGAACGTCTGGCGGTTGGTCAGCCGGATACTGCCGTACAAGGTATTTTCGGCGGCATATTTATCGATGCCGAGCCACTGCTGGGGCGTGATCACCCCGCCCGGCAAACGGCAACGCAGCATCATGGCATGACGCGGCTCCAGCTTCTGCTCGGCGCGTTCGGCACGGATATCGCGGTCGTCCTGCTGATACATGCCATGAAAGCGGATCAGCAAAAAGTTATCGCCGTGGAAACCGCCGGTCAGGCCATCCTGTAAGTCCTCGGCAATGGTGCCGCGCAGAAAATTGCTTTCTTTTTTCAGGCGCTCGGCGTCAGCGAGTTTCCCTTCCACCACCAATGGGCCGGGATGTCTTTCACTCAAGGCGTTTTTTTCATCTGATAATGGCTTTTTGCTCATTAGTACACATCTCGCTGATAACGGCGCGCAAGGCGCAAATCACTCAAAAACTCGTCGGCCTGCTCGGCATCCATAGCACCGTGCTCGGCCACCACATCCAGTAACGCCTGTTCGACATCTTTCGCCATGCGATTGGCATCGCCGCAAACATAAATATGCGCGCCTTCCTGCAGCCAGAGCCACACTTCAGCGCCTTTCTCCCGCAGCCTGTCCTGAACGTAAATCTTGTGCGCCTGATCGCGCGACCAGGCCAGATCGATCTTCGTCAGCAGGCCGTCTTTTACGTAACTCTGCCACTCGACCTGATAAAGAAAATCTTCCGTAAAATGAGGATTGCCGAAGAACAACCAGTTTTTACCGCCGGCGCCGTCGGCCTCGCGCTGTTGCATAAAGGCGCGGAACGGCGCGATTCCGGTGCCGGGGCCAATCATGATCACCGGCGCATCCGGGTCGGACGGCAAGCGGAAGTTATCGTTATGTTCGATAAACACCCGGACCTCATCATCTTCACTCAGACGATCGGCCAGATAGCTGGATGCGCCGCCGGCGCGCGCGCGGCCGTTAAAATCATAACGCACCACGCCCACGGTGATGTGCACCTCATTTTCCACCTCCGCCTGTGAAGAGGCGATGGAATACAAACGCGGCGCCAACGGACGCAGCAGACCGGTAAGCTGTTCCGCCGTCAGCTCAACCGGCGCCTGGCGCACCATATCCACCAGCGGCGTCCGCTGAACGAATTGCTGTAAGGCCGGTTTATCCGCCACCAGCGACAGCAGCGTTTCATCACGCGATAGCGCCGCATACTTTTCAACGATTGGCGCGGTATTTTGCGTCAGTTCAAAATGGCTGCGCAGCGCCTGCGACAACGGCAGCGATTTTCCGTCCAGCGTCACCGGCTCATCGCCTTTCAGCCACAGCAGCTCAAGCAGTTCCTGCACCAGCGCCGGATCGTTTTCAAACCATACGCCCAGCGCATCGCCCGGCTGGTAACGCAAGCCGGAATCGCCCAGATCGATCTCAATGTGGCGCACGTCCTTCTCTGAGTTACGTCCGGTGATTTTCTGATTCACCGACAACGCAGCCCGCAGCGGCGATTCCTTGCTGTAGGGACTGCTGGTGATTTCATCCAGCGCGCCGCTGGCGCTCGCTGACGCGACCGCCGTTCCCTGTACCGGTACGCGGGCCTGAAGGATATCCACCAACTGCCGGCGCCACTGCTCGGCTTTGGCCTGATAGTCGACATCGGCGTCAACGCGATCCAACAGCCGTTCCGCGCCCAGTTCGGCCAGTCGCCCGTCTATATCTTTGCCAGCTTTGCAAAAAAACTCGTAGGAGGTATCACCCAATCCAAATACCGCAAACGCGGTATCTTTCAACTGCGGCGCTTTTTTGGAAAACAGGAACTTATTCAGCGCGACCGCCTCTTCCGGCGGCTCCCCTTCTCCCTGCGTCGAAGTCACGATCAGCAGCAGTTTTTCCTGCGCGATCTGCTTAAATTTATAATCGCCGGCATTCACCAGATTTACCGCCAGTTTGGCGTTTAAGAGATCATCTCTCAACTGCTCGGCGAGCCGACGCGCGTTACCGGTTTGAGAGGCGGAAATCAACGTAATGCTCTGAACCGGAACAGAGACCGCCGCCGATGAGCCCGCATTCGCGGCGATGGCCGCTGAACCAGGCGGCTGTTGCGCCGTCGGTTGCTGTAGAAGCCCCCAAAAATAACCGGACAACCAGGCTAGCTGCATAGGTGAAAAATCACCGGTTGCCGCCTGTAAACGCGTTAATTGCTCCGCACTCAACGGGAGCAACGAAGTCGGAGAAACCGGAGTTGTCATTATGATCTCTATTTCCTTGTGCTTGTGACCGGACTAAGACAAATTCATGCAATGAAAAGATGAATGCAGCATTTAGGTTAACCACCAGCATCTTAACAACTAAAGAAATGATGGAAATATTAAATAACCAAAATGACTAAATGGTTTTTCTGATAACCCTTATTGCTTAAAGTGTTATAGGCCGCGATTCATTACTTGCCCTGCCGATAACATTCCCGTTGAGGGGCGAGCCGGCGTTCAACTGGCGGCATAATTGCGCCCGGCTACGCGCCGAATGGCGACTAAACGTGCTTCACGCGCCGATTTCCGGTAGTATGCGACGGTTTTTAATCTCGCTTATTAAAAGCGATTTGTAAAAGAACCTGAGAGCACCGCCATGGCAACCACGCTATTTAAAGATTTTCAGTTTGAAGCCGCCCACCGTCTGCCCCATGTTCCGGCCGGACATAAATGCGGACGCCTGCATGGGCATTCATTTATGGTTCGACTGGAAATTACCGGCGAGGTTGATCCGCATACCGGCTGGGTGATGGACTTCGCTGAATTAAAAGCCGCGTTCAAACCAACGTGGGAAAAGCTGGATCACCACTATCTGAACGACATTCCCGGTCTGGAAAATCCCACCAGCGAAGTGCTGGCCCGTTGGATCTGGCAGCAGGTTAAGCCCTCCTTGCCAGAACTGAGCGCCGTGATGGTAAAAGAGACCTGCACCGCGGGCTGCATATATAAAGGCGAGTAGCCGCGCATCTCAAGCCACCAGAACCGTTGCAAAAAACAGCGCTCCATCTCCTCCCGACGCTAACCCCTCCCCGGCCCTCCCCCTCGCAGGGGAGGGAGAACGCGCCTCCCCCTAGCAGGGAGGCTGGGAGGGGGTCGTAGCGAACTGGGTCGTCAAACTCACCCTCGTTCACTGCCGCGGGAAAGACGGCTTGGCGAGGATCTAGGCGATATTCAAATACTTATGCGTCTGCATGGAAAGCCGCCAGTTACGGGCGATACAGGTGGCGATGCACAATTTAGTGGCGCTTTCCTTCTGACTGATCGGCTGTAGCGCCACAATGCGCGGTTTGTCATCCTGCAACCGGGCCAGCAAGGCGTCCAGATCTTCGATATCGCGCTCGCGGGCAACCGGATGTTTGATTTCATCCGCCCGGCGCAGCGCCTGATCGATCACCGCCATGCCGCCGCGCATATTCACTTTCGGGGAAACCGTCACCCAGGTTTTAGGCGAGCAGCGAACTTCATGCGTGCCGCTGGTTTCTATCTGACAGCTAAACCCCTGCTGTTCCAACAGCAGCGTCAGCGGAGCCAGATCGTGAATACAGGGCTCTCCCCCGGTGATCACAATATGGCGCGCGGTATAGCCTTCCCGTTCGATCAGCCTCAGAACGTCCTCGGCGCCGGCGGCTCCCCAACCATCGCTTTCCTGCGTTTTAACCAGTACCTGATCCAGTGGAATTTCCCGCTCGGCAAGTTTGTCCCAGGTATGTTTGGTATCACACCAGCTACAACCGACCGGACATCCCTGCAGGCGCACAAACACCGCCGGGACACCGGTGAAATAGCCTTCGCCCTGCAACGTCTGAAACATTTCATTAATCGGGTACTGCATGTTTTTCACTATACCTGTAACTTAAAAACACATTATCGCAGATAGACGGCGGCACACCAAACTCCCACATTGATTACCCTATGTTCGTATCTGATTTGAGTAATGTTACAGTACGGTTAATAATCAGCAGGCAATCCATACGTTTCACCGATGCATTTCAACGCTAACTCATTAACAAGGAACGAAAAACATGAATCGATTGAGATCTCTCGCTTTACTGTTGCTGACGTCTGTTTTCGTCCCCGCCATCGCTACGGCACAGCCGGTTCCGCAGGTTAAAACTCAAGCGGGCTATTACCGCATGCTGCTGGGGCAATTTGAAATTACCGCGCTGGCTGACGGCACCAACGCCATGCCGGTCGATAAACTGCTGACGCGGGCGTCGCCGGAGCAAATCACAACCCGGCTGGCGGAACAGTCGCTGAGCGCGCCCGTCGATACCTCCATCAATACCTATCTGATTAATACCGGACAAAATCTGATATTGGTGGATACCGGCAATGGCAAACAGGCCAATCCTACCGTGGGTAAGGTATTGAATAACCTTAAGGCCGCCGGTTATTCACCGGAACAGGTGGATACGGTGTTAATGACGCACCTGCATGGCGATCACTTCGGCGGCCTGATTAGCGACGGCAAACTCACGTTTCCCAACGCCACCGTCTACGTCAGCCAGACCGAGGCCGATTATTGGCTCAGCGAAGCGAACCTGAAACAGGCCGGTGAAGCGCAGAAACCGGCATTCCAGCGGGTTCAGGCCGCCTTTCGTACCATCCAGGCGGCCAACAAGCTGAAAACCTTTGCCGGCGAGCATCCGCTCTTCACCGGCATCACGCCGTTACCCGCCCCCGGACATACGCCCGGTCATACGGCGTTCTGGGTAGAGAGCGCAGGACAAAAATTGCTGATCTGGGGGGATATCATTCATGTTGCGGCCGTGCAGTTCCCGCTGCCGGCCACCACCATCAGTTTTGATTCCGATATGGATACGGCGGCGCAAACCCGCAGCAAAATACTGGCGGACGCCGCCAGTCAGGGCTATTGGGTGGCCGGCACGCACATTTCATTTCCCGGCATCGGCCACGTTAAAGCCGGTGAGCAATCAGGTTATCGCTGGGTTCCGATTAATTACAGCGTGGCGGGGCTAACCAACTAAACGTTCAGGCGGGCATTCCCCGCCCAGACGTTCATTGCGGTTGACGACAACCTCATTATCGCGCCGAGGGGCGCTGACCCTAATATCGGGCATTACGACAGTCTGAGGCGGGCATCCCATGCCGGGATACCCGCCTTCATCATTACAGATAAACCCGCAGATATTCCGACAGGCAGAGGATCGCCATCGCCTGGCCGTACGGCATAGAAGTCAGGGCTATTTCACGATAAAAATCAAGATCGTTGCCCATTGCGGTGCCGAATGAAACCTGAGTCAGCTCACCGTCCGCATTTACGTGATTGATAACGCCGCGAATCGCTTTCTCCGCCACTGGCGCATAGCTTTTATCCACGTAGCGCTTGCGGACGGCTTTCAGAATGCCGTAGGCGAAACCGGCCGTCGCCGAGCTTTCAAGGTACGATTGCGGATCGTCAATCAGGGTGTGCCACAAACCGCTGTCATCCTGATATTTCGCCAGCGCCTCAATCTGGCTTTCCAACACCTGCAACAGGAAGCGGCGCGTCGCATTGTGCTCCGGCAATTCCAACAGTTCGATAAACTCGGGGATCGCCACGGTCAGCCAGCTATTGCCCCTCGCCCAGCGCGCTTTGGCAAAGTTATGCTTTTCCGCGAACGTCCAGCCGTGAAACCACAACCCGCTTTGACGATCCATCAGATACTGAACATGCAGCAGGAACTGGTAGGTCGCTTCTTCCACGAATTCCGGCCGGTTTAACAGCTTGCCGATTTTCGCCAGCGGCAGCACGCTCATCATTAGCGTGTCGTCCCACAATTGCTCGGTATTTTCATTGTTATAAACAATGTGCTGCAATCCCTGCTTTTGGGTGCGCGGCATTTCATACATCACCCACTCGGCCCAGCGCTCCAGATACGGCAGCCAGCGGGCATCATGCGTTTCTTCGTAACGGTAGGCCAGCGTCAGGAAAGGACAAACGGTATTCACATTCTTGGTCGGCGTGCCTTCCGCCAGGCGGGCGGAAAACCAGTCGTCAATGATGGCCCGCATCTGCTCATCGCCCGTTTGCTGGTAATACTGATAAATACCGTACAAACCGATGCCGTGCGTCCATTCCCAACCGGCCCAGCCTTTGGTGTCGATCACCCGGCCGTCATCCAGCCGCAGCAGAAACTCGCCGGTTTTATCTTCAATGTTCACCAGATTATCAGTGATACGGCAAATCAGCGCCTTCAGATCCTCGCGGGAGATGAAACGTTCGGGCTGACACAAAAGCGGGCTATGTTTTACACTGAATACGGTCATAGTAAATCATCCAATTTAGTTAGCATTTAACAATTCAAAACGTTCAGGGCTGAGTCACGCGCGTTACGGAGTTCGCCTTATTCCGGTTCAGGTAGCCGATATTGTTGTTGCCCCACAGCGACTCATAAGGCATGCCGGCCAGCATTTCGACGGTCGCCCTGGCTTGCGGCGTGATTTGTTCAGGGACCGGACGTCCGGCTTCGCGCATCTTCTGCGTTTCCTCACGCAATACGCTGTGCGTCTGAAGATTGAGTTTGAAACGCAGGGAGACCAGAAAGCCCAGCGCCAACACCCCAACGGTGCCGAAGCTCAGGATCATCAGGATGGTGTGGCTGACGCCCGGCGTCTGTACGCTCTGCCCGGATACGAAGCCGGAAAGCTGCAGCACGATCCCTACCAGCATCACCGCGCCTGCCTGGGAAGCCTTGCGGGTCAGCGTCATGATGCCGGCGAAAATCCCTTCGCGGCGCTGTGCGGTGATCACCTCGTCGACATCGGCGATATAGGTGTAGGTATTCCACGGCACGTAGTTAATCCCGCCGCGGCCCAAGCCGGCCAGCGCCGAAATCAGCAGCAGCAGCGAGAAAGCGTCATGCAGATTGCTGTACCAGAGGAATGCGTAAGAGAGCGCGCTCAGCCCGAACAGGCAGACCACCAGACGATAAGACGGCGCGGGTCCGAAGCGAATGCACAGCGGGATCATGCCGATCACCGCGATAAATTGCAGGATCGCCATCGTCCCCATCAGGTTAGAGGCCATCGTCGGGCTTTGCATTAACACAAAGACCACGTAATAGGTGAATACGGCATTGAACACATCCTGCGCGATATAGCCGCCCAGATACATCCCTAAATGCTGGCGGAAAATACGAATACGCAGCGTCGATAACAGTTCGACATTCAGCCGTTTCAGGCTATCCACCAACGACAGGGATTGACGCTCTTTTTCCGCCCGCAAAGAAGCCTCGGACATTTGATCGCGAGGCCGTTCCCAGGTGAACAAATACACCAGCGTCAACACCAGGGCGCAGATCACCGAGAACACCAGGCTGGCGTAGAAGAAGGAAACCGCGTTGTCTTTGCCGAAATATCCCAACAGAATGCCGGGCAGGAAAGCGGCCAGAATGGCGGAAAGCTGAGCCAGCGCGATGCGTGCGCCGGAGAATTTGGTTTTCTGTTTGAAATCGTCGGTCATTTCCGGCACCAGCGTTTCATACGGCACCAGCACCATGGTATAAATCACATCAAACAGCAGATAGGTCAACAGGTAGTACCAATATCCCATATCGCCTACCCACATAAAGCTGTAGCTGAATACGCAAGGGATACCGAGCAAGATAAAGAATTTACGGCGGCCGAAGCGTTTACCCAGCCAGGTAGAACCGAAGTTATCGGTCAGGAAGCCCATTAACGGGCTGACGACGGCATCCAATACGCGCGCCATCGCAAAAATGAAGGTTGCCTCAATCGGAGTTAAACCGCAGAACGTAGTGTAAAAATAGAGTAACCAGGCGGCCGTCAGTGCGGTAGTGCCTGCCCCAAGAAAGTCGCCCGAGCCGTAGGCCAGATAATTAGCCAGCCCGATCTTACGTGTTTTCATTACCATCCTTCCTCGGTTATTTTTATGAAGGTGTCATAGCCGGCGAAATGCTTATACCCGCCATGGCACTAAGGTAACGTTCAGACCGAGCGCACACCTTTGTGCTTTTGCCACCGGGCGACCCGTACTGGCACCACAGAAAAGAATTAACCGATCGGCTTCAAATATTTTATAAAAAGGCATTTTATATTAATGGAACCGTCGGTCTGATTAATGTAGTTCTGGCGGCGTATTACTGCATGCGGAAAGAGGAGGATTTGAGACGGGCCGCAATTTTTTTATGACGGGCGCCCTGACCCGTTCTCCTTCGGAGCGCCGAAAACGGCGTTTTTTATACGAAGAAGCAAAGAATGGCGGTAAAAAAAACGGCCCCCGAAGGAGCCGTTGGTTATAAGCAGCAGGAAAAGGCTAAGAATTAAGCCTGACCTTTGATTTCTTTACGACCGTTGAACGGTGCTTTAGCGCCCAGCGCTTCTTCGATACGAATCAGCTGGTTGTATTTAGCAACACGGTCGGAACGGCTCATAGAACCGGTTTTGATCTGGCCGGCCGCAGTACCTACCGCCAGGTCGGCGATGGTGGCGTCTTCAGTTTCGCCGGAACGGTGAGAGATAACGGCAGTGTAGCCGGCATCTTTCGCCATCTTGATCGCAGCCAGAGTTTCGGTCAGAGAACCGATCTGGTTGAATTTGATCAGGATGGAGTTAGCGATGCCTTTGTCGATGCCTTCTTTCAGGATCTTGGTGTTGGTTACGAACAGGTCGTCACCTACCAGCTGGATTTTGTCGCCCAGAACTTTGGTCTGATAAGCAAAACCGTCCCAGTCGGATTCGTCCTGACCGTCTTCGATGGAAACGATCGGATATTCTTTGGTCAGGCCTTCCAGGTAGTGAGTGAATTCCTGAGAAGTGAAGGTTTTGCCTTCGCCTTTCAGTTCGTATTTACCGGTTTCTTTGTTGTAGAACTCGGAAGAGGCGCAGTCCATCGCCAGAGTAACGTCTTTACCCAGCACGTAACCGGCTTTTTCTACCGCTTCTTTGATCGCAGCCAGCGCAGCAGCGTTGGATTCCAGGTTCGGCGCATAGCCGCCTTCGTCGCCTACCGCAGTGTTCATGCCTTTGGCTTTCAGAACTTTAGCCAGGTTGTGGAACACTTCGGAACCGATACGGATCGCTTCTTTAACGGTTTTCGCGCCAACAGGCTGAATCATGAATTCCTGGATGTCGACGTTGTTGTCGGCATGTTCGCCGCCGTTGATGATGTTCATCATCGGCAGAGGCATGGAGTACTGACCCGGAGTGCCGTTCAGTTCAGCGATGTGCGCATACAGCGGCAGGCCTTTGGAAGCGGCGGCGGCTTTAGCCACGGCCAGAGACACGGCCAGAATGGCGTTGGCGCCGAATTTGGATTTGTTTTCAGTACCGTCCAGGTCGATCATGATTTTATCGATGCTCGCCTGATCTTTCGCGTCTTTACCCAGGATAGCCTGAGCCAGCGGACCGTTTACCGCGGCAACGGCTTTAGTTACGCCTTTGCCCAGAAAACGGGATTTGTCACCGTCACGCAGTTCCAGCGCTTCGCGAGAACCAGTGGAAGCCCCTGATGGCGCGGCAGCCAGACCAACAAAACCGCCGTCCAGATGCACTTCAGCTTCAACAGTTGGATTTCCGCGTGAGTCGATGATTTCACGACCGATGACTTTAACAATTTTGGACATTAGTATTTCCTCAGTACAAGTTAAACTAAAACCTCAGACGAACACCGCGCGATCTCTGGACCGCGCGGCGCTGGCGAAACCTTACTTCACCTGACGCTTTTGGTACGCGCCAGCGGCTTTTACAAAGCCAGCAAACAATGGATGTCCATCACGCGGCGTTGATGTAAATTCCGGATGGAACTGACAAGCCACGAACCATGGATGATCGGGTAACTCAATGATCTCCACCAGTTTGCGATCGGCGGAAAGACCAGCTACGCGCAATCCCGCCGCTTCAATCTGTTTCAACAACATGTTGTTGACTTCATAACGATGACGGTGACGTTCGACGATCGTCGGTTCACCGTAGAGCTGGCGCACCAGACTGCCTTCGGCCAGATGACATTGCTGCCCGCCGACGCGCATGGTGCCGCCCAGATCGCTATCTTCACTGCGAACCTCGATATTGCCGTCTTCGTCACGCCATTCCGTGATGAGCGCAATCACCGGGTACTTACAGTCTGGCACAAACTCCGTCGAGTTTGCGCCTTCCATACCGACGACGTTACGGGCATATTCCATCAATGCGACCTGCATTCCCAGGCAAATGCCCAGATAAGGAACATTATTCTCGCGGGCATAACGCGCCGCCATCACCTTACCTTCAACGCCGCGGTAGCCGAATCCGCCGGGGATCAGGATAGCGTCCAAATCTTTCAGAATTTCGACGCCGCGGGTTTCAACATCCTGCGAATCGATAAGCTTGATGTTCACCGTCAGGCGGTTTTTCAACCCGCCATGCTTAAGCGCCTCAATAACGGACTTATAAGCATCAGGCAAAGCGACATACTTGCCGATCATCCCGATGGTTACTTCGCCGCCCGGATTGGCTTCTTCGTAAACAACCTGCTCCCATTCTGACAGATTCGCTTCCTGACAGTTCAAGCTGAATCGTTTACAAATATAATCGTCCAGACCCTGAGATTTCAATAGCGCCGGGATTTTATAAATGGAATCAATATCTTTAAGGGAGATTACCGCTTTTTCCGGCACATTACAGAATAAAGCAATCTTTGCACGCTCGTTGGCGGGTACGGTACGATCGGAGCGGCAGATCAAAACATCGGGCTGAATACCGATGGAAAGCAATTCTTTTACCGAGTGCTGGGTCGGCTTGGTTTTTACTTCGCCGGCGGCGGCCAGATAAGGCACCAGCGTCAGGTGCATAAACAACGTATGCTCGCGGCCCACTTCAACCGCCATCTGACGAATCGCCTCAAGGAACGGCAGTGATTCGATATCGCCGACGGTTCCGCCGATTTCAACCAGCACCACATCGTGCCCTTCGCCGCCTTCAAGGATGCGCTCTTTGATCGCATTCGTGATATGGGGGATAACCTGAATCGTGGCGCCCAGGTAGTCGCCACGACGCTCTTTACGCAGTACGTCAGAGTAGATTCGGCCAGTCGTGAAGTTATTACGGCGGGACATCTTGGTACGGATGAATCGCTCGTAATGACCCAGATCGAGATCGGTTTCCGCGCCGTCCTCGGTGACGAACACTTCACCGTGCTGTGTCGGGCTCATCGTGCCCGGATCCACGTTGATATACGGGTCCAGTTTCATGATGGTAACGTTGAGGCCACGGGCTTCGAGAATAGCCGCCAGAGAGGCTGCGGCAATGCCTTTACCCAGAGAGGAGACGACCCCGCCGGTCACAAAAATATAATTAGTTGTCATGCTGAACCTGAGAGTTTAGGTTTAAAGACGATGGAAATACCAGGACGGGAAAGTAGTATACCGGAACCTGATGAACGCCACAAATATTCGTTTTCCCTCGCCGCCGCCCCCTCAGCTTCAGCCGCGCCCGGCCTTCTGCAGATCGTGCTGCCGCTGTTTTTCCGCTCTGGCGATAAACCGCCAGGCGATAAAACCGATAATGCTGACGACCAGCAAAATCAGCGACGCCAGAGCGTTAATCTGCGGATTCACCCCCATACGCACGCTGGAAAAGACCAGCATCGGCAGCGTCGTCGCCCCCGGTCCGGAAACGAAGCTGGCGATCACCAGATCGTCGAGAGACAGGGTGAACGCCAGCAGCCAGCCCGAGATCAGCGCCGGGGCGATCATCGGCACGGTGATCACGAAGAAAACCTTCACCGGCCCCGCGCCGAGATCCAGCGCCGCCTCCTCGATAGAGCGATCCAGTTCGCGCAGGCGGGCGCCGATCACCACCGACACATAGGCGGTACAGAAGGTCACGTGCGCCAGCCAGATGGTCAGCATGCCCCGCTCCGACGGCCAGCCCAGCGCGTGTCCCAGCGCCACGAACAGCAGCAGCAGCGACAGGCCGGTAATCACGTCCGGCATCACCAGCGGCGCCGTCAGCATGAAGGCGAAGCCGTTGGAGCCGCGAAACCTGCCGAAACGCACCATCACCACCGCCGCCAGCGAGCCCAGAATCACCGCCATCGAGGCGGAAGCAGCGGCAATGGTCAGGCTTAACGCCACGGCGCTGATCATCGCCGAATCATGAAACAGTTCGACGTACCAGCGCGTAGACCAGCCCGCCCATACCGTCACCAGCTTAGAACTGTTGAACGAGTACACCACCAGCATCAGCATCGGCGCGTACAGAAAGGTAAAGCACAATACCAGGATGAGAATGCGCCAGGGAGAACGCACGACGGGTAGATTGTTCATGTCGGCTCTCCCATGTCTTTGCTCTGATGTCTGTGGAACCAGATAATCGGCACGATCAGCAGCAACAGCATGATCGTCGCCACCGCCGACGCCACCGGCCAGTCGCGGTTATTGAAAAACTCCTGCCACAGGATGCGGCCGATCATGATGCTGTCCGGTCCGCCCAGCAGTTCGGGGATCACGAACTCGCCCACCGCGGGAATGAACACCAGCATCGAGCCGGCGATGATGCCCCCTTTCGTCAGCGGTACGATAACGCTGACGAAAGTCCGCATCGGACGCACGCCCAGATCCATTGCGGCTTCCACCAGCGAATAGTCCAGCCGGGTCAGCGCGGTGTAGATCGGCAGCACCATGAACGGCAAATAGGAATAGACGATGCCGATGTAGACCGCCAGATTGGTATGCAGAATCACCAACGGCTCATGAATCACGCCCAGCCACATCAGGAAGTTGTTCAGCACGCCGTTGTTTTTCAGGATGCCCATCCAGGCATAGACGCGGATCAGGAACGAGGTCCAGGAAGGCAGAATCACCAGCAGCAATAGAATATTACGCATCTCCGGCCGGCTGTGCGCCACCGCCCACGCCAGCGGATAACCCACCAGCAGGCAGCACAGGGTCGATACCGCCGCTATCTGCAACGATTGCAGATACGCCTCGATATACAGGGGATCGCTCAGCAGATGCAGATAGTTATCCAGGTTGAGCACCAGCGCCAAACGCGCGTCCTCCCAGGACAGCAGATCGGTGTAGGGCGGCACGGCGCGCGCCATTTCCGCCAGGCTGATCTTGAACACGATCAGAAACGGCAGCATAAACAGCAGCAGCAGCCACAGGTACGGCAGCGCGATCACCAGATTGCGGCCGTGTTTCAGGCGCCAGCGGGCCATCACCCGCAATAAACCGGTCTTGCCCGGCGTCTCTGCCGTGTGATGTTCGGTAAACAATGTCATCGTTCGTTCCTCTCTATACCGTTAAAACCACACAGCTGTCCGCATCCCAGCGCAGGCGCACTTCGTCGCCCCAGGTCGGCGCGCCCTTGCGGTAGCGGTAGGCGTTTTGCAATTGGGCGCTGATCACCTGGCCGCTGCCCAACCGAACGTGATAAACGGACAGGTCGCCCAGATAGGCGATATGCACAACCTCTCCCACGGCAAAGTTGCAGCCGTCGGCGGGCTCATCCTCGCACTGCATGACCTTCTCCGGACGCAGCGCGATATATACCGGCACGCCGTCCACCACGGAGGCGTCGGCGTCTACCTTCAGGGGATGATCCAACCCCGGACTCTCTATGATGAGCTCATCATCCTGGCGCGCCTTCAGCAGCCCCTCGAACATGTTGACGGAGCCGATGAATTCGGCGCTGAAACGGGTGCTGGGGTGTTCGTAGATCTCTTCAGGCTCGCCGATCTGCACGAACTTGCCGCGGTTCATAATGGCGATGCGCCCGGCCATGGTCATCGCCTCTTCCTGATCGTGCGTCACCATCACGCAGGTCACGCCGACCCGCTCCAGAATATCAACTACTTCGAGCTGCATACGGTCGCGCAGCTTCTTATCCAGCGCCCCCATCGGCTCGTCGAGCAACAGCAGCTTCGGACGCTTGGCCAGACTGCGCGCCAACGCCACACGCTGGCGCTGACCGCCGGAAAGCTGGTGCGGCTTGCGGTCGGCATACTCCCGCATATGCACCATCGCCAGCATCTCATCCACCCGCTCGTTGATCTCGGACTTGAACAGCCCGTCCTGCGTCAGGCCGAAGGCGATATTCTTCGCCACCGTCATATGGGGAAACAAAGCGTAGGACTGGAACATCATGTTGATCGGGCGCTGATACGGCGGCACCAGGGAAAGATCCTGCCCGTCCAGCACAATCTGTCCCTGGGTGGGGTGTTCGAATCCGGCCAGCATACGCAACAGCGTGGACTTGCCGCAGCCGGACGCGCCGAGCAGCGCGAACAGTTCTCCTTTGTAGATCGTCAGGCTCACGTCATCGACCGCGGCCTGTCCGTCAAAGGTTTTGGTCAGATTGCGAACCTCCAACAAAGGCATCGCGGCTTTCTGGGGTTTGGACTGGGAAATCGCTGCTTCTTTCACTTGCTACTCTCCTTCGTCGGAAGCAGAAAACGACGTCATTGCCACAAGGCATGACGCGGATATCACGCAAACAGGCGGGCGGGCGCCCGTTTGCCTGCGGTTATTGGCCGCTTTTCACCTTGACCCAGGCGCGGGTGCGGGTACGATCGAGCCGGGGTGACTTGTCCGTCGTGATAAACAGCTTGGCGCGGACCTCATCCGGCGGATAAATGCCCGGATTATTGCGCACCTCTTCGCTGATCAACGGTTCCGAGGCCTTGTTCGCATTGGCGTAGAAAACGTAGTCGCTGATATCGGCGATCACTTCCGGGCGCATGGTATAATTCAGGAACTGGTAGGCCTCATCCACGTTCTTGGCGTCCGCCGGAATGGCGAACATGTCGAACGTCACCTGCGCGCCTTCCTTCGGAATGCTGTAGCCGATGTTTACGCCGTTTTTCGCCTCGACTGCGCGGTTAGCCGCCTGTATGACGTCGCCTGACCAGCCGATCGCCACGCAGATATCGCCGTTGGCCAGGTCATTAATGTACTGGGATGAGTGAAAGTAGCGGATGTAGGGACGCAGCTTCAGCAGCAGATCGGTGGCCGACTGGCTGTAGTCCTTCTCGTTGTTGCTGTTGGGGTCTTTCCCTTGATAGTTCAGCACGGCGGCGAAGATATCCTCCGGCGCGTCCAGAAACGCGACGCCGCAGTTCTTCAACTTCGCCAGGTTCTCCGGCTTCAGCACCAGATCCCAACTGTCCAGCGGCGCGTTTTCGCCCAGCGCCGCTTTCACCTTATCGATGTTGTAACCGATCCCCGTCGTGTTCCACAGATAGGGCACCGCGTACTTATTGCCCGGATCGTGCTGAGCGATCAGCTTCATCAGTTTGGGATCGAGATTTTTCGCATTCGGCAGTTTGCTCCAGTCCAACGGCTGGAAGACGCCCGCGCCCCGCAGCCGTTCGAGGAAACTGTCCGACGGAACAACCAGATCGAACCCGGTGCTTCCGGCCATCAGTTTGCCTTCCAACACCTCGTTGGAATCGAAAACGTCATAAACGACTTTTATGCCGCTCTCTTTCTGGAATTTTTCCAGCGTATCCGGCGCGATATAGTCGGACCAATTGTAGATATGCAATACCTTATCTTCCGCAGACGCGATGGCGGACACGGCCATCAGCAAACCTGCAACAGCCCTTAGAAACCATTCCTTACATTGGGTGAACATCCGTTGCCTCCTCCATACCTGGGGGTAAATAAAAAACGATGACGCGTATTGCGGGAATGTTTTTTCACGTCGCATGGCGACGCTCCGCAAAACGGCGGACAGGAACAAACATCTCTTCACGAAAAAAGGATTTACTTACTATATTTTGATATTTAATAGTGAAAAATAGCAATAAACCAGGAAAATATCTCATTGTTACTGGGTTAATACTTTATTTATAGAATAAAATGCCGTTGATGAGAAATAGGAAAAACAGATGTTGTGCTGCAAAAACGCTAAACGGCAGACGGACGGACGGTCTAGATCGATTACCGTCCCGGTTATCAATAAACGTGCAGCCAGAAAACCAGCCCGAACGCCCGCCTGCCGAATCAGAGCGCCGGGTCAAGCCTGCAACGCAACCTAACTTCTTCGGGCCGTCCTGTAACCGCGGCCCCAGGATGGCGGCGTCACTCCTGACGCTTCAGATACCATCCCCACTCGCTTTCGCTGATATATTCCGTGATCTGCTTAGTCTCCAGATAGTTGTCCAGTCCCCAGACGCCTAGTTCACGGCCGATGCCGCTTTGCTTGTATCCTCCCCAGGGCGCTTGCGTAAACGTGGGCTGCGAGCAATTGACCCACACGATGCCGGCGCGCAAAGCCCGGCTGACGCGCCGGCAGCGTTGCGCATCGGCCGACATGACGGCCGCGGCGAGACCGTAGCGGCTGTCGTTCGCCAGGCGCACCGCTTCTTCTTCATGGCTAAACCGGCGTACGGCGAGCACCGGGCCAAAAATCTCTTCCGTCCACAGCGCGCTCTGCGTCGGGGTATCCAGAAATATCGTGGGTTCGACGAACCAGCCCCGCGACAAATGCGCGGGACGCCGGCCGCCGCACGCCAAGACGGCGCCCTCGCGCTGGCCCCGTTCGATCGCCTGCAACACTTTTTCGTACTGTCCGGCGCCGATCAAAGGGCCAAGCAGGACGCCCTCCTGCCCGCCTTCGCCGATGCGGATACGGCGGGTTTCTTCGATCAACCGTTCGATCAGGCGTTCGTATACGCCTTCCTGCACCAGAAGGCGCGAGGTGGCGGAGCAGACCTGTCCCTGATTCCAGAAAATGCCGAACAGCGTCCACTCCACGGCGGCGTCGATGTCGCAATCATCGAAAACGATAAACGCGGATTTGCCCCCCAGCTCCAAACTGACGTTTTTGATATCCTGAGCGGCCGCCTGCATGATGGCGCGTCCCGTCGGCACGCTGCCGGTAAAGGCCAGCTTATCGACGCCGGGGTGGCCGGCGAGCGGCGCTCCCGCTTCATTGCCCAATCCCGTCACGACGTTCAAGACTCCCGCCGGCAGACTGGCTTCGTCGGCGATGGCGGCGAGCTCCAATGCCCCCAGCGGCGTCAGTTCCGATGGTTTGAGTACGACGGTGCAACCGGCGGCCAATGCCGGCGCAACTTTCCAGGCGGCCATCAACAGCGGGTAATTCCAGGGAATGATCTGTCCGGCGACGCCCACCGGCTCGCGCACTACCCGGCAGCTAAAACGCTCATCCGGCAGTGGTATGCGCTGTTCTTCCGTATCCAGCTCTTCGGCCAGATCGGCGTAGTATTCGAAACACCCAATCGCATCGTCGATGTCCCACCGGGCCTCCGGCAGCGGTTTGCCGTTATCCTCAACCTCAAGCCATGCCAGCGCGTTGTGGCGCTGACGCATGATATTGGCGATGGCGCGGAGATAGCCGGCGCGTTCTTTGCCTCTCAAGCGCGGCCAGGGGCCGTCATCAAAGGCGCGTCTGGCCGCGTCCACCGCTTTCCCGACATCCTCCGCGCCGGCCGCCGCGACATGCCGTATTTCAGCTCCGGTAGCCGGATTGAACACCGCGAAACGGGCGCCGCTCGCCGCCGTTTGCCATTCGCCATCGATGTAAAGCTGATCGTGCATAATTGTTGTCTCCCTGAACACGTGGATGCCTCGGCTACGCCACGGTAAACATTTAAAGAAAGCGCCGGGATCGGATTACTGGTCTCCCCTTTTCTGCGGCGTCAAAAATCTCCCCCGGAAAACTTTTGCTGTAGATAAGATTTCGGCGACATCCCGGTTTCTTCCCGGAAACAGCGATAAAAGGTCGACAAGGAATGAAAGCCCGCCGCCTTGGAGGCATCTTCAATGCGCGTAGGCGGACGCGGATCGCTGTCCCACAGCGCCAATATGTGGCGCAGCCGGAGCCGGTTAAGATATTGGTAGAACGTGCAGCCCATCACCTGGTTAAGAAAAAAGGATATCTGGTTGCGGGTATAGCCGGTGGCGGACGCGACCTGAGCCATATCCAGTTCGGCGTTCAGATAAGGCCGCTGCTGGGAAAAGTACTGCTGGATATCGCTGGTCATCATGCTCAACTGCCGGGCGGACAATCCCAGCCGCTGGATCGTCATCCTCCGGTCCGCGCCGCCCTGCGGAGTTTTATGCTGGGACAGCAGGGATGCATACTCGTTTATCCTGACGATCCGGCCGTCATTTACCGTGACGATCTCGCAGCAGCAAAGAAAGGTGTGGTTATCGCTATCGCTGAGCGGCGTCTGATATTGCAAGAGCGCGGTATCGCCGTCGATACGCAGGCGATCGACATAACGCAGCGCTTCATCCGCCGATTTCGACAGGCAAGCGAGCAGATAGTCGCGCAGTTCGGCCGGCGCGATGCGGCACCCTTGAAAAAAGTCGTTATACTCCACCTGCGGAGAAAACAGGCTCATAAGCATGTCAATGTCACGCCGCCACCAGGCCTGATAATAATTCATCATGACCGTCTGCGTTTGAAGATTTGCCGTCCCAGGGGGACAAGGCGCGGTCTCAAGCCGGGCAGGCCAGTGGGCATCATCGTCCATAATCACTCTCATCGCTGGTTCATCATATAATCACCGATTCATACTATAAAATAACGGCCGTCTTACACCATTACCCGCCGAACGAAGATGACGCGTACGTTGGGCAACGGCAGACTTAGGCCACTCGCCGGACGGTTCCGCCGGCAAGAGCGCGCGTTCAATCAGGAATCGAAACCGATGCCGAGAGCATCGAACGTTTTCAGCAAAATGTTGCGATGCCCGTCCCGGTCTTCACGCGCCAATGAACGGACAGCCATTTGCACGCCGGCAAAACGCAGCGGCTCCGGCGGAAAACGGAACGGCGCCCTGGACGTCATACGCAATTCGGTACGCTCCGTTTTTTCCCCGGCGAGGAGATCCAGCATGTTCAACGCGGCGAAACGGCAGGCCGAGACGCCCAGACCGGTAAAGCCCAAAGCGTAAGCAATCTTGCCCTGGGCTTCACAGCCGGTGAAAAACGTCGTACGGGCGGAGGCGTCGATGATGCCGCCCCAGGCGTGACTGAATCCGATATCCTTGATGGCGGGGAAAACTTCGCAAAACTGTTCGGCAAGACGGTTAAAGGTTTCAGGCCGCTGAGTCAGCGACTCGTCGCGGCGGCTGCCGAAATGATAGATGGCGTCGTACCCGCCCCACAGGATACGGTTATCGGCGGTTTTGCGGAAATAGTGGAACTTATTGCCGCTATCGGAGATGCCGTGGCGTCCGACCCAGCCAATCGCCTCCAACTGCTGCCGGCTCAGCGGATTGGTGACGATCGCATAGTCATAGACGGGGATGACGGTCGACTCCAGGTGGCGCAGCAGCGGCTTGGAGATATTCGTCGCCAGCACCACCTGTTTGGCGATGGCCTCGCCGGACTGCGTTTGTAGCAGGACATGCCGTTTATGCGGCGTCAATGTGGTTACCGGGCTGTTTTCAAACAGGGCGATATCTTGCGACAGACAAACCCGGCGTAGTTCGCTTACCATTTTAGCCGGATTGACCAGCGCGTAATTCGGCTCGAAAATCCCGGCGCGATAAAAGGGGGTGTTTATTTTTTCGGCCAGTTTGTCGCCTTCCAGATATTCGCACGCCAGGCCGAAGCGCCGGTACTCCTCCTGCATCGAACGCAACCCCTCTATTTGCCAGGGATGGCGGGCAAGATTCAACTGCCCCGTGCGTTCGAATTCAATCTGCATGCCCCAATCATCCAGATCCGCCGCCAGTTCATCCAGGTTGTTTATCCCCATGGCAATGATCTTTTCCGCTTCCTGCGGCCAGCGGCTGGCCGCGATGGAAACGCCATGAGAAATACTTGGGGAGCAAAAGCCGCCGTTGCGGCCGCTCGCTTCGGAACCGCAGCGTTTGGCCTCGATAACGGCGATCTTTTTTTCGGGCCAGCGCCGGCGGGCCAGCAGCGCGGTCCACAGGCCGGTATAACCGCCGCCGACGATGGCGAGATCGCAGAAAATGCTGTCCCGCAGCTCAGGGGCCGGCGCTTCCTCAGCGAGCGTTTCCAGCCAGAAAGGATAAGGTTTTACGTTGACAAACGCGTCCTGATTCAAATGCAGCGTCATAAAAGACTCCTAAAAAACAACTGGTCTCAACTACTCATGCTTTGAGCCTAAACACAGCACGAGATGAAACAAAGACCGTCATTTTCCGTGCGGGTCCGCAAGAAAAAGCGCAATGGCAAAAAGCCGCGCTATTAGCGAGGATGTGACGCATGGATATTCAGGGAGCCATCAGGAAAAGCTATCGGATTGGCCGTCACCCCCGTTGATTACTCGCCGCGCGGCGTTCAGGGAGACGGACGGGGAAACCCGCCGTAACGACGGGCTTTCATTGAAGAAACGGCGCGCGGTTCCGCCATAGATCCCCGTTTACGGAATGACGAAAAAAGGAAATGGAACCTTCGCCGGCGGCGCGCGTATTGCGGTTAACTCTGTTTTTCCCTGGTTTTTACCTGCTGCCAGGCGGCCTCCATTTGTTCCAGCGTGGCCTGCTCCATGGTACGGCCGGATTGGCTAACAATCTGTTCTACCTGCCGAAAACGGCGGCAGAATTTGCGATTGGCCTCTTGCAATACCCGTTCGGCCTTATGCCCCAGGTGGCGCGAAAGATTGACGGTGGCGAATAATAGATCGCCGATCTCTTCGCCCAGTTTTTCTTCATCGACGACGGCCTGTTTGGCTTCATACATGACCTCGTCGATTTCCTCGTAAACTTTATCGACGACCGGGCCCAGACTATTCCAATCAAAGCCGACGGAGGCGCAGCGCTGCTGAATCTTCTGCGCTTTCATCAGCGCCGGCAGCGCATCGGGAATATCATCCACCAGCGAACGGCGATCCTTTGCCGACCGCTCCTGCGACTTGGTCTGTTCCCAGCTTGCCAGCGCGGCTTCGCTGTCTGCCGGCGTCTCCGCATCCGCGAAGATATGCGGATGACGGCGTTCCAGCTTGTCGCTGATGGCGTTGCAGACATCGGAGAAATCGAATAGTCCCTGTTCCTGCGCCATCTGCGCGTAAAACACCACCTGGAACAATAGATCGCCCAATTCGTCGCGCAGATCGTCAAAATCCTTACGGCTGATGGCGTCCAGCACTTCGTAAGTCTCTTCCAACGTATAAGGGGTAATGGTGTCAAACGTCTGCTTACGATCCCACGGACAGCCGTTTTCCGGATCGCGCAGAGTTTTCATAACGGCGAGCAAGCGCTCAATAGCGGGTGAAATCATTGGTATCTCAATTTAAAAATAGGGTAAATAATATGCTGCCGGATAGCGACATACGGATAGTAATTAAACAAAAAACGCTTCATATTGCAGGCCGGTGAATAATGTCGTGCGTGATAAATATCCGTATTTCTCTGACGCATTGCGCCACGCCCGACAAAGGGATGCTCAAACGCCGCATCCCTTTGAACCCGGGCTTTTGGCTGAAATCACGCCATTGAAAAACCCCCAAAGGCAGCCCCAAAATCCACTCATCCCCCCTGGCGGCGCGCGTCGATCACATCCGGCAGTTGGTTAAGTTTGGCCAACACGCGCCCCAGCACCTGCAGGTTATAGATCTCGATCTCCATATCAATGGTGGCCAGTTGCTGCTTGGTATCGCTACGGCTGGAAACCCCCAGCACATTAACTTTTTCATTCGCCAGGATGGTGGTGATATCGCGCAGCAGGCCGCTGCGATCGTTGGCCGTTACCCTGACGACCAAAGAGTAGCCGCTGGAATAACTTTCCCCCCACACGGCATCCACAATCCGCTCAGGCGCATGGCTGCGCAGCTCTTCCAACTGCTCGCAGTCGGAGCGGTGAATGGAGATCCCCCGCCCGCGGGTGATGAACCCGGTGATATCATCGCCGGGGATCGGCTGACAGCAGCGCGCAATGTGATGCATCAGATTGCCGACCCCTTCGACGACGACGCGCCCGTGGTCTTTGTTACGCGCGGCCGGCGGCGGGGATTTCTGCGTCAGCTGACGCAGCGCTTCCCGATCCTGCTCTTCGGCGCTGGGCTGCTTAAGCTGCGACTGCAGGAAATTCACCATCTGGTTAAGACGAATATCTCCGCCGCCAATCGCCGCCAACAGCTCATCCAGCGAATTCACGTTATAACGCGGCAGCAGCAGTTTTTCCGCCGTTTTCAGGTTGATCCCCAGATGTTCCAACTCATCATCCAGAATCTGACGGCCCGCCAGAATGTTCTTGTCTCTATCCTGCTTGCGGAACCAGTTATGGATTTTGGAGCGCCCGCGGCTGGTGGTGATATAGCCCAGGTTAGGATTCAGCCAGTCGCGGCTTGGATTCGGCTGTTTCTGAGTGATCACTTCTATCTGATCGCCCATCTGCAACTGGTAGGTGAACGGAACAATCCGCCCGCCGATTTTCGCCCCAATGCAGCGGTGACCGATATCGCTGTGAATGTGATAGGCGAAATCCAACGGCGTCGAGCCGGCCGGCAGATCGACCACGTCGCCTTTCGGCGTAAACACGTAAACCCGATCGTCAAACACCTGGCTGCGTACTTCATCCAGCACTTCGTCTGAATCCGCCATCTCTTCCTGCCAGGCGATCAGCTTACGCAGCCAGGCGATCCGGCCTTCGTAACCCGCGCGGCCGCCGACCACCGTGCCTTCTTTGTATTTCCAGTGCGCCGCCACGCCCAGTTCCGCGTCTTCGTGCATCTGCCGGGTGCGGATCTGGATCTCAAGCGTTTTGCCTTTCGGCCCCAGCACGACCGTATGGATAGACTGGTAGCCGTTCGGTTTAGGATTGGCGACGTAGTCATCAAACTCGTCGGGCAAATGACGATAGTGCGTATGCACGATACCTAGCGCGGCATAGCAATCCTGCAACCGCTCCACCACGATACGTACCGCCCGCACGTCAAACAGTTCGTCAAATGACAGCGATTTTTTCTGCATCTTGCGCCAGATGCTGTAAATGTGTTTAGGCCGCCCGTAGACTTCCGCCTGCACGCCCTCTTCCTTCATGGCGGCGCGCAGCGTTTTCACGAAATCATCGATATACTGTTCGCGATCGATACGGCGCTCGTGCAGCAGCGTCGCAATGCGTTTGTACTCTTCAGGATGCAGATAGCGGAAACAGAAGTCTTCCAGCTCCCATTTGAGCTGCCCGATCCCCAGCCGGTTGGCTAACGGCGCATAGATATTGGTACACTCTTTCGCCGCCAAAACCCGCTCTTCTTCCGGGGCGTCTTTCACTTCCCGCAGATGAGCGATTCGCTCCGCCAGTTTGATCACCACGCAGCGGAAATCCTCCACCATCGCCAGCAGCATACGACGGATATTATCCACCTGCTCAGAGGCGACGGAGTCATTCTGGGTGGCTTTTAGCTGGCGAATGGCGTCCATATCGCGCACGCCGTGCACCAAATCCACAATGTTTTTGCCGAATTTTTCGCCCAGCGTGGTTTCATCCACGACGTCGGCGTAGGCGAGCGGGAACAGCAGCGCGGCGCGCATACTGTCATTGTCCATACTCAACGTGGACAGGATCTCCACCATCTCGATACCCCGCCACAGCAGCAGCATGGCATCGGGATGATCCTGGGTTTGTTGTTCACAGTAACGCAAGGTTTCGGCTAAACGTTCACACGATTGCTGACTGGTTATTCCAAGCGAAGCAATCCACGCGTCAGGTACGAATTCGCCAGCCGTATTCAAATGCGCACTTCTTACCGCAACCATAATTTCTCCCTACTTATACCCGTCATCTTTCAAGCCTCAGGCGTGTTGTCTGCCCTCCTGAAGTTACTGGGTATCCGCCTCACCGGAATCGCGCAAAAACAGGGCCATCGATTCAAGGTGCCCGGTATGTGGAAACATATCCAGCATAGTAACATTCGATAATCGATAACCGGCATCGAGCAATATCTTGCTGTCGCGCGCCAGCGTGGTCGGGTTACAGGAAACATAAACCACCCGCCGGGGAGACAATCTGACAATCTGCGCCATCACGCCTGCAGCGCCAGCTCGCGCCGGATCAAGTAATATTTTATCAAAACCTTGAGCGGCCCATGGCTGCCGAGTAACGTCATCCTCAAGATTTTGGTGAAAAAATGTGACATTGGACAGGGCGTTGCGCCGGGCGTTCTCGCGCCCCTTTTCCACTAACGCAACCACGCCCTCAACGCCAACGACGCTGGCCGCCCGCTGGGCCAACGGCAGCGTGAAGTTGCCCATCCCGCAGAACAGATCCAGTATCCGGTCCTGAGGCTGAACATCCAGCCAGCTCAACGCCTGGTCGATCATCTGCTGGTTGACCGCATCGTTGACCTGAATGAAATCCCGCGGACTGAACGCCAGCGTTAACCCCGCGACGTGGTACACCGGGGATTCGCCGTGCAGGCAGGTCAGGGATTGCGCATCCGGCGCCAGATAAACCGATACCGCATGCCGCTGCGCAAAGTCACGCAGCGTCCGGCTATCCGGCTGACTCAACGGATCCAGATGGCGCAACACCAGCAACGGGCCGTTATCCGCCTGCACCAGTTCAACATGCCCTAATCGCTTTACCGCCTGTAACCGGCTCAGACAATCGCGCAGCGGCGTCAATAGCGTTTCCAGTTCCGGCCGCAATATCGGGCAAGCCCGGATATCGACCAAATCGTGCGATCCCGCCTGACGGTATCCCATCAACAGGCGTTGCTGTTTCGCCTGATAGTATAACGCAAGCCGCGCCCGCCGCCGGTATGCGTACGCCGGTCCGGCAATGGGGGCCGCAATCTGTGAGGTCACGCCCGTTTCCCGTTCTATCAGCCGAATCAGCGACGACGACTTGCTACGCTGCTGTAACGCAATATCGGCATGCTGCTGCTGGCATCCGCCGCAAACGTTAAAGTGCGGACACTGCGGCTCAACGCGTTGCGGACTGCGCGTCAGCAGGCGTTTAAGCCTGGCATGCGCGAACTGGCGCTTTTCGTCCGTCAATTGCACTTCCGCCTGTTCACCCGGTAACACGCCGGCGACAAAAACGGTTTTACCCTGATGGCGCGCGACGCCCTGACCAAAGGGATCAAGGGTGTCTACCGCGACGATTATTATTTGCCGGGTCGTCACACGCCGGTTTGGAGAGTAGAATTGCGCCATAATTTATAATCGGTTTATAAAAACTCTAATTTTCAAGCTGAATACTGATACCCAATAGACTTCAAGATGCCGGGTAATTCGTTAATTAATTCTCCCACATTGGAGCCCCATGACCAAATACAGTCTGCGTGCACGCATGTTAATACTGATTTTAGCGCCGACGTTACTGATCGGGCTGTTACTCAGTATCTTTTTCGGCATCAACCGATATAACCAATTACAGGCGCAATTGGCCGACACGGGCACCAGCATCATTGAGCCTTTGGCGGTGGCCAGCGCTTATGCCATTGCCAAAAATCAGTGGGACACTCTTCAGCCGCTGATCAATACCCTTCACCGCCGGCACTCCGATATCATCCGGGCCATCAGCATTTTCGACGGCCAAGATCGGCTGATCGTCACGACTAACATTCATCATGAAGCCGTATCTGAGCATCTAACCCAGCAAACGCCCAATAACGGCGAGCCGAATCTCCACCATTCGGGCAACTTACTGATCCTGCATATGCCCATCATGGCCGACAGCGAGTTTACCCGCGACATCAAACCAGCCTTGCCCGACGCCATGGAGCCGATCGGCTATCTTGCCGTTGAGCTGGATATCAATTCCATCAAGCTGCTGCAATATCAGGAAATTTGTATCGCCGGCCTGCTACTGCTGTTATGTATGGGCGTAGCGGCGCTGTTTGCCTATCGCCTGATGCGCGACGTCACCGCGCCGATCCGCAATATGGTCGAAACGGTCGACCGGATCCGGCGCGGACAGTTGGACAGCCGGGTCGAAGGCCATATGCTCGGTGAGCTGGATATGCTGAAAAACGGCATCAATTCCATGGCCATGTCATTAACCGCTTATCATGAAGAGATGCAGCAAAACATCGATCAGGCTACTTACGATCTGCGGGAAACGCTTGAACAGATGGAGATCCAGAATGTCGAGCTGGATCTGGCCAAAAAGCGGGCGCAGGAAGCGGCGCGAATCAAGTCCGAGTTTTTGGCGAATATGTCGCACGAATTAAGAACGCCGCTTAACGGCGTTATCGGCTTTACCCGCCAGATGCTGAAAACATCGCTGAACCCGACACAGACCGACTACCTGCTGACCATCGAACGCTCCGCCAATAACCTGCTGAATATCATTAATGATGTGCTGGATTTCTCCAAGCTGGAAGCGGGCAAACTGGTATTGGAGAACATTCCCTTTTCATTGCATAACACGCTGGATGAAGTGGTCATGCTGCTGGCCCACACCGCCCATGAAAAAGGGCTGGAGCTTACCCTCGCCATCCAGAATGATGTGCCGGAACAGTTCATCGGCGATCCGATGAGGATCCAGCAAATCATCACCAACCTGCTGGGTAACGCCATTAAATTTACCGAACAGGGCAACATTGATATCCGGGTGGAAAAACGCCGGCAGGAGCGCCATCACGTTCATCTGGAAATTCAAATCCGCGATACCGGCATCGGCATCGCCGAACGGCAGCAGTCGCAACTTTTTCAGGCATTCCGCCAGGCGGACACCAGTATTTCGCGGCGGCACGGGGGAACCGGGCTTGGTCTGGTGATCACGCAACGGCTGATCAAAGAGATGGGCGGCGATATCAGTTTCCACAGCCAGTTAAATAAAGGCTCTACGTTCTGGTTCCATATCAGCCTGCCGTTAAACCCCCAGGCCACCCCCAAACATAATATGTATCCGATGCTGCGCGGCAAAAGCCTGGCGTACATCGAATCCAACCCGGCGGCGGCGCAGGCCACGCTGGATATTCTGAAACAAACGCCATTGACGGTAAGCCACAGCGCTACGCTGGAGCAACTCCCCGACGCGCCTTTTGATATCCTGCTGCTGGGCATTCCCGTGCATTACCGCAACACGCTGCTCGATTACACCCCCAAGCTGCGCGACGTCTGCCGCCGGGCGCCCTGCGTGATCCTGGCGCTGCCCAGCCTGGCGCAAATGGATGCGGAACAGTTGAAATTGTTTGGCGTTCACGCCTGCCTGAGCAAACCGATCTCGGCGCCCCGCTTATTGCCGCTGCTGCAAGACAACTCGCTTTTCCAACTGCCTCTTCTGCCTGAGGTCATCAAGACGCCGCAGCCGCCGTCGCATCCCGCCGAACCGCTGCCGCTGAGCGTGATGGCGGTGGATGATAACCCGGCCAATCTGAAATTGATCGGCGCGCTGCTGGAAGAACAGGTAGAGAAGGTCATTTTGTGCGAAAACGGCGCAGAGGCCATTCATCAAGCCAGAGAACAGGATGTGAACGTTATTCTTATGGATATCCAGATGCCGGGCATGGACGGCATCCGCACCAGCGAGTTGATTCGTCAACTCCCCAATCACGCGGAAACGCCGATTATTGCCGTCACCGCCCACACCATCAGCGATGAACGCGATCATCTGTTGCAGGCCGGTATGGATGACTATCTGGCGAAACCGATTGATGAACAGATGCTGAAAAAAGTGTTGGCCCGCTATTCCCACGGAAAAGAGACGATTCCCGCCCCCGCGGATGAGCGCCTGGACAAGCAGCTCTCTCTGGACTGGACGCTGGCGCAGCGGCAGGCGGCCAATAAGCCGGAACTGGCGCGCGAGCTATTGCAGATGCTGCTCGACTTCCTGCCGGAGGTACGCCGGCAGGTAGAAGATATGATGAACGATCGGCCGAGCGATACCATCGTCGATCTGATCCACAAGCTACACGGCAGTTGCAGCTACAGCGGAGTTCCGCGTCTGAAGCAGATCTGCTGCTATCTGGAGCAGCAGCTTCGCAAAGGGATCGATGCCAGCGAGCTGGAGCCGGAGTGGCTGGAACTGCTGGATGAAATCAACAATGTCAGCGACGCGGCCCGGCGGCACTTGAATATAACCGCCCTGCGCTGAGCGTCGGCGGACGGCGCCTGCGTTCATCCAAGGGCATCCGCCTAGGATAACTCCTGCGACAGCTTAATGGCGGCGGCGATATTACGCGCCGTCATACGCACATTGTCCGCGGCGTTATCCAGCGCCTCTTCCAGCGTACAGATGTTGTACAGCACGCTGAATACCGCATCCAAACCATGCTCATGCACCACCCCGACATCCGCGGTCAAACTGCCCGCGATGCCGATAACCGGTTTATTGTAGCGCTTTGCCACTCTGGCGACGCCAATCGGTACCTTGCCGTGAATCGTCTGGCTATCAATGCGGCCCTCGCCGGTAATCACCAGCGACGCATCCCGCACGATCTCATCCAGCCCCAAGGCTTCCGTGACGATCTCAATTCCCTGCCGCAAATCAGCGCCGCAGAACGCCAGTAATCCGGCGCCCATTCCCCCTGCCGCGCCCGCGCCGGGAACCTGCTCTACATCGGTATCCAAATCACGGCGGATGACCGAAGCATAATGCCTGAGCGCATTATCCAATTGCTCAATCATCTGTTTGGTCGCCCCTTTCTGCGGGCCAAAAATCGCCGACGCCCCTTGCTTACCGGTCAGCGGATTGGTGACGTCGCACGCCACCTCAAAACGACAGCTTTTTATGCGCGCATCCAGCTCGCTGATATCAATGCTGGCCAGCTTATCAAGTTCGCCGCCGCCAAAACCGATCTGTCCGCCGGAGGCGTCGAGCAGCTTCGCGCCCAATGCCTGCGCCATCCCCACGCCGCCGTCATTGGTGGCGCTGCCGCCAATGCCGATGATGCAATGCTCCACGCCGTAATCCAGCGCGCAGCGGATCAACTCGCCCGTGCCATAGCTGGTGGTTAGCAGCGGATTACGCTGCTGGGCCGGCACTTGTTCCAGACCGCTGGCGGCGGCCATTTCAATGAAGGCCGTTTTTTCATCGCCCGACAGCCCAAAAAAGGCTTCAATCTTATCGCCTAACGGACCGGTGACCTTAACATTAACGATCTTTCCATTTGTGGCCGCCACCATAGCCTCAACGGTCCCTTCGCCACCGTCTGCAACCGGCAATTTGACATAGCAGGCATCGGGAAATATTTCACGAAACCCGTTCTCAATTTGCGTAGCGACATCTTGCGCAGACATACTTTCTTTATAAGAATCCGGTGCGATAACTATTTTCATAAACGATCCGATTTCATAAACGATCCGATTTCATCAATAATCCGAACTGCTGAACCGGCGTTTATCAGAATGATTACCCCGACGACCAGAGCGGCGTACAGCCATGTATGCCGCTCCGACAACCATCACGTAATGCCTACCGCGTTATTTCAACTTTAGCTAATTTTTCGTAGTAGCGAGCCAATGCGCTGTGATCGGCCGTTCCCAGATCGTCGGCTTTCAGCGCCTGCATCATCTCCATCACCGCGGCGGTCAACGGCAGCTGCGCGCCTACGCCATGCGAGGTATCCAGCGCGTTGGCCAGATCCTTGATGTGCAAATCGATGCGGAAACCCGGTTTAAAATTGCGATCCAGCACCATAGGCGCTTTGGCGTCCAGCACCGTGCTGCCCGCCAGTCCGCCACGGATCGCCTGATAAACCAGTTCGGGATTTACGCCGGCTTTGGTCGCCAGCGCCAGGGCTTCCGACATCGCCGCGATGTTCAGCGCCACGATCACCTGGTTCGCCAGTTTGGTGACGTTGCCCGCGCCGATATCGCCGGTATGCACCACCGAACCGGCCATTGCCTTCATGATGTCAAAGCAGCTATCGAATAGCGCCTTATCGCCGCCGACCATCACGGATAGCGTACCGTCAATCGCTTTCGGTTCGCCGCCGCTGACCGGCGCGTCCAGCATCCCGATATTTTTTTCCGCCAGCGCCGCGGCAATTTCACGGCTGGCCAGCGGAGCGATCGAACTCATGTCAATCACGGCGCTACCAGCCCGTGCGCCGTCAATCACCCCGTCCTCTCCCAGCACGACCTCTTTTACGTGCGGAGAGTTAGGCAACATGGTGATGATGATGTCGCACTGCTCCGCCACCAGTTTCGGCGATGCCGCAGACGTAGCGCCGGCGGCGACCACCTCCGCGACGGCCTCGGTATTACGGTCCATCACCACTAATGAGTAACCCGCCTTGAGCAGATTTTTACTCATCGGTTTCCCCATAATGCCCAGTCCAATAAAACCAATTTTCATCGTTGTCACCTCATGTCTGATGTAGTTGTCACCGTGCGGAAATCACTGTTTAAACTTGTCGCGCAGCGCCTGCGTGGCGCCGCGGAATACGCCCAAATCGCTGCCGACCGCCACAAAGGTCGCGCCCCACTCCAGATACCGGCGGGCATCGGCTTCGGCCGGCGCTAAAATACCGGCCGGCTTGCCGTGCGCGGCGGCGCGTTCAAAGATATGGCGGATCACTTTCTGCACTTCGGGATGGTTCGGCTGCCCCAGATAGCCCAGCGCGGCGGAGAGATCGCCCGGACCGACAAAAATGCCATCGACGCCGTCAACGGCGGCGATGGCATCCAGATTGTCGACTCCTTGCTGGCTTTCGATCTGAACCAGGACGGTAATGTTGTCGTTAATGGTGGCGAAATAGTCGGGTTCCGTCCCATAGGCATTGCTGCGATGCGCGACGGAAACCCCGCGGATCCCGGCCGGCGGGTAGCGCGTCGACGCGACGGCTCGGCTCGCTTCATCCTCGCTTTCCACGAAAGGAATCAGAAAGTTATTAAAGCCGATATCCAATAACCGCTTGATAATCACCGGCTCATTACACGGCGGGCGGACAACCGGCGCGCTGACACTGCTTTTCAGCGCCATAAGCTGCGGAATAAAGGTACTGATGTCGTTCGGCGCGTGCTCGCCGTCCAGAACCAGCCAGTCAAACCCCGCCAGCCCCAGCACTTCGGTGGAAATGGGATTGCCCAGCGCGCACCAGCAGCCAATCAGGTTTTTTCCCTGGCATAAATTCCGGCGAAAATGGTTAGGCAGTATCGCGTTACTCATAATAACCTTCTATTTAATTAAAGTTCGTTAATTAGCATTCCCGGTAATGAATGAATAAAGATCATCATCACCCATCATTAATTTTTCTTTAACTCCATTCGTTTAATTTCCCCCACCACCAGCAGATAACAGAACATCGCCATTAGCGCGGAGATACCGACAAAAATCAGCGCGCTATTGAATGAATGAAGTTCTTTAACCAAATAGCCGATAACCAGCGGGGTTACAATTGACGCTACGTTGCCAAAAACATTAAATACGCCGCCGCACAAGCCAATAATTTCTTTAGGCGCGGTATCGGAAATAACCGGCCAACCTAATGCCCCGAAGCCTTTGCCAAAGAAGGCCAACGCCATCAGAAACACAACCAAAACATTACTTTCCGTGTAATTACAGAGAATAATGCTTGAGGCAAGCAGCATACCCAGCACGATAGGAATTTTACGGGCGGCGGTTAATGTGAAGCCGCGCTTAAGCAATATATCCGATACTACGCCGCCCAGCACGCCGCCGGCGAAACCGCATAGCGCCGGAATGGCGGCAATCAATCCGACTTTCAGGATAGACATGCCCTTTTCCTGAACCAGATAAATAGGGAACCAGGTAAGAAAGAACCAGGTAATACTATTAATAAAATATTGCCCCATAAATACGCCCAACATCATACGATTAGTAAGAAGTTGTTTTACATAATTCCATTTAGGGCCATCTTTCTTGCCGCCTTCTTTTTTATGATCCATATCGACGACAGCACCGCCTTTAGAAATATATTCCAATTCCTGCGGACTGACATCGGGATGGTCGGTAGGATTATGAATAAACTTCACCCATACCACGGTTAGAATAAAACCTAATCCCCCCATTACTAAAAAGACATGTTCCCAGCCCCATTGATAGGTCAACCAGCCGAGGAGCGGAGAAAAAATCGCCAGCGAGAAGTATTGAGCCGAGTTAAAAATAGCGGATGCCGTGCCACGCTCTTTCGTCGGGAACCAGGCCGCGGTAATACGGGCATTGGCCGGGAAAGACGGCGCTTCAGAGAAACCTAGCATAAAGCGCAGAACAAACAGGGTCATCGGCGCCCACACTAAAGGAACCCAATCCACAAACCCTTGCAGGAAGGTGAACAGCGACCAGAAAAAGATACTGTAGGCGTAAACCTTTTTTGAACCGAAGCGGTCAAGCAACCATCCGCCCGGTATTTGCATTACCAAATACGACCAGCCAAACGCGGAAAAAATATACCCCATATGTACCGCATCCAACTGCAACTGTTTTGCAACTTCCGTACCTGCTATTGATAACGTTGCGCGATCGGCATAATTTATCGCGGTAACAGTAAATATAATTAATAATATGATGTAGCGCACATAGGTTTTTTTATGTGCAACAACCGCATCGGAATTCATAAAAATCCCCTTGAGTATCGTTATTAGAATGTTAAGTCAAATAAATCAACATAGTCGCCAGCGCTAAAAGAATACTGAGGGTTTTATTTATTCAAGCGCTTTAAACAAAGAGCATTATCAATAAACCTCACATTAGCGGACCTTACTTCGAGTTCTTATAAAACGTTATCAGTATAAAAATAGCGGTACGGAATAGCACTGTTAAAATGCACAACAATCATCATTCAATAAATAATATTTTATGTGTTATGCACAGAAAGTTGCGATAAAAATCACACTATCATCCGCATGATACGCGTTTAAAAAATACAAAGTGAGGAAGATCACAACATGCTGGATATTCGCCAGATCATCCCCGGTTAAAATTTAAAAATATTATTCAATTGCACAATTCAGTGCGTTTAAAAATCAGATATGATGTAGCCAGCACTTACATTACCCACTCTATAACAAAACAAAAACCATTGGTTTTCTGAAATAAGTATTTGACTGGAGAGACTATGTCGCAGAACACGCAGAATTCCTCGAAAGCATTTTACATTAAAGTTCATAATGACGATAACGTCGCCATCATTGTTAATGACAACGGCTTACGAGCAGGCACTCGTTTTGATACTGGATTAGAATTAATTGAGCATATCCCGCAGGGTCATAAAGTCGCCTTGGTTAATATCGCCAAATCCGCGCCCATTATTCGCTATGGCGAAATTATCGGCTATGCCTTAAGGGATATTCCCCAGGGCAGCTGGATTGATGAGTCACTGGTCGAATTGCCCAAAGCCCCGGCGCTGGAAACGTTGCCATTGGCGACCAAAGTTCCCGCCGCGCTTCCCCCGCTGGAGGGGTACACCTTTGAAGGCTACCGCAATCCGGACGGCAGCGTCGGCACGAAAAATCTGCTCGGCATCACCACCAGCGTACACTGCGTAGCGGGCGTGGTTGACTATGTGGTTAAAATCATCGAGCGGGATTTATTGCCTAAATATCCGAACGTTGATGGCGTTGTCGCACTCAATCATCTCTACGGGTGCGGCGTAGCCATCAATGCTCCGGCAGCCGTCGTGCCTATCCGCACCATTCACAATTTGTCTCTGAATCCCAATTTCGGCGGCGAGGTGCTGGTTGTCGGTCTGGGTTGTGAAAAATTGCAGCCAGAACGTCTGCTGGAAGGAACGCCGGATGTGCAGGCTATCTCGCTGGATGAAAGCAGCATCGTGCGTTTGCAGGACGAACACCACGTCGGTTTTAAATCGATGGTGGACGATATTCTGACCACGGCCGATCGGCACCTACAGCGATTGAACAAACGTCAGCGTGAAACCTGCCCCGCTTCCGAACTGGTCGTCGGCATGCAGTGCGGCGGCAGCGATGCATTTTCCGGCGTGACGGCGAATCCGGCCGTCGGCTTCGCCTCCGATCTGCTGGTGCGCTGCGGCGCCACCGTGATGTTTTCCGAAGTTACCGAGGTGCGGGACGCCATCCATTTGCTGACGCCGCGGGCCATAAACGAAGACGTCGGCAAGCGCCTGCTGGAAGAGATGGCCTGGTACGATAATTATCTCGATAACGGCCAAACCGACCGCAGCGCCAACCCCTCGCCGGGCAATAAAAAAGGCGGACTGGCCAACGTAGTGGAAAAAGCGCTGGGCTCAATCGCCAAATCAGGCACCAGCGCCATCGTCGAAGTGCTTTCTCCGGGGCAGCGGCCGACCAAACGCGGCCTGATTTACGCGGCGACGCCTGCCAGCGATTTTGTTTGCGGCACGCAACAGCTTGCCTCCGGCATCACCGTGCAGGTATTTACCACCGGTCGCGGCACGCCTTACGGACTGTTGGCCGTTCCCGTCATCAAAATGGCTACCCGCACCGTGCTGGCGAATCGTTGGTACGACCTGATGGATATTGATGCCGGCACCATTGCGACAGGCGACGCAACGATTGAAGATGTCGGCTGGCAACTTTTCCGCTTCATTCTGGACATCGCCAGCGGCCGGAAGAAAACCTGGTCCGATCAATGGGGCCTCCACAATGCATTAGCCGTTTTTAACCCGGCGCCTGTTACCTGATTGAAATATTTCCTCTTGTGGCCGGAACAAATTCCGGCCATTTTATTTATTACCGTTTTTGATGTGGGATCAATATAGCCAGTATTCACCCTTGCCGAATTAGCAATAAGCCCGCATAAAAAACCATAATTTGCAACATTCGAAGTAAAATCAAAAATTATTGCATAATAATATTTAACAAATAGGCAATATCATCTTTCCATCCATCCTATCCGCCATCCATTTATTGAATATGCCTATCATTCTTAATTACTCGCTTTAATAACGCTTTTTCACTATTGATTTATTAATAATTAAATGAATTCATTGACATCGGGATCCTCCTCATCATAAATTTACAATACCTGACAAGACAGAAAATATATTCAGGTATTGATCTTAAAAAGAAGGCCGTTGGCGAAACGTCAAGTTATCGCTAAAAATCGACGGTACGCTTATTACAATAACGGTATATATCCTCCATACGCTTCACGATACGCCGGCATGGCAGTAGCCTGAAGGATGGAGCATATTTTGAACATTGATTAATTTACACAGCAATATACCCCAAAAATTTGGCGTTTCAGTAAGAAATATTAATCAATCCCGATACGTTTATTTCTCCGATAAACCGTCAGGCGGATGACTATCGCTAGCTGCGCGTTAGCGGAAAAATGCTGAAACTTCAAATAAATAAGGGTATGAACACTCAGGGGTTTCTGATGAGATTAAATACGCCTGTCACACAGCAGGAATATCTGTTGGATATGGATACGACATTGATGTCCACAACGGATAGAGAAAGTCATATTACTTACGCTAATTCTGCATTTATCAACGTCAGCGGTTTCGCTGAATCCGAATTAATCAACCAACCGCACAATATTGTACGCCATCCGGATATGCCCGTCGAAGCGTTCGCAGATATGTGGTCGACCTTAAAGCAAGGCGATAGCTGGACCGGACTGGTAAAAAACAGACGTAACAATGGCGACTATTATTGGGTTCGGGCGAATGTCACACCGGTTTATCATCAAAATCAATTAACGGGTTATATCTCCGTGCGCAATACGCCGAGCGCGGATGAAATCAAACAGGCTGAACCTCTATATGCTGCAATGAAGAAAAAGCAGGCCGGGAATCGTAAGCTATATAAAGGATTAGTGGTGCGAAGCGGCATATTCTCCCCGTTATCAATATTACAAAAATTGTCCGTTCGCTGGCGCCTACGTCTGACGATGCTAACTGCTGGAATAATCCCGGTTTTACTCTCTCTTGCCGGCGTGAACCCGCTTTGGCTAACGGCCATTACTCTGCCGTTAATCCTGCTGTTGGATACCTTTCTGCAACGGCAAATTACCCAACCGCTAAAAACGATTCTGAAACAGGCGCAGCATGTCGTCTCAGGCCGTAAAGCAAAACCGATACGACTGAACCGGGTTGATGAGATCGGCCTGTTGCTGCGGGCCATCAACCAATTCGGGCTCAACCTGCACTCGCTGGTCGATGATGTCAGCACCCAGGTAAACGGAATGACGGATGTCAGCCAGAAACTGGCCGAAAACAACGTCGCGCTGAATAGCCGGACGGAAGAAACCGCCGCCAATCTGCAACAAACGGCCGCGGCCATAGAGCAAATTACCGCTGCGGTTCAGCAGAGCTCTGAAACCGCGGCTCAGGCCACACAAATGGCGGAGACCGCCAGCCGCACCGCCATCAAAGGCGGGGAAATCATGCAGGAAACCAGCGGCATGATGGATTCGATTTCCAATGCCAGTAATAAAATCGTCGATATCATCAGCGTGATCGACAGTATCGCCTTTCAGACCAATATCCTTGCCTTGAATGCCTCCGTTGAAGCGGCTCGCGCCGGAGTGCAGGGTAAAGGATTCGCCGTAGTGGCCGCCGAAGTCCGCAATTTGGCGCAACACTCGGCATCCGCGGCGAAAGAGATCAAAGCGCTGATTGACGACAATGTAAAAAGCGTTAAGTCAGGCGGGGAGATGGTGGAAAATGCCAGTAAACATATCGGCGATATCGTGAACGAGGTGCTGCAAGTTTCAACGATGATCAAAGAGATCAGCAATGCCGCCCACGAGCAAACATCCGCGCTGGAATTAATCAATACATCAATTGCCCATATCGAAGAGATGACGCAGCACAATACGGATATGGTTACGCAATCGACAGAAACCGCCGAAGGGTTGAACAACCAGGCGAAACGCTTAAATAGCGCGATTAGTGTCTATGGCCGCTGATTATTGTTTCTAAATATTAAAGTTGGGGGAAATTTAACCGATAATCGTAAAGTTGCCGTCAGGAATTTTTACGTTGAGGATAAAACGATGTCTACATCTTCTATTGCTCTGGTTTTAGTTTCTTCTATTGCGCCGATCACATCTAATACTGCTAACGATGTCGACCAACAGGTTACACAGCTTAATCAACGCATTAGCCATCTTAACGAAAAGCTATCGCAACTCAATACCACCGCCGTCAGTGGAGATGACGGTTTAAGTAATACTCAAATTCAGGAACAGAAACAGATTATCCAAGCGCAATTGGTTGCTCTCCATTCCCAGGTATCCGCCTTGCAACAGGGTCAACCGGTTTCTCCGCCGCCGGCGGACGCCAACATATCGGAAGCCCAGGATATAGGCGACGCCGCATCGGAAAACGGCCGGCTTGATCTTTACGTATAATGTCATCATAAAAATACGCGACTGAAATATCAGTTGCGATGAAAACGTAAACAATGGCAAGGCGGCGACAAAAACAAGATAAACACCTTTTGTTACATGTATTACCAAGTTTTGACGACAATCATTCGTCTTAACAACCCAATTATCCTCAATACGAAAGCGTATTTACCGATAATAAATTCACACTATGTGTGATCTTTATCAGGAGGAGAAATGTCCAGCATCAGTGCGGTTTCATCAGTAACGTCATCTTCGGGCAGCGATTCGCAAACCTATGCTCAGAAGATCAATCAATTAACTCAGAAGCTTGAAAAACTGACAGAGCAGCTTGAGAACGTATCAAGTTCATCTGGAGACTCAGAAACAGCGTCAACTCAGAGCGAAACGTTGCAGGCCCAGATCCAGGCTATTGAAGCGCAGATCGCTCAACTTGAGGCCCAACAAGCGCAAGAAAGCGCCCAGGCGAAGCAGTCTGTAGAAGATACCGGAACAGATGAGAATAGTCTGTCAGCGCAGGCCGATGGCGTTAATCGCCCAACGGAAGAAAATCAAATTAACCTTTATGTTTAACGGCAAGTAGCAGGCAAGGCATGAGATAAAATCATGCCTTGTGATTACGTTTCAATGGCTTAACCAGACCTTGCAGACCTTCTATTTTGATTGCCAGCGTAATTTGCATCAGCTCGCCCAGACGCCCTTGCGGGAATTCGCCCTTACGGGCGAACCACAGTAGATACTCTTCCGGGAGATCGATCAGAGCACGCCCCTGGTATTTACCAAACGGCATCTGCATATTGGCAATCTCAATCAGGTCTTCTTTTTCCACCGCTACTCTCCCAGCAAACGAATCATCTCAGCTTCATCAATCACCGGGATCCCCAACTCCTGCGCTTTTGTCAGCTTGGAGCCGGCCGCTTCGCCCGCAATGACCATATCGGTTTTCTTCGATACGCTGCCGCTCACTTTCGCGCCTAGCGCCGTCAGCCGATCTTTGGCCTCATCGCGGGACAGGATACTCAGGGAGCCGGTCAGCACCAACGTCTTACCCGCAAACGGACTGTCGATCTCTTCAGCCTTGATCTGCGCCGGCGCGGGCCAGTGAATATTGATGCCGTCAGGATCGGTTAACTCACGGATCACCTTTTGATTGTGCTCTTCCTCAAGGAAATGACGCACATGGGTGGCGACCACCGTTCCCACATCGGGAACCTCCTGTAACGCCTCTTCATCCGCGGCGAACAACGCATCAAGCGAACCGAAATGCGCAGCCAGGTTGGCCGCCGTCGCTTCGCCGACGTCACGGATCCCCAAGGCGTACAGGAATCGCGCCAGCGTGGTGTTCTTCGCTTTTTCCAGCGCGTTGACCAGATTTTGCGCCGACTTCGGCCCCATGCGATCAAGACCGGTTAAAATCCCGGCGCTCAGGCGGAAAAGATCGGCCGGCGTTTTGACATACTCTTTTTCCACCAGTTGATCGATGATTTTGTCACCCAAACCGTCCACATCCAGCGCCCGGCGGGAAACAAAGTGTTTCAGGGACTCTTTACGCTGCGCGCCGCAAATCAGACCGCCGGTACAGCGGGTAACCGCCTCGCCTTCGACGCGCTCCACGTCGGAACCGCAAACCGGGCAAGCGGTGGGAAACACGATCGGCCGGGCGTCTTGCGGGCGTTCCGATGCCACCACGCCCACAATCTGCGGGATAACGTCACCGGCACGGCGCACAATCACCCGATCGCCGATCTGTAATCCAAGGCGTTCGATCTCATCAGCATTATGCAGCGTCGCATTGCTGACCATCACGCCCGCCACGGCTACCGGCTCCAGACGCGCCACCGGCGTAATTGCGCCGGTGCGGCCGACCTGATACTCAACATCGCGTACCCAGGTCAATTGTTCCTGCGCGGGGAATTTAAACGCTATCGCCCAACGCGGCGCACGCGCGACAAACCCCAGCCGCTCCTGCAGCGCCAGGTCGTCCACCTTGATGACCACGCCGTCGATATCAAAACCCAGCGAACCGCGTTCCTGCTCAATATGACGGTAAAAATCAAGCACTTCCTGACTGCCGGTACACAACTTGATGCGGTCGCTGACAGGTAAGCCCCACGCCCTGAATTGCATCAGGCGCTGCCAATGACTGCCCGGCAGCTCTCCCCCTTCCAGCAGCCCCACGCCATAGCAGAAAAAGGTCAGCGGACGTTTGGCCGTAATGCGGGGATCAAGCTGACGCAGCGAACCCGCCGCCGCGTTCCGCGGGTTAGCAAAGACTTTACCGCCGGTGCGGCGCGCCTCTTCATTAAGTTTCTCGAAACCGCTATGTTTCATAAAAACTTCACCGCGCACTTCCAGGCGGCGCGGAATGCCCTCACCGCTTAAACAAAGCGGGATCGCGCCGATGGTGCGAATGTTGGAGGTAATATTTTCGCCGGTAGTGCCGTCGCCGCGCGTCGCCGCGCGCACCAGCACGCCGTCTTCGTACAGCAGACTGACGGCCAGTCCGTCCAGCTTCAATTCACAGCAGAAGGTCAGGTCTTCCTCATTTTTCAACCGATCGCCGATACGTTTGCTGAACGCCAGATAGCTTTCTTCATCAAATACGTTATCCAACGACAGCATCGGCACTTCATGATGAACCTGCTCGAACGCCGCGAGCGGCGCGGCGCCGACGCGCTGAGTCGGCGAGTCGCTGGTCACCAACTGGGGATAAGCCTCTTCCAGACTTTTCAGCTCGCGCATCAGCCGGTCATATTCGGCATCGGGAATTTCCGGCGCGTCTTCCACGTGATACTTATATTCATGATGGCGCAATAACGTGCGCAGTTCTGCTATCCGTGAGGTGGCCTCACGCACTTCGTCTGACGCTATATTCAATGGATTCATACTTATTTCAGTCAGTTATTCAGACTTACCGGCTTTAATGGCGTTAATAATGTTGGTGGTGGAACAACCGTCTTCAAAATTCAGCACCTTAACCTCGCCGCCGTTGGCCCATACCTCTTCGCTGCCCGCGATTTGATGCGGCTGATAATCGCCACCTTTTACCAGAATATCCGGTAGGATTTCGGCAATCAGACGCTGCGGAGTATCCTCCTCAAACGCCACTACCCAATCAACGGACTCTAATGCTCCCAGCACGATCATGCGCTGCGGCAGCGGGTTAACCGGCCTGCTCGGCCCTTTCAGGCGTTTGGTCGAGGCATCGCTATTCACGGCGACAATCAGGCGATCGCCAAGTTTGCGGGCATTAGAAAGATAGGAGACGTGTCCCGCATGCAGAATATCGAAGCAGCCGTTGGTCATGACGATCTTTTCGCCGCGCTGACGCGCCTGCTCCACGGCTTCTTTCAGTTGCGGCTCGCTCATCACGCCGAACCCGGTTTCCGCGCGGCCGCGAATGGCGTTTTCCAGCTCGATCGGCGTTACCGTTGAAGTGCCCAATTTGCCGACCACCACGCCCGCCGCGGCATTAGCCAGGAAACAGGCTTCTTCAAGCGGATTGCCTGCGGCCAGCGCCGCGGCCAGCACGCCGATAACCGTATCTCCCGCGCCGGTCACGTCATACACTTCCTGCGCCTGCGTCGGCAGATTCAACGGCGCTTTTCCCGGCTGCAACAGCGTCATACCCTGCTCGGAACGCGTGATCAGCAGCGCGGAGAGATCGTAATCAGCCACCAGTTGCATACCGCGCGACACCAGTTCCTCTTCATTTTGACAACGCCCGACCACCGCTTCGAATTCCGACAGGTTAGGCGTCAACAGCGTCGCCCCGCGGTAACGGGCAAAATCCGTTCCTTTCGGATCGATCAATACCGGTACGCCCGCCGCTCTTGCCGTCTGGACCATCGTCTGAACATGGGCGAGCGCCCCTTTCGCGTAATCGGACAGCACCAACGCGCCGATATTCGGCAACGCCTGCTGGATACGCTCAATCATCGGCTGCGGATCGACGCCGTCGAAACCCTCTTCAAAATCCAGCCGGATCAACTGCTGATTACGGGACAACACGCGCAGTTTGGTAATCGTCGGATGCGTC
Source organism: Brenneria izadpanahii (assembly GCF_017569925.1). Classification (NCBI taxonomy): domain Bacteria; kingdom Pseudomonadati; phylum Pseudomonadota; class Gammaproteobacteria; order Enterobacterales; family Pectobacteriaceae; genus Brenneria; species Brenneria izadpanahii. The sequence continues at coordinate 1,004,933 of NZ_CP050854.1, read as the reverse complement.
GGCACGGAGACGAAATCGCACTTCACGTTGACTTCGTTAAGTTTGCTGCTCAGGGCGCGCGCGGCGTCGTCAATCCCCGTCAGGCCGACCAAGCGGGAAAGCGCGCCCAGGGATGCGATATTCATCGCCACGTTGGCGGCCCCGCCCGGCCGCTCTTCTATCGTATCCACCTTCACCACCGGCACCGGCGCTTCCGGCGAAATCCGGCTGGTCGGCCCATACCAGTAGCGGTCCAACATGACATCCCCAACCACTAATACGCCCGCGCGGCGGAAATCAGGCAGCGTAACTTTCATCCCATACTCCAAGCTCATTTCGCATAATGCGCGTCATAATATCACAGGCCTGATTATTACCAGCAAAAAGCGCTCCCCGGTTAAACAGAATGCGAAGCGCTTCTCAACCCAGCCACTTGCTCCAACTTTGTAAAACCTGTTGCCGTTCAGCCGTAAACCTATCCTGGCTTACCCGGCCGGATATCTCCTGCAGCGCCAGATGGTGTAGCTCATTGCGCATCGTGACGTAAGCCAGTTTCAGGGCATCGGCCTCACTCTCTTCCATCACGCCGTAGCGCGCCATCATCTCTAGAATTCGCACATTATCCGACCAGCGAGTCAAACGCGGCTCTTGTGAAGCATAGCGCAGCACCAGATACTGAACGATAAACTCAATGTCGGTGATCCCGCCGGCGTCCGTTTTCAGATCAAACAGCGTTTTGTCTTTGTTCGCCAGATGCTGGCGCATCTTCTCGCGCATTTCACGCACTTCGGTGCGCAGTTTGTCGGGATCGCGCTCACGGCCGAGAATATTGCGGCGTATCGACTCAAACTGCTGCTGTATGCCGCTTTCGCCGTAAACCATACGCGCCCGCACCAGCGCCTGATGTTCCCAGGTCCAGGCTTCGTTACGCTGGTAATCATCAAACGCGTCAACCGTGCTGACCAGCATGCCCGCCGCCCCGGAGGGCCGCAGACGCGCATCCACCTCATACAAAATGCCCGACGACGTGCGCGTGCTGAACAGATGCATCACGCGCTGGGCCAGCCGCAGATAAAACTGGCGGCCATCGATGCTGCGCTCGCCGTCAGTCATGACATCGGGCGGACAATCCAGCAGAAAAACCAGATCCAGATCGGAGCCGTAGCCTAATTCCCAACCGCCCAGCTTGCCATAGGCGATGACGGCGAAACCGCGTCCCTCGCGCTGGCGCAAATGCGACGGCTGACCGTAACGCGCGGCCATCAGCGACCATGCCTGCTGTACAACCGCGGCGATAATCGCTTCGGCCAGATAGGTTAAGTGGTCGCTTACTTTCATCACCGGCAGCGCGCCCGCAATATCTCCGGCGGCGATACGCAACAATTGAGCCTGTTTGAACTGGCGCACCGCCTCCAACTGCTGCTCTTCATCGTCTTCCGGGACGCGCATCAGATATTGACGCAACTCATCGGCATAGGCTTCCGGCGCGGTCGGTTGATAGAGGGTGGCGGGATCGAGCAGTTCATCAAGCAGTAGCGGATAGCGCGCCAGTTGGCTAGCCACCATCGGCGAAGCCGCGCACAACCGAATCAACTGCGCCAACGCGGGCCGCGATTCCAGCAGCAGCTCCAGGTAGGTGGTGCGGGTGACGATCCCCAGCAGCAGCGGGGTTAAGCGGGATAAAATGATATCGGCTTCCTGCCGGGCGCACACTTCCGCCAGCAGATTGGGCATCAGTTGATCGAGTACGTCGCGTCCACGCGGGCCGATAGTGCGCTTGGTCACATCATGATGAAAATCAACCACCTCGCGCAGCAATTTTTCCCGCACGCTTTCCGTCAGGTGCGGCGTCAGCGAGGCCAGATCGGCGTAATCCAGCGTATCCTGCCACAGGCTGCGATAGCTGTCGTGTTCGGGAGTAGCGCTATTATCCTGTACGTCGTCGCCAATTAAGTCATCAAACACGCGGCGTACGGACTGCGTGTGCCGCAGCAACGCCTGCTGCAGCATCGTCCAGTCATCAAAGCCCATGCCCCATGCCAGCCGCGATTGATTGAGTTCATCGTCGGGCAGGGTTTGCGTTTGCTCATCGGCAATCGCCTGCAGCAGATTTTCCAGCCGGCGCAGAAAGCAGTACGCCTCGCTGAGTTCAACCACCTGCGACTGCGCCAGCAGGCCCAGTTCCCCGATATGACGCAGCGTCGGCAATAGCGCCCTTTCCTGCAGCCCCGGCTCGCGGCCGCCGCGGATAAGCTGGAAAACCTGGGTGATAAACTCAATCTCACGAATGCCGCCCGCGCCCAGCTTGATATTGTTGCGCAAATCCCGCCGGCGGACCTCGCGGGCAATCATCCCCTTCATGTTGCGCAGCGATTGAATAACGCTGAAATCGATATAGCGCCGGAAGACAAAAGGCCGCAGCGTACGGCGCAACTCCTGGCTGTATTCATCGTCCATCCCGCCCAACAGCCGGGCTTTAACCATGGCGTAGCGCTCCCAGTCCCTTCCCTGCTCCTGGTAATAATCCTCCATCGCGGCAAAGCTCAGCACCAGCGGACCGCTATCGCCAAACGGCCGCAGCCGCATATCGACACGATACACAAAGCCATCGACCGTGGGCTGATCCAGCACCTTAATCAGCCGCTGGCCTAAACGGGTAAAAAACTGCGCGTTATCCAGCTCGCGCCGTCCGCCCTGCGTTTGACCGCTCTCCGGGTAGGTGAAAATCAGATCGATATCGGAAGAAAAATTCAGTTCGCCGCCGCCCAGCTTGCCCATACCCAGAATAAGCAGCGGTTGGGGAATGCCCTGCGCATTGACGGGCGTGCCCCAATCCCGGCAGCAGGCTTGATACAGCCAGTCGCGGGCCGAGATGATCAACGTTTCCGCCAGCTCGCTGAGCTGCCGCAGCGTTTGCTCCGTGCTGCTGACGCGCAGCGCCTGCGACCAGGCGATCCTCACCAACATATGACGGCGAAACTGCCGCAGAACCTTCATCAGCGCCGTTTCATCACGCGCTTCCGCCAGAACCTTGCTCAGCCACGCGGAATAATGCCGCCACTCTTCCGGCTGCGGCGGCTGCCGGCGCAGTTCCTCCCACCAGTCCGGGTAGCGAATCAGCGCATCGCCGACGAAATCGCTCATCGCCAATACGGCGAGATCGCTCTCCGTCGCCGGAGCGTGGTCGGCGGCAACCTCTTGCAGACGGAACAGAGCCCGTTGAGACTGTTCCGCCAGCAGCGGCGGCAAAGACGGCAAAGGAAGTGTCGACATGGTGATTCCCTTGAGACGCCGCCCGCTTCAAGCGCGGGTGAGCGCAGTTAACGGTTAATTTTCGCCGCTGTGTAACCAGAACGGCGGCTGAGCCAACGCCTGTTTACGGCAGGTTTCCAGATATGGCGACGGCGAGCGCTCGTCTGACAGTTGTTCAACCGCCTTGATTAAAGCCCGCCAGCGCTCGATATACGCCTCCACCTGTTCGGCCGGATAGGCGCCGGATAACAGCTGAAGAGCGCAAATATTGCGCTGTAAACGAGGCAGTTGCTGTACATATTGTACGTCGCTCAGGGAGTCGACGAAGGTGTGTTTCAGCTCGGCGCAACTACGCCCCAGCATGATGTCGGCGAAACGTTTATAAGAACCCTGTAGCTTAATACGCTCTTTATTATCCATATGGCTGCGCCAGCCTGCCTCGACCAGCCATGAAGTAAGCACCAGCTTACTTTGCAAATACTCCACGCTGTAGCATAGGGGTTCCGCATTTTCGGAACCTTGTACTTTATCTTCCAGGCTGGCGAGCGCGGCGCGGAACAGAGTCGTTACCTTGCGGGGAATCACGCCCCCGACCAACACCAGCATTTCGCGAATCAGCGCGCCGGCCTGCGGCAATGCGCGGCGAGCCTCCATATTGCCGCGAACCCACAGCTCTTCATGATATTGCCAATGGCCCAGCGCGTACTCCAATGCCGCGCCAATCGCCTGATCGATATTGGTTTTCGGCTCCAGAACCAGGATGCCGACCGGACGGCACTCGCGGGGTGGATTGCCTTTCGCCAGATGATACCCGCGGGCGGCTTTACTGAGGCTACCCTGACGCAGACCGCCAAACTCGGCGATTTCCGCCGCCAGTTCAAACAGATCCGAAGTCTGCCCCAGCTTAAGCTCCATCTCCAGCTCGCTCAGCGGTTCACTGAGTTCGCCCGCGCGAATCGCGCCCTGATCAAGGGCAACCTCAATCAGGCTTTGATGATAAGTGACCACCCACTTCTCGCGGGTGAAGTCAGTGCTGAACAACGGTTGCAGCGCGTGCTGAAGCGCTGCGGGATCGCAGTTTTCAGGCCAGATATCCGCCGGTAGGAGAGCAAGATCCAGTTCCGCTTTTTCCAGCGGCACGTTGTATTCCGAGTGCTGATGCAGCCCGCCAATCACTTTACCGGCGGTTTTCACCGTCATTTCATAGCGTTCGTTCTCGCCGCGGATGCGCAGCCCTATGCCATGCCGGCGCAGGAAATTGTCCGCCGTCTCATAATAGGTATTCGACAGCCGCTGGGCATGGATATGCTCGGCATGGCTGTATTCGCTCTGCCAGACAGATAGCTGTTTGCGCAGCGAATCAACACTGTCGGGGTGAACAATAAATTTCAGTTCAATTTCTTCACTCATAACTTTTACCACATCGGGTTCAGCGCCAATTCCGTTAGTAGATAACATTTTACTTCACCTTGCCACTTTTGCCGCACCCTCTGATTTTTGCTTGTTTCCGCCTGCGCGGTTATCGGTTCGATTCCCATCAGCGCGCAATATCAACGGCCTGGAAAGCTGGCATCCTGAACAAGAGTGAGAAAGTTCTCATTCAGGTTTAACCATTGCCTCGTCAGACTTAACCCTCTACTATCATCCTATGACTCACGCAACATGATGATCTTATGCAGAAATTACTCCTGATTTGCTTTACCTTGATGACCCTTGCTTCAAGTTTGACCGTTCATGCGGAAGAAAAACGTTATATTTCCGATGAGTTACTGACCTATATTCATAGCGGCCCAGGCAATCAATACCGTATCGTCGGTACGTTGAACGCGGGCGATGAAGTGGCGGTGCTCAGCGTTAATCAAGCCGCGGGCTACGCGCAAATCCGCGATGACAGAAACCGCACCAGTTGGATCCCGCTCGATCAGTTGAGCGAAACCCCCAGCCTGAAAACCCGCGTGCCGGAATTGGAACATCAGGTCAACGATCTGACGGAAAAACTGAAGAATATCGATCAAACCTGGAACCAGCGCACGGCCGAAATGCAACAGAAAGTCGCCGCCAGCGATGGTATTATCAACGGGTTGCGTAACGAAAATCAGGAATTGAAAAATCAGCTCATCGTGGCTCAGAAGAAAGTCAGCGCCGCGAATGTCCAGCTTGACGATAAACAGCGAACCATCATTCTGCAATGGTTCCTGTACGGCGGCGGCGTGGCCGGCGCCGGACTCCTGTTGGGCCTGCTGCTGCCGCATATTATCCCCCGCCGCAAAAAGAATGACCGCTGGATGAGTTAGCGTTATCTGCTGTCTGTAACGGTAATAATGCGCAAAAATGGTAATATGTCATGAATATGACGATACATTCACAGGAGCCAGAGGTTGAATATTTACCTTGTCGGCGGCGCCGTACGGGACAGTCTGCTTAATTTGCCCGTTACCGAACGAGACTGGGTAGTGGTTGGCGCAACGCCGGAGCAAATGCTGGCGCAGGGTTATCAGCAGGTAGGGAGAGATTTTCCCGTATTTTTGCATCCGGTCAGCCATGAGGAGTATGCGCTGGCCCGTACCGAGCGAAAATCAGGCAACGGCTATACCGGTTTTGTTTGCCATGCCGCGCCGGATGTCACGCTGGAGCAGGACTTACTGCGCCGGGATCTGACCATTAATGCGATTGCCCGTACGGAACAGGGCGAGTTGGTCGATCCCTATCACGGCCGCCGGGATCTGGAACACCGCCTGCTGCGCCATGTTTCCGACGCCTTTAGCGAAGATCCGCTACGCGTATTGCGTGTGGCGCGCTTTGCCGCCCGCTTCGCCGACCTTGGTTTCCAGATCGCCGAAGAAACCATGGCGCTGATGCAAAAAATGACGCATGAGGGCGAACTTGCTTATCTGACGCCGGAGCGCGTCTGGAAAGAAACCGAAAAGGCGCTCGCAACCCAATCCCCGCAGGTCTATTTTCAGGTGCTCAGAGATTGCGGCGCGCTTGCCGTACTGTTTCCCGAAATCGATAGGCTTTACGGCATTCCGGCGCCGGCCAAATGGCACCCGGAAATCGACACCGGCGTTCACACGCTAATGACGCTGGCTATCGCCGCCCGTCTCACCCCGGATGTCGACGTGCGTTTCGCCACCCTGTGCCACGATCTTGGCAAAGGACTGACGCCGCCGGAACTCTGGCCCCGGCATCACGGTCACGGTCCGGCGGGGGTGAAACTGGTTGAGGCTTTGTGCCTGCGACTGCGAATTCCCAACCATATTCGGGATCTGGCGAAACTGGTCGCGGAATATCACGATCTGGTGCATACGGTTCAGGTATTGCAGCCTAAGACGTTGCTGAAGCTGTTTGACGCCCTGGATGTCTGGCGGAAACCGCAGCGGCTGGAACAGTTGGCGATCACCAGCGAAGCGGACGCCCGCGGGCGCGCCGGCTTTGAGGAAACCGCTTACCCGCAAGGCGATTATCTGCGCGAGGCTTTTCGCGTCGCGTGCGGCGTCACCAGCGCGGAAGTCGTCGCCGACGGTTTTCAGGGCATTGAGGTACGCAACGAGCTTAATCGCCGCCGTAGCAAAGCGTTGCAACGGTGGAAAGCGCAACTGGCGGATAACGCCCCGTCAGCGATATAAGCAAAAGCCGCGCCACAGCGCGGCTTTTTTACTTTGCGGCAGAATTACAGAAACACCACATACACCGCCGCCGCGACGATAAAGCGGTAAATCGCGAAAGGAACGAAAGAGATGCGTTTGATAATCTGCAAAAAGGTTTTAATCGCAATCAGCGCCACGATAAAGGCCGTGATAAAACCTACGGCGAACATCGGCACATCGGCCAGCGACAGAAAATGCCAGCTTTTATAAAGATCCAGCACCGTCGCGCCCAGCATCATGGGAACCGCCAGAATAAAAGAGAACTCCGATGCGGCATAACGGCTGACGCCTACCAGCATCCCGCCGGAAATCGTGGCGCCGGAGCGGGAAAAACCCGGCCAGAGCGCCAGACATTGGAAGCAGCCGATCATAAACGCCTGGCGGTGAGTAATGTCATCCAGCCCGACGGCCCGTGGATGCCGGGGCTTCAACCATTCCGCCGCCAGCAGCAGCAGGCCGCCGACCACTAACGCATACATGACGTTTCTGGGTTCAAACAGCGATTTGATCACATCGTGAAAAATCAGGCCAAGCACCACGGCCGGGATCATCGCCAGCAGGATATGGCTCAGTTTTAAACGCCCGGGGGTATGGCCTTCATGCGGAACCTGACCGAAATGGATGCCGATAAGGCCAAACAAGCGACGCCAAAACATCACGACCACCGCAAGAATCGAGCCGAGCTGAATGATCACCTCAAAGGTTTTTGCCTTGTCATCCGCAAATCCCAGCCAATGACCGACAATAATCATATGACCGGTGGAAGATACGGGTAAAAACTCAGTAAGCCCCTCAACCACACCAAGAATAAATGCAACTAACAATGAATGCAGATCTGCCATCTAGAATCCTTTGCTTCTTATTATTAAAACAACAACTTTAGACCATACAAAAACGCCTGGAGCGTTTTTGAACGTCGCTTGCGACGGCCCGAAGGGGGGCGGGCAAGGATAGCCCGCCATACAAAAACGCCCGGAGCGTTTTTGAACGTCGCTTGCGACGGCCCGAAAGGGGGCGGGCAGGGATAGCCCGCCATACAAAAACGCCTGAAACGATTCTGCTCGTCGCTTGCGACGGCCCATAAAAAAGCGGCGGCGTTGCCGGCGGCCGCTATACCCGTTTTATAGACCTCGCAGGTTACTGTTTCGTTACGCGCAGCGCAGCATTATTTAAGTAAAATCGGATTTATCGCGTCCCGCGCTCAATAATTACGCCGACCTGCCGCGCCTGCGCCACCGCGCCCGGCTTGCAAACCTTAATGCGCAGCCAGGGGATGGAGAAACGCTGCATAAGCATTGTCGCCACCTCTTCCGCCACCCGTTCAACCAGCGCGAAGCGCTGTCCCGCCACCAGCGCAATCACGGCCTCGCTGACATCGGCATAGCTCAGGCAGTCGTTAACGTCGTCGCTTCCCGCCGCCTGACGATTATCCCAGCCCATTTCGATATCGAACACCAGCTTCTGCTGGATGGTCTGTTCCCAGTCGTAAACGCCAATAGTGGTGATTACGGTAAGTTCCTCAATAAATACGATATCCATCACGCCATTCTCTGTTTTTGTCGTTGTCGGATACCACTTCCGACGGAATATGCGTATTATCCACAGATGCAAAGAGTAAAACGACCCTTATTAAACGTCCTTTTATTGAACGTCTTTCTATTAAACGGAACCGCGTTATGAGTGCTACCGCGCTTGGTATGATATTAATCGCGTATCTGTGTGGCTCCATTTCCAGCGCGATTCTGGTCTGCCGGATCGCCGGACTGCCGGACCCTCGCGAGCATGGCTCAGGAAATCCCGGCGCCACCAACGTATTACGTATCGGCGGCAAATCCGTCGCCGCCACCGTACTGGTCTTCGACATATTGAAAGGAATGCTGCCCGTGTGGGCGGCGTATGCGTTGGGCGTTCCTCCGCTCTACCTGGGTTTGACCGCCATCGCCGCCTGTCTCGGCCACATCTATCCGGTATTTTTTCATTTCCGGGGCGGCAAAGGCGTCGCCACGGCATTCGGCGCCATTGCGCCAATCGGCTGGGATCTTACCGGTCTGATGACGGGAACCTGGCTGCTTACCGTGCTGCTGAGCGGCTACTCGTCGCTGGGGGCGATTATCAGCGCGCTGATTGCGCCGTTTTATGTTTGGTGGTTTAAGCCGCAGTTTACTTTTCCCGTCGCCATGCTTTCCTGCCTGATACTGGTGCGTCATCACGACAACATTCAGCGTTTATGGCGCGGTCAGGAAAGCAAAATCTGGAACAAACTACGGAAGAAGAAAAAACCAGCCGAGTAACATCCCGCTACGCGCCGGCCATCCCACCGCGGCGGAGATGGCCGGCGTACAACGCTATCCGGTCAGGCTCAATACCGGCCGATCCCCACTAACTCCTGACGCGGTAGTCGGAATACGGCCATGCTCTCCGCCAACTGCCGCGCCTGTTCTTCCAGCGAACGCGTCGCCGCCGCCGACTCCTCCACCAGCGACGCATTCTGCTGCGCCGCTTCATCCATCTGCGACACCGCGACATTCACCTGCTCAATACCGTGACTCTGTTCGCGCGACGCGCTGGATATCTCTCGCATCAGGGTCGTCATATGCGCTACGGCCTCGGATACCTCGTTCATGATATCGCCGGCCGTCTTCGCCATTTGAGCGCCTTCCGTGACGCGCAGCTGAGAATCCAGCATCAGCGCTTTAATTTCCTTGGCTGACTGGGCGCTGCGCTGCGCCAGATTTCTCACCTCGCCGGCCACCACCGCGAATCCTCTGCCCTGCTCGCCCGCCCGCGCGGCTTCCACCGCCGCATTCAGCGCCAGGATATTGGTCTGGAAGGCAATACCGTCGATGACCGTCAGAATATCGGCGACGCGTTCCGAGCTTTGGGAGATCAGCTTCATCTTCTCACCCATCTGCTCCACCGCGTCGCTGCCCCGATCGGAAATATCCGCCACATTCTGCGCCAGGCTATAAGCCTGTTCGGCGTTCTCGGCATTCAGCTTCACGGTCGCATTCAACTGCTCCATGCTGGCCGCCGTCTGTTCGATCGACGCGGCGGATTCTTCGGTGCGCGCCGCCAAATGCGTGTTTCCCATCGACAACTCGCCGGTGCCGATATCAATCTGCCCGCCGGCATCACGCACCCGTCCCACGGCCAGAGAGAGCGAATGCTGCATGCTTTTCATCGACTGCATCAGGCGGCCGATTTCATTTTTGCCGCCCTCTTCAATCTGATGCGTTAGATCGCCAAGAGCGATAAATTCCAGCTGAGATATCGCTTTATTCAAAGGACTCAATACCAGATTCTTCAATGCCAGCCAGGCGATCAGCACCACCACAAGGGCAAGCGCAAGGGAGCAACCGATGGTGATCAGACGGCTAAAAGCAAAACTTTCCGCCTGGTCGAGCATATCCTGCCCGACTTCCAGCGCGAAATCGCGAAAGGCATTGTTGGCCTTATCCATTTCGGCGCTGAGAGAAGGAACGACATGCTGCAACAGCGTTTCATAACCGGTCACGTCGCCGCGCTTCAGGGCGTCGAGCATAGGATGGATGCCGCTGTTGACATAAATTTCGTAGCTATTTTTGATATCCGCGGCCAGCTTCGCGCCGTGCGCCGTAACGGTGCCGTATGCCAAAAACCGCTCCATCTCCTTATGGGAAACCTCGGCATAGTTCTGCGCCCGCGCGATTGATTCCTTGGCCAGCAGCAGTTCTCCGCTTCTCAACTGCTGTGCGCCCAGCGCGGCTGCGGTCCGCGCGCGTAATGACGCGGCGTAGCTGCTCGCCAACGCGCTAACCTCTTTTCCCTGTATTTTGTCAATCGTCGTCAGTGATTTGGTTCCCTGACTAATAGAGCTGACGCCAATAACGCTAACCAATGTCAAGAGCAATACCATCACGCTCAGCAACACAATCAAATTCACCTTAATGGTGATATTTTTCAACATCGTTCCCTCCTGAATTTATAAAACTCGATCCCATAAAAACAACAACTGATTAACGCCATTTGCGCGAGGCACATCTTATCGGCGGCCTTTTGCCACATCTTTAACCCGGCTCCGGTTTCGTAACTTAAGAACGAATTAATAAGTTTGTTACGTTATTACATAAGTAATGACATACCGCGCAAGGAGAATCAGGGGCGAGCAGAAAGCGCTAAAAGTCGGGGACATTAAGCCTGTTTTGGCTATAATGACCGCCACTCCATTTCATGTTTGAAGAGAAGGAAAACGACATGAGTTTGAACAATGTCCCGGCAGGTAAAGATCTTCCGGAAGATATCTATGTAATTATTGAAATCCCCGCTAACGCCGATCCGATCAAATATGAAATTGATAAGGACTCCGGCGAGCTGTTCGTCGACCGCTTCATGTCTACCGCCATGTTCTACCCATGCAACTATGGCTACATCAACCATACGCTGTCGCTGGACGGCGATCCGGTTGACGTGCTGGTGCCGACGCCTTATCCGCTGCAGCCCGGCGCGGTTATTCGCTGCCGCCCGGTCGGCGTACTGAAAATGACCGACGAAGCGGGCGAAGACGCCAAATTGGTCGCCGTGCCGCATAGCAAGCTGACAAAAGAGTACGATCACATCAAAGACGTCAACGATTTGCCGGAATTACTGCGTGCGCAGATCGGCCATTTCTTTGAACATTACAAAGATCTGGAAAAAGGCAAGTGGGTAAAAGTAGAAGGTTGGGATAACGCCGAAGCCGCTAAAGCGGAGATCGTCGCCTCTTTCGAACGCGCCAAGAAGAAATAAGGTTGGCTGACAGTTTGCCGCTATAACCCCGCCCAACCTCCCTCTTGTCTGGGGGAGGAGTTAATCCATTAAGCGAACGGGCGGGGTTAGACCATGAAGGATTGTTTGCAAACTAAACGCCGCAAGCGGCGTTGAAAAAATTCTTCCGAAAATTGTTTATGGCTCTTCTTCTTCACGCTGCAGCCAATCCCCGCTGGGGATGCGCGGCAAGCCCGCGACCGAATGTTTATATAAATAGATCCAGGCGTTCCCCAATGGGGTGCCGATCAGTTCACGTCGGTATTCGTGACCATCTCGTTTCAATGCATCCAGCTCCGCCAGTATCGACGAACTGATACGATACACTTCGCCATAAATCTTCCCATCACCAGGCACCACCGCCGGATAATGGCCGAGGTTATACAACTCGTATCCAGCGAGTTGGCAATCCCCCAACCATTGAGCATTGGTCATCCAGTGACTGTTTCCCTGTTTGCGTCGTAAACTGCCGTAGACAATAATTCGCATCGCTAGAACTCAAACTGATAGAGCACATCTAATGCCTGATCGAGACCAGACACCGCTTCCAAGTATAACTTTGGCATCAAACGGTAACGCAGCGTTAACGTTGCCAAAGAATCAAATATGCCAACGCCATATTTGACTTGCAGGCCGGGAAGAACGTAACCGCTGACGACCACTTGAGAACTATCGCCAGCGCCCTGTGTATCCAGAGCTAAATTACTCACCCCAAAAGCCTCGCCGATTTTACCCACAACTTGACCACTTTGTGCAACCCCTAAACCAATAAGCATCGAAGTCATTGCCGAACTATCGGCGCCGCTGCTGTCGAGCCCCTCGCCTCTGAGCAGATATGACAGCGCTTCTTGCTGCGACATGGTCGGATCGGAGAACACCTCCAGCTTGGGCGCGCTGGCCATGCCGGTGACGCGCACGCCGGCAGTCACGTCATCAGCCGTATTATCGGGATTACGCACGGCCTCAATATTGAGTACCGGCTGATCCGGCGGACCAGAAAACAGAATCACGCCTTTTTGCACAATAAGATCCTGTCCGTAGGCCTTGAAGCGGCCGGAAGGGATATTGACCTGTCCGTTGATCCCCAGCCCGCGTTCATCCTGTATCATTTTTAGGTCGCCCTGCAAACGGGCCCGCAGTCCGTAGGCATCCAGCCGGACATCATCGCCGATGCGGATGGTCAGATTGCTGTTGATGGGGATGGAAGTCGAGGCTTCCCGCAGCGGCTGACGATTCGCATCCAGCATCACTTCATCGGACGAAACGCCCACCGCGCTCTCCGGCAGTTCATTGACCACAATACGCGCCCAGGGAATATTGACCGAACCATTCAACGCGAACAACTGCGGCGTCGCCTCAAACACAATGTCCGGCGAGACGTCCAGACGCGCCATCGGCGGAACGGTTACCCGAATTTTATCCCCTTTGGCTGCAATACTGGCCCGCCATGCCTCCGGTTGCGCCCAATCGGCATTCCCGCTCAGATTTAACTGCCCGTTGTCCGTTTTCAGAAAACCCTGCAACGTTGAAGACATGCCGTTGAAATTCACCGCCAACTGGCCATTGGTCAAATCAATCGGCATCCAACTGCCGTCCAGGTCAAACTGATCCAACGCCACCTGACCGAATACCTGCGGGCGCGCCGCATTCCCCGCCAGACGCAAATTGGCGTTCAACATGCCCGTGGCTTTTTCCCCTTGTTGCAACACCGGGGTAAGCAAAGCCAGAGAGATGTTATTGATGGCGATGGTTCCGCCAAGATTACGTCTCCCCTGCGGATCGGTAATCTGCACATCGCCGCTGAAGCGGCCGTTATCACGAATGGCTATCAGCCAGCCAAGCTGCGCGCGGCCGCGATCGATCCCGGCATTCAGCGTCAGCGTCTCAAATGCAACGGGCAGCGTTTTGCCCTGCACCTGCTGACGAACATTCACGCCGTTGCCCACCAACGTCACTTTCGCCTGCGGCAGACTCTGCCCAGGCTGCCAGCTTACATCGGCCCCCCCGGTGAAACTTCCCGCCAAGACGGTATCTTCCCCCAGGAAAGGCTTGAGCATGGCTAAATCGAAACGGTTTAATCTGATACTCGCTTGACCGCTCGGCCCGGCTTCAATGGTTCTTGGCACGCAAAGCTCGGCATTAGGGTTACGCCAGCAATGCGTACCGATACTGATTTTCTGCTGGAGATTCTGATAATCCAGCGCCATCGACTGCGTTAAACGCCATTCGCCGACCGGCGTATCAAACCGGGTATTGTTCAGCGTCCCCCGCCAGCGCTGGGTCTGGCGGTCGAAGCTGCCGGACAGCGCCAACTGCCCCGATACCGGCTTGCCTTCCATATTCAGGCGCAGCTGATGCTGTTTTTCATTGCCGTCGGCATTCAACGTCAGCAAACCGATATCCAGACCTTCCTGATGCAGTTGCTCCAGACGCACCGCCAGCTTACCCTGAATCTGTTGCTCGGATCGTACGTCGCCATCCACTTTGATGCGGCTGATGGTCATCTCCTGCCAGCGCAGACCGGATGCGGTGATATCCGCCAATATCTGCGGTTCACGCAGGTTGCCGCGCAGTTTCAGCGTACCGACGGCGCGTCCGGCCAGACCGGGCAGCGTGCCGGTGAGCGACGGCGCATTGATATCGGCATCCAACTGCCACTTATCGCTCAGTTCGCCCTTAACGTTAAGCTGGTTGACGCCCAGCGCCAGATTAAGCCCCGGAATTTGCCACTGGCCGGCGGCGTTTCCCCGCAGTTCGCCTCTGGCGGACAGCTTGTTCTGCTTCACATTGCCATCCAGACGCAGCTCCGGCACCTGTAGCTGCCAGTTGCCGCCATACAGACTGCCGCGCGTGGTCACCTTGCCGTCAATTTTCGCCGGCCACTCCGGCCACTGTTTCGCCGTATTGATGCCGCTCAAAACCAGTTCGCTGCGCCAGCTAATGGCCTTGCTCCAGTCCACCACGGCGCTCAGATCGGCATGCCCCTCCAGGGCGGACAGACGCAGACGCGTCAGATTAAACTGCTGTACATTACCGTTCCCGTCCAGCGCCAGCGAGGCGGGCGGCAAATCGGTTCCGCGCACATCGCTGCGTAGCGAGAGGGTGTAATCCGTGGCTTTGCCGTTCAACTGCAATTGCAGGTCGTTCGCCTGGTATTGCGCCTCTCCGGTTAACGGCCAGCGCACCCGATCGGTTTGCAGCGTAAGCCCCAGCGGCAACCCTGCCTGCGCCAGTTCGGTTTGCAGATTGAGCTGCGCCCGCTGCGGGCCGGACAGGTTGAGCGCGACATTCAGTTGTTCACGTAGTCCGCCACCAACGGTGAGTTTGAGTTTTTCCCCCTTCAGCGGATCGACGTTCAGTACGCCGTTGGCGGTGAAGGAGACCGGCCAGCTATCGCTGAGCGTTGCATTCCCGCTCACGTTCAGCCCGCCCTGCGGCGACTGCACGATAAACTTATCCAGACTCAGGCGCTGTTCACGGGTTGATGCCTGGATCCGCAGATCGGAGATCAGGATGTCCTGATCGCCCGTCAGCCGCAGTTGTTCACCATGAATTTCCGCGATGTTGAGATCCAGCGGCAGGGTAAATTGCGGCAAATCGGGCAATAAAGGCTTGGAGAATAGCTCGGCCAAGCGCTCGCCGAGCGGCTGCTCCGGTTGAGCGGGGGTGGCGTCGCCTGCGGGGGCGGTTTTCTGCGCCGCGTTGTTTTTATCGGCGGCGGCCGTGGCCGTCTCGCCAGGCTGCGTTTGCGCGCCGGGCAACGTCTTATTGATTTCAATCGTCTGCGTCGTTCCGTTTTCCACCGACGCGCGAACGTCGGCGGCGGTTTCTTTGACGGCCGCCGCCACTTCCGCCGCCGTCACTTTGCCATCCTCAAGCACATCGACCGGCGTTTTCGGCAACGCCACCAACAGCGCGCCGATTTTGGTGGGCAGCAGCGTCAGCATCCGCTCTTTCCACTCCATACCGGTGCGGAACTCGCCCAGTGATATGGCCGTATCGTCTACGGTGACATGGACGTTATTCAACACCAACTGACGTAAGGCGATGGGAAACGGCGCGGATAATTCGGTCAGCGGTTCGCTGGGCGCCGGGGTTTCCTCCGAGGCGGGCAACGATTTGGTATCCACGGCCACGTCGACATTCTGCGCCGACAAATCGTTGACGCATAGCTGGCTTCTCAACAGACAGCCCGGCGCCAGCGACAAATGAAACACCTCCGCCTTAACCGTAACGCCCGGCATTTGATAACGCATGTTCTTCAAGGTCAGGTCGCGCCAGCCGCCGTTGACCTCGGCGATTTCCAGCCCAGGCACAAAGCGCGCGGCGCCATTCAGCAACAGATGCAAACCCGGCGTCGTCCCCACCAGCAACACCAGCGCTATAAGCAATAACAACAGGAAAGCGAGAAAACCAATGCCAATTTTTTTCATCAGGCCCATTTTATTCATCACACTCATAATTCAGGCCCCAAAGCGATATAGAACTGCACGCCGTGTTTCTCCGGGTCGCCAATCGGCGTCGCCAGGTCAAACTTCACCGGACCAATAGGGGACGCCCAGCGAACGCCGACGCCCGCGCCGGTTTTAAAATCATTCTGCTTGATATCGTTGACGGCCTCGCCGGAATCCACGAACACCGCCCCCCACCATTTTCCCGACACGTTGTATTGATACTCCAGCGACCCGGTGGCCAGCTTAGACGCCCCGGTCAATTTACCTTCGCTGTCACGCGGCGATATGGATTTGTATTTATAGCCGCGAATGCTGCGATCGCCGCCGGCGAAGAAACGCAGGGACGGCGGAACACGCGAAAAGCTGTTGGTTTCGATCCACCCCAGATTGCCGCGCGCGACAAAACGGTGCTTCTCCGCCAGCGTTCTGATCCAGACGTTTTGCGCCTGCAAAACGACAAAGTCGATATCCGATCCCCATAGGGTATCGGAAACATCAATAGAGTAACGTTGGCTGTCTCCCCACACCGGCATCAGCCCGCCCCGCTGACGGGTACGGTTAATGCTTACGCCGGGATAGATCAACATAGTGGTGTCCGTCACGCTGCCCTGCGTAAAGTGATCGAGACTCCAACGCAGATTAACCGCCCGCTGCCAACCGCTGGATAAGTCCCAGTAACGCGCTACGTTCAGCGTGGTCGAGTCGGACTGCGTATCGTTAAGATCTTCACGTTTGAAACCGCCTTGCAGCAGGTAATACTGCTCCAACGGGTTCTTCAGCAACGGAATTTTATAACTTAGATCGAGGGACTGTTCAGGGGCGGATACGCTGAGGCTGCTCTCCAGACTATGCCCGTAGGAATTGATCCAGGGCTTGTTCCAAGTGGTTTTGAAGCGCGGCCCCACGTCGGTCGCATACCCGACCCCGGTCTCTATACGGTTACGGGTGCGGGGAGTGACGACCGCATCCAGCGGCAGGGTTTTAGTTTCCTTCGAGTGGCTGAAATCAGGCGAGACCACCACCGAATTAAACCAGCCCGTGGCCGATAAACGACGGTTGAATTCCCCCAGATTTTCGCTGCTGTAGGCATCGCCGGCGTGAAACGGCACCAGATTGCGCAAGTAATCCTCACGGATTTGCGATCCCTGGAATTTAATTTCGCCGAAACGGTAACGCTCGCCGCTGTCAAAATCGATATCCCAAAAGGCTTGCCGCTCTTCCTGTATAACGCCTAACTGACTCTGCAGAAAGCGGGCATCGAAATACCCCTTACGCAACGACAAACTATTCAGAGAGTTTTTGAAGCTGTCGTAATCGCCGTGATTAAGCACGGAGCCTACCTTGGGCGCATCATCCTTCACCAGCTGCTGATAATCTTTGTCGTCATGAGCGCCGCCCCGCAGGGCAATGTTCACGTCGGCTATTTTTACCGGTTCGCCGGGCGTTACGGTGGCGATCAGGACCGGACGTCCGCCATTGACCGCGGGACGAAATTCAAACGCAATTTGCGGATCATAATATCCCAGGGCGCGCAACCCCTGACGAATCGCATCATCTACGCGCGACCGGAAACGGCCATCGGCATTAACTTCATCGGCGGCGATCGTGGATAAACGCGCCCGCACATTCTTTTGCAGCGCGCCATCCAATCCAACGACTTGCAAACGTACATTGGCGGCGAAACTGGCGGAGGGAAAGAGTAGTACGCACAATAAACCCCAAATACGGCGATGTGGCATACAGAAACCCGAATGGCAGTTTTTTTGTCCAGTGGAAATAATCACTTAGCTCCCTGATAACCGTGTTCTATTACATCAAGTATATCGTTTAATATTGCGTTATGTCGGTAAACGCCATTTGCCCGCAACGTTAGCAGGAAATATTAATATTTTCCTTTAGCTATAGATTTTAATCGGTAAATTCTAAAATGCAGCGTTACAAGTGAACATAATCTTAACATTAAACATATATAGGTTATAAAGACAGAGTAAAACTTCTCGGTTATGCTTCAGAAGACATAACGTTGATTTGTAACGCTGAGGGCACAAAAAGTGATAGGTAACGTCGATAAAACGCAGCGAATTAAACAATCAGAGGCCTTGCCCGGACGCATCACGCCGATGCCGGTCGCCAGACTGCATGCCGTTAATGGTCACTCCATGACCCATGTGCCCGACCATATGGAAGTCGCGCTCTTTGCGATGGGATGTTTTTGGGGGGTAGAGCGTCTTTTTTGGCAGCAACCCGGCGTCTACAGCACTGCCGCGGGCTATACCGGCGGCTATACGCCCAACCCCACCTATCGCGAAGTTTGCAGCGGGAAAACCGACCATGCCGAAGCGGTGCGCGTGGTGTTCGATCCCAAAGAGATCGCTTATAGCCAGCTGTTGCAACTTTTCTGGGAAAACCACGATCCAGCACAAGGAATGCGCCAGGGGGGCGATATCGGCACCCAATACCGCTCCGCGATTTATACGCTTACGCCGGAGCAGGAAAAGGAAGCCAAGGAGAGTTATCAGCGTTTTCAACAGGCGATGAAAGACAACGGCGATACCCGGACCATCAGCACGGAAATCGTTGCCGCCGGCCCTTTCTATTATGCGGAAGACGAGCACCAGCAGTATCTGTATAAAAACCCGGAAGGTTACTGCGGACTAGGCGGTATCGGCATTTGTCTGCCCCCTCAGCATTGAGATATGGCAGTAAATTCACCACTCCTGTTATAATCCCCGCCGGATACCCAATAGACTTCAATATGAAATATGACGGGTATCGTAAAGATTTGGGCTGGTTCCCAGCCCCGTTAACGGCTTCCAGTGCGTTATTTAAGATATTTTGCCTTTCTGAGGATTGCCTTTCCCGCTTCCGGGTCAAAGCGAAAACATTATGTTAAACAGTCTATTACTTATTATTCTTCTCATTGCCCTTAGTGCATTTTTTGCGCTGTCCGAAATCTCGCTGGCCGCGTCCCGTAAAATAAAACTCAAACAGCTGGCCGACGAGGGAAATCTCAACGCCGATATGGTATTGAAATTTCAGGAAACCCCCGGCATTTTCTTTACCGTCATTCAAATCGGCATCAATGCGGTCGCCATTCTGGCCGGTATTATCGGCGATGCCGCCTTTTCACCCACCTTCACTCTGCTATTTGAACAATTCATGTCGCCGGAATCGGCCGACAAAGTCAGCTTTGTTTGTTCGTTCGTGCTCGTCACCAGCCTGTTTATTCTATTTGGCGATCTCACCCCGAAACGCATTGGCATGATTGCCCCAGAGGCCGTTGCTATCCGCATTATCAATCCTATGCGCTTCTGCCTGTTTATCTTCCGCCCGTTGGTATGGTTGTTCAACGGCCTGGCAAACGTTATTTTCCGGCTGCTTAAGCTGCCGATGGTGCGTAAGGATGACATCACCTCCGATGATATTTACGCGGTAGTCGAAGCCGGCGCCTTGGCGGGCGTGCTGCGCAAGCAGGAACACGAACTGATAGAAAACGTGTTTGAACTGGAGTCGCGCACGGTGCCTTCCTCCATGACGCCGCGCGAAAGCGTGGTGTTTTTCGATTTGCATGAAGAAGAAGCGCAGATCAAAGAGAAAATCGCCCAGCAGCCGCACTCCAAATTCCTGGTCTGCAATGGCCATATCGATCAGGTTGTCGGCTATGTGGACTCAAAAGATTTGCTTAACCGCGTGCTGGGCAACCAAAGCCTTGAACTGCATAGCGGCGTGCAAATTCGTCCCGCGCTGATCGTCCCGGATACGCTGACTCTGTCCGAGGCATTGGAGAGTTTTAAAACGGCGGGAGAAGATTTTGCCGTTATTCTGAACGAATATGCGCTGGTGGTCGGCATTATTACCCTTAACGACGTCATGACCACGTTGATGGGCGATCTCGTCGGTCAGGGGATGGAGGAACAGATCGTCGCCCGTGATGAAAACTCCTGGCTGATCGAAGGGGAACGCCGATAGAAGATGTGATGCGCGCGCTGTGCATCGATGATTTCCCTCATGCGGGTAATTATGAAACCATCGGCGGATTTATGATGTACACCCTGCGCAAGATCCCGAAACGCACCGATTTTGTCCGCTTCTCTGGTTTCAAATTTGAAGTCGTGGATATTGATAGCTATAAAATCGACCAACTGCTGGTCACCCGGCTGGAGGATAAACCCGCCGCCTCCGGCGAAGCGAAAACGGAAGAGAAAAAGTAGCCTGTCGGCGGTTTATCCCCGCCCAACCTCTCTCCCTTGCCGGCCGTCTCTTAGTCACGGTTATTTATGCTGACTCGGAGACAGTTTTATGCGCCGCAATACCGCCTTTCTATGCGATATCATAGATCGGCGATATCACAGCTCGCGCCCGGCGGCCAAGTTCAACGCTGTATAATTTCTTACGCCGAGTAGCGGCAAAACCCGCCATCAACCCCGCATTATGTGAACCACAAACAGGCCCAGCGCAGGGATAAGCGGGCTAAAACTTTATTTGTTCGTAAAAAACTAAACGGCCCTTAATGGGCCGTTATCGTTACAGGCGAGCGATCCTTATCGATCGCGGCGGGTTTACCCTCACCCCATCTCGGCCTGTAATCGGATGACCTGACGGTTCACTTCAGACATCACCAGCAAATGCTGTTTGTCTTGCGTCTTTGGCAACAAAATTTTGCCGTAATCGAATTCAAAAGCGCCAATACCTTTAATGTAAATTCGTCCACGGAACAGGGTTTTTACATACTTGGCGACCTTCATAGGATTGTAGCGTTCGAAGATCCTCATCGTTGTACTCTCCTCCCATTTTCTTGTTTTACGCGCTTCCTCTGACCAACAAGGCAAAGGATTCAGAGCGCTAATGAAATAATGGACACTGATTTAGTTCTATTAAACGACATTTAGTTCCGCGCTGAACAGTATCATTAACTGCTTTTACACACTTTTACAGAGCGGTATTCAAATATTTCACCCACAATTAGTGTAAATATTCAAAAAAAGCAGTATTCATGATTTCTGCGCCAACGGATTGCAGGGCAGACCGGTCTCTCCAAACCAGGCGGATTTTTCCGCCTCGTTTCCGACCGCTGGCTAATCTACTGAACGTACATGACAAAACGACGACAGCGATCGCCCCTTGCTCGACGCCTGGCGAAAAAGCACGCGGATGAAAAAAACGGCGAGATAATCGCGGCAGGCGTTTCCTGCCGCATAGCGATCGCTGGAGGGAAAAACGGGAACGGATCAGAACAGCGATACGCGGAAACCGGGGTTCAGGAACGATTCACGCGGCGCATACGACAACGGTTTACCCTGCCAGTCATGAATCTGTGCGCCGGCAGCCACGGCAACCGCATGTCCGGCGGCCGTATCCCACACATTGGTTGGTCCGAAACGGGGGTAAAGCTGCGCCTTCCCTTCCGCCACCAGGCAAAATTTCAGCGACGAGCCGATAGCGACCGTTTGGTGTTCCCCCAATTGGGCAAGATAATCTTTCAGCTCTTTATCCACATGGGAACGGCTCACCACCACCAGAGGCGGGCGCGCATCCCGAACGCTAATCTGCCGGCGGCCCTCTTTATCTTCTTTCCACGCTTTGCCCTCTGCGGCGGAATACATTACCCCCGTAACCGGCACATAAACCACGCCCAGCACCGCCTGACCGTTTTCAATCAGCGCGATATTCACCGTGAATTCACCATTGCGCTGGAGAAACTCTTTCGTGCCGTCCAGCGGATCGACCAGCCAGTAACGTTGCCAATGCCGGCGCTCCGGCCACTGCGGCGGATCTTCTTCCGACAGCAGCGGAATATCCGGGTATGCCGCCGCCAGGCCGGTTTTAATCACCCGATGCGCAGCCAGATCGGCAGCGGTCACCGGCGAATCGTCTTTCTTATGCGCCACCTCAACTGGCTGATGCCCGTCATATACCTGCATGATGGCATCCCCTGCATCACGGGCCAGTTGGCAAATATGTTCCAGCATTTTCTACCTCATTGTTATCGGTTATGCCGTGGAACGGATAACTCCCCGCCGCCACACACGATCCATACTTATCATTATACAACGGTGAAACAAACTACGATTAGGGGCGTTATTTTATGATTATCTTCACATTTCCCAGTGATGCTTAACCATAAATTCATCATTATATGAGATATACCTCCAATAACAGCTGCAAAGGAGTCAATGTAATGAAGCATTCGCTGGCATTAAGCCTGCTTGCCACGCTTATTTCCGCCACCGTCCACGCCGCCACCGTTGATTTAAGGGTAATGGAAACCACCGATTTGCATAGCAATATGATGGATTTCGATTACTACAAAGATATGCCGACCGATAAATTCGGTCTGGTGCGCACCGCCAGCCTGATTCATGCGGCGCGCGCCCAAGCGGCGAACAGCGTGCTGGTGGATAACGGCGATATCATCCAGGGCAGCCCGTTAGGGGATTACATGGCGGCCAAGGGCTTAAAGGAGGGAGAAGTTCATCCCGTCTATCAGGCGCTCAATACGCTGGATTACTCCGTGGGGAACATTGGCAACCACGAGTTCAACTACGGTCTGGATTACCTGCATAAGGCGCTGGCCGGCGCAAAATTCCCCTATGTGAACGCCAACGTGCTGGACGCCAAAACCGGCAAACCGTTGTTTACGCCCTATCGCATTGAAGATAAATCGGTAACCGACCGCGAAGGCAACGCCCATATTTTGCGCATCGGCTACATTGGTTTTGTGCCGCCGCAAATACTGGTATGGGATAAAGCCAATCTGTCGGGCAAAGTTACGGTCGAAGACATTACCGAAAGCGCCAAAAAGTGGGTGCCGGAAATGCGCAGGCAAGGAGCCGATCTGGTGGTGGCGATCCCACACTCCGGCCTCTCCGCCGAGCCTTACAAAGCCATGGCGGAAAACTCCGTCTACTACCTCAGCCAAATTCCGGGCATTGACGCCATCATGTTCGGTCACGCCCATGCCGTCTTCCCCAGCCAGGATTTCGCCGCCATAAAAGGCGCCGATATCGCTCAGGGTACGCTCAATGGCATTCCTGCCGTTATGCCCGGCCAGTGGGGCGATCATCTTGGCGTGGTGGATTTCACGCTGAATAACGACAGCGGCGTTTGGCGGGTTGAGAAGGCCAAAGCGGAAGCCAGGCCGATATATGATAAAGCGCAGAAAAAATCGCTGGCGGCGGAAGACGCCAATCTGGTCGGCGTGCTGTCCGAAGCGCACCGCAACACACGTGACTTCGTCAGCAAGCCGATCGGCAAATCCGCCGATAACATGTACAGCTATCTGTCGCTGATCCAGGACGATCCGACGGTGCAGATCGTCAACAACGCCCAGCGCGCTTATGTCGAACACTTTATTCAGGGCGATCCCGACCTGGCCGATCTGCCGGTGCTGTCCGCCGCCGCGCCCTTTAAGGCCGGTGGACGCAAAAACGATCCGGCCAGCTTCGTCGAAGTGGAAAAAGGCCGGTTAACCTTCCGTAATGCGGCGGATCTTTACCTGTATCCCAACACGCTGGTGGTGGTGAAAGTGAAAGGGGAAGAGGTGCGGGAATGGCTGGAGTGCTCGGCGGGCCAGTTCAATCAGATTGACGTTCGCAGCGACAAACCCCAGGAGCTGCTCAACTGGGACGGTTTCCGCACCTATAATTTCGATGTCATCGACGGCGTGAGCTATCAGATCGACGTGACTCAGCCGGCCCGTTATGACGGCGAGTGCGCCTTAATCAACGATAACGCGCGCCGCATCAAAAACCTGACCTTCAACGGTAAAGCGATCGATCCCAATGCGGTCTTCCTCATCGCCACCAATAACTATCGCGCCTATGGCGAGAAGTTCGCCGGCACCGGGGAAAAACATATCGCCTTCGCCTCTCCGGATGAAAACCGCGCGGTACTGGCCGCCTATATCAGCGCGGAAACCCAAAAATCAGGGGAAGTGAAGCCGCAGGCCGACAATAACTGGCGGCTGGCGCCAATCGCCAGCGACACGCCGCTGGATATACGGTTTGAAACCTCGCCGTCAGATAAAGCGGCGGCATTTATTAAAGAGAAAGCGCAGTATCCGATGAGCGCCATCGGCACGGACCAGGCGGGATTCGCCGTTTATCGTCTCGATCTGCAACACGGCGGGTAAACGGCATGAAACAAAACCGGGAGCCTTCCGGCTCCCGGTTTTTCACATCCGCTTAGTGCCGATCGGGACCGCGTCTGTCGTCCCAGCCCGGCCCCGGTCCACGCCGGGAATCGCGGTGCGCATGATGTCTATCAAAATCGCGCGGACCGCGATCGAAATGACGCGGGCCACGGTTGTGTTCGCGCCACCAGCCGACGTCACGCCAGCGCCAGCCATCCCAATAATAACCATGCCGGTTACGTTCGCCGTGATGATAACCCCGGTGCTCACGCCACCAGCGCTCGCTGCGCCAGTCATATCCGTCCCAGTAATAACCACGCCGATCGCGATCGCCGATATTCAACGTGACGCCGGGCATCAGATCGATACTAACGCTGCTGGCTTCCGCCGCCGGCGTCATGGCAAACATTCCAACTAACAGCGTACTCACTAACAGTGGTTTAAACATAGGGTGACTCCTCCCTTGCCGCTATGGCGGATAGGCGAAGATATACGGGGATTTCCCGGCGGCCACTATCAGATAAATACCCATTTGCAGGGATTTACAGTTCTTAACAATTGGTCCACAAGGCAACGATCCCCTGCTTGGGCGAAATATTCGCCGGTAATTTTCACGAATGGTTGCTGGGGATAAAAATATAAAACGGCGGCCGGTTTGATCGTTATTTATCGTCGGACGGAAATTTTTTCTCATTCCTTATGCAGTGCATTCTATTAACAATTATTATTTCTTCATTGCGATTAACGGCGTCCGCGAAAATAACAGCATAGGGATATTTTATAAATAACCAGACGTTAGCGGACTGCCGGCGCAACCTGGCGAACTGCACAAAATTCGTGCGACTGTGTTCAATAATAGTGCGCCGGCATATGTTTTTACTATATGATTTATATTGAAAAATTAACCATTGACAACGCTTCGATTTGCTTTTTATAGTGGCATTCACTCTCCGCAAGGCCGCCAATGATGTCGGTTTGTGGTGAAGGCAATAGAGCCCATGCAAGGTCTTCGGACTATGCAGGGCTCTTTTTTTTGCTTCTTTCCAGACCAACGCCAGGGGTATTTATGTCCAGAACAAAAGGTAATTACGCCGCTCTGACACTTGCGATCGCTTCCGCACTTGCAGTGACCTTTTCAGGTATGGCGTCCGCAGCAGACGAACCGATAAAGATTGGCCTACTGGAAGACGCTTCCGGTAATTTTGCTCTGCCCGTTATTCCCAAAATTCATGCGACCGAATTAGCGATCGAAGAGATCAATGCCAAAGGCGGTATTCTTGGCCGCCCGGTTGAATTAATAAAATATGATACGCAGTCCGACAATACCCGTTTTCAGCAAATGGCCCGCCGTTTAATCAGAAACGATAAGGTCGATGTTATTTTCGGCGCCTTTTCCAGCGCGTCGCGCGAAGCTATCCGGCCGATCATGGATCGGGAAAAACAGCTCTATTGGTACAACAACCAGTATGAAGGCGGCGTATGCGATACCAATGTCTTCGTTACCGGCGCGGTGCCCGAACAGCAGTTTTCCACCCTCATCCCCTGGATGATGGAAAAATACGGCAAGAAAGTTTACACCATTGCCGCCGACTATAACTTCGGCCAGATCTCGGCGGAATGGGTGCGCCAGATAGTCGAAGCCAACGGCGGCACCATGGTCGGCGAAGAGTTTATCCCGCTCAGCGTCTCCCAATTCGGTCAAACCATTCAGAATATCCAGCAGGCCAAGCCCGATTTCGTTATGACGTTGCTGGTGGGCACCAATCAGTCTTCCTATTACGAGCAGCAGGCGGCGGCGAAACTTAATCTGCCGATGGCCAGTTCCGTCAATGTGGCTCAGGCCTACGAGCATAAACGCTTCAAGGCGCCCGCGCTGAAAGACATGTACATTACCGCGAATTACATGGAGGAAGTGGATACGCCGGCCAGCAACGACTTTAAGCAGCGCTTCCGCGCCAAATTCCCCAACGAGCCTTACATCAATCAGGAAGCGGCCAACGCCTACGATGCCGTTTACCTATATAAACTCGCGGTTGAGCGCGCCAACAGCACCGATCAGACGGCGGTCCGCAAGGCGCTGGAAAGCGGGGATATCTGTACCGATGGCCCATCCGGCAAGGTCTGCATCGATCCTAAAAGCCATCACCTGAGCCATACCATCTATCTGGCCCACGTCAAAGAAGATCACTCCGTCGAGATCCCCAAGGTCTGGCCTGACATCAAACCATACTGGCTGGGCGAGGCGGGCTGCAATCTGCCGGTGAAGCCGGATACCAGCCAGTACACGCCGTCTAATCCGCCCAAGCCATAACCCGGCGGTTTACGGTCAGGGAAGCGTCGGCCAAACGGCGCTTCCCTGGTGTTGTCCCTTTCTTACGGTGTCGCGCGGGGCACCAAGGATTATCAGCAGATGCTCTCCTTTCTTTATTCGGTGATTTATCAGTTCGGCGACAACTTTGCCTATCTGGTGCTCGCGGCGCTGGGGCTGGCGGTGATCTTCGGCATGATGGGGGTCATCAATCTGGCGCACGGCGAATTCATCATGTGCGGCGCCTACGTCACGATCTCACTGAACAAGTCCGGTCTGCCGCTGCCGTTGGCGATGCTGGCCGGTTCACTGGCCGCCGCGTTCGCCGGCGGGGTGATTGAACGGCTGGTGGTGCGTCATCTGTACCACCGGCTGTACGACTCGGTGGTGGCGACCTGGGCGATCAGCCTGATCGTGCAGCAAAGCATGTTGCTGCTGGCCGGCCCGTCGCTGGAAGGGCTGTCCACGCCTTTCGGCTCCTTCACGCTAGGCGGTTACTCTTTCGCCACCTACCGAGCGCTGTTGCCGCTTTTCGCCATCGCCATTCTGTTGCTGCTGTACTGGCTGTTCTTTCATACCAACTACGGCGTCTGCGCCAGGTCCACCATTCAGAATGCCCGCATGGCGGCCTGTCTCGGGCTGGAAACCGACCGTCTCTATACCCAGACATTCGCGCTGGGCGCCGGGCTGGCGGGGCTGGCCGGCGCCATCTACGCGCCGACGCTCACCGCCGTGCCCACCATGGGCAGCAGCTTTATCGTGCAGGCTTTTGTTTCCGTGGTGGTCGGCGGCGCCAACGTACTGGTCGGCACCATTCCCGCCGCCATGACGCTGGGGGCGATCCAGACCGGACTAAACGCCTGGTACGGGCAACTGGCCGGACAAATCGGTCTGCTGCTTACCGCCATGCTGGTCATCCGCCTGCTGCCGAACGGGGTTGGCAGCCTGTTTACCCGTCATCGCTAGGAGCCGACAGTGACCTCATCATCCATTAATTTATCCATCAGCCCGGCGCGGAAACGCCGGATCGCGCCGTGGGCGGCGGGCCTTATCCTGCTGGCCGCCCTGTTACTCCCGCTGGGCGTCGACAGCGGCACGATCGGCGATTTCGCCTACTTCCTGCTGTGGACGTTCTGCGCCATCGGGTTGGCCGCCATGTGGGGCCACGGCGGGATCCTCTCTTTCGGTCAAACCGCCTTTTTCGGGCTGGCCGGCTACGCCTACGGCGTGTTGACGCTGAATTTCGGCGACGGCGTACTGTCCACCTGGTCGGGACTGCTGCTGGCGCTGTTGCTGGCGGCGGCCGTCGCGGCGGCGCTGGGTTATATGATGTTTTACGGCGGCGTAACCGGCATTTTCATCGGCATCGTCACCCTCTCTTTTACGCTGGTGCTGGAAACCTTTATGTCGCAGACCGCCGGACCGCAGTGGACTATCGGCAGCGCGCGGCTGAACGGCTTTAACGGCATGTCCGGCATGCCGCCGCTCGCGCTGCCCGGCCCGGACGGCGAACTGCTGACGCTGGAGGGCAACGCCTTCTACTACCTGATTATCGTACTGCTGGCGCTGGTCTACTGGGGCGTGCGGCGTTTATTGCGCTCCGGTTTCGGCCTGACGCTGGCCTCCATCCGCGAAAACCCGCGCCGGGCGGAAATGCTGGGAATCGATATCCGCCGCTATCAGTTGCTGGTGTTCGTGCTGGGCGGCGCGCTGTCGGGGCTGTCCGGCGTGCTCTACACCCTGTGGGGCTCCTACATCACGCCCTCATCCATGGGACTGACGGCCGCGGCCATGCCGGTTATCTGGGTCGCTACCGCCGGACGTAAAAATATCTTCGGCACCATCGTTATTACCGCCCTGCTGGTCTGGCTCTCCCAGTGGCTGGCGGTTTACGGCAGCGAATACGCCATGATTCTGCTGGGGGCGATCCTGTTGTTTGTCGTGCTGGCCGCGCCCAACGGCATTCTGCCCTGGCTGGGCGACAGGCTGCGCCGGCTGACGTCGTCCGAACGCAACGCGGAGGACGCCCAATGACGCAAGACATCATTCTGGAAACGCAGGGGCTGGGCAAACGCTTTGGCGGCGCGCAGGTTATCAATCAGGTCGATATGCAAATCCGTCAGGGGGAAATCCGTTGCGTCATCGGTCCCAACGGCGCGGGGAAAAGCACCTTCTTCAAGCTGCTGACCGGCGAGCACACGCCGACCAGCGGCGAGATCCGCTTTTTCGGCCGGCGGCTCAATGCGCTATCGCCGTTTCAGCGCATTCGCATGGGAATGAGCATCAAGTTTCAGATCCCCGGCATTTTCCCCGATCTCAGCGTCGAGCAGCATCTGCAACTCTCTTTGCGCCATCTACGGCCGGAAGTTCGCCACCAGCCGGCGAACATTGATGAACTGCTGCACCGCTTCAACCTGACCGGGGAATACCGTCAGTTGGCCGGCAACCTGTCGCACGGGAAAAAACAGTGGCTTGAAATCGCGATGGCGGTTTCGCTGCAACCGGTTCTGCTGATGCTGGATGAACCGGTCGCCGGGCTGTCGGTGGAAGAAACCTACCTGACCGGCGAGCTAATCAAACAAATGCGGCAGGACGGCCTGACCTTGATGGTGGTGGAACACGACATGACCTTCATCCGGCAGATTGCATCCAGGGTGACGGTATTGCACGGGGGCCGGGTGTTTGCCGACGGCGAAGCCGAAACGGTGCTGGCCCAGGATGACGTAGCGGATATCTATTTGGGGAAAGCCTGATGAGCGACGACGTACTAATGCAGGTCAATGACATTACCGGCGGCTATGGCGGCGGGCTGGTGCTGAATGGCGCCTCGCTCCAGTTATATAGCGCGGAAGTGCTGGGGGTGATCGGCCGCAACGGCGTGGGGAAAACCACGCTGATGCGTTCGTTGATAGGGACGGTTGCCGTCAGCCGCGGCCACATTCTGCTGGGCGAGACGGACATCACCCATGCCACGCCGCAGCGCCGCGCCCGCCTGGGCATCGGCTATGTGCCGCAGGGGCGCGAGGTGTTCTCCGGTCTGACGGTGGCGGAGAATTTGCAAGTGGGAATGCAGTTCGTGCGCGAACACCGGGAATTCGCCGGCGACCTGCTGGAACGGGTGCTGGACTATTTTCCCATTCTGCGCCAGCGGCTGAAGCAAAAAGCGGGCACCATGAGCGGCGGCGAACAGCAACAGCTGGCGATAGCCAGAGCGCTGGTCGGCGCGCCGAAAGTCCTGCTGTTGGATGAGCCGTCGGAAGGCGTACAGCCCTCCATCGTAACCATTATCGCCGACACGCTGACGCGCATCGCCCGCGAGCTGCGGGTCGCCGTTATTCTGGTCGAACAGGACATCGCCATGATCCAGCGCGCCGCCCAGCGTTGCTGCGTGATGGATAAGGGCCGGGTGGTCGAAATCCTGAACCATCAGCAACTGTCCGACGATTTGTTGATGCGCCGTCACCTGGCGCTGTGACCTTGACCTGCGCCGCACAAACGGCGCGGTAACGTTTTTCGCGGAGGAATACCCGATGAAGAAATGGCTGGAAGATTCCATCATGACCCAACGCGGGGTTGGCGCGCGGCGTCAGCCGATCACCCACCATCTGACCGAAGAGATGCAGCAAGAGTTTCACTACACCATCGGCCCCTACTCCACCCCGGTATTAACCATCGAGCCCGGCGATCGGGTGATTGTCGATACCCGCGACGCCTTTGAAGGGGCGATTCAGTCCGAACAGGATATTCCCAGCCAGTTGCTGAAAATGCCGTTTCTCAACCCGCAGAACGGCCCGATCATGGTCAATGGCGCGGAAAAAGGCGACGTACTGGCGGTGTACATTGAATCGATGCTGCCGCGGGGGGACGATCCGCACGGCATTTGCGCCATGATCCCGCATTTCGGCGGGCTGACGGGCACCGATCTGACGGCGCTGCTCAACGATCCGCTGCCGGAAAAGGTACGCCTGATCAAGCTGGACAGCGAAAAAGTTTACTGGAGCAAGCGCCACACGCTGCCTTACAAACCCCATATCGGCACCCTGAGCGTATCGCCGGAAATCGACTCCATCAACTCGCTGACGCCGGATAACCACGGCGGCAACATGGACGTTCCCGATATCGGCCCCGGCAGCATCACCTATCTGCCGGTGCGTTCGCCGGGCGGGCGGCTGTTTATCGGCGATGCCCATGCCTGTCAGGGCGACGGCGAAATCTGCGGAACGGCGGTGGAATATCCTTCCGTCACCACCATCAAGGTGGATCTGATCAAAAACTGGTCCATCAACTGGCCGCGCATGGAAAACGACACCGCCATCATGAGCATCGGCAGCGCCCGACCGCTGGAGGACGCCACCCGCATCGCCTACCGGGATCTCATCTACTGGCTGGTGGAGGATTTTGGCTTCGAGCAGTGGGATGCGTACATGCTGCTGAGCCAGTGCGGAAAAGTCAGGCTGGGAAATATGGTAGACCCGAAATACACCGTCGGCGCGATGCTCAACAAAACGCTGCTGGCGCATTAATGATTCCCGGCATTGCGACGCATGCGCGCCGGGGTAAGCATTGTCACTAACATGAAGCGAGTCCATATGGGGTCGGCCACACCAATCACTATCGGTTTACTCTACTCATCCAGCGGCGTGACCGCCGCGCAGGAGCAATCGCAGCTGCGCGGCGCCGCCCTGGCCATCGAAGAAATCAATCAGGACGGCGGCATCAACGGCCGCCCGCTGCAGGCCATTCATCTTGATCCGCACTCCGACAATGCGCGCTTTCGGGCCCTGGCGGAGCAACTGATCGTCGAACATCATGTCAACGTGATCTTCGGCGGCTACACTTCCAGCAGCCGCAAAGCCATGTCACCCATTGTGGAGAAATACCAGCGGCTGCTGTTTTACTCTCAGCTATACGAAGGATTCGAATTCTCCGAAAACATCTTTTACGGCGGCGCGGCGCCCAACCAGAACTGCGTCCAGTTGGAGGATTACCTCACCAGCCATTTCGGCGCCAGGGTCTATATGATCGGCTCCCGTTACGTTTTCCCTTACGAATGCAACCGCAATATGCAGGAACTGCTGTTGCAGCGGGACGACGGCGCGGTGATCGGCGAACGCTATCTCGATCTCAATGCGCCGTATGAGGCGTTTCTGCCGGTGCTGGAAGAGATCCGCAAAAAACAGCCGGACTTCATCTTCAGCACGGTCATCGGCCAGACCGTTCCCTACCTTTACCGCGCCTATCATGAGGTTGGGCTCGATCCCGAACGGATGCCCATCGGCAGTCTGAACACCTCCGAAACCGAAATCGCCATAATGGGCGCCGAACTGGCGGCGGGGCACTTCACCTCCTCGCCCTATTTTCAGAGCCTGCAAACCCGGGCCAACCTTGCCGCTCTGGATAAATTTCATCAGATATTCGGCCCGGATCTGACTACCGATATGAACTGGGAAGCCACCTACAGCCAGGTTCATCTGTTCGCCAACGCCGTGCGGGAATGCGGCAGCGACGCCATCCCTTGCTTATCCGCCGCGCTGCGAGGCAGCGAATTCGATGCGCCGCAGGGCCGAATCAGGATCGATCCGCTGAACCAGCATACCGGGCTTTATCCGCGCATCGGCAAGGCCGACGCCGCCGGGCAATTCACCATCGTGCGGGAATCCCGCCGCATCGTGGCGCCCGATCCCTATATGACCAATCAGGTTCAGGGAGACTGGGTCACCAAACTGACAAAAGTGGAGTATCCCAATGCGCCGTAATGACTCCCGCGACAGCACCACCGCTTTGCTCCTCAGCCGAGGGATCCGTTGCGTAGTCCTGCATCCCGATGATGAAGATGGCGAAACGCTGACCCGCCATCTGCGGCGCATGGGATTTAAAGTCAAAGCATTCTGGCCGATACCGGAGCAGCTCCCCGCCGATGCCGATCTTATTTTCTTCGCCCCGCAGTCAGACCAGCCGGAGCCGGATGTCCCCTGGCTGGATCACTCTCGCCACGCCCTGATTTCGATCATTGCCTACGAAAACCCGACGTTCATCGATCAGGCGTTGAGCATGGGGGCCGGCGCCACCATCACCACCCCGATCCGCGCGTCCGGCCTGCTCTCGTCGATGGTGGTGGCGCTGCACCACCGGCAGCAGCGCCAGCGCATGATGGAACGTATTGAGCGGCTGGAAAAGAAGATGCTGGGGATCCGTCAGGTTAGCGAAGCTAAAGCGATATTGATGCGGATGCACGGCATCAGCGAGGAACGCGCCTACGAAATCCTGCGCCATCAGGCGATGGATAAACGCATCACGGTAGAGGAGATGTCCAGCGTGCTGATCCAGGCCAACGATGTGTTCTCCATGACCGCGCCGGTCAAAAAACTTCCGGGATGAGTTTTTGCCGTCGCATCCAGCGATTGCCCGTTAGGGCGGCGGCCGGGGATGGCGCGTCGCAAAAAAGCCGAGCGGCCCGCCGCCGCAATTTTATTTTCATGCTGCGACGCCGACCGTCGCGGCGACATCAACTGTTTAGTGAGGATTAGTCATGTCAATAGCTCCTTTTCTCGCGGCCGCCATCCAGTTCGAACCAGCGATGTTCGCCAAAGAGGCCAATATCGCCCGTCTGCTGGATCTGGTGGAGCAGGCGGCCCGTCAGGGGGCCAAACTGATCACCACGCCGGAGATGGCGACTACCGGCTACTGCTGGTATGACCGCCGGGAGATCGCCTCCCAGGTGGAAACCGCGCCCGGCGAAACATCCGCGCGTTTTACCGAACTGGCGCAGCGCTATCAGTGTTATATCGTGCTGGGGATGCCGGAAGTGGACGCCGACACCCAACTGTATTACAACAGCGCGCTGCTGATCGGCCCGCAGGGGGTGATCGGCCGTCACCGCAAAAGCCACCCGTATATCTCCGAACCCAAATGGGCGGCGGCGGGCGACGTCGGGCATCAGGTTTTCGATACCCCGATCGGCAAGATCGGCATGCTGATCTGCATGGATATCCATTTTCCTGAAACCGCCAGACTGCTGGCGCTGGCCGGGGCGGATATTATCTGTCACGTCAGCAACTGGCTGGCGGAACGCGCCCCCGCGCCCTATTGGATCAGCCGCGCCATGGAAAATAGCTGTTATCTGCTGGAAAGCAACCGCTGGGGGCTGGAGCGCGGCGTACAGTTCAGCGGCGGCAGCGGGATTATCGCGCCGGACGGCGCGATCGTCGATGTCGTGGATAACGGGGATGGCATCGCCTACGGCGAAATTGACGTGCGGATCAGCCGCCGGCGCCAGGTATTGGGCGAACCGGTGTTCGCCCAGCGGCGGCCGCAGGAGTACCACGCGCTGCTTAGCGACAGTTTTCTGTGGAACCCCGCGGATTTCTTCGGCCTGTACGGCCATCATCCCCTGCCCGCTGGCAAACAGAGCCGGATTAGCGTCTGCCAGTTTTCCCCCGCCGACCGCGTTGAGGACAATCTCGCCCGCATCGTGGCGCTGACGCGGGAGGCGGTCGAGCAGCAGCATAGCGAACTGGTGGCTTTCCCTGAAATGGCGCTGACCGGCCATACCGCCCCGCAAACGAACGCCCAGACGCTGGACTCCCCCGCGCTGCAATCATTGATTCAGCTAGCCATG
Organism: Brenneria izadpanahii; assembly: GCF_017569925.1. NCBI lineage: Bacteria > Pseudomonadati > Pseudomonadota > Gammaproteobacteria > Enterobacterales > Pectobacteriaceae > Brenneria > Brenneria izadpanahii. The sequence continues at coordinate 970,762 of NZ_CP050854.1, read as the reverse complement.
ACGCTGCGGGTTTATCTGGTCGTCGGCATGGCGGAAAAACAGCAGGATAAATATTACAACACCCAAGTGCTGCTGGGGCCGGAAGGCCTGATCGGCCACTACCGCCAGATGCACCTGCCCCTGGCCTATCAAGCATGGGCGACGGCGGGCGAACGGTGGCGGGTATTCGATACGGCGCTAGGACGAATCGGCCTGTTGTCGGGCAATGACGCGCTGTTTCCCGAATCCGCCCGTATTCTCACGCTGATGGGCTGCGACATCGTGGTCTGCTGCGCCGCGCTCGGCGACGGTTTCGTCAGCGGCCACGCCGGCAGCCAGGTTCCGCAAAACTACCCGATCCCGGTGGGGACCGATCCCCTGCACTGGCATTTGCTGCGCACCCGCGCCGGTGAAAACAACCTGTATCTGGCCTTCGCCAACAGCGTGGAGCCGCACGGTCAGCGCGGCGGATACAGCGGAATATTCGGGCCGGAAACCTTCACCTTTCCCCGGCATGAACAGGTGCTGTGGCAGGAGCCGGGCTTCACGACCCTAACCATCGACACCACGTCATTAGCGGGCAGTCCGGTGCCGACCAACCCGGTCAGGCGCAAGGATCTGGTGACGATGCGTCAGGTTCATCATTACCGGCCGCTGCTGCTTGATAAGGATTAGTTTTCAATCGGATGAGACGCGTTACGAGCGTTGCCGGCGGCAGACGATATTAGATTTTTGGCAAGGGGCGCGGCGATGGGGTAACGCCTGCGATGCTTTACGCCGCGTACCCCGATCGGAACTCGATCAGTTTGTCATCAAACGCATCGAGTTCCGTAACCTTTTTACAGAATTTCCAGCAGCTCGACTTCAAAAATCAAGGCGCTGAACGGCGGAATAGATGCGCCCGCGCCACGCTCGCCATAGGCCAGCTCATGGGGGATATACAGTTCCCACTTGGAGCCGACCGGCATCAGCGTTAAGGCTTCAATCCAGCCGGGGATCACGCCGCTGACCGGGAATTCGGCGGGCTGACCGCGCTCGACCGAACTATCGAATACGCTGCCGTCAATCAGTCGGCCGGTATAATGAACACGCACCCGATCCTGACGCGAAGGGATTTCGCCTTCGCCCTGCGTCAATACGCGAAACTGCAGGCCGGACTCGGTGCTGCTCACGCCGTCTTTCTGCGCGTTTTCAGCCAGAAATTGTTGTCCTTCAACCGCCAGCGCCTGCTGACGTTCACGGCGTACGGCGCTCGCGCGTTCGTGAACTTCACGTAAGGCCCGGTGAACCACATCCACGGGAACCACTGGCGCGTGACCTTCCAACGCATCGCGCAAACCGGCCACCAGCGCTTCAGGGATCAACCCTGCAAGGCCGGATTCCTGTAGTTGTTGACCTACCTGTAAGCCGATGCCGTAACTTGCCTGCGCTTCGACGCTATCATAAGAAGGGGTTGTCATGGATGTTCCTTTTAAACTGTAAAAAACCGAAAGCGCAGCATAACAGCGCCAGAGATTAGGGTAAAATCCTGTGTCCGAATATGTCGCTTTTATGCGCGAATAAACGCTGTCATTGCGGTTGGAAAATCAATACCCGTCAGATTTAAGAATGCAGGAAGTCAACAGACCTGCAACTTGGAAGATGAAGGGTATATACTTAAAATTCAAAGCTGGGGAGGAGAATAACCCATTGCAATCATCATCCAGTCAGCGGATTAAAGCCGCGTTAAAGAAGATCTGGCATCTGCCCGATAGCTACCGTTGGATGGAGCCGCTTCCTCTCTTCCATCGCCGTTGGATGTTGGTGGCAGCCGGTATCGTGCTGGTCGCGCTGCTGTGGCCTTACAGCCCGCCTCCCGCCCCCTCCCCGCAACCGACGCCGGTTACGGTTGAACCAGCCGCGCCGATGCAGGCGGAAATTGTCGAGAACCGGCCGCCGGCAACGCAAACGCCGGCCGCCCGGCCTGCTCCTCCGCCGATCGAGCCCGCGCCGCAACATACGGAAACCGCCTGGCGCAACTATCAAATTAGTTCCGGTCAGACGCTGGCGCAGCTATTTCGCGATAACAATCTGCCGGTGGCTGACGTTTTCGCCATGGCGCAGGTGGAAGGAGAGGATAAACCGCTCAGCAATCTGCGAGCCGGTCAGGAAGTGAAATTGCAGTTGAACGCGCAAGGCGCAGTGGCGGAACTGGAAATAGAAACCACCGGCAATCAGATGGTCAGATTCACCCGCAATGCGGACGGCGGATTTACCCGCTCCCGTTAACCATCGACGGCGATCCCTACCCCGTAAATTTCAAAGTGCCCCCGGATTTCAAAATGAAAGGGGCGGAAATGCAAAACGCCGGCGCAAGGCCGGCGTTTCACTCGTCAACAAAAGCGTTAATTACGCTTCGGCAACGACAACTACATTCAGCGTAGCGAACACATCGCTGTGTACCTGGAAGCTCACTTCGTGATCGCCCAGAGTACGCAGAACGCCGTTCGGTAAACGAACTTCGCTCTTAGCAACTTCAACACCAGCCGCGGTTACCGCATCAGCGATATCACGGGTGCCGATAGAACCGAACAGTTTACCTTCGTCGCCTGCTTTAGACGCGATAGTAATGGTTGCCAGTTCAGTGATCTTGGCGGCGCGGGCTTCAGCAGCGGCCAGAACTTCAGCCAGTTTGGCTTCCAGTTCAGCACGGCGCGCTTCGAAGAACTCAACGTTTTTCTTGGTTGCCGGCACGGCTTTGCCCTGCGGAACCAGGAAGTTACGAGCGTAACCTGCTTTAACGTTTACCTGATCACCCAGGCTGCCCAGGTTTGCTACTTTATCAAGCAGAATAACTTGCATTACCTTATCCTCTCAAAGTCTCGTTAATGGACAGTGACCGATTACTGATGACGATCAGTGTACGGCAACAAAGACAAGTAACGCGCACGCTTGATAGCGCGAGCCAGCTGACGCTGGTATTTTGCACGAGTACCAGTGATACGGCTAGGAACGATCTTGCCGCTTTCAGTGATGTAGTTTTTCAGCGTAGCGATGTCTTTATAATCGATCTCGATAACGCCTTCCGCGGTGAAACGGCAGAACTTGCGACGACGGAAATAACGTGCCATTTGGCTAGTCTCCAGAATCTATCAATTCAATCTGCTCGGCATGTAACACAATTTTGCTCAGGCCATTGCGCCCTTGATGGCAGCTAATAAACCCTTGCACGGTGAGTTGCGTGCCGACCGTTATACTGTGGGTAAATGCTTGTGACGCTGGTCCACTGACAATCACGGGCATACGACACCATGCTTGCCGGTTAAATCCGGCTTCCTCCTGCGTCGATCGGTGCTCAAGCACAAATTGACAGTGAGGAATACCCGAAGGACTGACTTTACGAATGGGGGTCTTGCACACCGTGCCGGACAACGCCAGACGATTGGTCGTCACCACAACAATTACTCTTCAGAATCCCCAGAATTTGCATCATCGTTGGATTCTGCGAAATCTTCGCGACGCTCACGGCGTTCGTCTTTCGCTTTCACCATCGGAGATGCTTCGGTTACCGCGTGTTTAACGCGCATAATCATGCTGCGGATAACGGCGTCGTTGAAGCGGAAGTTTGTTTCCAGCTCATCGATCACTTCCTGCGGCGCTTCAACGTTCATCAGAACGTAGTGCGCTTTGTGCAGTTTGTTGATCGGGTAAGCCAGTTGACGGCGGCCCCAGTCTTCCAGACGGTGGATCGTACCTTCCGCACCGGTGATGGCACCAGTGTAGCGTTCGATCATGCCCGGAACCTGTTCGCTTTGGTCAGGATGAACCATAAAAACGATTTCGTAATGACGCATCGAATTGCTCCTTACGGATTATTCAGCCTCCTGTCAGGGTCAACCGCGGCCCATGGAAGCAAGGAACGTGTTATGTGTGCGGCTGAAAAAATGACGCGTAAGTATAGTGTCCCGCGTGAGGAAACGCAAGGCGCGGTATAAAAAGACAGAACCGCGGCATAGCGGATGCGCCGGCGCGCTGTTTTATATCGCCTGGCGATGAAGATATATCGATACCCGCGCGATATTGCGGCCGATTACCAATTCGGGGCCGGCAGATAACGGCTGAAAAAATCGCCCCCCGCCCGCAGCGCCGTCGGCGTGATGCGATGCGTCACCCCGGCTTCGGTCAGATACGTCAGGTTGCCGTCCAGCTTCCGCCGTTTCAGTTCCCGATACAACCGGGCGCTCTCTTCGGCGGGCACCACCTCGTCGGCATCGCCATGCCATAGCAGCAGAGGACGATCGGCCAAAGACGCCAACCGCGAGGAGGCATCATATTCGGCAAGCGTCTCGGACAATTGCCGCCGCACCATGTCCGCATCTGCGTGATGCGCAGGAAGCGGAGGATACAGCGAATGGGACAGGGTTGAAAAATAGCCCGATCCCATAAAAGCCGCCACGGCCGAAATCCACGGATAGCGCGCCATGCATCCTAATGCGCTCATGCCGCCCAGCGATGCGCCGCATACGCCGATGCGCCGATCGGCGATCCATCCGCGCCGCCGGCAATCCTCCACATAGTCAGGCAATTCATCGATATTCGATTGAAGCACCTGCCAAAACCGGCTCAGCCGCCGGGCCTCATCACCGTCAAAACGCGCCCCGTGCATAGCGGCGTCGGGTAAAATCACCCGGAAACCGGCGGCGGCCAGCGCATAGCCGAAATAGGAATAAACTTCTTTTGACGAGAGGTAGCCATGAAAGAAAAAAATGGTCGGCAAAGGAAGGTCTTTTTTACCGCCTGGAACGGCATGCAAAACGTCAATACCATTAACGGTATCCAGTGAAATCTCAACCATGTGCTCTCTACCTATCATCTTGTTTTTGAATATCAACTCTTACATCAAACACCATAGCACCAAAACTCGGCTCGCTTTAAAAACAAATTCGCAATGGCTTAGCGCAAAGTCTGCGATAACCCAAAAAACGCGATGTCAGCGAAGGAAGGCAAGCGGCTTGATGATGAATTGACGATATAAAAAGGGAGAGTCAACCTCTCCCTTGGCAACCCGCTAGCGCGAGGATTCAAATCGTTCGCCGATAAAAACCCTTATCGGGTTCCCGCGTTCAATTTGGATATGGGATCTGCGACGCTGGGAACGCAAATCGGCTTCGTTTTGCTGTTCCCGTTGTTTCAAATGCCAGGCGATTCAATAGCCGGCAAGGCACTTATTGGCATGCTGACTGCGTTCGCTTTGCACCTTAACGCTAATGCCGCTGGCAATATGCATCGCGCGCACCGCCGATTCGGTTTTGTTAACGTGCTGGCCGCCCGGCCCCGAGGCCTTGAGCGTTTCGAAGCGAAAGGCATTGCCCATAGATCAATCCTGCCGATCAATTTAAAAAAATAATGAGGCAGGCCAAAAGCCGGGCTAAAGCGCCAAAATGGGTCGTGCGGAATTAATCCTGGAATAGCCTGCAAAGCGTCAAAGCATCATGTTTCATGGCGGCATCCTTGCAGTATCAGTGAGTTAGAATGAGAAAACGGCGGCATATTACTTTAGCGGATGATCGCCTGCAACAGCTTTTAACCCGCGGTCGGCCGTTACTTTCAACGGGCAAAGCGCGCTACACTGAACGGAAATAAATCTATGAGGCAAAGGCTATGCTGAAAGCTTTTCTGACGGCGATGGTTTCATTCGTTCTCTGCGCTTGCAGCGTGGTGCAAGGCACGCCGGTTCCCCCGCCGCCGCCGACGGAACGCGCGCAGCTAATTAACTACGCGCAAACTTCCACGTTGACAAAAATCGGCACGGCATCGGTGACCGTAAACGGCAGCCCGGATGATGCGGACCGGGCCATTCAGCGGCAGGCGGATGAAAAAGGGGCGCGCTACTACACGATCGTGATGAAAACGGAAAAAAGGAAATTTCCCGGCGTCTGGATTTCTCGCGCGGTGTTGTACCGCTGATGCTTTACGGGGTAATAACCGTGATGTTATACCCCGTGGTCAAAGCATTACTTCCAGCCGGGGCGATTAATAGGACATGCACGCCGCATTGAGAATCCCGCCGCCCAATGAAGCCGTACACAGGAAAACGCCCGATGCGACCTCATTATTCTGAATATGGCGGCTAAGACCCGGCAGATAAAGGCGCACGGCGCCATAAATCAGCAGTTGGATCGCCAGCGCCACAATCCCCCAGGTGATGTAATCCAGCAGGCTGACCGAATTCACCGCCGCGCTGGCCAGCGGAATGACATAGCCAATCAACGCGCCGGCAAAGCCGACCGCCGCCGCGCTATTATTCGCCTTGATCAGCGTCCATTCGTCATGCGGCGTGACGCGGGTATAAATGAACAGGAATGCCAACACCATGACAAAACCAATGAAAAAGTAAGAAGCAAAAGCCAGTAAAGCGTTAACCATCGTCATGCCGTAACTTTCCTTTAGGTTGCCGTTATTCCGCCTATCGCGCGGGCGCTGATAACCGTAATTGTATGCGTCAGCTGCGCTGCCGCACCGCTTCAAACAGACAGATCCCCGTTGCGACGGATACGTTCAGCGAAGATACGCTGCCCGCCATCGGGATGCTGATTAATTCATCGCAATGTTCTCGGGTCAAGCGGCGCATGCCTTCGCCTTCAGCGCCCATCACCAGCGCCAGCGGGCCGGTCAGTTTGCTTTGATACAGCGTGTGATCGGCTTCGCCCGCCGTACCGACGATCCAGACCTGGTGCTCCTGCAACAGCCGCAACGTGCGCGCCAAATTGGTCACGCGGATCAGCGGAACATTTTCCGCCGCGCCGCAGGCGACCTTTTTCGCCGTCGCATTAAGCTGCGCGGAACGATCGCGCGGGACAATCACCGCATTCACCCCGGCCGCATCGGCGCTGCGCAGACAGGCGCCCAGATTATGCGGATCGGTGATGCCATCCAACACCAGCAGAAAAGGCTGCTCCAAACCGTCCAGCAAAACGGGCAGATCGTTCTCCTGATACTGACGCCCTTCTTTCACGATGGCGACAATACCCTGATGCACGGCGCCTTCCACTTTGCCGTCCAGCCACTGGCGGTTGGCCATCTGAATCGCAATGCCCGCCGATTCCAGTTCAGTAATCAGCGGATGCAAGCGGCGATCGTCACGCCCCTTCAGGATAAAAACCTCCAGAAAGCGCTGCGGATCCCGTTCCAGTAATGCTTTAACCGCATGAATACCGTAAATAATTTCGCTCATTGATACTCTTTAAATTAATCATAAACGGCCGGCGTCCGACCGTTAATGGTTGATGACAATCCTTCCGGTGCTAACCCCGCCCCTTGCCAGGAGAGAGAGCAGCCCTGGCAACGTTAATCAATCGCCGCCGCCTCTGGCAAGGGGCGGCTTAGGGGCCATTAATGCCAAATCGTCCGGGGCGTCAACGTCCGCGCAGAGATTATGACTCGGCGGACGGCTTCTTCTTCCCGCGTTTGGCTTTGGTGGCCGCCGCAATCTTACGCGTTTTCTCGGCGTTCTTTTTGGCTTTATCAGCGTTCTTTTTCGGCTTGGATTTGCCGGCGGCCGGTTTGGCTTTACGATCGCCCTCTTTACGGAAGGAGGAATCCGGTTCGAAATTCGCCGCCGGCTTAGCGGCGTTACGGCGGCGGCGAGCCGGTTTGGCCTCCCGGTTATCCGCTTTCTTCGCCCGTTCGCGCGCCGTCTTACCCTCGCCGCGCGGTTTGCGCGCGCTGGAAACCAGCGCGAAATCGATATTACGTTCGTCCATATGAACGGCTTCAACACGAATTTCCACTTCATCGCCCAGGCGATAAACCTGACCGCGCGACTCGCCGATCAGACGTTGACCGATATTATCGTAACGATAGTAGTCATTATCCAGCGTGGAGACATGCACCAGCCCGTCGATAAACAGATCGTTGAGACGCACAAAGAACCCGAAACCGGTCACGCTGGAGATAATCCCGGTGAACACTTCACCGACGTGATCCTGCATAAAGTCGCATTTCAGCCAGTCGGCCACGTCACGGGTCGCTTCATCGGCCCGGCGTTCCGTCATCGAACAGTGCATCCCCAGTTGCAGCATCTCGTTCATATCGCTGTGCCAGCCGCCGGTCGGCGTCCAGCGTTCTTTACGGGAACTCAGCAGATACTTGATCGAGCGGTGCAAAGCCAAATCCGGATAGCGGCGGATAGGCGAAGTAAAGTGGCCGTAGGAAGCGAGCGCCAGACCAAAGTGGCCGCGGTTTTCCGGATCGTAGACCGCCTGCTTCATCGAGCGCAGCAGCATGGTTTGCAGCATTTCGCTGTCGGGACGATCGGCGACTTCCACCATTAACGCGGCATAATCTTTAGGCTGCGGCTTCATACCGCCTTTCAACGTCAGCCCCAGTTCGCCCAGCACGCTGCGCAAGGCCAGAACATGATCTTCGCTTGGCCGATCGTGGACGCGGAATAACGCCGGCTCCTCATTTTTCTCCACGAATTTCGCCGCGGAAATATTCGCCAGAATCATGCACTCTTCAATCAGCTTATGCGCATCGTTGCGCACCACGGATTCAACCCGTTCAATGCGGCGCTCGGCGTTGAAAATGAATTTGGCTTCTTCCGTTTCAAAGGCGATGCCGCCGCGAATTTCGCGCGCCTGGTCCAGCACCTTGTACATCCGGTGCAGCTCTTCCAGCCCGCCCACCAGCGGCTTATAGCGCTCGCGCAGTTCGGCGTCGCCCTGAAGAATACTCCACACTTTGGTATAGGTCAGACGAGCATGTGAGCTCATCAGCCCTTCATAAAATTTATATGAGGAGAGTTTTCCCTGCGCCGAAACGGTCATCTCGCACACCATACACAGACGGTCGACCTGCGGGTTAAGCGAACAGAGCCCGTTAGACAGCACTTCCGGCAGCATCGGCACCACCTGCGACGGGAAATAGACCGACGTACCGCGCGCGCGCGCTTCGTGATCCAGCGGCGTATTCGGACGCACATAATAGCTGACGTCCGCAATCGCCACCCACAGCCGCCAGCCGCCGCCGCGTTTCTTCTCGCAGTACACCGCATCATCAAAATCACGCGCGTCTTCGCCGTCAATGGTCACCAACGGCAATTTGCGTAAGTCAATGCGGCCTTTTTTCGCCTCTTCCGGCACCTCTTCCGCCAGATCCTTCACCTGTTCTTCCACTTTCGGCGGCCAGGTGTGCGGAATATCATGGGTACGCAGGGCGATATCCACCGCCAGGCTGGTTCCCATGGTATCGCCCAGCACCTCAACGATTTTCCCCACCGCTTTCGTCCGGCGCGTGGCGCGTTGAGTCAGTTCCACCACCACCACGGAGCCCATCCGGGCGCCGTTGATATCTTCTTTCGGAATCAAAATGTCGAAACTGAGACGGCTATCGTCCGGGACGACGAAACCGACGCCGGCATCGACAAAATAGCGCCCGACGATCTGCCCGGTACGCGGTTCCAGCACGCGGACGATACGGCCTTCCCGCCGCCCTTTGCGGTCGGCGCCCAGCGGCTGGGCCAGCACCACATCGCCATGAATGGCGCGTTTCATCTCTTCCGCGGACAGATAAAGGTCGTCTTTGCGGCCCTCCACGCGCAGAAAGCCATAGCCGTCGCGGTGGCCGATCACCGTACCGCGCAGCAAATCCAGTTTTTCCGGCAGGGCGTAGCATTGGCGGCGGGTAAAAATCAATTGGCCGTCGCGTTCCATCGCCCGCAGACGGCGGCGCAGCGCTTCGAGTTGCTCATCGCTGGTTAACTGTAGATCGGCCGCCAGTTCTTCCCGCTTAATCGGGGTATCTCGTTTGGCAATATGGGCCAGAATATATTCACGGCTAGGAATGGGAGACTCGTATTTTTCTGCTTCTCGTTCCAGGAATGGGTCTTGTGACATTGCGGTTTCTCCGTTGTCATCAGCAGGAGGCTGAACAGGTATCATTCAACCAACAATAATTTGTAAAGTGGGGGATTTTCTTTGACCAAATCGGCCAGCGTGTATTGGTCCAGCTCATGCAGAAAGTTCCGCACCGCCTGCTGGAGTATCTGCTTCAATCGGCAGGCCGGCGTAATGTGGCAAAACTCATCGCCGCAGTTAATCAACGAGAGCGGTTCCAGCTCACGTACGACATCGCCAATCCGGATGGACGCCGCGGGTTTTCCCAGGCGGATCCCGCCATTCTTACCTCGCACGGCCATAACAAGCCCTGCCCGACTAAGTTGATTGATAATTTTGACCATATGATTACGAGAGACGCCATACACTTCAGTCACTTCTGAAATGCTGGTCATTTCCCCGTCCGGCAACGACGCCATATAAACCAGCGCCCGTAAGCCATAATCCGTAAAACTTGTTAACTGCACATGTACCTTAGATACCTTCAGGTATCGTTGCCCAACGTGACAAATGCGTTTTGAAAAACGAGTCAGACGGTTCCGACTCCACGTTTCAAATACGCAATATTGAAGATAATAAACCAGTTGCAAACACTACGGCTAATTAAAGCGACAGAGCATGCTGGATATCAGTGACAGACCATCACGCAACGCGGACTGAACTCCCTTCAAGCGAACGACTATTTTGCGAAGCAGTTTAGATCGATTTAGACCAAAAATAGCAATAACAACAGCCATTGCAATAATAAATGCCATCATTGCCGTTGAGTACGTAACCAACGAACAACCTAAAAACCTATCCCAGTAGGCTAGTTGACACAGCCCGAGTTCAAAATGGCAAGTGAAATAGTCCTGATGGGTTAGGCTTCCGCTGCCTGGCCTAAAAACGCTAAACACAGAAATACACTGGTTGCATTTTTGGGTAAATGCATATAAAAAGATAATAAATTATCGTTTTACGATAATTAAATACTAAAATTCAGTTTTCACTCATCCTGGAGGTTTCTCATGGCTCTTGATCGTTTGGCTGTTGTCAGTCACCGTATGGCGGCGCTCACCCTGGGGTTAGTCATTGTTATGCTCGCTCTGAATGCAGCCGTATGGCTTTTTCCGCAGTTAGCTTCCGTTGAAGGCGGGGCTGGCCTTGCCTTCTATCTTTCCGACCGGATGATTTCCATTCCTGGCTTAGATCTGACGACCTACCCCTTATGGCAAAAGCTGGGCGCGATTTTACTGTCCAGTATTCCGTTGCTGATGCTGACCGTGGGGTTATTAAATCTGCGCGCTTTGTTCAAAAACTATGCTGCAGACGATTACTTCTCGCCGTCGTCTTCCGCCTGTATGGAAAAAATGGGGCGCTCTGTCGCTATCTGGGTGGCGCTGAACATCGTCTGCGAGCCTTTGCTGAGTTTATGGCTTACCATGCGGGAACCCTCAGGCCAGCGACTGCTATCGCTGAGTTTTGATTCCTCGGGGGTCGTCGCTCTTTTCCTGTCGGCGTGCGTCATCGTGATCGCGCGTATTTTGCGCCAGGCAAGTGAAATCAATAATGAAAATCAGCAATTTGTATGAGCCGAAGATGCCTATTGAAATAACATTGAATGTGATGCTCGCCAGAAGAAAGGTCAAATCAAAGGATCTGGCGGCGGCCATCGGCATAACAGAACAGAACCTGTCTCTGCTTAAACAAGGGAAAGTAAAGGGTATCCGGCTTGCCACGCTGGAGGCGATTTGCCAGTACCTGGATTGCCAGCCTGCGGATATTCTGACCTATACCCGCGATGAAAAAGATGCGCTATAGCATTCACAGCATACAGCCCTTCGCGGGTCAGACAAGCGCCCCACCCAATGAGTTGCCGATCGCCGTCTTGCCTTTTTCTAGCCGGCGATCGGCAACAACTATTGCGTATGTCGTAATGTAGGCGCGCCACCACTAGAATGTTTTTCGGGCTATGACTCAAATGAGTTGTAGTAATATTTTTCGATGTAAGCACCGATCGCCTTTTTGTGTATCTCGAATGAAGGCCAAAAACAGAGAGTTTTCCCTGCCAAACGTTACTATTTCGTGTAACGGCAGCCGCCGTCGCGCTATCGGCGTTAAAACTTTTTCACTTCTATCTGTAGCTTTTGCAGCGCGTAAGAGAGCTGCCGGGGGGTGAGATTTAATAAACGCGCGGCTTTAGCCTTAACCCAGCCGCTTTTCTCCAGCGCGGCGATGATGCGATGGCGAATCTCATCACTTGCATCGTAGCCGCCGGATCCGCCGGCTATCGGCATCACGACGTGCGGTAACGTCGCGCAGGGCTCCCAGCGTAGCGGAGCATCAAACTCCGCGGCGGCCGGCTCTGGCGCAACGGCGGGTTCCTCGGCGGCGCTCTGCATATAGTTGCTGATCTTCAAATTCAATTTCTGCCGCATGCAGCGTTCGGTCAGGCAGGGAAGCTGATTGATGATATCCCCTTCGCGGTGCAGCGAGGCATATTCCAGACAATTTTCCAAATCGCGCACGTTGGCTGGCCAGTTACATAAATAGAGCGGGGAAAGGGCGGTTTCCGTCATCGAGAGATTCAGGTTATTCACGCGGTTAAAGCGTTCGAAAAAATAATTGACCAGTTCGGGAATATCTTCCTGACGATCGCGCAGCGCCGGCAACGCAATGGTGGCGACATGCAGCCGGTAATATAATTCCGGCAAGAAGTCGCCGGCGGCGACCATCTGTTCAAGATTTCTTTCCGTCGCGCAAACAAGCCGCATCTTGCAGGGCAGCGCCCGGCTTCCCGCTAGCGGCATGTACTCTTTTTCCTGCAATAGACGCAGCAGGCACTTTTGCATACGCAATGAAAACAGGCCGACTTCGCTTAAAAAGAGCGTGCCGTCGTTAACCAGAGAGATAGCCCCCGGATGCTGATTCCCGCTTTCATCGCTCCCTAGCAGCGCCATGATCGCCTGCTCATCATTGGAATAATCGCAGCTTAACTTGATAAACGCGCGGCGGCGGAGCGTCGATTGCGCATGGATGGCCCTGGCGATAACATCCTTGCCGGTTCCGGGTTCGCCGCGCAACAATATCGGCGATAGCGTCGGCGCAAAGCGCGCCACCTTTTCCATCACCCGCTTCATGGCGAACGAACGGGTAATAATCCGGCTAACCTCATGTACCGAATGGGGCTTCTTTTTCGATCTTCCGCCGCCGGAGCGCGGGAAAGCCTCCTCCTCCGCATGTCCGGGACTGGCGCGTTTGGTATTTTCCATACGCTAATTTCCGCTCCGGTACGCTTTATAATTCAGCTGATATTTTTCCATCCTCAGGCTCAGCGCCCGCCGGGTCATACCCAACTGCGCCGCCGTGCGGGAAATATTTCCCTGATTGCGCGCCAGCGATTCAACGATGATGTCGTACTCGATTCTCGCCAACTGCGCTTCCAGACCGGTCACGGTTTCCCCCAGCAGCACCGGTTGCAGATTAATCGGCAGATGGTAGCTATGAATGAAGCCTTCATCCGCCAGCAATACGGCCCGCTCCATGGTGTTCTCCAGTTCACGCACGTTGCCCGGCCAGCTATAGCTCAGCAGCAGATTCAAAGCGGGGGTGGCGATGGTCGGCACATCAATCCCCAGCTCTTTGGCGAAATGGGCATTGAAATGATCGGCCAGAATCAGGATATCGTTGCCGCGATCGCGCAATGGGGGAATGGTGATCGGAAACACATTCAGGCGATAATACAGATCCTCGCGGAACGCGCCGTTGGCGACCATTTCAGGCAAATTGCGGTGCGTCGCCGCCAGAATGCGCACGTTCACCTTGATGGTTTCATTACTGCCCACGCGCTCAAAACAGCGCTCCTGCAATACGCGCAATAGCTTTGCCTGCGCCAGTGGCGTCAGTTCGCCGATCTCATCCAGAAAGATGGTGCCGCCGTCCGCCTCTTCAAAACGCCCGGCCCGCCGGGACGTCGCGCCGGTAAACGCCCCTTTTTCATGCCCGAACAGTTCGCTTTCGATGATGCCTTCGGGCAGCGAGGAGCAGTTAAATTTGACAAAAGGCCCGTTGGCGCAGGGGCTGTTGTAATGGATCGCGCTGGCGACGCGCTCTTTGCCGACGCCGCTTTCGCCCAGGATCAATACGGTGGTGCGGGCATGGCTGACTTTCTCAATCAGTTGATAAACGGACTGCATCACCCGCGAATTACCGATGATATTAGTGGGCTTGAAGGTTTCCCGCAGCGTACGCTTTAGCAGCGAATCCTGATCCCTGAGCACTTTTTTATGCGCGCGTTCCAACAGATGCAGCTCAACCGCCTGCGCGGTGGTGGTGGCGATAATCCGCAGAACTTCCAGATCCAGATAGAGCAGTTGGTCGTTGTTGTAGCGGCGTTCAATGCCGATCGTTCCCATGACTTTCATACCGCGGATAATGGGAACGCAGATAAACGACAGGTTGCGATCCTCGTTTTTATCCCAGCTGCCGGTACGGTTCAGAAAACGGGGATCGTCGGCGATATCCGGCACAATAATCGGCTGTTTGTTTTCCACCACTTTCCCGGTGATGCCTTCGCCGGGGTAATAGACGCCCTTCTCGGCCTCTTCTTTAGACAAGCCGAAACTTTCATGGATAAAGATCTGATCGCAGCTGGCGTCATAAAGGCTGATCATCGCCCGGGTCACCTGAAGGTGCTGTTTCATCAACTCAAGCACCAGCTTTAAGGTTTTGGACAGCGAACCTTCCGCGCTGACCACTTTACTGACTTCGGAAAGCAGCGGCAGCAACTCGGAACGGCACTCACCCAGCAAACAGGTAAACGACAGCGGTTTTAAAACACTCCGCTCTATACCTGCGACCGTCATATTTTCTTTTCTGCTACGCATGGCTTTTTCTCCGGAAGAGATAACCGTTAATGCATCCCCCGGCCCAAGCGCCCTGCTTCTTTTCCTACGGTTATATGATTTGATGACGTCGCTTCAGGCCGGATTAACAGTGTTGCAAAATGAAAGCCATCTTCATTGCTCATAGCGCGATTTTATTTATTTGATTTATAAATATTTTTAATTTATTGATTGAAACCGCGCCGTAAAATTGTTCCGAAGGGCACACTGTCGCCGGAGTAATGTACGCATTGGTACAAACGAAATGGATACGCCGATCCCGCCTATTTACTTTACGGCGTTGGGGTGGATCACCGCGCAAAGACGTCCCTGGCGCTGCTTTTCAACGTCAACCGCCAGATTTAACGCCGGCAGTTTCTGTTCGAACCATTTTGGCAGGTGATCGCAGGTCACATTCAGCCGGGTAAAGGTATGGGATTGCAAAAAAGGGATCAGTAGCTGTTTTGATGTCAGCCGGGCATCGCCCGCCAGCGCCGCGATCAGGTCAATATGGTATTCCCCGTCCCGCTCGCCTGCCTGAATAAAAGTTTCCGCGGCGGCGGGAACCGCGGTAGCCCGCTGAACCTGCTTTACCGAGGAATAAATCACCGCCAGACAATCCTCCGGTATGCCGGTAAATTGCCACATGGTCACGCCCATGCCGTCAAACCAGGCGAGCAACGCCCCCTGGATCTGCCGCGCCACAAAGTGATGGCAGCCCGGCATCTCTTCCAGCAGCGTTAAGGTCCGCGTTCGGATCTCGCTCAAGGACATATCATAGTTCAGCGTAAAGGGGATCTCTCCGGCCGCCTGCCAGCGATCATCGCAGCGGGAAAAGAGTTTCACTTTGCCCGGTTCGAACAACGGCGCGATATTCCCATTCTGATTAATAAAAACGGCAATTTTCATCAGCCCCCCGAATGGTTCGTGGTCAGGTTTAAAACCCGTGTTTTTTGCCTTTAACGGAAAGGATGTCGACGCGTATCACCCTGGTGGATTTAAGATTGGCGGATGGATAACTGAATGTCTTGTCGGTAAAACGCGCCACAATGCGATCCAGCGCGGCGATTTTTTCCTGTTCATCCTCAATGAATACGGTTTCGCCAAAGCCGATCACCGTGCGATGCCGGGCTTCGAAATTACAGGCCAGTTCATCTTCAATAACGCCATGATCGACAGAAATGGCGAAACAGACCTTGCTGTTTTTCTTCATGATATCGATCTTGGTGCCGTTTTTAGCGGAGTGAAAGTAGAGCGCGTGGCCGTCCCAGGCGTAAAACACCGGAACAAGAAAAGGAAGATCGTCACAGGACAGCGCAAGATACATCACCTTTGACGCCTGAATGATCTGTTCGATTTCCGCAGGATCGGTAATTTCCCGATCCTCGCGGCGCATCTCGCCGTGAGGGAAGTTCTGCGCCAATATTGCGCTGCTGAACGCCATGATTGCTCCTGTTTATTTTGCGAGAAAAACCCGGTGCCCTATTCCACCGCCTTTAGCTGCATCGCAAGCGCGTTGCAGATGGCTAAAATCGCCTCTTTATCCGCGTCATCCGGCGTGCCGTGGTGATAGTTGTCTACGGAACAGATACCGAAAATATTGTCCAGATAGCGAATGCCGTCGCAGAGCGCCGGGGACAGCGGCTGCGGCATCGCCTCATTCACCGAGGCAAGCAGGCTGCTGTAATTGTGATTGAACGGCATCTCGCCATAGCGCGCGCACAGGGCGATCAGATAGTTCTCTACGGCGATTGCGGCCACGTTAAACACCAGACTGGGCGACTGCTGCTGCCCGGCAAACAGCTCGGCCCGCCGGTGATAACACTGCGCATCCTGATAGCAGCGCGCGAATCGTTTCTCATCCGTTTCAAAAATATATTTTGGCATAGCGGCACCCCGTTCAAACCAAGAGGAAAACGATCTTCCCCGACGCTGGCGGCGGGGAAGATGAGAGCGTTCCGCCGTCACCAGACGTTCAGAATCCATTCTTTGTTTTTCTTGTATTCCATATCGGTGAACAGCGCATTCGCCATCTGCTCCGCCAGCCAAATGGCGCCGGCATAGCCCACCACCGGATGCCGGTACAATCCGGCCCGGTCATAGGTCGGGAAGCCCACCCTCACCATCGGGATCTGATTATCAATGGCGGTGAAGCGACCTTTGGAATGGCCCAGGATCAGATCCAGCTCAAGCGATTGCTGAGTAATGCGCTTTTCCAGTTCCCACAGATCGGCGTTGGTAATGATCTCCATGCCGTAATCGACCTTTTCCTGAAGCGCCTGAACGCGCGGATCGCTTTCATAACCGGCGTTATCGTCCCCCAGCAGCAGCAGTACCGGCTTCATTTCCAGATCGAGGCAAAACTCGGCCAGACCAATCACCAGATCGGGGTTGCCGTAAATCGCCACCCGTTTATCGGCGAGGAACATATGCACCAGATCGGTTAAGGCATCAATGGCGATGCCGCGTTCGCGCACCAGCGAGGGCGGAATGGGTTTTCCCGTCATCTGCTTGAGATTTTGCAGAAAAGTATCGGTATTACGGATCCCGATGGGAGAAGGCCCGATAATGGTCGGTATGCCGAATTTCTCTTCCAGATAGCGGGCCGCCTTGCCCCCTTCATAGCGGTTCAGCGCGATGGTGCCAAGCGCATTCGCGGTGCCGGTTAAATCCTCAATGGTGGTGTTGCCGTGCGAAACCGTATTGCCGGAAGGCATCAGCGGAGAGTCAAAATCCTCGATCTCAAACAGCACGGTGGCTTCTATCTGCATTTCCGCCAGTAAGTGCTTAATCGCGGTGACGTCGCCAGGATTGGCCCAGCCGGTGATCACATTCAGCTTGCCGTTCGGCGCGCTTTTTTCGGCAAAGTATTTAACAAAATCCCTCACCGCCACATCGTAGCCGCTGACCATGCTGCCGACAAAGCTGGGCGAATGGATCGGAATGAGATGGACTTCGCGATCGGGAAACTTCTCCTTCAACAATCCTTCGTTCAACTTGATGACCACGCCATCCACATCATCGCCGATAACCTCGGTTGAGCAGGTGGTGATGATGGGGATCACCTTCACATGGGGATAGCGCATCAGCAGGACATCAACCGCCTGCTCGACTCTGTCCAGCGCGCCGAAAACCGCACCGTCCTCATGCACGGACGACGAGGCGATTTCAAAGCTTTCCTTCAAATGCTGAGAAATAAGCAGACGCACAAACATCACGCACCCCTGCCCGCCGTGCACGATGCCGATACAATCCTTGATGCCGATACTGGCGTACTGCACCCCGGCAGGCTGACAGGTAAAGATCGGGTTAATCACGCCGACGCGATCTTTGGTTTTCAATTCACAAGACATTTCAGCCACCTTCTAATAGCGTTGATCGGTAAGTTCCGCATTAAGCGATCCCTCGATCGTCAAATAGTCCATCCGCTCATGCAGCGCCTTCATCAGCGCACGGATCGCGTCTTTATCCATTTCGAGCAGCCAGGGAAAACGCGCTTTATAGGCATCGGCCAATACCACCGCGTCCACCCAATAGCAGCGATCGGCCGGCGTGCTCAGATCGACCGGTTCGTCGCACAGCAGCAGCTGCGTTTTCAGCAGAATGCCGGCGTTTTGCTTTTCCCGGTCCCAGGTCCGTGAATGAAACTGCCAGAGGCAGTTTTTCATGATGTAGTCCACCATCGCGTCAATCTTCGACTCATCCGAATTAGCCATAACGCCCCCCTTTACTCTTCAGCCGCAACGGCGGATTGCGCGGCGAACACCGGATATTCGCGGTCGCGCAGCTTGGAAACGCTGTCAAAACCGCCGCTGTATTCGCGCAGATCCGGCGCATTGCGGATCTCGTCGCTCAGCGCGGGATCGGAAAGCATCTTGGCGGTGACGAAACCCTGCTCGGTCGGGATTTCATCCTGACTGATATCAAGTTTGGCCAGTTGATGGATCGGCGAATAAATGGCGTTATAGATATCGCGGGCAAAACGCACCCAGCCTTCAAAACCTTTATACGGACCGTTGTGATAGGCATGGGCGTTGAGATAGGGCACGCGGATTTTCTTCGCCACTTCGCCCGGCCGTTTACCGGTAAAAATCACGTCCGGCTTCAGCTTGTACATCGCCTCAAGCGACTCCAGCTCATTGGGATCGTCAATGGCCAGCGCCCCGGCTTCACAGCGGGCGATGCCTTTTTCCATATCCCCCTGATGACCGAACTTGGTGTATACCGACACCACTTCGACGCCCATCTCTGCGTGGATAACGTGCGCCCAGTGCCAGAGCTTCGAGCCGCCGGGCCACAGGCAGACTTTCTTGCCTTTCAGCCGCGCTTTATACCAATCCAGCTCCGGCTTCCAGCGTGCCGTTTCTTCATCAATAATCGCCTGAGCCCGATCTTCGATGCCGAAAAACAGGCCGACCTTTTTCAATGAATCGGAAAGCGGGCCGAAACCGAATCCGTCGATATCCAGCCGGGGAATGCCGTAGCGAACCCGCAGCTCATTACAGATATATTCAGCCGAGCGGGCGCACTCCAGCACGTTCAAATGCGCACGGTGCATGGCGCGCAGATCGTCATAAGAGCCGTTGCCGGTAAAGGTGGAAAGCACCTGAATGCCCATGCGCTTGAAATAGTCGACCATCACTTCCTGATCGCCCTGAATATTGTATTCGCCGACGTAGTTGATTACGTGGTCGCTGGTTATCTTCGGCTCTACCGTGCCGACCTTCTGATTAATCCAAGCGATATTGATTTTATGGTGCCCGCCGGACTGGCTGGGACCGGCGAATCCCGGCGAGTTACAGACGAAAATATCCACATCGGGCCGCTCATCCATCACGTCCTGAGCGACCGCGGCGATATCGTCGCCGATCAGCGCCGAGGCGCAGGTCTGGTAAATGGTCATCCGCTTAATCGTCGGGTGGGCGTCAAACGCTTCGATAATATTTTTCTTCAGCACCCCTTCCGCGCCGAATACGATATGTTTTTCTTTCATATCGGTGGCGAAGGTATATTTAAGCTGAAAATTATCGTTATCGCTGATATAGCGTTTGGTCTGCCAGGTATCATAAGTACACCCGACCGGACCGTGGCTGATGTGAATAACATCTTTCATCGGCGTGCCGATAACATGTTTCGCGCCACAGTAGGCACAGCCGCGTTCTGAAATCGTCCCCGGAATGGTATTTAAATATCCCAGCGGCAGCGCCGAGGTTAAATCCTCATCCGGACCTTTTACGACGGCGTGTTGTTTTCTTTCAGGAATACATTTACTACAGTCAAACTCATGGTAAGGCATAATACATTCCCCACGCTTAATGAATAAATATTATCAATACGGCCAGACGGTCTTTTATTCACCATAGATATACCCTAAATAATTCGAGTTGCAGGAAGGCGGCAATCGAAGGAACCCCGATGAGCTTACTCAAGTCAGTGATTCGGGTGACTGAGTGCGGCCAACGCACATGCAACTTGAAGTATGGCGGGTAGACTTAATCGGAAAGACCATACTTAACTACCATAGATTCCAACTGATCCATGGTTAACGGCCGCGGAATAACCAGATCGGTATTTTCAATAATCTTGCGGCCTAATTCGCAATACTCTTTTGCCTGATTAGCTTCGGGATCGAATTCCGTTACCGTCTTTTTATTAAATTCGGCCTTTTGCACAATATTGTCGCGCGGCACAAAATGGATCATTTTGGTACCGATGGCCGCGGTAAATTCCTCAAGAAATTCTTTTTCGCCATCCACATTACGGCTATTACAAATAATACCGCCGAGGCGCACACCGCTCTGTCTGGCATATTTAACCAGCCCTTTACAGATATTATTCGCCGCGTAGATCGCCATCATTTCGCCGGAGGCGACGATATACACCTCCTGGGCCTTACCGTCGCGGATAGGCATGGCGAACCCGCCGCACACCACGTCCCCCAGGACGTCAAAGAAAATAAAATCCAGGTCTTCCGTATAGGCTTTATTATTTTCCATCAGGTCGATGGCGGTAATCACGCCGCGTCCCGCACAGCCGACGCCCGGCTCCGGACCGCCGGATTCCACGCAGCGAATATCAAACACGCCTTTTTTAACCACCATTTCATTGGTAATTTTCTCGGCGCCCTGATCGCGTAATACATCCATCAGCGTTTCCTGAGGCTTACCGCCCAATATTAAACGCGTGGAGTCCGCCTTTGGATCGCAGCCATGAATAAAAATCTTCTTGCTATGGAAATACGCCAACGCCGCCGCGGTATTTTGTGTGGTTGTTGATTTACCAATTCCACCTTTACCGTAAATCGCTAATTTACGCGTCATCACACACCTCTACTCAATGAGTGTTAAACAGCAAAGTCTGCTATGCCCTAGTTCATTACCAACAGAGCAAGGGGTGTGCCAACGCCGGGAAATATAAATAAGAAAAAGGAATACGAAGAGACGCGCAGCCCAATAAGGCCGATGATTCATCGCCTTATGAGGCGTTATTTATTTTTGCGTCATGAGCCAAAAGGAAGGTGAAAGCTGGGTTATCTCTGGGTGGTTAATATAATTTCGTTCATTAACGTACATTTTTATTCAGGATCGTTCCTGGATGTGAAAAATGACGCGGGCGGAAAAACGCCTGCTTGCCCGGATACGTTTTTACGTCATCGGATAAACAGACGTTAAAAATCGGGCGGCGCGTGAGGCCGGCAAAAAGTCCCATAAAAGAGATGTTGCGTTGATTCGGCTGTTATAACACAAAAACTTCCGGGCCTTTGGCGTCAATGGTATTGAGGATGCGCAATGCCGGGCCGCTGGGCTGAATTTCTCCCCGCTCCCACTTTGATACGCTTTCAACCGACATCCCCAGCGTGTAAGCCAGCGTTGACTGCGACATGCCGTAACGTTCACGCATCGATTTAATCTGCGTTCCCGTCATTATATGAACCTTGGCTATGCGTTCACGCAGTTCCCGCGATTTGACCCGAGCATTAATCCTGGACATGGTTTCGTCCGGCATCGCACCGTGCTCATGCAGTTCCTGCGCCAATGCCTGTAGTTCTTTCAGGTTAGCAGCCATCGCAATTTACCTCTCTTAATTGCTTTACTTTCTTCAGTCTGGTGATCATTGCAGCATCATACTGTAGAAAAACCTCTGCGAAGTCCTTGTAGGTTTTGAGCACGTCTTCCTCGATTTCTTTTGCGCCTTTCCTAGTGATTTGGTTTTTTCTCCAGCCATCGAAAAAAAATACATTACTTCCTTTTTTGAAGAAGATGATGGATCTCGCGCCACCACTTTTACCACTCTGTAGAGCCAGACGCTTTTTTAATACGCCTCCGCCTAAATCCGCCTCGAAATCACCGTTCATCACGTCTGCCGCAGCCTGACATAGATCAACGTCAGTCACATCTTCTTTCTTCATTTTTCGGTCAAATAGCTTCGTTGTATATATAGCCAAATCCATTAGCTCCAGTCTATCCCTGTGATGCGAAATATAGTAATGATTACGGCATTTTTTTCAAGCGCCATTCAATGGCTATGGTAAGACGGAGTATTTCGTAACGCATTTACAGCCGCGCCAGCCAACCGCCGAATACCTGACGCGCCGCCTCCGCGAGTATTCCGCGGCACTCGGCGGCCTGGGCGCGTAAAACACGCGGATCGATGCCGGCCTGCCCCAGTTCGCAAGCGTGTCCGACCAGCCAGTGTTCAAGATTTCCGGGCGTCACCTCCAGATGGAACTGCAACCCCAGCGCATAATCACCAAGCGCGAAAGCCTGGTGGGGACAAACCGGCGTTTCCGCCAGCAAGCGCGCGCCGTCCGGTATCTCGAAACGGTCGCCGTGCCAGTGCAAAACGGGCGCCCCGGCGAGCGGCGACAGCACCGAGCATTCGCCCGCCGGGGTTAAGCTCAATGGACTAAAGCCAATCTCTTTCACCCCCATCGGCCCGACATGCCTGCCTAATGCCCGCGCCATCAACTGAGCGCCCAAACAGATCCCCAGAATGGGCCTTTTGCTCTCCAGACGTCGGCGAATCAGCGTTAACTCCGCGTTTAGAAAAGGGTAGGTCTCATGGTCAAAAGCCCCAATCGGCCCGCCCAGAACCACCAGCAAATCGCAGTCATCCAGATTTACCGATGACAAATCATCGACCGCCGGATCGAGATAACGAAACGTATAGCCATAATCGGGTAATAGCGATTCAAGAATGCCCAAATCTTCAAAATGAACATGACGTAAAGCCAGCGCTGTTTTCATCAGTCAATCTCCCAAGAAAGAACGGACCGGTCGCCGCAATCGGCCATCAGTTGATTCGACCGACTATCGTGGTTTGGCGATATGTATATTGCCAGAACCGACGACGCCTTTTATAAAACGAATTTTCTATCGCTGAAGGCCAATGAAAAGCGCGGCCCCACTGTTTTTCCCAGTCAAAAAATCCAAACTGTAAAATATCTATCATCTTGCCCTAATGGTTATCGTTTTTAGGCCGATTTTTAGTTAGGCGGAGTGTAAAAGATGAAATTAAAGCTTAACGCCTGTCCCCCGCATCCTAACGGACAGACGATAAACCCGGTTATCCGGGTAGTCTGCATTGCCCTATCTAACTAATTTTATTATGGCTTTACCTGCATCGGTTATGCTCGCGCCGCACTAACCCCGTATTTTCTGTGATGTTCCGTTTGAGTAATGGTCTCGAAGGAAACCTGAGTTTTAACAAGACCGCAAGGTTTACAGCTTTTGCCTCTTTATGTTGTACACACAAGGAAAAGGAAACAATGGGACTGAAAAATATCTCTATTCGCGCTGGATTGTTGACATTATTACTCTTAACCACCCTATTACTGCTTATTGTTAGCGGTATGGGCATTCTGGCAATTAAAAAAGATAAAGAGGCGCTTCTGTCGCTGAATAAAATTCAGGGAACAGAACTGAGCAGCCTGATGAGCGGCTATAACCTGACGCTGAGAGCCAGGGCATCGGCTGCGCTGGCCGTCCGAAAAATTGAAAGCGGGCTGCTTGACGACGGGGCGAAAGAAACAAGCTCGGTGGAAAATAACCTGCTTCAATCCCAGAAAGAGATCGATCTGGTGATGGCGTCTGTCGAGCCGGATACCCAAAGACACGCGCTGGCGCAGGAAGTACAGAAAACCTATCAGATCTATCTTGAGCAGGGCATGAAGCCGATGCTCAGTTCACTGCAAAAACAGTATACCGACGAGTATTACGACGTCCTGGAAAAACAGCTTGGACCGCTAAGCGACGCCTTTGATAAATCCATCCGGGATTTTCGCCTCTACGCCCAGCAACTCTCTGAACAGCGGCTGGCGTTATCCGAGCGCAATGAACGGCTAATGCTGCTGCTCATCGCTATTTCCTGCCTGCTATCGGTCACGCTGGTCGGCCTTGCCTGGCTTGCGTTGCGACACATGCTGTTAAAACCGCTGGATCATGCGATTGAACAACTGGAGCGCGTGGCGACGGGCGATCTGACCTGCCGTGTGATGCTGGGGGGAAATAACGAACTGGGACGATTGAACGATGCGATCGGCCGCATGCAGGGAGCGCTGCTGGATGCCGTCAGACAGGTGCGTGACGCCAGTACCCAGATCGATCGCGGCAGCCGCGAACTTTTTGAAGAAAATAGCCGTCTTTCCCAGCGAACCGAAGAGTCCGCCGCCTCGCTGGAGCAAACGGCGGCCAGTATGGAGCAGCTGAGCGCAACGGTGAAAAATAATGCCGAACATGCGGAACAGGCGCATCAACTGGCCAATAACGTGGCCGACATCAGCGGCCTGAGCAGCGAATCGGTCTGTTATGTCATTGAGAAAATGCAGGAGATTGACGCCAGCGCCAAACGGATTAACGACATTCTCGGCGTGATTGACGGCATCGCCTTCCAGACCAACATTCTGGCGCTGAACGCCTCGGTAGAAGCCGCCCGCGCGGGCGAACAAGGGCGGGGATTCGCCGTCGTCGCCGGAGAGGTTCGCAATCTGGCGCAGCACAGCGGGCAAGCGGCCAAAGAGATCCGCACCCTGATCACCGATTCGAAAACGCGCATTTCCGAAGGGCTGGAACTGGCTTCACAGGCCGGCGAAACCATGGACGAAATGGATGGCGCGATCATGCGCATCACCCAACTGATGAAAAATATCTCCAACGCCACGCAGGAGCAGTACCGAGGCATCGAGCAGGTCAATATCGCCTTCACGCAAATCGATAAGGCGGCGCAGCAAAACACCCAGTTGGTAAAATCGTTCTCCGTCACCACCCAATCGCTGGAAGAACAGTCACAGCAGTTGATCCGTTCAATGTCGTTGTTTCAAGTGTAGCGGTGCGACGGCATCCGGGCCGCCCGCCCGGATGCCTGAAAGAGTAATCCACACGGTTTCAAACGCATGAAATAGCAGGCGGTCGCCATAACAATTACCAACAAGTTTGAAAGGGTTGATTATTATATTCCGGCGCGGGAAATCTGAAAAAAACGCCGCCAATAAACGCTATTCCACGTAAGAAAATAACTCAAATTTCCATTATCCGGCCTGCATCATGTTTTTATTCCTGGAATATAGGGCAAAATAGCGTTGGCGAATTATCCTTAAGTATCAGGCCGCATTAGCGGCGGCCGCCAATAACGTCCGCTGGTATAGGCTCTTAATCTCCCCCCATGAGTACATGAATGAACAGTTTTGATCTCACCTTTCTGAAATATGTGCAGGAACACAGCCCGCTGGCGATTGAAGAAGCCATAACGAAGTTTGCCAAGACGCTATCCACGCTGAAACGGACTATGAAAGAGATCAACGAACAGCTCCGGCCTGATTATCACCTGCATATTGATAATCAGTTTATTACCACCGCCATGAGTTATCGGGAATATATTGATTTTCTCGAACATATTCAGTTCAACCGTTATATCACTACGGCGGAGGAGCGTATCAGAGATCTCAGTGTGGCGCTGTGCCTACAGGATGTGGTGAATAAAGGCGAATATTACCGGAAATTCCACGTTAGCCCGACTACGCTGAAAAATGATAATCAGGCGCTGCTCGGCTTTTTATACGCCAACCATCTAACCATCGCCAGTATTCCCAGGCAGGGCTCGCGGCTGGATGGCGACGAAATTTTACTGCGTATCGCGATCTGTTTAATTATTCTAAAAACCGTAGAAGTTGACGAAGACCATCGTCTGGTTCCCCACAAAGCGAATGAGCCGATCAATAAATCCATTGCGGCGCAGTTTTTAACGCAGTGCGCAGATGAAATAGAAACCGTCGCCGGCCTTTACCGGCAAAGGTTGGAGCCGGTGGCGCAACTGGGCTATAACAGCAAAAAATATTTTCTGGTTTATATGAGCATCGCCCTGCACCGTATCCGGCGAGGGCATGTGATACCGCACGGCCGGCGGCTTGAATTTATCCAGTCGCTGGACTTTTCACTGCTGGAACAGCACGATGAAAACCAGTTTCTGAATTTGCTTATTTCATCACTGACCTTTACCCGGCGGCCGTTCAATGTGTACGATCCCACGCTGATCCGGCATGTCCGACAATTATGCCGCGCAATATCCCCGTTATTACGGGCGCAAATTCACAATATCCATCCCTTCTTCGCCGAACTGTACCAGTTTATTTATTCGGCTATCGTCCAGAATAAATTCAACCTCTATTTTGATGATAAAAAACTGCACGATGTCCAGACTCGTTATGCCTCGTTATATAACGGCATCTGTCAGGCTACCGCGCCGATTGAACAGCATTACCAAACCATATTTTCGCCCATCCATCTGGCGACGCTGGTTTTGATTTTGAAAAAATATGAACTGCAAAACCGCCTCTACAGCGAGCCGAAAAAACGCGTCATCATCGTGACCAATTCATCTGAAAGCAAAGTGGGATATTTCAAAGAGGTGTTAAAATCCCATTTCCATATCGATATTATCGACTGCGTCAACATCAATGAATTGCAGCGTCTGGATCGGTTACCCTGCGATTTATTGATTACCTTCACCAATAAAATATCCAATTATTTGAAATACTATCGGTTGGATTATATCAAAGTGAATTTCTACCTTACCCGGGATGATATCGCCCTATTAAGCCAACGCGGCCTGTCGCGGGCTAAAAAGAAGATTCCGCTTGAGGCATTTTTGCAAGAAACCGCAGAGATGGATCAACAACAGCGCCGCCGCTGGCTGGAACAGCGCTACCCCGATTTTTTTATCTGACGACTCTCTCGCGGCCCCAAAGGGAAACGGCGTCATGCGAATCGTTAAAGAACACCACGCCAGGGGAAGCCCGGCGCGAAACGTCTTCCCTGCGCTGGGCTTCCCCCTTTTTAATCACCGCCGGAAAGCGTTAACCGGCCCGGAAAATCACGATAGGCGCTGAAACACCTGTTCGGCCATCTCTTCCGCCAGCCGCGCGCATAATCCGGTATAAGCCGCGGGGTCCAGCAGTTCGGCGATCTCCTGGGCGCTGAAATTCGCCGCGATAACCGGGTCATTGGCCAGCACCTCGCGGTATTCAATATTTTCATGGGTACTGCGCATCGCCATGTGATAGACCAGCTCATGCGCCGGATCCTTGCCCAGCTTGTCTACCAGCTTCATCATGATTTTTTCACTGTTGATCAGCCCGTGAGTCAGCATCACGTTCTGCCGCATCCGCGCCTTGTTGATCACCAACGTGCGGGTCAACTCTTCGGCGCGCAGGATGATTTCGGCCATCAGCTCCATGCTCTCCTGCAGGTTGGCATCAAAGATAAAGTAGGCCGAGCTATCCGCTTCAAACGGGCGCGGACAGACATACAGCGACGAGGTCAGCACGGCATACAGTTTCTGCGCATTGGCGATAATCCCCTTCGCCAGCTTGGGATTGACCTTCTGCGGCATCGTGCTGCTGCCGACCGTTCCTTTGGCGAAGGCTTCGGAAACCTCGCCGAACTCTTCGCTGGAGGTCTGATAAACCTCTTCGGCAATTTTATGCAGCGTGGTGGCCAACAGGCACAGATTCGAAATATATTCGGCCCGGTACACTCTGGCATTACGGGAAGGGATAGGCATAGAGTGCATGCCCAACGCCTGCGCCACCAGATCCTGCACCCTGCGCCCCGGCTCGCCGGTGGCATGGAAAGCGCCGACCGCGCCGCCCATCATCACGGTGAAGACCCGTTTTTCCGCTTCCTGCATGCGCTCGACCGCGCCCAACAGTTCATAAATCCACACCGAAACCTTATAGCCATAGGTGATGGGCAACGCATGTTTACCGTGCGTGCGGCCCGCCATCAGCGTGTCTTTATGCTCCGTTGCCAGCCGGGCAAGGTTGAGCAACACGCCGTCGACAAACTGCATCAGCTTTTGATGGAACTGCTTGGCAAGATACAGATGCGCCGTTTGCTGGATATTCTGTGTCGTCACGCCATAGTGCACATACTTGCCGCTTTCCGCGTCGCAGGCATTGACCAGCACTTTGATCACCGGAACAAAACCGTGGCCGATCTGCTGCAATAGACGATCGATCTCCGCCAAATCAATACGTTCCAGCTTACAGTTGGCCGCAATATTCTGCGCCGCCGCCTGCGGGATTATCCCCGCCTTTGCCTGCGCCAGCGCCAGTTCGGCTTCTATATCGAGCCATGACTGCACCCTCGCCTCATGAGTGAACAGATCTTTCATCCCTTTATGATCGATGGTTTTGCTTTTTGAATCGTACAGTGCGCGCATGTCTGTCCCTCTTAATCTGGCCTGGTTCCGGCTAAAACATCATCCACCGCGTTACGGACAAACTCCACATGCGGCCCGAATACAACATGAACATGGTTGCTGGACGGAATAAATGTTCCCATGGAGCCGGCATCTTTAAGCAACGCCATCTGCAGCAGTTTCTGATTGTGCAGATCGACGCGGAGACGGGAAACACAGTTTTCCACCCGTTTGATATTGCTTTTGCCCCCCAGCCCTTCAATCACCAGTTGAGCCACTTTGTCATATTCTTTGTTATTTAACAGGGTGCTGTCCGCTATCTCTTTTTCACGCCCTGGCGTTTTTATATCGAATTTGCCGATTGCCCAACGGAAGAAGAAATAGAAGACCACAAAGTTAATACTGCCGAGTAAAATCAAATTGACCCAGTGCGTATTTTCATACATCAGACCAAAAATGCCGAAATCAAAAATCGTTCCTCGGATATAACCAATGGAGACTTCTAATATTTGCAGCGGTATGGTTAATAAACCGCACAGCACCGAATAGACAATAAACAGTTTTGGCGCGATAAACAGAAAGGAGAACTCAAGCGGCTCGGTAATATTGCCGAGGAACGCGGTAAGCACCACGGTCAGAATCATGCCTTTGGCGAATTTCTTATTCTTGAAATACGCCATGTGATACATCGCCAGCCCGATAGCCGGTACGCGGAATAAGGTAGTCAGCATTTGCGACGAAGCCAGATAACTCGACAGCGTCGGCATAAATTCATTCCAGGCGGGATGATTCGGCCCCAACTCAAACAGAATTTTATTCATCGCCGGCAAAATGCCGATATACGTTTGGCCGTCGATTAAATAGGTGCCGCCCGCCTCGGTAAAGCGCACCGTGGAACTTAGAACATGATGCAAACCAAAAGGAATCAACAGCCGGTTCAGCGTCATGTAGATCCCCGCGCCGATATGGGGCGCCATCATTATGGTCGAAATACTCTTCATTCCCGCGGTAAACACATCCCAGATAAAGGGAATCAGCAATCCGACGGGAATGGTGAAGGCTATCGATAAAATCGCGACGGATTTTTTACCGCTGAAAAACGCAAAGGCCAGCGGCAGTTGGAGGCGGTAATAACGGTCGGTCACTTTAGCCGCCAGTAAACCGGCGATAATACCGCCCAGCGCCTCGATTTTCAGCGTCTGAATCCCCAGCACCATGCCCTGCCCGACAAAGGCCATATCCTCGCCGGCCAATTGTCCCATCAGCTTTAAATGAACATGCATGGAGATGAGCAATGTCAGATAGGAAATCACGGATGAAAAAACGGCGATGCCTTTTTCTTTTTTTGACATGCCATAGGCAACGCCCATAGCGAACAATAGCGGAATATTTTGAAATACGACGCTGGTAATTAAACCAACGGATGAAAGAATTGCCTTAAAGTAAACATTTCCTAAGAAGGGCAGCTTATCGATCATATAAGCCTGTCCCAACGCGCTGCAAATACCCATCAACATGCCAACGGGGGCTAATACCGCAATGGGTAATAATAGTGAGCGTCCAAATGTTTGTATTTCGTTTTTAAAATTGGCGTTCATAATAAGATCCCTGGTGTGGATTTACAGGTCTATAGAACACTAACGGCAATCCCGCCATCAAGGTCAAATAACGGCCTATTTAAAGCTCATCATTTGCCCCTGAAAAATAACGACATTACTCACAATTCTAAAAATTATTTTTATGTATTCGGCTACATCGCTGTTACCGCGCGCCTCCATAAATCGCTTTGCCGAATATTTCTGCAGCAAAAGGCGGCAGGATGGCGGGGATCCCGGCGCGAATTCACCGGGATCCCCGTTATTTTGGTATGACTAGCCGATTACAGCGCCCCGGCAATCGCCTGCTGTAAGTCGCGCCACAGATCGTCGGTATCTTCCAGGCCGATGGAAATGCGGATCAAACGCGGCGAAATACCAAAATCAATGGCCGAGTTGAATTCGCCGGCCTGATTCAGCACCGAGATCGCCGGCATCACCAGACTTTCAAATCCGCCCCAGCTCACCCCCATGCTGAACAGTTGGAGTTGATTACAGAAACGCGGGATATCCACCGCTTCATCCAGCTCAAACGAAAATAAGCCGCTATAGCCGGTCAGCGAAGAGATGTCCGACGGCGCCAGCCCCGGATGATTGACCTTCAGCACCTGAGGATGCGCGGATAGCCGGCGGGCAAGCGCCAGCGCGCTTTCACAGTGCTGGCGCATGCGGAACGGCAGCGTTCTTAAGCCGCGCAGCAACAGCCAGGCTTCATTGGCCGACAGCTTGCCGCCAAGAAAAGGCGAAATCGTGCGCGTGATGGCCGAGATATGCCGCTGGCTGCCGACCGCCACCCCGGCGACCACATCGCTGTGGCCGCTGATATATTTCGATGCGGAATGCACCACAATATCAATCCCCGCCGCCAGCGGTTTCTGATACATCGGCGAGGCCCAGCTGTTATCAATCACGGTGGTCACGCCTTTCGCCCTTGCCAGCTTGGCGATCGAGGCCAGGTTCTGTTCGGTCATCACCCAGCTGCTCGGGCTTTCCAGATACAGCAGGCGCGCGCCGTTCAGCGCTTCGTCGATCTCTTCCAGCGATTCGCCATCGACAAACACGGTTTCGACGGAAAAGTCGTGGCAAAATCCGCGCATAAAACGATAGGCATCGGGATAGATGTGTTTAACACAGACGATTTTATCGCCCGGACGCACCACGCTCAGTATCGTGCCGCTGATAGCGGCCATTCCGCTGCTAAAGGCGACGCAGGCTTCGCCGCCTTCCAGCGCGGCCATTTTTTCCTGAAACACCCGCACCGTCGGGTTATCCATACGGGAATAGAGCGGATGATCGCTTTCGCCGCGAAAGCGTTCAATCATGGTGTCGTAATCACTGAAGCTGAACAGTGAAGACTGGTAAATCGGCGGCGAGATCGCCCCCTTGTCATGGCGGGGTTCGTGCATCAACCGGGTTTGCAAATTTACCCTGGCGCTATCGTTCTCTGGTTTATCGTGCTGCATTATTAATTATGTCCTTTAAATCACGTTCTGTTATATCCAGGATCTGCTGGCTGATCAGGCTGGCCTGCTGCGGATCCCGATGTCTGATTGCGTCAAACAATGTACGGTGCAAAGGAAAAGAGTCGCTGAACAACGCCTGTTCGGGCGGCGACTCAAAAAAGGCGTGCAAAGTATCGTAAAGCCCCTCGATGATTTTCAGCAGCAGCGGGTTATGGGCGGCCTGGTAGATCGCCGCATGGAATAGCCAGTCTTCCGCCCCGGCGGTGCCGATACTGAGATGCACCCGTTCCATATCCTCAAGCCGCAGCCCGATCTGCGAGAGATCGTCTTCTGTGGCGCGCACCGCCGCCAGCGCACAGGCTTGGCATTCGATAATGCGGCGCACTTCAAGGGCGTGCAGCATGTTCTCGGCATCATTCTTGAAGCGCAACGACAAGAAGCTATCGTTCATGGAAACGTTGGCGCGCAAAAAGGTGCCGCTGCCCTTTTTGCGGGTAATAATGCCCAACGTTTCCCAGCGTTTTAACGCTTCCCGCACCGTATTGCGGCTAACCCCCAGCTCTTCGGCCAGCAATTGTTCCGAGGGAAGTTTCTCGCCCACGGCGGTTCCCGTTTGCGCGACATAACGCGTTAGCGCATCCAGAACCAGCGAATCGCTGCGCTGGACGACGATCGGCTCAAGCCTGACTTTCTGTTTCATCACGACACTCCTCTACGGGAACTCTCCGGTTGACATAGCGGGAAGACGACGGAGCGATGAGGTTAGCATCCATACCGTAGGGGCTTCCTTTAGCGTTGCGGAATAGCATCAAGCATTTCAGTGAGCAAAGTCCAGTAGCGTCCAACGCTGGCAATATTGACCTTCTCCTGCGGAGAGTGCGCTCCCAGCATGGTCGGGCCGATAGAAACCATATCAAGCGATGGATAATGCTGTTTGAACAAACCGCATTCCAATCCCGCATGCACCACCTTGATGCTGGGCATGCCGCCAAACAGCCGTTGCCAGCACTGTTCGGTAATGGCCTTAATCCGTGAATGCCGATCGGGCGCCCAACCGGGATAGGCGCCTTCGGTATGGAAATCCGCGCCGGCAAGCCGGGCCAGCGCGCCAAGGGTATCCACGACATCGTCTTTACCGCTGTCCAGCAATGAACGCACCAGGCAGTTGATTTCCACCTGCGACGCGGACAGTTCGACGACGCCCAGGTTGAGCGAGGTTTCCACCACGCCCTCAAACGTATCGCTCATTCTGATCACCCCGTGCGGCATGGCGCGCAGCAATGCAATCATCCGCTGCTGGGAAGGCAAATCCAGCGGCGCTTCGCCATCGTCGCACTCGGTCAGTGAAACGGTCAGATTCGGTTCCGCACACTTCAACTCGCGGACGATAACGTCACGGAATGCGTCAACGCTCTGTTTGAACGCGCTGAGTCTGGCTGTTGGAACAGACAGCCGGGCGTTCGCCTGCGCCGGAATCGCATTCCTCATTTTATTCCCCGCCAGGGCGATCAGACGAGCTTCGGATGCGTCGGCGTATTGATATAAGAAACGCGCCATCAGCTTATAGGCATTGCCTAACCCCAGCGCGATATTGCCGCCGGAGTGGCCGCCGACCAGCCCGTCAATCGACAGTTCCAGCGTGCCGTCTCCCTCTCTGCGCGGTTCGCGCCCCACCGCCAGGCGGGCGATCGCATCAACCCCGCCGGCGCAGCCCATATAGATTTCACCTTCCGTGCCGGAATCGGTGTTGATCAGGATATCGCCCTGCAACCAGCCCGCCTCAAGCCCTTTCGCCCCGATCATGCCCGTCTCTTCGGTCATGGTCAGCAACGCTTCCAGCGGACCGTGCTCCACGTCCGGCGACTCCAGAACCGCCAGTATGGAAGCCAGACCGATGCCGTTATCTGCGCCCAACGTTGTTTGTCTGGCTTTGACCCAGCCATCATCCTCATAGGGCTCTATCGGATCGCGGGTAAAGTCATGTTGTTTGCCGTGCGCTTTCTGGGGAACCATATCCAGGTGCGCCTGCAGGATCACCGGAACCCGGTTTTCCCGGCCGGGCGTCGCCGGTTTGCGAATAAAGACATTGCCTACGCTATCCCGCCTGGCCGCCAGCCCTCTCTCCTGCGCCCAGGAAACCAGATAGCGCGCCAGTTGCTCTTCATGATACGAAGGATGCGGAATGGAACAGATATCGGCAAAGCGATCCCACAGCGGTTGCGGAGACAAATGTGATAATGAGCCCATTGGGTTTCTGCCTTTTCAAAAAATGGCCGGCCGAGCGTCTCGGCCGGCACTAACGTTAATCCAGGTCGGCTTGTTCGAAGCGGTGACCGCCGACCGGGGAAATCATATAGTTTTTCACCTTGTCGCTGATGGGTTCATAAACCGTTGAATGACCGATCATAATCGCCGGAGCCTGTTGCGCCATCACATCCTGCGCCTGATGATATAAACGGACGCGTTGCGCATGATCCGGTTCGCTGCGCGCCGCCGTAATCAAAGACTCAAACGACTTGTCGCACCAGCGTGAATAGTTAGCGCCGCCGTTAATGGATGCGCAACTGAATAACGGACTGAAGAAATTATCCGGATCGCCGTTATCGCCGCCCCAACCAATCAGGATGCTCTGATGATCGCCTTCGGCGGCGCGTTTAAGATATTCGCCCCACTCATAAGTCACAATTTTGGTGGTCACGCCAATCGCCGCCCAATCCGCCTGGATCATTTCAGCCATGCGTCGCGCATTCGGGTTATAGGGACGCTGTACCGGCATCGCCCAGAGATCGGTGGAAAATCCCTGAGCATATCCGGCTTCGGCCAGCAGCGCCTTCGCCTTGACGGGATCGTAATCGCTGCCGTGCTTATCGGGGTTATAGCCCCACATTGACGGCGGGATCAGGCTGTTTGCCAGCTGTCCGGTTCCCTGATAAACCGCTTCGATGATCGCGGGTTTATTCACCGCCAGCGACAAAGCCTGACGCACCTTCAGGTTGTCGAACGGTTTCTTCTCCACGTTGAACGACAGATAGCCCGTCGTCAGTCCGGCCTGTTCCAGCAAAGTGACATGCGCGGCTTTCTTGATGTCGGGAATATCGGCGGGATTGGGTGAAACCATGACCTGGCATTCATCTTTCTGCAATTTGGCGAAGCGCACCGATGCATCCGGCGTAATGGTGAACACCAGACGGTCGATTTTGCTTTTACCCCCCCAATAATCGCCAAAGGCTTTAAACAAAATGCGCGAATCTTTCTGATACTGCGCCAGTTGAAACGGGCCGGTGCCGATAGGATCGAGATCCAGCTTTTCCGGCGTGCCGGCCTTCATCATTTTATCGGCATACTCGGCGGAGGTTATCGAAGCAAACCCCATGGCGATATCGGAAAGGAAAGGCACTTCCGGGTGAGACAGCGTAAAGACCACCCGGTAATCATCAAGTTTGGCGATGCTGGTTATCAGCTGATCCATTCCCATCCCGGTAAAATAGGGATAGTTACCGCCAGATACGCCGTGCCAGGGCGATGCGGCGTCTTTCTGGCGCATAAAGCTGAATATCACGTCATCGGCGTTAAAATCCCGGCTGGGCGTAAAGGCTTTGTTGCTTTGCCATTTCACGTTTTTGCGCAGGTAAAACGTATAGGTTTTGCCGTCCGGGCTGATCTCCCAACGCTCGGCCAATGACGGCGCCAGTTCGGTCGTACCATATTTAAAATCAATCAGCCGGTTGTAAATGGGATTGGCGCTGGCATCGTTCGTTACCCCGGTGGTGAACAACTGCGGGTTGAACCCCTCTGGCGAGGCCTCGGAACAATAGACCAGCGTTTTGGCCTGCAATGCCGGCATCATGGCTAACGACGCCAAAAAAGCGGACAACGCTACTGCGCACTTCGATTTTCTGCTACCCAATCTCATACAATCCCCTTAGTAGAAACGAATGCCGTTGGTTTAAAACGCGAGACGATGGGACGACCATAACGTGGGCATCTCTGCTGGAACCTCATCGTTATATCTCCCTGATAAAACGCCGCCGGCACCCGCGAACGAGCTCAACCGAAGCGCAATCCCAGCCAGGTGAACGGCATCACCGCATGAAACCCCTGATGCCGGAACCGGCGGTAAAATTAAAAAAACGTCATCTCACAAAATCAGTCCAACAACTCAACAACTGCGAAATTGAGTAAGCAACATGGGTGCCATGTTTTTTTATTTATCTTTTTCAGTTGGTTATAAAAATGACGGCAAAAGGCCTTGTGCGGCAATGGTGCATTAGATGCGCCAAAATTGATCATCGCGCCCCAGATAGGTACAACAATGCCGCTAATTGAAAAATGACATCGCATCGCGCTTAAAACGTTGCGGGAACCGATCGCGAAGACCAACACACAGAAAGTATCCGTCTTAATACGCTGAACCATTACCATGCGAATTCCCTTTATCACCTCTTTTACCGCTTCTCATCCATCGCACTCCGGCTCGCTGAACGCCGCCTCATCTTCCGCCACTTCCGCCGCCGAATCGTCGGGCGGGCCGCAAGAATCCTCCTCTTCGCAGCCGGCACGCGCGGTTTATCCTTACATGAGCGCCCGCAAAGAAGCGTCCGCCGGCCTGGGCGCGCGGTTTAGCCACCTCGGCCTCGCTCTCCGTTCATCTGAAGGCTATAACCCGCGGCAGGTAACAAAGCAGTTGAACAACTATCTGAATAAACTGGCGAGTCACGCTAGTGATGCAATTCAGCCGAATGTCAGAACGGAAGAAAGCGCCCTGCAAAAATATCTCATCATGGCGCAAAACGATAAACATCATCTACAGATCGGCCTGTTGAGTATTTCTGCGACCAATGGCGACGAACTGAAAAATGCGCTGCGTATGATGGACAACGACACCAAATGGCGTGCGGTGATGAACATTGCGGATGATGATGAACCTAATGAAACGCCGCATAGCGTGGCGGTGGAAGCGGAGAAGAAAAATAATAAGATCTCGCTGGTGGTGGTGGACGCCTATGCCTCTGCGTTTACGGACTCTGACATTGCGGAACATATCACCGACCATGACGCCGCGTTAACGGTGTTATTCACCTCGGTTCAAAAATCGCCTTCCGGCTGCAAAATTTTTTCTCTGCATGATGTGAAAGCAATGGCGTCGAGTGAAGAGGCGATGAATCAATTTCACCAGCGCAACTATGCCAAAATTGACGATGGCGATTATGACAAAAGCAATAGGGATACGTTTGTGACGCGAAAATTTAAACACGAACTGCCAGCCGACTTCTATCGGCTGACGACGTCGCAGAGCGTGTTCAATTCGTTGCCGGAACCGATAAAAAATACCTTACGCCATGATTTCAATAAAAACCTCAATACGCGCGTTGCCTACGAAAACCATGGGATTCCTCAGGCCGTAACCTACAATACGGCTATCGAAGATCAGCGTATGGCCTTCGCCAGAGATACGTTGCAGTGGCTGGGCAGCCGACGCTGAAGCCGCGGAGATCCAAACGATCCAGAAGCGCGCCGCCATCAAGACAACGTGGAAAGCGTCAAGACAGCACCCCCTCCCGAATACGTTGCTGACGGCTCTGTTCAAACGTCTGCATGCCGGCCTGAGCGCCGCTCTGGATCAGACTGGGCAACTGGTGGCTTTTCCCTTCCCGGATCAGATTACTGACCGCGGAGGTCGCCGTCAGCACTTCAAACAGAGCCACCCTGCCCCCTTGCGCCATCGGCAGCAGTTGTTGCGCAATCACCGCCTGTAAACACGCGGCCAATTGGCTGCGGACGAACGTTTTTTCATCACCGGGAAACGCATCCACCAGCCGATCCACCGCCTGCGCCGCACTGCGGGTATGTAGAGTGGACAGCACCAAATGTCCGGTTTCCGCCGCCGTTAACGCCAGGCGGATCGTTTCGGTATCGCGCAGTTCCCCCAGCAAAATCACGTCGGGATCTTCGCGCAGCGCGGCGCGCAGGGCGTCGGCAAACGATATGCTGTCCCGGCCGATTTCACGCTGCTGGATCAGGCACTGCCGGCTGTTATGGATAAACTCGATCGGATCTTCCAGCGTGATCACATGCCGGCGGCTGCTCTGATTCAGCGCCGAAATCATCGCCGCCAACGTGGTCGATTTCCCGCTGCCGGTGGCGCCGGTCAGTAAAATCAGGCCATCGGGCTTCTCAAGCAGCTCGGACAGGATCGGCGGCGCGCGCAGCGTGGTTAACGAAGGGTGGGTTGACGGTATGACGCGCAGCGCGGCGGAGAATCCCAGCCGCTGGCGGAACAGATTCGCCCGCAGGCGCTGTCCTTCCGCCAGCATCAGAGCGCAATCCAACTGCCCCGATTGCCGCAGTTGCCGTAGCTGGGGGGCGTCAAGCCAAGCGGAACACCATTGTTCCAGTTGCTCGGCGCGCAAACGTGGTAAGGTATTTTCCGCGCGTAGCTGACCATCAACGCGCAACACCGGCGGATGTCCGCTACACAGGTGCAGATCCGAGGCATTATGCTTTACACTAAGCGACACCCATTCATCCACATTCATCGATAATCTCCTGAATTACTATGACGACTATCCAGCAGAACCTACAGGACATCAGGCGGCAAATCGCCGCCGCCGCACAGCACTGCGCACGAACACCAGAAGAAATTAAGCTGCTTGCAGTCAGCAAAACCAAACCTGTGACCGCTATCGAAGAAGCCATCGCCGCCGGGCAGCGCGCCTTTGGCGAAAACTATGTGCAGGAGGGCGTGGACAAAATCCATTACTTTCGGGAAAACAAACCGGAAATAGATTTGGAATGGCACTTTATCGGTCCGCTACAGTCGAATAAAAGCCGGCTGGTGGCCGAAAATTTCGACTGGTTCCATACGGTGGATCGTCTGCGCATCGCCCAGCGATTGAGCGAACAGCGCCCGGCGTCATTACCGCCGCTGAACGTGTTATTGCAAATCAATATCAGCAACGAGCCGAGCAAATCCGGCATTAAGGTTGAAGAATTATCCGCGTTGGCGGCCGACGTGGCGGCATTGCCGAATCTGCGTCTGCGCGGATTAATGGCCATTCCGGCCCCGGAAACAGACTACCAGCGTCAGCTAGCCGTTTTCCGGCAAATGGATGATCTGTTTCAACAATTGGCATTACACTATCCTCATATCGACACTTTATCGATGGGTATGACTGATGATATGCGCGCCGCCATCGTCGCGGGCAGTACGCTGGTGCGGATCGGCACCGCCATTTTCGGCGCGCGGGACTATTCGGCATCGAAGAAATAATCCGCTGCCGCGGCATCGCCAGCCACATCGACAACGATTAACAGAACAAGAAATCAGTGAGAGCTTAGATGCAACAACGTAAAATAGCGTTTATTGGCGCAGGCAATATGGCGCAGGCCATTATCGCTGGATTAATTGATAAAGGTTATCCCGCCCGGAATATCAGCGTGTGCGCGCCATCCGGCACCCGCCGCGACGCGCTGGCGGCCCAATATGGCGTGACCAGCAGCGCGGATAACGTACAAAGCGCCAGAGACGCCGATGTGATTGTGCTGGCGGTGAAACCGCAGATGATGGCGAGCGTTTGCGACCCTTTGCGCCAACAGGTGGATTTCACCGGTAAGCTGGTGCTGTCTATCGCCGCCGGCGTCAATATCGCCCGTTTTCAGGCGCTGTTGGGAGAGGCGTTGAATATCGTGCGGATTATGCCCAATACCCCTTCTCTGGTGGGAAAAGGGATGAGCGGACTGTATGCCCCCGCCGCCGTCGGCGCCGCCGATCGCGAGTTTACCGCCGAGTTGATGAAAAGCGTGGGTAAAGTATGCTGGGTGGAAAACGAGCAGGATATCAACGGCGTGATCGCCGCCGCCGGCAGCGCGCCCGCGTATTTCTTCCTGTTTATGGAGGCGATGCAGCAGGAGGCCATCCGCCAGGGATTCGATCCCGAAACCGCGCGTCTGCTGGTGCAGCAGTCCGCATCCGGCGCGGCGGCGCTGGTGGAAGCCAGCCCGGATACTCCGCTGTCGACCCTGCGCGAAAATGTGACGTCTAAAGGCGGCACCACCGCCGAGGCATTACGGGTATTCAACGAACGCCAACTGACGCAAACCGTGTCAGAAGCCATGCAGGCCGCCGTTGAGCGCGCGAAGGAAATGGAAAAGCTGTTCTGATTGAAAACGTTCATCATCATCCCATTTATTAAGGAACCGACGTACCTATGCTTACCCTGACTTTTCTGGTCAAAACACTGATCGACCTCTACGTAATAGTTCTACTGTTGCGCATCTGGATGCAGTGGTCACGCAGTGATTTTTATAACCCCCTCTCGCAGTTCGTGGTCAAAATCACTCAGCCGATTGTCGGGCCGCTGCGCCGGATCCTTCCTTCACTGGGGCCGATTGACAGCGCTTCCTTATTACTGGCGTTTATTCTGACCACCATCAAATATCCGCTGCTGCTGCTGATTCAGGTCGGCGCGCTGTCGCTCAGCCCGATGAACCTGCTGGTCGGCCTGCTCTCCCTGCTTAAGTCCGCCGGTTATCTGATCTTCTGGATCGTGATTATTCGCTCGCTGATGAGTTGGATAAGCCAGGGCCGCAGCCCGATCGAATATCTGCTGCACCAGTTGACGGAGCCGTTTATGGCGCCGATTCGCCGGATTATTCCGGTGATGGGCGGCATCGACTTTTCCGCTATGGCGGTGATCCTGATCCTGTATCTGTTCAATTATCTGGGTATGGATCTGTTTCCGGGCCTGTGGTTCCTGCTATGAGCGCCGTCACACGACAAGATGACGACCTGGTGATTCGGCTGTATATTCAGCCGAAAGCCAGCCGCGACCAGATTGTCGGGCTGCACGGCGACGAACTGAAAGTCGCCGTGACCGCACCGCCGGTCGACGGCCAGGCCAACGCCCATCTGACTAAATTCCTCGCCAAACAATTCCGGGTCGCCAAGAGTCTGGTCATCATCGAAAAAGGCGAACTCGGCCGGCATAAACAGATTAAAATCGTCAATCCGCAACACATCCCGGCGGAAGTCGCGGAACTCATTGAATAAACACGCAGGAAAACATATGCAAAAAGTGGTTTTGGCTACCGGCAACCCCGGTAAAGTGCGCGAACTCGCCAGTCTGCTGGCGGATTTTGGTCTGGATATCGTAGCGCAAACCGAGCTAGGGGTGGATTCCGCGGAAGAAACGGGCCTGACCTTTATTGAGAATGCGCTTCTGAAGGCGCGTCATGCCTCCCGCATCACCGGTCTGCCGGCAATCGCCGATGACTCCGGTCTGGCGGTGGATGCGTTGGACGGCGCGCCGGGGATCTACTCGGCGCGCTACGCCGGTACTGACGCCAGCGACCAGCAAAATCTGGACAAACTGTTGCTCGCGCTGCAAGACGTCCCTGATGAACAGCGCGGCGCCAGCTTCCACTGCGTGCTGGTTTATCTGCGCCATGCCGAAGACCCCACCCCGCTGGTGTGTCACGGCAGCTGGAGCGGTACGCTGGCGCGGGAACCTGCCGGCGACGGCGGTTTTGGCTACGATCCGATCTTTATTGTGCCGGAGTTGGGAAAAACCGCGGCGCAACTGACGCGCGAAGAAAAACACGCGCGCTCCCACCGCGGCCAGGCGCTGCGTTTACTGCTGGATGCCCTGCGTAATGCTTAAGCTGCCGCCGCTCAGCCTGTACATTCATATTCCCTGGTGCGTGCAAAAATGCCCGTACTGCGATTTCAACTCCCATGCGTTGAAAGGCGATGTTCCGCATCAGGAATATGTCGGCCACCTGCTGGCGGATCTGGATGCCGATCTGCCGCTGGCGGGCGATCGGCCGTTGCATTCGATATTCATCGGCGGCGGCACGCCCAGCCTGCTGAGCGCCGAGGCGATGCAATCGCTGCTGGATGGCGTGCGGGCGCGTTTACCGTTAACGCCGGACGCCGAAATCACCATGGAAGCCAATCCCGGCACGGTAGAAGCCGATCGCTTCAGCGGCTATCAGCGCGCAGGCATCAATCGCATTTCGATTGGCGTGCAAAGTTTTAACCCGCAAAAACTGGCGCGGCTGGGGCGCATTCACGGCCCGCAAGAAGCCAAACGCGCCGCGCATCTGGCCGCAGGTTTGGGATTACGCAGCTTTAACCTTGATCTGATGCACGGTCTGCCCGACCAATCGCTGGACGAGGCG
Organism: Brenneria izadpanahii; assembly: GCF_017569925.1. NCBI lineage: Bacteria > Pseudomonadati > Pseudomonadota > Gammaproteobacteria > Enterobacterales > Pectobacteriaceae > Brenneria > Brenneria izadpanahii. Next base: position 929,114 of record NZ_CP050854.1, on the reverse strand, counting down.
CTGGACGATCTGCGCCAGGCGATCGCCCTCAACCCGCCGCACCTGTCGTGGTATCAGCTCACCATCGAACCCAATACGCTGTTTGGCTCCCGCCCGCCCAAGCTGCCGGACGACGATGCGCTATGGGATATCTATGAGCAGGGCCACCGGCTGCTGAACGCGGCGGGCTACCGGCAATATGAAACCTCGGCCTACGCCAAACCGGGCTACCAGTGTCAACACAATCTGAACTACTGGCGCTTTGGCGATTATCTGGGGATCGGCTGCGGCGCGCACGGCAAGCTGACCTTCAGCGACGGGCGCATTCTGCGCACGGTGAAAACCCGCCACCCGCGCGGCTATATGCGGGGCGATTATCTGGATAAACGGCATGACGTCGTCAACGAGGATCGTCCCTTCGAGTTCTTTATGAACCGTTTTCGCCTGCTGGAAGCCGCCCCGCGAGCCGATTTCACCGCCTACACCGGGCTGAATGAAAGCGTGATCCGCCCGCAGTTGGATCGGGCGTTGGCGCAGGGTTATCTGCATGAAACCGACGACCACTGGCAAATTACCGAACACGGCAAGCTGTTCCTGAATTCGCTGCTGGAACTGTTTCTGACGGATTAACTCGCGGGGAGCCGCAGGAATGGAATCGCGATGAGTTTCTGCAAAAAGTCCGGGATAAAATGCGGGCGGAACAACAAAAGAATTAAGCTGACGCCGCAAGACGCGGTGCGCAATATTGAATGGATATAGCAAAACCGGGGGCGATGAAAGCGCCGCCGGGTCACGCGCCGACTCCGGTGAGAACATTTTGATAAATGTCAGCGTTTTCAGCTTCCTGAGATTGAATTTTCGCGTACGGTTATGACAAAGTGTACGCATGTTGAATCTGCTGGTGACGACGATGAAATTAATGAAATTACTCATAGCATCACTGCTAATGGCAGCGGTATTGAGCGGTTGCAACACCGCGCGCGGTTTTGGTCAGGATGTGGAAAAACTGGGCAGTAAAATTTCCAGTTCAGCCAGTTAACGGCATATTGAGCGCCAGACAGAAGCCCCCGGAAGACGACGCTCTCCGGGGGCTTTTTTAACCTCCCGGCATTTCCGCTAATTATACCGTTCTCATGTCGTCATCCTCTTGCTCTTGCGCCGACTCATCCTCCAGCGCAGCGTTGTCGGGCGACGCCTCCGACAAAGTGATTTGCTGCGCCGCCAGTTCGCGGAACTGCTTCCGACTGACGCCGGTATGCTTATGAAAAAAACGGGTAAAGTAGGCTTCATCGTTAAACCCCCAGCGACGCCGCCAGCTGTTTGATGGTTTGCGCGGTATACGTCGCGCCTCCTGAACCACCCGCATATTGAGCGCGGGGCGGATCGTGAATGCGTTCACGGTTTTCCTTTGCCGGATTGCTATAGTCACTCAGGCCGTCCGCACCGGACGGCGTCAGGATTGTAACTGTTTATACCCAGTAGATTTCCAGTCGCAGGGTTTATTCAGGCAAAACCTAAACCTCTCGATGTATTGCTCCCCGGCGGGGAACGATGCGTCGCGGCGTTTAGGTTTTTTTTTGGGCGGATCGCCGCAATCGGCGTTTTTTTCTGCCGAAAATTTTTTATCGCTTATCAGACAAAGGATGGGTATATGAAGAAAACGATGCTGTCGTTAGGGATGCTATGCTGCGCCGTACCGGCCGCGATGGCGCAACCGGCGCTAACCTGGCGCGAAGGAAAAATCATCGAGCGGGATGGGCTGCAATTCCGCGATCTGAACCGCGACGGCGAGCTATCGCCCTATGAGGACTGGCGTCTGCCGGCGCAAGAGCGGGCGCGGGATCTGCTGTCCCGCATGACCCTGCCGGAAAAGGCCGGCATGATGATGCACGCTTCCGCCCCCTCCGCCGGAGATCCCATCGGCCGCGGCGCCGCCTACGATCTGGACGCCAACCGCCGGTTGGTGGCGGAGAAACAGGTGAACAGCCTCATTACCCGTCTGAACGAGGCCGCGCCCGCGGAGTTCGCCCGGCAGAATAATTTGTTGCAGGAGATCGCCGAAGCCTCCCGCCTGGGGATCCCGCTGACCATCAGCGTCGATCCGCGCAATACCTATACATACGCCATAGACGCCGCGCCGTCGCCCGCCGGTTTTTCCCAGTGGCCGGCCCCGCCGGGGATGGCCGCCATCGGCAGCGAGGAGCTGATCCGGCATTACGCCGACCGCATCCGCCAGGAGTACCGCTCCGTCGGCATCACCCAGGCGCTGTCGCCGGTGGCGGATCTGGCTACGGAGCCGCGCTGGTCGCGCATCGACGGCACCTTTGGCGACGATAAGGAACGGGTAAGAAAAATGGTGCGGGGCTACGTCGCCGGGATGCAGAACGGAACCGAGGGGTTGAATAGCGCCAGCGTCGGCGCGGTGGTGAAGCACTGGGTAGGATACGGCGCATCGGACAAGGGATTTGACGGCCACCACTACTACGGCAGATTCGCGCCGTTTAAAGATGCGCAGGCGCTGGAGCAGCATATTTATCCTTTCACCGGCGCGTTCGAATCCGGTGTCGCCGGCGTGATGCCGACCTATCCCATCCTGAAGGACGCGGTTTATAAAGGCACCGCCATCGAACAGGTGGGGGCCGGCTTCAACAAATTCCTGCTACAGAACGTGCTGCGCGGCGAATACGGTTTTCGCGGGGTGATCGTCAGCGATTGGCTGATCACCGCCGACTGCGCCGGCACCTGCGTAACGGGCTATCCGCCCGGTGAAAAACCCGGCGTGGACATCGGCATCCCCTGGGGCGTGGAGCGCCTGTCGGTGGCGGAGCGCTTCATTAAGGCCGTCGAGGCCGGTGTGGATCAATTCGGCGGCGTGGACGACTCGTCGATCATCGTGCAGGCCGTGCGCGAGGGCAAGCTGAAGGAGGCGCGCATTGACCAATCGGTGCTGCGCATCCTGGAACAGAAATTCCTGTTAGGCCAGTTCGAGGCGCCGTTTGTCGATCCGCAACAGGCGGAGCGGGTGCTGAACGATGGGGAGGCGAAGAGGCAGGCGGATCGGGCGCAGTACGACTCGCTGGTGCTGTTGAAAAAACGGGATGGCGTACTGCCGCTGAAGCCAGGCGCCAAGGTCTATGTTTGGGGGATGAGCCGCAAAGCGGCGCAGGACGCCGGTCTGACGGTCGTCGATCGCCCGGAACAGGCGGAGGTGGCGCTGGTGCGCGTCAACGCCCCTTATGAACAGCCGCATAAGAACTTTTTCTTCGGCGCCATGTACCACGAGGGCGCGCTGGACTTCAAGCCGAACGATCCGCAGTACCGGGCGATCCTCGCCGCGGCCCGTCGCGTGCCTACGGTGGTGACCGTCTATCTTGACCGTCCGGCGATCCTGACCGCGATTGAGGATAAGGCCGCCGTGCTGCTGGGGAATTTCGGCGTCCGCGACGAGGTGCTGCTGCGCTCGCTGCTGGACGACAGGGTCTATACCGCCCGGCTGCCGTTCGAGCTGCCCTCATCAATGGAGGCGGTGGAGCAACAGCGCGGCGATGTGCCCCACGATTCGCCGGCGCCGCTCTATTTTTCGGGATTCGGACTGCGATAAGACTCGGCCATAAAACAACACGCGAACCTAAACGGTATTGCGCATATCAATATGCGGGATACCGTCTTCGTCATATACATCGCCGGTGGCGACGAAACCGAAACCGGCGTAAAAATCCTGCAAGTGCGCCTGCGCGGAGAGATAAAGCGGCTTGTGCGGCCAGTGGCGGGCGCAGGCCATCAGCGCATGCTCCAACAGCTGATGTCCCAGATGCATCCCCCTGACGTCAGGCGCGACGATTACCCGGCCGATGGTGACGGCATCCTTGGCCGGAGAAGGCGCCAGCAGCCGCGCATAAGCCGCCAGCCTGCCGTTATGATAGGCCGTAATATGATGGTTGCCGTCGGCCAGATCCCGGCCGTCGAGATCCTGATAAGGACAGTTTTGCTCAACGATAAATACCTTGTTGCGTAACGCCAGAATGTCATGCAGCGAATAAACATTCAGGTCATCGACCCGCCAGTCATGCCATATCAGATTCATACCCGCCTCTATCCCGCCGTCATTTCAATACATTCGCTTATCCTAACGGCTTAGGCCGTCAGATTGCTGACAAAGTTCGAAGCCTCGCCATTAATTCACCCCGCCCTGCCCCTTTGTCGGGAGGAGGCGCTCGCGCATTAAAATCGCCGGATTTGCTCCCTCCCCTGGCAAGGGGAGGGTTGGGGTGAGGTTAGAACCGGGAGGCTTGTCATCAAAGTCGCGGCTTATGCCGTTCGCTTAAGCAACGCGCCGCGGCATGCGTGTTTATAAACGCGCCCGGCGGTTGGCGAAAATCAGCCATAGCCACAATAGTCCGATGGCGAACGCGAATAATGCGCCGAAGCCAATACCGATAGCGATAACCGATACGCCGAGTTTCACCACCAGCGAATAGAGCCCCAGCATCAGCAGCATCGCCGCGTTCTCCCCCAGATTCTGCACGGCGATGGCATTGCCCGCGCCGACGCTCTCCTTGCCCCGATCCTGCAACAGCGCATTCAGCGGCACGATGAAAAAACCGCCCAGCGCGCCAAGCAAAACCAGCAGCGCATAGGCGCCGATCAGATTGTGCTGAAGGGTAAAAATCACCACCGCCACGCCGATCAGCACGCCGGCGGGCAAACAGCGCCGCACGTTTTTCAGCGTCACCAGTTTGGCGGCGGCGCCGGCGCCCAACACGATCCCCACCGCCACCATCGCATTGAGCAACGTCGGGGTGGCGTTATCGGTTATGCCCAGCGCCAGCGGCACCCACAGCACCAGCAGAAAGCGCAGCGTTACCCCGGCTCCCCAGAACATACTGGTGCCGAGCAGCGAAAAGCGGGTTTCGCCATCGCGCCATAGCACCCGGCAGGACGAAAAGAAACTGCGCGTCATGCGGGCCGGTCTCCAGGACTGACCGGGACGCGCCGCCTTCAAGCGGGGGATCAGCATGTTCGATCCCAGCGCGATGCCGTAGGCCACCGCGCAGATGGCCAGCGCCGCGTTCAGGTTCCAGTCCGCCAGCACGCCCCCCGCCACCGATCCGGTGAGGATCGCGGCAATGGTCGAGGCCTCCATCAGACCGTTGGCTTTCACCAACTGGCCGCCGTGGGTGATCTCCCCCAGAATGCCGTATTTGGCCGGCGAATAGGCCGCCGCCCCCACGCCCACCAGCGTATAACCCAGAAACGGATTACCGCCGATAAAGATAACCAGCGCCCCCAGTAACTTCAGGCCGTTGGCAAACATCATCACCCGGCCTTTGGCGTAACTATCCGCCACCTGGCCGACAAACGGCGCCAGAATGATGTAAGCGGCCACGAAGCCCATTTGCAGAAACGGCTGGCTCCAGTCGGGATAGACCAACACTTTGATCAGCGCCAGCGTGGCGAATAACAGCGCGTTGTCGCCAAACGCGGAAAAAAACTGCGCGATGATGACGGCGTTCATGCCGCGCGACAGCAGCCGCGTTTCAGGTTGTGGCGTCTGATTCATTCTACCTGCTCCGGTTGTTCGGCCATCTCGCGCAGCGTGACAAAATCGGGTTTGCCGCTGCCGAGTAACGGTAATGCTTTCACATAGCGGATATCGCGCGGCACCGCCAGTTCAGGCACGCCGCTGCTGCGCGCCTGAGCGGACAGGCGATCGCGGGTTAACTGGCTATCGGTGGTAAACAGCACCAGCGCTTCCCCTTTACTGCTGTCGCTCCTGGCGCTGGCGGCGTGCTGCGCCTGCGGCGACACGCTTAGCGCCAGTTGTTCGACGCTCTCCAGCGACACCATCTCGCCGGCCAGTTTGGCGAAGCGTTTTACCCGGCCGATGATGGTACAGAAGCCTTTTTCATCCAGTTCGACAATATCGCCGGTATCGTACCAGCCGGCCTGTAGCTCGCCCTGCTCATTTTCCGCCGCCGGCGTTTCCAGCACGCCGGGACGCTCAACGCGCAGATAGCCTTTCATGATATTCGGCCCGCGCAGTTGCAAACGTCCGCCGCGCTCAATGCCCGGCACCGTCATCAGCCGCGATTCCATCTCCGGCAGCAATTGTCCGACGGTATGGATTTTCGCCGCCATCGGCACGTTAATCGCCACCACCGGCGCGCACTCCGTGACGCCATAGCCTTCCAAAATGCGAATGCCGAATTTGTCCTGCCAGATTTGACGCGTGCCCTCCGACAGTTTTTCCGCTCCGGCCACCACGTAGCGCAGGCGGGCGAAGTCATACGGATGGGCAAAGCGCGCGTAGTGCCCCAGAAAAGTGGAGGTGCCGAACAGCACGGTGCAGTTCTGGTCGTACACCAGCTCCGGTACGATGCGGTAATGCAGCGGACTGGGATACAGGAACACCCGTGCGCCGGTCATCAGCGGCGTCAGCAACCCCACGGTCAAACCAAAGGCATGAAACAGCGGCAGCGCCGACATGAAACGGTCGCGCGGCGTGAAATCCGCCACGGTACGGATTTGTTCAACGTTCGCCAGCAGACTGTCATGGGAATGCACCACGCCTTTCGGACTCCCTTCGGAACCGGAAGTAAACAGAATCATCGCCGCGTCGTCAGGCCGCTGCGCCAGCATGGCCTGGGCGGGGAACAGCAGATGAAACAGGATCCACAGCTTATCGGCCAGCGTGACGGTATCTTTCAAATCTTCCAGATAGACCCAGTTGGCATCGCTGACCTGCTTCGGCAACTCGGTCAGCTTGCCCTTTTCCAGAAACTGGCGGGACGTCACAATGGTTCTAATCGCGGCGGCTTTCATGGCGCTTTGCAACCCTTTCGCCCCGGCGGTGTAGTTCAGCATCGCCGGCACCCGGTTACGCAATGACGCCCCCAAGATCGCCGCCGCCGTAATCGTGGCGTTCGGCAATAGCATGCCGACGTGCTCCCCCTCGCAGGTAAAGCGCTGCAAGATGCGCGATACGCCCAGCGACTTTTTCAGTAATCCCTGATAGCTGTCCTCTTTAAACGAAATATCCGAAATAGAGCCGGAACGGCGACCGTAGCGGGTCTGCGCGGCCAGAAAGGCCTGATACAGCGTGTGTTGCGGGCGGCTCGCCATACGGGCGTGCATCATGATCTGATGCAGATGCTCTCCCGCCAGAATGCGGCGCTCCCTGGCGCTGTTGGCTTCCGGCATCGGCAGCGTGGCGGGCGGCAGATATTTTATGGTGATCTGCGGAAACCAGCGGCGCTTAAAGACGCCGGCCAGACGCCCGAACGGGGTGAATTCCGCGCCGTCCAGCCGCACGGGAATAATGGTCGCGCCGGATTTCGCCGCTACAAACGCGGCGCCGCTATAGATTTTCATCAGCGAACCGGTCACGGTGATACGGCCTTCCGGGAACACCACCACCGGGCGGCCGCTCTCAATCACCTTGATCAATCCCTTGATGGCAAGCGGTTTGGTCGGGTCCAACGGCACAAAATCAATGTAGGGCTTCAGCCAGCGCATAAACCAGCGATCGGTAATCGTGGAATAAACCGCAAATACCGGTTTGATCGGTAGAAACAGCGCCAGCAGCGCGCCGTCCAGAAAGGATACGTGGTTAGGGGTAATCAGCAGTTTAGACTGCTGAAAATTACGACCGTCGCCTTCAATCCGTATGCGGTACAGTCGCCTGAGCACCCAACGCAACAGGGTATAAATCATGCTTTCTCCTAATAGCCCGATGAATATCTGCGTTCAAAATACTATAGGGGTCTGCTTATCGCCAGAATAACCGAATATGGCGTCCGATATCGTAACTTATTAGGATAGTTCGTATTTTCCAGCGCCGGAATGGAATTATGAAAGAACGGAGCCTGATGCGACAGATAGCGACACGCAGGCGTGCGGCAGGCCGGAGAAACCGGTTTGCCGCAGCAGGACGGGGTTTCTGGACTGGCTAGGGCGACGGATCCTTTTGACATGACGCCGAGGTCTCTGGACGGGGTTCACGCCCGCGTAGCGAGAAAAACACCACCAGCGCGGACAGCAGCGTGATCGCCATCAGACATAACAGCAAGGGATGCAGGGCGGCGGCGTAAAGTTGCTGAAGCTGCGCCGTACCGGCCTGCGGCAACAGGCGCTGCGTCTGTAGCATGTCGCCCGTCGCCAGACGCTGCGCCGCCTGGCTGATATCGCCGCTGACGAAACGTGCCGCCAGCGCCGTATGGGTAAAGGAAGCCAGGATCGCGCCCACCATCGCCAGCGCAATCCCTTCCCCCGCCACGCGAGTGGTGCTGAAAATCCCGGTCGCCATACCGGCCCGCGATGTCGGCACCACGCTGACCGATAGCCCGTCCATCAATCCCCACGGCAGTCCGGTGCCTATGCCGATAACCAGCATCGGCGCAATCATTCCCGGCACGTTCCACGCCTTCACCGCCAGGCTCAGCCAGCCAAGCCCTAGCGCCGCGATCGCCAGCCCGGCGGTACACAGGGTTCCGGGCGATACCCAGCGCGTTAGCCAGGCGGCCAGCAAGGGGACAATCAGCATCGGCAGCGATAACGCCATCATCATTAGCCCGGCGCGCGCTTCGCTCAATCCGGCGACGCCGATAAACAGCATCGGCAACAGCACCAGCAACACCACAAAACAAAAGCCCGTCGCCAGCGGCAGCGCCTGCACGCCGATAAAACGCGAAAAGCGGAACAGCGAGAGATCCAGCATCGGATGGGCCACGCGCCGTTCCACCTGGATAAACACGCCCAGTAATAAGGCGGATCCCGCCAGCAGCGACAGCACCATCACGCTCCGCAACCCCTGTTGGGGGATCGCCATCAGCGCCCAGGTTAGCAGCGCCAGCATCGCGGTAAACGAGAGGGTTCCCGGCCAGTCGATCCCCGACGCCTGCGGGTTGCGCGTTTCCCGCATTTTCGCGGCGCCGGTCAGCAGAGAAAGCGCGGCAATCAGCGTGGCGGTGAAGAATACCGCGCGCCAGCCAAAATGGGCGATCAAAACGCCGGCAAGCAAGGGGCCGAACGCCAGTCCGATGCCAAAGCTGCCACCGAGCAGACTAAAAGCGCGGGTTCGCGCATGGCCCTCGAACTCCTGCGCCAGCGCCGCGGATCCGCCGGCCAGAGCGGCGGCGGCGGCAACGCCCTGAGCCGCACGCAGGAGGTCGATCCACAACAGACTGTTGCTGAAAGCCTGCAATAAAGACAGCAGGGCGAACAGCGCCACGCCGCTGATAAACACCCTTTTTCTGCCGAATTCATCGGCCAGCGTACCGGCGGCCATCAGGAAGCAGCCAAAGCTGAGCATAAAGGCATTGGTGATCCAGCTTAGCGCCTGTGCGCTGCCGCCTAGCTCATGAGCGATAGCCGGCGTGGCGACGGCGCCGCTGACGAAGTTGATTGGCAGGATCAGACCGGCCAGACACACGGTTATCAGGACGCGAAGACTGCCCGCCGGATAAGTGGATGAAGGTTGCATAGGCTTTTCCCTGAATAAATAACATGAGCTAAAAATGATAAAATGTCGGCAATATGGCGGAAACAGGCTTAATGTCCGATGATTAAGGACTAAAACGCTCTAATAGACAGAGAAAGAACCATGGATAATCTCAATGGATTACTGGCGTTTGTGCGAGCGGCCCAAAGCCACAGCTTTGCCGCTGCGGCCGAACGAATGGGCATTTCCGCCTCGGCGGTCGGCAAAAGCGTGGCGCGGCTGGAGGAAAAGCTCAACGTACGTTTGTTCAATCGCAGCACCCGGCGCATCAGCCTGACCGACGAGGGCCAGTTGTTCTTCGAACGCTGTCAGCACATTGTGGCGCAGGTGGAGGAAGCCGAGCAGGAACTGGTGCGAATATCCGCCGTGCCGCGCGGTAAATTACGCATCACCGCGCCGGCGATTGGCTATCGTATGCTGCTGCCGCACCTGCCGGAATTCCGGCGGCGTTACCCCGGCGTAGAGCTGGATTTTGATTTCAGCGACCGCATGGTCGATGTGATTGACGAAGGCTTTGATATTGCGATCCGCAGCGGCGAACTGGTCAGTTCACAACTGATGTCGCGCCGTCTTGGACCGTTTCGCTTTGCGATTGTCGGCAGTCCGGCGTATTTCGCCCTCAACCCGCGGCCGCATACCCCGGCGGACTTGCAGCATCATGCCTGCCTGCGTTACCGCTTTCCCTCGAACGGCCAGTGGCAGGAATGGGATATCCGCAGCGATGCGCCGATAGCGCTGCCGCTGGCGCTCAGCAGCAATAATCTGGAGTCATTGTTGCAGGCTACGCTGCAAGGGCTGGGGATTGCCTATGTGCCGGAATTTATCGTGCGCCGCTATCTGGACGCCGGCCAACTGGTATCCGTACTGTCTTCTTACCTGAAAGAAGGCGGCAAGTTTTCCGTCGTGTGGCCGAGCAGCCGCCATATGTTGCCGAAAGTACGGGTATTTATTGATTTTCTGACGGAAAAACAGGTTCTGGGGTAAGGGGGTTTATCCGCGCTGGCGGGATTGACCGTTACCCGGCGTAAAAAATTATGCTGAGGAGATAGCAGGCTTAGGATGAGCCGCACGGACGCGGCGAAAGCTTGCGCCACGTCGGGAACGTGTCGCAAGCGGTCCGTTAAGCCTGATACCGACGAAGGCACCGCGCAGCGGCATAATTTAGCCGGAAGCCGGGGTTCATAGGGGGCCGGCGTTTGGGCCCCCTATGTCGGGCGCGTGCTACGAGGTGGCATGAAAATGGCAGTCTTCTGGCGCACGAAACTGTCTCTACACCCACATAAACAATTGTGACTAAAAGACAGATCTGAGCGGGGATGACGTCCTTTCAATGTCTGACGCCAGGCGTCAAAGCAACTTACCGTTAGAGGCGATGACTTGCTTATACCAGTCAAAGCTCTTTTTCTTCGAACGCGCCAGCGTGCCGTTGCCGTCGTTGTCTTTATCGACATAGATAAAGCCGTAACGTTTCTTCATCTCCCCGGTGCCGGCGCTGACGATATCGATCGGCCCCCACCAGGTGTAGCCCATAATATCGCAGCCATCGGCAATCGCCTCCGCCACTTCCTGAAGATGCCGGCGGCCGTAGCTGATGCGCTCGTCATCCTCAATAGTGCCGTCCGCCGCCGGAGTATCCGCGCCGCCGTAGCCGTTTTCCACGATAAACAGCGGCTTCTGATAACGATCCGCCAGCTCATTGCACACCAGCCGTAGCCCTTTGGCGTCGATCGGCCAGCCCCACGCGGTTTTCTCCAGATAGGGATTTTCCAGCCCGGTGATGCCGCCGGTATCCGACAGCACCAGTTCGCCCGCTTTGTGCGTAGCGCTGCGATAGTAGCTGAAACCCAGATAGTCGGACGGATAGGCCGCCAGCAGTTCCAGATCGCCCGGCTCCATCGTCAGTTGAATATCATAGTCGCGCCACATACGCTGGCTGTACGCCGGATAGCCCCCGCGCATCATCACGTCGGCGTAAAACAGCGAGCGGCGGCGCAGTTGATAGGTTTCGAATACATCATCCGGATGACAGCGATAAGGATAAACGGTGCTCAGCGACAGCATGCAGCCAATCTTCGCGTCAGGAATGATCTCGTGGCATAGCTTATTGGCGATGGCGTTAGCCACGAACATATGATGGTTGGCCTGATAAACCGCCTGCAATAACCGATCCTGCGTCGGCCGTACCGCGCCGGTGGCGAACGACATGCGGTTCATATTGTTCAGTTCGTTGAAGGTCATCCAGTATTTCACCTTATGCCGGTAGCGGCGGAATACTGTTTCGCAGTAGCGGCTGAAAAACGCCACCAGCTTGCGGCTTTCCCAGCCGCCGTAGCGCGTCGCCAGCGCCAGCGGCGTTTCATAGTGCGACAGCGTGATCACCGGCTGGATGCCGTATTTCAGCAGTTCGTCGAACAGGTCGTCGTAGAAGCGGAGACCCGCTTCATTCGGCTCGGCCTCATCCCCCTGCGGGAAGATGCGCGACCAGGCGATCGAGGTGCGAAAACACTTGAAACCCATTTCGGCGAACAGCGCCACATCCTGCTTGTAGCGATGATAAAAATCGATCGCCTGATGGCTGGCGTAGTACAGGTTCGGATCGATCGCTTCATCCGCTTGTCCGGCGATTACGCCGCCGCGCACCACATCGGCGATGGACGGCCCCTTGCCGTCTTCATTCCATGCTCCCTCGGCCTGATTGGCCGCTATCGCCCCACCCCACAAAAAATCATGCGGAAAACTTGCCATACGAATACCTCATCATCACATTCAGCATTGAGGCGGCGGGCAGGTGTTGTCAGCCCGCCGCGCGCCTATTTTTTCAATCCGCCAGTTGTTCGCCGTTGGAGGCGATAACCCGCTGATACCAGTGAAAACTCTTCTTGCGCGAACGGCGCTGGGTGCCGTTGCCGTCATCATCCTGATCGACATAGATAAAGCCGTAGCGCTTCGAAATCTGCGCCGTTCCCGCGCTGACCACGTCAATCGGCCCCCACCAGGTGTAGCCGAACAGTTTGACGCCATCGCCCAGCGCCTCTTTCATCTGTTCAATGTGCTGGCGCAGGTAGTCAATGCGGTAATCGTCGTCGATGCTGCCGTCGGGATTGACGGTATCGACGGCGCCCAGCCCGTTCTCCGCGATAAACAGCGGCTTCTGATAACGGTCGTAGAGCTGATTCAGCGCCAGACGCAGCCCTTTCGGGTCGATCTGCCAGCCCCACTGGCTGCTGGGCAGATAGGGATTGCGGATGCCGCCGGTGATTAAGTTGCCGGTGACGCCCTCCAGCGCTTCCGGGCGCGCGCTGACGGTGCTGGACATGTAGTAGCTGAATGACACGAAATCGACCGGATACTGGCGCAGGATCTCGTCATCGCCCTGCTCTTTGTTCAGCGTCACGCCCTTTTCCGCCAGCATGCGATCGGTATAGGCCGGGTAGTAGCCGCGCGCCTGCACGTCGCTGAAAAACAGCGATACCCGCTGCTGCTCTTCACAGGCTTGCAGATCGTCCGGGTGACAGGTGTGGGGATACAGCATCTGATAGCTGATCATGCAGCCCACCTGGGAGCCGGGAATAATCCGGTGACAGGCTTTGGTGGCCAGCGCGCTGGCGACGAACTGGTGGTGCGCGCCCTGATATTTGTCCTGCTCCAGATGGGGATGGTCCTCCTCAATCACGCCCACGCTGACATAAGGGTGATGCTTCACGCAGTTGATCTCGTTAAACGTCATCCAGTATTTCACCTTATGCCGATAACGTTCGAATACCGTGGCGGCGAAGCGCACGTAGAAATCCACCAGCTTACGGTTCGGCCAGCCGCCGTATTCCGTCACCAGGCACAGCGGCATTTCATAGTGAGACAGGGAGACGATCGGCTGAATGTTGTGCGCCAGCAAGGTATCCAGCACATCGTCATAAAACGCCAGCCCCGCCTCGTTCGGCTCGGTTTCATCGCCGCGCGGAAAGATGCGCGTCCAGGCGATCGACATGCGGAAACACTTGAAGCCCATTTCGGCGAACAGCGCGATGTCCTCTTTATAGCGGTGATAAAAGTCGATGCCTTTGCGCTTGGGATAATATTTCGCGCTATTGGGATCCTGCGCCTCCGCCACCTGGCGGCGGGTCATGAATAACCACTGATCGAGCCAGCGTTCTTTGGGCGTTCTGCTGTCAAAGGTGTAGACATCGGAAACGGAAAGCCCCTTGCCGCCTACATTCCAGGCGCCTTCCAATTGGTTGGCCGCCGTTGCTCCGCCCCAGAGAAAATCATCAGGAAATTGCTTTGAAAAGGTCATGTTGTCGCCCTTATGCCGCTGCGGCGGTCAGTTTCAGAAATGCTTCGCGTGAATGGACGTCGCCCTCGACCAGCGAGCTGACCTCGCCATAACATTCGGTGTTGGTGACGACCACAATCACGCTGGGATCGATGCCCTCCTCCAGCAGCGCCGGCAGATCGAAACTCACCAGCGGATCGCCCACTTCCACCATCTGCCCCGGCTGAATATGGCGGGTGAAGTGCCGCCCGCCGAGTTTTACGGTATCAATGCCGATGTGAATCAGTATTTCCGCGCCGGTATCGCTTTTCAGCGCCAGGGCGTGACCGGTTTCAAACACCGATTCCACCCGCCCGTTAACCGGCGATACCAGTTCGCCGTTGGCGGGATAAACCGCGATGCCCTTGCCGAACATCTCGTCGGCGAAGATCGGATCGCTTAAGTGATCGAGGGACACCATTCGCCCGTCTATCGGCGCAAAGAGCCGTTCTTCGCGCTGGCTGAGCAGCAAAGGTTTTACGCTGCCGACGGTTTGCCCCGCCAGCACCGGTTTGCCGGCCAATACCGTTGGCGCTTCAGCGCTTGCCGGCAGATCCGGCTCCGACTGCTCGGCCGGATCTTCAAACCCCAGCAGACAGGTGGCGATCGCCGCGGTGGTAAAGGAGATAGCCAGGCTCGCCAGCGCATACAGGAAAGTGGGGCCGACCAGCGCGGGCAATCCCGGCAGGCCGCTCAATGCATAGGCATAGGTTTTCACCCCGAAGAACATGGCGAAAGCGCCGCCGCAGGCGCCGCCGATTAACGCGGCGGCGAACGGCCGTTTGAAGCGGATATTGATGCCGTACATGGCGGGTTCGGTGATCCCCATCGCCGCCGTGAGACTGGTGGATAACGCCAGGGATTTCACCTTTTTGTTCCGCGAGCGCAGGAACACGCCGAACGCCGCCCCGGCCTGCCCCAGATTGGCGACATAAAAGATGATTTTTAACGGATCGAATCCCATCTTGCTGATGTTATTAATCACGATAGGGATCAGCACATAGTGCATACCGGTGATAATAATCAGGGAAAGCGTGCCGCCCAGAATCAACCCGGCCAGCAGTCCCATGTTTTCCACCAGCCAAACTACCCCGGTCGACAGATAGTTACCGGCAAAGATCCCCAGAGGTCCAATCGCTATCAGCATAATCGGCGCGACGATCAGCAGCGTAAACAGCGGGACAAACATCGTCTTGAGCATGCCCGGCATAACTCGGTCGATGGCGCGCTCAACGTATGACATCAGCCACACCGCCAGCAGAATCGGGATCACCGACGACGAATAGGACACCGGCGACACCGGCAGCCCGATAAATGCAACCGGACCGCCCTGCTGGAACAGTTTCAGCAGCGTAGGGTGAAACAACGTGGCGGCCAGCGCTACCGCCACATACGGATTACAACCCAGTTTATTGGCCGCGCTGAATGCCAGCACCAGCGGAATGAAAAAGAACACGCCGTCGCTGATGGCGGAGAGGATCAAATAGGTTTGATTGGTCGGCGATACCCACTGCAACGCGATAAACAGCGACAGCACCCCTTTTAGAATCCCGGCGCCGGCAATCGCCGGAATAATCGGTGAAAAGATGCTGGATAGCGACTCCAGCATGGTGGAAATCAGATTACGTTTTTCCCCTTGCTGCGGATTATCCGTTT
The DNA here is from genome assembly GCF_017569925.1 of Brenneria izadpanahii. Lineage (NCBI taxonomy): Bacteria > Pseudomonadati > Pseudomonadota > Gammaproteobacteria > Enterobacterales > Pectobacteriaceae > Brenneria > Brenneria izadpanahii. The sequence goes on along the minus strand of NZ_CP050854.1, from coordinate 913,671 downwards.
TCTGAGACAATGCGGGATAGCGTTGAATAATAGCGCGATAAACATCCGCGACCTCATTGCCAATAATCACCTGAAACTGATCGCCGGCAATATTAACGCCGATAACCCCGTCAAGCTGTTGCAGCGCGGCTTTATCGGCCTGAGCCATATCCCGTAACTGAAAACGTAAGCGGGTAATACAATGGAAAACGTGCTGAATATTTTTTTCTCCGCCCACTAATTCAGCGATCCGTTTTGCCGAGTCCTGATAATTCATGGTTATTCCTCTTTCCAGAAAGAAATCGCAAGATTTCATCAACAACCGCACGGTAGTATTTACCGCGGCGCTTTGTTTCCTCTGGGGTTTGCCTGATTTAACAGTAACAAGCCTATTTGGAATGGTGTAAACTATGGATCATATTATCAATATGTATGGTCAGATAGAGTTTCTCCGAATTGCTCATGTTGTGTTGATAATTTTTATTGATAAAAGCGCTGATATACTCAACGCAGCCTAATGTTTTTTGATAACGCTGTTGCACCATATTAAATAAATCGCCATCATCATTTTCCAGCGTTGCGCCGTCAATCACCCGCTGGGCAAAAAATTTAACATGGGTAATAAAACGCTGATAATTAGAACCGGATTCATCCAGCGAAACACGGAAATAATATTTAACGATATTCTGTACCTGATAAATCAGCTGGGTAATCTGTTTTATATTACCGATATTGTCATTCAATTCAGCATTGACGATATGCAGCGCAATACTGCACGCTTCGGACTCCGGCAATACCACTTGAAGCTGTTCAAACACCAGTTCCAACGCTTTTTCAGCTACCGCGTACTCGTCTTTATAAAAATGGCGAACTTCCCACTGCAGCGGATTCTGGATTGTGACGCCGTTCTGTTGACACTGCAGCGCGAAGTTAAGATGGTCGGCCAAAGTGACATAGATGCCCTCGCTAAGTTTTTGTTGCAACTGGGCTTTCGCCATCTCGACGATGTCGTCGGTGATCTGTAATACTTCCAGCGATACCTGATCGACCAGATCCTTAAAACGCGCGGAAATGGCGTTGTCCTGTAAACGAAATATTTTCTCAATGCGTGATTCGTCCACCTGCTGGCCGCTTTTTGAATTAAAGCCCAGCCCGCAACCGGTTAAGATCAGCTCCTGCCCCTGCTCGTCCAAAACGCTGACGACATTATTATTCAGGATCTGCCTTATCTTCATCACCCTTGTCCCCTTAAATAAAAAACGGGCAAAACTAAAATACAGACCTAACGGGTATGTAATACAGTCATGTAATACATACGTTGAGTATCCGCACTTAAGTTTTGCCCGCCGAACGGTAACAAGCCTTATGCATAGGAAGAAATTAGCACCGGCTATTTAAACGGTCAATTAGGCGCTAAGGGAATAAACGAGTTTCTTTTCTATTTGTGATGCAAGTAATGTTTGGTTAAAAATTAAACAACGGCGAAATCCGTAAACTCCCCGGCGAATCAATACCCAAAGCGAAGAAAGTGAAGTGACGAGCCAGACGGCCCGTAAAATAAAAAAAGAGGCAAAAAAAAACCTACGCATCCGCGTAGGTTGGTGTAATCAAATGCTTCAATGTACAGAGCACATTGATATATCACCAATCAATACCTCTGGGACTTGATACTCTAAAGATGCCGGACGAAAGAAACCAGCCCCTAATCGAAAGAGTTCTGCTCTAAATGAAACCAACTGTAAATATCTTCGGCGCCATGTAATAAAGCGGCGCTAATGATATGCATTACAGCTTTTGATGATATAACCGTGTCGAAAATGCCGGATATTTTAGGCCGCCGCCGATATAGCTTTCTCTTGTTCTTCGCCGTCATCGCCACACGCGCATAACGCAACTACGGCAAGAAGATTAGCGTGGCATTCTTCATCCGCAAACAAGACTTATCATAAAAAATAGTTAATTGTTTAGATAATTACATAATATTTTTTCACCAGTATGATAGCCCGCATTTTATTGGCTTCAATGGATATGAAAAGGAATCGAATAATGGGTAGGCCTATAATTAATAGCCTTGATTATGAAATAAACTCACACTTACGCTGTCATTTCAAACTAGAAAAAACTACGGTTTCACTTTCTGTATTGCACTTCACCACATGGTAACAGTTAATTAAATTTTATGATTCCCAAGTTACTTTCGCCAGCGAGGCAGACGCACTCAAAGCCGCACGAATACTCAATCGTACGGCAACCCTCGCCGGTCGGAGTTTAACCTTGACCACCGGCGGCCAATTGGATATCAACATGCAGGTTCAGGGCGGGAATATCTCGGCCTAGTCAATAAGAGAGACGCACATCTGCAACGGTAAAAAATGGCGATAACCGCGCATTTCTGAGACAAGATCGGGCTAAAAGAGTGATATCCGGTTTAAAATTAGATGGATAGCGTAAGGAAAGGGAATTATGATCAATTGTTTACTCGATCTCGACCAGATTTCAACCGACAGGAAGAAGCTTTATCTACAATGCCCAGGCATCGGCGCTTTTGAGGTTTTCAGTGGCGACATGCCGTTTACCAACCGCGCGGAATGTTCATTCATAGACCACTCAGCTATTCCCAACGGCCGATAGCATTCTTATGTCCATTGATCGGATGTGCCGGGGATTATCCATTCAATGCACTGGCAGTGATTACGACTTCGCGTTGCTGATAACGGCACTGACCGTTAATAGTGTTGTGGCGCTGGTATTCGTTGTCATCATTGAGAAGATTGTTCATGCCATACGGAAAACATCGTGAAAGATGTTCATCCTTGCGCCTTTTTCGGGGTGATCATCACTGCGGCAAACAGGTGAACGTTAGGGTGCGCCGGTTTGCCGCGCTATGGTTAAACCTGTTCCAGCGCCAACAGCTCTTCCAGGGTCTGGCGGCGGCGGATCAAACGCGGTTGCCCCTGCTCAAACAGTACTTCCGGCAACAGCGGACGGCTATTGTAGTTGGATGACATGGAAGCGCCGTAAGCGCCGGTATCGTGGAACACCAGATAATCGCCCACTTGCGCTTGCGGCAGCGCGATCGTTTCAACGCCGCCCCCCGCCTGCTGGGTGAAAACATCGCCCGATTCGCACAACGGCCCGGCGATTACGCTGTCGCGCAGCGGCGCATGACGGATATCGCGGTTGTCGCCCGGCAGCAGCGAAATATGGTGATAGCTGCCGTACATCGCCGGACGCATCAGATCGTTAAAACCGGCATCCACCAGCACAAAGTGACGGCTGCCCATATCCTTCACCGCCCGCACTTCGGCCACCAGCACACCCGACTCGGCCACCAGAAAACGGCCGGGCTCGATTTCCAGCGTGACCAGATGCCCAAGATGGGCCGCAATTCTTTCCCGCGCCTGATTCCACAAACCATAGTAGTGTTCGGTATCGATCGCCTCTTCGCCGTCGCGGTAAGGAATAGACAGGCCGCCGCCGGCGGAAATCGCCTCGATATCGTGGCCCAGCGCAATCGCCTGCCGCACCATCGCCTCACAGACCTGAGCCAGATGGTCGTAATCCACCCCGGAACCGATATGCATATGAATGCCCACCAGCTTCAACTGATAACGTTGAATTTGCGCCAACGCCTGCGGCAAATCGCCATACCAGATGCCGTGCTTGCTGTTCTCGCCGCCGGTATTGGTTTTCTGGCTGTGGCCGTGGCCAAAGCCGGGATTCACGCGCAGCCACACCGGATGTCCCGGAGACTGTTTTCCAAGCTGCTCCAGCATATCCACCGATCCGGCGTTAACCGGGATATTAAGCTCCGTTACCCGCTGTAGCGTCGGGCGATCCAACAGATCGGCGGTAAAGACGATCTGATGCTCGTCGGTTCCCGGCTCGAACCCCGCCGCCAGCGCCCGCTCGATTTCCCCCAGCGACACGGAATCCACTTTGACCCCCTGTTGACGCATCAGGCGCAGAATATGCGTATTGGAGCAGGATTTCTGCGCAAAACGGATGGTATCGAACCGGCGCAGTTTGGCGATGTTATCAATAATGGTTTGCGCATCATAAGCCCAGACCGGGCAGCCGAAACGAGCGGGTAACTCGCGCAGATTTTGCGCATTCAGCGCATGAGAGGCGTCATTCAGATCGTGTGGCATCGTGTTTCCTTCGGGAATAACGCTGTTGACAAAATAACGTCATTCACGGCTCCCCGCCTGCGCAGATGCCGTGCTGAGCATCCGTAGTCAGGCCGTTCTCCCGTCATTGCCATGCCGGCGGGGATGACAGGGAGCATTAGGCGGCGGCCGTGAATGTGTTTTGCCAAAGCGTGTAAATGAATGCCAAGGTAATATTTTCTTATCTGGTAAACAAATATCGTTTTAAGCGGACTCTATTCATTTATGATATAGCTTGAGGCATCTTGGTGAGGGAGGTAACGTGGCGGCAATATCCCTACGGCATATTGAAATTTTCCATGCGGTGATGACTACCGGCAATCTGACAGAAGCCGCGGCGCTGCTGAACACCTCGCAGCCAACGGTCAGCCGCGAACTGGCGCGGTTTGAAAAGCTGATACAGATGACGCTGTTTGAACGCCTGCGCGGGCGGCTTTATCCCACCGCTCAGGGTTTGCAGCTGTTTGAAGAAGTCCAACGCTCTTATTACGGATTGGACAGGATCGTCAACGCCGCCGCGGATATCCGCCGTTTTCAGCAGGCTCAGCTCTCTATCGCCTGTCTGCCGGTATTCTCGCAGTCGCTGCTGCCGGACGTGTGCAAACCGCTGCTGGCCCGCTATCCGTCGCTCAACCTGCACATTATTCCGCAGGAGTCGCCGCTGTTGGAGGAGTGGCTGTCCGCCCAACGCCACGATCTGGGGCTGACCGAAAATAGCGCGACGCCCGCGGGTACGGAGCGTCAGACCCTGATGATGCTCAACGAAGTGTGCGTCCTTCCCGCCCGCCATCCTCTGGCGGCGAAAACGACGCTTTCCCCCGCCGATTTCGCCGCTGAACCTTTTATCAGCCTGTCGAGCGCCGACGGCTATCGCCAACTATTGGATAAGCTGTTTAGGGAGGAAGGCGTTTCCCGCCAGATGGTAGTGGAGACGCACAGCGCGGCGTCGGTCTGCGCCATGGTGCGCGCGGGCGTGGGCATCTCGATTGTCAATCCGTTGACCGCGCTGGACTACGCCGCTTCCGGCGTTGTGGTACGCCCTTTCAGCATCGATGTGCCCTTTACCGTCAGCCTGATTCGTCCGCTGCACCGCCCGGCCTCCGCGCTGGTTGATACCTTTATCGAACAGTTGCAACAGTATGCGGAAAATATTCCCGAGCGCTTACGGCAGGTATTGCAGCCAGGGTTAGCTTAACCCTGTCCGTCTTTTCTTTTGGCTATTTGGGCGGATGGCCGAGGTTGAATGATTTAGTCATGTATTCCTCCCGCGGTGGAGGATATGCATATTACGCGGCCATTCGGAGAATGGGGATGGTGATTGCATTACCATGCTTATTAGCAAACAAACTCGGTGAGAGTCAAAAAATCAAACTATTACGGTGAAATTAATCATGAGGCTTTTAGCGAGAGCGGTATAGCTCGCTCCCGGCGCAGAAAACGCAGCGCGTTTACTGCGCGCTGCGCTGTATTGCATTCCCGCCCGCTTCAACATCTTCCCCTACGCCGCGCGTGGTATTGCACCCAACAACGGCGGATAAGAGTAACGCGGAAAAAATAACGACAAGACTTTTCTTGAACATAGACATAAATAGTTCCTTCTTAGTGAAAATAAGCTTCCTGGTGATAAAAGACACCTGTTTAAGCGTAGTCGTATATTGGCTATCGTGCGATATTTTTCGGCTATTTAATAACGTCAATAAAATTATGCCGCCGGATTTTTCTATCGCGTCATTTAATTATCCAACACATCATAGACTTATTTTTATTTCCACATTTCGCCAGCGATAAAAATTTTTACCGCCGCCTTACTCTCCGCGCAAAAACGAATAATAAATAAACCAATACGAGCTATTACCCTAAAAATGGCCTATAATCACTACCCATGCATCTACTGGTAAAACATATGTTTATCTTCAATAGCCTCAAGATGTTTCGTGACACATCAATTGAAGTCACCTGCCCCAAATGCGCCCAGGCATCAGAACAGAATCAAAGCAGATTTCGTAAAAATATCATTATGATTTGTCCGCACTGCGGCCATTATTTTCAAAGAGTTTTAGATAAAGATCTTAAAAAGAATTCATAAGTATTTTGTTAGAAAAGCGTCAGGAAAAGTCATGCAGACAGAAGGTTGCCTCATGTCTTTAGTTTTCTATTTAACATGGTTAATTCTATATCCGCTTAATATCGCTCAATATTAACCAGAGCGATCGTCAGTATTACATCAAGATGAGGACAAAAAAGTAAAATCACTAATTTTCTCCTAACCGCCTTTATTTCCTCATCAACAGTTTTTTCCAATATATGCCAGCAGCTTATAATAATGCGTCACTTCGTGTTAAAAACCGTTATGGCTGCTATTTCATGTTCTTATTTCGCTCGTGATGAAAAAAAGAATATCCAAATAGCCATAACAGACTATTCCATATACGTTTTTTCCATAGAGAACATTCTATTATACACTCGTGATACCTCTCTTTGCGCAACAAAGCGTTATCGTTCCGTGGGTTCAAATCGTTCCTTTTCCATCCCGGCATCTGACGCAGGCCGCACGGCGCATCGTCACGCGAGCGTTTCTCTATGTTATAGTAGGCGGCGACATTGTCTTTCCCTTTCCGATCCCATGCAATGGCAGCGATGCAAAGGTGTGGATAAAGCGAAAATTCGACAGAACCATCAAAGATATAACCTCGGAAAAAACCAGCCAAAACAAGCATGAATACTGATAATCCGCAGAAATACCGCCTCCAACGTTTCTCCATTGCGCCGATGCTCGACTGGACAGACCGGCACTGCCGCTATTTTCTCCGCCAGCTAACCAGCCAGACCTTGCTGTACACCGAGATGGTCACTACCGGCGCCATTATTCACGGTAAAGGGGACTATCTGGCCTACAACGAGGAAGAGCACCCGCTGGCGTTGCAGTTGGGCGGCAGCGATCCCCAGGCGCTAGCGCGCTGCGCGCGGTTGGCGGAACAGCGCGGCTATGACGAGGTGAACCTGAACGTCGGATGCCCGTCCGATCGGGTACAGAACGGCCGGTTCGGCGCCTGTCTGATGGGGGAGGCACCCCTGGTGGCGGACTGCATCAAGGCGATGAAAGATCGGGTCTCCATTCCGGTGACGGTAAAAACCCGCATTGGCATAGACGATCGCGACAGCTATGAATTTCTGTGCGAATTTATCCAAACCGTTGCCGAACGCGGCGGGTGCGACACGTTTATTGTCCATGCCCGTAAAGCCTGGCTGTCCGGGCTGAGCCCCAAAGAAAACCGTGAGATTCCGCCGCTGGATTATCCGCGCGTATATCAACTGAAGCGTGATTTCCCGGCGCTGACCATCGCCATTAACGGCGGCGTGAAAACGCTGGCGGACGCCAAAACGCACCTGCAGCATCTGGATGGCGTCATGATGGGGCGGGAGGCGTACCAAAACCCCGGTATTCTGGCGCAGGTCGATCGTGAGCTATTCGATTCGTCCACGGCCGATCCGCAGCTCGTTGCCGTCGTCGAAGCGATGTATCCCTATATCGAACGCGAATTATCGGCTGGCGCCTCGCTCGGCCATATCACCCGCCATATGCTCGGTCTGTTTCAGGGCGTACCCGGCGCGCGCCAGTGGCGTCGTCACCTAAGCGAAAACGCCCATAAGCCTGGGGCGGATACCCGCGTGGTGGCGCAAGCGCTGGCATTAGTTAATCATTCCGCAGCTTAAAAAAGCCAACAGTTGGTCTTTTTGACCAACCCTGCATGTTCTCTCTTTTTCTCATCGCTGATAAATCAATCAGTTATCGGCGATAAAATCTGGCACGCTTCTTGTAATGACTTTGGTAAGTATGACAACCGTCGGGATAGTCCTCACGGTTTGTCGATCTATCACAATAAAAATAGATACCAGCCACCACAGGAGCACGCCATGTTGGAGATTTTCTTCGTTATCGGGTTTTTTATCATGCTGATGGTGACCGGCGTGTCACTGTTAGGCGTTCTTGCCGCTCTGTTTATCGCCGCTGTTTTCATGCTGGTTGGAGGGCTGTTCGTCATAGCGATAAAAGTACTGCCCTGGCTCTTGCTGGCGGTAGCGGTTGTTTGGCTGTGGCGTCATTTCCAGCAAAAACCGGTGCGTTATTATCGCTGACAGGCCGGTAAGCAGTGGAAGTGGTTAACACCCTGTGGCCAAAAGGCAATGAGGGTGGCTAGAAGACTATGGGGCTATCTTCTCGTGATCGATATGCCCTCCGCATTCCAGTAGGCAGCTAACCTGACACACAAGATATACGGAACATGGTAAGCCCATATGTGAAAACAGCGTGATGAGAAGCCTTGCCGGGTAACAATAAATGCCTTTGAGAGGTTTGAGCGGAGTACGGTGAAAGTCGCACTCCGTTCTTAGGAGAGCACAGTCAGACAACTGGCTGTGCTTATCCGACAGTACTACCGCAGAAAAAAGATACTAACGCCGGTGCATATGATACCCAGAGCAAAAGACCGGCTAACATAGACATTATTCGCAAACATCTTCTTTAAAAGCCCGCCAGCCAGGACATAACTCAAAAAACACGCATAAGCAATTGCCGCAATAGGAAATAAAATAACTAATGCTTGGCTAAGTATCGAAATTTTGACGTCGATGAAAGATGGGAAGAATGCTACAAAAAACACAATAGCCTTTGGGTTAGCAATGGCAAAAATAAAGCCTTGAGTGAATGTGGAAATAACTCTGCTTTTTTGATCACCAACGTCACCACCATCAATTCCATTAGCCATAAAAAGTCTTACACCGATATAGATGATATAAACTGCACCGGCAATTTTAATTACCTTCATCAAATTCTCACTCACATCGCCAATGGTGTAGATCACCGCAAGTGAAATCAGAGCCTGAATCACGGATGCTGTAACGTTACCTAACGCGGCCACGTTCCCCAGCATAAAACCATTTCTTTTCTGACCTACACACATAGCCAGCATCATAGAAGGGCCTGGAATCATCGAAGCTATAAAAATAGTGCTGCAGTAGGTGAATAACAGACCGGTTTGCATGGTCTCACTCCTCAGTCTTTTTGAGTATGCTTTGCTGCCGGTTATTTAACGCGTTCTCAACTGTAATAACGCCACTTGCCGCCAACTCTGCCAGTTTGCGGCCTTCCTGAATGTATTCAGAAATAACGCTTTGATCACGCTGTTTCTTTAGTCCCTTCACTATATGCCCCTGAAAGACTTCGCCGGTGATTGTGAGGTTATAAACACCATCTGAACCTAGACGTATCAGACCTTGTGAAATAAAGTCTCTGAAAGCATCCTGCTGTGTCTGGTCAATGATTCCCTCACGCACGAGGTCTTCATAGACCGACTTTTTTAAACCGTGATAGTTGAGAGGAAAACCCCATAAAGCCATATCCTTTTGCTTATCCAGTGAGCACTTAAAGAGATCATACGGCAATCTTCCTCGCTTAACGTCGTTGATCCAGTCGTCAAGATTGGTTTTATTTTCCACCCTTAAGCCAGGAAAATAACCGACTGCAGAAGCCCCTACCGCAATGAGGAAATCATTGTAAGCATGAGCACCCAAACATTCATTGCCTTTGATTTTCTGCAGATCTTGTACAGGTACGTCTGAAATATCAATGTATGTATTTGTCCCGTAACGTCGCCAGCCATGACGCTGCAACGTTGAAAATGTGTGTAATCGGAGATTAGCGTGATGTTCCTCTGTGGGAGGTGTAGGGATGTGTCCAGCTAAAACATCAGCTATGAATGCCGGTGCCGATCCCTGACTGAAAAGATAGGAACTAATACAGTTAATCGACGGATGGTTAATGAAATATTCCAGATCGCTCATAACATCATCAAGTGACTGTTCTGGGAAGCCTGTCATTAAATCCACATTTACAACTGGAATCGTTTTGCGTAGTTGTGCACTTACCTCATCGAACTTGCGTAGACGCTGTGGCATCTTAATGTATTTGCGGATTGTCGGGTTAAGAATCTGCACTCCAAAGGAGGCCTTTGTTACAGGATATTTTCCTAGCGCTTCCAGAAACTCAGGGCGCACACTGTAAAGAGAAAACTCCACTGCTATTTCAGTCTCGGTATGAAAGCCAGGCAGATTAACCAGATACAGCAAAATTAGGCCAATCTGATCATTAAGCAGGTCAGGGCTACCTCCGCCAATGTGAATAGTGTCAATCTTCTTGCTCTTGAGCCCGGTTCTTTCGTAAATATCGTCTAGTTGAGTAATAACCAGATTCGCATAGTCCCGCGCTTCCTCAAACGCCAGCGAATTACCACCAGAGAACGCGCAAAAGCTACATTTCTGAGTGCAAAAAGGAACGTGGATATAAATCTGTAAATTGGAATCTTCATTCCATTTGAGGTTAATGAGTTGCTCTTCTACCTGCTTAGCACTCAGTGTGGCATCGGGCTTCATCCAGTAGTCTACGTTGTTCTCTGCAAGCTTGGTAAAACTAGTACCTAATAGCATATGACATCCCTATCTAAGATTGTTTGTTACTAAGTCTCAAATGTCATTGCGGTAATGACATAATTATTTGTAACACCATATTTAAGTTATGGGTATTTATTTTTGTGGTGCATTAAACTCAGTTTAAATAATTTTATTCCTTTTTTTTATATTATTTGAAATGATATTTTTTGCGGGGGGGGCGTGGAGGGGGAATTGTAGAGTATTAATTTGAAAAAGTTGTTTGAATAAGAATATGCTGCAAGCGCGTGAAACAATGCTAGTTCTGCATAGGTTGCAAAAAGTATCAGTTTGGACATGGGAATCTATTTATTATACAGAGTGTACCCTTACGCTATAACCATTACCATTAAAAATATCATGCCGAATAATTAACGAGGAAAATTATTATAACAAGGGGAAGATTCTTTCACTGTCGGTAAGAGAATTATTACTGGCATTAGCTGACGATGAATTAACGCTGACCCGAATGGCATATTTCAGCGAACGTGATCTGGCTCTTATCAATGCTCACCGCAAACCCGCCAGCCGTTTTTGTTTTGCCGTTCTTCTCTGCTATCTGAAAAAAAACGGCGGTGCGGGCTGACCATATCCAGGCATCGGCTCTGCAACTGAACTTACCCATCTGCGCCCTGTCCGGCAGTAACCTCAAACCGGTGACCGATAGCGTCCAGAGCACGCCGGTGTTGTTACATCAGCCTTATCAGACAGATGTTGAGCAGTTATTGTGAGCCCAAAAGAATGGATGACGAGCCGTTACAGGTAACAATCGGGCGAGACGTCAAAAATTGCAAGGCAGAGTGCAAAATTGTGCGCCAGCAGATATTTTTTCACCATCGTGGCTGCTAGGATGACGCCACGTTTTTATCTGCCTTGCAAAGATAGCGTGTAGATCGTCATTGCCTGCAAAACGGGCGGTTCAACACAACAAGGCAAACAGATTTCATCATCGTCTGGGAAATAAAATAATCGCCACTCGGCACAATGGCGCCCCATGCGATATCCGCTGTACCCTACATGCAGCTTGATGAAATAAGCGTCACGGCAAAGGCCTCCGACAGGAGGCCTGAGGTTGATGACAAACCTTCCCAAACCCGTCATTCCCGCGTAGGCGGGAATCAGCCAATGGCTGTTTACGGTTTCAGCAGGAGATTCCCGCCTACTACTGCGGGAATGACCGCGCTGGGGCCGTGAAGGATGACAGAGGTATATTAGGGGCTTTGTCAGCAGTCTGAGGCCTCCGACAGGAGGCCTTTTGCTTTGTTGGACGCGGCGGATTACAAACCGGGGATCAGCAGGCTGGATCCCTGGGTGCGGCGGCTCTCCAATGCCCGATGCGCGCTCTGCGCATCCGCCAGCGCAAATTTCTGGCTGTCCGGCACGTTAACGGTAACCGCACCGCTGGCAATCATGGAGAACAGCGCATTGCTGGCCTGTTCCAGTTCCTTCCGGGTAGTAACATAGCCATGCAGCGACGGACGGGTAACATACAGCGACCCTTTCTGGTTCAGTATGCCCAGATTCACGCCGGTTATCGGCCCAGACGCATTGCCAAAGCTAACCATCAGCCCACGACGTTTCAAGCTATCCAGCGACGCTTCCCAGGTATCTTTACCCACCGAGTCATAAACGACGGCAACCTTCTCGCCGCCGGTCAGTTCGGCCACCCGCCCGGCGATGTTTTCCGTGCGGTAATTAATCGTTTCCCAGGCGCCCGCCTGCTTTGCCCGCTGCGCTTTTTCATCAGAGCCAACGGTGCCAATCAGTTTAGCGCCCAACGCCTTCGCCCACTGGCAGGCAATCAACCCGACTCCGCCCGCGGCGGCGTGGAACAAAAAGGTTTCGTTCGGTTTGATTTCATAAACCTGACGCAGCAGGTAGTGCACCGTCAGCCCTTTCAGGAAAGACGCCGCCGCCTGCTCAAAGCTAATGGCATTCGGCAGGATGGCGACTCTCTCTTCCGCTACGTTATGTATATCGCTGTAGGCTCCCAACCCCGACTGAGCGTAAACCACCCGATCGCCGACCTTAATCACCCCGGCGCCAGAGCCGACTTTGGTCACCACGCCGGCCGCTTCCGTACCCAACCCGGAAGGAAAACTCGCGACCGGATACAATCCGCTGCGGATATAGGTATCGATGAAATTAACGCCGACTGCGCGATTCTCTATCTGAACCTCGCCCGCGGCGGGATCGGTCGGGGTAAAATCGACGTATTGCAAAACATCCGGACCGCCGTGGCTGTTGAACTGAATACGTTTTGCCATATCATTTATTTCCTCATATGAACCATCTTTAATATCATCATGTGGGTATGGTAGTGCATATATGGTGCGTATATAGTGCGTATTCGTTGCATTCAGATATACAATGCCCCCTTCCTTAATCGTAAATCAACCGGTAAAGAACTCGTTTCATGGCAGAAAAAAGACCAACCAATAAATCGAACGAACCCCGCGATCGCCAAATGGAAGGTTTAAAACTTCCGCCACATTCGCTGGAAGCGGAACAGTCGGTATTGGGCGGCCTGATGCTGGATAATGAACGCTGGGACAACGTTGCCGAGCGCGTTGTCGCCAATGATTTCTACAATCGGGCCCACCGTCTTATTTTCACCGAGATGCAACGTCTGCTGGAAATGAGCAGGCCGATCGACCTGATCACCCTGTCCGAATCGCTTGAACAGCAAGGTTCCCTGGAGTCGGCGGGCGGCTTCGCCTATCTGGCCGAACTGGCTAAAAATACCCCCAGCGCCGCCAATATCGGCGCCTATGCCGATATCGTGCGGGAACGCGCCGTAGTGCGCGAAATGATCTCCGTCGCCAACGAAATCGCCGATGCGGGTTACGATCCGCAGGGGCGCAGCAGTGAAGATCTGCTCGATCTGGCTGAATCCCGCGTTTTCCAGATCGCCGAAAACCGCGCCAGCAAAGACGAAGGCCCGAAAAGTATCGATCGTATTCTGGAAGATACCGTTTCCCGTATCGAACAGCTTTATCAAAAACCGCACGACGGCGTTACCGGGGTATCGACCGGCTATCAGGATCTGGATAAGAAAACCGCAGGTCTGCAAAAATCGGATTTGATCATTGTGGCGGCGCGGCCCTCAATGGGTAAAACCACTTTCGCCATGAACCTGTGCGAAAACGCCGCCATGATGCAGGATAAACCGGTGCTGATCTTCAGCCTGGAAATGCCCGGCAATCAGATCATGATGCGTATGCTGGCGTCGCTGTCGCGCGTGGATCAAACCCGTATTCGTACCGGCCAGTTGGATGATGAAGACTGGGCGCGTATTTCCAGCACCATGGGGATCCTGCTGGAAAAACGCAATATGTATATCGATGACTCCTCCGGGCTGACGCCCACCGAGGTTCGATCCCGCGCCCGCCGGGTATTTCGTGAGCACGATGGTCTGAGTCTGATCATGATCGACTATCTGCAATTGATGCGCGTGCCGTCGCTGTCCGATAACCGTACGCTGGAAATTGCCGAAATATCCCGCTCGCTCAAAGCATTGGCAAAAGAATTGCAAGTCCCTGTCGTGGCGTTGTCCCAGCTTAACCGAAGTCTGGAACAGCGCGCAGATAAACGGCCGGTTAACTCCGACCTGCGCGAATCCGGTTCCATCGAACAGGATGCCGACCTGATTATGTTTATCTACCGTGATGAGGTTTATCATGAAAATAGCGACATGAAAGGCATAGCTGAAATTATTTTAGGCAAGCAGCGTAACGGTCCTATCGGTACCGTTCGGCTGACCTTTAACGGGCAGTGGTCGCGCTTTGATAATTACGCCGGACCACAATACGATGATGAATAATGCACGATGATAGATGCCCCGTACATTTCAAGATGCCGACAGGCGACACGCCCGGTGACTTGAAAGATAAAGGGTATCATGCGCTAAGGACACAGAATGAAAACGGCAACCGCCGTCATTAATCGCCGCGCTTTGCGTCACAATTTGCAACGGATCCGCGAACTGGCCCCACAGTGCCGCCTGGTTGCCGTTGTAAAAGCGAATGCCTACGGCCACGGACTCATTGAATCTGCTCACACCTTTTGCCACGCCGACTGCTACGGCGTCGCCCGGCTCACCGAAGCGCTGCAGCTACGCGCGGCCGGCATCAGCAAACCCATCCTGTTGCTAGAAGGTTTTTTCTCCGCCGACGACCTTCCGCTGTTGGCCGAACACCACCTTGAAACGGCCGTTCACAGCGTGGAACAACTCGCGGCGCTGGAACAGGCCGATCTGCCGCATCCAATCCGCGTATGGATGAAACTCGATACCGGCATGCACCGTCTCGGCGTATTGCCGGAGCACGCCGAAGCCTTCTACCAGCGGCTGACGCAATGCCACAATGTGGTGCAACCGGTGAACGTGATGAGCCATTTTTGCCGCGCGGACGAACCTCAAGTCGACACCACGGAACGCCAGTTGGCCTGTTTTGACGCCTTCACGCAAGGCAAACCCGGCTCCCAATCCATCGCCGCATCGGGCGGCATTCTGCTGTGGCCGCAGGCGCACCGCGATCAAATTCGTCCGGGCATCGTGCTGTACGGCGTATCGCCGACGGATAGCGAGTACGCCGCCGATTTCGGTTTACAACCGGCCATGACCTTCACTTCCCACCTGATTGCCGTACGCGAGCATAAGGCGGGGCAACCCGTCGGCTATGGCGGCATCTGGACCAGCGAGCGCGATACCAGACTGGGCGTCGTCGCTATCGGTTACGGCGACGGCTATCCGCGCAGCGCTCCCGCCGGCACGCCGGTGTGGATAAACGGCCGCGAAGTGCCGCTGGCCGGGCGGGTTTCAATGGATATGATTACGGTCGATCTCGGGCCGGACGCCCAGGATCAGGTTGGCGATCGGGCGATCCTGTGGGGCGATGTCTTGCCCGTCGAGAAGATCGCCGCGCATACCGGCATTAGCGCTTATGAATTAATCACGCGTTTAACACAGCGCGCTAAGCTGGAATATGTCGACGAATAACAGGCAGACAACAGGAGCCGTCCACAGTGGCTCCTGTCCTTCTCCGATAACAATTTTTATGTTCGCTACGGGCTGACCGCCAGCCACTCGCCGACAATCTTGTGGTACTCGCCGCTGGCTTTGCTCAGGTGCAGCCACTGATCGACATACGCCTTCCAGGCTATATCGTCGCGCGGCAGCATATAGGCCTTTTCACCATACTGTAACGGCTTATCCGGGTTAATCGCGCACAGTTCCGGGTAATGCTTCTGCTGAAACAGCGCTTCCGATGCTTCCGTCACCATTACATCCGCTTTTTTGTCCACCAGTTGCTGAAAAATGGTCACGTTGTCATGCAGTATCAACGTAGCCTGCGGCAGATATTTATGCGCGAAAGCCTCATTGGTGCCGCCCGCCGGTTCAATCAGACGGACCGACGGCTGATTAATCTGCTCAATCGTCTGGTACTTGTCTTTATTCTCACAGCGCGCCAGCGGGATTTTGCCATCCACATCCAGCGTCGTGGTGAAGAATGCCGCCTTTTGCCGCGCCAGGGTCACGGAGATGCCGCCCATCGCGATATCGCACTTACCAGCCTGTAAATCCGGTAGTAGCGTCTTCCAAGTGCTTTTAACCCAATTTACCTTTACGCCCAGACTTTGCGCCAGCGATTCGGCCATCGAGATATCAATCCCCTCATAGCGCCCGTCGTCACGCAGGTAGGTATAAGGTTTGTAGTCTCCGGTGGTGCATACGTTCAGCACGCCCTGATCCAACACCTTATCCAGGTGAGACTGCGCGCTGGCGCCCCCGGCAATCAACAACAGCACAAGTAAACTCCACTTTCTCATCGTATTTCCCCGCAACATTGAATAAGACTGATGCAACAGTCAACAATCGGCCTTCACAACCAACTCAGACGCCGTATTTTTTTTCTTTTTAACCACATAGCTGACCGCCAACACCAGCAGCCAACACGGGATCAGCCAGACGGAAATCTGAATCCCCGGCGTTATCGCCATCACAACCAGGATACCGGCCAGAAACAGCAGGCAGACGATATTCGTCAGCGGATAGCCCAGGCTTTTAAACCGCGTGTTTTCTCCCGCCTGTTTTTTAGCCATACGGAACTTCAAATGGGTAATGCAGATCATCGCCCAGTTGATCACCAGCGCGGAAACCACCAGCGCCATCAGCAGTGAAAACGCCTTGCCCGGCATAACGTAGTTAAGCAATACGCACAGCGCCGTCGCCAGCGCCGACACGCCCAGCGCCATCAGCGGAATACCGCCCTTATTCACCTTAAGCAGCGCTTGAGGCGCATTGCCCTGTTTCGCCAAACCAAACAACATACGACTGTTGCAATAAACACAGCTGTTATATACCGACAGCGCGGCCGACAGCACCACCAGATTCAACACGGTGGCGACGATATCGCTGTTCAGCGCATGGAAAATCAAAACGAAAGGACTGCCGCCCTCGACCACTTTCGGCCACGGATAAAGCGACAGCAACACCGCCAGCGCGCCGACATAAAACAGCAGAATACGATAAATCACCTGATTGGTGGCACGTGGGATGCTGCTTTCGGGATTATCAGCTTCGGCGGCCGTAATGCCCACCAGTTCCAGACCGCCGAAGGAGAACATGATCACCGCCATCGCCATCACCATGCCGCTGATGCCGTTGGGGAAAAAACCGCCGTGCCGCCACAGGTTGGTCACGCTGGCTTCCGGCCCGCCGGTGCCGCTGATCAGCAGATAGCCGCCGAACAGAATCATGCCGACGATCGCCGCGACTTTGATGATGGAAAACCAGAACTCCATCTCGCCGTAAACTTTAACGTTAGCCAGGTTGATGGCGTTAATCACCACGAAAAATACCGCCGCCGATACCCAGGTAGGAATATCCGGCCACCAATATTGAACATAGATGCCGACCGCGCTTAACTCGGCCATGCTGACCAACACGTAAAGCACCCAGTAATTCCAGCCGGACATAAACCCGGCGAAACCGCCCCAATATTTATGTGCGAAGTGGCTGAATGAACCGGCCACCGGCTCTTCCACCACCATTTCTCCTAGCTGGCGCATAATGAAAAAGGCGATAACCCCGGCAATGGCATAGCCGAGCAATACTGACGGCCCAGCCATTTTAATGGTTTGCGCAATCCCCAGGAAAAGACCGGTGCCGACTGCGCCCCCCAGCGCGATAAGTTGGATATGACGGTTTTTCAGGCCTCTTTTCAATTGGCCGTCTGACTGCTGTGTGTCCATATGTTTATCCCGACAAGAAGTAAAAAACTGCTCACCGGCGTAGCAACTATCAGGCCAACTGAGGCCGAGTTGTCGATACCACCGGTCGGCGAACGGAATAACTCAATGAAAAAACAGATAATTTATATTTTTCAAAAAATCACAATTCATGCATAAAATGACTTAATATGTTTATACTGCGCATTAAATAACCATTTAATGCATGAAAATGAATTATGAAGGGCTTTTTACGCATGATGGCGATCCATAATGGTGCGGGTTTTTCCGCTCATGCTATTGTTCATAGCCGTTGACCATCGACAAAGCGGGAGAAAAAGCTGCTAGTCTGTGATCTTGATTATTTGGCGCCGTTTAGAGAGAGCTATGTATCATATTGATGACTTTGATCTGAAAATCCTGACGCTATTACAGTCCAATGCGCGTCTGACTAATCAGGAATTAAGCGAACTGGTCGGGCTTTCCGCATCCCAGTGCTCCCGCCGCCGTGTGGCGTTGGAGCAGGCTCAACTCATTCTTGGCTATCACGCCCGTCTTTCCCCCAATGCCGTGGGGCTGGAGTGCCTGGGGTTGATTGAAGTGCGGCTGATTAACCATACCAACGAATATGTCGAAAGTTTCCACCGGATGCTGGGGGAAGTGGACGCCATCATCGACGCCTATAAAACTACTGGCGATGCCGACTATCTGTTGAAGGTGGCGGTAGCGGACCTGCCGGGATTAAGCGCCTTAATCAGCCAGATTCTGTCGCAGAATAAAAGCGTGGCGCATCTGAAAACCTCTGTGGTGCTCAATCGTCTCAAAGAGAATGGCTTGATGACGCCAGAACTGCCGACGTTGCCCTGATCCAGGGCAGCCCGCTTCCTATTGGTGCAATAATTTGACTGTTTTATGCATCAATCAATAAAATATGCACGCAATAAGCAAAACAAAGCCATTTAACGCAATATCCGAGCATTTTTTCATTCTTATAATTCAATAAGTTACTCTTATCCCTACCGGTAACCGGCCATATCAAAGCGTTATATGGTGTGATTCTTGCTTGATTCCGCTGTGTTTATTGATTTTTTACTCTATTGACTACCTATTGAGCCGCCATCATGGATAACGTTATTACCACAGACAAACTATCACACACTCCGCTGGAAGATATTCTGGCCATTTTGATTGGCACGCTGATGGTTTCTTTTGGCGTTGTTTTGCTACGTCAGTCCGGCGCGCTGACCGGCGGCACGGCTGGTATGGCTTTTCTGCTGCATTACCTGACGCATATCTCCTTCGGTACGGCGTTTTTCCTGCTTAATCTGCCGTTCTATTATCTGGCTATTCGTCGTATGGGCTGGAAATTCACCATCAAAACGTTCTTTGCCGTGGCGCTGGTTTCCCTGTTTTCCGACCTCCATCCGCTGTTCATTCATATGGATAAACTTAATCCGTTCTACGCCACGCTATTCGGCAGCGTTATTATGGGTCTGGGATTCATCGTTCTGTTCCGCCACAAGGCCAGCCTGGGCGGCGTGAACATCCTGGCGCTCTATCTACAGGACAGATACGGGATCCGCGCCGGGAAATTGCAAATGGGGGTAGATATTGTGATTGTACTGGCTTCCCTGTTCGTGGTAAGCATACCTATGCTGATTGCTTCAATACTGGGAGCGACCATTCTGAACCTGATTATTGCGATGAATCATCGTCCCGGCCGCTACGCGGTTTGACGGCCGGTAATCATGACCGTATTACCCGATGCCCATTTACTATACCCAATAGATTTCGAGTTGCAGGAAGGCGGCAAGTGCGTGAATCCCGATGAGCTTACTTCAGTAAGTGATTCGGGTGAGCAAACGCAGCCAACGCACCTGCAACTTGAAAGATGAAGGGTATATATCCAGGAGAGTTATACTGTGTTTCAAAAAGTTGATGCCTATGCTGGCGATCCGATTCTGTCATTGATGGAAAAGTTCAAACAGGATCCGCGCGCGGACAAGGTAAATTTGAGTATCGGTTTGTACTACGACGAACAGAATATTATTCCTCAGCTTCGCGCCGTCAGCGCCGCCGAAGACTATCTGGAACAACAGCCCAAGAGCGCCAGCTCTTATTTGCCGATGGAAGGTTTGCAGTCATACCGCACGGCGGTTCAGCATCTGCTGTTTGACGCACAACATCCGGCGATCGCCGCCAATCGCATTGCGACCATCCAGACGCTGGGCGGCTCAGGCGCGCTGAAAGTGGGTGCCGACTTTCTGAAGCGTTACTTCCCGAATTCTGAGGTATGGGTCAGCGATCCGACCTGGGAAAACCATATTGCGATCTTCTCCGGCGCGGGTTTCAAGGTGCATACCTACCCCTATTTTGACGCCGACAGCCTGGGCGTGAAATTTGACGCCATGCTGGCCGCGTTGCAACAGTTGCCGGCGCAAAGCATCGTGCTGCTGCATCCTTGCTGCCATAACCCAACCGGTTCCGACCTGACCAACGAGCAGTGGGATCGCGTTATCGAAGTGCTAATCAGCCGTGAATTGATTCCGTTTATGGATATCGCCTATCAGGGCTTTGGCGATGGCATCGATCAGGATGCTTACCCCATTCGCGCAGTGGCCAGCGCCGGCATTCCGGCGCTGATCGCCAATTCATTCTCTAAAATCTTCTCGCTGTACAGCGAACGCGTGGGCGGGCTTTCCGTGGTCTGTGAAGATGCCGAAACCGCACTGCGCGTACTGGGCCAGTTGAAGGCGACCGTTCGCCGCAACTACTCCTCGCCGCCGAATTTCGGCGCGCAGGTGGTGTCTAAAGTGCTCAATGACGCCGAACTAAACGCCAGCTGGCGCGCTGAAGTGGAAGAGATGCGCACGCGTATTCTGGAAATGCGTCAAACGCTGGTCGCCGCGTTGAAAGAAGCGCTGCCGGCGCGCAACTTTGATTACCTGCTGACCCAGCGCGGCATGTTCAGCTACACCGGCTTTAGCCCGGAGCAGGTCGATCGTCTGCGCGAAGAGTTTGGCGTCTATCTGATCGCCAGCGGCCGCATGTGCATGGCCGGCCTGAACCACGGCAATGTCCAACGCGTCGCCGCCGCTTTCGCCGCCATTCAGTAAGCGTTGCAGAGCCGCCGTCCGGCGGCTCTTACCTCTCCATTTTTACCGTCTTGGCCGTGAACATAGCGGTGCGGCGTATTTACGTCGTCAAACCGGTTACAGCGTATTCGTTCAGAAAGCGGATACCCACGCCCTTGCTGCATAAGCGAATAATAATTTAGTCGAGCCCGCTCACACCTTTTGCGCATTAACTTGAAATCCCGACTAACAGAGGATAAAAGTGTCATGCGGATTGTTACTGATTTTCGGCGTCAGGCAAAACCTAACCACATAACGAATGGTGTTCGTTATGTGGTTAGGTTTTTTTTTGCTCCAAAAACAGCTTAATAGCGATTAATCAGAAAAGGAAAAAAAATGATGAACCACCATCGGCTCCACCTGGCTTTTGTCATGGCGCTATTGACTCCCGCCGCCGCAATGGCCAACAACGTGACATGGATACAATCAGGTTTTAACGAACAAAAAAATGACATTGTCAGCTGGGAAAAAATGCCCGCTTTAGCGTGGGAGAAGTTCGACAACAGCGATTATCGAGTAATCGATATCGATATAAAAAAAACGCGGCAGAAATTCGAGGGTTTTGGCGGAACATTTAATGAGAAAGGTTGGGATGCTATTTCCGCCCTGCCGGAAAATAAAAAACAGGAGATCATTAAATCGCTATTTTCCGACAAGGAACTGAATCTCAACCTCGGACGGATACCTGTCGGCGCTAATGACTTCTCAATGGATTATTATTCACTGAATGATACTCCTAATGATTTCGCCATGAAAAACTTCTCCATCGAGCGGGATAAAAAATATCTGTTGCCTTATATAAAAGCGGCTTTGGTATATAAACCCGACCTGGCGTTTATTGCCTCCCCCTGGACGCCGCCGGCCTGGATGAAGGTTAATCAGCATTATGGATGCCGCGGTATGAAGGACGACGCCCACCTGATATGGACGCCGGAAGTTCAACGAGCCTATGCGCTGTATTTTTCAAAATTTCTCTCCGCCTACAAACAGGAAGGCGTCAACATTAACGCGCTGCATCTCCAGAACGAACCCGCCGCCTGTCAGGATTTTCCATCAAGTTTATGGAATGGGGAAGAAATGCGGGATTTCCTGCGGGATTATCTGATCCCGCAGTTAGATAAAGATCGGCAGACGGCCAAAGCCTGGCTGGGAACAATCAATTACGGCGATTATAAAGCCTACGCCGAACCCACGTTGGAAGATCCGGCGTTAAGAAATAAAATAGGCGGCATCGGCTACCAGTGGGACGGCAAATATGCCATTGCTGAAACCCATAAACGTTATCCTGAAGTAAAAATCGTCCAGACCGAATCAGAATGCGGCAAAGGCGAAAATGATATCTTCTCCGGCTTTTATACCTTCAGCCTGATTAAGACCTATCTCGATAACGGCGCCAGCGCATACATTTACTGGAATATGATTCTGGATGCCAGCGGTAATAGCACCTGGGGCTGGAAACAAAACTCCCTGATCTCCATTGATAGAATGCAGACCACCGTCAAATATAACTTTGAATATTATGTCCTGAAGCATTTCAGCGCATTATTAAAACCAGGCGCAGAGGTGTTAGATATCCACAACGATGAAGGTACGCTCGCTTTTAAAAATCCCAACGGCGAAATTGTGGTCGTTTCGGCTAACCAAACCTATTCGGAAAAAGAGATGAGATACAAGTTCAACGACAAAATGTTTAAAGTAAAACTACCGATGATGACTATTAGCAGTTTTGTTATCTCACAATAGATTTCACAACACAGAAAGACGGCAACAAAACCGATCCCCAGGAGCCGATGAAAATCGAGCGACTGGGGCGATAAGTCAAACTGGCGCAGATTTAAAGCGGTTTACCGCGGTCCGAAAGAAAGGAACCAGGTAATGTGCCGGCACGGCGGTGGGCCGAAGCCCCACCGCCTGCCGAATCCTGAACCTTTCTACGCTACCTGTGCGGCAGTGAACATGCTGCTGTCGGCGGCACGGTATAACCACCATTTCTGAGCTGCCTGTACGGCAGTGAACTACGGGTTTTTGCATTGTGTTTTGCAGGTAACTTTCTGAGCTGCCTGTACGGCAGTGAACGTTCTTCATTGAGGGCGGTGGCGTTATTGCCTTTTCTGAGCTGCCTGTACGGCAGTGAACTCCAGTTCAAGACCCTGCACGGCCGCCCGCACTTTCTGAGCTGCCTGTACGGCAGTGAACAACAAGACCTGTTTCACATCGCTAAATCACAGTTTCTGAGCTGCCTGTACGGCAGTGAACTAATCGACCTGATTATGTTGATATTGCTGTTATTTCTGAGCTGCCTGTACGGCAGTGAACACGAAACGCCCACGTTGTGGTCGATTTTGATATTTCTGAGCTGCCTGTACGGCAGTGAACTCGAGATTCCAGAATTTTCTGTGAACGCTCAATTTCTGAGCTGCCTGTACGGCAGTGAACGGCCATCAGGTTCTGCGTGGCGTCCAGTTCCGTTTCTGAGCTGCCTGTACGGCAGTGAACTCGCTGCTGATCGTGGCCATCAGGTTCTGCGTTTTCTGAGCTGCCTGTACGGCAGTGAACAAATTGAGTGTTTATAGCCACACGATCTGCATTTTCTGAGCTGCCTGTACGGCAGTGAACTGCTCAACATCATTTTTATTGAAATCCCCCGTTTTCTGAGCTGCCTGTACGGCAGTGAACTCCGTTTACGTAAATCGTCCACAGCGTCGTTATTTCTGAGCTGCCTGTACGGCAGTGAACGCGGCGCCGTCGGTTTGAAGCGCGTCGTTAACTTTCTGAGCTGCCTGTACGGCAGTGAACCACTTGCAGGCGGAGGCGTAACGAACGCACCATTTCTGAGCTGCCTGTACGGCAGTGAACAACGTCTCCGCGTATTTGCCCGGCAATTTGATTTTCTGAGCTGCCTGTACGGCAGTGAACTCGGAGCGCAAACGCGGTGGTTGATAAACAACTTTCTGAGCTGCCTGTACGGCAGTGAACCGGAATAACGGGGTCGCGGCGGTCCACATGGCTTTCTGAGCTGCCTGTACGGCAGTGAACAGTAGAAGGTCTTTCGCCGGAGTTCATCTCCTTTTCTGAGCTGCCTGTACGGCAGTGAACTGTCATATCCTCGGCCGGTACGCCGACGACCTTTTCTGAGCTGCCTGTACGGCAGTGAACTAATTGGGGCTTTATTTTATTTTGATGGTTCATTTCTGAGCTGCCTGTACGGCAGTGAACTGTTAGAAAATAACCGCGTTTACCTGATTGTTAAAGAAAAAATACATTTATAACGCAAAAACCCTTTTTCCAAGTTTTCGGTCAACCTTATATAAAATCAATAGGTTAAGATTGACCGAAAAAAAAGGGTCAAAACCAGGGGACAGTTGCGGTCGCGCTCAACCCAAATGAGCTAAACGTTCCTATCACCGGCATACTCTGAATCGGCCCTTGCGCAATAAACAGTTTAAATATTTGTCTGGATGACAAACTCTTTAACTGTAGAAACGGCAAGGTAGAGCGCTTTTCACAGGTAAGGGGAATCCTTTCCTCCGCCTGCTGTTCCGTCAGCCACCCTTTGGCTACCGAACGACGCCGCAAACGCAAGGCGCTGCTTTTCACCTGCACCCGCTGTACCGTGCGGAATTTAGCGTCGGCAGGAACCGGCAGAATCTCACTGGCTTGCGTATAGTCCCGCAATCCTTTCAACCAGGCATGATTCTGTAAGTCAGTTAATGCCGCAGCGGAGCCATGTATACGAATTATGTTCCCCAGCGTCTTGCCCGCATCGGGAAAACTTACGCCGATATCACCCTTTCCCCTTTGCCCCAACGCCCGATGCAGCTTGGCAAACAGCGCGTTAAGCAAATCGGCTGCGGTGAATTCAGGATCGGGCAATACCCGTATCTCTAGATAGTGATCCATACCCGCATCCTTATTCCCCTTTCTCGCCAAACACACCACCACGAATCAGCGTAGCGATGACGTAATGCTGCTGCGCTTTCTCCGGCGCATTTCCCTTGGTCACCCAGTTATCCAGCAAGGTGTAAAAATCCATTTTCTGTTTTGGCTGACGGTACGCTTTTCCCCGGCTGGTGACCGAGCCATAGGGTTCTACCGCAATGGGCCCTAAGCCCAATTCGGCGGCATCGGGATACCAGTCATCAATGGTGCGCAGCGCATTACCCACCTTTTGTGAATGCAGGGCGGCGATGCCGTCCACCTGATACAGAATTTTGCTTTTTTTACTGCTGCTATCCAGCACCAGCTCCTGCGAAGGAAAGACCTCCTGCCCCGCGCCCAGACGCACAAACGCCTCTACAGTGAAAAAAGCCGATGCCTCGCCCGTCAGTCCACGTTCGATAGCGGTTGCCAACTGTGCCAAATCGCCCTCTGGCGTGCTGAACTGTCGCAAAGAGAACGCTTCGCTATTAAACGTCCAGCTCTTTTCTCCCTGCGTTACCTTTATTCTCAACGCTTCGGCCCCCACGCGGTTACGCCATAAAAAACGGCCGTTAGCCAGATTTTCCGCATAGCGCCCCGCCAGTACGCCAAAACCCGATTCGGCGATATAACCATCGATCACCTGCGACAGTTCAGCCTGATACGCCTGATCGTTACACACGGAAGGCGTCGCCAGATTCCCCAGCACGCGCAGTGAAAAACTGACTTTCAGCGTATCCGCATCAAAAGGCAGCGCCGCCACGTCAACGCGTTGCAGGTTAGCTTTTTGAATTTCGGCATCCAGCTTCGCCGGGTCGCTCGTCAGTGCGTTTTTCAAACGGTTGGATATGGTGCCGCGCACCGCTTTTTCTTTGATTGCTATCGGTTGCCAGCCTGAAGATTGCTCCCAGTTACCGGAAAACATTTGCGCATCCGAGTTGGCCAGC
Organism: Brenneria izadpanahii; assembly: GCF_017569925.1. NCBI lineage: Bacteria > Pseudomonadati > Pseudomonadota > Gammaproteobacteria > Enterobacterales > Pectobacteriaceae > Brenneria > Brenneria izadpanahii. The sequence continues at coordinate 887,811 of NZ_CP050854.1, read as the reverse complement.
TTACGTTCAAACGCCAGCACCGATGCTGTCTTAATGGTTTCTTTAGCCATGATTAAATCCTTTTCCGTTATTCGTCGTCATCGTTAAATTCATCGTCATCATAGGTTTCAGGTGCTACAGGGATCTTGCTGCAACACTGGTACCAGCCGTCGTGATAGTGGTAACGCCAGAGCACGGTCTGCAAGTCGTCAATACGGTGTGCGCCTCGCCACTCGCCAATACCGTAGATCGACTCGGCAAAACAGAATGGCGTTGTCGGGTTGCGGGTTTTGTCCACCGCGCCGGGGGCATACAACGGCGAGATAGCCCGATAGCCGGTCATCAACGGCACCAAATAACCTGGCGCCGGCTTCGGCAGATAACGCCACTCAACCAGGTCGCGATTGTCGTTATCCGCGACGGCGGCCATCTTGATCGCGGCGAAATCCAGCCAGGCGTCGAGCATTTCAGCATCCGGATTATCGAGCTTTAGTTGCGCAAAGTGATTTTTCAGCAGTTCGCTGCGATCCAGCAATACGTAGCCGGGCAGTAAGCGACGCATTACACGGCGGGTTTGCGGGCCGTTTTGCGGAAAAGCCATCACGTCGATTTTGCGAATATCGGTGATAACGCCACCGGCCAGCCGCTGGTTTACGCATAGCGTGGATAAGTGCGCCGCCAGCGCACGCGCCCCTTCATCGCCATCGGGGATGGCGCCGCGACATTCAATCAGCAAAGAAACCGTCATATGCATTCGGCCCTCTTCATTGAACGCCGCGGTTTTCGCTTCTTTGGTTAATGGATTGCGGGTAAGGGCAAAAGCGCGTTCCCAGCCGGAACCGTAAGCGTGAAGCTGCTGTTTGTGGCAAATAACGCCGCAGCCATGCAGCGTTAGCGCGTGACTTTGCCGCAGTTGACGCGAAAGCGCGTGGGCGTATCCCAAAAAATGGGTAATGGCCGGAAAACCGTAGGTCAACCCGGCTATCGCATTAGCATTTTCCACACTGACATGACGCAGGATAATCAGAGCGCTCATCGCATCGCCTCCATCAGTTCGAACTCCAGTTCCCGCATCCGGCGCTTAAACAGATTGGCCGTCGACCACTCGCGCCGTTCAACCTCGCTAAAACGCAATTGCTCATGCTCTAATTGACGGTTCAGCCAAACGCCGAAGTCATGCGCAACCTCTTTTCTCCAATCCTCGCTTTCCCGTTCACGTTTAAAATCCCGGTCGGTTTCGCCCCGATAGGGATCGAGCCAAAGCTGCTGAGAACGCTTCAACACGCATGCTTCATCACCACTCCAGCCCGCCTCCAGGTTCTGCACGGCGGCCACATAGTTAAACAGGCTATCGATAATGCTGTCGGCATACGCCCAACACTGCTGGCGGATTTCCATCGTGTTGCTGACGGATCTCACGCTGAGCAGAAATTGCTGCATCTGCCGAACTAATGGATAAGCAAGAGAGGCAAACTCGCCCCGGGGGCGAAAAATGGATTTATGCAGAAGCGGCGGTTTGGATACGCGTTCCCATGCAGGCGCGGCACAGGGCAATAAGTATGATTTGCCGCGACGCCCACTGTTAAGAAACGAGATATTCTGCGGCTTGGTTCCCCCCATGTTTTGTGCGGCGAGATTGGGATAGGAGACGTCGATAGCATCATGCCAGCGCTTCTCCTTTCTGGCCTGACGTATGGCTTTGGCTTCATCGCCAAAGCGGGTAGGCGTAATGCGTTGATATAGCGCCTGCGCCAGTGAGGAGGAATAAAGCGGGCTAATTAAGTGATACTGGCCGTCGGCGGGCGTATCCGATAAGGGAAAATAGATTTGCTTTGCCAGCTTGTGAGAACTGGGCTGTTTATCCGTTAACGCTTGCTTAAAGCCGTTGATCCACTGCGCTAACTGCCGGGGATCGTCCGCCAGGGCGGCTAGCGCGGAATCATCGCCACGCTGTAACGCGGATGCCAGCGAATCGCCCTGATACTCGGTTTGCAGCAGTTTCGCCACGTCCAGCGCCGCGGCATTTCCTACCGCGTCCACCTCCGGCTGCTTCAGCGCGGCGGTGGAAAGGTATTCCGGTTTTTCCTCGGCGGAAGCCGTACTGAACACGCTGCTGCCTTTGGCGTCGCTGTGGGTAAACTTCAACGCATGCGTGACCAGGCTTATCTGTCCTGCGCGGGAAGCCGCATCGGTCAGCCAGGTCTGAACCTGATAGCGCGCATTAATCTCCTGCACTTCCGCCGCCAACGCATGCGCATCGCCGGCAAACTTTTTCTCCGCAGCATCAAGTTTAAGGCGTTTGCGGTTTTCGATATAGCCGATAATAAACCGGCTTAGTCCGTCCCCTTCCATGTGCAACTCCTTGATAATAGGCTAGGCAATTCTACCCAAATAAGAAGATTACCTTATTAAAAAAAACGATCATTGAACGTTAGTGAAAGTATTGAAAACTGTTGTTGGCCTTGGATAAATTGACGCGCATTGTGCGTATTAACCGTTATTGGTTTGCTGAAAAATGTGAATGCCAGAATAAAGGTTACACAAAACAGCGTTTTGAATTTTTCTCGTTTCATAGTCATCCCCATCACTTAGTTAAATCAGCTTCGATGGTTGATATCTTATAGCTAGAACAACAAGTGATCAATACCTATGTATAATTTGTATTATTTAAATAAATGGCTTTAAATTTTTAGAAATTTTATGATACGGTCACTGCTGAACAAGTAGTTTAGAAATATGTATTATTGGTATTCCTTAAGTTGTAACTACCGCACAGGTAGCGGCGCACTCAGTCGAGTGCGCCAAACACCCCGAGCAGCGGGTGCCATAGCCACCTTTCGTTTTTCTCTGCATCCCGTACCGGCAGGTTGATTTCGCCAAACCGCTGGCTAATGGCGCTGAGCTCCATATCCAGCTTTTCCGACAGTTGCGCATAAATATCCTGATAGTCCACGGTCAGCCAACTGCCAACGCCTTTGGCGCAGGTAACGGATACCGGCTGAAAAACATAGCTCGCTTTCCAGCCGCTTACGCCGTCGTCGGGCATTTTGAACTCAGGCTCGTCCCCCTCTTCGGCTATCCATAAATAGTGCTGTTCATCCGGCGACGACTGGCGGAACGGCTTACGGCGTTGCAGTTCACCGCACCAGTCGGCCGATGTTTTCCACCATAAGGCAGCGTAGAACCTATCCGTGTCACTTTTTTTGCCCTGCAGCATTCTACGCAGCGCATAGTGTTCCAGATCCACCAGGCTCAGCGATTGCTTAAGCTGCGGGCGCTGCTGAATACGCGGGATGGCGCAGATAGACTGATACTCCTCATCCTGCAATAAATCGCGCAGGTCATGGCTATCGAGCAAGGTATCGAAAGCCTCAAAACCGGGGCGGCAGTATGCGGGATAACAGCCCCGCAACGCCCTTACGTTCTGACGCAAAACATGCAGATTTGGCGCAGCAGGTTCCTGCCGGCGGTGCCGTTGAATACGCCCGGCAAGCTGGATCAGCGAACGCATAGAACTGGGTTCGGCAATCCCCCAGTCGTAATCATGGTCCCTCCCCACCTCCGCCACAGAGGTCGCCAGCACGACAAACAGGTGATGACGTTCACGTCCACATTCCAGCGCCTGCCGAATTTCCGCTATTTGCCATAACATCTCGGACTCATAACGCGTAAGCGAAGCGTCCAGCCGCCGTTCGATAAAAGAACGCATCGCCAGCGGATGCTGGCTGTGATAAACACAGTAGTGGATGTGGTAATCATCAGGCGACGGCGTTGCCAAAAGCGCGCGCGCCACGGCGACCAGCGGATTGATATTCGCCATCCGAATCAGCCCCAGCGATACGCTTTTACCTGACGCATGTGTCTGGTGATGCGCCTGGTGCAGCGTGATCATGGATTGATGAAGACATTCCGCCACGCCGGCGATCACGCCATCGGCTTTGGCGCCGGCCGCCGAAACCGGTATCAACTCAGCCAAACGCAGCACCGGAGCCTGTTGCAGTTTCTCTACCCGCGCCGCCACAAATGCCTCATGCGCTTGCTTAAAGGTTTTACCCGTCTGATGGTCGCTTTGCCGCGCGCCATGTTCATCAAACCAGGCGCAGCAAACGTCAACGGGCGTTCCCGGTTTACCCCATGCCTGCTGAAAGTCGGTCCGTCCGCTACGATAGGCGTTAAATAGCGCTTGAATCAACGCCGGCGGCAGAGTAGCGGAAGAGAGCAACACACGGGATCCCAACATCCCTGCCCAATTCACCAGACGACACAGCGCGGGGAGATCGTCAATATCGAAGTCGTCCGGTTCATCCAACACCAGATCGGCGGTCAACAGCCTCAACATGGGCGCAATCTGTTTGCCGCCGCGCACGCCTTCGGTGGCGGGCATCAGGTGATCGATGGTTGATACCAATACCGGCGCGCTAAGCAATTTATGCAGCGCGGGATTTTTACTCAGCCAGGCGCTAAGGCGTCCGTCATCCAGACTGCCGTCGTAGCTGACATACTGATGTTCCGCAAATAAAGTATCGGCGGATTCACTGCCCGAACGCTCGGCCACGCCAGCGGTTTCGCGGTTCAACGCATGCAGTTGCGTCACGGCCTGTGAGCCGATCAACACCGCCAGATCATCATCCTGTAGCGTCAGCTTTTCCCGTAGCGCGTCGCCGGTTTGCAGCGTCAACGTGCGTAACCCCAACGCAATGGAAAAGCGGCAGCCCTGCTTTTCGTCCGCCAAGCCGTACATAATACGGGCGTTGGCGAAAGTTTTACCGCAGCCGGTCGAGGCCATGTTTACCCCGAAAAAACCTCGTTCCGCAGAGCGCTCGCGCAGCGCGCAGGCCACGTCAAATGCGCGATCCTGCCAACGATATTTAGCGTGGGTAGTACGCTGCTTAAACCCTTTATGCCGGGTGATGGAAGGTAACGTTTTTCTCACTTGCGGCAGGCTGCGCCCCAGCAGTAAGGCATTCTGCCCCACGCCGATACAGTGCTCGTCCAGCATCTGTTTCATTTCCCCGCTCTGGCGATCGGTGTTGGCAACTGCGGCGTAGCCGGCATCCTGCCAGCCTGCGGTCGGCGATAGCGATGAATAGTGGTGGTCAGCCAGCATCAGGACCAAACGCGCCAGATGACTGGTAAAGCGCTGACTGAGCGCCCCGAACTGCGTCAGCGAACCCAACTGCCGCGCCCGGTCGGCAAACTTATGCGCTTTACCGCGCCACGTTTCGCTGCGTATCGGCGTACCGTGCGGAAAATGCCAGATCGACCGTTTATCCTGTTCGCACCAGTCATTCCGAGTCATATTGATGGAGTTCCACTCGGCGGTTAGCTGATGAGTCAGCCAGCTATCCGCCTCTTCCAGTTGCGGGGGAACGGTATGATTTTTGGTTGCCGGATAAGCAGGCAGACGATGATGCGACGCAATCAGCCAGGCCACGACCGTCGCCAGCGGCGGCAACGCTTTAAAAGGATTGCTAAATGGGGTTAATCCATCTTTTTGCAGCCGTTGAAGTAACGCCGCCTCATCGGCAATATCAATATGACTCAGCGCGTTAAGCCAGCCGGCATCATCACCATCGCCGACAAACGCCTGAAACAGACGCAGTGAAATCCACTCATGCCGATAGGGCTGGAAGGTTTTTCCTTTGCCGCGCAGCCCCTGCTGAAATAGCGAATTGGCTTTGCCAAAGTCATGAAACAACCCGGCGATGGCGGCCAGCAAAGCGATAGCTTCAATACTGTGCCACTGATTTTCATCCTGCGCTTTTAGAATATCCCGTTCGGTGGCGTTGGTTGGCACAACCCCCTGGGCATTAAAGCGGCGGAGATTGCCTACAATCCATAGCAGCTCCGTCCGGTTAGCGCTTTTTATCCAGTGACAGGCCACCGCGGTATTACGCCGGGCCGTTTTACGCAGCAGCTTGCGTAAGGTATTCAAGCCCTCCAGCGTAATTGCCGTTTGCCAGGTTCGCTCGCCTTTGCGCTCGGCAAACTGATCCAATACTCGTCGTGTTTCTGTCAACGCCCGTTTATTACATTGGGAAACCAGCAAAATATTCATCGGCCGACCTGACTTAATTGGCTGGCAACGGTTTGCAGGGCGTCAATCATTACATCCAACGCTTCTGCCTGCTGAAAACCATTTAGGCAACGCTGGCGAAATTCTTGCTCATCATCCCCAGCCATTGCCGCAAGAAAGGCCTGCGGTAATACCAATGCATCTTTAATCAGGTCCGCGACATCAAATACCAATCCGCCACGTCGGGTTTTACCATGCAACACGGCCAGTCCATGCGGCAAGCCGATAACCCAGGTGGCGACCGCCGCCAATCCATAGGCCAGATAATTACCGTGGTCGAGAAAGCGGTTTGCCAGGTCGACCCCGCCGCCCCGCTTCGCACGGACAAACTCGCCATAATTAACGGCATTAGCCGCCAGCTTATACAGCGCTTTGGTCATCACCGCCTCCTGCGCCAGAAGATCGTTGCTATCGGCGCACTGAGACAAATTTTGTTCATAACGATCGAGCAAGGCTAATAGCCTGTCATTGCTCAGCATAAACCCTTGTTCTCTCTCCATGCGGCTATGCAGCCAGTGACGACGAATCTGTGTAATTCGTACCTTTTGAAAAGCAACCGCCGCGGCCAGGCGTTTTTCATCATCAAACCAAAAGCTCACCCAATCTTGTAAATACGCTGTAGGCCGATATTCACTCTGCGGCGTTAGCCATGAAACATCCACGTCCACTTCATTTGCCGCAAACAACGGCGTTCCGCCTCCGCCGCAAAAACCGACCATCACGCCCGCACGGGCAAATTCACGCATCGCCGCTTGAGTAATGGATGTTCCGGTTCCCAGCATAATGACGCTGGTATTGGCGATAGGGATATTCCAATACAACGACTGCTTCCCTTCATCGGTAACGTATTCGACTCGTCCGCCATTGACTAAAATGCGGCAATATTGCAGATAATAAATATTAGAACGCTTTGAATGCAGAATAGTTTTTAGATCAGAGGGGCTGAATGCGTTATCCATATGCAACAATCCTGAAAAATATATTTAAAAATTGATGATGTATTTTTATACGTTAGAAATTATTTCTCGAACAAGATGTTGGTACACGATTAAATATAGAAAAGAGAATATCGATAGCAATATTTTAATTAAAATAGAAAAAACGGATATCTGATAGCGTTCAGATATATCATCGAAGAATGAAATGCCCAAATCGACAATACCGACTTCCCTTTTTACAGAAAGAAGGCTCTCGCGTCCTCCCCTTTTTATGGGATTTTATTTATTTTAAATAAATTCAATTAGTTATATAAAACAGAATAAAAAAGGGTCTGCAGAGAAGTTTAACGATTGTTCTTTCAAAACCAATCAATTAGTGTTGATGGGCAACGGTTTACCGCCGCACAGGCAGCTCAGAAATACAGCGACTGGTGGATGTTGAGGATCGAGGAGTTTACCGCCGCACAGGCAGCTCAGAAATGAACGCTCAGGGCAAAACGGCCGTTATCCAGGTTCACCGCCGTACAGGCAGTAGATAGCAAAGCGCCGCCTTTTAGGCGGCGCTTGTTGTTTAAAAGCGGAAAGAGTTTCTCAGGGAAACGATGTCATTCTTCGCAAGGAAATGGCTTCGTTCAGACTCAGAACGATGTCCAGTCCTGTGAATTATCCGTCGTTTTCGTCGCTGCCGCCGCTAATTTATTAGCGGCGGGCAACGCGGCGGCCTGAGCCGGAATAACGGTATTCGCTACCTGGGAAAACGTGGATGTATCGCCCAGCTTAAACGCGCGCACCGACTCCGCCAGGATGCTGGCCTGAGATTGCAGCGAAAGCGCCGCCGAGGCGGACTCTTCAACCAGCGCGGCGTTCTGCTGCGTAGTGCTATCAATCTGCCCTACGGCAATATTGATCTGATTGATGCCATCGCTTTGTTCATTGCTGGCCTGCGCGATCTCGCCAATGATAGCGTTCACGTCCAGGACATGTGTCGTCAGGTCACTGATATTCTCTTCGGCGTTATCCACCAACTGCATCCCTTCATGAATTTTCCCGACGGAATCATCAATCAGATCTTTAATTTCTTTCGCCGCCGTGGCGCTACGCTGCGCCAGGGAACGAACTTCTCCCGCCACCACGGCGAATCCACGCCCCTGTTCGCCAGCGCGCGCCGCTTCAACGGCCGCATTTAACGCCAGAATATTGGTCTGGAAAGCGATACCGTCAATCACGCCAATAATTTCCGCCATCCGCTGGGAAGAGTCCCGAATCCCGCGCATTTTTTGCGTCACAGAAGTCATCACCGCGCTGCTGCGCTGCGCCGAATCCGACGCTTTATTGGCGATCTCCGTAGCCTGATGAGTATTATCGGCGGTATTTTTAATGGTCGACGTCAACTCTTCCATAGAGGACGCCGTTTGTTCCAGCGAACTGGCCTGCTCCTCCGTACGCGCAGACAGATCCTGGTTACCCGCCGCAATCTGGGAAGACGCGGTGGTAATTGACTCCGCCCCTTCACGTACCTGACCGACGATCTCCCGCAGGCTAATATTCATATGCTCCAGCGCCTGCAGCAATTGGCTGCTTTCATCTTTACCATGCGCTTCAACTTTTGACGTCAGATCGCCTTTCGCAACGTTGTTGGCCACCTGCAAAGCCTGATTAAGCGGTAACGTTATGCTGCGCGTCATCACCACCGCAATCATGCTGCCAAATACGATACAACCGAATAGAACTCCCAGCAGCAACCAACGGCTAAAGCTATAGGTCCGCGCCATTTCGCTAATCGTGGCGGACATGGCGTTATCCTGATAATCGATGAGTTTCGTGATGGCGGTCCGGTAGTTGCTCTGGGCCTTATCCGTGTTGGTGTTGAATTCAGTAATGGCCGCTTCCTGATAGCCCGCGCCTGCCAAATCGATAATTTTCTGCCCTGAATTTTTAAAATCAGCCCGGTACTGTTTAATCTCATCCATGATTTTCTGGGCGGCGGGATCGGTCGCAGTGGCTTCTATTTTATCCATTAACGCGACAATATCAGCGGATACGGCGGTAATCTCATCCTGTACCGCTTTGATTTTATCTTCCCCTTTAACCACCAATAGCTTCTGATACGCCAATACCCCGGCGTTGACATTATCAATCAATCGGTTTGAGTCCACGGTTTGTGGATAAATGTTTTCAACGATGCCCCGAGCATTATCATAAAAACCAGATAACCGGGAAATCGAGATCAAGCAAACAAAACAAATCATAGTGACGAGCAGAATAAACCAGGCCACCAAACGTGTACCGATCTTCCAGTCAGATAAACGCATATCTCCCCCTAATTCCATAAAAAATAAACTATCTCAAAAAACAACACATGAGGGATGTCAACAAGATGGGCAGATATGAAAGGAGAGCGATCGCCATGAATAACATAGAGAAATACAAAAACAGTAACGCTGACAAAATCAATACCGCTGAGATTCAAAAAATAATATTTTCAGTCTGAAGAAAATAGCTTAGATCTGGTCTCTATCTAAGAAACCAACGTAAGGAATATCCGGTTAAACACCTAATCAGATATCATTATTCTTCTTCGAATCCATCCGCAACAGTCACACCCAAGTGCCATCTGTTCTATCGGCCTGATCCGGCATATCTTTACTGCTCGCTAAAAAAACATGTAAAAATAAACAATTATCTGAATGATAGTAATCAATGGCATTAATAATGTAGCGCTACTCCCCCTGTAGGGTAATAACCAAAGTACGGCTGCCGCCGTGGTTACGGTGTTCGCATAAATAGATACCCTGCCAGATACCGACGTTCAGCCGTCCGTTGCTGATAGGGAGCGTCAGGCTGCTCCCTAACAGGCTGCCCTTCAGATGGGCGGGCATATCGTCGCTGCCTTCATCAACATGACGGTAATAAGGCTCATCTTCCGGCACCAGACGATTAAAAAAACGCTCAAAATCCTGTCGTACGGTAGGATCGGCATTCTCATTCATCGTCAGAGACGCCGAGGTATGCTTGATAAAAACATGCATCAGACCGACTTTGATTTGCCGTAGCTCGCCGACCTGAGCGAGCACTTCATCGGTAATCAAATGAAAGCCTCTGGCTTTAGGTTTCAGACGAATTTCATGCTGTATCCACATAGCAACCTCCGCTTACCGGTAAACGTTACGCTGGCTGACGCGCCAGCATCGGCTTCAGAAAACGCGCCGTATGTGACTGCTCACATTCGGCAACCGTTTCCGGCGTACCGGCCACCAGAATTTCACCGCCGCCGCTGCCGCCTTCCGGCCCCAGGTCGACAATCCAGTCCGCCGTTTTAATCACATCCAGATTATGTTCGATAACCACAATGGTATTGCCCTGATCGCGCAGTTGATGCAAAACCGCCAGCAACTGCTGAATATCGGCAAAGTGCAAACCGGTGGTGGGTTCATCCAGAATATACAGCGTCTGCCCGGTGCCCCGTTTCGACAGTTCACGCGCCAGCTTCACGCGTTGCGCTTCGCCGCCGGACAGCGTCGTCGCCGATTGTCCCAAACGAATATAGGACAGGCCGACATCGATCAGGGTTTGCAGTTTGCGCGCCAACGCCGGAATCGCATCAAAGAATTCGCGGGCTTCTTCGATGGTCATATCCAGCACTTCATGAATGCTCTTGCCTTTATACTTGATTTCCAGCGTCTCGCGGTTATAGCGCTTCCCTTTACATTGATCGCACGGCACATAAATATCCGGCAAAAAGTGCATTTCGACTTTAATCACGCCGTCCCCCTGACAGGCTTCACAACGCCCCCCGCGCACGTTAAAGCTGAAACGTCCCGGGTTATAGCCGCGGGCGCGTGATTCCGGTACGCCGGCGAACAGTTCACGAATCGGGGTAAAGATACCGGTATAGGTCGCCGGGTTAGAACGCGGCGTGCGGCCAATCGGGCTTTGATCGATATCGATCACCTTATCGAAATGCTCCAGCCCCTGGATATCACGGTAGGCGGCCGGCTCGGCCAGCGTAGCGCCGTTAAGCTGGCGCTGAGCCAGCGGGAATAAGGTGTCGTTAATCAGCGTGGATTTCCCCGATCCGGAGACGCCGGTCACACAGGTAAACAGCCCCACCGGCAGCGTCAGCGTAACGTCTTTCAGGTTGTTGCCCCTGGCGCCAATCAGCTTCAGCACTTTGGTTGGATCGGCCGGTACGCGATGTTCGGGAACCTCAATCTTGCGCACTCCGCAGAGGAACTGACCGGTCAACGATTCCGGCACCGCCATAATCTGTTCCATCGTCCCCTGCGCGACCACCTGACCACCGTGCACTCCCGCGCCGGGGCCGATATCGATAACATGGTCGGCGGCGCGAATCGCATCTTCGTCATGTTCAACCACGATCACGGTATTTCCCAGATCGCGCAGATGGATCAGCGTTTCCAGCAGGCGTTCATTGTCACGCTGATGCAGCCCGATAGAGGGTTCATCCAGCACGTACATCACCCCGACCAATCCGGCCCCAATCTGGCTTGCCAGGCGGATACGCTGGGCCTCGCCGCCGGACAGCGTTTCCGCGGAACGCGACAGCGACAGATAATTCAGCCCGACATTGACCAAAAACTTCAGCCGATCGCCGATCTCTTTCAATACTTTTTCGGCTATTTTGGCCCGCTGGCCGCTGAGCTTCATATTCCGAAAGAAATCCATCGCATGGCCGATGCTCATATCGGAAATTTCCGGCAGCGTCGTCTGTTCGACATACACGTGGCGCGCTTCCTCACGCAAACGCGTGCCGCCGCAGCTGGCGCAAGGACGATTGCTGATAAATTTCGCCAGTTCTTCGCGCACCGCGCTAGATTCCGTCTCTTTGTAACGGCGCTCCATGTTATGCAGCACCCCTTCGAACGGGTGACGGCGCACCGAGGTGTCCCCCCGATCGTTGATATATTTAAACTCGATGTTTTCCTTACCTGAACCATACAGAATCAGCTTCTGCACAGATTCGCTCAGGCTGTCGAACGGCGCATCGACATCGAATTTGTAGTGATCCGCCAGCGAGCGCAGCATCTGGAAATAGTAGAAATTACGGCGATCCCAGCCGCGAATGGCGCCACCGGCCAGGGATAACTCTCCGTTCTGCACTACCCTGGCAGGATCGAAAAACTGCTGAACCCCCAGGCCATCGCAGCTCGGACAGGCGCCGGCCGGGTTATTGAACGAGAACATGCGCGGCTCCAGCTCATGCATGCTGTAACCGCATATCGGACAGGCGAAATTCGCGGAGAACAGCAGTTCAGGCACGGTCGGATCGTCCATATCGGCCACCACCGCACTGCCGCCGGATAATTCCAGCGCCGTTTCAAACGATTCCGCCAGCCTCTGAGCCAGATCGTCCCGCACTTTAAAACGGTCGATAACGACTTCAATGGTATGTTTTTTCTGCAATTCCAGCTTCGGCGGATCGGAAAGATCGCACACTTCGCCGTCAATACGCGCACGGATATAGCCCTGCGTGGCCAGATTTTCCAGCGTCTTGCTGTGCTCGCCCTTACGATCCTTCACAATCGGCGCCAGCAGCATCAACCGCTTGCCTTCCGGCTGCGCCAGCACGTTATCCACCATCTGGCTGACCGTCTGGGCATCCAGCGGAACATCGTGCTCAGGACAGCGGGGCTCACCGATGCGGGCAAACAGCAAACGCAGGTAATCATGAATTTCAGTGATCGTGCCGACGGTGGAACGCGGGTTATGGGAGGTTGATTTCTGCTCAATGGAAATGGCAGGCGACAACCCTTCGATATGATCAACGTCCGGCTTCTCCATCAGCGATAAAAACTGACGGGCATAGGCCGAGAGCGATTCAACGTAACGCCGTTGCCCCTCGGCATATAAGGTGTCAAATGCCAGCGATGATTTGCCTGAACCGGATAATCCCGTGATCACTATCAGCTTGTCGCGAGGGATTATCAGATTGATATTCTTGAGATTATGAGTACGGGCACCACGAACTTCGATATTATCCATTCACACGCTTCCCGGAATAAATACAGTTTTGCATCATCTCACTGACGGAGACAACCGGTTCGAAACGTGCAATTATGGCACAAAAAAAGCTGAATGGATATCCAGTATCAAGCGCAATCGTTGTAATCCTTACATTCATTTTTGATTCGGTCTCGCAGGTATGATAGATACTTTTATCATGCTAAAATCGATCGTTTATACTCTATATAAATTGATTCATCAGGAGAGACGAGCATGGCCAGCAGAGGCGTTAATAAAGTGATTCTTGTCGGAAATCTGGGGCAGGACCCGGAAGTTCGCTACATGCCGAATGGCGGCGCTGTCGCCAACATCACACTGGCCACGTCCGATAGCTGGCGTGATAAGCAAACCGGCGAACAGAAAGAGAAAACCGAATGGCACCGCGTCGTGCTGTTCGGCAAGCTGGCCGAAGTCGCCGGCGAATACCTGCGCAAGGGCTCTCAGGTTTACATTGAAGGTTCACTGCAAACCCGTAAATGGACCGACCAATCCGGCGTCGATCGCTACACCACCGAAGTGGTCGTCAATATCGGCGGCACCATGCAGATGCTGGGCGGCCGTCAGGGCGCCGGCGGCGCGCCGGCCGGCGGACAGCAATCCGGCGGTTGGGGCCAACCCCAGCAGCCGCAGGGCGGCAACCAGTTCAGCGGCAATGCCGCTCAACAGCAGCATCCGGCCCAGAGCAGCGCGCCGGCGGCAAGCAACGAACCGCCGATGGACTTCGACGACGATATTCCGTTTTAAGAAATACCATAGACCGGAATGTAATGTTTGATGGTTAAATACTTTTAAATCAAACAATTGCTTAAAAAGTTTACAGCGGATGCAACACGCCCTGTAAACTTTTTTTATGCTCGTTTATGTTGCGGGTTTAATGGATAAAACGACGCCAGACGCCCACATATCCCCCCGTAGCGCTGAAAACGCCCCGCCAGGTAATATTTTCCACGCTGACCGGGCGTCGCCGCACGTTTTAGCCAACCCTGCGCCGCCGGATGCGGCGCAACGTCTTTGCCTGGCGTGATCCGAACATCGCGTCCGTCACTGCGCGGTTACTAGCTGAGGCGGGAAATCAAGTGTGAAATCCGAGTAACCCGGCGCAACGCCGAAAGTGGACTCGCCGTTGCGGCCGGCATATTTATCAAGCAGCGTCGAATAGGTGTAAAAATGCATCTTTTTGGTTTCGGTATCGAACTCGATAAACCGCAGCCATCCGGCGCCGCCGTTGGCGGAGCCCGGCTTACCATCCGGGCCGATGGTATTGCCCTGATAGTCCTGCACCAGTTGATAGACCGGGTAACCCGCGTCATTGTTATCGGTACGCAGATTCTGTCCTTGCGATACGCCGGTAACGGTGGGCGTCCAGTCATGGCCGCTTAACAATAAAAATATCTGTTTGTTTTTACGAATAAAAGCATCCCAAACGCTATCCGGGGGAAGATGGTCGGTGCCGGAGAAATAAGCGTCATAGTCGTTGGAACGCGTTGTTTCCCCGGTAAAATTCGGGTCGAGCCATTCGTGCGTGGTGACAATGACGGGCAGCGTAGGATGAGTATCCAGTACGCGCTGCGCCCACGCCAGATCCTCGGCCGTCGGTTCCATTTGCAGAGCAAGGTGAAGCACCTGCATTGAGCCGGCGTTGAATATCTGATAGCTGTTCATACCGTTATTGTAAGCGCCGCCATACCACGTTTTCCCGGCGAAAAAGCGGGAATCGGGGCCGAAATACATGTTCCAGACGCTGCCGCCCGATAGTGGACGGCTCGCGCCGGGACCGCCGTGGCTTTTGTACCAGGAGTAGTTGTCATAGTCGTGGTTGCCCGGCACCACGCTGAAAGGAATGCCGGCGTCGTTCAGCACCGACAGCGCCAGGTTGGCGTAGTCCCACTCGGTGCGCGTATCCCAGAGCGTATATTGGCCGATCATACCGGTGCGGAAGCGGCCATCGCCGTGTTGCACCACATCGCCGATATGGGTGACGAAGACCAGATTCTTCTCTTTACGGGTATCGACCAAATACTGCATTTGCTGCACGAAGGTATTAACGCCGCGCGGCTGCGGCAGCGTTACGTCGGTATAGTTCTGAGTATCGGAAATGACTGCTACGGTGAATTTTTCCGCATGAGCGGACCAGCTACCTATCAATGCCACTACGCCACAGACGCGCAGCATGGTATGAAGTTGTCTGGAAAATTTCATCAAAACACTCCCGAATCATTAAGTGGATGGAAACGCGGGCAGTGTGGTGCAAATAACAATGCGTCATTATCAATCTCTTACCCCGTTTACGCGCGATCGCTGTAGGTTCAGGCACTCTCGATGGCAAGAGAATGTCTCGTCCTATCGCATATTTGAGGATAATGAGGCCGTATGAAGGCAATATGTCGTCTCGGTGACAGGAACGATTAACGGTATGCTTTTGCCCCCAGACATCCGTATTGGCGTCAGCGGGCTGCCGTCGCTTACTTAAATAAGCTCCTGGAGATTCGCTCGATTGCCGACTTCCTGCAACTCGAATTATCCAGGCTATGAAATATATTAATGGCCGGCGTCAAGATATAAACATTCATATTTAATTCTTATTATTTATTCGCCTTCATTGCGGCCCATCCATACATATTTCGAATACATTTCGCTTAGATACAAAATAAGGTTTATTGTTTTGACCTTGATTTATTTGATCAAGCGTAGCATGCGCTTTTTATTCATCGTGGGATAGTTTGCATTCGGAACAATGAAATAACGAGAGTCTTATTATGTCAATTGAAAACTTTATTATGAACCAGGCTAAATGTATCCGTGTATTTACCTTTGAGTTAATCGCAGGTAAAGAGCAGGACTACAACGATTATTTAACCCAGGTTGTAGAAACTATCGACAGAGATGCCCACCAGAAAGACGTTTTTCGGGAGGTTCTGACGCTGCGCCCGGATGATACAGAAAACAGCAGGCGCCTTCATCGCGTTTTTCTGTTTACAGATGAACATCAGCGCCAGACGTTTGCGGAAAGAATGGCCGAGGCCGCGATGTTGTTTGACGGCACGCCGGAGGCGCAACAGAAACGCAAAGCCTACGTGAATACGTTGCGGACGCACATTTCCGTGCATGACTACACCTTCTGCTGATCTTTAACCGGGAAATGTATATGAAAAAATTCACCAGATTGCTACCGGCGGCATTCATGCTGGCGCTGGCTTTACCCACCTATGCGGCAAAAACGCTGGTGTTCTGTTCCGAAGGTTCGCCCAGCAGTTTTAATCCGTCGCTGGGCGCGGACAGCACCACCTTTGACGCCACGTCCGCCACCGTTTATGAACAGTTGACCGAATTTAAACCCGGTACGACGGACATCGAGCCCGCGCTGGCGCAAAGCTGGGAAATCAGCGAAGACGGAAAAACCTACACCTTTCATCTGCGTCCGCACGTCAAGTTTCACAGCAATAAACAGTTCCAACCAACGCGCGAACTGAATGCGGACGACGTTATCTTTTCATTTATGCGCCAGCAGGATCGCCAGCACCCGTTTTATGGCATATCCAAAATAGGTTACCCGCTTTATCACACCTATTTCGAAGCCGGTGAGGAAAACCTGATCGCCAGCATCGATCGGTTAGATGATTTAACCATTCGCTTCACGCTGAACAGTCCGCGCGCCTCTTTTCTATCGCTGCTGACATTACCGCTGACTTCGATATATTCCGCCGAATACGCGGAAAAAATGCAGGCGGCCGGCAAACCGGAGCAAATCGATCTTATTCCCATCGGCACCGGCCCTTTTCAGTTCATCAACTATAACAAAGACGCCCAGATTCAATATAAAACCTTTGCCGCTTACTGGCGGGAAAAGCCGGGAATCGACCGGCTGGTGTTTTCCATCACCCCGGATGCGTCGATTCGCTATGCGAAGTTAAGAAAAAATGAGTGCCAGGTTATGGCCTTCCCCAACCTGGCCGAGTTGGATGAGATTAAAAAGAATCCGCAGGTGAAATTGCTGGAAAAACCCAGCCTCAACGTGGGCTATCTGGCGTTCAATGTGGAAAAAGCGCCTTTTGATAATCTGAAAGTCAGGCAGGCGCTATCAATGGCGATCAATAAGCCGGATATTTTAGCGGCGATTTATCAAGGGCATGCGGTCAACGCCACGACGTTGATCCCACCGGCCTTATGGTCGCACAACGCCGGGATAAAGGATGCGCCTTATGACATTGACCGGGCGAAAGCCTTGCTGGCCGAAGCGGGCTACGCCGGCGGCCTCAGCGTTGAACTATGGGCAATGCCGATTCAGCGCCCCTACAATCCAAATGCCCGCCGCATGGCGGAAATGATCCAGAGCGACTGGGAAAAGTTGGGGGTAAAAACCACCGTCGTCAGCTACGAGTGGGGTGAATATCTGGCGCGCTCCGGTCGGGGGGAACATCAGGCCATGCTATACGGCGGCACCAATATCATGGGCGACCCCGATAATACCTTTTCCGCCCTGGCCAGCTGCGCCGCGGTGAAATCGGGAACCAACCGGGCCCGCTGGTGTGATAAGGATTTTGATCGGCTAATCCTCAAGGCGGGACAGGTTTCCGCTCGTTCAGAACGCAGCAAACTGTATGAACAGGCCCAGGAGATCATGCATCAACAGATCCCGTTCCTGCCGATCGCCCATTCGATCATTTATGAAGCGATCGGCGACAACGTCGCGGGTTATAGCGTCGATCCGCTGGGTTTGCATCGCTTCAACCACGTTGTTCTCAAGTAATTCCGCTGTCCTGCCGCCCCTGAACCGCTTTGGATTCAGGGGCTTTCTCATCACTGAGCGGCTAATCACCTCGCGTTTTCCCGGCCCATTTCAGTCAGCAAGTTTCGGTTGAAAAATTTTTTTACCTCTTTCCCCTTCACCTTTATTTGATATGTTATATCATAACATTTTTAATCAATAAGCGGATTACGATGACAAGCCTATACTCCCTCTCCGCATCAAAACGAATGCTGCTGGTATTAGCGCTGCTGTCGCTACTGTGGCTGCTGGTTGGCTGGGCGGTGATGTTGCCATGATTACATTACGCGAGCTCGCTTTCGGCTACAGGGGGCAACCTCCGTTGGGGACGTTGAGCGGGTGCTTTAATCAAGGATCGCTGACGGCGATTATCGGCGCCAACGGCAGTGGAAAATCGACCCTGCTGAAAACGCTCGCCAGCCTGTTGCCTGCGCTTTCCGGCTCCTTTTGCATTGCCGAAAGCGGAAAAAGCGCGATTGGCTATCTGCCGCAGCTCTCCGAATTTGATCGGCAATTTCCCATCAGCGTCTACGATCTGGTGCTGATGGGCTGTTTGCCCCACCGCGGCATACTGCGCGGCATCAGCGCCAAGTGGCGGAACCAGGCGATGCAGGCGCTTGAAGCGGTCGCCATGGCGGAATACGCCCATCAACATATCGGCAAGCTGTCCGGCGGGCAGTTACAGCGTATTTTGTTTGCCCGTCTGTTGCTCACGCAGTCTCCCATTATCCTGCTTGATGAACCGTTTACCGGTATTGATACCCAAACGACCCAGGCGCTACTGGGGATCATCCAACGGTTACATGAGGAAGGCCGCACCATCCTGGCGGTCCTGCACGATCTGGATTTGGTTGAAGAATATTTCCCGCAGGTACTGCAATTGGCCAACGGCGGTCATCGCTGGGGAACGAGCCGGTCTATTTTATCCGGCGGGCCGAAAGAGCAAACCTTCCCGCCTCTGCGGAGCGTGGTCTCATGATGTTATTCGATTTAATCAGTACGCCGTTTGCCGAATTCGGCTTTATGCGCCGGGCGTTGATTGGCTGTTTTTCACTGACGTTAAGCGCGGCTCCGTTGGGATGTTTTCTGCTGCTGAGAAGAATGAGCCTGATCGGCGATGCGCTTTCCCATGCCGTATTGCCCGGCGTGGCGATCGGTTATCTGGTTTCCGGCATGTCGCTGCTGGCGATGGGGATCGGCGGATTTATCGCCGGGTTGGCGGTCGCGATGCTGTCCGGTCTGGTAAGCCGCCGGACGGAATTGAAAGAAGACGCCAGCTTCGCCGGTTTCTATCTGGGTTCGCTGGCGCTGGGCGTGACGCTGGTTTCGCTGCGCGGTTCCAGTATCGATTTGCTGCATGTGCTATTCGGCTCCATTCTGGCTATCGATCGATCCGCGCTGGTCGACATCGCCCTTATCGGCTCCTGCTCCCTTATCGTGCTTGCCGTCATTTATCGGGCGCTGGTTATCGAATCCTTCGATGTCACGTTTTTACGCATCGCATCAGGCCGCTATCGGGCGCTGATCCACGCGTTGTTTTTGTCATTGGTGGTGCTGAATCTGGTCGCCGGTTTTCAACTTCTGGGTACGTTGATGGCCGTTGGCATGATGATGCTGCCGGCCGCCTGCGCCCGTTTCTGGACCCAGCGGCTTCCCATCATGCTGGCGACGGCGATTGTCCTCGGCATGATAGCCAGCCTGATTGGGTTGATCTGGTCGTATTATGCCGACCTTCCCGCCGGCCCGGCCATTATTCTGACTATCACGCTATTTTTCTGTTTTTCGGTTTGTTTCGGTCAAAACGGCGGCATGTTACGCACGCGCCGCTGATTCGTTGTTTATGGTGCTTATGGTTTGTGATGAGGAAAAAATGAAACGTTCAATACTCGCAATTGCATTATCCGGCTTGCTGCTCAGTCCGCTGGCTATGGCCAAAAATCTGGAAGTGGTCGCCAGTTTCTCGGTGCTGGGCGATATGGTGAGCCATATCGGCGGCGATCGCATCACGGTGACCGATCTGGTTGAGCCGAACGGCGATCCGCATGAATTTGAACCCTCGCCCAAAGACAGCAAAACGCTGGCTAAGGCCGATGTCGTTTTCGTCAACGGATTGGGGCTGGAAGGATGGATGGATCGGCTGATTACCGCTTCCGGCTATCAGGGAAAGGTGATCACCGCCTCTGAGGGGATTAAAACGCTACAGATGGAAGAAGACGGCAAAATCGAAACCGATCCCCATGCCTGGAACAATATAGGCAACGGAGTGATCTATGCGCGCAACATCGTAAATGCGTTAGCCGCCGTCGATCCGCAGAACGCCGACTACTTCCGCCAGCAGGGAGAGGCTTATATCCAGCAGTTACAGGAACTGGACCGCTACGCGAAAAAAACCTTTGCCGATATTCCGCAGGAAAAACGCAAGGTGTTGACCAGCCATGACGCTTTCGGCTATTTCAGCCAGGCTTACGGCGTAAAATTTTTGTCGCCGGTGGGCTACTCCACCGAGTCGGAAGCCAGCAGTAAAAAAGTGGCTTCGCTTATTAATCAGATAAAAGAAGAGAAGATAAAAATCTACTTCATTGAAAACCAGACCGACTCCCGTCTGGTCAAACAGATCGCCAACGCCAGCGGCGCCCAACCCGGCGGAGAGTTATATCCGGAATCCTTAACCGATGCCTCCGGCCCTGCCGCCACCTACACCGCGGCCTTTAAACACAATGTCGACGCCATGGCCGCCGGCATGAAGTAACCGCAACGCGCCGGCCCGGTTTCGGGCTGGCCGCCGCATAATGGCCCATCGCAACATCGGATATGGACGGGCAGCCTCCTCCAGCTAAACAGCCGAGCGCTGAACGATGCCTGCCCGCTCATCGCTGCTGCACAAACTCGCGGTATTTCGCCACCAGATTGAGAAAGTCCTCCAGACCGCACAGCGACAGGCTTTCTTCATCGTAGTAACTCATGCCTTCTTCTATTTCATCAACCACGAATTCCAACTGATTGGCCTGAATCATCACTTCCTCGGCATTCAGCGATAGCGTGTATTCGTGTCCGACTTTCCGCCACTCTCTTTCGCTTCCCGCTACCGAACGCGCCGCTTCCTCCACTTCGTTCAATAGCGCCAACCGCCCTTTGACCTCTTCATTAAACCAGTGGCCGACCGCTTCATGTCCCATCGACATTCGTACCATTACCTGACCGGTAACGTCCCGCAAGAATTCATAGTCCATGATGCCATCCTCAGTGATAGTGCTTGTCTTTCAGTGTAATCTCCCTCCTGCCATACCACAGTGATATACCCGTCATAACGTCACGAATGGCGGGCATAAGAAGTCAAAAAGCGCTGCCGGTTGATACAGGTCATGCCGTCCGATGCTGCAGGAAACGCACGCCACGCCGGGCGTAAAAGCGCCAACGAGCGGTCATCAACCCTACCGGTATCAGAAACGCGTTGAACGATATCAGGTTATCCGGCGATCGGGAAGATTGCGCCGGATTCGCATGCTGGCGCAACGCTTTGCCGTTGGCCCCGATAGTCGTCTCAATCATTTAATAAGGAAATACGGGTTCGTGGCGTCGTGATATGGCTTTTCACTACCGGGAAGCCGCCAATTGCGCCATATCCTCGTCGGAAAGCTGGGTGATTTGCTGAACCTGCTCGCGCGCCATGCCGGTCAGCAGTAACTGGCGCGCAATCTGCCGCGCGCTGGCTTTCATTCCTTGTTCAATACCTTGCTCGATGCCCTGTTCTCTTCCCTGTATGACCCCGGCCTGCAACCCCTCTTCAAATCCAATCTGCTTCAGCTGCTGTGCAATCGTCATTATCTCCTCCCGATCCGTTGACAACGGCTCCGCCACCCTCGCGATAAAATCGGCTGGTCTGGATGTATTGCCGGTCTGCGCGATGTAATACAGCAATGCCCGTTTCTGCGCCAGCGGCACCTGCCAGCGCTCAAATAATAACCCGATATCCCGCGCCAGTTCCAGCATGTCCCGCGTACGGATATGTTTTTGCACCAACTCCAGCAACGCTGCCCGCCGGTGGGTTTTAATCTCCTCATCGGGAATAACGGTAAGGTCGATCAGCGTAAAAGCATTGCCGTAAATTTGCGCCGCCAATTCGAAGTCATCTAACGCATCCAGCCAGCGCAGACTGTACGGATACGGGCATCGCTCCCCTTGATAAAGGGAGCCGTTTTTCATGATGTCGCCACAGGTTATTGTATATGAGAAGTATTACCGTTAACCTCCTTTACCACATCGGTCACTCGAAGTCCGGAAAGGGGAACCAGACGGCTATGCAAGGCAAAGGTCAGCAGCATATTCACAAAATAGTGGCGCTTGTTTTCAGTTTGTTCGCCGGCATGCTTATCAGCGGCTGCGACACACAGGATACATCGCCGCAGACTTCCACCGCTCAGCGTCATGACGGCTGGCCGCGGACCATACAAACACTTAAGGGGCCGCTGACGCTGCAACATCCGCCGCAGCGGATCGTCTCCACCAGCGTGACCCTCAGCGGTACGCTGCTCGCCATCAATGCGCCGCTGATTGGCTCCGGCGCCACCAGTCCCCGCAGCATGATGGCGGATAATCAGGGCTTCTTCTTGCAATGGAGCCATCTGGCGGCAGAGCGCGGCGTAAAACCGCTTTATATCTCTGAACCGAATGCCGAGGCCGTCGCGGCGGCGGCGCCCGATCTGATCGTCATTGCCGCCACCGGCGGGGATTCGGCGCTCAAACTGTATGAACAATTGTCGGTTATCGCTCCGACGCTGGTCATTGATTATGGCGATAAAAGCTGGCAACAGCTGACGCAACAGCTCGGTGAAGCCACCGGCCATGAAGCCGATGCGCAGCGCGTCGTCAGCCAGTTCGAGCAGCGGGTGCTCGCCGTAAAACAGGCTATCCAACTGCCGCCGCAGCCCGTTTCGGCGCTGGTGTATTATGAGGATGGCCGCGGCGTCAATCTCTGTACCGCGGCATCGGCGCAAGGGCAGCTATTGATCGAACTGGGCTTCCAGCTCGCGACGCTTCCCGCCGATATCAAAACGGGAACCTCACAGGGCAAACGGCAGGATATCGTGCAGATTTCCGGCGAAAACATGGCCGCCAGCCTTAACGGCAAGTCGCTGTTGCTGTTCGCCGCAGATAATAGAACGGTCAATAAAGTGATAGGAAATCCTTTCCTTAGCCACCTGGAGCCGGTGATTAAAGATCAGGTATGGGCCATGGGATTGGACACGTTCCGGCTGGATTATTACAGCGCCAGCAATATGCTGGATAGCATTGAACGTCAGTTCCACAAGCCATAAACGACGCATCCCCGATGCCGGCCCCAGCGACCGGCATCGGGAAAAGCCGTCTGGCGCGCGGCTCGTCGGCAAAGCTGGCGATCCCGCGTAACACCGGGTTTACGTCAATGTATTTGATAAGCCGCGCATGCTAACATGGCGGCACAGTCACACTAATGATAATAATTATTATATTCATTCTTTGATGAAGGGAGTGTTCATTGAGGATGTCATGTCACCGTCCCCATTTTGAAACCGCCAATAGCATGTCGAATTTTTCCAGCCTCAATCACATGAGGCGCTTGCCCGGTATTGTGGCGTGTCTGCTGATTATCGCCGTCATCGCTATCGCCAGTCTGATGTTAGGAGCCAAATCTATTGCGCCGGAGGTGGTCTGGATGAGCCTGACCGGACAGATCAACAGCGCGGACAGCACCATCATTCTTGACGCCCGGCTGCCGCGAACGCTGGCGGGCATTATCGCCGGCATGGCGCTTGGCGGCGCGGGCGCGGTGATACAGGCGCTAACCCGTAACCCGCTCGCCGATCCGGGGATCCTCGGCATTAACGCCGGAGCCAGTTTCGCCATCGTGATCGGCATTACCTGTTTTGGCATCAACGGCATGGCCGCCTGGCTTGGTTTTGCCTGGCTGGGCGTACTGGCGACCAGTCTGATCGTGTGGCTTATCGGCACGCTCAGCGGCGGCCGCATCAATCCCGTTCGCTTAACGCTGGCCGGCGTCGCATTAAGCGCCGTGCTGACCGGCATTACCTCATCGATCTCGCTGCTGAATCCCGATGCTTTTGATCAGATGCGCATCTGGGAGGCCGGCACCTTGGATATCCGCTCCATGCGTCATATTGCGTTGGTCACCCCCACTATTTTACTGGGCTGCGGACTGGCGCTGTTCGCATCCCGCTCGCTGAATGCGCTCAGTATGGGCGAAGATATCGCCACCGCGCTGGGCACCAGGGTGGTATTCATCCGCTCGATTGCGGTTGTGGCCGTTATGCTGACGTGCGGCTCCGCCACCGCGCTGGTGGGACCAATTGGTTTTGTCGGGCTAATGATCCCGCATATCGCCCGCTGGTGGGCGGGGCCGGATCAACGCTGGATCCTGATTTATTCCCTGTTATTTGCGCCGGTACTGCTGCTATGCGCCGATATTATCGGTCGTTTACTGGTTCCTGGTGAATTACGGGTGTCGGTTGTGACCGCTTTCATCGGCGCTCCGGTACTGATCTGGCTGGTTCGCCGGCGTAAAGTGTAAGGAAACGCGAGATGATCACCAGAACGCTATACCTTCGAGGCCGGTCGGGAAATATTTATGGCCGTCTGCCGCTGCGCATACTCATCATTAACGGTATGTTGCTGCTGTTGAGCCTGTTGCTGATAACCCTGGCGGTCAGTATCGGCACCCTGCGGTTATCACCGCTGGATGTCTGGCGGGCATTCGCCGGACATGGAGAATTCAGCGCCGTCACCGTCATTACACAGTGGCGCGCCCCTCGAGCGGTTGCAGCGCTATTGTTGGGGGCCGGATTGGGCGTAAGCGGCGCGATTTTTCAGTCGATTATCCGTAACCCGCTAGGCAGCCCGGATATTATTGGCTTTAACACCGGCGCCTATAGCGGCGTGCTGATTACCATCATTTTGCTGCATGGCGGCTACTATCAGATCGCCAGCGGCGCCATGCTGGGCGGCATCGTTACCGCGACGTTGGTCTATCTGCTGGCATGGCGCGGCGGCATCATCGGCTTTCGCCTGATTATCGTCGGTATTGCCGTCAGCGCGATCCTGACGGCATTGAATACCTGGCTTATCATTACCGGTTCGTTGGAAAGCGCCATGACGGCGAAGCTATGGGCAACCGGCTCGCTGAACGGCATGACCTGGGTAAAAGCCCAGCCCGCCACCCTGCTGATCCCCACGGCGATCGCCGCCGCGCTGCTGATGGGCAAACGTCTGCAACTGCTGGAAATGGGCGATAATAGCGCCAGGGCGCTGGGCGTGAACGCCGAAGCCAGCCGCCTGTGGCTGATGTTGTTCGGCATCATCCTGACCGCCGTCGCCACCGCCACCGCCGGCCCGATCACTTTCATCGCCCTTGCCGCACCGCAAATCGCCCGGCGCATGACCCGATCCAGCGCGACGCCGCTGTTTTCTGCCGCGATGGTGGGCGCTATTTTGTTGCTGACGGCGGATATCATCGCCCAGAACGCATTTGCCGACATTCAGCTTCCGGTTGGCGCGGTGACCGTCAGCATCGGCGGCGTTTATCTGATTTGGCTGCTGATCCGTGAAGCGCGCAGCTAATCATCCATTGTTAATCATTTGCAGAGTAAAACATCGATGACGCATCTCTTGCACGCCACCAATCTCACGCTCGCGTACGATAAAAAAGTCATCGCGGAAGCATTGAGTGTCACGATCCCGGATAATCAATTCAGCGTGATTATCGGCCCTAACGCCTGCGGCAAGTCCACCCTGCTGCGGGCGCTGTGCCGACTGTTAAAACCGCTTTCGGGAGAAGTGCTGCTGGACGGCAAAAACATTCATCACCTTCCCACCAAAGCGCTGGCGCGACAAATCGGCCTGCTGCCGCAACAGGCCATCGTGCCGGACAACATCACCGTGGCGGATCTAGTGGCGCGCGGACGTTATCCGCATCAGAGTCTGCTGCGCCAGTGGAACAGCGCGGACCAGGAAGCGGTGGAACAGGCGATGATTGCCACCAACGTCGGTTCACTGGCCGAACGCAGCGTGGATGAGCTATCCGGCGGGCAGCGCCAACGGGTGTGGATAGCCATGGTGCTGGCGCAGCAGACGCCGCTGCTGCTGCTGGACGAACCCACCACCTGGCTGGATATGGCGCACCAGATCGACCTGCTTGATCTGTTTCGCGATCTTCATCAGCAGCACGGCCGCACGCTGGTGGCTGTTTTACACGATCTGAATCAGGCCTGCCGCTACGCCGACAATCTGATTGTCATGCAGGCCGGGAAGATTATGGCGCAGGGAAAACCCGCCGATATCATCAGCGCCGAGCTGATTAAACAGGTATTCGGCATGTCCTGCATCATCATCGACGATCCGGTATCCCGCACGCCGCTGATTGTGCCTTGCGGACGTTACCACCCGGTGCCGGACGCGCTCCCTTGACGCCCAAACACGCCTCCCGGCGGTGAATTGGCCGCGGGGGCGATATCGCTATGGCGGAGAGTGTGAAGCCGACCGCCAGTGGCGGCCGGTCAGAGAAGCGGGTAGGCGAATTAGCGGCCGAGGGTTTGCTCCAGCGTGGGGTAGTCGGTATATCCGGTACTGCCGTCGCTGTAAATGGTATCGCTATTTAGCGCATTCAGCGGCGCATTGAGACGGAAACGCGCCACCAGATCCGGGTTGGCGATATACTGCCGGCCGAAAGACACCGCGTCGGCTTCCCCTTCGGCAATCAGCTTTTCAGCGGACTCCTTCGTCAAACCGTCATTGGCGATCACTGCGCCGCTAAAACGTTGGCGGATCAGCGGCAGAATGCGCACCGGCGTCTGCAACGCTTCACGCACGAAAATAAACGCCAGACGCCGCTCATCCAGCTGTTCCGCCACGTAGCCGAACAGCGCCTTGGGATCGGAATCCTGCATGGAATGGGTATCGGACATGGTGTTCAGATGTACTCCCACCCGATCCGCCGGCCACACTTCGAGGATGGCGTCCACCGTTTCCAGCAGGAAACGGGCGCGATTGGCGATGGAGCCGCCATATTGATCCGTCCGCTTATTGGAGCCGTCATGCAGGAACTGATCGAACAGATAACCGTTGGCGGCATGGATTTCCACCCCGTCGAAACCGGCGCGTTTGGCATTCTCCGCCGCCTGGCGAAAATCAGCCACCAGACCGACCACCTCTCCCGTAGCCAGCGCGCGCGGCACCACATAGGGTTTATACGGACGGATGGTGGCGACATGGCCTTCCGGCGCAATCGCGCTGGGCGCCACCGGCAATTCGCCATCCAGATAAATCGGATCGGAAATGCGCCCGACGTGCCATAGCTGAATAACCATTTTTCCGCCGGCCTGATGCACCGCGTCATTAATCTTTTTCCAGCTTTCGATCTGCTGTTCCGACCAAATGCCGGGCGTATTGGGATACCCTACCGCTTTCGGCGTTACGGCGGTGGCTTCGGTCAAGATCATACCGGCGCTGGCCCGCTGGACGTAATACTCCAGCGACAACGCACTGGGAATACGTTGGTCGACGGCATGCATACGGGTAAGCGGCGCCATAATGATACGATTGGATAACTTGATAGCGCCAATCTCGATAGGATCAAACAAACTTGGCATAGCGTTTTTCCTTAAGGCTTAAACCACATTAAATGCAAGGTTATGGGCGGATAAAAAATTGCCGCCAACACGTTCTATGATGGACTAATTACTCAAGAAACTCGCAACATTGCGTGCGATGTATCTATACAATTAATAACTAATTCAATAACAAAAAATTATAATACTTCGTCATATGCAGCACTATCCCAACAGGGCTGACTGAGCAAAACGCATAAAAAAGGCTTCTGATGATTTCAGAAGCCTGCTGATAAAGACACGTAGAGCCGCGGGTACGCGCGGCTCGAGCACAACGAAAATGAATTTACACCGCCGTCTGGAAAATCACGCCATCCGCTTTTTCCGTGTATTGGTCCAAACGGTCGAAGTTCAGATAGCGATAGGTGTCCAGCGCGGTTTTATCCACCTGATCCATGTAAGCCTGGTATTCATCCGGCGTCGGCAGACGGCCCAGCAGCGAAGCCACTGCGGCCAGTTCCGCGGATGCCAGATAAACATTGGCGCCGGTGCCTAAACGGTTCGGGAAGTTGCGCGTGGAGGTTGACACCACCGTCGCGCCGTCCGCCACGCGCGCCTGGTTGCCCATACACAGCGAACAGCCGGGGATCTCAATACGCGCCCCGCTCTTGCCGAATACGCTGTAGTAGCCCTCTTCGGTCAACTGCGCGGCATCCATTTTGGTCGGCGGCGCCACCCACAGGCGGGTCGGCAACTGTCCTTTGTGGCTATCCAGCAGTTTGCCGGCGGCGCGGAAATGGCCGATATTGGTCATGCAGGAACCGATAAACACTTCATCGATCTTCTCGCCGGCCACCTCGGACAGCAGACGCGCATCGTCCGGATCGTTCGGCGCGCACAGGATAGGCTCTTTGATCTCCGCCAGATCGATGTCGATCACCGCGGCATATTCGGCATCCGCATCGGCTTCCAGCAGTTGCGGATCGGCCAGCCATTTTTCCATGCCCTGAATACGGCGCTCCAGGGTACGGCGATCGCCATAGCCTTCCGAGATCATCCACTTCAGCAGCACTATATTGGAATTCAGGTACTCGATAATCGGCGCTTTATCCAGCTTGATGGTACAACCGGCGGCGGAACGCTCCGCCGAGGCGTCGGTCAGTTCGAACGCCTGCTCAACCTTCAAATCCGGCAGACCTTCAATTTCCAGAATACGACCGGAGAAAATATTCTTTTTACCTTTTTTCTCAACGGTCAGCAGCCCTTGCTTAATCGCATACAGCGGGATCGCATGCACCAGATCGCGCAGGGTAATGCCCGGCTGCATCTTGCCTTTAAAACGCACCAGCACGGATTCCGGCATATCCAGCGGCATTACGCCGGTCGCCGCCGCAAACGCCACCAGCCCGGAGCCCGCCGGGAAAGAGATGCCGATCGGGAAACGGGTATGGGAATCGCCGCCGGTGCCGACGGTATCCGGCAACAGCATACGGTTGAGCCAGGAGTGGATCACCCCGTCCCCCGGACGCAGCGACACCCCGCCGCGGTTCATAATGAAGTCGGGCAGCGTATGGTGGGTGGTCACGTCCACCGGCTTCGGATACGCGGCGGTGTGGCAGAACGATTGCATCACCAGATCGGCGGAGAAGCCGAGGCAGGCCAGATCTTTCAGTTCATCACGGGTCATCGGCCCGGTGGTGTCCTGAGAGCCGACGGAGGTCATCTTCGGCTCGCAATATTCATTCGGGCGAATACCGGCAACGCCGCAGGCGCGTCCCACGATTTTCTGCGCCAGCGAGAAGCCTTTATCGCTCTCGGCCACGGTCTTGGCGATGCGGAACACGGAGCTCGACGGCAGCCCCAGCGATTCACGCGCTTTTGACGTCAGCCCGCGGCCGATAATCAGCGGAATACGGCCGCCGGCGCGCACTTCATCCAGCAACACATCGGTTTTCAGCGTAAAGGTCGACAGTATCTCGCCGCTATCATGGCGACGAACCTCGCCCTTATACGGATAGATATCGATCACATCGCCCATATTCAGATCGCTGACGTCCGCCTCGATCGGCAGCGCGCCGGCGTCTTCCATGGTATTGAAAAAGATCGGCGCGATTTTACCGCCCAGCACTACGCCGCCGCCGCGCTTGTTCGGCACATAGGGAATGTCGTCGCCCATGAACCACAATACGGAGTTGGTGGCGGACTTACGGGAAGAACCCGTACCGACCACATCGCCGACATAGGCCAGCGGAAAACCTTTCTTGTTCAGTTCTTCGATTTGTTTGATCGGTCCGACCACGCCGGGCTGATCGGGCTCAATCCCCTCACGGGCGTTTTTCAACATCGCCAGCGCATGCAGCGGGATATCCGGACGCGACCAGGCATCAGGCGCAGGAGAGAGGTCATCGGTGTTGGTTTCACCGGTCACCTTGAATACGGTAACGGTAATTTTCTCCGCCAGTTCAGGGCGGGAAAGGAACCACTCGGCATCGGCCCAGGATTGAATTACCTGTTTGGCATAGGCATTACCGGCCTTCGCTTTTTCTTCCACGTCATAAAAGTTATCGAACATCAGCAACGTGTGAGACAGCGCCTTGGCCGCAATCGGCGCCAGTTGTTCGCTGTCCAGCGCGTCAATCAGCGGATGAATATTATAGCCGCCCTGCATGGTGCCCAGCAGTTCAACGGCCTTCTCAGGGCCGATCAACGGAGAAGAGGCTTCGCCTTTGGCGATGGCCGCCAGAAAGCCGGCCTTAACGTAAGCCGCTTCATCTACGCCAGGGGGAACACGATTAATCAGCAGGTCTAGTAAAACGTCCTCTTCGCCAGCCGGCGGATGTTTTAATGACTCAACCAACGCCGCCATCTGCGTGGCATCCAACGGCTTGGGAACGATCCCCTGTGCAGCCCGCTCGGCTACGTGCTTACGATATTCTTCTAGCACGACTTTCTCCTCGCTCTCATTGTCTTCATTATGCCCGGTGCTCTTGTTCCTGATTCTAATGTCCATGCCTGTATCATAAGCCTGTGGAGGTAAGGTAAGAGAGTGCCCGGTCTAGCCTCGTTAGCATATCAGAATTTGAATCGATTGTTAATTAATTAACATAACGGCAACATTATGATTGTTTTAACCGACGGGTATTACGTCAATTCGATAATGCCTAACGACCGAAGATTAACATGTTAGCAGTAAAACCGACCATAGATTATGGCTCTGTCAGTAAGCGGCCGAAGAAATCCAACGCGACAGCAATGCGCAAATGGAATGAGATGCGCCCAATAGATTTCAAAATGCGGCCTATGCGCCTGAGGCTTGAAAGACGCAGCGGGTAACAGCCTGAACTCCATAATAAATCGATATACAAGCTATTCCCCCGGTGGCCGATATTTTCCTAATGGGCAGGTTGATATCAACGCCATTGGGAGTGCATATGTCCTTTTTACGGAATGTTACGATCAGAAAGGTTTTGTTGGTTATTCTCAGTCTTTTTCTGCTGTTATG
Organism: Brenneria izadpanahii; assembly: GCF_017569925.1. NCBI lineage: Bacteria > Pseudomonadati > Pseudomonadota > Gammaproteobacteria > Enterobacterales > Pectobacteriaceae > Brenneria > Brenneria izadpanahii. The sequence continues at coordinate 856,931 of NZ_CP050854.1, read as the reverse complement.
GGGCGGAGTGTCATGGTTTACGTTGTCGTCGCTTAATCAGGCCACCCATTATCTGACGCTCGGCAATACGCAGGTGGAATCCCTAAACACTCTAACGAGCGGCACCGACCAGGCGCTGCGATCGGTGATCCGCATCAACCGCGCAATGACGCTGATGCAAAGCGGCAAGCTGGATGATATCGACGCCACCGTGACATCGGCTAACGAAGCGTTGAAAAGCAGTCAGGAAAATCTTGAGAAATTCAAAAGCCAGGCGCATACGAATATCGATCGGCGCATTGTCGATGAAGTGGTGACGTCGTGGAGCCAGTTGATCGAACAAGGACTGCAGCCGATGATGGCGTCTCTGCTGGAAAAAAGATTCGCCGAGTACCGCCGGCTGTTTCGCGATGATTTCCAGGCATTGAACGAAGCGTTCATTACCGCGGCCGGCAATTATCAGAACATCGCATCGGATAACAGCACCGTGCAGCATGTGTATACGCTGGTCGACTGGTGTAAAAAAATTCTGATCGCGGCGATGGCGGCAGGCATTATTATTCTGCTGCTGACCGACCGCTACCTGACCGGCTATATCGTAAAGCCGCTGACGCTGATCAAAGATCACTTCCGCACGCTGGCTAAGGGAAAACTGGATTGCTCGCTGGACGATTTCGGCCGTAACGATGCCGGCCAGTTAATTCCTTATCTGCGGGAAATGCAGGAAAGCCTGAAAATGACGGTAAGCACCATCCGCAGCAGCGCGGATTCCATCTATCAGGGCACGTCGGAGATCAGCGCGGGCAACAACGATCTCTCTTCGCGCACCGAACAGCAGGCCGCTGCGCTGCAGCAGACCGCCGCCAGCATGGAACAGTTGGGCACCACGGTGAAACATAATACCGACAATGTGCATCAGGCTACCGGGCTGGCGGAAAAAGCGACCTCGGTCGCGAAACAGGGTTGGGAAATGGGCCGCGAACTCGGTGAGATCATGGACAGCATTGCCACCAGTTCGCGCAAAATCAACGAAATCACCAGCATGATCAACAGCATCGCCTTCCAAACCAATATCCTGGCTCTGAACGCCGCCGTCGAGGCCGCTCGCGCCGGCGAACAAGGACGCGGATTCGCCGTGGTGGCGGGCGAAGTGCGTAATCTCGCCCAGAAAAGCGCTCAGGCCGCGAAAGAAATTGAAGGGCTGATCGCGGAATCCGTTAATCGCGTGGATGCCGGCGCCAAACAGGTGACGCGTACCAGCAGCGTGATGGATGATGTGATCGCGTCCATCAAACAGGTTAACGACCTGATGGAAGAGATCGCCGCCGCCTCGGACGAGCAGAGCCAAGGGATTAGCCAGGTCAGCCAGGCCGTGACGGAGATGGACAGCGTGACGCAGCAGAACGCCGCCCTGGTGGAACAGTCAGCCGCCGCCGCGGCCTCACTGGAAGAGCAGGCCCGCCAACTGATGCAGGCCGTCGCTATTTTCCAGTTGGAGCAGGATCAGGCGCGCGGCGAAACGCCGTCAGATGCGCAAACGATGCCGCAACTGGCCGCGACAGTATCCTGAAAAAAGCATCCATCGCGGGCGATGATAACCGGCCGGAAGGCCTGATATTATCGCCCGTTGGCGGAATAGTCCGGCCGGAAATGAGTGCGCAACGCATGCTGTAGGGCGAACAACGGAACAGACTGATGCGACTGTTCCGGATAGATATCCAGGGTTACGCGTAAATTCGGCGAACGATTCTGCAACGTCCAGGCAAGTTCCCGGATTCCATCGACCATCCGCCGCTGATTACGATGCCGGCGCAAAACCTGGCGCTGCTCGTCGGGCAAATCCAGCTCCCATCGTTCCAGAGACTGTTCATATTCTCCCACCGACAACGCCAGACTGGCCGGCCGCATCGTCTGTAATCCGTCGCCGGCAAGAAACGCCCCGGCCTGCTCAATAAGGTAACCGCCATTCCACCAGACCGATGGACTGGCGGCATAAAAATGCTGAAACGCGTTTGGCGAGGCGAACAGCGTATCGACGGTAAACAAACCGCCGTAAGAATGACCGAATAACGCTTCACGCCGGCTATCGACCGCATATCTGCCGGCAATAAAGGGTCTTAACTCCTCCAGCATAAAGCGGCGAAATCCTGCCGCGTTCCCCGCCATACCGGCCGGATAATAACCGCCCCGAGGGTCCGCTTCCGGCACGATGCGTTCCACGGCGGGACGATAGTCGCGCTCGCGCCGGGTCGGGCCATCGTAATCAAGGGCGACGATAATACCCGGTTCCATGCCGCAGCGCGGGCCGGCCAGCGCATCCACCAGCGACACGGCGGCAGGGAAATAACGGGCGCCGTCCAAGATATAGATTATCGGCCATCCCTGCGGCGGCGGCGCGCCCTCAGGGCAAAACGACATCACGCGGTAGCGCCCGCATGCGGTCGAAGCAAACATCTCATCACGAGTATTGCGTAACTGATACACGCTTCCTCCGGTATTTATTCTTATTATGCCCGCCGGCAACCGACAAAAAACATTCGACAAAAGACATCAAGGTTGATGATAACCCCCAATCTACAAACCAACCACACCCGAACAGGAAGGATTCCTCTATTAATCAGAACAATAAGATCTCCGCTACCACACAGGGATGGCGGCCATCGGCCTGCTTTGTCCTCAGCCTGTATTGAAAATGTTTTTTTAACGTTGTTTGCGACGGCCCGCAGGGCGGCCGCAATGGATGGCGGGCCATAAAAAAATCCGGTGGGGCGACAGACCCGCACCGGAAACAATCGACACTGACGTTTCGCGCCGCCTTTACATCCGTCAGAACGAGGTATTCACGCTCACGAAGAAAGTACGGCCCGGCTCGTTGTAAGTGGCTGCCCCGGCGCCGCCGATGGTAATGGCGCTACAGGTGCCGTCGGCCGCCACCGTGCATCCGGCCGAGGCGTTGCCTTTGCGGAACAGCCGTTTATCGAACAGGTTATCCACCCCGCCGGTCACGCTGATATTCTTGTTGAACCGGTAGGTGGAGCTCAGGCCGACGATGGCGTACGGGCTGAGTTCGGTCAGCTCGTCACCCGAGGCGGGAAGGCCGCGATAGTTGTACTTCTTCGGTTTCTGCCGGCCGTACCAGGTTAGATCGGCCAGGAAAGAAAGATCCTCGGTCGCCTGCCAGTCCAGCGATGAATTCAGCGTAAATTCCGGGGTAATGGACAGATAATCTCCGGTGGTTTTGTTCTTCGAACGCAACATCCAGGTGATATTGTTGTTCCACTTGAGGGTTTCCGTTACCGGGATATTCACTGTGCCTTCCAGCCCTTCCACCAGCGCCCGGGGAATATTTTCCCACTGGAAGATGTTGGTGGCGCCGTTGGTGCTGGTGCCTGTCGGCGTCAACCCGGCTTCGATCTTGTTGCGGTAGTCGTTGCGGAAGTAGGTGATGCCGGCCTGGTAGCCGTTGCGATTGAACTCGATGCCGATCTCTTTATTGATGCTGGTTTCCGCTTTCAGATCTTCATTGCCGATCAGATAGCAGTTATTGCTGGCGCCGTTAATCAGATAGCACCCCTGCCCTCTGCTGTAGAGCAGATAGTTAGGGTTGAGCTGGTAGAGGTTGGGCGCTTTGTAAGCGGCGGCGATACCCATTTTCAGGGTGAAATCCTCGCCCAGCCCCTGCGACAGGTTCAACGACGGGCTCCAGTGATTCCCCACAATGCTGTGGTGATCGAAACGCAGCGCCGGCGTCAGCATGGTGCTTTGCGTCAGTTCTACGTTGTCCTCGGCGAACAGCGAGAAGATCTGCGCATCGATATTGCTGTCGCGGTTGTTGCTGGGATAGCCCGCGATAGCGCCGATCGACGAGATGTCATAGGAAGTGGAGGTCGGATCCTTCATGCGCTGATCCGATACCTCCATGCCAAGGGTGGCGGTCTGATTGAAATACGCCTCGAACGGGATATTCACCTCGCTGTGGCCGGTCAGAGTATCCAGTTTAATGGTCCGGTATTCGTTCGGGGCCGTGGTATCGAAGATACCTTCAACCCCGCCCGCCAGCCCTTCCGCAATGCGGGTATTATGAGTGCGCTCATATTGCAGATAGGAGGTGGAGCTGACGCCGTTATCCCAATAGCCGCGGTGGGTCACGGAGAAGTTCTGCCGGTACATGCGATTGGTTTCACGGCCATAATTACCGACCACCAGCGCATTGCTGTTGGTATTCTGGGTATCGCCCGCGTAAATATTGCCCTGCCGGCTGACGCCGGCCTCAAATTCCAGCGATTGCTGTGCGGTGATATCCCAACGCAGCAGCGCGTTGAGATCCTTGTTGCGCACCCCTTCGCGGCCGGCCGGCACGGAGCTGGCGTAACTGCCTGTCCGGTCCGATTTGTACGCTTCATTGATATCGCGGGCGTCCGCCTGCGTCTTGTTGAGGTTGCCGTACAGACGCAGGCTCAGACTATCGGTCAGGCCGCCCATCAGGCTGAAATCGGTGCGTTTCGTCGCCCCTTCGGACTTATGCTGCGGCGCGTTGAAATAGGTGTTCCAACTGCCGTGCCACTCTTTCGTCGGCTGTTTGGTGATGATATTCACCACCCCGCCCGCCGCGCCGTTGCCGTAGCGCGCCGCCGCCGGGCCGCGCAGCACTTCGATGCGTTCCACCAGATCCGACGGCACCCAGTTGGTGTCGCCGCGGGTATCGCGTTCGCCGCGCCAGCCATAGCGCACGGCATTGCGGCTGGAAACCGGTTTGCCGTCCACCAGAATCAGGGTGTTTTCCGGCCCCATGCCGCGAATATCGATCTGCCGGTTATTCCCGCGCTGTCCGCTGGTGGAATTCCCGGTAAGATTGACCCCCGGCATAGTGCGGATCAGTTCGGACAGATCGTTGGCCGGCGGGCGTTTGCTGATATCCTCCGCCGTGATCGTCGATACGCCCGGCGCCTGCCGCGTTTGCTCAGCGGCGGTCACCACAATTGTGTCGTCGGAGCCAGCGGTTTGCTGGGTAGCGGCCGTATCGGCAGCCGGCGTTTCCGCCCATGCCATGAAAGGTGTTGTCGAAAAACTCAATCCAATAAGTGTCGCCAGATAGTGACGCGGTGGTAATCTCATCATTTAAAATCACTCTGTAGAACCATAACGTGAAAGACGGCGGATGTTGACTGGCGCAGCTACCGGCAGGCTCCATTTATTACGGTTCCATACTTTGTGGAGAAAAGCCTGCCGTATCATTGGGCGATTACCGGACGGGGAGACGTCTGCCAGCGTTCTGCCAAACCGCCGCGGCCCGTGCCGAAAAGCGCTCACGCGGACAGAGATTCCCGCCCGCGCTTTGCTGACCATCAACAAAAAATGCTACTGAGAAGTATTTGCATTACCAGTTTTGCTCAGTCATTGTTACATTTGTTTTTTAGGACTGGTTTTGTGCAAACAGCAAATTGTTTTGCAAAAACGGCAAAATGACGGACGATAACCAGACAATATAAGGGGGAATCATGCAAAATCATGTGCCGTCATCGAAATCGATTTATAAGAATCACATCGTTCAGCAGTCGAGTCTAGTCTCGAATAACTATCGCCTGCTTGGATCGAGATTGATTGACGATACTCCCGTGCTGTTTGGCAGTTTCGATGTGATACGGCTGAATCGCGATCTGATTTTGCATACGGCGGATGTGATCAACCTGCACAATATGAAAACGCAGAGCGTACTGAATGGGGCGATAAAGCTGGCTATCGTGGTAAACGGCGTCGCGCACATTACCTATAATGAAAAGCCGTTACATTTGGGAAGTCATCAGCCGGCTTCTTTGATTTCGCTGACCGAGCCCACGCAGTTTAGCCGCAACGGCAAACGAGATGAATACGAGCGCACCGTTTCGCTCACCTTTAGCCGGGAATGGCTATACGGCAACCTGCTGGATAGCGTCAACGACTGGCAGGCCATTTATGACTTCACGCAGACCCATCTTTCCACCCATTTATGGACTCCGTCGCGCCAGGCGCTGGCCATCGCCTGGCAGATTCTGAATGCCGGCCCCTGCCATACGCCGTTGCAGCGTCTGTACCTGGAAAGCCAGTGCATGATGCTGATTATCGAAGCCTTCGATTCGCTTACCAACCACGCGATACAGGATAAAACCGCATCCGGCGTTAACCTGCGCATTCATCACCGCGTCCATCAGGTCAGGGATATGCTGGAAAGCGGAAGCGCCGACCAGCTTTCCATCGCTGAAATCGCCAAAAGCGTCAATATGAGTGAAAGCACGCTGCAACGCCATTTTCGCCAGACATTCAACCTGACCGTGTTTGAATACCTGAGAAACTGCCGCTTGCAACGCGCCATGCTGGCGTTGCAAAAAGACGGCATCGGTATTTCCCAGGCCGCCAGCATCGCCGGATATAACAGCACGGCCAACTTTACTACCGCCCTGCGCCGCGCGTTTGGCATTACGCCGGGACAGATCAAGGATCGTTTCTGAGGCGAATGCCGTTCGCTTCAGATTTGTGATATTCAGGGCGACCGCAACGAGAGGCATCGTAAGCGCGTCCCTTATCGTCATATGATCAATTCTCATTGACCGAATCCGATTACATCGCTGATTTCAACTAAGATTTTTCTCAATGTCAGGATTTTCTGTCCAGCTCATTTTTTGTCTACATGCTAATCCGATAAAGTATGACTCGCTTGCTCTCTCGTGAGAATCATAGAATTTCGATAGTCTCGCCGTTTTCATATCGAATAACATTTTCTATTTCTGCTAAAAGGATTTTTTATGTCTAATGCTATTTATCTCTACGTCGAAGGTGTTGCCGGTGAATGCGCAGAGTCGCAGCATGAAGGTTGGATCGACGTGTTTTCATGTTCCTGGGGAGCATCTCAAAATACCGATACGACGCGCGGTGGTGGAGGTGGTTCCGGTCGTGTAAGTTTTCGCGATTTGAACATCGTTACCGCTATCGATAATGCAATGCCGACCATGCTGAAAATGTGATCAATCGGTCAGCATATCAATAACGTCAAAGTTTCCGTTTGCAAGGCCAGCGGCGGCAGCGCCATGGAATTCGCCACCTTCGTATTGAAAAACGCGCTGATCACGGATGTAAATATTGGCGGTTCCAATGGCAGTCAGATGCTGGTGACCTATAAATTTCAAGCATCCGCTGTTGAAGCACACTATTGGAAGCAACAGTCCAACGGAGGTAAAGGCGCAGAAGTTGCGATGGGCTTCGATATCAAGCAAAACAAAATCACCGGCTAATCAACCTCAGGGAAATACATATTATGGAACCTATTTTCCTGCAAAATGAAGTGGGGATGGTAGTTCGGGGGAAAAATAGCGCTGAACATACTCCCGGACTGTTGGAACAACATGCCGATTGTATTTTAAGCAACGGAGCGCCAATTGGCTTCTATGGCCGCGGTGAAGGATATTCCAACTCATTCGGTACCGTGGGTTTAGGAATGGAGGGGTATGTGCTGACCTACGAAGACTTTTCCTCAAAAGCGTACGGCAGGCCATACTATATCGATGCGAATGAGGCCAAGCGCTACAATCTTGTCTCCACCGTCCTGCTAGTGGGGGTTTCCAGTGCTGAAGCCACACTGTTCGACGCCGCCTGGAATGATATAAAGAATCATCCCGATACATTTAATATCGTGGGGAATAACTGCTCCACGCATGCGAGCCTGGCCTTCGTCAAGGCGGGCATCCTGCCTTCGGAGATTTCCGGCCTTGATACGCCCGACCAACTTTATCGGCAAATTGTCGCGGTAAAAAAAGGATTGACGCGTTCCTATTCCGGCTATGTCGGATTCACGCCGGATAAGGATAGGTATTATGTTGAAGTACAATAGCGCGAGAGGTTTGCTAACACCGGCGATACTCGCCTTACTGCTTACCGCGTATTCAGGAGCCAGCATGTCCTTTTTATTTAGCAAAAAAATTGAGATCACTGCGGAAAACGCCATGTTCAAAGGTGTGGAAACGGCATTGCCCAGCCGAAAGGCAGTAATTCAGATTAAAAACGTTGAAGCGGATCATAAACTTTCCTCGTCAGTCACGCGTTCGCCATCGCTAATTTCCGGCTATCCCGATCCGGTGCTGGTTGAAGGAAAAGTGTTAAGCAGCAGTGATGCCGCGTTGACGGGTAAATCAGTGTCGTTGCGCCTGTCAAAGCAGGAATGGGAGCGCATTAACGCCGGCGTTAATGACGCCGTCGGCATCGGCATCGTGGATACGCATGATGGCTACGGTCTGATTTGTCTGGAAAACCTCTCATCCCGCGATGACGCCGCAAAAAAAACGTGGTTGGCTAGCGATACCTGCCGTAAACGCTGGGATAATTAGCCGCGGCGAGAAATCACGGCGGCGTGGTCGCAAAGAAATTGAATATGGCATACCGAAATTCGCGTATATTTTTGAAATTATAACGGGGCCGGGATTCGGCCCCCGACATTAGTCCTCCGCCGGGACGAGCCAGCGATCCAGCCAGCTAAACACGGCTTCCTGCTGTTCTTGCTCGAATACATGACCCCGTTGCGGCCAGAGTTTGGTTTCCAGTTTGGCGTCCGCCTGCTGCGAGCGCCAGACGCGATGCATTTTGTCATACGCTTGCTGCACCGAACCGATCGGGAACAGGCTATCCGCGGCGCCGTTGAAAAGCAGCATCGGATTGGGAGCGGCAATGCTGGCGACATCAGGAAAATCCAGGCGCGCGGGCAGTCCGGGATGCTGCATATAAAAGGCCGACTGGCCGCGCAGCACGTTATTACCCGGCGTCATCAGCCCGCTATAGGTGCCGATCCACGATACCGCCGCCGTAGCGGCAATCTTGTCGGACAGCGCCGCCAGCTGCCAGGCGCGGTACGCGCCCATGGAAAACCCGACCGCGCCGATACGCGCTTCATCCACCTGCGGCAGCGATGCCAGAAAGTCCGCGGCCCGCATATCCTCATAGGCCATCAACCCCGCCAATGAGCGCCCCAGATTGAAGAAGTTGCTCGCCAGCGCCTGCTGCCGTTCGTATTGCATCGGCCCGCGATTGCCCCAGCCCAGCGCGTCTACCGCCAGTACCACATAGCCGCGTTTCGCCAGCTCATCGCCAATAAAACGTCCGGAGAAAAACTTATCCGCCCATGCCTGCGCGGAAACAAGCTGTTGTTCATTTCCCCACGGTTTGATCACTTTCTCTTTGCCGATATCAAATTTCGATCCGTGATCGTGCAGCAGGATCACCGCCGGATGAGGTCCGGGCGTTTTAGGCGTCAACAGCAATGCGCTGACCCGGCTTTCATCCGTCAGATTAAACGCGACCTTCTCAGCCAGATAGCCGCCGCGATCCTGCCGGGCAAGCGGCTGCGGCGCGAAAGCGCGGGTTGAATCGGGCGTCAGCAGTAAAGCGCGCAGCGTCTGACGAGCATGGTGCTTCCAGTCTTCGAAGCGAACATGCTCGCTCACCAGCCAGGAATCCGGATAAGTCATACGCTGTTTAAGCTGAGGATAAAACACCGGCAACGCATCATCCGTCACCGCCGAAGTTTGATACGTCATGTCATGCGCCATAAGTGAAGGAGTGAACAGGCTGACCGCCAGCAACCAGAACGGCGCTCGTCGTGAAATGTACGTCATAATAGCCCCAAAGATAATGCGTTGTTTTTCTTTGAGACAAAATTGTAAAGCGTTGAACAACAAATAACCGGGCAGCCGCCACATTCCGCGCAACCGGCTGAAAAATCCCGGCGGCCTCAATGCGAATTCACGCAAGCCGCCAGAAGGAACTCCGCAATAAAAATAACCGATTAATCTTAATCAGGGAAAGGGGATTGCCCGCAGCGGCTGGTGGTTGCGCCAATCTTTAATCTTGTCGACCTCGAACAGGCTAACACGCGTAAAGTCTGGCGACGACATTTCAAGGCGGCCGTCGTATACCAGATATCCGCCGTATTCCACGGGAAGAATGATTTCCCCCTGCTCGCTGATTATCCCTACCCGTTTATGCTTACCGGCAGAGTCGGATACTTTCAGCGCATAGGCATTAATTTCAGACACATACTCCAAGTCGTCGCCGCTACGCGTTAGCAGAACCCTACCCTGCTTATCCATCAGGCTGACCTTTTTTTCTCCGGTAACGATAACGCGATCCCTATCATCAGCCACCGTAATAAAGTGGCCCGTTGCCAATACCCGTCCGTCTTTATCAAGTAAATCCTCAGCGATGCGCTTTCTTACTTCGATGCTACCTGTGGCTTCAATTTTGATATGGGAAGCAAGAAACACGCCGTTGTGCCAACTGAGTTCTTCATACGCCGGCTGCAACCGCCATTGCTGATTTTTCAGATCGTACAACCCCAGCTTTTTGCCGTCGCCGCTAATCGCGAGCCGCTGTTCAACAATGCCTTCCAACTCCAGCGTCTGATGAAGGAGTTTTCCTTTTTCATCAAACACCCACACGCCATGTTTCTTGCCGCCGTCGCCTTCTTCCGCGGTTTTAGACCTGATGGCCAGTATATAAGGAGGCGTTTCTTTAAACTCGAAAACGCCATCATCAGGCTGGCTGATGATCAAATTTCCCTGACCATCAAGCAGGCCGATATCAAGACTAAAATAGCGATCTTCCGGTTGGGGAGAAGCATAGGTTTTACTGTCGTACTTAAATAGGTTGTTTCTCTCTGCGCCGGCAATGGCCGGAAAACGGCTGAGGTCAAGCTGTTGCAACACATGCAGAAACATCAGTCGCTCTAAAGGCGTTCCGGCGTCATGAGGCACCATAAACTGCAACCTGAGTCCCTCTCCGACATTAACGTTGTATTCGTAGCCATGGAATGCGCTGTTACCGTAAATAAATACGTCGCCTAGCTGTTCACCTTTCGGGACGATTTGCCTGATTTCGGCCATCAGTTCAGGTATTGATTGGGTGGTGACGGAAAAATAAATATCATAGTGCAAGGAGTCTGACGGAAACTTTACGCGGATACGTTTCAATTCCCGTTTGATAAAACGTTCAGGCTTCGCCATGCGCAGATCGATTTCTTTCCAAATGGTTTCCTGCAAATCGGCGGCGTTAAGTTCGTCAGCGATCTTGATTCCATATTTTTCTTCCAGCGCCTGCTGAGATAACGCCACATCACGCATAGAGAGCGCCTGGGCGCCGCGGTAGCGAACATCCATGGTTCGCAGCACGGCAAACGCTCTGGCGAGCTGCGTCACGTCCTCGGCGTTCGCTAGCCCGAAAAAGTAACGCTGGCCAACCTCATCATATTGAAAATAAACGGTTTCAAGCTGTTTACTCTCATTATAATACGCGGCGCCGTGGTCCGATTGAAACAGTATTCCATGCTTATATTTCAGCCATGAAGCCAGGTTGAAATCGCTCTTTTTGCCGCTAACGACAAACAGGTCGAAGTCGGTTTTATGCTGCCGGTCATGATAGGAGTAGATCCGCGTATTTTTATTTTCTCGGTTGATCAGGAGCCGCTCCATCCTGCGGATATAAATGCCAAACTCCCACAGTTTTATCTTGTCGTAAATTTTAAACGGCAGCTTGATAGTGAAATTCTCGGCGGGAGAAAACGGAATGCCGGGAAAATCGTCCATCGGTACACGATTAAACGTGTCTTTTTCCTCAACAAGCCGCGCCTGATAGGCTTTTTCTCTCTCGTCGAGATGCTGTTTGATCTTGATTAACGCCGGCGCCTGAGCGGTGGTTTTTTTCAATACCAGGGTAATTTGGCAGTCATAAAACGCGCAGGCCAATTTTTTATCGGAAACCAGTCGAATCGTGTCTTCCCCATCGACCTTTATCGTATGCCAAACGGCGTTTAGCTGTACCCTTGCGGCTTTAATATTCTCGGTCGCTTTTCCGTCAGGGGTATAATAAATCACCTCCGTCGGCATAAAATTGAAATAGGCGTTGTCTTTGATGCTTTTGATTTGTCCGACGATGCTTTTTTGAAATGACGCGTCCCCTTCACCGAGCGCCTTGTTATTGTCAAATACCACCTGGATATCATCAATCAGATACACGCCTTCCGTCAGCGTGCCTTTACCGCTGCATACCGATGCCCATAACGCCAGCACGATAACGCCCAGATACCTTTTCATCTCCGTATCCCTGTAAACTAAAACGATCTCTGCGCGCAAAGCATGCCAAGGTCAGTCATTCGTCAGCGAAATTATGTTATCAAGAAGGCTGTTATAACGAGATTGCGTCAGCAATCGCCTTTCTACGTTCGCCCGTCAGATTAAATGCCGCGTTCTCAACCAGATAGCTGCGGACAATTGCGCTAAACATATCAGAAACCAGCGTCAGCAACCATCATGTTTCCCGCCGTTCGCCAGTCAAACTTCGCTGCAATTCAGGCCGCGGTAAAACGAGGGCCGGCTCCGATCGCGCCTATTTGTTGCCGGCGGAGAATGAGAAAGAACATTGCTCCCATCGCCGGTAACCGACAGCGGCAAAAAAAAATCCGGTGCCTTTACGGCGCCGGATTAGATTCATGCGGTTTGAACGCGAACAAAATTACTTTTTCTTCTTCGCCTTCGGGTTCGGCAGGTCGGTGATGCTGCCTTCATAAATTTCAGCCGCCAGACCAACGGATTCATGCAGCGTCGGGTGAGCATGGATGGTCAGCGCGATATCTTCCGCGTCACAACCCATCTCAATCGCCAGACCGATTTCACCTAACAGCTCGCCGCCGTTAGTACCGACAATCGCCCCGCCGATAACGCGATGCGTCTCTTTGTCGAAAATCAGTTTGGTCATACCATCCGAACAGTCGGAAGCAATGGCGCGCCCGGACGCCGCCCACGGGAACGTCGCCGTCTCAAAGCTGATGCCTTTCTCTTTCGCTTCTTTCTCGGTCATGCCGACCCAGGCCACTTCCGGCTCGGTATAGGCAATGGACGGGATCACTTTCGGATCGAAATAGTGCTTCTTACCGGCGATAACTTCAGCGGCGACGTGGCCTTCATGCACGCCCTTGTGCGCCAGCATCGGCTGACCGACGATGTCGCCAATCGCATAGATATGCGGCACATTGGTGCGCATCTGCTTATCGACGCGGATAAAACCGCGATCGTCGACTTCAACGCCCGCCTGACCGGCATCCAGCGACTTACCGTTAGGCACGCGGCCGATCGCCACCAGCACCGCATCATAACGCTGCGGTTCGGCCGGCGCTTTTTTGCCTTCCATCGTGACGTAGATACCGTCTTCTTTGGCTTCTACCGCGGTCACTTTGGTTTCCAGCATCAGGGTAAACTGCTTGCTGATGCGTTTGGTGAAGACCTTGACGATGTCTTTATCGGCGGCCGGGATCACCTGATCGAACATTTCCACCACGTCGATCTGAGAACCAAGCGCATGATACACGGTCCCCATTTCCAGACCGATGATGCCGCCGCCCATGATCAGCAGACGCTCCGGCACGCTTTTCAGCTCCAGCGCATCGGTGGAATCCCATACGCGCGGATCTTCATGCGGAATAAACGGCAGTTGGATCGGACGGGAACCGGCGGCAATAATCGCGTTTTCGAAATTAATCGTTGTTTGGCCGTTTTCGCCGTCGACAACCAGCGTATTGGCGCCGGTGAATTTACCCAGACCGTTAACCACTTTGACTTTACGGGCCTTCGCCATACCGGACAGGCCGCCGGTCAGCTGAGTGATAACTTTCTCTTTCCACAGACGAATTTTATCAATATCGGTTTTAGGCTCGCCGAATACGATGCCGTGCTCTGCCAGCGCTTTCGCTTCTTCAATCACTTTAGCAACGTGCAGCAAGGCTTTGGAAGGGATACAACCCACGTTCAGACATACCCCACCCAGCGTGGAGTAGCGTTCTACCAGCACGGTTTCCAGGCCCAAGTCCGCACAACGAAATGCAGCCGAGTAACCTGCAGGGCCGGCACCAAGTACCACCACCTGAGCTTTAATTTCAGTACTCATCATGACCTCATGTTTTGTTTGTCCGGCGGCCAGACGACTTTCTTATGGCGAGTTAATTTAAGTACGCCTTTCATCCGCCGGGACGCTTTCATCGCCAGCAGTTTACATAATTGTTAACAACCTGCAAATTGCCAGCAAATGAATAGTGTCTCAACAGTGCCGCCTGATAACATTTAAGCACCTAAACCCATTATCTGGATCTTTAGCTGCATAATATTGTTAGCAACACTGACGTTAACAAAAAGGCCGGCCGCAAGGCCAGCCTTTACGGTTACATTACCAGACGACGAATGTCAGACAGCATGTTGTTGATGATGGTAATAAAACGAGCGCCATCAGCACCGTCAATGACACGATGGTCGAAGGACAGAGATATCGGCAGCATCAGACGCGGCACAAACTCTTTACCATTCCAGACCGGTTCCATCGCCGACTTAGACACACCCAGAATAGCGACTTCCGGCGCGTTGACAATCGGCGCGAAATGCGTCGTGCCGAGGCCGCCGATGCTGGAGATAGTGAAGCATCCCCCCTGCATTTCGCCTGCGGTCAGCTTACCGTCGCGCGCTTTCTTGGAGATCGTCATCAGTTCACGAGACAGTTCGACGATGCCTTTCTTGTTCACATCTTTGAACACGGGAACCACCAGACCATTCGGCGTATCAACCGCCACGCCGATGTTGATGTATTTCTTCAGCGTCAGACGTTGACCGTCTTCGGACAGCGAACTGTTGAAACGAGGCATCTGCTCAAGAGCAGCGGCAACGGCTTTCATGATGAAAACAACCGGGGTGATCTTCACATCCAGTTTTTTCTTCTCGGCTTCTACGTTCTGCTGCTTACGGAACGCTTCCAGATCGGTGATATCCGTTTTGTCGAAATGGGTAACATGCGGAATCATCACCCAGTTACGGCTCAGGTTGGCGCCGGAGATTTTCTGGATACGGCCCAGTTCGACTTCTTCAATCTCACCGAACTTGCTGAAGTCCACCTTCGGCCAAGGCAGCATGCCCGGCAGACCGCCGCCGCTAACGGCCGGCGCCGACTCGGCGCGTTTAACCGCCTCTTTCACATAAGCCTGCACATCTTCGCGCAGAATGCGGCCCTTACGGCCGGTGCCCTTCACTTTGGCCAGATTAACGCCAAACTCACGGGCCAGACGGCGGATAACCGGCGTCGCGTGAACGTAAGCGTCATTTTCGGCGAATTCGCCTTTCGCTTCCGCTTTCGCGGCAGGCGCGGCTTCGGCTTTCTTCGCCGGGGCGGCGGCTTCCTGCTTGGCGGCGGGCGCGGCGGCCGGGGCTGCGCCCTCGACTTCAAAGACCATGATCGGCGAGCCGGTTTTCACTTTGTCGCCGGTGTTGATTTTGATCTCTTTTACCGTACCGGCAAACGGCGCCGGCACTTCCATCGAAGCCTTGTCGCCTTCAACCGTGATCAGCGACTGTTCGGCGGCAACCTTATCGCCTACCTTGACCAGCACTTCGGTCACTTCCACTTCGTCGCCGCCGATATCCGGCACGTTGACGTCTTTCGCCGCAGACGCGGAGCCGGCGGCCGGAGCAGCCTGGCTTTCTTCTTTCGCCGCAGCCGGTGCGGGTGCGGCGCCAGCGACTTCGAATACCATAATCAGCGAGCCGGTTTTCACTTTGTCGCCGGTGCTGATTTTGATCTCTTTAACCACGCCCGCGAACGGCGCCGGCACTTCCATTGACGCTTTGTCGCCTTCAACGGTAATCAGCGACTGTTCGGCTGCGACGCTGTCGCCGACTTTAACCAGCACTTCGGTGACTTCAACTTCATCATCGCCGATGTCCGGTACATTAACCTCTTTGCTGGCGACGGCCGCCGCCGCCGGCTTGGCGTCTTCTTTCTTCTCTTCTGCCTTGGCGGGCGCGGCATCGGCCGCGCCGTCGGCGGAATCGAAAATCATGATAAGTTTGCCGGTTTCAACTTTATCGCCGACAGCAACTTTGATCTCTTTTACCACACCGGCCTGAGGGGAAGGCACTTCCATAGAGGCTTTATCGCCTTCTACGGTGATCAGCGACTGTTCAGCTTCGACCTTGTCGCCCACCTTCACCAGCACTTCGGTGACTTCAACTTCATCTGCACCGATATCCGGTACGTTGATTTCGATAGCCATGTAATCTTTACCTCTTATGCCAGACGCGGGTTAACTTTATCTGCATCGATTTCGAACTTGGCGATCGCGTCAGCAACCACTTTCTTATCGATTTCACCGCGTTTGGCCAATTCACCCAGGGCCGCAACCACGACGTAAGACGCATCCACTTCAAAGTGGTGGCGCAGGTTCTCACGGCTGTCGGAACGTCCGAAACCGTCGGTTCCCAGCACGCGGTAATCGCTGGCCGGAATGAAGTTGCGAATTTGCTCAGCGAACAGCTTCATGTAGTCGGTTGACGCTACGGCAGGCGCATCGCTCAGAACCTGGGCCACATAAGGAATATGCGGTTCTTCGGTCGGGTGCAGCATGTTCCAGCGTTCGCAATCCTGACCATCACGAGCCAGTTCGGTGAAGGAGGTCACGCTGAAGACATCGGAACCGATACCGTAGTCTTTCGCCAGGATCTGCGCCGCTTCACGCACGTGACGCAGAATAGAACCGGAGCCCAGCAGCTGTACTTTGCCTTTGCTGCCTTCAATCGTTTCCAGCTTGTAGATACCCTTACGAATACCCTCTTCCGCACCCTGCGGCATGGCAGGCATGTGGTAGTTTTCGTTCAGCGTGGTGATGTAGTAGTAAATATTTTCCTGCGCTTCGCCGTACATACGATGCAAACCGTCATGCATGATGACGGCGACTTCGTAAGCATAGGCCGGATCGTAAGAAATACAGTTCGGAATAGTCAGCGACTGAATGTGGCTGTGGCCGTCTTCATGCTGCAAACCTTCGCCGTTCAGCGTGGTACGGCCGGAAGTCCCGCCGATCAGGAAGCCGCGAGCCTGCTGATCGCCCGCCGCCCAGCACAGGTCGCCGATACGCTGGAAACCGAACATCGAGTAGTAGATATAGAACGGGATCATCGGCAGGTCGTTGGTGCTGTAGGACGTTGCCGCCGCCAGCCAGGATGCGCCGGCGCCCAGTTCGTTGATCCCTTCCTGCAGGATCTGGCCTTTCTCGTCTTCCTTATAGTAGGCGACCTGTTCGCGGTCCTGCGGGGTGTACTGCTGACCGTTCGGGCTGTAAATCCCGATCTGACGGAACAGACCTTCCATACCGAAGGTACGCGCTTCATCGGCGATAATCGGAACCAGGCGATCTTTGATCGACTTGTTCTTCAGCATCACGTTCAGGGCGCGAACGAAAGCGATGGTGGTGGAGATCTCTTTGTTCTGCTCTTCCAGCAGAGGACCGAAGTCTTCCAGCGTCGGCAATTCCAGCTGTTCGCTGAATTTCGGCTGACGGGTAGGCAGATAGCCTTCCAACGCCTGACGGCGCTCATGCAGATATTTGTACTCTGCGGAATCTTTATCGAAAGTAATGAACGGCAGTTTTTCGACGTCTTCATCACTGACCGGCACATTGAAGCGATCGCGGAAGTAACGCACGCCTTCCATGTTGATTTTCTTAACCTGGTGAGCGATGTTCTTACCTTCAGCCGCTTCGCCCATACCATAACCTTTAATGGTATGCGCCAGAATAACCACCGGCTTGCCCTTGGTTTCCTGCGCTTTTTTCAGCGCGGCGTAGACTTTCTTCGGATCGTGGCCACCACGGTTCAGCGACCAGATCTGATCGTCGGTCCAGTCTTTCACCAGCGCAGCGGTTTCCGGATATTTACCGAAGAAGTGCTCGCGGACATAGGCGCCGTTCTTGGACTTGAAGGTCTGATAGTCGCCGTCGACGGTTTCATTCATCAGTTGGATCAGTTTGCCGCTGGTATCTTTACGCAGCAGTTCGTCCCAGCGTCCGCCCCAGATAACCTTGATCACTTCCCAGCCGGCGCCGCCGAAGATGCCTTCCAGCTCGTTAATGATCTTGCCATTACCGGTAACCGGGCCATCAAGACGTTGCAGGTTACAGTTGATAACGAAGACCAGGTTATCCAGTTTTTCGCGGGTGGCGATGGTGATCGCGCCTTTGGATTCCGGTTCGTCCATTTCACCGTCGCCCAGGAAAGCGTAAACGGTTTGTTTAGAGGTATTTTTCAGGCCGCGGTGCTCAAGGTATTTCAGGAACTTAGCCTGATAGATAGCGCCAATCGGCCCCAGGCCCATGGAAACGGTCGGGAACTGCCAGAATTCCGGCATCAGTTTCGGGTGCGGGTAAGAAGACAAACCTTTACCGTGCACTTCCTGACGGAAGTTGTTCATCTGTTCTTCGGTCAGGCGGCCTTCAAGGAAGGCGCGGGCATAAACGCCGGGAGAGATATGACCCTGGAAGTAAACCAGATCGCCGCCGTCTTGTTCATTGCGCGCGCGGAAGAAATGGTTAAAGCACACTTCATAGAAGGTTGCGGAAGACTGGAAAGAAGCCATGTGACCGCCCAGTTCCAGATCTTTTTTCGAAGCACGCAGCACCGTCATTACCGCATTCCAGCGAATTGCTGAACGAATATGGCTTTCCAGATCCAAATTGCCTGGATATTCCGGTTCATCTTCTACTGCGATGGTGTTGATGTATTGGCTTGCAGCGCTGCCGGCAGCAACGCTCACTCCGCCTTTACGCGCTTCGCTCAATACCTGATCAATCAGGAACTGAGCGCGCTCAACACCCTCTTCACGGATGACCGATTCGATCGCCTGCAGCCAGTCGCGGGTTTCGATCGGATCCACGTCATTATTTAAACGATCTGACATGGTTATTCCTTATCTTCTCTAATAAGTTAGTTTGTTGGAGCCTGTCTTCCTGTGCTCTGCCCAACTGAAATCTGAGTAAAAACACACGAAGACAGGCTCGTCGTCGTAGTCGCCGCATTCAGAGTCCAAAGAATTCCCGCCATCCTTCAGGTTGCCGGCGCATTGGCCGCATCTTGAAATCTATTGGGTATAAGGACGCTCAATCCTTGCGTTGCTGGAGCCGGCGTAATGACCTTTCTCGTCGGCTATTTTCCCGGTTAAGATCCAGCAGTACTTCCTCAATAAACGCCAGATGACGATGTGATGCTTCGCGCGCCCTCTCAGGCTCGCGGGCGACAATCGCTTCAAAAATCCCGGCGCGATGAATGCCCACCTGCGCCAGCACTTCCCGGCTTAGATAAAGCAATTCAAAATTCTGTCTTACATTCTGTTCAAGCATCGGCCCCATGCAGCGCAGCAGGTGCAACAACACCACATTATGGGTCGCTTCCGTTACGGCTATCTGATACTGCATAACCGCTTCCGATTCCGCCTCCAAGTCACCGGCATCCCTGGCCTGCTGAATAACCGCATGACACTCCCGGATACGCTGCAAATCCGACTCGGTTCCGCGTAGCGCGGCGTAATAAGCGGCAATGCCTTCTAACGCGTGACGGGTTTCCAGCAGATCGAATTGCGATTCAGGATGATTGCTCAATAGCGCCGCCAGCGGATCGCTGACGCTTTGCCATAGATTGGCCTGTACGAAAGTACCACCGCCCTGACGGCGCAAAAGTAATCCTTTGGCTTCCAGGCGTTGAATGGCTTCTCTCAGAGAAGGGCGGGAGACATCGAACTGCTTGGCCAGTTCACGCTCCGGGGGCAGTTTCTCGCCGGGGCGTAAAGTTCCTTCAAGAATCAGAAACTCCAGTTGTTGCTCAATCACATCTGATAGTTTGGGCTGACGGATCTTGCTGTATGCCATGGTTGATTCATCTCTGCGAAAAGGCGCGGAGTCAATTGGTAATACCAATTTCAAAAACGTGACGCTAAAGTAACAAATTATTCACCTTCTGTCCATAAGGACGTTGAGTAAAATCACCAATCCCCCCAGATTTTAACAAATGCACGAAACGCGTAAGGCAAAGTGATAGTACATCGGCGGTATTACCATTAATTCCCTTCTTTATGTTTTAACTTTCATGAAACGAAAAACGGACGATGCTGAACCGTTTAAACATCAAAAAATGTGAATTTTAATTCATATAATTTAATTTTTTATTCAATTTGACTTTAGGTGGACGCCATTTCCGCGAACCATTATCTCGGTCAATTGGGCAAGTTAACGACGGAAAGGTAAAAAAACAGGATAAAAGAACGAAGCGCCAAAACGCGCCCTGACGATCGGAATGGCCGGCCCACGAGTGAGGCATTGATGCGGTTATGGTTTTTCTTCACAGCCCATCAAGAAATCAGTGCAATCTTTTTTGCTTGCCACTATTCTCTGACAAACGATAGAGGTGTAGAAGTAATAGTTAGCGCTTTATCGTAAAAATAAAATTACACGAACGTAACCACACAAATACGCTGCGCTTTTTCAGGAGGCAGTACGTTTTTGTTAACAATGGGCTAGAGGGTTAAATTAATGGATGGTCAACAACAAGACGGAACGTTAAAGCGTGGCTTAAAAAACCGTCATATTCAGTTGATTGCCCTGGGTGGCGCGGTGGGTACCGGGCTTTTTCTCGGAATTGCTCAAACGATAAAAATGGCTGGACCGTCAGTTATTTTAGGGTACGCCATCGGAGGGCTGATCGCCTTTCTTATCATGCGTCAACTGGGGGAAATGGTGGTAGAAGAGCCGGTGGCCGGTTCTTTCAGCCATTTTGCTTATAAGTACTGGGGGGACTTTGCCGGTTTTGCCTCTGGCTGGAACTATTGGGTTCTGTATGTACTGGTCGCCATGGCCGAGCTCAGCGCGGTGGGAATCTATGTACAGTATTGGTGGCCCGATATCCCCACCTGGGTTTCCGCCGCCGTCTTCTTTCTGGTGATTAACGCCATTAATCTGGCGAACGTCAAAATTTACGGTGAAATGGAATTCTGGTTCGCCATCATCAAAGTGGCGGCCATTATCGGCATGATCGTGTTTGGCGGCTGGTTGTTGATTAGCGGCACCGGCGGCCCGGAAGCGACGGTCACTAACCTATGGGCGCAGGGCGGCTTCTTCCCGAACGGCACGACCGGGCTGTTGATGGCGATGGCCGTGATCATGTTCTCGTTCGGCGGGCTGGAACTGGTCGGGATCACGGCGGCAGAAGCGGATAATCCGGAAAAGAGTATTCCACGCGCCACAAATCAGGTTATCTACCGTATTCTGATCTTTTATATCGGTTCGCTGACCATCCTGCTGTCGCTTTATCCATGGGGCAAAGTCGTGGAAGGCGGCAGTCCTTTCGTGATGATCTTCCATGAACTGAACAGCAACGTGGTGGCGACCGTGCTGAATATTGTGGTGCTGACTGCCGCGCTGTCGGTTTACAACAGCTGCGTTTATTGCAACAGCCGCATGCTGTACGGCCTGTCCAGACAGGGCAATGGCCCTAAAGTACTGCGCAAGGTCGATAGCCGCGGCGTTCCTGTGGTGGCCATTGGCGTTTCCGCCCTGGCTACCGCGTTCTGCGTACTGATCAACTATCTGATTCCCGGTAAAGCGTTTGAATTATTAATGTCGCTGGTGGTTTCCGCACTGATGATCAACTGGGCCATGATCAGTCTCGCCCATTTGAAATTCCGGGCGAAGAAAGATAGCGAAGGCACGGTAACCAAGTATAAGGCGCTATTTTATCCGCTGGGCAACTATATCTGTCTGCTGTTCCTGGCGGGTGTGCTGGTCGTGATGTACCTGACGCCGGGCATACGGATATCAGTCTTGCTGATACCGGTATGGTTGATCATTCTGGGGATTGGCTACTACATCAAACAGAAAAACCAAAACCGTTAAGGTTTCATCCGACGGATACGCAAATGGCCGATATTTATCGGCCGTTTTTCATTTATTTCTGCCGCGATAACACTCACACCAGCGCGCCATAAATCGTCAGTAAAGCCACCACGACCACCAGCGCCAACGTAACTTTCTTCGCCAGCGCTACCGCCGCCCTTGGCGTTTCGACGGGATCGATATGAGGTTCGCGCGCCAGCGAATATTGCGCCAACTGAGTCAGAACCCAATATTGCGAACTGCGGTAGTCGCCAAGCGAGGCGAACCATGCCGGCAAAGCCTTCTCGCCGTGTCCCAACAAAGCATAAGCCACGCCGGCCAGGCGCACCGGGATCCAGTCAAGCCAGTGCAGCAATGAATCAACGCCGGATTGCGCGCGCTCCAGCGGCGTGTTACGACGCGCCAGCCAGGTCTGCCGGGCGCGTAAGAAAGCGTAGCCCGCCACAGCGACAGGGCCATAGGGACCGGCTACGGTAAACCAAAACAAGGGCGCCAAATAAAACCGAAAGTTAATCCATAGCAGAGCGTTTTGAAGCTCTTTCAGCCGTTCTTGTTCTCCGGCCCCTACGGGTAAACCGTGAATTAACGCCAGCTCCGAGGCCATTTCCTGACTGGCGTCGAGCTCCCCCTTCTGGGCCGATTGCAGATAGCGGCGATAGTGCCGGCGAACGCTCCCTGCGCCAATACACATCAGGCAGATAACAATCCACAGCACGAGTAGAGCCAGACCGAATAAAAGCCCATCGGCCAGCCATAACAGGATGGCCGCAGCGCCCATGCAGCAAAGCGTCAGGAACAGGGTTTGAAATAAAGAAGGGGGCGATAGACGGCGAAACACGGCTTCAAGACGGTGATCCAACTGCCAATGCTCACCCAGTTTGAACAGACGCTCCCACGCCAATACCAGCAACAATGTAAATAGCGTCATCGTTTTATACTCCCTTCGTTCTTTATCCAGTTTTCCTGCAACAGGCGGTGATATAGATCCCAATCAAAAGCCGGGCCAGGGTCGGTTTTACGGCCGGGCGCAATATCACTGTGTCCGGTAATTCGCGACGGCGTAATAGGATAAGCGTCAATCAGCAGCCGGGTTATCGCCGCCAGTTGAGAATATTGTTCTGTAGTAAAAGGTAACGTATCCGTTCCTTCCAGTTCGATGCCAATTGAAAAATCGTTACACCGCTCACGTCCTTCAAAAACAGAGACGCCCGCATGCCAGGCTCGCAGATGAAAAGGAACGTATTGAATAATTTCCCCATCCCGGCGAATCAGGCAGTGCGCAGAAACCCGTAAATGGCAGATAGCGGCAAAATAAGGATGCGCCGCCGGATCCAGCGTCGCGGTAAATAGTTGATCAATGTAAGGACCGCCGAATTCCCCCGGCGGCAAACTGATGTTGTGGATCACCAGCAGAGAAGGAGCTTCATCGTTGGGGCGACTATCATAGTGTGGGGAAGGTATGTGTTTTACTTCAGATAACCAGCCATTTTCCAAAAGCATCGGCGATAACCTCGCATCTTGTCGTTTGCCGGGCTGAATAAGGTACTGTTAATTGGAACAATGTTTAACAAAAAACCTTTCCGCCACAGATTACCATGTTTCTCGACATCATACCTAACCAACTGGATATAAAAGGTTTATGGCTTTCCCTGCTCATTGGCGCAACATGATAAACCGCCTTGACCACCGGCGATCGTTTGCTTACCGGATAACCGCTTCCTACGCCAATCCTCAGACGCCGACGCCATCATCGTCTTGCGCGATGACGTCTCCGGCGAAAATAAAGCCCGCGCCTTTCCGGCTGATGGCGGCAAACGCGCCTAACACATCTAATTAATTGAATTATAATGAATATCCATTCTGGATGTCATCCCCTAAACAAGATAGCATATAGCCCCGGATCCCCGTCGGAGTTTTTGTAATGACAACACGCCGCTACAGTCAGGAACAGCGCCAAATCGAGCTGTTCAATCGTATCGCACAGGATATTCCCGCCAGCGTTCAACTGGCATTACGTGAGGATTTGGGCGGCGTTGTCGATGCCTCTCAAGATATTACCGCACAATTATTACCGGATAATATTCAGGCCCATGCCCGTATTATCACCCGTGAAGCCGGTATCTTCTGCGGTAAACGCTGGCTTGAGGAAGTCTTTACCCAACTTGGCGAGGCAACGTCCATTACCTGGCATGTTGCCGATGGCGATGCTATCTCTCCCAACCAAACCTTGTGCGACATAACCGGCCCCGCCAAACAACTTTTAACGGGTGAACGTACCGCGCTGAATTTTCTGCAAACGCTCTCCGGCGTGGCGACCGAGGTCAGCCATTACGTCGCTATACTGGCCGGCACCCGTACCCGGCTGCTTGATACGCGTAAGACGTTGCCGGGGCTACGAACTGCGCTGAAATATGCCGTGTCATGCGGCGGCGGCGATAACCACCGGCTTGGCTTATCCGATGCCTTCCTGATTAAGGAGAATCACATCGTTGCAGCCGGTTCTATCAAACAGGCGGTGGAGAAAGCCTTTTCGCTGCGTAGCGATGTGCCGGTAGAAGTGGAAGTGGAATCACTGGATGAATTGCAACAGGCTCTGGATGCCGGAGCGGACATCATTATGCTGGATAACTTCAGTCTGGATAAAATCCGTGAAGCGGTGAAGATCGCCCAAGGCCGCGCCCTGCTGGAAATATCAGGCAATGTAACAATAGAGACGCTGCGCGATTACGCAGAAACCGGCGTGGACTACATTTCCGTCGGCGCATTGACCAAACATGTCCGCGCATTGGACCTGTCGATGCGTTTCCTCTAAGTGAAATTTGCCTGGCGGTTTTATCGTCCAGGCGCTTGAGCGGCATCGTTTATCAGTAGATAGAGCGTTTCGTCTTAAGAGACGCATCCCCGCGTTATAACGCTCTCCTCTCCTGGTATTTCCACTGCGCCGAATCACTTTCGCTATTGCGGAACGGCTCGCAAAAAATATTCAATAATCAGCAAATCACCAACTTTTTTTCGCGCCGGATTCCCGCCTCAACCCGCCCCTGTCGCCAACTGCCGGCTCTTTTTCTATCTTGTCGATATACCGACCACGACAGGGAAATATCTATGAGTAAACAACAGGGGTTTACGCTGGTTGAATTGATGATCGTCATCGCGATTGTCGCCATTCTCAGCGCCATTGGCGTACCGGCTTATCAGGGATATCTGCAAAAAGCGGCGATGACCGATATGCTGCAAACGATGGCGTCATATAAAACCGCCGTCGATCTTTGCGGGCTGGGAAATGCGGCTTTCTCTAGCTGTAATGCAGGGAAACAGGGGATTCCCGCCAGTCAGTCCTCGCGCTATGTCAGCGCGGTAAGTGTTAGTCAAGGCGTTATCACCTTAACCGGACAATCTACGTTACAAGGGCTGAGCGTAATACTGACCCCCGAATGGGATACCGCAACCAGCACGCCGCGCTGGACAAAAAATTGCGTTACCGAGAGTAATGCGGACAACCTGCAATCCGCCTGTCAGGATGTTTTCCGTTTTGATGATACGGCAGGTTAACGATGGTTGACGCAGAGCATCTCGCCAATGAATTACAGATACTGTGCCAACGCTATCACGCCCTGCTCCTGAACATGGATGAACAGACCTTGTCGGTGGCAGTAAATGGCCCGCCCACGGCGGAAATGATTGCCGCGCTGCGTTTCGCCAGCAACCGCCAGATTCTGATAGAACAATGGCCACAGGCGAAGCTGGAACAACAGCTCAGCCCGGTAAATGCCGTTGAGGAGCCGGCGGAGGATTACCATACGGAGCCGGACGACCATATCCATGACGACGATACGCCCGCGGTTCATTTTATTAATCAGACCTTGCGTCTGGCGATTCAGCGTCGCGCATCAGATATTCATTTGGAACCGTTGGCGACTTATTATCGCGTCCGCTTGCGCATTGACGGAGTATTGCAGGAAATCCCGGCCGCGCCGGTTGGGCTGACCGCGCGCATTACCGCCCGGCTGAAAATAATGGGTAAGCTGAATATCGCTGAGCGGCGCTTGCCGCAGGATGGCCAATTCAGCATCACGCTGGATCAGCAGGCCTATTCGCTACGTATTTCGACATTGCCAGTACAACATGGAGAAAAAGTGGTGCTGCGGATACAGCAAACTCAGCGGCAAGAGCTGGCATTGGATAAGCTGGGGCTTTCGGACATCGATCTGGCCCGCCTGATCCAGGCGCTCAGTTCGCCGCAGGGGCTGATTCTGGTGACCGGCCCCACCGGCAGCGGCAAAACCGTTACGCTGTACAGCGCCATACGCTGGCTGAATAACGTCAGCCGCAACATCTGTAGCGTGGAGGATCCCATTGAAATTCCACTACCGGGGATTAACCAGACGGCGATCAACCCTAAAGCCGATCTGGATTTTAGCCGGATATTGCGGGCGATGTTACGCCAGGATCCCGATGTAATCATGGTCGGCGAAATCCGGGATGCCGAAACCGCTGAAATCGCCGTTAAAGCCGCGCAAACCGGGCATCTGGTGATGTCGACGCTACATACCAACTCCGCGGTGGAAACCCTGACCCGGCTAAGCCATTTGGGCATCCCCGGCTATCTGCTCGCCGCGGCCCTGAAGCTGGTGATATCCCAACGCCTGGTGCGCCGCCTGTGTCCCCATTGTAAAACCCAGGCCGCCCCCTTGCCCGCCTGCCAGCGGAACTGTGGCGCGGCCCGTTGAACAACTGGCAGGCCGCAGGCTGTAATCACTGCTTTTCCGGTTATTACGGCCGTGTCGCCATCTATGAACTGTTAGTCGTCACACCCGAGTTACAGCAAGCTCTGGCCAATAACGCGAACAACAATCAACTCACTCAGCTCTCGCGGGAGTCCGGCCAGACCACATTGCTTGCAGCCGGTTTATCTCTGGTCAATGAAGGGGTAACGTCAATAACAGAGATCTATCGCATTGTCGGCGCAGGCATCCAAAATCAGGAGACTGCGCAATGAAATGGGAGCGCTTATATCACTGGCGGGCCATCACCCAGGAAGGGATATTGGTCCACGGAGAGATCATCAGCCCCTACCGGCAACAGGCCTATACCCGTTTGATTATTCAAGGGTATCAACCCTTGTCATTGAGAACAGGTCAGTTTCTGTCACCTCGTTACTGGAAAGGAGAGCAGCTCAGCGAACTGATCAAGCAATTAGCCATGCTTTTACGCGCGGGTCTGCCGCTGCTGGAAGCCATTAAGCTGATGGCTGAACAGCATCAACGGCCCGCCTGGCGCTGCATATTAAAAGAGATCGGCGCCCGGATCGCGCAAGGAAAAGCACTGTCTGAAACGTTGACGGAATATCCGCATATCTTTCCTGTCATCTATCGTTCACTGATCGCCGTAGGCGAATTAACAGGAAATCTCGATGAATGCTGCCTCCAGTTAGCCCGGCAACAGGAAGGGAAATCCCTGCTACAGCAAAAGGTAATCAAAGCGCTGCGCTACCCCTGCTTCGTATTGATCATCGCGACGCTGGTCAGCGTACTGATGCTAACCCTGGTATTACCGGAGTTTTCCAGCCTGTATGCCTCTTTCGATACGCCGCTTCCCTGGTTTACCCAGCAGTTGCTGCATCTGGCCGATGGGATCCGCAATTATGGTTTGACCGGGCTTATTCTCGTATTCGCTGCGTTATCGGGTTATTTCGACCTACGGCGGCGCAGACCATTCTGGCGGGAAAAAGAGCAGGCCTGGCTACTAAAATTGCCGGTCATCGCTAATCTGATTCGGGGCAACTGTCTGTGTCAGATATTTAATATACTGTCGATGACGCAGCGCGCGGGACTCACATTGCCGGCGGGATTAGACGCGGCCGCCACGATCCGCCACCCCGTTTATCAGAACGCCATCCAACAAATTCAAACGGAGATCCAACAGGGCGTTACTCTTCATGACGCAACACAACGATATGCGACGCTGTTTCCAGCGCCTTGCCGGCAACTCATCCGCGTCGGCGAGGAAACCGGGGAATTAGATGCGTTGTTTATGCAGTTGGCGCAATGGTATGAAAGAAAAACGCGACAGCAGGCGGAAACGCTAATGCAAACGATGGAGCCGGCGATGATGTTGATTGTTGGGGGAATGGTCGGCGCGCTGGTGATTGGAATGTATTTACCGATTTTTCAACTGGGCAACGTATTGGCCGGCGCATAAACCGGCCAATATCATCAACTATCCATGCCATCACAGCCGTCAAAATCCGCGGACGGCTGATATCAAATTAGTTATTGAAAACGCGGTTCTCCTGCTCGGCAACGCGAATAAACGTGGTACGTTTGGTCAGCTCTTTCAGACGGGAAGCCCCGACATAAGTACAGGCGGAACGCAATCCCCCCAGGATATCGCGCACGGTGTTATCAACAGGGCCGCGCAGCGGCAGTTTAACCGTTTTGCCTTCGGCGGCGCGATACTCTGCGACCCCGCCGACATGGCGCTCCATCGCCGAAGCGGAACTCATGCCGTAGAACAGCATCATTTTTTCGCCATTCTCATCAACGATAGTGCCTTCACACTCATCATGTCCCGCCAGCATACCGCCCAGCATGACGAAATCCGCACCGCCGCCAAAGGCTTTGGCCACGTCGCCCGGCGCAGTACAACCGCCGTCGCTGACTATCTGTCCGCCCAGTCCATGCGCGGCATCGGCGCACTCAATCACAGCGGAAAGCTGCGGATAGCCAACGCCCGTTTTCACTCGGGTGGTGCAGACCGAACCCGGTCCGATGCCGACCTTCACGATATCCGCGCCGGACAAAATCAGCTCTTCGACCATTTCCCCGGTCACCACATTACCCGCGCAAATAACTTTATCCGGGCAGGCTTCGCGCGCTTTTTGCAAAAACGTGACAAAGTGTTCCGAGTAGCCATTGGCGACATCGATACAAATGAACTTCAGCTCCGATGACAGAGCCAGAATTTCCTTCAGTTTGGTGAAATCGGCTTCCGAGGTGCCGGTCGACACCATAACGTGGCGTAACACAGATGCGGATGAACGCTGAACAAACGCCGTCCATTGTTCCAGTGAATAATGTTTATGGACCGCCGTTAATACGTCGAAGGATGCCAATGCTTCCGCCATACGAAATGTGCCTACGGTATCCATATTGGCAGCGATAATCGGCACACCTGACCAGTCACACCCGGCGTGGAGAAAGGTGAATTGACGTTCCAGTTCAACGTCGGAACGGCTTTTGAGAGTAGAACGCTTAGGTCGGATGAGAACGTCTTTAAAACCTAACTTTAAATCTTCTTCAATACGCATGAGGTTCGAATTCCTGGTTAGTGGCGATGGTTCGCAAAAATTGTGATCGGCGAAATTAATGCCATATCCAGTGACGTTATCATACGCGGGAATAATCCTGCGACAAGAGTGTGAATTTACTTTCTTAAGTGGCGACGATGAATATTTAGCGGGCGCCCCCGGCCATCATCACGGCTTGTAACGCCGACTACAGACTCAAACCTCAGACAAGCCGCCGGAGTGAATATATGACGTCTGAAACGTTAATATTAAGGATGGCGAGGGCGGAAATGTGACGTACGCTATATCGCCATCCGGTTAATCTCTATAATCTTTACCCCTGATATAACACCGGATTGTCACTGGTTATCGACCAGGCAAAACCTGAGTGGGCTCTCACAAGAGGCTCGCTCAGGTTTTTTTTTATCTTAAATATTATTACGGGATGATTATGAGAAAGATGAAACTTTCGGTACTAATGATGGGATTGGCGGGGTTGATGTCGAGCGCCGTCGCAGAGAGCCGCATCGAAGCGACACTGAAAGCCGAACAGCCCGGCCCCCAGATATCGCGTTATATCTACGGCCAGTTTTCTGAACATTTGGGGCGCGGCATTTACGATGGCATCTGGGTCGGCCCCGACTCCCCCATTCCGAACACGCGCGGCATCAGAAACGATGTCGTCGTAGCGCTCAAAGCGATCAAAGTGCCGGTCGTGCGCTGGCCGGGAGGTTGTTTCGCTGACGAATATCACTGGCGTGACGGCATAGGACCGCGCGATAAACGCCCGGTGCGCAAAAATAACTGGTGGGGCGGCGGTCTGGAAAATAACGCCTTCGGCACCCACGAGTTTTTCGACTTTGCCGAGCAGGTCGGCGCGGACGCCTATATTTCAGTTAATGTCGCGTCATCCACGCCGACGGAAATGCGTGAATGGATCGAATATTTAACTTCCAAGGAGCAGGACAGTCTGGCTAACGAGCGCCGCGCCAATGGCCGCGACGAGCCGTTTAAGGTGCCGTTTATCGGCATCGGCAATGAAAGCTGGGGCTGCGGCGGCAATATGACGCCGGAGTATTATTCCAATGAGCTGCACCGCTGGGGATCTTTTTTCCATAAAGACGGCCTCAATTTCCATGAAGGCAATGACAACACCGCGCAGCGCGTCGCTTCCGGCGCGAATAACGATGATACCCACTGGACTGACGTGGTCATGAAAAACGCCGCGTTTCATATGGATGCAATCTCTTTGCATTTCTACACGGTACTGACGGGCGAGTGGGTAAACCGCAATCAGGCCAGCGCGACGGGTTTCCCTGAAGAGCAGTGGAACGCGATTTTCCAGCAAACCTTGCGCATGGACGATGTGCTGCAGCAGCATATTGCCGTTATGGATAAGAACGATCCGCAAAAACGCATCGGTCTGTTCGTTGACGAATGGGGCACTTGGTATAACGTTGAGCCCGGCACCTATGCGGGTCATCTGTTCCAGCAAAACACCCTGCGCGACGGTATTCTGGCTGCCGCCAACTTCAATATTTTTCATAAATATGCCGAGCGCGTGCGGATGACCAACATCGCTCAGGCCATCAATGTACTGCAGGCGATGATTCTGACCGAAGGTGACAAGATCGCGCTGACGCCGACCTATTATGCCTTCAAGATGTATGTGCCGTTCCAGGATTCTACCGCTATCCCGCTTGATGTGAAGGCGCCGCAGCTGACTTACGGCGGCAAATCGTTCCCGGCTTTCAATGTTTCCGCCGCCAGGGCGAAGGACGGCAAGATATATATAGGCGTCGCCAACATGAACCTGCGCGAAGGCTATGATCTATCCATCAACCTGGGATCGCTTAAAGCGAAGTCTGTTTCCGGTGAAATACTGACCAGCGCGGTCATGGATGCGCACAACATTCCCGGCCAGCCTGAAGTTATTCATCCGGTCAACTATCAAGATGGCAAGATTAACGGCTCGGTACTGGCATTGAAAATCCCTGCCAAATCAGTGGTGGTGGTGAGCCTGGAGTAAATGGGACTAAATCGCCTCACACCATTTTTTGCCGAAGCGTTCAATATGCCGCGCTGCCGGCAGCCCTAACGGGACGGGGCCCATGGATGGGCCGAGTAACAGAGCCTGCTCACACGCGACTTGAAGTATGACGACGATAGCGGTGAGGCGGCATATTGATTTGAACCTCGCCGGAAGCCGCGGCCATACTGGCGTCCGTCTATCTTTCCGCCGTTTTATTCCACGCGCAAAACTTCCCTGTTTGGGATAAAATCAGATAAATTTATCCATTAACTTTAAAAATCGGCATATGACCTATATCGTAGCCTTAACCGGTGGCATCGGCAGTGGGAAAAGCACGGTAGCCGATGAGTTCTCTAAACTTGGGGTGGACATCATTGATGCGGATGTCATTGCGCGTCAGGTTGTTGAACCCGGAACCCCAGCCCTGGAGGCGATCAGGCAGCGCTTTGGCGATAGTATCCTTAACGCCGATGGTTCTTTGAATCGCGCCGCGCTGCGTCAAAAAATCTTTTCCTCCCCGGAGGAGAAACAATGGGTGAATCATCTGTTGCACCCGTTGATTCATGCGGAAACGCAGTCTCAATTTCAACAAATCACCGCTCCCTATGTATTGTGGGTTGTGCCATTACTGATAGAGAACGGTTTGCAACAATATGCGCAACGTGTTCTGGTTGTCGATGTGAACCGGGATACCCAGCTTGAACGCACGCTTGCCCGAGACGGCGTTAGCCGTCAACAGGCAGAAAACATATTGGCGGCCCAGGCGACTCGCGAACAACGTCTGGCCCATGCCGATGATATTATTGATAATAACCGTAGCCAAAGAGAGCTTGCTTCACGTGTTGCTGAACTGCATCAACGTTATCTTGAGCTCGCCGCCTCAGCCGCTAACAGGATTACTAAGCATGAGTGACGCTTCCTCAACCATTTTATTTGAACATCCGCTAAACGAAAAAATGCGTACCTGGTTGCGTATCGAGTCGCTGCTACAGCAATTGCACCATAACCATTCCCTGATTGATATGGGAAGCGCGATGACGTTTTTCCGCGCCGTTGCCGACCTTATGGACATCCTAGAACGCGGAGATGTTCGGACTGAACTGTTGAAAGAACTGGAACGCCAGCAGCAAAAGTTACTGCAATGGAGCGATGTTCCCGGCGTTGATATGGAGCGGATCCACTCTCTACGCCGACAGTTAAAAGAGCAGTCAACCGAACTGATGGCGGCGCCGAGGATGGGGCAAATATTGCGCGAAGATCGTCTGATCGGCATGGTCCGTCAACGGATCAGCATTCCGGGCGGCTGTTGCAGTTTCGATTTGCCTACCCTGCATATCTGGCTTTATCAGCCGCAGGAGCAGCGCGAGCAATTGGTTTCCGGCTGGCTCAATTCATTGTCGCCGTTAAAGAAATCACTGACTATGGTGCTGGAATTGATTCGTCATTCCGCGACTTTTCGTCCGCAGATTAGTCTAAACGGCTTCTTTCAGGATAATGCGTCGGACGCCGAGCTTTTACGCTTACGTATCGATTTGGCCCACCAGCTTTACCCGCAAATATCGGGTTATAAAACGCGCTACGCCATCCGTTTCCTATCGTTGGATAGCGAGAACGGACAGATCCCGCCTCGCCTGACGTTTGAGTTGGCCTGTTGTTAATTAATATGATTTATAAACAGTTAGTTAGAGTATACCCCATAGATTTCAACGCTACTGTTTGAAAGATAAAAGGTATAGGAGAAACCCTATGGATAATGACGTGCTCATCGTAAAATGCCCGACCTGTAAAAAACCAGTCGAATGGAGCGAAAAAAGCACTTATCGCCCGTTTTGCAGCAAACGCTGTCAGCTTATCGATCTGGGGGAATGGGCGGATGAAGAAAAGCGTATCCCCAGCGACGATATCATTTCAGATAGCGAAGAGTGGAGTGAATCTCAGCGGTAAGGAGCCGCATAACGACCGCTTTTCAGCGGTCTAACGTTAACGCTCAATGAGATTTCAACCAGCGGATCATTTCCGCATTCGCTGGCGGAAACTCATCTTCCAGCAATTCATCGGCCCTCAGCCAGCGAGATGCCTGCCCTTCACGGCCATACGGCTCTCCCCGCCAATGCTCCACCAGATAGAAATGCAGCGTAATCATGCGTTCGGGCGTAGAAAAGGTTTTGTTGTTTAACGGCTGCGGATTTTCCACCTCAATGCCCGTTTCCTCGCGCAACTCGCGAATCAACGCTTGCTCCGGGGTCTCCCCCGCTTCAACCTTTCCTCCGGGAAACTCCCACATACCGGCCATATGAACCCCTACCGGCCGACGGGCAATAAAAAATTTTTGCTCAGCATTGCGAATGATGCCCACCGCAACGGATAACTGCTTTTGCTCCATCATACGTCCCACCAAGTAAAAGGCGGCCTGCGACCGCCTCAGACTATCGACAAAGTAGCCTGCGTTGCCCAATCAGGAAGAGAGGGTTTGTCAGCACTTCCCTTTACATTATGACTCAATTCAACGCTCAGTTACTTCTGTAAACGGCCGTGACATTGCTTATATTTTTTCCCGGATCCGCAAGGACATGGATCGTTGCGACCGATTTTGCGATCCACCTGAACAGGCATGCCGCTATCCTGGCTGACCTCCTCCTGATGACTCAGTTGCTGCTGACGAGCCAGACGTTCAGCTTCTTCACGACGCTGCTGCTCCAGCGCCTCGATCTCTTCCGGCATACGGACCTGAACCTTGCTCAGCGTGCTGATCACTTCATATTTCAGCGATTCCAGCATGGCGGCGAACATGGCGAAAGACTCACGCTTATATTCCTGTTTGGGATCCTTCTGCGCATAGCCGCGCAGGTGAATACCCTGACGCAGATAGTCCATTGCCGCCAGATGCTCTTTCCACAGGGAGTCCAGCGTTTGTAACATAACGCCTTTCTCAAAGTTGCGCATCACTTCGCTGCCAACAATCTCTTCTTTGCGCTGATAAACCTCGACGGCCTGTTGGAAAATACGTTCGCGCAGCGTTTCTTCATGCAGCTCTGGCTCTTTATCCAACCATTCCTTAATCGGCATTTCCAGATCAAAGTCATTTTTCAGACGCTGCTCCAGACCTTCAACGTCCCACATCTCTTCCAGCGACTGCGGCGGAATATAGCTATCAATCGTCACTTTGAAGACATCTTCGCGAATGCTGTTGATGGTTTCACTGATATCGGAAACATCCAGCAGTTCGTTACGCTGGGAGTAAATCGCCCGCCGCTGGTCATTGGCGACATCATCATATTCAAGCAGTTGCTTACGAATATCAAAGTTGCGGCTTTCCACTTTACGCTGCGCATTGGCAATCGCCTTGGTCACCCAGGGATGCTCAATCGCCTCGCCGGGTTTCATACCCAATTTACGCATCATGTTGGAAACACGGTCGGAGGCAAAAATACGCATCAGCGCATCTTCCATCGACAGATAGAAGCGGGAAGAGCCCGCATCCCCCTGACGGCCGGAACGACCGCGCAGCTGGTTATCGATACGACGGGATTCATGACGCTCGGTACCGATAATATGCAAACCGCCGGCAGCCAATACCGCATCATGGCGTTTTTGCCATTCCGCTTTAATCTCAGCAATCTGCGCCTCATCCGGGTTTTCCAGCTGCGCGATTTCAGCCTGCCAACTGCCGCCCAGTACAATATCCGTACCGCGGCCAGCCATGTTGGTAGCGATCGTGACGGATCCCGACTGCCCCGCCTGGGCGATGATATCCGCTTCCATGGCGTGGAATTTAGCGTTCAATACGTTGTGTTTAATGCCGGCTTTATTCAACGCCTGGGAAACGACCTCTGATTTCTCAATGGAAATCGTACCCACCAGTACCGGCTGTCCTTTCGTCGAGCGCTCTTTGATATCTTCAATGATGGCGTCAATTTTTTCATGTTCCGTCATGTAGACCAGATCGGGCAAATCTTTACGGATCATCGGACGGTTGGTCGGAACAACGATGGTATCCAGCTTATAAATCGAGCTGAATTCAAAGGCTTCCGTATCCGCCGTCCCCGTCATCCCGGCCAGTTTTTCATACAAACGGAAGTAATTCTGGAAGGTGATTGACGCTAATGTCTGGTTTTCATTCTGAATAGCGACATTCTCTTTCGCTTCCACCGCCTGGTGTAAACCATCGGACCAGCGGCGTCCTTGCATGGTACGGCCGGTGTGTTCATCCACGATGATGACTTCACCATCTTTCACAATGTAGTCCACGTCACGAGCGAACAGCACGTGAGCGCGCAAAGCGGCGGTAACATGGTGCATCAGCATAATGTTGGCCGGCGAATAAAGCGACTCGCCCTCGTCCATGATGCCTTCCTTCACCAGCAACTCTTCAACCAACACCAGGCCGCGTTCCGTCAGGTTTACCTGACGCGATTTTTCATCGACAGAAAAGTGGCCTTCGCCATGGAAGGTGTCCGAATCTTCTTTCTCCTGACGGATCAGATGAGGAATAATTTTGTTAACGCGGATATAAAGTTCAGAGCTGTCTTCCGCCGGGCCGGAGATAATCAGCGGCGTACGGGCTTCATCGATCAGAATGGAGTCGACCTCATCCACCAGCGCATAATACAGTTTACGCTGCACACGCTCTTCCGGGCTGAAAGCCATATTGTCGCGCAGATAGTCAAAACCGTATTCGTTATTGGTGCCGTAAGTAATGTCCGCGGCATAGGCTTCGCGTTTAGCCGGCGCCGGCATCCCTGGCAGGTTAATACCTACAGTCAGCCCCAGGAACTCAAACAGCGGGCGGTTGTTTTCCGCGTCGCGTTGCGCCAGATAATCGTTCACCGTCACGACATGAACGCCTCGCCCGGTCAGCGCATTGAGATAAGCAGGCAGCGTCGCCGTCAGCGTTTTACCTTCACCGGTGCGCATTTCAGCGATACAGCGTTCATTCAACACCATCCCGCCGATTAACTGAACGTCAAAGTGGCGCATACCAAACACGCGTTTACTGGATTCACGCACCACGGCAAAAGCTTCCGGCAGCAGGCTATCCAACGATTCGCCTTTTTTCAGACGTTCACGGAATTCATTGGTTTTCGCTTTCAGCTCTTCGTCTGAAAGCTTTTCCATATCGGGTTCCAGACGATTAATAATATCGACTTTCTTGCGCATGCGGCGCAGGGTACGTTCGTTACGGCTACCAAAAATTTTTGTTAATATATTCATGACCATAATAAATTTAATCTCACAAACGCCACTCATCCAGTGGCTGCACAACATCAAAAAACTGGGGAAAATCCTGCAGCTATTAATTAGGAATCAATATTTTTCAACGATGGAAATATGGGCCGGCGCGAATGCCGCGAACCTGGGCCAGCCAGATCCCTATCTGATGGTGTGTTGCTGGAAAAGAGGATAATCGCCCTGTACGGCGAATAATGGTTGGTGGTTTTTCTTCGCGCGTTAACAACGCATTCAGCGTATCCAATAACACCAGAGAATGCGAAGGTAAGTCATCATCCTGCTGTGCGTTTATCTGTTGCGGCGCGGTCAGTGCAAAAGAAAGATGACGTATTACCGTACGAATGGCATGCTGGTGCCAGTAATCCACGCCAAAAGAAGATCGGCGATGCGCTTCTTTCAACGCCACCAAATCAGTAAGGCTGAGTGATGCACTATTCTGACGGCTGACGCTGGAAGCAGAATCAGATAACGGAACAATCTTCTGCGACGCATTCAGACTGCTCGGCAAGCCAAGACTCGCCGCGACCATCCCCAATAAGAGATGCGGCCAGAAATAACGTCTGCCAAATTGTCGCCAACGATTTAGAATACCGATCACTAGTTTAACGTCCGTCGGAGCCTGATTTATGCGTGATAGCCGCCCACAATCACTGGAATCTCTGTTTGATAGCGCATCAGGTGCGGGTGCTGGACCGCTGCGTGATGTGCAGCAGCGCGCTATCGCGTTATTAAAACTTAACCGGGCTGTACGCGGAATACTTCCCGCACAGTTGCATCCCTGGTGCCGCGTCGCCAACTATCGGCAAGGGCTGCTGGTGCTGGAAACCGCCAACGCTAACTGGTTGATGCGGTTACGTTATGAACAACCAGCATTACTCTCGGCATTACGCGCCCAAATATTACCATCATTGGCCTCAATCGACATCAGGATTAATCCAGCGCTCGCCGCAAAAGGACATGAAATAGTGAAAAACCGTGAGATCACCGCCCCTGAACAGGCAGATCAAAAGCCATTACGTCAGTTAAGCGAACAAAGTGCGGAAACCTTGAGGGGATTAGCGAGCCACAGCCCGGAGAAATTACGCAAAATACTAGAACGACTGGCCTCACTGGCCGGAGAGAGTACCAGTAAAACCAGTCGCACTAAGAAGTAACGATCTTAAGCGTTAAGCCAATACGGTCGACGGCGCTTTAAATGCCAACGGCATTTCCGCATCGTCTTCAAACGTGACGTATTCCCACGCTTCCTGCTTGGCCAGCACTGCCTGCAACAGTTTGTTATTCAAGGCATGTCCTGACTTAAACGCAGTAAAGGCGCCGATGATGTTATGGCCGCACATAAACAGGTCGCCGATGGCATCCAGCATTTTATGGCGCACGAACTCATCTTCGAAACGTAACCCGTCTTCGTTCAGCACGCGATAATCATCTACCACTATCGCACAATCGATACTGCCGCCCAGGCACAACCCGCGAGACTGCAGATATTCGATATCACGCATAAAACCGAAGGTACGCGCACGACTTATCTGGCGCACGAAAGCATCGGCAGAAAAGTCCAGGCGATAACGCTGAGAGCCTGCATCAATAGCCGGGTGGTTGAAATCGATGGTGAAGTCCAGGCTGAAACCGTTAAACGGAGTCAACTCAGCCCATTTATCGCCATCCTCAACCCGTACAGGCTGTTTGATTCGCACGAATTTCTTGGCGCTGTTCAGCTCTTCGATACCCGCATCCATCAGCAGGTAGACAAAGGGACTGGCGCTGCCGTCCATAATCGGAATTTCCGGTGCGTCAACTTCAATGACAATATTGTCAATGCCTAACCCTGCAAGCGCAGCGTTAAGGTGCTCCACCGTAGAAATACGCACGTCATGCTCATTAACCAGGCAAGTACAGAGCATGGTATCACGCACGGATTTGGCATCAGCCGGAAAATCAACCGGTGGATTCAAGTCAGTGCGACGATAGATGACCCCGGTATTTGCCGGTGCAGGACGCATGGTCAGGGTAACTTTCTTGCCGGTATGCAAACCGACCCCTGTCGCCTGAACAATACGTTTTAATGTACGTTGTTTGATCATCATTTTATCTCGCATGTTACTGAACCTACCGACCTAGCATACACTAGGCTCGGTGGTACAGTTTAGCACAAAGAGCGGAGATTCCAACGTTATACGGCGGTATTAATCCGCCTGCTTACGCAGAAACGCCGGGATATCCAGGTAATCTGGCTCTTTATTGGTCTGCGGGTTCTGATCGTTAACCACCTTGGCCGCAGGTTTTTCCTGCGTCAGCGGCGTCATGCCGTGCTGCTGATAGCGATGATCCATAACCGGCTGAGACTGCTTGTTCGTCACCAGGGTAATTTCCGGACGTTTGTCCATGCCGATGCCGGTAGCGACCACGGTAACGCGCAGTTCGTCGTTCATTTCCGGATCAAGCGACGTACCGATAACCACGGTAGCGTTGTCAGAAGCGAATGCACGGATGGTGTTACCTACCGTTTCGAACTCATCCAAGCGCAGATCGAAGCCAGCCGTGATGTTAACCAACACGCCACGCGCGCCAGACAGGTCGATATCTTCCAGCAACGGACTGGAAATTGCCATTTCAGCGGCTTCTTCCGCACGGTCTTCGCCACGCGCCACGCCCGATCCCATCATGGCATAACCCATTTCCGACATCACGGTGCGCACGTCGGCAAAGTCAACGTTCATCAAACCAGGACGCGTAATCAGCTCGGCGATACCCTGAACCGCGCCTTTTAAGACGTCGTTCGCCGCGCCGAACGCATCCAGCAAGGAGATGCCGCGGCCGAGAACTTTCAACAGCTTATCGTTCGGAATGGTGATAAGGGAGTCGACATGCTTAGACAACTCGGCAATCCCCTGTTCCGCGAAAGCCATACGCTTCTTACCTTCGAAGTTGAAAGGCTTGGTTACGACGGCGACCGTCAGGATCCCCAGGTCTTTCGCGACTTCAGCAACAACCGGCGCGGCGCCCGTACCGGTGCCGCCGCCCATGCCTGCGGCGATAAACACCATGTCGGCGCCTTCAAGCGCGGTGCGCAGCGCTTCACGGTCTTCCTCCGCCGAGTTCCGGCCGACTTCAGGGTTCGCACCGGCACCTAAACCTTTGGTGATGCCGCTTCCGATCTGAATCGTTTGGCCCACTGCTGTCTTACGCAATGCCTGAGCATCCGTATTCACAGCAAAGAATTCGACGCCTTCGATGCGTTCACGCACCATGTGTTCGACAGCGTTGCCACCACCGCCACCGACGCCGATGACTTTTATCACCGCGTCGTTGGTTAATTCCATTGGTTCAAACATAGTTTCTCTCCGCTTTGTGCCTGTAACTTCGAGATCATAAACTGTGCTAAATGATCTCTTTGATAAAATTAAAATTCTTTCCTCAGCCAGCTATTGATTCTTTTGAACCAGTTGCTTACTGAAGCGCGTTTTTCGACTTCATGCTCACCGCCCAGGTGAGACTCCTTGCCGTAATGCAGCAACCCGACCGCCGTGGAGTAGTAGGGTTCCTGCGCATAATCTGTCAGACCTGTAATATTTAATGGCTGCCCGATACGCACCTGGGTGTGAAACACACGCTGCGCGCAGGCCGCCAGGCCGTCTATTTGCGCGGCGCCACCGGTAAGTACGATGCCTGCCGCCAGATGGTGCTTGACGCCTTGTTGACGTAACTGCTCCTGCAACTGTAAAAGTTCATCGTTCACCAAATTCAACAGTTCGGTGTAACGCGGTTCAATCACTTCCGCCAGCGTCTGCCGTTGCAAACTACGCGGCGGCCGTCCCCCTACGCTGGGGACTTCAACATTCTCATCTTTACTGACAATCGAACCCAATGCGCATCCGTGGCGGACTTTTATCGCTTCGGCGTCCGTCGGCGGCGTACCAAAAGCGTAGGCGATATCGCTGGTTACCACGTTACCCGCATAAGGGATAACCTTGGTATGCCGCAAGGCGCCGCCGGTATAAACAGCGATGTCCATCGTTCCGCCGCCGATATCCACGACGCACACGCCCAGTTCGCGCTCATCTTCCGTCAGTACGGCATAGCTGGATGCCAGACCGGCGAAAATCAGTTGATCCACTTTAAGGCCGCAACGTTCTACGGCCTTAACGATATTCTTCGCCATATCGTTATGGCAGGTAATCAGGTGGACCTTCGCCTGCATACGCACGCCGGATAACCCCACCGGATTTTTGATCCCTTCCTGGTAATCAATCGCATATTCCTGCGGAATCACATGGAGAACGCGGTGTTCGTCGCGCACGCGTACCGACTTGGCGGTATGCACCACGCTTTCGACATCCTCCTGCGTGACTTCCTCTTCCGAAATAGGCACCATTCCTATCTCATTCTGACAGCTGATATGTTTGCCTGAAAGCGCCAGATATACCGAAGATATCTGGCAATCCGCCATCAGTTCAGCCTGGTCAATCGCACGCTGAACGCACTTGACGACCGATTCAAGATCGTTAACGCCGCCTTTATCCATACCGCGTGACGGGCAACTGCCTACACCGATAATATTGACCATGCCATCGGGCAGAACCTCCCCTACCAGCGCAGCCACCTTTGCCGTACCGATTTCCAGCCCAACTACCAGTTTTCTGTCCGTCGACTTGATCATTGTTGTTTAGCCTGTGCCTGATTCTGATTACTGTTCTGTTGCTGATCAATGTCTTGCTGCTGATCAATAAATGCCGGTCCCCACCCTACCGCCGCGCCAGAGTCATAACGCAGATCGACATAGCTGATACGTTTGCTATCGCTCTGCGCCTGGCGTTGCAACAGCGGATAGAGCTCAATAAAGCGCTCCAGGCGCCGGGCCCGATCGTCCCGTCCCAATTCAAGACGAGTATCATCACTCAACCCCAGTTGCCATGAGTGCCGGGCGCTCATCGCCACCATTTTCAGGGTAAACTTCCCTGCGGCCAGCGCCTGGCTCATGGTCCGATAGCCTTCCAGAACTTCTACTTCACTGCCTTCCGGGCCGTATAATAACGGCATTTTACGGTTGCCGATGCGCTCGGCCGGCACGCTGAAAGAATTCCCTTCGGCATCAACCATCAGTAGGTCATTCCAACGCGCAACCGGAACATATTCAACCAGATGAATCTTCAATTCATCCGGCCACTGTTTACGAACACTGGCCTGTTTGATCCACGGCAAACGTTCAATCTGCTGTTGGATCACGTTCACATCCTGTGTCATAAACGTTCCCGGCGAACCCAGCGCTAAAATCGTCTGACGAATATCGTCATTAGTGGTGTATTGCCTTTCTCCCGTCACCACCATTTTGGACAGAGGCAGACGACTAGCGTCTTTCATCCATCCCACTACCATCCAACCGCCCCAGACGATCGTTCCTACTACCATCAGCAGGAAAATCAATCCCGCCAATTGGCCTCCGTTACTGCGACGCGCGCCCCTCAATTCGGGATCCCGTCCGCGTGTATTCAGCGCTGCCTGCGACATATCAGTCGGCCAGCTCCAAAATCCTGGCAACCAGTTGCGAGAAGGTCAGACCGTGTTGCCGCGCCGCCATCGGCACCAGACTATGGCTTGTCATTCCCGGCGAAGTATTCACCTCCAGCAGATAGACGGAACCGTCGCTGTCCATCATCAGAT
This sequence comes from Brenneria izadpanahii, assembly GCF_017569925.1. Classification (NCBI taxonomy): domain Bacteria; kingdom Pseudomonadati; phylum Pseudomonadota; class Gammaproteobacteria; order Enterobacterales; family Pectobacteriaceae; genus Brenneria; species Brenneria izadpanahii. The sequence goes on along the minus strand of NZ_CP050854.1, from coordinate 814,982 downwards.
CCACCCGGCCCCAGCCGCTGCAATCCAGCGCGCGATAGGCCGCCATCGATAGCTCCGCCAGTTCCTGCTCTTTTTCGGACGACAAACCGCTTGGGCAAAAGTACTGCGTATCATCCGACAAATATTTCGCTTCATAATCGTAAAATGTGCCCGCGGCCTGAATACGAATAGAAGGCAGAACTTCATCGCCAAGAATACCGACCGTATACTCCGGGCCGCTGAGCCATTTTTCGACCAGGACTTCGTCATCATGGCGGAACGCTTCTTCCAACGCCGCCCGTAATTCGCCGTCCTGGCTCACCTTGCTCATACCGACGCTGGACCCTTCGCGGCTTGGCTTTACAATCAGCGGCATGCCTAAATGGGCGAATTTCACCGACAGCTCATCTTGACCGGCGGCGGCAAACTCTTGCTGGCTCAGGGCGACATAAGGCGATACCGGCAACCCTAATGCCCGCCACACCAGTTTGGTGCGCAGTTTGTCCATCGTCAGCGCAGACGCCATCACGCCGCTGCCGGTATAGGGTAGTTGTAAAAACTCCAGCAAACCTTGCAGGGTGCCGTCTTCACCGCCACGCCCATGCAGCGCGATGAAAACCTTAGTGAATCCTTCGTCCTTCAGATGCGTTACCGGAAACTCGCGCGTATCGACAGCGTGAGCATTGATCCCCGCTTCTTTCAAACCTTCCAGCACCGCCTGACCCGAAAGCAGCGACACTTCACGTTCGGCAGAGGTTCCACCAAGCAATACGGCAACTTTCTCAGTCATGATGTTCCTCATTCACTTATCTGTGGCTGTAGCCTGGAATCAGCCAGTTTCCGCGCCAATTTGCCGATATTGCCGGCGCCTTGAACCAAGACCAAATCTCCGTCGCGTAGCGCCTGTGACAATAGTTCCGGTAAGGTATCCACATCGGTGACCAAAATCGGATCAATCTTACCGCGTCCGCGGATGGTGCGGCACAACGAGCGGCTATCCGCGCCGGGAATCGGCGATTCGCCTGCCGGATAAACATCCAGCATAAACAAAACATCCACCTGCGACAGAACATGAGCGAAGTCATCATATAAGTCGCGAGTACGCGTATAACGGTGCGGCTGAAAAATCATCACCAGACGTTTGTCCGGCCATCCTGCGCGCGCCGCCTTGATTGTGGCGTCGACTTCGGTCGGATGGTGGCCGTAATCATCCACCAGCATGGCGCTGCCGCTTTGCCCGTTAACCAGCTCCAGCGGGTATTCGCCCAGGAAATCAAACCGCCTGCCGGTACCTTCAAACCGTTCCAGCGCCCGCAGAATCGACTCATCATCAATGCCTTCATTCATCGCTACGGCGACAGCGGCGGCCGCATTCAACGCATTATGGCGACCAGGAGCGTTCAGCGTCACATTCAGCAGCGGTTTGTCCAGGCGCGCCAGCGTGAAGTGTCCTTGCGCGCCGGTCTGCCGGTAGCTGGCGATGCGCACGTCGGCATCATCGCTGAACCCGTAGGTGGTGATATGACGTCCGACCCGGGGCAACAGCTCACGGATGACATCATCGTCCACGCACATCACGGCCCGCCCGTAAAACGGCAAATTGTGCAAAAAGTTAACGAACGTCTGTTTCAGGTTTTCAAAATCACCCTGATACGTATCCATATGGTCGGCTTCGATATTGGTTACTATCGCCACCACCGGCTGCAAATGCAGGAAAGACGCGTCGCTTTCGTCCGCTTCCGCAATCAGATAACGACTGGAGCCCAGACGCGCATGCGTGCCCGCCGCCTTAACCAGACCGCCGTTCACAAACGTCGGATCCAACCCGGCCTCGGCATAAATACTAGCGACCATGGCCGTCGTCGTGGTTTTGCCATGCGTTCCCGCCACCGCGATGCCATGGCGAAAACGCATCAACTCCGCCAGCATCTCCGCCCGACGAATCACCGGAATACGCGCCTCATGAGCCGCCACTATCTCCGGGTTATCGGCGGAAATTGCGCTGGAAACCACGACGACACTGGCATTGAGCACATTTTCAGCCCGGTGGTGAAAATAGATCTGCGCCCCCAACTCGCTCAACTGTTGAGTCACGGCGTTCGGCGCCAGATCGGATCCGCTTATCTCATAACCTTCATTAGCCAACACTTCGGCGATACCGCCCATGCCGGCGCCACCGATGCCGACAAAGTGGATGTGCCGGACGCGGTGCATCTCGGGCACGATTGAACGCAGTTTCGCCAGTTGTTGAGTATTCACTTTTTTCTATCGCTACCTTGTTTAATCCCCGAACGGCCGAGCCGTCCGGCGTACTGTATTAATTAATCAGCTATGAACCACGTGGCCGGTTCGCCCGCCTGCTACGGCGATCACCACCTCCGCCACGCGCTCCGTCGCATCGGGAATCGCCACCGAGCGGGCCTTTTCCGCCATCGCCATCAACGTGGCGCGATCCCAGCCAGCCAGAACCTCACTCACAGATGCGACATTGAACTGTGGTTGTTCGATAATCTTCGCCGCTCCCGCTCTTTCCAGCGACAGAGCATTCCAATATTGCTGGCGATCCTTATGCTGGAAAGGGACAAACAGCGCCGGCAATCCGGCCGCGGCGATTTCACTGACGGTCAGCGCGCCGGAGCGACAAACCACCACGTCTGCCCAGGCATAGGCTTCCGCCATGTCATCAATAAATTCAGCGATCTTATGCTGCGTCAGCCCAAGCTGCCGATAAGCCTGCTGAACCTCATCCTGCGCGCCTTTCCCCACCTGATGCCAAATCGTAACGCTGTCGCCCAACTTCGCGGCGACGCCCGGCAGCGTCTGATTAAGGATTCTCGCCCCTTGACTTCCGCCGATCACTAGAACTCGCACCGGTCCGCTACGTCCGGCCAGACGCGTTTCCGGCGCGGGTAAAGCCAGCACATCCGTTCTTACCGGGTTGCCGACCACTTCCGCTTTCGGAAACGCCCCCGGAAAGGCCTGCAACACTTTTTTGGCGATATGCGACAGCCAACGGTTGGTCAGCCCGGCGATGCCATTTTGTTCATGCAGCACCACCGGCACGCCGCACAACCAGGCGGCTAAACCGCCGGGACCGGAAACATAACCGCCCATCCCCAGCACGACGTCAGGCCGATAGCGCCGCATGATGGCCCGCGCCTGACGAACGGCCTGGAAAATGCGTAGCGGCGCGCTTAACTGCGCCTTCAACCCTTTACCTCGCAGCCCGGAGATACGGATGAAATCAATTTCAATGCCATGTTTGGGCACTAAATCCGCTTCCATACGATCCGCGGTGCCCAACCAGCGCACCTGCCAGCCTTGAGCCATCAGATGGTGCGCAACGGCGAGTCCGGGGAAAACATGCCCCCCCGTGCCGCCGGCCATCACCATCAAACGCTTTCCTTCGCCACTCATCTGGCACTCCTCGTAAACGCCTGCGCTTTTGTCAGACGCGTTTCAAAATCAATACGTAACAATAAAACGATGGCCGTCGACATAATAAGCAGACTCGAACCGCCGTAACTGATCAGCGGCAACGTCAGCCCTTTGGTCGGCAGCATGCCCGCCGCCGCGCCGACGTTTACCAACGTCTGAAAACTGAACCAGATGCCGATAGAACAGGCCAAAAAACCTGAAAAACGCTGATTAATCTCCAGCGCCCGCCGCCCGATAGACATCGCACGAAAAGCGACGAAGAATATCATTAACAGCGCCAAAACCACACCGATATAGCCGAGTTCTTCGCCTAAAATGGAGAAAATAAAGTCGGTATGCGCTTCCGGCAGATATTCCAGCTTCTGCACCGAATTGCCCAGCCCTTGCCCCCATAGCTCGCCGCGGCCGAACGCCATCAGCGACTGCGTCAACTGATAGCCGCTGCCGAACGGATCTTCCCACGGATTCCAGAAGGAAGTCACACGCCTCATACGGTAAGGTTCGGCGATAATCAGCAGGCAGACGGCGAAAACACCACAGCCGATAATGGCCAGGAACTGCCACAGTTTCGCGCCGGCTAAAAACAGCATCGCCAACGTCGTAATAAACAGCACCACCACCGTTCCCAGATCCGGCTGGGCCAGCAGCAGCACGGCCAGCACCACCATCACGCCCATCGGCTTACAGAATCCCCAGAAATTGTTACGCACTTCTTCGACTTTGCGCACCATATAGCTGGAGAGGTAACAAAACAGCGCCAGTTTGGATAACTCCGCGGGCTGAATACGCAGCGGCCCCAGCGCTATCCAGCGCGACGCCCCGTTGACCGAGCTGCCGATCGCCAGCACGACCAGCAGCAGCAGCATCGCCGCCAGCAGCAGTATCGGGCTATAACGTTGCCAAATCTCCATGGGAATGCGCAGCGTCACCAGAGATAATGCAAAGGCCAGCCCCAGATAGAGCGCATCTCGTTTGGCGAACAGGAAAGGATCGTCCGCCAGACGTTGTCCAATCGGCATCGAAGCCGACGTCACCATCACAAAGCCGATGACGGCAAGCCCGAACGTCAGCCACACCAGGGTACGGTCGTACAGCACAAGGCTCAGCGAATCGCTTTCCCGCGATCCCATAACCCAGTGTTTTAGACGTTCGATAAATGCCAGCCCAAAGAACCGCATCAGCCCAGTTCCTCCGCCAAGCGGGCAAACTCATCGCCCCGTTGTTCAAAACTGCGGAACTGATCGAGGCTGGCGCAGGCGGGCGACAATAAAACCATGTCGCCGGGCGCTACGCGCTCCGTTATCAGCCGTATGGATTGCTCCATTGTTTCCGTTTCTTCTGCGATTTCAGGCCGTAGCGCCGCCAGTTGCCGGCCATCGCGGCCGAAGCAATAAAGCCGGATGTTGTCGCCCTGAAAATAACGCAGCAGAGGCGAGAAATCGGCGGACTTGCCGTCTCCCCCCAATAACAGGTGCAAGGTGCCCTCGACCTGCAAGCCGTTTAATGCCGCTTCGGTACTGCCGACGTTGGTGGCTTTGGAGTCATTGATCCAGCGCACGCCATTGTTTTCCCAAACCAGTTGGAAACGATGCTTCAGTCCGGTAAAGGCGGTCAGTGCGGTTAACGCCGACGAACGGGGAATGCCGACAGCGTCGGATAAAGCCAGAGCGGCCAGCGCATTGGTGTAGTTATGCTGCCCCACCAGCTTAATTTCCCGGGTGTTCAATACCCGCTCGCCCTTAATTCGCAGCCAGGTTTCCCCCTGCTGACGGTTCAGGTGGTAATCGCCGACGTCGACACCGAAACTAACGCAGCGTTCATCCGCGCCGCGAATTGGCATCGTCAGCGCATCGTCCGCATTAACCACGCACACTTTAGCGTTTTCATAAATACGTAACTTAGCGGCGCGATACTGTTGCAAACCAAGCGGATAACGGTTGGTATGATCTTCGGTCACGTTCAGAATGGTCGCCGCCGCAGCCTGTAAACTGCTGGTCGTTTCCAGTTGAAAGCTCGACAGTTCCAGCACATAGAGCTGACATTCATGCTGAAGCAATTGCAGCGCGGGCAGACCGATATTCCCCCCCACGCCGACCTGCCAGCCGGCGGCTCGCGCCATATCTCCGACCAGCGTCGTCACCGTGCTCTTACCGTTGGAGCCGGTAATCGCCACGATAGGCGCCTGGGCTTCACGACAAAACAGCTCGATATCTCCGACGATCTCGATTCCGGCGTCCGCGGCATCGCACAGTATGGGAGTAGACAAGGCGATGCCCGGACTGGCCACGATCAAATCGGCGTCCATCAGCCAATTTTCGTTGAGATCGCCGAGATGGCGCTCCACGCTTTCCGGCAACTTATCCAATCCGGGCGGACTGACACGGGTATCCACCACGCGAGGCGTCACGCCGCGCGCAAGAAAGAAATCAACACAGGAGAGACCGGTTAGCCCCAGCCCGATAATGACGACTTTTTTACCCTGATAGTCCACCATATCTTACCGTACCTTCAGCGTTGCCAGGCCAATCAGCACCAGCATCAGCGAAATAATCCAGAAACGTACAATCACGCGCGGTTCCGGCCACCCTTTAAGTTCATAATGATGGTGAATCGGGGCCATGCGGAAAATACGCTGGCCGCGCAACTTAAAGGATCCCACCTGCAAAATGACCGACAGCGTTTCCACCACGAACACGCCGCCCATAATCACCAGCAAAAATTCCTGACGCAGCAACACCGCGATCGTGCCCAACGCGCCGCCCAACGCCAGCGAACCCACGTCGCCCATGAAAACCTGTGCCGGGTAGGTGTTGAACCACAGGAATCCGAGTCCTGCGCCCACAATCGCCGTACACACAACCACCAACTCGCTGGCATGCCGGATATAAGGAATATGCAGATAACCGGCGAAATTCATATTCCCCGTCGCCCAGGCGACCAAGGCAAATCCCGCGGCGACAAACACCGTCGGCATGATAGCCAGACCGTCCAGACCATCGGTCAGGTTCACCGCATTGCTGGTCCCGACAATCACAAAGTAGGCCAACACGATATAGAGCAACCCCAACTGCGGCATAACGTCTTTAAAGAACGGCACAACCAGCAGGGTTGCCGGCGTGTCCTTGCCGATCGAATACATGACAAACGCCACCACCAGCGCAATCAGCGACTGCCAGAAATATTTCCAGCGCGCAATCAGCCCCTTGGTATCTTTGCGCACCACTTTGCGATAGTCGTCAACAAATCCGACCACGCCATAACCCAGCAATACAACCAGTACGCACCAGACATACGGGTTAGCGAGATTCACCCACATCAGCACCGAAACCGTGATGGAGGCCAGAATCATCACACCGCCCATCGTCGGCGTTCCCCGCTTGCTGAAATGCGACTCTGGCCCGTCATTACGCACCACCTGCCCTATCTGCAACCGCTGCAGCCAGGCGATCAAATGCGGCCCCATCCATAAAGAAATCACCAATGCGGTCAGCAGGCTGACGATGGCCCGGAACGTCAAATAAGAAAAGACGTTAAAGCCGGAATAAAACTTGACCAGATGCTCGGCCAGCCACACTAACATGTTGCATTCTCCTGTAATGCGCGTACTACCTGCTCCATCGCAGTGCTCCGTGAACCTTTAACCAAGATGCTTATTATTTTGTGTTCAGATACCAACGCGCCAAGTCGTGAAACCAGTGCGGCTTTATCCTGAAAATGTTCGCCATTGCCGCTCGCTCGGCCAATCAATTCGCTTAACGTCCCTACGCTTAATACCTTGTCGATGCCTGCCGCGCGCGCGGCTTCCCCCACCTGACGATGGCACTCCGGCGCCTCTTCGCCCAGTTCTCCCATATCGCCAACGACCATCACGCGGTATCCCGGCATTTCGGCAAGCACTTGCGCCGCAGCCGTCATGGAACCGACGTTCGCGTTGTAGCTGTCATCCAGCAGCAGTTTCCCTTCCGCCAGCTCGATCGGGAACAACCGTCCCGGCACCGCCTTAAGCTGCGCCAGACCGGCTTTAACCGCCGTCAGGGGCGCGCCAACGGACATGGATAGCGCGGCGGCCGCCAACGCATTCGCCACGTTGTGACGCCCCGGCAAAGGCAGCATCACGTCAACCTGCCCGAACGGCGTATGCAGATTGAACCGCGTCCCCTGGGCAAGCACTTCTATGTCGCAGGCAAAAAAATCGACATCGCCGGCTGCCTGCGGTGAAAAGCGCCATAGCGTTTTATGGTTCAGCATCGTCTGCCAGTGCGGAAAATCGTTGCTGTCCGCGTTAATAATCGCCACGCCATCAGCCGGCAGACCGGCAAAGATCTCGCCTTTCGCCTGGGCCACGCCGGCCAGAGAGCCGAAGCCTTCCAGGTGTGCGGCGGCAAGATTGTTGACTAGCGCGCTTTCCGGACGCACCAGATCGACGGTATAAGCAATTTCGCCGATATGATTAGCGCCTAATTCAATGACGGCGAACTGATGCTCAGGCGTCAGACGCAATAGCGTTAACGGTACGCCGATATCATTGTTAAAGTTGCCGGCGGTATAAAGAACATTGCCGCATTGACGCAGGATCGCGGCGGTCATTTCCTTGACGGACGTCTTGCCGGAAGAGCCGGTCAACGCCACTACGCGGGCATTTGACTGTTCTCTTACCCAGCCGCCCAGTTTTCCCAGCGCCAAACGGGTATCTTTCACTAACAGCTGCGGCGCATTAACAGGTAAGCGCTTACTGACCAAAAACGCAGCGGCGCCGTTCTTTAACGCCTCTTCGGCATAGTCATGCGCATCAAATTTTTCGCCCTTTAAAGCGACGAACAAGCACCCGGCTTTCAGCTTGCGCGTATCGGTTGAAACCTCGTCAATCTCGACGCTTTCGCCAATCAATTTAGCGTCCAGCACGGAAGCTATCTGCTGCAGGGAAACGCTAATCATGCGATCACCCCCAGCAAACGGGCGACGGTAATACGGTCCGAATAGTCCAAACGGCGATTGCCAACCAGTTGGTAATCCTCATGGCCCTTGCCGGCAACCAGCACCACATCATTCTCTTTCGCCTGCATGACGGCGCTGGTAACGGCCTCGGCGCGGCCATGAATAACCTGGACGCGTCCTGCATCCAGCAGGCCGGATAAGATATCGTTGATAATGGCGGCCGGCTCTTCAGTACGCGGATTATCGTCGGTCACCACCACGCGATCGGCCAGTTGCTCCGCTATTCCCGCCATAAGCGGGCGCTTACCTTTATCACGATCGCCGCCGCAGCCGAACACGCACCACAATTGTCCGTCACAGTGCAACCGAGCCGCTTCCAGCGCTTTCTCCAGCGCATCCGGGGTGTGGGCGTAATCCACCACTACCGTCGGCCTGCCTGCGGCATGAAAAACTTCCATCCTGCCGCACACGGGCTGCAGGTGCGAACCGCTGCCGACCAGTTGACTCAAGGAATAACCAAGCGAAAGCAGCGTTGCCAGCGCCAATAACAAATTGCTGACGTTAAATGCCCCCATCAGATGGCTTTCGATCTCGCCATGACCCCAACTGGAATCAAAACGGATAACCGTACCGTTATCGTGATAGTCGACGCCGGTAGCCTTCAGCCAGCGCCCGCGACAGCCGGGAATCAGATTATTTTCCATGGTAACGGCGACGGCGTCGGGCAACTTATCCAGCCAGCGGCGGCCGACTTCATCATCCGCATTGATAATCATCTGGCCTACACGGTGATCGGCGAACAGCGACCATTTAGCCGCTTCGTAATGTTCCATATCGCCATGATAATCAAGATGATCGCGGCTCAGATTAGTGAACACCGCGGCGGAAAACGGCAGCGCGGCGACGCGGCCCTGCGCCAAGCCATGCGAGGATACCTCCATAGCGGCGAACGTCGCGCCCTGATCAACCAGTTGCCGCAAAACGTGCTGTACATCCACTGCCGAGCCGGTGGTGTTTTCCGCCGGGACTATGCGTCCCAGCAAACCGTTTCCGACCGTACCCATTACCGCGCTGGTTTCGCCCAATGCCTGGCTCCACTGCGCCAATAGCTGCGCCGTCGTCGTCTTGCCATTGGTGCCGGTCACGCCAATCAGCTGCAGTTTTTCGGCTGGCTGTTGATAGAAACGTCCCGCCAGCGCGGAAAGACGCTGGTTCAGATTGCTGAGATAAACCACCGGGACTCCATGCGTTTCGCGCACCGTACCATCGGAGGCTTCATCTTCTGCTTCGGCGATAATCGCCGCCACGCCTTGCGCAATTGCCTGCGGAATATAGCGCCGTCCATCTGTTTTGTGGCCGACGACGGCGACAAACAGATCCCCGGCAGCCGCATTACGGCTGTCTAATGTCATTTCCCGCAGCGCACAGGCCGGGGCGCCCTGCACCCACGGCGCTAATAACTCGCGCAAATTACGATCTGCCACCTGAACCCTCTTTTCTATTAATTACAAACTCATTTTTGTCACCTGAGGGCAATGCGTCCGGTTCTACGTTCATCGTGCGCAGAACTCCCCCCATGATGGCGCCAAATATCGGTGCCGAAACCGCACCGCCGTAATATTTGCCGGCTTGAGGGTCATTGATGACAACAACCAGAGCAAACCGTGGGTTACTGGCTGGCGCGACGCCCGCCGTATAGGCAATGTATTTATTGATGTACTTACCATCCGGCCCGACCTTTTTCGCCGTCCCGGTTTTTATTGCAATCCGGTAGCCTTTAATGGCCGCCTTGGTACCACCGCCACCGGGCAGAGCGACGCTTTCCATCATATGAACCACGGTACGCACCAACGCTTCAGGAAACACGCGTTCGCCCGCGACCGGCGGATCAACTTTGGTAATCGACAACGGGCGGTAAACCCCGAAGCTGCCGATGGTGGCGTAGACTCGCGCTAACTGTAACGGTGTTACCATTAGCCCGTAGCCGAAAGAGAAGGTGGCCCTCTCTATGTCAGACCACCGTTGTTTTTGCGGGTATAAGCCACTGCTTTCTCCGACCAACCCCAAATTGGTCGCTTTCCCTAACCCCATACGAGAGTATGTATCGACTAACGCAGAGGAAGGCATCGCTAACGCCAGCTTGGAAACGCCGACGTTACTCGACTTCTGGAGGATCCCGGTAAGGGTCAACTCGCTGTAACGCGCCACGTCTTTGATTTCGTGGCCGTTAACGTAATACGGCAGCGTATTGATAACGCTGTTCTCTTTTATCACCCCGCGTTGCAGCGCGGTCATTACCACCATCGGCTTCACCGTAGAGCCGGGTTCGAAAATATCGGTAATGGCGCGGTTGCGCATAATGTCTTTAGGCGTGCCGGACAGGTTGTTGGGGTTATAAGACGGGCTGTTCGCCATCGCCAACACTTCCCCGGTGTTCACATCAACCAATACCGCCGTACCGGATTCCGCTTTGTTAAACGCCACGGCGTTGTTCAGTTCGCGGTACACCAGCGCCTGCAAACGTTCGTCTATGCTCAACACCAGATTATGCGCGGCCTGACTGTCAACGGAGGAGATATCTTCGATCACCCGGCCAAACCGATCCTTACGCACGGTTCGTTCGCCCGGCTGCCCGGTCAGCCAGCGATCGAAACTTTTTTCGACGCCTTCAATGCCCTGACCGTCAATATTGGTAAAGCCGATCAAATGGGAAGTCACCTGGCCCGAAGGATAATAGCGACGGGACTCCTGACGCAGGTTAATGCCGGGCAGCTTCAGCTTATGAATATATTCGCCAATCGCCGGGTTAACCTGGCGCGCCAGATAGACAAAACGCCCTTTGGGATTGGCGTTAATCTTGGCGGCCATTTGATCCAGCGGAATTTCGAGCGCGTCGGAAAGCGCTTTCCAGCGCGTGTCCTGCGTGATGCCGCCATGATCGTTCAATTCTTTCGGGTCGGCCCAGACCGCGTTTACCGGCACGCTGACCGCCAGAGGACGCCCCGCGCGATCGCTAATCATGCCGCGGGCCGTCGGCACTTCCTGCACGCGCAGGGAACGCATGTCGCCTTCACGAACCAGCTTATCGGGATTGATCACCTGAAGATAAGCAGCGCGAACCATAAGCCCGACCATGGCCAGCAGGATGCAGCCGCAGAGCAACGCAAAACGCCAGCTCACAAAGCTGGCTTGGTCTTCCTGGCGTTTTAATCTTCCTATACGGGCTGCTTTCATGCTTAATTGGACGCCTGTTTAGTTCATTGCTTGACCACAATATTTTCCTGTGACGGATCAACATGCCCCATTTGCAGTTTCTCCGTCGCGATCCGCTCAACGCGGCTATGATCCCCTAGCGAATTCTCTTCCAAAATCAGGTTACGCCATTCAATATCCAGTGCATCTCGCTCCAGTAGTAGCCGTTCTCGTTCTGCGGTCAATAAACGCGTTTTGTGCGCCGTCGTCACGACAAACACCGCAGAAATCAACACCGCGATCATCAGCAACACCGGGATCTTGGCGTTACGCAGCAGATCCTCGCCAATAACCCCGACCAGGCCGTGACGCTCATTGCCTATCATGCCGGCAACCTCTCGGCAAACCGCAGGACCGAGCTGCGAGCCCGCGGATTTTCAGCCACTTCTTCAGCCGAAGGCATCATTTTTCCTACCGACTTAAGCGTCTGCCCGCCCTGGCTGCGAAGTTGTTCTTCCGTCAACGGCATGCCCGCCGGCACCTGCGGACCGCGGCTCTGATGACGAATAAAGCGCTTCACGATTCTGTCTTCCAGCGAATGGAAGCTAATGACCGACAGTCGGCCATGCGGAGCCAATACGCTCAACGCGCCGTTCAATGCCTGCTCAATCTCTTCCAGCTCGCTGTTGATATAAATTCGGATGGCCTGGAAACTGCGCGTCGCCGGATGTTTGTGCTTTTCGCGAATCGGACTGGCGGCGGCAATCAATTCGGCCAGTTCTTTGGTTCGCGTCATCGGCTCCGTGCGGTTACGTTCCACAATGGCGCGGGCAATACGCTTGGCGAAACGCTCTTCACCGAAGGTTTTTAATACCCAGGCGATATCTTCCGCTTCCGCGTTCATCAACCATTCCGCCGCCGAAACCCCGCGGGTGGGATCCATGCGCATATCCAGCGGACCGTCCCGCATAAATGAGAAACCGCGTTCGGGATCGTCAAGCTGCGGCGAAGATACGCCCAAATCCAGCAACACGCCGTCGATACGACCGGTAAGATCGCGTTCTGCCATGTAGTCGGCCAGCGCGGAAAACGGGCCATGAATAATAGAAAACCGCGGATCGTCTATCGCTTTGGCGGCCTCAATAGCCTGAGGGTCGCGATCGATAGCCAGTAAACGTCCTTCCGGCCCCAATTGGGAAAGAATAAGGCGAGAGTGGCCGCCACGGCCAAAAGTACCGTCTATATAGATTCCGTTGCTGCGGATGTTCAGGCCGTTAACGGCTTCATCCAACAGTACGGTTGTGTGTTTATAATTTTCCGGCATGACTATAGTGATAAGTCCTGCAATCGCTCAGATAACGGTTCCTGAGCCAACTGTTCTGCGTCGATATCTTCCTTGACCTGTTGATACCAAGTCTGTTCATCCCACAGCTCAAACTTGTTGAACTGTCCGACCAGCATCACTTCTTTTGTAAGACCTGCGTGTTGCCGTAACGTACTGGCGATTAATAAACGCCCCGCATTATCCATCTGACACTCGCTGGCATGCCCCAACAGCAAACGCTGAATACGGCGTTCGGCGGGAACCATGCTCGACAGACGAGAGAGCTTCTGTTCAATAATTTCCCACTCAGGCAGGGGGTAAAGCAGCAGGCACGGCTGATGAAGATCAATGGTGCAGACCATTTGACCTTGCGATTCCTCGTTCAGCGTATCCCGATAACGAGTAGGTACGGCGAGCCGCCCCTTGCTGTCGAGGTTAACCAGCGTAGCCCCACGAAACATTCCTGAGTTACCCCTTCATAACCTTTTTCACCACTTTATCCCACAAATTCCCACATTGAAGAGTGTACGGAGGGTATGAAAACCTTGTCAAGCCAGAGCGGGTGTGCTTTGGAATTATTTCTGCATGAATTGAGGCCGGCATGAGGGTAAAAAAAATAAGGTTGGATAATTAATAAAGATTAACGTCATGAAAATTTAAGAAAAATTCACTCGGGAAATAACTTTTCATCAAGATATAGCAATAAATCCGCATCAGATAATTATTTTTAATGTCACAGACTGAAACCAAATATAAATATTTCCAGAATAGTCTTATCTCGCCTCAGGCCTGACCTGACAAGGCCTGCGCTCATGGGCGCAATTATACCGCTATCGGCAACCTTTGCTCAACGTCACATTTTTGCTATCCCCCGCTATCGCTTCTTTATTAATCGCCGGATAGATCTTAATTTACGTTTCCCCTCCGCCAACTTTTCGATCAGAGGAAATAAAAACACTGTTTATATAAACAGATTAATTATCTCTTTTTAACATCTGACCACGGTTGTTAAAAGCGGGATAGCCTATTCCGGTTATTTATTATCATCCTCACATTATCCCTTTTCATTAATACGCCTATATGCATGCGCGACCGGGGCAAGAAAAACAATAACCAATTGTTTAATAAAGACTTTAATAATCATCGCGCCATAAACTAGCGATTCCCTGAATTGCTAAAAATAAAATAGCGAGAAAGCTGACCGAAAGGTCAAAAATAAATATTTTTAGCTACTTATTAAGCGATATAGCAGTGATGTACACTACTCGAAATTTAAAAAGCAAAACAAAAAACCAGAACTTAATCTTTACTCTGATTTTTGTTCGATTCGCGCCTAAAACTGGAGTGGGTTGGTATGTGTTCCCCTACATCACGATTACGTAATGCGACCGCAGATACCTTTGCGCTGGTCATTTACTGCTTTATCACCGGCATGGTGATTGAAGTAGGGCTATCTGGCATGAGTCTTGAACAATCGTTCTCCTCGCGTCTGCTGTCCATTCCGGTCAATATCGTTATTGCCTGGCCCTATGGGCTTTACCGCGATTGGGTGCTTGGCATGGCTAAACGCCATACCTCCGCACATTTCCTGATACGCAACCTTGCCGACCTGTTCGCGTATGTCAGCTTTCAGTCTCCGGTTTATCTTGCCATTCTTTGGTATATCGGGGCCGACTCGTCACAAATACTGACCGCCGTTGCCAGCAATGCGGTTGTTTCCATGGCGATGGGCGTGCTGTATGGCTACTTCCTGGAATACTGCCGCCGGTTATTCAGAGTGACGCTACCCGCTCAATTTCATCATACCAACAGGCGGCAGCCGAATTAATTCCCCGCATGTACCCAGATAACCGGCCTCACTGACGTGAGGCCGTCTTACGGCGCTGTTTTGCAAGCTGCGCCTTAAGGCGGTTACGCTTCAGATCAGACAGATTATCGATAAGCGACAGGCCGTCCAGATGATCGATTTCATGTTGCAGGCACACGGCGAACTCCCCGCCGGCGTCAATCTCTTGCGTGCAGCCTTCCAGATCGAGAAATGCCACTTTCACCCGTTTTGAGCGTTCCGCCGGCATAGGATGCCCAGGAATGGAAGAACATAGCTCCAGGTGCGAGGTTTTCTCTGGCGAAAATTCGGTTATCTGCGGATTAATCAAAGCCAGACGCTGGCGTTTACCATGCTCATCGGGCATATCTATCACGACAATACGCAGCGGAATGCCGAGCTGAATAGCCGCAAGCCCGGAATCCTTCATCTCATCAATGACGGCAAACATCTGTTCGACCACCGCCTTAACGCTATCATCAATGGCATCGACAGAATGGGAAACCTGTTTCATTCTCTGGTCGTCGATCCAGAGTACCTCAGTTGCGGTCATCGTTATCTCCCTTGAATTCGCGACTTGTTCTGTAGCGACATGAGTTTTGCACGCAGTTTTACATCATGGGCATAAAGATAGAGACCATGGATGGCGCGAGTCATCAACACATTGATGGCATTGAGCATGATGCGCTCTTTCACCGCCTCGCTATCATCTATCCGGGCCTTGCCCTGAAAGGCGGCGCTGTCCTCGTATCTGGCGGGATCGAGCGTAATCGCTCCTCGCTGTTCATCCCACGCCACGGATGGCCCCAGGATCAGACCGACATAGTTCAGATCAAACCCCTGAACGGTATAGACCGATCCCACTTCATCAATGGTGTCTGCGCGCTCCGCCCACGGCAATCGTTCGTTGGGCTTTGAGCGATCCCAGCGCAAACGGAATCGCCCTTCCTCAATAAAATAATCCTGCCCGTCCAGCCGATATGGGTAGTCGTAAGTTGACAGCATTCTCGACAACCCGCTGCAAACATTTTTCTCTTTTACAGCGTCATACATCGCCTGCGCATCATCGAATACCCTGATTTCGAAAGCGTTGTCTCCGCTGTCAGCGACTGGCAAAGGTAATAGCTGCCGCTGGCAAAAACGGCGGATCCAATGTTGAACGGCCTCATTGGCGCGCATTCTGAACTGATGTTGCAACACGTAAACCTCATGCGGCCATCGGTTCATAATGCGCGATAGCTGGCTTTCGCTCCACAGGCTTTTGAATTTCAGCACCTGCTGTTCATCAAAAACCAGAACCACAATCCGGGACAGACGAATAATCTCATCCAGATGATTGTCCTGAAAAAAGTGGTTATAGCTATCGCGCCGGGTCAGCAGCAGATGCGCTTCATCAACCAGAACGATATCCGCCGCTACGCCGCGTTTATCCATGCGGTTGATAAACGTGGTTGGCCGTTCATAGTCCTTTTTCCTCAGGCTCGGCTGATTATCCGTCGCATTTTTATAGGCTTTAAGCATTTCGGGATGATTGACCAGCAGATAGTTTTCGCTGCCGTAGAGGGGATGTTGCGGCTGCAGACGGGCGTGAGTTTGCAGATCGCAAAAGATGGAATTCAATAAAACGCTTTTGCCGGTGCCGGCTTCGCCATGAATAACAAAGAAAGCGTGTTGATCGCGCCGATGAGTATTCAGGAATGCCTCGATACTGCGTTTTAAGGCGCTCTGCTCTTGCGAAAGTTTTTTTCCCGGCGATAGCTTGAAGCTGGCCTGATTAATTTCTGACATGTTACTTACTGATTTATGAATGTCGCGGTCCATTGCAAGCAGGCGCCATACTCTCCCGTCATATGGCGCAATAACCGGCGGTGTTAACGGCGGCTTAACGAACCCCGGCGATAGAGGTTGCGGCGGATACGGTTAAGCCCCGGCTTCGGTCTTTTCGGCTCGTCCAGACTGGCCAATACCAGTTCCAGCACGCGCTCGGCCACTTCACGGTGACGCTGGGCGACGGATAAAACCGGGCACTCCAGAAAATCCAGCAGTTCATTATCGCCAAAGGTGGCGATTGCCAGATTATTCGGCAAGCGCCCGCTCATTTTCAACGTCACATCCATCACGCCTTGCAACAGCGGGAAGGCTGTGGTGAATAACGCCTTGGGCATCGGATGATCTTTAAGGTATTCGGCAAATACCGTAGCCGCCACCGCGCGTTCATAGCTATTGGCATACAGGTAATGAACTTCACGAGGATCGCCGGCCCAGGCCTGGCGAAAACCCTGCTCACGCAGAAAACTGACGGAGAGTTCAGGTAAAGCGCCCAGGTAAAGCACCGATTCGGCCGGAATTTTTCTCAGTTCCTGCGCCAACATTTCGGCATCTTCAAGATCGGCGCCCACCACGCTGGTAAAGTGTTCGCGATCCAAGGCCCGGTCCAGCGCGATAATCGGCAAGCTATCCTTCGCCCAGCGCTGATAGAACGGGTGTTCAGGCGGCAGCGCCGTTGACACGATGATGGCATCAACCTGACGTTGCAGCAGATGTTCGATGCAGCGCATCTCGTTATCAGGCTGATCTTCAGAACAGGCGATCAACAGCTGATATCCGCGCTGCCGGGCCTGACGCTCCAGATAATTGGCTATCCTGGTATAGCTGGTATTTTCCAAATCGGGAATAACCAGCCCAATGGAACGCGTGCGTCCGGCACGCAACCCGGCAGCAACGGCATTGGGATGATAATTATGCTCTCTGACCACTGCCATGACTTTTTCAACGGTCTTATCGCTAACGCGATACTGTTTTGCTTTTCCATTGATCACATAACTGGCTGTAGTGCGTGAAACACCCGCAAGACGCGCAATTTCATCCAGTTTCACGATAACCCCTTAGTAAGCCGGATAAATTAAGTAGAGCTATGACCATAAGCTCATCATGGATATGGCGTAGATCTAACCGCAGACAACCCCGAACAGCAACAGCTTTTATCATATATGCTTAATATTTCAGAGTACCGCCCGTCCGAACGCCGTCGTCTATGGGATGATATACCCTTCATCTTTCAAGTTGCAGGCGCGTTGGCTTTCCTCGCTCACCCCGGTCACTTACTGGCATAAGCCGCCGGGGATTCTCTGCGTCGCCGCCTTCCCGCATCTCGAAATCTATGGGTATATATAAGATATCGACGGAAAAAATTAAGAGGCCCGACGCAATTATCGGGCCTCTTAAACGAAAAAACCGCGAAAAAATAGCCTAGCGCATGATTTTATCGCCGCGGGATACGCCGACGATCCCCGAACGCGCGACTTCCACAATCTCCGCCACTTCACGAACCGCGTTAAGGAACGCATCCAGCTTGTCGCTGGTTCCCGCCAACTGCACGGTATAAAGCGAGGTGGTGACATCGACAATCTGCCCGCGGAAAATCTCCGCGCAACGTTTGACCTCTTCACGGCCATAGCCCGTAGCCTGCAGTTTCACCAGCATGATTTCACGCTCAACGTGGGAACCCTGCCCCAGTTCGCTGACGCGTAAAACATCCACCAGCTTATGCAGTTGCTTCTCTATCTGCTCCAGCACTTTTTCATCGCCGACCGTTTGAATGGTCATACGCGACAGCGTCGGATCGTCAGTGGGCGCAACGGTCAAACTTTCGATATTGTAGCCGCGCTGAGAGAACAGGCCGACGACGCGCGACAATGCACCCGATTCATTTTCAAGTAATACCGATAAAATCCGCCGCATGATCAGGTCCTCTCCGTTTTGCTTAGCCACATTTCATCCATCCCGCCGCCGCGGATCTGCATGGGATAAACATGCTCGTTGCTGTCCACTTTGACATCCACAAACACCAGACGATGTTTTTGCGCCAACGCTTGCGCCAGCTTGCCTTCCAACTCGTCAGGCGTGTCGATGGAAATACCGATATGGCCATAGGCTTCCGCCAGCTTGACGAAATCCGGCAATGATTCCATATACGAGCTGGAGTGACGACCGGAATAAATCATATCCTGCCACTGCTTCACCATGCCGAGGAAACGGTTGTTCAGGTTAACCACCACAATCGGCAAACCATATTGCAGCGCGGTAGAGAGTTCCTGAATATTCATCTGGATACTGCCGTCGCCGGTTATGCAGATCACCGTTTCTTCCGGCAGCGCCAGCTTGACGCCCAACGCGGCGGGCAAGCCGAATCCCATAGTGCCCAGGCCGCCGGAGTTAACCCAACGGCGCGGGAGATCGAATTGGTAGTAAAGCGCGGCGAACATCTGATGCTGCCCCACGTCCGAGGCCACATAAGCATCGCCCTTCGTCAAGCGGTATAGGGTTTCGATTACCGCCTGCGGTTTTATGCTATCGCCATCCTGACTGTATTTCAGACAATGGCGGGCCCGCCATTGCTCGATATTCTGCCACCAGTCGCGCAGCGCGTCGAACTGCTGCTGAGCGTCATCCTGCGCCAGCAGTTCCAGCATCAGGGTTAATACCTGCTTGGCGTCGCCGACGATCGGAATATCCGCGGAAACGGTTTTGGAAATCGACGCCGGATCGATATCGATGTGCAACACCGTGGCGTCAGGGCAATATTTTTCCAGATTATTGGTGGTGCGATCGTCAAAACGAACCCCGACGGCAAAAATCACATCGGCGTGGTGCATCGCCATATTGGCTTCATAAGTACCATGCATGCCGAGCATGCCCAAACATTGACGATGCGTGCCGGGGAAGCCGCCCAATCCCATCAACGAAGTCGCGACCGGCAAATTGAGTTTTTCCGCCAGCGCCCGCAGTTCCTGATGACTGTCGGAGGTGATGACGCCGCCGCCGCTGTAGATAACGGGCCTTTCCGCCGTCAGCAGCGTTTGCAACGCGCGCCGGATTTGACCTTTATGCCCCTGAACCGTCGGATTGTATGAACGCATGCTGACGTGATCGGGATACATGTAAGGCAGCTTATTGGCCGGGTTCATAACGTCTTTCGGTAAATCCACCACCACCGGGCCGGGACGGCCGCTGGACGCCAGATAAAACGCTTTTTTCAGTATGGTCGGAACATCTTCCGCCTGCTTGACCAGAAAGCTGTGCTTCACTATCGGGCGGGAAATTCCCACCATGTCGCACTCCTGAAAAGCATCATAGCCAATCAGGGACGTAGCGACCTGGCCGGAAAGCACCACCATGGGGATCGAATCCATATAGGCGGTAGCGATACCGGTAATCGCGTTGGTGGCGCCGGGACCAGATGTCACCAGCACAACGCCGACTTCGCCTGTAGCACGCGCATAGCCGTCGGCCATATGCACCGCGCCCTGTTCATGGCGGACTAAAATGTGTTCAATACCGCCAACGGTATGCAAGGCATCATAAATATCCAGCACCGCACCGCCGGGATAGCCGAACACATGTTTCACGCCCTGATCGATTAACGATCGGACCACCATCTCGGCGCCTGACAACATCTCCATGGGTTTGCCTCTTTTGTTCAAAAAACAGGGACGCTTCATATCGGCGGGGAGATCCCCGCGTTTGTTTTAATACTGTTAATTGGCAGCAGTCTACCGTTATCGTTCAAAACCGCAATGTTATTTGACGGCGCGCACAACGCGCCAGGCGGGGGTTTTAGCGTTCGGTTGCCCCGCATCGGAAGAAATCAAATATTGACATAACCCTGCAAATCAAGTACCAATAGAGCCAGCGAATCAATTTCAGATGACGAGACATCATGTTCAACTACTCCTTCCTACTAGGCCTACTACTAAACGCATCTACGTTGCGCGGTATGCCGGTGGGCGGAATTCAGAACTGATTTCAAACCATCCAATAAAAAAACCCGCGCCGATGCGCGGGTTTTTTTTTACTCGCCGGGCGCCAAGTAAATACGATAAGGAATCAAACCGATGAGCCAACAAGTGATTATTTTTGATACCACATTACGTGACGGAGAACAGGCTCTGCAGGCCAGTCTGAGCGTGAAAGAGAAGCTCCAGATTGCGCTGGCGCTGGAAAGAATGGGCGTCGACGTAATGGAAGTTGGCTTTCCGGTTTCCTCACCCGGCGATTTCGAATCCGTACAGACTATCGCCCGTCACGTTAAAAATAGCCGGGTCTGCGGACTGACTCGCTGTGTAGAAAAGGATATTGACGTGGCCGCCGAGGCGCTGCGCGTGGCGGATGCATTCCGCATCCATACCTTTATCGCCACCTCGCCGATGCATATCGCCACCAAACTGCGCAGTACGTTGGATGACGTTATCGAACGCGCCATCTATATGATCAAACACGCGCGCAACTACACTGACGACGTCGAGTTTTCCTGCGAAGACGCAGGCCGTACGCCGATTGCGGATCTGAGCCGGGTCGTGGAGGCGGCGATCGCCGCCGGCGCCCGCACGATCAACATTCCGGATACCGTCGGCTATACCATGCCCCATGAATTCGGCAATATCATCGCTTCTCTGTACGAGCGCGTGCCCAATATCGATAAGGCTATCATTTCCGTTCACACCCATGACGATCTGGGGCTGGCGGTAGGCAATGCGATGGCGGCGGTTCACGCCGGAGCCCGCCAGGTGGAAGGCACGCTGAACGGCATCGGCGAACGCGCCGGCAACTGCGCGCTGGAAGAGGTGATCATGGCGATAAAAACCCGTCATGACATCCTGAATGTTCATACCGATATCAATCATCAGGAAATCTATCGCACCAGCCAACTGGTCAGCCAGATTTGCAACATGCCGATCCCGGCCAATAAGGCGGTCGTCGGTTCAAACGCGTTTGCCCACTCGTCCGGCATCCACCAGGACGGCGTACTGAAAAACCGCGAAAACTACGAAATCATGACGCCGGAATCCATCGGTCTGAAAGAAGTACAGTTGAATCTGACCTCGCGTTCCGGCCGCGCCGCCGTGAAACACCGCATGGAAGAGATGGGCTATAAAGATAGCGACTACAACCTGGATAATTTGTACGCCGAATTCCTGAAACTGGCAGACAAAAAAGGTCAGGTTTTCGATTATGATCTGGAAGCGTTGGCGTTCATCAACAATAAGCAAGAAGACGCGGAATTTTATCGTCTGGACTATTTCAGCGTACAATCCGGTTCCAGCATGATGGCGACCGCATCGGTTAAACTGGAGTGCGGCGATGAAACGCAATCCGAAGCCGCTACCGGCAACGGCCCGGTCGACGCCGTCTATCAGGCGATTAACCGTCTCACCGGATACCAGGTTTCACTGGTTAAATATCAACTGACCGCCAAAGGACAAGGCAGAGATGCGCTGGGTCAGGTAGATATCGTAGCGGATTATCAGGGCCGCCGTTTCCACGGCGTCGGCTTGGCGACGGATATTGTCGAATCTTCTGCTCAGGCGATGGTGAACGTCCTGAACAATATCAAACGCGCTCAGCAGGTAGAAAAAGAAATTCAACGTCTGCAGCAGCACAACAGCAAACAACAAAATAGTCAGGAAACAGTGTGATGACAAAGAGTTACCATATTGCCGTCTTACCCGGAGACGGTATTGGCCCGGAAGTGATGGTTCAGGCCCACAAAGTATTGGAAGCAGTACGTCAACGTTTCGATATGCGCATTACCACCAGCGAATACGACGTGGGCGGCATTGCCATTGACCGTCAAGGTATGCCGCTGCCGCAGTCAACCATTGCCGGCTGCGAACAGGCCGATGCGATCCTGTTTGGTTCCGTCGGCGGTCCGAAATGGGAACATCTGCCCCCGAACGAACAGCCGGAGCGCGGCGCGTTACTGCCGTTGCGTAAGCATTTCCGCCTGTTCAGCAACCTGCGTCCGGCGCGTCTGTATCAAGGGCTGGAAGCCTTCTGTCCGCTGCGCGGCGATATCGCCGCCAAAGGCTTCGATATTCTGTGCGTGCGTGAACTGACCGGCGGCATCTACTTCGGCCAGCCGAAAGGCCGCGAAGGCAGCGGTCAGTACGAACGCGCATTCGATACCGAGGTTTATCACCGCTTCGAGATTGAGCGTATCGCCCATATCGCTTTCGAATCAGCCCGTAAGCGTCGCAGCATCGTCACCTCCATTGACAAAGCCAACGTACTGCAAAGCTCCATCCTGTGGCGTGAAATCGTCAATGAAATCGCTAAAAGCTACCCTGACGTGAAGCTGTCGCATATGTATATCGACAACGCCACCATGCAGCTGATCAAAGATCCTTCACAGTTCGACGTGGTGCTGTGCTCCAACCTGTTCGGCGACATTCTGTCCGACGAATGCGCCATGATCACCGGTTCGATGGGCATGCTGCCGTCCGCCAGCCTGAACGAACAGGGTTTTGGTCTGTACGAGCCGGCTGGCGGTTCAGCGCCGGATATCGCAGGTAAAAATATCGCCAACCCGATTGCGCAGATTTTGTCTCTGGCGCTGCTGTTACGTTACAGCCTGGGGGCTGATGATGCCGCCGCCGCTATCGAAAAAGCGGTTAACACGGCGCTGGCCGAAGGCTATCGCACGGCGGATCTGGCCAGCGCAGGCAATGCGGTCGGCACCGATGAAATGGGCGACATCATCGCCCGGTTTGTGGCACAAGGGGCGTGATGATGAGTAAGACGTTATATCAAAAATTGTTCGATGCGCATGTCGTCTACGAAGCGCCGAATGAAACGCCCTTGCTGTATATTGACCGTCATCTGGTGCATGAAGTGACCTCGCCGCAGGCCTTTGACGGCCTGCGCGCTAAAGGGCGCAAACTGCGTCAGCCGGGTAAAACCTTTGCCACCATGGATCACAACGTCTCCACCCAGACCAAAGATATCAACGCCTGTGGTGAAATGGCCCGTATCCAGATGCAGGAACTGATTAAAAACTGCGCTGAATTCGGCGTACAGTTGTATGACCTGAATCACCCGTATCAGGGGATCGTTCACGTCATCGGCCCTGAACAGGGTATGACGCTGCCGGGCATGACCATCGTCTGCGGCGACTCCCACACCGCCACGCACGGCGCGTTCGGCGCGCTGGCCTTCGGCATCGGCACGTCGGAAGTTGAACATGTGATGGCTACGCAGACCCTGAAACAGGGCCGCGCCAAAACCATGAAGATTGAAGTCGCCGGCGATGCCGCGCCGGGCATTACCGCTAAAGACATCGTACTGGCGATTATCGGTAAAACCGGCAGCGCAGGCGGCACCGGCCATGTGGTTGAATTCTGCGGCAAAGCTATTCAGGCTCTGAGCATGGAAGGCCGTATGACGCTGTGCAATATGGCGATTGAAATGGGCGCCAAGGCCGGTTTGGTCGCGCCCGACGAAACGACGTTCGCCTATCTGAAAGGACGTCAGTTCGCGCCTAAAGGCGCGGACTGGGATGCGGCCGTCGCTTACTGGAGCACGCTGAAATCCGATGCCGACGCCGTTTTCGACACGGTGGTTACGCTGAACGCCGCCGATATCGCCCCGCAGGTAACCTGGGGAACCAACCCCGGCCAGGTGATTGCCGTCAATGAGACGATCCCCGCGCCGGAATCCTTCAGCGATCCGGTAGAACGCGCTTCCGCCGCCAAAGCGCTGGCGTATATGGATTTGCAGCCCGGCATCAAACTGACCGAGGTGGCGATCGATAAAGTGTTCATCGGCTCCTGCACCAACTCGCGTATCGAAGATTTGCGTGCGGCGGCGGAAATCGCCAAAGGGCGTAAAGTCGCCGACGGCGTGCAGGCCATCGTGGTGCCAGGCTCCGGCCCGGTAAAAACCATGGCCGAACTGGAAGGGCTGGATAAAGTGTTTATCGAAGCCGGCTTCGAATGGCGTTTACCCGGTTGCTCCATGTGTCTGGCGATGAACAACGATCGCCTGAACCCCGGCGAACGCTGTGCGTCCACCAGCAACCGTAACTTCGAAGGCCGGCAGGGCCGCGCGGGACGCACGCATCTGGTGAGCCCGGCGATGGCCGCCGCCGCCGCCGTCACCGGCCGTTTTGCCGATATCCGCGAGTTGAATTAAGAGAGAAGCCGACATGACTAAATTTACTCAACATACTGGTCTGGTGGTTCCTCTGGATGCCGCTAACGTTGATACCGATGCGATTATTCCCAAGCAATTTCTGCAAAAGGTGACGCGTACCGGTTTCGGTCAGCACCTGTTCAACGACTGGCGTTTTCTGGATGAGTCCGGCCAACAGCCTAATCCTGATTTCGTGCTGAATAAGCCGCGCTATAAAGGCGCCAGTATTCTGCTGGCGCGGGAAAACTTCGGCTGCGGCTCTTCGCGCGAGCATGCGCCGTGGGCGCTGACCGATTACGGCTTCAAGGTGGTGATCGCGCCGAGTTTTGCCGATATTTTTTACGGCAACGCGTTCAATAACCAACTGTTGCCGGTAACGCTGAGCGAAGAGGATATTGATACGCTGTTCAAACTGGTCGAAGGTGAAGAAGGCATGACTTTCACCGTTGATCTGGAGAATCAGACCGTATTGGCCGGCGGTAAAAGCTATCCGTTTGAAATCGACGCCTTCCGCCGCCACTGCATGATCAACGGACTGGACAGCATCGGACTGACGTTGCAGCACGAATCGGCCATCGCCGATTATGAACTGAAACAGCCGTCTTTCCTCCACTGATCGTCATCTGACAATCATTCCGCCCGCCGAATCGACGGCGAGCGGAATGATATCTTGTCCGATAACCCGCGCTGAATACCTCCGGTAACAGGCTGACCAGAGCCGGGGAACACCCGCCTTACGCAGAGCGCTCATTCATAATTTTATGCAAATTGTTTCTGTAAGCATCGGTATGTCCGCTATCGCACATGTTAATAAAGTAATCCTCAAAGGTGGGATAGTATGCGTCTCCGTTTGCCTGCAAATACCATAAAGAGGGAGCGCCGTAATCCAGGTTCTGAATAACCGATCTCGCCTCTTTGTAATATCGGCCCATATTCAGCGTGGTTTGATATTCAACCTGCTCTAAATCATGTGCGGCCCTTTCCACACTGCAATAGCCCCGATCGAATTTTGTCATAACCCGTTGGAAGTCATTGGCGCGGCTCATGTTGGTCAGCTCAACCAGCATGATGTTCAGCGGACGAAAATGACCGCCTTTCACATTTTGCGCCGTGGATTGCGCAATTACCGCTTCCCGCTGCGCAATGAGCGTCTCCGCATGTCCAAAACTATGCTGGATATCGCCGTCAGGCACAATGCGCAGGGCGACCCCGCCCTCGCGATCGATAATATTCATTCGCTCGCGAAGCGTTTTTGATGCCTCATAGATCACTCCTATCATATTGATCAGCGCATCTACCCTGCTGTCGTCATCCGGATTTCTGATATTCGATACAATGTCAGACCACGATTTACAATTGCCGCAAACGCCTGAACGTCCCGCCGCGCCGCCAACGCCAGCGGGCATAAAATCGGATGCGGAAAATTTCGATACGCACAGTCCCATAATTTATCCATACGCCATAGAGTTGGGCTCTATGTATCCTTTTCAACGGTTAGGTTCCCTTTTCAGCCCCGCCCCTTGTCATAGAACTGTCGCTAAACGATCACCGAGTCGTATTAAACCTGCCGAATAATCACCCTGATTAAATTTACCCAATATCGATAGCTTTAACTTGTTACGACTTAATTTATTTAACTTCTGGCTACATGGAGAACGTCATGAAAATGCGTTACGCAGCATTGGCGCTGTCACTGTCTATAGTCACATTTGCCCTTCCCGCCCAGGCGGA
The DNA here is from genome assembly GCF_017569925.1 of Brenneria izadpanahii. NCBI lineage: Bacteria > Pseudomonadati > Pseudomonadota > Gammaproteobacteria > Enterobacterales > Pectobacteriaceae > Brenneria > Brenneria izadpanahii. The sequence continues at coordinate 788,589 of NZ_CP050854.1, read as the reverse complement.
ATTCAAACTGGACAGTCGTTATACCGACGCGGATGGCGATATGGTCGCCGATACCCCGACAGATAAGAAACTGCAGGTCGATCCCGATACGCTGATCTTCGCCTACACCCCGGTTGAAGATCCTGCGGTGTACGCCGATATCTGGCAGGGCTTCCTCGATCATATGGCAAACGTGACCGGGAAAAAGGTTCAGTTCTTCCCGGTACAGTCCAATGCCGCGCAGATAGAAGCGATGCGGGCAGGCCGCCTGCATGTGGCCGGATTCAATACCGGCGGCAACCCGATTGCCGTAGCCTGCGCCGGTTTCCACCCCTTTGCGATGATGGCTTCCAAACAAGGCGCTTTCGGCTACGAAATGGAGATCATCACCTGGCCGGGTTCCGGTATCGAAAAGGTTGAGGACATTAAAGGAAAACAGTTGGCCTTCACTTCCGAAACCTCGAACTCCGGATACAAAGCGCCCTCCGCAATTCTCAAAGCCGAATATAAAATGGTGCCGGGCAAAGACTTTGAACCGGTATTCTCCGGCAAGCACGACAACTCCATCCTCGGCGTCGCCAACCATGACTACCCCGCCGCCGCCGTCGCCAACTCCGTGTTGAACCGCATGATCGCGCGCGACGTGGTGAAAGCCGATCAGGTTAAGTCGATCTACAAGTCCCAGACTTTCCCCACCACCGGTTACGGCATGGCGCATAACCTGACGCCGGAACTACAGGAAAAGATTAAGAAAGCGTTTTTCACTTACCAGTGGGAAGGATCGAAACTGCTTGAAGAGTTCAAGCACTCCGAGCCGCCGCAGGAAGCGTTCATTCCCATCACCTTCAAGGATACCTGGCAGGTAATTCGCCAGATAGATGAAGCCAACGGCGTCACCTATACATGCAAATGACCCGACATGAAGATGGGCTGGCCTACGCCAGCCTCACCACCTGTATCGGAGGTCATGATGCTACGCATCGCTAACCTGAGCAAAACTTACCGCGCCGGCGATAACGCGCTGAAAAACGTCAGCCTGGAGGTGCCTGCCGGGCAGATTATCGGGCTGATTGGTCCCTCTGGCGCGGGTAAATCGACGCTGATTCGCTGCATCAACCGTTTGGTCGAACCCAGCGACGGCCGTATTTTTCTGAAAAATGAAGAGATTACCGACATTTCGCGTACCCGGCTGCGGATTTTGCGTCGGCGTATCGGCATGATTTTTCAGGAATATGCGTTGGTCGAACGGCTTACCGTGATGGAAAACGTACTATCCGGCCGCTTGGGATATGTGCCCTTCTGGCGCAGCTTTTTCCGCCGTTATCCGCCGCAGGATGTGGCGAATGCGTTTGCGCTGCTGGAACGGGTGGGGCTGTCAGAACATGTCGACAAGCGCGCCGACGCCCTGTCAGGCGGTCAGCGCCAGCGCGTCGGCATCGCCCGCGCATTGGCGCAAGATCCTGAGCTGCTGCTGATCGACGAACCGACGGCATCGCTCGATCCTAAAACGTCCCGGCAGATTATGCGGCTGATTAGCGAGATTTGCCGGGAACGCGGGCTGCCGGCCATCATCAATATTCATGATGTGGTTCTTGCGCAGAATTTCGTCGAACGGATCATCGGCCTGCGCGCCGGAGAGATTGTCTTTGACGGATCGCCCGATCGGCTGGACAACAGCGCGCTGACGCACATTTACGGTGAAGAAGACTGGGCGGCGATGCGCCAGCAGGCGAAGGATGACGCAGCCGGGGAACCTTCGGCCCATATGGATCTTCCTGCCGGAAAAATGGTCGAGAGCCTGTAATGACTACCACAACTCACCCCACTACCTGGCGGCGGCCGCCCCGCTTTATCCGCAATAGAACCGTGCGCGGATTCGCCTATAGCGGATGCGCGCTCTACCTGTTGGCCGCGCTCTCCTCCATGGAAGTGAACTGGCGGCGCGTCTGGGAAGGTGTTGACCGGGGCTGGCGCTTCTTGCAGGGATTCCTGCAACCGGATTTCGTTTCACGCTGGCGCGATATTCTTCCCGGCCTTCAGGAAAGCCTGACCATGACGGTATGCGCGACGATTGTCGGTATTCTGCTTTCGATTCCGATTGGGGTAGGCGCCGCACGCAACCTGACGCCGATGCCGATCTATATGATTTGCCGCAGCATTATCGCCGTTTCGCGCGCCTTTCAGGAAATCATCATCGCCATCCTGCTGGTGGCCATGTTTGGTTTCGGCCCGTTCGCCGGATTCCTGACGTTGGCGTTCGCCACTATCGGTTTTATCGCCAAACTGCTGGCGGAAGATATTGAAGAAACCGACGCCGCGCAGATCGAAGCGATCCGATCGACCGGCGCGTCATGGCCGCAACTGCTGAACTATGCGGTGCAACCGCAGGTGATGCCGCGGCTGATCGGGCTTTCGCTCTATCGGTTCGATATCAATTTCCGCGAATCCGCCGTCATCGGCATTGTCGGCGCCGGGGGCATCGGCGCTACGCTGAATACGGCAATCGACCGCTACGAATATGATAGCGCCAGCGCCATCCTGATCATCATCATCGCCATCGTTATGGCGGCGGAATACTTTTCCAGTCTTATCCGCAAACGGATCCAATAATGTCAGACTTCAAGACGAAAACACCGTCCCCCGAATGGCGTCATCAGACAACCGGCGCGGAACTGCTGCAATGGGCGGGTTGGCTGGCGCTTACCGCCTTCTTCCTCTTTTGCTGGCAGTTAATGACCCAAGATACCATTTGGTCATTTGTCTACGACGCGCCGGCCCAGGGCGAGGATATTCTGGCGCGCGCGTTCCCTCCGCGCTGGTCATATTTGCCGCAGTTGCTTATTCCGCTGTGGGATACGCTGAATATGGCGACGCTCGGCACCCTGGGCGGCACCCTTATCGCCGTGCCCATCGCTTTTCTGGCGGCGCGCAACACCACCCCGGCGGCAGCGTTTATTCGCCCTATCGCGCTGTTGATCATCGTCTCGTCACGCTCCATCAACTCATTGATCTGGGCGCTGCTGCTGGTTTCGATACTCGGTCCCGGCATGATGGCCGGAACTATCGCCATCGCGCTGCGTTCCATTGGTTTTATTGGAAAACTGCTGTATGAAGCGATCGAAGAGATAGATGAAACGCAGGTCGAAGCCGTTATGGCGACCGGCGCCAGTCAGCTACAGGTCATTGACTACGCCATTGTCCCGCAGATTCTGCCCAGTCTGTTTGGCATTACCGTATTCCGCTGGGACATCAATATCCGCGAATCCGCCATTCTCGGCCTGGTGGGAGCCGGCGGCCTTGGCCTTAACCTTCAATCTTCGCTCAATATGCTGGCATGGCCGCAAATCACGATAATATTTCTGGTGATTCTGCTGACCGTCGTGGTGTCGGAATGGGTGTCGGCGGTGGTAAGAAAGGCCATAACCTGAACGGACGAAGCCTGAGGCGAAAAAAAAGCCAGCGGAAAGTTTCGCTGGCTGGTGAAATAGCACCATTACTCAGAATGTTTGTCTACCCGGAACCTGGTGTTATATCCAGTGGCGGTACTCTTCTTCCGACATATCTTCTATTTGCCACTGCGTAGCCTGCTGCAATAGTTCGATTCGCTGCCGCGCGGACACGCCGCGCAACCATTTGGCTTTGGTCGTAGAAAGATAGGTCTGATAGAACCGATACAATGATGAAACTTTCATAATCCACCTCCCCGCTTTCATTGAATGAAAGTATCAACGTAATATAAGGAAAGATAAATTGATGACTTTAGCGCCGGGAGTTCCTCTTTTATGTCTTCATCTCGTCTGCAACAACAGTTCATTCGCCTGTGGCAGCGCTATCAAGGGCAGACCACCGAAACGACGCTGCAAGAGCTGGCTGGGGTATTAAGCTGTTCTCGCCGCCATATCCGCTCGCTGCTCGGCGCCATGCAAAAACAAGGGTGGCTTATCTGGCAGGCGGAGGCCGGTCGGAGTAAGCGCTCACAACTGACCTTTATTTACACCGGGCTGGCGCTGCAGCAGCAGCGGGCCGAAGATCTGCTGGAGCAGGACCGCATCGACCAACTGGTACAACTGGTGGGCGATAAGGAAACCGTACGGCAGATGCTGCTTTCGCATCTTGGCCGCAGCTTTCGTCAGGGCAAACATATCCTGCGTATTCTTTATTATCGCCCGCTGCGCAATCTGCTGCCGGGCTCGGCGCTGCGCCGTTCGGAAATGCATATTGCCCGCCAGATATTCAGCGCGCTGACCAACATAAATGAGGAAAACGGGGAACTAAAACCCGATTTAGCCCATCACTGGCAAATGTTGTCGCCGCTGCACTGGCGGTTTTATCTGCGCCCTTCCATTCGTTTTCACCACGGACGGGAACTCACTATGGCGGATGTCATCACCTCGCTTACCCGGCTCACCGAATTCCCGCTGTTTTCGCATATTGAGAAGGTGACTTCCCCTATGCCGTTTGTGATTGATGTCCGCCTGAGCAGCCCCGACGACTGGTTGCCCTGGCTGCTCGGCAGCGTTCCGGCGATGATTCTGCCTGAGGAGTGGCGAACCCTGCCCGATTTCGCCAGGCAGCCTATCGGAACCGGTCCTTACGCGGTAACGCGCAACAACGATAATCAATTAAAAATCAAAGCGTTCGATGACTATTTCGGCTATCGGGCGCTGATTGACGAGGTCAACATCTGGGTTATTCCCGACGCAACCGAGATGTATCCCTGCTCCTTGCATCTGGAATCGGATGATTCATCTCATAACCAGTTGGAAAGCCGCATGGAGGAAGGCTGCTATTTCCTGCTGTTTGACACCCGCTCGGCGCAGGCTAGCCGGCTGGAGGTGCGCCGCTGGCTGTGCCAGATATTCAATCCGATCGCCCTGCTCCGTCATACGGATGTTTCGCATCAGCGCGACTGGTCGCCAGCCTACGGCCTGCTCCCGCGCTGGCATCACCGCGGCCATGTCGACGCCCAGGAGAAGCCCCAGGATCTGCGGCGCATTACCCTGACGCTCTACCGGGAACACCCTGAATATCAGGTAATTGGCGACCTTATGAAAAAGGTGCTGGCGGAACAAGGCGTGCAGCTCGAGTTACAGAGGGTCAGTTACGAAGAGTGGTATCGGGGCGAAGCGGAAAGCGATATCTGGCTGTGCAGCAACAACTGCTACCTGCCGCTGGAGTTCTCGCTGTTCGCCATATTTTACGAGCAACCGCTGATCCAGCATTGCCTTAATGAAGATCTGCATGAGGACGCCGGCCTGTGGCGCAGCAAAGCGCTGCCGATAGCGGAATGGAGTGAAAAACTTATCGGCAGTTGTCAGTTACATCCGCTGTTTCACAACTGGCTGCAACTTCAGGGGCAACGCAGTATGCGAGGCATCCGTATGAACACCCTGGGGTGGTTTGACTTTAAGTCCGCCTGGTTCGCGCCGCCGGAAAACTAAGCGTCTCACTTTCGCCGCCTGCCATAAGTCTTTACAATAGGGGCGTTCTCAACGGGGTGCGGAAAACGTTTAACGCCTACGCGACACGTTTTTCGCTGAGAAAATACCCGTCGAACCTGATCCGGTTAATACCGGCGAAGGGATTTGGGAGTGTTTATCGCTGACTCAAAGACCTTTGCCACCCTATGATGACAGGAGTGCAAAGTGTTAAATATCACATTACTCAAACAACCGTTATTCAAACGTTCAGCGTCAATCCTGCAAAAAATCCTTCCCTGCCTGTTGCTGGTGTCGGCTTCCTCATTCGCCAAACCGGCGCTTACGGTTTACACCTATGATTCTTTCGCTTCCGAATGGGGGCCTGGGCCGGTTATTAAAACGGCGTTTGAAAAAGAGTGCGGCTGCGAGCTGAATTTTGTCGCCCTGGAAGACGGCGCCTCGCTGCTGAACCGTCTGCGAATGGAAGGGAAGAACAGCAAAGCGGATATCATTCTGGGGTTGGATAACAACCTGTTGCAGGCGGCGGAACAGACCGGATTATTCGCCAAACACAATCTGGATGCCAAAGCCGTCGTTGATGTCCCCGGCGGCTGGGACAATACGACGTTCGTTCCCTATGACTATGGCTACTTCGCATTCGTCTATGACAAAAACCGCCTGAAAAATCCGCCCAAAAGCCTGCATGAACTGGTCGACAGTACGGAGCCGTGGAAAATAATTTATCAGGATCCGCGCACCAGCACGCCGGGATTAGGGCTGCTGCTATGGATGCAGAAAGTATATGGCGACCAGGCTCCGCAGGCATGGCAAAAACTGGCTAAAAAAACGGTTACCGTGACCAAAGGCTGGAGCGAAGCCTATGGATTATTCCTGAAAGGCGAGGCCGATCTGGTGCTCAGCTACACCACATCTCCGGCATACCACATCATTGAAGAGAAGAAAGACAACTACGCCGCGGCAAACTTTAGCGAAGGACATTATCTGCAAATCGAAGTCGCCGGGCAGTTGGCGACCAGCAAAAATCCGGCGCTGGCGCAACGCTTTATGCAGTTCATCCTGACGCCCGCCTTCCAACAGGCGATCCCGACCACCAACTGGATGTATCCGGCGATCAAAACCGATCTGCCGGCCGGATTCGCCAGTCTCGCCCTTCCTGAGAAAACCTTGCAATACAGCGCGCAGCAGGTTGCGGAACAGAGAAATAACTGGATCCAGGCATGGCAACAAGCCGTCAGCCGTTAAGCGCCGGAAGTTTGTGGCCGGGATTGCTGGCCACCCTACTGTTGATCGCGGTAGCTGCGCTGGCCTTCGGCGCATTGTGGCTACAGGCGCCGGAGAACCAGTGGCGAATGCTCTGGCATGACGGCTATCTGTGGCATGTTATCCGTTTTACTTTCTGGCAGGCGTTTTTGTCCGCCCTGCTGTCCACCATGCCGGCGATTTTCCTTGCCAGGGCGCTTTACCGCAGACGCTTTCCCGGTCATCGCCTGCTATTGCGCTTATGCGCCATGACGCTGGTGCTGCCGGTTCTGGTGGCGGTTTTCGGCCTGTTGAGCATATATGGCCGTCAGGGATGGCTGGCGCATCTGCTGGGGATCTTTGGCCTGCCATACCATTTTTCACCCTATGGGCTGCAGGGCATTCTGCTGGCGCATATTTTTTTCAACCTGCCGCTGGCGACCCGCCTGCTGCTGCAATCGCTGGAAAACATCGCCACCGAACAGCGTCAGTTGGCGGCCCAACTGGGGATGAACGGCTGGCAGCATTTTCGTATTGTCGAATGGCCCTGGCTGCGCAGGCAGATCCCGCCGGTCGCCGCGCTTATTTTCATGCTCTGTTTCGCCAGCTTTGCCACCGTGCTATCGCTGGGCGGCGGACCGCGGGCGACCACCATCGAACTGGCGATCTACCAGGCGCTGAGCTTTGATTACGACCCGTCGCGCGCCGCGTTGCTGGCGCTGATTCAGATGACGTGCTGTCTTGGGCTGGTGCTGCTGAGCCAGCGGCTAGGCCGAGTGCTGCCGGTCGGCAGCACTCAGCAACTGGCGTGGCGCAACCCGCAGGACAGCCTGTTCAGCCGGGTATGCGATACGCTGCTGATCGGCGCGGCATTACTGCTGATCGTGCCGCCGTTGCTGGCCGTCGTGGTAGACGGCGTCAACCGGTCTCTGTTCACGGTACTGCAACAGCCGGCGCTATGGAAAACCTTGTTTACCTCGCTGCGTATCGCGTTGGCGGCGGGCGTTATTTGCATCATCCTGACGATGATGCTGCTATGGAGCAGCCGGGAACTCAAGCTACGCCGCCAGCAGTTCTATGGTCAGTTGATGAACCTGAGCGGAATGCTGATCCTCGCCATGCCCGGCATTGTGCTGGCAACCGGTTTTTTCCTGTTGCTGAACAATACCGTGGGGTTGCCGGAATCGCCTTATGGGCTGGTGGTGATGACCAACGCGCTGATGGCGATCCCCTATGCGCTCAAAATACTGGAAAATCCCATGCTGGATGTCGCCGAACGCTATAATCGACTCTGCCTGTCGCTGGATCTACGCGGCTGGCAACGGCTGAAAATTATTGAGCTGCAAGCGCTGAAACAGCCGCTGGCCCAGGCGCTGGCGTTTGCCAGCGTGCTGTCCATCGGCGACTTTGGCGTTATCGCGCTATTCGGCAATGAGCAGTTCCGCACCTTGCCTTTTTACCTTTATCAGCAAATTGGAGCCTATCGCAGCGTCGATGGTGCCGTTACCGCACTGTTACTGATGCTGCTCTGCTTCACGCTGTTCACCCTGATTGAAAAACTGGCGGATCGCGATGATCTTTCTCGATAAACTGACCTATCTCTATCAAGATTTTCCCATGCGTTTTGATTTACGGGTCGAGCCTGGGGAACGCGTGGCGATTCTCGGCCCCAGCGGCGCGGGAAAAAGCACGCTCCTGAATCTGATAGCCGGTTTTCTGATGGCCGATAGCGGTGAATTGCGTCTGAACGGGAAAAATCACCGCGATACTCCGCCATCCAAGCGGCCGGTATCCATTCTGTTTCAGGAAAACAATCTCTTCCCCCATTTGACCATCGAGAAGAATATCGCGCTAGGGCTGAACCCCGGCCTGCGGCTTAATGACGAACAGCGGGAAACGCTGATAAAAATTGCCGATCGGGTCGGGTTAACCGAGCTGCTCCATCGCCTGCCGTCTCAGGTTTCAGGCGGTCAGCGGCAGCGCGCCGCGCTGGCCCGCTGTCTTGTTCGCCGTCAGCCTATTTTGCTGCTGGATGAACCGTTTTCCGCGCTCGATCCGGCCTTGCGCCAGGAGATGCTGCAACTGCTGGAAAAGGTCTGCGACGAACGTCGGCTCACGCTGCTGATGGTGTCGCACAATCTGGATGATGCGGAGTACATCGCCGACCGGGCGGTGACCGTTAATGAGGGCTGCATTATCGACAATCGCCCGCTGAATCAATCCGTTCGCCCGCGATAATAGACTATACTCTCAATAATTCGGGTTGCAGGAAGGCGGCCTGCGCGCACGCAACTTGAAGTATGGCGCGTCACTTCTGATTTTCGTTTGAATACGCGCCAAAAAGATAATCGAGAATTCAGAATGAAATAAAAACGCTATTTTTTGATATCAGCAAACCACACTCCACACCATATTGTGATCTATCCGGTTATTCTGGCAAAAACTTTAAATTGATGCGTGAAACACAACAAAAAATAAAATATGCTAACAAATAATCAATATAGGTAATCATGATTATCACCTGACATAATCATGAGATCATCATCACAAATAGCAGTAACAAAACCGCCGTCTTTAATTGGAAATAATAAGAACGTTTTTGATTTTATTCGTTATACCCAATAGATTTCACGATGCAGGACAAATCGTTGCCGTATTGAACAGAGCGAAGCATCAGTCCTTTACGAACCAGGCTCTGGATGGGGCGAGCGATAAAACCAACGCCGCTGCAACTTGCAACATAACGGGTATAAATCCATATTTCTAACCCTATTTTTCTATTGTCACATAGCAGCTAAAGCGATATCAATGTTGGCAGCAGAATAAATTATCACATAAAGTAAAATATCATTAACAAAAATTAAACATATTACTTTGATAGAGATTGATAATAAAAGATCTGTTTTTCTCTGATGTTATCTCTATTAGCAATAGCAAACATCAAATAATTAGCGTGCTATTGTTAATTTCCGCCCGAAATAAAGGGCAATCAGTTAACAGAATCGCCATCAATACGTTTGTTATCAATCTCAATCAAAGTCACCAATTTGATACGGAATATATTTCTCTCGGCATCCAATGCCGTAGAGGTGGAAGCAAAAGCCCAGGCAAGAGTACGCGATGCGTCAGTAGTCAGGTATTAGGCTCGTGGGTTCTTGCCGCCTTATTCAGGGAAAGCCCCTGGCAGATATATTGCTTAATTGGAGACCACCATGACCGTTGCACAAATTGATGATCTTGATTCCTTGGTTGCCCGGGTGAAAAAGGCCCAACTTATCTATGCCGATTATACGCAGGAGCAGGTGGATAACATCTTCCACGCCGCCGCGCTTGCCGCCGCCGCCGCCCGCATTCCGCTGGCGAAAATGGCAGTGGAAGAATCGGGTATGGGCGTAGTGGAAGATAAAGTGATTAAGAACCACTTCGCATCCGAATACATCTACAATACCTATAAAAACGAGAAAACCTGCGGCATCCTGTCTGAAGACGACGCCTACGGCACGATCAGGATCGCGGCTCCCGTCGGTCTGATCTGCGGCATCGTGCCTACCACCAATCCAACCTCTACCGCGATTTTCAAAGCGCTCATCAGCCTGAAAACGCGTAACGGCATTATCTTTTCGCCGCACCCGCGCGCGAAAAACTCCACCAACAAGGCGGTGGAAATCGTCCTGAAAGCGGCGATCGCCGCCGGCGCTCCGGAAGATATCATCGGCTGGATTACCGAACCGACCATTGAACTGACCAACCAGTTGATGCACCACCCCGACATCAACATGATTCTCGCCACCGGCGGACCAGGAATGGTCAAAGCCGCCTATAGCTCCGGCAAACCGGCGTTAGGCGTCGGTCCCGGCAACACGCCGGTAGTGGTGGATGAAAGCGCCGACGTCAAACGCTTCATCGCCTCTATTCTGATGTCAAAAACCTTCGATAACGGCATGATCTGTTCATCCGAACAATCCGCCATCGTCGTCAAGAGTATTTATGACGACGTTCGCGCCAACTTCCTCGATCAGGGCGGCTATATTCTGCAAGGCGATGAGCTGGCGGCCGTAGGAAGTGTCCTGAGAAAGAACGGCGGGTTAAATGCAGCTATCGTTGGCCAGTCCGCGGTGAAAATTGCCGAAATGGCCGGGATCAGCGTCCCACCGGATACCAAAGTGCTGATCGGCGAGGTTACCAAGGCGGACGAAACCGAACCTTTCGCGCACGAAAAACTGTCTCCCACGCTGGCGCTATACCGGGCGCAGAATTTTAGCGAGGCGGTCGATATCGCTGAAAAACTGCTCAATATGGAGGGTATCGGCCACACCAGCTGCTTGTATACCGATCAGGATAATCATGCCCATCGGGTGCTGTATTTCGGCGAACGGATGAAAACCTCCCGCGTGCTGATCAACTCGCCGACCTCTTACGGCGGTATTGGCGATCTGTACAACTTCAAGCTGGTGCCATCGCTGACGCTGGGCTGCGGCTCCTGGGGCGGCAACTCCGTCTCGGAAAACGTGGGGCCCAAGCATCTTCTCAATGTGAAAACCGTAGCCAAGCGAGCGGAAAATATGTTGTGGCATAAACTTCCAAAATCCATTTATTTCCGGCGCGGCTCGCTTCCCGTCGCGCTGGCAGAAGTCGTGCGCGACGGCGCCAAACGCGTCTTTATCGTGACCGACCGCTTCCTGTTCAATAATGGTTATGCCGATCAGGTGATCTCGCGTCTGAAACAACAGGGCGTCGCCACTGAAGTGTTCTTTGAAGTAGAGGCGGACCCGACGCTAAGCATTGTCCGCAAGGGAACCGAGCAGGTTAATGCGTTCAACCCTGACGTCATTATCGCGCTGGGCGGCGGTTCGCCGATGGATGCCGCCAAGCTGATGTGGGTTATGTATGAACATCCGGAAACCCGCTTCGAAGATCTGGCGCTGCGCTTTATGGACATCCGCAAACGTGTCCACACGTTCCCGAAAATGGGGATAAAAGCGCGGATGATCTGCATTCCCACCACCTCAGGCACCGGTTCCGAAGTCACGCCGTTTGCGGTGGTGACCGACGATGCCTCCGGAGTGAAATATCCGCTGGCGGACTATGCGCTAACCCCGGATATGGCGATCGTGGACGCCGATCTGGTCATGAGTATGCCTAAATCGCTGTGCGCATTCGGTGGCCTGGATGCGATCACTCACGCAACGGAAGCCTATGTGTCGGTGCTGGCCAATGAATTCAGCGACGGCCAGGCACTGCAGGCGCTGAAACTGCTGCATGGCTATCTGGTCGCCAGCTATCAGGAAGGGGCAAAAAATCCGGTTGCCCGCGAACGGGTTCACAACGCGGCGTCCATCGCCGGCATCGCTTTCGCCAATGCCTTCCTGGGCGTGTGCCATTCCATGGCGCATAAGCTGGGTTCCGAATTCCATATTCCGCACGGACTGGCCAACGCCATGCTGATCTGTAATGTCATTCGCTATAACGCGACCGATAAACCGACCAAGCAGACGACATTCAGCCAATACGGCTATCCGCAGGCTCGCAAACGCTACGCGGAAATTGCTGATTATCTTGCCCTCAGCGCTCCTGGCGACGACGTGGGACAGAAAATCGACAAACTGCTGGCCTGGCTGGAAGAAACCAAAGCGGCGCTGGACGTTCCAGCCAGCATTCGCGATTTCGGCGTGCAGGAAGCGGATTTTCTGGCCAAGGTCGATAAGCTGTCCGAAGACGCGTTCGACGACCAGTGTACCGGAGCCAACCCGCGTTATCCGCTGATCTCCGAACTGAAGCAGATCCTGTTGGATACCTACTACGGCCGCGCCTATAGCAATACCCCCGCCGCATCTAAGCAGGCCGATGGGCCTAAAGCCACCACCAATGGCAAAAAGGGGAAAGCAAAGAACTGACGACGACCAAGTAGGCTGACCGCTAACCCTGGAGGGCTCACATGCTGAAAAAGCATTGAGCCCTCGTCCGGCGAATACGGCAGGAATGGACAGACGCCAATCAGTCTGGATATTCATGCCGTTCCGTCTTACTGCAAATTCCAGCCGCAAGATGAGGAATATATTTACCCGCCAGCGCCGTCCAATCGGCTTCCAGCCAAAGTAAAAACCCGCCTACGCCTCGTTTGAGAACTTGCCTATTCCGATCTTTTTCCCTCTGACAGGTAACGGGAAATACTCAGATTCGCCTCAGCTTCCGGACGCCACGTGCGGATCTTCAAAGAAATAATCCTGCACCGTCTCCGGTTTATTTTTAATGGCGCCGACCTGATGCAGGAACTGGCCAAGCTGCAGCGTATTGCGCGGCGTAACGGTAAACTTCGTCTCCGGGCTCTTGAGAATGCTGAGCAACAGTTGACGATCGATTTTAGACTTTGTGATGTTGATAAAGGCGTCGGCCGCCGCATCAGGATTGTTGGCGGCAAGATCCGCCGCTTCCGCAATGGCGTTCACGAAAGCGCGATAGGTGCGGGGGTTTTCCTTGCGGAACTTTTCCGTGGAATACAGCACCACTGGAGAAGAGGGGCCGCCGGAAACATCGTAGGAGTTAAGCACGATGTGCGCATTGGGGTTGCCGGCCAGTTCCTGTTCCTGGAACGGCGCATTGCCGAAATGCGCCGTGATTTCCGTACCGCCGCTAATAATGGCGGCGGTCGCGTCCGGATGGGGCACGGCTACCTGTAACTTATCGAGACGGTTATATTCCTTATCCCCCATAGCTTTGCGGACGCCTGTTGCAGGAAACGCGATTGCACCGATACGCTGATGGCCGGCACGGCAATACGGTCTTTATCGGTAAAATCGGCAATGGTTTTTATATTTGGGTTAGTGCTGATCAGATAGTAAGGGAAATTCCCAGTCGCCACGACGGCGCGGACATTCTGACGGCCCTTGGTGCGATCCCAGATGGTAAACAAAGGCCCGATTCCGGCGCCGGCAATGTCAACCGAACCGGAGAGCAGCGCGTCATTCACGGCCGAGCCGCCGGAAAGTTGCAGATATTCCACCTTGATATCCAGCCCTTCGGCCTTGCCGTGCTTTTCAATCAGCTTATTTTCCTGCGCGACATTCAACAACAGGTAGACAATGCCAAACTGCTGGGCGATACGTAAATGCCCCTCCGCCTGCGCATACGCCGGCATTCCCAGCCCGACAAGCAGCAGGCTGAACGCCGTGGCGATACTCAATACCTTATTATGTAAACGCTTAGCCGGATTAACGGTATTATTGCTGTTGTTTTTCATGGACAGTACCTGTTAACGAAAGTTAAATAATAATTTAATCAGCCCTGTTTTCTTCTGCGTCGGTAACGACTAAGAAGGAAATTGCTTTTCCGGAAAATGAAAATAATGAGATACTCATTTTATCGTAATAACGCCATACGGCAGGAGACGGTTATTCCCCGTGGCATAGACTACCGATATCAGGAAGAGAATAAATAACTCACCGCTTATTAATAAATAGCATTTTGGAATAAGCTATGCGTATCCGGCGATCATAAAAATAACTTTTATTTTTCTAATGAATTTAGTTATAAAAACCCATTACATTAACCATGATGATTCAATTCAGCCTGAACAATCGTCCCGCCATATCGGAAAATCGCGTAAGCGGCAGAAAAAAAACAAACTTAAACAATTGATTTTAAATCAATAAAAATACCAACACTATTGCAAGCGCCGACAAGACAATAAAGTGCAACCCCGATCACATTTAATATCACACGCATCTATTTCTATTTTTTGATTTTACTTATCTATATTTTATTGTTAACCACACTTTTTATGCATGTATAGTCAATTTCTAATAGCCTGCTATTCATCCTTCATTGGGAAAATAAACAGGCATCAAATCATATGCAGCCGGAAAACAGGTAATAAACACAAGCAACATAATAGCAATCAACATGCTATAGGCCGCGTAATATTAAAGTTTGGTAATCAAGCCGGTTATCATCGTCGTTTATTCCTGTTCGCTTACCGTTAAGAACAGGAGAATATAAATCAGAAAAAGAATGGACATTAAAAAACACCTAACAGTAAAAATATCACGCGGCGATAGGCATGACGCCGACGCCACGTATCTTGTTCCCTGGCGCGACAACCAAACCGTGCTTGATGTGGTGACGGAGATTCAGCAACGTATCGACCCCTCTCTGGCCTATCGTTTTTCATGCCGGGTCGGCGTTTGCGGCTCCTGCGCCATGATGGTCAATGGTTCTCCCCGCTGGGCCTGCCGCACGCACGTCAGCCGCATCGAAAAACAGGGCGTGCTGCATCTGGCGCCGTTGAGGAATCTGCCGCGCATCAAAGACCTGGTGGTGGATATGCGCGAATTCTTTGCTAAATGGCAAGCGGCGGGCGGCGATTTTCACGCCTCAACCACGCGGACCGAGGCGCCGGCCCGCGTCGATCCGCAAAGCGCGCCGCGCCAGCGCGCCAGTGAAGCCATCGAGTGCATCAACTGCGCTATCTGCTATGCCGCCTGCGATGTTGTGGCATGGGATAAGAGTTATCTCGGCCCGGCGGCGCTTAACCGCGCCTGGACGCAGATTAACGATGAACGGCACGCCAACAGAAGTTACGTTAAAAAACGGGTTGGATCGGCGGGCGGCATCAGCGCCTGCCATACCGAGGGGAATTGCATACAGTGCTGTCCTATCGGCCTTAGCCCCACTCGCAGCATCGCCGGTCTGAAAAAAGTCACCTTGTTCCAGTGGTTCCTAAAGGAGTAGCCATGGAACGGTTCCTATTCATACTACAGCGCCTCACCACCCTGTTGCTGATCCCCTTTGTGCTCATCCACCTTGGGGTGATGATCTACGCCGTACATCACGGCCTGAGCGCCTCGGCGATTTTGGGCAGAACGCAGGGAAGCTGGGGCTGGATTTTTTTCTATTCCGGCTTCGTCATTTGCGCCGCCCTCCACGCGCTGGCCGGCGTACGCAGCGTGCTGATCGAATGGGCCGGACTTACCTACCGCCGCGCGGGCTGGGTTAGCCTGAGCTTTAGTCTGCTGCTGTTGTTGTTGGGCATCCGCGCGGTAATCGCCGTTGGAGGCGTAGCGACATGATAAAAATACAGTCTTTTCATCATCATAAATCCTGGCTGGCTTTTGTCGGACACCGCCTGTCCGGGCTGTTGCTCGCCCTGTTTTTGCCGGTTCACTTTCTGGTGCTGGGTCTGGCGCTGGAAAGCGAGGCGCAGTTGGAACGATTTATCCGGTTCAGCGATAACCCGCTGGTGAAAGCCGCCGAATGGGGGCTGGTGATGCTGCTTAGCCTGCATTTTTGCTTCGGCCTGCGTCTGCTGGCGCTGGAGTGCCTGGACTGGAGCAGTATCCGGGCCACGCGCCTTAACTGGCTCGGCTGGGGAAGCGCGTTTTCCCTCGCCGTCGGCGCGGCGTTTCTTCTGGGAGTGCTCTGAGTATGCAAATTGAGTCGCTGAAAACCGATATCCTGATTCTGGGCTCCGGCGGCGCGGGTCTGTTTGCCGCGCTGCATGCCAGACAGGCCGCCCCGGAGCTGGAAGTCATCGTCGCCACCAAAGGGCTGCTGGGGAAAAGCGGCTGTACCCGCATGGTACAGGGAGGTTATAACGTGGCGCTGGCGGCAGGCGACTCCGTAGAACGCCACTTTATGGATACCATCAACGGCGGCAAATGGCTGCCGCGCCAGGATCTGGTATGGCGTCTGGTCGAAGGCGCCGTTGAACGCGTCCAGGAACTGGAGAATGAGCTGGGCTGTTTTTTCGACCGTAATCCCGACGGCACGCTGCATCAAAAAGCGTTCGCCGGTCAGACGTTTGATCGCACCGTACACAAATCGGATCTGACGGGCATTGAGATCATTAACCGTCTGATGGAACAGGTGCGGGTCGCCGGCGTACGGGAGTTGGAAGAACACCGGGCGATAGAACTGATCCCGGCATCGGACGGTTCGGGCATCGCCGGCGTACTGTTTATCGATATACGCCGCGGCGCCTACCGTTTTATTCAGGCGAAGGCGGTGTTGCTTGCCACCGGCGCCGGCCCCACCATGTACCGTTACCACACGCCTTCCGGCGAAAAAGCCTGTGACGGGCTGGCGATGGCGCTGCGCTATGGTCTGAAGCTGCGCGACATGGAAATGGTGCAGTTCCATCCAACCGGGCTGCTCGGCGGCCCGGATACCCGAATGACGGGAACGGTGCTTGAAGAAGGCTTGCGCGGCGCGGGCGGCTATCTGCTCAACGGCCTGGGCGAACGTTTTATGCAGCGCTACGATGCGCGCGGGGAGCGCGCCACGCGTGATGTGGTCAGCCGCGGCATTTACGCGGAAATGCGCGCGGGGCGAACCGGCCCGATGGGCGGCGTATTTATTCAGATGAAGCACCTGGGAGAGGATGCGGTTCGCCGAACCTTCCCCGGCATGGTCAACCGCTGCGCCGACTGCGGTTTCGACCTGGCCGGAGGCAGCGTCGAAATCGTCCCCACGGCCCATTATCTGATGGGCGGCATCGAATTCGAGGCCGATTGCTCCACGGCGGTTCCCGGTCTTTATGTCGCGGGAGAAGACAGCGGCGGCGTGCACGGCGCTAATCGTTTAGGCGGCAACGGCGTCGCCTGCTCGACGGTTTTCGGCGGCATTGCCGGCGAATCCATGGCCGCGCGGGTAAAACGGGGGGCAAGCTGGCGCGCGCCGGAACAAGCGAGTATCGATCGCGCGATTGCCCGCGTCGAAGCGCCCTTTTCCCGCCCGGCCGGCGCGTTGACCCCGTTGCGCGACGCGTTGGCGGAAACCATGTGGAACGACATTGGCGTGTTGCGCACCCATGCCGGGATCCGGCGCGGCCTCGACGCGCTCGACGATCATACCGCCGAAATGGCCGGCATCGGCGTTCGCGACGGTTTGCGCCAGTATAATCTGAGCTGGCACGACTGGCTGAATCTCGACAGCCAGCTTCTTATTTCACGCGTTATCGCCACTGCGGCGCTGGCCCGCAACGATAGCCGCGGCGCCCACTTCCGGGAAGACTTCCCTGAAACCGGCGATCTCAACCATACCCGCTACACCAGTATTCAGGCATCCGGCGACGGCGCTCATCTGTCGCTGGAGATGGTGCCGGTTTCATTTACCAGGGTAAAACCGGGACAGTCGCTGCTGAGCGAAACGCCCGCCGATGCGCGCCAGAGAGCGCCCGCAGGACAGGAGGCATCGTAATGACTATCGCCATCGAACGCATTGAAGCCGCCGCGGGCGAAATAATGAAACGCGCGGCGATTGATATCCCGCCGGATTACCGGCAAAGAATCCAGGCGATGCGGCGCACGGAAAGCAGTCAGCTATCGCGTTTCGTACTGGACACCATGATCGAAAACTGGCAAGCGGCGGGGCAGGATCGGCGCCCCATGTGCGCCGATACCGGGCTTCCCCGTTACTACATCAAAGTGGGCAACGAGGCCAGCGTAGAGAGCGGTTTTATCGGCGTGGAGCGGGCCGTCCGCCGGGCCACCGCGCAAGCGACCCAAACCATCCCGCTGCGGCCCAACCGCGTGCACCCGCTGTGGCGGACCGAGCATAACAATAACGTCGGGATCAACGCGCCGGAAATTGAGTGGTCGTTTGAACCTGACGCGGACTGGATCGAAATAACCACCGTGCATAAGGGGGGATTATTCGGCTCCGACTATCGCATGTTGTTCCCCGGCGACGGAATTAACGGCATTAAGCGTTTTGTGCTGGATACGCTTATCGCCTTCGGCAAACGGGGGCTTGCCTGTCAGCCCGCCATCGTGGGCATCGGCATCGGCGGCTCGAAAGATACCTGTATGCAACTGGGCAAGCAGGCGGCCTGCCTGCGCATTATCGGCGATCGCAATCCCGATCCGCGCATCGCCGAACTGGAGCTGGAACTGCAAACGCTCGCTAATACGCTGGGCATTGGAGCGATGGGCTTTAGCGGTTCGTCGATGGCGGCGGATTGCCATATCGAAGTCGGCTACACCCATACCGGCGGGATGCCGGTCAGCGTCCATACCTTCTGTCTGGCTTCGCGCCGCGCAACGGCGCGTATTCACGCCAGCGGCGCGATAAGCTATCGCACCAATCCTTTATGGTTCACCCCCTACATGCGCCGGGAGACGGTTGAATGGCCGGAAAATACGACGATCTGAATATTGTTTATCTGACATTGCCGGTTTCCGACCGGGATCTCGCCAGTCTGACCCCAGGTACCGTGGTTTACCTGAGCGGCGCGGTCTATACGGCGCGCGAAGGCGTCTATAACCGGATATTGACCGAAGGCCGCTCGCTGCCGGTCGATCTGCCGGCCATCAGCCGCGTCAATTTCCACTGTTCGCCCGCCGCCGCGCCGGATGCGGCGGGCGGTTACCAGATCGGCGCCGTAACGGCGACCGCCAGCTTCCGTTTCGCTAAATGGATGGCCGCCTGGATCAAACTCAGCGGCAGCAACATTATCCTGGGGAAAGGCGGCATGCCGCTGGAGCAATATCGGCAGGTGCTGGCGCCGGCAGGGGCGGTCTACCTGACCACGGTGGGCTACGGCACCGGCGCGCTGCTGGGACGAGGGATAAAACGCGTTATCGACGTTTTCTGGCTTGAAGAGCTCGGCATCGCCCAGGCCTTGTGGCTGTTCGAAACGGAGGCGTTCGGTCCCTTTATCGTCGAAAGCGATCTGCACGGCAACTCGCTGTTTGACCAACAAAACCAGATTATCAACGCCGGACTCGCCTCTCTTTATCACGGACTACCGCCGCCCATACTGCACCGCTACGGCGAATCCGACGATCGCAAAGAAGAACTGATGTGATAGCAAATGTGAGCCGCCGCCGATTTTTATCTTTTTAATACATTGGGGCTTGTTCCCTGTCGGTTAAACGTGTTTAGATAATGCCGTTTACACCCAAACTTGATAAAGGTACTCCGTGAGACACGCCTCTTCCACTTCAGCACTACTAAGCACCGCGCACGTTGACGCGGTCGTCGTCGTGCGCGTGGTCGTCGTGGTGGTCGTCGGCAACGCGCCGTAACGGGTCCGAATCAAGATAAGATTCCCAAACCCCGCCGGCGCAAGCCGAGCGGGGTTTCTTGTTTCTGCCTTCCCCGCTCCGAAACCCGCACCGGCCCCGATGAAGGATACGATCATGCGCTATACAGGAGCTCAGCTGATTATCCGGCTGATTGAACAACAGGGCATCACAACCGTGGCAGGTATTCCCGGCGGCGCCGCTCTGCCGCTTTACGACGCGCTCGGCCAAAGTAAAACCATCCGTCATGTACTGGCTCGCCATGAGCAGGGCGCCGGTTTCATGGCGCAGGGTATGGCGCGAGCCAGCGGACGCGCCGCGGTGTGTCTGGCATCCAGCGGACCTGGCGCCACCAACCTGTTGACCGCTATCGCCGATGCCAAACTCGACTCCATTCCGCTGGTTTGCATCACCGGGCAAGTGTCCTCCTGCATGATCGGCACCGACGCCTTTCAGGAAGTGGATACCTATGGCATTTCCATACCGGTAACCAAGCACAACTATCTGGTCAGGGATATCAGGGAATTGCCGCGCGTTATTCCCGAGGCGTTTCGCATCGCCCAGTCTGGCCGCCCCGGTCCGGTATGGATTGATATTCCCAAAGATGTGCAGACCGCAGAAATCGAATTGGATGAACTTCCGCCGATAAGAGAGAACACGCCCCCGCCGGCTATCGATCGGCAGAAAATCGAGCAGGCCGCCGCCATGATCAACGCGGCCCGGCGTCCGGTACTCTATCTGGGCGGCGGCGTCATCAACGCGTCGGCGCACCAGCAGGCGATCCAGTTAGCGGAACGCGCCAGTTTGCCCACCACCATGACGCTGATGGCATTAGGCGCCATGCCGGCCGATCATCCGCTGTCGCTGGGTATGCTGGGCATGCACGCGGCACGATCAACCAATCTGATCCTGCAACAGGCGGATTTGTTAATTGTGCTGGGCGCGCGCTTTGACGATCGCGCAATCGGCAAGGCCGAGCAGTTCTGTCCGCAGGCCGGCATTATTCATATAGATATCGATCCGGCTGAATTGGGCAAAATCAGGCAGCCTCACGTGGCCTTGAACGCGGACGTCGCACAGGCGCTGGAGCAACTGCTGCCGCTGATCGAACCGCGCCGGCGCGGCGTCTGGCTTGATGCGGTCAATGCGCTACAGCGCGAGTTTCCTTTCAATATGCCGGACGCGGACAACCCGCTGAGCCACTACGGGCTGATACGGGCCGCCGCTCAGGCGCTGAGCGATGACGCCATTATCGCCACCGACGTCGGACAGCATCAGATGTGGGTCGCACAGTCGTACCCATTGCGCAGGCCGCGCCAGTGGCTGACCTCCGGCGGATTGGGCACCATGGGATTCGGTCTGCCCGCCGCCATCGGCGCGGCGCTGGCCGAACCTGAACGCACCGTGATTTGCTTTTCCGGCGACGGCAGCCTGATGATGAATATTCAGGAAATGGCGACCGCCGCGGAAGCCGGACTGAACGTTAAAATCATCCTGATGAACAACCAGTCTCTTGGCCTGGTGCACCAACAGCAGGAGCTGTTCTTCCAGCAGCGTATCTTTGCGGCCGATTATCCTTACCGCACCAACTTTTTGGCTATCGCCGCCGGCTTCGGCTTCGCCACCTGCGATCTGAACGCCGCGGAAGATCCTTGCGCGGCGCTCTCCGCAGCGTTGAACCGCCCTGGTCCGGCGTTGATCCATGTGCTCATTGACGCGAATGAAAAAGTTTATCCGATGGTGCCGCCGGGCGCCGCCAACATCGATATGATTGGAGACTAATACCATGCCGAATCAATCTACTTCAAACCAGGTGACGCTGGAACTCTCGGTGCGCAACCATCCCGGCGTGATGTCCCACGTGTGCGGATTATTTGCCCGCCGCGCATTTAACGTCGAAGGGATCTTATGTATGCCGCTGGCGAGCGGCGACGAAAGCCGGATCTGGCTGCTGGTGCAAAACGATCGGCGCCTGCAACAGATGATCAGTCAGGTGGAAAAACTGGAGGATGTTCTTCAGGTACGCCGTCACGGCGATGAAATGCGAATCTTCGAGCAGGTAGCGGAGTTTTACCGCTAGCGGGATACGAACGAGAGGAGCGAGCGATATTCCCGCCCTCTCGTTGGATATCACCCATTCAGCACCTGCCACAACAGATGGCGATAAACCGGCATTAACGGATGCTGTATCAGCAGTATCAGGCTGACTCCCGCCGCCGTCAGCGACAGCGGCGCAACCCAGCGTAAACGATGCATCGGCAGCCGCCGGCTGAACCAGTCGCTTTTCTTGCGCTTATCGCCCCGCCACCAGCGCCAGCACAGCCACGCCGCACTCCACGCCAGCAACGCCGCCGTCAGCAGCAGCCATTTGAAACCGGCGCTATTGGTTGCGGCGGGAATATCAATGGCGACGCCGGCCAGTATGCCGGGCAAAAAGTACAGCGGCGGCCAGGTCAGGCTGCCGATAATGTTCGGTAACGCGAATTTATAGGGCGGCAGTTCCAGCATGCCGGCAACCATCGGGATCAGCGGACGCGTCGGGCCGACAAAGCGGCCAATCAGCACCGTTGCGATATGATGCTGATGCAGCGCATGCTCCGTCTTGCGCAGCATCGTCTGATGTTTTTTCAGGAAAGACCATTGATGCAGCCGCGTCTTAAAGCTCCGGCCGATAAAGTAAGAGATCCAGTCGCCCAGCAGACAGCCGATAATTCCCACGCCCCACGCCGGATACAGCCCCAGTTTGCCGCTGCCGATCAATGCCCCCAGCGTCGCCATCATCAGCGTCCCCGGCAGCAATAGTCCCACGACCGCAAGAGACTCCAGAAAAGCGACCAGCATGACCGCGATCAGCGCATAGGTTAATGATTGCGTCACCAGATGATCCAGCCATGCTTCCATAGATTCCTGCCCGCTCTTGATGAAAAAGAGGATTGTCTGGATCTTGGCGGCGGCCGTCAACAGGTCATTTTCATATACATAGACTTCGCCATTGCCGCGCACAAAAACATCGGGAGTGTTTTTGAATGGCGCTTGCGGCGGCCCGAAGGCCAGCCCCAGGATGGGGCGAGCAACCGGAAATCTCGGCAACGCCGAGCCCCCGTCGACCCCGCCGATTGCGCGGGGACGGCGGGGCAACCGGCGCGGATGGCCGGGCATACGCGGTAAGGGACGATGGGTTAGGAGGATTTATCCCCCCAAATACATCTTCTTCACTTCGGGGTTGGCCAGAATCTCCTTCGCGTTTCCTTTCAGGACTATCTTGCCGTTCTCCAGCACGTAGGCGCGATCGGCGATCTTCAAGGCGGCGGTCGCGTTCTGTTCAACCAGGAGGATGGTAATATTGTCCTTCTGCAATTGCTTAATAATATTGAACATTTCGCCAACGATCTTCGGCGCCAGCCCCAGGCTGGGTTCATCCAGCATCAGCAACACCGGCTCGCTCATCAACGCCCTGGCGATCGCCAGCATCTGTTGCTCGCCGCCGCTCATCGTCCCCGCCAGTTGGCTACGACGCTCTTTCAAACGCGGAAACAGCGTGTACATTTTATCTTTCAGATAGTTGAAATTAACCGGGTTGTTGTACGCCCCCATACGCAAGTTTTCTTCAATGGTCAGGTTGGTGAAAACCTTGCGTCCTTCCGGCACCAGCGCCAGCCCTTTCCTGACTATCTGATGCGTCAGGCTGTTGGAAATATCTTCATTCAGGAAATTGACCTGCCCGGTCGATTTCACCAGGTTAATAATACCGTTCAGCGTTGAGGTTTTCCCCGCGCCGTTACTGCCAATCAGCGTAACGATCTCGCTGTTATTCACCTCGATGTCGATCCCCTTTAATCCCTGAATCAATCCATAAAATACCTGTAGATCCTCGGCCTTAAGCATAATCGACATCTCCAAGATACGCGGCAATCACCTCTTTATTATTAATCGCCTCATAGGTAGCGCCGCTGAATAACGGTTTACCATAATCCAGCACCAATACCCGCTCGCACAGGGTATTAACGAAAGACATATCATGTTCAATCAGTAAAACCGTTAACTTGTAATCCTCACGCATTCTAAAAATCAGCTGCGCCAATTCATTCGTTTCTCTGGGGTTCATACCAGCCGCGGGCTCATCCAACAGCAGCAAGGTCGGCGAAGTCGCCAATGCCCTGGCGATCTCCACTTTACGCTGATTCCCATAGCTCAGGTTGTTCGCCAGCGCCTCGGCATGTTCAGCGATACCGATATATTCAAGGATCTCCATCGCTTTTGCTTTCGCCCGTTTTTCCGCCGAGAAAAACCGCCCCATATGCAATGCCGCTTCAATAAAAGAATAATGAATCGAGCGATCGAAACCGATTAATACGTTCTCCAGTACCGTCATCGAATTAAACAAACGAATGTTCTGGAAGGTACGGGCGATACCGCGATTAACCACAAGGTTCGGTTTTAATCCGGTAATTTTTTCATTACCCAACATTACCGTTCCCGAAGTCGGTTTATAGTTTGAGGTAATAACATTAAATAACGTGGTTTTTCCCGCGCCATTCGGACCAATCAAACCGAATATTTCAGCCTGATTAAGCGTAAAGCTAACACCATCAATGGCGCGCAATCCGCCGAATTGCATGATGATATTATCCACGCTGAGGATAGGTTTATTTTCCATAACGGCGCTTCCTATTAACTTCCCAAATCTCCTGTTTACCCAATAACCCTTCACGGGCAAACAACATAATAATGAGCAACACCAATGAGAATACGACCATGCGCAAGCCGGGATACGATCCCAAATCCTCGCCGAAGAAACTTAACGGCTGATCGAGGAAACGCAGCCACTCGCCGCTTCCCACCACCACCACGGTCCCTAAAATAGCGCCGGTGGTGCTGCCAAGCCCGCCTAGAACGATGATGATCAGCAGTTGGAACGTCAGCATGAAATCAAACAGATCGGGAGAAATAATCGTCAACAGCGACGCCAATAACCCCCCGCCGATACCTTCTAAGAAAGCGCTGGTGGCAAAAGCGCAGGTTTTAATTTTGAAGGTATTAATCCCCATCGCAATCGCCGCATCTTCATCATCGCGAACGGCTTTCATCGCCCGCCCGTATTTCGAATAGACGATTTGCAAAATAAGCAGCACGGCGATTAAGGCGATAAATCCGCACCAATACAGCATATGGCTGGCCTGGGGAATTTCATTCAAACCAATCGCGCCATTGGTGAACTGCGGATTATTAATCGCCAGGATTTTAATAATAAAGCCGAAGCCCAATGTGACAATCGCCAGATAATCGCCCCGCACCCGGAAAACCGGAAACGCCAGACATACCGCCAGTATCGAGGAGCAAATGCCGCTGATAATCAACGCCGGTAAAAAAGTGGTATGTACGGCCAGGATCACCGGGCTGGGAGACGCCATCTCGAACATATCCATTTTAGTATCCGCGCTTAATAACAGCAGCGCGGTAATATAAGCGCCGACGGCGACAAAACCATTGGGTTCGAGTGAAAGCTGACCGGTTACGCCGTTAATCAGGTTATAACTCACCGCCAGGATCATAAAAATAAAAATATTACAGACAATACGGATAATATAATCGTCAAAAACATTCTGTAGCGCGAACAGCATCAGAAGCATGATGACAAATAACCCGATATAGCCTATTAGCAGCGAAAATGAGTTTGTTGGCATTCTCATCAAAAACGGCTCCTTTCCAGTCTTTCATCACCCATAATGCCTACCGGTCTGAATAACAGAACCAGGATCAAAAACATAAACGCAAAGGCATCTTTATATCCGCCCAGTTCCGGGAATACCGCCACGGCGACCACTTCGGTAAATCCCAGTATAAAGCCGCCGATCACCGCCCCCGTTACGCTGCCGATACCGCCTAACACGGCGGCGGCAAACGCCTTCAGGCCAATAAGTATCCCCATTAACGGATCGATGGTCGGATAGCTGGTGGCGTAGAAAATACCGCCCAGCGCCGCCAGCGAACTGCCCAAAGCAAAGACAAAAGCAATAATATGGTTGGCGTCCACCCCCATCAGGCGAACGGTGTTGACGTCGAAAGCGACCGCGCGAATCGCCATCCCTTGCCGCGTCCGGTACAGGATGAAAAGAATGCATCCCAGCAATACCAGCGTAACCAACGGCACCAGCCAGGCCACATTGGTGATAATGATGCTGCCCAATGAAACGGTTTGATTAAAGAATTCGGGAGCGGCGAAGAAGCGCGGGCTTCCGCCAAACAGCACGTTGAACAGGTTCTCCAGAAAGAAACTCACGCCAATCGCGGTAATCAGCATGGAAATTTTAGAGGCCTGACGCAAAGGTCGATAGGCAATCTGATCGATACAGACGCCCAGCAAAGCCGAGAAGAGAATAGCGAATAAAATAGCCGCGCCGAAAGGCAGCTCAAAGGTGGTTGAGCCGAACAGCGCCAGAAACGCCCCGACCATCATAATA
Organism: Brenneria izadpanahii; assembly: GCF_017569925.1. NCBI lineage: Bacteria > Pseudomonadati > Pseudomonadota > Gammaproteobacteria > Enterobacterales > Pectobacteriaceae > Brenneria > Brenneria izadpanahii. The sequence goes on along the minus strand of NZ_CP050854.1, from coordinate 762,450 downwards.
TCGGCGTGAGCAAAGTTGATCAGTCGTAATACGCCGTACACCATGGTGTAACCGATGGCAATCAGCGCATACATACTGCCCAGGCTCATGCCGTTAACCACTTGCTGAAGGAAAATGGCAGCATCCATAAATTCAATCCTTATTTACCTTGCTCTACCCAATAGATTTATGCGGACTATCCCGCCCGCCTCCGGGGGCCGAGGCTCCCGGCGGTTTTCTCAAGGCGCGGCGCTCTCCCGGCGCGCAGGCGACGGGAGAACAAACAGGCCCAAACGCGGCTTACAGCGGCTCCGCACCGGAGCCGGGTAAGTTAAGGGAGCCTGCATCGCTGCGACTTGAAAAATGAAGGAGATAACTTAAGGATTAACCACCGTTTTAAAGGCCAATTGTCCATCTTTGACTTCATTGATAACGGCGTTTCGGATTGCATCACCATCTTTCAACGTCAAGGTGCCGGTAATGCCTTCAAAGTTGTTGGTGGCGCGGATTTTCTCATTAACGCAAACACGGTCTTTTGGATCGCTGCACTGATTCATCGCGTTGACGATCATTTTGTAAGCGTCGGCCGTCATTGCCCCCCAGGTATGCGTCGGTTCCTTATATTTCGCTTCCCAGGCTTTAATGAATTTCTCGCCTTCTGGCGTCTGTTCTTTCGCATTCGGCGAGTAGTAGTCGGTGGTCATATAACCTTCAACCGCATCCTGACCGAGCTTAAAGAATACCGGGTCGGCCGCCAGACCGTCGCCGCCGACGACCGGCACCTTCAGACCCAGCTGTTTGGCCTGCACCGCAATCAGTGCGCCTTCGGTGTAATAAATCGGCATATAGATCATGTCGACGTTTTTAGCCTTGATGGTGGAAAGCTGGGCCTTGAAATCCTTGCTGCCGCCGGGAGCCTGAACTTCGATCGGAATGGTGCCGCCGTTTTTGAGGAACTGGGTGCGGAAGGATTTCGCCAGACCGACGGAGTAATCGTTGCTGCTGTCGAACATGATGGCGGCGGTTTTAGCGCCTAAATCACGTGATGCGAGGTTGGCTCCCACCACGCCCTGAAAACTATCGGAAAAGCATACGCGGCTGACGTATTCACGGTTGCGGGTAACGCGGTCGTTGGTTGCGGTTGGAGAGACCAGCGGCGTTTTAGTATCTTCCGCCATTTTGGTCATCGCCATGGTATTGGTTGAAGTCACCTCGCCGATCACCGCGTCGACTTTATCGCTGGAAACCAGCCGCTGCATGGCGTTAGCCGCTTCAACCTTATCGCTCTTATCATCAATAATAACAAGTTTGACCGTATCGCCGTTTTTCAGCGTCGATTCCATGCTATTCACCAGCTCAACCCCCTTTTGAGAAGGCTGCCCATAACCGCTAAGCGCACCACTCAAAGGCAGAACCACCCCGATCTTCACTTCAGCCGCCATTGCGTTGCCGGCGCAGATGACTGAGGAAACAAATGCTGCTGCTACAGTTATCCTGACAATTTTGTTATTCATGATCGCCTCTTTAATAATGAGAGATTCAAATCCCAGTAGTGGGATAAAGCCGTATGCCTGATTGTGAGAGTCCAAGAAGTGCCACAGGGATATATTCTGTTGGCCGAATAAAATTCAGCAATAAATGTGCCAAAACGATTAAATTATCTTTAACGATTTAATAAATAAAAGAAAAATTGATTTATTCCGGCGAATGAAATAGCAGAGAAGAGAAGATGGGAAATGGAATGCACCAATTTGTTTCGCCGTTGCTTTTAAAAAGTGCGTTGGCGCGAATGACAAAATTCTATAAGTAAATCAGTCACCCACCGCGGATTGGCGCTGCGCCCCCGTTATAAGCATCGGGTATTATTTATATTCTACCCAAACATCCCTGTAGACTGTTTTTATAGTGATAATTTCTTTAAACATGTAATTAGCCAATTTTTATGCTAAAAAACGTCGGCCAGGATATCTGTATAATTAGGAAGTTGTAGAAAAATTTATAATTCTTCCGTGAGGTGGCTATAATAAGTTTTCGCTGGTTTCAGATTCCCCGAACACGCGCTTTTAACCGCGCCATAGATACTGAACTCAACACCTAAGGTTATCCGTCGTTATGACATGTAATATTCAATAATATAATTACATTAATAATAGTTTTCGGGATAATTATTTTACAGGCTATGCATCTGCACCTATGATAGCGGCCATTTCTCATCACTGCCCCGATCTGCTAAAACGAAATAATGTCATTAAAACTATTCCATCACATCGGATTACGCCGGCTGATATTGCTGTTGGCCGTTACAAGCGCGTTAATCATGCTATGCAACAGTCTTTATGCCAGTTACCACGTACAACGTCAGCTTCTGATCGATAATACTCTGGAGGCTAATCGCGTTTACGCCGCGAAGATGGCGGCCACAACCGATGTTTTCTTCAAAGAATCGTTGCAACAATTGGCTTACAGCGCCGGCGAGGTCGCAAGCCGAATGGATGACGGCGACGCTCTGAACCAGGAAACCAAGCGTATCGGATCGCAGAGCCGTAGTTTTAACACCGTGTCTATCGTGGATGAACATGGCGTACTCAAGTCAAGTTTCCCCTATATCTCTAAATGGGTGGGGAAAAAAGTCACCACGGCCGGCGTGAGGCAGGCTTTACAGGAAAAAAGCCCGCTGATCAGTTCACCTTACGTTTCCGTGGCCAATAACCTGATCGTACTGATCTCAGCGCCGATATTTACCCGGGACGGGCGCTACAAAGGATTTATCAGCGGCTCCATCCACCTGGAAAAACCCAGTATTCTCAACACATTGCTTGACCAACACTATTATCGGGACGGTTCTTACATCTATGTTACCGACCACTATAGAAAAATCCTGTACCACAAGGATTCCGCCCGGATCGGAGAGGTTCTCAGCCATAGTCCGATAATTGACAGCCACACCTACAGCAACGGTAGCCGGAAGCTAACCAATAGCCAGGGTGAACAAGTGCTTGTCGGATACGCCGTGGTTCCCGCGAATCATTGGGAAGTGGTGGTGGTGCGCTCAACCGGGGAAACATTAAAACCCCTGGATAGCCTGATGATGAGCGTGTTGCGCCACACCCTGCCCCTGGCGATTCTAACGATATTCTGCGTTTGGCTGCTGGCTAGATTCATCGCCCAGCCGCTGTGGCTGCTGGCGCAAAGCGCCAATAAAATGGATTCGCTGACCGTTTCCGACGATATCAGGAAAATTCATGCCTGGTATTTTGAAGCCACGCAGCTTAAACAAGCCTTGCTGATCGGCATCGATCTGCTGCAAAAGAAAATCGGCCAACTACGCTCTGAAGCGCAAACCGACCCGATGACCGGCCTGCTCAACCGCCGGGGATTGGAAGGCATTTTGCGATACTGGCAGCTCGGCCAGAAAAACTTCGCCATCATCTCGCTGGATATCGACCATTTCAAAAGCGTTAACGACACCTATGGCCATGATATCGGCGATAGCGTCATAAAATACCTGGCTCAGATCATTCGCTCCAGCTCCCGGGAAAGCGATATTTTATGCCGTAACGGCGGGGAGGAATTTCTGATTTTATTGCCGGATACCGATATGAAAATAGCGGTATGCATTGCGGAACGCCTGCGCAGCGCGACGCAGGAAGCGACTATTCCGTCGGTCGGCAACATCACCATTTCTCTCGGCGTCGCGCAGTGGGCTCCGGGCACGAACGACGTCACTATGGAACACGCGTTTAAAATGGCGGATGAAGCGCTGTATAAAGCCAAACAGGAAGGACGCAACCGGGTGATCGCCGCCCCGACGCCGGCCTTAATAAGATAGGCGATGTTCTTTAATAACCGCGGCAGCCTCTTTTTCGCCAGCCGACAGGGATGTTCGCAAACGGCTGGACAATCACTGTATAAATAACCATACTTTATCTCATTATTGCGTATGAAAGAAGGCGGCTTTAGTGACCCAAACGCGTCAGGGCTTTATCCTTACCCGCCACTGGCATGATACTCCCGCAGGCACGCAGGTGGAATTTTGGCTGGCGACCGATGATGGTCCGCTACAGGCCCGCCTGCCCGTGCAGCAGGCCGTCGCGTTTATTCCAGCTCCGCAGCAGGCCCTGGCCGCCGCGCTGCTGCGCCATGAGAAGCACTGGCAATTACGGCCGCTGCCCTTACAGGACTTTCATCACCAGCCCTTGCTGGGGCTGTATTGCGCTCAATACCGTCAGCTTCTGAAGCTGGAAAAGATACTGCGCGAAGGCGGCGTTCAGGTTTACGAGGCGGATATCCGCCCGCCCGACCGTTTTCTTATGGAGCGCTTTATTACCGCTTCAGTCTGGCTGAGCGGCGAACCCGCCTCATCAAACCTGCTGACCCAGGTGCGCATGAAGCCCAATCCGGATTATCGTCCCAACCTCAAGCTGGTTTCGCTGGATATCGAAACCAATCGCCACGGCGAACTTTACTGCATCGGTCTGGAAGGCTGCGGTCAGCGCCAGGTTTATATGCTTGGGCCGGAAAACGGCCATGCCGACGACGCTGACGATTTCGCACTGGAGTATGTCGCCAGCCGCCCGCAGTTACTGGAAAAGCTGAACCATTGGCTGCAACGGCACGATCCTGACGCCATCATCGGCTGGAATCTGGTGCAGTTCGACCTGCGAGTATTACAAAAACATGCCGAACGCTACCGAATCCCCTTGCGGCTGGGGCGCAACAATACGGAAATGGAGTGGCGGGAACACGGCTTCAGGGCGGGGCATTTTTTCGCCGGCGCGGAAGGCCGTCTCATCATTGACGGAATCGAAGCGCTGAAATCAGCGACCTGGAACTTCGCCTCATTCAGCCTGGAATTCGTCGCGCAATCGTTATTGGGCGAAGGCAAGGCCATCGATACGCCCTATCAGCGAATGGACGAAATCGACCGCCGCTTCGCCGAAGATAAACCCGCCCTCGCCCGCTATAACCTGCAAGATTGCGAACTGGTGACGCGTATTTTCGCCAAAACCTCGCTGATCTCTTTTTTACTGGAACGCGCGAGCGTGACCGGCCTGGCGGCCGACCGCAGCGGCGGCTCGGTGGCGGCGTTTACCCACCTTTATCTGCCGCGCATGCACCGTATCGGCTATGTGGCGCCGAATCTGGGAGAAATCGCGCCGGAGGCCAGTCCGGGGGGCTTTGTGATGGACTCGCGTCCCGGCTTGTACGATTCGGTGCTGGTGCTGGATTACAAAAGCCTGTATCCGTCGATCATCCGTACCTTTCTGATCGATCCGGTCGGTCTGGCCGTCGGCATGTCGCACCCTGACGAACGGCACGCCGTCGAAGGGTTCCGCGGCGCCTGGTTTTCCCGCGAGCATCACTGTCTGCCGGCGATTGTCGAACATATCTGGCAGGGACGCGAAGCCGCCAAACGCACCAACAATAAACCGCTGTCGCAAGCGCTGAAAATCATCATGAACGCCTTTTACGGCGTACTGGGATCCAGCGGCTGCCGGTTTTTCGATCCCCGGCTGGCGTCTTCCATTACCTTGCGCGGTCACGAAATCATGCTGAAAACGCGGGAATTGATCGAAGCGCAGGGTTATCAGGTGATCTATGGCGATACCGACTCCACTTTCGTGTGGCTGAAACGCGCGCATACGGAAGAAGAAGCCGCGCGTATCGGCAACTCGCTGGTAGGGCTGGTGAATCAATGGTGGCGGAAACATTTACGCCAAACCCACGGGCTGACCAGCGCTCTGGAACTGGAGTTTGAAACGCACTTCCGCCGTTTTCTGATGCCGACCATCCGCGGAGCGGAACAAGGGAGCAAAAAGCGCTACGCCGGTATGATTGCGACGTCTCAGGAGGAGAAAATGGTGTTCAAAGGGCTGGAAACCGTGCGAACAGACTGGACGCCGCTGGCGCAACAGTTTCAACAGCAGCTCTATCTGCTGATCTTTCAACAGAAACCCTATCAGGAATGGCTGCGGGACTACGTCAGTAAAACTTTGAACGGCGAATTTGATGAACTGCTAATCTACCGTAAGCGGCTGCGCCGCCGCCTTGACGACTATCAGCGCAACGTGCCGCCCCACGCCAGAGCCGCCAAAATCGCCGATGATTATAACCGCCGGCAAGGACGGCCATTGCAATATCAAAATGGCGGCTGGATTAGCTACGTGATCACCACCAACGGGCCGGAACCGCTGGAAACTCAGCATTCGCCCCTGGATTACCAACACTATGTGGAGCGCCAGCTACAGCCGGTGGCCGATGCCATTCTCCCCTTTTTGCACGATGACTTTTCTACGCTGGTTACCGGTCAGATGGGACTATTTTGATAATCTGCATCAGTTCAAGGCGTTTGATCAGGTGACGAACGCGCCGCCATCCATTACCATAGCGCCCTTTCTAGATTGGCATCTTCAGCATGAGTTTTCATTGGCGGAAAGATGCCGAAAACACATCAGAGCGATGACAGTATTTATCACCATAGTCATTCCCGTGTACCGCCAATGACATCTCTGCGCAGGCTCCATTCCTGCCGTCGTTATCGAGAACGCGGGGGCCGGATTCTGAAGCCTCGCGCGATACTGCCTTCGCAGGAATGACGAAGTGAACGCAGGAATGGCAAGCCGGAATATCGTAACGCCGCATAAGATGCGTGGTTGATATTCCGCAAGTATGGCCTGAAACAATCCCGACACAGACAAAAATCGAGCAAAGAATTTATGCCTTTTACACTTGGTCAGCGCTGGATCAGCGATACGGAAAGCGAACTTGGATTAGGAACGGTGGTTTCCGTCGATAACCGCATGGTCACCCTGCTTTTCCCGGCCAGCGGTGAAAACCGACTCTATTCCCGTAGCGATGCCCCCATCACCCGCGTCATGTTTAACCCCGGCGATACCGTCTCCAGTCACGAAGGCTGGCAGCTCAAGGTAGAGGACGTACGCGATGAGAATGGCCTGCTGGTCTATATCGGCCGGCGTCTGGACGACGACGCGCCGGCCGAACTGCGTGAAATTCTGCTGGACAGCAAACTGACGTTTAACAAACCGCAGGATCGCCTGTTTGCCGGTCAGATTGACCGCATGGATCGCTTTGCTCTGCGCTACCGCGCGCGCAAAAATCAGCACGAACAAGCGCTTCAGCAATGGGGCGGGCTGCGCGGCATGCGCGCCAGCCTGATCCCTCATCAGCTGCATATTGCTTACGAAGTCGGACAACGCCACGCGCCTCGCGTATTGCTGGCCGATGAAGTCGGCCTGGGCAAAACCATCGAAGCCGGGATGATTATTCACCAGCAACTGCTGGCCGGCCGCGCCGAACGCGTCTTGATCATCGTGCCGGAAACCTTGCAACACCAGTGGCTGGTGGAAATGCTGCGCCGCTTCAACCTGCTGTTTTCTCTGTTTGACGATGAACGCTATACCGAAGCGAAGCTGGACAGCAGCAACCCCTTTGAAACAGAGCAACTGGTTATCTGTTCGCTGAGCTTTATGCAGCGCAATACGCAGCGTTTCGAGCAACTGGTAAATGCCGATTGGGATCTGCTGGTGGTGGATGAAGCCCACCATCTGGCCTGGAGCGAGGATGCGCCCAGCGCGGAATATCAGGCGGTCGAAAAACTGTCCCGGCATATCCCGGCCGTGTTGCTGCTTACCGCCACGCCGGAACAATTGGGGCAGCAGAGCCACTTCGCCCGCCTGCGATTGCTCGATCCGAATCGCTTCCATGATTACCGTGAATTTGTTGATGAACAGCGCCAGTACCGTCCGGTTGCCGATGCGGTGACTTCCCTGCTGTCTGGAGAAAAAGCCGCCCCCGCCGAGCTCAATGCGCTGAGCGAATTGCTGGGCGAACAGGATATCGAGCCGCTGCTGAAAGCGATTAACAGCGACAGCGAAGATAACCAGAAAGCGCGTCAGGAACTGATCGCCATGCTGATGGATCGGCACGGCACCAGCCGCGTGCTGTTCCGTAATACCCGTCAGGGCGTGAAAGGTTTCCCGCAGCGCGTTCTGCATCAAATCCGCCTGCCTTTGCCCGCCCAGTATCAAACGGCCATCAAGGTTTCCGGCATTATGAACGCGAAAAAAGCGCCTGAAGCCCGCGCGCGCGACATGTTGTATCCGGAACAGATTTATCAGCAGTTGGAAGGGGATGACGCCACCTGGTGGAATTTTGATCCCCGCGTCGAGTGGTTGCTCAATTATCTGACCGCCAACCGTGGCGAAAAAGTGCTGGTGATCTGTGCAAAGGCCGCGACCGCGCTACAGTTGGAACAGGTGCTGCGTACCCGCGAAGCCATTCGCGCCGCCGTATTCCACGAAGGGTTATCGATTCTGGAGCGCGATCGCGCCGCCGCCTATTTCGCTTCCGAAGAAGAAGGCGCGCAGGTGCTGATTTGCTCGGAGATCGGTTCAGAAGGCCGTAACTTCCAGTTCGCCAGCCAGTTGATCATGTTTGATCTGCCGTTCAATCCCGATCTGCTGGAACAACGTATCGGCCGTCTGGATCGTATCGGCCAGACACAGCAAATCCAGATCATGATCCCTTATCTGGAGAATACCGCTCAGGCGCTGCTGGTGCGTTGGTATCATGAAGGGTTGGACGCCTTTGAGCACACCTGCCCGACCGGCCGCGCCATTTACGACGCCCATTACGATCAATTGATCGAACGGTTAACCACGCAGGGCGAACAGCAGGGACTGGATGAATTTATCCGCGCTTGCCGGCAGCAGCATGAGCAGTTGAAACAGCAGCTTGAGCAAGGCCGGGATCGTCTGCTGGAGATGCACTCGAACGGCGGCGAACAGGCGCAATTGCTGGCTCAGGCCATTGCCGAACAGGACAACGACGTTAATCTGGTCACCTTTGCGCTTAATCTGTTCGATATCGTGGGCATCAATCAGGAAGATCGCAGCGACAACCTGATTATCCTGACGCCTTCCGATCATATGCTGGTGCCCGATTTTCCCGGCCTGCCGCAGGACGGCTGTACCATCACCTTCGATCGCGAACAGGCGCTGTCCCGCGAAGACGCGCAGTTTATCAGTTGGGAACATCCGCTGATCCGCAACGGACTCGACCTGATTCTATCCGGCGATATAGGCAGTTGCGCCGTATCCTTGTTGAAAAACAAGGCATTGCCGGTCGGTACGCTACTGGCGGAGCTGATCTACGTGGTGGAAGCGCAGGCGCCGAAGCACCTGCAACTGACGCGCTTCCTGCCGCCGACGCCAATCCGCTTGCTGATGGACCGTAAAGGAACCGATCTGGCCGGACAGGTGGAGTTCGAAAGCTTCAACCGCCAGCTCAACGCGGTGAACCGCCATACGTCGAGCAAACTGGTGAACGCCGTACAGGCTGATGTTCATGCCATGCTGCAACAGGCTGAACCGCTGGTGGAGGCCCAGGCCCGCCAGCTTATCGCCGACGCCCAGAATCAGGCCGATCGGCGGCTACGCCATGAACTGGAACGTCTGGAAGCGCTCAAGGCGGTGAACCCGAATATTCGTGAAGATGAGTTGAGCGCGCTGGAAAGCCAGCGCGAGCAGGTATTAACCAATCTTCATCAGGCAAACTGGCGTTTAGATGCGATCCGTCTGGTGGTGGTCACGCATCAGTAAGCGTATTTTTATTGATTAACCCCACCCCGTCCCTCCCCTTCGCAGGGGAGGGAGAAAAGCGAATATTGCGCGCCACGACGCCTCTGACAAAGGGGAATCCGTAGGGTGGCGATAAAGCATCACACGTGATCAATAGCCTGGAGAAAGGCAGTAGCGATGGAACCTTACAATCCCCCCACCGACCCCTGGCTGCATATTCTGTATCAGGATCGGCACATCATGGCGGTGAATAAGCCCAGCGGCTTACTCTCGGTGCCCGGCCGCGCGCCGGAACACCAAGACAGCGTAATGAGCCGTATTCAGGCGGATTACCCTGACGCCCAGTCCGTTCATCGTCTGGATATGGCCACCAGCGGCGTCATCGTCGTCGCGCTGACCAAAGCCGCCGAGCGTGAGTTAAAACGCCAGTTTCGCGAACGCGAACCCAAAAAATCCTACGTTGCCCGCGTATGGGGATTAATGGAATGCGACGAAGGATTAATCGACCTGCCGCTGATTTGCGACTGGCCGAATCGTCCGAAACAGAAAGTCTGTTTTGAACAGGGTAAATCAGCGCAAACCGAATATCAGGTGCTATCCCGCGATAGCGATGGGACCACGCGCGTCAAGCTGATGCCGATCACCGGGCGCTCCCATCAGTTGCGCGTCCACCTGCTGGCCCTCGGCCACCCGATTCTGGGCGACGGCTTCTACGCCCATCCGCAAGCCAAAGCCCTGGCGCCGCGCCTGTTGCTCCATGCGCAAGAATTGCGCATCACGCATCCTGAATTCAAAACGCCCATGCATTTTCGCTGTGAAGCGGATTTCTAAGCGTCTGCTAATCACGCCGGCGCGATAAACGGTTCGGGCCAAATGAGCGGGCATGGAGATAAAAAGCGATTGAAAAGGGAAACGTGAAAGGGAAAAGGAAATAACTATTTAAATTGATTGACGTTTTTAAGCAATTCGTAGGCGGCCTGAATATCCTGCGCCTTGCGTTTCGCCATTTCCATCATTCGGGGCGATAGCCCTTTCGCCGCCAGTTTGTCTGGGTGATGCTCGCTCATCAGCTTACGGTAGGCGCGTTTAATCGTCGTCGCATCATCGCTGCGGCTGACGCCCAGCGTACGGCAGGCGCTTTCCAGCGTCGGCCCGCGCGGCGCGGCCGGCTGCCGATGACCGCCGTAAGAGTGGCCGCCAGACGACTGGCTGCGGCGCTGATAAGACTTCCCGCCTTGCTTGGCGCCGGATTCGGACCGATTGGCGGAGCCCTCCATCGAGCGCAGAAAAAACTCGAACTGCTCGCGGCTCACGCCAAGTTCGTCGGCGATGACATACAGCAAACGTCTTTCGTTCGGATGAAGCGCCCCGTCGACAAGCGCGACCTGGAGTTGAATATCCAGAAACATCTTAATTAAATCAAAACGGCCGAGGCAGGCATCACGCAATTTCCGCAGCTTAAGACGCAATGGGAAATGGCTGGCTTTGCCTTCGCGAAACGCCTGTTGCGCCGCCGTTCTCGCTTCGCCAAACAGCTCCAGCCGATCCATGATTTTGGTCGCGATGCGGATATCGGCTTCCGTTACCCGTCCCTTGGATTTGGTTAGATGCCCCATCGCCTGAAAAGTGGTGAGGAAAAACAGCGACTGGCGGGTGGACTGGGCGGAAAAAAAGTTGCGGCGACGCAATGCCCTGGCCTTGTCGACCCAGTGGCCCATCAGCAATCCCATAAGTATTCCCCAGATGCCGCCGTTAGACATTATCCCCAGGATAAGCCCCAGCATCTTTCCCCAATACCGCATATACTCCTCAAATCCTCATGCCGTCGGCTAAAAATTGCTTTATCATACCCGTCATTTATCTTTGCACCTAACGGCAGCGCGTATAAAACAGTGGGGATTTAACACTGGCGCAACGCTGGCGACTAATATAGTCTCTGACCGTTTGCCGGCATGATGCCTCTGATAACGGAACATCCGATACAGCGTATGAAAAAAAGTTTCCCAACTCTGCTGGCCACTTTGGTTTGGTCGGCGCTATACAGTCAACAATCGCTGGCCGATCTCGCCGAACAGTGCATGCTGGGCGTACCCATGTACAACAGGCCGCTGGTAACGGGCGAGCCAAATCAATTGCCCGTTCATATTCAGGCCGATAAAACCGAAGCCGACTATCCGCAGAACGCCCGCTTCCTCGGCAATGTGAATATCGAACAGGGCAACAGCATCCTGACCGCCGAGCATGTGGAACTTAACCAGATCGAATCCGGCGATCAAAACACGCCCACCCGCACCGTGACCGCCACCGGCAATGTGCACTATGATGATAACCAAGTCATCCTGAAAGGTCCGAAAGCCTGGTCGAACCTCAATACCAAAGATACCGATGTGTATGAAGGCGACTATCAGATGGTCGGCCGTCAAGGGCGCGGCGCGGCCGACAAAATGAAAATACGCGATAACAACCGCTATACCATTTTGGAAAACGGCTCCTTCACATCCTGCCTGCCGGGAGATAATAGCTGGAGCGTCGTTGGTTCGGAAGTGATTCAGGATCGTGAAGAGCAGGTTGCCGAAATCTGGAATGCCCGCTTCAAGATCGGCAATGTCCCGGTTTTCTACAGCCCTTATCTGCAATTGCCCATTGGCGACAAGCGGCGCTCGGGTTTCCTGATCCCCAACGCCAAATACGGCAGCAGCAACGGCTTTGAGCTCATCACCCCTTACTACTGGAATATCGCCCCGAACTTCGACGCCACGATTACGCCGCACCTGCAAACCAAACGCGGCATGCAATGGCAGAACGAATTCCGTTACCTGACTTCCCCTGGCCGCGGGACAATAGAACTTGACTGGCTTCCCAGCGACAATAAATACGCCAAAGACTACCCGGACGACGATAACGCCACCCGCTGGCTGTTCTATTGGGGGCATAACGGCGTCATGGATCAGGTGTGGCGTTTCAACGCCGACTATACCAAAGTCAGCGACGATCGCTACTTCACCGATCTGGACTCCACTTACGGTTCGACCACGGACGGTTACGCCACGCAGAAATTCAGTCTGGGTTATGCCAACCAAAATTGGAACACCACGCTATCCACCAAACAGTTCCAGGTATTTTCCAGCGCAAACAGCCGGGACGTCTACCGCGCCGAACCGCAGCTCGATATCAATTATTATCAGAATGATATCGGCCCGTTTGATATGCAGCTTTATGGTCAGGCGGTAAAATTCACCAATATTAACGCTAACCGGCCGGAAGCGACGCGTCTGCATTTTGAACCCTCGTTAAACCTGCCGCTCTCCAACCGCTGGGGCAGCCTGAACACCGAAGCCAAGCTGTTGGCGACGCATTATCAACAGACCAAAATCGATCGTTATCAGGCCGATGCCTCGGTCACCGACAGCGCCAAAAACGATCTGAAAAGCTCGGTAAACCGCGTGATGCCGCAGTTCAAAGTGGACGGCAAGATGGTGTTCGAGCGTGAAATGAACTGGTCGCAAGGCTATACCCAGACGCTGGAACCGCGGGCGCAGTACCTGTATGTGCCATATCGCAATCAAAGCAGCATTCATACCTATGATTCGACATTGTTGCAGTCCGACTACTCGGGGCTGTTCCGCGACCGTAGCTACAGCGGCCTGGATCGCATTGCTTCCGCCAACCAAATCGCAACCGGGGTAACATCCCGCATTTATGATGATGCATTGGTTGAACGTTTTAATGCCTCCGTAGGTCAAATCTATTACTTTGATCGCCCCCGTACCGGCGACAGTAATATGACGCTCGACCAAAACAATGATAACGGCAGCATGGTATGGGCCGGGGATTCTTATCTGAGGGTTGACGACAATTGGGGTCTACGGGGAGGATTGCAGTACGACGCCCGTATCAACGAAGTGGCGTTGGGTGATGCCGTGGTGGAATACCGTAAAGACGCGGAGCGTCTGGTACAGTTAAACTACCGCTACGCCAGCCCCCAATATATTCGCGCAATGTTGCCAAACGTGCAGAACCCCGGTTTTCAGCAGGGGATCTCTCAGGTGGGCGTTATGGCCAGTTGGCCTATCGCCGACCGTTGGGCCGTTGTGGGCGCCTATTACTATGACACCAAAGCCAATCAGCCGGCTAACCAGTTGATTGGCGTGCAATACAACACCTGCTGTTGGGCAGTCAGCATCGGCTATGAACGTAAGATCACCGACTGGAATAGCGCCACCGCCAACAGCGTGTACGATAATAAGGTGTCGTTTAATATCGAGTTACGTGGTTTAAGCAATAACTACAGTCTGGGCTCCGAAAAAATGCTGCGTTCAGGCATTTTGCCTTACCAACGTGCGTTCTGATACATAGGGCGGAATGCGGCAACGTTACAAATGCGGCAGGCAGGCTGTGTCAATGAAACTTTTAACCCGCCTTGCGGATGAGATAAATGGGAAAGGTATGAATAACTGGAGAACGCTTATTTTCGGATTGGCACTAACGGCCTCTACCGCGTTCGCAGCACCACAGGTGGTTGATAAAGTCGCAGCAGTGGTAGATAACAGCGTTGTACTGGAAAGCGACGTAAACAGTCTATTTCAGTCCGTCAAGCTGAATGCGCAACATGCCGGTCAGCAATTACCGGACGATGCCACGTTACGTCACCAGATCATCGATCGTCTGGTTATGGATAACATCGTTCTGCAAATGGCGCAAAAAATGGGTATCCAGGTTACAGACGAACAACTGGATCAAGCCATCAGCAATATCGCGGCGCAAAACCGCATGTCGCTTAACGATTTAAAAAGCCAGCTGGCTTATGAAGGTCTTAACTACAACACCTATCGCCAGCAGATCCGTAAAGAAATGCTGATCGCCGAGGTGCGTAATAACGAGGTTCGCCGCCGCGTTAGCGTGCTGCCGCAGGAAGTCGATGCGCTGGCGAAACAGATTGCCAACCAAACCGGCGAAGACGACGAACTGAACTTAAGCCATATTCTCATTCCGCTACCGGAAAATCCCAGCCAGCAACAGGTGGACGAAGCTGAAAATCTGGCGGCATCCTTGGTGAAACAGCTCAACGAAGGCGCCGATTTCGGCAAGCTGGCCATCGCCTATTCCGCCGATTCCCAGGCCTTGAACGGCGGACAAATGGGATGGGGTAAATTGCAAGAGATCCCGACGCTGTTTGCTGAAAGGCTGATGCAGGTCCAGAAAGGACAAATTGTCGGGCCTATTCGTTCCGGCGTCGGTTTCCATATTCTGCGCGTCAACGATATTCGCGGCGGCGATCAAACCGTGTCCGTCACCGAATTTCATGCCCGCCACATTCTGCTGAGACCATCAGTGGTGATGACGGACAGCCAGGCGCAGGCGAAACTGGAAGAAGTCGCCCAGCAGATTAAAAACGGCAGCGCCGATTTTGTTTCTCAGGCCAAACAGCTGTCGCAGGATCCCGGCTCCGCCAATCAGGGCGGCGATTTGGGTTGGGCGTCTCCCGACATGTACGATCCGGCTTTCCGTGACGCGCTGCTGAAACTGAAAAAAGGCGAAATCAGCCAACCGGTGCACTCTTCTTTCGGCTGGCACCTGATTCAGTTGTTGGATACTCGTCAGGTTGATAAAACCGATGCCGCGCAGAAAGAACGCGCGTACCGGATGCTATTTAACCGGAAATTCGCCGAGGAAGCGCAAACCTGGATGCAGGAACAGCGGGCCGCGGCCTACGTTAAAATCCTTGATGGCGCAAATGACTAATGCAAACTGAAAGCGGTACGCAGCGTGTTGTGATTACTCCCGGCGAACCCGCCGGGATCGGCCCGGATCTGGTAATTACGCTGGCGCAGCAGTCGTGGCCGGTTGAATTGGTGGTGTGCGCCGATCCCGACCTGCTGCTGAGCCGCGCGCTGCAACTGCATTTGCCGCTGACGTTGCAATACTACCAGCCAGGGCAGCCCGCCCGTCCCCAACAGGCGGGGAGTTTGACGGTACTGTCGATCCCCACCCGGGCGACCACGGTGGCCGGTCAGCTTAACGTCAGCAACAGCGCCTATGTCGTCGAGACGTTGGCGCGGGCGTGCGACGGCTGCCTGAACGGAGAATTCGCCGCCCTGATTACCGGACCGGTGCACAAAGGCATCATTAACGATGCCGGCGTGCCGTTCAGCGGGCACACCGAATTTTTTGCCGATCGCAGTCACTGCAAACGCGTTGTCATGATGCTGGCGACCGAAGAGTTACGGGTGGCGTTGGCGACCACCCATCTGCCGCTTGCTGACGTCTCCGCCGCCATTACCCGGCAATGCCTGCATGAAGTCATTACCATTCTGCATCACGATCTGCAGACCAAATTCGGCATCGAACAACCGCAAATCTACGTTTGCGGTTTGAACCCCCACGCGGGCGAAGGCGGCCATATGGGGCGTGAAGAGCTGGATGTCATCACGCCCGCGCTGGACGAACTACGCCAGCAGGGTATCGCCCTTATTGGTCCGTTACCCGCAGATACGCTGTTTCAGCCGAAGTACCTGCAACACGCTGACGCGGTATTGGCGATGTATCACGATCAGGGCCTGCCGGTTCTGAAATATCAGGGATTCGGCCGGGCGGTAAATATTACCCTGGGGCTGCCGTTCATTCGCACCTCGGTCGATCACGGCACCGCCTTGGAACTGGCCGCCGCCGGCACCGCCGATGCCGGCAGCTTTATCACGGCATTAAATCTTGCCATTAAAATGACGCAACACATTAATGAATAATCGAGTACACCAAGGTCACTTCGCCCGTAAACGTTTTGGGCAAAACTTTTTGAGCGATCGTTTCGTGATCGACAGCATTGTTTCCGCCATTCATCCGCAACCTGGCCAGGCTATCGTCGAGATCGGCCCCGGCCTGGGCGCTTTGACCGAACCGGTCGGCGAGCGTATGGATCGCTTTACGGTGATCGAGCTGGATCGCGATCTGGCCGCAAGACTGGAGAGCCATCCGACGCTGAAAGATAAGCTGACCATTATCCAGCAGGATGCGATGACGGTGGATTTTTCGGCATTGGCCGAGCTGGCCGGGCAACCCCTGCGCGTCTTTGGCAATCTGCCTTATAATATTTCAACGCCGCTGATGTTCCATTTGTTCAGCTATACTCAGGCTATCCGCGACATGCATTTTATGTTGCAAAAGGAAGTAGTTAACCGTCTGGTCGCCGGCCCGAACAGCAAGGCCTATGGCCGCTTAAGCGTCATGGCCCAATATTACTGTCAGGTGATCCCGGTGCTGGAAGTACCGCCTACCGCGTTCAAACCGGCGCCGAAAGTCGATTCCGCCGTTGTCCGGTTGGTTCCTTACGCCCAGGTTCCATATCCGGTAAATGACATCCGCGTATTAGGCCGGCTTACGACCGAGGCGTTCAATCAACGTCGTAAAACGCTGCGCAACAGCCTGGGTAATCTCTTTACGCCGGAACAGCTAGCCGAGTTGGATATCGACTCAAGCTGCCGGGCCGAAAATGTTACGGTTGAGCAATACTGCCGGTTGGCAAACTGGCTGACCGAGCATCCTGCCGCTGCACAGGAATAACTGGAGTTGACGTGATGATTAATGCCCCCCGCGTTTGTGTACAGGTTCAGAGTTTCTATGTTGAGTCTCAGTCACAGCCCGATGAAGAACGTTTCGTATTCGCTTATACGATTACTGTCCGCAATCTGGGGCGGCATGAAGTAAAACTTTGCGGTCGTTACTGGTTGATTACCAACGCGAATGGACGCCAGACCGAAGTTCAGGGCGAAGGCGTTGTTGGCGAACAGCCGGTTATACAGCCGGGAAGCGAATTCCAGTACACCAGCGGCACGATATTGGAAACCCCATTAGGTACGATGGAAGGACATTACCAGATGCTCGATCATCAGGGTAATGATTTTCAAGTCAGTATCCCCGTATTCCGTTTGGCGATCCCCTCACTGATACACTAATTATGTCTACTTATTTAATTGGCGATGTTCACGGCTGTTTAGTTGAACTCAAGGCGCTATTGGCGCAAGTTTCCTTTAATCCGCAACAGGATACGCTATGGCTGACCGGCGATTTGGTCGCCCGCGGCCCGGATTCGCTTGAAGTGCTGCGTTTTGTCCGCTCGCTCGGCGCTGCAGTCCGCGTTGTTCTGGGAAATCACGATTTACATCTGCTCGCCGTCTACGCGGGGATTAGTTGCAGCAAACCCAAAGATCGGCTTTCCGCGTTGCTGAAGGCATCAGACGCCGATGAGCTGATAAATTGGCTGCGCCGGCAGCCGCTGCTGCAGGTCGATGATGATTTAAAACTGGTGATGGCGCATGCCGGCATTACGCCGCAGTGGAATCTGGAGACGGCAAAATCGTGCGCGCGTGAAGTGGAAGCCATTCTGAGCAGCGATAGCTATCCGCTGTTTCTCGATTCGATGTACGGCGATATGCCGAATCACTGGAGCACCGAACTCAGCGGTCTTGCCCGCCTGCGTTTCAGCACCAACGTTTTCACCCGGATGCGCTACTGCTTCTCCGGCGGTCAGTTGGATATGATCTGCAAAGACGCGCCGACGCAGGCGCCGTCATTGCTGAAACCCTGGTTCGAGTTACCAAGCCAGATCACGGAAGCAGGCTATGCTATCGCCTTTGGGCATTGGGCTTCGCTGAACGGGAAAGGCACGCCGGAGAATATTTACGCATTGGATACGGGCTGCTGCTGGGGGGGGAACTGACCATGCTGCGCTGGGAAGACAAGCGGTATTTCACGCAACAATCCTTGTCTCGTTCTGAACCGGGCAACGCCGAGTAATCCTCGTCGACAAGCCGCTCTTGCCTCTTTGGTTATGCCCGCTTCAGGCGGGCATCTTAAACAACGCCGGCGCGTTAGATGAAAGAACTCAATTTCTTTCAAGAATCTCAAAGCAGTAGCTATGAGAATTGTGCTCATCCGCATCATGAAACTCGCTGAAAGTGGACCTCCACTCGTCAGGTTCATAATCCGGGAAATGCGTATCGCCTTCCACCTCCACGTCGATGTGGGTCAGATACAGGCGGTTAGCCAGGGGCAACATCTGCTGGTAAATGCTTCCGCCGCCAATCACCATCACCTCTTCCACGTCGCCGGCCGCCGCAATCGCCTCATCCAGCGAAGAGACCCAGGTGACGCGCTCATCATCGCCCGGATGACTGCTGACGACAATATTCAGCCTGCCGGGCAGCGGCTGGCCGATAGAGCGGAAAGTATTGCGGCCCATGACGATCGGCTTACCGAATGTATTACGTTTAAACCATGCCAAATCCGCCGGTAAGTGCCACGGCATGGCATTTTCCATGCCGATAACGCGATCTACCGCCAATGCGGCAATCAAACTAATAACCATGGTGAAACCCTGTAGGTCAGAAAATTGCTGACACTATACGGAAAGCCCCCGCACTCGTCGATATGGATACATCTTATAGAAGAATATTTACAAGGGCTCCGTTGGGGCTACACGCCGGGGCGCTTACGATATAACCATATCCCCGGCAGCGACAGTCCGATAGACAGCGCGCCGACGATAAAACTGGCTTTCAGAAAATTGGTCATCAGGATATTCATCAATTCTTCGCTGTAGCCAAGATGAGAAATTTCCACCACGGAAATCATCGCGGTATAGGCGGAGATCCCCGGGAACATAGGAATAACCGCGGCGACGGTAAAAACCTTGGGATGCGCCAGCAGCCAGCGCGACCAGCGAATGCCGATGATTCCAATAGTAATCGCCGCCAGAAAAGACGCCCATTCGATATTCAAACCGAAATACATGGCGATAAATCGCACGCCATGGCCCAACGCGCCAAGGGCCGCGCAATAACGCAACGCTTTGACCGGAACGTTGAACACCATGGCGAATCCCAGTGCCGGAACGGCTGCCAGAGCCATATCCTGCAACAGCGCCCACAATAGACTTAAGCCCATCCGCGTAACCCCCACAGCGCTAACGCCATCACGACGCCAATGCAGGTCGACAGCGTCAACAGACTCGCGACCATCCAACGGGCCAACCCGGTATTGACGTGGCCCTTGAACATATCGGCCACCGCATTGATCAGCGGGAAACCGGGAACCAGCAGCAGCACGCTGGCCGCCATCGCCACCGTGGACGCCTGCTGGAATATGGGAAGTTTCATCAGGAGCCCGGAGGCCGAGGTCGCCACGAAGGCCGTCATACAAAAGTTAATCAGCGGATTAAGCTTGCGCGCGGTCAAGATCTGTTTGACATACATCGCCAGTCCGCTGGCGATCATCGTCACCATAAAGGCATCCCAACCGCCGCCATTCAACCGGCTGAAACAGCCGCAGGAGAGCGCCACTATCGACACCATCAACCAACGCGGATAGCGCAACGGCGTGATATGGGCGAAACGTTTTCCCACGCCTTCCACATCCAGCAATTTATGTTCGGCCATAATCACCACATGCTGCACCTCGGTCACCACATGCATATTGATGCCGCGATCGACATTATTTCGCGTGGATGTAAGGCAATTTCCCTGCATTATCGTGGTTAGTACAATGGCGTTGGCTGAGATTGAAGTTTCAACACTATCAACCCCCAGCGCCACGCCGAGCCGAGAAGATAACTTTTCCACAACCATACTTTCCGCGCCATGCTGCAACAGCAAAAGCGCGCACTGAATACACAACCGGGTTATCTCCCTTTGCTGTGTTGTTTCACTGACCATGTTTTTATCCCGATTCTATGCACGGAAGAATAACCCTAAAAAAGGCAAGGCAACTTGTTAACATATTGCAAGCCAATAGCCAATATTGGTGGTGATAATTAATTACTCTGACGTTATTATTCTACCCGTTTTGTCTTACTATTTTCGTCATATGGAACACATCATGTTCGAAACATCGCTGTTTGTCGCCACCATTGCCACGTTGGGAATGCTTTCTCCCGGTCCCGACTTTTTTCTGGTGATCAAAAATTCGGTTCGCTATCCGCGTCTCGCCGCACTGATGACGTCGTTTGGCGTAATTTGCGGCGTAGCCACCCATATGGCGTACTGCGTAGCCGGGCTGGCCGTCGTCATCACCACCACGCCATGGCTGTTTAATCTGCTGAAATACGCCGGCGCCGCTTATCTGATATGGGTAGGAATTCAGGCGCTGCTGTCTCGCGGCGGCAGTAAAATGAATGTTTCTCATTTGTCGCCGCAGCGCGTCAGCCTGAAAAAAGCGTTTTTACAAGGCTACCTATGTAATCTGCTTAATCCGAAGGCGACTCTGTTCTTCCTGGCCGTATTTACTCAGGTATTAAGCATCAATTCCGGCGTCGGCGAAAAGCTGTGGTACGCCGCGATCATTTGGGGGCTGTCTGTTATCTGGTGGCCGTTGCTGGTGGTGCTTTTCCAGAGTTCCCTGGTACGCAGAGGTCTGGAAAAGGCGCAAAAACTGGTGGATAAATTGCTGGGGACGGTTTTGATTGCGCTCGGTATCAAGGTTGCGCTGAGTTAACTTTTTTTCAAGGGCCGTTCGACGGCCCTTTCCATTCCTGTCAGGCAGCGCCTGTCCCGCCATCTGAACACCATACCTGTCCCGATGTGAAACTGTTTTCCGACGACGCCAGCGTCACGTACAGCGGCGCGATCTCCACGGGCTGCCCAGGTCGGCCCAGCGGCGTACTTTCACCGAATTTCATCACCATATCCATCGGCTGCCCGCCGCTCGACTGTAACGGCGTCCAATAAGGCCCCGGCGCCACCGCGTTAACGCGAATCCCTTTTTTGGCGACCTGCTTGGCCAGCGCTTTGGTAAAAGCAACATTGCAAGCTTTGGTCTGGGCATAATCCAGCAGGATCGCACTGGGATCGAAGGCCTGTACGGATGACGAATTAATAATGACGGAACCCGCTTTCAAATAGGCCATTGCGGCTTTCGAGATCCAGAATGGCGCATAAACATTGGTCTTAAACGTCGCATCAAAGGCTTCCGTCGACAGATCTTCAATGGATTCGGCATACTGCTGCCGACCGGCATTGTTCACCAGGATATCCAGCCCTCCCAGTTTTTCCGCCGCTTCCTTGACTAAACGTTGGCAGAAAGCCTCCGTCCGAATATCGCCGGGGATCGCGACCGCTGTTCGTCCTTCGGCGCGGATCAGCGCAATGACTTCCTGCGCGTCAGGTTCCTCTTCCGGCAGATAGTTAATCGCAACATCCGCTCCTTCCCTGGCGTAAGCGATGGCAACGGCGCGCCCTATTCCCGAATCCCCGCCGGTGATTAGCGCCTTACGGCCATTAAGCCGCCCGCTTCCCCGGTAACTTTTTTCGCCGTGATCGGGAAGCGGCTTCATTTTGCTGGCAAGCCCCGGCGCATCCTGCGGCTGACGTTCAAAAGGGGGCTGCGGATACGCCGTCGACGGATGTTTTGCTGTCTGTGGCAGTGCGGTTTTCTTATCTACAGACTGTTTTTTTTCATTCAAATCCATATTTCGCCTCTATGTTGAGAATATCTTTCGGCATAAAAATTCAAACAACACAATAAGTGTAGGCGATTATCTGGCTTTGTTCAGGGGAAGCGGGAAACAGTGAAAAGTAAAACGGGTGAAATACAGCAGAAAAAATCGGATAAGCGTTTGTGTCCGCCGCCGTTTACCGATAAGCATCCGGCCCAAAAAAATAAAGCCGGCGTTTGCGAAGCGCAAACGCCGGCTAACCTGCTAGCAAGGTAACTTAGCGGCCTCTAATCAAAGCATGCATTTCCTGCACCGAGGTGACCTTCTCCGTCGGATCGGCATTTAACGACATCGCCGTGGCGAATCCGCCATTCATGGTCGTATCGTAGTGAACCTTATACTGCAAGGCGCTACGGCGAATCAGCTTGGAATCCTCAATAGCCTGGCGTCCCGCCGTAGTATTGACGATATAGGTATACTCGCCGTTTTTAATGCGATCCTGAATGTGCGGACGGCCTTCATGAACCTTGTTCACCAGGCGAGGGTTAATCCCCGCTTCGCCCAATTCGATAGCCGTACCGTGGGTCGCATCCAGTTCAAAGCCGTGCTTCAGCAGTTTGGCCGCCAGATCCACCACGCGGGCCTTATCCCCTTCACGCACCGACAGCAGCGCGCGGCCGGATTTTTTCATCGGCGAATTACTGCCCAGCATCGCTTTGGAGAACGCTTCGGCGAATGTCCGGCCAACCCCCATCACTTCACCGGTCGAACGCATTTCCGGCCCCAGAATCGGGTCTACGCCAGGGAATTTGTTGAATGGCAGAACGACTTCTTTCACCGAGTAGTATGGCGGGATCACTTCTTTCGTCACGCCCTGCTGCTCAAGAGATTGTCCGACCATTACCCGAGCAGCCACTTTCGCCAGCGGCACGCCGGTCGCTTTGGAAACGAACGGGACGGTACGCGCCGCGCGCGGGTTAACCTCAATCAGATAGACTTCATTGTTCTTAACCGCAAACTGCACGTTCATCAGGCCGCGAACGCAAAGTTCAAACGCCAGTTTCTCCACCTGCTGACGCATGACGTCCTGAATCTCTTTGCTCAGCGTATAGGCCGGCAAAGAACAGGCTGAGTCGCCGGAGTGAACGCCCGCCTGCTCAATGTGCTCCATGATGCCGCCAATCAGCACGCGCTCGCCGTCACAGATGGCATCCACGTCAACTTCAATGGCGTCGTCCAGGAAATGGTCCAGCAGCACCGGCGCATCGTTGGAAACCACGACCGCATTCTGGAAGTAGCGGCGCAGGTCGATTTCGTCGTACACAATTTCCATCGCCCGGCCGCCGAGCACGTAGGAAGGACGAACCACCAGCGGATAGCCGATGCCGCGCGCTTTCTCCACCGCCTGCTCAATCGCCACCACGGTGGCGTTAGCCGGCTGTTTCAAGCCCAGACGGTTAACCGCCTGCTGGAAACGTTCGCGGTCTTCCGCGCGATCGATGGCATCCGGGCTGGTTCCGATTACCGGCACCCCGGCCGCTTCCAGCGCACGCGCCAGCTTCAGCGGCGTCTGTCCGCCATATTGTACGATGACGCCTTTCGGCTTCTCGATACGCACGATTTCCAGCACATCTTCCAGCGTAACGGGTTCAAAGTACAAACGGTCGGAGGTGTCATAATCGGTAGATACCGTTTCAGGGTTACAGTTCACCATGATGGTTTCATAACCGTCTTCACGTAGCGCCAGCGCGGCATGAACGCAGCAGTAGTCAAATTCGATCCCCTGCCCGATACGGTTTGGCCCGCCGCCCAGCACCATGATTTTGTCGCGATCTTGATTCGGGTTAGCCTCGCACTCATCCTCATAGGTGGAGTACATATAGGCGGTATCGGTGGCGAATTCCGCCGCGCAGGTGTCCACGCGCTTATAGACCGGGTGCAGATCGAACTTATCACGCAGCTTGCGGATTTCGCTTTCAGCCACGCCGGCCAACGCCGCCAGACGCGCGTCGGCAAAACCTTTCCGTTTCAGCAGGCGCAGGAATGCCGCATCCAGGCCGGTAACGCCCTTCTCGGCGACCTGCTCTTCCAGGCGCACCAGCTCTTCAATTTGCACCAGGAACCAACGGTCAATATTGGTCAGATTAAATACGCCGTCCACCGACATGCCGGCGCGGAAGGCATCGGCGATGTACCATATCCGCTCGGCGCCCGCATCTTTCAGCTCGCGGCGGATTTGCGTCAATGACTCCGGATCGTCCAGATCCACTTTCGGATCGAATCCCGTCGCCCCCACTTCCAGACCGCGCAACGCTTTCTGCAACGACTCCTGCTGAGTACGCCCGATCGCCATCACCTCGCCTACCGATTTCATTTGCGTGGTCAGACGGTTGTTGGCCCCGGCGAATTTCTCGAAGTTAAAACGCGGGATCTTGGTGACGACGTAGTCGATGGAAGGTTCGAACGACGCGGGCGTGCGGCCGCCGGTAATGTCGTTCATCAGTTCATCCAGCGTATAGCCAACGGCCAGCTTGGCGGCGATTTTCGCAATCGGGAAACCGGTCGCTTTGGACGCCAGCGCCGAAGAACGGGAAACGCGCGGGTTCATCTCGATAACGATAAGGCGGCCGTTTTTCGGGTTTACCGCAAACTGTACGTTAGAACCGCCGGTTTCCACGCCGATCTCGCGCAGCACCGCCATCGAGGCGTTACGCATGATTTGATATTCTTTGTCGGTCAGCGTTTGCGCCGGCGCAACGGTGATGGAGTCACCGGTGTGAATCCCCATGGCGTCAAAGTTTTCGATGGAGCAGACGATGATGCAGTTGTCGTGTTTATCGCGGACAACTTCCATTTCGTACTCTTTCCAGCCAATCAGCGATTCATCGATCAGTAATTCGTTGGTGGGGGACAGATCCAGGCCGCGTTCGCAGATTTCTTCAAATTCTTCACGGTTATAAGCAATCCCGCCGCCGGTGCCGCCCATGGTAAAGGAAGGGCGGATAATACAGGGGAAGCCCACGTCAGCCGCGACGGCCAGCGCCTCTTCCATATTATGCGCGATGCCGGAGCGCGCGGTATCCAGCCCGATCTTCTTCATCGCCTTGTCGAAACGCTGGCGATCTTCGGCTTTATCAATGGCATCGGCGGTTGCGCCAATCATCGTCACGCCGAATTCGGCCAGCACACCCTGACGCTCCAGCTCCAGCGCGCAGTTCAGCGCCGTCTGGCCGCCCATCGTCGGCAGTATCGCGTCAGGACGCTCTTTCTCGATAATCTTGCGCACCACTTCCCAGTGAATCGGCTCGATATAGGTGGCGTCGGCCATTTCCGGATCGGTCATGATGGTCGCCGGGTTTGAGTTAACCAGGACGACGCGGTATCCCTCTTCGCGCAGCGCTTTACACGCCTGTGCGCCAGAGTAGTCGAACTCACAGGCTTGGCCGATGACAATCGGGCCGGCGCCCAGAATCAGGATGCTTTTAATATCTGTACGTTTTGGCATTTTCTCGCTCCTGATTATTTTGCTGAAGAACGGTAAGTCTTAATCAATTCGATAAAGTGGTCGAAAAACGGCGCCGCATCGTGCGGTCCGGGGCTGGCCTCGGGGTGTCCCTGAAAACTGAACGCCGGTTTATCGGTGCGATGAATCCCCTGCACCGTCTGGTCAAACAGCGATATGTGCGTCACGCGCAGCGTGTCGGGCAAATTATTTTCATCAACCGCAAAACCGTGGTTCTGCGCGGTGATGATTACGCGGTCGTTATCCAGATCTTTTACCGGATGGTTGCCGCCGTGGTGACCAAGCTTCATTTTGATGGTCTGCGCGCCGCTTGCCAGCGCCAGCAACTGGTGGCCGAGACAGATACCGAATACCGGGATATCCGTTTCCAGAAAAGTTTTAATCGCCCGGATGGCGTAGTCGCAAGGCTCCGGGTCGCCCGGACCGTTCGACAGGAAGATCCCGTCGGGATTAAGTTTCAAAACGTCTTCCGCCGATGTCTGCGCGGGAACCACCGTCAGGCGGCATCCTCTGTCCACCAGCAGACGCAGAATATTGCGCTTCACGCCGTAGTCGTAAGCCACCACATGGTAAGGCAGTTCGCTTTCCGGCGTGGCGGCGGGCAGCCCCCCTTCCAGCTTCCAGCTCCCCTGCGACCAGCCATAGCTTTCCGTTGTGGTGACCTCTTTCGCCAGGTCCATCCCTTTCAGCCCCGGAAACGCCTGCGCCTTTTCCAACGCCAGTTCGGCGCTCGGTTCGTCGCCGGCAATAATGCAGCCGTTCTGCGCGCCTTTCTCGCGCAGCAGTCGAGTCAGCTTGCGGGTATCGATATCGGCGATGGCGACGACGTTGTTGCGTTTAAGGTACTCAGAAAGACCTTCTTCACTGCGGTAGTTACTGGCAATCAACGGCAAGTCGCGGATGACCAGCCCCTGAGCCTGTATGGAAGATGATTCTTCATCGGCTTCGTTGGTGCCGACATTACCGATATGGGGATAAGTGAGAGTGACAATCTGGCGGGAATAGGAAGGATCAGTAAGGATTTCTTGATATCCGGTCATCGACGTATTGAAGACCACTTCCCCCACTGCCGACCCTTCCGCCCCGATGGCCCGACCATGGAATTGGGTTCCGTCTTCCAGAACCAATAGCGCTGACTTAATCAAAACACCCTCCAAGGAATAAAAAATCATGTTATTTGCATATTAATTCAGATTAATCGATCTAAATCAACGCAAAAACCACCCTCAAGGTAAATTTTTGGCAAATTGGGCGCATTTTAATGATGGTCGGCTGAATTGTCCACTTCAACCGCACTTTTTCTCTTCTTTTTATCCTTTATGGTATAAATACCGCCCCTCAACCGTAAAAAGGTATGTTAACTAGGGAAAGAAAACGGTTGCCGACTCACATGGCTGAAACAAGCGCAATAATCGACCAATATCGCCGATTACAGGGCTTCAACAGCCGAAAACGCCCCGAATAAAGCGATAAAACAGGAAAAATAAAGGCTTTGATTAAAAAACAAGATAAAAAGGCAAAAAATACAAGTAGCGATAAAAAATCGCCACTTATATCAATTAATTAATAAATTAATTATTTTTACAAATCATCCAAACCCAGCACATCGCCCATATCGAACAGCCCGGATTTCTTATCCTTTAACCATATTGCAGCGCGAACCGCGCCATTTGCGAAGGTCATGCGGCTGGAAGCCTTATGGGTAATCTCAACGCGTTCGCCAATATCGGCAAACATCGCCGTATGTTCGCCGACGATGTCGCCCGCCCGCACGGTGGCAAAACCGATACTTTTCGGATCGCGTTCTCCGGTATGTCCTTCCCGGGCATACACGGCGCAAGCCTTCAGATCCCGCCCCAGCGCGCCGGCGATGGCTTCTCCCATCGCCAATGCCGTACCTGAGGGCGCATCCACTTTATGGCGGTGATGAGCCTCAATAATTTCGATATCGGTGTAATCCCCCATGACTTTGGCGGCTTTCTCCAGCAGTTTCAGCATGACATTCACGCCAACGCTGAAATTAGCGGCGAAAACAATGCCGATATCCTGTGCGGCTTCGCGAATAGCGGCTTTTCCCTGCTCATCAAAGCCTGTAGTGCCGATAATCATCGATTTGTGGTGCCGGCGGCAAAACGCCAGATGGGCCAGCGTGCCTTCGGGGCGGGTAAAATCGATAAGAACATCAAAATCATCGCAAACGGCATCCAGGCTATCGCTCACCGCCACGCCAGATTTTCCCACTCCGGCCAGCTCGCCCGCATCGGCGCCCACCAGAGAAGAGCCCTGACGTTCCAACGCCGCGCCAAATACGGCGCCTTTAGTTTGTTCAACCGCTTGAATAAGCTGGCGCCCCATGCGACCGCCGGCCCCGGCAACCGCGATACGGATCGATGAATCCTTCATAATGTCTCTCTCTTTGCTAATTCCGCTATGAAATATACCCAATGAATTTCAAGGTGCTGAGTATACGTTAGGTTAACGGGCGCGAAGTGCTACCGCCAGCGTATTCGTCACCAGATTAGAAAATTATGTCAGCGGGAAAATTAAATCAGTAAAAACCATCTCAACCTGCCGCCTGAATCCGCGGCGCGAAAGCAGTAACGCATAAACATGCATTTTTATCAGATTAATATTAATGGGTGATGACGATGACTCAGAGGATATGGAAGCGATAAAAAAGGCGGTGGGGAAAATTGCGCCACCGCCGGAATAGGTTAGTCGATTTGCTTCACCTCGACGCGAAGTTCTTTCGGCACTTCGAAGACGATGTTTTCTTCCCGCCCCTGAATTTCAACCGTGACCTTGCCGCCTAACGCCTGCAAACGGCTGAGCACCTGCTGCACCAGAATATCCGGCGCCGATGCGCCGGCCGTCACGCCGACATGATCAATGCCGGCCAGCCAGCTTTCCTGAATGTCTTCCGCGGCATCAATCAGATAAGCGGCTTTACCGGCCCGCTGCGCCAGTTCTGCCAACCGATTGGAGTTAGAAGAGTTCTTTGAACCCACCACCAGCACCACATCCGCCATCCCCGCCAGACTACGCACCGCCTCCTGGCGGTTGGTGGTGGCATAACAGATATCGTCCTTGCGCGGGCCGATAATGCGCGGGAAACGCTCACGCAACGCGTCAATGACCGCCGACGTATCATCAACCGACAACGTGGTCTGCGTCATAAAACACAGGTTGTTTTCATCCTTTACCTGTAGCCGCCACACATCGTCCGGCGACTCAACCAAATACATGCCGCCGTCCTCGTTGCTGTACTGCCCCATCGTGCCTTCCACTTCCGGATGCCCGGCATGGCCGATAAGGATAGCTTCGACGCCTTTACGGCTGGCTCTCGCCACTTCCATATGCACCTTAGTCACCAGCGGGCAGGTCGCGTCAAAGACCGTCAGATCGCGGTTTTTCGCTTCATTGCGCACGGCCTGGGATACGCCGTGCGCGGAGAAAATCAGAATCGAGCCGTCCGGCACTTCTTCTATTTGCTCAATGAATATCGCGCCACGCTCACGCAATCCGTTGACGACATAGCGGTTATGCACCACTTCATGACGCACATAAATCGGCGTGCCAAATATCTCTAACGCCCGTTCAACAATGCTGATGGCGCGATCAACCCCGGCGCAAAAGCCACGCGGGTTAGCCAGCAAGATCTGCATGAGGAACCTCCTGCTGAGATGGATCAATGTCCAACACTTCCAGATCGAACGTAATAGACTGACCGGCCAACGGATGATTAAAGTCCACCGTAACGGACTCTTCCGCCACATCGCGGATAATCCCAGGCATATCAGTACCGCCGATACCGCTGAACAACATAATGGTCCCCACGTCCGGTACCCCGGTCTGGGCAAAATCGCGACGCAGGAAAAACTGGATCATATCGGGGTTCACCGAGCCGAAAGCGGATTCCGGCGGTAGCGTGAACTGACATTTCTCACCGCGTTTCAAGCCTTGCAGATGCCGCTCCAGTTCATCGGACAAACTGCCATCCCCAAGACGAAACAACGCGGGCTTGCCGTTTTCGCGGGTGGATTCCGCCACTGAACCGTCTTCCAGGGTCAGAGTGAAGTGTACCAACACCGCGCTGTCGCTCTGTACAGTCTCAGACATCAATGGCCCTTTTGCTTAACCGAATCGTCATGTTTACTGAAAAAGCCTTCCAGCACGACGAGCGCCGCGCCGACACAGATAGCGCTATCCGCCAGATTGAACGTGGCAAAGTGCCAATCGCCGACGTAGAAGTCGATAAAATCCACGACAAAGCCATGCCACATGCGGTCAAATAGATTGCCCAACGCACCGCCGATAATCAACGCATAGGCGATGTTATTCAGCTTTTGGCGCGCGCTGCCGCGATACATCAGCACCAGCATGGCGATCACGATGGCGATGGCGATACCGGCAAAAAACCAGCGTTGCCAACCGCCTTTATCAGCCAGAAAACTGAATGCCGCGCCATAATTGCGGGCATAGTGCAGATTCAGATGCGAAATCAGCGGCTGGGTGTCCCCCAGCGCAAAGTTGGCCAGAATCCACTGCTTGCTGCCGAGGTCGACAACCAGAACCAACAGCGCCAGCCAAAGCCAGCGCAACCCACTCGAACAGATCGATTTATTCATCAGACAAATTTACGCTCTTCGCCTTTGCCGCCGACGTTGGTCGCGCAGCGACCACAAATGTCGGGATGATCGGTATCAGTACCGATATCTGACTCGTAATGCCAGCAACGCGGACACTTGTGCCCTTCCGCCTTGCTTAAGGCAATTTTCAATCCAGCTAGTTCAGTGCTCTGTGCATCGGCTGGCGCATTTTCGTACGATTCAACCTTCGCTTTTGAAGTCAGCAGGGCAAAATGCAGTTCCTGACGCAGCTGATTGAGCTTATCCGCCAGACCGGCATCGGCATACAGCGTGACGGACGCTTCCAGCGATCCGCCGATACGCTTGTCGTTACGCGCTTGTTCGATCACTTTGTTCACTTCACTGCGAACTTTCAGGATCTCGGCCCAGAAAGCGTCATTCATGACGTCTGCCGTATCCAGACCGAACAAACCGTCATACCACTCCTCGGTAAACACATACTGAGCGCGTTCACCAGGCAGATATCCCCAGATTTCATCCGCGGTGAATGACAGGATAGGCGCCATCCAGCGAACCAGCGCTTCGGAAATATGGTACAGCGCCGTCTGACAGCTACGGCGGGCGATGCTGTCGCTCTTCGCGGTGTACTGACGATCCTTGATGATATCAAGATAGAATGAACCCATCTCGATAGAACAGAACTGCATCAGACGCTGCACCACGCGGTGGAAATCGTAGCTGTCGTAGGCTTCGACGATCTCTTCCTGCGCCGCTTTCGCGCAGCCGACCGCCCAGCGATCCAGCACCACCATCTCTTCCGGCTTCACCATATCCGTCTTCGGATCAAACCCATTCAGGTTGGCCAGCAGGAAACGCGCGGTGTTGCGAATACGGCGATAGGCATCGGCCGAACGTTTCAGGATCTCATCCGACACCGCGATTTCACCGGAATAGTCGGTTGAGCCGATCCACAAACGCAGAATATCGCCGCCCAGTTTATTCATGACATCCTGCGGGCTGATGGTATTGCCGATCGATTTGGACATTTTGCGTCCCTGACCATCGACGGTGAAACCGTGCGTCAGTACCTGACGGTAAGGCGCTTTTCCTTTGATCGCCGTCGAAATCATCAGGGATGACATAAACCAGCCGCGATGCTGATCGGAACCTTCCAGATACATATCCGCCGAATGGCCGCCGAATTCAGGGCGAACTTCAACCACGGAGGCATGCGTCGATCCGGAGTCGAACCAAACATCCAGCGTATCGGGAACCTTAACGTAGTTATCCGCATCGGCGCCCAGCACCTCTTTCGGATCAAGATCCCACCACGCCTGAATGCCATCTTTCTCGACGCGTTTCGCCACTTCTTCGATCAATTCTTTGGTGCGGGGATGCAGTTCTTCCGTCTCTTTATGGACGAAGAGCGACATCGGCACGCCCCAGGTGCGCTGACGGGAAATACACCAGTCAGGGCGATTGGCGACCATCGCTTCAATACGCGCCTGGCCCCAGTCCGGGATCCACTGCACGCTTTTGATTTCAGACAGCGACTGTTTACGCAGACCTTTCTGATCCATGCTGATGAACCACTGCGGCGTGGCCCGGAAGATGATCGGGGTTTTATGCCGCCAGCAGCACGGGTAGCTGTGCAACATTTTTTCCAGATGCAGCAGAGCGCCGTGTTCGCGCAAGATCTCGACGACGATGTCGTTAGCCTTGAAGACAAACTTGCCGTCCAGTTCGGGATAAGTTCCGGTCAGATAGCAGCCGTTCGGCCCGACCGGATTCGCGATTTCCAGTCCATATTGCTGACCGACGACATAGTCTTCCGGGCCATGTCCGGGAGCGGTATGCACCGCGCCGGTACCGGCATCCAGCGTCACGTGGTCGCCCAAAACGACCGGCACATCAAAGCCCATGAACGGATGCTGGAAGCGCAATAATTCAAGATCGCCGCCTTGGCATTCGCCCAGCACTTCCCAGCTTTCGGCGCCGATGCGCTTCATCACGCTTTCCACCAGGTCGGCGGCAAGAATCAACGCCCGGCCTTCTATCTGAACCAGTTGATAAACGAACGCTGAATTCAGCGCAATCGCACGGTTGGCGGGCAGCGTCCACGGCGTGGTGGTCCAGATGACCAGAGAAAGCGGACCATCAACCTGACTTACGCCGAATTTCGCACAGACGGCGGCGGCATCGACGGCGTTAAACGCAACGTCAATCGCGGGCGACGTTTTGTCGTAATATTCCACTTCGGCTTCCGCCAGCGCGGAACCGCAATCGGCGCACCAGTGCACCGGCTTGGCGCCTTTATGCAGGTGGCCGTTCTCAATGACCCGGCCCAGCGTACGAATGATGTTGGCTTCCGTCGTGAAGTCCATCGTCAGGTAGGGATGTTCCCAGTCGCCCAATACGCCGAGACGGATGAAATCCTTCTTCTGGCCGGCAACCTGTTCGGCCGCATATTTACGGCATTCGGCGCGGAACTCCGCGGCGCTGACCTTCTCGCCCGGCTTGCCGATAAGCTGTTCGACTTTCAGTTCGATCGGCAGCCCATGGCAGTCCCAGCCAGGCACATACGGCGAGTCATAGCCAGACAGCGTTTTAGACTTAACGATAATGTCTTTAAGAATTTTATTAACCGAGTGACCAATATGAATGCTGCCATTCGCATAGGGAGGGCCATCGTGCAGAATAAAGGTTTTTTTGCCCTTTTTAGCATTGCGAATAATCCCGTATAGATCCTGTTCATACCAACGTTTCAGCATGCCAGGTTCACGCTTGGCCAAATCGCCACGCATCGGGAACCCTGTTTCCGGCAAGTTCAGGGTAGTCTTATAGTCACTCATTAGATTCTCGATTTCGTCTTCGGCTAGAAAAATTAAACCGGTGTCTTTAACCCAAAAAATATCCGGGCCGTCACCACATCGTCCGCGATTTGCCGCTTTAACGCCTCAAGCGAAGCAAACCGCTGTTCATTACGTATCTTTTTGCGCAGCACCACTTCTATATGACGACCGTACAAATCCATCGTCGTATCCAGCAGATGCACCTCAAGCTGCTGGCGCTTGTCTCCGGTAACCGTCGGACGCGAACCAATATTGGCGACGCCCGGTATCGGTTTATCGCCAAGGCCGTACACGCTGACGGCATAAACGCCGTTAACCGGCGATACCTGACGCTTTAACGGCAGATTGGCGGTAGGGAAGCCTATTGTCCGCCCCAGCGCATTGCCATGAACCACTCGCCCGGAAATACTATAAGGATGCCCCAACAGGTTTTCCGCCAGCGTTAAATCATCGTTCATGAGCGCTTCCCGTACGGCGGTGCTGCTCACTCGCTTACCATCATTACAGAATGAAGCCGTGCTGATAACCTCAAACCCCGCGTCCGCGCCAGCCTTCTGTAATAACAGGAAATCGCCCTGCCGGCCAGCCCCGAAACGGAAGTCATCCCCCACCACCAGAAACCTGACGCCCAGCTTTTCCACCAGTAAAGTAGAAATAAAGGTTTGCGCATGATTAGCGGCAAAGCGAGGGTCAAACTTGACGCACAGCAAATAGTCCACGCCTGCTTTCTTCAAATAATTCACTTTATCGCGCAGACTCGTCAACCGCGCAGGCGCTTTCTCAGCGGAAAACAGCTCCTGAGGCTGAGGCTCGAATATCATCACCATCACCGGGAGGCCCCGCAAGCGCCCCTCCTGTTTCAGACGTTCCAGCAGCATCTGATGTCCGCGGTGCACGCCGTCAAAATTACCAATAGTGAGCACACAGCCATAGTGGCGCGCCCGAAGATTGTGTATACCGCGAATTAGCTGCATAGCTGGCTCAAAACAAATGGGTTAAATAATGGAAATCGGCGGATTATACCTTGTACAGCGAGTAAGGTTAACCCGCGATTCGCGCCTTTTACTGACAGCATTGCGGATACCGTTGCTAATTTTGTTGTCCGGATGCCGATGGCCGGGTCTATTCCGGCTAGGAAGTCAGGCGTTCCGCCGGGGTTTTATCCGTGATTGACGGTTTTACCGATGATTAATGACATCCGGGTAAATTTATGACGTGAAAAGCTGTATTCCACGGTCTGAAGCTGTTAAAATCCTGCGCCATCACAACGAAACAAGCGTTGACGTACAAACGACGCTTATTTGCACAAATCCATTGACAAACGAAGGCTAAAAGGGCATATTCCTCGGCCTTTGAATTGTCCTCGATAGAATATATTTGGGAGTTGGACCTTGGCTAATATCAAATCAGCTAAGAAACGCGCCGTACAGTCTGAGAAGCGCCGCAAGCATAACGCAAGCCGTCGCTCCATGATGCGTACTTTCATCAAGAAAGTATACGCGGCGATCGCTACTGGCGATAAAGAAGCGGCACAGAATGCGTTTAACGATATGCAACCGATCGTGGATCGCCAGGCAAGCAAAGGCCTGATCCACAAGAACAAAGCTGCACGTCATAAATCCAATCTGGTTGCGCGCATCAACGCTATGCAATAATTGCGTTTTCGCATATTGCTGTTAAAAAAACCGGCTCAGGCCGGTTTTTTTGCATCTAAAACCACCAGCGTTTTATCCCGCGAAGAAGCGCCTTACGACCGCATCCTCACTCCCCCGCTAATACCATCGCCCACCGTCATCTTTGCGCCGACGGCTCGGAGCACAAGAAACGCCGCCTCGCGCAGGCGGGAACGACGCATTTTTAATTATGACTTGCCGGCAAACGCAAAAAACCGGCTGATGATTTTTCAGCCGGTTTTTGTCTGCAGCGCAGGCGCGGCAACGTTAGCGAGTCAGATCGTCAAAGAATTTCTTCACGCCGTCAAAGAAACTTTTAGAGCGCGGACTGTTTCTTTCGCCCGACGGGCCGCCAAAACTTTCCGCCAGCTCTTGCAACAGTTGCCTTTGCCGCTCGTTCAGGCTGACAGGGGTTTCCACCACCACCCGGCATAGCAGATCGCCCTGCGCGCCGCCGCGTACTGATTTCACGCCCTTGCCGCGCATGCGGAACAGTTTGCCGGTTTGCGTTTCCGCCGGCACCTTCAGCTTCACACGGCCATCCAGCGTCGGCACTTCGATTTCTCCGCCCAGAGCGGCCATGGCGAAGTTAATCGGCACTTCACAGTACAGGTTGTTTTCTTCGCGCTGGAAGATAGGATGCGCTTTTACCTGAACCTGGACGTATAAATCGCCCGCTGGCGCGCCATGCTCCCCCGCTTCCCCTTCGCCGGACAAACGAATGCGATCGCCCGTATCCACACCGGCCGGGATTTTCACCGACAGCGTTTTGCTCTTTTCTACACGCCCATGACCGTGACACTTCGTGCACGGATCCTTGATGATCTTGCCGCGGCCATGACAGTGCGGACAAGTCTGTTGAACAGTAAAAAAGCCCTGACGCATTTGCACCTGACCATTGCCATGACAGGTGGGACAGGTAACGGGAGAACTACCAGGCTTAGCCCCGCTGCCATGACATGCGTCGCACTCTTCCAACGTAGGGATACGGATCTCTTTGGTGACGCCGCGGACTGCTTCTTCCAGCGTCAATTCCATGTTATAGCGTAAATCGGAGCCCCGGCTCGCGCGCTGACGGCGGCCGCCGCCAAAAATATCACCGAAAACGTCGCCAAAAATATCACCGAAATCGGCACCGCCGCCAAAACCGCCGCCGCCCATACCACCTTGTTCAAATGCAGCATGGCCGTACTGATCGTAGGCGGCGCGTTTCTGGGAGTCGGTGAGGATCTCGTAGGCTTCTTTAATCTCTTTAAACCGCGTCTCGGCAGTGCTATCGCCAGGATTACGATCCGGGTGATACTTCATCGCCAGACGCTTATAGGCCTTCTTGATTTCACGCTCATCGGCATCTTTAGCAACGCCTAAAATCTCGTAATAGTCTTGCTTCGCCATTCTTTTTTTCCTGCCCTCAACATGCGTGCACGGGCGTAGAGTTTCCTCAACGCCCGTGCTGGTTGCCAGCAACAGTCCCTAGTCACCGTTACTGCGCCCGCTTAAGGGCGATTACTTTTTATCTTTTACTTCTTCAAACTCGGCATCAACTACATCGTCGTCTTTACGAGCAGAAGCATCACCGGCGGCGCTTGCACTTTCAGCGCCGGCCTGAGCCTGCTGCTGAGACGCTTCCAGCAATTTACCCGAAGCCTGAACCAGCGCCTGAATTTTCGCTTCGATATCCGCCTTGTCTTCGCCTTTCAGCGCGCTTTCCAATGCTTTCAGAGCGTCGTCGATCGCTGTCTTGTCGTCGGCGGCCAGATTATCACCGATTTCTTCCAGCTGTTTACGCGTACTGTGCAACAGGTGATCGCCCTGGTTGCGCGTCTGAACCAGCTCTTCAAACTTACGGTCGGATTCCGCATTCGCTTCTGCCTCACGAACCATTTTCTGGATTTCTTCTTCATTCAGACCAGAAGAGGCTTTAATCGTGATTTTCTGCTCGCGGCCGCTGTTTTTATCTTTAGCGGAAACGTGCAGGATACCATCAGCATCGATATCGAAGGTAACTTCGATCTGAGGCATACCGCGCGGCGCCGGCTGAATACCATCCAGGTTGAACTGCCCCAGGGACTTGTTATCGCTGGCGCGTTTACGTTCACCCTGCAGAACGTGAATCGTCACCGCAGACTGATTGTCTTCCGCCGTAGAGAACACCTGGCTGTGTTTGGTCGGGATGGTGGTGTTCTTGGCAATCAGCGCCGTCATCACGCCGCCCATGGTTTCGATACCCAGAGACAGCGGGGTAACGTCCAGCAGCAGAACGTCTTTCACATCGCCGGACAACACGCCGCCCTGTACCGCAGCGCCGATAGCAACCGCTTCATCCGGGTTAACGTCTTTACGAGGTTCTTTACCGAAGAAGTCGGCCACTTTTTTCTGCACCAGCGGCATACGGGTCTGACCACCGACCAGGATCACGTCCTTAACTTCAGAAACAGACAGACCGGCATCTTTCAGAGCGACTTTCAGCGGTTCCAGAGAACGATTCACCAGATCTTCAACCAGAGACTCCAGTTTGGCGCGAGTCACTTTGATGTTCAGGTGTTTCGGACCGCTCGCATCCGCGGTGATGTACGGCAGATTAACGTCGGTCTGCTGAGCGGAAGAAAGCTCGATTTTGGCTTTTTCCGCCGCTTCTTTCAGACGCTGCATCGCCAGAGGATCGTTACGCAGATCGAAGCCCTGTTCTTTCTTGAATTCATCAACCAGGTAGTTGATCAAACGGCTGTCGAAGTCTTCGCCGCCCAGGTGGGTATCACCGTTGGTCGCCAGAACTTCAAAGGTTTTTTCGCCATCAACTTCATCAATTTCGATAATAGAGATATCGAATGTACCACCGCCCAGGTCATATACCGCGATGGTGCGATTACCGACTTCTTTATCCAGACCATACGCCAGTGCGGCGGCGGTCGGTTCGTTGATAATACGTTTCACTTCCAGACCAGCGATACGGCCGGCGTCTTTTGTCGCCTGACGCTGCGCATCGTTGAAGTAAGCCGGTACGGTAATAACCGCTTCGGTGACCGGCTCGCCCAGATAATCTTCAGCCGTTTTCTTCATTTTCTTCAGCACTTCAGCTGAAATTTGCGGCGGAGCCATTTTCTGGCCTTTTACTTCCAACCAGGCATCGCCATTGTCGGCTTCAATGATTTTGTACGGCATGATATTGGTATCACGCTGTACTTCTTCATCTTTAAAACGACGGCCAATCAGACGTTTAATTGCAAACAACGTATTCTGCGGGTTAGTCACCGCCTGACGTTTAGCCGGCTGGCCAACCAGAGTTTCACCGTCTTGCGTGTAAGCAATAATTGAAGGAGTCGTACGATCGCCTTCGCTGTTTTCCAGTACCTTAACCTGCGTACCGTCCATGATCGCTACACAAGAGTTGGTTGTACCAAGGTCGATACCAATAATCTTACCCATCTAAACATCTCCACTAAAAAGTCATATTCGGTGTGGTAGTTCAACCTACTATGTGGGCGGAATGCTGCTTTTCAACTGCGCAACATCGTTTTCCTCTCATTTAGCCCCATAATTTAACGGCGCTAAGCAAGGTCAACGGCCAACATAACCCTTTTTAATTCGGTCAAACTGTTTTGGTTGAAAATAAGATGGGGTCAACAATTTCATCATCAAGGGGGGCAATGAAAAAAAATGGGCTTTATCCCTTGTTCGATCAAACTATTGTTGATTTGCTCTGTTGTATCCCTGCAAAACGCCCGATATGATGCCGCGCTCGCCGCAAAAAGGGATATTCCCGGCGTGATGGCGACAATAGCACCTTAACCAAACACCTTCCTCAATGTGCTTGAAGTCGCCGCCATCACTGCGCCAACGTCAAGTGCGGAAGGAAACATTAATAATCTGTTATTGCAGAGGATTTATGCACACGAACAAGTTGGCGAATCCCGGTCCGTTGGGACTGATGGGCTTCGGGATGACGACGATTTTATTAAACCTGCACAACGCAGGCTTTTTCCCGCTCTCTTCCATTATTCTCAGCATGGGCATCTTTTACGGAGGCATTGCCCAGATCCTGGCCGGTTTACTGGAATATAAGAAAGGAAATACCTTCGGCGTAACCGCGTTCACCTCCTACGGCGCTTTCTGGTTAACCTTAGTCGGCATTATCATGCTGCCTAAAATGGGTCTGGCGGAAGCCAGCGATGCCCGTTTCCTGGGCGTATTCCTCGGCCTGTGGGGGATCTTTACGCTGTTTATGTTCTTTGGAACATTGCGGGCCAACTTTGCATTACAGTTTGTATTCGCCAGTTTGACCGTACTGTTCGCTTTACTGGCCGTCGGTAATTTTACCGGCAACCATACGCTGCTGACCTTTGCCGGCTTCGAAGGCATTATCTGCGGAGCAAGCGCAATTTATCTGGCGATGGCGGAAGTCTTGAACGAACAATCAGGCCGCAAGGTTCTGCCCATCGGCGAACGCCGCGTAAGCTGAATATGAAAACAGGCCCCGCTAATCCGGCGGAGCCTGTTTTATCGACGGCAACCGAAAATGCATTAAATGCCCACGGTTGAACGAGAACGCTCCTCGCCGATAATTTGCGGCGTCTCCTCGCTATTCAAGTCTCGGTGCAAATAAATTCCCAGCAATACCCCGACGCCAGCCAACGTTAACACATACCAGGCCGGCGCCAGCGGAGTCACCTTCATTATCAAGGTGACGAAAATCGGCGTCAGCCCGCCGAAAATGGCGTAAGCCACATTATAGGAAAAGGAGATCCCGGAAAAACGCACTTCGGCCGGGAAAGCTCTCACCATCACGTAAGGCACGGCCCCGACGACCCCGACGCTGAATCCGGTAATCGCATAGCCGACGAACAGCAGTTCCGTGTCGCTTGCCGCCACACTGTAGAAAAACCAACTGCACGCGGCCAGTAGCAGGCTGCCGAAAATAAAAATCTTGCTGGTGCCGAAACGATCGATCAGCAGGCCGGCGGCGACGCAGCCGAACATCAACGCGATCGTAGCCAGGCAGTTGGCCTGCAACGCCAGTGCGGCGGGGATGCCATGTACTTTTTGTAAATAAGTGGGCGCCATAAGGATTACAACCACGATGCAGGCCGACAACATCCAGGTCAGCAGCATGGAAACCACCACCGCCCTCTTATGGTTGACGACCACGGATTTCAGCGGCAATTCCGAGGCCAGTTTTTTATGGGCCTGCATTTCAATGAAGATGGGCGTTTCCTGTAGCCAGCGGCGCAGATACATCGCCACCAGACCGAAGATCCCACCGATGAAGAACGGCAAACGCCAGCCGCCGCCCGCCAACTGCTCTGGGGTAAAGAGGGTGTTCAGCAATGTCGCAATCATCGATCCCAGCAAGATCCCCACCGTCAGGCCGGCGGTCAAGATACCGCAGGCAAAACCGATGCGGGAACGGGGAACATGTTCCGCCACAAACACCCATGCGCCAGGCACCTCGCCGCCAATCGCCGCGCCTTGCAGCACGCGCATCAGCAACAGCAATAACGGAGCAGCGATGCCGATAGATTGGTAAGTAGGCAGCATGCCCATCGCCAACGTTGGCAGAGCCATCAGCAAAATGCTCAGGCTAAACATTTTTTTACGGCCGACCAGATCGCCGAAGTGGGCCATGACGATGCCCCCCAGCGGACGAGCCAGATAGCCGGCGGCGAAAATGCCAAAGGTCTGAACCTGGCGAACCCATTCAGGAATATCCGCAGGGAAAAAGAGATCGCCGATAACCGCCGCGAAAAAGACGAAAATGATGAAATCATAGAACTCCAGCGCGCCGCCCAGCGCGGCCAGAGAAAGTGTTTTGTAATCCTGTCGGTTCAATCGACTATGAGGTTGGTGATCGCGTCGCATAATTTACCGTGCCATGCCAGTGTCGGGATAAACAAAAATTTACCATTAAGTGTAAAGCTGGGATTACTATACCGGCAAAATTTTTATACACCAGCAAGACTGGATCTTATTTGTGAAATAGCTCAACTTCAGTTTTTTATTTCGCGCACGGCATTTTTAGGGCGAAAAGCTGCTACGACCTTTGGATCGGTTTCCACATATGGCCCTTCCAGCAACTGTATACAATAGGGAACGCTGGCAAAAATACCGGCGACGATAACGTTGCCATCAGCATCTTTCAGCCCTTCCAGCGTCTCTTTGATGGATTTAGGCTGCCCAGGCAAATTAAGAATCAGCGCATGTTTACGAATCACCCCCACCTGCCTGGACAGAATGGCCGTTGGCACAAACCGCAGACTGATTTGCCGCATCTGTTCACCAAAGCCCGGCATTTCACGATCGGCAACGGCCAACGTCGCGTCAGGCGTCACATCGCGACGCGCCGGCCCTGTACCGCCCGTGGTCAGCACCAGATGGCAACCCCGTTCATCAACCAGTTCGCATAGCGTCTGTTCAATCAGCACTTGTTCATCAGGAACCAGACGGGTTTCAACTTCAAAAGGCGTCGTCAATGCGGACGCCAGCCATGTTTCCAGCTCGGGAATACCCTTATCCTGATAAACCCCGCTGGATGCCCGATCGGAAATGGAGACCAAACCAACATGCAGTACGTTCATAGCAGCCCTCTAATAAAATAAAAAACCAATTTTATCAGGATATTGTCTAATTTGAGCGCCAATAGAAAGAAATATTCTACGACAGGATCACGACATGGAATATCGTTCATGACGATATATGATAATTATTATTAAATACCGTTTTAAAAAGGAAACAAGTCGATTTTAATCAGGTCATCGTCGGCGTTGAAGCTATAAAAGGTAATAGCGACATAGCGATTTCCGTCACCGAACAAACAGCTTCAGATTTTTCCCAAATAAAGCCATTTAAACAAAGAAAAAGCAGTCGGCCCGGCCATTAAACCTCACCAGATTTTGGATAATATGGTAAAGTTAGCACGTATTTTCATATAAAAGATAATAAGTAAAAAAGTCACGCCAAGGGAATATTCATGAATAGCGCTAAGTATAAGATATTAGAACTTTTTTCTCATCCTATGTCCGCCTTCATTATTTTTGGTTTTATTTCCTTTTCCGTCTCCATCATTTCCATACATGAATCAAACAAAAGAACCTGGAAGGTAGAAAGGCATGACCTGGATTCAATAATTAAAACTTATGAATCATATAATTCCGGAGATGTAACAGAAGCTGATATAACGGAGAAAACAGGACGTTATCTTTTGGCCCGGATGAGAACTTTTGCATTTAATACCCGTGATGTTCGTGGTGAATGTATCAATAGATTATCAA
This sequence comes from Brenneria izadpanahii, assembly GCF_017569925.1. Classification (NCBI taxonomy): domain Bacteria; kingdom Pseudomonadati; phylum Pseudomonadota; class Gammaproteobacteria; order Enterobacterales; family Pectobacteriaceae; genus Brenneria; species Brenneria izadpanahii. The sequence goes on along the minus strand of NZ_CP050854.1, from coordinate 720,546 downwards.
CGTCGGAACTGAAATTTAATGATATGACCATTATTCGAGTGTGTCAGAATAAACTCCCATCGATTGGGAGTTTTGCCGGAAAAGGCACGCTAACCGTCATTTTCCCTATTCTGTCGGCGCAGGACGACCTGCTGGGCATTCGCATCAGAACAACGTCAAACGAGCCTTACCCTTCGCTACTCGATACGTTTTCCACCACCACTTCCATTATCGGCATCGTAAGCATTGTGCTGCTCACTGCCATACTAGGCAGTCTGCTTTCCATTCTCGCCAGGAAATACCTGATAGAGTTACCCTTAACGGCAAAGTATGACGATTTAACCGGCTGCCTGCGCCGGGATGCGTTTTTTATGGCCGCCAACAAGGCTCTGAGCATATCCAATTTTTCCAAACGCCCCTTATGCGTCATTCTTATCGACATCGATCACTTTAAGAGCGTGAATGATACCTTCGGCCATAGCGCCGGGGATGACGCATTACGGCTGGTGGCCGATATCTTTAAAAACTCATTCCGCCGGGAAGATATTTTCGGCCGGATTGGCGGTGATGAGTTCGCTATTATTTTACCTAATATCGCGTTAAGCGAGGCCTATGAAGTCGCAGAGCGCGCCAGATTAAGGATCAGCAAAGCCCGCAGTGAAATATTAGGGAAAGACGTCGGCTTAACGGTTAGTATCGGACTGGTTGAATACCATATTGAATCCGAGGGTTTAATAGAAGTCATGAACCGGGCAGATGAAAAACTTTATGTCGCCAAGAAAGTGCGAAATACTGTAGCTAAATAACAATTTATTTAGTTACAGTTTATCTGGGAAATAAAAACCGCCGATTATGAACCATTTCTTAACTTATTACCCCATCTAATGGGCGTCAAATGGTATGCCCATCCTCTAAATAATTCGAGTTGCAGGCAGGCGGCAAGGCAGACGGAGCGGATTCGAACGGTACTCGCGACGGGTCAGCGAAACCTGGCGCAGGGAAATCCGCGTAATAAAACCCGCGCGCCGGCAGACTGAAAAACATTACACAGAGTCAATATTTACAGCACGGTATTACGTGCGACAAAAAAATAGCCGGATAGATATCCGACTATTTTTTCCAACCGTCTTTTACAGCGATGCGGCAATCATTTTTTCCAATTTTTCCTGATCGACCGCAAACTTGCGAATACCATCCGCCAGTTTATCAACGGCCATCGGATCCTGATTATGCTGCCAGTAGAACTGCGCTTCGGTCATCTTAGCCGGACGTGCTTTAACCTCGCCGGTATAAGAAAGTTTACGAACCACTTCGCCTTCGCTTTCGGACAGCTCTTTCAGCAAAGCCGGCGCGATGGTCAGACGATCGCATCCGGCCAGCTCAAGGATTTCACCCAAATTACGGAAGCTCGCCCCCATAACCACCGTTTCATAGCCGTGTTCTTTGTAGTAATTATAAATTTCACTAACGGAAATCACGCCCGGATCTTCGCCAGGAGCGAACTCTTTCTTATCGCCATTGGCTTTATACCAATCCAGAATACGGCCAACGAACGGCGAAATCAGGAATACGCCGGCTTCGGCGCACGCGCGAGCCTGCGCAAAGGAGAACAGCAGCGTCAGATTACAGTTGATGCCGTCTTTCTCCAACTGCTCTGCGGCGCGAATCCCCTGCCAGGTGGAAGCCAGCTTGATCAAAATACGGTCATTGCTGACGCCCGCATCGTTATAGAGCTTAATCAGGCGCTTGGCCTTTGCGACGCTGGCCTCGGTGTCGTAGGAAAGACGAGCGTCAACTTCTGTTGAAATGCGGCCGGGGATCAGTTTCAGGATCTCCAACCCGATGTTGACGGCCAGTTTATCGGTGGCGTCAGTAATCTGCTGATCACGATTGCCGCTCTGAGCGCGCGCCCAGGAAATCGCTTCATCAATCAGCTTTCGGTATTCAGGAATTTGAGCGGCATTCAGAATCAGTGAAGGGTTAGTTGTGGCATCCTGCGGTTGGTACAATTTCATTGCCGCAATATCACCGGTATCAGCCACAACCGTTGTCAATTGGCGTAGGGAAGTCAGTTTATCCGTCATGTTGGCGTTTCTCATTGTTTATGCGTGGATTATTAGTGCATGAACTGGTGGCATTGTGTCGTCGCCTAAATCTGATAATAACACGCGCGAAATCCGGCGCAAGAAAGCCTTTTCATCCCGGTTTCATCGCGCCGTATCACTATGTTTCCCTGCGGCCGTTGCAGACATTAGATAAAAGAGCCGTATGGGAAAACTTTACCAGCTAATTATTTTTCAGCTATAAATCAAGCGAACTGATGATTACCGTCCCCTGTTATAGCCATCGCCGTTTTCTTGCTTGATTTTTGCTACAGTATAGACACTGAAATCAGCTCTATAGGACATGGCGCATGTTAATAACCATTTCACCCGCAAAAACCCTTGATTACACCAGTCCTTTAGCGACAAAACGCTATACCCAGCCGGAATTGCTGGATTACTCCAGCCAGTTGATTTCCATTTGTAAAAAACTGACGCCTGCGCAGATCTCATCGCTCATGGGCATCAGCGATAAACTGGGCAGCCTGAATGCCGTGCGTTTTAATGACTGGCACCCGGATTTCACCCCTGATAACGCGCGGCAGGCATTATTGGCCTTTAAAGGCGATGTCTATACGGGATTGGCGGCGGAAGATTTTAGCGAAGACGACTTTGATTTTGCCCAGCAACATTTACGCATGCTGTCTGGTTTATACGGGGTTTTACGCCCGTTGGACTTAATGCAGCCCTATCGGCTGGAAATGGGGATCAAACTCGGCAACAAGGCAGGCAAGGATCTCTATAGCTTTTGGGGCGATATCATCACCGAAAAGCTCAATCAGGCATTAAGCGAACAGGGCGACGATATTCTGATTAATCTGGCCTCTGACGAATATTTTAAATCGGTCAACCCTAAAAAATTAAACGCTCAAATCATCAAACCGGTATTCCTGGATGAGAAAAACGGTAAGTTTAAAGTCATCAGCTTTTACGCCAAAAAAGCGCGCGGGTTGATGAGCCGCTTTATCATTCAGAACCGGCTGACGCAGCCTGAACAACTGAAAGATTTTAATCTGGATGGATATTACTTCGCCGAGGCGGAATCCTCCGCCCATGAACTGGTGTTTAAACGCCGCGAGCAATGATGATAACCCCTACACGCCGGCGTCCTCCCCAATCCTTCCGTTATTTCTGCGACGGCGCATGACTTCAACAACGGCTCCCGCCTGCCGCCGCGGGGACGGCGGCGCTAACAGACGGGAATGACCGTCGGTGACGTTTAGCGCGGCAGCGTCATCAGGAACTGACGCAACTGCGCGAAATCGTTCGGGAAGTTATGCGACAGCAAATCCAGATCGGCGCGTTTCGCCAACGCTTCGGGCAGTTCCAGTTTTTTACCCAGAATCGCTTCCACGCTCTCCTTAAACTTCGCCGGATGCGCCGTTCCCAGAAACAGCCCGAATTCGCCGGGTTGCAGCTGATCGCGCAATAAACGATAGGCAACCGCCGCATGAGGCTCTGAGGTGTAACCCAGCGCGTCGAGTTCATGCATGGTCGTTTTGGTGGTTTCATCGCTTACCGAACCAAAACCCAATGTTTTCAACTGCCAGTTTTTACGGCGGAACAGTTCTTCCACACGCGGCCAGTTGTTCGGCTGGCTTACATCCATGGCGTTGGATAAGGTGGCGACGGTTTTATTCGGCTCCCACACGCCATTGCTCAGGAAACGCGGCACGGTATCGTTCGCATTGGTTGCGGCGATAAAGCGTTTAATCGGCAGGCCGAGCGACTTGGCCAACAGACCTGCGGTCAAATCGCCGAAGTTGCCGCTAGGAACGGATACCACCAGTTGATTACGCGCCTCTTGCGGCAGTTGGGCCACGGCTTCAAAGTAGTAACAGATCTGCGCCAACAAGCGGCTGATATTAATCGAATTAGCCGAGTTTAACCCAATGGTTTGCTTCAGCTCTTCATCATCAAAAGCCTGCTTAACCAATGCCTGACAGGCGTCAAAATCGCTGTCGACCGCGATGGTGTGAATATTGCCGCCCAGCGTACAGAACAGTTTTTCCTGCAACGGGCTGATTTTGCCGCGCGGGTAGAGGATCACCACGCGGATATTTTCCAGACCGTAAAATGCGTGAGCGACTGCGGCGCCGGTATCCCCGGAGGTTGCGGTAAGAATGGTGATTTTATTGTCGCCCGCCACTTCAGTCAGCATCTGCGCCATAAAACGGCCGCCGAAATCTTTAAAAGCCAATGTCGGTCCGTGGAACAGTTCCAGTGAAGCGATATCGTCGGTAACGGAAACGACCGGGGCCGGGAAAGCAAATGCCGCCTTGACGCGCTGGTATACCGTTTCGTCAGACATCTCATCCCCAATGTAAGCGGACAAAATGCGGCTGCTGCGGGTAACGAAATCCAATTCCAGCAACGCGTCGATTTCAGTCAGACTGAACTCGGGCAATTCCAGGGGGAAAAACAGCCCTTGCTGACTTCCCAGCCCTTGTTTGATAGCCTGAGCAAAACTGACCTGCTCGTTATGATCTTTAAGATTGTAGAGTTTCATGCATTATCCCAGTTGTCGTGCGCCAGTCGTATCCAGACGGCAAATATGAACAAAACCTTCATCGTTCTGCAAATAGTTATCCCGTAGCCAGTCAGCCAGACGCTGAGCGCTATCCATTTCGTCGCATACGGAAAATAACGTCGGGCCCGAACCAGAAATGCCGCAAGCCAGCGCTCCGATATCCTGTGCGGCCTTCCGCGCCTCGGCAAAGCCGGGCAGCAGTTTCGTCCGATAAGGTTCTGCTATTACATCTTTCATCAGTTTGGCGGCCAGCGAGGCCTGACCGGTATGACAGGCATGGATAAAACCGGCCAGATAACGGCTGTGGCTGATGCAATCCTGGCGGCGATATTGCGCCGGCAAAATAGCCCGCGCTTCGGCCGTCGATACTTTAATGCCCGGATAGGCCATGACCCACAGCCAATCATCAAAGGCCGGCACCGGCTGGCTGATAATCCCCCCTCTTCCAGTATCAACTGGATGCCGCCGAGGAAACAGGGAGCCACATTATCATAATGCACGCTGCCCGAAATGCGCCCTTCCAATTCTCCCATTAGCGCCAACAGCCGGGTATCGTCCAGCGGCTTGCCGCAGAACTCATTCATCGCCATCAGTCCCGCCACCACGGAACAGGCGCTGGACCCCAACCCTGAGCCAATCGGCATATTTTTCTCAAGCGTCATGGCCACCGGAATGGTTTTACCGATCTCCTGACAGAAACGCTCCCAGCACTGATACACAATGTTTTGCTTCGGATCATCCGGCAGCTTGCCGACGAAGCGGCCTTCGCAACGCAGACTGAACCGATCCGCCGCAACAGCGGAGACGCAGTCTCCCAGTAGTGAACCGTCTACCGGCGAAACCGCGGCTCCCAGAACATCAAATCCGACGCTGACATTGCCTATTGATGCGGGCGCATACACCTTAACCATAATTAAACTCCCAACTTCCATGACAGGGTACGCAGTAAATCTGCAAAGACACCGGCGGCGGTAACATCGTTACCTGCGCCATACCCCCGTAATACCAATGGTAATGGCTGATAGTAACGGCTGTAAAAGGCCAGCGCATTTTCACCATCTTTAACTTTAAACAGCGGGTCATTGCTCCCTACCGCGCTGATTTGAACTTTACAGCGTCCATTCTCGATCGCGCCGACATAACGCAGCACTTTGTCTTCATCGCGCGCTTTGGCGATACGGCTGGAGAATTCATCATCCACCGACGGCAAACGGCTCATAAAGTCGTCCACATCGCCGGAGGCGTCGAAACTGGGCGGCAATACGGATTCGACGTCAATATCCTCCAGCTCCAGCTTATAACCGGCCTCACGCGCCAGGATCAGCAGCTTGCGCGCCACATCCATGCCGGACAGGTCGTCACGCGGATCGGGCTCGGTATAGCCTTTTTCTTTAGCTTGCCGCGTTGCTTCAGACAACGACATGCCTTCATCCAGCTTACCGAAAATAAAGGACAACGATCCGGATAGGATACCAGTAAAACGGATCAGTTCATCGCCGGCGTTCAGCAGATTCTGTAGGTTCTCAATAACCGGCAGGCCGGCGCCCACGTTGGTGTCGTACAGGAATCGACGGCGCGACTGCGACGCCGCATTGCGTATTTGCTGGTAATAATTCATCGATCCGGTGTTGGCTTTCTTGTTCGGCGTGACGACATGGAAACCGTCCGCCAGGAAATCGGCGTACTGATCGGCAACCGCCTGGCTTGACGTACAGTCGACAATCACCGGATTCAACAAATGGTACTCCTTGACCAGACGGATCAGGCGGCCCAGGTTAAACGGCTCACGGGCTTTCGCCAGCTCTTCGCGCCAGTTATCCATCGGGATGCCGTTAATGTTGGTCAACAACGCCTTGGAATTGGCGATGCCGCACACCCGTAGATCGATATGCTTCTGCCGCAGCCATGGCTGCTGACGGTGGATCTGTTCCAGCAGCGCGCCGCCGACGCCGCCGACGCCAATCACGAACACATCAATGACCTGATCGGTATTAAACAGCATCTGATGCGCGACGCGAACGCCGATTGTCGCCATATCATTATTGACCACAACCGAAATTGAACGCTCGGACGAGCCCTGAGCGATGGCAACAATATTGATATTGGCGCTCGCCAGCGCGGTGAATAAACGGGCGGAAAGGCCGCGCAGCGTGCGCATGCCGTCGCCGACCACCGAGATGATGGCCAGGCGCTGCATCACATCCAGCGGATCCAGAATCCCCTCTTTCAATTCCAGATAGAACTCTTCTTCCAGCGTCTTTTTGGCGCGGGCCAGTTCATTCTGCGACACGCAAAAGCTGATGCTGTATTCGGAAGATGACTGCGTAATCAGGACGACGGAGATACCCGCCCGAGACATCGCGGCAAATACGCGCGCCGCCATCCCGACCATACCTTTCATTCCCGGACCGGAAATATTGAACATCGCCATATTATTCAGATTGGTGATGCCTTTAACCGGATACTGCGTATCGGTACTGTCTAACCCGATAAGCGTGCCGGGAGCCTGGGGATTTTCGGTATTCTTGATAAGGCAGGGAATTTGGAACTGGGCGATAGGAGCGATGGTGCGGGGGTGGAGGACTTTGGCGCCGAAGTAGGATAGCTCCATCGCCTCCTGATAGGACATCGATCTCAATAATCTGGCATCCGGCACCTGACGCGGATCGCAGGTATAAACGCCATCGACATCCGTCCAGATTTCACAACAATCCGCTCGTAAACAGGCGGCCAGCACGGCGGCGGAGTAATCCGAACCGTTGCGGCCCAGCACCACCAGTTCACCTTTATCGTTGCCCGCGGTGAAACCGGCCATCAGGATCACATGGTCGGCAGGGATCTCGCTTTCGGCGATACGGCGGGTAGACTCGGCGATATCGACGGTAGATTCAAGGTAGTGCCCCTGAGCCAGCAGTTTCTCTACCGGATTAATCACGGCAACGGAGTAACCCCTAGCCTGTAACACCGCTTCCATTATGGCGATCGACAGCTTTTCGCCACGGCAAATAATGGAGGCGTTAACGCTATCGGGACACTGCCCCAGCAAAGCGATGCCGTGTAAAACCTGCTTCAATTGCGCGAACTCCTGATCCACCAGCGCCTTAAGGCGGGCGCCGTCAAAACCGGGTTGAGATTGCGCAAGGCCGTTTAGCAAAGAAGAGAAGATGGTTTCAGCGTCGTTAAGATGAGGCAGCAAATCCTGTCCGGCGACGGTTCTTTCAATCATCGCCACCAAATGGTTAGTAATTTTTGCCGGCGCTGACAGTACAGTGGCAACCTGTCCCTGGCGCGCATTGCTTTCGATAATATCGGCGACGCGTATAAAACGCTCCGCATTTGCCACTGAAGTCCCGCCAAATTTCAACACTCGCATTTTTATCTTTTCTCCTGAATTTCCGCCGCCAAAAACGCCGCAAGCATTTTTGAATGCCACTGTGGCAAACTGGAATCGCTCGCCATAAGCCATAAAAAAAGCCCGCACTGTCAAGTGCGGGCTTTTTTCGATTCTTCTGTATGCGTCAGCCCGCACCGTTACTGGTTGTAATGGTGGTGGTAATAATCGTGGTGATCAGGCTGATATTACGCATCATAAAAACTTATCTTAGTAAATTTAGATTTGACCGACCTATTAGTTAGGGCAATTGCGTCTTGAAGTCAACGGATTTCTTTTTTCCCGCGTCATCAAACCGGAATGGGGAAAAGAGAAATAAACCAAAAAACCCCATGAGTATGGAATTATTTTTTACCAAGCGCGATAAACCAACTTATTCATCCAAAATAACACCGTTTGAAGACTTTTTATTTTGATATCGCTTTTTCGATATCATGCAGCAGCATATGCAACATTGCGGTGTCCCGTTTCTCCAAACGCCCCAGCCGTTGATGAATCCAGTCCCGTAATTTCTCATCATCCTCCACCGCCAGATTAACCAACAACCGCTCCAATCGCTGACGTAATGCCGATAGCTGCCCTGGCGGCGGCGGAGCGGCGGCATCCGGTTTTACCTGCATCAACTCCGCCAGTTGATAGCAATACACCATCACCGCCTGACCAAGATTCAAAGACGGATAATCCGCCTTCATCGGTATCCCGGTTAGAATATCCGCCAACGCAAGTTCTTCGTTGGTCAGGCCTGAGTCCTCGCGTCCGAAAACCAATGCGGTGGTCCCTACCCACGCCTGTTTTTCCTGCATTACGCCCAATAGTTCGGCAGGCGTGCAATAGTAACGAAACCTGGCCCGGCTGCGGGCCGTAGTCGCAATGGTAAAATCGATATCCGCCAATGCGTCCGCCAGCGTGGGAAATGTCGTCACCGCATCCAGGATATCCCCGGAGCCATGCGCAACCCTGCGGGCGGCGGGTTCCTGATGAACGCGACTGCCGACGATGCGTAGCCCGCCAAATCCCATCGTTTTCATTGCCCTTGCCGCGGCGCCTACATTTTCAGCCCGTGCGGGCTCGACCAAAATAATATGAAACTGCATATCTCTCCTCGGCAGCGTCAGGCGTCATTCATGCGGCGGCGGCGCGAAAAGAAGACCCGCCATAAAAAAACCGCTACACCGCCTCTCCCGACCGTAAAAAATTCTCATTAACCACCGCCAAGAGTTAACAATAAAACAACAAAAAATCGAATATAATGCCGTTATTGAAAAGAAAAACAGATTGACGGAAGAGCTTTCGCCAGGCGCCAACAATCATCGGCGACAATGGAATTATTTATTTAAATTCAATAAGTTAATTAATTTTATTTTACATTAAACGCCCGTGTTCCTACTATCAGCATTTACTATGCTGAATCGTTCACAAAAAATGCTAAATTGTGAGCTAAGCTGGCAATCTTGTAAGTGTTTTTCACAAAATAGTTAACGTGCTACAATGAAATTTGATATATGTCAACAGAACCGTATATTTATCAGTAAGCAAAATCAGAGCTTACTGTTATGTTGCTGTTAATAAGGTTAAACTATGCGCCACTTTGAGTGCGGTTAACCACGCCACGATCGTCTGTCCGCCGTATCTTTAGGCAGGTGAAATGTGCACCAGGAACGAATTTACGTACTTTAGTCCAATGTTGAGTGAGATGGTGATTATTGCCTTTAAAACTCCAATGATAACAGCGACTTCTGTACTTCCGATATTTATAATTTTAGTTGGCAATTTTAGGTAGCAAACATGCAGACGCCTCACATTCTTATTGTTGAAGACGAGTTGGTAACTCGCAATACCCTCAAAAGTATTTTTGAGGCGGAAGGATACATCGTTCACGAAGCCACCGACGGCGCGGAGATGCACCATATTTTGTCCGAGAACGACATTAATCTGGTGATTATGGACATTAATCTGCCAGGCAAAAACGGTCTACTGTTGGCCCGTGAATTACGCGAACAGGCCAGCGTTGCCCTGATGTTCCTCACCGGCCGTGATAACGAAGTAGATAAAATACTGGGGCTGGAAATTGGCGCGGACGACTACATCACCAAGCCATTCAATCCCCGCGAATTGACTATCCGCGCCCGCAACCTGCTGTCCCGCACCATGAATCTGGGCGGCGGCACGGAAGAACGCCGTTTGGTTGAAAGCTACCGGTTTAACGGCTGGGAACTGGATATCAACAGCCGTTCACTGATCAGCCCCGCTGGCGAACAATACAAGCTGCCGCGCAGTGAATTCCGCGCCATGCTGCATTTCTGCGAAAATCCGGGCAAGATTCAATCCCGCGCGGAGCTGTTGAAAAAAATGACCGGCCGCGAGCTGAAGCCTCACGATCGTACGGTCGACGTCACCATCCGTCGTATCCGTAAACATTTCGAGTCTACAGCGGATACGCCTGAAATCATCGCCACCATCCACGGCGAAGGTTATCGTTTCTGCGGCGACCTGGAAGACTAATCTTACACAGCCGAAGCAGATATATTCTCTGCTTCGGCCATTTCCTTCCCACCTATCTTACCGGCGGTTTTCTTTTTTGCTTGCCGCAGTTGCCCTTCACCACGGCATAACGGGTACGGCGCTTAACGCATTTTTCGGCGATCCATCCACCAGCCGATCGGAATAGGTCAAATAAACCAGCGCGTTGCGTTTCTGATCGTAAAAGCGCACGACCTGTAGCTTCTTAAACACTAACGACGTTCGTTTCTGAAACACGACTTCCCCTTTTGAACCGTCGCTTTTAATTTTATCGGTAAGTTCTATCGGGCCGACCTGCTGACAGGAAATCGCCGCATCCGCCGTATCCTCCGCTAACCCTAATCCGCCTTTTATGCCGCCGGTTTTCGCCCGGCTAAGATAACAGGTCACATTTTTGACATCGGGGTCGTCAAACGCTTCCACCACGATTTTGTGGTCCGGCCCCAACAGCTTAAACGTTGTATCGACTGAACCAATCTGTTCAGCCTGAACAGAACCCCAGGACAACATCAGCAGACCAGCGCCCACTACGAACTTTTTATTCATATTCCTGCTTCTCAAATTGTTCATCATTGATTATCGATAGCCCATTATACCCGATAGATTTCAAGATACAGGAAGGCGAGCATAACCGGGCCTGCGCACTTGTAAGACTTGGTAACCGACGCTAACGGGAAACAAACATTTGAACGCCGCCTACCGCCTCCTGGAAGGCTCGGCTCCTGCGAATCGGGAATCGGGGACGCCAGTACATTCGTAACGTGAAAAATGCAGAATACCGGGATATCAGGAGGGCTATGCCAAATAAATCACCGCGGTTGAGCATACGGCGTTATCCGAATAACAAACCGAATGCAGTAAAAATCTTAAGCAGTGCCAATGTAAAAAAATTGCTATGATGCAGCTATCTATACGCTTAGCGCTCAGTGTGTTCTATGAGGAAGATCTATGGATCAAGCCAGTATAATACGTGATTTGCTTAACTGGCTGGAAAGTCATCTCGACCAGCCTTTATCTCTTGATCATGTCGCGGCAAAGGCGGGCTATTCAAAATGGCATTTACAGAGAATGTTCAAAGATGTGACCGGACATGCCATTGGCTCATACATTCGCGCCCGCCGGCTAACCAAAGCCGCCGTAGCATTATGTCTGACCGGCAGACCAATCCTGGATATTGCCCTGCAATACCGGTTCGATTCTCAGCAAACCTTCACCCGCGCTTTTAAAAAGCAGTTTGCGCAAACACCGGCATCCTATCGCCGCGCCGATCACTGGAACACCTTCGGCATTCATCCACCGATCCGGCTGGGTGAATTCACGATGCCGCAGCCGCAATTTATCACGCTGCCGGACACGCCGCTGCTTGGCGTAACGCAAGAGTACAAATGCAGCCTGGAGCAAATTTGTAACTTTCGCACGGAAATTCGCATTCATTACTGGCGCCAATATCTCGCCAATACCAACGTGATTCCGCCGCTATTGTACGGTCTGCACCACGCTCACCCCAACAAAGATAGGGATGACGAGCATCATGTGCTGTACACCACCGCGCTGGAGCCTCGCCACATACCTGAAGGCATCTATCCGGGAGAGCCCATCACCCTGCCCGGAGGAGACTATGCCTTGTTTATCTACAGCGGCCCGCCGGACGGCTTACAGGATTTCATCATTACGCTGTACGACACCTGTTTACCAACGCTGCAACTTGTTCGCCGCAAAGGATACGATGCGGAGCGTTTTCAACCACAAAACGCGTCCAGAGACAGAAAAGAAGACGTCCCTGAAACGATCCGCTGTGAATACCTTATTCCTATCCAACGTTAGCCGGGCGTTCAGCGCTGCAATTCATCCAGAGCCGGAGTATCCAGATGCGAAACATCTCCGGCTGTTTCAATAACCCACCCGGAAGCCAGCCATGGGCTCTGTTGGTAATCGATGCGCGACAGGGAACAGTTACGCAGACGCAGGCGGCGCTCGGCCCAGGCGGGTAAACCGAGTATCGTGCTGAGCAGGCATCCGAGCGCCATACCATGGCTGACCAATAGCGGCTGGCTGCCTTCAGGCAGCGCCAGGCAGCGTTCCAGCACGCCGTGCATACGTTTCGCCATTTCCGCCATCGACTCTCCTTCCGGGATCCGTCCGTCCGGCGTGCCATCCACCATCTGTTTACGCCATCCCTCTTCTTCCGCGCTCAGCGAATCAATATAACGGCTCTCCAAAACCCCCATATTCAGTTCACGCAAACCTGGCTCAATGATGACCTGGCTGCCGCCGCACGCTTGGGCGATAATGTCCGTGGTTTGGCGGGTTCGCCCTAAATCGCTGGTGAAAATATGCGTGATGCCCGAATCTTTCATACGTTGCGCGACCTGCCGCGCCTGATGCTCACCCCGAGGCGTCAAGGCACTGTCAGAGTGCCCTTGAATACGCCGCGCTACATTCCACTCCGTCTCGCCGTGGCGAACAAGATATACCTGTAACATGGTTGTTTTCCGTTATACTGCGTCAAATTAACTAAAAGAGTATAAAACCGTTATGTATCACGTTGTAGCTGCAACCACCAATCCGGCAAAAATTGAGGCGATAACTTCGGCATTCGCCGATGTCTTTGGCGCAGACAACTGCCGCATAGAAGGCGTCGACGTCGACAGCGGCGTTCCCCGCCAGCCGCTCGGTTCGGTTGAAACCCGTACCGGAGCCAGAAACCGGGTAATGATGGCTCGCCAGGTGCGCCCCGAAGCTAATTTTTGGGTCGGTGTTGAAGCAGGAATAGAAGAACGCATGACATTCGCCTGGATGGTGATTGAAAACCCCCATCAGCGCGGTGAATCTCGCTCCGCCGGCCTGATTCTGCCAGAAAGTATATTACAAGGTATCCGTGAAGGGAGAGAATTAGGCGATGAAATGGCGCGGCTGACCGGAATTCAGAATATTAAACATCAAGGCGGCGCGATAGGCGTTTTCACGAATGGGAAACTGTCGCGCGCCAGCGTTTATCATCAGGCTCTGCTATTGGCGCTCGTCCCTTTCCATAATCCCATCTATCAAACGCCGGTACAGACAATAAACTAATCGCCTTTTTTGGCGCCGTCGTTTACGGAGAGCAATTGTGTCTCCAGCCACTTTCTCAGCGCGGGCGGCGCGGACTTCAAGCTGTTGGAGCCGCGGGTGATGGTGGCGATCCCCACGCCGAGTTCGCTTTTCAACTCACGCTGACTCATTTCTCCGCGTAGCAGCTCCTGAATAATACGTACCCGCGTTCCCAAGGCCGCACGTTCGTCAGCCGTCAGCAGCAATTGTAATAACGGCAGGTGAAGTTCTTCATTCATTGACTGCTGTAGCAAAGCCACAAAGCGTAACCAGTCATTATTTCCTTGCTCAGAGAGCGCGGGATCGGTAAGAGATAACGGATTCATAACAGGCTGCCATACTATTTAACTAGTACAGCAGCATAGCACAAGTTGCGAGGGATGATCGCGCTGACGCTTAATAGCGCCGCTGCCATTCCTCATCGGTCAGCACTTTGTCGGGCTGATGCAGAAAGTGGCGATAGAAAACGTCATAGGCCAGAACATTTTTCACGTATCCCCGCGTTTCAGAGAACGGGATACTTTCAATAAACGCCACCGGGTCGATACGTCCCGCGCTGTATCTCAGCCAGGTATTCACTCTGGCGGGTCCGGCATTATAAGCCGCGGAGGCCAAAATACGGTTGCGGCCGAACGACTGATAAACATACTCCAGATAGTTGGTGCCCAGAAGGATGTTGGTTTGGGGATCAAAGAGTTGGCTGCTGTTGCTGTACCCGGTGATATTACTCATCTGTGCGGTGTGTTGCGCCGTCGCCGGCATCAGTTGCATCAGCCCCGATGCGCCAACCGGAGAACGGGCCTGCGGATTCCAGGCGCTTTCCTGCCGGGCTATCGCCATCGCATAACTCTGGCTGATGCCTTTATCCTGTGTGGCACGCAGAAACTCGTCGTTCCAGGCCAGCGGAAAGCGCTCTTCCAAATGATCCCACAGCTTGGCGACGATAGTCGCCTGAACGCTGAGATCCGGCCAGCGTTGTTCAAATGCATAGCGGGCCAGCGCCTCCTGCTGCGGCGCGCTGCTGTTGGCGACCAGTCCGACCCATTCTCTGAGCGACAGATTGTCCATCTGCCAGAACATCAGTTCCTGCACGCGCGCGATTTCCGGCAGCTGCGATAATGCGCGATCCGGCCTGACGGCGGTATTGATCTTTATCTGATAGGGTTCATTCAGCTTTTGAGCCGCCACCATGGGATAGAAACCGCGATCGGCCATTAATCCGCGCAGCAACGCCTCGCCGTCCTGGCGTTTCCCTTGCTCCAGCAGCAAAATGGCCCGCCAATAGCGCCACTCGTCTTTCTGCAAGGCTTCGGCCGGCAATCGCGCCATCCAGGTCGTCAACTCCTGCCGATTTCCATTGCCCAGCGCCATGCGCACCCGACGCTCCAACAGTGCCGTCGAGGCGCTGCGCTGCGCCACGTTATCACGCCAGATCGCCTGTTCCGGCGTAGCGTCGTTGCCCATAAGACGCCAGGCGATCACCTCTTCCATTGCTTGCCGCTCCGCCGCGCTCATTTTTTGCAGACGCGCAATCACCGGCAGCATGGAACGGGCGTCATCAACATCCTGACGGGCCACGCGGCTAAACGCCGCCAGCGTCACCTTACGGGTAAAGTCGGTCGGCCCCACCGTACGAGCAAAGCTTTCCAGGGTTTGCGGATCGCGTTGTAACGTCACCAATGCATCGCTGATGGTTTTGTAATCGTCGGGAAGCTGCTTGACCAGATAATTCACTAATCCGTTATTGCCCTCGTTTATCGCCAGACGAATTCGCTCCAACGTCGTCAATGGCGTCTGCTCACCCGCCTGCTGCCAGACGGTAAAAAGTTTGTCGCACGCGGCCGGCAGCGAACGGCCCGTCAGCCAGATATCGCGGGTCGCTTCCCAGACGCCCTGACGCTGTCCGGTGGCCCACTGCGCGTAATAAAAATTACAGCGCGCCGTCACCGGTTTCGGCGGCTGCGGGCTGAAAGCCAATAATTCGGACCAATCCTGGCGGCGCGCCAGCTCATTAACAAAACTGGTCTTCAGATTTTGCGCCGGCGGCAACGTGGGGTGCGTGGCGATAAACTGTTTAACCTGCGACGCGCTGACCTGACTCAGATTTTGTGTCAGCGAACGATATTCAAGATAAGGATAAAGCGGGTAGCTACGCAGCGTCGGCATAATCTGCGCCACCGTATCCAACTGATTATTATCCCATGCCTGCTTAACCTGCTGATAGCGCTGACGCTGCTCGTCCAGAGAATCCGCCAGTACATGACTTGAAGCCCCCGCCAAACATACTGCCGCAATGACGTACCACCAATGACCCGCTTTGACCATAACCCGCGTTAACCTCATCCGTTATCAATGCAGATATCAATACAATCTAAAATATCGATACCACAAAACCGCTCGTGCAACACATCATGCAAGTTCATCATGAACTTGTTTACATGGATTAAGTGTGGCACATCACATAAGACTACGACACGCCAATCGGGAGAGAATGCCAAACCAAACGCACTTTTTTTATGACGGGCAACCGCTCCCGGCGGCTTATTATAGCGAACGTCATTGTCAGCCCCCTTTTAGCCGCCGCAAACGGCGATTTTTTAACAGACGGCCTTTTTCGTATACTGACAACAGCAAATGGTCGGATGGCTGGGATAAAACATGGAAACCAGCTACACTCCGGGATCAGAATAGTCGATCCGCCGGGGAGATGTTTTTCCCTCAGAGGCAATAAGCCCAACGTGGCAAGCACCGCGTGGCGTATAAACGATTATGTCAATAACAACACAGACTGAAAGAGGCGAAGTCGCAACGTGGCCCAATATGTTTATACCATGCATCGAGTCGGCAAAATTGTTCCGCCGAAGCGTCATATTTTAAAAAACATCTCCCTCAGCTTTTTCCCCGGCGCCAAGATTGGCGTACTGGGCCTGAACGGAGCCGGTAAATCCACCCTGCTGCGTATCATGGCCGGCATTGATAAAGACATTGAAGGCGAAGCCCGTCCGCAGCCGGGAATCAAAATCGGCTACCTTCCGCAGGAACCGCAGTTGAAGCCGGAGCACACCGTGCGCGAATCGGTGGAAGAAGCCGTCGCCGAAATCGTCACGGCACTGAAGCGGCTTGACGAAGTGTACGCGCTTTACGCCGACCCGGATGCCGATTTCGACAAGCTGGCCGCCGAACAGGGCAAACTGGAAGAGATCATCCAGGCTCACGACGGCCACAATCTGAACAACCAGTTGGAGCGCGCGGCGGACGCCCTGCGCCTGCCGGACTGGGACGCCAAGGTCGCCAACCTCTCCGGCGGCGAACGCCGCCGCGTCGCGTTGTGCCGCCTGCTGCTGGAAAAACCGGACATGCTGCTGCTGGACGAGCCGACCAACCACCTGGATGCTGAATCCGTGGCCTGGCTGGAACGTTTCCTGCACGATTTCGAAGGCACGGTAGTGGCGATCACCCACGACCGTTATTTCCTCGATAATGTGGCCGGCTGGATTCTGGAACTGGACCGTGGCGAAGGCATCCCCTGGGAAGGCAACTACTCTTCCTGGCTGGAGCAAAAAGATCAGCGTCTGGCGCAGGAAGCCTCTGCCGAAGCGGCGCGTCGTAAATCCATTGAGAAAGAGCTGGAGTGGGTTCGGCAGGGAACCAAGGGCCGCCAGTCTAAAGGTAAAGCGCGCCTGGCCCGCTTTGAAGAGCTCAATAACACGGAATATCAGAAACGTAACGAAACCAACGAACTGTTTATTCCGCCCGGTCCGCGTCTCGGCGATAAGGTGATTGAAGTCGCCAATCTGAGCAAATCCTATGGCGATCGCCAGTTGATCGACGACCTCTCCTTCTCCGTACCCAAAGGGGCGATTGTCGGGATCATCGGCCCGAACGGCGCGGGTAAATCAACCCTGTTCCGAATGATGTCCGGTCAGGAACAGCCCGATTCAGGCACCATCACGCTGGGCGACACCGTGACGCTGGCGTCCGTCGATCAGTTCCGCGACAGCATGGACAACAGCAAAACCGTGTGGGAAGAAGTGTCCGGCGGGCAGGATATCATGCGTATCGGCAACACCGAGATGCCAAGCCGCGCCTATGTGGGCCGTTTCAACTTCAAAGGGGTCGATCAAGGCAAACGCGTGGGCGAGCTGTCCGGCGGCGAACGCGGCCGTCTGCATCTGGCCAAGCTATTGCAAGTGGGCGGCAACGTCCTGCTGCTCGATGAACCGACCAACGACCTGGATATCGAAACGCTGCGCGCGCTGGAAAACGCCCTGCTGGAATTCCCCGGCTGCGCCATGGTCATTTCCCATGACCGCTGGTTCCTGGACCGAATCGCCACCCACATTCTGGATTATCAGGATGAAGGCAAGGTGGAATTCTTTGAAGGCAACTTCACCGAGTATGAAGAGTATAAAAAGCGGACTCTCGGCGCCGACGCTCTGGAACCGCATCGCATCAAATACAAAAAGATGTCCAAGTAACGCCGAACGGCCCGCCAGCGCGGGCCGATTTACATATCCGGGCCAGGTCGATATCAGTCCGAAAACCAGCTCGATCACCTCGCCAACCACCACTGTTTATCTTATCAATCCCATGATGCCGTTCTACACTGTGTACAAGAAGACATCTACGTACGGCAATAAACGACAAGAGGCGCCAACATGACCGTTCATGCGATAGCTGTTGATCCCCAACATCCTGAAAATTTTATTAGCATTACGCCGGAGATCCCTGAGCCGGGTGAATACGATCTTCTGGTAGAGGTGAAAGCCGTTTCCGTTAATCCGGTGGATACCAAAGTACATGCCGGATTGCGCAAAAACGGTTTACATCAGCCGCGTATCCTCGGCTGGGACGCCAGCGGCGTGGTGCTGAAAACCGGCAGCGCCGTCAGCGGTTTCAAGGCGGGCGACGAAGTCTGGTATGCCGGCGACATTACCCGTCCCGGCAGTAATAGCACGCAGCAGTTGATCGATTCCCGTATCGCGGCGCATAAGCCATCGTCGCTGGATTGGCCGCAGGCGGCGGCGCTGCCGCTCACCTCCCTTACTGCCTGGGAAGGCCTGTTTGAGCATCTGAAAATCCAGCAGGCGGATAGTGAAAAAACTCTGCTGATCATCGGCGGCGCCGGCGGCGTCGGTTCGCTGGCGATCTCGCTGGCCGCCTTGCGCAGTCCGGTAAAAATTATCGCCACCGCATCACAACCTGACTCGGCCGAATGGTGCCGCCAGCGCGGCGCGCACCTGGTTGTCGATTATCGCAATCTGGTTGAAGAGTTGAAAAAAGAAGGCATTAGCCAGGTGGATTATATTTTCTGTCTGAATGATACCGACGGCCACTGGGCGGCGATCAGCAAGCTGATCGCCCCGCTGGGACACGTTTGCACTATCGTGGAAAATCAGCACCCGCTCGATCAGGATACCCTGAAGCTTAAAAGCGCGGCCTTACATTGGGAATTTATGTTTACCCGCAGTATGTTCACCACGCCCGATATCGGCCAACAGGGAAAAATTCTACAGCAGGTCGCCCAGTTGATCGACGCAGGCAAACTACAGGGAACGGCGAGCGAGATCTTGCAAGGGCTGAGCGTTGAAACGCTGCAACAGGCTCATCATAAAGTGCTGGAAGGCCACATGCGCGGCAAGGTGGTTATCGCTTTCTGACGGGAAACACCAGCCCCGGAAAGGGGCTGGTTAACGCTATATTAGTACAACAGGCGGGCGCGGATGGTGCCGGGGATCGCCTTCATCAGCTGCAGCGCCGTATGCGCGCCGTCAGTTTCAACATCAATAACCACATAACCGATCTCGGCGGATGTTTGCAGATACTGCGCTGCAATATTGATCCCCTGCTCGGCAAAAATGTGGTTAATCTGCGTCAGTACGCCCGGACGGTTTTCATGAATGTGCAGCAGACGGCTGGCGCGTTCACTATGGGTCGGCAGCGAAACTTCGGGGAAGTTGACCGCAGACAGCGTAGAGCCGTTGTCGGAGTATTTGACCAGTTTCCCGGCGACTTCATCGCCGATATTTTCCTGCGCTTCCTGCGTTGAACCGCCGATATGCGGCGTCAAAAGCACGTTATCAAATTCGCATAGCGGCGATTGGAACGGCTCGCTGTTGGATGCAGGCTCTTTGGGGAACACGTCGATCGCCGCGCCGATGATATGTTTGCTGGACAGTGCATCGCACAGCGCGGGAATATCCACCACCGTACCGCGTGAAGCGTTAATCAGAATTGAGCCCGGCTTCATCAGAGCCAGCTCTTCCGCGCCCATCATATTCTGGGTGCTTTCCGTTTCCGGAACGTGCAGGCTGACCACATCGCTCATGTTCAACAGATCTGAAAGATGACGAACCTGTTGCGCATTTCCCAGCGGCAGCTTGCTTTCAATATCGTAGAAATAAACGTGCATCCCTAGGCTTTCAGCCAGAATGCCCAACTGAGTACCGATATGGCCATACCCAATGATACCCAGTTTCTTGCCGCGCGCTTCATAGGAGCCAACGGCCAGTTTGTTCCAGACACCACGGTGTGCCTTGGCATTCGCAGCCGGAATACCACGCAGCATAAGCAGCATTTCACCGAGCACCATTTCGGCTACGGAACGAGTATTGGAAAACGGCGCGTTAAATACCGGAATACCGCGTTTTGTCGCAGACGGTAACTCAACCTGATTCGTACCGATACAAAAACAACCGACCGCAATCAATTTTTCAGCGGCGGCAAAAACTTCTTCCGTCAAATGGGTACGAGAACGAATACCGACGAAATGCGCATCGCGGATGGAGGCTTTCAGCGCTTCCGGCTCCAGCGCGCCTTTATGATATTCGATATTGGTGTAACCAGCCGCACGCAGATTTTCCAACGCGCTCTGATGCACTCCCTCGACCAACAGAAATTTAATCTTATCTTTTTCTAGTGATACCTTTGCCATTTCCCGACCTTATTTTCAGACTTCAGATGCGACAGTTTGCTAAACAGTCCCTGCCAACATAACAAAAATTACGTAGTCAGCAATACAAACGATTGCTTCGCTCATATCACGCGTTAGAGATGCACTCAAAATTTCTGGCGAAAAATGTTGCCAAACAGCCCCATAGCCATATTGACGACAAATAAAATAAGAAAAAGTGATATTAAGTACCAAAAATGAGCTGTTAACCGCTCAAGGGATTTTATATGAAAAATTTTCAGTCGCGGCAATCGGCTCGCGCCCGCCGCGACCAATGATAACCTTACCGCGCTACTTAACCGTTTTCACACCCGCTGAGGTACCAACCAGCGCGATATCGGCCCCCGGTTGGCGAACAGTCCCACGGTCACCACGCCGGCAATACCGTTGATATGGTTCTCCACGGCTACTGCATCCATAATGTTCAGGTTGTGGACATCAAGAATAACATTGCCGTTATCGGTTATTACCCCTTGGCGATATTCCGGTTGCCCGCCCATTTTCGCCAGCTCACGGGCAACGTAAGATCTGGCCATCGGAATAACCTCAACCGGCAGCGGAAACCTGCCCAACACATCAACCTGTTTCGATTCGTCAACAATACAGATAAACCGACGGGCGATGGCGGCAACGATTTTTTCACGGGTCAGCGCCGCGCCGCCGCCTTTTATCATTTGCATATGCCCGTTTATTTCATCCGCGCCGTCGACATAAACATCCAGCGAGTCCACCTCGTTACAGTCAAAAACCGGGATCCCCAGGCTTTTCAATTTTGCCGTAGAGGCATCGGAACTGGATACCGCGCCTTGAATCTGATGTTTGATCGAACCCAACGCATCAATAAAATGGGCGGCCGTCGAACCCGTCCCCACGCCAACGATGGTATCGGGACGAACATAGTCAAGCGCCGCCCAGCCAACTGCTTTCTTCAGTTCATCTTGTGTCATAGTTTCAGGCCCGTAGATATGAAAGTATGAAAATGTGGGGGCATTATATACCCAATAGGCGTCAGATGCAGTCGGCGGACGGGGAATCGTATCTCCATTTGTCTGCCCGGACGAGCGACAAATCCGCATCCACGCCTGCTATAGATATAGTCCGTCAACCAAAATCCGGGAATAAGATTTCTGCATGGTAAAACCACAAAATGTGGCATAGTGAAAAAAACTGACTTCACTCAGGGGATTTTTACTTTCATGAAACGCCCGGACTATCGAACGCTGCAGGCTCTGGATGCCGTAATCCGTGAGCGGGGCTTTGAGCGCGCAGCGCAGAAATTATGCATAACTCAATCGGCCGTCTCCCAGCGCATCAAACAGTTGGAGAACCTGTTCGGTCAGCCGTTGTTAGTCAGAACAATTCCGCCGCGCCCCACCGAGCAGGGACAGAAACTCCTGGCGCTATTGCATCAGGTTGAACTGCTGGAAGAGGAGTGGTTAGGTAACGAAACCAGCAGCGATATTCCGCTGCTGCTGTCACTGGCGGTTAACGCCGACAGTCTGGCGACCTGGCTGCTGCCCGCTTTGCAACCCGTGCTGGCGGATTCGCCCATTCGTTTAAATCTACAGGTGGAAGACGAAACCCGGACGCAGGAAAGACTGCGCCGCGGTGAAGTGGTGGGCGCCGTGAGTATTCAGCCGCAGCCGCTGCCAAGCTGCCTGGTCGATAAACTGGGCGCCCTGGACTATCTGTTTGTCGCTTCGCCGACGTTTGCCGCCCGCTATTTTCCCAACGGCGTGACGCGATCCGCCCTGCTACGCGCGCCGGCCGTCGCGTTCGATCACCTTGATGATATGCATCAGGCGTTCTTACAGCAAAACTTCGACTTATCGCCCGGCAGCGTGCCGTGCCATATCGTGAACTCTTCGGAAGCCTTTGTGCAGTTGGCCCGGCAGGGCACAACCTGCTGTATGATCCCGCATTTGCAGATCGAGAAAGAGCTGGCCAGCAATGAACTGATTGATCTGACGCCGGGGCTGTTTCAGCGCCGGATGCTCTATTGGCACCGTTTTGCCCCGGAAAGCAGAATGATGAGGAAGGTTACCGATGCCCTGTTGGCGCATGGGCATCAGGTATTGCGGCAGTCCTGAATAACGCTTATTCGGGATTGCGCTGAAGTTCAAACACCACATCCACCTGGTCGTCAAAATGAATGGTTTGCTGCTCGTAGGTTTGAGCAGCTTCACTCTGCACCGCCACATCAGCCGCTTTAAACATCCGGGCCATGGGGACAGGTTGATAGTTAGTCACGTGATAACGAATGCTGTAGATAGGCCCAAGAGTGGCGTTAAACCCTTTGGCTAGCGATTGAGCCTGGCTGGTTGCCTGCTCAATGGCCTTTTGACGAACCTTATCGCGGTAACCATCGGGATTGGCCACGCCCAGGTCAACGGTGCGAATTTCATTCAGTCCCGCCTTCAATGCGCCATCAAGCAGTTCATTCAGCTTGTCCAGCTGGCGGAGCGTAACCTCAACCTGACGCACGGCGCGATAACCTTTCAGCACCGATCCGCCGGTTTTCAGATAATCATATTCCGGCTGGGTGCGTAAGTTGGCCGCATTGATATCCTTTTTCTCAATCCCGTTTTTATCCAGGAAATCAAAATACTGAGCGACTCGGGCATCGACCTGCTTTTTCGCATCGGCGGCATCTTTGGATGACACGCTGACCTCAATCGCCAAACGAGCAATATCCGGCGTAGCATCGACGCTGGCCGTGCCCGAAGTCACGACATGCGGGCCATCCGGTAGTTCTGCGGCCTGACCGGTCATCGGTAAAGTACTTAAACCAACCATAGCAGCTAATGTTAGGGCTCTTAGCTTCACAATGACTCCTTTATTTATATTTTGTCGCTGAAACGGTCATCAGACCGCTTTACCGCCGCTTTGTTGCCCGCGCCGGCGGTAAGTTCTGTATGCCGGGTAACATAACGTATTGCTGACACAACAAAATATAGGCGAATTTCCGAAACCCGTGTAAAGCAATGTAATTTATTGCCAGCCATGCCGGGCCAGCTGTAATGCAATCATCCACATTACCATGCCGACAAACAGGTTAATCACACGCTGCGCGCGTGGCGTATTCAGCCACGGCGATAACCTGGCCGCCAGCAGCGCCAAAGCGAAAAACCACAAAAACGACGCCGTAATCGACCCCAGAGCGAACCAACCGCGTCCCGATCCGGTAAATTGGCTCCCCAAGCTGCCCAGCACAACAAACGTATCCAGATAGACGTGCGGATTAAGCCAGGTAACAGCCAGCATCGTTGCGAGGATGCGCCAACGGCTCTGCGCCATCACTTCGCGCTTAACCACCGCCGAATCCTTGCTGAATACCGCCTTGAATGCTCCCCAGCCGTACCACAGCAGGAAAGCGACGCCGCTCCAGGTAATCACCCCCACCAGCAATGAGGAGTGGCTGAGCAGCGCGCTGCCGCCGAATACCCCGGCGCAAATCAGCGCCACGTCGCTCAGCGAACATAAAAGCGCGATCATCAAATGGTACTGACGACGAATGCCCTGATTCATCACAAAAGCATTCTGTGGGCCTAAAGGCAAAATCATTGCCGCGCCGAAGATAAATCCCTGTAGATATACCGTCAACATAACCGCTTTCCTCAAACAACCCTTGTTGCAATGAGCGGCAGTCTAGAGGCGGTTAAACATTAATGGAAATTTAATATTCTAATTATTAATTAGAGAAACTAATAACAATGAACCACGGCCGTTATACGGATTTGGCGGACTCATGTTGTCTGGAGATATGATCAAAGGGGGAAAGAGCATTTATCCGGGAATCGCTTCCCGGATAAGCCGAAGCATTAATTAGTTGGTTTCCTGCCGATCGGCGTTATACAAATGCACATCCATCTGCGGATACGGGATACCGATACGGTTTTCGTCCAGCACCCGTTTGAAACTTTCCAACAGATCCCAGTAAACCGCCTGGGCATCGCCATTGGTGGTCCATACCCATACCACAAAATTGAGGGATGACGCCGCCATCTCATTTAAACGAATGGTCACGCCTTTATCGTGCTGGATGCGTTTGTCGGCCGCCACAATGTCGCCCAACAATTTTTTAACCACATCGATATCGGCATCATAGGCCACGCCGACAATAATCTCCGTGCGGCGATCGGGCTCACGCGAACTGTTAATGATATTTCCCGCGATGATTTTACCATTCGGCACCACGATGATCTTGCCATCCGTCGTGCGCAAGGTGGTAGAAAAAATCTGAACCTGGATGACCGTTCCGGCGACACCGCCCAAATCAACATACTCTCCCGTACGGAAGGGGCGAAAAATGACCAACAGCACGCCCGCCGCAAAGTTTGCCAGCGATCCTTGCAGGGCTAAACCAACAGCTAAACCTGCCGCACCCAGTACCGCAATCACCGATGCCGTCTGAACGCCGACCCGGCTCAGCACCGCGATCAGCGTAAACGCGATAATGCCATAGCGCACCAGAGCGCACAGAAAATCCGCCACCGTTTTATCAATGGAGCGGCTCACCATCACTCTATTAATCGTTCCCGACACCACGCGGGCGACAATCAGCCCGACCACCAGGATCACTAATGCGGCAACGATATTAACCGCATACTGCAACAAGATATCCTGATGAGTAACCAGCCAACCGGTCGCTTGCTGCACGCCTTCGTTCAGTTCTTCCATACAATAACTCCTGATTCTTACGCTCCCTGACAGAGCCTCGTTTTCACACCAAAAACCGCAATCTGCGGCAAAACCCGTATAAAATTAAGGCTCCCGTGGGAGCCTTAGCGATAGACCTTTAAGAATCTTAGTTAAAGAACGTCGATTGCGTTCAGTTCTTTAAAGGCTTTTTCCAAACGAGCTACCATGGTGCCTTGTGCGGCACGCAGCCATGCACGCGGATCGTAGTATTTCTTGTTCGGTTTGTCGGCGCCTTCCGGGTTGCCCAGCTGGCTTTGCAGATACCCTTCGTTTTTCTTGTAGTACTGCAGAATACCTTCCCAGGTTGCCCACTGGGTATCGGTATCGATGTTCATTTTGATAACGCCGTAGCCTACTGCTTCTTCAATTTCAGCGGCGGTAGAACCGGAACCGCCGTGGAATACGAAGTTCAGGCTATTGTGCGGCAAGTTGTATTTTTTAGAGACGAAGTCCTGAGAGTTACGCAGGATCTTCGGCGTCAGCTGTACGTTACCCGGCTTGTAAACGCCGTGGACGTTACCGAAAGAAGCGGCAATCGTGAAACGCGGGCTGATGGCATTCAGTTTTTCATAAGCATAAGCCACGTCTTCCGGCTGCGTGTACAGCGCGGAGTTATCCAGGTGGCTGTTGTCCACGCCGTCTTCTTCACCGCCGGTGCAACCCAGTTCGATTTCCAGCGTCATACCCAGTTTCGCCATGCGGGCCAGGTACTTGCTACAGATTTCGATGTTTTCTTCCAGGGATTCTTCAGACAGGTCGATCATGTGAGAAGAGAACAGCGGCTTACCGTTGGCGGCGAAGTATTTTTCACCGGCGTCCAGCAGCCCGTCCAGCCACGGCAGCAGTTTTTTGGCGCAGTGGTCGGTGTGCAGGATAACCGGCACGCCGTAGTATTCGGCCATTTGATGAACGTGATGCGCCCCGGAGATCGCGCCCTGGATAGCAGCCTGCTGCGGAACGTCGGATTTCAGGCCTTTACCGGCGATGAATGCGGCGCCGCCGTTAGAGAATTGAACAATCACCGGCGAACGCACTTTGGCTGCGGCTTCGAGCACGGCATTAATTGAATCGGTACCGACGCAGTTTACTGCTGGCAGTGCGAATTTGTTTTCTTTTGCTACTGCAAAAACTTTCTGAACATCATCACCAGTGATGACACCAGGTTTTACGAAATCAAAAATTTTAGACATGTTACGTGTCCTGTTTCGTTGGCCGTGGGGTTAGAAAAATCGATCGTTAAATCGATGGCTGTCCCGGCACGATTGACGGGACGGCCAAGGCTGAGGCGGTAAACTGCGCTCAGCCTGAAACATTACTGTTTAGCGCGTTCTTCCAGCATAACTACTGCCGGCAGTTTTTTCCCTTCTACGAACTCAAGGAAAGCGCCGCCGCCGGTAGAAATATAGGAAATTTTATCGGCGATACCAAACAGGTCGATTGCCGCCAGCGTATCACCGCCGCCAGCGATGGAGAATGCCGCGCTGTCTGCAATGGCTTTGGCGACGATTTCAGTGCCTTTACGGAAATTCGGGAACTCGAATACGCCGACCGGACCATTCCACAGAATGGTTTTGGCGTTTTTCAGGATGTCTGCCAGACGTTCCGCAGAAACATCGCCCAGATCCAGAATCTGCTCATCGTCTTTAATTTCGGTGACGGATTTAGTCGTCGCGGCAGCCGTTTCAGAAAACTCTGTTGCCACGCGAACATCGGTAGGAACCGGGATATCGCAGGTTTCCAACAGTTTTTTCGCTTCTGGGATCAGGTCCGCTTCGTACAGCGATTTACCGACGTTATGGCCTTGAGCCGCAACGAACGTATTGGCGATGCCGCCGCCGACGATCAGTTGATCGGCGATTTTAGACAGTGAATCAAGTACGGTCAGTTTGGTCGAAACTTTAGAACCGCCGACGATGGCGACCATCGGACGAGCCGGGTTACCCAGCGCTTTGCCTAATGCTTCCAGTTCGGCGGACAGCAGCGGACCGGCGCAGGCGATAGGCGCGAATTTACCCACGCCGTGCGTTGAAGCCTGGGCGCGGTGAGCCGTACCGAAAGCATCCATGACGAATACGTCGCACAGCGCGGCATATTTTTTCGCCAGCACTTCGTCGTCTTTCTTCTCGCCTTTGTTGAAGCGTACGTTTTCCAGAACAACCAGTTCGCCTTCAGCAACGTCTACGCCATCCAGATAATCTTTCGCCAGACGCACCGGAGAAGACAGTTTGTCTTTCAGGTAATTGACAACCGGCAGCAGAGAAAACTCTTCGTTGTATTCTCCTTCGGTCGGACGCCCCAGGTGGGAAGTCACCATCACGCGAGCACCCTGTTTCAGGGCGGCTTCGATGGTCGGCAGAGAAGCGCGGATACGCGCATCAGACGTCACTTTACCTTCTTTTACCGGCACGTTCAGATCCGCACGGATCAGCACGCGTTTGCCAGCCAGATCCAGATCGGTCATCTTAATTACAGACATGGTGAATCCTCTTGTTGATTCTCTTTTAAAGTTGCTTGAGCGAGATATCGACCGTTAATCAATATCGTCGTACTAGAAACCGCAGGCCGCCATTGCCCGTGTTGTATCCAACATTCGGTTGGCGAATCCCCATTCATTATCGCACCAGACCAGGGTTTTGATCAGATGCTGGCCACTAACCCGGGTCTGCGTGCCATCAACAATGGCACTATGGGGATCATGGTTAAAATCGGCCGAAACCAACGGCAATTCGGTGTAGTCAACTATACCACGAAATGCCTCATGCGCTGATTTTTGAAACAGCGCATTAATTTCATTCACGTTTACGGCTCTCTTCACGCTGACGCTTAAATCTATCGCCGTAACGTTAATTGTAGGAACCCGAACGGATATTGCTTCGAAACGATCGAGAAACTTCGGGAAAATTCGGGTGATGCCCACCGCCAGTTTGGTATCTACCGGAATAATGGACTGACCGGCGGCGCGGGTGCGTCTCAGATCGCGGTGGTAAGCATCGATCACCGGCTGATCGTTCATTGAAGAGTGGATCGTCGTTACCGTTCCATTCTCAATACTAAATGCGTCGTCCAGCAGCTTAATTATAGGAATAATGCAGTTGGTTGTGCAGGATGCATTCGAAACGATGCGGTGTTCGGTTTTTAAATCCCGGTGATTAACGCCGAATACTACCGTGGCGTCCAGGTCGGGCGTCCCAGGGTGGGAAAAGAGCACTTTTTTGGCTCCGGCCGCCAAATGCGCCTCGCCATCCTCCCGGCTGCCATAAACGCCGCTACAATCCAACACCACGTCAACGCCGAGTTCACGCCAGGGCAACTGCCGGATCTCCGCCTGATGCAACAGCCGGATGCAATCATCTCCGACATACAGCTGATCGCACTCCTGACGGACATCCCATGGAAAGCGGCCATGGCTGGAATCATATTTGAGCAGGTGGGCCATGCCCTCGGCGCTCGCCAGTTCATTGATTGCCACCACCGAGATCTCTGCCCGGCGGCCCGACTCATACAGCGCGCGTAAGACATTACGGCCAATTCGGCCAAAACCGTTTATAGCAATACGGATTGTCATGCAATTCCCTGTGTAATGATGATCATACCACCCTCATAGGATATATCCTTCTTACTCGAAGTGGCAGCGGCATTGGCATTCCAAGAATCTCTTTCCTGTCGGACGCGGTAAACCGAGTTTAACCCCGCCCCCGACAGATTTTCACCCAGTGACTTAGTTGACTAAGTTTCTGGTGATTCGTTCAGTTACCCTCTGCTTCCTCTGGTAATCCTTGGAATAGAGATCTCCCTGATTTCTCAGACAGGCTTCCATACGGGAAGCTGCGGGTACGGCTGAATCGTTGAATAAATGTTACCTACATCACAACTGAAACGCTTCAGCTAGCATAAACGAATTAAGCTGCAAAAGAAATATTCTCACTCGACACTATCCAGAAGAGTGACGCACGTCATAAAAAAACGCCGGAAACGTTTTTTATCCTCCCCTCATTGTAGTGAGATCGAGTTGCGCGGACGGACTCAGGGGAGAGGCATTACTGCGCCTCCCGCTGTTTCTCCGAAATCTGACCACGCGCTAACGGAAAACCATACCGGTTCGGCACTGACGTTGACAATACCTTCCACGTTATCCGCCGTGAAAGCGAACCGTTCAAACAATAGCGCCCTTTTTATGGCTGGGCCGAGGGGAAAATCCACAGGTGTTCCGCCGGCAGGGAGAGCCGGTACAACGCGGATTGCCGCACCTCGGCGCCGTAGGCCCGCACCACAAAATCTTCGGCTACCGTGCGGAATAAATACTCCCAGCGATCGCCAAGATACATACTGGTCAGCAACGGCAATTCAAGCTGATTCTCCCCAGGCGCGTCGTCCAGGCAGACGCGCTCAACGCGAATCACCGCCGTCGCCTGCTGGCCGGTTTGTACGCCCTCTCCCGCCAGCCCCCACAGCGCCCAATCCTTGCCTTCGATCATCGCCTTGCCGTCGCGCATTTCGCGAATCTTGCCATACAGACGATTGTTGCTCCCCATAAATTCGGCGGTAAATAGGGTCGTCGGCGAACCATACATGTCCTGCGGCGTGCCCTGCTGTTCAATTTTTCCATTATTGAGCAGCAGGATACGATCGGAGATCGCCATCGCCTCATTCTGATCGTGAGTGACCAGCAGCGCCGACAAACCCAGTTTAATGATCAGTTCGCGCAGGAATACCCGCGCCTCTTCACGCAGCTTCGCGTCGAGATTCGACAACGGTTCATCCAGCAGGATCACCGGCGGGTTATAGACCAGCGCACGGCCGATCGCCACGCGCTGCTGCTGGCCGCCGGAAAGCTGGTGCGGGTGGCGTTTGCTCAAATGACCTAACCCAAGCTGCTCAAGCACCCCTTGCACGCGCCGGGTGATTTCCGCCGCGGCTATCTTGCGCAACTTCAGCGGATAGGCGACGTTCTCAAACACGGTTTTATGCGGCCACAGGGCGTAAGACTGGAACACCAGCCCCAGGTTGCGCTCTTCGGCGGGAATTTCACTGCGCTCGCCGCCATCGTAAACCGTATTGCGGCCGATGATAATGCGGCCCTGAGCGGGTTTTTCCAAACCGGCCACGGCGCGCAGTAAGGTGGTTTTACCGCTGCCCGACGGCCCCAGCAGCGAAACCACCTCTCCCCGCGTCAACTGCATGGACACCCCTTTTAGCACCGGGTTATCGCCATAGGTCAAATGCAGGTTCTCTACTGAAAGCTCAATCATGTAAATTCACTCCAAAACGCAGGGCTATGCCCAACCCCAGCACGACCAACATAATGTTGATAAAGGAGAGCGCGGCGACGATATCAATCGCGCCGGCCGCCCACAGGGAAACCAGCATGGAACCGATGGTTTCGGTCCCCGGAGAAAGCAAATAAACCCCGGTGGAATATTCACGCTCGAAGATCAGGAACATCAGCAGCCACGAACCGATCAGGCCGTAACGCGACAGCGGAACGGTGATGTGACGAGTGATCTGACCGCGGCTTGCGCCGGTGCTGCGCGCCGCTTCTTCCAACTCAGGACCGACCTGCAGCAGCGTTGAGGAGATCAACCGCAGGCCATATGCCATCCATACCACGGTATAGGCCAACCAGACGCTGAAAATGGTGCTGCGTAATGAGCGCAGCCAGACGATCCAGTTCGCCCGTAGCCACTCCGCCATCGGCAGCGCCGACAGCCAGCCCTCTTTCAGCGATTTATCCAGCCACATGGGTAAAAACAGAAACACCCACAGGAACGCCAGCCCCGCCAACAGCCCCGGCACGGCGCGCGGAACAAGAACGCTGTAGTCGAGAAAACGGGTCACGCCATCGGGTTTGCGGTGCATGGCTATACCGATAAACAGATAGCAGACCACGGCCAACGCCCCGCCGATCACCCCTATCGCCATTGAGTTGACGATGGCCCGCAACAGATTGGGCTGCTGCCAAATCGTACGGAAGGTGTTGAGCGATAGCTCATCCCAGAGAGAGACGCCAACGCCCCAATTGGAAATAAAAGCGCGCAGCATCACCCCCAGCAGCGGCACGCCTATCGTCACCGTCAACCAGAGCACCACAACGGAGCCGGCAACCCAACGCCATTTTCCCAACGGCAACGCATGAGCCTGCGCAGCTTTGCCCTTCACGGTGACGAAACGGTTGGCGGTGCGCATCAGACGGCGCTGCAGCATAACCAGCGGGATGGTGATGCAGATAA
Source organism: Brenneria izadpanahii (assembly GCF_017569925.1). Classification (NCBI taxonomy): domain Bacteria; kingdom Pseudomonadati; phylum Pseudomonadota; class Gammaproteobacteria; order Enterobacterales; family Pectobacteriaceae; genus Brenneria; species Brenneria izadpanahii. The sequence continues at coordinate 689,054 of NZ_CP050854.1, read as the reverse complement.
GAACTACCGCCACCGCCGCCATCAAATGATAGGACGGGGTGCCCAGCTTATTGGTGAGTTGATAAAGGTAGGTCGCCAGCACCAAATTGCCTTCGGGATCGCCCAGCACCAGCATCAGGCCGAAGACCTCCAGCCCGAGAAAAAACAGCAACACGCAGGCGTACAAAATCGACGGGCGAACCATCGGCAGGCTGACGGCGGTCATCACCTGCAGCGGCGAGGCGCCCGCCGTGCGCGCCGCTTCTTCCACATCGGAACCCACGCTGCGCAACGCTGATGAAATATAAAGATAAGCATGGGGAACATGGGTCAGTCCGGCGATCGCCACAATGCTCGCCATCGAGTAGATATTCCACGGAACAAAACCCAACAGCGCCTCCGCCCATAAGGAAAAGAACCCCACCGGCCCGGCCGCCACCACGTAACCGAAACCCAGCACCATCGGTGAAACAAAAATAGGCACCAGAATCAGCGGCTCAATCAATCTGCGGCCGGGTAAATCGGTCCTGACCATCAGAAAAGCCAGAATTCCCCCAGCGGTATGGCGATGACGATCAACCCGAAGGCCAAAATAAAACCGCTTTTCAACGCCTTATAAAAATCCGGATCGGTAAAAATAAACTGAAACGCCTCCAGGCTGAACACCTTGGAAGGGGAGAAAAACGGGGCGGAAAGAAAACTTTGAATGATGATAAACGACAGCGGTATGTAGATAACCAGTGCGGTTATCAATACCACTACGCCGCGCGGCAGGCTCTGCCACTTTCTGCGCCATGCTTTCATAGAAAGCCCTAATGGTGATGAATCGCGATTACCCAGGGATGTGCGCCGGCATAGCCATGCAGGCGCCGCCCGGCCCGATGCTTATTTTGCCGCCGCTGTACGCCACTGTTTGATGTAATCCAGGCGTTTCACCGGTTGTAGGTACTCAAGCAGGCTTTCATCGACCGGGATTGGCTTTAACGCATCGCCCAACATTTGCGTCATGCCTTCAATATCATTCTTGCCTTCGATATCGTTACGGATGGAAGGAATATCAGCCTGATTGGCAAGAATGCTCTGCCCTTTTTCGGACAGCACATAGTTAAACCACAGTTTCGCCGCGTTGGGATGGGGCGCTTCACTGCTGATAAAGGAGACGCGCGACAGCACCAGGGTGTAATCCTTCGGATACACGATGCCCAGCGAAGGATCCGTTTTGGCCCGCGCTTCGGCATAGGAGCCCAGTATGTTGAAACCAATCAGATTTTCTCCTGATGACACCCTTTCCATCATGGTGCCGGTGGAAGACTGTACCGACAAACCGCCCTTGGCGACATCAGCCAGCGTAGTGAAATAATTCGGATCCTCCTTGGCGTCCTGTACCGACAACATAAACCCCAGCCCTGACTTTTCAATATCGTAGGTGGTGACCTTTCTGTTGAATTTGTCTGTCTGGCTGGCGATGAGTTTTGCCAGGTCAGCGTGCGAACCGGGTACGTCTCCCTGCGGGATCAGGCGTTTGTTATAGATAAACGCCACCGGCTCGTAGGTGGTGCCGTAGGCTTTCTCTTTCCAAACGGCCCATTTAGGCAACTGGGCCTGCTCTGGAGAAGCGTATTCCAGCGCATAGTCGGCCGCCAGTTTCAGTGCGGTATCCATCGACGAGCTCCACAGCACATCGCCGCTGGCGCCACCCGACGCCTGTTCACTGATAAAACGGTTATACAATTCCGTGCTGTTCATATCGTTGTATTCGACCTTAACGCCCGGATACAGAGCTTCAAATCCCTGAATCAACGGACCGGCCGCTTTGGTGTCGGTAGTTGAGTACACGACAACCTTGCCCTCTTTCCCGGCGCCGTCAACGATGGCCTGATAGTCAGACGGATATCCTGCCGGAAATTCAGCGTAGGCGGGGACCGAACCCAGTATGGCGATCGCAATGATCACCGTGTCGATTTTTATCAACATACCAACCTCTGATTACATTTTTAGAACAAAATTAACATATAGTTGACAACTATTTTTTAGCAATGAGGTTGGTTTTTTATCTTTCGGTTTTGTGAGGCTGGGCGTTTTTTAGACGGCAAAATTTGCAATGCACTTATGCCGTCAGTTAAGTACGGTTGGCTTTTGGGGGGGAATTCCGTCTGGAGGGCAGCATTTCAAAAACGCGCCGCCGAATAGCGCGATCTTTAAATAACAGCGCGATCGTCAACGCGTTTCTTTTAGAAGAAGAAACGCACATATGGCCTGACCACCGCGCCAGGCCATACGGCGGCACAGCCGGCATGCATCAACAGCCGCCCGTACCGATCATGCGACGACGCATCTTACTTCAACAACGCTTTGGCCTTTGCCGCCACGTTATCAACCGTGAAGCCGAACTCTGCAAACAGCAACTCTGCCGGAGCGGATTCGCCGAAGCTTTCCATTCCTACAATCGCGCCGTTCAGGCCGACATACTTGTACCAGTAGTCCGCGATACCCGCTTCGATCGCCACGCGAGCCGATACCGCTTGCGGCAATACGGCCTCACGATAGGCTTCGTCCTGTTTGTCGAACGCATCGGTTGACGGCATGGACACCACGCGCACCTTATGCCCTTCCGCCGTCAGTTTGTCATAAGCGCCGACGGCCAGTTCCACTTCGGAACCCGTGGCGATCAGAATGACATCCGGCTGGCCGGCGCAGTCTTTCAGCACATAGGCGCCCTTCGCCACATCCGCCAATTGCTGCGCGCTGCGTTCCTGCTGAGCCAGATTCTGACGCGACAGGATCAATGCGGTCGGGCCGTCCTTACGTTCGATGGCGTATTTCCATGCCACCGCCGTTTCAACCTGATCGGCCGGACGCCAGACGCTCATATTCGGCGTAACGCGCAGGCTGGCCAACTGCTCGACCGGCTGGTGAGTCGGGCCGTCTTCGCCCAGGCCAATGGAGTCATGGGTATAGACGTAGATGCTGCGAATTTTCATCAGCGCCGCCATGCGGACCGCATTACGGGCATATTCCACAAACATCAGGAAAGTGGCGGTATAAGGGATAAAGCCGCCGTGCAGCGAAATGCCGTTGGCAATCGCCGTCATGCCGAACTCACGCACGCCGTAGTGGATGTAATTCCCGGCGGCATCCTTATCCAGCGACGTCGAACCAGACCACATCGTCAGGTTGCTTGGCGCCAGGTCGGCGGAGCCGCCCAGAAATTCCGGCAGCAGTTTACCGTAGGCTTCCAGCGCATTCTGCGACGCCTTGCGGCTGGCGATTTTCGCCGGGTTAGCCTGCAACTGCTCAATGAATTTCTGCGCATCGGCCTGCCAGTTATCCGGTAAATCGCCATTGGTGCGGCGTTTAAACTCGGCGGCCAGATCGGGATAAGCGCTGGCATAGGCGGCAAAGGCTTCATCCCAGGCCGCTTCTTTACGTTTGCCGGCCGCTTTCGCGTCCCACTCGGCATAAATTTCTGCGGGGATCTCAAACGGCGGATACTTCCAGCCCAGTTGTTCACGCACCGCCGCGACTTCGCTGTCGCCCAGCGGCGCGCCGTGGACGTCGTGCGTGCCGGCTTTATTCGGCGAACCGAAACCGATCACCGTTTTACACATCAACAGCGATGGCTTATCGGTAACCAGCCGCGCTTCGTTGATGGCGCGTTTAATCGCATCGGCATCGTGGCCGTCTACGCCGCGGACGACATGCCAGCCATATGCTTCAAAACGGGCGGCAGTATCATCGGTAAACCAGCCGTCTACGTGGCCGTCAATGGAAATGCCGTTGTCATCGTAAAATGCGGTCAGCTTGCCAAGTTTCATGGTGCCGGCCAGCGAGCAAACTTCGTGGGAAATCCCTTCCATCATGCAGCCGTCGCCCAGGAAGGCATAGGTGTAATGATCGACGATCTCATGGCCCGGACGGTTAAACTGCGCGGCCAGCGTACGTTCGGCAATCGCCATGCCGACCGCGTTGGCGATGCCCTGGCCCAGCGGCCCGGTGGTGGTTTCCACGCCTGGGGTGTAACCATATTCAGGGTGACCGGGGGTTTTGGAGTGCAGTTGACGGAAGTTTTTCAACTCTTCGATCGACAGGTCATAACCTGTGAGATGAAGCAGGCTATAGATCAGCATTGAAGCGTGGCCGTTGGACAGGACAAAGCGGTCGCGGTTGGCCCAATGCGGATCAGCAGGATTATGGTTAAGGTAATCGCGCCACAGGACTTCGGCGATATCCGCCATCCCCATCGGGGCGCCTGGGTGACCGGATTTAGCTTTTTGCACACTATCCATACTCAGCGCACGGATAGCATTGGCAAGTTCTTTACGAGAGGACATGCTTTACTCCAGATCGGATTGAACAGATGTCTTATCAGACATAGATATATTAATCAACACGTTAGCCAAGAAAGGCACAGAAAAGATGACTACAAATGTACATTAAAATCAAGGCGAATGCACATGGAACCGTGAGCAAAAACAGTAGATCTCATCGCCGATTTACCGGCCCCTATTTTTAGGCCGCACCGGTTATTGATCGCAATGCCGCCGGCTGATGCTTGATAGGGAAATAACTATCGGATATAAATCAGAATAATGACCTATTGGCCGATAATATTTTCCGCTATGTTTGCACCGCATTTCTTTTTTTATACACCACTATCGTAGGGAGATGATGTTATGACACCTCGAATTTCTTTGCCTTTGCTTGCTCTAAGTATTACCGCTTTACTCAGCGGCTGCCAGAATCTCGACTCCGGCGCATTACTGCAGTCCGGCGCCCAGGCATTTCAGGCCGCCACGCTAACCGACGATCAGGTGAAAACGCTGAGTAACCAATCCTGCGAGCAGATGGATAAAGAGGCTCAGATCGCCCCCGCCAATAGCGCGTATACAAAGCGCCTGAATAAAATTGCGGATGCGTTAGGGCACGATATTAACGGCACGCCGGCCAACTATAAGGTCTACCTAACAAAGGATGTGAATGCCTGGGCGATGGCAAATGGATGCATCCGCGTGTACAGCGGCCTGATGGATATGATGACGGATAATGAAGTCGAAGGCGTTCTGGGACACGAAATGGGTCACGTTGCGCTAGGCCACACCCGGAAAGCCATGCAGGTTGCTTACGCCGCCACGGCCGCACGCTCGGCCGCCGCTTCCGCCGGCGGGGTAGCTGCGTCGTTATCGCAGTCTCAAATCGCCGATCTGGGCGAAAAGCTGGTTAATGCGCAGTTCTCTCAGTCACAAGAGAAGCAGGCCGATGATTATTCGTTCGATCTGCTGAAAAAACGCGGCCTCAAACGGGAAGGACTGGCGACCAGCTTTGAAAAACTGGCCAAGCTGGATGCCGGGCGTGAAAGCAGCATGTTTGATTCCCATCCCGCATCGGAAGAGCGGGCCAAACATATCCGTGACCGCATTGCCGCTGAAAAGTAATGGCTTAGCAGGTTCATAACGTAAACACGACGAGTCACTCATCCACTATCCGGCATCTGGCATGATCGGATGCCGTCATACCAATGACGCCTTGCCGCCGTCGCCTTAACGTCAAAACCGTAACACCATGTGAAAACGCCGCGCCGGCAAATGATGAACGGATTATTCCCGCCATTTAATTTAGCAAGACAACCTTACCTTTTTAGCAAAGTTGAATAATTGCGGGAAAACATGCGGCAAGGACATACTTATTTGTCGAATAACTTCGCCTTGCTAATTCGCGGTTCGAAACAAAGCCTCGACAATGAGGATTATACTGATAAGCTTAGCTGTGAAATGGAACTCGAATTGACTTTATTGATAGGATATAACAATTAAAAATAATTAAATAATAGATTAAAACACCAATAAAATTATTATCGTTCCGCCATAAATAAGCTAGATTCATCTATTTTACAGATAGCAATAGCTTTACAAATCAAGCATACTACCGTACCTAAGGCTTTGATGTTTCGTCTGACAACATCATAAAGATTAAGCGCTTTTTCTATTTTTAAAATAACAATTTTATAATTATTTTAAAAACCATTGTTTTAACATTACATTAACGGTTGAGCGGTATTCACGGCGTTAGCCCCTGGTTGGTTGTATGTTCCTCATTAAATGATCGTTCATGTGTTAAGAATTATGGATGTCAGAATTTTCAGCAAATGCAGTTTCACAACCGTAGGCTTGCAAGAAATCCTTTCCAGCATTCCTGCGTTCTCGGTGAGACCCTCTACCAGGTTTACCCTTTCTCAGGGAAAGACAACCTGTATCTTTATCATTGACGGCAGCAGTGAAGGATTTGAGGAATATTACGAATCCGTCAGGACGCTTTTTTATAATATGACGTTGGCATTCGTTATCATCAATAATTCCCCTCGCCATGATCCTGTGTGTATTGATGACAAAACGGTTCTTATTTCCAAGTCATCACCAATAGACGTTCTTTATAGTTTCCTGGATTTCATACTTACACATAACAAAAATGCCCTCACGCCAGTCAGACTATCCAAATCAGAGTACGCCATTTTTCAGTATTGGATTGCGGGCTACAGCGTAGATATCATCTCGGAAATCATTGGTCTGAATAAAAAGTCCGTATTGAACAGCAAATCAAGATTATTGAATAAATATGGCGTTCAGGACAAAAATTCACTGCTGCTCATCGCTAAGATTCTCTTTAGGGATAACCCCATTGATGAATTGCCTTATTCGGCCGAGCCGACGGAAGATAGCGACGCGCTGGACTCACTGGCGTAATTAAAATAAAAAAGGATGCGCGCCAGACGCATCCTTAAGCCAATATACCCTTGGAGATAGGACGATGTTATTCGTCCTCTAAATAGGTATACCCATAGAGACCGGTTTCAAACTCTTCCAGGAACTGTGTCTGAAGATCCGTATCCAGGTTGGTCGCTTTTACCTGATCGCGGAAACGGGCCATCAATACTTCGGGATCGAGCTGAACATACTCCAACATATCGGCGACCGTGTTCCCTTCGTCCGACTCGTCAATCTCGACGGAGCCATCCTGAAAAACGAAGACATCGACGGTAGCGGTGTCGCCAAACAGGTTATGCATGTTCCCCAGAATCTCCTGGTACGCGCCGACCATGAAAAACCCCAATAAAGGCGGATTATCGGGATCGTACGGCGGCATCGGCATCGTTGTCGCGATACCATCGCCATCAATGTAATGATCGATGGAACCATCCGAGTCACAGGTAATATCCAGCAGCACCGCACGACGATCGGGTTGTTTATTCAGCCCTTCCAGCGGCATCACCGGAAACAGTTGGTCGATTCCCCATGCGTCCGGCATAGATTGGAAAAGCGAAAAATTGACGTACAGCTTATCGGCCATGCGCTCTTGCAGTTCATCAATAATCGGCCGGTGGGCGCGATTACTGGGATCCAACTGCTGCTGAATTTTCTGACAAATACTTAAATAAAGCTGTTCCGCTTTCGCCCGCTGGGTTAAATCCAGCATACCGTGCGTATATTGGGTATGCACATCATGCAGATCCATCTGGCTGTCATGCAGCCATTCGCGCAGAGAGCGGCGGTTGCCGGGCTGTTTAATTTCCAGCCAGGTCGACCACAGGCTTTCCAACGCGCGCGGCGCATCGTCATCAGGGACGGAGGGCTCGCTGAATTCATTACGCTCCACCCCGATAATATTGGAGACCAATACGGTGTGATGCGCCGTTACCGCCCTGCCCGACTCGGTGATCACCGTCGGATGCGGCAACCCATATTCGTTGCAGGCATCGCCAATGCCCCAAATCACGTTGTTGGCATATTCATTCAGACCGTAGTTTACCGAACAGTCCGACTGAGAGCGGGTTCCTTCATAATCCACCCCTAAGCCGCCGCCGACGTCGAAGCACTGAATGTTGACGCCCAGCTTGTGCAACTCAACGTAGAAACGGGCCGACTCACGGACCCCGGTGGCGATATCACGGATATTCGCCAACTGGGAGCCAAGATGGAAATGCAGAAGTTGCAGGCTATCCAGCCGGCCGGCCGCACGCAGCATTTCAACTAATTGCAATACCTGCGCCGCCGCCAGGCCGAATTTGGATTTTTCACCGCCGCTGGACTGCCATTTACCGGATCCCTGGGAAGCCAGCCGGGCGCGAACGCCAAGACGGGGCACCACGTTCAGACGCTCCGCTTCCTCCAGCACCAGCTTAATCTCGGACATTTTTTCAATGACCAGATATACTTTGTGCCCCAGTTTTTCGCCCACCAACGCCAAACGGATGTATTCACGGTCTTTGTAGCCGTTGCAGACAATCACCGTACGCGTCATTCCGGCGTGGCCCAGCACCGCCATTAGCTCCGCCTTTGAACCCGCTTCCAATCCCATGGGTTCGCCGGAGTTGACCAATGATTCAATCACACGGCGATGTTGATTGACCTTGATGGGGTAAACCAGAAAGTAACCGCCCTCATAGCCAAACGATTCGCGCGCCCGTTTAAACGCCGCATTAATGGAGCGCAAACGGTGCTGAAGAATTTGCGGAAAACAGAACAGCGCCGGCAAGCGTTGATGATTCTCTTCCTGCAGCTCTTTAACCAATTTGGCCAGATCGACGCGCGCTTCCGGCACATCGGGATCCGGACAGACGCTGATATGCCCTAATTCATTAACGTCGTAATAATTATTACCCCACCAGGCAATATTATAAGTACGAAGCATTTCGCTGGCATTCTGGTCATTCATGGCAACCTCCTGCATAGAGCGCAAGTTTTCATGTTTACCCGTCGCTGACGAGTCTTGATGAATCATGTCGTCAGACATAACAGACCCCTTCCTTTTTTTGTTCTGCTGATTGCATCAGCGCTTAAATAAACAGCTTGCATAAACATGTTCGTCACACTCCGCATCGGCAGGGAAAAACCTGGCTGAATACAGTATGCCGCCGTTTTATTACTCTTATTAGTGTAAAACACGTTGTCAGACTCCGTGGTACGGGTCAGTGAAAACTCATTGTGGAAATAACAGGAAAACCATTGCCAGAAGAATATTACACGCCCTGGCCGGGGAATAAGAGACGGATTAACCGGCCCTGGAGTCCTGAGTCGAATTTAAAGACCGGCAACTTCGGGCAAACAAAAAGAGGGGGTGAGCGTATGACGCTACAGCGTCAAAAGAAAAGCGTTGCGAGCGCAACACACTCAGTAAACAGCGGATCATTAATCCTATCACCTCCACATGCGCCGCAAGGAATGCAGTCAGCCATCAACTATAGCACATCACGGCCAACATACCGCTTGCCGTTTATACCGACATGATGCCGGAAAAGCAAAATGAAAATATGGCAGCCGCCCATTAGGCGAAAAATGGCTGACGATGAAAAGCGATGGGCGGTTAAAACCAAAAACTGCTGGTAATGAGTCCAAAATGTGACCTAAAATGGACGTCCAGATGTTAATCCATCTATACTGATTAACGGGTAAACTGCTTAACGGCTTTGATTTGAAGGTAAAAAAACTCATGGCTAAACACCTTTTTACGTCCGAGTCTGTCTCTGAGGGACACCCGGATAAAATTGCGGATCAGATCTCCGATGCCGTCCTTGACGCCATCCTGGAACAGGATCCTAAGGCGCGTGTCGCCTGTGAGACTTACGTAAAAACCGGTATGGTGTTAGTCGGTGGTGAAATCACGACCAGCGCCTGGGTAGATATTGAAGAGATTACCCGCCGTACTGTGCGCGATATTGGTTACGTTAATTCCGAAATGGGTTTTGATGCCAACTCCTGCGCGGTACTGAGCGCTATTGGCAAGCAATCGCCCGATATCAATCAGGGCGTAGACCGCAGCGATCCGTTGGAGCAAGGCGCGGGCGACCAGGGGCTGATGTTTGGTTATGCGACCAACGAAACAGATGTCCTGATGCCGGCGCCGATCACCTACGCGCATCGTCTGGTTCAGCGTCAATCTGAAGTGCGCAAAAACGGAACGCTGCCCTGGCTGCGTCCGGATGCGAAAAGTCAGGTTACATTCCTGTATGACGACGGCAAAATCGCCGGTATTGACGCCGTAGTCCTGTCCACGCAGCATTCTGAAGAGATCTCTCAGAAAGATCTGCATGACGCGGTAATGGAAGAGATCATCAAGCCGGTTCTTCCTGCTGAATGGCTTTCCGCCGGCACCAAATTCTTCATTAACCCGACCGGCCGTTTCGTTATCGGCGGCCCGATGGGGGACTGCGGTCTAACCGGTCGTAAAATTATTGTAGATACCTACGGCGGCGCGGCGCGTCACGGCGGTGGGGCATTCTCCGGTAAGGATCCGTCAAAAGTGGACCGTTCCGCCGCTTATGCCGCACGCTATGTGGCGAAAAACATCGTTGCCGCCGGCCTGGCGGATCGCTGTGAGATTCAGGTCTCTTACGCTATCGGCGTTGCCGAGCCGACGTCCATCATGATCGAGACTTTCGGCACGGAAAAAATCCCGACCGAAAAACTGACGCTGCTAGTGCGCGAGTTCTTCGATCTGCGCCCGTACGGTTTAATCCAGATGCTGGATCTGCTGCATCCGATCTACCAGGATACCGCGGCTTACGGCCACTTCGGCCGTGAGCACTTCCCGTGGGAAAAAACCGATAAAGCCGCGCAATTGCGCGAAGCCGCCGGGTTGTAATCATTAAGTCTGAACGGCGAACCAACGTTCGCCGTTTTTTTATCAGCCGTACATTGCCCGCTTTAGCTCTTTGCCCGCCATCGCCCTATTGCGCGAGACCACGCCCCGTTTTATGCTGCTTCGCATGAATACACCAAGAATTCCCATCGCTCACCATCAGGCCGTAATGCGTTGCCTGCGTGAAAAACTCCAGCAGGCCAATCTTACCCTGAACGCCGACTATCCCGAACCTGCCGTAAATTATCAGCAACGCGGTTCCATCGCCGGCACCGCCTGGCTGCAGCAATGGGAAATCCGGCTAAATCCCGTTTTATTGCAGGAAAACCAGCAAACCTTTATTGATGAGGTTGTGCCGCATGAATTGGCTCATCTGTTAGTCTTCGCACGCTTTGGCAAAGTCGCGCCGCATGGCAAAGAGTGGCGCTGGATGATGGAGACCGTGTTACGGACGCCGGCCAGACGAACGCACCAGTTTGCGGTGAAATCCGTCCAGGGCAAAACTTTCCCCTACCAGTGCGGCTGTCAGCAGCATCAGTTAACCGTGCGTCGTCATAATCGAGTGCTCCGCGGCGAAACAGAATATCGCTGCCGGCATTGCGGTAAAACATTACGTTTAGTCATAACAAATTCTGTTTAAAGGGAAATCCTCAGTTAAAAAAGCCAACTATTGCGTTTGCCTGTCGAAGTAACATCCGGTAGTCTGCCTGATTTATTGCCCGTGGAGTATGTTGGAATATGCTGCGCAAAACACTCGCTATCGCATCTGTTGGGCTTGGTCTGGTTTCCGCCGCCGCCTTTAGTCAAAACATTAATAACTTCACTCAGGCAAAAGCCGCCGCTGTAGAAGTCAACCAGGGAGCGCCGGGAACGTTTTATTGCGGTTGTGAAATCAAATGGCAGGGGAAAAAAGGCATTCCCGATCTCGCCTCCTGCGGTTATCAGGTAAGAAAAAGCGAACTGCGCGCCAACCGCATTGAGTGGGAACACGTCGTCCCCGCCTGGCAATTCGGTCATCAGCGCCAGTGCTGGCAAAATGGCGGTAGAAAGAATTGCAGTAAAGACCCGGTATACCGTGAAATGGAAACCGACTTGCATAACCTGCAACCCGCCATCGGCGAGGTCAACGCCGATCGCGGTAATTTCATGTACAGCCAATGGAACGGCGGGCAATCCGCGTACGGCCAGTGCGAAATGAAGATCGACTTCAAAAACAAATTGGCGGAGCCGCCCGCCCGCGCCCGCGGAGCCATCGCCCGCACCTATTTTTACATGCGGGATCGTTACCATTTGCGTCTATCCAGACAGCAAACTCAATTGTTTGAAGTCTGGGACAAACAATTCCCCGTCACGCAATGGGAATGTACCCGCGATCAACGCATCGCCGCGAAACAAGGGAATCATAACCCTTACGTTCAACAGGCTTGCCAGCAATAGCCTGTCTACCTACTATAACGATTTACCAGTAACATCGCCGCCGACAAGGCGGTGATGAGGTTAATGGCCTTCTATCGCTACCGTCATTCCGCGCGCGAAAATACGCGCTGTATTTTTAAACGCCGCCTGCGCAGGAATGACGGCGCTGCACGATATGATAGAGGTACGATTTTCCTATCACGGGCAATACCCTGCCCGGCTCGAATTCATTATTCATAAGGTCAGAACATCAACATGCGAATACCGCGCATTTTTCATCCTGAAACGCTGCCGGTCACCGGCGGTGAAGTTGAACTGAGCGAAGATGCGGCCAACCATGTTGGACGTGTTTTGCGGATGAATAGCGGGCAGCCGCTACAATTATTCGATGGCAGTAATCATATCTTTGACGCCGAAATTATTCAGGCGGACAAAAAAAGTGTGCGCGTACGCTTCACAGAAGGTAAGTTGGAAGACAAAGAGTCGCCGTTGCACCTGCACCTTGGGCAAGTCATGTCCCGCGGCGAAAAAATGGAATTCACCATTCAGAAGTCCATTGAACTGGGCGTGAATATTATTACGCCTCTGCTTTCTGAACGCTGCGGTGTAAAATTAGACGCGGACCGCCTGGAGAAAAAAATTGGCCAATGGCGGAAAATTGCGATAGCCGCCTGCGAACAGTGCGGCCGCAATCGCCTGCCGGAAGTGCGCCCGGTCATGACGCTGGAAAGCTGGTGCGCCGAACAGGATCCGGCGTTAAAACTCAACCTGCATCCACGAGCCACGCAAAGCATAAATACCTTGCCGTTGCCGGTAAATCAGGTTCGGTTGTTGATTGGCCCGGAGGGAGGTCTTTCCTCCCATGAAATTTCGATGACCTCAGAGTACGGATTTACCGATATCCTTTTGGGGCCACGCGTATTGCGTACAGAAACCACAGCGCTCACCGCGATTACTGCCTTACAGGTACGTTTCGGCGATCTGGGGTAAAGGAGAAAATAATGATCAAACTCGGTATCGTGATGGATCCTATCGACGCCATCAATATCAAGAAAGACACCAGTTTCGCCATGTTGCTGGAAGCACAGCGCCGTGGTTGGGAATTGCACTACATGGAGATGAACGATCTCTATCTTCATTCCGGCGTTGCCCGCGCCACCACCCGTCGCCTGAACGTGCAGTACGACTACGACGGCTGGTATGATTTCTCCGGTGAGCAGGACATCGCGCTGGAAGAGCTGGATGTTATTCTGATGCGTAAGGATCCGCCGTTCGATACGGAGTTCATTTACGCCACCTACATCCTGGAACGCGCGGAAGAACAAGGAACGCTGATCGTCAATAAGCCGCAGAGCCTGCGCGACTGCAACGAAAAACTCTTCACCGCCTGGTTCTCCCACCTGACGCCGGATACCCTGGTTACCCGTAGCGCGGACAAACTGCGCCAATTCCATCAGAAACATGGCGACGTCATCCTGAAACCGCTGGATGGCATGGGGGGCGCCTCCATTTTCCGTCTGAAAGAGGATGACGCCAACGTCTCGGTTATCATTGAAACGCTGACCGAACATGCCAGCCGTTATTGCATGGCGCAAAACTATCTGCCCGCGATTAAAGAGGGCGATAAACGCGTACTGGTGGTTGATGGAGAGCCCGTTCCCTACTGCCTGGCCCGCATTCCCAAAAGCGGAGAGACGCGCGGCAACCTGGCGGCCGGGGGACGAGGAGAAGCCCGCCCGCTAAGCGATAGCGACTGGCAGATTGCGAACGAAATCGCACCCACGCTGAAGCAGAAAGGCCTGATTTTTGTCGGTCTGGATATCATTGGCGATCGCCTGACCGAGATCAACGTCACCAGCCCAACCTGCGTACGTGAGATTGAAGCCGCTTATCCGGATATCTCCATCACCGGAATGCTTATGGACGCGATTAAGAAACGTCTGGCTGCGCGTAACAGCTAATGCGTTCACGGGCGATGTCTTCGCCGTAACGCATGAACGCCCGGCTCGTGCTTTTTTGACGGGCCGATCATCCAACGCCGACAGAGATCGATAAAAACACAATGAATTTACAGCATCACTTTCTCATTGCCATGCCAGCACTCCAAGATCCGGTATTTAAGCGTTCGGTGGTCTACATCTGCGAACATAACGAAGACGGCGCCATGGGATTGATCATCAACAAGCCCATGGAACAGTTTACTGTCGAAAATGTGCTGAAAAAATTGAAGATAAATCCGACTCCGCGCGATCCGTCGATCAAACTGGACAAGCCGGTTTTTTCCGGCGGACCGCTGGCTGACGATCGCGGGTTCATCCTGCATACGCCTTGCTCTGGTTTTGGCTCCAGCATCAGCATTTCCGAGGACACCATGATCACCACGTCGAAAGACGTGCTGGAAACATTGGGCACCGCGGATCAGCCGGAAAATATGCTGGTGGCGTTGGGCTACTCCGCCTGGGATGAAGGCCAACTCGAAAGCGAATTGCTGGACAATACCTGGCTCACCACGCCGGCGGATAAAGAGATACTGTTCCACACGCCCATTGCCGAACGCTGGCGGGCGGCGGCCAAAAAGCTGGGCGTGGATATTCATAATATCGCAACGGAAGCGGGACACGCCTGATGGCAAATCGCACCATTCTGGCTTTTGATTTCGGAACCAAAAGCATCGGGGTCGCCATCGGCCAGGAGATAACGCGCACGGCTCGTCCGTTAGCATCGTTCAAAGCTCAGGACGGCATACCCGACTGGCAAAAAGTGGAAAAATTATTGTCTGAATGGCAGCCGTCGCTGGTCGTGGTAGGACTGCCGCTCAATATGGATGGTACGGAACAGCCGCTGACCGCCAGAGCGCGGAAATTCGCCAATCGCCTGCATGGCCGCTTCGGCGTGCAGATCGCGCTGCATGACGAACGCTTGAGCACGGTAGAAGCGCGCGCCGGCCTTTTTGAACGCGGCGGCTTTCGAGCGCTGGATAAAGGCAGCGTTGACGCGGCATCGGCCGTCATTATTTTGGAAAGCTGGTTTGCAGGACAAAGCCAGTAAAGGGAAACTTATCAGCAGCGGCCCTGAATTGCGGGGCGCGCCGCCGTATTGCTTAAACAGCAAAAACTAAACGCGGGATGCGCCGGTTACTCGTCGGAAAACTCGCTGATAAAGCGCTCGACATCATTAACCATTGATTCCATCCCCACAAAGAAAGGCGAACGCTGGTGCAGCTTCTCTGGCGTAATATCCAGAATGCGGTTTTTACCATCGCTGGCTTTACCGCCCGCCTGTTCTGCCAGGAAAGCCATCGGATTGCATTCGTACAACAAACGCAGTTTGCCTTTCGGGTAACTTGCCGTGCTTGGATAGAGATAAATCCCGCCTTTCAGCAGGTTGCGATGGAAATCCGCGACCAAAGAGCCGATATAACGTGAAGTATACGGGCGCAACGTCGATTCATCTTGCTCCTGGCAGTACTTAATGTATTTCTTCACCCCCATAGGAAACTTGATGTAGTTCCCTTCGTTGATGGAGTACATATTCCCTTTTTCCGGGAAGCGGACCTTTTCATGAGACAGACAGAATACGCCGAGAGACGGATCGTAGGTAAAAGCATGCACGCCGTGCCCCGTGGTGTACACCAGCATGGTGGAGGATCCATAAACGATGTAGCCGGCGGCAACCTGCTTATTACCCGGCTGTAGAAAATCATCTTCCGTTACCGGGATCCCCAGCGGGGTGATGCGTCGGTAAATAGAGAATATCGTGCCGACGGATACGTTAACATCAATGTTGGAGGAGCCGTCCAGCGGATCCATCAAAACGACATATTTCGCGTTTTCAGCCCGTTCGCCGTCAAAGATAACTATTTCATCCTCTTCTTCAGAGGCAATACCTGCAACTTCACCACGCGCTTTTAAAGCGGCTTTCAATTTTTCATTGGCATACAGATCAAGTTTCATCTGTACTTCGCCCTGAACATTGGAAATACCGCTGGTACCTAAAATATCAACCAGGCCCGCCTTGTTAATATCGCGATGGATAATTTTGGCGCCCAGTTTGATAGCAGAGAGCAGCGCGGTAAGCTCACCGGTGGCATGAGAGAAATCGTGCTGTTTTTCGACGATAAATTCGCCTAACGTTTTCATAACACTATTCCAGAGTCTACGGATGAAAAGCGGTTTCATTTATTCACCGCCAACGTTTGCGAATGCAGTGTAGCCCAAAGAGAAAGTGAGTACCTAGTCAAATCCGTTTCTTATGATGGTTTCATAGGGTTAGAATGTGCGCAGACTCACTGTATAGATGGAAACTGTATGCGTATTCACATTTTAGGTATCTGCGGTACCTTTATGGGGGGGCTGGCAATGTTGGCTCGTTCATTAGGGCATCAGGTCACCGGTTCAGATGCAAACGTTTATCCCCCCATGAGTACCTTACTGGAAGAACAGGGAATCACGCTGATTCAAGGATACGATCCCGCCCAGTTAGAACCTCCTCCCGATCTGGTTATCGTCGGCAATGCGATGACACGCGGCAACCCTTGCGTCGAAGCCATGCTGGAACAAGGGCTTCCCTATATCTCCGGTCCGCAGTGGCTGCACGATTATGTCTTGCGCGATCGCTGGGTGATTGCGGTTGCCGGTACGCACGGCAAAACCACGACGGCGGGCATGGTCGCCTGGATCCTTGAAGATTGCGGTTACAAGCCGGGCTTCGTCATTGGCGGCGTACCGGGGAACTTCACCGTCTCGGCGCGTTTAGGCGATAGCCCGTTCATGGTGATCGAAGCTGATGAGTATGACTGCGCCTTTTTTGATAAGCGTTCCAAATTCGTCCACTACTGCCCGCGCACGCTGCTCCTCAACAACCTCGAATTCGATCATGCCGATATCTTTGATGACCTGAAAGCCATTCAGAAACAGTTCCATCATCTGGTACGTCTGGTTCCCGGCAGCGGAAAAATCATCCTTCCCACCAATGATATCCATCTCAAGCAAACCATGGCGATGGGCTGCTGGAGCGAACAGGAATTGGTCGGTGAAGACGGGGTGTGGAATGCGAAAAAAGTTTCGACCGATGCCAGCGAATATCAGGTTTACC
This sequence comes from Brenneria izadpanahii, assembly GCF_017569925.1. Classification (NCBI taxonomy): domain Bacteria; kingdom Pseudomonadati; phylum Pseudomonadota; class Gammaproteobacteria; order Enterobacterales; family Pectobacteriaceae; genus Brenneria; species Brenneria izadpanahii. Next base: position 671,936 of record NZ_CP050854.1, on the reverse strand, counting down.
TAAATGGCGAACTGGTCGGCGAAGTGCACTGGAGCCTGGTCGGCGAACACAATATGCATAACGGGCTGATGGCCATCGCCGCGGCGCATCACGTCGGCGTACTGCCTGCCGACGCCTGCCGCGCATTAGGCGGTTTCATTAATGCCCGCCGCCGTCTTGAGTTACGCGGAACGGCGCACGGCGTAAATGTTTATGATGATTTCGCCCACCACCCTACGGCGATCCTGGCGACCTTGGCGGCGCTGCGAGGAAAAGTGGGGGGAACCGCCCGTATCCTGGCGGTGCTTGAACCGCGTTCCAACACCATGAAGATGGGCATATGTAAAAACGAACTTGCGCCATCGCTGGGGCGCGCCGATGAAGTGTTCCTATTTCAGCCGCAGCATATTCCCTGGCAGGTTTCCGAGGTGGCTGAATCGTGCGTGCAACCCGCACATTGGAGCTCCGACATCGATACGCTGGTCGATATGATCGTAAAAGAGGCTCAGCCGGGCGATCATATATTAGTGATGAGTAACGGCGGGTTCGGCAACATCCACAATAAACTGCTGGATGCATTGCGGGCTAAAGCGCCGGCGGACACCGAGGCGGATAAATAGCAGCACCGCGCTTAGCTTTGTAGCAACTGAGGATGGGATCCCTCATCCTCAGACTGAGGACAAAGTATAAAGATTTACGTTCATTGCAAAACTCGTCATTCCTGCGAAGGCGGGAATTTTCCCGATATCAACGAGTACTTGAAGGCTGCTCGCAGCCTGTGCGGGGATGAGGGAAGCGATAACAGTTCGTCAGCAAAAAGGACGGGATTCCCGTCCTTTTCTATACTTTGCTTTCCAGCCAGTCAACATCGCTCAGCGGCTTATTGGCTCTGGCTAAAACCGTTCAGGCATCAAACGGATCGCGCAGAATAATGGTTTCGTCACGATCGGGGCCAGTAGAGATAATATCCACCGGAACGCCGGTCACTTCTTCCACGCGTTTAATGTAGTTCAGCGCGGCCTGCGGCAGCTTGCTAGGTTCTTTCACGCCAAACGTGCTTTCGGACCATCCCGGCATGGTTTCATAAATCGCTTCAATACCTTCCCAGCCATCTGCGGCCAGCGGAGTGGTATCCACTTCACGGCCATCGGGCATACGGTATCCGACGCAAAGTTTGACCTCTTTCAGGCCATCCAGCACGTCCAGCTTGGTCATACAGAAACCAGACAGGGAGTTGATCTGAACCGCACGGCGAACCGCAACGGCATCAAGCCAGCCGGTACGACGACGACGACCGGTAGTCGCGCCGAATTCGTTCCCTTTCTCAGTAAGGTAATCGCCAACGTCATCAAACAACTCCGTCGGGAATGGACCGGCGCCGACACGAGTGGAATAGGCTTTTACAATACCCAGAACGTAATCAACGTAACGCGGCCCCAAACCGGAACCGGTCGCAACGCCGCCCGCGGTAGTATTCGATGAGGTCACATACGGATAGGTGCCGTGGTCGATATCCAGCAGCGTGCCCTGAGCGCCTTCAAACATAACGAACTCGCCACGTTGATGGGCTTTATACAGCAGGTCGGATACGTCAACCACCATGCCGGTCAGGATATCGGCTATCGCCAGTACTTCATCCAGCACTTTCTGATAGTCAACCGCTTCGACTTTGTAATAGTTAACCAGTTGGAAATTATGGTATTCAACGATCTCTTTCAACTTAACGGCAAAAGCCTGTTTATCGAATAGATCGCCGACACGCAGCCCGCGACGGGCGACTTTATCTTCGTAGGCCGGACCAATGCCTCGCCCCGTCGTGCCGATCGCCTTCGCGCCACGTGCTTTTTCGCGCGCGTTGTCCAATGCGACATGATAAGGAAGAATCAACGGACAAGCTTCAGACAGCAGCAGACGTTCGCGTACCGGGACGCCGCGCGCTTCAAGATCCGTCATTTCCTTCATAAAGGCATCAGGCGCCAACACCACACCGTTACCGATGATGCTGACGACATTTTCACGCAAAATACCCGAGGGAATTAAATGAAGAACGGTTTTTTCACCGTTGATAACCAGAGTATGGCCAGCATTGTGGCCACCTTGGTAGCGCACAACATATTTAGCCCGTTCAGTCAGCAGGTCAACGACCTTGCCTTTACCTTCGTCACCCCATTGGGTGCCCAGTACGACGACGTTCTTACCCATCTCAAGAATCACCAGGTTGCTTAAAAAAAGATTCTAACATCTCATTTGCTCGCTTTCAGTACTTTTAGCACACGTTTGCCCACATTTTTTGAATGAAAATTAGCTGCCCATGCGGCTACGCAACATATAGTAGATAACACATCCGGCAACCACTATTCCACCGCCAAAACGCCGTAATGTGTTATCCGGCAGCTGCGCCATCGCCAAAATCATACGCCGCCAGATGCGGGGAAACAGTAAAGGCCCCAGCCCTTCGATGATCAATACCAGCCCCAGGGCCATCCAAACGGTTGCATTCATACAAAACTCCAAATAGAAAAAACGCCGACGTGTTTCAGGCCGTTGGCAACGTAGCCTTATGACCGCCGCCCTCGCGAACGCGGGATCTTTTTGATGGTTAACCAGTTGATTAACAGCAGGTTCCCGCCTGTGCGGGAATAACCGATTTGTAGACTAATCGATAGTCATCAAACGCGTTTCTAACGCCGTTCATAGCTGCCCGCCATAAAAAATCGCCAGGAGCGATTTTAAACGTCGTCCGCGACGGCCCGAAGGGTGACGGGCAGGACAGCCCGTCATAAAAAAGCCCGTTTTCACGGGCTTTAAGCAAGTCAGCATGGGAACCATTAATGACGGAGCGTTGTGTCTGGCGATTTCATGTAGCGGAAGAAATCACTGTCCGGACTCAGTACCATCACGTCCTGATTAGAGCTGAAACTGCTTTCATACGCACGAAGGCTACGAATGAAAGAGTAGAAGTCGGGATCTTCGCTGAACGCATTGGCAAACAGCTTCGCCGCTTCCGCATCGCCCTCGCCTCGGGTAATACGGCCTTGACGCTCTGCTTCCGCCAGCGTACGGGTAACTTCATAATCAGCCGTCGCTTTTAACTTCTCAGCTTCTTCCTGACCTTGCGAACGATGACGACGCGCTACCGCTTCACGCTCGGCGCGCATACGCTGGTAGATGGCATCGGACACTTCGGTCGGCAGGTTAATCTGCTTAATCCGCACGTCGATCACTTCAATGCCCAGCGCAGCCATACTGTTCGGGTTGACATGCGGCTGCGCGCCGGTCGTTTCCTCTGCGACGCGCGCCGCGGCGGAAGCAATCGCGTTATCCGCCTCGGTGGTCTCGCCGGTGCCGGTATTCAACGCATCACGCACATCGGTCATCAACTGACCGCGCGAATCGGTAACGATGCCTCTTAAATCCAGGCGGCCAATCTCAGAACGCAGACGGTCGCTGAATTTACGCTTGAGCAGAACTTCCGCCTGAGAAACATCGCCGCCGCCGGTTGCCAGATAGTAACGGCTGAAGTCGCTGATGCGCCATTTGATGTAGGAGTCGATAATCAGGTCTTTCTGCTCTTTGGTAATAAAACGATCGGCCTGATTTTCCATGGTCTGGATACGCGCATCCAACATTTTCACAGAATCGATAAACGGAATCTTAACCTGCAATCCCGGTGAATAAATCAGCGGTTTGTTTTCATCATCGCGCAATACTTTGCCAAAACGCATCACGATGCCACGCTGGCCTTCCTGCACCACAAACAGTGACGCATAGACCGCCATCAGTACCAGGATCAGGATAATTAGTAAGGGCTTACGCATCGATTATTCTCTCCCTACTCGAGTGATGTCATCACGCTGCGCATTTGCTCTGCGCTGATCCATGATATTTCCGTTATTACTACTGCTTCGCGTCTGACTGGTGCTGGCCGAGCCGCTGCTTGGCGTTGTCGGCAAACGCAGCGTATTGGAACCACTGTTGCTTGGCGTGCTTTCGGCGCCTTGCCCGCGCAGCATCTGATCCAACGGCAGCACCATCAGGTTGCCGCCTTTGTCGTTAACCAGCACTTTACGGGTATGGCTCAGCACTCGCTCCATGGTTTCAATGTACAAACGCTCGCGAGTAATCTCAGGCGCGGCCTTGTATTCCGGCAGCACCCGGGCAAAACGGGCTACTTCACCTTGAGCTTCCAGCACGGTACGGGTTTTATAAGCGCGGGACTCTTCCAGAATACGCTGGGCCTGACCGTTGGCGCGCGGCTGAACTTCATTCGCATAGGCTTCAGCTTCGCGAATGTATTGCTGCTCGTTTTCACGGGCGGCGATAGCATCATCAAACGCGGCCTTGACCTCTTCCGGCGGACGCGCCGTCTGGAAGTTCACGTCCAACAGGGTGATACCCATGTTGTACGGGCGCACCGTTTCTTCCAACACGCGCTGAGTGTCGGTACGTACGATGGTGCGGCCTTCCGTCAGGATTTTATCCATGGTGTACTTACCGATAACGCCGCGCAGGGCGCTATCCGTCGCCTGACGCAAGCTGTCATCCGCATTGGTCACGCTGAACAGATAACGTTCCGGCTCCGTCACGCGATACTGGACGTTCATTTCAACGCGGACCACGTTCTCGTCCGAAGTCAGCATAACGCCAGACGTCGCCAGTTCACGAACGGATTCCACGTTAACCGCTCTGACAGAGTCAATAAACGTTGGCTTCCAGTTCAGACCAGGTTCGACCTGATGACTGAATTTACCAAAACGCGTCACTACGCCGCGTTCCGCTTCCTTGATGGTATAGAAGCCGCTGGCGGCCCAGATGACGACGGCGGCCACCGCGACGATACCAACAACCCGTCCTCCAAGGCCAGAACCGCCGGAAGTTCCGCCGCTGCTGGAACCAGAGCCTTTACCACCTCCCAGATCGCCGAGTTTTTTGCTCAGTTTCCGGAAGATATCGTCTAAATCGGGTGGCCCCTGATCTCGGCCACCTTTATTGTTATTTCCGCCAGAGTTGCCGCTATTGTTATTGCTGCTCCCCCACGGGTCGCGGTCCTGTCCGTTATTACCGGGCTGATTCCACGCCATGTTTTAGCTCCATTCTTTATGATAGGTGTTCTTCAGGTTCAATATCCCAGAGTCCGTCGAACTATTTCGCCGTTTAGACCGTTTCTGCCAGTCAGACAACATAATCCGTCAGTTCCTGCTCTTGTTTACAAAGACGACGCCAATCAGCAATCGGCATACGAATCACCAAACCGATATGCCCGTCATCTTCAATCCATTCTTTTTCTATTGCCTGAAGCTGGTAAAAACGGCTGCGCAGACGTCCGGCCTGAGGGGGAAGACTCAATGAGTATTGGGCGATCTCCCCGGACAACCGCTCGGTCAGCGCTTGAAATAGCAACGGAATACCTTCACCGGTTTGTGCTGAAAGCCAGACTCTGACCGGTAAATTTTCTTCGTTGCGATCGATACGCGGAACGAAACCTTCCAGCATATCGATCTTGTTCATTACTAACAGCACGGGAACTTCGTCAGCTTCAATTTCCTTCAACACGGTATCTACCGCATCGATATTCTCGTCAAGACGAGGATCGGCGGCGTCCACAACATGCAATAACAGAGAAGCCTGACGCGTCTCCTGTAATGTAGCCTTAAACGCAGCCACCAGATCGTGCGGTAACTGCCGGATAAAACCTACGGTATCCGCCAACACCGTATCACCGACATCATCTACCTCAATTCGGCGCAATGTCGGATCCAGCGTGGCAAATAGCTGGTCGGCGGCATACACGTCCGCCGACGTTATCTTATTAAACAGCGTGGATTTCCCGGCGTTGGTATATCCCACCAGTGAAACCGTCGGCACATCGGCGCGAACTCGCGATCTGCGGCCCTGCTCGCGCTGTTTTTCCACCCGTTCAAGACGGGACAAAATCTGGCTGATACGATTACGCAGCAAACGGCGGTCGGTTTCAAGCTGGGTTTCCCCCGGGCCGCGCAAACCGATGCCCCCTTTCTGCCGCTCAAGGTGCGTCCAGCCACGAACTAACCGAGTGGCGAGATGACGCAACTGCGCCAGTTCCACCTGTAATTTACCTTCGTGGGTTCGCGCGCGCTGGGCGAAAATATCCAAAATCAGTCCGGTACGGTCGATCACCCGGCACTCGCATATACGCTCCAGATTACGTTCCTGGGCAGGAGTCAGCGCGTGATCAAACAGCACCACGAAAGCATCGGTATCTTTTACTGCCTGAGCAATTTCTTCGGCTTTGCCTTCGCCAACAAAATACTTGGGATGGGGAGCCTTACGGCTGCCGGTAATTACCTGCAGTGATTCAATTCCGGCAGAAGAGACCAGAGACTCAAACTCCAGCAGATCTTCTGTATCTTTATCTTGCGAGAAGTAAATATGAACAAGTATGGCCCGTTCACCGGCTTCATAACGGTCAAACAAGCGGATAACCTCTCAAATGCTCAAAAAACACCACAGCGGGGGATTGATATGATGAGTTCTTCCCCCCGCTATGGTGAATTGACAATACGCTTTATTCAGCGTCATCACTTTCCTGAGGCTGTTGCTGCCCAGCCGGATTACTACCATGATAGTTGCTGGTGCCTGGATTATTACTGTGATGAGACACCGGACGAGATGGGACTACTGTAGAAATGGCGTGCTTGTACACCATCTGGCTAACCGTATTTTTTAACAAAATGACAAACTGATCGAAAGACTCAATCTGACCCTGCAGCTTAATACCATTCACCAAATAAATCGAAACCGGAACACGTTCGCGACGCAATGCGTTCAGGAACGGATCTTGTAAAGATTGCCCCTTAGCCATTCTATATTTTCCTTATTTGTTTGTTGTTTGTAACAAAGAACCCATAGGGCCCTAAAATAACGATGTAAAAAATTTATGCGCTGAGACTCACCAATTGTACACAATCACCCAACCTATGCACTAACAACCTGTATTACCTTGTCTAACGCTTCCTGCGGCTTATCGCTATCCAGCCAGCAGACGCCGTCCCAACCACGCAACCAGGTCATTTGCCGTTTGGCTAACTGACGTGTCGCACAGATTCCCCGATAAACCATCTCATCGTAATCAATTTCGCCCGATAAATATGACCACATCTGGCGGTAACCGACACAACGAATGGAAGGCAAATCCTTATGCAAGTCACTTCGGGCAAAAAGGACCCGCGCCTCCGCCTCAAAACCCGACGTTAACATCTGGTGAAAACGCAGCTCGATACGCTGATGCAGCAATTCGCGCGTCGCCGGAGCGATGGCGAACTGATGAACGTTATAAGGCAGCGCTTCTCCAGTCGTTTTTGTCAGTTCAGTTAAAGTGTTACCTGAAACGAAAAAAACTTCCAGTGCCCGCGAGAGTCTCTGCGGATCATTTGGATGAATCCGAGTCGCGGCAACCGGATCTATCTCACATAACTGCCGATGCATCGCCTCCCAGCCGACTTCTTTCGCCTGCGCTTCTATACGTTGCCTAACCTCCGCATCGGCGGAAGGCAGCGGCGATAGCCCCTCAAGCAAGGCCTTGAAGTAAAGCATCGTTCCCCCCACCAACAAGGGGATCCGTCCGGCGGCGCTGATTTGCGCCATTTCTTTCAGGGCATCCCGCCGGAAATCGGCGGCTGAATAGGATTCAGCCGGGTCAAGAATGTCTATCAGGCGGTGCGGCGCCTGCGCCAATTCGTCCGCATTCGGCTTGGCGGTGCCGACATCCATTCCCTTATAGATAAGGGCGGAGTCAACGCTAATCAACTCCACCGGCAGATGTTGACGTAGCGCCATCGCCAGCGCCGTTTTTCCTGACGCCGTCGGCCCCATGATAAAAATCGCGGGCGGATGCGGCGTCGTTGCAAAATCACTCATGCTTCAGTGCCTTGATGGCAGTATTGATATCCATCGGATATAAAAGTTCACTCGGAGGAGCCTTCGCCAACTGCGGGCAAAGCCGCTCTACATCCGTTAATAATTGTATGGCCTGAGAATGATTCCAGTTTTCCTGTTCGCGACTTAACCGGATTGCCATCCACGCGGCCAGAACGTCCGGCTCCAGCGTTTTACAATCGGCCAGATAGCCTAACAGTTCAGAGATCAAGTTTTGTAAATTTTGTTGGCGTAATGGTAAAGGTACCGCCCGCAACGTGGCGCGCTGCGACTCGACAAGAATATCGATACCAAAAACCGCCAACAGCGGCTGGAATCTAGCCAACACGGCCAGCTCGGATTTATTCAACGACAGACGTTGGGGAATCAACAGCGGCTGCGGGCGTAACCCATCTTCAGCAGGCGTAAGCTGCGCCTGCTTCAGATAGCGCTCCGCGACGGATAATGACAGCAACGCCAAGCCATTACGGTATTCCAGCAGGGCATAACACGGCGGATAGACGGTTAAAACCCGTCCAAATCCGCTGGCGTTGCTCTCCAGCGGCGATACCGGGACAGTCACGGATTTCTCCGTTGGCGCCTCAACTTCGGCCTGGATATTGCGCGGGATGGCGGAAGACTCAGGCGGCGGAGGAACAACGACCGTTTCCGCCGCCGCACGCCGGGAAAGAGCGTCTGCTGATTCGAGCGGTTGCAGCAGCTTCCGGTACAGCTCGCCCTGCTTTTTCTGATACGCCGCCCCGGCGGGATATCCAGGATGCGGCGTCTCGCGAGCATTGCCGGAACGTTGAGCGGAACCTCTCGCCGCCGGAGATGAGGACGGCTGGGCAAAATGGTTTTCGCCGGCCGCGGTGCGGTTTTCCTGCTGCCACTGTATAGGCTGTTCGGTTCCCGGCTCCGACATCCCCAGTCCCGGCGCAGACGCCTGCTGCAATACCGTCATCACCGCCTGATAAATAAAATCATGCACCAGACGCGCCTGATGAAAGCGGACTTCGTGCTTGGCGGGATGCACATTGACATCAACCTGATGCGGATCGACCTCCAGATAGAGAACATACGCGGGCTGCTGATCGTCTTTAAGCTGATCCTGATAAGCCTGGCGAATTGCATGATTGATCAATCGATCGCGCATCATACGCTGATTAACGTAGCAATATTGCATGTCGGGCAGATGCTTGGCTCCGGCGGGATCGGCTACCCAGCCGTGGATGGTCAAGTCATCATGCTGCCATGACACCGCCAGCGCGTGCTGTAAAAAAGCGCTGCCGCAGATGCTGCCCAACCGGCGCTCATGCTGGGAGGCATCGGGCGCGGGCCGATACTGCCGGATCAGCTTACCGTTATGGTGCAGCGTAATGGCGATGTCAAAGCGCGCCAGAGCGATGCGCCGCACCACTTCATCAATATGCGAAAACTCGGTCTTTTCGGTACGCATAAACTTACGCCGGGCGGGCGTATTGTAAAACAGATCGAGCACTTCCAGCGTAGTGCCGACAGGATGCGCGGCCGGCTTAACCGTAACCGCCATATCGCGTCCTTCGGCATAGGCCTGCCACGCCTCAGACTGCTGTGCGGTGCGCGACGTCAGCGTAAGACGGGACACCGAGCTGATGCTGGCCAGCGCTTCCCCGCGAAACCCCAGACTGACGATGGCTTCCAGATCGTCGAGCGTTGAAATTTTACTGGTCGCATGCCGCGCCAGCGCCAGCGTCAGATCATCTTTGCCGATGCCAGCGCCGTTGTCGCGGATACGAATCAATTTGGCGCCGCCGCGCTCTATTTCAATATCGATACGGGTCGCGCCAGCGTCCAGACTATTTTCCACCAGCTCTTTCACAACCGACGCCGGCCGTTCCACCACTTCTCCGGCAGCGATCTGATTAGCCAATTGCGGTGGTAGAACCTGAATCGACATGGCATACCCTCTTACATTAACAAAATGAAAACTCAGGATGAAAAGAGATTCAGGCCGAAGGAATCACCAACGTCTGACCGAGCTGAACGGTTCCTGAGTTCATATCATTTGCCCGCTGAATCTCTTTCATACTGACCCCATAACGGTCAGCAATCGCGCTCAGGGTATCGCCGCGTACCACTTTATGCCTGACGATAGGGGCGGCTTTTTTGCTGCCGGCCGCTGCCGCCGTCTGCGTCTGTTTTGCCCCGGCGGTTGGAATGTTTAACCGCTGTCCGACCCACACAATATCTTTATTCAGCTTATTCGCACCGCGGATCGCCGACATGCTTACGCCATAACGGGCCGCAATGGCCGACAGCGTTTCACCGCGCGCAACCGTATGGCGAATGACGCTACTGCCGCTGGCCTTCGCCGCAGGGGCGCCGGCCGGGGCGGCGGTGGAAGCGCTACTTGTCGCTGGCGGAGCCGGGTGCTTTTCCTGCTTTGGGACGGGTTGCAGAGGATGCGTCTGGAAGTAGCTCTTCACCCCGCGATAAATTGCATTGGCGATTTTTTCCTGGTAAGCGCCGCTTCCCAACAAACGCTCTTCCGCCACATTACTGATAAATCCGGTTTCGACCAGCAGCGAAGGAATATCCGGCGAGCGCAATACCCCCAAACTGGCATGCTCAGGCCGGGGTTTATGCAACCCGCCGACGCGCTGGAGTTCATTCAGCACTTTGATCGCGACATCATAGCCGACACGCTGCGAGTGACCAAACTGCAGATCCAGCACCGCCTGGCTTAAGTAAGGATCGGCGCTGTTATTCGCCAGCAAATCGCCGGCGCCGCCCAACAGCTCGGACTGCTTCTCATGCTGTTCCAGCCAACCGGCCATTTCGCTGTTCGCCCGGCGGTTGGATAAAACCCATACCGAAGCCCCGGTCGCGCTGCGATTCGGCGCGGCGTCCGCATGAATGGACACCAGGATATTGGCGCCCTGCTTACGCGCGACGTCGGAGCGCCCCATCACCGAAATAAAATAATCCCCGTTGCGCGTCAATACCGGCTTAAAGGCGGGATCGTTGCTCAACAAACTTTGCAGCTTACGGGCGATGGCGATGGTGACATCTTTTTCACGCAGCCCGTTCAGGCCGATGGCGCCGGGATCCTGGCCGCCATGCCCGGCATCAATGGCAACCACCACCCGATCGTCGCTATTGCCGCTGGTGCGCGCCGTCGTTCTTGCCGAGGCATTGCTATTCACTACCAGCGTTGGCTTGTTATTAAACGGGTTTTTAGTCGGAGCCGGTTCAGACTTCGCCGGGCGCGCTTCACGCGTTACGGCTGGCGCGCTTTGCGCGGGCCTGGGCTTGGGTTTGTCGCCGACCAAGGTAAAAACCACGGTGTGGCCATTAGCCGTTTTCTGCGTCACCGCCCGCGTTCTGGCCGCTTGCGTTAAATCCAACACCAGGCGTACGCTTTGCGCATCCTGAGCATTGCTGGTACGGATGCGCTTAATCAGATTTTGTCCGCTGAACTCCAGCGGCAATCCCTGAACCAGCACCGACTGACGGATATCAATCACGACTCTGGCTGGGTTGCTTAAAGGAAAGAAGGCGTAAATGGGCTGACCGCTAAAACTCAGGCTCACGGTTGCCTGAGCGGCGGCGTTATCTACTTTAATATCAGACAAATTGGCGGCCCAAACCGCGCCGGCGAACATCATCAGCCACGACCAGACGAACAGTTTAATCATACGGCTCATCATTATGCTGTTATCCCCAACTGACTAGCCAACCGCGCCAGAATAGACTCCCCCGGAGAGGAAACGGCAGACAGCCCGGCCCGCCGGCCTTGCTCCTGATAATGCAGATGCAGCTCCAGGTCGGCCGCCGGTAATATGCCGGCCCCTTGCTGCGGCCATTCAATCAGGCAAATCGCATCCTGATCCAGATAATCACGGATCCCCATGAACTCAAGCTCCTCAGGATCGGCCAGACGGTAAAGATCGAAATGGTATACCGCCAGGGGGGATAACGCATAAGGCTCAACCAAAGTATAAGTTGGGCTTTTCACATTTCCCTGATGCCCCAACGCTTGTAAAAAACCCCGGCTGAAGGTTGTTTTCCCCGCGCCGAGATCGCCATATAGATGAATAACACAGGCGCTTTCACAGGCTTTGGCCAGCGCAGCGCCTAACGCGATGGTTGCTGCCTCATCCGGCAGAGGTAACTCGATTTTTTTCATTCTGTCTTTTCTAAGGGTATCTATTCGGGATTGACATATCGGGACAACACAGGCATCAAATCGGTTGCCAACATACCCCGGGTTCCTCGCTGTACAGCCAGCCGGTCGGCCGCCGCGCCGTGAACGACGCACCCCGCGCAGGCGGCATCATACAGCGATAGTTTTTGCGCCAGCAAACCGCCGATAATCCCGGACAGCACGTCGCCCATGCCGCCCGTCGCCATTCCTGGGTTTCCCACATCAGCAATGGCCAATTGGTTCCGCTCACCGGCAATCACCGTACCTGCGCCTTTTAATACAACAACGCCACCATAGCGTTTTACCAGTTTTTGCGCCGCAAGTAAGCGATCACTTTCAATATCAGACACACGGCAATTCAACAAACGGGCCGCTTCGCCCGGATGCGGCGTCAGCACGCGATTCTGCCGCTTATGCGGATCGATTGCCAGCAGGTTAAGCGCATCTGCATCCCATAACATGGGTTTGTTACAATTTTCCGCCAGCCGCAGCGCATTTTTTCCCCATTCATCCTGCCCCAGACCGGGACCAATCACGATAATATCGGCCCATTCCAGCCCCTGCCTCAAAGTATCGCCCGTCAGTTCCTGCACCATCAGTTCCGGACGGAAGGTCAGCAACGCCGACAGATATTGTTTGTGAGTAAGCACTCGCACCAACCCGGAACCGCTGCGCAAGGCCGCTTCTCCAGCCATAAATACCGCGCCCCCCATGCCGTAATTGCCGCCGACAATCAGCAAGCGGCCGTTATCGCCTTTGTGCGCGCCCGGACGCCGTGGCTTCAGCCATTCGCTAAGCAACGCCGCCGATAGCCGCCGTATCGGTGCGGCCTGCTCCGCCAGCCATTCGGATAACCCTAATGGGTTATAGTGCAGCCGACCGACGCAATCACGAGCGCGTCCGGTCAACAATCCCGGCTTCAGGGCAATGAACGTCACCGTATGCGCCGCATTAATGGCATTGCCCGCGCACATCCCGGTTTCAGCGTTTAATCCGGAAGGCGTATCGATAGCAATCACGGGGGCGGGATGGGCGTTTGCCTGAGCGATGAGATGGTCATAAGGAGGACGCGGCGCATTGGACAGACCGGTTCCCAATAAACCGTCAATAATCAGATCGATATCGTCAGGCCATGGCGCATCGGCGTCCTGAATCGTTCCCCCTGTTCCAGCCAGGCCTGACGGGCGCCCTGCGCCTCCTCAGGTAAATCGCGGCTTCCCTTGCAGGCAATAACATAAGGGACGATGCCCGCGGCCAACGCCAGACGGGCGACCACGTAACCATCGCCGCCGTTGTTGCCGTGCCCTGCCAATATCAGCCAGTTTCGGGCGGCGGGATAATAACGGCGGGCGATCTGAAAGGTCGCCCCCCCCGCCCGCCGCATCAATTCGTGCATTGAAACCCCGGTCTCGCGGGCTGCGTTAACCTCTTCATGACGCACCCACTCCGCCTGAAATACCGTATGTGGAAGAGCAAAATCAGATCCACAGGTTATGTCGTCAGCCATCACGCCCCCTTATGATTCAGTAGATCCTTCCAACTTAGCAAGCAATACAGGCAACCGCCAGAATTCGCGCGATTTCCCGCGCTATCGGCCTGTAAAGCGTAATATGGTAAAATAAACCGATCTCCACTCCTTTTACGGCTTCTCATGGCATACCCCTACGATCTCAGCGAACTGGCACAACTTATCAAGCAATGGGGGCTATCTCTGGGCTTTCAGCAGGTTGGTATCTGTGACACGGATTTATCTGGGGAAGAGCCGAAGCTACAGGCATGGCTGGACAAACAGTATCATGGTGAAATGGCATGGATGGCGCGTCACGGTATGTTGCGGGCGCGTCCGCATGAGCTGCTGCCTGGCACGCTGCGCGTTATCAGCGTGCGAATGAATTATCTGCCTGCGAAAGCGGCATTCGCCAGCACGCTGAAAAACCCGCTTAAGGGCTACGTCAGCCGTTATGCGTTGGGCCGCGATTACCACAAGCTGCTGCGCCAACGCCTGAAAAAACTCGGCGACCAAATTCAAAGCTACTGCGGCGAACTGAATTTTCGCCCGTTCGTTGACTCAGCGCCGATTATGGAGCGTCCACTGGCCGCCAAAGCCGGTCTTGGATGGGTTGGCAAGCACTCACTTCTATTAAACCGCGAGTCAGGTTCTTGGTTCTTTCTCGGCGAGTTGCTGATCGACCTGCCGTTGCCTGTCGATCAGCCTCAGGAAGAACAGTGCGGCCGCTGTGTGGCCTGCATGACGACCTGCCCTACCGGCGCCATCGTCGAACCCTATACCGTTGACGCCCGACGCTGTATTTCTTATCTGACGATCGAGCTTGAAGGCCCGATCCCTGAGGAATTGCGCCCTTTGATGGGAAACCGTATCTACGGATGCGATGACTGCCAGTTAATTTGCCCGTGGAATCGCTTTTCTCAATTAACGGACGAAACCGATTTTAGTCCGCGAGCGGCGCTTCATACCCCTGAGTTGCTGGAGTTGTTCAGCTGGAGCGAAGATAAATTCCTGCGAGTCACGGAAGGTTCCGCCATTCGCCGCATCGGTCATCTACGCTGGCTACGCAATATCGCGGTGGCGCTGGGAAACGCCCCCTATCAGGACCGGATTGTGCTGGCGTTGCAAACCCGGCTGGGGGAAAGCGATCTGCTGGACGAACATATCCGCTGGGCCGTTCGGCAACAGCTAATGCGCCGCTCATCGCTGGAAATAGAGGTTCAGCCCGCCCGACAAAAAAGATTGATTCGCGCGGTAGAGAAAGGATTGACGCGTGATGCATAAGCCATGAGATTTTGTGTCGCACGCTTGTCGTCCCGCCTGTGTATAAATATAAAAACTCTTTGACAATCAACTGTCACAAAAAGTACAAGTGATTGCGATAACGTTTATAAGTTAATTATTATCTATAAATATCAATAAAATAAAAAATGCAGTCTTGTCAGAGAGATATCTCGGCGGGAAAAACATTCACAGGCAACCTGTGGATAAGTCTGTTCAAAAAGTTATTATTTTTTGTATGGGTTAATTAAAAACAGAGTAATAACAGGGTGAAAAACAGCCCCTCGGCAACGCGATAGCGGGGATAAGATAAACGGCGACGGATTAAAATGTCACGTCTCAATCAATCCCCTCCTTGGAAGGAGGGCTGGCATTATGGAGTCGTTATCGTCCCTTGGCAACCCCTACATCCAGATTATTTGCCAATACAAGCAAAAAACAGCCATCAGACCGATGGCAAAGCATAAATTCCGACGCTCCTCGTTGCTCCTGAGAAGACCGTTTCCCGTCCGCTTCTTAGCCACATTTTTATGCGCACTCAAGGGCAGTTTCGCGCGCCGCAGTGCCGCCATTTTCATGCCACTTCGCAGCACGCGCCCGACGCAGGCGGCTCATCCTAAGCCGGCTCTCTTCTCAGCATAATTTTTTACGCCGGGTCACGGCCAAACCCGAAACGCTCCACTGAATTTATGGATAAGGGACAGGCCTGCGCGGGAATAACGAGGAAGCAAGACGTACCCGACATCAAGCATTGCCCTGACGGGCAAGTCGCTCTATGACGGAATGCTATAAGAGAGGAAACGAACGATGTGTTGGCCCGCATCGAACAGACGTAAGATAACGGGCCTTTTTCAATATCAATATGGCGATGATGGGGACGCGCGACCACATCGACAATCTGTCGTCGATGTGGTTGGCATTAGGCGGCTGGCTGAGTTCTGATTAGGTAATCAAAGGCGCTCAGAGAAGCCTTGGCCCCTTCGCCGGTGGCGATAATGATCTGCTTGTAAGGCACAGTGGTGCAATCGCCGGCGGCAAAAACGCCTTTGACGCTGGTTTCACACTTGGCATCAATTTCAATTTCGCCAATCCGGTTACGGGCGACGGTGCCTTCCAGCCAGTTGGTATTAGGCAGCAGACCAATCTGGACGAAAATCCCTTCCAGCGGCAATTCGTGCTGCGTATCGCTGACGCGATCCTTATAGGTCAGGCCGGTCACTTTCTGACCGTCGCCTTTCACTTCCGTGGTCTGCGCATTGAGGATAATGTCGACATTCGGCAGACTACGCACTTTGTCCTGCAATACGGAGTCAGCTTTCAGCTCCGGCGCAAATTCCAGCAGCGTAACGTGTTTTACCACGCCGGCCAGATCGATGGCCGCTTCCACGCCGGAGTTACCGCCGCCAATCACCGCAACGTGCTTGCCTTTGAACAGCGGGCCGTCACAGTGCGGGCAGTAAGTTACGCCGCGGGTACGATATTGATCTTCGCCAGGCACGCTCATGTTTCTCCAGCGGGCGCCGGTCGCAATAATCACGCTGCGTGCTTTCAGCGACGCGCCGGAAACGGTTATCACCTGATGCGGCGCGCCCGGTTCGTTACCAGGGATCAGCGCTTCGGCGCTCTGCGCATCAATCACGTCGACATCATAGTCATCAACGTGGCTCTTCAGCGCGGTGGCCAGCTTCGCCCCTTCCGTTTTCGGCACGGAAATGTAGTTTTCAATATCCACGGTGTCCAGGATCTGACCGCCGAAACGTTCGCCCATCAGACCGGTACGAATGCCTTTACGGGCGGAATAGACCGCCGCCGCCGCCCCTGCCGGGCCGCTGCCGATAATCAACACGTCATATACCGGGCGTTGATTCAGCTTTTCGACCTGCTTGGCGCCTGCGCCGGTATCAATTTTGGTCACGATTTCGTTAAGGCTCATGCGGCCCTGGCTAAAGTGTTCGCCGTTAAGGAACACGGTCGGAACGCCCATGACGTTACGACTCTGGATCTCATCCTGAAATACGCCGCCGTCAATGGCGGTATGGGTAATATTCGGATTCAGGACGGCCATTAAATTCAGCGCCTGCACCACGTCCGGACAGTTGTGGCAGGACAGCGAGTAATAGGTTTCGAAATGGAACTTACCGTCAAGGTTGCGGATTTGGTCGAGTAATTCTTTCGCTTCTTTTGACGGATGACCACCAACCTGCAGCAGAGCCAGAACCAGAGAGGTAAACTCATGCCCCATCGGAGCGCCGGCAAAACGCGGGCCGCTATGAGATCCCGGATTGGTAATCAGAAAAGAGGGTTTACGTACAGCCAGATCATTATTCTCAGAGAAGCTGACCTGATCGGACAATCCAGCGATTTCAGTCAGTAATTCTCTTACTTCAGAAGATTTCGCTGAGTCATCCAGAGTCGCAATTAACTCAACAGGTTTAGTTAATTTTTCCAGATAGGCTTTCAACTGGACTTTCATTGTATTGTCGAGCATTGGTTATCCTCCGTGCAAAAAATCGGGTGCCAGGCACCCGATAAAAAACATATCTCAGCGGGGTCTGACTTAGATCTTACCGACCAGGTCCAGAGACGGAGCCAGAGTCGCTTCGCCTTCTTTCCATTTGGCAGGGCAAACTTCACCCGGGTGAGAAGCAACATACTGAGCGGCTTTCACTTTACGCAGCAGGTCTGACGCATCACGGCCGATACCTTCAGCGGTGATTTCCACTGCCTGGATGATACCCTGAGGGTCAACAATGAACGTACCGCGGTCGGCAAGACCTTCGGCTTCACGCAGGTTTTCAAAGTTGCGAGTCAGCTGACCAGTCGGATCGCCGATCATGGTGTATTTGATTTTGGCGATAGTTTCAGAGCTGCTGTGCCACGCTTTGTGAGTGAAGTGCGTGTCGGTAGAAACAGAGTAGATTTCCACACCGCGTTGTTGGAATTCGTCGTAGTAGTCGGCAACGTCTCCCAGTTCAGTCGGGCAAACGAAAGTAAAGTCGGCCGGATAGAAGAAGAACACGCTCCACTTGCCTTCGATATCTTTCTCAGTTACTTCGATGAACTTACCGTCTTTGAACGCCATGTTTTTGAACGGTTTTACCTGGGTATTAATTACTGACATCACTGTATCCTCATGTGTGTTGGTATGGGAGTAAAGTACAGAAACGTGACGAACATCACCAATCCGTTGTTGTTATCGAATCAATAAGTAATACCTTACTTAGCGATAGACACAACATTTACTTTACAAACGACCTGAGCAAGCGCATCAAAAATAGCGTTACGCGCGATCGTCGGGGCAACGGCCGGCGATGCTGGCGTGTTCATCAACTTTTTCCTGTCTTAAATTTAGCAAAGATCCCGCCACCATCATTGGCGCGCCGCTAAAAATCCGCCAATCAATTTGCCCATCCCCTCTGCTTTGCAGGCAGATTTTCATACCGTGAATTTCCTTGGAAATTAATACTTGAAGATTCATAATAAATTCAATTAATAACCTATCAGGGACGCCAGATGAGGATAAATGGTATAGACCGCCTGGGAGACAGGCGCGTCACGCTTGAACACCTACGTATTTTTACCTGTATCGCGGAAGATCGCAGCTTTCAGCTGGCGAGCATCAGGCTCCATCGAACTCAGTCCGCGCTGACTCAAAGTCTGCAAAAATTCGAAGAGATTCTGGGGTGCCGTCTTATCATCCGCAGTCAGGGCCACATCGCCGGACTGACCCCTGACGGCGAACGCCTGCTTCCAGCGGTACGAGAGATCCTCTATCGCTTAAGCGACGCCATCAGTTCAATAAAAGAAACGGAATTCGCTGGCTATATTCGGCTCGGCGTGCCGGATGATTTTAAAATTACGGATATTCTCTCTGCAATATCTTATTGCCTGACGCTAAATCCCGCATTACGTCTGCAAATAACATCCGCTTTGTCCGCGCAGCTAGTTAATTTAATTAACCAGGGCGATTTGGATATCGCCATATTTAAGCATACAAAATCAGAAAAAGATCTCGGCGGAATAGGGATAAAAAACACGCGTCTTTTATGGTCGGAGCCATTGCATTGGGTAAGTAAAAACAAATTAAATTTCAATGAATTAAACCCGATTCCCTGTATATTCTTCCCGGAAGGCTGCGCTTATCGGAGCGCGGGAATAGATATTTTAGCCGCGCAAGAAAAAGCCTACTATACGGCTTATGAAAGCGCGTCTTACGAAAACATTAAGCTGGCGCTCGCTTCCGGGTTGGGAATCAGCATCCTTCCACAAAGCGCTATTGATAAAAACCACAAAATATTATCCAGCGCAGAGGGTTTTCCCGAACCGCCGAAAGTTCATCTGACCATGGCCACTACATCTAAAGGCGAGATATACAAAAGATTCGGAGACTTCATCAAAAAATCGGCGGCGTTCACTATACAGCCGCATTGAAAGAAGACATTCATCCCGGCGCATAGCGCGGCAACGTCAATATCAAGACGCAGTCGCCTGTATTAACGGGATAATCGCACTCATCGTTTATTTTTATAATAATCAAAATATTACCCAGCCACATTCGCAACCTGGAAAGCGTATGATTCCCTGATGAAGGACATTATTCGTTTAACTCGGTGAATTCAGCCAACCAATTCACAATAACGCAATGAGATCATATTAGAACGAGGGAAAATCACCCTTGTTAAAAAAAACATTTTATGGTACTAGCCAATATAAATATTCGTAAATAAATATATCAAGCTAATGATAAGGAATAAAACAATAAATGAAATTAAATATTACTGATGCACCGAATAAAGACGAAGAAGAATTCGTTATTCAAAGTCTATGGAAACATAATGAACAATATGATGCTGTCGATATTCATCCTCTCTTTTTAAATATCAAAGACGACGCTAACAATATCGTCGCCGGTCTGATCGCAAGAACATGGTGGGGTGGATTGGAAGTCCAGTATTTGTGGGTCAGTGAGCAGCACAGGAAAAGCGGGCTAGGCAGCCAACTGATGAAAAAGGCGGAAGAAGAGGCGCTGAAACGCGGTTGCCATTTTGCCTATGTGGATACGTTCAGCTTTCAGGCTCGTGGTTTCTATGAAAAATTGGGATACCGCGAGTATGGGAGCCTGCCAGGATATGCGCACAGGCATACCCGGCATTACCTATCAAAACTGATTCGTTGAGTTAATAGCAACGACAGAAGGAGAGCAGAATGCCATCGTCCCCCCTGAGTAAGACTGATTATATTCGCAATCTTATCACCATGATGGAGTGCTTAAACGAGCCGTGGGGAATTAAAGATTTAGAATCCCGTCATGTTTACATGAATAAAGCGGCATATCTTTATACCAACACGCCGCTGCATTTTAGTATCGAAGGAAGGTTTGATAATGAGTTCCCAGCCAGTTGGGCAGAGCTTTCCGATGATTTCCAAGAGCATGACCGGCGAACCGAAAATAGCAAAAAATGCGTAGCTGTCATAGAAACACATTATTGGTACGGGAAAAAAAACTTAACGCCCTTCATCAGTGAGAAAATACCTCTTTTCAATGAAGACAAAGTCTGCATTGGCACTATATGGAATGCAAGACCGTTTAATACGCTATCCCCGTTGATATATATCAACCAGAAAAAGCCGACCACGCTAAGCACCGAACTGACGACCGAAATTTTTACGCAGTCTGAACTCGATATTATCTTTCTGATTTTGCAGCGCCTTTCCAATAAGGAAATAGCGAAGAAAATGAACATCTCACATAAAACCATAGAAAACAGGATATATAACATGTATCAAAAGGCGGGAGTACATTCTCTAAATCAGTTTGAAGAATTTTGTCATCATTTAGGTTTGGATAATTACGTTCCAAACTCCCTCATCGAAAAGGGCATCCAATTTATTTAATAAAGGGACATATTCAAGATGGAAAGAATAGATGATTATCCAGTCAGCCGCGTTCCCATGGATATGCGCCTGCCTTTTTTCAATGTAGCGTTAGTCCATATCGGTATGCTGACCGCGCTGGATCAATTCATGCTCGGCGCCGTTCTGGGCAACACGATGACATTAACCAATGCGTTTTTATCCATTTTCATCGGCAGCGCGATTTTTGGCGTGGTGACATTGGGTTTGGGATACGCCGGGATGAAAGAAGGGCTGTCCGGCAGCCTGCTGGCAAGGTGGTGCGGATTCGGACGAGTCGGCTCGGTTATGATAGGCGTGGTGATCGCCGTCAGTCTGCTAGGCTGGTTCGGGGTACAAAATGCCGTTTTCGCCAAAGCGCTTAACTTCGCGCTGGGCGATAAATTAGGATTTGGCTGGTCGGCCGCCATCTCAGGCGCCGCGCTGACCATCCTCGTTGCTTTCGGCTTTAATGCTCTGAAATTTACCGCAAAAATAGCTGTGCCGATGTTTATCCTGGTTGTCGGGTATATCTCGGTCATGACCCTGACCGGGCACAATCCCGCCGAACTGCTCAGTTTATCGCCGACGGGTGAAGCGATGTCAATCAGCGCCGGGGCCACCATGGTTGTGGGCGGCTGTATTGTGGCGAGCCTGATCACGCCGGATATGACCCGTTATTCCAGAAAAGGCAATCACGTTTTCTGGATCACCATCATGTCGATCATCGTCGGCGAATTTATCGTCAACGGCCTGGCGATATTGATCGCCAGAGCGCTGAATACGGCTGACGTGGTGACCATCATGTCTCAGGCGGCAGGCGGAATCGGCCTTATCGCCGTGATTTTCTCCACGCTGAGGATCAATGACATCAACCTGTATTCTTCGGCGCTGGGTATCGCCAACGCCATCGAAGGGATTACCGGCAAAAAACTCAGCTATGTATCAATAACGCTGGTGATTGGCTTTATCGGCACCTTTCTTTCCGTAATTGGCATTCTGGACAGATTTATCGATTTCCTGACCCTGCTTGGCGTGCTGTTTCCGCCAATCATCGGCATCATGCTGGTCGATTACTATATTTTGCGCACCCACAGAAAACAGCTCGATGACAGCCGCCGCGAAGGTAAGCTGCCGGAAATGGAAAATACGCCCTTTATCGGCTGGGCCGCGATAGCGACAAGCATTGTCGGCGCCATCGTCGGTCTTGCGATCGAATGGGGTGTGCCGTCCATCAATTCATTGTTCGTCGCCAGCCTGCTGTACTGGCTGATTAAAATCGCGGATAAGCCGGTACGCCAGTACGCGTAAATGCAGATTTTTTATATAAAGCACAGCCCGCCGGATTATCACCGGCGGGCCATTGCGCGGGCTTAACGGTTTCGGACACCCGGCATTGCGGATCGCATCTGAAGCTGTTTTCGGCAAGCGGCGGTTTACTTCAGGCGAACATATTTATAATTCCCCATTAAAGCGTTAAACGATGGCAAAGATATCCACCGGCAATCCCGACAACAGCGCTGAGAAGAGGCACAAAAATAAAACCAACATTTGAAAAGACGACGCCGCCCGCCGCAGCCCCTAAAGAAACGCCCAGATACATAACGCTGCTGTTCCAGGCCATGATAGAGCCGCTTTCATCGGGGAACTGTCCGATCAGAAAACCTTGATACGCGGGAAGACATGGATAGGCGGCAATAGAAAATAGCGCCAATAGGCTAATCGTCATAATTTGTAATTCAGGAGCAAAATTCAAAATTGAAGAGAGCGTAATTTCCGCTAAAGAAAGACAAATCAGGCTTAATGCGGCAATCTTTTTTGTGCCGAAACGATCGGCAAGTTTCCCCCCGCTCAGGCTGCCGATAACGGCGCCGACCCCATAAATGACCAATGCAAACGCTATCAGCGCGGCACTAAATCCTCCCGCCGATTGCAGCCCGACGGAGAGATAGGTATAGGTAGCGTATACGCAAAATCCCCAGATCCCGGTAATCGAAACGGCTTTTAGTTTTTTCTTTAAGCTGGTCTTTTGTTCTTTTTCTATCGGTGATTTATTATCTTTTTCCCATATATTCCAGTTTAAAACCGCAAGAAATAAAGATAACACTGCAATAGTGATAAAAACCGTATTCCAGTTACTCATCTCTGATATATAAACCCCGGTCGGCGCGCCGGTCGTCAATGAGATCAGGAACCCGGCAACAGCGACCGACATCCAACAGCCTTTATTTTCAACAGGAGCATTACTTCCTATAAGCGCATAGATCGATGGGCTTATAGCCGCGGCGGCGGCACCGGCTATCGCGCGGGCGATAATAAACAGGATATAGGACGGCGATACGGCAGTAAGTAAATTGGCGACGGAAAATCCCAATAATCCAATGACAAGAATGATTTTTTTATCAAATTTATCGCCTAATCTTCCAAATACCGGTGCGCCGATAACATAGGCCAGCGAGAATATAGTAACAGACATGCCTGCTTTTCCTACCGATATGCCAAATGATTCGGCAATAGGTAAAAGCAAAGGCGATACCACAAAAAGATCGGTGCCGACCACGAGCATTGTGATAAAAGCCACAATCATCGGCGTACTTTTTCTAACCTTAGACATTCCTTCTTAATTTCCTATCGTTAATAATAGAACGCTATCTAAAATAAATAATAATCACACGGATAAACCATAAAAAGATTCGAATATAAACTCATATAAAAAATATAAAATAATGCTCCCTTGCATTACCTTTCGTTAGGTAACAAGGTACTAATAGAATACATTTATCTCTGTTTTTTAATGAAAAGACGGCATCAACTGGAATTAGGGAAAACCATTCCCCCATCAGGAATGAATTGGTTATCATCCATAGGGCTAGAAATAATCGCCATCCGCGCTATCACACGCGTGTTATTTTTCAGTGAAAGGTTCGTGCCTTCATCCTCCCAAAACAACAATCATTGTCGTAAAACTACAACTCATATCATAACCTGTCAATGTTTGACCTAAAACTATACTGAATGTATAAACTATCGCATCTCTATACACGGTAACCGCTAACATGCAAAAACTTTCTGATTCTTATAACGATTTCCTTGCCAAAGTTATTGTGGGCATCAGAGAAGTCTCTGACATTACCGGCATTCCCGTTAGAAAACTCCGGTATTGGGAAGAGAAGGGAATCATCAAGTCAGTTGATCCCGATGCCAGTTCGCGCCAGTTCAATCTGTCTGACATCAAGAAAATTATCCTCATTAGCGAACTGATTGAAGATGGTTATACGTTGGATGGCGCGGCGGCCAAGGTTGAAAAACGGCTGTCGAAGATAAAATCGCTTATGGACTTGATCAGCCTGGGCTCTTCCGATGCGCCCCACGAATAATGCAGATGCGCGCCGGCAGGAATAGCCCATTGCGATAAAACAAACGTACTATGGCAACAATGGCGAATACGCGATTCAACCACTGATGATAAATACGATGGCGGTTATCATCGCCAGCCGGCGATATTAAGACGCGGCCTTCGCACCGGCAACCTGAAATGTGACGAATATAAAAACGTTATTTATTTAACGAATGAATTTCCTGCTGTTTTGCGGCGCATGAAAACAACGCACGCCGCGCAATGCATCAGGTATTTTTGCCGCGTCATAAGGGATAGCGGGATGCCGATCCCGCGCCCGGACAGGAAAACGACAACCGTCTTGACACGCCTTGAGGGCGGTGCCACTATCGGGAAAGCCATAGGCGGCACATATAACTCTAACTGATGGCATTGTTCTCTCGATAAATCTGTTGACCCAATCATCCTAGTCTTCGATCGCCTGGCATTAATAAAAAAAACGATACAATACATTAATATATATAAGTTTTATATATTGGGAGCTTCTTATGAGCGACAAATATAAAATCGGCGAGATATCCAAACTTCTTGGCATTCCGGTTCAAACGCTACGTTACTACGAAGAGTGCGGTTTCGTTACCCCAAGAAAGGATAAAACCTCCAATTACCGCTATTATGATGTCTGGGATGTGAATTATTTGCTTGATAGTAAACACCTCCGCGCCTTTAAATTTTCAAATGCGGAAATCGAACAAATAATCAATAAAGATAGCGTTGCGGACATTCAGAAAAAATACGCGCAACAAGAAAAAAACCTGCTTGATATTATTTATCATTATCAGCTTGTTCTGGATGAGTTAAATGCTGAGCAAAAAAGAATTTCCTCATTTCAGGATCACATGGGCACATTCACTGAAATGGACAACCCTCAACTGTATTTTAGTCCATACCGAAACAACAATAGCTATCAAACAAAAAAAGGCCGCGGCGAAATCACTCAGATTGATAACTGGATTTCACACATGCCGTTCATTACGGCAACATTTAAAATACCGCTGAGCAGCATTAATAAGGAAAATCCACAGTCGTTGGTTTATTGGTGGGGTTTTTCTGTTTCAATAACAAAAGCCAAAGAGATGAATATCTCCACTCAGAATGCAGAGTACATATCTTCGCAAAAATGTATCTATACCGTTTTCTCGGCGCACAACCAAAATACGTTCGCCCTCTCTTTGTACCAGCAGGTTTTTCAACCGCTGTGGAACGCAGGATACGAGATCGGCGATTCCCCAATAGGCAGGCTCATCGTCAGGGCGCATGAAGATAGCGAATATACCCGTTATTTTGAAATCTGGGTGCCGGTTCACCAGACTTCACAGCCATAATAGAGGCAAGCAAACAGGGCCAGCCAATAACATCGGATGGCCCTATTCGTCGGATACGGAAAGCGAATTCAGATAACACGCGCCTCTGGTTATATATTTATCATCTTGTCAGAACCTCCGCGATCTCTTTGCACACCGGCAGAAACACCGCCAGCGTTATATATCCCGCAACCAACAGGTAAGGCAGTGCATAGGGCCACACCTGGAATACAGCGCCGCCGAATGCGACGAACTGACAGCCTAAGCTGATGCAGACGATTAGCACGACGCCGGCGACGGCGGTTGATGCCAAATGAAAAAACAATTTGTTTTTGATTCCGGCCTTACGGGCAAGTTGTTCGCCCCAGGCCGGGGAGGGAATCAGATCGCAAACGGTATAGCCGATTCCCACGCTCACCACAAAACTTTGCCAAAAGATCATCGGCTGTAAGTTATCGGCAAGCGTTAAGCCAACTAATACCAAAGCGATGCCAAGGAAGATATTGATTGAGAAGTTCACCACCCGGCCGAAATGCGCTTTATCAAACATGGTGTTCCCCCTCTCAGGCGGCTAAACCCGCCGCAAAACCCTCACCCGATGCCTGAATAGCCTGGCGCGCTTTGAGCGCATCGCCGACAAGGGTAATTTCGCAAATACCCTTCAGCTCTTCCGCCAGCGGGCACCAGGCTTTTGTGCCGATCGCCAATACCACGGTGTCGCAAGGGAACAGCGCGATATCATCGCCCCGTTTAAGCAGCGCGCCTTCGTCGGTTACCCCGGCAATACTGGTGTTGGTCATGACGTCAACATAACAGCGGCGCAGGCAATCCCTCAAATCATCGCGAATGCCGGCCTCCAAATCCATAGCAATCGCGTCCCTCAACTCCACGAGAGTGACTTTGGATTTGCATTGGACGCCCAGATAAGCCGCCGTTTCCGAACCGACCATTCCGCCGCCGACGACCAGGACATTCATGCCGGTATCCGCCTGTCCGAGAAGGACGTCCTCAGCCAACACGACATTTTTATTATCTATTCCCGGCACGTTGGGAATTATGGGCCGCGCGCCGCTGGCGAGAATAACTTTATCCGGTTTCGCTTTCTTCACCATTTCGGCCGTCAGTTCGGTATTGAGATGAAGAGTGATGTTTTCATACTTTTTGATCTCGCGGAACAGCCATGCCGTATAGGTGGTAAATTCGCCTTTGAAGGGGGGATAAGCAGCGGAAATAAACTGCCCCCCTACCGTGTTCTTCTTTTCGAAAATTTCGACGCGGTGTCCTTTGATCGCCGCGGCGCGCGCGGCTTCCATACCGGCGATACCGGCGCCCGCCACATAAATGGTTTTGCTCTCCTTCGCTTTGCTGTAGTCATACTCGAACTCATGACCCAACTCCGGGTTGACGAGACAATAAATCGGCACCCCCTGATAGGTGGAAGCCGTGCAGCCTTGCAGGCAGCCAATGCAATGGCGGATATCGTTCTCAGCCGCGGCGCGCGCCTTATTCGGCCAGTAAGGATCCGCAAGAGACGCCCTGCCCATTGCCACAAAATCCGCTTTGCCTGATGAAATGATATCTTCCGCCATAGCCGGCTCCGATACCCTGCCCACGGTAATCACCGGAATTTTTAAGAAAGATTTCGCTTCCGCCGCAAGGTCCATATTCCAGCCATGCTGCTGGAAAAATGAAGCCACTATCCCGATAGAGGAGCGGACCCCATACATGCCGTTCGACAAGTGAATCACATCCGCCCCCATTTCCTCGATATCCATCAGCATCTGACGGCTTTCAAACATTCGCCGCCCGCCTTCGCTATTTTCCTGCGCCGAGAAACGCACGGAAATCGGGAAATCATCGCCGACTTGTTCCCTGACTTCTGCCATGATCTCTTTCAGAAAACGCATCCGGTTATTATAGGTTCCGCCATATTCATCTATCCGGTGATTACAGTTAAACGACAGAAACTCATGAATTAGATAGCCGTGCGCCGCATGAATTTCAATGCCGTCAAAACCGGCCTTTTGCGCATTCAGGGCGGTTGTTCCAAAATCTTTTACCAACTGTCTTATTTCCTCAACGGTCAACTCGCGGGGAATTTCCTTATTCCAGGGGCAAGGAACCGGAGAGCAGGATACGGGCCTCATGCCGCCATTGACTCGGTGATTCGCCTGACGCCCGGCATGATAAATTTGGCAAAATACCTTGGTATCATATTGATGAATGATATCCGTGAATCTTTTATGGCTGGGAATTTGCGACTCGTCATACAGGGCGGCTACCGCCGGATACCCTGCGGCGTGTTCGTTGATCCGGTAATCTTCAGTAATAATCAGCCCCCAGCCACCTTTCGCCTTCTCTTCATGGTATCTGATATATTGCTCGGATGCTTTTCCGTCCGGGCACATATTGGCCACCATGGCCGGTACGACGAGCCTATTAGGGATCTGACATTTCCCGATATAATAAGGTGTAAAAATATTTTCTATTTTCATCATGCTTCCTTAATTTCAAATACAAGAAATATTAAGTTGATGAAAATAACGTGGAGCCTCCATGCTATAGAGAGTCAAGAGATTGTTTTTAACAATGTGAGCCACGCCGTTTTTTGAGAGAAAGTTTTTCTACCTGCACGCGGAGATGATTAAATAGTTTTGTTATTTGTGAAATAAACTCACTTTTATTGTTAATTGGCATTAACTTTAAATCCTATTTTCCCCATAAATCGATCGGAAGCGAAGACAACATCCGCCGTCCGTTTCAGCAAAGCTGATTCGTTGAAAAACTTCCTGCAGAACATTTTTACGTCGCCGTGGTGAGAACACGGTTACACCAACCGGAGTATAGCGTGAATGCCGGGCGGAAAAGATGGCGCGCAAGAGCGAGAGCGCCAGCGCAAGTAAAGACGTCCATGGTTTCCGCTATGCCCGCAGAGATGGCGTTGACGATGAATTGAAATCCCACCAGTTTTAGATTTTATTTCATGCGCGATATGCTGAAATACCCCCCTCTAACGGCCATTCTAAACAAAAAATAATTTCAAACCAAAACTACATTATTCCCCTGGTAATAATAAAAATCATTATTACCAGACAAGCGAGAGAGAATTATCAATCACATCCGCAACGAGAAACAAGTAATTACACATGGCAACACAGTGGAATTATTAATCAATTGATTAAAAACAACTTTTAATTACAATCAATAAATATACACATCATGAGGGGGTTAATGAACGGCTTTATTCATGAGTATTAAATTATATAGAGGAACACACTGAAGTTAGCGTAGTTTAACTTACTCCGCCGCATTGTTATTAACAACCATATTGCTCCTCTTGGCTATTCAAATTATTCATTTTTAACGTAGATGGCGTTGATATAGGGTTAGAGAATAGTACCTATGCCGATCTTATTCATAAAACAAAAACTAATATAAGGTCGCGGATCCTCATATATATTCATATTTTATATCAAGATGATTTTTTTGATAAAGCCATTATAAAGAGAGCCGCGGACGGTTTAGTTAACAGATTAAACGAATTTGCATAATTGATTTTTCATGAGAGGGGCTCGCCCCTCTGCGGGAGAAAGGCATGAGCAGTTTTTGCATTGTATTTTTAGTGGGGTTTGCTGGTTTTATCTCCGCTGCCGACAACTGGGTCGCGTCTCTTTTGCTGCCCGACATATCGTCCTCGTTTGATACAAACATTTCTCAAGCCAGCGTCATCCTGACAGCATATTTAATACCTTATGGCATTATGCAACCTGTATATGGATACTATAGCGATATCTATAATCGGAAAAAAATATTACAGATTCTCATGTTTTTGTTAGGTGTAGCCACCTTACTATGCTCGATAGCCGGAAGTATTCTATCATTGACTATATTCAGATTTATTGCCGGATTTTTTGCGGCAGGCATAATTTCTGTATCATTGGGTATTTTAGGCCAATTTTTTGAAAAAGACACCTTAACAAAACTGGTTGGCATCTTTCTGGGATTTATTTTTCTTGGTCAAGGCATCAGTTCAGGCATTGGCGGATGGCTTATAGAAATAAGCAGTTGGCGTAAAATATTTCTGATATTTTCCGCCCTGTCATTTATTTCATTTTTATTGATATTTAAGCTCCCATCAAAAAGCGCGCAAGGGAAAATAAATGCATTACTGCCATCCATTTTTTCTTTATTAAAAGACAGCCATCTTTTACAGATCTACTTCCTCGCCTTCTGTAATGGTTTCGGCGTTCTCGGCGGTTATTCATTCATCGGCTCATATTTATCTAAGTCGCTTAATATCGGATACCTCTATGTTGGTTTCGGGCTAATGTTGTTTGGCTTGATCTGCTTTATTACCGGGTTAGTTAATAGAACGCTGTCTGGCAAGCTACCGCAAAAACAAATACTGCCCGCGGGGTTTATTTGCTCTTTATGTTCTCTTTTACTACTAGCCAGCCACAATATATATTTAACCTATATTGCAATCATTCTGCTGGGTATGGGGTATGTTTTAGTTCAATCTATTCTAGCAAGCCGGGCGCTCGATTTGGCCGGCGGTAATAAAGGTTTATCTTCAGGGTTGATTGGCGTGGGAATTTTTGGCGGCGGAGGAATTGGCACCTGGTTAGGCAGCATGATACTTAATATAGGCGGATATATTAACTTATTCCTGTTCTTTGCCGGGCTGATCATTATCCCGCTGCTTGTTTTAAGTTTTTCCCGGAAAAACTGGCTGGTCTCTTAAACTGAACCTTCTACTGGCGGCAGCGTATGCGCGAGCTGTCGTCTCCGACCATGCCGCGCTTGGGCACCGAGAAAATATATTCCAACATGGCTAACAAGGCGCTCGTTTGGATGCAATGAAGCTACGCCGCTGCTTGAACCATTAATGCCCGCACTCGCTCTACTCAATCAATTTATTTGATGCATTATGTTAAACAAATGACATTTATTCTCATCTGGTAATGCGTAAAGTAGAGATAACTCAAGGCTGGAATAGGTTTGCTTCATCATGAACAATTTCCGCCTGCTGATAATGTCCCTGAAAACCAGGATAAACACGTCATGAAAAAGATCGGATTTTTGTCATTTGGTCACTGGACGCCATCGCCGCAGTCCGGAACCCGTTCAGCCGCTGACGCGCTGCTGCAATCCATCGATCTGGCTGTCGCCGCCGAAGAACTGGGCGCGGACGGAGCTTATTTCAGGGTGCATCACTTTGCCCGCCAGCTTAGCTCGCCGTTTCCCCTGCTGGCAGCGATAGGAGCGAAAACCCGGAGTATTGAAATCGGCACTGGTGTTATCGACATGCGCTATGAAAATCCGCTGTATATGGCGGAGGATGCAGGTTCGGCGGATTTGATCTCCGGCGGGCGTTTACAGCTTGGCATCAGCCGCGGCTCCCCGGAGCAGGTGATTGACGGCTGGCGCTATTTTGGTTACGCCCCCTCCGAAGGGGAAAGCGACGCTGATATGGCGCGCCGTCACACCGAAGTGCTGCTGGACGTGTTACGCGGAGAGGGCTTTGCGCAACCCAATCCGCAGCCGATGTTCCCGAATCCGCCTGGCCTGTTGCGGCCTGAGCCTCATTCCGAAGGTTTACGCGACCGTATCTGGTGGGGAGCCGGTTCGAATGCGACTGCGGTGTGGGCCGCGAAACTGGGAATGAACCTGCAAAGTTCCACGTTGAAAGACGATGAAACAGGCGAACCTTTCCACATTCAGCAGGCAAAACAGATCCGCGCCTACCGCGAGGCTTGGGCGGAAGCGGGACATACACGAACGCCGCGCGTCTCGGTCAGCCGCAGCATTTTTGCCCTAATGGATGATCGTGACCGGATGTATTTCGGTTCAAGCCGTGACGACAGCGATAAGGTCGGTTTCCTTGATGAGAAAACCCGCGCGATTTTCGGGCGCGGCTATGCCGCAGAGCCGGACAAGCTGATCGAACAGCTGAAACAAGATGAAGCGATTACCGAAGCGGATACTTTATTGCTGACCGTGCCGAATCAACTGGGCGTGGATTACAACGCGCATGTTATCGAGTCCATTCTGAAACATGTTGCTCCGGCAATGGGCTGGCGCGACGAATAAGTTTGAAATGAAAAACGCCTCGCATGTTTTACGACATGCGAGGCGCTAAATCCGGATTATCTTACGGGTTAGTCTGCGGCTGTAACTGATAGACCCACGCAGTAACGTGCTGACCATCAGCCGTGGTCACCTCCACTTCAACGCGGTCATAGCCATCTTCAAATTCATCCAACATTGGCCAGTGCGCCTCAAGTTTATCGGACAAAAACACGTAACCGTGAACGATCGGGCCATTCTTATCCAGGACGATCCCCGGAAAATCCGCAGCCGCTCCCCAGCCACGCTCATAAAACGCGCCGCTCACATAACCCGGCAGCCATTCTCCACCGATATTTTCCAGAATATGGGCATTAGAGCGGCCCGGACGTAGCGTACCGTAGACAAACAAGCGTTCCATGATCCCTCGTTAACTCAAAATGAAATGGACAATGACTGGCGATGAACCGCTTTATTATCGGCGGTCAATTCTGAGAGAGGCATTTACACAGAATCATGTACAAGACCGCTATCGGCATTTATCGCATTACCTCTCGAATTATATAAGACAATTCTCATAGATAGAAAGCCACCTCTTGAGTTACCCATTATTTTCATGGTTATTCTTTATTGGCAAAATACTTTTTTATGCTGATACAATTACATCTATGTTTTCAGAGTTGGATATTTACTCATGCAATCGCTCGTTGAAATATATGACTTACAACAGCAGGTGAAACACAAGCTAAGCCAAAAGAAATATCAGGACGTTGAGGCGCTGTTTGCGTCGCTGCAAAGGCAGGATTTACAAAAAACGCTTCATATCCAGTTTATTTTTAATCCGCTAGTTGATGGCCTTGATGCGGTTTTGTCACAACTTCACGATTGGCGGCAAACAACGCCGGAAAGTTATTATCCTTATGTCTTTTTTGCTAGTTTTTGGCACACAGTTGCGGTCAAAGAACGAGGCATACGAACCATGGATCACGTAACTCCCGCGCAGACCCTGAAGTTTTGCATTGCCAATGATCAGTTTTTTTATTGGGCGTTAAAAACGCTGGAATTCAATCCTGAGTGTGTCGCAGCCTATAATATGCTATTAGAGGCTTCAGGGCGCTTTGGCGCACCCGATTGGCTGGCGTTGCCGGCTACACAACCGATTCATTTTTCATGTGCGGACTATAATGAAGAGGCCAGAGCGTTTTTATCTTCATTCCCCAAATATACTGTTCCACAGGGTTCGATTAGTATAGCGCTGCCGCCGCCGACCGCTGAAGAGCAGAATTTCATCCCATTATATTGGTTGAAAAATATCCTGACGATTGACCCCGAACATATCGAGTCAAGGAAAACTACCATCAGATTCTTAGCGCCAAGGTGGTATGGCGATAAAAAATACAAAAAGATTGATCAATTTTTAGCGAGCGATTACTGCTCAGGTTTATCCGAGCTGCAGATAAAAATATTGCAACGTGAAAAAGAATACGATCAGATTACGGCATATAATACCTTACCCTCCATCAATTACCGACAAGCGTTAAAGAAACGCGAGAAGAGATTTAAAGATTTAATTAATACTCATCTCACTGATGAAGAGAATTCTCTGACGCTATTTGAATATATTAATTTTTGCCACCACATTCTAATTAACACGCCAGCAGATCGTAAAAAGTCAAACGATA
This sequence comes from Brenneria izadpanahii, assembly GCF_017569925.1. Lineage (NCBI taxonomy): Bacteria > Pseudomonadati > Pseudomonadota > Gammaproteobacteria > Enterobacterales > Pectobacteriaceae > Brenneria > Brenneria izadpanahii. Next base: position 638,743 of record NZ_CP050854.1, on the reverse strand, counting down.
ATATGATAAATAATATTTATCTATCATTACACCATATTGTTAAGCTGGCGTCGCCATGGATTATATTCTATCGAGCAAATGAGATTTTTAGTTTATTAGTCTCATTTATGAAAACTTATGAAATTGAAGACAACCTGAATGTCTTTGAAGATCTTGCCAGACACACAGAGTTCCGTAACTTAACATCCTCGGTAGAAATTTTGTACGGTGCGTTGGCTGCAAACTTTCCCTTAGCCAATGTCAACCTAACTGCTCAGCGTGAAAGTATTGAGCGTTATTATATAGCCGGTGAAAGAAATCTTGATTACAACACGTTCAGATTGCATATTTTCATCCTGTGTAAAATGGGGTATGCCGCCGCAATAAAGCCAGTGCTCGAAAAGTTTGCTACCGAGAATCGGGCAATCAACGCCTCAGCACTGTGTTATGAAATATATTATGGCTGCCCCTCCGACCTAGTAGACATCCTCTCAGTCGAGCGCGATGCGGATAAGGCGAACTCGTTTTTAAATACCTTAGTGCAGCGGAGAGGTTCGCAGGCGATTTTAATTAAATCTCGTGATTTAGAAGATTCAATTGAGCGTAGCAGTAATCCGTCAGAGAAGTCACAGCTTGCCATCGAAAGAGAGAAACTATTAAAACTTAACATTCAATTGGGAGATGCGGTATCGCAGTATGATTATGCATGTAGTTTAATTGCATCCAGCGAAGAGCGGCGGATCCGCGAAGGGTTGTTTGTTGAGGCGCCCAAAGTCTTGTCCGAAGCGCGTGTCAGGCTGGATCAGCTGGCATACATCGCCTATTTATATGCCTTTTGCGCCTTCAATGCCCGGGGTATGAGCAAAAACCTGTTTGTTATGGACTTTTGGATCAATCAGGCTCTGGCTTGGGATCCGGATCCTAACTATCGAGATTTCCGCCAAAAGGTCAAAGATAGCCTTACATTAAAACCTATGTATAGGTACTACCTGAAAAAAGACAAAGGTAAGATACCCGAAGAAATGAAAAAAATAATGAATAATGTGACTCAATAGAGGAGCCGTAGCGATGAGAGCAATTTCCGTTATTATCTTTGCCGTGTTGATGTTTATTTTCATCCTGCCAAAGCAGCTTAAAGAACGAAAAAAGGTCACGACGGTTATGCTGCCAAGAAAAAAGTAATGTCTGAGCAGACCAGTTTTAAAAGTGCCCATAAGCAGACATTGCCAATTCTCAAGCCCCTTTCACCCGAAAAGGGCTTGTTGTCTATCTCATCGCCAGACTATGCTCTGGCGACTCCACGACTCCCCATCACTCTCCAGCAGGCCGTCATTAAAGGCTCGGCCGCATTAAAATGAATATTCGGCGGCCCTGCGCAACCAGATTGTTGAGATATTTTTTTGCCGAGGCTTAATGCGACAGAACCACTATGCCCCACTTATTATTTTAATTTTCTTATGATTCGCTCAAGTTTTCTTTTAGCTCGCGAGTGGTTTTGATATAAGTAGGGGCGCCTACAATTAACACCAACAAAGAAACAATACCGATTGATATCGTAATTGCCGTTAAATACCCCTGCACTAACGCAAATGAATAGATTGCGCCAGTAAATGCCGTTCCTAACGCAGCACATCCCTGCTGTACGGTTACCAATGCGCTACTTGCCTCACTGGCGAAGTGTTTCCCAACTCGCGATAATGCAATCCGGTAAGCAGACGTTAACCTAATCGAGTCGCCGATCCCTACAGCGCCCGTGGCTATCCATAAGTAATAAAACCTCAAATCATAATTGAAGTTAAAAATGAGAGCGACGGTTCCTAAAAATCCGATAACTGAAAGCATCGATCCTAGAGCAAAAGATTTAGGATCGCCAATCCGTTTGCTTAATGGTTTACTTATCAATGAACCAATAAAAAACATTACTCCGAGTGCAATAAATGAATTCCCTGATTCAAACGGCGTGAAGCCTAATTCGCTTTGTAAACATAAAGCCGTGACAAACAGATACCCAGGATAAGTAAATGTAACCGTCATTTCACCTACAAACCCATTGATAACCATTGGCGTTTTGAACAGAGAAGGCGGCAATATTGGCTTACGGCCGGCAAGCTCTTGTGATTTTTCCACCCTCCACAATAGAATTCCGCAGGGCGCCGTGCCTAATAATAGCCACCATAGACCAGGCCAGTGTTTTCCTAAAGACACGGGGATCATTAAAAATAATAGAAACAAAATAAATAACGCGATCCCCGCGACATCCATATTTTTCTGAGCATTATCTGCTTTCGTTTCAGGGATAAAAAAACACCCCAATATAAATATAATTATGCAAACAGGCACGTTCATAAAAAAAGCGATTCGCCAGCCTAAATTCCATAAGTTCGCTGAAACCAGCCAACCTCCGACCACTTGACCAATAACGACGGAAAGGCCTGCAATTGAGGTGTAAATGCCTACTGCATTGCGGTGGCGTTCACCCTCTAATGTTGTGTGGATTGTAGCTAATATTTGCGGCATGAGAAGTGCGGCAAAAAAACCTTGGAGTACGCGCCCTGCAAGCATAGAGATAATATCAGCGGCGAATCCACAAATCGCCGACGCGATACAAAACCCTATAATGCCAATCATAAATAGACACTTTCTGCCGTATTTATCCCCTAAGCGGCCTCCGGTGGAAATTAGAGCGGCGAAACTTAACCCATATAGGGCAACAATCAAAACCAGTCCTGTCTCATCTGTTTTTAATGTATTACCTATTACGTCAAGTGCGACATTAACTATTGAAAAATCTAATTGAGGTAACACCTGCCCTATGACAAGAAGCAGCACCCCAAACGCAGAGAGTTGTTTAGTTTTGTTCTTGCTTAACATTTATTTAAATCCATGTCGGTTATTTTTATAGCGCGTTTTTAATTAAACATGGATAGTATGCGCCCTGTTTTATAGCGTACAAGTAACCGGTTAGACACGTATAATTTGTATAGGGTAATTTGTAGCCCTGTAGACGTATTTCGTTAGCCGGCTATATAAAATATCGCCAGGCAAAACTCAACCGAACCTAACTTCACACTTTAATGCGATAGCCCCCGGCAGATACCTGCAAACAGCGTTGCTACGCTCAGGAGAATCGAGAAATGCGCTATGGCATTTTCCTTCCTTACCGCTTTGTTCCAGCCGCGCTCCACAGCCAGTGAAGAACCAGCACGGCGGCGAATGCGGCACCGATGAGGCAAACGCCTGGCCACCCCCGGCGGGCATAACCCAGGCTGGCGAGTGCCGTTCCCAGCGACATGCCGACGAACCCCGACGTGACAAAGAGCGCAGTAATACGCGAACGAGTTTCGGGCGCGAGGCGATACAGCACCGACTGATGTGTGACCTGTAAACCCTGAGCGGCCACATCCGCCATGAAAATGCCGATGATCAGCCAGCTCATGGCATCGGCAGCGATGGCGAGCAGGCTCCAGGATATCAGTAACAGCACAGAGAAAACGCCGGTCATGATCTGCGCCAGCCCCTTGTCCCCGAGTCGTCCCGCCAGATTGGCCGATAGCGCGCCGGCAGCCCCAAGTAATCCGAACAGCCCCACGGTTTCCGTGGAATAGCAGTAAGGTGGAGCGGTCAACAGGAAGGTCAAACCTGTCCACATCGCACTGAAACCGCCTAGCCCTAGCAGCGAGTAGAACGAGCGGCGGCGCAGTTCCGGTTCCGCATGCAACAGGTCCAACAAAGAGCGCAGGAGGTGTCCATACCGGACCGTCGGGCGCGGCGCATCTGGCTGCATGGCTCCGCGCAAGGCGATGCCCAGGATGGCTACGACCAAGGCGGCCAGCACATAGATGGCGCGCCAGCCTGCCCAGACCGATACGAAACCGGAGACGGTACGGGCCAACAGAATGCCAAGCAACAAACCCGTCATGGCCTGCCCGGTGCGCCGGCCACGTTCGGTTTCTCCGGCATGAGATGCGACATACGGGATGACCACCATCGTCGCGCTAGAGGTCACGCCGACCACCAGACTCGCGCCTGCCAGCGTCATGAAGTTCGAACTGGCGGCCGCCGCCAGAAGACCGGCGACGCACGCGGCCAACATGGTAGACGCCAGCCTGCGCCGGTCCATGCCATCCCCAAGCGGGACGATGAGCAAAACGCCAAGGCCATAGCCTAATTGGGTCAGAGTCACAAGCAGCCCGGCCTGGGTCGCCTGGCGTCCGAAACTGTGGCCAATCTCAGCCAGTAGCGGCTGCGCATAATACAGATTGGCGACCATAGCTCCTATCGCTGTGGCGAACAGGATCATTCGGCCAGGTGTCAGCGCGGATTTCATTTCATGCGGAGGTTCGTTCATAACGTCCATTTCTAGTTTTATAAACTGCTAATTAGCAAAAAAGATTCGATGGCATTCCATTTGGTAAAATAACGCGCCGTGGAAAGGAGGAACGGCAAGGCTTAAAATTGCCAGTGAGGCAGTTGCAAGTAATCCCTCGCGGCTGGGAAACAAAGTACCAACGACACATATTTCCTTAAGGAAACAATGGACATTATGATCTTTGCTTTATACCGTACAAGTAACAGGTTAAACACGTATAAATTATATAGGGCAGTTAATGAATCAAGATAACCTAAAGCTGGTAGGTGATTTCTTACGGGCAAAAAGAGAAAGTATTTCTCCTGAAACGGTTGGATTGACAAAACCGACTCGAACTAGAACCAAAGGTTTGAGAAGAGATGATGTGGCCTATTTTTCAGGCATTAGTACAATTTGGTATAGTAAAATCGAACGCGGCCAAGCGACAGGAATCTCGCCGCAAGTACTTATATCTATTTCTAAGACCTTGCAACTGACTAAAGCAGAATATGAATATCTGTGCAATTTAATTTCGCCACAAACAAGAGCTCACAACGACCCTTGCTGTACGATTTCCGAGCACACCTCTCAGTTGCTATTACAACTAAATCCATTACCCTCATTATTACAGAACGATTATTTAGACATTATTACAAGTAATCATGCATTTAGTCTTATGGTTGGTTTTAGTGTTGATTCCCTCCCGCTCAACGAAAAGAACTATCTTTACCTAACAATTAAAAACTCTGCCTGGCAAAAATTCTTATGTATCGATGGTGACGATAAGTTGGAACGATACATAACCAGAATGGCGGGTTTTCTTAGAAATACCTTGGCTAGACGGCCTGACGACGAAATACTGAAACAAAAAATTGTTGGCTTTAGAGAGCTATCGCATATTTTTGATCGGGCTTGGGTGGATAATACCGTACTACAACCAGAAGAAACGTCATATACATATCAGCATGCGCAACTGGGGAAAATATCGTTAGATAAACAGTTTTGGTGGAACTTTAGTGGCGACTCTAGCAGCAGAATAAATATTTACCATCCTCACGATAAAGCTGATCGCCAACGTTTGTTGGAAATAATGCAACATCATACGGAATTACAAATACCGGTATAGCGCCGCCAATTATATATATCGAGGGCGTTCAGAATTCTGTATCGATTAAGTTTAGCTAAATATCCAAGACGAATTCTATCACATTAAGCTGTCGTCGGATAATATGCCGCATAGTATTACCTGACGATTCCCTTGCTCCCAAAAGCCGTTAATCGCCTGTCCTACCCCGTTGATGTTGTACTCCCTATCTGGCTTACGCCCTGAGCTTGCGCAATCCCGAATCGAGGATAGCTAAGCCACTATCTCCGCTGGGTTCACCGCCTGGCGCGCCTGTTTCAGAGAGAGTGCGGGATAGGAGCCTAAGGAAATGCGTTGCTGTTTACCCTGCAACAAAGAGTGCAAGCGCCCTTCCCGATTAATATTATCCCTTCGCAAAATATAATGCGCCAATATTGCATAACCTCATGATAATAGGCTTCTTTATTTATCTAACCTATACCTTATGGCATACGGCCTGACGTTGTTTTTGTATTATTTTTTGCTTATATTCAATACGTGATTCATCAATGAGGTACACACCATGTCCCGAACCACGACAATGACCGTTCGCCTCAAAGGGCCGCTGAGCGACTTCGTGGCCGCCAACGTAGGCGAAAACGGCGCTTACGACAACGTCAGCGAGTACATCCGGGATCTGATCCGCCGGGACAAAGAGCGGGTAGAAGCGGAAGCATTCGCACGACTTAAAGCCGAACTGACTAATGCCTTTGCTGCACCAGAGTCTTCATACATATCCTTGACTGCCGCAGATATCATCGCACGCAACAAGGCCTGACCCTATGGCTAATGTTCGCATTCAGGAAGCCGCCTCTTATCGTCTTGACGAGATCTACCGCTACACGCGCGAGCGATGGGGTACAGAGCAAGCGGATAGCTACATTACCGACATGTTTAAGGCATTTACCAGGATAGAAACCCACGAAGTCGTATCGCGACCGATACCCGCCCAATTTGGGGTAGAAGGTTTCTTCTTTCACTACGAGCAACATATTGTCTACTGGCGCAGACTATCAAACGGTGATATCGGTATCGTGACGGTCCTGCACGAGCGGATGCATCAGATCGATCGGTTTCGAGCGGACTTTGGAATTTGATGGCGGCTTAGCATGGTTATTCTTAAATAAGCTAAGGTGCGTTGATTCGTACTTAATCTGACATATTACTACTCTGGGTCTATCAGACCTGACTGTCGGCTCAGTGCCAGGAGCAGACGTTAAAAAATTATGTAGATACAGTTAGCATGCTCAGATTTATAAGTTAAAATAGCCGTGCACGGTAAGGCTGTTATCATCTTTTGATAGATACAAAAATATAATCATGAATAAAAGTTATTATTTCGAAAGTAAATATAAAAAATGGTCCATTACAGCCGTGGTATGCATCATTATGGGTGGATGGTTCTGGTATATGTTGTGGGCATCAAGTATCTCCCATAATACCATTTTAAAAAAATCGGTTCCTGAATGGACAACGTATATTTCTTTTGGTGTATTGATTGGAAGCTTCTCTTTTATTCACGCTTTTTATCTTCGCACTTTTAACAAAACAGTAAAGTATCTTTGTAATGCATTCTTTGGCGGTTTTTGCCTGGGATTTGTATTGAGCTTAAACTGTTACGATGTCTATGTTTATCTCTTCCCAGACAAAATAATTGGCTATGAATCTGAATATGAGGTTGTCTTCCCAGGGCCATCGAGGGGTAAGCATGGGCATTGTGAAGCAGGTATCTGGTTAAAAGATCAGAACACTACCAGATGGATACAGCTTTGTACAAATAAAGAATTTCTACGCAGCCACCGTAAGCAAGGAATGACAGGAGTATGGGTATCAGCTCGTGTTAATAAAATTGGAACCTACATCGTGAAATACGAATTTATTTATATGTAAATGAAATAATCTGAATATATTACAATCGCTAAGGTCGCCATTTTTTTGTGTCTGTGAAAATGAATGATAGCCAACGTCTGCTCCTCGCTCATAACAGACCTTCGCAGTTGTCCGCCCTGTGCCAAAAACGGACTTCCTCAGGAGATTTTTCTTTCTCCAGATCGATTAACGCGAGCGGCTACTGACGAAACCTTTCAACAATTTTCCTGCTATATGAATATGTTGGATAACCTCATTGCGTGCCGTTTCGGCGTTGCATTGCTGGCAGGCTGCAAGAATACTCGCATGGTCTTCCTGAAACTTTCAGAAGGAAACAACATGGATATAACCATCTGCAAACCCCATGAATATGATGATTTAATTGATGTTTTTATTGAAATGGAGACTTACTACAACGAAGCTATACAGCTCTCCAGGAGTGATATGTCGGCTTATCTAAAGAACAAGGTATTTTCCGCCGACTCAGGTACTGAGGTTCACAAAGTTGTTTGTGATGGATCTATAGCTGCTTTTTCGTGTGTGTCAGTGATGTACCCCTCACCGCGTTTCAGTGGGCAAATGTTTATTAAAGAGCTGTTTGTCTCTGAGGCTTTCAGGAGAAAAGGTATTGGCAGAAAGCTGATGGCATTTATAGCGCGTCGAGCTCAGGAACGGGAATGCTTTCAACTGGATTGGTTGTCAGTATCAGCAGATCCATTGGCTCAGAAATTTTATAGATCTTTGGGTGCTGATGTTATCAAGAGCGTTAACTACCATCGGATTTTTGGTGATGCGATGGATAAACTTTCCCGTGGGGCCACCTGATACGACGTCAACCAGAGAGCAGTTGAGCATTGTTCACTGTTACGCCTGTTCGGCAAAATACAGCCGGAGATTCTGGATAGGCTTTAGGTTTGGCCATCATGCCATGAATGTGAAGCTCCCCGGCTATGCCTCCTTCAAGGTTGAAGCGAGGTGTACCGCGCACAGGGAAGCGACTCAGCAAACAATCCGCATCCGTCACGCACCCGATTTTCGTGTACTAATTTGTGTACTACTTCGGCGTGGTTGACGGTGGTTTTCAGTGGATTTCGCTGGAGGCTCAACAGAGCGATTACCCTGTTGAATCAGAGAGCTACAGACTTTGGTGGCTGTCTATAGCACAAGAATTGGAGCGGGAAACGAGACTCGAACTCGCGACCCCGACCTTGGCAAGGTCGTGCTCTACCAACTGAGCTATTCCCGCGTATTGCTGAATGTATTATCACTCAGTCACCCGGAAAAGCAAACCGGCGGGACAGTAGTGATACATCGTTCATAAAATAAACATAACCATATGAATAATATAGTGATAAATTCATTCGGCGGGCGGCATTATGTCCCAATCGACGGACGCTGACAAGTTCTTTTCAGTGAAAAAGCACGCCATCAACGCCGTCCTGTCATCTGAACGAATTCAATACCCCTTAGAAAAATCGACCTCCCCTCGCAGCGCCTCTCCCCGCCGGAAACGAGCCAGGTTATCCAGAAACAGGCGAACCAGCAGCGCTGGAACCATCGGGCCGGCGATATGTGCGGTGATCGTAATAGCCGGTTCCCGCCAAAACGGATGGGCCTCAGGCAGGGGCTCTTGTCTGAAAACATCGAGAACCGCTCCGGCAAGCTGTTTATTACGCAAAGCCGCCAGCAAATCGGCATCAACCACGGCGGTGCCCCGGCCTACGTTAATAAACAGGGCCGATGCTTTCATGGCGGCAAACAGCGCGGAATTATAAATATCCGCCGTTACGGCGGTATCAGGAAGAAGATTTATGACATAGTCGGCATCCTGTACCGCCGTTTGCAATCCGTCCATCCCCATAACCTGCTTAAAGTGGGGCAGCGAGCGGGGCGTATTCACAATGCCATACAGTTCGACACCGAAAGGTTGCAGGAACCCCGCCACCTCACAGCCGATTTCCCCCGCTCCGACGATAAGTATCTTTTTACCGGCAAGGGAACCCGGTAAACGGCGATTCCATTCCCGCCTGGCCTGGCTGCGCTGCCGTTCGCCAAGTTGTAACTCATGCTTGAGTAGATGAGCAATCACATACTCGGCGATCGGCTGGCCGAATACCCCTACCGCCCGGCTGAGCCGGTAGTCGCGCGGCAGCCCCTCGGTCAGGAGCGGCTTAAATCCCGCCCAGGTGGATTGCAGCCACTTAGGTTTAGCTCCCCGCGCCAATAGATCCGCGGCGGCATCAGGTTCGCCGAGCCAGATGGAGCAACCGTCCGCCTGCTCCGTCGTGCCATCCGATAGCGCCAGCTCAACCGATGAGCCGTTATCATGCAACAACGCGCGGATTTCCTCAGCGCGAGAATCCAGCAGGAGGATCGTGGTCATAAATCTCTTCCTTACGCAATATTCAAAGCATAAGGGAAGCATAACAGCGTCGTCCGCGAGAAGAAAACCGCAAGCAGCGGCGCGGCTGAAAAGGCCATTAAGCCGAACGCGCTGTCCGCCTCTTTTTAGCCGGGATATGAAAGCTGCAATCAGGAAGGCGCATGGATGGAAATGGATGGAAATATAATGCCTCCGCTATAGGGAGGCATTATAGACCGGCAACGATCGGCTACATTTGAAAAATAGCCGCCTGCCAGGGCTGCATTTTCAGGTGACTTTCGCCCGGCTCGGCCGCCAGTTCACTACGGTTGCTTATTAACGTTTTGACAATCTTTTTGCCGTTAGGAATATCCCATTCGACATTATCATGAGTGAAATTAATCACGACCAGATATTGTTGATCGCCCAGCGTGCGGGTATAGGCGAATATTTTATTATGCTGCGGGTCAAGATCGTTATATTCGCCGTAGATTAATGCCGGGGTCTGACGCCTTAATGCGATCAGTTCCCGGTGATAGCTATATACCGAATCCTGCGCGTTAATCTGCGAATCGGCATTAATTTGGCTATAGTTCGGATTAACGGCCAGCCACGGAGTTCCTGTCGTAAAGCCGCCATTGGTCGCCGTACTCCACTGCATCGGAGTTCTGGCGTTGTCGCGGCTGGTCTGGCGTATATGTTCAAGGAACTCATCGGCCGGCACTTTCCCGCTTTCAACCAGCACCTTCCACAGTCCGCGCACTTCGACATCCTCGAAGTCCTTCACCGTTTTGAAAGGATAGTTGGTCATGCCCAGTTCATCGCCCTGATATAAGAAAGGCGTTGCCCGTTGGGTTAGCATCATCGTTGCCAGCGCCTTGGCGGATAACGCGCGCCATTGATCGCTGTCGTCGCCAAAATGCGAGACGGCGCGCGGATTATCGTGGTTACTCAAAAAGCTGGTATTCCATCCCAAACGTCCTGAGCGATCGATTTTTTGATACGCCTCTTTCAGTTCAGGCAGCGTCCATGAGGTCTTGCGCCAGTTGTCACGATCGAGCCGGACGACATCGAAGTGAAACAGCATATTGAGCTCATTGCGGCTAGCGTTGATGAATTTCGGCGTATCTTCAAACGTCACGCCAAAGGCTTCGCCCACCGTCATGGTATCGTAGCGGGACAGCACTTCCCGGTTCATTTCCTGCAAATACTCATGAATGCGCGGCCCATGAGCAAAGACTAATTCCGGGTGATCTAATTCGTTCGGGCGTAAGTCAGGCAGGCCGTCCTGTTTGGAAATAAAGGGGATCACATCCATACGAAAGCCTGAAACGCCTTTATCCAGCCAGAAGCGCATAATATCGTACACTTCATTCCGTACTTTCTTGTTTTCCCAATTTAAATCCGGCTGTTTTTCCGCAAAATAGTGCAGATAATATTGCCCTGTCGCGTCATCCTTTTTCCAGGCCGAACCGCCGAAGAATGAGGGATAATTATTCGGCGCTTTGCCATCGCGGCCATCCCGCCAGATATAGTAATCGCGATACGGATTATCTTTCGATTTTATACTCTCTTTAAACCATTGATGTTCGTCGCTGGTATGATTCACCACCAGATCGATAATCAAGCGCATATCGCGGCGTTTAATTTCGCTCAACATGCGATCGAAATCTTCCATGGTGCCGAATTCGGTCATCACTTTCCGATAATCGCGGATATCATAGCCGTTATCCGCATTGGGCGAATCAAAGTGCGGGCTCAGCCAAATAACGTCAACGCCAAGATTTTTTAGATAATCCAGCTTCTCGGTAATACCGTTGAGATCGCCGATACCGTCGCCATTGCTGTCGTTAAAAGAGCGCGGATATATTTGATAAACGACGGCCTCTTTCCACCACTTTGCGTCATTTTCCGTAGAGATTGCCTGGGCGGACACCGTGACGCCGGCTAATGCTACGATCGCCGCCAGCGTACTGATATGCATGTTGGCCATGTTAATACCTCATCTGTGAAGACGTTCCATTCATCAAGTCAATGCCCAAGCTGAAACGTTACAGCTCAGTTTTAGCGGAGCAGTCAGCTTAGAACTGTGAGCTGGTTAACATCTAATGGGATACGTCGGACTTTATTTCATAAGGATACTCATAATAAATAACGGTGATTTACTTTATTGCGTTTCCTTAGCGTCGCGGATAATTAAAAAAGACGAATACCTTTATCGGCCATTAAAAATGGCCTGACAGAAAAATGGTGAATGTTTAATTCTAAAAACCAAATAGATGATATTGAATAAAGTAAAATATCATTTCTGACGATATACCGTGAATTTTTGATTAAGGACAGGGAATTGCATTCCCTTAAAGCTAAAATCCCACCTAGGAAAGGTATAATCCAGCCTAAAGAAATCAGCGATGTTTTTGTGCAAAAAAGGCGCTAAAGCAGTCCACAATCAATAAGTTGTTTACTTGCCATTTATGAATCATATTTGTACGCCGCCCAATATTTATCCCCGTAATTATCGCGCCTGGCGAATTAATCCTCCGTGACGCCATCACAATAGAATGAAATAATTAGCCAGTGAATAACTGACTATATAATTATTTCCATATTTACAACGTAATGATCATTTACGGGGCAAGTTTCGCCATTACAAAAACCGGCCTACTGGCCGGCGCATTAGTTGTCTGGTCGCTACGCCATAAAATAAATCATAAAAACGACGGCAAGACCCGGCACGAATTACTCCACGCGCAAATAAAAAGAATTGTTAACTAAGAAATAATTAGAGGTCAATATGAAAACTCGGTTAAAAAAACAGAAGGCGGATCGTCTCCCCTTGGTAAAAGAAGAGGACTCCAGATATTCGCTGTCCCGGCGTAAATTTATTATGTATGGCGGATGCGTCGCCGGTTCGATGGCGCTTGTCGGCGCGAATAAGGCCATCGCGGCCGACAGCGCGGGTAAAGCCGCGCCAACCCAATGCCCTCCCGGCGTGATCGCCGCATCTTGTGAAGCCCCCAATAAACAACTGGCGCCGGAGGCGAATCCCGCCGCGCCGCAAACCGTTACCATCAAGCCGAACAAGGGTGAAAATATCGTATCGGAATACCCCTTCAACGGCAGCATGCTCTATGGCGCGATGGTCAGTAACCTGCATGAATTTGATACCGGCAGCCTGTTCGCTCATCAGGATAACGCCGATATCATATTGACCAACCTGGGCCCGCAGCCTGTTTTTGTTTCCGCTACAGCCGATGTCAATAACGATCTGCACGATGATTCCCCGCTACGGCGCGCAATTCCTCCGCTCCAGAGCGTGATTATCCGAGCCGGAACCGTGATCGCCAGCGCGGATGCCTCCGCCAATGGTCTGGTCTCGCTGATGCAGGTTCGCAGCACGCGTAACGTTGAAACGGATGTATTCTCTCAAGAAACCAAATGGGCCAAATACGGTTTCCCCGCCGGGATGCCCGCGCTGCCGCTCTGGATATCCAGCCAGCTCCACCTGGCGCATCAGATTCAGGTCAACCCGTGGCACCTGGTCGGCCTGCCCGCCCCCGCCGGCAGCAAAGCCTTGCCCTATGAGCTATACGTCAACCTTTGGTGGCTGCCGGCAGGCTCCGACGCCGGTATCCATGCGGCGCACGGCAGTAATTTCCTCGAAGTGCATACGCAGCTGATTGGTTTTGGCCGTATGCAGAAATATACCAATATGGCCAAAGCCCGCGAGGCCATTGCCGGTAAACGCGTTATCCAGCCGGAAGGCGGCATGTTCTCGCCTTTTGATACCGGAAAAGCCTTCCCGGAAATGTACGAGGAATTCAGGCTGGCGCCCGGCAATACTCACCTGCCGATGCCGTTGGTCAAAGATTACGACGCCTGGAAAGGCGAGTCAGATATCTGCAAAAACGCCAGCATGGACAATCCCTGCTTCCATTACCCGCCGCATCAATATTACGCAGACACCGATAGCGTTTGGATTGCCTTTGAATTCCATCGTTCAGTAGACAAAAGCTAACCGACCACAAGGACAGTGTAATAATGAATAACAGAGAACTTCCTAAAGAATGGCGGGCTTATAATACTTACGATTATGTGCCGGTGGAGGAATGGTCCGTTGGCGATGATATCGAGCTGTATTCGGTAAACTGGGATGGCAAGCCCCACTCCCCCAAAGGATTCGATACAGACTGGACCATCTACATTAACGCCAAAGCCAAAACAAAGTCCGGTACGGAAAAGAACGAACGCGATGTGTACCTTATTCTGCAAGTCACATCCTGCGAAAAAGATGCTTTCAGAGTCCGTTTCTCCCCTTCCGCCGCCTCAATAGAGGATTATCCGGACAAGGTCTATGGCCCGGTAGTGGCCGAACGCCTGAGCCGCATTCGTCAGCACGAACAGGCGGCAGGCTACAAACCGATCCTGCGCTGGAACCGCAACGGCGTCGCAATCCAACTGCGTACCATACAAATCCAGTTTGTCAGGGCCGAAGATGACTCGCTGGCGATACAGATTAGGCGTCTGGCCGATGGCGCGGTCACCGATATTTCATCCGGCCCGTTGTTCCATGCCAGACCCGGCGTCGGCACTGTGGCGAATATGAGGCGCAAGGCGGAGTCGGCGACGCACTATTTTGGTCTGGGAGAAATTCTTAACTACAACCTGACCGGCAAACACAATCCGGAGGCCGGCGCCGCCAAAGAGGCGTGCTACGGTTACCACGGATTCTCCCGGCTTGATCACAACGGCACGCAGGTCACCTGCTACAACTACGACAACCTTTGGTACAACCAGCCCGAAGTTTTTCCGCATAGCGTTTCTTATCAGGACGCCTTCAAAGCCGCGGCCAATATCCCGCAGTACCTCAATGCGCCGTTTTATATCGAACGCGCCAGCATTAGCGGACGCCAGCAGTTTTTGGGGGTATTCCTTGATAACACCGGACAAAGTTATTTTTCCTTCAAAAACCCCTCCCGCGATAAAACGGCGGTTGAAGCCGGCGTGCAACAGGGGGAGTTCGACTGCCATTATATGTTCGCAGAACAAGCGGCCGGCGTACTGGACGCCTTTACCTATCTGATGGGGAAAGGCGGCCTCGGCGCGGAGGCGCAAACCGGCCCGGCGCTTAACGATCGGGCCGCCATGCCGCCCAAGTACATTTTTGGCTATTTTCAGGCTAAATACGGGTTTCCCGGACTGCTGCGGCCAAAAGGGGAAAAAGATCCGCTAAAAGTCTATGTCGAGGATATCGTCGAAGGCTATCGGCAGGCGAATATCCCGATAGAAGGCTTAGGGATTGATATCGACGTTCAGGAAGATAAGAAAGTCTTTACCATCAAGGATAGCTTTTGGTCCGGCGGAAAGGTGGATGAAGGAGTATCGGTTTTCGATTGGGCGGCGCAGTTCAACCTGCAATGCCAAACCAATATCACGCCGTTTATCCGCGCCGATAAGGTGGCCTACCACCCCGGAGACCAGACGAAAAAACAGTATGAAACCGCGCAGGGTCTTATCCGCAACGGTTACTGCGTGCAGAACGAGGGAGAGGCCAATATTCCCAAATTCCGCGGCCCGCAGAACGAAAGTCATTATCCGGGTCTGACCTATACCCGAATCGGCGAGGTCAATTACCCCGATCAAAACGTGCTGGTTCTCGACTACGGCGTCAACGCGCAGACCGCGGAACGCGATATGATCGGGGCGGTGGTCGCGGATTACGGCAACCCGGATGCCGCCCGTTTCTGGGGCGATCAATACGCCTATCTGCTGAAAAACGGGCTTGGGTTTGTCTGGCAGGATATGACGGTTCCCGATGCGATGCCGCACGTCGAAGATGGGAAAAACTTCGCCGATACGGAATCGCCGCGCAACCAGTTCGGCTGGTCGCTGACCGGCGAAGCGCCGGACGATGACAGAAGGCGCACCAATACCTTCAACTGGCGCAGCTATCACGGCCAACTGCATCTGACCGATCCCCGCTTTGGCGACGGCCGCAAAACGCCGTTTGTCGAGTTGCGGAATTTTCATGCCTATATGCTGGCGAAATCCACCTATGAGTATGGGCTGACCGCTCACGAAGAATTACTGAAAGGCTATAAGCGCAGCTACGTTATCTGCCGCAGCGGCTATCCGGGGCTACAGCACTATGCAGGGCATTGGGTCGGCGATAATGCCTCGACCTGGCACCATCTTCAGGCGACGATCCCGATGTTGCTTAACCTGGGCATGTCGGGACTGCCGATTACCGGAACCGACGTCGGCGGCTTTGCGCCCGGTGAAGCGCCGGAGGATCCCGGCAGCACATTATTCAACGATAACCGCAACCGCAATCACAACCCGATGGTTTACGACCGGCTGGTTCTGGGCGCCGAGGACGTTGATATCGGCGCCATTTGTGAACAGGAGCTAATGACGCGCTGGGTGCAGGCCGCCTGTTTGCTGCCGTGGATGCGCAACCACTATGATGCGATGAAACCGTATCAGGAAATTTATCACTATACGGCAGCGGCGGCGGGAAGCCGTACCTTCTGCGACATCATGGCCGCCTTTATCAGCTTCAGGGTGCGCTGGCATCATCTGCTGTATGACGCGATGTATCAGAATACGCAAACCGGCTCCCCGATTATCAAGGCCATGTGCCTATGGGAAGGGGATGACGAGGTATTCAGCGAAAACAACCGCGATATTCTGGCGACGCAGTTCTTTATCGAACGCTCGGTGCTGGTCGCGCCGATCCTGACGCGCAGCTTCAATGGCGGCGGCGCCGCTTACGCGGTGGAAAAAGAGATCTATTTTCCCAAGGATGCATCGGGGCAGGCCATCAACTGGTACAGATATAACGTGCTGGAAGATACGCTGGATATCGATCGTCCCATTACGGGAGGAAAGCGGGTCAAGGTAAGCGCCGATATTACCGAACTGCCGCTGTTTATTCGCGAAGGCGCGATTATTCCCGAACGGCATAGCCGGTCAGACCTGAAAGCGCCTTTCAAAAATATTCAGGTGTTGGATAAATTTGCGCAGCCGCTGGTGCTGGCTGTCTACCCGCTTGGAAAACAAACCGCAGGCGATCACCAGCTATACTGGGATGACGGCGGCGTGACGCGTTCGGCGGAGCGGGACGGTAAGTTTTCCGTTATCGATATTCATCAGGAGCGCCGACACTCGGCGGCTGAGGGTGAATTACAGGTTATCAGCGTTACCCCGCGAAAATACGATTATCCGTTGCACGAATTTATCTATTTCCGCATCCGGTCAACCCGGCGATCCGTGCGCCGTATCGCTATCGGCGCATCCAGGGTGGACGATATGATGGATTCGACGGATAAACTGTTTTTGCATCAGGGCGAAGCGGCCTATGTTGATGATAACGGCAGCATCTGGATAAAAGCCCGTACCGGTAAACTATCCTCCGAAGCCCCGTTGATCGTCAGCATTGCGCTGTAGCCGATTGATCACCGGCGGGGGAAGCGGCGGAGAAGCAAGGATGTGATGCTTTCCGCCATTTTTGAGGAAAAGTCATCGTCCGCCCTGCCCCCATAACGTATAAAACCCCCGTCGAAAAAGGCGGGGGTTTTAGTTTAGCAAGTTTAACCGCTCAGCGGATATTGGCTGTTAACGTCTTTAAGCAATGCTCATACCGGCATCGAAGCCTTCTCTGGCCGCAACCAGCGCATTACTGGTTTTCACCGCGCCGCCGATGACGATGGTGTTATCAACGACATCATCCAACTTGCCGACCAGATCATTGACCGGACGGTAGCCCAGCGCAATGACCACGGTATCGGCATCCACGGAGAAATGGCCCTCGGCATTTTCCAGATCGACCTGATTCTCGCGGATTTCGCACAGTTTGGTATTGAGGTACCGCTTCACGTCATACTCGTCCAGTATAGCCATCAGATGACGCTTGCTGACGCCATCCAGCTCCTGCAGCACGCGATCGCGCATTTCAACGATGGTGACCTCTTTTTGCTGCATAGCCAGGTGCGCCGCGGTTTCGCCGCCCACTTCGCCGCCGCCGGCAATAACGACGCGCTTACCGGTCGTGACGTTGCCCAGCAGAACATCCTCGGCCAATACAACGTGAGACTGCTTGATCCCTTTAATCGGCGGAATGGACGGTGTCCCGCCGGTGGCGATAATAACGGTATCCGGGCGGTCTTTCTCAACCAGCTCTTTAGTCAGCTCGGTGTTTAGACGGATATCAACCTTCAGTTTATCCAGTTCACGCACCAGCCAGGCGGTATAGGTCGCCAGCTCGCCTTTACCCGGCGGGAATGCGGCGGAACGGAACTGCCCGCCCAGATGGGCGTTTTTTTCAAACAAGGTAACGTGATGGCCACGCACCGCCGCAATCCGCGCCGCTTCCAGCCCGGCGGGACCGCCGCCTGCGATATAAACGCGTTTAGGCGTTTCGACCTTGCTGTAGTCCACTTCGCCTTCGCGGCCAAGGGAAGGGTTCACCAGGCAGGTGAACGGCACGCCAAGCGGCAGGCTGGCAAGACAGCCCTGCATACAACCCAGGCAATAACGGATAGACGCCGTATCCCCTTCTTTGGCTTTTTTCGGCAGGTATGGGTCGGCCAGCGAGCCGCGGCCCATCGCGATAAAGTCGGCTTTACCCATCGCCAGAATGTTGTCCGCCATGCGCGGATCGTTGATTCGGTTGACGGCGATAATCGGAATGTTGACCATCTTTTTCAGCTCTTCGCAGAAAGAGACCGCCCAGGCGTGGCCGACATACATCGGCGGTACGGTACAGGATTTACTGTGCTCGCCGTACACGCCCATGGTGATGTGCAGAGCATCTACGCCCCAATCTTCAAAGATTTGCGCCAGTACGCGGGTTTCGGAAATATCGCGGCCGCCGACAAAACCTTCGTCAGCGGAAATACGAATAGTGACGGGATAATCATCGCCAACCGCCAGACGTACCGTCTGATAAATTTCTTTTAAAAATTGAATTCGGCCATCCAGGCTACCGCCATATTTATCCGTTCTTTTATTCGCATAAGGCGATAAGAATTCCGCAATTAAATAACCGTGACCGGCATGAATTTCCACCCCGTCAAAGCCAGCTTTTTTTACCCGCAGAGCGCAATCGCCAAAATCTTTTACCAACTGCTGAATTTCAACTTCCGTTAACTCTTTGGGCATTTCCTGCAATGCCGGGCAGGGAATGGCCGAAGGCGCAACGGGCTGCACACCACCATTAACTAAATGGGAAGTTTGACGGCCGGCATGATAAATCTGTGCGAAAATCTTGCTATCGTATTGATGAATGGTATCCGTTAATTTTTTATGACCGGGGATTTGTTCATCTCGCCAAAGACCGCCAATATGTTCACACCCCATACCGTGCTCATTGACAGCATAGTTCTCCGTAATAATCAGTCCCCATCCTCCTTTTGCTTTCTCTTCATGATAGGCGATGTAACGATCGGTTGCCGTGCCGTCTACATTACAGAGGTCAGTGACCATCGCGGGAACAACGAGTCGATTTGGAATAATACATTGGTTAATCTTTTCGGGTTGAAACAATTTCTTAAACATATTTTTCATGTGTCCTGATAACGAATATGAAATATATCATTCGAACAATATTATTAATGGCACTTCCAGATATGCCGTCCTCGCCGTTATTATAGTGACCAATAGTTCTCATATCGAACATATATATAAGGAAACATCCCAATCAATGATCTCCCGTAAGTTACTCGCTAAATAAATGGCATTGACAATCCCGGCAAAACCATTTATTTACCTATTATTATAACAATACGATCACATACATATATTCAATTTTACAGTCATAGAAATATCGTTATCCCAAAGAAATAAAATAGAATAATAATCAGTTGCCGACGCAGCAGAAAATATATTAAGAATCATTTTCTAATGCGAATGAGATAAGTTACAAATAGGGAGATTGGGCCGCCCGAATCGGGCAAACGCTGCCAGGCCGCATGGAAATAGCGGCCCAGGGGCGCATAAAAAGCTGACTAAAAGACAGTCGCGCCGGGGAGCGGAGAAACCCCCGGCGACGAATTTAATCCAGATCCGCGCCGTTACTGGCAATTACCTTCTTATACCACCAGAACGACTTCTTACGTTTACGCGCCAGCGTTCCGTTCCCGGCGTCATCGCGGTCAACATAGACCAAACCGTAGCGTTTGCTCATCTCGCCGGTGGAAGCGGAAACCAGATCGATACAACCCCAGGTGGTGTAACCCAGCACCGGAATGCCATCTTCTATGGCCTCGCCCATCGCGCGGATATGTTCGCGCAGATAGCTGATGCGGTAATCATCGATAATTTCGCCGTCGGCGTTGATTTCATCATGCGCGCCGAGGCCGTTTTCAACTAAAAACAGCGGTTTCTGGTAGCGGTCATACATCATATTCATGGTGATGCGCAGCCCCAGCGGATCGATGCCCCACCCCCATTCGCTTACCGCAATGTGCGGATTACGCAGCGACTTAACGATGTTCGCCGCGCTGGTATTGTGGGCGTTCATGTCAGCCGACGCGCAGCGCGAGGCGTAATAGCTGAACGAGACGAAATCGACGGTGTTTTTCAGGATCTCATCATCCCCCGGCATCTGCTCAATACTGATGCCTTTTTCGCGGAACGCGCGGGCGGAATAGGACGGATAAGCGCCCCGCGCCTGCACATCAATAAAGAACAGGTTTTCGCGATCCTTTTCCAGCGCCGCCCACACATCTTCCGGCTTGCAGGAGTATGGATAGAAGTTCCCGCCGGCCAGCATACAGCCGACCTGGTTTTGCGGGTTCACCTGGTGGGCGATTTGGGTCGCCAGCGCGCTGGCGATCAGCTCATGATGCGCGGCCTGGTATTTCACCTGCTCTTGATTCTCCCCTTCTTCAAACACCAGCCCCGCGCCGGAGAACGGACTATGCAGCATGATGTTGATCTCATTGAAGGTGAGCCAATATTTCACCAGTCCGTCAAACGCTTCAAAGCAGGTGCGCGCATAGCGGGTGAAAAAATCCACCATTTTGCGGTTACGCCAGGATCCATACTCAATGACCAGATGCATCGGCACATCAAAATGACATAGCGTCACCAGCGGTTCGATGTGGTATTTCCTGCACTCTTCGAATACCGCGCGATAAAAGGCGATGCCCTCTTCGTTGGGCGTCGGCTCGTCGCCGTTCGGGTAGATCCGGCTCCAGGCGATGGAGGTACGGAACACCGTGAAGCCCATTTCCGCCATCAACGCGATATCCTCTTTGTAGCGATGATAAAAATCGATCGCCTGATGGCTTGGATAAAATTCATCGTCGCGCAGCGTAAAGCGCTTCTCCAGCCCCAGTTTTACCGGCAGACGGTTCTCCCCGTGCGGGATCATATCCACCGTTGCCGGGCCTTTCCCTCCCTCGCGCCAGGCCCCTTCGGACTGGTTGGCGGCCAGGGCTCCACCCCATAAAAATCCTTGCGGAAATGCAGACATGCGATACCTCGTTGTATGTCAAATCAGGCGCTTGCTTGTTTAATCGTATTCGGTTGCGCGGCCTGTGGCGCGCTGGTTTTCGCGCTCTCTTCCTCCACGGGAAGATCGTCAAAACCGAGCAGCAGGGTCAGAACAAACGACAACACCACCGCCAGCGCCATCACGCCAAAGACCCACACGATGGTCATAGGGTTGGCCGGATCAAAGAACTGTACGCTGGTAAACAGGCCAGGCGCCGCCATCGAATGGCTGGCAAGACCGGCGATCCCCGCAACGGCGCCGCAGACAAACCCGCTGATCAGGCTGGCGATAAGCGGACGTTTCAGCCGCACCGCCACACCGTAGAGCGCAGGTTCGGAGATCCCGGCCATAATGGCGGACGCCGCTGCCGCCAGCGCCGTCTGGCGCAGTTCCGGGTTTTTCGTCTTCCACGCCACCGCCAGTGAAGAGCCGCCGAGCGACAAGTTGGCGCCGATTTCGGACGGCATCACCATCCCTTCTTTGCCGGTTTCGGCGATGGTCTGAATGATGGTCGGCGTAAATACGCGGTGCATGCCGGTCATCACCAGCAGCGGCCACAGCGCCCCCATGATGGCGACGGACAGCCAGCCCAGATAGCCATGAATGGTGTACACCAGGGCGGAGATGGCGCTACCGATCCAAATGCCGATCGGGCCAATCAGCAGGATGGCGAGCGGGGCCGCGATCAGCACGATCAGCATCGGTTTAAGGAAGTTTTTCGTCACCGCCGGGGTGATGCGATCGACCCAGCGCTCGATATATGACAGGCACCAGGTCATAACCAACGCCGGGATAACGGTGTAGGTGTATTTCACCGCAGTGACCGGGACCAGGGCGAACTCAACATGTTCGCCCTGCGCGGCTTTAGCCATTAGATCGATAAAACTCGGGTGGACCAGCACGCCCGCAATGGCGATAGCCAGCGACATATTGGTTTTGAATTTCACCGCCGCCGATGCCGCCACCATCAGCGGCAGGAAGAAGAACGCGCCGTCGCCGATGATGGTGAGAATGGTCAGCGTCGAGGAGCCTTTATCCAGCAGGCCGGTCATCTCAAGGATCATCGCCAGCAGTTTGAGCATCGATCCGCCGATAATCGCCGGGATCAGCGGCGACATGGTGCCGATCAACGCGTCAAGGATCCCGGAACCGATGCGTTTCAGCGTTATTTTCTGTTTGCCGGCCGGCTCGGCAGGCCGCATATCGCCAGGCAGCAGGCTGACCACTTCGCGAAACGCGTAGGAGACGGTATTGCCGATGATAACCTGACACTGATTTTCATTGCGCACTACGCCGAGCACGCCGCTGATGCTTTTCAGCGCGGCGCCGTCGATCTGCGTATCGTCTTTCAGCACGAAACGCAGACGCGTCATACAGTGAGTCACCGCAGAGATGTTATCAACGCCGCCCAGCGCGGTAACAACAGAGCGAGCTAGAGCCGCATAGTTCTTTGCCATCGCATTTTTATCCTTTTTATCAATAGGGTACACATTCACCGTTCGACGTTGAGCGCGGAAACGGGCTACGATGAAACGCCACATAGGAAACCGGTTTCACAAAATTATTGAGACTTTCATTAATTGATACAAGACCAAAAAACAACAATTTTTTATATTCGTGATAACGATCACTTAACGGAAGTTTCAAGCGGCGATTCCCTCTACGACAACCCCGCTACGGTGAAGTACACTGCGGTACATTGATATTGAATGGATTATCCACATGACCACGATGTTGGAGGTAGCGAAGCGGGCGGGCGTATCGAAAGCGACGGTTTCACGCGTGCTTTCGGGCAACGGCTACGTCAGTCAGGAAACCAAAGATCGCGTGTTTCAGGCGATTGAAGAGAGCGGCTATCGGCCTAATTTGCTGGCCCGAAATCTGGCGGTTAAAAAGACGCAGACGCTGGGGCTGGTGGTCACCAACACGTTGTATCATGGGGTCTATTTCAGCGAGTTGCTGTTTCACGCCGCCCGCATGACGGAAGACTTGGGGCGTCAATTGATTCTGGCGGATGGTAAACATAGCGCGGAAGAAGAGCGTTTAGCCATTCAGTATCTGCTCGATTTACGCTGCGACGCGATTATTATTTATCCGCGCTTTCTTAGCGTTGATGAAATGGATGAGATTATTCAAAACCATTCCCAACCTATTATGGTGCTTAATCGTCGGTTGCGGAAAAATAGCAGCCACTGCGTCTATTCCGATCATAAATTATCAAGTTTTACCGCCGTCTCGAAATTAATATCGCTGGGGCACCGCGATATTGCGTTTATTACCGGCTCAATGGATTCGCCTACCGGCGTCGAACGTCTTTCCGGCTATAAAGATGCGCTGACGCAGCATAACATTGCGGTTCGCGATGAATTAATCGTTAAGGGAAAATGGACGCCAGCCTGCGGTTCTGCCGGCGTCGCCGAATTATTATCCCGCGATGCGCGTTTTACCGCGCTGGTTGCCAGCAACGACGATATGGCGATTGGCGCGATTAAACAGCTACACGACAGCGGAATATCCGTTCCGCATCCGGTATCGGTTATTGGTTTTGATGATACCGCAGTGGCGCCTTATATTATTCCGTCTCTTTCGAGCGTCAGAATTCCGGTAACGGAAATGATTAAAGAAACCATTGACCGTTTAATCTTTATGCTCGACAGCGGGGAATTTAAATATCAACAAACTTTTGTTGGCGAACTAATACTACGCGATTCGCTGACGCCCGGACCGCACGCCCAAGCTTGATATCACCGCCGCCTGACTGTCCGGTTTCAGCATGATGCTGATATAGAAACATTTTATCGTCTTCACGAAACTTTCTGCTATGGCGTTGCTTTCCGGGCCGCGCACCGCTGTCATACCGGTTCAAGCCCCACCATCCGATACCCGCGCGGACACATCCATCATTGCCAACGCGGCGTCAGAAGATGACGCCGTGCAGTTGCCGTTAATCCCGCTGACGGCATCAGTACGTATAGGTCGCCATCAGCCCGACGGTTCGCCCCGGTGCGACCTGTGCGAAGTTCCCCGTCGAACCGTAAGAAAACCCATAAGTCCGGTAGTCCTTATCGGTCAAGTTCTGGGCATAGAGCGTCAATTCCAGGTTGTGCGTCGGGTTCCAGGCCAGTGCGGCATCGACCAGGGTATAGGCGTTCTGGCGCAACGTATTGGCGCTATCGAAGTAGTGTGCTCCCGTGCGGCGCACGCTCAGTTGCGGTCTCAACACCGTATCGCCCACGCGTACGCTGCCTTTGGCGGCCAGGGTCAAACCATACCGGGGCGCCATGGGTACGTCATTGCCCTTACAGCCGGTGCAGGCACTGGAATCCTCGAAACGGCGGAACGTGGCGTCATTGACGAAGCCGCCGGCGCTCAGCGTCCATTGCCGCGTCATGTCCCACTCGGTGTTGAACTCCACGCCCACGGAACGCGTGTCGCCGATATTTCGCAGCGTCTGGTTGCCCATGTCGCCATCGCCGTAGAGCTGGACGTCCTTGCTGTCCACCTGATAGACGGCCAGGCTGGCGCGCACATCGCCGCCGGTATAGCGCACGCCGGTCTCGTAGCTGATCGAACGCTCGCGGTCATAGCCGTTTGCGTCGTCCACGCTCGACGGCGCGAGGTTGTAGCCCAGCGGCTTGTAGCCCTGGGCTATGTTGACATAGCCGCGCCATTGCGGCGCGAACTGGTAGCCGGCCGCCGCGTGGCCCAGCCAGGTGTTCTGGCCGGCCGAAGCCTTGCCCTGGAAAGGCGTGCCCCTCTGTTCACCCTGGAAACGGGTGCGAGCCTCATCCCGTGAGAAACGCAGGCCGGTGGTGATATCAAGCTTGGGCGTTAGGTGCCAGGTCGAATCGCCGTAGGCCGCCAGGGATTCGCTGCGGTTGCTCGAACGGGAATCGACGACCCGGTAGAAGCTGGGCAGCACCCTATCAAACTGGTAGCCCCTGGACATATCCACTTCTTGCCGGTACAGGCCAAGCACGGCATCCCAGGCGCGGGACGGTTGCCCGCCCTCTTCGGTTCCGAGCGTCGATAGGCGCACCTCCTGGGTATTCTGTTTCCAGTGCTCCGAGAACTGCGGGAAGTAGGCATCCAACGGCCAACGGCGCGTAGTGTGGACGCGCTGGCTGCTGGCAACGACATTCAGGCGCCAGATGTCGAAGTCGTACTGCCCATTGGCGGCGACGCTGTTGGCACAGCGCCGCTGGTAATAATCGCGGTAGGCTTGCGGCAGATTTGGCAGGACATAGGCTCTGCGGGACTGGTAGTCGTCGAACAGGGTGTAGACTTCTTGATCCCCCGTCGCGCAGTCGCGTCCGGCCGATAGCCCCAGTTCCCAGGGGCTATCGCTCGGCGCCAGTCTCAGCTTGGCGCTGCCGGCGCGTGAGCGTACGCCGCCCAGGCGATCGCTGCCGATGACGTCGCTGCGCACATCGCCGTTGACGTCATTGCCCAGCAGCGACACCGAGCCGTACAACAGATCCGGCACCAGCGGGCCAGCCGCCTCGGCCTGCAACAGGTAGCCGTCTCGACTGGAGAGGCCGCCGCGCGCAGTGAATCGGGGAATATCGTCCGGCTTCTGCGTAACGATGTTGAGCACGCCGCCCTGTGCGCTCTTGCCGTACAGCGTGCCCTGCGGCCCCTTGAGCAATTCCACCTGCTCCACGCCCAGCAGCGACTGGGCGGCGAAGGTCGGCAACTGGGGCACGCCGTCCACATAGATCGTCAGGGCCGGGTTATAGAAGTCCTGCGCGGAGGTCACCCCGCGCAGGGTGATAATCGGGAACAGGAAAGTCGCGCTGTGCGACATGTACAGTTCGGGGAACACGCGGTCCAACTCCAGGGTGGAGGCCACCTGGGCATCGTCCAGATCCAGCCGGTCCGCCACGCTGGCGGCGCCGTTGAACCGTTCCAGCGTTTCATTGCGCTTGCTGCCCGTCACCACGATGGTCTGGAGCGTCTCCTGACTGTCCGGCTGCCGCTCCTGGCCCTGAGCGGCCGCCCCCCCGGCGGTGGCGGCGATAACCGCCAACGCGGAAGTCGTAAAATGTGGTCTGAAAACACTCATTGTCAAATTTCCTCCAATTGTTTTCTGTCAGTGACCCGCGTGCCAGTCCTTGGCGGCTTGCTGAGCCTGCCACATACGGGCATAGCGCCCCGCACGGGCCAACAGCTCGGCATGCCGGCCTTCTTCGAGCATCCGTCCGTCATCGATGACCAGGATCTGGTCGGCCGCGGCGATGGTGGAAAGCCGATGCGCGATGACGATCACCGTACGTTCGCGCACCAGCGCGTCGATGGCCGCCTGCACCGCCACCTCGCTTTCGGCGTCCAGCGCGGCGGTGGGTTCATCCAGGATCACGATCGGCGCATTCTTCAATATGGCGCGGGCGATGCTGATGCGCTGGCGTTCGCCGCCCGATAGCCGCCCGCCAATGTCGCCCACGCGGGTGGCATATCCCTCGGGCAGGCGGGTGATGAACTCATGGCAGTACGCGGCGCGGGCGGCGGCCTCGACCTCCTCGTCGCTGGCCTCTGGCCGAGCCATGCGGATATTGGCCAGGATGCTGTCGTCGAACAGGTACACGT
Source organism: Brenneria izadpanahii (assembly GCF_017569925.1). Lineage (NCBI taxonomy): Bacteria > Pseudomonadati > Pseudomonadota > Gammaproteobacteria > Enterobacterales > Pectobacteriaceae > Brenneria > Brenneria izadpanahii. The sequence goes on along the minus strand of NZ_CP050854.1, from coordinate 611,976 downwards.
CCTGGAACACCACCGAGATCAGCGCGTTTAGTTGCTCCGGCGCGATGGCGCGCACATCCACGCCGCCAATCGTGATCCGCCCGGCCTGGGGGTCGGCGTGACGCATCAGCAACCGCGTCACCGTCGTCTTGCCCGCTCCCGACGGGCCCACCAGCGCGGTCAGACTGCGGGCCGGCAGCGCCGCCGAAAAATCACGCAGCGTGAGCTGCCCGCTTCCCGAATAGGCGAAACTCACCCCGGTGAAGTTCACGTTGAAATCCACCGGCTCAATTGCCGACGCTTGCTGCGGCAACGGCTTGATCGCCAGCAGCGCGTCGATCTTGCCCAGCGCCGCTTCAACCAGGTCGATGAGCTTGGCGTACAGCACGAAGGTCGCCAGCGGCTCGCCAAAGCGAGCCACGATCGCCATCAGCGCCGCCAGGATGGCGATATCCAGCGTGCCTTGCACCACGAACAGCGCGCCCGCGAATACCACCAGCAGGATCGCCAACTCCATCACCGTGGCCAGGATCAGGTTCGGCTTGGCGCCTTTCTTCTGGCCGATGGTCTGGATGGCTTCCAGATGCGTGAAGCTCGACTGCAACGTCGCCGCCCGTTCGCCTACGCAGCAGGCGGCGCGCAGCACCGGCAACCCCTGGGTATATTCCAGAATGTCGCTGCTGGCGCGTTCGTTGGCATCGGCCAGCATGCGCATGCCGCGTCCATAGGCCGGGCGGCGCCAGCGGTACAACGGAATCAGCAGCGGGAACACCAGCAGCAGGATCAGCCCCATGCGCCAATCGAACCACAGTGCCGCCAGGGCCACCGCCACCGGCGTTATCAGGGCGACGGCCATCATGTTGGCGACGGTCAGGATGTAGCTCAGCGTCTCATCCACATTGCCCAGCAGCGTGGCGTTCACGCCACCGGCGCGCTTGTCTTGCAGCACCGCCAGCGGGATCCGCCGCAACTGCTCGCCCAGTTCGGTGCGCAGCTCGTGCGTGTTGCGCACCATGTCGCCACGGTAGTCGAAACCCTGCGCCCACCAGCGGATGGCGGTGCTCGCCAGCATCAGCGCCGTCATCGCCAGCAGCCAGGGCAATGCAGCCGGCCAATTCGCCGCCGGGATCAACGCCCGGAACAGCGGCATCAGGCACGCCAGCGCCAGGCCCTGCACGATGGCGGCAACCGCCAGGCCAATCAGACTGGCCCGCAATCGCGGCGCACGGCTGCGCGCGCTGATCATCAGTTGACGCCAAGTCTCTCGAATCGGGGTGATCGGTGGGGCGGATTGCGATGTACTCATGCCTGTTCTCCCGCCAGCGTCCAGTGCTGCGCTCGCTCGTAGCTGCGCCGCAGTCGGGCATAGACACCGCTTTGCGCCATCAACGCGTCATGGCGGCCGCTCTCGGCCAGACTTCCCTGGTCGAAGACCAGGATCTGGTCGGCATCGCGGATGGTCGAAAGCCGGTGCGCCACCATCAGCACCGTCTTGCCGCGCATCAGGTTGGAGAGCGCCGCCACCAGCGCCGCCTCGTTTTCGGGATCGGCGAAGGCGGTAGCCTCGTCCAGCACCAGGATCGGTCGGTTCTGCAGGATGGCTCGGGCGATGGTGATGCGCTGGCGTTGCCCGCCGGACAGGAAAACGCCCCGCTCGCCCGCGGGCGTGTCGTAACCCTGCGGCAGCGCCATGATGAAGTCGTGCGCCTGCGCCGCCCGGGCGGCATCGATCACCTCATCCATCGTCGACTCGGGCATTCCCAGGCGGATGTTGTTGGCAATGGAGTCGGCAAACAGAAAGGTGTCCTGGAACACGAAGGCCACCTGCCGCATCAACGTCTCTGGCAGCATCTCGCGCACGTCCACGCCGCCCACCCGGATACAGCCCGCACAGACATCCCAGAAACGCGGAATCAAACGCGCCGCCGTGGTCTTGCCCGCGCCCGAGGGGCCAACCAGCGCCGTCACGCTGCCCTGGGGCGCATCAAAACTCACGTCCCGCAACACCAACGCGCCATCAGGGGAGTAACGGAAATCGACATGCTCGAAGCGCACACTCGCGTCCTGTGGCGCCTTTGCGCCGGCGGCATCCACCACCGGCAGTTCCGGTTCGCCCATCACCTCATGAATCCGGTGAATGCTCATCTGCGTTTTCGCCACCAGATGCTTGAGCGACATCAGCGGCAGCAGCGACTCGGCCATGCCGGTGCCGACCAGCAGCACCGCCAGCCAGGTGGAAGCGGCCAGCGCGTCACGGCTGATCAGCCAACCGCCCAGCCACACCAACGCCGCCAGAGTGGGCAGCGGATTGAGGATGGCCATCGACAGGCGGGACGATACCCCCGCCATCCGATACCACTGCAGCACCACTTCCACGAATGCATCAAGTGCGCGCTGATAACGCTGGAACGTGGTCGTGCCGGTGTCGAAGGTGCGCACCACCGGCATCGCCTGCACATACTCCACCACCGCCTTGCTGACGTTTTCGCCGGCGACATGGTAGCGCCGCATCATTTCACCGCTGCCGCGCATCGCCAGCGACACCACGGCCATGCCCACCGCCAGCACCGCCGTGGCGGCCAGCGCCAGCCGCCAATCCAGCAGCCATAGCAGCACAAAGGTCAGCACCGGCGAGACATAGGCGCGGGCGTACAGCGGCGTACTGTCGGCCACGAACACGTGCAGCGCCTTCACGTCCTCCATCATCACCTTGGTCAGCGCGCCGGAACCGGTCTGCTGCACATAGCCCAAAGGCACCCGGGCCAGGTGCTCGGCCAGATCGGTGCGCAACCGCGTCTCCAGCCGGAAGGCGGCATAGTGCGACTGGTTGAATCCGGTCAGCCGCAGCACATAGGCCAGCACCGTCAGCGCCACGGCCGACAGCAGGGCCGGCCACGGCCATTGCCCTGGCGACGCCATCAATCCATGCACCGCCCAGGCCAGCGCGCATAAGGCTCCCAGCGCGGCTGCCGCCGCCAGCCCGGCCAATAGCATGGCGAACCGAATCTGGCCCTGCACGGGCCGCATAATGGACCAGACGCCGCTCGTGGCCTGAGAATCATGCTCACGCATGCTGTGCCGCCCCCTGTGCGTTGCTATCCAGGGAAGGCGCTTTGCGTTTGACCACCAGCGCCGCCGCGATGGCCGAAGCCGCCGCGAGCCCGAAACAGACGCCATAGCCCAAATGCTGCGACAGCCAGCCTCCGGCAACGCCGCCAGCGATGGCCAGCAAGGCATCAGCGCTCTGGAACAGCGTGAAGTCCAACCCGGCCTGTAGCGGCGAAGCAAGCCCCATCAATGCCGAATACAACGCGACCCAGACCAGGCCCAGCGTTGCTAACATCAGCCCGATCAGCATCATCAACACCGGCAGCGGCGCCGACGGCACGGCCAGCGTTAACGCAACCAACACGCACGCTTTAAGGCTCACGGCAATCCAGACCGCGCGCCAACCCGGCGCGCAGCGCGCCAGCACACCACCCAAGACCGCCCCCGTCAGCCCCGCTCCGATATGCAGCGAGCCGAACAACCAGCCCAACTGCTCAAGACTCATACCGCGATCGAGCAGAAACGGTCCGAACATGCCCAGCGTCAGGCGCACGCCGATACTTGATAACAACATCAGCAGCAAGCCGCTGCGCACCTCAGGGCGGCGCAGCGCGTGCAGCAGCCCGGGGCGGTGGCTGACGTCCGCCTGAGCCCGGTCGCGCAGTGGCTCGCGCAGCAGCAGCATCGGCACGCTCAACAGCAGCATCGCCAGGCTGGCCGACAGCAGCGCCCACGGCCAGCCGGCCAGCCCGGCCACCAGCAGGAAGCCGCCCGCGCCCAGCATCGCGCCGACATAGTTGCCGCCCACCTGCGCCACATTGCCCCAGCCGCGCTGTGGGCTCGCCAACTGCTCCACGGCGAAGCCATCGCTGGCCACATCGGTCGTCGCCGCCACCAGCGCCGCGAGCAGCAACCCACTCAGGATCCAGCCGGCATGATCGGCTAGGGAAAGATGCCCGAGCAACGCCGCCAGGCCCAAACCCAACAGGATCGCCGCGATCAGCCATTGCCCCGCCAGCACCAGGGTGCGCGAACGCCGTTCCAGCCGGCCGGCGGGCAGGCGCCATCTCTCCACGGCCGGCGCCCACAGAAAGCGAAGCCCCCAGGGCACCCACAGCAACGCGGTCAACCCCGCCACCTGCAACGAAGCACCCGCATCGCGCAGCAACGACGGCAGCGCCTGGGTGGTCAATGACGTGATGACGGTCTGGCTGATATAAATGCCTGCAATTGCGGGCAGCACCTGCCGCGCACTCAGGCGCGACGAAGCCAAGGAAGATATCGACATAGTAATCAGAGTCCACGGCCTGATACGGGCCTTTGTCATGTGCTATTTGCGGGTAAATCACCATTGCCGGCGCTTATTTTGTTCAATTGGCAACAATCTGGGTATATAGTGATATTGATTATCATTACGCCAACTGAAAAGCGGCGCTAACGGTTTACGGAAAAAATTTGATGTTTAGGGAAAAAAATTATGGCGGGGAGTTTGGACACCACATCCGACCAGCCAGCCCTTGACCCAAGCAAGCTTCAGGAAGAAGGGCTGGAAGGCGTTCATGAAGACTGGCGGCACGCCGTGCACATATACCAGCCTTGCGAAGGGCTATGCATCAGTTGCATCAACGGGCACCCTGGCGGCAAATGGGCGTTCCAGGCCGAAGGGCCTCCCGCCTTCAGCGTGAACATTCTTCTCGAAGGCCGCATGCAGGCAGCTTTCGATGATGGCGCCGTGCTCGATGCCCGGGCCGGTTCCGCCATACTGATGGCCACCGGCCAACATGCCACTGGCTGGGATGTACTCGACGGCAAATCCGATGGCGCCTTCCGCATGCTCAGCATCCACATGCCGCAAACCGCCATGGCCGGCCTGACCGGATTACAAATGGACGACCTGCGCAAACGCATCTGCACCGTCGCAGGCGACCAACCGCACATTGACGCTTTCCTGGGCGTGATGCCCGCCTCCAGTTGCCTGCAACGCGTGGCCTGCGATCTACTCGGCTTCGACTGCACCTATCCCGGCCCCTGCATCTCCCGCGACCTATACCTGCGCGCCAAGGCCTTCGAGGCCATCGCCTGCTTCCTGCGCGAAAACCTCTCACAGCAGCAGCTCAACTTGCCCGTGCCCGCCGACCGCCAGCGCCTGGTCAAAGCGCGAGTCCTGCTGGAGAAGCATTACGAACAGGACTGGAGCGTGCAATCCCTCGCACGGACCGTCGGCCTCAACGAAAAACGCCTGCAATCGGGCTTCCACGCCCTGTACGGCTGCTCCGTTCATGTGTGCCTGACACGCATACGCATCGACGCGGCTATCGCCCTATTGCGGCGCGGCGTCTCCGTGACGGAAACGGCCGCAACGGTTGGCTTTGCCCACCTTAGCCACTTCAGCCGCATATTCCGCAGCCACACCGGCATCTCGCCCAAGCAATGCGCCCTGGGCATCACCACCAGGCCGCAGCAACCACTCGCGGCCCCCTCCGGCCAACCGCACCAGCGCTAATCCTGCGTCTGAGGCCAAGCCACGGTGTGGCCGCGCCATGTTCCGCCTCCTCTCTCGCTTTGCCGCACAAAAACAAAAATCCTCGAAAAGTTAAATTTTTCCCGAAAACTGTTAGCGGGCTTGACAGTTTTTCGTAAAGATTGAATTTGGCTGGTAGTGGACTGCCGAGCCGCAAATGCTCCATAAAAACGCACACATTCTCTTCGTCATGAGGCAGTTGCATCACCGCAGGGACGCAGATCAAGTCTTGCGGGTCAGACCTACACAGTCACAGGCGAGAGGTAGATTTCGCTCATTAATGTAAATGCCTCTCATTATATTTCTAATTCGTATTCAGGGAAAAATTAGATGGCGTTCAAAAAAAACAGAGCTGGGGCGAATGAGGACATGCCACTTGCCAGCCGACGAGAACGACCTGGAAACACCTCGGCCGGATTAGGCAGGGAACGCTTGCGACCCAGCCAGATATGGCTGGCCATCATATTGGCGTTGACCGGGCAGCAAACGCTGGCCCAGCAAGCCCAATCCCCGTTCTCTCCTGAACAAGAAGAAAAAAAAACCCCTGCCGCCTCCGCCGCTACTCAGACCGATGACGCCGCACACGCTCTTGATGAAATAGAAGTGATCGGTATTGCCGAAGAAGAAAAGAAGACGATCGGTAATACCGCCGGGGCCAGCAAGGACGATGTCGAGCGGCGCAAAGCCAGCCATATGAGCGACCTGATCGACCAGATATCGGGCACCTCGGTGAACAGCCTTTATGCCCGGCCGGACGTCTCCGTCGGCGTGCAAGGCATTGCCGGGCATGGGCGCGTTTCTCAGTCGCTCGAAGGGATTAATCAGAATTTCCACGCTTTTACCAAAGATATCGGACAAACCGGCTCTATTTTCGTTGACCCCCAATTTTTGAAATCCATTGACGTAACCCGGGGGGTCAATACCAGCACCGGCGCGCTGGGGAGCCTGGGAGGAACGGTTGATTTCCGCTATCTGGACGTGGATGACATCCTGAGCCCCGGCAGAAGTTTTGGCGGAATGGTTCGCGGCTCCACCGGGTTCAGCAAATACGCTAACGGACAAAAACCCTCGGGTTCGGCTTTTCTGGCCAGCCGCACCGAGCGCTGGGATTTTATGCTGGGCGCATCCGACAGTGAGAACGACGCCTACAGCGTCGGCAGTCATTTCAATGAAGGGGATATGCTGCGCTATACCCATGCCAAGAATTTTGGGTTTTGGCTTAACGACGGAGCACAACAGCAATCACCGAACAACTGCCGCTATTCGGGAGTGCTGGGAATGTCGGGAGGATTTCAGGACGGCTTCCACAATTGCCAGTTTAACAAGCAGCAAGTGCAATGGCTGAAACAGGCTGCCAAATCAGGCGCGTTGACCGGTACCGAGAAAAAAAGCGATTCCCAAATGCTGAGAATACGTCACTACTTCAACGACGCCTATAACCAAAGTCTGGAACTGTTCGCTACCGCCGGCCATGCAAAATACCAGACCGATCAGGAGCCGGAGGTATGGGTGACGACGGATGGCGGAAATGCCTATTGGGGGAAGAAGATCTGGTCTGTCGGCGCGGAATTGGACAACCAGGTGATCAGTCTGAAATACAAGGGGGCCTTTTCCGATTGGGTCAACCCGGAAATGCAGTTTTATCACGAAAAGCAGGAACGAGAACAGCGCTGGACAGGTGTCCCAGGTTCATACGGCATGGGAGAACCCATGCATTATTTCGTCGAAAATGCATCGAACGGATTGAAGATCAGCAACGCCAGTCATTTCGATGCACCGAAGATAGGTCCTCTGCGGCTGGATACCGGGCTGGAATTACGGCGCACGGATAAAGAAGTCGACAGTCTGACCGAGGATCAGTGGTATCAAAAGCATCAGCAAAGCCAGGGGTACGATTATAAGGAGCTGGTATGGGATCCGGATTCCCGCAACGATACCCTGGCGCTGGCGCTGGCATTAAGCACCGAGGACAGCGGCCCATGGCAGGCCAGCGTTGGGGTTGGCTGGCAGCGCGTATCAATGGACGTCTATTCGCCGATGTTCGAGTCCGGGAATATCACCAAGGCGGGTACACTGCCAACTTACGGATCTCTTAGAAATCTTTATCGCAGCCAGGGGTATTCGTCCAGCGAGGCCCGGCAAATGGCTTTGGCTGCAGCATCGGAATATATCAAAGATTTTCATATCGATGATGATAGCGGTGACACTCGCTATATTTCTGACAACCAGAAGCATAACTACAACCTGAAGTCGGCCAATTTCGGGCTGCAATATACCCGGCCGGGTTCCGGTCTGACCACCTACGCCAGCATCGGCTACGGCGAGCGCGCGCCCACCAGCAATGAAATGTATATCAACGGCGTGTGGATGAGACAGGGCTTTACCGCCAACCCCGACCTAGAACCGGAAAAAAATATATCCCTGCAACTGGGCGCGAATTACCAGCGTGCCGGTTGGCTGGCGCGCGAAGATAAGATCGATGTGGGCGTCGGCTTCTACCGCAACCATATCCGTAATTATATTGGCTACGGCCCTATCGTAAGAAGTGGTGAGCCGCTTAACGAACAGGGCGGTACGCAGGTAGCCAACAGTTACGTCGCCAATGTCAATAATCTGGAGACTGTGATTCGCCAGGGGTTCGAGCTAAATCTGGCCTATCGCCAGCCGCTGTTCTATCTGCGCGGTAATTTGACCATTCCGCTACGCCACGACAACAAGATGTGCAGTTGGCAGTCGCCTAGCGGGCAAGCTTATTACAGGAGCACGGATACTGATGGCAACACCGTCTATACCCCGATGGGCAAGGGCAAACGCCTGTGCTATTCCGGCTGGAACTGGATGGAAACCAGCCTGATCGAGCCGATCCGCGGCAGCCTGACCGCCGCGCTGACGCCCTATGAGGGCAAACTGGAACTGGGCGCCACCGCGCATTTCCGCGGCAAACAGCGCGCCGCCTACTATTACGTCGATAGCGTTCAAAGCTCTGGCAGCGGCCATCCCAGCAATAGTTCTTCGGCCACGCTGCCGAATGAAAATGGCTGGATAGAGGCCTATCTCTGGCCCAGGGTGATCAAGCTGGATTTGTTCGCCAACTACCGTTTTAACGACCAGCTCAAGGTCGGCCTCTATCTGACCAACCTAACCGACCAGATGGAGGCGACGCCGACTACGCTGGGCTACAACTTCTATCCCGGCCGCACTCTGACGGCCAATCTGGAATACCGCTTTTAAGCATGCGCCGCTTCAGCCATCGGGGCTGAAGCAATTCTGGCCGGAGCGGCGACCGGCCACAGGAAACAGGAGAAGGCATTATGTCTTTGCAATCTGAAATCACCACGTGGCGGGACGCCTACGACGAAACCGGAATCGGCACCCATAACCCGGCCTATATCGGCTCCATTCTGGCAGTAAACGGCAACTACTACACCGGCAACGGAATCTACGACCCATCGGCAGCCGCGCCGACCTATGAAATCTACGATTTCAACTGGTACGCGGGCCAGGGTATCGATTCCAACACTTCGTTTGGCGGTAAATACCTATTGTATTCCGAATCCGGCTTCTCATGGGACACAACCTATAACTCGGCCATCGGGTCGTACTCGTTCGTGACCAACGGCAGCCTGGACAACCTGTATCTGGGCTACAACCCGACCAGCGATACCGGCGTAGCTCCGGCTGCATCCACCCTGACGACGTTCGATGCCTATGAGCCTTTGTTGGTGGTCAGCGGCTTCGATATCGCGGTGGATGCGGTGGCGTCCAGCGTCTTTGGCGTGGCCGACGGCAACAGCGCCATCAGCGTGAGCAACTCCACATTCAGCGGCATCCTGGCGAATGCGTCGCTGTACGACTCGGCCACGTTGAATTCCGCCGTGATCTATAGTCTGGCGTTCGACAACACCGACGTTTCGGCCTTCGAGTTCGTACTGGACAATTATCTGGGATCTCTGGGGTAGACATCGACACGGCGACCTGGGCGCAAATCGACACCGCTCTGGCTGACACCGGCGTCTCGATCGCCTACTACGACGAAGCTGGCGACTACGCCTCCGGCGGCGTGATCACCGAGGCGCTGGCTTCGGCGGCGGCAGTCGAAAGCGACCTCCTGCTGGCCGCGTAAGCAGCCATTCCAGAAATGTAAGAGGTTTGGTAACCGGCGCGGCGGCACTTTTTTGACGGAAGGGATCGCCGATTTCACCGGGCAGCACCGGGGCCTGGCGTTGTTAGGTCAGGCTCCGTTTTCCGGAAGCCGTCGATTTTAGCGGTTTGCGGAAATACCTGCAAAGCAAATTGCGCGCAGGTTTCGGCTTTCCCTGCGATTGCGGGGAGGGGGATGTTTTTTCCGCAAAAAGCAGGAGACGCGATGACGGCGGGCAAATCCCGGTCGGCAGAGGGTGTGCATGGCGAACTGGCTCGTGCTCTGCTGACCTACAAACGCAGTTTCATGCATATCGGCGTGTTCTCGGGCGTCATCAATATCCTGATGCTGGCGCCTGCCCTGTACATGCTGCAAGTCTATGACCGGGTTCTCGCCTCCGGCAACGAGATGACGTTGCTGATGCTGACCGTCATCCTGCTGGGCATGTACGCCTTTATGGGCGCGCTGGAGTGGGTGCGTTCCCTGGTGGTTCTGCGTCTGAGCACGGGCTTCGACCGTAAGCTGGCGCCGCGCATCTTCGACGCCGCCTTCAGCGCCAACCTCAAAACCGGCCAGCTCAATGCCGCTCAGCCGTTGGACGACCTGCAGCAGTTGCGCCAGTTCGCCACCGGACACTCGCTGTTCGCGCTCTTCGACGCGCCGTGGTTTCCGGTGTACGTGCTGGTGATGTTCTATTTTCACCCGCTGCTGGGCTGGTTCGCGCTGGGCGGCACGATGGCGCTGATGGCGGTGGGTTGGCTCAACGAACGGGTCAGCCGCCCCCACCTGCAGAAGGCCGGCGAGCTGGCGATCGCTTCTCGCCGCGATGCCGGGGCCAACCTGCGCAACGCCGAGGCGATTGCCGGCATGGGCATGCTGGCCAACCTGCGCCGCCGCTGGGCCGGGCAGCATCTGGGCTATGTGCGCGAGCAGAACCTGGCCAGCGCCCGCATGGCGAAGATCCAGGGTTGGAACAAGGCGCTACGCATGGCGGTGCAATCGCTGGCCTTGGGCCTTGGAGCCTGGCTGGTGCTGCGGCACGAGATGACGGCAGGCATGATGATCGCCGGCTCCATCCTGCTGGGCCGTGCGCTGTCCCCCATCGACCAGATCATCGGCGCCTCGCGCCAGTGGACTCAGGTGAAGGAAGCCGAGCGACGACTGAGCCAATTGCTGAACGACTTCCCGCCGCTGATCAAGGGCATGGACTTTCCCCGCCCTGCCGGCGTGCTGGCGGTGGAACAATTGCTGGCCGCCCCGCCCAATCAGACCCAGCCAGTGCTGCACGGCATCCACTTCAGGCTGGAACCGGGCGAGACGCTGGTGGTGATCGGCCCTTCGGGCGCGGGCAAAACCACGCTGGCGCGCTGTCTGGTCAATGCCTGGCCGCCGCTGCGCGGCAAGGTGCGGCTGGACGGCGCGCCGCTGGACCAGTGGCGGCCGGAGTCCCTGGGCGCGCTGATCGGCTACCTGCCTCAGGATGTGCAGCTGTTCGCCGGCACCGTGACCGAAAATATCGCCCGCTTCGGCGATATGGACGAGCGGAAGGTCATCGCCGCCGCGCAGATGGCTGGGGTGCATGAGCTGGTTCTGCAATTGCCCGAGGGCTACCAGACCCGACTGGGCGAGAACGGTCTGGGGCTTTCCGGTGGTCAGCGCCAGCGCGTAGGACTGGCCCGCGCCCTGTACGGCGAGCCGTGCCTGGTGGTGTTGGACGAACCCAACGCCAACCTAGACGAAGCCGGCGACGCCATGCTGGCCCAGGCCATTAACCGTATCAAGCAGGCCGGCATCACGCTGGTGCTGATCACCCACAAGCCCAACATCCTCAAGCGAGCCGACAAGCTGCTGGTGCTGCATGCCGGCGCGCAGGCCGACTTCGGCCCGCTGGCCGAGGTGATGCAGCGCATGCAACGCAGTGCCCAGCCCCCCTCTCCGTTGCCTCAGCCGCCAAACCGGGTGATGCCGCTTCCCGCCTACGGGACAGCCATGAATTTCGCACAGCGCAAGGAGGGGGCATGAGCGCGCAACCGGGCATGCACTCGGCGGCGCCGGATACGGATCCGATCGACGCCAAGGACGACTTGCTGTCGGTAGACGACAGTCACTTCGTGCGCCTGGGCTGGCTGATCGTGTTGGTGGGCGTGGCCGGTTTTCTCAGTTGGGCGTTGCTGGCGCCGCTGGATGCCGGTGTGCCGGTGGAGGCCAAGGTGGTGGTCAGCGGCAACCGCAAGGCGGTACAGCCGATCGTAGGCGGCAGAGTGCAGCGCATCCTGGTGGCCGAGGGCGATACGGTACGGCAGGGCCAGGTGCTGGTGATGCTGGAGCCGAACGTGGCGGCCAACCAGTTCGATTCGCTGCGCTTCCAGTTTCTGAGCAATCTGGCGACGGAAAACCGACTGGTGGCCGAGCGCGACGGGCTAGCGAACATCCGCTTCGATAAACGACTGTTGCAGGCCGAACGCGAGGGCAATCTGCTGGCCGAGGAGATCATCCAGGCGCAGCAACAGTTGTTCGACAGCCGACGCAGCGCCCAACAGGCCACGCTGGACGGTCTGGAGGCGACGTTGCTCGGCCTGCGCGAGCAGCGCGACAGCCTGCAGCGCATCCTGCAATCACGCCGTGACCAGCGCGAGACCTTCGAGCGGCAGTTGGCCGGGCAGCGCACGCTGGCCGATGACGGTCTGCTGGCGCGCAATCGCCTGCTGGAATCGGAACGCCAGTTCCTGCAACTGGCTGGTTCCGTCGCCGACGACCAGGGCCGACTGGCGCAGTTGCAAGGTCAGGTGCGGGAATACCAGTTGCGGCTGATCCAGCAGCGCGAGGACTATCAGAAGGAGCTGCGCACCATGCTGGCCGAGACCCGAACCCGTACGGCGGACCTGGGATCTCGCCTGGACAGTGCGCAGTACGACGTGGCGAACATGCAGATACTGGCGCCGACCGAGGGCATCGTCGCTGGCCTGGCGGTGTTCACCCAGGGCGGCGTGGTTAGCGCCGGCGACAAACTGATGGACATCGTGCCGCTGGACCAGCCGCTGATGGTGGAAGGCAGGCTGCCGGTTCAGGAAGTGGACAAAGTGCAGACCGGCCAGCCGGTGGAATTGGCGTTCGACGCCTTCAACCGCGCTTCCACACCCAAGCTGGCAGGCACCGTCAAGACCGTCTCCGCCGATCGTCTGGAAGATCCGCAAGGCGCGCCCTACTACCACGTCGAAATCAGCGTAGACGACCTGCAGAACCGTGAGGCGCTGCCTGGGCTGCAGCTACAGCCGGGCATGCCGGTGACAGCCTTCGTCAAGACGGGCGAGCGCACGCTGATGAATTACCTGCTCAAGCCGCTGCGCGACCGCACCCGCCTGGCGTTGACGGAGGAGTGAATGAGACAGCGCAACAAAGCAGTGGGAAAGTTTGAACCGGTCAGCGCATTCCTGCAACTGCGTTTGTGGCCGGGGTTACGCAGACTTGGCAAAACACCGCATCCTGTTTCGATCTCCGTGGCGGCGATACTGTGGTTGACGCAGGGTACGCCGCCGGTCTGGGCGCTGCCGCTGCCTGATTTGCAGGCACCGCCATCGCACAAACTGAATACGCGGCGGCAGACGCAGGCGCTCGACCTGGTTCGGGCCTACGAGCGCATGCTGCTCAACGACCCGCAAATGCATGCCGCGCGCGCCGCCCGCGATGCCGGCCGGGATGCAGGCAACATCGCCCGCGCCGCGCTGCTGCCGCAGGCATCGATCAACTACCTGCGCAACCGCACCAGCCAAACCGAGTATTACGACACTACGGCATCCGGGCCGCAGAGCGTCAAAGACAATTTCTACGGCCACCGCGCCGGTCTGACTATCGAGCAGACGCTGTTCGACTATTCGGCCATCAGCACCTACCGCATGGGAAAGACTCAGGCGGAATATGCCGAGGTCCAGTATCGGCTGCAATTCCAGCAAGAAGCGGTGGCCCTGATCGACGCCTACCTGAACGCGCTACTGGCACGCGACGCCGTGGTTCTAGCCCGCCGCCAGTTGCGTGTGTACCAGGACATGCTGCGCGACAACGAACGAATGATGGCTCAGGGCGAAGGCACCCGAATCGACGTCCTGGAGGCGCGCGCGCAGATGGGCGCCACCCAGTCGGAGCTGGTGGGATACGAGAATGCCCAGGCCGACAGGCTAGGCGAGCTATCGGCGCTTCTTGGCGAGCCGGTGCTGGCGCACGAGCTGTTGGCCATCGACCTGGAATCCGTTCTGCCGTCAATGCCGGAGAATGCTCTGACCGCCTTGCAGCAGGACGCCCTGTTGGAGAACCCGGAGGTACAGGCGGCACGTCTGGCGGTGCGCTACAACGATCAGACCATCGAGCGCGAGAAAGGCCAGTTCATGCCTCGTGTCTCGCTCTACGCCGCCCATGAGCGGATCGTGTCGGACACCGTCAACAACCGGGGCCGCGACTACAAAACCAACACCATCGGCGTGCAGGTGTCGATCCCGCTGTTCAGCGGCGGATCCAGCTATTACGCCACGCGCCAAGCCATCAACCGGCGTGATCAGGCGCGCTACGAATTGGAACGAATCAACGCCACCACCGCCGCCACGCTGGAACAACATTACCGCGTGTTCGCCACCAGCGCCGGCCGCGTGCGAACGCTACGCCAAAACGTAGCTGACGGCGACGCCCTGGTCGATGCCATGCGCAAAAGCGTGGCCGGCGGCGAACGCACCAACACCGATGCGCTGCACGCCGAGCGCCAGGTTTACCAGACGCGGCAGGCGCTGTTGCAAACCTATGTGGAGTGGTTTCAGGCCTACGCGAAGCTGCAATTCTACGCCGGCCGGTTTTCTGAAGACGACGTGCTGTTGTTGAATCGGCAGTTGGTTGCACAGGCACCTTTTTAGAGGTGTTCCGGCGCGTCATTACCTCTTTTTCGGGATAGATACGCGGCGACACCGCTTTTTTGCCAATAGATCGAAGGAGCCGGTTCTGATGAAGGACTTAGTTCGAACCAGAGAAGAAAAAATGAATGGGGTTGATGGCTCGCTGCGCGAAAGCGTCGCTGCCGATCTCGGGATACCGGCGCAGCAGTTGGATGAAGATGCCAGCTTTCTGAAGCTGGGCATGGACTCTATGCGGCTGATGGCCTGGATGCATCGCCTGCGCAAACGCGGCCACAAGATCAAATTGAGGGATTTGTACCAGCAGCCGACCCTGAGAGGGTGGAGCAAACTGTTGCGGGATCACCCAGCCGGTGCGCATAGCGCACCGGCGAATACGCCGACGTTGGTGCAAGCCGCCTCCCCCGCGTGGCCGACCATGGCCGATGGCGAACCGTTCGCCCTGACGCCCGTACAGCATGCCTACCTGGTGGGTCGTGCGCCGCATCAGACGTTGGGCGGCGTGGGTTGCCACCTGTACCAGGAATTCGACGGCGCGGGTTTGGATGCCGATACTTTGGAGCAGGCCATCGGCGCGTTGATAGAACGCCATCCGATGCTGACGGTGACTTTCCTCAACGATGGCCGCCAGCAGCGCCGGCCCGGCACTCGCTGGCGCGGGCTGACTCTGCATGATCTGCGGGCGTCCTCCTCCGCCGAGTGCGAGGCGCACCTGCAGGCCATGCGCAAACTCCACGGCCACCGGGTATTGGCCGTGGAACAAGGCGAAAACGTCGATTTCCAGCTCACCCTGCTGCCCAATGACCGCCACCGGCTGCATGCGGATATCGATCTGCTGGTACTGGACGCCGCGAGCTTCAGCCTGGTGTTTGATGAATTGGCGGCGCTGGTGCGCGGCGAGCGGCTACCGCCGGTGAGCGTGGACTACGATTTCCGCAGCTACCTGGCCCAGGCGACCCAGGCAAACGAAGCGGCCCGCCGGCAGGCGCAACGCTTCTGGATAGCGCGGCTGGACAGCCTGCCCGAGGCGCCGCAACTGCCGCTGGCCTGCGAACCGAAGCAGATCAAACAGGTGCGTATCTCACGCCGGCAGGTGGAAATCCAGGCCGAAGATTGGAGGCGTTTCAAAGCCTGCGCCGGTGAATATGGCGTAACGCCGACAATGGCGCTGGTCACCTGCTTTGGCGCGGTACTGGCGCGCTGGTGCAGCCAGCCGCGGCTGTTGATGAACCTGACGCTGTTTGATCGCCAGCCGCTGCACTCCGCAGTGGACGGCATGATTGCCGACTTCACCAATATCCTGTTGTTGGACATCGCCGGTGAAGGCGCGTGCTTCGATGCACTGGCGCAGGCCAACCAGCAAACCTTCACCGATGCCTACGAGCACCGGCACTGGTCTGGCGTGGAGCTGCTGCGCGAGTTGCGCAAGACGCCGGGAGCCTATCCGCATGGCGCACCGGTGGTGTTCACCAGCAACCTGGGGCGTCCGCTGTTCGGCCAGGATGTGGAACGCACGCTGGGCGCGCCGGGCTGGGGCATTTCCCAGACGCCGCAAGTCTGGATCGACCATCTGGCCTATGAGCATGCCGGTTCGGTGTTTCTGCAATGGGACAGCAACGAAGCGCTGTTCCCGCCGGGGTTGCTCAATGCCATGTTCCAGACCTATGTGGGCCTGGTGCGGCGTCTGCTTGAGCAGCCGCAGACCTGGCATGAAGACGTACCGGATCTGATGCCGGAAGATCAGCGGATAATGCGGGCGCACATCAACGAACCTAAGGAGCCGGGCCGCGATCCGGCGCCGGAGGGTTTGCTGCACGAGGGCTTCTTTCGCAAGGCGCAAGAATGTCCAGAGGCCGTCGCGCTGCTGCACGGCGAGCGCCGTCTGACCTATGGAGAACTGGCCGAACAGGCCCGGCGTTGCGCGGGTGCGCTGGCGGCCCACGGCGTAAAACCCGGCGATACCGTGGCAATCAGCATGCCTAAAGGAATCGGCCAGATCATCGCGGTACTGGGCGCCTTGTATGCAGGCGCGGTATATGTGCCGGTTTCGCCGGATCAGCCACGGGAGCGTCGGGGGACGATTTACCAGGGGGCGGCCACGGTTCTGGTGCTGGTATGCAAAGGCGCCCGCGACGATATGGCGGAAGGCTCGGCGGACGGTATGACATTCCTATGCTGGCAGGATGTTCTTGGTCACGCGCCTTTGCCCGCCCCCGCGCGGTGGATGCCCGGAAACCGGCCTACATCATCTACACCTCCGGTTCCACCGGAACGCCCAAGGGGGTGATCATTTCCCACCGGGGGGCGCTGAATACCTGCCTGGCGCTGAATCGCCGCTATGCCGTCACGGCGAACGATCGGGTACTGGCATTATCGGCGCTGCATTTCGACCTGTCGGTTTATGACATTTTTGGCCTGTTATCGGCGGGCGGCGCGCTAGTTCTGGTGGATGAAGGTCAGAGGCGCGATCCGGCTGCCTGGTGCGAAGCCATTGAGCGCCACGGCGTGACGATCTGGAACACGGTTCCGGCGCTGCTGGACATGTTGTTGACCTACAGCGAGGGCTTCGGGCTGAAGGCGCCGGCATGGTTACGGGTGGCGATGCTTTCGGGCGACTGGATCAGCCTGGACCTGCCTGCGCGCTACCGTACCTTCCGCCCGGATGGCCGCTTCGCGGCGATGGGCGGCGCAACCGAGGCGTCCATCTGGTCCAACGTCTATGAGGTGGATGACGTGCCGGCTGACTGGCGATCCATTCCCTATGGCTACCCGCTGGCCCGGCAGAAGTACCGGGTGGCCGATGCGCGGGGTCGCGACTGCCCGGACTGGGTGCCGGGGGAACTGTGGATCGGCGGCGAAGGCGTGGCGCTGGGCTATTTCAACGATCCGGAGCGCACCGCGCAGCAGTTCGTGACGTGGGGTGGCGAGCGCTGGTACCGCACCGGCGACATGGGCTGCTACTGGCCGGATGGCCGGCTGGAATTCCTCGGGCGGCGCGACAAGCAGGTCAAGGTCGGCGGTTATCGCATCGAGCTGGGCGAGATCGAAGCCGCGCTGCTGAAGGTCGAGGGCGTCAAGAACGCGGTGGCGCTGGCTGTGGGGGAACGGGAGAAATCGCTGGCGGCTTTCATCGTGCCGCAAGGGTCGGCGCTGTTCCGCGCGCTACCCGAAGACCCGATGTTGCCGGTCGATTATGCGCGGCTGGCGCCGCGTGACGCCGTGTCAGCCGGGCGAACCGAACCGGAGTATGAAGCCGGCATGGCGCGCCTGGTGGCGGGTTTTCTGTACGAAAACCTGACCCGGCAAGGCGTGGACTTGCGCACGTCGCCCACGGTTCAAGACGTGCTTGACCAGTACGGCGCTCAGCCTCAATGGGCCGGGCTGCTGACGCGCTGGCTGGAGCATCTGTGCGCGGAAGGCTTTTTGCAATGCCGGACCGAAAATCGCTATGCGCCGGCAGGTGAAATGCCTCAGCCCTGGCAACCGGCAGGCGGGCACGCGCTCTGGGAGGTGGCCAATGCGCTGTCGGCGCAGCATGCGCCTCTCGCCCAGATCCTGCGTGGCGAGCGGCCCGTGCAAACGCTGCTCAATCACCCGTTCTGGGCGCCGGAACAATTGTTGCTGCGCACGCCGGGTATGCAGACGGCCATCGAGGCGCTGGCCGGTACGGTACGGGCGCTGGCAAAAATACTGGGGCGCCCGGTACGGTTGCATGAAGTGGGCGCGCGCAGCGGTCTGGCGGCGGCGCAACTCCTCCAGCATTTGCATACTGAGGACGTGGAATACACCGCGTGGGACGAATCGCCGGAGATGGTGCTGCGCGCCTCGGAAAACCTGCAGCGCCATGCGCATGCCGACGCACGGCGCTGGCATGCCGAGGTATCGCATGAGGAGCGGCATCAGGCCGATCTGGTCTGGGCTAACAATGCTTTACACCGGTTGGGCGATGCCGGCGTACAGGCGGCGCTGGCGCTGGCCGCGCCTTCGGCTCTGGTATGCGTTCATGAGCTGCGCGAGGCTTCCAGCCTGGCGCTGATCTCCGCCGAACTGCTGGCCGATGGGAACGCTGGCGGCCTGGCCCGGCGGCTGCACGATACGCACGGGTGGCAGACGCTGCTGGGCCGGCAAGGCATACACGGCAAGGCCAGTGGTCTGACAGGCAATGTGCAATGGCTGGTTCTGCGCGCGCCGCGCGAGGTACTGCTGCCCGACAGAGGCAAGCTGTCCGCCGCTTTGCGCAATCTACTGCCGGGCTACATGGTGCCGCAACGGCTGTTCTTCCTGGATGCCTTACCGCTGACCGCTAATGGCAAGGTGGACCATCGCGCTCTGGCGCAGCGCTGTAGCCGATGCCAGCCGGAGGTGGGGGCTGAGCGCCAGTTGCCACAGAGCGATACGGAACGGACCGTGGCGGCGCTGTGGCGCGATCTGCTGAAGACGGACACCGTTTACCGGGACAGCCATTTCTTCCGGATGGGCGGCGACAGCCTGCTGGCAACGCGTCTGATCGGCGAATTGAGCCGACGCGGCTATTGCGCCGGACTGGGTGATCTGTTCGATTTTCCGGCGCTGGCGGTGTTTGCCGCAACCGTACGCCGCAGCGATGCCCAAGGCGGATTCAGCCTGCGCCGCGATCCGGCCGCCCGATATGCGCCTTTCCCACTCACCGACGTCCAGCAGGCCTACCTGGTCGGCCGCCAGCCGGGCTTCGCGCTGTGCGGAGTCGGCTCGCATTTCTTTGTTGAGTTCGAGGTCGCCGATCTGGATGTGCCACGCTTCGAGCGGGCGATGAACCGGCTGGTCCAGCGCCACGACTCGTTGCGGACGGTGGTGCGCAACGGCATGCAGCAGGTGCTGCCGGAGGCGCCGCGATTCACGCTGAGGCGCCATCAGGTTCCCGATCTGAACGGCGAGCAGGCCGCGGCTCTGCGCGAACGGCTGGCCCGGCAGGTACTGGATCCGTCGAGCTGGCCGGTGTTCGACATCCAGGAAGCGCACGTGACCAAAGGCGCCGAGGCGCGTCTGTTCGTGTGCCTGGACAACCTGATGCTCGATGGGCTCAGCATGCAGATCCTGCTGGCGGAGCTGGAACAGCTCTACAGTAACCCGGAGCAGGACTTACCCGAACTGGAAATTGGCTTTCGCGACTACCTGGAGCATCTGCATCTGCGCGAGGTCAACGCAGTGTCGCAGGCGTATTGGGCACGGCGCCTGGACAACCTGCCGCCGGCGCCTCGCCTGCCGCTGCGCTGCGATCCGGCCGAAGTCGGCGTGCCGCATTTCGCTCGGCTGTCGGCTCAGCTTTCCGCACCGCTGTGGGGGGAGCTCAAGGCGCGCGCCCGCTCGGAGGGGCTAACGCCTTCGGCGTTGTTGCTGTCCGCCTACGCCGCCACGTTGTCGGCTTGGGCGGAGCGCGACGATCTGTGTCTGAACCTGACGCTATTCGATCGCCAACCCCTGCATCCCCAAATCGAACAGGTATTGGGGGACTTTACAACCTTGCTGTTGCTGGCTTGGCAACCGGCTGGCGACTGGCGCCGCAGCGCCAGACAATTGCAGCAACGCCTGCGCCAGGATCTGCTGCATCGAGACGTGTCGGCCATCCAGGTGATGCGGCAACTAGCCCAGCGCGCCGGGCAGGCGTCAGCGGTCATGCCGGTGGTTTTCACCAGCGCGCTGGGCTTCGAGCAGGAGCGTTTTCTGGCTCATTCTTCTTGCATGAAGCCGCTCTGGGGGCTGTCGCAGACGCCGCAAATCTGGCTCGACCATCAGGTGTATGAGTCGGAGGGCGAGTTGCGTTTCAACTGGGACTACGTGCAGGCGTTGTTCGAGCGGCAGCAGATTCAGACCATGTTCGACCGCTATGTGGCCCTGCTGCGGCGGCTGGCGGCCGACGACGCAGCCTGGAGTATGCCGCTGGATGCATTGGTGCCGCGGCTGGAGGGCGTGCGCCGATCGCCGCCGCAAGCCGACGATGCGACGACCGCCATGCCGCCCACAACCGTTCAACCGAAAGCGGCGGCACTGCGTACCGATGACGTGCTGGTGCAGGCGTTGTGCCGCCATTTCGAACGGGTGGTCGGACGGCCGATCCAGCCGCGCCAATCCTTCTTCGATGCAGGAGCCACATCCCTGAAGTTGGTTCAGTTGCATGTACACCTGACGCAGACCGGCCATAGCGGCCTACTGGTGACGGACCTGTTCGCCCATGCCACGCCGCTGGCCCTGGCGACGCACCTGCACGACGCGTCGGGCGAGGCGGATAACGCCGCCAGCATCAACGAGGAGCGCCGCGAACTGCTGGCGCAACGCAAGACACGGGCGCAACGCCGACGTGGGAGCACATTGTGAATATTGAAGAATTATTGAGTCGTTACTACCCGGACTGCGAGCCGATCGCGGTGATCGGCCATGCCAGCCGCTTTCCCGAAGCCGAGGACAGCGAAGCCTACTGGGCCAACCTGGTGGCCGGGCGGGAGTGCTGCCGGCCATTTTCCCGCCAGGAGTTGCTGGATGCCGGCATTCCCGCCACCGTCATCGACGATCCAGCCTACGTCCACAGGGGAACGGTGGTGGCCGATGCCGATGCCTTCGATGCGGAGCTGTTCGGCTATTCGCGTCAGGAGGCCGAGCTGATCGATCCGCAGCAGCGCCTATTCCTGCAAATCGCCTGGCATGCGCTGGAGCATGCCGGCTATGCGCCCAGGGCCGTGCCGCACAAGACCGGGGTGTTCAGTGCGGGGCGGATCAGCACCTATCCAGGCCGCGAGGCGATCAACCTTGCCGAAGTGGCGCATGTGCGCAGCCTGCAATCGCTGATGGGCAACGACAAGGACTATGTGGCGACGCGGGTGGCCTACAAGCTGGATCTGCGCGGCCCGGCCATGACCGTGCAGACGGCATGTTCAAGTTCGCTGGTGGCCACCCACATGGCCTGCGAAAGCCTGCGCTCCGGGGAGTGCGACATGGCGATTGCCGGCGGGGTGGCCGTGTCCTTCCCGCAGGCGAGCGGCTATCTGTACCAACAGGGCATGATCTTCTCACCGGACGGGCATTGCCGACCGTTCGATGCTCAGGCGCAGGGCACGTATAGCGGCAATGGCGTGGCTGCGGTTGTGCTGCGACGTCTGGCGGATGCCTTGCGCGATGGCGATCCGGTGGCGGCGGTCGTGCTGGGCAGCGCGACCAACAACGACGGCAGTCAGAAAGTGGGCTACACCGCTCCCTCGGTGGCCGGGCAACGCGAGGTGATCGCCGATGCCTGGAGCCTGGCCGGGGTGCAAAGCCGGCAGATCGGCATGATCGAGGCGCACGGCACGGCCACGCCGCTGGGTGACTCGATCGAGTTGCAGGCGCTGCATACGCTATTCCACTCGCCTGACCAGGGACCGGCCTGCGCGCTGGGATCGGTCAAGAGCAATATGGGCCACCTGGATACCGCCGCCGGCATTGCCAGCTTCCTCAAGGCGGTGTTGGCGGTGGAGCGCGGCACGATCCCGCCCAATGTGAATTTCAGCCAGGCCAACCCGGCGCTGCGTCTGGAGGATGGCCCTTTCCATGTGCCGACCGACGCGCAGCAATGGGAAGCGCCAATGCGCGTAGCGGGCGTGTCGTCTTTTGGTATCGGCGGCACCAACTGCCACATGGTGGTGGCTTCTCTGCCGCAGGCGCTACAGCGGCAGGCCGGAGCCGAAGAAGCAAACTCCGCCTCGACAGAGAATGTGCTTCTACTCAGCGCCAACAGCGAAGGCGCGCTACGGCGCCTGGCGGGCGCCTATGCGCAGGCTTTGCAAGTTCTGCCTGCCGCCGATGTGGCTTATACGGCGATGCATGGACGCTTGCTCGATCTGCCGCGGCGCTTGGCGGTACCGGTGTGCGATGAAACGGCGGATGCCCTGGCCGCCTTTGCCGATGGCGAGGACGACATCCTGATCCAGTCGGGTCATGACGCGCCAGGCAAACGGGTCTGGCTGTTTACCGGCCAGGGTTCGCAATGGCCGGGCATGGCCCAAACAGGGAGCGCCCACTCCCCCGCCTTCGCCCAGTGTCTGGAGCGTTGCCTGGCCGTGTTCGATACGGCCAGCGATCGAGGCTTCCGCGCGGCATTGCACAAGGCCCTGATGGAGCCCGAGCATGTCCTATTCCAGCGCATGGAGTATGCGCAGCCCGCCATCGTTGCCTTTGAGCTGGCGATGGCCGCGCATTGGCAATCGCTGGGCCTGGCGCCGGATATGGTTCTGGGGCATTCGGTGGGCGAATTTGCAGCGGCCGTAGTGGCCGGGCATTACACCCATGAACAGGTCATGCCGCTGGTGCGGTTGCGCGGTGCTCTGATGGATCGCTGCAGCGGCGGCGCCATGCTGTCGGTCTTCGCCGGCGAAACCGAGGCGATGCCAGTGGCTTTGCGGCTGGGGCTCGACCTGGCCGCGTACAACGGCGAGCGTCATCTGGTCTTTTCCGGTGAGCGCGACACGGTGGCGCGCATGGCGGCTGAACTGGAGGCGATAGGCATACGCAGCAACCCGCTGGCCGTGACGGGGGCGGCCCATTCGCGGATGCTGGACCCTATCCTCGACGAATTCCAGCAGGCAACGGCCGGGCTGCGCGCGCGGGACGGCGCGTTGCCGTTCATTTCCGGGCTGACTGGCGAGAGGGTGGATGCCGGGCAGTTGAATGCCCGGGATTTCTGGCGACGCCATATGCGCAGCCCGGTGCGCTTTATCCAGTGCCTGCGCAAGGCCATCGACAACGGCGCGGGCCTATTCCTGGAGGTGGGGCCGGATGCGCCATTGGCAGGCATCGGGCAGCGGGAATTGGGAGACGCGGCTCGCTGGATCGCCAGCGCCAAGCGCCACCAGCTTGCCGATAGCCAACTGCGGCATGCGCTGATGCAGCTCTTTGCCGCAGGCACCGATCTGCCGTGGTCGTCCCTGCTGTCCGGATCGGGCCGTAAATGCCATGCGCCGCCGTACCCCTTCGAGCGGCAGCGGTACTGGCGCGAGACGCCGGCGGCGGTAGTGGACAGGCTGGCGCCAATGGCGGCGAACCTGCCGACAGCGCGCAGTGTGGTGGTTCGGGAGGCGCGTGAACTGGACCTGCCGCGTTTGCAAGCCCTCTATACCTGCGTCACCAAACTGCATGCCATCTACGTGGATCGCCTGGTGCGGCGTTGCGTGGGCGATCGCATCGACCACGGGGCGACGGCATTGGACATCCTGCGCGATGGCCGATTGCTGCCGCGCCACCGGCAGTTGCTGGTACGGCTGCTCAAGGCCTGCGTCGAGGATGGCTATCTGCAGGTGACGGACGGCGGCTATGCGACCCGCAATCCCGCGCCCCATGATGAGCAGGACGATTTGCTCGCCGAATTGCAAGGATACTGCGAAGGTCTGGACGTAATCGCAGAGACGGTACAGCGCGCGGGCGACAGTTTGTACGCGATGATGAGCGGCGAGCTCGAACCGGTAGCGGTGATTTTCCCGGAAGGCGCGTCCAGTGGTGTGGAAGTGCTGTACCAGGACTTCAGCTTCGGACGCTACTTCAACCAGATCGCCGCGGGAGTCGTGACCGACCTGGTGCGCGACAGAAACAATCGTGGGGCGCCGCAACCGGTATTTAGGGTACTTGAGGTGGGAGGCGGCACCGGCGGCACCACCGCCTGGGTGCTACCGGTGCTGTCCAGTCAGCCGAATGTGCGCTACGTGTTCACCGACATTTCGCCGATTTTCACGCGGCGAGCCGAGCAGAAGTTCGCCAACTACGATTTCATTGAGTATCGTGAGTTCGACCTACAGAAAAGCGCCGGACTCCAAGGCTTTGCCGAGGGCGGCTACGACTTGATAGTCGCGGCCAATGTCATCCATGCCACGCAGCATGTGGGCAAGACGCTGGCAAACCTGCGGCCTTTGCTCAAGCCAGGCGGCAAGCTGCTGATGCGCGAGATCACCCGGCCCATGCGCCTGTTCGATTTCGTGTTCGGGCCGCTGGTGCTGCCTCTACACGACGAAGAGGCGCGGGGCGGCGAATTGTTTCTAACGACGTCGCACTGGCGCCGGCAGTGTCTGGCCGCTGGATTCGCACAGACCGAATGGCTGCCGGAAGAGGGTACGGCCACCTCGGATATGAGCGAGCATATCGTGCTGGCGACGGCCCCGGGCGCGGGGATAACAGACACTGCAACCGTGCGGCTGGGCCACGGCCCGCTGGGACAGACGTTGACCAACGAAGGTGGCTATCTGGCGGACTGGTCTGACTGCGCCGGACTGGACGCCGAATGGCAGGCTCGCGTCGAAGAGGCGTGCGCGGAAATGGCGCATCGCCATGGCGGCGGCCACGCGATATCGCTGCCGGACGTGCCCGCACATGCACCGGACTGGCTGAACCTGGTGCGCCTGCAATGGAAATCCAGGCCCCTCGGCCCGGTATGGGTCGAATTGCATGCCTGCGACCCTGAGGGCGTATGGCGTCGCCTCAGTACCTCGCCATCGGCTCCGGATAGCGATTTGCCCGAGCTTGCGGCGGCTCCCGAAACACACTACGACTGGTCATGGGAACGCATCGGCACCGCGCCGGCGCGGTCCAGAACGGCCAGCGGCCGATTCTGTCTGTATGGCGACGCGACGGAAGGACTGACAACGGCGCTGGCGACCGCGGACATGCATCTGGATCCGGATGCCAGGGATGCGCTGGTAATCCCGGATCCCGCCGCATCCCTGGAAGCCGTGGCGGGGATCTTGCTGGATGCGGTCGTAAAAGCCGATCGCGGCCGCATCGTGGTGGTGACCCGCGCCGCCTGGGCGGTGACGCAAGAGGATGCCGTCAACAGCGTTCACCACGCGCTCTGGGGCCTGGCGCGCGCAGCGGCGGCCGAGTTTACCGCGCAACGCGCGGGCCGCGCCATCGCCGTAGTGGATCTTGCCGCCGACGCGGATTGGCGGGATTTGGCCGCCGGGCTACAGGCGGTGAGCGAAGAACCTCACTGGGTCGCCGTCCGAAGCGGACAAGTCTGGGCTCCCCGCTTGGCGCCGCAGCAATATGCGGCCCCGGCCCTGACCGCGCACAGCCTGCCGGGCGACGGCTGGTATGTCGTGACGGGCGGCCTCGGCGGTCTTGGCAGATTGAGTACGCGATGGCTGGCCAGCCGCGGCGCACGCCGAATTGCGCTGCTGGTGCGCCATGAGCATCCGGATGCCGCCGAATTCGCGGCCGGACTACAGCGGCGCCATGGCTGCACGGTGAGGTCTATCGTCTGCAACGTCGCTGATCCGGCGGCGCTCGGCGCGACGTTGGACGAATTGCAGGGCGACGTCGGCATTGTCGGGGTCATCCACGCCTCAGGCGTGCTGGACGACAGCCCGATCGCAGCACTGGACAACCAGCGCCTGGCGCCGGTACTGGCCGCCAAGGCGCACGCTGCCCGACAGATCCACGAGAGGCTGGTCGAAGCAGGCCGGCAGTCCTTCCTGCTGCTCTATTCCTCCGCGGCCGCCGCCCTTGGTAGCGCAGGCCAGGCCGCCCATGCGCTGGCGAGCGCCTACCTGGACGGTCTGGCCTATGCTGAAGCGGCCAAAGGCGACGAAAATCGCGTGATGGTGGTATCCCTGGCCTGGGGGGCTTGGGGTGAAACGGGTCGGGCGGCGGATGCCGGCCTGCAGGAGCGACTTGCCGAGGACGGCATGGGCCTGCTGAGTGATGCCGAAGGATTATGGCATCTGGAACAGGCTCTATCGCGCGCGGCGCCCTATCGCCTGGCGATGCGGGTGCGGCCCGAGCGCCTGGACGATGCCCGCAGCCAGTTGCTGGGGTTGAAGCAGTTGGAATTCCCGCAGTCCGCCGCCATGACGCCAGGCGATACTCCGGCGGGCGCAGCGCCGCAACACACGCCAGCGGCGGACTTACCGCCTGCCAAGCTGGCCGATGCCGGCATCGTGGCGCAGTGGCTGGCCGGGCAGATCGCCACGCAACTGAGGCTGGATGAGCCGGGCCGCCTGTCCCCCAGACGTGACCTGGTGCAACTGGGCCTGGATTCGCTGTTGTTCCTGGAATTGAGCAGCACGATCCAGCGTCGCCTCGGCGTTCGCATCGACGCGGAACAGGCCTATCGCGACCTAACCATCGATGGGCTGAGCCGCCTCATCGCCGGGCAGGCGCTCCAGACCCCGGAGGCAGCGCCGCCATCAGTCGTGTTGCAGCACGATATGCAGGGACGCTTCCAGCCATTTCCGCTGACCCCGATCCAACACGCCTACTGGATGGGCCGTACGAGCCTGATCGACTTTGGCGGCGTGGCTTGCCATGTGCTATTCGAATGGGATTTGCGACATGACCGGTTCGATCTGATACGCCTCGAACAGGCCTGGAATACCCTGGTGCGCCGGCACGACATGCTGCGCATGGTTATTGATGAGGACGGCCGGCAACGCATTCTGGCGGAGGTGCCGGACTACCGGATCGAGCGGCGCGATTTGTCGCGCTTGTCATCCGCCGGGCGCGAGCAGGCGCTGGACGAAACCCGAAGCAAGCTATCCTATCGCGTGTTGCCGGCAGAGCGCTGGCCGTTGTTCGAACTGATCGCCAGCGAACTCGATGGCGAGCGCTACCGGCTGCACATGAACCTGGATCTGCTGCTGTTCGATGTCCAGAGCTTCAAGGTCATGATGGATGACCTTGCCGCCTGCTATCGGGGCGAAAGCCTGGAGCCGTTGCAGATCACGTTCCGCGATTATGTTCTCGACGAACAGGCCCGCCGTCAGGAGCCGGCATGGCTGAAATCCTGGTGCTATTGGCAGGCACTGCTGACGGATCTGCCGCCCGCGCCCAGACTACCCTTGTCCGGACGACAGCAGGCCGGCGGCCAACCACACTTCACGACCTATCAGGCAGTGCTGGATCGCCAAAACTGGGAGAGATTAAAGCGGGAATGGCAGTCATGGGGCGTGACGCCCTCGGCCGCGCTGATGACGCTGTTTGCCTGGACGCTGGAGCGTTGGGCGCGCTGGCCGGCTTTTACGCTGAATCTAACGTTCTTCAACCGGCGTCCGGTACATCCACAGATGCCTCGGTTGATCGGCGACTTCACTTCGGTGTTGCTGGTCGATTTCAACCTGGGTGATTCATCGGTCAGCCTGCGCCAGTCGATCGAGCAGACGCAGCAGCGACTGCGTCAGCATCTGGCGCACAGTCAGGTCAACGGGGTGGAGTTGCTGCGCGAGGTCGGCCGTATCCGTGGCCAGTCACGCCAACCGCTGATGCCGGTGGTGTTCACCAGCATGTTGGGCATGACCTTGGATGGTCTGGCGATCGACCAGGCGATGACCAGCCTGCTGGGCGATCCGGTGCATGTGTTCACGCAGACGCCGCAGGTTTGGTTGGACCACCAGGTCATGGAGATCGACGGTGAGCTGGTATTCAGTTGGTACTGCATGGACGAGGTGCTGGCCGATGGCGCGGCGCAGACCATGTTCGAAGACTTCGGCGACGTTCTGAGAACCATGGCGATGCACCCGGCGTTGATGAAACAGCCAGGACTGTGGACGCAGTCTGAAACGCAGCGCGACCCTCAGCGTTTCGAGCGCCGAGGGTGGCCTGCCGCCATCGCCGGCATGACGATTGACCTGCGCGAGTTAGAGGATGCCGTTCGCCAACAGGGCGGCGTGCTGCTGGCCGATGCGCGTGGCGATGCCCGGACGGGAGGCCTGCAGGTGAAGGTTGTGGCGGCGGAACACGCCTATGATCCCGCCGGCCTCCCCTCCTTGTCTCCGGATGGCTCGGCCGCACTGGTAGGGCTGGATACCACCGAGCAGGCCCGCTTCGACGCGGTATGGAACGCACTGGAAACCCGTGCGCTCCATGGTATCGCCATGACCCTGCTTGGACATGGCCTGTTTGCCCGGCCGGGCCAGACTGCTGGGCTGGACGAAATTTACCGGCGGCTGAAAGTGATGCCTCAATTCGAGCGAATCGTGCGCCAATGGCTACGGGCCCTGTCACACGCCGGATGGCTGGCGCAGGACGGTCAGGCCTTTGTATGCCAGCGCTCGCTGGAGCAGGTACCAGCGCCCCCGGCCGTACCCTCGCCCCCTTGGGGCGATGTATTGACCGCCTATCTTGACCGCAGCATCGAACGGCATGCGGAATTACTGCAGGGCACATGTTCGGCCCTGGAACTGTTCTTTGCGGACGACTACGCGATCACCCGTGCCTTGTATGCGGAGAACCCGGCTGCGCAATGCGTGGCGCGTAATGTGGAACGAGTCGTACGCACACTGGCGCGGCATGCGGGGGCCGATGGCAATTTGCGCGTCATGGAGGTCGGCGCGGGAACGGGCGCCACCACCGGCGCCGTACTGGAGGCGCTTGGCGAGCAACTGCGATCGTATCACTTCACCGATGTGTCAACCTTCTTCCTGGACGAAGCACGCAAGCGCTTCGCCGAACGCGATGACATGGCTTACGGGTTATTCGACATCAACCGGACGGTGGACTACTCGATGCACCCCGCCGAAGGCTATGACCTGGTGGTCGCCGCCCAAGTGATGCACGATGCCAGCCATGTCGTGCGATCGCTGCGCCGTATCGGCAGTCTGATGAAGCCCGGCGCACGGCTGTTGCTGATCGAGGCCACGCACCGCGACAGCCTGCTGCAGATGGCCAGCGTGGGCTTCATCGAAGGCCTGGGCAACTATCAGGATCAGCGCGTCATCGACGACAGGGCTATGCTGGATCTCGCCCAGTGGCGCGCGGCCTTGCTGGAAGCGGGTTTCTCTCCCGAACTGGCTTGGCCGGAGCCTGAGGTTTCTCCCATCCATCAGCATGTGATCGTGGCCCGGCTGGCGCGGGCCGCGCATCTCGACCGCGCGGCATTGGAAAACGCGCTGGTCCGCCATTTTGGCGAGATGCCCTTGGCCGTAACGGTACAGCAGAGTGAGCCGTTAGACCTGTTCATGGCCGATGAGGCTGGCGCTGGCCGCGTACCGGACGAACCAGCCGCAGCCGCGGCGCAAGCATCCGAAGACGCGGCAACCGCAATGGGCGCCGATAGCGCCGAGCCCCCGTCCGATGCCTTACTGAACAGTGTGGCGCAAGTATGGCAATCCTTCCTCGGCAGGCCGGTGCAGCCGGGCAGCGACTTCTTCCAGAGCGGCGGCGACAGCCTGATCGCCACCCGCGTCATCGCGCAGATCAATCGCATCGGCATCGCCGGAGCCAGCCTGCAGGCGCTGTTCGCCTATCCGACGCTGGCGGGCTTCTGCGCGACCCTTAAAGAAACCAGGAGCAAGGAAATAATGAAGAATGTACTCGTGCCATTGACCCAGGGAACATCGGGCGAGCGCCTGTTCGTGTTCCATGCCTCGGATGGCGGCGTGGCGTCGTATCGGACGTTTGCCCAGGCGCTGACTGAACAGGTATGGGGCTTGCAGGCGCCGGAGCAGATCGCGGAGAACAGCCTGTTGGAGCTTGCGCAAAATTATCTGCGGGCGATGAAACCGCAACTCGGGGATGAGCCATACACGCTGATCGGCTGGTCCTACGGCGCCACGGTCGCCGCCGAGGTGGCGCGCATACTGCAGGATCGCGGGAAGGCCGTGCGCCTGGTGCTGATCGACCCGGTCTATGGCGCCGATTTCGCCGTTGAGGATCTTTCAGCCCTCATGCGACGGTTAGCCACGGAGCACAAGATTGTACTGCCGGTCGATTGGGATGCGCGGGACGAAGCGGCCCGCATCAAGACTTTCATGGCCAGTGCCGTGGCCGCTGGCGTCATCGAACAGTTGCTGCCAACCGATGTGGCCCGCCAGTGGCTGACGCGCATTTACCAGTTGCTGGATCTGCTATCGAGGCATCGGATCGGCCCATGCATTCCTGCCCCGGTTCTGTGGATCGAAGCGGATCGGCATCCTGAGCACTGGACGCCCGCAGTATGCGAATGGGCGGAATGGAAAGCACAGGCGCAAAGCCATGTGGTATCTGCCACGCACTGGCAACTCATGGAGGACGCAGGGATCGCCGCCCACATCGCGTCCCTGGCAGGACAATGGCTGGCGCAGACTTCCTGCCAGGAGCAAAACCTATGACCCGGACATCCATTAAGAAGAACCGCCGCGTGCTGATCGCCGGCGCGAAATTCGGCGAGATGTACCTCAATGCCTTTCTGCGCCCCCAGGCGGGCCTTGTGTTGGCGGGCTTGCTGGCACGCGGCAGCCGCCGGGCGCAGCAACTGGCGCACGATTTCGGCATTCCCCTCTACACCAGTCTGGAGCAGATACCCGATGACATCGACATTGCCTGCGTGGTGGTCCGCTCAACCGTGGCCCAGGGCGAAGGCAGTCAACTTGCGGCCGATCTACTGAGCCGGGGCATTCATGTTCTGCAGGAACATCCCCTGCATCCGGACGATGTGGTCAGGCTACAGTCGCTCGCCAGGGAGCGCGGCCTGACGTATTGGATCAACAGCTTCTATCCCCATGTCCCCGCCGGTCGCTGCTGGGTAGAGCGGGCATCACGCATCCGCAGTCTGCTGGGCGGCCAGATGCCTGGCTCGGCACAGCTGACGACCAGCCGCCAGTTGCTGTACTCAACGCTGGATCTGCTGCTGCAGGTCTGCGGTGCGGCCAATGGCAGCGAGGTGCGAACCGAGGTGCTGGACGGTTCGGATGATAGCTTCGTGCCTCTGAGGCTTACATTGCCGGGAGAATGCCAGGCCTTATTGCGTTTGCAAGCCTACCTGAACCCGTCCGACCCCGACATGTTCAGCCTGGTAATGCATCAGGCCAGTCTGATTTGGCCTTCGGGATACCTAACGCTGGAGGCCAGCTATGGCCCGGTGCTATGGACGGGAACCTTCCATGACCCGGAACACGGTAGCCGGGAGCGCACGATGTACCGCTATGCCAACGAGGTCGGCGCCTATGCGCAACCGACGTCCATGATCCTGCATGAGGCCCCCGGAACGTGGAGGGATGCCTTTGAAATCGACGGCGCGGATGGCATCACACATGTCCTGCGCACGCTGTGCCGGGTATTGGATGGGGCAAACGCGCCCGTGGGGTTCGGTCCGGCATACCAGTTGGCGCTGGCCCGCTTGTGGCTCGACATCCTGCGCATCGCGCCACCCGTCGTGGAGCGCCGTCTTCCGCCGCCGAGAGCGATCACCAGGGATGACCTGATCGCTACCGCGCCAGGTCAGGAGGATCCGGGGGCGTACATGGATAGCTTCTTGTCACTGTGCGACCAGCCTATCGGGCGAGAGGCCGTTGGTCTGCATCTTGTGCTGTGCCCCTTTGCCGGCGGAAGTGCGAGCGCATTTCGAAGCTGGCGGGAGCTCCAGCCAGCGGGCATACAGGCGTCGCTGGCCGTCTATCCGGGACGGGACCATCGAATGAACGAGCCCTGCGCAGCAAGCATCGCCGACCTTGCCAACCAGGTTCTGGCAGAAATTGAGGACCAAGGCATTGATCGGCAACAGCTCATTCTGGCGGGGCACAGCATGGGCGCTCAGATCGCTTATGAGGTATGCGTGCGCCTGGAACGCAAGGGCGCGGCGCCACGCGGTCTGGTGCTGTCCGGCTGCCATGCCCCGCATCTGCGAGGCCGCCGTCCCATCAGCCATCTTGAGGATCGCGCATTCCTGGAGCAGTTGATCGCCATCGGCGGCTGCACGCAGGAACTGCTGGCCGAACCGGCCATGTGGCCGGTGTTCATGCCCATGCTGCGCGCGGATTTCCAGGCCACGGAAGGGTATTGGCAACCTCAGCCGCCGCCCCCGGCACAGCGGCTGCAGACACCGGCCCTGCTGGTCTATGGCGGCGCAGACAGCGAGGCCTGGCGCTCAGAGGTCGATGCCTGGAAAACCTGGCTAAGCGATACACAAGGCCCCGTCGCCATTGCGGGCGACCATTTCTATGTCACCCGGCGTCCGAGGGCCTTTCTGGAGCACATCAGACGCCGTTTTGAACCTCATTTCGCGCACGCTCAGGCGTGTACATTCAAGTAAGGAACACGGTGATGAAACCCGAACAGCCCACATCGTATACGATGAGCCACGATAGCGAATCATTTCCTCTGAGCTACTGCCTTACCCAATGGGTTCGTGAATATGGCGCCCGTACCGCCCTGACCAATGAGGCCGGCGAGAGTCTGTCCTATTTGGCGTTGCAAGAGCGTGTCGAACGTCTTGCCGGCGGTCTCTACGCCGCCGGGTTGCGGCCTGGCGAGTATGCGATGGTGCAGATGCCCAACACGTTTGGCTTCTTCATAGTGTTTTTCGCCTTGCTGCGGCTGGGCGCCATCCCGATGATGGCGATGCCCAACCAGCGGGAACGAGACATTGATGCGCTGATGGCGCTCGCCCGCCCGGTTGCCTATTTCATTCCCGGCGACGTTGGAGAGCATGATTTTCTCGCGATTGCGAAAAAGATGCAGGACAGGTATGAGTCATTGCGGCTTGTCGTCAGGGATGGCAATTCCGGGCCCAGCGAGCGGGAAGTATTCGTACTGAACGACCTGCAGGGGCCGAAATGTCCCTGGCCGGCGCAAGATGCACGGGATACGGCATTGCTGTTGCTTTCCGGGGGAACGACGGGGACGCCGAAGCTGATTCCCCGCACCCATTGGGACTATTTTTACAACTTCAGCGCGTCGGCCAGACAGTGCGGATTCACTGGCGATACGGTCTTTCTGGCCGTCCTGCCGGCGGCGCATAATTTCACTCTGGCATCACCGGGCGTGCTGGGCACATTCCAGTGCGGCGGGAAGGTGGTCACATCGACCTCTGCCAGTTGCGACGAGGCCATGCCGCTCATTGAGAAAGAGCGCGTGACGCACGTGGCGCTGGTTCCGCCGCTGGCCAAGCTCTGGGTGGAAGGCCGAGAATGGGAGGACAGCGACCTGTCGAGCCTGAAGGTGATTCAGGTCGGCGGGGCTCGTCTGGAGGCCGGGCTGGCAAAGCAGTTGATCGGCGTGCTGGGGTGCCAATTGCAGCAGGTCTTCGGCATGGCCGAGGGGTTGCTCTGCTACACGCGCTTGGACGACTCGTTGGAAACCATCGTTCACACGCAAGGGCAGCCACTGTCGCCGGATGACGAA
The DNA here is from genome assembly GCF_017569925.1 of Brenneria izadpanahii. Lineage (NCBI taxonomy): Bacteria > Pseudomonadati > Pseudomonadota > Gammaproteobacteria > Enterobacterales > Pectobacteriaceae > Brenneria > Brenneria izadpanahii. Next base: position 578,312 of record NZ_CP050854.1, on the reverse strand, counting down.
GTCCGAATCGTCGATGAAGATGACCGCGATGTGGTCGGAGGGCGGATCGGCCAACTCCTGACGCGCGGCCCTTACACGATCCGAGGCTATTTCCGCGCGCCGGAGCAGAACGCATCAAGCTTCACCGAGGACGGTTTCTATCGCTCCGGCGATCTGGTTCGTCGTGACGAGCGCGGCAACCTGATCGTAGAGGGACGGATCAAGGAGCAGATCAATCGCTGCGGTGAGAAAATCTCTTCGGCGGAGGTGGAAGAAGCCTTGAGCGCATTGCATAGCGTCCATGCCGCAGTTGCCGTGGGGGTTCCGGACGAACTATTGGGCGAGAGGATCTGCGCCTTCATCAAGCTCGAAGGCCAGTCAATTGATCCGGCGCAGATCAAAGCGGCGTTGCGAGAGTGCGGCATAAGCGACTACAAGATACCGGATCAGATCGAGACGATCGCAGAATGGCCGCTGACCGCCGCCCGAAAAATCGACAAGCGGCGGTTGATTGCCATCGCAATGCAGCAGGCCTCGCAGGAGCCCGCATCCCGCTAGCCGCATTATCCGCAGGAAATTACATGCCCCGTTGATCTGGCCGAGCACATTCGCCATCAGGCAAGTAGCTATATGCTCTATGAGCGGCATGGCGAGTGGGCGCTGGAAATCAATGGGCGTTCAGGGTATAGGCTTTGCCGGTGGTGCGGGCCTGCCGGACGACGGCATCGATTAACGCCATAGGGTATGCCTCCTTCAGTGCTGAAGAGAGGTGTACCGCGCACAGGGAAGCGACTCAGCAAACAATCCGCCTCCGCCTCGCGAACCATTTTCATGCAATATCTGCAGGGGTTGGTTTTCATTTCTGATGCGCTGGAATTCGGGCAATTACCTTAATTTCAAAATCGAATCCCGCAAGCCAGGTAACACCAACGGCTGTCCAGTTCGGGTAAGGGGGCTGCGGGAAAATAGATTGTTTCACCTGCATAATCGTCGGAAACTGATTTTCCGGGTCAGTATGAAAAGTGGTGACATCAAGCAGATCGTCAAACGTACAACCTGCGGCTGCAAGAGTCGCGCCCAGGTTATCAAAAGCAAGTTGCACCTGCGCGGTAAAATCCGGCTCCGGCGTGCCGTCGGCGCGGCTGCCGATGACGACTGGGAAAGGCTGCTGTCTGAAGGGATTGCCTATATTAAGATGGCGTTGGACACAGAAGTGCGGCGCATCGTTCTGCTTGATGGCCCGGCTTTTCTCGGGGATCCTGCACAATGGCCCAGTCAGAATAGCTGCTTCGAATCCACCCGCCAGACCGTTATAAAGATGATCGAACGCGGCGTACTCAAATCGGTGGACGCGGATGCCGCTGCATATCTGTTAAATAGTGCCGCGTTGAATTCCGCACTTTGGATTGCGGCCAGCGACGATCCGCAGCAGGCGCTGCCAAAAATTATTGAGGTGTTTACGCAACTGGCAAGCGGCTTACGCAATAGTTCCAATAAACCACGATGAAGGCGCACGTATGGTGGGAGCGACGACCTTACAGTGCGCGCAAAACAGCTCAGTTTGGGTAATTCGCATCTGCTCTGATAGTCAGCCATTCGCTCAGGCTGTGTGAAAACCACTGATCACTTTTTGGTCTAAGCAAGGGCTTTATATGATCAACCATTCTTGATGAAGCCATGCGGTGACCTACCTTTTTTAATAAAATTAAAGAATACGAATAAACATTGCGGGTGCGCATATGTCTGTTTCTCGGCGAAACGTTAACGCTAAGAAAAATGCTGTCGTGTACGGTGATTGCCGCCGGCACACTGATAATGGGTTAATCAAATCAGGAGAATACGAAATGTCTGACCACCCCACGATTGCTCTTATTGGTCCGGGTGCTATCGGTACCACTATCGCCGCTGTATTGCATGAAGTTGACCGCACGCCAGTCCTTTGCGGGCGCACCGCGCATCCGCAGTTAATTCTGCGTCACGATGACGGTGAAGTTGTGGTGCCAGGTCCGGTATTGAGTAATCCGGCGACAATCAGCCATCCGTTCGATCTGGTATTTATAGCGGTGAAAACCACCCAGGTAGCTGACATCGCCAACTGGCTGGCCGCGCTGTGCGATGAAAACACCGTGGTATGCGCACTGCAAAATGGCGTCGAGCAGAAAACCCAGTTGGAACCCTCAGTCAATGGCGCAAAGGTACTACCTTCAGTAGTGTGGTTCCCGGCACAGCGCGAGCCGGATGCCTCAGTCTGGCTGCGCGCCAAACCACGTCTGACGCTGCCGGATGTGCCGCAGGCAAAACGGGTAGCTGATGCGCTCAGCGGCACACGCTGCGCGGTTGAGCTGTCAACCGATTTTATCTCCATCGCCTGGCGCAAACTGCTGCAAAATGCGGTCGCTGGTCTGATGGTACTTGCGAATCGTCGTGCCGGGATGTTCTCGCGCGTGGATATCACTGAACTGGCACTGGCTTATCTACGTGAGTGTCTGACGGTAGCGCGTGCGGAAGGCGCAGTGCTGAACGATAACGTTCCGCAAGAGATCGTTAACGGTTTTCATCATGCCCCTGCGGATCTAGGCACCTCCATTCTCGCCGATCGCCAGGCCAACCGCCCGCTGGAGTGGGATATTCGCAACGGCGTGGTACAGCGTTATGGTCACACACATGGTATTCCTACGCCTATCAGCGACGTGCTGGTACCGCTGCTGGCGGCAGGAAGTGAGGGGCCGGGTTGAAGTCGTTAACTACAGGAGTGTTTGCAAGACGATTACCCCCTGAATCGCCACGGGTTTGAGCGATATATCCAGACGACTCAGATGATTAAAATAGTGCCAGGATGCAAGATGCGACGGCATACCTGCTCCTCTGTAAGCACACCCGTTTTAGTTCCACGAACTTATGAGGCACCGATAACGCACCCGATTTTTGTGTACTAAATTGTGTACTACTTCGGCGTGGTTGACTATGGTTTTCAGTGGATTTCGCTGGAGGTTCAACAGAGCGATTAGCCTGTTGAATCAGAGAGCTACAGACTTTGGTGGCTGTCTATAGAACAAGAATTGGAGCGGGAAACGAGACTCGAACTCGCGACCCCGACCTTGGCAAGGTCGTGCTCTACCAACTGAGCTATTCCCGCAAATTATTCTTACGTCAACGCAATGGGGTTGCGCGGCTACCGATGATAATCATTGTAATACAATGAATTATATAACTATTTACTAACATCCTCATCGGTGGCCAGCATTATGTACCAATCACTCATCGCTGACAAGTCCTTTTAACTATAAATTCTGGCCGTGCGGTGGCGATTGCGCAGATAATCAGCCGACGGCTCAAAACATCGCCATCCATCGCCGATGATTAAGCCGGATCGTCGGACTCAGCGCTGACTCCGCCGCACAGAGTCTCGCCGCGGCTGAAATCCGACGCGGCGGCGAATCAGATTCAGATGCCTTGCCAGCGTTTTTTGCGCCCACGGCATCCGATCCCGGCTACAGCACGCCAACCGTGCCATTCCTGCCGTCCAGCCGGACGCGCATGCCGTTCTTCAGACGATCCATGACGCCCCTTACGCTCATGACCGCCGGCAGTTGTAACTCTCTGGCCGTCACCGCCCCGTGCGAAAGCGGGCCGCCGCTTTCGGTAATCACGCCGCTGGCGCGATAAAACAGCGAAGTCCAGGCAGGGTTGGTGGTTCTTGCCACCAGAATCGCCCCTTTGGGAAACAGCGCGAAATCGTCCGGGCTGTGGATTAAAAATACCTCGCCTTCGACGATACCCGGGCTTCCCGCCAGCCCCGTAAGCTCATTGCCGGTCGGCGTATCTTCCGCGCGACTCTGCTCGCCGTAGTTCCAGGCCGGGCTGCGCTGTTTGGCCTGCCGCCAGCCCTCCAGGTTAGCGTACACGACCTGCGCCAGCGTATCGAAACGCTCTTTGAGAATGGCGTCATTCAGCACGCTGAATGGCGCAAAATAAATATCGCTGGCCTCGCGCAGTACGCCGCGCGCCACCAAACGTTCGCCGATCTCTTTAATCCCTTTGCGGAAAGGCAGCGTCAGACGCGTCGTCTGGTAATGCTCAAGATCGTCCAGATAGGTGTAACTCCGCGCCAGACGGATCACCTCCTCGATAAAATAGCGCATCCCTTCCGGCACCTGAGTTAAATACAGGTGCTGCGCTGCGGAGGCGGCCAGCCTCGCTTGCTGCGCCTGACCGGCCAGATCTTCATCGGGCAGTTCAGCCAGCATATTCAACTGGTCCAGCACCGCATGGGGCGCTTCCAGCCAGGTAGGATAATAAGCGTCGAAATCCAGTTCACGATGGCCGTGACGCTGAAGAAACTGCGTCAGCTCCTGCTCAAAGGAGGGATAGCGCGACAGCTGTCCTGCCAGTTCCTGGGAGGACAATTGCTTAAACGCCTGCATCAGCTCGGCATCCTGGCGGATCAGGCGGGAAAGCGCCCATAGTTCTGCATTCACCTGTCCGGTTTTGGTGTCGGAAACCGATAACAGAAGATCGAACGTCGTCTTCGCTTCCGACGGAGACATCGACATGCTCAGGATCTGATAGAGGACGGCGTACAACGTGCGCTGCGTCAGCGAAATCGCGATATTGGGCAGAAAGTAGCGTTTGCCGGCATCGCGTACGCGCAGCACATAACGCCAGCATTCATCCAGCCGCTGGGTCGACAGATCCTCGCGCAGCAGCGCGCCAATCTCCAGCAGGTAGGTATCCAGATCGCGCATCCAGCGTACGGGTAGCTCCTGCACCCAGGCGTAGCGCCTCGCCAGTTCGGGCAGCGCGGCCTGTAGCTCGTCAATGGAGTGGATGCCGCCAGGCATTCTGCCGGCGTACAGTTCGACCGCATTCTGGTTGCCGTAGATATAGAAATCTTTGATGGCGAACCATTTACCGCCGAAATGCGGCAGCCCCATCAGTTCGAAAGAGAAGTTGAGCGACTCATGAAACCCTTCCTCCACCAAATCCCAGGTAAGCGGGGTCACGGCATTGGGGAAACGCTCGGCAGCCTCGTCCCGCGTCCAGCGTTCCGGGACGGAGGTGATCGGACGCGACTGCAACAGATAGCAGACGCCGCCGGAGAATGCCCATTCAATATCCTGCGGGAAACCAAAAAATTCCTGTGCCTGCCGTGCCAGCTGCGCAACGGTGCGGCACTGGGTATCCGTCAGCGCTGGCCGCCCAGCCTGTTCGACTGGCAGCTCAACGTGCCGAACCCCCGACTCGCTCTTCAGAATGATCTGGCTCTTCTGTGCGATATTGCGTTCAGCCACCGTCAACTCCGGCAACGCCACGCGAAATTCATCAACCGGCGCCTCGCCCCCGACCACCGACTCGCCCAGGCCGAAGCAGGCGTTGATCAGCACCCGGTTGAGATCGCCGCGCACCGGATCGATGGAAAAAGCGACGCCCGCGCTGTCGGCGGCCGTCATCTCCACCATCTGCTGCACCACCACCGCCATCGAGGCGTCAAGGTGGGCGAGGTTAAGCCGGGCGCGATAGCGCATCGCATGTTCATTCCACAAAGAGACGTAGCAGTCGCGCAGGGCGGTAAGGATTTCCGCCGCGCCGCGCCGGTTGAGGAAGGTATCGTGCTGCCCCGCGAACGCCGCGCCGGGCAGATCCTCAAAAGTCGAGGATGAGCGCACCGCAACGGCCCACTGCGCCGCCTGGCTGGCCTGCAGCTGCGCGTTTACCGCCTGCGCCAGTTCGTCCCCGACGGGCTGCCGGCGGATTAAGTCCTGAATACGCCGGCTGTGCGCGGCGACATCGTCCCCGGCCTGCAGGATCGCGGCAATCTGCGGCCGCATCGGCGCCAGGAATGAACGATAGGCGGCGCTGGTGACGATAAAACCGGGGGGAACCGGCAGGCCGCCCGCGGTAAGCCGCGCCAGGCTGGCGCCCTTGCCGCCGCTTATCGACAGCTCCGTAGCGTGGGGATCGGCAAACGGCAGGATAAAGTCGTTGACTACGTTCATTGGTTAGATCCTTAACGCGGCGTCGTCGCGAAAATAGCCGCACTGATGCAGCCACCCCAGCACCGCGCAAGCCAGCAACGCTCCTGCGATAAGATCAATGCCGTAGTGGTAGAGTAAATAGAGCGTTGCCAGAACAAGGCCGACAACCACGGGAAACAGCAGCAGGGCTATCACGGTATGACGCTGCAGAGCAAGATAGCCGAGAATATACAGGCTGATGCCGCAATGCAGGCTGGGGAAAACGTCCATACCGGTGCTGCCCTGGGCAACCAGCTCCGCCAGAAAGGCGGTGATCGCGCCGCCCTCCGGCGGATACGGAAACAAGTCGGGGAACTGCAAATAGGGGCCGCTGGCGGGAACCAGCAGATAGCCCAGAAAACCAAACAGATACATCAGCATTAAGCCGTGGAAAAAACCGCGGCTGGCCTGGGTTGCGCGCCGGAAGGCGTAAACGATCACCGGCAGCAGTATGATGAAATAAAAAGAGAGATAGCACAGGCTCATTACTTCAGACAGCCAGAAACCGTGCAGCGCAGCCACCTTTCCCGTCGCACCGACGCCGCCGAACAGCAGGCGGTCCCACGCCAACAGTTGCTCGTCGAACGAACGCGGCATCGCAAGGTGAATGGCTCTGAACAGATAAAATACCAGCCAACTGCTGGCAAACTGCAGCACGCCGAGCCAGTTGCGCCACGGCCCGGCTCCGGTCGCCGTTGCTCTGGCCAGCAAAAGCAAAACCAACAGGCTCAGTACGCCCGGCGCGATAAACCGCGCGTCGCGCAGGCTGATCGCGCTTGCAATGCCCCACAGCCAAATCAAGACAACCAAAGCGAGATAGCAGCGATTGCTTATCTCTCCATGCCGAATCATCGCCACACTACTGTCTGCTTTCATATGATTACTCAAGATTCATGGCCGCAAATTTGCCGCGCTGACGCCAGCCCCACACGGCGACGCCGTACAACGGCAACAGCCAGGGGTAGATGAAGGCGGCAACCGCCAGGCAGGGCAGCCAGACCAGCGCCATCCCAAACCCGCCGGCAAGACGAAAAAAAGTGGTGGTGTTGCGGCCGTCCGCGCGGCGTCCCGCCCACCAGCCGCACAACCAAACCGGCAGCAACGTGAAGATAAACACGGTCCACGCCACCCACTGCAGGATGTTCATGGACGCACGCGAGGTCTCCGCCCTCGTCGGCTCCGGCGCGCGGCCTTTCAACGCCTGCTGCTCCGCCTGTTTGAACGCCAGCGCATAAGAACCGTCTATGCGGCTACGATAACAGGCCTGACGCGCCACCCGCTCCAGCATCGGCTCGTCGCGGCAGGTAACGGAAACGCGATCCAGCGAGCAACTCAGAGACTGCATGATTCTCATTTCCCAATGCGCGATGCTGTCTTCGCCTTGTTCAGGCAGCGCGAGCGGATCGCTGACCAGCAACTCCAGCGCGGAGCCGAAGCGATCCGGCGCCTGATAGAAACTGCCGGCGACGATAACCTGAAAACGGCACTGCTCCTGCATCAGCCGGCGGATAATTTTGGCCGCGCCTTCCTGATAAGGCTGCGGTCCGGGGCCCCATTCGCTGGTGCCTTCGGGAAATATGATAACGCTGCCACCCAGCTTCAGATGAGCAATCGCCTGCAAGATGGGATTGCCCGCCTGCGCCCGGCTATAGCCATAGCGAACGCGATCCTTGTCGCGCACCACTGGAATACCGGCGAACATCAAGCGCAGAAAGCGTGAGCGAAGCAGTTGAACGGAGGTCAGAAACTGCGCGGTCGGCAGCAGTTGGTTGAAGATCCAGCCGTCCGTCGCGCCATTGCGATGGCTGGCCAACAGCAGCGTCGGCGTTTCGCCGTCGAAGGAAGCCAGCGGCCGCCCATACGGCGTAACAAAGCGTAACGAGGAGTAGTAGAAACGCACCAGCAGACGGGCAATACAGCGGTGCCAAAGGGAAAGGGGCCGACCCGGCGTGAATTGCAGATAGCCAGGCGTCTGCCTGGAGAAATCCGGTTTCATATCCCTCCCCCACCTTCAGCCAATACCTATCCCTTTGGTTGCGGACGTGGTTACCCGACAACACCTCCGCTACTTTATCTCATCGCGCCAAATCAGCAAACTACTGTGATTTGCAAAATAAATTCAGCGCAATAGCAGCCGGCCAACAAGGATAAAGGAGAATGCTATCTTAGCCGCGGGAGCTGACGCTCATCGCGCCTTTACCGGTCACGAACAGTGACAGCCCATCGCTATCATTCAGGGTATAGGCTTTGCCGGTGGTGCGGGCCTGCCGGGCAACGGCATCGGTTAACGCCATAGGGTTTTGAAGAGAGGCGTACCGCGCACAGGGAAGCGACTCAGCAAACAATCCGCATCCGTAACGCACCCGATTTTCATGTACTAATTTGTGTACGACTTCGGCGTGGTTGATGGTGGTTTTCAGTGGATTTCGCTGGATGTTCAACAGAGCGATTACCCTATTGAATCAGAGAGCTACAGACGTTGGTGGCTGTCTATAGAACAAGAATTGGAGCGGGAAACGGGAAAGGCATTTCTCGCTCAATCGGCTGATTCAACAAGGATTTTCAGTACACCTTGTTGGTTGACTGGCTATATTGTGTACTAGGTTGAAGAGGTTGGCAAGATAGTATTTTTCATTAGATTGCTTAAACGCCCTCTTTATTACTTCCCGTCGATCAAACAATTACCACTGTAAAAATACCATTAAAATAAAGAACTAATATTTTTTGCAAAAAATAATGCGGCCCCTCGCGCTTGCGAGCTAAATGGATCTGTGACAGCATGCAAAAAAAAAATAAAAAACATGTTAACGTTACGCAGCATTGAATAGTTTATTTGGACAGACTGATGGGCCACAGACCTAACGGTTTACGGACTAATCATTTATTATCTAACGTTAAATGGAAACGGATAACATCATGTCAGAAGGAATATCAATAGTATTATCCCCTGTTCAGCTTGCTGCGGTACTTTCAGATGGAACACTTTCAGAAGCTGAAACACTGACAAACCGTATTCTCGGCGGAGTGGGGATTCTTTTCGGCGGGATAGAACTAGCAGGAGCTACCGCGTTATGTCTCGTACCGGAACCCACTGGTTTTACCAAAGCAGGGTGTGTTGTTGTCGGTGCCCACAGTCTGGATACCATAAATTCTGCCGCAGACCAGATGCTTACCGGACAAGATGTTCGCACGGCAACCCATAAACTCGCTGTAGAAATGGCAAAAAACTTCGGTGCAGATAGCAATACCGCTGTTAATGTTGGGATGACTATTGATATTGCGGTTCCTCTCGGGTTCGGTCTGGCGATTGGTGCATCAAGAATTGCTTACGTCAGAGCAGGTAATTTCAAACTCATCGAACACGAAGGTATGAAAGGGGTTAAGGCTGGTGGTCACACAATTGCCAAACATGTTGCCGTTCCTGAGCAGGAGCTTCTTGCCAGACTACAACGAAGCCCTGATATGATCTCAGCATCATCATTCCACTCTCTTTACGGCGCTGAGCTTTTCGTTAGTAAAACCTTAAAAGCTAACCGATTGAGAATTATTCATTGGGCGAACACAAATAACCCGCACAACATGCTGAAATTGGAATTCAACGCTGGCAGGAGTGTTGGATATGGTTTTAAACAGGGTAATCCGAAGAAACTTACCAGCAATACAGTGAGGGTGATTTTACTTAAAAAGGTCTATCAGGGAAAACCTTACTTTGTTTTGACTGCTTATCCGGTAATGGAGTATTCATTATGAAAAGAAAATACGTAGAATTGGATATATTGATCTGTGTATTCTTTGGTCAGGATTCTGAGGAGTTTGGTGATAGCATCGAAGAAGTTGTTAACAGCTATGTTGAAATGGAGAGTGCTATTTCTGTCAGTAGAGCCAGGAAACAGATTCAAAAACTGCTAGATGATAACGATGATGTTGCATTAAAAGAAAAATTAACTCGGTTAGCTAAAGCCGATTTTAATCCAACACCAAGCTACGGGTCGTGGCGTAATTTTTTAACTAAACTCAAGAATCTTCTTCCTAAAGATTAACTATATTCCCTTGCCGATTCTCTCACTCCGTGGTCTAACCTCCGCGGGAGTTTTATTTCAGGTAGATCTTAATACAATATATTGACTTAAAAACAGTATTAATTCATTAATCCCCCGTCAGACTGTGAAAATGAATTGCGGGACACAGCCTACAACAATTTACACCTTCCGCCCATAAACCCGCTGCACATATCTCCCACGTCCATCGCCATGCCCTAAATCCATCGATACCAGCGCACTTGCTTCCCGGTTACTGAAACCCTGTCGCCAGTAATAACGCATCGCATCCTGAGCCCATGCGTAACGCAGGCTGTGCGGGGAATATTGCCCCTTCAGTCCTGCCAGAGCCGTTTGCGAGTGCCAGCGATTCATGGCGCTTTTCAGATCCGGTTTATCAATCAGCCGATCGTTGCGGGTAGCGGCAATCGCCAGCGCCTGATTCACCGTCTGCATTAACACTTTCCGATCCAGCACCCGCGTTTGTCGGGGCCATCCACCTTTGGTGCCGAATACCACCGTCAGTTGTTCGTCGCCTCGCTCCAGCGCGGTGACCCACGTCTTGAGCGACTGCGGACACTGCACCGCTTCCTGTGAGCGCAGGCCCATCATTCGAGCCAGTTGCAGTGTGAGAGCTAACCCGACGTCTTTCCGTTGCAGGATTGCCAACGCTACCTGATAGCGCTCCGGCGTAATCGCTTTCCGCGTACCGTCCCGGCTGGCCCCACTCAGACCTAACGTCTTGTTGCTCAGCCGTTCCGCATCCGCCAGCTTGTTCCGCCCGGCGGTGCGCAGTATCACCCGTACCGCTGCCATCTCATTATGCAGCGTGCGCAGTGTAATTCCCTGTTCTAACCGCCCGGCGATATAGCATTCGATGTGTTTTGCTTTCAGGTACTGCACCGTGCGGATCTGAATATTCAAAGCCAGCAGGTGACTGGCAAGCCGCTCTGCAATCTTTAGTCGGTCATGAACCGTCTTATGGCTGCCGCCAGCCTGTCGGGCCAGCGTCTGCATTTCCCGGCTTAATCGTGACATATGCTATCCCCCCATCCTCAATAACCTCTGTTCTCCGGCGCACGGCGATTCACGACACGGATTTACCGTGCCGCACTGAACAATACCTGCGCGCCGGAGCGGCAGCGGTTGAGGTATGGCGGGAATATCGGTTATGCACTCGGTGCAGCCGCCTGCATCAGCAGGGTAATCCCCTCAGGCTGAAAGCCCGCCTCAGGTATCGGTTCAGTCCTCCTCTGATAAGTGGGTTGATGAGAATTGACGCAGAAAATGTGCGTCAGATGACAGGTCGCGCCGGAAAGCGCTATGGCGCGAGGGCTGGCGCAGAGTTCGTTCTCGGCGTCACTTGCAACGGCTTTGCGCCGTATGAAGTGACGCCGCTGCCTCATGGATGCATTTGCTGAGGCAGTAAAAGGCCGCAGACGGTTGCGCCAGCTATAAAGGTTGTTGTACGCATCAGTGCGTATGCAAAAAGCAGTTGCTTCACGAAGAGCAAACGGGATGCAGCCCTAAGGCGCTGAAATAAGGTAGCTACCATCGCCGCAGCGATCACCCGCAAAGTGGTAGCGGGGCGGGTTGGTGTCGACCACACAGGTTGGTCCTGCGCGTTGCCTTCAAGGTCGTGGCAACGTGGAGTGCTGCGTGCAGCAGCGGTGTAACACTGACAATTTACTGCGCCAAAATCCGTATATCAAGCGGCTAACGCGCTGCGCTTGTTGGCTCCTTACTGGATTTCTATTCCATAGAAATCCAGTAAGGAGCGTCTAAATCCACTGACAGGATGAAAAAAATTTTGTAAATTTTCGCCGGGTGGGTTTTCAATCCACCTCACCTTCTCCGCCCTGCCCGCGCCCGATATCCTGATAGCGGGAAGGCCAAATCTCTTCCGGCTGTTTTTTCAGTGCATCCGCAATTAAGCGCTCGCCCTTCGGCCAGTGTCGCGTCAACGCATTCGCCAGCGTGGACGAGGCCAGTCCCGCCTCTCTGGAAACCGCAGCCAGCGTTGTTCCCTGCTTTCTCAAAGATGCAATGATATCAGCAGGATGCCAGTCATTTTTATTCATATCTCTAACTCCTCTCCATAACGAATCCCATTAATTATCCTGTTTTGGGATAATTAAATAAATGACTGATATTCGATTTTGGGATATCAGTCAAGGTTAACGAAATGGCGTCAATTTATTCGGAAGAATATCAAAGCGTTATAAAAACGCTTCGGGCAGCCAGAATCAGGAAAGGCATCAGCCAGCAAAGTCTGGCCGAATCGTTAGGCCGACCACAGTCGTTTATCGCTAAAGTCGAAAATGGTGAACGCCGGCTGGATGTTGTGGAATTTGCCTGTATCGCGCATCTGCTATCCATCGATATCTCCACAGTCTTAGAAAAAATAATGAATAAAAAACAGTTAAGTAGACATAAGCCCTGACCAATTGCCAATGTTTTTAATCCTATTTTGGGATAAATCAATCCGTCATTGATAGTCAATCCGGTCTTTCTAACGGAATTGATCAGATGGCTTCCATTTACTCCGATGAATATCAACGCGTTATCAAGGCGCTGCGCGAGGCGCGCATAGCGAAAGGGGTCACGCAGGAAAGTCTGGCTCAGGCGCTGGATCGCCCTCAGTCGTTTATCGCCAAGGTCGAAAACGGAGAGCGCCGTTTAGACATCGTCGAATTTGTCCACCTTGCCCGTTTGCTCTCAATCGATCCCACTAGCATCATTGGCAAGATCCCGGCGAAACATAAGCCGCTTAGCGCAAAATAATTTCACGTAACAACGGCGCGCTTTCCACAGGCTGCATCCAGCTGCTTGCCGCGATACCGATCGCACCGACACCTCGCGGCGCAGCGGTTTTCGTCACCGACTCCCCGGCTTCCCACCGATCCAACCGATCGGCCCATTCCTGCATCATCATCCGCCGCTGCTCAACGTAAACCGCATGGTTATAAGCAGCACGGATCTTATTAGGATCGGCATGGGATAGCTGCACCTCGATCCACTCTTTCGGGTAGCCGAGTTCGTTAAGCGCCGTCGAGATCGTCGCCCGGATGCCGTGACCGGTTAGTCGGTCTGCATAACCCATACGTTTCAGCGCGCTGTTAAGCGTATTTTCGCTGATGCGCTTTTGCAGGTTGTTGCAGTTGGGAAGCAGGTAGCGTTGCGCAGGTCGTCGCTTCTGCAACGTTAAAAGCACTTTCACGATGTCGATGGCCTGTCGCGGCAGCGGCACCACATAAGCCGGGACGCTGTTACCTTCCCGGCGCATCCTGACCTGCAACTGTTTGACCAATGCGGGCGGAATAATCCACAGTCCGCGCTTAAGATCGAACTGGTCAGGTTCAGCAAGGCGCAACTCGCCGGTACGCACGCCGGTCAACAACAGCAGGCGTAACCCCTGTTGAGTTGTCTCCTGCCCGTGGTAGTCGCGCAGCTTGCGCAAAAACGATGGTAACTCATCCATGCGCAAAAAGGGATTGTGTGTCACCGGCGGTCGGGGCGCGGCCACAATATCCAGATCGCTGGCCGGATTGTAGCGCACGCCTTTTTCCACTTTGGCATAGCGAAACAGTTGGTTCAGCCACGTTCTTACTTTCTCAGCGGTGGTAAATGCCCTCCGCCGCTCAATCCGGCGCAGAACTTCCAGAATATGCGACGGCTCTACATCGAAAATCGGCAGGCTACCCAGCGACGGCAACACGTCTTTAGCGAAGATGCGATCGATCTGCGACAGCGTGCTTTGTCGTCCGCTCTCCAGACTCAGCGCCTTGAAGTCGCGCCACTGGCGGAATACGGCCGCAAAGGTATTCTGCGCCGCAGCGTTGGACTGCTGGCGGTAGCTACGCGGATCGTTACCCGCAGCCAACTGCGCACGCAGTTCGTCGCGCTGCTGGCGCGCCTGTTTCAGGGAGAAGGCGGGATAAGAACCGAGCGAAATGCGCTGCTGCTTACCCTGCAACGAAAAGCGGAAGTGCCATTTCTTCGCGCCGTTGGCAGTCACGAACAGCGACAGCCCATCGCTATCGTTCAGGGTATAGGCTTTGCCGGTGGTGCGGGCCTGCCGGGCGACGGCATCGGTTAACGCCATAGGGTATGCCTCCTTCAGTGCTGAAGAGAGGTGTACCGCGCACAGGGAAGCGACTCAGCAAACAATCCGCACCCATAACGCACCCGATTTTCGTGTACTAATTTATGTACTACCTCGGCGTGGTTGACGGTGGTTTTCAGTGGATTTCACTGGATGCTCAACAGAGCGATTACCCTGTTGAATCAGGAAGCTACAGACGTTGGTGGCTGTCTATAGAACAAGAATTGGAGCGGGAAACGAGACAAACGCTGAGTTGCTAAGTCTTAGTTTATTAACGCTAATTCGGTACAGTCATTATCAGTTGAGCCTTGAAATTAGCCTTGTTTTGGGAACTGGTCAAGTTAACGAATTAAAAAGCCCCTTATTGGCAACACACAAAGCCTACAAGTATACTGGAGATATCTGAGTCAATTGAAGTATGAGTTAGACAGGACTGCTCCAGTGGTCCTATGCCAAGAACGCTCCCAAGTAAAGATCCAAATGAACCTAACTTTTGCCATTTGGGTTGCAAAAAAGCGTACTAAATCCGCAAGGGAATTGATGGAGTAAAATTTTCATAAATCACATACTGCCTGAATGAATTTTTTGATTCCATTTCATCGACTTTAAAGTAATCTGTTGAAAAAATGGGAAGTGGGCGTTAAATTCGGATAGTAAGCATCATAAAAAGGATAAAAAGTGGAAGTCTACTCATCATTCCCTAACTCACTGAACTTCCGTCGCTCAAACATCCATACTTCATCAATATACAAGCGATATGCACTACTATTTGATCGGATAATTTTTAATAGGCACGGCTGTCCTATTGGTGAAGGTAATTTATTTTCTAACCTGCATCAATACACATCAATTATTTCATGCGAAGATGAAGATTTCAAAGAGAGACTGAAACTATCTACAAATAAAAAATTTAAAGAGTTATTTATCGATTTATGGGATGTTGTTGAAGATCCTGAAAATACGCATAGAGAAGCGCAAGATTATGTTTCAGAATTTCATAGCGATGGAATTTTAAAATTTTCTTGGGGAAGGAATCTCATCGATGAAGAAATAGGGATTCATAATCATAATAAAGAATATAAAGCAGCAGCAATAGTCGGTGAAGATATAAGTTCTGATCTTGGTTTCAATTTTTTATTAAAAAGTCGCTATAAAAATTTTCATATAAATTTTGCACCAGTAGTTGCACAGGCTGTTGGTTCCGCTCAACAAACAGCTGAAATTGGTGAGTTATTTACAACCGAACTGGTCGTTCCAAAATTTGATGAATTAAGTTGGGATCAAGTTCTAGAACTAAGGGAAGACAAAAATATACAAGCATTTAGACGTAAATTTTTCTCGATAGAGAATCGAGAAAAATCTATAGATAAAATCCTTTATTCTGACTTAGAGTCAACACTATGGGATTTAGCTACGCAAATTAAACCGAGCATAGGGAAAAGTACTTTTGAAGCTGTGGTCAGCAATTTACCATTCCCAACAGTATTAAACCCTTTCGGTTTATACTATGGAATCAAATCGGTTATTCAAAACTATAAAAACAAAAACTCTCACTCATGGATATATTTCATTCAATCTATGAAAACATAAAGCTATTAATCCCCCACTATCAGGAAAGTCTGATACAGAAGACGTTTTCGGACAGTTCATATATTAAATTTAAATTAAAAAGAAGTGAGGTATAAAAAAGTAAAAAAATAGCTCAAATAAAAAATGATTGGACTGGACATCTAATATCCTATCTATTGGATATATTCAGGAGATATAGTGTCCACTTCGCGCATAATCCTACAAGGTTCTCCTTGTGGATGACGTAATGCCAGAAGCGAATATTTCTTTTATTTTATTTTCTTTTCTTTTCTTTTCTTTTCTTTTAACTATAATTTAATAAAAATATAGATAAATTGACCTACTCCCCATTGATTAACACACTGCGGTATCAGTATTGTTTTCAACATCGTTTATTAAGAGGACTATTCCCATATTAATAACTACTACTCTGTGAACAGCATTGCAAAAAGCGTTTGGTCACGAAAAACCGGAGATATCTTGCTCAAGCTCTTTGACAAAGGAGGAAACCTTATACTTAAATATTCTAGTCACTGCGGCATTAGTTAGCTTACTAGCCTCTTCTTTTCCAATCCATAAAGAGATTGATCTTGCCCAGCAACGGTGGACACAGCCTTAAGCGAGGTTTCTTTCCTCAAATTGCACCGGGCTTAGCCCGCCGTTGGCACTATGCCGTCGGTGCCGATTGTAGTCTATCTCGATATACTCGAATACCGCCGATTTCATCTCCTCCCGCGTGTTGAACCTCTCACCGTGGATTAGCTCCACTTTCAGACTGTGGAAGAAGCTTTCCGCACAAGCGTTATCGTAGCAACAGCCCTTCGCGCTCATACTGCATATCAGTTCATTGTCTTTGATAACACTCTGATAATCATGGGAACAATACTGGCTCCCTCTGTCAGAGTGAACTATCACGCCGCGCGGCATCTTTCGCCGCCACAGCGCCATTTTCAGCGTATTGCACGCCAGCTCCGCCGTCATTCGTTCCGACATCGACCAACCCACCACCCGACGCGAATACAGGTCGATAACCACCGCCAGGTACAGCCAGCCTTCCTCTGTCCACAGGTAGGTGATATCCCCAACGTACTTCTGGTCCGGCCCCGTAGCACTGAAGTCCTGTTGCAACAGGTTCAACGCCACCGGCAGGTTATGCCGGCTGTTTGTCGTGGCTTTGAACTTGCGCGCCGCTCTGGCCCGTAATCCCTGACGTCGCAGACTGGCCGCCACCGTTTTACGGTTCCAGCCATGACCGGCTTCACGCAACTCCTGCGTCAGGCGGGGCGCGCCATAGCGCTGTTTGGCCTGTATAAAAGCTTGCGCCACCCGCTCATCACACTGCTGGCGGCGCATCTGCCGCGGTGAGGGGGATTGCCGGCGCTTCAGCCAGGCATACCAGCCGCTGCGCGAGACACGCAGTACCCTGGCCAGACTTTTCACTGAGAACGCCGCCTGATGCTGTTGTATAAAACCGTACTTCACTTCAGGCGTTTGGCGAAGTAGGTGGCCGCCTTTTGGAGGATAGCCAGCTCCTCATCCCGCTCGGCGAGTTGACGTTTAAGGCGGGCATTTTCCGTGGCCAGTTGCTGCTCACGCTCAGAGGTGGAGCCCTGCTGACGTTGTTTACTGCGCCAGGCGTAGAGTTGAGAGTCGTGCAGGCCGAGTTCCCGGGCGGCTTTGGCGACGCCGATGCGCTCAGCCAGCGCCAGCGCCTGCTGGCGAAACTCCGGGGTATATTGATTACGGGATGTCTTCTTCACAGATTTTGCTTGCGTCATGGTTCACCTTGTTAACGATTTTACTCGCTTAACAGCGTGTCCACCATTCGTGGGTAGGATCAAGATAATCTCTCTCTGCTGTTCAATTGCTAACGCATCAAAGTTAGGAATATACCTATGAGAGTCTTTATCTCCACGATGCCACTCATAGAATGTTTTGATTAAAGACTTTGGTCTGATATCTTTCTCTAACCCGAAGCGTTTAGTCAGCTTTCTTATGGTATGATTAACCGATCTGAGTTGAACCGTATTCGATACTTGGGAAAAATAAGCTACCCACCCCATACGTTTCCCATCGAAAATACAACCAGTAATTCTCAAATTTAATTTCCATTGACAATATGCTATGGCTCGTTGTTTGTCTTTCTTACTTTTAGCTTTAGCTAATGCATATTGATAGGCAGTAAATATTTTTGCAAGTGAAGATTCAAAGCGAAGTATGCTATCTCTCTTGATTCCAACCCCTTGGTCACTCACCTCATAGCCTAAAAAATTAAAAGGCTCACACAATAATCCTACTTTTGACTTTGATTCAGCCTTACTTATTGGGTGAGGGGAAAGACCAATATCTTCCAATTTCTTCACAATAGCATTAGCGATTTCGGTAGCTCGACCAGACGGAGTAAGTATAAGGATATCATCAACATATCGCTTATACCAAATATCTGTCATAAGGCTGATTTCTGCATCAACCTTTTGCAACGCAATTTCTGCCAAAACATTTGAAATAGATAGACCTTGAGGTACTCCAGTGCTATTTTTAATCACACCTTTACATCCTTTTGTCTCACTCACTGTAGGCGTTGAAATAGCGCTGTAGATTAACTCTCTGAACTCAGGCTTTCTAATTTTATTTTTTATAGAATGTTCAATCAGCTCATGAGGAATCGAAGGGTAGAAATCCTTAAGATCAATTTTAGCATATTCAGAATATTCTCCAGAGCTAATAGAATCTTTAAGCGACTCTATCACCACCTGAGGAAGCGAAAGCTTTGCATTTGGGAAAACATCGATCAGTGCGTCACAAAGTGCTCGAAGCGTGATTCTGTCTCTTACAGTTGGAATCGAAATCTGTCGGGGAAATGAATGCGCTCCTTTAGAAATCAACTTTTCCTTATATGCAGTGAACTTATAGTTACCGCCAGCCACTTTCCTTACTATCACTGCTATTTCATACGTGCTGTTTTTTTCAAAACCACTTGGTCGCACCCGGTCGATGCCAATTGCGCCTGATTCTTTAATTTTATCAAAATAAATTTTCTTTAAGTTTTTAGAGGTAAAACACCTTTTAAAGCTACGCGCTGCACTACTCATAGAAGCACCACGCTATGATAAAAGGTGCCAAATATGAAAAAACTAATACAATGTATTTTACAGTGAGAGAACCATAGACTTGTACGTACTCAATCCTTTCCGGCTTTCGCGACGACAACTGTGAAGAGTTTCTCACCCGAAAAATTTTGTCATCCATATCATTATGGTTTTCGACCTCATTTAGCAGATCATCATATTTTATAATATCTTCTTCCGTTACTACCTCTCTGGAATTTATTACATTATAAAGATGTTGCAATGCCAAATAATTCTTACGCATATTCATTGCCCGGCCACGAAAATCTCTGTTTGCAATAGATAGTGACACACCAAGCAATGCAATTGACAAAACCGCACCAAAAATATCTGTATCCCTACCCAATAAAATCGGGTAACGAATTGCAACTACAGCCAAAGCCGCCCCTAAAACAGCGTACCATACGAGAAGAAATTGGGAGTGCGTAGACTGGCCCCAGTGCGTGTCCATCCACTCTAACCGATGATGTGCCTGAATCCGTGCCTTATAGGTAAACCACACCTTGTCTAGCATGAACATCTCCATATCAAAACGGGGAAAGAGAGACAGGGAAAATTGGAAACTATTGAACATCCCTAAGGATCAGTGAGCTGAAGCTCAACAGCTTATGCTGTTATTTATCAGAGCCACCCTTACCATAAAGTAAGAGGAAGAACCTGTCTCTCTCCTATAACTTATAACACTGATGAACAATATAAATCAAATTAACATCAAATAGTTAAGCAGCTATTTATTCAAATTATTCTAATAAAGATTAGAATGGAATCGCTTTTCGGTGCACTAAAAATCTACCGCAGAGTGCAGCTTAAGTGGCGCTCCTCGCTCTTAGCCGACTGTCAGATTTAACCGCACCTTGCTACTGTTATGTCTGTCTGAGAAAGCATCATGCTCAAATCAAGATTTACACCAAATAATCACTGTTCTTTCGTCACCCTCGACATTATCAGATAACGTTGTACCCGACCTTGCATTTAGCGTTTATTCGATCTGCGCCAACATCAAGCCGTCACTGCCGCCGCAGTGACGGCTTGATGCAACGCAGCAACAATATGGGCTGGCGCAACGCCCTATTCATTGCTGTCTGCGTGACGATGCTCCGGCATACTGCCCCTGCAACAACCTTCCGGCGGGTCTGAACACCGGAAACATGGCACAGCGTATATGCTGCGCTGGCCGTACCCATCCGGCCATCCCAAAGGCATTGGCTCCTGCGAGTGTCTGTCCGCTCAGGATGGAGCCATCCAGACGCTTCCGGCTCATTCCCGGCGTCGCCCCTTAATCGGGTTGAGCCTTCTTTCTCTCAGGGTATTACTGGCCCAATTTAATCAATGTCTCTTATCCGTAGCGGGCCGCAGGCCCGCATTTTCTTTTCATCCATCTGCAACAAAGGAGGTTTTATCACGTTTTTCAGGCAATACCCTCCGCCCGGCTTTCCAGCAGGAAACAAGGCGGATGCCTCAATCTGAGGCAACAGACGTTCTGAGCGTCTGGCCCCTGCCCTTCGGGGATCTTGTCGCAGTGAATGCGGCGAGTTGGCAATTACACTAACCCGATTTCCTCTCAGAACAAGCGAATTAACTGTAGCAAAAAGACCGACAAAGAGGAGGCTGATTTGGATGACCTGACATGGACGCTGAACCAGCTTTGCCGACGCAACCGGGACGGCAGCCATACCACGCAGGCTGACAGAAAACGGTCTCTGACGCTGATGGCCCGCCAGTTACGTGAGGCCGGTTTCCGCCAGATGCGCGCTACCTCGCTTAAAGGTAAGCATATCAACACTCTGCTGACGCGCTGGCAATCAGAGGATTTGTCCGCCGGCACCCTAAAGAACCGGCTGGCGCATCTACGCTGGTGGGCGGAGAAGATTGGCAAACCGGGCCTGCTGCCCGCAGACAACGACCAGTTGGGCATTCCCAAACGGCGCTATGTCACCAATCAGAATAAAGCCCAAACGCTGAACGACCGGCTCGACCGTATCCGCGACCCGCAGGTAAAAATGAGCTTGCGTTTGCAGGCTGCCTTTGGACTACGCCGCAAAGAGTGTTTGCTGTTCCAGCCCCGCTATGCCGACCGGGGCGACCATATCGCATTGAAAGGCACATGGACCAAAGGCGGCAAAGCACGTACCGTCCCCATCACCATGCCGGAACAACGGGCCGTTCTGGATGAAGCCCACGCGCTGGCGGGAGCCGGTTCGCTAATCCCGGCGCAGAAAACCTATATCCAGCAACGGCATCTGTATGACGGCCAGTGCAAAAACGCCGGACTCAGCGGCATGCACGGTTTACGCCATCGTTACGCCCAGATGCGCTATGAAATCCTGACCGGCTGGCTGGCACCCGCCGCCGGTGGCCCCGGCTATACGCAGGAACAACAAACCATCGACCGTGAAGCGCGGCAAATCATTAGTCGGGAGCTGGGGCATGAAAGATTACAGATCGTGTCGCTCTATCTTGGACGATAAAAAGGGTTTTCGGGATCAAAAAGGCAGGAAATGGCCGAAGGGAATAGATATTAAGGGGCAACGGACCTGCCAGAAAAAGGGAAAAGGCACTCTGCCCTATTTCACGGTATCCCAGTCGCGGCTGCCAGCAGACGACGTCATAAACAGCCATCAAGCCCCTTCAGGTTTTCAATCCTGCTGCCCTTCCCCACCCTGACCACGGCTGACGCCCTGATAGCGGGAAGGCCAGATCTCTTCCGGTTGTTTGTTCAACGCTTCGGCAATTAAGCGCTCGCCCTTCGGCCAGTGTCGCGTCAGCGCATTTGCTAATGTAGATGACGCTAATCCCGCCTCTCTGGAGATCGCCGCCAGCGTTGTGCCACGTTTTCTTAAGCCAGCGATAATATCCGCCGGATGCCAGTCATTACCGTCCATTCCCCTCTCCCCCATGATTTTATCCGCCATGTTCAGCATCTCTAAACAACTACGATGTTAAGTAATGCTAAACACTAAGTCAATAGCTTATCTAGGGTGTTGATCATGCTTCCCGGACGTCTTAAATCCGCACGGTTAAACGCGCATCTTACTCAGGAAAAACTGGGTACGCTGGCAGGTATTGAAGAGGAAACCGCGCGGTCACGCGTCTCGCAGTATGAAAATGGGATACATCGCCCGACATTCGAAATGATGTGCGCCTTTGCGAAGGTGCTACATGTGCCGGAGGGTTATTTCTACACCCTGGATGATAAATTTGCGGCCATGCTGCTCGACCTTTATCGCCAATATAAAGCGCATTCCCTCTGACCGTTCTCTTTTCGCAAGCGACCCTGTTCAGGGACTCTAAGCAACTCGCCTGTAAAGCAATGCTAAACATGACGTCAATATTGATTATTGATGGTGCCACTATGTTACCTGCTCGCCTTAAAGCTGCCCGCCTGCGCGCCCAAATGACGCAGGAAAAACTGGGGGTACTCGCTGGGATTGAAGAAGCCACCGCGCGGTCGCGTGTCTCCCAGTATGAAAGCGGCACACATCGCCCGACATTTGAGACGATGTGCGCCTTTGCCCGCGTTCTTAACGTCCCCGAAAGCTATTTTTATACCCTTGACGACGACTTTGCAGACATCATCCTGAAACTATATGACGGTGAAATCGTTCAGTGGACAAAGGGATAACCCGCTCATTGCAAAATAAACTCACGTAAAAACAGTATGCCCTCGCCGGGCAACATCCGACCGTCTGCCATGGCTTTCAGCGTGTTTTCAAGTACGCTGTTTTTTGCAACGCCATAATTAACCTCAGCGGTTCCGTTCGTCGCCCAGCGATCCAGCCTATCCGCCCACTCCTGCATCATGCGCCGCCGCTGTTCCACATACTGCGCATGATTGTAGGCCGCGCTGACTTTGTTGGGGTCGGCGTGGGAAAGCTGCGCCTCAATCCATATTTTGGGATAGCCGATTTCGTTAAGCGCCGTCGAGATGGTGGCGCGAATACCGTGACCGGTTAGTTGTTCCGCATACCCCATACGGCGCAGAGCGCCATTAAGCGTATTTTCACTGATGCGTTTCTTTAAATCGCTACGGTGGGTCAGCAGATATTTTTGAGCCGGTTTCATCTGCGCCAGCAGATGATGCACAATGTCGAGCGCCTGAGCGGGTAACGGCACAACGTATGGCGGAATAGCCTGAGCACGCTTGCCGTGCCTGCGCATAGCATTCTGCAACTGCTTTATATTCTCCGGCGGGATGATCCATAGCTCACGCTTCAGATCGAACTGATCCGGCGTTGCCAGCCGCAGTTCTCCGGTGCGAACCCCGGTCAATAACAACAGCCGGATGCCAAGCTGCGTTTGCATATCGCCTGCGTAGTTGCTCAGCTTCCGGAGCAATGACGGCAGCTCGTGGATAGCGAGATAGGGATTATGCCTGACTGTTGGCTTAGAGACCGCCACCACGTCCAGATCCGACGCCGGGTTAGTTTCCAGCCCTTCGATTTTCACCAGCGCAAAGCGAAACAGCTGGTTAAACCACGTACGCACTTTTTCCGCGATGGTCAGCGCCTTGCGCCGTTCAATACGGGCAATCACCTCCAGCAGGTCAGAGCGACGGATCTCAAAGATCGAACGCTCGCCCAGAATGGGCAGCACATCTTTAGAAAAAATACGCTGGATTTGCGACAGGGTACTTTGTCGCCCTTCTCTGAGTTCGAGTCTGCGGTGGTCAAGCCAAAGGGAATAGACGGCTTTGAAGCTGTGTCCGGCGGCCAGACGCGCGGCCTGGCGCTTTTGTTTGCGAACAGTGCAGGGGTTGATGCCTTTAGCCAACAGCTCGCGAGCTTCATCTCGCAATGCGCGCGCTTTGCGTAAGCCGATTGCAGGATAACGGCCCAGAGAGAGGCGCTTCTGTTTACCCAGCCAGTAATAGCGGAAATGCCATGACTTACCGCCCACCGGCGAAACAACCAGACCGAGGCCATCGCAATCAGGAAGATAACAGGTTTTACCGTTGGCTTTAACCTGCCGGATAATCAAATCGGAAAGTGCCATGCTGATAGCTCCCAAGTTGAGACTCAGGCTCTATGCTTGTCATTGCCTTTATTTGATCCCAGCAACAATCCGCAACGCGTTGCCACCCTGTTTTTTTGGCCTCAATTCTGGCCTTAAAAAGGCTGGCCGTGGGTGGTTTTCAATGGATTGCTTTGGAAACAAAAAAAGAGCTTTTCGCTCTTTTTTCATAGACCTACAGACATCAGTAAACATCTATAGAAAAGAAATTGGAGCGGGAAACGAGACTCGAACTCGCGACCCCGACCTTGGCAAGGTCGTGCTCTACCAACTGAGCTATTCCCGCCCGGGATTGACGACCGCGCAGAGACGAAATTCTGCATCGGTACGGGGTGCGCATTATACGAGAAATCTTTTCGACCGCAAGCCCCAAAAAATGAAAAAACGTCCGACTGCCGATAAAAAGAGCAACACGACGGTAAAACGTTCATTCATGGCCTGAAGAATGATGTGCGGGTTTCCCTTCCCGTTAACACGCCAGCTTCAGCCCGTTAGGTCTATAGCTGGATAAAATGCTCGCGGTAATAAGCCAGTTCCGCCAGCGATTCACGGATATCATCCATGGCCTGGTGCGTGCCCTGTTTTTTAAAACCGGCCAGAATCTCTGGCTTCCAGCGGCGGGCCAGTTCCTTCAGCGTACTGACATCCAGGTAGCGGTAATGGAAGTAGGCCTCCAGTTCCGGCATATAGCGGAACAGAAAACGGCGATCCTGGCCGATGCTATTGCCGCAAATAGGCGACTTTCCCGCAGGCACCCACTCTTTTAGGAACGCCAGTGTTTGCTGCTCAGCCGCGCGTTCATCAATCTTGCTGGCTTTCACCCGGTCAATCAATCCGCTGGCGCCGTGGGTACGAACGTTCCAGTCATCCATCAGCGCCAGTTGGCTATCCGGCTGGTGGACCGCCAAAACCGGCCCTTCCGCCAATACATTTAAATTAGCGTCTGTCACCAGCGTTGCAATTTCAATAATACGATCCCGTTCAGGATCCAATCCCGTCATTTCAAGATCGATCCAGATTAGGTTATTTTCATCTACCATCGTGGGTATCCCTGTTTAGCATTATGCGATTACCTGACTGTCGACGCCGAGCGTGCGTCACCCCGAATACCCGACTGGTGGGCATCAGTTAATTAAAATCAAATAGGGTGTATTATAGTCGCTCCCGTCGCCATGAGCGATAATCATGCGGTTAAGTGAGGTTCAGTGAGCAAAAAGAAACTGTCAAAAGGTCAACAACGCCGAGTTAGCGCAAATCACCAGCGCCGTCTTAAGCATGAGGATAATAAAAGTAAAGTCGAATGGGAAGATAGCCAGCTGGGCGACGCTCAGGAGGGCATTATTATCAGCAGGTTTGGCATGCACGCCGATGTGGAATCCGCCGATGGCGTCCTGCATCGCTGCAACATTCGCCGCACCATCAAGTCCCTGGTTACCGGCGATCGCGTTGTCTGGCGGGCAGGCAACGAAGCGCTGGCGGGCATCAGCGGTATCGTTGAAGCGGTTCACCCGCGCCGCTCGGTGCTGACTCGTCCCGACTTTTATGACGGTGTAAAACCGATCGCCGCCAATATCGATCAGATCGTTATTGTTTCCGCCATTCTTCCTGAACTCTCACTGAATATCATCGATCGCTATTTGGTCGCCTGCGAAACGCTGGAAGTCGAGCCGTTGATCGTCCTTAACAAGATCGATCTGCTGGATGAAGAAGCCCGCCAGTTCGTTGATGGTCTGATGGATATTTACCGCGCGCTCAACTATCCGGTGATTATGGTCTCAAGCCATACGCAGCAGGGTATCGCCGAACTGGAACAGGCGCTGACCGGACGCATCAGTATCTTTGCCGGGCAATCAGGGGTGGGGAAATCCAGCCTGCTCAATGCGCTGCTGGCGCTGGGGGAAGAAGGCATTCTGGTCAATGAGGTCTCGGATAATTCGGGACTGGGGCAACATACCACAACGGCGGCCCGGCTTTATCATTTCCCCCATGGCGGGGACGTTATTGATTCGCCTGGGGTTCGTGAATTCGGGCTCTGGCATCTGGAGCCGGAGCAGATCACCCGCGGTTTTGTCGAATTCCGCGAATATATGGGCAGTTGCAAATTCCGGGACTGTAGCCATGACAACGATCCGGGCTGCGCCATCCGCGCGGCGGTTGAGCGCGGTGAGATTGCCGAAGAGCGTTTTGACAACTATCACCGGATCCTGGAAAGCATGGCTCAGGTAAAAACGCGTAAAACCTTTTCCGATACGGATAACTGACATTTATCTTATCCATCGCTACAATGCGCACCCTTGTATGGCGGGCCGCCCTAGCCGCCACCGTTGGGCGACTACAGGCGGTATTTAACATCGCTCCCGGAAACTCTTTCAATAGCGCACCACCAACCCAAGAGGCTCACTGTGCTGGATAATATCAAAATCAAATTACAGTATTGGCTTCCCAAAATCTGGCTGACCCGATTGGCTGGCTGGGGAGCCGATAAGCCGGCAGGAAAACTCACCAAGCTGGTTATCGACCTGTTTGTCCGTTATTACAAGGTCAATATGCAGGAAGCGCAGCAGCCTGATACCGCCGCTTATCGCACCTTCAACGACTTTTTTGTCCGGCCGCTGCGATCTGACGCCCGCCCTATCGATTCTCATGCAAACCGTCTGGCGCTGCCTGCCGACGGCGTATTATCGCAGTTCGGCGCCATCGACGACGGCAAACTGATTCAGGCCAAAAATCACCATTATTCCCTGGAAGCGCTGCTTGCAGGAAACTACATCATGGCGGATCTATTTCGCGGCGGCCTGTTCGCCACCATCTATTTATCGCCGCGCGATTATCATCGTGTCCATATGCCGTGCGATGGCGTACTGCGGGAAATGATTTATGTTCCGGGGGATTTGTTCTCCGTGAATCTGCTGACGGCGGCAAACGTACCGAATCTTTTCGCCCGCAACGAGCGCGTGATTTGCCTGTTCGATACCGCATTTGGCCCGCTGGCGCAGATTTTGGTCGGCGCGACCATTGTTGGCAGTATCGAAACCGTTTGGGCGGGGATCGTCACGCCGCCGCGGGAAGGCATTATCAAACGCTGGACCTACCCCAACGCCGGAGAGGAAGGCGCGATTACGCTGGCCAAAGGCCAGGAGATGGGACGCTTTAAGCTGGGATCCACCGTGATCAACCTGTTCTCGTCCGATCGGATCAGATTTACTGATAACCTTAATAGCCTTGGCGTTACCCGGATGGGCGAGCCCTTCGCCGAATCGCCGGATGAAGAGCTGGCAAGCGAAACGCCACAGGACGACGATACATCCAGACAGACTCAACCGGTGTAGACGAATGCCGGCGCGACGGGCCATTCGGGTTGAAAATCCTCTGGCCGTCATTCACTCTCAATATTATTGCAAGTTAAGTTAAAGGTAGGCTAAGCGTGCGTCTGATTGCGATTTTTCTGCTGGGATGTCTGTTATCAACCGCTTCATTGGCCGCACAGTTACCCAATGAAGCACAGTTGCGCCAGCAATTGCAGCTCGCAGAAGCGAACAAAGGCGCCGCCGATCAGGCATCGATTATCGAAGAGCTCCAGTCCGCGCTGAACACCCTGCAGGAGCGTAATGAATCCCGTGAGCGCGCGGCGCAATACCAGCGCGTCATCGAAGACTTTCCCAAGCTGATACAGGAACTGCGCCGGCAGATAACGGCGGAAGACGACAAGCCGACGACAATTTCGGAAAGCCTTTCCGTTAACGATCTTGAGCAACAGGCTTTACAGGTCAGCAGCCAACTCCTGGAACAGGGCCGTCAACTCCAGCAAGAGCAGGATCGGCTGCGGGAAGTCATCGATTCTCTGGGGCAACTACCCCAACAGCAAACCGAAGCCAGCCGTGCGCTCAGCGACATCGAACGCCGCATCCAGCTGCTGGGTACGCCCCCGTCCCCGTTGGGCCAGGCTCAACTCACCGCTCTGCAGGCGGAAGCGGCTCTGAGTAAAAGCCGGGTTGATGAGCTGGAACTGGCTCAGCTATCCGCCAGCAGCCGTCAGGAATTATCCCGTTTACGCGTCGAGCTATATAAAAAGCGTCACGATAATCTGGATATCCAGCTACAGAGCTTGCGCAGTCGCATCAATAGCCTGCGTCAAAGAGAAGCCGAGCAGGCGCTTGAAAAAACAGAGCTGCTGGCGGAGCAAAGCGGCGACTTGCCTTCCATCATCAGCGAACAATTGAAAATCAACCGTGAACTGTCCGTTTCCCTGAATCAACAGGCTCAGCGGATGGATCTGATCGCTTCCCAGCAACGCCAGGCCACGACACAAACGCTACAGGTGCGTCAGGCGCTAAGCACCATCCGCGAACAGGCTCAGTGGCTCGGCGTATCGCCGGTACTGGGGGAAACGTTGCGGGCTCAGATCGCCCGGCTGCCGGAAATGCCTCAACCGCAAAGGCTGGACAGCGATATGGCGCAGCTGCGCGTGCAACGTCTGCATTTTGAGGATTTGATTAATAAGCCCCACGACATTGATCAAGCCAAACAGGACGACGGCACGCCGCTGACCAGCACGCAGCAGCGTATCCTGACCGAGCAGCTGCGTACCCAGCGCAATCTGCTGAGCTCATTAATCTCCGGCTGTGATACGCAAATTCTGGAGCTCACCAAGCTCAAGGTCGCCAACAGCCAGTTGGAAGATGCCTTAAACGACACGCGGGAAGCGGCCCACCGCTATCTTTTCTGGGTTGCCGATGTTGACCCCATCACATTCTCCTATCCGCTGACGCTGGTGCAGGAACTCACCCGCTTGCTGTCGCTGGATACCCTGACCCAACTCAGCAGCGCCATGGTGATGATGGTCACCAGCCGCGAAACCGTGATCCCGCTGCTGGGGGCGCTGCTGCTGGTAGGATTCAGCGTCAGCTCCCGCCGTCATTATCATGCTTTTCTGGAGCGCGCCAGCAGCCGGGTGGGTAAGGTGACGCTCGACCGCTTTACGCTGACGTTACGAACCGTATTCTGGTCGATTCTGACGGCGCTGCCGCTGCCGGTGCTCTGGGCCGCATGGGGTTACGGGTTGCAAAATGCCTGGCCTTATCCGATGGCCGTAGCCATCGGCGACAGCGTAACCGCCACCGTGCCGTTAATGTGGGTGGTGATGATCAGCGCATCATTCGCTCATCCGCAGGGACTGTTTATTGCCCACTTCCGCTGGTCGCCCGAACGGGTTGCCCGCGCCATGCGTTATTACCGTCTGTCGATCGCCTTTATCGTGCCGTTGATTATGGCGCTGATCACCTTTGATAAACTTAACGATCGTGAATTCTCCAGTTCGCTGGGACGTCTGTGCTTTATCTTGCTGTGCATGGCGCTGAGCCTGGTCACCACCGGGTTGAAGCGGTCAGGTATTCCGCTTTATCTGGATAAGGAAGGGTCGGGAGAAAACCCGGTTAACCGGGCAATGTGGAATCTGTTGATTTGCGTCCCGCTGATTGCCGCGCTGGCGTCCTGCATTGGCTATCTGGCTACCGCCAAGGCTTTGCTGGTGCGGTTGGAAACCTCGGTCGCCATCTGGTTTTTCCTGTTGGTGATTTATTACATTATCCGGCGCTGGATGCTCATTCAGCGCCGGCGCATCGCTTTCGATCGCGCCAAACATCGCCGCTCGGAAATTCTGGCGCAACGCGCCCGCGGCGAAGATGATTCCTCCTCCGCCGCATCTTATGAAAGCAGTTCGGAAGCGGTTGAAGAGCCAGTGGTCGATTTGGACGCCATCAGCGCGAAATCATTGCAGTTGGTCCGCTCGATCCTGACGTTGATCGCGTTGGTTTCGGTAATCGTGCTGTGGTCTGAAATTCATTCCGCGTTTGCCTTCATGGGAAATATCAGCCTGTGGGATGTAACCAGTACGGTAAAAGGCGTTGAAAGCGTTCAGCCCATTACGCTGGGCGACGTCCTTATCGCCGTGCTTATTTTCGTTATTACCGCGCAGCTGGTGCGCAACCTGCCCGCATTGCTTGAACTGGCGCTATTACAGCATCTGAGTCTCTCCCCCGGCAGCGGCTACGCCATCACCACTATCAGCAAATATATTTTGATGCTGATTGGTTGCATGATGGGATTTTCGCTCATCGGGATTGAGTGGTCCAAATTGCAGTGGCTGGTCGCCGCATTAGGCTTCGGGCTGGGGTTCGGCTTACAGGAAATTTTCGCCAACTTTATCTCCGGGCTGATAATCCTGTTTGAAAAACCGATTCGTATCGGCGATACCGTGACGATCCGCGAACTCACCGGCAGCATCATGCGCATCAATACCAGGGCGACCACCATATCCGACTGGGACCGCAAAGAGATCATCGTGCCGAATAAAGCGTTCATCACCGAACAGTTCATCAACTGGTCGTTATCTGACTCGGTAACGCGCGTGGTGTTAACCATACCGGCTCCCGCGGATGCAGACAGCAAAGAGGTTACGGATTTGCTTATGGACGCGGTCAGCCGCTGCTCGCTGATTTTGGATAGTCCTGCGCCCGAAGCATTCCTGGTCGATTTACAGCAGGGCGTGCAAATCTTCGAACTGCGTATTTTCGCGGCGGAAATGGGGCATCGCATGCCGTTGCGCCACGAGCTTCATCAATTAATTCTGGAAAATTACCGTAAACACAATCTGATCATGCCATACCCGCCATTCCAGGTGCGGATGGAAAGCCTGTCGCGTAAGGGAAGAACGATGTCGTCGGGCAGCGGCCGAACTTCTGGCGGATTATAAAAATGAGAAGGGTGCGACGCAATCGCACCCTACTTAATGCGGCGATGCATTATCGTCAGGAACGTTCCACTGAAAATGCGATCACGTCGCTCAGTTTTTCCGCGCCCAGCGCCAGCATAATCAGGCGATCGACGCCCAATGCCACGCCTGAACATTCAGGCAATCCATGCTTTAACGCGGCCAGCAGATTTTCATCAATAGGCTGCTGAGTCAGCCCCAGGGCGGCGCGCTTGCGGTTGTCCTGTTCAAAACGCTGACGTTGCTCATCGCTATCGGTCAATTCCCGGAAACCATTCGCCAGTTCGATGCCTTTAAAATAGACTTCAAAGCGCTCGGCGACCCGATGATCCTCGGTGCTGATTTCGGCCAGCAAGGCCTGCGTCGCCGGGAAGTGGTAAACAAACGTCGGCTTTTCGCTGCCGATATTCGGCTCGACGCCAAAAACGAACAGCATCTGCACTAACGCATCGCGATCTTCTTCACGGTGGGCGATATCGCCCAATCCCAATTTCTCGGCGGCTTCACGCAGTTGGGTTCTATCAGCCGTGAGAGGATCGATTTCCAGATGGCGCAGGAAAGCCTGCTGATAGGAAAGCATTTCCGCGCTTTCACACTCCAGCACCTGCTGCAATAAGTCATCGACTTCATTCATCAGGCGGTACATATCATAGTGCGGGCGATACCATTCCAGCATGGTGAATTCCGGGTTATGGTATCTGCCGGATTCTTCATTGCGGAAGCTGCGGCATAACTGAAAAATAGGACCGCTGCCTGCGGCCAGCAGGCGTTTCATGTGGTATTCCGGGCTGGTCATCAAATACAGCGTCATCCCGTCTGAAGCTCCCGGCCCAACAAAACGGGTCTGAAACGGACACAGGTAGACGTCCGTTACCGTGGCCCGGCTCATCGCTGGCGTTTCAACCTCTAATATTCCACGATCGGTGAAAAAACGCCGGATAGCGGAAACTATCGACGCGCGCTTTAACAGATTAGCGACAGAGGCGCTGGGTTCCCAGCTTGCCGTTTCGCTCATGGTTACTACTCCAAAGTCAAACAAGTGATGCAGTCTACCCGTATAAAAGCAGGCAGACAAAAAATTTACAGGATAAATTTTCAACAGCGCCAAGCGTTGGTCCGCAGGGACGGAGCGAGTAAAAAATTGTACAGGATAAAACATCGGGAGTTTTTTTAACGCCGCCCGCGGCGGCTCAAAGGACGTCGGGCAAGGGATAGCGCGGCATAAATTTTCAACAACGCGAAGCATTGTCTTGTTTCGAGGATTATCATAATTTATATTCAGTGAAAGATTTTTTTATATCGCGCATAAAAGAGTTATTAAAGAAATAAAATCATCATTTCTATAAAAATAAGCCTTTCGATCACGTTTTTATAAGTTATTCCAGTACACCATGAAAAAACTGCAAAATGCTGGATCACATCAAATTTCAGCTGAATCTAATTCGGTATAATCATTTCCACACAAAAAATAGAGGTTTATCTATTTCTTAATATGTCCATAAATCATTTTTTATGTGGCTTAATACGCTAATAATTAAGCAGATATATAAAGGCTGAGATAAATAGACGTTATTTTATTATTTTAACTTAATTAACTTAAGTAACTGGAGGAATGCAGTGCAAACCTTTAATGCCGATTTGGCCATTATCGGGGCCGGGGGCGCTGGCTTAAGAGCGGCAATTGCTGCTGCTGAAGCAAATCCCCAACTGAAAATTGCGCTGATCTCGAAAGTCTATCCTATGCGTAGCCACACCGTGGCGGCAGAAGGAGGATCAGCAGCGGTAACTCAGGACCACGATAGCTTTGATTATCATTTCAACGACACCGTTTCCGGTGGCGATTGGCTGTGTGAACAAGACGTTGTTGATACCTTCGTTCATCACTGTCCGGAAGAAATGATCCAACTGGAACAATGGGGCTGCCCGTGGAGCCGTAAACCAGATGGTTCGATTAACGTTCGCCGTTTCGGCGGGATGAAAATAGAACGAACCTGGTTTGCCGCTGATAAAACCGGCTTCCATATGCTGCATACCCTATTCCAGACTTCCCTCAAATACCCGCAAATCCAACGTTTCGACGAGCATTTCGTGCTGGATATTCTGGTCGATGACGGTCATGTCCGCGGCGCCGTTGCCATCAATATGATGGAAGGCACGCTAGTGCAGATCCGGGCGAATGCGGTGGTTATCGCCACCGGCGGCGCCGGCCGCGTTTACCGTTATAACACCAACGGCGGCATCGTTACCGGCGACGGCATGGGCATGGCGTTCCGCCACGGCGTGCCGCTGCGCGATATGGAATTCGTACAGTATCACCCGACCGGCCTGCCAGGTTCCGGTATCCTGATGACCGAAGGCTGCCGCGGTGAAGGCGGCATCATGGTCAACAAGGACGGCTACCGCTATCTGCAAGACTACGGCATGGGGCCGGAAACGCCGCTGGGTCAGCCCAAAAACAAATATATGGAGCTGGGACCACGCGACAAAGTCTCTCAGGCTTTCTGGCATGAATGGCGCGCCGGCCGCACCATTTCCACTCCGCTGGGCGATGTGGTCTACCTTGATTTGCGCCATCTCGGCGAGAAAAAACTCAAGGAACGTCTGCCGTTCATCTGCGAACTGGCAAAAGCCTATGTCGGCGTCGATCCGGTTAAAGAGCCTATCCCGATTCGTCCTACCGCGCACTACACCATGGGCGGCATCGAAACCAATCAAACCTGCGAAACCCGCATTAAAGGTCTGTTTGCAGTCGGCGAATGTTCGTCTGTCGGTCTGCACGGCGCCAACCGTCTGGGCTCCAACTCTCTGGCTGAGCTGGTGGTATTTGGTCGTATCGCGGGTGAACATGCCGTTCAGCGCTCTCAGGAAGCTGCGCCGGCCAACGGCAGCGCGCTGGATGCGCAAACTCGCGACATCGAACAGAGCCTGCATGACCTGATGAAGCAGGACGGTACTGAAAACTGGTCGAAAATCCGCGATGAGCTGGGCATATCGATGGAAGAAGGCTGCGGTATTTACCGTACCACGGACCTGATGCAAAAAACCGTTGATAAGATCACCGAGCTGAAAGAGCGCTACAAACGGGTAAAAATCACCGACCATTCCAGCGTGTTCAATACCGATCTGCTCTATACCATCGAATTGGGCCACAGTCTGGATGTCGCGGAATGTATGGCGCACTCGGCCATTAACCGTAAAGAATCCCGCGGCGCTCACCAGCGTCTGGATGAAGGTTGCACCGAGCGTGACGACGTAAACTACCTGAAGCATACGCTGGCTTTTTATAACCCTGAAGGTGCCCCACGTCTGGATTACAGCGATGTGAAAATCACCAAACTGCCCCCAGCCAAACGTGTCTATGGCGCCGAAGGCGACGATCAGGATAAAAGCAAGAAGGAGCAGGCGAATGGCTGACGAAATGCAAACCCTGAAAATGGAAGTCATGCGCTATAACCCTGAACTGGACAGCGCGCCGCATTTTGAGACGTTTGAGGTTCCATACAATAAGCAGACTTCCTTACTGGATGCGTTGGGTTATATCAAAGATAACCTGGCTGCCGACCTCTCCTACCGCTGGTCCTGCCGTATGGCTATTTGCGGTTCGTGCGGCATGATGGTGAACAATGTTCCCAAGCTAGCCTGTAAAACCTTCCTGCGCGATTATCCGAACGGGTTGAAGATTGAAGCGCTGGGCAATTTCCCAATCGAACGTGACCTTGTCGTCGACATGACTCACTTCATTGAGAGCCTGGAAGCCA
The DNA here is from genome assembly GCF_017569925.1 of Brenneria izadpanahii. Taxonomy (NCBI): domain Bacteria; kingdom Pseudomonadati; phylum Pseudomonadota; class Gammaproteobacteria; order Enterobacterales; family Pectobacteriaceae; genus Brenneria; species Brenneria izadpanahii. The sequence goes on along the minus strand of NZ_CP050854.1, from coordinate 543,943 downwards.
TCAAGCCTTATATCATCGGTAACGATCGTAAACCGGCGGACGGCACCAACAAACAAACTCCGGCGCAGATGGCCAAATACCATCAGTTCTCCGGCTGTATCAACTGCGGTCTTTGCTATGCCGCTTGTCCGCAGTTCGGTCTGAACCCTGAGTTCATCGGCCCGGCTGCGATCACGCTGGCGCATCGTTACAATCTGGATAACCGCGATCACGGTAAGAAAGAACGTATGCCGCAGCTTAACGGCAACAACGGCGTGTGGAGCTGTACGTTTGTAGGTTACTGCTCAGAGGTTTGTCCGAAGCATGTCGACCCTGCCGCCGCTATTCAGCAAGGCAAGGTTGAAAGTGCGAAAGACTTCATGATCGCTATGCTGAAACCACAATAAGGGAGGGACAATAATGACATCCAAACGTAAAGCGTATGTCCGCGACATGTCGCCATCCTGGTGGAAAAAGCTGGGGTTTTACCGCTTTTATATGCTGCGTGAAGGTACGGCCGTACCCGCCGTCTGGTTCAGCATCATACTGATGTGCGGCGTATTCTCTCTGAAAAACGGTCCGGAAAGCTGGGCGCACTTTGTTGGTTTCCTGCAGAATCCACTGGTGCTGCTCATCAATATCATCGCCCTGCTGGCTGCGGTGCTGCAAACCAAAACCTGGTTTGACCTGGCGCCTAAAGCCGCCAACATTGTGGTGAAAGACGAGAAGATGGGGCCAGAGCCGATTGTTAAAGGGCTTTGGGTTGTTACCATTGTAGTAACGCTGGCCATTCTGGCTATCGCCTTACTATTCTGATCAGGAGGAATAACGTGATTAATCAAATGCCAAAACGTTCCGATGAACCGCCTTTCTGGGGATTATTCGGTGCAGGTGGTATGTGGAGCGCCATTTTCTCTCCGGTTATCATTCTGCTGGTCGGTATTCTGCTGCCTCTCGGTCTGTTTCCTGACGCCCTGAGCTATGAACGCATCCTGGCGTTCAGTCAGAGTTTTATCGGCCGCGTATTCCTGCTGCTGATGATTATTCTGCCCATCTGGTGCGGTTTACACCGTATTCACCACTCTATGCACGATGTGAAAATTCACGTCCCCGCGGGGAAATGGGTTTTTTACGGTCTGGCGGCTATTTTGAGCGTCGTCACCATTATCGGCGTGGTCACGCTGTAAACAGATGGTTCCGCTATAACGGCCTGCCCAGCGCAGGCCGTTTTTAATTGTGCGCGCTACAACCTGCTCACGGACGTATCTTTTACGCTAAATAATTCGAGTTGCAGGAAAGCGGCGACACCGCAATAAATCCGCCCGTGTAGCATCCTGATAACGGCCTGCCCGAACTTAAAGAGAATGGGATTTCCCGGATATTCTTCATCAAGGGAATTATTGAAACCACTGAGACATTTCACCTTCCAGCTCATCCAGTAACTGATAACGCCGGCGGTATTCAGCGCGTTTCTTACTGGCGATGCTTTCAATTGGTTTGCGGGGAATACGTAATGGCAACTGAAAATATCCAGAAGTCGTTTCACGTCCGCCGATCGATGACCAGAACTGATCATAATCAGCGTGTAACACCTCTTTCTTATTATGATAGCGCCAGTTTTGATAAATATGCCCGGCATTCCCCACCGCGATAATCTGATCAATGCCAAGATAATGAGCTAATGAACAAACGCCTTCTAGCGCCAGCCGTTTAGGAAACAGACCATAGCATGCCTTGGTAGTTTCCTGAATTTCAGTGTGCGGCACCTCCTTATTCGCCCCCTGTAAACCGCCAATGAAAAACGTGGGCCGTTGACGATAATTCATAAGTATGAAGGTAATTTTCGCCAGAATAATGCCCTTGGCATTACACATTAATACCGTGACTTCCCCTTCTCTATTCAGGCTAGAAATAGATGACATTTTTAGCATGACTTTATTGCCATATTTATCCACAGCGGTGCCAAGAACAACAGGCTCTTCATTTAAGCATCCCAACAGCAGCTTCAAAGGCATACGCTGCGTCACCAAAGTATAATGGTCGCGCAATGCAAACAAGCGTTCAAGCTTGTTCATTTTTGCCGTCAGGTATGGCCGGTGCAATTTGCAAGGCAGGTCGGGTTGCATATGTAGGATCTTTTCCATCAGAAAATTGGATGCCAAGATATTTGCCAGACCGACAGTAAGGCGCCAATTCAATAGTGAGCGGCATAGAAATTTCAAACGAAAATGAATTTTTTTCCATTCTTTACTTGGCGTAAGGTCGCCATGAACCAATGCAATGATTAACTGCCAACCGTTAGTGATTCTATTTGTCTGGAGTGGGGCCACGAATTGAGACACGATAAAAACCCTTGTTTTATTAAAGGAGATGCATATATAGCAAGATGAAAAATTCACAACTCAATACAGATATCAAAAACAAATTGGCAGCTTTAACTTCTATTAAAAAATAGAAATAAACAGACCCATTCTTGATGAAATTTCCATCCATCACCACGGAATCTTAATGCCCATCAACTTGATATTTTTATCCAAATCATATTGTTTGATGAATCCATGTTCTGAACACCATGTATCCAGAACAGCAATCAGCATCTTTATCGTTTTATTAAACCTTAGATTTCACAAGAAATTATGAAGATACTATCAAGATTCGATTAAGTCAGTTTGGCATCCGCTCTATTAATGTGATAGTAAGCCGGCTAAAAAACAGGGGGGAGAATAGATTATCGCAGAAGATGGTTTGAGAATATCTATATTTCACTTTGCAAACAACAATGATGTTTATGAATAATAGCCGTCAGAATGATAACGCTTACCGCTTCATTACTGAAGATTTTTAATTTCGCGAAGTTGGGCGATCGGCTAATTAATCCAGACGGTTATTTAAGGGTATTTGATTTTTATTTGCTCACGCAAGCGTTAAATAGCGTCACAAGGTACAACGCTTCATCACTGAATTTTGACTGGTTTAGTTCCCGCTGGAGTACCGAACGTTTAACGTTCATCGCCAATCCGCTTTTTGGCGCGATGCTTCTTCCGCCGCATTATCTGAAACCGCCGATAAAGACTGGCGCAGGGCGCGCCGGCGCGGAGAATCAAAGACCCGCATTATGAGAACTACAATAATGCGAGTCCTTACTGAAGTGGAGCGATGATATGCGAAGTGATTTCATCATAGGAAAACATAAAGGGGGCGACGGCTTTCAGACTACTGTTTTTCCTATTTAACGTCAGATAGCTATATTAACGACGAGCTCAGCTTACTGCGCGCTACGTTGTATCGCCTTCCCACCGGATTCAACATCCTGCCCAATGCCTCGCGTCGTATTACACCCAACGACGGCGGACAGAATGAATACAGAGAAAATAGCAACCAGACTTTTCTTTAACATCATCAATTCCTTCTTAATGAAGAATAAACGTTTTCGCGATCGAAAAAGCGATCTCTTTAAGCATAGTCAAGATTGGCGGCCCTGGTGGTTTTTTTAGATTAATGGCGTTTCGGCGGATACAGGCGAAAAAAAACCGCCAGAATGGCGGCGGCTTTTTTCAAAAGCTTGATTATTTAACGCGAGAAACGTATTCGCCGGAACGGGTGTCGACTTTAATCACTTCGCCGATCTGCACGAACAACGGCACTTTTACCACCGCGCCGGTGCTCAGCGTCGCGGGTTTACCACCAGTGCCGGCGGTGTCGCCTTTCAGGCCCGGATCGGTATCGACAATTTCCAGTTCAACAAAGTTCGGCGGCGTTACGGCGATAGGTTGACCGTTCCACAGCGTTACGATGCATTCAGCCTGATCGAGCAGCCATTTAGCATTGTCGCCAACCGCTTTCTCATCCGCCGCTAACTGTTCAAACGTTTCATTGTTCATGAAATGCCAGAACTCACCGTCGCTGTACAGGTACGTCAGGTTCATATCCACAACATCTGCGCCTTCAGCAGAATCGGTGGATTTGAAGGTTTTTTCAATCAGTTTACCGGTCAGTAAACGACGCATTTTCACACGAGCGAAAGCCTGGCCTTTACCCGGTTTAACGAACTCGCTCGATTCGATAGCGTAAGGCTCGCCGTCCAACATGATTTTAAGACCGGAACGGAAATCGTTGCTAAAATAAGTCGCCATAAAGGCCCTCTATAAATTGATACTGGTACTAAGCCAAAAAATGGCACACATTGTAACCCTAAATATACCTTCCAGAGAAGATTGGTTGCAGCAACTTGCGGACGTAATTACCGATCCTGACGAGTTACTGCAACTTCTGGCGCTGAATCACCATGCCGAACTCCGGCAAGGGTCTGATGCCCGTAGACTTTTCCCGCTGCGCGTTCCGCGCGCGTTTGCCGCCCGCATGCAAAAGGGAAATGCGCGGGATCCTCTTCTATTGCAGGTTTTAACCGCGCGCGAAGAGTTCGTCGCCGCGCCGGGATTCACTCACGACCCATTGGATGAACAGCATAGCGTCGTGCCGGGATTGCTCCACAAGTACCACAATCGGGCGTTGCTGCTGGTCAAGGGCGCCTGCGCGGTTAACTGCCGCTATTGTTTCCGCAGACATTTCCCCTATCAGGAAAATCAGGGAAATAAATCAAACTGGCGCCAGGCGCTGGACTACATACGGCAACATCCCGAACTGGATGAAATTATTTTTTCCGGCGGCGATCCGTTGATGGCCAAAGACCATGAGCTTGACTGGTTGATAACCGAGCTGGAAAAAATTCCTCACCTAAAACGCCTGCGCATCCACAGCCGTTTACCGGTGGTCATTCCGGCACGCATCACTGAAGCGTTGTGCCAACGCCTGTCACAGACATCGCTTCAGGTGTTGCTGGTCACACATATTAACCACGCGCAGGAAATCGATCCTGATTTAACACAAAGTATGGTGCGTTTGCGCCATGCGGGCGTCACATTGCTGAACCAGAGCGTCCTGCTACGCGGCGTTAATGACAACGCGGATACGCTGGCGGATCTAAGTAACGCCCTGTTTGACGCCGGCATTCTTCCCTACTATCTCCACGTTCTGGATAAAGTTCAGGGAGCCGCCCATTTTCTGATCGGCGATGAAGAGGCGCGTGCGCTGGTCAAAGCGCTACTGACAAAAGTATCGGGCTATCTGGTTCCCCGTCTGGCGCGGGAAATTGGCGGCGAAGCCAGTAAAACGCCGTTGGATTTAGGGCTGAAGCAAAGCCAGTAGGCGGAGAAAACCAAACCCGGCGAACGCTCACCGGGCCGTCGTGCCGATACTTATTGTCCTACGGGCATTTATAAACGGTGCCAACCATCTTGCTGTCCAATGGAACGAAATTCGACAGTAAAGTGGCGCTCGGGCTGGTTGCGCCATAAATGGTATTCCCGCCCATAGCCGCCGCTTTATTGCGTAGATCATTCGCGGCGCCGCGCATTGAACTGCCATCATTATTATTGCCGGAAAACCAGTTTTTCTGGCTGCCGCTGACCTGACCGATCAATTGGCATTCGTTGCCCGGCTTCGTATCCGCAAACGTCACCGCTTGCCCTGCGGGGCTGAGCTGATTGGCTGTCGTGCACCCTGCCAGTAGCGCGGCGGCAGAAAGACCGAGAAATATGCGGGTCTTCATTTTCCCCTCCATGATATTAAAAAAGTACGCTGGGATTCATCGTCCTGCGATGCAAAGCAATCTGACTATTCCCGTCGTTATGAATGTCGCTATCACATTTAGCATTCTATACCGTAAAAGCCAACGAGGATGATTCATCGTTCAATGAACTGATATTGAAAATAAAAGCGACCAAGAGCCGATATGGCGTAAACGCTCAGAAAAATATTGCATATTAGGTAATCAAAGGTGAAGTTTGATACCAGCGTGTGGTACACCGATAGCGATAACAGCGGCAGCACCGGGCTGAGCGTGGAAATACCGCTTAATCGTTGATTGCCGCGCGATCGCACAATATAAAAAAGGCGGGGATTACCCGCCTTTTTCGCTATTGACGACTTAAGCGCGCCATTGTTTGAAACGGTTAATCAGACCGTTGGTCGAACTGTCATGGCTGCTGACTTCTTTCCCATCTTGCAGCTCAGGCAAAATACGATTCGCCAACTGTTTACCCAGCTCCACGCCCCACTGATCAAACGTGAAGATGTTCAGGATGGCGCCCTGGGTAAAGATTTTGTGTTCGTATAATGCGATCAGCAAGCCCAGGCTGTACGGCGTGATCTCGCGCAGCAGAATGGAGTTGGTCGGACGGTTGCCTTCAAACACTTTGAACGGCGCGACGTGTTCAACTTCTTTCGCCGTTTTACCCGCGGCGGCAAACTCGGCTTCCACCACGTCGCGGCTCTTGCCGAACGCCAGCGCTTCCGTCTGCGCGAAGAAGTTAGACAGCAGTTTGCTGTGATGATCGCTTAACGGGTTGTGGCTTATCGCCGGCGCGATGAAATCGCAGGGAACCAGTTTGGTGCCCTGGTGGATCAATTGATAAAACGCATGCTGGCCGTTCGTTCCCGGCTCGCCCCAGATAATCGGGCCGGTTTGATAATCAACCGGATTGCCGTTGCGATCGACATATTTACCGTTGGACTCCATATTCCCCTGTTGGAAATAGGCGGCGAAACGATGCATATATTGGTCGTACGGCAGAATGGCTTCCGTTTCCGCGCCGAAGAAATTGTTGTACCAGATGCCAATCAACGCCAACAGCACCGGCAGGTTTTGTTCCGCCGGGGTGGAGGCAAAGTGTTTGTCCATGGCATGGGCGCCGCTGAGCAACTGCTCAAAATTCTCAAAGCCCAGGGAAAGAATGATGGACAAGCCAATCGCCGACCACAGGGAATAACGACCGCCGACCCAGTCCCAGAACTCAAACATGTTGTCGGTATCAATTCCAAAATCGCCGACGGCTTTGGCATTGGTAGACAGCGCGGCGAAGTGTTTCGCCACATGTTTTTCGTCTTGCGCGGTTTTCAGAAACCAGTCGCGCGCGCTGTGCGCATTGGTCATGGTTTCCTGCGTGGTAAAGGTTTTGGACGCCACCAGGAACAGCGTGGTTTCAGGATTAAGCGGCTTCAGCGTTTCAGCGATATGCGTGCCGTCAACGTTGGAGACGAAATGCATATTCAGATGATTTTTATACGGTTTCAGCGCTTCGGTCACCATATACGGGCCCAAATCGGAGCCGCCGATACCGATGTTAACCACGTCGGTAATCGCCTTGCCGGTATAACCTTTCCATTCGCCGCCGATGACGCGTTCGCTGAATTTCTTCATTTTTTCCAGAACGGCGTTCACTTCCGGCATTACATCTTTGCCGTCGACCAGAATAGGCGTGTTGCTACGGTTGCGCAGCGCGACATGCAGTACCGCGCGGCCCTCGGTCCGGTTGATTTTTTCACCGGAAAACATAGATTTAATTGCGCCTGCCAGGTCAGTTTCCCGCGCCAGTGCCTGTAGTTTTTCTAAGGTTTCCGCCGTAATGCGGTTTTTGGAGTAGTCCACCAGCATCTGATCGCCGAAAGTGGCGGAAAAATGCTCAAAACGCTGACTATCTTGAGCAAATAAGTCTTTGATCTGCACATCTTTCATTACATCAAAATGCTGTTGTAACGCTTGCCATGCGGCGGTTTGGCTTGGGTTGATATTTTTCATAACAATGATCTTCTCTCCGAGAATGAAATCAAAAATCGCTTAATCGATTGTATCCCGTAAATCGACAATTGAGATCCCTTTTCTTGATAAATGCGCGTCTGCCGAGTTTGTTTATTGACAGCGGCGGGAGAACCCGCTATTTGTAACGGCGTACTTGCGCTTTCAGTACGCAAGCCAGAAGAGGAGCGTCGCCCAGGTAAGATATCAGAGGATCCGTAGTCCGCTGATGGTATCCGAGGGGGAGCGATGCCGAGATGATATGAAAATACGGAGTTCACTTCATCGACCGCAGGGGCTGAATCCCCTGGGTTGTCACCCGGTTCGCCCTACAAGGGCGTTCAGCAAGGTGGAGCGCTTCTGGGTGTATCGTAGTTTTGCTTTCTACGCCTGCTCCCTGCTTACCGCTCTTCCCTTGTGCCAAGGCTGATTAATAACTGCTGTTGTTAAAATGAGAACAATAGCCCCCTGCACGAGGTGTTTTTAAATGTCCGAACAAGCCAACCCTATTATTATCGCCAAATTCGGCGGCACCAGCGTCGCTGATTTTGACGCCATGAATCACAGCGCGGATATTGTGCTTTCCAACCCCGATGTCCGGGTTGTGGTGCTGTCCGCCTCTGCCGGCGTCACCAATTTGCTGGTTGCTCTGGCGGAAGGTCAGGGGCAGGAGCAGCGTCTTCATATCCTGGATCAGATTCGTAAAATCCAATACGCCATCATCGACCGTCTGGCGGAACCAGCGGTGATCCGCGACGAAATCGACCGCATGCTCGAAAATGTCACCACCCTGTCTGAAGCTGCCGCATTGGCGACCTCCAACGCATTGACGGATGAACTGGTCAGCCACGGCGAACTGATGTCCACGCTGCTGTTTGTTGAAGTTTTGCGCCAGCGCGAGGTAATCGCCGAATGGTTTGACGTGCGCAAGGTCATGCGCACCAACGACCATTTCGGACGCGCGGAACCCGATTGCACGGCATTAGGGGAACTCACGCGCAGCCAGTTGCAGCCCCGTTTGGATAAAGGGCTAGTCATCACGCAAGGCTTTATCGGCAGCGAGGCCAAGGGCCGGACCACCACCCTGGGCCGCGGCGGCAGCGATTACACCGCGGCACTGCTGGGCGAAGCCCTGAATGCCGCCCGCATTGATATCTGGACCGATGTGCCCGGAATCTATACCACCGACCCGCGCGTAGTGCCGGCGGCCAAACGCATCGACCAGATTATGTTTGAAGAAGCCGCCGAGATGGCGACCTTCGGCGCGAAAGTACTGCATCCGGCCACGCTGCTGCCCGCGGTGCGCAGCGACATTCCGGTGTTTGTCGGCTCCAGCAAAGATCCTGCGGCGGGCGGCACGCTGGTGTGCAACAAAACGGAAAACCCGCCGTTATTCCGTGCGCTGGCGCTGCGCCGCAAACAAACGCTGCTCACGCTGCATAGTCTGAATATGCTGCACGCGCGCGGCTTTCTGGCGGAAGTATTCAGCATTCTGGCCCGTCATAATATCTCGGTGGATTTGATCACCACATCTGAAGTAAATGTGGCATTGACGCTGGACACCACCGGTTCGACCTCAACCGGCGATAGCCTGTTGTCCAGCGCATTGCTGACCGAGTTGTCCTCGCTGTGCCGGGTGGAAGTGGAAGAGAACCTGTCGCTGGTGGCGTTAATCGGCAACAAACTGTCGCAGGCCTGCGGGGTGGGCAAAGAGGTCTTTGGCGTGCTGGATCCGTTTAATATCCGCTTGATTTGCTACGGCGCCAGCAGCAACAATCTGTGCTTCCTGGTGCCTGGCGAGGACGCCGAACGCGTAGTGCAAACGCTGCATCGCAGCCTGTTTGAATAACCCCCGCATAGCCGGTATCAGGCGCGCATTCGCGCCTGATACCGGCCGCAATTGCGCGCTCCGGCAAAGAACTATTCGGCGCGCGTGAGCGCTTTTTCTTTTTCGCCGGATCGCTCGCCGCACTGCTGACGCCACAAGCGCGGCGTCATCCCCGTTTCCTTGGTAAAGACCACCGAAAAATAGTTGCTGTCCTCAAAACCGCAGCGCACGGCTATCTCGCTGATTAGCATATCGTTATGACGCAACAGGTATTTGGCCTGACAGATACGCAACTGGCGCAGATACTGGCCGATCGTCATACCGGTCTGTTCGCGGAATAGCTGGCGCAACGGGCGTTCGGCCACCTGATGCTGATGACAAAAGGCTTGAAAGTTGAATGGGCTATCGAGGCTATTGACCAGCTCCGCGATCAACAGATCGAGCTTCTCGCCTTCCGCCAGGCGCTCGGCATTGACGGGTTGGTAACGGTGGCGGCACAGCGTAATGGCGAGATTCAGAAACAGACTTTCCAGAAAGCAGCGGGACAACCGATCGCGTTTCCTGCTTTCATGCTCGATTTGACCAATCACCTGGCGCGCCTGCGCCATGCCATGACTGCTTAGCCGCCAGCGGGGATCGCTTCCCTGCTGCTGTTTAGGCTGCAGCAACTCCTGCCAGTCGACATTCAGCTGCAGCCGTTCAGGACAATAGATGATGTTATGCAGAGTCAGATTGTTAACCGATTCGTAGCTGTGGCGATCTTCCGCCCGGATATAAAACAGATCCCCGCAGGTTATCCGGTAGGGCCGGTCATTCAGCACATGCAGGCCGTTGCCGCGCCACACCAGAACCAATTCGCAAAATTCGTGCGTGTGCTCGGCAAAGACGTTTTGCGGATAGCGATCCGCCACCGCCACCGGCTGGGAAGCGGATGCGAAGAAGTCATCTTTTTTCAGGATCAATTGAGCGGTCACAACAATTACCCCACAAAAGGCCATTAGTAATTATCCGCTCTTTTGCCGTAGAAAACGGTGACCCCTTTCGCATTCTTACCGTCAATGAGCCGTCATGCCCAAACGCATCGCCTGCGGCGAGTAGGAAAACTCTCGTTTGAACAAGGTGGAAAAATGATTACTGTCGCCGAAACCGCACTGGAACGCGATATCAGTAACATTATCATCGCTATGCCGCAGCAAATGGCGCGCTTTCATCAGCCTCAGCCGATTGAGGTAGCGCTGTGGCGTGAGCCCGGTCTGCTGTTTGAGCTGGCGGTGCAACGTACGCAATGACAGATTGAACTGGCCGGCAAGCTGCTCCCAACAGACCGTCTCGGCAAAGTGATCGTCCAGCCAGGCGATAAGATGATTCAGCCGTCCATTATCGTCATGGGCGACATCGCCAAAGCTGCTTTTACTCAACAGAACCAGTAACTGCATAAACAGAATTTCGCGCTCGGCGATGGCATGGGTGCCGGCGTCATCCCCCAGTTCCTCCAGCCGATCGATAAAGCGTTTTATCTGCTGCAATACGTTTTGGTTAACCCGCCAGTGAGACGGATAATTTCCATCCCGCTCCTGCGGCAGCAGTTTATCCAGACCGGACAGGAAACAGAACGCGTCCGGCGCGCGATACAACACATTGGTCAAACAAAGGTTTTCGGTATGTTCAAACAGATGCCGATCATAATCGCGCACGAAGCAAATTGAACCGCCGCTCAAGGTATAAGGCTGGCCGTTAAAGACATGAGTGCCCGTACCGTGTTCGACAATCACGATTTCGTAAAAATCATGATGGTGTTCAGGAAATTCCGGCTGCGGCAGCCGCGGCTCAATCGCCACCGATGCGTTGCCGGAAGGGAAAAAGTCAACGCTGCGTAAAACGGTCATCATCACCTCCAAAACCACCATAACGTATGATGAGATGGTAGATAATGATTCTCATCCGTACCTTGAATTTCCGACGCCAAAACACGCAAACTCGGTTCGATTTTCAAGAATGGTCAAGAATTACTCGGAAATGCGGTGGACGTCACAGGTGAAGAGAGGCCGTGGTGAAGCACTTTTTGTGAGGTTACTCACGCTTACCTTTGTCCTTTTGCCAATCGCATGCGGTAAGTGTCAGTAGCATGAAGGCAGGCGCGGAAGGATATTTTTAGACTGATGGGTAGTGATTCATATCAGGATACCCATTATGACCCAGCGCCCCAATGTGGCCCAACGACCCAAGATGTCCTTACGGCATTGTATTGCCGTTGATCTGGGCGCGTCCAGCGGACGCGTCATGCTCGCCAGTTACGACAGCAAAGATAAAAATCTGGTATTGCGGGAAATCCATCGCTTCGCTAACGGCCTGGAATCGGTAGACGGCCATGCCGCATGGCAGGTGGATGCGCTGGAGAATGAAATTCGCCTCGGCTTGCAGAAAGCCTGCGACGACCATCCCGCCGTCGACAGCATCGGCATCGATACCTGGGGCGTTGACTACGTGCTGATCGATCGCGACGGCAACCGGGTCGGTCTGCCGGTATCCTACCGCGACGGCCGTACCGACGGCGTGATGGATCGCGCGCAGCGGGAGATTGGCCGCAATGAGATTTACCAGCGCAGCGGCATTCAGTTTCTGCCGTTCAATACGCTTTATCAATTCCGCGCCCTGGTAGAACAACAGCCGGAATTGTTGGAAAAAGCGGCCCATGCGCTGCTTATCCCGGATTATTTCGCGTTCCGCCTCACCGGCGCGCTGAACTGGGAATACACCAACGCCACCACCACCCAGATGGTGAATATCAATACCGACAGTTGGGATGATCGCCTGCTCGGCTGGGCGGGGGTTCCGCCAAAGTGGTTTGGCGTCCCCACGCCGCCGGGCAACATTATCGGCCATTGGGTAAATCGCGCCGGCGATAAGATCCCGGTGATTTCCGTCGCCTCGCACGATACCGCCAGCGCGGTTATCGCCGCCCCGCTGTCGGGCGGCGATGCGGCCTACCTCTCATCCGGCACCTGGTCGCTGATCGGCTTTGAAAGCCGAACGCCTTATACCAACGCCGCGGCGCTGGCCGCCAACATAACCAACGAAGGCGGCGCCGAAGGCCGCTATCGGGTGCTGAAAAACATCATGGGGATGTGGCTGCTGCAGCGGATCATCAAAGAGATGGCGGTATCCGATCTTGCGGATCTTATCCAGCGCGCCCGGCGGATCCCCGTTTGCCGCTCGGTGATCGACCCCAACGACGATCGCTTTATCAACCCGGAAAGCATGAGCCGGGAGATCCAGGCCGCATGCCGCGAAAGCCGTCAGCCGATCCCCGTAAGCGACGGCGAACTGGCCCGCTGCATTTTTGACAGCCTGGCATTGTCGTACGCCAATGCGCTGAACGAACTGACTGAACTACGCAATAAACCGTTTAGCGCGCTGCACATTGTCGGCGGCGGCAGCCAAAACCATTTTCTCAACCAGCTGTGCGCCGATGCCTGCGGCATTCCGGTTATTTGCGGGCCGATTGAGGCTTCCACGCTGGGCAACGTCGGCTGTCAGCTGATGGCGCTGGGTGAAGTCGCCAATGTCGACGCATTCCGCACGCTGATAACGAGAAATAGCGAACTCCGCCACTTTTACCCCGATCCAGATAGCGAGATTGCCCGCGTTGTCGCGCAATTTCAGCAAAACCGTCAAACAAGTAAGGAGCGTTGTGCATGATCTCTCATATCAATCAAGCCTGGGAACTGGCGAAAATACGTTTTGCCGCCGTCGGCGTCGACGCCGAGAAGGCCATACGCCAGCTCGATCGTCTGCCGGTGTCGATGCACTGCTGGCAGGGCGATGACGTCGCCGGATTCGAGAACCCGGAGGGCGATCTGAGCGGCGGCATCCAGGCCACCGGCAATTACCCCGGCAAAGCACGCAACGCCACCGAGCTCCGGGCCGACCTCGACCGGGCGCTAAGCCTGATCCCCGGCCCCAAACGGTTGAACCTGCATGCGATCTATCTGGAGTCCGATAGGCCGGTCGCGCGCAACGAAATCAAGCCCGAACATTTTCAAAATTGGGTGGAATGGGCCAAGGGCAATAAAATGGGGCTGGATTTTAATCCGACATGCTTCTCCCACCCGCTAAGCGCCGACGGCTTTACGCTCTCGCACGCCAACGATGAAATCCGCCGGTTCTGGATTGAGCATTGCCAGGCCAGCCGCAGGGTATCCGCCTATTTTGGCGAGCAGCTCGGCACGCCGTCGGTGATGAACATCTGGATCCCGGACGGCATGAAAGATCTCGCCATAGATCGTCTTGCCCCGCGCCAGCGCCTGCTTGCCGCACTGGATGAAATTATCGCGCAGAAGTTTGATCCGGCGCATCACATCGATGCGGTCGAGAGCAAACTGTTCGGCATCGGCGCCGAAAGCTATACCGTCGGCTCCAACGAATTTTACTTCGGTTACGCCGCCAGCCGTCAGACCGCGCTATGCCTGGATGCCGGCCATTTTCATCCGACGGAAGTGATCTCCGACAAAATTTCCAGCGCCATCCTGTATGTACCGCGTCTGCTGCTGCACGTCAGCCGCCCCGTTCGCTGGGATAGCGACCACGTGGTACTGCTGGATGATGAAACCCAAGCCATCGCCAGCGAGATCATTCGTCACGACCTCTTCGACCGCGTACACATCGGCCTCGACTTTTTTGATGCCTCCATCAACCGTATCGCCGCCTGGGTCATCGGCACCCGGAATATGAAGAAAGCCCTGCTGCGCGCGCTGTTGGAGCCGACGGCGAAACTGCGTCAACTGGAGTTGGAAGGCGATTACACCGCCCGTTTGGCGCTGCTCGAAGAACAAAAATCGCTGCCGTGGCAGGCGGTGTGGGAAATGTATTGCCAGCAACATGATACGCCGGCCGACGCCCAATGGCTGAACGACGTACGTCGCTATGAAAAAGACATCCTGAGTCAACGCGGTTAATGCAACAAGGAAACTAAAGACTATGCAGAACATCCTCAACGCCTGGTTTGTACAAGGCATGATTAAAGCAACATCGGACGCCTGGCTGAAAGGCTGGGATGAGCGCAACGGCGGCAACATCACCCTGCGTCTGAGCGCGGACGATATCGCCCCCTATCAGGCGGATTTTCATCCACAACCGCGTTACATCGCGCTAAGCCAGCCGATGCCGGATTTGGCCAATACGCCGTTTATCGTCACCGGCTCCGGCAAGTTCTTCCGCAACGTACAGCTTGATCCCGCCGCTAATCTTGGCGTAGTGCGGGTAGACGGCAACGGAACCGGCTACCACATTTTATGGGGGCTGGAGAACGACGCCGTGCCGACGTCTGAGCTGGCGTCACACTTCCAGTCGCACAGCGTTCGCATTAAAGCCACCGGCGGCAAAGATCACGTGATCATGCATTGCCACGCGACCAACCTGATCGCCCTGACCTACGTGCTGGAGAACGACTCCGACATCATCACCCGCAAGCTATGGGAAGGCAGCACCGAGTGTCTGGTGGTGTTCCCGGACGGCGTAGGCATTCTGCCGTGGATGGTGCCGGGCACCGATGAAATCGGCACGGCGACCGCCGGCGCGATGTCAAAGCATTCTCTGGTGCTGTGGCCGTTCCATGGCGTATTCGGCAGCGGACCGACGCTTGATGAGACATTCGGCCTGATCGATACCGCGGAGAAATCCGCCGAAGTGCTGGTGAAAGTGATTTCCATGGGCGGCATGAAACAAACTATCAGCCGGGATGAACTGATTGCCCTCGGTAAGCGTTTTGGCGTTACCCCGCTCGCCAGCGCCTTGGAGCTTTAATCAGCCGCGCCGTTGACTCTCCCAAATCATTCGCCGTTCACCAGGCGGTAACCGAATGTCCCCCAGGCGGCGGATTAAGATCGCCCCTGGGGAACGAAGGCCTGATGCCGATCGAGGTAATTCCTCCGCCTATCTTCACGTACCGGCTGATGCGGCGAAAACGCTGAATACGCCGGCGGTGATGCGCATCGCCGGTCCTGAATTAATACGTTTAAGGAGATATTGATGAGCTTTATGTTGGCACTACCCAAAATAAGTTTTCACGGCGCAGGCGCCATTGGCGATATGGTGAAACTGATTACAGGGAAGAAATGGGGCAAGGCGCTGGTGGTCACCGACGGTCAACTGGTGAAAATGGGCCTGCTGGATAGTCTGTTCAGCGCGCTGGAAGGGGCGCAACTACCTTATGCCCTGTTTGACGAGGTGTTCCCCAACCCGACCGAAGAACTGGTTCAGAAAGGTTTTGCCGCTTACCAACATTCGGGATGTCACTACCTTATCGCCTTTGGCGGCGGCAGCCCGATAGATACCGCCAAAGCGATCAAAATTCTTACGGCGAATCCCGGCCCGTCGACGGCCTATTCCGGAGTAGGCAAAGTGCTTAATCCCGGCGTGCCGTTGGTGGCGATTAACACCACGGCGGGAACCGCAGCGGAAATGACCAGTAATGCGGTCATCATTGATGCAAAGCGCCAGGTAAAAGAGGTGATTATCGATCCGAACATCATCCCGGATATCGCCGTCGACGACGCCAGCGTAATGTTGAATATTCCCGCGAGCGTTACTGCGGCTACCGGGATGGACGCGCTAACGCACGCGGTTGAAGCCTATGTTTCCGTTGGCGCCCATCCGCTGACGGACGCCAACGCGCTGGAATCCATTCGCCTGATCGCCCGCTGGCTGCCGGAAGCCGTCGATAACGGCCATAATCTCGAAGCGCGTGAAATGATGGCATACGGCCAGTACCTGGCGGGCATGGCGTTTAACAGCGCCGGTCTTGGCCTGGTTCATGCGTTGGCGCACCAGCCGGGCGCCACCCACGACCTTCCGCATGGCGTTTGCAACGCGATCCTGTTGCCGATCGTTGAAGCATTTAACCGCCCGCAGGCGGTCGCCCGTTTTGCCCGCATCGCGGAGGCGATGGGGGCGAATACGCAGGGAATGAGCGAAGAGCAGGCCAGCTTGCAGGCCATTAAGGCGATTCGCGCGCTCTCGGCCCGCGTGGGGATCCCCTCCGGCTTCAGCCAATTGGGCATCAAAACCAGCGATATTGAAGGCTGGCTGGACAAAGCGCTGGCCGATCCGTGCGCGCCATGTAACCCGCGCGTCGCCTCTCGTGAAGAGGTTCGTGCGCTGTACCTGGAGGCATTATGATCCGTAAGGCTTTTGTCATGCAGGTGAATCCCGATGCTCATGAGGAATATCAACGTCGTCATGCGCCGATTTGGCCGGAGCTGGAAGCCGTTCTTAAACAGCACGGCGCTCATCGCTATGCCATTTATCTCGACGCTGAACGCCATCTGCTTTTTGCCACCGTCGATATCGAGTCGGAAGCGCGTTGGGAAGTCGTCGCCCAAACCGAGATCTGCCAGCGCTGGTGGCAATCGATGCGCGACCTTATGCCAAGCAACCCGGATAACAGCCCGATAAGCCAGACGCTGAAAGAGGTCTTTTATCTGGAGTAACGGCGTCTTTCCGTCGTTCCGCCTCGCCAGGGCGGCAACTATTTGCCGCCCTAATCTCCTGCGCCGCATGGCGCAAACATCACCGCGTGGAAATCTGCGCCGGTTAAAATCCGCAGAATAAAATTTTTATATCCCAAAAATGGAATGTGGCGATAAAGTTAATTATATTTAAAAATACATAAGGTTAATTATAATTAAGCATTCGTACTTCCCTATACTTCTTATCTCCACTAACGGATTTATGCATATCAATTAGTAGCTGAAATGATTCAGTGCGAATAGTTACTAAACTAACAATATTTATAAAAACGCATCTAAATCAATAATCACATTGTTTTCTCTTACTCCTATCCGGTATAGGAATATCCTTTTTTAAAGTCCTATATATGCCGTGAACCATAGGCTAAATAAATTCTTCAAATATGTAGTAAGGAAGAGGGGAATGAAGACCAAAACGTCATACGGCCTGAACTGGCTCCCATTAGTAATTATTCTCATTATCGCCAGCATTTTCTGGCAACTCACGCCACCAGAAGGACTTAGTCTCGCAGCATGGCATTCGGCTGTAATTTTCGTTGCCACCATTATCTGTATCGTGGCCAACGTACTGCCCATCGGGGCGATTGGTATTATCAGCATCACCATTTTCGCCCTGACCTATGCCGCCGGCGACAAAACCGCCAGCGGCGCGATACAAACCGCGCTCAGCGATCTTAACAGTTCGCTGATCTGGCTGATCGTCGTGGCGTTTATGATCGCCCGCGGTTTTATCAAGACCGGACTCGGCCGCCGTATTGCATTACAGATGATCCGTCTGTTGGGGAAACGCACGCTTGGGCTGGCTTACGGCCTGGCATTCGCCGATTTGGTGCTTTCCCCCGCCATGCCGAGCAATACCGCACGCTGCGGCGGTATCATCTACCCGATCGCCGACTCGCTTTCACGCAGTTTCGACTCCAAGCCGGATGACGCGTCACGCAGCAAAATCGGTACGTTTCTCATCACCTGCATCGGTAACGTCAACGATGTCACCGCGTCCATGTTTATGACCGCCTACACCGGCAACCTGCTGGCGATAAAACTGGCGGCCAACGCCGGCGTCAACATCACCTGGGGAAGCTGGTTCCTGGCGGCGGTGGTTCCTTGCCTCATCTCCTTAATCCTTGTTCCGCTACTTGTCTATTGGCTGACCAAACCAGAAATCCGCCGTACGCCGGACGCGCCTAAACTGGCCGTCGAAGAATTAAAGAAAATGGGACCGATGGCCCGCGGCGAATGGATGATGGCCTTTACCGTGGTACTGCTGCTGGTGCTGTGGATTTTTGGCGATAGCCTGGGCGTCGACGCCACTACCGCATCCTTTGTCGGCCTGTCATTCCTGCTGTTGAGCGGCGTATTACGCTGGGACGATATCAAAAGCGAAAAAGGCGCATGGGATACGCTGATCTGGTTCGCCGCCTTGTTGATGATGGCGAATCAGTTGAAAAAACTGGGCTTTACCACCTGGTTCGGCGATCTGATCGGCAACAGCGTCGGCCACATGATGCAGGGCACCAGTTGGGTTCTGGTGCTGCTGTTGCTTAACGCCGCCTATTTCTACACCCACTACTTCTTCGCCAGCGGCAATGCGCAAATCGCGGCCCTGTTCGCCGTTTTCCTTGGCGTAGGGATCAACCTGAATATCCCGGCCGTGCCGATGGCCTTTATGCTGGCCTTCACCAGCAGTCTGTATTGCTCGCTGACGCAATATACGCATGCCCGCGGACCGATTCTGTTCGGCGCCGGATATGTGCCGACCGCCGTATGGTGGCGAACCGGCTTTATCGTCAGCCTGTTGAATCAGGCCATCTTTATGACGGCGGGTTTGATGTGGTGGAAAGTGATTGGCTTGTACTAATTTTTAGCTGAAAAGAAAAATCCGACCAGGCCGGGGAATATCCCGGCCTGTTTTGTTTCAGCGCGGCGAAAGCCTGAATTAGAAAGAGTAGGACACACTGCCTACAACGCTGCGCTCGGCGCCGAAATAGCAGAATTCCAGCGAGTTACAGGCGGCGACATAGCGTTTATCGGTCAGATTGTTCACGTTCAGCTGCGCACTCAGCCCCTTTAAGCCGACCTTCGACAAATCGTAGCCGATCGCCATATCCACCAGCGTATAGGAAGGCAGCGTATGCGTATTGGCGCGATCGCTGGTCACGCCGTTCACATAACGCACGCCGCCTCCCAGCGTCAAACCATCCAGCGGGCCGCGACTCACGTCGTAGCTGGCCCAGGCGCTGGCCTGATTACGCGGCGCATAAACGGCGCGCTTTCCCTGTTCTTCCGGACTGCTCTTCTTATAGCGGATATCCGTATATGTGTAGGCCGCCTGCAAGCGCAGGTTTTCCGTCAGATATGTGACGGCTTCCAGCTCCACGCCTTCGGATTCGATTTCCCCCACGGAACGGTAGGGATCGGTCGGCTGCACTTTCGTGGCGACATTCTTCTGATTAATGCGGAATACCGACATGCTGTACTGGCTTTGCGAATCTTCCGGCTGATATTTCAGCCCGGCCTCCCACTGCCTGCCCTTCATCGGTTCCAGCACGTTGCCGTCTTCGCCGACAAAACTGGTTGGCGTGAATGCGGTGGAATAACTCACGTAAGGCGCAAAGCCGGAGTCAAATAGATAGAGCAAGGCCGCGCGGGAGCTAAAATTATCCTTATCCAGCTCGCTACGGCTACCCGTGTTCTTATCGATATTGGTCACCTTCACCCGATCGTGGCGACCGCCCAGCGTGAAGCGCCAGCGCTCCCAGCTCATCTGATCCTGAACGTAGAGGCCGGTTTGTTGCAGCTTATGCTTCTCAAGCGTCGGAGGATACATGATTGTCGGCAACGCGCCATAAACCGGGTTAAAGGCATCAATATCCGGGAATGCGCCCGACGGCCAGTCCACATCATTATGGCGTTGCTGGTAATCGATCCCCGCCAGCAGACGATGGTTGACCGAGCCGGTATCAAAGCTGCCGTCGAGCTGGTTATCCAACGTCAGCGCCGAAAGCGCTTCCCGCGAGCCGGAATAGTAACGATAAAGCGAGTCGCCGCTGCTCCAGCCATAGGCATAGACCTGATCCAGCCGGACTTTACTCTTCAGATAACGCAATTTCTGGCGTACCGACCAGCCATTGTCAAAAGCATGTTCGAAGTTATACCCGACCATATTTTGCTTACGATCGTACTTCTCGTAATTCTCTTCGCCCTCATAGAAATTATTGGAGATTTTACGGCCGTTGTGCGGCACCACGGTGCCCTCATAGGGTAAGCCGGAATGGCTGCCGCCTTCCGGATCGCGCTGCAGATAGGCCATCAACTCCAGCCGGGTCCGATCGGAAATACGCCATGTCAGGCTGGGCGCTATAGCATAACGCTCCTCTTTCAGCGGCCCGAACTGGGTATCCGCTTTACGCACGATACCGCCAAGACGGAAAGCAAAACGTTCATCGTCATCCAGCGGACCAGTCACGTCAAACGCCGCGCCGCGCTGCGCATTATTCCCGGCGAACAATTTGATCTGTCCGCTGCGTTCGAACGAGGGCTGACGTGAGCTAAGCGCCACAATACCGCCGGGCGAAGCGCGGCCATACAGCACGGATGCCGGGCCTCGCACCACTTCAATGCGATCGAGAAACCAGGGGTCGATCACTAAAGAGCTATGGGAGTTGGTATCCCCCATCATTTTCAAACCGTCCAGATAGACGTTATCCAGGCTGCCGTCGGAAAAACCGCGCAGCACCATATAGTCAAAACGGTTGGAGGCGCCGATCTGGTTGCTGAATACGCCGGGCGTATAGCTGACGGCCTGACGCACGCTGGCGGCTCCCTGCTGCTGGATCTGATCGCGCGTGACGATGGAAACGGACTGCGGCGTTTCTATATCCGGCGTCTCCAGCTTGGTGGCGCCGCTTTGCGTTTGCGAGGTAATAACCAGCGTGTCTTCCTGCGTGGAGGAAGAGGCGGTTTCGCCCTCGGCTAGCGCCGATATGCTCACGCTTCCCGCAATACACCCCACCAACACCGCCAGCCGCGTTTTTCTGAACATGTTACACTCCGCCCAACATTATCTGTAAATAAGAATTATTACCGTTTTGAGCGAAGCAATAGCTATGCGTAGTGACAACTTATGTATGCGCAATGACAAAAGCGCGCGGAAGCTGGAACTATTGAGAAATGATGAAGGTGAATCCCTTCACGGAAACGATGAGGGAGGCATCCGTGCAATCCGTTTAAGGAAGGGGACGCACGTCGCTTGGCGCTATGCCATAGCGCCGCCGGAAGGCGGTCGCAAAGTTGGAGGCATGTTGATAACCGGACATCCAGGCTGACTGCTGCACGCTATATCCCCGTTCAAGATAGCTGCGGGCCAGCGCCAGGCGGCAATCGCGCAGATAATCGAACACCGAATGCCCATAGGCTTGCCGGAATTTGCTTCTCAGGCTGCTGGGACTCATCGCCGCCGATTGCGCCAATTCATGCAAGGTGTACTCATTTTCCGGCTGCTGTTGCAGCAGTTGACGGATGTTCTCCAGACGACTGCGCTCGCCCGGCGAGGGGAGATGGCTTTTCCCCTGCGCTCGCGCTTCGGTCAACAGTCCGTAACCCAGCAGTTGCAGCATCGCCCCTTCCAACATAAATTGACGCGGTACGCCGGCAACGGCATGGTCCAGCGCGTGTTGCAAACCGGACAGCAAATAGCCAGGGACTTGCCACACAAAAGCGGGGCTCTGCGCGTTTTCCCACTCATGCAGCAAAGAGGCCATCATTGGCTGCGGCTGAAAACTGGCGGGATTAACCCCCAGCGTTAAGGTCTTGAGATGACGATCGGCCGGGTGACTCGCTTTCATCACCAGGTGTTCGCCCAGTCTGGTGCTGAACGCCATCCCCGAACGTATGACAAACTCGCGGCCGCCAAGGCGGATTGCCACGCAGCCCTCCAGCACCACCAGCGTATACATCGGCGAACATTGCAGCGAGGTCGATTCATAGGGCTGCAAAACCTGCACGTTGGAGTTTGTCAGGCAGATACCGGAAGGCAGCACCAGCTCTTCGACGTTGCCCTGTATAACGGCATGCTTTTCTTGGTGGCGAACGCCGCCTGACGGCAGCGCGGGAAAGTGGTAGCGGATGCCGTAGCGCTCGCCGAAATCAAAAAAATCCTCTATCGAAAAACGGCGCTTTACCATCGCGGAAGATACGCAGTCGACCATGCTCAGGATCCGGGATCAGGCCAGCCATCGCTGGAGAAAAGAGAACGGGGATAATTATTACCATGCTCACAATATCACCCGCTCCGGCAAGCATCAATAATATTGATAACTATTCTCAGCATGGCCGCTGCATATGGTATCAGCCGTGTTTAGCCGGGCCGAGATTTCACGGGGCGCGGCGCGATATCACAGAGAAAGATCAATGCTTATCACGCGCCACGCACGAAACATCCCCATTACTGATAAATACCATGGGCGGCTAGCTACTTGGAAAACGGATTATCAGACATCTTCCGCATCATAGCCCAGATTCGGCGCCAGCCAGCGTTCGACTTCAACGACGGGCATGCCTTTACGTTTGGCATAATCTTCTATCTGATCTCGCTGGATCTGCGCGACGGCGAAATACTTGCTGTCAGGATGGCTGAAATACCAGCCGGATACCGACGCGCCCGGCCACATGGCATAAGAGTCCGTCAGCTTCATGCCGACGTGCTTTTCCACATCCAGCAACTGCCAAATTTCCGCCTTCTCAGTATGATCCGGACATGCCGGGTATCCCGGCGCCGGGCGAATCCCCTGATAGTTTTCACGAATCAGCTCGTCGTTGCTGAGATTTTCATTTGCCGCATAACCCCAGTAAACCTTACGCACCCGCTCATGCAGATACTCGGCAAAGGCTTCAGCCAAGCGGTCCGACAGGGCTTTCACCATGATCTTATTGTAATCATCATGCCGCGCTTCCCACTGTTCGGCCAGCGCGTCCTCTTCCAGTCCGCCGGTGACGGCGAATGCGCCGATATAGTCCGGCTTACCGCTGGACTTGGGCGCGACGAAATCGGCCAGACAATAGTTCGGGAAATCCGCTTTTTCCGTTTGCTGGCGCAGATGATGGCTAACCAGGCGCACCTCGTCCCGCCGCTCATCGGTATAGACCTCCACATCATCCCCAACTCGGTTGGCCGGAAATAGCCCGACCACGCCGCGGGGATGAAGCGCGCCGCGCGCCGACAGGTCATCCAGCATGGCGTTGGCATCGGCAAACAGTCGTTTCGCCTCTTCCCCCACCACCTCGTCTTCTAGAATGCGTGGATATTTGCCCGCCAGCGACCAGGTCATAAAGAACGGCGTCCAGTCGATGTAGTTGCGCAGCGTTTCAATGCCGGCGGTGACTTCCTGCACGCCTAAGCGATGCGCCGCCGGCGGCGTATAGTTTTCCCAATCCAACGGGACGGCGTTATCACGGGCGGCCTGCAGCGTAATAGGCGCCGTTCTCGGTTTTTTACGGCCATGTTGAATACGCACCGTTTCATACTCTTTGCGGATGCGGGCCACAAAATCATCGCGCTGACTCGCGGACAACAGCGAGGAAACCACGCCCACCGTACGGGACGCATTCTGTACATAGACGGTTGGGCCGCTGTAATTCTGCTCGATCTTCACGGCGGTATGCGCTTTCGACGTCGTCGCGCCGCCAATCATTAACGGCAGCGTAAAGCCCTGGCGCTCCATCTCTTTCGCCACATTGACCATTTCATCTAGGGAAGGCGTAATCAGGCCGGACAGACCGATAATATCCACGTTCTCTTCGCGGGCGGTTTTTAGGATCCGATCCATCGGCACCATTACGCCCAAGTCAATGATTTCGTAGTTATTACACTGCAACACCACGCCGACGATATTCTTACCGATATCGTGAACATCCCCTTTCACCGTCGCCAGCAGGATCTTGCCGGCGGTTTCGCCTTTAGCTTTGCTGGCCTCAATATAGGGTTCAAGATAGGCGACGGCCTGCTTCATCACGCGGGCCGATTTCACCACCTGCGGCAGAAACATTTTGCCCGCCCCAAACAGGTCGCCGACCACATTCATACCGTCCATCAGCGGCCCTTCAATGACTTCGATGGGACGTTCCGACTCCTGACGCGCCTCCTCGGTATCCTGTTCGATAAACTCGGTGATGCCTTTCACCAGAGAATATTCCAACCGCTTCTTCACCGGCCAGGAACGCCATTCGGCCTGTGGCTTATTGCTCTCGTCATCTGACTTGCTGCCGCGGTATTTTTCCGCCAGATCCAGCATACGCTCGGTGGCATCGTCACGACGGTTGAGGATCACATCTTCCACCGCGTCACGCAGTTCTGCGGGAAGATCGTCGTAGATCGCCAACTGACCGGCGTTAACGATCCCCATATCCATACCGTTACGAATCGCGTGATAAAGGAAGACGGCGTGGATCGCCTCCCGCACCATGTCGTTGCCGCGGAAAGAGAAGGAAACGTTAGAGACGCCGCCGGAGATCATCGCATAGGGAAGCTGCTGTTTAATATCCGCGCAGGCCTCGATAAAATCGACCGCATAGTTGTTGTGCTCTTCAATCCCGGTCGCAACAGCAAAAATATTCGGGTCAAAAATAATATCTTCAGGCGGGAAACCGACTTCTTCCGTCAGGATGTGATAGGCGCGGCGACAGATTTCAATCTTCCGGGCGCGGGTATCCGCCTGCCCGACTTCATCAAACGCCATCACCACCATGGCGGCGCCGTAGCGCCGAACCAGCTTGGCGTGATGCACAAAGGCCTCAACCCCTTCCTTCATGGAAATGGAGTTAACGATCCCCTTGCCCTGAATACATTTCAGCCCCTGCTCGATCACCTCCCATTTCGAAGAGTCGATCATGATCGGGACACGAGCAATATCAGGCTCACCGGCAATCAGATTCAGAAAACGGGCCATCACCGCTTTCGCATCCAGCATCCCTTCATCCATGTTGATATCAATGATTTGCGCGCCGTTTTCTACCTGCTGACGGGCCACATCCAGCGCTTCGCTATATTTTTCTTCTTTTATCAAACGCTTGAAACGCGCCGATCCGGTAACGTTGGTGCGCTCCCCGACGTTAACAAACAGCGTGTTGTCATCAATAGTCAACGGCTCCAGCCCGGATAGACGGCAGGCTACCGGAATCTCCGGCAATTTCCGCGGCGCCACGCCTTTAACGACTTCAGCGACGGCGGCGATATGTGCCGGCGTCGAGCCGCAGCATCCCCCCACGATATTCAGAAAACCGGCCCGCGCCCATTCGCCGATGTGGCGCGCCATGTCCTGGGCGTCCAGATCGTACTCACCAAAGGCGTTCGGCAACCCCGCGTTCGGGTGAGCCGAGACGTAACACTCGGCGATACGGGAAAGCTCAGCCACATACTGACGCAGATCCTCCGGCCCCAGAGCGCAGTTCAAACCAAACGATAACGGGCGGGCGTGACGTAACGAGTTGTAGAAGGCTTCCGTGGTCTGCCCCGACAACGTACGGCCGGACGCATCGGTGATCGTGCCGGAAATCATCACCGGCAACTCAACGCCCAACGCTTCAAACTCGCTTTCAACCGCAAAAACCGCGGCTTTGGCGTTTAAGGTATCAAAGATGGTTTCGATCATAATCAGATCGACACCACCCTCGATTAACGCACGGGTGGATTCCCGGTATGCGGCGACCAGTTGGTCGAAAGTGATATTGCGGAACGCGGGATCGTTAACATCTGGAGAAATAGAAGCGGTTCGGTTGGTCGGGCCAAGTACGCCGGCAACAAAACGCGGCTTATCCGGCGTCATTGCCGTCCATTTATCGGCGCTGGCGCGGGCCAGCCGTGCCGCAGCGGTATTAATCTCCGCCGACAACGATTCCATACCATAATCAGCCATCGCGATCACGGTGGAGTTAAAGGTGTTGGTTTCGAGGATATCGGCCCCGGCTTCCAGATAAGCATCATGGATAGCGGCGATGACCTGGGGTTTGGTCAGAACAAGAAGGTCGTTATTGCCTTTCACATCACTTGGCCAGTCAGCAAAACGCTCTCCGCGATAGTCCGCTTCCTGCAAGTGATAACTCTGGATCATGGTTCCCATCCCACCATCCAGTACCATAATGCGTTGCGCTAACTGACGGCGCAACTCGTCTACCCGATTAGTCACAAATACCTCATACCAACGATGAATATCTCACCAGTGCAAGAACCTATCCTAACATAAGTTACCCATCCGCCGGCGCGGCGTCGTATGAGACTTTTTCAGACGGGCTGAGCGATTCGCGATGGTGAAAGAAAGAGTGGTTTAGTCCAACGTAGGGTTCATACGTCTCAAATCATAAGGTGTAATCTGATAAACGTAGTAATTAAGCCAGTTAACAAACAGTAAATATCCATGGCTACGCCAGGTTGCTTTAGGCGCGATTTCCGGGTTGTTGCCAGGGAAATAGTTCACCGGGATCGCCGGATTAAGTCCGCACTCATGATCGCGGAAATATTCATTCGCCAGCGTCAGTGCATCGTATTCAGGATGGCCCGTAACAAAAGCCAAACGCTTATCCCGGTTGGCGAACAGATAGGCCCCGGCCTGCTCCGACTCGGCAAGAATATCTAAATCGGTATGGTTGCGAATGACATCGGCGGGGAAATCCGCATAGCGTGAATGAGGCGCTAAAAATGTTTCATCAAATCCCCGGGTCAGTAACGCGTGCGGTTGTAGCGTATGATGTTCATAGACCCCCGATAGCTTCTCCGCGCGGGTCATCTTCGGAATGCCATACAGAATGTTGAGCGCCGCTTGTACGGCCCAACACACAAAGAGTGTGGAGGTTACATGCTCTTTTGCCCACTCAATCACCCTGGCGATCTGCGGCCAGTAGGCTACATCGCAAAAATCAACCAGACCCAGCGGCGCGCCGGTGACGATCAGTCCATCGAAATTCTCATCCTGAATGTCATCAAAGTTACAGTAGAAATTATTCAGGTGTTCGGCCGGAGTATTTTTCGACTCGCGGCTATCAATACGCAGCAGCTGAATATCAATCTGCAACGGAGAGTTCGATAGCAATCTCAGAAACTGGTTTTCAGTTTCGATCTTCTTCGGCATCAGGTTCAGTACCAGCACTTTCAAAGGTCGAATTTCCTGCGTTTTGGCGCGTGAGGACGTCATCACAAAAACGTTCTCATTACGCAGAAAACTTACGGCTGGTAACTCATCAGGAACCCGGATTGGCATAACCTTATATCCTCAATGCATACGTTTATACGTTTAGACTTCTAGATGCCTGAAGATAGCGATTTTTAACATAAATGTCGAGCGTTCACGGCCGAAGGTGAAAATGTTTCACGGTGAACAATAATAATGCTCACATGGTTTATCTTTTTTCCTTTGCTTTCTCAATAACTTCCGAATCGGTCAACACTCTCGGGCTATCGATCACCACCAAATCCGCCTTCGGTGAACTGGTAACAGTGATTTCCTGCAGAACTCGCTCTTCTACCGGAGATAGCCCACCTTCATTCATTTCGAGTGCATGAATAATCAGGATATCCCGACCGAATTTGAACCAGCTCCGTTTGACAAACTTTCGGGTTAAATCATAAAGAACTTTTTCCGCGCGAAAGAAATCGGCAACCAGTAGACGAGAATTACTGAAAACTTGGCTGGCATCACTAATTTCCTGCTGCATTTCAGGATTACGAACAACCATTTTATTCTTGCGGATCTGGATATACAGGATCGTCATTTACTTTCCTACTAGACTGATTTAAATGATTTTTTATAAAATCGATGAAATGATGCGAGATAAAAACAGCAAGCAGTGTACAGTAAAAATCTCACATTTTCGTATGGGGATTTTTACTTATTCGACTCCTGGTGATTGGGTTATGGCGCGGGTGAGCCGACTTTGAGCTTTGAAACTAACTTCTTGCCTGATTAGCTGATACGCGCCCGTTCTCGCGCCAAATATCAATAAATTTATAAATCCCCGAAACGCAAAAAAGCCCCATGCTTTCGCATGAGGCTTCTTTGCTTGTTTGATGCCTGGCAGTTCCCTACTCTCACATGGGGAGACCCCACACTACCATCGGCGCTTCGGCGTTTCACTTCTGAGTTCGGCATGGGGTCAGGTGGGACCACCGCGCTATCGCCGCCAGGCAAATTCTGTTTTATCCCAATCGTTACAGTTTTCTCTGCAACCATCGGAACCAATCTTCGAACAAGCTGAACTTCTCTGAGTTCTATTCGTATCATCCTGATACTCACCCCCACGGGGCCAGCGCTCCGCACTGTTCAAAATCGTTCCCGACGATTTTGTCTCTCTAAAACACCTTCGGTGTTGTAAGGTTAAGCCTCTCGGGTCATTAGTACTGGTTAGCTCAACGTCTCGCAACGCTTACACACCCAGCCTATCTACGTCGTCGTCTTCAACGGCCCTTCAGGGGACTTAAAGTCCCAGGGAAGACTCATCTCGAGGCAAGTTTCCCGCTTAGATGCTTTCAGCGGTTATCTCTTCCGCACGTAGCTACCGGGCAATGCAATTGGCATCACAACCCGTACACCAGTGGTGCGTTCACTCCGGTCCTCTCGTACTAGGAGCAACCCCTCTCAATCTTCCAACGCCCACGGCAGATAGGGACCGAACTGTCTCACGACGTTCTAAACCCAGCTCGCGTACCACTTTAAATGGCGAACAGCCATACCCTTGGGACCTACTTCAGCCCCAGGATGTGATGAGCCGACATCGAGGTGCCAAACACCGCCGTCGATATGAACTCTTGGGCGGTATCAGCCTGTTATCCCCGGAGTACCTTTTATCCGTTGAGCGATGGCCCTTCCATTCAGAACCACCGGATCACTAAGACCTGCTTTCGCACCTGCTCGAGCCGTCACTCTCGCAGTCAAGCTAGCTTATGCCTTTGCACTAACCTCCTGATGTCCGACCAGGATTAGCTAACCTTCGTGCTCCTCCGTTACTCTTTGGGAGGAGACCGCCCCAGTCAAACTACCCACCAGACACTGTCCGCAACCCCGCTCAGGGGCCCACGTTAGAACATCGAACATTAAAGGGTGGTATTTCAAGGTCGGCTCCACGCAGACTGGCGTCCACGCTTCAAAGCCTCCCACCTATCCTACACATCAAGGCTCAAGGTTCAGTGTCAAGCTATAGTAAAGGTTCACGGGGTCTTTCCGTCTTGCCGCGGGTACACTGCATCTTCACAGCGAGTTCAATTTCACTGAGTCTCGGGTGGAGACAGCCTGGCCATCATTACGCCATTCGTGCAGGTCGGAACTTACCCGACAAGGAATTTCGCTACCTTAGGACCGTTATAGTTACGGCCGCCGTTTACCGGGGCTTCGATCAAGAGCTTCGCCCAAAGGCTGACCCCATCAATTAACCTTCCGGCACCGGGCAGGCGTCACACCGTATACGTCCACTTTCGTGTTTGCACAGTGCTGTGTTTTTATTAAACAGTTGCAGCCAGCTGGTATCTGCGACTGGTCTCAGCTCCATCCGCAAGGGACTTCACCAAATCCAGCGTGCCTTCTCCCGAAGTTACGGCACCATTTTGCCTAGTTCCTTCACCCGAGTTCTCTCAAGCGCCTGAGTATTCTCTACCTGACCACCTGTGTCGGTTTGGGGTACGATTGCGTGTTGCCTGGAGCTTAGAGGCTTTTCCTGGAAGCGTAGCATCGGTTACTTCGTCACCGTGGTGACTCGTCGTCACGCCTCAGTGTTAACAGTGTTCCGGATTTACCAAAAACACCCACCTGCACGCTTAAACCGGGACAACCGTCGCCCGGCCAACCTAGCTTTCTCCGTCCCCCCTTCGCAGCAACACCCAGTACAGGAATATTAACCTGTTTCCCATCGACTACGCTTTTCAGCCTCGCCTTAGGGGTCGACTCACCCTGCCCCGATTAACGTTGGACAGGAACCCTTGGTCTTCCGGCGTGCGGGTTTTTCACCCGCATTATCGTTACTTATGTCAGCATTCGCACTTCTGATACCTCCAGCAACCCTCACGGGCCACCTTCGCAGGCTTACAGAACGCTCCCCTACCCAACAACGCCTACGCGTCGCTGCCGCAGCTTCGGTGCATGGTTTAGCCCCGTTACATCTTCCGCGCAGGCCGACTCGACCAGTGAGCTATTACGCTTTCTTTAAATGATGGCTGCTTCTAAGCCAACATCCTGGCTGTCTGGGCCTTCCCACATCGTTTCCCACTTAACCATGACTTTGGGACCTTAGCTGGCGGTCTGGGTTGTTTCCCTCTTCACGACGGACGTTAGCACCCGCCGTGTGTCTCCCGTGATAACATTCTACGGTATTCGCAGTTTGCATCGAGTTGGTAAGTCGGGATGACCCCCTAGTCGAAACAGTGCTCTACCCCCGTAGATGAATTCACGAGGCGCTACCTAAATAGCTTTCGGGGAGAACCAGCTATCTCCCGGTTTGATTGGCCTTTCACCCCCAGCCACAGGTCATCCGCTAATTTTTCAACATTAGTCGGTTCGGTCCTCCAGTTAGTGTTACCCAACCTTCAACCTGCCCATGGCTAGATCACCGGGTTTCGGGTCTATACCCTGCAACTTAACGCCCAGTTAAGACTCGGTTTCCCTGCGGCTCCCCTATTCGGTTAACCTTGCTACAGAATATAAGTCGCTGACCCATTATACAAAAGGTACGCAGTCACCCCACCCCAAAACACTCACTGCTTGTTTTGTGTGTTGGTCATCGCAAAACACGCGATGACAACCGTCACCTCGACATCCGCATCGCCTTTCGGCCCGGAAGTGTTTTGGTGGTGGGGCTCCCACTGCTTGTACGTACACGGTTTCAGGTTCTATTTCACTCCCCTCGCCGGGGTTCTTTTCGCCTTTCCCTCACGGTACTGGTTCACTATCGGTCAGTCAGGAGTATTTAGCCTTGGAGGATGGTCCCCCCATCTTCAGACAGGATATCACGTGTCCCGCCCTACTCATCGAACTCACAATCTGTGCATTTTTGTGTACGGGACTATCACCCTCTGTCGTGCGACTTTCCAGACGCTTCCACTAATACACAAACTGATTCAGGTTCTGGGCTTTTCCCCGTTCGCTCGCCGCTACTGGGGGAATCTCGGTTGATTTCTTTTCCTCGGGGTACTGAGATGTTTCAGTTCCCCCGGTTCGCCTCATCACACTATGTATTCATGTGATGATAATGTGTCGAAACACACTGGGTTTCCCCATTCGGGTATCGTCGGCTGTTACGGTTCATATCACCTTACCGACGCTTTTCGCAGATTAGCACGCCCTTCATCGCCTCTGACTGCCTAGGCATCCACCGTGTACGCTTAGTCGCTTAACCTCACAACCCGAAGGTGTTTCGTAAAACACGTTCGCGCCGTGATTATTTGAGAGACTCTGATACAACCAAACCACATCCCATTACGAGACAGGTTCAGCCGCATCGTTTCAAATTTCAGCTTGTTCCAGATTGTTAAAGAGCAAATATCATAAAACCTGACTATTGCTAATCAGCTTTAGGATATGACGTAAGTAATCATTTCATGACTTACTGGATGACCCCCGCTTTCACCGGACTGGTCGGATGCGCTGGCGTCCCCTAGGGGATTCGAACCCCTGTTACCGCCGTGAAAGGGCGGTGTCCTGGGCCTCTAGACGAAGGGGACACGACACCGTACTTTGTTGACGCTTTTGCTCATGACGTTCATCAGACAATCTGTGTGGACACTGCACTAACCTGTATCAGGCTTTTGGTAAGGAGGTGATCCAACCGCAGGTTCCCCTACGGTTACCTTGTTACGACTTCACCCCAGTCATGAATCACAAAGTGGTAAGCGCCCCCCGAAGGTTAAGCTACCTACTTCTTTTGCAACCCACTCCCATGGTGTGACGGGCGGTGTGTACAAGGCCCGGGAACGTATTCACCGTAGCATTCTGATCTACGATTACTAGCGATTCCGACTTCATGGAGTCGAGTTGCAGACTCCAATCCGGACTACGACGCACTTTATGAGGTCCGCTTGCTCTCGCGAGGTCGCTTCTCTTTGTATGCGCCATTGTAGCACGTGTGTAGCCCTACTCGTAAGGGCCATGATGACTTGACGTCATCCCCACCTTCCTCCGGTTTATCACCGGCAGTCTCCTTTGAGTTCCCGACCAAATCGCTGGCAACAAAGGATAAGGGTTGCGCTCGTTGCGGGACTTAACCCAACATTTCACAACACGAGCTGACGACAGCCATGCAGCACCTGTCTCACGGTTCCCGAAGGCACTAAGGCATCTCTGCCAAATTCCGTGGATGTCAAGAGTAGGTAAGGTTCTTCGCGTTGCATCGAATTAAACCACATGCTCCACCGCTTGTGCGGGCCCCCGTCAATTCATTTGAGTTTTAACCTTGCGGCCGTACTCCCCAGGCGGTCGACTTAACGCGTTAGCTCCGGAAGCCACGGTTCAAGACCACAGCCTCCAAGTCGACATCGTTTACGGCGTGGACTACCAGGGTATCTAATCCTGTTTGCTCCCCACGCTTTCGCACCTGAGCGTCAGTCTTCGTCCAGGGGGCCGCCTTCGCCACCGGTATTCCTCCAGATCTCTACGCATTTCACCGCTACACCTGGAATTCTACCCCCCTCTACGAGACTCTAGCCTGCCAGTCTTGAATGCAGTTCCCAGGTTAAGCCCGGGGATTTCACATCCAACTTAACAGACCGCCTGCGTGCGCTTTACGCCCAGTCATTCCGATTAACGCTTGCACCCTCCGTATTACCGCGGCTGCTGGCACGGAGTTAGCCGGTGCTTCTTCTGCGGGTAACGTCAATGAATAAGGCTATTAACCTTATCCCCTTCCTCCCCGCTGAAAGTGCTTTACAACCCGAAGGCCTTCTTCACACACGCGGCATGGCTGCATCAGGGTTTCCCCCATTGTGCAATATTCCCCACTGCTGCCTCCCGTAGGAGTCTGGACCGTGTCTCAGTTCCAGTGTGGCTGGTCATCCTCTCAGACCAGCTAGGGATCGTCGCCTAGGTGGGCCATTACCCCGCCTACTAGCTAATCCCATCTGGGTTCATCCGATGGTGTGAGGCCCGAAGGTCCCCCACTTTGGTCTTGCGACGTTATGCGGTATTAGCTACCGTTTCCAGTAGTTATCCCCCTCCATCGGGCAGATCCCCAGACGTTACTCACCCGTCCGCCGCTCGCCGGCAAAGAAGCAAGCTTCTTCCCGCTGCCGCTCGACTTGCATGTGTTAGGCCTGCCGCCAGCGTTCAATCTGAGCCATGATCAAACTCTTCAATTTAAGATTTGTTTGATTCGCTTAATTAAAAGCTATGCTCAAAGAATTAATAACTGTTTATTCGTAATGAATTTACTGTTGTCACTCTTCAAGACTTTTTTATATCGTTGCCGATACGGTCTTGTGAGTGCCCACACAGATTGTCTGATTGAATTGTTAAAGAGCAGTGCGCTGTGGCCTGAGCCGCTGCGCGAGGTGGCGTATATTACGCTTCCCTCTTTAAGAGTCAATGTTTATTTTAAACATTTGATTCTCTTTTTCTTACCGACTCGCCGGTGAGTTCACCGCGCCGTGTCGATGGAGGCGCATTATAGGGCTCCCAGAGCTTTACACAACCACTTTTTTGATCTTTTTTTCCGTTCGCATAATTTTCAACCCTTTCGTTGAGATCTTAGTCGATCGAGTCTATTTTCAGGTTGCTGTAACCATGTATCTGCCGATATTTTGTCTCTCCATTCACATATGATGCGGTAAATAAGGGGGTAGTTAATGGGTTCAGGAAACGTTCGCGGCTATAAGGGTGTGTTTCCAATCATTGGTGAGAACGTCATGATTGACGCCTCAAGCGTGGTCATTGGTAAGGTAACCCTCGGCGACGATGTCGGCATTTGGCCTCTTGTGGTGATCCGCGGTGATGTGAACGATATACGTATCGGCGCAAGGAGCAACATTCAGGATGGTTCCGTTCTGCACATTACACACGGTACGGAAAACAATCCTGCGGGTAATCCGTTAATCATCGGAGAAGATGTTACGGTTGGGCATAAAGCGATGTTGCATGGCTGCACGATAGGTAATCGCGTGTTAGTCGGGATGGGTTCCATCATTCTTGATGGAGCCGTTATTGAGGATGACGTGATGATTGGCGCCGGTAGCCTCGTCTCACCAGGAAAACACCTGAAAAGCGGTTACCTATATTTTGGCAGCCCGGCTAAAAAGGTTCGCCCATTGAGTCAGGAAGAGATCGAGGGACTGGAGTACTCGGCAACTAACTACGTTCGCTGGAAAAATGACAACCTCTCTCAGGATAATGAGAAATAGCCTTGGCTATCATATTCATCATCCAGCACCATTTTCTCAAACACGTCCTCCAGATCCCAACGATGTTGCCGGAACAACAATAGCCATTGTTCCGGGCAATCACCGCCATAGCGGCGCGCTACCTGCTCCGCGCTGATGCGGCACATCTGCTGAAATCCATTGACCAGCACAGGAAAACAGATGGCCTTGAAATCATCATTCCAGCTTTCACGATCCGGAAACTGGATCGCCTGGTTCATGGAGCCAGTTCCCGTTTAAGCTGTTCGATAACAGGATCGACATCCGGCATTACGCCGTTCCAGAGCCGGAAAGAATGTGCGGCTTGTCCCACCAGCATACCCAGCCCATCCGCATAGCGGATCGCGCCATGCTGTGCGCACCAAGCCAAAAACGGCGTCAATCCGGATAAATAAAACATGTCGTAACAACATGTTTGCTTAGAAATCAACGAAGTAGGCAATTCAGGAATATCTCCATGAAGACCTGACGATGTCGCATTAATAATCAACTCAAAATTTTGTTCACGCAGATCATTTAATGCCGATGCGTAAATATCGCCGACAGAACTGAATAGCCTGGCTAGGCTTTCTGCTTTGGCAAACGTTCTGTTGGTCAAAACGATCGAACAACCATAGGCCAACAGCGGCTGAATGACGCCGCGCGCCGCCCCCCCCGCACCAACCAATAAAATACGATCCCGCGGTTTGATAAAATTCAGACGCTGTAAATCACTAAGTAAACCAACTCCATCGGTATTATCGCCAAACAGGCGTCCGTCGCTCAGTTTCTTTAACGTGTTAACTGCCCCGGCAAGCGATGCGCCTTCGCTCAATTCATCGGCCCATGCAAAGGCCCGTTCTTTAAAAGGAACGGTGATATTCGCCCCATGAGCCCCCTCCTGAAAGTAGCTCTGCAGCATCTCTTCAAAGCTGTCCAGCGGCGCTAACAGACGTCTATAAGTCAGCTCAATACCGGTCTGAGCGGCAAATAACTCATGTATACGCGGTGACTTGCTATGCGCGATTGGATTACCAAAAACAGCAAAAGACTTTATCTCAGACACCATACTCTCCAATCGTTACATCACCCCTGACGCAACAGCTCACCGGTTAAAACATCCCTAATTTCGGAAGGATTAGCCCTTCCACCGACTTTCCCGCGCAAAACGGGAAAGTCATCGCCAAATTGTTGATAAATATCCTGTTCGGAACGGCAAGGCGGTTGCCCGCTCAAATTAGCGCTGGTTGAAACCAGAGGTTTGCCATAACCAAGACACAATTTTTTCACCAATGGATGTGCGCTGACACGCACCGCAAGCGAGTTAAATTTCCCCGTCAGCCACGTTGGTGTTGTGGTTCTGGCGGGGATCACCCAGGTAACAGGTCCTGGCCAACAGGAAAACATCACCTTTTTCTGATCGTCAGACAGCGAACTATCATCAATATAAGGCACCAATTGCTGATAGTCGGCTGCAATTAGAATCAATCCTTTTTGCCACGGACGTTGTTTCAATGCCAACAGACGCTGAACCGCAAGTTCGCTGTCGGGATCGCATCCCAGGCCAAAAACAGCCTCGGTGGGATAGGCAATAACCTCTTCGTTTAGCAATGCCTGCAAGATAGGAGTCGGTAACTCACCAGAAAAATCATTCATTATTATCAACTTCAGCCATCACCGGCTTTCCACATAATTTACTGGCACAAAAGAGCTTTAGGCCTTTCGCCGTTTTCTTCTCGATAAGCAAAGGATAGTGGCAGTGAGGACACTCCCCGGCCACCGGTTTATTATTCAGCGTAAACTGGCATTCGGGATAACGATCGCAGGCATGAAACACCTTTCCGTAGCGTGACTTACGCTGCAACAGTGTTCCCTTATGGCATTGCGGACAACGCAGAGCCGTTTCATCCGGGCGATCGATAACCTCCGTGTGATCGCATTCCGGATAGTTTCCACACCCGATGAACATGCCATAGCGCCCTTGCCTTAGCACTAACGTGGATTGGCAACGCGGACACAGCTGTCCTTCAAGCACCTTGACCACATGGCCATCGGCCTGAGGCTTAAGCGGGCGAATGAATTCACATTCCGGATAACGGGAACAACCAAGAAAAGGCCCGTGCCGTCCGGAACGGATAACCAGCACAGACCCGCATTCTGGGCAAACTTCTTGTCTCTTGTCAGCAAAAAGTACGGTCTTAGCCATCCCCTACCTATTACATTCCTGGCTATTGCACATAACCGTCATTTTCCTCAAACAGGAGTTCTTCCATTTGCTGATACGCGTTTTCACACCCGGGAACGTTAAAAAGCACCATCAGAATGACCCATTTAAGATCTTCCAGATCAAACTCTTGCGTTTCAAGCGCCATTACCCGATCAATTACCATCTCGCGCGTTTCCAGATTCAATACCTGGATCTGCTCGAGAAATAATAAAAAACCGCGGCAGTCGGCATCCAGACGCTGTTCTTCATCCTGCGTGTAAATACGAATTGCCAATGGATCATGAGCCAGGTTGAGCGGTGTATTTTGCCCCTCCTGTATGTCAGCCAATTTTTCCAGCCAACTCAACGCACTGTAGATATCATTACGATGAAATCCAGCGCGGGTGAGGTCATCAGTCAACGTATCCTGATCGACACGCATTTCAGTTTCATTGTGGATGTAAGTTTCAAACAAGTACATGAGTACGTCGAACATGGCCTGCCCTCCTTAATCGGACATAGCCGCCGGGTACTGCTGCGATCCATCCTGCTAACTCCAGTTCCAATAGTTTATTCACTATCTCTGGCACAGGTTGGCCGGCACGTTCAGCGACAACGTCAACAGGTGTAACCTCATCTCCTACGTTAGCCAACACATCGGCAAATGGCAATTCAACATCATCTTCTACAGCAGAAATAATTCTATCAGTCTCCGTTGGCAACCATTGAAGCTCATTTATTAACTGTTCAACAACATTTTTAGGATGGGTGACGAGGTAGGCGCCCTGCTGAATCAGCCAATGCGTCCCTTCCGTCATTGGGTTGCCGATCGGCCCCGGTAAGGCGAATACCTCCCGCCCTTGTTCCAATGCGCAGCGGGCCGTCACCAGCGATCCGCTGCGAATAGAGGCTTCAACGACCAGAACACCCAGACTCAGCCCACTAATAATACGATTTCGTCTTGGGAAATGAGTAGATAACGGCAACGCCCCTATGGGAAATTCGGAGACTAATGCCCCACCCTGCTCAAGAATTCGAGCGGCAAGATGTTGATGACGCCGGGGATAAATATGCGACAATCCGCTGCCCAATACCGCAATCGTCTTGCCCCCGGCATCCAGTGCGGCGCGGTGCGCGATACCATCAATACCGATGGCCAATCCGCTCGTGATGACGAGATCATTGACCGCCAACTCTTGTGCAAAGAATTGTCCCCATTGCTCACCATACTTACTATTATTGCGGCTGCCGACAACGGCGATTTGCGGCAAAGCTAACAAGGAAGGCTCGCCCGCAACAAACAACAAAAACGGAAATGTACTGATATTTCCAAGCAAAAACGGGTATCGCTTATCTATGCAACTCACCATATGATGGCCTGGCTGCGACAACCAACCCAGAGTTTCGTCCAAGGCTTGCTTGTCGCAGTGTTGGAACTGCTCCGCTTGCACTTCGGTCATACCAAGCGAAATTAAGAGTTCCTTGTCATAGCCGCGCGCCACAATAAGTTCTCTGGCTATTTCCCCGGCCCGTCCGGCCCCCAAATGCTTTACCCCCATCAGGCGCAGCCAAATTTCCGTTGATAACATTGCGCATCCCTTATTCCGTCGCCTTCGGTCGACCGTCAATATGATTGCAGATGCTGTCAATCGGTGCGGGAAATGTCTAGAATAAGCACTATTACTCTCTCATCACTCGGATACAGATCTAAATATATATGTCAGTTTTGCAGGTATTACATTTTCCGGACGAGCGGCTTCGCATAACGGCGAAACCCGTAAAAGAAGTCGATGCAGACATTCAACGTATCGTCGATGATATGTTCGATACCATGTATGAAGAGGAAGGCATCGGCCTGGCCGCCACACAGGTGGATATACATCAACGTATTATCGTTATTGATGTTTCAGAATCCCGGGATCAGAGACTGGTATTGATCAATCCCGAACTGCTTGAGAAGGACGGCGATACTGGCATCGAAGAAGGTTGTCTGTCGATTCCAGAAACTAGAGCGCTCGTTCCACGTGCCGAGCGCGTAAAAGTTCGCGCGTTGGATCGGGAAGGGAATATCTTTGAACTGGAAGCTGATGGCCTGTTAGCCATTTGTATTCAGCATGAAATGGATCATCTGGTCGGAAAATTGTTTATCGATTATCTCTCCCCGCTTAAACGCCAGAGGATCCGTCAGAAGCTGGAAAAACTGGCCAAGCAAAACAGCCGGGGTTAATCATTTATTTTCCTGACAGGAAACAACGTGTCTGATTCTTTACGTATTATCTTTGCCGGAACGCCTGATTTTGCGGCGCGTCATCTGGATGCGCTGCTATCATCCCACCATCAGATTGCCGGCGTCTTCACTCAGCCGGATCGTCCGGCGGGGCGCGGAAACAAGTTAACCGCCAGTCCTGTAAAAGTGCTGGCGGAACAGCACGGTATTCCGGTGTATCAACCCAAGTCGCTGCGCCCCCCGAAGCTCAGGAGATGGTTGCAGCGCTTCATGCCGACGTGATGGTGGTTGTCGCCTATGGGCTGATTTTACCGCAGACTGTTCTGGATATGCCGCGCCTCGGTTGTCTCAATGTGCATGGTTCACTGCTGCCGCGCTGGCGGGGAGCCGCGCCGATTCAGCGCGCCTTGTGGGCCGGCGACCAAAGTACCGGCGTAACCATCATGCAGATGGATGCCGGTCTTGATACCGGTGCGATGCTGCATAAGATTGAGTGTCCGATCCTGCAACAGGATACCAGCGCAACGCTATACGCCAAACTGGCTGATTTGGGTCCGCAAGGGCTACTGGAGACGCTGGAACAGCTCGCCGATGGCCATGTGACGGCGGAACCGCAGGATGAGGCCTTGGTCACCTATGCGGAGAAACTCAGCAAGGAAGAGGCCCGCCTCAACTGGCAGCTTCCCGCCGTTCAGCTTGAACGCTGCGTGCGCGCTTTCAATCCATGGCCGGTCAGCTACTTTGTCATTGATGACCAGCCGGTTAAAGTGTGGAAATGCGAGGTTGGCGCAACGGCCCATCCCGCGCCGCCCGGCACCATCATACATGCCGACAAAGAAGGTATTCAGGTCGCCACTTCCGACGGCGTATTAACCATCCTTGAACTACAGCCAGCCGGTAAAAAAGTCATGACGGCGCAGGATCTGCTTAACTCCCGGCGTGAGTGGTTTATTTCTGGTAATGTTCTGGCCTAAACGATGTTTCATGCCGGCGATATTCGCCGGTATACCCTATCTATTACGTAGTCGCTAACAAATGAAAAGCTCATATAACCTTCGCAGTATTACCGCTAAAGTGGTAGGGCAAGTATTGGATCACGGACAATCGCTCAGCGCTTTATTGCCCGCTTATCAGCGAGATATTACCGACAAAGATCGCGCGCTATTGCAGGAACTGTGCTTTGGCGTACTACGTGTATTACCGCAGTTGGAATGGTGTATTCAGCAGTTAATGGCGAAACCGTTAACGGGGAAACAACGCACCTTGCACTACCTGATTATGGTTGGCATATATCAGTTGCTGTACACCCGCATCCCGCCACATGCCGCGTTGGCTGAAACAGTCGATGGGGCGGTTGCCTTGAAACGCCCCCAGCTTAAAGGGCTGATTAACGGCGTTTTACGTCAGTTTCAACGCCAGCAGGATGAACTGTTACAACGAGCGGCGAACACGCCGGCGCGCTATCTGCACCCAAGCTGGTTACTGGCGCGCATTAAAGCCGCTTACCCTGAAAGCTGGGAAGACATTGTTGAAGCCAATAATCAACGCCCGCCAATGTGGCTGCGGGTAAACCGGTTGCACCACACCCGCGACGAATATCTATCCCTACTCAAACAAGAAGGTATTGAAGCCGTATCGCATCCTGATTACCCGGATGCCATCAGGCTGCCTGCTCCCTGCGCGGTTAATCTACTGCCCGGTTTCATGCAGGGCTGGGTTACCGTGCAAGATGCTTCGGCCCAGGGCTGCATCCAGTGGTTGTCGCCGCAGGACGGTGAGCAAATTCTCGATCTGTGCGCCGCGCCTGGCGGCAAAACGACCCATATCCTTGAGGCCGCTCCCAAGGCTCACGTACTGGCCGTCGATATTGATGAGGAAAGGTTAGGCAGAGTCAGGGAAAACTTACAGCGTTTACAATTGAATGCCGAACTAAAGCAAGGGGATGGTCGTCAGCCTGAAAGCTGGTGTGGTGATAAAATATTCGATCGTATTCTGTTGGATGCGCCTTGTTCCGCCACCGGCGTCGTTCGCCGTCATCCGGACATAAAATGGCTGCGCCGTGATAACGACATCGCCGAGCTCGCTTTACTGCAAAAGGATATTCTCAACGCAGTTTGGCCGCACCTGAAAACCGGCGGTACGTTGGTTTATGCCACCTGTTCCATCTTGCCGGAAGAAAATCATCAGCAAATACACAACTTTTTGATGAACCACCCTGACGCCCGATTAGTTGATACCGGCGATTCGGCTAAGCCGGGGATCCAAAAGCTCCCCAGCCCGGATGAAGGCGATGGTTTCTTTTATGCGAAACTGGTAAAAAGCGAGCAGTAAACCCAGTATTGTCTAAGGCCTTACGGCAATAACACATACGGCAAAATTAACTATGAAGATTATTATTCTTGGCGCGGGTCAGGTTGGCGGCACGCTGGCGGAAAATCTGGCAGGTGAAAATAACGACATCACCGTCGTCGATACCGATACAACCCGTTTACGTCAGCTTCAGGATAAATTTGATCTCCGTGTGGTCACGGGTTACGCCTCACATCCTCGCGTGCTGCGTGAAGCCGGCGCTGAAGACGCCGACATGTTAGTCGCCGTAACCAACTCCGATGAAACAAACATGGTGGCGTGTCAAATTGCCTATTCGCTTTTCAACACGCCTAACCGTATTGCGCGGATCCGCTCGTCCGAATATATGCGTGAAGCCGAGCATTTATTTCTGCCTGAAGCCGTTCCCATCGATCATTTGATCTCTCCGGAACAACTGGTGATTGATAATATTTATAAGCTGATTGAGTATCCTGGCGCTCTTCAGGTCGTTAATTTCGCGCAGGGTAAAGTGAGCATTGCGGCCGTAAACGCCTATTATGGCGGCCCATTGGTCGGAAATGCGTTGTCTTCTATTCGCGAACATATGCCGCATATAGAAACACGCGTTGCCGCTATTTTTCGCCAAGACCGCCCTATCCGCCCCCAAGGTTCTACGGTTATTGAAGCAGGCGATGAAGTGTTTTTTGTTGCCGCATCGCAGAATATTCGCGCCGTAATGAGCGAGTTGCAACGGCTGGAGAACCCTTACAAGCGGATCATGATCGTTGGCGGCGGAAACGTAGGAGCCGGGCTGGCACAACGCTTGGAAAAAGATTACAGCATCAAACTGATAGAACATAACGCGGAAAGAGCCGCTGAACTGGCGGAACTATTGCAGGATACGATCGTTTTTCATGGCGATGCCTCGGACCAGGAACTGCTCGCAGAAGAACATATTGAGCAAATGGATGTATTTATCGCCATTACAAATGATGATGAAGCCAACATCATGTCGGCCATGCTGGCTAAACGGATGGGCGCCAAAAAAGTCATGGTGCTTATTCAACGCCGGGCCTACGTTGATTTAGTACAGGGAAGCGTGATTGATGTTGCGATCTCCCCGCAACAGGCAACCATTTCCGCGCTATTAAGCCATGTGCGTAAGGCGGACATTGTCAGCGTATCCTCGTTACGCAGAGGAGTTGCCGAGGCCATTGAAGCTATCGCTCACGGCGATGAGGGAACATCGAAAGTCGTCGGACGAATGATTGAAGATATAAAACTGCCGCCGGGAACGACTATTGGGGCAATTGTTCGTGGAGACGATGTTATTATCGCCAACGATAATACCCGTATTGAACAAGGTGACCATATAATTATGTTCTTAACAGATAAAAAATTCGTCCCCGATGTTGAGCGATTATTCCAGCCGAGCCCGTTCTTCCTGTAATCAGGTACAGTAATTTATTAAACCTTATATGAGAATATGGCAAACATAGAACTATTTGTTAAAATTAATATATCTTTTTATCAAGGAGTGTGGTCATGAGTATTATCAAAGAGTTCCGTGAATTTGCCATGCGCGGAAACGTAGTCGATCTGGCAGTCGGGGTTATTATTGGTGCGGCGTTCGGGAAAATCGTTTCTTCACTGGTTTCCGACATCATCATGCCGCCTCTGGGGCTGCTTATCGGTGGAGTAGACTTTAAACAGTTCAGCCTGGTATTACGGGCTGCTCAAGGAGATGTGCCGGCGGTTGTGATGCATTACGGCGTATTTATTCAGAATATTTTTGACTTTGTCATTGTCGCATTCGCTATTTTCATCGCCATCAAATTAATGAACAAATTACGCCGTAAACAGGAAGATGCGCCGGCCGCACCGCCAAAACCCAGCGCGGAAGAGAAATTATTAACTGAAATACGAGACCTGCTGAAAAAATAAGCGCAACACCGAATTATCATTACGATAAATTCATCAACGTTGTTTCTGACGTCAGAGTAATAACTCTCGAAATCAGAAGGCCAGAGGTAAATAATCAATGAATTGCTTACCACTGGCCTCCCAGTTTCCCTTCTTTACATGTTTGTCCTTTCTGCGATAGCTTCCTTTTCCTTTACTGTTCACTTCCACTCGTTGGCGAAACAGCGGGTCAGATAACAACGCCTCAATAGCATTGTCCTGGATTTTCCCTCGCTTATGACGATATACGGCCATACTTACCTCTCATAATCAGGATGACAAAATTAAAGCGGGAAGAGTATAGATGAGAATCAGCCTGCGATATAGACAGTTCGCAGAATTAATCCTGCGTTTTAAAGGTTTTTTTCAAAGAGTCTGCGTACTCACCGCGCAAAAAATCCGTATTAACGCCTCGCTGTTGCAGACTCAGCTCAAGCAGGCGAAAACGGCGGGAAACAGATTCATACTCAGGAGACTGCCGGGAGATATTTTCCAGCAGATCGGCTAGTTGTAATGCTTCTCTGCGTTCTTCCAACTCAACCGGAAGGCAACCGGCGTTTTTTAATAACCGATAAGCGACTCTCAGCTCCGGCGGTACGGCGCTATCATCGTCCAAGGCTAATGGCTGACCAGCCCCGGGGAGGTTATCAAAAGCCCCCTCTTCCTGAGCTTGCGCAATATGGCGTTCAACTAATTCATCAATTAACCACATAATAACCTCTGAAGTAGTGTCACTCCGATAAAGGTTAGCCGTATTTCAGACATAAAAAAACCGGGTTTCCCCGGTTTTTTTATGCGATTGCAGATTACTCTGCAGTAGCAAC
The DNA here is from genome assembly GCF_017569925.1 of Brenneria izadpanahii. Lineage (NCBI taxonomy): Bacteria > Pseudomonadati > Pseudomonadota > Gammaproteobacteria > Enterobacterales > Pectobacteriaceae > Brenneria > Brenneria izadpanahii. Next base: position 500,092 of record NZ_CP050854.1, on the reverse strand, counting down.
TTCTTCTGTCTGAGAAGCTGAGCGATCAACGAGCTCGATGTATGCCATCGGCGCATTGTCACCAGCACGGAAGCCACACTTCAGAATACGAGTGTAACCACCGGCACGGCTCGCGAAACGCGGGCCCAGTTCATTAAACAGTTTTGCCACGATCTCGTTATCACGAGTACGGGCGAATGCCAGACGACGATTAGCAACGCTGTCGGTCTTGGCAAGAGTAATCAGCGGTTCAACAACACGACGCAGCTCTTTTGCTTTTGGCAGGGTCGTCTTGATAATCTCATGACGAACCAAAGAACCAGCCATGTTACGGAACATAGCCTGACGATGGCTGCTGTTACGGTTCAGTTGACGACCACTCTTACGATGGCGCATGACCTTATCCTTCTCAGTAAAACCTTAACCTGTGATCTGGTTACTCATCAGCAATGCTTGCCGGTGGCCAGTTTTCCAGACGCATGCCCAGAGACAAACCACGTGAAGCCAGCACATCTTTAATCTCAGTAAGAGATTTTTTACCCAGGTTAGGCGTTTTCAACAGCTCAACCTCGGTACGCTGTACCAGATCACCGATGTAGTGGATAGCTTCTGCCTTGAGGCAGTTAGCAGAGCGGACAGTCAATTCCAGATCGTCAACAGGGCGCAGCAGGATCGGATCGAACTCTGGTTTCTCTTCTTTAACTTCTGGTTGACGCACATCACGCAGGTCAACAAAAGCTTCAAGTTGTTCAGCCAGAATGGTTGCCGCACGGCGAATCGCCTCTTCAGGATCGATTGTGCCGTTGGTTTCCATTTCGATGACCAGCTTATCCAGGTCAGTACGCTGTTCTACGCGAGCTGCTTCAACATTGTAGGCAATACGCTCTACAGGGCTGTAGCAAGCATCGACTAACAGGCGACCAATCGGGCGCTCATCTTCTTCCGTATGAATACGGGCAGATGCCGGCACATAACCACGGCCACGCTGAACTTTAATACGCATGCTGATAGCCGCGTTCTCATCGGTCAGATGGCAGATCAAGTGCTGTGGCTTGACGATTTCGACATCGCCGTCATGGACGATGTCGGCTGCAGTCACAGGGCCAATGCCAGATTTATTCAGGGTAAGAATAACTTCATCTTTGCCTTGAACTCTCACCGCCAGCCCTTTCAGGTTGAGCAGGATTTCCAGGATGTCTTCCTGTACGCCTTCTTTGGTGCTGTACTCATGCAGTACACCATCAATCTCAACCTCGGTCACCGCGCAACCTGGCATGGATGAAAGCAGAATACGGCGCAGTGCGTTGCCAAGAGTATGGCCGAAGCCCCGCTCTAACGGCTCAAGGGTCACCTTGGCGTGCGTCGAACTGACTTGCTCGATATCTACCAGGCGCGGTTTTAGAAACTCTGTCACAGAACCCTGCATTGTGTCCTCTCTTTGGTACTAAGCTTTACTTGGAGTAAAGCTCGACGATCAGGTGTTCATTAATGTCCGAAGACAGATCGGTCCGTTCAGGAATACGTTTGAACACACCTTCCATCTTGGCAGCATCAACTTCCAGCCAAGTTGGCTTTTCACGCTGTTCAGCCAGCTCCAGAGCGGCCTTCACGCGAGATTGCTTTTTCGCTTTCTCACGGATGCTGACTACGTCATTCGGGGATACCTGATAAGAAGCGATGTTAACAACGCGACCGTTTACCATGATGGCTTTGTGGCTAACCAGCTGACGAGCTTCAGCACGAGTGGCGCCAAATCCCATACGATAAACAACGTTATCCAGACGGCCTTCCAGCAACTGCAGCAGGTTCGCACCTGTGTTGCCTTTCAGACGTGCTGCTTCTTTATAATAGTTACGGAACTGGCGTTCCAGCACACCGTAGATACGGCGGACTTTTTGCTTTTCACGCAACTGTACACCATAGTCAGACAGACGCGGCTTACGCGCACCATGCTGACCAGGAGCTTGTTCAATCTTACACTTGGAATCGATCGCACGAACACCAGACTTCAGAAACAGGTCGGTGCCTTCACGACGGCTCAGCTTGAGCTTAGGACCCAAATATCTTGCCATTTTCTTTCTCCAACAATCCTAAAAGCGGCGTTATACGCGGCGCTTTTTCGGCGGACGACAACCGTTATGAGGGATCGGAGTCACATCAGTAATATTAGTGATGCGGAAACCAGCCGCGTTCAACGCGCGGATAGTAGACTCACGGCCCGGACCAGGTCCTTTAACCATAACTTCCAGGTTCTTGATACCGTACTCTTTCACTGCTTCAGCACAGCGTTCGGCTGCTACCTGAGCGGCGAACGGAGTGGATTTACGAGAACCACGGAAGCCGGAACCACCGGCAGTTGCCCAACCCAGCGCATTACCCTGACGATCGGTAATAGTTACGATGGTGTTGTTGAAAGAAGCATGGATATGAGCCACACCGTCAGAGACTTGCTTTCTTACACGCTTACGTGCACGAATAGGTGCCTTTGCCATTATTCAATCACCCCGATTATTTCTTGATCGGTTTGCGCGGACCCTTACGGGTACGGGCGTTAGTCTTGGTACGCTGACCGCGAACCGGCAGACCACGACGATGACGCAAACCACGATAAGTACCAAGGTCCATAAGACGTTTGATGCTCAGGGTAACTTCACGACGCAGATCACCTTCGACAACAAACTTGGCAACTTCGTCACGCAGCTTATCGATTTGCTCTTCAGACAGCTCACTGATCTTAACATTTTCGGCAATGCCCGAAGCAGCGCAAATAGCCTGCGAACGAGTTTTACCGATACCATAAATCGACGTTAACGCGATGACGGTATGTTTATGATCAGGAATGTTAATGCCTGCTATACGGGCCACTATGCACTCCTACATTTTTATACGGCAATACCATTCTGAAAAGCCCGTTTTCAGGATACTCAAATAGTATTGCGGTTACAGACAAAAGATTGGCTGGCTAATCTAGCCAGCTCAACCCAACTTTGCAAGAAAAATATGCGAGATAATCAGCCTTGACGCTGTTTATGCTTCGGTTCGGCACTGCAGATCACACGAACGACACCGTTACGCTTAACAATCTTACAGTTACGACATAATTTCTTGACGGAAGCACGAACTTTCATTTTTACTCTCCGTAACTTCTCAAGCTCGCCCGATTAACGGTTATAGCCTTTCAGGTTTGCTTTCTTCAATGCAGACTCGTACTGACTTGACATCATCAGAGTTTGCACTTGAGCCATAAAGTCCATGATGACCACAACAACGATCAATAATGACGTGCCGCCAAAATAGAAAGGCACTTTCATTGCATCACGCATGAACTCCGGGATCAGGCAGATGAAAGTAATATACATCGCACCTACCAAAGTAAGGCGGGTCATTACTTTATCGATATATTTCGCCGTTTGCTCTCCCGGACGAATTCCTGGCACGAATGCACCGGACTTCTTCAGGTTATCTGCTGTTTCACGAGGGTTGAAAACCAACGCAGTATAGAAGAAACAGAAGAAGATGATTGCAGTCGCATAGAGTAACACATAAAGCGGGCGTCCAGGCTGCAAATACATCGAAATTGTAGTCAGCCAGTTCCAACCGGTACCGCCCCCGAACCAAGATGCAATCGTAGCCGGGAACAAAATAATGCTGGAAGCAAAAATAGCTGGGATAACCCCCGCCATATTCACTTTCAACGGTAAATGCGTACTCTGTGCTGCATAAACACGACGACCTTGTTGACGCTTGGCATAGTTGACGACGATACGACGCTGACCACGCTCAATGAAAACAACGAAGAAGGTTACTGCAAACACCAAAACTGCAACCAACAGCAACAGGAGGAAGTGCAGGTCGCCTTGCCGCGCTTGCTCGATGGTATGGCCAATGGCCGGCGGCAATCCCGCAACTATACCAGCAAAGATTATAATCGAAATACCGTTGCCGATACCCCGTTCAGTAATCTGTTCACCCAGCCACATCAGGAACATCGTCCCGGTGACCAGACTCACAACAGCGGTAAAGTAGAAAGCAAATCCTGGATTTAACACCAAGCCTTGCATCCCTGGCATATTCGGCAAACCGGTAGCAATACCGATCGACTGGAATATGGCCAATACCAGAGTACCGTAGCGGGTGTACTGGCTAATCTTACGACGGCCAGCCTCCCCTTCTTTCTTTATTTCCGCCAACGCAGGATGAACCACCGTCAGCAGTTGGATAATAATCGACGCCGAAATATACGGCATGATACCCAGAGCAAAGATAGAAGCACGGCTGAGTGCACCACCAGAGAACATGTTAAACATTTCAATGATGGTGCCTCGCTGTTGCTCAAGCAATTTGGCAAGCACAGTGGCATCAATACCAGGAATCGGAATAAAAGAGCCAATACGGAAAACAATCAGCGCACCGATAACAAACAATAGTCTGCGCTTCAGTTCACCAACTCCGCCTTTAGCACTTTGAAAATCTAATCCTGGTTGTTTGGCCATCTGCTACTTATTCCTCAATTTTACCGCCAGCAGCTTCGATAGCAGCACGAGCACCTTTAGTGACACGCAGACCACGAATCGTTACCGGACGAGCAACTTCACCTGACAGAATCACTTTCGCAAATTCGATCTGAACGCCAATAACATTAGCGGCTTTCAGCGTATTCAGGTCAACGATGTCGCCTTCTACTTTAGCCAGGTCAGACAGACGAATCTCTGCCGTAACCATCGCTTTGCGAGAAGTAAAACCGAATTTCGGCAGGCGACGGTATAAAGGCATCTGACCGCCTTCGAAACCGCGACGCACGCCGCCGCCAGAACGAGAGTTCTGACCTTTGACGCCGCGTCCGCCGGTTTTACCCAGGCCGGAACCGATACCACGACCTACACGCTTGGAAGCATGTTTGGCGCCTTCGGCCGGAGACAGAGTATTCAAACGCATCTGTTACTCCTCCACTTTAACCATATAGGAAACCGCGTTGACCATGCCGCGAACCGCAGGAGTATCCTCACGTTCAACGGTATGACCAATACGACGCAGACCCAGGCCAAGCAGCGTCGCCTTATGTTTCGGCAGACGACCGATTGCACTACGGGTTTGAGTTATTTTAATAGTCTTTGCCATGGTTAATTACCCCAGAATTTCTTCAACGGATTTACCACGCTTGGCAGCGACCATTTCCGGGGACTTCATGTTGGCCAGACCATCAATCGTTGCACGAACCACGTTAATCGGGTTAGTGGAACCATAGGCTTTAGCCAATACGTTGTGTACCCCTGCGACTTCCAAAACGGCGCGCATTGCACCGCCGGCGATAATACCGGTACCTTCGGAAGCCGGCTGCATGAACACACGAGAACCCGTGTGAGCACCTTTAACCGGGTGCTGCAGGGTGCCGTTGTTCAGCGCGACATTCATCATATTGCGACGGGCTTTTTCCATCGCTTTCTGGATCGCTGCCGGAACTTCGCGTGCTTTACCGTAACCAAAACCAACGCGGCCGTTGCCATCACCCACTACAGTCAGTGCGGTGAAGGAGAAAATACGACCACCTTTAACGGTTTTAGATACGCGATTTACCGCGATCAGCTTTTCCTGCAGTTCGCCAGCTTGTTTCTCGATGTGAGCCATCTTACACCTCTACCTTAGAACTGAAGGCCAGCTTCACGGGCAGCATCTGCCAGTGCCTGGACTCGACCATGATATTGGAAACCGGAACGGTCAAAAGCAACGTCTTTGATGCCTTTTTCCAATGCGCGTTCAGCAATAGCTTTACCTACTGCAGTAGCTGCATCTTTGTTACCGGTATACTTCAGTTGTTCAGCGATAGCTTTTTCTACAGTAGAAGCGGCTACCAGGACTTCAGAACCGTTCGGTGCGATGACCTGCGCATAAATATGGCGCGGGGTACGATGTACCACCAGACGCGTCGCACCCAGTTCCTGGAGCTTGCGGCGTGCGCGGGTCGCACGACGGATACGAGCTGCTTTCTTATCCATAGTGTTACCTTACTTCTTCTTAGCCTCTTTGGTACGCACGACTTCGTCGGCGTAACGGACACCCTTGCCTTTGTAAGGCTCAGGACGACGGTAGGCGCGTAATTCCGCAGCAACCTGACCAATAGCCTGCTTATCAGCGCCTTTCAGCACGATTTCAGTCTGGCTAGGGCACTCTGCAGTAATACCTGCCGGCAGTGCATAGTCAATCGGATGTGAGAATCCAAGAGACAGGTTCACCACGCTGCCTTTCACGGCGGCACGATAACCAACACCGACCAGTTGCAGCTTCTTAGAGAAGCCTTCGGTAACACCGATAACCATTGAATTCAACAGAGCGCGAGTAGTGCCCGCCTGGGCCCAACCATCAACGAAACCTTCGCGCGGGGCGAAAGTCAGAGCGTTGTCAGCCTGCTTAACTTCAACAGCATCATGGATCTTACGACTCAGCTCGCCGTTTTTACCCTTAATCGAAATAACCTGACCGTTGAGTTTTACCTCTACGCCGGCAGGAATGACGACGGGTGCTTTTGCAACACGAGACATTCTTTCCTCCCGATTAAGCTACGTAGCAGATAATCTCGCCACCAAGACCTGCCTGGCGAGCTGCACGATCAGTCATAACACCTTTAGAGGTAGAAACAACCGCGATACCTAAACCGGCCATAACTTTTGGCAGCTCATCTTTTCTTTTATAGATGCGCAGACCTGGACGGCTTACTCGCTGAATGCTTTCTACCACTGCCTTGCCCTGGAAATATTTAAGTTCTAATTCCAGCACAGGCTTGGCGTCGCCTTCGATTTTAAAATCTTCAATGTAACCTTCTTCCTTCAGCACTTTGGCGATTGCCACTTTCAGCTTGGAGGAAGGCATGGTGACCGCAACTTTGTTCGCGGCTTGACCGTTACGGATACGGGTCAGCATATCCGCGATCGGATCTTGCATGCTCATCTGTCTTTACTCCCGTGATTCAATTGGTGACAATTACCAGCTAGCCTTTTTCAGACCCGGAATTTCACCGCGCATAGCGGCTTCACGGACCTTGATACGGCTCAACCCGAACTTCCGCAGGAAAGCATGCGGACGACCAGTTTGACGGCAGCGGTTACGCTGACGAGACGGGCTGGAATCACGCGGCAGAGTCTGCAGCTTAAGAACTGCATCCCAACGTTCTTCGTCGGAAGAGTTCACACCAGAGATAATAGCTTTCAATTCCTCGCGTTTTGCGCGGTATTTATCAGCCAGTTTCACGCGAACAGCTTCGCGTGCTTTCATGGATTGTTTAGCCATTAGTAACCCTACCTTACTTGCGGAATGGGAAGTTAAAGGCGGTCAACAGCGCACGGCCTTCATCATCGGATTTCGCAGTGGTGGTAATGGTAATATCCAAACCACGAACGCGATCGACCTTGTCATAGTCGATTTCCGGGAAGATGATCTGCTCACGCACACCCATGCTGTAGTTACCACGGCCGTCGAATGACTTGGAGGACAGGCCACGGAAGTCACGGATACGCGGTACAGCAATGGAAATCAGTCGCTCAAGGAACTCCCACATGCGTTCGCCACGCAGAGTTACTTTACAGCCGATCGGATAGCCCTGACGGATTTTGAAGCCTGCAACAGATTTGCGTGCTTTGGTGATCAAAGGTTTTTGACCTGAGATTGCCGCCAAGTCGGCTGCTGCGTTATCCAGCAGTTTCTTGTCAGCGATCGCTTCACCAACACCCATATTCAGGGTGATCTTCTCGACCCGAGGGACTTGCATGACAGAATTGTAGTTAAACTCGGTCATGAGTTTTTTAACTACTTCGTCTTTGTAGTAATCATGCAGTTTCGCCATCGTACTACTCCAAATTACTTGATAGTTTCGCTATTAGATTTAAAGAAACGGACTTTTTTGCCGTCTTCGAATCTAAAGCCTACACGGTCAGCCTTACCAGTTGCCGCATTGAAGATTGCAACGTTGGAAACCTGAATTGCAGCTTCTTTTTCAACGATGCCGCCTGGTTGATTCAGGGCCGGAACCGGCTTCTGATGTTTCTTAACCAGGTTGATACCTTCAACAATGACCTTACTAGCAGACAGGACATTTTTTACTTTACCGCGCTTACCTTTATCTTTGCCGGTCAGCACGATAACTTCGTCATCACGACGGATTTTCGCTGCCATGATTCGCTCCTTAGAGTACTTCTGGTGCCAGAGAGATAATTTTCATGAACTTTTCATTACGAAGTTCACGAGTTACCGGCCCAAAAATACGCGTACCGATAGGCTGTTCGCTGTTATTGTTTAAAATAACGCAAGCATTTCCATCGAAGCGAATGACAGAACCGTCTGGGCGACGAACACCCTTCTTGGTGCGCACCACAACCGCCTTCAGCACATCGCCTTTCTTCACCTTACCGCGAGGAATTGCTTCCTTAATGGTAATCTTGATGATATCGCCGACGCCTGCGTAGCGACGGTGCGAGCCACCTAGAACCTTGATACACATTACGCGACGTGCACCGGAGTTGTCGGCCACATTCAGCATAGTCTGTTCTTGGATCATGTTAGTGCTCCGCTAATGTCAACTACTACTTTAGGACCCATGATAGGCCATTTAAATGCCCCATAATTAAGGGCGCAGCATTATAACACCGCTTCCTGAATATGGGTAGAAAAAATAAACGGCCCAGTTACTGAGCCGTTTATCATAACGAGAAGAGCGCTACTGTATTACAGAATCGCTTTCTCTACAACGCGAACAAGCGTCCAAGACTTAGTTTTGGACAGCGGGCGGCATTCGCGGATTTCAACCACGTCGCCGATACCGCATTCGTTGTTCTCGTCATGTACGTGCAGCTTAGTCGTACGTTTGATGAACTTACCGTAAAGTGGGTGTTTCACGAAACGTTCGATAGCAACAACAGCAGATTTCTGCATTTTGTCACTAACAACACGGCCTTGCAGAGTACGGATTTTATCGGTCATTACGCACCCGCCTTCTCAGTCAGTAAAGTCTTAACACGTGCAACATTACGACGCACTTGTTTCAACAGGTGAGTTTGTTGCAGCTGACCACTGGCCGCCTGCATGCGCAGATTGAATTGTTCGCGCAGCAGTTCGAGCAGTTCGGTATTCAGCTCTTCAACGCTCTTTTCACGCAGCTCTTGTGCTTTCATTACATCACCGTCTTAGTTACAAAGGTGGTTTTGATCGGCAGTTTCGCTGCTGCCAGTTGGAATGCCTCGCGGGCTAACTCTTCCGGCACACCGTCCATTTCGTACAGGACTTTACCTGGCTGAATCAAGGCAACCCAATACTCTACGTTACCTTTACCTTTACCCATACGTACTTCAAGCGGCTTTTCGGTAATCGGTTTGTCCGGGAATACACGGATCCAGATCTTACCTTGACGCTTAACAGCACGGGTCATGGCACGACGTGCAGCTTCGATTTGACGAGCAGTCAGGCGACCGCGGCCAACAGCTTTCAGACCGAAAGTGCCGAAGCTCACATCCGTACCTGCAGCCAGACCACGGTTGCGGCCTTTGTGCATCTTACGGAATTTTGTACGCTTTGGTTGTAACATCAGCGACTCTCCTTACTTGCGGCCTTTACGCTGCTGCTTTTTAGGTTGAGCAGCCGGTTTTTCCGGTTGTTCAACGGCAGCCATACCACCCAGGATCTCACCTTTGAAGATCCACACTTTCACACCGATAACACCATAAGTAGTGTGCGCTTCGGAGGTGTTGTAGTCGATATCCGCACGCAGCGTGTGCAACGGAACGCGACCTTCACGGTACCATTCGGTACGCGCGATTTCAGCGCCGCCAAGACGGCCGCTTACTTCAACTTTAATCCCTTTGGCGCCCAGACGCATGGCGTTCTGCACGGCACGCTTCATCGCACGACGGAACATAACGCGACGTTCCAGCTGAGAAGTGATGCTGTCAGCAACCAGTTTGGCGTCTAACTCAGGTTTACGGACTTCGGCGATGTTGATTTGCGCTGGCACGCCAGCGATATCCGCTACGGCTTTACGCAGCTTTTCAACATCTTCGCCTTTTTTACCGATAACGATACCCGGACGAGCGGTGTGAATAGTCACACGAATGCTTTTCGCCGGACGTTCGATAACGATACGAGAAACGGAAGCTTTTTCCAGTTCCTTCGTTAGGTATTTACGAACTTTAAAGTCGCTGTCCAGGTTGTCAGCGAATTCTTTGGTATTCGCATACCAGGTAGAGTTCCAAGGTTTGACAATACCCAGTCGAATACCATTAGGATGTACTTTCTGACCCATTGCTAGTCTCCAGAGTCTCAGCGATCGGACACAACCACAGTAATGTGGCTGGTACGCTTCAGGATGCGATCCGCACGACCTTTAGCACGCGGCATAATGCGCTTCATGCTCGGGCCTTCGTCGACGAAGATTTTCGCAACTTTCAGATCATCAATGTCAGCGCCATCGTTGTGCTCTGCGTTAGCAATGGCAGACTCCAGTACTTTTTTAACCAGACCAGCAGCTTTCTTGTTGGTATAGGTCAGAATATCCAGAGCTTGCGACACTTTCTTACCGCGAATCAGGTCAGCCACCAGGCGAACCTTCTGGGCAGAAGAACGAGCATGGCGATGTTTAGCGATAGTTTCCATCTCTTCCTCCTACCTTATTTCTTCTTGGCTTTTTTATCAGCCGCGTGGCCGCGATAAGTACGAGTCGGCGCGAATTCACCCAGTTTGTGACCGACCATTTCATCGGAAACAAACACCGGAACGTGCTGACGACCATTATGGACAGCGATGGTCAAACCGATCATGTTTGGAAAGATCGTTGAACGACGGGACCAAGTGCGCAAAGGCTTCTTGTCACCGCTTTCCACCGCTTTCTCTACCTTCTTCAGCAAGTGCAGGTCAATAAATGGACCTTTCTTGAGAGAACGTGGCATGGTTTATCCTCTAAAATTATTTAGTACGGCGACGTACGATAAATTTATCAGTACGCTTGTTGCTGCGGGTCTTCTTACCTTTGGTCTGTACGCCCCACGGTGATACCGGGTGCTTACCAAAGTTACGACCTTCACCACCACCGTGCGGGTGGTCTACCGGGTTCATCGCCGTACCGCGAACGGTAGGACGAACACCACGCCAGCGAGCAGCACCTGCTTTACCCAGAACGCGCAGCATATGCTCCGCATTGCCAACTTCGCCCAGCGTAGCGCGGCAGTCAGATTCGACTTTACGCATTTCGCCAGAACGCAGACGCAGGGTAACGTAAGCGCCATCACGTGCAACGATCTGAACGTATGCACCAGCAGAGCGAGCCAACTGGCCGCCTTTACCTGGTTTCAGTTCTACGTTGTGAACCGTTGAACCAACCGGGATGTTACGCATCGGCAGGGTGTTACCGGATTTGATTGCAGCATCAACGCCAGATTGAATCTGGTCGCCTGCTTTAAGGCCTTTCGGCGCCAGGATGTAACGGCGTTCGCCGTCTTTGTACAGAACCAGCGCGATGTTCGCGGAACGGTTCGGATCATACTCCAGACGCTCAACAACAGCAGGAATACCATCTTTGTTGCGTTTAAAGTCAACCAGACGATATTGCTGTTTATGACCACCACCGATGTGACGGGTAGTGATGCGGCCATTGTTGTTACGGCCACCGGATTTGCTGTTTTTTTCCAGCAACGGGGCATAAGGTTTGCCCTTGTGCAGCTCAGGGTTAACCACTTTAACAACGTGGCGACGACCCGGAGATGTCGGTTTACATTTAACAATTGCCATTGTTCTTTACTCCTCCGACTTACTCTGCGCCGCCGATGAAGTCCAGATTCTGGCCTTCTTTCAGGGTGACGTAAGCTTTTTTCCAGTCGCTACGACGACCGATACGCTGTCCATGACGTTTCACTTTTCCTTTAACTACCAGGGTGCGAACATCATTGACTTCGACTTCAAACAGTTTCTGCACAGCGGCTTTGATTTCTGCTTTTGTCGCGTCTTTAGCAACTTTGAGTACGATGGTGTTGTTCTTTTCCATCGCAGTAGACGCTTTTTCAGAAACGTGCGGCGCGCGCAAAACTTTCAGCAGACGTTCTTCACGGATCATGCGAGCATCTCCTCAACTTGCTTAACAGCTTCAGCAGTCATGACGACTTTGTCGAAGGCGATCAAGCTAACTGGATCGATACCGGCTACATCGCGCACATCAACCTTGTACAGGTTACGCGCGGCCAGGAACAGATTTTCATCCAGTTCACTGGTGATGATCAGTACGTCTTCCAGCGCCATGTCTTTCAGTTTCTGTGCCAGCAGCTTGGTTTTCGGTGCTTCTACAGAGAACTTCTCGACAACGATCAGACGATCTTGACGTACCAGTTCGGACAGGATGCTTTTCAGCGCGCCGCGGTACATCTTTTTGTTAACTTTCTGACTGTGATCCTGAGGCTTGGCAGCGAAGGTTACACCACCGGAACGCCAGATCGGGCTCTTGATAGAACCTGAACGCGCACGGCCTGTACCTTTCTGACGCCACGGTTTTTTACCGGAACCAGTTACTTCAGCACGGGTCTTCTGAGCGCGAGTACCTTGACGGGCACCTGCTGCATAAGCAACAACAACCTGGTGTACCAGCGCTTCGTTGAAATCACGACCGAAGGTAGTTTCGGAAACAGTCAGCGCGCTTTGCGCGTCTTTCAATACTAATTCCATTGCTATCTCCTCACGCCTTCACAGCTGGTTTAACGATCAGGTCGCCGCCGGTTGCACCCGGAACAGCACCCTTAACCAGCAGCAGGTTGCGCTCAGCGTCAACACGCACTACGTCCAGGCTTTGAACGGTTACACGCTCGTTGCCCAGTTGGCCTGCCATTTTCTTGCCTTTGAACACTTTGCCCGGAGTCTGGTTCTGACCGATAGAACCCGGAACGCGGTGAGACAAGGAGTTACCGTGGGTAGCATCCTGAGTACGGAAGTTCCAGCGCTTAACAGTGCCGGCAAACCCTTTACCTTTAGATGTACCAGTAACGTCTACTTTTTTAACGTCTGCGAAAATTTCAACACTAATGCTCTGACCTACAGTGAATTCTTCGCCTTCAGAAAGACGGAATTCACGTAAAGTACGGCCGGCTTCTACGCCAGCTTTAGCAAAGTGGCCCGCTTCTGGCTTGGTAACGCGGCTTGCTTTTTTAGCACCGGTTGTTACCTGCACAGCGCGGTAACCGTCGTTAGCCAGGTCTTTAACCTGAGTGACGCGGTTTGCTTCAATTTCGATAACGGTTACAGGGATAGATACGCCATCTTCAGTGAAGATACGGGTCATGCCCACTTTTTTACCGACTAAACCAATCATTGTTTCAACCTCTCAATCGCTCAATGACCTGATTAACCCAGGCTGATCTGCACGTCTACACCGGCAGCCAGATCCAGACGCATCAGAGCATCAACGGTTTTCTCGGTTGGCTCAACGATGTCAACCAGACGCTTGTGAGTGCGAATCTCGTACTGATCGCGCGCATCTTTGTTGACGTGCGGAGAGATCAGAACGGTAAAGCGCTCTTTGCGGGTCGGCAGCGGGATCGGACCACGGACTTGCGCACCAGTGCGCTTGGCAGTCTCGACGATTTCCGCAGTTGATTGATCGATCAGACGATGATCAAACGCTTTCAGGCGGATACGGATTCTTTGGTTCTGCATGAGACCAGAGCTCCAATTATTTATAAACGTAAATAATTACTCCTCACACCCATTTCGATTGATGGGGGAGTGTAATCGTTAGTACATAACCCCCATATCGGGAGTATTGTTTTGGCTAATTAATGAACTTAGCCCGCTGATTTAATCAAAAATCAGACCCACCTTAGTTTTAGTGAGCCCGCGCATTATACGTAAATTGACGCAAGAAGCAACAAGAAGGATGAAATGATTTGATGCGGCGGCCAGAACGAATATGCCCGGCCGTAATAGATAGGTCATCATTTAAAGCGCGGTTTACTGCTCTTTAAGCTGACTTTGCAGATAGTTTTGTATGCCGATACGGGATATCAGATCCAACTCGGTTTCCAGCCAATCGATATGCCCTTCTTCGTCGGTCAGGATCTCTATCATCAGGTCTCTGCTGACATAATCATGTACCGAGTCTGAATATGCAATGGCTTCGCGTAGGTCTTTGGCGCCATCCAGCTCAAGTTGCAGGTCGGACCGAAAGATCTCTTCAACATCTTCGCCGATGTTAAGTTTCCCCAAATCTTGCAGATTGGGAATGCCTTCGAGAAATAAAATGCGTTCAATGTAACGATCGGCATGCTTCATTTCGTCAATAGACTCATGATACTCGTGATCGTTGAGACGGGTTAATCCCCAGTTTTTAAACATCCGGGCATGTAGGAAATATTGGTTGATTGCTACTAACTCATTACCCAATAACTTATTCAAATACGTAATGACTTTTTTATCGCCTTTCATGACACGCTCCTCCGCTCCAGTTCTTAAAGTGTAGAACCGGTAAGCAGAGAGTCAAAGAAAGACCCTACATTTTATGCTACTTCATACATATCAATAAGTTGAGATCGTTCATCTTCAAATATATCCCTCGCTTGTCGAATACACTTGCCGCAATCCGTTCCTATCGGAACTAACTTACGTAACTGCTGCATGGACCGAGGTTGATGCTGACGAACTGCTTTGCGGATCGCTTTATCTGAAACGGCATTACACAAGCAAACATACATACCAGAGCAACTCATTTTTATGCCGGCTATCCGGCCTATTACCCTTAGGGCCGCAGCAGACGGTGCTTAAATTCGCTCCCAGCGATTTTTATTGTCTTATTGTAAATAGGAATGCTTTTTATTTCAATTTAGATTTGTGACGACGGGCGTAAAAAAAGGCACCGAAGTGCCTTTTTTATGCTTTAGTCGTTAATCAGCGATTAAGCGATAACTTTAGCAACAACGCCCGCGCCAACGGTACGACCGCCTTCACGGATAGCGAAACGCAGACCGTCATCCATTGCGATTGGCGCAATCAGAGTAACAACCATCTTCACGTTATCACCCGGCATTACCATTTCCACGCCTTCCGGCAGTTCGATGGTGCCCGTTACGTCAGTTGTACGGAAGTAGAACTGCGGACGGTAGCCTTTGAAGAACGGAGTATGACGGCCGCCTTCATCTTTGCTCAGGATATACACTTCAGATTCAAACTGCGTATGCGGCTTGATTGAACCTGGTTTAGCCAGTACCTGACCACGCTCAACGTCATCACGTTTGGTACCACGCAGCAGAACGCCCACGTTCTCGCCCGCACGGCCTTCGTCCAGCAGTTTGCGGAACATTTCCACGCCGGTACAAGTGGTTTTCGTGGTGTCTTTGATGCCGACGATTTCAACTTCGTCGCCAACTTTGATGATACCGCGTTCTACACGACCGGTAACAACCGTACCACGACCGGAGATGGAGAATACGTCTTCGATCGGCAGCAGGAACGGCTTGTCGATAGCACGTTCCGGTTCCGGGATATAAGTATCCAGGGCGTTAGCCAGTTCGATGATTTTCGCTTCCCACTCGGCGTCGCCTTCCAGCGCTTTCAGCGCAGAACCACGGATAACCGGCGTATCGTCGCCCGGGAATTCATACTGAGACAGCAGTTCACGCACTTCCATCTCAACCAGTTCCAGCAGTTCTTCATCATCAACCATGTCACATTTGTTCAGGAACACGATGATGTAAGGAACGCCAACCTGACGACCCAGCAGGATGTGCTCACGAGTCTGCGGCATCGGGCCGTCGGTCGCGGCAACAACCAGGATAGCGCCGTCCATCTGCGCAGCGCCGGTGATCATGTTTTTCACATAGTCGGCGTGTCCCGGGCAGTCAACGTGCGCGTAGTGGCGAGTCGGGGTATCGTATTCAACGTGAGACGTGTTGATGGTGATACCACGGGCTTTTTCTTCCGGCGCGTTATCGATCTGATCGAATGCACGAGCGGCGCCGCCGTAGGTTTTAGCCAGCACGGTGGTGATCGCTGCAGTCAGCGTTGTTTTACCATGGTCAACGTGGCCGATAGTACCGACGTTAAGGTGGGGTTTTGTACGTTCAAATTTTTCTTTAGACACGGCGATATTCCTTACTCTAATGCTCTCCCCCTATGGAGAGAGAGCACGGTTCAATGTGTTAAACCCGGATTATTTACTACGGGCTTCAATAACGGCCTGAGCCACGTTGTTCGGCGCTTCAGCGTACTTCAGGAACTCCATGGAGTAAGAAGCACGACCCTGAGTCTGCGAACGCAGATCGGTAGCATACCCAAACATTTCGGATAACGGTACCTGGGCACGAATAGTCTTACCTGTAGCGGTATCTTCCATACCTTCGATGATACCGCGGCGACGGTTCAAGTCACCGATTACATCACCCATGTAGTCTTCAGGCGTTTCAACTTCCACTTTCATGACGGGTTCCAGCAGAACCGGCTTAGCACGTTTAAACGCTTCTTTAAACGCGATTGATGCTGCCAGTTTAAACGCCAATTCAGAGGAGTCGACATCGTGGTAAGAACCGAAATGCAGACGAACGCCCAAGTCTACTACCGGATAACCGGCCAGAGGACCTGATTTCAGCTGTTCCTGAATACCTTTGTCAACGGCAGGGATGTATTCGCCAGGAATAACACCACCCTTGATTTCGTTGACGAATTCGTAACCAGCGCCACCCGGCTCCAGCGGATACATGTCGATAACGACATGACCGTACTGACCGCGGCCACCAGACTGTTTCGCGTGTTTCCCTTCCACATCCTTAACGGTATCGCGGATGGTTTCACGGTAAGCAACCTGAGGTTTACCGATGTTGGCTTCTACGTTGAACTCGCGACGCATACGGTCAACGATGATTTCCAGGTGCAGCTCGCCCATACCGGCGATGATCGTCTGGTTAGATTCTTCGTCTGTCCATACGCGGAAAGACGGGTCTTCTTTCGCCAAACGTCCCAGAGCCAGACCCATTTTTTCCTGGTCGGCTTTGGTTTTAGGTTCTACCGCGATGGAAATAACCGGTTCAGGGAATTCCATACGTTCCAGAATAATCGCGTGATCCGGATCGCACAGCGTATCGCCAGTGGTCACATCTTTCAGGCCGATTGCCGCAGCAATATCGCCCGCGCGAACTTCTTTGATCTCTTCACGTTTGTTGGCGTGCATCTGAACGATACGACCGAAACGTTCGCGCTGAGCTTTTACTGAGTTCAGCACTGTATCGCCGGAGTTAACCACACCGGAGTAAACGCGGAAGAACGTCAGGTTACCCACAAACGGGTCGGTGGCGATTTTGAACGCCAACGCAGCAAACGGTTCTTTATCGTCAGAATGACGCTCAGCCGGAGTGTCTTTACCGTCGTCCAAAATACCCTTGATAGCAGGTACATCGGTCGGAGCCGGCAGATACTCGATAACGGCATCCAGCATTGCCTGTACGCCTTTGTTCTTGAACGCGGAACCACAAGTAACCAGAATGATTTCGTTGTTCAGAACGCGCTGACGCAATGCTTTTTTGATTTCTTCTTCGGACAGTTCTTCACCGCCCAGGTATTTGTCCATCAGCTCTTCAGAAGCTTCAGCCGCGGACTCAACCAGATTCTGGTGCCATTCCTGAGCCAGATCCTGCATATCAGCCGGAATATCTTCATAAGTGAAGGTGATGCCCTGATCGGCTTCATTCCAGTTGATAGCTTTCATTTTCACCAGGTCTACAACGCCGGTGAAGTGTTCTTCAGCGCCAATAGCTAACTGCAGCGGTACCGGATTCGCGCCCAAGCGGGTTTTGATCTGGCCAACCACTTTCAGGAAGTTCGCACCCATGCGGTCCATTTTGTTAACGAACGCAATGCGCGGCACTTTATATTTATTCGCCTGACGCCATACGGTTTCAGACTGCGGCTGAACGCCACCGACTGCGCAGTAAACCATTACTGCACCATCAAGAACACGCATGGAACGTTCTACTTCGATAGTGAAGTCAACGTGTCCCGGGGTGTCGATGATGTTGATACGATGGGGTTCATACTGCTTGGCCATACCAGACCAAAAAGCAGTCGTCGCAGCAGAAGTAATGGTGATCCCACGCTCCTGCTCCTGCGCCATCCAGTCCATGGTAGCTGCGCCATCATGAACTTCACCGATTTTATGGTTCACACCCGTGTAGAACAGAATACGTTCAGTCGTGGTGGTTTTACCGGCGTCGATGTGTGCACTGATACCGATATTGCGGTAGCGTGCAATAGGTGTTGTACGAGCCATTTGTTTCCTCTATATCCTAGGGCGTTCAATTAGTAACCCAAGCGGGTTGGCTTTGAAGCGCCCGCCTGGTTAGCATAACTACAGCGAAGGTATTACCAACGGTAGTGAGCGAACGCCTTGTTGGCTTCAGCCATACGGTGAACGTCTTCACGTTTCTTAACAGCAGTACCTTTATTTTCTGCTGCATCAGAAAGTTCGTTCGCCAGGCGCAGAGCCATGGATTTATCACCGCGTTTACGAGCAGCTTCAACGATCCAACGCATTGCCAGGGCATTGCGGCGAACCGGACGGACTTCTACTGGCACCTGGTAAGTAGAACCGCCAACGCGACGCGACTTAACTTCGACAGTCGGACGAACGTTGTCCAGAGCTACTTCAAAAGCTTCCAGGTGGTCTTTACCAGAACGCTGAGCCAGGGTCTCCAGCGCGGTATAGACGATTGCTTCGGCGGTAGATTTTTTACCATCTACCATCAGGATATTTACAAATTTGGCCAACAGCTCTGATCCGAACTTAGGATCCGGCAGGATTTTACGTTGACCAATGACGCGACGACGTGGCATGGAAATACTCCGTTGTTAATTCAGGATTGTCCAAAACTCTACGAGTTTAGTTTGACATTTAAGTTAAAACGTTTGGCCTTACTTAACGGAGAACCATTAAGCCTTTGGCTTCTTCACGCCGTACTTGGAACGGGATTGCTTACGGTCTTTAACACCAGAGCAGTCCAGCGCGCCACGAACGGTGTGGTAACGAACACCTGGCAGGTCTTTAACACGACCGCCACGGATCAGGATCACTGAGTGTTCCTGCAGGTTATGACCTTCACCACCGATATAGGAGGTAACTTCAAAACCGTTAGTTAAACGAACGCGGCATACTTTACGCAGTGCGGAGTTCGGTTTTTTAGGAGTGGTAGTATATACGCGAGTACATACGCCACGTTTCTGCGGGCATGCTTCCAGCGCGGGAACGTTGCTTTTAACAACCTTCAGGGCGCGTGGCTTGCGTACCAGCTGGTTAATTGTTGCCATTAAAAAAGCTCCTGGTTTTTGCTTCGTAAACACGTAATAAATCGTCTCGTACTTGCGCAGGGCAAAGTATGAGGACGCAGAATTTTAGGGCTGGCTGAGAAAGGAGTCAAGAAATATACAAAAATTCAGCGTTACCAAGCCAGCTGTTTAGGGTATTTAACCGTCAATTGTACGAACTGATTATAGTCAATTAATGAAACATTGCCTGAAATTCGTTCAGTCAATCCCCTGGCGTCCGCATCATTTTTCAAAGCATAAAGAGGAACGGCGGCGTTAAGGAATCGTTTTGCCACGTCGGTGTCAGCCAGCGCGGCGATAACGCCGTCCTGCAATAGCACCACCGCGTCGTCTGGCCCCAGACAGCGCAGAAGCGCGTCAATGTCGCAGTGATAAGGAGAATGGGAAAGCGTATGTAACATAGATAAAAACACTCGCCGCCAACGCTAAAATGAGAGTACCGAGTGGTAATCAGCCAATCGGAGTCTTAGTGCTTCAGGGGATAAAAGCTCGACGTCCAGAACCCAGTCGGTATCTAAATCAATGCCGCGTTGCCGAAGAGACTCCGCGCATACATAGCAACGTTCGACGTCATACAGCGGCAGCACGCCAAACGTCGCTATATAGTCACGCATCAAAATTTTTTCCGGCTGCTGCCCTGGCAGTAGTTGCAATACGCCATCGCCGATAAAGAAGACGCCGATATCTTCCGTCAGAGCAGACATCGCCAGCAGCGCATCCAGCCCTTCGCGGCCGGACGCGCTGCCGTGAGGAGAATGAGTAAAAACAAATGCGATATGCTTCATGACGCCGCCCTGAAATCGTATTAAAACTGCATGACCCGATCGCAAGTCAGAACGGATCGCGCCAGTTCTCCAAGGCCGCTTAAGGTAAAACCATCCTGCAAATTCGCCGGCCCCAGCCTTAACTGCTCGGCCTGTTGCTGATCGGTGACCCCGCGGCGCAACGCGGCGGCGACACAGACATTCAGCGCTACCTGATGTTCCTGCCCCATCCGTTGCCAAGCGCGCACCAAATCAAATTCATCATTCGCCGGCGAGGTCAATTGATTGGCATTCAACACGCCTTCACGGTAAAAGAAGACGCTTTCCAACCGGTGGCCTTCATCCAATACCGCCTGCGCAAACTGCAAAGCGCTGCTCGCTTGCTGTGTACCATAAGCCGGGCCGGTAACCAGCAGACAATAATTCAACATCAGCGGTCGTGCCCGCTGAAATCGCCGCTTTTAAACTGGCGAATATAGAGATACACGGTATGTTTGGAGATATTCAGACGCTCGGCGACCTGATTAATCGCATCTTTAATATCAAAAATACCTTTCTCGTACAGGCTCAGAACAATTTGTCGGTTTTTCGCGTTATTAGAGACATTCCGATCCGCATTGACTTCTTCAATGGAAAACTCCAGCGTTTGCGCGACAAGATCGTCAACCGATGAAGCAAAGTTCACCGAAGGCGCGACTTCATGCGTCTCAGGAGGAAGAAACGTCTGTACAATCTGAGAAAAAGGCACGTCCAGATTCATATTGATACAGAGCAAGCCGATCACCCGCTGTTCGCGGTTACGAATGGCGATCGTGACCGATTTCATCAGCACGCCGCTTTTGGCGCGGGTGAAATAAGCCTTCGAAACGCTGCTGTCTTCCCCGGCCATATCATGCAGCATACGTAATGCGAGATCGGTAATAGGCGAGCCGATTTTCCTGCCCGTATGTTCTCCGTTGGCAATCCGTACGGCGGAACACTTCAGATCGTCAAGAGAATGCAGCACGATTTCACAGTGCTCGCCGATCAACATGGCCAGGCCATCAACCACCGCTTCGTACGATTTCAGGATCTCATAATCCGTTTGGCTAAACGGGCGTTCATCCAGCAAATCAAGGTCATAAGATTCGCCAGACACAAGCGAATTAGACATGGTAAACACCATCCTCAACGTCATCTATTTGTTGTCTTGACAGGGAACACAGTCTAGCAAATGTCCACTCGCGCGTCCCTGAAATTAACAGTTTCGTTTCCAGACGTTGAACTTACTCACCTTTATTGAACAATAAAAAACCGCAGACATTGCCTGCGGTTTTTATCGATTTTCATCCAATCAAGGGATTACTGCGCGCTTTTCTCTTCTGCGGCAGGTTTTTCAGCCTTCGCATCATCAGCCGCTTTTACATCGGCTTCAGATTTGATGTCCAGCAGCTCAACGTCAAAAACGAGCGTGGAGTTGGCCGGGATCCCGGGAACGCCGGTTTCGCCGTAAGCAAGCGCCGGCGGGATGACCAGTTTGATCTTGCCGCCTTTCTTAACGTGTTTTAATCCTTCCGTCCAGCCGGGGATCACGCCGTCAAGACGGAAAGACAGCGGCTCGCCGCGCTTGTAGGAGTTATCGAACTCGTTACCATCGACCAATGCGCCCTTGTAGTTGACGACAACCGTATCGCTATCTTTTGGCGCGCTACCGCTGCCTTCTTTCTCAACCTGATACAACAGGCCGGATTCGGTTTTCTTCACGCCTTTTTCTTTAGCGAACGCATCGCGATACTTGGTGCCTTTATCCGCGTTTTCCTGCGCATCCTGCTTCATCTTGGTTTCAGCCGCCGCTTTAACGCGGCCTTCGAAACTCTGCAGTGTTTTTTCAATTTCTTCGTCGCTTAATTTGCTCTTATCGGCAAACGCATCCTGAACACCGGCAATCAGTTGATCTTTATCCAGCTTGATGCCCAGTTTTTCCTGTTCTTTAAGGGAGTTATCCATGTAACGTCCCAAAGACGCGCCCAGCGCATAAGCCGCGGCCTGTTCATCATTCTTGAATTTGGCTGTCGCCGCCGTATCAGACGCCTGCGCCGTTTCCGCTGCCAGAACCTGACCGGCGTTCAGCGTCAGAGCCATTGTCGTTGCTAACAGCGTTACCTTAAACAGTGATTTCATCCATTTCTCCAGCATCTGGAGCGACACGCTCCAGCCATCATTAAAAATAAATTCGCAACTACTATAACTGCGCGTACGAAGACAACACAACGACACACGCGACAATCCGTTGATAAAAAAACGTTTGGAACGTTTTTTTAACGCCGCTCTTGCGCTTCGCCAAGAGCGATTAAAGATCTTCAGATTGTTTATTGCGCCCTATTCCGACCGTTTTTACTACCAGAAGTTTCCTCTTTCTGACAAACTCACGGGGAAATCGGAAGTAAGAGGAAAACCCTATGTCACCGTCTTTATTTGAAGAGCGGCTCGAACTGCTGGAAAGCCGGTTGGCCTTTCAGGAATTGACGATTGAAGAGCTGAATCAGACGATCATCCAACACGAGCGGGAAATTAGCCGGCTGCGTGAGCAAATGCGCCTGTTGACGGAAAGACTGCGTACTCAGCAAACCTCATTAGTCGCCCCGCAGTCGGAAGAGACGCCGCCGCCGCACTATTAGGCAGTCGCCATAAAAAAACATCAGGGCGGCGCATCGCCCTGCCCTGATGTGATATAGCGGATAAGCCAACTTACCCTTTACCTAAAGCGGTTTTCAACGGCCCCAGGCCAAACGATTTAGTGGCAACCGCATCCGCCGTGACCGCCGCAACCGCCTTTACCATGTTCATGGTCGTGATCATGACCGCCGCAGCAGCCGTCGCCATGTTCATGATCGTGCTCGCCGTGCACATGGCCATGCGCCAGCTCTTCCTCAGTCGCTTCGCGGATGGCGACGACTTCGACGTTGAAGCTCAGGTTCTGACCAGCCAGCATATGGTTGCCATCAACCACCACGTGATCGTCTTCAACTTCGGTAATTTCAACCGGCACCGGCCCCTGATCGGTTTCAGCCAGGAAACGCATGCCGACCTGAAGTTCGTCTACGCCCATGAAGACATCTTTAGGCACGCGCTGAACCAGGTTTTCATCATAATTACCATAAGCATCGTTAGACGCGATATTAACGTCAAAACGGTCACCCACGGCACGGCCTTCCAGCGCGTTTTCCAGACCGGAAATCAGCGAGCCATGGCCGTGCAGATAGTCCAACGGCGCGCTCACCGGAGACTCATCAACCAATACACCGTCTTCTGTTCGTACCTGATAGGCCAGACTGACCACCAGATCTTTTGCTATTTTCATGATATCTCCTACCGTTGGAAAGCAAACCGGCGCAAATTGTAGCTGAAAAAAATCTCTATGTACCGCCCGGAATAAAAAAACGTCGGGAACGGTTTTTCACGTCACATAGAAACGAGTTCAACAATCATGGCTTCGCATCGCTGTCATAAAGACGGCGTCAGCCCCAGCTCAGCGTCGCCTTGCGATATCCGGACATGGGTAATAGGACGATTTCGGACTCAACCGCCCAACGGTCATGCGCATCAACATTAGTAATATCATAGCGGAAAAAGTAGTTTGGCTCGAACTCCCATCCGCAGATCGGAAAGGATCCGCCGAAGTTCGTCATCTGCCCGCCGCGGCGTCCGGCACAGAAACGCCGGACGCCGAAGCCAAACGCAGTGCGCAACGTCAGGCGATCGGGAGTGAAAGAGCGAAGAAAGCATTGGGCTCAGGGTTTCCTCGCCAATGAGGCCAGCGATGCGCTGCCTGCAACGCAGGCGGCGGCCAGAAAAAGCGCCACCGCCAGCCCGACCAGCAGCGTGGCGAAGCTGGGTACGCCAGCCGCGAGGAGCGGGCCGATACTGGCGCCGACGAACAGGATGAAACCGTTGAGGGCCATGCCCCCGCCGCGGTTAGGCGCCGCTATGGCGCCAAAAAGCGTGATCATCGACGGGATCGCAAGCGCAACGCCAGTGACGAAAATCAGGTTGCCGACCGCGACGCCGGTCAGGGATTGCGACAACGCCGCCTCCAGAACCAGGCCCGCGGCTGCGGCCCCGTAGCCGCAGCAGGCAACGCCGAACATACCGATCCGGCCGGCCAGCGGCCCGACCAGCAGCGCCGCGAACATGCAGGGCAACCCAATCAAACGCAGTAGGATAACCTTGGCCGGATCGAGGCCAAGCACCGCCAGATGCGGCCCCAACGCCGTGTACATGGCGACGAATGACAGCAGCAGCGTGATGTGCGCGCACGACAGCAGTAAGACGGCGGGGCGCACGGCGATGCTCGCCAAAGCCACGAAGCGATGCCCCAGATGCCCGTCGACGACGGTACGCGCCGGCTCTTTGACCTTCGCCGCGACCAGTGGAATCGCGACCGTCAGGCAGATTCCCGTCGCCAGGAATACCCAGCCCCAGTTCCACCGCAACGCCATCCACGCGGCGAGTACCTGTCCAAAAATGCCCGCGACGAGAAAAGACGTGGACATGGCCCCAATAGCGGTCGCGCGGTAACGCACCGGCACGGCTTCGGTAAGATAGGCCAACGCTATCGGAGCAAAGCTGGACGCCGCCAGACCTTGCACCACCCGCATCCCCGCCAGCCATGACAGCGACGGAGCGAAGGCGCATGCAAGCGTGGCGATCGACAATATGATCAGCCCGACCAGCATGACTGACCGGCGGCCATACTGGTCCGATATCGGCCCCCAGATCAGAAATCCGCCGGCATAGGCCAGACTGAAGCAGGTGGCCAGCGCGAACGTGACAACTTCCGGCGACGCCGGACTGAAATCCTGACCGACATGCTCCAATAGCGGAATTGCCAGATAGAGTTGGGTCAGCACGAACAGCGCGATCGCTACCAGCAGCGCGACGCCGCCGCCAGTTGCGGTGTGGTTTTGATCAAACGGAGACGACTGGCTGACAGCGTTATCAGCCGCTTCCGTGCCGCGAGTCTGGTTAGACATGGCTCACCGTCTCCGATACCGTCGCCAGCGGACGCTGCGCGTTGCCTGCGGTCAAGACGACAGGATGCCCCGCCTTGCCAAAGCGGCGGGCCGCCGCATGGCCGATGCCTGAGCCGTACCCATAATAGATGAGGATAGTGTTTTTCATGACGAATTCCAACTACAACGTTGGGGTTTATCCTAGCATGCTTTTCCCGCTAAACACAATCGGGAGGATAATGAACCACGGACGATAATCAGGAATATCGAAGGGAGGAAAAAAACGCGGAGTTCGGGAAACGGCGGCGCCCAGTTTCCCCGCCGCGGCGCTGACGGCGTCACGGCGGGGCGATCGCCAGATCAACCGGCGCTAAATATGGGTAAGGCGCGATGAAATGACATGGCCTACTCCGGATGGAAAATGCCGATAATTTCATTCGCCGATCGGCCCGCCGGCGTGACGGGTTCATCCGTTCGGCTTTGCTGATAGCCGCACTTTACGCAGACAACCATTTCCGTCTGATTTTCACGCCCGACGGCCAGCGTATCCTGCGTTTGACATTTAGGGCAGATCGCCCCGGCAATAAAGCGTTTACGCATATTGTTCCGACCTATTTTCAGGTTAGGCGTTATTCAAAATCATCCCAGTCGTCCTGCCGGCGACGCTCGTGCTGTATTTCCCGTTGAAAAATGTCTTCCAGTTCGCGCCGGGCTTCCTTCACGCGGGATATTTGCGCCACATCGCTTTGTAATTGCGGCATCAGTTCCCGCAGCATCCGCATGTCCAGACGGCGAAAATGCTGCTGGGCGCGATAGGCCTGATGGGGATGCATTCCCAGCGACATTAGCGCTTTACGACCTAACTCCAACGCGCTGGAGAACGTTTCACGGGAAAAATGGCTGACCCCCGCCTGCAAAAGCTCATGCGCTTCAACGCGGCCTCGCGCCCGCGCCAGAATTTCCAGATGAGGAAAATGCTGCTGGCATAGATGCACTATCGCCATCGTATCTTCCGGCGTGTTACAGGTGATGACGATCGACTGAGCCTTCTCCGCCCCTGCCGAACGCAACAGCTCCAGCTCAGTCGCATCGCCATAGTATACTTTATAACCATAACTGCGCATCAGACTGACGGCGCTGATATCGCGCTCCAGCACCGTAATGCGCATTTTGTTTGCCATCAGCAGGCGGCCGATCACCTGTCCGAAGCGTCCGAATCCCACCACTATCACCTGTGGCTCATCATCGGCAACGTAAGGTTTTTCGTCAGGCACTTCCAATGTGTTATAGCGGCGAGTCAAAATACGGTCGATAAGCTGCATCAATAGCGGCGTAGTCATCATCGACAGCGTCACCGCCACCAGCAGCAGCGGCAGTTGATCGCCCTGCAGGACTTTGTACGTCGAAGCGGCGGAAAACAGCACAAACGCAAACTCGCCGCCCTGGCTTAATACGCCGGCAAACTGTAGACGTTCCGATCGGCGCATGCGGTTAATGCGGGCCAGCACATAGAGTACGGTGCCTTTTACCGCCACCAGTATCAGTACGGCAATCAGCACTTTCACGATATGAACATAGAGAACGCCGAGGTTTAACGCCATGCCGACGGAAATAAAGAACAGTCCCAGCAGCAGCCCTTTAAACGGTTCAATGGCGATTTCCAGTTCATGCCGATATTCGCTTTCAGCTAACAGCACGCCCGCAATAAAGGTGCCGAGCGCCATCGAAAAACCCAGCGCTTCCATGAAGAGCGCCGAGCCCAACACTAAAAGCAGAGCCGCGGCGGTAAAGACTTCGCGCACGCCGGAGGCGGCGATAAAACGAAACAGCGGACGCACCAGATAACGTCCGCCGATCAGCATGCCGGCGAACGCCGCGACCTTGAGGGCAACCTGATTCCAGTCATCAATCTCGCCCTGAGCGCCCGCCAGAATGGGAACCAGCGCCAGCGCCGGTATCACCGCCAAGTCCTGAAACAACAGGACGGAGAAACCCAACTGCCCGGATTCGCTGCGGTTCATCCCTTTTTCACGCATCAGTTGCAACGCCATCGCCGTCGACGACATCGCCAATCCTATCCCGCCAATCAGCGCCGACTGCCAGGAGAAGTCCGTCAAATAAAGCACGCCGCCCAATACCAGCGTGCTCAACCCGACCTGCGCGGCGCCGACGCCAAAAATGGAGCGCCGCAGCGTCCACAGTTTTTTCGGATTCAGCTCCAACCCGATGATAAACATCAGAAAAACGACGCCGAGTTCAGAAAAATGCAGAATCGCGTCGACATCGCGGATAAACCCTAGCCCCCAGGGACCGATGGCGATCCCGGCGATCAGATAACCCAATACCGCGCCGATCCCCAGACGCGCGGCAATCGGCACCGCGACCACCGCCACAAACAGAAACAGAACGCCTGCGGTAAGCAATGTAGAACTTTCCATATCAGCGTTCCTCGTGAGAGAAGGGAGAAGCCAACCATTGAGCATAGGCCAGCGCCTGCGCGGACAGCACATCAGGCGGCAAACGGCGCGCCCAGTAAACAATCATCGGTTTAACCCAGTGCATTCGGCACAGTGCGGCGGTCATCTCAAACGGACGCAAAAAAACCTCCATCGGATAGTGGTTCTTACCGCCGTTCCGGTAGGCTTCCTCCGGCTCCCCGGTGGTAATCACCGATCGCCAATGTTTTCCCGCCAGCGCGTTGCCGCCGACGCCATTGGCGAAACCGCGCGATAACACGCGATCGAGCCACTCTTTCAATAAAGCGGGACAACTATAGGTATAAAGCGGGTGTTGAAACACAATGACCTGATGCTCGCGCAATAGCTGTTGTTCATGATAAATATCGATAAAAAAATCAGGATAATGCGCATACAAATCGTGTACGGTGACATTGTCCAATTGTTGTGCCGGTTGCAGTAAAACCCGGTTCGCCACCGAGTCCTGTGATTCCGGATGGGCATACAGCAGCAGAATCTTGGGTGGCTGCGACATCATTCCCCTCCAAAGCGTCGTCATGGTTGCCGTTTTCCGTTACCATGCAGCGCAACGACTAAAAAACAGGACGCAATGGTCCTGGCATCAAGTCAATAATTTAACATACTCTGAACATATGGCGCTTTATGATTGTTTTCTCCTCGCTGCAAATTCGACGTGGTGTACATGTTCTGTTGGACAATGCAACGGCGGCCATCAACCCTGGACAGAAAGTCGGTTTAGTGGGTAAGAACGGCTGTGGCAAATCTACCCTGTTGGCATTACTGAAGGGTGAAATCAGCGCCGACGGCGGCAGCGCCACGTTTCCCCAGGGCTGGGCATTGGCCTGGGTCAATCAGGAAACGCCGGCGCTGGACGTCCCGGCCATTGATTATGTCATTGACGGCGATCGGGAATTCCGCCAGCTTGAAGCCGAGCTGCAACTCGCCAACGAAAATAACGACGGCCACGCCATCGCCACGCTGCACGGCAAGCTGGATGCCATTCAAGCCTGGACTGTTCAGGCCAGAGCCGCCAGTTTGCTTAACGGGCTCGGTTTTACCCAATCGCAGTTACAGCAGCCCGTCAGCGCCTTTTCCGGCGGCTGGCGCATGCGTCTCAACCTGGCGCAGGCGTTAATCTGCCGTTCCGATCTGCTGCTGCTTGACGAACCCACCAACCACCTGGATTTGGATGCGGTGATCTGGCTGGAGAAATGGCTGAAAAGCTACCCTGGCACACTGGTGCTGATTTCGCACGATCGCGATTTCCTCGATCCCATCGTCAATAAAATATTGCACATAGAGCAACAGACGCTTAACGAATACACCGGCAACTACACCTCTTTCGAACAGCAGCGGGCCACGCGGCTGGCGCAGCAGCAGTCGTTATATGAACATCAGCAGGAACGCGTCGCGCACCTGCAACACTATATCGACCGCTTCCGAGCCAAGGCGACCAAAGCCAAGCAGGCGCAAAGCCGGATAAAAATGCTGGAACGCATGGAAATGATTGCTCCCGCCCACGTGGATAATCCATTTCGTTTCAGTTTTCGCGCGCCGGAGTCGCTGCCGAATCCCCTGCTGAGAATGGAAAAAGTCAGCGCTGGTTACGGCGACAAACTGATTCTGGAATCGATCAAGCTGAATCTGGTTCCCGGTTCGCGCATCGGGCTGCTGGGTCACAATGGCGCCGGGAAATCGACGCTGATCAAACTGCTGGCCGGTACGCTGGCGCCCATTCAGGGTGAAATCGGTCTGTCTAAAGGCGTGAAGCTGGGTTATTTCGCCCAGCACCAGTTGGAGTTTCTGCGCGCCGATGAATCGCCGTTACAACATATGGCGCGCCTGGCGGAACGGGAAACCGAACAGCAGCTGCGCGATTACCTTGGCGGCTTCGGTTTTCAGGGCGACAAGGTGACGGAAATCACCGAACGCTTCTCAGGCGGGGAAAAAGCCCGGCTGGTGCTGGCGCTCATCGTCTGGCAGCGGCCGAATCTGTTGCTGCTGGATGAACCCACCAACCACCTGGATCTCGATATGCGGCAGGCGCTAACGGAAGCGCTGATCGATTTTGAAGGCGCATTGGTGGTGGTATCGCACGACCGGCATCTGATCCGTTCCACCACCGACGATCTCTATCTGGTCCATGACCGGAAGGTGGAGCCTTTTGATGGCGATCTGGAGGATTATCAGCAATGGCTGGTGGATAGACAACGCCAGGAGGGCGCCGCCAACGACGAACCCAAAGAAAACGCCGCCAATAGCGCTCAGGCCAGAAAAGAGCAGAAGCGGCGAGAAGCCGAACTGAGAGCCCAGACGCAGCCCTTGCGTAAACAAATCTCCCAGCTTGAGCAGCAGATGGAAAAACTGGGAACGCAGTTGGAAGCCATTGAGGCCAAACTGGCGGACACCGGGCTTTATGATGCCAGCCGCAAAGCCGAACTTACCGACTGTTTGCAACAGCAGATAAAGACGAAGGCGGATTTGGAAGAGGCCGAAACGGCGTGGCTTGACGCGCAAGAGCGGTTGGAGCGAATGAACCAGCAGCTCTCGTCCTAGCGTTTCTGCTGATACAGGCCGATAGGCAGACTATACCCAATAGATTCCGGCAACGCGGCAAGCGCGTGACGAATTCGGCTGCCTTTCGCTGAGAGGCAGGATATCTCTCATTCATCCCGATGAGCTAACTCCGGTTAAGCGGTTCGGGTGACGAATCCGTCTGGAGCAAATTTGAACGCCGCCGCCGGCCCCGGATGAGCGGGAACCGTGGATGAGCCGGGTAATTAAGCGTAGCCAACGCGCCTGCGGCTTGAAAAATGAAGGATATATCGGCCGGCGGCTGAGTTTTAACGCCAAATCAGCAATACACAGGCCGCCGTCAGTATCCCCATCGAGACATTGAAAATGATCCAGGCTTTTTTACTGCGCAACAGACGGCCGATCAGCGTGCCGAATCCCAGCCATATCACGCCGGCGACCAGGTTCACCAGCACGATGCCGATACTTATCGCCACCACCGAATGGTGGTACTCCTTCCCCGGCAGGCTAAAGCTGGCCACCGCCCCCAATCCCATCAGCCAGGCTTTGGGATTAAGAAATTGCAGCAACCACCCCTGATAAAACCGGATCGGCTGCGGCGGCGCGTCCAGCGTTTCCAGCTTTTCATAAGCCGCGGTGGCGATTTTCCACGCCAGCCAAAGCAAGTACAAACTGCCGAGCACCTTAAGCGCGAAATGCAACGAAGGATAGAGCAGGATCAGGCCGCCGACGCCAAACGCCACCAGCAATAAAATACTCTGCATGCCGAAGATGATGCCCAGCATCAACCACAGAGAGCGGAAAAAACCAAAATTGGCCCCGGATGTCGTCAATAACATATTGTTCGGACCCGGCGTAATCGCGGCGACCCAGAGAAAACCTAACATCGACAGAAACAGACTTAATTCCATGTAACGGGCGCTCCTCACCCTAAAGCATTTTTGCGGTATAGTTGGAGTTGGTAATAAATTGATTGTTAAACGGCAGTATCGAAGCTAACAGTGTGATATTGATCGCACAAGGCCAGACAACAATATTTTTATTCACATTATGTATGACGTTTTTCGCCCGCTCACCGGCGCCCGTAATCCCCATCTGCAAACGCTGCTCCCCCGTCTGGTGCGGCGCCGTGCGCAACTCGAACCGTTCTGGCAGCGGCTTGAACTCCCGGACGGGGATTTTGTCGACCTGGCCTGGAGCGAAAACCCGGAGCTGGCGCGGAACAAACCGCGCGTCGTACTGTTCCACGGCCTGGAGGGCAACTTTCATAGCCCTTATGCCCATGGTCTGTTGTACGCCTGCCGGCAACACGGCTGGCTGGCGGTGCTGATGCACTTTCGCGGATGCAGCGGCAAACCCAACCGGATGAAGCGTATTTACCACTCGGGCGAAACCGAAGATGCCGGTTATCTGCTGCGCTGGATGAAAGAGACGTTCGGAGACGTTCCCACGGCGGCGATCGGCATTTCGCTGGGCGGCAATATGCTGGCGTGCCTGTTAGGACGGCAGGGCGACGCCTGTCCGCTGTCGGCGGCGGTCATCGTCTCCGCGCCGCTGATGCTCGAACCCTGCTGCCGGCGAATAGAGCGCGGCTTCTCCCGCGTCTACCAGTACTATCTGCTGCATTCGCTCAAACAAAACGCCGCCCGCAAACTCGCCGCTTATCCGGGAAGCCTGCCCGTTCCGCTTACGGCGCTCAAAAAGATCAGGCGGCTGCGCGAGTTCGACGATCTCATCACCGCCCGTCTCCACGGTTTTACCGATGCGGCGGATTATTACCGCCGCTGCAGCGCATTGCCGTTGCTTCCCAGCGTACGTAAACCCTTGCTGATCATTCAATCCAAAGACGATCCGTTTATGACTGAGGACGTCATCCCGGATCTATCCCGGCTACCCGCTAATATTGAATATCAACTAACCGACTATGGCGGGCATGTCGGCTTTGTCGTCGGAACGCTATTAAAACCGGAAATGTGGCTTGAAAAGCGTATTCCGGCCTGGCTCACTCAATTTCTGGACAAACATTGTGATCATTCCCTGGCAACAGCTCGAACCTGAAACATTGGAAAATCTCATCGAATCTTTCGTACTGCGGGAAGGAACGGATTACGGCGAGCAAGAACGCACGCTGCAACAGAAGGTTGCCGATGTGCGCCGGCAACTGGAATCAGGCGATGTCGTTCTGGTATGGTCTGAACTGCATGAAACGATCAACATCATGCCGCGCAGCCAGTTTAACGCCGGCGAATATCACCAGCGTTAAGCGCCAGCCGGGCGCCAGAGCAAATGCCACCATTAACGGAGTACATCGTCTTATGTCGCATAAGCATCCGATTATTGCAGTTACAGGCTCCAGCGGTGCGGGAACCACAACAACCAGTCTGGCATTCCATAAGATTTTTCAGCAGTTGAAAATTCGGGCCGCCCAGCTTGAAGGCGACAGCTTCCACCGTTATACCCGGCCGGAAATGGATATGGAAATTCGTAAGGCGCGGGATCTCGGCCGTCATATCAGCTACTTTGGCCCGGAAGCCAACGATTTCAGTCTGCTGGAGCAATCCTTCATCGAATATGGCCGGCACGGGCGCGGCAAAACCCGTAAATATCTTCATACCTATGATGAAGCCATTCCCTACAATCAGGTTCCCGGCACGTTCACGCCGTGGGAGCCGATGCCGGAACCGACCGACGTACTGTTTTATGAAGGGCTGCACGGCGGCGTTGTCACCGACCAGCATAACGTGGCGCAACATGTCGACTTACTGGTGGGCGTGGTGCCGATCGTCAATCTGGAATGGATTCAAAAACTGATGCGTGACGTGAACGAACGCGGCCACTCGCGTGAGGCGGTGATGGATTCGGTGGTGCGCTCCATGGAGGATTACATCTCCTACATTACGCCGCAGTTTTCCCGTACCCATATTAATTTCCAGCGCGTGCCGACGGTTGATACCTCCAACCCGTTTGCGGCCAAATCCATTCCATCGCTGGACGAGAGTTTCGTGGTGATCCATTTTCAGGGGCTGGATAATATCGACTACCCCTACCTGCTGGCGATGCTGCAGGGATCGTTTATTTCCCATATCAACACCCTGGTTGTACCGGGCGGGAAAATGGGATTGGCGATGGAGTTAATTATGGCGCCGCTGGTGCAGCGGCTGCTGGAAGGGCGGGAAATCAACTAGCCTTTGCGGCGAGCGCCGAAAAGGTCATCGCCGCCATCCCGACGCGAAACGCCGCCTTCCTTCCATCGCGCTTTCGCCGTCATCAGCCGGAAATCGGCATTGGAAACAGCCGCCGCCAGGCCTGCGTCGACTCAGAAATGGTTATGCTCCGTCCCATTTTTACATTCCGCTGGGAACTCACTCGATGATACGGTCACCCATCTTTTTAATTTACCTATCGCTTTTTAATTAAAAAGGAGTTTCTCATGGGTGTTAACGCATCGAAACCCAGCGGCGGTTTACCGCCCTACAATTATGGCTTTAATCCCTATAATCAAGACGATTATTACCGGCCGCCCTCTCCCGAACAGACATCCTCTTACGGGGCAAGCAACCCGCCTGATTTTGATCATCTCCCTGAACGGGCGGCGGAAAAGGCCAGAGCGTTGTCCAATGCGTTGAATATGGCGTCCCTCTCCTACTCCAACCCCGAACTGGCCCATTACGCCAGGAGAACGTTGGAGCAGGCCAGCTCAAGCCAAACAACGGTTGAAATCACCAATCTTGATATTGGAAATATCAGAACCTTGGTAAATACCTACAACGATCGTTTTTCCAGCCTCAATTTGAAATACTTTTCGTCACAGGAAGACTTTCTCGACGAACTCAGGGACGCCGACGCCTCGGCATGGCGGGCCATATTAAAAGCGGCGCCGAATTCACGTCATCATTTCGCCATCGATATCAGAACGCACGACGACGGTCAGAAAACCTTGATCGCGCTGGAGCCCAGCGTTGCTTTTCGTCCCATCGATGATGAGAGTTTTCACTCCATGCCGGGTTATTATTCTCTTCACCGGGGCATACAAAGGCAATTCGACGACGACGTTAAATTAGCGGTGATCCAAACCGAAGCTCAAAAATCCATGCAGGATTGCGTCATATTCAGTTTGAACTTTGCGTTGAATGCCTACCAGAAAGACAGCTTCTTTGACGACCTGCACGATAATCTCAAAAATAACGAACCGCGGCTCGGCACGTCGGCGACAAGCTATCACAGCATGACCGGTCTGGAATACATTGAAGGAAAAGAGATACTTCCCGCTATTTTCTTCAAACATTCGCATTCGCGAGCCATTGTCGAGGAGGTGCTTGATTCGCAGCCCGACCTCCGCGACAGAAACGTCAGCACTAACCGAGATAGCCCGCATGAAACGCTGTCGGAGCGCGTACAGGCTTTTCGCGTCCATCGCGAAAACTTGAGTTACAGCATGTCAATTGAAGCATCGCGCATGCACAAAATACGAAAAGCCGTAGAAAACGCCTCATGATCGCGCTAGCGTCAATCGCGAATGCCGATATTCGCGCAGGGACATTACAGGCCGCATGCTTGCCGCCTGTAATGTTTAAAAAATCGCTTTCTCTATTTTTATAGAATATCAATCACTTCGTGGCTGTGGGTCACCTCCACCGATTTGCCCAGCATCAGCGCCACCGAACAATACCGCTCCGCCGACAGCGCAACCGCACGCTCCACGGCTTTATCCGTCAAGCCTTTGCCCGTCACGATAAAATGCAGGTTGATATGGGTAAACAGACGAGGGGATTCCGTTCTCCGCTCCGACGTCAGCTTAACCTCACAGTCGGCAACGTCGTTACGTCCTTTTTGCAGTATTGATACCACATCGATCGCACTGCATCCGCCAATCGACATCAATACCATTTCCATCGGGCTTGGCGCTTTATCCCCCGAATTTCCATCCATTAAAACCTGATGTCCGGAGGCTGATTCGCAAAGGAATGTTAAGCCTTCAACCCACTTCACTCGAGCCTGCATGGTGCCCTCCGCTAAAAAATTTTTGAATATTTATATCGTTACTGTACAAAATCATCTTATAACCAGAGCTTTATCATGCTGAAGTGAGACAATACAAGACACATCCTTCAAGCTGTGTTAAAAACAAGAACAGAACTTCCTTATTCTGGGCAAACTCAGATGCCAGGGAGATGATGACGTCGCCAGATAGAAGGTTCCAGTATATTCCCTGACGTCGTTCTGCCTACACTGAATTTGAACTTTTTAACAGTAAATACGCCGTACAGGGAACTCTGAGCCCTGTGATTTGCGCAGTGACTGACAACAGAGGATGATATCGAATGGTTCTCGGCAAACCGCAAACAGACCCAACTCTCGAATGGTTCCTTTCTCATTGCCATATCCACAAGTACCCATCGAAGAGTACGCTTATTCACCAAGGTGAAAAAGCAGAGACGCTTTACTACATCGTGAAAGGCTCCGTCGCAGTGCTGATCAAAGATGAAGAAGGCAAAGAAATGATTCTCTCTTATCTGAATCAGGGGGATTTTATCGGCGAGCTTGGCCTGTTTGAAGAAGGTCAGGAGCGCAGCGCCTGGGTCCGGGCGAAAACTGCTTGTGAAGTTGCTGAAATTTCTTATAAAAAGTTTCGACAGCTGATTCAGGTTAATCCTGATATTCTGATGCGTCTGTCCGCTCAGATGGCCAGCAGACTGCAGGTAACTTCAGAGAAAGTCGGTAACCTGGCCTTCCTTGACGTAACGGGACGTATCGCCCAGACATTACTAAATCTGGCGAAACAACCGGATGCCATGACCCACCCTGATGGCATGCAAATAAAAATCACTCGTCAGGAAATTGGTCAGATCGTTGGCTGTTCGCGTGAAACCGTGGGGCGGATACTTAAAATGTTAGAAGACCAGAACCTGATCTCCGCACATGGTAAAACCATTGTGGTTTACGGTACGCGTTAAATCACCACCCCATTACCCCTACAACAAAAAAGCGTGAGACTTATCTCACGCTTTTTTTATCCGATATATTTATTAGCGATAATATAATTATTCAAAGCGAATAATTAATAAAACAAATGAAAATCGCCATCACCCTGGGCGAATTATTTGAACTCGCCCATGTTATCGGTTGGGAATAAGAAACTATCCCGGAATATGCATCAAGGCAGCACTTTCGCCGATTGGATCACGATCGGTTTGGTCGGCACATTCTGATAAGGGCCGACGTTTTCCGTCTGCACCTGAGCAATTTTGTCCGCCACATCCATGCCCTTGACAACTTTACCAAACACCGCATAGCCAAAATCGCGCTGGCCATGATCGAGAAACGCATTGTCGGCCACGTTAATAAAGAACTGACTGGTCGCGCTGTCTTTTTCCGCCGTACGCGCCATCGAAATGGTGCCGCGCAGATTGCGTAACCCGTTATCCGCTTCATTGACGATCGCCGGGTTAGTCGCTTTCTGCTTCATATCAGCGGTAAAACCGCCGCCCTGAATCATGAAGCCGGGGATAACGCGATGGAACGTCGTCCCGTTATAAAAACCGCTATTAACGTACTCGACAAAATTTTTCACCGAAACCGGCGCTTTTTGATTATCTAATGCCAGTTCAATGTTTCCTGCCGAAGTAGTCAGCAAAACATGCGTTACGCCGCTGGCGGCGAACACTGGGGAAAAAGCCGTAAGTGAAATAAAGGCCGCCGCGGCAACCAGAGTACGTTTGAGCATGAGGATCCCTTTTTGAAAAAACCGCCTACAGAAAGCGTAGTGATTGTAAATATCCATACTCCTTAGCGCTACCCATTTACCTTTTTTTACGTATAGATTACCTACCTTAACCAATTGTTAAACGCAAGATAGGTTCTTACTCCGCTTATGATGCGAAAAGGACCGGCGGTAAAGCCAGTCCTCCCCATTTTATTGCCGGCTGCGGTGAAGAAAATCAGCCCATACGCTCCGAGCGAACCGCCAGATCGCGGCTATACCGGCGGCTGGCGTCCACCAGCATGGCGGTATAGGCATTCTTCGGCGTATCGCGGGTTAAATCGCCGATACCCAGCGTTTCCAATATCCGGCCATACTGCATCACCGCTACTTTATGGCACAGATGGGAAATCACCCCCAGATCGTGGGTTACCAGCAGATAGGTTAATTTCTCCTGCTGCTGTAGCTCAACCAGTAGATTGAGGATTTCCGCCTGCACCGAGACATCCAACGCCGAGGTCGGCTCGTCCAACAGCAGCACCCGCGGCTCCAGAATCAACGCGCGGGCGATGGCGACGCGCTGGCGCTGTCCGCCGGACAGCTGATGAGGATAGCGGCGGCGGAACGACGTCCCTAACCCGACTTTCTCCAGCAGCGCATCAATACGCCGATCCCGGTCGGAGAAACGGTGGATCAGCAGCGGCTCTTCAAGAATGGTTTCCACCGTATGGCGCGGATGCAGCGAACCATAAGGATCCTGAAAAACCATTTGCACCCGGCGGCAGCGGGCCTGATCGATGCGATGCGCCAGCGGCTGGCCATCAATCAGCAAGTCGCCCCGCCAGTGATTAAACAACCCGGCCAAGCATTTCAGCACGGTTGTTTTTCCTGAGCCGGATTCCCCGACCAAACCGAAAATCTCTCCGTCATTAACGGTGAGATTAACGTCATACAGCACCTGATTCTGCGCGCTTCCTTGACCGAAAGACAGATTAAGGCCGTTCACTTCAATCATCGGCCTGTCTGATCCCGCAGGCCGGTCCGGATAAATGGTTGCAGTCGCCATAAGCGCTCCTTAGTTAATCCAGGCGGGATCGCGATGCATGACCGGCAGACGCGGACGAGGGCGATCGATATCCGGCAGAGAATTCAGTAACCCGCGGGTATAGGGATGCTGCGCGTTATCAAGGTCGGCCGCCGCGATCGACTCCACCACCCGGCCGGCATACATCACCAGCACCCGATCGCAGAAACTGCGCACCAGGTTGATATCATGGCTGATAAAAATCAGCCCGAGGCCGCGTTCAACCACCAGGTCGTCGAGCATCGCCAGCACCTGCAAACGCACCGACACATCCAGCGCGGAGGTAGGTTCATCGGCAATCACCACCTCTGGCTCGGTAATCAGCATCATGGCGATCATGATGCGCTGCCCCTGCCCGCCCGATATTTCATGCGGATACAATCCATACACGCGTTCCGGCTGGCGAATGCGCACCACATCCAGCATCGCCATCACTTTTTCCCTCGCCTCGCGCCGTGAAACCTTATGATGGGCGAGATAGGCTTCGGCAATCTGATCGCCGACGCGCACCACCGGATTCAATGAATATTTGGGATCTTGCATAATCATTGAAATACGCTTGCCGCGAATCTGGCGCATCCGCGCCTCATCGATATTGAGCAGGTCGATGTCGCCGAAGCGCATTCGGTCTGCGGCGATCCGCGCGCTGTGCGGATGTAAGCGCAACAGCGCGCGCCCGACGGTGGATTTACCGGATCCGGATTCACCGACAATCGCCAGCTTTTCACAGCCCAGCGTAAAGGAGACGCCGCGCACGGCATCGGTTACCGTCCCGCCATTGACGAAACTTACCCGCAGATTTTCAACATCCAGCAGGCGCTCCGGCGCGGGGCGGGAAGCGTTATTCTGTTCTGGGATCGAGGATGTCACGTAGGCCGTCTCCTAAAAAATTGAATGCCAGGCTGTTAATCAAAATCGCCAGCCCCGGAATAGTCACCAGCCACCAACACTCCATCATGTAGCGGCGGCCGGCGGAGATCATGGCCCCCCACTCCGGATCGGGCGGCTGCGCGCCTAATCCCAGGAAACCCAGCCCGGCGGCGGTCAGAATGATGCCGGCCATATTCATGGTGATGCGGATAATGACCGAAGGCAGACACAGCGGGACGATGTGATGCAGCAAGATACGGATGGACGAAGCGCCCTGTAATTTCACCGCGGAAACGAAATCCGCATGGCGCAGCGACAGGGTTTC
This sequence comes from Brenneria izadpanahii, assembly GCF_017569925.1. Taxonomy (NCBI): domain Bacteria; kingdom Pseudomonadati; phylum Pseudomonadota; class Gammaproteobacteria; order Enterobacterales; family Pectobacteriaceae; genus Brenneria; species Brenneria izadpanahii. The sequence goes on along the minus strand of NZ_CP050854.1, from coordinate 461,047 downwards.
CGCCCGCGCCAGACGGGCGATAGGCGGCCAGGCCGTCAGCGTAATGGCAATCACCACATGTTCCAGCCCCGGCCCCAGCGCGGCGACAAAAGCCAGCGCCAGCACCAGGCTGGGAAAAGAGATGAAAATATCGGTGATTCGCATCAGCACGGTATCGACCGCGCCGCCGTAGTAACCGGCGACAACGCCCAACAGCAGGCCGATCGGCCCGACGGTCACCGATACCAGCGCCACGATATACAACGTAATGCGCGATCCATAAACCAGACGGCTGAACACATCCCGACCGAACTCATCGGTGCCGAACCAATGCGCCGCGCCCGGCGCCTGTAATGCGTTGGATAAATCCTGCATCAGCGGATCGTGCGTCGCGATCCACGGCGCCGATATCGCCACCAGCATCAACATCAGCACAATGGCGCTGCCGATGGCGGTCAGCGGGTTGCGCATCATCAGCAATAGAAATCCCAATATCCGCATACAGCGTAGCTTCAGGCGACCGGCGCGCTTTTCCGATGGCGCGCCGAACGCCGATTCAGAGGAAATGCTCATGCGTTGGTCCTCGGATCAAATATTTGATACAGCATGTCCGACAGCAGGTTCAGGGTGACGAAGATCAACCCCACCAACAGGACACAGCCCATAACCGCGTTCATATCGCCCAGCAACAAACTGCCGGTGAGATAAGAGCCAAACCCCGGCCAGGAGAATACGGTTTCGATTAATACCGCCCCTTCCAGCAGCGAGCCGTAAGCCAGCGCGACAACCGTCAGCAACTGCACCAGAATGTTGCGAAACGCGTGCGCCCACACCACGCGGAATTCAGTCAGTCCTTTTACCCGCGCGGTAATGATGTATTCCTGTGATAGCTGCGCCAGCATGAAGCTGCGCGTCATACGGCTGATATAAGCCAGGGAGTGGAAACCAAGAATGGTGGCGGGCAGCAGCAGGTGATTAAGCGCGCTGCGGAATACCTCCCAGTTGCCCTCCAGCATGGCGTCAAGCAACAGCAGCCCGGTACGGTTTTCCACCAGGCCGTCGTAGGCCATGTCTACCCGTCCGGCGCCGCCTACCCAGTTAAGCCAGGCGTAAAAAACCAGCAGCCCCATCATCCCCACCCAGAATATCGGCGTGGAATAACCGGCCAGACTGATGAAACGCACGATATAGTCCGCGATTTTCCCGCGCCGAGCCGCAGCCAGCACGCCTAACGGCACCCCCAGGCCCGCGCCGACGATAATCGCCATCGTGGCCAGCTCTATGGTGGCGGGGAAAACGCGGATAATGTCGTCGATTACCGGACGGCCGGTCAGCAGGGCATTGCCCAGATCGCCATGCAGCAGCGAATTAAAGTAGATAAAGAATTGCACATACAGCGGTTTATCCAGGCCCAACTGCTGATAAACCTGCTGGTAGGTGCTTTGATCGGCATCCTGTCCGACAATAGCCAGGACTGGGTCGATAGGCATCACGCGGCCGATCACGAATGTCAGGACCAATAATCCTAACAGCGTGACGACGACCTGAAATAAGCGTTTTGCCAACCGACGCAGTAATCCGCCTGGCTTGATCCAATCAGAGAAAACCATGTTATTTCTCCTGATATCCCGGCTAATGGTGAAGCGAAACGCCCACTAGCGCGGTCATTGCATTCTGGCGTTGTGGCTCAGGCGCACTAACCGGCCAAACCGAACCGGCTAATGACCAACCGATCGCATAAATCCGTCGCAGCTAACTAGCGTTGCTTGTAGACCTCTCGCAGAAATGTTGTTGACGACGGATGCGGCACATAGTCCATCACGTCCTTACGCAACACCACGGAATCGATCATCTGGGAAACCGGAATAATGGCCGGATACAACGCTTCATAACGGTTTTGCACATCGATATACATCTGCTTCTGTTTCTGCGGATCTTTCTCCAGCAGCGCCTGGTCGATCATCTCGTTCAGTTGCTTATCGTAGAAAGAGGTGCGCCAGCCCTGGAAGTTGGTCAGTTTGGCGGCATCGCTGTTATCCGGGTTATAGACCACCGACCGCAAACTGGAGTGCGGATGGGGATCCACGCCGCCGCCGCCGCGGCCGACCAGCATATCGAAGTTACGATCGCGCATCGCGCCGTACACCTGATTACCCGTGCCGGAGAGGATTTTGGCTTTGATGCCGCCCTGGGCCAGCGTTGACTGCACCGAGGTGGCAAGATTCAGGAAAGGCTGGTCCGACAGAACGCGCAGCGTGGTTTCAAACCCGTTCGGATACCCCGCTTCCGCCAGCAAAGATTTGGCCCGTGCGACGTCCAGCTTATAGCCGGGATCCGGCAGCGTGGCGTCCATTCCTTTCTGAATAGGGCGCTGGTGGTAGAAGCCATAGCCGGTCATGACGGTTTTGTTGATGCCGTCATAGTCGATCAGATAGCGTACCGCCTCACGGACTTTCGGATTGGCGAAATGCGCATTCTTCAGACTCATCGCTACGTAATACAGCGTGCCTTTGACGACTTCTTTGACGGCGATGTCGTTATTCCGCCTCAACGCATTGATATCGGGCACCGACATGCCGGTCGCCACATCGATATCCCCTTTTTCAATCATCAGGCGCAGCGCCTGCGATTCGGTCATGTGACGGAAAATAACGCGCCTCATTTTCGCATCGCCGCGCCAATAGCCATCAACACGGCTTATGCGCAGCACGTCTTTCGCCTGCCACACGTCCAGCTTAAAGGGGCCGGAGCCCGCTTCATTGGTCGTCAACCAGCCGTTGCCCCAGTCTCCGTTCTTCTCATGCTGCATAACCGTCTGGCGATCCAACACCGAGCCGCTGCCCAAGGTCGCCAGCGAGTAAATCACCAGCTTGGGGTCATTCGGCTTGGGGAGTTCTATCTCCACCGTATGCGCATCTTTGGCGCGGATCATTTTCTCCACGTTGTCCGCGGTGAAACCATAAGATTTCCAGGTGGTGGCCTGAGCCATATTCAGGTGCAATAACCGGCTCATCGACCAGACGAAATCATCCGCCGTTACCGGATGACCGGAATGGAATTTGGCGTTATCCACCAGATTGAAAGTAATCACGTTGCCGTCATCACTCACGCTCCAGCTTTTCGCCAGGGAAGGTAAAACATGGTTTAGATTGTCGGGGTCAAGCTCCACCAGCGAATCATAGAGATTCACCACCACGCCAACCACTTCGTTGCCCGTCATGGCCGCCGGATCGAGCGATAGCATGTTATTCATATTGATTCCGACAATCAGCTGATCGTCGGGCGTCTTTGCCGACAGTAATGCAGGTGTTGCAACGACGCAGAGTAAACTTAATAGTAGGGTTCGAAGTATTGCTCGTACTTTCATCATTTTCTCCAGGTGTGGAAATATGGAAGACGACAACTTTTTATTTTTTAATGATGTTCTCTTTCAGAAAACGAACGTCACGCTTTACTTAAGGTATGCTCCTCAATCCAATCAAAATTAATGTCTTCCCCCAGACCGGGGCGCTGCGGCAGATGCACGAATCCTTCGTCATCCATCGGATCCACAATGGCGTTCAGATAAGCGGCGGGTTGGTCATAATTCAGGAAGGGGTGTAATAATCCGCGTTCATACCAGCGGCAGTTTTTTATCGCCCCCACCACCGCCAGATTCGGCGCGCCGTTACCATGAACTTCACAGTCCATGCCAAAGGATTCCGCCAGATGCGCCACTTTCAGGCATGGCGAAATACCACCGACGCCCTGGACGCCGGCCCGTAAAATATCGCACGCCCCCTCTTTCACCCAGTCAGCTCGACTAAGGTACTTACCGGACAGACTTTCCGGTCCGATGACATCAATCTCCAGGCTTTTGGTCAGCCAGCTGTAAGAGGCCATGCTTTGCTCTTCCATCGGCTCTTCAAACCAGGTGAAGTTCAGCTTCTGCAGCTCTCGGCCGATGTACAGGGCGTCGCTGCGGCTGTACCAGTGGTAGCCGTCCAGCATCAGACAGATATCCGGCCCAACGGCTTCACGCACGGCGGCGCAGGCTTTTACGTCCATTTTAGGGCTGGGAGCGAAAGAAACCGGCGGCATCCAGGTATGCAGCTTGATGGCTTGATAACCGCGCTGAACCAGCTTTTCAGCGAATTGCGCATACTCTTCCGGGGTGGATAAACCGCCAGGCAATTCATCGCCACACATGGTGCTGCCGTAGGCCGGCACTTTTTCACGAAACCCGCCCAACAGCTTGTGTACCGGAAGATCGAGCGTGCGCCCCAGTAAATCCCATAAGGCCGACTCGGCGATAGATAGCGCCCGATCGGTCAACTGGTTGGCGCTGCCGCGCTGCCAGTGCGCCAGATCCTGCCAGAGACGCTCGCGGTCGAACGGGTTTTGCCCGATGAGAACCTTACGGAAGAAGGCGTTAATGATGTGGGGACGAATCACTTCCGGCGGCGCAAAGGCATAGCCTTTATGACCGTCGTCCGCGCTTATCGTCAGCATCGCCATTTTAGCCTGATTCTCGGCGCCGGGATGAGAATGCCCCGCGCTGTCGGAAACCCGGAACGTCGGGTACGTAAAGACGGTGACATCAATTGACTCTATTTTCACGTTGTTACCTGCCTTTTTTGCTATTAAACACAGCTCGTTTCCAATGATTTTCAGTGAAAAAACGCACATATTAAGGGGCGCGATTCATGTGCGGATAAGATCTGTATAAGTGAAAAAACAGATATTTCTATTTGCGCCTGCTTACAGAGAGATCGCCATCACAAAAAAAGAAATCGCGTGTTAATTAAAAAAAAATGTCGTTTTATTTTTTAATTATTGGGACTGTTGCCGGTTTAGTCATTAGGCAATTTCTTTCATATAAAGAAATTATGGTGCGGATAATTAGGCAATTGCCCACAACCTTGTGAGCATTATCACTAGAGAAATCAAAAGACTTGTCTTTATTACGGGTAATCCATCGAATGACATACGCGTTTTGGCGTCGGCCGTTCACGCGCCGGCGGGCGTTTCCCCTTCCTGGCGCGATATCCGGTTCGGTATTTTGAATAGCGGCGGCGCTGTTCGATCAACCCACGGTCATTTCGCGGCGCCGGCACACAAAAGTTAAGTGAATTATTAGTTACCAGCCCATTGAAAAAAAAGCATTTTCGCCTATATGATGGTCGCGGCCCGAAATGATGCAGCCCAATCCGTTGCGGATGATGAAATTCAGGTCACAGATGGCGGCGCGCAGCCGAAATTTACCCATCGCTGACGGCGGCGGCGAATAGAACATCATCATCGGCATCGCTCCCCCGTATTCTGTTCTGGCGGCAGCCGGTTTTATTAACCCACACTCACCAAGAGGTTCCACATGGATTACCTGCCAATATTCTGTCAGTTACACGATAAACATTGTTTATTGGTAGGTGGGGGAGAAGTCGCCGAACGTAAGGCCAAGCTGCTATTGGACGCCGGCGCCACCCTTACGGTGAATGCCATCGCCTTCAGTGAAAAATTTCTTCGCTGGCAGCAAGAAAAACGGGCGACGCTGGTGCAAGGCTCCTTTGAGCCTTCGCTGTTAACCGGCGTATGGCTGGTGATCGCCGCCACCGACGATCGCGACATCAACAAGCAGGTTTATGAGTGCGCCAGCAAACGGCAGATCTTCTGCAACACCGTGGACGACGTGCAAAGCGCAAGTTTCATTATGCCTTCCATTATCGACCGTTCACCCTTGATGGTCGCCGTGTCGTCCGGGGGGACCGCGCCCGTGCTGGCGCGCATACTGCGAGAAAAACTGGAAGGCATCCTGCCGCTGCATCTTGGCAAGCTGGCCGCCTTTGCCGGGGAATTGCGTCAACGCGTACAAGGCCGTTTCAGAAAAGCGGATACACGCCGCCGTTTCTGGGAAAAGCTGTTTATCCACGACCGCTTGGGCCAAGCGCTGGCGAATAACGACGACGCCGGCGTACAGCAGCTTACCGAGCAGCTTTTCTCCGAACCGCTGGATGACAGAGGGGAAGTGGTGCTGGTGGGCGCCGGCCCCGGCGATGCCGGATTACTAACGCTGAAAGGCTTACAGAAACTGCAACAGGCGGATATCGTGGTTTACGATCGTCTGGTTTCAGAAGATGTGCTTAATCTGATCCGGCGTGACGCCGAGTGCATTTTTGTCGGTAAGCAATCCGGCCATCACTGCGTTCCTCAGGAACAGATTAATCAGCTATTGCAGGAGAAAGCGCTGGCGGGTAAACGGGTTGTGCGGCTGAAAGGCGGCGATCCTTTCATATTCGGCCGCGGCGGCGAAGAGTTGGAACATTTGCAACAAGCCGGGATCCCTTTCTCCGTCGTGCCGGGAATTACCGCCGCTTCCGGCTGCTCCGCCTACAGCGGTATTCCGTTAACCCACCGTCATTATTCCCAGGGCGTAAGACTGATCACCGGGCATGTTCAGCATGACGCCGAACTCGATTGGGCCAGCCTGGCGGCGGAAAAGCAAACGCTGGTATTCTACATGGGGCTTCAGCAGGCGGATTACATTCAGCGCAAACTGATAGAACAGAAGCTGCCCGATACGGTGCCGGTGGCGCTGGTCGAAAACGGCACCTCCACGGCGCAGCGGGTATTCACCGGGCAACTCTCACAGCTTGGGGAACTGGCAAAACGGGCCGTCAGTCCGAGCTTGATCATTATCGGCAACGTCGTCGGCCTGAGAGAAAAACTGAACTGGTTCACGGGGCGTCCGGAATAATCGCCGCTTCGACATCCTCCCTTTTTAGCAAGCCCTCGCCGGAACATACGCCGTTCCGGCGAGGGTCGCATCCCGTCAATGCACCACATTAATGCACTGAACCATAATTGAGCATAGCGATGCACCATTTTGGTTATACGCATGTTCCAAGCATCATCTTAGTGCCTTGCTTTATGTTCTACATGACTTAATGTTGAACTATTTGATATTAATTAATAAGCAAAATATATGAATAAATAGTCAGTCGCGGAACAGATAAAAAATGGTCCGAATATTGCTTTGCACCCTAAGCGCTTCTACAGGAGAGCCGTGCGATACCCGGAGATAATCCCTAATCGCGCCCCTCGTTGTTTGTACCTGAAGATGTGTGTACCTGAAAAATCACCTATCTACATCGTCGTTCCCGAACATGATGTGGTCCGCCAATCATAAAAACAGTTCTGATCACAGAACAAAAGCAGTTGGGAGCTATTTGTGGAAGAAGTAACTTTCTGGCAACTCATCAGTTTTGGTGAAAATGGCTGGGGGAAATTATTACTACTCGGCGCAGGAATGACGCTCGCGCTGGCGAGCTGCGGATTCCTACTCGGCGCGCTTATCGGCACGCTCGGCGCCTGGTCAAAAATCTGCGGTAATCGTCCGGTACGTTACCTTGCTGACGGCTATACCACCATCATACGCGGCATACCGGATCTGCTGATCATCTACCTGCTCTATTTTGGCGGCAGCTCGGCATTAACCATGATAGCCAAGCTGTTCGGCAGTAATGAATTTATCGGACTTCCCGGCTTCGTCGCCGGGGTGATCGCCGTCGGGATCTCTTCCGGCGCACAGCAGACGGAAGTGTTCCGCGGCGCGTTTTATGCAGTCTCCAAAGGTGAAATTGAAGCCGCCAAAGCCTGCGGCATGTCCACTCTCCTGCGTCTGCGGCGCATCATTATGCCGCTCCTGCTGCGCCATGCGATACCGGCTTTAGGCAATGTCTGGCAGTTGGTGCTGAAAGCTTCGGCGCTGGTATCGGTAACCGGAGTGGCGGAACTATTGACCCAATCCCAAACTGGTTCCGGCTCAACCGGCAAGCCGTTCGATTTCTTTATGGCGGCGGCGGTGCTTTATCTAATTATCTCTATCTGTTCCGGCTGGATCATGCGCCGGGCGGAGTCATATTATTCCCGGGGTGTAAGACGCTGATGGATTTTCCTTTTATTTATGCAACCTTTCTGGAAATTATTCCCGGCATCCCTCTGACCTTGCAGCTCGCCGTCGGCTCTGTTTTTCTGGGATTTTTTCTGGCGCTGGGGCTGGCATTGATGCAGCTGTCCGGCAATGGATTATTGCGATCCTTTGCGCGCACCTATGTCCTGTTTTTCCGCGGTACGCCGCTACTGGTGCAACTATTCCTGATCTATTACGGATTGGGCCAGTTCGTGTGGATCCGGGAAAGTTTTCTCTGGCCGCTACTGCGCGAACCTTATTGGTGCGCCTTGCTGTCGCTCAGCCTGTGCACCGGCGCTTACGCCAGCGAAATTATCCGCGGCGGGTTGCTGTCGGTTCCCGCCGGACAGATAGAAGCGGCGCGCGCCTGCGGTATGCCTTCGCTGATGATTTTCAGGCGTATTATCTTTCCGCTGGCGATCCGGCAGGCATTGCCGGCCTATGGCAATGAGCTGATCTCCATGATCAAATCCACCTCGCTGGCCTCCATTATTACGCTGATGGAGATCACCGGCATCGCGGCGCGCATTATCTCGGAAACCTACCGGGCGCTTGAAGTTTTTCTGATCGCCGGCTCCATCTATTTGTTTATCAATCTGATTCTGACGCGCCTGCTGATTTGGGCGGAGTTCACCATTACCCCCTATTCACGTGCGCCCATCGTACAATCGTCGGCGGAAAAAATTAAAAAACTGGGAGACTTTCAATGACCACACCAGCGATCAGCCTGCGCAACATTCATAAAAGTTTCGGTTCTCTGGAAGTATTGAAAGGTATCTCTTTTGATGCCAGCCAGGGGGAGGTGGTTTCCATTCTCGGTTCATCCGGTTCAGGAAAATCCACGCTGTTGCGCTGTATCAATATGTTGGAACTTCCCGATCAAGGCGAGATCGTGGTTGCCGGGGAGTCCATCGAAATGCAAAAAAACCGCAAAGGCCAGAGCCGGCCGTCGAACCCCAGACAAATCGATCGCATACGCACGCAGCTCGGCATGGTATTCCAGAATTTCAACCTGTGGTCGCATAAAACCGTGCTGGAAAACGTGATTGAAGCGCCGGTGCACGTATTAAAACGCCCCCATGCGGAGTGCGTGGAGCACGCCGGACACCTGCTGGAGAAGGTGGGATTGGCCGACAAACAGCACTACTACCCTTCCCATCTGTCAGGCGGTCAACAGCAGCGGGCGGCGATTGCCCGCGCATTAGCCATGGCGCCGAAAGTCATGTTGTTCGACGAACCGACATCGGCGCTCGATCCTGAACTGGTCGGCGAAGTGTTGCGCGTTATGCGCACTCTGGCCGATGAAGGCATGACCATGCTGGTGGTCACTCACGAGATGGATTTCGCCCGTGAAGTTTCTAATCGCGTGGTCTTTCTGCATCAAGGCGAGATTGAAGAACAGGGTACGCCGGAGCAGGTATTCACCGCCAGCCAGTCCGCCCGCTTCCGGCAATTCATCGCCAGTTGGTAACGTATCATACTAATTATTAAACATATTTACACCAGGAGAATACCTTATATGATGAAATCAAGATTAAAAATGATCGCCTGTTCTCTGTGTCTGGCAAGCACGCTGGTTGCGGCATTCAACGCCTCGGCGGAAGAGAAGAAATGGACGACGGTGCGGCTCGCTACCGAAGGCGCGTTCTATCCTTATAACTTCACCAAGCCGGACGGCTCACTGGATGGCTTCGAAATCGATCTGTACAAGGTCTTGTGCAGCAGCATGCAGGTGAAATGCGAAATCATGGTGCAGCCATTTACCAGTTCGATTCCCGCGCTGAACGCCGGCAAGTTCGACGCTATCATTTCCGGCATGTCCGCCACTGAAAAGCGCCGTGAAGTCATCGACTTCAGCCAGCCGTATAGCCAAAGCGGGCAGACCTTCGCGACGCTGAAATCCAGCCCGCTGGCTGCAGCGTTTCCCGACGCCGGTAAACGTTTCTCGCTGAAACCAGAAAGCGAAGCCGCCGCGCAGGAAGAAATTGAAAAGCTGAAACCGCTGCTGAAGGGCAAGACTATTGGCGTTCAGTCCGCGTCTATCGCCAGCACCTTTCTGAATAAATACTTCAAAGGCGTGATGACCGTACGTGAGTACAAAACCACGCAAGAGCACGATCTCGATCTGAAAGCGGGGCGCGTGGATCTGGTTATCGCCTCCCCGGCCTACCTGACCGGCGTGACCAAAAAACCGGGCAACGAAAACATCGTATTGCCGGGGCCGCAGTTTGTTGGCGGCATTCTGGGCAGCGGTTCATCGGTTGGCCTGCGGAAATCCGACCCGGAATTAAAAGCCATGTTTAATGCCGCTATCGAGAAAGCCAAAAACGACGGCACGCTGAAAACCCTGAGCGAGAAATGGTTTGGCATGGATACCGCGCCGCTCTGAGTTTCTCAGACGATGCGTATCCGTTTTCTTACCATGCGATAAAAGAGTCCAAGTAAATGAATTCGACACAAACTGACAAGACATTGCCGCCGGTCGACCAGAGCGCCGTAGAGGAAATCTGCGGATTGATTACGGCGAAACGGCAACAGTTCTGCACGCTCAGCGACGCTATCTGGGATACGCCGGAGCTGAACTATGAGGAATACCGATCTTCCGCCCAGCATGAAGCCGTGCTGAAAGCGGAAGGATTTCGCCTGACGACCGGCATTGCCGGCATGCCCACCGCCTTATTGGGCGAATTTGGTTCAGGTTCGCCGGTTATCGCCATTCTCGGCGAATACGATGCTCTGCCGGGCTTAAGCCAGCAGGCGAACGTCGCCGAACCCAAGCCGTTGGAAAATGGCGGCAACGGACACGGTTGCGGACACAATCTACTCGGCAGCGCGTCATTGCAGGCGGCTACCGCCGTTAAAGATTATCTGCAAAAACATGCGATGTCCGGCACCGTTCGTTTCTACGGTTGCCCGGCGGAAGAAGGCGGTTCGTCAAAAGGTTTCATGGTCAAAGCCGGCGTGTTCGACGATGTCGATATCGCCATCTGCTGGCATCCGGCCGCGTTTACCGGGGTAAACAGCCCGGAATCGCTGGCCTGCAACGAACTGAATTTCTACTTCAAAGGCCGCGCTTCCCACGCCGCCAGCAGCCCGCATCTGGGCCGCAGCGCATTGGATGCGGTCGAGTTAATGAACGTTGGCGTTAACTATATGCGCGAGCATATGCCCTCTTCCGCCCGTGTGCATTACGCTATTACCGACAGCGGCGGCCACGCGCCCAACGTGGTGCAGGCCAACGCAACCGTTCGCTATCTGGTGCGGGCCCGGCGGCTGCCGGAACTGCATCAGTTAGTAAACCGGGTTAAGAAAATCGCGCAAGGCGCCGCGCTGATGACGGAAACCGAGGTCAGCCATGAAGTGCTGAGCGGAGACGCCAACCTTCTCGGCAACGCACCGCTGGAACATCGAATGCACCAGCATTTGCTGGCGCTGGGTCCCATTGAGTTTGATGAGCAGGATCGCCAGTTCGCCGCGAAATTCCAGGCCGCGATGACGGCGGAAGATATCGCCAATTCTTACGCTCGCTTTGGGTTAAGACCTCAACCCGGTCAAGCGCTGCATGAGGGGATCTATCCGCTCTACAGTCCCGATCCCGCCTTTATCGGCTCAACGGATGTAGGGACGGTCAGTTGGGTGGTGCCGACCGTTCAGATTCGCAGCGCGACTTACGCGATTGGAACCCCGGCTCACTCATGGCAGTTGGTGGCGCAGGGCAAAGCGCCGGCGGCGCACAAGGGGATGGAATATGCCGCCAAAGCGATGGCCTCGCTGGCGGTAGATCTGTTAACGACCCCGGAATTAATCGAACAGGCCAAAGCCGATCTGCAGGCTCAATTACGGCAAACGCCGTTTGAGAACCCGATTCCGGATGATGTCTATCCGCCGCTGCCGCAGTAATTGGCGAAAATGAAAGAGTCTGGAGAGCGATCTCCAGACTCGCTTAACATTTACGGACGGCCAACAAACCCAACCGCTTCATATACTTTCTTCAATGTCAACTGCGCGCGGGCGCTGGCTTTTTCCGCCCCTTCACGCATGATCTGCTGCAAGAGAGCCTCATCGTCGCGGAAGCGATGATAACGCTCCTGCAATTCCGACAGCATGCCGGACACCGCATCGGCTACCGCGCCTTTCAGGTGGCCGTACATCTGGCCGCTGAACTCCTGTTCCAGGTCGGCAATGGTTTTTCCCGTAACGGCAGACAGAATATCCAGCAGATTGGAAACCCCGGCTTTATTCACCACATCGTAGCGAACGACCGGCGGCTCATCCGAATCCGTCACCGCACGTTTGATCTTTTTCACCACCGACTTGGGATCTTCCAGCAGGCCGATAACGTTGTTGCGGTTATCGTCGGATTTGGACATCTTTTTGGTCGGCTCCAGCAAAGACATCACCCGGGCGCCGGACTTCGGAATAAACGGTTCGGGAACTTTGAAAATATCGCCGTAAAGCGTATTGAAGCGCTGCGCGATATCGCGGCTAAGCTCCAGATGCTGTTTCTGATCTTCGCCCACCGGCACCTGAGCGGTCTGATACAGCAGAATATCAGCCGCCATCAGCACCGGATAATCAAACAGGCCGGCATTGATATTCTCGGCATAGCGCGAGGATTTATCCTTAAACTGCGTCATACGGCTCAGTTCGCCGAAATAGGTGTAGCAGTTCAAAACCCAGCTTAACTGGGTATGTTCAGGAACGTGCGACTGAACGAAGATGGTGCTCTTCTGCGGATCGATACCGCAGGCCAGATAAAGCGCCAGCGTATCCAGCGTCGCTTTTCTCAGCTGTTGCGCATCCTGACGCACCGTAATGGCGTGCAGATCAACGATACAGTAGATGCAGTCATAGTCATCCTGCATATTGACCCACTGGCGTAACGCACCCATGTAGTTACCAATAGTCAGTTCACCAGACGGTTGTGCTCCGCTAAATACAATGGGCTTGCTCATACTAATGTTTCCTGATTTTTTGAAGATGACGGCCCGACAATGGGCAATAAATCGGCAAAACGATCCAGCACAATATCCGGATGACTCGACTCGATCGCTTCGCCATAGTTGTATCCATAGGTCATACCGACGCAGGGACAGCCGGCAGCCTGAGACGCCTGAATATCATTACGGGAATCACCAACGAAAAGTAATTCATCCGCGCGCAATCCTAATTTGCCCAACACCAGATACAGAGGAGCCGGATGCGGCTTTTTGACGATGACGTCATCACCGCCGATAATAAGGGAAAAGTACGCGTCAATGCCCAGAGACGCCAGCAAAGGCGCGACAAACGGCGTCGGTTTATTGGTGACGACGGCCATCGGGAAACCCTGAGCAGACAGATGCGCCAGCGTTTCTTTAACCTGGGGAAACAGTTCGCTACCGCCATTGACCGTTTGCTCATAATAGCGATCGAACGTCTCACGGGTTTCACGAATGCGCTGCGGCGTGGGTTCTGCGCCGGCCCAGCGCAGCGCGCGCTCAACCAGAACATCGGCGCCGTTGCCAATCCAGGCGGCGACCCGCGCTTCGCCCGCGGCGGGAAGAGAGTGCGCCTGCAACGCTAAATCTATCGCGGCGGCCAATCCGGGCAAACTGTTAATCAACGTGCCATCCAGGTCAAACGCCAGTCCCCGGATAGGCGTGGTTTTGATGGACACGGCGTTACTCATCCGCCACCTTCGCCAATTCCTCACGCATCCGATCGATAACCGCCCGATAGTCCGGCTGGCTGAAAATCGCGGAGCCCGCCACAAACATATCGGCGCCCGCCGCGGCAATGGCGCCGATATTATCAACCTTCACGCCGCCATCCACTTCCAGACGGATATCATAACCGCTGGCGTCAATCAGCTTGCGCACCTGCCGCAGTTTATCCAGTGTAGACGGAATAAACGACTGACCGCCAAAGCCGGGGTTAACCGACATCAGCAAAATAATATCCAGCTTATCCATAACGTAATCAAGGTAGCTGAGAGGCGTCGCCGGGTTGAAAACCAGGCCGGCCTTGCAGCCGTGGTCTTTGATCAGTTGCAGAGAACGATCGACATGCTCTGAGGCTTCGGGATGAAACGTAATGAAACTGGCGCCCGCCTGCGCAAAGTCGGGAATAATGCGATCAACGGGCTTAACCATCAAATGAACATCGATCGGCGCCGTGATGCCGTAATCCCGCAAGGATTTCAGCACCAGCGGACCGATGGTCAGATTCGGCACATAATGGTTATCCATTACGTCAAAATGAACCACGTCGGCGCCTGCCGACAGCGCGTTAGCGGTATCTTCACCAAGCCGGGCAAAGTCAGCCGACAGAATAGACGGGGCGATTAAAAACGGTTTCATTCGCTTCTCCAAACGATCAAGTCTGAATCCTGCTGCTTGGGATGGCCGTTTACCCATCATCCCGTTCAGCGACGATTTTTAAACTAAAAGTTTTCAAGCAACGCCAACTTTCAGTCAATCATACTTATCTTGCTATCACACTGCACAGCTTACAACCGGTCGCGATCCGAGCGACATAACCACGATCAACAATACAATGCTAAAAGCTCGTTTACTTTACTCCGTCCCATGATATTACGGCTAATCGTCCGGCGCGCTTTTACCACGTAAAGCGATGCATCCTGATACCACTCGCGAGTCAGCAACGTATCGTGATTGGAAATCAGTACGGGGATCTGATTTTCAACCGACAAACGGTGCGCCAGCCGGGCCAGATTCTGCTGATCGACGGTATTAAAATTATTGGTGTGGTACGCCGTAAAGTTTGCCGTCGCCGATAATGGCGCATAGGGAGGATCGCAATAAACCACCGAACCGGGTTCAGCTTTAATCAGCGTTTGCTGATAATGCTCGCAAACAAAAGTCGCGCTTCTTGCCTTAAAAGCGAACCAGCGAATTTCTTCTTCCGGGAAATAAGGTTTTTTATAACGGCCGAACGGCACATTAAATTCGCCGCGCATGTTGTAACGGCACAGACCGTTATAACAATGCCGGTTCAGATAAAGAAATAGCACCGCGCGTCGATAGGCGTCAGTACAAAGATTAAACTCTTCCCGCAGCAAATAAAAAGTCTCTGACGTATTTACTTCATCAGTAAAAAGCTTGCGGGAATCGCGAATAAAATCGTCCGCATTTGACTTGACGATGTTATAGAGGTTAATGAGGTCGCTATTAATATCGGCCAATATATAGTTGTCGTACTCTGTATTCAAAAATACAGAGCCAGCGCCAACAAACGGCTCGATCAGGCAGTCTCCTGCAGGTAAATAGCGACGAATTTCTTCCACCAGCGGATATTTACCACCAGCCCATTTTAAAAAAGCGCGGTTTTTTTTCATGCCGTCGTTAGTTACTCATACTTTTCAGAGCCGCGGATTGTACTCTGTGTCAGACAGCACATCAGGGCTAAAATTTGGTGTTACTTATTCAAGTCCTGCTTCACCTGACGGATCGGCTTAACCCAAGGTTTTTTCGCTTGCACATCAGCGGGTAGCGCAGCAATCGCCTGCCTCGCCTCTGCAGAAGAAGCATAGACGCCATTAACTAACACATACCAGGATTTTCCGTCACGTTTAGTTTCATAAACCCATGAACGAGTCAGATTATGTTGTTTCGCATAAGCCTGCAGCGTGTCCGGACGGGAAGCGCCGCTTAATTGCAGGGTAAAATGGCTAGCCGGCGCATTTTGAATAGAGCTGCCCGCGCCGGCAGAGACGGCGGCCGCGGATTTGCTCGCCGCGGTTGGCGCTGCGGCCTTCTGATTGTTCGGCGCTGACGGTTTATTCGTCGTATGCGCAGGATTAGCGCTATGCGTAACATTATTATTGCTGTGCGTAGACTTCGCCGCCGGCGCATGCGCAGGCGTTTTCGCCGCAGGCGCCACCGTGGCCGGAGCCGTCGGCAGGGTTGACGCGCCGCTCTCCATCGCGCCTTGGGAATATTCGTTAACACGCCCCTGCTGCTGCGAAAGCGCATCAGTGATATTACCAGGCAGTTCAATACGTTGCTGACCGGTTACCGGCGGCTGAACCTGCGCTTCGGTCGGCGTACCGGAGATAGGCGGCGCGCTGAGCGTTTGCGGCGGCTGTCCGGGAGCGGCTGGGGTAGTTTCAGCGGGCGTCGACGTTTCCGTTCCCTGCGTCATGGGGGTCGATGAAGAGAGATCGATGCTCTTTTCACCGCCTGTTTGGTTTTGGGGCTGAGAAGTCTGCGGATGAGAAGGCGCCTGCAAAGCGGAACCAATGCCGATGATCAGCAGCAGCAATACCAACACCCCGATACCTATCATCAGGTGTTGTCTGGAAAGCGTGATTTTCGGTACGGAAAAGCTGCTACTTCTTTTTTGCTGACGTGTTGGCCGACGGTCGCTAGTATCAGGCTTTAACTCATCTTCCGGCTTAAACTCATCCATTTAAAACCCCCCAACTGAAAGGCTAAAATCCGCAACCTCATCCCCGGAGCGAATTATCAAGTCATAATGCATTATATTTTATTAACCATAAACCATAAGCACTTATCTGTCGTTAACACATTTGTTGTTAACAAAAAAGAAAAGCGCTTAAGCAAGACAATCAGTTATTGACGCCAGAACAAGATCGTGCGCTATTCCGCCAAGGACCTCAGAATGTCCAATGGATGTCGGCAATACGAGCCGTAACTCGCCGGCCAACACTTTTTTATCACGCATCATGTGGGGAAGATAAGATTCTGGCGACATCTGCGCCGGTCCGGTAACGGGCAAGCCGGCTCGAACCAACAGGGATGTTATACGCGTAATATCATCGACGGAAAATAGCCCAAGACGCCGGGCGGCATAGGCGGCCATCACCATACCCGCGGCAACCGCTTCGCCATGCAGCCAATTGCCGTATCCCATTTCCGCTTCAATGGCATGACCATAAGTATGCCCAAGGTTGAGCAACGCGCGCATGCCCTTTTCACGTTCATCGGCGGCGACCACCGCGGCTTTTAGTTCACAGCAACGACGAATGCAGTAAGCCAGCGCGCCATGCTCCAATGCGCGCACTGCTTCAATGTTCTCTTCCAGCCAGTGGAAGAAATCGCTATCCAGAATGACGCCGTACTTAATCACTTCCGCCAACCCGGACGACAACTCCCGCGCGGGCAGCGTTTTCAGACAATCCAGATCAATCACAACCGATGCCGGTTGATAGAAAGCGCCGATCATGTTTTTACCCAGCGGGTGATTCACCGCGGTTTTGCCGCCAACGGAGGAATCAACCTGCGCCAACAGCGTTGTCGGCACCTGGATGAAACGCACGCCGCGTTGGTAGCTCGCTGCGGCAAAGCCGGCCAGGTCGCCGATTACGCCGCCGCCCAACGCGACAATCGTCGTATCGCGGCCATGAGGTTTCGTCAGCAGCGCGGTAAAAACCTGATCCAGTACGGTCAGGGATTTATATTTTTCGCCGTCAGGCAACACGACCTGATCGACATGCACTCCGCCTTGCTCAAGCACACGGCGAACGCGTTCAAGATAGAGGGGAGCCAGCGTCTGGTTAGTCACCAGCATGACCTGCTCCCCTGCTTTCAACGGCATAAAAGAAGCCGAATCATTAAACAATCCGGCGGCTATCGTAATAGGATAACTTCGTTCGGCTAATGTTACGGTAATTCTTTCCATGCTCGTTTCATAACCTATTCAAAATCTGCATGCCGCAGATGATGCATTACATTCAGTTACTTTCCAGCATATTGATAATCTGGTTAGCAACTACCTTGGCGCTTTGTTCGTCGGTGCGAATGGTGACGTCGGCGATCTCCTCATATAACGGATTCCGCTCCCTCGCCAACTCTTCCAGAACTTCACGCGGAGGTGTTTCAACCTGAAGTAGCGGACGTTTCTTATCGCGCTGCGTGCGGGCGAGTTGTTTCTCAATCGTCGTTTCCAGATAAACGACCACCCCACGCGCAGAAAGACGATTGCGTGTCTCACGTGATTTGACCGAACCACCGCCTGTCGCCAGCACGATGCCTTGTTTTTCCGTCAATTCATTGATGATTTTCTCTTCACGATCGCGGAAGCCTTCTTCGCCTTCCAAATCGAATACCCAGCCCACATCAGCCCCGGTGCGTCGCTCAATTTCTTGATCGGAGTCGAAAAACTCCATATTGAGTTGCTGAGCTAACTGACGGCCAATAGTGCTTTTGCCGGCACCCATAGGCCCAACCAGAAAGATATTGCGTTTCTCTGCCATGTTTTTTGGTATTACTAAGACAATTCGTTAATGATAACCCGCCCCGCCAATCAACCCAGCGACGGGACCTAAACTGAAACCTCATGAGCGATAGTGCGAGAATCAGACAAAAAATTATCTCAATACTCAGGGTAGTTTGGCAACCGAATAAAATGCCACATTCCCCATAGGTGAGGAATGCACCGCCATCATTCAAGCTGCATCCATAATTGGCTTAACGTCCTCACGCCAGGCGCATCGCTGGCTCAGCGTCTGGAATCGTTTCGTTTGCCGTCTGGCTGCAACATCAATTACGTTGGATATAACGTATATTTTATCGACATTTTCGGTGGAACAACACTTCTGTGCTCAATTCGCTAACCCTTGTAAGCTAAATCTGTCGCAGCGTCAAACTTAGAAGGCATGAATCAATTAAAATATTGCGCTGATTTTATGAAATTTCCGCTACTTTTACCGTTTATCCGCTGGGAGCAGAGTCGGCGTAATAAAAATAACCAATTCCCGCCGGGTATCCTGCCGCGTACTGTTTTTAAACAAATGGCCGAATACAGGAATATTGCCTAAAACCGGAATCTGGTTGCCGCCGCGCTGTTTCTGCCGCTGAAATATACCGCCCAGAACAATGGTTTCGCCGTCCGCGACCGTGACCTGTGTTTGTATTTCCTGCTTATCGATCGCCAGCGCTTCGCCGTTATCGCTCTGCTTTATCGTTTGTCCCGGCATGTTTTGACTGATTTTCAGGTTTAGCGTAATCCGTCCGGCCCGCAAAATGCTCGGCGTCACCTCCATCCCCAATACCGCTTCCTTGAACTCGATGGATGTCGACCCGCTGGCTCCGCTGGAAACCTGATAGGGAATTTCCGTACCCTGTTTGATACTGGCGGTTTGCTGATGAGCCGTAAGCAAACGAGGGCTGGCGATAATTTCCACCTGATTTTCCTGTTCCAAGGCCATCAGTTCCAGTTCCAGCAGGCGCCCGTTCAGCCGCGCCAGATGAAAGCCCGCGTTGATCGCCGGCGACTCCACCGGCAGGCTGATATTAAAATTATTCAACCGCAGCGCTTTATTCGTTTCTTCATCGGTGCCCAGCCCCCAGTTGACGCCTAATTCCTGTAAATTTCCACTGCTGATAGTCACAATATGCGCCGCAAGCTGTACCTGCGCTAGCGGCAAATCGAGCTCGTTCACCCACAACTTCAGTTGCTCCAGCGCTGCCGCCGTATCGCGGATCAGCAGCGTATTGGTTCTTTTATCCACGGTGACGATCCCTCGTTCGGTCAGTAAAGCGCCGCGTTGGGCCTGAACGCCGGCGGCGATCTCGGCGGCATCGGCGTGCTGCAACGCAACCGAAAGATTGTGCAATGGCTGGTTCTGCGCCTGTTGGGCGAGACGTTCCTCTTTCTGACGCTGCAAGACTTCAAGGTGGGAAGCGGGATAAACCAGCAGGACATTGCCGTCCCGCTCCACCGCCAATTGCCCCATATGCAAAACGATATCCAGAGCCTGCTGCCAGGGCACTTCCGCCAACCGCAGACTGATCGTCCCTTCAACTCCCGGCGCTACCACCATATTTAGCTGCTGATGGTCCGCCAGAGCCTGTAATATGCGTTGTATGGGAGAATCCTCAAACGCCATTGACACCGGCGCATCGCTTCTTGCCTGCGCCGATACGCCGCCAACGAGCAACAACGCCAAAAACAGCATTTTCTTAACCGTTCTAATCGCCATAACATTCCCTGTTCCGAAAAAATACGCTATTGCGCGGCAGCGTTATTAATGAAGGGCGATGCCAGAAAAACCTCCGCTGACGCGCCGTCGCAACGGTCCGCCCCCTCAATCGCCGCCAGCGTCGCACCGGACTTATCCAGACGACGTACCTGCCAGTTTTCCTCCGGGATCACGGCTCCCGGCGTTAACCGCCGCCACTGTTGTTCCGGTAGAACCAGCCACCCTATCCATGCCTGCCCGGAGCCAATGACGCCTTTTAACCGCCAGCGCTGCGTCGTGTTGTCCTGGGAACAGCGGACCGCGGATACCGGCTGAAAGGGATCCCGGCTCATCATTACCGCATCTGCCGGCGTGATGTCGGATAACATGCTGAAAAGCAGGAGAAAGCGAGTGGCGGCAGCGCTATTCAACATCGCTCCTCCGTTCCGCAGCCGGCTTCACCAACCGCATACTAATATGCAAAACGCCGTCCACCGATTTCATTGCCAGTTGCTCAATCCGCAGCACATGAGGCAGCGCGATAAACTTGCGCAGTACGCGCGCCATTCCCTGATAGTCGGCGCTAAAACTTAATAGCCAGGCGTTGCGATCGTTATCGTTTTGATGCCCCTCTGGCTGCCAGGAAAGCAGCGTCGCGCCGGATTGCGATAACGGAGCGGTAACCAGCAGCGACGGCATGTCGGCGTGGAATGGCGGATTGGCCGTTTTCCGTTGAGCCAACTGCGTCTTCAGCATGGCGAAGGACGGCAGCGTTTGCAGCTGCTGCCGAAGATGGCGTATAGCGGCATGCTGCCGATCTACCCGCTGGTTAATCTGCATGATCTGCTGCCGCTCCGTTTTCAAAATCATCTCTATGCCCAGCAGTAAAAAACCGCCGACCAAAACGGCTTGCGCGGCCGCCAGCATCCACAGCGGTTTACTTCCCCATCCAGACCAGTTCAATATCGCGTTAATCACCAATCCGCCCGCTCTTTGTTGAGTCCGTAAGTGTCCAGTCCGCCTGAAGCGAAAAACTTAATAGCGTTCTATCGTTCTGCTCCCTCAAAGCCTGAAGCACCTGCGCTCGCTCCAGATCGGGATGCGCCATCAACGCCCGATTCAGGGCCACAATGTCGGTATAGTTTTCACTCAAACCAGAGATTAATAGGTGATTTCCGCGATCGGCGATATCCGTCAGCCAGAGACGCCGGGGCATCATTGATACCAGTTGTTCCAACAGACTCAGATAACGCTGATTGTGGCGTTGCGCCGCCGCATCGGCATCATGCTGCGCCTGATA
The DNA here is from genome assembly GCF_017569925.1 of Brenneria izadpanahii. Lineage (NCBI taxonomy): Bacteria > Pseudomonadati > Pseudomonadota > Gammaproteobacteria > Enterobacterales > Pectobacteriaceae > Brenneria > Brenneria izadpanahii. The sequence goes on along the minus strand of NZ_CP050854.1, from coordinate 439,894 downwards.
ATCACGCAGTCGATCCCACATCCGGCGAGTTTGCTGATATTGCTGCGTCAATTGCCGCTGCTGCGCCGAGATGCCGCTCAATTCACGCTGCGACATCAGGCGTTGCTGGCGCAACGTGATGTAGAAACCCGCGATAATGAGCGCGGCCAACGTCAGTTGCAGCAGCAATAGCGTCAACCAGCGGCGCGCCCGCTGGCGTAATCGCCGTTTACGCCAGGGTAAAAGATTAACCAGCAGCATGTTCGTCATCTCCAGCGCGCAAAGCCAAACCACCGGCGATAACAAATGCCGGAGGGAAATCGGGTAAGGGAGGCTGCATCTGGTCAAAGGCCGCAAGCGGAGACCACGGCACGAATACGTCAGAGATTTGATGGGTTAACGTGGGTAAGGTGCTGCTGTAATAGGCTGTATCATGAGTATTTTTTTGATAGCGAGCATTTACTAACGAAAGAAGATCCTCTTCGGCGGCCAGTTCCTCGGAATGTATCACGCCGCATTGAAAAGCATGGTTCAGCGGAGATATCCATAACCAACTGTCCGCCAGACGATGCAGGAAAAGATAATCATGTTTAAGCCCCGCGGACTTCGCCATACAACGAATGGCGCAGGTTGAAACCTCAACGACGTCAGGATGCAGATCCGCGCGATGCAGACAGTCAAGCCAGTTATCCAACTCTCGCCGCCGGGCAGCGGTAACCAGCAACGTGCCGGGTTCATGGGGCGCCGCACGGTAATCCATTGCCAATGAATCGCTGCTTACCGGCAGCTTACGGGCGGCCATCGCCTCAATATAATCATTGCGCTCCGGCCCTCGCAACCGCTTATCCGGCAGAGGTAAACGCTGTTGTAGTACCAACTGGGCGGGAAAACCGACCCGTAGAGAAATATTGCGAGGCAATAGCCTGCGCCATTTCAACAAGACCTCACAAAGCGCTTCGGTATGGTGTAGACTACCCGCGCGTAACGTGTCGTTTGGCAGTGGGAACTGCCACCAGCAGCGAAGCTGCCAACCATAGCGACGGCGTTGCACCGCCAACGCGCGCATAAACCCGTTTTGTATATCTAACCCAACCCGCCAGATGTGATAAGCCATGTTCAATCCGATTCCGTATCAATTAAAAGAACGTATCCACAGTGCTGGCTTACCTTTATACTAGCGCCGATTGTTTATAAACCGTCCAAACGCTATTGAATGGAAAATCTCAGGTGAAGTTCGTAAAGTATCTACTCATCCTTGCAGTGACTTGCATCCTGCTGGGAGCAGCTTCGATATACGGTTTGTACCGCTATATCGAACCCCAGTTACCCGATGTCGCCACGCTGAAAGACATCCGGCTGCAGACGCCTATGCAGGTATTCAGCGCCGATGGCGAGCTGATTGCTCAATTTGGCGAACACCGGCGCATCCCGTTGAAACTGGATCAAATTCCTCCGGTTCTGGTTCAGGCGTTTATCGCGACTGAGGACAGCCGTTTCTATGAGCACCACGGCGTCGACCCGGTGGGGATTATCCGCGCCGCCTCTATCGCGCTAACCTCCGGCCATGCCTCGCAGGGGGCCAGCACCATTACGCAACAGCTTGCCAGAAACTTTTTCCTTAGCCCGGAACGCACGCTGATTCGTAAAATCAAAGAAGTCTTCCTGGCTATCCGTATTGAGCAGCTCCTTACCAAAGATGAAATTCTTGAGCTGTATCTGAACAAAATTTATCTCGGTTACCGGGCTTATGGCGTCGGCGCGGCCGCGTATGTCTATTTCGGCCGTCCGGTAGACCAGCTTACGCTGGGTGAAATGGCGATGATCGCCGGCTTGCCGAAAGCGCCCTCCACCTTTAACCCGCTCTACTCGTACGATCGCGCGATAGCCCGGCGTAACGTGGTTCTGGCGCGAATGAGGGATGAAAACTACATTACCCAGGCGCAATACGACCAGGCCCGGAATGAAAAACTGGATGCTGACTATCACGCGCCCCAGATAGCTTTCTCTGCGCCTTATGTGGCGGAAATGGCGCGTCAGGAGATGATCAATCGTTATGGCGACGACGCCTATAACGATGGTTATAAGGTCTACACCACTATCACGCGGAAATTGCAGCTAGCCGCGCAGGACGCTTTGCGCAACAACGTTCTCGCATACGATATGCGTCACGGCTATCGCGGCCCGACCGCGGTGCTGTGGAAAGTCGGCGAAAGCGCCTGGGATCGCACCAGAATCGTCACCGAACTGAAAAAACTGCCGGTTTATGGCCCGCTGTTTCCGGCGGTCATTACCGATACCGACAGCGATAAAGCCATTGCGATGATGGCCGACGGCAGCAACATCTCACTGCCGATGGCCGGCATGCGCTGGGCGCGCCCTTATCGTTCCGATACGCAGCAGGGCCCGACGCCCAAACGAGTGATCGATGTTGTTCAGGCCGGTCAGCAGGTGTGGGTCCGGAAAGTGGATAACGACTGGTGGCTTGCCCAAGTGCCGGACGTAAACTCGGCGCTGGTATCCATCAATCCGAACAACGGCGCAATTGAAGCGCTGGTCGGCGGGTTCGATTTCAACCAAAGTAAGTTTAATCGCGCGACGCAGGCGCTGCGTCAACTTGGCTCCAACATCAAGCCGTTCCTCTATACCGCCGCGATGGACAAAGGTCTGACGCTGGCCACCATCCTTAACGACGTGCCGATTACACGTTGGGATCCGGGCGCCGGCTCAGACTGGCGGCCAAAAAACTCACCTGCGACCTATGACGGGCCAATCCGTTTGCGTCAAGGACTAGGCCAATCCAAAAACGTGGTGATGGTCCGCGCCATGCGGGCGATGGGCGTGGATTACGCCGCTGAGTATCTGCAGCGCTTTGGCTTCCCGAAACAAAACATTGTCCCGACGGAATCGCTGGCGCTGGGCGCCGCGTCCTTCACCCCGCTGCAGGTGGTCCGCGGCTATGCGGTAATGGCCAATGGCGGTTATCTGGTCGATCCCTATCTCATTACCAAAATAGAGAAAGAATCAGGCGACACCGTCTTTACCGCCACGCCTAAAGTGGTGTGCGACACCTGCAACCTGCCGTTGGTGTACGGCGAAACGCGGCGCGATACGGTTCTGTCGGCGGACAATACGGAAAATGTCGCGACATCCAGAGAAAATCCGCAGCCGGGCGCATTGCCCCAGCCGGAGGTGGAGCCGGTTACGCCGCCGATCGCCCAGCAAAATACCGCGCCGCCTTATGCGCCGCATGTTATCAGCACCCCGTTGTCCTTCCTGATTAAGGACGCGCTTAATAGCAATATTTTTGGCGAACCTGGCTGGATGGGTACGGGCTGGCGTGCGGGTAAAGAGCTGAAACGTCATGATATCGGCGGTAAAACCGGTACCACAAACAGCTCCAAAGATGCCTGGTTTTCCGGCTATGGCCCGAATCTGGTGACCTCGGTTTGGATCGGCTTCGACGACCACCGCCGCAACCTGGGCACCAGCAGCGCGTCCGGCGTGATCAAAGACCAGATTTCAGGCTACGAAGGCGGCGCCAAAACAGCTCAGCCGGCCTGGGATGAGTTTATGAAAGCCGCACTGGAAGGCGTTCCTGAACAGCCTCTGACGCCGCCGCCCGGCATTGTCAGCGTGACCATCGACCGCAGCAGCGGCAAGCTGTCGAACGGCGGCGGCAACAGCCGTTCCGAATATTTCATTGAAGGAACCCAGCCGACGGAATATGAAGTGCATGAAGTCGGCACCACGTTGATGGATAACGGGCAAAGCGAAGAGTTATTCTGATTGCCCGCTTCGAAGTGCCAAAACAGCAAAGGCGCAGATTCTGCGCCTTTGCCATTCCATTCGTACCGCGCGACCAGCAGCCTTTACTGGCGATGCAGCCAATCCTGAGTTAAAAACAGAGCGCTGACATTACGCGCTTCCCGAAAGTCGGGCTCCTGCAACAGCGACATCATATCTTTTAGCGGCCAGCGCACTTTAGGCAACGGTTCCGGCTCATCGCCTTCGCGGCTTTGCGGATACAGCCCCCGCGCAACGACAATATTCATCTGGCTGGAGAAATAGGACGGCGCCATGGTCAACTTCGCCAACAAATCCATCTGTTCCGCGCCGAATCCCGCCTCTTCCATCAGTTCCCGGTTAGCCGCTTCAAATACCGTCTCGCCGGGATCAATCAACCCTTTAGGAAATCCGAGTTCATACTGTTCGATACCAACGGCGTACTCACGGATCAGCACCAGTTCATCATCAATAATAGGCACAATCATCACCGCTTCCCGTCCGCTCGGACGCATTCGTTCATATACCCGGCGGACGCCGTTACTGAATTCCAGATCGATGGATTCAACATTGAACAAACGCGAACTCGCGACCGTTTCTACCTTGAGAATTTTAGGTTTTTGCAGGTTATGACTCATGATGGCCTCGTAGAGCAATTACGACCGGAACGGCAGCCCAACCTGAATGCTGGCTATATTGCCTTCACCATAAATACCGGCGTGCCGCTGAATGAAAAGCGATCGTTAATACTCTTTTTTGATTTTGCTAGATTTTTGCTGTTACCCACATTGTGCGTTAACAGCAACCTTTGCTGCAACCATCACAATTATTAATTTACTTGCTTATAACATTAAATACACATTATCAGTATGAACTATTAAAATGAAAAATTAAAAGTCAATATCCACCCCAAAAAATCGGATTATCCTCATTTTAGACGCCCTGCCTGGTTGTTACCATCATCCCTTCGCGTAGATAATTTCTGTTATTTTTTAGTTATTAATTTAATAAAACAAAACCATGCAGGTTATCATCGATTGTCCAAATTTGTTAAAATCCGATGCAAACAGGGAGTACGTCACTTTGGGATGGAAATGACATGAGCACAATATTTACCATATTGGCTATATTGTTTGCCTGTCTGTTCGCTATCGGAGGTTTCATTGTCTACCGTATGCGCCAGCGCCTGTCATTTGTCACTCCGTTACCGGTGGAGCCTGCCTTACTTCGTCAATTGACCCCGGAAGAACGCGTCGCCGTCGAGCGTTACCTTGCCCTGGAGAATACTCAGCAACCGACGCCGCTCGACATACCCAATACCCAGCCCAAACTGCCCCGCACCTTGCAAAGCAATCGGGTATATCCGATCACCCATACCATCACGCGTTATGGGCTGAGCACTGATTCTCAGAATAAGTGGCGATATTATATTGATACGCAGGAAATTCACCTGCCTCCCTGTTGGGAACAATATATTACTGAGAATAACACCGTTGAATTGATTAAAACCCGCTCCATCCCGCTGGTTATCTCCTTGAACGGACACTCGTTAGTCGAATGCATCAACAACGATAACCATCATATCGTGACGGTTCCCGACGATCCGATGCCAAACGCATCCATTCGTCACGAAGAGGATGAACACGCGGAGCTGGTAAGCATTCGTAAGGAAACGAAAGAAGAGCACGCCATACATCATTCGAAAGGGCTTAAAGAAGCCGGCGCGCTGAGCCTGTCGTTTCTGCTGCTATTCATCAGTATCAACAGCCCGATGGCATTGCTGCCCTGGCTCACCGGCACAGCCGCGCTGCTCGCCGCCTGGAGCATCTGGCGGCTTTTCCGCTCCCCTCGGAACAAGAACGGCAGGACGTTCACTGTCTTCTCGGCACTCCGCAGGCTCTTGGCCTTTTTGGCGAATCAAATCAAGGACAGTTCGGCAGCGTCTCGCTCGGCAATATCGATCTGATTTATCCCCCTACTGGCATCCTTACATCGCTTATGATTTAGGGAAAAAAACGGATGTCGATATTTACCTTAATCATCAGGTTGTTCGTCAGGGGCAGTATTTGTCGCTGCATGACGAAGTAAAAAATTTCCCTTTGCAGCGATGGGGCAAAAATCTGATATTGTCCGCCGGGGCGCTGCTCAGCCTAATCCTCTTGCTGGCCTACGTTCCCATGGAACTACCGTTAAAACTCAGTATGGCCTGGTTGCATGGCGCGCAAAACATTCAGGTCAACCAGGTTGACGAGTTGGAAAAAATACCGCTGAAAATCGGCGATACCCTGAAAGTTCAAGGTTCGGGCATGTGTTATGTTCCAGCGGGCATTCGCGTGTCGAACAATGCCCCCGCCTACGCCTTTACGCCTTTTGACTGCTCGGCGATTTACTGGAATAAAGCCTCGCCGTTACCGCTGCCAGAATCAGAGATCATTGAAAAAACGTCGGCATTGCTTAAAACGGTGAACGATCAGTTACACCCGCAAACCGATGTCGAAGGCCGGGTTAACTCGCAGCTTGCCTCCGCCATTCAGAAATCAGGCATGATTCTGTTGAATGACTTTTCCGATATAGTGCTGAAAACACAGGATCTCTGTGAGCAAGAGAGAGACTGCTTCCGTCTGAAAAACGCGCTGGTCAACCTGGGCAACGTAAAAGACTGGGATACGCTGGTAAAGCAGGCGCGCACCGGCTCATTCAAAGGAATGAACGTCTTGCTGCGACCGGTAAGCGCAGAGACGCTGGAATCGCTCGTCAACAGCGCCACGGACTTTTTCTTTCAGCAGGAAGTCAACAGCGCGGCCGACTCGCTCAATAGCCCTCCCCCTGGCGGATTTTTAATCCGCAGCGATGAAGGGCGCCAGTTCGTTAACCATCCGTTGCCGCTCATACCGCTGAATGAATACCACGCCGCCGATCAGTGGAAAGAGCTTCAGCGGTTATCGGCCATGTTGCTGCACACGCCGTTTAGAGCGGCGGGCGTCATCACGAACCTCAGCACCGACGCCAACGGCACTCAGCACGTCAGCCTGCACAGCGAACCGGATGTCATCACGCTGTGGCGTTATCTTGGCAGCTGTCTGCTGCTGTTGCTCTTTTCCATTACGCTGCTGGTCAACGCCGTGTTATTGGGCATGAGAATAGTGAAAAGCAAACAGCGGATGGCCAACATTCAGCAATATTACGCTTCTCGTTTCGGCTTCACGCCATCGCTGATAGACAGCCGGACCCACCAGTTTTGACAATCGTGCGGCAGGCGTTGTTATGCTATTCTGACGGGACTGCCGTATTTATACTTACCGGGCTTCAGGCTGAGAGATTATCTCGCCGGCAATCTGAAATCTGACGGGTATACATCCTCTTATCAACCTTACCCACCGTTCGGTATCCGGCGTCATTCTGTATCTGGAGTATTTATGAGCCCCGACCTTAACTGGCACGATATTGATACCGTTATATTGGATATGGACGGCACGCTGCTCGATCTGGCTTTCGATAGCTACTTCTGGTTACAGCTTGTGCCGCAATCACTCAGCGACAAACGTGGCATCAGCCTGCAGCAGGCCCAACGGCTGATTGCCGCCGAGTATCAGGCGGTGCAGCATACGATGAACTGGTACTGTTTCGATTACTGGAGTGAAAGGCTGGGGTTGGACATTTATCAAATGACCACGGATATCGGCCCGCGCGCCCGCCTGCGGGAAGACACCGAGCCATTTCTGCACGCTTTGCGCGACAGCGGCAAACGCACGATTTTACTGACTAATGCGCATCCGCACAGCCTGGCGGTTAAAATTGAACATACCGGGTTAGACAAACACCTTGATTTATTACTTTCCACCCATACGTATGGGTATCCGAAAGAAAATCAGCGGTTATGGCAGGCCGTGCAGCGGGAAACCGGTTTCGAGCCGACCAGAACGCTGTTTGTTGATGACAGCGAACCGATTCTGGACGCCGCCAAGACCTTTGGTATCCGTTACTGTCTGGGCGTCAGCAACCCTGACTCCAGCCAGCGGGAAAAATCATTCCAGCAGTATCCATCGATGAATGATTATCTTGCGCTGTTACCGTCATTGCATCGCTCGGTAAATCTCAGTTAATCAGAAGGGGCCACGATGAAAGCAACCGAGAATTCTGACGATACCGTCCGTCTGGACAAATGGCTTTGGGCCGCCCGTTTCTATAAAACCCGGGCCATTGCCCGTGAAATGGTCGATGGCGGCAAAGTGCATTACAACGGTCAACGCAGCAAGCCCAGCAAACTGGTTGAACTGAATGCCGAAATCAAGCTACGTCAGGGCAACGACGAGCGTACCGTCATTGTCCGCGCCATCAGCGGGCAACGTAGAACGGCGACGGAAGCACAGGCTCTGTATCAGGAAACCGCCGAAAGTATCGAAAAACGGGAAAAGCTGGCGCTGGCGCGAAAAATGAATGCGTTGACCATGCCGCACCCGGATCGCCGCCCTGATAAGAAAGAACGACGGGATCTGATCAAATTTAAATACAACGATTAGCAATAATCCCGGTAGATTTCATGTTGCGGGAAATCAATACGCCAGCGACTGGAAACATGAAAGCAATAACTGTCACCATAGCGAGAGAAAATTATGTCCACTCATGACCAACTACATCGTTACCTGTTCGAAAATTATGCCGTCCGTGGCGAGTTGGTGACAGTCAGCGACACCTACCAGCATATTCTGGCGAATCATGACTATCCGGAGCCGGTGCAAAACCTGCTGGGAGAAATGCTGGTGGCCACCAGCCTGTTAACGGCCACGTTAAAATTCAGCGGCGACATTACCGTTCAGCTTCAGGGCGACGGACCGTTGAAGCTGGCCGTTATCAACGGCAACCATCAGCAACAGATGCGCGGCGTGGCCCGTCTGCAAGGTGAAATTGCGCAGGATAGTTCGCTCAAGGATATGGTCGGCAACGGTTATCTGGTCATTACCATTACGCCGACGGAAGGCGAACGGTATCAGGGCGTCGTAGGGTTGGAAGGCGATACCATTGCCGATTGCCTGGAAAACTATTTCCTGCAATCGGAACAGCTCCCTACCCGGCTATTTATCCGCACCGGTCGGCATGAAGGGCGGATGGCCGCAGCGGGCATGTTGTTACAGGTGCTGCCCGCCCAAAACGCCGAACGCGATGATTTCGATCACCTGGCGCAGCTCACGGCCACGGTCAAAGCCGATGAGCTGTTTACGCTTGCGGCTAACGATGTGCTCTACCGGCTTTATCATCAGGAAGAAGTGACGGTATACGAACCGCAAGAGGTTGTTTTCCAGTGTCATTGCTCACGCAAGCGCTGCGCGGAAGCATTAATGACGCTTCCCGAACACGAAGTAACTGAAATGCTGGAAGAAGACGGTGAAATCGATATGCATTGTGACTATTGCGGAAATCACTATGTATTCAATGCCGGGGATGTGCAAGCGCTCAAACAGCACTCGCCGAATCATTTACTGCATTAATCCTTCCACGGGCGCGGCCACGCGCCCGTTTATTTCTTCATCAGCGCTGCAGCATTTTATTCTGTTAAATATTCCAATACATTGAATAAACAAAATATTGATAAATTGTTATTAATGAATTTATTTAATTTTATGATTGCTATCGCGGTTAAAATAAACTCACGCTCTACAATGTTTATTAGCACAACTATAACCCCGATAGATTTCAAGATGCAGTCAGGCGGTAACTAAATGATCCTCAAAGACTTAAGCAACGAAGTGGCTGGGGGACTAAAAGCAACCGACACAGTTGCACGCGAAAGATAAAGGGAATAACAATTGAGGAGTAGCAACATGCAGATCAAAGGTATGACACCAACGGCCCTTACGGCTTATGGAATCCAGGATGTCCGCGATATTGTCTACAATCCCAGCTACGATTTACTTTTTCAAGAGGAAATCGACCCAACCCTACAAGGTTATGAACGCGGCACAGAAACCCGGTTGGGAGCAGTAGCCGTCGATACCGGCATTTTTACCGGCCGTTCCCCAAAAGATAAATACATCGTTCGCGATGACGTCACCCGCGATAGCGTATGGTGGTCGGATCAGGGGAAAGGTAAAAATGACAATCATCCGCTGAGTCAGGAAATCTGGACGCATCTCAAACAGATCGTCACCAAACAATTGTCCGGTAAACGTCTGTTTATCGTCGACGCCTTCTGCGGCGCCAACCCGGACAGCCGCCTGAAAGTCCGATTTATTACCGAGGTCGCCTGGCAGGCGCACTTTGTGAAAAACATGTTTATTCGCCCAAGCGATGATGAATTACAGGGTTTCGAACCTGATTTCATCGTCATGAACGGCGCTAAATGCACCAACCCGCAATGGCGGGAACAGGGGCTGAATTCTGAAAACTTTGTCGCCTTCAATCTGACGGAACGTATTCAGTTGATTGGCGGCACCTGGTACGGCGGCGAGATGAAAAAAGGGATGTTCTCCATCATGAACTACCTGCTGCCGCTGAAAGGCATCGCCTCCATGCATTGTTCGGCTAACGTGGGCGAACAAGGCGATGTGGCTGTGTTCTTCGGCCTTTCCGGTACCGGGAAAACCACCCTGTCCACCGATCCCAAACGCAAGTTGATTGGAGATGACGAGCACGGTTGGGATGACGATGGCGTCTTCAACTTTGAAGGCGGCTGCTACGCGAAAACCATTAAACTGTCCAAAGAGGCGGAACCGGATATTTATGGCGCCATCAAGCGCGATGCGCTGCTGGAAAACGTTATGGTATTGGCTGACGGCAACGTTGACTTCAATGACGCGTCAAAAACCGAGAATACCCGGGTTTCCTATCCGATCTACCATATCCAGAATATTGTCAAACCCGTATCCAAGGCCGGACATGCGACAAAAGTCATTTTCCTGACGGCGGATGCATTCGGCGTATTGCCACCGGTATCGCGCCTAACGTCCGACCAGACGCAGTACCATTTCCTGTCTGGCTTCACCGCCAAACTGGCAGGTACGGAACGCGGGGTAACGGAACCGACGCCGACCTTCTCCGCTTGCTTCGGCGCCGCGTTTCTGACGCTGCACCCGACGCAATACGCGGAAGTGCTGGTGAAACGGATGAAAGCGGCAGGCGCTCAGGCATATCTGGTCAATACCGGCTGGAACGGAACCGGAAAACGTATCTCGATAAAAGATACCCGGGGAATTATCGATGCCATCCTGAGCGGCAGCATTGATGATGCAGAAATGCAGACCTTGCCGATCTTCAGTCTGGCGATCCCCAAATCGTTGCCAGGCGTTAATCCTGATATCCTCGATCCGCGCGATACCTATGCGGATCAGGCGCAATGGCAGGAGAAAGCGGAAGATCTGGCCCGTCGGTTTATCACCAATTTTGATAAATACACCGATGCGCCAGCAGGCGCCGCGCTAGTGAAGGCGGGACCGAAGCTGTAACTTCACGACGGTTCTTCACATAAATAAAGGCGCGGCTCCCGCGCCTTTATTCTTGCTACTCTTTCGCTGAACCGCTGTGTGAATCGGAAAGTTCGGGCAGCAAAGGCAAATAGGCCCGCACGCACAGGCCGCCGCGATCGCTGGCGCCGACATCAAGCACGCCGTTATGCGCATCAATGATTCTTTGCACAATCGCCAGCCCTAAGCCGGTGCCGCTGGTGCTGCGCGCGCTGTCGCCCCGCACAAAAGGCTGGAAGAGATGTTTGAGTTGCGCAGGATCGATGCCCGGCCCATCATCCTCGACTTGAAACCAAGCGCGCCGCCCTTCCCGTCCGGTAGTGACTTTTATCCATCCGTTGCCGTAGCGGGTCGCATTCACCACCAGATTGAGCGCGGCGCGTTTAATCGATAACGGACTGACGCGAACCAGCAATTCGCCATCGAAAAACTCGCTGTCAAACTCACGTTCATAACCGCTTTCGTCGGCCACTACCTCGCCCATGATGGCATTGAGGTCGGCCACTTCCGTCTGCATTTCCTGACCGGTGCGCAAATAGTCGATAAACTGTTCAATAATGGCATTGCACTCTTCAATGTCTTTATTGATGGACTCCGCCAGATAGTCATCGCTTTTGTTCATCATTTCCGTTGCCAGACGGATGCGCGTCAACGGCGTGCGCAGGTCATGGCTCACCCCCGCCATCAGCAGGGTGCGATCGTCGGCCAGCAGCTTCACGCCGGACGCCATCTGATTAAAGGCCCGGGTGACCGAACGCACCTCCGAGGCGCCATATTCCCGCAACGGCGGCGGAATGATGCCTTTCCCGACCTGCAGGGCGGCATGTTCCAACTCGACCAACGGACGGTTTTGTACCCGGATAAACAGCCACGCGCCGCCAATCACCAGCAGCATGATCGCCAGCGTGTAACGGAAAAGCGGTGAAAAATCGCCCTGATGAATTTCGGTTAACGGCACCCGCACCCAGATATCCGGCGACAGCCAGGTTTTCAACCATACGACCGGGGTATTTTTACTTACCTCGACCCGGACGTCGGTCGGCCCGCCCAACTGTTGCGCCATCTGCTGGCTCAAGAATTTGTAATGCTGGGCCCAACGCAGGCCGCTCTCCTCCGCCGCGGCATTGGTATATAACGATATACCCAGCTCGCGGTAAATCTCACGACGGAACGCCGGCGGCACTTCCAGAGTAGAGCCGTCCTCCAATTGCAGACTGTCGGTCATCAGCATTCTTACTTCGTAAGCCAGCACCTTATTAAACTGCTGCAAACTCGGTAGGATGGCGAAGTTAAGCACCACCAGATAGGTGGTCACCAGGCTGACAAACAACAATGTGACAATCAGTAACAGCGTCCGGGCAAATGAGCTGCGCGGAGAAAAGCGCCATCGCCTCATGCTTTACTGCCGTCCGGCACAAAGACGTAACCCAGGCCCCAAACCGTTTGGATATAACGCGGATGCGCCGGATCTTCTTCCACCATGCGGCGCAAACGCGAAATCTGCACGTCAATGGAACGTTCCATCGCGCTGTATTCGCGCCCGCGCGCCAGATTCATCAGTTTGTCGCGCGACAGCGGTTCACGCGGATGGCTGACCAGCGCTTTAAGAACGGCGAATTCGCCGCTGGTTAACGGCATTGGCTCATCATCACGGAACATTTCACGCGTGCCCAAATTCAGTTTGAATTTGCCAAAAGCGATAATCGCCTCTTCCTGCGACGGCGCGCCCGGCAGCTCATTGGCCTGACGGCGCAGCACCGCGCGAATGCGGGCCAGCAGTTCGCGCGGATTAAACGGTTTGGGAATGTAGTCGTCCGCGCCGATTTCCAGGCCGACGATACGGTCAACCTCTTCCCCTTTCGCCGTCACCATAATGATGGGCATGGGGTTGCTTTGGCTGCGTAAACGGCGACAAATAGACAGACCGTCTTCACCCGGCAGCATCAGATCCAGCACCATCAGGTGAAATGACTCACGGGTCAATAAACGATCCATCTGTTCAGCATTGGCAACGCTACGTACCTGAAAACCCTGCTCGGTCAGATAACGTTCAAGCAGCGCGCGTAAACGCATATCGTCATCTACAACCAGAATTTTATAGTTCTCTTGCATTCTCTTTCTCCAAAGGCGTAATAGCCGCCGATGCCGCTATTGTTCAGAAACATACGAATTACTGACAGTCGTTTCTGGTATACATTCTAGGCGAAATTGTTACAAAGCATATTAAAACACGTGTAATCAACTATTTCCTTGGTTTAATAATTATAACGATCTAGCCATAAACCGAGTAATTAAAGAAAGGCGATACACAACATATCTGCAACTTGCCATATAAAAGGCATCGCGCTGCCGTATAGGTTGGGGAAAAACAGGAGGGAAATTGGCATTGCCGCGCAGGGAAATCAATGCCAATAGGTGAATTGAATTATCGTCGCTACGATGATTTTTTGGCCGCATCCGCCGACCTCGCCGTTTAACGCCGCGTTAGATGCTCATTAAGCGAGTATTTCCTCCCGCCGCCGCCGTATTGACGCTCAGGGAACGTTCAAGCAGCAAACGCTCCAGCCGGATATCGGTTTCTCCGCTGGCGAAGCCCTGGACCGAGACGATGGCCCCTTGCCGCCCGGCAACCTGCCGGCAAAGCGCGCGCAACGCATCCGTATCGCCATGGTGGATGACGGCATCCAGACGCTGCGTCATCAGCGAATCCTGCGGGGCGATGTCCACTCGCCGCCGGACGCTTTCAGGCAACTGCTGATATATCTCAAGATATTGCGGCGCATCCGGCCACAGAACCCGGCAGCCGACGCTGACGATCGCCGCCAACTGCACCAAAAGATCCTGCGGATCTTCCGCCAGGGCCAGCACCCTTTCGCGGGGCAGCAGCCGGTAGCTATTCTCTTCCCCGGTCGGTCCCGGCAGATAACAAAGCGTGGCGCTCGCGCTGTCGGCCCGAAAGCGCAGGCAAAGCGCGTGAATATCGGGATGACGCCGCGTCGCCCACGCCGTCAGCGCCTCATGCGCGGCCAGCAAACCGGCGCGATCCGGCAGCGCTTCCGGCTCGGCCGCGGCCGTGTAGCGCAGCCCCCGCCACTGCGCATCGGCAGGCCGTTCCGCCAGCAGGCGGTAAAGATAAAGCGGCCCGCCCGCCTTGGGTCCGGTGCCGGACAATCCCTCGCCGCCGAAAGGCTGTACGCCGACCACCGCGCCCACCATGTTCCGGTTGACATACAGATTGCCCGCTTCGACGCTCTCCGTGACCTGGCGGACGGTGCGATCGATGCGCGAGTGAATGCCGAAGGTCAGCCCATAGCCAAGGGCGTTGATCCGCTCAACCAGTGCGGGAAGCTGACCGCTCTCATAGCGCAGCACATGCAGCACCGGCCCGAACACTTCCCGGTCGAGTTCCCCGATGTCATTCAGTTCGATCAGGGCGGGGGTGACAAAGTAGCCGTCGCGGGCTTGCGGCTCGCCGTAAGCGGCCTGGTAGACCTTAAGCCCCCTATCCGTCATGCGTCTGATATGCGCATCGATACCGTTTTTCGCCTCGGCGTCGATCACCGGCCCGATATCGGTGGACAGCCGCTCCGGGTTGCCCAACCGGTATTCGACCATCGCCCCGCGCAGGGCTTCCAGCAGCGTATCGGCGATATCCTGCTGCACGCAGAGCAGCCGCAAGGCGGAACAGCGCTGGCCCGCGCTGTCGAAGGCCGAATTGATGCAATCAATGATGACCTGTTCCGGCAGGGCCGAAGAATCGACAATCATGGCGTTGATCCCGCCCGTTTCGGCGATCAGCGGCACCGGACGGCCGGCGGCGTCGAGCCTGTCGGCAATCTTTCGCTGGATGAGCGACGCGACCGCGGTGGAGCCCGTAAACATGACGCCTTTCACGCGCGCGTCGGCAATCAGCGTTTGCCCGACGGTTTCCCCCAGACCGGGCAGCATCTGCAACACATCATGCGGGATCCCGGCCTCAAGCAGCAGCTTCACCGCCAGGCTGGCGACTAACGGCGTCTGTTCCGCCGGCTTGGCGATGACCGCGTTGCCCGCGGCCAGCGCGGCCGCGATCTGCCCGGTGAAAATAGCCAGCGGAAAATTCCAGGGGCTGATGCACACCACCGTGCCAAGAGGAACATGGGTGGCGTTGTCGAAGGTCGTTTTCACCTGCGCCGCGTAATAATTCAGGAAATCGACCGCTTCGCGCACTTCCGCGACGGCGTTATTAAACGTCTTGCCCGCCTCGCGGACAAGCACGCCGATAAGCGGCCCCATGTTCTGTTCCAGCAGCGCCGCGGCGCGCAGGAGTATATCCGCGCGCCGCGAGGGCGACTCCGCCGCCCAGCGGCCGGCGGCCTTTTCGGCCGCCGCGAGCGACAGCGCGATATCGCCGTCCGCCGCTTCATGCACGTAACCGACGATATCCGCGGGCTCCGCCGGATTGACGACCGCTCTGGGCGCGACGGGAACGGCCTCGCCGGCGATGATGGACGCGGCGGCGACCGGTTCGCGCGAGCTGTGGCGCAAAACGGCGGACAGCTCGCGCAGACAATCCTCGTTATACAGGTTCAGCCCGGCTGAATTTTTTCTGCCATCGCCATAAATGTTGCCGGGCAACGGGATCCCAGGATGGGACGAACCGACGCCCTGCTCCTTCATTCCCAGCGCCTCGACCTTCGCCACCGGATCCGCGATCAGGCTCTCAATGGAGATCGACGGATCGGCGATCTGGTTGACGAAAGAGCTGTTGGAGCCGTTTTCGAGCAAGCGCCGCACCAGATAGGGCAGCAGCGTTTCGTGCGTTCCCACCGGGGCATAGATGCGGCAGGGACGATCCAGTTTATCTTTCCCGACGACGTGCTGATAAAGAGGAACCCCCATGCCATGCAGACATTGGAATTCATACTGATCCGCAACGTAGCGGGAACCGGCCAGGTGATATACGGCGGCCAGCGTGCGGGCGTTGTGCGTGGCGAACTGCGGATAGATATGTTCGGGTGCGGCGAGCAGCGCTCTGGCGCAGGCCAGATAGGAGATATCCGTGTAGACCTTGCGGGTGAAGACGGGATAGTCGTCATGACCGGCGATCTGAGCGCGTTTTATTTCGCTGTCCCAGTAGGCTCCCTTCACCAGGCGCACGCGCAGCCGGCGTTGATGCTTCTTGGCGAGATCCGTCAGATAGTCGATGACGTAGGAACAGCGCTTTTGATACGCCTGCACCACGAAGCCGATGCCGTTCCACGACGCCAGTTCGGGCTCGCCGCACAGTTTGGCCAGCAAATCCAGCGAAATATCCAGGCGCTCCGTTTCTTCGGCGTCGATCGTGATGGCGACATCATAGGAATGCGCCAGCAGCACCAGGGATTTCAGCGCCGGATAAACTTCATTCATTACCCGGTCATATTGATGAAGACTATAGCGCGGGTGCAGCGCCGACAGCTTGAGCGAAAACTCCGCCCCCGCATAGATGCCCTTTCCCCTGGCATGACGACCGATAGCGTGCAGGGCGCTCTGGCATCTCGCGATGTAATTCTCCGCATCGCCGCCGGTCAACGCCGCCTCGCCCAGCATATCGTAGGTATAGGTGAATCCCTGCGCCTCTATTTTTACCGCCTGCTCCAGCGCCTGCGTGATCTTTTCGCCGGTGACGAAATGTTCGCTCATGATATGCATGGCGACGGTCATGGCCTTTCTGATCAACGGCGCCGAACCGGTTTTTATGATTTCTTTCATGCCATGCGCGACCTTGTCCCGATCGCCGGGCCGCACCAGCGACCCGGTAATCAGCAGCCCCCAGGTCGCCGCGTTGACCAGCAGCGAGCGGCTGCCGCCAAGGTGGCGTTTCCAGTCGCGCCCGGCGAGTTTATCGCGGATCAACAGGTCGCGCGTATCGTCATCCGGTATGCGCAATAGCGCCTCGGCCAGGCACATCAGCGCGATGCCTTCCTGTGAAGACAGCGAATATTCCTGCAACAGATTTTGCACCAACGAGGCGCGATCCGCGGATCCCTTATTTCCCCGCAACGCGGATGACAGCGAATAGGCCAGATCGTGCACGCCTTTATTCACCTCGTCCGGCACCCTGGCCCTCGCCAACAGCTTAGGAACCAGCTCCGGCTCGGGTAACGCCCATGCATGGGCGATCGCCATTCTCTGCTTATCCCATTCGCCGGTTTCCGGCATCAGCCCGTGAAAAGGCCGGTAGGATGGTGGTGAACTGAGTTCATTTACGGGGGTTTCTTCTCTATCAGCCGTCATGACAATGTCTCCCTATGAGATACCCAATAAATTGCGCAGCGCCGGACGTTTCCTCTTCCCGCGTTACAGCCCCGCGTCCGGCAGGGAGGAGCGCCGCGCCAGCGCCTGCCGCATAATCGTCTCCACCTGTCGCCGTTCCTGTTCCGGCAAGGGCAGACGCGGCGGCCGCGTCAGCGCGGCCCCCTTCCCATGACGGCTTCACATAGTTTAATGCATTGAACCAGATCCGGCCGCGCATCCAGATGCAGCAACGGCATAAACCACTCGTACAGTTGCATCGCTTCGGCGAAACGGCCCGCCTTGGCGAGGCGGAACAGGGTTTCTTCCTCCTGCGGGAAGGCGTTGGACATGCCGGATACCTAGCCCGCCGCGCCGCACACTTTACCCTGACAGGCGCCCATCCCGCACCGGCTGTATAATATATTGTCTGTCGCCAATCGGCGGCTTGCGTCACCAGCCCCAGCGGTACATTTTCACAGCGGCACAGCAGGGTTTGCGAACGCGGCAGTTGCTTCAGACGCGCATCAAGCCGAAAAGCCTCATCCAACGCCTGGGTTGCGCCGATGATGCCGCTGCCGCCGAAGCGGCGTTCCCGATCTATAGCCGGGCCACCAGCGCGTAGCGCGCGAGCCTGCTGCAGGCGATCGCCGATGAAACCAGGCGCGCCGCATCGGCAAGACTTGATATAATGCCGGCCAATTTCCCCACTAGCATGAGATTGAAAACGAGTGAAAACGAACCTGATCACCCGGGAAGGATACAACAAGCTCAAAGCGGAACATGATCATCTCTGGAATGTGAAACGGCCGGAAATAACCAAAATTGTGTCGTGGGCGGCCAGTCTGGGGGATCGCTCGGAAAATGCCGATTACACTTACAACAAACGCTTATTACGTCAGATTGACCGGCGCGTAAGGTACTTGAGAAAGTGTCTGACCGAACTGCAGATCGTCGATTACTCCCCTCAGCAGGAGGGAAAAGTCTTCTTTGGCGCCTGGGTCGAAATTGAAAATGAAGCCGGTCAGGTAAAACGTTTTCGCATCGTCGGCCCGGATGAAATCTATGGCGAATCAAAAGACTATATTTCTATTGATTCTCCGATGGCGCGCGCGTTGCTGAAAAAAGAGGTCGATGAGGAGTTCACCGTCAACACGCCGGAAGGCGCCAAACAGTGGTTCGTCAATTCTATCGTCTATACCCGGTACGAAGAGGAATAAATAAACCGCCTGCTTAGCGATAGAAAATAACGTCGCCCGTTATCATCATTCCACTCGCCATAATTTACCTTTTAATATCTGGTTGATATCGAGTGGAACAATTTAGATATTATTTCTACACTGACATAAATGTGTCACCTCCATCCCTTACTTTTGGCAACGGTGGGCAACGGAGAACTCTTTATGTTTAGCTTAGATGCCATTCTTCAAGACATTGCACCTGATCGCCACACGCCTTCCTGGCAACGGACCTTATTACGGGCTCTGCTATTCGAGAACCAAATCCAGCAATTCTCCCAACGTTACCCCTATCTGAAAGGGTTGGATCTGGTTGAGCAAATCCTCGATTATTTCCACTTCGACTGTGAGATGGTCGAAGGCGATTTAGAAAATATCCCCAGCCAGGGCCCCGTGGTGCTGGTGGCGAATCATCCGATCGGTTCCCTTGATGGTCTGGCGTTGCTGCGCACGGTCGCCAGCGTCAGGCCCGATGTACGTATCGTCGCCAGCCAACTGCTCTCTTACGTTGAGCCGCTGAAGAACCTGTTCTTTTCAGTCGATAACTTTAATAACCGCACCAAACGCCAGCAGATTAACGCGATACAGCAACATCTTGGTAACGACGGCGCCATTATCGTCTTCCCGGCCGGCGAGGTTTCCCGAATCAGCCTGCAAGGGATCCGCGACGGCCACTGGCACAGCGGTTTTATCCGTATGGCCGGGAAGGCCCGCGCACCGATAGTCCCGATACATATCAGCGGACGCAACAGCGCCTTGTTTTACCTTTCGTCCCTCATCTACCGCCCGCTATCGACGCTGCTGCTGGTCAGGGAAATGTTTCATCAGCAAGGGCATAAGCTCAAAATCCGCATCGGCGCGCGCATTCCCTACGCCGCCTGGAGTCAGGGCGGCCTGCAGGTTAACGATCTGGCGGCCCGTTTCCGCCGCCATGTTTACCGGCTGGGACAAGGAAAATCCGGCTGTTTTGCCGGTGAAAAACCCATCGCGCTGGCTGAAGATCGCGTCCTGTTAAAGCGCGCGCTGGCCGATTGCGAAACCTTGGGGACGACCCCCGACGGTAAAAACGTGTATCTGTATCGCCGGGGAGAAGAAGATTATTCGCCGCTGTTGCGCGAACTCGGACGGCTGCGGGAAATCGCATTCCGCGCCGTAGGCGAAGGATCGGGGCAGCGGCGCGACCTGGATAGCTACGATGACGACTACCTGCATCTTATTTTGTGGGATGAGAGCGAACTGGAAATCGTCGGAGCCTATCGTTTTATTCCAACGGCCCGGCAAATCGCCGAAAAAGGCAAAAATGGCCTGTACAGCCACAGCCTGTTCCATTACGGCGAAGAGATGAATCCAATACTGGCTTCCGGCATCGAACTTGGGCGCAGTTTCATTCAGCCCAAATATTGGGGCAAAAGAGGGTTGGATTATCTCTGGCTGGGCATCGGCGCGTATCTGGCCCGTTATCCGCAGTGCCGTTATCTGTTCGGGCCGGTTTCCTTATCCGGCGCTTTACCGCCAACGGCGCGGGATCTGCTGATTGCTTTTTACCGGCTGCATTTCGCCCCCAGCCAGCAGTTGGCTCACTCCCGCCGTCCGTATCCCGCTTCGCTGCCCGATGTGCTGCAACAGTTTGAGGGCGCCGATTACCAGCAGGATTTAATCCGGCTGAAAAGCATGCTCAGCAATATGGGATGCGGCATCCCCACGCTTTACAAGCAATATTCGGAACTCTGTGAACACGGCGGGGTACAGTTCGTCGATTTCGGTATCGATCCGGATTTCAACAACTGCATCGACGGGCTGGTGTTGGTCGATCTTCAACAGTTGAAACCCTCCCGCTATCAGCGTTACATCGCGCCGTTTATTAAAGCCAATGATGAGGCCGGCATAGCGGAGAAGGATTAAAACAGAGCAAGTTGACCGAGCCTTGCCACGGCCTCGGTTAGCCGATCCTGATGACTGGTCAGGCTCAGCCGGATAAATCCCCGGCCGGCGGGACCAAACCCTTCGCCAGGCGCCGCCAGCACCTGCGCCCGCTCCAGCAACAGATTGGCGAACGTCAGCGAATCATAGCCTTCAGGCACCGGCAGCCAGACAAAAAAAGTCCCCTGCGCCGCCGGCGACGGCCAACCAATATTTCGCAACCCCTCGGTCAATATCCGACGGCGCCGATGGTAAACCGCGCCGATTTCGTCAATGCGCTCCCGCGGCAACGATAACGCGGTTTCCGCCGCATCCTGAATCGCGCCGAAAATCGTACTGTAACTGTTGGTATGCAGCTTATTAAACGCCTGAATAATCGACGCATTGCCCACAGCGAACCCCAAACGCCAACCGGCCATGTTAAAAGTTTTTGATAGCGTGTATGTCTCCACCGCATACTCTTTCGCGCCCGGCGTCTGCAACAGGCTTAAAGGCCGTTCGCCCACGCGGCGGCCCAGTTCGGCGTAAGCGAAATCATGCAGAATGGCGAGCCGATGATGGCGGGCAAACGCCAGCGTCTGTTCGAAAAACGCCCGCGAAGCCACGGCGCCGGTTGGATTATTCGGGTAATTAAGCATCAACAGCGCCGCCTGACGGGCGATATCCGCTGGAACCTGGCGATAATCCGGCAGGAACCCCCGCCGCTCATCGACGGCGATGGTATAAAGCCGGGCCTGCGCCAGCGTCGCCGCCGAACGGTACATCGGATAACAAGGGTCGGTTGTAATAATGGTTTCGCCTGGGTTCACTATCGCCTGAGGGATGCCGATGATGCCGATATGCGATCCCTGAAACAGACACACTTCGGTATCGGGATCCAGTTCGACGCCGTATTCACGCTGATAAAAATTCGCTACCGCCAAACGAGTGCTGCGTTTGCCGAGAAAAGGCGGATAAGCATGATTGGCCGGTTCGCCAATCGCCGAGTGCAGCCGTTCGATCACCTCCGGGGGCGGTAATCCATCCGGGCTGCCTTTGGACAGATCGATCAACGGACGCGTCTCATCGTTCATCAAACGAGCCTGATTCTCTAACCGACTGAACAAATTTTCCGTCAATTGGCCGACTCGCCGGGCAGGAACAAACCAAGGCATGAATTATCCTTCGCAGACGCATAATGAATATCAGTACTATGCCGCTGATAATGCCGAAAAAGAATCGCCGCAATTATAAATAAAAAACATATGACATGATAAATCATTATATTTGTCTTTAGGCGAATAAAACCAGGTAAAAGCAAACGGCTTTCACACCATAATTATTAATTCACCCGTATCATCCACATTAGCAAAAAAGCAGATAAGCAAACATCAAATTCATCGTTTTCAATTAAATTCCGTCATGTTTGAATCACTAAAGCTGTTATTACCAGGCTAATCATTATCACCAATAAAATAATTACTCATTGTTTTTAGGATATTAAAAATGAAATGGCGTATCTCAATATTGTTTTTTTCCGCCGTAGCATTGATGAGCGCCTATGCCGTTCAGGGGGCGGAAGGTGATGGAAAAACGCTGAAGCTGGGCTTCAATCCCGGCCCTTATAAAGAGCAGTTCGCCGAAGGCGTGGCGCCTTATCTGCAACAGAAAGGATATAAAATTGAATACCTTGATTTCAGCGATGGCATCCAGGTCAATAATGCGGTCAATACGGGCGATATCGACGCCAATATCATGCAGCATCCGGTATACCTTCAGTCGGTAAACGAACGGCTGGGCATTGAGAATGTCGGCATCGTGCAAGTGCCTACCCCGCCGATGGGCCTTTATTCGCAAAAGCATCAACAGGCGGACAAACCGGCGCCCGGCACCGTTATCTCTGTTCCCAACCAGCCGTCTAATGAATACCGGGCCGCGTTGTTGCTGCAGGATTTAGGCTGGATAAAAATTGCGGATAATGCGGAGCCCGCTACCTTTTCACAGAAAAATATCAGCGAGAATCCTTATAAAATTGTTTTGAAAGAGATGGATAACGCCCAACAGGTGCGGGCATTGCCCGATGTCGACTATGGCGCGATTCAGGGCAATTTTGCGGTATCAAGCGGTATGAAGCTCAATTCCGCGCTGAAACTCGAAAATCCGACCAAAGGCTTCATTAATGTGGTGACCGTCGCGGGCAGAAATAAAGATGCGCAGTTCGCCAAAGATATTATTTCCGGCTATCACTCCGCGGAATTTAAACAATACATTCAAACTCATCAACAGTATGAAGGTTACCTATTGCCTGACTATTTAAAATAGCGCGCGCGGCAGGAGTGTATGAGTAAAAATAATGATTGAGCTGAAAAATGTAAGTAAAACCTTTCAGCGTAAAGGCATCGCCGTTAACGCGCTACAGAATATTGATTTACGCATAGAGAGAGGCGATATATTTGGCATTATCGGCTATAGCGGCGCGGGGAAAAGCACCTTGCTGCGGATGATCAACGCGCTGGAAACGCCGACAGCCGGCGAGGTCAGCATTAACGGCGTGTCGTTGAATACCTTGCATCAGCGTCAGTTAAGCGCCCTGAAAAGAGATATCGGCATGATCTTCCAGCATTTCAGTTTGCTGAGATCGAAAACCGTTTTTCAAAATGTGGCGATGCCGCTGGTGTTGGCGGGAAAAAGCAAAGCGTTTATCCGTCAGCGGGCGGCCGAGCTGCTGGATTACGTCGGCCTGGGCGATCGCGCCCGCAGTTATCCCAACGAGCTCTCCGGCGGTCAGAAACAGCGCGTCGGCATTGCCCGCGCGCTGGCGATGAATCCGTCCATTCTATTGTGCGACGAGGCGACTTCCGCGCTCGATCCGCAGACTACCGCTCAGATACTCCTGCTACTAAAACGCATTAACCGCGAATACAACATTACGGTGGTGCTGATCACCCATGAAATGTCGGTTATTCAAAAGATCTGCAATAAAGTGGCGGTGATGGAGAAAGGCCGGGTTATTGAACAGGGCGCGGTGATCGATGTTTTCGGCCGGCCCGTCCACCCCGCCACGGTCAATTTTGTCCGCACGGTGATCCAGGATCGCCTGCCGGACAGTCTGGCGCAAACCCTTCATGCGGAAAGCGGCAAGCTGCTGCGCCTTGAGTTTGTCGGGCCATCTGCCGGCCGGCCGGTGATCTGCAACGCGATCAAGAAGTACGACGTAGAGATCACCATCCTGTTTGCCAGCATGTCCGAAGTTCAGGACACCACCCTCGGCTTTATGATGGTGCTGTTGAACGGCGATGAGATGCAGATAGCCCAATCCATGGATTATCTGGCCGCCGCCGGCGTGATTATTCAGGAGCCGTAGCCATGTTTGAAACCGCGATAACCGCCGATCAATTCCTCCTGGCCCTGCACGATACGCTGATCATGGTTAGCGTCTCTCTGGCGCTCGGCTCGCTGTTCGGCATTCCGCTCGGCATTTTATTGGTGGTCACCCGCCCCAGCGGACTGCTGCAAAGCCCGGTGCTGTACGGCGTATTGAACCCGCTGGTAAACATCATTCGTTCGCTGCCGTTCATTATCCTGCTGATCGTCATCCTGCCGTTAACCCGGCTGATCGTGGGCACCACGATAGGCACGCCGGGCGCCACCGTGCCGCTGATTATCTTTATTGCGCCCTATATTTCCCGGCTGGTGGAAAACTCGCTGCTGGAGGTCGATGAAGGCATCATCGAAGCGGCCAAAGCGATGGGCGCCACGCCGCTGCAGACCATTTGGCACTTCATGCTGCCCGAGGCGCTGTCATCGCTGATTCTGGCGCTAACCACCGCGACCATCGGCCTGATTGGCGCAACGGCGATGGCCGGCACCGTGGGCGGCGGCGGAATCGGCGATCTGGCGATCACATACGGCTACCAACGCTTCGACACCTTTGCCACCGTCACCACCGCGCTGGTGCTGATCGCGCTGGTGCAACTGCTGCAATCGCTGGGAAACCATATCGCCCGGCGGATTCGCCGCGAATAGCCGGCAGGCTCGAACGTTAACCGGCACCGGGCGTTCCTTACCAGAGCCTGACGCCATCTCCTTTCATTAACTGGAACTATCATCATGGCTGAAGTAGAAAGTTTTAAATTGGATCACACCAAGGTCAAAGCGCCCTATGTGCGTCTGGCCGGCACGGAAACCAACGATCGCGGCAGCATCGTACAAAAATATGACCTGCGCCTGCTGCAACCCAATCAGAACGCCCTGCCGACTGCGGCGCTGCATACGCTGGAACATCTGCTGGCGACCTGGCTGCGCGATGAACTGCCGGGGATTATCGACGTCTCGCCCATGGGCTGCCGCACCGGCTTTTACCTGATTCTCTGGAATGAGCACAACCCCGGCGATGTCGCCGCCGCGCTGACCAGAGTGCTGGAAAAGGTGCTGACGGCCGACGGCGTTCCCGCCGTTTCACCGCTGGAGTGCGGTAACTACCGCGACCATTCGCTGTTTTCCGCCAAAGAGTACGCCAAAATAGTGCTTGAAGCCGGCATCAGCGACGATCCGTTCCGGGCCTGATCGCCATGTTGACGCTGGATTTCCGCGGCAAAACGGCCATTGTCACCGGCGGTCTGCAGGGCATCGGCCTGGCGATTAGCGATATGTTTTTGCGGGCCGGCGCGCGCGTCGCCATCGGCGATATCGGCTGCGCGCCCGGCCAGCGGCTCAGGGACGCTAACCGCCTTGAAATCCGGGCCGACGTTACCCGGACGCGGGATGCGCAAACGCTGATCGACAGCACGCTCGATCATTTCGGCGCGGTGGACTTCGTTATCAACAACAGCGGCATTTCCGTAATGAGCCGTATTGAACACATAACCGAGGCCGACTGGAACCGGGTCATGGACGTCAACGCGAAGGGCGTTTATCTGGTATCCCAGGCGGCGATTGCGCCGATGCGCAGACAAGGAGGTGGACGCATCATTAATATCGCCTCGCAGGCGGGTAAAAACGGCTATCGGCTGATGGGGCAGTATGTCGCTTCAAAACATGCCGTGCTTGGGTTAACCAAAGTAATGGCGATTGAACTGGCGCGGGACAATATACTGGTCAACGCCGTCTGTCCGGGGATTGTCGAAACCGCCATGAAGCGGCGCGAACGCATTGAAGGCGCGGCATTACGGGGAATGACGGCCGACGATATTCTGGCGGAAGACTGCTCGCAAATTCCCCTCGGCCGCACGGCGCAACCGCAGGACGTGGCGAATGTGGTGGCCTTTCTTGCCAGCCCGCTCTCATCCTATATGACCGGACAGGCGTTGAACGTCACCGGCGGCATGACCATGCACTGACCGCGCAATCTCCCGCCGTATTCCCTTATCTGAATGCTTTCTCCTGTCTGGAAACGCCGTCACAACATCGGTTCACAATTTTACCGCGCGCTTAGCCGTCTCATTCAGCGTAATGCGTGTATGCTTTTTTCAGTGTAGTGATTCTCAATCGGGAAAATGGTCATTCATCTGAAAGGAGCGAAAGAGTATGAAACAATCCGTTGCCGCTTTAGTAGCAAAAACTCTGGAAAGCGCTGGCGTAAAGCGCATTTGGGGCGTAACCGGGGATTCGCTTAACGGGCTGAGCGATAGCCTGAATCGCATGGGCACCATCGAATGGATGCCCACGCGTCATGAAGAGGTGGCCGCATTCGCCGCCGGCGCAGAAGCGCAGATTAGCGGCGAGTTGGCGGTTTGCGCCGGTTCATGTGGCCCCGGCAACCTGCATTTGATTAACGGCCTGTTTGATTGTCACCGCAATCACGTTCCGGTTCTCGCCATCGCGGCACATATTCCTTCCAGTGAAATCGGCAGCAACTACTTCCAGGAAACCCATCCGCAGGAGCTATTCCGCGAATGCAGCCACTACTGCGAACTGGTTTCCAATCCTGAACAGTTGCCGCAGGTGTTGGGCATCGCGATGCGCAAAGCGATCCTCAACCGCGGCGTTTCCGTTGTGGTGCTGCCCGGCGATGTGGCGCTAAAACCCGCGCCGGAAGAGGCGACATCAGACTGGTATCCGCCACAGCTCCCCATCGTCCAGCCAAACGAAAGCGAGATGGGCAAGTTGGCCGACCTATTGAACGAAGCGAAAAATATCACGCTGATGTGCGGCAGCGGCTGTGCGGGCGCGCATGACGAAGTAGTGCAACTGGCCGAGGTGCTGAAGGCGCCGGTGGTACACGCGCTGCGCGGCAAGGAATACATTGAATATGACAACCCGTACAGCGTCGGCATGACCGGTCTGATTGGCTTCTCATCCGGCTACCATGCGATGATGAGTGCCGACACGCTGGTGCTGCTGGGCACCCAGTTCCCTTATCGCGCCTTCTACCCGACCAATGCCGCCATCATTCAAATCGATATCAATCCCGGCAGCCTCGGTTCGCACTGCCACGTCGACATGGCGCTGATCGGCGATATCAAATCCACGCTGACCGCGCTGCTGCCGCGCTTAACAGTGAAAACCAAACGCGATTTTCTCGACAAAGCGTTGAAACACTATGCCGATGCGCGTAAAGAGCTCGACGATCTGGCGACGGCCAATGATAAACAGGCGATCCACCCGCAGTATCTGGCGCAGCAGATCAGCCGCTATGCCAGTGAGGACGCCATTTTCACCTGCGACGTGGGTACGCCGACCGTATGGGCGGCGCGCTATTTGAAAATGAACGGCAAACGCCGCCTTATCGGCTCGTTCAGCCACGGTTCGATGGCCAATGCAATGCCGCAGGCGCTGGGCGCGCAATCGCTCAATCGCGAACGCCAGGTCATTTCGCTGAGCGGCGACGGCGGGTTCAGCATGCTGATGGGGGATTTTCTATCTATCGCCCAGCTCAAGCTGCCGGTGAAAATCGTGGTGTTTAACAACAGCGTGCTGGGATTCGTCGCCATGGAAATGAAGGCCGGCGGTTACCTGACGGACGGCACCGAGTTGGAAAATCCCAACTTCGCCGCTATCGCCAACGCCTGCGGCGTCAAGGGAATCCGCGTGGAGAAAGCCTCTGAGCTAAACGCCGCGCTGGAAGAGGCGTTTGCCTACGACGGCCCGGTGTTGATCGACGTTATCACCGCCACCTCGGAGCTGGCGATGCCGCCGCAAATCAAACTGGATCAGGCGAAAGGCTTCAGTCTTTATATGCTGCGCGCCATTATCAACGGACGCGGCGATGAAGTGATTGAACTGGCTAAAACCAACTGGCTGCGTTAAAACCGCAGCGGCGCTGACCGGGGCCGCTGCGGCTTCGCGGCTCCCGGAACAGCGAATGACTCAACGCGTCAGGACATCAATTACGCGCCCGCGTTATTTATCCAAGCGGGAAACATAATCCCGGCGCGGCTGGCCGGTGTAAATCTGGGTGGGTCGATAAATTTTGAGCTCCTGCTCATGCATTTCATTCCAGTGGGCGATCCACCCCACGGTACGGCCAACGACGGAGATCACGGTAAACATGGATGACGGCAGCCCCATCGCCTTCAGAATAACCGCGGTATAAAAATCGGCGCTGGGATACAGTTTATTTTCCAGGAAGTAAGGATCGGTGATGGCGATGTGCTCCAGTTCGATGGCGACCTGCAACAGGCTATCTTCCATCCCCAGTTCGCTGAGTACGTCGTAACAGGTTTTACGCAGAATGGCGGCCCGCGGATCAAAATGTTGATAGACCGAATTGCCGAATCCCATCAGCCGCAGCGAATTGCGCCGATCCTTCGCCTGACGCACAAATTCGGGAATACGATCCACGGTTTTGATCTCTTCCAGCATACGCATACAGGCTTCGTTCGCGCCGCCATGCAACGGCCCCCACATGGAAGCCAGCCCCGCCGCGATACAGGCGAACGGATTGGCGCCGGATGAGCCGGAGGCGCGAACCGCCATGGTGGACGGACACTGGCCGTGGTCGGCATGCAGAATCAGGATTTGGTTCATTGCGCTTTCCAGCACCGGGTTCACCTCATATTTTTCCGCCGGAATGGAAAACAGCATATGCAGGAAATTGCCGGTATAGGAAAGCGAATTGCGCGGATAAACGGCAGGCTGTTCGATAGAGTATTTGTAGCTCATCGCCGCCAGCGTCGGCATCTTCGACAGCAGCCGGACCGCCGCCAGTTCACGGTGTTCCACGTTATCGATATCCAGCACATCATGGTAGAACGAGGCCAAAGCCCCGACGACCCCGCACATCAGCGCCATCGGATGGGCGTCGCGGCGAAAACCGCTGAACATACGGCTAATCTGCTCATGAACCAGGGTATGGCGGGTAATGGTATTGGCGAATTTGGCGTACTCTTCCTTCGTAGGCGCTTCGCCGTGCAGCAGGATATAACAGACTTCGGTAAAGTCGCATTGAGCGGCCAGTTGTTCGACAGGAAAGCCCCGATGTAACAACACGCTGTTGGCGGCGTCAATGTAGGTAATCGCCGATTCACACCCTGCCGTATTGGCGAATCCGGGATCGTAGCTACATAACCCCTGCTCGCCTAACGGACGGATATCCACGCCATTTTTTCCCATCACCCCCGAACGAATATTCAGCGTGACATCTTCCTGCCCGTCGACTATCAGGGTGGACTTTTTTGCTGTCATTGATTATCTCTCCTGACCGAATAAGTAATCGTGGTTGTTATCTTTTGCCAGGGCCGGCAAACGTCATACCCCGCCGTTGAACAACGCTACTGTTTATTTAATACGCTAAAAAGGCCGCGCGGTTATAATAATCTTACGTTATATTGATTTAGATAAAGTTTACCCTACCCGCCTCCCCATTACCGCTAGTTTGAAGAGCCGGATATTTGAAGCTACCACAATCGGGCATCCTTGTGGGAACGCTATCCCCCCTTTTTCTCAAGCGGGTACGGCTGGTATTTTCCGCCGCCAATCCGTATAACTGTCCTCCAGTTGTTTAACCCATTAATTGATGACCATCGATATCAGACCTATGAATGATTCATTAAGCCAGATTATCGCCAGCGAATTGCAGGCCAGAACGGAGCAGGTGGACGCCGCTGTCCGCCTGCTGGACGAAGGAAACACCGTCCCTTTTATCGCACGTTACCGTAAGGAAGTGACCGGCGGGCTGGACGACACCCAGTTGCGTCAGTTGGAAACCCGGTTGAGTTACCTGCGTGAACTGGAAGATCGGCGCCAGACAATTCTGAAATCCATCGACGAGCAGGGAAAACTGACCGAACAACTCGCCAAGGCCATTAACGGCACGCTGAGCAAAACCGAACTGGAAGATCTCTATCTGCCTTACAAGCCCAAACGCCGCACCCGCGGACAGATTGCGATTGAAGCCGGGCTGGAGCCGCTGGCCGACGGACTATGGCAGGATCCCGGCCAGGAGCCGGAGCAGGCGGCGCAGGCTTACGTCGATGCCGACAAAGGCGTGGCGGATGTGAAGGCCGCGCTGGATGGCGCGCGTTATATTCTGATGGAGCGTTTCGCCGAAGATGCGGCGCTGCTGGCCAAAGTGCGCCGCTATCTGTGGAAAAACGCCCATCTGGTTTCCAAAGTGGTCGACGGGAAAGAGGAAGAAGGCGCAAAATTCCGCGACTATTTCGATCACCACGAACCCGTTTCCCAGGTGCCGTCCCACCGTGCGCTGGCCATGTTCCGCGGCCGCAACGAAGGGATATTGCAACTGTCGCTGAATGCCGATCCGCAATTTGAAGAAGCGCCGCGTGAAAGCCAGTGCGAACAGATTATTATCGACCACCTGAATCTGCGTCTGGGTAACGCGCCGGCGGACAGTTGGCGGCGCGCGGTCATCAACTGGACCTGGCGCATTAAAATCCTGCTGCATCTCGAAACCGAGCTGATGGGCAGCGTGCGTGAAAAAGCGGAAGAGGAGGCGATCAACGTATTCGCCCGCAATATGCACGATCTGCTGATGGCGGCTCCGGCCGGCATGCGCGCCACCATGGGGCTGGATCCGGGTTTGCGTACCGGCGTAAAAGTCGCGGTGGTGGACGCCACCGGGAAGCTGGTCGCCACCGACACGATTTATCCTCACACCGGCCAGGCCGCCAAAGCAGCGGCCATCGTTGCCGCCCTGTGCATCAAACATCAGGTCGAACTGGTGGCGATCGGCAACGGCACCGCGTCGCGCGAAACCGAGCGTTTCTTCCTGGATACGCAAAAACAGTTCCCTGAGGTGAAAGCGCAGAAGGTTATCGTCAGCGAAGCCGGCGCTTCGGTCTATTCGGCATCGGAACTGGCCGCGCAGGAATTCCCCGATCTGGACGTTTCCCTGCGCGGCGCGGTCTCCATCGCCCGCCGCCTGCAGGATCCGCTGGCCGAACTGGTGAAAATCGACCCGAAATCCATCGGCGTCGGCCAGTATCAGCATGACGTCAGCCAGAGCCTGCTGGCGAAAAAGCTGGACGCGGTGGTGGAAGACTGCGTGAACGCCGTCGGCGTCGATCTGAACACCGCGTCGGTTGCGCTGCTGACCCGCGTGGCGGGCCTAACGCGGATGATGGCGCAGAACATTGTGGCATGGCGCGACGAAAACGGCCGATTCCGCAGCCGGGAACAGTTGCTGAAGGTCAGCCGCCTGGGACCGAAAGCCTTTGAACAGTGCGCCGGCTTTCTGCGCATCAATCACGGAGACAATCCGCTGGACGCCTCCACCGTTCACCCGGAAGCCTATCCGGTGGTGGAACGAATACTGGCGGCCACTGAACAGGCGCTGCGAGATCTGATGGGCAACCCCGCCGCGCTGCGTAACCTGAAAGCGGCGGATTTCACCGACGAACGCTTTGGCGTTCCGACGGTGAGCGACATTATCAAAGAGCTGGAAAAACCGGGACGCGACCCCCGGCCGGAGTTCAAAACCGCCAGCTTCGCCGACGGCGTGGAAACCCTTAACGATCTGACGCCGGGCATGATCCTGGAAGGATCGGTGACCAACGTCACCAACTTCGGCGCCTTTGTCGATATCGGCGTTCATCAGGACGGTCTGGTGCATATCTCTTCGCTGGCCGATCGCTTTGTCGACGATCCGCACAAGGTAGTGAAAGCCGGAGATATCGTGAAAGTGAAAGTGATGGAGGTTGATCTGCAACGCAAGCGCATCGCGCTGACCATGCGGCTGGACGAACAGCCCGGCGAAACCGCTTCGCGGCGCGGCGGCGCGCGCGAGAACAACGCGCCGGGCAACCGTCCGGCAGGCAAATCCCGCTCCCGTCCGGCCAATTCCCCTGCGGCAGGCAACAGCGCCATGAGCGACGCGCTGGCCGCGGCGTTCAAAAAGCGCTGAATCTGTATCGCAGCGTGTATGGCGAGCAGGATTTACGCCATGCACGCTGCGGCATTAGCCTGGTATCGGGCTGGCTATTTCAAGATCTCAGGAATATATCCATCTTTGATAAAAGATTGCGGTGGTTATCGCTATGACAAACCTTTGGCGAATATTCAAACAGATTGGATCTGTAGCAGAAAAAAGGTAATGTAGCACCAAGTGCTATATCTAAGGGTAACAGGATGTCAGCCTGATGCGCGTATTCAAAACCAAATGGTTTACTAAAGCAGCTAAATCTCATTCAATCAAAGATAGCGAGCTATGCCGGGCTATTGAAGCCGTTGTGCAAGGAAAAGCAAGCGATCTTGGCGGCGGAGTCTATAAAAAACGCCTTAACCGGAATCGCGATCGCGCCATCATATTGGCTAAAGGCGGGGAACATTGGTTCTATACTTTCCTCTATGCCAAACAGGACATGGCAAACATTGCCGATAGCGAATTAGCGAGCTTCCGAGAATTGGCAAAACATTATTCCAGCCTTTCAGATGAAAAGATTACAGAGCTGATTATGCGTAAAGAACTGGTGGAGATTGGCTATGACCACAAAAAGTAAATTCAAAAGTCCTGCATTTGAAGCAATCCATAGTGCGGCTTCCGGGTTATTCAGCGTTGGCGCGATCCCACAGGAAACGATGCGTAATTTTGATAAAACCTGCATCTGTAGTGTTAATGATCTAAAGCCATTGGAGATCAAAGCATTACGTGAAAAACTCAATGTAAGTCAATCGGTTTTCGCTCATTATCTGAATACCAGTGTTTCAACGGTCCAGAAATGGGAAACCGGGGTAAAACGCCCTAGCGGGCTATCTCTGAAGTTGCTGTCGGTGGTACAAAAACACGGGCTGAAAGTATTGATGTAACATCAGCCCGTTAGTACCGTACGAAGGAAAGTCTCCGGCCAACCGCGAACAACTGCCGCTATTCCCCCCGCAGCGCCGTCGCCGGCGACTGACGGTAGGCCAGCATGGCGGGCAGCGTCAGCACCGCGGCGGCAACCAGTAACAGAATCAGCACGAACGTCACGTCCTCCCGCTCCAGCGTAATGGGCAGCACAAAACCGCTTTTTTCGCTCATTACCACGGCGATAGCGCGTGCGGCGGCATAGCCGACGCCGACCCCCAATAGCACCCCGGCGCCGACCAGCGACATCAGTCCGCACCAGATAAGCGCGAAAATACCGTAACGCGGCGCGCCGAATGCGCGCAGAGCGCCAATCTGTCTTTGCCGCTGTTTCAGATGGATCACCGCCACCATCGCCACCGCCACGCCAACCAGCGCCTGAGTGCCCAGCGAGATGTAAACCAGCAGTTCCCTGATATCACCCAGAATGGAATAGAGCTTCACCAAAACTTCACCAGGGAAGACCGCCAGCGTCGAGTTGTTGCGGTACAGTGAGCGCAGCTGATAGGCTCCGGCAATGGTCTTGGGTTTCACCACAATGGCCGGCACGCCCGCCGGATGGCTATGTTCATCCGCATGATCCGCTTCGCCTTCATGATGATGCACTTCATCGTCGTCGTGGCGTTCGCCGCCTGCCTCATGATGTTCATCCGCCTCATGGCTATCGTGCCCGTCTTCTCCCTCATGCGGATGAATGCCATGAACCAGCCAGACTGCATTCACCGGCACCAGAATCGCCTTATCCCATGCGCTGCCATCCGCGGGTAAAATGCCCACCACGGTATAACTCACCCCTTCATGCGCATGAGCGCCCTCCGTGCCGATTTGCCCATGCACGGGACTAAAGGTATCCCCCAGCGCCAGGCCGGTATTCGCCCCCGCCACCGCTTCAAAATTTTGGTTGAATACCCGTCCGGCCGCCAGTCGGCGTTTGCCGTTATCCGTCACCAGCGGCGCCGTGGTGCCGACAATCGGCATCCCCTGATAGAAATCGCCGAACGCTATCGGCGCCGCCCAGGCAACCAGCGGATTTTTCGCCAGATCGTCCAGTATCTGCGCGGGGATCAGCGTCAGCGCCGAAGGTTGCAGAAAAACCGACGATAACACCAGTTGGGTTTCGCTTCCCGGCGCGCCGATGACTAAATCAAAACGCTCCGCCGCCTTGGCGCTTCCCATACGCAGCGCCCTTTCCTGCAAGCTGACGGAGATACTCAACGCCGTGGCCATCGCAATCAACAGCACCACGACAAGCACGCCGGGCCACAATCGGCGCCAGTCTACCCAGATCAAACGCCATGGGATCATGATTTCGCCTCCTGTCGATCGCTGTCGCTATCCGCAACCAGCCGCCCTTTTTCCAATTGCAGACAACGCGTCATCTGCGATGCCAAACGTTTATCGTGGGTGATCGCAACCAGCGTGGCGTTATTGTCGCGCGCCAGCGTCGCCAGCAGATCGGCGATTTGCTCGCCGCTGTGCGCATCCAGACTTGCCGTCGGCTCATCCGCCACAATAATTTCCGGCGAGCTC
The DNA here is from genome assembly GCF_017569925.1 of Brenneria izadpanahii. Lineage (NCBI taxonomy): Bacteria > Pseudomonadati > Pseudomonadota > Gammaproteobacteria > Enterobacterales > Pectobacteriaceae > Brenneria > Brenneria izadpanahii. Next base: position 405,509 of record NZ_CP050854.1, on the reverse strand, counting down.
AATAACGCTCTGGCGACGGCCACCCGCTGTTTCTCGCCGCGGGACAGCACTTCAACCGGACGGCCGCCGGTTGACAATCCGACCTGCGACAGCAAATCTGCCGCGCGTTTTCTTAGCTCGCCCGGTATTCGCCAGTAATGAAAATGCATAGGCAGCAATACGTTTTCCAACGCGTTCATTCCGGGAAAGAGATGGAAATCCTGCATGACCAGGCCCACATGTCCGGCCCGCCAGCGATCGCGTTCGGCTTCATTTAGCCGCCGGATATCCTGCCGCGCCCAGAGCACGCTGCCCGTACCGCTGTTATCCATACCGGTAATGGCATTCACCAGCGTGGTTTTTCCCGAACCGGAAGGCCCCATTACCGCGACCAGCGAACCCGCGGCAATATGCAGCGCCGGAATATCCAGCACGGCATCAGAGGTATCAGGGAAAGTGACGTTCAGCCCCTGGATCAGTAATTCAGCCATGGTTTCTCCTACAAAGTGTCGAATGTCGCTTCACGCATCCGCAGCAGGCTGACAAAACCGGTTTCCGGATCGGTCCATGAGCCATACTCCAGCACGCCTTCCACCTCAATCATGGTGTTGTTCTGGACGAAGGTTTGCCGTTTGGCCAGATAGATCACGACGATGTCTTCCGGCCAGTCGGCGTCGGAAGAACAGAAAGGACACAATGCCATCGGCATTTTGGTTAATACGAAGAATTGCGACTCGGCTTTCAGCGGCGGCGCCATAAAACCGCGCATCCTTATCCGTTTGCCGGATAACGCTTTAACCTCATCGGAGAATTCCAGCCCCAATACGCCATAGGACGAATAGAGCTTGTCGAAAGAGAGTTCCGGCGGCGCCGCTTTTATTTGCGCCGACAGCGCCAGCAACACGATCAGCAAGACGGCTTTCAACCAGATAAATAGCGGGATTTTGCCCACTTCCGTTTGATACCGGCACTTACCCCACCCCAACCCTCCCCTTCGCAGGGGAGGGAGTGAAGCAGCTCCTTCCCATTCCAACCCTCCCCTTCGTAAGAGAGGGAGCGAAGAGGCTTCTCCCCCTGCAAAGGGGGAGGCTGGAAGGGGGTCGTGCATAGCATCAAACGTTGACGGGGTTTCCCCCACCGGATTGCCATTAAGTTCAATCATACCGTTCGATTATTTCTTATCCTGCGGTCTTACCGCCAGGGCATCCACAATCACCCGGAACAGCTCGGTATTATCCATATAACCATGTATACGCTCGGCCCCCGGACCGCTGGCCTGGATAACCATATCGTCTACCGAGTGAACGCCGGTATCGACGGAACGCGGTAAAATACCTTCGCGGAACACGGCACCCGGTACGTTTTCATAGGCTTTATTGGCGACGTACTCGTCTTTCTCGTTCTTGATTGCCGGCACAAAGGTGCCATCCAGTTTCGGACGGAAAGTTTCGTAGTAGTCGGGGAAGTTGTTGAAGAAGACCGCCAGACGTTTGGAGACATTCACGTCATCCGGGTAGCCGTCTTTATTGGCGTCCTGGTAGTTCGGATAGCCGGCGTCTTCATACACGCCCACCTTCTCGCGCATTTCAGTACCGGGTTTGTTGTCATCCACCGTCCCGATAATAGAGATACCGTGCGTGTGGTCGCCCGTTACGATGATCAGCGTATCCGGATTTTTCTCAACAAACTTCTTGGCGATCGCCACCGACTGATCCAGCATGATGGTGTTATAAAATGCGCGTTCCCAGTCCAGCGGATGCGAGGCTTTGTCGATCAGCGCGGATTCCACCATCAGGAAGAAACCGTCCTTGTTTTTAGACAGCACATCCAGCGCCGCCTGAGTCATTTCGGTCAGATCCGGCTGGTTGGGGAATTTTTTGGCGACGTCGTTCTTCAGGAAGCGGCGATCCAGCACGCCATCCATGTTGCCGGTATGGAACAGCCCCAACAGTTTGGTGGCCTGGGAGGCGTTCTTCTTCAGCGTGTCCGCGTCGGTCACCAGCGTATAGCCATCCTGCTGGAATTTTTCCACATAGTTGTTTTCGTCTTTACGCTTGGAGCCAGGCGTACTTTTCGGCAGAAAATAGGCCGAGCCGCCGCCCAGAATCACGCTGGGTTTCACGTTGTAAAACATCTCGACGATTTCCGCCTTATCCGCACGGCGGCGGGTGTGGGACACCACGGCGGCCGGGGTGGCGTCTTCAAGCTCGGCATCGCTGACCACGCCTACGGACATTTTGGTCGAACGGGTAAGCAATTCGCCCAGCGTTTCCTGCTTCGGATGCTCCAGCGAGTTTTTACTGCGGCTGACATATACGCCCAGCGCATTCACACCGGATTTGTGGCCGGTCATATAGGCGCTCATGGTGTTGGCGCTGTCCGCCGCGATAGAGTCGGTACTGGAGGTGCCGCCAAACGCCATATATTGCAGATCGTCAATCGCCAGGCGGCCGTCGGCTTTCCCTTCGGTAATGCCTTTGGACAGGATACGGGCGCCGGTACGGTGCGCGACCGACAGGCCGTCGCCAATAAACAGGATCACGTTCTTGGCTTTACGTTTATCAGGCGTCTGGTAAACGTCCCACGTAACTTCTGAAGATTTTCCCTTGGCCTGCGCCGCTACAACATATTTTCCCGCAGCCGGCAGGGTTACGTCCCGAACCCAAACCGCGGAGACGTTTTCGCCATCTTCACGTTCCACAAAGGCAGCCGATTTGCCGAATACCTGCTGATAGTCCTTCCCATTGATCAGGATACGAATATCTTCCGGCTTTAATACTTCGTCAAACTCAACCTTAAAATCGAATTTCCCACCCGCCAGCATTGTCGCGCGGTCAATTGGGTAAATGGCTTGTGCCTGAAGCATTCCCGGTAAAGCGGATGCAAACAGTAGAGGCAGTAACCAACGAGCTCTCATCGTTATGTCCTTGAATTACAAAATTAGCAGGACATAACCTAGTTACCTTTTTTTACAGTTTGATGATCGATGATATTGTTTAAGGCGTTCGGACATAACTCAATCAACCACCCGCGGCTGCCGGCTAAACGCCAGGATCCGTTCAACAACCGCATCCGGATGAGAAATAAACGGCGCATGCGCGGCTTTCGGGATAATAACCGAGGAAGAGTCGGGCCATAGCCGATCCAATAACCCGGCGACTTTGCGCGGCACCAGTCCATCCAGCGCGCCGTACATCCGCAACAAAGGCTGCGTCAGCGAGCACAAAGGTTGGCGCAGATCCGCCCGGCGCAAGATCTCCAGCCCGCCGTTCAGCACCTCGACCGGCGGCATCGCTTGTTCCAGCACTACGCGCTTCAACAGCCGGGCATCCTGCCGTGCGCTTGCCGTGCCCAATGTTTGCAGCGCCAGAAAGCGCTCGACGGTGCGCTGGAAATCCTCGCTGAGCTGTTGCTGGAATCCGTGCAACACCTCAGGTTTGATACCGGGCCATTCCTCTTGCGCGCTAAAGCAGGGAGAAGAGGCGATTGTAATCAATCCGCTCACCCGCTGCGGCTCGCTCAACGCCGCCTGGCTGGCAACCAGCCCGCCCAGCGACCAGCCTAACCAGATCGCGCGGGCGGGCGCCTGGGCCAGCACCGTCGCCGCCATCTCTTCCAGCGGCATCGCGCCGAATCCCTGGCTTCGGCCATAGCCGGGCAAATCCACCAGATGCAGACGAAAATGCGGAGCCAATCGCGGCGAGATGCAATGCCATACCTGCGCATTCAGTCCCCAACCGTGCAACAGCACAAGTTCCGTTGTTCCTGTACCTTCAGTCTGCCAATACAACGACTTCATCAATTATCATCCTGCCTTAGGGAGAATTATTTCAAGGAAGCGTCTATGTTAACCATCGCCGCCCACTGTTGGCTATGCCGCCAGCCGCTTTATCTCAGCCGGCACGGGATTTGCGCTGTCTGTCAGCGCCATTTACCGCCGCCGCCTTTATGTTGTCCGCGCTGCGGGTTACCAACGGGCGATCCCTCCAGACAATGCGGGCGCTGCCTGCAAAATCCGCCGCCCTGGCAATCAATAACGTTTGTCAGCGACTATGTTCCGCCGCTTAATACCTTGGCGAAGCTGTTTAAATTTCACGGCAAAACGGAGCTGGCGCCCGTCCTTGCCCGCCAAATCCTGATTCGCTGGCTGGCGAACCGTCGTGAACGCGCATTGCTGACGGCGTATTCGCTGCCGCGGCCGGATCGACTGGTGACCGTGCCGTTACACCGGCGGCGTCACTGGTCGCGCGGCTTTAACCAGACCGAGTTGTTAGCCGAACCTCTGGCGCATTGGCTATGCTGCGCATATGAACCGCGAACGCTTAAACGCCTGCGTCAAACCCAAATTCAACAACGGCTCAGCGCCAGCGCCCGGCGTAAAAATTTACAGGGCGCGTTTGCCTGCGAGGCGCTATTGACGGGGAAACAGGTGGCGTTGCTGGATGATGTGGTGACCACCGGCAGCACGGCGGCGGAGATCAGCCGGGTGTTACTGGCTCGGGGAGCGGCGGGCGTTCAGGTATGGTGTTTGTGCCGAACCTTGTAGTTGGCGGGAGGATGGGCGTATTATAATCGTTAAATATGATCAACATTGAGTTTAACATTATGATCCGTATTACTGATGCTGCTCAGGAACACTTTGTGAAATTGCTGGCAAAACAGGAAGAAGGCACTCAAATCCGTGTTTTTGTCATCAATCCCGGCACTCCCAACGCGGAATGCGGCGTGTCCTATTGCCCTCCGGATGCAGTGGAAGCCAGTGACACTGAACTGAAATTTGAAAAAATTTCGGCTTATGTAGACGAACTCAGTGCGCCGTATCTGGAAGATGCCGAAATCGATTTCGTCACCGATCAGTTGGGCTCCCAACTGACGTTGAAAGCGCCCAACGCCAAAATGCGTAAGGTCGCTGACGACGCACCGTTAATCGAACGAGTGGAATACGTGCTGCAATCGCAAATCAATCCGCAGTTGGCCGGTCACGGCGGTCGCGTCACGCTGATGGAAATCACCGACGACGGTCTGGCGATCCTGCAATTCGGCGGTGGCTGTAACGGCTGTTCAATGGTCGACTACACGCTGAAAGAAGGGATTGAAAAAGAGTTGCTGGAAAAATTCCCTGAGCTGAAAGGCGTAAGAGATCTCACCGAGCACCAGCGCGGCGAACACTCCTACTACTGATGTTTACCTATCCCCAATAGATGTTACGTTGCGGGAAAACGGCGGCCCCGGCCGCTTGCTCACGAGCAAACGGCCGGAGAGTAAGAAGCCGTTCCGCCAAAGCCCGACGTGAACGCAAGGTAGCGCGTCCCTTACCGGCGATTACCCCTTATGCGGTATCAGATGAAAATGCTTATGCGCCCGAGCTTCCTTCATGGCATACAACAGTTCAATAAGCGTATCCAGCCGATCGATAATTTTCATGCCTAAATAAAAGTAGCCATATATCTGATTTTCCACCGCCAGATCCTGCTGTTCCTCATTATCTGATTGGCTATTCACAATTCTTTTCAGTTCGCACATAACCTCTTTTTTAAATTCACGATAGTGAAATTTTTTTAACCCATCAGTATCTCTAATATTATCGCGGATGAAAGATTCCAACATAACGAAGCGGTATTGTATGGCATTATTTATCTGCGCGGATAGAGAAGATTTATTAATTATTTTATGGCTGGTATCACATTCCCAATATGCCATTTCGATTAACACCAGATAAGATGTTAAATCCTGAATACACTCCTGGATACTAATATAGGTCGATTTATTATGTTTGGTTTCTTTTTGCGCCGGTCCAGACAGCTTAACAATATCTGCAATAATCTTCTTATTCTTCATGTTTAGCTGGCGGAGATCCAGCTTGGTAAAAATATTCCGTGATAGGTTGGCGGCATAAAGAAGATGCAGATTGGAGATGAGCTTGAAGAGTTCAATATCCCAGTGAATACTCGCTTTATGCGGTAAAATGCTGGAAAACAGAACGGCGATTAGACAACCGATAAAGATATCGGATATCCGCCAGATGGCGATATCCATATTACCTTCCGAAGCGGTAACGACCACCGAAAGCGAAATCCCGATAAGAATCGCCGCATAAGGTATTTTACTCAGCACCAGATAACCGCAGGTGAATATCCCCATGGCGATAGGTAAAATGGCTAAAACCGGACTATACTTGCCGAGATAAAAAGATATGATACTAAAAATAATACCGATTAGAGTCCCCATAAAGCGCTGAACGGCGCGCGGGTAGACACTGCCTTTATAAGACATCGGCCCCATTATCACAACCAATGTGATAAAAATCCATGACACATCTTCTATCGTCTTGATTTTTGAAAAAATCAGCAAACAACAGAGAAATGCCATCGTCAGCCGCATTGCATGTGAAACTCGATAATATCGATATTGTATATTTTTTATTTTACCTTCTATTTTCATGACGCTTTTCTTTTAAATTAAGAATAGTAATAACCATCAAAGACGCAATTGAAGCAATCGCAATAAATAATGAATCAGACGAGAAAAAGTGATGATCATATTTTATCATCACCAGGGACAGCGCCAGCAGAATATAGGCGGCAAACTTTATACACTCCTTTGTAAAACTCGTTCTTTTATATCTTAGATCGGCGGAGCAGTGTGGGCAGGTTGATTGCGTAAGCGTAACCAGCCTACTGCATTTCGGACAGCAATGATATGTCATGATTATTTCCCCGTGTTACCCCCACTATTCTTTATCAGGTAAAACATATGCCTTATGAAAATGATGTGCCATTTGACGCGTGTAATCAAACGTAAATTTTCATTTCATTTTCACACTATTCGTCTATTCGGATGATCGCCATCACCAATGCGAAACCGCTATTCCGTCGCATAATTCGCCATACGCCGCAGGCGATACGCATGGCGTTCAATATAGAACGCCGGCGGCGTTTTCACCGGAGTCTAGTCAGCGTGATACTTGCGTTTATCCTGACCGACTCCGGCAAAATCATCAGGTTTCCCCTTGTTGTTTGCCGGGCGCGCCGCGCCGTAAATCGATATCGCGAATCAAACGCTCAAGATAACGGTCGGTAAATATCGATTCCAACGTCCGGCTGAGTTTTCGCCGCCAATTCGGATATTCCCGGCTGGTGCCGGGAACATTCACCGGAGCGAACATATCCAGCCAATCCTCCAGTTGAAACCCCACCAACGCACAGGCGCTATCCGCCATATAACGGTGAACACCGCGGTTAAGCGGCATACCCATCGCCGTCAACGATGAATTACGCCCTACCCTTTGCGGCAAAAGCGCCTGCTGATGCAGCGCGTTCAGCAAGCCCTGCTTCGATTTTTCGCGTAATTGCATTTGTTGTTGTAATAACCCGGCATCCGGATACAAGCCCAAATCCCGGCCCAGCGATAAATCCACCGCCTGCCAGTAGCCGCGCAACGTGGGAAGATCGTGCGTCGTAATCGTCGCCATCGCCTGACGAAGGTAGTTATCGGGCGAGCGGAAGCGATGCTGTTCATCCTGTTCAAAGAACAGCACCTTATAAGAATAGATGCCGAAATTATGCAGCTTGCTGACGATCTCCGGCGGCACGGTGCCCAAATCTTCGCCGATCACCAGACAGCGATGCCGCTGGCTTTCAAGCGCCAATATCGCCAACAGGTCGTCCAGCGGATAATGCACGTAAGCCCCGTTGCCCGCGGGCTCCGCATTGGGTATCCACCACAGGCGCATCAATGCCATAACATGATCGATACGCAGCGCGCCGCAGTTCGCCATATTGTTGCGCAGCACGTCAATAAACGGCTGATAGCCGCGCAGCTGCATCAGCCTGGGGTTCATGGGAGATAGCTGCCAGTTTTGCCCCTGCGGCCCCAGCGGATCGGGCGGCGCGCCGATGGAGGCATCCAGACAATATAGCTGCCGTTCATCCCAGGTTTCCGCGCCGCCTTGAGCAACGCCCACCGCCAGGTCACGATACAGACCAATAGGCAGGCCAAGCTGCTTGCTGTGCGCGAAACACTCCGCCAACTGCTCATACGCCAGCCATTGCAGCCAGCAATAAAACCGAATTTCCTCGGCGTGTTCATAACGGAACAGCTTAACGCTCTTGCCGCGAGCATCACGATAGCGGACAGGCCACTGTTGCCAGTCCGCATAATTGTCGCCCCGTTGCTTCAGATAAGCCTGTAACGCATCGAACGTCGCCTGTAGCTGCAAACTTTGCCCGCCGTTCGTCACAAACTGGCTAAAAGCGCTGATCCGCGGATCCAGAACGCTGCGGGTGTTAAAATAGCGGAAAGCCAATCGTAACGCGCTTAACTTAAGCGCGGTCACCTGTACATAATCAACCCAACGTTCCGCGCGCAGTTCCGATACCCTTTGTTGCGTATCCTCTTGCAGCCACCAGAACTGCGCCTCCGGGCTCTGCTGGAAATCGTCCACCCGGTTGACGTCGATATAAATAATGTTCAGCCAATGACGAGAAGATGGACTGTACGGGCTTGCCGCTTCAGGCGCCGCCGGATACAGGGCGTGAAGCGGATTCAGCCCCACGAATGCCCCACCGCGGCGGGCTATCTGCTCCACCAGTTGGCGCAGATCGCCGAAATCGCCCACGCCCCAGTTATTTTGCGAACGCAGGGTATAAAGCTGCACGTTAACGCCCCACCAGCGTTTCCCCTGCGTCAGAGCCTCCGGCTCGTAACAGCGATGAGGCGCTATCGCGATGCGGCAATTCCAGCTTTGTTCGCCCTGCGCCAGGGTAAGATGGTGATATCCCAGGGGCAGTTTGGCGGGGAGCATCAGGTTCGCGCCGCCGGCCGCCTTTCCCTGAACCTGGCCGCCATTTTCATACGCCAGCACCCAATCAAATTCCCCGCTGCCGGCCAATTTGATGACGGCGTCCCCGCCTTGCAGAAAAACCTTTACCGGAGGCAACGGCGCATCGTCACCTTCGGATGTATCCATCATCGCCAGCAGCCTGTCCCGGATCGATGCATCGACAAAGTGTTCATTGCCATAGGCATCGGTATATTTTTCCGCAATAACCATTGATTGAATAGCCGAGTTGTCCGCCTTGAATACCATCTTGCTTTTCCTTAACAGCGCACTTGCCAAATACGTTTCTGGTAATCGTGAATCGACCGATCCGAGCTGAACATGCCCATCCTGGCGGTATTGAGTACACAACGGCGAGTCCATTCCTCCTGTTCACGATATTTCGCATCCACGCGCTGCTGCACCTGACAATAAGGGGCAAAATCAGCCATGAGTAAATAAGGGTCTCCCTCTTTCAGCAAACTGTTCAACAATGGAGCAAATGCCTGTTTATCTCCCTGACTAAAGGCTCCACTCCCCAACTCAGCCAAAATCTCACCGAGCAACGGGGTTTTATCGATATAGTCGTAAGGGTTATATCCTTGCGCCTGCAATGTTTTGATCTGTTCGACCGTATGGCCGAAAATGAACAGATTCTCCGCGCCGACCTGCTGAGCGATTTCGACATTGGCGCCATCCAGCGTGCCCACCGTCAGAGCCCCATTCAGAGCCAGCTTCATATTTCCAGTACCGGAGGCTTCTTTGCCCGCCGTCGAGATCTGCTCGGAGACGTCCGCGGCCGGGATCATCAGTTCGGCGAGCGACACGCGGTAATCGGGAAGGAACACCACCTTAAGACGATCGTTGCAGCGGCGATCCCGATTAATTTTTTCAGCTACCTGGTTAATGGCATAAATAATGTTTTTCGCCAGCACATAGCCCGGCGCGGCCTTGGCCCCGAACAGAAAGACGCGCGGAACTATATCCAGCCGCGGGTTATCGCGCAATTGCCGGTAAAGAGCAAGGATATGCAGCAGATTCAGATGCTGGCGCTTATATTCGTGCAGCCGTTTGATCTGCACGTCAAACAGCGCCAGCGGATCGAGAGTCACCCCATAATGTTGTTGCAGATGATCCGCCAGCCGAACCTTATTGTCGTGCTTTATCCGCCGGTAGCGTTCACGGAATCCGGCGTTATCTGCATAAGGCTCCAATCCTTTTAAGGCGGGTAAATTGTTCACCCACGCCGTCTCCAAGGTTTCATCGATCAATGCGGACAATGCCGGGTTACACTGTTTCAACCAGCGGCGCGGCGTAATACCGTTCGTCACATTATGAAATTTGTTCGGCCACAGCCGTTGATATTCGGGAAACAGATCTTTCACCACCAGTTCCGAATGCAGCGCCGCCACGCCGTTTACCGCGAAACAGCTCACCACGCACAGGTTGGCCATGCGGATTTGCCGCCGATGACGCACCGCCAGCTTCGCCCATATCCGGCGATCGCCGGGCCATAGCCGCTCCACCTGCGCCTTAAATTGCGCATCAATCCGCTTAATGATGGAAAGATGACGCGGGAGCAGGCGGCCGAACAGCCTTTCATCCCAGCGCTCCAGCGCTTCCGGCATTAACGTATGGTTGGTATAGGCGAAAGTGCGCCCGGTTATCGACCAGGCGTCGTCCCAGCGCATGTGGTGCTCGTCCAGCAGCAGCCTCATCAACTCCGGGATCGCCAGCGTCGGGTGGGTGTCATTAAGCTGAATGACTTCGTAATCCGGCAGTTCGGCCAGTTCCCGCCCCGCCTGTTGGTGCCGGCGCAGAATGTCGGCCACCGAGCAGGCGCACTGAAAATATTGCTGCATCAGCCGCAAGCGCCTGCCCGCCGCGTGGTTATCGTTCGGATACAGCACCTTGGTCAGGCTGGCGGCCGCAATGCCGGCCTGTTCGGCCTGAAGATAGCGCCCCGCATTGAATAGCGTCAGGTCAAACGGATGGCGGTGAGTCGCCTGCCAAAGACGCAGCGGCTGGACCAGACCGTTGCGATACCCCATGACCGGCAAATCGCAGGCTTCGCCGCGTAAGTAAAAATCCGGCCGCCATAGCTCGCCGCCGTCATCCAACGGTTGCAGGCCGCCGCCAAAACCGACGTCCACCGCCAGTTCCGAACGCGGGAAAAACCACGGATAGCCGTCGCGGTGCCAGTCGTCGGGGGTCTCCTGCTGTTGTCCCTGGGCAAAATGCTGGCGAAACAGGCCGTATTGATAGTTGAGGCCATAGCCGATCGCCGCTTGCCCAACCGTCGCCATCGAATCCAGAAAGCAGGAGGCCAGCCGCCCCAGACCGCCATTGCCCAAACCGGGATCGATCTCCTGCTCCAGCACGTCGCTCAGGTTAATCCGCTGCTGCGCCAACACCTCGGCGACGGCGTCATACCACCCCAGATTCAACAGATTATTGCCCGTCAGGCGGCCGGGCAGAAACTCCATCGACAGATAATTGACGTGGCGCTGTCCCGGCTGGCCATGCGCGTCATCCGGCGAAGCGGAAAAGAGGGGATGGGCGGCCAGTTGCTCGGCCAGCGCGACGCTGACCGCCCGCCAGCACTGCGCCGGCGTCATCTGCCCCAGGGAAGAAACTCGGTGATACTGCTGTTGGCGAAGTAATGCGGCCGCAAACTGTGATGGGTTAAACGCAAACTGCGACATGGTGCCTCTCCCCTATAGCCCGCCACGGAAAAGGCACATCTGGATCAGCACAACTCCAACTGCACCTTATGTTGTTCAATGATTTTCAGTACGCTGGGTGGCGGTAGTTGATCGGTGAAAAGATAGTCGATCAAATCCATGTTGCCCAGATTCACCATGGCGTTGCGACCGAATTTAGAGTGATCCGTCACTAACATGACGCAACGGGAATTTTCAATGATGGCCCGTTTGGTGCGTACTTCATGGTAGTCAAACTCCAGCAATGAGCCATCCATGTCAATGCCGCTGATACCCAAAATACCGAAATCCAGACGAAACTGAGAGATAAAGTCCAGAGTGGCCTCCCCCATAATGCCGCCGTCCCGGCTGCGCACTTCGCCGCCGGCAAGAATTAAGCGGAAATCCTCCTTTGCCGTCAACAGCGTCGCCACGTTCAAGTTATTGGTCACCACCCGCAGTTTTTTGTGCTGCATCAGCGCATGGGCCACGGCCTCCGGCGTGGTGCCGATATCAATAAACAGCGTCGCGCCATCCGGGATTTGGCTGGCAACCTGACGGGCGATTCGCGCTTTCTCTTCAGACCACATCATCTTACGGTCAGTATAGGCGGTATTAACCGAACTGGAAGGCAAGGCGGCGCCGCCGTGATGGCGGTGGATCTTATTCCGTTCCGCCAGCTCGTTCAGATCGCGACGAATCGTTTGCGGGCTCACCGCAAAATGTTCGACCAGCTCTTCCGTGCTGACGTACCCCTGGCGACGCACCAGTTCAATGATGGCTTCATGACGTTGTGTTTGCTTCACGTTCATCCCCTAAGCATTCCGGATTTACCGGCGGACGGTTTTATTATAGGTATCCCACAAGGCCATCAATAACCCGATGACTAACCCCGCCACGTGCGCGGCATTGGCTATCGACAAGCCTAAAATATCGAAATATCCGACTATCAGCCACAGCAGCGCAAAAATCATCATCCCCCGCGGCATAAATAAATGGCCGTTGGGCTCTCTTTCGCCCCGCAGCCAGACGTATCCCATCAACGCATACACCACGCCGGACAGCCCGCCGAAGTAGATACCGCTAAACCAGGATTGCGCCCAGCCGCTCGCTACCGAGGATATCAGGGTGATCGTTAGCAATTTGCGGGTGCCCAGCACTTTTTCGACCGCCCCTCCCAAATACCACCACCACATCAGATTAAACAAGATATGCAAGATGGAAAAATGCAGCAAAGCATGGCTGAACCAGCGCCATAGCTGTAGCTCCTGTCCGGCATCGGGATAAGACAACCACGCCATCACCGGCTCATAGCCCCAAATCTGCATCAGCAGAAAAACCACGACGGCGGCCGCGATCACCGATAGCGTCAACGGCCCGGCGCGCTGCCGCAGCGTTTGCAGATAAGAAAAAGATTTATATTGAAGGGCGCCATCGGTCGATCCCGCGGACCAGCTTGCCGCCTGATAGCGGGGATTGAGCGGATCCCGCAGAAATATCTCCAACGCCTGCTGTACTTTCGCCAATTGCGCATCATCAGCCAGCCACAGCTCGGCGTCTTGTCCCGTCACGCGCATTTCCAGGCTGACATTCTGCGTATGCATGTAATCAACAAACGCTTGGGCAAGGCGCAGGTTGGATAGAGCAATAACTCGAATCATGGCGTTATACCGGATAGTGTCGAATGCGGGGAGCCCCCCGACAGTAATATGAATATGATTGAAGCGGTAGATAATAACCCATGAAGCGCCAGGTTAAATACAAAGAATGCGCCGTGAAAAATGAAACGCTTAGGAAAGGCGATCGGTAGCAAAGAATAACGCGGACATATCATGTCCCGCCGTTGCTGCTGACATCCTGCGGATAGCGGTTTTGCCAGGCTTCAAAACCGCCGTCAACGCTGAAAACCATGTCGAACCCCAGGCTGAGCAGATACTGCGCCGCGCTGCGGCTGCTGATGCCGTGATAGCAGATGACCATCACCGGCGCGTCGAAATCGGCCTGACGCACAAAATCGGCCAGGGTTTCGTTGGTCAGGTGTACCGCGCCGGGGACATGAGCGATGGCGAAACTCTGCGGATCGCGGATATCGACGATAACTTCCCCCTGTTGCCAGCGGGAATACGCATTTTCAATGTCAATCGCTGCAAATTGTTCCATCAGAAAGTTAATACCAAGTTAATAACAAGGGGCATTATTGTAACCTGACGGGCCGCAGAGTAAACCGGATAAATTGCAAGGCTATGGCGAAAACCCGCGCTATCACACCAATATCACTTCCACGCCCTGTTCACGCAGCTGCGCGATAATCTCTGAATTCGCCTGTTTGCCGGTAATAACGACGTCGATCTGCTCCACCCGGCTGAACAGCATCCCGGCGCGTTCGCCGATTTTGCTGCTGTCCACCACCACCGCCAGCTTACCGACATAGTTAAGCATCTTTTGCTCCGCCATCGCGGTCAACATATCGGTTTTATACAATCCCTCCACCGTCAGCCCCTTGCCGCTGGTAAACATCCAGTGCCCGGCATAAAGGCTGGCATCGCCTTCCTGCGGGGCCAGCGTAATGGACTGGCTTTTATTGTATTGCCCCCCCATGATGACGACGCTGTCGTGCTCCTGCTCAATCAGGTAATTCGCCAACGGCAGATAGTTGGTTATCACCTGCACGTCCTTGCCGCAGATTTCCTGCCCCAGTAAAAATGCGGTCGACCCGCAGTTAATCACCACGCTTTCGCCGGGGCGGCACAGTTGCGCCGCCGCTTTGGCGATACGCATTTTCTCATCCAAATTCTGCGCCTGATAAATATTGAGCGGCGTCCAGGCCGGCCGCGGAACATTCACCGCTTCAGCGCCATTGCGAACTTTCCGCAACTTACCGGACTCATCAAGCTTGTTGATATCGCGTCTCGCCGTGGCTGGAGAGACATCAAAGTGCTTGATCAGATCGGCAACCGTGAGCTGCCCTTGTCGTTGCAGAAAATCGATGATGGCATTATGACGCTGAGATTCAGTCATGTTTACCCCGCTAAATGGATGCTAAATACCGATTATAATGAGCGCGTTCGGTAATTTGAATCATAACTTATCAAAAGTACGCACGGGATATCATCAATACAGGGATAGAGGGCGGATCACCGGCAAAGTTCGCCGCCCGTTCAGGCTCGAAGCATAAAGGCCGGCCGCTCATCGCTGAACGGCCCGCCCCGATGTTTTACAGGAAAGATTTAAACGGCAAATCCGGCTCCGTGGTGAAACAGTCTTCAAACCCGCGCGGATAGTGATATTCCAGTCTGTCTTTATCCTGCGGCCAGGTGAACTTGCCGCCGACCTGCCAGATAAACGGCTTAAAGCCATATTGCAGCCGATCTTTTTTCATCTCCCACAGCACGCGAATTTCCTGCGGATCGGCCTGGAAATTCGACCAGATATCATGGTGGAAAGGAATTACCACCTTGGCGTTCAGCGCCTCGGCCATGCGCAATATATCGGCGCTGGTCATCTTATCGGTGATGCCGCGCGGATTCTCGCCGTAAGACCCCAGCGCCACATCAATCCGATGCTCATTGCCGTGTTTGGCGTAATAGTTGGAGTAATGCGAATCACCGCTGTGATAGAGGTTGCCGCCCGGCGTTTTGAATAAATAGTTCACCGCCCGTTTGTCCATGCCGTCCGGCAGGACGCCCGCGGCTTTCTCCTCCACGGGCAACGTAATCAATGCGGTGCGATCAAACGCGTCCAGCGCATGGATTTCAACGTCCTTGACGGCGATCACATCTCCGGGTTTCACCACAATGCAGCGTTCACGCGGCACGCCCCAGCCGATCCATAGATTCACGCAGCTTTCCGGGCCGATGAAAGGCACGTTGCCGTCACAGTTTTTCAGCACGGCCGCAGCCACATTCACATCAATATGGTCATTATGGTCGTGCGTCGCCAGCACGGCGTCAATCTGACGAATAGCGAAGGGATCAAGAACAAACGGCGTGGTGCGCAGGTTTGGCTGCAATTTTTTCACGCCCGCCATGCGTTGCATCTGATGGCCGGATTTCATCAGCGGATTGGCATGGCTCTGTTTACCCGTCCCGCACCAGAAATCCACACAAATGTTCGCGCCCTCCTGCGATTTTAACCAGATACCGGTACAGCCCAGCCACCACATGGCGAATGACCCCGGCGCGACCTGCTCTTGCTCTATTTCTTCATTCAGCCAGGTTCCCCATTCCGGGAAAGTATTCAGAATCCATGACTCGCGGGTAATGCTTTCGATTTTACTCATAGTGTGAACCTCGTCATCGGCATATTGGTGAGTTGTTAATCCTAAAATAATCACTAAATGACTCTTTATGATTTTATTGTGAGAAAATATCACCGTTTTATCATGATGACAATCGTAAAACTTCACGTTCAATCGCATTATCCAGGCGATAATCTAGCGCCAGGCATCGCTTAAAATATATCAATGAAATATATAAAACATTGAATATTAAAAATAAAAATAAAACATCGTTAATAATGAAGGCGTATTGGCAAGCAGAAAAAAGATAATTGCGAAGCCTCTCACAAATAATCAAAAAATGTCTTTTTATGATTATTGGTGATTGATACAGTGAAAGCGCCATATAAAAAATGCCTGACCGCGCCGGCGCTTTGCCAAAGCGGCGCGTCACCAGGATGACCAAAAGCCGAACGGAGTGCTTATGGAAACCCTCTATAATATTTTTACGATCTTCTTTAATCAGGTCATGACCAACGCCCCGCTGCTGCTGGGGATTGTGACGTTTCTCGGTTATTTACTGTTGCGTAAAAGCGCCACCGTCATCATTAAAGGCACCATTAAAACGATCATTGGGTTTATGTTGCTGCAGGCAGGTTCCGGTATTCTGACCAGCACCTTCAAACCCGTCGTCGCCAAAATGTCTGAAGTTTACGGCATCAGCGGCGCCATCTCGGATACCTACGCCTCCATGATGGCGACCATCGAACGTATGGGCGACGCTTATAGCTGGGTCGGCTATGCGGTACTGCTGGCGCTAGCGCTGAATATTGTTTACGTCCTGCTGCGCCGGATCACCGGCATCCGCACCATCATGCTTACCGGCCACATCATGTTCCAACAGGCCGGTCTGCTCGCCGTGTTCTTCTATATTCTCGGCTACCCGATGTGGACCACCATCATCTGTAGCGCCGTGCTGGTTTCCCTGTACTGGGGCATCACCTCGAACATGATGTACAAACCGACGCAGGCGGTAACGGACGGCTGCGGTTTCTCCATCGGACACCAGCAGCAATTCGCTTCCTGGATTGCCTACAAGCTCGCTCCCTATCTGGGGAAAAAAGAAGAGAGCGTGGAAAATCTGAAACTTCCGGGCTGGCTGAATATCTTCCACGACAACATCGTCTCCACCGCGATAGTCATGACGGTATTCTTCGGCACGATCCTGCTCTCTTTCGGGCTGGATACCTTGCAGCAGATGGCCGGGAAAACCCACTGGAGCATTTATATCCTGCAAACCGGCTTTCAATTTGCCGTCGCCATTTTCATCATCGTACAAGGGGTACGGATGTTCGTTGCCGAACTTTCCGAAGCCTTTAACGGCATCTCCCAGCGATTGATTCCCGGAGCGGTATTGGCTATCGACTGCGCGGCCATCTACAGCTTTGCTCCCAATGCCGTGGTCTGGGGATTTATGTGGGGCACCATCGGCCAGTTGATCGCCATCGGCATTCTGATCGGCATCGGCTCCCCCATCATGATCATTCCCGGCTTCATTCCAATGTTCTTCTCTAACGCCACCATCGGCGTATTCGCCAACCATTTCGGCGGCTGGCGCGCGGCGACGAAGATTTGCCTGATCATGGGCATGATAGAAATCTTCGGCTGCGTTTGGGCGGTAAAACTGACCGGGCTAAGCGCCTGGATGGGGATGGCGGACTGGTCGATTCTGGCGCCGCCGTTAATGCAGGGGCTGACGTTCGGTCTGTGGTTTATGAGCGTCGTCGTCGTCATTGCGTTGATTTATATGGTCTTTGCCAGCCGTACATTACGCGCTGAAGAAGATGCGGAAAAGAAACTCACGGAAACCCACGTGAACTGATTCTGGAGAAACCATCATGACAGTACGAATTCTGGCGGTATGCGGCTGCGGACAGGGCAGCTCCATGATCATGAAAATGAAAGTCGGTCAATTTCTGACCGAGCAGGGAATAGACCATAGCCTGAATAGCTGCGCGGTCGGTGAATACAAAGCGGAACTGAGCGGCGCGGACATCATCATCGCCTCGACTCACGTAGCCGATGAGATCACCGTCAGCGGCAATAAATATGTTATCGGCGTGCGCAATATGCTCTCCGCGGCCGACTTCGGCCCAAAACTGCTGGAAGTCATCAAGGCGCATTTCCCGGCGGACTTAAAACAATAGGAAGTGACGATGAAACTACGTGATTCATTAGCGGAAAATCGTTCCATCCGCTTACAGGCCGAAGCCGCCACCTGGCAGGAGGCAGTGAAAATCGGCGTGGATCTGCTGGTCGCGGCCGATGTCGTCGAGCCGCGTTACTATCAGGCCATTTTGGATGGCGTAAAGCAATTCGGCCCTTATTTCGTTATCGCTCCCGGGCTCGCCATGCCTCACGGCCGCCCGGAGGAAGGCGTCAAAAAAACCGGCTTTGCGCTGGTGACGTTGAAAACGCCGCTGATCTTCAACCATGAAGATAACGATCCGGTGGACATTCTGATCACCATGGCGGCCGTGGATGCCAACACCCATCAGGAAGTGGGCATCATGCAAATCGTGAATCTGTTTGAAGACGAAGCCAACTTCGACCGCCTTCGCGCCTGCCGTACCGAACAAGACGTATTGAATTTGATTGACCAGACCGCCGCGGCGGCATGCTGATTAAGGAGTTTATCGATGTCTCATTTACCGATGTTGCAGGTCGCGCTGGATAACCAGACGCTGGCGGACGCTTACCAGACAACCCGGCTGATTGCCGAAGAGGTGGATATTATTGAAGTGGGCACCATCCTGTGTGTCGGCGAAGGGGTTCGCGCAGTGCGCGATCTGAAATCCCTTTACCCGCACAAGATTGTGCTGGCGGATGCCAAAATCGCCGACGCCGGAAAAATTCTGGCGCGCATGTGCTTTGAGGCCAATGCGGATTGGGTCACCGTCATTTGCTGTGCGGATATCAACACCGCCGCCGGCGCGCTGGCGGTCGCGCGCGAATTCAACGGCGACGTCCAGATCGAATTGACCGGCTTCTGGACCTGGGAACAGGCGGAAGCCTGGCGTGATATCGGCATCCGGCAGGTGGTTTATCACCGCAGCAGGGATGCACAGGCAGCGGGCGTCGCCTGGAGCGAAGCCGATATCGCCGCCATTAAACGCCTGGCGGATATGGGCTTCAAAGTCACCGTCACCGGAGGACTGGCGCTGGCGGATCTGCCTTTGTTCAAAGGTATTCCCATTCATGTGTTTATCGCCGGCCGCAGTATTCGCGACGCCGCGGATCCGGTAGAAGCGGCGCGTCAATTTAAACATAGCATCGCCCAGCTCTGGGGATAAGGTGACTTTATGCTCACGAAAACCGTTCCGCTCGGTATTTATGAAAAAGCGCTGCCGCCGGGCGAAAGCTGGCTGGCGCGTTTGCAACTGGCGAAAGAACTGGGCTTTGACTTCGTCGAAATGTCGGTGGACGAAAGCGATGGCCGATTGGCGCGGCTTGACTGGAGCCGTGAGCAACGCCTGGAACTGGTTAACGCGATTGCCGTCAGCGGCATCCGCATCCCGTCCATGTGCCTGAGCGCCCACCGGCGCTTTCCATTAGGCTCGGAAAATGACGAAACGCGCAATCAGGGGCTGGAAATCATGTTCAAGGCGATCCGTCTTGCTCAGGATGTCGGCATCCGCGTCATTCAGCTCGCCGGTTACGACGTCTACTACCAGAAGGCGAACGATCTGACCCGCGAGCGCTTTCGCCACGGTCTGCAACTGGCCGTGGAAATGGCCAGCCGCGCTCAGGTCACGCTGGCGATGGAAATCATGGACTATCCGTTGATGAACTCCATTAGTAAAGCATTGGGCTATGCCAACTACCTCAATAATCCGTGGTTCCAGCTTTACCCGGATATCGGCAATCTTTCCGCCTGGGACAACGACGTACAGATGGAGCTAAAAGCGGGGAAAGGCCATATCGTAGCGGTGCATGTTAAAGATACGCGCCCCGGCGTCTTCAAAAATGTGCCGTTCGGCACCGGCGTGGTCGATTTCGCGCGCTGTTTTACCACGCTCAGGGAGAGCGGCTACTGCGGCCCTTACCTGATCGAAATGTGGAGCGAAACGTCGCCCGATCCGATAAAAGAGATTGCCGCCGCACGCGACTGGGTTAAACAACAGATGACCCAGGCCGGTTTACCGGTGGAGGAAGCCGTATGATACAGCAGCTAAAACAGCAGGTCTTTGATGCGAATATGGCGCTGCCGCGCCACGGCCTGGTGACTTATACCTGGGGCAACGTCAGCGCCATCGATCGGCAGCGCCAGGTCATCGTCATCAAGCCCAGCGGCGTGGCCTACGATGTTATGCGGCCAGACGATATGGTGGTGGTCGACATGCAGGGAGCGGTGGTGGAAGGCGGCTTCCGCCCCTCTTCCGATACCGCCACCCATCTGGAACTTTATCGCCGCTATCCGCAAATTGGGGGGATCGTCCACACCCATTCCACCCACGCCACCGCCTGGGCGCAGGCCGGGCTGGCGATCCCGGCGCTGGGCACCACCCACGCGGACTACTTTTATGGCGAGATCCCCTGCACCCGGCCGCTAAACGCGCAGGAGGTGGAAACGGAATATGAAAAAAACACCGGCATCGTGATCGCTCAAACGCTCGGCGACAGCAATCCGCTGCATACTCCGGGGATCGTCGTCTATCAGCACGGCCCGTTCTGCTGGGGAAAAGATGCCGACGAAGCGGTCCATAACGCGGTGGTAATGGAAGAAGTGGCAAAAATGGCCTGGATAGCTCGTTCGATCAATCCGCGCCTGCGCGCGATCGACGGTTATCTGATGAACAAGCACTTCAGCCGCAAGCATGGTCCGCACGCCTATTACGGCCAGCGGTAACGCATAGACGAACTAATACCCCATAGATTTATGGCGGGCTGTCCTGCCCGCCCTCATCAATAACCCCACTATTCATGTAACAACTATCCACAAAATGTTACCTTCATCACGCATAAATGTTTTTATTTGGTTAACTATTGGCTAACTTGTTTGTTTACGATTATTATAATGAGCGAAAACGAACATTTTTTTGCTTTATTTACCGGTGGAGGAAAAACGTGGAAACCAAAGATCTGATCGTGATCGGCGGCGGCATTAACGGCGCGGGTATCGCCGCGGATGCAGCTGGCCGTGGATTATCCGTCCTGTTGCTGGAAGCGCAGGATCTGGCCTGCGCCACCTCCTCCGCTAGCTCTAAATTGATTCATGGCGGCTTACGCTATCTGGAACATTATGAGTTTCGTTTGGTCAGCGAAGCGCTCTCCGAACGTGAAACACTGCTGAAAATGGCGCCCCATATCATCTTCCCCATGCGTTTTCGCTTGCCGCATCAGCCGCACCTGCGTCCGGCATGGATGATCCGGATCGGCCTGTTTATGTATGATCACATAGGGAAGCGCGTCAGCCTGCCCGCCAGTAAAAGCGTGAAATTCGGCGCCGGATCGGTATTAAAGCCGGAGCTGACTCAAGGTTTTGAGTATTCGGACTGTTGGGTGGACGACGCGCGTCTAGTGGTGCTGAACGCTCAGGAAGTCACCAAGCGCGGCGGTGAAGTGCGCACCCGCACCAAGGTCGTCAGCGCCCGGCGCGAACAAGGTCTGTGGGTGGTTGAAGCCGTCGACTCGCTCAGCGGCGAAACGCTCACCTGGCGCGCTAAAGGCCTGGTAAACGCAACCGGTCCGTGGGTAAGACAGTTCTTTGATGATGGCTTGAAACTAAAATCGCCTTATGGGATCCGCCTGATCAAAGGCAGCCATATCGTGGTGCCCAAAGTGCACGATCAGCCTCAGGCATATATTCTGCAAAACAAAGATCATCGCATTGTGTTTGTGATCCCCTGGCAGGATGAGTTTTCGATCATCGGCACCACCGACGTGGAATACCACGGCGATCCGCATAGCGTGAAAATCGACGATGGCGAGATTGACTACCTGCTGGACGTTTATAACGATCACTTTAAACAACCGCTCACCCGTGATGACATCGTCTGGACCTATTCCGGCGTGCGGCCGCTGTGCGACGATGAATCCGATTCGCCGCAGGCCATTACCCGCGATTACACGCTGTCGGTGGACGACGAACAGGGCCGGGCTCCGCTGTTATCCGTGTTCGGCGGCAAGCTGACCACCTATCGCAAACTGGCGGAACATGCGCTGGATAAGCTGGAAAAATACTACCCTCAGGCGGGGAAAGCCTGGACCAAAGACGCCGTGCTGCCCGGCGGAGATATTTCAGGCACGCGCGACGATTATGCCGCCGCGCTGCGCCGCCGTTTTAATCTGCCGGAAGCGCTGGCGCGACGCTACAGCCGGACATACGGATCGCACAGTGAACTGATCCTGGCGCATACCAAAGGACTCAGCGATCTGGGCGAACATTTTGGCCACGATCTGTATGAAGCCGAGCTACGCTATCTGGTGGAGAAAGAGTGGGCCGTTACATTGGACGACGTCATTTGGCGGCGCACAAAACTGGGGATGTGGTTAACTGAGGCGCAGCGGCAGCGCATCAGCGAATGGCTGGATGCTTACCATCAGACCGGTAAAAGAGACGAGCCCGCTACTTTGTTGCAGCCTGTGTAGTGACATCGTCAGGCCGCGTTAACACGTCGGCGCAGGGTAAAGACGGCAGCGCCGCACCAGATTGCCTGGTGCGGCGCTGTTGTTAACACAATAAATATCAAAGCCGTATCGGCTTAATATTCCAGATTTCCTGGGCATATTCAGCGATGGTCCGGTCGGAAGAAAAATAGCCCATACTGGCGATGTTATACGCGGCGCAGCGCGTCCATTCGTCCTCGTTACGGTACAAATCATCCACCCGGTCCTGCGTGTCGACATAGCTGCGGTAGTCGGCCAGCAGTTGGTAGTAGTCGCCGAAATTCACCAGCGAATCAAACAAATCGCTGTAGCGCCGGGAATCATCCGGGCTGAAAACGCCGGTCGCGATCTGCGTAAGCACCCGGTGCAGTTCGTCATCCTTATCGTAATATTCACGCGGGTTGTAACCGTTTTTACGCAGCGCTTCCACCTGATCGGCGGTATTGCCGAAGATAAACATGTTTTCCTCGCCGATATATTCCAGCATTTCCACGTTCGCCCCGTCCAATGTGCCGATGGTCAATGCGCCGTTCAGCGCGAATTTCATATTACTGGTGCCGGAGGCTTCCGTCCCCGCCAGCGAGATCTGCTCGGAAAGATCCGCCGCCGGAATAATGAGCTGGGCCAGGCTGACGCCGTAGTTCGGGATAAACACCACCTTCAAGCGATCGTTCACGGCGGGATCGTTGTTGATCACCTTCGCCACGTCATTGATCAGATTGATAATATGTTTGGCCATGTAGTAGGCCGATGCGGCTTTCCCCGCGAAGATCGCCACGCGCGGCACGCGTTCAAGCGAGGGATCGTCCTTGATACGGTTATAGCGCGTAATGATGTGCAGCACATTCAACAGTTGGCGTTTATATTCATGGATTCGTTTGATCTGCACATCAAACAGCGCCTTGGGATTGACGACGATATTCAGATTTTCCGCGATATAGTCAGCCAGGCGCTCTTTGTTCTCCAGCTTGGCCTGCCGGATCCGCTGTACGAACGCCGGATAGTCAACATGCTGTTTTAGTTCATCAAGCTGGCTCAAATCGGTACGCCAGGTCTGCCCGATGGTGTCGTCCAGCACTTTGGCAAGCGGGCGATTCGCCAGCGCCAGCCAGCGTCTGGGCGTGACGCCATTGGTCTTATTACAGAAGCGGTTGGGGAACAGACGCGCGAAGTCGGCGAACAGCGACTGCACCATCAGATCTGAATGCAGCTCCGACACCCCATTGACCTTATGGCAGGCCACCACCGCCAGCCAGGCCATCCGCACCCGGCGTCCGTTGGTTTCCTCAATGATGGAAACCCGCGCCAGCAGGTCGATATCGCCGGGGAACTGCTGCTGCACGAACTCCAGAAAATGCTCGTTAATTTCGAAGATCAATTGCAGATGGCGCGGCAGGATCTTGCCCAGCATATCCACCGGCCAGGTTTCCAGCGCCTCCTGCATCAGCGTGTGGTTGGTGTAGGAAAACACCTGGGTGACGATGTTCCAGGCGTCCTGCCACTTAAACTTATGCTCATCAATCAACAGGCGCATCAGTTCGGGGATCGCCAGTACCGGATGGGTATCATTCAGATGGATGGCGAACTTTTCCGCCAGATTGGCGTAGGTTTTATGCATCAGCCAGTGGCGATTGAGGATATCCTGAATCGTGGCGGAAACCAGGAAATACTCCTGGCGCAGGCGCAGCTCGCGCCCCGAATAGGTTGAATCGTCAGGATAAAGCACCCTGGATACGTTTTCCGAATGGTTTTTATCTTCAACCGCGGCGAAATAATCGCCCTGATTAAACTTGCCCAGATTGATTTCATTACTGGCCTGCGCGCTCCACAACCGCAGGGTATTCGTCGCATCCGTATCAAAGCCGGGGATAATCTGATCATAGGCGCAGGCGATGACCTCTTCGGTTTCCAGCCAGCGGGTTTTGGCGCCCTCCTGCTGGATTCGTCCGCCAAAGCGCACTTTGTAACGCGTGCTGTGACGGGGAAACTCCCACGCATTGCCGTATTCCAGCCAGTAATCCGGCGATTCGGCCTGCTGCCCGTTGATGATATTCTGCTTGAACATGCCGTATTCATAGCGGATGCCATAGCCGCGCCCCGGCAGCGCCATGGTGGCTAACGAATCCAGGAAACAGGCCGCCAGCCGCCCCAAACCGCCGTTGCCCAGACCGGGGTCGTTCTCTTCCTGGAGAAGATCGTCAAGCTCCAGCCCCATGCCGTCCAACGCCGCTTTCAAGTCGTCATACAGCCCCATCGCCAGTAGCGCATTCGAGAGCGTGCGTCCCAGCAGAAACTCCATGGAAAGGTAATAAACCTGGCGAACATCCTGCGATAACTGCGCCCGGTTAGAGCGCAGCCAGCGTTCAACCATGCGATCGCGCACCGCCAGCAGCGTGGCATTCAGCCAGTCATGCTGAGTGGCGATCGCCGGATCCTTGCCCACCGCGAACATCAGCTTGTAGGCAATGGAGTGTTTCAGCGCTTCCACACTGAGCGTTGGTGACATGTAGGTAAACGGTGTGTTCATAATTCATTCCCCATGAGTGTTACCACAAGCGTTGATACAGTGCGCGATAGGCCTGCGCGGCGACCTGCCAACTGAAATCCATAGCCATTGCCTGACGCTGCACATAGCGCCAGAGCGTCGGGCGTGCCCACAGGACAAATACGCGACGAATTGCCCGGGATAGCGATCCAACGTTGCAATCGTTAAACACAAAACCGCTCGCCAGACCGTCCGCCAGATTTTCCAGCGAACAATCCGCAACCGTGTCTGCCAGTCCGCCGGTGCGGCGCACCAGCGGCAAGGTTCCATATTTCAGCCCATAGAGCTGCGTTAACCCACAGGGTTCGAACCGACTGGGCACCATGATGACATCCGCCCCGCCGATAATGCGGTGGGAGAATGCCTCGTGGTAACCAATCTGCACCCCAACCTGACCGTGATACTTCGCCGCGGCGGCCAGAAATCCTTCCTGCAGCTGCGCGTCTCCCGCCCCCAGAACCACCAGTTGCCCGCCCTGCTCCAGCAAATCAGGCACCGCGCTCAGCGCGACGTCCAACCCCTTCTGGCTGGTAAGACGGCTGACGATGGCGAACACCGGCGCTTTTTCATTCACCTTGAGTCCCATTGACGTTTGCAGATGCCGCTTATTCTCCGCCTTGTTTGCCAACACATCCCGGTTGTAATGGCTGGTCAGTAAAGAATCGTGGGCCGGATTCCAGATCGCGTCATCAACGCCGTTGAGAATGCCGGATAAACGTCCTTCCTCTTCACGGGTTTTTAATAACCCCTCCATACCATAACCGTATGCAGGCTGCGTGATCTCATGCGCATAGGTCGGACTGACCGTAGTGACGTGATCGGCGTAGTACAGCCCCGCTTTGAGGTAGGAGATCTGCCCGTGGAACTCCAGCCCGTAGATCTGAAAAAAATCAGGCGGCAGTTGCAGCTCGGCCATGTGCCGGGCGTTGAACAATCCCTGATAGGCTAAATTATGGACGGTAAATACCGATTTCGCCGGTCGGTCGCGTGCGGCCAGATAGGCGCACGTCAATCCGGCATGCCAATCATGGGCATGCACAACGTCAGGCCGCCAGAAAGGATCCAGCCCGCAGGCCAATTCACACCCCATCCAGCCCAACAGCGCAAAACGTAAATAGTTGTCCGCATATGCGTACATCTCAGGATTGTGATAAGGACTGCCCGCGCGCTGGTATAGCGTCGGCGCATCAATCAGATAAATACCGACGCCGTTAAAATGGCCGTACAGCAGAGCGACATGACCGGCGAACGTGTCCAGCTCGCGCACTACCTGCGTATTGGTAA
This sequence comes from Brenneria izadpanahii, assembly GCF_017569925.1. Classification (NCBI taxonomy): domain Bacteria; kingdom Pseudomonadati; phylum Pseudomonadota; class Gammaproteobacteria; order Enterobacterales; family Pectobacteriaceae; genus Brenneria; species Brenneria izadpanahii. The sequence continues at coordinate 379,296 of NZ_CP050854.1, read as the reverse complement.
TGCCTTTTTTAAGATCGGGAAATGCAGGCAACATGACCCGGACATCCATTCCGGCCTGAATCTGTGCTGCGGGCAATGCGCCGGCGACATCCGCCAGCCCCCCGGTTTTCAACAGCGGAAACAACTCTGAACAAACATGTAATACCTGCATTCTCACTCCTGTATTGTTCCAACGTCATTGCCTTTTGCTATCCGTCCCCCTTGACCTCCCGTCATTCCCGCAGATCCCCGCCTTCGCGAGGAGAAATCTCAGGCGGCGGACGCGGACGACAACCTGATGCCGCAAACCCGATATCCCGCTTACATTTTTTCCAGCATGGCCCTCGTCACCAGCACAATCCCTTCTTCCGAACGATAAAACCGACGGCTGTCCTCTTCCGCGTTTTCGCCGATGATCGTGCCGTCCGGGAGTCGGCAGGCGCGGTCGATGACGCAGCGGCGTAAACGGCAGGAGCGCCCGACGGTAACGTCCGGCAGCAGCACCGTTGAATCGATATTGCAAAACGAATTGACCCGCACGCGGGGAAACAGCACCGAATTGGTCACCACCGAACCGGAAATAATGCTGCCGCCCGAAACCAGCGAATTCATGGTCATGCCGTGACTGCCGGAATGGTCCTGCACGAATTTCGCCGGCGGCAGCGACTCAATCGCCGAGCGAATCGGCCAGGTGCGGTCATACATATCCAGTTCCGGCGTCACGGACGCCAGATCGAGATTCGCCTGCCAATAGGCTTCCAGTGTGCCGACATCCCGCCAGTAAGGGCGGTCGCTATCGCCCGACGTAACGCAGGAAAGCGTAAAGGGGTGCGCCCAGGCCGAACGCTGCGCGACGATTTTGGGGATCAAGTCCTGGCCGAAATCATGGTTGGACTCGGTCACGCAGACATCCTCTTCCAGCAGGCGGTACAGGTAGTCGGCGTTAAACACGTAGATTCCCATGCTCGCCAGCGCCATCTCCGGGTTATCCGGCATCGCTATCGGCTGCGCCGGTTTTTCCGCGAAGTCGAGGATACGATGCTGCTTATCGACGCTCATAACGCCAAACGCGCTGGCTTCTTTCAGCGGCACCGGCAGGCAGGCCACGGTGCACTCCGCCCCTTTCTCGACGTGGTCGATCAGCATGCGCGAGTAATCCATCTTGTAGATATGATCGCCCGCCAGTATCACCACGTATTCCGCCCGGTAACGGCGGATGATATCCAGATTCTGGCAGACCGCATCGGCGGTGCCGCGATACCAGTGTTCGGTGGAGTTACGCTGTTGCGCGGGCAGCAGATCGATAAACTCGTTCATTTCGACATTCAGGAAAGACCAGCCGCGCTGAATATGCTGCACCAGCGTATGCGACTGATACTGGGTGATCACCCCGATACGGCGGATGCCGGAATTGAGGCAGTTGGACAGGGCGAAATCGATGATGCGGAATTTGCCGCCGAAATGAACGGCGGGTTTGGCCCGCAACGCCGTTAAATCTTTTAAACGGGTTCCCCGTCCCCCCGCCAGAATTAGCGCCACAGATTTCAACGGCAATTGTCTTGCCAGCATCAGCGGATCGTTTTTGTCGTTACTCACCATGGCTAACTCCTTCTTATTTATTTTGTAAGGATACAAACAGCCTGTGCATTCCCTTGCCATACCCCATCGCCGGGCCGGTAATCCTCTTCATTGAACGGCGACGCAACTTTCCACTGTCCCGGCGGCAGAGTAAAATCCCCAGCGTGCGCGTTGGCGTTAATCAGCAATAACCAACGCTCGGAAAGCAAAATTTGTAATTGGCGCTCTCCCTGTTCCCATTGGCGCGGCGTCAAGGGTTGCCCGTTGATATCCAGCCATTGCACGGCGCTATCGCCCTCTTGCCACCATCCGTCCTGCTGCAGCGCCGGTATCGCGCGGCGCAGGCGAAGTAACCCGGCGGTAAACTCAACCAGCGCGCGATCGGCCTCATCCCAGTGCAGCCAGGTCAGTTCGTTATCCTGGCAATAGGCATTGTTATTGCCCTGCTGACTGTGCCCCTGTTCGTCTCCCGCCAGCAGCATGGGCGTTCCCTGCGAGAGCAGCAGCGTCGTCAGCAGCGCCCGCTGGCTGGCGCGGCGGCGCAGCAGCGTCTCTTCATCGGCATCCAGCCCTTCCGCGCCGTGGTTATTGCTGTAATTGTTGTCGGCGCCGTCGCGGTTGTTTTCGCCGTTGGCCTGATTGCGCTTATGGTTAAAGCTCACCAGGTCGCGCAGCGTGAAGCCGTCATGGGCGGTCAGTTTGTTGACCGAGGCGAAAGGCAGGCGATCGTGATGCTGGAAGATGTCGCTGGAGGCGGCGAAACGGCGGGCGAACACGCCAAGCGGAATATCGCCATGCAGCCAGAAGCGGCGCATATCGTCACGATAGCGGTCGCTCCATTCGGCGAACGGCGCGGGGAATTGTCCCAGCTGATAGCCGCCGGCGCCCAGATCCCAGGGTTCGGCAATCAGTTTGCATCCCTGAAGCCGCCGATCGTTTTTCATCGCCATAAGCAATGGCGCCGATGGGTTGAAATCCGGCGTGCGCCCCAGCAGCGTCGCCAAATCAAAACGGAAGCCGTCGACGCGGCAGGCCTCGCGCCAGAAACGCAGACAGCTCATCACCCAATCGATAACCGCCGGATGATTAAGGCGCAGCGCATTGCCGCAGCCCGTCCAGTTGTGGTATTCGCCCTGCTCGCCCAGCCAGTAATAGCTGCGGTTATCGATACCGCGTAGAGAGAGCGTCGGCCCCTCCACGTCCAGCTCGGCGCTGTGGTTAAACACCACGTCCAGAATGACTTCAATGCCGGCCCGATGCAGCGCCTTGACCGCATCCCGGAATTCGTTCAGCGCATCCTCGCCGGAGGCCAGGCCGTTATCCACCGCGAACGGCAGCAGCACGTTATAGCCCCAGTAGTTGCGCAGCCCCATCTGCTGGAGCCGGGGTTCGTCGGCGTGTTGTTGCACGGGCAGCAGCTCCAGCGCGGTAACGCCTAAACGCTGCAAATAGTCGATAACCGCCGGATGCCCCAGCGCCGCATAGCTGCCGCGCGCCGCGGCCGGGATATCGGGGTGTAGCTGGGTCAGCCCGCGCACATGGGCTTCATAAATCACGGTCCGGCTCCAGGGGGTTTGCGGATAGCGGTCGTCCTGCCAGTCGTAATCCTCGGCGATGACGACGCACTTGGCCATCACCGCCGCGCTGTCGCGCTCATCACGCTGTTCGACGCCGCCTTGCAGGCAGGCGTCATCCACAATCCAGCCGTCCAAGCGGCGGGCGCAGGGATCGAGCAGCAGCTTATGCGGGTTAAAACGCAAGCCTTGCGCGGGTTCAAAAGGGCCGTCCACCCGAAAGCCATAGCGTAATCCCGGCCTGGCGCCGGGCAGATAGCCGTGCCAGATATCGCCGCTGCGCGCGGTTAATTCCAGCCGCCGCTCCTGCTGGCGCTCATCAAACAGACACAACTCCACCCGTTCGGCCTCTGCCGAAAACAGCGCGAAATTAACGCCTTCGCCATCAAAACTCGAACCCAAGGGGGTTGGACTGCCCGCTTGCAATACCGTCATTCATACCTCTCTCACCAGATACAACGTCGCCAGGGGAGGAATGGTCAGCGCCAGCGACTGCGGCCGCTGGTGACTACCGATATCTTCGCTGTGAACCGGGCCGCCATTACCCAGATTGCCGCCGTGGTAGTAGTGGGAGTCCGTATTGATGATTTCCCGCCAGCGGCCGGGCTGATTAATGCCGATGCGATAGCCATAGCGCGGAACCGGGGTAAAGTTACTGACCACCAGCACTTCATTGCCCTGCTCATCGCGCCGCACAAAGGCAAACACCGAGTTTTCCCGGTCGTCCGTCACCAGCCATTCGAACCCCTGCGGCTGGAAATCCAACTGATACAGCGGCGGCTGCCGGCGGTAGCAGTGGTTGAGATCGCGCACCAGTTGCTGCACGCCGCGGTGCCAGCCTTCCGGCTCGTCCAGCAGGTGCCAGTCCAGGCTGGCGTCGTAGTTCCATTCGCGCCCCTGGGCAAATTCGCATCCCATAAACAGCAGTTTCTTGCCGGGATAGGCCCACATAAAACCGTAGTAAGCCCGCAGATTGGCGAATTTCTGCCAGGCGTCGCCGGGCATCCGATCCAGCAGCGATCGCTTGCCGTGCACCACTTCATCGTGAGAAAGCGGCAGGACGAAATTTTCGCTGTAGGCGTACAGCATGCCGAACGTCAGCAAATCATGGTGATATTTGCGGTGCACCGGATCGTGCTGCATATACGACAGGGTGTCGTGCATCCAGCCCATATTCCATTTGTAATGGAATCCCAGCCCGTTGCAGTCGGGGGGAAGCGTCACGCCGGGATAGTCGGTCGATTCCTCCGCCACGGTGACGGCGCCCGGCGCGGCATGGCCCAGCATCTGGTTGGTGTAGCGCAGGAAAGCGATCGCTTCGAGATTCTCTCTGCCGCCGTAATGATTCGGCACCCACTCGCCCTCGTTGCGGCTGTAGTCGCGGTAAATCATGGAGGCGACGGCATCCACCCGCAGCCCGTCGATACCGTAATGCTCCATCCAGAACAGCGCGTTTCCCGCCAGATAGTTGCGTACTTCATGTCGGCCATAGTTGTAGATCAGGGTGTTCCAGTCCTGATGATAACCTTCGCGCGGATCGGCATATTCATACAGCGCCGTACCGTCAAACTGCGCCAGACCATACTCATCGCCGGGGAAATGCCCCGGCACCCAATCCAGCAGGACGTTGATGCCCGCCTCATGAAAGGCGTCGATAAATTTCCTGAAATCCTGCGGCGTGCCGAAGCGGCGCGTCGGCGCATACAGACCGAGCGGCTGATAGCCCCAACTGCCGTCAAACGGGTGTTCATTGATGGGCATCAGTTCGATATGCGTGAAGCCCATCTCTTTAATATAGGCGATAAGCTGTTCCGCCAGCTCCTGATAGCTGAGCCAGAAATTGTTATCCGTATGTCTGCGCCAGGAACCGAGATGAACTTCATAAATGGAGATCGGCGCCTGTAGCCCGTTAGCCTGACGACGCGCTTCATCCAGCGGCGCTTTCTCCGGCAGAGCGGTAATCAGAGAAGCGGTATCCGGACGCATCTGCGCTTCAAAAGCGTAAGGATCGGCTTTTAAACGGACGTTGCCGCGGCAGTCGATCATCTCATATTTATATAGCTCGCCCTGCGTCACGGCGGGTAGAAACAGTTCCCAGATGCCGTTCTCTTTGCGCAGGCGCATCGGGTGGCGGCGGCCGTCCCAGAAATTGAACCGGCCGACCACGGAAACCCGCTGCGCATTCGGCGCCCAGACGGCAAAACGGGTGCCGGCTACGCCGTCCAGCGTTTCCAGATGCGCGCCTAAGCGTTCGTAAGGGCGTAAATGCTTCCCTTCCGCCAATAACCAGATATCCAGATCCTGCAACAGCGGCCCGAAGCGATAAGGATCCTCAATCAGATAAGTTTCCTGTTGCCAGGTCACAGCCAATTGATAGTGAAACGAATTTTTTTTGCGCGGCAATACGGCGCAAAAAAAACCACGTTCGTCATAGCAGGCCAACTGAACCACTTTACGGCCGCTTCGGGCCTCTACCACCCACACTTCCTGGGCATCTGGTAATAATGCCCGCACCTCGATTCCATTTGAGGTTTTATGCATGCCCAATAGAGAAAACGGATCGGCATAATGTCCGGCAATAAGTGAATTAATCGCATCGGAAAACTCCAGCATGGTATTCATCCCCTGATTAACCATTTGAATTAAATAAACATGTTATATAAACAACCTATAGTGATGCGCTTGTATCCCCCCTTGGCGAACCCACAATAAAACCAATAAAAAACAATTAATTGGAAATATTCGCTAATAAAAAAGCGCATAAAAAAATAATTTACAGTGCAAAATAATTCATTTAACACCATTTACCTATTTAGCGTAGCCAAATAACCAGGAAATAGTTGAGAATACGCCAGGTTTTTCTGTTTATTTTTATATAAATAAGTTATGGAAGAGAGGATTTGGCATATATGAAATAAAACACCGTCGGCATAGAGAGAAAAAAAACTATTTAAGAATAAATTAAAATATTGCTTACTAATTAAGATATTCTAAATATTCTCAGCCTAAAAACCCGGTTATATTCTAAATAATGCGAGTTGCAGGAAGGCGGCGATGCAGCGAATCCCCAGCAGCTGACATCAGTAAGTGACTGGGATGAGTGACAAATCTGCCGGGAACAGGTTTGAATAAAGGCCGCGTTCGCCGTCACAGCCGGGTGCGCTGCGCTTTGGAGGCCGAACGCAGCAGGTCGCGTATCGCGCGAATCAATGCCTCTTTGCTGCGTCCGCGGCGGAAGATCAGCGAAAACGGCGCCTGATAGCCATAGTCGGTGGGCAGCAGCGCGCGCAGCCGCCGCCTCTGCACCCAGGGCAGCGCGTAATGCTCGGGCAAATAGCCGATATATTTTCCCGACAGAATCAACAGCAGCTGCGCCTCCATACTTTCCACGGTGGCGGTGCTCTGCTTGAAGCCCCGTTTGCCCAAATCCGACGAGCTCCAGTAGCTGCGCGTCACCATACGCATCTGGGCGACATGCGCCGCTTTTGGATGCGCCACGTCGAACAGCTCGTGTTGATCGCTGCAATACAGCCAATGCTGTTCACGATACAGCGGATGGGCGATCACGCTGTTGCCCTGTAGCGGGAAATTGCCTACCGCCACATCCAGTTCGTTATCCAGAATGCCTTGCAGCAGCGCGTGCGGGCTTTTGATTTGCAGATTGATGTGCACCAACGGAAACCGGTCGCTGAAACGGCCGATGGCGTCGGCGATGGAGAGCACCGGATCGGTGACCGTGGCGTCAAGCACGCCAAGGCGCAAAATCCCGCCCTGTTCTCCCTGTAGCGTCGCGGTATAGCGATCGAAGTTTTCCAGATTGTTCATTAGATACAGCGTCTGCTGCAAAAACGCCTCCCCTTTTGGGGTCAGCGCGAAACCGCCCCGGCCGCGCCGGCAGAGTACGAATCCCAGCTTCTCTTCCAATTCGCTCATGTAGTTGCTGATGGCGGAAATCGTCAGGTTAAGTTCCTGCTGGGCGCGGGCATAGCCCTGGTGTTTCGCCACGGTGGCGAAAATATGCAGCAAACGCAGATTAGGCAATTTTCCAATGGACATCACACTGTTTCCGCAAGAAAGAGAGACGGTTAGTTTTCAAATTACTGAACTGATTTTTTGTATTCTGCTATTTTTTCCCGCCCATCGTCTACCGCACTATTTTCCCACTAATCCGTGGCCGGCGCATATCCGGCCGTAGTCGACGTGGGAAACAGTGATAATGGAAAAACAGTATCCGCAACCTCAGGGCGGCAACGAAATGCCGCGTTTCGCCGGACGCGCCACGATGATGCGTCTGCCATACAGCGACGGCCCGCAGGGTCTGGATGCCGCCTTTATCGGCATCCCGCTGGATATAGGCGCCTCCCAGCGCGCCGGCACCCGCTACGGACCGCGCCATATCCGCAGCGAGTCGGTGATGATCCGCCCCTACAACATGGCGACCGGCGCCGCGCCGTTCGATGCCCTGCGGGTGGGCGATCTGGGCGATGTGCCGATCAACACCTACAGCCTGCTGAAATCAGTGGACATCATCGAAGACTACTACACCTCGCTCAACGACTGGCCGCTGATCCCGCTGACGCTGGGCGGCGACCATACCATCACGCTGCCGATCCTGCGCGCGTTAACCAAGAAGCACGGCCCGGTCGGCCTGATCCATGTGGACGCGCATACGGACACCAACGATGAGATGTTCGGCGAAAAGATCGCCCACGGCACCACGTTCCGCCGGGCGGTGGAAGAAGGGCTGCTGGACTGCCGGCGCGTGGTGCAAATCGGTCAGCGGGCCCAGGGTTACACCAGCGAAGATTTCCAGTGGGGCGTCGATCAGGGATTTCGCCTGATCCCGGCCGAACAGTGCTGGCACCGCAGCCTGACGCCGTTGATGGAGGAAGTGCGCGCCCGGATGGGCGACGGCCCGGTATACCTTTCTTACGATATCGATAGCCTCGATCCGGCCTGGGCGCCCGGCACCGGCACGCCGGAAGTGGGCGGCTTGACCTCGGCGCAGGGGCTGGAGATTGTGCGCGGCTGCCGGGGGCTCAATCTGGTGGGCTGCGATCTGGTGGAAGTTTCGCCGCCCTACGATATCAGCGGCATGACCGCCCAAATGGGCGCCAACCTGCTGTATGAAATGCTGTGCGTGCTGCCGGGAGTGGCGCAACGATGAGCGCGGCGGCAGAGGTGCGAAGGGCCGGCTAGCCCGCCACGAGCACTCGTCGGACCGTAACTGAAATCAGTCGTCCGTCACGCGATACGGCGCGGACCTTGAAGCTATCAGAGGCGATTATGTCACATTCTCCTATGACCATCGAAACCTTCGGCATCGAACAGATACCGGACGATCGGCGCGATGCCTCGCCGCTGGATCTTTTCCGTCTCACTTTCGGCGGCGCCAATACTTTCGCCACCTCGGTGCTGGGCAGTTTCCCGATTCTCTTCGGCCTCTCTTTCCAGGCGGGCTTCCTGGCGATAATCATCGGCGTCGTCGTCGGGGCGCTGATCCTGGCGCCGATGGGCATATTCGGCGCGCTCAACGGCACCAACAACGCGGTATCCTCCGGCGCCCATTTCGGCGTCCACGGCCGTATTGTGGGTTCCTTCCTGTCTCTGCTGACCGCCGTGGCGTTTTTCTCTCTATCCGTCTGGAGCTCGGGCGACGCCCTTATCGGCGGAGCCAGACGTCTGCTGGGCGTTCCGGAAAATGACGTCACGCTGGGCTTGGCCTACGGCATGTTCGCCACGCTCGTCCTGATCGTGTGCATCTACGGTTTTCGCTTCATGCTGTGGGTCAACAAAATCGCCGTCTTCGCCTCCAGCCTGATGTTCCTGCTTGGCGTATTCGCCTTTAGCGGCACGTTTGATCCTGGATTCGGCGGCAGCCTGACGCTGGGCGAACCGGGATTCTGGGCCGCGTTCATCGGCGCGATATTGCTGACCATGAGCAACCCGATCTCGTTCGGCGCCTTTCTGGGAGACTGGTCGCGCTACATCCCGCGGCGCACCGCCAAGATCCGCATCATGGCGGCGGTGTTCGCCGCGCAACTGGCCACGCTGATCCCGTTCGTATTCGGGCTGTGCACGGCATCGGTGGTGGCCGCCCATGCGCCGCAGTACATAGCGGACAACAACTACGTCGGCGGGCTGTTGGCCGTCTCTCCGACCTGGTTCTTCCTGCCGGTATGCCTGATCGCCATCATTGGCGGCATGTCCACCGGCACCACCGCCCTCTACGGCACCGGGCTGGATATGTCGAGCATATTCCCGCGCCTGCTCAGCCGCGCCCAGGCGACGCTTCTCATCGGCGTTGCCGCAATCGCTTTCATCTTCATCGGCCGCTTTGCCTTTAACCTGGTGCAGAGCGTTTCCACTTTCGCGGTGCTGATCGTCACCTGCACCTCTCCGTGGATAGTGATCATGATCATCGGGCTGATCGTGCGCCGGGGCTTCTACCATGCGGACGATCTGCAGGTTTTCACGCGCGGCCAGCGCGGCGGACGCTACTGGTTTCATCATGGCTGGAACTGGTGCGGGCTCGGCGCCTGGATCCCCAGCGCGGGAGCGGGGTTGTGCCTGGTCAACATTCCGGGGCAGTTCGTCGGCCCGTTTGGCGACCTCGCCGGCGGCATCGACGTCAGCCTGCCGGTCACGCTCGGCCTGGCGGCGCTGCTCTACCTGGCATTACTGCGCGCATTTCCAGAGCCTGCGGCCGTTCACGGCCCTTACGATTTTCGCTGGCCGGCCGGCGCAAGCTGTGAATAAGGGCGCCATCGTCATGGTTCATCCAGCGTATATAAACGACCGGAGGCTTCGCCTCCCGCCACAGAGCGGCCACGGCATGCCATGCCGCGCCGGGAAAACGCGGCGGCCTTTAGGTCGCCGGTTCGGCGATCGCTATCAAACGACAACACGCGTTTTAACTCATGGGAACTCCAATATGAAATCATCCGTTACGCGGCGCCAACCGCGCTTCGCCATTCTGCTTGCCCTGATGCTGGCCGTAAACGCCCTGTCGTCATCCAACGCCGCAGCCGTTCCTCCCACGCTGACGCCGGGCGTACTCAAGGTCGGCATCGAAGTCGCCTACCCGCCGTTCGAATCCTGGCAGGACGGGAAGATCGTCGGCTTTGACGCCGAGCTTGCCGCCTTACTCAGTAAACACCTCGGCACCCGATTAGCGCTCGCCGATACGCAGTTTTCCGGTCTGATCCTCGGATTAAACGCCGCCAAACACGACGCGGTGATTTCCGCGTTGTACGTCACCGCCGATCGCACCGCGCAGGCGGACGCCATCCCCTACGCCGATACCGGCGCCTACATTCTGGCGCGCAGCGACAGCAAGGTCATACCGCAGGATGAAAAAGCGCTGTGCGGCCTGACCGTCGGCTTGCAGCAGGGATCCGTGTGGGTGAAACAGCTACGGCAACTCGCCGCCGATTACTGCCTGCCCAACGGCAAGCCGCCCATTACCGTCAAGGAATACCCCACCGCGCCGGAAACGTTGCAGGCGCTGCTGGCGGGCCATATTCAGGCGCAGGTTGAGATGGCGGGCGCGGCGCGCATGTTCGCCGAACGCAGCCGCGGCCGGGCGACGATAGCTTCGCCGCAGATCATCTATCCGCAGACGCTCGGCATCTACGTGAAAAAAGGCAGTCAGGCGTTGTTGAACGAACTGAAAACCGCGCTGCAAACGATACGCGACAACGGCGAATATGCCGCCCTGCTGGAAAAATACCGGCCTTACGGCATCACCGACACCGCCGCGCGTTAACGGACGGCATCAGATTTCATACGCTAAATAATTCGAGTTGCGGCAACGCCGCGGCGTAGGCCCCAACGGGGCGAGCGACAAAGCCAGCGCCCACGCAACTTGAAGTATGACGAGAATATTCGCTCAGGGAGTTTTGCTGCCGCTATGTTTTTCGACTGGACCTACTTTTTCTCGCTGTTTTCCATGCGGGCGTTCTGGCAAGCCAGCGTCACCGTGGTAGAACTTAGCATCCTGTCCTGGCTTATCAGCCTGGCGTTAGGCTTCATCGTCGCCAGCGCCCGCCAGTCCGGCCCTTTCTGGCTGCGCGGCGCGTGCCGGATCTACCTTTGGCTGTTCCGCAGCGTTCCGCTGCTGGTGCTGGTGGTGTTCGTCTACAACCTGCCGCAAATACTGCCGGCCACCGGCGCCGTACTCGGCAACGCGTTTTTCGCCGGGCTGATCGCCACCGTGCTGGTGGAAACCGCTTATATGTCCGAAATTCACCGCGGCGGTTTGCTCTCCGTGGCGAAAGGACAACACGAGGCCGGACATGCGCTCGGCATCCGTTTCCTGGGCGTGCAACGGCTGGTGGTGATCCCGCAGGCGCTGCGAATTTCACTTCCGGCGCTGGTCAACGAATTCGTCACCATCGTCAAACAAACTTCGCTGGTATCGGTCATCTCGCTGCCGGAGCTGCTGATGACCGGCCAGCGGCTGTATGCGGAAAATTTTCTGGTGATGGAGACGCTGGCCGCGGTGGCGGCGTACTACATCCTGATTGTTTCTCTGTTTACCCTGCTGTTTCAGTGGCTGGAGCGGCGGGTGAACATTCAGGCCCGCGCGCCGGGCGCGTTGGAGGAAAGCGCGCTGACCGCGCTGCGGCGGCAGGCGAGCGCGCCGGTGTTCCGCCAGCCGACCGCCCGCCCCGGCGAGCCTAACGCGCTGCTGATGAGAAATATCCATAAGGCTTACGGCCGGCATCAGGTGCTTAAAGGCATCAATCTGGCGGTCGCGCCCGGCGAAGCCATCAGCATCATCGGCCCGTCGGGATCGGGCAAAACGTCGCTGATCCGCACCGTCAACGGACTGGAAAGCCTCGATCGGGGCGAAATCATCCTGTTCGGCGAAGCGTTTATCGTCGCCGGGGGGCCGAGAGAAAACGACGCCGCGCGGCGCGGCATCCGGCGCATCGGCATGGTATTCCAAAACTTCAACCTGTTTCCCCACTACACCATTTTGCAAAACGTGATGCTGGCGCCGCGTTACCACGGTCAGCCAGACGACGCCACCACGCGGCGCGCGCAGGCGCTTTACCTGCTGGATAAAGTCGGGCTGCTGGCCCATGCGGAAAAATATCCGCATCAGCTGTCAGGCGGGCAGCAGCAGCGCGTGGCGATCGCCCGCGCTCTGGCGTTGTCGCCGGATATCATGCTGTTCGATGAGCCCACGTCGGCGCTCGACCCGGAACTGGTGGGCGACGTGCTGAAGGTGATTGGCTCCCTGGCGCGGGAAGGGATGACCATGCTGATCGTGACGCATGAGATGGATTTCGCGCTGGCGATTTCCGACCGGGTGGTGCTGATGGAGGACGGCGGCATTCAGGCGGACGCGTCTCCGGCGGCGATCCGCGCCGGCGGGCAAGATCCGGCGCTACAGCGCATCCGGCAGTTTATGGGGATACATGACGCGGCACATTGAACGGACGCCGCACTGTTCCGCCGCTGACATAACAAAAAAATATTATTTGTCGTTTCTCTCGCCATGTCACAAAGAAAGACAGCGGCGAGGCGAAGAAGAGAAGGCGTCGATATGACGCATTCACAATAATTTAGGCGCATTTACATGATGAGCAGCGACAACGGCGATACGGTTACGACGGATGAGATCTCAGCGGGTTGGCGCGCGTCGCTTTACCTCGGATTGCGCCGCCAGCCGGGACGCACCATCGTCGCCGAGCGCCGCCATAGCGGGCCGTTGCTGATCCAGCGGCCGTTCTATCCCGAGGGCGAAACCTGCCACGTGTACCTGTTGCATCCTCCGGGCGGCGTGGTGGGCGGCGATCGGCTCGGCGCGGAAATCCGCCTGGAGCAGGATGCGCGGGCGCTGATCACTACGCCGGGCGCAACCAAATTTTATCGCAGCGCGGGCGAAACCGCGCTCTTGCAACAAACGTTTCGTCTGGCGTCCGGCAGTTGTCTTGAATGGTTGCCGCAGGACACGATTGTCTTTCCCGGAGCCAAAGCGCAGGTGGATACCTGCTTTTACCTTGAAGAAAACGCCCGGCTAATCGCCTGGGAAACGTTCTGTCTCGGCCGCCCGGTGATGCGGGAACGCTTCGCCAGCGGCGAATTGAAGACGCGGCTGCGCGTGCTGCGCAACGGCGAGCTGACGCTGCATGAAACGTTGCGGATCCTCGACGGCGATCTCGACTGTATCGCCGGCCACGCGCTGGTCGGCACCATGCTGATGACGCCCGCCGGGCCGGAAACGCTGGAGCAGGCGCGCGCGTTGCTGGCTTCCAGCGCGGCGCCCGCCGGAGCCACGCTGCTGGGCGAATTGCTGGTCGTCAGAATGCTGGCCGGCGACAACCGGCAGATGCAATCCCTCCAGCAAACGCTCTGGTTCGGCCTGCGCAGCGCCATCGTCGGTATGCCGCCGCTGCCGCCGAGAATATGGTCTACGTGAAAAGGATACGATTTTGGAACTTACCCCCAGAGAAAAAGACAAGCTGCTGCTGTTTACCGCGGGGCTGGTGGCCGAACGCCGTCTGGCGCGCGGCCTGCGCCTCAATTATCCCGAAGCGGTGGCGCTGATCGGCGCGGCCATTATGGAAGGCGCGCGGGATGGAAAAAGCGTGGCCGAACTGATGGAGTTCGGCAGGCATATCCTCACGCGCGATCAGGTGATGGACGGCATCGCCGAACTGATTACCGACGTGCAGGTGGAAGCCACCTTTCCGGACGGCACCAAGCTCGTCACCGTACACAATCCGATTGAGTGAGGCCGCGCATGATCCCAGGTGAAATACAGGTCGCCGACGGCCGCATTGAGTTGAATACGGGACGCGAGCGCATCAGCGTCGTGGTGGAAAACCACGGCGACCGGCCGATCCAGATCGGCTCGCACTACCATTTTTATGAGGTCAACCCCGCGTTGGTATTCGATCGCGCCCGCGCCCGCGGCTACCGGCTGGATATCGCGGCCGGCACCGCCGTGCGTTTCGAACCGGGTCAGGCGCGGGAGGTCGCGCTGGTGGCGCTGTCCGGCCGGCGCCAGGTATTTGGCCTGCGCGGAGAGGTGATGGGCAAACTGGATGGACAAAACGATGACTAGCATTTCTCGTCAGGCATACGCCGATATGTTCGGCCCCACAACCGGCGATCGGGTACGGCTCGCCGATACGGCGCTGTGGGTGGAAGTGGAGCGGGATCTCACCGTCTACGGCGAAGAGGTGAAGTTCGGCGGCGGCAAAGTGATCCGCGACGGCATGGGACAAGGCCAGATGCTGGCGGACGAAGCGATGGATCTGGTGCTGACCAACGCGCTGATTATCGACCACTGGGGCATTGTAAAAGCGGATATCGGCGTCAAAGACGGCCGCATTCGGGCTATCGGCAAGGCGGGCAATCCGGATATTCAGCCCGGCGTGGATATCCCCATCGGCGCCGCGACGGAAATCATTGCGGCGGAAGGCAAAATCGTCACCGCGGGCGGCATTGATTCGCATATTCACTTCATCTGCCCGCAGCAGGCGGAGGAAGCGCTGACTTCCGGCGTAACCACCATGATCGGCGGCGGCACCGGTCCGGCGACCGGCACCAACGCCACCACCTGCACCCCCGGCCCCTGGCATATCGCGCGCATGTTGCAGGCGGCCGACGCGCTGCCCGTCAACATCGGCCTGTTGGGCAAGGGCAACACGTCAAGCCCCGGCGCGCTGCGCGAACAGGTGGCGGCGGGCGTTATCGGCTTAAAACTGCACGAGGACTGGGGATCGACGCCGGCGGCGATCGATTGCTGTCTGAGCGTGGCGGAAGAGATGGACGTGCAGGTCGCCATTCATACCGATACGCTGAACGAAGCCGGTTTTGTCGAAGACACGCTGCGCGCCATCGGCGATCGCGCTATCCACACCTTCCATACCGAAGGCGCCGGCGGCGGCCATGCGCCGGACATCATCACCGCCTGCGCCCGGCCGAACGTGCTGCCTTCGTCCACCAACCCCACGCTGCCCTACACCGTCAACACCGTGGACGAGCATCTCGATATGCTGATGGTCTGCCACCATCTCGATCCCAATATTCCTGAGGACATCGCGTTTGCCGAATCGCGCATTCGCCGGGAAACCATCGCGGCCGAAGATATCCTGCACGACATCGGCGCGTTTTCCATGACCTCGTCGGATTCCCAGGCCATGGGCCGGGTGGGCGAAGTGGTGCTGCGCACCTGGCAGGTGGCGCACAAGATGAAGTTGCAGCGCGGCGCGCTGCCGGAAGACAACGAGCGTAACGACAATTTTCGCGTCAAGCGCTACATCGCCAAGTACACCATCAACCCGGCCATCACCCACGGCATCGCGCACGAAGTCGGTTCGATCGAACCTGGCAAGCTGGCGGATCTGGCGCTGTGGTCGCCGGCGTTCTTCGGCGTGAAGCCGGCGCTGATCGTCAAAGGCGGCCTGATCGCCAGCGCGCCGATGGGGGACATCAACGCCTCCATCCCCACGCCGCAGCCGGTGCACTATCGTCCGATGTTCGGCGCGCTGGGCGCGGCGCGCCATCAAACGCGCATGACGTTTCTTTCCCAGGCGGCGGTCGAACGCGACGCCGCCGGCGCATTAGGGCTGCAAAGCCTGATCGGCGTGGCGCGCCAGTGCCGCACGGTGCGGAAAAGCGACATGGTGCACAACGACGCGCTGCCGGATATTCAGGTCGATTCGCAAACCTATGAGGTCAGCGCCAACGGCGAACGCCTGACCTGCGAACCCGCGGCCGAACTGCCGCTGGCGCAGCGCTATTTTCTGTTTTAAGGAAGGTTGATGAAACTACTCACACAACGTCTGAACCAGGCCGAATCGGTGACCGCCACCGCCACGCTGGATCTGGCGACCCGGCTGAAAAGCCGCGCCAAAATCACGCTGGACGACGGCCGGGAAGCAGGGCTGATGCTGGATCGCGGCCAGTT
This sequence comes from Brenneria izadpanahii, assembly GCF_017569925.1. Taxonomy (NCBI): domain Bacteria; kingdom Pseudomonadati; phylum Pseudomonadota; class Gammaproteobacteria; order Enterobacterales; family Pectobacteriaceae; genus Brenneria; species Brenneria izadpanahii. Next base: position 363,234 of record NZ_CP050854.1, on the reverse strand, counting down.
GATTCGCGGCGGCGATTTGCTCGGCGACGACGCCGGACGGGAAATTGTGCGCGTGATCGCCGCCGAAGAGCAGGTATCGCAGGCGGAGTGCGCCGATCCGCTGCTGCTCGCCAAGGCGTGTTACCACCTCGGCAACCGGCACGTTCCGTTGCAGATAGCAAAGGGACTGGTGCGTTATCACCACGACCATGTGCTTGACGACATGGTGCGCCAGTTGGGGCTTCAGGTGCGCGTCGTCATGGCGCCTTTCGAGCCGGAAAGCGGGGCTTATCACGCCGCACCGCACGCGCACGGCCACCACAGCCATTCGCATCATTAAAGATATGGCGCATAAAGGAGCACGCCCTATTCGTGACGACGGCATCCGTTGCGGCGCGGAAGATCTGAGTCCCTCCGCCTTACGCCTGCCGCGCCTGCTGCAACTGGCGAGCGCCGCCCTGCCGGTCGGCGGATTTACCTATTCGCAAGGGTTGGAGTGGGCGGTGGAAGCGGGCTGGGTGCGTGACGAAGAGGGCTTTCGCCGCTGGCAGCGCCAGCAAATGACGCACACGCTGGCGCACTTCGACTGGCCGCTGTTGCAGCGCCTGTATCATGCCTGCGAACGGCATGACGCATCCGCGCTGCGCCAGTGGCGCGACCTGTTGCTGGCCGGGCGCGAAACCAGCGAACTGCGGGCGGAAGAGCGCCAGCGCGGCCAGGCGTTTATACGGATTCTCGCCGGCTGGGGGCTAACCGAAGAACTCGACGCCGACTGGCGCGATGCGCTGGCGCACAGCCAACTGTGCGGCATAGCGTGGCTGGGGCAGCGCTGGGGGATTCCGCTACCGGAACTGGCGCTGGCCTACGGCTACAGCTGGCTGGAAGGCGCAGTCATGGCCGGCGTGAAGCTGGTGCCGTTCGGCCAACAGGCCGCGCAGAACCTGCTGCTGGAGTTGGGCGCGCAGTTGACGCGGTTGCTGCCGGCCGCGCTGGCGCTCAAAGATGATGAAATCGGCGCGGGGCTGCCGCTGGCGGCGATCGCCTCCGCCTGTCATGAAACCCAGTACACCAGACTTTTTCGTTCCTGAGAGGTGATATGTCAGATTACAAACAACCGCTGCGCGTCGGCGTCGGCGGCCCGGTGGGTTCGGGGAAAACCGCGCTGCTGGAAGCGTTGTGCAAGGCCATGCGCGACAGCTGGCAGCTTGCGGTGGTGACCAACGATATCTACACCAAAGAAGACCAGCGAATCTTAACCGAAGCCGGCGCGCTGGCGCCGGAACGCATCGTCGGCGTGGAAACCGGCGGCTGTCCGCATACCGCCATTCGGGAAGACGCCTCAATGAATCTGGCGGCCGTCGAGGATCTGGCGCGCCGCTTCGGCAATTTGGATATTGTTTTCGTGGAGAGCGGCGGCGATAACCTAAGCGCCACCTTCAGCCCGGAGCTGGCCGATTTGACCATTTACGTGATCGACGTGGCCGAAGGCGAGAAAATTCCCCGCAAGGGCGGGCCGGGCATCACCCGTTCGGATTTTCTGGTGATCAACAAAACCGATCTGGCGCCTTACGTCGGCGCGTCGCTGGAGGTGATGGAGCGCGACACCAACCGCATGCGTCCGCAGCGCCCCTGGACCTTTACCAATCTGAAAACCGGCGACGGGCTGCAAGACATTATTCGCTTCCTCGAAACCGAGGGGATGCTGACGGTATGACGGCGCGCGCGTTTCGCACGGCATGGCTCCCCGGCACAACGGCCTATGGATGATAAAGACTGGCTGATTATCCGCACGGTGTACGAGTTGAAAAACATTACCCGCGCCGCCCAACAGCTGCACACCTCCCAGCCGGCGCTGAGCTACCGCCTGCGGCAGATTGAGCGCAAACTCAACGTACAGCTGTTCGACATGTCGGGTAAAGTGCTGACCTTTACGCCGCAGGGAGAGCAGATCGTCTATTACGCCGATCGGATACTGAATGACTACCAGCAGATGAAAGAAGCGCTGCTGCTGGCGGACGAGCGGCTGCGCGGCGAGATCCGCATCGGCGCTTACAGCAACTACGCCGCCTATCGTCTGCCGGCGCTGATGCGTCGCTATCACGATCGCTATCCCGATGTTGAGCTACGGCTGGTGACGGGCCTGTCGCATGATATCTTCGCGCAGTTACAGCGCGGCGAAATCCATCTGGCGCTGGTGCGGGAAGAAACCCACTGGAAAGAGGGCAAACGCGTGGTCGATCGCAACCACTATTACGCGATCAACCGCCACCCGCTGGCGCTGGCTGATTTGCCGACGCTGCCGCAGATCCGCATCTCCAACATGCCCTATCCCTATGTCGGCGATACGATCGATCGCTGGTGGAATTCGGTATTCAGCCAGCCGCCGCACATTGTGATGACGGTGGACAAAATCGAGATCTGTCTGGAACTGGTCAAGCACGGACTGGGATTCGCCCTGCTGGCGGACTACCTGGATTTTCCCCCTGAACTGCACCCGCAGCTGTTGCACGACGCGGACGGGCGGGCGCTGGATAATCACACCTGGCTGCTTTACCGCCACAGCGCCGTCTTTTCGCCCCGGCTGGCGCATTTTATCGACCTGTTCAGCGAAGAGCCGCAAGTTTAGCCACCGCCGAGCGCCCATACGCGATTCCCGTTCACACACTTCGCACCCTGGCGATACGCCGCGTGGGACGGCGGCGAAATTGAACGTAGAGCGCCAATATAGTGACGAAACCGATAACGCCCAGAATCAGCCACGGCAGCGCCGGCGTGTTTTGCGCCGAGCCCAGGTCATACAGCCAGCCGCCGCCGCTGTAGCCGATGGCGCCGCCCACCGCCGCGCCCATGCGGCTGAATCCCATATAGCTGCCGCGGGCGCGGTAGTCGGACAGCTCGGCGCTGAGGGTTTCCCGCGCCGGTTCGGCGATCAGCGATCCGAGATAAAAAGCGATCACCAGCATGAACAGCGGCGGCAGAGTGTGGATGAAGCCGACGAACAGCAGGCTGACCGTCATAATGCCCAGCCCGATGATCAACCGCTGCTCCAGCCGGAAGCGGCGTTCGCTCCAGCGCGCCATCGGGTAGAGCAACAGCACCGCCATCACGGCGTCCACGGAATACATCCAGCCGACGGCCGCCGGCGTGTGGGCGACGGACAGTATCGCCACGGGCAACATCAGCATCACCTGGACGTTGAGGGTATAGTAACCGGTGAGCGTCAGCACGTAGCGGCGGAAATTCCGATCTCTAAACGCTCGCGCCATCCCGGACAGCACCGGCGCGCGCACGCTGGACAGCTTGTAGGCGGGCAGCTTCCACAGATTCCAGCCCGCGGCCAGCACAAAAAACAGCATGCCGGCCAGGCAAACATGGCGAAAGTCGTAATGCATCAGCAGCCAACTGCCGAGCAGCGCGCCGATCACCCGGAACGCGCTGTCCTCCACCATCAGAATGGAATAGAAGCGTCCCCGCTCCGCAGGGCGCACCAGTTTGATCACCAGCGCGGAGCGGCACGGCGAAAACAGCATGCCGCCGAACGCCGCCAGCGCGCACGCCAGCATCAATATCCATCCGGCATCGGCGAAAGCCATCACGCCGAATCCCGCGGCGCGCAGCAGCATGCCGGTCACCATCATCGGCTTGGCGCCCAGACGATCGGCGATGGCGCCGCCGAGAATGCCGGTGCCGGACTGAATGAACTGCCAGATAGCCAACGCCGCGCCCACGATAATCGCCGGCCAGCCCAGCTGCTCGACGAAATGAACGGACAACAGCGGAAACACGGCGGAGAAGCCGAGTTCCAGCAACATGTTATCCAGCAAAAGAAAACGTTTCCCGGCGCGTCTGGCCCGGGCGGTCACGGGTAGCATAATCAACCTATCATCAACGGTGGCTCAGGGGAGCGCGCCCGGCGCGCCGCCGGACGCGCAACGGTTTATTGTTGCTGACGCGCCAGCGCCACCAGACACAGTTGCATAAACAGCACCTGCGCGGTGATTTGCGCCGTATTGGAGGTGGCGTCATACTGCGGCGCGACTTCTACCACGTCGCCGCCGACCACCTTCATCCCGGCCATGGAGCGCAACATGCTCAGCACTTCGCGCGGCGTCAGCCCGCCTACCTCCGGCGTGCCGGTGCCGGGCGCAAAGCCCGGATCCACCGAATCGATGTCGAACGAGATATACACTTCGCTATCGCCCACCACCTCGCGGATTTTGCCAATCGCGTACTCCACGCCGCGCTCCACGATGTCTTCGGCGTAAATCACCGTCATACCGGATTCGTGAGAGAACTCGCCGTGATAGGTGCCGCCGCCGCGGATACCGATTTGCACGCATTTTTCCGCATCCAGCACGCCGTCCAGCACCGCCTGGCGAAAAGGCGCGCCGTGGTGGTACTTGGTGCCGTAAGCGCCGGAAGTATCGCAGTGGGCGTCGAAATGCACGCAGGCCAGCGGACGGCCTTTGCCGAGCGCGCGCAGAATGGAATAGGTGATGGAGTGATCGCCGCCCACCGTCAGCGGTATCACGCCGGCGTCCATAACGCGCAGATAGTAGGCTTCGATATCCGCATGGCACTGCTCCAGGCTGCGGCTATTGGCGAACGCCACGTCGCCCACGTCTTTCACCCGCAGATCGCCGGCGGGAGCAACGTTAAGCACCCGATCGTAAGGGCCGACGCGGCTGACGGAACGCACCGCCTGAGGCCCGAAACGGCAGCCGGGACGATCGCCGGCGCCGAGATCCATCGGCACGCCGATCAGCGCCACATCCAGCCCGGCAAAGCGATTGCCGTAAGCGCTGGCGTCATAGGCGAGATTGAGCAAGGTCGCAGGTTCGGCGATGGGCCATTTACTGTGGCCTTCGGCCCGGCTGGCGGCCGGCACTTTGGCCGCTTTGGCGAAATCCGGATGGTAAATTTTGCCGTCTTCGATATGGTCGCCAAATCTTTCGCGCAGATATGCCAGTTTTTCGCTATTCATAATATCCTCATCAACCAACGTCCGGTCCGCATGGCCGGACAGGGTAAACACCGCGCAGCGCGGCCCGTGGAGGCGGATAGACCGTCTCCATAAAAGTTTTTTTCACAGAAAGTCGCAGCGGCGCTAAAGCGCGGACATCGTCATTTCAGGTTGCCGCTCAGAAAGCCGCGCAGCCGATCGCTTTGCGGATTGCCCAACACCTCATCGGGGGAGCCTTGCTCCTCTATCACCCCTTGATGGAGAAACAGCACCTGGCTGGAGACATGACGCGCGAATCCCATTTCATGCGTGACGACGATCATGGTGCGTCCCTCATCCGCCAGCACCTGCATCACCTTCAGCACCTCGCCCACCAGTTCCGGATCCAGCGCCGACGTCGGTTCGTCAAACAGCATCACGTCGGGATCCATCGCCAACGCCCGGGCGATGGCTACGCGCTGTTGCTGTCCGCCGGATATATGGGCCGGATACTGTTGCGCCACCTGCGGCGGCAGGCCGACCTTATCGAGATAGTGCTGCGCCCGCTCGCGCGCCTCGCTCTTGCTTAATCCCAGTACGCTGGTAGGCGCCAGCATGATGTTTTCCAACGCGGTGAGATGGCTCCACAAATTAAAGTGCTGGAATACCATGCTTAGCCGGGTACGGATGCGTTGCAGCATGCGATCGTCGGCGATGCGCATCGCGCCTTTGGTATCCCTGACCATCGGCACCAGCCGGCCGTCGAAGAAAAACGCTCCGTCGTCGGGATGCTCCAGAAAGTTGATGCAGCGCAGAAACGTGCTCTTGCCCGAGCCGCTGGCGCCGATCAGGCTGACCACGTCGCCGGCGCGCGCGCGCAGCGACACGCCGCGCAGCACCTGATTGTCGCCATAGCTTTTGGTGAAATTATCAATAACCAGTTTTTCCATTGCATCCTCCTCACCGGCCGCGGGGACGAATAAAGGCCAGCCAGCGTTTCTCTCCCTGACGGAACAGGGCGATAAGCACGCAGGTGGTGACCAGATAGATCGCCGCGGCGATGCCGTAAGCCTGAAAAGACATATAAGTTTCCGCGTTGACATCGCCGGCGACCTTGAGCAAATCCGCCACGGTGGCGGTAAACGCGATAGACGTGGCGTGCAGCATCAGGATCACCTCGTTGCTGTAATAAGGCAGCGCCCGCCGCAGCGCGGCGGGCAGGATGATCTTTCGGTAGAGGGTAAGGCGATGCAGGCCATAGGCGCGCGCCGCCTCAATCTCGCCGTGGGCGATGCCTTTGATCGCGCCGGCAAATACCTCGGTGGTGAACGCGGTGGTGTTCAGCCCGAGCGCCAGTACGGCGCAATAGAAGCCGTTACGGAAAAACGCGTCCAGCATCGGCTGCGTCCGCACGAAATCCAGACTGTAGATACCGGTGTAGATAATCAGCAGTTGGATATAGAGCGGCGTGCCGCGAAAAACATAGGTGAAGCACCATACCGAACGCGACAGCCAGCGCACCTGCGACGCGCGCGCCACGGCCAGCGGCAGCGACAGAACAAATCCCATCAGCAGGGACAGCAACAGCAGCCAGCAGGTGACCAGCAGACCGGAATAGTGATAGCCGTCATGCCAGAGATAGGCCAAGCCGTACTCTTTCAGTATTTCAATCACAGCTCCGCCTCACGTACGCCGATGTTGTAGTGTTTGCCCAGCCAATACAGCACGACGCTGGAAACGGTGGTCACCAGTAGATAAAACAGCGCCGCCAGCACCAGATAAAAAAACAGCTGCCCCGATCCTTTGCCGGCGTTCTGCGCGGCTTTGGTCACATCGGAAAGGCCGATGAGCGACACCAGCGCGGTGGCTTTCACCATGATCAGCCAATTGTTGCTGAGGCCCGGCAGAGCGAAGCGCATCATTTGCGGGAAGAGAATCTGGCGGAAGCATTGCCAGCCGCTCAGGCCGAATGCGCGTCCCGCCTCCATCTGCCCGGACGGCACCGCCATAAAGGCGCCGCGGAATGTCTCGGTAAAATAGGCGCCGTAAATGAACCCCAGCGTTACGATACCGGCGCTGAACGGTTCAATATCGATCTGCCGCCATCCCAGGAAATCGGTTACCTGGTTGAGCCACATTTGCAGGCTGTAGAACACCAGCAGCATCAACGCCAGATCGGGAATACCGCGAATAACGGTGGTGTAGAGCGCGGCGACCGCGTTCAGCGGCCGGCTGCCGGACAGTTTGGCCAGCGCCATGATCAGCCCGAGCAGCATCGCCAGCGCCAGCGCCCCCAGCGAGAGCCGCAACGTCACCATGATGCCGTCAAGCAGCATGTGGGCGTATCCCTGCGGAATAAACATGAGCGGTTCCCCTGTGCGTCTTATTCGTAGATATCAATGGACGGCGGGAAATATTTGGCGGCAATTTTCTGGTAAGTCCCATCCGCGCGCAGCGCCGCCAATGCGCGGTTGATTTCGGCGGCGAGCGCGGCGTTGCCCTTATCCACGCCGATGGCGCTGACGCCGGTGCCAAGCAGCGGATCCTGAATCTGCCCGCCGGCAAAGGCATAGCCTCTGCCCTTTTCCGAACTGAGAAAACCGAGCTGGCCTTGCACTTCGCCGGTCAGCATGCCGTCCAGGCGGCCTGCGATCAGGTCGTTATAAGCCAGATCCTGATTGCCGTAGGAAACCACCGTCACGCCGAGCGGCGCCCAGCGCTTTTTGGCGAAGTTTTCAACGCTGGCGCCCTGCTCCACACCGATACGTTTGCCGGCCAGCGACTGTCCGTCAGGCAACAGACCGCTGTTTTCCCTGGCGATCATGCGCGTTCTGCCGCCGTGCACTTTATCGGTAAACAGCAGCTGTTTTTTTCTGGCCTCCGTTACGCCGATGGAGGCCAGAATGGCGTCAAACTTGCGCGCTTTTAATGCCGGGATCATGGTGGAGATTTCGGTTTCCACCCACTGACAGCGTTTTTTCAGGTAGTCGCAAATGGCGTTGCCTAAATCGATTTCAAAACCGGTCATTTCGCCGTCGCTGCCGCGATATTCAAACGGGGCGTATCCCAGCGCGGTGCCGAAACGCAATGTGTCGGAAGATTCGGCGCGTAAAAACGGCGATACGGCCATAATGAAAACAGTAAATAGCGAAACAAATAACCTACGATAGAATATTATTTTCATAACTCACCCTGAATAATGAAATAGCCGGACATATGCTGTATTAACCGCGACATAAATAGGTGAGCAAATGCTGTGCCAGTACTTTTCACAATCCGAAAAAATAACATAACTAACTGTTTTTATATCATTTTATAAATAATAAGAAATTTAAAAACAACCAATCATAAAGAACTTTTATCATGCAAAAATAAAACCAATAGAATTATTTTTTTATTTATAACGCTATCTTCATAAATGCACTAAAAAAGCACGCCGCTGCACCAGAATATGGCTTATTAATAAATAGCGGGGAAACGTTCTGATAATAAGCAATGCACCACGAAAAATAGTTTTATCTTATTTCAGCAATATATCGGGCGGCAATGGCGGAACATGCCGCGCAGCGGGAGCCAGTAATCGCCGGTCAAGCCTGACGGCGAAGCAACGGCCGCCGGTACGCCGCGCCCGCCTATTTCTCGGGATCGGGCGATGTTCCTCTACCGGACAACGCGCTACAATATCGCGTTCGGGCAGCGAGGCGAATTACATTATGATCAACCAGGTCGATTTGATTCTTTCTTTACTGCAACAGATGTGCGTTTATCTGGTGATCGCTTATCTGTTAAGTAAAACGCCGTTATTCATTCCGTTGATGCAGGTGACTATCCGCTTACCCCATAAGCTGGTGTGTTATCTGGTTTTCTCCATGTTCTGCATCATGGGCACCTATTTCGGCCTGCATATTGATGATTCCATTGCCAACACCCGCGCCACCGGCGCGGTATTGGGCGGCATGCTGGGCGGCCCCTCAGTCGGTTTTCTGGTCGGGCTGACCGGCGGATTGCACCGTTATTCAATGGGGGGCATGACGGCGTTGGCCTGCATGCTGTCCACCATCGCCGAAGGTTTGATGGGCGGATTGCTGCACCGCTATCTGACCCGGCGTCACCGTATCGACCTGCTGTTTCAGCCGTTGGTGGTCGGTTTAACCGCGCTGGTGGCGGAAATACTGCAAATGGCGATTATTCTGCTGGTTGCGCGGCCGTTTGATAATGCGATGACGCTGGTGAGAGACATCGCCCTGCCGATGATGATCACCAACAGCGTGGGGGCGGCCATGTTTATGCGTATTCTGCTCGACAGGCGCGCCATTTTTGAGAAGTACACCTCGGCGTTCTCCGCCAAGGCGCTGAAAATCGCCGCCCGCGCCGAGGGCACGTTGCGGCAGGGTTTCAACCAGCAGAACAGTATGCGCGTCGCCCGGATCCTGTATGAAGAACTGGGGGTCGGCGCCGTCGCGATTACCGATCGGGAAAAATTGCTGGCGTTTATCGGCCTGGGCGACGACCACCATACCGTGGATTCCCCTATTACTTCTCTCCATACCCATCGGGCGATTGAGAAGAATCAGGTGGTCTACGCCGATGGCAACGAAGTGCCCTACACCTGTTCCATCTCATCCAGCTGTAAACTGGGATCGACGCTGGTGATCCCGTTGCGCGGCGAGGAACAGCGCGTCATCGGCACCATTAAACTGTACGAACCCAAGAACAAGCTGTTTTCCAGCATCAACCGCACGCTGGGCGAAGGGATAGCCCATCTGCTCTCCGCCCAGATTCTGGCCGGACGGTTCGAACGGCAGAAACAGCTGCTGGCGCAGTCGGAAATCAAGCTATTGCATGCCCAGGTTAACCCCCACTTCCTGTTCAACGCGCTGAATACGTTATCCGCCGTGATACGCCGTAATCCCGATCACGCCCGTCAGCTGGTTCTGTCGCTGTCGACCTTTTTCCGTAAAAATCTAAAGCGCAGCAATGACGAGGTGTCGCTCAGCGACGAACTGGAACACGTGAACGCCTATCTGGAAATTGAAAAAGCGCGTTTCGCCGATCATCTGACGGTGGATATCACCTTGCCGGACGCGTTGCTGGAAGCGCGGTTGCCGGCGTTTTCCCTGCAACCCATTGTGGAAAATGCCATTAAGCACGGCATTTCGCAGATGATCGACGTCGGTCATATTCATATCAGCGGACGTTTGCATGCCAATACGCTGGAACTGACGGTAGAGGACAACGCCGGAATGTATCAGCCCCCCACCGGCGGAGACGGCCTGGGCATGAACCTGGTGGACCGGCGCATCAAGGCCCGTTACGGTACGCACTTCGGCATTACCGTCATCTGCGAAGCGGACCGCTTCACCCGGGTGGAGGTGCGCGTCCCCTTTCTTTCACCCCGTAAAACGCTATCGGATATCGAAAAGGCGGCTTAACGCAGTATATTTCGCGTTTGAGAGCCGATAGCTTACAAATCGGCGGAACCGCTCTATTGAGATGAATTGGAGATTTTTCTTATTGTTTTAAGACAGAGAATAGTGGTGTCATACGCAGCCAGACCTATATTAGATTAATTATGCGAATTTAAGGTACAGGATGTCCTCTATCGACATAAAACTCACCAAGCCCGTCGGTATTTTTATCATTATCGAACGTTTGTATGCCCGCGACGGATTAGCGCCGTCAATCGGTGAATTGGGCCCTTCGTTGACACAAATACATAGAACCGTCATACAGCTAAGAAGAAAGCAAGACATGTATATGGACGGAGCCAAATTATCACCCAGCGATATCACTTTATGGCAACGTATTAAATATCTCACCGGCACCGTCGTCACCACCAAAGACACGAATGAATTCGTTTATACGCCAGAGTTTATGGGTTCTCTGTTAGCAGCAACGCCACTTGCTAATGTCGAATACAAAAATATTCCCCGCTTTTTAACCACCGAAGGCATCTATTCTTTACCTAAGGTGATGGCGTTTGGTCGGGATCCTATTCCCGACGTGCTGCTGTATGGCAAAAGCAATACCACCTTTTTCATCAATGACGGAGGCAGAGGAACGCCAACGGCCATAGCGAAATATGATCAACGGACTAAAGATCTGATGATGATTAATAATCAGTCGGATGTTGTCAGCATCATGAAAGACCTGGTAGAAAAAGGGGTCAAATTATGAATACGGGTGTCAAGGCTGCTGGGATCCTATTACTCGTCATTGTTTCTTTCCTGCTAGGTTTTAATACCTATTATCCCTATTTATCCTGGTACTTCGGTACGGATTCGCTTTCGGTTTCAAGCGTAGACGCCATGATGCTTAGCAATGTTATCCAGGGTGCGATGTTCGCGCTGTCAGGAATCATTACTTTCATTGCGAGCGTTAAATTCAAGAAAACGCCGCTGTCTACGGCTAAAGCGCTGTTCACCTTCATTGTTACGCAATTGATTGTAAATTTCTTATTATTCAGCGCGTTCGTGGGTCTTCATAAGGTTTATAACCGGTTCCAGTATGAAGGGCTCCATAATATCGACATCACAAACGTATATTTTGTTACCGAAATAATATTGAGCGCGATTTTCAGCATAATGTTCATGAGCACGCTTTATGATAAGTTTTTTTATAAAAACCATAAAAATGGGGTATGTAAAAGCGTTTGACTGTTATGGTCATGACAGCAAATTACAATACTTCTGTATTCTGTCATTCCAGCTGTGCTGGTTTTTGTTTTATCTGTGGATCCCATATCGCAGCGATTATGCAATTCTTATTTTTTTGATCTTCTTTTTGCCCATAATCTCCAGCAACACCAGGTGCATCAATCACGCCGGGTATTCTCGCGCCTGGTGTTTTGTATGGCTGCTCGCCCCTTATATCATGCTGTTCCTGCCATTTTTTTTAAAGAAAAAAGAGAAGCCGGGCGAGGCTCAAGACGGGCCAAATAATTGAGTCAACACGCCTGCGGCTTGGAGCATGGCGAATAGAGAGCTTTTAGTTTTTGCCATCCAACGCATCGCGCAGAAAATCGCCCAGATAGTTAAACGCCGCCACCGTCAACACAATGGCCAGTCCGGCGGGCAGCATCTGCTCAGGATGTATCATCATAACGTTTTTCGCTTCGCCCAGCATCGCGCCCCACTCCGGGGTGGGCGGTTGCACGCCGAGTCCGATAAAAGACAGCGCCGATAGCAGCAAGATCACCGCGCCGCTATCGGTGGTCGCCAGCACCGTCATTTCTGCCGCCGTTACCGGCAGCAGGTGCCGCAGGATGATATAACGCGGCTTTCCGCCGATCATTCTGGCGTAATGAATATAGTGCTGACCGCTGTATTGCAGCACGATGCCGCGGATCATCCGGGCATACCAGGCCCATTTCACCAGCAGCACCGCCAGTATGATATTGCCCAGCCCCGGCCCCAGAATCCCCGCCAGCGCAAAAACCATCACTTCGCCGGGGAAGGAGAGCATCACGTCAGCCAAACGCATCAAGACGGCATCAACCCGCCCGCGGAAATAGCCCGCCAGCATGCCGATCAGCATACCGAACGCCAGCGTGACCGCCATCGCCGACAGCGATACCAACACCGTGGTGCGGATACCGAACAACAGGCGCGATAAAACGCATCGCCCCAGATGGTCGGCGCCCAGCGGATAATCCAGGCTGATGCCCCGATATTTATCGCGCCACGAAACCAGCAGCGGATCGTGCGGCGCAATCCAGGGCGCCAGTAAGCCGGCCAGCAGCAGCAACGCCAGAAAGCACAGGCAGCACAGCGCCAGCCGGTCCTGTTTCAGCCGCGGCCAGAGACGCCGCATCATCCGGCGATACCGCGCCGCAAACGGGGATCCAGCCACATTTGCAATGCATCGATGATGAAATTCATCGAGACAAACAGCAGCGCCATCAGCAGGACATAAGCCTGAATGACCGGGTAATCGCGGTTAAAAATCGCCGTCACGCACAGCCGTCCCAAACCGGGCCAGGAAAAAACGTTTTCGATAACCAGCGTACCGGCGATAAGTTTGGGAATGCTCATGCCTAGCGCCACCAGCGGCGAATAGAGGGCATTAATCAGCGCATGCCGCCAGAGGATGCGCCGGGCGCTCAATCCACGCGCCTGAGCATATTCGATATAAGGCTGGTTAAGCTGCCCCAGCATATTGTTGCGCAGCAGGCGGACATAGGTGCCGATATAGCCCAGCGCCAGCGTTAATGCGGGCAGTATCACCGCGCCCGGCTCCTGAATTCCGCCGATGGGCAACCAGTTCAGCTTGACCGACAGCAGCCAGATCAGCAGCAGACCGGCCCAGTAATTCGGCATCGCGGTAAACAGAAAAAGAATCGTGCGTAAAAGTTTGTCCGGCCAGCGTCCCCGGGCCGCCACGCACAGCATGGCGAACGACAGCGAGAACAGCAGGATGATGCCCAGGGCGCTGGCGGCCAGCCATAGCGTGGCGGGCCAGGCCGTCATAAGCTCCCGCCACACGCCGGTTCCGGTGACGAACGAGGTGCCGAAATCCAGATGCAGGCAGCGTTGCAGCCAGAAAACGTATTGCCGCCAGAAAGGCCGATCCAATCCCAGCTCATGACGCATCGCAGCGATGGCTTCGTCCGTAGGCACAATCATATTAACGCGCAGCGCCACTTCGGCGGGATCGGACGGGGAAAGGCGGATCAGCGCGAAGGCAATCCAGGATATCGCCAGGATCAGCGGGATCATCAGCAGCAGCCGGCGGAAGAGATAGCGCGTCATCCGTTCATCCTCGACTAACGCCAGTACATCTTTTCAAAAGGGATCTCATACTGGGAAGGATTAAACGCCACGCCTTGCAGGCGGCTACTGAACACGGCTTTGGTGCGCGAATAGGTCAACGGAATATAGACCGCTTCCCGCGCCAGCAGCATAAATATCTGGCGGTACAGTTCCCGGCGCGTCGCATCATCCGGGGTAATCAACACGCGGCCAATCAGCGCGTCCAGCTCGGCCTTATCCGGCAGCCCTTTTTGCCCCTGATAATCGGCATGCGCCGGAAGACGAAACGAAGAAACGTAAGACTGCGGATCGTAAGGTTTCCCCCAGGACAAAGAGTATTGCAGATCGAAATTCCCGGATTTCTGCCTGTCCAGATAAGCCTGTTTCTCTTCGCCGACCAGCGTGACGCCCACCCCCGCCTGCCGGAAATTGCTTTGCACCACTTCGGCGATTTGCTTCTCCGCCGCGTTGTTGGCGTTATAAGAGAACACCAACTGCAACGGTTCGCCCCGCTTCTCACGGATTATCCCGCCTGCGGGCAACCTCCATCCCGCCTGATCCAGCAACGCTTTGGCTTTTTCTATGTCGTAGCGATAAACCGGCAAACCGGCGATATCGGAATAAGGAACGTTGCGCGCCAGCAGCGTATCCGCCACGCTTTCGCTGCCCGCCATCACGCCTTCGGCAATCGCCTGTTTATCCACCGCATACTGTAAGGCGAGCCGCACCTGGCGATCGGCGACGATCGGCCGGGCGCTGTTCAACACCAGCGCCCGTGAAGCCGCCGGCTCGCTGATTGCGGTATGAAACTTGCCCCCCGCCTGCAACGCCACAAAACTATCGCCGTCAATCATGTCGCCATCGGCGCCGAAAATCAGCTGGATATCGCCTTTTTCCAACGCCAACAGCATACTTTGGCGATCGGGAATGACTTTCCACACTATCCGACGAAGCCTTGGCGGCGTTCCCCAGTAGCGGGGATTGGCGTTAAACACGGCATACTGGTTTTTCACATACTCGGCCAGCAGCCACGGCCCGGTTCCGGCATACGCGCGGACGCCATTTTTGCTTTGACCGTCAATAAAGTCTTTCGGGGAGATAAAGCGGAAAGGCCGGGTTAATCCCAGCTCCACCAGCGTGGGGTAATAAGGATTTTTCAAATTCAGCGCGACGGTGTAGTCATCCACCACCGCAACGCTATCGATCTGCCGTACCAGCTCAAGCCAGGCATGGCGCTGATAATTCGCCAACACCGCCTCAATATTCTGTTTCACCGCCTGGGCATCAAACCGTTCGCCGTCGCTGAAGGTCACGTCCCGACGCAGATGAAAGGTATAGCGCTTACCGTCCGGCGAAATATCCCAGCTTTGCGCCAGCCACGGCTTCACGCCCTGTTCGGTATTAACGACCAGCGGCTCAAACACCATATTTTGCGCGGCCATCTCGCCGCGATAAAGATGCGGATTAATATCCTGGATATCATTGACGCTGGCGTAATTCAGCGCGATCGCCGTAGGCGGAACGGCGTTCGCTATGGCTTCTGCGGCAAATCCGTTCAGCGCGAACAGGCCCAATGCCAGACAGCCGACCTGCGCATGGCGACGGAATCGCCGCGCCAGCGCCGCTTTGATATTCGGCATGTCATCCCCCGATGATTACTTTTCCGCGCATATCAAAAACATCGGCGTCGAGGCGTAGTTCACTTTTTCCGTCTCATCCCACAGCTCATCACCCACGCGCGTATCCAGCGAAATCTTGCGATAGCCGCATTTCAGCAGCGCCTGGGTATCCCACTGCGGACGGCGCTCGCGGCTGAGCGGCAACTGGCGGGCGATATTTTCCATCGCGGCGGTATCGGTATTGACGTAGTGATCGTCCAGCCCCAGATAGCGGGCGTTGGCCCGATCCTCCAGATAGCCGAGACGGCTTTGTTCATCAAACAGTTGCAGATACCAGTTGGCGTCAAAATTAATCAACCTTCCCCCCGGCGCCAGCACCCGATGCCATTCTTCATAGGCGCATTGCGGGTCGTCCAGATTCCAGGTCACATTACGCGTCACAATCAGATCAAATCGGTCATCAGCAAACGGCAGCGCGTGGACATCCGATAACACGAAATTCACCTCAACGCCGTAGCGCGCCGCATTAGCGCGCGCCTGATCCAACATCGCCTGCGTAATATCGACCGCCGTCACCTGATGCCCGGCCAGCGCCATCGTCACGGCAAAAAATCCCGGCCCGCTGCCGATATCCAACACCTTTAATAGCGGTTTGCGCGGCGCGTATTCGCTGATTTTTTTCAGCCAGGCGTCGCGCTTGGCGTTGGCCAATTCGGCGGCGTTCAGTTTACTGTAGCTGGCGGCACGGGACGTCCAGTAGCACTGCACATCATCCAATAGCTCGCGGCCTTCATTTTCGACAAGGAGTTGGCTCACGCAATGTGTCCTGTAACAGCGTTCAGACCAGCGTGTAGGTCACCAACGCGCCGGCGCTGAACAAGAAATAACTTCTTTTTTATGATGGCCGTCCTGCCCATCCCCTTTCGGACCGCCGCAGCGCGACGTTTTTTTCTATGCCCGATTTATATCAGATAGCAGGGGATGATTTAATCGCGGAGTATGAACTTTACAAAAAAAATCATACTTTTTTGATCTGACTTAACATACGGCTAAGGCGGTATTGGGGTTTACCCATAGGGGGAAGCGGGGAGCGCCCGCCCATGACGGCATTGGGCATTGAACGTTACAACGGAATAAGATTCAACCGCCCGTGGCGCACGCCGGTTTGCGCCATCACCGACTCGGCGAAGCGCTCAACCTGCAGCGTGGCGCCGCGCAAAATAATCGTCTCCACGCACTCCTCATGGCTCAGATGCGTATGCATGGTGGAAACCGTCAAATCGTGATGATCGTGCTGCATATCGGCGAGCCGGCTGGAAAGCTGACGCTCATGGTGATCGTAGACGTAGCTCAACACCGCCACGCATTCGCCATTCTTATCCGTCTCCAGCGTCATTTCCCCCAGCTCGCGGCGCAGCATATCGCGGAACGCCTCTGAACGATTGGCATAACCTTTACGCCGCATCAGTTCGTCAAAGTTCTGCGCCAGTTGATCATCCATTGAAATCGTCAGTCTTTGCACCGTCAGCCTCGTTAGAGAAAGAGAATGGAGAGGAAGTTTGCCGGCAATTATAAAAGGCGGATGGCGTAATGAATACGCATCAAATCAATTAAGTGATAATCGACAACGTTCTGTCAGAATAATAGCGCGGAAGAGGCGCAACGCCTGGGGCGCTGCGCCAAATCGGGAACAGGATTACAGCAGAATGCGCAGCATACGGCGCAGCGGTTCGGCCGCGCCCCACAACAGCTGATCGCCGACCGTAAACGCGGACAGATATTCCGGCCCCATGTTCAGTTTACGCAGACGGCCAACCGGAGTAGACAGCGTACCGGTCACGGCTGCCGGCGTCAGCTCGCGCATCGTGACGTCGCGATCGTTCGGCACCACTTTCACCCAGTCGTTATGGGTCGCCAGCATCTGTTCGATTTCCGGCAGCGCGACATCCTTTTTCAGCTTGATGGTGAATGCCTGGCTATGGCAGCGCAGCGCGCCGACACGGACGCACAGACCGTCAACCGGGATCACGCTGCTGGTGCCGAGGATCTTGTTGGTTTCCGCCTGACCTTTCCACTCTTCGCGGCTCTGGCCGTTATCCAGCTGTTTGTCGATCCACGGGATCAGACTGCCCGCCAGGGGCACGCCGAAGTTGTCGGTCGGCAGCGTACCGCTGCGGGTCAGCGAGGTAACCTTACGTTCGATATCCAGAATGGCTGAAGCGGGATCCTGAAGTTCTTTCGCGACTTCACCGTGCAGCATGCCCATTTGCACCAGCAGTTCGCGCATATGGCGAGCGCCGCCGCCGGAAGCCGCCTGATAAGTGGAGACCGAAACCCAGTCCACCAGATCGTTGGCGAACAGGCCGCCCAGCGACATCAGCATCAGGCTGACGGTACAGTTGCCGCCGGCAAACGTCTTAATGCCTTTATCCAGCCCTTGCTTGATCACATCATGGTTAACCGGATCAAGAATAATAATGGCGTCATCCTTCATGCGAAGGGAGGAAGCGGCGTCAATCCAATATCCCTGCCAGCCGCTTTCACGCAGCTTTGGATAAATTTCATTGGTATAATCGCCGCCTTGACAGGTGACGATGATATCCAGCGCACGCAGCGCTTCCAGGCTGTAGGCGTCCTGCAATACGCCTTGTTGACCTCCCAACGTTGGCGCCGGTTCACCGTGCTGAGAAGTGGAAAAGAATACCGGGCGGATCGCGTCGAAGTCGCGTTCTTCGACCATGCGTTGCATGAGAACCGAACCGACCATACCGCGCCAGCCAATAAAACCAACATTTTTCATGGTAACTGTCCTACCTTGGGGGTAACAAAAAGAATCCTGGATGCAGTCTTAGTGTAGTAATTGATAGTAAATACATTAAGAGTATACCCAATACGGCGGCAAACGGGCGAACTCCGGGAAACGGGTAAAACCGGGTAATTCGGGCAAACGCCGCCAACACGCCTGCAACTTGAAATATGACGGGTATAACGGCTTTAACCATACAAAATGTACGCAAAGTCGCAAGTGAATTTATTCGATAGCACGACATTTTTCAGCAGTCATTCTAATATCATCTGCTTTTATGCAGGACGACGTACCATATTATTGGCGCTCAGGAGCAAAAAACTAAAATGACAGAAATGATCTCGGCAACCGTTTTGTTGCTGTTAATTATGGATCCCCTCGGCAATCTGCCGATTTTCATGTCGGTGCTGAAACATCTGGATCCTAAACGCCGACGCGTCGTGCTAGTTCGTGAAATGCTTATCGCTCTGGGTCTGATGCTGATCTTTCTTTTCGCCGGCGAGCGGATCCTGGCCTTCCTGAATCTGCGCACCGAAACGGTATCGATTTCCGGCGGGATCATCTTGTTCCTGATCGCCATCCGCATGATCTTCCCCTCGCAGGAAGGCCACAAAAACGGTTTGCCCGCCGGGGAAGAGCCTTTTCTGGTGCCGATGGCGATCCCGCTGGTCGCCGGTCCGTCGATTCTGGCGGCGCTGATGCTGCTTTCCCACCAATATCCCGACCAGTTGCCCCACCTGACGCTGGCGCTGTTTATCGCCTGGTCAATCTCTTTCGCGCTCCTGTTAATGTCGGATCTGTTTTTACGGTTGCTGGGAGAGAAAGGCGTCAGCGCGCTGGAAAAGCTGATGGGATTAATTCTGGTGATGCTGTCAACGCAGATGTTCCTGGACGGCGTACGCGCCTATATGAAGCTGTGACGCGGTAATCAACGCCGCCCAAGAGGCGGAACCCGTTGTTATCCGACCGTGGCCGACCAGGCGTCCCGGCTTCACAGACAGGCGCCGGCAAACGCAGGCGGAGAAAACACTCCGCCTGACGCCCCTTCGTCACACCACCATCGCCAACAGCAGGCACCCGATCAGTCCGCAGACGGAGATAATCGTCTCCAGCGCCGACCAGGACTTGATGGTTTCCATGATGGTTAGATTGAAATACTCTTTGAACAGCCAAAAGCCGGGATCGTTGACGTGGGAGAAAATCACGCTGCCGGACCCGACCGCAATCACCATCAGTTCGGGGCTGACGCCGGTGGAGGCAATCAGCGGCGCGGCAATCCCGCCGGCCGTAATAGCGGCGACCGTCGCCGATCCCAGCGCGATGCGCAGCGTGGCGGCAATCAGCCAGGCCAGCAAGATGGGCGAAATGGAACTGCCTTCCATCATGACGGCGATGTATTTGTCTACGCCGCCGTCCACCAGCACCTGCTTAAACGCGCCGCCGCCGCCCAAAATCAGCAGCATCATGGCAATGATTTTAATCGAGTCCGTGATGGTCGCCATGACTTCATCCATCGAGCGGCCGCGATTCAGACCGAAGGTAAAAATCGCAATCAGCACGGAGATCAGCGTCGCCATAACCGGATCGCCGAAGAACTCGGCGTAAGGCAAAAAGGAATGTCCTTTCGGCAACACCATTTCAGCCACCGCCCGCAAGGCCATCAAAATGACGGGAACCAGCGCCGTGCCGACGCTGACGCCAAAGCTCGGCATCTCTTCATCGGAAAACTGCTTCGGATTATAAAGCCCTTCGGGAACAGGTTTATCGATGCCTTTCAGAAACCGGGCATAAACCGGACCGGCCAGAATTACCGTGGGGATCGCCAGCAACGTACCGTAAAGCAGCGTTTTTCCCATATCCGCGTGAAAAATAGCGGCGATTGCCGTCGGTCCGGGGTGCGGCGGCAAAAAACCATGGGTGACGGACAGCGCGGCGGCCATCGGCACGCCGGCGTACAGCAGCGGAATCCGGGCCGAGGCGACGATGCTGAACACCAACGGCAGCAGCAGGACAAAACCGACCTCATAAAATAGTGCGAACCCTACGGTAAAACCGGTCAGCACAATCGCCCATTGAATATGTTTCTTGCCGAATTTATCAATCAATGTGGTGGCGATGCGCTGCGCGCCGCCGCAATCGGCCAGCAACTTACCCAGCATCGCGCCGAATCCCATGATCAATGCCAGACTTCCCAGCGTGCCGCCCACCCCGCTCTTGATGGAGGCAATCACTTTATCTACCGGCATTCCCTGCATGATACCGACGGCCAACGCTACTAAAATCAATGAGATAAAACCATTCAGCTTAAAGCGAATCATCAATAATAGCAGTATCGCGACGCCAACAGCGACAATCACTAATGGCATAATCTGTTTCTCCAATCGTTTATTATTCATACCCCTAGCCGATCGCGGCAGGGAAGTGGAGATGGTTATTCTTTCTTTAACGTCATCCCGTTAATCCAGGCTGACGACAACAGAGATTAGAACGTTGGTTATTACATAAAATCCTTTGTGATTATTGTCACACCTCTTGATGTTACCGGTATCATGATACCGGTAACATGTTAAAATATGAAACTAGTAAGCAGCACTTAATTTACATTTTGGGATGGGGATCAAATTATGCCGGGTCAGAGCATTATTCTTATGGGCGTGTCGGGCAGTGGGAAATCGTCGGTAGGCGCCGAGCTTGCCCGAGCGATTGGTGCGAAGTTCATTGATGGCGACGATCTGCATCCTCGCGCCAATATTCAGAAAATGGCCAGCGGTACGCCGTTGAATGATGAAGACCGCGCCCCCTGGCTGGATCGTTTGAACGATGCCGCCTACAGCCTGTATCACAAAAATGAAACCGGCATCATCGTCTGTTCGGCATTAAAAAAACGCTACCGCGACCACTTGCGCCGCGACAATAAAGGGATGACTTTTCTCTATCTGAAAGGCGGTTTTGATACCATTCTGGCGCGGCATAAAGCCCGGGCGGGGCATTTCATGCCGACGGAACTGTTAAAAAGCCAGTTTGATGCGCTGGAAGAACCGGGCAGCGACGAGCCTGACGTCCTGACGGTGGACATCGACGGCAGCATGGAAGAAGTGGTTAAACGCTGCATTAAGGCGTTGCACGGCCGCCAGCCGAAGTGACGATCCGGCGGCGGCAAAGTTATCGCCACGGCCCAAGCAAGGCCGTTCAGTTAAATGCTGCCGCCGTCCAGCAGGGTAAACCCCACATCGACCATTGATGGCGCGACGCGTTCGCCCCGCAGCCGCTGAAGCAGGCGTTCCGCGCCAATCTGTCCCATGCGTTCACGGGGAGTCAGCACGCTGGCCAGCTTCGGCTCCATCGCCTGGCCGATATCGTGACCATGGAAGCCGGCGACGCCCATATCCTGCGGCACGCGTAGCCCCTGACGCCGGCACTCGAACATGGCGCCGACGGCCAGGTCATCATTGGTACAGAAAATACTGTCGATCTGCGGGTGCTCCGCCTGCGCCTGCCGCAATAATTCCCCCCCAGCGAATAGGAAGAGGCGAGTTTGCTCATCACGCTGTGGCTCTCCAGCCCGTGCTCCCGCATCGCTTGTTCATAACCTTGGCATTTTATGATGGTGCGCTCATCCTGCCGCGCCCCCAGATAGACGACATGGCGATGCCCCAGCGCAATCATATGCCGGGTCATCTGCCGCGCCGCTTCAAAATTATCGAACCCGACCGCCATATCCAGGCAGGGAGATACCGAATCCATCAGTTCCACAACCGGAATGCCCGCGACATCAATCATCTGCCGGGTGCGATCCGTATGAAAACGCTCGGCCAGAATCAGGCCGTCGATGTTATAAGCCAGCAACGACGTCAGCCGCTGCTCTTCCTTCTCGGGATGATAACCGTAATGGGCCAGCATGGTTTGATAGCCTTGCGCTTCGGTAACCCGTTCAATGCCGCGCAGCACTTCCGCGAATACCTGATTGGTTAACGACGGCAGTAACACGCCTATCGCCCGGCTGGTGGCGCTGGCAAGCATATTGGGAGCCTGATTGGGGATGTAGCCCAACTCATCAAGCGCGATGGCTATCTTTTCCTGCAAGGGAGCAGAAACCTGAGTCGGGTTACGCAAATAACGGCTCACCGTCATTTTGGTAATGCCGACCCGATCGGCAACATCCTGGAGAACCGGTCTTTTTTTCTTCATTATCTACGGAGAACGCCAGCAAATATTGAGCGGAAGTCTAGCAAAAAATGAACGCAGGGCATATGCGGATCCGGCGTTTTGGCAACGGCAGGCTGTGTTTTCTCCCTCCCCCTTATCCGGGGGAGGAGCTGGCTCATTAAAAACGGGGGTTTTCTCCCTCCCCGGCGAAGGGGAGGACCGGGGTGGGGTTTTAGAACCGGCAGGTTGGTCATCAGACTCAAAACGTCTGGCGCGTTTTTTAACGCAGATTGCGGCAATCCGAAAGGCGGCTGGAAGGGATACGATCCACAAAAAAAAAGCCAGCACCCGAGCTGGCTAAAATAAATACTGGAAGCAATGTGAGCAATGTCGTGCTTTCACGGTAAAACCGAAATCGTTATGTGAATATCATCCACATGAGCATACTCTTCGGCTCCCCCGGAACGCACTGCAATAATAATCATTATCATTCTCGTCTGTAAAGCATTTTTTTATCATCCCCTTTCCCGCTCATCGCTTCGGGCCGTCGCAAGCGGCGTTAAAAGTCGCGCCCGCGGTTTTTTATTCCGCCGGTCAATCCTACGCCAAAGCCCGGGCCAGCAGCGTGATCGGATGTTCACACGGCTTGCTGGAGGACATTTCAATTTGCCATTTGCAGGTTTCACAATCGGTGATCACCACATCGGCCCCGCTCTCCTCAATCTGGCGAAACAGCGGCGCGCCGATACCCTGCGCGGTCGCGTAATTTTCTTTTTTGAAGCCATAGGTGCCGGCGATCCCGCAGCACTGAGAATCCAGCACGATGAGTTCAATGCCGGGAATGCGCTGCAACAGCGCCAGCGTATATGCCGTCCAGCCCATTTTTTCCAGATGACAGGGCGTATGGTACGCCACCCGCAGCGGCAGCGAACGCAACGGCAACTCGCGCCCTTCCTCTTCCAGCAAGCGGTATAGCTGACGGGTCGCCAGTTCAATGCCATCGCGGACATGGCGCGTATCAATACCCAGCAAATGCGGATATTCGTCGCGCAGCGTAAAGGCGCAGCTGGATGACGTCGCCACCACCGGTATCGCCTTACCGTTGATCGCTTCATTCAGCGATTTAATATTTATCCGCGCCTGCTTTCTTGCCCGATCGTGAAAACCATTGGCAATCAGCGGCACGCCACAGCACTTCTCTTTGGTTAACAGTTGAACGCCCACGTTTAGCGCGTTAAACACCTTAATCAGATCTTTCCCCAGTTGAGGATGGTTGTAGTTGACATAGCAGCCATGAAAGTAGGCGACCTGCTCGGCGTAACGTTGCTGCGTTTCTTCCTGCCGGCGATACCAGCGGCGAAACGTGCCGAAAGAATACTTCGGCAACTGACGCCGATGGTCGATCTTTAAGGCTTTATCCAATAGCTGGCGCACCGGTTTCAAGCCGGTAGCCGTATTCACCAGCGGAGCAAACGGCGTGGAAACGGATCCCATCAGGTCGGTATGGCTCAGGATGGCGTCGCGCAACGAGGGCTTGTGAGCGCTGTAATTGGCTTTCGCGCGTTGAATAATATCGCCGATTTTTACGTCTGACGGACAGGCCACTTCACAACGTTTACAGTTGGTGCAGTATTTGAGCGCTTCATCATACAATGCGGGATCTTTACGCCGCAGACGCTCGCCATCCGGCCCGGCCTGTTTCGGCCCCGGATAGAGCGGGTTAACCCTGGAGACCGGACAATAAGTCGTACACACCGTACACTTGATACAATTTTCGAAGCTATTATCGGTAAGCAAACTCATCAGTCGCTCTCCTTCAGTATCAGGTCGGCGGCATACAGCGCGCTAAGCATCGATACTCCGGCGCCGCACCCTTGCGTAATGGGATCGAACCCTTCCAGCACCGCGCCGATGGCATACAGGTTATCCACCGTTTTGCCGCCGATGGCGGGGCGCAGATTCTTATCGGTTATCACCCCGAATTGCATATAGGGCTGCGCGGCGAACACGTCCTGTCGGCTCCACGCCTCGCGATGCGCCTCAAAACGGACATCCAGCCCGAAAACGGGTTCAATGACCCTGTCGAACCGCGCGGACAGGCCGTTGCTAAAGAAACTGCCGCTGGCCAGCACCACGTGCCTGGCCCGCAGCGGAATATCCTGGTGATTGCGGGTATAGAGGGCCATCTCCCGCGCCTCCGGCATCGCTCTTTCCACCCGATCCCCCGGCATGACGATTCCCCCAACTGGCGAAAGCGGCGCAATAATGATTGATGTAACCGCAGCCCCGGAACGGAAGGCGGCAACGTCGGCAGCAGTTGAACCGGCTTGCCCACCCGTTCGCTCAACTCGGCCAATATGGAAGGCTCATCCAGCCCCAGACAGGCAGGCATAATCACCGCATCGTTGCCGCTGGCCAATACCGCCAGCTCTTCGGCCAGCGCCGCCCGGTTCTCCGGCCGATCGAGCACCCGGGAAATATTCACCGCCCGGAACTCGCTGGCATTACAGCGCAGCCGGTCCAGCGCCGGCAGCTTTACATCATCACTCCGGGCGGCGATGCCCTGGGCCTGAAGCGTTCCGGCCACGATACGCGATTGAAAATCAAGAAAACCTTCAATACCGGCGACCAGCGGATTCCGCCAGCGTTCGCTGCCGGGCAACCCCTGCGTCACGCTATCCGGCGGGCTAAGCCAGCAAGGACGAAACTTGCCCAGCGGCGTCATCCGCAGGTGGTTTTGCCGATAATCGCCCAGCATGGATATCGAGCTACGCGTCAGCAGTTGCTGAACGTCCGGCAGCAGCGCGGCGACGCTTTCGGCTCCGATCAACGAATAAGGATGACGGGGCGCCTGTCGGGCGAGTTCATCCAGCGCGCTTAGCGGCTGGTTGACCGGCCGGCCATCCGGCAGACAGGCCAGCAGATCCAAGGCTCCCGATGAGAAATGCAAAGCGCTTTGCCCGGCGCTGACGATGGCGCAACGTTTGCCCTGTTCGGATAACCGAATCGCGCAGGTTAACCCCGCCAATCCGCCGCCGATGATGACCACGTCATAGCGCATGGTTTTCCTCCTCACTGTCGCTGGCGGTCAAACCACACAACCCTTGATAGACCCAACTGGTAAACTCGCTTTCGCGCAGAGTATTCCCCCAGGCGACGGGCCGAATGCCTTTCCAGCGTTCGTTCAGAAACTGGCTCAACTGGGTAATGGACTGCTGCGGCGTCGATTGTCCGAACCGGCACAGCAACCCCGAGGCCCGGCAAGCGCATAGCTCGCCTTGACAGGTTCCCATCCCAACGCGGGTACGCCGGCGTAAATCAATCAGATTATTAACCTGCAGCGATTCCACCGCGTAACGCACTTCGCCCGCGGTGACCGCCTCACATTCGCATACCAAGCTGCCGTTCAGGCGCTCGCCGGACAGCAAGCGCCCGGCGCGTTCGCCGTGACGATAAATGGCCGATCCGCGCAGCGGCGCGGATAAAGACGAAGATGATTGTGATGTAGCCGAATTCCCCGCGAAAGAGGACGGATTGGACGCCGAACGCGCGTTGCCGGGCTCCGAGCCGGGCAGCGGCCGCTCGGCGGTGACGCACGCGGCGCGATGCCCCAGCTTTTCACAGATTTTATCCGTTACCCATTCGGCCATCAGCCGGTAGGTCATCAATTTACCGCCGGTGATGGTGATAAAGCCTTCCAGACCGTCGCGGCTGGCGTGATCGAGCAGCACGATGCCGCGGCTGACGCTGCGCCCGCTGGGGTCGCTGTCGCTGGCCACCAGCGGCCGGACGCCGGCATAAGCCCGAAGAATGCGCGTAGCCGCGAGCTGCGGCGCCAGTTTGCTGCCTTCCCGCATCAGCGTTTCCACTTCGGCGGACGTGACCGTCATATTATCGATTTGATCGTAGTCGATATGGGTTGAGGTGGTGCCGATCAGCGAAATGGTATCGCCCGGCACCAGGATGTCGGCATCAGCCGGTTTGCGGCAGCGGTTAATCACCATGTTATTGATGCGATGCCCCAAAATCAGCAGCGCGCCTTTCGCCGGAAACATTCGCACCCGCAGATCGGCATACTCGGCGATATGCTGTCCCCAGATCCCGGCGGCATTAACCACTACCTGCGCATAGATTTCGCTTGTCAGACCGCTTTTATGGTCGAAAACGCGCACGCCGGTAATGCGATCCCCCTGGCGGATCAGGCCGGTGACCTCATGGTAGGTCAACACTTCGGCGCCATGTTCTTCCGCATCGATCATATTGGCCGTGGTTAGACGAAAAGGATCCACCGTACCGTCGGGAACCCGCACCGCGCCGATAAGCGTTGGATTAGCGGCCGGCTCAAGCCGCAGGGCTTCTTGCGGATCAATCGCCTGCGCATCGATCCCCGCCTGACGACAGGCGGCGATAAATTGAGTCTGGTAGGCGAGATCGTCTTCCGGCAGGGTAATAAACAGGCCATCGGTAGGTTCGACGCAGTGACGGGCGATACGCCGCAAAATCTGATTTTCTTCGATACATTCGCGCGCGGATTCGCCATCGGTCACCGCATAACGCGAGCCGCTATGCAGCAGGCCATGATTACGTCCGGTCGCCCCGGTCGCGATATCATAGCGTTCGAGCAACAGGCAGCGCAGCCCCCGCAGCGCGCAATCCCGCACCGTTCCGGCTCCCGTTGCGCCACCGCCAATCACAACGACATCGGTTTCCCGGTATGCCCCATTATTTTGCATCATGTCCTCGCTTCACGCGGCTCGTTACACCGAGTTATTGGAACACAAAGCACAGGGTTAATGTTTGATAAAGAGCAAAAACGAACATTAAACGAAAATAATATGGCGATTAAAATCCATGTTCGTGATTGATGTCACTAAAAGCGATACGGCGGCGCTACGGCAACATTGCTGCCGCCTGCCCGTTTCTATTGCAAAAACAGGCGCCGCAGGTAGTTCGGCACCGCGTCTTCCGCGTTGGAGCCGATCACTTCCAACTCAGGCAGCAAATCCTTTAACCGTTGATGGGCGTTTTGCATGATGCAACCCTTGCCGGCCATCGACAGCATTTCGTAGTCGTTCATGCCGTCGCCGAAGGCGATGCACTCTTTAAGCGAGAAGCCGATAAGTTTCGCCACCTGCTCCAGCGCATGTCCCTTGGATACCCCGCCGGCCATCACTTCCAGGCAGTTCAGCGTCGAAAAGCTCACATTGACGCGATCGCCCCAGCGCGCATTGATCGCTTCTTCCAGCGGCAATAGCCGCTCATGGGAATCACAGGTAAAGAAGATCTTACTGACGCCGTCGGTTTCCAACAGCGCGGGTTCAAACAGCTTGTACTTAAATACCGACTCTTTAAAAAAACGCTCTTCTTCGGGGCGCTGACGATTCATAAACCAATCATCATCGCGGTAAACGTGCGTCAGCATATCCGGGTTGTGGTGTACCACGCCGTAAAGATCGCGCGCAATGTCAGGGTCCAAATTATGGCTGAAAATCAGCTCTCCCTGCGTATTGTGCACCCGGGCGCCGTTGGAGGTGATCATAAACGCGCTGATGCCGAGACCGTCGCGGATCTGCGCCACATCCATATAGTGCCGCCCGGTGGCGAACACAAAGTGAATGCCTTTGCCAGTTAATAGCTTAAGGGTCTCTTTCGCATAGGGCGACAAGGTATGGTCGGGCGACAATAACGTGCCGTCTAAATCTGAAGCGACAACATGGTACATAACGGTGAGCTCTAACCTCTGGTGATGTTGTGGCGGCACGCGCCACGGAATTTAATGGTAATGGGAAAAATGAGCCAGAATCAGCCCAAATGCCTCAGCGCGAATGTTATCTTTCTCAAACAGGATTTCATGCCGCGCCCCTTTAATTATCCGGGGCGCGCCGCCCGCGCATGGGTGACCGCCCTGCTCCAGAGCCTGACAAAACGCATCCTGGCTGCGGTTGTCCACCACACGGTCTTCCTCTGCCTGCAACAACAGTATCGGCGTCGTGATATCGGCGGCCATCGTCAGTAGCTGTTTTCCCACGATCAGGGCCTCGCGGACCCAATGGTAAGTCGGCCCGCCAACGCGCAACGCCGGTTCATCCGCATAGGCTCTAACGCTACGCCGATAACGTTCGCGGCTATGGGTCAGTACGTTGACCATATAGGGCAGCGCCCGCCATTGCCCGGTGCCAATCGCATAATAGTCGCGTACCGAGGGATGACGTTCCGCCCAATCGACAATCCGCCAGGCCAGCCAATATGGCATAGGTAAATGAATACCGCACATCGGCGCGCACAGCGCCGCCGCATCAAAAGCCGCCGGCTGGCGGGCCAGAAACTGCGCCAGGATCGCGCCGCCCATCGAATGCGCCAGGGCAAAACGCCGGGTATAGGCGTAGGAACTGATTTGCTGCCGCCACAGCAGTTCGACGTCGTCCACATAGTCGCTAAAGCGCAGCACATGCCCACGATTCCTGTCTTCAAGCAGCCGGCCGGAACGCCCCTGCCCGCGATGATCCATCATCAGCACGTCATAGCCATTATGGAAGAGATCGTAAGCGACTTCACCGTATTTTACGTAACTCTCGATGCGGCCGGGGAACACGACAACCAGTTTATCGTGCTGGGGAGAAGCGAAGCGCACAAAGCGGATCGGCACATCGTCGACGCCGATAAATTCCGACTCCTCGCGCTGACGCCAAAAATCCAGCAGTTTCCCGGTCGCAAAGGCAGAAAACTGCACTTCTCGCGTCAACAGACTATCGGGATACTGAATCATCACACGACTCCGGTGCAGGCCAGTAAAGCTATCGTATCGGAAAGGCTTTGTGAGCTATAGCACAAATATATCTATCAGAGTATTGTGTCATAAAAAATCGCCAGGAGCGATTTTCAACAACGCAACGCGTTGGCCCATAGGGCGAGCCTCATGGATGAGGCGATTTTCAACGTTGCGTGGCAACGGCGCGCAAATAGCGGTCAGGACGCCCGTTATAGAAAACAAACTGCTGACAAAGTTCGAAACATTGCCTTAATTACCCCTTCCCGGCCTCCCTCTTGTCAGGGGGAGGCGCTAACGCATTAAAAATGCGGGATCTTCTCCCTCCCCTGGGAGGGCCGGGGTGGGGTTAGAACCAGAAGATTTGTCATCAAATTCAAAAACAACCTGGGAGCATGCGGAAGTGACCTTCGACTGGTGGTTAACCTATCTACTGACAACATTGATTCTCAGCCTTTCGCCCGGTTCGGGCGCGATCAACACCATGAGTACCGGCATCAGTCACGGCTATCGCGGCACCATCGCCTCAATCACCGGTTTACAGATCGGTCTGGCCGTGCATATCGTGCTGGTAGGCATCGGACTTGGCGCGCTGCTTTCGCAATCCCTCCTGATTTTCGACTTACTCAAATGGTTGGGGGCGGCATATCTGATTTGGCTGGGGATCCAGCAGTGGCGCTCGGCTGGCTCATTGGATATGAACGCGCTGGCCAGCGCCATGCCGCGCCGTAAACTTCTGAAACGCGCCATTCTGGTTAATCTGACCAACCCGAAGAGCATTGTGTTCCTGGCGGCGCTGTTTCCGCAGTTCATCATCCCCCATCAGCCGCAGGCCGCGCAGTATTTGGTTCTGGGGGCGACCACCATCGCCGTCGATATTATTGTGATGATTGGCTACGCCACGCTGGCCAAGCGTATTTCCGGTTGGCTGAAAGGCGCGCGGCAGATGCGGATACTCAATCGGATTTTTGGTTCGCTGTTTATATTGGTCGGCGCGCTGTTGGCGACCGCGAGAAAGGCATAGCTAGCGGCTATCAGTCGTCGTCATTATCGACATGATCGCGGATCATGGTCATAAAGGGAGCGCCGAAGCGCTCAAGTTTGCGCTGTCCGACGCCGTTGATATGCAACAACTCCGCGGCGGTAATGGGCAACATTTCGGCCATCTCCAGCAGCGTGGCGTCACTGAACACCACATAGGGCGGGATGTTGGCTTCATCGGCGATGGATTTACGCAGCTTGCGCAATTTGGCGAACAGCTTACGGTCATAGTTTCCGCCGTAGGTTTTTTGACTGGCGCGCGGCTTCAGGTTAATCACCCTGGGAACCGCAAGCTGTAGCGAAACTTCGCCGCGCAGCACCGGACGGGCCGACTCAGTGAGCTGTAACGCGGAGTGCAGCGCGATATTCTGATTCAGCAATCCCAGGTGAATCAACTGGCGCAACACGCTGATCCAGTGTTCATGAGACTTATCGCGGCCGATGCCGTACACCGGCAGTTTGTCGTGGCCGAACTCGCGAATACGCTGGTTATTCGCGCCGCGCAGCACTTCGACGATATATCCCATCCCAAAGCGTTGCCCTACCCGATAAACGCAAGAGAGCGCTTTTTGCGCTTCCACCAGTCCGTCATAACGTTTGGGGGGATCGAGGCAGATATCGCAGTTGCCGCACGGCTGCTGGCGTCCCTCGCCGAAATAGTTGAGCAGCACCAGACGGCGGCAGGTTTGCGCCTCGGCAAAAGCGCCCATCGCATTGAGCTTATGGCGTTCAATTTCCAACTGTTGTCCGGCCGGTTTTTCTTCCAGACAGCGCCGCAGCCAGGCCATATCCGCCGGATCGTAAAACAGCGCCGCTTCCGCCGCCAGGCCATCCCGTCCGGCGCGCCCGGTCTCCTGATAGTAGGATTCAATATTGCGCGGAATATCGAAATGCACCACAAAGCGGACGTTAGGCTTGTTGATGCCCATGCCGAATGCGACGGTCGCCACCACCACCTGAAGATCATCGCGCTGGAAGGCTTCCTGAACCTGCGCCCGGCGTTCATTGTCCAGCCCGGCATGGTACGCCGCCACGCTCAACCCGCGGCTTTGCAGGCGGGCGCTGATATCTTCCACCTTGGCCCGGCTGTTACAGTAAATAATGCCGCTTTTGCCGCGCTGTCCTTGTACGAACATCCACAGTTGATCGAGCGGTTTGAATTTCTCCACCAGCGTATAGCGGATATTCGGGCGATCAAAACTGCTGACCTGGATCAGCGGGGACTGGAGATCGAGCAGACGAGCGATATCCCGCCGCGTGGTTTCATCCGCCGTGGCGGTCAACGCGATCACCGGCAGGCCGGGGAAATACCGTTTCACCTGCCCCAACGCCCGGTACTCAGGGCGGAAATCGTGGCCCCACTGGGAAATACAGTGCGCTTCATCCACGGCGATCAGCGAGGGCCGCCAGTGGGTCAGGTGATCGAGGAAGCTATCGGTAGTCAGACGTTCCGGGGCGATATACAGCAGTTTGATCTGCCCGGTTCGGCAGCCGGCCATCACCTCCAACTGCTGCTCCCGGGTTTGGGTCGAATTGAGACAGGCCGCCGACACGCCGTAAGCCTGTAGCTGATCGACCTGATCCTTCATCAGTGAAATAAGCGGAGAGACTACCAGCGTCAGGCCATCCATCGCCAACGCGGGAATTTGATAGCACAGCGATTTCCCGCCGCCGGTCGGCATAACCACCAAACAATCCTGCCCGTTGAGGGTCGCATTGATAATCTCCTGCTGACCCGGCCGGAATTGCTGATAGCCGAACGTCTCCCGCAGGATCTGAACCGCCAGCGCTTCCTTATTCAATACTTCCGCCGTAGACACGCCTTCCCCAATCTGATGAATTCAAACAGACGCTATTTTCAGCGCCGTCCGGTAAAACTGCAATGTTTACCTGTGAATATTGCCGATATCCGTAACCCCCGCCGCAGCGGAAGGCGCGGATAATCAGAACATATCATTCAGCGTCACCCCAACGCCGAAGCGGGTCTGGCGGTGATTATAGTCAATCAGCGACTCGCCGTAACCGCTGAATACCTTGGTATAAAAACGCACGTGATCCGTCAGCGGATAGCTCCAGCCAAGTTCGCCGCCGCCGTAACCGCTGTTCCAGTTGTAGCGCCCTTCCGCGCTGAATACGCTGTCTCCCCAAACATAGCCGACGCGCAGGCGGTAATGTCCCATATATTTGGTGATATCCGGGTTATCGTCCCGGCTGTCGGAGAAGCGCACCCAGGGTTTCAGATCCACCTGCCAATTGCCGTTTTGCGCCATCAAACGGACGTAGCCGCGGTTCCAACTGCGCGATGTCGGTTCGGAGCGCCCGTTAGACTGGTGGTTGAAACCCACCTCCACGTCCCGCAACGTCCAGCCGCCCAACGAGTAATCCGTTGCCCAGCCGAGGAAAAGTTGCGGCTCATAATCCGTTTCACGAAATGGCGAAGACTGGCTCTTATTGGACATCTGCCACCAGGAGCGCTGAGTATAAGACGCGCCCAGCAGAGAACTGTCGCCGAAAATACCGCGCCAGAGCGGGAAGCCCAGACTAAGCTGGAAATTCACTTCGTCCTTGCGCGCATCATTCGCCCAGTTATAGCTCTGTATCGCGGTTTTATTGATATTGCTGGTATAGGTGTAAAGCAGATAGTTGCTTTCATACGGATAGAGAACAAACGGACTATCATGCTTTTGCAACAGGCTGGCGATGATGCTGCCCCGCACCGCGGGTTTATCATGCACCGGCTCTATTTTCGCCTCTTCCGCCTGAGCATGTATCGCCAGCAGCATAGCCAACATGCCTACTATTTTACGCATTCACTTTCTCTCCTGAGCGATTGTGATTATTATCCGGCCAAGTCGTTCCCGTCATGCCGTCAGTTAAAACCCGCGATCCCCTGCTATCCCGGCGAGCCAATCCGCTTGATTAAATGACTAACATGAAATTCAAAGGGGTCATTTTACACAGTTCGCCGGTATTTGAATCCAGGTTCCGACGTTTCTCGGTTTTTTCTGTAGCAACGCCGCCGCCGGCCTATATTGCCGGCTAATGATAAGAATGAAAGCGGCCCCTGTTTGTGGTAGATTTCCTCATTTCCCCACCGTTTTATCGAGTCACCAATGGATGCGCAGCAAACCCGCAAGGGGATCTTTTTTGCTCTGGGCGCTTACTTCATCTGGGGTATCGCGCCGGTTTACTTTAAGACGCTTGATCACGTTCCCGCCGATGAAATATTGACGCACCGGATTATCTGGTCGTTTTTCTTTATGTTAATCCTGTTGAGCATCAGCCGAAAATGGCATCAGGTCGGCTATGCCTGCAAGAATGTCAAACGCCTGCTGTTGCTTGCAGTCACCGGCGTATTAATCGGCGGTAACTGGTTGCTGTATATCTGGGCGGTCAATAACCACCATATGCTGGAAGCCAGTCTCGGTTACTTTATTAACCCATTGGTGAACGTCATGCTGGGCATGCTGTTTCTGGGCGAACGCTTCCGCCGTCTACAGTGGCTGGCCGTGTTACTGGCCGTGGCCGGCGTGCTGGTTCAACTCTGGACCTTCGGTTCGCTGCCCGTCATCGCACTGGGGCTGGCTTTCAGCTTCGCCTTATACGGCCTGCTGCGAAAGAAAATCGGCATTGACGGCCAGATCGGTATGTTGGTTGAAACGCTGTGGCTGTTGCCGGTGGCATGCGTTTATCTGTTTTTTATTGCCGATACGCCGACCAGCCATCTGACCGGTAATACCTGGGCATTGAATCTGCTTTTAATGTCCGCGGGCATTATCACCACCGTGCCGCTGCTGTTTTTCACCGCCGCGGCCATGCGTTTGCGCCTATCCACCCTCGGTTTTTTCCAGTACCTCGGCCCAACCATGACGTTCCTGCTGGCCGTGATCTTCTATGGCGAAACCTTTGGCGAAGACAAGCTGATTACGTTTGGTTTTATCTGGGGCGCGCTGGCGCTGTTTATTCTGGATGCGCTTTATCACCAGCGTAAACAGCGGCGGATCAACCTCTCGGCGAACTAAGCTCGATACGCCGGGAGATAAAACGCGACAGCACCGGGCTCACAATCAGCGTCGCGAACAGCCTCATCGTCTGCAACGCGATAACAAACGCGATGTCGACGTTGCTGCCTGCGGCAATAATGGCGATGGAATCCAGCCCGCCGGGGCTGGTTGCCAGATAAGCCGTCAGCAGATCGACCGGCAGCAGCCTGGTCACCATCAGCGCCATCGCGCCGCATAACAGCATCAGCCCGATAATCGACGCCATCATCTGCGGCAAAGTGCGTAGCGCCAGCAGAAAGATCGGCCGGGTAAACGATAAACCGACGCTCCAGCCAATAAACGCATACGCCAGCGCCAGCAGCCATTCCGGCGTCTGCAACGCCAGCGTTCCGGTCGAATGCAGTGCCGCGCCGACAATCATCGGCCCCAACATGGCGCCGGAAGGAATGCGCAGTCGCCGGCCTAACCATGCGCAGCAAAATGCGACGCACAGCGTGGCGGGAAAGCGCCAGTCCAGCGCAGGAAACCATACCAGCATGGCGCTGTTTTCCGCGGCCTCGCTCCCCAGGCTAATGCGCGCGACGAACGCCGCCGCCGCCGTGACCATCAGTACGCGCAAATACTGCATAAACGCCACCAGGCGAACATCCGCGCCAAACTCCCCCGACATGGCCACCATCGCGGCCGCGCCGCCGGGAGAAGCGCCCCAGGTGCCCGTCGGACCGGGCAGTTCGCTGAACTTCACCAGCAGCCAGCCGGACACGCCGCTGGCGGCGAGGGGCATCAGCAGGATAAACAGCACCAGCAGCCAGTTATTCAGCAACGGACTCAGAATCGAGAGAGAAAGGCTTTGCGCCACCAGGCAGCCCAGCACCGAGGTGCTGCCAAGAAAACAGACGCGGGGAAGACGAATGGTTGCGCCGTTCAGTCCCATCGCAACGCCAACCAGCATGGGACCAAGCAACAACGCGGCAGGAACGTGATAAATCTGTAGCAAAACACCCAGCACCAGCGAGACCGAGAGCAGAATTCCCCACTGCATCAAGGGTGAAATCTTTCGCATGCGTACAACCTGTTTCAGCAATATGACGACTGCCGTCATTCTAAACAGATTGTCCAAATAATTAACATGGAAATTAATCGCGGGAGAGAAAACATTCAACGCGCTCCGCAAACCAGGGAGCGCGGCGAATTTCAGAGCCAGTTTTTACGTTTGAAATAAAGATAAGGCGCCAGACCCGCCAGAATCATCAGAATGATGGCGGCCGGATAGCCAAACGACCATTTCAGTTCAGGCATAAACGAAAAGTTCATCCCGTAACTGGATGCCACCAGCGTCGGCGGCAGGAACACCACGGAAACCACCGAGAAGATTTTGATAATCCGGCTCTGTTCGATATTGATAAAACCCATCGCCGCCTGCATCAGGAAGTTAACCTTCTGAAACAACGATTCGTTATGCGGCAGCAGCGATTCGATATCGCGCAGGATCTCGCGGGCCTGCTCCAACTGGCCGGACGGCAAACGCGCTTTACGCACCAGAAAATTCAGCGCCCGCTGGGTATCCATCAAACACAGGCGCACCTTCCAGCCCACGTCTTCCAGTT
The DNA here is from genome assembly GCF_017569925.1 of Brenneria izadpanahii. Classification (NCBI taxonomy): domain Bacteria; kingdom Pseudomonadati; phylum Pseudomonadota; class Gammaproteobacteria; order Enterobacterales; family Pectobacteriaceae; genus Brenneria; species Brenneria izadpanahii. The sequence goes on along the minus strand of NZ_CP050854.1, from coordinate 327,574 downwards.
CCGCCAGCGTGGAGAGCGCATCATCGTACTCTTCTCCCTGGCGTCCTTCCATGATGATACGGCTCAGCGATTCCAGATCGCTGTAGATATTCTCAATTTCGTCCGCCAGCTGTTCGATTTTGGTTTCAAACAAATCGAGCAGCAGCTCATAAGCATTGCCATCCACCAGCGTCTGATTACGCGCCCGCATCCGGTAGAGACGAAACGCCGGCAGCTCGCGCTCACGCAGCGTATACAGACGGCCGTCGCGAATAGTAAAAGCCACGGTGGCGTTGCCGGCATGGTCCTCGGCGTCTTCAAAAAAGAAGAAGGAGTGAATATGTAACCCGTCTTCATCTTCGAAAAAACGCGCGGACGCCTCAATATCTTCCAGCTCTGGCCGGGTCGCCAGACTTTGCCCCAGTTCCGTTTGCACTTTCTCACGTTCGTCGACTTCCGGCTCGATCAAATCGACCCAGACGGATGAAGTGAGATCATCGGAATCTTCCAGCTCCAGACGACATAAACGGCAATTATCCAGTTTAAATGCGCTCAGCATAGGCCATAGCTTCCTGTTTTAGTAATTAGAGAAGATGGACGACGCGATTGAAGCAAAGAAACAAGGGTGAAAACGTCACCGGCAGGTTTCAGTCCGTTCGACGGATCTGACTCTCAGCGACATGATGAAGAGATCGCTGACAACCACTAAGGCTATCAGCGATGAGAGAAGATAGCCTTAGAAGTTGTACCTAATGGTCAGGTTATTGAGCCAACATCGACTGGGTATGTCCAAGGCGTAAGTCCTCCGCAAATAATGATGCGCGCATGTTACGCCGAGATGAAAAAGGCTGTCAACTTTAAAACCGCGCCGGAAATGCTTTGCGGAGTTGGCGGAATCGCCCCTGACCGCGCCCCACGGCACGCATGGAGAAACGCATCGAAAACGAGCCGCCGGCACCGATTGGCACGGCGACGGGCCCGGTTCTCCTGCCGTCAGGCGTCTTCCGGCAGGTAGGCAACGGCGCGCACCGGGAAACTCGCCGTACCGGCAAAGTTGGGATACATGACGTGAATATAGGCGCCGGTGGGCGGAATCCGATCAAGATTGTTCAGTACTTCGACCTGATACGCGTTCTGATCCAAAACATAGTATTCGCCAATCAGCGCGTTGTTCCGGCGAAAATCCACGGCGGCGTCGGTGTCCAGCGTTTCATGCCCGACGGCGCTGATGCCGCGCATTTCAAACAGAAATTTCAACGCGTCGATAGACCATCCCGGCGTATGACTGTCGCCCTGTTCATCCAGGTTGGCAAAGGCGGCGGCGTCCGGCCACCTTCTGCTCCAGCCGCTGGCAAAGGCGACGAAACAGCCGGCGGGGATCGTTCCCCATTGCGCTTCAAACTGTAAGATATCATCCACCGTCAAACGGTAGTCGGGATCGCGCGTTACCGCTTCCTGCCGATGGATCACCAACAGCGGCAACAGCAGTTCTTTATTGTCGATGCGATCCAAATAGCGCTTGCCGGCGACAAAGTGCCCTGGCGAATCAATGTGGGTTCCGGTAGGCGTGGTAAACGTGACTTCTTCTGCGAAAAATCCATGCTGTTCAACGCTGAACACCGTTTTGCGCTTTACGCCTTCAAAGGCGCTGAAAACCGGAATATCTCCCGCTATCGAGTGGGTTAAATCCACCCATTTCTTTTCCCGCAATGCATCCACAATCTGCTTCAATGTCATGGTTTACTTCCTTTTTCCTCTTTTATTTCGTCCCGACACTATACAGACAGGCTGCCGCATCCAGACCGCTCACCGGTTATTCGCCGCGCGACCGAACATCATACCGTCTCCAGCCGGGCATAAGCCGCCACCAGCCACTTAATGCCCTGCCCCTGGAACGCCACCTGAATCCGGCAATGATCGCCGCTGCCCTCCAGGTTGACGATGGTGCCCTCGCCGAATTTGGCGTGCCGCACCCGCTGCCCCAGACGATAGCCGCTGTCGTTCTCGCTGACCGGCGTGCCAAGACGCTGATGGTTGACCGGGCGCGACACGCTGGCCCGCAGCCGAACCTCTTCAACGCACTCCGCCGGCAGTTCGCCGACAAAACGGGAAGGCCGGTGATAAGCTTCTTTGCCGTATAAACGCCGCGATTCCGCGTACGTCAACGTCAATTTCCGCATGGCGCGCGTCACGCCCACATAGGCCAGACGCCGCTCCTCCTCCAGCCGGCCGCCCTCATCCAGCGACATCTGGCTGGGGAACATGCCCTCTTCCATTCCGACGATAAATACCTGCGGGAACTCCAATCCTTTTGCCGAATGCAGCGTCATCAGCTGCACCGCATCCTGATAGGCGTCCGCCTGCCCTTCTCCCGCTTCCAGCGCCGCATGGGATAGAAACGCCTGTAACGGCATCAGATCCTGATCCTCATCCTGATAGCTGTACTGCCGCGTCGCGGTAACCAATTCTTCAAGGTTTTCCACCCGCGCCTGCCCTTTTTCGCCTTTTTCCTGTTCGTACATACTCCACAGGCCGGAGTCTTTGATCACCCGGTCGGTCTGCACGTGCAGCGGCAGTTCGGCGGTTTCATCCGCCAGCGAGTCAACCAGTTCGACAAAGCGTTGCAGCGCGGACGCCGCCCTGCCCGCCAGCGCTTTCTCCTGCAACAGCGCGCGCGTCGACTGCCAAAGCGTCAACTGCCGATCGCGGGCGGTCTGACGCACCACATCCAGCGTTCTGTCGCCAATGCCGCGCGTCGGCGTATTCACCACCCGCTCAAACGCCGCATCGTCATTGCGGTTGGCGATCAAACGCAGGTAAGCCAGGGCGTCCTTGATTTCCTGCCGTTCGAAGAAGCGCATCCCGCCATAAATACGGTACGGCATGCTCTGCTGCAGCAAAGCCTCTTCCAGCACGCGCGACTGGGCATTGCTGCGGTACAAGATCGCGTTATCGCTCAGCGCGCCGCCGTTTTCCTGCCAGACCTTAATCCGGTTGACCACAAAGCGCGCTTCATCCAGTTCGTTAAACGCGCAGTAGAGCGAAATCGGCTCGCCCTCTACGCCATCCGTCCATAAGTTTTTGCCCAGACGCCCGCCGTTATGCGCAATCAGGGCATTGGCCGCATTCAGGATATTGCTGGTTGAACGGTAATTCTGCTCCAGCCGGATCGTTTGCGCGCCGGCGAAATCCTGAAGAAACAGCTGAATGTTTTCCACCTGCGCGCCGCGCCAGCCGTAGATCGACTGGTCGTCATCCCCCACAATCATCACATTGGCGCTGTCGCCGGCCAGCATGCGGATCCAGGCGTATTGAATACGGTTGGTATCCTGAAACTCATCCACCAGAATATTGGTGAAACGCTCGCGATAGTGATTCAGGATATGCGGCTTATTCAGCCATAGTTCATGCGCGCGCAGCAGCAGTTCGGCAAAATCCACCAGCCCGGCGCGATCGCAGGCTTCCTGATAGGCCTGATAAACCCGCTGCCAGGTTTGTTCTATCGGATTGCCGTAACTTTCAATATGTTGAGGACGCAAACCCTCATCTTTCTTGCCGTTGATGTACCACATGGCCTGACGCGGCGGCCACTGTTTCTCATCCAGATTCAGCGCGCGGATCAGACGTTTAAGCAACCGCAGTTGATCTTCGCCGTCCAGGATCTGGAAATCCTGCGGCAGACCGGCATCCAGATGATGCGCCCGCAGCAGGCGGTGAGCCAACCCATGGAAGGTGCCAATCCACATGCCGCCCTGGCTGGTGCCGATCAGGTGTTCGATACGGTGACGCATTTCCGCCGCGGCCTTGTTGGTGAACGTCACCGCCATGATGGAGTAGGGAGAACAATTTTCGACGGACAACAGCCAGGCGATGCGGTGCACCAGCACCCGCGTCTTGCCGCTGCCCGCGCCCGCCAACACCAATAAATTGCTGCGCGGCGCGGCTACCGCATCACGTTGTTTGTCGTTGAGGCCATCAAGTAGAGCAGAAACGTCCATAGTACGGTATCCGTTGACGGGAAACCGTCTCGTCGCGAGGAAGAACGGTCACCACTGATTATTTACGCAGACAAACCCATTATCTTTCCGGTTGCGGGTGCGCTGGCAATCCTGGGACGCCCGCCTCCTGAAAAAACGCCGGGAGCGCCGGCTCCGGGGCGGGCGGCCCGCCATAAATCTATTGGGTATATATACAGGTGATTATAACAACGCTGGCAGCGATGCCAATCGGGAAATTTCAATATGGGGCAGCAGCCGGGCATCGTCGATATGCATTAGATCGTCTTCCCGCAGGTTGATCCAGCACGCCTGCATCCCGCAGCGGACCGCGCCCGCCACGTCGGTCGTGAGATCGTCGCCCACGTGCAGAATCTGGCTCAGGGGCAGATTGAATTTTTCCGCCGCCAGGCGATACATATCGGCAAAGGGCTTCGAGCGACCGTCCGGGCCGGCGCGCAGAACAAAGGCAAAGTAACGATCCAGACCGAATTGACTCGGATCGGCGTTGCCATTGGTGATCGCCGCCAGCGGCACCCGTTCGGCCAGCGCCGCCAGGGCGAGATGCGTCTCTTTCGATATGACGATCTGATTGCGCCAATAGGCTACGTTTTCCATCGCCGCCATCGACCCCTGCATAGCCTCATCGGCATTCAGACCAATGTTAATCATCGCCTGTTCAACCGCCCGCCGCCGCCATTCGGTCACGTCGTGGTAGATTTCAGGTTCCCGCAGCCGCAGTTCGTCACGCAGGCGCTGTAAATCCTCTTCCTGAAAATCTTTCAGGCCGGAGTGATACTGTTGCAGAAAACGGATCGACTCCCGTTTGGTTCTACGAATCACATCGTAGTTATCGTATAGCGTGTCGTCCAAATCGAAAGTGATGGCGCGAATAGAGCCTAATGGCCGGTAAAAATGCATCAATGTTTTCCCCGTTTGGCACGTGGATGTGCGGCATCGTATACGGACGCCAAATGTTGAAAATCCAGATGGGTGTAGATCTGCGTCGTGGAAAGGTTGGCGTGGCCGAGCAACTCCTGCACCGCGCGTAAATCGCCGCTGGATTCCAGCATATGCGTGGCGAAAGAGTGGCGCAGCTTATGCGGGTGAACGTGGCTGTTTACCCCTTGCTTCACTCCCCACTGCGCAAAACGTTTCTGCACGTTGCGCATGGAAATCCGCCGGCCTTGATTGGAAATGAAGATGGCGTCATCCTGCGGCCCGAACAGTTCGCGCAACGCCAGCCAGCGCTCAAGCCAGATTACCGCCGTTTTCCCCATCGGCAGCCTGCGCTCTTTACTTCCTTTACCCACCACCCAGACTTCGCCGCTGGCCAGGTCGATATGCCGGCAGTCCATTCCCACCAGTTCAGCCAAGCGCAAGCCCGCGCCATACATCACTTCCAGCATGGCGCGATCGCGCACCGCCAGCGGATCGTCAACATCGATATTGAGAAGACGGTCAATCTCATCTACGTCCATGTTTTTCGGCAGATGGCGGCCAACCCGCGGCGTGGACACCCCTTTGGCGGGGTTTGCGCCCAGCTCGCCGCGCGACACCATCCAGTCGAGGAAGCTCCGCAAAGCCGAAAGCCGCAGCGCCAGGCTGGAAGCGTGCAGGCCATCCCGTTTGCTGCGGGACGCCACGGCGCGCACCCCGGCCGCGTCCAGGCTTCGCCAGTCGTTGACGCCGGCTGACGACAGGATGGCGATCGCCGCCGTAAGCTGACGGGCATAGCTGATTTGCGTCAACGGACTCAACTGGCGTTCAACCTTCAGATAACGCAGGAATTCGTCAACCTGCGGCTGTAGCGGCGATAGCGAGGCGGGGGCCGGCGGGGCGGATTGGCTCATACCCGCTCGACCCAGCGCTCCAGCATGGCGGGAAGCATGGTGGTCGCCAGTTGTTGCAACACTAAGGTTCCCATACCATCCTGATAGTGGTGGCTATCGCGGCTGGTGAAGATAAGCAGCCCCAGATCGTGATTTTCACCGATCATGGATAGAGCGACCGACCCCACCTGTTTCGCCTGCGGCAGCAGCAGCAACAGTTCGGGGCCGTTCAGACTGCCCAGGTAGTGGCTGCTTTGACCAAGACGCTGAATACGCAACGGTTCAAACGCCGTTCGATTCAGAGATAAATGCGTAAAGCCGGAAGGCGCGCCAATACGCCATTTATCACTGAACAGACGAACCGTCGCGCCCGACAGCCCCAACCGGCGCGCCCAGCGCTGCAATCTGTCCAGCATGTCCGTCAGGCTATCCGCCGAGGCCAGTTCAGCCTGGACGCTCAGCAAGCGATTGAACAGCGATTCGTTAACGCCCGCCTGCTCCATCAACAGCGTGATCTCTTCCTCAAGCTGGGTGATATGGTTGCGCTGACGAGCCAGCTGCCATTCCACCAGCGATACCGTTCCCCTAACGGGATGCGGTATACGCATCTGCTCGATTTGCCGGGCATTACGGATAAAAAAATCAGGATTCTGTTGCAGGAACTGCAAAACCATATCGTCACTGAGTTCGATCTGGCGCTCTGCCTGCTCCTCGACATTCTTCATAAATGAATAAATCCATCGTAAACATGTGTTGCGGGTCCCGTCATAAATAACGGATGTCCCGGCCCATCCCACTGGATTTGCAAATCGCCGCCCGGCAACGATACTTTGACCGGCGAAGACAGCAGATCCTGCTGGATTCCTATGGCCACCGCCGCACAGGCGCCGCTGCCGCAGGCCAGAGTCTCGCCGGCGCCGCGCTCATATACCCGCAGGTTGATGGTATTGCGGTCGATGATTTGCATAAATCCGATATTGGCGCGTTCAGGAAAACGCTCATGGCTTTCCAACAACGGCCCTAATACTTCAACACTGGCGGTCGCCACATCCTCCACCTGTATGACGCAGTGAGGATTGCCCATGGATACCACGCCGCATAATACGGTGTGTTCCTCCACTCGCATAATGTAGGTTTTTTCCGCCTTTATGGCGCGAAAAGGAACCTGCTGCGGGTCAAAATTGGGTTCCCCCATATTCACCCGAACCAAATCATCATCCGTGACGCTGAGAATCATTCTTCCCGTCTGCGTGCTGACCGCAATATCGCGTTTGCTGGTTAATCCTTTCAGACGTACAAAACGGGCGAAGCAGCGCGCGCCGTTTCCGCACTGGGCCACTTCGCTACCGTCGGCATTGAAGATGCGGTAATGAAAATCCAGCTCGGGATCGTACGGCGGCTCAACGATCAAGAGCTGATCGAATCCGACGCCGCAATGCCGATCCGACAAACGGCGGATCAGTTCGGGTGAAAAATAAACATTCTGCGTGACGGCATCAACAACCATGAAATCGTTGCCTAACCCGTGCATTTTAGCGAACTGCATTATCCTGACTCCGCTGGCTTAACCGGACGCGGTAAAACGCTATCGTGACCTGTTATAAAATTATGATAGATAGAGATACACCATCGCCAGTTACTGCTGCGCGGACGATTGTTGCTGCGTGCGATCCGCATCCTGCTGCTGGGCGGCCGGCGCAGCCGACTTACCGTCTGGCGGAAAATAAAGCGGACCTTTGAGGCCGCAGCCGAACAGCGTCAGCAACGATAACGCCAGAAAAAACCGGCGAAATACCTTTTTCATAACATTAAGACCTGTAATTCATGCATGCATGCTCTCTATAATCGCAGGTGGATCATGAAAATCAATAGGAATCGAAAATGAACGACAGCGAGTTCCATCAATTGGCCGACGAATTAATGCTCCGATTGGAAGAAACCCTGGATCAATTTGCAGGCGATGCCGATATCGATTATGAAACCAATGGCGGCGTGATGACGCTGACCTTTGAAAACCATAGTAAAATCGTCATTAACCGTCAGGAACCGCTGCACCAGATCTGGCTGGCGACCAAAGCAGGCGGTTACCATTTTAATTTTCAGGATGAACGCTGGGTGTGCGATCGCAGCGGAAAAGATTTTATGGCGTTACTGTCCGAAGCCTGTTCCACGCAGGCCGGGGAAACCATTCGCTTCAGCTAACCGTCGCAGCCGCGCCGGATCTTACCGGCGTTTGATGAGCGCCGGCATCAATATCGTCGCCAGTAAAATCACTACGCTCAACGAGTTCACCAGCGGCCAGCCGCTGGTGAACGCCATCATACTGCCCGCCGAAAGCGACGCCAGCGCGTTGGGCAGGCTGATAACCAGCGAGTTAATTCCCTGCAATCTGGCTTTATGCGCCGAATGAGAAAACGCATTCAGCATAAAGGTTCCGCCGTTGAACATGAAGGCCCAGCCAACGCCGAATAAAGTAAGAGAAAAGAGGAAGTGCCAGAACGTCAGGCCGCTCACCGCCAGCGCGATGCCGGCCAGGTTACAGATGATGCCCGTCGCCACCACCGCGCCGGCGCTCAATCTCTTCGCCAGAAACGCCAGCAACAGCGCGGGCGCATACATGGCGACAAAGTGCCATTGCAGCACCGTCGCGCTATGGCCGACGGAAAAATGGTGCTGGTGCATCGCCAGCGGCGCGGAATTCATCAACAGCGTCATCACGACAAAACCGGCGGTACAGCTGGCGGTGCCGAGGATAAACGCCCGGCTTTTCAAAATGGCGGACAGCGGCTCCTGGTCTTTTTCGATCCTGACCGCCGCGACGGTTTCCGGCAGCTTTAACCTCAGCAACAGCAACGCCGTCACGATACAGATCAGCGCCGCCGCCAAAAAACTGCCGAAAAACGGATACTGCGGCCAGAGATCGGCGGATCGGCTGCCCGCAAAGGGGCCGAGAAAACCGCCCAGGATCCCGCCGCTGATCACCCAGGAAATCGCGCTGTTTTTCTGATGGTTATCACTAAAAACCTCGGCGGCGGCAAAACGGTAATATTGGTTGAAGGCGCAGGACATGCCCAGCACGAATGTCGAAAAAACAAACAGGAGGAAATGATCCAGCGCAATGGCCGCCGCCGCCAGCAGCGCGCCAATAACGCCCTGTATCGTGCCGATGATAAAGGCTTTTTTTCTGCCGTATTTCGCCATCAGCGAGGAGACGGAATAGCTCATCAGCGTCGCGCCGCAGACGGTGGCGGTAATCGGCAGGGTGGTCAGCAGCGGAATCGGCGCCATCTGAATGCCGACCAGCGTGGAGGATAACGTCATCAGTGAAATGATACTGCCGGTTAATCCTTGCCCTAAAGCCAGTAGTATCAGGTTGCTGCGTTGCTGAATATCCAATAGTAAATCCCTTGCTAAAGGCATCGAAAGGTCGGGTTATTTGCAACTAGAGCCGTGTGTTTAGCGCTTGGAAGAGCCGGGATGCTTTGCCGCGTTTTCCCTCACATCAGGCGCCGTCAGAGTATTTGCAACCGTTGTTGCATGCTCTTGGCGTTATCATCAATGACGGGGGTAATACAGAGATGAGAAAGCGCGCTGCTGCGAAACGGAATCACCTGGGTTCGGTCATCCAACTGAACAATTTGATAAAACTGCGGCAGATTGAAGTTGATAAAGCTGGAGCCATAGGTAAAGCGATCGTGCGACGACGAGTAGAAACGGCTCACGTCACGCACCAGTTCCTCTTTGCTGCCCTCGCAGTGGTGATACACTTCAACCCGGTTGGATTCATCCAGAATATAGATATTAAACCCTTGGTTTTCAGGCAAATCTTCAAAGAAGAACTGAATGATGCCTTCGCTGGCGACGCCATCCACCACCGCAGGCAAATGCACGTGGCTGGATTCAATCTGCACCGGCACCCCTTGCAGTTTATTATTGGAAATCGCGCCATAGAATTCCACGGCGTTTTCCAGTTTCTGCACCGAGACGCTCAACCGTTCGAAGAACAGCCCCCAGGTTTGCCCCGCGACTTTCACCGCTTTGAACCGCCCCGGCTCCTGACGCGTGCTGGTCAAGCGTAACTCAATGCATTCGGAAACCAGTTGCTGCACACGGGTGCGGATCAGGCCGCGTAAATGCTGGCTGTAGCAGAACACTTCCAGCGACTCCGGCAACGCCGCATCCTGATGCATCTTGCCCAGAATCGTTTTCAGCGCTTCCAGCACCGCCTGCTCGCCGCTGAAATGCAGCGTACGCACTTCATTCCACGAATTGCGGTACAGCAAATCAATGCTGCCGACCAGACACTGCTGCTGTTGGCCAAAACTGAAAACGTCCATCTGCCGGAAATCAAAGTGCACCACCTGATTACGGAAGACCGCGGTGGGATCATGTTCCAGGTTGACGATAATGGCTAAGTGACGGATCTCGCACGGGCTATACAGCGCCTTCGGCGTCGGCGCGGGCAGGCGCAATGGGAAATGGCTTGAGACGTCAGACACCAGCGCCTGCAGGCGGGCGATATCGCACAATTCGCTGCCTTTAATGTGCAAACGCGTCTTCGGCGTCAGTAAGCCATTAAAGTAGGCCCAGGCCACCAGCTTGTTCAGATAGCGGTTATATTCCAGCGGCTGATGGCTGATGATGGAGTCCATCGACGGCGCCTGATTGTACAGATACCAACCGGAACGATTGGCTCGTCCGGCCGGGACAAAAATAAAGGTTAAATTCGGCTCCGACAAATCGGGCGAAATCTGCGGATTCAGCAGCGTCACCTTGCCCGGCAGCGCTTCAAATGCGGCATACAGCTTGCGGGTTAATACCCCGATATCCTGCGGGCTGGCGCTTACGCTCAGATTATTACGGCGGGCGAAACGAATCAGGTTACGATAAGTTTGCATCATCGCATCCAGCAATTCGTTATGCGCCTCGCGCACCCGCTCTATTTTCCAGTTTGCCCGGTTATCCAGCATCGCCAGATGTTCGGCGCTCCAGCCCCACTCCTGCACCAGTTGCTGTAGAATCTGGCGCCGCCAGCCTACGCAGGCATGTTCCTTTGAGAGTTTTTCACAGACTTTTAAATAAAAACATCGGCGCACCAGATCCAGGCGGGTGGGATCGTTTATCTGCGTCAGATAATTCGTCACCCGCTCCAGCATCATGCAGTAGGGATCCAGGCCGAAAGAGACGATTTCGCCTTTATGCAGCCGCTTTTTGATATCCATGGACAGCAGATGCGTATTGGGATACTCCCAGGAATAGGCTTCCAGCAGCAGCGTTTTCAATACGGCTTTGTAAGGGGAATCGATACTTTTATAGAGTTGCCACAGGCTGGCGCCGAAATACTCTTCGGCGGAAAGCGTACTCAGCCCGCCCAGATCCAGCCACTCGTTCGGCGCCAGCGCGCCTTGCGCATACAGCGACAGGACATACTCATCGTAATTCGGTTCTTCTTCCACCGGCACCATATTCCACAGAATACGCTTGCCCGCCATGCGGACAGCCGTACGGTAGAATTCATCCAGTAAAAGAATATGTTGGGTCGAACCGCAGTCTTCGCCGCCCAGACTGCCGCTTTCATTGTGGCGGAAACGGTTTTCGTCCATGAGAAAAAAGCTGACGTCGGCGCCCTGCGCGGCCGCCCACTCCTCCAGCAGCGTGCATTTTTTCTGCAACCGCTGACGCTCTTCGTTATCCAACCAGGATTGATGGCAAACCCAGATATCCAGATCGGAGCTACAGCTTTGCCCAATGGACGAGGTGCTGCCCATAGAGTAGACGCCGGTAATCGGCATTTCGCCCTGATCGTGAGAATCGGCAAACGGCCCCCATCTCAGTTCGATTTTATCCAGATACTGCTGCTGTTTTTCATCAGGCGCGTAAAAGCAAATGCCGTGAGGAACCTTGCCCTCGACATAGCCCGGCATTAGTGGGTGATGGTAATGTAATAAAATCGGCACAAGACTGTAGACCTGCTGAAAAGCAGGTTTCATTGCTGCCAGAGCGCGATCGACCCGTAGTTGGTTGATCGCATCCAGTCTTTGCTTCAAAGTCTCGATATAGAAGTACAAGACGTTTCGCCTGATTATCCCAGTGCTTAGAAAAAAAACCGTATCCCCAGCTTGCCAGATGTAATATTTAGAAGAATGTTGGGCAAGATATTGGTGGAAACGTGATCAATTTAACACCTTGCTGATTAAGCGTAAAGAAAGTAAAGAAAGTTAGACTTATCCACCTTGCTTTCATTACGGTTTTAATCATCGCCTGATAAATTTAGCCTGTCACATGCCTTTTTGCACCCTCATTTTCTTCCCGTCTTAAAGACAGACGCCCGTGTCCGTCACCTGACACTAGCGCACCATCAATGATACGATGGCGCAAGAAAATGATAAAAACGGTATCAAGCATGTTAGACAATATTCTTAGAATTGCCACCCGACAGAGCCCGCTGGCCCTGTGGCAAGCACAATATGTTCAGCAGCTATTGCGCGCTTGCCATCAGGGACTCCAGGTCGAACTGGTACCGATGGTGACCCGCGGCGATATCATCCTGGATACGCCGTTAGCCAAAGTCGGCGGCAAGGGATTGTTTGTCAAAGAATTAGAATTGGCGCTGCTGGAAGGGCGCGCCGATATCGCCGTACACTCAATGAAAGACGTGCCAGCCGCATTTCCTGACGGCCTCGGTCTCGCCACCATTTGCGAGCGGGACGATCCGCGCGACGCTTTTGTCTCCAATCATTACGCCGACCTGGCTCAACTGCCGGCGGGCGGGTGCGTCGGCACCTCCAGCCTGCGCCGTCAATGCCAGCTGCGGGCCCGGCGCCCCGACCTCGTTATCCGTGATTTACGCGGCAATGTGGGAACCCGGTTGGCGAAACTGGATAGCGGCGAATATGACGCGATTATTCTGGCGGTCGCAGGGCTAAAGCGCCTGGGGCTGGAAGAGCGAATCCGTAGCCCGCTCAGCCCGGAAACGTCGTTGCCCGCGGTGGGGCAAGGCGCAATCGGCATTGAATGCCGGCTGGACGACGAACGCACCCGCCGGCTTCTCGCGCCGCTGAACCATGACGATACCGCTACGCGCGTACTGGCCGAGCGAGCGATGAACCTTCGCCTTGAAGGCGGCTGTCAGGTTCCCATCGGCGGCTACGCCGAGCTGGAAGGCGGCACGCTGTGGCTGCGCGCGCTGGTCGGCTCGCCCGACGGCGGCAAAATCATTACCGGGGAGCGTAGAGGCTCCGCCTCGGACGCGGAACAAATCGGCGTTATGCTGGCGGAAGAACTGTTGGCGAAGGGCGCCAGAGAAATTCTTCAGACGGTTTATCAGGACGCTTCCTCATCATGACAATTCTGGTTACCCGTCCATCCCCGGCCGGCGAGCAACTGGTGGCCCGCTTAAGAAAGCTGGGCTACAGCGCCTACCACAGCCCGCTGATCGAATTTTCACCGGGCGGCGAACTGGCGCAGTTGCCCTCGATGCTGGCGCGCTTACGCCCCGGCGATCTGCTCTTCGCGCTCTCGCGGCACGCGGTAGACTACGCGGATCCGCTGTTAACCCGGCGCGGCGCCGGTTGGCCGCAAAATCTGAGCTACTATGCCATCGGCCGCACAACCGCCCTGACGCTGCATAAAGTCAGCGCGCGTCATGTCGCCTACCCTTCCGAGCGGGAAACCAGCGAAAGTTTATTGCAATTACCAGAATTACAGTATGTTAATGGTAAACACGCACTATTATTACGAGGTAACGGCGGCAGGGAATTACTGGGCGACACGCTCACAGAACGCGGAGCAAAAGTGAGTTACTGTGAATGCTACCAACGTTGCCCCGTTCACTACGACGGGTTGGAACAAAGCCGTCACTGGCAACAGGCCGGCATAGACAGGCTGGTGATCACCAGCGGAGAAATGTTACAACGGATCTATACTTTAGTGCCTGATTACTATCGGGCTTCCTGGTTACTGGATTGTCAGTTGATTGTGGTTAGCGAACGATTGGCTATCCAGGCTCGCCAACTCGGCTGGCGTAACATTCGGATAGCCGATAATGCCGACAACGATGCGCTCATGCGCGCACTACAATAAACCTGATCATGGGATGTACCATTATGACGGAACACAATACCCCCACGACCCCATCTGAAGAGGTTGCAGAACCGGTTGCGCCCGCGCATCAGCAGCAGGAGCGGAAACCGCAACCAACCAAACAAAGCGGCGTGATACTGGGGGCAATCGCCATCGTTATCGCGCTGGCGCTTAGCGGCGGTCTCTATTACTACATTCATCAGCAAAATCAACAGGACGCCGCCGCCGTCCAGAGCCTGGAGTCTCAGTTAAGCGCGCTGCAACAACAATACAAACAGGAACAGCAGCAGTGGCGGGACGCGCAGCAGCAGCATAGCAAAGCGCTGGACGCCACGCAGCAGCGTCTTGACGCCTTGACCCTCCAGTCTGACGACATACAGAAAAAGCTGGCCTCTCTGACCGAGCACGATACCAACACCTGGCTGTTATCACAGGCGGATTTCCTGGTGAAAATGGCGGGCCGGAAGTTATGGAGCGATAAGGACGTCACCACGGCGGGCGCGTTGCTGAAAAGCGCGGACGCCAGTCTGGCGGAAATGAACGATCCGAGCGTGATTGAGGTTCGCCGGGCTCTCACCAGCGATATCAGCGCGCTGTCGGGCGTCAGCCAGATCGACTTCGACGGCATCATCCTTAAAGTTAACCAGTTGACCGATCAGGTGGATAACCTGCGCCTTGCCGACAACAATACCGATGAAGCCCCAATGGATGAGAACAGCACGGAGCTTTCGGCGTCTCTCAGCGAATGGCGGCAAAATCTCAGCAAGAGCTGGCATAACTTTATGGCTGAATTCATCACCATTCGCCGCCGCGATAGCGCTGCGGAGCCGCTGCTGGCGCCGAATCAAGACATTTATCTGCGTGAAAATATCCGTTCGCGTCTGTTGGTGGCGGCCCAGGCCATCCCGCGCCATCAAAACGAAATCTATAAGCAGTCTCTGGAAACGGTCTCCACCTGGATCAGAGCCTACTTTGACACCAGCGATCCAAACACCCAGGCCTTTCTGGACAGGCTGGACGAGTTGAGCCAACAGTCCATTTCAATGGATGTGCCGGCCAAACTGCAAAGCCAACCGCTACTGGAAAAACTGATGCAGACGCGGGTACGCAACCTACTGGCGCAGACGCCGGCGATTCAACAGGAGGGTTGAACATGCTGAGAATTTTGCTGCTGTTTCTCATCCTGATCGCGGGCGTGGTTATCGGCCCGATGGTAGCCGGTCATCAGGGATACGTGCTGATTCAAACGGACAACTACAATATTGAAACCAGCGTGACCGGTCTGGTCATCAGCCTGGTGCTGCTGTACCTGGTCCTGTTGGCCGTTGAGTGGGTCATTCGCCGGATATTCCGTACCGGCGCCCGCACCCGCGGCTGGTTCCTGGGCCGCAAACGCAGCCGGGCCAGAAAACAGACCAGGGCGGCGCTGCTCAAACTGGCGGAAGGCGATTATCGTCAAGTAGAGAAGTTGATGACCCGCAATGCCGATCATGCAGATCAGCCGGTGGTTAACTATCTGCTGGCGGCGGAAGCGGCGCAGCAGCGCGGCGATGATTTCCGCACCAAGCAGTATCTGGAGCGCGCCGCGGAAATCGCCGATACCGATCAACTGCCGGTGGATATTACCAGGGTGCGCATTCAATTGGCTCGTCATGAAGATCACGCCGCCCGTCATGGCGTCGATCGCTTGCTGGAAGTCGCTCCGCGCCACCCGGAAGTCTTGCGTCTTGCGGAGCAGGCGTTCCTGCGCACCAATGCTTACAGCGCATTGTTGGATATTCTTCCCGCGATGCGCAAAACCAATGTGCACGACGACGCGCAGCTGCAAGAGCTACAGCAACAGGCTTATATCGGCCTGATGAATCAGGCGATGGCGGACGGCGGCAGTGAAGGGCTGAAACAATGGTGGAGCAATCAGAGCCGTAAAGTCCGCCACGAAGTTCCCCTGCAAGTGGCGATGACGGAGCATCTTATTGAGTGCGACGACCACGATACCGCTCAGAAAATCATTCTGGACGGGCTCAAACGCCAATATGACGAACGCCTGATTCTGTTGATGCCGCGCCTTAAGTCCGACGATCCCGAACGGTTGGAAAAAGCGTTGCACCAGTTGATCAAACAGCAGGGCGCGACGCCGTTGCTGAACAGCACGCTAGGCCAGTTGTTGATGAAGCACGGCGAATGGCAGCAAGCCAGCGATGCTTTCCGTGCCGCGCTGGAGCAACGCCCGGACGCTTATGACTACGCCTGGCGCGCCGACGCTCTTGACCGCCTCCATCAGCCCGATGAAGCGGCAAAAATGCGACAGGAGGGTCTAATGCTCACGCTGCAATCTCCCGCCGAATCGCCGAAACAAGACGCCTGATCGGCTGCCTGAAGCCCAAAAAAAACGCTTACCGATAATGGTAAGCGTTGAAAAATATCAGGTCTGTAAGACAACGATATGGTGCCTCACTCAACGTTATGTCCGGAAAGTCCGATGGAGATGTAACACCTTCATCTGGAATTGGACTATAGGCACCGCAAATTGGCTCTGCGTCATTCCCAGGATTATGAAGCCGAAGCGAACATAGAAGGTGGAATGAGCATCTACGCGCATATTTAAGCACAAATTATGCCAATGCGCCCCACTATATTTTATATCGCCCCTGAATTAATCATAATCCATTGATAATAAATAAAATTTTAATCAGACAAATACGTCGAACGTATCCGCGCTCAGGGGATGGAAAACCAAAGGTCACGTATAAAAAACGTCGCCATTAAGAGACAGATTCCGCCACGCCGGCCTTACCAATTATTAATCAAAGAGTTAGATGTCTCCGCATAGAGACAGACCGTATCGTTCCTGTCGTCAAATACCGACAATTTAAAAATCCCGCTGGCTCAAAATGCTGAGACGGGCCCGGTAACCATTTCTGATATGCTGACAGGCGACTTCCTGCGCCGCTTCACGATCGCGCCGCGCCAATGCCTCAACGATCAACTGGTGCTCTTTTTTCGCTTCCTCAACCCGTTCCGGCAACTCATAGGTGGTGCCGCGCAACAGCGACAGGTGAATGCGCAGGTTATCCAGCATTTCATTCAGGTAGGGATTGTGAGTAGAACGATAAATCTGACGGTGGAACAATCGATTATGGTCGTGCAGCCGTTTACTGTCGCTAATTTGCCGTTCGGCGTTAACCATGTCCTGCAATAAACCAATCTCTTCCTCAGACGCCGAGGTCACGGCAAGATCGATAGCCAGTCGCTCCAACCCTTCACGTACCGCAAATAACTGACGCAGCCGCTCATAGCTAAGCTGGGCAATCATCAGACCACGCTGCGGGCCGGGTTCAACCAATCCCAGCGTTTCCAAACGATGCAATGCTTCACGAATCGGGGTACGGCTCAGACCGAACTGCTTCGCCAGCCGGGCCTCCTGCAAACGTTCCCCCGGCAATAGCTCGCCGTTTTCAATCGCGGCTATCAGGGTCTCAAAAGGCGATGAAGCCGTTTCTCGGTCGGTCGTTTTTAGATTCATAATCCGTCATTTTGTAATTGAGTCATTAAAATGGGCGCACGGCGCGTGGGCCGAAAAACCTCATGATAAACCCGCTCGCTCCGTTCACCGGATGGGCAAGTATCAACGAGTTGAAAACATTTCAAGTTTGCCCGACGCTACACCATTGGCAATATCTCGCATTGCTTATTTTGTTCTTTGCTTAGCTAAAAAGCATCTTTGCAGCGGCAGGCTCTGTTGTTATTCTCTTTTTATATCACGGTATACAATTGAATGCAGAAATAAAGAACGCGCTTTCGCTCTGCCCTCTGCGCCGTTTTCATCATTAGCGCCACAGCTTTTTTGCTTAAGGAGTCATTTCGATGACCACGACCCCCGTGTTCTCACGCGGAGAACAACTTAGCCAGTTTATCAGCCAGGCTCCCCGAATCGCTATTCCCGACGTCGTGCTGCATGAAGCAAAACGCGCGTTAATTGATTATCTGGGCGTGGCGTTGGGCGCGGCTAATGATGATGCCGTACAAGCGGTACGCCAGGTCGTCAAACGTTGGAATTCGCAGGGCGACGCGCAAATTTTTCTCGGCGGCAAAACCACGCCGGCGCTGGCCGCGCTGGTCAACGCCACCATGTCGCATGCCGCCGATTACGATGATACCCATCCGGCCGGCGCCGGACACCCGAGCGGCCCTTGCTGGTCTGCCGCGCTGGCGATGGCGCAGGCGTATGACGCCAGCGAACGGGCGACGTTAATCGCCTTTATTACCGGATTCGAGGTTATGGCTAAACTGGGCGGCGGCTGGGTTCCCGGCGTCGGGCGTAATCTGCAACGGCGGGGCTTCCACCCCACCTCGGTCGTCGGACGGGCGGGCGCCGCTGCTGTCGCCGCCTCAATCCTGCAATTGAATCCGCAACAAATCGCCAATGCGCTTGGCGCGGCGGCCACCATGATGGGCGGGCTGCAAAAATCCTCCGGCACGCATGGAAAACCATTTCATGCCGGTAAAGCGGCGATGGACGGCATTATGGCCGCCGAACTCGCCGCCGAAGGCTTTGTCGCCGCGCATCATTTCTATGAAACGGACGGCTGGGTGAAAATCTTCATTCAGGACGGCAGTGCGGAAATTCCTCCGTTGGATTTCGGCCAGAGTTGGGAACTGCTGACCAACGGCTACAAACTCTACGCCAGCTGTCGCGGGACGCACGCTTCGATAGAAACGGCGCTCGGCCTCTATCCACGGCTTAACGGCCGAAAAATCAAACGGATTCACGCCAAAGTGCATCCGATGGGCATGGTCAACGCCGGCATCGCCAACCCGAAAACGCCGTTGGAAAGCAAATTCAGCATTCCCCACTGCATTACCCTTGCGCTGAGCGGCTACCAACTGGCCGATACCGATTTCACCCAGCAAACCGTCGACGATCCGCGCCCCCGCCAGTTGCTGCCGCTGTTGGAGGTGGAGGCGGTTGACGGCCAGTCGGCCAGCTCCGCTTTTATCGACATCTGGCTGGAAGACGGTGAACAACTGCACGGTGAAACGCAGGTCTATCGCGGTCATGCGGAAAATCCGCTCACTGATGAGGAACTGCGCGCCAAGTTCGATACGCTGACCGTACCGGTATTAGGCGCCGCAGACAGCGGCAGGTTGTATCAGGCCGCGCTCGATTTTGAACGGCCGGGATCGCTGTCCGTCATCAGCGAAATCCTAGCCGGCCGCGTATAACGCCAACCCACTTAACCCTTGAGTCCCGGCCGAACGCTAACGGCCGGACTTTATTGCGATATTTGTACAGGATCCCCATTTCATGACCATTGCCCGCCAGTTTGCTCATAATCTGTTGGCGTTTTCCCGCCAAACCTTTCCCGCCGACGCCCTGGCGCACGCCAGAACCGCCATTATCGATACGCTGGGCGTAACGCTGGCGGGCGGCGTTCAGGATGGCGCGGAAAAACTTCGGGCGGTTATCCTTCCCTCGGCGGCGCCAGGGAAAAGCCGGGTGTTCGGCACGGATTTGCATCTCAATGCGCTGGATGCCGCCTTGCTGAATGGCGCCTCCGCGCATTTGCTGGATTTTGATGATTCCAACTCCTGGCTGCACGGCCATATCTCGGTCGTGGTGCTGCCGGCGCTGCTGGCGCTGGCGGATGAACGGCAATCCAGCGGTTCGGAGATACTGCGCGCCTATCTGGCCGGTTACGAAACCGCGGTACGAATGGGAAAAACGGTCAGCCCGTATCAATACCGTCACGGCTGGCATCCGACCACCTCCGTCGGCATTTTCGCGGCCGTCGCCGCCAGCGCCGTGCTGCTCGGTCTCAGCGAAGAACAAACGGCCGCCGCGCTGTCGATTAGCGCATCGTTGGCGTCCGGCATCAAATCCAACTTTGGCAGCCAGACTAAATCCCTGGCTGTCGGACACGCCAATCGCAGCGCGGTGATGGCGGTTCTGCTGGCCCGACAGGGATACAGCGCCGGGTCTACCGCCTTTGAGCACAACCACGGTTATTTCAACGTTTATAACCGCGGGCCGGA
The DNA here is from genome assembly GCF_017569925.1 of Brenneria izadpanahii. Lineage (NCBI taxonomy): Bacteria > Pseudomonadati > Pseudomonadota > Gammaproteobacteria > Enterobacterales > Pectobacteriaceae > Brenneria > Brenneria izadpanahii. The sequence continues at coordinate 307,653 of NZ_CP050854.1, read as the reverse complement.
AAACTACGACGCCACCCCACTGACGGAAAGCTGGGATGCGCCATCGCATATTCTTGATAAGGTCAAAGGCAACAGCTTTAAGTATTTTCCCTGCTGCTACGCGATCTTATCGCCGCTGGACGGACTGCTGGCCCTGCGTGAACAGACCGCGCTGCCCGCCGAACAGATCGCGCGTATTCAGATCGCCGTTCACCCGATCCGTTTCCCGCACATCAACATACCGCAGCCGGAAACCCCGCTGGCGGGAAAATTCAGCCTGCATTACTGTATTGCCCGCGCATGGGTAAACGGTCGGCTAACGCTGGATGACTTTATTGATGACGCGGCGTTCAACGATCCGCTCACCAATGCCCTGATGGAGAAAGTAGAACTGAGCTGTCATGATGAAGAAACGACCCACAGCGCGCAGGTCACGCTGATCGCTCAGGACGGACAGCGTTTTAGCCGTCACGTTGCGGGGGCGATGGGTTCAAGCGCGGCCATTCCGTTGCCGGACAATCTGATTGAACAGAAATTCCTCGATTGCGCCAGTCAGACAATGACGCGTGAGGCGGCCCAGGCGTTGTATCAGCGTCTGCTCCAGGATGATTTCCGCTAACACCAGCATACCGGCCTGACCGGTCATTAAGGCATCGCTTTCTCCAGCCCGGCTGGTCCGGTAAAAAGGCGATGCAGTCGTTCATCGCGTTATCATGAGATTGTTTATTATGCTCAACCTGATCCCGCCGGAAATTTCGCCGCTGTTTGCCGGTGTACTGGTATTTTGCAGTTTTCTCACCTCTGCCCTGACCGCCGCGCTGGGGCTGGGCGGCGGCGTGACGCTGCTGGCCATCATGGGGTTGGGCATGCCGATCGGCAGCCTATTGCCGGTACACGGCATCGTACAGCTCGGCTCAAACCTGAGCCGGACGCTGATTCAGCGGCTGTATGTCGTCTGGCCGCTGGTGCTGTGGTTTTTCATCGGCAGCGCGGTGGGTATTGCGCTCGGCGCGCCGGTCGCGGCATGGATACCGGACAATATCGCCAAAATCGCCCTGGCGCTGTTTATTCTGTGGTCGGTATTTTATAAACGCCCGCCGGCCAAAAAGGTAAACCGCCTGTTCTTTATTCTCGGCGGGGCGGTAGCCAGCATCGGCACGATGATCGTCGGCGCCACCGGGCCGCTGGTGGCCGGTCTGATCAGTTCGCAGGGGTTGACCAGACAACCGCTGATCGCCACTCACGCCACCTGTATGGTGCTGCAACACGGCTTAAAAATTCTCGCCTTCGGCCTGATGGGCTTTGCTTACGCCAGTTGGCTGCCGATGCTGAGCGCCATGATCGCCAGCGGCGTACTGGGCACCTGGCTCGGCGCCCGGCTGTTGGATAACCTGCCGGAAAAATTGTTTCGCACCGCGTTTCGTCTGACGATGATTATCCTCTGCTCACAGCTAATCTGGCAGGGGATCAGGGGATATCTATAAGCGCCTGCCGTTTGCCGGGTATTGCACTTCATGACGGACAGGGCGATTGCGTCTATATATCCAATCTTTTTATGCCGTTGCGAGAGCGGTTTGCCGGCCCTAATGAAATCCGCTGCCCTACGCCTCGAACGCGGAGCCCGGTACTTCTTTCAGGTTTAGCGAGCCGCGCTCTGACCTACATCTTGGTAAACTTCAATAAATCAATCCAGGACATAAACCTGTGATGAACTATCGGCATTCCATGAAAATAGAACCAGGTGCCATAGGCCCGGCGCTTTTCTTGAAGGATCAATTAATCCTTTGGCACCGTAAGCCTCCAGACGATTCCGAACGGCCCACGAACTTGGGATATCGCCTTTAGCAACTATTTCCTGCCACGGCGCGGTTGTATCCTCAAGCCTGATGCCCATCAGCGACATGGCTGATTCATTCCGTAGATCGAAAATACTGTCAGCCGTCACATCAACCCTTACAATATCAAGGGAATGACTCCGGGTGCCTTTATGTGATTTCATAGCCGCCTCCACTCCTTCAGGCGATGAACTGAGATAAAGGGTGGGCTGATTAATGCTTGAATACCGTCCGGGATTTCTGGAACCGGACAGAGTGTGCGCTCGGTACACCGGATCAATAGCGCGATAGAAAATCCCTTCCACTTTAGTTAAAACCTGGCCGGGATCTGCAATCAAATGAGGTGTAATCAACATTTTCTCCTTCATCATCAAGGCTTTTTATCTATTGACTTAAAGTGGTTGCCTTATGGCATTCATAGCACAATTGCCTGTCGATAAAATGAGAATACGGGCATTCCCCGACTTAACGCCCATCAATCATTTTCACACTACCGCCCAACCGTCCGCGATGAGAGGCGTTCATTTTATTACCTGCAACCCGATGTCGAAAAGGGATGAAACCGGTATGCCAGTCAATATTGTCTTTTGATATTCATAAGCGTTCGTCTCTGATTATCTGGAATTAACAGAGAAAATAGCGATGACGACCGGCAAAAAACAAATCCACTATTTAATTAAGGTTATTTAATCGGGAGTTCATTGTTTTCGAGATCGTTGTTTTCGAGATAAATAGACCGCTATCTCCGGTTTTATTTCTATATCCATTATTCTTCTTTGCATAGTGAAATTTGCTATTTGCCATTTAGTCAGGGTGCTGAGAATATTGGTATACAAAAGAACACAGTAAAGCATATTATTAATAATAACAGCAAGTTAAGTGAAAACACACTCGCTATAAGGATTTTCCATGCTGAAAAGAACGCTCGTTTTTGCAACTGTTATGCTGCTAACCCTGGGGAATACGCTCTTGCCTGCCCATGCGGAAACCGCCGCGCCCGGCAATGGTGAGACGCTGAAAAAAATCAAGGCCAGAGGAGAACTGATCTGCGGCGTCCACCCTGCCCGTCATGGCTTCTCTTCCATCGACAGCAAAGGACAATGGACGGGGCTGGACGTCGATTATTGCCGCGCGCTGGCCGCCGCCATCTTCGGCGATGCCGGCAAGGTCCGTTTTTCCGCGCTGTCCACCGCACAGCGCTTCCCGGCGATTCAGTCCGGCGAAGTGGACGTCCTGTCGCGTAATATCACGGCGTCATTATCCCGCGATACCTCGCTGGGGCTGAATTTCGCGCCGCCGACCTTCTATACCGGCACCGGCTTTATGGTGCGCGCGGATTCCGGCGTGAAAAAAATCGAGGATCTGGACGGCGCGACGGTATGCATCACGCCCGGCAGCAGCACCGAACACAACGTGGCGCAAATTTTCGCTGCGCGCAACCTGCATTACACGCCGGTAGTGATCGAAAACAATAAAGAATACGTCGCCGCCTATCTGGCCGGCCGCTGTGACGTGATTGCCCGCGATAAAGTCGCGCTGCCGGGGGTGCGTATTTATGATGCGGAAAATGCCGCCGATCACTTTATTTTACCGGGCATCTACTCTAAAGAACCGCTGGCGATGGCCGTGCGTCAAGGGGACGATCAGTGGTACGACATTGTTAAATGGGTGGTATACGCCACGTTCAATGCCGAAGAGATGGATATCAATCAGAAGAATGTGGACGGCAAACTGGGCGACAACGACCCGGAAGTTCAGGCGCTGCTGGGCGTGACCGGCGATTACGGCCAAAAGCTGGGTCTGGACAACAAGTGGGCGTACAACATCGTTAAGCAAGTCGGTAATTATGCCGACATCTATAACCGCCACTTCGGCCCGGATACGCCTGCGCCGCTGGACCGCGATCTGAATAATCTCTGGACCAAAGGCGGCCTGCTGTACGGTTTGCCGATTCAATGATCCTCCTCATCATGGCGTATACCCAATAGATTTCGAGTTGCAGGAAGGCGGCGACCGAGTGACCCCCAGAACCTTACTCAAGTAAGTGACTGGGGAGAGTGAGGGAAGCCAACGCACCTGCGACTTGAAAGATGACGGGTATAAACGAATGCCGGTTATTCGTATTACGCCATGATGTTATTTTCAATGCTCTCTGGATGAAAATAACATCAAGCGGATATGTTGCCTGAAAAGATCAGTTATTAAGAGGACAGGTTGTTGCCTGAAATAAAAGAAAAATTGATGATGAAGCATCAACAAAAAATAACCGCGCCGGCGGCTTTTCTTTTTTCTTTGGAAAAGTTTTTTGCGTATAAAAACATATTCGCCATCATTGGCAGTAAATCATTTCGGGCATGGTTTTATCAGGCGTTACTTGGCGTATTGCTTATTTTATTCAGCCATTGGCTATATACCAACGTGGTGGATAACCTGCGCTCGCAGAACATCGCCACCGGTTTCGGCTTCCTGCATCATGCCGCCGGGTTTGAAATCGGCGAAAAACTTATCGATTACAGCCCGCGCGACAGCTATGCCCGCGCCGTGGCGGTGGGGCTGCTCAACACGCTGTATGTCTCGTTCTGGGGAATTATCTTAGCCACCGTTTTGGGGTTTTCCGTCGGCATCGCCAGAGTATCGAAAAACTGGCTGCTGGCGCGCATCGCCGGCGTCTACGTGGAGCTGATGCGCAATATTCCGGTAATTTTACAGGTAATTTTCTGGTCGGTAGTGATCCGCAACCTGCCCAGCCCGCGCGCGGCGATCGAACTCGGCGGCCTGGGATTTCTGACCAACCGCGGCCTCTCTTTCGCGCTGCCGGCCCCCCACCCCGGCTGGCAGTGGTTCGCCATCGCGCTGTTGGCGGCTTTGATTATCAGCGCCGGACTGAAACTGGCCGCGCGCCGTCTGCGCGAACATCATGGCCGCGTACTGCCGGTCGGCCGTATCGCGCTGACCCTGATTATCGGCCTGCCGCTGCTGGCCTGGTGGCTGTCCGGTAGCCCCCACCAGCTTAACCGGCCGGAACTGAGCGGCTTTAATTTCCGCGGCGGATTCACCATCAGCCCGGAATTCACTTCCCTGCTGCTGGGGATTTCGCTCTACTCCTCCGCCTTTATTGCCGAAATAGTCCGGGCCGGCATCCAGTCAATCTCCAAGGGGCAGTTGGAAGCCGCCCGCTCGCTATCGCTGTCCCCCGGTCAGATGATGCGCCACATTATCATTCCCCAGGCGATGCGGGTGATCGTTCCGCCGCTGACCAGCCAGTTCGTCAGCCTGTCCAAAAACAGTTCGATTGCGGTGGTGGTGGGCTACCCTGAGTTGGCGAACATCAGCAATACCCTGATGAATCAAAGCGGCCAGGCGCTGGAGGTGATCGCCATCATGATGGTGGTTTACCTGACGATCAGCTGCACGACGTCGCTGCTGATGAATATCTTTAACCGCTTTGTCGCCATCAAAGAACGCTGAGGAAAGCGCCATGTCATACCCTGCTTTTTCATCCGATTCAGTAAGCCCCAGGCTGTTCACCGCCTGGCGCTGGATGCGCGGCAACCTGTTCAGCAGCCTGCCGCAGACGATCCTGACGCTGTTGCTGGCCGCGCTATTGCTGACCGTCGGCGATAAACTGCTGCGCTGGGGAATTATCGACGCCGTCTGGCGCGCCAGCGATCCGCAAGTATGCCGGGCGGCCGCGGGCGCCTGCTGGGCGGTGATTGGCGAGAAACACCGGCCGATCCTGTTTGGCCTCTATCCTTACGATCAGCACTGGCGGCTGGTTATCGCCATGACGGTCTGGTTCCTGACGCTCGGCCTGTCGCTGATGCCGCGTTTCTGGCATTCACGCATTCTGTTGCCGTTATGGCTGCTTTCCACCTGCGTCATGGCTATTCTGATGAGCGGCGGGATTTTCGGGCTAACTTATGTTCCCTCATCCGAATGGGGCGGATTGCCGCTGACCATTCTGCTGTTTAGCGGCACGGTGGTGATCGGCATGCCGTTTTCCGTGTTGCTGGCGCTTGGCCGCCGTTCGCCGCTGCCTTTCCTGCGCAGCCTGTCGGTGATTTTTATTGAAGGTCTGCGCGGCGTGCCGTTGATTACCATCCTGTTTGTGGCCGTCAATGTCTTCCCGCTGTTTCTGCCCGCCGGCATGGAGGTCAACAAACTGCTGCGCATTATCATCGGCATCGCGCTGTTCTTCGCCTGCTATCAGGCGGAAGTGATTCGCGGCGGCCTGCAATCCGTGCCGCGCGGACAGTACGAAGCCGCGGCGGTGCTCAACCTGAATTACTGGCACACCACCACGAAAATCATTCTGCCGCAGGCGTTGCGCATCTGCCTGCCCGCGATGACCAATCACATTATCGCGGCCATGAAGAACACCTCTTTCGTTATTATTATCGGCCTGTTCGATATTCTGACCGCCACCAGCTCGGTGATGCAGGATCCGCTCTGGCGCCGCTATTACATTGAAACTTATCTATTTATTTCTTTCATTTATCTGTTTTTCGGCTTTTTGCTTTCCCGCTATGCGCTGTGGGTGGAAAAACGCATTGATGCCAGCCGTAATCCTGAAACGCTTAACCACGGAGCTTTGTCATGAGTAGTTCGCTTTCCACCGAGCCGGTGATTGAAATCAAATCCGTCAGCAAATGGTATGGCGGGTTTCAGGCGCTGAACAACGTATCGCTGAACGTGGCCAAAGGGGAGCGCGTGGTGATCTGCGGCCCCTCCGGTTCGGGCAAATCCACGCTGATCCGCTGCATTAACCGGCTGGAAGAGCACCATCAGGGGCAGATTCTCGTCAACGGCATCGAGATGAACGACAACATCAAAAACATCAACCGCATCCGCCTTAGCATCGGCATGCTGTTCCAGCAGTTCAACCTGTTTCCGCATCTGAGCGTACTGGATAACCTGATTATCGGCCCAACGCTGGTCAGGCAAATGAAAAAGCAGCAGGCCATCGAACTGGCGATGCACTATCTGGAAAAAGTGCATATCGCCAATCAGGCGCACAAGTTTCCGCTGCAGCTATCGGGCGGACAGCAGCAGCGCGTGGCGATTGCGCGCGCATTATGCATGCAGCCGGAAATCATGCTGTTCGACGAGCCGACTTCGGCGCTCGATCCGGAAATGATTAAAGAAGTGCTGGACGTGATGCTCGACCTGGCGGAAAGCGGCATGACCATGATCGTGGTCACGCATGAGATGGGTTTCGCCAAGACGGTGGCCGATAACGTGATCCTGATGGCCGACGGCAGCGTGATCGAATCCGCGCCGCCGCAAACCTTTTTCAATCAGCCCAAGCACCCTCGCACCCGTCAGTTCCTTGAGCAGATCCTGATGCATTAACGGTGGCCGAATTGTCGCCCGGCGGAGACAAAATAGAGCAGATAACGGTAATTCATTGTGTTTCAGTGAATTACCTGTCTCTTTTCCACGACGACAGTGTTGATGCAGGCCGATAGTTCACCGGTATGGCGTATACGCTCAACGGGGCGTTAGCTGTTCCAGACTTTGCTTCGCCATCTGGTAAAGATAGTGGGCCGTAGGGAACAGCGCGCGGTCATCCACGCGGAATTTGGGATGATGCAGCGCATAAGGGCCGCCGGATCCCACCATCATGAAAGCCCCCGGCAGCTTCTGCTGATAAAAAGCAAAATCTTCGCCGATCGGGCTGGCTTCAATGCGCCGCGCCTCGAACCCTTCGTCATCCGCCACCTTGAGCGCAAAATCGACCCACTGCGCAGTGTTGACCACCGAGGGCGGCCCGGCATGCCAGATCAGCTCGATTTCAGCGCCGAACGTGCCGGCGATGCCCGCGACGATTTGCCGGAGGCGCTGCTCAATCAGCTCACGCGTAGCCTGACTGAAGGTTCTGACGGTGCCTTCCATATAGGCGGTGTCGGGAATAACGTTCCAGGTACTGCCGCTGTGCACCTGCGTGATCGACACCACCGCGTTATTATCCGAGGGCACGGTACGGCTGATAATGGTTTGAACGGTAGCAATAATCTGCCCCAGGATAATGATTGGGTCGTTCCCTTCGTGCGGTTTCGCCGCATGACAGCCTTTCGCCGCGATGTTGATTTCAAAGCGGTCCACGCCCGCCGTCAGCGCGCCATCTTTGCCGCCAATCACGCCAACCGGCAACGTCGGATCGTTGTGAATGCCAAAAATCGCCGTCGCATCGTCCAGCGCTCCGCTGGCAATAACATTGGGCGCGCCCAATCCCGTTTCCTCGGCCGCCTGGAACAGAATACGCACGCGGCCTTTTAATTCGGACTCGACTTTCTTCAACAAAATAGCGGCCCCCAGCGCGGCGGAAGCATGAAAATCATGCCCGCAGGCGTGCATTACGCCCTGGTTGGCGGAGCTATATTCCACGCCGGACTCTTCTTCAATCGGCAGCGCATCAATATCCGAGCGCACAACCACCAGCGGCCCGTCCTGCCGTCCGCCGACTTCGGCCACCAGGCCGGTTTTCAGCGGCAGTTCAAGGATGCGGATGCCTTCTTTTTCCAATACCGCCCTGATCTTCCGGGTGGTTTCAAACTCCTGATTGGATAATTCGGGGTGCCGATGCAGATCGTGCCGGAACGCCTGAATAAATTGAGCCAGATGCTCATGCTGAGGTGCTGCTTTCATGGGTTCTCTCTTCTATGCAGTCCAGCCTGACTAACCGAATGGCTTATCTTCGCAGGCGCTTGCTCCATCATATTGCCATCCGCCATAAAGATCACCCGATCCGCCGCTGGCCGCGAAAATAGCATCCCCCCCTGCATGAGCCGTTTTTTTAGCTTTTTGTTTGACCCTCACGTAACGTGACGGTCTGTGGAGAAGGAGGAGCAGCAATGTTGATTCAGGTAGGGGAACTGGCGCGACGGGGTAATGAATCATTTGCCAACAGATCGGGCGGCCATATTGATTTATGGAACGGCACAAGGTTAACCACAAAATCCAGTTACCTACGCATACAGTGGGGAATTAGTTGGGAAAGGCCGATTCAGTGATTCTTTTAACGCCAAAGAAATCTGGTTTTGGAAAGTTATATGAAAGCAATGAAATTACTGATTTTTATTCTGTGTGGCTCAGTGTTGGGTGGTGTTATTATGCTCGTTTTATTTCCATCTATTACTGATTATTTTGTCGGTCCAATATATGGCGAAGATCAAATGTCACTCAATGCCACAATATTCTTTATCGGTATGTGTTTATGTATCGTGGGAGGAGGGATTATTGGCGGATTATTTGGTCGATATAAGCTGAAAGACTAATTGATCTAGACATGGAAAGCGTTATCAAGGTCTGGCATTCGGTGGCCCGGCTGACCGATTTTATCCCACATCATAATCCCCGCCGTTACGACATTGCCGCCATCGGATGAATAGCTATGCATCAGATGCCATTCGCGCGGAAAGCGGCAGATGGGTAATCTCAACGGCGGATGGTTATACGGCGGAACAGATGCCGGTGAAAATAAGCGGCGCCGTTAAACAAAGCACGGATGTCGTGGCGAAGCATTAATGAAGAGACGAAAAAAAAGCACATCTTTCGATATGCTTTCCTTTGAATTTGGTCGGCGAGAGAGGATTCGAACCTCCGACCCACTGGTCCCAAACCAGTTGCGCTACCAAGCTGCGCTACTCGCCGAATGTACTGCTTTATTACTTAAGCATCACTAATGCTTTGTTTGTGTGGTGCGAAGAGAGGGACTTGAACCCTCACGTCCGTTAAGACACTAACACCTGAAGCTAGCGCGTCTACCAATTCCGCCACCTTCGCATAACTCACAAACATCTAAATCTGGGGTGGCTAATGGGACTCGAACCCACGACAACTGGAATCACAATCCAGGGCTCTACCAACTGAGCTATAGCCACCATACACCACGCATCACTGCTTTTTACTGCTATATTGAGACGGGTACTACCTTCTTTACGGGGTAAAAGTACCACCGCAGCTCTTGCACACAACTTAGTGGTGCGCCCGACAGGATTCGAACCTGAGACCTCTGCCTCCGGAGGGCAGCGCTCTATCCAGCTGAGCTACGGGCGCTATGCGCCGTTGCGGGAGGGGATACTACGGATTTAACGGGTGCCTGTCTAGTGCTTTTTCATCGAAATGATGCGTTTGCTTATGCTTTGCTCATTTCAAGTCAAATAACATACAAATCCGTATCCCCCTCCCTCAGACGTTACGATTTAGCCCCTATCATCGCCTGTTTTCTGCCCAATCCCAGGACAAAATAGCAAAGAGTGACGAAAGCCAGAAATACCATACCGACCACCAGCGACATCCGGGTATCGATGTTGATATACATCCCCACCAGCACACACAGCAAAAATGCCATGGTCAGATAGTTCACCCAGGGAAATAGCACCGATTTGAACGGATGCGCGGCCAGCGCGGCGCGATGATGCTCGCGGAAACGAATCTGGCTGATCAACACCACGAACCACGGGATCATACCGGGCAACACGCTGGCGCTATAGACATACACAAACACCTTCTCCGGATTGGGAAGAATGTAGTTAAGCAGCGAGCCAGCCATCAGGCAGATAATCGAGATCGCAACGCCGCCCACCGGCACGCCGCTAGGGGTGACTTTTCCCAGCCATGCCGGAAGCTGGCGGTTGTTGGCCAGTGAATAGAGCATGCGCCCGCAGCTGTACATGCCGCTGTTGCAGCCGGATAGCGCGGCGGTCAAAACGACAAAGTTGATAATTCCCGCCGCGGCGGTGATGCCGATTTTCGCAAAGGTCAGCACAAACGGGCTGCCGGAGGTGCCGATTTCATTCCACGGGAAAATCGTCACGATGACAAATATCGCCCCGACATAGAAAATCAGGATGCGCCACAAGATATTGTTGATGGCGCGTTTCAATGTCACCTGCGGGTTCTTCGCTTCTCCAGCCGTGATCCCGACCAGTTCCACCCCCTGGTAAGACGCGACCACCAGACACAACGCAAACAGCAGACCTTTCCATCCGCCGGCCAGGAAACCGCCGTGCGCCGTCAGATTGGCAAACCCGGTCGCCTGCCCATGGTTGCCGAAGCCAAAGAAAATCACCCCTAGCCCAACGACAATCATGGCGATGATGGTGGTGATTTTAATCATCGCAAACCAGAACTCGATTTCACCGTACAGTCGGACCGCAGCCAGATTGGCGGCCGCCACTAATACGACCGCGGCTATCGCGGGTATCCATTGCGGCAACTCGGGAAACCAGAACTGGACATAAACGCCGATCGCCGTGATCTCCGAAATCCCGACCGCCATCCACATAAACCAATAACTCCAGGCGGTGAGGTAGCCGAAAAAAGGGCTCAAGTACTTATGGGCATAGACGGCGAAGGAGCCGGCTACCGGCTCCGTATACAGCATTTCGCCCATTGAGCGCATGATAAAGAAAACAAATATCCCGGCGGTGATGTAAGCCAGCAAAACAGACGGCCCGGCCCACTTCAACGCACTGGCGGCCCCCATAAATAACCCGACGCCAATTGTTCCGCCCAGCGCAATCAGCTCAATATGTCTTGCCTCTAACCCTCTATGGAGTTTGTCCTGTTGTATATCTTCTGCCATAAATCTTCTGTCCTTATATGTTGTATTTGCTCCGGCTGTTTATTTTATTACCAGTTATTGTTGTTATGGGTCATCCGGCTCTCGCTATAGGGTCAGGAAGCGCTGTTGTTATATTAGCGGACGTGAAGATACAATATTGCGGGTCGGAATAACACCTTAGGTCTGACGCGCGGGGCCGGTTACAGACGCCCGCTGTAGTGATAAGCAAGATATTTCAGTAGCTTAAGCTGACGAGTAATTCGGCTGGGCTGATCCAGCAAACGGTAGAGCCACTCCAGCCCCGCATTCTGCCAAACCAGCGGCGCGCGCTTCACATGGCCGGTAAACACGTCATAGGTTCCGCCGACGCCCATATAGAGCGCATCGGGATAATACCGGCGGCAGTCTCTCATCAGAATTTCCTGCCGGGGCGACCCCATCGCCACGGTAACAATTTGCGCGCCGCTGGCGCGGATCCGCTCAAACAGCGCGTCACGCCGCTCGGGCGCGAAATAACCGTCCTGAGCGCCGACGATATTCACCTTCCACTGCGCCCGCAGTTTGGTTTCCGTCTGCGCCAGCACTTCCGGCTTACCGCCCACCAGAAAAACCGGCGTCCCCTTTTCACCCGCGCGTTGCATTAACGCTTCCCATAGATCCGCGCCGGCAATCCGTCTAACGTCCGCCTGGGGATATTTACGGCGGATGGAGCGGACGATGCTAATGCCGTCCGCGTATTTATATTCAGCTTCATCCAGCAGCGTTCGCAGCGCCGTATCTTTCTCCGCCGCCAACACCTTTTCAGCATTGATGGCGACCAGCGTCCCCGCAGCGACCCGATCGCCGCTGAACAGATAATCGACAAACTGCTCCATATGGCGAAAGCCGTAAATAGAAAAGCCGCGGATTAAATAGGCGGGAATATGCTCTTTTGCTTCCATGTTAAATCCTGTTACAGCACGCCGCGCGTAGGAGATGTGGGCGCAGGCGGCACGACGTCAGGCCGGGGGATGAATAACCGCTGCCGGATCAACCCGGCGCTTTCCAACAGCCAATACAGTAGTTTCGCAATTAGCAGACACAAGCCGAAGATCAGGCAGAAAAACACCACGCGGGAGACAAAGGCATCAACGCCTTCGCGCGTCAGCACAATGATATTGAATACCGCCCCGAAACAAAATGCTTGCAGAATCGCGGCCTTGTAACGGTTAGGGTCGTTTCTGCCCAGGTCATAAACCCAATCAAACCATTTGATAATCAATCCTACGGCGATCGCGCCGAGTGGAATGAACAGCACGCCGCCCATCACCACCAGCGAACCTAATAACGTTGGGGAAATCGCCAGCCCGGAATGGTTGTTCAACACTTCCCAGGTAAAGTAGTTGGCGCTGTTCAATACCAGATTAGGGCGTCCCGGCCATAGCCAGGAAGGAATAAACACGTAGAAATCACGGACAATCGGCGCTAATCCCTGAAATTCGATCTTATCGTAGCTCTGCCACAACAGCGCCAGATTCTCCCAGGGGGAAAAGGTGTCGCGGGTCAGATACAGGAAGGTATAAAACGCCTCGTCGCCGCTGACATCCATGCCATAGCGCTTAAGCGCCAGCCAGAACATCCCCACCACGCCGAACATGCCGGCTGCGGCCAGCATCCACAAGGTGATCCACCCGCGCACAATGCCGATAAACAGAAACAGGGCAAAGGCGATAATGACGTTCGCCCGGGTACCGCCGACGATGACATAAGTCAGCATGCCGAATGCCACCGTGCCGATGAGAAACAACAGCCAGGCCCGCTGCGTTTGCCGCAGGAAATATACCACCAGCATGGCCGGAATAAAGAAGTAGAAAAAGCGCTTCAACGCCACGCCGGACACTTCGCTGGAAAAAATCTGGCTATAAGAGCGTAATTTAAACAGCAAAAAACCATTATTGAGAAAAAACATGCCGACGGTGGCTATCGCGATCAGCGCCAGCAGTATCCAGGTCAGATTGGCTTCCACCCGATTGATGGTAAGAAACGTCGGGCGAGTTGATGCCGTCGCTTTGCGTAAACGGGTTTTATAGCTGACATAATAGATAGCGTAAAACGCCGTGGCGGAAAGCAGCGCCTGGAGCAAATAGGAAACGGGAACCACGTCGACGCCAAAACGAAACGCCAATATGCAGGTAAACGGAAAACCGAAGTAGAACGTTAATAAATAAAGCAGCGAGAACAAGACGTTGAAGTTAAAACGCACGCGCCGGAACTCCTGCCAGGTCAACGTCAGGATAAAAATAACCGAAATGAGGTAAACCACTAACAAGCCACCGAATTGTCCCTGTGTCATGCTGGTTCTCCCACCGCCAGCGCCAGAGCCTGCCGCCAGCCTTGCAGATAGTTGGGGTTAAAGAACGCGATCCGGTGCTTATCAACGGTAGCCAACTGGCGCTGAGCCTCGCGGACCAATGCCTCATCCAGACTATCGCCATAAAACAGCACCGGCAGATGCTGCTCCGTCAAATCCTGCCAAAACGGGTTCTGACGGCTGATAACAAAAGGAACGCCAAACTGGATCAACAGGCACAGCGTGCCGATGCCCTGCTGACGGTCAAAAATAAAGTAACCTAAATCACAGGTGCGCAACATGTTCAGGTAGTCGCCAAACGCCAGTTGCTCTTTCAATAGCTGAAAGTTTTTAATGCCAAACAGCGCCAGTCCTTCTTTCTCTACCTGCGCAATATAATGCCCGTTATTGGCGGGATAGCCCATAGGCACAATCACCCGCACATTGCCGCCGAACTGCTTATGGATGGCGCGCAACGCCTCCTGATGGCGGTTGGTGCGATCGCCGGAGTTCCCCACCAGAATCGTCATCGGGCCGGCCAACGGCTTCTTCACCTCCAGCCCGGTTAAATCGGGATCCATCCGCGTCGGGAAATAAAGCAACGATGCCGGCACGCGGCGATGCCGCTGCTGATAATAAGTCAGGTCTCCCCGCGTTGCGAACACATGGCCGATGCGGTTTTGGGCAAGACGCCGCATCAGATAAAACAGCCGGTATTTCAGGCCGTTCGCCTCTTCGTACAAATCCGCGCCCCAGATATGCCAGTAAACTTGCTCAGGCTTGATGGCGCCGCTCAGCAACGCCAGCCACAGCGTGGGATTAAACTGCCCGTGCAGAAAGAAACGCGTGTTTCGATCGGCTCTGGCTTTGGCGATCGCTGCCTGAGCCAGCGTTTTTTTATCCGCATAGGTTGCAATGTTCAGCGCGGGAAAATCGGATTGCGGCGGCGCGTCACGAGCAACCAGCATAAAATTACGCACCTGCCGCTCCGGCAAAACAGCCGCCAGCGTATCGTTAAAGAAACGTAAAACCGTCTGGTTATGGTGTGGGATATCCGCTCCCAGGACATGAATCAGTGTCGTCATGCTCGCCTACGGTAAATAATGAATACGCTACAACAAAGCAAAAAATAGACCAGATAGGTCGCCATATAAGCCTGCGCGGCGCCCAACGCGCCATTAACGGGAATCAGCCAGCGGGCAAACCCCGTGAGCAATATGAACTGGCTGACTTCGGTAAGCAGATAAAAGCGCAACGCGGCCTTGGCAATCACCAAATAACCAAAGACGTAAGCGCCCACTTTCATTACGTCGCCCGCCAGCTGCCAGACGAATAGCTCCCTCATGGCGGTAAACTGGCTGGAGAACAGCAGCCAGATAGCGAAGTCACGCAGCAGCCAGACGCAAAAACTGACGCCCGCCACCACCGGCAACACAAATTTCAGCGAGCGGACGATTTCCGCAGACAGCGCGCTTTTATCCGTCAGGCGCGATAGCGTCGGCAGCAGATATACGGTGAACGACGCGGTAATGAACTGCAGGTAGGCATCTGAAATCGTGCTGACGCCCTGCCAAATGCCGACCTCTTCCCAGCTATAGTGTTCCGCCAGCAGATTACGCATCATGATATAAGCCACCGGCAGCGTGACCGCCGTCATCAGCGCCATCAGGGTAAACTTGCCGAGATCCCCGGCGATGGCGTTGTCCCAGGCCGGTTTTAACGCCCGCCAGGATAACGGCGTGCGCCGCCGCATCAGCACGGCGGCAGGCAATACCACCAGCGCGGGCACCAGCGCCAACCCGGCCAACGCGCCGGCGTACCCTCCCAGCATAAAGCACAGCCAATAGGCGACCAGGCCGATCAGGCTGCCGCCGATCACCGCCAGAGCGTTTCCCACCGCATCGCGGTAGCCTTTCAGGATCGCCAGAAACAGGTTGGCATAGGCAATCCCCATCTGGATAAACGCCAGCGCGCGGATCACATCGCGGTATTCCTCATGCCCGAACAGCGCATTGGCTATCGGCGCGGCGGCAAACAAGAACACCGCGGCCAGCAGCGAGGAAAACCCCAACACCAGCGAAACAGACGTGCCCAGCAACGGCGTCAGCCGCTCCGGCCGTTGATGGTATTCCGCGACATATTTGGTGACGCCGTTAAAAATCCCCGCGCCGGACAACACGCCCAATACCGTGATCAACTGGCGGAAATTCCCCGCCTGCCCGACACCGCCGGGGCCGAACGTCACCGCCAGCAGTTTGACGACTATCAGCCCCACGCCGATTTTTATCAGCGTGGAGCCGGCCGTCCATATTGATGCTTTCGCCAGCGACATATCAGAAAAAGAAACTCAGGATGCTATTGATCACCGTACGCTGATTAACGTCAGTCAGATTATAGAACAGCGGCAGCCGCACCAAACGTTCGCTTTCCTGCGTGGTGTAGCGATCGTCGCCTGAAAAGCGGCCGAAATTGATGCCGGCGGGACATTCATGCAGCGGAATATAGTGAAACACCGTCAGGATCTCGGCCTCTTTCATATGACTGATGAAGGCGGAACGATCTTGCGCATCGCGCAGCTTGATATAAAACATGTGCGCGTTGTGAACGCAGTTTGCCGGCACCGACGGCAAGGCGATGCGTCCGGCGTCCGCCAACGGTTTGAAAGCCGCCAGATAGTTTTGCCACAGGCGTAAACGGCGATCGTTAATCTGCTTTGCCGCCTCCAACTGCGCCCACAGATAAGCGGCCTGAATATCCGCCATTAAATAGCTGGAGCCGATATCCCGCCAGGTATATTTGTCTACCTGACCGCGAAAGAACTGACTGCGGTTGGTGCCTTTTTCCCGCACGATTTCCGCGCGATCGATCAGTTTGGCGTCGTTAATCAGCGTTGCGCCGCCCTCGCCGCCAGAGGTGTAGTTTTTGGTTTCGTGGAAACTGAAACAACCGATATGGCCGATGGAGCCTAGCGCCCGGCCCTTATAGCTGGACATCATGCCCTGCGCGGCGTCTTCGACGACAAACAGGTCGTATTTCTTCGCCAGCGCCATGATGACATCCATCTCGCAGGCCACGCCGGCATAGTGAACCGGAACGATAACGCGGGTTTTATCGCTAATCGCCGCTTCGATTTTCGTTTCATCGATATTCATGGTGTCCGGTCGAATATCGACAAACACGATGCGGGCGCCGCGCAGCACAAAGGCATTGGCGGTGGAGACAAACGTGTAACTCGGCATAATGACTTCATCGCCGGGTTTGATATCCAGCAAAATCGCCGCCATTTCCAGCGACGCGGTGCAGGATGGCGTCAGCAGCACTTTGGCGCTGCCGGAGTAGTGCTCCAGCCACTGCTGGCAGCGGCGGGTAAAGCCGCCGTCGCCGCACAATTTACCGCTGCTCATGGCAGCCTGCATATAATCGAGTTCAGTACCCACGATCGGTGGCGCATTAAACGGAATCATGTGATCACCTGTATAACCAATAGGCCGTGCTCTCAACTCTGGCACCGCGACGAAGATAAAGACGAAGGGCCGCCACATTGCCTGCCTGCGTCGCGACCCATAAACGTTGCACGCCCTGCCGCCGGCACCAGGCTTCGGCCACCGACATCAGCCGCGCGCCGATGCCGCGCGCCGTTGCTCCAGGCCAGGCGGCCAGCAGCCCGATACGGGCTTCCGATTCATTCAACTGACGCAGCGTCACCCATCCCAGCGGCTGCCCGGCGGCGCTCTCAAGCAGCAGACACTGATGATCAAAGGTGCCGCGCACCGCATTTTCCACCCACTGGGCATAGAAACGTCCGCTGTCTTCAGGCCGATACCAGGGGGCGCGAAAACGGCTCAACGCGAAAACCTGTGCGGCGGCGGCGCGCAACGCCGGGATATCGCCGCCGCCGGCAATCCTCGGCTGAAGCGGAACGTCCGCCGCCGGCGCATCGGCCAGCGACAGGCAGAGATCGACTTCCCCCTCGGCCAGACGAAAACCGAAATCCGCCAACGCATCGGCCAGCGGCATATTATCCGCCGCTATTTTCGCCTGCGTCAGCGCGAAGTCATTCAGCCGCTCCGGCGTGAGCGCGGGCGCCGCCGGTGAAAAATTCAGCTTACCGCTGGCAAGATTGAAAAAACGGCTTTCCCAATCCAACGGTTCAATACTGGCATGGATGCACGCCGATGAGCGTGTTGCTACAGAAAGCGTCATATCTGTCATCTACCCAATAGATTTCAAGATGCAGGGGATACTTGCTCCGGTACACCACGCTCACAGGCGCGAACAGCCTGATTAGCTATTCAGACCTAACCGTTCGCCGGTATAAGATCCATCCTGCACGCTGCGCCACCATTTTTCATTATTCAGATACCAGCTCACGGTTTTTTTCATCCCGCTTTCAAACGTTTCTTGCGGGCGCCAGCCGAGCTCGCGTTCAATTTTGCCGGCATCAATGGCGTAACGCATATCATGACCGGGACGGTCTTTAACATAAGTGATTAAATCGCGATAGTGCTGTACGCCCGCCGGCTTATTCGGCGCCAGCTCTTCCAGCAAATCACAGATCGTTTGCACCACTTCAATATTCTTGCGTTCGTTATGGCCGCCAATGTTGTAGGTTTCCCCAACGACGCCTTCCGTCACCACCTTATACAGCGCGCGGGCGTGATCTTCGACGAACAGCCAGTCGCGGATCTGCGCGCCATCGCCATACACCGGCAGCGGTTTGCCGGCAACGGCATTCAGAATCACCAGCGGGATCAGCTTTTCAGGGAAGTGATAAGGGCCGTAGTTATTGGAACAGTTGGTGATAATGGTCGGCAGTCCATAGGTGCGCAGCCAGGCGCGAACCAGGTGATCGCTCGACGCTTTGGAAGCCGAATAGGGGCTGCTTGGCGCATAAGGCGTGGTTTCGGTAAATAGATCGTCCGTGCCGTGCAGATCGCCGAACACTTCATCCGTGGAAATATGGTGGAAACGGAACGCCGCTTTTTCCGCGGGCTCCATGCCTTGCCAGTAATGGCGGGCCGCTTCCAACAGCGTGTAAGTACCCACTATGTTGGTTTCGATAAACGCAGCCGGGCCGTCGATGGAACGATCGACGTGACTTTCCGCCGCCAAATGCATCACCATGGCCGGCTGATACTCGGCAAACACCTTATCCAACGCCGCGCGATCGCAAATATCAACCTGTTCAAAAGCGAAACGGGCGCTGTCTGCTACCGGAGTCAGAGAGGATAAGTTGCCGGCATAGGTGAGTTTATCCACCACCACCACGCTGTTTGGCGTCTCGGTAATAATATGCCTGACTAAAGCCGAACCAATAAACCCGGCTCCACCGGTGATTAATATACGTTTCAACGCCATACTCCTTTTGTATCAACAACCCAATTTTGTTTAATATCCGCGGGGTCAACGGCTTTGAACTGACGGTGATCGACCAACATGACCAGTACATCGGCATCCCGCAGCGCGCTGGCGATATCAACCAGCTCTACCTGCCCCGCCAATGCCGCCGGCAGTTGCCTGACGTTAGGCTCCACCACCAGCGTGGCGCCTGTGTTCCACTGCGCGATCATTTGCGTGATTTCCACTGCCGGGCTTTCACGTAAATCATCAATGTCCGGCTTAAACGCCAGACCAAAGCAGGCAACCGTCACTTCGCTGGCGCGTTTATCCGTTTGGGCCAGATAATCCGCGACGGCCGTTTTTACCCGATCGACGACCCATAGCGGCTTGCCATCATTGACTAGCCTGGCCGTATGGATCAACCGCGCCTGCTGCGGATTCTGCGCAACGATAAACCAGGGGTCAACCGCAATGCAGTGTCCGCCGACGCCAGGACCCGGTTGCAGAATATTGACGCGAGGATGGCGGTTTGCCAATCGGATAAGCTCCCATACGTTAATATTTTGTTCCGCGCAGATCAGCGACAGCTCATTGGCGAACGCGATATTTACGTCACGAAAGCTATTTTCCGTCAGCTTACACATTTCGGCAGTGCGCGAGTTAGTAATCACACACTCACCTTCAAGAAAGATTTTGTACAGTTCGCTCGCGCGGGCCGAACACGCCGCGGTCATTCCGCCGATCACCCGATCGTTTTTAATCAGTTCAACCACGACCTTTCCAGGCAGCACCCGCTCCGGGCAGTAAGCGATATTGATATCGGCGGCTTCCCCGGCCTGCTGCGGGAAGGTTAAATCCGTCCGAGCCTGCGCCAGCCACTCGGCCATTTGCTCTGTCGTGCCGACGGGCGACGTCGATTCCAGAATAATCAGATCGCCTTTTTTCAGGACCGGCGCGATAGACTCCGCCGCCGCCTGCACATAGGCCATGTCCGGTTCGTGGTCGCCCTTGAACGGCGTCGGAACGGCAATCAAAAAAGCATCCGCCGCCACCGGTTTGTTCAGCGCCTGTAAATAGCCGTTTTCAACCGCGACTTTGACTAAAGTATCCAGATCCGGCTCAATAATGTGAATTTCGCCCCGGTTAATGGTTTCTACCGTCTGTTTATTCACATCAATGCCGATCACGTTCTTCTTACGCGAAGCAAATGCGGCCGCGGTCGGTAAACCGATGTAACCCAGCCCGATAACCGAAATCGTGTCAAAACTCATGGCGTCACCTGATGATTCTTTTGATAATTTTTAATCGCATCGACAATGCGTTGGCAAGCATGGCCGTCACCATAAGGATTATGCGCCCGGCTCATGGCCTGATATTCATTTTCATCCGTCAGTAATTGAGAAACGGTATCGACAATTTTTACCACATCCGTTCCCACCAGCCTGACCGTACCCGCTTCCACCGCCTCGGGGCGTTCGGTGGTATCGCGCATAACCAGTACCGGCTTACCCAACGACGGCGCCTCTTCCTGAATCCCTCCCGAATCCGTCAGGATCATATAGGAACGATTCATCAGATAAACAAACGGCAGGTAATCCTGCGGCGCGATAAGCATCACATTATCAATACCACTCAAGATGCGGTTCACCGGCTCGCTGACGTTCGGGTTAAGATGGACGGGATAAACAATCTGAACCTCCGGGTGACGCAGGGCGATATCCGCCAGCGCGCTGCATATGCGCTCAAAGCCCCCGCCAAAACTTTCACGCCGGTGTCCGGTAACCAGAATCAGTTTTTTGCTGGTATCCAGGAAGGCGTACTTTTCATCCAGACTGCGGCGCAGTTGCGCATCGTTGACGATGCGATCCCGAACCCAGAACAGCGCATCTATCACCGTATTCCCGGTCACGAAAATATGCCGGTCCGATAAATGTTCGCGCAGCAGATTCAGGCGGGAATTCTCCGTCGGCGCGAAATGGAACATCGCCAGATGCCCGGTCAGCTTACGGTTGGCCTCCTCCGGCCAGGGCGAGTACAGATTGCCGGTACGCAGCCCGGCCTCGACATGCCCAACCGGAATACGTTGATAAAACGCGGCCAGGCTGGTCGTCAATGTCGTGGTGGTATCGCCGTGAACCAGTACCAAATCGGGCTTAAACTCCGCCATCACGGGCTCAAGCCCCCTCAGGATCCGGCTGGATATCTCGCTGAGCGATTGGCCTGGCTGCATGATGTTTAGATCATAATCAGGGGTAATATCGAACAAACGCAACACCTGATCGAGCATTTCTCGATGCTGGGCCGTCACGCAAATTCTTGATTCAAAGGCTTCATCCTGAGCCAGAACACGAACCAGCGGAGCCATTTTAATGGCCTCCGGTCGGGTGCCGAAAACAGTCAACACTTTCACAGTGAATCTCTTTAATCAAGTTAGACGCAGACTTTACTTACTGCGGATCGGACGCTAATCAACTAACGGATAAGCGAGGACGACGAACCAAAGCGACACCCGCGCCCACCAACATACCGATAGCGCCCCACATTACCATTAGGAAGGCCCGGCGCGGGCTATCACGCCTGACCGGCTCTTCCGGCGTACGCAAATAACGGTAGGTCTGAAAATTGACGTCGAGTGTCGGTCCTACATTCAAGGTGGCCAACATGGCGCGATTCTGATCGTAATCAAGATCATAGTGTGGGCCGCTGGACTCTAATGACTCCAGACGCGCCTTGAGCATCGGCCTGCCCAGCAAAAACATTTCGGACGCCGGCAATTCATCCGCAGGCGTGTCCGTTTGACTACGTTTGATATCCTGCTGCTGCGCAATTTTCAACGCCAGCTCGACGCTGCGGAGATCGCGCTCATAAACCGCTTTCGCCACCGCTTCCTGGCGCTTAATCTGCGATTTGATGAAGATGGTTCTGGCCGCCCATGCGCCGCTAATCTCTTCGTTAAGATGGCTGGCGGCGCGCCGGCTGGCGAATTGAACATACTGACGCAGCAACGTATTGGCGTCCGCCGGCGTTTCCGCCACCAGTTTTACGCCGTCATTGGTCTTCTTGACATCATCATGCGGCGTAAACTGAATATTATTCACCAGTTCATCCAGCAAGGCGGAGTCCGCTTTGGCATCCCCTTCCTGACGCTGTTTATAATAGTCGGTTTGCAGCCAGAAATCGCGGCGCGTGTCGTAAGCCGCCAGTTGCATGACGAACTCCTCATACGCCACCGCGGCGATAGCCGGCTGTTCAGGCTGCGGCGTAGAAAAGGATTTGGCATCCAGATTGCGCAGGAACTGCTGCTGCGAATAGTATCCGCCCAGCATGTTTACCGTCGGCCGATCGGTGATGGCCGTCGCGCTCCACTCCTGTTTCACCAGATAAGAATAGAGCAGCGCGGCCAGGCCAAACAAACAGGCCATAGACAGGATCCAGATCTTGCCGCGCCACAGTGTGCAAAACAAACCGCGAATATCCAGCTCATTGTCAACTGACGCACTCCCGGTGGATTGGTTCTCTGATTTCATTACTTCCCCAAAATTATTTGGTCAAGACCACTACTTTCGCTCGTCGGCACGTACGCGACGCTTGATTCGCTTAATAAAACGCGCCACCCGCCACGCGCGCTTAAGGCAGTAGCCATATAGCAAGAATGCCAGCAAAAATAATGCCAACATAGCCCATTCGGGAACAAATGAGAGATATTCCCCTAAGACGCCGAACGCGGCCAGCAGCGCCGCCGCCAGCGTAATAAGAACAAAAGCCTGTCGAGAAGTAAAACCGGCCCGCATCATTAAATGGTGAATGTGCTGGCGATCGGGAGAAAACGGACTCAATCCTTTACGCAAACGACGATACATGATCGCAATCATATCAATCAGAGGAATAGCAATGATCCACAATGCCGTCACCGGATTGATCGGATGCTGCTGTCCCTGCGTGGTTTGAATCAGGATCCAGATCGCGGTAAACCCTATCATGGTGCTGCCCGCATCCCCCATAAAAACTTTATAACGTTTACCGAAAACGCCGAGATTGAGCAGGATGTAAGGAATGATAGCGGCGATCATGGCAAAGCACCAAAGCGCCAGATTGGCGTGGCCGCTCAGATACAGCAATATGCCCATCGCGCCAAAGGAAACGCAGGACAATCCGCCCAGCAGCCCATCAATGCCATCCACCATATTGAACGCATTGATAGCGGCCCAGACGGCAAACAACGTCACCAGATAACCAAACGGGCCAAGCTGCATCTGCCACGGCCCCAGAATATGCCCGAAACTATGCAATGTGAGGCCGGCGAAGGCCATCATGATAATGGCGACGCATGCCTGCACGACGGCGCGGATTTTTACGCTGATATCAAAGCGATCGTCCAGCGCGCCGACAAGAACCAACACGCCGGCGCAAAACAGATAAAGCCGGAAATTGGGAATGTATTGATCGGTGATCAGGTAAGTAAAGCAGATTCCGGCGTACACGGAGATACCGCCGACCAGGGGGATTAGTCCGCGATGCCGCTTGCGATAATTGGGGCGATCAACAAGCCCTATTATTCTTGCAACCTGACGAGCAAAAAACAGGAAGCCTAGAGAAAACAAAAAAATAATTAATAATTCGGAACTCATCGTGAGTAAATTCACCGTTCACAGCTTCTGGCCTCGCTGTGGCTGCTTAATATACGCTCGGTTTACGCCTTCAATCCTATCTGCCGCATCGGTATGCGCCGGCTCACCATCGAGCCACCGGCGCCCCCATCCATCAAGCGGGCAATAGCATGAGGAACGCTGTTTATACGATTAACGTTTCAGCTAATCATTTTATCCCCATCATCTCTCAAGTTGCAGCAGAGTTAACCCCGCCTTGATATTTATTGGATAGAGAAATTATAGGTATAAAAAAAACGCCACGACCCAGCGTGGCGTTCCCCGAGTTCATCCGTGATTTATGAACGCTTCATCATATCGAAGAATTCATCGTTGGTTTTGGTCATCGCCAACTTATTAATCAGGAACTCCATCGCGTCAATTTCGCCCATCGGGTGGATGATTTTACGCAAAATCCACATCTTCTGCAGCTCTTCGGACGTCGTCAGCAGCTCTTCTTTACGCGTGCCGGAACGGTTGTAGTCGATAGCAGGGAACACGCGCTTCTCTGCGATCTTACGCGCGAGATGCAGTTCCATATTACCGGTGCCCTTGAACTCTTCGTAAATAACTTCATCCATCTTGGAGCCGGTATCCACCAACGCGGTGGCGATGATAGTCAAACTGCCGCCCTCTTCAACGTTACGCGCGGCGCCGAAGAAGCGTTTTGGACGATGCAGGGCGTTGGCATCCACGCCGCCCGTCAGCACTTTACCGGATGATGGCACGACGGTGTTATAGGCACGTGCCAGACGTGTGATGGAGTCCAGCAGAATGATCACGTCTTTTTTATGCTCAACCAGGCGTTTTGCCTTTTCGATTACCATTTCAGCGACCTGAACATGGCGGGAAGCCGGCTCGTCAAAGGTAGACGCGACCACTTCGCCTTTAACCAGACGCTGCATCTCGGTAACTTCTTCAGGACGTTCGTCAATCAGCAGCACCATCAGCACGCAATCGGGATGATTGTACGCAATGCTCTGCGCAATGTTCTGCAGCAGCATGGTTTTACCCGCTTTCGGCGGCGCGACGATCAGACCACGCTGACCGCGGCCGATCGGCGACGCCAGATCCAGCACGCGCGCGGTCAAATCTTCCGTCGAACCATTGCCGCGTTCCATACGCAGACGGGAGTTCGCGTGCAGCGGCGTCAGGTTTTCAAACAGGATCTTGCTGCGGGCGTTCTCAGGTTTGTCGTAGTTGACTTCATTGACTTTCAGCAGCGCGAAATAACGTTCACCCTCTTTCGGCGGACGAATTTTGCCGGAAATGGTGTCACCGGTACGAAGGTTAAAACGGCGGATTTGGCTGGGAGAAACGTAGATATCATCGGGACCGGCGAGGTAGGAACTGTCTGCAGAACGGAGGAAACCAAATCCATCCTGCAATATTTCCAGCACGCCATCGCCGAAAATGTCTTCGCCGCTCTTCGCGTGCTGCTTCAGGATCGCGAAAATAATATCCTGTTTGCGCATGCGGGCCAGGTTTTCCAGCCCCATATTTTCGCCAAGAGTAATTAACTCAGAAACTGGCGTATTCTTTAATTCGGTAAGATTCATAGTGGTGGGTTCTTAAACTCGGGGTAAATCTCGAACTATTAACGTGAATGGTATGGCAGGGTCATCCATGCCTCTATAACAACCTCCAATCACCAGGTGTTCGTTTTGCTTCGCGCTTAAGGCGTGCAGACTCTGCACAAAACGATGGCAAGGGATCGAAAGCACATAAAACAAATTATTTTAAAACTATTAGATTGCCCAAACCAGATGACGAACATTTTTATAAATCAATGACTTTCCGATTTTGACACAGAGTAATGCTTTAGACTCAAACTTTCAGGCTTAAGCTTAAAAGCTAAGCTTAAACATAGGTAAGTACGATATGCAGTGTTGAAGAATCTAGCACGCTTCCTGACGGGCGGCAAGCAGTGAATATGAGAATTACTCATTGTCCGCTTGCCCGCCCCCGGAAATTTACAGATTGGCGCTCAGGAACTCTTTCAGTTGGCCTTTGGACAATGCGCCCACTTTGGTTGCCGCAACTTCGCCGTTTTTGAACAACAGCAAGGTTGGAATGCCGCGAATGCCGTATTTCGGCGCGGTTGCCGGGTTTTCATCAATGTTGAGTTTGGCAATGGTCAGCTTACCGGCAAACTCTTCAGCGATTTCATCCAGAATAGGAGCGATCATTTTACAAGGACCACACCACTCAGCCCAGAAATCAACCAGGGTTGCGCCCTCAGCTTGCAACACTTGCGTATCGAAACTGCCGTCAGTCAGGTGAATAATTTTATCGCTCATGTTTTACTCCACAGGATTATGTCTACCTTGTTGGTGTAGCATTAACCAACAATAAGGTTGACTTTATTTCACCGGATACGCTTTCGTAAAGCAATAGTTAGCTGATATTCTACCACACTATGAGCAAAACACACTTAACTGAACAGAAGTTTTCCGACTTCGCCCTGCACCCGCAGGTTATCGAAGCCCTTGAAAGTAAAGGGTTTCATAACTGCACACCGATCCAGGCGTTAGCATTGCCGCTGACTTTGTCAGGGCGTGATGTCGCAGGTCAGGCGCAAACCGGTACTGGCAAGACGCTGGCTTTTCTCGCGTCTACTTTCCATTATTTGCTTTCACACCCCGCTAGCGCGGAGCGTCAGGTCAATCAGCCGCGCGCGTTAATCATGGCGCCGACCCGTGAATTAGCCGTGCAGATTCACTCCGACGCAGAGGCGCTTTCCCGTCTGACAGGCCTGAAACTCGGTCTTGCCTATGGCGGCGACGGTTATGATAAACAGCTCAAGGTGCTGGAAAGCGGCGTCGATATTCTGGTTGGCACCACGGGCCGCCTGATCGACTACACCAAACAAAACCACATTAATCTGGGAGCGATCCAGGTTGTTGTGCTGGATGAAGCCGATCGCATGTACGATCTCGGCTTTATCAAAGATATTCGCTGGCTGTTCCGCCGCATGCCGCCGGTGACCCAGCGCCTGAATATGCTCTTTTCCGCGACGCTCTCCTACCGCGTGCGTGAACTTGCCTTTGAACAAATGAATAATGCGGAATACGTGGAAGTCGAACCGGAGCAAAAAACCGGACATCGCATTAAAGAAGAGCTGTTTTATCCGTCTAATGAAGAAAAAATGCGCCTGTTGCAGACACTTCTTGAGGAAGAGTGGCCCGATCGCTGCATTATTTTCGCCAATACCAAACACCGTTGTGAGGATATCTGGGGTCATTTAGCCGCCGACGGCCATCGTGTCGGTCTGTTGACCGGCGACGTGGCGCAAAAGAAACGCCTGCGAATTCTGGATGATTTCACTCACGGCAATCTGGATATTCTGGTGGCGACGGACGTCGCGGCGCGCGGCCTGCATATTCCGTCCGTCACTCACGTATTCAACTACGATCTGCCGGACGATTGCGAAGACTATGTTCACCGTATCGGCCGCACCGGCCGCGCGGGCGAAAGCGGTTTCTCCATCAGTCTTGCCTGCGAAGAATATGCGCTGAATTTGCCGGCGATTGAAACCTATATCGGCCACCATATTCCGGTCAGTAAATACAATAGCGACGCCCTGCTTAACGATTTACCGGCCCCCAAACGTTTAACGCGCCCGCCTCGCGCCAACAACAGCGCGCGCAGGCACAATACGCCGCGCCGCAGCGGAGCGCCTCGCACTAATCGTAAACGGCAGGGTTGATTCGGAATGCTAAGTTCTTCTTCACTTTATGCGGCCATCGACCTCGGCTCCAACAGTTTCCATATGCTGGTGGTCCGGGAAACCGCCGGAAGTATTCAGACCTTGGCGAAAATAAAACGGAAAGTCCGTCTTGCCGCCGGGCTGGATAAGCAAAACCGGTTATCGCAGGAAGCGATGCAACGAGGCTGGCAATGCCTGCAGCTTTTTTCGGAGCGGTTGCAGGATATTCCCCTGGAACAGGTGCGCGTAGTGGCCACGGCGACCTTACGGCTCGCCGCCAATGCCGACGAATTTCTGCAACAGGCCCGTCAGATACTGGGCTTACCGGTGCAGGTCATCAGCGGTGAAGAAGAAGCCAGACTGATCTATCAGGGCGTCGCCCATACTACCGGCGGCCCGGAGAAACGTCTGGTGGTCGATATCGGCGGAGGCAGCACCGAACTGGCTACCGGCGTCGGCGCTCAGGCTACTCGGCTTTTCAGCTTACCGATGGGATGCGTAACCTGGCTGGAACGCTACTTCAGCGATCGCAATCTGGAAGCCGGAAATTTTGAGCGCGCCGAACAGGCCGCCCGCAAAATGGTGCGCTCGGTCGCGAAGGCGCTGCATGAACAAGGGTGGCAGATCTGTGTCGGCGCATCGGGCACCGTTCAGGCGCTGCAGGAAATCATGGTCGCCCAGGGGATGGATGAATACATTACCCTGGAGAAACTCCAGCAGTTGAAACAGCACGCAATCCAGTGCAGCAAGCTGGAAGAGCTTGAAATCGAAGGGCTTACTCTGGAACGCGCGCTGGTTTTTCCCAGCGGGCTGGCTATCCTGTTAGCGGTTTTTCAGGAGCTCGACATCAAAACCATGACGCTGGCCGGCGGCGCGCTGCGCGAGGGTTTGGTGTACGGCATGCTGCATTTGCCGATTGAGCGGGATATCCGCCACCGCACGCTGCACAATTTGCAGCGCCGCTATCTGCTGGATATCGAACAGGCCGAGCGGGTAAGCTCGCTGGCCGATAATTTTCTACGGCAAGTAGCCGGAGATTGGCAGTTGGACGAGCGATGTCGCGAGCTGCTGCACAATGCCTGTCAAGTTCATGAAATTGGTTTGAGCATCAATTTTCGCCAGTCATCTCAACATGCCGCGTACCTGATCCGCAACAGCGACCTTCCCGGCTTTACCCCCGCACAACAGAAGCTGTTGGCGACGTTGCTGCAAAACCAGAGCAACCCCGTCGATCTGATGTTGCTAAACCAGCAAAACGCGCTGCCGGCGATACAGGCGCAACGTTTATGCCGCTTGCTGCGTCTGGCGATTATCTTTGCCAGCCGCCGTCGCGACGACACCCTTCCCGATGTTCGTCTGCAGGCCGAAGGAGAAAACCTGAACGTTATTCTGCCCGCCGGCTGGCTGGCCCGGCATCCGTTGAGGGCGGAAAATCTGGAACAGGAAAGCCGCTGGCAAAGCTATGTTCACTGGCCGTTGATCCTGAAAGAAAATACTTTGTGATATTCTGCGGGCAGCGTTCTCGGCTGCTCGCCCTCGCCTTCCGTTTTTAAGACCATTCGCGGTTCTGTGATCCTCTTCCCGTCAAAAAAGAAACAATGGATGTATTTTTATGAAACATTGTTTCTATTGTAAAAATCCCCCTTCTGAGAACGACTTGTCCGGTAGCGTCAATTAACCCGGCAAACTTAATAATCAAGGATAAACATGCGACCTTCTACCCGTTATCGTACCGGTGTATTTGCAGTAATGTTAAGCCTGACAATCGCGCCATTGAGCCTTTTCGCCGCCCCTGCGCTACCCGCGCCGCAAAATCTCCAGGTGCCGACCCTGGCCTATGACGATCGCAGTATTGTTCTGGTATGGGAATCCCCCGAAGACTCCCGCGATATCGCGGATTACCGCGTTTATCAGGATGGAAAATCCCTGGGGCTTGCCAGTCAAAATAACGATCGGCACTCACCGGCCAAACCATATATCAATGCGTTTTACGCCGACGATAAAGCCGATTTCCACCATAAAATAGCGATACACAGCTTTAAGGTTGAAAATCTGCGGCCCGACACGGCATACCATTTCACCGTCCGGGCGGTGCGGACGGATGGCTCGCTGTCCGCCGACAGCAACCCGGTAAGCGCCAAAACCGCGGCATACTCCCAAATTATTAATATCAACGATCTGGGAGCGAAGCCGGATGGCAAAACATTGAACACCGCCGTTATCCAGCAGGCCATTGACTCCTGTAAAGCAGGCTGCCGGATCGATATCCCCGCCGGAACCTATAAAACCGGCGCGCTCTGGTTAAAAAGCGATATGACGCTGAATTTGCAAGAGGGCGCCGTTTTGCTGGGATCGGACAACCCAGCCGACTACCCGGCCGGCTATCGCCTCTACCCTTACTCCACCATCGAACGCCCGGCGTCGTTAATCAATGCCATTGACGCCAAAAGTTCGCACCCCGGCGCTTTTCGCAATATTCGTATCATCGGCAAAGGGGTGATCGACGGCAATGGCTGGAAGCGCAGCGAAAAAGGCGAAATCAAAGACGAGTCGGGTAATCTATTGCCGCAATATATCGCCAGTAAAAACAGCAAGGTACATGAAGACGGCATCCTGGCTAAAAATCAGGTCGCGCAGGCTGTCGCCGGCGGAATGGATCTTAAAACCGCCTATGGGCAACGACGTTCCAGCCTGATCACCTTACGCGGAGTCGAAAATGTCTACCTGGCTGACTTTACGGTGCGTAACCCGGCTTTTCACGGCATCATGAATCTGGAGAACCATAACGTCGTAGCCAACGGTTTGATCCACCAAACCTATGATGCCAACAACGGCGACGGCATCGAATTCGGCAACAGTAAAAACGTGATGGTATTCAATAACTTTTTTGATACCGGCGACGACTGCATCAACTTTGCCGCCGGAACGGGGGAGGAAGCCAAGCGACAAGATCCCATGCGCGGCGCCTGGCTCTTCAATAACTACTTCCGCATGGGACATGGCGCGATCGTGACGGGCAGCCACACCGGCGCCTGGATCGAGCATATCGTGGCGGAAAACAATGTCATGTATCTGACGGATATTGGCTTACGGGCGAAAAGCGCCACCGACATCGGCGGCGGCGCGCGCCATGTTCTTTTTCGAAACAATGCGATGAAAGACATAGCCAAACAGGCGGTGGTGATTACCCTGAGCTACTCCGATCCTAATGCCAAGATCGACTACCCCCCGTCAAAGACGCCCGCTAAGTTTCATGATTTTCTCATTAAAAATGTCACGGTACAGGGAACAACCGGCTCATCACCGTCGCTTGAAATTAAAGGCGATAGCGCGAAAAACGCCTGGCACGATAAAATCCGCTTCGATAACGTCAGGCTGGATAACGTTCCGCCTGCGGCGATCGGCGATTTACGCGACAGCCAGTTCGACAACGTCATATTCAGCCGGTTGCGCGGCGGAGAAACGCCGTGGAATTTCAGCGCGACGGACAATGTAAGCGTGGATGGAAAAGTAGTGAATCAATGATGCGTTCAGGGCGGGCCTACCGCCCTGAATAAAACCGCCGGGCTACTTGCCGGCGTCCTTCGCCTTGGCCAGCTGCGCGCGGATATTCGCCAGATGGCTTTGCCCTTTTTGCATCCGTTCCTGCGCGCTGACCACTTTACGCTCGCTCTCCCACTGCACGTCATCCTGCGGCAGTTCAAGCAGGAAGCGGCTGGGCTCAGGTCGCACCAGCTCGCCGTACTGACGCCGCTCTTTACACAGGGTAAAGGTAAGCTCACGCTGCGCGCGGGTAATGCCGACATACGCCAGGCGCCGTTCCTCATCGACATTATCTTCATCAATGCTGCTCTGATGCGGCAACAGCCCTTCTTCCATGCCCACCAGAAAAACATAAGGAAATTCCAGACCTTTTGACGCATGCAGCGTCATAAGCTGCACCTGATCCAGCTCTTCTTCATTCTCGCCCCGTTCCATCATATCCCGCAGGGTAAAGCGCGTAACCACCTGAGTCAGCGTCATCGGCTCATCCAGATCCGATCCTTCCAGCATTTCCGTCATCCAGCTAAAAAGCTGATTGACGTTTTTCATCCGCATTTCGGCGGCTTTCGGGCTGGGGGAGGTTTCATATAGCCAGCTCTCGTAATCCAGCCCGTGGATCAGATCCCGCACCGCCGCAACCGGCTCCCGTTCGGCCAACCGGGCGACATCGGCCACCCACTGAGTAAAACGCTGCAAAGACTCCAGCCCGCGCCCGGTCAGGGACTGGCTCAATCCCAAATCAAAGCTGGCGTTGAACAGGCTTTTATTGCGCTGATTGGCCCATTCCCCCAGTTTCTTTAACGTCGCCGGGCCGATTTCACGCTTGGGCGTGTTGACGATCCGCAAAAAGGCGCTGTCGTCATCCGGGTTGGTCAACACGCGCAGATAGGCCAGCAGATCCTTGATTTCCGGGCGGGAGAAAAATGAAGTGCCGCCAGAAATCCGATAGGGAATGCGGTTTTGCATCAGCATTTTTTCAAACAGGCGCGACTGATGATTACCCCGGTACAGAATGGCGTAATCGCCATACTGGGTCTTATTGATAAAATGGTGGGCGATCAGTTCGCCGACCACGCGTTCGGCCTCATGGTCTTCATTGTTGGCGGTGATGATTTTTAATTCGTCGCCATAGCCCAGCTCAGAGAAAAGGCGCTTTTCAAACACGTGCGGGTTATTGGCGATCAGGATATTGGCGGCTTTCAGAATTCGTCCTGAAGATCGATAGTTCTGCTCCAGCTTAATCACTTCCAGCGCCGGAAAGTCCTGCTGCAACAGCACCAGATTTTGCGGCCGCGCGCCGCGCCAGGAATAAATCGACTGATCGTCATCCCCTACCACGGTGAAGCGCGCGCGGCTGCCCACCAGCGATTTCACCAGTTCATACTGGCTGGTATTGGTGTCCTGATACTCATCCACCAGCAGATAGCGCAGGCGGTTCTGCCAGCGTTCGCGCACTTCATCGTTATGTTTCAATAGCAGCGTCGGCAGCAGAATAAGATCGTCGAAGTCCAGCACGTTGCAGGCGCGCAGATGATCGTGATACAGCGCGTAGCAGTGCGCAAACAGCCGGTCACGCTCGGAACGCGCCGCCGCCGCCGCGCCGGAAGGGTCGATAAGATCGTTTTTCCAGTTCGAGATCGTTGAGGTTAACTGCTGCAACAGCGTTTTATCATTCTCCAGCCACTGTTCGGTTAACTCCTTCAATAGCGCCATCTGATCCTGATCGTCAAAGAGCGAGAAATTCGCTTTCATCCCCAGCGCGGCATATTCACGCTTGATGATCTCCAGCCCCAGCGTATGGAAGGTCGCTATCGTCAGTCCACGGGTTTCTTTCCGTCCCAGCGTGTGCGCGACGCGCTCTTTCATCTCACGCGCGGCTTTATTGGTAAAGGTCACCGCGGCGATATGCCGTGGTTGATAGCCGCACTGGCGAATCAGATGGGCGATCTTATTGGTAATGACGCGCGTCTTGCCTGAACCGGCGCCCGCCAGTACCAGACAGGGACCAGTAACAAATTCGACGGCATGTTGTTGGCTGGAGTTTAGACGCATAACGGTAAGGCTCGATCATCAAACAGGAGGCGATTGTAGCAGAAAGCCATGACGATCTTTATCGGGGAATTAGCTTCTGAAACGCACGCCGCAGTCCACATCCGGCGTTGCAGGTGTTACATTGCACGCGGTCATCTTCCTCCCGATAGATTTCACGTTGCAGAATTAATACGCCGGCATGTGGAAGATAGAGGGAACATCGTAAAAAGGTAATCAAATGGCAAATACCGCAGCAGCCCTCCACATTCTGGTGGATACCGAGCAACAGGCCAACGACATCCTGGCTCAATTGGAACAAGGCGCAGATTTTCAGCAAATGGCGCAGAAATACTCAACCTGCCCGTCAAAGCGCAACGGCGGCGATTTAGGCGAATTCCGTAAAGGCGATATGGTCCCCGCCTTTGATAAAGCGGTTTTTTCCTGCGAGCTGCTAAAACCCGTGGGTCCGGTAAAAACCCAGTTCGGTTATCACCTGATTAAAGTGTTATACCGTAATTAAGACGCTCCCGGCCTTCCCCGGCAGCAGGGAAGGCCGATATCGCCGCTTACCCGATGGTCATCAGGCTGCTATTTCCTCCCGCCTTCGGCCCGGCGTCAGATGCTCTCTCGCCTGTTCACGCGATATCGGCGCAAGTTCGGTTTCAGGCCGCAGTTATCGCCGCCCGAATAAACGACGGCGGAAAATCCGGTTGCGTGAACATCAGAAATGGTTGATGGCTTTCTTCTTTCTGAGATTGCGGCATAATCTCTTCCGCTTCAATTTGGCAGGAGCTCGACCGAGGTATTCCAGGCGCGTCGATATCCCCCTCTGCGCCCCGTTCCGGCCAGAGACGGGATCCAGGGCTTACCGCACCATAGAGGGTGCGCAAAATAATAATGAAAGTGGAGAGTTGAATGACAATGAGCACACCCATGCTGGTGACTTTCTTGGTGTACATCTTCGGGATGGTACTCATCGGCCTGTTTGCTTACCGGGCGACCAACAATTTCGGCGATTACATTCTGGGCGGAAGAAGGATGGGGAGTCTGGTCACCGCGCTATCCGCCGGCGCATCGGACATGAGCGGCTGGTTATTGATGGGATTGCCCGGCGCCGTTTTCATTTCCGGTATTTCCGAAAGCTGGATCGCCATCGGCCTGACAATCGGCGCTTACCTGAACTGGCGCTGGGTTGCCGGCCGCCTGCGCGTTCACACTGAAGTCAATCACAACGCGCTGACGCTGCCGGATTACTTTACCCATCGTTTTGAAGACAAAAGCAAGCTGCTGCGCGTCATTTCCGCGCTGGTCATTCTGATCTTTTTCACCATTTACTGCGCTTCCGGCGTGGTCGCCGGCGCCCGCCTGTTTGAAAGCACCTTCGATATGAGCTACGACACCGCATTATGGGCGGGGGCCGCCGCAACCATCGCCTATACCTTTATCGGCGGTTTTCTGGCCGTAAGCTGGACGGATACCGTTCAGGCCAGCCTGATGATTTTCGCCCTGATCCTGACCCCGGTGATGGTGATCTTGTCGCTGGGCGGGATTGATAGCTCGCTCATGGTGATTGAAGCGAAAAACCCGGCCAATCTGGATATGTTCAAAGAGTTAAACTTTGTCGCCATCATCTCGCTGATGGGCTGGGGCCTGGGCTATTTCGGCCAGCCGCATATTCTTGCCCGTTTTATGGCCGCGGATTCTCACAAAACCATCCGCAGCGCGCGCCGCATCAGCATGACCTGGATGATCCTGTGCCTGGCTGGCGCCGTAACCGTCGGCTTCTTCGGCATCGCCTATTTTACCAACCACCCGGAACAGGCCGGCAACGTTTCGCACAACAGCGAACGGGTATTTATCGAACTGTCGATGCTGTTATTCAACCCGTGGATTGCCGGCGTGCTGCTGTCTGCGATTCTGGCGGCGGTAATGAGTACCCTGAGCTGCCAGTTGCTGGTGTGTTCAAGCGCGATCACCGAAGATTTATACAAACCCTTTCTGCGTAAAAATGCCAGCCAGAAAGAGCTGGTCTGGGTTGGCAGAGCCATGGTGCTGCTGGTGTCCGCTATCGCCATCGCCTTGTCCGCCGATCCGGAAAACCGGGTGCTGGGGCTGGTCAGCTATGCCTGGGCGGGATTCGGCGCCGCTTTTGGTCCGGTGATCCTGATTTCGCTGCTCTGGCCGCGCATGACGCGCAACGGCGCTTTGTTCGGGATGATCGTCGGCGCGGCCACCGTGCTTATCTGGAAACATTATGGCTGGCTGGGGCTATATGAAATTATTCCCGGTTTCCTGTTTAACTGCCTGACTATCGTTGTCGTCAGCCTGATGGGAAAAGCGCCGTCCAACGCGATTACCACGCGTTTCCATAAGGCGGAAGCGGAATTCAGATCGGTTTGACCTCAAACCGGGGGATAAAAAAGGGGTTTGACGATAAAGTCGCAACCGACTAATCCGTCATTCCCGTCTCAGCAGGGATCTTTCTGGTATCAAGTAGCTCCCCGCCAGCGCGGGGATGACGATGGAAGAGAGGCTTCGAGATGACGCCATAAAAAAAGCACAGCGGAAGCTGTGCTTTTTTCTTTCGCTATTGCCTGACGGGCGGATTAACCCGCGACGGCGATACGCTTCATATCCGTCATGTAGCCGCGCAGTTTGCGGCCGACGGCTTCGATCGGATGGTTGCGGATGGCTTCATTGATATCACGCAGCAGCGTGTTATCCACCGCGGTTACCGCAACCGCTTTGCCTAAATCGCCCGGCTGCAGCGAAGACATGAATTTCTCTTTCAGCAACGGCACCGCCGCGTTGGCAAACAGATAGTTGCCGTATTCAGCGGTGTCGGAGATAACCACGTTCATTTCATACAGACGCTTACGCGCGATGGTGTTCGCAATCAGCGGCAGCTCATGCAGAGATTCATAGTACGCGGATTCTTCGATGATGCCGGAACTAACCATGGTTTCGAACGCCAGTTCAACCCCGGCTTTCACCATAGCGATCATCAGTACGCCGTTATCAAAGTATTCTTGTTCATCGATCTTACCGTCAAACTGCGGCGCATTTTCAAAAGCGGTTTTGCCGGTTTCTTCACGCCAGGTCAGCAATTTGACATCGTCGTTCGCCCAGTCGGCCATCATACCGCTGGAGAACTCGCCGGAAATAATGTCATCCATGTGTTTCTGGAACAGCGGCGCCATAATGGATTTCAGCTGTTCAGACAGCGCATAGGCGCGCAGTTTCGCCGGATTGGACAGACGGTCCATCATCAGGGTGATGCCGCCCTGCTTCAGCGCTTCGGTAACGGTTTCCCAACCGAACTGAACCAGTTTTTCCGCATAGGCGGCATCGGCGCCGTCAGCGACCAGTTTGTCAAAGCACAGCAGGGAACCGGCCTGCAGCATACCGCACAGGATGGTCTGTTCGCCCATCAGGTCGGACTTCACTTCGGCGACGAAAGAGGATTGCAGAACGCCGGCGCGATGGCCGCCGGTCGCCGCGGCCCAGGCTTTGGCAATCGCCATGCCTTCGCCTTTCGGATCGTTTTCCGGGTGAACCGCGATCAGCGTCGGCACGCCGAATCCACGTTTGTATTCTTCACGCACTTCCGTGCCCGGACATTTCGGCGCCA
Organism: Brenneria izadpanahii; assembly: GCF_017569925.1. NCBI lineage: Bacteria > Pseudomonadati > Pseudomonadota > Gammaproteobacteria > Enterobacterales > Pectobacteriaceae > Brenneria > Brenneria izadpanahii. The sequence goes on along the minus strand of NZ_CP050854.1, from coordinate 271,042 downwards.
CCATAACAACGGTGATGTCTTTACGGATTTGTTCGCCCACTTCAACGATGTTGAAACCGTGGGAGTAGCCCAGCGCGGCGCCCTGTTTCATCAGCGGCTGAACGGCTTTGACAACGGCGGAGTGCTGTTTGTCCGGCGTTAGGTTAACCACCAAATCCGCCTGCGGGATCAGCTCCTCATAGGTGCCGACAGTAAAACCATTTTCGGTTGCTTTACGCCATGACGCGCGTTTTTCGCTAATCGCTTCCTGACGCAGCGCATAAGCGATATCCAGACCGGAATCACGCATGTTCAGTCCCTGGTTCAGGCCCTGCGCGCCACAGCCGACGATCACCACTTTTTTACCTTTCAGGTAGCTCGCTTCATCGGCGAATTCGTCGCGACCCATAAAACGACACTGACCTAATTGCGCCAGCTGCTGACGCAGGTTCAATGTGTTGAAATAGTTAGCCATGTGCTACTCCGTATGCTGTTTTGTTTGTCTGTTATTCAGAGGAAGGCTTCCCACTGATGGGAAACCATAATGACGCTATGATATGACAGGAAATGCGTTGCTTAAATTGATATATTAACAACGTCATGTTGCAAGATCTGCAAGGTAAAAATGAGGCCCGCATCGCATGGATTTACGTGATCTCAAATTATTTCTGCATTTGGCGGAAGGCCGCCATTTCGGACGCACGGCCAAAGCGATGCACATCAGCCCCTCCACGCTATCGCGCCAAATTCAACGGCTGGAGGACGAAATCGGCCAAGCGCTATTCCTGCGGGACAACCGTACCGTGCAGCTCACCGATACGGGGGAACATCTAAAACAGTTCGCCCAAAAAACGCTGCTGCAATATCAACAACTAAGACATGCCATTGGCCAGCGCGGACCGTCGTTAAGCGGCGAACTGCGGATTTTCTGTTCCGTCACTGCCGCTTACAGCCACCTGCCGCCGATTCTGGATCGTTTCCGCGCCGAGCACCCGCTGGTGGAAATCAAACTGACGACCGGCGATGCCGCCGATGCCGTCGATAAGGTACAGTCCAACGACGCCGATCTGGGTATCGCCGGGCACCCGGAAACGCTGCCCGCCAGCGTCGATTTCATGCCGATAGGCCAAATTCCGCTGGTGCTGATTGTCCCGGCCTTGCCTTGCCCGGTTCAGACGCAGGTCAGACAGCCTAATCCGGACTGGACGCAGATCCCTTTCGTCCTGCCGGAACACGGCCCGGTGCGTAAGCGTATCGACCTGTGGTTTCGCCGCCAGCATCTCACCAACCCGCAAATCTACGCCACCGTATCGGGCCATGAGGCGATGGTGTCGATGGTGGCGCTGGGCTGCGGCATCGCGCTTATCCCGGACGTAGTGCTGGAAAACAGCCCGGAGCCGGTACGCAACCGCGTTTCCGTGTTTGCCGAACAGGGCATGGAGCCCTTTGAACTGGGCGTCTGCGTGCAGAAAAAACGCCTCAGCGAACCGCTTATCGCGGCATTCTGGGAAACGTTGCAGGATAAATCGTGATATTTTCCTTACGCCACGTCTAGATCGCTCCGGCCGCACACGCCGGCGGCTCGTTTTACAGGGAAGTATGGATGAAATCGTATTTATTGGCGGCGATGCTGCTGCTCTCCGTCCCCGCGCTGGCGGCTACCATCGGCGGCAAGGTGGTGAAAGTCGTTGATGGCGACACTATCGTGGTGCGCCGGAACGGCGTCAACTACCGTATCCGCATGCTGGGCGTCGATGCGCCGGAATATCACCAGCCCTACGGTAAAGAGTCCCGCCGGGCGCTGGACAGGCAAGTCGGCGGGAGATGGGTGACGGTACAGTATGATGACAAAGATCGGTACGATCGCTACCTGGGCACGGTCTATTACCGGAACCGCAATATCAACGTAAGCCTGCTGCGCAACGGCCAGGCATGGGTATACAAATACCACCGGAACGACTATGCATTAATGCGCCATGAAAACGCGGCTCGCCGGCAGCGGCTGGGCCTGTGGCGTCATCCCTATCCCCAGTCTCCCTGGGCGTACCGCCAAACGCACTGACGTTATGCCGCGCTCCCGTCTCTTGCGGTTGAGATGGCGTGTTCGCCGGGTAAACGACCGGCATGGCTCCCCGTCTACCGTTCAAACCATTTGTCCGCGGAGAAGACGCGCGCGCCTGACGCCTCCGTTTCCTGTGCGGCTTTTTTCATGGTTTCGATATTCATCAGGTAGTGATAAAGCGGCTCAAGCTGGGTAAATCCCCGCGCCAGCGTCGTAACCAAATCAGCGGAGAAAAGCGGCTCCATATCCTGGCTGGTATGAATAGCGGCGAATGATTTACGGTTATACCAGTTGGCCAACTCCGCCGGCAGCTCTTTAATCAGCGGGCGTTTGTAACTTTCCCCTTCCAGTGCGAACCTATCCTTTAAGCAGTTGGCGACTGCAAGGAATTGCTGCGGGTTGCCGCGCACCGTTTGGCGGAACAGTTCCATCGTGTTACGCGTTGCGCAGTAATAGCCCAAACCATAACGCCAAAAATCCGGAGCGATCTCAAAAAAATAGGATGGCGCATCCGTCCAGTCTTTACGCGTACGTTTGAATGTCAGCCACATCTGACTGCGATAGCGTGATTTATCGTGGGAAAAACGGGTATCGCGGTGAATACGGGAGAGCGTTTTGCCGATAGCCGGGCGGGTTTCAAACCGATCGTCGATCGGCAACATGGTCAGACTAAGCGCATCCACCAGCGCGCGAAATGGCGATAGCAGTTGCTCTTCATAAACCTGGCGGTGTTCGTCAAACCATGCCTTATCATTCTGCTGACGTACCTGCTGGAGAAACGTCAATCCCTGCTGGGAAAAGCCCTTGAAATGCGTTGCCATCGTTTTACATCATCAGTGTTGCGCATAGAATGACATTAAAGATAGCGCCCCCGCCGGTGAAACACCACCGGGAACGCTATTCGGCAACGCATCAAACACTACCCTGCCAGAAAGAAACGAAATGACGGGTTATTGGTTTCGTCGTGGCATTCATAACCCAGATCGTGCAGATGTTTCTCAAACTCCGGATCGCCCGCTTCCAGTTCGAACGCCGCCAGCACCCGGCCAAAATCCGTACCGTGGCTGCGGTAGTGGAATAGTGAAATATTCCAATGCGTACCCAGCGTATTCAGGAATTTCAGCAGCGCGCCCGGCGATTCAGGAAATTCAAAGCTATACAGCCTTTCCTGCAGCGGTTTCGAAGGCCGTCCCCCCACCATATAACGCACATGCAGCTTGGCCATTTCGTCATCGGACAAGTCCACGACCTCATAGCCGCCCGCAGACAGCTCGGCGATGATCTCGTCGCGTTCGGCATGACCGCGCGTCAGACGCACACCGGCAAAGATGCAGGCGTCTTTCTCGTTCGCATAGCGATAGTTGAATTCGGTAACGGAGCGGCCGCCCAGCAGTTGGCAAAACTTAAGAAAACTGCCTTTTTTCTCCGGGATCGTCACCGCCAGCAGCGCTTCCCGCTGTTCGCCAAGTTCACAACGCTCGGAAACATAGCGCAGACCGTGGAAATTGACGTTGGCGCCGGACAGCACATGCGCCAGGCGTTCGCCCTGAATCTGATGCTGCTGGATGTATTTCTTCATTCCCGCCAGCGCCAGCGCGCCGGAAGGCTCGGCAATCGCGCGCACATCTTCAAACAGGTCTTTGACCGCCGCACAGATGGCATCGCTGTCGACGGTGATCACGTCGTCCAGATATTCCCGGCACAGGCGGAACGTTTCGTCGCCGACGCGCTTAACCGCCACGCCTTCGGCAAACAGCCCCACACGCGCCAGATCGACCGGATGACCGGCATCCAGCGCGGCGCGCAGGCAGGCGGAGTCTTCCGCCTCTACCCCGATAACTTTAATCTGCGGCATCAGCTGTTTGATCAGCACGGCGACCCCTGCCGCCAGCCCGCCGCCGCCGACCGGCACAAATACCCGGTCCAGATGCGCATCCTGCTGTAGCAGTTCCATCGCCAGCGTACCCTGACCGGCGATAACCGCCGGGTGATCGAACGGCGGTAAAAACGTCATTTTCTGCTGCTGCGACAGTTCAATGGCTTTGGCTTTCGCCTCGTCGAAGTTCGCGCCATGCAGCAGCACCTCGCCGCCAAAGCCGCGCACCGCGTCGACTTTGATATCGGCCGTTGCCACCGGCATGACGATCAGTGAGTTAATGCCCAGTTTACTGGCGGAAAGCGCCACGCCTTGCGCGTGGTTGCCGGCGGAAGCGGTTATCACGCCGTGGGATTTCTGTTCGTCGCTCAGCCCGGCCATCATCGCGTACGCGCCGCGCAGCTTAAAGCTGTGCACCGCATGCCGATCCTCGCGCTTCACCAAAATGACATTACCCAGCCGTGAAGAAAGTTTGTCCATTTTCTCCAGCGGCGTAACCTGCGTGACTTCATAAACCGGCGAACGCAGGATCGCCCGCAGATACTCCGCCCCGCAGGGAGCGGAGGGAAGTGGTTGCGACACAGCCATGGTTAGCCTCCCAGCTTACTCTTGTCACGGACGGCGCCTTTATCGGCGCTGGTTGCCAGGCTGGCATAAGCGCGCAGCGCAAAAGAGACCTGACGATCGCGATTACGCGGCGTCCAGGCCGCATCGCCCCGCGCCAGTTCGGCTTCACGACGGCTTGCCAGTTCATTTTCCGGCACGTCCAATGCGATGCTGCGGCCAGGAATATCAATAGCAATCATATCCCCGTCTTCCACCAGCCCGATGAGTCCGCCGCTGGCGGCTTCGGGAGAAGCATGGCCGATGGACAAACCGGATGTCCCGCCGGAGAACCGACCGTCGGTGATCAACGCACAGGCCTTGCCCAATCCCATCGACTTCAGGAAGCTGGTGGGATACAACATTTCCTGCATGCCCGGACCGCCTTTCGGCCCTTCGTAGCGAATGACCACCACGTCGCCGGCCACGACCTTGCCGCCCAGAATCGCTTCGACCGCGTCATCCTGGCTTTCATAAACTTTCGCCGGACCGCGGAAAACCAGGCTGCCTTTGTCCACACCCGCCGTTTTCACGATACAGCCGTCTTCCGCCAGATTGCCGTACAGCACGGCCAAACCGCCGTCCTGACTATAGGCAAACTCGCGGGAGCGAATACAGCCATCCTTACGGTCGACATCCAGCGAATCCCAACGGCAGCTCTGCGAGAACGCCTGCGTGGTGCGGATACCGGCAGGACCGGCGGAGTACATGCGTTTCACGCCGTCGTCTTTCGTCACCATCACATCATATGCTTCGATGGTTTCCGGCAGGCTCTTGCCCAGCACGTTGCGCACGTCGCGATGCAGCAGGCCGGCGCGATCCAGTTCGCCCAGAATGCCGATCACCCCGCCGGCGCGGTGCACGTCTTCCATATGATATTTCTGCGTGCTCGGCGCCACTTTGCACAGGTGGGGAACTTTACGCGACAGACGATCGATATCTTCCATGGCGAAATCGACCTCCCCTTCCTGCGCCGAAGCCAGCAGATGCAGAACGGTATTCGTCGAACCGCCCATGGCGATATCCAGCGTCATGGCATTCTCAAACGCCGCCTTGGTGGCAATGCTGCGCGGCAACACGCTTTCATCATCTTGTTCGTAGTAGCGTTTGGTCAATTCGACGATGCGCGTACCGGCTTCCAGAAACAGATTTTTACGATCGGCGTGGGTCGCCAGCAGGGAACCGTTGCCCGGCAGCGACAGGCCCAGCGCCTCGGTCAGGCAGTTCATGGAGTTGGCGGTAAACATACCGGAACAGGAGCCGCAGGTCGGGCAGGCGGAACGTTCAATCTGTTCGCTATCGGCATCGCTGACTTTCGGGTTCGCCCCCTGGATCATGGCATCGACCAGATCCAGCTTGATCAGTTGATCGGAAAGCTTGGTTTTGCCCGCTTCCATCGGACCGCCGGATACGAAAATCACCGGAATATTCAGCCGCAGCGCGGCCATCATCATTCCCGGGGTGATTTTGTCGCAGTTGGAAATGCACACCATGGCATCGGCGCAGTGCGCATTCACCATGTATTCAACCGAATCGGCAATCAGTTCACGTGAAGGCAGAGAATAGAGCATGCCGCCATGCCCCATAGCGATACCGTCATCAACCGCAATAGTATTGAACTCTTTCGCCACGCCGCCGGAGGCTTCGATTTGCTCGGCAACCAGTTTGCCCATATCGCGCAAATGCACATGACCCGGTACGAACTGGGTGAATGAGTTAACCACCGCGATAATCGGCTTGCCAAAATCGTTGTCGGTCATTCCGGTGGCTCGCCACAAGGCTCGGGCGCCGGCCATATTACGGCCGTGCGTGGTCGTGGCTGAACGGTACTTAGGCATACTCTTGTTACTCCAGTATTAACTTAATGGGTGATGACAAAGCGCGCCATCACCAGAATCTGTCTGTCATAATGGGCCGATTAACGGTTAACCGGATCCAGCCAGCCCCATTTATCTTCTGTTTCGCCGGTAAACAGGCCGAAAAACGCCTGTTGCAGTTTTTTGGTTACCGGGCCGCATTTGCCGATACCGACCTGAATGCCGTCGACGCTGCGAACCGGCGTGATTTCAGCCGCGGTGCCGGACATAAAGACTTCGTCGGCCAGATACAGCGATTCACGCGACAACACCTGTTCACGGATCTCAAGACCTAATGTTTTCGCCAGCTTGATGATGGCATCGCGCGTAATACCCGGTAGCGCGGAAGAGGTAAACGGCGGCGTGAAAAGAATGCCGTCTTTCACTTCAAACAGGTTTTCGCCCGCGCCTTCGGACACGTAGCCATGCACATCCAGCGCAATCCCTTCCTGATAGCCATGACGGCGGGCTTCACTGCCGACCAGCAGAGAGGACAGATAGTTCCCGCCCGCTTTAGCGGCGGTAGGAATGGTATTCGCGGCGGCGCGGTGCCACGACGACACCATGGCGTCAATCCCCTGATCCAACGCGTCTTCGCCCAAATAAGCGCCCCATGGGAACGCCGCGATGATCACATCCGGTTTGTAGCCGTCCGGCGGGTTAACGCCCATGCCGACATCGCCGACGAATACCAGCGGACGGATATAGGCGCCGGTCAGATTGTTTTTACGGATCGTCTCGCGGCAGGCTTCCATCAGCTCATCAACGCTCTGCTGCAACGGCATACGGTAAATCTTCGCCGAGTCATGCAGGCGCTGCATATGTTCACGGTGGCGGAACACCGCCGGCCCGTTATTCGTGTTATAACAACGAATGCCTTCAAAGACGGAAGTGCCGTAATGCAAGGCGTGTGACATAACGTGAACTTTGGCGTCCGCCCACGGAACCATCTCCCCGTTAAACCAAATGTAGTCAGCTTTCTTGGTCATTCTTTATTTTCCTTACTCTGTATGTTAGGCGCTGAACTGCTGAGATGTTGTCATTGGCTGAATTTCAACATAAGCAATATCCAGCAGTTTACTCAACTGCGCCGACAATAAATCTATCGGACGATGACTGGCAACGGTCAGTTCAATATTGATGTGATCGTTGGTATTGGCGCTCTGCGCCATGTTCATGGCGCAGACACGGAAACCACGGTGGCGGGCGATGCGCAATACACGTTCCAGAATCTCTGGGCGAAAGCGGGCCTGAATCGAAAGCTGATGGTGTGTCATTCTATTTTCTCCAGCTATTATTCTGTTTTATCTAACATCGTTTCATTTCCGGCGCCGGGCGGCACCAACGGCCAGACATTCTCGTATTCATCAATGGAAACATGCAGCAGGTATGGCCCGTCGCTGTTAAACAGGGCATCTAGCGCGTCATCGATCTGGTCTTTACGGCTGATACGCTGGCCTGGGATATCAAAGGCGCTTGCCAGCGTGAGGAAATCGGGATTATCAGAAAGGTTGGTTTCACTATAACGTTCATCAAAAAACAGCTGTTGCCACTGTCGAACCATGCCTAATCGTTGGTTATCCAGCAGAACAATCTTCAGCGGCAACCGTTTTCGCTTGATGGTGCCCAACTCTTGAATGTTCATCATAAAAGAGCCGTCACCCGAAATACAGATCACCATATCGTCAGGCCGGGCTACCTGGGCTCCTACGGCGGCGGGTACGCCGAATCCCATAGTGCCCAGACCACTGGAAGTGATGAAGTTCTCAGGGCGGGTGAACGTCATATGCTGAGCCGTCCACATTTGGTGCTGGCCGACATCCGTCGTCACCACCGTATTCGCCGTTTTGCGATCGGAGATGGCCTTCAGTAAGGCAGGCGCATAAATTGCCTGGCCGGGATGATCATAACGCCATGGATACTCGGCTTTCATCATCACCGCCTGCCGCCGCCATTGGTCGATGTTCAGCGGTTGTTGCAACGCAGGCAACAACGCGTTCAGATCGCCCTGCAGCTCAACATTAGCCTGACGCAGCTTACTCATCTCGGCGGGGTCGATATCCATATGGATAACGCCGGCATGCGGCGCAAACGTATTCAGCTTACCGGTCACCCTGTCGTCAAAACGGGCGCCTACGGCAATCAGCAGGTCGCATTGCTGCACCATCAGATTTGCGGCTTTCGTACCGTGCATTCCAATCATACCTAGATAATAGGGATGATTGGCATCCACGCTCCCCAGTCCTTTCAACGTCACAACGGATGGCATGTCGGTCGTGGAAATAAACTCACGCAGCGCCGGAACCGCCCGCGCCATACCAACCCCGCCGCCGATATACAATACCGGCTTCTGCGCTTGTGCCAGCATTTTTCTGGCCTGTTCCATCGCGTGTCCGGGAAAATCGAAGTGGGTATCGACAGGCGCAAAATTCGGCGTGAAATCGCCCTCGGCCAACTGAATGTCTTTGGGAATATCAACCAGAACCGGCCCCGGCCGACCGCTGCCGGCGATCGCGAACGCTTCGGCCATCACCTCTGGCAGCGATTCCAACGACTCAACCAGAAAACTGTGCTTGGTGCAGGCCAGAGAAAGACCTAACACGTCGATTTCCTGAAAGGCATCCGTACCGATAAACCCTGAGCCGACCTGACCGGTAATAGCCACAATGGGAACCGAATCCAGCAATGCGTCGGCCAATCCGGTGATCAGGTTTGTCGCTCCGGGGCCGGAAGTCGCAATGCATACGCCGGTTTTACCGGTTGCGCGGGCATAGCCGATCGCCGCCATTGCCGCGCCTTGCTCGTGACGACACAATAGATGCTCTACGCCGCCGTCATACAGTGCATCATAGACCGGCATAATCGCGCCTCCAGGATAACCAAAAACGGTTTCCACTCCCTGCGCCCGCAGCGCTTGTACCACCCATTGAGCCCCTGTCATCGTTATTTCCCCAACTTCTTGCGGGAATAACAGAATATTGCACTACTAACCATCATCTGTTCCCTTACGTTATGTATTTACGCCCAACAAAAAACCCCCGACCTTTCGGTGCGGGGGTTTTCTTGAATTCGGGCTTGATTACTAAGCCATTCGTCGTCCAAGTGCTGCCCCGCACGGTGGGATAATAATCACCACCACGCTAATCACGACTAGGCTAATCACTAGGGAGAAGGCTTTCATAAATTGAGTGTTCATTAATCTACTGTCGAACGAATGCCTACAGAGTTATCACAATCAGGCATGATATGACAACAATTTTTTCGGTGTTTTTCTGTCGAACAGAATAAGAACGACCAAAAAGCAGAATATAATCATCAGGTAGCGGATGCTCTGATGAATTTCGTTGCAATCGGGAATCTGAACGGTTCGGCGATTGATTAGCATACTAATGATAACACGGTTACGCTGTAAGCTTGTGCCATGACCCAACCGGGGTGGTGCTGGCGACGATTATATCAGTTTGCTCTGTAAGATGTAGACGTCAATATCAGGATCGCGCCATAGGGAGCCGCGCGGCCTGGTTGATAAAACGGCGCAACGCGATGATCCCTGTTTTGCGATAAGCCGCGCACTCATCAAGCAATAAATTGATAAATAAAATATTTATTCAAAACAGCCACACAAAAACATTATCCCCTCATTCCACTGTTTGCCCGTTATTACGCATCATGCCCCCCTAAGCAAAAGGGGAACAGTATGTCACTGGCAGTTACCTATACTCGGGCGATGATAGGCGTGCAGGCGCCGGATGTATCCATCGAGGTACATATCAGCAATGGATTACCCGCCCTCACGCTGGTAGGATTGCCCGAAACTACCGTCAAAGAGGCGCGCGATCGTGTACGCAGCGCGCTCATCAACTGCGGTTTCTCATTTCCGGCCAAGCGTATTACGGTCAATCTGGCTCCGGCCGACCTTCCCAAAGAAGGAGGTCGTTATGACCTCCCCATCGCCTTAGCCATTCTCGCCGCCTCAGAGCAGATAAAAGGGGAAAGGCTAACCCACTATGAGTTTCTCGGCGAACTAGGCCTTTCAGGCACGCTACGAGCCGTCAACGGCGCAATTCCCGCAGCGCTGGAAGCGATAAAATCAGGCCGCCAGTTAATCCTGCCCGCAGGCAACCAGCAGGAAATGACGCTAATCCCTCAAGGAGAAGCCCTGATGGCCGATCACCTGCTGCAGGTTTGCGCATTTCTGCAAGGTGAGGAAGAGCTGCGCCGTTGCAGCGGCGATCGCCAGGAAGAACAGGTCGACGACGATATACTCGATCTGAAAGAAATTATCGGCCAGGAACAGGCAAAGCGTGCATTGGAGATTACCGCGGCCGGCGGACATAACCTGCTGCTGCTCGGTCCGCCGGGAACGGGGAAAACCATGTTGGCCAGCCGGCTTGGCAACCTGATGCCGCCGCTGAGCGATGAGGAAGCACTGGAAAGCGCGGCGATCAATAGCCTGATAAATATCGATGCCACCATGACGCGATGGCGCACCCGGCCGTTCAGAGCGCCGCACCACAGCGCATCCATGACGGCGCTGGTTGGCGGCGGCTCTCTGCCGAAACCGGGTGAAATTTCTCTGGCGCACAACGGCGTGCTGTTTCTTGATGAGTTACCCGAATTTGAGCGGCGCGTTTTGGATTCACTCCGCGAACCGCTGGAATCAGGAGAAATCATTATTTCCCGCGCCCGGGCAAAAGTTTGCTATCCCGCCAGATTCCAGTTGGTTGCAGCAATGAACCCCAGCCCCTCCGGACATTATCAGGGTATCCATAACCGGCTGCCAGCACAGCAGATTCTACGCTATCTCAGCAAACTTTCCGGCCCATTTCTCGATCGCTTTGATATCTCCATCGAGGTTCCCTTACTGCCGCCGGGCATACTACGCCAGCAGACCTGCCAAGGGGAAAGCAGCGCGGTCGTCAGAGAACGTGTATTGTCCGCCCGGCAGAGACAACTTGAACGAGCCAATAAAATTAACGCGCGTCTAAGACCTAACGAGATAGAAAAATATTGTCAGCTATCCGCGGATGACGCCGCCTACCTGGAAGAGGTGATGGGTAGACTGGGGCTATCCGTGCGAGCCTGGCACCGGATACTGAAAGTGGCGCGCACCATTGCCGATCTCGGCGGGCAAACGGATATACACAGAAAACATCTCGCAGAAGCGCTGAGCTACCGGTGTATGGATCGGCTGCTTATACAACTCCATAAAAACCTGGGATGAAAACAGACAGAGCAAAAGCCCAAAAGAAAGGGATTACGTCCGTAGATTGTTGGCAAGGCAGCCTTGCGTCATTCCTGCGTAAACAGAAATCTTCCTGATACAACGCACGGCCAGAAAGCAGATCCCCGCCTGCGCGGGGATGACAATGGAAGAGAGGGGGTTGTCAGTAATCTCAAGGGGCTTGCGCCCCGGTCTTTAATTAATCGTCACTTTCGGTGTACTCTTCCACCGCGTCCATTTGCGGCTTACCGCCAGACAATGTGTGGAAGCGTTTAGGACGACGAATACGATCCATATACTTAGACCATATTTTTTCCATATCCGTTTCAGCCTTACGTTCACCGCGACACATCGCAACAAACTGGACTTCTTCCTCAGTGACAGGTTGACGCTTACCCAGATCAAGTTCGTTAAAAGCATAACCATGGCGCTCCAGCAGTTGTGCTTCTTTAATGGTAAAGTCGCCGTGCCGGGAAAAACCACGTGGGTAAAACTTGTTATCGAAAAAACGATTATTGGTAGAGAAGCTTTCCGCCATCTTACACGCTCCTAATTCTCTTATGGTCGTGCTGTTTATGGCGCGGAGTATTAGATAGGCTTGACATTGTGTAAAACAAAACATTTAAATCATTACGACAAAAATTTTTGGAGATAGACGTGGATACCGAATTACTGAAAACCTTTCTGGAAGTCAGCAGGACAAGACACTTCGGTCGGGCCGCGGAATCGCTCTACCTGACGCAGTCTGCTGTTAGTTTTCGCATCCGTCAGTTAGAGAACCAACTAGGTGCAAATTTATTCACTCGCCATCGCAATAATATTCGCCTGACGCCGGCAGGAGAGCGGCTTTTACCCTATGCGGAAAATCTGATTGGCACCTGGCAACTGGCGAAAAAAGAAGTTGTTCGCTCGCAGCAGCATAGCCTGCTTTCAATCGGAGCGACCGCCTCGCTATGGGAAGCGTATCTGACGCCGTGGTTGCAGTCGCTTTATAAACAACGGCCAATGCTGCAACTAGAAGCGCGCATCGCGCTACGCCATTCACTGGTAAAACAGCTTCACGAACGTCAGTTGGATCTGCTCATCACCACGGAACAACCCAAAATGGACGAACTGGCAAGCCAGCTACTCGGCAATTTTTCACTATCGCTGTTTACTTCGGGAAGTAGCGAGGCCAATCAAAAATTGCCCTACATTAAGCTGGAGTGGGGAGCTGACTTTCATCAGCAGGAAAGCCGTCTGCTAGTCAGCGACACGGTCCCGGTGCTGACGACAACCTCAGCGCATCTGACCCGCCAGTTACTCGAAACAACCGGCGGCTGCGCATTTTTACCCAGCCATTGGGCGCAGCAATACGCTCAGTTGAAAATCTTGGAAGATACACAGCCTGTCGTTCGTCCGTTTTATGCCGTTTGGTTAGAAAACAGCGATCAGCAGGCGCTGATCCGGCAATTGCTAAAAACACCGATTATGATCGCCGCATAGTTTGTGTTGCTAACATCAGCTTAAGCGCGCCTGGCTGACCAGAACGTGCTTAATGTTTTTTCAATCCGGAGCTCGTCTAATTAAAATTAGACTATTTAAAAATACCGAAACGGATTGGCATAGGATCAATAAATGAATTCATTTCAACCGATAATTTTAATAATAGCTCGATGTTCTGTTATGCCGTAGAAAAACTCGAAAAGTAAACGCGTCCCTAATACTCACAGGATTAGCCCAAAAGCCTTAAAAAGTATTTCTTTCGATACACGTAAAGCTCCAGCTGATATGATCTGAAAAATACAATCACCCCACTCCTATTGGTGCAACGCCCCATCAACCGAGCGTTTCTGCCAAACTGATCGCCCTTCGATTCAATAAATGCTTATATCGATATGGTATGGAACCAGCCATATAACATATTAACAACAACGATTTTCTTCAAGTTCGAGTCGGTTTCATAAAATCAGATAATAAATATGATTCACATCTGGAAGGTTTTCAGTTCATCTTCTCTCCAGGATCGAATCTCCATTTTAAACTCACACTTAACCGCTTTCAGCTAACATAAATCTAGGTTCAAAGAATATAGAAATAGATAGAGTTATTGGATAAATATGAATGAATAATTGACCAGGAAACTACAGGAGAAGGAGAAGGAGAAAAAGTAAAAGGAAAACAAAGAAGTGAAAGGAAAAATTAAGACGAAAAAAAAACCCTTCATATATTAATGAAGGGTTTTTATCTGGCAGGGGCGGAGAGACTCGAACTCCCAACACCCGGTTTTGGAGACCGGTGCTCTACCAATTGAACTACGCCCCTAAATAGGGTGGCGGAACGGACGGGACTCGAACCCGCGACCCCCTGCGTGACAGGCAGGTATTCTAACCAACTGAACTACCGCTCCACCGATTCTGTTACGCGTATCTTCCTGATACCGCCCTTCCGGGCCAGCTTTCCACTGCTTGGATCCGCTTTAGGATCCTCGATTATCGAAGATCAATTCGATAATCCGTATTTGATGCCTGGCAGTTCCCTACTCTCACATGGGGAGACCCCACACTACCATCGGCGCTTCGGCGTTTCACTTCTGAGTTCGGCATGGGGTCAGGTGGGACCACCGCGCTATCGCCGCCAGGCAAATTCTGTTTTATCCCAACCGTCGCAGTTTTCTCTGCAACCATCGGAACCAATCTTCGAACAAGCTGAACTTCTCTGAGTCTATTCGTATCATCCTGATACTCACCCCCACGGGGCCAGTGCTCCGCACCGTTCAAAATCGTTACCGACGATTTTGTCTCTCTAAAACACCTTCGGTGTTGTAAGGTTAAGCCTCTCGGGTCATTAGTACTGGTTAGCTCAACGTCTCGCAACGCTTACACACCCAGCCTATCTACGTCGTCGTCTTCAACGGCCCTTCAGGGGACTTAAAGTCCCAGGGAAGACTCATCTCGAGGCAAGTTTCCCGCTTAGATGCTTTCAGCGGTTATCTCTTCCGCACGTAGCTACCGGGCAATGCAATTGGCATCACAACCCGTACACCAGTGGTGCGTTCACTCCGGTCCTCTCGTACTAGGAGCAACCCCTCTCAATCTTCCAACGCCCACGGCAGATAGGGACCGAACTGTCTCACGACGTTCTAAACCCAGCTCGCGTACCACTTTAAATGGCGAACAGCCATACCCTTGGGACCTACTTCAGCCCCAGGATGTGATGAGCCGACATCGAGGTGCCAAACACCGCCGTCGATATGAACTCTTGGGCGGTATCAGCCTGTTATCCCCGGAGTACCTTTTATCCGTTGAGCGATGGCCCTTCCATTCAGAACCACCGGATCACTAAGACCTGCTTTCGCACCTGCTCGAGCCGTCACTCTCGCAGTCAAGCTAGCTTATGCCTTTGCACTAACCTCCTGATGTCCGACCAGGATTAGCTAACCTTCGTGCTCCTCCGTTACTCTTTGGGAGGAGACCGCCCCAGTCAAACTACCCACCAGACACTGTCCGCAACCCCGCTCAGGGGCCCACGTTAGAACATCGAACATTAAAGGGTGGTATTTCAAGGTTGGCTCCACGCAGACTGGCGTCCACGCTTCAAAGCCTCCCACCTATCCTACACATCAAGGCTCAAGGTTCAGTGTCAAGCTATAGTAAAGGTTCACGGGGTCTTTCCGTCTTGCCGCGGGTACACTGCATCTTCACAGCGAGTTCAATTTCACTGAGTCTCGGGTGGAGACAGCCTGGCCATCATTACGCCATTCGTGCAGGTCGGAACTTACCCGACAAGGAATTTCGCTACCTTAGGACCGTTATAGTTACGGCCGCCGTTTACCGGGGCTTCGATCAAGAGCTTCGCCCAAAGGCTGACCCCATCAATTAACCTTCCGGCACCGGGCAGGCGTCACACCGTATACGTCCACTTTCGTGTTTGCACAGTGCTGTGTTTTTATTAAACAGTTGCAGCCAGCTGGTATCTGCGACTGGTCTCAGCTCCATCCGCGAGGGACTTCACCAAATCCAGCGTGCCTTCTCCCGAAGTTACGGCACCATTTTGCCTAGTTCCTTCACCCGAGTTCTCTCAAGCGCCTGAGTATTCTCTACCTGACCACCTGTGTCGGTTTGGGGTACGATTGCGTGTTGCCTGGAGCTTAGAGGCTTTTCCTGGAAGCGTAGCATCGGTTACTTCGTCACCGTGGTGACTCGTCATCACGCCTCAGTGTTAACAGTGTTCCGGATTTACCAAAAACACCCACCTGCACGCTTAAACCGGGACAACCGTCGCCCGGCCAACCTAGCTTTCTCCGTCCCCCCTTCGCAGCAACACCCAGTACAGGAATATTAACCTGTTTCCCATCGACTACGCTTTTCAGCCTCGCCTTAGGGGTCGACTCACCCTGCCCCGATTAACGTTGGACAGGAACCCTTGGTCTTCCGGCGTGCGGGTTTTTCACCCGCATTATCGTTACTTATGTCAGCATTCGCACTTCTGATACCTCCAGCAACCCTCACGGGCCACCTTCGCAGGCTTACAGAACGCTCCCCTACCCAACAACGCCTAAGCGTCGCTGCCGCAGCTTCGGTGCATGGTTTAGCCCCGTTACATCTTCCGCGCAGGCCGACTCGACCAGTGAGCTATTACGCTTTCTTTAAATGATGGCTGCTTCTAAGCCAACATCCTGGCTGTCTGGGCCTTCCCACATCGTTTCCCACTTAACCATGACTTTGGGACCTTAGCTGGCGGTCTGGGTTGTTTCCCTCTTCACGACGGACGTTAGCACCCGCCGTGTGTCTCCCGTGATAACATTCTACGGTATTCGCAGTTTGCATCGAGTTGGTAAGTCGGGATGACCCCCTAGTCGAAACAGTGCTCTACCCCCGTAGATGAGTTCACGAGGCGCTACCTAAATAGCTTTCGGGGAGAACCAGCTATCTCCCGGTTTGATTGGCCTTTCACCCCCAGCCACAGGTCATCCGCTAATTTTTCAACATTAGTCGGTTCGGTCCTCCAGTTAGTGTTACCCAACCTTCAACCTGCCCATGGCTAGATCACCGGGTTTCGGGTCTATACTCTGCAACTTAACGCCCAGTTAAGACTCGGTTTCCCTGCGGCTCCCCTATTCGGTTAACCTTGCTACAGAATATAAGTCGCTGACCCATTATACAAAAGGTACGCAGTCACCCTGATAAATCAAGGCTCCCACTGCTTGTACGTACACGGTTTCAGGTTCTATTTCACTCCCCTCGCCGGGGTTCTTTTCGCCTTTCCCTCACGGTACTGGTTCACTATCGGTCAGTCAGGAGTATTTAGCCTTGGAGGATGGTCCCCCCATCTTCAGACAGGATATCACGTGTCCCGCCCTACTCATCGAACTCACAATCTGTGCATTTTTGTGTACGGGACTATCACCCTCTGTCGTGCGACTTTCCAGACGCTTCCACTAACACACAAACTGATTCAGGTTCTGGGCTTTTCCCCGTTCGCTCGCCGCTACTGGGGGAATCTCGGTTGATTTCTTTTCCTCGGGGTACTGAGATGTTTCAGTTCCCCCGGTTCGCCTCATCACACTATGTATTCATGTGATGATAATGTGTCGAAACACACTGGGTTTCCCCATTCGGGTATCGTCGGCTGTTACGGTTCATATCACCTTACCGACGCTTTTCGCAGATTAGCACGCCCTTCATCGCCTCTGACTGCCTAGGCATCCACCGTGTACGCTTAGTCGCTTAACCTCACAACCCGAAGGTGTTTCGTAAAACACATTCGCATTGCGATTATTTGAGAGACTCTGATACAACCAAACCACATCCCGCTACGAGACAGGTTCAGCCGCATCGTTTCAAATTTCAGCTTGTTCCAGATTGTTAAAGAGCAAATATCATAAAACCTGACTATTGCTAATCAGCTTTAGGATATGACGTAAGTAATCATTTCATGACTTACTGGATGACCCCCGCTTTCACCGGACTGGTCGGATGCACTGGCGTCCCCTAGGGGATTCGAACCCCTGTTACCGCCGTGAAAGGGCGGTGTCCTGGGCCTCTAGACGAAGGGGACCCGAAATTTGCCTGTCGAATCACCGATTCGATAATTTCGGGTAGAGGCGAGATTTTCCAGAGAAAATCGAGCGACATTGTTGTTTGTCGCCGCACTCTACCGGATAACGCTTTTGCTCATGACGTTCATCAGACAATCTGTGTGGACACTGCACTACCTGTATCAGGCTTTTGGTAAGGAGGTGATCCAACCGCAGGTTCCCCTACGGTTACCTTGTTACGACTTCACCCCAGTCATGAATCACAAAGTGGTAAGCGCCCCCCCGAAGGTTAAGCTACCTACTTCTTTTGCAACCCACTCCCATGGTGTGACGGGCGGTGTGTACAAGGCCCGGGAACGTATTCACCGTAGCATTCTGATCTACGATTACTAGCGATTCCGACTTCATGGAGTCGAGTTGCAGACTCCAATCCGGACTACGACGCACTTTATGAGGTCCGCTTGCTCTCGCGAGGTCGCTTCTCTTTGTATGCGCCATTGTAGCACGTGTGTAGCCCTACTCGTAAGGGCCATGATGACTTGACGTCATCCCCACCTTCCTCCGGTTTATCACCGGCAGTCTCCTTTGAGTTCCCGACCAAATCGCTGGCAACAAAGGATAAGGGTTGCGCTCGTTGCGGGACTTAACCCAACATTTCACAACACGAGCTGACGACAGCCATGCAGCACCTGTCTCACGGTTCCCGAAGGCACTAAGGCATCTCTGCCAAATTCCGTGGATGTCAAGAGTAGGTAAGGTTCTTCGCGTTGCATCGAATTAAACCACATGCTCCACCGCTTGTGCGGGCCCCCGTCAATTCATTTGAGTTTTAACCTTGCGGCCGTACTCCCCAGGCGGTCGACTTAACGCGTTAGCTCCGGAAGCCACGGTTCAAGACCACAGCCTCCAAGTCGACATCGTTTACGGCGTGGACTACCAGGGTATCTAATCCTGTTTGCTCCCCACGCTTTCGCACCTGAGCGTCAGTCTTCGTCCAGGGGGCCGCCTTCGCCACCGGTATTCCTCCAGATCTCTACGCATTTCACCGCTACACCTGGAATTCTACCCCCCTCTACGAGACTCTAGCCTGCCAGTCTTGAATGCAGTTCCCAGGTTAAGCCCGGGGATTTCACATCCAACTTAACAGACCGCCTGCGTGCGCTTTACGCCCAGTCATTCCGATTAACGCTTGCACCCTCCGTATTACCGCGGCTGCTGGCACGGAGTTAGCCGGTGCTTCTTCTGCGGGTAACGTCAATGAATAAGGCTATTAACCTTATCCCCTTCCTCCCCGCTGAAAGTGCTTTACAACCCGAAGGCCTTCTTCACACACGCGGCATGGCTGCATCAGGGTTTCCCCCATTGTGCAATATTCCCCACTGCTGCCTCCCGTAGGAGTCTGGACCGTGTCTCAGTTCCAGTGTGGCTGGTCATCCTCTCAGACCAGCTAGGGATCGTCGCCTAGGTGGGCCATTACCCCGCCTACTAGCTAATCCCATCTGGGTTCATCCGATGGTGTGAGGCCCGAAGGTCCCCCACTTTGGTCTTGCGACGTTATGCGGTATTAGCTACCGTTTCCAGTAGTTATCCCCCTCCATCGGGCAGATCCCCAGACGTTACTCACCCGTCCGCCGCTCGCCGGCAAAGAAGCAAGCTTCTTCCCGCTGCCGCTCGACTTGCATGTGTTAGGCCTGCCGCCAGCGTTCAATCTGAGCCATGATCAAACTCTTCAATTTAAGATTTGTTTGATTCGCTTAATTAAAAGCTATGCTCAAAGAATTAATAACTGTTTATTCGTAATGAATTTACTGTTGTCACTCTTCAAGACTTTTTTACATCGTTGCCGATACGGTCTTGTGAGTGCCCACACAGATTGTCTGATTGAATTGTTAAAGAGCAGTGCCACAATATCCTGTGGCGCGGGCGGCATATACTATGCTTTTCCGCAGTGAAGTCAAGCGATTATTGCCTGGCTTCCGACTTGCCGCACAACAGCGCGAGCGCCGTTGCCGTGTCAGTGGGAGCGCATTATAGGGACTTCTCGGCGGCTGACAAGCGCTAAATGAAAAAAAGCGGTTGAGTGCGTTTTTTTTCGGCAACTCGCCCGGAAAGACAACGTTATGCGGACTTTTTAAGCGTTAATTGCCCAAAGTCATGAGCGAAACGCGTTACCTGCTCCCAGTCGGTATATTCGACTTCTTTACTACTATCCGTTTCACCACCGGTCATATGCATAATCAACTGGATCATAATGCGATCGAACCACCGATAGCGAGGATAGCGCAACGCTCCCGCGAATACGCCGCACAGGTCTGGTTCCCACGGCGAGTTCAACAGAAATTTACGCGTATAAACGTTAGTCTGTAGCGAGCGTTTCTCTGGCTTACGCGCCGTAAGATTTACTGAGAAGAACGCGCTGGGTATCTGCCGTAAGCGCGTCAGATGCCGCCGGATAAACTTATTTACCGCCGGATTAAAGCGGCCATACCGCACTGATGCGCCAATCAGGATCCGATCGTATTTAGCCAAATCAATGTCATTCGCACTTAATAAACTGATGACATCACACTCCAACGTGCCTTTCAGCAAGTTGGCGATATAAGAGGCTATCTCTCTTGTCTGGCCGTCCCTACTGGAAAATAATATCAAAGCTTTCATTGCGCTATTCCGTCCGTTTTATTCCCGCCAGAACGTTGGCGTAAACAAGACTAAAAGAGTAAATACCTCTAAACGTCCGAACAGCATCGTCAAAATCAGTATCCACTTTGCCGCATCATTCATTGAGGTAAAATTATCCGCCACAACGCCCAGCCCTGGCCCTAAATTATTCAGCGTCGCCGCGACAGCGGCAAAAGCGGAAAAATCATCCACGCCTGTCGCGATGACGGCCAGCATACTGACAATGAAGACTAGCGCATAGGCGGAGAAGAAGCCCCAAACGGCTTCCAATATCCGCTCCGGCAACGCGCGATTGCCTAACTTAATGGTGTAGACCGCATTAGGATGAACCAGCCTTTTCAATTCACGCGAGCCTTGCAGGAAAAGCAGCAGGATGCGGATCACTTTCAAACCGCCCCCGGTTGAACCGGCGCACCCGCCAATAAATGCGGAACACAGCAGCAATACCGGTAAGAAAAGCGGCCAGGAGGCAATACTATCCGTGGTGAAGCCAGCGGTTGTCGCCATCGACACTACTTGGAAAAAGGCCTGATTCAGCGTCTGCATACCACTGGCATAGACGTTGTGAAACCACAGCATTACGGTACACACCGCGACCAGCGACATCTGCACGAAGATAAACATGCGGAATTCGGGATCGCGCCAGTAAACCTTGATGCTGCGCCCGCTCAACACCGCGAAGTGCAAGCCGAAGTTACAGCCGGAAATCAACAGAAATATCGCGATGATGGTGTTAATCATCGGGTTGTTAAAATAGCCGATGCTGGCGTCATGGGTAGAAAAACCGCCGACCGCAACGGTTGAGAAACTATGGCTGATAGCATCAAAAACAGGCATTCCCGCCAACCAAAGCGAAACCGCGCACGCCACGGTAAGCAGAACATAAATCAGCCATAGGGTTTTCGCCGTATCGGCAATTCTGGGGCGCATTTTATTATCTTTCAACGGCCCCGGCATTTCGGCACGATAGAGCTGCATCCCGCCGACGCCCAGGATAGGCAGGATAGCCACGGCCAGAACGATGATCCCCATCCCGCCGAACCATTGCAGCATTTGCCGATAGAACAGAATCGCTTTCGGTAACGAGTCCAACCCCACCAGCGTCGTTGCGCCGGTCGTGGTTAATCCGGAAAAGGACTCAAAAAAAGCGTCGGTCAGGCCGAGGTTGGGATGTTCCGCGAACAGAAAAGGCAGCGCACCGACGCTACCCAGCACCGTCCAGAATAATACGACGATCAGGAACCCTTCCCGTGATTTCAACTCATGCTTTTGCTTTCTGTTCGGCAGCCAAAGCACAATACCGATAACCAGCGCGACCAGAAAAGTTTGGGTGAAAGCCCGTCCGGCGCCATCACGATAGATCAGGGCCACCAGCCCCGGGATGAACATTGTCCCGGAAAAAAGGATAACCAGCAGACCCACAATACGGGTTATGGCGCGCAAATGCATTGCAAAGAATTCCTTAAAT
The DNA here is from genome assembly GCF_017569925.1 of Brenneria izadpanahii. Taxonomy (NCBI): domain Bacteria; kingdom Pseudomonadati; phylum Pseudomonadota; class Gammaproteobacteria; order Enterobacterales; family Pectobacteriaceae; genus Brenneria; species Brenneria izadpanahii. The sequence goes on along the minus strand of NZ_CP050854.1, from coordinate 249,276 downwards.
GATTCATAAAACAGCGTTGGGATTATTGTGAAACTGGCAATAAATGCAACGAACCGCGGCTGATATCACGCAATCTCATTGCCGCCTCATCCACGCCTCTAAGGGGAATGGACAGGCTCAACGTCACTTCAGCGCCATAGTCACTATGCAGTATCTGGCCGCCGAGCTGATATATCAGCGATTCAACCTGAGGTAATAGCGCGTAATCACACCGCAAACCATATGCTTTCTGTAATACTTTCTCTTGCAGCGATATCTGCTTCAGCGCCTGCTGAACTCCGCCGCCATAGGCTTTTACCAGCCCGCCGGTACCTAATTGGATCCCGCCATAATAGCGCACAACAACCGCGGTAATTTCGCCGATGCCGCTCCCCATCAACTGCGACAGCATAGGTTTACCGGCGGTACCCGATGGTTCGCCGTCATCAGAAAATCCAAGTTGTTGGGAATCGTCCGGCGCGCCGGCGACATACGCCCAGCAGTGATGCCTCGCAGTGGGATGCTGTTCTCTAGCCTGTTGAACAAACGCTTTCGCCGCGTCAATGCCCTTTGTCGGCGCCAGCAGCGTAATAAAACGGCTTTTCTTAATCTCTTCACTTACGCTGACCGGCGCCGCGGGTATCGGATAGGACTGCATCAGGATAGCTTCTGATCGCGCGTCATATTTTCAACCCGCTGCTCATGGATAACGATATTATCTTCGATACGAATACCGCCAAAAGGTTTTAGCGCATCAATTTTCGTCCAGTCAAAATGCTGGCTGAACCGACCGGCGCGCCAAGGCTCCAGCAGCGAGTCGATAAAATAAATACCCGGCTCAATGGTCAAGACCATCCCAGGCTCCAGTATCCGGGTACAACGCAAATAGGGATATTGGGACGGCGCGGCCAGATGAGTACCCCGATCATCCTGCATAAAACCGGCGACATCATGTACCTGTAACCCAAGGAAATGCCCTAGTCCATGCGGCAGGAACGGCCCGGTCAAGCCATTTTCCACCATGCCTTCTTCGCTGATCCCGTGAACCAGCTGATGAGACTTCAACAGTTTGGCGACGCGCTGATGCATTTGGACATGATAGTCGGTATAGCGCACTCCGACCTGGATCGTATCGATAAGAGCCAGTTGTTCATGATTCAAATCTTTTACCAGTGCGGCAAATGCGTTATCGCTCTGCGAGGAGTAGGTGCGGGTCAGATCGGCCGCATAGCCATTATATTCCGTGCCGGCATCAATCAAAAAACTACGCACATCGGACGGAACCTGATGATCCAACTGGGTATAATGCAATACCGCCGCATGCTCATTCAGCGCCACGATGTTGTCATAAGGCACATCGGTGTCCCGGTGGCCGGTGGCGGTCAGGTAAGCCAGATTGATATCGAATTCGCTCATGCCGGACAGAAAAGCCTCATGCGCGGCACGATGGCCGACAACCGCGGTCTTCTGGGCTTCGCGCATGCAGGCCAACTCATAGTCGGTTTTATAAGCACGATGATAATGCAGATAATCCAACACGCCCTGGGGATTGATATTTTCGGCGGCGATACCCAAAGCCAAGGCGCGCTGCGGAGTGTAGCCGAGATAGGCGACCCGCTGACGCGGCGACGGAAGTAGTTGCCCGATATCATCGGCATTGCGCAAAACCGAGATTTCTACCTCATCGGTCCAGAAACTATCCGGAACGGGCGCGACGTTATGCCAATAATCCACCGGGGAATAGAACCAGAGTTTCGGCGGATTGATACCGTCAACCCATAACCAGCAATTCGGCACCTGAGTTACCGGCACCCAGGCCTTAAACTGCGGATTAACTTTAAAGGGGTAGTCGTGATCGTCCAGGAATACCGTTAATAACTCACCTGAGTGGATCAATAAAGCGTCAAGCTGGTGGCGCGCCAGAATAGCCTGTGTGCGTTGTTGTAACGTAGCCAAATGATGGTGATATAAAGAAGCCAGCTTTTCCATAGATATCCCTGTTTGTCACTACACTGTTTCCCCATTTTAACACAGCCATGATTCAACGGCAGCGTCGGGTACTTTGTGATCTCGTCGGCAAGAAGTTAACCGCAGGTTTGCAAGAAATTAACATTTCAGCCACAATTCAGCCATCTGGTCGTACCAGGAAACGCCTTCTAAATGCGGAGATAGCTATGCTATATCAGGGCGAAACGCTGTATCTCAACTGGCTTGACGACGGCATTGCCGAGTTGGTTTTTGCGGCGCCGGGCTCCGTCAACAAACTGGATACCCGCACGCTAGCCAGTCTGAGTAAGGCATTGGATATTCTGGCGGCGCAACGGGAACTGCAAGGCGTGTTATTGCGTTCGGATAAGCCGGCCTTTATTGTCGGCGCCGATATCACCGAGTTTCTCTCGTTGTTCGCCGCGCCGGCGGACGAACTTGGCGCATGGATAACTTTCGCCAACGGCATTTTTAACCGTCTGGAAGATCTGCCCGTTCCCACGCTTTCCGCTATTAACGGCTATGCGCTGGGGGGCGGCTGCGAATGCGCGTTGGCCACCGATTTTCGCATCGCTACGGCCGATGCCCGCATCGGCTTGCCGGAAACCCGGTTGGGCATCATGCCGGGATTTGGCGGAACGGTACGGCTGCCGCGTCTTCTGGGCGCAGACAGCGCAATGGAAATCATTACCGCCGGTAAAAATATTGACGCGGCGCAAGCGCTAAAAATCGGATTGGTACAGGCGGTGGTCGACAATGAAAAATTAGTCTCCGCCGCCATGCGGATATTGAAACAAGCCATTGCCGGCGAGCTGGAATGGCTGTCTTATCGGCGCGCCAAACTCGAAGCGCTGAAACTCAGCGATATCGAAGCCGCCATGAGTTTTGCCGCCGCCAAGGCCATGGTGTTACAAACGGCGGGCAAACATTACCCGGCTCCCATGACCGCGGTGAAAACCATCGAGGCCGCGGCGACAATGAAGCGGGATGCCGCTCTGGCGCTGGAAACGAAAAACTTCGTGCCGCTGGCTCGTTCAGATTCCGCCCGCGCGCTGGTTGGCGTCTTCCTCAATGAACAGTATGTCAAAGGAAAAGCCAAAAAAATCATCGGCAATATGCAGCCGCCTGCTCAAGCCGCCGTACTGGGGCCGGCATTATGGGCGGCGGTATCGCCTATCAGTCCGCATTCAGCGGCGTGCCGATCCGCATGAAAGATATTGAGGCCCACACCCTCGCACAGGGAATGAATGAAGCGGCGAAACGGCTAAACCAACAGATGACGCGCGGCAAGCTGGATGGCATGAAAATGGCGGAGATCCTGTCCAGGATTCATCCAACGCTGGACTATAGCGGATTTGAGCGCATTGATATTGTCATTGAAGCCGTCGTTGAAAATCCGCAAGTGAAAGCCGGCGTACTGGCGGAGAGCGAATCTCAGGTTAGCGAGCATAGCGTGCTGGCATCAAATACCTCGACCATTCCCATTGCGCGCCTCGCATCATCGCTACAGCGGCCGCAAAACTTCTGCGGCATGCACTTTTTTAATCCGGTTCACCGCATGCCGCTGGTGGAAATCATCCGGGGGCCGCAAACTGACGAAAAAACCATCGCCCATGTCGTGGCTTATGCCGGCAAAATGGGGAAAACCCCGATTGTAGTCAATGACTGCCCGGGGTTTTTCGTTAACCGGGTGCTGTTTCCTTATTTTTCCGCGTTTAACTTGCTGATACGGGACGGCGCCGATTTTCGTGAAATCGACGACATCATGGAGAAACAGTTCGGCTGGCCTATGGGACCGGCCTATTTACTGGATGTGGTCGGCATCGATACCGCACGCCATGCCCAGACGATCATGACCGAAGGATTCCCTCAGCGCATGGGAAAGGACTACCGCAATGCGATTGACGTCCTGTTTGAAAACCAGCGGTTCGGTCAGAAAAATGGACAGGGTTTCTATCGCTACCAGACTGACGGCAATGGGAAAACGCGCAAAGAACAGGACGAACAAGTCGATAGCCTGCTGGCCGCCATCAGCCAGCCGCGAAAAAATTTCAGCGCCGGGGAGATCATCGCGCGGTTGATGGTTCCGATGATTAACGAAGTGGCGCGCTGTCTGGAAGAAGGGATTATCGCTAGCCCGGCGGAAGCGGATATCGCGCTGGTGTATGGCCTCGGTTTTCCTCCATTCCGCGGCGGCGCCTGCCGCTATGTGGATACGCAAGGCTGCGCCCGTTATGTGGAAACGGCGCGGAGCCTGGCCCATCTAGGGCCGATCTATCAGGTTCCCGACGGGCTGAAGCAAAAAGCCGGACACAACGAAAGTTACTATCCCCCCGCTGCGCCGCACGCGGGCATTTATCAAGGGCAACCGGCATAAGGTTAACAGTATGGAAAATGTCGTGATAGTCGATGCCGTGCGAACGCCAATGGGCCGCTCCAAAGGCGGCGTATTCCGTCAGGTTCGGGCCGAAGAGTTGTCCGCCCATCTGATGCGCGGCATTCTCAGCAGAAATCCTGCGCTGGAAGCCAGCGAAATTGACGATATTTACTGGGGTTGCGTGCAGCAAACGCTCGAACAAGGCTTCAATATCGCCCGCAATGCGGCGTTATTAGCCGAAATTCCCGCCGCCGTTCCCGCCACTACCGTTAATCGATTGTGTGGTTCATCCATGCAGGCGCTGCACGATGCGGCCCGTGCGATCATGGTCGGCGATGCGGCGGTCTGTTTAATCGGCGGTGTAGAGCATATGGGACATGTGCCGATGAGCCATGGCGTGGATTTTCATCCGGGGCTTGGCCGCACGGCGGCGAAGGCGGCGAGTATGATGGGACTAACCGCCGAGATGCTGGCTCGCATGCATGATATCAGCCGGGAAATGCAGGATCGGTTTGCCGTGCGTTCTCACCAACGGGCCTATCGGGCAACCCGGTCTGGCGCGTTCCGCCATGAAATTATCCCGACGAACGGCCATAACTCCGAAGGCGTGTTACAACGCATCGACGACGATGAAACTATCCGTGCGGAAACCAGCGAGTCCGCGCTTGCCGCCTTAACACCTGTTTTCGATCCCGTTAACGGCACCGTGACGGCGGGCAGTTCCTCCGCGCTCTCCGATGGCGCCGCAGCGATGCTAATCATGAGCGAATCGCGAGCGGTTTCATTGGGGTTGCCCCTACGAGCGCGGATCCGCGCCATGGCCGTTGTCGGCTGCGAGCCTTCGGTTATGGGATATGGGCCAGTCCCCGCCACGAAGAAAGCCCTAAAGCGCGCCGGGTTGAGTCTTTCAGACATCGGCATGTTTGAATTTAATGAGGCATTCGCGGCTCAGACTCTGCCCTGCATTAAAGATTTAGGGCTGCTGGAAGATATGGATGAAAAGGTCAATCTCAACGGTGGCGCCATCGCGCTCGGCCATCCGTTAGGCTGTTCCGGCGCCCGCATCTCCACCACGCTGATCAATCTGATGGAAAGCCGCGATGTACAGTTTGGCGTAGCGGCCATGTGTATTGGAATGGGCCAGGGGATCGCCACCGTATTTGAGCGCCGGTGATTTTCAGCGCGGCGTTACGCGGCTGCGGTAACGCCAACGATGGCCGCGGCTTTTACCTGTCGATTCTCGTCATGCTTCAGGTTGCCTGTGCGTTGGTTGTGTTACTCGGCGGCGATTCGGTTCGGCAGGCAGAAACTTACCGGCGCCGGCCGCACCCTGTCCGACGGGGTTCGTCAAACGGCTATCGACGGTATCGCGCTGGGCGAACGCTATCACGGCCAGACGCCCAGTCCCTGGGCGTATTCACTGTTCTTACCGGGTTCCTGACGGGCGGCTCAGATGGCTCAGATAAAGGAAAAGGCATCGCCGAACAGACGATCCAGCCGGGCGCCCCGTTCATTGCAGAATCGCTCGCGGGCGATCTTCGCCATCTCGAATCGTCCGGCGATATAGATGTCGTAATCGGCCAGCGAGCCGTAATCTTGCAAAACAGCGCCCAGTACGGTTCCCGTCCTGCCCTGCCAGCCCTCTTCCGGCTGCTCCACCACCGGGACGACCCGCAAATTGGGGTACTGCCCGGCAAGGGATTCCAGTTCCGGCAGATCGTAAAGGTGCTTGTTTTCCCTGCCCCCCCAATAAATCGAGACATCACGTTCCGGTTGCTGGGCCAGCGCCGTCAGCAAAATCGATCGCGCATACGAGAAGCCCGTACCGCCGGCGATTAACACCAGCGGACGATCGCTCTCTTCGCGCAGCCACGCTTCGCCGTACGGGATATCCACCGTAAGCGCTCTCTCTTGCAGTATGCGTTCCATTACCGCCATAGCGTAAAGATTCAGCTCGGAAGCACCAATATGCAGCTCAATAAAACCCGTATCCATCGGCGTGGATGCCATAGAAAAAGGACGCTTATCCCGTTCATCCATCACGACCATCAGATACTGACCAGCACGGAAAGAAAAAGGCGCCTCAGGTAATAAACGAACCCGATAAACCGTATCGGTTATTGCTTCTACCAAAGTCACTTTACAGCTCAATGTCGTCATGCATTCCCTCTGTAGGGTCATTAAAGCAAAACTGGGAACAGAGCAACAGCAGGTTAACGCCGGGGTTCTCTGTCACTGAAAATGGCGAGTTCATCCCATATGGCATCAACGCGCGCGCACACCTGAGGATCTTTTTTAATCGGATGTCCCCACTCGCGTTGTGTTTCGCCTGGCCATTTATTGGTGGCGTCCAGCCCCATTTTGGAACCTAAACCGGAAACCGGCGAGGCAAAATCCAGATAATCTATCGGCGTATTTTCCACTAATACGGTATCTCGCGCCGGATCCATGCGCGTGGTGATCGCCCAGATAACATCTTTCCAGTCACGGGCATTAATGTCATCGTCACAGACAATAACAAATTTGGTGTACATAAACTGCCGTAAAAAAGACCAAACGCCCATCATGACGCGTTTAGCATGACCGGGATATTGCTTCTTCATGGTAACGATCGCCAGACGGTAAGAGCAACCCTCCGGCGGCAAATAAAAGTCGACAATTTCGGGGAATTGCTTTTGCAAAATTGGCACGAAAACCTCATTAAGCGCGACGCCCAATACGGCAGGCTCATCCGGCGGCCGGCCGGTATAAGTGGAGTGATAAATCGCATCGCGCCGCTGTGTTATGTGCGTCACCGTGAAGACCGGAAAACTATCGACTTCATTGTAGTAGCCGGTGTGATCTCCGTAAGGCCCTTCCGGCGCCGTTTCGCCCGGTTCGATATAGCCCTCCAGCACAATTTCCGCGCTGGCGGGGACTTCCAGATCGTTGGACAGACATTTCACGACTTCGGTTTTATGCCCGCGCAGCAGGCCGGCAAATGCATATTCGGACAAAGAATCGGGAACCGGCGTAACCGCAGCCAAAATCGTTGCGGGATCGGCCCCCAACGCAACGGACACCGGGAAGCGCTGCCCCGGATGCTCCTGGCACCACTCCTGAAAATCCAGCGCGCCGCCGCGATGCGACAGCCAGCGCATAATCAGTTTGTTTTTGCCCAATAGTTGCTGGCGATAAATTCCCAGATTCTGACGCTCTTTATGTGGCCCGCGGCTCACAGTCAGACCCCAGGTCACCAGCGGCGCGGCGTCTTCCGGCCAGCAGTGCATTATCGGTATCCGGCTTAAATCGACGTCCTCGCCCTGCCATACCTGCTCCTGACAAGGGGCCGAAGACAGCCGTTTCGTCGGCATATTCAGCACCTGGCGGAATTTAGGCATTTTATCCACCAGATCGCGAAATCCTCTTGGCGGTTCAGGCTCTTTAAGAAACGCCAGCAGTTTACCGACGTCACGCAACGCGCCGACGTCTTCCTGCCCCATTCCCATCGCAACACGTCTTGCCGTGCCGAACAAGTTACACAGCACCGGCATGCCGTAACCTTTCGGGTTTTCAAACAATAGAGCCGGCCCCTCGGCGCGCAAGGTACGGTCGGCGATTTCCGTCATTTCAAGATAGGGATCAATAGGCTGGCTAATACGCTTTAATTCACCCCTCTCTTCCAGCAGCGAGAGGAATTCGCGTAAGTCACGATATTTCATGCTGATCATCGGGGCTGTATGTGGAACTGGTTATTATAAAGTCTCTTCATCAGGCTGTCGCTTCTTAGTCTGGCTATTTATTCTCTGGCGGACAGAATATCCGCCGCCTTGTCAGGCCGTCGCTAGCGGCGTTTAAAATCGTTCCCGCCGATCCTTATGACACTCATCAGCCGCTCTTTTTAGCACGGCGAAAACGATGCGGGAAATTTCTTAAGAAATTTTGTTTATCTTGGCCCGCTTTTGTTATTCTTATCGGCTAGAATCATCACTCTGCGAAATTATGGAAGCTTGGTATCTACTATATTGTAAACGTGGTCAATTACTGCGGGCGAAAGAGCATTTAGAACGCCAGGATGTCGCTTGCCTGAGTCCTATGATTACGTTGGATAAAATCATACGGGGCAAACGTACCGAAGTATGTGAGCCGCTGTTTCCGAACTATCTGTTCGTAGAGTTCGATCCTGAACGAATCCACACAACCACCATCAGCGCCACACGCGGGGTGAGTAATTTTGTGCGCTTCGGCAATTACCCCGCCACGATCCCCCAGCAGGTGATCAATGACCTGTTACAGTATCCGCCGCAGGGCATTACCGATCCGCAAACGCCTCAGCCGGGCGATGAAGTGATGATTACGGACGGAATTTTTACCGGCTTGCAGGCTATCTACACGGAACCGGATGGTGAAACCCGCTCAATGCTATTACTGAATTTGCTGAACAAGCAGGTTCGCCAGAGCATTGATAACCGCCAATTCCAGAAAATGTAATCGTCGGTAACGGCGAAAACCGTTACGCCGAGGCTGAAATCATAGCGACGGATGCGGCGCATTCTTCGGCCGAAAATCATCCTGGAAGCAGCACCGTTCGTACCGTTGATTTTTCCCCCGTCACCCCAACCGGAAAACCCGGCGGGCATTTTCGTCCGTTTTCCGCCCCAGCCATGCGGCATCTTCCTCGCGCCAGGCAGCCACCTGACTGACAATATGAGGGAGAAAACAGGATTCATTACGGCGGGATGCAGGTTTAGGCATTAAATCCCGAGGGAGTAAATAGGGGGCATCGGTTTCCAGCAGCAGCCGATCGCACGGAATATGTTTCAACAGCGAGCGCAACGCAAGCCCACGGCGTTCATCGCAGACCCAGCCGGTAATACCGATCATTAGCCCTGCGGCCAGGCATTCGTCAAGCTCGCGCCGATCGCCGGTAAAACAGTGCACCACCGCCGCCGGCAGCTTATCTAACCAAGGGGCCAGGAGAGCGATAAAACGGGCATGGGCATCACGGCAGTGCAGAAATACGGGCATTGATAACTCTGCCGCCAGCGCCAACTGAGCGTTGAATGCCCGCTCTTGTTGTTCAGGGGATGAAAAGTTGCGGTTGAAATCGAGCCCGCACTCGCCAATAGCGACCACAGAATCCGATTGCGCCAGATGATGAAGCTGCTCGGCGGCTGAATCATCCCAGCGGCTGGCGTCATGCGGGTGAACCCCCGCCGTCGCCCAGCAATAATCTGGGTATTCCGCCGTCAGCGCCAAAGCCTGACGGCTTTCCTCAACATTGGTTCCCGTCACCAACATCCCGCTGACGCCAGCCAGTTTTGCGCGAGCGACAACCTGCTCCCGATCTTTCGCAAACTGAGAGCTGGTTAAGTTGACTCCGATATCGAACATTTGATGACGTATCCGCAGATGACTACGGTGAAGGCTCTTCCGTTTCAGCACGGCGGCCTTTACCTACATAAAACCGAGAGAAAAATACCCCGATCTCAAACAACATATACATGGGGAGAGCCAGCAACGTCTGCGAGAATACATCCGGCGGCGTCAGCAGCATACCGACAACAAAAGCGCCGACCAGCATATAGGGGCGTTTCTTTTTCAGATCTTCCGGCGTTACCACCCCGCTCCAACACAGCAGGACAATCGCGATGGGCACTTCAAACGAAATACCGAACGCCATAAACAGCGCCATGACGAAATCCAGATAGTTATTGATATCGGTCGCAATCAATACGCCCTGGGGCGCTGTTTTGGCAAAAAAGCCGAATGCCAGCGGGAAAACGACGAAATAGGCAAACGCCATACCGGCATAAAACAGCAGGCTGCTGGAAATCAACAGCGGCATCATCAACCGGCGTTCATGTTTGTACAACGCCGGCGCGACAAACGCCCAGACTTGATACAGCACCAACGGCGCTGACACGAACACCGACACAATCATGGTGAGTTTTATCGGCGTGAAAAACGGCGACGCTACATCAGTAGCGATCATACTGGCCCCTGCGGGAAGCTTTTCAATCAGCGGGGCGGAAACCATCTGGTAGATGTCATTAGCAAAGTAAACCAGCGCCACAAACACCACCAGCACACAAATAATACTGTTCAACAACCGCTTACGCAGTTCGATCAGATGACTAATCAGCGGTTGGGTACTATCTTCAGCGGCCATAAACTAACGATCATCACTTGGTTGACGGGCGGAAACAACAGCAGGCTGCTCAGGTTTGGTTTTGTCATCGGAAACCGGTGCGGACGCGATCCGGTTATCCTTCGGTTCCGGTTCAGGATTAGCCGTAGTTGACGGCGGCGTTTTCTCCGCATCAATCACGCCGTCATGAACAGCCTCAGGATCGTTCAACGGTTGATAAGACGGCTGTTCCGCCGTATTTCCCTCGTCCTTGTCCTTGAGCGCCGATTTTTCAGCATAGCTGCGCTTCACCGCTTCGGCCGCGTCTTTAAGCTCGTCCATGGATGCTTTCAGCTCCGGCGACAGGTTTTGCAGGCCGGCTTTTTCCACCTTTTTGAGGCTGTCCTGCAATTCCTGCAGCTTCAGTTCCTGCGACAGCTCATTTTGAACCGTAGAAGCCAGCGAACGCAGCGTCCTAATCCATCCAGCCACTGTTCTTACCGCTACCGGCAAACGTTCTGGCCCAAGGACCACCAAACCAATCACCAAGACTAATAACAGTTCACTAAACCCGATATCGAACACAGATTATACCTGCTCTTTATGCTGGTTCTTTGTTTCATCCTTCTTCGCTTCAGGCTGTTGTTCTGCTATCGACTTAGTCGCAAAATCAGCGTCCTGCTGAGCTTTCTCAGCGGCGGACGGTTGATCGTCACCCATCGCCTTTTTGAAGCCTTTGATGGATGCGCCCAGATCTGAGCCCAATGTTCTCAGCTTGTTGGTACCAAACAGCAATACGACGATTACTGCGATAATCAACAAGTTCCAAATACTAATACCACCCATAACGTTTACCTCTTTCAAAAAGGGGGGGCTGCAAGATTACCCCAGTATAGAAGATAATCTTGCTATGCATTATGATCTGCTTCAACGAGTTCGCCGCCACCCGATAATCCAGGCGACAATCCCTGCGGCCATCAGACCAGAAGGTATGATATCCGCCTCAACGTGACTAACCAGTAACACCGTACCACTAATCAGCAGCGTTGCGCCAATTCCCAGCAAATAACGGGATTGCCCTTGCCGGATATGCTGCGTTCGCAACTCATCCGCGAGTTTATCCACGCTCTGCCGCAATATTCTGTGCTGGCGTAAACCGTCATAAAACAGTTCGGGAATATCCGGCAGTTTTTCCGCCCAGAACGGCGCTTTTTCTTTCAGCGCCCGAATCATAGCCGGCAAGCCGACCTGTTCCTGCAGCCAATTCTCCAGAAATGGTTTGGCCGTTTTCCAGAGATCCAACTGCGGATACAGCTGGCGTCCGATCCCTTCGATATACAGCAGCGTTTTTTGTAAAAGAACCAACTGAGGCTGAACTTCCATATTAAAACGGCGAGCCGTATTGAAGAGGTTCAATAATACATGACCGAATGAAATTTCCGCTAACGGCTTTTCAAAAATAGGCTCGCACACGGTACGGATGGCGAACTCGAAATCTTCAACGTTGGTATCTGCGGGCACCCAGCCTGAATCCACATGCAACTCAGCCACTTTGCGGTAATCCCGGTTGAAGAACGCTATAAAGTTTTCCGCCAGATAGCGTTTATCTTCTTTATTCAGCGACCCCACAATTCCGCAGTCGATGCCAATGTACTGCGGATCTTCCGGGTGTTCATCATTAATGAAGATATTGCCGGGATGCATATCGGCATGAAAGAAACTGTCGCGGAACACCTGAGTAAAGAATACCTGCACCCCGCGCTCCGCCAGCAACTGCATGTTGGTGCCGTTGGCCTTCAAGGTTTCCACGTCGGAAACGGGGATGCCATAGATACGTTCCATCACCAGCATTCTTTCGCTGCAGTAATCCGGGTACACCTCGGGGATGTACAGCATGCGGCTATTTTCAAAGTTGCGGCGCAGCTGAATCGCATTTGCCGCCTCGCGCAGCAGGTTCAGTTCATCAAGCAGCGTTTTCTCATATTCGTGCACGACTTCCCGCGGACGCAGGCGCCGCCCATCCGGCAACAGTCTCGGCAGCCAGCCGGCCAGACGCTTCATCAGGCGGATATCGGCTTTGATCACCGGCAGAATATCAGGCCGGATCACCTTGATTACGATCTCTTTGCCGGTGGTTTTCAGACGTGCGGTATGAACCTGAGCAATGGATGCCGAGGCAAGCGGCTTCACCTCGAAATCGTCAAACCACTCCTCCAGGGGAACGCCGCCCATCGAGAGCTCGATTTGCTTGCGCGCCAGCATGCCGTCGAAGGGATCGACCCGATCTTGCAGCATCGCCAATTGATCGGCGATCGCCGGCGGGAACAAATCTCGCCGCGTCGACATCATCTGGCCAAATTTAATCCATACCGGGCCAAGCTCCTGCAAAGCCAAACGTAAACGCACGCCCAGCGGCATATCGCTATGTCGATTCGGCAACCAAAACAGCAGACGACGGCCAAAACGCAACGGGATCGTTAAACGCATTTTGGGAATGAGCTCATCCAGGCCGTAGCTCAGCAAAACGCGCACGATGTTGTAAAGACGAAGCAGTTCACCGGGCGTCATCGCGGGATCTCCAACTTCGCCAGCCGTTCAGCCAGGTTCTCCGTCGATTTCTCCAATGCGGCGACCTCATCCTGGAACCAGGCGTTTTCCAGTTTACCCGGCGCCAAACGCCACTCTTCCGTCAGCGTTTCGGACAAAACGCGCTGCTGTCGGCACAATATGCGATGAAAAGCGCCCAGCGTTTTTTGCGCCGTTTGGCTTATTCCTTGCGCGACAATGTCCCCCAGATAAGGGGCCAGCCACTCCGCAGGATCAAACTCGGCCAGATCAAGCAGACCGATGAACTGCTGCGCGACCTGGATATCGCCCTCGATGATCAAATCGCCGCTGCGCATCAGAGAAGAGAGATGCTGCCGGTCGCGCAGCTTCATCAGCACCGCTAAACGCGTTTTCAACTGGCAATCGGCACGGTCTTCCCATTGGCTTACCACGTCAAGACGGTGCTCGCTAAAGACAAGCACCAGCGGCACATCCAGTTCAGCCAGTTCGATTTGCAGCGTTTTTCCATGCAGGCGCTGACGCGCTGCCTTCATACTGCGGTCACGAAACAGAAGCTGATTCAACGCCGTTTCCAGCGCGGCTGTCAGCACAGACGTTATCAGCATCGGCATTTCCAATCAGAATTTAAAACCACGATGTAATGCGACAATCCCACCGGTAAGATTGAAATAATTCACGCTATCAAAACCGGCATCAACCATCATTCCTTTCAGCGTTTCCTGATCGGGATGCATGCGGATTGACTCCGCCAGATAGCGATAGCTTCCAGCGTCTCTCGCCACCATCTCCCCGATTCTCGGCAGAACGTGGAACGAATAGACGTCGTAAATTTTACTTAACGGCTTCAGTACCGGTTTGGAGAACTCCAGCACCAGCAGTCGTCCGCCCGGTTTCAATACCCGGTACATGGAACGCAACGCTTTTTCTTTATCGGTGACGTTGCGTAAACCAAAAGAGATGGTGATGCAGTCAAAGGAATCATCCGGGAACGGCAGTTCCTCGGCATTCGCCTGCACATAGCTGACATTATTGATAATGCCTTTGTTGCGTAATTTTTCACGACCGACCTTCAGCATCGAGGCGTTGATATCGGCTAAAACCACTTCTCCTTCATCGCCAACAATGCGGGAGAATTTTGCCGTCAGGTCGCCGGTTCCCCCCGCGACATCCAGCACGCGTTGTCCACGCCGCACGCCGCTGCACTCAATGGTGAATCTTTTCCAGATACGGTGGATGCCGAAAGACATCAGGTCATTCATCAGATCATATTTTGCTGCTACAGAATGAAAAACATCGGCCACCATGACTTCTTTTTCATTCTTGGCGACAGTGCGAAAACCAAAGTCGGTTGTTTTCTCCTGCTCATCTGCCATCTTATCCGCCTACTATTTAGTCAAACATCGAGTCTCTTTATTAATGGGATGAGTGTAACAGACCCGTATAAAAAGCCCACCGCCTAATGCGACGACACCCTCCAGACAACGCGATTATTCTCTGGCGCAACGAAAACGCTTAGCTATTTTTTCTTTCCGAGGCCGGGCTTGGCGAGCCGTCGCCGGCATCCGCCGATAGGGAGGACTCGCTCAACGCGTCCGGGGCGTTTTTTTCGTGCTCGGTCGCCTGCTCCGCCAACGAGGGACTGATTGGACGTTTTACCTCTACGCCCAATGCGCGAAACCCTTCCGCCTGACCAATCAGGTTACCACGCCCGGAAGAGAGCTTGTTCATCGCCTGACGATAACTGCCCTGGGCTTTATCAAGGCATTGGCCCAATGACGCCATATCATCGACGAACAGCCGCATCTTATCGTACAGCCGCGCGGCCCGTTCAGCGATCCGCTGAGCATTGCGGCTCTGCTGCTCATAACGCCACAGATTGTTGATGGTACGCAACGCCACCAGCAACGTTGTGGGACTAACCAGCATAATATTGTGCTTCAACGCTTCGTTGATCAACTCTGGCTGACGATCGATCGCCACCAGAAACGCCGGCTCCACGGGAATAAACATCAGGACATAATCCAGTGAACGCAGCCCCGGCAGTTGCTGGTAGTCTTTGCTCCCCAGCAGGCGAATATGCCCCCGCACCGAGAGCAAGTGATCGTTCAGGGCGGCTAAACGTTCGGCTTCATCATCGCTGTTAAAATAGCGCTCATAGGCCACCAGCGACATCTTGGCGTCAATCACCACATCCTTGCCTTGCGGCAAACGAACGACCACGTCAGGCTGCATACGATTATTTGCGCCGGTCTGCACGCTGACCTGAGTCTCATATTCATACCCTTCACGCAGCCCGGAAGCTTCCAACACGCGGCTCAGCACCACTTCGCCCCAGTTTCCCTGCGTCTTATTGTCCCCCTTCAGGGCGTTGGTCAGGTTGATCGCCTCCCGAGCCATCTGCGCATTGAGCTGTTGCAGATTGCGAATTTCATGCGTCAGCGTATGACGTTCACGGGCTTCGGCGCCGAAGCTATCCTGAACCTGGCGTCTGAATCCATCAAGCTGTTCGCGCAGCGGCATCAACAAGCGATCCAGGCTCTGCCTATTCTGCTCGTCCACTTTACGGCCGCTGTGCTCAAAAATCCGGTTGGCCAGATTTTCAAACTGCGTGGTCAATCGCTGCTCGCTGTTTATCAGCAGGCGTTGCTTCTCTTCGGCGGCCATGCGCGTTTCTTCCAGCCGGATGGTGACTTCCCGCAGTTCGGCCTCCTGCGCGGTATTCACCTCGCGCAACGCGCGCAGTTCCTGATTCAACTGAACGCACTCCTCGCGCAGTTGCGCCAGTTGCTGCTGCTTCTCCAGGCCCGCGGCAAGCTGGCCGTGAACATTACGCAACTCCAACTCGTTCTCGCGTAATCGCTGTTCCGCCTCTTTTTTCGCCTGCTGGCATTCACTCAAAAGCTGCCGGGTTTGCTGTAACGATTGCTCAAGTAAACGTTGTTCCGTTTCATGACGCGACTGCTGCCGCTGGTGCGATAGGCTAACGATAAGCCAACCGGCCAATAAGCCGGCCAGGCCGCCGCCCAATCCATAAACCATGCTGATATCCACTGCGCCTCCACTGGCCACCACTGCTGTCCGTCACGTTAAATTGATACTGTATGGATGTCCAGAGGCAAAATCCGCCTGGAGAAGGATTTGGGGGAAATACGGTGAAAAAAACCAGAAAATGCGGATGTGATTCAGGTTTACAGGCAAATCATGAAAGCCGGAACTCGCGTTATACGCTAAGCCGCCGATGCGTTGATATTGTGATTCGGCCCATCCTTGGGCCTCGCCTCTGCGCGGCCGCCGCGAGCGGCATTTAAATCCGCTCCAGGCGGATTTGTCAGCTCAGACGCTGTTTAGCGTCGCTGATGGCTTTCGCCACCTGCTGAGGCGACACGCCGCCCTGCGCCGCGCGTTTATCCAGACAGGATTGCAAGGACAGGATAGGGTAAACGTCATCGGCGATAACGTCGCTAAACTTCCGTAGCTCCGGCAGCGGCAGCGCTTCCAGCGCTTTCCCCTGGCGAATGGCTTCGACAACCGCTTCGCCGACGATATGGTGCGCCTCCCGGAACGGCACGCCTTTAGCAACCAGATAATCCGCCAGTTCCGTCGCGTTGGCATAGCCCTGCTCGGCGGCTTCCTGACAGCGGGGGCGCTTGACCTGAATGCCTTCCAGCACCAGCGCGGCCATCATCAGGCAGTCGTGCCAGGTATCCAGCGCGTCGAACAGACCTTCTTTGTCTTCCTGCATATCCTTGTTGTACGCCAGCGGCAACCCTTTCAGCGTCACCATCATGCCGGCCAGCGCGCCCTGAACGCGACCGCATTTACCGCGAATCAACTCCAGCGCGTCAGGATTCTTTTTCTGCGGCATTAACGATGAACCGGAGGTCACGCGATCGGACAGCTCGACAAACGCCGCTTCGCCGCTGTTAAAGAAAATCAGGTCTTCAGCGAAACGCGACAGATGCACCATGCCGATAGCGGCGTCGGATAGCAGTTCCAGCACGTGATCGCGATCGGATACCGTATCCAGACTGTTGCGCGTGGCGGAAGCGAAACCCAGCCATCCGGCCAACTGCTCGCGGTCAATAGGATAAGCCGTACCGGCCAGCGCCCCGCAGCCCAACGGGCTGACGTCCAGACGTTTCAGCGTATCTTCCAACCGGCTTTCGTCGCGCGCCAGCATTTCATGATAAGCCAGGCACCAGTGAGCAAACGTTACCGGCTGGGCACGCTGCAAGTGGGTATAGCCCGGCATGACGGCATCCTGGTTCGCTTCCGCCGTGGCGACCAACGCCTGGCGCAGTTGACGCACCGCCAGATGCAGTTCGGCAATCTGCGCTTTGCACCACAGTTTCAGGTCGGTGGCCACCTGATCGTTACGACTACGCCCGGTATGCAGCTTTTTACCCAGATCGCCGACTTTTTCAATCAGGCGCTGCTCAACCCAGCTATGAATATCTTCGGCATCACTTTGCAGGATGATTTCAGGATCGGCCTGAACGTCAGCCAACAGCGCATTCAGCGCTTGCTCCAACTGCTGTTGCTCTTGTTCGCTGAGCACATTGACGGTAACCAACGCTTTTGACCAGCCAATCGAGCCGATGATGTCCTGCTCTGCCAGACGGTAATCAAACCGCAGCGAGTCATTAAACTGTTTAAAACGTTGATCTGCCGCCTGACTGAACCGACCGCCCCACAAAGCCATAACCATTACTCCCAAAATTCAAATAAATGCGGGCATGAAACACTTCATCCCCGGACTCGTAACTCATCGCCATACCGTCGTCCGCCTGCGCGGATACGGCGTTAAATCGACTCTCGTCATGCCGGCCCGCCTACTGCGCGGAGATGACGAAAATGGGCGCCTGCGCGGGAATGGCGCATCCGTAAGCCGAACCGCCGACAGCGAGCCGCCGATGATCCACGCCGCGCCATACCTCAAAACCGACTACGCTAAAATACGCGTACCGATAGCCACGCCGTTGAATAGCGCAGGCAGCTGATCGGCATGACGCCAGCTGGCGATATCCACCGGACGCCCCAGCGTGCGCGCAGCGTCCAGCGCCGCGTTGACCTTAACAATCATCCCATCGGTGATGATACCCTGCGCGATCAGCTGTTCGGCTTTTTCCGCCGTCATTTCCGCAATACGCTGGCCTTTGCCGTCCAGAATACCACTAACGTCGGAAAGCAGGATTAAATCCGCCCCCAGCGTTTCCGCCAGCGCCGTTGCGGCCTGGTCGGCGTTCACGTTCATCAGATCGCCCCGATCGGTCATCCCGATAGAGCTGACAACCGGCAGGTATCCCGCAGACAACAGCGTATTCAGCAATGCGGGCGAGCCCGCCTCCGCCTTACCGACAAAACCCAGCGCTTCGTCCAACTGCGTCACCTTGGTGCTGCCGCCGTCCGCCAGGCACAGGCCAACCGCGTTAATGTCGTGCTTCCTGGCCCACGACAGCAACGTTTTATTCGCCGAACCGGCCAACGCGCCGGTAATAATGTCGATCTGATCGGCGGGAGTCACGCGCAGGCCGTTTTTCTTCACCACCGGCAACGATAGTTTTTTCATCAGATCGTCAACCAGGCATCCGCCGCCGTGCACAATCACAAGCGGGCGCTGATGTTGCTGGCGATAGGTAACCAGCGCCGTAAAGAGGCGCTCCAACGCTTCTTCGCTATCCAGTAAAACGCCACCTAGCTTGATAATTAACGGATTCATTGTTCTCTTCGCGCCTCAGAATGGTAAATGGTAATCAAAGTAAAGACTATGTAACGGCTTAACCGGCAAATCGGAGATATCCTTCAGTTGCCGATGCAAATCGGAAATCAATTTTCCCGCATCTACGCTTTGCGTAGAAACGGCTAAAGCGGTTATGTTCATTTGCGGGCGACAGCCAAGATAGCGGGTCAGCTCGGCGCCCAGACGGCCGCAGGCGCCAACAATCAACCTATTCAATATGGGATACTCTATACCTTAACTTATCAACGAAATCGGTAACAGGGTCCGCCAGCGTCATAACGCTGTTCGCCCGCGAAGCTAAGCGACGTGATGAATTCATCACCAAAAGTATCTTATGGTTTCCTTTCTCTTAGCGTTATTGTATTTTTATTCAAAATAAATGCATGAATATTGATACTATCCTAACCAGAGGCTGTCAACCGTGAAGATGAATTTACCCCCTTTTCTTGAGCTATACCGGGCGCTAATCGCAACGCCGTCCATCAGCGCGACCGACAGTACGCTCGATCAAAGTAATCAGGCGTTAATCAATCTGCTGTCCGGCTGGTTCACTGATTTGGGCTTTCATGTTGAAGTTCAGCCAGTACCCGGCACCAGAAACAAATTTAATATGCTGGCCAGAATCGGGGAAGGCAAAGGCGGCTTATTACTGGCGGGACATACGGATACCGTACCGTTCGACGACGGTCGCTGGACGCGCGATCCCTTCACGCTGACCGAGCACGATAACAAGCTGTATGGTCTGGGAACCGCCGATATGAAAGGATTCTTTGCGTTTATTCTTGATACGCTGCGCGACATCGATCCAGGCAAACTGACCAAGCCGCTATATATTCTCGCCACCGCGGATGAAGAGACCACCATGGCCGGCGCCAAATATTTTGCCGCATCCGCGCAGGTCAGGCCGGACTGCGCCATTATCGGCGAACCGACGTCGCTGCGGCCGGTGCGCGCCCATAAGGGCCATATGTCCAGCGCGATCCGGATTCAGGGCCAGTCCGGGCATTCCAGCGATCCGTCGCGCGGCGTGAACGCGATTGAACTGATGCACGATGCGATCTCCCATCTGCTGGTACTGCGCAAAACGCTGCAGGAGCGCTATCACAACGCGGCGTTCGATATCCCCTACCCGACTATGAATCTGGGCCATATCCACGGCGGCGACGCGCCGAACCGAATCTGCGCCTGCTGCGAGCTGCATATGGATATCCGCCCGCTGCCGGGACTGACGCTCAGCGATCTGAACGGCTTGCTGTCGCAAGCGCTGGCGCCGGTCAGCCAGCGCTGGCCGGGCCGCCTGACGATCGGCGAACTGCACCCGCCGATCCCCGGCTACGAATGTCCGGCGGATCATCATTTAGTCTCGGTAGTGGAAAAACTGCTGGGCGCGCAAACCGAAGTCGTCAATTACTGCACCGAAGCGCCGTTTATTCAGGGGCTCTGCCCGACGCTGGTTCTGGGGCCGGGATCGATCGATCAGGCGCATCAGCCAGACGAATTTCTTGATACCGCCTTTATCAAACCGACGAGAGAACTGATTTCTCAGATGATTAAACATTTCTGTCTCCCTTAAAAAGATGGCCGCGGGCATCACGCCCGCTTTCGCCGCCAAATAAGCACATCTAATATCGGGTCATCTGTAATTAAATTTCACCGATTGCCAAATCTACATCAATGCGGGTAAAAAGATCCGCGGTATAAAAGAACAACGAGGGCAAAGAATCGTCAATTGACGAATCAACCTCGTCGTGGCTAGATGAAAGGAGCGTAGTACGTCTTTCTGGTGAAATAAACTTACAAAAAATTTTAGAGATGGGTCAGGGTATATATGAAAGAGCAATATTCAGCAATGCGAAGTAACGTCAGCATGCTAGGTAAGCTACTTGGCGATACTATCAAGGAAGCGCTGGGTGAGAACATACTTGATAAGGTAGAAAGGATTCGTAAATTATCAAAGTCCTCCCGAGCGGGCAGTGAAAAGCACCGACAGGAACTGCTGAACACACTACAAAACCTGTCCAATGACGAGCTACTGCCGGTAGCCCGCGCATTTAGTCAATTTCTTAACTTAACCAATACCGCTGAGCAATATCACACGATCTCCCCGCACGGTGAAGCCGCCAGCAACCCGGAGATACTCTCCAAAACTTTCGACCGCTTAAAAACAACCAAAGGTCTAACGGAAAAAGACATTCGTAATGCCGTCGAATCGCTTTCCATCGAGCTGGTATTGACCGCGCACCCCACCGAGATTACCCGCCGTACCCTGATCCACAAGCTGGTTGAAGTAAACACCTGTCTGAAACAGCTCGACCATGACGATCTGGCCGATTATGAACGTAACCAGATTATGCGCCGCCTGCGCCAGTTGATCGCACAATCCTGGCATACCGACGAAATTCGTAAAATCCGTCCGACGCCGATAGAAGAAGCCAAATGGGGTTTTGCCGTCGTCGAGAACAGCCTTTGGGAAGGCGTGCCCGCCTTTTTGCGCGAGCTGGATGAACTGCTTGAAAAGTCTTTCGGTTATCGTCTGCCCGTGGAAGCCGTGCCGGTGCGTTTTACCTCATGGATGGGCGGAGACCGCGACGGCAACCCGAACGTGACGGCCGAGGTGACTCGCCGGGTGCTATTGCTCAGCCGTTGGAAAGCGGCCGATCTGTTCCTGCAAGATATTCAGTTCCTGGTATCGGAATTGTCGATGTCGGAATGTACGCCGGAATTACGCAAACTGGCCGGCGGCGACGAGGTTCAAGAACCGTACCGCGCCATCATGAAATCATTACGCGCGCAGTTGAATAGCACGCTGGCTTATCTGGATGCCCGTCTCAAAGGCGGAGAACTGCTGGCGCCGAAAGATCTGCTGGTCAGCAATGAACAATTGTGGGAGCCGCTGTTCGCATGTTACCAGTCGCTGCATGCCTGCGGCATGGGCATCATCGCCGACGGCCAACTGCTGGATACGCTGCGCCGCGTGCGCTGCTTCGGCGTACCGCTGGTGCGCATCGACGTTCGTCAGGAAAGCACCAATCACAGCGAGGCGCTGGCGGAAATCACCCGTTACCTGGGTCTAGGCGACTATGAAAGCTGGTCCGAGTCCGACAAACAGGCCTTCCTGATCCGTGAATTAAGCTCCAAACGTCCGCTGCTGCCGCGCCAGTGGGAACCCAGCGCCGAAACCAAAGAGGTGATCGACACCTGTAAAGTGATAGCCAAAGCGCCCGCCGGTTCGATCGCCACCTATGTCATTTCCATGGCGCGTACGCCTTCCGACGTGCTGGCGGTGCACTTGCTGCTGAAAGAAGCGGGCTGCCCCTTTACATTACCGGTTGTTCCGCTGTTTGAAACGCTGGAAGACTTGAACAATGCCGACGATGTGATGACCCAGTTGCTGAACATCGACTGGTATCGCGGCGTTATTCAGGGCAAGCAGATGGTTATGATCGGCTATTCCGACTCGGCGAAAGACGCCGGCGTGATGGCCGCTTCCTGGGCGCAGTACCGCGCGCAGGACGCGCTGATTAAAACCTGCGAAAAAGCCGGCATCGCGCTGACGCTGTTTCACGGACGCGGCGGCTCAATCGGCCGCGGCGGCGCGCCGGCCCACGCCGCCCTATTGTCACAACCGCCGGGCAGCCTGAAAGGCGGCCTACGCGTGACCGAGCAGGGCGAGATGATCCGCTTTAAATTCGGTCTGCCGGAAGTCACCATCAGCAGTCTGGCGCTTTACACCGGCGCCATTCTGGAAGCCAATCTGCTGCCGCCGCCGGAGCCGGAGCAGGAATGGATAGAGGTGATGGATGAATTATCTCGCGTATCCTGCGATATGTATCGCGGGTACGTGCGTGAAAATCCTGACTTTGTTCCCTATTTCCGCTCCGCCACGCCGGAACTGGAACTGGGTAAATTGCCGTTAGGCTCGCGCCCGGCGAAACGTCGTCCTACCGG
This sequence comes from Brenneria izadpanahii, assembly GCF_017569925.1. NCBI lineage: Bacteria > Pseudomonadati > Pseudomonadota > Gammaproteobacteria > Enterobacterales > Pectobacteriaceae > Brenneria > Brenneria izadpanahii. Next base: position 226,569 of record NZ_CP050854.1, on the reverse strand, counting down.
CGGCGTAGAAAGCCTGCGCGCCATTCCGTGGATTTTCGCCTGGACGCAGAACCGTCTGATGCTGCCGGCCTGGCTTGGCGCTGGCGCCGCGCTGCAAAAAGTCGTGGACGACGGCAAGCAGACGCAGTTGGAAGCCATGTGCCGCAACTGGCCGTTTTTCTCCACTCGTATCGGGATGCTGGAAATGGTGTTTTCCAAAGCGGATTTGTGGCTGGCTGAATACTATGATCAACGCCTGGTGGACAAAAAGCTATGGCCGCTGGGAAAACAGCTGCGTGAACAGCTAGCCGCCGATATCCATGTGGTGCTGACGATCGCCAATGACGATCACTTGATGGAAGATCTGCCGTGGATCGCAGAATCGATTGCATTGCGTAACGTTTATACTGACCCGTTGAACGTCCTGCAGGCTGAACTGCTGCACCGTTCACGCCAGCGGGAAGAGCCGGATCCGGAAGTGGAACTGGCGCTGATGGTGACTATCGCGGGCGTGGCCGCCGGTATGCGCAACACCGGCTAATCGCTAAAAGCCAGACGAAGGAACGACAAAGGCCGGTTAATATGACCGGCCTTGCTCATTACCTCTCCCGGCGGCGCGTTTATCATCACGCCAGATACTTATCCTGCAGAAACTGACGAGCGCGATTGTCCAGTCCATACTCCGTGTCCAGCCAGCCATCGACCGAACCATAACGCGCCTTAATCGCCCGCAATGCCGTGACGATAAATTCCTCCTGTACCGACAGCACATAGGCAAACTGCGTCAACGCTTTCTCATTCAGCGTTTTTGACAGGTCGGCCAATAATTGCTGACGGAATGGCGTCAGCGTGGTTTCGGTCAGCAGGTAATCTTCAATGACCGTTTGCTCATCCGCCCCCAGCGCAAACATTACCAGCGCGGAGCCGATCCCCGTGCGATCTTTCCCCACGGCGCAGTGCTGCACCAGCGCGCCATCATCCTCCTGAAGCAGCAGCGCCACCAATTGGCGGTAAGCGGAATTATCGAAAGGCAGCAGGCTATAGAGCTTCAACATGAAAGCCCGTGAATCAAAAGCAGACAGCACTTCCGAGCCTAAAGAATCCAGGTTCGCCGTAACTTCATGACGTAAAGGATTAGCCGGAAAGGCGTGATAGTTCGCGCCGGACCACAAGATATCGGGTTTGAGCGCGATTTCGTCATCATCCCGGAAATCGACTATCTGTGAAACCGGAACCCCGGCCAGGCGTTCGCAGTCCGCCGGGCTTAACATATCCAACGAACCGGAGCGGAACAATTTGCCGTGGCGGATAAGCCTGCCGTCCGCCGCGCGATTCCCGCCCAGATCGCGGAAATTAATCCCGCCATCCAGTGGAACCAGGGAAGGATGGAGTAACGTTGGTTCGGTCATAAATCTCCTTGCGATTGTCATCTTCTATAAAAGGCGAGTGGGGAAATAGGCGGGTAACGCCGCCCGCCGGCCCGCAATGCCGTCATCAAATCGGTTCTGGAATTTATGCTGCGGCCAGCAACCGTCGCGTGGCGTCCAGCAACACCTTAACGACTGTCGTTTCAGCCTGCTTCATTGCCTCAACATCGGGGATCTCCTGCTGGGTGCGATTAACAATCACCCCCGCGATCATCCCCGCGCGCAATCCCTGGCTGGCGCACATCGTCAGCAACGTGGCCGATTCCATTTCATAGTTCAACACCCCCATACTCTGCCATTCTTCCATTGAGCCTTGGAAACGACGGACTACGCGGCCAGAAAACGTATCATAACGCTCTTGTCCGGGATAAAAGGTGTCGGATGAAGCGGTCACGCCGACATGAAGCGCCACGCCGGCGGCTTTCGCCGCTTCGACCAGCGCGGTAGTGCAGGTAAAATCAGCCACCGCCGGGAACTCCATCGGCGCGAAATGCAGGCTTGCGCCATCGAGACGCACCGCCGCCGTGGTGACCAGCACATCGCCCACATTGATATCCGGCTGAATAGCGCCGGTCGTGCCCACCCGCAGGAAGGTACGGATACCAAGCTGGGCCAGTTCCTCTACCGCAATGGAGGTTGACGGCCCGCCAATGCCGGTGGAGCACACTATCACCGCCTTTCCGTCCACTTCGGCGCGCCAGGAGGTGAATTCACGGTGCGACGCCAGATGTACCGCGTTATCCATCAGTTGAGCTATTTTTTCGACGCGCGCAGGATCGCCGGGCACGATCGCCAACGCGGCGCCCTGCAAATCATTTTTTGTCAGACCGAGATGGAACACATCAGATTTAGACATAAACGCCTCCCAGGCGATGATGAGTAATCAGAGGAAGAAAAAAAACATCGGGCGAATTTTTAAACGCTGTATAACCGCGGTCTCGGGGAATGACGAGTAGAGAAAATCCGCTATAGCCAAGACTCTATCGTATTACAACCGTCATTTTTGTGAATGCAATCACCAGCAAAAAAGAAATAAAGATTATCGATACATCAAAAATATGACTCATGTCACAAATCAAGCCACCCCAAATTCATTTCCCCCGTCGATAGTCTAATGACAAAAACATTCTCGACGACCTTCTTTCTTCTACCTGACGGTTGTTTAGCCTTTTTATTGTAGATTCTTTAATCGTTGATACTATTTGTCATAGGCGCGAAACCTGACATTACTATGACATTGGCAAATCCAATTGAGGAGACCGCAATGAATACTGATGAGCAAACGATCCTCAGACACATACCGCAGGGATTGACTTCGGCGGTAGCAGCGCAAGCCTCTTCAACCATAAATACGGATACTACCGGCATCATTGCCAGCGAAACGACCGTACTGTCCCAGGGGGAACAGTTACCGGCCTATTTTGCTAAACCGGCCAATCAAAACGAGCCGTTTCCCATCGTATTGGTGGTGCAGGAAATTTTCGGCGTTCACCATTATATTCAGGATCTGTGCCGCAGGCTGGCTAAACAAGGCTATATGGCTATCGCTCCCGAATTGTATTTCCGTCAGGGCGATCCTCATCAATATCATGATATTAAACAGATTATCGCCGAACTGGTGAGCAAAGTACCCGATGCCCAGGTACTATCGGATCTTGATCACAGCGCGAACTGGGCCATTAAACACGGCGGGGATGCCAGTAAACTCGCCATTACCGGCTTCTGCTGGGGAGGCCGGATCAGCTGGCTTTACGCCGCCCATAATCCGCAGTTGAAAGCGGCGGCGGCCTGGTACGGCAAATTCACCGCGCCCAAAACGATAAATAATCCCAAGCATCCGCTAGATATCGCCACGGAACTCAATGCGCCGGTTCTGGGGTTATACGGCGCCCAGGACGACAGCATTCCGCTGGAACAGATAGATAAGATGCGTCAGGCGTTGCGCGCCGCCAATGCCAACGCGGAGATCGTCGTCTACCCGGATGCGGGACACGCCTTCCATGCCGACTATCGCCCCAGCTATCATGCCGAATCGGCGCAGGATGGCTGGCAGCGGATGCTGGCGTGGTTTAAAAAATATGAAGTGTGCTGAAATGGAGTCAGGGAGGCTTGCGCCCCCCTGAGTGGTTGATCTTAACTTGCTTCGCGCAGGCGCTGCGCCGCCTGGACCATGTTGGCCAGCGCCTGACGGGTTTCCGGCCAACCGCGGGTTTTCAGGCCGCAGTCCGGGTTAACCCACAGACGCTCAGCCGGAATACGCTGCGCCGCTTTGAGCAGCAACGCTTCAATCCACTCAACGCTCGGTACGTTTGGCGAGTGAATGTCATACACGCCTGGGCCGATCTCATTGGGATACTCAAACTCTTCAAACGACTCCAGCAATTCCATATCGGAACGCGAGGTTTCGATGGTAATCACGTCCGCATCCAGCGCGGCGATGGAATCCATGATGTCGTTGAATTCGCAGTAACACATATGGGTGTGGATCTGCGTATCGTCGCGGGCAACCGCCGCATTCAGGCGAAACGCTTCCACCGCCCAGGTCAGGTAGGCGTCCCAATCTGAGCGATGCAGCGGCAAGCCTTCGCGCAAGGCGGGCTCATCGATCTGAATAATTCCGATACCGGCTTTTTCCAAATCGGCCACTTCATCGCGCAGCGCCAGCGCGATTTGTTTGGCGATGGTTTCACGGGTAACGTCTTCACGCGGGAAAGACCAGCACAGAATGGTGACCGGGCCGGTCAACATGCCTTTCAGCGGCTTGTCGGTCAGGGATTGCGCGTACTTCGCCCATTCAACGGTAATGGCTTCAGGCCGGCTGACGTCGCCGATGATCACCGGCGGCTTCACGCAGCGGGAACCGTAGCTTTGCACCCAGCCATTCTGCGTAAAGACGAAGCCATCCAGATGTTCGCCGAAGTATTCCACCATGTCGTTGCGTTCCGCTTCGCCGTGCACCAGCACATCCAATCCCAGACGTTCCTGCTCGGCCACCGCCTGTTTAATATGTTCGGCGATACCCGCGCGGTAGTGATTGCCGTCCAGACGCCCTTGTTTGAAGTCCAGACGCAGACCGCGGATTTCCGTGGTTTGCGGGAAAGAGCCGATGGTGGTGGTCGGCCATGCGGGCAGTTTGAAGCGCTGGCGCTGAGCGGCGGCGCGCAGCGGGTAAGCCTGCTGACGCTGACTGTCCTGCGCAGTGATGGCGGCTAAACGCTGAGCCACCGCGGGGTTGTTCACCCGGGTGGAGGTGCGGCGGGCGCGGATCGGCGCGCTATACGCCGCCAGCGCCTGACCATCGCCGCTGTTCAATGCCTGAGAAAGCAAAGCGAGCTCCGCGCATTTCTGGATGGCGAAGGCAAACCAGCTTTTTACTTCATCATCCAGACGCGTTTCCGCGTTTAAATCAATCGGACTATGCAGCAGCGAACAGGAACTGCCCAGCCAAAGGCTGCGTTTGCCGACCAGCGGTTGCAGACGTTCAAACCACTGGCTTAGATCGGCGCGCCATACGTTACGCCCGTTAACGACGCCCAGCGACAACAGCCACTCCGCCGGTAATTGTTCATTTAACGACGCCGCATCATCTTTACCGTGCACCAGATCGACATGCAGCCCCTGCACCGACAGCGCTTTAATGGTATCCAGATTATGGCCGATGCTATCGAAATAGGTGGTCAGCAACACTTTCACCTGCCCTTGCAGCGCATCGTATGCCGGTTTGAATGCCGCCAGCCACGCCTGCGGCAGTTCCAGCGCCAGCGCCGGCTCATCGATCTGCACCCATTCGATGCCGCGTTTCGCCAGTTCGGCCAGCACCTGCCGATAAACCGGCAAAATATCCTGCAACAGCGATAGACGATCAAACGGCTCGCCTTTTACCTTGCCCAACCACAGATAAGTTACCGGCCCCAGCAGCACGGGTTTTACCCGATGTCCCAGCGCCAGCGCCTCATCCACTTCATCCAGCAGTTGCGTCCAGGCCAGTTTGAACTGCTGGCCCTTAGTGAATTCCGGCACCATGTAATGGTAGTTGGTATTGAACCACTTGGTCATCTCGGCCGCCGCCGCCGGCTCTCCGGTCGGCGCCCGGCCACGGCCAATGCGAAACAGCGTATCCAGATCGACGGAGCCATCGGCATTCTGATGACGGGCCGGCACGTTCCCCAACAGCAGGCTGGTCGTCAACACATGATCGTACCAGGCGAAATCGCCTACCGGCAGCAGATCGACGCCGGCATCCTTTTGTTGCTGCCAGTGCCGCGCACGCAGTTCGCGTCCAACGGTCAGCAACGCTTCCTGCGTCGCGTTGCCCGCCCAATAGCTTTCCTGCGCTTTTTTCAGTTCGCGTCGCAGCCCAACACGTGGAAAACCCAGCGTGTGATTTAAAATCGTCATCGTTAACCCTCATTTAGCCGTCCAGATGTTTACACATCCATAATCCGCAGGTAGTGTATTGGACACAAGCGCAATTTATTCACCGTCACTGTGAAGGACTCTCATGATCGAACTTAAACACCTGCGAACGCTGCAAGCACTGCGCAACACGGGATCGTTAGCCGCCGCCGCCGCCGCGCTTCATCAAACCCAGTCGGCGTTGTCACACCAGTTCAGCGATCTGGAACAACGCCTTGGGTTCAGGTTATTTGTGCGGAAAAGCCAGCCGCTGCGCTTTACGCCCCAGGGAGAGATCCTGTTACAGTTGGCCGAACAGGTGTTGCCGCAAATTCAGCAGGCGCTACAGGCATGCAATGAACCGCATCAGGCCACGCTGCGGCTGGCGATTGAGTGCCATAGCTGTATTCAATGGCTAACGCCGGCGCTGGATGAGTTTCATCAAAACTGGCCGCAGGTGTCGATGGACTTTAAATCCGGCGTTACCTTTGATCCGCAACCGTCCTTGCAGCAGGGCGAGCTGGATCTGGTGATGACTTCGGATATCCTGCCGCGCAGCGGGTTGTACTACGCGCCGCTGTTTGATTTTGAAGTCAGGCTGGTGCTGGCGCCAGAGCATCCGCTGGTCGGAAAGGAGGTCATTGAACCAGAGGATTTAAGCGAGGAGACGCTGATGATTTACCCGGTGCAGCGCCAGCGGCTGGATATCTGGCGTCACTTTCTGCAACCCGCGGGGATCAGCCCGGCGTTGAAAAACGTCGATAATACGCTGCTGCTGATCCAGATGGTCAGCGCGCGCATGGGGATCGCCGCCCTGCCGCACTGGGTGGTGGAAAGTTTCGAACGTCAGGGGCTGATCGTAACCAAAACGCTGGGAGAGGGACTGTGGAGCCGGTTGTACGCCGCCGTGCGCGACGGAGAACAGCGTCAACCGGTGATAGAAGCGTTTATTCGTTCGGCGCGTCGGCACGCTTGTGAGCACTTACCGTTTGTGCGGGACGCTTCGCGACCCAATACCGGTGTACCCACAGCGAGGACATAATGATAATCGCCCCGATGATAAAACTCGGCCAGTGTACCTTTTCCTGCCAGATAGCCAGGTTGACCAGCAGACCGGCGGGAACGTGGAAATTATTCATAATGCCCAGCGTCCCGGCATCGACCTGGGTGGCGCCATAGTTCCACATAAAATAGCCTAAACCGGAAGCCACAACCCCCAACCAGACCAACACCCCCCACTGCAACGACGTGGTCGGCAGTTGGCCGGCATTGCCAAATAGCAGCCAGGCCACGACCGAAACCGCCAACGCGCCCAGATAAAACCATGAAAAGGCGCAGTGCTGCGGCATCGGATGCACTTCCATCAGCCGTTTATAGCCGACCTGACCAATGGCGAAGAAGATGTTCGCGGCCTGTACCAGCATCAGTCCCCACAGAAAATGCGTGCTGACCCCGTCGTAGCGAATCACCGCCGCGCCCAGAACGGCCAGCAGCGCGCTGAATATATAGCCCCAGCGCAGGCGCTCACGGCGCAGCAGATCGTAGATCAACGTGACATACAGCGGCGTCATGACCGTAAACAGCAAGAATTCCGGTACGGTAAGATACAGATATGCTTGAAAAACAAACAAATACATAATGCCTAGCTGACAGGCGCCAACCAGCAGATAGAGGAAAATTACGCGCGGCGCGTAACCCCGCCAGCGTAAGAATGGCAAGAAGACCAGAGCCGCCAGCCCGACGCGCATCAATACGGAAAACCAGCTATCGACATGGCCAGCAAGATATTCGCCAATCAGGCTAAATGAAAAAGCCCACAATATTGTGGTGATAATAAGTAATGGCACTGCAATATCCACCGTACAGAAAAAAGTGCCGTTATTGTAACGAAGGATAGCGAATAAATTTCAATCAAAATGGTTTACATGCGAACAAATAGCGAACGAACAGCGCCGCGTACCGCATTGCCCAAAATCATTCTTATGCCATTGCGCCGGCACAGTGCTCATCGCAATATTCCATCAGCGATATATTATCCTTATGGATATGAGGCCAAAAAATAAACCCCTTTCGAATCGTTCAAAAGGGGTTTGCAGTCTCTTCTTCCGCCGCCGGAGCGAATCTTGAAATTTATCGGCTACACTAAATTTGCCATCTAAACCAGGCAAAAAAGACGTTCCCGTTATTGTATGTACCGGGAATATACGTCGCCTGGAAAGAGAGCTTCTGGTAACTGATTGAGGCCAGAGGCAGCAATACCGGAATCGGAATATAGTTCCAGTTGTCGCGCATGGTGACGCCGGCGGTAAAGCCCAGCCCCAGTTGGAAATCCTGATCGCTGGTCGGACGCCAGCGCTTCTCAAAACCGTAGCCGCCAATCGGTTCCCACTTGTTATGGGAATCCTTGAACGCCATCAGGTATAGCGAATGCCAGTCGCCGTCCTCGTCCAGGCGCGACACGCCATAACCCGCGCCCCACGGACGTTCATTATATTCATCCGTCTTTTCTTTATCGTACGTCCAACGGTTATGCCAGGTAATCGCCGGAATGTAGATGTCGTGGTTCGGTGATTCCGACCACGTTTTAGACAGATTGTTTTTGCTTCTCTGCCACCAGCTTTCATCATGTACTGCGGCGGCGGCATTACTGCTATCCGTACCGCCGTTTACCACGCTGACATTATTCTCTGTGCCAGTTGCATGAGTCAAAATCGGCATAGCGGATGAAACAAGAAACCCCAGAACGACGAAGATACGCTTTAAATACATTTTGTTAGACTCTCTGCAACCATAACATCACTATCTATAGCAGATACCAGAATAAATACCCTAAATAATTCGAATTGCCGAAAGGCGACGGCACAGCGTCAAATCTGCCGGAACGGATTTGACCGCGGCGCGCAACGGCCAACGATAATGGGCCGAATAATAAAGCACACGCACACGCAACTTGAAGTATGGCGGATATATTCTGTTTTCACAGATAGCGCGACAATAAAAAATTCGTCATCATTATGTAGGAATAAATGGCGATGACTGTTAAATAAATTATCACTTGAAAAAGTGTTTCAGACACTTCCTACCCCGGATAACAAAAAATCGCCATATTTACCCTGGCGGGGAGCATTTAATTCCCGGGGTCGGTATGAGGGAAATCAGAGAAGCGGGAATAGCCGAAGCGCGAAATATCCGCCGAGGCTCATAGAGTAATACCGTTCACCCAATCTCAATATTTGGGAAACATGACGATGGCGCCGCAGTTGCCCTGAGTATCCCGCGCCTTAAACAAGCGCCATAGCAGCGGATGAAGCGCCATTAAATAGGCAAGCCCGGTCAAATACCATCCCCATATTCGAAGCCGCGATTAACGCCGTTGAAATACTGATCCATATCCATGGATGGTTTATCCGTCTCAGGACGGCCGACGATGCGGGCGGGGACGCCGGCAGCGGTAGTGTGAGGCGGAATCGGTTGTAAAACAACGGATCCGGCGCCGATTTTAGCGCCGCGTCCAACCTCAATATTCCCCAGTATCTTGGCGCCCGCGCCAATCATCACCCCTTCACGAATTTTAGGATGGCGATCGCCGCTGGTTTTACCCGTACCGCCTAGCGTAACGGACTGCAGAATAGAGACGTCATTCTCAACCACTGCGGTTTCCCCGATCACAATGCCCGTGGCATGATCGAGCATGATCCCGCAACCAATCATCGCCGCCGGGTGGATATCGACGCCAAAGGAGACGGAAATCTGGTTCTGGAAGAAAATCGCCAGCGCTTTACGCTCCTGTGACCAAAGCCAGTGGCCGATGCGGTACGCCTGTAACGCATGGAACCCTTTCAGGTAAAGCAACGGAGTCGAATATTTATCAACGGCGGGATCGCGCAGGCAAACCGCCTGAATATCGCGCGCGGCGGAAACGATCATCTGCGGATCGGCATGATAAGCCTCTTCGGCGACTTCACGGATAGCAATAGCCGGCATGATCGGACTCGCCAGTTTGTTCGCCAGCATATAGCTCAGCGCGCTACCCAAATTTTCGTGTTTCAGCAATGTCGCATGAAAAAAACTGGCCAGCATAGGTTCGCTATCCGCCAAACTACGCGCTTCAGCCTTGATATTTGTCCAGACCAGTTCCAGTTCTTCTGTCGACATTGCTCTACTCTCCGAAATACCGCTCATCCAGATACGACCTGTCATCAACCCATGCGCGCCATAAAAGTACGCGAGCCATCCGTATTAACGGAGCCCGGTAAAAATTGCAATACTGTTACGTCAAGAATTCAAGATACCCAAGTCTACATCAGCGAGGCATCCGCAAACGTTAACCGCATTCCCATTTTCCTTCACGCTTTGCAACGCCATCACGGCGGCCCGTCAAGGCCCCCAGGTATAGAGCGGATAATCAGACTGACATGAAATGATATTGCAGTAAAAACGGGTGTTTTATAAATTGGCGCTTTCGTCTTTGCGTGTACGCCCCAACAAACTTAACGCGGCTTCCCGGGCATCTTTTCCACAGTACAGAACCTGCCAGATTTGCTCGGTGATCGGCATTTCAACGCCGTAACGCTGCGCTAACGCCAGCACTTCTTTGGTGTTACGGTATCCTTCAACCACCTGACCGATCTTATCCTGAGCGCTCTGAACATCCATCCCCTGCCCCAGCATCATACCGAAACGCCGGTTACGGGATTGGTTATCCGTACAGGTCAAAACAAGATCGCCCAAACCGGCCATTCCCATGAAGGTGGTGGGATCCGCGCCCAGCGCCACGCCCAGCCGGGTCATCTCCGCCAGCCCCCGGGTAATCAGCGCCGTACGGGCATTGGCGCCAAAGCCGATGCCGTCAGACATTCCGGCGCCAATCGCGATCACGTTCTTAACCGCGCCGCCCAGCTGTACGCCGATAAAATCAGGATTGCTGTATACCCGGAAACTTTTGCCGCAATGCAGCAAACGTTGAAGATCATCGGCGAACTCGCCGTCGGTCGACGCCAGAGCAATCGCCGTTGGCAGGCCGGCGGCCAACTCTTTGGCGAAGGTAGGGCCGGATACGACCGCGAGCGGAATGCGCTCACCCAACGCTTCACGCGCGACATCCTGCAACAGGCGCCCGGTTTCGGCTTCCAGCCCTTTGGTCGCCCAGACCACGCGCGCGTCGGCGCGCAGATGCGGTTTAATCTGACGTAATACATCCCCGAACACATGGCTGGGTACAACCACCAGCACATTGCGGCTGGCCGCCAATGCCTGCGCCAAATCGGTTTCCAGTTGCAACGAATCGGGGAAAGGCACGTCGGGAAGAAATGCCTGGTTGCAGCGGGCGGCCTGCAAGGCGTGAATATGATCGGGATCGTGCCCCCAGAGCACGACCTTATGACCATTGCGCGCCAGCGTAATCGCTAATGCGGTGCCGTATGAACCGGCACCGATTACGGCCATTGAAGCGTCAGACGCGTTCATCAGGCATCCTGACTCGGCGCGGCGCCTTCCGCCTGCTGTTGCAGGTAGTTCATGAACAGCGCATCAAAGTTGACCGGAGCCAGGTTCAACTGCGGGAAAGTGCCGCGGGAAACCAGGTTGGTAATGCACTCGCGCGCATAGGGGAACAGGATGTTCGGGCAATAGGCTCCCAGGCAGTGAGCCAGTTGCGTACCTTCGATGCCGCCGACGGTGAAAATCCCGCCTTGCTGAACTTCGCACAGAAATGCCGTTTCTTCGCCCAGTGAAGCGGTTACCGTGACGCGCAGTACGACTTCATAAATGTCTTCCGCCAGTTGGCTGGACGCCGTGTCCAGATCCAGCTTCACTTCAGGCTGCCACTCTTTCTGGAATACCTGAGGCGCGTTCGGCGCTTCAAAAGAGATATCTTTGGTATAGATACGCTGGATTTGGAAAGACATTTCGACGTTGTTTTGTTCAGACATGTTAAATAATACCTTTTGTTGGATTTCTTTGACGCCTTCCATCGTCAGCGAAGGTAGACACCAGTAGATTACGTAATCTTAGCGTTGCAATCGGCCCGGCGAGGCTATCAGGCTATCGCAAGAGCCGTTCGCCGTGAATCTGTTACTTACCGGGAACCACTGCCTTACTTACCCCGGACCAAAGGCAGGTTTTCGCCGCTCCAGCCGGCCAGACCGTCCTTCAGAACCAGTACACGTTCAAAACCCGCTTTCAGCAGATCGGCCGCCGCATCGCGCGAAGACATACCGTTGGCGCACACCACGATCACCGGCTGCGCTTTATGCTTTTCCAGTTCGCCTACGCTGCCGTTTTTAATATCGTTGGGCAATAGGTTAAATGCGTTGGCGATATGGCCGCGACGATAATCATCACGATTTCGAATATCGACAATCACGGCATCTTCTTTGTTGATCAGTTGGATCGCTTCGCCGCGAACCACTTCCTTCACTTTCGAAAATTTACTCTTCACCGTAAGCACGATAACGATAACCAACAGGGCAACCCAGGCCACACTTAATATAGGGTGCTTGCTAATGAATGGTATAATCTCTTGCATGGGGTATAACGACTCCCGAATCAGTTAAGCGACAAAAATATAAGGTTCCTGAGTATACCTGCGCGATACGGCAAATACAGCCAGTAAGCCAACATAGCGTACTGAATCTGCGGCGCGATACGTAAAATCACCACACAGATTGTGTAATGCAACCATTCTATACTCAATAGATTTCAAAATGCAGTCAGGTGAAACCGAACAAGCTCCCCAATGCCGAGGGAAACCGGCGGCAAAGAACGCAACGCATCAAAACGCCGATTTGCAAGATGGCGAGAAGGGGGAATACGCGCGCATTCTCCTCTTTAATCTATTATTGGGTGTCCCTTATCGCAGATTCCGGGACATCGCATCGTTGTCACGGATAGAAATAGAAATCCGGAATTAGACGACTGGTAAGCCGCTGTTCATCGTGGAATAATCCTTCGCTATGAGTAAAAAAGCGTTATCTGTACAGTTGAGAACCGCCTGCCGCGCCCATATTCGATTTCCGGCGTTACGCAAACGGTTCGCCCGGGGCGCCTGCGCGTTTTGCGTCGGCGTCTGGCTATTGTCCGATATCAGCCTGGCCGCTGATAATCAGCAACAGCTCAAAAACCTACAGCAGGATATCGCAGCAAAAGAAAAAAGCGTTCAGCAACAGCAGCAGCAGCGCAGCGCGTTGCTCCAGCAGTTGAAAAAACAGGAACAGTCGATCGCGCAATCGAGCCGCCAACTGCGTGAAACGCGTAATACGCTATCGAGCTTAAATAAAGAGTTGAGCGCGCTCGCCGCCTCCATCGCCAAGCTGCAGTCACAGCAAAAGGCGCAGCAGGACATGCTTTCGCGCCAGCTCGACGCCGCATTCCGGCAAGGTCAACACAGCGCGCTGCAACTGATTCTGAGCGGAGAAGAGAGCCAGCGCAGCGAACGTATTCTCGCCTATTTCGGCTATCTGAACGAAGCGCGCCAGAAATCCATCAATGAATTACAGCAAACTCGCACCGAACTGGCCAGCCAGAAGCAGTTGCTGGAGCAGAAACAAAATCAGCAGAAAACCCTGTTGAACAACCAGCAACAGCAGCAGCAAACGCTGGAGCAGGCGCAGTCCGAGCGAAAGAAAACGCTGACGACGCTAGAAAGTTCTCTGGAAAAAGATCAGCGTTTGCTCACGGAATTACGTCAAAACGAAACCCGGCTGCGCGATCAAATCGCCCGGGCGGAGCGCGAAGCCAGGGCCAGGGCTGAACGCGAAGCGCGGGAAGCGGCCAAGGTCCGGGCCAAAGAACAGCAGGCCAAACGTAGCGGCGGCAGCTATAAGCCAACGGAAAGCGAACAATCGCTGATGGCCCGCACCGGCGGTTTGGGACGTCCTGCCGCGCAGGCTTTCTGGCCGGTTCGCGGTCGAATCGAGCATCGCTTTGGCGAATCGCTGCAAGGCGAGTTACGCTGGAAAGGAATGGTGATCGCCGCGCCGGAAGGAACCGAAGTGAAGGCCATCGCCGACGGCACCGTTCTAATGGCCGACTGGCTGCAAGGTTACGGCCTGGTGGTGGTCGTTCAACACGGCAAAGGCGATATGAGTTTATACGGCTACAACCAAAGCGCGCTGGTTTCCGTTGGCGCACAGGTTAAAGCGGGCGAACCCATTGCGCTGGTAGGCAACAGCGGCGGGCAAAGCCAGTCGGCACTCTATTTTGAAATTCGTCGCCAAGGGCAGGCGGTAAACCCACAACCCTGGTTGGGAAGATAGTCTTGTATCATATAAAACAAAAAATATTTTTATTTTTCAGCCTATTGTCGCTATCTCCGTTTATCTCGGCCGGTAAACTATCCATCGTAATTGATGACTTTGGCTATCGTCCTCATAATGAGAATCAGGTTTTAAATATGCCCACGGCCATTTCGGTCGCGGTGTTGCCTAACGCGCCTTATGCCCGGGAAATGGCGACCAAAGCGCATAATCAAGGGCGTGAAGTGCTGATCCACCTGCCGATGGCGCCGCTGAGCAAGCAGCCGCTGGAACGCGATACCCTACATCCTGATATGAGCAGCGAAGAAATTCAGCGCATCATTCGCCAGTCGGTCAACAACGTGCCTTACGCCAGCGGGCTGAATAACCATATGGGCAGCGCAATGACTTCCAGCCTGCCCGGCATGCAAAAAGTGATGCAGGCGCTGAGCGCCTACCACCTCTATTTTCTCGACAGCATGACGATCGGCAGCAGTCAGGCCAGCCGGGCCGCCGCCGGAACCGGCGTAAAAGTCATTAAGCGGAAAGTGTTTCTGGATGACTCGCAGAATGAAGCCGATATCCGCCAGCAGTTTAACCGCGCCGTGCAGATAGCGCGGCGCAGCGGTTCCGCAATCGCTATCGGCCACCCGCACCCATCGACCATCAAGGTCTTGCAACAAATGCTGCCCACGCTGGGATCCGATATTGTGTTAGTGCGCCCCAGCCAGTTGTTGAATGAACCGACGCAGCATTACGAACCATTGCCCGCGCCAGAAACGCCGAAAGCGACAAAACCGCAGCCGCCATTCCACGGCGTTAAACCCTTCCCTGGGATAAAACAATGTACGGTGAAACATCCGCCTGAACCGGTGACGAACGAGACGATATTCCAATTGATTAAAGACAGCATCCACGACAGCGCCGCCGTCATCTATATAAAACGCCGCTGGCAAACCTGGGTCGCGCCCGCAGAACAACAACATTAAACGGTAAATCGTTGCGCTATTTTTCTTTCTCGATCGCAGAAATCCCGGAGAAATAAACGCCGGGCTGCTTGCGGTAAAATGAAATGCTATTATAGCGGTCATAGACAGCGTGAGGCGTGGTGCCTCACCGGCAAGATTAACAAGGGTAGATCCCATGATTATCGTTACTGGCGGCGCCGGTTTCATCGGCAGCAATATTGTGAAAGCGCTCAATGACATTGGCTATCGGGATATCCTGGTTGTCGATAACCTGAAAGATGGAACGAAATTCGTCAATCTGGTGGATCTGGATATTACAGACTACATGGATAAAGAAGATTTCATCGCCAATATCATAGCTGGTGACAATCTGGGCGATATCGATGCCATTTTCCATGAAGGCGCCTGCTCATCGACTACCGAGTGGGATGGCAAGTATATGATGGATAACAACTATCAATACTCTAAAGAGGTGTTGCACTATTGCCTCGATCGCAATATCCCGTTCCTGTACGCCTCCTCCGCCGCGACCTATGGCGGCCGTGACAATAACTTCATTGAAGAGCGCCAATATGAGCAGCCGCTGAACGTCTATGGCTACTCTAAATTCCTGTTCGATCAATATGTGCGCGAAATTCTGCCGCAGGCCGAATCGCAAATTTGCGGCTTCCGCTATTTCAACGTCTACGGCCCGCGTGAGGGGCACAAAGGCAGCATGGCCAGCGTAGCCTTCCACCTGAACAAACAGATTAACCAGGGTGAAAACCCGAAACTGTTTGCCGGCAGCGAAAACTTCAAGCGGGACTTTATTTACGTCGGCGACGTCGCCGCCGTCAATCTGTGGTTCTGGCAAAAAGGCGTGTCCGGCATCTTCAACTGCGGCACCGGCCGGGCTGAATCTTTCCAGGCCGTCGCCGACGCCACGCTGGCGTTCCATAAAAAAGGCAGCGTGGAATATATTGAATTCCCAGAAAAGCTAAAAGGCCGTTATCAGGCATATACACAGGCGGACCTGACCAAACTGCGCGCAGCAGGTTACGACAAGCCGTTTAAAACCGTCGCCGAAGGCGTAGCGGAATATATGGCCTGGCTAAACCGTACCGCTTAATCCGGTATCGTTATCCCCGTGCAGCCTATACGCCCAATAGATTTCAAGATGCAGGAAGAGAGTCAACACGCCTGCAATTGGAAAGATGGCGGGTATATTGTTGGCGTGCGCCGTAAGGAATAGATAAACGGTATGAAATCAATATCATGAAGATCGTAGTCATCGGTCCTTCCTGGGTTGGCGATATGATGATGTCGCACAGCCTGTATCGCACGCTAAAAGCCGAGCATCCGGAAGCAATCATTGACGTGATGGCGCCTGCGTGGTGCCGTCCTCTTTTGGCGCGTATGCCGGAAGTCAACCAGGCGTTGGCGATGCCATTGGGCCACGGCGCGCTGGCGCTGGGAGAACGCCGCCGTCTCGGGATTTCGCTGCGCGATAGCCGCTATGATCGCGCCTATGTTTTGCCCAACTCATTTAAATCGGCGCTGGTGCCTTTTTTCGCCCGCATCCCGCGGCGAACCGGCTGGCGTGGAGAAATGCGCTACGGAGTGCTGAATGACATCCGCGTGCTGGATAAAGCCGCGTTCCCGTTGATGGTACAGCGCTACGTTGCTCTGGCTTACGATCGCAACCGCATTCACAGCGCGCAGGATCTTCCCCAGCCAATACTTTGGCCTCAGCTACAGGTCGGCGATGAAGAAATCGCCGCGATGACGGCGAGTTTTAAGCTCAATACTCCGCGCCCGGTTATTGGTTTCTGCCCCGGCGCAGAATTTGGCCCGGCCAAACGCTGGCCGCATTATCACTATGCCGCGCTGGCGCAAATGCTGATTGAACGGGGTTATCAAGTCGCCTTGTTCGGTTCCGCCAACGACCGCCCGGCAGGCGATGATATCCGCTCGGCACTGCCGGAACATGCGCAACAATATTGCGCCAACCTGGCCGGACAAACGTCGCTGGAGCAGGCCGTCGTGCTGATTGCCGCCTGTCATGCGGTAGTGAGTAATGATTCGGGATTAATGCACGTCGCCGCCGCGCTTGACCGCCCGCTGATCGCACTCTACGGTCCCAGCAGCCCCGATTTCACCCCCCCGTTGTCACGCCGGGCGGAGGTTATTCGCTTAATTACCGGTTATCAACGGGTACGCAAAGGCGATGCCGAGCAGGGATACCACCAAAGCCTGATCGACATCCAGCCGGAACAGGTTTTCAATGCTCTGGAAAAATACCTGACAGCGCCGGGAGAAAACGCATGAGGGTGTTGATCGTCAAAACATCTTCCATGGGAGATGTTCTGCATACGTTACCTGCATTAACCGATGCCATGCACGCGTTGTCCGGCGTTCAATTTGACTGGGTGGTGGAAGAAGGATTCGCGCAAATACCCAGTTGGCACCCGGCAGTATCCCGGGTGATACCCGTTGCCATCCGCCGCTGGAGAAAAAGCTGGTTCAGCGCTCAAACACGGCGGGAACGCGCGCGCTTTAAGCAGCAACTGCGGGAAAAGCATTATGATGCGGTGATTGACGCCCAGGGGCTGATAAAAAGCGCCGCGCTGATCACCCGCCTTGCCCGAGGGAAAAAGCACGGGTTGGACTGTAAAAGCGCGCGTGAACCTCTGGCGAGCTGGTTCTACAACTACCGCCATCCCATTAGCCGTCAGCAACATGCGGTTGAACGCATACGCGAGCTTTTTGCCGCCAGCCTGCAATATGGAAAACCCGCAGATAGCGGCGATTACGCGATTGCACAACGTTTTCTTTCACAGTTACCCGCCGACGCCAATCAATACCTGGTATTTCTTCATGCCACCACCCGCGATGAAAAACACTGGCCGGAAGCGCACTGGCGGGAATTGATCGCCCAGCTGCAACCCAGCGGATTGCGAATCAAACTCCCCTGGGGGGCGGAACATGAACATCAACGCGCCCTGCGTCTGGCTGAAGGATTTCCTCATGTTGAGGTATTGCCCCGTCTTACGCTGCAACAGGTAGCGGAAGTGCTGGCCGGAGCTAAAGCCGTCGTTTCCGTCGATACCGGTTTAAGCCACTTAACCGCGGCGTTGGATCGCCCCAATATCACGCTGTATGGCCCAACCGATCCGGGGTTGATCGGCGGATATGGGAAAAATCAGATTGCGGAACTGTCTGAAACCCATCAAATGAGCACAATTACTGCTGAGGAAGTCGGTCGGAAATTAGAGAAAATGTTAGAATTTACGGCATCAGGTGATGAATAATTCTGTCCCCGGCGATTTGAATAAAACACATGACTAATTTTTTAGACGATGATCTGAGTTACGCCTTGTCTAGCGGTCGCTCGAAGGTCACTTTCCGTGGTTGTTTGCCGACGCCATGTGTTAGCGGTCGGTCTCATGGACATTACCCGCGCAATAACCACATATAGAGTAGTAAATTGAATGAGTTATCAGGATAAAAGAGGAGTCTGTTTTAGTACGATGACAGGAAAGAATGGCATATAACAAGGTACGATGCCGTCTAATGATAATGTCTTCCAGTCCACTGGTAGCTGTCGAGCCAGGGGCGGTAGCGTGGCTAATCAGGAATACGACAACGCTCAACTAAAATAATAGCTTTATTCATCCATATAAATTGCTCATGACTAAATACAGAGTCTCTCTTTTACATCTCACTAAAGATAACGAAATTAGCATAAAAAAACATGATAAACATTCAATCAAATACTTCAAAAAACATATTACCCACTCTCATATATATAGGATTCGTTATTGCATTAAGCCTTATGATATTTAATTCACGACTATCCGTGAAAATATTCAATAATCTTGGGGTAATTGTTACAGTATATTTACTCTTTGTCATCAAAAAAAATGACATAAACATAAAGAGCACAATAATAACACTAAGCATGTTATTATTGTGCGCTGTGAATTTTACTTGGGAGTTAATGTACCGGGTAGAAAACAGCGATGTATCAGGAGTATATCGCGCTTATCACAATGTAGATAAGATATTACTTCTGGGTTCAATGTGTATACTCCTTGCAATTCAATTACCTACAAGAGATAAAATAACCAAGCCATTGCTCACTGCAATACATATAATCCCTGGCATATTATTACTGTATTTTTATTTTACCCCTGACAATGGAAGATTCACGCTATCTGATGGCATACCGACAACGTCTGGTTATATGATGACGTTCATCGGAATTGTGATTGCACAAGCGACTCTTTTAAAGAAAACAGTAAAAAGGGTTAACCTTTTCCTGCTAAATTATGCCATCTTTTTCATTTTAATAATCCTCACGGAAACCCGGGCGGCAATATTAGCATTTCCTTTGTTAAACATAATATTATTATACCCCTGCATTACGAATGAAAGAAAAATAGATTTCAACCTAATCAAAAAATTCGTAATAGTCAGTATTACCTGTCTGATTTTATGCCATAACACAATTAATACCAGAGCAAACAATATGTTTTCAGATCTGAAAAGATATGATTCATCAGATAGCCACTCATCCGTTGGCGCACGTATCGCCATGTACAAAACAGGTATCGTCAGTTTTCTGGATGCGCCATGGGGACAATCAGCCGAATCAAGAGCGATGAGTATTCAACAACAGACTGAAAAAAATCGTTCCTTGTCTGGGGCATCGCAATATACCGAGGTTCATTTACATAATGAACTCATTGAGACACTCTCGCTGAAAGGAATTTTTGGTGGCGTTGCCTTATTTATATTTTATGTTTCATTGATTTATGTTTCTTTATTTTTTATAAAAGATTATGCAGTTATATCACTATCATTATCACTAATGATTTATGGTTTAAGTGACGTTATTTTTTATGAAAAAAATATATCTATAGTATGGATTCTTACCTATTGCCTTAGCATTGTGCTAGCGAAAAGTAAAAATGAAAGATCCGTAAATAGTACCGAAGACTCGAAATAAAGGAATTGTTGTGGATAATCTTTATCAAAATCACCAAAGGATTTTGGTTACAAAGCTCAGATTCCACGGCGATATGCTGCTCACCACACCGTTGTTCAGCACGCTGAAAGCCAACTATCCGAACGCGAAAATCGATGTATTGTTGTATGAAGATACCATTCCTATTTTATCCGAGAATAAAGATATTCATCACTTATATGGCATAAAAAGGAAAGAAAAGTCGACAATTAGCGCTATTAGGAATATTTTAAAGCTAATTTTTACTCTTAGAAAAAATCATTATGACCTGATTATTAACCTGACGGATCAATGGCCTATCGCACAACTACTGCGATTCGTAACATCATCCAGAAAAATAAGCCTAAATTTTCCTCATCGCCAATCTTTTTTATGGACAAGCTGTTTTGATGAAATCATAAAGCCTGAAGGTTCTCATGTGGTTGAACAGATGCTTTCCATACTCAAACCGTTGAATATAACAACGTTAAAAACCAAAACGGTTATGGCTTATGATGTTCAACATTGGGAAGAAATACATAACCGACTTATCCAGCTGAATGCTGATAAAAAATATGTCGTTATACAACCAACGGCACGCCAAATATTTAAATGTTGGGATAATGATAAGTTTGCTGAAGTTATTAATAACATCCAGTCCTGCGGATGGAACGTTATTTTGACTTCTGGTCCCGGTCAAGAAGATCGGCAATGTATAAAATCTATTGCAGATTTATGCCAGCCCCCTCCCATAACTGAATTCGCCGGAAAAACCACTTTCCCTCAGTTGGCGGCATTAATAGATCACGCGGAACTATTTATTGGCGTTGATTCCGCTCCGATGCATATGGCCGCCGCGCTGGAAACGCCGATAGTGTGTCTGTTTGGCGCAACGGATCACCAGTTCTGGCGTCCCTGGTGTGATAATAAAATTATTATTTGGGCTGGAGATTACCAAACCATGCCGCAACGCCACGATCTGGACAGAAAATATAAATATCTATCCTGTATTCCAGCTAAAGATGTTACTGAAGCAGCGATGAAGATGCTATCTGGAAATACGCTAGCATCCCAAACAGAAACATCTCAATTTTCGGCAAAACTATGATCCTCGCATTTTGTTTATACAAATACTTCCCGTTCGGCGGATTACAGCGGGATTTCTTACGCATTGCAGCGGCCTGTCAGGCGCGAGGGCATCACATTCGCGTATATACCCAATCATGGGAAGGTCCGCTGGTTGACGGCTTGGAACTCATTAAGGTTCCTGTGCGCAAGCATACCAACCATTCGCGTAATAAAGAGTATTACCAGTGGGTACGGCAGCATATGCAGCAAAACCCGGTCGATCGGGTTGTTGGCTTTAACAAAATGCCGGGGCTGGACTTTTACTACGCGGCCGATGTTTGCTACGCCGAAAAGGTTGCGCAGGAAAAAGGGTTTTTATACCGCTTAACCGCGCGTTATAAACATTACGCCGCTTTTGAAAAAGCCGTTTTTGAGCGTAACAGCCGCACCAAAATGCTGATGTTAACCCACCGTCAGATTGACGATTTCAAAAAGCATTACGGCACTCAGGACGAACGCTTCATTATTTTACCACCGGGTATTTCGCCCGATCGTAAATATGGCCCGGACGCGAGTCAGGTTAAAAGCAGATTCAGACTTGAACAACAGATCCCTGACGATAGCCGGGTTGTGCTGCAAGTCGGTTCCGATTTCAACCGCAAAGGCGTTGAACGCAGCCTTCATGCCATCGCCAGCCTGCCGGCGGCGGACAGAAAGCAGACTGTTTTTCTGGTCGTCGGACAGGATAAGCCGGATCGCTACCAAAAAATCGCCGCACAGTTAGGCATAGGTTCACAGGTCCGTTTCTTTTCCGGCCGTAACGATATCCCGGATTTTATGGCCGCGGCCGATGTGCTGATCCATCCTGCTCACCAGGAAGCGGCGGGCATCGTATTACTGGAGGCAACCACCGCCGGACTGCCGGTTATCGTCACCGAGGTCTGCGGTTACGCCTTTTATATTAATCGGGCAAATGCCGGGGTAGTGATTAAAGAACCCTACCGCCAGGCGGATCTGAATAATGCATTGCAGCACGCGCTGACGCATCCCGACGTACTCGCGCAGTGGGCGGCCAACGCCCGGCATTTTGCAGATACCGAAGATTTATACAGCTTGCCAGAAAAAGCGGCAGCGCTTATCACAGGTGAGCAGCAATGATTGAATTAAAAGAGCCCTTCGCTTCACTGTGGAAAAACAGCGATCCCTTTAAAGAAATCGATAAACTCGACGGCGACATATTTCGCGCGCTTGAAAGCCGCCGAACCCTACGTTTTACCGTGGGTGATAACGCTTATTTTATAAAAATACACCGCGGCACTTCGCTGAAAGAAGCGCTTAAGAACCTGATTTCATTAAGGCTACCGGTATTGGGCGCCGATCGCGAATGGAATGCTATCCACCGTTTGGCTGAGTTGGGCGTCGATACCATGAAAGGCGTCGGTTTTGGTCAACGCGGATTAAACCCATTGCGCCGTCACTCTTTTATTATCACGGAAGATCTTAATCCCGCGATCAGTCTGGAAGATTACTGCGCGAATTGGCTGGAAAAGCCGCCGTCAGCGAGAGAAAAGCGACGCCTCATCCAGCGGGTCGCGGAAATGGTCAGAAAGATGCACGCGGGCGGCGTCAACCACCGGGACTGCTATATCTGTCATTTCTTACTGCATCTGCCATATAACCCGGACGGTAACGCGCTGAAAATATCGGTGATTGATTTGCACCGTGCTCAAATAAGGGAAAAGGTTCCTACGCGCTGGCGCAATAAAGATCTTATCGGCTTGTACTATTCGTCGCTTAATATCGGGTTAACAGCAAAAGATCTGCTTTGGTTCCTGAAGATCTACTTTGATCATCAGCCATTGCGTACCATTTTGAAGCAGGAACAGCGTTTGCTTCATGAAGCCCGTATTAAAGCAGAGAAAATACGCGAGCGAACAGAACGCAAGGCGTTGTAATTCACGGCCAGATTAACTTTATGAATATACTTTTTGTTGGGGAAGCCGTTTCCGGGTTTGGCGGCATTGAAACCGTACTTAAAAAAGTGACCGGTTTTTTAGCAAGCGACAGCGAAACACAAAATGATTACACGCTGTACTTTCTGTGCCGAGATGATCGTATGGATAAAACCTGGTTACAGGGAAAACATAGCGTCTGTCACCGCTCGGGGATCAAAATATCCTTCCTACGGAGGCTCAGCCATGCTTTCGCGCTGGCCCGCTATATCAAGCAAAATAAGCCGGATGTGGTGATTGCCTTTGACTCGCCCTCCTGTCGTATTGCGTCGCAGGCCGTCCAACGTAGTCGGGAAACCATTCCTATTATATCGTGGCTGCATTATTCGCTCGATCACAAAAAACACTCCGAGCAGGCGCTTTGCGCTGACTATCACTTTGCAATCAGCTCTGGCATAAAACAGCAGCTAATAAACCGTGGCGTGCCCGCCGAACGTATTTCCGTGATTTTCAACCCGGTGACGCCGCAAAATAGCGTGATTCCCCGCCCCGCGAGTACGGAAAGCGCCGTCTTTATCTATGTGGGACGCCTGAAGTTTGAAGGGCAAAAACGGCTTAAAAATATGCTTGATGCGCTTGCTGGCCTGACGGGAAATTGGCAGTGCCATTTTATCGGCGATGGTTCTGATGCATCCATCTGTAAAGAATACGCCCGAGAACAAGGGATAGATAATCGTGTTCACTGGCATGGATGGCAGGCGGCGCCATGGGACTATATTCAAAAGAATATTAAAAATGTCTCCGCTTTCATCATGAGCTCCGCTTTCGAAGGGCTCCCGATGACGTTGCTTGAAGCCATGTCGTACGGCATATATTGCATCAGCAGCGACTGCCCGTCCGGCCCCGGAGATATCATCAGGAATGGCATTAACGGACAACTCTATCCGCCTAATTCGACGGTTTCTCTGCGCGATGCGTTGCAAACCATCATTAGTCAGGAGCCCATGCCGACAGCAGAACAAATAAAAGCCTCCATACACCATTTTTACGACGAGACTTACTACCAGACGATGAAAGAAAACATTGAAGCCGTTATTCACCATCGGACTATCCGCTAATCGTAAGCTGGACTCGCTATGTATTTCAAAAAAAATGATGTGATTACAGAAACCGTTAGTTTCTCATTTTCTCCTTCACATCCTGACAATGATGTCCTGAATATTACTTTCGGCACGGATAAAAACTTTTTATTTGGCTGTGCGGTTTCGATTGCTTCCATTCTGCTGAAGAATAGTAACCAACCTCTTTCTTTTCATGTATTTACAGATACTCTTGATCAAGAAAACCGCGCGCGGTTCAACGCTCTGGCAAAACAATATAATACGTCTATAACGTTGTATATCGTCAACTGCGGCTGGCTGAAGCGTCTCCCCAGCACCAAGAACTGGTCATATGCTATCTATTTTCGCTTTATTGCCGTTGATTATTTTTACAATCAGCTAAATAAAATCGTCTACCTGGATTCGGATATTGTCTGCAACGGTTCGCTGCAACAGTTAGCCAAGCTGGATATAGATAATTATATCGTCGCTGCGGTGACTGAGGGTGAGAGCGCCTGGTGGGAAAAAAGCGCTCGCCGGCTGGAAACGCCCGCAATCAAAAACGGTTATTTTAACTCCGGTTTTTTGCTGATTAATGTGGATAACTGGCACCGGAACGATATCACTAAGAAAACGATGCTCATGCTGACAGATAAGGAAATTGCCGGCAAGGTTTCCTATCCCGATCAGGACATTTTAAACATCCTGCTCCCCGGTCATATCTTATTTCTTGATAAAAAATATAATACGCAGTTCAGTATCAACTATG
Source organism: Brenneria izadpanahii (assembly GCF_017569925.1). Taxonomy (NCBI): domain Bacteria; kingdom Pseudomonadati; phylum Pseudomonadota; class Gammaproteobacteria; order Enterobacterales; family Pectobacteriaceae; genus Brenneria; species Brenneria izadpanahii. The sequence continues at coordinate 201,690 of NZ_CP050854.1, read as the reverse complement.
AATTAAAATGTAAAGCTGGGGAGACGTATCCTCATCCCATAAATGACGATACCGTATTTATTCATTATATAGGACCAACCAAGCCGTGGCATGAATGGGCGGAATATCCTAGCTCGCGTTATTTCTATACCGCCAAGGATAATTCCCCCTGGGAAAGCATCCCGCTGGAAAAAGCGACATCAGCAAATCAACTCAGGTATTGCGCCAAACATTACTTCCATAAGAAAAAAATCCTATCATCGTTTATCAGTTATCTTAAATATTTCATCAAGAAACTATCTTTACGGTAAGAATTAAGAGAAAAAAATGTATTTTAATAAAGAAATGATTATCGATAGAACCATAAAAATTATAGGCGACGAGACCGACGATGCTTTTTTAAACATTGCCTATGGCATAGATAAAAACTTCATTTTCGGCGCGGCGATTTCTGCAACATCAATAATCATTAACAATAAAATACCTTTATTCTTTCATTTCTTCACTGATTATGTGGATGACGACATCATCCGTAGATTCCAATCTATGGCCAGCAAATTCCACGTCAATATCCATATATACAAAGTCAATACAAAACTGTTAGACGATCTTCCTCAAAATAGATGGCCATGTTCAGCTTATTTTAGGCTCATCGCTTTTGATTATTTAAGCGACACTGTTGATACCTTACTATATTTAGATGCTGATGTAATGTGCAAAAGCAATCTTGCTGAATTGCAACAACTCGACTTTAAGTCTTCTATCTGCGCGATCGTCCCTGATATTACCGAGACTCAGGAACAATGTGCGATCCGATTGGCAAGGCCAGATATTAAAGAGCATTACTTCAACTCAGGCGTTATGTTTACCCATTTGAAAAACTGGGAGCTTAATCAACTAACGCAAAAGACATTATCATTTATTAAAGAAAATACGGCGCTTAAATATCCCGATCAAGATGCGCTGAATGTGCTTCTCCATGGGAAAACCATTATTCTTCCCCGTAAATTCAACTGTATCTATAGCATTAAAAGCGAACTAAAAGACAAGACTCATCAAGCCTATAAAAAAATCATCAATGATGAAAGCGTGTTTATTCATTACGTCGGGACAACCAAGCCATGGAGTGAATGGGGACAATATCCTTCAACGTTATTTTTCAATCAGGCTTATCACCAATCAACATGGAGCGATATCCCCCTTGCCGAGCCTGTAACTCCACTCCAATGGAAGAAAAAGTCAAAACATGAAATGAAAAAAAGAAAATATATAAAAGGGATCGCTAGCAGAATAAAATATCTTATTGAAAAGCAGAACAACAATAATTAATACATTTTACGGTAATTAAGACATGAACATAACATCTGTTGTAATTATTTACAACTCCAAAATAGAAGATTCTGAAACATTACAAAGCATCAGGAATTGCCATCTTGATGGGGTGAACTTGGAAATTTGCATTTGGAATAATGGTCCCTACTTTCTTAATGAAAAAGATATTTTAGATTTCTTTTCTTTATGCGAAGACAAAAAAATAAAAGTAAATATATATCAGGACATACGAAACATATCATTATCCAAAATATATAACTTTTTCATTAAAAATAAATCATTTGATTTTATCACAATACTGGATCAAGACTCTCACTTACCTATCGATTACTATAAAAATATAACTATTCATAGCAATGCGGAAATTATAGCCCCTCAAATAATTGCCGAAAAAAACGGGGTAATGATGCAAACAGATCCTCATCTATATGGGGACTCAAAAATCATGCTCCAAGAAGGTAAGGTCGATACAAGTATCGACTCGATTATGTCCGGTCTCATCATATCCCAAAAGGCTATCAGAAAAATTCAGGCATTCCGAGGCTATGTATTTGAAGAAAAACTGGCGTTTTATGGTATTGACAGTGATTTATTCAGAATCATTAATATGATGTCAGGCGTTCAGCAACCACTCGATATATATTGCGCTAATACAATTTATCACTCATTCGCTATATTCAATCCGGAAGAAGCAAAGAATAAATTCCGGCTAATGGAAATGTTTTACTTTAAATTTTTTATACGCAATGAGTATCAGAAAAAGTCAAAAGCAAGTACCCTATGGGTTTGCATTAGGGACTTTCTTAGAGGTAAAAACAGTTTCTATCGGACTAAAAACCTTATTAAGTTCACATTGAAAAACATGCATCCTCGGTCAGAGTTAGAAATACATAGCAACATAAACCCCACGCACTCCAATTTAAAAAATACAGTAGAGCATTATAATTTTTAACTTCTCAAAAACAGCAACCACAGCATATATTCCTATAGAGGGAAAAATGAAAAAAATATCATTCGTGATCCTAACATGGAATAGATCCAAAATGTTAGAATTATGCCTTAATAAATTGCATGCGGCGATTAAAAATAAAGATGAGTGTGAAATACTCATATTGGATAATGCTTCCACTGACAACACCAAAGACATCATAAATGAATTTCAAAGAGAAAGAAGAGATATTTCTATCAAAACCATATTTAATAAGAAAAACACTGGGCTAAATGGATATATAACACTTTTCTCAAAAGCCGATGCTAAATATATTGTTGAAGTTGATGATGATGTTTTAGAATTTCCGGATGATTTAGATTCCATATTCGACGCTTACATGGAAAAATTCCCTGAATATGGCTATCTCGCTTTAGACGTTATCCAGAATGAGCATACTGATGGAGCAAAACCCGGCGCGGAATATTATACCGAGATAGAGCGCGACGGAATGGTGATTGAAAATGGTCCGACTGGAGGATGGTGCTCATGCTTCAAAAAAGAGGATGTGAAGATAATACCGTTCTTATTTAAAATATTTAATAAATTTGATTTTAATAAAGGAGAAGATAACTTTTTATGTCAGACAATGAAAAAACGAGGTAAAAAATTCGGTATAATAAAAGAAATAAAATGTTTCCACGCCGCAGGCCCTTATTATTCAAAAAAATTTGAGCAGCTAAACAGAGACATCTTAAAATATAAAGAATCCGGACTAAATGACTATGTCAATAAATATAAAGAATACCTATAGCATCTCAGATATAGCCCGTGGAAAAACATTATCGGTAACAGCATAAAACAGTTTTTATTGAGTGCCGACTTAAAAACGTCAAAACATATAGAATTGTTAAAATATAACCGCAACTATATAATATTACGTTCAACACTAACAAAAATTGAAAAACCCATGCTACAAGCCCTCTACACCGTTCTTTTGTACCTAATCCAACCATTGATATGGATTCGCCTGTGGTTGCGCGGACGTAAGGCTCCGGCATACCGCAGACGCTGGAGCGAGCGCTACGGTTTCTGCGCGGAGAAAGTAAAACCCGACGGCATCATGCTGCATTCCGTCTCCGTGGGCGAAACGCTGGCGGCTATCCCGTTGGTTAGGGCATTGCGGCATCGTTACCCTAACCTGCCGATCACCGTAACCACCATGACGCCAACCGGATCCGAACGCGTACGCTCGGCGTTCGGCGACTCGGTTTATCATGTTTATCTGCCCTATGATTTGCCCTGCGCCCTAAAGCGCTTCTTTAATCAGGTTCGCCCCAAGGTCGTCATCATCATGGAAACGGAACTATGGCCGAACCTGATTGCAGAACTACACCAGCGTAAAATTCCTTTGGTGATTGCCAACGCCCGTCTGTCGGCGCGTTCCGCCGCCGGCTACAAGAAAATAGGGGGCTTAACCCGCCAGATGCTGCGGCGTATCACCTTGGTGGCGGCGCAAAATCAGGAAGACGGGGAACGTTTTATCGATCTCGGTCTAAAGCGATCGAGCCTGGCGATCACCGGCAGCCTCAAGTTTGATATTTCCGTTACCCCGGAACTGGCCGCCCGCGCCGTGACGCTTCGGCGTCAATGGGCGCCGCACCGGCCGGTCTGGATCGCAACCAGCACTCACGAAGGCGAGGAAGCCATTGTTTTAGCGGCCCATCGCCAGTTGCTGGCTAACTTTCCCGATCTGCTGCTGATCCTGGTTCCCCGCCATCCTGAGCGTTTCGCCACGACGCAAGCGCTGACGCAAAGCCTGGGGTTCAACTATATCTTGCGAAGCAGCGGCGAACCGCCATCCGCCGACACGCAGGTGATTGTCGGCGACACCATGGGCGAACTCATGTTGTTATACGGCATCGCCGATCTGGCGTTTGTCGGCGGCAGTCTGGTCGAACGCGGCGGGCACAATCCGCTGGAGGCCGCCGCTCACGCCATCCCCGTGCTGATGGGGCCGCATACTTTTAACTTTAAAGATATCTGCAACAAACTTGAGCAAGCAGACGGCCTGATTACGGTTACCGATACCGCCTCACTGGCCAAAGAAGTTGGAAATCTGCTCGCCGATGAAGACTACCGCCGTTATTATGGCCGACACGCCGTTGAGGTATTACATCAGAATCAAGGGGCTCTGCAGAAGTTACTTTCATTACTGGAACCTTATCTGCCGCCCCGGATTCACTAATCAGCCGCGGTATTGAGCGCAAAAGCAGAGGAACGCCATGACAACTAAAGCCATTTACCCCGGTACTTTTGATCCGCTAACCAACGGTCATTTGGATCTGCTTACCCGCGCATCAAGCATGTTCGACCATCTGGTGCTGGCGATTGCCGCCAGCCCAAGCAAAAATACGTTATTTACGCTTGATGAACGAGTGACGCTGGCGAAAGGAGTCACTCAACATTTGCCAAACGTGGAAGTTATCGGCTTCAGCGAACTGATGGTGCATTTCGCGCAACGCCAAAAAGCCAACATTCTGGTTCGCGGATTGCGCGCGGTTTCTGATTTTGAGTATGAGCTTCAACTCGCGAAAATGAACCACCATCTGATGCCGACATTAGAAAGCGTGTTTCTTATGCCCTCGGAAGAGTGGTCCTTTATTTCATCATCCCTGGTTAAGGAAGTTGCCCGTCACGGCGGCGATGTCTCACATTTTCTTCCCAAATCCATAGCTGCCGCGCTGAAAAAGAAACTGGCCTGAATCCCAGTCCTTAATGCTTCCATTATGCCCACCGTTGTATGCTGGTAAACGAGCCAGCATCGTTGCCCTGCGCAATCCCCCGTTAGCAACGCGCTATAAATAGCCATCAGTTCCTTTCCGTCAAAATAGTAGAAAAATTCATCACTGCATTTTCTGCTCACATGCGCTATAATTTCGTTCATATGAACAGGAGGGCAATATGACGACTTCTATCTTCACGCCCAAATCACCAGACCATGCGCCAAAATCGCTCATGGTTTATCTGAACCTACCAGAAATGGCCGTGGATGCTCATGAGTGCATTACGGAAGGGTTGAACGTGTCGCTGCTCAAAGACATGGCGGATCTGATACACCTTGATGAGCAACAGCTTTATCGTATGGCGGGTATCGACCGGACCACATACAACCGGCGGGTAAAAAGCCCGGAGAAACGGTTTTCTCCGGAGCAAAGCGCCCGTATTTATCTGCTCGCCCGGACGATTGCCGCAGCCAGTCAGCTGTTCAACGGCAATTCGGAACGAATGGTGGAATGGCTGAATAAACCAGCCAAGGGACTTGGGGGGAAAAAACCTGCCGACCTGCTTTCCACGCCAACGGGGGCGGAAGCCGTTCTGACGCTTATCGGTCAGATTGAGTACGGCGTTATCAGTTAATGGCCGAGCTAAGCTTCTATCGATTAGTAAAACAACGGTATGCGGCAACGGCCTTTGATGGATATGGCGCAAGAACTTACGGCGGACGCTGGAATTCCCCAGGAAGGAGTTGCGTTTATCTTGGCAGCACTAAGGCACTGTGCGTTTTGGAGAGTCTGGTACACCTCGAACTCGAAGATATCGCCCAGGGATACTGTATGCTGAAAATTCTGGTTCCCGAGGAGCTTGTCTCTTCGCTGGATGGCAATGCGCTGCCGGATGACTGGCAGAGCGACCCCGCCCCCCACTCCACGCAACGCATTGGCGACGAATGGCTCGGCAATCCGGCGAATGGCCTTGTGCTGCAGGTTCCCAGCACCATTACCGGCGAGTGGAATGCGTTGCTTAATATAACCCATCCTGCGGCGGCGCTTGCGCTTAACTCCGTTACAACAGAGAGCTTTTTTATCGATCCACGCCTGATTCGGCAGGGATAACCGCCATCTGATGCCGACATCAGAAAGCGTTTTCTTATGCCCTCGGAAGGGCGGTATTTATTTCATCATCCCTGGTTAAGGGAGCCGTTAGTCACGCCGGCGTCTCATATTTGTCCCCAAATTCTTAGCTATCGCGGAAACAAACCGGAAAAGTAGATTAGCGCATATCTTTTAGAAGTAAGCCGATGGCCTCTTTTACCGGCTCAACGCGAATATCCTCAACCCGAGGCCCTTCGTGAATTAAAATATGTTTAACCCCTAACGGATACCAGCGTAAATATTTTTCCGGCCTTGATTCAAATAAAGCGACAACAGGTATCTGCAGGGCCGCGCCAATATGCACCGGGGCGCTATCTGCTGATACGATCACATCCAATTGGCTCATTGCTGCGATTAAATCCGGTACGGTATGCGTTGATACACAACGCGCGTTGATGCCTTTCAATTGCTCGCTAGCGGGCCGATCCCCCGGAGCATGGAAAATAACGAAATCAGCCGCCGCGCCATATTCTAATGAAAGATCATGCCATTTACTCCATGACCAGCGTCGGGCATCCGACTTATTCGATATGAATAAACCGACGCGGGGATTACGCTTTTCCCCCAGAGTTTCAGTCCATTCTTTTTGTAATGCGCTATCGGGATAGATATATAATTTCAAATCATTTATATCCACCGAACCTAACTCCGGGACTAACTCATAGCCGGATAAAACTTCATGCTGCATGACACGTTCTTTAATATGCGATTCAATTCTATCATCAAATCCACTTTCTTCCGTATGCCAACGGCAATCGCCGACATTCAGAAACTTGGCGAATTGAATAGAGCTTTTATTCATACCGCCATTAGGTATCACAAGCAGGTCAAAATTCAGGCTACGTAACTTACAAATCAGTTTGAAACGGTCAATAAATGCGTTTAGCCTTCCAGGCCGGCAGTTCTTTTCAAATTTCTTACTATACACATAGTGATGTACAGCCTGAACATCAGGGTTTCGATCTAATATTGGCGCATTATACTTATTCGCCAGAACATGGATTTCGGCCATCGGCCAGCGCTGTTTTAATGAATGAATAAGTGAAGTAGAACAAACCATATCGCCAAGAAAATCAATTCGTATAACCAATATACGACGCATATCACCTACCCTTCAAATATCTATAGTTAATCACTTGGAACAATCCGGCAAATCGCAGTCAAAAAAGAACCGCTTATTCCATAAGCATCAATAGAGAACTAGCTAACGCTGGCAAACCCGGCAAAAAAACGTACTACGCTGCCCGTGCTTCGCCGTTTCTATCGGCGTTCCGCACACCCGGCAACGCTCCCCCGCCCGTCCGTAGACCTGAAGTTCCTGAGCGAAATATCCCGGTTTTCCATCGGACTGGAGAAAATCGCGCAAGGTCGTGCCGCCTTGCTCAATGGAGCGCAACAGTACCTGTTTAATGGTTTCGGCCAGTAAATGCGCTTCGGCTTCACGCAGCGAACCCGCCGCCCTATCCGGCCGGATGCCGGCTGTAAACAACGATTCGCTGGCATAGATATTCCCCACGCCGACCACTACTTTATTATCCATAATCCACTGCTTAACCAGCGTTTTTTTCCCACGCGAGCGCTGATACAGATAATCGCCGGAAAATATCTCGCTTAGCGGTTCCGGCCCCAGATGCGCAAGCACGGAGCTTTCCTCCGGGTTGTCTGTCCATAGCCAGGCGCCAAAACGGCGCGGATCGGTATAACGTAGAACCTTGCCGCTATCCAGGACCAAATCAACGTGATCGTGCTTACCCGGTTCAATGTACTCAGGCAGGATACGCAGACTGCCGGACATGCCCAGATGGACAATTATCCAGCCGGCGGCCAGTTCAATCAGCAAATATTTGGCGCGCCGATGAACGCCCAGCACAGCCTGATCGCTGAGGGATAAAATTTCGCTGGAAACCGGCCAGCGCAGACGGGAATTGCGAACCTCGGCATAGAGAATGGTATGGCCGACAAGGTAGGGCGAGATGCCCCGCCGGCTGGTTTCAACCTCTGGTAATTCTGGCATGGCTCGGCTCCTGGAACACGTTGATTACATTAACATAAAACAATATATGGCATCGAGCCGCCGTAAAAAATCACCGGGAGTGATTTTAAACGGAGCGGAGCGGCGGCCCGCAGGACAAGCAACAGCAGCCGGGAACGGCTTTAGCGGCGAATACGGCGCCGACCATACCCGCACCTGCCCGCGCAAAGATAATGATTGAGACAGGCAGCCATAAAAAAACCCTGCCGAAGCAGGGTTTTTAGCAATCCGCTAAAATTATTTAATTTTAGCTTCTTTATAGATCACATGTTGACGGACAACGGGATCGAATTTCTTCAATTCCAATTTTTCCGGCTTCGTGCGCTTGTTCTTCGTGGTGGTATAAAAGTGACCAGTACCAGCAGAAGAAACCAGCTTGATCTTCTCGCGAACACCCTTAGCCATGATTCAGTTCCTTAATACTTTTCACCACGGGCACGCAGATCGGCCAGAACCGTCTCAATACCCTTCTTATCGATAATACGCATACCTTTAGCGGATACGCGCAGCGTTACAAAGCGCTTTTCACCCTCAACCCAAAAACGGTGTGAGTGCAGGTTCGGCAGAAAACGGCGTTTAGTCGCGTTCAGTGCGTGGGAACGGTTGTTACCGCTCACCGGGCGCTTGCCAGTAACTTGGCAGACTCGGGACATGTCTATTCTCCAAAAATCAAATCAGCTCGAGCTTCGTATAGGGTATGGCCGCCTCGTCAGGCTCTAGAGCCCATCTCAGCAACTTCACTGAAAAGACTCCGTCATCAGGGTAAACCTGCTGAGATAGGCTCTTAACGCCACACCCAAGATTCTCAAAGGTGGCGTAGTATACGCTCTGAAGCGTAAGTGCTCAAGTCCCGAACAGCTAAAGATCCCTTTGGATCGCGGAAATATCTGTTAAATCCAGCCACGCTCGGCAAAGGAGACGTATTCACCATGCCCAATAACCAGATGATCGAGCACTCGAATATCCAATAACAGGCAAGCTTTAATAATTTGTTCGGTTATCGCACGGTCAGCCTGACTGGGTTCCGCTTTCCCGGACGGATGATTGTGCGCCAGAATCAATGCCGCGGCATTGGATTTCAGTGCTTCACGCACAATTTCCCTCGGGTATACCTCTACGCAGTTAATAGTACCAGCAAACATCTCCTGATGACGAATAACCCGATGCTGATTATCCAAAAACATGACTAAAAATATCTCCCGCTCCTGGCGGGACAGCAATAATTGCAGGTACTGACCGGTGATTTCAGGGCTCAGCATCGCATTCTCTTCCGCCAGACGGGAAGAAAACAGCCGGCGCGACAGTTCCACCACCGCTTTTAACTGCGCATACTTTGAGATGCCGATGCCTTTCGCGCGGCAAAACGCCTCCCGATCTGCGGACATCAGTTGATGGAGCGAGCCAAACTGCGCCAGCAGACTTTCCGCCAACTGCATCACGTTCATGCCGCGTATCCCGGTACGCAAGAAAATCGCCAACAGCTCTGTATCCGTCAGCGTTTCGGCCCCGAAACTCACCAATTTCTCCCGCGGCGCCTGCTTATCTCTCCAGTCCATCAAGCCTCCTTTCCGGCAGAGCGACATCATGACACGGCCCAAATCAAGGCGCGATGCCGGCCGCGACAGGCTGCGAATCGGCTCGCAATTTTGTCAGGGAAGCGGATAGCGTTCTTAAGATTCATCTCCTGAGCCAAGGTTATGATAAAATGACGCCCTCTCTAGGGTTTTTATCGGACCATGATGATGACGGCACTTTCCAGCCCGAACGGGCTCTCTTCTGACAAAGCTCTTATCGGCAAAGGTATTTCAGGCAAACGCATCGTGCTTGGCATCAGCGGAGGCATTGCCGCGTACAAATGTCCCGAACTGGTGAGACGCCTGCGCGACAACGGCGCCGAAGTGCGTGTCGTCATGACTCAGGCCGCCAAGTCCTTTATCACGCCGCTGACGTTGCAAGCCGTATCCGGTCATCCGGTATCAGACGATTTGTTCGATCCGGCGGCGGAAGCCTCCATGGGTCATATCGAGCTGGGAAAATGGGCCGATTTGGTTATTCTGGCTCCGGCGACGGCCGATCTCATCGCGCGTCTGGCCGCGGGCATGGCGAATGACCTGCTGACTACCCTCTGTCTGGCGACATCCGCGCCCGTCGCCGTGGTTCCGGCCATGAACCAGCAGATGTACCGCGCCGCGCCAACGCAGGATAATCTGCGCACGCTCGCCGCGCGCGGTTTACCGATCTGGGGGCCGGACAGCGGCAGCCAGGCGTGCGGCGACGTCGGCCCCGGCAGAATGATTGATCCGCTGGAAATTATTGAACTGGCCCGGCGCCATTTCACCGCCGCCAACGATCTGCAACATCTGAATATTATGATTACCGCCGGCCCGACGCGGGAAGCGTTGGATCCGGTGCGCTTCATCAGCAATCACAGCTCAGGGAAAATGGGATTTGCGATTGCTCAGGCCGCCGCCGACAGAGGGGCGAACGTGACGCTGGTTGCCGGGCCGGTTAACCTCGCCACCCCGGCCAACGTCAGGCGTATCGACGTCGACAGCGCGCTGGAGATGCAACAGGCGGTGATGGCGGAAGCGGCGCAACAGCATATCGTTATCGGCTGCGCGGCCGTTGCGGACTACCGTCCCAAACACATCGCCGGCGAAAAAATCAAAAAGCAGGGTGATGAAATGAGTGTCGCCATGATAAAAAATCCGGATATTATCGCTGATGTCGCCGCCATGAGTGAAAATCGGCCTTATGTCGTCGGGTTTGCCGCCGAAACCCAGAATGTGGAAGAATACGCCCGGCAAAAGCTGGCGCGTAAGAATCTGGATTTGATCTGCGCTAACGACGTCTCCCTTTCCGGGCATGGTTTTAATAGTGAAACCAATGCATTACATCTTTTCTGGCGCAACGGAGACAAGCAGTTACCACAATGCGATAAACGTCTTCTTGGCCAAAACTTAATCGACGAGATTGTCAGCCGTTATGATGAAAAAAATCGACGTTAAGATTGTTGACCCGCGTATTGGACAACAATTCCCGTTACCGACCTATGCTACCCCGGGTTCCGCCGGGCTGGATTTGCGAGCCTGTATGGATCAGGCCATGGAGCTGAAAGCCGGAGCAACCGTATTGATCCCGACTGGTCTGGCGATCCATATCGCCGACCCCAATCTGGCGGCCATGGTTCTGCCGCGCTCCGGACTGGGCCACAAACATGGCGTCGTGTTAGGCAACCTGGTTGGGTTGATCGACTCGGACTATCAGGGACAATTAATGGTTTCCGTTTGGAACCGCGGTCAACAGAACTTCACGATTGAACCGGGCGAACGTATCGCTCAGATGGTTATCGTTCCGGTCGTTCAGGTCGAGTTTAATCTGGTCGACAATTTCGTCAGCAGCGAACGCGGAGAAGGCGGCTTCGGCCATTCGGGCCGTAGCTGACGCGTCTTCGCCCATCACCCGGCAATAGTAAAAAATTCATATAAGCCATAGCGCATCATTGCGACTATGGCGCTAGCGGGTGTTTGTCCGTCAAATTTTTAGCAAGGGTCTTTTCATACATGGCAGAAAAAGCAAATACGAAAAGGAATCGTCGCGAGGAAATTTTGCAGGCGTTGGCGCAAATGCTGGAGTCCAGCGACGGCAGCCAACGCATCACCACAGCAAAGCTGGCCGCGAACGTTGGGGTATCAGAAGCCGCGCTTTATCGGCATTTTCCCAGCAAAACGCGGATGTTCGACAGCCTGATCGAGTTTATTGAGGATAGCCTGACTACCCGCATCAACCTGATTCTGCAGGATGAAAAAGAAACGTTTAACCGTCTGCGTCTGATTTTATTGCTTATCCTGGGGTTTGCGGAGCGCAATCCGGGGTTGACCCGTATTCTGACCGGGCACGCATTGATGTTTGAACAGGATCGGTTGCAGGGCCGGATTAATCAGCTATTTGAGCGTATCGAATCGCAACTGCGCCAGGTGCTGCGCGAGCAAAAGCTACGTGACGGCAAAGGCTTTCAGCATGATGAAACGCTGCTGGCCAGCCAGCTGCTGGCATTTTGCGAAGGCATGCTTTCGCGGTTTATTCGTTCTGAATTCCGCTATCGCCCAACCCAGGAATTTGATACCCGTTGGCCGCTGCTGGCCGCACAGCTGAATTAACATCGCGCTTGTGGCGGAACGCCACAAGTTGGCCGCACGCCGCGGCGATGTTGCTCAATCCGTTATTCCTGCAACGTTACGCTTTCCTCGTCCCACGTGGGCATACGCCCATCGGATATATTTCCGTCATCCTCGCGTCAGCAGGCGGGGAGCCGCTTGCGCAGCGGCTTATGGCTGCATGGGCGGGAACCTATGCAGCCATAACGGGAACGATGGGAAGTTATTGAAAGAACGCGGTAACGATTTTCAGACCGGATCACACGCCATATCGATCGCGGTACGCTTCAACCGCGGCAAGATGATTCGCCAATTCAGGTTTTTCAGCCAGATAGCTGATTAAGTCTCGCAGCGTAATAATAGAAATGACTTTGCACTGGTAGTCCCGTTCGACTTCCTGAATCGCGGAAATGTCGGCACGGCCTTTCTCCTGGCGATCCAGCGCAATCATGACGCCGGCGAGTTGAGCGCCGTGGGCGGCAATAATTTCCATTGATTCGCGGATCGCCGTGCCCGCAGTGATAACGTCGTCAACCAGCATCACCCGTCCCTGCAGCGGGCTTCCCACCAGATTGCCGCCTTCGCCGTGATCTTTGGCTTCCTTGCGGTTAAAGCAGTATGGCAGGTCGCGATCGTGGTGCTCGGCCAACGCCACCGCGGTGGTCGTGGCAATCGGGATGCCTTTGTAAGCCGGCCCGAACAGCAAATCAAACGCAATGCCCGAATCCGCCAGCGCCTCTGCATAAAAGCGTCCCAGCAACGCCAGATCCCGCCCGGTATTGAACAATCCGGCATTAAAGAAATAGGGACTGATGCGCCCTGATTTCAGCGTAAATTCACCGAATTTCAATACCTGCTTGCTGAGCGCAAATTCAATAAACTGGCGCTGATAGGCTTTCATTACTGCATCTCCTGAGATCGTGAGTGAATTGATCGTGGCTGGTCTGTGCCCGTTTTCCGCCGTCCCCGCGCATAGCGCCATCGTCATCCGCGCGGCAGCGGGCGGGATGACCGATGGAACAAATGGGACTGTCGGTTTAAAAAATCAATCGGCCAACGCGGCTTTCTGCGCCTGGATGATGTTCTCAATCCCCCTCGCGCCAGCGCCAGCAAAGACAGCAACTCTTCGTGGGTAAAAGGCTCGCCTTCTGCGGTGCCCTGCACTTCAATCATGCGGCCGTCTTCGGTCATCACCACATTCATGTCGGTTTCCGCGGCGGAATCCTCAATATATTCCAGATCGCAGACCGCTTCGCCGTTGACGATGCCAACCGATACCGCCGCCACCATGCCTTTCATCGGGTTCTTTTTCAACTTGCCGTCGGCGACCATCTTGTTCAACGCATCGGCAAGCGCCACGCATGCGCCGGTAATCGACGCGGTACGCGTACCGCCATCCGCCTGTAACACATCACAATCCAGCGTGATGGTGTACTCGCCCAGCACTTTCAGATCGATGGCCGCCCGCAGCGAACGAGCAATCAGACGCTGAATCTCCATCGTCCGTCCGCCCTGTTTGCCTTTCGCCGCTTCACGGGCGTTACGGCTGTGAGTAGCGCGCGGCAACATACCGTATTCGGCGGTAACCCAACCCTGGCCTTGCCCTTTCAGAAAGCGCGGCACACCCTCTTCAACCGTAGCGTTACATAAAACTTTGGTGTCGCCGAACTCAACCAGAACAGACCCTTCGGCATGTTTGGTGTAATGGCGGGTTAATTTAAGGGGGCGTATTTGCTGTGCACTTCGGCCTGTAGGGCGCATGGATCATCTCCGGCGGGTAAATGTTGACTGGCGCGCATTATACGACCTTAGCGGCGCAATGCCTACCTTGCCCCTCGACAATAACCAAAAGGCATATCCAGCCGGGGGTATAACCTCAGGTTATACCCTACCGATGAACAAGTATTCGTCAACGCCAAAACCGCGTGGAATATTCTTAATCATCACCTACCCATTGATGAGAAAAGCGTCATGTCGATCCTACGACCTTACCTGCCGCTCTTCAGTGAAGAGCCTCAATTTCCGGCGTTAACCACGCCGGCCGCCGCCACGTCTCATCCGCGTCTTATGGGTTTTTCGCAACGCATTGCCATCGGTAGCAGCGTCAAACAGTTCCGGGGGCAAGGTTAATCATGCGCCATATGCAAATCGAAACGGTAAACCTGCCTTTAGCGCGACCTTTCACCATTTCCCGCGGCACCCGCAGCGCCGTCACCGTCGTTCGGGTCACGTTGGAAGAACAGGGATTCATCGGCCAGGGCGAATGTACGCCGACGCCGCACTATGGCGAATCGGCGCAGAGCGTTTGCCAGCAGCTTAACAGCATCACCGAAGCGGTGGAAAACGGCCTCAGTATCGAGCAACTGCAAACCCATTTACCGCCGGGCGCCGCCAGAAACGCGCTGAACTGCGCGCTGTGGCGACTCAAGGCGGCGCTGAAAAAACAGACCCTGTGGCAATGCCTCGACATTCAGCCGCCGAAATCCGTCATCACCGCGGAAACCCTTTCCCTCGACAGCGTGGAAAATATGGCCGCCGCCGCCGCAGACGCGGTTTCCCGCAATACGTTGCTGCTGAAAATTAAGCTGGATCGCGATTTGATTCTGGAAAAAGTCGCCGCCATTCGCGCAGCGGCGCCCGACACCAAACTGATTATCGACGCCAACGAAGCCTGGAGCGGCCTGGATCTCGGCAGCCTGTTTAATGCGCTGACCCGCCACCGGATCGCCATGGTGGAACAACCCCTGCCTGCCGGCAAAGATGATGATTTACTGCGTTTTACCCATCCCATTCCCATTTGCGCGGATGAGAGTTGCCACCACAGCGGCGACGTCGCCGGACTGCGCAACCGTTACGACATGATCAACATCAAGCTGGATAAATGCGGCGGCATAAGCGAAGCGCTGAAAATGGTGGAAGAAGCGCAACTTTACGGCCTACAGGTGATGGTCGGCTGCATGCTGGGTTCATCGATGGCGATGGAAGCCGCGTTGCCGATCGCCACGGCGGCCGAATATGTCGATCTCGACGGTCCCATCTGGCTGGCGGCGGACAGTTCGCCTTACCTGACCTATAACCTCGGCCGCATCTGGCTATGACTCAACCAACCGGAGTGACAATGACGGATATCATGCAAACGGGCGCGGTAGCCGACACGGCACCCGGTGGCGCGTCCCGGCCAGTGCTGGAAATCGACGATTTGAGCGTCAGCTTCAGCGGACGCTCCGGCAAACATCTGGCGCTGAAAGACATCTCATTCGCCCTGAATAAAGGGGAAGTGGTCGCCGTGGTGGGCGAGAGCGGTTCGGGTAAATCCGTCACCTCGTTAACCGTAATGGGCCTGCTGGCCGATGCCGCCAACATTGAACGGGGCAGCATTAATTTTACCGCCCGCGACGGAAAGCGGCATAACCTGTTGAATATGAAAGCCGACCAGCGCCGCCGGCTACGCGGCCCTGAAATGGCGATGATCTTTCAGGAGCCGATGACGTCGCTGAATCCGGTGCTTAAAGTCGGCGATCAATTAACGGAAGCGCTGTGCGACCACCATATTTGCGATCGGGCCAGCGCGGATAAGAAAGCGCGCGAACTGCTGCGCAAGGTGCGCATCGCCGATGTCGATCGGGTGATGCAAAGCTATCCTCATTCGCTTTCCGGCGGCATGCGCCAGCGGGTGATGATCGCCCAGGCGCTGGCCTGCGATCCGCAGTTGCTGATCGCCGATGAACCCACCACCGCGCTGGATGTCACCGTGCAGGCGCGTATTCTGCAAATTCTGCGCGATCTGCAACAGCAAAGCGATATGGCCGTGCTGTTCATCACGCACGATATGGGCGTGGTGGCGGAAATCGCCGATCGCGTGGTGGTGATGTATCAGGGCGAAGTGGTGGAGCAAGGCGACGTTGAGCAGATTTTCGCCCGGCCGCAGCATCCTTATACCCGCTCGCTGCTGGCCGCCGTGCCCAAGCTGGGCGATATGCGTGAAAGTAGCTGGCCGAAACGCTTCCCGCTGCTCGGCCAGCAGTCCGACGATGATAATAGCGAACAGATCACGGCCCGCTACGACGCCGACCCGCTGCTGGATATCCGCGGCCTGCGCGTCTACTACCCCGTGCGCAGCGGGATCTTCTCCGCCGTTACCCACCATGTTCATGCCGTAGAGCAAATCGACTTCAACGTCTGGCCGGGCGAAACGCTGGCCATTGTCGGCGAAAGCGGCTGCGGCAAATCCACCACCGGACGGGCGTTGCTGCGCCTGGTGCAGAGCGAAGCTGAGAGCATTTATTTTCAGGGGCAAGAGATTTCCCTGATGAAAGACAGCGAGTTTCAACCGCTGCGCCGTGAAATCCAGATGGTATTCCAGGATCCCTATGCCTCGCTCAACCCGCGCCTCACCGTGGGCTTTACCATCGCCGAGCCGCTGATGCTGCACGGGCTGGTGAAATCGCTGGAAGAGGCCACGCCGCAGGTGCAGGCGTTATTGAAAAGCGTGGGCCTGCAGCCTGAACACGCGCGCCGTTATCCGCATGAATTTTCCGGCGGCCAGCGTCAGCGCATCGCGATAGCCCGCGCCATGGCGCTGAAACCGAAGGTCATTATTGCCGATGAAGCCGTGTCCGCGCTGGACGTTTCCATTCAGGCGCAGGTGGTCAACCTGATGATGGATCTGCAAAAAAATACCGGCGTCTCCTGGATTTTCATCTCTCACGATATGGCCGTCGTCGAGCGTATCGCCAACCGGGTCGCCGTGATGTACCTCGGTCAGATTGTGGAAATCGGCCCGCGTCAGTCGGTGTTCAACGCGCCGCAGCATCCCTACACCCGCCGTTTGCTGGCGTCCGTCCCTGTCGCCGATCCCGCTCGGCGCGGTACGCGCCAGCTTGACGACAGTGAAATTCCCTCTCCGCTGCGCAAAGCCGGCGAGAGCGTTGCCAAAACGCGCTATCGACAGGTGGCGCCGCACCATTGGGTGGCGGACAGTGGACCCGATGCCCAACCCATGAGTTAACACTCTTTTATCGTATATCTATCGCTAACCAGGAGACACCATGAAGCTATTTGTTCGCAAAACCGCGGTTGCCCTCGGGCTCTCATTGTGTCTGGCGGCCGTTGCCCAGGCACAGGATCTTCGTATTTCCATCTACGCCGATATTACCGGGTTGGATCCGCACGACACTTCCGATACGCTGAGCTATTCCATTCAGAGCGGTATTTTTGAGCGCCTGTTTCAGTTTGATAACAAAATGAAACTGGAGCCCAGACTGGCTACCGGCTACACCAGCAATGACGACGCTACCGAATTCGTCATCACCCTGCGCGAGGGGATCACCTTCCAGGACGGCACCCCGTTCAACGCCGACGCGGTTAAAGCCAACCTCGACAGACTGGCCGATCAGACTAAAGGTTTGAAACGCAACAGTCTGTTTAAAATGATCAAAACGGTTACGGTCGTCTCCCCTACCGAGGTAAAAATCGATCTTAACCAGTCGTTCGGCGCCTTTATTAATACCCTGGCGCACCCTTCCGCCGTGATGCACAGCCCGGAAGCGCTGAAAAAATATCCTGACGAAGCCCAGCTGCGTCTCCATCCGGTCGGCACCGGCCCGTTCAAATTCGACGCCTGGCAGCAGGGTAAAGACGTGAAGCTGGTGAAATACGACAACTACTGGCAGCAAGGCTGGCCGAAAGTCGACAGCGTGACCTTCTTCCCGGCGCCGGAAGACTCCACCCGCGTGGCGTCGCTGAAGTCCGGTCAGGTCGACGCCATCTATCCGTTGCCGTCCGATCTGCTGAACGCGGTGCAAAGCGACGCCAAGCTGGCGGTACAGCGCGATGAAGGGATTTATCTCTACTACATGTCGCTCAATACCCAGCACAAACCGTTGCAGGATGTGCGCGTGCGTCAGGCGATCAACTACGCCATCAACCGCGATATGTGGTTGAAAGTCGGATTCGCCGGCATGGGCGTACCCGCCACCTCGGCTATGCCGCCTAACGTTCAGTTCTATCAGAAGCAAGCCACGCCGGATTACAGCTACAACCCGGAGAAAGCCAAGGCGCTGCTGAAAGAAGCCGGTTACGCCAACGGGCTCGATCTGAAACTGTGGACCACCAACGCAACGGCGGCGGTTCGTAGCGCACAGTTCCTCAAACAGCAACTGGCTCAGGTCGGCATCCGCGCCACCGTCACCCCGATGGACTCCGGCGCGCGCAACGCCAAGCTGTGGGGCGTGCAGGATCCGAAACAGGCGGAATATGACCTCTACTACGGCGGCTGGTCAACCTCCACCGGCGATGCCGACTGGGCGCTGCGTCCGCTGTTCGCCACCGAATCCTGGGTGCCGACCGCCTATAACGTCTCTTACTACAGCAACCCTGCGGTAGATAAAGCCATTATGGCCGGTCTGCAAACCGCCGACCCGGCGAAGCGCTCCACGGCGTATGCCGAAGCGCAAAAGCTGATTTGGCAGGATGCGGCCGTCGCCTTCCTCGGCTCGCCGGATAACCTGGTGGGGAAAGCGAAAAACCTGTCCGGCGTTTATATGCTGGCGGATGGCTCGCTGATCTTCGATCAGGCGGAATTTAAGTAACAGACTCGGGGAGCACACCATGTTTGCCTATATCGTTCGACGTTTGCTGGAAATGATCCCGGTTCTGCTGGTGGTCTCCCTGTTAGTGTTCGGCTTTATCAAACTGCTGCCGGGCGATCCGGCGCGCATTTACGCCGGGGCCGACGCCCCGATTGAAGCGGTGGAAGCGGCGCGTCAGCAGTTGGGGCTGAACGATCCGCTGCCGCAGCAATACGTTAACTGGCTCAGCGGCCTGTTTAAAGGCGATTTGGGCGTCACTTACCGCACCCAGCAGCCGGTTATCGAGGTGATCGGCAAAAGTTTTATGCCCACCATGTGGCTGGCGCTGGCCGGTTTTGCCTGGTCGGTAGTATTGGGCCTGCTGGTCGGCGTCGTTTCCGCGCTAAAACGGGGCAAATGGCAGGATTGGACATTAATGAGTTTCGCCATCGGCGGAATCTCCATGCCGCCGTTCTGGCTGGGTTTACTGTTGATCCAGTTTGTCGCCATGCCGTTCGGGATATTCTCCGTCAGCGGCTTTAATCAGCCTAGCGATATCATCCTGCCGGCGCTCACGCTGGGCGCATCGGTGGCGGCGGTGATGGCGCGTTTTACCCGCTCCGCTTTTCTGGAAGTCGCACAGGAAGACTATGTGCGCACCGCCCGTTCCAAAGGGCTGCGCAACCGGCTGATCACCTGGAAACATGTGATGCGTAACGCGCTTATCCCGGTAATCACCATGCTGGGGCTACAGTTCGGCTTTCTGCTCGGCGGCTCCATCGTGGTGGAAAGCGTATTCAGTTGGCCGGGACTGGGCTGGCTGTTGATAGAATCCATCAAAACGCAGGATCAGCCGGTTATTCAGGCGCTGGTCATGCTGTTCGTTTTCGAATTTATTGTCATTAACCTGTTGGTGGACCTGCTGTATGCGGTGGTCAATCCGGCGATTCGCTTACGTTAGGAGATAAGATGAACCTTCCTTCCGAGCCCGCCGTGGCGGCTGCGACCCTTGACGAAAATACCATTCGTTCGCCCTGGCGCGATTTCGTCCAGGTGTTTATCCGTAATCCGATGGCGCTGGCCTCCGGCGGATTTATTTTGCTGTTGATCCTGGTGGCCCTATTGGCGCCCTGGCTGGCACCGTACAACCCGCAGGAGCCAGACTGGATGGCGCTATCTTCTCCCCCTTCGGCGGCCCACTGGATGGGAACCGATGACCTGGGGCGCGACGTGATGAGCCGAATTATCTATGGCGCGCGTATTTCATTGTATATCGGCATTTTCTCCGTCACGCTGGGTATGCTGGTGGGTATTGTATTGGGTCTGCTGGCCGGGTATTACGGCCGCTGGATCGATATGCTGATCATGCGCGGCTCCGACGTGCTGTTCGCTTTTCCCGGCATGCTGCTGGCGATTGCCGTGGTGGCGATCCTCGGTCCGGGATTGAATAACGTGATTATTGCCGTCGCCATCTTCAGCGTGCCGGTCTTCGCCCGCATTGTGCGCGCCTCCACGCTGTCGCTGAAACAGGCGGCCTATGTCGAGGCGGTGCGCTGCGCCGGCGCGCCGGACCGCATTGTGCTGATGCGCCATGTTCTGCCGGGTACGCTGCCCAGCGTGATCGTCTATTTCACCATGCGTATCGGCACCAGCATTCTGACCGCCGCCAGCCTCAGTTTTATCGGCCTCGGCCCGGAGCCGGACGTTCCCGAATGGGGTAATATTTTGGCCATGAGCCGCAGCCTGATGATGGCCGGCCAGTGGCACGTCAGCGTGTTCCCCGGTCTGGCTATTTTTTTCACCGTACTGGCTTTCAACCTGCTGGGCGATGCGCTGCGCGATACGCTCGATCCCAAATTGAAAAGCTAAGGAACCGACATGGCACCCTATCAACAGGAACAAATAGCGCTGCTGTTACGCCGCTGGCGGGAACAGGGGCGGCTAGGCACGCCCCGCGGCGCCAGCGGGCCGCGCAATAGCATCAGCGACGTAGCGGGCGTGCGCGTAGGGCACGCTACGCTGGCGAAAGGCGAAACGCAGACCGGCGTCACCGCGATTGTGCCGGCCGGCAGCAACCTGTTCGCCCATCCCCTGCCCTGCGGCGCCGCGGTATTGAACGGTTTCGCCAAGCCCGTCGGACTGGTGCAGATTGAAGAGCTCGGCCTGTTGCAGACCCCGATTCTGCTTAGCAATACGCTGGCCGTGGGAACGCTGTTTACCGCGCTGGCGCGCGACGCGATTGCCCATAACCCCGAACTGGGCCGCACCCTTCCCACCGTGAACCCGCTGGCGCTGGAGTGCAATGACGGCTGGCTGAACGATATTCAGGCGCTGGCCGTGACCGAGCATATGGCGCGCGAGGCGCTGGAATGCGCCGAAGAAACCTTTGAACGCGGCAGCGTCGGCGCGGGCCGCGGCATGAGCTGTTTCGGTCTGAAAGGCGGTATCGGCACCGCGTCGCGCCGCATCCCGGAACTGGGCGCCACGCTCGGCGTGCTGGTGCTGGCGAATTTCGGCGCGCTCTCCGCGCTAACGCTGGACGGCGTACAGATCGGCGAAGCCATCGCGCCGCTATTGCCTGAGCTGGCGCCGCAACAGGACGCCGGTTCGATCATCATTATTATGGCGACGGACGCGCCGCTGGATGCCCGCCAGCTTAAGCGCATCGCCAAACGCGCCGGCGCGGGGTTAGGCCGACTGGGCAGCTACTGGGGCCACGGTTCCGGCGATATCTCCGTCGCATTCTCCACCTGTCCGCAGCCGCAGCCGCCGGCGGACAATCAGCTTGAGCCGCTGCTGAGCGCCGCAGCCGACGCCACCGAACACGCGGTGCTGGACGCCCTGTTAAGTGCGGATGCCGTGACGGGTTTCCGCGGGCACTACCGCCCGGCGCTACGTCAGGTGCTGGATCGTCTGGTAAAAGAGTTATCTGATTAAGGAATTGGTCATGAAGGTTTTCATTTCGGCAGATATTGAGGGTATTGCCGGCGTAATGCGCCCGGAGCAGTGCAGCCCTGGAGCGGCGGAATATCAGCTCGCCCGAGGACTGATGGAGCAAGAAGTCAACGCCGCGATTGACGGCGCATTCGCCGGCGGCGCCGCTGAAGTGGTGGTCGCCGACAGCCATGCCGCCATGGTGAATCTGCGGGCGGAGAACATCGATCCCCGCGCCCGTCTGGTTCAGGGTAAGCCGCGCGGCCTGTCCATGGTCGAAGGTCTGGAACAGCAGCAGTTCGACGGCATGATGTTTATCGGCTATCACAGCGCCGCCGGCGAATTCGGCGTGCTGGCCCACACCATCAACGGACGGGCGTTTTACCGGGTGCGCATTAACGGCGAGATCATGGGCGAAAGCGATATCTATGCCGCGGCGGGCGCCGAATACAACACGCCGCTCTGGCTGGTCAGCGGCGATGATACGCTGCAACAGTGGATCGCCCGTTATTATCCCGACGCCGCTTATGCCTGCGTAAAACGCGCCATTTCGCAAAATGCGGCCGAGTCGCTCAGCCCGGAATCCGCCCGTCAGCTTATTCGGCAGTCCGCCATGCAAGCGGTGCGAAACGCCCACAACCGCGTGACATCACGTATTCAAGCGCCCTATCGCCTTGAGCTGATGGTGGCGAAACCGGTACTGGCGGATCTGTTTTGCCTGCTCCCCGGCATAGCGCGGCAGGATGCCGTCACCGTCGGTTATACCGCCCAGAGCATGGCAGAACTGATTAGCCTGTTAAGCGCGTTTTCTTACCTGGCGACGACGCAAAATTGATATGCGCCGTCATTTCCGCTTCCTCCGTTCTAACCTATTGAAAAGAGAAATTGCAGCATGGGAAAAGCAGTAATTGTGATCCACGGCGGAGCCGGCGCGCTGACCCGCGCGGCGATGAGCGCGGAGAAAGAGCAACGCTACCTCGCCGAACTGCGCGCGATCGTCGCCAGCGGACAGCAGATTCTGGCGCAGCGCGGCAGCGCGCTGGATGCAGTGACCGAAGCCGTTAGGCTGCTGGAAGAGTGTCCGCTGTTTAACGCCGGGCACGGTTCGGTATTTACCCAAAATGAAACCCACGAGCTGGACGCCAGCATTATGGATGGACGCACGTTGAACGCGGGAGCGGTCAGTTGCGTCAGCCATATCCGTAATCCCGTGCGGGCGGCCAGAACCGTGTTGGAAAGCAGTCAGCACGTGATGTTTACCGCCGCGGGCGCGGAGGATTTTGCCCGTCAGCACCATTTAGACATGGTGGAACCGGACTTTTTCTCCACCGAAGAACGCCGCCGCCAGTTGCACAACGCCCAATCAGGAACAGGGCAGGTGATACTGGATCACGACGGTCAATCCCAGGATCCTATCGATCCCGATCGCAAGTTCGGCACCGTCGGCGCTGTGGCGCTGGATAGCAACGGCAATCTGGCGGCGGCCACCTCTACCGGCGGCATGACCAATAAACAAGCCGGACGCGTAGGCGATAGCCCTATTATCGGCGCCGGCTGCTATGCCAATAACCAGACCTGCGCCGTTTCCTGCACCGGCACCGGCGAAATTTTCATGCGCACCGTCGCCGCCTACGATGTCTCGGCGCTGATGGAGTATGCCGGGTTGTCGCTGCAACAGGCCGCCGACCGCGTGGTGATGGAGAAGCTGAAGCGGCTGGAAGGCAGCGGCGGCCTGATCGCCGTCGATGGCGACGGCAACATCGCGCTGCCGTTCAACAGTGAAGGCATGTATCGCGGTTACGGTTATGTCGGGGGAGATCCGGTAGCCAGTATTTATCGGTGATGTGCAATAAGCGGTTCGGGTAGGCTCCTCTGAAGAGCGGGAGTTTGCTGGTTCCAACCCCACCCCAACCCTCCCCTTCCCAGGGGAGGGAGTAAACCCAGTGTTTAACGAATTATCTCCTACCCCTGACAGGGGAGGGATCCGGTAGCCAGTATTTATCGGTGATATGCAATAAGCGGTTCGGGTAGGCTCTTCTGAAGAGGGGGAGTTTGCTGGTTCCAACCCCACCCCAACCCTCCCCTTCCCAGGGGAGGGAGTAAACCCAGTGTTTTAACGAATTATCTCCTACCCCTGACAAGGGAGGGAGTAGATTCAGCGCTGTTAACGGGTTGTCTCCTCCCCTGACAAGGGGGAGGCAGGGAGGGGGTAATCAACGACAATATTTCGAATCTACGTAAAAGCCTTTCCAGTAGTGGACTTGACCGTTATCCCCGCGCAGGCGCAGAGGAATCCTCATAAATAAAGAGGGATTGCCGCTGCGCGATGCCTTCACAATCGGAACGCGCTTACCGCGCCGCCAGCGACGCGGAATAGCCGTCTCATCCTTGAAACTCGCCTATCCTGTCGGCGTCCTCAGCGCTGATATCTCACGATCCGGCTGCGGTTCAGCAATAGCCTCATACCGTCGCCCTCAAGCTGAATGGCAAAACGTTTTTCCCACGGGCCATCCTGCGCCGTCGCCAGCAGACGGCCTTTACCCAGAGAAATCAGCGATGCGGTTATCGCCGCCGGACCGATGCCCATCACCAGCCGGTCGCCCGTAATCGCCAGTTCGCTGCGCCATTGCGGATAGAACCAGCGCCCTTGCGCCTGATCGATGCTGTCATCCGCTTCTACGGGAAGGAACCGACGGGGCACATGACCAATCTCCCCTTCTATCGCGATCCCGTTTTGCCGCAACCGCATCGGCATATGGCTGGAAAGCGATACCGCCTCGGCCGGATCGCGGCTGCGGTACAGCGTATCACTCGCCCCCAGCCAGCAGGCGGTATCGCCGCTAATCTCCAACCAGTCGCTGCCGCTGTCGGAAGCATACAGACCGCTGGTCAACGCATGTCCCGGCTGCGGCAACGGCTGCTCCAGCAGAGCGGCCATAATGCGCAGCGCGCCGTCGTAGGTGGCGACGTCTTCCCGGTTGGCGACCAACGCCACCCCGGCGCCCTGCCGCGGATCGAGCAGGAAATAGGTCTTATATCCGGCATGGGAACCGCCGTGCCCGACCAGATGCGCCTCGCCGAGCTGCGTATGGGCAATGCCCAGCCCGTATCCGGTGGTGCGGCCATCCGCCAACCGGCGCGGCGCGGAAAGCCGGGCCAGCACGCCGGCGCCCGGTCCGTCATCGCGCAGCAGCGCCTGTAGCCAAACGCTCAAATCGCGCACGCTGCCGGCCACGCTGCCGGACGCGGATAGATGCAGACCGGCGCTGGCCAACTGCCAGCCGCGATCTCCTTGCCAATAGCCGGGCACCAGGCCGGGAACGATATCAAACCAGGTTTCCGGCGCGTACAGGCGAATATTCAGCGGATCGCAGACGTGCTGTTGCAGCAAATCCGCAAACAATATCCCTTTGGCTTTTAACGCTTCCTCCACCAGCCGGTAGCCGGTGTTGGAATAGGAAATCTCACTGCCTGCCGGATAGTTCAGCTCCCCCATATCGGCTTCAAACTGAAGCAAATCGGCGGCCTGCGTCGCGTTGTAAACCGATAAGCCCAAAAGAGACAGGGTTTCGCGAATATCGTCCAGCCCCGCGGTCATATCCAGCGCCTGCCCCACGGCGACCTGGCCGTTCGCGCCGGTCAACTGCGGAAGATGCTGCGCCAGCGTATCCGTCAGCGATACCTTGTCTGCCATCGGTCCGGTGACCATCGCCGCGAACAGATGCTTGGTGACCGAAGCAAAACGCACCACGCTGCTGGTGCTGAACGGCGTGCCTTGAGCCAGATCCGCCAACCCGCCGCAGCAGGCGGCCTGAATCTGCTCGCGATCGAACAGCACAACGGCCCCGCCCGGTTGATGGTCGTGATCCCAGCGTTCTGTCATTGATTGGGCGACTTCCGTCGCCCGTTTCCAGTTCAACATTATGCCGGCTCCTCTAACGCCATACTTAACGTATAAAGTTCTGTCGTGTGCGGATGTTGCATTCGCCCCGCACGTAAATCCTCGGCGCTCAGTATCTCTACCATTTCGCCGTGCTGCATCACGCCGACCTGCTCGCACAGATGGGTGACCACCGCCAGATTGTGGCTCACCATCAGGTAGGTGAGTTTCCGCTCCTGACGGATATCCATCAATAGATTGAGAATTTCCGCCTGTACCGACACATCCAGCGCGGATGTCGGTTCATCCAGCAACAGCACTTCCGGCTCGGCGATCAGCGCCCGCGCGATGGCGACGCGCTGACGCTGCCCGCCGGATAATTGATGAGGGAAACGAAAACGCACCGTTGACGGCAGCCCCACGTCATCAAGCGCCTGAGCGATACGTTGTTCAGCGCGATCGATGTGATGCACCAGCAGGGGTTCCTGCAAAATACGATCGATCGTCTGGCGGGGATGCAGGGAACCGTAAGGATCCTGAAACACCATCTGCACCTGACGGAAGAAATCGCGGCCGCGATGGGCCGACAGCGCCATGCCGCCGAACAGTATGCTGCCCTGCCAATCATGGTTAAGCCCGGCCAACGCGCGTAAAATCGTCGATTTTCCCGAACCGCTTTCTCCGACGATGCCGAAGCTGGCGCCGCTTTCCACCTGAAAAGAAACCCCCTTCACCACGGCGGTCGAGCCGAATGAAATACGCAAATTATCAAGTGTAATCATCAGTTTTTCCAGGCTGCATCACGTTTCATCACCGGAAGACGATCCCGGGGATGTTTCAAAGAAGGAAGACATGCCAGCAGTCCCTGGGTATAAGGGTGCTGAGCCTGATGCAAATCGCTGGCGGCCAGCATTTCGACAATCCGGCCGGCATACATCACCGCCACCCGATCGCAGAAATGCGATACCAGCGGCAGGTCGTGACTGATTAGAATCAGCCCCATCCCCCGCTGCGACACCAGATCGTCAATCAGCTTCAAAATATCGGCCTGCACGGTGGCATCCAGCGCGCTGGTCGGCTCATCGGCAATCAGCAGTTCCGGATCGGGCGCCAGCATCATGGCGATCATCGCCCGCTGCCCCATGCCGCCCGACACCTCATGCGGATAGCGGATGGCGACCTGCCGCGGCTCCCGAATGCGCACCTGCTCCAACAGTTCGACCGCCGCCGCCATCGCCGCGCGTTTACTGCCGCCTTTGTGCTCCCGCCAGGCTTCCGCAATCTGCTGGCCGATGGTCATCACCGGATTCAGCGAGTATTTCGGATCCTGTAAAATAAACCCGACGCGCTTGCCGCGGATCTGACGCATGGTTTTTTCATTAGCGCCGCGCAGATCGATATCGTCAAAACTGAGTTTATCCGCCTGAATCTGCGCGTTGCCCGGCAGTAACTGCATCAGACTGCGGGCGGTCAGCGATTTACCGGAGCCACTCTCCCCGACAATGGCGAACTTCTCTTTACCAATGCTCAAGGATACGCCGCGCACCGCCTCGGACTTTTCATTCCCGTTGGTAAACGTGATGCGAAGATTTTCAATTTCCACCAGCATTTAACGCTCCTTTGGATCCAGTACGTCACGCAAACCGTCACCTAAAAAGTTAAACGCCAGCGAAGTCAGGAAAATTGCCACGCAGGGCATCAGCGGCACCCACCATTCGGTAAACAGGAAACGCCGCGCGGTGGCGATCATCGTTCCCCATTCCGGTGAAGGCGGCTGCGCCCCCATGCCCAGAAAGCCCAGGCTGGCCGCCGTGATGATGATCGAACTCATATCCAGCGTGATGCGAACAATCAGGCTGGGTACGCACAGCGGCATGATATGGCGCAGAATAATGCGCATTGGCGTCGCCCCGGTCAGGCGATTGGCGGCAATAAAGTCGCTGTGGCGGAACTGCATGGTTTCCGCCCGCGCCAGCCGGGCATACGGCGGCCAGGAAGTAAGGGCGATCGCCAGAATGGCGCTTTCCACGCCGGGCTTTAACGCCGCCACGAAGGCCAGCGCCAGAATCAGGCGCGGAAACGACAGGAAGATATCCGTCACGCGCATCAGAATCTTATCCAACAGCCCGCCGGCGTAACCCGCGACGCAGCCCACCAGCAAACCGATAGGCGCGGTGAGCGCCACAACGGCAATCACCATGCCCAGCGTGGTACGGCCGCCGTACAGGATGCGGGTGTAGATATCGCGCCCCAGCTCATCCGTGCCCAGCCAGTGCTTGGCGGAAGGCGGCGCCAGCCGGTTAGCCAGATCCTGAAAACCAGGATTGAAAGAGGTTAATAGCGGCGCCGCCAGCGACAACAGCAACACCGACAGAATAACCGCCAACCCCATCATCGCCATCGGGTTTGCCCGTAATCCCAGCCATAGCCGGTAGCGCCGGCCCCATACGGCCTGGCGGCGTGTTACGGGCGTTTCGTCGAGCAACCAAGCTCGTGATACAGGAAAAATCATTTTACGCGGGGATCCCAAAGTCGGTAGAGAATATCGGCACAAAGATTCAGCAAGACGTACAGGGTGCCGACTAACAGCGTGGTGCCAACCACCGGGTTCATATCGGCGTTCATCAACGCCGTGGTGAGGTATTGTCCCAGCCCAGGCCAGGAGAAGACGTTCTCCGTCACCACCGCGCCTTCCAGCAGACCGGCATAGGTCAGCGCCAGCACCGTCACCAGTTGCACCGCCACCGTCGGGAAGGCGTGACGCCAGATCACCCGGCGTGATGACAACCCTTTAGCCCGCGCGGTAATGACGAATTCACCGCTCAACGCATTGAGCATAAAGGTGCGCGTCATGCGCGTGATATAGGCCATGCTGAAATACGCCAGTATCAACACCGGCTGCGCCATATGGGCGACGGCGTCCTTAAAGGCGTCGTAATCGCCGGCCAGCAGGGAATCCACCGTCAACAGCCCGGTCACCTGCGGCACCATGTCCTGGAAGATAATGTCCTGACGTCCCGGCCCCGGCGCGATGCCCAGCACCGCGTAGAAAATCAGCAGGCTGAGCAGCGCCAGCACAAACACCGGCAGTGAATGCCCGGCCAGACAGACCACCCGGATGGTTTGATCGACCCAGGAGCCCTGACGCACCGCCGCCCATACGCCGAGCGGAATGCCGACCAGCGCGGCGATAATAATCGCCGCGGTCGCCAGTTCCAGCGTGGCGGGGAAAAAGCGCGCGATATCCGTTATCACCGGGTTGGAGGTCAGTACCGAATTACCCAGATCGCCTTGCAGCAGTTGATGCAGGTAGCGAATAAACTGTACCCATAACGGCTGATCCAGCCCCATTTCCTGACGCACGCGCGCCACTACCGATTCCGGCGCGTTGTCGCCGACTACCGCCAACACCGGATCGGTCGGCATTACCCGACCGATGAAGAATGTCAGCACCGACAGGCCGAACAACGTCAGAATCAAACTCCCCAGCGTACTGAGGAAACGTTTAAATACCGACATTACGCTTTTTTCACCTGCTCATAAGCACTATCACGCAGTACCGTCATGTTGACGCCACTGATATTCTTACGGCAGGCAATCGGCAGCGTACTCTGCATCAGCATAATAAACGGGCTGTGTTCCCGGTGTTCGCGCTGGATGGTTTCGTACAGCGCAATACGCTTATCCGCATCGCTTTCATGCAGCGCCTGCTCGGTCAGCGTATTGAACTTCTCGTCTGACCAGCCGCAGCGCCATGCCAGCGTGCGGTTACGGGCATTTTCGCCGTTATCGGTGTTTACGCAGAAGGTTTCGGTATTGGAGTTGGGATCGAAATAGTCCGCGCCCCAGGCGGTAATGGCCAACTGATGCTGACGGGCGCGCATTTTGGTCAATACCTGACGGTTCTCCGAAGAAATCAGCCTGACTTTGATGCCGATAGCCCCCAGTTGCGTCTGGATCGCCTGGGCGATATCGGGATAAGGCTGGGCGGAGTAGTGATCGAGGGTGATCTCGAAGCCGTCCGGGTAGCCTGCTTCCGCCAGCAGGGCTTTAGCCTTGGCGATATCCTGATGGAACGGGGTATCGTCCAGCGCGGCCGGGAATCCGCCGGGCAGAAAACTTTGATGCACGCGGTGCGTCAACGGAATGATGTTTTTCTGGATGCCTTCATAATCCACCGCCCACTTCAGCGCCTGCCAGACCTGCGGTTTTTTCAGCAGTTCATTGGTGGTGTTGCAGGACATCAGCATAATGGTGGAGACATCCTTGCGAATAACATGGTAATTGTCGTCATTCAGAATCGGGCGCAGCTGCTCGCTGGTCAGATCGCGGGCGATATCGACGTCCCCTTTCTGCAACATCAGCAACTGGGCGGACGGATCGACAATATGCTTCATGATGATGCGCTGAATTTTACTGTCCGTCGGGTAATGGGAATTTTTCTCCAGGATCACGCTCTCGCTGGCTTTCCATGCGCGCAGGGTAAACGCCCCCGAACCGGCGCTGTGCTGTTTCACCCAGGCGTTGCCCAGATCGTCCCCTTGCTGATTGGCCAACGCCGCTTTCTTCTGCACCACGCTGCCTACCGGCGCCGACAGACAATACAGCAGGAAGGTTTCCGCCGCGGGTTGGTCCAGATTAATCACCAGCGTATGAGCGTCCGGCGCGGTAACGTGCTGCTCAACGTTATCTTTGGTAAAACCGAACTGGTTAATGATAAACGCCGGGCTTTTGTCCAGTTTGACCACGCGCTGCAATGAAAACGCCGCGTCTTCCGCCGTTACCGCGCTGCCGTCGGAGAATTTGGCATTGGGATCGAGGTGGAACGTAAAGGTTTTTCCCTCGTTGCTCACTTCCCAACTTGTCGCCAGCTCGCCTTTCACTTCGCTCGGCTTCTCCGGATTCGGCATCACCAAACGCTGATAAAGGTTACCGGCGATTTCAGAACCGACAGACTCAAAACTTTCATGCGGATCGAGACTGGTCATGTTGTCCAACTGTATCGCCATCACCAGCATGGTGGGCGGAGTGGCGGCAAACGCGGAGTGAAGATTCAGATAGGAAAGGAATGGTACGGCGCCGCATCCGGCAAGAAAACGTCTCCTGGTAATCATAAACACCTCAACATGTTGATATTAAATAATTTTTTGTTTTTTATTTCATATTTTCGTCTTGACATCGGCAAACAAGGCGGGCTTAAAATGGATGAACTAAGGCGTGATTTTTTTCCTTAGCGGCGGTTCTCCATTTTAGTGCATCGGCACCAAAATGGAGCAATCCAACGCCCCATTACATCGCATCCAGAGCCGGTACTTGTGACTATGCCAGACAATCAGCTACCCATCAGTGAACCAATCCCTGTTTTCGACGGACATAATGACGTACTCCTGCGTCTTTGGTCTTCTCACCGGGCTAACCCGGCGGAAGCCTTTCTAAACGGGCCGGCGGCAGGCCAGATCGACCTGCCACGCATCCAGCAGGGCCGTTTTGCCGGCGGTTTGTTTGCCGCCTATGTTCCTTCGCCCAAGGCAGCAGCAAAATCTGTACCAGAAAGTGGGGGGCTGTTTGTTCCCCACGCCACGCCGACGATGGAAAACGCCAGAGAGGTAACGTTTTCATTAATTTCCACCCTGCTGCGCATTGAGGCGGAATCCGCCGGGCGGGCCAAAATTTGCCGTAGCGCGGCGGATATCCGTCAGTGTATGACCGAGGGCGTGCTGGCCATGGTGATGCATATTGAAGGCGCCGAAGCGATCGATCCCGATCTGGAACTGCTGGATATTCTGCACGCAGCCGGATTGCGCACGCTGGGGCCGGTGTGGAGCCGTCCGAATATTTTTGGCCAAGGCGTTCCGTTCCGTTTCCCTTCCTCCCCGGATACCGGAGACGGGCTGACGGAAGCCGGTAAACGCCTGGTGCGGGCCTGTAACGCCAAACGCATTATGGTGGACGTCTCGCATATGGATGAAAAAGGTTTCTGGCAAACCGCTGATATTACTGACGCCCCGCTGGTCGCCAGCCATTCCAACGCGCACGCGCTCTGCGCCCAATCGCGTAACCTGACGGACAGCCAACTGGCCGCCATTCGGGAAAGCGGCGGCTTTGTCGGCGTAAACTTCGGCACCATGTTCCTGCGCGAAGATGGGAAAAAAGATCCTAATGCGACGGTGGAAGAGATCGTCCGCCATGTTGATTATCTGCTGACCAAACTGGGCGAAGACGGCGTCGGTCTGGGTTCCGACTTTGACGGCACCACCGTTCCGCCGGATCTGGCCGATGTCGCCGGGCTGCCGCTACTGGTCGATGCGCTGGCCCGGCGAGGCTATGCGCGCCCATTGCTGGAAAAAATTTGCTACGGTAACTGGCTGCGCGTACTGGAAACCACCTGGGGAGCCTAGTTTAAAAATTCAGCACCGCAAAGGGAGTATGACCCCTGCTGTATGGCGTGGATATTGCATATATATTGCCGACAACGTTGTGCCTGACGGTGCAACAACCACCCAAAAGATACACGGGGCGTACTCCCATGCGTTTACGACACATTGAAATTTTTCAGGCTATCGTGCAAGCGGGAACCATCAGCGGCGCCGCTCGCTTGTTGAATGTTTCCCAACCTAACGTCAGCCGGGTGCTCAATCACGCGGAACAGCAGCTCGGTTTCGCGCTGTTTGAACGGCATACGCAAGGCATGATCGCCACGAAAGAAGGCCGCCGTCTGATCCCCCAAGTTCAAGAGTTGTAT
The DNA here is from genome assembly GCF_017569925.1 of Brenneria izadpanahii. Taxonomy (NCBI): domain Bacteria; kingdom Pseudomonadati; phylum Pseudomonadota; class Gammaproteobacteria; order Enterobacterales; family Pectobacteriaceae; genus Brenneria; species Brenneria izadpanahii. The sequence continues at coordinate 169,202 of NZ_CP050854.1, read as the reverse complement.
AAGCATCTGCAAACCATCAGCACATTGACTGAACAGATCAAAACCGGCAAAGAGCAATCCGTCCGCCTTGGCGCCGCGCATGCGTTTGGGCAGATGATTGTCGTCCCCGCTCTGGTGGAGTTTCATAAACAGGAAACGCGGATCGATGTGGAGCTGGTAACGGAGCACTTCAGCACCCTTTGCCTGAATATCCTGCAAGATCAGCTGGATTTCGCCCTGGTTTTCGGTCAGCAGGTGCCTACGGCATTGCTGGCGGAACCGTTGTTTCAGTCTTCCATGGTGGCGCTGCTGCCGAAAGACAGCCCGGTAACCGGCCCCGTATCGCTGGAATGGCTGTGTTCGAACAATCTATTGATGATGCAACATCAGGATCCGCTCGGACAGGTATTGCACCGGGCGTTGCGCGATCGGGATCTAAAACCGGCGTCCTCGCTGTACATCAAGACCTACTCGGTGATTGCCGATATGGTATTGGCCGGCGGCGGCGTCGGCGTGGTCGACCTTTTTACCGCCTGCCGTTATGCCGATCTGCTTAAAATCGTCCCTATCGACCAGCCGTTACCGTTCGAAGTGACGCTGATTAGCCGGCGGGATAATCCGCAGTCGCGGGCAACATTGCAGCTAAAACAGATGATGAAAAATAAATGCCGGGAGATCGCCAAGCAGTACGAAGCGCTATTGCATGCGGCATAGCCCGCAATTACACAGATGGTATTGAGTCCCGCTCTGGCGGCCCGTCGATTTTGTTCTACCCTGCCCAGAGACACAACGTTATAATCCCTCCATCATTTGCTTTACAGGTATGCACCAATGATTCGCAGTATGACCGCTTACGCCCGACGAGAAGTCAAGGGTGACTGGGGCAGCGCAGCCTGGGAACTGCGTTCAGTAAACCAACGCTATCTGGAAACCTACATCCGTTTGCCAGAGCAGTTTCGCAGTCTGGAGCCGGTTATCCGCGATCGTATCCGCACCCGTTTGACCCGCGGCAAAATTGAATGCAACCTGCGTTTTGATCTTGATCCGCGGGCGCAAAGCTCGCTGATTCTGAATGAAAACCTGGCCAAACAACTGGTTAACGCCGCCAACTGGGTAAAAATGCAAAGCGACGAAGGGGAAATCAATCCGGTTGATATCCTGCGCTGGCCCGGAGTGATGGCGGCGGAAGAACAGGATCTGGATGCCATCAGCGCCGAGTTGTTACAAGCATTGGACCGCACGCTGGATGATTTCATCAGCGCGCGGGAAAGCGAAGGCAATGCCTTAAAAACGCTGATTGAACAACGGCTGGCCGGCGTCAGCGCCGAAGTCGCCAAAGTCCGCACGCAGATGCCGAACATCCTGCAGTGGCAACGGGAACGGCTGCTCAGCAAACTGGAAGAGGCGCAGGTTCAGTTGGAGAATAACCGGCTGGAGCAGGAACTGGTCATCATGGCTCAGCGCATCGACGTCGCGGAAGAGCTCGATCGCCTGGAAGCGCACGTGGCGGAAACCTATAAAATCCTGAAGAAAGAGGAAGCCGTAGGCCGCCGGCTGGACTTTATGATGCAGGAGTTCAACCGCGAATCAAACACGCTGGCGTCTAAATCCATCAACGCCGACGTCACCGCCTCCGCCATCGAACTGAAAGTTCTTATCGAACAGATGCGGGAACAGATCCAAAATATCGAATAATTTCCACCCTGTTCCACCGACTGCCACAACGCCCTGTTTTCAGGGCGTTTTTGTTGCCATCAACGTCTACCGCGTACTACCCAAATCCATCGAAATCCACTGCCAAGTGGGTAGTACATTGGGTAGTACAATCGCTTTACAAGCCAAAATGTTCGTTTTATAACCTATGTACTACCCACTTTTTCGCGCAGGCCACGACTGACGGGCGCTGGCGGAAGACCTTAGGGAGGCAGGGCATGGGAAATCTGCCGTTAAAACCATACAGTCCATCCTGAAAGCGGGCCGTCCCGGACGATACAACGACGGTCAGGGGCTATACCTGATGCTGCCGCAGCGCGGCGAACCTTACTGGATGCTGCGCTATACCCTGAACGCCAAACGCCGTTCGCTCACGCTGGGCAAACCGTCCGATCTGTCGCTGGCGGAAGCCCGCTCTCAGGCCGAAGACGCCCGCAGGAAGGTCAGGAAAGGCGACGATCCCATCGCCGAACGTAAACGCAATCGCCCCGCCAGAATCCATACCGTCAACGATCTGTTTAACGACTGGAAACAGGATTTGGTACGACGCCTTAAGCACCCGCATATCCCACAGCGGATCTTCGCCAGAGAGATCGCGCCACACATTGGAGAACAGGCGTTAGGCAAGGTCACACCACTGGACATACGCGCCATCATCCAGCAAATCACCGCCAGCGGCAGGCCCTGCACCGCCAACGATGCGCTGATGTACCTGAAACAACTGTTTAATCACGGCATAAAACTTGGGCTTCTTGTCCATAACCCGGCGGCGGCATTCAAGGTGGATGATGCGGGCGGCATTGAAAAAAGCCGCGATCGGGCGTTGAGTCTGGAAGAGTTGACGCAGGTTTTTCAGGTATTCCGCAACCAGAGCGACAGCTTCACTCGCGATAACTATCTGGCTTGCGCATTACTGATCGTGCTTGGCGTACGCAAAAGCGAACTGACCGAAGCCCAATGGGATGAATTTTCCCTCGAAGACGCAACGTGGGAACTGCCTGCGACAAGGAGCAAATCGGGCGTCGCTATCGTCATTCCCCTACCCCCGCTGGCGCTGGAATGGCTGCGGGAATTGAAGATACGCGCCTGCGGTTCAGCATATGTATTCCCCAACCGCCGGGCCAGCGGTTCGCCGCATATGGGCAGCGATACCCTCAACCGGGCGATCGCCAAACTTTTCGGCCGCGAACCGGGAAGAAAAATTCAACCGCCCAACCGCATGGGTGAACTTGAACCGTTCACCGTACACGACCTGCGCCGCACCTGCCGCAGCCTGCTGGCCGCGTTAGGCGTTCCGGGTTATGTCGCCGAACGGTGCCTTAATCATAAGCAGAAAGGCGTTGAAGGCATTTACGATCGGTATGATTACTTTGAGGAGCGGCGAGAAGCGCATTGTAAACTGGCAGAGCTCGTTAAGCCGATTATTGAGAACGACGAGCTGCACAGCGTTTCGAACGAACAGAGCAATAACGTAGACAAGCGCTATTTTTTCGTAGGGTGATAATTCAGAATAATTTCGGCAAGATCGTCTTCGACGGTATAAAAATAGCAGGCAGGAACATCAAGCACCGCCGCCAGTCGGCAGGCAAGATCAAAATCAGGCGTATGCACACCGCGCTCATATTGGTTCATCCGCGCGCTGGCCGTGGCTTCATCAATACCCGCCAGAACCCCAAGCCGCTGTTGCGACAGGCCCGCTCTTAGTCTGGCTTCTTTTAAACGATGTGGCAGCATGAGGATCCCGACTTACACGATATGTAAGCCGTAGTTTTCACGCTAACCTATTGAAAATATACTAAGCATTACTTAGTGATGCTTTCTCAACTACGCGTTTTTATTGCTTAAATCCAGAAAGAGGGAGATTTAAAAAGCGTCGGTATTTTTCTGGCTGGCGTAAGTAAGGATGATTTCCGCTAAATCATCTTCAACAGTGTAAAAATAACTGGCAGGGGTATTCAACACAGCGGCTAACCTGCACACCAGTTCAAAATCAGGAGTATGCACGCCGCGCTCATATTGATTCATCCGTGCGCTGGCCGTCGCCTCATCGATACCGGCGAGCACACCAAGCTGCTGCTGCGATAAACCGGCTTTTAATCTGGCTTCCTTCAAACGATATGGCAGCATGAGAATCCCGACCGACTGGATAACCAGCGGTGATTTTCATGTCTGCCTGTTGAAAATGTACTAAGTATTACTTAGTATTGGTGTTGGAAAATTATTCTGTCTCTACGAGCAAGGAGGGAGCATGACTAACAAAATTGATATGCATCCGGCAGACATAATTGCCTCGTTACACAAGAAAAAGATAACGATGGCAGCGGTATCCCGACAGGCAGGATTAAGCTCTTCAACTCTGGCGAACGTGCTTACCCGCCCGTGGCCGAAAGGCGAATTTCTGATCGCGGAGGCATTAGGTATTCATCCGTCGGAGATCTGGCCGAGCCGCTACTTCGATGAAGAAGGCAACCTGATTGAACGCCACAAGCAGATCAGAAAAAGATCCGCCTGACTTCCCCCATTTTCACCCGACTTGCAGACGGATCGTGTTTTCCCCCACCAGAAAACGGCGATCTGGCATTCAACCCCGTCAGCATGCGGTTTTTGGTCATTCTCCCCACCTGACTCCGCTATATACGTGGATAGTGGGGGAACCCGGTTTTTTTGGGCCGGGTTCCCCCACCAGTACCACATAAGTAACACTTAATTCCCCACCTCAGCGCCAATCTGATCTTTTTCCCTGGCTGGCGGGGTTACCTGAAGAACGTGAACTGATGGGCCAGCCAGGGGAAAGGGCCTACGCCGTTCTGCCGTAGACCTGCTGCACATACCGCCCGCGCCCGTCTCCATGCCCTAAATCCATCGACACCAGCGAGCTGGCTTCCCGGTTGCTGAAACCGGGTATGGCTGCCGCCAGCCTGTCGGACTAGCGTTTGCATCTCCCGGCTTAATCGTGACATATGCTATCCCCTCATCCTCAATAACCTCTGTTCTCCGGCGCACGGCGATTTACGACACGGATTTACCGTGCCGCGCTGAACAATACCTGCGCGCCGGAGCGGCAGCGGTTGAGGTATGACGGGGATATCGGTTATGCACTCGGTGCAGCCGCCTGCATCAGCAGGGTAATCCCCTCAGGCTGAAAGCCTGCCTCAGGTATCGGTTCAGTCCTCCTCTGATAAGTGGGTTGATGAGAATTGACGCAGAAAATGTGCGTCAGATGACAGGGCACGCCGGAAAGCACTGTGGCGTGAGGGTTGCGCAGAGATCGTTAGCGGCGTCACTTGCAACGGCTTTGCGCCGTATGAAGTGACGCCGCTGCCTCATGGATGCATTCTCTGAGGCAGCAAAAGGCCGCAGACGGTTGCGCCAGCTATAAAGGTTGTGTACGCATCAGTGCGTATGCAAAAAGTAGTTGCTTCACGAAAAACAAACGGGATGCCGCTCTAAGGCGGTTGGGATAAGTCAGCTACCATCGCCGCAGCGATCACCCGCAAACTGATAGCGTGGCGGGTTGGGAGTCGACCACACAGATTGTGTCCTGCGCGTTGCCTTGAAGGTCGTGGCAACATGGGAGTGCTGCTTGCAGCAGCGGTGTAACAATGACAATTTACTGCGCCAAAATCCGTATATCAAGCGGCTAACGCGCTGCGCTTGTTGGCTCCTGAACGGATTTCCATTCCATAGAAATCCGTTAGGGAGCGCGGGAGTCCACACAAGGCACGATAAAAAATTTGTAAATTATTTAATAATCATCAAGTTAAACTTAGCGCTTACGAATAAATTTATAAAACCACCGTATCAAGATGACCTGCACCCCAGTTTTAACACACCGTAGTGTTAGTAATACTTGCTACCATCGTCGGCTCAGGGCATGAAGTAGGCGTAACTAAAGGCCGCACATAGGACTGCAAACGGATTCAGGCGAGAGGTGGACCTAACATTAATCAATAGGGGCAAGCCACTCTGATCGGCTACTGTTGTTACGATCAGAAATCCTTCTGCTTCATCACCACGCGCAAACGGCGTACTTCCTATGCTGCCATCAAAATTGGCTGACCACCCTTCCGATATAGTTCAGTGAACAGAATCTAGGTACTTGTTCATCGCGTTCAGCTTCTTCTGCCAGGTTAAGGAGGACGACGCAGTTATCTTTCGGCATAGCTGGTCCCTATGCAATTTGACTCTCAAAGCACAAAAAATGCCAAGAGATCACTAACTTTTACATTCGTATAAGGCTTGTGATGGACAACATCAACCACAGATGCCATAGTAAGCAATATTAAACAAAAAAATGTCTAAATGGGTCGAGTATGATTAAATGGTATCGTTTCAAAAATTTTTACTCATTTAAGGATGAGCAGCTAGTTGACCTTACTTTGAAGGCTAACTCTTCTGTATCCTCATTAGACCAGCCTTGGCTCGATACTCGCATAACCAAAGTACTGGCTGTAATGGGTGCTAATGGCTCTGGTAAATCAAACATGCTTAAACCTTTAGCGTTCTTAAGCTGGTTTTGTAGTGAATCATTCAAATCAATGGATAATTCAGACTCTCTACCGATTTATCCGCATATTTGTAATAAAAAAGAACCATCAGAGATTGAAATATGCTTTGTTGACAATAAGACTGTTGAAGATAAAATACATTATGTTGAATTTAAGTATCTATTAAAATTCAATAAAAAAAGAATATTACATGAAGAATTAAAATATAAAAGCAGCAGGCTGTTTTCATCTGTTTTCTATAGAAAATACGATGAGTCCACTAATTCATATAAAGTCAAAAGTGCTGATAACGACTTCACTCTCAGTGAGTTAAAAACAGTACCGCAGAATGCCTCTGCTATTTCTTACTTTAGAAGAAAAGGCAACAACATTATAGCTAATGCTATGCATTATATTTTTTATAGCATAGAAAACAACTTGAACGTTTTTGGTAAATCCAATTTCAACTATGGAAAAGTCCTTAAAGCTACAGAGTGTTATAATGAGGACCCTGAAGTTTTCGCAAAGGCAAAAAAGTACTTAACGAGAATGGATTTTGGTCTAGATGACATAATAATAAAAACAGAAGACATAATTGATAAAAAAACAGGCGAAAGTGAAAAAAAGGTGCTTCCATATGGAATTCACACTCACGAGGGTGAAAAATTCGAGATACCATTTATCATGGAATCTACTGGCACTCAAGCATGCTATTACTTCGTTTATAAATTAATTTCGGCATTACATTATGGCGGTGTGGCTGTTATCGATGAACTTGATAGCGATCTACATCCGTACATGATTAGAGAATTAATGGATATGTTTGCTAATGATGGAATTAACAAGTTATCTTCGCAACTCATCTTTAGCTGCCATACAGCAGAGGTTTTAAAATCATTAAAAAAACATAATGTATATTTAGTCGAAAAAGTGAATGGCATCAGTGAAGCTTGGCGTCTGGATGATATACAAGGTTTGAGAAGCCAAGACAATCTTTATTCTAAATATATTACTGGTGCATTAGGTGGCGTGCCAGACATCAATATTTGACGGATTTAAAAATGGCAAAGAAGAAAATAGTACGCCGTTCTATCAGAAAAACTTTATTACTAGTTGGGGAGGGATATGCCGAAAAAGCTTTTCTTTCTCATATGAAATCTCTTTTCTCGAATGGTACATTTAAAGTTTCTATTGTAACCGCTGGCGGGAAAGGTCCTGAGCATGTAATCACACATGCAATATCATGTAAAAAATGTGATGGATACGATTTTGTCGTTGTTTTACTTGACACTGATCTTCATTGGCCCCCCAAATACATCCAAAACGCATTAAATGCAGGAATAAATCTGATTGGTTCCGAGCCGTGTTTGGAGGGTTTACTTTTGGACATATTAGGTCAGGGAAAAGTTAACTCCAATAAAGGTTGTAAAGAGTTGCTACATCCATTATTGTCTGGGCCATGTACTGAAAGAGATAGTTACGCAGAATTATTTACTTTAGAAGTATTAAACGAATCCAGAATTAAAAAAATTAAATTTATTATTGAGGTATTGCAAGGGAAAGAGAAAAAATCACTCAGGATATGACTCAAAACAAACGAAATAGCGCATTTCTCTCCTAGTGCGCTATCTGCCTCATACCTAATAAACTGTATTAGCTTAGAACTGAGCTAACAATTACCGGTTATTTATACAAGTATCTGTCAGATTACATCTGGTTTAATTTTTTCTCGGCACAGATGCGCTTTCAATAAAGTAATGTTTCCATTGGCATTCTGCCACAGCATATTTTCCCCTGATAAGTTCGCTCATTATTATAGCGAGACAGCCATTCATCAAAATCCGATGTAATGTGTCTATATCGCCATACAGATTCTTACGGAACGTGACCTGATAAAACTCGTTCAGTATTTTTCTCCTGTAAATTAGCGTGTACACAATATTATGCTCTTTTTGCTTTATCTTAATAAATTATAGGCACAATCGCTTCCGACTACGGAAACAATTCCGTAAGCTTCCATCTCACAAAGTGAACCAGCTTTATATCATACATGTATGCAATCACAGATCATTTCGACGAAATAAGGAACTTCCGCTTCCAGCACTGAGCCGACTATCAAAGCGAATTGGAACCAGACAACCAGTTACATTCCTTAACCTATGAAGCCAGATAACGACTCTACAGGCCTATAAATATCCTAACCCAAACGGGTAGTTCATCGGGTAGTAAACCGCCGCAATCACAGACAAAATCATACTAACAAGCTAATTTCTAATATCTTTTATTCATATTCAATAAACAGATCCAAAATATCGAATAATTTCCACCCTGTTCCACCGACTGCCACAACGCCCTGTTTTCAGGGCGTTTTTGTTGCCATCAACGTCTACTGCATACTACCCGAATCCACTACTAGGTGGGTTGATGCTGCTGCCAAAGATTTGGCAGAAGCTATAACCCTAGAATGAGTGCTGAATATATTATCCAGGGATTCAAATTTCCTTTGGGTAATACCTATGAGATAACCTTTTCCCTCCTACGATATGAAGCTGCGGGAATCCTTCTCGGTCCAGTAACGGTGGGGGGTATCATGTATAGTGTCTGGTATGGAGTGCAGAAATGATCACGCAAGAGAAGGCCTTGCAAATAGCAAAGGATTATGCCGAACAACACGGGCGTGGGTGGGATAAACGTTACCACGAAGCCAGTCCTATCACCTTGAAAGGTGAACCTGTATGGATGGTTTCTACATCTGACGTTTCATATTCTGACGAGCTTCCGTGGATGATGGATCATATGCCAAGCCCTTCATATTATTATATCAGTATGGTAGAAGCGAAATGTATTGCGCTAGGAAATCGACCGAATGAATTTCAAAGAGTAAGTGAGGATAATTAGATATTTTCCTTCATAATTAGGAAGACAATTTTTCATAATGACAAAAACATCTAATTATTGAACATCAGGATGTTTAATCGTAGTAATTAAGGCTTCAGGATAAGCAACGTCTTGTTTTAATCGCCGCCACTTTCCTTTTAGGATCCCCCTCAGGCTGAAAGCCTGCCTCAGATATCGGTTCAGTCCTCCTCTGATAAGTGGGTTGATGAGAATTGACGCAGAAAATGTGCGTCAAATGACAGGTCGCGCCGGAAAGCGCTGTGGCGTAAAGGCTGGCGCAGAGATGGTTCGGTTTACTGGGATACTTACACAACGAAGCGCTACACTGCTTCATTGAGTTGCTCCTTGTTTTTTCACCATTCGGTTGAAAAAAATCAAAAGCAAAATCAACACCATGAATTGACATTATCCGCTTCTGTCATATAAATAAATCATAAGGAGCATTTAGTTATTTATCTCCTTGGTTAACTCAGCTTCACCAGTAGCGCGATTAAAGTAAAGATAAAAAAGGTCGCTATTTGCCTGTTCCGGCTTTATCCAGATTTCTGCCTCACTCGAATGATTTCTCTGTTTGATGTAGCCCAGATTTTTTAAATACGCTCGTAATGGCTCAACACCTGATACCCCTCTGAAAATAATAGTATTCGATGGCGCATAGCCGTCGCCTGGATGTGATTCAAAGTGATAGTCGCCGGATATACGGGGAGCTTTTTCAATCTCTTTTTCCGTCAGGGTATGATAATTAAAAAAGTCGTTTTCTGTGTATGTGGTTGTTTCATTGATACCCGACGCAACAAGATAGACAAACAGCCAGCAAAGGATAAGCCCAGAGACAATTGACAGTCCGACCCACTTCACTACTTTCAGCATGATTACTCCACTCCCTTGTATGAGAGCGATGTTCCATCGCTTGTAATAACTTTAACAATCCCGGAGGCAAAGTCATCCCACGGACGTAACCATGTCATAAAGTGAGGCAAATTAGCCGTATATGGCTGGCGCATTACACAGGGATCATCAGGGTCAGGAAAAATAATCGGCCGGAAACCTTTATTTTTATATGCGCCAATAGCACCGTAATAGTCCCATCTGCGTACCGCCGCCTCGTAACTTACCGGTTTGAGACGATAACCATAACGGCCCGGTATAATAGCCCGGTAAAATCCGAACAGATCAGAAACCAGGTCTTCACCGCTAAAACCGCTATCCGTATACCAAGAGAATCCCCGTAAACTTTGCAGTCTCTCAAATTGGGAAGCGGTATTTATCATCATAGCCAGCATGATCCTGTTAATATCTTCGGAGTTACGACCACGCTTAATTTCCCAGCGGGAAAATTTTCCCACACCAAACTGCGAGCTAAATTTGGTGAGGTGCATATCCTGCTTGTACATCACCGTGTAGAAAGGTTTATCGCTGTGCTCCCCTAATGTGAACTGGCTTTTTAGCGAATCGACATCACTACCGCGAGCATGCCCCATATCCACCCAGCCCAGCACCTCTGTATAAACAATCCCTGAACGTAGCACGTCAAACTGTGCTCCATCCTTTATATCCGCTCTGGTGCTCACCTTTTTATCTCCTTACAGGTTGGTATTGCCAATGCTATCGCCAATTTTTAATCCCGTCCACACAAGGGGCAATTTCAGCGACTTAGAGCCTGTCCCAACAGGTGTTATCATAATTTATAACAATGACATTATTTATTATGAAACTATTATGGTGACGAGCTATTTATTAAAATCAGAATAAATACCATACATTGAAATTATCCACGTCTGTCATATAAATAAATTAAGCATAAGGAATATGCGTTTATTTAATTATATGAAAAGGAGTTCATATGGTCGCAAATAATACTTTTAATAAGATCAACGCGGGTAAGCGTTCGCTTCATGGAAGAGTTAGCGAAACGAATCTCTCACACAACCAGCTTCGTTCGCATTGCGTCAGTGTCAGGCTGTAGCGGCACACTGAATTTGTCCACCTGAACAGAGGTGATATGCTCACCTCAGAACAACACAGGTGCACCCAATGAAAAAAAAGAAATTTTAGTGCAGAGTTCAAACGTGAAGCGGCTCAGTTGCTTGTCGATCAGAACTACACCGTTGCTGAAGCAGCAAAAGCCACGGATATTGGCCTTTCAACAATGACCCGATGGGTTAGACAATTACGGGACGAACGACAGGGAAAAACACCGAAAGCCTCTCGCATTACCCCGGAACAAATTGAAATTCGTGAGTTGAAGAAAAAACTACAACGTATTGAAATGGAAAATGAAATATTAAAAAAGGCTACCGCGCTCTTGATGTCAGACTCCCTGAACAGTTCTCGTTAATCGGAAAGCTCAGGGCGCGTTATCCCGTGGCTACACTCTGCCACGTATTTGGGGTTCACCGCAGCAGCTATAAATACTGGGAATGCCGTCCTGATAAGCCGGACAGCAGGCTGACCATCAAAGCGCTGGAAATGGCGTGGGAAGTTCGCGGCAAACCAGCCGGGGTGATGTTCCACAGCGATCAGGGCAGCCATTACAGTCTGGCAGTATCAAAGGGGTGTATGAGTCAGAATGAGAGGTCTTGTCAGTGGCTTTATTAGCTACGAATATTCGTTTGAGAACAATAAAAAACTACTTGACTATAGATTAGAACAACAAGCACAGATCATAGCTGATTACTTTTTACTGCGTAAATTCGGGCTTAAGGTTTAGTTGGCAAGAAGAGGTAAAGATCGTGAAGTTTCCTATGTGGAGCCTATAGACAACCAGTCTTAATGCAAATTATCAAAAAGTTCTTGAAGGGTTTCCATTCAAATGACCATTTTAAATAAATCCGTAATCTCATTAATCATCCTTCTGAGTGGTTGCACACTGGGTGACAACCTGGAGCATCGATATACTAAAGAAACATTAATTCCTGCTCACATGAGAAATAGCGATGTATGTCTTTCCTTACCAATACAAAGCAATGAGACTGTGGTATCAGCAATCACTTACAATATTGAAAACCCCTTAGAACAGGTCATTTTCCCCTCTGATAAGCAACCAAAATCTGGTCTTTTTTGCATTCTGCCTAGTGAATTTAAGTTTAAAATGGGCCAGAAGTATCTCACTCAGATCGAAGTGAATATAAGGGCAGATGGGGAGGATAAAAAATCCACACGAAAAGCATATGTCTCAACCTTCCAGGTCGTACTAAAAGGCGACAGCTTCAATATTATTCAAACGGTTCATAAATAAAAAAATACCCGCACTCCTATGTGCGGGTTAGTTTATCTAGAACAGTTTCAAATATTTCTATACATACGATTCATAATACACTGGTTCTATGTCGCGAGTTTATTGACCTTCTGACCGGCTCCCCATAGATTAATACAGCATTAGGTTAGAAACGCCCGCTGGCACTGACCTGACTATCAGGGCGAGTTGGAACCAAAAAGCCCGAATTATAACCATGCACTCCCCACGACGGACGTAACACCTTACCGCACCAGCGTTACCTCACTTTTAAAGTGATGTGCGCATTAATGGTTAACAACCTTCAAACTCTGCTGAAAACCAGAGAACCCGGCAAATACGCTGATAGCGGGGAAATTAGGTTGACGAATAAACGGTAACTTGAAGATACTCAAACTCGCAGGCTTAAGTTAACGGAATATTTTTATGAACAAATTGTTAAAAGAGTTGCAAAATGAATTTCAACATTTACAGGGAAATATACAAATCCCGAAAGAAATAGAACTGCTTTATCAATGGATCGAAAAACACGGTCTTATTGAAGCGACAGATGGCCTTATTAATACGCCTAATGGTACTTTTGGCAACCCTGACATTTATCATTATGGCAGAATTAGCGCTGATTACGAGTTTAATCCAGATATAACGTTTAGCACCAATGGTCAGCGGGCGCTTAAACATTGGTTTAATCTTCCTGAAGTAACAAATGAAATATCATCCAGGCTCGTTGTATTCGCAGACAGTGGTTACGATGGGTCGCTTCTCGCATTTTGGGTGAATGATAATAATGAACTCAAATTTGTTCACATGGGTTCTGGTTCTGGCTCAATGCTTTGTTGTATTATTGCAAATAGTGCAAAAGAATTTCTTTCTTTGCTTTCAATCGGATATGGTCAATTAGGCGATGTTTTTGATTTCTCATTGTCCCCTGAAGAAATAGACGATGAAGAAGAAATAAAGATAAATCATGAGTTTGTTGAATGGTTGGATAATTCATTTGGCATTAAAAGACTTCATGATGCCGGCAGCATCATAAAAGAAACGCCACAAATAGGCGATGAAAATACAAATGATCCATTTTGCTTATGGTGTAATAAGCAATTCCCACAATGATATGCGCGTTATAGTTCAAGGTGCAGCGGCATCAAGCTTGCCGGCTATGTAGATTCAGACCTTATGGTAGGCCGTTACTGCACCTAAAGTTTATTGGGTTCCTGTTGTTATAGTGGAAAACCAATTTATCTTTTTGGGGAAAAATATTAAATCGCCAGACCGTTATGCCTTTCAGCTGAAAACTCACAAACCGTGTTGGCGGCAAAGCAATCACCCACTCAAGAGCCGATGCATTGTGTTAACAAAACCCTGTCGTATAGTCTGACTGAAGGAAGGTAAATGTCGGATTTGTTATTGATGCTTATTGATAGATCACGGCATGCATAATCTGGTTTTTTCAGGAAGAGAGGGCAAAAATGCATAGCCATTTTCGTCAAGCGCATTAAAGATATCCAGCACGCCCCGATCGGTGTTAATTAAAAGACGCGTATCAAGAGGGATATCTTTATCTCCCATCGTAAAAATGCTTTGCCCTAAAGAAACCGATAGCATGGCGCCACCGAGCAGCGGGTTAAGTTCAGTTAGGCCATTTTCAGTCCAGCGAATATGACTATCGTATATATCAAAGGGTAACGAGGAATCGTTCGCCAGCCATAACGTATCGAATTCTGACCAGGCAACAGCGACCATCCCGCCATTGTCAAACATCAATCTGATGGGCAAATCATTCCATGGTTCCCATTCATCATAAAGCACTTCGGCAGTAGCGTAGCCCGCCAGTCGGGCTCCGATCAATCGCGCAAATGCCATTTTTATTGCTTCGACTTTGTTCATCATGCATCCGCGCGTTGAAAAGCCCTGAGGGACTTTTCATACATAAGCATCTGTAAAACGTTAATTACCACATCAAATCATCGGGCACTTTAAAATCGGCATACGGATCGTCTTCATCTTGCTCTTCCTGGCTAAGCGCACTATTTAATACAATACTGCTCGCATCGCGCTGCGCAATTTTATCGGCTACGCTCGCAGGGATAATCACGTATTCACTCTCGCCGCTATTACCAACAACCAAACGGGCGATAGCGAGACGACCACTAATCAGTTGAGCCTGAGTAGGCTTATCCACAACTATTTTTTTTATTAGATTATTATCTGTGAAGTTAAAACCAATATCGCCTTTTGATATGTCGATTCTGTTCATTTCAATGAGCTGCTTCACCTGAGCTTTATACTCTTTAGATAAAGCAGCTTGTTTCTGTTGTTCGTTTAGCTGTTTATCACGCTCAATTTGTGCTTTTTTATTTTCTTCCACGGCCGCTCTTGCCTCACGGGCCTGAACGCGTGATTTTTTAGCCGTTCTTTGGACCTTGGCCACTTTTTTGCTGGTCACTAATCCAGCTTTTAGCATCTGCTCTTGTAAGGTGAGTTTTGTCATCTTCGTTTCTAAACCAGTTGAATAATTTGTGGGATTATACCTGTAATTTTTGAGGCTGTACCAGGCCGCAGAACCTGATCGCCGTGTGGCTTGAGTTTGGCGGGGTTTATCAGAGGCCGGCGTGGCCTGCTCTCAGGGTTAGACACAACGCTCAGTGAATAATCCGGCTCCTGGCGCTGAACCGACTATCAGGACGAATTGGAGCCAGACCGCCAGCTACATTCCTTAACCCATGAAGCCAGATAACGGCTCTATAAGCCCGCTAGAAAACTGCGCGCGGTATCAATCGCCTGCTCATACGGGTAGTAAACCTTCACGGATCACATAAAAAAACAACAAACTGATTTTTAATACTTTTATTTTATATTCAACGCGCCAACTGGTTGCCGCAACGCCCTATTTTCAAGGTATATTTTTTGCTACTCGGATTCACTCTGTACTCGCCAAATCCACCAAATAAGAAAAGGCCATATTCGCTTATTAATTTAAACAAGGAATACGGCCTTATTGTCCGGCTTAGTAATAACCGAGTAATTTCCACCATACCAAGCCGACGGTGAAAATCAGTAGGACGTTGACGGTGACAATTAAAAAATTAATTTTATAGAAACGCGCGCGTTCAAAATATCCCTGAGCAAAATAAATCGGCCCCGGACCTCCGCCGTATTCCGTCGTACTCCACATCAGGTTGCTAAAAATACCGAAGCAGATGGCGACCATCATCGGCGGAGCGCCTGCGGCGATTGCCGTCGCGGCAAAAGGAACATACAGCGCCGCGACATGTCCGGAGGCGGTGGCAAAAAGGTAGTGCACATAAATATACAAAACCCCCAATAACACAAACGTTTGTATCGCGCCGAAGCCATGAACAGAGTTGCCTAATATCGCGGCCATCCATTTAATAAAGCCCAGATCGGATAGGCCGCCGGCCAGACTGATAATCACGCTAAACCAGATGACGGTATCCCAGGCGGCATGATCGTTAAGCAACGCTCTCCAGTCAACGGCGCGAACCGCGAATAGATAGGCCGCAAGCCCCAGACCAACCGATGTGGCGGATAACCCGGTTATCAGGCTGGTTCCCCATCCAATCAACGCGAGAACAAAGCCGAATGCGACTTTTTTCTCCACCAGCGTCATGGGCCCCAACGCTTCCAGCGAACGGCGGCCCATTTCTTTTGCTTCGGGAGTATGCTTTAACTCTGGATTGAGAATTTTATACAACAACAGGGGCATCAGACAGAAGCAAACCATAGCGGGAACGACAGCAGCAACAAACCAGCCGCCCCAGGTGATTTCCACGTCCAAAGCGTTTTTTGCCAGACTGCTGACCAGCGGATTTGCCGCCATTCCCGTCAGAAAGATGGCGCCGGTGATCGGCGTAAACTGAAAGCAGACCATGGTAAGAAAATCACCGATCTTCTTCCCGGTTTCGCCCGGAGCGGATCCCAGAACACCATTAATCGAACGCGCAATCGGAAAAATGATCCCGCCGGATCGCGCCGTTACCGAAGGCATGGCGGGCGCCATAACCAAATCGGATACGCCTAATGAATAGGCGATACCAAGACTACTGCCGCCAAATAACGACAGCATCTTATACGCGATTCGGTTCCCCAAACCGGAAGTCACGAAACCAAGAGAAAGGACATAGGCGCAAAATATCAACCACACGGTTCCGCTGGAAAAACCGGATAATGCTTTCGCTTCCGTTAGCGTATTGGTAAAAATCGTCACGCAAAGCGCAATTAACATAACCGCGCCGGAGGGTAATGGCTGTGTCAGAATTGCCGCGATAGTCGCGGCAAAAATAGCAAACATATGCCATGCCTGAGGCGTAAGACCTTCCGGGATAGGACACAGCCAAATTATTCCGCCGATGGCGATAGGAATAATCGCGGCAATGACCTTTTTCCCCGTAGATGATCCAGATGACATAATCATCTCCTCAATCGTTAGGTAATTTAATTGCCGTGAATTAATTCCGGCTGGCCGAACTTTTTAATACCTGATCGACCATGACCGGCGCCATGCCGAGGTAATTGGCCGGGTTCGTCAGTTGTTCAATTAATTCAGGATCAAGACGGCTGGAAACACTGGGCATCGCATTCAGCACATCGGCAAGGCGGCCGCCTTTCTCATTCACAATGCGGCAAGCGTCATAAACGATATCGTGCGCATCCTGACGGCCGATATAAGGCGCCAGCCCCATCATCACGGCTTCCGCGACAATCAGTCCCTTGGTCATATCAAGGTTTCTGGCCATCGCTTCTTCATCCACGATCAGTCCGCTCAACATAAACTTGGCCTGATGCAGCGCGCCGGCCGTCAGCACGAAACTTTCAGGGATGGCGATCCATTCCGCATGCCAGGGGCCGGTTGCGCGCTCCAAATCCTGCACCATGGCATCCAGCATCAAGCCCGCCTGTTGGCGCACGCCTTTGGCGCAGGCCAGCATCAATTCGCTGGAAATAGGATTACGCTTTTGCGGCATGGTGCTGCTGGCGCCGCGTCCTTTGACGAAAGGCTCATAGAGCTCCCCAAACTCGTTGGAAGCCATCAGCATAACGTCATACCCAATCTTGCCCAGAGAACCGGTGATTAACGCCAATAAGTTGACCGCTTCGGCAAATCCGTCGCGCGCAACGTGCCAGGTTGAAACCGGTACGCCCAGGCCGAGTTCTTCCATCATGGCTTTTTGCACTTCCAGCCCCTTATCGCCCAAGGAGGCCAGCGTGCCGGCGGCTCCGGCGAATTCACCGACCAGAATACGCGGGCTGGCTTGCTGCAGGCGCTCTTCATGACGATCAAACATATCGAGCCAGATCGCGGCCTTGTAGCCGAATGTCACGGGCAATGCCTGCTGCAAATGGGTGCGGCCCGCCATCGGCGTATTCCGGTAACGCCGCGCCAGATCGGCTAACGTGCCGCGCAGCGTTTTAATATCCGCCTTGATGAGTTCAAAAGCGTCGCGGATTTGCAGCACCACGGCGGTATCCATGATGTCTTGGGTGGTCGCGCCCCAATGGACATAACCACCGGATTCACCCGCCTGCTTAGAGATTTGATGAACCAACGGGAGTATGGGATAACCGACGATTTCCGTTTCGTGACGCAGCAGATCGAAATCAAGCGCGTCGGCGTCGCATTTGGCGGCGATTTCCTGGGCCGCAGCGTCGGGGATAACGCCGCAGCGCGCCTGAGCTTTGGCCAGTGCGATTTCCACTTCCACGTATTTGCGGATCAGTTCGTGGTCGTCAAAAATAGCGCGCATTTCCGGTGTGCCGAAAGAATCACGAAATAAAATTGAATCAAGTACATTCGAGGCCATAAAAGAATCCTTGATAAATCATGAAGGGTGATAAAATGCGGCATGCCTTATTCCAGAACGCGGCTACAATCTGCTGAATGCCAAATGATGATGAGACATGCACAGCCTGGTTAAATGGCCGAACAAATTCAAATGTACGGACATTTAAATTGTACATACAAGATAGAATGTACGGACATTTAAAAGGAAGGTTTTTTGTATTCCTTTGTGATGGGGATCATTAATATTTATCGAAGCCGTTACCTATGAAAGAGTCTTTGTATAAACGTATTTCACGTGAACTGGTGCAAAACATCGCGTCCGGCCAGTTTCCGGCCGGCTCGCTTCTGCCGTCCGAATTGGAATTGTGCGAGCAGTATCAGGTTAGCCGCCATACGGTACGCGAAGCATTGCGCGACTTAACCGAGCAGGGCTTGATTCTGCGGCGGAAAGGCATCGGCACCATGGTGGCCGATAGAACGGCAAACAAGGGGCTTAATCACCCGCTGGCATGTCTTGAAGATCTATTTTTCCTGGCTAAAAACAATCTGCGGGTAGTTAAAAAGATCGACGAAATCGTCGCGGATTATGAGCTTTCCCAGGTTATCGGCGGGGCGCCCGGATCGCGCTGGCTGCATATCGCCAGTATCCGTGAAGATAGCGAGAAAAAAGATGAGCCGATATGCTGGACCGACAGCTATGCGAGTCCGAGATACAGCAAGATTCGCCAACTGGTGAGAAGCGATCCGTTTGCGTTAATCAGCGATTTAATCGAAACGCACTACGGCGTGCAGAGCGAGGAGGTCAGGCAGACCATTTCGGCCGTCAATATTCCCGCCAGGATAGCCAGAGCGCTTGGCGTTGAAAACGGCTCGCCGGCCTTGAAAATCGTGCGGCGCTATATCGATCGCAACGGTGAAACGTTTGAAACCACGGTATCCATCCATCCCGCGGACCGTTACACCTGCTCTATCGTGCTCAAACGTCAGAGTAATAGCTAAAAAACCGCTGAACGCCATACTCCATTCCGATATACAGGGCGGATTATTCCGGGAGTATGGCGATCGTTCAATCCGCCGCAAGTAACGCCGCTTAACCATCGACTCTCAGCCTAAAGGCAATCGCCAGCGCCAGCAGAACGTGGATCAGCGCCGATATCGCCATCAGCAGCGTCAACGGCGAGGCCGCCAGGGAAAATATCAGGCCGGCCAGAGCGATGCCCATTAAAGACCCTATCTGACGAAATGCGGTATGGACCGCCGATGCGGTGCCGGCGGTATCCGGCGTCGCACCAGACAGGACCGTGGCCGTCATTGGCGGCACCACAAACGCCACGCCGCCGGCAAGCAGCGCCATCGCCATCACCACAAAAAACGTTATCTGTTCGTCTAACCCCAGCATCCCTGCATAGCCCATGCCACTCAGCAGCAGCCCCGCGATCATCTGTTTCTTTACCCCCCAACGCGACATCAACCGGCCAGCGGATAAATTGCCGATCATCAGGCAAACCGCCAGCGGCAACAACGCGAGGCCGGTCTGCAAAGGCGTATAGCGCAGGTGCTGTTGCAGAATAAGGCTCAGGGCATAGAGGCTGCCGAAATAGCAGACGTTAATCGAAAACCCGGTGAGGTTGGCGAGGTTAAACGCGCGGCGGCGAAAAAGGGGTAGCGGCAGCATGGGGGAAACGGCGCGCCGCTCCGCCACGATAAATCCCGCTGCGCATATCAGTGAAACCAGCGTAATAAGCGGTAACAGGCTATGCGACCATCCCTGCGCCGGAAGCTGTATCAGCACATAGCTGATACATCCTAGCGTGACGATCGCCAAAATCTGTCCCGCCATATCCAGCCCTTTTCCCGGGTTCCCCGGCGGACAAGGCAGCAGACGGTAACCGGTCAGTACGCCGTATAAGCCAATCGGTAGATTAATCAGAAAGATACTGCGCCAGCTGAAATAGCTGACCAGAACGCCGCCGAGTACCGGCCCCGCCGCCGCCGCAACCGACACCATGCCGCCAAACAGGCCGATCGCCCGCTGCCGCGACAGACTATCCGGCCAGATAGCCGACAGTAATGAGAATGAAGCCGGAATAAATAACGCTGCGCCCACCCCCTGAATCAGGCGCAGCACAATTAATTGCGGCATTGACCCGCTGATGCCGCAACCGGCCGACGCGCCGGTAAACACCATCAAACCCAGCAGCCACATACGCCGGGCGCCATAGCGATCGGCCAGAGTACCCGCCGAAAGCATCAGCCCGGAAAGCGTCAGGTTATAGGCGTCCACCGCCCAGGTCAGCGCGGAAATCGATGAATGAAACTCAGACTGAATATTAAGCGTGGCGATATTAATCACATTAACATCCAGGATCGCCATAAACATCCCGACGCACAGCGTCAGCAGGATATGAATCCGGCGCGATTTGTTCGTAGCCAAGCATAGCCGCGACATGATTTTTCCCTATTGATTGGCGGAACATAGCGAAGAGTGTAAAAAGGGAAGAGAGCGTTTAAAACGCAGCGGAAATAGGCTTACCTGCGGCAAAAATACAGAGGGGATCATGAACTGGGATAATGCCCGTTATTTACTAGCGGTCGCCCGCACCGGCAGTTTACGCGCCGCCGCCGCCGGTCTGGGCGTCGATCAGGCCACCGTGGCCCGCCGGCTGCGTTCGCTGGAACAGGAGCTGAACGCCCCGCTATTCAACCGTTCACCGGAAGGATACCGGCTGACCGATAGCGGAAAACAGCTACTGCCCGATATCGAACAAATGGAAGCGGCGGCGGCAACCATTGAACGAAAAAGCATGGGGATGAATGCGTCTCTAGCGGGCAAAGTACATATCGCCTCCACCGACTCGCTGGCCCGCTGTTTTTTGCTGCCGGCGCTGCGTGAACTCAAACAAACCAGTCCCAATATTACGGTAACGCTCTCCACTTCCCCCGGCGTGGTGGATATCCGGCGCGGCGCGGCCGATCTGGCGGTACGCAGCGCGCGTCCCACGGATAGCAACCTAATCATCCGCCGTCTGGCGACTTTTCAGCTTGGCCTGTATGCATCCGAGGAGTATGTCTCCCGGCGAGGCCGGCCAATATCCGGCAATGCGTTTTCCGGTCACGATCTGGTGATGTTTCCGCAGCAGGCGGTGCCGCAATACTGGCAAATGCTGTGCGGCGAACCCCTGACCAACGGACGTATCGTGCTGGAAACCCCCTCGCAGTGGATGTACATCGAAGCCCTTCGCCAAGGCCAGGGTATCGGCATGATGGCCAGGGAAATCATGCGAAGATGCTGTCCTGAACTGGTAAACGTCATGCCCGCGCGCAGCGAATCCGCCGATATCTGGCTGGTGGTCAATCCGGATGTCTGGTCCGCGGGCCGCGTTCAGGCGGCCATCGCGGCGATAACGGCATCCTTTGAAACAAAATAAATAAGCGTGATTTAGTCTATTTATTACATCACGCTAATCTCCAGCCCAAAACGTCACCTCGTTTTTAACATCGATATTCCGCCGTCGGGCTGGAGCAGAAATAAAAGAGATTGCTATTTTCTGGCGCTAATAATTAAAAATGGCGGCCTCATATTATGGACCGCCAGTTCCGGCCGTTTTTTCACCGCATCGGGCAGAGGCTGCGGCTCTTTAAGCGCGCATATGTTAAAACCACAGCCAATTAAATCAGAGATGTATGTCTGCGTAGTCCGATGGTATTTAACCACGTCATCAACAAACCATTTAGTGTGCCTTACTGACTCGTCATGGTAATCACGCACGGGCCAAAATAAATTTTCATCGCTCCCTAACCAACCAACGGGCCAGGCGGTACACATAGGATGCTCAACGCTGAAAACAAAATATCCCCCTTTTTTTAAACAGGAAAAAACGTTGCGGCAAATCCGATTAAAATCATTGATATAGTGCAACGCCAGCGATGACGCGACAAGGTGATAGCGATCGTTTTCAAACTTAAAATCTTCTATGGCCGCATTGATATAATTAATACGGTCATCATTAGTCAATCTATTGGCTTCTTCTAGCATTTTGCCGGAAATTTCAACGCCAGTAACGTCTTGCGCGCCTTTTTCCCTCGCATAGCGGGAAAAGTCGCCAAAACCGCAGCCCAGGTCCAATACGCTAGCCCCGTTAAGATCGGGCAATAACCCGCGTAGCGCGGGAATTTCCAGATCGCCGTTAAGGCCGGTATCGTTTCTGCGCAGATCCTTATATTTTGCAAAAAACACCGGATCATCATAAATATTTTGCGGCTTATTCATATGAAACGCTCCTCAAATAAAAATTATTGTCGGCGTTTCAGGGCACAAACTGCCGGCCAAATATCTTTGGCCGATCTTCTTTCATCCGGACTATCACCGTCGGCCCTGGAGTTTCACCAGATCTGCTGACCTCCAGAAATCAATCTGAAGCGCTCGCGGGCTCTCAGTACAGTTCTCTGATTACCGCCGGTAGGGAATTCCACCCTGCCCTGAAGACCGCTATAAAATAGAGGATTCAGTAATATTTTTCATGATTTACAACAAACACGCTTAATAAGCGTCCCTTTGAAGGGCCGCGCCGCATTTACCACGCGAATGAATAATGCTCCGCTCTAAGCAAGATGCCGCACCTGACCTTTGTGCTTTTCCAATTTCTTTTCGATGCAGCAGGTCAGATAGCTGGAGAACTGTTTTGCCAGTACGGTATTCGGATGGTTTTGCGAAAACACCAGGAAGGTCTGAAAATGGATGGTCGGCTCAAAAGGAAGCACCTTAATGTCGCTGCCGCCGACGTCGTGTAAGGTCAATGGATCAACGATACTCACCCCCATGCCCAGCCCGACCATATTGTTACGGGCGGTGGCGTAATGCGTTTCATAGATGAGTTTGCGCCGGTCTTCCTTGCCCTGATTAAACAGAAGATCGATCCGCCGGCGCATGCTATCGCCCCGCGCCATAGACAGAAACCGCTCACCATTCAAATCGTCGGGGGTAATCGAGGTATTGCGCAGTGCCAGCCGATGATTCTTCGGTAAGATGCATACCCCTTCGGACTGGCAGAGCACCACGCAATCAGAGCCGACATTGTCATAGGTTTCAGAAGCGATGCCGATATCAAAGTTGCCATTAGCCACCGACTGGCAGACGGTCAGCGAGTCGCTAACGTGCAGAGATACGGAAACATTGGGATACCGCTGGGTGAAATCGGCTATCGCCGTCGGCACCAGGATCGCCGCCAGCGAAGGAACCGCGACGATCCGTAGTCTGCCGGTGAGATAATTACGAATGGACGCCGCCGAATCCTCCAGACTGCGTAAGGCCGAAAAGGCATACTCCACATCGTTGAAAAAACCGCTCCCCTCCTGCGTGGGTATCAGCCGGCCGTTTACCCGTTCAAACAAGCGGATACCGATACGACGCTCCAACTGACCGATAATACGGCTGACATTCGGCTGCGAGGTATGGAGCTGTTTCGCCGCTTTGGTCATCGAACCCGAAAGCATAACGGCGCGGAAGGCTTCTATTTGTTTGAAATTAATCATTATTACCTCATAAAAACAGAGCCCGTCCCTGATATAAGAGCAGTCCCGTCCGTTTTTATAACGCCAACGTTTTTTTCTTCCCGTCTTACGCCCAAGCCACTGTATATCAAAAACGCATAGGGCGGTCATACATCGGAATTATCTTTGCGGATTCAAACCTTTTAGACTCAATTTCATCACAGGATCCGGTTTTGGCCGCCGCGCGCCATCGATGCGGCGCCGCCTCTGTCAGTCATCTTTGGTGTAAGGAGTCAATGTATGAATTTGCCCCTGAAGACAAGTCGTTGCGTCCTGTTCACGGCTATCGCCCTATCCTCCTTGCCGGCGTTTTCGGCGGAACTGCCCCCCGCTCCGCCGTCCATCATAGCCAAAGGGGCGTTAAAAGCCGGCGTCCGCTGCGACCAGCCGCCCTATGGCTTCATCGATGCAACGCGTTCCCCGGCGGGCGTCGAGGTCGATATGGCGCGGCAAATAGCGCAATGGGCGTTCGGCGATGCCGCCAAGCTGGATTTAACCTGCGTGACCGCGGAAAACCGGGTATCCCAACTGGCCGCCGGCCGAGTTGATTTACTAATAGCGACGCTGGGCATCACCCCGGAACGCGAGCGCGTCATTGATTTTTCCAAGCCCTACCGCTGGGGCGAGAGCGGCGTGCTGGTCAAGCAGGGAAGCCCGCTTAAAAAGGTGGCCGACCTGGCGGGACATACCGTCGCCACGCCGAAAGGCTCCGTTCAGGCTCAGTGGTTCGAAGAAAATATGCCGACCGTCAAGACGTTACGGCTCAATAGTTCCAGTGATTCTTTGCAGGCGCTAAAGCAGGGCCGGGCGGACGCCTATGCCCATGACGGCGCGACATTAAAGATGCTGACCACCAAAGACACGTCCGTTTATATGCTTGACGATGCCTATCAATATTCCAATACCGGCATCGGACTACGTAAGAATGAGCCGCAATGGAAAGCCTTTATCGATGCATCAATCGATAAAATGCGCAGCGATGATTTATTCAGGCAGTGGATTAATAAATCGGTCCCTCAAGAGATAACCGGATATTACATCAATATGTTTCAGAATCCCCGTCCTGACGGAAAATAAAACGTTCGTATTGATAAATCAGGTGACACCGAATGGGTTTTGATTTCATCTATATTTATCAGCATATTCCAATGTTGATAAACGGACTGGGAATGACGTTTATCGTTACCGTTATCTCCTTATTCTGTTCATTATTTATCGGCATGCTGGGGGCAATATGCAGAACATTAAATATTCCCATCATCAGCGGGATATTTAAATGGTATATTGAAATTATCAGAAATACGCCCATCCTGGCTCAACTGTTTTTTATCTATTATGGATTACCAAGCATTGGTATACAGTTATCATCATTCTGGTCAGGAATAATATGCCTCTCGCTATGGGCCGGCGCTTATCAGGTAGAAAACTTTCGCGGCGGATTATTAACGGTTCATCATGGAATAAAAGAGGCCGCCATCGCGTTAGATTTGGGTAGATTACACTATTTTATCTACATCGCCTTACCCATTGCCTTAAAGTCGTGCCTGCCGGCGGTATTGAATACGGCGATATCCATGCTGAAAAACTCGTCTTATCTGCAAACCATCGGCTTCGCCGAGCTGACTTATGTTGCGGTGGACCGTATTTCTCTTGATTTTAAAGCCTTCGAGATGTTCGCCGCCATCGCGGTGATCTACATCGCCCTGGTTTTGATTCTGGTATTTATTGGCCGGCGTCTGGAAATGCGTCTAAATAAGGGAGCCAGATAATGAATACCTATACTTTCCTCACCGAGCTCGCATTATTTGGCTATGGCTTATTAGGCACCTTTAAAATTTCTATCGTCACGCTGGTCGCCACCACTCTGATATCCGTAGTGTTCGGCTCGCTCTCAACGATTGAGTCGGCCTGGCTGCGTTTTATCATTCGCTGTTATGTAGAGTGTTTTCGTTCCATTCCGCTGGTCGTGATTGTGTTCTTCATCTATTTTACCCTGCCGTTATTGGGATTGACCCTGCCGCCATTCCTGTCCGTCTCTGTCGGACTCACCCTTTGGGCCAGCGCCAACGGGATTGAAATCGTGCGCGGCGGCATTGCCTCGGTATCCAAAGGCCAGCGTGAAAGCGCCGCCTCCCTGGGGCTTTCGCCCTGGAAAGTTTATCTGTTGATTATCTGGCCGCAGGCGCTGCGGGCCATCATTCCCGCCTATCTTGGGCAAATTACGCTGCTTATTCAGGCCTCATCGCTGGGGGCGCTCGTCGGCGTGGATGAGCTATTTCTCAATGGGAAAAACTATATCGAGCAGACGACGCTAATGTCTGGCAATAATCCCTCGTTTTTTGTTTATGCCGGAATACTGGCGACCTATTTTGTTATTTGTTCCTTATTCACCCAGGCTGGTCGTTTATACGAGAAAAGAGTCGGCAAAAAATATCAGTAATCATTGGAGTAAAATAATGTCTATCGATCGTCAACCATCAGGATCGCCGGTAAGCCCGCGTCTATCGGAACCCACAGCGGAAGAAATATGTCGTCTTATTTATCTGCCGCGCTTAACCAAAAGTTTTGAGAAAAACTTTTTCTTTATTACGCAAATTAATGCGGCGCATTTAATCATGCTGAATCAACAGCATCTTTTACCCGCCGCATCGGTGAAAATTCTGGCGCGCGGATTATTGGATTTAATTAATGACGGACCTTCAGCGGTAAAATTAGACCCCCTAAAGGAAGACGCCTATTTAAATTATGAAAGCTGTCTGGTGGAGCGCATCGGTATCGGCCATGCGGGCAGATTGCATATGGCGCGCAGCCGTAATGATATTCTGGCGACCATCGATCGTCTTCAAGCCAGAGAAGGGCTGACGGGTCTGATCGCGCAATTGCTGACGCTACGCCGGTTGCTCGTTCAGCAGGCCAAACAGTACGCGGACGCCGTTATGCCGGGATATACGCATCTACAGCCGGCGCAGCCCATTACCTATGGATTCTGGCTGGCGGGCATAGAGCAGGCGCTGGCCCGCGATACCGAAAGGCTGGAAGCGGCCTACTCGCATATTGATAGCTGTCCGCTGGGCGCCTGCGCGCTGGCCGGCACCACCTTCGCCATCGATCGTCGCGCGTCCGCCAATGCCCTGGGATTTTCCTCCGTCGCCATGCACACCCTCGACGCGGTCGCCTCGCGCGATGGCCTGTTCGAAATCATGTCGGCCATGACTCAGTTGGCGGCCACCTGGAGCCGCATCGCCCAGGATTACTTCATCTGGGTGACCAATGAATTCAATTTTATTGATTTCCCGGATAGCGTCGCCGGCACCTCAAGCATCATGCCGCAGAAAAAAAATCCGGTGGCGCTGGAGTATCTGAAAGGCCGGGCCGCCCATGTGCTCGGCATGTATACCGCCGCCATGAGCGCGCAGCGGATCACCAACTTCAGCCACTCCGGCGACGCCAACCGGGAAAGCATCTCTTCATTCCCCGATATGCTCGCGCTGTGCGCCGACGCCGTGGAAATCCTTACCCTGCTGGTGCGCACCGGCAAACCAAACCGGCAGACCATGCTCGCCAGAGCCAATGCGGATTTTTGTACCGTCACCGATCTGGCCGACGCCATGGTCAAACACTACGATATCTCCTTCCGCGAAGCGCACCATATCGTGGGAGCCGTGGTCCATGAAGCATTGGCGCTGGGGCTTACCGCCGATCGCATTAATACGCAGATGATCGATAAGGCCGCCCAGGATGAGATCGGCCGTGCGCTTGGGATGTCCGCGCAAGAGATACAGGCGAGTCTCGATCCGGTGAAATGCGTTCAGGGGCGTCTCTCCGGCGGGCCTTCCGCCGCGTCGGTAAACGCGATGACAGCGGATTCGCTCGCCGCGATCGCCGCCGCCGCCGGCCTCAATCAACAACGGATCGATCGCCATAAAGATATCGCCGATACGCTCCGCAACGCCCTGGAACATCTGTCCGCATAAGCGATAACCCACGGCAACGCGGAACGGCATTATTCCGCGCGAATAGCAATAAGATGATCAACCAAGGTATCAACACATGACGCCCGATCGTTCCGACATCATTATCCGCATCAGCGGTCTGGAAAAGCATTACGGCGACGCCAGGGTGCTGAAGGGGCTCAATCTTTTCGTCAGAAAGGGCGAGAAGATCGTGATCTGCGGCCCTTCCGGCTCGGGGAAATCAACCTTTATCCGCTGCATCAACGGTCTTGAGGATTATCAGGGCGGGCGGATAACCGTTATAGATACGCTGACCGGCAAGGGCATCGATAATATCCACGACGTCCGGCGCCGCGTAGGTATGGTTTTTCAGAGTTTCAACCTGTTCCCGCACATGACGGCATTGCAGAACTGCATGCTGGCGCCGGTCAAGGTTCTGGGCATATCGCACGCCGAGGCGGAAGATCGGGCGCGCCATTTTCTGGGCCGGGTAAAGCTACAGTCACACGCGGATAAATATGCCGGGCAGCTTTCCGGCGGGCAGCAGCAGCGCGTCGCCATTGCCCGCGCCTTATGCATGGCGCCGGACATCATGTTATTCGATGAACCCACCTCGGCGCTGGATCCCGAAGTGGTCAACGAAATCCTCGACATCATGGTGAATCTGGCGGGAAACGGTATGACGATGCTGTGCGTCACGCATGAAATGGGCTTCGCCAGGAGAGTCGCCGACCGGATGATTTTTATCGATCGGGGGCAAATCGCGGCGGACCTGCCGCCGGAGGAGTTTTTCTCCGCGGGCGCGCATCCGCGGATCAAAGCGTTTCTGAGCCATGTTATGCCATGAGTCCATTCCGCAAACCGAGATGACGGCGGCGCATTCAGAGCAGCGCATTGCCGGCAATCACCCGCTGTAGCCAGTAATAGGATTGCTTGGGAATACGTTGCAACGTGGGGTAATCCATGTACACCAGGCCGAAACGCTTGCTGTAGCCGCGTCCCCATTCGAAATTGTCCAACAGCGACCAGGCGAAATAGCCGCGCACGTCGCATCCTTCGGCAATGGCCTGTTGCAGCGCCGTCAGATACCGGCGGAAATAGTCAATGCGCGCCGTATCCGCCACCTGCCGATCCGCACGCAGGGCGTCGGGAAAGGCGGCGCCGTTTTCGGTGATATAGATCGGGGGGTTACCGTAACGGGCGGCGGTATCGCGAATCTGCTCCAGAAAGGCGGCGGGATCAACCGCCCAGTTAACGTCGGTGAGGGGCAATCCCAGCGCCGGCGGCGGCGGCGTTTCGGCTACGCCCCAACTGGCATGACGATTGGGGCCGACGTAGACGCGGTTGTAATGGTTCAGGCCAAAGTAATCCAGCTTCTGGGCGATGATCGCCATATCGCCCGGCTGCACCAGCGGCGCCAGCTCATCCGCCAGCGGCTGCGGATATTCGCCCAGCCACAGCGGATCAACCATAACCCGGCGCCACAGGCACTCTCCCAGCCGCTGCGCCTGACGGTGGGCGTCATCGTCATGCTGCGCTTCAACCGGCCCCAGCGAAACGATATTGCCAATCCACGCCCCGCTTACCGCCGCGCGTAGCGCCGACACCGACAGGCCGTGGGCCAGATTCAGATGGTGTATGGCTCGCAGGCAATCTTCCCTGCTTTGTCGCCCTGGGGCGTGCCGTCCCAGATTATAGGCCACCCAGGGGATAACATTGGGCTCGTTGATAGGCGCATAATGCTTGACCCGATCGCCGAAATGACGCGCGACCACGGCGGCGTAATCGCCAAATACGGCGGCGCTTTCACGCGCGCGCCAGCCGCCCCGCCGCTCGACTTCCACCGGCATATCCCAGTGATGCAGGCAGATCCACGGCTGAATCCCTTCATGCAGCAGCAGATCGATCAGCCGATCGTAAAACGCCAGCCCGCGCGGATTAACCTTCCCGGCGCCTTCCGGCAGGATGCGCGGCCAGGAGATGGAGAGCCGGTAAGCGCCGACGCCCAGGCGGCGCATCAGCGCGATATCTTCCGGATAGCGGTGATAGTGATCGCAGGCGACATCCGCGGTATCGCCATTGACGATGCGGCCCGGCGTATGGCTATAGTCATCCCATACGCTGCGGCCGCGGCCGTCTTCATCTGCCGCCCCTTCAATCTGAAACGCCGATGCGGCGACGCCCCACAGAAAATCATCGGGAAAAGCGTTGTTCATAACGAATATTCTCCGGCCATTAAAGTTGGCATCAGGGTTTTTTCAGGCTTTCCACATTCCAGAAAAAGGGCCAGGGGGAAGGCGTAAAATTCGCCAGCGTGCTCGCTTTGGCGGAAAGCGTGTTGAAGTTTCCCACCTTGTAAACCGGGGCTTGCTCATAAAACAGCGTCTGGATGGCGGCAAACAGCGCCTTGCGTTTCTGGGGATCGGTTTCGGTAATAAAGGCGTCCACGGCCTGCTTTTTCTCAGGCGTCGCCCACCAGCCGGGATAATCGTCCGCCATCCAGCCGTTCAGGATCGGTTCGGGCGCGAACGGGCCGTGGGTGATGAAAATATCCCACAACGCCGGATTGGCCCGCCGCGTGGTCAACGTCGCCCAGTCGAATATCTCCAGCGATACCTTGAAACCGGCCGCCTGCAAATAGGCCTGAGCCACCAGCGCCATCTTGTAATGGAACTCATATTGGCGGCTGGTGAGAATACGCAGGGTCTGGCCCTGATAATTTCCCTTTTTCATCAGCGCCGCCGCGGTCTGCGGCGACGCTTTGCCGTAACGCGCGACGCCCTGCTCGCTGTGCCAGACGAAATTCTCCGGATAAAGCGCGCCGTCCGCCTGCACAAAGTTCGGATCGCCAAACCCCGCCAGCAGCATATCATTCGGATTAAGCGCGGCCTGCACCGCCTGACGCAGCCACTGATTGGCCAGCACGCCTTCGCGGGTATTCATCACCATCACCGCCAGGCCAAAAGGTTTCAGCAATAGCGGCTCCACCCGGTCATTGCCCTTCAGGGCGGCCAGTTTTTCCGGCGGCAAGGAATCGGCGTAATCAAACTGGCCGGAAAGCATGCCGTTGAGACGGGTGTTCTCATCAACCACCGGCACAAAACGTATCTCTTTGAGTAGCGCATGCCGCGCGCCGCCATAGCCGTCCGGCGCTTCCTGGCGCGGCTGGTAATCGTCGAACCGGGTCAGCTGAATATATTGATCCGGCCGGTGCGCCTGCAAGCGGTAGGGACCGGTGCCGATAAAGCGCGTCAGCGGATCCGCCAGGACATCCTGCGGCATGATCACCGCCGCGGAATTGTTGAAAGCCAGCAGCGCCAACAGCGGCGAATATGGACGGTTCAAGGTAATCCTGATCTGATTATCCCCTTGAGCGGTCACCGCAACCACCGAGGACGAAACCTGTTTGCCGCGGGACGCGATCCGCAGCCAGCGTTGCAGCGAGGCCGCCACATCCTGCGGCGTCATGATGCGGCCGTCGTGAAAATGCACGTTTTTGCGTAGCGTAATATCATATTGTTTCCCGCCAGCAGAAATTTCCGGCATTTTTTCCGCCAGCAGCGGCACGACATTCCATTGCGAATCAAAGGTGAACAGGGTTTCGAAAATATGCTGGGAAATTTCCGCCGCTAAATCGGTGGTGGTGGCCATAGGATCCAGCGTGGGCGGTTCGCCGATAGTGGCGACATTAATCACGCCGTTACCCGGCTGCGCCGCACGCGCAGTATTTATTTGAATTAAAGCCAGGGACATTACGATAAAAAAAACCAGTGAAGCAGTTACATTTTTCATATTGGGTTCCGTCTGTAATTATGGAATAACAAACAAACCATTTGGATGCCGCACCGTTTATCGAATTAAATAACGCCTTATTTCCATAATTATGGAAATAAGATAAATAAAACTTATCACAAGTGCAGAATGAAATATAATCCAATGAAATTCAGTATATTACCAAACCCCTTCAACGTTAAATCCCTTATCTTCAGCTAATCAATCCTAGACAGTAAAAATCAAAATTGTCAACAGACTATTTTTTCACTTTCGTATTTTCATTATTTTTTCAAGCGCTTCTTCCGATAGATATACTTTTTTACTTATAAAAAAATGATATGGAATTAATTCTAAACAAACGGAATGAAATTAATTCACCCCCATAAATTTGTTGCAGAAAATACCAAATCCGGCGGCAATATTAAAAATTCAGAGATAAAAAACGAAAGAGAGCAAAAACACAGATGAATAATAACAACATCTTTCAGATACCCGATAGAAGTAGCGCCATATCCGCTTATTTCCAGTATTTATCTCCACACAAAACCTGCGTTTAATATGTTTTAACCGGCAAATTTCCGACGGTCGCGAAATGAAAGGTTGACGGTAGGGGCTAGCGGTGTAATTTAAAAAACAGCATCACTTACAGCGTCATATATTCCATTATTGTGTAATACGCAAATGAGGATAAATAATGTCGAAGTTGCTGCATATCCTGCTGCTGGCATGCCTGACAGCAGCCGTTCAACCGACCGCGGCGCTTGCCGAACCGGTTAAAGGGGGGATAGTGAACGTCGCCACCATCGGCGAACCCCCAACGCTGGATCCCATGATCTCCAGCGCCGATCTGGTAGGAACCATCTCCCAACATATTTTCGAAACCCTGTTCACCTTTGATTCGCAATGGAATGTCGTGCCGCTGCTGGCGCAGGCGATGCCGGTTATCAGCGATGGCGGAAAAACCTACCGGATTACGCTGCGTCAAGGGGTGCATTTCCATGACGGCACCACCATGACTTCTTCCGACGTAGCGGCGTCCCTACAGCGGTGGATGACGCTCGCCAACCGCGGCAAGCAGGCGGCGGCGGCTATCGACGCGGTCAGCGCGGACGGGCCGGATGCGATCATTATCCGCCTGAAACGGCCGTTTGCCCCGCTGCTGGCGCTACTCGCGCTGAACAACTCCGCGGCGGTGATTTTGCCATCCCGTCTGGCCGATCAATCGCCGCTGCGCGAATTTATCGGCACCGGTCCCTACCGCTTGCAGTCGCACCAGCCGGATCGCTATATCCAGTTGACGCGTTTCGACGACTACAGTTCGCGCAGCGAAGCGCCCGACGGTTTTGGCGGCGCGCGCCACCGCTACCTGGATGAAATCCGCTTTGTGCCGGTTCCCGATCCCAATACCCGCGTTGAAGGGGCGGTATCGGGCCAGTTCCAATACGTGGACTCTCTGCCGGTGGAAGCGTTATCTCGTCTACGCGGCGGCAAAACCGTGCCGGAAATTCTGCGCCCCTTCGGCTGGCCGGTGTTTGTCATGAATACCCGCCAGGGGTTGATGACCGACCTGACGCTGCGCCGTTCGGTGCAGGCAGCGCTGGCGCCGCAAGATATGCTGATGGCCGCCTTCGGCAGCGCCGACTTCTTCAGCGTAGACGGCGCCATGTATCCCGAAGGGTATGTCTGGCACACCGACGCCGGCGCCGAAGCCTATCGGCCGCAGGGAGATACCGCCAAGGCGTCGGCGTTGCTCAAGCAGGCCGGCTATGACGGCAGGCCGCTGCGCATCCTCACCAGCCGCCAGTACGAATTCCACTATAAAATGGCCCAGGTGGCCCAGGCCTATCTGCAGGCCGCGGGCTTCAAGGTGCAACTGGACGTGGTGGAGTGGGCCACCCTGACCCAAAACCGCGCCGATCCCGCCAAGTGGGATATCTACATCACCCATAGCCCTTTCCTGCCCGAACCCTCGCTGACCGGCTTCCTTTCCGATGACTCGCCGGGTTGGTGGCAAAGCCCAGGCAAACGCGCCGCCCTCGACGCCTTCAACAGCGAGACGGATCCGTCACGCCGCGTCGCCCTATGGGCGGATGTGCAGCGCGTCATTTACCAGGAAGCGCCGGTGTTCAAGGTGGGCGATTTCAATTCACTGGCGGCGCGCGCGCCGGCGCTACAGGGAATAGCGCCCTCCCCCTGGCCCTATTTCTGGAATGCCTCTCTGAATCCATAACGCCTGCGCGCCCGCCGTGGCGCCCAGAGGAGGAAACGCCGTGTTACGTGCAGCCCTGAATCGAATTACCGGAATGCTGCTGGTGATGGCGCTGGTTGTGACCATCGTATTTATCATCGTGCGCGTTACGCCGGGCGATCCCGCCGCGGTCATGTTGGGCCCCGACGCCAGCGCGGCCGATATCGCCGCCCTGCGCGATCGGCTGGGCCTCAACGCGCCGATCGCGCTGCAATTCATGCAGTATGTGGGCGGGATCCTGCAAGGGGATCTCGGCCAGTCCATCTTCCTCAATATCCCGGTCAGCGAGGCGCTGTGGCAGCGGGCGGAACCCACTTTTTTTCTAACCCTGTTCTCCCTGCTGATCGCCGCCGTTATCGCCCTGCCGGTGGGGATCCTCTCCGCCTACTACCGCGGCGGCTGGTTCGATCAGTTGGCCACCAGCCTGTCCATGTTTACGGCCAGCATTCCCTCGTTCTGGCTGGGGCTACTGCTGATCCAGCTGTTCGCCGTGCGGCTGGGCTGGTTTGATACGTCCGGCTACGGGGGGCCGGACGCCGGCTTCATCACGCGAATTCAGCATCTGGTTTTGCCGGCTATTTCGCTGGGCGCGGTAAGTTCAGCGCTGATTATGCGCTTTACCCGCGCCAGCATGCTGGATGTGCTCAACGACGATTACGTGCGCACCGCCCGCTCAAAAGGCATGAGCGAACGGCGGGTGGTGCTGCGCCACGCCTTCAAAAACGCGCTGATTCCGGTGCTGACGGTGATGGGGCTTACCGCCGCGCTGCTGGTTTCCGGCGCCATCGTGACCGAAACCGTATTCGGCCTGCCCGGCGTCGGCAGCCTGACGGTATCGGCGGTGCTACGCCGCGACTACCCGGTGATTCAGGGCACGCTGCTGGTGATCTCCGGCCTCTACGTGCTGATGAATTTTCTCATCGATATGCTCTATTTGTGGGTCGATCCCCGGGTGCGTTTCTCATGACGGCGGCGACGATGCTTACCGCCGCCAGACGGGAAGGCTTTATCTGGCAACTGCTCAGCCGCCCCGCCAGCGCGGCGGCGATCGGCGTTCTGATCGTTATCCTGCTCGCGTCGGCGGCGGCTCCCTGGCTGGCGCCCTATGCGCCCGCCGAGCTTTCCATCATGACCCGGCTGACGGCGCCGAACGCCAGCCACTGGTTCGGCAGCGATGAATTGGGGCGGGATGTTTTTACCCGTACCCTGTATGCCGGTCAAACCTCGTTGCTGGTGGGCTTGTCGGTGGTGATCTTCGCTTCGCTGGCCGGCATCGTGCTGGGGCTGGCGGCCGGCTACTTCCCCCGCGTTGATGGGCCGGTCTCCCGGCTGATCGACGCGATGATGGCCTTTCCCGATATCTTGCTGGCCATCGCGCTGGTGGCCGCCCTCGGCCCCACCGCCATCAACGTGACGCTGGCGCTGGGTACGGTTTATACGCCGAGGCTGGCGCGCGTGGTGCGCGCCTCCACACTGGTGGTGCGCGAGCTGCCCTTTGTGGAGGCGGCCCGCGCGCTGGGCGTACCGACTCCGGTGATCCTTACCCGCCACATTCTGCGCAATATCGCCTCGCCGCTGCTGGTGCAAGCCACCTTTATTTTCGCCAACGCCATCCTGGCCGAGGCGGGCTTGTCGTTCCTCGGCGTGGGGATATCGCCGGATATTCCCACCTGGGGAACCATGATCAGCCAGGGCCGCCAGTATATGGACGACGCCCCATGGATCATGCTGTTTCCCGGCATCGCCATCGTCATTACCGTTCTTTCGCTCCAGCTGCTGGGTGACGCGCTGCGCGATTTCCTCGATCCCCGACTATCAAAAGGTGTCTGATGACCGTTTCCTCCACTACTTCTTTGCTGCTGCGCGCGGTTCGTCCGCTGGGTCTGGATCTGCCCCTGCCCGTGGACGGACTGCTGGATGTGCTCATTGATTCCGCCGGCCGGGTTAGCGCCTACGCCGCCCAACTGACCGAGCCGCCGGACGGCGCGCGGATTATCGACGCCGCCGGCGCCTATCTTTGTCCCGGCTGGACCGATCTGCACACCCATATCTGGTACGGCGGCACCGATATCTCCATCCGGCCGGAGGTTTGCGGCCTGGCGCGCGGCGTGACCACCCTGGTGGATGCGGGCTCCGCCGGCGAAGCTAATTTCCACGGCCTGCGCGAATGGATTATCGAGCGCGCCGACGAAGAGATTTACGCCTTTCTAAACATCGGCTCCATCGGTCTGGTGGCCTGCAACCGGGTGAGCGAACTCTCCCACATGGGGGATATCGACGTGGACCGCATCGCCGCCACCGTGGAGGCCAACCGCGATCGCATCGTCGGTCTGAAGGTGCGCGCCAGCGGCGTGATTAGCCGGGGCTGGGACATCGCGCCGGTGAAGCTGGGCAAAAAGCTGGGCAAAGTGCTGGGCCTGCCGCTGATGGTGCATGTGGGAGAGCCGCTGCCGCTGTATGACGACGTGCTGGCCCAGTTGGGCCCCGGCGACATCATTACCCACTGCTTCAACGGTAAAATCGGCGGTTCCATCCTGGAAGACGAGGATCTGTTCCACCTGGTCGAACAGGCGCGGGATCGCGGCATCATCCTGGATGTGGGACACGGCGGCGCCTCGTTCTCTTTCGAGGTGGCCAAAGCCGCCATCGGCCGCCGGCTGCTGCCGCAAACCATCTCTACCGATGTTCACGGCCACTCGCTTGACGGTTCGGTATGGGATTTCGCCACCACCCTGTCCAAACTGCTGTCGCTGGGTATGCCGCTGGAACAGGTCATTCATGCCGCGACGGTCGCCCCTCGTCAGGCCATCAACCGCCCTTACGGCCCCATGATGAGCGGCGGTGCGCGCGCCAATTTCACCCTGTTCCGGCTGCGCGACGAAAATCTGCGCGTCACCGACTCCAAAGGGGCGGAGAGCCTGCTGGAGCAGGTGTTCGACCCGGTCTATTCAATACTGGGAGCAAACGCGTGGCCCGCCAGCCGCTATCAGCCGCAGAACAGCGACCGCCACGCCTGCCCTCACTGCGGATGGCTGCTATGAATGCCGAAGCGCAAGCGCTGCTGTCGGTGAAAGATCTGCGCACCGGCTTTTTCAGCCGGCGCGGCAGCGTACTGCCGGTGGATGGGGTGACCTTCGATGTCCGCCGCGGCGAGACGCTGGCGGTGGTGGGGGAATCGGGGTCCGGCAAATCGGTCGCCAGCCTGTCGATCATGGGATTGCTGGGGCGCAACGGCCGGGTAACCGGCGGCGAGATGCGGTATTGCGATCGTTCCGGCCAGACCCTTAACCTGCGCACCCTTGATGCGCGCGGCTGGCGCCGGATCCGCGGCCGGGAAATCGCCATGATTTTCCAGGAGCCGATGACCAGCCTCAACCCGCTGTTTACCGTCGGCGACCAGATCATGGAGATGCTGCGGCTGCACCAGCCCATCGGACGCAGCCAGGCCAGACAGCAGGCGCTGGAGATGCTCGAACGGGTGGAGATCCCCGCCGCCCGCGCCCGGCTGGATGACTATCCGCACCATATGTCAGGCGGTATGCGCCAGCGGGTGATGATCGCCATGGCGCTCGCCTGCCGGCCGGCGTTGCTGATTGCCGACGAGCCCACCACCGCGCTGGACGTTACCGTACAGGCCCAGATCCTGGCGCTGCTGCGCCGGCTGCAGGAAGAGATGGGCATGGGCATTATTTTCATTACCCATAACCTGGGCGTGGTGGCGGAAATCGCCCATCAGGTGGTGGTGATGTACGCCGGCCGGGTGGTGGAGCAGGCTCCGGTGGCGCGGTTATTCCGCCATCAGCGGCATCCTTATACTCGCGGCCTGTTGGCCTGTACGCCCAACGCCGCGCGCGACATCGGTCTTGACGGCCGGCGACGGCGGCTGGACACCATTCCCGGCAGCGTCCCCGCGTTAACCGACCTGCCCGCCGGCTGCGCCTTTGCGCCGCGCTGTCCGATGGCGATAGAGGAGTGCCGCCGCCAGTCGCCGCAGCTGTTGCCGGTAGACGAACATACCTGGTCCCGTTGTTTAAGGAGAGAGGAGCTATGAGCGACTTACCGACCTCGCCTGCTCGACAGGATATTCTGCTGCAAGTGGACGGGCTGTATAAAAACTTTCCCACCCGCCAGGGCGGCAGCGTGCGGGCGGTGCAGGGGCTCTCTTTCAGACTGCGCCGCGGCACCACCGTTGGGCTGGTGGGGGAATCGGGCTCCGGCAAAACCACCGCGGGGCGCAGCCTGCTGCGGTTGATTGAGCCCAGCGGCGGCCGGGTGCTGTTCGAGGGAGTGGATTTGCTGAGCCTGACGCCGCGCCAGATGCGGCCCTACCGGCGGCAGATGCAAATCATCTTTCAGGATCCCTTTTCCAGCCTTAACCCCCGCCTGCGGGTGCGCGATATTCTGGGCGAAGCCCTGGATACCTGCGGCTTTGCCCGCGGCGCGCCCCGGCGGGCGCGGGTAGCGGAGCTGCTGACGCTGGTCGGGCTACAGCCGGAGTACGCCAGCCGCTATCCCCACGAGTTTTCCGGCGGCCAGCGGCAGCGTATCGGCATCGCCCGCGCGCTGGCGGTGGAACCCAAATTTATCGTCGCCGACGAGCCGGTATCGGCGCTGGATGTCTCAATTCAGGCGCAGGTGCTCAATTTGCTCAGCGATCTGCAACGCTCGCTGGGTCTGACGGTACTGTTCATCGCCCACGATCTGAGCGTGGTGGAGTATCTGTGCGATGAGGTGATCGTCATGTATCTGGGGCGCATTATGGAGAGCGGCCCCTGCCGCGAGGTCTACGCCCGGCCGCGCCACCCCTATACTCAGGCGCTGTTGCAGGCGGCGCCGGTGCCCGATCCCGATCGGCCGAAACGGCACATCGCGCTGCAAGGGGATATACCCAGCCCGGCCAATCCCCCCAGCGGCTGCGTGTTCCGCACCCGTTGTCCTCACGCCGCGCCGTCCTGCGCCGAAACGGTGCCGCCGCCGGAAGCCGTGGGCGACGATCATTGGGTCAGCTGTATCCGTTATTCAGACATTCCTCCTTATGATCCGCTGGAGCATACTCTATGAGTCAGGGACTTTCCTCAACGATGCAAACGCCTTACCAACGGCTGGCCGCCAGCGGCATTATTCTGCCCGGTTCGCCGCCGCCCATCGCCAACTTCGTCTCCCATGTTCAGGTGGGCAACCTGCTGTTTCTGTCCGGTCAGGGGCCGGTGGAGGCGGGCGGTTTTATGCATACCGGCAAAGTGGGCAGCACGGTCAGCGTCGATAGCGCTTACCAGCACGCCAGGCTGACCGGCATCAATCTGCTGGCGGTGATGCATGAGGCGCTCGGCGATCTCTGCCGCATTACCCAAATCGTCAAGCTGTTCGGCATGGTTAACGCCGACAGCGATTTCACCCGCCATCCCCAGGTTATCAACGGCTGTTCCGACCTGATGGTGGAGATATTCGGGCAGCCCGGCGTCCACGCCCGATCGGCGGTGGGCCTCGCCTCGCTGCCCGGCCAGATCACCGTGGAAATCGAGGCCATCGTCGCCTTTGAATAACCCTATTCCTTAACCAAGGAGTCAACAGTGAACGACATCGATAGCAGAGCGGACTGGGGGTTGCGGCCCGTCATTAACGTCTCCGGCACCATGACATCTCTGGGCGCGTCCATTGTGGCGGAGCCGGCGATTGAGGCGATGCGCCGGATCCTGCCGCAGTTTGTCGAAATGGCGGACCTGCAGCGCCATGCCAGCGGCGTTATCGCGCGCCTCACCGGCGCGGAGACGGGATTCGTCACCGCCTCCTGCGCTTCCGGCATTTCTCTGGCGGTGGCCGGATGCATCGCCGGCGACGACCTCAGCGCCATTGAAAGGCTGCCGGAAATACGCGGCGAACGTAATGAAGTGGTCATTCAAGCGGGCCATCTGGTGAACTTCGGCGCGCCGGTCGAGCAGTCGGTGCGGCTCACCGGCGCCAGGGTGGTGAGCATCGGCCAGGCCACCAGCGCCTCTCCCTACCATCTCGCCGGCGCCATCACGGAACGTACCGCGGCGGCGCTTTATGTCGTCTCCCACCATGTCGTAGAATATGGTCAAATCCCCCTTGAGCTATTTTGCCAGGTGGCGCATCAGCACGGCGTGCCGGTGATTGTCGACGCCGCCTCGGAATACGATTTACGCAAATTTCTACGTCAGGGAGCGGATATCGTATTGTATTCCGGGCATAAATTTCTCGGCGGCCCCACTTCCGGCATTGTGGCCGGCGCCAGAGAGCTGGTACGCCGCGCTTGGCTGCAAAATCACGGCATCGGCCGGGGCATGAAAGTGGGTAAAGAGAGCATCGCCGGCGTTTGCGCCGCGTTGCAGGCCTGGGAAACGCGCGATCACGCGGGCATTCGCGCCAGGGAGCAGCAAACGTTGGAGATGTGGTCGGCCGGTCTGGCGAGCCAGCCCGGCGTCGCCGCGCTGATCGAACCCGATCCGACGGATAATCCCCTGTGCCGGCTCAAGGTGACGATCGATCCCGCGCTGGCGCGCACCACCGCCTGGGATTTGGCGGATGCGCTGGCCGCCGGCGATCCCCCGGTGATCGTGCGCGGTCATCTGGTCGAGCATGGTTTTTTTGAACTGGATCCCTGTAACTTACACGCCGGCGAAGATCGGCGCGTGCTGGCGCGGCTGCTCGCGGAGCTGGAGCGGGCCCGCCAGGCTCCGGATCCGCTGATCAGCGACTTCGGACAACGCATACTGCGCCAGCAGGAAGCCATTGTCCGCTGGCCGGATTAACGCTGGTTTGAATCGCCGCGCCGGTCCCGGCGAATAAGGAGAATGAGATGAACCTGAAAGCGCAGCCTTCCCCCGCCCCCGTAAACGGCGGCAAGCGGGGCACCCGCACCAGCGGCGTCGAACGCACGCTGCAAATCCTCGACTGGTTGCAGGCGCGCCAGCATCCGGCAAGCGCCTATGAGGTCGCCAAAGGCGTGGCGGCGCCGCTCTCCACCATCTATTCCATCGTCGACGATCTGGTCGGCAAGAACATCCTTCAGCGTCAGGATAACGGCGCGATTTGGCTGGGCGCCCGCCTGTACCATTACGGGCTGACCTACGCCCGCAACCTTGACCTGCTGACCGTGGCCTGCGAGGAGATGCAGTCTCTCAGCGCGCTATGCGGTGAAACGGTGCAAATCTGCGGCCGCGACGACGACAAAATGGTGGTGCTGGCCATGGCCGACGGGCCGGATCATTTTCAGGTCAGTTCCAGGGTGGGAACCCGCATTCCGCTGAACTGGTCCGCTTCAGGCCGGCTGCTGGCCGGGCATCTGCCCGAACAGGAACGGCTGACGCTATACGCCCGCTCGGCTAAAGCGTCGCCCACCGGCAGCGCGGAAACCGACCCGGCGGTGTTATCCGCGGCGGCGCAGCAGGCTCTCAACAACCGCCTGTCCATACAGGTGGGGGAATCGGATTTTGCCGTCGCCTGCATCGCCGCGCCTATCTGCGATCCTGACGGCGTGTGCCGGGCCACCATTTCCATCGTGGTGCCGGCGATAAAAGCCGAGCAGGACGAGGCGGACTTATCGATGAAAGTGCAACGCAGCGCGGCGCAGGCGGAAATGCGCATGGGTTGGCGCATGCCGCCGCTGACGGCGCATGGCCCTTCCCGGTAATATTCCGGGCCGGGAAAGATTAAATAGAGCAGTCCGCCATGATTTGCGCCAGCATGCTTTGGCAGGTTTTGATGGCGATGGATGCCGTCCTTTGCCGGGGCAAACACAGATCGACCCGCACGCGTTCAATCAGCGGATCGAGCAACGGTACGGCAACCAGGCCATCGCCCAGATCGCGGTCCTGGCGCGCGGCCTGCGGCAAAACCAACAGGGCAATGCCGGTTCGCGCAAGGCACTTTTGAACTTCCACCGAGCTGGTGGTATAGGCGACGTTAAGCCGAACCCCCTCTTTTCTGGCGGCGGCTTCGATGATCTGCCGGGTGGAGAAGGTGGAATTGGGAATGGCCAGCGGCTGCCCGGCAAGATCCTTGATCGTAATGGAATGGCGCCCGGTGAACGGATGTCCCTGCGGCACCAGGACGCGGTGCCATAAATCGCAATGGTGGGTCACTTCAATTTCGGCGCAGGGCGGCATGTAGAACGTCAGCCCGATATCCGCTTCGCCGGCGCGAAACGCATCCGCGATGCGGGGCGCGCTGCCGGTTTCGATTTGAAACTGCACCTTGGGATACTGCTGGGAAAATTTCGCCAGCACCGGCGCCAGCATGCTGGAAATCAAGCCTTCGCTGACGAACATCCGAATGGTTCCCGCCACCACTCCCTGGCTGTTGGCGATATGCTCCTTCACATGATCCAACTCACGCAATGTGGCATTGATCGCCTGCGCCAGAAATTCGCCTTCCCGCGTTAGCCGGATGCCGCGCGGATTTCTTTCAATCAGCGAAGCGCCATAAAAATGCTCCAGTTGCTCAATCTGACGGCTTACCGCGCTGGGCGTTACATATAATCGGGTGGCCGCCTTACGTAACGAAACGCACTGCGCCACTTCGTTAAAATATCTTAATGCCCTGAGTTGCATAGCGACTCCTGAAAATAATGGCCTGATGCCGGCTGTCGGCCAATAAACCAGCAATAAACGTGCCATTTCCGGTTTATTTCCTTTCGCGCTAATTGGGTTATCCGGCGCGCTTTTTATTGTTTTCATTTAAGGCAGTCTATTTTCTTATGGCCGATTACGCCGACGTTTTTTTGCTAACGTGCACTATGCCAGTGCAGTATATCGCCGGAAACGGGTGCACCTCTCAGAAATAGAGAATAAAACTATTAACGCGGCCGCCATTGCTTATCAATTAGTAATTAAAAACATCTATTTACTCTAAAAACACTATTCATAATGAATAACAATATCTCTTTTCAGACTGCACTAATATGCGGCGGCTCTGACAAAGCCGCTCTTATTGATTAC
Organism: Brenneria izadpanahii; assembly: GCF_017569925.1. Classification (NCBI taxonomy): domain Bacteria; kingdom Pseudomonadati; phylum Pseudomonadota; class Gammaproteobacteria; order Enterobacterales; family Pectobacteriaceae; genus Brenneria; species Brenneria izadpanahii. Next base: position 126,605 of record NZ_CP050854.1, on the reverse strand, counting down.
CTTTTGCCAGCACCCGCCCGCAGAGAAAACCCATAATTAATTGATAGTTAAATAAAATGATACATACCATACGATGGTAAGAAAAAGTTAGCGTATACTTTTTATCGACACTGGGTCGCTGATGTTGTGATAGCTTCGCGAGTCATACTTTTGTAGTGTTTTTAACATCATAAGAAAACGTTCATTTTATTAACGCCACGATAATCCATAATGCTTTTTAGTTTCAGTTCCACTTAATGCTATAGCCAATAGGCTGTTAGATAAAATCGGGGATACCATGAAATTAATGACGGTTAAAAATGCATTCATCGATAAAATATCCACTAAAATAACCTTTCATCGAATTATTTTCAGCATGATGGCGGCGCTTTCCAGCATATCGTCATTTGCCGCAACGCCTGCCGACGTATTGAAAATCATCCCCAGCAGCAATCTGGTCTCACTCGACCCAATATGGACCACGGCCAACGTCACCCGCAATCATGGCTATATGATTTACGACACCTTATTCGGCACCGATATCGACGGCAACATCAAGCCGCAGATGGTCGATAGCTGGAAGGTATCGGACGATAATCTGACCTGGACATTCGTGCTGCGCGACGGGCTGAAATTCAGCGACGGCGCCCCGGTGACCAGCGACGACGTGATCCCTTCGCTGCAACGCTGGTCAACGCGCGACAGCTTCGGCAGCGCGCTGGCGTCGTTCATCGACCATTATCAGGCGGTGGATGCGAAAACCTTTACCATCACCCTGAAAGAGCCCTTCGGCATGATGCTGGAGGCGCTGGGCAAACCCTCGTCCAACGTGCCGTTTATTATGCCGAAAGCGGTTGCGCAGACCTCCGGCGACGTTCAGATCCGCAGCACCGTCGGTTCCGGCCCTTATATGTTCAAGAGCGACGAATATAAATCCGGCGAGCGGGTGGTCTACGTTAAAAACCCTTACTACGTTCCGCGCGATGAGCCGCCTTCCGGCACCGCAGGCGGGAAAAAAGTTTATATCGACCGCGTAGAGTGGCTCATCATCCGCGATCCGCAAACGCAGTTTAACGCGCTGGTCAACGGCGAAGCCGATATCCTGGAACAGCCGGCGTTTGAACAGATCCCGGCGCTGGGCAAAACGCCCAATATCAATCTGGTTAAGGCGCAGCCGATAGGGATGTTGCAAATCATCCGCTTTAATTTCCTGCAACCGCCGTTCAACGATGTGCGTATCCGCCGCGCCGCCATGCTGGCGCTGGGCGAACAGCAAATGCTGCGCGTGCAAATCGGCGTGCCGGAACTGCAAAAATTCTGCAAAAGCATGTATCCCTGCGGCACATCTTTCGCTTCGGACGAGACCGGCGAGTTTACCGGCGTAGCCGATCCGCAAAAAGCCAAGGCGCTGCTGCAACAGGCGGGCTACAAAGGCCAGCCGATTGTCCTGATGCGCCCCACCGACTCCCCGACCATCGCCAAGCTGCCGCTGGTCGCCAAACAGCAGCTTGAACAAGCCGGTTTCAAGGTCGATTTGCAGAATATGGACTGGCAGACCCTGGTGGCCAGGCGAGCCAAAAAAGACGCGCCCTCGGCCGGCGGCTGGAACGCCTTTATGACCGCCTGGGCGGCGGAAGACGTGCTCAACCCGCTCACCATGGCGATGATGAACGCCCGTGGGGAAAAGGGCTGGTTCGGCTGGCAGGACGATCCAGAGCTGGAAGCGATGAAGGCCCGCTTCGCCCGCGCCATCGACGAAAATGAGAAGAAAAAAATCGCTACCCAGATTCAACTGCGCGCCTTTGAAACCGTCACCCATGTGCCGCTGGGCCAGTATGAGCTGCGGGCCGCCGTCCGTTCCAACGTAACCGGCCTGGTGTCTTCAGGGGCGCAGGTGTACTGGAATATTCGCAAACAGTGAATCCGACGGGCGCGCGGGCGCCAATCGGCCAGTTGCAACCAGGAATGAGGAGCGAGCATGTTGACATTTACCGGCAAGCGCCTGCTGGCGACGCTGCCTGTTTTGCTGGTGGTGGCGATCGCCATTTTTATGATAGTCCGGCTGATTCCCGGCGATCCGGCGGCGGTTATCGGCGGCAACAGCGCGACCAATGAGGATATCGACCGCATCCGCGAACAGCTGGGCCTGACCCTGCCGCTGTGGAAACAGTTCGCCATCTGGGCGCAAGGGGTGCTGCATGGCGATTTCGGTTACTCCTTTTTCATGAATCAGCCGGTGACCACGCTGCTGATGCAGCGGATGGAACCCACGCTGTCGCTGACGTTCGGCACGCTGCTGTTTACCGTATTGATCGCCCTGCCGCTGGGGGCGCTGGCGGCCTGGCGCATGGGCGGCTGGCTGGATCGCTGCGTGATGTCATGCTCCGTAGTGGGCTTCTCCATACCGGTGTTCGTCATCGGCTACCTGCTGATCTATGTGTTGGCGCTCAAGCTGCAATGGCTGCCGGTGCAGGGCTATAACCCGCTGTCAAAGGGCTTTCTCCCCTGGTTGAACAACCTGATTCTCCCCTGCCTCACGCTGTCGGTGACCTATGTGGCGCTGCTCGCCCGCGTCACGCGCGCCGCGGTCAGCGAAGCGTTGACCGAAGACTTTATTCGCACCGCGCGCGCCAAAGGCATCACCGAACTACAGGTGCTCCGGCATCACGCGCTCAGGGTGGCCGCGGTGCCGGTGGCGACGGTGATCGGCGTCAGCGCCGCCCTGCTGCTTGGCGGCGTGGTGGTGACGGAGACGGTCTTTGCCATTCCCGGCCTGGGGCAGCTTACGGTGGACGCCGTGCTCAACCGGGATTTTCCGGTATTGCAGGGCGTGGTCCTGTTCTTCGCCGTGACCTATATCCTGCTGAATTTTTTGATAGATCTGAGCTATTTGTTGCTGGATCCGCGCATCCGGGATGAATGATGAATACAGCGAAACGACTCTGGCGTAATACTTCAGTAAAAATCGGCGTGCTGACCTTAACGGCGCTGGCCCTGATGGGGATCGGCGCGCCGTGGCTCGGCACGTTCGATCCCAGCGTGATGGACATGAATTTTATCTCCGTCGGCGCCGGCACCAGCGGGCAGGTCACGCTGCTGGACGGTACGCAAATCCCGCATACCTTTTGGATGGGCAGCGACAGTCTGGGGCGCGATATCTGGAGCCGCGTACTCTACGGCACGCGCATTTCTCTGACCGTCGGCCTGCTGACCGCGCTGGCCGCTGTTTTAGCCGGCTGTCTGCTGGGTATGCTGGCGGGCTACTTCCGCGCGCTGGATATGCTGCTGATGCGCATTATGGACGGCCTGATGGCGATCCCCTCAGTGCTGGTGGCCATTACGCTGGTGGCGATGTTCGGCGGCAATCTGACCACGGTGATTATCGCCATCGCGGTGCCCGAAGTGCCTAGGGTGACGCGGCTGGTGCGTTCGCTGGTGCTTAGTTTGCGCCAGGAGGCGTTTGTCGAGGCGGCGCGCGCGCTGGCGACCAGCAATATCATGATTCTGTGGCGCGATATCCTGCCTAACGCCATGGCGCCGCTGATTGTGCAAGGCACCTTTGTGGCGGCCTCGGCGGTGCTGACCGAAGCCATTCTCAGCTTTCTGGGTCTGGGCCTGCCCTCCGATATCCCCACCTGGGGCAACATCATGGCCGAAGGACGCGTGATGTTCTCGCAAAGCCCGGGGGATGTGCTGTTCCCCGCGCTGTTTCTGGTTCCCTCGGTGCTGGCCATCAACCTGCTCGGCGATGGCCTGCGCGATGTTCTCGATCCCAAATTTTCAAAACGGCTTTAGGAGGGAATCCGATGAACACACTCAGGAATAACGATCCGGTATTGCAAGTTTCCGCTCTACAGGTCGCTCTGCCGACGGACGCCGACCGTCCTTACGCCATTCAACATCTCGATCTGGAAATCGCGGCGGGGCAAACGCTGTGCGTGGTCGGCGAATCCGGTTCGGGAAAATCGGTGTTGGCCACCGCGATTATGGGATTAATCGCCAAAGAGCTGCGCATTGACAGCGGCGACATCAGGCTGGCGGGCAATACGCTTATGGATTCCGGCCGCTACGTCAGCCACCGGCAGCTGCGCCAGATGCGCGCTACCTGTATGGGGATGGTTTTTCAGGAGCCGATGACCGCGCTCAATCCGGTTCACAGCTGCGGCGAACAGGTGGACGAGCTGCTGCGCGCGCATACCCGCTGGCCGGCCGCCGAACGCAAAGCCAGAATATTGGCGATGTTTGAGCGGGTTCGCCTGCCCGATCCCGCGCGTATCTACAAAAGCTACCCGCATCAGCTATCGGGCGGCCAACGCCAGCGCATCGTTATCGCGATGGCGCTGGTTCTCAAGCCGCGGCTGCTGATTTGCGATGAGCCGACCACCGCGCTGGACGTCACCACCCAGGCGGAAATTCTCAAGCTGATCCGCGAACTCCAGGCGGAACAAGGCAGCGCGGTGCTCTTTATTACCCATGACATGGGCGTGGTATCGGAAATCGCCGACCACATTCTGGTGATGTACCGCGGGGAGATGGTTGAACAGGGCTCCTGCGAACAGGTGCTGCAACGCCCCGCCACCGACTATACCCGCTCGCTGCTGGCGGCGGTGCCGGATATTACGCCGCCGCCTCCCCGCCGGCCCGCCGGCGAACGGCTGCCGCCGCTGCTGCTGGGGCAGGCGGTCAGCAAAACTTATGTCAGCCGCGACTGGCTGGGGCGTAGCAAACGTTTTGACGCCTTGCGCCAGGCCAGCGTCGCGGTTCATCGCGGTGAAACCGTCGGCGTCGTGGGTGAATCGGGTTCGGGAAAATCCACCTTTGCGCGCTGCATGATCCGCATGATCGAGCCCAGTTCCGGCAAGATCATCTGGGGCGACCGGGAGGTGCAAACCTTGCCCGAATCGCAGGTGAGAGCGTTGCGATCGCGGGTTCAGGTGGTGTTTCAGGATCCCAACCGATCGCTGAATCCGCGCCGCACCATCGGATCGTCGATCATGGAGGGAGCGATGAATTTTGGTCAGAGCCGGCAGCAGGCGCGCCAAACCGCGGAAGCGTTAATGGATCGCATCAATCTGCCGCGCGCATCGCTCGAACGCTATCCGCATCAGTTTTCCGGCGGGCAGCGGCAGCGCCTGGCCATCGCCCGCGCCATCGCCTGCGATCCCCAGGTGCTGGTGGCGGATGAAGCGGTTTCCGCGCTGGATGTGTCGGTTCAGGCGCAAATCCTCGATCTGCTGCGCGAATTGCAGCGCGATCTGGGGCTGGGGCTGCTGTTCATCACCCACGATTTGCGCGTCGCCGCCCAGCTTTGCGATCGCGTCATCGTCATGCATCAGGGCCAGGTGGTCGAACAGGGCGTTACCGCCGAGTTGTTCCGCCGGCCCGAACACGACTACACGCGCCGGCTGCTGGCCGCCGCGCCGCGTTTGGCGACGATGAGATAATGAGTTTGCTGACAAACCTGTCTGCTAAGCCGAGATACCCGGGGCGACCACGGGGGTGAGGCGTCCCTACGGGAACCTCCCCCCGTGTTTCCCCTACAAAAACGCGTGCGTTTTTGAACGCCGCTTGCGGCGGCCCAAAGGGCGAGTCCCGCTAGCGGGGCGAGTAATAATAGGCTTTATCAACAGTCTGATAATTCGCTTATTTTTCGGGCAGCGGACACTGTCCTTAATATTGCAACCGGGAGCGGTATATGAAGTCACGAGTGATGGAGTGGGATGAATGGTCGGCCTATGACGCCGTAGGTCTGGCGGAACTGATACGCAAGGGCGACGTGAGCGCCGCGGAACTGGCCTCGCAGGCGGCGCAGGCCATCGCCCTGCTCAATCCCGCATTAAGCGTGGTGGTCGAGGTATTCGACGATGTGGTCGCCGATCCGCTGAAAGACGGCATGAACCCGCAAGGCGCCTTCGCCGGCGTGCCTTTTCTGATGAAAGATCTGGGGCCGACCCTGAAAGGCCGGTTACAGGAGATGGGATCGCTGCTGATGCGCGGCAATCGCTCGCAGGCCGACAGCTTTCTGGTCGGCCAAATGCGCCGGGCCGGGCTCAATCTTATCGGCCGCACCACCACGCCGGAATTCGGCGTATGCAGCTCGGCGGAGAATCCGGCGGTTTATATCACGCGGAATCCCTGGGATCCGGAGTACACCACCTGCGGCTCCTCCGCCGGTACGGCGGCTTCGGTCGCATCCGGCATCGTGCCGATGTCCCACGCGACCGATGGCGGCGGCTCCATCCGCATTCCCGCCGGATTCAACGGCAATATCGGCCTTAAGCCCTCGCGCGGCGTGTTCTCCCTCGCGCCTTACGCCTCCGATCTTACCGGTCTGGTCTCGATTCAGGGATGCCATACCCGCACGGTACGCGATACCGCGGCTTTTGTAGATCACTGCCGCGGCGGCGCGCCGGGGGAATTTATGCCCTACTGGACGGCGGCGGAAAGCTACAGCGAACTGATTCAGCGCGATCCCGCGCCGCTACGCATCGCGCTTTCCCATGAATGGGGCGATTACCGGGCCATGCCGCATTTCGTCGCCGAACTGGAAAAGGCCGGCAATTTTCTCGCCGATCTGGGTCATCATGTGGAATGGGTGACGCCGCAGGTGGATTTTCGCGCCGCCTTTGCGGCGCAGACCACCTGCTATATCAGTAATTTTGCCCAGACGATTTCCGCAATGCTCAAAAATCTGGGGCTGGAGCGGCCCCCGGCGGATAAGATTGAACCGGTTAATATCAGGATCTGGGAAGCCGGCAAAGATATCTCCTTCAGCGAGCGCGCGGCGATGCAAACCGTATTCAACAACACCTCGCGCGCCTTCGGCGCTTTCTTCGAATCCTGGGATATTATTCTGACGCCGATCACCGCGCTGCCCACGCCGAAGATCGGCACGATGAGATACCTGACGCTGAGCGATAACCCGTCGGTGACCGACTGGTTTGCCAGCCTGTGGGAAAACTTCGCCTATACCCCGCTCGCCAATCTTTGCGGCATCCCGGCGATCTCCCTGCCGCTGGCGGCGCAGGAGAATGGATTGCCGTTCGGCATTCAGGCGCAAACGCGCCAGGGCGACGACGGGCTGCTGTTGCAGCTTGCCGCGCAGATCGAACGCGCCATCGGCGGCAAGTGGAACGGCGGCAGAAAGCCCGGCGTACATGTGACCAATGCGCCGCCGGCGTAAGGTTGAACGCGCTCCGACTCTATCCGCCTAACGTAATGCGTGACGGCAAGTATTGACGACGCTCTCCGTGGGTTTCAAGCTATCCGATAGTTACATAACAAACCTATCGATATCGTTATGACCATACCAACCATACCCACAGACAGGCTGATACTGCGTCCGCTGGCGCCGGAGGACGCAGAAGCCGTCCGGCTGCTGGGCGGCGATCCCCGCGTAGCGCAATGGACCGCCAGCTTTACCTCGCCCTTCAGCCGCCAGCAAAGCGAGGATTGGATCAGCCGGGCGATACGCGCCATGCAGGCGGGTGAGGCCGTCACGCTGGCGATCACCCTGCGCTCATCGGCAGCCTTAATTGGCGTTGTCAGTTTACGCTTGCCCGAAAATGCAACGCCGCATTTGGGCTACTGGCTGGGCGCGGAAAACTGGGGAAAGGGATACTGTACCGAAGCGGTGCGGGCGATGATTCATTATGGCTTCCGGCAGCTTGGGCTACGCCGCATCAGCGCCCGCTGCGATGATGATAACGCCGCCTCAAAGCATGTGATGCTGCGCTGCGGAATGCGCAAAGAACAGAGGCCGCCAATGATTGAGGAAATCAAGGGCCGTCGGATAACGCTGGTGGACTACGGCATCAACCGTGACGATGAATGGCGATGACAGGCGGCATACCGGCTGTTTTTTTCGACATGTTTAATGGCTTTTTCGTATCAAAAAACCCGGCGACGAAAAACGCGGCCGGGTTTTTACATTAGCTAGGCGCGACTAAGCCGCGCTAAATCACTTTTGGCTTTTATCCTGCAACTGCTCTACCTGCGGTACGCCGGCTTTGGAAGAAGAGAGCAGGCCGGTATTCGCATAATTAAACAGTTTTTCACGAGTATCGGTGATATCCAGGTTACGCATCGTCAGCTGACCGATACGGTCATCCGGCGAGAATACAGAATCGCCTTTCTCCATCGTCAAACGTTCCGGCTTATAGGTCAGGTTGTCGGAAACGGTATTCATGATGGAATAATCGTTGCCGCGGCGCAGCTCCAGCGTGACTTCGCCGGTGATGGCGCTGGCGATCCAACGCTGGGAAGAATCCCGCAGCATCAGCGCCTGGGAATCGAACCAGCGGCCCTGATACAGGAAACGGCCCAGTTGGCGGCCATTGGCATGATACTGTTCGATGGTGTCTTCGTTATGGATACCGGTCAGCAGACGCTCATAGGCGATATGCAGTAACGCCATTCCCGGCGCTTCGTAGATACCGCGGCTTTTCGCTTCAATGATGCGGTTTTCAATCTGATCGCTCATGCCTAAACCGTGGCGTCCGCCAATACGGTTGGCTTCCATCATCAGCTCCACGTCATCGGCGAAGGTTTTGCCGTTCAGCGCAACCGGATGGCCGCGATCAAAACGCACGGTGACTTCTTCCGCCGCGATCTTAACGTTTTCATCCCAGAATTTAACGCCCATGATCGGGTTAACGATTTTGACGCTGGAATTCAGAAACTCCAGATCTTTGGCTTCGTGCGTCGCGCCCAGCATGTTGGAGTCGGTGGAATAGGCTTTTTCGGCCGACATTTTATAGTCAAAACCGGCCTGCGCCATAAATTCGGACATCTCCTGACGGCCGCCCAGCTCATCGATAAAGTCGGTATCCAGCCAGGGTTTGTAGATTTGCAGTTCGGCGTTGGTCAGCAAACCGTAACGATAGAAGCGTTCGATATCGTTGCCTTTATAGGTGCTGCCGTCGCCCCAGATATTGACGCCGTCTTCTTTCATCGCCGCGACCAGCATGGTGCCGGTTACCGCGCGCCCCAGCGGCGTGGTGTTGAAATAGGCGACGCCGGCGGTGGTATTATGGAAAGCGCCGCACTGAATCGCCGCGATGCCTTCGGCGACCAGCTGCTTACGGCAGTCAATCAGGCGGGCGTTTTCAGCGCCATACTCCATCGCGCGGCGTGGGATTGCATCGTAATCATCCTCATCCGGCTGACCCAGATTGGCGGTGTAAGCATAAGGAACCGCGCCTTTTTGACGCATCCAGAGCAGCGCGGCGCTGGTATCCAGACCACCAGAAAACGCAATACCAATACGCTGGCCAACCGGAAGATGTTTGAGAATCGTTGTCATAAATAAAATCCCTGCTCGAAGATCGATGGCTATAAGCTTAGCAGCCGCACCATTATGTTACGCAATACACTACTGAGAGGCCGTGACTTCACCGCATTGCGGATAGGTCAGGCTGGATTTAATCGGTAAGCGCTGCGCTCGCAACAAATGCATATTTATGCAAAATAAGTGAGTTATAATTTAAACATCTTTTTGCCGGCGCAGGAAGAGGAGAGTGGCGTTTTATGCAAAAAAATTCGCACCCGGTTCGCGCCCAAGAGAGCGAGTATAACGCGATTTCACCAACACGCTAAGCGTTAAAGATAGGTTACGCGATGCCTATTACAATAATAAAACATCGTTTCATTTTAATGACTATTCTCTGCTATCCTCTTTTCCCCTCTATTATGTTGCTGGAGATGCTATGTCTAAGAAAGTCGCCATTCTGCTGGCTGATGGTTTTGAAGAAGCAGAAGCGATTATGGTGATTGATGTACTGCACCGCATGAAAATAGATGTCGCCATGCTGTCTTGTCACGACAGGCTGGAGCTGTGTAGTTATCACAATATTCGTATGTTTGCCGACGACCTGCTGGAAAGAAATAAGGATGAGCTGTTTGATGCGGTGATCATTCCCGGCGGTCCGCAAGGAACGGTTAATCTGGCAGCAAACCCCTCGGTGGCTGAATTCATCCGCCGCCATGACGAAGCCAATAAGCTGATTTGCCCGCTTTGTTCCGCCGCCGCGCGCGTGCTGGGCGGCAACAGCTTACTGAAAGGACGGCGTTACGTCTGTTCCGGCACGCTGTGGCAAAACGTTACCGATGGCGTTTACGTCAACGAAAAAGTCGTCGAAGACGGCAACCTGATTAGCGGTAAAGGACTCGGCGTCGCTTTTGATTTCGCCTTTACTATCGCCTATCGCTTAACGGGAGATAAAGAAGACGCGAATTTTCAGGTTGACCATATCGATTACGATTACTGGCGCACGCCAGAGTAAACCGCATCCTCAGCGCGGCATTACCTGTCGCGCTGCCCGTTATCCGGCGAAGTCCCCATCGCCTGACGGACAACGCCGTGAAGTCGTCCTGATTAGCCCCCATCATGTCCCGATTTGGCCTTCTTTGACGCACAGAGTTAACCCATCATAGCTACCGAACCGATACATCGTAAATTTGACTAGCGGGGTAACATCATGTCTCACAGCGCACTACTGATCATTGACGTACAGGAATCATTTCAGCATCGCCCTTTCTGGCAGGAACAGGATTTCCCGGCTTTCCGGCAGGCGGTGCTGCGCCTGATTGAGGGGTGCAAACAACAGGGCGCGGCGCTGGTCGATATCTTTCACGTTGCGCCCGAAGGCCCGTTCTCTTTGGCGTCCGGCCATGTGAAGCGTCTGCCGTTCTTAACGCATAAGCCGGATGCGCAGTTTCACAAACATGTGCATAATGCGATCACCGAGTCGGGCCTTGAACAGTGGCTGCGCGACAACGATATCCAACATCTGATTATCGCCGGTATGCGCACGGAGCAGTGCTGCGAAACCACCGCCCGCGTCGCGTCCGATCTCGGCTATCGCGTTACCTTCGTCACCGAGGCGACCATGACGTTTCCGATGACCCATCGGGGCGTGACGCTAAGCGCCGAGCAGTTGAAACACCGAACGGAAACGGTACTTATCGATCGCTTCGCGGAGATTTGCAGCGTTGATGAATGCCTGAAAAAACTGGCAAACTGACAGATGAGAAAACAGGTTTACTTCCTTATCCTACCCGGCGTACTGGCGTTGGATTTAGCCGGCCCCGCCGAAACGTTGCGGCTTGCCGGACAGTTCGACCTGCGCTATATCGGCCCGGAAACCGAGGTGTGTTGTTCTACCGGACTGATGCTGAGCCGGTTGGAGCCGTTGCCCGACGCGCTGCCGGAAGGCAGTATTCTTATCATCCCCGGCGTCGCTGACTCCAGTTATAATTTTACCCTGCCGCAGGCGGCGACCGCCCGCCGGTGGCTGGAACGGCTCAAGCCGGCGCTGAGCGCGCAAACGCTGACGCTGGTCTGCGTTTGCTCCGGCGCGCTGCTGGCGGCGCAAGCCGCATTATTGGATGGTTACCAGTGCACCACCCACCATAATCTCATCCAGCGGTTGTCTCAGTTGGCGCCGCTGGCTCAGGTTAAAGATAACCGGATTTTCGTCGAAGACCGCGGTATTTACACCAGCGCCGGCATTACCGCCGGTATCGATCTCTCCCTGCATCTAATCGGGCAACTCCTTGATACCCGCAGCGCATTGCAAATCGCCCGCGAGATGGTGGTCTATTTCCGCCGTACCGGCAGCGACGCGCAGCTCTCCCCGTGGCTACAGCACCGTAACCATCTCCATCCGGTTATCCACCGGGCGCAGGACATCATGTCCGCCGAGCCGGAAGCCGCGTGGCCGCTGTCCGTCATTGCCGATAAGGTTCATGTCAGCCGCCGCCACCTCACGCGTCTTTTCCGTGAACACCTGGGGATCAGCGTGCGTGAATATCATGAACAGTTGCGCATTGCGATAGCGCAGCAGCGTCTGCGCCAGGGCGTCGGGCTGGAAAAGTCCGCGCTGATGGCCGGATTTTCCTCCGGCCGTCAACTACGCCGCGCGCAGTTACGCCAGATAGGGCATGACGAACGATAACCGTTCCCGCGCGCCGTCCCTTAACTAACCAGACGCCGGCTATCGATTTTCTGCAACGCCATCGACAACAGCAGACTGCCCAGCAGCGCGGCGCTAAAGATGTAGAAGATATCCAGCACCGGCTGCGACGGGATATCCATATCGTGGGTACGCAGGTAATGAATAATCAACGCATGGAAACCGTAAATCGCCAGCGAATGGCGCGATATCAGAGCGAGTCCGGGTAACGCCGGCTGATTCAGATAGCGCTTAAACACCGCCAGCAGGCTGACCGCGGCCAAAAAAACCAGCGGGCCGCAATAGATATAGAACGTCTGGTTAAAGTTATCGCTCAGCAGCGAGTGATGCCGGGTGCCCATCGCCACCAGCGCCACGCACACAATAAATGCCGGAATGGCCGCCATCGCCACACGCCGGGGAATATCCAGCATCCCTAACGCCCGCCCGACCACCGCATACAGCAGATAATAAAACGTATCGCCGTAGATATAGAGATTCACCGGCAGCAGTTTGACGCCGGCAAACTCAACCTGACTCATATTCGGGTTGGCGATCACCGCCAGCAGCACGATGAAAACAGCCAGATATTCGCCCGGCACCGGCTTAACTTTGATTAAGGGGGAAAACAGGTAGATCGCCACGATCGCGTAGAAAAACCACAGGTGATAAAAAATCGGCTTTTGCAGGAATTGTCTGGCGGCGTTCAACGGGTTAATCGGCGTCAACGTCGCGATATAAATCAGCGTAACGGCGCTGTAAAACAGAATACATAAGCCAATACGCAGGAAATGCTTCTTCCGCGCGCTGCGTTCGCCGAAAAACAGATATCCCGAGATCATAAAGAACAGCGGCACGCAAACGCGGGAGGCCGAGTTAAGGACATTCGCCACATCCCAGTGACCGTCGCCCGGCTCTCCCCCGGCGGTAATGTAATAGGTTGTACTGTGGATCAGAACGACCATCATACAGGCCACGGCCCGCAAGTTATCAATCCAGCCGATCTTCCCGGTCATGCATAACCTCTGGGAGAAACAAAAGATATCGCACAGGGTAGGACGTGTTGATAAACCACACAATGGGGAATGGGCTGAATACGGAAATGTCGCCGGAGATGCCCGCCTTCGCGAGCATGACGATAAAAGAGACTTGATTGCCGATTGAATTTATCAGAGGTGGTGAGCGCCCCCGCAAACATAACGGAGGCGTCATATTGATTAAAACAGCCCCATTGGTTTTTCCGAGTAGCTCACCAACAGGCATTTGGTTTGCTGGTAATGCTCCAGCATCATCTTGTGGTTCTCACGCCCGATGCCCGACTGTTTGTAACCACCAAATGCGGCGTGCGCCGGATAAGCGTGGTAACAGTTGGTCCAGACGCGTCCGGCCTGAATGCCGCGCCCCATGCGGTAGGCAACGCTGCCGTTACGGCTCCACACGCCCGCGCCAAGACCGTATTCGGTGTCGTTGGCGATTTCCAGCGCATCATCCATGGTTTTAAACGTCGTTACCGCCAACACCGGTCCGAAAATCTCTTCCTGGAAGACGCGCATACTGTTTTTACCGAACAGAATCGTAGGCTCCAGATAATATCCTTTTGCCAGATCATCCGGCATCGCTTTGCGCCGTCCCCCCGTCAGTACCCTGGCGCCTTCTTTCTTACCGATATCGATGTAATTGAGAATGGTGTCCAACTGTCCGGCGGATACCTGAGCGCCCATCATGGTCTTGCTATCCAGCGGATTGCCGACGCGAATGGACTCAACGCGCTTGAGCGCCCTTTCCATAAATCGGTCGTAGATCGATTCTTGCACCAGCGCCCGGCTCGGACAGGTACAAACCTCTCCCTGATTAAAGGCGAACAGCGTGAACCCTTCCAGCGCCTTATCGAAGAAGCTGTCTTCTTTATCCATCACATCCGCAAAGAAGATATTCGGCGATTTGCCGCCCAGCTCCAGCGTAACCGGCGTCACGTTCTGAGCCGCATAGCCCATGATTTGCTGCCCCACCTCCGTCGAACCGGTGAACGCCACTTTGGCGATGCGTTTCGAGGTCGCCAGATATTCGCCAATCTCACTGCCAGAGCCGTTCACCACGTTAATCACGCCCGGCGGCAGAATATCCTGAATCAGCTCCATCAGGACAAGTACCGACATCGGCGTCAGCTTGGCGGGTTTAAGCACGATACAGTTCCCCGCCGCCAGCGCGGGCGCCATCTTCCAGCAGGCCATCAATAGCGGGAAGTTCCAGGGGATGATCTGGCCGACTACGCCAAGCGGCTCATGAAAATGGTAGGCGACGGTATCGCTGTCGATTTCACTAATCGCCCCCTCTTGAGAGCGAATGCAGGCGGCAAAATAGCGGAAGTGGTCAATTGCCAGCGGAACATCCGCGCCGCTGGTTTCCCGAATGGGTTTACCGTTATCCCAGGTTTCCACCATAGCCAGCCGTTCAAGATTCTGCTCCATTCTGTCGGCGATGCGGTTCAGCAGCAGAGAACGCTGCTGCACGGGCATGGCGCCCCACTCGGCTTTCGCCTTATGGGCGGCGTCCAGCGCGTGATCGACATCCCGCGTGGAGGAACTGGCGACTTCGCACAAAGACTGGCCGGTCACCGGCGTCAGATTAACGAAATACTCTCCTTTTTCAGGCGGAACCCAAGCTCCCCCGATAAAGTTGTCATAGCGTTTTTTCAGATTAAGCGCGTCATACTTACCGGTCGTCGTCCGGCTTTCAGAGATGTCATATGCCATTTCAATCTCCTTCTCGCGGTCTGGGTGCGCGGCGGAGCCGCAGTGAAAAAAGAGGTAATGTGAAAAATTAACATCAGACGTTAATTAAAAGTTATTAAATAGAGAACATGGTTAAATCCTAGGCAGGGATCGAGGTTTATGACAGCTTCCGGCGCAGAAGAATATTGACTCTTCGAAGAAGATCACATTTCCGCAACCATAAACAAACAAATTAACAACCAAAAACCGCGCACGATCGCTGCCTGCAGAGAAAAGTTCGCATCGGCCTGGAGGCGGTGAAATAATACCGGAATGAATCGGCGACACTCACTCATAGGTCTTGCAGGTGAAAAGCGTTAATCCACAATCAGTCCCGCTCCCTACGGGAGCTTGCCGGCGCACGGTAAACCATCAGGGCTCTCTGGCACAGCCGCAGGACGACTGGCTGGCGGAAGAAGTACCGGTGGCGCTGGTCTATAACGGTATTTCACACGTGGTGATGATGTCGTCGCCGAAAGATCTTGAGCTGTTTGCGCTGGGCTTTTCGCTGTCGGAAGGCATTATCCAGTCGCCGCAGGACATCTACGGCATTGATGTTCAACCCGTATGCAATGGCATTGAAGTGCAAATCGAACTTTCCAGCCGCCGCTTTGCCGGTTTAAAAGCGCGGCGGCGGGCGATGGATGGCCGTACCGGATGCGGCGTTTGCGGCGTGGAGCAACTGGCAGAGATCGGCAAACCCATTACGCCTTTGCCGTTTACGCAAACCTTCCCGCTACGCCGCCTTGAGTCTGCATTGACGCAGTTGAAGACGGTGCAACAGGTGGGCCAATTAACGGGCTGTACTCATGCCGCCGCCTGGATTACGCCGGATGGCTCGCTAAGCGGCGGCTGTGAAGATGTCGGACGCCACGTCGCGCTGGATAAGCTGCTGGGTATGCGCGCGAAAAATCCGTGGCGGCAGGGCGCCGTGCTGGTTTCCAGCCGGGCCAGCTATGAGATGGTGCAAAAGTCCGCCATGTGCGGCGTAGAGATCCTGTTTGCGGTTTCCGCCGCGACTTCACTGGCCGTTGAGGTCGCCGAACGATGCAATTTAACCTTGGTGGGATTCTGCCGGCCTGGCCGTTCCACCATCTATACGCATCCGCAGCGGTTGTATGAGTAGCGGCGGCGGCAAAACAAAAACCGGACGCCCGACTTTAGACCGATTTGTTTTAGCTCATAGCATAACCACATAAGCGCTTGATATACGGGGTTGCACGGGCAAACGTTATCGCCTTCAAACGCGAATAATCATTTTCAATATCATTTAATTAACTATAATGAACTTAATTCTTACGCGGTGCTAACAAAAGCAGTGCCGCAATATTTTGTGTACTAGAATGATTGTGTACGATACCCATTTTCAGTACTACAACAGTTCGGTACTACAACCACGGAGATGCTAAACATGAGTTATTCACTACCATCCCTGCCTTATGCTTATGACGCGCTGGAGCCACATTTCGACAAACAAACGATGGAAATCCATCACTCCAAGCATCATCAGACCTACGTCAATAACGCTAATGCAGCGCTGGAATCCCTGCCTGAGTTCGCCAAGCTGTCTGCGGAAGAACTGATCGCGCAGTTGGACAAAGTGCCGGCGGAGAAAAAAACCGCTTTGCGTAACAACGCAGGCGGCCACGCCAACCATAGCCTGTTCTGGAAAGGTCTGAAACTGGGCACTACGCTGACCGGCGATCTGAAAGCCGCCATCGAACGCGATTTCGGCAGCGTTGACGCTTTCAAAGAGAAATTCGAGCAGGCCGCCGCGACTCGCTTTGGTTCCGGCTGGGCTTGGCTGGTGCTGAAAGATGACGGCAAACTGGCCGTGGTTTCCACCGCCAACCAGGATAGCCCGCTGATGGGCGAAGCCATTTCCGGCGTATCCGGCTACCCCATCATCGCGCTGGACGTATGGGAACACGCTTACTACCTGAAATACCAGAACCGCCGCCCAGACTACATCAAAGCGTTCTGGAACGTCGTAAACTGGGACGAAGCCGCCAAACGTTTCGCAGAAGCGAAAAAATAATCTGCGCTATTGATTGATGACCGTACCGCCGGATCTCATCCGGTGGGATCGAATAGGAAGCGGGATCGCTCCCGCTTCTTATTTGATATTCAGTATTCAGATGAACTTGAACCTGCCGAACGAACGGTGACGGCAAGGAAATTCGCCGCAGTTACGCCCCAACGTCTTGGGATAAAATCCCCCCTAAGGTAAACATCGCACGGCAAAGGCGTAGCGATATTAAGCTCTGTTATTTAGTCGTATAACCAACGGCCAGCGCTAGCCGAATCTATTAGCATTTTAACTGTCAATGGTGCGGATTCGTGATGATCGGTTCGCAGGTAAGCAGGAAGGATGGCGTTCGGCAGGAAACGGATCCCCTCATTAGGGAAATATCGTCGGAAATTAAAATTACTCATATCGACATTTAGGCTTTCTGCATATTCCTCCAGAAAACCGCTGGCATCTTCCGGTAGAACGCTTTTCTTGCCTGTGCTCAGCGAATCTTCATCCGCCATATCCCAAAAGTGCTTTTTTATCAGTGCGCGTACATGGTCTGCGTTGTTCATTATCGTTTGTCTCCTGATTCGACCATGAGCTCGTAACGATGTATTACATTGCGGGTTATTATCGCCAGATCATAAGCAGTGAATACAGCGCCAACACTGGTTGTATAGGACCATTCGCCGCGTAACATTTCAATGGAACAACAAGGAAGATTCGGAATGAGTAAGCACTCAGAGATACTTGATGAAAGGCAAGCCACCACTGAAAAATATGGACTGGTTTATACGGAGATACTTGGCTGGATTGATCTTGGTCACACGCAAGAAGCAGATATTCAGGCGAAGCCGCCCATACTGGGAACAAAAAAGCATCGCACTGGCGCTGATGATGACAATGGCGCGGAGATTTGAAGCGTTCCGGGGTTCTTTTCCCAACAACTACGAGACAGATAGCGGATTCAGCGGCGAGGGTCTGGTTTCTGATTTACTCGGTTTCTATCGCATTATGTCGGTTCAGAACCTTTTATCAGAAAACGTAATTTTGCCGAGGGGTGACGAAACGTTTGTCATTTTTGGCGCCGCCAATCCCCCTGAAAGGTTAAAGTATTGTTACTTATTGCCGATAATTTATACGTGACTCTATCGTGTGATTTATATACCGATACGCTGTGCTTCACACGACATCTTATGGCGCAGCCTTCCCCTGTCAGCGGTATGACGAGTGATGCGTGCGCCGGAAGACGTGTTCTGTTCATGAGATAGCGGAAGAAAAATATGGCGATAAAATTCGAAGACATCAACGTCGGTAAAAAATTAGGTTTAGGTTTCTTCCTGGTCTTAATGATGACGGTGGTTATCGCTGGCGCCGGCGTCATGCATATTGATGAATTGAAAGAAAGCATTGATAAGGTGAATTTAAGCAACAATATCAATGACGAAATTAATCAGGCCAAATATTACCGGGCGCGCTACAGCACAACCTATGATCCTGAAGATATAAAACAGAACAATATCAGCATTGATAAAATCAATGCCTACATCTCCCAGGCTAAAGAACAGAACTGGCCTGAAAGCATCAACGCCAAATTCCCGCAGATGGAAAATCTGATCGCCGAATACCAACAGAAACAGCAAAGTTACATCGATGCCGTGCATAAAAAGGACGATGTCAGGGAAAGCTGGAATATTTCCGAAACCGAAGAGCCATTAAAAAGGCTAGGCGAACAATTTATTACCGACTACAGCGCGATGACGCTGCAATTACAGCTTGCCGAGTTGAATCAAAAATTGATGGCCGTGCGTTATCATGTCCGCGGCTTGCTGCTGTCGCGCGATGAGGCGGCGCAGACCAAACTCGCGGCGGCCATTAAGGAGGCGCAAACCGCGCTGAACGCGCTGTACCAAAATCCGTATCTGTCCACGGAACAGCAGGCGATACTTACGCCGGTCCTCGACACCATTAACGTGTATGAAGGGCGCGCCATGGCGTATATCCCCGCCTATCAGGAAGAAATAGCCCAGGCGCGGCAGATGCAGGATATCGCGGATCGGCTCAATACGATCGTCAAATCCCTGCTTGACGAACAGCTACAGCTCACACAGCAGGATATCCGTTCATCCGAGATACAGTTGATCGTCACCGCGCTTGTTACGCTGCTTCTTGGATTACTGGTTTCCTGGTTTATCTCGCGCCAAATTACCACGCCGCTGCATAAAACGCTGAATATGGCCGAACGCATAGCTACCGGCGATCTCACCATGACCATCGACGCCACTCGTCGCGATGAACTGGGGCAGCTCATCCGCGCCATGTCGAAGATGAACGCCAACCTGCACAACATGATCGACGAGATCCGCGTCGGCGTTAGCCAGATCTTTACCGCCTCAAGGGAGATCGTCGCCGGCAACACCGATTTATCCTCACGTACCGAACAACAGGCCGCCGCGGTTGAGCAAACCGCCGCCAGCATGGAACAGTTAACCGCAACGGTAAAACAGAATGCGGACAATGCGCACCACGCCAATACGCTGGTTATCAGCGCGTCGCAAACGGCGCAGCAGGGCGGCGAGCAGGTGAACAACGTGGTGAAAACCATGACTGATATTGAAAACAGCTCCAGGCGCATTGCGGAGATCACCTCTGTTATCAACGGCATCGCTTTTCAGACCAATATTCTGGCTTTGAACGCCGCCGTTGAAGCCGCCCGCGCGGGCGAACAAGGACGGGGATTCGCCGTGGTCGCCAGCGAAGTGCGCAATCTGGCGCAGCGCAGTTCGCAGGCGGCAAAAGAAATCGCGGACCTGATCGCCGAATCCGTCGAGCAGGTTAGTCACGGGGCAACGCTGGTCGGCAATGCGGGTAAAACGATGCATGATATCGTTACCTCTGTGACCAAGGTGCATAGCCTTATGGGCGAGATCGCCACGGCTTCAGATGAACAAAGCCGGGGAATTACGCAGATCAATCAGGCGATTGTAGAAATGGACAGCACCACCCAGCAGAACGCCGCGCTGGTCCAGCAATCCTCTGCGGCGGCGGATTCGCTGGAAGAACAGGCCGCGTTGCTCAAACAGGCGGTTTCCGTATTTCGTCTTGTCAGCTCGCAGGACGATGAAACGCCCGCCGGCATCGCCCTTTCCCATGCCTCGCCGCAGTTGGGCTACAAACGGTAATGTCTACCACCGCCGGAGCAGTGCCGCCTATGAGCGCGAGGCTGACGGGTAGCGCCGGCAGATACGGTACCCACTTGATCAGGCTGGCTGGGTTGAGGGATAAACGGCCTAGCCGCGACGCGGCTCTAGACTTCGGGGATGACACAGCCTGTTTATCTATCTTTCAGGCATCCCTGAGGATTTAATCCATGCGGACAACAAGGTCTGCATGGCTAGGGGAATGGCGAATACGATATTAATCAGAAGCGGCGCCGGTTTAAAATGGTTTAGGGGCGTAGCCCGTCATTTCTTTTAAACCCATCTCACGCCCCAACGCCGTCATCGGGTGCACCACCACCAATCCGCGAACGCTTTTCTTCAATGCGCCCAGATTGGCCTGCTCTTTTTTGGTAATCACGCGGCTGAAAGGCAAGCGGGTCAATTTTTTCGCTTCCTGGCTGAGTTTTTGCTCGCGCACATTACGCAGACGCTCAATTTCCGCCGCCAGCTTCTCGCATGCCGCCAAATTAAGGGCTATCGCTTCGGCATCTCCCTGCTCCAGCAGGACGGTTTGCTTACGATTCAACTTATCCAATTGATCGCTAAGACGTTTAATTTCTTCTTTTTCCTGCTCTTTCATAACTTATAACCCGTATGCCCTTCTTGACTTGACGTTGGAGAACCATGCGGGGGCAAGCATACACTAAACCCTGTTCCAGGTGCAGCGAACAGAGAACGAAAACGCAGGTTAAAAGGCTTTTTTCAAGCTAATCCGGGAAATCAGCTCCGTAAGCGATAATACCAACGTGGAGCGGACCATCTGCTGATAACGCTGCTGCTGCATGCCAATCAGCAAGGTATCGTCAGGATCGCCCCCGGCGGGAAGCGGCGGCTCGGTAGGTAGGATGTTGACGCAGTGCAGTTCGCCGACCGTGCCGAGAATTTCATCGTCCGTAAAGTGATAATCATGCTCGTCGATCAATAATTCTTCGCCCAGCGCCATCAGCAATTCGGCGTCCTCATACTCTTTACGGCTGATCATCCCTAATCCGTAAATCAGCTTGAGACGTACGCACAGATCCCCCAGCGGCCCGGTTCCCATCATCAGCGGTTCGACCGCATATTTAACGGCATAGTCATCCTTGCGGAACACCTGCAACATAAGAATACTGACCGCCTCAGCCAGCAACTCAACGGCCCGGAGCATGAAGTCGCGCACCGTGATTGCTGAATTCAGCGATTCAAGCACCCGGTTTTCAAACGCCTGTGTTTCTTCCATCGTCCCTCTCGCACCGTTAACCCGCACATATATTCCTCATCCCCCGGCAATAGGATTTACCGACGGATAGGGTGATGCCGGTTATGCCCGACATCACCCGAACTGAACGCCCCCAAGGATCAAGAAGAGGAAATGATCTGCCTGGCGCCGAGACGCGCCGATTACGGCATGGCGTTATAGGCGCTCACCGCCTGGGCGACAACCTGGCTGTCGGCATCCAGGCCGGAAATCTGCGCCAGTGTCGCTTGCGGCCCAAGTTTTTCCAATAGCGCCGCCAACTCCTGCGCCTGGGGATCCTGCTCACTGCGGAAATGCATCGCCGCCGCAATGCCGATAATCAGATTATCATGCGGCAGTTGGTACTCCAGCGTCCCCAGCAGCGGCTTAATCAGCCGGTCGCCGGCGCTCAGTTTGCGCAATGGCTGACGGCCCACGCGCTCAACGTCGTCGTGCAGGTAGGGGTTTTCAAAACGGCTGAGGATCTTATTGATGTAAGCGGCATGTTTCTCAGGATCGAAGCCGTAGCGCTTAATCAATACCGCGCCGCTCTCCTCCATCGCCCCTTTGACCACGGCGCGCACTTTCGGGTCGAGAATGGCGTCACGGATAGTCTGGTGTTTGGCCTGCTGCCCCAGATAAGCGGTAATGGCGTGGCCGGTGTTGAGCGTAAACAGCTTGCGTTCGACAAATGCCATCAGATTATCGGTCAACTCCATACCGGGAATAGCCGGAGGCGTACCCTTGAACTGGGTTTGATCGACGATCCATTCGCTGAAGGTTTCTACCGTCACGGCCAGCACATCGCTGTTGCCGGCTTCGGAAGGCGGAACGATACGGTCAACGGCGGAATCGACGAATCCCACATGTTCCGCCGCCCACTGCTGCTGAGCCGCCGGCAGCAGTTTCAGCACATGCTGCTTGAGCTGACTGGTGCCGCGCACCATATTTTCGCAGGCGATAATATTCAGCGGCCGCGAATTGCCGTTGGCATGCCGTTTCACCAGCCCCTGCGCGATAGCGCCGGCGATCTTTTCCAGAATTTGCGGCCCGACGGCCGTGGTGACCAGATCGACTTCGGCAATCAGCGCAATCGCCTCCGGACTGCCGCTGTGAACGGCGCTGACGTTACTAACGGTATCAAGGCGCGTTTGTTCTCCCACGATGCGGACCTGATAGCTTTTGCGGCTGTTCAGCGCATCCAGCAGCGTCTGATTGACGTCGGCGAAAGTCAGTTCGACGTTGGCGTCGGCCAACAATTTACCTATGAATCCCCGGCCGATATTACCGGCACCAAAATGTAATGCTTTCATCATGCTTTACCCTTTTAAAACAACATTCAGAAAAGAGGCCGTCCACGGTTGGCATCGCCGTGAACTCAGGCGCTCTTTTTGCCCGACAGCAGATCGAGCACATCCTGCACGTTCTGGGTATGCGCCAGACGTTCAATCACTGATTCATCATCCAGCGCGTTCGTCAGGCTGGCGATGACCTGAATATGTTCGTTATTACGGGCGGCAATACCGATAACCAGGCGAGCGACGTCATCATCGCTTTCGCCAAAGCGCACGCCGTCGGGGAACTGGCAGAAGACCACGCCGGTTTTCAGCACCTGGTCTTTCGCTTCGATCGTCCCGTGCGGCACCGCGATGGATTCGCCCAGATAGGTTGTCGTCAGTTTTTCACGCTCCAGCATGGCATCAACGTAGGCCGGTTCGACGTAACCGCCTTTCACCAGTTGTTCGCCGGCAAAACGGATCGCCTGCTCTTTGGTGTCCGCATGTTGATTAAGGAACACATTGGCGGCGCTCAGTTGGAACAGTTTCGATCCTTCAGCGGCAACATCCGGTTTAGCGGCTTCGCTAACCGGCGCCTGAGAAGCGCCGCCCTGTGCGGCGACAAGACGCGCGACCAGATCGCTATATAGCTGGCTGTCAAGGAAGTTGGTCAACGAGATATGCTGAGCCTGCGGCGCATGGCGCAGCGCGCGTTCGGTCAGGTCACGATGGGTAATGACCAGATCGACGTCTTCCGGCAGGTTATTGATGGCGCTGTTGGTGACGGAGACATTTTTCAGCCCGGCATCCTGCACCTTCTTGCGCAGCACGCCGGCCCCCATGGCGCTGGAACCCATACCGGCATCACAGGCGACGATGATTTTACGCACAGTGCTCAGATCGCCGCTGACGCCGGCGTTGGCGCGATCGCCGCCTTTCGCGGACGATTTCATATCCTGCATGCGGCGAGTGGCTTCGCTAAGATCTTCCTCGGTTTTGTTTTTCGTGCTTTTCAGCAGAATCACGGAAACCACGAAGGACACGGCAAATGCCGCCGTGATCGCCACAATATTGGCGAAGTACGCGCCTTTCGGCGTCATTGCCAGCACGGCCAGAATCGATCCCGGAGACGCCGGAGAAATCAAACCGCCGCCCAGCAGGCCGAGGGTAAACACGCCGGTCATACCGCCTAGGATAACGGCAATGATCAGGCGCGGATTCATCAGCACGTAAGGGAAGTAAATTTCGTGGATCCCGCCTAAGAAGTGGATAATCGCCGCCCCTGGCGCAGACTCTTTGGCGTTGCCGCGGCCAAAAATCATATAGGCGACCAGCACGCCGAGGCCGGGGCCGGGGTTGGCTTCAATCAGGAAGAAGATGGATTTCCCGGTTTCAGTCGCCTGCTGAATACCCAGCGGCGAGAAGATGCCGTGGTTAATCGCATTGTTCAGGAACAGAATTTTCGCGGGTTCGACGAAAATAGAGGTTAACGGCAACAGGCCGTTGCGCACCATCACGTTTACGCCGGCGGCCAGCGCCTGTGAGAAGAGTTCGACCAGCGGGCCGATGGCCAGAAACGACAGGATCGCCAACAGCATGCCGATAATACCGGCGGAGAAGTTGTTGACCAGCATTTCAAAACCGCTTTTGATTTTGCCGTCAACCAGGCGATCGAAACGCTTAATGGCCCAGCCGCCCAACGGGCCGGCAATCATCGCGCCCATGAACATGGGAATATCCGTCCCGGCGATAACCCCCATCGTGGTGATCGCGCCGACGACGCCGCCGCGTTCGCCAAACACCAGGCGGCCGCCGGTATAACCGATCAGCAGCGGCAGCAGGTAGGAGATCATTGGCCCGACAAGTTTCGCCAGCGTCTCGTTAGGGAGCCAACCCGTAGGAATAAACAACGCGGTAATAATACCCCAGGCGATAAATGCGCCGATGTTGGGCATCACCATGTTGCTTAGAAAGCGACCAAAGTTCTGAACTTTGATCTTGATATCTGGTGAAAGCATAAAAACACACTCCTATTGAGCGCGCTGACGATGAGAGCGCGTGATTTTTATCGTGAGCGGAGTGACCAATATCCGTCCGCATTCCCGTATGCAGTACGGACTCTAGCACTCTGTTTTCGCATAGCAACTGAGCCCCTTTTTTGTGACAAAAATCACACATTCGACCCACATCAGGGTCACAAATGAGTGATGGAGTTCACAAAAAGGGGAAAATTGAACAAAATTCGGACAATGGAATCAGATGGATATGTGACGCGCATCACATATCCTTAACATTCATTTATTCCATTTATGAGAGTTGAATCACAATTTATTTTTGATTCGAGGTCGATTCGGGCGAACGGAACGTCATCGCCCTACCGGTTGGCGGAACCGTTCAGAGATTTCATCGCATTCATCAGATCCTGCTGCTGGCTCGCCAGCCTTGACACCATGCTGTTGTATTGCGCAACCTGCTGCTGCGTCGGGAACTGTACCGAACTACCGTTAAAAACCGCCTGACTGCCCTGCGCTTCAAGGTAATCGCCCACCTGTATCAGAGCTTGTATAAACGAAATGGCGCTGGGAATGATGGGCAGCAGTACATTGGTCGGCTGCATAACGACTTGTGCATACAGCCGCCCGTAAACCACCTGCAATTCCTCCGGCTGCTTGCGCGTACGCAGGGCGTTGTCCGCCTGCGCCTTCGCCCCTTGAATCTGCTGCCCCAGTTGGTTCATCGCCCCGATGGATTGGCGTAAATTGTCGCGCTGCAACAGATAATCCTGCGGTACGCGAATCTGGGAAACCTGTTCGAGCATCGGCGTCAGGCTTACCGCCACCGCTTGATTCAACTGTTGAGAAAATGTGGTTAAAATCGCGTAATCGTCAACAAAAGGCCCGAATTTCGTTTTTTGCTCTTCGCTCAGCGCTGGCAGTTTCCCATCCTGCTGCAAATGGACCGTTTGCAGAAAATCAATAAACGCTTTGCGTTGGTCGGCTTCAGAATCGCCGCATGCGGTAAGCTGCAACGCCATAAAAAACATCAGTACCGGCAATAGCCAGCGTGAGCGATATTCCATCAATCCTTTCATTCCATCCCCCTGTTGTACAGGCTTGTTGATCGTTGAAGTTTTCACATAGAGAACACGCCGCAAGCGTATTTCAGATAACCGTAAGCATAGTTGAATCAATCAGTTCATGCCGCAGAGGGAAAAGCGGCGAAGGCCGCGCGGTTGCGATCTGCTGGTATCAGCACTGCAAACCGCTTTTGAGCAGCAGGATAGATAAATACTAAAACGTCCGCGAGCGGAAAACCGCTCCCGGACGTTGTCGGTTAGCGCGAACGGGGATTAATTTCCGTAGTAGGAAACGGTATACAGCTCCTTCATGTCTTCCACTTTCGGGCTGCCGGGGTTAGTCAGCGTACAAGGATCGTCCAGCGCGTTCTGGCTCATACGATCGAGAACTTTCATAAACTTCTCTTCGCAAAAATCCACTTCATCGCACTCGCGGAACGTATCGGGAATGTTTAACCGATGGTTCAGATCCCGAATGGCTTCGGCCAGGTTGATGATGCCGAAACGTTTTTCTATCTGTTGATATTTATTGGTCCAGTGACGATTAAACTGGATCACGTAAGGCAGCATTATGGCGTTGGCCAGACCGTGCGTAACGCCGAACTCGCCGCCAATCTTGTGCGCCAGCGAATGGATGATGCCCAGCGAGGCGTTGGTAAACGCAATGCCCGCCAGCGCAGAAGCGTTGTGCATGTGATAACGCGCCTGCATGTTATCCGGTGAAAGGTAGGCCGTTTCCAGATTCTCAAATACCAGCCGAATGGCCTCCAGCGCATAGGGGTCGGTAAACGAGGTGGCGGCGGTGGACACGTAGGCTTCCAGCGCGTGGGTCAGCACGTCCATGCCCGAATGCGCCGTAATGTGCGGCGGACAGGTTGCCGGAATGGCCGGATCGAGGATAGCGATGTCCGGCACCATATCAGAAGCAACGATGGGATATTTAATATGGCTTTCCGTATCGGTAATCACGGAAAATGCGGTGATTTCCGAAGCCGAACCGCTGGTGGAGGGGATCGCCACAAATTTGGCTTTGTTGCGCAGCGGCGGCATGGAGCCGACGGGCAGGATATCTTCCAGCGTAAGATGCGGATGCTCATAGAAGCACCACATGACTTTCGCCGCGTCGATGGCGGATCCGCCGCCAATCGCCACGATCCAGTCCGGCTGAAATTCAAGCATCGCTTTAGCGCCGCGCTGTACCGTCGCTACGGAGGGGTTGGGCTCGACATTATCAATCAGCAGGCACTCCATGCCCGCCTGATTGAGCAGTTTTTCGGCCTGGGCCAGAAAGCCGTGCCGCTTCATCGAGCTGCCGCCGGTGACAATCGCCGCCCGGCTTCCCCTTAAGGTGGCAAGCCGCTCCATCGCATTTTCACCGTAGGTGATATCACGCGGGATAGAAAAGTTAATCGCACTCATAATGAACTCCTGTAATTAATAATAAGCTATGTAAATAGTTTTACAGCAGACAGAGAGTCATGGCGCTATCGGTTCAAAATACCCCGGTCATACTCGTCATACTTCAAGTTGCATACGCGTTGGCTTTGTCACTTGGCCCATCCATAAGTCTTACCCTTTCGGGAGCGTTCAAATCCGTTCCTGGCAGATTTGCCGCCGCCTTCCTGCAACTCGAATTATTTCGAGTGCATTATTTCATTATTTTTCTTTGTCCTACCTGACCAACAACAGGACTATTCCTCTGTCTGGTAATCAAGAGATTAAATATATCCTTCATCTTTCAATTGCAGGCGCCGCGGTTTTCCTGAATTACCCGGCCGCCCCCTTATTGATTACGATTTTAAATCCACCAGATATAACTAAAACAAATAAAATCATGGTGTTATTTATTTTACTTATACTTCTTAACTTATCAGGCGAAACTGAGATTTATTTCCATTATAGGCTTGGGATTACAGGATAATTGTGATCTTTATTCTATTTCACAAAAAATGAAATATAATAAAAACAACATCATATATATGGTTATAATTAACGTTAACAGCATGCCTAATATAGGTAAAAAAATAATTGTCACTATGTTGAGTAGATGAAATATTAATTAATGGCTTGCGTTAATGGAATGATGTTTAATTTATATTTATGTGTTAATGAATTAATATAAAAATCAGCGCCAGGCTAATTAAGCCATAAATAATTTAAATTTTCAGGCGTTGGAAATGCGCCGGTATTAACCCCCGTTATCGCATGGCATTGGAGCAATCGGGCCGTTAAGAACAGGCAAAACCGTCAGGAGCGCGCGCTCCCCCTCCGGCATGAAGAGGAAGCGCGGGAACATTACTGCAACAGCGAAATATCCGCCACTTTCAGGAACAGATTACGCAGCTCATTGAGCAACGTCAGGCGGTTAACGCGCACGGCCGCGTCATCGGCCATTACCATAACCTGATCGAAGAAGGCGTCAACCGGCTCGCGCAGTGCGGCCAGCTCCACCAACGCATCCTGATAATTGCCCTCGGCAAATAACGGCGCCAGCTTGTCGCGCAGCACCACCAGATGCGTCGCCAACGTAATTTCCGCGGGATCTTTCAGCAAGGCCGCATCGACGTTCTCTTTCAGCGTATCGCTGGATTTCGCCAGAATATTGGAAACGCGTTTATTGGCGGCGGCCAGTGCGGCGGAAGCCTCCAGCGTACGGAAGTGGCTCACCGCTTTCACCCGGGCGTCGAAATCCGCCGGACGCGTCGGACGACGCGCCAGCACCGCCTGAATGGTATCCACGCTGTGGCCTTCTTCCTGATACCAGGCGCGGAAGCGGCCGAGCATAAACTCAATCACATCATCCACCACCTTGGCGTTGGTCAGCTTGTCGCCATACAGGCGCACCGCTTCTTCCGTCAGGGTCTGCAGATCCAGCGGCAAACGTTTCTCGACGATGATGCGCAAAACCCCTAACGCCGCACGGCGCAGCGCAAACGGGTCTTTATCGCCTTTCGGATGTTGGCCGATGCCGAAAATCCCCGCCAGCGAATCCATTTTATCGGCAATCGCCAGCGCGCAGGCCACCGCGGAAGAAGGCAGGTCGTCACCGGCGAAACGCGGCTGATACTGCTCGTTCAACGCGACGGCGACATCTTCCGCTTCACCGTCATGACGCGCATAGTGCATCCCCATCACGCCCTGCGTATCGGTGAATTCAAACACCATGTTGGTCATCAGATCGCACTTGGACAGCAGCCCCGCGCGGGTGGCGTGGTTCACGTCAGCGCCGATCTGCTCGGCCACCCAGCCCGCCAGCGCCTGGATACGGTCGGTTTTATCGCGCAGCGAACCCAACTGCTGCTGGAACAGCACGGTTTCCAAACGCGGCAGATGGTCTTCCAGCCGTTTTTTACGGTCGGTATTGAAGAAGAACTCCGCATCAGCCAAACGCGGGCGCACAACTTTTTCGTTACCGGAAATAATCTGCTGCGGATCGCTGGATTCGATGTTGGCGACAAAAATAAAGTTCGGTAGCAGCTTGCCGCCGTTGTCGTACACCGGGAAGTATTTCTGGTCGCCCTTCATGGTATACACCAGCGCTTCTGCCGGCACCGCGAGGAATTTTTCTTCAAACTTCGCCGTCAGCACCACCGGCCACTCCACCAGCGAAGCCACTTCTTCCAACAGGCTGTCATTCAGATCGGCATTACCGCCGATCTTGCGGGCGGCGGACTCGGCGTCCTGCTTGATTTTCGCTTTACGCGCCTCGTAATCCGCCATCACTTTGCCGCGCTCCAGCAGAATTTGCGGATATTGATCGGCGTTATCGATGGTGAATTCCGCTTCGCCCATAAAGCGGTGACCGCGGATGGTGCGGGCGGAATCAATGCCCAGCACGGCGCCAGAGATCAGCTCATCGCCCAGCAGCAGGGTAACGGTATGTACCGGACGCACGAACTGGGTGTCTTTATCGCCCCAGCGCATCAGTTTCGGGATCGGCAGTTTGGCCAGCGCATTGTTAACCATACCGGTCAGCAACGCCTGCGCCCGCTCGCCTTTAACCTGCGCGCGGTACAACAGCCATTCGCCTTTATCGGTTTTCAGACGTTCAGCCTGATCGATCGTAATGCCGCAGCCGCGCGCCCAGCCTTCCGCCGCTTTGGTCGGCTGGCCTGCGGCGTCAAACGCCTGCGCTACCGCCGGGCCGCGTTTTTCTATTTCCCGATCCGGCTGAGCGGCGCTTAAATTCGCCACTTTCAGCGCCAGACGACGCGGCGCGGCGAACCATTTCACGTCGCCGTGCGTCAGGCCGGCGGCGTCCAGCTCCGCGGTAAAGTTGGCGGCAAAAGATTCCGCCAGATTACGGAGAGCCTTCGGCGGCAGCTCTTCCGTGCCGATTTCCACCAGAAAAGTCTTATCTGTCATGGCTGCCTCTTAGCTCTCTTTCTTATTGCATATGTTCTTGGTACACAAGGGGAAACCCAGCGCCTCGCGGGAGGCGTAGTAGGCCTCTGCTACCGCTTTGGTCAGAGTGCGAATGCGCAGGATGTAACGCTGACGTTCGGTAACGGAAATGGCTTTACGCGCATCCAGCAGGTTAAAGCTGTGCGCCGCTTTCAAAATACGTTCGTAGGCAGGCAATGGCAGCGGTTTTTCCAGCGCCAGCAGATGCTGGGCTTCTTTTTCATACTGTTCGAAGCAGGTAAACAGGAAGTCGACGTCGGCGTGTTCGAAATTGTAGGTCGATTGTTCTACTTCGTTTTGATGGAACACGTCGCCATAGGTGGTTTTGCCCAACGGGCCGTCGCTCCAGACTAGATCGTAAACGCTGTCCACGCCCTGAATATACATCGCCAGACGTTCCAGACCGTAAGTCACCTCGCCGGTAACCGGCTTGCACTCCAGACCGCCGACCTGCTGGAAATAGGTAAACTGCGTGACTTCCATACCGTTCAGCCACACTTCCCAGCCCAGCCCCCAGGCGCCCAGCGTCGGGTTTTCCCAGTTATCTTCCACGAAACGGATATCGTGAACCGTCGGGTCCAGCCCCAGCGCTTTCAAAGAGCCGAGGTACAGTTCCTGAATATTATCGGGGGATGGCTTAATAACGACCTGGAACTGATAGTAGTGTTGCAGGCGGTTGGGATTTTCGCCGTAGCGGCCGTCGGTAGGACGGCGGGACGGTTGAACATAGGCCGTCGCCATTGGTTCCGGGCCAAGCGCCCGCAGGCAGGTCATCGGATGTGAGGTGCCTGCGCCGACTTCCATGTCCAATGGTTGAACGATGGTGCAGCCCTGGCGCGCCCAATAATCCTGTAATGTCAGGATCAGACCCTGAAAGGTCTTGGTATCAAACTTTTGCATTTGGATTCGCACGCGATACAAGTGGATTGACAAGAAAGGCGTCAGTATACCCTCTGAGTGCGAGATATACAGCCAGAATGCGGCAACAAGTTCATATCGGCGGTGATTTGCGGCATTACACGGCGACAACGGACACTCAGCCAATCCATTCCAACCCGTTCCCAAAAAGACAATGACGCACCCAATCACAAACATCACCATCCACGCCGACGCTGCGCCAGTGATGCACTATTAAGCGGTTCGACTTACTCGCATCGCTGGCGATATTTACCGTAGACAGCAATGCATAGAGAGAATGCCCTGGTCGCCAGTCACAAACCTCATGCATCAATCAGCAGAAGATTATGTTTCACGGTATCGACTGATATTGGTCCAGAATTTCATCAGTACCATCCTACCCATTCGCCTAAAAAGGCGATGCCACAGCCAATCATAGACATCACCATCCAGGCCACATGGATATAGTAATAAATCCGGATCCAGCCGGTCAGTTCCCTCGGCTGGGACGCCACAAAGGCGTAAGCCTCCGGCGGCAGCGGCTGCTTCGGCGCGATATTGACCGGTTTGCCGTCCAGTAGGCGTTTAAAAAAGACGGCAAGAAAAAAGCTCCCCCAGTGACCTAAAAATGACATCAGATTGTTCTGCGCGCTTAACGGCAAACCTTCCTGCCGATATAGCGAGATCAGTTGCTCATATTTTTTACGGTGCAGGCCGAAATACACCATGCTGAACGCCAATACCAAAGGGCCCAGCATAAACATTACTACGCCAACCATCATGATTACTGGGCCCATACTTTTTCTTCACTCAGTTAAAAATCAAATGCGAGATGTAACCGCCCAGCTTTTCGCCACCCTTTTCTCCCGCAGTCCGCCGACCATTGCGTCTCTGCCAGAGAATGTCGCCCACGCCGACGTCGCGCCAGTGATGCATATCAAGCGGCTCGGCTTACTCGCATCGCTGGCGATATTTACCGTAGACAGCAATATAGAGGGAATGCCCTGGTCACCAGTCACAAACCTCATGCATCAATCAGCAGATGATTATGTCTCACAGTATCGACTGATATTGGTCCAGAATTTCATCAGTACCATCCTACCCATTTGCCTAAATAGGCGATGCCACACCCAACCCAAAACATCAAGAAACAAGCCGCATGGATATAGTAATAAACTCGGATCCAGCCGGTCAGTTCCCTGGGCTGGGACGCCACAAAGGCGTAAGCCTCCGGCGGCAGCGGCTGCTTCGGCGCGATATTGACCGGTTTGCCGTCCAGTACGCGTTTAAAAAAGAGGGTAAGGAAAAGACTGCCCCAGTAACCAAAAAACGACATCAGATTGTTCTGCGCGCTTAACGGCAACCCCTCCTGCCGGTACAGCGAGATCAGTTGCTCGTACTTTTTACGGTGCAGGCCGAAATACACCATGCTGAATACCCACACTAAAGGAGACAAAGCCCCCATTCCTGCACCTACATACAGAATCGTTAATTTCATAACAGGTGGCCTTTAATTAATCAAAATTCGGTTAAGCAGTTCACCTGTGAACTCGCCCCCCAATTCGCCGACATAGCCCCCAACGGCTCCTCCAATTGTCCCCCCCACTAGAGCACAAGCCAGTCCGCCAGCTCCCGCAGTTGGCGCCGTAATAATCCCCAGAGCCACGCAGACGGCGCCGCCCGCCGTTGCCCCCATCGAGCCGCCATAAATCCCCATTGACGCCCCACCGACAAAAGCCGTATAGCCTTTTATCGCCACCGCCGGGCATTCGCTTTCCCGCCCTACCGTACAGGCATGATAGACATCGTTGGTGGCGCTGAGTCCGGCCACCCCCAACCCTATCCAGCCCCCGGTTTTCATGTATTTTACCGCTCGCGCCGAGGCCTCCAGATACGCGGCGTACCCCGGAATGGCGCCCACGCCGACGTTGCTCCAGTGATGCACTATCGAGCGGCTCGATAGCCCCAGCGCGTGGCGCAGATTTTCATACGGACGAAGTTTCAACGCCCGGTAGGCTATGCGTTTCGCCAGCGGTTGCTGTAACAGGCTATTAAGTTCGCCGAAAAGCCGACGCCGCTCAGCATAGAACTGCTGCCCAACCAGCGTTCCCTGGGTGCGAAACTGATTTTGATAGGTGCTCTCTATCTTACGCAGCAACTGGTCGATACGCTGGGAATACTGTTTACCGGCATCGCTGCCAAAACTTATCCCTTTCTCCGTTCCAATCAGTACCGCGGCCAGCGTATCGTAATGCTGTTGCAGAAAACCGCCCTGCTCCGGCGAGACAAACGCCATCGACTGATTCACCTGCCGCTTGGCCTGACGCAGCTGATTCAGTGGGTAAGTTTGACGAGGATTATCGGGATCGGCCACCAGCAGAATTTGTCCCGGCTTTAACCAGGGCGTATCCGCATTAAGCTGCATAAAGTAACGAGCGGCGGGCGTATTCCTGCCGCGAAACAGCAGGCCGGCTTGAGTGGATAACGTGCCGGGGGTATCAACCACGCAATATCCCGGCTCCAGATAGTGTTGCGAACGACCAACCATATACTCACTCCCTGTTAGTACACGACATACGACTGTGCGCATTTTTAGAGCGAGCGGCTAAATTGTCAACGATAAACAGTAGCTTTTGCGATGCAGCGTGGTGTTCAAGAATGTTCTTAAATTGAACCAGTTACGTTTGTTTTAACCAGAAAACGACGGCGTTTGCCACGCGATCCAAACCGCGGGCAATGACGCAAACAGATACCGCCGCCGGCAGGTTTATCGGCTACCTGCCGGCAATGGTTCAGATAACAAATCGGATTGGATAAACACCATCACGAAAAAAGTTTTAGCCGCTAAACACCGTCTGCAGCATCTTCAGGCTCAACAGCAGCAATAGCCCGGCGAAGACTTTTTTCAGCGTGGCGACCGGCAGACGGTGCGCCAAACGCGCGCCGACCGGCGCGGTGAAATAGCTTACCGCCGAAATCAGGACCACCGCCGGCAGGGAAACATAGCCGATGCTGTAGTCGGGCAGTCCTGCCGCCGACCAGCCGTTTATCATGTATCCCAACGCGCCCGCCAGCGCGATAGGCAGGCCGACCGCCGCCGAGGTGCCGATCGCCTGCTGAATGCGCACGTTACACCACGTCAGGAAAGGAACGGTTAATGAGCCGCCGCCGATCGCCACCAGCGCGGAGATGCCGCCGATGCATAGCCCGGCCAGCGAAATCCCCGCGGTGCCGGGCAGTTGACGCTGTGGTTTAGGCTTTATATTCAACACCATTTGCAGCGCGACATAGGCCATAAAACAGGAGAAGAAGATCGCCAGCGCCCGCGTCGGCATCAACGTCGCCAGCCAGGTGGCGGCGAAGGTGCCGATCAGAATGGCGGGCGTGATCCGCCAGACCACCGGCCACAGCACCGCCTGATGCTGATGATGAGTGCGCAAACTGGAAATGGCCGTAATCACGATGGCCGCCATCGACGTTCCCAGCGCCATATGCACCAGGTGAACATTCTGCACGCCCTGGGCGGCAAACAACGCCGTCAAAATCGGCACCATAATGCCGCCGCCGCCAATCCCCAGTAACCCCGCCATAAAACCAACGACTGCGCCTAAAGCCAGGTAGGCTAAAATCCACTCGACTGCCATTTTCCATACCCCAATTTGTCATTTGTTATCGTTTTTGTGAAACCGCGTCATTGTCGGCCGCGCTCGGCCTGCATTATGGATATCGGCGAATGCGGCGCCCAAAGCTGGTTGCATACACAGCAATTTAAATGCCATGATGACGCGATGTTCAGCGGCATCAATATCAATATCAATAACCTCACTGAATAACAATCCGTATCCAGAGCTTAAGATAGGATAAAGCGATGAAACGATGTGGTTGGGTCACCCAGGATGCGTTATATCAAGACTATCACGATAACGAATGGGGAAGACCCTGCACCGATAGCCAAAAGCTGTTTGAGCTGCTGTGTCTTGAAGGTCAACAGGCCGGGCTTTCCTGGATTACCGTATTAAAGAAACGCGAAAACTACCGCCGCTGTTTTCATCAATTCGATCCGCGCCGTATCGCCCGGATGACCCAGGATGACGTAGACGCACTGATGCAGGATAGCGGCATCATTCGCCACCGTGGGAAAATCGAAGCCATTATTGCCAACGCCCGCGCCTGGCTGGAGATGGAGAGCCGGGGCGAAAGTTTCTCTCATTTCATCTGGTCATTCGTTGACCATCAGCCGAAACTTAATCGTCCTCTGGCGCTTTCCAACGTACCGGCCAAAACCGAGATTTCAGACGCCATGTCAAAGGCGTTGAAAAAGCGCGGTTTTAAATTTATCGGTTCCACTATCTGTTACGCCTTCATGCAAGCCGGCGGGTTGGTGAACGACCACGTTATCGACTGTTTTTGCCAGCAAGAACCCGCGCCATGATCCGCGAATATCAGGCGCAGGATCTGGAGCCGCTGATGTCGCTCTGGCTGGAAAGCACCACGCTGGCCCACCCCTTTATTCATGCCGGCTATTGGCGGGAAAGCGCCGCGCTGGTGCGCGATGTTTACCTTCCGCAATCGCAAACCTGGGTGTATGAAGAACAAGGGCGGCTCGCCGGTTTTATCAGCGTACTGGAAAAGCGCTTTGTCGGCGCGTTATTCGTACAACAGCGCGACTATGGTCAAGGCATAGGCTCCGCCTTAATCAGGCACGTTCAACAGCAATTTTTGTTACTTAACCTGGAAGTGTATCAACAGAATGCGCGAGCCTGCGGATTTTACCGCAAGCAGGGCTTTGTCGTCGTGGACGAGAGCTTCAATCAGGAAACTCAGGCGACATTGTTGATTATGCAGTGGGCTAATCCTTTTATCGATAATATTATCCAACATTATTTCTTTTCACCGCTAAATTAAATAAACCCTCACAATTACCTTAAATAACATCCGTAACATTCTATTCTTGGTGTTACGCTATGAACTAATGCGTTAGCCTTAATTGCTCAATTACGATTTAATCATTGCATAAAACTATTTCATTTAAAAAATCAACTAATAATAACGACATTGCCAAATGGATAGTCCCTTTTGAAAAAGAAACTACCCAGACTTGTTAAGGATGTACCATGCCATCAAATAAGCAAAACCGTATTAATGGAGCGTTATATGGTCAGATGTTGGGAGATGCAATGGGAATGCCGTCGGAATTGTGGCCACGTACACGAATTAAAAATCATTTTGGCTGGATTGATCGTTTCCTGCCCGGTCCATCGGAAAATGTTGCCGCCCGTTATTTTCAAGCAGCGCAATATACCGACGACACCTCTATGGCTATTGCGCTGGCGGACGCGCTGATCGAATGTGAAGGTCAGATCGAACCGACGGTGATAGGAAGAAATATTCTAAAGTGGGCGTTAGCTTTCGGCGCCTTTGAGAAAAATATCCTCGGCCCGACATCAAAAGCCGCCTTGAGCGCGCTACAGCAGGGCGTTGATATCCGCAAGTTGGAAAACAATGGCGTGACTAACGGCGCCGCGATGCGGATCTCTCCGTTGGGCTGTCTGCTGCCCCCTTGCTCTTTAAGCGATTTCATCTGCAACGTGGAGCAGGCATCCAGCGTAACGCATAAATCCGATATCGCCGTCGCCGGCGCAACCGTGATCGCTTGGGCCATCTCCAAAGCGATTGACGGCTTTTCCACCTGGAAAGGAATCATTGATGAACTGCCCGCCGTCGCTCAGGCGGCGCAAAATAAGCGGATTACCACCTATAGCGCCTCCATGGCTTGCCGTATCGAACTGGCATTGGAGACGGTAAAACGCGCCAATGGCACAACGTGCGCGATGTCGCGTATCTATGATTTGATTGGCACCGGTACGGAAATGATCGAATCCGTCCCGGCGGCGATCGCCATGGTCGAGCTGGCGCAAACCGATCCCAACCGCTGCGCCATCCTGTGCGCCAATCTGGGCGGGGATACCGATACCATCGGCGCGATGGCGACGGCCATCTGCGGAGCGATAAACGGCGCGACCAGCATTGCGCCCCACTTCAGACAGCAGTTGGATGACGTCAACAAGCTTGATATTGAGCGCTATGGCCGTGAACTTCTGCGATTGCGCGCTCTACGGGAACCTATTCGCCGAACGCCCGCCACCTGATGTTTAATTATACTTTTCCTGCTAACTTTATTATTTCATCATGCATACTATATCGTGTGGCCGTCGGCACTCCGCCGGCCACACGATGATTCCATCAGCTGTGGATGCTTTAATCTCCCTAATTTGCCGGAGTTTACGATGAAACCTAGCGTTATTCTGTATAAAAAGATCCCCAACGATTTACGTGCCCGTTTAGATCAACACTTCACCGTCACCGAACTAGACGATTTACCCCCGGAGGATCATCCGGCGCTGGCTCAGGCTGAGGGCATCATAGGCGCAGGCGGTAAGGTGGATAAAGCCTTTCTGCAGCGCTGCCCGCGCCTGCGGGCGGCCTCCACCATTTCCGTCGGGTATGATAATTTCGATGTTCCGGCGCTGAATGAAAAAGGCGTGATTCTTATGCACACGCCCACGGTATTAACGGAAACGGTGGCGGATACCGTGCTGGCTTTGATGCTGGCAAGCGCCCGCCGGGTGGTGGAAGTTGCGGAAAGAGTCAAGGCCGGCGAGTGGAAAGAGGGGATCGGCAGCGACTGGTTTGGTACGGACGTCCATCACAAAACCATCGGTATTCTCGGTATGGGACGCATCGGTCTGGCCGTCGCGCAGCGCGCGCATTTGGGGTTCAGCATGCCGGTGCTGTACAACGCGCGCCGTCATCATTCGGAAGCTGAAACGCGCTTTAGCGCCCGCTATTGCGATCTGGATAGCCTGCTGGCCGAAGCCGATTTCCTGTGCATCACCCTGCCGCTGACGCCCGAAACGAAGAACCTGATTGGCCGTGAGCAGTTGGCGAAGATGAAGCCCGGCGCGATCCTGATTAATATCGGCCGCGGCGCCGTGGTAGACGAAAACGCGCTGATCGACGCGCTGACCGATGGAACCCTCCACGCCGCCGGTCTGGACGTGTTCGCCAAAGAACCGCTGTCCGTTGACTCCCCGCTGTTACGCCTGCCAAACGTGGTGGCGTTGCCCCATATCGGTTCGGCCACCCACGAAACCCGCTACGCGATGGCGGCCTGCGCCGTCGACAACCTGATTGCCGCCTTAAACGGCCAGGTAAAGGAAAACTGCGTTAACCCGCAGGCGCTATAAAGTTCAGCGCCGGGCCGGCAAGGTTGCAAGGCGGCCTTGCAATTGACGATCGATCAAGATACCCCGGCCGGCCACGGGGATGAGGCGTCCCGGAGGGAACCTCATCCCCGCGCGCTGCGAAAATCGGCCGTGGCCGGCTGCCTGAAGGCGGCGATAACGGCCTCGTTTGTCTCTTGTCCCTATTCCCCTCCTCCGCCAGTCAGACCTTATATATCAACACCTTTCTTGTGCCTTCTTCGAAATAAACCGCGCTTTTTTACCGCGGGCTCGCCTGCCGTCTTTCGGGCCGTTACTGCGTAAGGTTGAAAAACACCCTGCGTTTTTTTAACTGCATCACAAAATAAAAGCGCAAAATTTTTTCGTATTGCGCAAAAAAATCATTGGTGATTATATCGACAGCACATTTCAGCATCGGTTTGTATTACTTCTCTACACGGTGGGTTACTAATGCTTAATAACGCAGATCTACAGACTCAGCTTAATTCTCTCTTAACCGGGATGACCGGATTAAAAAATCAGGGACGTTTCCAAGAGCCCAACCTTGATGGCACCCCAGGGGATTATATTTCATTTGATAGTTGGGAATGGCCGCAGGGCGTCGGTATTTACGGATTGGTAAGGCTGTGGGAATTCACGAAGCGCGACGATCTTTATCAACTGATTGAGGGCTGGTTCGAAAAACAATTTAAAGCCGGATTGCCGAAACTGAACGTTAATACCACGGCGCCGATGCTGCCGCTTTCCCTTTTCTGGGCGCACACCCAAAACCCGCGCTATCAGGAAATTCTCGATAACTGGGCCAATCGCGTCATTAATGAATTGCCAAGAACGCCGGAAATGGGATTCCAGCATATTGTTTCCGATGGCGTTAATGACATGGAGCTATGGGATGACACATTATTTATGGTCGTCCTGTTCCTGGCGCATTACGGTACGGTATCCGGCCGTAAAGAATTAGTCGCGGAGGCCGTGCGGCAATTTTTACTCCATGCTCGTTATCTGAACGATCCGGAAACAGGGCTGTGGTTCCATGGCTGGAGCTTCAAAGAGAAAAGCAATTTTGCACGCGCCCGTTGGGCCAGGGGAAATTCCTGGATCACGGTGGGCATCCTTGAGTTTATCGAACTTGCGGAGCTGGATCCCGGAGTACAGCAATACCTGCTGGGCTGTTTGCAAACCCAGGTCGATACGCTGCTCAAACTACAGGCATCCAGCGGCGCATGGCATACCCTGCTGGATCATCCCGACTCCTACCAGGAGATCTCCGCCACCGCCGGTTTCGGTTACGGACTGCTGAAGGGCGCGCGCTTGGGCATCGGCGGCGAATCCTGGCGTCAAGCCGGATTACGCGCGCTACAGGCGGTATGCGGCAACATCGATCAAGACGGTACGGTACGGAACGTTTCTTACGGCACCCGCATGGGGAAAACGTTGCAATTTTATAAAGATATTCCTATTCAGCCCACCGGTTACGGCCAGGCGTTAGCCATATTGTGTCTGACGGAAGGCATTCGTGAACATCATGACGGGAGGTAGACAATAGCGACAACGATAAACAGCGCGATGCCAAACCGATAAAACCCGTTGGCATTGACTTATCCTACAGTTAAACACTCTGTAACCCAGGGATATATCATTATGATTAATAAACCAGAAACTTATTTCAGCGAGCATCGATTGGCCGATGGCGACGCCGTGCGTTACTGGCAGTTATCCAAAATAACGGAACAACGCTATGACGTTGCCGATCGCCCGATGCAGGGGGATATGGATCCCTTTTTCTTCCTGAGTAAACACAAGAATTTTATCCCGCATACTTACCCTTGCCGCTCTGACTTCTCGGAAAAATTCGCCGAGCAGCGTCCGACGCCTTTAAGCGAGTGCCGTCCGGAACGATGGTGGCTGCCGTTTGGCTCAGACCGCGTCGACCTATCAGGATTCTGGTTCCGGCCGACGCGCGTCGGCGCATGGGCGAGAACCTTTATTCAGGCCGATCAACATGGCGAAGCGCTATTCCGGCTAACCACCTGCGGCGGCGCGATACTCTTCGCCAACGGCAAAGAAGCGGCCTGGAACGCCCGCTATCAGCGCAACCTTGAGAACAGTATCGATGTCGCCGTGCCATTAAATAAAGGGCTGAATGAAGTCGTCATCTATTTCGACGATCTTGCCGAACGCGATATTCGTTTCTTTTTCCAACTGGATTATCTGTCCGGCGCCGGCGCCTCCGTCGCGCTGCCCGTCCCTATCGCGCCGGAACGGGTGGAAAAAATAGAAAACATGCTTGAAGGCATGGCGTTTAGCCGCTCCGCTTACTTTTCCGGTGATATCGCCATTGAGTTCGCCGAGGCGGCGATAGAAGATTTACAGGTTAAGTGTAAGGTCATCGGCGATTTCATTTCTCTTGATGAGCCGGTCGTGCTGGAAACGGCGATCAAAAAAGGCGAACGCCGCCTTACGCTGGCGAAAACCGGGCAAATTCCGGCGGACTTCAGAAACTTCATTATTACCCTGCAATCCGGCGAATTCAGCGCAAGCCGTAATATTGGCGTGGAAATATGGCATGCGGATCAACAACAAGCGGTGCCCGCCACGCTGGCTGAACGCATCGAAGAGGCGCTGACGACGGTCGCGGAATCCGGCGAAATGAGCAGCGTAAAAGCGCTGGCGCGCCTGGCATGCGGACTTTCAGGCCGGGAAACGGACGCAATGCTGAAAGCGGTGCTGCCTTCCGTCGTTGATTGTCACGACTGCGCCGACTTTACGCTGGTTCCCCTGCTGTGGTGCCGCATCAAGTATGCTGAGGAGATCGACCCCGCGACCCGCCAGAGCATTGATGACGCCATTTTGAATTTCCGCTACTGGATGGATGAACCGGGCAATGACGTTCAGTGGTACTTCTCGGAAAACCATGCCCTGCTTTTCCATACCGCCGCTTATATCGCCGGCAGCTTCTTCCCGCATGCGACATTCGTCAGGTCTGGCCGCAGCGGCGCGGAACAAGCGCGGGCCGGAGAGCAGCGCATCAGCGCATGGCTCGATCATTTTGAACAATATGAAATGGCCGAATGGAACTCCGCCCCCTATTTCCCCATCGATCTGAAAGGGCTGACCGCACTGGCCGCGCTGGCGGATAACCCGGTTATCGTAAAACGCGCCCGTCACGCCATTGAACGATTAATCGAACAGATCGCCCGTTCATCTCATCAGGGGATTCTTACCGCCTCGCAAGGCCGCTCCTACGAACATACGTTACGCGCCGGACGCTCGCTGGAGCTTTCCGCCATCGCCCGGCTGCTGTGGGGGAAAGGCGGTTATGGCTGCCGCTTCCATGTTCTGCCCCAGTTGGCGTTATTGCTGCGGGATCGGCGCATCAGCGTTGCTCCGGCATTACAGGAAATCGCGGTCTATCAGGGCGATCGCGCGCTGGAATGGCGCTTTGCCCAGGGCGCGAACCGCATCGCCAAACTGTATCACTACAAAACCCGCCATATCGCCATGGGCTCCATCGCCAACTATCGCTGGGGAGAATGGGGATATCAGGAGTCGCCGCTGCATCTGCGACTGGGCGATAGCCCAGAGGCGCAAATCTGGATCAACCATCCGGGGGAAACCATACAGGCGGGATTCGGCCGTCCCTCCTACTGGGGCGGGTGCGGAACATTGCCCCGCGTTCAACAGTACCGTGGTCTTGCCGTGCTG
The DNA here is from genome assembly GCF_017569925.1 of Brenneria izadpanahii. Classification (NCBI taxonomy): domain Bacteria; kingdom Pseudomonadati; phylum Pseudomonadota; class Gammaproteobacteria; order Enterobacterales; family Pectobacteriaceae; genus Brenneria; species Brenneria izadpanahii. The sequence goes on along the minus strand of NZ_CP050854.1, from coordinate 84,847 downwards.
GATTTCAATATCCATGACGGCCAGCCGGATTTTTCCCACGCCTGGCTGCCGCTGGAAAACTTTGATCAGGTTGAAATAGCGGATAACCGAATTGCGGTACGCGGCGGAAATGGAATGGCTTTGCTGCTCGGTAATAAAGCGTTCGAGTTGGTGACGCAAGGGCCAACGAAAAATTGCGAAGTCCGGCTAACGGGCCGTCAACACCGCTGGGTCATTCGCCTGTGCGACGATAGCGCAATAACGCAGCTTAGCGATTTCACCCGTAATTTCCATTCGTTATCCGTCAGTGAAAAAGATAACGGCGATTTATTAATAAACGATCCGCTTTATGGTCAGGTTATTTTCTTTGCCGACGGACGCGTTCAGGCCGAAAACCGAATTATCGATCCGCAAACCTGGACGATTCAGGGTGAAAGCGAAGAATTAAAATAAACTTAACTGTAAAGATTAATTACTCATAATTCATTTTTACTGCTTATACCCAATAAATTTCGCGTTACAGGAAGGCGGCAAGGGAGTGAATTCCGATGAGCTTACTCAGGTAGGCGATGCGGGTGACAAATCTGCTCCAGGCGGGTTTCAACGCGGCTTACAGCGGCATGGGCCGAGTCATTAAACGCAGCCGACGCGCCTGTAACTTGAAAGATGAAGGTATATCTCACCAGAGATTGCAGCCAGGAGATTATTATGAAAATAATCAATAATAATTAACGCCCGTTTATTTAATGACTGTGCATAAAAACGCACAAAATTAAAAAGTAATTTACTTAAGACGAACTTCTCGAAATAAGAACTTTTATTTCGGGGGATGTTCTTCGCCCTGCGCATCGCAAAAGCGAACGTTTAATGCTTTTTCATACTCCGCTTGTACCCAAGCAATAAGGAGAATTTTATGGAAACAAAAAATAATATAGAAATAAACGGTCCGGCACCTAAGGGAAATTATCGTTGGTTTATCTGTTCGATGCTGGTATTCGCCACGACGGTCAATTACATGGACAGACAGGTTCTCGGTTTATTGGCTCCGTTGCTGCAAAAAGAGATCGGCTGGTCACAGATAGAATATAGCTGGCTGGTTAATGCATTTACCATCGCCTATGGCATCGGCACGCTGGTCTGCGGCCGGATTATCGACAAGATCGGCACCAAAATCAGCTATGCCGCGGCCATGATTATCTGGAGCGGCGCCGCCATGTTACACGCCGCCGTTGGTTCGGTGGCGGGTTTCGCCGTTATGCGCGTACTGCTGGGGCTGGGGGAGTCGGCGAACTTCCCCGCCGCGATGAAAGCCATTTCCGCCTGGCATCCCAAGCAGGAACGCACGCTGGCGACCGGCATTCTGGGCGTTGCGGTTAACGTCGCGGTAGTCATTTCTCCGGCCATTATTCCCTGGGTGGCGATTCATTACGGCTGGCAGGGGGCTTTCCTGATCCTCGGCGGCATCGGTTTCATCTGGCTTATCCCCTGGTTTTTATATTTCGGCAAACCTGAGGACAAGGCCAACGCGCAGGAGCAGGCCTGGATCCGTCAGGATAAGGAAGAGGTGGTCGCCGCCAGTTCGATTAAGTGGTCAAAGCTGCTGGGATATCGACAGCTCTGGGCGTTCGCGCTGGGAAAAATGCTGACCGACCCGATCTGGTGGTTCTTCCTGTTCTGGCTGCCTAAATGGCTGAACGAAACGCGCGATATCAATATGGCCGGTCTGGGGCTGCCGCTCATTGCGATTTATCTGTTCGCGATAGTCGGGAGTCTGGGGGCGGGATGGCTTCCCGGCATGTTGATGAGAAAAGGGGTCAGCGCCGCCAACGCGCGCAAAATAACCATGTTGATTTGCGCCTGCGCCGTTATCCCGATCATCGCCGCGACACAGGTGGAGAGCCTATGGGCCGCCGTCGCCATCGTCGGGCTTGCCGCCGCGGCGCATCAGGGATGGTCCGCCAATTTGCTGACCAGCGTGTCCGATCTGTTTCCGAACGCGGCGGTCGGTTCGGTTGTCGGTATCGGCAGCACCTTCGGCATGGTCGGCAGCGTGGTGTTCTCAACGATTATCGGCGCGGTGCTGGAACAGTCCGGCAACTACTGGGGATTATTCGCGATTGGTTCGGTGGCGTATCTGCTGGCCTGGTGTGTAATGTATCTGCTGCTGGTGCCGAAAATGGATCGCGCCAAATTCGACTAGCGCCATATCGAACCGGCGACAAAGTTCGAAATATTGCCATTAGTGACCCCCACCCGCCCCCTTGCCAGGGGGAGGAGATGACTAATCAAAACTCCCCTGCGCAGGGGAGGGTCTGGGCGGGGATTAACGGGCGCGAGCGCAACCCGAACCAGAAGATCGTCCGGCCCGGCGATCGGCTCCGCGAGATCGCGATCGATCAAGGATTCGGGATCTTCCGCGGGTAATGCTTTGAATAGACCGGCTGATTTCATCACAATCTCAAATACAACCAAAACGTTGGAGTTTATTTTAGTATACTTTTTATGGGTAAACACAACCGATCGGTAGAAAAGAGAAAACGATGGCCTGGGATACGGAAGGAACGAAACGCAAAATTCTTGCAGCAGCCGTGATCGAGTTCGCCAAACAGGGGCCGGACGGCACCACCGTCGAACGGATCGCCAAATCCGCCGGGGTGAACAAAGAGCGCGTCTACAACTACTTTGGCGACAAACGATCGCTATTCTCAGCCGTCCTGCGCAGCGAGCTGGCAAAGATGGCGAAAGCGATGCCTGTCGCCTCCTTTGCCGCCGAAGACATCGGCGAATATGCCGGCCGAGCCTATGACTATCACCTTGAGCACCCTGAACTAAGCCGCCTCATGCGTTGGGAAGGCTTGACGTTCGAGGACAAAGTGCCGGATGAAGAGCAACGGCGGGAATACTACGGCTACAAAATCCAGGCCGTTGCCGTCGGACAAAAAGAAGGGAAACTGACCAACACGCTGGCCGCCGATCATCTGGCGTTTCTGATTCTGTCTCTTGCCGCCTGGTGGTCAGCGGTTCCGCAGATGGCGCGCATGTTCGCGGGCCCGGAAAGCCCGGATGAGCATGCCAGACGCCGAGCCTCTGTTGTGGAGGCGGCCCGCCGTCTGGCGAACGCGCCTTGACGCCGCCCGATCGGCGCGGCGGGAAGGCGGACTAGCCGAACACTTTTTGGCCAATGCCTGATAGAGAAAATAAACCGGCGGGCGGGAGCTCAGCGCTATCAAATCCCGGCGTCAACGTTAGGCAATAAAAAATAATTCGTATTTTCAATAAGATAATATTCAGATCTAGCGTCTTGCCATTACCGACCGGCGTTCAATCAGCGAGCAGGCCAGCTCGACCCGGCGGGGGATCTGTACGGTTCCGGCGATCATATCCTGCAATAGCTCCAGCGCGATCACGCCGATCTCCTGAACCGGTAAATGCACCGTCGTCAGTTCCGGCTGAGTAAACTCCGCCTGCGGCAGATCGTCCATCCCGATAACGGAAATATCCTCAGGAACCTTAACCCCCAGCTTATTCAACGCGCCGATCGCGCCAATCGCCAGGCTATCATTGGCGCATAAAATCGCGCTGAACGAGGTTTTATGACGCCGCATATAATCCATCACCGCCTGCTCGGCCAGCTCCGGCAACCAATCGGACACGGTAATCACCCTGGCGGCATCGCACGGCAAATGATGGTACGACATAGCGTCACGCCATCCTTCTAAGCGCTGCTCGATGGTTCTGCGCCCTGGGTGCGTAAGAAAGACGATATTGCGATGCCCCTGCTGCACCAGATAATCGGCGGCAAGCCGCATGGCTGAGCGGTTACAAGGCAGTACGCTGGACAAGCGCATCAGCGGATCGTCGCTATTCACCAGCACCGCCGGTTTATTCAGGCTGACAACGGTATTCAGGATCTCCAGATCGTCCACCGTTAACGCCAACAGGCCGCCAATCGAAGGGTCCGCCATTAACGCCGCCAGTTGAGACGCCCCCGCTTCCGATAAAGGATGGGTAACAATCTCGATATCGAGCATTTTCGCGCGCTCTTTCAGCCCTTGCAGCACATACCAGCTAAACTGATAGCGGTGATAATCAAGCATCGCCACCTGGGAAGCCGCCAGAACGATTTTGCTGCCGCTGATTTCCTGCGCCGGCGTGTAGCGCACCGCGCGCGCCATCTCCTGAATCTTGCTTCTCAGTTCCGGGCTGACCCCTTTATCGCCGGACAGCGCGCGCGAAACCGTGCTCAGCGAAGTGCCGCATCTTGTCGCGATATCTTCAAGGCGCACGCGGCGGTAGGGCGCATCGCTTTTGGAATTGTTATCGGTTGCAGCTGAAGCGGGTCTCTTTTTCATAATCATCGGATAAATAAAGATTAAGCACGGAACGACGTTCTTCGAATGCTAACCTGACTCCCTTGCTCAGGAAAGGGAATGTTCATTTATTGTCATATAATGCGAAGACAGACAGACGCAAATGAAAAAAACCGCCTTGCCCGAAAACAGGCAAAGCGGTATCGGAATGCCGCTGCGGCATTCGGCGATTATTCAACCGCGATAGGTTTTTCCGTCAGCGTGGTTTGATTCTCTCCCTGAATCGCTTTCACCCGTTGTTCCGTTTTCTGCACCGAATCGGCGCTGCTCAGCAGACTATAGGTCAGTTCAAACGCCGTGCTCTGCCCAGGCTGTAGCTGTTTTACCCGGCCTTGCTCGCGCTCGATGGTCACCGGATAGGCGTAGCTGGTGCCCGGTTCAATACCGGTAACGTATCCCTGTTTTTCAGTATCGGTATTTTTCCACAGCGTCAACACCGGCAGTTGGCGAGTATCAAACTCGATCGATACCCCTTTATCGCCCGCGCGATTGAACAACGCGGCCAGCGTTTTGCCCTGCGCATCGGCATATGGCGTCAGGTTAAAGACCATTTCATCAAAGTCTTTTGTCGGCCCCTGGTAAGTCTGCCACTCTTTCAGGCCCGCTTTAGCGTAATCGTTAAACGGAGAGATCTCTTTCACCGGCGCGACAAAGCGCGCGCCCTGTTCCAGAATCGGCGTGCTGAAGTTGCTGTGATAAATGATCTGATAATCGCGTACATAATCGGATTTATTGGTCAACACGTCATGAACGGTGAACGATTCGCTGCCGGGGATGTAGCGCAGCTCCGTCCAGGTTTCCAGGTTCGATTTTTTGAAGCTGTTCTCTTTCAGCAGACCGCGCACGGTAATCTGATAGGGGGCTTTTTCGCTGACGTCGACCACCACCTTCGACGCGGGCGTATTGCCGGCGCGACCGTGCAGGGTATAAATCATGCCGTTATCCACCACCGGGTGGCCGGTCCATTCGTAGCCGCAGCGCACCATCATTTCATTGAAACCTTCCAGCCAGCCCACTCCTCCGCGGCTTTCCAGGTTGATGGTATTCGGGTTTACGACCTCATCGACCGGCGAATGCCAGCCCAAACGGATATCTTTACCGGTGACGTGCAGCAGATCCATGCCGCGGCTCGGACTCAGTACGATTTTTAATCCGTTTTGACTGGTGATAGTAATGATTTTGCTGCCTTCCTGACGCCCGCCGTGCAGTACGCTTTGTTCAATGCTGAAGTGCTGATCCTTAATCTTCATCGCATCGCTGCTAATTTGCCAATTCCCTTTCTCCACGCTGCTTTCAGCGTCCGTCAGCACAAACGTCTGCGCGGATGATTGCCAGGAAATCAAGGCTAATGAAACACCGATAGCCAGTAATTTTTTCATTTCATTCTTCCTTTTTGCTGAATTGATTTAGCTAATGCGTATTCAAGGCTACAAATCAGCAACGCTTTAGAATGTGATACAAATCACCAGTCCCGGAAATAGACTTTTTCCACTAAATATTTTCCACACAGATCACAATAACGTTAAAAATATTAATGTTTTTTGCAAAATAATGGCTTGCAGATCGGTTATTGCTGACATCGATTCAGCACGATTGCGGTCAATTTCAGCATGAGGATATAACGATAACGCGGCCAATCATGCCGGATAGGGTATACTGCTTCTTTAGCAGGTTGTTCCGCAAAATTATATTAATGCAGGACAATACCTTGCTGGTTTGATTTCTCGCCACATTGCGTCATGGTAACGCAAGCGCTATGGTGGCCGTCTATTTATGTATGACCAGTAATCGACAAACTATGAACTTCTCTCTTTTCGGCAACAAATTCACCCGTCATGCAGGCATCACGCAGCTAATGGATGACATGAACGAGGGGCTCCGCACACCGGGAGCAATCATGTTGGGAGGCGGTAATCCGGCGCACATTCCCGCGATGGATACCTATTTTCAACAACTCTGTCAGGAAATGCTGGAACAGGGAAAATTAACTGAAGCCTTATGCAATTACGATGGCCCTCTGGGAAAAAACGCGCTGCTTAACGCGCTGGCCGATCTGCTGCGCGATGAATTAGGCTGGCAAATTGGACCACAGAATATTGCACTGACAAATGGCAGTCAGAGCGCGTTTTTCTACTTATTCAACCTGTTTGCCGGGCGCTACGCCAATGGCAGCAAGCGTAAGGTGTTGTTTCCTCTGGCGCCGGAATATATAGGCTACGAAGATTCGGGGCTGGATGAAAACATGTTTGTGTCCGTTCGGCCGCAGATTGAACTGCTGCCCGAAGGACAATTCAAATACCATGTCGACTTTGATCACCTGTCGATCACCGATGATATCGGACTGATTTGCGCGTCCCGGCCGACCAACCCGACCGGCAACGTACTGACCGACGAAGAATTGATGCGGCTGGACATTCTGGCGCAACAGCACAATGTGCCGTTGCTGATTGATAATGCTTACGGCGTTCCCTTCCCCGGTATTATCTTTAGCGAAGCCACGCCGTTGTGGAACCCCAATATCATTCTGTGCATGAGCCTGTCCAAGCTGGGGCTCCCCGGCTCGCGCTGCGGCATTGTTATTGCCGATGAAAAGGTCATTTCCGCGGTCGGCAACATGAACGGCATCATCAGCCTGTCGCCGGGCGCGGTGGGGCCGGCGATAGCGCATGAGATGATCCGGCGCGGCGATCTGCTGCGGCTGTCCAATGACGTGATCCGCCCCTTCTACCAGCAGCGGGTCACAGATACCATCGCGCTGATCCGCCGCTACCTGTCGGAGGAACAGTGCCTTATCCACAAGCCGGAGGGAGCGATTTTCCTGTGGTTATGGTTTAAGGATCTCCCCATCACCACCGAAGTGCTGTATCAGCGGCTGAAAAAACGCGGAGTGTTGATGGTGCCGGGCCACTATTTCTTCCCCGGTCTGGAACAGGAGTGGCCGCACGCGCATCAGTGCCTACGCATGAACTACGTGCCGGATCCGCAAAGCCTTGAGCGCGGCATCGATATTCTGGCGCAAGAAGTCACCAAGGCGTTACAGGAAAGCGGGCTGTAGCGCCCGCCGCGCCGTTCGCGCGCAGGTCAAAAATCCGCGCTGGACATCGGCTGCCGGCGGTCAACTGGTAACGGGGGATCGCGCCAGAAATCGGCAGGCTTCCGCCGTCAGGCAGCGGGTGAGCCAGTTAATGCTGGGGGATTGCGCCTGCCAATGGTGCCAATACAGTTCGATATCGCTGTAAAACCCCGGCGAGATATCCACCAGCGCCCCCGTCGCCAGATTGTCGGCATACTGCAACTCCGAAATCATGCCGTAGCCGATACCGCGCCGTACGGCGATATAAAACGCCTCGGTCGAGGGCACGCAGTGGTAACGGCACGCTTCCTGATTAACGGAAAACACCCGATTTAGAAAATCCGACTGTAGTTTGTCTTTATTACCGAAAATGAGCAGCGGCGCCTGCTGCAACGCGTCGCGGGTAACGCCGTTTGCAAACCAGCGTTGATGGAAATCGGGGCTGCACAGAAGACGATAACGGATCGAGCCGAGCGGCACCACGCTGCAGCCGCGCATCGGCTTTGCAATGGAAGAGATGGCCGCAACCACGTTGCCTTCCGCCAGCGCTCTCAGCGTATAGTCCTGATCGTCTACGACGATATCCAGTAAAATATTTTTCTTGAGCACAACGGGCTGAACCGCGGGCAAAAACCAGGTGTCCAGCGAATCCTGATTAATGGCGATGCGCATTTTGACCTTGGTATTCTCCGTGCCAAAAAGCTCGGATTCAAATTCATCGTAAAGGAATTTCTGCCTGCGCAGATATTGAATCAGCTTCGCCCCTTCCTCCGTGGAGACGCAAGGCTTGCCGCGAATCACCAACGGCGCGCCGATCGCGCTTTCCAACGCTTTAATACGCTGCGATATCGCCGAGGTAGTCAGGTTGAGCCTCTTCGCCGCGAGTTCAAAGCCGCCGGTTTCAATCACCGCCATTAAAGCTTCCGTTTTACGAACGTCTATCTTCACAAGCGCCCTTTAGCTTAAGAAAAATTAAACATACCGTAATGTTTCTTAACAGACTTGTTCGTGTAACACAAGTTCATTAATCTCTTTCAAATTTCGGCCTTTAGGATAACCAGTAAATAAATAAATCTTTGAATAATAAATATTTTATAGATTAGCAATCGCGTCAAAAAAACAAGTTCAGTTAATGACTCAACATCATATGGAGATTAGGTGAAAGCATGAACATAAATGAACTTAAGGGTAAAACGGTGGCGTTTGCCGCTTCCGGCGGTCTGGATAGCTGTACGATCACGCATTGGCTCGCCAGTCAGGGGGTAAACGTCGTGTGCCTAACGGCGGATTTGGGACAACCGGACGAGGATGATTTCGGCCAAATCGGAGAAAGGATGCTGGCGTCCGGCGCGAAGGAGTTCATCGCCGTCGACCTCAGGCGGCCAATGGCGGAAATAGGTCTGGAAGTTATCCAAACCGGCGCGAAATACGAAGGAAATTACTGGAATCTCACCGGCGCCGGACGGCAGGTGATCATTAAAGGGCTGTTGCCGCAGCTCAAGGAACGCAACATTACCATCTTCAGTCACGGCGCCACAGGCCGCGGCAACGATCAGGTGCGATTCCAGGTCATCGCCTCCATGCTTGACCCAACCATGCAGTTCTACGCCGCCTGGCGTGACGCCGCTTTCCTCCAGACCTTCAAAGGACGGCGGGAAATGATCGACTACTGTCAACGTCATGAAATCCCTATCAAAGCCACGGCGGACAAACCCTACTCCACCGACGCCAATCTGCTCGGTTTGACCCACGAGGGCGGCGCGTTGGAGAGTCTTGAGAGCCGTATGGAATTCGTGGAGCCGGGATTAGGCAATTGGCCGTACGACGCCGTCTCGCAGCCGGAGGAACTGAGTCTGACCTTCCTGGAGGGCAGGCCGGTAAAATTGAACGGTCAAGCCCTGTCTCTGGTGAATCTTTTCGAAATACTCAACACCATCGGCGGCATGCACGGCGTCGGCATCGCCGAAAATCTGGTGGAGAACCGCTTCGTCGGCGTGAAATCGCGCGGCGTGTACGAAGCCCCGGCGATGACGATTCTCGCCTACGCCTATCAGCAACTGTTACAGCAGGTTCTTGATAAGCGCGCGCTAACCTTTTACCGCAACACCGCCGACTATCTCGGCACGCAACTCTATCAGGGCTACTGGATCGATCTGGGCTCCCGCATGGCACGCACGGCAATGCGGCAAGTCACGGCGCTGATCAGCGGCGAAGTCACCTTCACCCTCTATAAAGGCAATTTGTCTTACGTTTCTACCCGCGATGTCAAACATAGCCTGTACAGCAAAGACGGCTCAATGGAAGACGAAGGCAGCTTCGACCACCGGGATTCAGAGGGGTTACTGAATATTTTGACGTTGAATACCCGGATCAGCGCACTGGCCGGACAGATTAAGGAATAGAAGATCAACATGGACAAAAAGAAAAGCTGCGACGTACTTTTTATCGGTGATTGCTCTTTCTGGTCAGAGGCCGCCTGCGAATTTATTTCTTCGCTTTTTAGCCGGGTTACCCATGTATTTTGGGAAAGCGGTATGGAAAAAAGACCGGAGGTGTCTACCTGGCGGGGCGACTGGATTATCTCTTTCAAATCCGATCTGATACTGCCGGAACACGTCCTGAGCCATGCCGGCAAAGGCGCCATCAATTTCCACCCCTCCTCGCCCAAGTACCGCGGGCTCGGCGGGTATCATTATGCGATTGACAATCATGACGCCTGCTTTGGCGCAACCTGTCATTACATGGATAAATACATCGATCACGGGCAGATCATCCAAACCGCGGAATTTCGTCTCTCCCCGACGGAAACCCCTGAGATGCTGCGCTACCGCACCGCCGTGCATTCCCTGACGTTACTCTATGATATTTGTATAAAAATCTATCATGACGAACCGCTTCCCCGCGCGCCGATAGGCTGGGGCGATCGGCTATTTACCGATAAAAAACTCAAGAGTTACCTCTCGCGGTCCCGCAAGCCGGCGGAGCACGTCAAAACAGGAGAAAAATGATGAGCGAGAAACTTTGGGGCGGCTGTTTTAGTAAAGATATTACTGGCGAAGTGCTGCAATACACCTATACCACGGTGATTGACGAACGGCTGCTGCCTTTCGACATCCTCGGCAGCATGGCGCATGTTTCAATGCTGAAGGAATGCCGGATCGTCACCGCGGAAACCGCAGGCAAAATCCTTGGCGCGCTGTTGGGTTTATATGAACAGCACCAGCGCGGCGAGTTGAAATTAAATCCAGAATATGAAGACGTTCATTTAAATATCGAGCAGTTGGTCATACAAAAAATAGGGCTGGAATACGGCGGTCAGATGCACAGCGCCCGTTCGCGCAACGACCAGGTTGTTCTGGATACCCGTATGTATTTGCGTTCGGAACTGTTGCAGTTGCAGAAAACACTGTGCGCGTTTGTCTCCTCGCTGCTCGATCTGTCGGAAAAAAACGCCGACCAATCCGCGCTGGGATATACCCATCTCCAGCCGGCGCAGCCTATCAGCCTGGGGTTCTGGTATAGCTGCTATGCCAGCATGTTTTTACGCGATCTGGAGCGGCTAAACCAGGCGCTGAACGTCACGAACTTAAACCCGCTCGGCGCCTGCGCGTTATCCGGCACGTCATTTCCGATCGATCGCCATATGACGACGGCAATGCTCGGCTTCAACCGCCCTCTTCTGCATAGCCTTGATGCCACCAGCAGCCGTGATTTCATTCTTCAGTCAGCCTCGGCATTCGCCCTGCTGATGGGCAACTACTCCCGTCTGGCGGAAGAGATCGTCATCTGGAGCAGCAACGAATTCCGTTTACTTAGCGTGGATGATTCATTCGCGACCGGCAGTTCCATCATGCCACAGAAAAAAAACCCGGTGGTCGCCGAGCTGGTGAAAGGCAAAGTCGGCCGCGTATACGGCACCTTGATGCAACTACTGACCATGGTTAAAGGGGTCACGCTCGGCTACAACTGCGATCTTCAGGAAGATAAACCCATGATGTGGGGAGCTATCGATGCGATTAAAGAAACCACCAGCATCCTTCACCACCACGTTGAAAACTGTGTTTATCACTCGGACAGAGCGGAAGAATTGTGCTGGCAAAACTTTTCGACCGTCACCGAACTGGCGAACTTTCTCGTCAGTCAAAAAGGCTTCCCTTTCCGCGAGGCCCATCGGATTACCGGTATGCTGACCAAAGCGCTGATAAACGCCCGCACCGATCTGCGTAACACGGAAATGGTCCGCCGTTTCTTTGAAACGCAGGGCATTCTGGTTGATGAACAAGAAATGCTTGAATACGTCTCCCCCTCGCATGTCATCAGGCGGCAGCGCAGCGACGGTTCAACCGGGCCTGACAACGTGCGCCAAATGGTCGACCAGTTTCGCTCCGAACTTATCGCCCATGAACAGGCGCTGGAGAAAACGGAGAAACGAATCAAACAAGCCGAACAGGATACGTTGAACCATGCTCGAAAATATGCCGACATCTAAAAAAATCTTATCCGGCGGTCGCCGCTGCAATATCCACCTTCCCTCTACATTCGGCGCCATCGGCGTCGACGAGGTGGCGGCGGCCGAACTGTATAACATCGACAACACGCAACCCCTGCTTCCCGATATCGCGCAGAGTTGCGAAGCCGCGGCGCGCAGAATCTGCAACACCCCGGATGAGGCCATCCGGGATAACTCGATTCTGCAAAGCTACCGGGAGATGATTCACCAGCGGGGAAGGAGTAATAAAAAATTCCCCCCCAGCGCGGAGGCGTTGATCGGTATCGTCAAACGGAAAGGACGGTTTCACCATATCAATACGCTGGTCGACATCTACAACCTCGCCGCGCTGGAGCACTACCTGTCTTTCGGCGTACATGATATGGATATGATCAAAGGCGATATCTGTTTTCGCTTCTCCCCTGGGGGAGAGGCGTTTATCCCGATAGGCGGCGGAAACAAGGCGACGGCGAAAGCGGATTACGTCTACGCCGACGCCGAGAAGGTGCTGGCCTGGCTTGATTCAAGAGACAGCGATCTGGCGAAAGTGTCGCCCGCCACGAAAAACGTTCTCATCGTTGTTCAGGGAAACGCGGCGACATCCGCCGCATACCGTATTCATGCGCTTAACGCTCTGTGCCGGCGCATTGTCAGAAACTGCGGCGGTGAGTTCACCGTCTATACGATATCGGCCAAGGAAGGTTAAGTGATAGACCTATTGCATACCGCCAGAGCCTTTATGCTCGGACTCAGTTTGATTGTTGCGATCGGCGCGCAAAATATCTACATCATTAAAACGGGCCTGCAAAATAAAAACGTTTTTCTTGCCGCGACTATCGCGGCAAGCTGTGACTGCGCGCTCATTATCCTGGGAACCTTCTCCATGTCGGCGCTGATGACGGTGGTGCCCGGTTTGGTGGTCATCGCAAAATGGATTGGCGTATTGTTTTTGCTTTATTACGGGCTGCTCTCTCTGATGAATGCTTTCTCCAAGCACCCCAAAGGTTGGGAAGCCGTCTTATCCGATGTCAGCCAGTCAGAGAAAGCCCGCTATCTGAAACAGCGCAGCGTCGCGATCCCGGCGCTGGCGTTTTCGCTGCTAAACCCGCACGTTTATCTCGACACGTTTTTTATTCTCGGCAACATCGGCTCCCGCCAGTCTGAGGAAACCAGACTCAGTTTTATTATCGGCGCCAGCGCCGCCTCATATATCTGGTTTTACGCCACAGGGTACGCGGCCTACCGCGTTTCGCGCTTTTTCGCTAATCCGCTCATGGTTCGCGGGCTGGACTTCGTTGTGGCCGTCGCCATGTTCGTGATTGCGTACGGGCTGAGCCGCCTCAACGCCATGCCTTAAACGTCCGGCGCGCCGGGCGCCCGCAAATGCCGATCGCGCCAGGATCGGCATTCATCCCAAAGCGGCCCGATTTCCATACGATAATGCCGCAACGCGCCCGGCCCCGTGACGGAAATTACGCCCCCCGCCCCACGACGCCGGCGGTTTCCATCACCGCATGCAGCAACACGTTCGCGCCGGCCGTCACCTGTTCGGGCGAGGAATACTCGATTTCGTTATGGCTGATGCCGTCTTTACACGGGATAAAAATCATCCCGGTCGGCGCCAGATCCGCCACATAAACGGCGTCGTGTCCGGCGCCGGAAACGATATCCATGTTCGAATAACCCAGCGCATTGGCCGCCCGGCGCACCGCATCCTTACAGTCCGCATGGAACGGCGCGGCGGGATATTGGGAAACCTGCGTCAACTGAATATCCAGCCCGGTTTCCGCGCCCAGTTCGGCGAGATAGGTTTTCAGCGCCGCATCCATCTCATCCACCAGCGCATCGGTAAGATTACGGAAATCGATAGAAAACTTCACGCTGCCCGACACCACGTTGCGGCTGTTGGGGTGCACCTGCACCATGCCTACCGTACCGCGGCCGTGCGGCGCAAAGCGGTCGGCGATCGCAATCACCTCCTGCATGATGCGGGTGGAAACCTGCAGCGCATCTTTACGCAGCGCCATCGGCGTCGGCCCGGCGTGAGACTCCATGCCGGTGACGACGCAGTCATACCAGCGAATGCCCAATACGGCCTGCACCACGCCGATTTCGATGTTCTTATCTTCCAGAATCGGCCCTTGCTCGATATGCGCTTCAAAATAGGCGCCAATCGGATGATCGCCCGGCGTTTTCGGCCCGGCATAGCCGATTTTCTCCAGCTCATCCTTCACCGTTTTACCGTCCACGTCCTGCGCGGCATAGGCGAGTTCTATCGGGAAGATGCCGGCAAACACCCCGGAGCCCATCATCACCGGCACAAAGCGCGACCCTTCTTCATTGGTCCAGAACACCATTTCCACCGGCGCTTCGGTTTCGATGTGGTTGTCGTTCAGCGTGCGGATCACTTCCAACGCCGACAGTACGCCGAAGTTACCGTCGAACTTGCCGCCGGTCGGCTGGGTATCGATGTGGCTGCCCGCCACGATCGGCGGCAGGTCATTATTACGGCCGGGGCGGCACATAAATACGTTGCCGATTTTGTCGATCTCAACCGATAACCCGGCGGCCTTCCCCCAACTAACCACCAGATCGCGTCCCTGACGATCCAGGTCAGTCAGCGTCAGCCGGCATACGCCGCCTTTCGGCGTAGCGCCAATCACCGCCAAATCCATCAGCGATTGCCATAGACGATCGCCGTCAATCCGCAGATCGGTAATATCAATTTTATTTTTCGTTGTGGATAACGCTTCGCTATTCATAACAGATTTCCTCATGGGTGGAGTGAAGTTACCTTCTTGCTCGCAACGATGTTTGGTTCAACGCTGCACCGCCGTGGGCGCCCGCAGGCGCTCGCGCAGGGCATTGGCGCTAAAATCCGCGGTAAAGGCGGGGCGTTTGATATAACGGCCCGCGCCTTCCTGCGCGCGCAGATCGCCGTCGGCCCACACCAGCGTCCCCTGGCTGACCGTATATCGCGGTATTCCGCGCACCGTGCGGCCTTCAAAGACGTTGAAATCGTTTCTGGAATGATGGGTTTTGGCCGACAGGGTTTTGCTGCCGTTGGGATCCCAGACCACCAGATCGGCGTCGGCTCCTACCGCAACCCGCCCTTTGCGCGGGTAGATATTGAACAGACGGGCGGTATTGGCGGAGGTAATCGCCACGAATTCGCTGGGCGTAAGACGTCCGGTATTGACGCCGGCGTCCCAAATCACCGCCAGACGCTCCTCCACGCCGCCGCAACCGTTGGGAATTTTGGTGAAGTCGCCGTCGCCGGCGGCTTTCTGACTGGCGCAAAAGGTACAGTGATCGGTGGCGGTGGTGTGCAACTGGCCGGACTGCAACCCGCGCCACAACGCCTCCTGATGCGCTTTAGGACGGAACGGCGGGCTCATGACGTGCGCGGCGGCCTTGGCGAAATCCGCATCGCGGTACACGCTGTCGTCCACCACCAGATGACCGGCCAGCACTTCGCCGTAAACCCGCTGGCCGCGCGATCGGGCGCGAGCGATGGCCTCGGCCGACTCCTGACAGGAAACGTGCACCACATAAATCGGCACGCCCAGCACGTTGGCGATGGAGATGGCGCGGCTGGCCGCTTCCCCTTCCACTTCCGGCGGACGCGACAGCGGATGCCCCTCCGGCCCGGTAATGCCGCGCTTCATCATCTCCTGCTGCAACAGAAAGACCATTTCGCCGTTTTCGGCGTGAACGGTCGGCATCGCGCCCAGCTCCAAAGCGCGGCGGAAACTGTTCATCAGCGTTTCGTCGTCGCACATAATAGCGTTCTTATAGGCCATAAAGTGCTTGAAGCTGTTAACGCCCTCTTCGTTCACCAGCGTGCCCATATCCAGGTGTACGCTGTCATCCCACCAGGTGATGGCGACATGGAAGCTGTAGTCGGACGCCGCTTTCTCCGCCCAGCCGCGCCATTCGCGGTAGGCTTCCATCAGCGGCTGCCGCGGATTGGGGATGACGAAATCGATGATGGTGGTGGTGCCGCCCGCCAGCCCCGCCGCCGTCCCGCTGTAAAAATCGTCCACCGTGACCGTTCCCATAAAAGGGAAATTCATATGGGTATGCGGATCGATGCCGCCCGGCATCACATACATGCCGCCAGCGTCGATCTCTTCCGTTCCCGCCGGCGCGCTTCGGGCGGCATCCTCGCCCACCGCCACGATAACGCCGTCTGCACAGAGTACGTCGGCGCGAAATTCCCGATCGGCATTGACGACCGTACCGCCTTTGATTAACAGGTTATGGCTCATCATTTTCCCCTCGTTATTGCTGGTTCTGGCTGCGAATAAAATTAGGCGCTTTGCCGTTAATGACCCGTTCCAATCACCCCCTCCCTACCTCCCCCTTGCCAGGGGGAGGCGTTAACTCGCTCCCTACCCTGCGAAGGGGAGGATCGGGGTGGGGCGGGCTTGCTCAGACCGTACCCGCCGTAGTCGCCATCGGGTTATTCGGATGCGTCGTCCAGTTGGCGTACTCGCCGCTCACGGTTTTCCCGGTGCGCAAATCCACCTCGCCCGGTTGCAGGCTGCGCATAGAGATACAGTCTTCCACCGGGCAAATGGATACGCACAGGTTGCAGCCCACGCACTCCTCTTCCTTCACTTCATAATGGCGTTCGCCGTCTTTCATGCTGGTGATCGCCTGATGCGAGGTATCCTCACAGGCCAGATGGCAGCGCCCGCATTTGATGCACTTCTCCTGATCGATGACCGCTTTATCGATGTGATTCAGATTCAGGTAGCGCCAGTCGCTGACGGAACCGATAGCGCGGCCGCGGAAATCCTCCAGCGTGCGGTAACCCCGCTCGTCCATAAAGTTGGTCAAGCCGCTTATCATGTCGCTCACAATCTGAAAACCGTGCACCATCACGGCGGTGCACACCTGCACCGTGCCGCAACCCAGGGAGATAAACTCGGCGGCGTCGCGCCAGGTGGACACGCCGCCGATGCCGGAGATGGGTAACCCGCGCGTTTGCTCATCGCGGGCGATTTCCGCCACCATGTTCAGGGCGATCGGTTTCACCGCCGGGCCGCAGTAACCGCCGTGCGATCCTTTGCCGCCGGTATTGGGCGTCATGACCATCTGGTCCAGATCCACGCCTATCACCGAGTTAATGGTGTTAATCAACGAGACGGCGTCGGCGCCGCCCTGCAACGCCGCACGCGCCGGGTAGCGGATATCCGTGATATTCGGCGTCAGTTTGACGATCACCGGCAGGCTGCAATACTGCTTGCACCAGCGGGTGACCATTTCGATATATTCCGGCACCTGCCCCACCGCGGCGCCCATGCCGCGTTCGCTCATGCCGTGCGGACAGCCGAAGTTCAGCTCGATGCCGTCCGCGCCGGTCTGTTCCACCAGCGGCAGAATGCTTTTCCAGGCATCTTCTTCGCAGGGCACCATAATCGAGACAATCATCGCCCGGTCAGGCCAGTTGCGCTTCACGCGGGCAATCTCTTCCAGATTGGTTTCCAGCGAACGGTCGGTAATCAACTCGATATTGTTCAAACCGATAATGCGGCGGTCGCTGGTGCGCAGCGTGCCGTAACGCGGCCCGTTGACGTTGACCACGTGCGGATCCTGGCCCAGCGTTTTCCACACCACGCCGCCCCAGCCCGCCTCAAATGCCCGCACCACGTTGTATTCCTTATCCGTAGGCGGGGCGGAAGCCAGCCAAAACGGGTTCGGGCTTTTGATACCTAAAAAGTTACTGCTGATATCAGCCATGTGAGTACTCCCGATCGGTGGTTGAAGGTTTATGGTTAACCGGATGGCCGGCAAAAGGGCGCAGCGCCGCGTCTATCGACGCCGCCGCCGCTTTGCCTTGCCGCACCGCATCCACCGTTAAGTCCAGGCCATCGGCGCAGCAATCGCCCCCGGCCCAGACGCCGGGCAGCGAAGTGCGGCCTTCCTCATCGGTAGCGATACGGCCGTCTTTCAGGGTAACGGCGCTCTCCGTCGGGCCGGCGTCATAGGCCTGCCCAATGGCCTTAAGCACCATATCGGCCGCTAAGGTGAAGGTTTCCCCGGTTGCGGCCAGCGCCCCCGACTGCCATTGCATCACCATAAACGACACGCCGGTGACGCGATTATTCTCACCATGCATAGCCTGGGGAGCCGCCCAGTGGCGAATGGCGACGCCGTTGGCCTTCGCCCACTCCCGTTCATGCGGCGAGGCCTTCATATCCGCCTCACCACGGCGATACACCATGGTGACTTCACGCGCGCCCAGTTTTTTAGCCTGAACCGCGGCGTCAACGGCCGTCATGCCGCCGCCGATCACCACCACGTTGCGGCCGATCGCCACCTCGCCGGGATGGGACGCCTGACGTAATTCGGCGATAAAATCAACCGCCTCACGCACGCCCCGCAGCGATTCTTCTTCAATGCCCAGCGCATTGACGCCGCCCAGCCCCATCGCGAGGAAAACGGCGTCATAGTCCGCGCGCAGCATATCCAGACTGATATCCCGTCCCAGACGCTGGTTAAGGCGTAGCTCGATGCCGCCAATCGACAGCAGCCAGGCGATTTCCCGCTGGGCGAAATCGTCGGTTGTTTTGTAAGCCGCCAGACCGTATTCATTCAGGCCGCCCGGCTTCTCTCTGGCGTCAAACACCACCACATGATGTCCGCACTGCGCCAGACGATGCGCCGCCGTTAACCCCGCCGGACCGGCTCCCACCACCGCCACTTTTTTGCCGGTTGACGTCGCGCGGGTAAACAGCGGTTGTCCAGGGTTGGAGAGATAAGCGTCGGTGGCATAACGTTGCAGCCGGCCGATTTTTACCGGTTTGCCGTCCTGCTGATGACGTACGCAGGACTGTTCGCACAGGGTTTCGGTAGGACATACTCTGGCGCACATGCCGCCCAATACGTTTTCACTCAGAATGGCTTGCGCCGCGCCGCGCACGTTTTGCTGGGCGATACGATGGATAAAGCTCGGCACATTAATATCCGCCGGGCATGAACGGGTGCAGGGCGCGTCGTAACAGTAGTAGCAACGTTCCGCCTCGATCACCGCCTGAATATTGGTGAGCGGCGCCACGCTGTCGCTAAAGTTATCGGCGTATTCCGCCGCGCTCAAACGCCCGGACTTAATACCCGGCGCATCAACGCCGATCGGTGATGAAGTTTTCATTCGGCACACTCCTCTGGCTGGTTAACTTCCGGGTCACGAAAACCGCTCAACCGCCCGCCCGTATCGCCTTGCTTTCGATGGCTCATAGTGGTTCTCCCGCTAACGTCGAATGAAGGAAAAGTCCGGCGGCGCCACACCTTTCAAACAATCTTGACCAAATGGTTAAGTTTTCCGAACTAACCATGCGATTTATGTGCCATTTTCATAAAAATAAAAAAATCAAGTAAAAAACAATCAATTAACAACATATACCCCTGAGCCATAAGAACAAATTTTGACCAGTTACGGTGCAAACCCGGCCATACATCGCGCAAGCTGCTCTATTTTTGTGCTGTTTGGGGGAGTCGTCTTCGCCAAAAGGAATGTAAACGCTGGCTTGTACTGAGGGATGTGCTGGTGGAGCGGCAAGCGGATAAAAATAGCGACAATAAAAACGGTTTATTAAGAGCGGAAATAGAAATATGAAGGCAATTCGACCGCCACCGGACAGAAACCGTCGTCCTTAATACAAACGCCGGCGGTTGGGATATTAGTCCAATCCGCTTGTCCGTCGTTTTGATCGGGCTTGCAGCCCTCCCAGGATCGAATCACTGATGCGGGTAGGAAAATCAATAGGCAGTTGCTTTCTGACATTTGCAGCGACAGCATCAACCCGCTCTGAAAATTCAGTCGGAATGTTAGCCATAGGCTCTCTGGCAAATCCAACAGCTTTTGCCGTTTGGAAAAAGTGCCGCCATTACCACTCTTCCTTCCATATCTGGTTTGAGGCCGCAGGATCTTTGCCCAATCAGCCGTTATGCCGCGACGCCATCCCTATCCAATCCGCACATTCTAAACACGCTGGTTAGAACATGATTGATTGCCCGCTGCTGCATATCTGACGAGTTGGCCTCTTCGCCGAGCACGGCGGCAATCTGGATATCAAAATCGGCATAGGTTTGCGTGATGGCCCAGATGGAAAAAAAGAAGTGTTTACTGTCCAGCGGCAACAGCAATCCCTGCTCTATCCAGCTATCAACGACGGCGGCCTTGCTGGCGACCAGATCATGAAGCTGGGTTTTCAGTATTTCATGCACTATCGGCGCGCCTTGCAGCAGCTCGTTGGCGAACAGCTTAGAGGCGTAAGGGCGTTTGAAGGTTAATACCATTTTTTGCCGCACATACTGTTCGATGACGGTGCGCGGATCGGCCTGGGGTTGAAAATGCTCCAGCGGCGACAGCCAGTCATGCAGAATATCGCCCAGCACGCGCAGATACAGGTTCTGCTTGTTGCCGAAATAGTAATGAAGATTTGGTTTCGGCAGATTCGCCTCTTCGGCGATTAGCGCCATGGTGGCGCCCTTAAAGCCAAAACGGGCAAACACATGCTCCGCAGCCAGCAGGATCACCGCCTCGTTATCAAGCCGGATGCGGCCCTTTGACGATTCGTCAGTCGACATGTGTTTCAACATCAATTTCCTGTCCTACTATTTGTATCAAAATCGGCCGGTTAAAGATCGGGGTTGTGGAATAGTCGTCCAACGTCCAAGCGGACGAACGCCGCACCAGAACCCCGATTAGTAATAACATAACCGCTCACCCACATCACCAAAGAATACCGATGTTTGCCGCGGCGAAACAACCTGCCCCGGCACGGATGCCGCTCGAACGGCTGAAGGCGCGAGGTTTTACCCGCGCAAGCCCCTTCAGGCGCTCTGCCCCAATGCCGCGACCGCGACGGCATGGCTGTCCTCCAACATGCGGTAGCGGACGATCCTGCCGTCCCGGACCGTCAGCACGAAGGCAAAGGGCGTTTCGATCAATCCGCCGGTGGCGTGCACCCGCGAAGCCAATTCGCCCAGCGCCACGGCGGTGTCGTCATCGGCCAGGATCCGTTGTACCTCGAACCGCTCCGGCGCCAGGCGCGCGGTCAGTTCACGATAGAACGCCCCTACCGCCTCGCGATCTCGGCGCGGGCCGATCCAAGGCACTGCCTCCAGGTTGCCCGGAATGTCCCAGTCCACCTCGTCGGCGAACAGTTCAAGGATCGCCGCCAATGCCTGGGGATCATCCGGCTTCGCCCAGAACGCCGCGACCCGCTCGAAGTAGCGCGAGGCAATGTCACGCGGCGTTGCGGCAAGCGCCTCGCCGCGATACAAAGCCACTCGCCGGCGGTCCTCGCTGGTGAAATCGGGATCGACGTAGATGAAGGTCCGTTTGATCAACGGCCCGTCGAACTCGAAGATGTTGGCGAAGCGTCCCTGCGAAATTTCGCCATCGGGCCAGGATCGCCCGTCCGCAGTCACGCCCCATTCCCGGCCCTCCACGACGATGCGGTCGCCATCCACGGTAAAGAGCAGCCCGTCGATATCATGGGTCAGCTTTGCCGCGTCCCTGGCGATGCGCTCGGCGAAGCGTTGCAGCGCGGCCTTGCCGCAGGCCGCGCCGAACTTGGGGAAGAAGAACTCGACATCCTCGGTGAAGAGATCCAGCAGAGCAGGATCCTTCGCATCAACCTTGCGAAAGTAGTCACGTACGGTCTCGATGCGGGTATCAACAACGTAATCAGGCATGGGCTTGCTCCATTTATGTAAACTGTATTACAGTATTTGCATGAACACGAGCATCGTCAAGAATTATGTAATCCAAAATACAGATAGGAGACCGCATGGCCCGAGGACGCCCCCGCAGCTTTGACCGTGATGCCGCGCTTGAGCGCGCGATGAAAGTCTTTTGGGCCAAAGGCTTTGAGGCCACCCAGCTTGCCGACCTGATGGAGGCGATCGGCATCAACCCGCCCAGTTTCTACGCCGCCTTCGGTTCCAAGGAAGCCCTGTACCGGGAAGCGGTCGATCTCTACCTCACCACGGCAGGCGCCGGCAGCATGCAGGCGCTGGCGGAGACGCAAAGCGTCCGCGAGGCAATCAAGGGCATGCTGCTTGCGAGCCTGGACATCGCGCTGGCCAGCCCGTCCTCCGGCGGCTGCATGGTCAGCCTGGGCCTGTTCAACTGCCAGGCGCAGAACGCGCCCCTGCGCGATCACATGCGTGAACTGCGGCGCAGCACCGTACGCCTGATCCGACAGCGGCTGGAGCGCGGGATTGCCGATGGCGAACTGCCAACCGATACCGACGCCGACCGCCTCGCCACTTACTTCGCCACGATCATGCAGGGCATTTCGCTCCAGGCGCAGGATGGCGCCGGGCGCGAGACGCTACTCGGCATTGTGGAAACGTCGATGGCGGCATTGAAGTAATGCGGAAAACATGGGCCGCTGGCGATCATCTCCCTCACATGCCTGAGGAGCGGAAGCCGGCGCGGTTAATGAATCCGGCCGCCGGAGCGCCTGTTCCATCAGACAACGCCCCACAACACGGCGGTTTATGGAACACCCGGCAGCCACATCGAACGGCGTTACTTCGCCGCCGCCTCCCAGACGACGTGGGTCATGGCGCTATCGCCAGGGTCTTTTTTAATCACCGACTCGCCGCCGCCGCTCAGCAAAACGTCCACGGTACGGCGATAGGCGGCGGGATCCAGATAACCGATTTTCGGCGTATTGGCGTTGGTAATCAGTTTGGCGACGTTTTCCATCTGCCGCTGCTGTACTTCCAGCGTCGCGGAGCCGGACGAATCTTCGTTAACCACAATCTCCGCGGCTTCGGCCGGATTATTGACCGCTTCGTTCCAGCCCTTATAGCTCGCTTGCAGGAACTTCGCCATTTTCGCCACAAAAGCCGGATCCTGCAGGCTGGATTCCAGTACGTACAGTCCGTCTTCCAGAGTGGAAACGCCCTGGTCTTCATACGGGAACGAAATCAGATCGTCCGCCTTCATGCCGGCGTCAATCAGCTGCCAGTATTCGTTGTAGTTCATAGTGGAAATGCAGGCGGCCTGATTCTGCAACAGCGGATCGACGTTAAAACCCTGTTTCAGCACTTTGATGTCGGTATCCGGTTTGTAACCCAGCTTGTGCATCCAGTTGAAGAACGGGTACTCGTTGCCGCCGAACCAAACGCCCAGCGTTTTTCCTTTCAGGTCCGCCGGGGTCTTAATCCCGGTGGATTTTCGGCAGGTCAGCATCATGCCCGAACGATCGAATATCTGCGCGATATTCACCAGCGGCACCCCGGACTCGCGCGCCGCCAGCGCATCGGGCATCCAGTTGACAATCACATCCGCCGATTTTCCGGCAATAACCTGTACCGGAGAGATATCGGTTCCACCCGGTTTGATGGTGACATCCAGCCCGGCATCTTTGTAATAGCCTTTGGCCTGCGCCACGTAGTAACCGGCAAACTGAGCCTGAGGCAACCATTTAAGCTGAAGCGTGACTTTCTCGGCGGCATGAACGCTGGCGGTCAATGACAATGCCAGCGTAGCGGCGGCCGCGATAAGGCATTTGCGAAAGGCGGAACGATCTCTCATATGAGTATCCTCGGGTTAGGGTGGAACACACCATTTTGCTTAACAACACCATGTTTTTTAAATAAATTTCTTAATAACCAATGCTGTTCATTTAAAGATCGAGATACCCGGGGCGACCACGGCGAGAGGCATCCCTGCGGGAACCTCATCGCCGTGTTTCCCCTAATATCAGGCTTAAGTAAACGACATTAGTTTTTAACAACGATCCTTTCGACAGCCGGGCTGTCTGATAACAACGATGATTGCTCACTGCTTACGACTCGCCGCGCACTGAGGGATGCCAGAAATTGACCTTCCTTTCCAGCCAGACCAACAGCGCATAAAACAGCGATCCCACCACGGAAGCGACCACGATCGCCGCCCACACGGTGGACATATGCATACGGGCCGCCTCGGTCGAGATACGAAAACCCAGCCCCGCCGTGGGGGAGCCGAAATACTCGGCGACAATCGCACTGATCATCGCCAGCGTGGCATTGACCTTAAGCGCGCCGAAAATAAAGGGCAGCGCCGCCGGTAAACGCAGCACTCTCAGGGTGGTGCGCGGCGTGGCGGCATAGCAATACATCAACTCTCGCTCCAGCTTGCCGGAGGCCTGTAGCCCGGCCAGCGTGCTGACCAGAGCGGGAAAGAAGGTAACCAGCACAATGACCGCCGCCTTGGACGGCCAGTCAAAGCCAAACCACATCACCGCAATCGGGGCCACGCCCACCAGCGGAATGGTGCTGGTCAGGTTAGCCAGAGGCAGCAGGCCGCGCTGCAGGAACGGCAGCCGATCGATCAGAATTCCCACCACGATCCCCATGCCGCTGCCCAGCGCATAGCCCACCAGCACCGACTTCAGCACCGTTTGCACAAAATCGCCCGTCAGCAGCCCGGCGTTGTCATACAGCGCCCGGACAATATCAATCGGCGCCGGCAGCAATACCTGGGGCACCGCAAACACCGTGACCAGCAACTGCCAGAAATACAGCACCCAGGCGCCGAATAACGCGGCAACCGCGCCGGGCGGCAGATTTTTACCGCCGCCGTTCGCCAGGCGCTGCACGCTATGACACGCCAGCAGCGCCAATGCCGATACCGCCAACCAGTACGCGGCATCGGGATGCGCCATCGCGGCGGGCCGGATCAGCATTCCCGCCGCCGCGACAGTCAGCGCGATCGCTCCAGCCGGAAACCAGGGCGACGCAGAGGGATACAGCGCCAGCAGCGCCGCGCACAGCAGCAGCAACAGTTCGATAATCAGAACCGGCATCACGCCGCTTTCCGCCGCGCCGCCGGGGAGCCGCTGCACCAGTCCCATCAGCGTCGCCATCAACGCGACGACAAGGCCAAAACCGCCGGTAACATATCTATGCATCACTGACCTCCCTTACGGCGCGACATAACGGCGTATTCCGTCAGGCTGACCAACGCGGTCAGAAACAGCCCCAGCAGCGAAGCCATCACCAGGGCGGACCAAATCTGAATGGTGTTGCCGTAATAAGAGCCGGTCAGCAAGCGCGCGCCCAGACCGGCCTGCGCCCCCGTCGGCAGCTCCGCCACCATGGTGCCGACCAAACCGCTGGCGATCGCCACCCGGAATGCCGGAAACAGATAAGGCAGGGCGGATGGCAGCCGAACCATCCAGAAGGTATCGATTCGGCTGGCGGCATAAGTGTGCACCAGCTCCATTTCCATTTTCTGCGGCGAACGCAGTCCTTGCACGGTGGCGATGGTGACCGGAAAGAAGCAGAGATACATGGCGATCGTGGCTTTGGGCAGCAGGCCGGTGATCCCCAGGCTGCCCAGAATAATCAGCACAATCGGCGCAATCGCCAGCACCGGCACCGTCTGCGACGCCACAATCCACGGCAGCAGAGCCTTATCCAGCGTGCGGGAATGCACAATGCAGATAGCCAGCGCCAGCCCCAGCGCCACGCCCATGACGAACCCGGTCAGCGCGGCGCTGGCCGTCACCCAGGTGTGCAACAGCAGGTTTCGCGGCGAAGTGACCGGCCATTTCGTCAGGCTGGCCCAAATATCGGCCACAATCTGGTGCGGCGCGGGCAGCACCGGCCGCGACATATTCAGCGTGACATCCACCAGTTCGCGCCAGCCCCAGCCCTCGGTTGTAGAGAGGGTGCGCTCAATCGCCCCCTGCGCATTCAGCCCGATGGCCAGCAGATACCAGAACGCCACGGCCGCGGCGATAATCACCGCAACGGGAAAAAACCGGTAACGTAAAGCGTCAATGTTCATGATGACCCTCGATTAGCGCTTCACGCACTTCCTGAGCCAGATGAATAAACGCCGGCGAGTCGCGCATGGAGAGATCCCGCGCCTGGGGTAAGGGAGAGTCGATGATTTTGACGATGCGGCCGGGACGGGGCGACATAATGACGATGCGGGTAGACAGATAGACCGCTTCGGAAATGGAGTGCGTAACGAACGCCATCGTGCGCTGCTCGTTGTACCACAGCTGCTGCAACTGCTGGTTCAGATTATCGCGGGTTAGCTCATCCAGCGCGCCGAAAGGCTCGTCCATCATCAGAATTTTAGGTTCGAATCCCAGCGCCCGCGCGATGGAGGCGCGCTGCTGCATACCACCGGAAAGCTGCCACGGGTATTTTTTCTCGAACCCGCTCAGACCAACCCGCGACAGCTGTTCACGGGCTATTTCTTCGCATCGGGCCGGCAATACGCCCTGAATCTGCAAGGGCAGCATGACGTTGGCCAGCACGGTACGCCACGGCAGCAAAACCGGCGCCTGGAAAACGTATCCATAGGCGCGCGCCTGCCGGGCTTCCGACGGCGTCATGTCATTGACCCACACTTCGCCGGAGGTGATCGGCTCCAGATCGGCGATAACCCGCAACAGCGTGGTTTTACCGCAGCCGGAAGGCCCGATAAAGGAAACAAACTCTCCCTGACGAATAGTCAGATTAATATCTTTCAGCGCATGTACCGGCCTATCGGCGGCCGGGTAAATCACATTGGCGTCGCGTACGACGATTGCCGGTCTGGCCGTGTTCCGGGCCGATGTCGTCGTTATGAGTGATGGCTCATCTAGATACATTGGTTGGCTCATACCGGTTATCCCATATTGGCGGTTTCTGACTGTTTGGTTAGGTTTCTGTCTAAACTGATGCCATTTCCATGCCAACGTTTACTTTTCCACCAACCCTACGGATAACAGGGGAATTACGCTTTCGCTCGCAGCAAAGAAAAACACGCTTGGTGCAAACTCCCGGCTTTTTGCCTCGATTTGGAGCAATATCCATACATAAAACGTATATTTTGTTTTTAATAAGCGCTGAGCGGCGCACACCTTTCTTCGGCCGTTTTCGCTGCGATGAGGGGAAAAGAAGAAGTGAAGATGACTGCGGGAATATTTATTGGGCGAACGCCGCCGGTATTGCCATGACGAAAACTATAGTCAGGCGGATTTTTCTGTTCCGGCAAACCGGCGCGCCCTACGGACCGCGTCTGCATTGGCGTCCGCGTCCGCGCTGCGGCTCGGAGCAGGCGCGGGCGACGAATGCATAGGGATAATCCGCCTTTAGGGAATCGCGCTTACCGGCCGCTCCAGGCATGAACCGCCTGCTGGCGTACCTGCAATTTTTGCTGCGGCGTCAGCTTGTTGTAATCCGGCGCCAGGGCGCTTTCCCAGTCGCCATAAAGCGGGTTGGGCAGCACGACAAATTCGGTGCCGAATTTGTCCCTATTCGCGCTGACGAATGACCGCCGCTGCGCATTATCTTTATGATACGTGGCTGCGCCGAAGTCGTTCAGGTTATCGCCCGCGTAAACGACGATGTCGTAACCGGCATTTTTAATGCCGTCAAAACGCGCCTGTTTGTTTGAGTTATCCTGGGCAAGCAGAACGGTTTTTGCCGACATCCCGGTAAAACCAAGTTTCCGCATATTGTCGACGGTGGCGTCATATTCCGATTGTTTGCGGTTAGAGACATAAAACATGGTGCCGCCGTGACTGTTGACGTAGTTGGCGAATCGTACCGCGCCCGGCACTGCCAGCGCCTGCCCGGCCCGCGACCATTCGGCCCAGGACTCGCCGTCGAACGGTTTGCTTTGCCGCACCTGCCAGCCTTCATAGGCGCTGTTATCCAGCATGGTTTCATCTAAATCGACCACCACGGCTTTTTTCTTGCCTGCGGCCGGCTTAGCGCGATCGAACGCGTATTGAGCGCTATTGAATGCCTGATGAGCCAGTGCCTGATATTCGCCGGATTGCTGAAACCAGTTCAGCGCCAGCACCATTTGGTTCGACAACTGCCGCTGCGGCTGTTGATCGTCTTGTGGATGCTGAACGCAGCCAATCAGAGCGAGCAATGCGATACCGACCGCGGCGCCGAGGGAAATCTTTTCGGGACGTGCTTTTGCCATATGGGGATAACTCTTTGTTTATTATTCTGAAATGAAAACCTGACGCAGCAGTGTGCGGGCGTCTGAAAGACGGGTTTTGCGAAGGCTATGAACGGTATTCCGGCATTTCCGCATGCGACATATGGTTCATGCGTTGGTTTTAATCTACGCCAGCGAATATCGGATACGCCGCGCGTCATCAAGAAAAGTAGCCTAGACACGTTTAATCAATATGGCAACCCGCATGGCCGCTTCGCAATATTTAACGCGCGATCATGTAAGTACAAAGACAGTCTGCGAAGCGGCGCTGGAAAATCATAATCCGCCTCTCGCTGGGCGTTAATTCCACCACGCCAGGTGTTATCGTTGATGCCGCTAATCAACCTGCACGGAAGGGATTCATATATGAAGGAAAAAACACAAATCGAGATATATCAAACGGATGATGGGCAGCATCATGTGCAGGTTCGTTTTGAAAATGACACCGTCTGGTTAACACAGTCTCAAATGACGACCCTATTCGGTCGGGATCAGTCGGTGATTTCACGCCATATCCGCAATGCGCTTACTGAGGGTGAAGTGGCTGAGCAACGCAATATGCAAAAAATGCATATTGCTAATTCAGACAAACCCATCACCCTTTATGATCTGGAAGTGGTGATCTCTGTCGGCTATCGCATTAAATCTCCGCAAGGTATCCAATTTCGTCGTTGGGCCACCCAGCGTTTAAAAGAATTTCTGGTTCAAGGCTACAGCATCAACCGTTCGCGATTCGAACAAAATGCCGCGGAGTTGGAACAGGCTCTGGCTCTGATTCAGGCCGCATCAAAAAACCTGGACGCCGGCGCTGTGGACACAAGTCGAGGGCTGGTGGAAATCATCAGCCGTTATACCCAGACATTTCTCTGGTTGCAACGCTACGATGAGGGGCTGCTAGAGGAACCTGCCGGACAGTCCGGTGGAATACTGCCGCCGCCTGCCGATGCCATGCTGGCATTAAACCAGTTGAAACAACAGCTCATCGAGAGAGGAGAAGCCACCGCCTTGTTTGCCAACCCCAGAGCGGAAGGATTGGACGGTATTTTTGGCAACCTTAATCAAACCGTTTTTGGCGCGCCCGCCTACCCGACCGTCGAAAGCAAGGCCGCCCATTTACTCTATTTTGTGGTCAAAGACCATCCGTTCTCGGACGGTAATAAACGCTCAGGGGCTTTCCTATTCGTTGATTTTCTGCACCGCAACAGCCGTTTGTTCAACAGCATGGGGATACCGGTGATCAATGATACGGGATTGGCGGCGCTAACCTTGCTGGTGGCCGAATCCGCTCCCAAACAGAAAGAGACGTTGATCCGGTTAATCATGAACATGCTGAATCGCATGGAAAAAAACGTGATACGCGGGGGTACAGGGTCAAATAAGGAGATAAAACCCGCGCCCAATGGGAAGGACGCGGGTTAAAGACGGCGAATCAGTTGGATTGCGCGGGCCGATCGCCCTGCTCTTCCTGATCGACGGCGAAGCAGGCGACCTGCTGCCCGCCATAGTCTTTCAACTGCGGCTGGAACTGGGTGCAGGTGCTAAAACAGCGCTGACAGCGGGCGTTGAATGCACAGCCCGGCGGCGGATTCAACGGGCTGGGCAACTCGCCGACCAGCTTGATGCGTTCGCGCCGTAAATCCGGATTAAGTCGGGGCGTCGCGGACAGCAGCGCCTGGGTATACGGATGACGCGGATTACTGAAGATGGCCTCTTTGCTGCCCTTCTCCACACAGCGTCCCAGATACATCACCATCACCTCGTCGGCAATATGCTCGACCACCGACAGATCATGGGAGATGAACACGTAAGACAGCCCCATATCCTGCTGTAAATCCATCATCAGGTTCAGCACCTGCGCCCGCACCGAGACATCCAGCGCGGAAACCGGCTCATCGGCAATCACCACGTCCGGGTCCAGCATCAGACCGCGGGCAATGGCGATACGCTGCCGCTGACCGCCGGAGAACATATGCGGATAGCGCTCGTAATGCTCGGTTTTCAGCCCCACCTTCGCCATCATGGCCAGCGCCTTTTCGCGGCGCTCGGCTTTCGACAGCTCAGTGTTGATCAGCAGCGGTTCTTCCAGGATCTGACCGACCTTTTTACGCGGGTTCAGCGATCCGTAAGGATTCTGGAATACGATCTGGATCTTCTGGCGGCGCAGCTTCTCCGCCGTCTGATCCGGCTTCAGCAGATCCTGCCCCTGATAGTAAAGCTCGCCCGCCGACGGTATTTCGATCATGGTCAGCAGGCGGCCCAGCGTCGACTTGCCGCAGCCGGATTCACCGACCACCGCCAGCGTTTTTCCGCGCTCCAGCGTAAAAGAGACGCCATCCAGCGCTTTGACCATTCTCTCCGGCGCAAATAACCCTTTCTTCACCGGGTAGTGTTTTTTCAGGTCAATCGCATGCAGTAAATACGGCTGCGATGTGACGTTATTCGGGTTCATACGCTTGGCCTCCCCGCATCATCCAGCGGTGTGTGACATTTCACCTGACGTCCCGGAATACTCCGCAGCTCAGGCTCTTCGCGCCGGCAACGATCGTTCGCATAGGGACAGCGCGGGTTCAACAAACAGCCGTTCGGGCGGTCATATTTGCCGGGAACCACGCCCGGCAACGATTCCAGACGCGATTTGTCCGTCGAAAATTCCGGTAAGGCGCGCAACAGCGCCTGCGTATACGGGTGCCGGGGCGCGGTGAAAATATCCGCCGCCTTGCCGGATTCCACCACCTGCCCGGCATACATCACGATAATGTGATGCGCCGCTTCAGCCACCAGCGCCAGGTCGTGCGTGATCAGAATCAGCGCCATGTTCTCGCGCTGCTGCAATTCAAGCAGCAGCTCGATTATCTGCGCCTGAATGGTGACATCCAGCGCCGTGGTCGGTTCGTCCGCAATCAGCAGTTTGGGCCGGCAGGCGATAGCCATGGCGATCATCACGCGCTGGCTCATCCCGCCGGAAAGCTGGTGCGGATAGACATCCAGCCTTGATCCGGGATCGGGAATGCCGACCAGCGTCAGCAAATCAATCGCGCGCTGACGGCGGGTTTTGCGGTTGCCGCCCTGGTGAACCTTGATGGCTTCCATAATTTGAAAACCCACGGTGTAGCAAGGGTTCAGGCTGGTCATCGGATCCTGAAAAATCATCGCCACTTCCGCCCCGACCAGTTGACGCCGCTCTTTCTCGGATATCTGCGTCAAATCGCGCTGGTCAAATTCCAGCTTGTCGGCCATCACCTTGCCGGGATAATCGATTAGCCCCATAATCGCCAGCGAACTGACCGATTTACCGGAACCCGACTCGCCGACAATGCCAACTACCTGCCCTTGTTCAACCTGGTAACTGATGCGATCGACCGCACGAAACGGCACGCCCTCATCGCCAAAATGAACGGACAGTTTCTCTATATTGAGTAACGCCATCTCTCTACCTCTGTTACTGCTTGAGTTTGGGGTCGAGAGCATCACGCAAGCCGTCCCCCATCAGGTTAAACGCCAATACCGTCAGTAAGATCGCCACGCCGGGGAATGTCACCACCCACCAGGCGCTTTGCGCAAACTGCAAAACGTCGGAAAGCATAGTGCCCCACTCGGGCGTAGGCGGCTGCGCGCCCATACCGAGGAAACCCAAAGCAGCCATATCAAGAATGGCATTGGAAAAGCCCAGCGATGCCTGCACGATCAGCGGCGCCAGACAGTTTGGTAAAATATTGACGAACATCTGGCGCATCGACCCCGCGCCCGCCACGCGCGAAGCCGTTACGTAGTCGCGGCTCACTTCAACCATCACCGCCGCGCGGGTCAAACGCACGTAGTGCGGCAACGCCACAAACGTCAGCGCCAGCGAGGCGTTGACAATCGACGGCCCGAAAACCGCCACCAGCACCAGCGCCAACAGCAGGCTGGGCAACGCCAGCATGATATCGACGACGCGCATGATAATGGCGTCGACCACGCCGCCGAAGTAGCCGGCCAGCAGGCCGAAGATCACCCCCAGAATCAGCGACAGGACGACCACCAGACAGCCGACCAGCAGCGACAGACGCGCGCCGTACATCAGCCGGGATAAAATATCGCGGCCGACGTCATCCGTACCCAGAATAAACCGCCAGCTTCCGCCATCCTGCCAGACCGGCGGATGGAGCAACGAATCGCGGAACTGCTCGGACGGCAGATGCGGCGCCAGTACATTCGCGCCAATCGCAATGACCAGCATCAGCACGACATAAATCATGCCGATCACCGCCCCTTTATTACGTTTGAAATAGTGCCAAAATTCCTGGAACGGGGTCATCGGCTTCGGCGCGCTATTTACAACAGGCTCAGTCAGTTGTGTCATCTCAGCCTCCCCTTATTTCTTATGACGGATACGTGGATTGACCACGCCGTAGAGCACATCGACCAGCAGGTTAACCAGAATGATCATGGTCGCCACCAGCAGCACGCCCCCCTGTACGACCGGATAATCACGACGCTGTAAGGCATCGATCAACCAGCGTCCCAGTCCCGGCCAGGAGAAGATCGTTTCAGTCAGAATCGCGCCGGCCAGCATCGTGCCGACCTGTAACCCGATAACCGTCACCACCGGCAGCATGGCATTGCGCAACGCATGCACCACAATCACCCGCAGACGGCTCAACCCCTTGGCGCGGGCGGTGCGAATGTAATCTTCGCCCAATACCTCCAGCATGGCGGAACGCGTCATACGCACAATAACCGCCAACGGGATGGTGCCCAGCACCACGGCGGGCAGAATCATATGCTCCAGCGCATCCACGAAGTCGCCCGGTTCGCCCCAAAAGAAGGTATCAATCAGCATGAATCCCGTCAGCGGCATGCTTTCGTCAAGGAAGACCGTATCGCTGATGCGCCCGGATACCGGCGTCAGGTTGAAGTGAACCGACACCAGCATGATCAGCATCATCCCCCACCAGAAAATAGGCATGGAGTAACCCGCCAATGCCAGACTGATGGAAGCGTGATCGAAGATAGAACCGCGTTTTACCGCCGCCAGAACGCCGACGGGAATACCCACGCTGATGGCGAAAATCATCGCGCAGATACCTAATTCCAGCGTCGCTTTAAAGCGCGGGACAAATTCTTCCCAAACTGGAATGCGACTTTTGAGAGAAACGCCTAAATCGCCATGTAATACACCGCCGATATAATTGACGTATTGTTGCCACAGCGGCTTGTCCAGCCCCATTTCAGCCATAAGCTGAGCATGACGCTCAGCAGAAATTCCGCGTTCCCCGGCCATGATCATAACCGGGTCACCCGGGATCATGTGCACAAAAGCAAAAGTCAGTAGAGTAATACCGATAAACGTTGGGATAACCAGCCCCAAACGCCGGAGTATGAACTGCAACATATCCCGAACTCTCTTTTAAGCGTCCGATTGCTCTTAGGCTATCGGACTTATATGCTCACATTTGAAATTTAACGGGCAATAAAGCCCCACCGCCGCCACATCGTCAGCGACGTGGCGGAGGCAAGGCTCAGGGATTGCCCGTGAAGACGTGTTGAATTAATCCAACGACACGTTGTTGAAACTGTGTACGCCACGGGGTTCGATAACATAACCCTTCACATTTTTACGAATTGGCTCATACACGGTGGAGTGCGCCACAATCAGCGCCGGCGCCTGATCGTGCATAACGACCTGTGACTGTTTATACAGCTCGATCCGCTTTTCATGATCGGAGGTAGTGCGAGCAGGCTGGATCAGATCTTCAAACGGCTTGTAGCACCACTTGGAGTAGTTCGATCCTCGTTTCGCCGCATCACAGCTAAACAGCGTGGCGAAGAAGTTATCCGGATCGCCGTTGTCGCCGGTCCATCCCATCAATACGGTCTGGTGCTCGCCGTCTTTGGCCCGCTTAAGATATTCGCCCCATTCATAGGTGACGATCTTGGCCTGTACCCCGATTTTAGCCCAATCCGACTGGATCATTTCGGCCATACGGCGCGCATTCGGGTTATAAGGCCGCTGTACCGGCATCGCCCACAGGTCGATGGTGAAACCGTCCGCCACGCCCGCTTCTTTTAACAGCGCCTTGGCTTTTTCCGGATCGTAGCTGTAGTCCTGTACGTCGTCGTTATAGCCCCACATGGTCGGCGGGATCAGGTTTTTAGCGGGTTGTCCCGCGCCCTGATAGACCGCATCGATAATGGCGCTTTTGTTCACCGCATAAGTCAGCGCCTGACGCACTTTCACATCATCCAGCGGCTTTTTCTGCACGTTGAACGCCAGGTAACCGACGTTAAGGCCCGGTTTTTCCAGCAGCGTAATGTTTTTGTCTTCTTTCATACGCGCCAAATCGGCCGGATTGGGGTACGGCATAATCTGACATTCGTCTTTCTGCAATTTGGCGTAACGCACGGAAGCATCCGGCGTGATGGAGAACACCAGACGATCGATGCCCGGTTTTTTACCCCAGAAACCGGGAAACGCGGTATACAGAATGCGAGAATCTTTCTGATATTGCTGCAATTTGAACGGCCCGGTGCCAACCGGATTCAGGTCGATCTTCTCCGGCGTACCGGCTTTCAGCATCTTATCGCCATACTCCGCCGACATAATGGAAGCGAAATCCATCGCCAGATCAGCCAGGAAAGGCGCTTCCGCCCGGGTCAACTCAAAGCGGATCGTGTAATCGTCCACTTTTTCAATCTTGCTGATCAAATCCGGCATCCCCATGCCCTGGTAGTACTCATAGCCGCCGCCGGACACTTTATGATAGGGATGATTGGCATCCTGTTGACGCAGGAAAGAGAACAATACGTCATCGGCATTGAAATCACGCGACGGTTTGAAATCTTTGTTGTCCTGCCACTTCACGCCTTTGCGCAGATGGAAAGTATAGATTTTACCATCTTCACTGATATCCCATTTCTCAGCCAGACCGGGTTCTATATCGGTTGTCCCGCTTTTGAATTCGATCAAACGGTTGTAGATAGGAATAGAGCTGGCATCAAACGTTGTTCCGGAGGTGAACAGTTGCGGGTTAAACCCTTCCGGGGAGCCTTCGGAACAATAGACCAGCGTTTTAGCCTGTAGTCCGGCGGCGACAGACATGGCCAGCAAGCCAAGCCCGAGTTTCAAAGCCCTTGATTTAGCCAAGGAATTTCCCATTATTTGTGCTCCATTGTGGATGATGTTGTGTTGTTCATTAGGCCGGGCCGCTATTTTTAAGTGTAATGGTCCGAACCTTGCCCGAAGGCGCAAAATTAAAATAACGGAGAAAGCGGCGAGACAGCCTACGGCCAATGAATACGAGGAATCATTCAGGCATTCACTGTTTTCTTCCCTTTATGACGTCTTAAATCTGTCAACAGATTACAGTTGCGTCAATACAAGCTGTAGGGATTTACAAACAGCCGGGCCATTTCTCATTGGTTCAAAACACGAAAAAATCGCAAATAACAGTTATTATTTTTTATAAAATAATTAAAAACCAGTGTAAAAAACTATAAAAATACAAAAATAAAGAAATTACCACCATCAAAAAAACTATGAGAATATTCTTCTATATGTCCAAGATATGAGCACTATTCATTGTGAAAAACGTTATCGGCAGGTGAAAATCCTGCAACTATATAAGCTAAAGTGATATCTAAATGAAAGATAGAAGTTTTGAACATACTATCTACGCGTCATAAAAAAACTTTGTTGCGCTATGAAACGATAATGTGGAAGGGGGTGGCCGCAGCCGATTTGCCCACCGGCTAAAGCGTCGGGATGTTGCTGAAGAAAACGCGCATATCCGTTCCGCTGCTCAAGCGGTCAGAGACATGTTGATAGGGAATATCTGGTTTCCGGCCATCTTTTCTATGTTGGAAGCTATTAAGAATGGATTTTTGTCGGTAAAAAACGCTTTTATTAGTTTTTGATTTGATTATTTACTTATTTTAATAACGTGATATGTTTATATTACATTAACGATGTCCCCACCTTAATTCTTATAAACACTATATAATAGCCATTCTTAAATTAATTTAATTACAAAAAAATGATATAAGTTATTTAAAAGGAACTTGCTAATAAGTTCACAAATAATGAAATCACATATTATTTTTAACATTAACCCATGCTAGATTACGGATTAATAAAAATACTCGTTAAATAAAACCTCCACCATTCTTAGTTTTTCGTTACGCATTGATGAAAAACAAAAAAATGGATTTCTTACTTTTATCTGAAAATGAACGCAGGACTCTCCTGTACCGTACTGTCATAGCAGGGTGAATACAATGAAAAAAACTGACACTGATATTCTCTGTGAGAACGATCTTGCCATAGATACACCCACATCCCTCTCACTTGTAGATACTATTTTCAACAAGAAAATCGGGGCCGTCCCTGTCCCGCTTTTTATTGCTATCGCTGCTATTGTTTTTATTGCAGCCTACGCAGGATATTTACCCAAAAATATGATCGGCGGCTTCGCGGTCATTATGAGTATGGGTTTTTTATTGGCGCATATCGGGCATAAAATTCCCGTATTTAAAGATATCGGCGGCCCGGCAATTCTTTGTCTGATGGTGCCTTCTATTCTGGTGTATTTTCATTTATTTAATGATAACACGATGAATACGGTTCATCTGCTGATGAAAGAGGCGAATTTTCTATATTTCGTTATCGCCTGTCTGGTGGTCGGCAGCATATTGGGCATGAACCGGAAAATCCTGATTCAAGGCATGGTCCGTATGTTTGTGCCGCTGGTGGTGGGTACGGCAACCGCGCTGGGCACCGGGCTGCTGGTTGGCAAACTCTGTGGCTATAGCTTCTACCACACCTTCTTTTTCATCATCGTTCCGATTATCGGCGGCGGCATCGGCGAAGGCATTCTGCCTTTATCGCTCGCCTACTCGGCGATTTTAGGAGAAACGCCGGATGTTTACGTCGCGCAACTGGCGCCGGCCGCCGTCGTCGGCAACATCTTCGCCATCTTCTGCGCAGGCATCCTGTCCCGCCTGGGTATGCGCCGAAAAGATCTGAATGGCGAAGGCCGTCTGGTGCGCAGCGAGGAAGACAACGCCATCTTCTCCGTAACCGAAGCGCCGAAAGCGGTTGACTTTCATCTGATGGGCGGCGGTTTGCTGATGATCTGCGCGTTTTTCATCGTCGGCGGTTTGTTTGAAAAACTGGTTCATATCCCTGGGCCGGTATTGATGATATTGATCGCCGTATTCTGCAAATATAGCCGCGTCATTCCCGCCACAATGGAAACCGGCGCACATAGCGTTTATAAGTTTGTTTCCAGCTCGCTGGTGTGGCCGCTGATGATTGGATTGGGCATGCTCTATATCCCGCTGGAAAGCGTGGTGTCGGTCTTCTCTATCGGTTATGTCATCGTCTGCGGTTCAGTGGTGCTTTCCATGGCGCTGGTCAGCTTTTTCATCGCGCCTTATCTGAACATGTATCCGATAGAAGCCTCCATCGTCACCACTTGCCATAGCGGGCTGGGCGGCACAGGCGACGTTGCCATCCTGTCTGCGTCCAACCGCATGTCGCTGATGCCTTTCGCTCAGATCGCCACCCGTATCGGCGGCGCTTCCACCGTGATCGGCGCCACCCTGTTGCTGGGCTGGATCGTCTAATTTAACCGCTCATTATCTGCAATAGGCCAGCCGGCGTTATCGGCTGGCCTATTTATTTTTTCCGCCCAAACCGTGACCTTCCCCCCTTATTTCTGTTTATATATACCCAAATACGTTTCAACACGCAGGAGAGGCCTCGCCAGCCAGGCAGATCGGATGACCATGGCGAGCGTTCTATTGCTGAAAAAATAAAAGATAACATTTTTCAAATCTGATCGGAGATAAGACGTTATGTATCAGTATGCCCTGGTGGGCGATGTCGGAGGGACCAACGCGCGTCTCGCGCTTTGTGCATTGGAAAACGGTGAAATTTCATGCAATAAGAATTATGCCGTGTCCGAGCATGACAGCCTGGAAGCGGTTATTCGGCTGTTTCTGGCGGAACACGCTTCACTGACGATTAAACAAGGTTGTATCGCGATTGCCTGTCCCATCGTCGGCGACTGGGTAGCCATGACCAACCATCACTGGGCCTTTTCCATTGCGGAGCAAACGCGGAATCTGAATTTTGACCGTTTGGACATTATCAACGATTTCACCGCCGTCAGTATGGCGATCCCCGCGCTCAGCCCGGATGACGTGCTCCAGTTCGGCGGCAACCAGGCGGTGGCCGGAAAACCCATAGCGATTTATGGCGCAGGCACCGGATTAGGGGTGGCGCACCTCGTTCCGGTGGCGGGTAAATGGGTTAGCTTGCCCGGTGAAGGCGGCCATGTCGATTTCGCGCCAAATAGCGAGGAAGAGTCATTAATTCTCAAAATACTGCGCGACGAATTCGGCCATGTCTCGGCGGAACGCCTCCTGTCCGGCTCGGGTCTCGTCAATCTGTACCGGGCGATTGTCATTGCCGATAACAGGACGCCGGCGCCGCTGACGCCAAAAGATATTTCCACTAAGGCGCTGAAAAACCACTGCGTAGACTGCCGGCGGGCGTTGTCGCTGTTCTGCGTTCTGCTGGGGCGCTTTGGCGGCAATCTGGCGTTAACCCTGGGAACGTTTGGCGGCGTATACATCGCTGGCGGCATTGTTCCGCGCTTTCTGGATTTCTTCCTCAGCTCCGGCTTTCGCACCGCTTTTGAGGATAAAGGGCGGTTTAAAGATTACCTGGCCGATATTCCGGTTTACCTGATTACCCACCCGCACCCCGGCCTGCTTGGCGCCGGCGCCTGGCTGCGTCAGGCAAGCGGCTATACGCTATAAGGCTATACGCATGACGACAGGGCCGTAAGCCGGCCCTGAATCAGCGGCGAAAACCGTCACTACTCGCAGTACTGGCGTAATGCGTCCTGCTTTTCCGGCAACAGCCGGTAGAGATACACCGGTCTGCCGGTGGAGCCATAGAGAATGTTGGTAGCCAGGATGCCGGTATCCGCCAGGTAAATGAGATACTTACGGCACGATACGCGGGAGATGCCGATAGCATTGGCCAGCATTTCCGTTGAGAACTCGGTTCCCTGATTCCCTTCAATCCATTCACATACGGTGCGTAGCGTTAAGCTGGTCAATCCTTTCGGCAACTTCTTGCGCTCGCTGGCTGAGTTACCGCTGGTACGGCGGATCAGGCTATCAATATCGGACTGCGCCACAAACTCACGGTGCTTGAGCAAATTGGCTTCTTCGCGATAAGCCGTCAATGCCTGTTCAAAACGGGAAAATTGGAAAGGTTTAATCAGATAATCCACCACGCCGTAGTGCAGCGCTTTCTTGATGGAAGACACGTCGCTGGCGGATGAAATAATGATCACATCCGTCTTTTCACTGAACTCCCGAATGGTCGGCAACAAATCCAGCCCGTTGTCCTGCTGCATATAGATATCCAACAGTACCAGATCGATGCCTGAATCCGGCTGCATCAGTAAGTTTCTCGCCTGCTGCAACGTGGGTACCGTTGCATAACAGCTAAATCCGGAAACCTGATTCAGATAAGATTTGTTCAGTTCTGCAACCATGGCATCGTCATCAACAATCAGTACATTAATCATGGTCTAACGGCCTTGCTTGATAAGGTATATTAACGAAAAACTGGGTATAAACCTCAGGTTCCGACTCAAAATCGATGTTTCCGCCTATCTTTTCCAAACTCTGTTTAGTCAGATACAGGCCGATGCCCCGGCCACTGCCTTTCGTGGAAAAACCCTGTTCATAAATGTGTTCCTGATTCTCCGGTAAAATGCCGGGACCATCGTCGCCAACGGTGAGGTGCAAGCGTCCATCCTGATGGTGAAAACTCACGCTGATCTCACAGTTTTCCTGCCCGTCGATGGCATCCATCGCATTTTCAATCAGATTGCCCAGTACGGTAATCAACTCATTGGTCGCATCCACGTCATCCGTATCGGGCAGCAAACTATCTTCGCTAATTGACAGCGTGATGCCGAGATCGCGGGCGCGGTTAATTTTGCCCAACAAGAAACCGGCAATCACCGGGGATTTTACCTTACGGATAATCGAACCGATTTCCGCCTGATAGTTATTGGCTGTTTTCAAAATATAATTCTCCAGTTGAGAATAATATTTCAAATGCAGCATCCCCAGAATCACATGCAGCTTGTTCATAAACTCATGCGATTGCGCCCGTAAGGCGTCCGCATAGTAGGACATCCCGGACAGACGCTGTAATAACTGGCTGATTTCCGTTTTATCACGGAATGTGGCGATAGCGCCGATCATATCGCCTTTAACAAACACCGGTACGGTATTGGTCAGCAGCAGATGACCGTTAACGTTGATTTCCTCATCGCGCCGCGGGATACCATTCTCCAGCACCGGCTTCAGATGCAGATGCTCCAGCCACTGCTCTCTAATACTCTCGGCCGTTTTGTCCACCGACTGGCTGCCTCCTTGCCGAAATAGCCTTATCGCCTCATCGTTAATCACCGTGATGTTAGTCTGAGTATCGACCGCAATCACGCCTTCCTTAATCTGTTTCAACATCGCATTGCGCTGTTCAAACAGATTGGAGATCTCAAACGGTTCAAAACCCAGCATGATGCGCTTGAGTATTTTCACCAAAACCAAGGTTCCCAACCAGCCAACCAGCGCCCCGGCCAGGATAGCCCAGGGGATCATCCAGCGGTTCTCGCGGATAACCTTCTGCACGCTGGTCAGCGCGATACCCACGGCCACAACCCCGACCTGCTGATTATTATGATCAAAAACGGGCGTAAACACCCGCAGCGCGGGATCAAGCGTACCTCGATTGATTGATGAATTCTCCATCCCCAGTAAGGCGGGATAGATATCCCGGCCGGCAAAGTATTCGCCGATCCTTTCCGGCTCAGGGTGCGTATGACGAATAGTATGCATATCGGTAACGGTAATGAAGAGCAACTGATTACGCCGGAGGATAACCTCTGCCGCCTCCTGTATGGAGCCTGGATTACCAATTCCGTTCAGTTCATCAATGACCACGGGCGAAGCGGCAAAGGTGCGGGCGATAGCGAAGGCTTTTTCCCGTAAATGATCCTCCGAGAGCTGGTTAATACGGAAAAACAGCAAGGCATACACAACCAACAGCACTGCGCCAATCACCGCCGAGACCATCAGAAACACCGAAGTACCTAACTTCAACGGTGCTCTTTTCTTATTCATGTCGCTCTCCGGAATAACTATTATTACATCGTTATCTTATACTTTTTCACCAGGTTTCGCGTGTCAGCGAACGCGGAATTCGCCGCAGAGCGCGCCATTTCAGATTAAATCAGCATAGAAACAAAGAGGTAACCCGATAGATTTCACGATA
The DNA here is from genome assembly GCF_017569925.1 of Brenneria izadpanahii. Taxonomy (NCBI): domain Bacteria; kingdom Pseudomonadati; phylum Pseudomonadota; class Gammaproteobacteria; order Enterobacterales; family Pectobacteriaceae; genus Brenneria; species Brenneria izadpanahii. Next base: position 43,618 of record NZ_CP050854.1, on the reverse strand, counting down.
CCGCCAGGCAATCATGGAACCAATCCCCCGCAAACCGGGCCGGAAAAACCATTGGAAAATCAATCGGTCAGGCGAAAATTGAACGTTGTTTGCAGTTTGCAGCGGCTGCCCATCAACGGGCCCACGCCGCTGCAACTTGAAACATCTCAGGAGAGATCCTGCCTTACCAGTAACCGAGCGCTTTCCACCACATGCCGCCGACAACCAGCCAAATAGGGATGATCACCAGACTGACGAAAAAGCCGATTTTCCACCAGGTGCTTAACGGCATATAACCGCAGCCAAACAGAATCGGCGCCGGACCGCTAGAGTAATGGGTTGTGGACATAAACAGGTTACTGAAAATACCGAAGACCAGCACCGTCAGCATCGGCGGCGCCCCTGCCGCCAGCGCAATCGAAACGAAAATCGCGTACATGGCGCTGATATGGGCAATCGCGCTCGCCATCAGATAGTGGCTATAGTAGTAAACCAGCAATAGCAGACCCAGCATCGGCAACCAATGCATACCGCTTACGGCATTTCCCGCCAGGCCGCCCAGCCAGGCGATCAGTCCCATCTTATTGAGCTGGCCGGCCAACGTCATCAGAACGGCGAACCACACCACGGTGTGCCAGGCCTCCTTTTCACTGACGACATCGTCCCAGGTCAGCGCCCGGCTCAGCAGCAGTACGCACAGGCCGGCCAGCGCCGTCAGGGTGGCGTCAATCTTCAGCGTCGCGCCAAGCACCCAAAACGTAACCAGCCCCAGGAACACGCCCAGAACGACCCATTCGTTGCGGCTCATCGGCCCCATTTCACGCAGGCGTTCTAGCGCGATCGCACGCATTTCCGTGGTTTTTTTCAGTTCCGGCGGATAGAAGCGGTAAACCAGATAGGGAATCAAGGCCAGCGAGAGGAAACCGGGCAGCAGCGTTGCCAGCGCCCAGTCAGTCCAGCTTATATGAATACCGAACTGTGAAGCCAGTTTAGCCACCATCGGGTTACCGGCCATGGAGGTCATAAACATGGCGGACGTCACCGCATTGCACTGGAAGATGGACTGTACCAGAAAGGCGCCGATGCGCCGTTGCGTTCCCTTTTCCGGCGTCGAGTCATAAGCCTCGGAGATAGAACGGAACAGCGGAGTGATAATCCCGCCGCAGCGCGCAGATGTGGAAGGCATCGCCGGGGCAAACAGCAGATCGGTGAAGACCAGTCCGTAAGCCAGCCCCAGCGAGCTATTGCCCAGCTTGCTGATAAACAGCAAACCGATGCGCCTGCCGAAGCCGGTTTTAATAAAGCCGCGGGAAATAAAGAATGCGCAGGCTATCATCCAGATGGTGGGATCGCTGAACCCCGCCAGAACATCTTTAATGGATAACAGACCCAATATCGCGACCGATGTCAGACTGAACATCGCCATCGCGCCCAACGGATAAGGCGAGAGAATCAATCCCACCACCGTTGCAATAAAAATCGCCATTAAATGCCAGGCGTCGGGACTAACTCCGGAGGGTACCGGAAGTAACCATAATCCAACGGCGAGACAAACTATAATTAAAAGCTTTAACAACCTGCTATTATTTGCAGACATAAAATACCACTCTTCATTAATACGGAATTCGTTAACTAATAACGGATGTCCCGTGCGGAGGAGTTGGTATTTCTTATTCTTCCTTCATCACCCTGCCTGCTAATACGGAATTAACTATCGCAACAGGAAACATCAGCTTAAAAGAGCGAGAAAGTAATGGCTAAGGGTGATTTCTCGCCCATTAAATTCTGATAACCAATAGAATCATAATAATGTAATATCGTTACAAATAGAGATTACTTTACTTACTAAATATATTTATTAACTTAATAATCAGGGTAATAATTTCAAGAAGCGACCAATAAATAACAACTAACAAACATTATGTTAACCTAATTATAAATTTATAAAAAAATATAGCTAATAAATTTCAAAGTACAGGACAAAGCCTCATCGTTTTGAGCAACGCAAAGCGTTGGCTCTCTAACAACGGGCGTCCTTCGGCGAGAGACCGGGCATCTCTCCTTAATTTTCAGGCGCTTACTCAATGGGATGAGTAAAGGCCGGCAACGTGAAAAATAACGAGCAGATAATCCATATATTTCATATGGATTATCGATATCACGATTAATTAAATAGCGGGTGACGATTATTTATTTTTCAGCGGTCCATTGCCGTTAAATAAATAGTCCTAGCAGAGGATTTCTCTCTTTCGGTGTATTTCCGTCGCCGTGAAAACATTATTCCTGGCAAACGGATATTATACCGCCCAAAATAAGATCGCCAGGATTTGCGGCGACATAATGCGCAGAAACATGGCCAGCGGGTACACCGTGGCATAAGACAACGCGGCCGCCCCGCTGGTGGGATGCAACCCATTGGCGAACGCCAGCGCCGGGGGATCGGTCATTGACCCGGACAACATGCCGCACAGCGTCAGATAATTCATTTTGCTGATAACGCGCGCCATAATCCCGACAATCAGCAAAGGGAAAATGGTAATCAGCGCTCCATAGCCAATCCACCAGATGCCGTCCCCGTGCAGCAGGGTATCGATGAAGCCATCGCCCGACTTCAGCCCGACAACCGACAAAAACAGCACGATGCCCAACTCGCGCAAAGCCAGGTTGGCGCTGGGAGGCATAAACCAATATAGCTTACCGATGCCGCCGATACGTCCCAGAATCAAAGCAACCACCAGCGGCCCTCCCGCCAGTCCCAACCGCAAAGCCGCCGGGAAACCGGGAATAAATATCGGGATGGAACCCAGCACAACGCCGAGGCCGATGCCGATAAATACCGGCAACATTTGCACCTGCTGGAGCTTCTGTTGCGCATTTCCCACAATATCGGCAACGGCGTCAATCGCGCTTTTCCGCCCGACCAGATTGAGAATATCGCCGAATTGCAGGCTCGCATTGTTGCCGGCGATCAGTTCAACGCCGGCGCGGTTAAGGCGGGAAATCACCACATCGTAGTTTTGCTTCAGATTTAATTCGCGGATCTTGCGTCCCAATACTTTTTCATTGGTCACCACCACCCGTTCCACATGCAACTCCGTGCCGCGGGTTGACAGCGCGGTATCCACTTCATGACCGATCACCAGCCGCGCCTGTTCCAGATCGGTTTTCGTTCCCACCAGATGCAAATAGTCGCCCAACTGAATAACGGTGGCCGGAGAAGGCACCATCAATTCATCGCCGCGTTTCAGGCGGGAACACACGATGGCGTCGCGATTCAGAATCGGCACGTCCTGGATCGCCAATCCCTGCAGGTTGGCGTTCGTTACGGACACGTTTATGGTGTGCAGTTGTTCATGGTGCATGCCATTATTATTATCAAACTGCTTGGCTTCCGCATCGACCGCCACGCGAAACAAGACGCGCATGAACCACATTACCAGCAGAATACCGCAGATCCCCAACGGGTAAGCCATTGCGTACCCCATCCCCATCTGATTAACCAGCGCGCTATCGGAGCCGAGATCGGTCAGTATTTGCTGCCCGGCGCCGAGAGAGGGGGTGTTGGTAACCGCGCCGGAAAAGATCCCCAGAATGATGGGCAGAGGGACATTAAAGATTTTATGGATGATGACGGTCACGGCACAGCCGAGAAATACCGTCAGAATAGCGAAACCGTTGAGGCGCAGACCAGAAACGCGCAATGAAGAGAAAAATCCCGGCCCAACCTGAATGCCGATGCTATAAACAAACAGGATCAACCCGAACTCCTGAATAAAATGCAGCATGTCGTCATTCAGCACGAACTGGTAACTCTGGGCGAAATGCCCGACGATAATCCCGCCGAACAAAACGCCGCCGATTCCCAAACCCACGCCGTAAATCCGCCAGTTACCGATCCACAGCCCCACAACCGCCACCAGAGCCAGCATACTAACGGTCAGCGCGATATCACTCATACCTTGTGTCCTTCCTTGTGCAAACGCATTTCATTTGAAGAAAAACATAAGCAGCTCAGTTAACCATCGATATTTATTGTGATTAATTCTGGCAGAATGGCCGAAAGGGAAACGTGGCGGGCAGCACAAAAAGTATCCAGAAGAAAAAAACGCCGGGAATCTCATGAACGTATCCCCCACTTAACCAGCAGGGAGCGGATAGATAAAGGCGGCGTGGCCCCCGTTTTCGAATAGCGCGGAGCCTTGGCCGGCAGAGCGGATCGCCGGAATGAGACGAGTAAAAAAACGCCCGCCGCTCGGCTAAGCAACGGGCATCACAAACAACATAGCGATAAAAGGAAAGAGGCTAACCGTTACTCGGCAGTGGGCTGATCCGCCTTATCAGATATTTGAGCCGCCTCATCGCCGGATGACTTGGTCAATACCGGACGGCCGCCGCCGATGGCGATACGCTGCGGCTGCAATGCTTCCGGTATTTCGCGGACCATATCGATATGCAGCAGCCCGTTTTCAAACTTCGCATTGGAAACATGCAGATGCTCGGCCAGCGTAAAGCTCAGAGAAAAAGGTTTAAACACCAACCCCTGGTGCAAATACTCCACTTTCTCTTCCGGCTGCGCCGGGCTGCCCTTCACCGTCAGGCGCGGGCCTTCCACTTCAATATCCAGATCGCTTTGCCGGAAACCCGCCAGAGCCAGCGTGATGCGATAATGGTTATCGTCTTTTTTCTCAATGTTATAGGGAGGAAATTCAATAGGTTCCTGGTTCCCCTGCATCGAACTGGCTAATTTGTCAAAACCGATCCACTGACGCAATAAGGGTGATAAATCATAGTTACGCATACTCATTACTCCTTCTATGAAGCGAGACAATCTCTCCCAGCCGCGGCGACGCCGCTGGGTTCGTCCCCATTCGGCAGACGATAGTTATTACATTAATTCGTTACGATATGACCGCAGACGCGCATGCCGCTTATTTAATTTCGATCCGGCGCGGTTTCATCGTTTCCGGCACAATGCGTTCCAGATCGATATACAGCAAACCGTTTTCCAGATTGGCGCCTTTGACCTGTATGTGTTCGGCCAGCTGGAATTTGCGCTCAAAATTACGCTCGGCGATCCCCTGGTATAAATAGTTACGGGCCGCAGGTTCACCGGCATGCGCCCCTTTCACGGTCAATAAGTTATCGTGCGCGGTGATCTCCAGTTCCTGCTCGGCGAAACCGGCGACGGCGATGGCGATGCGGTATTGATTCTCGTCGACTAATTCGACATTGTAGGGAGGGTAGCCGCCGTTACTCTGGGTTTGGCCGGCTTCCAATAGATTGAACAGGCGATCAAAACCGATAGCGGAACGGTAAAGCGGCGAAAAGTCTGGGTTACGCATAAACAGCCTCCTAAAAATTCAGCGAGGATTTATATCAGCCTTCCCTAAGGACAGGCTCACCGTTCGGACAGATACCCTTACGGCATATCTTTCTCTCCGAACTTGTCATTAAAGTGGTGACCGATCTCAGACTTTCAATAGACTAATAGAAAAAATTATCGCTTTTCATGCAAAATTCACCGATAAGAGTCCTGTTATCACATACACTTAAACCATTGATGCCGAGGCGTAGCCGAAGATCACGCTTATCTGGCTGCGATACGCCATGGATTTCAAGGCGCCGCCAAACGGATTCCGATGTATTCGCGCAGGATTCAGAGGATAGAGACCAGCAAATAAAGCTGTAGTTTCAGGTAATAAGTTATATACCCAATAGATTTCGAGTTGCAGGACAAAACGTTGTCGTTTTGAACGGCGCAAAGCGTTGGCTCTTTATGGGCGAGGTTCAGGAAAGGGCCGGATAATGAACGCCGCCAACGCGCCGGCGACTTAAAAGACGAAGGGTATAGAGAGTCAGGGCAGATAAGCCCTCCCTACTCCTAATGGACGATAATATGACTATGCTGAAAAGTGCTTTATTTTCTTTCATCATCGGCAGCGGGGCAATGGTAGCCAGCGGTTGTTCCAGCGTCATGACGCATACCGGGAACGATCAGGGGTACTATCCCGGAACGCGGGCCAGTATGGATATATTGCGCGATGACGATACCAGTTGGGCGATGATGCCGTTGGTCATACTCGATCTGCCATTCTCCGCCGTAGCGGATACCCTGTTGCTGCCTTATGACTATTACCGTGCGGGCGGTGATAAAACCACCATGCACGACCGAATCTTACACAGCGAACAGCAGAACCGCACCGCCAGTTCACAGACGGCCGCCGCCGCGCCGGACAATCAGCTTTAAACCGATATTCGCCATTCTTTACTTTGCCGAAGATCTTGCCGGCGCTTTCAGAATGGCGTAGCCGCCACGATAAATATCTGATTAAACCCGCCGATTTCACGCATATAAGCGATATGCCGTCCGTCCGGTGAAAACACGACGGCGTCCGCGCTGGGCGCGTTTTCCGTGCGGGCGGTCAGACGAACCAACTTTCCGCTGTCGGCATCACACAGCATGATGCTGTTATCACAGACAAACGCCAATCTGCGATCGCGCGGATGCCAGTTAAAGGCCGACTGAACGCCGGATACCGTGCGCGTCACCTGACGAGGCTCGCCGCCGTTAGGCGAAACCGTCCACAGTTGCACGACCCCGTCATCATCCTTCATCAAAAAGGCAATCTCGCTGCCGTCCGGCGATGTTCGCAGCCAGTGACGAGGCTGATTCACCAGGCCGGGACAGCGGCGGCGATGGGTAAACGTCAACCGACGCTGCCGTACGCCCACAGGCGGCGCGGGCATTGTCGTCGGCGTGCCCGCCAACGGCGCATCGCCCTCTTTGGCGTAACCGGCCAGTTGCGCCGGTAAATCGGCCAGGAAAACTTCAGGCACTTTTTCCCCGCTAACCGAAAGCGTATCGCCAATAAAAGCCAGCGCCCAGCGTTGCCGCGAACCATCAGGCCGACGATAGCCTTTCGAACCGACCCAGCCCTCTTCATATGCGCGGTTGATGTCATCGCTGCCGGGCCGGGGATGCGGCGTGGTGCGGCTGACCAGCACGCAATAGTGGCTGCCGTCATACTCGCGCGGATGCCGTTTCTCGACCGATACCGGATGCAGCGGCACGGCAACGCCGACATTACGTAAATCCAACGCGGCATCATACTCATGCAGCACATGGTCGTTATAGGTAAAACTCAGGCGGCTGGCGTCCGGGCTGAAGACATGAACGTGCGTTCCTCCGCGCAGCGCCCCCGCCCGGTAAGGCGGCGTAATCGAGAGCGCATCCAGGGTTATCGCCTTGTCGCGCCGGCTGTCGTTGACGATCGTTCCCCGGCGGTGATGAAAATCATACTGCCAATGGCGATCGGGATGTTCCGGTCCGTGGATAAACACATAGCGTAACGGCTCGACCGGACTGCAGGTTACGACGCCCACATGCGCGCCGTCGCCAGCCTGATAAACAACCTCGTTTTTCCCGGTGTGAATATTCACTCGCGCAATAGTCAACCCAGTGAACGAACTTCCGTGAGGGCGAACATCATAAACTATCCAGTTCCCATCACATGACCAGATATTAATATTGGTAATTTGATGACCAATAGCATTAAAAGTTAACTGTAGTTCTTCATGCAAAATATCACCCCGTAAAAATAATAAACTTCAATAGATTGTAAATATATTTCAGTTTTATGTATAAGCGTTTGTTTTACATTTAAAAAATAAGAACAATTACACCATTTTTAATTCAAAAAATTTGAACACAGCCATCAAAAACATTAGATTTCCAGCAGATAAACATCGGCGTAACCTTTTTGTTATCGAAAGGCGATGACCTTTCATTCCATCATGCAGAATAGGATAAGACATTATGAAAAACGTAAAAACGATCGCTGCTGCCGTTGTACTCGCTACCGTCTCTTTCGGCGCTTCCGCCGCTGAGTATGTCTCTGCCCAGCAAGCTCAGAGCATGGAAAAAGTGGGAGTAGTTTCCGCTACGGCATTTGATCTGGACACGTTGAAAGCCCAGTTGGCTGAAAAAGCCGATAAGGCCGGCGCTAAAGCCTTCACCATCACTTCAGCAACCGGTAATGACCAGATGCGTGGTACTGCGGAACTTTATAACTAATACCGTCGGTTATCACACCATTTCACCTGCCTTCCCCCGGATTGTCCCATCATCAGGACAATCCGGTTTTTTTATAAACGAAGAAAAAGGGCAATGCGGACGTTCTCCTCCGTTTCATCTTTTACCGCGTCTGTTAGGCGCCGCTACTGAAGAACTCTCCAAGTTTTACCGCCAGCCATCCGATCGGCGTCGTTGCGCCGCCAACGATGTTGGTGATCTCAGACATCCCCTCAGGAATTGGAATATTTGAATTAACGGCCGCCTGGGTGTATTCGGTGGAAATATCGGTGCCGACATAAAGAATAGAGACCAGCACTAAGGTGCCGGAAATAAACATTCGGAACATATTGCGTTTGCAGAAAGGGGTAATCATCGCCATCAGGAACATCAGGGAAGCCAGATCGACGAAGGGAAGTACCCGGTTGCCCGGCAGAATGACCGACAGAACCACCGCCATCGGGATCAACAGCAACCCCGTCGCCAGAACCGAAGGCTCGCCGATCAGCAGCGCGGTATCCATACCAATATAGAAGTCCCGATCGGGATACTTCTTTTTTAGCTTATCCTCAGCCGCATCACGCACAATGAGCAAGCCCTGGATCAGAATCTCAATCATTTTCGGCAGTAGCAGCATAGCGGCCGAGACTTTTATCGCCAGCGATACCGCATCGGCGATGCGGTATCCCGCTAAAAACGCAAGCGCCAGCCCCAATATGAATCCCAGCGTCAGCGGTTCTCCGAATACGCCGAACTTTTTATTAATATGCTCCGGCTCTAGATTTATCTTTTTAATTAACGGCGTCTTTTCCAATAAAAAATTGGTCACGATACCGAAAGGGACATAAACAATACAGGTTAAATGGGGGAATGAAATGCCTTTCAGGTTGTAATTGCGCTGGATGTAAGGCGCGGTAAAATCCGCCGCTATCAGCGTCAAGATAAAAATAACGAAAGTGAAGCCTACCGATAACCAATAATTGTGGGTTCCCGCATAAACTACGGAGCCGACTATCAGGAATATCCAGTAATTAAAGATATCGATATTCACCGTTTTCGTCAGTTTTAAAAGCAGCATGACCAGATTAATGACGATGAATCCCACCACCACAGGCAACATGATAGGGGAGCCCCATCCTATTGTCGATGCGGTCGGCCAGCCGGTATCGACAACGGTCAATGACAACCCTATCCGCTCCACCATAGCCTGAGAGGCTGGCCCCAGATTCGTCAATAATAGATTAATTACCAGACCGACGGCTTCAAAACCGATGCCGACAAGCATACCGGCCTTAAAAGCAGAGCCTATTTTCACACCGAAGCATAATGCGATGATGAAGAATATAATGGGCATCATTACTGATGCGCCAAGACCGATAATACTATTTATAATATCCATAGTACGCCCTTACGAGAAAAGGAACACGGCATAAAAGGCACATAATAAGCGCCAATTTTATGTAATAGATGATTGATAAATTCGTTGATTTTAAAACTTAATCTTCATTCCTTACCTTTATCTAATTTCTCCAGCAGGATATCGGCGAAAAGTTTCGGCGTATTGCTGAAGGCATCAATCGTGCTGCCCGCCATATGGGGAGTAATAGTCACATTGTCCAGTGCATAAAACGCGCTATTATCTTGTAATGGCTCATTATCGAAGGTATCGATCGCCGCCCCCATAATGCGCTTTTCCTGCAATGCCTGCAGCAGATCCCGTTCATTAATCAGCCCTGAACGCGCCGTGTTGATAATGACGGCGTTTTTCTTCATTAGCCTGAAATGATGGGAATTTATCAAATTTTGCGTCTCTTCCGTCAGACGCGCATGAACAGAAATAATGTCGGCTTCTTTTACCAGTTCATCCAGGTCATTTATCTTTTTATAGCGCGCGTGATGTTCGACATATTTATCAAAGAAAATGATGTTCACGTCGAAGGCGCTGAGGAATTTCGCCACCAGTTGAGCAATATGACCGAATCCGACCAACCCGATGGTTTTCCCGCCCAACTCCGGAATACATGCCTGATTGGGAAAGTCTTTTCGCCAATATTTACCTTTTAACGCATCATGCGCCCTGGCTATGTTTCTGGTCTCCGCCAACATCATGCCTATTGTAAACTCCGCTACGCTTCTCGCATTACGCCCAGGGGTATTTAATACGGCGATGCCTTTTTGACGAGCGTAACCGGTATTGATATTTTCAATTCCGCCTCTTAATACGCCGATATATTTTAGTTTCCCGGCCTTTTCCATTACCGAGATATTGACGGGCGCGAACTGCGTAATGATCACATCAATATCTTCAATACCTTCCAGCAAGGCTGCGGGCAATTGCACGGCCTCGGCGCCTTGTTGTTCAATCTGCAAATTATCCAGTTGAAGCTTTTCAATTGATTCGTGCTTCCATTCCCTGACAATGACTTCAATACCGTTATCCTTAAGTTTTTGCAGTCCTGAATCCATAGTGGCTTTATTGATAAAAAGATCCGCAATAGCAAGACACTTCATTTTACTCCTCCTCATGGTTAGCGCATCAGCATCCCGCCGGTCACATCGACGGTCGCCCCGGTCATATAGCTTGCTTTCGGAGAAACCAGAAATACCCCGATCTCAGAAATTTCATGCGGCGACGCCACACGGCCAATGGGGATCCTGTTCACGTAGTAGTCTGGATTTTCTGTAAGATTTTTTCGGATCATGGGGGTATCCATAATGCCGATGGCAATGTTGTTTACATTAATCTTTTGCTTGGCGACTTCCCTGGCCAGGGAAATAGAAAAGGCGACCAGGCCTGCTTTACTGGCCGCATAGTGGGCATGACCGGTGGTCGAACCATGAAAAGCGGCCTGCGAGGTGACATTTAAGATGGATCCCGCTTTATTTTCATGAATACAGTGATTCACAAAAAGCTGGCTGAGATAGAACACGGATTTTAAATTCACGTTCATTACCAGATCCCAATCTTCCAGCGTTATGTCATTCACATAACCGGAAAGCCAGATGCCGGCGTTGTTAATCAAAATATCGATATTCCCCAGTGTGGCGACACTTTTTTCAAATAATCCGGCGATCTCTTTATCATCCGCCAGGTTTGTTTTTATGCCAATAATATTAACGTTGGAAATATTGTTTACTTCCTGAATCAATGCGTCAGGATTTTCTTTTTCACTAAGATAGGTAAAACCGATATTCACCCCCTCTTTAGCCAGCGAGAGAACGAATTCGCGACCTAATCCAGTAGCTCCGCCCGTAATAATGGCGTTCTTGTTTTTCAGATTAAGATCCATATTATTGCTCCGAAATTATTCTATGACATAGCGACTGCAGGATTGCCACGGCAGCTGCATGTCTTTCAGAATCGTTTTATAGAGTTGATACTTTTTCTGATAAATTTCCTGGTTATCTTTATTCGGCCGAATAGTTTTCGACACATTAACCATATTATTCGATGCCGCAAAAATATCCTGGTAGTACCCGCACATCACCGTAGCCGTCATGGCGGCGCCTAACGTACCGTGTTCCTTTACGTCCACGATTTCTAATGAGCACTGGAATATATCTGAAAAGATCTGTAGCCAGATATCTGAATTGGCGATACCGCCGGCGACCCGGACGACATCGCTGAGCTGGGGATTGATGGCTCTTAACCGTTCGGTGTGATACAGGTGGCTGAATGCGACGCCTTCGTAAATCGCCCGCAGGAAGTGCTCTTTTTTATGAAAACTATTTACGCCAATAAATCCGGCGGTGGCGTCAGGTATGGTGTTTGAACCGAAAACAAAGGGGAAAAACAGTAAATGACTCTCTTGCGGATTGGTCGATGCGACCAGATCGTTGCATAAGGCATAAATAGATTTGCCTTTTTCCTGCTCCAGATGTTTATCGCTGGCCATAAAATTGTTGATAAACCATTCCAGATTACTGGCCGAGGTAGGGCTGGCCTCCGTTATCAGCCACTTGTCCTCCAGAGGGTAAATGGAGGTCATAAATAGGTTTTTATCAACTACCGGTTCATCCGTGACATACTCATTAATGCTCCACGTGCCGGTGACGATCGCCAGTTTATTGATCTCGTTGATGCCTGACGCAATGGATGACGCCGATATATCAAACACGCCGCCGGATACCGGCGTTCCCGCCGCTAATCCGGTCAGTTCGGCGACTTGCCGGGTAATCCGCCCGCAGCATTCCGTCGAAAGCCGGATAGGCGGCAGCTTGTCTTTCCAGGCGCGGATCCCCCAGAAGTCCAGCAGTTCGTCATCATAATCTCGGTCACGTACGCTGATCAGATTGGTGCCGGAGATGTCGGTCAACTCCAGATAGGCTTCCCCGGTAAGGTAGTAACGAATCAGATCTTTCACCATAAAGATATATTTTGTCTTTGTTATGGCTTGCGGTTCGCGATCGTTCAACCATGCCAGCAGCGCAACGGGTTGCCCGGCCCAGATTGACTGCATGGTCTTGGGAAGAATGTCCCTTTCAAACTCGTCCGTCCGGTACCATTTTTCAACATAGTCTTTTGCCCGGTAATCGGTGGAGATAATTCCGTTTCTGACGGGATTCCCCGCTTCATCGACCAGATACAAGCCATTACCGTGCCCGGTTACGGATATTCCCACGATATCGACGGCATCAATCCCGGCATCAATAACCGCTTTTTTGATGACTTTAATATTTGATTCCCACAGCTCTTTAATATCCCGTTCGGTGTAAAACGGTTTGGGCGTTAACATTCGGGTGGCATTGGACGCAATGGCAAGCGCATGGCCTTGCATATCATAAATAGCTGCTTTTGTTACGGTGCCGCCATTATCAATACCCATGACATATTTATTTTTCATGACCGCCTCGGATTTTTATAATGATTATTTACCATAAGCTGGGTTCACTGGTGGTAATACCGTCAAACCCGGTGTAAAAGATCCTATCGACTAAATATTTTCTTTTTACAAAACCACCGGCGATGAACTTTACATTAAGATTTTTAAAGTTATTTTTTAGCAAATCGAAACATAAGCACGCATACTCCGCCGGCAGCAATTCAACAACATCGATTGAATTATTTTTTACGATGTCGATGGATTGGTCTAACGCTCTGGAGTCAATGAGCAATATTCTATAGATAGTGATTAACCCCTCCTTTTTTGCATATCGTAACGCAGTAAAATTAGAGGAAATAACACCGTCCACCTTGTAGATCTTTTTTAATACGGAGAGGCCGCACGGATCGGGTTTGAACCCGCCCAAAAGTTCTAAATGAATCAGAACCTTTTTATTTCTTTTATGACATTTCCCTACCAGGGACTGTAAGTTACCTATATCGGCTTCCGACAATAAAATATATTCTGATTCACAGGAAAGCGCTTTCTCAAAATTTTTATAGCGTCTGACCGAGGGTATGACGGTGTTATTTAACATCATAGAGAGTTGTCCAGATTTCTATTTTTTCATATAGAGGCCATACGCATCTTCCGGTGTTGCATTTTCATGAATGATGGCGTGTAGACCTGCTACAACGTGGGCGGGTTTGGGGTCTTGAGTAATATTTCTGCCTACGGCGACACCTTTCGCCCCCATGTTCATACAGTGCTGTACGAATTCAAAATAACTTAGAATATCGGTTTTCGGGCCGCCTAACGCCAGCACGGGAACACCGGCCGCCTCAACAATCAAGCGGTCTGCGGCGCTTCCTGAAAAGCGGGTTTTGATGACATCGGCCCCTAATTCCACGGCAATGCGGGCAGCGGCGGCAATCACGTCAGGGCTGTTGGATTCGCTATTGGTAACCGGGTAGCCGTAAGGCAACGATTCAACAATTAGCGGTAAATTCCAGGCATCGGCGGCCTGTGCCAGTTTCATGGCCAAATCGTGAGTTTTCTCTTCATTAAACGCGCCGGGGAATGTCATGCACACCACGCCATCGGCCCCGATTTTTAATGCATCTTCAACAGAAAAAACCCCTTTTGTGTCAGGAACGGTGTTATCAAAAATATTTACGGTGCTGTCTACCCGCAGCACAATTGGAATATTCATTAATTCCGCTTCATAATTTTTTGCCATACCGTAGGTGACCAAAACACAATCCAGCCCTTTTTCAATCAATACGGGCAGGCTTTTTAGCGTATCGTCAACGCCTGCTGTTTTGGTGGAAAAATAGTACCCATCCAGTGCCAACGTAACAGATTTACCATCTTGAGCAAAAACTCTGGATAACCGACGTTTTTTTGACATGACTCCAACTCCTTATTTAAAAAATAAAAAAAGCCCTCAGAGATTGTTTAAATCTCTGAGGGCTTTCAGTTCACTGACCCTATTAACAACGGTTTGTTTAATAACACAACCAACAAAACGCTGTTTTATGTAGTTTTTCCGGCTTTCGCCATTCCGAAACTATTAAAAGATTATCACCGGATAATGTTTTAATAGTGTATCTGCGGCTTGTTTTATAACTAGCACGTATTTTTAACAGTTGTCTAACTGTTTATAGCTTTTTGGGATACCAGTCACATTAAAAATATATATCCATAGATTTGACGCGGCTTCAGAGCGGCAAAAAAATAAAGATTCGCCGGAAAGAAATTTGAACAATCGGCGGCGAGAGACAGATTGTCTCGTCTCTCATTACTCCGCTGTAGCTTACTGAAGTCAAGCAGCCAGGGTGAGCGTCAAAATAACCGATCATCGGGAAAGAAAGAGAAGCCGGCATCCATTTCTTTTCCCCTTTTTAGCTATCAAAACCAGAAATTGAGATTTAAAAAATCCGCATAACGCCTGTTATGTTTATCACCCCAATGTTGCAAATTATCACTTTATTTTAACTTTTGGTTATAAGCGCTCTATCTACAGGTGATATACATGATGAAGGATTCAACGCAAGCGTTAAGCATGGGCATATCACGGCGACGTCAAAGCCCGTTGCGCCGCTGGCTGGCGGCGGCGGCCGTCTTTAGCTCGCTGCTGACTGGCGCCGCTCATGCGCAGGAAGCCGCGCCGGAGCAGTTCCGGATTGGCTATCAGAAAGGCTCGGTCAGCCTGGTGCTGGCTAAATCCCATCAGCTGCTGGAGAAACGGTTCCCTCAAACCAAGATCAGCTGGATTGAATTTCCGGCCGGTCCGCAAATGCTGGAAGCGCTTAACGTCGGCAGTATCGATCTGGGCAGTACCGGCGATATTCCGCCCATTTTCGCTCAGGCCGCCGGGGCCGATTTACTGTACGTCGGCGTTGAGCCGCCAAAACCCAAAGCCGAAGTGATTCTGGTGGCCGAAGATAGCCCCATCAAAACCGTCGCCGATCTAAAAGGCCGTAAAGTCGCGTTTCAGAAAGGCTCCAGCTCGCACAATTTGCTGCTGAGGTCGCTACAAAAAGCGGGCTTGTCTTTCTCGGATATTCAGCCTGTCTATCTGACTCCCGCCGACGCCCGCGCGGCGTTTCAACAAGGCAACGTCGACGCCTGGACCATCTGGGATCCCTATTACTCCGCCGCTTTATTGCAGGGCGGCGTCAGAGTGCTGGCCGATGGCGACGGTCTGAACCAGACAGGCTCTTTCTATCTGGCCGCCCGTCCATATACCGAAGCGCATGGCGCCTTTATCCGCCAGGTGCTGGATGTATTAACCCAGGCAGATGCGCTGACGCTAAGCGAGCGCGCGCAAAGCATCACGCTGTTGGCGAACGCGATTGGTCTGCCGGAACAGGTGATTGCCGCCGCGCTGGACCATCGCCCGCCGACGACAATCAAACCGCTGGAACAGCCAACGATCGAAGCGCAGCAATATACCGCCGACCTGTTTTATGAAAATCGGCTGGTGCCGGTAAAAGTTGATGTTTCCCAGCGCGTCTGGCGGCCCCAGGCCCAATGACATGATGCCGGATAGCCCGGAGAGATCGATCTACAGGAGATAACACGATGAGTCTTAACGTATTCTGGTTTTTACCCACCCACGGCGACGGTCGCTATCTCGGCAGTTCAGAGGGCGCGCGCCATGTGGATCACAGCTATTTGCAACAGGTGGCGCAGGCCGCTGAACGGCAGGGATTTGGCGGCGTGCTGCTGCCGACCGGACGTTCCTGCGAGGACTCCTGGCTGGTCGCCGCCTCATTAATCCCGGTGACGCAGCGGCTGAAATTTTTAGTGGCGCTGCGCCCCGGCGTCATCTCGCCGACCATCGCCGCGCGTCAGGCCGCCACGCTGGATCGGCTGTCAAACGGCCGCGCGCTTTTCAATCTGGTCACCGGCGGCGATCCCGAAGAACTGGCCGCGGAAGGGCTGTTTCTCAGCCATGACGAGCGTTATGAGGCGTCCGCCGAATTTACCCACATCTGGCGCAGGCTGCTGGAAGGCGAAACGGTCGACTTTGAAGGCAAGCACCTTAAGGTAAAAGACGCCAAGCTGCTGTATCCGCCGGTGCAGCAGCCGCGTCCGCCGCTTTATTTCGGCGGCTCCTCCGCGGCGGCGCAAGATTTGGCGGCCGATCAGGTCGATCTTTATCTGACCTGGGGCGAGCCGCCCGCACAGGTAAAAGAAAAGCTGGAAGAGGTGCGGGTCAAAGCGCAGGCCAAAGGCCGCCAGGTGCGGTTCGGCATCCGGCTGCATGTTATCGTGCGCGAAACCACGGAAGAAGCCTGGCAGGCCGCCGATCGGCTGATCGCGCATCTGGATGACGACACCATCGCCGCCGCGCAGGCCGCCCTTGCCCGCTTCGATTCGGTCGGACAGCAGCGTATGGCTGCGCTGCACGGCGGGAAAAAGGACCATCTGGAAATCAGCCCCAATCTGTGGGCCGGGGTCGGGTTGGTACGCGGCGGAGCCGGTACGGCGCTGGTGGGCGACGGGCCAACGGTCGCCGCGCGTATTCAGGAGTATGCCGATCTCGGCATCGATACCTTTATTCTTTCGGGTTATCCGCATCTGGAAGAGGCCTATCGGGTCGGCGAACTGCTGTTTCCGCATCTCGATCTGGCGCACCCCGCGCCGCTGCGCGCGGTCGGCTCCCAGGGCGAGGTGGTCGCCAACACTTATATCCCGCAGAAAGCGTCGCAAAGCTGAGGCGGTTCGACGTCCTTTTCGCACTTGGCGATAATATTACTGATCGCCGGTAGCCGCGGATTCTATTGCCAAACGCTACGGCGGCCGCACCATAGGATGACGTGCGGCCGCCGATCCCCGCATCAGACGCCGCGCGCCTAGATCTGCACGAAATGGCCGAGAGAGACTTCCCGATAACTGCGTTCAGGACAGATATAGTCCGGCGGCCTCACCGGGCTTTGCAGTTCATCGCTATAGAGGGCGCGAACCGGTCTGGTATCCGGATCGGGCACCGGCACCGCCGCAATCAGGCGGCGGGTATAATCATGCTGCGGATTATCAAAGATGGCGGAACGCGGCCCAATCTCGACGATCTCCCCCAGATACATCACCGCGACCCGGTGGCTGATGCGCTCAACGACCGCCATGTCATGGGAAATAAACAGGAAAGAAAGCCCCAATTTCTGTTGTAAATCCATCATCAGATTGATGACCTGCGCCTTGACGGATACATCCAGCGCCGAAACCGACTCGTCGGCGATGATGATTTTCGGTTCCAGCGCCAGCGCTCTGGCGATGCATACGCGCTGCCGTTGTCCGCCGGAAAACTGATGGGGGAAACGTTCGGCCATCCAGCCCGGTAAACCGACCTGTTCCAGCAGTTCCCTGACGCGGGCATGAACCTGTTTGGCGCCGGCCAGACCATGAGCCAGCATCGGTTCGGCAATGGCGTCGCCCACCCGTATTCTCGGATTCAGGCTTTCGTAAGGGTCTTGAAACACCATCTGAATTAACCGCCGGCGCTCGGACAGGTCATTTTTATCCGCCGTGAGGATATCCCGCCCCTGAACCAGAATCTCTCCGCTGTTCGCTTCGGTCAGACGGATGATTGAGCGCCCGGTGGTGGATTTTCCGCAGCCCGACTCGCCCACCAAAGACAAGGTTTCGCCGGGCCACAGATCGAAAGAGACGTTTTCCACCGCATGCACCCGCCCGGACAGCCGCCGGAAAAAACCGGATCGGATATCAAAGCGGGTCACCAGATTTTTCACCGCCAGTACCGGTTGGTCGCCGCGAACCGTACTGACCGTTTCCGGTATCGGCAGGCTTTCGCCCGTCTGACGATCCACCAGCGGAAAACGCTGCGGCCAATCGGTTCCCGCCATAGAGCCCAATTTGGGTACGGCGGACAGCAACATGCGGGTGTAAGGATGTTGGGGATGATGAAAAATTTCTCTGGTGGCGGCGTTTTCAACCATTTCGCCCTGATGCATGACTAACGTGCGGTCAGAGACTTCGGCCACCACGCCCATATCATGGGTAATAAACAATACCGACATCCCTTCCTCTTCCTGAAGGGTTTTAATCAACGCCAATATCTGCGCCTGAATGGTGACATCCAGCGCCGTGGTCGGTTCATCGGCAATCAATAGCCGTGGATTGCACGCCAGCGCGATGGCGATCACCACCCGCTGGCGCATCCCGCCGGAAAAACTTTGCGGATACTCATGCAAGCGCGATTTGGCGCCGGGAATGCGCACTCTTTCCAGCAGGCGCACCGCCTCCGCCCGCGCCTGCGCCTTATCCATTCCCCGGTGTTGACGCAGCACCTCGGTAATCTGATAGCCGATCGGCAATACCGGATTGAGGCTGGTCATCGGTTCCTGAAAAATCATCCCGATGCGGTTGCCGCGCACATCCCGCATCTCTCTGGGCGATAGGGAGAGCAGTTCGACGCCGCCGAAATGAATCTCCCCGCTGACCTGGCTTTGCCCGGCGGGCAATAGCCGCATGATGGATTTCGCCATCACGCTCTTGCCCGAACCGGATTCGCCCACTACCGCGACGGTTTCTTTTTCACCGATGGCGAAAGACAGATCGCGCACGACATTCATCCACTCGCCGTTCACCTGAAAAGCCGTGGTGAGATGCGATACCGACATAACCGGCGACGTCATGTTTTCCCCCTTAATGCCTTGGATTGAGGATATCGCGCAGCGCATCCCCAACCAGATTGATCGCCACAATGAGCAGCAGCAGCGTCAGCCCTGGGAAGAAACTGATCCAGTAGTCGCCCGACATCAGGTATTCAAAACCGTTTGCAATCAATAAACCCAGCGACGGCTCGGTCACCGGCAGTCCGATTCCGAGAAAAGAGAGCGTCGCCTCCAGCATGATGGCGTAGGCGATGCGCATCGTCGCCACCACAATCAGGGGCGCCAGACAGTTCGGCAAAATATGTCGAAACAGGATGCGCCGATTGGATAAGGCCATGCTGCGCGCGGCATCCACGTAGCTTCGGCGTCGTTCGACCAGCGCCGAGCCCCGAATGGTGCGCGCATAGTAAGCCCACTGGGTCACCACCAGCGCCAGAATAATTTTATCGACGCCCTGCCCCAGCACCGCCAGCAAAATCAGCGCAATCAGGATCGGCGGGAAACTGAGCTGAATATCGACGATACGCATGATCACCGCGTCCGTTTTGCCGCCGGCATAGGCGCTAATCAGTCCCAACGAGGCGCCGATCAGCAGCGCCAATACCGCGCTGGAAAACCCGACCGCCAAACTGATTCGCGTGCCGTAGAGAATGGCGCTGAACAGGTCGCGCCCCTGATCGTCGGTGCCCAGCCAATAGGTTATGCCGCTGAGGCTATCGGATCCCGGCGGCAGGCGTCCGTCCATGATATCGAGCTGCATCAGATCGTAGGGGTTTTGCGGCGAAACCAGCGGAGCAAGGGGCGCCAGCACAATAAAAAGCGCCAGCGTAATCAGTCCGCACAACGCCAGCCGGTTTTTGAACAGCGCAAGCAGAACCAGCGTAAAGGCCGAACGGCTTTGCTCCCGCCCCGCCGCGCGCTGATGTACCGTATTGGCGGGCATCAGTTATTTCCTCCCAGCCGGACGCGCGGATCGACCAGCACATACAGCAGGTCGACAAGCAGATTAATGACGCTGAACATCACCACGGTAATCATCAGATAAGACAAGATCACCGGCCTATCCAGCACGGCTATCGAATCGATAATCAGCTTACCCATGCCGGGCCAGGCGTAAATGGTTTCCGTGACCACCGCAAACGCGATAAGCGAGCCCAACTCCAGACCGATGACGGTAATCAGCGGGATCAGGGTGTTGCGCAGCACGTGCACCAGCACAATACGGGTTTCCGATAGCCCTTTGGCGCGGGCAAACTGCACATAGTCCTGTTGCAGACATTCGATCACGCCCGCCCGCATCAAGCGAATAATCAATGAGGTTTTAAACAGCGCCAGGTTGAACGCGGGCAAGAGCAGGTGTTCAAGGCCGTCTTTGGTTAAGAAGCTAAAGGGAATGCCGAATAAATCGCTGGTTTGTCCGCGCCCCGATGCGGGCAGTAGCCCCAGCTTGACGCTGAACAGCATGATCATGACCAGGCCAATCCAGAAGGTCGGCAAACTAAAGCCGAAGATGGAAAACGTCATAATCGATTTCGATACGGCGCTGTCCGGCCGCAGGCCGGCGTAAATGCCGAGCGGTATGCCGAGAATCAAAGCGATAACGAACGCCGTCATCGCCAACTCCAACGTGGCGGGCATGCGCTGAAAAATCAGCGTCAGCGCCGGCTGGTTAAAAATAAAGGAGTTTCCCATATCGCCCTGCAAGGCGTTCAGTACGAATAATCCATACTGTTCCCAGACCGGTTTATCCAAACCGAACGACTGAATTACCGCCAGTCTTTCCGCCGGCGTCGCCGTCGCCCCCAGCAGCATGTCCACCGGATTGCCAACCAGATACACCCCCACAAATACCAGTACCGACATGACGACCAACGTCAACAGCGTCTGTCCGATACGGCTTAGCAGGTAGGCAATCATCAACTGTCCTCAGAACCATAGCGGTTCAGATAGTCCGCAAGCAGGGCCAGAACGCCCTGCTCATCCGTATCCCGCATCACCAGCGCATTGGCGGGCCGGCCGAGCTTGTTATAAAAATCGGCAAACGCATAGCCGGCCGTGCGGCCAACGACTTCCACCTCTACTCTGGCCGATACGCCGCTG
Organism: Brenneria izadpanahii; assembly: GCF_017569925.1. Taxonomy (NCBI): domain Bacteria; kingdom Pseudomonadati; phylum Pseudomonadota; class Gammaproteobacteria; order Enterobacterales; family Pectobacteriaceae; genus Brenneria; species Brenneria izadpanahii. The sequence goes on along the minus strand of NZ_CP050854.1, from coordinate 22,502 downwards.
AACAACGCGGGGTTGAGTAACCATGCTACCACGGTGGCGTCATGAATCGGCCCGCCTTCGCGGCCGAAACGGGCGACTTCGTTACGGTCGAAGCGGCGTAATAACGCCGCCAGCGCCGCACCAGGCGCGCCGGCGCGGCGTTCCAGGTCATCAATCTGTTGTTTCTGAATAAGCACCTGAAACGTCATATCCAGCGGCATGATCACGACAGGAACGCCGGAAGAAAAAACGATCGCCGCCGCATGGGGATCGGCGTAAACGTTAAAATCCGCCCAGGGAACACGATTGCCCAACGCGCTAAAAGCGCAGCTCATGGTGACAATCCGTTTGATGCCGCGGGCGACATCAGGATGATGACGCAGCGCCAACGCCAGGTTGGTCAACGGCCCCAGCGCGCACAGGGTTATCGGATTGTTGTCCGCCGCGGCCTGGCGCGCCACGCGCACCAGAAAATCAACCGCATGCTCCTGCTCCGCGCGGAAAGACGAATCCGGCACCAGATCATGAGAAAACGCCCCGATATGCGCGTACTTACCATAGACCTGCTCGCGCACCAGCGGCCCTGTCGCGCCGGCGTAAACCGGCACATCCGTTCTGCCGGTCAACCCGACCACCTTGCAGGCGTTGGCCAGCGTATCCTCAAGCGGCACATTGCCCGCCACCACCGTGATGCCCAGAATGTCCAATTCCGGCGCCGCCATCGCCAGCCAAATGGCGATGGCGTCATCCACACCGGGATCGGTATCAATAATAATGCGTTCTTTAACCATATCAGGCTTTCACTTCATAGCGGTTCAGGCGTTCGGCAAACAGCGCAAAAACCCGTTCAGCATCAACTTTCGTCACCACATCCACATTAGGCCGCCCACCGGTCTTACCATACCAGTCAGCCACGGTCTGCCCCATGCAAAGCTCGCTTTCATGTTCAATGTAGACCCGCGCTTTTTCGCTGTTAAAACAGTGCGGCGCCAGTAGCCAGGCGATGACCAGCGGATCGTGCAGCGGCCCGCCGCGCGAACCGTAACGGCGGATATCGTTACGATCCCAGAACGCCATCATTTCCCCCAGCGGCGCGGAAATCCGGCCGGAAAGCGCAATAAAGCGCGCAACCTGTTCCGGCGTCAGGATCACCTGGTGCGTGGCATCCAACGGCAGCGCGACAATGGCGATGGAGGAAGAGAACACCACATGCGCCGCATGAGGGTCGGCCAGCATATTGAATTCCGACGTCAGACTGCGGTTTCCGGCCTCCCGGTAAGCGCCCCCCATCATAACGACGCGTTCAATGCCGCCGGCGATGGCGGGTTTCATAATCAACGCGGTCGCCAGATTGGTTAGCGGCCCCAGCGTACACAGCGTGATGGGTTTACCGGCCGCCGCGGCCTGTTCGCATTGCTCAATGATAAAGCTCACCGCATGCTGGGATTCGGCCCGTTTCCGTGGTTCGGGTAAGACCGTGTTCCCCAATCCGCTTTTCCCATGAAACTGGCCATGAATCGCATCGCGGAAAAGGGGACGATGACACCCGGCATAGACGGGAATATCCGTACGTCTCCCCAGTTCGGTGATTTGCAAAGCGTTATGAACCGTGCGCTCCAGCGGTTGATTGCCGCAAACCGCACAAATGCCGAGAATATCCAGCTCAGGCGAGACAAATGCGCTCAACAGCGCGATGGCGTCATCAATCCCCGGATCGCAATCAATAATAATCGGTACAGCACTCATCCGGCGACCGTTCCCTTCTTCAAGATGTTGTTACATATTATAAAGCGCCGACGGACGTCAGAACCTCGGCGATCTCTTGGCGCGCCCGTTCATCCAGCGACGGCTGCGGCGGCAGCGGATCTCCCACGTCGAATCCCTGCAATTGCAGCGCCGCTTTAATACAGCCGGCAATGGAATAACGGGCGAAAATTTCATTGATGCGCCACAGCGGGCGCTGAAGAGCCATTGCCGTTACCCAGTCGCCCGAGCGGGCGGCTTCGTACAGGGCAATACTCTGTTTGGGGACAATACAGGCCGGGCCGGCCATCCAGCCGACGCCGCCGATCAGCATCACGCAGGCGGGAATATGGGCAGAGGCGGAGAACACCTCCATTCGCCCGCGGGTTCGTTCAATAATGGACAGTAAACGCCCGGTATTGGTGGAAGCATCTTTGATATAGCGGATGTTATCGACATAGCTCAGCCGTTCAATAACCGGCAGGCTGAGATCGGAACGCTGGAATTGCGGGTTGGTATACAACACCACCGGCTTTTGCCCGGCGGCCTCGGCAATCGCGCGGAAATAGCGCTCGACGCCGTCGTCCTTAAGCGGGAAATAGGCTTCCAGCACGGCAAGGATACCGTCAGCGCCCAGTTCGATATAGCGCCGCGTCTGTTCTACCGCATCGCGAATCGTCGTGGAGGCCACGCCGGCGATAACGGGCACGCGGCCGCGGGCGGCGTCGATAACCGTTCTGACCACATCTTCCCGCTGGGCGGCGGAGAGATAAGCGAATTCCCCCGTACTGCCGAGAGGCACCAACCCATGTACGCCGCAATTGATAAGGTGTTCGGTTAGCTGAGCCAATACCGCGCGATCAACCTGGCCATCCGGTTTAACGGGCGAAACCAGGTAGGGAAACACGCCGCTGAATACGCTCATACCGTTCTCCTATCGTGATGCGGGGCTACTGCGCCGAACGGACGAAGTAAGGCAGCGTGTAGGCATCCGAGCGCCCCACATAGGTGTACTGCTTCTTCATCGCCCAGGTGTTGGACAGGAACATCACCGGAATCACGCCCTGATCGTTCATACCGATGTTCATCGCTTCGGCCAGTAACGCTTCCCGCCGCGCGCTATCCATGGTTGAACGTGCGTCGTTCAACGCTTTATCAAAAGCGGGATTGGAATAGCGGCCACGGTTGCCCTGCCCGCCATTGGGACCGAAGGTCTCCAGCAACGGCCCCAGAACGCCGGACGCTTCTCCGGTTTCGATGGCCGCGCCGCCCATGATCAAACTGAATTCGAGACGGGCCGCACGCGAGAAATAGACGCTGCCCGGCATCGTTACAACGTCGGTTTTTATCCCGACGCGGGTAAACATCTGACCGATAGCCTGCGCGATTTTCGCGTCATTGGGATATCGATCGTTTGAAGCATGAAACGTCAACGTAAAGCCGTCGGGGTATCCCGCCGCCGCCAGTTCCTGTTTGGCTTTCTCCGGGTTGTAAACCGGCGCGGGAATGGAGGCGGAATAGCCGAAATACCCTTTAGGCACAAGCTGGGAGGCCGGTACGGCCTGCCCGTCCATAATACGATCGACGATTGCCTGACGATTAAGCGCTAAAGACATCGCCTGGCGGACTTCTTTTTTTAGTAATGGATTTTTGCCATCAGGACCTTTAGCGAACGGAGATACGTCGCGCTGCTGGTCCATATGCAGATAAATAATACGATTCCCTGGTGTTGAAATCGTGTGTAACTGATTATTTTTTAAAATATTACGGCTGTCGGCTGTTGGAACGCTTTCGATCATGTCCACATCACCGGATAAAATGGCGGCTACACGGGCGCTGCTGTTTTTAAATACACGAACGGTAACCTTGTCCCACTCGGCTTTTCCCCCCCAGTAGTTATCATTACGTTCAAGAACGACCCGATCGTCGGGCACCCAGGAAACAAACTTGAAAGGCCCGGTTCCAATTACGTCTTTCCCGGCATTCAGCGTTTCCGTCGGCACCGTTTCGAGACGGGCCGGTAAAATTGAAACTCGGCTTAAATTATTCAACAGCAAAGGCGACGGTTCTTTGGTGGTGATGCGCAGCGTTAACGGATCGATCTCTTTAATATCAGCAATATCGTTGACGTAAGGCGCATAAGAACTCGGGCTGTTTTTTGATGCCAGCGCGACGCGTTTGATGCTGGCAATCACATCTTTGGCGGTAAAATCACCGCCGTCATGAAACTTTACGCCTGGCCGTAATGAGAATTCCCAGGTTTTATCGTCAATAACTTTCCACGATACGGCCAAGGCAGGAGAAATTTGTTGCTTTTCATCCTGAGAAACCAAACTGTCAAAAATATTACGCGCCATTGCGCTATTTTGTCCCCCCACATAAAACTGAGGATCCATTGACGTTGTGGATGTAGCCAAACCAATATTCAGATCAGCACTAAAAACCAAAGGCGAAGATGAAAATAAAAAAGTGAAAAATAATGCCATCGTTGATTGTTTCATTCATCAATCCCTCTATTCCATGGCAGATTTATGTAGTGCATAAAATATTATATTGCTGGAGTCTATGCGCTAGATTAGATAAATAAAAATTACATTTTGTGTTAAATTGATAACTAAATATTATGTTTCGGAGTGAACAGTATGCGAATCAATCCCCGCCAGGTTGAAGCTTTTCACAAAGTCATCCTTACCGGCGGGATCACGGCGGCGGCCAACATGATGCACATTACCCAACCAGCGGTAAGCCGACTTATCCGGGATTTTGAATACGCCCTGAACCTGAAATTGTTCGATCGGGACGGGCGCGGCCTTATTCCCCGCGCCGAAGCGATGAAGCTTTACCGGGAGGTGGATCGCCTCTATCTGGGGCTGGATCACATCGCCCTGATTGCCGATGAAATTCGTCATGCCAAAGGCAGCGTACTGCGCATTGCCTCGGTTCAGGCGCTGTCGCTGCTCTGTTCGGAGCAAATGCTTCCCGCCTTAATCACCGAATATCCTGATATCTCATTGTTTTTAGACATCGAAAGCACCAGCCATATCACCGAGGCCATCACGGCGAACCAGTACGACGTCGGCTTTATTTTTGGTCAGGTAGGCAACAAAGGTCTGGAAGCCGAACCGCTGGCCGACGCTAGCGCTGTTGCCGTATTGTCGATGACGCATCCTTTGGCGAAAGCGGATCAGATCACCATTGACGACCTAACCCATTACCGCGCCATTCTACCAGGCAGAACCACGCCGTTACGGGCGCAAATCGATATATCGCTCAGAAAAGAGCTGGGATATTTGCACAATCCGATTGAAACCTCGATGGCTAACAGCTGCGCGCTGGCGGCAAAAAATGTGGGTATCGGCGTCGTGGATTTCATCACGGCGTTAAATAGTCCGTCCCCGGTTATCGTTAAGCCTTTTACTCCCAATATAAAAATGGCGTACTGCGCGGTTTACCCGCCGCAAATTCCCAGAAGCCAGCTAGTTAATCACGTCACCCGGATGATAAAAGAAAAAATAACCGACTGCCTGTCATTAGAATAATCGACTCGTTCCATCGGTTTTTTTGCGTGTTATTTGTTTTTACGCTTTTCATTAAAGCGTTTCTTAGGAATTAGTTTTCGCGCTAATAAATAGCAGGTGAATAATTTAAAATAATTATCACGCGTTGAAGCATGATAATTATTATTAACCTTCTCTTTACAAAAAGTTTTTGAATTGAGTTAATCTCGCCAGTGATATTTCCCGGTATGGTTAAAAGGATTTTGACGCATGCTAACGCAAGAACAGAAAAACCAACAGATAGAAGAAGGCGCACTACGTTTGATGACGTTAGGCGAGATATCAATGGCCCGTCAGATAGTTGGAAACGCTATTGTATACAATACAGCCAAGTATGGATCCATTGTGACAGCTATCTGCCATTTGGTTTGCAAGGTAAACACGTTGGCATGTCGCCCAATCAGTGCGTCCCCGCGCAGGGATATGTTTTTACGGAAGGCCAGCAATATCACTTCTCCGCGAAGCTGACGTCAAAGAAAAAATCTGCGGCTGGAGATTTCCCCTTTAGTCGTGAATTTATCACTGAATTCTCGTTGAAAAAGATTAATAACCACTTACATGTAGATGTCATCCAGAAAGATCGTTAATGGCATATATAAAAGTAGCCATCATTGATGGCTACTATAAACAACCGCCATCAGGCATTGAGAACAAATTTCTCAATGGCGTAAGCCACGCCGTCTTCCGCATTGGTTTTGGTGACGAACTGGCTGGCTTTCTTCACCTCATCGATGGCATTGCCCATCGCTACGCCAATCCCGGCGTAATTAATCATCGCCAGATCGTTTTCCTGATCGCCCATCGCCATTACGCTTTCACGGGGAATCTTCAGGTGTTCGGCCAGCATCTTCACGCCTTCGCCCTTATTGACCCGCTTATTCAGAATTTCCAGATAATACTCGGCGCTCTTCATCAGGGTGTAATGCTCATGCGCTTCCCGCGGGATCTGGCTGATGGCCCGATCCAGCACCGGCGGCTCATCAATCATCATCAGTTTCGGGAACGTCAGGCTGCGATCCATCTCTTCCACCGCACGATACTTCAACGGCATGCCGGTCAGATTCGACTCATGAACGGTATAGGCGCTGATATCTTTATTCGCGGTGTAGACAAAGTTGAAGTCCAATGCGTGGAAATGCACATTGAGCTTGCGCGCCAGCGCTTCGAAGTAGAGATAATCGTCAAAGCTGAGCGTGGTTTGCGCCACGCACTCGCCATCGCTGGCGCGTTGCACCAGCGCGCCGTTGTTGGTGATGCAATAGCAACCTTCCTGCCGTAAATCCAACTCCGCCAGGTAACGCGCCACGCCGATAAACGGGCGGCCGGTAGCCAATACCACCTGCACGCCTTTTTCTCTGGCGGCGGCAATAGCGGCTTTCACGGCAGGCGAAATCTGGTTCTGGGGCGTCAACAGCGTCCCATCCATATCAATAGCGATCAGTTTAATAGACATAGTTTTTCCAGCGGCATATGACTGTTTTTATGCTAACGCGATTCAGCGACGAAGAGCCAGCAAAATAAAGCACGCTAATATTCGTCATCAATGATAAGAAAGCGATATTTCCTAATTTTGACGTCTATTGAGCGCGCTCATATGCGAACAAACCGAAAATCCGGCCATATTTATACGCAAGAGATTTCAGTCGGCGGGGATGCGGCCCCCAAGGGCAGGGCCGCGTCATTCAGGGAAACCGACACCGGGCTGATAAGTAAGCCGTCTCACGCCAAATCAGCGCCTTGACTGGCGATAACCCGCTGATACCAGTTAAAGCTCTTCTTCTTCGAACGTTGCAGCGTGCCGGTGCCGTCATCATGTTTATCGACATAGATAAAGCCATAGCGTTTGCTGTACTGCCCGGTGGTAAAGGAAACGCAGTCGATGCAGCCCCAGGGGGTGTAACCCATTAATTCAACACCATCTTCCAATACGGCTTTTTTCATCTGCTCAATGTGCGCACGCAGATAATCGATACGGTAATCGTCATGGATCTGTCCGTCGCTTTCCACGGTATCGACCGCGCCGAAACCGTTTTCAACGATAAACATCGGCTTTTGATAACGCTCATAGAAGCTGTTCAGCGTATAACGCAGCCCCACCGGATCAATCTGCCACCCCCACTCGGACGCGCCGATGTACGGGTTTTTCACGCTGCCGTTAAAGCCCGCGATAGCATCGCCTCCCGGCTGGTCTTTGGCGGCGTATTGTACGGCGTTGCTCATGTAATAGCTGAAGCCGAGATAATCCGCGCAGCCTTCCCTCAGGATGTGCTCGTCGCCCGGCAGCCTGTCAATCTGGTAGCCCTTGCTTTCCCACTCTTTCAGGATATAGGACGGGTAATAGCCGCGCAGCTGCACATCGCCGAACAGGTGACGTTCGCGCATCGCTTCCTGGGCGAACATCACATCATCAGGATTGCAGGACCAGGGATAAAGCGGCACCAACGCCAGCATGCAGCCGATTTTAAACTCAGGGTTGATCGCATGCCCCAGCTTCACGACTTTGGCGCTGGCCACGAACTGATGGTGCAGCGTCTGATACATCGCCTGTTCGGGGTTCGGGTGTTTGGTGAAAATCACCCCGGAACAGCAATAGCCAAACAGCGGATACCGCCAGTTACGCTGGTTATTGATCTCGTTGAACGTCATCCAGTATTTCACCTTGGACTTATAGCGTTTCATTACCACTTCGCTGTAACGCACAAAAAAATCAATCACCCGGCGGTTAAGCCATCCGCCATATTGCTTGACCAGATGGTAGGGCATCTCAAAGTGGGAAAGCGTAATCACCGGCTCAATATTGTATTTCAGCAGCTCGTCGAACAGGTCGTCATAAAATTGCAGGCCCGCTTCATTCGGCTCCTGCTCATCGCCATTGGGGAAGATGCGCGTCCAGGCGATGGAAGTACGGAAACATTTAAACCCCATCTCGGCGAACAGCGCGATATCCTGTTTGTAGCGGGAATAAAACTCCACCGCCTGATGATTGGGATAGCTGACGCCCGGCTGTACGCCATCGGTTATCACGCGATCCACGCCGTGCGCGCCGCCGGAAAGCACGTCACAAATGCTGACGCCTTTTCCCCCTTGATCCCAACCACCTTCAACCTGATGCGCCGCTACCGCGCCGCCCCACAGAAAATCTTTCGGTAATTGCTGAACTGACATCTCGTACCCTTTTTAGCTTTTGATAAAGAAACCGGCATTCGCCGGTAAAAACGGTTGGCGTTAACGCGATACGCGAGCGGCTTAAGGCGCAAGCGCGGCAATCCGCTTATGCAGATAAATAAGTTCCTCAACCAGTTCGCGGCACAGCATCGCATTCATCAGATGATCCTGCGCATGGACCAGAATCAGGTTGACCGGAATTTTTCCGCTCCCTTCATCCGCGCCGATCAGTTCGGTCTGAATCTGATGCGCCTTACGCGCGGCGGCAGAGGCGTCGGCCAGCAGCGCATCCGCCTGGTCCCAGTCATATTTTCTTGCGGCTCTCAGGGCTTCCATTGCGCTGGAACGGGCTTCTCCGGCATGAATAATCAGCGCCATTACCGTGTTTTCATCAAGCTCCATCAGTAACCCCCTCGGTTTGCATCGTCTCTTTTTCCTGCGCTAAAAGCTGGCGTTCGTACATCTTGAAGAACGGATAGTAAATCACCGCCGACACCACAATCAGTACGCCGACCAGCACAATGGCCCGCCAATCCCAACCGGTGGACCAGGCCGCGCCGATCGGCGCCGGCGTTGTCCAGGGAGCGAGCGACACCACATGGTTGACCAGCGAGGTTCTGGTGGCGACGTAAGCGATAACGGCGTTGACCAATGGCGCGGTAATGAACGGAATAAACAACAGCGGGTTCATGACCACCGGAGAGCCAAAAATCACCGGTTCGTTGATATTGAACATACTGGGAACGACGGCCAGTTTGCCAATGGAGCGCAGATGAGCCGAACGGCTGCGCAGATAAAGGAACACCAGGCCCATGGTCGAACCGGAGCCCCCCACCACGATAAAGAACTGCCAGAATGGTTCGATAAAGATTTGAGTGATAGGCGCGCCCGCATTTAGCGCCTGCTGGTTAAGACCCAGATTGGTCAGCCAGAAAGCCTGCAAGATCCCCCCGACGATCACCGCGCCGTGGATCCCGGCAAACCACAGCAAATGGCATAACAGCACGGCGATCAAAATGGCGGGCAGCGAATCCGAAGCGGAGATAATCGGCGCGAAGATCGCCATAATCGCCTGCGGCAACAGCATGCCGAACTGGCTTTGAATAAACAGGCTGAGCGGAAACAGCGTCAGGAAAATGGCCAGGATCGGAATCAACAGATCAAAAGACTGGCGGATCTTCGGCGGCACCTGCTCCGGCAGCCGGATACCGATGTTATGCTTCTGCAGGAAATGCATCAGTTCCGTGGCATAGAGCGCAACCAGAATGGCGGTAAAGATCCCCTCGCCCCCCAGCGATCCCACCGGCAAGCTGCCGTCGCTTTGCGGCGCCGCCGTCACCAGGAACGACATCAGCGCCAGGCAGGCCGCCATAAAGCCGTTCATTTTGTAGCTTTGTGCCAGGTTATAGGCAATCGCGCTACAGATATACAGCGCCATGATGCCCATGGTCATATTGTAGGGCATCATGATCTGCTCGGTATGACGCTCGACTATCCCTAGCCACCACTGGGCGAACGCCCACTGGCTGTCCGCGCTGAAAGGGGGATGAGCAAATAGCAACATAAAGGAGCCGACAATCAAAAATGGCATGGTGGCAATAAAACCATCTTTAATTGCTACAACGTGACGCTGATTGGAAAGTTTTGCCGCAACCGGGCTGATGCGGTTTTCAATCACGCTAAATAATGACTCACTGAACGTACCCATTATTATTTCCCATAATTAGTGGATCATCGCCAACGCGTCCTTAAGAACCTTCTCGCCATTCATCATTCCATAATCAATGGTATTTATAACGGCGATAGGCTTGTTTTTTTCATCAGCTATTTCTTTAAACTCCGCCAGCTTATACTTAATCTGCGGCCCGAGCAGACAGCAGTCATATTGCGAAACAACCTCATTAAACTCTTCAAAACCAACGGCTTTTATTTCAACATCGATGCCTTTCTCCTTCGCCACTTTTTCCATGCGTTGGACCAGCATGCTGGTGGACATACCCGCTGCGCAACAGAGTAGAATTTTATTCATCATGCACCTCACCGTCCGTATTTTTTATTATTCAAGCAACATAAAAAATAATATGCAACCGGTTTCATATTGTTTTTCTCATTTTTTGAACGCGATCATAAATAGAATTTCCCATGAATAAAAATTAGCGGCATCTGGTTTAAAGCTGATAAAAATGGTCTAATTTCCTTATAATAATCAGAATAGCGCGCCATACGGCGGCGGCGAATTCGCAGCGCGCCGGATAAGACCGGGTAACGGAAACCAGCGCGCCAGCAACGTGAATGATGTCGGGTAATAACGGGAAAGTTGAGAAAACAGAATGATAACCATGCTCGATGTGGCGAAAAAAGCGGGCGTATCGAAAGCCACGGTCTCACGCGTACTAACGGGAAACAGCTATGTCAGCAAAACCACTAAAGACCGGGTGTTCAAAGCGATAGAGGAAACGGGCTACCGGCCGAACCTGCTGGCGCGCAACCTTGCCACCAGCAAATCCCAAAGCATTGGTCTGGTGGTCACCAACACCTTGTATAACGGCCCCTACTTTAGCGAGCTGCTGTTTCAAACCGCCACCTTGACGGAGAAATACGGGCGGCAGTTGATCATGGCCGATGGCAAACACGGCGCGGAGGAGGAGGAACAGGCGATTCGGTTCCTGCTGGATTTACGCTGCGACGCGATCGTCATCTACCCTCGCTTCCTCTCCATCGCCGCGCTGGAAACCATTATCGATCGTTATGAACAGCCCATCATGGTGGTAAACCGCAAGCTGAAACATCATGAGGAAAACAGCGTCTGCGCCAACCATCAACAACACTGTTTTAGCGCGGTAAATTACCTGATTGAGCAAGGGCACCGGAATATCGCCTTTATCAGCGGCTCTGCGGAATCGCCGACCGGAGAAAGCCGTCTCGCGGGTTATCGTCAGGCTCTGGCGGCCCAGGGGATCGAATTCAACCCCGCGCTGGCGGCGCCTGGAAACTGGACGTCCGAAAGCGGTTATAACGCCGTGAAGATACTGCTCCGGCGCGGCGTTGCCTTCAGCGCGTTGGTCGCCAGCAACGATGACATGGCTATTGGCGCGGCGAAGGCGTTTCGCGAACGGGGCATATCCATACCGCAGGATGTTTCTTTACTGGGCTTCGACGACCTGCCTATGGCCTCCTGGTTTCATCCGGCCTTGACCACCGTGCACGTTCCGGTCGCCGAAATGATAAAATGCGCTCTTGAAAGGCTGTTGTGTAAATTGGAGGGGGAAACCGTCGCGTCGTTACCCGAATTTAAAGGCCAATTGATTATCCGTGAATCGGTAGGAAAAGGCCCGGCCGCGTTCTCCGATTGAATTTCGGCCCGTCTCATTCTTTTTTAAAATGACATTTCGAATATGTTTTAAAGTACGACGATATTATCCGAACCGCGAAATATATTAATTATTCTTCTCTTTTTTATTTCGATAAAACGTCTTACGCGCGGCGCGTAAAACCAACTGTAGCAGTAACGAAATAAATAGATCACTGAAAATCACTAAAGAAACAATAATTGAGTCGATAAACTCAAAGTGATCCTTATCACATTAATACCCTTCATCTTTCCAGCGGCAGGGGCGTCGGCTGCATTATTATTCGCCGTCTTCTAAGCCTCGAAATCTATTGGGTATATTTCATGCAATCCGACAGTGAAATAAGTATAGCCGGCTGCGCTTACATAGACACTTTGGTTATTAAAAGAGGACGATCCAATGTCAAATGAATTGGTTTCCTATTCTTCACCCCAGTCAATTTCTTCTAAAAAAAAGAAACTTTCCACCCGGGCTCTGGTATTAATTAGCACCATCACAGCAATCGCATTAGGATTTATTATTACCGTCGGTTTACTGCTCTGGCAATCCAGCCAGCAGCAAAAGTATATCGCCCAGAAATTTCTGGCCCAAATGACGTATTCAAATGTCTCTTTGGTGCAGAATAAATTCAATAATGCATTATCTGCCGCGCGCGATCTGGTTCAGAGCGTACAAACATTACAGGAAGTGGGTAATCCCGATCGCCTTACCGCGGAAGCGATGTTGAAAAACACGCTGAAAAATCATCCCGACCTGCTTTCCATGTCGCTGGCCTGGGAACCCAACGCTTTCGACGGGAAAGATCAACAATATGCCGAACTGCCCGATCAAGATCCCAACGGGCGTTTTGTCCGCTACGTCGATCGCGATCCCGCCGGCAACATTGCGCTGCACCACCTGACCGATTATGAAACGCCCGGCAGCGGCGACTACTATCTTCTGCCGCGTCAACTGCAAAAAGAGGTCATTCTGGATCCCTACAGCTATAGCTATAACGGCGTGGATACGTTACTTACCTCGCTCGCCGTTCCCATCATGGTCAACGGCAAGTTTTATGGATCCGTCACCGCTGATTTCTCGCTAGCCAGCCTGCAACAGTTCGTTAATAGCATCAGTCCTTATCCAGGCGCTTACGCGCAGATGTTTTCTCATACCGGCGTCTTTATCGCGCATCCGGATCAGAAACGCATCGGCCAGAGATCCGAGAATAGTCAGGCGCTGCTGGAAAGCGTTGCGAATGGCAAAATCAGTATACAGGAGCGCTTTAGCGACACCCTGAATACCGAAGTATTCAGCATTAACGCCCCTATCGCCATCGGCAATACCGGCACGCCCTGGGTGCTGGGTCTGGCGATCCCCGTCAACGCCGTGATGGCGGAAAGCATGAAACAGCGCAACATCGCCATACTGCTGACCATACTGAGCATCATCGTGGTTTCCGGCGTGGTGGGCGTCATTTTCACCCGAAAGGTACTGCGTACCGTTGGCGGGGAGCCTGCGGAGGCGGCCGATATCGCGCTGGCAGTCGCGCAGGGCGATTTAACCAAAGACATTCCGCTGCAGGCCAAAGATAAGCGCAGTATCTTTTACGCGATGCGCACCATGCAGACGCAGTTGAGGGATATCGCGGAGCAGTTGCTCACCACCAGCGAATCAGTCAGCCACGGCGCCAGCGAAATTTCCGCAGGCAATACGGACCTGGCTTCCCGAACCGAACAGCAGGCCTCCGCGCTGGAAGAAACCGCGGCCAGCATGGAACAAATCACCGCGACCGTGAAACAGAACGCGGACAATGCCCATAACGCCACGCGCCTGGCGCAGAACGCCGCGCAAATCGCCAAACAAGGCGATGCGATTGTTGGTCAGGTCGTCGGTATTATGGGGGAAATTGATGATAGTTCTAAGAAGATCGCCGAGATTACCAGCATTATTAACAGCATCGCCTTCCAGACCAATATTCTGGCGCTGAACGCGGCGGTGGAAGCCGCCAGAGCGGGCGAACAAGGGCGAGGTTTTGCGGTGGTGGCCAATGAAGTGCGCAATCTCGCCCAGCGCAGCGGCAATGCGGTGAAAGAGATCACCGCGCTGATCGCCGAATCAGCCGGCCGCGTCGACAACGGCGTCAAGCTGGTGCAAAGCGCGGGCGCCACCATGCAGGATATGCTGACGGCGGTGACGTCGGTAAAAGATATTATGGATGAAATCGTCTCGGCGTCGGACGAACAATCGCGCGGCATCAGTCAGGTTACGCAGGCGGTGCACGAAATGGATGGCGTCACGCAACAGAACGCCGCGTTGGTACAGGAAGCGTCCGCCGCCGCGGCTTCGCTGGAAGATCAGGCCAAACGGCTCTCCCAGGTGGTGCAGGTGTTCAGACTTTCCTAATCGCCGATAAGACAACAGACCGGCATCGCCGGTTTGTTGTCTCCAGCGCTCGGGAAAAATCCTGCGGCATCATCACCAACGTGGGCATTTATCTGCAAACGAGTGGGAAACCGGACGCAGTTCCGGTGCATTTTTTTCATCGAAGCTGCCAATCACCAACGCAACGGTCGGCTCGTCGTCAATAGCGCCCAGCGTACTGCCGCAGCGCGGACAGAAAGAACGGCTGGAATAATCGGACGAGCGATAACGCGCGGGTTCTCCGCCTTCGCCAATCCACGCAACGGATGCCTGCGGGAACTCGACCCAATACAGCGTAGGCGCCCCCGAATGCTGCTGACAGTAGGTGCAAGAGCAGGCATGAGGATTGCCCGGCTTACCTACGGCCTTAAAGCGGATATGTCCACACAGACAGCCGCCCAGATAGTCTTTGCCCGCCATGTCGCGCCTCCATTATCCATCGATGAATATCTCCACCCTAGCAGGTATCTCGCTAAGCCAAAAGGCATCTCGCGGGTGATCGGCGTCGCCTGAAGAGAATATCTCCACCGCCGATAAAAGATTGGACGCTAATAATATGAGCAATATGGTAATGTTATGCCTTTACTGCCTCAGGAAACGACGCCGGCGTGCCGCATCGTCTTTCACGCATAAATCCACTATCGCCTGCTGACGACAAAAAATGAAACGAATAAAGCTGCCCCTGCTGGCCCAGATTTCATCCGCTCACCTGGTGAGCCATTTCCACATGATGGTGCTGCCTGCGCTGATCCCATTGCTCTCTGAACAGCGTAATATCAGCTTCGTCGAACTGGGCTTCGCGCTCAGCGTGTTCAACATCGTCTCCGCCTGCGTGCAAACGCCGATAGGCTTCGTCGTCGATCGCATCGGCGCGCGGCGCACCCTGACCGCCGGCCTGACGCTCGGCAGCCTGTGTTTTCTCTCCCTGAGTTTTTCAGACAGCTACTTCTGGCTGGTGGCGGCGATGGCGCTGGCGGGCGTGGCGAACGCGGTCTATCATCCCGCGGATTACGCGTTATTGTCGCGCGGAATCGACGAAAAACGCATGGGGCGGGCTTTTTCAATTCATACGTTCTCCGGCTTCTTCGGCACCGCTATCGCGCCGGGGATCTTACTGGCGGTAGCCGCCTTCGCCGGCACCAACAGCGCATTTGTCGTGGCGGGAGCAATAGGACTGCTGACGGTTCCGCTGCTATTAACCGGCCGGGACCAGCCGGCCCGGATTCAGACGGCCTCGCAGGAGAACGCGCCGTCAGGCAAACGCCGCCGCGTCCCGCTTTTTACGCTGCCCATCATGGCGCTGTTAGTGTTATTCCTGCTGTTAAACCTGAGCACGGCGTCGATTCAGAACTTTTCGGTTACCGCGTTTGTCACCGGCTATGAGCTGCCGTTATCGCAGGCGAATATCGTGCTGACCTCCTTCCTGTTTTCCAGCGCCTTCGGCGTATTGGCGGGCGGCGCGCTGGCGGATAAAACCCGGCGTCACGGGCTGGTGGCGACGGCGGCGCTGGCAATAACCGCGGGATTAATCACGCTGGTCGCCATCTATCCGCTGCCGGTCGCCATTTTGGTTCCTCTGCTGGCCGCCGCCGGCTTTCTATCCGGTATGATTGCGCCTTCGCGCGATATGCTGGTGCGCGCGGCCTCGCCCGCCGGCGCCGAAGGGCGGGTTTTCGGCATCGTCTCCACCGGTTTCAACATCGGCGGCGCCGTTGGCCCGGTGCTGTTCGGCTGGTTGCTGGATCACAACTATCCGCAGGCCATCTTCTGGTCAGCGGTTATTTTTATGCTGATCACCGCGCTGATCACGCTGCGCCAGGAATTGCGCAGCGCCAGACAACGGGCGGTAGCGGCATAGCAGGGCTTCACGCCGCGATACCGGCAGCGATTTAAACGCCGCTTGCGACGATCGGTAGAATTGCCGCCATGCAGGCGGACCATAAAAAACGCAGGGAGCGTTTTCAACGCCACGCAGTGACGCAGGACGGCTGCCATAAAAAAGCCGGCTCAGAAGCGAGCCGGCCTGATTCCCTCCGCTGCGAGGGGAGGGTTAGGGTGGGGTAAAACGGACGATTTACCCGATTAGATATCGATATTCGCGGCTTTCAACGCATTCTCTTCGATAAACGCGCGGCGCGGCTCAACCGCATCGCCCATCAGCGTGGTAAACAGCTCATCGGCGGCGATGGCGTCCTTGACCGTCACGCGCAGCATGCGGCGGCTGGTCGGGTCCATCGTCGTTTCCCACAGCTGTTCCGGGTTCATTTCGCCCAGACCTTTGTAACGCTGAATAGCCAGACCACGGCGGGACTCTTTCACCAACCAGTCCAGCGCTTGTTCAAAGCTGGCGACGGGCTGACGACGCTCCCCGCGTTCAATGTAAGCATCTTCTTCAATCAGACCACGTAACTTTTCGCCTAATTGATTGATCTTACGATATTCGCCGCCGGTGACGAAGCCGTAATCCAACGGATAATCGGTATCGACGCCGTGGGTCCGCACACGCAGAATCGGTTCAAAAATCTGCCGTTCCTGGTTATCGTTGATAGCGAAGGTGTAAGCGCTGCCGTGCTGTTCCTGTTCATTCAGGCGCGTAACCAGCATTTCGATCCACTGCTGAACATGCTCCCGGTCGCTTAAATCCGTTTCAGCCAGCGTCGGCTGATAGATTAAGCTGTTGAGGAATGCCCGCGGGAAACGGCGCTCCATACGGCCGATGGTTTTCTGTACCGCATAATGCTCGGCAACCAGTTTCTCCAGCGGCTCGCCCGCCATCGCCGGCGCGGCGGCGTTGGTGTGCAGCGTCGCCCCATCCAGAGCCAGCATAATCTGGTACTGATCCATCGCGTCATCATCTTTGATGTACTGTTCCTGTTTGCCTTTCTTCACTTTGTACAGCGGCGGCTGCGCGATATACACGTGCCCGCGCTCGACAATTTCCGGCATCTGACGGTAGAAGAACGTCAACAACAGCGTACGGATGTGAGAACCATCGACATCGGCATCGGTCATGATGATGATGTTGTGATAACGCAGTTTATCCGGGTTGTACTCGTCGCGGCCGATGCCGCAGCCCAGCGCGGTGATCAGCGTCGCCACTTCCTGCGAGGAGAGCATTTTATCGAAGCGCGCTTTCTCGACGTTCAGGATCTTACCCTTCAGCGGCAGAATCGCCTGATTCTTACGATTACGCCCCTGCTTGGCGGAACCGCCCGCCGAGTCCCCTTCCACCAGGTACAGTTCGGACAATGCCGGATCTCGTTCCTGACAGTCCGCCAGCTTGCCCGGCAGGCCGGCCAAATCGAGCGCGCCTTTACGGCGGGTCATATCGCGCGCCTTACGCGCGGCTTCGCGGGCGCGGGCGGCATCAATGATTTTGCCCACCACGATTTTGGCGTCCGACGGATTTTCCATCAGATAATCCACCAGTTTCTCGTTCATCAGCGACTCGACGGCCGTTTTCACTTCCGAGGACACCAGCTTATCTTTGGTCTGAGAGGAGAACTTCGGATCGGGAACTTTCACCGAAACTACGGCGATCAAACCTTCACGCGCATCGTCGCCGGTGGCGCTGATCTTGGCTTTTTTGCTGTAGCCTTCTTTATCCATATAGGTGTTCAGGGTACGGGTCATGGCGGCGCGGAAGCCGGCCAGGTGAGTACCGCCGTCACGCTGCGGAATGTTGTTGGTAAAGCAGTAAATGTTTTCCTGGAAACCATCGTTCCACTGCAAAGCGACTTCAACGCCGATATCGTCTTTCACCGTAGAGAAATAGAATACCGTCGGGTGAATCGGCGTCTTGTTTCTGTTGAGGTAATCAACGAACGCCTTGATGCCGCCTTCATAGTGAAAATGGTCTGCTTTATCTTTTACGCGCTCGTCGATCAGGCGGATAGAAACGCCCGAGTTCAGGAAGGAGAGCTCGCGCAGACGTTTGGCCAGAATCTCATATTCGAATTCCACCACGTTGGTAAAAGTCTCTAAGCTCGGCCAGAAGCGCACGGTGGTGCCGGTCTTATCGGTATCCCCCACGACTTTCAGCGGCGCCTGCGCCACGCCGTGGCGATAGGTTTGCTGATGAACCTTACCTTCGCGGCGAATGACCAACTCCAGTTTTTCCGACAGGGCGTTAACCACGGAAACCCCCACGCCATGCAGACCGCCGGAAACTTTATACGAGTTATCATCAAATTTGCCGCCGGCATGCAGCACCGTCATGATCACTTCCGCCGCGGATATCCCCTCTTCCTCATGAATACCGGTGGGAATACCACGACCATCATCCTGCACCGAGACTGAATTATCAGCGTGGATAGTGATGACAATGTCTTTACAATAGCCAGCGAGTGCCTCGTCGATAGCGTTGTCCACAACCTCGAATACCATGTGATGCAGACCAGTACCATCATCCGTATCACCGATGTACATACCTGGGCGTTTACGTACCGCATCCAGCCCTTTCAATACCTTGATACTTGAGGAGTCATAAGAATTCGACATCAACGTTTCTCGCTCATTTTAGTCCTGTGATTGAACCGTTATTTTACCCTGTTCTACGCGGAACATCTTGCCATTTTCACCCATCATGTCGGCTATCTGCTCAGCGCCGATAGCGCTGACAAAAACCTGCGCATGGGTGGCTTTTAACCGTTCAGCCAGCAAACGGCGGCGGGTACTATCCAGTTCGGAAGCAAAATCATCTATCAGATACAGACAGCGCAGTCCGTTCTGACGGGTGAGAAACTCACCCTGGGCCAGCCTTAAGGCGCACATAAGCAGCTTTAGCTGACCACGAGACAGCATATCCTCGACGGCCACACCGCTGGCGCGGATGCGGAAATCGGCTTTATGCGGCCCAAGCGCCGTATAACCCAACATACGGTCGCGTTCAAACTGCCGTTCCAGTAGTTCGGCATAGTCACTTTCTTTATCCCAGCCGCGCTGGAAAGCGAAGCTGAGGGAAAATTCCGGTAAAAATTGGCTACAGGTGATTGAAATATCTTCAACAATCGCCGTGCTGTATTGCGCCCGCCATTCACTGATACGTTCGGCCAGCGGCGCCAACTCCTGATCCCAGGCCCGAAGCTGCCCATACTGGCTCACCTGCCGCAGCGCCGCATTACGCTGGCGCAGCAGGCGTTTCATATTGCTCCAGGCGGAGAAAAAACCAGGTTCGTTGTGAAAACAGCCCCAGTCGAGAAAGGCGCGACGGTATTTCGGCCCGCCGTTCAGCAGAGTGAAACCTTCGGGAGTGATCAACTGAATCGGCAATAGCTGCGCCAATTCGGCCACTTTATGGCCGTCGCTGCCGTCGATACGCACTTTACCGTCGCCCTGACGGTTCTTACTCAGCCCGATCGAACGTTCGCGTTCAAGACCATCGATACGGCCATGCAGAACAAATTCCGGCTGTTCGTGACGGATAACGCGCGCCGCCTGCACGCTGCGAAACGCCCGCCCATGCCCCAGCGTGTAAATCGCTTCCAGTACGCTGGTTTTACCGCTGCCGTTCGCGCCGACCAAAAAATTAAAGCCGGGCGCCAGCGCCAAATCGGCCGCTTCAATATTGCGGAAATCTTTAATCAGAAGACGAGTCAGAGCCATGCGACTATTTCTTGTAATTTAAAGACGTTATTGTCGCAGACTGACTGAATGCGGACAGCGCGCCGCCCAAATACAACGTATTTTGGACGGACGGCAGGCCCAACGAGCGTTGCCAACGGACGCCCGAAGCGCTCTCGACATAGGCGGAGTGGGTGAACGCGCCCCCATCCCCGACCGGCAAAAAAAATCGCCCGACATAGACTAGAGACGCATCGGCATAACGACATAGGCGGCGGCCCGGCTAACGCTATCCTCGATCTGCACGCTGGAAACCGAGTCAGTCAGCAGTAAGCGGACATCCTCGCATTTTAGCGCATTCAGAACGTCCAGCACATAACTGACGTTGAAGCCGATCTCCATCTCGGTGCCGTCGTACTGCACATCCAGAATTTCTTCCGCCTCTTCCTGTTCCGGGTTATTGGCGGTGATTTTCAACTGGTTCTGAATGAGGTGTAAACGTACGCCGCGGAATTTTTCATTCGACAGAATGGCCGCGCGGGAAAACGCCTGCTTAAGCAAATCACAGCTGGCTTCCAGCGTTTTGTCCGGGTTCTTCGGCAATACGCGGCGATAATCCGGGAAACGGCCGTCAACCAGCTTGGAGGTAAAGATGAAATCGCCGACGTGAGCGCGGATATTGTTACTGCCGATTTGCAGCTGCAGCGGCGTATCGCCGCCATCCAGCAAACGCACCAGTTCCATCACGCCTTTACGCGGCACAATCACCGAATGCGACGGCAGCGTCTGCCCCACCGGCATAGCGCATACCGCCAGGCGGTGGCCGTCGGTCGCCACCGTACGCAGCTCTTCGCCCTCGGTTTCAAACAGCATGCCGTTGAGGTAATAACGAACGTCCTGATGCGCCATCGAAAACTGCGTGGCTTCAATCAAACGCTTCAGCGTTGCCTGAGGCAGCGAGAATTCAACGTCGCTCTGCCAGTCATCCAGATTGGGAAAATCAGCGGCGGGCAAGGTCGACAGCGAAAAACGGCTGCGGCCGGAGCGCACCAGCATACGATCGCCATCCAGCATGATGGTGATTTCCGCGCCATCCGGCAAACCACGGCAGATATCGAACAGTTTACGGGCCGGGACCGTTGTGGCTCCAGGTTCATGCGGCTGCGTTAACGCAACCTTGGCGACCATCTCCATTTCAAGATCGGTGCCGGTGAGTGATAGCGCCCCTTCGGTAACCTGCAATAGCAGGTTGCCCAGAATAGGTAATGTAGGTCGGCCGCCCAACGGGCTACTGACCTGTTGCAGTGGTTTTAACAGATGTTCGCGTTCGACAATGAATTTCATAATATTATGAAGATAATGTTCTGATTAAATTGGAAAAATCTTCTTTGATGTCGTGACTTTCTTCACGCAGCTGTTCGATTTTACGACAGGCATGCAACACCGTGGTATGGTCCCGCCCACCAAACGCATCGCCGATTTCCGGCAAACTGTGGTTAGTCAACTCTTTGGCCAGCGCCATCGCCATCTGGCGCGGACGAGCCACCGAGCGGGAACGACGTTTGGATAATAGATCGGCGACTTTGATTTTATAGTATTCCGCCACCGTCTTCTGGATATTATCGATAGTAACCAGTTTTTCCTGCAATGCCAGCAGATCGCGCAGCGCCTCACGTACAAAATCAATGGTGATGGAACGGCCGGTAAAATTGGCATTGGCGATCACCCGGTTTAATGCGCCTTCCAGCTCACGCACGTTGGAACGCAGGCGCTTGGCGATAAAGAAAGCCACTTCCCCCGGCAGACGGATATCATTCTCGTCGGCCTTTTTCATCAGGATAGCCACACGCGTTTCCAGCTCCGGCGGCTCAATGGCGACCGTCAGCCCCCAGCCGAAACGCGATTTCAAACGATCTTCCACGCCGTTGATCTCTTTCGGATAGCGATCCGACGTCAGAATGATCTGCTGATTGCCTTCCAACAGCGCATTGAAAGTGTGGAAAAACTCTTCCTGGGAGCGCTCTTTATTGGCAAAAAACTGAATATCGTCAATCAGTAATGCATCAACTGAACGGTAATAGCGCTTGAATTCTTCAATCGCATTATTTTGCAACGCTTTTACCATATCCTGAACAAAACGCTCAGAATGCATGTAAACCACTTTCGCATTGGCTTTACGGGCAATGATGCCGTTGCCGACCGCGTGTAATAAGTGCGTTTTCCCCAGTCCGGTTCCGCCGTACAGGAACAGGGGATTATAGGCGCCGCCCGGATTGTCGGCCACCTGACGGGCGGCGGCGCGCGCCAGTTGGTTCGATTTACCTTCAACGAAGTTATCAAAGGTGTGTTTCGGATTTACGTTGGAGCGATAAGTGTGCTCCGCCTGCGCCGGCGAGTTATCCCAGCTTGGGCGCACCGGCGCTGAACGTACCTGCACCGCGGACGCAACGTTGCCATTGCTATGATGGTTAACCGGCTGGCTTATCGTCTGAACCAATGGTTTGCTGCCCACCTCAAAACGCAGCAACGGGGCATCCATTCCGCAAAAATCGTTTAGCAACCCATTGATATTATTTAAATATTTATCACGAACCCAATCCAGTACGAAACGATTAGGGGCGTAGAGCGCCAGAGTGTTATCACTCAGTTCTGCCTGCAATGGGCGTATCCACATACTGAATTCTGTGGCAGGTAACTCATCCTGCAAACGGGCAAGACACTGCTGCCAAAGCGAAAGTGACAC